>CAWIAD010000002.1:0-4800000 GCA_963833985.1 uncultured Planctomycetaceae bacterium
CATTGTTGGGGGCGTGATCGGTGCACCTTGCGGTGTACCCATCCCCTGGTCTTTATTCCGGGTCGTTCGATGGCGCTGCCCCTTCCCGTCGGTTTCTTCCACCGGTGTTTCCAGCCACATCTTGATCAGCCGCAGGACGCGACCGTCGCTGATGCGCCGTGACGCCGATTTCATTAACTCGGAATGGGGTATGCTATCGAAATATCCAGATAAGTCCGCGTCCACCACCTCGGTGTGCCCCGTCTTGAGCAGCCGTTCGACTTCGCGGACGGCGTCCAGGGCGCTGCGCTCCGGGCGGTAGGCGTGTTGTTCCGGCTCCAGGTCGGCCTCGAAGATCGGCTCCAAGACCAGCACCGCAGCCATCTGCACCACACGATCCTTGATGCAAGGAATGCCCAGCGGCCTTTGCTTGCCGTCCCCTTTGGGGATGTACACGCGCCGCACCGCCTGGGGTTGATACGTCTCCTTACGAAGTTGTTCCGCCAGTTCGTCCAGCCATCGTTCCTTCCCGGACGCCTCGATGTCGGCGAAACTCTGGCCGTCGATCCCCGGCGCGCCGCCGTTGGCACGGCAGCGTTCGTAGGCGAATCCCAGAACGTCACGTCGATAAATCTTGTCGTACAGGACGTAGAACCGATAGTTGGGCGCGTTCTTCGCTTTGGTGTGCAACGCCGTCTGCAACTTCCCGACCTTCAGTGGAGGTGATAGACTCACGCCAATCTCCCGGCTGTCTGCCGCTTGTTGCGTTGACCTTGAACCAAGGCCCCTTCCCTCGACCGGAGTTACCCGGCGTCGACGGTACTACGGGCCTCTCCGCCACCCCAGGCAGCCCGGCCGGTCCCTCGCGGGCGTCCGGTTGAGGGTCACGCGCCCTCACCGCTTGGGGTTTCCCGTGTTGTGTTGATCTCCGTGTGCCGACATGCCGTCGTCAATACCCCGGTGGCCCGCTGGGTTCTGATCGCTCGTGGGGCGGCCTATTCCAACCGTTTCCCTTTCATCCCCAGCGACGGCGGCCTTCCCCATATTCCAGCAAGGTCGGCGACCACATTGGACTTTTCGAGGCCTGCTCAACGTTCACTCGCGTTACGGCCTGTCGGTTCGCTGCATCGCCAAGCGACACATCTGTCTCGAAGGCTCCGACGGTTTCGTCTCCTCCACCGCCGCTCCGATAGCTACCGGCTGGAGCGACCCAGTTGCCGGGTGGGAGTTACACCCACTGAAGACCAACACCTTTCCACGGCGCACTGGAATCGTGTCCCACGAGGAGATCGAAAGAGAGACACGATTGGGAATCGTGTCTCACAAAGGTCGGCCTCCCGGTCATCCAGGATCGCATCAACCTCCTGAATGCCTGTCAAAGAACGATTACGAGCCTGCTTGGCCGGCACCGGCACCGGGCGTGCGCGCCAGCGCCTTGCCGACATGGCGTGCGGCCCAGCGGGTGATGAACCAGTCGTACAGCGGCGGGCACCAACCGGCGAGCCGGAGCGCGGCCCAGGCCGTCCAGGTGGGCAGAAGAAATGTCGGTCGTCCATCCAGTCCACGCAGGATGGCGCGGACCACCCGGTCGGTCGGCTCACCCGCGGGCAGACCGCCCTGGCGGCTGTCCATCCCCAGCGCCGTGCTGCTGAACTCGCTGGTGGTCCGGCTCGGACACGCGGCCCAGATGCGTACGCCTGTCCCCCGCAGCTCGTACTTCAGGCTGCGCACCAGGCCGTTGACCGCATGCTTGCTGGCGACGTACACCGCGGAATATGGAATGCCCATGAAACCGAGCACCGACGAGATCTCAAGGATCTGTCCGGAACGCCGGGTGCGCATGTGGCAGGCGGCTTTTTGCGTGAGGTCGAACAGGGCCATCACGTTGAGCTCGATCATCTGGCGGATCGCCGTCGGATCCTGGTCGGCGAACTCTGCGTAATGCCCGGCGCCCGCGTTGTTCACGAGGAGATCGAGACCGCCAGGCAGCGCGATGGCCTGCTGCCAGAGCTGCTCGCGAAAGCATGCATCGACCAGGTCGCCCGCGAGGATGTGTACGCGCCCCGGTGGAAGCTCGGCGGCCAGTTGCTCGAGCCGCTCGCGCCGGCGGGCGGTTGCCAGCACGGTCACGTTGCGCTCAAGAACGAGCTGCCGCACCATCTCACGGCCCAGGCCCGAGGATGCTCCAGTAACCAGTGCGTGGGCAATCCGTGGCACTGTAATAGCAATCCTGTTGTCATTCACGCGTGCAATGCTGCCCGGATCAGGGCCACTCAAGACCTGAGCCGTCATTGCATCCCACCCGTGGACTGGCTTCCCGGGGACGATACCATGCCCCGCGGGGCCGTGTCATCCGCGACACCCGGCCGCATGGGTGCGGTCTGCTCCGCCAGCAAGCCCTGCGCGGTCTTTGACAAGCTGGAAACAGGCACCCGCGGGTTGTTTTGGCAGCATTCCGGCTCTAGAATCGATCTTATGGACAAGCCTTGAACAAGCATGCACTTGGAGCCGAAAACGAGGACCGCCGTGGCTGCCATCGACGATCGCCAGACTCAAATCACTGCCAGACCCACCACCGGAGCAGACGTTCTGGTCGAATCGCTGGTACGGCACGGCGTTGAGGTGATTTTCGCGTACCCTGGCGGGGCCAGCATGCCCATGCATCAGGCCCTCACGCGGTACCGCAGCCAGATCCGCACGATCCTGCCGCGGCACGAGCAAGGGGGGATCTTCGCGGCCGAGGGCTATGCGCGCGTGACGGGGAAGCCAGGCGTGGTGATGGCCACGTCCGGGCCTGGTGCGCTCAACCTCGTCACGGGGCTGGCGGACGCGAAGCTGGATTCGATTCCCCTGGTCGCGATCACGGGGCAGGTGGCCAGCCATGTCATCGGCACCGACGCGTTCCAGGAAACGCCGATGATCGAGGTCTGCCGGGCCATCACCAAGCATCATTACCTCGTCCAGAGCGCCCGCGACGTCGCCCGCGTGATGAAGGAGGCGTTTCACATCGCCAACACCGGGCGTCCCGGTCCGGTGCTGGTCGACATCCCCAAGGACATCCAGAACACCGTGGTGGCCCGTCCCGAGTACAACGTGGCGATGGACCTGCCCGGATACCGCCTGCCCCCCCCGCCGCGCCCGAGGTCATCCACCAGGTCGCCGCGGCGATCGCCGGTTCTCGAAGGCCCATCATCTACTGCGGAGGCGGCGTTCTGGCCTCGAACGCGAACGAGGCGTTCCGCGAGTTCGCCACCAAAACCGGGATCCCCGTGGCCATGACCGTGCACGGACTCGGCTGCATCCCCAGCGATCACTACCTTTCACTGAACATGCTGGGCATGCACGGAACGGTCTACGCCAATTACGCCGTCAACGAGGCCGACCTGCTGCTGGCCCTCGGCGTTCGATTCGATGACCGGGTCACCGGCAAGCTGAGCGAGTTCGCCAAGCACGGGCGGATCGTCCATGTCGAGATCGACGCCTCCGAGATCAACAAGAACAAGTTCGCCCACATCCCGGTCCATGCCGACGTGAAATCCTTCCTGGAGGCGATCAACCCGCTCGTCGGACCCGGCAATTATCGCGACTGGCACCAGCAGATCGACGAGTGGCGCACGGCCGAGCCGATGACCTACGACCAGCGCGACGACGTCATCCTGCCGCAGTACGTGCTGGAACAGTTCTCGAACCTGACGCAGGGCGATTTCATCATGTCCACGGGCGTCGGCCAGCATCAGATGTGGGCCGCGCAGTGGACGCGCTTCAAGCGCCCGAGGACCTGGATCACCTCCGGCGGCCTGGGATCGATGGGCTATGGCTTGCCGGCCGCCATGGGCGCGCAGGCCGCCTTCCCCGAGGCGCTCGTGGTGGATATCGACGGCGACGGCAGCTTCCTGATGAACATCCAGGAGCTGGCCACGGTGTACTGCGAGAAGCTGCCGGTGAAGGTCATCGTGCTCAACAACCAGCACCTGGGCATGGTCGTGCAGTGGGAGGACCGGTTCCACGCCGGCAACCGGGCGCACACCTACCTGGGGCCGGTGCATCTCCCCGAGGCCGTGGGCCAGGGTGAAGGGGAAGTCCCCGAATTCATCTATCCCGACTTCGTCCAGGTCGCCCTCGGGTTCGGCATCGCGGCACGCCAGGTCCGTGACAGGTCGGAGGTGATCGATGCGCTCAAGGAGATGATCGCACACCCGGGACCCTATGTGCTGGACGTGCTGATCCCTTACCAGGAGCACGTCCTGCCCATGATCCCCTCCGGCGGAACGGTCCGCGATATCATCAAGAGCTGACCGCCAGCAAGAGCTGACCGCCAGCGCCCTGGAGCCCGGCGATCGGGCGCTGTCGGTCGCGTGCGGCGCGGCTGCCGGGCCGATGAATGCCCTAGGAGCACCGGGCCGTTACGGGTATACTATGGTTGGAAGAGGGCCGGAAGGACAGGCTCCCGGAGTCGGGTCGGTTCATGGAAGATGTCCGGATCGGCTGGCCCGCCTGCCAGAGAATGCTCCGGGCTTCGGGTTCGATCTCCCCTCCCGGAACCGAACCGTCCGGCGCAAGACGTCTTGCCGGCAGCATGCTCGGGCCGAGCCGGCCCGCCAGGAAAAGCCAGGGGGGTTTCAGGCGGTACCGACCGCAGCCAGGATGAATCGCGATTCCCCAGGTTCGATGACCGCTCCCTTCCCGCCACAGCCTGCCTCGCGGGTCTTCTGCTCATGTACCGGCCGCCGTATCTCCCGGATCGAGCGCCGGACTCCTGCCCCCGGCTTTGCTGCCAGGCTGGCTGCCTCGATGATCGAGCGGCTGATTTCGGGAGGTCATCCGCAAGTCAAGGTGTAGAGACGACATGGCAACCGGAAATCTGTTCCCGATACTGACGGCCGAGGAGGCCGCCGAGCTGATTCCCCACGGCGCGATGGTGGGAGTGAGCGGGTTCACACCGGCGGGCGCACCCAAGGCCGTGCCCAGGGCCCTGGCGGAGCGTGCCCGGGCATTGCACTCCGCAGGTACGCCATTTCAGATCCGGCTGCTCAGCGGCGCCTCCACAGGCGCCGCGTGCGACGACGCACTGGGGCTAGCCGAGGCGCTGAGCTGGCGGGCTCCTTACATGACTTCCGGACCGCTCCGGAAGCTCGCCAACTCGGGTCGGCTCGACTTCGTGGACATGCACCTCTCACACGTCTCGCAGATGGTGATGGAGGGGTTCCTGGGCACGGTCGACTTCGCCATCGTCGAGGCCACGGAGATCACTCCGGACGGCCGGGTTTACCTGACCACGGGAATCGGCAACTCGCCGACCTTCCTGCGCAAGGCCGAGAAGGTGATCATCGAGCTCAACGCGTACCATTTGCCGCGGCTCCGCGAGCTGGCCGACATCATCGTCCTGCCCCCGCCCCCGAACCGCCACGCCATCCAGATCTATGACCCGCTCGACCGCATCGGCAGGCGGTATGCGGAGGTCAATCCCGCGAAGGTGGTGGGCATCGTCCGCACCAACGAGCCCGATGGCGGCAGGCCCTTCAGCGCGCCCGACGAGGTCAGCCGGCGGATCGCCGGCCACGTCTCGCAGTTCCTGCTCGACGAGATGGTCGCGGGGCGTATCCCTCCGCAGTTCCTGCCGCTCCAGAGCGGCGTCGGCAACATCTGCAACGCCGTGCTCGCGGGCCTTGCCGGCAATGAAGACTTCCCACAGTTCAAGGTCTACACCGAGGTCCTCCAGGATGCCGTCATCGATATGATTGCCGCCGGCACCGTGACCGCGGCCAGTACTTGCTCCTTGACACTCACGGACGAGAAGCTTCAGTTCCTCTACGGCGAGTTCGACGAGTTCGCAGACCGCATCGTGCTGCGCCCCCAGGAGATCTCCAACAACCCCGGGATCGCCCGCCGGCTGGGCGTGATCGCCACCAACACGGCGATCGAGGTCGACATCTACGGCCATGCCAACTCGACCCACTTCTTCGGCACCCAGCTCATGAACGGGCTGGGCGGCAGCGGCGACTTCGAGCGCAACGCGTACCTGTCCATCTTCATGTGCCCGTCGACGGCCAAGGGCGGCAAGATCTCCACCATCGTCCCGATGTGCTCGCACGTGGACCACAGCGAGCACTCGATCCAGGCCATCGCCACGGAGTACGGGCTGGCGGACCTGCGCGGGCTTTCACCCATTGCGCGCGCCCACCGGATCATCGACCAGTGCGCGCACCCGGCCTACCGCGAGTATCTCCACCACTATCTCGAGACGGCGCCGATGGGCCATATCCGCCATGATCTGAAGCGCTGCTTCGAGCTGTACAACAACTTTTTTGAGCACGGGGCGATGCTGCCGGACCTGGATCTCAAGCAGTTCGAGCTCCAGGAAGCGGCGACCGGCTGACCTCAGAGCGGGCGCTGCCGGGGCTCATCTTCGGGTCATTTCGGCGGCGGGATTGCAAGAGCACCGCGCAGGGCACGAAGGCCAACCTGCTGGTCGGGGCCATCGTGCCCTGCGCGGCTTTGGGGATGCTAGTCTAGCACTCGATCACGGGCCCCATTTGCATGACGAGCCGACCTGCGGGTTGGCCTGGAAGCACCAGGAGGGGGACGCCGATCCTGAAATTCCGCGTGCGACGCGGCGCGAATCGGCCAGGAACCGGCGCAACCCGTGGCCCGGATCAATTGACCCAGATCGGCTCATCGATTAAAAGGCCGTATTTCTTCATCTTCTTGTAAAGCGTGGTGCGGTTGATATCCAGGACCCTGGCGGTCTCCTGACGGTTCCAGTTGAACGCCTGTAGGGCCTGGATGATGATGCGCTTTTCCGGTTCCTCGAGCGCTTCTTTGAGGGGCCGGATACCCATGGGGAGGTGCGGTCGCGAGCCGCCGGCGGCACCGCCGCGCGGCTGGCGCTGATAGTTGAGAATCGGAGCCAGGTGCGTGGAGGAGAGCCGCGGGCCGGTGCATCGGGCCACGGCCCGCTGGATGACGCCCTTGAGCTCGCGCACGTTGCCGGGCCAATCATGGCGCTGGAGCGTTTCCAGGGCGTCGCGTGTGAAGCCGACGACATCCTTGCGGAACTCCTGGGCAAAGCTGGCGCGGAAGTGCTCGGCGAGCAGCTCCACGTCGGCCCCGCGATGACGCAGCGGAGGCACCATCAGGCAGAAGGTGCTGATGCGATGGTAGAGCTCAGGGCGGAACCGTCCCTGTTCAACGACGCTTGACAGGTTGTCGCTGGAGGACAGGACGAAACGGACACCGGCCTGCGCCCCGGGGCGGTGCTGCATGCTGGCGGCGTCCAGGTCGTGGTATTGCAGCTCGCGGAGCAGGTGGAGCTGGATGTCGGCCGGCAAACTGCCCACTTCGCGAAGGTGGAACGTACCTCCCTGCGCCTGGGTCAGCTTTTCGGTCCAGACGCTCACGGCCGTGGCGGAGTGGAACGAGGGCATCTCGAGATCACCGTCTTCACGGTCCGGGTCACCCAGGTCGCTGGACTTGAGCGTGACGAACGGGCCGCTGGCCTGTCCGCCGCCCAGGTGCAGAAGCCGGGCCAGCAGCGACTTGCCGGTGCCCGGCTCGCCCACGATCAGGACGCAGGAACGCGTTGTCGCGAGCGTGCCGGCGAGCTCGAGGATCTGCTTGAGGCAGGGGTCCGCGGTGACCAGGTCGAGCTCGCGGGCCAGCTCCGCATGGGGAGAGTGATCCTCCGGACGCGACACGGGGCGAGTCAGAGCCGTGCTGCTGGCGGCGGGAACGGGGAGCAAGGTGGTCGCCTGCGGCGCGTAGTGGTTCGGGGTGGCTGTCAGCGGGCCGTTGGACGGAAACAGGTCGAGGACCGCGGGCAGGGAGGATACCGGAGCACCAGCCTGCTGCCGCACCGCGGAGACTGGGCCTGGCGGAGCGGGCGCCGCGGCGGACGGCTGAGCCGCGAAGCCCGTCGGCGCGGCCTCACATTGTTCCAGTGCCTGCAATACGGCGGCGCGAAGCTCGGCCGCCGGAACAGGGTACTTGAGCACCGCCATCGCCCCGAGCCGCAACGCCTCCTTGGCACGCTCCGGATGAACGCGCGAGAACATCACGACCACCGGTACGTCGGAATGCTTGCGGCGAACATAGGTCAGGAGCTCCAGCGCTTCGGCATCGGTGGGGTCCACGCTTGCCAGAACAAGGTTGACCGGGTTTCGCTCCATGAACCGGACCGCGGCACGGTCCGTTGGCGCTTCCTCGATCACGTGCCCCAACGACTTCAGCATCGAAGTGAGCAGCGAGAGTCCCTGGGGTTCGGGGCAGACAATGAGAATTCGGAACTTGCGCATGGAATTCAATCTCTCCACTCACGCGCTTTCGTGAGAGAGCACGGGTTGTCTCGTCGTCCGTGAGAGCTGGGCGAGGACATCAGCCCTGTATGGCGTGATCATTCCCAAACTCCAAACCAGACGCAGTCCAACCGACGCAGTTGACTCGCAAGGTTGCTTCCCTGGGGATTCGAGGTTCAGACAGCTTGACGTTGCGTCGGAGTCACCCGACTCAGCACATCACGTCGCTCTGTGTAAACGTCTATGTCATGGATGCAACATCGTCAAACGAATGGGTCTAACCAGGATCAATGTGAGGAGGACGCCGGTTCGGGTCGAGGAGCCTGCGGGAGGGGAAGATGCTGGAAGATTGTGGCATGGTGGCCCTAGCTATAAATATCGCATTTGCGTGTTCAGAGCCTCCTTTCCGATTGGGCGGCGGACAGGCCCGGGGCAAGGCCGCGGCCATCGCCTTTTGGGAACACCCGTTCACTGTGCATGCATTTTCAGCGCGCACGGGGATGTGCCTCGCCATATATATGGAGCAATCGGTCCCGCGTGACGTGGGTGTAGATCTGAGTGGTCGTGAGATTACGGTGGCCCAGCAGCTCCTGGACACTGCGGAGGTCCGCACCGCGGTCGAGCAGGTGCGTGGCGAAGCTGTGCCGGAGCGTATGCGGGCTGGCGGCGGTGGCAATCCCGGCTCGTGCCAGGTGTTCTTCGAGCAGCCGGCCGACGCTCCGCGTAGTGAGTCGCGACCCGTAGCGGTTCAGAAAGATCGCGGGCTCGCCGGTGGCTTCGGGGCGGCGGAGCGGCAGGTAATGCTGGATCCACCGCATCGCCATGCGGCCCACCGGGCTGAGCCGTTCTCTCCGACCCTTGCCACGTACGCGCACCAGTTCCGCCTCGAAGTCGAGGTCGTCGAGATCCAGGCCCACCAGCTCGCTCACCCGCAAGCCGCCGCCGTAAAGCGTTTCCAGCATGGCCCGGTCTCGTACGCCCGGAACGCAGTCCACCGCGATCGTATCCAGCAGCCGGATCACCTCGTCGATCCGCAAGAGCCGCGGCAACCTACGGGGCTGCTTGGGGTTGCGTAAACCGGACGTGGGGTCGCCGGTCACCTTCCCTTGCCGCCTGAGGTAGCGGTAGAACGATCGCAGGCTGGCCAGCCGCCTGGCAATGGTCGCCGGCGCGTAGCCCTGGCTACTTAACCATGCCGCATACCGGCGCAGCCGTGCCACATCGGCGATCGCCGGATCTCCTCCCTCCTTCTGGTTTTCCTCCAGGTAACGGGAGAAGAGAGTCATGTCATCCTGGTACGAACGAAGCGTATGCAACGACGCATTGCCCTCCGCCTCCAGCCCCCGGATAAATGATTCCATGAGTGTGTGCACCTACCACCTCCTTGTCACCGCGTCCGTCCTGATTCCGGAGTCTCGCGGCCTGTTCCCGGATCGCGTCGGTTGATCGCCGCCGTCTGGCCTGTTCGGATCACATCGGTTTCATCAAGAGAGTCCGGGGCATACCACCGCCTCATTGTTGCGAAACATTTGAGGTTCCATCAAGCACAAGCTCCCGAAACTTAGACCTTTCCAGCACTTACCCTACGCGCATTTTCACAAAACTCTCCCAGCCGGTTCATCTTCTGGATTGCGACTGAGCGGTCTCCGAAGCCGGGGGGGGCGGCACAGGGCGGTTCCAGAAACGAAAAGGGACCGGCTCTTTCCTTCGTGCAGCGTTTGCGATACAATTGCTTTGCGCCGTGGAGCAGCGGCTAGCTCGCCAGGCTCATAACCTGGAGGTCGTAGGTTCGATTCCTACCGGCGCAATTGCATGTATCATTCAACCCCCCGTTCGCGGGGGTTTTTCGTGCGCCGCATGAATTGTTTGTGTTCTTCTTCTGGCGGCACGCGCCCATCCATCTGCGCCGCGGCCATCGAACCGGCGCTTTCGTCGAGAGTCGGGGTCGTGGGCCGGCCGGGTCCGGTTTGCGTTGGGGTTCGGAGCCCGACCGTTGCGGTCGGGCAAATCGCGTGATAACTTTTCGTGATTGCCCAGCGCTCATGTCCTGACCATCGCCACTCGACGGGGCCGGAGTTTCATGCGCGAGCCGCAGGCCCGAGATTTCGAGACTCTCACACATCGGCTTGTCTTGCCACGCGATGCCAACCACCACGGAACGCTCTATGCGGGAACCCTGCTCGCGCTCGCCCTCGAGGCGGGTTACGCCACAGCCTTCCGCGCCGCGGGGCTGAATGCGAACCTTGTTCTGAAGCGCGTTCTCGACCTCCGCTGTTATGAGCCCATTCCGGTCGGCACGGTGGTGCAAATCCGGGGCCGACAGGTGCATCGCGGCAGCGCTCAGATCGTGGTCGCACTCTGGGGCACACCCTTGCCCGATCGCTCGGCACCGTGGATGGATGGTGCCATGCAATTTGTGCAGGTCGATGAGAGCGGGCGTCCCGAACCGCTGAACGAGGAGCCGGACGACCAGCCCATCGCCTTCGACCCGCCCTGGTCGGGGTTGCACGAGCGCATCCGGAAGCTTTTGCGGGTTCGACCTTGACATTTCTACCCTTGCAGCCATGCGTCCCTAGATCCACGCAATCATCTTCACGATGTTTACGTTGTGCCCCATGAAGTGGGACACCGGCGTGGATTTTTTCTTTTTCACGTATCGGTCATGGCGGCGGCACGCAGTACACATTGGCAGCGATGCCCGGGGCAAGGCATCGTCGGGTTCTTGAGGCCGGAGCGTCGCAGGCATGGATCGACCTGAAAATCGTGGTGTTGGCCGGGTCGTCCAGCAACTGGAGTGTCTCCTCGACCGTGGTTCACTGACGGGGATGACCGAGTCGCAGTTGCTGGACCGGTTCGCCGCCTCGCGTGACGAGCTGGCGTTCGCAACCCTGGTGGAGCGTCACGGTCCCATGGTCCTGTGCGTTTGCCGCCAGTTCCTGCACGACCCCAACGATGTGGACGATGCCTTTCAGGCGACATTCCTGGTGCTGGTCCGTAAAGCAGGCCGTTTGCGGCAGAAGAACCTGCTGGGGAACTGGCTCTACGGCGTGGCCTGCCGGGTTTGCCTGCGGTCTCGGGCCGTGGCATTCCGCAGCCGTACCCGGCTGACCCTGATGGAGCATGTGCAGGAGTGCCCGGCCGGTGGCGCCGCGGAACACGACGATCCGGGCGCCGGGCGCCTGCTCAGCGATGAGGAACGACCGCTCGTCCATGAGGAGGTCAACCGGCTCCCTCTGAAGTATCGCACCCCCATCGTGCTCTGCTATTTCGAGGGTTTGACGCACGACCAGGCTGCTGCCCGTCTGGGTTGGCCGCTTGGCACGGTGAAGGGCCGTCTGGCACGGGCGCGCGACCTGCTGCGGTCGCGGCTGGTGCGCCGGGGTATCGCGGTCTCGGCGGCCGCACTCTCCGTTCATCTGGCGGAAGCCGATCTCCGGGCCGCCGTGCCGGCATCGCTGGCACACGTGACGCTCAGGGCCGCACAGGCGATCGCCGCTCGCGGAGGCACCGCGATCGCTGCCTCGTCCGCGGTCTCACTCTCCGTCGCCTCGCTTACCGAAGGAGTCTTGCAAACCATGATTCTCTCCCAGATCAAATCGATCGCGCTCCCCGTCCTGGCCGCGGGTACCTTTCTGGCCGCCGGGGCCAGCGTTGCCGCATTTCAGTTCCACCCAGGACCCGGTCGGCGGGCAAACACCCCGGCCGCGGATCAGCCGCGCGGCACGCCGGCCGGCCCTGAGTCTGCAAAAGCAATCGCCGAGCCGGCTGCGTCAGGTCAGGCTCTGGAGGAAGCCGCAATGGCCCGCCAGATTCTCGGCGACCTGAAGAGGCTGACCATCGCCGGCGAGCAGAACGATCCCGAGTCCTACCACACCTGGTCGCTCCGCTTGCTGGAGGCCGAAAAACGCCAGCACGCCGACAATACTCCGGCCGAGCTGCCGCCTGGCGCAGCCTACGAAGGCCACCTCCAGCGCATGCAGCAGATGCTCAAGCAAGCCGAAGCCCTCGCCAGAAGCGGAAGTCAGTCGTCCTATGACGTGAACCGCTGGCGGTACTTCGCGAAGGAAGCCGAGCGGATGCTCGACGAGGTGCGCACGTCGAGCGCCGGCACAACCTCCGGAATGATGCGGAATATGATGACCGGTCCGATGCGGGGGATGATGGGCGGCAAGATGCAAAACCAGATGGGCGGGATGATGGGCGGCAAGGCAATGGGCGGTTCGGATGTCCCGAACGCGGGAGCGAACGGCCCGGGGATGATGGCCGCAAATGCGCCCAGGCCCGCGCAAACTCAACCGGCCGCTTCCGGAGACGCCCAGAAGCCAGGCGCAGGATGGGCCGAACCCAGCGCAGCAGCAGGGCCAGCCGAACGCCATGATGGGCGGCATCGGCGGCGGCGGGTTTGGAGGCGGGTTCGGGGGTAACGGCGGAGAAGACGCCGATGACCCGTCCGTGACGCGGATGCACATTGCACGGCTGTCCTCGCTGCTTTCCAACGAGGAGAAGAACCCGCGCAGCAAGGAGGTCATCGGCAAGCTGGAGCAGCCCGCAACCCTGCACTTCCCGACGGAAACGCCACTCGAGGAAGTCCTCAAGCGGATCCGTGACCTGGCGAAAGGGAACAGCGGCAAGCGGTTGTCAATCTATGTGAATCCGGAGGCGCTTCAGGAGGCGGAGAAGACCATGACCTCGCCCGTGATCATCGACCTGGAGGACGTTCCGCTCCGGCTCGCACTCAGGCTCGTGCTCCAGCAACTGGGGCTCGCCTACTGCGTGCGCGACGGTGTCGTCATGATCAACACACCCGAGGGCGTCAGGCAAGAGCTCCAGGAAGCCCTGGCCGAGCTGGGGTACCCACCGAGCTCGGGCCTCCAGATGATGATGGGCCGCCCGCGCGGCATGACCGGCATGGGCGGCGCCATGATGGGCGGAGGCCTGCAATAAGGGCTCACGAGCTCAGCGCGCTGGCCGAAAGAGTTGCCATCGCATCCGGCAGGTTCTCTGTCACGGCAGCCGCGGGCGCGGTCTTCTCTGCACTGTTCTTGCCCGCTTTGAACCGCAGCGTGCTCCGCACATCCCGCAGCGCCTTCCTGGCCGCAGCGTATTTCGGGTCAAGCTGCAAGGCTTGCTCGAAGCACGCCGCGGCCTCGTCGTATCGTCCCTGGGCCCGGAGCACGAGCCCGAGGTTCAGGCATGCCTCGTCGCGGCAGCCTTGCGAGCAGCGGATGGCCGCACGGTGCGCGGTTTCGGCTTCTTTCAGATGCCCGGACCTGGCCAGGATCCCGCCCAGGTAGATATGGCCGCTCGCCTCGTCGGGCATCTTGTCGATGGCGCGGCGGTACCAGACGGCCGCGGTCTTGTAGTCGCCCCGGGCGCGGTGCAGATGCCCCATCGCGGAGAGGGGAATCCAGAGCTTGTCGGGCGGACAGAGCGCGACCGCGCGGCGCGAGCGCTTGCTCGGCCTCGCAGTGCCGCGCCAGGTCGGTGAGCGCCTCGCCCAGGATCTTCCAGGCAGGGCCGCAATCGGGGTACTGGCGGAGGAACTCGCGTGAGCGCTCGACGGTCAATGCCGGCAAGTCGGACCGGTAAGCAGCGCGCACGTGCCTCCACCGGGCCTGGATCTTCTGGTTTTCTTTCATCGGGTGCTCTCCTTGAAGAACGGACCCCGGCGGAGCGTGAGCCCGTCACGCTTGTCGCTCGGCGTTCACTGAGGAATGATCTTCCCGGGTCGCCGGCCAGTTGCATAAAAATCGACAGATAGATCAGAAGTGACTGCCGGGAAAGGGCTTGTGCGCGCGAATCATTTTCAGCCGGACGCGCTCGAGGCGACCATGAAGCGGCGGACCGCCTCAGCCCATGAGCGTGGGACCGTCGACCAGTTCTTTCTGGTCGGCCTTGCGGGTCATGGGCAGGTCGATGGTGAAGGTTGAGCCCCGGCCGGGCTGCGAGCTGACGGTGATGGTGCCGCCGTGTTCGGCGATGATCTTGCGCGAGACGGGGAGCCCCAGGCCGGTTCCGCGCGAGCCCTTGGAGCTGGCGAAGATCTGGAAGATCGAACCGATCTCGGCCTCATCGATGCCGACCCCGTTGTCGCGGATGCGGATGCGGGCCACCGAGGTCTCCGCGTTCCACTCGCTGGTGACGCTGACCTGGGCGTCCTGGGCCCCTTCGCAGGCATCGATGGCGTTGGTGACGATGTTCAGCACGGCCCGGTGGATGCCCTCCGGATCGATCATGACTCGGGGCATGTCGGGGCACGGGCTGGCCACAAGCTGCACGCCCAGCTCTTCGGCCCGCGACTGCATCAGCTCGATGACGTCGGTGATCGTCTCGTTCAGGTCGGATGGCTCGAGCGCGGGCTCGCGGTCCTTGGAGAACGAAAGCATGTCCATGACCATGTTGTAGATCTTGCCCTGGTTCTTCTCGACGATGGTCCAGCCCCGGCGGACGATGCTCTCATCCTTCTCGTTGAGCCCCAGGTCGATCAGGTAGCTGCCTCCGCGGATGCCCTGGAGAATGTTCTTGATGTGGTGTGAGAGCGTGGCGATGGTCTGCCCCACGGCGGCCAGCCGCTCGGCCTGGATCTTGGCGTTGTGGAACGTGGTATTTTCGATGGCCAGGCCGGCCTGGTGGCCGATGGCGACCATGAGCATGAGCTGGTCCTGCGAGAACTTGCCGCGGGGCGCTTCCTTGCCGCCCATGATGGCGGCCAGGCCCCCCTCGGAGCGGATGTCGGCGTAGAGCACGCCGAGCGTGGTGTGCCGCCCCTGGATGGGCACGCAGATGGCCTCGCGGATGTGGAAGTCCACGATCGACTGCGCGGGGCTGAACCGCTTGTCGGCCGGCGCGTCGGTCGTGATCACGCCCTGGCCCTGCTCGAGGACGTAATCGATGATCGTCCGCGAGATGGTCATGCGCTCGTCGGGCTCCACGGGCTCGCTCCAGCGCACGGCCTTGGGCACGAGTACGCCGTTCTCGTCCTTCAGGAGGATGGCGCCGCGGTTGGCGCCGATGGATTCGAAGACGAGCTCCAGGATCTGAGGCAGCAGCGCGTCGATATCGAGGATATGGCTGATGGCCTGGGTGGTGCGGTACATGACCGAGAGGCTGGCCAGCCGCTCGCGAAGCCAGCCGGCGGCGGCCTGCGGCTCGCGCAGCGCGCGCGAGCCCTCGCCGGTGGGGATACTTTTGAGGATGGCCGAGCGGTCGTCGGGATTGCTCCGGCTCAGCAGGTCCACCCGCGCCGTCAGGTCGCGCCGGGGGCTGGAGCTCCCCTCGCTGTAGAGCATGACCGTCTGGCCAAGCTGGAGCCGGTCGCCCGAGTGCAGCAGGCTCTGGTCGGTGGGCTGTCCGTTGACGAAGGTGCCGTTGGCCGAGCCGAGGTCCACGACGCGGTACGTGTCGGCATCGTGCCGCAGCTCGGCATGCCGGCGCGACACCTCGGTATCGTGGAGCCGGATGGCGTTCGAGTGATCCCGGCCCAGGGGCACGAGACCCGACTTGAACTCGAAGCGCTTCCCCTGGTCGGCCCCTTGAATGACGAACAAGGAGGCCACGACGCTGTCTCTCCTTGGCGCAACGGCGCTCACCCCGAAGGTGCAGATCTTGGACGCTTCAGGTTAACGAATACCTAGCCCGACCGTCAACGCTTGCGCCGCGCCCCGCGCCTTGCCAACGTTCAGCAGCCCTTCGGTGAACCCGAGCAGGGGGTTGCCGGCATTATCGGTGATGCCGGCGGCGGATGAGCCGGATGCACCGGCCCCGTTCACGGCCACGCCGCGGATCATCCCACGGCTGCGGCGGTTGGCCGGCATCGTGAGCACGACCTGCTGCACGCCGTTGGGCACGGCGGCAGGCAGCACGGTGACCGTCGTGGGATGGATCGTCCCCAGCCCCGGTCCGGACAGATAATAATTGCCGGCCTGGGCCAGGCTCGACTGGTTCATCCCGCTGAGGCCGTCACGGAACAGGATGGTCACCTGATGGCGTCCGCCGAAGACGGCGCCGACAACCTGCGGCGCGACCGTGTCGATCACGTAATTCCCCGTCGGCCCGAGCACCTGCGCGGCACTCGGATAGCCGCTGGGCGGCGTGACGACCGCGGTGACGCTGTACATGCCGTCGCTCAGCGGTCCCACCGCAAGCGACCATTGCCCGGATCCCGAGGCGATTGCCGTGCCCAGCGCGTTGTTCGCGTCGTACCCGGCCAGCCTGCCGAAGAGCTCAACCGTGGCAAAAGCCGGCGCCGTGCCGCTGAAGGTCGGGCGGTTCGTGTTCGTGTCGCCCTGACTGGCGTATGGACCGTTGCCGGGAATGGGCGCCAGGCCGCCTGAGAAGTTGAAGTTGCTCGCGGAGTTGAGCACGTCGGCCGTGCTGCTGATGGTCGTGGAGCCGCCCTTGAGGTCCGCGACCTGAATGGATGGCGTGTAGGTGCCCGGCGTCGTGTAGAGGTGGCTGCCGAGGACCTGGAACCTGAGGTTGCTGGCGTTCGTCTGGAGCAATTGAACGGTTCCGCTCGATGTCGAGCCGTCACCCCACTGTATGACCGCGGTCAAATCACTCGGGACAGCGCTCGTGTCGGAATCGAGGAATGTTCCGACCACGGCATTGTTGATCGCGACACCCGCGGGTGTGGCGAGCAGGACCCCCGTGGGCGAGCCGAGCGCCGTTGAGCCGACAGAGATCACGGCCTGGCCTGCGCCGTTGACGACCTGGCCGTTCGCAACCCGCACGAGCTGGAGTGTGATGGTGTAGGTTCCACTCGTCAGGTAGGTGTTGCTTCCCTGGATGGTGAAGGCGCCGTTCCCGCCGGTGATCGTACCGAACGAAAGGTTGCCGTCGCCCCAGTGGATCGACGCCTGAAAATCCGACGCGGTGTCGGACGTGTACGGGTCGAGGAAGCTTGCGACGGTGACGTTGCTGAGCGCCTGGCCCTGAGCGCCGGTCACGTTCGCGGGGAGAAGGCTCACGGGCTGGGTGACGACGGTCGCCGTCGAGTTCACGACGTTGACGCTGCCGCCCGGGGAGGAGATGGTCACATTGACTGGATAGGAGCCGACGGTGTTGTAGGTGTACTGGCCGACAACATTGAATGACCCTTGACCCGCGGAGGCGACGGTTCCCGTCGTCGTCGAGCCCGGGCTGCCGTCGCCCCAGTTGATGGTCGCCTTGTAGTCTCCCGGGACGGCGTAAGGATCGGGCGTTGTGAACGAGGCCACGGCGCCGGAGAACGGGCTTTGCAGTCCGGGGTAAATCGTCGTCGGGCTTGTGCTGAGTGGTGCATCGGCGACCGTGGCTGTTGCTGAGCTCGTCGCCGACGTGTTATTGAGGCCGGTGAGTATGACGCTGAATGCGTACTTTCCCACGTTCGGAAAGACGTTCGAGCTCTCGATCAGATAAGTACCTGGGCCGTTGGAGACGATCGCACCGGCCGTGCTGAAGCTGAGCGCTCCCTGCCAGTTGATGGTGGCCTGGTAGTCTGCCGGACCGCTTCCGTCCACGTCGCCGGCCGCGAAGGTGGCGACGGTGCCGCTGAAGTTCTGTCCCACGACCGTCGTGATCGGCTGCGCCTGGAGGGTCAGGAGCGTCCTCCTTTCCAGCCGTTCGACGATCGCGCAGGTCTGGGGCCGGAACCGGCTCCCGCGAGAGCGTCGGCCCCTGCCCATTCGATTCGAGAGTCGCGGCAAGAAGTCCATGGCGCGGATCACTCCCCTGGCGCGGAGCCTCGCCGCGATGATGAGCGCCCGTCTTCGAGGCGCGCTGCGGCCGGCTTGCGCGAAGCTGCCCCGGGCATCGTCTCATCCCGCGAGCAAAGGATCAGTGGCCGTTTTGCGTCTGGTAGGTCGAGGTGGTATTGCCGTAATCCCCATTCCGGAGGATTCCCGCGCCGTTGAGGATGGACACCTGGGCGGCGGCGATCGCGTTGTCCTGGCTGAGCGAGTAGAGAGTGGCTGTCGGCGCGGAGGTCCCGGCGGGCGGCAGCGTGGTCAGCAGTGCATTTTCCAGCGAGCCGGGCGTGGCCCCGCCATTGATGCCGATGATCCGGTGGTTGATCAGCACTTCCAGCGAAGGCTTGCCGCCATGGGGCCGGGCGGTCGAAGGCTTGTACTGCATGAAGCCGCTGATGAGCTGCTGGGCGAGCAGGCTCACGCGCTGCTGCGTGTAGAGCGTGAAGGCCTGGGTGGTGGCCGCGCTGGCGCTGGCCTGGTTGGCGATCGACGCGAAGTATGTCCCCCGCGCCTGGTCGTAATCATTCTGGAACGAGGTGAACGCCTGGTTCACCTCGGCGACCACGTTCATCTGGTGCCTGTTCAGCACGTTCTGGTTCGGGTGCAGCCCGCTGACGACGACCGAATAGCCGCGGTAATGGCTCATGACCACGCGGGCTTCGAGGTGGTCGAACGCGGACGGGGAGAACTGGTGATTCCGTTTCATGGCCGGATCGCCTCCGTGTGATCCCGTGCGATGGGAAAGGCAGTACGAGCGGCCTCCGGCCCGACCCGCGAGCGCCGGTGTGCCCCGGCGAAGTTCCAGCCTCCTGCAAGCCGGGGAATTCTATCACACGTTTTGATCGGAGGAGCGTTGTTTCGCGTTTTTCCAGGCGCGCCGGATGCTTCCTCTCGCGGCTCGCTCGTGCTTCCTTGAAAGCGCGGCGGGTTTGGGTTCTCATCATGGGGCCGAGCACGATTGCCGGCGCAAGTCCCCATGACGCTGGAAGTAGACTGTTGCTTCAGAAAGGGTGCCCCTCCCATGGCCAAGAAGCCGGCGCGAAAGGAATCGAAGGGCAGGTCGCAGGCCAAGAAGAGCACGCAGCGGACCACACCGGCCAGAGCGGCGCGGAAAGACTCGAAAGCCCGTCCCGCGTCGCAGCCCGCGGCCGCGAAAAAATCGGGCTCGCAGGCACCGAAGCCGCCGGCGGCCGGCCAGGCGGCAAGACCGCAGGCGAAGCGGAAGGCCAAGGTTAGCTTCAATCTCAAGAAAACCGTCATCGAGGTGGTGACGGAACACGCCGGGCAGAACCTCAGTCCGGTCCAGATGCGCGTGCTGGTGATGCGGAAGTGGATCAGCCTGGCCGAGGTGGCCAGCGTGATGAAATTGCTGCCGGTTCCCCCCGCACCCGCCGCGCCCGCACCCGCATCCGCCCCTGGAGCGCCCGCGACCCTGGCTCCGAAGGTCGGTCACGTGGTGGCCGCGAGCCGGTCGGTCACCGAAACCGCGGTGTGCGCCGATGATCAGACCATTGACCAGCTGACGGTCACGCACACCCGTTCGACCATGGTCCCGCACGCCGCCGCCTACTCCAGCTCGGTCGACCTGGAAGACACCGTTCTGGCCGTCCTCTGCGAGCCGCCCCGCGCCGATGACGGCCGCGGAGGTTCAGGCCGGCGCGGCGCGCTTCCTCGGCTACACTCCGGACAGCGGCAGCGTGTACACGGCACTACGCGGCAATTCCCGGGTGACCCGGCAGCCCGACGGACGGTTTGTGGGATCCTGCTCCTGAACGGCGCAGGCAGCCCTTCGGCAGGATTGCCAGGCAACTTGAGCTTCCCGCGCGGAATTCCGGCCACCCGCTCACGGTGGTCGCGGTTCTCCAGGTTTTGGTGATTACCGGCCTTGCGCGGTCCGATAGATAAGTCGCGGTGATGCGCCAGGCGGCCCGCACCGTGCGCGGGGAATCGCCTGCGAGGAAGCGCCGAGGAGCCAGGGAATGGTACTCCGACAGCTCAGGTTCGTCATGCCCGTCGTCGCCATCTGCACGGCGCTGAACGTACCGGCCCGGGCGCAGCTGGTCACCGGCGGCGAGAGCCTCTTCGGCAATCTCAACCCGTTTCACCAGGGCGAGCCCGGGCCGGTCTCGGTACGCGAGCTCTGCAAGCGGCTCGACTGCATGGCCGAGCAACTGCGCGACGACGGCCTGGTGGTGACGAAGCAGCCCGACGTATTCAGCCAGGCGCGGCTGACCCGGTTCCGCAACGACTTCGACAACCAGATGAGCACCGACCTGGGCAACTTCCAGCTCGTGCTCGCGGCCCGGATCAATCGCCTGGACGCGGCCACGACCACGCAGACCACGGCGCTTTCCGCCTCGCTCTCGGCGCCTGGCACCACGAACATGAGCACCACCGACCCCACGAAATTCATCGGCGAGGTGAGCGGCGCCAACAGCCCGTTCCAGGGCGGGACCTCGCTTTTCGGTTCCCAGATCGACCCCTCCAAGTCGGCGTTCGGCACGCTCAGCACAACGCCCAGCACGCTGGCCAAGGGGACCGCCGCAACGGCGCTGGGCCTGGGAGTCGAGCCCACCGTCTACCTCGACGAGAAGAAGCGGTTCCTCGAACACCTGAACCAGATCCGCCGGATCAGCCTGGGGCCGGACCAGAATGACTCGTCGGGGTACGGGCTTTACCTCGTCCGGCTGCCGGTATCCATCACCCCGGGCGAGTGCACTTACACTGGCCACGGCGCGGAGCTCTCCGTCACCGTCGAGCACGAGTTCACACCCGACTTCCTGCCCACGACATTCCAGAACCTGGTGATCAACGACCTGGTCGACCAGCTTGGTCCGTTCCTGTACGAGACGATCCGCTCGGGGTTTTACGAGCAATACCTGAAGCCATTGCACGACGCACGTGCGAAGCAGAAGGCGATCACCATCCAGAGCGGGCGGATGATTGACGGGGTACTCAACGGGCTGGCGCAGGAGGTGGTCAACGCCGCGCTGCGCAGGCCAGCGCGGTCGATGTTCCATTCGTCCATTGATCCGTCCGCCAAGGACTCGCTGAACGGCCCCATCGATCAGATCGCCCGTCCCCTCGAGGAATTCATCCTCCGCCAGTCGAAGCCGCTGACGGGCGATCCGGTCAACGACCAGCAGGTGCAGGACACGATGGTGGCGCGCCTGACGGCGCTGGCTGACACGCTGGCCAAGGTGAAGACCGGTGATCCGCAGGGCGATACCGCGGCTGCCCAGTCGCTCGCGAAGCTGCGCGAGCGCATCGAGGCCATCCGCCACGGCGAGCTCGTCGACGCACAGCTTCAGCCCACGGTCCGCGAAGACGTCCGGCTGGTCGTCCGGGGTTTTCTCGCCGGCAAGTTGCAGCCCGGCGAGGATATTTACAGCAAGCCGCTCGCCTCGCTGAAGACCATTGCCAGCCTGGACATGGCGCTCTTCCGGCCGTTCATGGAAGCGCTCTACAGGACCGCGCTGCCGGAGGACATCAAGACGCTTGACGATCTTCTGAACGTTCCTCAGGCCGAGCGGACGGCGGTCACCAGCGTGCTGGCCGATAACAACGCCGAACTGGACAAGCTGAAGGCCGACCGGCTCAGCAGGCTGAACAACCTGAACCTCCCCTCGGTGCGGACGGCCAAGCAGCTCTACCCGATCTCGCCGCGCGACTTCCTGGACTTCTTCCAGCCCGAGAACCTTTATCTGCTGGCCAGGGAGGCGAAGGAGTCATCGCGCGTGCAGGAGATCCGGGCCACCGACGTCCGCAACTACCTGCGGCACACGCTCGAGCCCGCGTACACCGCGATGAGCCAGTCGACGCCGCGCGCACCGGACCAGGTTCCCCCGCTGGCCGATCCCGAGTTCCTGCGCGAGCTCGGCCAGGCCATCAGCGAGCGGCTCTTCGCCCTCCCCATCGGCGAGGAGCCCTCGCCGCTGGAGCAGCTCGATCAGGCACTCATGGCCCAGCTCGGGATCAGCCGCGACAACATCCAGGGCAGGGCCATCGGTGCGCTCTGCTGGACCATCGCGGTCGACGCGGTGCTGCTCGACGAGGCCCTGCGGAAGGACGCCCGCAGGGTGTTCTCCGACAAGGGCGTCCCCTGCGAAGGCCTCGAGGGAATTCGCTTTTACTTCCCGAGGGATGTTCCCAACGAGCAGGCGAAGAAGGTGTTCGTGGATTACGTCCGCCTGCGCTGGCCGATCATCACGTTCTCGCTCGACCCCGTCACCGACCAGCAGAACATCGCCGACTCGTTCAATCTGAAGCGCGACCTGCAACTGGCGCTGTCGTTCGCGTTCGCCACCGGCCAGATCGGCTTCAACCAGTTGAACACGTTCCGCCGGCAAATCGAGCAATCGTCGGACACGATCGCGCTGAACCGCACGGTCACGGCCTTCGCGCACGGCAACGACAACTTCGGCTTCCGGTTCACGCCCCGGTTCCAGAACCCGCCCAACCAGCGTTCGAACATCGGCGTGATCGCCACCCAGCTCATCAGCGGCGGACCTGGCCCGGACTACCAGGTCAAGAAGTCAAAGCTGGAGTCGGGCATCCGCGAGCTGACCGCCGTGCTGCTGATTCCCACGTTCTTGCCCGTCATGCGCATGAATGTCGCCGGCAACTGGTTCAAGCTCACCGATCCGGAACACCTGGTCTATCACACGGCCCGGCTGATGGAAGAGGGACGCAAGGTGCAGGGGCTGCGGCAGGCCGTGATCGAGATGTGCAGCGCCCAGCAGTACCGGGGGGCCGACCTGCGGGTCTTGCAATCAAAGCTGTCCCAGCTCGAGGAAATGCTGCCCATGCAGTCGAAGGCCGTGCAGTTGCCTTTCGAGAACAGTGCCAGCGGCTTCGACCTGTTCTCGGAGGGTTCCACGGCGCTTGTGCCCGAGCTCACCGGGTATTCGGGCGTGGACGTGATCAAGGGCCCTGACGTGGACAGACCCGCGGCGGGCGATGCCCGTACGGATGGCACATCGAAGGACCGCTCCGGTAGCGTGACGATCACGAGCCAGCTTGCGGGGCCAACGGCGACCAACACGCTTGCGGTGACGGCCGGAGTGGGAAGCCTGGGCGACGTGTTTGTCTTCGGCAAGTTCATCAGCCTGCTGGACACGCGGGTGATCGCCGGCGGGCGCTCGGCGGCCTTCGAGATCCTCAGCCGCGAGGTGATCCACGTGCAGATCCCGGCCAACGTCATTCCGACCACCACGGAGGACGGTAAAACCTACGTCGAGATCTTCCTGTCCACGCCCAACGGCATCAGCAACAGCGTGCTCATCCCCTACAGGACAGAAGAGACCAGGACGCAAGAGTCGGCGAGCGCCTATGACCTCGCCAGGAAGAGCCAGTCCCTTGACATCTTTTACCAGTGGCTGGGTGGCAACCTGGTGGCGACATTCGACCCGGCCAGGGACCAGAAGCTGGCTGTCACCTGGGATGACCGCATCGGCCTGGCGCCCCGGCGGCTGCGCGTGCAGTTCACCTCAAGGGTCGGCGGCCAGTTCCTGGTCTTCTACGTCTCGGCCGACGGCGACAGCAAGGGCGATTACAACGTGGACCTGCAAAAGTTCACGCTGGCCCTGTTCCGGCGTTTGCAGGACATCCTCGCCGCACCCACCGCCATTCCCTCGCCGCTGGAGTTCACGGTGACCGTTCAGCCGTACGTTCCCCAGGAGGCCGAGAACGTCCGCGTCCGGATCGAGCCCAAGACGCTCAAGTCGAAACTGAAGCTGAACATGCTGCCGGTCGTGACGGGCGTGAACACCCTCCAGGGCGTGAATCCTCCCGACCTGAATACGGGGGCATCGCTCGACCGGCCGGAGCGCGGCGAGCCCGGTCTGCGCACCAGCCGGACACGTCCGGCGAGCGATCAGGACGTCATCCGCGCGTCGCAGTCCATCTCGCTGCCCCAGGGCCTGAGCCTGCCGCAGTCCCCGGCACCACTGGCCGTGCCGGAGTTTCTGGCGCCTGGTGCCAGCAAGGAGGCCGAGCAGGTGGGCAAGCTTCTGACCGGACAGCCCCTCGACCTCGCCGCAGCGCTCCCCCGGCTCTCGGTCCCGACCGTTCCGGCGGCAGCCTCCGCTACTGGCGCCGCCGCGCCCGTCCTGACCGCCGTGACCACGTCGGGTGCACCGACGGCGACGCACCCCATCGTGGTGATGCCCGCGCCCGTGGTCGTCCTGCCGCCCAAGCCGCCAGAGGACAAGAAGCACGGCCACAGCCGAAGGCGTCCGGGCCTTCTCAAGAGTCTTGGCAATCGCCTGGGCCAGATGATGCCCCAGGGGGGCTCGTGAGCGCACCGGCAGGGCCGCCGGGCGCCCTGAGACCCTCACCGCAACGTTCTGCTCACGATCCGTCCGCTTCTCCCAGCGTCAGGACCGGTGTGAGCTTGAGCTGGCCCTTGTTCACAGCGGAGGCCGGTCCCTTCACAAGCCCGGGGACGTACTGAGCGGGGGCTTTCAGGATGGGAATCACCTTCACGGTCGCCTGTGCGTCGAGCGGCAAGTCGGCCGAACCAGGATCATAGTTCGGTGAGAGCGTGTTGTTGATCTCGCCGATCAGCTTGCTGGCCAGGTCGCTCACGTCGATCGACCATTGCCCGTTCTGAGGCACCACCGGCGTGGCCGTGGTGAACGTGCACGGCACCTTGTTGCCGCGAATGTTCAGGTTCAGGCTGGTCTGGAGCAGGATCGGGTTCTCCGGCACCGGGCCGAACGAGGGCTCCCAGTTGATCGTCACCGTCTTGGGCGCTGGAACCGCACTGGCGAGATGGACCACCCCGGTCTGCTTGTCGCGCTGGAGCCGGTACTGGAGCTTCAGCTCAGGGGTCCCCAGGGTGTACGCCGCTTGCGTCGCGGGTTGCGGGTTCGCGGGCGGATCCGATGGCGGCAGAGGCCTGGCACTGGGAGTCTGTGCCAATGCGGGAAGCGTCGCCAGCAGAAACACCGGCGCACCGAGCATCATCACACGCCCCCGCCGCAGCGTGCCTTGCCACCGTAGAAAGCGCCGTGCAGACATGGGATCAACCCCGATGGCAACAAGATACAAAGGATCCACAATCTACGAAGAGCGGCGTGTGAGTATTGCATCGATTCACGTCCCTGTCAATTCGCGGGATCCGCTCACGATGAGGGCACATGGGAGAGCAAGGCAAAATCTCATGAGCCAGCTTGCTGAGCGAGCGCCAGGGCGGACTGGAATTCGTCGCGAGCCAGAGCGCAGAGGGCCAGCAGGCGCGCGGAATCATCATCGGGGAGCAGCTCCTGGCAGCGCAGGGCGTGACCCAGGGCGAGTTCGGTCTGGCCGGCCTCGAGCGCCCGGATGCACTGGCGGCGATGCTCGTGGAGGCACGAGAAGGCGGACCAGAGCAGGCTCAGGTCGGACCGGCAACGCCGGCAGGTCGGCGACCATTCCTGCGGCGCTCCGCAGGTCGGGCATCGCATCCGGGTGGCCGCGGCACCATCCATTGGCAATCTCTCCGGTTCACCGGTCCTCGAGGTAGAAGACGATCTCCTCGATCTCGCGGCTGATGTTGCTGATCTCCTCGACCGCGCGGCGGTCGATCGCGGAGCGCAGGCTGCCGAGCAGGGCACGAAGCTCCGTCGCGTCTTGCTCGCCGGCGGTCGGGATGATGCGTTCGGTCCTGGCGGCGAGCTGATTCGCCAGGGTGAGGGCGGTCTGCAACGCCGGGTCGAGCTTCGTGGTCGCCGCGGCCGTCCCGGCGCCCTGTCCCGTGGTGCCCGGCAACGAGAGGATGGCGGGTTCGTCGCCGCTCTCCGCATCGTCCGGGCCGGCGATCGACTGGAAGGTCTCCTGCAAGCGGTCGATGGCGTCACTGCGCAGGCGGGATCGGAAGCGTTCCGCCGCACTGTCGATGGTGACGCGCTTGGCCAGTCCGGTGGCCTTCTCGGTTGCGGTGACCTTGAGGATGCCGCTCAGGTCGAGGTCGAAGCGGACGAGGATCTGGTTTCCAGCCGGCACCGCGGCCAGGCCTTCGATGTAGAACTCGCCCACCAGGGTATTGAACCGGCTGTCCTCGTCCTCTCCCTGGAAGATGCAAATCTCGGCCTGCTCCTGGCGGTCCACGACAGTGGAATAAACTTCGGTGCGGCTGGCGGGGAGGGGCGTGTTGCGGGGGATGATCGGGCAAAAGCGATGGTGCGAGCGGAAGCCGTGGAGGTCGCCGACCGCCCGGATTCCCAGCGTGTGCGGAGTGATATCGACCAGCACCGGGCCAACCTCGATGCCGGCGATCAACCCTCCCTGGACGGCCGCCCCCATGGCCACTGCCAGGTCAGGCTCGATCTCGGAGTGCACCGGCAAGCCGAGCCGATCCTCGAGCAGCCGGTGGATCAGGGGCGTGCGGGTGGCACCCCCCACCAGGACCACCTTGCTGATCTCGGTGGCTTGCAGCCGTGCGTCGGTGAGGGCCTCATCCAGGTTGTGCAGGGTCTTTTCGAGCAGCGGGTGGATCAGCTCTTCGTAGTCAATACGCCTGATCTCCATCTTCAGGTGCAGGGGCATGTTGTTCTTGCTGGCGATGAACTCTTCTTCGATGCTCACCACGGCCTCGAACGAGAGCCGCTTCTTGGCTTCCTCGACGGCGTGGAGCAGCCGGGCCCGGGCGGACGGCGACTCGCGGAGGTCGATCGCGTGCTGCTGCTGGAACGTGGTGCAGACGTGGTTGAGCAAGAGCTGGTCGAAGTCGTCGCCGCCAAGCTGCGTATCGCCGTGGCTGGAGAGGATCTCCACCACGCCGTTCTCGACCTCCGCCACGGAAACGTCGAACGTCCCGCCGCCCAGGTCATAAACCAGCAGCCGTTCCCGATCCCTGGGATGAGGGTCGTAGGTCAGCACGGCCGCGGTCGGCTCGTTGATGATGCGGACCACTTGCAGCCCGGCGAGCTCCCCGGCCTGGCGCGTGGCCTGCCGCTGGGTGTCGTTGAAGAACGCCGGCACGGTGATCACGGCCTTGGAGACCGCGTACCCCAGCGCCTTCTCGGCCCGGTTCTTGAGCGTCCGCAGGATGATCGCCGAGATCTCCTGCGGGCTGTAGGTCTGCGGACCGAGGCTGACGGTCGTCTCTTCCCCCATCTTGCGCTTGATCGACCGGATGGTCCGTTCCGGCGCCAGGGCGTACTGGTTGCGTGCCGGCTTGCCCACGAGCAGACGGCCCTCGCTGTCGAGCCCGACGACCGACGGGAGGATCGGATCGCCGTCTTCTTCAAGGACGACGGGCTGACCGTCGCGAATGATCGCAACCTCGCTGTTCGTGGTCCCGAGGTCGATGCCAAGAATGGTCTCCATAAGTGGCTCTCCTACAGCCAGTTCTGCTCGAGTCCTTCAGCGACCGAGCCGTTGTCCGGGGCGGATTCTTCATGGGCCTCAGTGGGCCACGCGGTCTCGGGCACCTCGTCATCCTCCTCATCGGCACTCCGCATCCGGCCGCGTACCGCCCGGACTTCGGCCAGGCGAAGGATGCGGCCATTCCAGGTGTATCCCCGCCGCAGCTCCTCGATCACGGTGCCGGGCGGCTGGTCGGGTGCGTCGCTTGTTTCGATGACGATCATGCGCTCCGGATCGACGGGCCGGCCCAGGCAATCGACCGGCTCGATCGCCTCGGACTTGAGCACCCGGCGCACCCGGTTCTGGATCAGTTCGAACCCTTCAAGCAGCGATTCGGTCCACGCGCGGTTCTGGGCCCGGACCTCATGCTCGAGGAGTTCCTTGACCCTGCGGTGGTACGACCGCACGATCAAGCGGCGCAGCCAGGGCAGGCCCGCATGTAGCCGGTCGACCGCTGCGGCAAGGTTGCGCGGCGCTTCTTCCAGCGCGGCGACCTGCGCCTTGTCGATCTCGCCACGGCACCTGTCCAGCGCCTCGTCAAGGGTCGCCAGCGCCAGCGCGATCGGCTTGCCGGCGGACCACGCGGCCTGTTCCTCACGGGGGCTCACCGAGCGGAAATGCTCGATCGCCTGCCGCAGCGCGGGCAGGAGCGCCTCGCTCTGCTCTTGCAGGCCGCGGGTGCTGCGGGTCTGGAGCTTGAGCTCCTGGCGCAGGGCCGTGAATTCCTCGACCAGGTCAATGAGACCGAAGGCCCGGCGCGGCGTGTCGCCGGGTGCTGGCCCGGATGGTGCGTCTGCCGGGGTCTCGGCATCCGCGCGGGTCGCCTCCAGCCAGCGGTGGAAGCGCTCCAGGGCCGAATCAATCGCGCCGGGACCATTCATGAGGGATCCGCCCACGAGGCCAGAACAGAGAGGGGGAAGCGGGCCGTCTTGAGCCGGCCGCGCAACTCTTCGGCGAGGGTGTAGAGACTGTCACGCTGGGCGCGCGGGTGCAGGAGCCGGGTGTGCAGCCGGGACATCGGATCGCGCAGCGCGTCGTACGCGGCGCGGATCTCCGCAAACCGTTCCGGAGCCTGGTCCGGCGGAAACTGCCGGACCAGCTCGAGATACCGCCCGCGGATCTCGGCCTCGTCGGCCGAGGGTGACAGGCCAAACACCTCGTGGGGATCGCTCATGAGAATCTCACAACTTCGGGTGCGCGGGCGGGAGCAGGATCCACGCCTTGAGTTCATGAAAACAGGGCGTCACTCGCGCTCCTGCGGACCGGACGCGGCCGCGGCTTCCTGCTGCTCAATGAGTTCCTGGATCACCCGGAAGGCATCCAGTATTTGCCGGGAATTGGTTCGGCCCGACGATTTCGTGCCCGGCAATGGGAACGGAAAATCTAGAATCGGCTGCTGCGACATGAGCTCCGTGTGGACCGTGAGCATACGCCGGATGACGGGAAGCAATTCCCGGTCTTCGCGTTGCGACGAGGATTCCGCGAGTTCCAGTGCATTCTCGAGATGCGCGCGCACCTTATGCGCATTGCGCCAGCCCTGGGAGTCCTGCCCCCAGCCTGTGGCGACGGCCAGATGCAGCTTGACGGCATTCGGATAGGTCTTCAGGCCGCGTTCCGCGAGCTGGCAAACCAGCTTGTGCGCCGTCTTCGTGTCCAAGAGCAGGGCGCAAACCTGCTCCAGGTCCGCGAGCCGGTAATTCAACCGGGTACTGCGGCGCAGATACTTGAGCAGCTCGGCAGTGTCGCTCTCGCGACCGTGATACGGTGCCATCGACATCCAGAACGAAGCCATGGCTCCGGCCGTCTCGCTGCGGCATTTCCGCTTCAGCTCCATCTTCCACAGGTCCAGGTAATGCTTCTGTGTGGCCCTCGTCAGCTTGTACAGGACCGACCCCACGCGGAAGACCAGCCAGAGCGGTGCTGGCTCGGGAACCAGTGTGGCCGCTGCTTGCTCGTAGCGATCCGCCGCGTCGCGCTGGCTGGCCTTGATCTCGAAAATGGCTTTCCAGGCCAGGTGGGCATACGATCGAAGGGCTCCAGGCCGGAGCTGCTCGATGGCCGCGAACTGGGCACGCCCTTCGTCCCAGCGCCGCTCCAGCGCCAGACGCCGTGCCAGTGACGTGCGGATGCGGACCTCGATCTCGATGAGATCCTCGTCCAGCGGCTTCAGCTTGCGCGCCCTCGTGATGGAGTCGAACGCCCCGGCTACATCATCACGCTCGTACAGATCCTTCGCGAACGCGACAAGTGTCTGCGTATCATCGGGGAAAACCTCGAGGATTCGCTTTCTGGCCCGGTGGATCACCTCCTGATCGCCGGTCCGTTCACCCAGCTCGAGCAGCATGTCGTAGGTGGGACGGTACCTCGGCGCAAGCTGGAGACTGCGCTCGATGCTCTCGATCACGTCTTCCTTGGTCGAGACCATGTCGTCATCGGGGCCGGTCTCCGTGTCATCGTCATCGAAATCGAAGTCGGGGAACTCGTGATCCTCCCCGGAACCGGCGACGAGTTCCTCGAGATGGATCTCCGCGATGCGGTTCAGGACGATCGCCTGCGCCAGCGGCCGTTCCTCGGCCTTGAGTGCCTCGCATTGCCCCAGGTCGGCGACGTACCTGGTCCAGTAGCTGATGGCTCCGGCCGCGCCATGTTGTTCCCAGACCACGGCCCAGAACCGGTTCCAGCGGGGGTCGATCCCCAGCGGCGCGGCCACTTCCATGAACCGGCGGATCAGGCTGGTTCCGGAGTCGTAGTCGAGCGACGAGGCATATTCCATGAGACCCACCAGCAGGCCCGCCGTGAGCTTCTCCTCGAGCCCGGGGGCCACCGACCGGAGGCTCAGCCGCAGCCCGGTGATCCGCTTCAGCACCTCGACCCAGTTGTTCTTGCCCACCAGTCCGGCCAGCTCGGACAGCCGCGGCAGGATGGTCTCGCCGTGAACCACGCGCTCCAGCTTCTCGAAAGCGGCGGCGTCGGCAGCCTGACCCGGCTCGCTGGCGTGCAGCGTGCGCAGCCGTCTGACAATGCGCAGCGCGGCACGCTCCGGGTCCAGGCGGCTCCAGTTCGCCTCCGCCTCCTCGAGATTGTTCTTGTAAAACGCCGACAGGCCCCGCACGAAGAGCTTCCACTCGCTCACCGGGGAGCTGCGCGGGATGTCGCGTACCAGCCCCAGCGCCTTGTCGTCGTCCCCGGCATACAGGGCGTCGATCGCCTGCCGCACCAGCGCGGCCTCGGGAACCTCGGCCGTGGCTCGTTTCGTCCGCTCGGGATGCAGGACCGCCTGATCGGCGGCCAGCAGCATCAGCCGTTCGCGCTTCGCCGGGGACGAATCCGCGCCGTCCGCGATGCGGTGTGCGTCCTGAGTCAGCCCGATCGCGACGAGAAATGCCGGCAGCTGCTCCACCAGCCGGGCATCGGTCACGCCAAAACCGAGAAGGTGCCGCGCCACCTCCACTGCCGACTCGGGCATCTCCGCGGCCAGCAGTTGCCGTGCCCTCTGAAAATAGGCCTGCTCCAGCCGCTGGTGATTGGCGGCCGTGGGCTCGGCCTTGTGGATCAGCTTCGCCTGCTTGACGGCTTCCTTGAACCGCTGCTTCGAAACCAGCTTCTCGAACTCGGCAACTGCCGGATTCGCTGCGGATGCCACCTCAATTCCACGCGGAGACCCACGGTTCTCGGGCATTTCTGCGGTTCACCCAGGTTGAAAGACGCGAAGCCGCTGTCGAAAAAGGGAATGTACCAAGGTCTCGCCCGAATTTCACCCTCGTCTTCGGTGCGTGACGCCTCAATCCTCTGGCGCGGAGCCTCCGTTGCCGATTCCGGCCAGGCGGGTCCATGACGCCGGCCCATGGAATGCCGATCCGAGCGCTGCATACCTCGTCATCTTTTGCACGATCGTGGGCTCGCCCTGGCTCCTGCACCAGCCGAAGAGACCGCCGCGGCCGGCCGGAAACCCAAGGCCCAGGACGACCCCGGTATCGACATCGGCCGGGCTCCGGGCGATACCCTCGTCCACCGCCCGCACGGCCTCCAGGAGCATGGGCAGGAACAGCCGATCGGTGATCGTCGGGGCGTCCGGTGACGCTTCGTGGCCCGGATGCGGCCGCCGATGCCGCGCCAGGATGGCCGCGAATTCCGGGTCGGGACCGGGGACTGGACGGGCCCCGATGCCGTCATACCTGCGCAAGCCGGCCCCGGACTTCTGGCCAAGACGGCCCAGGCGCACCAGCTCGTCCAGCAGCGGGCAGGTCGAGGCCCGGTCCGGGTAGCCCTCGGCCATGATCCGGAAGATGGCCTGGACCGTGTCCAGGCCAATGAAGTCCAGCAGCGCGATCGGGCCGGTCGGCATGCCGAACGCCACGGCCGCGGCATCGATGGCGTCCATCTCCGTCCCTTCCCGCAGCAGCCCGAGCGCCTGGTTCAGGTACGGGTAAAGCACACGGGTGACCAGGAAGCCGGGACAGTCGCGCACCACAATGGGCCTCTTGCCCAGGGCGCGGGCAAGCTCCACCAGCCGGTGGACCGTGGCGTCGGTCGTCTGGTCGCCGCGGATCACCTCGACCAGCTCCATCCGCTGCGCCGGGTGAAAGAAATGCATGCCGGCAAACCGGTCCGGGTGAACGTACGCCCGGGCCATCCGCGAGATCGGTATCGTCGAGGTATTGCTGGCCAGGACCGCCTCGTCGTGGAGAATCCCCGCGAGCTGCCGGAACAGGCTCGTCTTGATGGCCTCGTTCTCGGTCACCGCCTCGATCACCACCTGGCAGCCGGCGAGTGCCGCGGGGCTGGAGGAGGAAGAGAGAAGCGCGCCGATCCGCAGGTTTTCCGCGTCACCCGCCGGGTCCTGAGGGCGCGTGCCGCGCGGCTTGCCGCGGCCGGGCGCTAGCTGAAGGGCACGCGCCAGGCCGGATTCGAGGACCTGCGCATTCACGTCCACCAGGGTGGTGGCCATGCCCGACCGGAGCAACGCGGCCGCGATCCCCGCGCCCATCTGCCCGGCGCCCAGCACCCCCACTCGAACGGCCGTCGGCTGCATGGCCATGGTGCGGAACCTCCAGGTGTGGGTGCTATGCGACGATCCGGAAAATCAGTGCTTCAGGTCTGCGGCGTGAACAGGATGACCTCCACTCGCTGCGCAGGAAGCTGAGCGGTGGCCGGCTCTTGCAGCCTGGGGACCTGGTTGCCGAAGCCGACCGCGGCCACCTTGCGCGAGTGGAACCAGCCTGCCGAGTCGATGCCGTGCTTTTCCACCAGGTACTTGCGCACGCAGTCCGCCTGCTCCTGGGTCAGGACCTCGGCCAGGTCGGCATCGCTGCCGCCGCTGGTGAATGCGGCGATGACCACCTCGGACCGCGGCTGGCTGGCCCGCTTGCACCACCGGCCGACCTCGTCCAGATGGGCGCGGCCCGTGGGGGTGAGGATCGCCCGGCCCGGCTCGAACAGGTCCTCGGCCCGCAACAGCCGGCTGTCCTTGCGGGCCCCGGGCTGGTAGAGCACCTTCTCACGCTCGAAGTAGGAGCGAGAATCGAAATAGCGCGAAAGCGGCCAGGTGCGCTTCAGGGCGGCCAGGTTGTCCTCCATTGCCGAGACTGTCCGTTCGCCCCTGTGGGTGAGTGAAACCAGGTTGTCGTACGCGGCCTCGTCACGGACAAGCTTGCCCAGCGATCCCTTCCCCTCGCGGACCGAGGCCGCTATGGCGGTCATCTCCTCAAGGCCGGTGCGGGCGGTGCCAGCCAGCTCGTCGAGCTTCTGGAGCGAGGCGCTGGTGCGCTTCATGAGGTCGCTCAGCTCCACCGGCGGCTCGGACGTGATGGCCCCTCCTTCGGCAACCTGGGGCGCATCGGGCCGGCCAGGGGTGATCTCCACGACCCGGGCGCCCACCATCCCCTCCGCCAGGATGCGCGCCACCGCGTCCGTGCGGACAAGTGGATACAACCGCTGGTCCAGCCGCAGGACCAGCTCCACCGGCTGTCCGGGCTCACGCGGGGGGACCACCTGCTCGACCACCCCGGCATCAATACCCTGCAACCGCACCCGATGCCCAGCCTCCAGGCCGCTGATCGACGAGAAGCTCGCCCGGACCTGGAACGTCGGCTGAACGTGCCAGCGCTTCAGTGCCACCTGGTACAGGCCGAAGCCACCGAGCGCCAGGACGGCCAGGGCGAAGCTTGCATTGGCCAGTATCCGCCACCGAGCCATGTCACGCCTCATGAGACGCCACCCCCTGGAAACGAACACGGGCCGGTACGGAGATCGAATCCATGGAAGACACGCGGGCTTCGTCAATCATGCGTTCCCTACCCGCACCTGGGCAAGAGACCGCGCACCGGACACAGCTCTCATTCCTGGAACTCGATACGCAAACCCAGTTCCAGCACGCGCCGGTCTCTGCTCAGAGCGAACTCCAGCCGAGGGCCTCCGTGGCCAGTTGGATGCACGGGACCATCACGGCATTGGCGGCAAAAACGGCGAGCGTGGCCAGCACCACGCCGCGCGTCGCGGCGCGGCCCACGGCCTCGGTGGAGCGGTCAGCGTTCAGGCCGGTCCAGCAGCCAAGCAGACCCACAAGCAGGCCGAAGACCGTGGTTTTGAGTGTGGCCGGAACCACGTCCGAGATCCGCAGAAAGACCAGCGATTCCCGCCAGAAGAGCCAGGGCGAAAGCTTGCCCGCGGCGGTCTCGGCCGCCAGGGCCCCGCCCAGGGCCGACGCGTTGATGAGCACCGTCAGTAATGGGACGGCCAGCGCGCAGGCGATCGCTCGGGGTGCCACCAGGCCGGGTATCGGGTCCGCGCCAAGCACGATCCGGGCGTCAATTTCCTCGTTCAGGCACATCGACCCGAGCTCAGCGGCCAGGCCGGCGCCCATCCGGCTGGCGACCAGGACTCCGGCCAGCAGCGGGCCGAGCTCCACAACCACCGCGACGGCCAGGAAGCTGGGCAGGGCCGCCTCGGCGCCCTGGGCTACCAGCAGCCGGTGCGTCTGGAACCAGGTCACCAGTCCCACGCTCGCGCCGGCTCCAACCAAGATCGGCAAGCTCTTCACGGCCACCTGCTCGAACTGCCAGACCACCTCGCCCGACCGGGTCATGAGAGCGGCGGGCAGCGCCGCCAGGGTGCGGGCCGCAAACTCGACAAACCGCCCGAACCGCTCGAGCTGCCCGACCCCCAGCGCGATCATGGGCCTTCCTCTTCCACCTGGATGAGAGCGTGTTCCACCCTGACGCGAGGCGACGGCGATCAGGTCTCGCGGCACCGGCTCCAGGAATTTGCCTCAAAGATCTTCGGTCGTCGCGAGCGGCGATTCGACGGATTCTCGCGCTCGCGGCCGGATCGGGCCGGCTCTTGCCGTGCCCTTTGGCCATCATTGCGTTAATCTTGATCGCTCGGGTGATGTCTCGGCGAGGGGAACCTGCCAGGGTCCTCCCTGAACCGATCCTCGACGCAGGACCTTCTTGTGATGGACGTGAGCGCGGAGAACGAGCCGGCGGCACCTCCCTGGGAGACTTTCGTGCTGGCCTCGTGCGCGGATCTGGCACGCTTCCCCCAGGTTCACCTGGCGCCCAGGTTCCCTCCGGGGCGTTCCAACCTGGCGCTGAAGGTTCCCTTGCCGCTCGCGGACGACGAGCTCCTGGTGGCACTGATCGAGGACGAGTCGGCCGGTGCGCGCACCGAGATCGTCCTCACCACAGCGCGGCTCTACTGGTCGGAGCCCGAGCCGGCCCCGCAAGGCGGACGCGGCAGAAGAGCCGCCGTGTCCATCCGCACCTACGGCATGGATTACGCGCTGATCGCGCCGGATGCCTGCACCGTCTCCACCACCGCCGAAGGGACGCGGATCGAGCTGGCGGCCGGCCGATCACTCGCGATGCACGGCGCCGGGCGCGACCTGCCCGAAGCGCTGGCCGCCTACCTCAGGCGGGTGCGCGACGCCGCCGTCCGAAGAGAACCGCCCCGGCTCAACGGGTTTGATCCCGCGCTGCTGCAACGGATCGAGCGGGCGTTTCCCCGGATCGTCGAGGTGACGCAGCGAACGCGCACCCTGTGCAACGATCTGCTGACATTTCGCAGGGACCTGCTGGCGGCGACGGCGCATGTGGTGGTCACTCCGGTGCTGGTGGCGTCCTGCGTCGCCGTTTACCTGCTGATGCTGCTGCGTGGGGTCGACCCGCTGCTCCCCTCGGCCGGGCAGCTCCTCGCCTGGGGCGCCAACGACGGGTCGCGCGTGGTGCTCCGGCACGAGGTGTGGCGGCTGCCCGCCAGCGTGTTCATCCACGGCGGCCTGATCCATCTGGCCGTGAACATGTGGTGCCTGCTCAACATCGGCCCGCTCATCGAACGGCTCTTCGGCAACGCCGCCACGGCCCTGATCTATCTGGCCGCGGGCGCCGGCGGGGCGATCGCCAGCATGGCGACGCTGCCTCCCCGCGTCAGCGTGGGTGCCTCGGGGGCGATCTTCGGACTGCTGGGAGCGCTCCTGGCCTTCCTGCTGATCAATCGCCGCTCGGTGCCCGCCACCGTGTTCCGCCCCTTGCGATCGAGCGCCCTGGGCTTCGTGGCCTTCAACACGCTCTTCGCCGCGATGGTGCCGAACATCGATCAATCGGCTCACCTGGGCGGCCTGGCCACCGGATTCCTGGGCGGCCTGGCGCTGGTGCGGCCATGGCCCGTGGTGCACTCGGCCGGCATGCGGCTGCGGCGCGTGCTGCTGGGGTCGCTGCTGGCGGCATGCGTCATCGCCGCGGGCGTGGGCGTCATCCGATGGCGCGAGCGGACCTTACCTCCCCGGGTCCGGCTGGCGGACTTCAAGGACCAGGCGGCCACGGCGATCTCCGAGTTCGACGCGATCTCGCGTTCCCTGCCCGAGGTCCACAGGCTGCTGGAAGGCGCTGGGGACGACTCGACGCGGCAAAAGCTGGGCGCGGCACTGCGCGAAATCGAGCCGCGGGCGAGCTCGAATCTCGATCGGCTGCGGCGCATCACCACCCCGGATCCCGGCCTACAGCAGCTCCGCCAGGCCCTCATCGACAGCCAGGCCGCCCAGGTCGCCCTCATCGCCGGAACGCGAGCGTATCTGGAGACGGGCAATTCCGACGTCCTGAACGGGCCTTCAGGCATACTCGCCAGCGCCCGCGCGACGATCCGGGCTCAGAACGAGGTCAGGGAACTCCTCCAGGACTACCTGAAGGCGAACGGCCTGGAGTCCTCGGCGAACGTGCCGCAAGACGAGGATTGATCGCCGCGGCACAGGCCTCGGGTCCGACCTGAGAATCTGGACAATGGCCCGGAAGGCCTGCTGCTCCTGGTCTTTCGACAGCCGGAGCTTGGGTGATGCGAGTGCCATGGAATGCTTTCAACCACGAAAAAAAGGGAAACGAACCACGGAAAAGGGAAACGAACCACAGAAAACAATGCGATCAACCACAGAGATCACAGAGACCACAGAGGGAAGAGGAAAGACAAATCAGGAATGGTTGAATTGTTTTTTTCCTTCCGCGATTCTCTTCCTGTGTGTTCTCTGTGCTCTCTGTGGTTCGTTTCCCCGCTCTGTGGTTAGTTTGTAGGCGGCAGTGGGCAGTGGGCAGTTTGTAGGGTGGGTCGAGCCGCAGGCGAGGCCCACCAGGGCGGCAGTGGGCAATGGGCAGTAAGGAAACCGTTCCAGATCTTTCTTTCCTCTTCCCTCTGTGCTCTCTGTGATCTCTGTGGTTCGTTTCCCCGCTCTGTGGTTAGTTTGTAGGCGGCAGTGGGCAGTGGGCAGTTTGTAGGGTGGGTCGAGCCGCAGGCGAGGCCCACCAGGGCGGCAGTAGGCAATGGGCAGTAAGGAAACCGTTCCAGATCTTTCTTTCCTCTTCCCTCTGTGCTCTCTGTGATCTCTGTGGTTCGTTTCCCCGCTCTGTGGTTAGTTTGTAGGCGGCAGTGGGCAGTGGGCAGTTTGTAGGGTGGGTCGAGCCGCAGGCGAGGCCCACCAGGGCGGCAGTAGGCAATGGGCAGTAAGGAAACCGTTCCAGATCTTTCTTTCCTCTTCCCTCTGTGCTCTCTGTGATCTCTGTGGTTCGTTTCCCCGCTCTGTGGTTAGTTTGTAGGCGGCAGTGGGCAGTGGGCAGTTTGTAGGGTGGGTCGAGCCGCAGGCGAGGCCCACCAGGGCGGCAGTGGGCAATGGGCAGTAAGGAAACCGTTCCAGATCTTTCTTTCCTCTTCCCTCTGTGCTCTCTGTGCTCTCTGTGGTTCGTTTTCCTTCCCCGTGGTTAGTTTGTAGGCGGCAGTGGGCAGTGGGCAGTTTGTAGGGTGGGTCGAGCCGCAGGCGAGGCCCACCAGGGCGGCAGTGGGCAATGGGCAGTAAGGAAACCGTTCCAGATCTTTCTTTCCTCTTCCCTCTGTGCTCTCTGTGATCTCTGTGGTTCGTTTCCCCGCTCTGTGGTTAGTTTGTAGGCGGCAGTGGGCAGTGGGCAGTTTGTAGGGTGGGTCGAGCCGCAGGCGAGGCCCACCAGGGCGGCAGTGGGCAATGGGCAGTAAGGAAACCGTTCCAGATCTTTCTTTCCTCTTCCCTCTGTGCTCTCTGTGCTCTCTGTGGTTCGTTTTCCTTCCCCGTGGTTGTTCGCATTGTTCCCTGTTCGCTCTGTGGTTCGGTTCCTTCCCCGTGGTTGTTCGCTGTTCGCTCTGAGTGGGCGATCACCGCCAGGGCGCTTTGGTCGCGTCGGTGTAGGTCGCGGGCTTGCCGGCGGACTGGTCGGTCTGCTGGCCGCCGGTGTAATTGCCGGGCCGGCCGTGTGACTGGTCGGAGTCCGGGGCCGGCGCCGGCGCCGGGGGGATGTTCTCGCAGGCCGGGTCGGGGAGCGTGATCCGGCCGATGGATGCCGCAGGCTGCTTGCTGATGGCTGGCATGATTTAGAGCGGTTTTCACTCGGATCGCAGACTGAGACCGGGGGGCAGGCATTCCTGCCTGCCGGAGTATGCCTGTCCTGGCAGACAGGAATGTCTGCCCCCCTCTCCGAAACTCAGAAACTGCCGGCAACGCGTCAGAAAAGCGCTCTCTAACCTCGTCTCGTGTTGGTGATGCCCAGGGGAATGGCGATGTCCGCGAGGCCGTCGCCGTTGATGTCGGGTTCCGCGATGCACAGGGCCGCGGCCGCCTGCGCTCTCCGCATGAAGTAGCCGGCATACTTTTCGATGCCGCTGGTCGGGCCCATCTTTGCCCGCAGGACCAGGGCGATGGCGTAAAGCGCGTTGGTGGTGACGCACTGCGCGATTCCCCGAGACGGAGGCTCGGGCTCACTTGGAAAGGCAATGCTCTCATGCTACCCTGGCGATTCGCGCGGGCCGGCCGCGCCGGTCCCGGGCTCGTCCCTCACATCGGGGCACGCCCCGCCGTCGTCGACTCCAAGCTGGACACCGTGGGCCTTGGCGAATCAGGAGCCATCTCCGTGATCACACTCCGCAGGCGGAACTGGACTTGCTTGCTCTTCCAGGCGGGAGGATTCCTCGCGGCTTGCACCACCGGTGCGAGCCCGGCGGCGGAACTGGACGACTATGTCAGGAAGCCCGATCCGGCTTTCTCCTGGAAGCAGGTCGGCAACCACACCTCGGCTGCCGGCGCCATCCATAGCATCGCCCTGACCTCTCAGGTCTGGCAGGGCATCACCTGGACCCACGAGCTGACGATCTACGAGCCCGCGGAGCTCACTCACCGCGAGACCGCGCTGCTGTTCATCACCGGCGGAGGAACCGGAGGCAAGCCGAACGATGACGACCACAAGCGCGGGTTCACCCTGGCCAGGGTGACCGGCGCGCGGGTGGCCGTACTGCACCAGGTGCCGAACCAACCCCTGCTCGGCGATAAGACCGAAGACACGCTCATCGCCGAGACCTTCGTTCGCTTCCTGGAGACGAAGGACGGCCAGTGGCCGCTCCTCCTGCCCATGGTCAAAAGTGCGGTGCGGGCCATGGACGCCGTCCAGGCCTGGGACGGCCAGCACGGCAAGGGCGAGATCAAGCGGTTCGTCGTCACGGGAGCCTCCAAGCGTGGCTGGACCACCTGGCTCACCGGCGCGGTGGACCAGCGCGTCGTCGCCATCGCACCCATGGTCATCGTCATGCTCAACATCGGTGTCCAGGGCCCCAACCAGCTCGACGTCTGGGGTCAGTACAGCGAGCAGATCGACGACTACGTGAAGCGCGGGCTCATGGAGCGCGCTGCGCACCGCCGAAGGCAAGGCGCTCTGGAAGCTGGTCGACCCGTTCACCTATCGCGATCGCCTGACCATGCCCAAGATGCTGATCAACGGCTCGAACGACCGCTACTGGACCTTGAACGCTCTGGATCTGTTCTGGGATGGGCTCAAGGGTCCGAAGTACCTGGTGGAGCTGCCCAACGCCGGCCATGGCCTGGAGGCGAACCGCGAATGGGCCATCAACGGTCTGGGGGCCTTCTTCCGGCACTCGGTCACGGGCCGCGCCATGCCCGTCCTCTCATGGTCCATGAGCAATCCGGCGGCCGGCAAGGCAACCATCACGATCCAGGCCAACCCGGCACCCGTCTCGGCACGGCTCTGGACCGCGTCGTCCGCCAACCGCGATTTCCGTGAATCGAAGTGGACGCCCACAACGCTCGAGGCCGGGACGACGATCACCACTGCGATCGCGCCGCCGGCCTCGGGAAATGTCGCAGCCTTCGCGGACCTCGAATATGCCGTCGACGGGCTGCCTTACCACCTGACGACGTCGTTCTTCGAGCCGGGCGTGCGGCCCCGGTAAGAGCCGAGGCCAGGCCAGGCCGGGCGGTCATTCTTCATTTCAGCCCTTGTGCTGCGCGGCCCGCTCCGCCTCCTGCACCAGGTGCTCGACGATGCTGTCGAGCGCCTCGCCCTCGACTTCCTTCGCCCGGATGATCCCCTGGGCATCGATGACGAACACCGAGGGGATTTCGTTGACCCGCCACCCGCGATGGATCGGCCCGCTCTCCGGGCCTTCCCACCAGCACGGCCAGGTGACCAGCCCCTCCTGGATAGCCCTCTTCAGCGTTTCCTTCTCGAAATCGTAGCTCACGCTCAGCACGGCAAGCGGGCGGTTCTTCATTCTCTGGACGAGACCCCGCTCGATCCCGTATTTGGCGTCGTGCGAATCGCTCATGGTGAAGACCAGGACCACCACCTTCCCTCGGTAGTCGCTCAGCTTCATCGGTCGTGCGTCGACATCGGGTGCGTCGATCTGAGGGGCTGGCTTGCCGCGTGCCAGCTCGCGAAGCTTGAAGATTTCATTGCGTGCTATCTCGACCGCCGGCTCGTTATGAACGGAGATGTCGCCGTACTGCTCGGCCAGCCGCGTATAGAGTTGCACGGCCTCGGACTCGAGCGATTCTGGCAAACCCGGCCGGGCGTCGTGGGGCGCGGTGCCGCCACACGCGCGGGCGAACAGCAGCCGCCATGCGTCCGGGTGTGGCTCCATCAGCTTGCGCAGTTCCCGGGCCTTGTACTTGAGATGCTCGGCAAGGCGGCAGCAGGCGGCTCCTTGAGCGCTATGGGTCGGAGCGCTGGCCAGACCAGCCCGCAGGAGCTTTTCCCCGGCTTGAGAATGGACCAGGTGCGGCGAACCGAGCTCCGCGTAGAGCGATCGCAACTCCTCATGAGCGACGTGGTCGCGGATCAAGAGGTCGGCGGCTTGTTCCGAATCGCCTGGAGTGAACTCGTTGGTCGCCACGTGAATCAACGCATCCACGGCGACCGGATCGCCCGCGTGCTTCTCGGCCAGTGCGAGAAAGCGTCTGGCATAGGCCGATTGAACGTGAGCCAGATTCTCCATGGCGGCCTTCTGCTCGCTCTCGGTCCGCGCCTTCATCATCGCCTCGTCCGCCCCGCGGCGTTTTGCCGCGTACTCGGCTGCAAGGGCAAGATAATCCGCTTTCGGCACGCGCGTCACCGATTCGGCAAGCCTGGGATAGGGCACCGGGCCGGCGCTGCTGTCCTTCCACGGCTCGCCCATCCGCCGCTCCCGCACCACGCCGTTGGACCGGATCAGGCTACCCCACGGCTGCTTGCGCGTGTCCCAGCCGCCATAGCCATCCGGGAATGGCAGATCGCTGAGCGTGAAGACGGCCGCCGGAATTTTGGCCCCCGTGTTGGCGTGCAGGTTCGTCACCCGCAGGTCCACTTCCTTTGTGGGCCGCATCTCCGCGCCGATGAACGCGGTCTTGACGTAGTGCCGGGGATACCAGACGCCGTCGGTCTTCGTCCATTCGCAGGTCTCCTCGCCCCAGGTCATCTTCTTGGCGTTTTGCACGGTGCCGTACTTGCAGTTGAGCGGCAAGCTGTCGACCGACTTGCCGCAGGTGATCTCCATCCAGCCGGTGTTCCTGGAAAAGCTCATGGAGAAGTTGATTGTGCTGGCGTCCTCGCGTGATTCGATCGACTTTTGATTGCCCCAGAACTCCTTCAGCGTCATCGGCTCGGGCCGGAAGCACGACGCGTAATAGATCCAGGGGTCGAGATCGTGTCCATTCCGCCATGCGTCCCGGTCCTTTGGCGGCGGATCGACCTGGAGCACCACGCCATACGCGTCGTGATCCTGAATCTTCGCGAACAGCTCTCGGGTCCGCAGTGTGCTGTAGGTTCCCGGGGGCCTGGGTACCGGGTTGCCTTCCTTGTCGATCTGCTGGGGAAGTTCTCCCTCGAAGTCGTAGCGCACGGCCCCTTCGTTCCAGTACAGCCGGCCCTTGTAGGGATAGGCCTTGAACTTGAAGTGGTTCTTGCCGTCGTTGAAGAACTGTTCGCGCACGAGGTCGAAATCGTAGCTCAGGCGGTGCAGGGCGGCGTAGTTCTCCAGCGCCGAGCGGGCGCAGCGCTTGAGCCGGTCGCGGGTGGCCGCATCGGCGTTGGAAAGCCGATCGACCCACGACCAGTCGTCGTTCACAGTCCGCTCGAACGGGCCAGGCTGCTCCGGGAAGGCAAACCGCGCCGTGGCCACGGCGGCCGCGCCGATGGTTGCGGCCAGGACCAGGCTCATGGTAAGCACCGACCCCGCGGCCGTGAGCTTGCCGACGAACAGTGATTTCGACACGTTTTCGGCCAGAGATGCCAGCGTGGGGGGAACAATCGCGGCAGCCGCCCCAACGGAGACGTACTCGACCGCGGCACGGGCCGTGGCGGCGACGAGCCCGGGCGGGACGGCCGCCGTGGCCGCGTCGCTGGTGAAGACCGCGGCCACCGCCCCTGCCGAAAACCCAAGGCCGCGGCGGACCAGCCGCTTCCGCAGCTTCTCGCGGGCCCGCACCAGCCGGCTCGACACCGTGCCCACCGGCAGCCCGAGGATGCGAGCGGCCTCCACATGGGTCTTGCCTTCCAGGTCGCAGAGCACGACTGGGCCGCGGAACGCGTCGGAGAGACGGCTCAGCTCCACGTCCAGCGCGGCACGCAGCTCGTCCAGGTCCTCGTCCGATGCGTTCTCGTCTCGTGTCATGGCGCTCACCTGCCCTTCACGTGTCAGACGGCGGGCCCTCACCACACTTTGTTCCCGAGCCGTTCGCACGGCGACGCCATACAGCCAGTTGGCCAGCAGCTCGCGCCGGCCGATCGAGCGGGCCTTGCGGGCGAGGACCAGGAACGTGGCCTGGAACGCGTCCTCGGCGTCGTCCGGATGGCGCAGGATGCGCCGGCAGACGGCCAGGACCATTGGCCCATGCCGTTCCACCAGGGACGCGAACGCATCCTCCGCCTCCGGGCCGTTCACCGCCAGAAAACGTTCCAGTAATTGCGGATCGCTCAGGCCGCCCAGCGATCCGCTCCGCAGCAGCGTCTCCAGATCATGAGCCGCGGCGCCGGATGATGCTCGCGTCATGGTTTGCCTCCTTCCCCAACCGAACGGGTCTTTTCCCCGTGTCATACTGGGGCGGCAGGGGACGACGCATCCCGGGTCGTCCCCGAGCGGCTCGGTTCGCGCACCGGCATGTCTCTTGCGCCGACGCACGCATCACCGCGCCGGCGGTCTCCGCGGCAGCGACCACCAGACGGCGTCGAAGGCGGCCTTCGTCTCGTCATCGAGCGTCAGGTCGGCGGCCGGCAGGGTGTCGGCAAGCTGCTCCGGCCGGCTGGCACCCACGATGGCCGAGGTGATGCCGGGCTGCGCCAGCACCCAGGCGACGCTGGCCGTGGCCAGGTTCAGGGACCGCTCGTCGCAGAAGGCCTTCAGGCTGGCAACCGCCTCGAACTGGGCCGAATGCCAGTAGCGCTCGCGGTACAGCTCGCCCGCGGCTCCCAGCGTGAACCGCGTGCCGGCGGCCGGAGGCGCGTTGCCCTGGTGCTTGCCGGTGAGGAACCCGCCGGCCAGCGGGTTGTACACGATCACGCCGACTCCCTGGTCGCGGCACAGGGGCAAGAGCTCAGTCTCGATATCGCGGAAGAGCGCGTTGTACCGGGGCTGAAGGCAATCGTAGCGCGCCAGTCCCAGCCGCTCACTGGTGCCAATCGCCAGGGCGAGCTGCCAGGCGAGATAATTCGAGCAGCCGACGTAGCGGACCTTCCCCTGGCGCACCAGGTCGTCGAACGCGCGCAGGGTCTCCTCGATGAGCGTCTCGGCATCCGGCGAGTGCGCCTGGTAAAGGTCGATGTGGTCCGTCCTGAGCCGCCTCAGGCTGGCCTCGCAGGCGCGGAGGATGTGCCTGCGCGACAGCCCCTGGTCATTCGGGCCATGGCCCACGCGTACGCGGCACTTGGTGGCCAGCACCAGCGCCTCGCGCCGGCCGGGCTCTGCCGCCAGCCAGCCGCCGATGACCTCCTCGGTGAAGCCGGCCGTCTCGGGCTCGGGCGGAATCGGGTACGCGTCGGCCGTGTCGATGAAGGTCACGCCGCGCTCGTAGGCCTCATCAAGGATCCTCCGCGACGTGGCCTCGCTGGCCTGCCCGGCGAAGGTCATCGTTCCCAGGCAGATACTCGAGACCTTGAGGCCGGTCCGGCCCATCCTGCGCTGCTGCATGGTGGAAGCTCCTTGCAGGCAGGTCGATTGTCCTGAAACACCCGCCTGGAACTGCACGCATTTTACCGGCGTGGTCCACCCGGCGCAAGGCCCCGCGCACCGGCGGACGCAATGGCGACCCCGGAAGGCCGCCGCGTGGCGGAGCCGGCGTACCCAGTCCCGGTCCGCACTGGCGGCAACTGGCCGGCCGCCTGGCGAAGGTCGCGAGACGACTTTGTCGGCCAGGGGGCCGAGATGGAAGTCGCACATCAAGCAGTTCCATACAACATCCATGGCTCGAAATGGGAGAACCTCAAACGCGCCGCGGTGGAACAGTGGGCGGCCCCGAACGTGCCTCCGAACGTGCCACTTCCGGGGAATGACCTCGCTTGGCGGCGCATTCCTCGAACATGCGGGCGACCAGGGCGGTCCACCCCGTCTGGTGGTTCGCCCCCAGACCTTGCCCGCTGTCCCCGTGGAAGTATTCGTAGAACCACACCAGGCCCTCCCAGTGCGGGTCGCCGGAAAACCGCCGCTCGGGCCCCTGGCAGGGGCGAACGCCGGCGGCGTCGGCCTGGAACAGCCGCGCCAGCCGCTCGCCGATTTCGTGAGTCACCTCGCCAAGGTGCTTGAGCCGGCCGGAGCCGGTGGGACACTCGACCCGGAACTCGTCGCCGTAAAAGTGGTGGTAGCGCTCAAGGGCCTCCATCAGCAGGTAGTTCACCGGGAACCAGACCGGCCCGCGCCAGTTCGAGTTGCCGCCAAAGTCCCGCGAGTCCATGTCGCCGGGCACGTACGCCACCCGATACTCCCTGCCGTCCGCCTGGAACACGTACGGCTGGTCGCGGTACACCGCCGAGAGCGACCGCACGCCGTGGGGTGACAGGAACTCCCGCTCGTCGAGCAGGTAGCGAAGCGCGCGCCCAGGCGCTCACGGCCGGCGAGGGCAAGCAGCATCCTGCGCTGCCCTACCTGGCCTTTCTGCTCCAGAACGGCGATGTGGCGGAACAGGTCCTTGCGATACTCCAGAAACCACTCCATCCGCTTTTGAAAACGCGGCAGGTTCGGCTGGATGACCGCTTCGTCCAGAACCTCCACGGCCAGGAGCGGAAGCCAGCCCACCAGGGAGCGCACCCGCAGGGGTACCGACACGTCGCCAGCCTTGAGATGGTCGTAGTAGAAGCCGTCTTCCTCGTGCCACAGACCGCTGCCGCCCAGGCTGTTCAGGGCGTCGGCAATCTGCACGAAATGCTCGAAGAACTTCGAGGCGATGTCCTCGTACGCTCGGTCATGCAGCGCCAGCTCTACTGCCATCGCCAGCATCGTGGTGCAGTAGAAACCCATCCAGGCCGTCCCGTCCGCCTGCTCCAGGAAGTCGCCGATCGGTAGCGGCCGCGAGCGGTCGAAGATGCCGATGTTGTCGAGCCCGAGGAACCCGCCGGAGAAGACGTTCCGCCCGCTCAGGTCGATGCGGTTGACCCACCAGGTGAAGTTCAGGAGCAGCTTCTGGAAGGCCCGCTTCAGGAAGCTGGTGTCCCGCCGCCCCTGCTCAGCGGCGATCTTGTACACCCGCCAGCAGGCATAGGCATGGACGGGAGGGTTGACGTTCGACAGGTCGTACTCGAAGGCCGCGAGCTGGCCGCTGGGGTGCATGTACCACTCGCGGAGGAATAAAAGCAGCTGATGCTTGGCGAACTCCGGGTCGATGCGCGCCAGCGGGACCATGTGAAAGGCCATGTCCCAGGCGAAGAAGGCGGGATACTCCCACTTGTCCGGCACGCTCAGCACGTCCCGGCTGTAGAGGTGGTGGCACCACCCGGCATTCGGCTGGCGCCACCGGCTCTGGGGCGGTTTCGGCTGGTGCTGGTCCCCTTCGAGCCACTCCGAGACGACCCAGTGGTAGAACTGCTTCGACCACAGCAGCCCGGCGTAGGCCTGCCGCGCAATGAGCCGCTCATCAGCGCTGAGATTCTCCGGGATGCGGGCCGCGTAGAAGGCATCGGCCTCGCGGACCCGCTTCTCGAAGAGCTGGTCGAACTCATGGCCAAAAGGGAGAGCGATGGCCTCGTCCTCGGCGCTGAGGCGCAGGCAGAGGGTGTGCTGCGCCCTGGGCGGGAGCTCCAGCAGGTAATGGGCTGCCGCCTTCGTCCCCCGCCCCCCGGGGCTCACCACACCGCGCTTGCCGTGGACCACGTACTCGTGGAAGGCGTCCTTGACGTACGGATTGGGGTTGGCCGCCCCGTGAACGCGCGCGAGGTTCGTCTCGTTCTCGGTGAAGAGCAAGACGGGCGATCTGCCGTCGGGGCCGGGTGCCAACCGGAGCCGGAAGCGGCCGAGCGTGGCGTGCTCGGCTGCAACGGCATCCTCGCCGGCCTGCTCCAGGCTGGGCCGCGGCCACCGGCCCTCCTCGTGAACGCTGCCCCACGACCAGGTGTTGCGGAACCAGAGAGTGGGGAGCACGTGCAGCCGCGCAGCCTGGGGGCCGCGGTTGGCGACCGTGATGCGGATGAGGATGTCGTCGGGACCGCCCTTGGCGTACTCGGCCAGCACATCGAAGTAGCGGCCGTCGTCAAGGACGCCCGTCTCGACCAGCTCGAATTCGGGCTCCGTCCGGCTCCGGCGGCGATTCTCGTCCAGCAGCCAGGCGTAGGGGAACTCGGCCTGGGGGTACTTGTAGAGCGCTTTCAGGTAGGAGTGGGTCGGGGTGGAATCCAGGTAGAAGTAGCACTCCTTGACGTCCTCCGAGTGGTTCCCTTCCGGGTTGGTCAGGCCGAAGAGCCGTTCCTTGAGGATGGGGTCGCGCTCGTTCCAGAGGGCCAGGGCGAAGCACAGGCGGCACTCGCGGTCGGCGATGCCAAGCAGGCCGTCCTCGCCCCAGCGGTAGGCGCGGCTGCGGGCGTGTTCGTGGGGGAAGTAGTCCCAGCAATTGCCGTCTGGCGAATAGTCCTCACGGACGGTCGCCCACTGCCGCTCCGAGAGGTACGGTCCCCACCGCTTCCAGTTCTTTTCGCGGACGGCGTCCGCTTGCAGTCGCCGCGCCTCCGGGTCCTGGCTCATGGTTCCACACTCGGATTGTCAATGCCGACAGCAAGCCCGGGATACTCGTGAGACCAGGCCGGTGAGACCACGCCCGGCGTGCGCGCTGGCCAGGTCGCTCACCTGGCTCAGGCGATCTTGCACGCTTCGTCAAACTCCAGCCGCGGCAAGCGCGGATGGAGCTTGGCGGCGTCACCGTAGCCAAGGTTGCAGAGGAAATTGGATTTCACCGTCGTCCCGGCAAAGAACTCGGCATCGACCGTGGCGTTGTTGAAGCCGGACATGGGCCCGCAATCGAGGCCCAGCGCGCGTGCCGCCAGCATGAAATAGGCACCCTGAAGTGACGAGTTCCGCAGCGCGATGTACTCCAGCACGTGTTCCGGCAGGTCCTTGAACCAGGCTCGCGCGTCGGTGTGCGGGAAGAGCCTGGGGAGCTGCTCGCGGAACTGGATCTCCATCCCCAGAATGGCGGTGACCGGCGCCGCCATGGTCTTGGCCAGGTTGCCGGCGTTCAGGGCGGGTTTCAGCCTCTCCTTCGCCTCCGCCGACTTCACGAAGACGATGCGCAGCGGGCACATGTTCGCCGAGGTCGGCCCCAGCCTGGCAAGGTCGTAGACCTGCCTCAACAGGTCGTCGGCCACCGGCCGGTCCAGCCAGGTATCGTGTGTCCTGGCCTTGCGAAAGATGAGGTCCAGACACTCCTCGTTCATCTCCATTTCCAGCCCTCCCGTGTATCCCGTCCAGCCCGGCAGCAATGTCCCGCGAGCGGAAGGCCGCAGGCATGCGAGGTACGCACCTGAGCCTGCCTGCACAGGCGATGCGTTTCCCCGTCGTCAAACGACTCCGAGGATTGTCCAGGGCCGCGGGCGCCCAGGCAAGGACAATCAGGAGTAGACCCAGCAGTCGTGTCACCAGCCTCCATCTGGCGCGGGTGCTTTTAGTCTGAGCGTGATCGCAGCAGCTCCAACACGGACTGAGCGTGTGGCCTCAAGGCCAGTTCGCCCGGAGCGACGCCTGCCTATCGCATCTTTGCCTTTGGGTCTATGCTGAAGGATAGTCGTCCGTCCTCAGGGTGGTCTCGCCCGGGTGAAGCCGGGGCAAAGGCGTTTCGTGGTCGATAGGGACCATGAGGGGCGGATGGCCGGGGACGACCGCTTGCCATGACCGAAGTGACCCGCATCCTCGCGGCGATCGAGCAAGGTGACCCGCAGGGTACCTTGCGGCTTCTCCCGCTGGTGTACGACGAACTGCGTAGATTGGCTGCCCAGCGGTTGGCGCAGGAGAAGCCCGGGCAAACGCTCCAGGCCACGGCCTTGGTCCACGAAGCGTACCTCCGTTTGCTGGGTGGCGAGCACGACCAGAACTGGCACAGTCAGGGCCATTTCTTCTCCGCTGCGGCCGAGGCCATGCGCCGCATCCTGGTCGATAATGCCCGCCGCAAACGTACCCGTAAGCGCGGTGGCAGACTGATGCGCCATGACCTTGACGATGTCCAACTGGCTGCACCGGAACTCGGCGAAGATCTGCTGGCCCTGGACGAAGCCCTCGACCTGTTGGGTAAGGAAGACCCGGTCAAAGCCGAGCTGGTCAGGTTGCGCCATTACGCAGGTCTCACGGTCGATCAGGCAGCCGAGGCGCTTCACATTTCACCCGCCACCGCCGATCGATACTGGGCCTATGCGCGAGCCTGGCTACATGACGCCATCACGGGCGGTGCGGCATCCGGGTCAGACAGCCTCGCATAAAAGCAAAGAAAAACCAGATAACCATGAGGTCGTCGAGCCCCGATTCTCGCATTGCAGGGTAAGGCCGATGACGCAGTGCTCCCTTTTCAGCGGTGTTCTTGATGACCGTAGACGCAATCTTCGCCCAGGCGCTTGCGAAGAGCACAATGGCCGAGCGTACGGCTTACCTCGATGAGGCGTGTGCCCATGACCGGATGTTGCGTCAGCGGGTCGAGACATTACTCCGATCACACGAGGCAGCGGGCGACTTCCTGGGAAAGCCGGCCATTCAATGCGCGGCGGAGGAAATCGCGGGGCCCGCGTGTGTCGAGGATACGCAAGCCGAACCGCCCGTGGACGATGGGGAACGGGAACCGCTCGGTTTCCTGGCGTCCTCCGACAAGCCCGGCTCCCTGGGCCGGCTGGGGCATTACGAGGTCCTCGAAATCATCGGCCGTGGCGGCATGGGCATCGTGCTGCGCGCCTTCGATGGAAAGCTGCACCGCGTGGTTGCTATCAAGGTCATGGCGGCCCAGCTGGCGACCAACGCGACCGCGCGGAAGCGTTTCACCCGCGAAGCCCAGGCCGCGGCCGCGGTCACGCACGACCATATCGTTACCATCCACGCCGTCGAGGAAGCCAACGGCCTACCTTACCTTGTCATGCAGTACGTGTCCGGCTTGACTCTCCAGCAACGGCTCGACCGCAGTGGGCCGTTGGAACTCAGAGAGATCGTCCGGATCGGTATGCAGACGGCCGCCGGCCTGGCCGCCGCCCACGCTCACGGCCTGATTCATCGCGACATCAAGCCGGCGAACATCCTTTTGGAAAACAGCATCGAGCGCGTGAAGATCACCGACTTCGGCCTGGCTCGGGCAGCCGCGGATGCCAGCCTGACGCAGAGCTGGGTCGTCGCCGGAACACCGCATTACATGTCGCCGGAGCAGGCGCGCGGGGAAGTCGTCGATCAGCGCACCGATTTGTTCAGCCTCGGCAGCCTGCTGTATGCAATGTGTATGGGCCGACCGCCGTTCCGCGCCGACTCCATCATGGCCGTGCTCAAGCGCGTCTGCGAGGAGATGCCGAGTGGGATACGCGAGGCCAATGCTGAGATCCCCGACTGGTTGGTGGCCGTCGTCAATAAGCTGCTCGCGAAGGCCCCCGCCGATCGCTTCCAGTCGGCGGCCGAGGTTGCGGAGTTGCTGAAGGATCACCTGGCCCACTTGCAGCATCCCTCGGTTGTCGGGCGGGCCGCAGCGAATCTCGCTCCTCCCTCCGGGAGCGTCACCCGAGGCGAGGACGTTGGTTTCCAGCCAGCCCCGTGCCGGCGCCCCTGGACGCTGGTCGGTGCCGCGTTGCTGTTGTGCTGCGTCGGCGGCCTGGGATTCGCCGAGGGTACAGGCGTCACCAACCTTCGTGCCACGGTGATTCGCATCTTCACGCCTGAGGGGACGCTGATCATCCAGGTGGATGATCCCGCCGTGAAGGTGACCATCGAAGGAGACGGCGGCATCGTCATCACAGGCGCCGGGCTGCAAGAAGTTCGCCTCAAGCCGGGCAGCTACAAACTGCATGCGGTCAAAGACGACAAGCCGGTGCGGCTCGATCAAGAATTGATCACAATCACTCGCGGCGATAAGCAGATGGTGAGGGTGCATCGGGAAGGCGAGGTGGCCGGGGCCAGGATCGCAGCCGACGCGGGGCCGGGCGCCTTCGCGCTCCTGGGCGGCAAAGGCGTCGCCGAGCGGAAGTTCGACACATTGGCCGAGGCGGTGCAGGGAGCCAGCGAAGGCGACACGATCGAGATCCACGGCAACGGGCCGTTCGTCAGCGAGCCGATCGCGATCTCAAATGCCCTCACGATCCGGGCCGGCAAGGGATTCCGGCCCAGAATCATCCGATCAGAAACCCAGCCGCGCCATAACTTTCTGTTGGTGTCCGACGCGCCGCTGAATCTGGAAGGCCTCGAGCTGGAAATACCGGACTTTCGAGATCAGATGTTCAGGTCCGTGGTAATGTGCCGGCGTACCACGATTCAGGCGGCGCACTGTCGATTCCTGGTGCGGGGGATCGGGATCTCACTGAACTACGGAGATTCACTCATCGCGGTCGCGCGGAATTGCGAGTTCATCGGCGGAACTCATCCCGCCATTGGCGGCATGAGTCTCCCGGCCGGGCGCAGCGGGTCATGGAGAACTGTGTCGTCGTCGGAATCACTCCCATGGCCATGTATTTCACGAACTCCGCCGGGAGTGACATTTCCGTTCGCCTGATTCATAACACCTTCGTCGTCAACTGGAACCCGGTGATTTATTTCCGCCTGGGGGCAGCGGTCAAGATCCCGGTAGCAAATCAACAGCGTCGACCTCTCACGATTGACTTCTCGTCCAACATCTTGCAGGCGAAGAATCTGGTATGGCTCCATCAATTCACGAATGAAGACTCCATCGAGCCCGCGAAGGCCGAGGTCCTTTTCCGCCGCCTGGTCGACTGGCGCGAACACCAGAATCTCGAGAGTCTGAGAGGCGTCTACCTGGCATCGACGGTTGCCGAGGGATTTCCGGATTCGCAACGTCTCAAGAACCGGGCGGAGTGGGACAGGTTCTGGGGTTCGGACCACATGGGGGCTCGGGAGGGGCAAGTTCGCTATCAGGGTGGCAATCTCATGGCCAGATTCGCGAGGGAGCCGGAGAAACTCGGACCCGAGGACTTCCGTCTGAGGCCCGATAGTGACGGCTATCGCGCCGGTGACGATGGCAAGGACATCGGCGCAGATATCGACCTCGTTGGCCCGGGCCCGGCCTACGAGCGCTGGCAGCAGACCCCCGCGTACCAACAATGGCTCCAGGACACGGGGCAGGTGAACAAATAAAGAAACGTTCGCCCATCTTCCATCGCAGCTCGTCAGACAGTAGTTCGTAGACGGCACGAGGAGCGCCGGTCAGGCCCTGCCTCCAGGTGGCGCCGAGAGCGCCGGGCGCCCGGTCTGCGCGCGGGCGGGGCGCCATGAGACTTCCGATGAATCGATTCGCGTGGAGTTCATCCGACGGTCGCATTTTTCCCTTGGGTCAAGCACATCGGACCTTTTGACGTGGAAGGTAAAACCATGGCGACACCGAGTTCGCTCGCCGCATCGACGCCGGAAATTGACTACCCCAAATTGGGGGATCCGACGCCCTTGCGGGCGGTCCACACGACGAACTTCCCCGCGCTCTTGCGGAAGCTCGGTGCGTCGCTCCTGGTCACCACGTACCAGGCTGGCAAGCTCGTGCTGGTCCGCGACGAGGGGGACCACCTCAATACCCACTTCCGCACCTTCCAGGCCCCGATGGGCATGGCTCTGGCCGGCAATCGGCTGGCCCTCGGTACCAAGATCCAGGTCTGGGAGTTCGTTGACGTCCCGGCCGTGGCTGCCAGGCTCGATCCGCCCGGCCGTCACGACGCCTGCTTCCTGCCCCAATCCAGTCACGTCACGGGCAACATCCAGATCCATGAGATGGCCTGGGGGGCCGGCCGAGAGTTGTGGGCCGTCAACACCCGGTTTTCCTGCCTCTGCACGCTCGACGGCACGGCCAGTTTCGCGCCGCGGTGGCGGCCGTCGTTCGTCTCATCACTGGAGCCCACCGACCGCTGTCACTTGAATGGCCTGGGGATGGTCGATGCCCGCCCGCGCTACGTCACGGCGCTCGGCGAGACGGACGAGCCGATGGGCTGGCGGGCCAACAAGGCCAGGGGCGGCATCGTCATGGACGTGGCCTCCGGCGACGTGCTCACCCGAGGGCTGTCGATGCCCCACTCGCCGCGCTGGTACGCCGGCCGGCTCTGGGTCTGCGAGTCGGGCGCGGGGACGTTCGGATACATCGACATGAACACGGGAAAGTACATGGCCATCGCGGAGGTCCCGGGTTTCACTCGCGGGGTCGACTTCGCCGGCAACCTTGCCTTCGTGGGTCTTTCGCAGGTGCGTGAGAGCGCCGTCTTCAGCGGCATCCCGATCACCGAACGGCTGACCGACGAGCAGCGGACCTGCGGCGTCTGCGTCATTGACCTGACGACCGGGCAGGTGGTCGCGCTCCTGCGGTTCGAGACCACCGTGCAAGAGGTCTTCGCCGTGACGGTGGTGCCGGGTCGGCGGTACCCGGAGCTGATCAACGACGACGACGCGGTACTGGAGAACTCGTTCGTGGTGCCTGATGCGGCGCTGGCCGACGTGTCGCCGGCGCTGCGGCGCCGGCCGGGAACGGGAGTGCCCCGCGCGGGGCGTTCGTGAGTGCTTGAGTAAAGCTGTTCATCACTCGAGGAAGTTCATCACCAGAGGAGCAACTAAATCATGATCAACCTTTTAGCAAGAGATCAGCGGAGAAGCGACCGGCGGACGGTCGAGGCCCGCAAACGGCGGCGGATGACGCCAACGTTGACAGCGCTTGAAGATCGCCGGCTGCTGTCGACATTCGCGGTCACCAACACGCTTGATAACGGCAGCGCCGGCACCCTGCGCTGGGCAATTGGCCAGGCAGATTTAGCCGGGGGAGCCGAGACGATTGCCTTTGACAAGACGGTGTTCAAGAATCCGCAGACGATTACCTTGAGGGGCACACAGCTCGAGCTGAGCGACACGACAGGGACCGAGACGATCACCGGCCCCAAGGCGGGCGTGGTGGTCAGCGGCGGAGGGCTGAGCCGGGTGTTCCAGATCGACGGGGGTGTGACGGCGTCAGTATCGGGTCTGACGATCACGGGCGGCAACACCCCTGACACCGGCGCCGGTCTGTACAACAACGGCGGCACGGTCACGCTGACGAACTGCACCGTCAGTGGCAACACCACCTCTCCCTCCTCCCCCTCGGGTTACGGCGGCGGTCTGTTCAACCTCAATGGCACGGTCACGCTGACCAGCTGCACTGTCAGCCAGAATTACTCGTACTTCGGCGGCGGCCTGGCCAACGTCAATGGCAAGGCCACGCTCAGAAACTGCACCGTCAGCGGCAACTCCGGCGGCACCGGCGGCGGCGTGTACAACGGCGGGAACACGGGCACGGTCACGCTGAATAACACGAGCGTCAGCGGAAACTCCGCCGCTTTCGGCGGCGGCATTACAAACTGGCTCGGCAGGGTCACTCTTCAGAACAACTGCACCGTGAGCGGCAACTCCGCCGACTGGGGAGCCGGCCTGTATAACTTCTACGGCACGGCCAAGCTAAGCGCCTGCACGATCAGCGGAAACTCCGGCGGTATTGGCGGCGGCGTGTTCGACGAGGCGGGCAAGACCACGCTCACGGACTACTGCACCATCAGCAACAACTCCGCGACCGTCAGCGGAGGTGGCGTGTACAACGACGGGGGCAAGGACACGCTAACGAACTGCACCGTCAGTGGCAACTCCGCTGCGGTCAGCGGCGGCGGACTGTTCAACATCGCTGGCTACTACGGGGGCTCGGCCGTGCTGACGAACTGCACCGTCAGTGGCAACTCCGCTGCGGTCAGCGGCGGCGGACTGTTCAACGCCACCGACTCCCAGTACGGTGCGGCGACGGCCAGCTTGAACGCCTGCACCGTCAGCGGCAACTCCGCCGTCAACGGCGGCGGCATCGCCAACCAGGGAACGCTCAACGTCTCCTCTTGCCATATCGTCACGAACCACGCGTCGGCAGAGGGTGGGGGCATCGCAACAACTTCTGGCATGGCGACAATCACCGGTTCCTTCATCAACAGCAACCAGGCCAGTTCGTCTGGAACCGCCCTGGGAGGGGGGATCTTCTGTGCAAACAGTGTTCTGTCCTTGACCAGCTGCACGTTAAACGGCAATCAGGCGAACGGCGCGACGGCCCTGGGTGGTGGTATCTACGCGCTGGATAGCACCGTAAACGCACAGACTTTGACGGTGACCGGCGACCAGGCGAATGGCACCACGCTCGGCGAGGGAGGAGGGATCTATCGCTATGGCGGCGTCCTGAAACTCGTGACCAGTACCGTGATGGGCAATACAGCCACGACCAGCGGTAACGATATCTTCGTCCACCCGTGAGGCGTTCTCGGCCAGTCCAGGAAGACACCTGCGTGGCCCACGTCGCAACCGAGAAGCGGCCTCGCCCGGAGCGGGGCCGCCCTTCACTCCGGTCCGTTCCCGCAGACAGCACCCAATCCGACCCTTGTACTGGAGATCATGCAATGTCTCGAAAACACGCCCCCGCTCGCCGGTGCCCTGGCCTCGAATCCCTGAAAGTCCACCTCTGCCATTCGACCCTGCCGGTAGGCACCTCGACCACCGTGTCCCAAGTGATACTGATGACAGGATCTTCGCCCAGTGAACGCTCTTGATGAAGCGAACCTCTCCGAACGGTGGTCGCTGACGCCGGCCGATCACGCACGGATCGAGGGAAGCCACCAGGCGAAGCGGCCGAGGGGAGTCATGGACCGGGTGCTGGCGTCTGATCGCGCGAATGCCCCCGGGCCAATCCTTTTCCCTTCCCCTCGACCGGCAGGATGATCCGGAAGCGGCTCCCCCGGCCGGGCGTGCTCTCGACCTCGATCCGTCCGCCGTGCTCGGCGACGATGCCGTGGCTGATCGCCAGCCCCAGGCCCGTCCCCTCTCCGACCGGTTTGGTCGTGAAGAACGGGTCGAAGATCCGCGGCAGGACATCCGCCGGAATGCCGCAGCCGTCGTCTGCCACCTCCAGTATCACCTCGTCTCCCCGCGCCCGGGTCTCGATCACGATCCGCCCCGCACCCCGACCCGTGGCCTCGATCGCCTGCATGCCATTGACCAGCAGATTCAGGACCACCTGGTTGATCTGGGCCGGCGCACAGACGAGTGGAAGCTCCCCTCCGTCGCGCTGCTCGATAGTGATGTTGCGCCGTTCCAGCAGGCTCCGGAACAGCTCGAGGCTGCTTGCGATCGCCTGACGCAGGTCGACCCGATCGACGGCGGCCTGGTCGAGCCGTGCAAAACCGCGCAAGTTCTGCACGATGACGGAGATTCGTTTCACCCCTTGCCGTGTGCTGCTCAGCAAGCGTCCCAGGTTCGCCCGGATATAGGGCAGGTCGATCGCCTCACAGACCTGGTCGATGCGCGCGGCAAGCTCGGGGCTGGCCGCTGCCAGCGCCGGGCGGGCATGCTCGTACGCTTCCAGCACGTCGGACAGGCCGCCCCAATCGCGCTCGAACACGGCCAGGTTGTTGGCGACGTAGGCAAGCGGGTTGTTGATCTCGTGCGCCACCCCGGCGCAGAGCAGGCCCAGCGAGGCCAGCTTCTCCGCCTGGACGATCATCGCCTGCATCCGCCTGCGCTCGGTCAGGTCGTGGATGGCGCCAAGGAAGACAACCCCCTCGGGCAGCTCGATCGCCGAGAGCGAGAGCTCCAGCGGGAAGATCTCGCCCCCTTTTCGCCGGCCCTGCCGCTCGGTCGTGGGGCCAATGGGGTGAGCCTCCGGATTCTCCAAGTAACGCCGCAGCGCCTGCTCGTGTGCCTCCCGGGCGTCCGACGGCATCAGCAAGCTGAGGGGCTGGCCAAGGACCTCTTGCTCCGAGTAGCCGAAGGCCCGCTGGGCGGCGGGGTTGAACAGGCGGATCCGGCCCCATTCGTCCGCCACGACAATCGCCTCGAGAATCCCTTCCGTGAGCTGGCGGTACAGCCGCTCCGAGCTGCGCAGCGCCGCCTCCGCCCGCTCGCGCTCGACGATCTCCTGCGTGAGCAGGTCATTGGCCCGGGAGAGCTCGGCGGTGCGCTCCTCGACCCGGTGTTCGAGCTCGTTGTGCGCCCGCCTCAGGGCCTCCTCGGCGGCCTGGCACGCGGCACGCGTGCGCAGGGCGACAATGCCGTAGGTCAGGTCGTCGGCGAGCATTCTCAGAAGCTGCACCTCGTCGTCGTCGAAGGCGTCGGGGTCCGCGGCATAAATGGCCAGGGCCCCCAGGATTTCCGAGCCGGAGAGCAGCGGGATGCCGACAACCGAGGCGTAGCCGCGCCGCAGCGCCTCCGCGCGCCACGGGGCGAAATCCGGATCGCGGGTCACGTCCCGGAAGACCGCCGGCGCTCGCGTCCGTACAGCCTTGCCCACCGGTCCATGGCCACGTTCCGTGTCGGCCCAGGTCACGCGGATCGTTTCGAGATAGCCCTCCTCGTAGCCGGCGTGGGCAACGGGGCGCACCGACTTGGCCTCATCCTGCTGGAGATATCCGACCCAGCAAAGGCGGTAGCCGGCGACGTCGACGATCACCCGGCAGAGCTCGCTCAGGAACTGCGGCTCGTCGCCGGCCCGGATCAGGGCGTGGTTGCAACGGCTGAGAGCCTGGCGGGCCCGATCAACCCGCCTGCGTTCGCGGATCTCGGCCGCCAGGGCTTGATTGGCTCGCACCAGCTCCTCGCTGCGTTGCCGAAGCTGCCGAAGCTGATCTGCGATGTGGTGCTCGTGGTTCATGATGCATCGCTGCCGTCCAGCTTCCGGAGCCGATGTCCGCGGCCGACCGACGTGCTGATGGGCTGACGGGCGAAGCCCTCGCTCGGGACGTGAAGCTCCGCCGTTGCGTCGTCCCGCACCGCGGGCCGCAACAGCCGAAGTTCGTCCCCGCTCCAGAGCTGCACCGCCCGACATCAGTTTAACAGGGCGGCGATTGAGTCGACAGGCTCTCTCTTCATCATTGCGGGCAGCCGGCGCAGGCGGCTTCGCACCTCGATCGAGCTGCTCAGGCCGTGGCACGCTCGAGCCGTGGCAGCGGCGCGGCGCCCGGCGTCACCTCCAACCGCGAGAGCACGTCCAGGACGCTGGGGCCCTTGCGACCCGGCCGGCGGAAGAAGTAGCCATAGCACGACACGGCCTGCTCGCGATAGGGCGGGTAACGCAGCAGGATGGCGTGCGCACGGGCGAGGTTGTAGTGCGGCATCAGGCCGAAGACGTGGTGCGTGAGGTGATAGTCCTGGCCGTAGGGAAAAACGGCCCAGTTCAGGATCGGGTTGCAGTGAAAGTTCCGCGAATGCCGGAACTCGCCGTCTTCCGGACTGTTGCTGTGGTGGGCGATCTCGCGCAGTTGCATGAAAAAGGCGTAGAAGGTCAGCAGCGGAACCACCCAGAAGAGAATGAAGACCGGCCATGAGCCCGTCAGGTGCACGAACGTCAGAACCGGCAGCCAGAACGCCCCACGCATGCAGCGACCCACGCGAAACCGGTACACGCAGCGCGGCTCGCGAAAGCCCGCCGTGACATTCGCGTTCTTGGCCTGGCCGAAGAGATACCGCAGCAGCGACGGCAACCAGCAGGACAGCCAGACGTAACGGTACCAAAACCTCGCCTTGCTCATCGGGAACGGAAAGCGATCGCCGTCGAAATGAAGGCGGGGAACGTCGGGGTCGCGCTTCTCGTCGTTCAGGAACTGGTGGTGCCCCAGGTGCGTGACCCGGAACCGCTGGGTCATCGCCATGGTCGGGAACATGCAGAGCAGGTCGGAGACCAGTTCGTTCGCCAGCTTGTTTTTGAAGAGCGAGTAATGGGCCCCCTCATGACCCAGCCCGGAAAGCCGGTGCTGAAAGGCCGCCACCAGCGCCATGCCCAGCACGCTCAGCGGGATGAACGCGGCCGTCGCCAGATGCCCGGACGACCAGTAGGAATAGAGCCAGGTGCACGCGGCCAGCGCACCGATCATGCCGGCATACTCGACCGCAATGTAGAAAGCGTTCGTGTGGTTATCGGCGCGGAGCAGGGGAATGAGCCGATGATGCACCTCGTCCCAGGTGAGATCGGGCGGGCTCGTTGCAGTTGATGTGTCGGCCATGGCCAGGGCACCTGTCTCCACAACGCTCGGATTCGTCGGGTCGCGTCCCATCCAATCACGGTCGCACGCCGAAGCAAGGTGGTTCACGGACATCCCATTTTACCACGTGGCTCTGCATGGTTGAGGGGCGATTGAGTTGAAAATGGTTAACTGGAATGGGTAACAGGTTTGCGAAAGACTTGTTCCCGCGCTCCGTGTGGAGGAACAAACCTCTGCCTGCACTCAACTTGTCGCGATTTCGACGGTATTGCCTCAATCCCCCCGTTCTTGGAAAGGTGGATACGGGCCGGGCGCGCCCTGGCATCGACTCCGCAGCCCGTCGTGATGATGTGCGCGGACGAGTCGGCCATCGCCCGCGTTGCGCAGGCATTCGTAGAGTACTCATCATAATTCTTTAAGACTGATGTACTTTAATACTTTAATACCACCAAAGGCCTTCCCGGGGAGGAATTATAGAACGTTAAAGACAAATGTGAGGCTATAATAGATGCCGATACACAAGAACACAGCACCGGTTATCCGCCGGGCCCACCATTCGACCTTCGTGAGTGCCTTGAAGGCTTTTCCCACAGTGCGGGCGCCGAGGGCTACGAGCACCGCAAAGACGAGGGTGGGCAGAGCGGTGCCCACCCCGTAGATGCTGGGCAGGAGTACGCTGGACCGAGCCCTGACGGAGAGCGGGATGAGGCTCCCGAAGTAGAGGGCTGCCGATACCGGGCAGAAAGTCAGGGCAAAGAGCATCCCGAGCGGCAGGGCACCCCAGAGGCCCAGAGCATCGAGCCGCTTCTGCATCCCTTCGCTCACCCCGGCGGCTGGGAGCGAGATGGAGACCAGTTCCAGCAAGAACATCGCCACGATGATGAGCAGGGGCCCGAGCAGCTTGTTCATGTACCGCTGAAGGAACATGGAGAGCTCGGGCACCGAAAGAACGCTGGCGACCAGGAGCACGCCCAGGGCGAGGTACGCTATTGTGCGGCCCAGGGCGTAGAGGAACCCCGAAAGGAACACTCGCCGGGGGCTCCCGACCTGGCGGCCGATGAACGAGATGGCCGCGATGTTGGTCGCGAGCGGGCACGGGCTGATCGAGGTCAGAATCCCCAGCCAGAGCGCCGAGGCAACCGCTACGCGCGAAGAGGCTTGAAGGTACTGGTCCATCTCGAAGGCTCCCGTCACCTGGCTACGGCCGGGGCTTGAACGCCGGGCATGCACCGGACCTCATCGTTCGCACACTCCGTGCAATGGCCCGCTGCGGTTTCATAGCTTCATGCCATTTTTCAGAGTTCCATGCCCAGCTCACGCCACTTCCTGAGAATCTCTTCCTTCGAGAAAGCCCCCTCGTGCCGGAAGAGCTCCTTGCCGGTGGCATCGAAGAAAATCTGTGTAGGGATGGTCGAGACGTCGTACCTTGCCAGCGCATCGGAATTCTCGAACACGTCGATGAAGTCCACCTGGAGCGTTCCGCGATACCTGCTCTTGAGGTCTTCCAGAACGGGTGCCATCTCCTTGCACGGGATGCAGCGGGTCGAGCCAAGGTCCAGGAGCCGCGGCAAGGCTCGCGTCTCCTTGCTCGGCGAAGGCCACGCAACGTCCGCGGCCTGAAGCGCTGGAGTCGCGGCGTGCTCCGTGCGAGGCGTCTCGCCCAGCTCTTCGCGGACGCTTCTCACGATGAAGTCGCGGAAGGCCGGCTTGTCGCCGATCAGCTCCCAGACCTCGGGCAAGCTCTTCCAGCCCTCCTGCTTGCCGTCCCGCAGGGAAGCCAGCACGACGCATGGGGCGGCGAGCTTGAATTCTCTGGCGAAGTGCTCGTTGCCCGGCTCATCGTAGTTCGCGGTGCGCCACTCGATGCGGCCGGAATCCATCTCCTTCGCGAAGCCCGATTCGACGGTCTCTTTCGCGGTCTTCTCGATGTCGTTGCAGGTGACACACCGCACCTTGCCGTGCAGGTAGTAGGCGATGAGCTTCGGGCCCGCGGAGGGGGCCTTCACGGCGGAAGCCGGTGCGGGAGGGTGGCCCGCTCCCATCTCTTTCAGGACGAGCGTCACGGCGGTGGCCACGACGAACAGGGCCAGTCCAAGGGTTACAAGGTTCTTTGGTCTCATGCGTCACTTCCTTCTTCGGAACGTCCACCCGCCCGGCCGACATCGGGGGCGGTCTGTCTCAGGCTGGAGTCAAGGAAGAGTCATTCCTGCCCGCTCAACCGATGAGCTTCTTGATTTCATCCGGGCTCAAGGTCCGCCCGCAGGCCACCACTTTTCCGTCGATGGCGAGTGCGGGGAGTGCCCGCACGCCGTCGAAAGCGAGGATGTCCACAATTTCCTGGACCTTCACGACTTCGCCGGCAACGCCCGCTTCTCTCACCGCCTGCTCGGCGTTGGCCGCGAGTGTCTTGCACTTCGTGCATCCGGTGCCCAGGACCTGGATCTTCATCGTACGACCTCCAGCTCCGGAGCGGCCAGGCCATGCGCCTTGCCCACCTGGACCTCGGCATCGTCGGCCTGCCAGGTCACAAGCGCGGTTCGAGGACTCCACTCCTCGGTGACTTCGCGGATGAAAGCACGCTCGTGGAGCTTGCGGGACCTCAGGACCGGATCGGTGACGGGTAAGGAACTCAAGCTCTGATTGATGACCCAGGCAAAGGGTGTGATGCCTGCCCGCAGGAGATCACGCTGAAGCGAGGCCGCTTCGTGCACCGGCGTTGCTTCGGGCAACGTCACGATCAGGATCCTGGTGAAGTCGCGGTCGCGGAGGCGGGGCAGGAGCTCACGGACCGACTCGGGCGTATCGCTCAGGTTGCGAAGCACGTCACGGTGATACGCCTCGGTCGCATCGAGCAAGAGGAGCGTGTGTCCGGTCGGAGCCGTGTCGAGCACGACGAAGTTCGCCTTGCCCTGGTCGACCGTGCGGGCGAACGCGCGAAAGACCGCGATCTCCTCGGTGCAGGGAGAGCGGAGGTCTTCCTCGAGCAGGGCCTTGCCTTGCTCGTCGAGGTCCTTGCCCGCCATGGCCATGACTTCTGCCGTGTACTCGGCGGTTTCCCTGGCCGGGTCGATGCGGCTCACGGTGAGGTTCGGCACACGAGAGCCGAGCGTCAAGTCGAGATGCGCCGCAGGGTCCGTGGTCGAAAGGTGCACCGCATGGCCAAGGCGAGCGAGGGCCACGGCCAGGCGGGTCGCAACGGTCGTCTTCCCGACCCCTCCCTTACCCATGGTGAAGATGACACCGTGCCCGTGGCGGGTGAGCTCCGGGATGAGCCTATCGAGTGGCAACGCGGCTTCGTCCGGACTTCCGTCCGCCTCTGCGGTCGGCACGTCATTGCGCACCGACGACGGGTCATTGAGGGCCCGTACTGCCGCAACGCCCACAAGGCCGAAGGGGAGGAGCGGCACATCAGTCCGGGGTAGCGAAGCAAGACTATCGGGCAGTTCATCGAGCGCCGCCTTGCCGCGGGCTTCCAGCGCGTCGGCGGTCGAGTCGCCCTTGACGCTCGATGCGAAGATGCCGTTCAGGACGAGCTGCTGGTTCTTGATGCCGAGTTCCGCGAGCTCACGGCTGGAGCGTTGCGCTTCGCGGAGGGCCGACTTCTCGGGGCGGCTAACGAGGACCAGCGTTGTCGTGTTGCCGTCGGAGAGGGCCTTCAACGCCGCTTCGTAGAGCGCGCGCTGAGCCGTGAGGCCCGAGAGCGGGCCCAGGCAGGAGTTGCCCCCGACGTTCGTCTCGAAAAACGACGTCCACGCTGCGGGCAGTTGCAGCAGCCTGAGCGTGTGCCCGGTCGGAGCCGTGTCGAAGAGGACGTGGTCGAACTCGGCGGTCGCCACGGCATCGCCCAGGAGCTTTGAAAACTCATCGAATGCCGCGATCTCCGTGGTGCAGGCCCCGGAGAACTGCTCCTCCATGCTCCTGACGGAGGCTTCGGGGAGAATCCCCCGGTAGGGACCCACCATTCGCTCGCGGTAGGCCTGGGCGGCGGCCTCGGGGTCGACGTTCATGGCGAAGAGGTTTGCTACGGCCGGAACCGGCGCCGGTGTCATTCCCAGCTCGATCCCGAACACCTCGCCCAGGTTCGAGGCCGGGTCGGTGCTCACCAGGAGCACCCGCTTACCGGTATCGGCGAGACCGACGGCTGTGGCGCTGGCGACCGAGGTCTTGCCAACGCCGCCCTTGCCCGTGAAGAAGAGATTTCTGGTGAGACGACCTGGAATGACCATCGCTAACACCTCCCCTCAACAGCACCTGCACGAAGTATTCGGGCCGCCGACGACGTCCGCCACGTTCGGGTTTGAGCAGCACGAGGAGGCCACTTCCGTCGGCTTCTCGCTCTGATGCTCGACCTGGAGGCCGACCAGGCGGGCCAGCTCCGTGCGGGTGGGGTAGCTGCCGAGCGAGGCTACCTGGCCGTCAACGACGACAAGCGGCAGGCAATCGTTGCCCTGCGCGCGAAGGGCCGCAGTCACCACCGCGTTGGTGGCGAAGGCCTGGGGCTGCTGGGCGAGGTTGTAGCGCTCCACATCGACCCCCTGACGCTTGAGCCAGTCGAGGTCGGCGGCAATCCGCGGCAAGACCGGGTCGATCACCGGGCCGCAGACGCCGGTGGAGCAGCACATCGGGGGATCATAAAGGGCGAGTCTCGGCATGATCGGCTTCTCCTTTTTCGTCTATCGGCGATAACCGATAGCTCTGGGTAAAAAAACGCCTCCGGCATCTCAGAGACCGGAGACGAGCTCCTTGAACCGTTCGAGCACCTTCGGCTCGACGCAGTAACAGACGCGCGGTCCGTCGATGGTGCCGCGAATGAGCCCGGACTCCTTGAGCATCTTCAAGTGTTGCGAGACGGTCGATTGGGCCAACGGCAGGTGCTCGACGATGTCGCCGCACATGCACGAGTCCCGAGAGAGGAGGTAACGGACGATCTGTACCCTTGCCGGGTGGCCCAAAGCCTTGGCGAGCGTGGCGAGCTCCACTCCTGAATCCCGAGCCTCTTCAGCCGGGATGGCCGAGACCTTTCGCGTTTTCACCTCGGAGCAGCACTTGTCGTCCACGAGTACCTCCCACAATATAATCGTAAAACGACGATAAACGATTTACCAAATCCTGTCAAGAGTGGACCGTTTTTCTGGGAAAAGGCAAAGGGCCCAGCGCACATCCTGGACAACGCCTGAAAGATTTGGGGGTTCACGCATTGTGTCACGAAAGAGCACCGCTTCGGCCGGGTGATCGACCAGAACCGGTGGAACCGGGCGACGCACGCATCGACCGATCGCTTCCAGTACGGCCATGACCGGAGCGGCGACGCAACGTTCCTTTTCCATCTCCCCCCGTGTCCCAGTCGAGAGTTTTCACCAACTTCCGGCGCGAACGGGTTCCTTTCGGCAACTAGTGACTTAGAAGACGAGCGCTCGGGTCGAACCGAGCTGAGGCATCGTCCGCATCTGGCTGAATCGGTCGCGAATCCGCGTTCTTTCAATGCGCCAATCGAGGGCACATTCCGGCTGAAGCACGGACTGCCGTGAGGCACGAAGTCGTGCGGATGAAACGGCCGCCCAGCGTACCTCATCCATCTTTACCTGTTCTGGGGAGTCTCACGCCCATGCGAGCACATCGTCGGAGCGTCGAAGACATTGAGAGCGTCTATGCACACGCGCTGGCTGCGCGGCATGATCGACGCTGTCCGGTTCGCATCTCGATCGTGGGTCCGGAGCTGATCGTGCTGGTGGCCCTGCTGGTGATTGGCGGCCTGGTGGCAGGGATCTTTCAAGACGGGCGTCCGTTACGCCATTCCGCCGGCAGCAGCCTGCGCGGACATGACAAGTTCGTCGGGACGCTCTGCTATGGAGCCGATGGCCGAACCCTGCTGACATCCGGGTGGGACAGGCAGGTGAGAATATGGAAGGTCGACGAGGTACAGTCCGATGGGGCGACAGAGATCCAGTCATTGCCCCATGATTGGCACGTCTACTCAATTGCCGTGTCCCCTGATGGCAAGTACCTGGCTGCCGGCGGCGTGGGGGGCTTCAGCATCTGGTCGTGGCGGGACGGCCTCGAATGGCGGAGAGTCAAGGATCAGAAAGGCGTTTCGTGTCGCATGCTGACCATCTCGCCGGACGGACGGACCCTCGCTCTGGCGTGCACCGATCTGACGATCCGGCTCTGGGACCTGGCCGCCATGGCGGAACTGCGGAAGCTGCGCGATGTCAGCGGCGAGCTGCGGAGCATCGCTTTCTCGCCGGAGGGTGCGCTGCTTGCGGCCTCCACGTTCAGCGGCAACCTGCGCATCTGGGACCTTGCCGCCATGAATCCGGAGCCGATCGCGAGCCGAATTCCCGGTTCGGTCCGCTCGTTCGCGTTCGTGCCCGGATCCCGTAGCCTGGCAATCGCCGACTCGGGATGCGAGGGGAACTGCGCTGTCCATCTGGGACGTCGATGGCGCCGGGCCGCGATCCAGGATCGCTGGCGGTCGCGCGGAAAACGCGGCACTGGCGGTCTCGCCCGACGGCAAGACCCTCGCTGCCGCGGATCAGGACAAGACCATCTGGTTATGGGATCTGGCGACCTGGCAGCTCAAAGGCTCGTTCCATGAGGGTGTGGGCTGGGTCCGGACACTGGTGTTTTCTCCGGATGGCCGGCAGCTCGCCTTCGTGGGCCAGAGCGGTCACGTTCAGTTCCGTGGGCTGGACCTTAACGGCCGACCTCTCGAGAACGAGCTCCACATGACCGCGTTGTGCCGCCCCGCGGAGGCCCAGCCGGAAGGCGACGCACGTGGCAAGAATACTCGGAATGCGGTCAAAGCATCGAACCGGACCGATCGGAGAGCTCAACAGGATGAGCCATCACCACGAGCCGCGCCTGGAGCCGACCATGTTGCTTGACCGTGCCCGCGCAGGGGACGGACTGGCACTCGGCCAGTTGCTGGAGCGCTACCGGAACTATCTCTCTCTGCTCGCCCGGGTTCAGATGAGTCGACGCATCCAGGCAAAAGTCGACGTCGCGGACGTGGTCCAGGAGACGTTCCTCGAAGTCAATCGCGCCCTGGGACAGTTCCAGGGAGATTCCGAGGGGCAGTTCCTGGCGTGGCTCCGGAAGATCCTGGCGGGGACGCTGGGCAACCAGGTGCGTCGTTACCTGGGGGCCAGATGCCGGGACGTCCGGCTGGAACGCGAGCTGGAGAACGATCTCGATCGCTCGTCCGCGTCGCTGGGCGTGCAACTGGTCGCCTCCCAGAGCTCACCGAGCGCCCAGGCCTCACGCAGGGAACAGGCCGTGATGCTGGCCGATGCGCTGGATGAACTTCCTGAGGCTTATCGAGAAGTGATCATCTTGCGACACCTGGAAGGACTCAGCTTTCCCGAGGTGGCGCGGCGAATGGGCCGGACCGAGGACAGCGTCAAGAACATCTGGCTGAGGGCCCTGGCACGCTTGCGCAGCGCGCTCGTACACTTGCGATGAAGTGGGAAACCAACCTGCCGCGAGTCTCATTCCGGCCGGTGGGGGAATATAATCGTGTTCAACACACAGAGAGCCTTGCAGTCCGATCCGGGGAATTCTCTCGAGCCGGTTTCGAGCGATGCCGGATCGTCGCACGAGCCGGACGTCGCTCTCGACAGACTGACCGGAGACGACTCCCGCGTCGTCGCCGCTCTGGAAGGGTACCTCGAGGACCTTGGGGCCGGCCGCTCCCGGTCCAGGGAGGATTTCCTGGCCCAGCACGCCGATCTCGCCGATGTCCTCGGTCAGTGCCTGCTGGCGGTGGACTTCATCCAGGGAGCGGCAGCCCAGTTGAACAGCCCGTCCGCGGTCTCGGCCGAAGACCCGAGCGGATTGGCGACGCGCCACGAACGGCTGGGAGACTACCGCATTCTCCGGGAAGTCGGCCGGGGAGGAATGGGAGTCGTTTACGAGGCACAGCAGATCTCACTGGGACGCCGCGTCGCCCTGAAGGTGCTGCCATTCGCCGCAGCCACCGACCCCAGGCAGCGGCAACGTTTCCAGATTGAAGCCCAGGCGGCGGCGCAACTGCACCACCCGCACATCGTGCCCATCTTCAGCGTCGGTTGCGACCAGGGAATTCACTACTACGCCATGCAGTTTGTCGAGGGCTGTAGCCTGGCCGCCATCATCCAGGCGCTCCGCGAGGGCAACAAACCCCTTCTCTGGATGGGCAGCCCTGCCGGCGCGGGTTCGCTGGAGTCAACCGTGGACTTCCGTTCCTCGCCGGCAGCCAACAGCACCGCACGGCCGGCTCCCATGGCCACCGCCTTCCACCATCCGGCCGTAACGCCCACGCCGATCGGGCCCTCACATGAGGACGCTCTGTTTTGTCGCCACGTCGCCACGCTCGGAACTGAGGCAGCCGACGCGCTCGACCATGCCCACGGCCTGGGAATCCTCCATCGCGACATCAAGCCCGCCAACCTCCTGATCGATCCGCATGGTGCACTCTGGGTCACGGATTTCGGCCTGGCGCGGCTTCCCAGCGATCTCAGCCTGACGCGTACCGGCGACAGGATCGGCACCCTCCGCTACGCGAGCCCCGAGCAAGCGCTGGCGCGACGCGGGGTTGTTGACCAGCGTACCGACATTTATTCGCTGGGGGTGACGCTCTACGAACTGTTGACGCTTCGGCCCGCCTTCGACGGATCGGACCACCAGGAGCTGCTCCGCCAGATCGCACTCGACGAGCCCCCTGCCCGCGCCGCATCAACCCGGCGATTCCCCGCGACCTGGAAACGATTATCCTCAAGGCAATGGCCAAGGATGCGTCGAACCGCTATCCCACGGGGCAGGAGCTGGCCGCCGACCTGCGGCGGTTCCTGGAGGACCGGCCCGTTCTGGCGCGTCGGCCGCGATTGCCGGAACGCACCATCCGCTGGGCCCGCCGCCACAGGGAGCTGGTCGCCACGGCCTCCGCGATCCTCGTCCTGGCCTTGACCGTCAGTACGGCCGCGATCTGGGTTCAGGCACGCAAGACCGAGGCCCAGGCCCACGAGACGGAACGGGCCAACCAGAGACGCATCGCGTTTGTGATCGACAGCTACTCCTTGCTCCACCAGGTTGGCACCGGCGCGATCATGGTGGCCAGCGCCCAGCTCATCCCGGGCAGGGTTGGTTCGGCACGCGAGGAAGCGACGCAGACACTGGAACGGTGGCTGCGCTTCTTCCAGCAGGCAATCGAGCTGCCTCCCAACGATCGGGCGTCGCGCACCGTCATCGCTCGGGCCTACTCCCGATTGGGATACACGCACTGGATGCTGAGCTATGCCAGGGGAACCGGGCGAGGCCTCGAGCCCCGGCTTCTTGCCCAGGCTCTGGACGACTATCGCCGATCCGTCAAGCTGCTGGAAGAACTGCTGGCCGAATCGCCCGGCGACCCGGAGGTCCGGCGCTACCTCGCCGAGGCCCTGGGACTGGGGAACATGGGCTGTTGCCTGCGTAGTGCGTTCAGAACCCAGGAAGCCGAACTCTTCTACCGCCGCGCGATCCAGGTCAGGCATGAGTTGCTGCGGGGCGCCTGCTCAAGCGGCGTCGAAAAAGACCGCACACGGGAGGAGACCCTACCGGAGCTCGATGACCTGCTCTACCTGGTCAGCACGGTCCATCTCATGGCGAGGATCCTGGAGGGCAGGGGCCTGGTCGCCGAGGCCGAGGCCCTGCGCCGACAGCTCGAGGAAGACGTTGTCGCTGTCACCGCACGGTTGTCGGATCGTGAATTCCAGGACCGCAGGCAGATGTGGGCGGCGCGGCTTTCAGCCGGGCAGCTTCCCCTCTTCGACGCCAGCCAGAGGCGGGATGCGATGATCAATCAACGCCTGGCGCTGCTACTCGACCCCGAAAACCCCGCAGCCCTCAACAACCTTGCCTGGACCTTGGCCTGTATGCCCGGCGAACCGTGGTTCGACCCCCAGAAGGGACTTGCCCTGGCCCGCAAGGCGGTCGCGATCGAGCCGAATGAATGGAGTTACCTGAATACGCTGGGTGTGGCGGCGTTCCGTGCCCATGACTGGGATACCGCCGCCCGGGTCTTCCATCAGTCGACCACCTTCACCGGAGGCGGGGCCTATGACTTTTTCTTCCTGGCGATGACTTACTGGCACCAGGGAAGCAAGCAAGAGGCTCGAAGAAATGTACGACCGAGCGGTCGCCTGGATGGAGAAGCACAAGCCGGACGATCCCGAGCTTCGCAAGTTTCGCGCCGAAGCAGCCGCCTTGCTCGGACGGCCCGCTGCCCCAGACCGCACCCCCAAACGAACCGGGTGATCCAGCGGAGTACCCTGGTCCGCCGCCCAGGGTGCTTCGTAAAGACGCGCGGGGCTCACTTCCTCAGTCCTTGCGATCTGCCCGCCGCCGGAGAAAAAAACTCCCTCTGACCCCCATTTTACCACGGGACAATGTAGAGTTGAGGTTGTCTCTTGAACTGAGCGAGACTTGCATGCTTGGTATTGCAAGAAAGCGAGCGGAGTTGTGGCGACTGTGGAAATGGGTCGGAAGAATGGCAAGTCAGCCGCGCATCGTGAGCCATACCTGCTGACGGATCATCCGGACGTTGAGATCATTCCCCAGGTGCCCCGCCTCGCGCTTGCGAGAGCTGAGATCCTCGCCGATGTGAGCCAGGCAGCCGTGTGCCGGCGGCTCTCCCGGGCACTGGTCGGAACGGCGTGCATCAATCTGATGGCCATGGCGCTCTGCCAGTGGATCTATGTCCCCGACGGTCGGGCGGACTATCGCCATCCGCTGCTCTGGGTCGTCGATGTCGCGGCGGTGCTGGGATGCCTGAGGCTGACCCTGGGGCCCGGCTGGGCCAGGTCCTCGCCGGCCATCAGCCTGATCACCAAGCTCTGGACCACGTTCCTGATCCTGTCGTTCAGCGTGGTGACTCTCAATGCCTTCACGGGGTATGAGCTGGCGTGGTACAAACCGGTCTGGGCGACGTTGAGCACCTTCCTGTTCGCGTCGCTGGCCTGGATCTTCTCGCCCTGGCTCTTCATTCCGGCCGTGCAGATGTGGGCGACCGGATTGCTCATGGTGAACTTCACTCACTGGGCGTTTCTGATCTACGGCGTCTCCTGGTGGCTGGCGCTCGTAGGGGTGGTCGTGGTGAAGGAAACGGTCTTCAGACCGAGGCCGTGACCACGGTTGCCTGCAACTGGGCCTGCGCGGCCTGGTCGGTCCACCACTGTTCCGCCTTCTCGTCGTCCCACTCGGGAGCGGCCGCACAGGCCGCCAGGGCCGAGGCCAGGGAGCGGGCGTCCGGATAGCGGTCGGCGGGCGCCTTGGCCAGGCACCTGAGGACCACGGCCTCCAGGTCGGCCGGGATTCCCGGCTGATGGTGCGAGGGCGGCACCACCGGGTCACGCGCGTGGGCGATCATCAGCTCGGTGGGGTTATTTCCCTCGAATGGGGGCCGTCCGGTGAGCATGTAGTAAACAATGGCGCCCAGTGAGTAGATGTCGGCGCGGCCGTCGAGAGTTCGTGCGGCCGTCGCTTGCTCGGGCGACATGTACTGCGGCGTACCGCTGACGGTGTAGTCGGCTGTCAACTGCGGCGCGTCGGGGTGGGTGGTCAGCTTCACCAGTCCGAAGTCGAGCACCTTGGCGACGTCGCACTTGCCGCCCAGGATCGCCACCACGATGTTCGCGGGCTTGAGATCGCGGTGCACCAGGCCGTAGCGGTGCGCCTCGGCGAGCGCCCCGCAAACCTGCCTCGTGAGGAAGATGGCACGGCCGGCCGCCATGGGACCGGTCTGGCGCACGAGTTCCGCCACGGTCATCCCGGGCAAGTACTCCATCACGTAATAGAACGTGCCGTCGTCGGTGTGCCCGTAGTCGAAGATCTCGATCGTGTTGGGATGAGACAGCAGCGCCGCGGACTGGACCTCGCGTTCGAACCGGGCCAGAGCGATCGGGTTGGTGTTCACGTCCGGCTTGATCAGCTTCAAGGCGCAGGGACGCTTGAGGAGCTGATGCTCGGCCAGGTAAACCTCGCCCATGCCACCCTCTCCCAGCTTCTCGCCGAGCTGGTACTGCCCCAGCTTCCTGGCTTCGTGCAGATCATGGCGGAGGTGGTTCAGAACGTAGGAGCAGTAGATCGCCAGCCCCGCGCTCACCAGGATGAAGAGCATGTTCCCGAGGGCAAGCTGGCGGATCTCCAGCTCGTCGGTCAGCAGGGTCGATCCGGAAGCCTTGGCGCTCAGGAGGGCCAGCACCAGCAGCGGGCCCATCGCCATCGTCAGCACCATGCTGGCCGTGTTCCTGGGCTCGTTGGGAATGAACACGCCGTAGAGGATTGTCAGCACCAGGAAGTTGAGCAGGCCGTTCTTCTCGAGGGCGACGAGGCTGATCTGATCTCCCTGCCGGATCAGCTCCGAACCGGCCACGTACTGTGTTGCCACCGTGGCCAGGACCAGGAGCCCGAAGAAGCCATACTCGATGGCGCGGAGCTGTGCCAGGCTGAGCAGAACGGGCGATGCCAGCAGCGCGGCGACCGCGATGCACAGCGACATTCGCAAGCCCAGAAAAATGCGAAGCTGCCCGTGCGTGGAAGTTGGCATCACCACACCGAGCAGAAAGAACAGCCCGTAGGCGACGGCCAGAAACAGCGCCGCGGCTTTGAGGCGGCTGCGCAGCAGATCTCCCGTCTCGGCCGTCAGGCTGGGCATCGAGCCGGTGGCCAGCGCCATGTGGAACGATTGCGAGGCCGGGCCATCGATTGGCGGGGCCATGATCGTCGGCTCGAGCTCGATCTCGCCTTCATCATCGGGCCGGCCTCCCGGACCGGAGAGCCGGTTGTCTGTGTGCGACATCACGTAGTTCCTGGCGGAATCAAATTCGGACTGTCTCATCAATCCAGCTTGGTGGCGTCCTTCACTTCTTTCTCGAGCGCCTAGAAGGCGTCGCCGGCGTTCAGCGATTTCAGGGCCTCGGAGGCTTTCTGCTGAAGGACGTCGACCCCCTGACCCTGCCGAGCCCGGGTCCTGGCGACCTTGCCGCCGATGCCTTGCTTCATGGCGGCCACGCCCGAGCTGGCCTGGGCAGCGATCGATCCCTGGGCCTTGCCATCACCCCTGACCCAGGGCTCCGCGATGAACGCCAGCAGCACTCCGAGAATGGTCACGATCGGCCCGGCGATACGCATGACCGGCCGCCTCACCCTGTGCCAGTTGCGCGCCAGGTAGACGAAGGTCAGGGGCGGTATCAGGAAGAGCACGCCCTGGACCGGGCTGTCCCGGAACGGGATGACCACCAGGTTGGCCAGACCCGCGATGATCCGCCCGAGGTTCAGCAGGACCACCGCCGTCGCTCCCAGGACCATGAGCGAGTGGTTGCTCACCGCCAGTCCCAGGATCAGGCAGATGAGGAACGGGACGGACACCAGGTAGGCGCTCTCGTTGACCCACCGGAAGACATGCTGAACCTGGCCCATGCCATGCCGGTAGCCGCGGGTGACGGCCCCGGCCGGTTTCCCGCCGGCGTACTTGAGCGCCGGCAGTGAGAGCGCAGAGGCCAGCTTGTACGGTCCCGGGACGGACGGCTCATCCAGGGGCGAAGGTTTCCTGCAGATGCCGCGGAGGTTCTCCTGGCTCAGGGGCGCCAGGCCCACGTGGCTGTTGACTGCCTCCAGCCAGTTCAGCGGCCGGGAGCCCGACGCCGCGGGCTGGGTGCCCCGGGCGGCCTGGGCCGCAAGCGGGGAGAGACGAGGCCCGGCGGCGGCGGCAACCGGAGCGGGCGCAGCCGCTGACCTGGAAGGCACGGTCATGCGCGCTCCGCACCGCTTGCAACGGCCGACCCGGCCGGCCAGCCCCTCGTCCACATCGAACGGGGCGGCACACGCTGGACACTCGAAATGGATCATCCCGCGCTTCCCGTGGCGGCGGGCCGACGGCCCGGCGCTGGCCGGGTGGGTCCGTGCGACGCCCGCCCACCGCGTTGTGTCTTGACCTTTGTGGGTTGCGTTCCGCCCCGCCCCGCGCCGCTACCCCACCCCGCAAGCGACGCGCCGGGCGCTCAGAAGTAAACCAATCCCAGCCCGGCAATGATCAGCGTCCAGAACATCCAGCCCTCGTCAAATCGCTCCAGAAGCTTGAAATACAGAACGGCCAGCCCCGCGGTCTTGAGCCAGAAAACTTGCCAGGCGTGATAGTTGGGCACTTCCTGAGGCGCCACGAACCAGACCCAGCTCAGCATGACCACGCCGGCCGTGTAGAGCAACCCCAGGAACAGCCAGTGCTTCTGGAGCGGCTCGTACTTCACGAACGCGTGCACCAGGCCGTAAAGGAAGGCGGCCTTGATTCCAACGTAGTAGACGGCCAGCATCCAGAGTCGTCCTCGAATCTTCGGACTTCGAAGTCAGGATTGTGGGCACCCTGGTCAAGCCTCGACCAGTGACCATCCCCACCTGGGTCGCCACGACGTGCAGGCTCCGCAGCAGATTGCACCGTTGTGAACGTTAATTTACACGAGTCCGCGGTCCGAGTCCAGAAGGCGGTCCCTGGCACACAGAGCGGGCGATGGCTCGAGAGCAAGACCCCGCGGAGGCACCGTGAGGAGCCCCCGCGAAGCGAGGCCGGTTCAGGATTCACCTCAACGTACAAACTTCAGTCCCGGGTCATCGGCCGGCGCGCCGAGGACGCGGAAGGTCATGTGGTTATCGTCCTGCCAGGTCACCTGGCCTGCCAGAGCGCCGAGCTGGGCGTCCTGACCGGCGAGCGTGAGCAGGCCGTTGGCATAGGTGGATTTGCCGGTGATGTTCTTGGCTGACTGACCCGGGCTGGTGACGGCCCAGGTGAAACCGCCGTCGTCGCCGATCGCGAGCGCGACCTGCGCATCTTTGGCTGGGGTCGCTGCCCAGCGTCCGGCGAGCTTGCCTTGCGGGGCCGGCTCCGTGGCAACGGCAGCAGCACTGGCCGTGGCGGCCGCGGAAGGCGCTGCTCCCGCCGGCGACGCGGGGGGCTCGAGCTGCGCGGCGAGCTGCGCCGAGAGCTTGTCGGCCGGCTGCAAGCTGGCAGCGCTGCTGAACTGCTTGGCCGCGGCGTCATTGTGCCCCTGCGTCAGGTAGTGATAGCCAAGGACAAAGCGCGCCGGGGCCGAGGTCGTGTTCGTGTTCACGAACGTCTCCAGCGCCCTGACCTGCTGGGTGTACGTGTCGGCGTCGGCGTACATGCCGATCAGGGTGGTCCAGTTCCAGCCTGGACCAATGGTCAAGACCGCGTAGAGGGGCGCCGCGGCCTGATCGTACTGGCCCTGCGCGAACTGCGCCAGCGCCACGAACTGGTGCAGGTTGGGATCGTTGGGCATCTGGCTGAGTGCCTGCTGGCCAAGCTGGCTGGCCTGGGCGTAGTTGCCCTGCTTGAAGGCCTCGACTGCCTGGTCGAACCCCGCGGTGGCCTGTGTGGCCACGGGCGAATCGGGCGGGGCAGCCGTCGTGCTGATCGGCTGGGAGTAGTCGTAGGATGACGCTCCGCCCTGGCCGGCAGCCTGATTGACTCCCGTGCCGACCGAACCCGGAGCGTACGCGTTGTTGTAGTTCGAGTAGCCCCAGCCGTACATCGGGGAGCCCATGCCCCAGGCTCCGACGCCGGCTCCGTAGCCGTAACCACCGTAGCCGGGGTAGCGATACGCGCCCATGGCTCCCGCATACCCATAGGCGCCGTAGTTCGCGTAGCCCATGCCGGGGTGGTACTGGTTGTAATTCGCGTAACCAGCCCCCGCGGCCGCTCCCGCGGCACCGGGATGGTCCAGTCCCTGGTTGCGATTGGCGTAGCCGGCACCTGCGGCCGCTCCCGCGGCGCCGGGATGATTCAGGCTCTGGTCGTTGCGATTGGCATAGCCGGCACCAGCGGCCGCGGCACCGGCGTTCGATGGGCTCTGGTTGCGATTGGCATAACCGGCCCCCGCGGCCGCGGCACCGGCGTTCGATGGGCTCTGGTTGCGATTGGAGTAGCCGGCCCCCGCGGCCGCGGCCCCGGCGTTCGATGGGCTCTGGTTGCGATTGGAGTAGCCGGCCCCCGCGGCCGCGGCACCAGCGTTGGAGTTGCTGGCATAAGGGTTGCGGCCCGCGGCCCCAGCCCCTGCGCTGGAGTTGCTGGCATAAGGGTTGCGGCCCGCGGCGCTGCTGCCCTGGGGATGTGCTCCATACGCACCGCTTCCCTGGGATTGTGATCCGTACCTGGAAGAGCTCGGCTGGCTCATCGACGGCGAGTGACCCGTCTGCCCACCGCCGTAGCTGCCACGCGACGCTCCACCACCACCATAGCTACCACCACCACCACCACCGCGCGATCCGCCACCACCGTAACCGCCACCACCGCGCGACCCGCCGCCGTAGCCGCCGCCACCGCGATATCCGCCGCCCCGGCCCGCCATCACGGCGGGCGGGATGGCGAGGGCCGTCAGGGCCGCGGCGAGCGCCAGTTTTTTCAAAGTGTCTCTCATGGATGTGCCTCTCTTGAAGCGCAATGAACTTCGAATAAGAAACGATGTATGATTATTTGCCGATATCTGGAGGCTTGCGCACCAGGACGAATTCATCGACCCCGGGCACCGCCGCGCCGCCGAGCGTACGGTTGACCGACTGCCAGCTCACCCGATCCTTGCCCAGCCGCGTGACGATGTTCGTGGCCGTGGCCGGCTCGCCGTTGGGGCCCACGCCTTCGGCCTTCGCCAGCCACTGGTTGCCGTCACGCGTCCAGTAGGCCTCCACGTAACCGCCCTCGGAATCGAAGACCCACGACTTGAACTGGCGCTTGACCGGGTCCCAGCCGATCCTCTGCGAGCCGCTCATGAGCGGCTTGCCCGCGGTCTTGATCGTGAACTCGCGGAGCAGGAAATTGCCGTTGTCCGCCCACTTGCACGTCGTGAAGACCACCGCCTCCTGGCTCTCGTTGACCCATTCCCCGACCAGCCATTCCAGCTCCTTGAGGCGGTCGTGAACGCTCAGGCTGGCGACTGGTTCATCACGCACCGCGGCTTGGAGCCAGCGGCCGTTCTCCCTGACGTAAACCGCGATGAAGCGCGAGATGTCGGGAGCGTCGGCACCCTTGGCCGGAGTGATCGTCGCCGTGCCTTCCTCGAGCGCGGTGTCCTGGCCGAGGAAGCGCATGGAGTCGATCTGAAGCACGATCGTGCTTCCCGGGGCGTCCTTGAAAGAGCCGGCAAACTGGTCGCGGATGGCAGCACGGCCCAGTGTCCGCTCGCCTTCCTCATTGATGACCACGGCCCCTGCCGTGAAAGTCGCGGCCACGGCACCGGCATCGCCGGCGTTGAAGGCTCTGGTATATTCTTCGACCAGGGCGCTGATGGCGCGCGTGTCATCGGGACGGGCCTGATCGCGCGCGCTGCTGTCCTGGGCGCGTACGCCAGGGCAGATTCCCAGCACTGCCAGTCCGATCACCAGGCGGATCGGGTTCATGAAAGTACCTTTCTTTTGATGACTGTCCACCTCACCCGTCCAGGGTGCAGCCGCGACAGGCGGCAGATCCCGGTGTGGGTTCAGATATCTTTCGCATGTGTATAAGTTCGACTGTGCGGGCCGGTCCGCATATCGGATGACCGGCCACGAAACCTGGGCGACGACGGTCTCGGTCAACCCATCAAGGTTGTCCCGGAGCCGGCGGTGGAGGAGGCGCGACGCCGTGCTTCGGGTCGTACTGCATGCCCGAGAAATAGGTCGAGAATGGCTTCGGGTCCTGGGTACCTCGCGAGGTGGTAAACGGGTTGGCGCTGGGTGCCTTGACCTGGTCTCGAACCGCGACCAAGAGCGGGTAGAGCTGATCGTAGGTTTGCTCTTGAACGGGCGTTTTCGCCTTGCCGAAACGCAGGTTAAAGGTGTGCATGAAGGCAATGAGGTGACCGAGTGTTGTCGAATCGACCTTGTTCAGCTCGGTCAGGAACTGATCCACCGACGGCGTCTCGAGCATCCGCGAGAGACCGTACAGGGCCTTCAGGTAATTGTCGGCCTCGAGCCGTTTCGGTGTTCCCTGCGGCAGCATGCCGTCCACTTTGTCCTTGAGAGCGTTGATGGCCACGCGGCAGTTCGCGAGCGTTTCGGGCGAGGCCTCGCCCTTGCTTTCGATCTCGGAGCGTACCTTGCCCGCGAGCTGCTTGATGGCGGCGCGGTCCGGAGCGAACTCCGCGGTGGTCATGAGGTAGTCGGGAACCCCTCGCGCACTGAAGTCGGCCAGGCTGATCGCGATCATGTTGGCGGCGTACTGAAACTGGATGTTCTTGACGAGCTGGCTGTCGATGGGCCGGGTCGACCCCGCAATCACCTGGGTGTAGACGTCGGGGTTGGTCAGCTCGTCGAGCACCACGTTGAGCGCGTCGCCGCTGTGGATATCAAGGCTCGAGGGGTTGTCGTGCAGCCGCTTGTAGATCACCTCGCCGGTCGAGCTCTCCGCCTTTTGCCGGTTCGCCGACCTCGTGTAAAAAGTTTTGGCGTTATTCTTGTTCACCTCGTACATGTACTCGTTGACCTGCATGGCCGTGTTGGCGTTGATCGAGCGGGCCACGGCAGTCTGCTGGTTATAGGCCCCCGCGCCGGCCGCGTAGACGCCGGCCCCGCGCATCATGCTGCCCTGCGCGGTGCCCACTCCGCCGCCCCAGCCGCCCCAGCCGCCGTAGCGGCCATACTGTGCCTGGGCGGGAACGGCCCAGAGGCCGAGAATCGCTCCCAGAACCCAAGCCGGACCCATGAAACGACGCATGCTGGATGCCTCCGCGAGAATGGATGATCGGAGAGTAATCGGGTCGATCGAAAGCACCGATCGCGCCATGTGGATCGCCTGCGAGACGGGCGCTTCTTTGCACCCTCACGGGACCGATTCATCCGTCAGCTCGGCGGACAGCGGACGAGTAACGTGTCTGACAGCTCGGTCCCGACCGGATAGGTCCATGGAAGCATAACGATCCGCTGACGCCGTGACCAGGGTGCAGGGAGAATTCAAGGCCAACGGCCGGGTGCTCTCAAGTTGCGCTCGGCTCACTGTCCCGCTCGGCTCTGGCTTGCCTTGAGCACCTGTTCCCTCACGGCCTCCAGGTTGAATGAGGCGCCCTTCTGCATCGGTGGGAACTCGATTGCCGTCTGAGCGAGCTTTCCCACCTCCTGCTGGACGTAGACAAAGCGCCAGAACTCGTACTTGAACCAGTCGAAATTCTGGACCGATCCGGCCAGCCCGGTACGCTCGAACGGATCAAGGCGCAGGTTCACCAGGATCGGGATATCGACCCTGACCGTACCCCCGAACCAGCCACTCGGCTGATCGATGAAGCGGTACTTGAAATCATCAATGCGCACCGCTCCGAGCGTGCCTTCGGCGAAGTAGAACACCTCATGACGCTTTGATGGACCTTTGCCGGTGAGCAGATCAAGCTGGTTGTGGCCGTCGAGGTGGACCTTGTAATTCCGATCGCCGAGCTGTTTGCCTTGCTTCAGTTCCTCGACAATGCTCGGGTTGCTGGCCGCGGCCACGAAGGTCGGGAACCAGTCGAGCCCGGAGAATAATCCATTCTCGACCTTGCCGGCAGGCACCTTTCCCGGCCAGCGAACGATGCAAGGCACGCGGAACCCTCCCTCCATGACGGTTCCCTTGCCGCCGGCAAACGGAGTCTGGCCGCCATCGGGCCAGGTGAAGTTCTCGGTGCCGTTGTCGGTGGTGAAGACAACCATGGTGTCCGTCTCGAGACCGTCGTTCTTCAGCTTTTGAATGATGGTGCCGACGATGTCGTCGAGCTGGGCCATGCCGGCTTCGTGGATGCTCCAGCCATTCTCCGGCGTGCGCAGCTTCGCGTACTTCTCTGACAGATGGGTGACGATATGCATCCGCGTGGGGTTGAGCCAGAGAAAGAACGGCTTGCCCTCACCCTTGGCCTTATCAACAAACTTCAGTGCGTTCTCGAGGATCTCGTCGTCCACGGTCTTCATGCGATCGGGGTAGAGCGTGCCGGCGTCCTCGATTCGCTGCCTGCCAACTTTTCCCCAGCGCGGTTGCACCGTCGGATCGTCCTGATCTGTCGCCCAGGTGTGCAGCATGTTTCTTGGCCCGATCTTGTCCTTTAGCTCCGGCGGATAGTTCGGATGGGCTGGGTCCTCCATCGCATCCAGGTGATAGAGGTAGCCGTAGAACTCGTCGAAGCCGTGCACGGTGGGCAAGAACTCGTTGCGGTCGCCGAGATGGTTCTTTCCGAACTGGCCGGTGGCGTAGCCCTGAGTCTTGAGGACGGTGGCGATCGTCGGCGCCTGTGCCGGCATACCGACCGCCGCTCCCGCCTGTCCGACGGTCGTCAAACCGGTGCGAATCGGGAGCTGGCCGGTGATGAAGTTGGCCCGGCCGGCTGTGCAGCTTGCCTCGGCATAGTAGTCAGTGAAGAGCATGCCAGCAGCGGCCAAGGAATCGAGATTCGGTGTCCTTCCGGCCATGATCCCGTGATGGTAGGCACCGATGTTGAACCAACCCACATCATCGGCCATGATCACGACGATGTTCGGTTTCTTGCCCGACGAGACCTCCAGTGCACGGCCAGCCCTGGAGACCGCGGTCGGGCCTGCCACGGCTAGCAACCTTGTCTTGTTCAAGCCGTCGGAACAACTGGCTTGCGTGGTCTCCCGCACGGCGACGTACGCCGGCGGGCTCTCCGCGCCGGCTGATCCCTGAGAGGTCTGTTGACCCGTCGCCGCGAGGTAGCCTATCGCGGCGCCTGCTGCGATGCACACGAGCGCAGATAACCGGTTTCGGTTCATGCGAGAATCCCCGGGCAAGCGTGTGAGATCATGCGGCGAAATGCTGTGGAGAGAGCAACTCGAGTGACCCGGGCTGCTGGTTGAAGCGTTTGGAGTACCAGAATTCTGGTTGCAATGTCCGGTCTCGGTGTCTGAGGGAACCACGGGAAGATTAACCGAAGTTAACCAATCCGTAAAGAGGCAAGCGTTGACAGCGTGGCGTCTCCATTTCAAACTCGTGGTCATCATCAGGATTCTCACTTTCGAAAACCGCTCCGACAAACCGGCTCCCAGCGACGAGGCTGACTTCCATGGTGGACCTGGATGCATTCGATCTTGTCGGCCGCGGCCCTGCGCACCGGCTGTCTCAGCAATTTGGCCTCAATCTTCCCGATCGACCGCGGCGCGTTCGCAAGGTCGTGCTGCTGATTCTCGTGACCTGGCTGCCGCTCGTGCTCCTGTCGCTCGCGTCCGGCCACGCGCTCGGCGATCGGGTTGCGGTGACCCTGCTGCGCGATCCGGTAGTCCTCAGCCGGTTCTTGTTCGTGGTTCCGCTGCTGGCCGTTTCCGAGGTCGTCGTGGCGCGCAGCCTGGGCATGCAGGCGCGGCAGTTCCTCGTCTCGGGCGTCGTTCCCGCAAGCCAGTCGCCGCGGCTCGCGTCAGCCAAGACCGAGGCGATCCGGCTCCGCGAATCGGCCCTTGTGGAAGGCTTGATCCTGGTTGCGGCTCTGCTCACCGCCATCATCGTGCGGGTGGTCATCCATCCCGGCTCGGCCGAGACGACCTGGGAACGATCGGGAGCGGGGATCACCCTTGCGGGCTGGTGGTACACTCTGGTCAGTTTACCAATACTCTTCTTCTTCCTCATTCGCTGGATCTGGATCTACCTGCTCTGGTCTCGGTTTCTCTTCCGGATCTCGCGACTGGACCTGGAGTTGACCTCGACTCACCCCGACCGCGCTGGCGGCCTGGGTTTCCTGGGCTGGGGCCTTGTGAGCTTCTCCCTCGTACTGATGGCCATCTCGGCGGTGCTGTCTGGCGGCCTGGCGTACGAGATCGTGCACCGCGGCTCGTCGTTGAGCATCCTGAAGTACCACATCGTCGTCTTCGTGGTCCTGGCGATCGTCGTGCTGCACGCCCCGTTGCTCATGTTCGCCGATCGCCTGGCCGGGTGCAGGGTGCGCGGGCTGCTCGATTTTGGAGCCTTGATCGGAGGCCACGACCGGGCCTTTGACGAGAAATGGCTCAGGTCCACCTGCGAGGACCGGTCCACACTGCTGGGCAGCCCGGATGTGGGGTCGCTGGCCGACATCGCGGCGATCTACGACCACGTGGACCGGATGCAGCTCTTGCCCTGGGACAAGAAAACGGTCGGCATCCTGGTCGTGGCCGCGCTGCTGCCGATGATTCCCTTGCTGGGCACCGTCGTGGGCCTCACGGAGATCCTCTCCATGCTGGGCAAGTTCCTGCTCTGAGCGATCCCCCGGGCAACGGCGCGTCATCCCCGGCGCCACCTGGGGCGCTATTTCAATTGCACGGTGACCTTGTGGATCTTGCCCGAGAATGGCCCGCCCGGTGCGTGGTAATCCTCGGTGACCGGCGTCCCCTGATCGACGCCCACATCCGCACCTTCGTCGGCGGAGAAGGCAAATCCCTGGGTTCTCTCAATCCGCCCCGCGGCAACCTGCTTGCCGTTGACCAGGATGGTGGCCGTGCCTCCCGCGCCGGGCCTGCCGCCGTCATAAGCGAATTCGAGCACGATTGTCGCCTTTCCGGCCGGCACGGCCTCGGGTGCAGCCACCGTGGAGCGCTCCAGGCCCAGGAAGTTGTAGGTGTAAGCCGGCTTGCCCTGCTTCATGTACAGGCTCCAGCCGCCGAACCGGCCCGCCTGGCAGAGCATCACACCGTCTGCACCCTGCTCGGGTATCTCCACCTCGGCCGTGATCGTATGCGATCGATTCTTGATGTTAATGAATACATTCTCCGTCATTCCGGTCATGCCGGGGTAGACGGAGAGCGACGTGCGGCCGGCCATGAGGTCGGGACGGCCGACGAGCGCGGCGTTGATGCGCTCGATGCTGCGATCGTCAATCGGCAAGGCGTGGTTCCTGGCGGCCTCCTGCATGAACAGCTCCTGAAGCTGCTTGAGCCGGGAGGGCTCCTTCGCGGCGAGGTCGTTCACCAGGCTGAAATCGGTCCGGGTGTCGTACAGCTCCCAGACGTCGTTCTCGAGCGGGGCGCGGGGCTCGTGCGCCAGGGCAGGCGGTGCAGGGTGCCGGCCAGCCAGCCGTCCTGGTAGATGGCCCGGTTGCCGAAGATCTCGAAGTACTGGGTCGTATGCCGGCCCTTCGCCTGTGCCTCATCAAACGTGTACAGCAGGCTCACGCCCTCGATGGGGGTCTGGGGCGTGCCATTGACGGACCGTGGCTCGGGCAGGCCAGCCGCCTCCAGGATCGTGGGCGCGACGTCGATGACGTGGTGCCACTGAGTCCGCACCTCGCCTCTGGCCTTGATCCGCCCCGGCCAGTGCACCACCATGCCGTTGCGCGTGCCGCCGTAGCTGGACGCCACCTGCTTCGTCCAGGTGAAGGGCGTATCTCCCGCCACGGCCCAGCCGGCGGCGTAATGGCCGTAGGAGTTCGGTCCGCCCAGCTCGTCGTAGTGCTTGAGGATCTCCTGCACCTGCTCGTGGACGCCGTTGAAGTAGGTCATCTCGTTGAACAGCCCGTTCATTCCCCCTTCAGCGCTCGCGCCGTTGTCGCCCAGGATGTAGAAGACCAGCGTGTTGTCAAGCTGCCCCAGGTCCTCGAGCGCTTGCACCAGCCGCCCGGCTTCATGGTCGGCAAACTCGCCATAGCCCGCGAACACCTCCATCTGCCGGGCGAAGAGCTTCTGAGCGTCGGCGCCAAGGCTGCCCCAGTCCTTGATATCCGACGGCTTGGGCGCCAGCACCGTGTCGGCGGGAACGACACCGAGCGCCTTCTGGCGGCTGAGCGTCTGCTCGCGCAGCTTGTCCCAGCCCTGGTCGAACTTGCCCTTGTACCTGTCGATCCAGACTCTCGGCACGTGGTGCGGCGCGTGGGTGGCACCCGGGGCGAAGTACAGAAAGACGGGCTTCTCCGGCGTGAGCGCTTTCACGGACCTGGTCCAGCGGATCGCCTGGTCCGTCATGTCGGTGAGGAAGTGATAGTTCGGGTCGTGCGGAGGCTCGACCGGGTTCATTCCGTCGTACAGCGAGGGCGCCCACTGGTTCGCCTCGCCGCCGATGAACCCGTAAAACTTGTCGAACCCGGAACGCGTGGGCCAGCGCGTGGTCGGGCCGGCCGTGCTCACCTCCCAGGCCGCGGTCTCGTGAGACTTGCCGAAGGCGGCCGTGGCATAGCCGTTGAGCCGCAGCATCTCGGCCAGGGGCGCCACGCGATTGGGCCGCTGGCCGGTCTGCCCGGGGAACGCGGTCGCCGTCTCGGTGATCGAGCCCATGTTGCACATGTGGTGGTTGCGCCCCGAGAGCAGGGCGGCGCGCGTCGGTGAGCAAAGCGCCGTGGTGTGGAAATGGTTGTACCGCAGGCCGCCCCTGGCCAGGCGCTCGGCCGTGGGCGTCTGCACCGGGCCACCGAAGGCGCTGGGCTGGCCGAAACCCATGTCGTCGATGAGCACGATGAGCACGTTGGGAGCACCGGACGGAGGCTTGACCTCGAAACGCGGCGGTGCCTTCGCATCGCGGACGTCGAGCACGGTGATCGCCGGGTAGTTCGGCTCCGGGATGGGCAGCACCGTCCGGTCCAGGCCGCTGCTCGCCTCGCGATTCTTCGTCGCCGTCGGGGATGACGGGGGCGCTTCGCCACGCGCGGTCAGCCAGCCGGCCAGGGCGGAGATGCTGATCACAACCAGCAGGGAAATTGCTCGCACGGCGCGCATCAAAACCTCGATGTGTCCCGCGACGGACCGTTGAAGTGAACAGAAAACGAGAAACGACCGCGAAGTCGCTTTGATCCTGAAACGAACGACGCCCGAAGGGCAACGCATCCTATCGTGGTCCCGGACGATTCGCAACGGCCCGGCGCCGGAAGGCCGGCGGAATCGTTCGACGAGCCGACACGCCGGCACCGCCGGTCCCAGTGCTGCCGGCACCGTGATCGAGATCGCCGCGGCCGAGGCACCGCGGCGCACCGCGGGTACTTACTTCACGAACGCCAGGCCCGGATCCTCGGGGCCGTCGCCCACCACCCGGAAGGTCATGTGCGTGGGGTCTTTCCAGTCGACGCGGCCCACGAGCACGGGGCCCTTGTCCTGGGCCAGCGTGAGCAAGCCCTGGCCGAAGGTAGACTTGCCCTGGAAACTCTGCGTCTGGCCGTTCTTGGTGACCTGCCAGGTGAAGTCGCCGCCCGGCTGGATGGAGAGCCCGATGGAGGTGCCCGATGCCGGCTGGGCGGTCCAGGTGCCGCCGATCTCGGCCCCGGCCGGCGGTGCGCTCGGGGGTGAGACAGCGGCAGCTTCAGACGGGGACGTGGTTGCGACCGCCCCTTCCGTGGAAGGGGCAAGCTGCCGCAGCAGCCTGGCCGAGAGCGCGTCGCTGGGCTTGATGGCCACCACCTGCTTGAGGATGGCCACCGCGGCCTCCACGTGGCCCTGCGTCAGGTAATGGTAGGCCAGGACGAACCGGGCCGAGGCCGAGTCGCCGTGCGACTGGCAGTAGCCTTCCAGTTCGCGCAACTGAGCCGTGTAGGTCTCGATGCCGGGGTAGAGGCCGATGAGCGTGGTCCAGTCCCAGCCCGGGCCGACGGAAAGCACGGCGTAAAGCGCCACCGCCGATTCGTCATAGCGCTTCAGCGCGAACAGGCAGAGGGCCCGGAACTCGTGCAGCGTGGTGTCGTTGGGCAGCCTGGTCAAGGCGGCGTCGGCCTGCTGGAGAGCGTCGGTGTAGGCACCCTGCTGGAACGACGCGCGGCCGGCGTCGAAGAGTGCCTCGGCCGGGTTCGCCACGGATTCATCGGCCACGGCCGTGGTCGTATCGATTGGCTGAGAATAGTTGTAGGGCGCGGACATCGCCACCGCGCCGCCTCCCCCGTAATAGTCGTTGTAGTACGGGTTGGAGTATGGCATGTAGCCCATGCCGTACAGCGACGAGCCGTAGCCCCACGAGCTCAGGCCGTAGCCCAGACCGAGCCCCATTCCCATGCCCAATCCCCAGCCGCCGTAGCCCCAGCCGCCGTAGCCCCAGCCGCCCCAGTAGGGGTTGCGCCAGCCCCAGGCGGCCGAGTTGTGCCCGTCCCAGTAGCCGTGCACCCAGCCGTTGTGATATCCGCCATAGGCGTTGAAGCCATTGGGCCGGAAGGCCGTGGCCCCGTACGCCCGGCCGGCGTAGCCGCCGGCTCCGGAGACAGCGCCCAGGTTCGAGCGGCCAGCAACGGCGTTACCGCCGGGTCCCATCGCCCCGCCCACGCGGCCGACATCGCCGAATGACCGGCCCGCGGCTCCGGCCGCCCCATAGTTCACGTTGCCTCCGCGCGGAGTGGCATAGGAACCCGACCGGGCGCCGTAGTTGATCTGTCCCCCGCGCATCCCTTCGTAGGCACCGCGGTTGCCGTATCCCGCACCCCCGCCGTAGCCGCCGTAGGACCGCCCCGCACTGAATGAAGGCGTGCGGCCGAACGATCCCATGCCGCCATAGCCGCCCCGGAAGCCGCCGCCTCCGTAACCGGGACGGAATCCACCGCCACCGCCTCCACCACCGCGAAAGCCTCCGCCACCGCGAAAACCGCCACCTCCGCCAAAGCCATGCGCCCACACCGGACTCGCGGCCGGGGAAAACGCCAGAATCGCGACGGCCGTGACGAGCGAAGACGTGCGAATCATCGGGGGTTCCTCGTCTCTGGAGTGGTCGGGGAAACGGCGCGCGCGCCGGCGCCGGGAACTTGCGGGGACGGAGGCACGCGCACCATCGCGTACGTCCGGTCCTGGGGAACGCTCTCGCCGCCCACAACCCGGTTCACCGCCTCCCAGCGTACCAGGTCGGGCCGCTCGCGAGACACGATATGCGTGGCCGAAGCGGTCATGCCTTCGGGACGGACCCCGGAGTGCTTGATCACCCAGCGCTCGCCGTCGCGGCTCCAGACGCCCTGGCCATAGCCCCCCTCGGAATCAAACTCCCAGGAATGGAACTGCCGGGCCAGCGGATCCCAGCCAACTCGCTGGTGTATGGTCAGCACGGGCCTCCCCTGCACCCGCACGGTGAATGTGCGGATCAAGAAGTTCCCATCGTCCGACCACTTGCAGGCGACGCGCACATGCGAGTCGGGGCCCTCATCGACCCACTCGCCGATCATCCATTCCAGGTCCTTGAGACGCTCGTGGGGTGGCAGGCTCGGCTCGGTCTCCTCGCGGATGCTCGAGATCAGCCAGCGGCCGTCGCGCTGGACCAGTAGCGCGCTGTGCCTGCGGTGCACCGGCGCGCCTTTGGCGGGCGTGACCACCGTCTCTCCCTCAGCCTTGGCCACGTCGGGGCTTAGCAAGCGGATTGCCTCGGTCCGGATCTGCAATTTCACTCCCGGGCTGGCGGCGAAGGTCTCGGCCAGCCGCTGGGAGATCAGCTCGTGGCCGGCATAGCGCGTACCGTCTTCCTCGATCACCTCCGCGTCCGGCGTGAACAGGGCCACCAGGGCCCTGGTGTCCCCCTTGTCGTAACCGCGGACGAACGCGGCATCGGCCTCGCGAATCGCTTTTTCCTCGGGCGAGGCAACGGAGCCAGGCGCCGGGCCGCCACCTGGCGCCAGGGACGTCCTTTGATCCTGCGCCATGGCAAGACCCGCGCCGGCCAGGACGAGCATGGTCCCGCAGAGCATCGTTCTCATGGTCGTGCACCCTCGAGTCTCGTGGAGAACCCTCTTTGAAGACGATAGCACGTCAGCGATGCGTAAGAAATGGGCCGCTTGACGAGACCCGGCGGCTTCCCGAGAGATCGCACCGGCAGGTGACTTGTTCGGGTCCCCGGGCCGCGCGACAATGTCTACTGGTGCCGCGCGCGCGGCACCAGGGCCTACCCCGGCGGAGCAGCACATGGCCATCGCCTGGCATCACGAGTCGATGACGACCGGCGTCCCCGAGATCGACGAGCAGCACAAGGAGCTGCTGCGCCGCTTCAATGACTTCCACGAGGCCGTGAAGAACCACCACGGCAAGGAAGCAGTCGAGCGCACGCTCAGCTTCCTGACCTCGTACACGATCACGCACTTCAGTGCGGAAGAAGCCTGCATGAACCGCCTGCGCTGCCCGGCCGCCCAGGCCAACAAGGCCGCGCACGACACGCTCCGGAGCGAGATCGCAACCATCAAATCGCGCATCGCAACGGGCGGAATCCAGAGCCTCGACGTCGTTCAGCTCGAGAAGATCCTCGGCGACTGGCTGCGCAACCATATTTGCACGGTCGACGTCCAGTTGCGGCAGTGCGCGGGCTCACCACAGTGACAATCGGCAAGTATGGTCTTGATCCGAGCGTCATCCTCCGGCCAGCCTCGCGTGGATACCGTCGTCCCTCAAGGAACACGAAATGCGCTGGAATCCCCACCTGTCCTTCAACGGCCAGTGCGAGACCGCCTTCAGGTTCTACGAGAAGTGCCTGGGTGGCAGGATCGACATGATGCTGTCATTCGGAGATTCTCCCATGGCCGGGGAAACGCCGGATGACTGGCACGGCAAGATCCTTCACGCCACGTTCACACTGGGCGAGCAGGTGCTCACGGGCGGGGATGAACGCCCGGAACGCTATGAGCCACCGCGCGGCTTTTCGATCTTGCTGAACCTCGCCGCAGCCGATGAAGCCGAGCGAATCTTCGCGCTGCTCGCGGCAGACGGCAAGGTGCAAATGCCGGTCCGGAAGACCTTCTGGGCAGAGCGATTCGGCATGCTGGTGGACCGGTTCGGCATCCCCTGGATGATCAACTGCGGGAACCCGGCGTGGCGCCTTGCCGCGGGGAGGCTCTGGAAGGCAAAGGTGCGTCACGCGGAGCCGGGCTCACAGGCGGGGTGAGCAGGCCGTCGCCATGGTGCTGATCACATCGATGCTCGGCGGCGTCGACTGCCTCAAGGGCTGTGGCGACCAGGACGGCAGGTCGCACAGACCGCCGCCAAAGAACATGTGATGCCAGAGCTGGGTGGTCACCACGCAGGTGAGGCTCAGGTCCATGATGATCCGCTTGGGAGTGATGCGCGGCATGCGCACCAGGCTGCGGCGCTCGCGGGCCACGTTCTCGGCGTCGAAGTATCCGGTCTGCTCCAGCGACTCGCGCGACAGGAGCTGGTCGACCCACTGCGGCCGGCTCCGGTCCAGGAACGCCTCCGACCGGCTGGCCCGGAACATCGTCTTGGGACGGCTGGCGATGTGCGCAGGCAAGGTCCGCGCGGCGACCTTCCGCAGCAGCCACTTGTCGGTGAGCCGGTGCAGCTTGTACTCCGGCGCGATCGACGCGGCGAACGCGATCACGTCGTCGTCCAGCAGCGGATAGCGCGCCTCCACCGAGGAATTCATGGCCACCCGGTCGCCCTTGGCGTTCAGTAAGAGCCCGGCCAGCATCACCTTGTAGCCGACGTACAGCGACTGGTTCAAAGGGGCCCACTTGCGGAACCGGTCGTGCTGGATGCCCATGTCGTCGTACGCCGAGTGGCCGCCGAGCTGGTTCCACATGTCCCTGGAGTAGAGATAGCTACGCCCCTGCGCCAGCAGGTCGTAAATATCTTGCTGGGCCGTGCGCACGCCCTGGATCGGGAACCGGTCCGGCAGGTGGGACCGGTCGCCTCCCATCAACCCCAGCACCGCGCCGCGGATGGCGGCAGGAATCGTCGGGCCGAACCGGCGGTGCAGGATGCCGCGGATCTTCTGGGTCTTGAACCAGGCGTAGCCGGCCAGAGCCTCGTCGGCCCCTTCGCCCGTCAACACCACCTTGTAGCCTTGCTGGTGCACGGCGCCGGCGAGGCGCATCAGGCAGGCACAGGCCGAGTCCATCACGGGCCCCTCGGCCGCGCGGATCAGCTCCGGGTAGGCCTGGACGATGTCCGCCCGGTTCAGCGTCACGGTCGTCAGCCGCGAGCCCAGCGTCGCCGCGGATTCGGCCGCGTGCGAGCGCTCGTCCGGCCCGGCCCGATCCAGGCCAATGGTGAACGACGGCACCGCGTAGCCGCGCTCACGCGAGCTCAATCCCAGCACCACCGTGGAATCGAGCCCGCCGCTGATGTAGCTCACTACCGGCTCGTCCCCGCGCAGCCGGCGCTCCACCGACAGCCGCATCAGGTGCTCCAGCTCATCGACCAGCGGCGTCGGGTCCGCCAGCCTGCGCTCGTCACCCGCATCCGGGAAATCCAGGTCCCAGTACTGCTTGAGCTGCACGCGGCCGTCGCGCACCAGCAGGTAATGCCCGGGCGGGATCATCTTGATCCCCTCGAAGAACGTCCGGCTCGTCCCCGCGCAGAAGGTGTTGAAGAAGAGGTCGATCCCCTTGCGGTCCGGCCGGGCCTCCACCATTCGCGAGGCCAGAAGGGCCTTGATCTCCGAGCCCCAGAGCAGCCAGCCGTCCACCTCGGCATAATGCAGCGGACAGATGCCGACCCGGTCGCGGCCCAGGATCAACGAGCGCGTCTTGCGGTCCCAGAGCGCCACGGCGAACTGGCCCCGCGTCTTCGCGAACATCCCCTCGCGCAGGTCCTCGTAGAGGTGCACCCAGAGCTCGGTATCGCAGCGCGTCGACAGCGTGTGGCCGCGCGCGAGCAGTTCCTGCTGGAGCTCCGGATACTCGAAGATCTCGCCGTTCTGCGTCACCCACACCGAGCCGTCCTCGTTGCACAGGGGCTGGCGGCCGCCGGAGAGATCAACAATCGACAGCCGGCGCGCGCCTAAGGCCAGCCCCGGCTCAATGTGAATGTGCTCGTCGTCCGGTCCGCGGTGAGTGATCGCGCCGGTCATCGCCAGCAGCCGGGATGCGGGAAACTCGCGCTGCGCTCGAAGATCAATCGCGCCGGCAATACCACACATGAGTTCTTCTCTCCAGCCGTCGTCACCCAACCCGGTCTGATCCGCTCCAGGCACACGCCACGCGAGGCCGCTGTCCTGAGAACCACACAAATATAACATGCAAGACCGAGCGAGGTCGAATGCTGGAAGGCTGGGGCGAGTTTGCGGGTGATAAGGTCGGGGCAGGGTGCCACCTGACCCTCGGCTGGTGAGCCCGTCCCGCCGGCTCGGCCCATGGTCCGGGGCCATCGAGCCGCTCAGCGATAGGACTCGTAGGGGCCCGGCATCCAGCCTTGCTGGTGCTCGTTCATGGCCTTGACGTACTGTGCCTGGTCGTAGAACAGAAAGGCCACCACGATCCCGGTCAATGCACCGCCGACGTGGGCCAGGTAGGCGACCCCGCCCGATTCGCCGAGCTTTCGGAACGATCCCGCGCCCAGATACACCTGAAGCAGGATCCAGCCGCCAATGACCACCACGGCCGGCAGCACGGTGATGAACCGGAACAGCAGCACGCGAATCTGATAATGCGGGAACCAGATCACGTAAGCGCCCATGATGCCCGCGATGGCGCCTGAGGCCCCCAGCGTGGGGATGATCGAATCCGGCGCGACGGCAATCTGAGCCAGAGAGCCAACCAGGCCGCAGGCCAGGTAGACGATGAGGTAGCGGATCGAGCCGAGCACCTCCTCGACGTTGTCGCCCACAATCCACAGGTAGAGCATGTTGCCGATCAGATGCATCGGACTGCCGTGCAGGAACATGGCGGTGAAGAGGGTCAGCCAGACCGGAATGGGGCTCGGCGCATGCGGGATCTGCGGCGCGGGACGCTCCACCTCGATCACCCGGCGGCCGAACGGATCACGCGGATCGATGACGTGCACCACGGCGGGCTTGTTGCGCACAGGAACTTCGAGGTCCGTGTTGTGGGTCACTTCCCACGGCGTGCAGGCGAACGCCATCGTGAACTGTTCGCCCTGCTGGAACTGGACGAGATAAACCAGGGTGTTGATCGCGATCAGGGCGTACGTGACGAACGGAGTGATATTCGTGCGCTGGAGGTCGCCGAGAGGAAGAACCATGCCCGTGCACTCGCGTCAAGCGCGGAAACGTCCAGCCCGGCGAGTGTGCCCTGCGCCGCGCGACCCGGCCTGAACCGTCGGCCTATTCTACCTCAAGCGGCCAGAGGCGACATGGCGCGTTCGCCGGCCCGCTCCTTTTCCGCGGAGTCGGGTTCGCTGTGCCCTCAGAGTGAGCAACCGCGCAGCGCACGCAGGCAGAATCAACCGGCCCACATCGCCCGTACCGCGCCCGGGCCAGGGCTGTCGGACTCCAGCTTTTCCCATTCCCTGCGCACCCGCGAAAGGCCGAACGCGCAGAGCTCGAACTCCTCGCTGAGGCGTCGCAGCACATCGCCCTGCCTGCCCGTGCTGCTCAGCGTGCTGGCAAGATAATACGAGCGTTTGCCTTGCTGCTGGTAGCGGATCAGGCAGTCGGGCGACTGTGCATCCTGAAGCTTGCCGAGTGCTTCGGGATAGAGTCCCGTCCAGAACAGGGTGTAATCTCCGACATGGCGGTGGCATTCCCTGCGCCGCAGATCATCGTCGGCCGCCTCGGCCTCGGCGACCATGCGGGTCACCTGGACGATCGGCCGCCCGTCCCGGTCGCGCAGCCGCCACACGGCCGCGCTCGGAACAAAGCTCGCGAGCAAGCCGGCCACATAGCCGACCAGGGGCGGATCTCCAATCCCCAGTTCGGACATGAATGTCGATTCGGTCAACCCGCGAAACAGCCGGTGCAGTGGGTGAGATTCGGGAATCATACGTGTTCCATCCATACTGGCAGTCCTTGCCCCAAAGGACGATCCTGGTCAACGAATCCCAGGCGGCAGCAGTCCCGAACACGGAGACATGCGGGGCGTGCGATACGTCCCGCGGAGAGGTCTATGCAAAATCCAGACCAAACTCATGCGGTGGGACTGAAAGAACGACCCGCTGCACACAGTATAGAACCCCGTCTCATCCGCAACGACCCCTTCCGACGATTCCGCGCTGCCATGCCGGTATGATCCCAGCCTCAGCGCGGCGTCCAGGAATCGTGACCCGCCCGCTGTATTTCCCGGCTTGCGCATTGTCTTCTGCGTTGACTCACGCCAGAAGCGCCGGTGGAAGCCGGACCAGCTTGCAACCCGTAGGGTGCGCCCAGCGCAGCGTCGACGCACCGTCCGCGGTTCCTGGCGACCACTCCGGTGTAAGCGATAGCAACATTTGGTGGCACGTCGCTGCGGGGCACGGTGGGCCATCCATATTCCCCCCCGACCCGTGCCCAGCACCAAGCGGCTCGACTACAGCAAGCCAAGCGTTCAGGTCACTTCCGTCACCGAATCGCGCGCGGACGGCTCGCGTGCCACGCTAAAGTGTGGGTGGCCCTTTTCGCTCCCCTTCTCGCTCCCGTCTTGCCCCTTCGTGCCCCACACCGCCGGATCGGTCTCGCATGCGGCCAGCGCCGCGGGACGACGACTATCGCGGAGACGGCCGGGGCTGGACCTTCTTGGCGGCGCTGCTTCGCTTCGAGCGCGGCCGCGTAATCCCTGCCGGTTTCCGCGGCTCGACGGCACTCGGGGCATCGCCTTTTGCTTGCAGTTCCTGCCCTGAGAGCGTGATGTTGGTCGTCGGGCCGGAGTCGGCGAGGATCTTCGGCGCGATCGCATCGTTCGCCGGGGCGAGGACGGCGAAATGGTCAACGTCCGGAACCTCCACGAAGTGGACCTCGGGGTTCTTGCAGTTCGCTTTCATGAGTCGCAGGGCATCGATATTCCCGCCCGTCCCTTCGATGACGTAGAGCGGACTGTGGACCGACGAATCGAGCCAGTAGATGGGCGACCTCAGCAGCGACTCCTTCGGATCGCCCGGCTGGTGATAGACGAATTGTCCCCCGTAGCCCCTCACGTCCGCGGCCGGGCCGAAGGCGAAGACCGCGCGGAAGCGATTGCTCATCTCGGCGACGAGCATCGCCAGGGTCCCACCGGTGCTGTGGCCGCCCAGATAGATCCGGGTCGGGTCGACGTAAGGCTGCGCCGAGACGTAGTCGGCGGCCGCGAGCACGTCGTCGACCTCGCCCAGAAACCCCTCGCGCCGGCCCGGGTTGTCGTTGCCGCCCCGGAGCGAGGGGAACATCAGGACGATCCCGTCCTTGCGATAGGCGGCGGCGGTCTGGTCGTTTTTCCGGGCGCGGGCTTCCAGACGTCACCGATCGAATTGCAGTCGCCACCCGTGATCCAGACGATCGCCGGACGCTTCACTCCGTCGCCCGGATCGGGCGTGAGGTAGGCCGACAGCTCGCCAACAGGCGAGCGAAACTTCACCAGCCGGAAGACCTCCGACGGCGGCTGCGGCACGGCCTCGACAGGAAGTTGCTGGCCTCCCGGCTTGGTGACGAACCCGCGCCGGGCCTCCGCCAGAGAGGGTGTCGAGCTCGGTGCGGGTTGTGCGTTCTGGCCTGGGCGATTCACCGTGGCGGGAGTGTTCACCATTCTTGGATTGGAGTTCGATGCGGGACGGGAGATCGGCGGCGTGCCGCTTCCGGCGGGAGACTCCGGCGTGGCCTCCTCTGCGCAGCCAGCGGACAGGACAAGCAGGGCGACCGTGGAGGTGAATCGCTTCATGTCAAAGCCCTTGTTGCGTCACTGGCAAGTTCTGGTTGCTGACGGCACGTCCTGCGTCAGCAACCCATCCAATGGGTCATGGACTGATCAAAGCCTACCAGAGCCGGATCGCGCCGGCAATTGCCCGCGACGAACGAAGCATCGTGGGCCGCATCGCGGGGGCCATCCACACGGGGCTCAACACCAACCGGCTTGACCACAGCAAGTCATGCTGCCGGGACAACCTCCGACACCGGGTCGCGCGCGGACGGCTCGCGTGCCACCCTGAACTGTGGGTGGCCCCTCCCTGCGCCCTTCCTGCCCGCTTCCTGCTCCACCTTCTTGCTTCCTTCTGCCCTGTTCGGTAAACCACGTCTTCAAAGCGCCCGGCCGGCGGGCGATGGTTTGCCGGGGACCCTCTTGAAGTCGATTGGGGAGCCCGCGCATGGCATGGTCCCGCAAGTGGCCCCGAGCGAGCGGGCGAGCGAGCGCAGAGCACCGACCTTGGCAAAGCGCTTCAGGACGGAGTATGCCCCCTGGGTCGGCCCGGCTGCAAGCGTCGGTCGAGTCCCCGGGGCACGATCGGCGGCGCCCTCCACCCGAGCGACCCATGGAGAGTCCGTTCGCTTATCTGCAACAATTCACCCCCCCCCGGAGAGGCGACGATGGACGAGGTGAAGCTACATCAATTCATGGTCAAGCTGATCACCGACATGGGCGGAGCGGCCATGCTCGCGAATGTAATCCTGGGAGAAGAGCTCGGCCTGTACCGCGCAATGGCCGACAGTGTCCCGATCGCCCCCGAGGCCCTTGCGGCGAAGACAGGGTGCCACCCGCGACTGATCCGCGAGTGGCTGAGCGCCCACGCGGCTGCCGGCTACATGGAGCACATTGACGGCCAGTTCCGGCTCCCTCCGGAGCATGCCCTGGCGCTGGCGAACGAGGACTCGCCAGTCTACGTGGCGGGGGGCGCGGCGGTGGTGGCGGCGTTTTTCCACGACAAGGACAAGCTGGTGAAAGCCATGCGGAGCGATGGCGCCCTCGCGTGGGGCGACCACCATCCGTGCATGTTCTCTGGCACCGAGCGATTCTTCCGGCCCGGATACAGAGCACACCTGGTGCCCGAGTGGCTTCCCGCGCTGGAGGGCGTGGTTCCCAAGCTGGAGGCCGGGGCGACCGTGGCTGATGTCGGATGCGGACACGGCGCCTCGACGGTAGCGATGGCCCAGGCCTTTCCCGCGTCACGCTTCATCGGTATCGACTATCATGCTCCCTCCATCGCCACCGCCACCGAGCGAGCCCGTGAGGCCGGCGTCGCCGGCCGGGTGACCTTCACCCAGGCGACGGCCAAGACCTACAGCGGCCACGACTACGATCTGATCTGTTTTTTCGACTGTCTCCACGACATGGGCGACCCCATCGGCGCCGCTCGGCATGCCCGCCAGGCCCTCAAGCCGGACGGCACTGTGCTGCTGGTCGAGCCCTTTGCGGGCGATCACCTCGATGACAACCTCACGCCCGTCGGGCGGCTCTTCTACGCCGCATCGACCTTTGTCTGCACACCCAATTCGCTCTCGCAGGAAGTCGGCCTCGGGCTGGGCGCGCAGGCAGGTGAAGCCCGACTGAAGCAGGTCTTCCTCGACGCGGGCTTTACTCGCTTTCGCCGGGCGACGGCCACGCCCTTCAACCTCATCTGCGAGGCCCGGAAATAGGGTGTGGGCCCTCTGAACACCGTCACAGAGTCTTTCGTCGATGCAACCGGTCGCACACCGCGGAACGGACCGGGCACTCCATGATCATCAAGTGGCTTGACCCGGTCCTGCCGTCCGATCCCGGTCTGGGGAACCATGGGAACCTCTGGGGGGAATCATGGTGCGGACCATGGACCGGAACATGGGCGCCGGACCATGGGAGCCATGGGGCCATTCACAAATCCCTTCACCGCGGGCACCGTGGTGGCCAATTGCAGACTGCCCCGATACGGATGCGGCACCAGGCGGCTGGACCACGGCAAGCCAGGCGGCCGGGCCAAATTCGGACACCGAACCCCGCGCGGACAGCTCTCACACCACCCTGAACCGTGGGTGGCCTCTTCGTGCTCACCTTCGTGCTCCGATCGTCAAATGCTATTCCGTCCCTCTGCGCTCCGCGCGCCAATTCGGTACAGAGACCGGGCCACCCTCAAATCTGCGAAACACGAACAATGGTCTGGCCTGTCGCGGCGTCTCTCCCATACCGTAGAGCGAGCCCCGAAAACGGAGTATCCCATGAACCGATTGCTGGTCGCGATCTCGTTTGTCTTCCCCGTCCTCGTCGCCGCCCAGGCCTCCGTCGGTTTCGTCAAGGACACCCCCCCGCAGATCACGCCCGAAATGAAGGCCAGGACGGAAACCATCGCCCGGGCCCTCGAGGCTCTCACACCCGAAGGCTTCACGAAAAAGAGCCCTATTGAACGCTACACCGAGGCCAACCTGTACGAGAAGATCGACGGCCGGTCCGAGCTGTTTCAGTCCTACGACGTGACTGGCATGACCTTCGTCACCTTCTCCAGAGCGGGCGACCCAGCCCAGTTCATCGACGTCTTCCTCTACGACATGACCACCCCGCTCGGTGCCTTCGGCGTCTATTCGGTCGAGCGCTCGACTGGCAGCAAGTTCATCGCAATCGGCGACGGCGGTCACCGCACCGGGGCCGATTTGTTCTTCCGGAAGGGCCAGTACTATGCGTCGATCCTGACATCGGGACCCGACAAGGAGGTCCAGAAGGCGGCATCGGCCCTGGCCGATACCCTGGCGAATCGCCTGAAAGGCAAGGCGGCGGAGCTCTGGGGTCTCGCCGTGCTCCCGGCGAAAAATCGGATCGACGATACGGTCCAGTACCTCATGGTCGATGCCCTGGGTCTCGACTTCCTGACCAACGCGTTCACGGCCCAATACCGCGACGGCGAAGCCGAGTTCACCGCCTTCGTCGCGCGTTGCAAGTCAGCGACCAACGCCACAGAAGTCCTGGCCAGGTACAGGGCCCACCTCGAAGAATTCGGCAAGATGGCCGAACCGGCCAGAATCGAAGGGGCGTCGGTCATGTTCGCCGACATGGGCGATGGCGAGTTCGACGGCGCCTGCCAGGTCGGCGACGTCATCGCCGGCGTCACGGCGGTCAAGGGCCGCGACGCGGCCGTCAAGGCCATGACCTTCCTGCTCAAAGGACTGAGGATCCCGAAATGACCTGGCGCGGCGTCTGCTGATAGGCCAGGAGGTTGGCCATTCCCTGTACCAGTGGGCAAGGTAAATGACGCACCGTGGTGCAAGCTAATCGACGGGTCGAAGGCTTTCTGGACGCCCTCCATCAAGCTGCTCAAGAATCGCCGATTTCGGAGCAACTTTCTTGAACACGCACAGGCGTGAGTAGCAAGGGAACAGGAAACTGGAATAAGCCCGCTGCATGAACTTGCTCAGTCGCTGCACAACGACGTCAAGCGAGGTGCGCTATTGCCCCCGACATTACCAAGAGGAGGAGAAGCAATGTGACCTCTACGACAGCCAGAGCGAAGGCACCCAGAGCCAGAGGACATCTGCGATGCCTACGCCACATGACCAACGAGAAGGCGAAGACGCCCGGAATACCGAGAAGCAGCAGGCTCGGACCGAGCCAGGCCAGGGGGTGACCTCAGCAGTAAGCCTTCGCAAGCCAATTGCCCGTGACCGGCAGGACTGCGGTATAGGCCAGGGCCAAGCTCCCGTCTCGAGTGCATCCATCCTTAATCGAGGCCATCATGTTCCCCTCGCTCGTGGTGTGAGTGGTCATAGTACATTGCCACACCGTGGTGCAAGATAATCGATGGGACTGGGCTTTCACGACGCCGTCAGTTAAGCTGCTCAAGAATCGCCGGTTTCGCAGCAGTTATCTTGATCATAGACACGTGCATATCTGGTCCAACCTCCAACTCCTCCCGCATCATCGACAGACCGGTCGCCCGCATCGAGGGCATATTGGCCCAGCGAATGGTGCGACCAGTGCCGCCGAAGGATACCCTCGAACGGCGTCGATCAAACCTTAACGAAGAACTCCGCCGAGCGCTGAACAGCTGCGAGGTTCTCTTTGAAATGGGCGAAATTCTGCATGTCGGAATTGACCACGTCGACGCCGTGGGCGAGGACGAATGCGTAGGACCGTTGCCAGGGCGAAAGCCCCGATTGCATCAACTGGTCGTTGTAGTGCCCGTCGAAGGCCTTCTCCAGCTGCTTACCGCCGCGGGACGACAGGTAGCGGGCCGCCTTCATGCCGACGAGACCGATGCCGGCGTCCCGGGCGCGCTGGAGCGTGGGCTGAAGCTCGACCATGGCCGGAGTGCCGGCAAGGAGACTCTTCGAATCCCAGTCGTACCACCCGGCAGGTGTGATGGCGATCATGGCGAGGTCGTACCAGCCCGTTCCAATCATGGCCTCGAGGACCTGCTGCGCGCTCTTGTGGGTACTCACGCCCCAGTGGCCCACCTTCCCGGCCTGTTTCGCCTTCAGGAAGGCCTCATGCAGTTGCTCGCAGCGGACGACCTCCGGGTCGCCGACGCCCATGAGGTAGTAGGCGTCCACATAGTCGGTACCCAGATCGGTGAGGCTCGCATTGAGCAGACCCGTCCAGTAATCGGCCAGAAACCTGCCTTGCTCGACGGTCAAGGGCTTGCCCGGCTCGTGGCCGTCAATGGGACGCAACGGTGCCTTGGACGTGACCCAGATCTTGCCGCGGTGCGCCGCGAGGAAGGGGGCGAAGGCGCGCTCGCTCCCCTTGTAATAGGCGTTGGAGCCGAGATCGTAGAAGTTCACGCCCGCGTCGAACGCCGCATTGAGCAGCCGGACGGCTTTCCCGCCCATCAGCGCCGCACCGCCGCCGAAGACGAGGCGGCTGCACAGGAAATTCGTCCGGCCGAGCTTGCGGTAAGGCATGCCGCTCCGCTCGTTGCGGTGGATCAGGCCGTCGGCCGGCGCGTCCTGGGCCCGCGCCGACGGCGCGGGGGCCGGCGCGTCCTGGGCCCGTGCCGACGTTGCGACGGCCGCCGTGGCAGTGGCGGCGGTGGTGGTCTTGATGAATGCCCGGCGGTTCATCTCATTCGGCGTGGTCATAACGCTACCCCTGGAGCTGGACGATTCCCACCTTGTTGCCACTCACCACGCTAGCTGGACGGACGCATTGCGTCAATCTTCGCCGCCATTCGCCCAGGATTGGTGATCAGGGCGGGCGTCCGTGGGATCCACCACTCCCGGGAGGTGCGGCATGGAGCTCCGCGTGATCTCTTCACCCCAGGCAGCCTGCTCAACGAGACGGGAGAGATGGTTCTTGCCTCGAAAGAGTCGACGGTGCTCGTGGGCCTCAGGTTCCAACCACGCCTGGCTCAGGGTGCAACAGGGACAGGGGTGCAGCAGGGACACAGGGTGCAGCAGTGACAGGTGCAGCAGGGACAGACAGGTGCAGCAGGGAGGTGCAGCAGGGACAGGTGCAGCAGGGGTGCAGCAGGGACAGGCGATGCATTCTTGCGTCGCTGGTCCGCCGGTCCCGGCGCTCGGCGCGTACGGCACATGGCCACGTGCGTCAGCACGTGGCCATGTGCCGCAGAGTGGCATCGTCCCAGGATGGCCTTGGCGCGCCGACCGTAAGGTGGGTCAGCGTAGCGCAACCCACCGGCTGGCAGGGCCTTGCGTGCGCCGAACCGCACACGCCGTACGACGTCCTGGGACGATGCCCGCAGAGTCCATCACGCCCGCGCACGGTGGCGTGCGTCGCGGGCTCCAGGTGTGTCGGGTGTGTCCAGCGCAGCGACGACGCACCGTTTTGCGTTCCTGGCTTCCTCACTGGTCGGGCTCACGCCCGAGGTTGGGGGCTGCGCCCGTGAAAACCACGTGCTCACGCACGTGGCCATGTGCCGCAGAGTCCATGGCGCTGGCGCACCTGGCCATGCGCCCGGGCTCCAGGCGGAGAAGTCATGGTGCGCGCCCCGGCAGGCAAGGATTGCGTGCCCTGCGGCGACGCAGATGCGGACGCAGACGCCCCGGCACGCAAGCATCGCCTGCCGTACGAATACACCTGCCCGACGGCTGAGGGGGAAACCAAAAATTTCTCCGGATTCCTCCGGTTTTTGGCAGTTTCGGTCGGATCCTCATAGATAGACGGCAGATCCCGGCGCATCGGCCGCGGCTCGCCGAGGGAGGTCGCTCCCCGCGCCGCTCCTCGGTGAACCAGCAGCCAGGGCCGCTCTGCGCACCGCATACACGACCTGCACTACAAGCAAAGAGAGCAACTCCGTGGCCACCACAGCCCAGATCGCGGCCAATCGCCGCAACGCCGCAAAAAGCACGGGGCCGAAGAGCGACCAAGGCAAGGCCCGCGCCCGGCTCAACGCGCTGAGGCATGGCGCCAACGCCCGCATCGCCATACCGGTCCTTCCCCAGGAAGATCCGAAGGAGCTCGCCGAACGGGTCCTCCAGTGGACGTTCGAACTCGTGCCGCGCAACGACGTCGAACGCACTCTGGTCGGCCACGCAGCACGCATCGACTGGCAGATCGACCGCGCCGAGCGGGCCGAGACGGCTTACCTCGCGGCTCGCGTGCACCGCCAGCGCGACCGCGACGAGGCCACGCGGCTGAAGCAGGCCCACATCCTGGGCCGCGAGCTGCTGGATACCCTCGACCCGCGCGAGCGGTTCGGCAAAGCCGAGTACTACGAGGACATGCCCGCCGTCTTCCTCGCCCGGCTCGAGCAGCTCCCCGAGGGCTGCCGCTGGCTGCTGGCGCGGTGGTCCGAGTTCCGCAACCTCATCGACGTGCGGGCCGCCTGGAGCGAGACCGACCACTACCGGTTCCTGCGGCTCATGGGCAAGAGCTTCCTGGAAGGCATGATCGACCCGGCCGCCAACCGCGTATTCCAGGCCGTCGATGCGATCAAGCCGGATCAGGGCCGCGAGCTCTGGGAATTGTTCCGCAACATGAAAGCCAGCTCCGGCCCCTATTTCAGCGGCGCGATGCCGTGGCGGCGCCTGTCTCGCCCGCCGGCGAACGCGAAAGAGGGCTGGGAGGTCCTCAGCTCGATCGTGGACGAGGCGATCCACCGGCTGGAAGCGCGGCTCGGCGAGCACGAGGACCTGGAGCAGATCGAAGCCGACGCCGAGCCCGACCGCGCGGTCTTCGCCGCCAGCAAGGCCGTCGCGGTCCTGCGCCGGCACCAGGGTGCGCTGACCCGTGAGCTGCTGCGTACGCTGACCACGCTGTCGAAGCTGCAAAAAGCCGAGCTCGGCGCCGACAACAATAATGAAGCCGACCGCCCCCCCATGCCGGTTGTCCATGAGCCGCAGATCGGCCCCGCGCCGGAGCCAGTCGCACGTCAACCACACGATGAATCGCGCAACGGCCGGAATGAAGGGGATGGTCCCGGGATGGCGTCGAGCGGGGGCATCTCGCCGCACGCAAAGGTCTGCAAGCCGGTGGGTTGCGCTGCGCTGACCCACCCTACGGGGGGTTCTTCAAGAGTTATTGCGAGTATCCTGAACGAAGCCAATGATCTGGCGACGCAAGTGGAGAGTGGCAGAGAGGATACAGCCATTGCAGAGCGCAAAGGGACGCCAGAACGGAGCCAATCGAGCGCAGACGTCGGGAGGTGTGCCAGCGGAGCCGGCAATGGCCAGGGAGGAAAAGGAAGCGGAAAGGAGGAAGAGGGAGGCAGAAGACAGAGGAACGGTCATGGATGCACACCGATGAACAACTAGGGGCATCAGGGAAGGGAAGATGGGGAAAAGAAAAAGGGCCAAGGGCTGCGCGGACCCGGACAGGCGCTTGCCCGGAGCAGGTGACGCTGGATGGGGCGGTGCGGATGGAGGCTCCAGGCGGCACGCGGCAAGAAGTGAACAGCCGAAGGTAGACAATCAGGGAGCCGTCCTGGCCGATTTCCCGATTTCGCCGGTAATCTTGCTCGTTTCCCCGTTTGCGACCGGTGATCGGCTTGAACGTCGTCCTGGTTCCTGGCATGATTGATGCTTTAGCTTTCTGGAAGACATCGATGAGTGACCGGACCAGCCCCCCCGCCTGGGGATGAAGCCGTGACGGGCCGGTTCAAGGACGAGATCGAGACAACGGCGGGCACCCAGGCGACACAACCCGGTATCGGGCTTGAAGATCGTCGGCTCGCCGGGAGGGTGTGGGTTGCGAATCACGTTCCATGGTGCCACCCGGCAAATTACCGGGAGCGCCCATCTTTTGGAGATTGGCTCATACCGTCTGCTGCTGGATTGCGGATTGTTCGACTCCGACCGGATCGATCCGAATAGCCCGAACCGTCAGCTTGGCTTCGACCCCCGGCTGCTCGACGCGGTCATTGTCTCGCATGCTCATAACGACCACATCGGCCGGCTGCCGTACCTGGTGAAGGCGGGATACAACGGCCCGATTTATGTCACCCCCGCGACGGGCGACATCACCAGCGTGATGCTCCGCGACAGTGCCCGGATCCAGCGCGAGGAGGTACGTAACGCCCATCTACGCTATCCCCACATCGAGACGCCCGACCCGCTCTTCGACCTGCTGGACGTGGAGTGGGTGATCGAGCGGCTCGACCGGGTTCCCTACGAAGAGCCGCGTGAGCTCGTGCCGGGCGTGACGCTGACCTACAAGGACGCCGGGCACATCCTGGGCTCGGCCATCGTCCAGATCGACTTCTCCGAGAACGGCCGCAGCCGCCGGTTCGTGTTCACGGGCGACCTGGGCCGGAGGAACACCAGCTTGCTGCCAGACCCGGCCCTGGTGCGCGACATCGACATCCTGGTCTCCGAGAGCACCTACGGCAGTCGCGAGCTCGACCCTTACGATCGCCTGATGAAGCAGCTTCACGCCATCGTGGCCCGCGCAGCCCGGCTGCAAAGCAAGATCGTCATTCCGGCATTCAGCCTGGGCCGCACCCAGCGCATGGTTTACTGCCTGCAAGAGCTATTCGCCGTCCACAAGGTCCGGCCGATCCCGATCTATGTGGACAGTCCGCTCGCCAGCCGGCTGACCGAGATCCACCGCGACCATCCCGAGGCCTACACGCCGCATGCACGCAGCCTCATGGATCGTGATCCGGTCTACTTCGGCTCCAGGTTCGTGGAGTTTTGCCAGTCCTGGAACGATTCGCGCCGGCTCAATTATCTGAGCGGTCCCATGATCATCATCTCATCCTCGGGCATGTGCGAGGCGGGGCGTATCCGGCATCATCTGCGGCACGTCGTCTCCGACCCGGACTGCGCGATTGTGATCGTCAGCTTCCAGGCAGAGGGAACGCTGGGACGGAAGCTCTCCGAGGGCGTGGAGCGGGTGCAGATTCTCGACCAGTGGTACGACCTGAACGCGGCCGTGTACGTGCTCGACGGCTTCTCGGGCCACGGTGACCGCAACGACCTGGGCTGGTGGTACGAGCAGACCGGCGGCAACATCGAGCACGCCTTCCTGGTGCACGGCGAGCCCGAGTCCATGGCGTCGCTATCGGAACTGCTCCAGCCGCACGTCAAGAGCCCCGTGGTGCTGCCCGAGCTGCACTCCAGCTATGAGGTCTGAGTGAGGTGTGACCGGTCAACATGAAGCGGGCGTCAACGACGATGGGCCTGGTTCGGCTCGTGCTCCCGAGCGGCATTCTCCGGCCCGCCATGCTGGCACGAGCGCAGGATGGCCAGCGCCCGGCGCACCGCGGCCAGATTCTCGCGTTCGTTGAGCCAGCGGCTGACTCCGGAGGGGTGGGGCAGGGGGATGTAGCAGACGCCGTCGCGGACGGTCGCCGTCCCCACCACGGCGGTGAGCGAGGCGACGCGCCCCAGAAACGTGCGGATGGCCAGCAAGCCCACCAGCAGCACAATCCGCGGCTCGAGCATCTGGATCAGTTCGTCAAGCCAGGGCCGGCAGAGCGCTTGCTCCCGCGGCGAGGGGACGCGATCGCCTCTGGCGCCTGCGAGCCGTCCGGGGTAGCACCGCGTGACGGCCGCGAAGTGCACCCTGCGGTAGAAGTCTTCGCGTGGGATGCCCGCCTGCTCCAGCCAGTCGCGCAGCTTCTCGCCCGCTGCGCCGGCGAAGGGGCGGTCGTGCAGGGTTGCCCGCAGGCCGGGGGCCTGGCCGATCAGCAGGATGCGCGGGAGGGGCGCATCGGGCTCTGGGTCACGGGCGATCGGCACGGATGCGCGGTCGTCCAGGAAGCCGGCTTCATGGCACTTGCGGCAGGCACGAAGCCGCGCGTTGAGCACGACAAGGCGGTTGCGGGCAAGAGCAGCACCTGCGGCGTTCGACTTCATCACGGTAAGCTCGGCTCTGGGAGGCCACCGGGGGACCTGGCCTTGACCCTGACCGGTCAGGCGACGTCATCGGCATGCCCTCGGTCAAGTCCGAGCCCGCCTCGAGTCAGGCGGGCCGGGCGTTGACTGCGAAAGTACGGCACGCAGGCTCTTGACTCGATCATCTCCGGACGTGGCAGACATCAGGATCATTCCGCAGGGGAGGGGACTTCGTCATACTCATCTTCAACAACATCGAACAGTTCGGGCAATGGGATCGCCAGGCGCGGCAGCAGGGTGCTGCTTGCCTCCTCTGCACCGCGGTAAACTTGCTCGATCCAGGAATCTCCATCCCGCACCAGAACCGTGACGGTCTGCGTCACCGGATCGACAATCCAGTACTCGCGAATGCCGAAGGCCAGGTACTCCTCTCGCTTGATCACGTAGTCGCGTTCTCGAGCCTCGTTCCCCTGCGATACGACTTCCATGACAAGTGCGGGAGGTCTGCGGCGCCTTTTGTCCCTGGGGGTATTTCGGAGTGTCACCGCGACATCCGGGTTACGTCCGGAGACCATGCGGGGTAGCCAGAGCCTGTATTCGCCAGCTCCTCCGGCTCGGTGGATGATTCCGGGGTGCTTTTGCTGATTGATCGCCAGCGCAGAAACAAGCTTCCAGACGATCTCCCCATGCGGGTCGTTCGGGACTTCGGTCACTTCAAGAATTCCTCGGGCCAGCTCGTAGCGGTATCCTTCTTCGGCCTCGGCCTCGAGGAATTCCTCGAGAGTCATCTTTCGGCCCTGGTCGGCCGGGCTGATGCGGATGGCGTTCACGGTGGCCATGGAAGTTGCGACCTCCGGCGGTTTGTTTTCTCGGTTTCCATTGTACCAGAGGCTGCTTGCGATCCTGGTTCAGCCAGGGGCCTGAAGGAGAGCGGCCCGCCAGTTCATGGGGTGAACTGGCGGGCCGCCCTTGGATCACGCTTGGTGGAAGCCGGTCGAGCTCATTCCTTGCCGGCGGTGGCGTGGACCTCATCGCGGTAGCGATAGGCGGGGCTCTTCTCGGCGAGGGCCTCCAGCGCGTCCGGGTGGATGCGGACCTCGGCTTCCAGGTGCGACTTGAAGCCGGTGCCCGCCGGCACCAGGTGGCCGAGGATGACGTTTTCCTTGAGGCCCACCAGGTAGTCCACCTTGCCGGCCAGTGCGGCTTCGGTGAGGACCTTGGTGGTCTCCTGGAAGCTGGCGGCGGAGATGAAGCTGTCGGACTGCACGGCCGCCTTGGTGATGCCCAGAAGCTGGGTGCTTGCCGCGGCCGGCTTGGTGCGGAGCCACTCGGCCTTCTTGCCGCTGTTGGACTCGATGCGCAGGTTCTCCTGCTCGAAGTGGTCGCGCGGCACGATGTCGCCCACGCGGTACTCGGTATCGCCCGGGTCCTTGATCTTGACGCAGCTCAGGAGCTCCTGGTTGACGCGCCGGAACTCGAACTTGTCGATGACCGAGCCGGGCAGCAGGCCGGTGTCGCCGACGCTCTCGACGCGCACCTTGCGGAGCATCTGGGCGATGATGATCTCCAGATGCTTGTCGTCGATCTCGACGCGCTGCGAGCGGTAAACGTTCTGGATCTCGCGGAGCAGGTAGCGCTGCACGGCCTCCTCGCCGGAGATGCGGAGGATGTCGTGCGGGACCAGCGGCCCTTCGACGAGCGGGTCGCCCGCGCGGACACGGTCGGAACCATGCACGCGGAGATACTTGCCGTGGGGGACAAGGTGCTCGCGCTCGATGCCGCTCTCGTTACGGACGATGATGGTGCGTTTGCCGCGCCGTTTCTCGTCGAGCAGTTCCACGCGGCCGTCGATCTCGGCAATGACCGCCGGCTCCTTGGGGCGCCGGGCCTCGAAGAGCTCGGTAACGCGGGGCAGGCCGCCGGTGATGTCCTGGGTGCCGCCGACCTCGCGCGGGGTCTTGGCCAGGAGCGTGCCGGCCGAGATGGTCTGGCCGGCCTCGACCTCGATGCTCGCGCGCTCGGGGACGTACTTGTAATCGAGCGTCTTGCCCTCGTTGTCCTCGATGACGATCTGCGGGTGCAGGTCGCCCTTGTGCTCGATGATCGTGCGGCGGACGTGGCCGGAGGGGTCGGTCTCCACCTTCATCGTCTCGCCCTCGACGATGTCGTCGAACCGCACGCGGCCGCCGACCTCGGCAAGGATGGGGATGTTGTGCGGGTCCCACTCGCAGAGCATCTGTCCGCGATTGATCTGCTGGCCGTCGTGGACGATCATCGCGGCGCCGTCGGGCACGTCGTACTTCTCCAGCTCGCGTCCCTTGGCGTCGAGGATCTGGATCTCACCGTTGCGGGAGAGCGCGATCTGCTTGCCCTCGTCGTTGGTGACGATGTTGATGCCGACGAACTTGACCTTGCCGTCGCGCTTGCTCTTGACGTCCTTCTCCTCGACGCCGCGGGTGGCCACGCCGCCGATATGGAAGGTACGCATGGTGAGCTGGGTGCCGGGCTCGCCGATCGACTGGGCCGCGATGATGCCCACCGCCATGCCCACCTCGACGAGCTGCCCGGTGGCCAGGTCCATGCCGTAGCAGCGCCGGCAGACGCCCAGCGAGGCCTCGCAGGTCATCGGGCTGCGCACCTGGATCTTCTCGATCTGCATCTCCTCGAGCTTCCTGGCCGCGGCCAGGGTGATCATCTCGTTCTCCTTGACGATCACCGCGTCGCTGATCGGGTCGACGATGTTCACCCGGCTGACCCGGCCGCGGATCGACTGGGCCAGGCTCACCTCGACCTTCTCGCCCTTGTAGATGACGCCCTTGGTGATGCCCTGGGAGGTGCCGCAGTCCTCGGTGGTGATGACCACGTTCTGGGCCACGTCGGCCAGCTTGCGCGTGAGGTAGCCGCTATCGGCCGTCTTCAGCGCGGTGTCGGCCAGGCCCTTGCGGGCACCGTGCGTGGAGCTGAAGTACTCGAGCACCGAGAGTCCCTCGCGGAAGTTCGCCTTGATGGGCGTCTCGATGATCTTGCCAGAGGGCTTGGCCATGAGTCCGCGCATGCCGGCGAGCTGGCGAATCTGCTCGACGCCACCGCGGGCCCCGGACTCGGCCATCAGGAAGATCGGGTTGAGGTAGACCTCCCCTTCTCGGGTGTCGTGTTTCAGGGCTTCCATCATCTCGGCGGTGATGCGTTCGCGGGCGTGGGTCCAGGCGTCGAGCACCTTGTTGTACCGCTCCTGGTCGGTGATGATGCCGCGCTGGTAGAGCTTGTTGTTCTTCTGGACCTCCTTCTCGGCCTCGGCGATGATCTGGTCCTTCGTCAGCGGGGTCTTGAGGTCGTCAGTGGCGAACGACAGGCCCGAGCGGGTGGACTCGCGGAAGCCCAGGTCCTTCATGCGGTCCAGCAGCGAGATCGTCTCGCGCCGGCCGAGGATCTGGTAGCAGTCGGCGATGATGCCCTGAAGCTGCTTCTGGCCGAGCGTCAGGTTGTAGTACGGCATCTTGGGATGCAGGATGTCGTTGAAGACGACGCGGCCGACGGTGGTTTGGACCACCATGCCGGGCGAGAACTCCTTGTCGCCGTCGCCCTTGAGCTTCTTGTGGGCGGGCAGCCGCAGCTTCACCAGCGCGTGCACCCCGACCTTCGCCTGGCTGTGTGCGAGGAAGACCTCGTTGGGCGTGGAGAAGATCATCCCCTCGCCCTTCTCGCCCACCCGGCTGACCGTCAGGTAGTACGAGCCCATGACGATGTCCTGGGTCGGGCTGATGATCGGGTTGCCGTTGGCCGGGCTGAAGATGTTGTTGGTGGCCATCATCAGGGTCATGGCCTCGACCTGCGCCTCGATGGAGAGCGGCAGGTGCACGGCCATCTGGTCACCGTCGAAGTCGGCGTTGAAGCCCTTGCACACCAGGGGGTGAATGCGGATCGCGTTCCCCTCCACGAGCACCGGCTCGAACGCCTGGATGCCCATGCGGTGCAACGTCGGCGCCCGGTTCAGCAGCACCGGGTGGTTGCGGATCACCTCCTCGAGGATGTCCCAGACCTCCTCGCTGCGCCGCTCCAGCATCTTCTTGGCGGACTTGATGGTGTCGGCGTGGCCCAGCTCCTTGAGCCGGCGAATGATGAATGGTTGAAAGAGCTCCAGGGCGATCTTCTTGGGAAGGCCGCACTGGTGCAGCTTCAGGTCCGGGCCGACGACGATCACCGAGCGGGCCGAGTAATCGACGCGCTTGCCCAGCAGGTTCTCGCGGAACCGGCCCTGCTTGCCCTTGATCATGTCGGTGAGCGACTTGAGCGGCCGGTTCGACGATCCGAGCACGGGACGCTTGCAGCGGTTGTTGTCGAAGAGGGCGTCGACGGCCTGCTGGAGCATCCGCTTCTCGTTGCGGATGATGACCTCCGGCGCGTTCAGGTCCACCAGCTTCTTGAGCCGGTTGTTGCGGTTGATGATGCGTCGGTAGAGGTCGTTCAGGTCGCTGGTGGCGAAGTTGCCCGAATCGAGGAGGACCAGCGGGCGGAGGTCCGGCGGGATGACCGGGATGCATTCCAGGACCATCCACTCGGGCCGGTTGTCGCTGTCGCGCAGGGCCTCGACAACCTTGAGCCGCTTGGTCAGGTCCTTGATCTTCTGCTTGCTGGTGGTATCGACGAGGTCGTGCCGCAGCTTCTTGGAGAGGCTGACGAGGTCGAGCCGCATGAGCAGCTTGCGGACGGCCTCGGCGCCCATGTCGGCCTGGAAGCCGTCGCCGAACTGCTCGCGCGCCTTGCGGAACTCCTCCTCGGTGAGGAGCTGCCGCTCCTTGAGCTTGGTCTCGTCCGGGTTGCCGGGGTCCACCACCACGTAATCCTGGAAGTAGATGATCCGCTCGAGGCTGGTGGTCTTCATGTCCAGCAACGTGCCCAGGCGGCTGGGCATGGCCTTGAAGAACCAGATATGCACCACCGGCGCGGCCAGCTCGATGTGGCCCATGCGCTTGCGGCGGACCCGGGAGTGGGTCACCTTGACGCCGCAGCGGTCGCAGATCATCCCCTTGTACTTCATCCCACGGTACTTGCCGCAGGCGCATTCCCAGTCCTTTTCAGGGCCGAAAATGCGCTCGCAGAACAGGCCGTCCTTCTCGGGGCGGTAGGTCCGGTAGTTGATCGTCTCCGGCTTTTTGACCTCGCCGAACGACCAGCTCCGGATGTCGTACGGGCTGGCGAGCCCGATCTTGACGGCACCATAATCATTGATACGATCGTAGGCACTTTCGCCCATGCTCACGAGACACTCTCCTCCGCGGGCCGTCGGCTGCGCCGATGCGGGGTGGTTGGTGGGTGAAAGCAACGGTCCGGCCCGTCGTGCTTGCGCCCGAGCGAGCGACCGCCCAACTCTCCAGGTACGGCAAGTACTGCGATCACCATGTCAGATCGCGGACCACCGTCGCGGGTTCATCGCCATGGCTCCCCGCAGGTTGGTCCGTGAAAACAAAAAAATTCCGCGAGCCGGCCATCCTGCCTTGCCAGGAAGGCGGCTGCGGTGAGTCGGGTCGCTCTCAGACCCAGGGGAACAAGCCGGTTTCCTCCTTGACCGGTGGAGCGGTCAAACCCCAGCATGATGCCTCGATTCCTCGACCGTAGCGGCACGCCTGCAGCCCCAGAATCGTCGGACCGGGCACTCGGTGGAGTCGCAAATTTCGATAGTAAGCAATCTCAGGACCAAATCCAAGTGAAAAAGTTGTAATTTTGGAATTTTTTTCTCAAGCAGAACAGGGAATCCAACGACTCGAGCAAGTCGAGCGACCGTCCGGCACCGCAGTCCATCCACCAAACCCATCTCAAAAGAGGAGAGCGAATGGGCAGCGAGGATGTCAACCCGTCGCTCGGGCATCGCATGCCTGGATCGCTTGCGTCAGACTTGATCCTCGATCTCCTGCGTCAGGCTTGATTTTCCTCCGTATCGACCCACAACTGTGCCACGGCCATTGCGAAACCGGGAGGCAGGCCGCTCTCGATGGGATCGTCGCCGCTGAACCGGCGCTCGGACCAGCATGGCCGGCCTGCTTCCTCGGTGCGGGAAAGCACCACGACATGGCGCTCCTGGGGATCGACGATCCAGTACTCCCGGAGGCCGAGCGCGAGGTATTCCTCGGCTTTCTCCTCATAATCACGCTCGCGGGCGCGCCGGCCGCTCGAGACAATCTCCACGGCGAGGTCGGGACGCTGGCGGTTGCGGTACATCCGTGCGAAGTCGCGAAAGATCACTGCGAGGTCGGGATGACGATCGGACTCCAGCTCGACGAGGATGAACCGCACGTCGCTGCCGTGGGCGAAGCGTTGGATCAGGCCGGGATGCTCGGCTCGATACTTGCTGAGCGCCTCGTGCAGGTTGTCAAGGATCTGTCCATGATCATCGCCGGGCACCTCGGTCACTTCGAGCAGTCCTCGCGACAGCTCGTAAAGATACCCGGGTTGCTCGTCGGCCTCGTGGAAGTCCTCGAGGGTCATGCGTCGGCCGTCGTCGGCCGGGCCGATACGCAGCTTGACGGTCGGCATGGCGGCTCCTGATCTCCCCGGTTCATGGTCCTCGCGAGTACCCGCTTGTATCCTAGCCGGGCACGGCCTTAGAATCCAGCGAGGGCAAGCACCGGGCATGTCCGAACATGCTTGCAGGAACGATTTCGATGGCGAAACCCGATGGATCCACGAATGCCGGTACCAGCGTGCAGGGAGCGCCTCGGTTCGGCAGCTATATTGGACTTTTTTTTGTGGCCGTGATCCTGGGCATCCTGTTCTTTGCCCTGCTCCATGACCCGGGAACCAACCATGCATTCGACGGGCTCAGGCCGGGCATGAGCTCGACCGAAGTCGCCGCGGTGCTCGGAGTGGCTCAGGCCGAGAACAAGGAGGGAACGCTGCTGGTACAGACCTGGCGCATCCCTGACGGCACGCTTTTCGAGGTCCGCTTCCAGGACGGGAAGCTCGTCGCGAAGCAACGCAAGGCGGCTGGCCGCGCGACTCCTTGAAGCAGCTTGCGCGGGCCGCCCGGTTTCACAGGACCTGCGCCAGGCGGCGGATCTGTTCCCGCCCTTGTGGCCGCCGGAAATCGAGGAACCGGCGCAGGGAGCCGGCGAGACGGCCCGCCGGCGGCTGCGCTCTGACCTCGCTTCCCGGCCTCCTGCCCTGCTTCGGTCCGCGTCGTGCGTGCAGGTTCCCGGGCGCTGGCTCACACCCGTTTCTTCTCGAGCTGCATGTTCAGGCCCAGGCCGCGGATCTCGTTGGTGAGAACGTCGAAGCTGGCCGGAGTGCCGGCCTCGAGGGTGTTCTCACCTTTGACCATGCTCTCGTAGATCTTGGTGCGGCCCTCGACGTCATCGGACTTGACGGTGAGCAGCTCTTGCAAGATGTAAGCGGCACCGTAGGCTTCCAGGGCCCAGACTTCCATCTCGCCGAACCGCTGGCCGCCGAAGCGTGCCTTGCCGCCGAGGGGCTGCTGGGTGATCAGCGAGTAGGGGCCGGTGGCGCGGGCGTGGATCTTGTCGTCCACCAGGTGGTGGAGCTTGAGCATGTAGATGTAGCCCACGGTGACCCGCTGGTCGAACTTCTGGCCCGTACGGCCGTCGTAAAGTTCGGCCTTGCCGTTCTCGGGCAAGCCGGCGTCCTTCAGGCACTGGCGGATGGTGTCCTCGCTGGCACCGTCGAAGACGGGGCAAACGGCCTGGAAGCCCAGCTTGGCCGCGGCCCATCCCAGGTGGGTCTCGAGGATCTGGCCCACGTTCATACGGCTCGGGACGCCCAGGGGGTTGAGCAGGATCTCCACTCCGGTGCCGTCCTCCAGGAACGGCATGTCCTCCTCGGGAAGGATCTTGGCGATGACGCCCTTGTTGCCGTGGCGGCCGGCCATCTTATCGCCCACGGAGATGACCCGCTTGGTGGCGATGTAGACCTTCACCATCTGGAGCACGCCGGAGGGAAGCTCGTCGCCCCGCTTCAGGCTGTTGAGCCTGCGCTCCTTCTCGTCCTTGAGGGCCTCGATGCGCGGGGCGTACTGGCGAACGACGTTCCTGGCCTTCGCGGAGGCGTCGGGACTGCGAATGTCGAGCGCCTCCAGCTTGAATCGCTCGCTCTCGTCGACCAGGTCCTTGGAGTCCTTGGCGCGGCCCAGGGGCTTGCCGCTGGTCGGGTCGGCAACCGGCCCGCCGACGGCCTCCTCGAGCGCCTTGACCATCTGCTTGTACTCATCGGCGATGCGGGCGTTCTCGCTGGTCTCGGTGTCCTTGAGCTCCTTCTCGAAGGCCTTGCGCTCGTCCTCGCTGAGGCTCATCCGGCGGGAGAACCGCTGGGTGTTGATGACGATGCCCTCGACTCCGGAAGGAACCTCCAGCGAGTCGTTCTTGACGTCCTCGCCAGCCCGCCCGAAGATCGCGTGCAGCAGTTTCTCTTCGGGCGTGAGCTCGCTCTTGCTCTTGGGCGCCACCTTGCCGACGAGGATATCCCCCGGCTTGACGTAGGTGCCAATCCGCACCACGCCATTGTCGTCCAGGTTGCGGAGGGCCTTCTCCGAGACGTTGGGGATGTCGCGGGTGAACTCCTCGCGGCCCAGCTTGGTCTCGCGGATCTCGATCTCGAACTCCTCGATGTGGATCGAGGTGTAGACGTCGTCGCGCACCAGCTTCTCGCTGATGATGATGGCGTCCTCGAAGTTGTAGCCGTCCCAGGCCATGAAGGCCACCAGGACGTTGCGGCCCAGCGCCAGCTCACCCCGGAAGGTGGAGGCGCCGTCGGCCAAAATCTCGCCCTTCTTGACCTTCTGGCCCACCTGCACGATCGGCTTCTGGTTCAGGCAGGTCCGCTCGTTCAGCCCCACGTACTTGCGCAGCTTATAGATATGGTTATGGTCTATAATCACGCGGGTCGAATCGACATAAGTGATTGTACCTTCCTGCTGCGCCTTCACGACCATGCCGGAGTTGCCGGCGACGGAGCGTTCCAGCCCCGTGGCGACGATGGGCGGCTCGGCCACCAGGAGGGGCACCGCCTGGCGCTGCATGTTGGAGCCCATGAGCGCGCGGTTGGCGTCGTCATGCTCGAGGAACGGGATCAACCCGGCCGAGACTCCCACCATCTGCTTGGGTGAGATGTCCATGAACTCGATCTGGTCGACGGCCACGGTGACGAAGTCGGTCTGGTAGCGTGCCGTCAGGGTAGGCCCCTTGAGCTTCGCGTGCTCGTCCATGACGGCGTCGGCGGGCGCCAGGTAGGCCTCGCTCTCCTCGTCGGCCCGCATCCAGACGACCTCTTCGCTCTTCTTGCCGTGCTTGATCTTGCGGTACGGCGTGATCAGGAAGCCGTACTCGTCGACACCGCCGTAGATGCCCAGCGAGCTGATCAGCCCGATGTTCGTTCCCTCGGGGGTCTCGATGGGGCAGATGCGGCCGTAGTGCGAGATGTGCACGTCGCGCACCTCGAAGCCGGCCCGCTTGCGGTTCAGGCCGCCGGGGCCAAGCGCCGAGAGCCTGCGCTCGTGGGTGAGCTGCGCCAGCGGGTTGGTCTGGTCGACCACCTGCGAGAGCTCGCCGCGGCCGAAGAAGTACTCGATCGCCGCGCTGATGCTCTTGGGGTTGATGAGCGACCGCGGCGTCATGTCGTCCACTTCCTTCAGGCTCATCCGCTCCTGCACGGTGCGGCGCAGCTTCAGGAACCCCTTGCGGAGCTCGTCGGCGGCCAGCTCGTCGATGGTCCGCAGCCGGCGGTTGCCCAGGTGGTCGATGTCGTCGATATGCACGCGCGGGTCGTTGCCCTTGCGCAACCGCAGGATGTAGCGGATGGCGTTGACATAATCCTGCGGGTCGAGGGTCATGCGATCTTCGGGCACGGTCTGGTTGAACTTGCGGTTGATCCGGAACCGGCCCACCTTGCCCAGGCGATAGCGGTTGGTGTCGAAGAACTTCTCGTGGAACAGCTCGCGGGCCTTCTCTAGCTGGGGCGGGTTGCCCGGCCGCAGCCGCTGGTAGATGCGCAGCAGGGCGCTCTCGTGGTCGGTGGTCGGGTCGTCCTGGAGCGACTGGAGGATGAGCTGGTCGCGCGCTTCCTTGAGGACGTTGATCGGCCCGATGTTGCCGGCGTCGGCCAGCACCTGGGCGAGCGTCTTGGAGATGGTCGCGCCGCTCTCGATGAGCACCTCGCCACTGGTCGGGTCCACGACGTCTCCGCAAGCGATGCGCCCCTCCAGCCGGGCCGCTGCCTTGGAATCGGCCGAATCGATCACCTCCGGCTCGTAGAAAGCACTCAGAATGGCCTCATCCGAGGAGTACTGCGGGCTCATGGCGCGGAGCAGGGTCATGGACGAGAACTTGCCGGACTGGTCGATGCGTACCCCCAGCGTCTCCTTCTTGGTGACTTGCAGCTCAATCCAGCTTCCCCGCTCGGGGATGACGCGGCAGGCGTGCAGCTTCTTGTCGCCGGACTCGACTTCCACCACGAAATCGACGCCCGGCGAGCGGTGCAGCTGGCTGACAACCACGCGCTCGGCGCCGTTGATGATGAACTCGCCGCCGCCGATCATGATCGGCATGTCGCCCAGGTAGACCGACTCCTCGAGCACCGTCTCGCCCTTGTTCAGGCGCAGCCAGACGTGCAAGGGCCGGCCGAAGGTGAGCCGGAGCTGCCGGCACTCATCCGGATCGTAACGGGGCTTGCCGAGGTCGTAGCGCAGGTATTCCAGCTTGAGCGTCTTGTCGTAGCTCTCGATCGGGAAGATTTCCCGGAAAACACCTTCAAGCCCCGTGTCGGTGCGCACTTCGGGGAGATCGTCGGCTTGCAGGAACCGCTCGTAGCTCCGGGTCTGGATCTGCGTCAGGTCGGGAACCGGGAACTCGTCGTGGATCCGGCCGAAATTCCGTTTCACAGACGGGATGATGCGCCGCACGGTGGTCGGAGTGGGCATCTCTTCGCGCTCCTCAAGGGGAGTAGGGGGGTACCGGGGCGGTTCTCCATCAAGTTCCGAGCACGCCCCGCAGCCGCGTTCCGCATCGCCAGGGTCGCTCAAGGCTGAGGCACAAGCAGGACCAGCGCCCGCCGGCGAGGTCCCAGGCCGGATCGGCTCGGAACAGGAAGACGACATTGATCGGTCGTCCGGGACGTCCACCGCGCGCTCCAATACCCCGAGGACGGCGAGCCAGGGGTCGCCGGCATCGGGGTTCAGCGCGGGTGGGCAGGTCCCGATTGGGTTCAGCAACAGTGGCGCAGGGTGGCTCGAGCGTGAAGGCACAGAGCCCATGTCCCGTCCGGGGAGAGCCGGTTGCGCCCCGGCGGAGCCGGACCGCGCCTTCCCGCCAGGGAAACGCCTGACCGGCACTCGAGCAAGGCGCATGGCCCGGAGAATACACGGGTCCGGTGTGCGATCCCGATCACTTGATCTTGACGGTCGCACCTGCGTCTTCGAGCTCCTTTTTCAACTTCTCGGCATCCTCCTTGGAAATGCCCGTCTTGATCTCCTTGGGTGCCGCTTCGACCAGGTCCTTCGCTTCCTTGAGACCCAGGCTGGTGGCGGCCCGGACGACCTTGATGACGTTGATCTTGTTGGGGCCGATGGCCTCCAGAAAGACGTCGAACTCGGTCTGGGGCGCGGCGGCCTCCGCCGGCGCAGCGGGCCCGGCGGCCGGACCGACAGCAACCGCGGCTGCGGCCGCGGGCTTGATTCCATGCACTACTTCGAGATAGTCGCCCAGGGACTTGGCTTCCAGGACGGTGAGCTTGACGATCGTATCGCCCAGGCTCTTGATGTTATCGGCGAACGAAGGAGCTTCGGCAGTGGCCATGAGGGTCGGGTCCTTTCTTGCGCTCTCGATCAGATCATGATCATTCTAGCGGCGTTCGTCAAACGCCTGGGGTCGGGAAAGTTGTGACAGGGCCAGGGTACGTATCCGACGCACCCAGCCGGGAGTGAGACCAACGCAGGCAGGGGCAAAACCGGACCTCAGGCCCCGCCTTCCGCCGCCGGCTCGTCGGCGGCAGGTTCGGACATCGTTTTCAACTGGCCCATCAGGCTGCTCGCGGGCGCGTTCGCCAGTGAGACAATCCGCTGCACCGGCGCCAGCGCCAGGGAGACCACGCGGCCGATCAACTGCTCGCGGCTGGGGAGCTTGGTGATGTCCTCGACCTGCGACGGAGCAATCACCAGCCCGTCGACGGCCCCCCCCTTGATCTCCGGCTTTTTCAGGTGCTTCACCTGGCTCGAGACTTCCTTGGCCAGCTCGGCAACCCCGTCTCCCCCCCAGACCAGCACCGACGGCCCCTCGAGATACTTCGAGAGCCCGTCCATGCCCATCTCCGAGAACACGCGGCGCGCGAGCGTATTCTTGAGGGCCCGCACCCGGATCGACTTCTTCCGCAGGTCGCGGCGGAGCTGGTGCTCGGCGATGGCGTCGAGCCCCTTCAGATCCAGGATCAGGACCGACCGGCTGCCGTTCAGGTCCGACCGCAGCTGGTCCATCATCAATTCTTTGACGTATTTGCTCATTGGTTATTCCGTGATCCTCTCATGCAGGCGGCCCGGGCCACCGGGTGAAGCCGGACCGGCTCAGGCCGTGACCCGGATTCCGGGGCTCATCGTGGCCGAGACCGTGACCGACTGGAGGTACGTTCCCTTCGCCGCCGCCGGCTTGAGCGACCGCAGGTAGTTGAGGAAGGCGTTGATGTTCTCGATGAGCTGCTCGTCGCTGAAGTTGATCTTGCCGACGGGCACGGCCACGTTCCCTCCCTTGTCATTGCGAAACTCGATCTTGCCGGCCTTGAACTCGCGCACCGCCGACGAGATGTCCACGGCGACGGTCCCTGACCGGGGCGAGGGCATCAGCCCGCGGGGGCCGAGCACGCGCCCCAGGGGACCGACGATGCCCATCATGTCGGGCGTGGCCAGCGCGACATCAAAATCCATCGTCCCGCCCTTGATCTGCTGTGCCAGGTCGTCGGCGCCCACGATATCGGCGCCGGCGGCGCGGGCTTTCTCGGCATTCTCGCCCTGGGCGAAGACCGCCACGCGCACGCTCTTGCCAATGCCATGGGGCAGGGCGACCGAACCGCGCACATTCTGGTCGCTCTGGCGCGGGTCGATGCCCAGGTGCGTCGAGACCTCGACGGTCTGGTTGAACTTGGTGGTGCCGAACGTCTTCAAGAGCTTGACCGCGTCGGCCAGCGAGACCGGACCGGGTGCCTTGATCTTGTCGCTCAGTGCGCGAAATCGCTTCGAGTGCTGGGGCAAGTTTGCCCTCCTTTCGCCCTTCCGGGCTGCCGCCTTTTCGGATCATTCCCGTTGCCCGCGGGCGGTCGCGTCAGGCAGGAACCGTACTCAGTTAGCCTGTCATCCGGATCGGATCGGTCTGACCTCAGGTCTCCTTCGAGGTTAGAGCGGCTCACACTCGGAATCGATCACATAACCAATGGCTCGAATCATGTCACGCATGGACGATGCATCGAGCGTGGCGATCGGGCCGCGATCGAGGTCGAGTCGGGCCTTCTCCAGACTGGCGATACTCTCACATTGAGCCACGGAGTCTTTCGTGAAACCGAAACGACCGGCTCGGAAGGGCACACAATTCCGCATCCCGCTCCGCGCCGCGAACTTCCTCGATGTACAGCTCACAACAACGACATATTCGCCGCGATTCAGTTTTTCCCTCGAAACGACGACCACGCGATGCTGATCCTCCTCGGAAAGAGGCTGATCCTCCTCGGAAAGATGGATCTTATAGATTTCGCCGGGTCGCATCACAGGTCTTCCTTGATGCGTCGGCTGAAAGCAGCGAAAGCGGCCTTGTGAAACGCCTTCTGCTCCCTCTCGTCCGCTTCGTACTCTTCTCTTTCCTCGACGCTGGCGAATCGATCGTTCGGATTGCCCAGATGCGTCTCCTCGGTGATCGACCAGACCGACACGGAACAGATCCCGTTCCGGTCGCGGCCTGAGGGCCCGGTGATCCGCCTGGCGGACTGCCGTGCGCCGACCTTCTTCTGGCCAAAAGCGTAAAGAAATCTCCCAAGCTGCTGATCGGCGGTCATTTCCGGATCGGCGCAATCGCCATAAAGCTCATAGATCGCGTACAGCTCGTCATTGCGGTGTTCACTGAGCCAGTTGATAAGGTCGTGGCCATCGTAATCGCCGCGCTCCGAGAACGTCTCGCGCACGGCACGAACGCCCTCGCGAATCGCCGCAACCAGAGCCGAATCCTCCTCGAAGCGTGCCATGAAGCCTCATCCCTTGACTTCCACCCCCATGCTGCGGGCCGTGCCGGCGATGACCCGGCAGGCGTGCTCGATGTCGCGGGCATTCAGGTCGGCGAACTTCGTCTCGGCGATCTTCCGGACCTGCTCGGCGGTGACGGTGCCGACCTTCGTCTTGTTTGGCACCGCCGAACCGGCAGCAATACCGGCGGCCTGCTTGAGCAGCACCGCGGCCGGCGGGCTCTTGGTGATGAACTCGAACGAGCGATCCGAGTACACCGTGATCTCGACGGGGATGGTTGTCCCCTTCATGTCCTTGGTGCGCTCGTTGAACTGCATCACGAACTGACCGATATTCACCCCGTGCTGGCCGAGGGCCGGCCCCACCGGCGGCGCGGGCGTCGCTTGCCCGCCGGTGCACTGTAGCTTCACCTTCGCCGTCATTACCTTGGCCATGTGTCTCTTCTCGCTCTCTCACCCCAGGAACGGACGTCTTCCAATCTCGTATTCGACCGCGACGCGGGCCCGGCCGCCGGCCGCACCCCGCTCAGATTCGCTCCAGTTGCCAGTACTCGAGGTCCACCGGCGTGGGACGGTTGAAGATGATGAGCATCACCTTCACCAGGCCGCGCCCCTCGATCACTTCCTCGACGGTCCCCTCGAAGTTCTCGAACGGCCCATCCTTGATCTTCACGCGGTCGCCGCGTTCCACGTCGATGCGGAACTTGGGGGTCTCCGCGGTCGTCTTCTCTTCTTCCTGGTGCAGCATCTGGTTGACCTCGGCGTCGGTCATCTTCGTGGGCGTGCCGTGCGCCCCGACGAAGTCGCCAACGCCCGGCGTCTCACGCACCAGGAACCAGGTCTTCTCGTTCAGCTCCATCTGCACCATGATGTAGCCGGGGTACGTCTTGCGCTCCACGATCCGCTTCTTGTTGTTGCGGATCTCGGTGATCTTCTCAGTGGGCACCACGATCTTGTCGAAGTACCTTTGCAGCCCCTTGATCTTGACGTTGCGCTGCAAGGCGTCGCGGATCGTGTCCTCGCGCGAGCTTTGAACCTTGAGCACGTACCAGACGAGTTCCGGTTTGGGCTCGTCGTCGTCATCGGCGGGCGCGGCCGCGGCCGCGACCGGCTCAGGTGCTGAGGCCGGGACATCGGCCTGCGGCTCCGGGATCTCTGGTGCGGACTCCGGCTCCGCTGCTGACTCGCCGGCGGCCGGCTTGACTCGCGCCCGGCGCTTTCGTGCGGGGGCCCTGGCGTCGGCCGCACCGCCGGCGGGGAGTTCCTCGCCGGCCGCGGCCTCGAGGTCCGGATCCGCGTCCGATGTGCTGCCTGGCGCCGGGGTCTCGCTCGGCGCTGCCGCCGGCTCGGCGGTCGGGTCCATGGGGTCGTCGCTCGGGTCGCTCATGATCGATTCAACAAAAATAAACTGGATCTCGGCCCGGCGCACCGTGCGGGCAGGGTGCCTCCCGAGCCTGGGGTGTACGAGTCAGACGTCGAGTCCCGTCAGGCGGTCGAGCCGAAGCCTCCTCCGCCTGTGAACTTGAGAACGCCGATGTTGCGCAGGATGAACAGCCAGAGCCAGTCCACGACGAACAGAAAAACGGCCATGACCACGACGGTCGCGAGCACCACGATCGTGGCCCGGTAGAGCTCGTCCTTGCTCGTCCATGAGACCTTGTTCATCTCGGCTTCGGTGGCGATGAGGAACTCGGCGAAGGGCTGGAAGTGAACGATCCGGAAGATGAGCCAGCCAAAGATGAGGGCGATCCCCGCCGGAATACCCAGCCGCCAGTATGGGTTGTAGTCGATGCACGATTCGTAGACCCGCCAGACTCCGGCAGCCGCGATCACCCCGAGTCCGAGGGCCGTGTAGATCCGGGCGTACCAGCCCTGCATGGGCTTGAACAGTCCGGCCTGCCCCAGGTTCAGGAAGAACTGGACGAAGGTATTCGGCGGGCTCCCGCCCGGTTTCCCCTTGGAGGGTTTTGCCGGCTTCGATGCCGATTCGACGTCTTTGAGTTTACCCATGGCACCGGTCCCGCTTGTCTTGCCGGGGAAACCACCCCGATCGACGCGTTGAAAATCTGTGAATCGAACGGCACGTTGGCCTTGCCGCAGCACGAGCGGAGGGAATCGAACCCCCAACCGCCGGTTTTGGAGACCGGTGCTCTACCAATTGAGCTACGCTCGTAACGTTCCAGGGCCAGGAACCGGTCCGCCGGCCAGGCGGCCGCATCTTGACTGGACGGGCCGCACGAGCGATCTCGCGACGGGCGGCAGCCAGCGGGCATCCACGGCGGGCCGCGGCACGCGACCACACCGGCACACCGCACAGCCCGCTCGACGCGCGATCACTTCTTGCGCGACTCCTTGTGAGCCGTGTGCTTGCGTTCCCGGCGACAGTATTTCTTGAGCTCCAGCCGACCGGCACCACGGGTTTCTTTCTGCACCCGGTAGTTCCGGTCGCCACAGGCGGTGCATTCGAGCCAAACATACTCACGCATGACCAAGCCGCTCCTGCCTTACGCAGCGCTCGTAGATCACGGCTTGAAACCTTTGGATGCCGTGAAATCCGGGGGAAAAAACGCGAGATCCTGAATGTTCACGGTGCGGCCAGGCTGGGTCCCCGACGGACCGGGCAGCCAGCCGCACCCCAAGAAAACGGAACCGGAACCAGGGCCCGCCCCAGTCCCGGGATCAACCGGGGACCCGTGCCGGCGAGGTCGCCCGCCCGGATGACTGACGTGGCTCGCGGCGAGGCGCGGGTCACTCGAGAATCTTCACCACCACGCCGGCGCCGACGGTCTTGCCGCCCTCGCGGATGGCGAACCGGAGGCTGTCCTCCATGGCGATCGGCGAGTTCAGTTCGACGGTCATCTTGATGTTGTCGCCGGGCATGCACATCTCGGCCTCGCCGCCGTCCTCGGAGAGCAGGTTGAGGATCGAGCCGGTGACGTCGGTGGTGCGGATGTAAAACTGCGGGCGATAGCCCTTGAAGAACGGCGTATGCCGGCCTCCCTCTTCCTTGCTGAGCACGTAGACCTCGGCCTCGAACTTGGTGTGCGGGGTGATCGAGCCGGGCTTGCAGATGACCTGGCCCCGTTCGAGGTCCGTTTTTTCCACGCCGCGGAGCAGCACGCCGACGTTGTCGCCGGCCACCCCCTCGTCGAGGGTCTTCTGGAACATCTCGACGCCGGTGACGGTGGAAGGCTTCTTCGCGCCGAATCCGATGATCTCGACGGCGTCGCCCACCTTCACCTTGCCGCGCTCGATCCGGCCGGTTCCCACCGTGCCGCGTCCCTTGATCGAGAAAACGTCCTCGACGGGCATGAGGAACGGCTTGTCGATCTCGCGGACCGGGTCGGGAATGTATTCATCCATCGCCTTGACGAGGTCGAGGATGGGCTTGGCCGCGGCGGCGTCCTTGGGGTTTTCCAGGGCGGGACGGCTGCTGCCGCGGACGATCGGGATCTCGTCGCCCGGAAACTTGTAGTGGGTGAGCAGCTCCCGGAGCTCGAGCTCGACCAGCTCCAGCAGCTCCTCGTCGTCCACCAGGTCGATCTTGTTCAGGAACACGACCAGGGCCGGCACGCCGACCTGGCGGGCCAGCAGGATGTGCTCGCGGGTCTGGGGCATGGGTCCGTCGGCCGCGGAGACCACCAGGATCGCCCCGTCCATCTGGGCCGCGCCGGTGATCATGTTCTTGATGTAGTCGGCGTGCCCCGGGCAATCGATGTGGGCGTAGTGTCGCTTCTCGCTCTCGTACTCGACGTGCGAGACCGCGATGGTCACGGTCTTGGTGGCGTCGCGCACCGTGCCGCCCTTGGCAATGTCGGCATAGGACTTCGTCTTGGCCTTGCCATGCTCGGCCAGCACCGCGAGGATCGCCGCGGTCAGCGTCGTCTTGCCGTGGTCAATGTGCCCGATGGTGCCCACGTTGACGTGTGGCTTCGTTCTGGTGAAAGTTTCCTTGGCCATTTGCGATTGCGCCTTTACGGCATTCCTGAGGTCGAAGTCAAAATGGCGGGAACCCTTCAGGCAGCCCCACCCGCCAGCACGATCCGGTTCGGACGGCCATCCCGGCGGCCGGGGCCTGCCGCCAGGCACGTCACATGTCACGCCCGAAGTTTGGGCAACCGACCCAAAGAGCTGCCGCTGGGATTTGAACCCAGGACCTCGTCCTTACCAAGGACGCGCTCTACCAACTGAGCCACGGCAGCAGTGTTCTGGTTCTACGTGCTCTCTCCTGGTCACGCTCCGTTCTGGTCCCGATCGAAAAGCGGGTGATGGGAATCGAACCCACGCAGCCTGCTTGGAAGGCAGGGGCTCTACCACTGAGCTACACCCGCGTCAATGGAAACACCGGTCATCTTGCCGGGCATCCGCAGACGCCCCTCGGCAGATCACCGGCCCGTCCAAAACGAAACGAATCCGCGGTCGCACCGCGCGCTGTCGTTGTTCCTCCAATCCGTCCAGATCCGGCAAGGCCCTCGGTGGTGCAAGTGCAAGGAATCGTGATGGGTGGAGCAGGATTCGAACCTGCGAAGGCAGTGCCACCAGATTTACAGTCTGGCCCCTTTGGCCGCTTGGGTATCCACCCGCTCGGAGGCTCGCCGTCCCGGCGGTCGGCCTCGTCTGAGGCAGGGGCCGGATCGGGCGGCGATCGGCTCCTGACTCGCTGGACAGAGCTGGCGGTGAGACTCGAACTCACAACCTACGGTTTACAAAACCGTTGCTCTGCCGGTTGAGCTACGCCAGCAACCTGGGCCGTGAAATCACCTACTATATCGTCGGTTTGAGCGATTGCAAGAGATTTCATGGACCGACACGGCGGACGCCGATCGGGGCGATGACCTATGATATCGCGTCGGCCCCGTGGCCGGCAAGGGACCAGAGCACGAAAAACCAGTGGCATACCCGAGCCTCGCAGCGCCTGCGCAAGCAGCCCCCGGATTCTCACCAGATCGGACGACTGAACAGGGTCGGGGCCCCGGGGAGCCTGGGGCGCCCGGGGCCTCGAAAAGCGATCGCGGAGAGGCTGGAACGGGGCGAGCCCCGGTCCGACCGCTCAGAGCATGGGAAGCTCAAGCTTCTGCTCGCCGGCGATCTTGCGCAGCTTGTCGACTCCCCGCGATTCAATCTGGCGGACGCGCTCCTTGGTGATGCCCAGCTCGCGGCCGAGCTGCTCGAGCGTCCGTTCCGCGGCACCGCCCAGGCCGAACCGGCTGGTGATGATGAGCCGCTCGCGGTCGTCCAGGCGGTCGAGCATGCCCTTGATGGCTTCCTGCATCCGCTTCAGGGCACTCTCGTATTCATGCTCGTCGGTGCGGTTGTCGGCCGCGGCCTCGAACATCTCCTCGTGGCCGGTGACGAAGCGGTCGCGGCGATAGTTCTCCTCGGGGATGGTTCGCGCGAAGTTTTTCATGATCGCCCACGAGGCATACGTGCTGAACTTGTTGCCACGTGCGTAATCGAACTTCTCGACCGCGCGGATCAGGCTCATGTTGCCGTCGGAGACCAGCTCGAAGAAGTTGTTCGAGGGTCCCACGTGCCGCTTGGCGATGGACACCACCAGCCGCAGGTTGGACCGGATCACCTGGTTCTTGACGCCCAGCGCGGCTTCCTGCAATTCCTCGATGCGGTCGAGGTCCGAGGTGCGGGCACGGGTCGGGTCAATCGTTTCGCGCAGCTTCTGGGCCTGGTACTTGAGGAAGTTCATCTGCCGGAACAGGTGGGCTTCCTGACCGCGATCAAGCAGTGGCACCTCGTAAAGGCTTGCCAGATAGGGCGGCAGACCCTTGGGGGCGCGGGCCGGCGCGGGGCTTTGCCGTCCGCCGGCTGGGGCAAAGGCGCCATGATCTCGGCCTCCGCCGCGGGGTCCTCGAAGCTGGGGTTGGCGATGTACTCGAGCTTGGTCTCGAGGATGCGCCGGGCGCGGAATTCATTGATCAGGCGGTAGATGCTTGACCGGGTGCGGCCGAACTGCGTGGCCAGCACATCCACCGAGACGCCCATGCGGTGACGGCGGTAGATCTGGGTCTTGGCATCGTCGTCCAGGGGTGCCGTCGCGGGCGCGAAGATGGCCCGCTCCGGATGCTCCCGGTCATAGCTCTTCAGGGTCAATCGTATGGTTTCCGTAGAACGTGTCATCTTGCGTGCGATCCTCCGCGCGACCTCGACCAGACCAACCTGGCCCGGGCGGAAAAGAGCCATCCGACGAGCGCGGCGAATGATTTCGTCCCGCTCCGCGTCGGTCAATTGCCGGAACCTGGATCCGCGTTCGACCTGTGCCTGATGGGCCGTGACGAACCGCGCGAGGCTCGATTCCAGGAACCCCACCTTGGTACGGCCGTCCATCACGAACCGGCGTGCGACGAGTCCCTGGCGGCGCCAGCGGGTCACGGTCCGGGTGGAGACGTTGTACCGCCGGCCCACCTCGGCCACGGTGAGCACCGGCTCACTGGCCTGCTCTACGGCCTGCCGGACCGTGTCCGAAAGGTCCTCCACGAACAGCCGCAGATCGTGCTGGACGTCACCGCCGTCGAGCACCAGCGCCGGCCATGCGTCGGGCCGGTAACCGGTGATCCGGAAGCACAGGTAATCGTAAGGGTATTGCTTTCCCGGCTCGATCTCACCAAGCAGTTGCTCGGCGCGCTCCACCTGCTGGAGCCGGCGATCCTTGGGGGCGTACCGGGTCTGCTGGTCCTTGAGTTGTTTCATCCCGGGATGACGATACGTCTTCGACATCCTCAAACTCCCATCACATGGGCACCGGCCCCACCCTGCCATCGCCGCAATCACGACTGAGCTGGCAACCGCCCCGGCCTTCAATCATCCGGTCAGCGCTCCTGTCATTCGCCCGCAGACCCCGCGGACTCCAGGCTGGTATGACCGAACGTATTCGTTGGCCCAAATGATTTATTTCCTGACGATTCAGTCGAGAAAGTCCTCCGACCGGCGACGCCGTCTCCCGCTTCCTTGCCCGTGAATGTCCTGCACTCTCCGGCCGGCCCGACACTCCCCCACAATAGAGTACGACAGCGGGGAGGCCCTGGCTCACACGCGTTCCAGCGAACTGGACCAGTTCACCTTTCTTGAGACGCCGCCCGGGCCTCGAAGGTTCTCCTGAGACCGCAAGACACACCACAATCCCAGTGGTGTCCGAAATCGGACATTGCTTCGTTATCGTTCCAGTATCCTCACTGTCTTGACGTCCTTTCTTCTCACTACCAAAAAGCATGCCAGCTGTTCAGCAATCCCGTCTCACCCGCACGGCAAGGCTCCCGAGCGACTCTTTTGTGGCCTCGATTCCATACCGGCCGTTGCTGCGTATCTCTCGGTTCAAACACCTGTTTCAAACAGACGTTTCAGATGCGGAAGTTGTTCGCGCTGGATTTTCATATTTTTTGGACGGGGCGATTTTTTCGAACGAGAGCGGATCGCCGCAGACGGCCACTCTGGCTGGATTCCAGGCAACAATGCCAAATTGACAGTTTCCCCGCTCTATGTTACTGCCGCCAGGAATGCCGAAGGTGCTGCGAAACCAAACATCGGCGCGAGGAGCGATCATGGATTTGATCGTGGGTCGACGATTGCAAGCACTTATTGTATTTCTTGCGAGCCTTTCCTTCTACTGTCCCTCCACTGACGGGGCTGAGGCGGAAGAGCCAGTCACCCTGCGTGAGACGACGCCGACGGGAATGTGCACGCAGGTGCGCATCGAACTGAAGGCGGACGGGCTGTTTCAACCCAGCCTGGTACCCGGGTCATCAGCGGCCGACGCCGCGTTGCCCAGGCCTCTGGTGCTGGATGTCTCGACCAGGCTGGTCTTCGTTGAACGGCTGGTCAGCGTGCCGAGTGCCGCCGGATCCGCGGCAGGTACGCGGGTGAACCATTCCAGCTCCAGCGACCGCGGCGCCAAAGCGGCTGGTGTCAAGGCGGTACGCCATGTGATCCAGGCCGCTTCCGCAATCAACGGAGACGTGCGACCCACGGCCAGCGCCTTGAGGCCCGAACTCTCGTTGCTGGTGGCCGAGCGCGCGGAGACGGACGCGGGGGTGGTTGTGGTCAGCCCGGCTGGACCGATGACCCGCTCTGAACTGGAACTGGTGGAGGGCCCCGGCGACCCCTTGCTGCTGGCCGAGTTCCTTCCCGACACGCCGGTGGCTCGGGGTGCAAGCTGGAAGCTGTCGCGGGCTGCCGCGCTGGCGCTTTCCGGCTATGATACCGTGAAATCAAGCACACTCGAAGCCACCCTGGAGCAGTTTGACGACGCGGAGGCGCGGGTCAGGGTCAAGGGCGAGGTGGAGGGTGCCGTGCTTGGCGGCGCCGGGACGATCTCGTGCGAGGGTTACCTGAGCTTCGATCGCAAGGCAGAGCTGGTGGACCGGCTCGAGGTCAACCGCGCCGAGAAGCGTCAGCCGGGGCCGGTGGAGGCCGGTCTCGACGTCAAGAGCACACTGCGTGTGATGAGGCGACGCGTCCGGCTGGTGCCGGAGCTGAACGATCCATCGCTGGCCCAGATTTCGCTGGAGACCGGGCCCGAGCGGCGCCTGCTCCAGCTTCTTGCGCCCGACGGAACTTACAACCTGCTGCACGACCGCCACTGGCACACCTACTGGGATGATCGCAAGCTAGTGGTTATGAAGCGCCTGGAGCAGGGAAAGGTGATCGCGCAGTGCAACCTGGCGGCCGGACCGAACGCTGGCGCGGGAAAGCATCAGGACCTGGCCCAGTTCCGTGACGACCTGAAGCGATCGCTGAGAGACCGATTCGTGCAGTTCCTGGGTGCCGGTGAAGTGGACGGCGACCCCGCCGGTGGCTTTCGCTACAAGGTCAGCGTACAGGGCCGGGAGGGCGAGGTCGGGGTGCTCTGGCATTACTACCTGGTGGCCAGTCCGGGCGGTGACCAGTTGCTGGCCACGTTCACCCTCGCCGCGGAGGATGCCGCGGTCTTTGGTGGTCAGGATCTGGAGCTCATCGGCTCACTCCAGTGGAACCGTCCGGTGGCAGGCCGCGGCCAGCCGTGAAGCCTTCCCGGTTTGTCGAAACCCGGGACGCACCGGCTTGCCCGACTGCTTCTCCGCGTACTGTCCCCGAAAAAAGTCAAGCCAGCGCCTTGCCGGATCGCATGGCCCGTCTGCTATGGTGAATACAGAGAGAGCCGGACGGGTGTGTCCGCTTGCCGCCACCAGGTTTCCCAGCGTCCAGTCGCCCGCACTGGAGACAGCCAGCCATGATGACCAGCGATAAGTTCCGGCTCAATGCTGCCGGTGGTCGCGATCGATGGGCCCGGGATCCGGACCTGGATTGCTTCGCCCGGTTCCCGATCGGTTCACGGCACAGGCTGGCGCCCGCCCTGGCCGGCGTACTGGGCGTTCTGGCCGTGATGTCGTGGCAGGGCTTCAGCCCGCCGCTGGCGCGGGCTCAGCAGCCCGAACCTGGCCGCCCCGATCCGGCCGCGTCGAAGCTGGACGTGAGCCGGCATTACCGCTTCATCGAACGCTACAGTTCCACCGAAGACCCGACCCGCACGGATTTGCTCGTCCAGTACCAGGTCGGCTTCAAAGAGAAGATCCTTGTCACTCAGGAGAAGGCACAGGGGGCCCCTGGTCAGGACCAGGTGGTCTCGCAGTGCATTTACACCGAGCGCGTGACCAAACCCGACAAGGGCCCGACCTCGGTGGTCAACGAGGTCGTGAGGCGTTACGACAAGGTCAGCTCCCGGACGTCGCTCCAGATACCCAACTTCCAGACCAAACCGCTGGAGGGACTGAAGCTCATCTACCGGCATCCGCCCCGCGGGCTGCCTCTGGTAATGTGCTTGAACTCGGGCCGGCAGCTGCGCGAGCAAGAGTATCTGGGCGTGGTGCAGGAGCCGTTCCTGCCGGCACTGGCGACGATCCTGCCGCACAAGCCCACGCGGGTGGGCGACTCGTGGCCAGTGCCGCGCGAGGCAGCCGCCACGATGCTGGGCGAGATGCCGGCGAATGAGGGCTACGACCTGACCGCGGAGCTCGAGGAGGTCCGTGCCAGCAGCACGGCTCCGTTCCTGACCGCGGTCATGGCCGTCAAGGGCCAGGCCACGGTCACTCAGGGTCCCGCCGGCATCAATGCCCGGCTGTACTTCACCTTTGCCCCACCCCCGGAGCCGGCAGCCACGAGACCACCGGCGGAGCCCGGCATCGCGGACGCCAGGGCCAAGGAGAAGGCCGCTGGCCCCCGCGGCGCGAGCGATTCCGCAGTCGAGGCGAAGGGGTTTCTCAGCAAGCTCTCCCTCGCTGAAGAGATCGTTCCGCCCCTGCCCGACGACAGCGATAACCGGCTGCGGCGGACGATTCGCCGCGAGCTGCTGCTGGAACGGCATACCGGCGACCAGCTCGGCGAACTGCTCGAGGCGCCCGAGGCCGGACCGGCCAGCGTCGAGAACTCCTGGGTGGTCTTCGATGATACCCGGGGCCGCTTCCACTTCCTGCACCCCCAGGAGCTGCGCCTATCCCTATCCCGATGGCGGCATCGACCTGCTGGACCGGCGGCCCGCCGGCCAGGACATCGTCAAGCTTGCCCTCAGTCGCAAATCGCAGGATCCCCAGAAAGATCGTCTCGCGGCCGATCCGATCGAGTTGAAACGACAGCTTGAAGACCAGTGGAAGCAGCAGGGCGAGAAGGTTGTGCCCGGGCCGTCGGGATGGCTGCCCGCCACCGAATGGTCGCCCCAGAAATGGAAGGTCTACCGGATCGAGGCCGCACTCATCCCCAACAGCGAACGACCCGTCCCGAACGGCCGAATCTACCTCGACCAGTACGTGGTGCAGTTCACACGCAATGAGGTACTCATGGTGCAGGCCATGACCACGCGCGACCCGCACATCCAGTTCCGCACGGTCGTCGAGGCCATCATCAAGTCGTTCGAGTTTGGACCGTCCGAAGGCACGCTCCCCGCGACTCCCAAACCCGCCACCGCGACATCGCCGCGCTGAGCAACCATCGGATCGGTCATCCGGTTCCGCTTCCGGTACCTGAACACCTGATGACCCGATCGCGGAAGACATCTCCGGGCCGGCCTGGTAGAATCCGCCGCGTGAGTGAGTCAGTGCCGAGCGCAGGAAGCGCGTCGAGCGCGAGGAGTGCAGGGATGGACTCGATGTGGAACTTCGGGCGTTGTGTTGCGGTTGTGGCGCGGAGCGACTCGGCACGATGGCTGCCGGCACCGCTGTTGCTTCTGCTGGCGATGCTGGGATCGCTGGCTGGCAATGCGGGTGGTGCGGCGCGGGCGCAGACCCTCGAACCCCCTGCCGGACAGAGCCCGGCAACAGGCTCACCCGCCAGCGCTGAGCCGGGGGTGGAGGTCTTGACCCGTGGGCCGGTGCACGAGGCCTTTGCCGCACCGGTGGCTCACGATCCGAGGCCCGGCCTGGTGGTCGCCAAGGAACCGCCGGCCGCGATCGAGGAATTGCCCCCTGCGCAGCAGCCGGCCGGCCAGAATGTGCAGTGGATTCCGGGCTACTGGAGCTGGGACCCCGCGCGGAGCGATTACCTCTGGGTCAGTGGTGTCTGGCGCGAGCCGCCGCCCGGGCGCCAGTGGGTGCCCGGCTACTGGCACCAGGTTGAGCGCGGCTTCCAGTGGGTTCCCGGAGCCTGGGTCCCGGTGAACCAGCCGTCGGGCGCGGCCGCGCGCAGGGCTCGTCGTCGGCTCAGTCGTCCTATCTGCCACCTCCGCCCGCCAGCCTGGAAACCGGGCCGAACGGGCCTGCACCCGGGCCGAACGTCTTCTGGTCGCCGGGAAGCTGGTACTGGCAGGAGAACCGCTACGTCTGGCGGCCGGGCTTCTGGGCGGCCGTGCAGCCGGAATGGGTCTGGATTCCTCCGCACTACGCCTGGACACCGGGCGGCTGCCTGTTCGTGGAAGGCTACTGGGACATGCCACTGGGCAGCCGCGGGCTCATGTTCGCACCCGTTTACTATCCCCGGCCGATCTACCTTCAGCCGGCCTACTCCTTCACCCCGTCGATCGTCATCGCCGCGCCCGGCTTGACGGCCAGCCTGTTCGTCCAACCTGTCTATTCCCATTACTACTTTGGAGATTACTACGACCGCGGGTTCGTCAGCGTGGGCATCGTGCCCTGGTTCTCGTTCACTTTCGTTTCCGGAGGCGGACCGCCCATTTACCGGGATCCGCTCTTCTCGTTCTACGCGAGCGTGAACGTGGTGCGTGATCCCGGCTGGGTAACCCGCGTGCGGCAGGAGTACGTCGCCCGCCGCGAGAACATCGCCTTGCGGCCCCCACGCACCTATGTGGAGCAGATGCGGCGCATCGAGCGGAACGCCAACCTGGCGGCCGGCGTGCGCGGTCGGGAGCTCGTCATGGCCCGCCCCTTGAGCCAGCTCCCTGGAGTGGCCGGACGGGCCGGTGGCATGAGGCTCGAAAGCGTCAGCCCCGAGGCGCGAAGGCAATGGCAGGAGCGGAGCCTCGCCTTGCGGCAGTACCGCAACGAGCGGTCGATCCAGGAGCGGCGGGCCGAGAGCCAGCACCTTGCGGAGCTGGGACCAGGCCGTGCCGCGAGCCATGCCTCCGCCAGGCCCCGACCGCTGGCGCTTCCCACCTCGCCCGTGGCCGCGCCAATCCATCATCATGCCGCCACGGGCGCGGCGGTCGGACCGGTGGGGCATGCCGACCAGCAGCTTGCGGCCTCAACTTTCGGAGAGCACCGCGGCCCGAGCTACGAGCACTCCGGCAGCCAAGCCCCGCGGGTGGAACAGTCCGCGGCCCAGCGCGCGCCGCTCATCGAGCATCGTTCCTCGGGCGCGGCCGCCGGGCTCGAGCATCTCGACGGGCCTGGCCGCCCGGCTCCTCATGACGTGACGGCCGCCGGGACCGAGCCCGCCGCGGGCCGGCCAGGCGCGAATCCATCGGCGGGAAGGCTTCCGCTGCATGCACCTGCCCAGTCCACTCACCGCCAGCCGCCTCCCGCGCCTCGGCCCGCTGCCCGGCGCGGGCGCCAGGAATGAAGCCACAGCCCATGAACGAAAGCCGGGCGGGGAAATGTTTCGGAAGGGACCGGGTAGTGGGGGAAGTACCGACGGCTGGGCGGGCGCTCGCTGCACGACTACCATGTAAAGACTGTGCATGAGAATGCACGGACCATCCGACGGCCCGACTCTCTGGAGCCTTTCTCATGCCCGCAAGCCTGGCTGAATCCACCACCGGCACGATCGGCGATCCGGGGCTTGACATCAGCAACCTCCGCCTCGACCGCGCGGCCTTGTGGACCTGCTACGAGCAGGTCCGGCACACCACCGAAGCGCTCTGCGCTCCGCTGGAGATCGAGGATTACGTCGTCCAGTCCATGCCCGACGCGAGCCCGGCCAGGTGGCACCTGGCGCACACTTCCTGGTTCTTCGAGACCTTTGTCCTCGCTCCGGCAGCCCAGGGCGGCTACGATCCCGTCGATTCTTCGTACTCTTATCTCTTCAACTCATACTACAATGCCGTGGGAGAACGGATCGCACGGGACCGCCGGGGCCTGCTCTCGCGGCCGACTGTCGCCGAGGTTCTGGGGTATCGCAGGGCCGTAGACCGGCAGGTCCAGATCTTTCTCGAGCGAACCGGCGACGCGGCGCTGGAGCGGCACCGAGGCACCGTAATTCTCGGGCTGCATCACGAGCAGCAGCATCAGGAACTGATCCTCACCGACATCAAGCACGCCCTGGCCGGGAACCCCCTGCGGCCGGCTTATCGTGAGCCCGTCTCCCGGGCCACTACGCCTGGCGGGCGACCGGCGCTGGGATGGGTTTCGTACGAGGGCGGGATGCGAGCGATCGGCCACGCTTCCGCGGGTTTTGCGTTCGACAACGAAGGGCCGCGGCATGAGCAGTACATCGCCGCGTTCGCGCTTGCCGACCGGCTGGTGACCAGCGGCGAGTTCGAGGAGTTCATTGCCGATGGCGGCTACGACCGTCCTGAACTCTGGCTCTCCGACGGCTGGTACGCCAGGATCCAGGGGGGCTGGACCAGCCCTCTCTACTGGGAGCGTACACCGAGGGGCGGGGAGACGTTCACGTACGAAGGCATGAGTCCGCTGGATCCCGACGAGCCGGTTTGCCACGTCAGCTTCTACGAGGCCGATGCCTACGCGCGCTGGGCCGGCGCGCGGCTGCCGACCGAGGTCGAATGGGAGACCGCAGCCGTCGCCGCAAGCATGGGAGCGGTGGCCGCGCCTGACGGCAACTTTCTCGAATCGGGGCGGTTTCATCCGCGCCGGCTGGAGCACGGACGGGCCACCGCGGGCGCCGCGGCGCCCGCACAACTCTTCGGCGACGTCTGGGAATGGACGCAAAGCCCGTACACCCCCTATCGCGGATTCCGGCCGGCCGCCGGTGCGCTCGGCGAATACAACGGCAAGTTCATGTGCAACCAGCTCGTGCTGCGCGGGGGATCGTGCGCCACGCCGCGATCGCACATCCGGCCCACTTACCGCAACTTCTTCCCACCGCACGCGCGCTGGCAGTTCTCAGGCATCCGCCTGGCGATGGATGTATGAAGTGATATCTTATGCTGATGAACAGAACAGGCATGAGAAAGAGGTGAACAGTCCTCAGCGATTGCGTGCCGCCAGGCGATTGAGCGTCTGGGTCGTGGGATGCTCGCCGCCGAGGCTCTGCAGGGCATGAGGGAGGACCAGCTCCAGGACCGCCCGGGCCTGCTGCGTTTTCCCTGCCGCCAGCAGGGCCTCGGAGTGCAGGGCGGCCGCCTTCAGCGTGTCGGGGTCGTCCAGGCCGCGGCCGGTGCGTGCCCGCTCCCAGGCTTCCGCCAGCACGCGGTCGGCCTCGGCGGCCTTGCCGTTCTGCCGCAGAACTTCCGCATGATCGGCCATCGCGGCGAGTGTCCGGGGATGATGGGAGCCGAGGATGCGGGCGGCCTCGGCGGCCGCTGATTCGTAGAGGGCCTCGGCCTCGCCCAGGCGTCCCTGGTTCCTGCGCACACGGCCGCGGCTGGCCAGCGCCGTGACGTTGTCGGGATGCTTGGTTCCGAACAGGCAGCGAATTCCATGCTCGTACTCGACCGCCAGCGCATCGGCCTCATCGAGCTTTCCCAGGTCTTGCAGCAGCAGACCCAGGGCATTGATGGACCGCAGGGTGTCCGGATGCTGCGGCTCCGTTCACCCTGCGCTGGGAGGCGGCGCACTGCCGCAGTGCGGACTCGGCCTGCTCCCGCTTGCCCAGGTGAGCCAGCACCGTGCCAAGCTGGTACATCGCTTCCAGGGTGATCGGGGCATCGGCGCCGAGTGCGGCGGTGCAGTCCTCAAGGTTCTGCCGCGCGAGCGATTCGGCCTCCGCATAGCGGGCCGCGTCGTCCAGCACGGAGGTCAGCAGGATGACGTCGCGCAGGGTCTGCCGATCACGCGGGCCGCGGGTCCGGGAATCCAGGGCGATGGCTTCACGGAAATGGGGCTGCGCGCGGTCGTAGAGGCCAAGCGACTGGTAGGCGGAGCCGATGGTCCGGCGGATCGAGGACTCCACTGCGGGCTGGGTCTCGAACTCGCCCTTGATCCTGGCCGAGGCGATATCGAGCAGCTCGCCCACGGTCAGATTGGCGCCCGGGGGTTGAACCGCGGAGCGGCCTGGTCGAGCAGCTTGTGCACCAGGAAGTTGTTGATGGCCAGCGTCTCCTGGCCGGCGGCCGCGGCCTCGCGCCACTTCCAGGTCACGCCGGCCAGGCCGGCCAGCACGGCCAGCACGCACAGGGCCCCGAGCGCGGCCGGCAGGGGGTTTCGCCGGCACCACATCCAGCCGCGCGTGGCCGCCCCGACCGGCCGCGCGGCGATAGGTTCACCAGCCAGCCAGCAGTTCAAGTCATCGGCCAGCGCCCGTGCGCTGGGATAGCGCCGGTCCGGGTCCTTTTGAAGGCACTTCAGGCAGATGATCTCGAGGTCCCGGGGCACGCGCGCGTTGACCTTCCGGGGCGGCTCAGGCGCCTCGCCGCGGACCTTGTCGAGCGTCTCCGCCAGACTGCTGCCCACAAACGGTGCGTGGCCGGTCAGCAGCGCGTAGAGGATCGAACCCAGGCCGTAGACGTCGGTCGCCGTGGTGAATGCTCCCTTGTCGCCGCGAACCTGCTCGGGCGACATGTACGCGGGCGTGCCGACGGGGTAGCCCGAATGCGTCAGTCCGCTGCCGGTTTCGATCCGCCGCGCCAGGCCAAAGTCGGTCACATGCGGCTGGCCCTGCTCATCCAGCAAGATATTGGCCGGCTTCAGATCGCGATGGAGGATGCCGCGGACGTGGGCATGATGGATGGCCTCGGCGATGATGGCGACCAGCCTGGCGGAGGCGGTCACGTCCGGGAGGAACTGCTCCAGCTTCTTGTCGAGGCTGCTGCCGCTCACCAGCTTCATGCTGAAGTAGCGCTGGCCGGCCTTCCGGCCCACCTCGTAGATCGGCACGATGTGCGGATGGTCGAGCTGGGCGACCGCCTCGGCCTCGTTCTGGAACCGGATCAGCTCGATATCGCTGGCGAACTCGGCGGACTTGATGACCTTGAGGGCCACCAGGCGATTGAGTGCGACCTGCCGGGCCCGGTAGACGATGCCCATGCCCCCACGGCCCAGCTCCTCGAGGACCTCATACCCCTGGGCGTTTGGTCCGCTCGACCAGCCCCGTGAGGAGGAGTGGTCATGGGCGTCGAGACCGTCGCTGCCGAGATCAGTGGCGTCTGCGAACCGGCGACCGCGCTCGCCGGCCGGTCCGTCGATGGTGGGCCGGTTGTTCACCGGGCCGTCGACCGTCGGGTGCCTGGGCTCCTGATGCCGGGATGGCTCGTAGCGGGCGAACAGCTCGTCAAGAAGCTCATCGCGGCCGGGAAAGCGTTTCCGGTAGACGTCCGGATCGGTCGGCTCGTCCTGCTGCCGCTTGAGGTCCAGCTCGATCGCCAGCAGCTCGCGCAGCAGGCGGTCGCGCTCCAGCCCGTCGAAGCCGGCGAGGAACGCTTCCAGGTCGGGGCGCGTGCCGCCTCGCCAGGCTGTCTCGAAGCGGTCGCAGGCTTCGTCGATGCGCTGAAGCTGGTCGACGGCCAGGCTGAAATCCAGGGTCAGCCGGGGGAGCATCCGGCCTCCTTGGACCACAGGGCCCGGATCAATTGCAGCTTCCGGTCCACCGTCCGCGCCGAGATCTCCAGGGAACGCGCAATCTCTTCCGACCCCATGCCATGGAGTTTCTGCACCGCGATCACGCGCAGGGTCTCGTCGTCCAGCCGGGCGAACAGGGAATCGAGCTGGTCGGCAAACTCCGCGGCATCATCCGGAGTGGGCTCGCGGCTCAGGAACCGGGCCAGGCTGGCAGCTCCCATCTCCTCGTCATGACCCAGTGCCGATTCGCCCAGCACGTGCCCGCCTCCCCGCTTCTTGCGGGTCTGGTGGCGCACCACGCCCACCGCCTTGCGGACCGTGATCGCGAACAGGACCCGCCACAGGTCGTCGCGATTGTTCAGCTCCGCGAACTGGCCATTCCGGGCGCGATCGCAGAAGCTGTGGAAAGCACTCAAGGCCACGTCTTCCTCGTCGATGGCCCGCCGCGCATGTCCGGGCAGCCGCGCTGGCCAGCCGCACCAGCCGCTGGAAATAGCGGTCCCAGAGGCGCTGGATCGGATCGTCCTCGCCTGCCTTCAGCCCGTCCAGCCAGTAGGTCACCGAATCCGAGTGCGACATGGAGAAACCCCGGTGCGATCCAGGCAAGCTATGACGTCCACGCATTCTATCCGTTCTCAACGGCGGCCGCGTGCCCTGGCCGCCTCCTATTCTGGTATCGCCAGACGAAAAAAAAATCGCCAGAGTTGGAGCTCGTCTGGCGATTGAATGGATAGAACAAGCATTCGAGTACCTCGCTATCCTGCGATCCTTCGGAGCCATGCACTCATGACGCCGCGATGTCGCGGATTCACCCTGATCGAGCTTCTGGTCGTGATCGCGATCATCGCGATCCTGATCAGCCTGCTCTTGCCGGCCGTCCAGTCCGCGCGGGAGGCGGCGCGGCGTGCCCAGTGCACCAACCAGCTCAAGCAGATCGGCCTGGCGATTCATCAGTACATGACCGACAACGACGTCCTGCCGCCGACCGGCGGGATCGACCTTCAAGGCGTGACCATCGGCACCGGCAGGGTCCCGCAGAATTCTTCGATCCACCTGCGGCTGACCAATTACCTCGAGCATCGCGATGTTTACGACGCCTACAACTTCCAGCTTGGCGACGTGGTTAGCGGCAGCGCCGTGGCGGCGAATACCACGGTGATGAGCACCTCCATCAACGGCTATTTCTGCCCATCCGACGGCAACCCCGGCAGCCAGGAGAATCTCGATATCGGCTACAGTGTACCGGTGACCTGCGTGAACTACGCACTGAACGCGGGAACCAACCGGCAGTACAACGGCGGGGTGGTCAACGGCATGTCGTGGTGGCTGGGGGGCAATCCGCTCTTCGGCTCGCGGGTCGGCTTCACCGCGATCCGCGACGGCACCAGCAACACCGCGGCCATGAGCGAGTGGATCAAGGGAAAAACAGGCGCGAACACGCCGGGCCTGAACCTGGTCTACCAGGTCAACCAGCTCTCGTTCGGCGGCCCGCAGCAGGACGTCACCGCGTGCCAGTCCGCCAGCACGCCCCTGTGGGACTTCAAGGGCGAGTACTGGACCCTCCAGGACACCGGCCGGGGCGGTCCTTACTATCACATCATGCCGCCCAACAAACCGTCGTGTAACACGACCTCGAACTACGGGGTCCTTGATTCGTTCATCGGTGCCAGCTCGTTCCATCCCGGCGGCGTGAATGTTCTGCTCATGGACGGTTCCGTGCGGTTCGTCAAGGACAGCATCAGCCTGTCCATCTGGAACGCACTGGGCACGCGCGCCGGCGGCGAGGTCGTGAGCGCGGATGCGTTCTGATCGTTGCCACCGTCACCAGGGACCGCTGCGTTTTCAGATGGTCCACGGCAGGCGCGGGTGCCTGGGCGCTGTCATTTTCCTGTGTTTTTATCTTGTCGTCCCTCCTGCCGCCGAACGCTCAAGACGCTCATGTCGCTCTTGAGTTGCACCCGGAGACGCGTCAGGCCATCGCAGCATCGGGCGCACTGTCGGTCAGCGAGGAAGGGCGCCGGGACACGGTCGAGCCGTTCGCGAGAGTAGCCGCCTCCGAGACCATAGCCCCAGCATCTCAGAACCAGGCTCAATGCACCCGGCCAAAGATCGGCAGCCGTAGCGCTCCCTATGAATCACTGCACGACGGCCGGGCGGATCGCGTCGCTCATGCCCGAGATGGCTCCACGCGATCCAGACAAAGCAAGCAGTGCGCGGACCGTCCCTCATGGATGAACTGTTCACCCATCGTACCGTGTGACGCGGGTCGCGATCCGCTGAAGCTCCGAGTCAGGCCGGCGGCTGACTTTGCATGAGTGAGCGCACGCGCCTGATTGACCGACTCGTCCGTCGGGAACGCGGCTCGAACGTCGGGAGCCAGCAACACCAGGTTCGTCCCGGTGCGGTAACTCTGCAAGTACTTACCGCGGACACCGCTCTTGAGCACCGAGGCGTCGTACTCGGGACGGAGTTCTTCATCGTCCGAGCCTCAGATCATCCTTCCTCATAGAATTTCCTCTCCTTGCGCGTGGCGCAGCGGGCACTCATGATGCGGGTGAATTCGCCCCGGTCGGTGTGCGACACGACAAGCAAGCGTCCCTCGCTGGAATGACGCGCGGCCTTCTCCAGATCCCATTTCGAACTCCATAAGATCACCGTAGCCCGCCCAGACTCGCCAGGCAAGGAGCCGGCCATTCCTCATGACCTGTCGAACCGGGATTCCAGGGGCGAGTGCTGGACCCTTCTGAATATCTGGAACGCGCTGGGCACGCGCGCCGGCGGCGAGGTCGTGAGCGCGGACGCGTTCTGAGAGCGACCGGGGCGAGCCCGTGTTTCACTGGGTACGCACGGCAATCCAGTTGCCAGGCAGATCGCCTTTCGCGTAAGTGCGGCCCGAGCGGTCGCGGATCACGACCACCAGGTAAGCCTGACTGATCTGAAGGCTCTCCATGAAGTTCCCCGGCAGATCCAGACCGACCACGAAGTGCCGACCTGTCTGGTCGAACCTGAGGTCACCGGTGGTCCAGGCGATGTGGGAACGCGGGCGCTCGGAGGTGAGTTCCAGGTAGGCTGACGTGATCTGGTGGTACGGGTTGCCGCCATCGTCCAGCAGCCCTTCGATCCGGTACGACTGCCCGCTGCGCACGATGTGCTCGGGACCGAGGGCCCGCTCCCAGTCGACCTCGATGCGGATTGGCGCAAAGCTTGTGAGGTGAAGCGTCAGTCCCGCGAGGGCCAGCACCGTCGGCGCCATGGGCAGGGCCGTGGATCGATAGGTCCAGATCAATGAGCGGCCTCCCTGGGGCCCGGGCACGGTCTTCCTCCGGACGATCTCAGATGTGCAGCAGGAAATACCAGCGAAAGATCCAGAGCACCACCCAGACGCCTCCGCAGACACAGCCTGCCCGGTCCAGCCAGCTTGCTTCCGGCCGCCAGCGGCCGCTCAGGGCCAGGGCCGTCCAGGCGGCAACCACGGCGGCCGGGACACGCGATTCGACGATGGCCCAGTCCGGAAAGTTGAAGGAGCCGAGCAACAGGGCCTGGGAAACGCGCCGCGATAACACAATCAGCCCGCCGGCCGCGATGGCCGCGGTTGCCGCGGCGCAGGCCACGACTCCGGGCTGCCGCGACAATCGCCGCAAGCCGGGGCGCGGCCGGCGCAGCCGGATCAGGAGCAGGGCCGGCATCACCAGCGCCAGCAGGCGCGGCAGGAGCCCAAAGCACAGCACCGGAACCCAGTCCAGCAACTCCAGCAAGGAAAAGCGTTCGGGACGCGATCGCAGGAACCTCGCCAGGTCATACTGCCAGAACGACCGCGCCACCACCAGCGACGCCGTCAGCGGCACCAGCAGGATCATCTCGTCGGCGACGGTGAACCGCCGCAGGGCTGCCGCCGTGGCGCCACCGTGAGTCCTTGGCCGGCTGCGAGGCTCCATTGCATCATCTCCAGATGACGGGTGCAAAAACCTGAAATCCCAGCTCCAGCATCCAGCACCAGGCGAGCCATCGGCCCAGCCAGTCGCGCCAGGTGTTTTGGGCTCTCCACGCCCGCGCCAGGAACAGGTACGCCCAGACACCCAGGACCGCACCGCTGGCGCCGGCCTCGATCTGGTAGGGCGAAAGGCCCAGCCCGCAGTCCAGCGTTGACCAGGCCTGGGGCCACTCCAGCGACCAGACGAGGCCGAGCGTCGCATCGGTAATCTCTCCGAACCAGGCAAGCGCAATGCGCTCGGCAACCTGGCAGAGAATTACCAGGGCCGCCACACTCGACGCCGCCACTCCTGGTCCCGGCAGCCCGCCCCCGCAACGCCGCCGGCCGCGGCGGGCAGTTGCCGTGAGAGGCCCGATGCCCAGGGTGAACACGGCAAGAAACGCCAGGAAATCCCAGTGCACCCGGCGTGCTGGGAGCTCCAGGTCGTCGAGCCAGGCGGCCCGGATGCCAGGCCGCTTCCCGCCCGTCTGGAAGAGTTGCAAGTGATCGAGGAACTGGCGGTCGGTACGAACCGCCGCCATGATCGCTGCCGCGAGTGCCAGCACAAGCACGAGGCCACGCGCGGCCGTCCATACGAGTGACGTCGTGCGTTTCATAGATCCGCCGGAATACTCGTCAGCTTGTGTGCCTCCCGGCCGCAGCGGTCAAGGCTGTCATCTTCACGCACTGGCACGCCTACCGCAAGCGTTCGTCCTGGAACCCGCCGCGCACAAGAACAAGCCGCCGGGAGTTGGGTCCCGGCGGCCTGGGTGATTTCTTTTTTGTTCTGCGACCTGGCGGTGCCGAATCGCATGCGGAGGCGGTCGAGCCTCGAGCGGCGCCCGAGTTCCTGACGATCCGCCGTCGCGCACGGAGGTCAGGCGAAAGAGATCAGGTGCTGGGCTTGGGCGCGATCCCGGCTCCTGCCGGAGTACCGGTTCCCGGGAGGTTCGGTGCCGGAGTTGGCGGCACGGGCGTGGACGGGGGAGTGGGGGCCAGCGAGCCGCCGGTCGCGGGAGTGGGCGCTGGCGGTGTGGGTGCCGTGGTGTCGCTGGCCGCACCGGCCGCTGGTGCGGGCGGGGTGGCAGGCTCACCGACCGCAGGGGCGGGCGTGGCAGGCACCTCGTTCATGGGCTGGATGAGCGGGTAGCCGGGGGAGGCCTGGCTGCCGCCGGTGGGGGCCTCGTAAACGGGCATGCCCGCTCCGTAAACTCCCGTGCCGTAGCCGCCGTAACCGTAGCCCGTGCCGTAGAAACCGTAATCCGGCCCGTACCAGCCGCCATCCCAGCCGTAAGGGCCAACTCCGCCGTAGCCTCCTCCGTGGTGCCAGCCGCCGCCACCACCACGGCCGCAGTGGAACAACCCGCTCAGGAAGCAGCCGTGCCGCCGCCCGCCGCCGCAATCGTTGTACCCGCCGCCGTAACAGCCGTAGGCAGCGCTGTAGCAGCCGTCATAGCAACCGCCGTAGCAGCCCCCTCCGTAACAGCCGTAGCCCATGGAGTAGCAGCCGCTGTAGCAGGATGGCTCGACGATGGAGCCGTAGCACCCGCCGTAGCAACTGCCGCTGTAGCAGGCCCCAGTGCCGTAGTACGACGTGTCCATGACAACGTCGCACGACTTGTGATGACAGCCCAGCCCGCTCAGGGCCATCAGCATCACGATCGTACCTTGCATTTCAAACCTCCAGGTTGCGAGACATGACGAAAGCTGATCCGCGACCGGCACCCAACCCCGCCCTGGTGCACCGCAATGATCGGGCGGGCCTCCCGGCGTGCAGCATGCCACCCGGCCTTGCGCACGCTCTGCTACCCACCAGGTCGCCCTGACCCATATTCTCTACTCAGACCGGTCAAATTCTAGTGTCCACCGCATCGGCACGCAACTGGACCTCGTAAAATGGCTGAAAGAGATGGAATGGATAATCTGGTTGCGACCTTTGTACTGGTTGGGATGCAACATCGGCGCCGCGTTTCTGGTCCGCGGGGAGATAAGCGGTTATGATGGATGATAATGCCTGGTCGTCAGTCGGAGGCCGCAGCACATGAGGAAAAAGCCGCCGGGGCACGGAACGGAGCAGCGGTCGGCGCAGTCCGGCGGGCTGGTGGCTCCTGAAAGCAGGCCCGGCACACCTGGCCTGCAACGGCCGAGTGCAACTTCCGGGGGCCGCGCTCCGGTCATTCCGGTGCCGGGTTCCGATTCATGGCCGGGATGGGCACGCGTCGTGGTGACGCTGGCACTGCTGTACCACATGGCCGCCGTGGTCGCCGGAGCGATGGGGGTTCCTCCCTCGTCCGAGCTGGAGCGGCGCATCGCCGACTTCTTCACGCCGTATCATGACCTGGTCGACCAGGGCTACGCTTACCGGTATTATGCCGAGCCCCCGCCCACGCCCGTGATCACGGCGCGGCTGCGATTTGGCGACGGTCGTCCTGATGAGCTGGTCCGCCTGCCCGAGCGAAACCTCCCCGGTCCGTTGATGCGCCATCAGCGGCAGCTTGCACTGGCCAACGCCTTGACGGCTGACTTTGAGGAGTTGAAACAGATGCATGGCGAAAACGGCCGCAGCCGGCTTGCGGCCGCCTACGCCCGCCACCTTTGCGCCACGCACCCCGGCTGCAAGACCGTGACGCTGCATTCGCAGCAGCACATGATCCCGGATCCGCAGCATGTGCGCGAGCATCTGGCGACGCCCGGCGCGGCCGTTTTCGACCTTTTCGACGAAGAGCTCTTCACCACCCCGCAATGGATTGGAGACTTCGAGTGCGACGGCTCCTGAGCGACCTGGGACTCTATTGCGGCGATCTGGCGGAGTCCACGCGCCAGGGCTGGCGAAGGTTCTTCTTCACGCCGGCCGATCCCACTTGCCTGGGGCTGATCCGTGTGGCCGTGGGCCTGCTGGCCATCTGGAGCCTCTTCGTCCTGGGCCTCGACCTGCATGATTACTTCGGCTCAGCCGGCTGGGCGGATCCGTCGCTGATCCGGCAAACCCAGCACCTGCGGCAGCCTTACGCCTGGTCGTTCTGGTTCCTCGTCCCCGACAGCTTGCTGTCGCCCGTCTGGCTCGGCTGCCTGGCGATCCTCGTGCTCAACACGCTGGGGCTGTTCAGCCGCGTGACAGCCGTCCTGGCCTGGGTCATCATCGTCTCCACGGTGCGCCGAGTGCCCATCGCCCTCTTCGGCTTCGACCAGGTGCTCTCGACCCTGGCCCTGTACCTGGCCGCAACGTTCGCCAGCGGCCAGGCCGTCTCGCTGGACCGGTTCTTGAAGCGATGGCGCGAGGCCCGCGCGGCCGCTCGGAGCCTGCGGCCGGCGGGTGCCAGCGGCGGGCGAAAAGTCGCCCCCGGCGAACCAGGCACTCCCCGGCCCACCATCGCCGCCAACCTCGCTCTCCGCCTGATTCAGCTTCACCTCGCCTTCATCTATGCCATGGCCGGGCTGGCGAAGGTGCAAGGGCTCTCGTGGTGGACCGGCATGGCCCTCTGGGGAACCATGACGGCCGGCGAGTTCGTGACCCGGAACTTCACCGCGCTGGCCGGCTGGCCGATGCTCATCAATTTTCTCACGCATGCGAGCCTGGCCTTCGAGCTGCTCTACCCGGTGCTGATCTGGAACCGGCTGCTGCGGCCGATGATGATCGCCTGGGCCGTGGCGCTGCACCTGGGAATCGCCTTTGTGGCACCCGGGCTCTCGGAATTCGGGCTCATCATGATTGCGGCCAACATCGCTTTCGTCTCCGGCGCGTGGCTGCGCAGCCTGGCGAGCGGCCGCGAACAGCCCGCATTCCGGGTCCTCTTCGACGGGGCATGCCCGCGCTGCCGGGCGTCGATGGCACTGGTAACCGCGGCCGACCCGGACCGCGTCCTGGAGCCCATCGACCTGACGGCGGTGGACGTCACGACCTTGCATCGTTCCCTCACGAAGAAGGCATGCATGGATTCAATGCATGTATTGTCGAAGCAGGGCCGCGTGCTTGCGGGTTTCGATGCGGTGCGGGCCATCAGCGGCTGGCTGCCGGGGGCCTGGCCTTTCGCCTGGATCGCCTGGTTTCCGGGGGTCGCGTGGGTGGGTCGGCGTGTGTATAATTATTTGGCGTCAACCCGGCCGAGAGACGTCCCCTGCACGGATGATGTCTGCGGACTGCCTCCTCTCACCCGCTCCGCCCGCACAGGCGAAGTCCATCACGCCTCGGACCGGTCTGCCTCCAGTTGAAATCTCCGCCTCCAGGAGCCGAAACAACCATGAGCAGCAACAACGGCGTGCCGTCCGCTCTACCGTCAGCGGAGAACGTGGAGTCTCGCCAGTCGCCCCCGCGACTCTACATTTTCGAGCCCGGCTGGCGCGTGAAGATCAAGCGCGATAGCCATCGCGAGTTTTGCTACATGATGGCGCCCGGCCAGGACTATTATCACCGGCTCCTGGACGGTGAGCTCTTTCTCTATCACGGCGATGAGCGCCTCTGCCTCAACTGCGCCGGTCGGCGCGGGATCATCGCCTTCGAGCCCCGGCGGCTGCGCAACCCCATCGACCCCGCCTTGGCCGAAGCCAGCGACCTCACCTTCGATCCGCAACGCGACGATCTTTGAGCGAAGCATTCCGCACGCATGCGGCCCGGCCGCTGGGAGGAACCTGGGATCATGGCGACGGTCACAACGAGCCTGCAAATCGGCCCGGCCGACCATGGCCGCACGATGACGCTCGATGAGTTCCGCGACGCCGAGGAACTCGATGGCTATCGCTACGAGCTTGCCCGGGGAGTGCTCGAGGTGACTGAAGTACCGAACGATCGACACGGTGTGGTCGTCTGCAACCTGTATCGTGCCGTCAGTCTTTTTGACCAGCAACATCCGGGCGTGATTCTTCGTTACGGTGGAGGCAGTGAATTCCGCTTCTGGCTGCCGGGGATGGTCTCCGGCCGCAATCCCGACCTGGGCGTCGTCCTCAGAAATGCACCCAGAGATTGGCGTCGACGCAGAATCGCCGCTCTCGCCGCCGAGGTCGTCTCGCGCGGCAGCGTCGAGCGCGACTACCACACCAAGCGCGAAGAGTACCTGGCCTACGGGCTGCTTGAATACTGGATCGTCGACCCATTGCAGCGCCAGGTCACCGTCCTCTGCCGGCGCGGAGATACCTGGAACGAGACTGTCTTCCGCGGCGATCAGGCGATTGTCAGCCTGGTCTTGCCCGGCCTGGCGGCGACCGTCGCTCAGCTCTGGCTCGACGCCGATGCCGAGGGAGAGGAACCGGCCGACGTCGATGTTTCCTGACGCCGCCGATCACGGGCTCATCGAGGTGCTCCGAACTTCGGGAAACAACTTCCGGCAGTTCAATCTCTGGCCGCGGTGGGCTCGGACTTCGCCTTCTGCTCCGGTTCAATCTTCCTGGGCGCTTCCTTCGCCTGGGCCATCTGCCAGCCCAGGCGGTAGGCCACGCGGGCCACGCGGGCGGCTTTCTCCAGGTCGGCCTTGTCAACGTCGTCGGTCGGCCTGTGGTAGTCGGCGTGGATGCCGGCGAAGAAGAAGATGACGGGAATTCCCTTGTTCGCGAAGCTCGAGCTATCCGTCCGGAAGAAGAACTGGTCGGCGTTGAAGACGGCTTCCATCCCTTCGGACTTGCACGAGGCTTGAGCGGCAGGGACAAGCGTGTTGTACCGGTTGTGTTTCGGCGAAGGCGTGATGCCGATCTGCTTCGGGTCGTTGCGGCTGACCATGTCCAGATTGATGTCGGCCACGATCTTGTACCCCTCGGGGAGCGTCTGGTGGTCAGCGAAGTAGCGGCTGCCCCAGAGGCCGTGCTCCTCACCCGAAACCCACAGGAACGCGACGCTTCGCGCCGGCCTGGGGCTCTGCCCGAACGCTTCGGCAATCTCCAGCAGCGAGCTCGTGCCCGAGGCGTTGTCGTCCGAGCCGTTGAAGATTTCTCCCCTGTCGTTGACCCCGACGTGATCGTAATGGGCGCTGAAGATGATCACTTCCTTCTTCTTTTCCGCGTCCGAGCCGGGGAAGACGCCGAGCACGTTGCGCTCGCTTTTCGGCTCCTTGCGGGCGGCGTAGCGGAACCTCGCCCGCAGGCTGTCGCCGCCGATCACGTGCGGCCGGCTGTCCGCCGTGAGTCCCAGGGCGCTGGTGAGCTGGTCGCGAACCGGGTCCCCGAGGTACACCACCGGGAACGGCTCGCGGGCCGGGTTCACCAGGGCCAGGTTGGAGCGGCCGAATCCGAGGTTCGCGGCCGAGTAGGGGACCTGCGGAGCGGGCATGTTGCGTCCGGGCGGGTGAATCACGATCAGGCCAAGCGCCCCGCGCCGCTGGGCGGCAGATTGCTTCCAGCCCGAATTGAGGACCGGCCTCTGCCCGGGCGCGGCGGGTTTGGGCTGAGGGTCATCGGGCCGGCCGTCGAAGATCAGCACGAACTGGTCGTGTACATCGAGGTTTTCGTAATCGTTGATCTTCTTCTCGGCGTCAACCATGCCGTACCGCGCGAAGGCGACGGGCGCCTCGATCTCTCCAGGTACAAGGTTGTTCGGAGAAACGATGAGGTCGCTGCCCACCTTGCAAGGGATCTCCTTGCGCACGCCGCGGAGGTCCACCATCAGGGTGAGCCCGGTCCCTTCCTCGAGCGGGGTGACCCGCTCCAGGGGAAACGTCTGGAAGTAGGTGGCGGCCTGGCCGTCGCGGTCGCCCATCGGCTCGGCGCCGGCCGCGAACAGGTGGGCAGCCAGGTACTCGCTGGCCAGTCTTGTCTCGGGCGAGGCCGTGTTCCGGCCCTTCATCAGGTCCGACGCCAGGAAGCGGAGGTGGCCGCCGATCTCCCGGCCGGTGATGGATTTGACGGCGTCCGGAACCGGTTCCCCGGTGGAGTCCGGGCCGTCGCCACGTGCCACGACCGGTAATGCCAGGGCGCAGGCCAGCAAGAGCAGCAGCCGTTTCATGTGAGACACCCGAACTTGCAGGAGTGGAATCGTACCGACAGGTCCCCAAGCGTGCCGCCCGCCTGGCCACCGGCGCCCGCGGGGCGGATTGCTAGCGCTGCGATTCGGCGCACTTCTTGCACCGGAGCGATCGTTTACGCACCTGGCCGCCACAGCGCGGACAGCGGTGATACTTGCTCTGGCGGAACTTGTTCTTGCGGGGACGTAGGGCCACGACGCACCTCACTGGCTGACACCAACCGACTCAGAAACCACAACAATCGAGTTTCGTGAGAATGAGTGTACTCGATGGCGGTCGGCGCCGGCCAGAGCAGCCCGCGGCCAATCAGCCCCAGATCGTCCGGGCCCAGGTGAACGCTTGCCAGTGCATGCAGAAGACCGCCGCGACCATGGCCCCGAAGGCGATCCACATGGAAAGCGGGCCGCCATACTCGAGAGCCGAAGGCAAGGTCAACAGCCAGGCCACCGGAAACGAGGCGCAGTAGGGAACCCATGGGGGAAACTCCCTGCGCTGCTCCACCATCAGGATCATCACGCTGATGATGAGCAAGAAAGCCGTGCCCGCGAGCGCCTCGGCCAGGACACTGTCAAACATGGTTGGCAACAGCAGTGGTCCCAGCCCTCCGCCCGCATCCAGATACTCGGCCAGGATGGGAAAGATGGTCCAGCTTGATGTGGCCAGCACGACGAAGGTGATCAGCCCCGTCGCGATGAGCGCCAGGATCGGCAAACCCTCGGGGCGAACCTCCAGCCTGCGCACGGCTGTATCGGATCTGAGGCGCGGTTCGCCGACGGGGGAAGTTCCTGAGGCGGCCCGATTCCAGCGTGTGCTCATGACCGGCCCTCGACAGTTGTCACACGTCCTGCGATCAGTATAAGTCCATCGGCCGGCGGCCGCCAGGGCCAACGCGCTGACCCTGATGTGAACGGTGTAGACGGTGTAGACGAGAGCACCCCAGCTCCGACCAGGTCCGCGGCTGGCCCCAGGTGGTCAGCCGAACCGAGCCAGGATATCCCGCAGCGACTGAGCGACCGGAACAACCATAGAGGATGACTGACATGGCCACCGCATCCAACGATCCGGCGTGACTCGTTTTGGGAGCTGGCGGAAATGAGTTCTCGCCTCGGACAATTCGATTGTTTTCATGAATCAGTCACTGCCCTCCTCCGCGATACCGAATTCATGGGAGATGATGGAATGAAGATCACGAGCACCATGCAGCACGCGGATGATTTCAATTCCGCCGGGCATCGGCCGGTAGAAAACCAGATACTTCTTGAATCGTGTCATGGGCAGAAACGGAAGCTGGGCCAAAGCCCGATGATCGGGGTTATAGGCTGTCCTTATGCCCGGCATATTGGCCGGCTGGCGGAATAACTCTCCCGCTTGGGTTCGGAACCGCTGTACCGTCGCCGGGCTGCCCTGCCGGATGTCGTCGTAGGCGATGTCCACCAAATCGGTCGCAAGACGGCGAACGATACGGCTCATGTCTGGGCTTGCTCGCGGGCATGCCGGCCGGCGGCTTCCTGCATCATGGAGTCCCAGTCTTCGCCGGTCATCTCGACGGCGGGTCCTTGCAATCCTTCGAGCAGCATGGCTTCCAGCGCCTGCTTGGCCCGCCGCTTCTGATCCTCGCGGATCAAGGCCCGTAGGTACTCGCTGGCCGATGCGTAACCGTCGGCCGCCATCTGGGCTTCGACGAACGCCTTCATCTCGTCGGACAATGAGATATTCATAATTGTCATATATGATCTCATCTCGGTTCTTACCGTAGCATGAATGGCATCTTTTGCCAAGTTCTGCGATGCGAGCGCGGCTTGCGACGGCGCGGGCCGGATCTCGGGGAAATACCAGCCCCTGCCAGGATTGAGGATTTCGGCCAGGAGTGGAAAGATGGTCCAGCTCGAGGTGGCCAGCATCACGAAGGTGACGAGCATCGTCGCGGAGATGGCCAGCAGAGGCACACCCTCGGGGTGGCGAATCCGCCGCTCCGCGTTCGCGTCCGTCGAGATCGGCTTGCAGTGGGAGCGGAGCAACGCTCCAGGGAGGGCTCATGAGCTGCCATCGACAACTGTTGCATTGTCTCGCAGCAGGTGACGCGCCCACGCGGCCAGCCGCCAGAATCCTTTTCGGCCGCCGATTGCCAGGCAGGCCGGCAATGCCGACAATCGATGCCCGCCGGGGACACCACCACCGCGTCCGCGAGGAGAGCCAGATGCGCCGGAGTTTCAACGTGCTGCTGTCTTGTTGCGTGACGCTCGCGGTGGCCTCCACAGCCGTGCGGAGCCCGGCCAGGGGCGACGAGCCGCCCGCGGTTTCCGTCTCCGAGCGCGCCGCCCGGGTGCACGCCGCGGGAATGCTCTGGGACGGCCACAACGATCTCCCCTGGCGGCTGCGCACCGAGGGCGACATGGCCCTGAGGAAGTTCGACCTCTCCAGGCGGCTCGATTCCGGTCAGACCGACATCCCTCGCCTCCGCGCGGGGGGCGTGAAGGTCCAGTTCTGGTCGGTCTACATCCCCAGCGAGCACCCCAACCCCGCGCCACGGTCACCGAGCAGATCGACCTGGTCCACAGGCTCGTCGAGAAGTACCCCGCCGACCTGGAACTGGCGCTCTCGGCCGATGACGTCGAGCGCATCGTCAAGTCGGGGAAAATTGCCTCGCTCATCGGCATCGAGGGAGGTGTGGCCATCGAGAACAGCCTCGCCCAGTTGCGTGCGTTCTCCCAGCTCGGCACCGCTACATGACGCTCACGCACAACGCGACGCTCGAATGGGCCGATGCGGCGAACGATGCCCAGAAGCACGACGGACTGACCGCGTTCGGCGAGCGCGTGGTCCGGGAGATGAACCGGCTGGGGATGCTCGTCGATATTTCGCACGTCTCGCCCGCGACCATGGCCGACGCCCTGCGCGTCACTCAGGCTCCCGTCATTGCCAGCCACTCCAGCGCCTACGCTCTGTGCCCGTCGCCGCGCAACGTCCCGGACGACATCCTGGTCAAGGTGAAGCAAAACGGCGGCGTGATCATGGTCAACTTCTTCTCGGGCTTCATCGTCGCCGATGCGGCGCGCGCGGCGAAGGCGATGATGGACGAGGCACGGGCGAAGTACACCGATCCCGCGGAGCGCAAAGGTGCGATGGAAAAATGGTACCGGACCGAGGGCAAGAAGCAGCCGCGCGGTACCGTCGCCGACGTGGCCAACCACATCGACCACATCGTGCAGGTTGCCGGCATCGACCACGTGGGCATCGGCTCGGACTTCGACGGCATCTCCCGCTGGCCGGTGGGCCTGGAAGACGTTTCCTGCTACCCCCGTCTCACCGAGGCGCTGCTGAATCGAGGATACTCCGAGCCCGACATCCACAAGATTCTCGGCGGCAACATCCTCCGCGTCTTCCGCGAGGCCGGCAATGTGGGCCGCCGGCTACGGCAGACGACCGCGCCCGAGGTGGATGAGATCAAGGCGGAGAAAAAAGAAGACTGATTTGAAATCGGCCCGCACCTGGGTCAAGGTGAGGCCGAGATTTCGCCCGAAGACTTGATGAAATCCTAAAGCCATACGCACCGGGTAGGTCGCGCGCTCTGTCCATCCGGGCTCCAGCAGTCGCTCACGCCCATGGCTTTGCACCCCTGCCCTGTTCGAAGATAGAGACATTCCCGCAGAACGCAGGTGCTTCGCAGGTTCGCAATCGTTCTTTGACAGGCATTCAGTCGGATGATGCGATCCTGGATGACCGGGAGGCCGCCCTTTGTGGGCCAAGATACCCAATCGTGTCACTTCGTCGATCTCCTCGTGGGGTACGATTCCAATCGTGTCACTTCGTCGATCTGATGAACCTGGAATGGCACGATTGGAATCGTACCCCACGAGGAGAGCGGCCAGGCAGGGCTCTCAGCCCCGGGCAAGCGTACGGCAATCCTGTCCAAAGACTTCTGCGGATCTGCTTAGCTTAGAGACCCTTGAGATACTCGATCAGGTCCATGCGCTCGTCTTCCTTCAGCTTGTCGCCGAAGGTATGGCCCTGATTGCCCAGGCCGAACCGCGCGGTGTCGTAGACGTAGTGCGCGTCGTGGATCGATTTCTTCGACGCCAGCTCCGCGTCGCTCGGCTCACGGTACTTCCAGCCGACGCCGCGGGTGTCGTAATGCTCGAAGCTGGTCGAAGCCGGTCGCGTGAAGCGCCGGGGCGCGTCGCTGACTTCAGCAAGGCGTGAAGCGTGGGTACGGAGCCGTTGTGGAGATACGGAGCGCTCGCCCAGATGCCGTCCAGGGGCGGGGCCTGGTAGCCGACGCGGACCGGATCCACGGGATGCTTCTCCCCGAACCATGTCGAGTTGTAGTGTTCGATGACCCGGTCGGATATTCCCAGCGAGCGGGCCGGGTCGGTACCAACGACGTCCAGCGGCACGATCTTGCTGGGATAAGACCGGCTCTCACCATAGCTGCCGTGGCACCGCGCAGTTCTGCTTGAAGACGGACTTGCCGCGCTCGGCCGCGGCGGTTTCGATGGAGAAGGGGTACTTCGGCGGCTCAAGACTCAGCAGGTAGGCCTGGATATCGCGGAAGGTTGGCTCCAGCTCCTTGAATTGCTCGAGCGTCTTCTCGCCCAGCAGGAACTGCATGTTCGAGCGCACGGAGGCGGCCGGGGTGCGGCCGTCGTAGTACATCGTCTTCTTGTGTTTGAGGTTCCACCAGGGAGGCGCATCAAGCTCTGGCAGGTTGGCCCCCAGAAGCAGGGGGAACCTGCGACGCGAGAGGTCCGCGTTGCGCAGGCTCAGCAGCACAGCGGCCATCATGCCAGCGTTCGTCGTCCCGCGCACGGTGTTGATGATGAACGGCACCAGGGGAACTCGCTTGCCGCTGGCACGGAACATGTCGTTGAAGAGCAGGTCGTAGTCGACCTGGGTGTTGCCCATGCCCACGTAGCTGCGGCCGCCGATCGAACCGCCGTGGCAGGCCAGGCAGTCAACCTGGATGCCGGTCTTCGTGCCGTCCGGCCTGCGCGACCAGCGCAGGCCCATGGGCAGGCCGCCGTTGGGGTAGGGAGCCGAATGCAGCCCGTAGTGGCGCTCGAAGGCGAGGGCATAACCGTCCGGGTCCTGATCCGGATCGGGTGCCGGCGTTCCCCAGAACCTGGCGACGCCGCGATAGGCATCGACCGACCACTCGGCCCGGAGATAACTGTGCTCCAGGAGCGCGGAGCGGCCGCGCTCGGCTGCGGAGCGGTCCGCGGGCGACGAACCTGCCCACGCCGGAAGTGTCAGGCTCGCCAGTACCAGGGCCGGCAGCAAGGCAACCGGCCTTATGAACCAGGATGGCAAATTCAAGAGCACACGCATGATGGCAGGACTTTCGCTCTGATGCCCGCTTGGCGGAGAATTCAACTCCAGGGACCGCGGGGCGAGACGCCCCATATTGATTTATAGACACCGGCGGTGTCGGCGGGAATAAGTGGCATGCAAGTGCCCGCCGCGCCGGACAGTTTCTTGATGCGGATCGTGAACCTGCCTCCCGAATCGATCTGCCTCGACTCCGACCCGATACGCATCGACCAGGTCTTCTCGAACCTGCTGAACAACGGTGCTGGCCGCCGTCACCGGTTCCGGCCAGACGGAGGACAGGCGGCAGGCCCAGGGGGCAGGATTCCGCCACCGCCTGGTCAAACCCGTCCGCCCCGGCGAGATGCTCCGCGTCACTGCCGACGTCCCGCGCCGCGGGCGAGCCGCAAGCCGCTCCGGACACGGACTGCGGCACTGCCGGAAAAAGATGCTTCCGTCAACGGATGTGCATCGACATTGCGATTTCAGGTGGCTAGAATTGGCCAATCGTCGCCACTCTGCCGCCACGACTTCCAATAGATAAAGAACCGGGCAGGGCATGGAGGCCACTGCCCGTGACTTGCTGGAAGCGGCTTTCCTGTCAGGGGACACCGCCATGGGACCTGCCGAAATCGTCGCCAGCCTCAAGGAACTTTGCCGCCGAGAAGGGCCCCCGGCTGACCACCGAGGACATCGTGGCCTGGATCGACCGGCTGGAGGGCTTTGAAAGCTCCGCGGAGCTGATCCAGTACGCCAAGAAGATGAAGGCGCGCCAGTACGCTCGCATGCTCGAGTTCGAGGACGAGAAATCGGGCCTGAGCATCAAGCGGCTCTGGAGCTTTTACGACTCCCGGCGCGCGCGGCGGTTCTACATGGACATCCTGGAGATGCCCGACGAGCAGCGGACGCGGCTCATCCGCCAGTACGCGAAGTTCCTCAAGCAGCTTCGCTCCGTCCGCAAGGCCATGGCCGACTACTTCGCCGGCCAGCGCTTCTTCGATTTCTACCCTGGTGAGAACGAAGAGGAGAGCGAAGAGGCAGCCCCCCGCGCGAGAGCCTCTTCCAGGCAGCGCTAGCGACAGGAGCGGCCAAGCCGATCGCGAAGTGCTGGCGTGCGTTTCACAGATGCGCGGATCTCTCGGGCGCGGCCACAACGCACAGCCACTTACTCGCTCCAGGCGTGTGCCCCACGGCGGACCTGCTTACCCCTGAACAGACTGCCCGCGTCTCGCCAGTTGCTCTCCGGAGCTTCTCGTGAGGTCACGCTCCGTCCCACCTCACCGACGAGGTTTCTCGATCAGGATCTCGGCCAGCTCAAGCGTCTCACCGGGCTTGACGCTGAATTCTTTGCGGACTGCGAAGCTATAGGAATGGCCTGGGTCGCGGGGAAGCGTCGAGTCGCGGACCTGATAGGTTGCCCCGGGGATCAGGTCGGGGAAAACCACCCGCCCTTGCGCATCCGAGGTGGGATAGGTCGCGTAGTGAGCGGGGTCGATGCCCGCCGGGTAGAGCACCTCGGCAGGCAGGCCATTTGCCTTCTCCGGCCCGGATTCAACCTCTGATGCAGGAGTCGCCATCATCCCGATACTGGCCCGGGACGTATAGCGTTTATCCCGGGTTGAGGCTCAAGAAGAATCACCAGCAAGCATGGAGCTTCAGCCGCAACGTCATGGTCAGCCGGGCGCAGCAAGATGAGCCCCAGGCCACCCGAAGCCGAGAGGACGCTCGGCTGTCCCCCTTCGATTCGTTTTGCGGTAAACTATGGCAGCAAGAGTCCGACTGAAAGCAAGTGGCAGAAAGGTGTGTCGGAATTCGGAAGGGACCGTGGAATCATGGCGCGTCGGCGCAACTTCACTGTGCTGACGCCTCTGGGACACCAGGTTTTCCTCACGCGCGGCCGGTGACGACAAATCATTCGGTTCAAGCACCCGGCCCTTGCGGGCCACGAACACGAGGCCCGCGACTGCCTGGCAACACCTTCGCTGATCCGAGAAAGTGCCAAAGAGCCCGATGTTCACCTTTATTACGCTCCCGCGGCAGATCGGCATCTCTGCGTCGTCACAGCGCCCGCTGACGAGAAAGAACGCTTCGTCGTCACAGTCTATTTCACCAGGAACATCAAGTCGGGGAACGAACTATGGAAAAGCTGAGGGTCTACTATGATCGTGAAGGGAACACCTTGAGTGTCTGGTTCGACGATCCAAAAAAGGAGTTTGTCTGCGAGGAAACCGACGACGACATCGTGCTGGTCAAGGACCGCGAGGGGCGAGTGATCGGCTTCGAGCGGCTCAATTATCTCTCAGCCAGGCAGAGAAAGTCTGGAGCCAACGTTCCCGTGGAAGTCCACATGGTTTGAGCACGGAGTGTTGAAAAAGGACCATCCAGCTTTCAATATGCGAACCCAATTGTCCTCCCATGCAACGGACGACTTTCTTGTATTCCCAGACGATGTGACGGTCTCCGGTGAACCGCACGATCGAGCCGGAGCCCTCAACTTCAGGTGCGCACTGTCTCAGCACCCGTCCACTTCTCTTGTCAGCGGAGAGGAGAGTTCGACCATGGGCAAGCACCGCCGCCGGTTTCTCCAGACAGCGCTCGGCACGGCGTTTTTCGCAGCGGTAAGACCACGCGAGACAACCGCGCGCGAGCCGCACGCGCGCCTGACGATGAGCGAGCTCGAGCGCATTGCCGCGGCGCCGGTGCTTCAGGTGAGCGAGCTGACGGCGCCGGTGCTGATCAGCGACATGGAGCTGCTGCGCAACGGGCACCAGTTCCTGGTCCGGGTGCGCTCGAAGGACGGCGCGGAGGGTCTGGCCGTTCCAAACTCCATGCACATCATCCACACCTACCCGATCTTTCTGAACCGGGTGGCGCCGTTCTTCCGGGGCAAGGATGCCCGCCAGCTTGAGCCCCTGCTCTGGGAGCTCTACCGGCACAACGACAACTACAAGTACCAGGGGCTGGCGCTCTGGGTGTGCGTGGCGGCCGCCGAGTTCGCCGTCCTCGACCTCCTGGGGAAGCTCGCCGGCAAGTCCATCGGCAACCTGCTGGGCGGCGTGAAGCGGACGGAAATTCCGGTCTATCGTGCCAGCGAACGACGGGGCAATACGCCCGAGGAGGAAATCGCGTTTCTTCAGCAGATCGTCGCCGAGAGCGGGGCCAAGGCGCTCAAGTTCCGCGTCGGCGGCAGGATGAGCCGCAATGCCGACTTGCTTCCCGGCCGTACGGAACGGCTCATCCCGCTGGTGCGCGAGACATTCGGGCCCGGCATGACGATCTATGCCGATTCGAACAGCTCGTACGACGTCCCCGAGGCCATCCGTGTGGGCCGGATCATGGAAGCGTATGATTATGGCTTCTATGAAGAACCGTGCCGGTTCGACCACCTGGAGGATACGAAGGCCGTCGCCGATGCCCTGCGGATTCCGGTCGCGGCCGGCGAGCAGGAGTTCAGCGAATACGGCTTCCGCTGGGTGATCGGCAACCACGGCGTCGACATCGTGCAGCCCGACTTGCACTATCACGGCGGCTTCATCCGCTCGCTGCGCATGGCGCGGATGGCTCACGCCGCTGGTCTGTTGTGCACGCCGCACATGTCCGGCTCGGGACTCGGCTACCTCGATGCGGTTCATTTCGTCTCGTGCATCGACAACCCCGTCCCGTTCACCGAGTTCAAGGGCAACGCCGACATCCCGGTGAGCAGTTCCGCGTCCTCGCTGAAGTGCGAGCACGGCACGGTCCGCGTGCCCACCGGACCGGGGTTCGGGATCGAGATCGATCCGAGCTTCGTCAAGGCATCCCGGAAAGTGACGACGTTCTGAGTCGGCTGCAAGCGATTCCGAGGCGATCCTCATCCGCGCCGGGAGCGCTGTCGTCTTGACCGATCACCTTGCGGCTCGGGACAATGCACATTCTTTACCCGCGCCCGACCAATTTCCAGCAAGATGCGAGACGGCTCCGCTATGCCCCCGACACGCGACGAGGAAACGGCTACTCTTCCCATACGCTCGCTGCACCAGGTGCCCGATCACCTGGGCCGGTTCGGCGCCTTCGGCGGCCGGTTCGTGCCCGAGACACTCATGGATGCGCTCAACCGGCTGTCCAAGGAGTATGAGGAAACGAAGGTCGATGCGGACTTTCAGAACACCCTCAACGACTACCTGAAGCACTACGTCGGCCGGCCCTCGCCGCTTTACCTGGCCCAGCGACTCACCGAGTTTGCCGGCGGCGCCGAGATCTTTCTCAAGCGTGAAGACCTGAACCACACTGGTGCCCACAAGATCAACAACGCGATCGGCCAGGTGATGCTGGCGCGGCGCATGGGCAAGAAACGCGTGATCGCCGAGACGGGGGCGGGACAGCACGGCGTGGCCACAGCCACGGCCTGTGCACTTTTCGGCTTGGAATGCACGGTCTACATGGGCGAGGAAGACATCCGCCGCCAGAAGCTGAACGTCTTCAACATGCGGACCATGGGCGCGAAGGTCGTGCCGGTGACGACCGGTTCGCGCACCCTGCGCGACGCCACCAACGAGGCGATGCGCGACTGGATGGGGTCGTCCGCGGAAACGCACTACACCATCGGCAGCGTGGTCGGCCCGCATCCGTTCCCGATGATCGTCCGCGACTTCCAGTCTGTCATCGGCCAGGAGGCCCGCCAGCAGTTCCAGGATCGCTTTCATCGGCTGCCCGACGCCATCGTCGCCTGCGTGGGCGGGGGATCGAACGCGGCGGGCATCTTCTACCCGTTCATCGAGGACGCCGCGGTCGAGCTCGATTGGCGCCGAGGCGGGCGGACGGGGGATGACCTCCGGCGATCATGCCTCGAGCCTGACCCAGGGCACGCCGGGCGTGCTGCACGGCAGCTTCAGCTACGTGCTCCAGAACGAGGACGGCCAGACCGAGAACGTGCACTCGATCTCGGCCGGGCTCGATTACCCGGGCGTCGGACCGGAGCACAGCTACTGGAAAGATCAGGGGCGCGTCCGCTACGAGAACATCAGCGACGCCGAGGCGCTCGACGCCTATCACACGACGGCCCGCCGCGAAGGCATCCTGCCCGCGCTCGAATCGAGCCACGCACTGGCCCAGGCGTTCAAGGAAGCCCGCCGCCTCGGCTCCGGCAAGACCCTGATCGTCTGCCTGTCGGGCCGCGGCGACAAGGACGCGTACGAGGTGGCCCGGCTGCGCGGAGAGCCGATTTGAGCAGTGGGCAGTCGGCAGTTTGTAGGGTGGGTCGAGCCGCAGGCGAGGCCCACCAGGGCGGCAGTGGGCAGTGGGCAGTCTTTGTAGGGCGGCAGTCGGCAGTGGGCAGTAGGCAGCGGGCAGTCTTTGTAGGGTGGGTCGAGCCGCAGGCGAGGCCCACCAGGGCGGCAGTGGGCAGTGGACGCGATGGCGGTTTTTGCATGAACCGAATTGACATTCTCTTTGGTCGACTCAGGAACTCTCGCCGGCGGGCGCTGATGCCGTTTGTGACCGCGGGTGATCCTGACCTTGCGACGACGGCACTCCTGATCAGGGAGATCGTGGAGCGCGGGGCGGACCTGATCGAGGTCGGCATTCCCTATTCCGACCCGATCGCGGATGGGCCGGTGATCGCCGCGAGCTACCACCGTGCTCTGGAGCGCGGGGTGCGCGTGCAGCACATCTTCCAGACCCTGAGGACGCTCCGCGCCGAGGAATCCGAACTGCTGCATGCCACGCCGCTGGTTTCGATGGTTTCGTATTCCATCATCCACAAGCTCGGCGTGGAGCGCTACCTGAACGAGGCCGCCACCGCGGGGCTGGACGGCCTGATCGTGCCCGACCTCCCGGTCGAGGAGTCCGAGTCGCTCATGAACAGGGCCACGGTCCGCGGGCTGAAACTGATCCAGCTCATCACGCCGACCACCCCCCGTGACCGTGCCGTCCAGATCGCCCGGCTGACCACCGGATTCATCTACTACGTCTCGGTGGCCGGCATCACCGGTGAGCGCAGGAGCTTGCCGCCGGACCTGGTCGAGAACGTGGCCTGGCTGCGAACCCAGACCGATCTGCCGATCTGCATCGGCTTCGGCATCAGCGGGCCCGAGCAGGTGCGGCAGCTTGCGCCGGTGGCCGACGGCCTGATCGTCGGCAGCGCCTCGGTGCGCCGGCTCGCCGAGGCGGTCAACCGCCCACGTGGCGAAGTGGTCAAGGAGATTGGCCAGTTCATCGGCGAGCTGGCCGGAGCGCTCGATGACGCATCCGCCTCATAATTCTCGAAAGACCTCTTCGTACATCGCGATGCCGCAACCGGAATGAAACCGCCAGATGCCCATCCAGCGCCGCTCTGGCTGGTTCACCGCATCGACAGGGTCGAGACAGCCAAGCGCCAGGATGGTCGCCGACGAAAGCTCGCAGTGCTCTCCGCGCAACGGCTGGCTGCGGATGAACGCCCACACCGGCTCGAAGAGTGTCGCCGCCACGGACCGATCGTAGCGCGACAGCACGGCCTGGGCGATGGGTATCTCGGATGCCCCACCCTCGAAATCCATGCGGGGGTCTTCACCGCCCCGGTCCTGGGCGACGGAGTCGCCAGAACACCTCGGCGACCCGCTCCGGGTCGATGCGCTCGACCATCGGCAAGATCGTCTCACCACACCCCGAAGCCGTAGCCGTGTAAGCTGAGAGCTCAGAGCGGGGCGCGCCGTCGATCTCCTGGATGGCTCGATCGAGCACGGCGCGGGCCGCGCCAGGAATTTGGATCCATACTCCGAAATAATTCAAGGTACTCATCTCGGTTTGCAATCGTCACTCGATTCATCCTGGACGCCTTCACGGTTATAATCGGTCTCGCCCGCGTGGAAATATCGGGCACCGGACAAGCACTTCAGTACGAGCCCTCTCGATGTTCGATCCCTGGATCGATGAGGCGACCGAGGACCAGGCGCAGACGCCGGGCGGTCCGCAGTTTGTCCGCGAACCGGAGCAAAAGACGCCGCCGGAGCCGGCAGCTCCCGCACGGATCGGGCGCGTACAGGATCGAACGGAAGCTCGGCGAGGGAGGTTTCGGTCTCGTTTACCTGTCGTTTGACGAGCAGCTCGAGCGGCTCGTGGCCGTCAAGGTGCCCCACTCGGGTCTGGTTTCGCAGCCAGAGGACGCCGAACCGTACCTGCACGAGGCCCGTGCGGTCGCCAGCCTGGACCATCCCAACATCGTGCCAGTCTACGACGTGGGTGGCAGCGAGGGGTTCCCGTGCTACGTGGTCTCCAAGTTCATCGACGGCCAGACGCTCTCGAGCAGGATCCGGGGCGAACCCTTCAACTGCCGGCAGGCGGCTGCGCTGGTGGCCACGGTGGCCGAGGCGCTGCATCACGCCCACAACCTGGGGATCGTCCACCGCGACGTCAAGCCAGGGAACATCCTGATCGATCAGGCCGGCAAACCCTACGTGGTCGACTTCGGGCTTGCCCTGCGCGAGGCGGACATCGGCAAGGGCCCGCGCTATGCCGGAACTCCCACCTTCATGAGCCCGGAGCAAGCCTGGGGCGAAGGGCATCGGGTCGACGGGCGATCCGACGTGTTCAGTCTGGGGATCGTCTTCTACCTGCTCCTCTCGGGGCGGGTCCCGTTCTCCGGCTGCACTCGAGAGGAGCTGCTGGAGCAGATCACCTGTCACGAGCCGAAACCTCCCCGCCAGATTGACGACCAGGTCCCCCGGGAGCTTGACCGGATCTGCCTGAAGGCGCTCGCCAAGCGGGCATGGGAACGGTACTCGACGGCCGCCGACATGGCCGAGGATCTCCGGTTCTTCCTGGGTGGCTCGCGCGACAGTGGATCACGGCCCGAAGACAGCCCGCGCGGGGTCGAACCCGCGACCGTTCAGCCGGCTGCCTCTTCGCGCTCGTCGACCACTTCCAACCCCACGCTTTCCCTGGGCACCAAGGTCCAGATCGTGCCCCGGGGACTACGGTCGTTCGACGAGCAGGATGCCGATTTCTTCCTCGAGCTCCTGCCCGGCGCACGCGACCGCCACGGCATGCCCGAGATCCTGCGGTTCTGGAAGCACTGGGTGGAACAGACCGACGCCGACCGTTCCTCCCCGGTTGGGCTCATCTACGGCCCGTCGGGCTGCGGCAAGTCGTCGCTGGTGAAGGCCGGATTGCTGCCGCGGCTGCCGGCGAACGTCCTTGCGGTTTATGTCGAAGCCACTCCTCAGGACACGGAGACGCGGCTCCTGGTCGGACTGCGACAGCGCTGTCCCGGCCTGCCGGAAGACTCTGGCCTGCGCGAGATCGTGGCGGCCCTCCGCCAGGGGAACTCCTTGCCGGAAGGCCGAAAGGTTCTTGTCGTTCTCGACCAGTTCGAGCAGTGGCTGCACGCGCGCCGGGAGGACGAGAACACGCTCTTGGTCCAGGCCCTGCGCCAGTGCGACGGCACGCACGTTCAGTGCCTGGTGATGGTTCGCGACGATTTCTGGATGGCATCCACGCGCTTCATGAAGGCGCTGGAGATCCGCCTTGTTGACGGCCAGAACTCCGCCGCCGTCGACCTCTTCGATCCGGCCCACGCCCGCAAGGTGCTCGCCTCGTTCGGCCGGGCCTTTGGCAACCTGCCCAGATCCGACGACCAGGGAGTCCACGGCAGGGAGTCCACATACAGGGACCAAGAGAGCTTCCTCAAGGAGGCCGTGGCGGGATTGACCCAGGACGGCAAGGTGGTCTGCGTCCGGCTGGCCCTCTTCGCCGAGATGATGAAAGGCAAGTCCTGGAACCGCGGTACGCTCGCCGAGGTCGGCGGCACGCGGGGGGTGGGGCTGACCTTCCTCGAAGAGAACTTCAGCGCATCGACCGCGCCGCCGGCTCATCGGTTGCACCAGCAGGCGGCGCGCGGCGTGCTGAAGGCGCTGCTGCCAGAATTGGGCACCGACATCAAGGGACACATGCGTTCCTGCGCCGAGCTGCTGGAAGCGTCCGGCTACCAGGGACGCCGCGCAGAGTTCGACGAGCTGATGCATATCCTGGACGCCGAGCTGCGGCTGATCACACCGACAGACCCGGACGGCCTCGCGAGCACCGGCGACGGCGCGGCCCGACGCGACTCGGTTGATGGTTACTATCAGCTCACCCATGATTATCTCGTCCACTCGCTGCGCGACTGGCTGACAAGCAAGCAGCGCGAAACCCGGCGCGGCCGCGCCGAGCTGCTGCTGGAAGAGCGGTCGCTGCTCTGGACTTCCCGGCCAGAGACTCGATTTCTGCCCTCGCTCTGGGAATGGGTCTGCATCCGACTGTTGACGGGCCCCAAGCACTGGACGACTTCCCAGCGCGCCATGGTGAGACGGGCAGGGCGAAAGCACGGTCTGGCCAGTCTGACGGCCGTGGGACTCCTTGCACTGACCACCTGGGGAGTGATCGAAGCCAGCGCCAACCTGGCGGCGGCGGGAATTGTTGATTCGCTGAAGACGAGCCGGACAGCCGACGTACCTTCCATCATCGACGAGCTTGCTGCATATCGGCGCTGGGCCGACCCGCTGCTCCGCCGCTTGCTCAGGGAATCCGCCCCGAGCAGCCGCGCCCACCTCCACGCCAGCATGGCGCTGCTCGCCGACGATCCCTCCCAGGTCGACTTCCTCACCGACAGGCTGCTCACGGCGGCGACGCCCGATCTCCCCGTTCTCTGCAAGCTTTTGCAACCGCGCGGGTCGACCATCGTTCCAAGGCTCTGGGACGCGCTCGGCGCGGCGAAGCCGGGCGACCTCTCCGCACTACCGGCCGCGGCCGCCCTGGCCCAGTACGCTCCGGAAGACGCGCAGTGGTCCGGGCACGCGAACCAGGTTGCCGAGCGACTGGCGCACTGCAACCCCCTGGATCTCCCTGCCTGGCTCGAGTTGTTCCGGCCTGCTCGGGCCGTACTGCTTGCCCCGCTGGCCGAGGTCCTGCGCGATCGCTCTCCCCGGCGTACCGAAAGTGAACGCGAGATCGCCGCGACCCTGCTTTCGGATTACGCCGCCGACCAGCCCGCGCTGCTCGCGGATCTGCTCATGCACGCCGACCCCGTGCCATTCGCCGCACTCTTGCGTGCCGCGGAGAAGCAAGCGAACCGGGTTGCACCGATCTTGCGAGCTGAGACCCGGAGAGCCACGGACCCGGCCGCGAACCCGGCTGACGCGGCGACTGCCGACGAGCTCGCCGCGCGGCGAGCCCGGGCCGCGGCCGCCCTGATCCGCATGGACCGGGCGGTCGACGCCTTCTTGCTGCTGCGCAGCGCGCCTGATCCCGGACCTCGCTCTCATTTCATCCACGGGCTTCAACCCCTGGGAATTCCTGCCGAGCGCCTTGCCGGCGAGCTCGCGCGACTCAACTCACAGAACAGCGAAGCAGGCGCCGCCGGCAAGCACACCATGCAGGCGATTTTACAGCACCCGCAGATATCGTCCCGCCGGGCCCTCATCCTGGCGCTGGGTACGTACCCTGCCAGTGACCTTGCTCCGGAACTCTTCACCTCCCTCTGTTCCACGCTGCTTGACCTGTACCGCAGCGATCCCGACAGCGGGATCCATGGCGCGGTCGAGTGGACGCTCAAGGCCTGGGGCCGCGTCGAGGAACTCCGCAGAGTGGACCTGGAGCTGAGCCGCGGCGCGCTGCGCAAGGACCGCCGGTGGTACGTCAACAGCCTGGGTCAAACCCTCGCCGTGGTCGACGGCCCCGTCGAGTTCCTGATGGGTTCTCCGGATTCGGAGCCCCATCGCGGAGGCGACGAAACTCAGCATCGACGGATCATCCCCCGCCGGTTCGCGATCGCCACCAAGGAGGTGAGCCACGCCGAGCTGGAGAAGTTCCTCAAGGAGCATCCCGAGCTGGGCTCGGCGAACCGCCGCGAGTTCAGCCCCGATCCCGCGTGCCCTGCCAGCAAGCCAAGCTGGTACGCCGCGGCCGCGTTCTGCAACTGGCTGAGCGACCGTGAGCATTGCCCCCGCTGCTACGATCCCGCTCCCGATGGCCTGTATGGCGACGGAATGCGTGTGCCTGCCGACGCCCTGACCCGGACCGGCTATCGTCTACCCACCGAGGCGGAATGGGAATTCACCTGCCGTGCCGGGACCCTCGTCAGCCGCTACTGCGGAGCCGGCCCGACGCAGCTCTCGCATTACGGCTATTTCAATATGAACTCGGACGGCCACGCCTGGCCCTGCGGCCAGCTCATGCCGAACGACCTGGGGCTCTTCGACATGCTGGGAAATGTCTACGAGTGGTGTCAGGATCGCTGGGAACCCTACCAGCCGAGCCCCGCCGGTGTGATCCTGGATCTTCTCAGCCAGCCGTTCCCGGTCCTGCAAACCAACCGGTACATTCTCCGAGGCGGGGGTTTCGTCGACGTGCCGGGCCATCTGAGAGCGGCCCAGAGGAGTTTCAATACCCCCAACAACCAGCTCGGTGTCTATGGGTTTCGGATCGCCCGGACATTGCCTGCGCCGTGAGCGGCACTCAACCGATCACGGCACCGCCATCGTCACACCGGGCGGATGCCGGGCACTCTTCATGGTGCTTCGTCTCCAGGTGGTGGAGGAGGACCGAACCCGCCCCGGCCGCGCGGACCGCCCGGCCCGCGTCGCCGCATCTGCTCCAGCGTCTTCTTCTGTGGCTCCGTGAGGATCCTCGCCAGCCGGGCGTCCACCTCCTTCTGAAGCGCGTCGAGCTCTGCTTGCTGATCCGCAGTCAGCTCGAGAGCGCGGCGGAAGAACGGCGGAAGAACCTCACCCGGGCGCGGGGGCCCCATCATGGGACCACCGGGACCACCGAAGCCGCCGGGAGGGCCAGAGCCGCCGGGAGGGCCAAAGCCACCCGAATTACCCCGGTAGCTGGCCGCTTCCTTCGTGGCCAGCGCGCTCAGTTCGGCCCTGGTGACCGTGCCGTCCTTGTCGGCATCGGCCCGGTCGAAGAGCCGGCTCAGACGCTCGTCACCAACCTCGGACTTCGTCAGCTTGCCGTCACCGTTCTTGTCGTACGCCATCATCCGTTCCACCAGGGAATCGGCGACGGCTGAACTCTGCGCCAGGGCAAAGGACGCGGCGATCAGGCTGCCGCCGGCCAGTAGCAAGATGTGAAGTTTTCGCATGGCTCTCCTCAAGGGCGTTGTCCAGGACCGGTTCATGAACTCAGTCGGGCGCGATTCAGCGCGCGTTGTTGCGGCCGCGCTGCAAGGTGAGCTCGTCCGGCGTGCGGCCCAGGACGATCTCGAACCGCGCGGCGAGCTCGCCGGTCTTCGTGTTTGGCACGGGCTTGAAGTCGATCATCAGGAGCTCGCGCTCGAACAATCCTCCGGCCGACTGCGCCACGCCGTCGATGGCGTTGCCCGGGTGCCCGGCGATCATGATCTGCGTGGTCAGGAGCTCGCGGCCGCCCTTCTTCACCTTGACGTGAATGTGCGGCGCGGGGCGTCCGGGATAGGGAACCGGCTTGATCGTCCGGAAGTAATACTCTCCCCTGGACCCGGTGGTGAAGCGTCCGAATCCCTGGAAGTTTCGGTCCTGCTGATCCCTCTTGTTCGCACTATCGCCCGTGTGCAGGTAAACCTGGTTGGCGTCGCACTGCCAGATCTCGACCGTGGCGTCCCGCACCGGGCTGCCGCTGGTGCTGATCACACGGCCGGTCAGATGGGTGATCTCGCCCACGGCCGGCGTGATGCCGTCGTTCACAATGATCAGATCGTTGTCCGTGTCCAGCGGCAGCTTGTCGGGATAGAACGGCCCCTCGGTCATCTCGGGCGTGCGCGCGAACTCCTCCGCGAAAAGCCCGCGTGTCGTGAAGAAAGCCCCGCCGGCAGCCAGCGTTCCCAGAAACAGGCGACGACTTGCCCGAGGATTGTTGAGTGACATGGAACGGCCCTCTGGAAATGGAGTCAGAAGAGTGAGATCACGAAAAAAGGAATCCGTCGACTGGAATCAGAATACTCTACGGATCGACGAGGACGCGCTCCGTAAAAGTCTGTAAACGGCCCCCACATGCGATCCAGAGACTTCGGTTGACTTGCAGAACCCGCGCAGGTCAGGTATGAAACAGCGAGCCGGAATCGCGTTCGACTGCCCTGAGGGAAGGAGAAGCCGTCCCATGTCCGCAGCCCAGCTTCGTGTCGGCCCCGGTGACCGCGGACGCAGGATGTCGCTGGAACAATTCCGCGCAGCCGACGAAGAAGAAGGCTATCGGTACGAGCTGTCAGAGGGACTACTCGAAGTAACGGAAGTCCCGGGACCGACCCATCGACGTGTCGTGGGGAATCTCTATCGAGCCATCGCTCGTTACGATCAGGAGCACCCGGGCTGCATCGAAACTTACGGAGGCGGGTCAGAATTTCGACTCTGGGTTCCCGCGCGATCCTCGGGCCGAAATCCCGACCTGGGCGTCGTCCTGGAAGAAACGCTCCCCGATGCTCGAGGGCGAACTCAGCCGACCCTGGTCGGCGAGGTGGTTTCAGAAAGCAGCCGTGTCCGCGACTACGAAACGAAACGCCAGGAATACCTGCTGTATGGCATCGAGGAATACTGGATCGTCGATCCGCGGCTCCGCCAGGTCACCGTGTTGATCAGGGAGGACAACGATTGGACCGGACAGGTCGTCCGCGACGAAGAGACGATCCCCAGCCGCCTCCTCCCTGGCCTCAAAACCCCCGTCGCCGAATCATGGAAGGGCATCGCACCTGAGGACACGGAAGAGTAAGTCACACCGGTTCGCGCCGCCCGAGCAGCAGCACCAGGTCAATCGCGCGGTTTCCAGGGTGGTACTCCAGTTCGCTCATCTCGTAAATCTGAACCACACCGAGAAAAAACTCGGGCCACCATTGACAACTGTCCGAAACCTGCGAATACTGTATTAGTGACGTAGCACAGTAGGAGGGCGTGATGATCCTTCTTGACGTGAACGCGGCGGACAGCCGGCCGATCTACGGCCAGATTGCCGACCGGGTGAAGTTCGCGATCGCCGCGGGAGTGTTGCGGCCGGGGGACCTGGTGCCTTCGGTACGCGAACTCTCCAGGCAACTGGTGGTGAACCCCAACACGGTGGCCCGGGCGTACAGGGAGCTTCAGAACGAGGGGCTGGTCGAGCCGGTGCGGGGAACCGGGTTGCAGGTCGCCGAGGACGCTGTGGAGAAATGCCGCCAGGCACGCAGTGAGTTCGTCCGCCAGCGCATCCGCGTGGCCTTCGACGAGGCGCGGCGGACCGAGCTGAACCTGGCCGAGATCGAGGCGATCCTGCACGAAGAGTGGGCCAAGAGCAACGGCGCCGCATCCCAGGCGGCGGGGAGGAACATGTGATGATGAGCCAGGCGAAGCCCGCGATCCGGACCGACAACCTGACCAAGCACTATCGCGGTCAGGTCGCTCTCGACGGGCTGTCTATCGAAGTGCCCGAAGGCTCTGTCTTCGGCCTGCTGGGTGAGAACGGCGCGGGCAAGACCACGACGCTGCAAATGCTCCTGGGATTGACCGCACCCGACGCCGGTTCGGCGCAGGTTCTTGGGCTTGATCCGGTGCGCCACGGGATCGACATCCGCCGTCGGGTGGGTTACGTGCCCGAGCAACCGGCACTCTACGACTGGATGACCGTGAGCGAGATCGGCTGGTTCGCAGCTGGCTTCCATCCCGATGCGCGCACCGGCACGGGCGGATACCAGACCCGCTACACGGAGCTGATCGACGGTTATGCGCTTCCCCCCAAACGCAAGATCAAGCAGCTTTCCAAGGGCATGCGGGCCAAGGTCTCGCTCGCCCTGGCCCTGGCGGGCGACCCGCAATTGCTGGTGCTCGATGAGCCGACGTCGGGCCTCGATGCCATGGTGCGCCGGGAGTTTCTGGAAAGCATGGTCGACCTGGCGAGCAACGGACGCACGGTGCTGCTTTCAAGCCATCAGATCGGCGAGGTCGAACGCGTGGCCAGCCACGTCGCGCTCTTGCACCAGGGACGCCTGATCCTGGCCGAGCCGCTCGACGAGCTGAAGGCCCGGACGTTTCTGCTGGCGATCACGTTCACCAGTCGCGACCACCCCGTGGCGCCGCCCGCGAACCTGCCGGTCGAGCTGATCGACGCGGCGGATGCACCAAGGCAGGCGCACTGGCTGGTCCGCGCCCGCGACCGCGCGGCCGCCGAGGCCGTTCGCGGCTTGCCGGGTGTCGAATCGCTGCAAGTCGAGACACCTAGCCTCGAAGACATTTATATCGGTTACATGCGTGGCCGCCGGCCTCAGCCATCGCCGCCCGCGCCGGCGGCGAACGTGGCCTGACGGTTGTTATCCCGCACACCTCCGTTCACAGTCACTGGCTTGGAGACCGACTCAAATGCTTGCCCGGTTATGGTGGAAGGACGCCCGCCAGTTCTGGCCGATCTGGGTGATGCTCGTGGCGTTCGCCTCTGTGGAGCAGTGGCTGGTGCTCCACTACTTCGGTGATCGAGTGCGCCACGGCGAACTTCTCATCGCGGCGCTGGGCTGGACTTGCCTTTATGGCTTCGCGGTCGCCGCGGCCGCGTTCGCGGGCGAGCGCGAGAGCCGCACGCTGGTCCTGCTCGACGCGCTGCCGGTGGAGCGCTGGCGGCTCTGGATCAGCAAGGTCTCGTTCGCGTTCGTTTCGACGTTCGCGCTGGGTTTGTTGTTGTTCGTAGTCGCCGTGACGCTCGGCGACAACTGGGTGGTCACGACCCAGTGGTGGTGGGAATTTGAACCGCCGTGGCAGGGCATCCTGGCGGGGGTCGCGGTCCTGTTCTTGGTGCTTGGCTGTGGGTTGTTCTGGTCGGTAATCTTCAGCAATGCGATGGTCGCCGCATTATTCGCCGTGTTCAGCGCCCTGGCACTTGTCCCGGTCTTCGACGCCGGATTGCGATTCAACTTCTGGCTCAATGCTCCTAAGCTGCACGCACCAGCGCTGGGCGTGCTGGGCGTGGTCGCGTCGCTCGTGCTGTTCCTCCGGTCGGGTCCACCGGCGCGGCCACTGATCGCGCGAAAACCTCAGCGCCCGAGAGTTCGGCCGGCTCCGGCGCTCGCGACCGTGCCGACGGCAGAGCATGGACAACTTCGCTACTGGCCCACGGCTCTGCGCAGCCTGACCTGGCAGACCCTGCGCGAAGTGCGGTCCATCTGGAAATGGCTGGCCTTGCTCTGCCTGGTTGCGACACCTTGCGTCTACATCGGGACACGCACCCCCGCCGAGAGCTGGATGCTCTGCCTTCTGGCCGCGAACATCATTGCGGGAGTGAGCGTCTTCGGGGTCGAAAACCGCGCGCGGACGCAGGTCTTCCTGGCCAACGAGGGTGTGCAGCCGTTCCTGGTCTGGCTGGTCAAGGTCTTGATCTGGTTCGGGGCCATGCTCGTTCTCTGGATTCTCACATTCCTCGTTGCTCTCGTACTCGCCGCGATCTGGGGTCCGATGAGTTTCGGACCTGCGCCCGGAATGGCCGATCTCCTCATCCCGCTTGGCGGACTGCTCTCCACCCTTGCGATCCCGGTCCTGTGCGGCATGGTGGTCAGGCGCGCAATCACGGCGGGAACGGTGGCCGTGCTGGTCCTGCTGCTTGCGCTGCTGCCTCTCGCGGGGCTCTACGCGCTGAAGATGCTCCCCAGCCTGTTCTGGATCCTCGTTCCGCTCACTTTTCTGCTGGTCAGCCTGGGCTGGAGCCACGAGTGGCTGCTCGATCGGACGGGTATCCGGCGATGGGTCAAGCTCGCCTTCCTGATCGTCGGCTGGTTCGGGGCGCTGTTCGCGGCCTACATCACCACCCGTGTACAGGGTGTTCCCACCCTCGATCCTGCGCTTGAAGCACACATTTTCCCATTCACCTCGCCGCGCATCCCGGCGGCCGAGAACGCCGCGGAACTCTATCGCGAGGCCGCGAAATCGCTCTCGCCCATGCCGGAGGGAGTGTTCAAGAGGTTCACCGCGTGGGAGCGTCCCGTGGCTGGAGATAACGAGATCTGGCTTCTCGTGAACACCCGGTCGCTTCAGTTGATCCGCCGTGCCGCGATGATGCCTGCCTGCCAGTTCACGCCGCTGGAGCAGCTTACGATCTTCTCCCCGGACTACTTCCCAAGTAGCGGACCTCACGGGACTCTATCACTTTTTCTTCTTCTCACCCGATCGGTCCTCGACCACGAGGCCAGGGGTGACCTGGATAGCGCGTGGAACGATCTTCTGATCATGTTCCGGATCGCCCGACACTGGTCCGGCGCGGCGCCGATTCATCACGCCTTCTCAGGTCTGTATGTCGAGCGTATGGCCCTGAACCAGGCCATGCTCTGGGCGGCTGATCCGAAACAAACCTCCGAGCGGCTGCGTTCCGCGCTCGATGCCTATCGCAGCCTGCCGCCGATGCCCGATGCCGCCGAGGCGATCCGCGCCGAGGCCCAGATCATCCGGAATACGGAGAAGCTGCCCCGGTCGGAGCTGAGGGGAAAAATCTTCGATCGGAAGGCCCTTGAGGTCAGCGGCCGCTCCGACCTTTGGATGTCGAAGCTCTGGGTCGATGTGGTGACCACGCCCTGGGAGCTGACACGAACGAGCAGGGCTCTGAGGTTGGTGCTCGCCTCAAAGATCCTGGCCGCGGACACTGATCCAGGGTTCGCCGATCCTCGAACCTTCGATCCGGCCAGAGGAGCTCCGCCCGTACTGACCACGGGCTATCCAGGGAAGTTTCTCGCCTTCGAATTCCTCCACGAGATCGAGGAGAGCACGCCGCTGGTTCGGCTTGCTCTGCCAGCCATCGACGGCTATCTGGACTACGTAGATCACAACACGGTTCAGCGGCGGGCCCTCGTGCAGATCCTCGCACTACGCCTCTGGCAGGTCCAGCATGATGGCCGTCTGCCCGAGAAGCTCCAGGAACTGGTGACCTCGGGCTTGCTCGGCGAGCTGCCCGCCGACCCCTACGCGCGAGGACGCCAGTTCCATTACGTGCGTTCGTCCGGCCAGCAACTGCTTGCTCTCGGGGAACCTGGACCCATCCAGCAGAGCACCCATATCAATAGGCTTCGATCGACATCCGGCTCATGGCTCCTCTACAGCATCGGGCCCGACAGGCAAGACGACGGCGCTTTCACGAACGAGCTGAATACGGGGAAGGGCGACATTGTCTTCCCGCTGCCGGAGAAATTGAACCCGGAGACGAAGCCAAATCCGTGAGGCGAGTCGCCGCACGTCACGCGAGGATCAGAGGCGAGCGCTTCTCGGCCGCCTCGTCCATGAACGACTGGGTCCGGGCCACCAGGTCCTCGGGGTCGGGCATGACGCCCTCGAGGATCATGGCGTTGGACCAGAGCTGGAGGCCGCACTGCTTGATGAACGCGTCGTGCTGCGCATTGCCGCTCAGGCGGCAGAGCCGGCGAATGAAGGGCGACTGCGGGTTGATCTCCAGGATCCGGGCCTGCTCGGGGAAGTCCTTGTTCGCCAGCTTCATGAGGCGCTGCATCTGCGTGCTGAATCCGCCCTCGGCGTTCACCAGGCAGCACGGGCTGTCGGTGAGCCGGTTCGATTCGCGGACCTCGCGCACCCGGTTGCCGATGGCCTCACGAAAGAGATCCAGCACCCGCGAGAAGCCGCTCTCCGCGCCTTTCGACTCGGAAGGTTCCTCGGTGACGACCGACTTCACGTCCTTCGCCGATCCAGGCAGCTCAAGGTCGTCGGAGTCGATCGAGGTCAGCGTCTTGCCGTTGTAGGAGTGCAGGGCGTTCATCACGAACTCATCGATCGGCTCGGTGAGGTAAATGACCTCGAGCCCCCGCCGCCGGAAGATCTCCAGGTTGGGGCTCTTCTTCATCGAGGCCAGGTCCGGACCGCCCAGGTAATAGATGCGCTTCTGGTCCTCGGGCATGCGGCCGATGTAGTCGTCGAGCGAGACCCTGGCCTCGGCATCCTCGGACAAGGACGAGGGGAACCGCAAGAGTCTGGCGATCCGCTCGCGGTTGCTGCCGTCTGTGATGGCGCCTTCCTTCAGAAGCTGCCCGAACTGCGTGGAGAACGTCTTGAAGTCATCGGGCTGCTCGGTGGCAAGCTTGTCCAGCCGGTCCAGCACACCCTTGATCAGCGAGGTGCGGATGCGGCGGATGACCGTGTTGTCCTGGAGTGTCTCGCGTGAGACGTTCAGCGGCAGGTCCTCGGAATCCACCAGTCCGCGGAGGAACCGCAGGTAATCGGGCAGCAGCTCGCGGCAATCGCTCTGCACCAGAATGCGCCGGGCACACAGGCTGACGCCGTGCTCCAGCCGGCCGAAGCCATAACGCTCCAGGTTCGTGGGCGGGCAGAAGAGAACCGCGTGGAACTGGATGGGCGAATCGACCGACAGATGCAGATGCCAGAGCGGCTTCTCTTCGCCATGATGCGTGAGATGCTGGTAAAACTGGGTATACTGCTCGTCGGTCACCTGGTTTCTGGGCTCGACCCAGATGGCTTTCTGATCGTTCAGGACCTCGCCGGAAGACAGCTTGATCGGGTGTGGGACGAAGCTGGAATAACGCCTGATGATCTCCTTGATGCGTCCCTGAGTGGCAAGGTCCTTGCAATCCTCTTTCAGGTGCAGGACGATCTCGGTACCGCGGGGCAGGGGGCCGTCCGCCGGCGCGACCGTGAAGCTGCCCGTGCCGTCGGACTCCCAGACCCAGCCGGTCTCCTCGCGATAGCTGCGGCTCCGCACCTGGACCCGATCGGCCACCATGAACGCTGAGTAAAAGCCGACCCCGAACTGTCCGATGAGCGACAGGTCGGCCTGCTTCCGGGCGTCGCCCGCGAGGGTCTTGAGGAACTCGCCCGAGCCGCTATGAGCGATGGTGCCGAGGTTGGTCACCAGCTCGTCGTGAGTCATGCCGATGCCGGAATCACGGATCCGCAGCTCCCGCTCGGACTCGCGCGGCTCGATCACAATCTCGAGCGCTCCGGGCTCGCGATACGCCTCCTCGGTGAGTGCGACATAACGCATCTTGTCGAGCGCATCGGACGCATTCGAGACGAGCTCGCGGATGGCGATCTCGCGGCTCTGGTAGAGCGAGTGCGAGAGCAGGTGAAGCAGTTGCTTGATCTCTGCCTGGAAGGTGAACTTCTGAGATTCTGCGGCGGTGGTCGTCATGCTCATCGTGACTCTGAGGGTTGCCGGTACGAGCACCGATCTTGAGGTGGCTCATTTCCAAATACTACGGTGATGCGACCAGCAAGTGCAAGCCTTGTACCAACCTGAAGACGAATCACAACGCATTGAGCTCAAGCAGGTTGCGGCATTATCGGACGACTTTTTGGGCTTCTCGAGGTGTCGGAATTGGCACCGGCCTGACAAATTGGCACAGTGGTTGGCGATCCAGGCCGCGTAGTAGACTCTGGCTTTCAGCTTGCGATGCGAGCCAATCGCGAGCACGGGATCGGTTCAGGAAGGCGATGATGCCCAAGACATTTGATGCCGCCACCAAGGAGCTGCTCGAGAGCGATCCACGCGCCTGGCTCCAGTGGCTGCTGGGTCGTGAGCTTGCTGACGTCCGGACGCTGAACGTGGATCTCTCGACGGTGACCACCGAGGCGGATTCCGTGCTGCTGGTCCAGGACTCCGAGCCCTGGGTGGTTCATCTCGAGTTTCAATCCGGATACGATCCCGAAATACCCAGACGGCTCTTGCGCTATAACCTACTTTCCGCACATCTCGCCTTGACTATCTCGTAATTTCCGTGTGCCCTCTTTCGGCCAGTCAGGCTCAAATCTCGTAGGCTTTGGGTATCCCCAGCAGGCGCAGGATCCTCTTCTGGAGCCGAGTTAACTCTGTGCTGAACACCTCAAGAGGGCGTTTCCCAGCCTTCAGGGAATGCTCTTGAACGTCCTCGTACAGGTCGATCACTTTTCGAGCCGTCGGGCGTCGGCAGGCCCGACCTTCGGAATACAGTGGCAGGCTCTCGATTCCCGCTCGTTCCATCGCGCGGCGGAGTTCTCGCTCCAACAGCGCCTCGACCAGCAACACGAAGAAGTACACGCAGAGCAAGGCCTGAATCCGACTTACCTCCTTCAGGTACATAGGCGCTACCACGAAGTCAGTCTTCAGGTGCTCGAACCGTCGTTCGATGGCCGGTTGCTGTTTGTAGGCCAAGAGCAGATCCTGCTCCGTCATCTTCGATTCGTTGCTCACCAGCGGGAAAATGCCATCACAGCGGGCCTCCTCATCCAGTCGCTCCAACTCAATCCGATGCTTCAACGAGTAACGGAGCTTCTCCTCTCGGACGTACCGCGTGTCCTGTCCAGGCCGGCCGCGTCGCTCCTGGCGGAACTTTTCGGTGACCTGCTCCTCGATCTCGACCGAGATCCACTCGGTGACCTCACAGTCTCGGAGCAGCTCCTCGACCGCCTCGGCGACCTTGGCTCGACTGCGGTACCGGGTTCGGGACGAGGCGAGCTTGGCACGCAGTTCGTCCAGTCGTTTCAACGCCTTCTCCAGCCGGGTCAGCCGTACCTCCGCATCCAACTCGGCCTTGCGTGTGCTGTGATACCAGATCAGCCGGTAACCCTCGGTGGTCTGGCTCGCAGGTTTGCAGATCGAGAAGCGGTCGGTCAACTGTCCCTTGTCGTCGTACTTGTCGTGGGTCCATCGCCACTGGATCTCTCCCCGGAGTACGGCGCCGCGGAAGGCACCGTCCTCACTGCGAGTTCGCGGCAGCACGCTGAGGAACCGACCGCCGCGCTGATGCAGATAGGCCATGTTCTCGGTGGTGGCCAGCTTGCAGTCGGCGATGTAGAGAAAGTCTCGGCGTCCGGTCAGTTGACAGAGCAACTCCCAGGTCTCCTGGTGAGAGCGGTCGTCGGTGGCGTTGCCGCTCTCGACGCGAAAGTGCACCGGGACGGCACCGTCGCCGGTCACGGTGAGGATGTAGAGTAGCTGCTTGAGGTCGGGGCGGTGGTCTTTGTTATGACCCCAGGTCACCGCCAACCGCAATTGTCCCCGCAGGGTTCGCTCCGCCTCCGCCGACTCGTAGTCACCGTGGAAAGTGATGGTGGTCGAGTCGTTGTGTAACTGGTCGAGGCTGACGTCGAATTCGCGTACGGCATGGGCCGCGACCTTCAGGGCCAACCCCGAGAGATTGGCGTCGAAGAGACGGTCGAGGGCCCGGCCAACTCGATCGTCGTTCATTGCGGCGACTTGGACATCGGACAACCCGAACAGTTTCGGCTCATGGCGGGCCACCCACTCACCGACACCATAGAGTGGCTCACGCGAGATCAGCAGGTTGCGCAGCAGGACGAGCAAGGCCGTGGCCGTGGGGACCCGAGTGCGGCCGTCCTCATGGGGCAGGTGGTCGCAGAGAAACTCGCGAAGGCGGAGCCGACTCAGGAAGTGTTCCAGGATGGGCACGGCGGCAATCCGCCGCGTGTTGAGCGTGCGCGTGCGTCCCTTCGAGCGGGCCGTCTCGCCGGGTTGGCGCGGTCGTTGAGGTTCGTTCATGCGGATCATCTCCGGAGGGTTTGCAGCGAGTTGGCCGGTGTCCGCCGCCGGGCCTTCCAGGGCCGTGAGGGGGAGTAGGCCGACCGCCGCAGGGCTTGCCGCAATGATGGCGGAGGAGATCGGGACGTCAAGGACAAAAAATCTTGTGATTCACTTATGACAATTTGCCTTGACGTAAGTTGTGAGCCGCTCAACTTACGCTCATAGCCCGTGTCACAAGTCGTCGCGGCGAGAATCGCGGCGCGCGGCTGGACATTGCCAAGTCATAAGACAAGGCGAAGAATGGCTCGAGTTCAGGAACGGTCCGGTTGGCGAACCATCTGAACCGAACAAGGTCCCCGTGCCGATCGACTTGTAGATGTTTACCGACCCTGGGGCCGCGTCTGAGAAGATGGCCTCAGGTCGAATTCGGGGAAATCAAAGGGAGATGTGCGGAAAGTAGGCTATAACATCCTCGTGAATTATCGTCACCGTTTCCCGGTCCAGAGCATCGCGCTGCTGCTCTGCCCGGATGCCGATGGCCCGGCGATCAGCGGGTCCTTTCAGCAGCAGCTTCCTGACGGCTTCGTTTACCACGAGTTTCGTTATAATGTGGTGAAAGTCTGGGAGCGCTCGGCCCAGGAGATCCTGGCTGGTGGCCTGGCAACCTTGCCGCTGGCTCCCCTTGGAGCTGTGAACGAGAGCGAGCTACCCGCCGTCATCCGGGCCATGCAGCAAAGGCTGGAACACGAAGCGACCGCGGGTCAGGCACTGACGCTCTGGACGGCCACCTATCTACTCATGGGTCTGACCTACCCGGACCAGTTGATTGATCGCTTGCTCGCAGGAGTCGGCAGTATGAAAGAGTCAGTGACCTACCAGAAGATTCTCCGCGAGGGACGCGTCGAGGGACGTGTCGAGGGACGCGTCGAGCAAGCAAGGAAAACCCTGCTGCACCTGGGACGCAAGCGGTTCGGCAGCCCTGAGCCGCTCGTTGAAGCCGCCATCGAAGCCATCGCCGATCCGGACGAACTGGAGCGGCTCTCGGTCCGCGTTCTCGATGTCGCGACCTGGGATGAGCTGCTTGCTCTGCCCTGATGTACGGACGGGGCGGCCATGCGCATCCAGCCGCGCTCAGTACCCGCTGTGCATGCGGCTTCCCGGAAGCTGGGCAGCAATGATGCCGAACTCGGCTTTCAGCTTGCGATGCGGGCCAATCGCGAGCACGGGATCGGTTCAGGAAGGCGATGATGCCCAAGACATTTGATGCCGCCACCAAGGAGCTGCTCGAGAGCGATCCACGCGCCTGGCTCCAGTGGCTGCTGGGTCGTGAGCTTGCTGACGTCCGGACGCTGAACGTGGATCTCTCGACGGTGACCACCGAGGCGGATTCCGTGCTGCTGGTCCAGGACTCCGAGCCCTGGGTGGTTCATCTCGAGTTTCAATCCGGATACGATCCCGAAATACCCAGACGGCTCTTGCGCTACAACATCCTCGTGAATTATCGTCACCGTTTCCCGGTCCAGAGCATCGCGCTGCTGCTCTGCCCGGATGCCGATGGCCCGGCGATCAGCGGGTCCTTTCAGCAGCAGCTTCCTGACGGCTTCGTTTACCACGAGTTTCGTTATAATGTGGTGAAAGTCTGGGAGCGCTCGGCCCAGGAGATCCTGGCTGGTGGCCTGGCAACCTTGCCGCTGGCTCCCCTTGGAGCTGTGAACGAGAGCGAACTGCCCGCCGTCATCCGGGCCATGCAGCAAAGGCTGGAACACGAAGCGACCGCGGGTCAGGCACTGACGCTCTGGACGGCCACCTATCTACTCATGGGTCTGACCTACCCGGACCAGTTGATTGATCGCTTGCTCGCAGGAGTCGGCAGCATGAAAGAGTCAGTGACCTACCAGAAGATTCTCCGCGAGGGACGTGTCGAGGGACGTGTCGAAGGACGTGTCGAGGGTCGCGTCGAGCAAGCAAGGAAAACCCTGCTGCACCTGGGACGCAAGCGGTTCGGCAGCCCTGAGCCGCTCGTTGAAGCCGCCATCGAAGCCATCACCGATCCGGACGAACTGGAGCGGCTCTCGATCCGCGTTCTCGATGTTGCGACCTGGGATGAGCTGCTTGCTCTGCCCTGATGCAAGGACGGGGCGGCAACGCGCATCCGGCCGCTCTCAGAACCCGCTGTGCATGCGGCTTCCCGGAGGCTGGGCAGCGATGATGAGAGCCTCGGCCTCCAGCAGCTCGCGCCAGCGGCTGGCGACTTCGCCCTCGGCGAGCACATGCTCTGACAGATGCACGAACACCCGGTAATGGCCCAGCTCCGAGCCGCTCAGGCGGCCGTAGAACCGGGCGAGCTCGCGGTCGGGGGCGCAGCGGGCGAGGATCTCGAACCGTTCGCACGAGCGGGCCTCGATGAGTGCCGAAATCAGCAGCCTGTCGACCAGCTCCTTGTTGCCTTCTCCCTTTCGCACCAGGCCGCGCAGGGCGTTCGCGTACGGGTTGCGGTGCGTACGTTCGAGCCGGCCTCCCCGGCGGTTCAGGATCCGGATCACGTCGCTGAGATGGTCCGCCTCGTCCCTGGCGATGGCGGCCAGCGTGCTCACCCAGTCTGCTGGGCAATCCGGCTCGGGCCAGCGGTTGAGCAGCTCGAGCGCATTGGAAGCCGCTTTCTTTTCCAGGTAGGCGTGGTCATTCAAGAGCACCAGTACGTCCTGGCGCGCCGTTGTTGCCCAGGCATCGGGCGTGTGCCAGAGCAAGGGCAGCGGGCCGGCCTCGAGGCTCTGTACTGTCCGATCGGAATGCGCCATGCGAGCGTAACCCCAAGAGGAAGGAAAGCCTCCGCGCGATTCATTCTGACTCCGAGCGGCCAATTTGCACAGGCTTCGGCTCGGTTGCGCCGTGTGGCCCATCACGCTCGCGACGCGCTCGACGATCGCTGATTTCACCCAGTACGTTGGCTTCGTTCCATCACGTCTTGCCTGAGGCACCGGCGCGGCGGTGAATCGCGGGTTCAACTGAGGGTCATCGCCATGATCCTCACGTTGTTATTGCTGGGCATGGTGATGCTGCGGACGCTCTTGGTGCTGTCCAGCGTGAAGCTGTAGCCGTACAGGTCGTAGGTGCCCGTTTGGGTGGTGCCGTTGGCCAGGTTGAGGTACGGCGTGGACGCCACAACGGTCTCGCCGCTGAAGCCCGACGAGTGGAACCAGTCGCTCATCGATTGCTGGAACGTCTGCGTCGAGCCGTCGCTGTAGGTGACCGTGAAGTCGACCGTCTGGCTGCCGAAGACACCGCAGCCCAGGAACGTGAGCGTGTTGAACTGGCCAGGCGGCAGGTCGATGACCTGGCCGGGGCGCTGACGACATTCAGCCCATCGGTGGCTCCCGCGGCGCCTGAGTTCTGGTAAATGTAGCTCGGGAGCTTGAGCGCCAGGCTGACGCCGTTGAAGATCACATAGCGGGGGAGCGACTGCGCCGAGAATGCGTAACCGCTGCCGCCCAGGCCACCGCTGTAGGGCACCCCGTCCGTGACGATGCCGTTACGGTTGAAGTCGGCGCTCAGGTCCACCGGGATCCCCAGGGAGGGCGGGTTGGTCGTCTCCGGCGAGTAGGTGATGGTGTAGCCGAAGCCGGATGGGAACGTGGTCGAGGTCCCGGAAAGCGTGCCCGTCGTCTGGCCCGTGCCGGTCCCCGAGGCGAAGTAGGGGATGAGGTTCCGCGGCGAGTAGCCGCTGATGCCCTGGCCCCAGTTGAAGAAGGCGTCGGCCCAGGTGGCGTAGGCGGGTTGCTGGACGAAGGCGCTGGACGAGAAGGAGTAGGCGTAGGGCGCGGGCTGGGCCGCGTAATACCACCCCCCGTTGAGCGCCGCGTAGGGCTGGTTGGGGTTCACCGGAGCCAGGTCCGTGCCGACGGCGTCCGTCGGCCCGTTCAGGAGCGGTCCACGCGGCACGCCGAAGAGGTCTTGCAGCGTGCTCTCCGCGATCGGGTTGTTGTTCGTGTCGAGGAGCTGCCAGCCGGTGATGATCGAGCCCGATTGCTGAGAGGAAAACCCGGACGCGGACTGCTGCATGAGCGCCGGGGTGACCGAGAGGAAATAGCCGGGAGAGGTGACGTCCAGCGGTGCGGCGTCCGGATAATAGGGCAGGCTGATGAAGCCCAGGTAGTTGGGCGGGCTGGACGTGGACGGCGTGATGGTGCTCGTGGAATTGATCGGCCCCACGGCGACGTCGTTGCCCCCCTGGAGGTATTCCATGTTGCCCAGCGCGACCGCGGTGTCCTGGCTGCTGGTCCCCGGCTGGAAGCCCACGAAGTTGCCCACGGCCGAGCCGGAGATGAAGCTCAGGTCGTCGCTCCCCTCGTTGGCGACGACGATCTCGCTCATGCCGTTGTTCAGGAAGTTGCCGTCGACGATCCCCCGTGCCCCGACGGCTCCCAGGTCCCCGTTCAGGAGGTAGGAAACCGGCGCGAAGAACGACCCGGAACCGTCGCCCCGGTTGTACAGCAGCGCGACGCCGCTGTCCGTGCTCTGGCTGTCGTTGGTAACGAAGCTCACCGCCAGGTCGGGGAAGCCACCGCCATACGGCTCGACGAGCGTGATCTCCTCGGGATTGTCGTTCGAGTCCAGGTCGATATTGTTCACCTGGAAGTTTCCCTTGCCGTCGCCCAGCAGGATGCTGACCTTCGAGCTGGCGTGGTCGGCGACGGCGATGTCGAGGTTGCCGTCGCCGTTGAAGTCGCCGACGACCAGTCCGTGCGGGTTACCGCTGCTCGCGTGCAGGGCGATCGTGTACGCCAGCGCGAACTGGCCGTTGCTGCCGAGCTTGAGAATGCCGACCGCGTCGCTCCACTGGTACGAGACGGCCAGCTCGACCGTGCCGCTGTGGTCGAAGTCGCCGGTCGCGATGCCCCAGGGCCGTAACAGGCCGGTGTTGAGGTTCTGCACCAGCGAGAAGTTCCCCTGGCCGTCCCCCTTGAGGATGCTCACCAGGTTTGTACCGGGGCTGGTGACGGCCAGGTCCTCGATTCCGTTACTGAAGAAGTCGTCCACGGCGATCTGCTGCGGCGGGCTGTTCCCCGCCACCCCCAGGTTGATCGCGGGTTTGGGCGTGAACTGACCGTTGCCGTTGTTGATCAGGGCCACGACGTGGCTGTTCGTGGTGACCGCCAGGTCGTCGATGCCGGTCCCGTTGACAAACTTGCCGACCGCGATGCCTTCCGGATAGTCCGGCCCCCCCAGGCTGGCCGGCGGCCATGTCGACGTGAAGGTGCCGGCGCCGTTCCCCCTCAGGATGCTGACATCCGAGGTGTCGTAGTTGGCGACCGCCAGATCCAGGTTGGTGTCCCCCTGGAAGAAATGCCCCGTGATAACGTCGTACGCCCCGTCCGGCCCGTTCTGGTTCTGGGGGCCGTTGAGACTGACCGACGTGTTCGAGAGCAAGGTCGTCTGGCCGTTGGCCGCGGGCAGAGTGGACAGCGACGGCGCCTCGCTCCAGTGGAAGACCGCGGGGATCATCGTGCTCCATGACAGCCGCGAGATCAGGTCGGTGGCAGCGTCGTTCGGCGAGACGCTCATCGTCGGGTCTGGGTTGCCCGGAGTCGACGACGGAGGAGACAGCTGGCTTCCGCTGATCGCCTGGAGGGCCTCGAGCAGGCCGAAGTTGCTCAGGTAGGTATCCACGAACGTCGTGTTGCTCAGGGACTGCTGGATGTTCTGCCATTGCGAGGAGACGCTCTTCGTGACGTTGGTGGCGATATCCGACAGCACGCTGGCGTTCAGGATGTTGTTCGTGATCGGCGTCACGGGGACCGTCAGATTCTGGTAACCCGGGACGCTGGCCTGATCGATGAAGTCGCTGGCGAGCGTGGCCCCGGCCCCCACCACCAGCCCGCCAAACGCCGCGCCGACAGGCCCCGAGATGCCCACGAGCGCCTCCAGAAACGCGCCGAGGCCCTCCACCGCTGCCTCCCCGAAGAGCTGGATCGCGCTCGGCGGCGAGCTGGGAACCTTCACGTTCACGCTGGTCACCTGCTCGGTCTGCCCGTTGGCGATCTGGACCGAAATGTTCGTCGCCGTCCCATTCGAGCCGATGGCATTGATGACCGACTGGACCCAGGTCGGGAAGGACCCCGCGCCAGAGCCGTTGAGCACCGACGCGACCTGCTGCCGCATCTGGTTGGCGATGTAGAAGAAGTAGTAGACCTCTTGCTGCGGCGAGTCGGGCTGGTAGTGGAAGGGCTGGGCGGGCGGCGTCAAGGGAAGGGCGGGCAAGGCGCCGTAAGCAGACTGGTACGCCCCGTCGAGGGCGCTCTGGAGCTGGGACACGATGGTGTTGTTCGAGAACGACAGGCCAATGATGTTGGCAAAGCCGGAACTGCCCAGGCTGTTGTTGTTGACCAGCGTCTGGTAGGCGGTGGCCAGCCCGGCGGCCCATGTCGCAGGATTGGTCCCGCTCGGGACGGGGAAGTACCGCGTGTCGGTCCAGAGCGGCCAGTAGCTCGCCGGGGCGTCGTTCGTCGGCAAGGAACCGGCATTGGGGTTGACGCCCGGCAGGCTCGGGTCCGCGTAGGCATAGCTGTAGATAACGTTCTGCGTGTCCTCAGTGTTCAGCGAGCCGCCGCTTTGATAGCTGTTCAACATACCCATCAGGCTGTTCAGCGGCCCGGGGATGTCCGAGAGCGTGACCATCGCGGTCTGCGACCCGTCCGGGGTCCAGGTCAAGGTCACATCCAACGTGCCGGTGCGCTTGGCCTGGAGGTACGTCGTGCCCCCGCCTGTGATCGAGCTGGAAACCACAACCCCCAGGTCTGACTCGGCCTGGATGGTGAGATTGCCGAGCGACTGGTCGGGGACGCTGATCTCGAGCTGGTCCCCGGCCGCCAGGCCGACCTTGTAAGTGACGGGGCTGTTGCCGACGCTGACCGCCGGGGCTGCCAGCGGCGTCATGAGCTGGATGCCCCAGGAGCGGGCCCCGGGCAGCCTCGGCGACGTCGAGAATGGGTCGGTCGAGATCGTCGTCGGAACCTGGACCAGCAGGGTGCCGGCCGTCGGCCCGATCGCGGTGCCCGTGCCGCCCGGTGCCTGGTTGTACCAGGTCGAGTTCGTGGATGTCTGATCGAAGTTGAAGTCGTCCAGCAGGCCGGCGGCCAGGTCGCTGTCCGCCAGGACCGGGGTCGTCATCGCCTCCTGGACCTGTGCCTGAGAGAGCGCCGTGGTCCAGGCCGCGACCTCGTCGATCGTGCCGATGAATCCCTGCGGGTAGTTGATCTGGGGGGTAGGCGTCGTGTTCGGCTCTGGAAAGGTCGTCCCGCCGACCGAAAAGCCGAGCGGTGGACCCAGAGTGTCGCTGGTCGCGAGCGTCGGCGTGAACGAATAGAACGAGCTACTGGACCCCTGGATCTGCCCTTGCAGCAGGCCGTCGAGGTAGAGCGTCTCGGTCTGGCCCTCAACCACGAAGGCCACATGGTGCCAGGTGTTATCCAGCACCGGCGACTGGCTGACCAGCGGCCGCGCGGCCCCGACCTGGTACGCGACGGTCGCCGGGTCGCCGCCGACCGCGTCGCCCGACGGAGTCCAGTTGAAGACGGTCTGGTACGGGTTGGGCGTCACCTTCGTCCCGTCGAACAGGCCCGCCACGAGCTTGTCCTGGCTGTTGATGTAGACCAGCGGGGCCTGCGTGTTGTAGCCGTCGAGGGCGAGGGTCTCCGAGAGCAGGGCGCCCGGTCCCTTCGCCTGGAACCAGAGCTGAAAGGTTATGCCGGTGCCGACGTTCGAGGGCCACGACGTGTCGAGCGCGCTGGGGAGCTGGAGCGTGGGCTGAACTGCCGCGCCGCCCATGATGGTCGCGTAGGGGACCTCCGGGAAGACGATGCCATTGCCCCAGGGCGAGCTCATCGGCACGCCGAACGACGCGGCGGTCGCCGTGCTGACTTCGTCGTACGCGGGGGGGTCGGTGATCGAGTCGGGCACCAGGCCCTGCTGGCTCACACCGAAATACGAGGGCAGCGTTGGACCGATGGTCAGTGGGTTGCTCAGCGAGGGCGGCGCTGGAAGTTGCGCCAGGCGTAGGACGTCCTGGCGTGATTGAGGCGTGGCCAGGAACCGCGCCAGGACCAGCCGGAAGCCGTCGGGCTGGCGGAGCTGCCGCGTGGCGGCCTGGATCAGCGTGGCGGGAAACTGGCCATCCTGAAGCGCCTGCGCGGCGAGGTGTCCGGTCCAGACTCGATCGAAGCGTGGCGACCCGAAGAGCCGCCCGACCAGCCGCAGTCGCTGCGGGACGCTCTGCACCGGCAATTTCGCCAGCGCCGGCGGCAGGACCTGACTTCCGAGGAACTCACGCGCGAGCGCGGCCTGATAGCTCGCCTCGATCCCGCCAGACCGGTCATAATACTCCGTGCTCGCGGCGATCCGTGCCAGGAGCTGGGCCGGGCGGCCCGCCGGCAACCGCGACGATCCCGTGCCGCTCAGCGCGGAGGACGTCACGCCCTGGCCGAGCAGCATCTGGATATACTGCTGGGTGGTCGCCAGCCGCGCGGGGGGAGTGCCCAGCAACTGGAGCATGGCCGCGGTGGGCAGCAGACCGCGGGAAAGCCGCCCGGCCGTCTGCGCGACGAATCCGGGGGGGAGCGTCGTGTTCAAGACAATTGCGGCGACGTCGTTGAGCCAGGTGACGTCGGCTTTCGCCACGGCCGCCCGGGTAAGCGTCGCGGCCAGCCCCGAAGTGGCCGGCGCGAGACGCTGCTCCAGGACCTCCAGCAAGGCGCGGAAGGCCCGGCGCCGGATCGGACCGGGCCGCGAATCGCCTTTGCCGGATGGGCTTTTCTTCCACGCGAACAGCGGGTGCAGCGTCATCGGGAGAGATCTCCGTGCGGCCGCCATGGAGGCTCAGGTCGTCGATCGCTGCGAGACTCGGCCCTGGGCTGCCGCGTCCAGAGCGAAGCATTGAGAACCCTAACAATATAAATTCACCTGTGCGAGTGAATTCCTGCTGACATTACCTAGATTTCCCAGATACACAGAGAATCCCACCACTCTGGGCCCGTTTCCGCTCGCCGGACGTGCATGACGCCGCGCTCGACCGGGCGGCGGGGGGGCATCCCTTCAGGCTCGACGACGGTGAGCCGGCCAGAACCTGGCTCATGGCCGGTTCGGCCAGTAGAATCGACCCTCAATCCATGGCCGCCGTGCAAGGCGCCGCGAAGGTCTCAACTCGTTCCGTGGGGATTTGAAAATGGCGCTCATGAAACCCTGCTTGATGTGGCTGGCAGCAAGCGTGCTCACGACCGTACTGACCGCGAGTGCGTGCGCTCAGGATCGAGTCTCCACGGCTCTGGGCATTGTGGAAGGAACCACCGGGCCAGACGGAGTTCGTGCCTTCAAGGGAATTCCATTCGCCGCCCCTCCCGTGGGCGACCTGCGGTGGCAGCCGCCTCAGCCGGTCAAACCCTGGGTGGGCGTGCGCCGGGCCGACCACTTCGGCCCTCGCGCCATGCAGAGGCCGATCTTCGGTGATATGAACTTCCGGTCTGACGGCGTGAGCGAGGACTGCCTGTACTTGAACGTCTGGACGCCCGCTGGGTCCGCTACGAACCGTTTGCCCGTGCTGGGCTATTTCTTCGGCGGCGGTTTCATGGCCGGCGACGGATCAGAGCCGCGTTACGACGGCGCCAGCATGGCAAGCAAGGGCATCGTGGCCGTGACCGTGAACTACCGCCTGAACGTGTTCGGGTTCATGGCCCATCCCGACCTGACCAGGGAATCGCCGCACCACGCCTCGGGCAATTACGGCCTGCTCGACCAGAGTGCAGCGCTGCGCTGGGTCCGGGAGAACATCGCTGCGTTCGGCGGCGATCCCGCGAAGATCACGATCGCCGGCGAATCGGCCGGGTCGATCTCGGTCTGTGCCCAGATGGCGTCACCCTTGTCGAAGGACCTGATCGCCGGAGCCATTGGCGAGAGCGGCTCGCCGATGGGCACGCTCACGCCCGTGGCGCTTGCCGAAGCAGAGCAGATGGGCGTCCGGTTCGCGAACAAGCTGGAAGCGAAGTCACTGGCCGACCTTCGCAAGCTGCCCGCCAAGCAGGTGCTGGACGCCACCGCCGAGCCAGGTTTCGGGCGTTTTCCCCTGAATGTTGACGGCTACTTTCTGCCACGCGATCCCGTCGAGATCTTTGCGGCCGGCGAGCAGGCGCATGTCCCCCTGCTGGCCGGCTGGAATTCCGAGGAGATGACTGGCCGGTCCGTCCTGGGACAGGCGCAGCCGACCGTGGACAGCTTCCGCAAAGCCGTGGAGCGGCTCTACCACGACCGGGCAGGTCAAATCCTCGAGGTTTACAAGCCGGCCACCGATGCCGACGTGGAGCAGGTGGCGACCGACCTGGCCGGCGACCGGTTCATTGGCTTCAGCACGTGGAAATGGACCGATCTTCAGGCACGGACCAGCGGTAAGCCGGTGTATCGCTACTATTACGCGCACCCGCGCCCGGCGATGCGTCCCGAGATGGGCAACGCGGTCGCCGGCCTGGCCGGCGGCGTGATCAAGGGGACCGAGGCGAAGGCCCAGACCAGGCGACCACCGGCGCCCGGGGCGCCGTGCATTCCGCCGAGATCGAATACGCGCTGGGCAACCTGGATACGAACCAGGTCTATTCGTGGACGGAAGAGGACCACAAGGTTTCGGCCCTCATGCAAGCCTACTTCGCCCAGTTTGTGAAGACGGGCGATCCGAACGCCCCGGGATTACCGCAATGGTCGCCGGCCCGCCAGGACGACGCCAGCCGGGTCTTGCGCATCGACGTCGAACCTCGCCTGGAAGCCGACGCGCACCGCCCGCGTTACCTGCTCCTCGACAGCCTCTCGCGGCCGAAGCCAGACTGACCACGAACCGTCGCCCGCCATGAGCTCGCCAGCCCCGCCGAATCCCGTTCCGCCCGGACAGCTCCAACCAAGACGCGTTCAGGGTGGCTGACGGGATTCGAACCCGCGATATCCAGATCCACAATCTGGTGCCTTAACCGCTAGGCCACAGCCACCATCACTCTCGTACAGTTGACACGATAAACGGGCTTCCGGGTTCACGTCAAGGCGGAGGCTCTTGCGGGCAGGCGCATGACGTCATGCCCTGAAAAAGCGGCCTGCGAGGCCCTGGGGCACCCGGCCTCGGGCGGCTGATGCCAGCGCTCGCTTGTGGGTGCAAACTCTTTTCCTGAAAATGAAAAAGACTCTTGACACACTCTCATAGACTCTTGACGTGAGGGAGCCGGGTTGATGGGATAAGGCACGGTCCGGGGACGCTGCCGAGCCCGGAACGGAGCCGGCAGGACGGACCACCATCGCCTTGATTTCGAACGGGCTCGGTGCGGGTCGGACCGATTACGGGAGGTTCAGTGCTCAGGATCGGAATCGCCGGTTGCGGCCGGGCGGCGCGCATTCATCTGGATCGGCTTGGCCGCTTGCCCGAAGTGGCCATCGTCGGCTGCGCCGACACCGATCGCGGCTGCGCGGAGGCACTCGCGCAAACCATCCATCGGCCTGACGGGGCGGCAGCCCCACCCGCGGCCGTCTGTACCGACCATCAGGAGTTGCTCCGGCTCGGGCTCGACGCCCTCTGCATCTTCACTCCGCACCGCTGGCACTACCGCCTGGCGATGGATGCACTCCAGGCCGGCTGCCATGTCTTTATCGAGAAGCCGCTCTCGACGAATCTCCAGGAAGCGGCGGACATTGTGGCGCTGGCCCGGGGCCGGGCTCTGAAGGTCGCCGTGGGCCACCAGTACCGCCTCTGCCCCAGCCTGGCCGAAGCGCGCAGGCTGCTCCGCGAATCCACCATCGGAACCTGGCGAATGATCACCGCGACACTGGCACGGCCCTGGCCGGATGCCCACCCGGAAGCTTCGGCGGACTGGCGACGCGACCCCGGTCTCTCGGGCGGGGGCGTTCTGGCCGACGCCGGCGACCACCTGCTGGACGCCCTGCTGTGGACGACAGGGCAGTCGGCTCAGGAGGCCTTCGCCATCCAGACCACGCTTGATTCCGGGATCGACTGGATCACGGCGGCCGCCATCCGGCTCAGCAACGGAACGCCTGCCACGGTCGCGGTTTCCGGCGCTGTGCACGGGCCGTTCTTCGAGCTCAATGTCTTCGGAGACAGTGGACGCATGCGTATCACCGAGCAAACTGTGGAACTGGACGGGCCCGGAGAAAGCCAGCGCCAGCTCACCCTGCCCGCCGCCTCGGAATCGATCGACGCGAACTTCGTCGCGGCATTGACCCAGGGAACTTCCCTGTGCTGTCCGGCGGAGCAGGCCCTGGAAACGGTCCGCTTGCTCGAGGCCCTCATGCGATCCGCCACAACCGGGCAACGGATCCGCCTGGGGTCCCGATGAGTTTCCTTCGGCGCGGCGGTCCGCGGCCGGGCAGCCAACAATCCATCGCGAGCGGGCGAGCGGGCAATTCTCAAGATCCAGACAGACTCCGGCAAGACTCTTTTCAAGGCAGCGACGCAAGGATGCCGACCAATCCAGAAAGCAAGCCCATGGGTCGGTGTCCGGTACCTTTCGGGCGCCCGTACGGCGACACGGAATGACGTCGCAAACCCCCGGCGACATCCCGGAAATCACGATACTTGACAATGATGCGTCACGTTGACTAGGACTATGGCTCTGCCCTCGGACCGCCTTGAACTCAACGAGGCGAGGACTGGCCACCGAACTCACTTTTCAATACGGGAATTCACACCGCAAATTCCTTGGCCTGAGGACCGCTTCCATGCTCGACCGTGCCCTGTTCGCTGTGTCTCCTGGCGATCCCGTTCACCCCGGCCCATTGTGGGCCGACTGGCCGACGTCGCTCTCCACCCTCGATGCACGCCACCCCGGTGATGAGGAGTTCGAGGAGGAAGAAGTCGAAGGCGAGGAAGAAGAGGAGTTCGACGACTTCGACGACGAGGAAGAGAACATCGACGATGACTTCGATGAGGAGGATGATGACGAGATTGACGAAGATATCGATGAGGAGATTGAGGACATCGACGATATCGACGAAGAGGAAGAGGACGAGTTCGACGATGATGAGGACGACGAGTTCGATGAGCTCGAGGAAGAAGAGGATGAGGAGATTGGCTGAACTGAATGGCAGCACGGAAGCAAGCTTGCCGGTGACGCGACGCAATTGGTAGCGGGCAGTCATGGCTGATGTGGGCCTGCTGCGGACTGTGCCGCTTTGTGATGGACAGCGCGGTCGTTCAGGGCGGTTCGACCCGGACCCTGCATTTTCACCTCGCCCGTCAGGGGCCGACTGGTTCCCGCGGGCGTTTTCTATTAGACTGGCAGACTGCAATCAGGAACACCGGCTCTCACGGGCGGCAAGTCTTCGAGCCGTCCGCCAGGTAAGTCCTCGAGGATTGACGAGTAAGGCCCAGGCATCGCCATCAGACGGTGATGACCGTTCCATGGGAATGACCGGTTTGGCGATCGACAGGGAGCACGCTTCGATGGGTTCGTCATACGATCGGACAGGGGATTCTGCATCGGAACGTCCGTCTTCAGAGATCACCAGGCGGCGCTCACGCCAGCAAGCCCAGCGCGACTTCGAGATCGACTTCCTGGAGCGCGTGCTGGAGCGAGACCCCTGCTTCGTGGACGCCCTGAGAGTGCAAGGGAACAACCTGGCCTCCCGCGGGGAATATGCCCGCACCCTGTTGCTCGACCGCCGGCTGGTGCATCTGGTACCCGGCGACGCCATCGCCTGGTATAACCTGTCCTGCACATATGCCGTTCTCGGCATGACCGATCCGGCCTTCTCCGCCTTGCAGCGCGTGCTGGAGCTGGGCTACCGCTTCGTTGCGCGATTGCGACAGGATCCCGATCTCAAGACCCTCCGGCGCGACCCGCGCTTTCTCCGCCTGCTGCGGCGGTTCGAATTCATTGTTTGAGCTCGCCCGGCCAGCGCGATGCTCCTTCCTCGCGGCGCTCGCCCGCAGCGCCGGCGGACGGAAAGACCCAGATGCTTCCGAGCCGCGTGGGCCGGGCTCATCGAGCCGATGGGCGTGGAGAGACAGTAACGATCATGACGCACCACGAATGGGAGCAAGTGCAAGAGGCGACGCGTGCGGTCCGGTCACACTGGTCGGGCACGCCGAGCGTGGGCATGGTGCTGGGGACGGGGCTGGGCGCCCTGGCCCGGGAAATCGACTCGGCAGCCTCCATCCCTTACCCCGAGATCCCCTACTTTCCGCGATCCACGGTGGAGAGCCACCGCGGGCAACTGGTTTGCGGCACTCTGGCGGGGCACTCGGTCGTTGCCATGGAGGGCCGGTTCCATCTTTATGAAGGCTACACTCCGTCGCAGGTCACCTTCCCGATCCGGGTGATGAAGGAGCTGGGCTGCCGCTTGCTGATCGTCTCGAACGCCGGCGGCGGACTCAATCCTCAGTTCGAGAAGGGCGATCTGATCGTCATCGAAGACCACATCAACCTGCTGGGCTGCAACCCGCTGGTCGGTCCCAACGACGACCGTCTGGGACCGCGGTTTCCGGACATGATCGAGCCTTACGACCGCAGATTGCAGGACCTTGCCCTGAAAGTGGCGCTCGAGCAGAACATTGTGGCCCATCGCGGTGTCTACGTGGCGGTCACCGGGCCCAATCTCGAGACCCGTGCCGAGTACCGGTTTCTCAGGGCCATCGGGGCCGACGTCGTGGGCATGTCCACGATCCCCGAGGTCCTGGTTGCCGTCCATGCGGGGTTGAAGGTGCTGGGCTTCTCGATCGCCACCGACATGTGCCTTCCCGATGCCCTCGAGCCGGTACGCATCGAGGATATCCTCGCCGTGGCCAGCCAGGCCGAGGCCAAGCTGCGGACGATTGTCCGGGGCGTGCTCGAGCGGTGGTCCGCCTGAGCCCGCAGCCCGCGAGCGCCAAAATGTGATCCGCCTTTTGACGACCCGATCCCATGTCAACCAACGCCAAACCCTACAAAGAGACGCTCAACCTCCCCGTCACCCGCTTCGACATGAAGGCGAACCTCACGGTGCGCGAGCCGCTGCTCCAGGCGCGGTGGCGCGAGCTGGATCTCTACGGCAAGGTACGCCAGGCGCGCGCCACTGGCAAGCGGAGGGTCCTGCACGACGGACCACCCTATGCCAACGGCGAGATCCACATGGGGACCGCCCTGAACAAGATGCTCAAGGACTTCGTGGTCCGCTCGCTCACCATGTGCGGCTTCGACAGCCCTTACGTACCGGGCTGGGACTGCCATGGCCTGCCCATCGAGCACAAGGTGGTCAAGGAGCTGGGCGGCAAGGCAGCGGGGATGAGCCACGCGCAGATCCGGTCGCTCTGCCAGGCCGAGGCCACGAAATGGGTCGACGTGCAAAGGCAGCAGTTTCGCCGCCTGGGCGTGCTGGGCGACTGGGAAAACCCCTACCTCACGCTCGACCCGCGGTACGAAGCCGGCATCCTCGACGTGCTGGCCGACCTGCTCGAAGGCGGCTACATCTTCCGCCAGCTCAAGCCGATTCACTGGTGCATGACCGACCGCACCGCGCTGGCCGAGGCGGAGCTGGAGTACCAGGAAGAATCGACGCCCAGCATCTACGTCCATTTTCCCATGCTCGCGGGCGTGCCGGAGTCCTGGAAAGAGTCGGACGGGTCCGCCGACGCCGACTGGCACCTCATGATCTGGACGACGACGCCCTGGACGCTGCCGGCGAACGTGGCCGTTGCCGTGCATCCCGATATCGTCTACGCGGGCGTTCGCTACGCCGACCCGGCCTCCGGCCGTACCATCCGCACCATCGTGGCTGCGGACCTGGTGCCGAAAGTGATGGCGCTGACCCGTGTGTCCAAGCCCACCGTGGTGGGCCGATGCAAGGGTCGGGAGCTAGAGCACGCCGAGTACCGCCATCCGTTTGTCGACCGCGTCGCTCCCATCGTTCTGGCCGCGTACGTGAGCGTGGAGGACGGCACGGGACTCGTGCACACCGCTCCCGGCCATGGCGCCGAGGACTATCAGACCGGCCGCGCCTACCAGCTCTCGGTGCTCAGCCCGGTGGACGAATCGGGCCGCTTCACGACCGAAGCCCCGGAGTGGTTGACCGGTCAGCACGTCTTCGCGGCGAACCCCAGGATCGTCGATCATCTCAGGCAGTCCGGGAACCTGTACCACGAAATGCCCCTGGTCCACAGCTATCCGCATTGCTGGCGATGCAAGAAGCCGGTGATCTTCCGGGCCACCGAGCAGTGGTTCATCGCCGTCGATCACAACGACCTCCGCCAGCGCACGCTCAAGTGCATCGACGAGGTGCGCTGGATCCCCTCCTGGGGCCAGTCGCGCATCGAGGCCATGGTGTCGCTTCGGCCGGACTGGTGCATCAGCCGCCAGCGCTCCTGGGGCGTGCCCATCCCCGCGCTCGGCTGCACAACTTGCCACACCCAGTTGCTGACGGCCCAGACGGTGCGGCATTTTCGGGACCTGTTCCGCAAGGAAGGCGCCGACGCCTGGTTCACCAGGCCGGTGGAGGAACTCATGCCGCCTCACGCGGCCTGCCCGAACTGCGGGGGCACGACGTTCCGCAAGGAAGGCGACATCCTGGATGTCTGGTTCGAATCTGGCTCGAGCCACCGCGCCGTGCTGTCGCAGAACTTCGGCCTCGGTTACCCCGCGCTCATGTACCTGGAAGGCTCCGATCAGCATCGCGGCTGGTTCCAGTCGTCGATCCTCACGGCCGTTGGCAGCACGGGCACTGCGCCTTTCGAGAACGTCCTCACCCACGGCTTCGTGGTCGACGACAAGGGCGAGAAGATGTCCAAGTCGATCGGCAACGTCGTGCTGGCGATGAAGGCCACCGAGCAATATGGCGCCGATGTGCTGCGGCTCATGGTCGCCAGCATGGACTATGCCGATGACATCCGCATCAGTGAGCGCGGCATCAAGGAGTCGTCGGAGTCCTATCGCAAGATACGCAATACGTTTCGATACCTGCTGGGTAATCTGGAAGACTACGCGCGGTTCAACCCCGTCCGCTTTGATCCGGCGGAACTGCACGAGATCGACCTCTGGGCGCTCGGACAGCTCAACAAGGTGATCCGCGACGCCGTCGCCGCTTACGAGCGTTTCGAGTTCTATCGGGTGCACCAGCGGGTCTACCAGTTCATGTCCGTGGAGTCTTCGAGCCTCTATCTCGACGTGCTCAAGGACCGGCTCTATGCCGAGGCGGCCGACAGCCCGCCACGCCGCGCGGCGCAGTTCGTGCTGGCTCGGCTGCACGACGCCCTGACGCGACTGCTGGCCCCGATTCTGCCACACACCGCGGAAGAACTCTGGGATTACATGCCGGACACAGCGGAAAAGCCTGCAAGCGTCCATCTGGCCGAGTTCCCGCCCACCGATCCGCGCTGGGACGACCCGGCGCGCGATGCCCGCTGGGAGACCTTGCTCGAGGTCCGCGAAACGGTCCTCAGGGCCCTGGAGGGCCTGCGCAAGGACAAGACGATCGGCAGCGCCCAGGAGGCAGTCGTCACGGTTTCGGCCACTGCCGCGGATCTGCCCTTTCTCGAGGCCCATCGCGCGCTGCTGACCACCCTTTGCATCGTCTCCGAGATCCGGATCGGCTCGCCCCTACCACAGGCGGAAGGCCAGCCTCGGTTCGTCGCCAGCGGCGCACGATCGCCCCACGCCAAGTGCGAGCGCTGCTGGAACTATCGGCCCACCGTGGGCCAGAGCGTGGAGTTCCCGACTCTCTGCGATCGATGCGTGAACGTCATGGCGAGCCATTCCGCGCAGCTCCCTGATCGAAGCCTGTGACGACTTGACTCGCTCCCAGGTCATCCCATGATCGGTTCAGCAACCGAGTCCCATGCGCGTTCCCGTGGCCGGAAGCGCGTCGAACTGGCCCGGGGATAGGCCACCCGGTAGGGTGGGTCGAGCGTCCCCGCGAGACCCATCGTCCCGTATTCAATCACGTGCCCTTCCGCTTCCCTTTTCCGCTTCTTCCGGTGCGCCCTGGGGATGGTGCTGAACCATCCATGTCGCACCTGTTCAGTTTTCGGGACGCACTACAGCATCAACCTGCGTACCCACCACCGCCGTCAAATTCTGGCCGTCGTGCTCCAGTGTCGTAGGTCATGTTGGTTCGCAGGAAGTTCGGTTCCACAACTCTATTTCTTCTTGATTCATCCTTGTGAGGCAAGAACCAGCTGCCATCGATGAGGACCACATGCCTGCGGCCTGTCGGTGCCCGCAACCAGGACCGAACTCGGATTCTGGTCGATGCTTCGAGGCGGGGACAAACGAACTCGATCGGGAGTACCTCTCCGCGGTCGACCTGTTTGTCGAGAATCACGGCAATTCGACCGGGGCTGATGGCAACCAGGGTTCCCTGCCATTTCTCATGTCGCCTGAAGTTCTTGAGAGCTTCCCGGAGAATTGCCTCCATGCGCTCCCTTGGAACTCTCTGGTGGATCTCGTCATCCACTTCAAATTCGAGTAAATGTGGTTGCTCGGGATGATTGAAGCTCACCCGCACACGCCGCCGTGCATCTTCGTGATACCAGACATGAATTCCGAGCAAATCTCCATGTTCGATCACGGCTTGTGTTTTATCGATTGCGAAGTTCGGATGCGAGCGGAACCATTGGTCGATGGTCAGCCGGAGCAGCAACTGGATTCTGTCAGGTTCCGGCCTTGGCTCGGCGATCTTCACATAGATGCAGCCGGGCTTCAACACGATCACCAAAGCGGTCGCATGTCCGTCGTCTGGTGCAGACATGGTATCCATCCTCATCATTTTTGTGGATTGTCGTGAATCGATCCGGCAACGGGCACGTGCGCTGGGGTCCATTCCATCGGCCTCAACCTTCTCTGCTTTATCATGTCTGGCTCCCTGCTGCAATTGCCCGGGCGACTTTATCCACGGGCCTCACTCGACACGGCTGGCGGTTTGACAACCTTGAGCCGCTGATTCACAAAGAGCATGAGTGCCTTGTGAAGCTTGAGGAAGCGTTTTGCGTCATCAGGATCGAGAATCATGGTCTGGTCCCGTCTCGTCCCCAGCTGTGTTAAACACGGATGTCACTTTCCCTGGCGCCATCAGCTCGATGTCCATCAAGAGAATCGCATGATCAGAAAGTGCACCCTTGGTTCGCCCGACCGATCCCAGCACTCCCAGGTCACACACGTATCTGGACTCCAGGACGGTGAAGTGCCGGCTGACGAAGGCATGATCAAGACGGCAGGGCCTGCCCTTCACTGTCCAGAAGCTCGCCTCTTCCTTCGCGGGTGATGCCATTTGCCACCCGCCGTCCGTGAGCGTCCCGATACAACCTTTGCATAAGGATTCAGGGTCGTCTGGGTCAGTGTTGAAATCCCCGATAAGCACAAAGGGGCGGTCTCTCACGGTCGATGCGGTCTCGTTGATCCAGTTCCAGCAGGCACTCTTGGTCTTCGGGTCGTTGCTGTAATCTGGTATTCGCAGACCAAGAATTTCGCAGCCGTCCTGCCGCAAGATCACATGGAGGAAGTTCGAGGGCATGGACTTCTCAAGAGCGGGAGCTTGAATGTGGCCGAATTCTACTGGGCCTCGAGATGCGATGAGAACATGATTCTCTCCCAAGGGAGTGACCCGAGAGACCTGCCAGTAAGGGAAACCACGCCTGGCAAGTTGCTCCAGGAACGGCTGGCGTGAATCTCCATGTACGTATTCATTGAGCACGATCACATCAGGCTGGAGAGAGGCAATTGCATCCACCAGCATCGCGGGAATCGCCCTCGCTCTCGCCCTGTGATTGAGATTCCAACCCAGAACTCGCAAACCCACTTTTGAAGTCCTTCCGAACATCAGCACCGCATCGAGACGGTTCGGTTTTCCCGCGTGATCTCATTATCCTCGGAAAACAATAAGAACAAAAAAGGCATGCATGGTCATCTCGTTCTCCTTGCGTCCAGGTGGTTGAGTTCATTCCGGCATTTTTCCTCGCGCCCGTCTTCGTGTCCGGCTCTGTGCACTGCCTGGCCCGGAATCGCTTTGTTCCCGGTGATGATTGCACGTCGTCGCCCGGCCCCATAGCCCGAATTGGGTTCGATTTCACTCGTCAATCCATTGGGAATCCGCACGCAACTCTCTTTTCGCGATGGCTTTACGTCGAGCACAAAATTGGCTTCGATCGATCCATTCTTCGAGCGGTGACCACGACCGGCGTGGAAGGATGGCCCAGGATCAACGGACACCCCCAGCCCGCTCTCTGCCCGCACGCCATGGCGCCAGCGTGGCGGGCCTTGCAGGGGCCTGCCTCCGCTGGCGATGGCACGACAACCGATTCCGAATTGAGAAAGAGCACGATCAGGAAAATGGGGGTCTTCCCGGAACAGCCCTGGCGAAACTCGTGTGTTCGGCAGGACCCCGGGAAATCGACCATTGCCCCATTCTTAGTATTCACCAGCGCGTGAGCTTTCACGCGCCTTCCGTTATTCCTGTGGAACCGTGGCCGGATGGTTGTAGCGGTCCTTCACAAACCTGAAACGGCCGGCGAGGAAGGGCTCGCCACGCTCAACCTCCCGCGCGGCGAAATGAATGCGCCAGATCGTCCGGATGCGACTCGATCAGGCCGACCAGGTGACCACATGAGCGAGCACGTCGTTCGGTTCGGACGCACGGTGATCTCGTTGCCTGCCTGGTACGGGGTGAGTGACCACGTACGTGAACACATGGCTCGGAGGGGCGATCCGCCAGGCTGATGCGGGTGACCACGTACGTGAGCACGTGGCTCGGATGGGCGATCCGCCAGGCTGATGCGCGTGACCACGTGCGTGAGCGCGTGGTTCGGACGGGCGCAGCCTTCAACCTCGGCCGTGAGGCCGACCAGAACCTGGACCGACACACAGAGCATCTCGCCGCGGGCTCACCGTGCCGGGCAGCCGCCCAAGTTCGCCAGGTGATGCCGGCCGAGCCGCCCGGCCACGTCCCGCAGCCGTTCCCGGCTGGCGGCGAAGAACCGGCCCAGCAGCCGGCCACCGGCCAGCTTCAGCAGCCGTGCCTGCCAGCTCTCGGCGTTGCTTCCCAGCCGCTCCAATATCCCGGCCAGCTCCGCCGAGATCATCGCCTTCCCTTCGCGAAACACCCGCCCAGTGTAATCCACCAGCAGCAGATAGTTCCCCAGCGAGAACCCCTCGAGCATCCCTTCCCGCGCTGAGTCGAGACCCCGGCGATCCTCGATCGGGCAGAGCCAGAGCTGCTCTTCCAGCCCGCTCGCCGCCTTCGACCCCGCCACACTGCCGACCTCGGCGGCCTTCAGATCCTCGGCGCGCTCCTGTTCCTGCACATGCTCCACCCGCTGCTTGATGGACGTGTGCGGGCTGGCCTCGGGCACCTCGGCGATCCCAGCCGCCACCGGGTTCAGATCGATGTAAGCGCAGGTCGCCAGCAATGATTCCTCGTCCAGGATGGCGACGCTCTGGAACCGCCCCTCGAAGAACGCCCCGCGAGTGTTCTCCTCGCGGTTGGCCATCCGCGACAGCGGCTCCTTCAGGCACTTCATGAACCAGCTCAGGCTTTGCAGCCGCTGGCGTGCCATTGCAACCCACCTGGCGTCTTTCAGCCGTTCCGTGACCCACGCCTCCGAGACCGGCAGGGCCTTTCGTGCCTTGTCGCGCGGTGGAAAAAGCCTCCCCCAGCGCCGCACGACCTCTTCATCCGACCACCCCACCGCGACATCCGGGTCGAGCCGCACCAGCAGATGTAAGTGATTATCGAGGATGGCGAACCCGCCCACGGCGATCGAGAAGATCTCCGCAAGTTCCTGGACTCGCCGTTCGATCCATTCCTTGCGGTCGACTCCGCCTTCACCCAGCAGAAACGCCCGCCGCACGCACCGCGTGATGCAGTGATACCAGCGGGTAACCGTCGGATCCACCAGATGCGCCTGCGCGATCGTCATGTCCGGATCTCCTCGCAAGATCCGCACAACCTACCAGATCGGCCCGGCCAAGGCAAGACTGCGTTGCATGTCCTTCTGTCCTTCTTACCAGATCGGCCCGGCCAAGGCAAGACTGCGTTGCATGTCCTTTCTGTCCTCTCCAACCCCAGATCGGCCCGGCCAAGGCAAGACTGCGTTGCATGTCCTTTCTGTCCCTTTTGTCCCTTTTGTCTGTCTGTTTCTGTCTGTCTGTCCTTTCCTTTCTGTCCTCCTTCTGTCCTTTCCTTTCTGTCCTTTCTGTCCTTTCCCATCTGTCCTGACTTCACCTTCGATTGCGTTCGCAGCTTCTCAAGAATTGCCACAAATCGTGGATCGCCGCGAAGAGCGTCGATATCGGGATCAGTTTCGAGCTGGTAATGGTCGTCGAAGCCGGACGTGATCGCCAAATTCAGTGCCTCGAACGATCGATCGATGAGCTTCTTGCGCTCCGTGAGCCGTTCGGGCGACCACGTCTCGACCGGGTGGTCCCGGTCGAGGTTGTCGGCGGCGATGGCCAGCGCGAAGGCGCTCTGCAACCGATAGTTCGCCGCGGACTCGTACCCGCCGCCCTGTGCCGCCACGTACTTGAGCAGGTTCTCCGCCTTGGTTCGCGCGAGTTCGGTCTTCCCGCCCCGGGCCAGGGCGAGCATCCAATCGATAGCAACCCCGAGGTCCCTGGTCCTGGCGCGCGTGTTGCTCGCGGATCGCCAGACATTCGTCGTACAGCTTCTGCGACTCGGATCGGTTGCCCAGCTTCAGGGCGGCCGTGGCCGACTTGTACAGCATCTGGGATAAGGCTCTATTGATGGCCAGCAGATCGTCGGATGCGCTCAGATCCCGCGCCAGGGCGAGTGATTCGTCGTACGATTTCTTGGCCTCATCGGCCTGACCCAGGAAGTAGTGCACATCGCCCAGGGTTTCGAGTATCCTCGACAGATCCAGCCTGTAAGACTGGTTGTTCGGCTTGAGGCTGAGGAGCTCGCGTCGCACGCTGGCCGCTCTCTCGAACTGCTCGACGGCCAGCCGTCCCGCCTTGTCGCGTTGATGGAGGGCCGCCATCCTATAGTGGAGCTGGGCCACATATACGAGGTCCTCCTCATCGCGGCGCGAAGCCATGACTTCTAGATACAACGCCAGGGAGCGGTTGAGCAACTCGATCGCCTCAGCGGGTCTTCCCAGCTCGTAGGTGTCCCACCCCAAAGCAGAAAGAGACTTCGCGACGAAGCCCTTCCGCGCGGCTTCCGTGTAATGCGGCGTGCGCGGAGAGCGGAGCACGCGTTCGGCAATCGCGAGCGACCTCGAATGGCCCTCGAACGCCCTGGCGTACTGTCGGTTCATGATCTCGAAATCGGCAACCTTCGCGTAAGCCACCGAGAGGTTCATGGCGGCGAGGTCGAAGTCCGTCGTCTCGTTCTTGTCGATCTCCTCCGCCAGGGCGATCGCCCGGGCATATTTTTCCCGGACCGTCTCGACATCCGCATCGCCTCGCGAACGCAGGCTGTCCGCCTCGTGAAGCATCAGTGTCAGCTTCGCCCGCTGGGTCATCCCGTCCGAGTCGGCTCGGGAAATCTTGTCCACGAATTGCAAGACTTGGCGGCCGAACTGGTCCTGGACGGTCTTCGTGTAGATCGAGCTTTCGAGCGTATGACGTAGATCATGCACGGCGAAGCTGATGGCCGTTCGATAGCGATCGTACTGCTGCTTCTCACCTTCGCGTGCCCTGGCCTCGGCAAGGCGCGCCGCTTCCGTCTCCTTTCGACGGCTCTCGGCCCGGATCATGCCGTATGTCGTCCCCGCGATGCCGGCCAGCAGGCTCAAGAGGACCATGCTAGCGGCAATTACCGCGCCTCGATGCTTGCGGATAAACTTCCTCATCCGGTAGGTGCGGGAGGGCGGCGCGGCCACCACCGGCTCGTGGGCCAGGTGCCGCTGGATGTCGGCCGCGAAGCCGTTGGCCGTCTCGTAACGACGCGACCGGTCCTTCTCCAGCGCCATCATCACGATCCAGTCGAGGTCCCCCTGCAACGCCCGCTTCAGGTGCGCCGGCTCGACGTCGCGGCTGGCTGCGATGTTGGGTAGCGCATCGGACGTGCTCACCTTGGTGCTCGGCCTGGGCGGGTCGACCTCCCGCACCATCCGCAGCATCTCCAGGATCGCACCCCGCTTGAACTGCTTGGCATCGAGCGGCGGCGAACCCGCCAGCAGCTCGTAGAGGATCACGCCCAGCGCATAGACGTCGGTCCTCGTGTCGATGTCCATCGACGACGGGTCGGCCTGCTCGGGCGACATGTAGGTCGGTGTGCCCACGATTGCCCCGGTGTCGCCGAGGCTCTGGTCGGTGAGGTCGAATTCCGTTGCCTTGGCGACACCGAAATCGATAACCTTGGGCGTCGGCCGGCCGTCGACCTCGGTGACCATCACATTGCTGGGCTTCAGGTCGCGGTGGATGATCCCTTTTTGGTGCGCGTGCTGCACGGCCTGGCAAACCTGGACGAACAATTCCAGGCGTGCCTGGACCCCCAGCCGCTTGCCGTCGCAATACTCGGTGATCGGCTCGCCTGGGACGAGCTCCATCACGAAGAACGGTTGGCCGGCCTCGGTGGTGCCGCCGTCGAACACGCGGGCGATGTTGGGGTGGTCCATCAACGCGAGTGCCTGCCGCTCGGCGTCGAAGCGAGCGAGGACCGCGCGCGAGTCCATGCCGATCTTGATCAGCTTGAGCGCGACCTGGCGTTTGACTGGTGCCGTTTGGCTTGCCCGATAAACGGTGCCCATGCCCCCCTCGCCGAGGACTTCGAGCAGCGAGTACCGGCCAGCGATGACCTGGCCCACTCCGGATCCGCCGGGCCGGCCGCCGCGCGGGGCGACCGCCAATGCGAACTCCGCGCCGTCGGATCGAAGCTCCCCGGTCGCCAGTGCGGATAGCGGAAGCGTTGCCGCGTCCGGTGCCGGGGTCTGGTCGAGAGTTTCGTGTGAGGTCGATTCGTGCATTCCCGTGCCGTCTGCTTCCACGGGTCGTCCGGCCGCGTCGTGAGTGGTGAGCAGTGCTTCCACCTGCGAGCGGAAATCGGCATCATCTCCGCAGACGGTGTCGAGGTAAGTGGCCCGCGCGGCTGGATCGGTCCGTTTCAGGGCTTCGGCGACGATGGTCATGACCTTCGGGTCATTCGCGGGCATCAGTTCATCTCCTAGCCGAGGGGCTCATTCCCCATGCCTCATCGGGCGCGGCGGTGCGCCTGGGGATCCCGAAAGGAGTTTAGATTACCTGACGGCCGACGCGTCGGCGAGCCGGGACCGGGCGAACGCCCAGCGGCGGTCGGCGGTCCGGCGGCAGATGCCCCGGGAGTAGGCCGTGAGCGGCAACGCGTCAGATGACTGGACTGCGCCGAATCGGGCATGGACGCACCCCGTTAGCAAATCGAGCCTTGATTTCTGGGCCGCTTTGCCCGCGATGTCGGAAAAGCAAGGAAACCAAGGAAAGGACATGCACATGCAAGTAAGAAAGTAAGGAAAAGTAAGGAAAGGACACGCAATGCAGTCTTGACTCGAGAAGAAGAGGAGAAGAAGAAGAAAGAAGAGGAGGACAGGCAATGCAGCCTGCCCTGGAGCTACCGGCCCAGCGTCGGTCAGAACCCGCAGGTCCGGACGCTCTGTGATCGCTGTGCCAGTGTGCTGAGCGGTGGTCCCGCAATCGCTTGAGTCCGACCATTTCTCCGTTCGCCCACGAGGTTGGCGCCCATCGCCGGCAACGCAAGTGTCCGATTCACCGCGCCTTGACAGGCACGCCGGATGCCGCGCGGACCGCTGTCGATCCGTGTGGCTCACGCTGGGTGGCGTGAGGCCCCTTGCGTACGTATGAGATCGCAGGCCATGCCGCATGACCCCGGCAATGGCCGCGAGCATAGGGCAACCGTTCGCCGATCCAGCGCACGGGTGGGTGCTGACGCGATCGAGCATGTCTCTCAGGTAGGGTCGAGTACTTCGGGCACGATTTCAATCGTGTCATTCTCCTTCCTTTAGCCCCAATGCCTTTTAACGAAGCACAACTACGGTCTGCTTAATGAGTCTCGCCTGACAACCCGCCGAGAATTCGTTGGGGATTCGTCGTGTCCGGGTGCGTTTTGGCAATCTCCTGGAAGAAGCGAAACCCCGACGGGGCGGATGATGTGATCGCCCGATTGGTTTTCGCAGGATCTCGAGAAACTCAATCAGGGCCGCGGAAACGGCGTGCAATCGGTGAGTCTCGCAGAGGCTCCGCGCTCGCCGTTCGGCCTGTCACTCCCAGCGAGGGGGGGAATCATGACATCGTTCTTTTCAGGCAGAGTCCGCGATGATCGCATGAACCGACGTCAAGTGCGCCGGAAGCGTCTCACCATTGAGCCACTTGAAGACCGCCAAATGCTAACGACCTTCCTCGTCACGAGTACCGCCGACAGCGGGGCCGGCAGCTTGCGGCAGGCGCTCATCAGCTCGAATTCCGTCAAGGGGCCGAACACGATCAACTTCAACATCGCCGGTACTGGTGGGCACACGATCACCCTGAACTCACCGCTGGCCGTGATCACTCAACCCGTGGTGATCGACGGCACGTCCGAGCCCCATAGCGGGGGCCTGCCGCTCATCCAGATCGATGGCACGAGCGCGGGATCCTCGGCGATCGGGCTGAGCGTTGGCTCGACCGCTTCGGCGAGCGTCATCAAGGGCCTGTCCATCACGGATTTCAAAGGTGGCGGCCTGCTCGTCAACGGGGCCTCCAACGTCACCATCTCCAACGATCTGTTCGGGATGACGAGCCCTTCACTGGGCCCGATCACGCTGCGGGCCAACGGCGGTTTCGGCATCGAGCTCGAGAATGGCGGCAGCCATAATACCGTGAGCGGCGTGGACATCGTGGGCGGATCTCAGACCCAGGGCGTCCTGATCACCGGCACCAACACGAGCAACAACACCGTCCAGAACTCCGAGTTCGGGTCCGATCCCAGTGGAACGATCTTCGTCGCCAGCAACTTTCCCACGCTGGAGTCGAACACGGCAATTGCGATCACGAAAGGAGCCGCGAATAACCTGGTCACCGGGAACCTGCTCGCGACTTACTTCAGTTATGGTGTCTACCTGGCGGACACTGGCACGGCGAGCAACGTGCTCACGGGCAACAAGCTCGGCACGGATGTCACGGGCACGCACCTGGCGGGCGGCAACCCGGCCTTCGGAATCTATTTCGCTGGTGGAGCGACGAGGAATACCGTCGGCGGCACGACCTCAGCCAGTCGCAACCTGATCGACGGCAACCAAGCCTGCGGCATCTTCTTCGCGCCAGGCTCGTCGAACAACCTCGTGGAAGGTAACAACATCGGCACGAACGCCGCGGGCACCGGTGCTCTGCCCAACGTGACCGGCGTGGTGCTCGAGGCCGAGTCCCGCTACAACACGATCGGTGGAACCACCACAGGCGCTCTCAACCTGATCTCGGGAAACTCGTTTGCCGGGGTTGACCTGGTCGGGGCGTCAAACACTCTGATCGAGGGGAATGACATCGGAACGGATGTCACGGGCACCAAGCCGCTCCCCAACGGCGGCAACGGCGTGTTGGTGCAGAATGGGTCAGGCTGTAACACGATCGGCGGGACCACCGCAGGCGCCCGCAACGTCATCTCGGGGAATGGCACCAACGGCGTCCTCATCACCGACGCCTGCACCTCGCTGAACCTGATCGAGGGGAACTACATCGGCACCAATGCCGCGGGGACGGGCCCGGTCGCCAATGGCAACGACGGCGTGTTGGTCCAGTCCGGGGCCACCTCGAACACGATCGGAGGAACCACCACCGGCGGCCTCAATGTCATCTCGGGCAACCAGGTCTGCGGCGTCTATCTTCTCGGTGCCGGTACCTCACTCAACGTGGTTGAGGGCAATGAGATCGGAACGACCGCCGCGGGCACCGGTGCTCTGCCCAATCTTATCAACGGCGTGGACATCGTCTCCGGGGCAACCAACAACACCATTGGCGGCACGACTCCCGGCACTCGCAACATCGTCTCGGGAAACACCTACAACGGCGTGGTCATCGCCTTTGCCGGCGCCTCGAACAACATCGTCGAAGGCAATGATATTGGAACCACGGCCAACGGCGTGGGAGCCCTCCCCAACGGTGCCGACGGTGTCGATGTGATCGGCGGAGCGACGGGCAACACGATCGGCGGCTTATCGCCTTCCCAGGGCAACGTCATTGCCGGGAACCGGAACAACGGCATCACCATCACAGGCGCCGGCACCAACGCCAACCTCATCCTCAGCAATCATATCGGCACGGATCTCACGGGGACGGTGCCACTCGGAAACCTGGGTAACGGCGTGCAGTTCGACAGCGGGGCGTCCAACAACCTGCTAGGCGGTTCGACCGGCAGCGGCCTGAACTACATCGCGTTCAACCAGGGCAATGGAGTTCTCATAACGGGCGCAGGCACGACCGGTAACGTGGTCCAGTACGATTTCATTGTCCAGAATGGCCAGAACGGCATCTCCGTCTCTCAGGCGGCCGGAAATACGATCCAGGATTGCACGATCGAGATCAACGCGTGGTGGGGCATCGCCCTCACACAGAGCGATCCCACCTACCTCATCAACAACATCCTTGCCGGCAACGGCTACGGGGGTATCTCGTGACGGGAGCTGGTCCCGGGGCAGAAAATGAGAGGCGGCGGGGTGGACGCACACGTGGCCATCTGCCCCGAACGCCGGGACGTGCGGACCCGCGACGATACGATGTGCGGGTCGGGCTGACGTTCGAGGTTGGCGGCTGCGCCCGTGAAAACCACGTGCTGACGCACGTGGCCATCCACCCCCGACTCCAGGCGCTCGCGCATGTGGGTATCCACCGTCCAGACGCTTGTGCGAAGATACGACTGACTCGACGCTGGTCGGCGCCCGGAGTTCCGCACCGGGGCCGATCCGTCCTGGACGACGTCGTGCCCGATGGAGTTCCCCATGTCCCCGGACACCAACCGATGCCCGACTTGCGGCGCCCTGCGACCCGCGGACGCCCCGGAGGGCCTTTGCCACGCCTGCCTGACACTCCAGACTCTGGGTCATGACGCTTCCGTGCCGGCCGGAGCCGCCACCACAGCGGGTGCGGACGCCACTGGCTCCGGTGACTCGCCCGAGCCCGAGCCGGTGCATCCCGAGGCGATCCACGAACAGACTCTCACGTCAGCCACGAGGATCGTACCGTCCCCGGCCGAAGCCACAAGTGCCGGGCCAACTGACCACAACCAGGCGACCCACACTCCCGACGGCGACGGGGCGACAAACGACCTGCCGCGCGGCGCCACGGTGCGTTATTTCGGCGACTACGAGGTCCAGACGCTGCTGGGACGCGGGGGCATGGGCGTTGTGTACAGGGCCCGCCAGGTCAGCCTCAATCGGCCCGTCGCCCTGAAGATGATCAAAGCTGGCGTCCTGGCCGACGACGCCGAACTGCGCCGGTTCCAGAACGAGGCCGAGGCGGTCGCGCTGCTCGATCACGCGGGCATCGTTCCGGTGTACGAGGTCGGCGAATACGACGGCCAGCGCTACTTCAGCATGAAGCTCATCGAGGGCGGCAACGTCGCCGAGAAGCTCGACGCGTTCGCGGACGATCCCCGGGCGGCGGCGATCCTGCTGGCCGAGGCGGCGGAGGCGGTCCACCACGCCGCACATGCGCGGCATCCTTCACCGCGACCTGAAGCCGGCGAACATCCTGATCGACGCCCAAGGCCACCCGCACGTCACCGACTTCGGCCTGGCCAAGCGGGTCCAGGCGGATCTGGAGATGACCGCCAGTGGGGCGATCCTCGGCACGCCAGCCTACATGAGCCCCGAACAGGCAGCCGGACATCGCGGCACGATCACAACGGCGACCGACGTTTACGGCCTGGGCACAATTCTCTATGCCCTGTTGACCGGGCAGGCTCCGTTCGGCGGCGATGGCGTGATCGAGACGCTCGATTTGGTACGCTCGCGGCCGCCGGAGCCGCCAAGGCGGATCAACGCCCGTACCCCGCGTGATCTGGAGACGATCTGCCTGAAGTGTCTGGAGAAGGACCCGCGGCGCCGCTATGCCTCGGCGCAGGCGCTGGCCGACGACCTGCACGCCTGGCTCGAGAGCCGGCCGATCACCGCCCGGCCCGTTCCATCGATCGAGCGCGCCGTACTCTGGTGCCGGCGGCGTCCGGCGATTGCGGCGCTGGCCGCCACGGTGGTGCTGGCGGTCCTCACCGGCACGGCGTCAGTCATCCTCGTGCAGGCCCGGGCCAACCAGGAGCTGGAGGCCAAGAACCGCGAGCTGGCCCGGGCGAACGCCGAGCTGGCCGAGGAGAAGGGCCGCGTGCAGCGCCGGTTCGAGCTGGCGCAGGAGGCGATCCGGACCTTCCACACCGGCGTCAGCGAGGACGTCCTGCTCCGCGAGAAGCAGTTTGACGCGCTACGGACCAAGCTGTTGCAGGGCGCCCGCGAGTTTTACCGCAAGCTCGAGGGCCTGCTCCAGGGGCAGCCCGACCGCGCCTCGCGCAAGGCGATGGGGAAGACCTACCTCGAGCTGTCGCTCCTCGCCGGCAAGATCGAGGGCCTCGACACGTCGACCCGGATCGCCCGCGATGCCCTGGCGGTGTTCGAGTCGCTGTACCGCGAGGACCCGACGGACCACGAGGCGCGCCGCGAGCTGGGCCTGGCATGGAACTTTTTCGCCGTCCGGCGGTACTCGCAGAACGGAGGCCTTCCCGAAGCGATGGAGGCGTTCCGGCACGCCTACGAGATCCTGGACCCGCTGGCCCAGGGCGAACCGCCCGATGTCGAGGCGCGGTTGGAGCTGGCTTCGGCCTGCAACCTTCTGAGCTTCTTGGTGAGCGGCCTGGGAGGACGCGAAAGTCGCAACGAGGTGATCGCACTTCAAGACCGCGCCGGACGCTCGTGGAAGGCCTCGCCCGGCTCGAAACCCTCGACGAAACGCTTCGGTTTCGCGTGGCGACGTTCTCGGACATCCAGGCCTTGGTCCTGGGGGGGAGCTCGAGCGGCAAGACGAGGCCAACGAAGCGTTCGCCCGCGCCCGCGCGATCCTTGACGACCTGGTCCGTGCCCATCCAACCAACTCGGAATATGCGTCCGCACTGACTCGGGCCTACGGCAACTCCATGGTCAGCATCGACGAGCGAGACGGCCGCCGCGATGCGGATCGCCTCGCACTGGGCCGGCGGGTCCGGGAGGTCTGCGATGAAATGGCCGTGCAATACCCGACCATCACCGCCTTTCGAGGCAACAAAGCCTGGATTGATCTCATGATGGCGACGACCCTGATCGAGATCGACCGGGATGCCGAGGCCCTGCCGTTGCTCGAGGAAGCCCGGTCGATCCGGGCGGACATGACCCGGGCGGACCCGAACGACACCCGTTACCATGAGCAGCTCGCGGCAACTCTGCTCGACCTCCGCGCCCTGCACGCCCGCGCGGGGCGGTTCGCCGAGGCGCGGGCGGCGCGAGTCGAGGCGGTGGCGATCCTGGCTCGCGTCGCACGGTGGAATCACGAGGATGCCACGCTCCTCGACGACCAGGCGAGCAACCTCACCGACTGCTCGGACCTGATCCTCCGCAGCGCTCGGACCGCCGACCCCGCCCTCATGGCCGAGGAGGCGGGCGCCGGTTACCGCGAGGCCGTCGCGATCCGCGAGCGGCTCGTCGTCGCGCACCCGAAGGCCCTGCGCTTCCGCAATCATCTGGCCTATAAGTTTGCGCCGGCTGGCGCTGGTCGAGCGCGACCTCGGCGACGTCGCCGGTGCGGTTGCAAGGACGACCCGGGCCACTCTACTCTTTGAAGGGCTGCCGCCGGAGGAGGCCCGAAGCTGGACTGCGTTCGAGCTAGCCTGCTGTCGCGCCGCGCTGGCTGGCCTGGTCGGTCCGGGGTCCTCGCTCGGCGAAGCCCCCGCGCTGGCCGACCGCGCCATGCAACTCCTGCGCGATGCCTACGCACTCGGCTACCGCAATCTGGTCGCCTACCGCAGCGACCCCGGCCTCGACCCGCTCCGCGACCGCCCCGACTTCCGGCTACTCATGCTCGATCTGGCTTTCCCGGCCCAGCCATTCGCGCGGTGACCGCGAGCCGGTGCGAACGGTTCCCCTGGAAGAAAAGAAGGTCGGACATTGCCGTCTCCCTCCGCGGGCGCTGGCCGCCTGGCTTGACTCCGGCGCGTTCGCGTCCTACGAGACCTGTATCCGTTCCTCGGGATCAAGCCCTCCACGGCGGTCGCCACCTGTCTTCCGGCTGACGCGGGCCGAACCAGGCCGTGAGGTCACGTTGTCAATTATCAGCCGCCTCGCGTGGAGTCCAGGACTTGCCGGTCGGGCCGGCACGGATGGTTCCAGCACGCCCGACAAGCGGGACGAGCGGTTGCCTTACGACCTGACAATTCGCCTCGCTCTGCTGGCATTCACCGCGCTCTTGCCGACGATCGCCATCAAGTTTGTCGGCGGGGACGACAGTGTCAACTTCCTCGAGAATCAGGAATTCCGCGGACTGGGCTGGGAACAGCTCAGGTGGGCCTGGGGAAGCACGCTCGTCGGTGTTTACCAGCCGGTCGCCTGGATGCTGCTTGAGGCTCAGTATGCACTCTGGGGGCTGAACCCCCGGGGTTATCATGTCGTGAGCCTTACACTCCACGCCCTGGATACCGTGGTGCTGTTCACGCTCACGGTCACGCTCATCCAGCGGTGCCGGCCCGACCTCTGCGCCGCGGAGCGACGCCTCATGTACCAGACGACTGCCATCGCCGTGGCACTCTACTCGGTCCACCCATGGCGGGCTGAGGTCACATCGTGGGCCTCATGCCAGCCGTACTTGCCCTGCGCACTGTTCTCGATGCTTTCGGTGCTGGCCTACTTGCACGCCCAGGACGGAGCCCGGTCGCGCCGGTCGTCGTGGGCGTGGGTCGGAGTGTCGTTCGTACTTTACATCACGGCGGTCATGTGCAAGGCGCCGGCGGTCTGTCTGCCGGCGATCCTGCTGATTCTCGACGTTTACCCGCTCCGCCGGCTTGGCGGCCGGTCAAACCTGAGAGCTGGCTGGTTAAGCCGTGAGGCGATCGCCGTCTGGGCGGAGAAGGTTCCGTTCGCGGCGGTGGCGCTGACGATGATGATCGTCGCCGTCGTCGCCCGGGAGTCGCTGTCGGCGAGCATTGTGCATCCTTTGAGTTTCCGGATCGCACAGGCGTGTTACGCCGCTGTCTTGTACCTGTTCAAGACGATTGTACCGGTGGGGATCACCGCGTTTTACCCGTTCCCCACCCATCCCTCGTGGACGCAACCCCGGTTCGTCTTGAGCATCGCTTTCGTCGCGGTCGCGAGCATCGCCCTGTTCCGGCTCAGGCACCGCCTGCCGGGACTACTGGCGGCCTGGGCGGCTTACCTGGTGATCCTGGCCCCGACGTCGGGGCTCGTGCCGATGGGGCGGGCGATGGTGGCCGATCGGTACACGTACCTCGCAATGATGGTCTGGGTTGCTCCGACTGCCGCCGGTCTGACTCTGCTGATCCGCCGGGCCGATCGAGCCTGGAGGGTCGTCAGCTTTGCGGCAGCGGTTCCTGTCGTACTGGGGCTATCGGTGGCGAGCTGGTTTCAGTGCGCAACCTGGTCGAGCGCTGAGGCAATATGGACCAACGCGCTGGAGCACGGAGGTCAGGACTCTTCCGATGTCCACAACGGTCTGGCGCTGGCCTACGCCCAGTCTGGGATGTTCTCGGACGCGGAAGTCCATTTCAAGAAAGCCGTTGCGATCAACCCGGACCAGGCTTCGGTTCAGAACAACCTGGGGCTGTTGCTGTGCGACCTGGGGAAGCTGAACGAGGCGGTCCCGCATCTGCTCGAGGCGATTCGCCTGAAACCGAACTTTGCCCCTGCATACAACAATCTGGGGATCGTCTTCTCCCGCAAGGGCAAATCGAAGGACTCGGAATTCTTCTACCGTACGGCCCTCGTCATGAAGCCGAGGAGTCCCGAATTCCGCGGCAACCTGGGGGTCGCGTTGCTGGACCAGGGACGGTTCGCCGAGGCTGCAATCGAGTTCCAGGCCGCCCTGAAGCTAAGGCCCCAGGACAAGAGGGCCCAGAGCGGTTTGCAAAGAGCCCGCGCCGGCACGGACGACAGCCATATCGCTCCAAACGCTTCCCACAAGCCAACGGCCCTCTGAGTCCACCAAGAACAGACGCGCCCAGCGGCCGAAGTTGCATTCCCTTCCCGCGCGGTCATAATGAATCAGGCCCATATCGCTTGCGCCTGGAAGGTCTGGTCCCATGGATTTCGCACCCCGCACGCCGCCGATCTTTGACCCGCCGATCCGGCTGGCGGTGTGTGTTTCGGGCGGTGGCACGACGCTTCAAAACCTGATCGACCTGATCCGGGCCCGGCGGCTGAACGCACAGATCGTTCAGGTCGTGGCCAGCCGGCCGCGGATCGGAGCCATCGCCCGGGCCGAGGCGGTGAGCATCCCGCTCTCGCTGGCCAGCCAGACGGCCCATTCCTCGGCCGAGTTCAGTGCATCGGTCTTCGACCCCATCCGCCACAGCCGGGCCGACCTGGTGGTCCTGGGCGGCTTCCTGGCGCTGGTCAAGATCCCGCGCGACTACAAGGGGCGGGTGATCAACGTCCATCCCTCGCTCATCCCCGCGTTCTGCGGCAAGGGCTACTACGGCGCGAAGGTCCACCAGGCGGTGATCGAATCGGGAGCCAGGGTGAGCGGCTGCACCGTGCACTTCGCCGACGAGGTCTATGACAGCGGCCCGATCATCTCGCAACGCACCGTCCCGGTGCACGACGACGACACGACCGAATCGCTGGCAGCCCGCGTTTTCGTCGAGGAGTGCAAGGCCCTCCCCGAGGCCATCGAGCACTACGCCGCGGGCCGGCTACGGGTCGAGGGACGCCGGGTTTTCGTGCTGCCGCCCGTGTGAACGGCTGGCATCGCATGAGAGGCGGATCGGGGCGTTCCTCAACCCCGAGGACCGGCCATGTTGCTTAAAACATGAGATCAGCCAGCCCGCTGAGCCCCACCGGTTCGCGGCTGGCGAACGGCTCGGCGTGGCGTACGCCGGCCAGGTGGCCCCAGAACCGCGTCCGATCATGGACGGACTCGATCACGCCCGGCTTTCCCTCCGGCTGGTTGTCCACGAGCTGCGAACGGTAGCAGCGCAGCGCCTGGTCCTTGGCCGCAAGCTGGTCCGAGATGTCGACCACGAAACTGGGCCGCTCGACGATCCGCAGGTGCACGCTGAAGTAATAGAGGATCCGCGCCGGATGGAAGGGTTCGCCCGGAATGTCCGACTTCGAGAGCTTGCTCCAGAACCGGGCGTCCTCCACCAGCTTGGTCCCCGCCGTGTGGTCGGGGTGAGCATCTTCCCAGTACGGCGCGAAGAGCAGGCGCAGGCGCGCCTGGCGGAACACGGCCGCCAGGGTGCGGCGGTGCAGCAGGGTGGGCTCCAGGCTGCGGTTAGGCAATCCCAGGTTTTGCCTCCAGGGGTTGCCCAGCGCCTGGTTGGCCGCGGCAGTCTCGGCAGCTCGCCGCTCGGGTGATCCAAGCGGGGTTGGCTCGCCGCTGGTCAGGTCGAGAATCCCGATCTTCCATCCCTGCCCGATCAGTCGGACAATGGTCCCTCCCATGCCCAGCTCGGCATCGTCCGGATGAGGCGCTACCACCAGGGCGTCAAGCATGCGCTGCGCTCGTTTCTGGTAAGATCGCTCGGGTTCACGAGCCCTGAATTATGAAATGCCCGAACAGCGTTGGCAACCGGACCGACCAGGGCCGAAGGGAGAGGTGGGTGGCATGACCGCGGGCGAGACTTCCCAGGACGGGGCTGCTCCGGCCGCGGCCGATCGCCAGCTCGCCTACTCGTGCACCGACAACTTCGTCGAGATCCTCGACCGGATCGGCGGGTCCTTGCTCGTCTCGACCTACCAGGCGGGCCGGGTGATCGTCGTGGGACGAAGCAAGGAGGGCCTCACGCTTTCCCTGCACAGCTTCGACCAGGCCATGGGCCTGGCCGTCGCCGCCGACCGGATCGCCGTTGGCTCGGCCTCGCAGATCTGGCTCTTGCAGGGTCAACCGGCGCTTGCCGGCAGGCTCGAGCCCCTCGGCCAGCACGATGGCTGCTTCGTCACCCGGGTCTCGCACGTGACCGGTGAAATCCGGGTGCATGAGCTGGCCTGGGGCGGACGCGAGCTCTGGTTCGTGAACACGCTCTTCTCGTGCCTCTGCGTGCTCGACCCGGCTCACAGCTTCCTGCCGCGCTGGCGTCCGGCGTTCATCAGCCGCACGGCCGCCGAGGATCGCTGCCATCTGAACGGACTGGCCATGGACAACGGTGTGCCGCGGTACGCCACGGCGCTGGGCGAGACCGACACCCCCGAGGGCTGGCGGGAAAAGAAGTCCGGCGGCGGCTGCCTGATCGACGTGACGGCCAATGCAACCGTGGCACGTGGTTTTGCCCTGCCGCACTCACCGCGCGTCCACCAGGGAACCATCTGGCTGCTCGATTCCGGTCGGGGCCGGCTGGTGACGGTTGACCTGCGCACCGGCAAGCACGAAAACGTCGCCGAGCTACCCGGCTATCCTCGTGGGCTGGCCTTCGCTGGGCCGTACGCCCTGGTTGGCCTGTCACGCACGCGCCCGGGCGCGGGTTCGATGGGATGCCGCTGGCGGATCGCCGTGACGCGCTCACGGCCGGGGTGGCCGTCGTGGAGCTGGCCAGCGGTCGCACGATCGGCTTGCTGGAATTCACCGCGGGCGTGCACGAGACCTTCGACGTCCAGATCTTGCCAGGCATGCGCCTCCCGGCCATCTGCGGCCCGTTCCCCTCCCGCGACGCCACGCAGCCGATCTGGATTGTGCCTGAGGCATGGCTGCCGCGTTAGCGCCCGAACTCGATGGCGGGCGATCCGCCACGCGATGAGGCAGTGTCCCAAACTCCATGAAATCCTCATTGGACATGGACGCTCCCTTCTTTCACGATGAACTCTTTCTTTGAGGATTCTCCACGAGCTCCTGGAATGAAACCATGCTGAAACGAACCGGCCTGATCGCACTCGTGACCGTATTCCTTACGCCGCTGGGTGCCTTGAACGCCCAGGAGCCGCCCCGGTACGCCGGCGCCACGAAGGCCGGCTTCTTGCTGCCCAACGGCTGGACGGTCTCGCCGGCGGGTGCCCAGGTTCCGGTCGCCGACCTGCCGCTCAATATCCTCCCCTCGCCAGATGGCCGCCACGCCCTCATCGCCACCAGCGGCTACAACGCGCACGAGCTGTCGCTGGTCGACCTGGAGCGGAAGGCAGTCGTCGATCACCAGACCGTGCACGAGAGCTGGTTCGGGCTGGCGGCCACCCGCACATTCGACCGGGTCTGGTGGTCGGGCGGGGGCACGAATTCCATTCACGCCTTCCAGCTCGACGGGCCGAAGCTGGCGCGCCAGGGCGCGGAGGCCCCGAGCGAGGGCAGGTCAGGCGCCCAGCGGGGCAAGAGCCACTTCCAGAGCGGCCTGACCTTCGACGCCAGGCGCAACAGGCTGTACGCGCTGGATATCGATTTCGGAACCATCAAGGCACTGGATCCCACCACCGGGCAGGAGATCCTCTCGGCACAGATCGGCGGCCGGCCTTATGATGTGGCCCTAGACCGCGACGGTCACCTGCTCCATGTCTCCGACTGGGCCGGCCGCGCCGTCGCTGTGGTGGACCCGGCCGACCTGCACACCACGGCGCGGATCGCCGTCGGCGAGCATCCCAATCAACTTGCCCTGCATCCCCAGGATCACCGGCTGTTCGTGGCCTGTGCGTCAAGCAACCTGGTGAGCGTGATCGACACGCGCCGGGGCATCGTCACGGAGACGATCCACACCGCACTCTTCCCCCGCGCTCCGGAGGGCTCGACGCCCGACGCTCTGGCCATCGCGCCCGACGGCAAGACGCTGTACGTCGCCAACGCCGACAACAACTGCGTGGCCGTCATCGACATCGCCACTCCGCAGCACAGCGCCGTCAAGGGCTTCATCCCCACCGGCTGGTACCCCACGGCCGTCGCGGTCTCGGCCAACGGTAAGAACCTGCTGGTCGGCGTCGGCAAGGGGAACCAGACGAAGCCCAACCCCATCAGTACGGATCCGGCCAATCACAAGTCGCAGGGCGATCCCGACGCCCGGCGGAGGACTCTGCCCTTCCCGTACATCGGCAGCACGCTCTCCGGAGCGCTTTCCATCGTGCCCGTACCTGACGACAAAACCCTGGCCGGCTACACCGAGACGGTCTACAGGAACTGCCCCTATTCCGACAAGCTGCTCTCCGAGAGCCCTTACCCCGAGAAGACCGCCATCCCCACGCGTGTGGGCGACCCATCGCCAATCAAGCATATTCTCTACATCATCAAGGAGAACCGGACCTACGACCAGGTGCTCGGCGACCTGACGCGGGGCAACGGCGACCCCGCGCTCGTGATGTTCGGCCGCGACGTCACGCCCAACCACCACAGGCTGGCCGAGGAGTTCGTGCTGCTGGACAACCTCTATTGCAACGGGCACGTCTCGGCCGACGGCCATCCCTGGTCGACCATGGCCTACAACACGGACTACATCGCCCGCAACTGGGCGCTCACGTACTCCTCGCGGGCGGGCGTGGACGATGACGAGCACGGGGACCTCTCGAACGCTCCTTCGGGCTACCTCTGGGATGCCTGCGCCCACGCAGGGCTATCGTACCGCAGCTATGGCGAGTACGGCCGGCGGGTGAGCCAGCCCGACGGCACCTTGCGCGTGGAGGGCTCGGTTCCCGGCCTGGTCGGCCACATGTGCCCGACCTACGGCATCTCCCGGACGCCGGGCCGGCGCAGCCGCGACACCGACAACGCCGAGACGTTCATCAAGGAGTTCCAGGACTTCGAGAAGAGTGGCGCCGTGCCGCGGTTCATGGTGATGAGCCTGGGAGAGGACCACACCACCGGAACCCGTCCCGGCACGTTCACACCGCAGGCGTGCGTGGCCAGCAACGACGTCGCCCTGGGGCGGATCGTCGAGGCCGTGACGCACAGCAAGCTGTGGCCCGAGACGGCGATCTTCGTGATCGAGGACGACGCACAGAACGGCCCGGACCACGTCGATGCCCACCGCACCGTGGGCCTGGTGATCAGCCCCTACACGAAGCGCAAGCACCTGGACAGCACGCAGTACACCACCGTGAGCATGATCCACACCATGGAGCTGATCCTTGGTCTCTCCCCTCTCAGCCAGTACGACGCCGCGGCGCGGCCGATGTTCGCGTGCTTCACCGACCGGCCTGATCTGACGGCCTACGTTTCTGAGCCGGCCCGGATCGACCTGGAAGCCGTCAACACCCCGCTGGCCTACGGCGCCGAGCGGTCGATGAAGATGGACTTCGACGAGTACGACCGAGTCGACGACTTCGCGCTCAACGAGATCCTCTGGCGGGCCATCAAGGGGAAGGACGCGCCCGTGCCTCCCGCCGTCCGCCGGGCCATCGCGTACCGATCGCTGCCAACCGCGGGAAGCGATCGAATGCGATGAGCCGCCCAGCGCGCATCATCAGCCGCTTCTGGATCCGAAGGAGTCTCGCCCCCTATGCACTCGCGAAAAGGCAAGCCCGGCTTCACGCTCATCGAGTTGCTCGTCGTGCTCGGGGTGGTCTCGCTGTTGCTGGCGATGCTGCTCCCCGCGGTGCAATCGGCGCGTGAGGCAGCGCGTCGCGCTCAATGCCAGAGCAACCTGCACCAGATAGGCCTGGCCCTGCACGCCTACGAGGCAGATTACCAGTGCTTCCCCATCCTCAACACGAACGTGACGATTCGTACGAACGACCCGGAGGTACAGCTTCATCCTTACTCCGGCGAGTATTCCGCTCATTCCCGCCTGCTCCCGTATCTGGAACTTCGACCCCTCTACGATTCGGTTAATTTCCGCGCAGGAACAATTCCCACAGACATCTACGCGGCGTCCCTACCTGAGGCTGCCAATCTCTACGAGATCAACGCCACGGTGATCACCTCGCGAGTGACGACTTTTCTCTGTCCATCCGACCGAGGATCTCTTACTGCTTCGGGCACAAACTACCGTTGCAACGTCGGCCTGGGTCCCGCGAACGACACGACCGCTGAATTCCGCGACAGCGACAACGGGCCCTTCATTCAGTGCGCTTGGAACGGGCTCGCGCGCCCCGCGACGGTCGTTGACGGACTGAGCCACACGGTGGCCGTCTCTGAGCGGCTGGTCGGGTCCGGGCAGGTCGGATATCCGCAACCGTCACGCGACGTCTGGCCCATGACTCCAGGGCCGGTCTCGGCCGACCAGAACCTGCAAGCCTGTCTTACGGCGGCCCGCCCGAACGTGTCGCCGACGTTTGTCCTCACCGGGAAATGGTGGTTCTGGGACGGAAGGGAGTGGACCGAATACACCCATGCGCAGGCACCAAACGGACGGGTGCCGGATTGCCTTCAGCCGGCGATGCTCGGCTGCTTCGGGATGATCACGGCGCGAAGCTGGCACCACGGCGGTGTCCACGCCCTGATGGCGGACGGCTCGGTCAGGTTCGTCAGCGAGACGATCCAGTTGTCCGTCTGGCGCGCCCTGGGAACCCGCAATGGCGGTGAGGTCGTGGACTGACAGGTGGAGGGCTCGCTTTCTCACTCACCGTCGTCCATACTCCCTCGGTCGGGCTTGCGAGCAGCCTTCGTTCCGTCGTGGGGTGACTGCCATGGTTCGTACCGTGATCTTCCTGGCTGTCTTCTCTCTTGGGGCGGATGCGCCGCCGATCGACGGGCGGGCCCTCTTCGCACTCTTCGAGCGGCACCACGCGGCATTTCGCGACGTCTCACTCCGGTACGAATCGTCGCTGGCCTGGCTTCCGGCGGCTGGTGAAATGGCTGGGGAAGTTCGCCGGCTTCAGGGACTCTACGTGTACCGATTCGACGGCGCGACCCTGCGTGACGAGTTCGGGATTGGTGGGGCGGGGCGCCCCACTGCGCGGACCATCTCGACCGTTCTCAAGAATCGCCTGCACATCCTTGACGCGTCGCCCGACCTGACACCTGCCGTGAAGGACCGCGAGCCCGAGACCGGCCCTGGAGGTCCGGGCGTGCTCTCCGGCCCGAACAGTCCGGAACGGCTCATGCTCGACTATTACTATCCTACACTGGGCGATCCCGCAGAGCATGACCTGAAGATCCTGGGGTGGGAAGATGTGGCTGGCCATCGCTGCCTGAAGGTTCACATGCTCCGCCAGCCGCGGCCGCTCCTGAAGGGCTGGGTGGGACCGCTTCGCTACATCAAGCTCTGGGTCGACGTCGAGCGCGACGGCGTCCCTCTGCGATACGAGCTCTTGAGCGGAGACGACATCGAGGTTCGCGCCGAGGTTACCAAACTGGAGGCAGTCCGCCTTCCCTCGGGCCGCGCACTGTGGATGCCCGTCGCGGGGAAAGTATGGACCTTCTACAAGCAAACGGGTGCCCGGATGTCCCTCATCAAGGAGCCGACGACCCTTGAGGAGATCGGCTTCCTGGTCGCGACAATCAAGTTCGACCAGAAGCTTCCTGACGGGTTCTTCTCGGTGAAGAAGCAGGCGCTGGTGAGCAGCGATGAGACGCTGCGGAAGCTCCAGCGCCAGCTCGACAGTGTGCCAAAACCGGTAGTGAAACGGCAGCCGGCCGACCCGCAGAGCAGGCAGAAGCGGCTTGATGATGCACTGGCCGATGCTGAGAGGCAGTCGAGCCGACTGGAAGCGTCCTCCGCCGCCCGTGCCGGCAGCGGATGGTTCGAGGTGCTCTACGGCAGCCTTGGGTTGGCCGGCATCGCTCTGGTTGCGGGAGCGGCCTTTTACCGGTGGAGATCGGGATGACCGTCACCCTCCTCGTGGCTTGCCTTCTCGCCATCACACGTACCAGCGCAGACGAAGGCCACGACAGCAGTTCGCAACCGCCAACCTTCATCGATTGCGGAACTTCCGCTCTTTACCACCTTCTCCGCGTCGAGGGCGTCACGGCGGATCTTGATCGACTGGAGAGCGTCCTGGGTCCGGCCACGTCGTCAGGCCACTCCCTCGTCGAGCTACGCACCGCAGCGTACCGACTGGGTCTCACGCTTGACGCAGCGCTTATCTCGAAAGCCCATGGATCCATCGACCGCCCGCTCATTGCTTTCGTCAATCGCGGCTCCGAAGGTCACTACATTCTTGTGAGGCCCGTCGGCCACACAGGACAACTGGTACAAGTACTTGAAGGCGAAAGCGAGCCCAGAGTCATTGATGAGGATCAGCTGCTGGCACTCCCCGGCTGGACCGGGATTGCACTTGCCCCTCGCAGGCGCGGCGTCTTGCGTCTGCTCGCTACGCTTGGAGGCATCTGTCTGTCGTGCGCGGCGCTGTTGCGGCTAGCGTTGGTCACCAAGACTCGGCGGAAGGCGAAGCGCGACGCTCAGTCGACCCACACCGTTTAAGTGCCGGGCCTGACTACACCGTCCGGGCGCGAGCTCGCGCGATCCTCCGGCACTGCGTCAGGAGCGAGCAACGAGGCGTTGGGCATCGGTATCTCCGGCTGCCGATTCGTATCGGTTACCGGAGCCTTATCTTCGATGAAGATAAACTTCGACGAGTACGACCGGGTGGACGACTTCGAGCTCAACGAGATCCTCTGGCGCGCCATCAAGGGTAGGGACGCCCCCGTCCCTCCCGCCGTGCGCCGGGCCATCGCGTACCGGTCGCTGCCTCCCGCGGGAAGCGATGGAATGCGATGAGCCGTTCTCCGCGGCAACCCCACGTCTGGCGTCGATCATGAGATGACTGCCATGGTTCAAGTCGCGATCCTGCTGGCCATGTCTTCCCTTCGCGCGGAGGATCCACCGATCGACGGACGGGCTTTCTTCGCTGGCAGCGAGCGACGAGACGATGCGGACGCTCCAGCGCCAGCTCGACAGCCTCCTCAGGCGAAACTGAAGCAACAGCCGACCGACCGACGGAGCAGGCCGAAGCGTCTTGACGCGCAGCGTGCCAAGGCGGCATCATCCGACCCACCGCCTGGACGATCCGGCGGCAATGGGTGATGGGAAGGTGTAAGAGGGAGTTCGGAAACTTGGGTGGGCTGGACAGATTTTCTGAATTGAGCAGAATCTTCTCAGGGGAAGGGTAGTCATCGAACAAGGGCGGAGCCCGATCATGGACGAGCGCACGGCGCGGAAGGCGTATGAGAGCGATCTTACTGACGAAGAGTGGAGGATTGTCGAACCGCTCCTTCCTGCAGGGAAGTTCGGCGGCCGGCCGCGCACTACAAACATCCGCGAGGTGCTCAATGCGGTCTTCTACTTGTTGCGAACCGGATGCGCCTGGCGACTCTTGCCCCACGACTTTCCACCGGCGGGCACAGTCTACGATTACTTTCGAGCGTGGTCCCGTGACGGAACTCTCCAACGAGTTCACGACATTCTTCGTCGACGGGTTCGTGTTGCAGCGGGCCGAAACGAGGAGCCCAGCGCGGCGTGCATTGACAGCCAATCGGCAAAGACAAACGAGCAAGGGGGGATCGATGGATACGATGCCGGGAAGAAGATCATGGGGCGCAAGCGTCACATCCTGGTGGACACCATGGGGCTGATTCTGGCTGTGGTCGTTCATTCGGCAGGTATCCAGGATCGGGACGGGGCGAAGGCAGTTTTCGATGCGATCAGGAACGACCTGCCACGGCTGCAGTTGGTCTGGGCCGACGGCGGCTACGCAGGCAAATTGGTGGAGTGGGTCAAGAGCGAGTGTGGTTGGGTCCTGGAGATCGTGAAACGAACGGACGACGTCAAGGGTTTTAAGCTCCTGCCCCACCGCTGGGTCGTGGAGCGAACCTTCGCCTGGTTGGGACGGTTTCGCCGAATGAGCAAGGATTATGAGTTCCATCCAGAAACGTCAGCGTCAATGATTCATCTTGCTATGATCAACATTATGGTGCGTCGGCTTGCTGCTGCCTAAACCGCGCAACTTTCCAAACTCCCTCTAAGGCGTCGGGTGTTTCCGACACCTCATCCCCGGACCTGCTGCGCCTCTTGATGTCCGTCCAGCAATCCCAAGGCCAGGAAGCGCAAGGATCATGACCACGACAGAGCACGGGATCCGGGCACGACTGGCGGCCGAAATGAGGACCATGCTCGTGGTCTTCGCGTACCTGGCCACATTTCTGGGGGCCCTCACGCTCTATCGCCGGCTGGTTCTCGACGCCTACCAGATCAATTACTTCCACTATGGTTACAGCCTCGTCGAGGCGCTCATCCTCGCCAAGGTCATCGTCTTCGGGAGTGCTCTCGGGATCGGGGAGCGGTTCCGTGGCCGCCCGCTCATCATCCCGACGCTCTACAAGACGGTCTGTTTCAGTCTGCTGGTGCTGGCGTTCTCGATCCTGGAGCACCTCATCGAGGGCTGGATCCATGGGAAAACCACCCGCACCGCCTGGGACGCCCTGCTCGACCAGGGAGTCTGGGAGATCCTGGCCCGCGCCCTCGTGATCCTCCTGGCGTTCGTGCCCATGTTCGCCGTCTGGGAAACTGGCCGCGCGCTGGGCGACGGCGTGCTGCTCGAACTGTTCTTCAGGCGAGGAACAGGAAAGCAACCCCAGCCACGCACCCAGGTGGAATCAAGGGAATAAGGTCTCGTGACTGGAAGTCTCGTGAATTCCCCGAAGATCGGCCATACTCGGTTCCTGGTAACTTATTGACTTCCACTTCGCTGTTCATTCGCGGCTGGCGGTTTGCCGTTCTTCCTCCGTTTGAAATGAGGTTCGTGATGCGACGATGGTCTACCTTTCTGCTGGCGTTGATAGCGTTCGTGAGGGGACAGGTCTTCTGCCATGGCGAGGAACCGAAGCCGACGACCACGGCGCTCAGGGCTGCCCGGCTGTTTGATGGCAAGTCAGACCAGCTCGTACAAAACGGCGTCGTCATCGTGCAGGGGAAGAAGATCGTCGCGGCCGGCGCTGGGGTTCCGATCCCGGAGGGGGCACGAGTGATTGATCTGGGCGATGCCACGCTCTTGCCGGGCTTCATCGACGCCCACACGCACCTCACCGGCGAGTACAACGACGACTGGAATCAGGCATTCGTGAACGGATTTCGCCGCGAGGTCGCCGAGCGGGCCATCGGCGCCGCGGTCAACGCCCGGGCGGTGGTCGAAGCAGGTTTCACCACGGTGCGCGACGTGGGTTCCGAGGATTATCTCGACGTCGGCCTGCGCAACAGCATCAACCGCGGGCTCGTTCCCGGCCCGCGAATGCTCGTGGCCGTGCACGCCCTGGGCTCGCCGGGGGACATGCCGACCAGAGTGGCATTCGCCATGATCTGCTCAAAGAAAATGGCCCGGCCGAGGGGATCGCTCATGGGCCCGAGGGCTTCCGCGAGGCGGTCCGCTTCCAGGTCAAGTACGGGGCCGACGTGATCAAGTTCTGCGCATCGGGCGGAGTGCTGTCGCTGGCCGACAAGGTGGACACGCCGCAACTGACCCTCGAGGAGATGACCGCACTGGTCGACGAGGCCCACCGGCTGCGGAAGAAGGTCGCCGCGCATTGCCATGGCAACCACGCCGCACAGGAGGCCATTCGGGCCGGGGTCGACTCCATCGAGCACGGCTCGTTCCTCACCGAGGAGACCCTCCTGATGATGAAGGAGCGTGGGACCCATCTCGTGCCGACGCTGCTCGCGGGGAACTGGGCCGGGAAACGCCTCGACAAGTTCCCTCCCGAGATCGCGGCCAAGGGGAAAGCGGCGCTTGCGGCATCCACTCAGATGTTCAGAAATGCCGTGCGCCTGGGGGTGAAGATCGGCTTCGGCACCGACTCGGCCGTCTCTCCCCACGGTGTCAACGCCAGGGAGTTCACCCTCATGACGGGCCTGGGCATGGCACCGATCGCGGCGCTCAGGGCGGCAACCTCGGTCGATGCGGAGCTTCTCGGCATCGCGGCGAAGGCCGGTACGCTCGAGCCCGGCAAGCTCGCCGACGTCGTGGCGGTTCCCGGTGACCCGACCGTCGACATCGCCGCAACCGAACGCGTCTGTTTTGTCATGAAGGAAGGCAAGATCCTCAAGGAGACGAAGAAACCGTGAGTGAATGGCGTTCACGGCCCCACATCCGAGTGCTTGTTTAAAGTACCCGGTCCACCGCCTCGGCGATCCGGCGGCACTGGGTCATGAGCTGGGCGAAGGCGGCCGGGGTGATCGACTGGGCACCGTCGCTGACGGCGTGCTCGGGGTCGTCGTGCACCTCGAGAATCAGGGCGTCGGCGCCGGCAGCGATCGCCGCGCACGACATCGGGATCACCAGCTTTGATTTGCCGGTGCCGTGCGATGGATCGACGACCACGGGCAGGTGGCTCTTGTCGTGCAGGAACGGCACGGTGGCCAGCGGCAGCGTGAACCGCGTGTGGTCCTCGAAGGTGCGCACCCCGCGCTCGCAGAGCATCACGTGGGGGTTGCCCCGGTCCAGGATGTACTCGGCGGCCAGCAAGAACTCCTCCAGGGTCGCGCTCATGCCGCGTTTCAGCATGGCCGGCTTGCCGGAATCGCCCACGGCCTGGAGCAGTTGATAGTTCTGCATGTTGCGGGCACCAATCTGGAGCACGTCGGCGTACTCCGCCACCATGGGCACGTGCTCCGGCGCCATGACTTCGGTGACGATCGCCAGGCCGGTCTCGCTCCGCGCGGTGGCCAGCATCTTCAGGCCCTGCTCCTTGTGGCCCTGGAAGCTGTACGGGCTGGTGCGCGGCTTGAAGGCACCCCCGCGCAGCCCGGTCGCCCCCAGTTCCTTGAGCCTGCGTGCCAGCGCCACGATCTGCTCCTCGCTCTCCACCGAGCAAGGGCCGGCGATGACCGCGATCCGTGTCCCACCCACCTCCAGCCCGTGCGATTTGACGACGGTGCGATCACGCTTCAGCTCGGAGGATGCGCGCTTGTAGGGAGCCATGATCGGCAAGACCTTCTCGACTCCCTCGCCCGGCTCGAGCGCCTCGATGAGCCCGCTGCGCTCCTCGCCGAGCGCGGCGATGACCGTCTGGTGCTTGCCGTGGATGACCTGCGGCGTCAGCCCGAGCATCGTGATATGCTGCGCCATGTGATCTATCTGATCCATCGTCGCGTCTGGTTTCATGACAACGATCACGGTGGTCCGCCCCCCCTTTCGAATGAAAAAAAGCCCCGGGACCTGATCGGCAGGTTCCGGGGCCTGAGTTGTCTGCTTGCGAAGTCTTGCGTCGGTCAGGTAGACGCTCCGCCTTTTGCCCGGAATCGAGTTGTGAACCTGGTAAACGCCCAGGACCGCCACCAGCCGCGGCGGGTACTCGAGGACCAGGAATACGCGGGAGCCGAACGAGACACCGGGAACCTCTGATGCACGACCAATCGGATGAGAAACACACGAGTCTCGTTGAAACGGCCGGGCCTGGAGCAAGAACGCAACAGGCCCGGTCGAACCAAACCGTAAGGTATGGTCAAGAGTGCGGCTGCCCGACGGGCAACCCGTCGGCTGCCGTTAGGCGAGCCGCCCCTGGTTATCACTACACACGCGATCACCTCCTTTCGTTCTAGCCACCCCGATCCCGCGGGAGTCCAGCCTCGGGCAGTCTCGGGCTCTAGTCCGTCGTGCCACGGTAGCACGACCCGAAAGTCGACCGAGCGTGTGTGGAGCTCGGAACGACACTTTTACTTTATCCGCCCATCCCTCGGCGATCAACGGTCTAGTGCCGCAACGCCCTGGCGAACTGGACAGACGAGCCGGGAATCAGGAACTGCTTGAACGGCTGTCCCCGTCTCCCTCGATTTCCAGGAGTGCCAGACGGCATTGTCCCGCCAGCCGAAGCAGGCGATCGTCTGCCGGTTCTCCCGCACAGCAGGCGATTGCGGCCCGGTAATACCAGAGAACCTGCTCGCGATCGGCGTGAAACTCGGACCAGACGGGCTGGCCGGCGCGGAGGTCGGCCGCAATCGAGATCAGGTTGTGCAGCTTGTCGGCGAGGATCACGGCATGTGCTTCCCGAGGAGCGTTTTTCAGGGCCGCGAGATGGTCGCGCTTGCGGTCCAGCCAGGGACGCTTCCGGCCCGCGGCATCGGTCTTGACCTCCGAGCAGAAGGCGACGATGCCGGACACGAGGCTCCCAAACTGCGCGTCGATCTCGGCGAGGGTGACCCCCGTGTCTTCCACCAGATCATGGAAGAGGCCGGCGATGACCACGTCTTCCTCGTAACCGGAGCGCTCCAGGATCCAGCCCACGGCGACGACGTGCTGCACGTAGGGCACACCGCTGGTGCGCCGGAGTTGCCCTTGATGGCCAACCGCGGCCAGGCGGAGCGCCCGCTCGAACCGATCGCTGAGCAGGGGCTGCGACGCGTGCAATGGGCAACACCTACGTGAAGCCGCATGCCCTGTTACCCGGGCAGGCTGGAACGAAAGTGGAGGCCAGAAAAGGAGCTCCCCTCCGCTGGGCCGAATCAGACGGAGGGGAGACATCCTGAGGATGATTCAAGGGCAGTGGAGTGAATCGGCCTTCGCCGCGATTGCCGGGCTCACCACGGGGTATTCAGACGGCGGCACTCACCGATTGCAGGTGCCGGCGGACCTGGCGGACCACATCGGCGGTATGGGTAAGGAAGGCGATATGCCCGGCACCGTCGAGCACGTTGAGCTGCGCGCCGGGATCGACCCGGCCAGCTTCTTCTGCCGGGCCGCCGGGATGATGGCATCTCTGGAACCGGCAAGCACGAGCGTCGGCACATCGATCTGCCAGAGCCGATCCGTGATGTCAAAGGCCTCGAGCTGGGCCAATCGATTTGCCATCACGCGCTGGCTGGTTTCCCAGATTCGTTCCACCACGAAATCGACCAGGGGCCCCGGCTCGGGCCTGGCCCCGTGCAGCAAGTTGAAGAACTGGTTCAAGAACCGGTTGTCCGCCGGCAAGGGAAAGCGTTCCAGCACGCGCCGCGCGATGGACGACCCGATGGTGCTGCCGAAGCTTGCATCGGCTCCCTGCACGATCAGGGACCCCAGGCTGGCGGGATGATCGACCGCGAGCTGGAGAGCCACGGCACCGCCAAATGAGACTCCGAACACCGCGGGCCTTTCCAGCCCCAGGCATTCAATCAACGAGGCAAGGTCGCTGGCATGGCCGGCAAGACTCCAGACCTCGCTCTTCTCAACGACCGGGCTGGATCCCAGAATGCCGTCGCCGCGAAGACCGAACGTGATCACCTCGAAGCGACGCGCCAGACGCCGCGCCAGCGGCATCAACAGCCGCCAGCCACCCGCCAGACCCGGAACCAGCACCAAGGGCTGGCCCTTGCCAAGACGAACCACATCGATGAGCTCATCGCCGATCCGTGCGCGCGAGAACCTGCCGCCGTCGAAAAATGGGAGCGTCATCGACCATGGATTCCGCCACTTCGCTGCTAACCTCATGTTGTTTCCTCGGAGCGAGCATCCGTCCCGGATTATCCTGGTGCTTTTCCATCGCAGCTTCCGAAAACTGCCCGACCAAAGCCTGCGATCGGCAGTTAAGAGACAGGATGAGAGAGCAGTTCACATGCCGATCATGAAAGTAGCCTAAGCCCTCGTTTTCATGCGCCACGCCGATCCCACGACCCGTGTGGCGTTGTGGCGACACCCGAGGGCGGCGCACGATTCTGAGCGCCGAAAGCTCGACAATTCGTTGCACCCGCTGAGATGACAGCCTGTATTATTCCTGTGAATTGCCCATTTTGTAGCATTGGTTCCGTAAAATGGGGGATATAAGTCAATTCGGTCGATTCGAGGAAGGAAATGAGGAGGCACGGTATGTTTCGGCCATAACCGTCACCATATCTTGTCGAAACGGCGGCCCGGCCTTCTCGCTAGCGAGACTTCGTCAGCGAGGGCTTGCCTTTCGGCGCCGATTCGTTAACCTGGGAAAGTCGGACAGCAAGGCAAAGCGCCTGAAACCGCGACGAACCGCGTTTCGGGCTTGCTCGCTCCTTGATGGGCCGTGGAAGAGCGCCAATCACCTTGGAACAGCACCCTCCAACCAACGTGGACCCGAAGGCTTTGCCCTGGCGAGGCCGCCTGGCCAGGCTTGCGCCCTCGTCCGGGTCGCTGCTTGGCGAAGGGAGGCTGCACGCCACCTTGGGGAAGACCTGGGGGTGGGCCTGGCTGCGCACGCTCTGCCTAGCCTGTTCGGGTTTGGTTCTGTTGTACTCGGTCATCGTTCTGACGCAGGTTGCCTGGATGGGCACCATTGGTGTTCGATGCCTGTTCGGCACCGATCTGGAGGAAGAGGTTCCCGCGGATTACGTCTGGCTCCCCGTGCCGGAACGGGGTGAGGCGTCCCGCCAACCCGATCCGTCCTCCGCCGCGCAGGCGGGGCCGCGACCCCGGATCGGTGATGAACTGCTCACGATTGGCTCGGTCACGCTCCGCCAGGGTTCGTATTCCGATTACATTCAGGCCTTGCGGAGCCTGAGTGATCAGGTTGGCCGTCCCGTGCTTGTCTCGTGGCGAGACCTGCGTTCCCAGGAAGTTCATCAGGCGCTTGCCGTGGTTCGCTATTTTCCAACCCGCGCCTACGTCCTTTCGTGCGTCTGGTTCTTGCAAGAGCTGCTCATTTTCGGCGTGGGGGCGAGGGTCTTCTGGAAGCGGCCCGGCGATGTTTCGGCCCGGCTCTTCTTCTTGCTCTGCCTCACAACGGTGGGAGCCTACATGGGGGGCTATCACTGGACGGAGATCGTGGTCCGCCCCGTCCTGATCTACCCCTTCGCCTTCTTCGCACTGCTGGTTCCGGCGGTGAACCTGCATTTCTTTCTGGTCTTTCCGCGGCAAAACCCGCTGCTCCAGCGGCATCAGCGGCTGGTGCTCGCGCTGCTCTACGGTATTCCGCTCATCTTCCTGGCTGCCATCTGGGGCAGCATGTACATGTCGCACTGGTACCGGCTCCATGACACCGGATTGCGCACCATCGCCGCGGAGCGGGTGATCCGTGCCCTGGCGCTCAGTTACATCGGCGTGGCCACGGTGATCTTCTCGCTCTGCATTCCCTGCCTGGTCTACAGCTATCGCCGGGCTCGCGACCGCGCCGAGAAGAACCAGGTCAAGTGGATTCTGCTCGCCTCGCTGATCGCCTCCGTACTGATTGCCTATCTTCTCTGGCAGGCCTGCGTCGATGCGGCCAACCTGGGACGCGACAGTGCCGCCTGGCCGATGGTGGGTGTCTCCCTGCTGTACACGATCGCGTACGCCTTCAGCATCACGCGGTACAAGCTCATGCAGGTCGAGGAGATCATCAATCGCGGCGTGATCTACTTCGCATTCAGCGTGACGGCCGGGCTGATCTATTCCGCGGTGCTCCTGGCGAGCGGCTGGTTGATCGGCGACCGGCTCTTTTCCACCCGAACCAACCCCACCTCCTGGGGAGCAATCGTGGCGGCCCTCACGGTCATCGTGGTGCTGGTGCTCTCGGAAGTCGCCCGGGGGCGGTTCCAGCGCGTGATCGACCGCCGGTTCTTCCGTGAGAAGTACCGGTTCGACCAGGCGATGCAGAAGATGCGGGTCGCCGTCGGCAGCCTGGTGGACCGGCTGACTCTGGCCCGGCGGCTGCTGGAAGGGGCCGTGGACGTGCTGCGCGTGGAGTGGGGCGCCCTTTACCTCTGCGAGCCCTCCGGGAAGACCTTCGAGCTCGTGGTTTGCCACGGTCCTCCGCCCGACCAGCAGACGCTGGCCCTGGATAATCCCCTGGCGCTCCGGCTCCTGGAGACTCCTACCGCGCGGTTGTCTCATGCCTTGCCGGCCGGCGCGCGTTCAGACCCCGCGACCGACTCCATGATCGCCCTCGGCGGCGAGGCGGCCAGCGCCGTGGGAGGCAATGGCGAGCTTGCCGGGCTCCTGATACTGGGACCGAAGCGCAGCGGTATGCCGTTCGAGGACGAGGAGATGGCGTTCCTGGGGGCACTCAGCTCCGTGGCGACCCTGGCACTCCATTCCGCTGGCATCCAGCAAACCCTCGTGAGCCTGAACCACGAGCTGCGTGATAAGGTGGAGAAGATCGCCGAGCAGCGGCGCCGCATCCTGATCTTGCAAGAGCAGCTCCGCGACCGGGCCGAACGCGAGCGCGAGGTCATGGCTCCCGCCAGTGACGGCAGGGACGCTGCGCACGGCGAACCGCACGCGGAAGTCCCGCGGAATACCGTGTTCGACCTGATCAAGGGAACCAGCCCGGCGATCCGGTCCATGATCGCGATGGCTCGCAAGGTCGCGGCCAGTCCGTCGGCTGTCTTGATCCGGGGTGAGAGCGGCACGGGCAAGGAACTCCTGGCCGCGGCCATCCATGCCGCCAGCCCGCGCCCGGCCGCCCATTCGTGAAAGTGCACTGTGCGGCGCTGTCTCAAAGCCTGCTCGAGAGCGAGCTGTTCGGGCACGTCAAAGGCGCATTCACAGGTGCCGACCGCGACCGTATGGGCCGGTTCGAGCAGGCCAACGGTGGCACCCTCTTCCTGGACGAGATCGGCGACATCAACCTTGAAGTCCAAACGAAGCTCCTGCGGGTGCTCCAGGAGATGGCCTTCGAGCGAGTCGGCAGCTCGATTCCGACGCGGGTGGACGTCCGCATCGTGGCGGCCACGCATCAGAACCTGGAAGCGTTGATCGAGGCCGGGAGGTTCCGCGAAGACCTGTTCTACCGGCTCAACGTCATCCCCATGCAAACGCCCCCCTTACGCCAGCGCCGGGAAGATATCCTCGAGCTCGCCCTGCACTTCGTCTCCGCCCACGGGGAGCGCACCGGCAAGCGGATGACGCACATCGAGCCGGAAGCCGTGGAGCTGCTCGTGGCTCACGACTGGCCAGGGAACGTGCGAGAACTCAAGAACGTCATCGAGCGGGCCGTGATTCTGGCCGATGGACCGGCCTTGACGGCGCTCGACCTGCCGGCCGAGCTGCGCACTCCCGGCCGCCGCCGGTTCCGGACGCGCGTGGCCGTAACGAGCCCTGCGACCACGGGTGCGGCAGATCTGGACCTGCCGGCGGCCGCGGTACGTGCATCGGCGCGGGCCAGGCTGCGGACGGCGGACGCCGACACCGCCGAGGGCGGCGAGGAGTGGAATAGCGAGTACCTGGCATACGAGCGGCAACGGCTGCTCGACGCTCTGGGCGAGGCGAGCGGCAACAAGAGCGTCGCCGCGCGGCTTCTCGCGATGCCGCGCAGCACGTTCTTCAGCAAGCTGAAAAAGCACGGGATCGTCTGAAAACGCCGGCCCCGGCACGGACCCGCCCCGGACGCCGGTGCGCGGGAAGACGGCTGGCCGCTCGCCCCGGACGCGCACGCACTGACTCACTCCTTGGCCAGAGTCATGCTCGTGAGCGTGTCGGTGGTCTGTTCGAGGTTTTGCCCCATCACCGAGATCGACATCTGAAGCTTGTCGTTGACCCTGGATGAAACGACACGGCCGGCCTGGGGATCAAACTGGTACGATCCCGTCCCCTTCTGAGAGCTGATCTTGGCGGCGATGTTGCTGTCGGCGGCTGGCTCCAGAGTCACCTTGGTGTCCAGCAGGACCTGTACCAGGCTGGGCTGCTCGGGTGCAGGGCCGTCGAAGGTGTACGTCTTGTCCATGACCATTGTACCCAGCTTCGGCAGTTCCATCCTCGCTTGATGGGTCCAGCTCTTGCCCTTATCCAGGGGTGCCTCGGCAAGGGTGAGTCCGGACTGACTGATCAACTGCTTCATCCCTTCCTCGCTGAACATGCCGCCTGCGGCCGCGGCTGGCCCCGCCTGGCGCAGCGTGTTCAGCAGCTTCTGCGGGACTTTGACGTCGCTCAGCTCGCCAACGCCGTTCATCTTAAAGGTGAACTCCGCGCCGACCAGAGCCTTCAGCATGGGTATAAGCATGGCTGCTGCCTGCCCCTCGGGCTCCTTGCCGGCCTGCGAGTCAAACTCGAAGGTGTTGCCCGGCGCCTCGATCTTGGTACGCACCCGGTCGATGGTTTGAGTCAGCTCGGCCACGCCGTCGGCAGCAACCGATTTGACGCTCCAGTGAAGGTTGACCTGCTGGTCGAGCTTGGTCTTGAATTCCTGCCCCATTGCCTTCATGGCTTGCGTGGTCTGCTGCTCCATCTTGTAATGCAAAGTTTCACCAGGCTTGAACTTCCAGCGCAGCGTCTCGGCCCCTTGAGCGGCCTGGACAAGGACCGCGGCTGGCAGCAGCAGGGCTGCACAGACCATCCGATGAAGGCCTGTTCGCGGGCTTCGCATGCGCCCGCCTTGAGGTTGTTCCGTCATTTTCCGCTGCATCGGTCTCATCCTTTCGGTAGTTGATCACTCTGGCGGTGCACGCATCACCGCGAGGTTGCGCCGGGCTGGCCTGAAAGTCTTCAAGGCAAGTCGCATTCCGACCGAAGGCCGCTCCCGACGTGAATCTTCCAAGGCGGGGCAGACCCGGGCCGTACGGATTGCCAGCATAGCCGGTTCAAGCGGTAAATCCATGGCCTGGCTGTTCAGTCGTCGATGTTCGTGTCGGGGGGAAGGGGTTGGATGGGGTTGATCGGTCCCCCCCGGTAGTGGTAGCGCAGCAGGTACGACATGAGAGCGAAGTCGTAAAGGGAGTGCGTGACCATGACAACCAGCAGGTTCCCGGTGAGCAGGTACGCGGCCCCCAGGTAGAGGCCCAGCACCGAGGTGACCACGACGTAAGGCAGCGAGATGGGGTGGAGCAGGCCGAACAGCAGGCTGGCGATGACCAGGCCCCAGCCCGCCCCCAGCCAGGCGGTCAGCGACGACTGGAGCACTCCGCGGAAGAGCATCTCCTCGCCGACCCCCGCCGACAGGGCAATCAGCGCCATGTCCGACCAGGCGCTGCCCGCCAGGAGTGGAATGAACTCGTCCTCACAGAAGGATTTAATTTCTCTGAGCGGACCGATGGGCGAGCGGAGTGTGAGCAGGAAGAGGAGGATCATGGGGACGGCCGCCAGGGCGCCCCAGAGCGCATCGGCCTGGTTCCAGGCGAACCGCGCCAGCGGGTTATGTCCCAGCCACCATCCCAGAAGCAATGAGAGCGGTGCCAGCCCGCCTTCGAAGAAGACCGCGAACATGACGATCACATCGCGCCCCGGTTGATCGTCTTCGTTCTCGGCTTCCAAGAGGGCCTCCCGCTCCTCAACGGGACTGAAACTCTGCATGCTCGACTCCTGGAGGAACCGCGGCGTTTCCGTTCGTCGACGAATCAGGCACGGCATCGAACTTGACGTACTAAACAACCTAGCGGGTAGAACCGTGCTTGTCGACCCTCAAACTCCCAACCTTCCTCGCGGGCCGCAGGAGTGTCGTCATCTCACCGTGCCGGAACGTTCGCGGAAAACCATGGGTGCCCGGCTGCCTCACTGGCTGACCGTCTTCTTGGAATGTGTGTCCGCCAGGCTCACACGGCACGGCTCGATGCCCTTGTGGCGGATCACGTAGAGCACCGCAACCTGGGTCTGGACCGCCTCGGGCTGCCGCAGGATGTAGAGGATGTTGTCCGGGCGAATCGTCTCCCAGTGATGTGTACCCACGTTCATACCGACCAGGATGTCGCCCTTCTGGATGGCCGCCTGGGCCGCCGGGCTCCCTGGCAGCACCGACTCGACCAGGAGGCCCCCGCGCAGTCGGGGAGAGACCGCCGAGACCCAGTCGGGCGAGACCACCATGGTTTTCAGCCCCAGGATCTCCCAGACCTGGTCGGACGGCTCCCTGGCCACAACGTTCATGCCGTGAGGCACAGGCTTCACCTCCAGCGGCAAGGTCTGGTCGGCGCCGTCCCGGCGAATCAGGAGGCTGGTCGCCCGGCCCGGATGGCTCTCGAGCAGGCCCCGCTCCACATCCAGCATGCTCGACACGGCCAGGTCGCCCACGCGCAGCAGCTGGTCGCCCGTCTTGAACCCGGCGCTGGCGGCCGGGCTTTCGGGCTGAATCTCGGTGACCACCACCACGCGTCCGGCGCCACGGATCATGTCGTCCACTACCAGCCCGTGCCAGGTGGAAGCGATGCGCCGGGTGCTGAGCATCTCGGCGGCAACCCGCTTTACCTCGTCGATGGGCAGGGCGAACCCGATCCCCTGGGCGCCGGCACGGACCGCCACGTTGATGCCGATCAGCTCGCCATTGATATTGATGAGCGGTCCGCCGGAGTTCCCCGGATTGATGCTGGCGTCGGTCTGCACGAGGTTGCGATAAACCTGCTCGTCCGAAAGCGTCACGTCCCGGTGCAACGCACTGATGATCCCGACGGAGACCGTGTTCTCGTAGCCGAAGGCATTGCCTATGGTGATCACCGTCTCGCCCACCATGAGGTCGGCCGAGGTACCGATCGTGATCGCCCGCAAGGGACGCGCCGGCTCGACCTTCACCAGCGCCAGATCCATCACCGGATCGAACTGGAGGATGCGGCCGGGATATGTGGTTCCGTCGACAAGCTGGATCTCGATGCCCTGAACTTTGTCCACGACGTGATGGTTCGTCAGGATGTAGCCGCGCGGGTCGACGATCACGCCGCTCCCCATACCGCTGATCCGGGACCGCTGATTCTCTTCTGCCGTGAATGGCCAGCGGCTGTTCGACGCCGCCTTCTTCTCGCTCGAGATGTTCACCACGCAGGAACGCGTCTTGTCCACGGCCTCGACAATGGGCGTCCGCCGCGTCCCGGACGCCGTCCCTGAACCTGCAACCGCCTGCACAGGGCAGAGCACAACGGCCACCAGGATGAGGGTCCGTGCGCACGCTCCGGCAACTTCCGCTCTGTGTCGCAACCACGGCATTGGCACGGCGTCATCCCCACTGCGTTAAACTGAGGCGGATGCTAAAGTCACCCTGATCCGCGTGACCGATTCGACTCCCGGCACGGCGTCGTCGATGGTCGTTGCTGCCTGGTTCTGGATCGGTTACCCCACTTTGCGGCTTGAACCTTGTCATATCGAAAACCCCCAGCTTTCCCTCTTGCCGTAATTACCCGTAACATCCTAAAAGCTTGCCTACACCGAAGACTCAGCCGAGAAATCATCCCCCCGGTACGGGCCAATCTGCTGGTGACCTGTCACGCCGGCCCTTCGTCCGGGAGTATCTCTGCTGGCGAATGCCCTGGGCGGCGCTCGAACCGCGAAGCCGCAACCGATCCTGGACGGGTTGACTTCCGAGCGGTCGGAGGGCCACAACAGGTAATGGAGATCGAGAGCAGCCGCGAGAATCGGAACAGCTTGCGGCTCTGAGCGTCGCAGCAGTGCCTGGCCGGCAGGCGCGGATGATCAGTATGGGAGGTGCATTTTATGGCGGAAAAATCGGCGCGACGGCAAAGTCTCGAGGCAAGCCTGGCGGAAGACCCCGCCGATACGTTCTTGCGCTATGGTCTGGCGATGCAGTGCTTGCGGGAAGGAGACATCGACGAGGGCCGGGCTCGCCTGCATGCGCTCATTGCCGAACACCCGGAGGACCAGATCGCCGCATACCAGCAACTCGGTCAGTCTTACCTGGAAACTGGTGAATCCGCCACCGCCGGAGAGATCTTGCGGACCGGCATCCAGCGCCGGGGTCCGGGGTGATTTCCATGCCGTTTCGGAGATGGAAGGCCTGCTGGGCTCGTTGCCGTGACGGTTCCGGTCCGAAGGCAGCAGGCTGGTGCCAGTCAACCAGAAAGCACCCCGGCTCACGGACATCCCGAGAGCCAGCCGGGTTCTCTGCAACCCCGCGCAACATCGGTCATCCGAGTGTGAGGCAAATCGCGTGGAACCAGTGACGACAGCAGATGTTCGGACCGGGGGATCGGCCGCCGGCGAGACGTCGGTTTTCACTTTTCCCAACCGCATCCTCTTTGGCATCGGGTCGAGATCGACCCTGCCCGCGGAGCTTCGGCAGCTGGGCGTTCGCCGGCCGCTCATTGTCACGGATGCCGGACTGGCGGGCTCCGGGATGGTCGCGCAGGTGATCTCCTTGCTCGGTCCGGCCCCCGTCTTCCCGGGTGTTCAGGGCAACCCCACGGAGGACGATGTGCTGCAAGGGCTGGAGCGCTACCGGAACGAAGACTGCGACGGCCTGATCGGCCTGGGAGGGGGAAGCTCGATCGACGCTGCCAAGGCCATCCGCCTGCTGGCCACGCATCCCGGTACGCTCGCCGATTACGACTTCACTCAGGGAGGGCTGGACCGGATCACGGCCGATCTGCCGCCGATGCTGGCTGTTCCCACCACGGCGGGAACCGGCAGCGAAGCCGGACGCGGAACGCTCATCCAGCTTCCGGGCACCGGGCGCAAGACGATCGCGCTGAGCCCGCATCTGCTGCCAGGCACGGCCATTTGCGACCCCGAGCTGACGCGCTCGCTGCCGCCTGTCCTGACCGCGGCCACCGGCATGGATGCGCTTTCCCACTGCGTGGAAAGCTTCCTCTCACGCACGTTCCACCCCATCTGCGACGGGATTGCCGTCGAGGGCCTGCGATCCATCTTCAAGGGCCTCGAAACCGCCGTGCGCGACGGCGACAACATGGATGCACGCACTGCGATGATGACCGGAGCACTCCTGGGAGGCATCAGCTTCCACAAAGGACTCGGCGTGATTCACTCGCTCTCACACGCCCTCGGGTCGGAAGGGCGCGTGCACCATGGAACGCTGAACGCGATCCTCTTGCCACACGGCCTTAGGTTCAATCGCGAGCCGGCGGAGGCGCGCCTCAGCGAACTGGCAAGCCGGATTGGTCTGGGCCGCGGAGGGGACGGTGCCGGCCATCTTGTGACGCTTATGGAGCTGGTGCTCGCCCGGCTCCCCCTGCCGCGCCGGCTCCGCGACCTGGATGGACTGCACCGCGGCAAGATCAGCGCATACGCCCAGCTCGCGATGCTGGACCACTGCCACCGCACCAATCCCCGGCCGTGCACTCAGGCCGACATGGAGATGCTGCTCGAGCGGGCCTGGTGAAAGGCACCGCGCAGGTGACCGGGGCTCATGCCGGACCAGTGGAATTCCGAATCGTGATGCACCTCGTGCCATGGGAGGGGAGATGACCAGAGAGCCGGATGGCTCATGGTTCGCGAGGGCGCCATCGGCGCCCCAGTCCGTCAACATAGCTCCCTTCGGCCCCCGTGGCCAGCGTCAGTGCCGGCAGCAGGTTGCGGCAATCCGGCGGCTGAGGTCGGAGGGAGGGGAGATCGCGGTAATCGCGCGAGCCACCGGGTGGTCCCGCACGCCGATCGACCGCATCCTGGGCGAAGAGTGTCAGGCTCATCTCTGGCCGGCGACGGAGGGCCGGCCAGGGACATGGCTTGCGTCACGAGGCCGATGTAAGCTGTGAGTTAGTATCGAGGCTTTCGAGGTGATGAGGGCACGGGCCGTCGGCGGCTTCAGGAGGCTCGGGCGTTATGCATGAGGAAGAATATTGGGACCGTCTCGAATACCGGGTTTGCCAGGAAATCGCGGGGCTAAAACTAGCCGACTTCCGTGCATACTGGTGCGACGGATTCATCCCATTGACGTATGAATTTCCTGACCCGTCACCAAGGATCGTCGGTCGAGTCTGGATAGGCATAGGACCCCGAAGGCAGGAGGAATGGGAGTTCACATTGCTACTCGGTCGGCAAGCCGAGTCCCACGAGGCTATCGAATGGTCGGCCCTGCTTCCGGCACAAGATGTCACGAGGTGGCTTAGTATCGATCCCGTGGGCAAGCGACTCGTAGTGGAGCCGACCGCTGCAGTGAAAGACGCGTCCGAATGCCTCGTGCGCGCAACGCCCCGACTGGGCCTAAATCATAAACGGTGAAATGTAGGTCATCCGTTGCATTATTCACCGACGCCCTTCGATCCTTGGGCTGATCCTTGCCCAGTCTCTGATGATCACCAGGAAGCCGGTCCAGAAAGCGAGGGGGCAGATGACGATAATGAACAAGCCGACCGACGCTTGAGCCAGGAGTAGACCGAACGTAATGAAGCAAATGGCGATGATCCCTGCTCGGAGCCACGGTCGATCAACAGCCAGCACTGAATAGGTGCAAGTCCCAAGGGCAATTGCAGTTACGAACACCAATTCCGCCGATGTGGGCATCACACAGGACAGGGCCAGTAAGTGGGCCAAGGTCATGGCCGTGGCAGCGCTGGGCCTGACGCCCCCGCGAGTGAGCAGGTACGTGAACATGCCCGCTGCAATCGCAACTTTGGCGAGGACGTCGAGCACTGAGAACCACGCAACAAGGTCCCCCATCGGTGAAAATCGCTCGGCCCAAGTTCCTTGGATGTGTCAGCGTCGGGCTCGACGCCCAACATCACTGCCTTCTGGCGGGTTGCGCCGCCTGCGGCGATTCACCCACCCCGTCCGGAATAACTGTAAGCTCTGTTCTCTAGTCGAGGCTTTCCGCCAAGGATTTGACGTAAGTCCTTAAACAACGTCCCCCATTTCGTCAATGCGATGGGGATACTCACCGCCAAGTCGAAGAGTTCCGTGAAGCGGTCCTCACAGTTGAAGGCTTGCAAGACGAAGACGAGCGTTCCCCTGTTATGACGGTACTCGGGGCGAGCGATCGCTCGAAACAGAGCGTCCACCAGAGCCTCTGTAGGTACTTGGGCATGGAGGGCCGCGTGATTGCGTCGTCCGGGATCGGGGGATTCTATGGCAGTCAGGATTTGATCGAAGGACTCGTAATCGTCGTCTCTCGGCTTGAGCAGACATCGGATAGATCCCTGATGTAGAAAGTCTCGAAAATAGATCACCCTTTCCGCACCAGAGAGTTCGCGGGTCCCGTTGCGTTAGCCGGTATACGAGGCCTCGGGCCAGCAATGCAGGGGAGTCGGTGCGATCACGCAGCTTCCGATCCGTAGAGACAGACGGAACACAATCCAGAAGGACCCGACGAGGCTGAGTGCTAGAAGGGGGAGTATGAACACTGGCCTCGACAGGAGATCACAGGCCCCGAACACGATCAGGGTTGAAAACCAGACAGCGAATCCGCTCAGCAGGGATGCGCCCGCCAATAGGGCCGCTGCACTGTTCGCGACCCGATGCGATGGCTGGACGGATCGAGGGGGCCACCCCTGGCTCCTCCGAGCTCGATTGCTCTCCGGTCCCACCCACACTTGAACCCGACCGAAGAGTGCCGACGTGATCCCCATGGCCATCATGAACGCGAACGCCGCTCCGCCTCCAACGATGGTCAGCATAGCGGCCACAACTTGGCCCTCCAATGAAGCAACTTGCTTCGCCCCGCGCACGGATTTGGCCAAGATCAACACGGCCAACACCATGACGAGACCCGCAACACACGCCTTGACGAAGCCGAGTGCTGCCTGGAACCCCGCACAAGCGATGCTCCTCATACGCTGGTGGTCGAACCGCAGAAGCCAGACAGCCGTGAGGAAGTCTTCCCAACCGAATTTCATGCAGGCCACAGCGATGCCCAGCATCGAGTTGGCAGTGAGCTCGAACGCCGCTAGCCCCAGGATGAGAGGTAGGGACTGCCAGAGCAAGCCGAGACCCCAGCGGGGTAAAGCTCTGTCATCCGCATCATCGGCCCCACCGCTCATGAAATTCGTCCAGCAACGACAAAGCTGTAAGAACCGGTTGTGGGATTACTGCCCACATGTCTCCTGGCAAGCCTGTGTCCGTGGGGAAACTCTCGTTACAAGTCGTGGCTTTACGCCGAGGATTTTACGTAAGTCCTCAAACAACGTCCCCGATTTCGTCAATGCGATGGGGATATTCACCCTTCACACATCGTACAATGATCAGCGCGCACGCCCGGTGGTCATCAGACGTCCATCTGTCTGGAGATCTCCATCCTCGAATGATACCGCGCAGGGACGCTCGTCGCACCAGCGCCGAACGGCGAACTTCGCCCGAGGATCAACGGCTTCCAATGCCGGGGCCGTGGCGGCCGCTTGGAAGGCCATCACGGTGCCTTCCGAGCCGAGCGCGCGTCGTTGCCTCACCGCCAAAGCCCTCGACGGGGCCGTGGACGCTTCCGGGATCGAGTAACGCCTCCCTGGCACAAATGGCTCCGGAGCCGTGATCCGACCGCTTCCTGGGGCGAGTTCGCTCATCGGGATAACGGCCGGTCTGCCCGGGACCATGCTTCGTGGAGCCGACCAAGCCGGTCAAGCTCCTCGGCATCGGCCCAGATGGCGCGATGTCTCCGACGGCCCACCCGCCGGACATGGATGTAGCCCTTCTTGAACAGTCCTTCAGCCGGTTGTCGCCCCGATCCACTCAATGCGGACCATCGCCTGCTCGGCGTTCCCGAGAATCGTCACGGTCACCCGCTCGATGAGGGCGCGAACGATCTCCTTGCGGTCTGCCGCAGGGGGTGTCGGCGGCGTTCCACAGGGCCGGGATGTCGGCGGCCAGGGCCCGGATGCGGCCGAGCTCCTCCGGGCCCGGCTTCCGGGGCGATTCGCGGCGGAATCGATCATAGCCCTCGCGGGCCTCCTGCTCGCTGCGCAGCGTTTCCTCCCAACGCCGCTCCAGCGTCCGGACGACCAGCCGGTTGTCCGGGTCGGCGGCTTCATTGCTCCGCTCCGCCAGGCGGGCTCCGTGGCCGGCCCGTTCTAGCTCCGCCTTCCAGTGCGCGTCCAGGCGAGCCCTCTGCCGCTCGATGTCCTCGGCCGCCGCCAGGCTCAGCTCGATTCCGGCGGGGGTCAGGGCCCGCAGCACCTGCTCGCTGACGGCCGCATCCAGGACCGCGACGGTGATCCCGGAGCAAGGCCGGGGCTCGCCGTGCTGGCGGCGAGCGACGCAGTCGTGCCGCTGCCGCGAGCTGGCGCCGTAGAGCATCCCCTTGCGGTGGCCGCCATGCCCGCAGTACGCCAACCCCGTGTGCGGGGCGATGCCCTGCCGAGCGCGGGCCGGCGGGCGTCACACGGCGCGGGGAGGGACTGGACTGTTAACTGGTTGGAGCATGGCTCGTCTCCTCGGGGTGGATGCGTTCGGTAGAGCCGGCCGGCCAGTTCCAGGAGGGCCGACGCGGCGACAACCGAGACGTCAACCGCTCCCGGAGATGACACGGGGTGGAGTTGCATTCTGTCGCAGATCTTTGTGTCTTAGCCAGCTTGCTTCCGGCAGCGACGCCGGGCCAAGACCGCGCCCGCCATCACGGCAACAAGACCCAGGCTGAGCGCCGGAGGTTCCGGAACTGCGGTGATGCTGAACGACAGCGATCCGCCGTTGGGAAGCGGTGCGTAGTTGAAGCCCGTGTCGTCCGCCGCGTACTGGTTGGCACCCGGCGTGGTGTCAAAACTGATGCTCCCGCTCCCTGAAGCGAGCGCCTCCAGCGTGAACGAGTAGTAAACACCGTTCTCGCTGATGGCCGGCGCGGAGCTGGAATTATTGAAGATGCCGATGGCGTTTCCTGGATTGAGCGAGGAGGTCGTGTCAAAGGCGGCGGGTTGCCCCGCGTAGAGGAAGACCGAACCGGACCCCGAGCCATACGTGGTGGTGAGCCCAGAGGCCGTACCGGGATTCGGGATTGTCTTGAACAGCGAGGACGAGAACAGAATGCTCGTGTCCAGGTTGAAGATGAAATCACTCCCCACGGCGAGGCTGGTGATGTTGACATCAATCGTCACTTGCTCGCCCACCGTGAGATGGCTCAGGTCCTGAGGCGAGGAGAGTGTGGCGATGGGGGTCGTGCCGGCGAAGGCACCTGGCGCTGCACACAGAAGTGCGGCAGCCAACGACAAGCAAACAACCAATCGCATCATCGAACGACCCCTCCGTCATTGGCTCTGCTGCAAGGACCGATTGCGGGACAAGCCATCCTGTCGAATGGCCACGGCTTGACCCGCGACCGTGACAGCTTTGTAACAGGATCGGCTGCTGGCGTTCGTCTTTCAAGCGTGTTGTCGGGAAGCCACACTGGGAAGACGAGCGCGGCGGACTGTCGATTTCGAGCAGGAATCATACCGGAGAAACGTGCCATGAGGATATCTTCACGGAGATTTGGGCTACTGGGATGGGGGCTACTGCTTGCCGGCGCGTTGGTCGCGCCGGTGCCGCCTGGCCCGAAACCGGGTTTACCCGCTGCGCTGGCCCAGGCGCGGCGTGACGCGGCCGCCAAGCAGTTCGTGCTGACGTGGCAATACTACCAGCAATCCCGTGAGGGCTCGTTCAACGTGTACGTCTGGTCGCGCCTGCTCCTGGATGCCGAGCGAGGCCCGGGCACTCCGCCTGCCGAGCAGGTGGCCGCATGTACCGCGCACCTGGAGCGCATGAAAGCGCTGGAAACTCTGATCGCCAGGATCCGCCGCATCGGCTTCGGCCGCTCCAGCGACGTGGGCGCCTCGGCGTATTACCGGATCGAGGCGGAATGCTGGCTGGCCGAGGCCAAGGCGTTGTGACCGTCGGGCGGGCCGGTTCGCCTTTCCCTCGTCCGGGAGCGGCAACGCGTTCATTCCCGCACGCCACGACCAGAGCCATCAAGACGACCGGCCAGTTCGGAACCGCCGGCGCCGCCCCGGTCACCAGCGGCAATCATGATTCTGGCCGATCATCCGTGGCCGGGCTGCCGGGTTCGGTCGCGGCCGGGGCGTTTGCCTCATCCCAGGCCTCACGCAGTGATTGTTCGAGAGGTTTCGTCGCGACGAACTCGAGGAGGCTTCTGGCCTTTTCGCCGCTGCCGATGATTCGATCTGGTCCTGAAAGACGCCCAAGTGCCGGTTCTATTTCCAGGCGGAGGGGAACCGGGGCGAATGAGAGCAGCAGCGCGACCACCGATCCGATCGAGTGGCCTCGCCCGGAGCAGAGGTTGAAGATCTCACCCCACCGATCTGCTCTGAGCATTCGCAGGTAACCGTCGACCACATCATCGATATCGATGAAATCTCTGACCGAGTCCAGGGCTCCCACCTTCACGGCGGGATCGCCACCAGACCGAAGGACTTGCCGTATCCTCTCGATGACCGCGCCGGCGACAAGCGAACGCGGCATGCCCCGACCGACGACGTTGAACGGCCTGGCCACCACCACAGCCAGGCCAGACGCGTGCGCAGCCTCAAGGCCGGCACGGGTGGCGGCAAGCTTGCTCATCCCGTAGGGAGTGGTAGGCTGGCAGGGATGCTCCTCCGTGATCGGCAGTGAGTTCCTGTCGACGAGGCCGTACTCCGCGGCGGAGCCTACCAGGAGCACACGTGCCCGGCTTGCCCAGGTCCGGACGGCGTTCAGGACATTCACCGTCCCTTCAAGATTGACGCGGAACAGATTGACCGCCGTTCCGGTGGACGACCCGGCCAGATGGAACACCTCATCCGGTGTCGTGGCGCGGAGGAGATCGTGAACCTGCGCCGGTTCGCGCACATCGATCTGGTGATACTCATGAACAGCCGCGTCGTCCCCAGGATTGAGCATCCGGCCCGCACCGATGACGCGGACGTCCCCTCGCGCAAGCAGCCGCGCCACAAGGTGCCGCGCACAGAAGCCACCACAGCCGGTGACAAGGGCTGACCTCATCGCCGGCCGCTACCTGGCAAGAAACGTGACGGGTCGCATTCAAAATCCGCGCACGCCTGCTCATAGTCATCGAATCGGCCGATATCCTGCCAGTAGCAGTCCGCCGGGAAGGTCTGCACGTCATGCCCCGCCGCCATCAGGGCCAGCATGAGATCGGGCATGTCAAACCTGCGGCCGGCCGGAATGACCTCGAGACAGCGCCTCGAGAGGACGTTGATCCCCATGCTGATCTGGTAGGAGATTTCTGGTTTCTCCTGGTAATCGATGAGCCGGCCATCCGGCGCCGTGACGATCACCCCGAAGTCGATCTTCAGCTGGCGCCGATGCACGGCGATGGTCGCCGAGGCACGGCTCTCAAGATGAGCGCTGATGAGGCGGTTGTATTGCAGCGTGGTCAGCAGGTCGCCGTTCATGACGAGAAACGGATCTTCCAGGCCCGGAATCAGCCGCAGTGGCCCGGCCGTGCCGAGCGGCTCTTCCTCGAAGAAATACGCGATCTCCACCCCGAACCGCGAGCCATCTCCGACCGTGGCGGAGAACAGGTGAGCCAGATGCCCGAGCGTGATGGCGATCCGCTTGATTCCTGATTCGGCCAGTTGCCGGATCACCACCTCCACGATGGGCAGATCGCCGAGGGGCAGGAGGGGCTTGGGAATCCGCGTCGTGAATGGCCGGAGCCGTGTCCCCTTCCCACCCGCCAGGAGCACTGCCTGCATCGCCCGCTCCTGTTGCATCGCCTGGACCGTCCGGGACGGCGTTGTGAACCGAGCACGCCACGTCGACTCGCATCGCGATGGTTTCGATTCTTTGAGATGATTCCGACCCTTTAAGATGATAGGCTATCCGAATGACCAGAAGAATTGAACAACCCTGACCATCGCTTTCCTCTATTTCTTGCAAAGTGCATGCAACCTGCCGCCGATCACGAAGCCGGCGCGTGGCGGAACCCGGTAACAATGCGTCACTATGACTCGTTTATTAATGTATGAACATTAATTCGAATAAGATGCAGGCAACCCATGCCGCCCGGGACCGCGGTGCTTCGCTTGCGGAGAACGGGGAGGACCTGTCCGATCGCCTGCTGATCGTCGCCCGGGAGTTCACGCGGGGGGGGGCGGCCCTGCTGGCCGTGCGCCACGCTCGGGCCCTCCGCGCGAGTCACCCGCTGGATCTCCTTGTCACCGGGCCCTGTGACGAGGACCTGCTCGAGGAGCTTCCGGCGGGAGTGTGCGTCTACCGGATCGACTGCGGGCCGTTGCACCTGGAGTCCTACCCGGTTCGCATGCTGCATCGGTTCCGACGCGCGCATCGGCACATGCCACCGTTCCAGCGCCATTATCGGGCGGTTCTCGCCACCTCCATCTTTCCGGATCTGACCGCGTGCGCCGCCTTCGCCGCGGTCCGGGCATCCCGGCGATTCCTCTTTCTTGTCGACGAAGGTTTGAAGAGCTATGCCGAGTTTGAACCGGCCGAGCGAAACTTCGTCAACGAGTGCATTGTCCGGGCCGACCGGGTGCTGCCCGTGTCGCGACGCCTTTGGGAACACATGGCGCAGGCGTGTCCCGCCCTCCGCGAACGGCCGTGGTCGGTGGTGCGGCCACCCATCGAGGCGAAGCGTATCCTCGCACAGGCGAAGGAGCCACAGTCCGTCTTCGCACAAAACGGCGTCCCGGTCGTCCTCACGGTCGCTCGATTCGTGCCGGATAAACAAATTGTCATATGCTTGCGCGTACATCATCGGCTCAAGCAGGAAGGACTCCGGTTTCACTGGTACGTGATCGGCTCCGGGCCCGAGGAACCCGCGATCCGCTCCGAGTGCCAGGCTCTGGGGATGGAGCAGGAGTTTCATATTCTGCCATTTCAAAACAATATTTATTCCTGTCTTAATAATTGTGACGTCTTTGCCCTTTTTTCGTGCTCCGAGGGGTGCCCGACGGTCGTTGCCGAGGCACTTCTCCTGGGCCGACCCGTGGTGATGACGGACGTCAACGGCGCCGATGAATTGATCGAACACGGCAGGACCGGTCTCGTGGTCGCCAACGATGCCGAGGCGATCGCGGGGGGGCTTGGCCGGATGCTGCGGGACGAGCCACTGCGTCGTCGCATCAGCGCGGCGCTCTCCGCGTCCGCGGCGGACCTGGATCGGGTGCAAGCAGACAGGACCCTCGCCGACCTGATCACGGCAAACGATCCGGAAGGTCTCGCCCCGAGGGTGTCCATCCTGATCCCTACCTACCGACAGGAGCAGTACATCGACTCGGCCATCGCCAGCGCGCTGGCACAGGATTATCCGTCCCTCGAGGTCATCGTCGTCGATGATGCCTCGCCCGACCGAACGGGAGAGGCAGCACGGCTGTGGGATTTCGACCCGCGTTTCCGGTACGTGCGCAACGACCGGAACCGGGGGCGGGTGGCGAACTACCGCTACGCGCTGAACGAGCTGGCTCGTGGAGAATGGGTGCTCATGCTCGACGGGGATGATTTCCTCGCCGACCCCGGATTCATCCGCCGCGCGATCGAGGCCATCGATCGTCACCACGACCGTCCGATCGTTTTCGCCCAGGCGGGACACCGCGTCCATTATCTCAACGGCAAGCTGCGCGATGCCGACATCCTCCCTCCGATCGGATGCGAGGAACGAGTGATGACGGGGGGAGACTACCTGCAATTTGTCTTCGAAACCACGTTCTTCACCCACCTTGGCACGCTCTACCATCGCGCCCGGGCAATCGACGCCAGGTTCTACACGGCCGAGATCTCCTCGTCCGATATGGATTCCTTGCTTCGTCTCGCACTCGAGGGCGAGGTCCTGGTGCTGAACACCATCGCCGGCTTCTGGGTGCAGCACGGCTCGAATGCGAGTTCAGGTCTCGCGCTCGGTGAGTTGCTGCCCAACGTACGCATCTTCCGTGAGATTGCCCGCCAGGCCGTCCGGAAGGGGCATCCTTCGTGGCAACAGCTCAGGGGACCGCTCACCCGGTACGAGTCACAAACCCTGGTTCACCTCTTCAGCACGACGATCGGGAAGACGTCCTGCGGGCTGTGGGACCTGGTCCGGTTTCTCAAGATCGCCGTGCGGATCAACCCACGCCTGTTCGCAGACAGGCTTTTCGTCTCCGGCTGCGTACGCTTTGCGCGGAAGCTGACCGGCCTGTCGGCCAGGCGGTTCCGCGCCGGACGTCTCGCCGCGGCTGGCTGGCAGCGTCTTCGCTTGCTTAAGAAGTACCGCGCCGGACGTCTTGCCGCAGCAGGCCTGCGGCATTTCCGAGCTGGCTATCGCCGGCTCTTCAGCCAGTGACCTGGGAAAGTCGTCACGGGAGACCCGGATGCATCGAGCCGTCTATCTGGTCTTTGAGGAAGTCTGCTCGCAGGCGATGATCCGCGGCCCGGTACTCGAGGTCGGTGCCGTTCCTGGTCCGGATGGCTTGCTCACGATGCCCTGTCTTAGCCACTTGCCTGCACGCGTTGGCCTGAACCTGGACGGTGCGGCCGGCGGAGAATTTGCGGGCTACCGGATCGTCAACGGGAACGCGAACGAGATGACTGATTTCCGGGATGGCGAGTTCTCTGCCGTGCTTTGCAACGCCACGCTCGAGCACGATCGATGCTTCTGGAAAACCCTCGCCGAGATCCACCGCGTGACCGAACCCGGCGGCTTCATCATGATTGGAGTGCCGGGTTACGCGGGAATGGGCCCCGAGACGCTGGCGCCGCGGAATTCGCTGTTCGGGCGGTTCCTCAGGCTCATGGCACGCGGGGCGTACTCGGATATGCTCGGGGCCAGCACCGTCACGCTGGGTGTACACAACTTCCCAGGCGATTACTACCGGTTCAGCGAGCAGGCCGTACGCGAGGTCTTCCTGGCCGGACTCCGCGACGTCTCCGCCCGCCTGGTCCTGAACCCGCCCCGCATCATCGGCTGGGGAAGGAAGCCATGAGCCGAGCCAAAGCCTCCTTGATCCTCCATGTCGGCCAGCACAAGACCGGGTCGAAGGCCCTCCAGTCCTTCCTCGCGCAGAACCGGCAGACGCTCCTCAAGGAAGGCATCCTGTATCCCGTCGAGGCCAACCCGGACCATGACATCCGGGCCTACGCGCAGAGCCAGTTCCACCTGTTTGCCCTGGTCCGGCGCGACGCGATCCGTGCCTGCCTGGGCCAGGTCCCAGCCGAGGAGTACTGGCGGACGGTCAGCCGCTTCTGCCGGCCGTTCGAGACGACCCGATCCTGCTTCGAGGCCATCGAGGCCGAGCGCAGTCGTCGCGGTCTGACTCACGTCGTCATCTCGGCGGAAGACCTGTTCGACTTGCAGACGGCCCACGAACTGGACTTCTCGCGGCTGCTCGTGCAAGCGGCCGCGCGCCATCTGGCCGGGCTCGCCGCGGAGTTCGCCTACGACCCGCGCGTGGTTGTTTACCTGCGTCGGCAGGACCATCTTCTCGGTGCGCACTATGTGCAGTTCATCAAGGGCAGCGCTGTCCACGATCTCGAGTTCGACGAGTTCTCAAGGGCGTTCGCTCCCCGGCTCGACCTGAGAGGTATCCTTGCGGAGTGGGCCTCCGCTTTCGGCGAGGACCGACTCGATGTGCGCCCTACGAGCGCGCATCGTTGCCGCGCGGGATCGTCCCTGATTTCTTCCAGCACGTTCTAAACCGTCCCGTCCCGATCGTCTGCGTCGAACCGCCAGCCGACGCCGAATCGGTCAACCGGTCACTCGACCGTGACTTCGTCGAGTACATCCGAATTCTGAACCGCCGCAACACGCTGCTGCTGCCCGTCTTCCCGCGTGACGTCGTGCTCGAAGCCGCGCTGCATGGCACCCCCTCGGCATCGGAAACGCGTCGGACCGGCATCGCAGAATGGCTCTCGCCGACCGCCCGGCGCGACCTGATCGCCGCGTTTTCCGACGGAAACAGCGCGATCGCTCGTGACTTCCTCCAGCGTGATGACGGCCGTCTGTTCACGGAGCCTCTGCCGGACGAGGACGAAGCCTGGTCGCCCTACCCCGGTTTCACACCCGAAAAGGCGACAGCCATCTCGCTGGAGATACACGAGCTCATGCTGGCTCGTCAGCCCCCGATCCGGCAGCCGGCGTGGGCTCATTCCAGGTTGCTCTTGCGCAATGTGATTCGCCGACTATCCGGGCGTTGACCCGCGGCTCATGCGTGTTTGATCCGTGGCTCAGGCCTTCCATTCGCGGGTCGCAATCTGGCAGAGCCGTCCGCGGGATTGGCCAGAGCTGCACCCTGAGGGACACGGATGGGTGCCGGACCACGGCCGCCGGAAGAATGGCATCGGAAGCGACTCGTCTGGCGTCACTCCCGGTAAAGGGTGCGTGTCATGTCAAAGTTGGTGCGGATCGTGTCGGCCGGCGGCAAGGTTCCGGAGGAGTTGTAAATCACCAGGGGAACGGTCGCTTCGTGGAGTGATCCGTGGGTCCGGAAGGTGGGCGGCAGGTGCTCGACCTCGAGTTCGGGGGCGGTCTCGCCGAAGACGGTGTCACGGTCGCCCAGGACGACCAGTTCGCCGATACGCTCCGGCATGAGATGAAAGCGGCTTGCGGCCTCGGCCCGGGTGAGGACGGCCTCGACGCCTTCGAGTCCCTGGAGGATCTTCGTCGCGGCCTCGGCGTCCCGGGGCGAGCGTAGCCACACGTAGCCCGTGCCACCGAAAGTGCGGTGGTGCTTCACGTATTTATCGCGTTCGGCCGAGAGTGCGAACCTGAGCTCCAGGCCTCGATTTTTCAGGCCCTGGCCAGATCCCAGCAACGCGACTTGGCGTTCATTCCGTGGTCGCCCGTGATCAGGAACGCCGCGTCGGGCGCCGCGGCCACAGCCTCACCCAACAGCGCGTCGAGGCGGGCCAGGTGGTCCTTCGATTCGGGGGCCGACGGAGGCCACGTGTGCATCGGGTAATCTGTCGTGTGCACATAGAGTAATTTCATATCGGCTCGGTGCTTGAGCAGATCGACGGCGACCGCCCAGAGCCATTGGTTGATCTCGCTGCTGTAGATGGGCGGTGGTGTTCCGTACTGCTGGATCTGTCCGGCGGAGGGTGCCTCGGCCGCGATGGCGAGATCAGTGCCCCTGGCAAGCAGGGCAACGGTCTTTTTCTTTGCTGTGAGCAGGGCGGACTTCACTCCCAGCTTCGCGGCGCGTTCAAAGACGGTGGAGCGAAGCAGGTAGCTGGAATTCTCCATGTATTCCGCCTGCCCCCTGGGCTCGTCGAAGAACGAATTACCGGTGATCCCATGCTCTTCGGGCCACGTGCCCGTGGCGATGGAGGCATTGTTGACGTTGGTGACCGCAGGCATGACGCCCGCCACGTTCTTCGAGAACCCCTTCGCCATCAGCCCCTTCAGGACCGGCATCGCGCTTTGCTCAACGTAGTCCGGCCCGAGGCCGTCCAGCATCACGATCACGACGCGTTGTTTCCCCTGGATGAGCGGCGGCTCCGCCCTCGTCTCGGCCAGGCCCACAAGTGGGATCAAGACGCAGGTGGTCAGGCAGATCATCGGCCCGTGTGATCGTCTGGGTGGCATGGGTCTTCCCCGTCCGTGTTCCGGAACCTCGGTTCGCGATATCGCAATGATGCTGGGTTTCGGATTATGGCCTTGGATCTCCAGCCGCGGGGGGAAGATTTGATGAACGCCAGGGAGCCCGGGAGGCCGCAAGGTCAGTCCGATGCAGATCGCCACATCAATGCTCCATTGCGCCTTGGCAGGCGGGCCCTAGCCGCAAGGCTCCTGTCAGCACGCAATCCACAAACTCGACGGTACCGCCGCGGGCGGGCCGGGTTCATGCGGCTGGGCACTGGACGGTGGACGGGGCAGCGTGGGAGAATTCTTTGCTACCGCGGCACGCCCGAACTCGAGCCGTCGTCTGCTCGGGCCCGTATCGAAAAGCCACCGCGCAGGTCCATTCATTGACGACCAGGAGCCGAGGATGATCAGCTTCAGGATGCCACGCTTCGGAACCGTTTGTCGGCACTTCCTGGGTGTTTGTCTTTGCTTCAGTCTGGCTGGGGCCGGGGCGTCAAGGTCTGTGCGGGCGCAGGTGAGTCCGGCCGAATCGGCGCGCCGGCTCAAGCCGGCGGCCGGGCTGGAAGCCACGCTCTGGGCGTCCGAGCCGATGCTCCTGAACCCAACGAACCTGGATGTCGATTCCCGAGGGCGGATCTGGGTCACCGAGGGGCTGAATTACCGGCTCACGCGGGGGGGAACGCACGGTTTCACCGGGTCGATGACTCGGACAAGATCAAGATCCTCGAAGACACCGACGGCGACGGCAAGGCCGACAAGGTGACCGTCTTCGCCGACAAGGTCTTCCCGGTGCCCATGGGCATCGCCGTCGAGGAGCACTACGGCAAGAACGGTAAGTACACGGGCTGCCGTGTCTTCGTCGGCAATAGCCCCGACCTGCTCGTACTCGAGGACACCGACGGCGATGACCGGGCCGACAAGCGCTATCCGCTGCTCTCCGGCTTTGGCGGGATCGATTCCGACCATGGCGTGCATGGCATGGTCCTGGGCCTCGACGGCAAGCTGTACTTCACCCAGGGCGACGGCTGCTGCTCGGTGCAGCAGGACCATTCTGAGCGACAGCAGAATTTCGACGTCGTGGACCGGGGCGGCCGGCACGTCAAGAGCGACCAGCTTGCCAACACCCTGCGCACAACCGCGACGGCACCGAGTTCGAGGTCATCTGTGACCGCCAGCGGAACAACTACGAGACGAGCCTGAACTCGTTTGGCAACATCTTCACCAGCGACAACGACGACGACGGCAACCGCGGCTGCCGGGTGATCTGGGCGCTGGACGGCGGCCACTTCGGCTATCACACGCCGGGCTCGCCCCGGCACTGGGGTGAGGACGTTCCCGGCAATGTGCCCAAGCTGGTGGGCACCGGCAACGGCAGCCCGGCGGGAATCCTGGTCTACGAGGGGAACCTGCTGCCCCGAGAGTACTTCGGCAGCGTGCTCGAGGTCGACGCCGGCACCCGGCAGGTGAACTTCTTCCCGATCACGCGCACGGGTGCGAGCTTCCGCACCCAGTACCAGGTCTTCCTCGCCAGCGACGACCCCTGGTTCCGTCCCGTCGACGCCGTGGTGGCCCCCGATGGCTCAGTCTGCGTTGCCGACTGGTACGATGCCGGCGTGGGCGGCCACGCCTTCAGCGACCAGACCACCGGGCGAATCTTCCGCGTCGCGCCCAGGGGTCAACACACGGCCAGGGTGACGGCGGACTTCGGCTCGCTGGACGGACTGATCGCGGCACTGAAGTCCCCCACGGTCGCCACCCGGGACGCGGCGCGGCGGGGACTGATCGCTCGAGGGGCGGAGGCAGCCGGGCCTCTGCACCGGCTCTTCACCACGGCCGAGCCGATCTTCCGCGCCCGGGCGCTGTTCGTGCTGGCGGCCATCGAGGGAGACCAGGCGGTCATCCCCGCGCTGCGGGATGCCGACCCGAGGATCCGCGAGCAGGCCGTGCGCATGCTTGGCCGCGACTGCCGCGAGAACGGCCATGTCGACTACAGGAAGCCCGAAGCCCGGCGGCCCGCCCCGGCGCTCGCTCACCTGGCCGAGCTGCTGCCGCTGGCCAATGATCCCGACGCGGGCGTCCGCCGCGAGCTCATCCTGGCCCTGCGCAGCCTGCCCACCGGTGAGGCCGGCGAAGCCCTGCGCAAGCTGGCGGCGGCCTGGGACGGCCAGGATCGCTGGTATCTCGAAGCCCTTGGCCTGGCGCTCGAGCACCGTGAGAGCCGCTACCTCGCCGGCCTGCTGGACGGCTCGCTGTTTGGCGCGCTGGATCTGGATCGCTCCGGCCGCGACGGCAAAGTGGCGCTGCCGCCGTACTTCCCGGTCGACCGCAATGAAGCCTTCATCCCCGCGGGCAGCCCCGAGCCGGCGGCGACTCCGCTCTCCAGGAACCTGGGCCTGGCCTGGCGGATTCACACGGCCGACGTCCTGCCACTGCTCACGCGCGTGGTGCATCACCTGTCGGCGCCCGAGTTGCAGCAGGCGGCCGACGACATCCTCCGGCAGATCAGGTCTCCGGAGTCGGCCCGGCTGCTGGCCGAGATGGTCGACCGGGCCAGGGATCCTGGCCGCAAGCGGGAGCTGCTGACGACCCTCGGGCGAAACCTTCAGCGCCAGCCGCGCGAGGTGCGGCGCGAGCAGCCCGTCGACCGCGTCGTGCGGTCGGCATTGATGGATCCGCAGACCCGGGCCCAGGCGATCGCGATTGTCGCGGCCGGCCGCGATGATGCACATGATGAGCACCTGAAAGCAATTGTCATGGATGAAAAGGTCCCGGTGGAGGAGCGTGTGGCGGCGACCGAGGCGATGGGAGCCGGTCACGGGCCCGCAAGGCGGTTCCTGGAGCAGCTCATCACGGCGACCGAGGGGAAGCCAAACTCCACCCCCGTGGCGAACGCGGCCCTGCGGACGATCGCCTCGACCCAGGACACGCGCACCCGTCTGACCGAGCTCATCACCGCTCGGAACTATCCGCTGGGTCTGAGGCGCGAGGCGGTGCGGGCGCTCTTCGAGAACCAGGACGGCGGCTCGCGAATCATCGCACTGGCGCACGACGGCAAGCTGCCGGAGGACCTCAAGACCGAGGCGGTCACACTGCTGCTGGCACATCGAGACCGCGCTATTCGTGACCAGGCGGCCAGGGTGCTGCCGATGCCCAAGATCGCCGACGGCCGTGTGCTGCCGCCCATCGGCCAGCTCCTGCACCGGCGGGGCGACGCGGCGAAGGGGAAGGACGTCTTCTTCCGGATCGGCCAGACGGCCTGCGCGGCGTGCCACCGGGTGCAAGGGCAGGGGCAGTGGATCGGTCCCGACCTCTCCACGATCGGTACGAAGTACGGCAAGGACGAGCTCCTGAAATCGATCCTCAACCCCAGCGCCGCGATCGGTTATAACTTCCGCTCAATCGTCGTGGGGCTGGCCGACGGCCGCACGATCACCGGCCTGGCGGTCGAGGAGTCGGCCGAACGGCTGGTGCTGAAGAACGCCGAGGGGCAGCGGATCGTCATCAAGACGGCGGATATCGAGGACCGCAAGACGAGCGAGGTGTCGCTCATGCCCGAGGGGCTGGCCCAGACCATGACCGATCAGCAGCTCGTCGACCTGCTGGCCTACCTCTCCACGCTCCGCGAGCCGGTGAGCATCGTCGGCCAGTACCACATTGCGGGCCCGGTGCAGGAGCCGGACGGCGCTCCGCTCATCGACCCCCATACCGAGATCAAGCTGGACGCGCCCCTGTCAGCACCCGGCAAGCAAACCCTGTCCTGGCGCCGGCTCGACGCCAGCGCCGAGGGCCTGGCGGACCTGGGCGTGCTCGCCGGCAGCACACCGCCAACCGCGGTTTACGCGTATGCGCCGCTTCGCTCGCCGATAGAGCAGGCGCAAGACTGGTGATCGACAGCACCGCAAGCGTCACGGCCTGGTGCGGGGGAAAGCTCGTGGTCGAGACGAGTCCAGCTCGAGGCGCCGCCGAGCCCCGATCGGTCGAGCTGACCCTGCCCAGGGGAAGCAGCTCGCTGCTGGTGCGCCTCAGCGGGACGGGGCCTGCAACGATCGTGACCACGCTCATCAGCCCCCAGCCGGTTTCCTTCACGGGAGGCGACGCCAGCCTCTCGGCAAGGTGATCTCATCGTCAACGTGGACTCCCCAGTGGCAACCCTCCCCCAGCCCGGCCTGGAAAGCAGCGAGACCAGCGCCCGCATCGCCGTGGCGATCCCCTGCTTCAACGAGGCCGCGGCGATCGGCGCCGTGATCGAGCAGTTTCGCACGGCGCTCCCCGGCGCGGAGATCGTGGTCTTCGACAACAATTCGACCGACGGCAGCGCCGGGGCCGCGATGGAGCATGGAGCGCGGGTGGAGAGCGTGGGCGACCAGGGCAAGGGGCACGTCGTTCGCGCGGCCTTCGCCCTTCTGGCCGACCGCGACGTGGTCGTGCTGGTGGACGGCGACGGGACCTACCCGGCCGAGGCCGCGCCGCTGCTGGCCGCGCCGGTGCTCGATGGCACGGCGGACATGGTCGTGGGTGCACGCCAGCCGGAGCCCGGGGCACGCGCCATGTCGCCGGTCCGCGGTCTGGGCAATTTTCTGATCGGCTCGGCCTTCAGGCTATTGATCGGCAAGGGGACCGGCGACCTGCTCTCCGGCTACCGGGCCTTCTCGCCACGGTTCCTGCGCACCGTCACGCTCCGTTCGGCAGGGTTCGAGGTCGAGACCGAGCTGGCGATCGAGGCCGTGGGGCGAAAGATGCGGACGCTCGAGGTCTCGGTCCCCTACCGGCCGCGGATCGCCGGCACGCAGAGCAAGCTCCATCCCCTGCACGACGGCTGGCGCATCCTCAAGACGATCGTCGTGCACGGCCTGCGGCGCGATCCGGCACGAGTCATCGTCGTCTACTGCATCGCGATCAGCGTCTTGCTCTACACCGGAATGGTCCTCGATCGCCACCAGAGCCTCCCCTGGCTACAGACGGCCTGGCTTTGCCTGCTGGGAGGCGGGTTTTTGTCCTTGATGGTGGCCGCGGCGATCGTGCAGCGGAAGGCTACCTCTACAGTCGCGGTTCGCCCGTCTCCGCCGGCAAGCCGTCGCTGAGAGGCCGCCCCCGCGCCAGGCAAGCTTCCTTGCACGCGGGGCACCGGCCTTCAGGACCACTCACTTTGAATAAGTGCCGAAGATGTCGTTACTGGACGTGGACGCGAAGTTGCCGGAGACCTTCGTCTTTCCCTTGAGCGTGACCGTGCCGCTGGTGGGGTCGATGTAAAGCCCGCCGCCGATGCCCTGGCCGCCCCCGCTGCCGCCCAGCGCGACGTTGCGCGTGATCGTCGTGCTGGTCAGCGTGGCCGTTGCACCGTTGGTGCTGTAAAGGGCTCCGCCCAGGCCGTTGCCGCCTCCACTGCCGCCCTGCGCGACGTTCATCGAGAACGTGCCGCCGGAGATGCCGAGCGTCGCTCCGGAGTCATTCTCGATGGCTCCGCCTTCGCCGTTTCCCCCGCTGGCCCCATTCAATCCTGCACCGCCGACGGCCAGGTTCGCGGCGAACTGGCTGTTGGAGATCGATAGAGTCCCGCCCTCGGCCTGGATGGCTCCGCCGAAGCCGAGGCCGCCCGCGTTCCCCGCGCCGCTGGCCGAGCCGCCAATCGCCTGGTTGCCGGTGAAGCTCGAGCTGGCCACCGTCGCGGTCGCTCCGAGGAAGTTCACGAACGCCCCGCCCGCGGCGATGCCGCCAAAGCCGGAGCTGGTCGATCCGCCGATCGCCTCATTGCCGCTGAACGTACTCCCGGAAAGATTCAAGGACGCGCTGAACCCCACATTCATGACTGCGCCTGCGACGCCGAACCCGCCTCCCGGGCCGCCAATCGCCTCGTTGCCCAGGAAGCTGCTGTTCTGGATCGTCAGCGGGCCGAAGTTGTCGATAGCACCCGCGCTGCCACTGACGCCCAGGAGCGGCGTGGACGCCGGTACCTGGGCGATGTTGCCAGCAAAGGAGCTACCTTTGATAGTCGCCTGTGTCACCTGATTGAGATCCAGGGCGCCTCCCTGACTGCTGACCGTCCCGTTGACGACGTTGTTGTCGAATACCGAACCGGTGATCGTCAGGGTGGCGTATGAATCGAGATGAACGGCGCCGCCGTCGGCGAAGCCGCCAATCACCTGGTTCCCCAGGAACGTGCTGTTGCTGATGCTCACAACGGTGCCCGGCGAGAATCCAGTGGCCACCCAGAGCCCGCCGCCCAGGGCCAAGGCGAAGTTCGAACTGCTGGTGGCCGTGTTATCGGCGATCAGTGAGTTGCTGATTGACAGCGTCCCCTGATCCTGGGCGATGCCTCCGCCGAAGGTGGAGGTATTGCCGGTAATGGTGCTGTTGCTCAGGTTGAGCACCGCCCCGAAGCCCGCGAAGATACCGCCACCGTCCCCTTGCGTGGGGTCCGGTGAGGCGTTGTTGCTGATCACGCTGTTCGACACGTTCATGTTCGCCTGGGTGTAGATTCCCCCGCCCTCGCCCCCGGTGTTACCGCTGATGGTGCATCTGGTGATGCTCGCCGGGGTGGACGGGGGGACGAACGGTCCATAGGCGATGGCCCCACCGCCTCCCGAGGTGGCCGCGTCGCTGCTGAAGTTGGACCCGGCAACGCTCAAGGTGCCAAGGGAGTTGATGCCCCCGCCGAAGAGGGCGGAATCATTCTGGAACGTGGAGCCGGTCACAGTGAGCGGACCGTCGCCCTCAATGCCGCCTCCATATCCATTGGGCGCCGTGTCGTTCACGAAGCGGGAGTTGTTCACCGTCAGTGCGCCGGCGTCCTCGATACCGCCTCCCTCGCCACCGGGCGTCGTATTGTTGCTGAGCACGCAATTGCTCACGGTCAGGGTCCCGAGGTCGAGAATCCCGCCCCCGCTGCCGAAGTTGGTTGCGGGCGCCACGCCATTGGCGATGGTCAAGCTGGAAATGCTGGCCGTCACGCCGGAGTCCACCTGGAAGACCTGCGACGCGTTGTTGCCGCTGATGGTCAGGGTGTTCGCCCCCGGCCCCACGATGCTGACGTTGGTGGCAACTTCCAGCAGGCCGCTGGTGAGCGCGATCGTGCCGGTCACGCCCCTGGCGAACTTGATCGTGTCACCGCTCTGGGCCAGGCCGAGTTCGGCCCGGAGTGAGCCCGTACCACTGTCAGCGGTGTTCTGGACGACCAGCGTGCTCAGGAGCGTCCGGCCTTCGAGCGCATCGATCCGGGGACGGAAGCGCGTCGCCGCGCTCTTCCGGGAGGGCCGCGCCGGGGCCTGGGAAACTCGCACGCCACCGATCAGGTTTTGGAATGGACGAAAGATCATGAGGAAACTCCCTGAAGCAAAGGAATGACAGGAAAAAGAGCCGGCAGTTTCTCGCGGGGCGCAGTGCGCACCCCGAACGGGACCGCGCGGCGAGCCGCGGCTGCACGACGAAACCAAGGCGCCGCCTGAAGACGGTGCGAGCGCAGGCCGGCTGTGAAACCGGGCACGGCCGCTCACGGCGCACTCACATGCTGAGAACTCGGAACAAGACCAGGACCAGCGGGAGGCACATGAAGGCCGCGCTCCGGCTAGTCATGGAAGATCATTTTCGCGGATCACACCTCCTTTCCCGTGGCCGGCAAGCCGCCGCTCACACCCCTCCGCCCGAGTGCCTCACGGTGAAAGCCAGCGCGCACAGGAGGGTTCCCAATCCTAGCAGCACGACCTGCCCCGGCTCGGGAACCGGGGTGAGCAGAAAACCGTGCAGCTTTCCTTCGGGGCTGATGCCGTTGCCGATGATCATGCCGTGGTCATTGATGTCCTTGGCTTCGTAAAGTACCCAGCCCGATCCGGGTGAGATGAAATGGTTCAGGTCGAGCATCTGCCGGCCATCGTGCAGAAACGCGCACCAGACCGGAGGAATGCTCACGTTGCCCACCATGCGGGTCCGGGGATCGAGCAGGCTCGGGGCACGCGCCGAGCGGCCGACGACCAGACCGTTATTGTTGATCGCGTACGCGTAGGAATCAGCACCGCCGAGGGTGCCCAGGTCATCAGTCGCGGGATTGATCGGCATGTTCGGCCGCGTGCGGAACGCATGGCGCCCGCCCTGGCCGTTTACCGACCAGCCCGCAACCTGACCGTTGTCGTTGATAGCGAAGCCTCGGCTGTAGCCGCCGGTCATGCCCGTCAGCGAGCCCAGATCATCCGTGGCGGCGTTGATCGGCCGGTCGGGCGCGGTCCGGAAGGCATGAAGTGGTCCGCCAGGCGCCTCGGAGTCTCCCGTGACCTGGCCCAGCGCATTGATGCCCCGGGCCTCGCTGGACCCGCCTGCGAGCGTGCCCAGGTCATCGGTCGCGGGGTTGATCGGCCCATCCGGTTGAGTGCGAAATGCATGATGGTCCCAGACGCCGCCCTGACTGGACCGCCCCACGACCTCGCCGCGCTCGTTGATGTCCGCGGGATAGGCGACGGCAGGACCGCCATCGGGGGTTGGGCCAAGCGCGCCGAGTGCCTGCGTGTCAAAAGCCGACATCACCCCTCGGGCCGGCCCTTCCGCCAGTACCCGGGCCACGACGACACCCTCAAGACTCTCCCCGACGACCTTGCCCGCATCGTTGATTCCCATGGAAGCCCCCGGGCCGGCCAGCGAGAGTTCGCTGCGCTGGCCGCGGCCGTCCGAGGACCTGCCGCGGACCCACGACGGTCCGGCGAAGTGTCCCCCGATCCGGTCCCTTGCCGGGTTGATGGGCCGGTTCGTCGCCGTGCGGAATGCGTGATACTGTCCCGATGGGTCCATCGACAGCCCAACCACCTGGCCGTGGTTGTTGATGCGCTGGGGATAGCTGGTCGGGCCGCCCAGGCTGCCCAGATCCATGATCTGGTAGGTGCGCGCCGTGAAGGCCGGCGGCCGGAGCGGGACCATGAGGATCGACAGGCTGACGACCCCGGCCGTGCCGGCGCGTGACAGTCTCCGGGGGACGCCGCCCCGGATGATGAGCGCGAGCCGACTCTTGAGCCGTCGAACATGCCAGAGCCCGCTGGCACCCAGGGGCAGGACAGGAGCCGACCCGGCCAGAAAATCCACCGTGTCCAGCAGCGCATCGGCATAGGCCCGCGCCGCGGTGGGCAGCATCGACACCACCCAGGCGTCGCAGCACTCTTCCTCCGCATCCCGCAAGGCGCGGCGGACCAGCCAGGCCACGGGACACCACCAGTAAAAGGCCATGACCACCATTTCCAGCATGCGGACCCAGTGGTCGCGGCGTCTCAGGTGTGCCAGCTCGTGGACCAGCAGCGTCTCTTGCTTCACCGGGTCCAGCCGTTCCCAGAGCCTCGCGAGGAATGAGGATCCGCGGCTGGCAGCCCAGCGCCCAGAGCAAGGGTGACAGGGCGCCGGAAATCATGCAGACGCGTGGTGCCCGCCCCGAGCGGATGCCCATCCGCAGGGCGAGCCCGGCGGCTCGCTCCTGGAGCGAGACGGGCGCCACAGCCGCGTCACGCAGCACCCTCCGTGCGCTGGTCAGGCGAGCCGTCGAGGATATGAGCCGGAATGCCGAAACTGCCATCCAGACCACCGCCCCCAGCGCCGGCCAGCTCGTGGGAACCCACTGCGCCACTCCGCGGATCATGGGCTGAACGACTGCGGGGTACGGCTGAAGCTCGGGAGCCGGTTCCCGGCCGGTCTCAAGGGACGCGGGTTCCGAGGGACTGCCGTGCTCGGACGGACTTCCAGTCATCTCCCGCGGGTGGATCGAGGACGTCCAGGGTGCGGCAGCGGCAGAAGACACGGCCGAGGCCGCAATCGGTACAGGCCGATTGCTCTGGCTCAATGGAGTGAGCGGGGGCGTGAGCAGCTTCACCAGCAAGAGCACCCAGAGCCCGTGCACGAGCGCCGGCCGGCGCACACCGAGATTCACCGCAAGGACCAGGAGAGCCAGTCCCGTCACGGTCAGTGCGTTGGCCAGCATCGCGTCGAGCAGGTACTCCATCCACGCCCCCCATTCACGCTGTGTCGCCCGTTTCGCCCCCGGGGCTCTTCCCTTCATCGAGGCTTTCAAGGAACTCGCGGAGCACCTTGCGGTCCCTGGCGGGCATGCTCCGGCCTTCGATCAGATGGCTGAAGAGAGCCCCCAGCGATCCACCGCACAACTGGTCGGCCACGCCGCGCAGCCTGCGGTTGACCAGCTCGTCGCGGCCGACCGCCGCCTCGAACAACTGTACCGGCCCGCTCCGGTCGCGGCGCACGCACCCCTTGGCCTCGAGCCGGTCCAGCAGCTTCTGCACCGTGGGGTGGGCCAGGGACCTGCCGCCCGGGTAGAGCTTGTCGATCAACTGGCGCGCAGTCGCCTGCCGCATGTCCCAGAGCACACGCATGATCGCCAGTTCGGCCTCGGTGACGTCGTGACCCGGAGAGCCCATGAAGACCTCGGCGCGATAGATGAGCTGTCTATTGCTGAGTTAACACGGTCGCGCGGGTCTCGTCAAGAAAAAAATGCAACGAAACCGGCAGTTGTGCCTGCGGGACGGCCTGCGAGGCTGGGCTCAGTCCGATTTGCCCGCGGGCACCTTGTGCTCGAGGAAGCGAGTCATGAGCTCGAAGAGATGGCGGCGCGTGCCCTCGCCCTCGCTGATGGCGTGGGTGCGATTGGGGTAGGCCATCATCGAGAAGGGCTTGTTCAACGCGATCAGCCGATCAACGAGCGCCTCGCAGTTCTGGTGGGTCATGGATGCGGACCGTGGCTTGACAAGCCAAGGTTGGGCCGTCGTTAAGTTCCGATCGTATCTTTTTTCCTTTTTCGCGCCTGGAAGCGACCAAACGTGGCTCCAACGGAAAACCCGATCGTTCCAAGGATGCCCATGTAATAGAATAGATCAAACTCCCCATTTAGGAACTGAGAGGGGAGGATCAGAACTGAAAGTAGGCCGACGACGGCTCCGACGAAGGCCGGCGTGACTGTTTTCAAGCCAGGCTCCCACCTGAGGATCAAGGGGGGGGGATGCCTACTGCTTACCAGATTAGTTGAGGCATGTGGCCGGTGGAGTTGCTTTGGATGGGATAGGTGACCGGGGTGTTTGTGGGCCAAGGGTCAAGAATCAACGGTACGGGGTCGGGCCTTCTACCTGTGGTAAGGCCCGTCAAGTCGTAAGGCATGGGGGTCACGATATTCATTTGGTGCTGGAGTCCACGGATTCGTGTACGTTCCCCATCTCACATTGAAGTATTTCCACTGCCTCGTGGACAGTGCCATGTTTACAGCGGTCGCCCAGTTGTCACAATCTGGGGTCCGCTCGTTTCGCAGAATTCGAGTGGTGCAGTAGCCTGGGGAGGCGTCCGAGTGCGTCTTTAGAAAGTTTTGCACAGCATCTACGTAAAGCCTCGCTATCTCGGCTGCCTCGTCCTTGGCGTCTTGGGGAATGTCGTCGGGGTCTAGCCGTCGGGCATTCTTTCCGAATCCTGTCTGAGGGTAACGCTGTAGCATTTGTATCAATTCACTTTTTACGGTTCCGACGTAGCCGTTGTAAAGCCATTGGATATTCTGAAGGTTCTTTTGTGCCGGAGTAATTCCGGACAGGCCGTCGTAGCCGCCGGGGGGCGGCAACTCAAGTAAACCAGTCGGATCAACCGCCCACGTTGGTGCGTTGCCGACGTAGCGGTAAAGATTGGCGTCCCCGCCCTCGAAGGCGATCGGGTCTTCGGCGGTCCATCGACCAATGGTCGAGTCGTACGACATGGAAAGCCCCCCCTAGCTAGGAACGTAACAGGCAACCTGTTCCACATCGGGGATTGGATCTCTCATCAGACGTTCGAGCACCTCTAGGGCGATGACGTGTCGCTCAGTCTCAATCGGTAGGCCCGGGTAACGACGCCGAGCCGGAAAGTAGATTCTCAACTTCGGTGTTGCCGCCGGGACCCCGCCGCACAAGGTCATTCTCCGCTGCTTGAGCAGGCCCCAAAGGCAGAGGTCGAGAAGTTGGTCGTCTGTCACCACGGAGCAGGCCGTTGCGAAGCAATCGACCGCCTCCCTGAGCCGTCCATTCGCCCGCAGATTGTGACCACGCTTCGACCAGGCGCGGGCAACTTCCTCACGAGGCGTAAGCGAGCGGAGGAACCTCGCCCCGGTCTCCCAGATCGTGCCACGGATGTCGACCGGCCAAGCGAGATAGTACGCATCGGGATGTGTATTGAGCCCCGTGTTGTTGATCTCGATGTTGAATCGTTCGCCGGAGGGGTCGTCCCACCGTGCGAACAAATGGCGGGCCGTCGTGACAAGCTTGAGCGGATAGCCGAGCCGCCGACCCACGGCTACCAGCAAGACCGGCAGCGAGGCGCACGTACCGCCGCGACCCTCGATGATCCCGTGAATAAAGTCGTCACGGGAGTCAGTGAACGACTCAGGATCGTCAACCCGTTCCTTGTTGTAACGGACTCCCAGGCCGCGCCAGAGGACGTTCATTATCGCCACGACGCGAAAGATGCCCTCGGAGTTGTCATAGGCCTCGGGGCGACTACGGAACTGATCGAAGGCCCAAGCGGTCTGGCGGCGTGCCCACGCGGTTGCGTGATCCAACCAGGCGAGACAGGATTGGATATTCAGCCGCTCTGACCCCTGCAGCCCAACGGCTAAGGCCAGATCTACCGCCGCTATGTCGAAGGCGTCACACTCCGAGTCCATCGGATTGCGCAGCATTTCAAGAGTCAGCATGCATCTGCGCCCCCGGGTCAGAGATGCGTCAAATCAGCAACTTTGATAAGCCAGAAATCAAGGAAGGCGAGCAATTGCCGTGGGTTTCGGTCGCTTGCCTTATGTTCTGTGAGTCCGGCAGGGCGAAAACCAGAGTCGCAAGTTGGCCGCGGCCTGGCTGAAGATCCCGCCAGCCACGTTCGATATACAATGTGATTTCGGACGCTATAACACGCTCCGGCCGACATCGTCAAGGAAAAAACCGAACGATTATTATTTGCTCTCGTTCAGGGTATCGGGCCGGACGGGAGATTCTGTTCGAGAAAGCGGGTCATGAGCTCGAAGAGATGGCGGCGCGTGCCCTCGCCCTCGCTGATGGCGTGGGTGCGATTGGGGTAGGCCATCATCGAGAAGGGCTTGTTCAACGCGATCAGCCGATCAACGAGCGCCTCGCAGTTCTGGTAGTGCACGTTGTCATCGCCCGTGCCGTGAACCAGCAGCAGGTTGCCTTTCAGTCCCCCGGCATGAGTGATGGGCGAGCCGTCCTTGTAGCCTTCCGGGTTGTCTTCGGGCAGGCCCATGTAGCGCTCCTGATAGATCGTGTCATAGTAGTGCTGGTCGGCGACGAAAGCCACGGCCACGCCGGTCTGGTACAGGTCCGGGTAGCGGAAGAGGCAGTCGAGGGTCATGGAACCGCCACCGCTCCAGCCCCAGATGGCCACCCGCCGGCGATCCAGAAAGGGCCAGCGATCGAGCAGCGCCTGGAGCGCCTGGGCCTGCTCGCGCGGGGCCAGGATGCCGACCTGGCGGTACACGCATTTTCGCCATTCGCGCCCTCGCGGTGCCGGGGTTCCACGGTTATCGACGCTGAGCACGATGTACCCCTTCTGGGCCAGCATGCGGTGCCAGAGATACGTGTCTCCGCCCCATTCATCGACGACGTTCTGTGACGCGGGCTCGCCATAGACGTGCACGAGCAGGGGATACTTTCGGGTCGGGTCGAAGCCGGGGGGCTTGATGCACCAGCCGTCGAGCGCTGCACCGCCGGGAATTTCCACCCGGAAGAACTCGCCGCGGTCGCCCACAAGGGCGTCAAGCTTGCCCCTGAGCTTTGCATTGCCCACGAGTGTCCGCACGACACGGTGATCGGGCATGCTCACCAGCTCGGTGACCGGCGGCCGGCCGAACGACGAGAAGGTGTGGAAGGCCCAGGCGCAGCCCGGTGCGAACCCGTAATGATGCGTGCCGGGCTGATCCAGCGGCGTGACCCGGCGGGCCTGCCCGGAGCCATCGAGCGGTACCCGGTATAGGTAGCTCTGGGTCGGGTTCGCGGGCGAAGCCATGTAGTAGGCATGCTTGTGCTTCTCGTCGACGGCCACAACCCGGATGACGTCCATGTCGCCTGTCATGAGCCGCAGGGCGCGATTCTCACGGGTCCGCACGGTCTCCAGCCTGCGCCAGCCCTCCCGATCAGCCGTCCAGGTGAATGCCTGGCCGTGGTCGAAGAAATGGAGGTCATCGGCCACGTCCACCCAGGCGTCGTCCCGATCGGTGAGCACGCTCCGCACGCTGCCGTCGCGGGAATCCGCACGCAGCACCTCCAGCACATTCTGGCGGCGGTTCAGGTGCTGGATGAGCAGCTCGTGCGAGTCCGGAACCCAGCTCATGCGGACGATGTAGTTGTCGCGCGGGTCGCCTGGAACGGCGATCCACCGGGTCGCGCCGCCACCAACCGGAACCACGCCGACGCGCGCCGACGAGTTCTTCTGGCCGGTGCGCGGATAGCGCACGGGAACGACCCTGGGGTAGAGCCCGGCCGCGGTATTCAGGATCGGATATTCGGGAACGCCCGTGCTGTCGAGCTGCCAGTACGCGATCGACTTGCCGTCGGGGCTCCAGCGGTACCCGTTGCGCAGGAAGAGTTCTTCCTCGTACACCCAGTCGAACGTGCCGTTGACGAGGGTTGGTGACCTGTCGGTCGTGAGCGCCGTGATCTGGCCGGTGGCGGCCTCCTCGACATACAGGTTGTTGTCGCGCACGTAGGCGACCTTCTGTCCCGCCGGGTCGAACGTTGCGAACATCAGCGAGGCCTCCGGCGCCTTGCCGCCCAGCTTGCGCAAGGTCCGGGTCTCTCGGTCGAACAGCCAGTAGTCGCCGCGCGTGTTCATCCGCCAGACCTTGCGGGTGTTCGTGAACAACAGCAGCTTGCGGCTGTCCTTGCTGATCGCAAAATCGGCGGGATGGAGCGGCTCACGTGCCCCGCTCGAAGTCAGTTCGGTGGTGGAAACGAGCACCTCGCGCCGGCCGCTGGCCGGATCATGGCGGACGATCTCCGGCCGTTTCCCGTCCTCGGACGCTTCCAGCGCCAGATACGCGGAGCCGTCCTCCAGCCAGTGATGCGTGGCGGAAGACTCACCGTCAAACTCTTCGGACGTGATCCGGGCCACCGTGAGTTGCGCGGGTGATACCGGCGGCGCCTGGGCCATGCCCCGGTGCGGCACCAAGAGCATTATCGCGAGAAGACTGGAGGCCTGCAACCGGCAGCAACGAGGTGAAAGCAGCACGTATGACTCCCTGCGAGCGTGAGGAACGCGGTCCACTGCCGCCATGAAATCCGACAGCACGATCCATGTCATCCGTATAACCCGGCCCCGACTTTCGGCCCGTAACGATTAAACCGCCGGGTTTTCCGTAATCCTGTCAAATACTGTGGAGAAGGGAGCTACCCTTTGTGTATCCAAGTTGTCTCGCCATTGTCCCGACGGCCCCGAGGCCGGGCAAGATAGCTGCATCCCGGGATTGCTGGCAAAGATCTCGGGATGGTGTTCATGGCAAGGGACGGAAAACTGGGTCGGCATCGCTGCCGCCCGATCATCCCCGCTCGAGGAGGAGAAAGACAGAAAGGATAGGAGGCCCCGCCGGTCGAGTCTGGGGGGCGACGTCAGGGAAGGTTGGTTCTCCGTGGGCACTTGCATGTGCGAGTGCCAACCGGACGGCGAGCGGCGAGCGCCCAGCGCAACCAGCGCGCCGGACACCTTGATACGCCCAACATGCGCCGGAGCCTGCCATGCCGTTCTACACCATCAGGTCGCTTGGAGAGCGTCTCGCTGTCGTCTGCAAGGAAGTGTGTGATGGAGCCAGCGGAAGTGGCGGTGCACGGGAACTCCGCAAAGGACGACAGCGCCGGCGACCGTGTTGCGACCCGCTCGAAGGACGCTTGCTCATGACCGTCACGCCGGGCTACGACTACGTGCTCTCAGGATATAGCTGGCCGGATCCCGCACACATCACCTACAGCATCGCCCCGGACGGCGTGTTCTGGGACCACGGCACGAATAACCTGAATGCAACCTTCAATGCCAGGTTCGGCACCAGCGGCGCATGGCAGGCTCAGATCGCTCAAGCCCTGGCGACCTGGGAGTCGGTCGCCAACATCAACATCGCGCCGGTGTCCGACGGCCCGTACGACCTGAACACGCTCGGGCTGTCCCAGGGAGACCTGCGGTTCGGTGATATCCGGGTCGGCGGCTATTCCTTCCTCGACACGACCATCACCCTGGCGCAGACTTACTTTCCACCCCCGAATGGCGCGACGGCCGCGGGAGACGTCGAGCTGAACACGTCGATGAGCTTCAATATCGGATCGACGTATGATCTCTACAGCGTCGTGCTGCACGAGACCGGCCACTCGCTGGGGCTGGAGGAGGCGCCCAATCCGACAGAGGTGATGGCCATCAATTACGCGGGCGTCCGCTCGGGCCTGCAACCCGGCGACATCGCGGGCATCCAGGCCATTTACGGGGCAAGAACGCAGGACGCGTACCAGGCGCAGGGCATCGGCAATGCGTTCTATGCTCCCATCGAGATCTCCAGCAAGCTCACCACCTCGAACCAAACAGTGATTTCGGGGGTCTCGCTGGCGACCATCGGGGATACCGAGTACTACTCGTTCGTGGCTCCAAGCTATGCCTCGGGACGGCTCCAGGTCACGGCTGCCGCGGCCGGCGTGAGCATGCTCAGCCCCCAGGTGAGCCTCTATAATGGCTCGGGGGCACTGCTGGCCCAGGCGAGCAACCCGTCTGCCTGGAGCGACAACGTGACGGCCAGCATTGCCAGCCTGACGCCAGGCCAGCGCTACTTCGTGGCAGTGACGGGCGACACCCACAACGTCTTCGACGTGGGCGCTTACCAGCTTGTTGTCTCGCTGCCGCAGAGCACCCCGCCCGTTCCGCAGTCTCCGACCCCACAGCCTCCCGTCACGCCCACGCCCACGCCGACACCAACACCGACTCCGACACCGACTCCCACGCCTACGCCGCGGCCTACAGCCACGAATACCACTCCGCAGAGCGCGCTGCGGCTGGGCCGGATCACGCAATCGACTCTGCCGAACCTCGTCTTCAGCTCGGGCCCATCCGTCGAGTACTTCAACTTCCAGGCGGGCGGTGCGGGGACGGTCCAGATCAGCGCGGCCGGGGCGCTGGTTCAGGTGTTCAATGCGCGCGGCAGGCTGATCGCCCAGGGCACGAACCAGGTGAACATCGCGGGAGCAAAGGCGGGGACGGCGTACTCTCTCAGGATCAGGCCGGCGAGCAATCCTCCCTTGGCGTCCTACAGCCTCTCGATCGCAATCAAGCGTCCGCTGCCCGCCGTCCGGCGCGCCACGCGGCCCAGGCGATGACGTCGATGAGCAGCGGGAGACCGCGTTGTTCCAAGCTCCGGGCTCTCCAACCGCTCAGTGTGGCCGGACCTGGATGGTCGTCGGCTGGACGCCACGAACATCCGTACTGACAACCAGGCGTCCTGCCGGTGCTCCGTCGCGGCCGAGGTTCGACTGTCCGTTCCAGGTGGCCGAATGCGTGATCGATTCGCCCGGCTGGAGCGTCTGGAGCTGGACGAACATCGGCTGCATTCCCGTCTTCGAGGCCCACAGCGCGCGGCTGCCCCGGGCCACGAAGAAGCCGCCCAGGCTGGGCCCCGAAGGCACGGCGACCGCCTGCTGGCTCGTGTTCGTCTCCGTCAGCGTCATGATGACAGGCTCGCCGCGGTGGTAGACGTGGCGGTCGGTGGAGAGCCGTACGACGAGCCCCTGGCTGGCTGGTGCGGGGGAGGGTGCCGGCGCTGTCATGATCGGCGCTGACATCATGGAGAGCAGGGCCCTGGGCTCCAGCGGTTCCAGCACAAGGGCACGCAAGCGTTTCATGGGAGGGACTCCTTTCCCGTTCCGGACCGGCCGGCGCATGCAACCGGCGTCCGGTTCCAGTGGGTGCTATATAGGGTTTTTCCGGGAAGTCGTCCAGAAGAACCGGGCGCAGCGGAATTCCCCAGAATGTCATGCGTAGCCGATATTCCGGCTTCCGCGCGGCCCCGCGCTCACGCGCCATGGGGGTCTACCACGATCGCTGGATCGGCGGTTTCCTTCATCCGACCGCATCGCCAGCCGCCGATCGCGGCAGCAGGCGCCATGAGGGTGATGACCAGCACCTCGGTCCGGATGACGCCCTTTCCCAGCGTTGCCGCCAGGGACACCGAGGGACCAACGGCCAGAATCAACGCCACTGCGGCCACCTGAGTGAACGGGCGGCAGCGGCCCGCTTGCTGAGATAGCCGGCCCGGAGCGCGGAGCGACACCGTAACCCGTGAAGCCGATCATGGACGGCAGGGACGCCCGGCCGTGCGGGCATACTCAGGGTTATCGATCCGAACACGTACCCGCTCGTAATGGTGGGCGTCATGATATCCCTGCACGCGGAGCCATTGCACCAGGTTGAGCGCTCCGATCACCGGATCAGGGAGCACGACGTGGCCGAGAAGCTGCTCGTCGCGCGTGGTGTAGAAACGACGAAAAGCGGCATGCTCGGCGCAACGCTTCGTGCAGGAATTCCAGGCTCACCGGCCGCCGTGGCGTGTATCTTGGCGGCCAGATCCAGCCTACGTTCATGGGGAAGCCGGGACGTTTGTAGACGTCGTCGATCTCAGCCTGGTACGGCTGGCGGTGGAACGGGAGCGCGAAGATCGACGCGAGCGGGAAGTACGCGATCATGAGCCGGCGCGCGCAGCAGTTGATCACGCGCGTATGGTCGAGATGCTCACCGATCGACCAGACCTTCGGCCCGGGCCGATACCAGAGCACGGCGTCCGGGAGCTCGTTCAACCGCTGGAAGATGGCCTCCCGCTGGTCGTCGAGCAGCTCGAGGTATCGCATGATTATATTAAACATGCGTAAATGACCTCACAAATAGACCATGGCTTCTCTTGCAGTTCCTGATTCGTCGCCGCTCACCCCGGCGCTGAGGCGCAGCAACCAGTAAGGCATTGAGAAATAAGTGATTGAAGAGGCTGTTATTATCTATGTGTGAGCGTATACTGCGGCTGCTCCAGCGCCAGGTCATTTGGGCTTGTGCTGCTCGTACGTTTCCAGACAAGCCCTGGCGCGGGCCAGATCTTCCCGGAGCACTCGAACGCGTGGCCCGAAATAAGGGTTGCCCAAGGCCAACGGATTCGTGACAGCGGCCCCGGCTCCTCTCAAGCGGAGGTCCTGACTGTCGGCGACGGCCGGGATATCCGCCTCGATCAGTCGGGCTGCAAGGTGCTCCGCCTCCATGGTGTCACGCGCCCAATAGCATTCGACAAGGTCCGAGGGGTGTGCTGCGGCCAGCTCCGTCGCCGGCCCGCCCTCTTTTCCGGCCTCGGCCGCGAGGCCGGAAAAGAGCCGCGGACCCTCGATCAGTGCTGCCGTGTCTGCCGGGACGAAGTTCAGGTCCTCAACCCCCTGCGGCGTGGTCCCGCAGCGCCAGCAGACCTCATACGCAGGATCAACCTTCGCGGTGCATTTCGGACAGGTCCACATGACTCGGCCTCCCGAGGGGACGCTTGGATGACTCTCTTGTGGATTCGGACGGCCTCCTGCGATATTCTCGCCGCCGACTAGCCAGGAGGTCCCCTGCCACCACACCTGGTCAGAATCGACCAGATTACGGAGCCGGATTGGTAGATTGCTCTCATTCGCCTGGGTGGCTACAATCTCCGCACTACGCGACCCGGCTTGCAATCGGGCTGTCGGGCTGCCGATGCTCCGCTCGCTGGCACGTTCAGCTCGAACGCATCAGCGTGATGCTGCGCGAGAAACGTCACAACAGGCAAATCGGAGGCCTCGCTCATGATGAAGCAACTTTTCGTCTGCTCGATCCTGCTCGTCGCGACCTTCCCGCGTCAGGTGCATGCCGGCACAGTCGACTTCCGTTTCTCCGGGCCGGGTGTGAGCGGTACCGTCCAGTTGACTTACGGCCCGGCGACAGACGCGAAGTATTCTCAAGCCTTCGAGGTGACTGCGATTAGCGGTACCTTCTCTGACACGAACAGTGGCTTGAGCCTGGTCAATGTACCAATCGGCCCGCTCGAGCCCATCAAGCGCGACAAGCCGGAACCCACCAACTTACTGGCACCGAACGATTTCAGCAGGTTCGCGGTCGCGGCCGGCCTGCCCCCGCAGAGCCACGGCTTCATAAGCTACAGCAACCTGTATTGGCCGAGCGGATCGCCGAAAACCGCCTCAGACTACCCGTTGCACGGCGGATTCCTTGATATTTACGGTCTGTTGTTCGATATCGGTGGCGGCATGGCGGTCAACCTGTGGAGCAACGGCGATCTCAGCGGGACTGCCCCCATCGATTACGGAGTCGCTGTCGTCACTCAAAACAACGCATTAGATTATGTCTCTAATGGTGTGTCCATCGTTCCGGAGCCCAGCGGGTTTATCCTGCTCGGCATCGGGCTGGCAGGATTGCTCGCTTCACGTCGTGATCGTCTTGGAGCCGGCTTCAAGAGCTGAACCATCGTAAGCTCCGCGATAATCTTTCTTGCCGAGCCACGTTGCCTGCGGGGTGACCAGACGGTGCGGACGGGGCCGCTCATACCCGGGCATCTCGAAGGCTCGGTGAGCCCAAGAAACGCTCCAGGAGCCCTTCTTGTCCTTTCCTGAAGGCCCCTGATCGGCCCCAAGGGGCCACCGCCGTGGAGACTCCGACGGAGCTGACCGCGGAGTCCGTATTCCGCACGAACGAAAGTGGTGCGAGCCGCTTCCGACCAAGGCGGTGGCCTGGAGACCTGCTTATGAAAGCTCTTGTGCCACAACATCTGGCCAGCTTCGACCAGCGTGCGGAATCGCTCCCCGACGGGACTCGAAGTTGCAGGACGTGTCGCCAGGGACGAAGATCTCAATCAGGGGCGCCATGCGAAGCGAACGCGACAAGATGCTGGCCGGCGAGCTGTACGACCCGATGGACGGGGCGCTGGTTGCAGGTCGCGAACGGGCCCGAAACCTCTGCCAGGCCCTCAACGCCACTCGCGAAGGCCAGCAGGATGAGCGTCGGCGCATCCTGATCGAGCTGTTCGGGGCCGGCGGCGGCAATGTCTGGATGCAGCCGCCGTTCTTCTGCGACTACGGGTCGAACATCTCTCTGGGCGAGCGGGTGTTTTTCAACTTCAACTGTGTCGTACTCGACGTCTGCGCGGTCCGCATCGGCGACTTCACGCAGTTCGGCCCGGCGGTCCAGATCTACACCGCCACGCACCCGATGAACGCTGATCTGCGGAGGAAGCAAGAGTTCGCCAGGCCCGTTGCCATTGGCTCCGACGTCTGGGTCGGCGGGGGTGCCATCCTCTGTCCCGGCGTCCGCATTGGCTCGAAGTCGGTGATCGGGGCCGGGAGCGTGGTCACGCGAGACATCCCCGCAGGGGTCTTTGCGGCCGGCAACCCCTGCCGGGTCATCCGAGAGATTACCGAGTCGTCCGATCCTCCAATGGCATGACTCCATGCTCTTGATACCGGAACGGTCACCGTCGCCGCGGACGGAACCCGGCCAGGCAAACCTCGGGCATGGAGTTTTGGTTCTGCTGCCACGGAAGCGCGAAACCAAAGCGGCCTGTCAGGGACGAGGAGACGCCGCGAGCGGGGCGGGAGGCGGCCTGGCCTCCTGACTTTTGACGACTTCACCGTCGCATGGCAGCTACGATAATCAGGACCGGGCTGCGGCCGGGGTCGCTACGGGGAGCGCCGGGGCTGGCTGAGAAGCCGGCGTCGGCGATGGCACGGGTGAGGGCAAGGGCGTGGGTCTGGCTCCGGCGCCAGGGCCGGGCGGCGGCCCAGGAGTCGTACGTGCCGGACTTGACCCGGCAGCGGGTGATGATGGAGCCATGGGAAAAGGCGAGCCCGTACGAGTTGGCGCGGCAGTAGACGGTGGCACAGCAGGAGCCGGGTTTTCGGGCGACGTTGCGTGTTCCGACGAGGTACCCGGTGCCGCGGTCGGCGGATAGATGGGCGGCAGCATGTTCGGACTGTTGTAGAGCGACAGTTCGCGCTGGCTCATCCACTGGTTGCGAGTCTGCATGACGTCTCGGAGAGCGTGATCATCAAGCCCGGCCAGAGCGCGGGCATGTTCCACGCTGTGGTCAGCGGCTCTCAGGTCGGGCAGGTAAGGGTCGGGGCAATCCCACCAGTAAGCGAACGAGACAGGCCAGATGTTCTGAGCCCGCGCCGGGGCGGCCAGGAAGAGCACACAGACCAGGCCAAGAAGGCGTGACGCTCTCATCTCATCCTCCCGGTGGACGCCGGGCCAGCCGGCCCATTCCACACCGAAACAGTGAGCCTTCGGTCGAGCAAGGCGGATCCTCTCATCTCGATGATCGGCACGGCAACCTCCGGCAGGAGAGTGAAACGGGTTGCAGCCCTGGATTTCGCCGGCCATTTGCCACCAGGCTCAGGGCCGTCCTTCCGCTCCACGCGGCTCAGTTGTAATTGGGATCGATCGGGTTCTGGGCGCCCGAGGTGTTCAGCAGCCCCTGGACCATGATGATCACCCTGCCCGAGCCCAGCGACCCTTTCTGAGGATGGGGGTCGGGCTGGTACTTGAACGTGATGTCGCCGAAGCCCATGTTCCAGTTGTTGACGCTGGAGGGCGGGCCGCCCCCCGGCGAGCCAGGCGGCGGGTTCGCCGGTGCACCCTGGCTGTTGATGTAGCTACCTGGAAAGTTCCCACTGCCCGGCAGGGTGTAGCCCGAGCCGGTGAACACCACGCCGCTGGAGATGTCGTGGGTCCAGTAGAGATGAGTGGGCAGGCCGTTCACCTCGGTCCCGGTTGGCCCCTGCAAGTCCAGGATAACATTCGCCCCGCTCTGGAGCGTGTCCGCGGGAAGCATGTTGAACTCCCCGTACACCGGCTGCGAAGGGCTCGCGGGTTCGAAGAGGATGTACTGGAAGTGGGACTTGAGCGAGACGTTGCTGGTGGCCGGCTTGCCGTAACCGTGGATCGTGATCGCCTGGGTACTGAACCGTGGATCGCCGATGATGTAGCGGCCAACCGCCTTGATCACGAAGGTCTGGCGGCGGATTTCCGCGGTGGACGGCTGGGGCGTGCCGGGCGGGTAGAGCACGGAGACGAATTGCTGGACATTCGCCGCGGCCGGAATGGCCGCCTGCGGAGCAGCCGCGGCCGGATGCGCCGTGAGCAGCTCGCGAGACTCCAGGGTCTCGAACCCTGGCCGGCTGCGGCGCGACCTGCCCTCCCGCGGCGTATTCCTACCCATCGTCCTGGACTCCTCTCCTCTTGACCCTCGACGGCCTGTGTCTGCTCTCGATCGGCTCAGTTAATCGGCTTCGAGATGGCACTGGTGACCTGGCTGGTATTGATGAGGCCCTGGAACGCGGCGACGAAGTGGCCCGACCCCAGGGTGCCGCGCTGGGGATGCGGGTCGGGGAGATAGCGGATGTCGACAACTCCCGCCCCCTGGTAGAAGTCGAGCGTCAGGCCCGTGTACGGCCCCGCACTGGCGAACGAGTCATAGGTCCAGTTCAGGTGGGTCGGCAGCGCCTTCGGGCCGGATCCCGGCGCGGGAGTGGCGTTCATGTCCAGGATGTTCAGGCCACCGGTCTGGAGGTAGTTCTGGGGGATCAGCGAGGCGATGCCGGTGACCTGGTTGGCGTAGGGATTGCCGGGAGTGGGTGTCGCCCCGGGGTTGGCCGGCGGAAAAATCACCATTTCCAGCTTGCCCATGAGGAACTGGTTCGAGCCCCCCGTCTTCGATGAGGCATCGATCGTCATCGAGCGGTCATTGAAGCGCGGGGGGCTGATGGTATAGGTTCCGATATACTTGGCCGTGAAGGTCTCACGCTTCACCTCGGAGGGCGTCGGCGTGCGCGGAGTGGCGGAGTTGGGGCCGTACAGCAGGTTGATGGAGCTGGCGATGACGGCCGGGTTGGGGAACGGTGGTGCGCCGGCGGCGCGGCTTGCCGCGGGCAAGGTCGAGAGCAGGTCGCGTGATTCCAGACCCTCGCATTGCGGCCGCTGACGCCTGGGAGGCCTCTCCTGCCGGAATCGCTCGTGCATCGACGACCGCTCCTTTCGCCTAGTTGATCTGGGGGGCGATCGCATTGGTCGCTCCGGTCGAGTTCACCAGAGCCTGTACGGTGACGACGGCCTTGCCGGACCCGCGTGTACCGGCGCGGGGATGAGCGTCCGGAATGTACTGGATATCGAGCACTCCGCCACCGCCCAGGTAGCCGACGGCGCCGCCGGTTCCGGGAATCAGGGGGAACGAAGCGCCGGTCGTGGCATCGGTCTGCACGGCCGGGGTCGAGGTGAACTGGGGCCCGGCGTAAACTCCGCCGCTGATGGGGTCGGGAGTCACCTGGAGGCGCGAGGGCAGGCCGTGGTCCAGGGCGCTGGGGTCGTTGCTGGCAACGCCGGGCAGGTTCGTCACGTTCATGATCAAGTACGTGGCCGAGCTCAGGTAGCTGAGCGGGAACGAGCTGAGCAGACCGACCACCTGGCCGGCAACCGGATCGTTCGTGGTGGGCCGGGCCGTGGGGTCTGCCGGGGTGAAGAGGATGAGCTGCGAGCGTGCGTGCAGGAACTGGTTAGACATCGCGTTGGCACCGTTGCTGTAGATGTGGATCGTCGCAGACTGGTTGGAATAGCGCGGGGACCCGATGACGTAGCGGCCCACGAACCGCTCGACGAGCGTCTCGCGCTGGATCTCGCCCGCGGTCGGCTGCGGCACCGCGTAGGTCCCCGGCGCGAACACCTGGTTGCCGATCTGGATCGGGAAGGTGGTCGTCACCGGAGCGTAGACGGTGCTGACAAGCTGCTGGATCACGGCGGGGTCCGCGGGCTTGATCGGGGTGGAGAAGACCTGGGGGATCGCGACCGCGGGCACATCGCGCCGCTCCAGCCCTTCCACGCCCGGCCGGCAGTAACGCCGTGAGCTGCCTTTCGGTTCCCGCCGGCCAGGTCGTCGCATGAGCGAAAGGTCCTGATTGAATGATGGGGCACGCAGCGGAGCCGCCCGGGCTCTGGACTAGGGCAACACCCGCTCGCCGACGGCCGTGTTCAGGTCGAGCATGGCCCGCCGGTGGCGGACCAGACCATCGCGGTAAGACCGGACCACGTCGTTGAACGCTCTCTGGGCCTCCAGGTAGTCGAGCAGGCTATCGTTCCCCTGCTGCCACCGGCGGTAGGCAGCATTGCGTACTTCCTTGGCCGCGGGGAGGACCACGGTCTCGGTTCGCACGACATTCTGGAGACTCAGGTTGAATTCCCGCACGGCGTCGAAGACATCGTCGTTGACATGGCGCTTCGCACTTTCACGCTGAAGTTCGGACTGGAACACATTGATCTTGGCGCGGCGAATATTTCCCTGGTTGCGATTGAACAGCGGCACCGTGGCGGTGACACCGAGGGTCCAGGACGTCGGGCTTTGAACTCCCAGATACGAGTTGTTCTGGTAAGTGTAGGGCTGCCAGAGCAGGTAGACGTCAGGATAGCCGTTGGCCTTGCCCAGTTGCTCGTCGGCATGGGCGCGCTCCACGGCCAGCCGCGCCGCATGGAGATCCGGCCGCGCCGCGTAGGCGCGCTCCAGGAGCTCCTCGCGTGAGACGGGCAGGGGCCGGACGTCGCGAATGAAATCGCGCACCTCGATCCGGGCTGCCTCGGTGAGCGGCATGTTCAGCACCAGTGCCAGGTTCTGCTGGCTGGACTGGAGCGCTCCTTCGGCGTCCTTGATGGCCAGGTCTGCCTGTTCGAGCTGAGCCTTGATCGTCAGCACCTCCGGCGGTGTGACGAAGCCGGCAACCTGCTTGCCCTCGGTCAGGGCCAGCAGCTTGCGCAGGCCCTGAGCGTACACCTGGGTAAAGGTCAGCGTCACACGCGCCGCGACATTATCAACATAATAAGTATAAAGTGTATCAACCTGATTTCGCACCGCGTCGATCATCTGGGCCTCGGCGACGTGCTTGGCGCGCTGGGCCACGATGGTCCGGAACCGGCGCTTGCGCGTGACGTCCAGAGGATAATTGAGGTTGAGGTCGTACTGCCCGGGACCGCCGGGACGCCGAAAGCTGTAATGGCCGTAGGGCACAAGCTGGTTGTCGGCGTAAAAGATCGGGTTGCCGCGCAGGCTGGCCGTCAGGATGTCCGCGTCGGCCATGGAGATTTCCAGCCGCTGGGCGTAGAGATCGATGTTCTGCTTCACGCAAACGTCAATCGCCTGGTCGATGGTCATTCCGTTCGCGGGACCGACCTCGAGCGAGCCGACCGGAACATCAAGGCCTTCGCCGTAGCTTGGTACCACCGCCGGCTGGACCGAGGTCCTCTGGAACAAGGCGGCGGTCTGCGGGCGGATCATGGGCGTGTTCGTGGTGGTCACTCCGGCCAGGGGGGCATGGCTGCCTTGAGGCCCGGCCCGGCCCGCGACCGGCCGCGGCGACACCGGTGACCCTTCCTCGACAAACCCCGCTTGCCCCAGCGCCGGCCCAAGCATACTGTTGCCTTCGGCGGCGCCGGAGGGCTGGTCGATATTGAACTGGGGGCCCTGCGCCATGGCGGCACGATCCGCAAGCGCCAGCCAGCCGATGACCAGAGCAAGCAGCGCGCGTCGCTGAGCGGCTCTCAACTCCGGTCGAAGGATACTCATGCCAGACCGCCTCCCCTTGACCCTCTTGCACCTTCCTGGACCGGTTCGCACGAAGCGATCTCTCGCGAGAACTGGTAAAGGGCGGAATTTGCGAGGGTCTGGTCTTTCGTGACGGGATGGGACGTGAGGCCGCACCGGTGCTGGACCGGGCGTGACCGTCCCTTTTATCGGAACAACCGCTACATTCCCTGAAGTCTTTCTCGGCAGGAGCAAGATCCGCTCCCCGCGCGAATCCTGTTCACCAGTCCATGCCGACTTGCCACTGGACGGTGGATGGAGCCTGGCTTACGATCTGGCTTGGAAGCGGCAGTGTGACGGACCGGCCTCGGGAGACCCATCTTGGCGACGCACGCCGGCGATGCATCTGGAAGCGATCCTGAAACCTCCCCGGATTCACCCGCGCACGTTCCGCCCCAGGCAAAACCCGGAGTCCTGACCGCCCGCTGGGCATGGTCCATCTTCGCAGTCCTGTTCCTGGTCCACCTGCTGGAGTCGCTGGATCGCTGGCTGCTTCCCGCCGTCCTGCGGTCGGTGAGCCAGGAACTGCAACTCACCGATGCGCAGGCGGGCTGGCTGGCCACGGTGCTGCTTGCCAGCTATGCCGTCTGGGGGCCGCTCGTCGGTTACCTGGCCGACCGGCTCAGGCGTCCCCGGCTGATGGCGGTGGGAATTGCCGTCTGGAGCCTGGCCACCGTTGGCACCGGGCTGGCACGGTCGTACAATGAGCTACAACTGGCTCGCGCACTGGTCGGCATGGGAGGATCGACGTTTGGCGTCACCGCACTGTCGATCCTGATGGACCTGTTTCCGCGAGGCGTGCGGGCGCGCTTGTTATCGGCCTATTACCTGGCGATGCCGCTGGGCGCCGCACTGGCCTTCTCGCTGGGCACGATGCTTGCCCAGGCCGCCACCTGGCACATGGCCTTCCTGGTGGCAGGCGCGCCGGGGCTCGTGCTCGCCCTCTGGATTCTCACCCTCCCCGATCCGCTGCGCGGCACCAGCGAAGGCGTCGAGGAGCAACGGTTGCGGCTGCACGAGCGCGTCGGCCCCAGCCGCGAGGACTATGTCGACCTCATGGTGAATTCCTCGTACACCTACTCGGTTTTCGGCCTGGCTTTCTCCATGTTCGCCATCGGCGGGTTGATCGTCTGGCTGCCGACGTTCCTGGTCGTGGTCCACGAGGTCCCCACGGCCCGGACCAACTTCTGGCTGGCCTTCGTCGTGCCGGCTGCCATGGTGGCAGGCATGTCGGTTGGCGGCTGGCTGGCCGACCGTTATTCACGGATCAATCCCCGGGCACTGTTTCTGGTTCCCGGCCTGGCGATGCTGGGCGCCATTCCTTGCCTGTTGATGGCGATCTTTGGACGGGGCGAATCCTTCGTACTCGCCTGCGTGTTCCTGACTGTCGCCTTGCTCTTCACGAACGCCGGCCCTTGCCACGCCATCATTGCCAACGTGGTGCTGCCGAACATGCGGGCGGTCGCCTACGCCGTGGCGCTGGCGGCGACACACCTGCTGGGCGATCTCTGGTCGCCCACGGTCATGGGCTGGGTCTCGGACACCTTCGGCCAGGATGATTCCATGGCCACGCCGTTTGGGCGGGCCCTGGCCGCCATCGGGGCAACGCCCCGCGCCCAGCCCGGTCACGACCCGGAGAACCTGATTGCCGCACTGCTGACTGCCGTACCCGCACTGCTGATTGCGGGAGCCGTCCTGCTTGCCGGCTGCCGGCACCTGCCGCGCGAGATGGCGCTGATGATCGCCAAGCTGCGGGCATCACCCGTACGCCGTTCGACCGGCCGGCCCCCGCCTGGACGCCGGGCTTGATACACCTGAGACTCAAGCATGAGCGATCACTGATTTCACTTTCCTTGGAATCTCATTCGCACCAAGCCAAGCTTGTTCACAAAAGGAGAACCTACGATGGCAACCCCGATTCGCGTGGCGGTAACCGGAGCGGGCGGTCAAATTGGCTACGCTTTACTGTTCCGTTTGGCATCCGGGGCGGTCTTTGGCCCGGAACAGCCAGTCGCGCTGCAATTGCTGGAAATCACACCGGCCCTGCCCGCCCTGGGCGGCACGCTCATGGAACTGGAAGACTGCGCCTTCCCGCTGCTGGCCGACGTCAAGGCCACGGACAAGGCCGTGGAGGCATTCGCGGGAGCGGACTGGGTGATACTGGTCGGCGGCCTGCCCAGGAAAGATGGGATGAGCCGGGGGGACCTGATCCGCGCCAATGGACCGATCTTCACGGGCCAGGGCAAGGCGATCAATGATGTGGCGAGCCCGGACGTGCGAGTGGTCACCGTGGCCAACCCATGCAACACCAACTGCCTGATCGCGCGGTCGCACGCGCCCAAGGTTCCTGCCGATCGGTGGTTTGCCATGACGCGGCTGGACCAGAACCGAGCCGCTTCGCAACTGGCGAGGAAAGCCGGCGTGCCCGTGGCGTCGGTCAAGAGGGTGACCATCTGGGGCAACCATAGCGACACCCAGTATCCCGATTACAAGAACGCCGAGATTGCCGGGGCGTCGGCGACGACCGTGATCCCTGACGCGGCCTGGTTCACCGAGACCTTCATTCCCACCGTGGCCAAGCGTGGCGGCGCCGTGATCAAGGTGCGCGGGGCGTCATCGGCGGCCTCCGCGGCCAATGCCGCTCTGGACACCGTCCGGTCGCTCCACTTTCCGACGCCCGTGGGCGAATGGTTCAGCGCCGGGGTGGTCTCCGACGGCAGCTACGGCATCCCCGCCGGCCTGATCTACAGCTATCCGCTGGTGTCCAAGGGCGGAGCGCACTGGTCGATCGTCCCGGACCTGCCCATCGACGACGAGGCCCGCAAGCGGCTCGACGCCTCGGCCGCAGAACTGGTTTCCGAGCGCGAAGCGGTGCAGGATCTGCTCGGCCCGGCGGCGTGATGCGGCCTGCCTGGAACGGGTAGAATGTTGAGAGCTCGCAATCAAGCCCTGCGCGGAGCGCCGTTCTGCGCAGGAGTGGGCCCGGAGGACTCTTCATGGCAGCTCAGCTATCCTCTCCCGCGACGACGGACGACCCGCCGGTCGACTACCCCACCGGCGATGGTCAGCCGATGGCGGAGACGCCTACCCATCGCGACAACATGATCGTGATGCTCGACGTTCTGAGATCCCGGTTCGCCCCGGACCCCATGGTCTATGTCTCGGGTAACATGTTTCTCTACTGGGTGCCGGGCAAGAAGCGCAGGCACGTCTCTCCGGACGTTTTCCTGGTACGAGGTATTCTCAACAAGGACCGTGATGCTTACTTCGTATGGCGCGAAGGCAAGGGTCCGGACGTCGTTTTCGAGTATACCTCCCCATCGACGCGGGATGAGGACCTCCACAAAAAATATCTCCTGTATCAGCATGTGCTTCAGGTTCCCGAATATTTTCTCTTCGATCCTAAGGAGGAATACCTGAGGCCATCGCTCCAGGGGTTCCGGCTCCGCTCCGGGCGCTATGCGGCCATCGAACCGGTCGCAGGCCGCTTACCCAGCGAGGTGCTGGGCCTGCACCTCGAGCGAGAGGGGGCTTTCCTGCGGCTTCACGATCCTGCCACCGGAACCAGGCTCATGACCTCATGGGAGTCGCTGAGCGCCGCGGAAGCCGCCCTACGTCGAGCCGAAATCGAAAAAAGGCAGGCCGAAGCGGAGCGTGAGGCCATGCTACGCGAGCTCGAGGAGCTGAGGCGCAAGCGCAACCCGTGAGCCGGAGGTCTTCTCCTGCACGATTCTGGGAGCTTCCCGATCCACCTTACCGGAGGGGACGACCGCCGGGTCCGTCGCCTGCGCGGGCGTTCGGGTCCAGGCCAATGATCCGGCTGCGCGGGCGGCTGCGATCCACGATCACGGGCGCGGAGTCGGTCGTCTCCGCGCCGCCGCGGTGGCCGACGGAGTCAACCGCCTCGACGCGGATATGAAACCGGGCCGGGAAGCTCGGCGGAACCGTCCAGATGTACTGGCCCATGTTCTCCTGCGTGTCGATGATTGGCTGCCAGGCCGACCCGGGCTGGTCGGGACGCCACATGAGCGCGACCGAGCGCGGCGCAAGGTGAAGATCGCTGGCGCGCCAGGTGATTGCCACCTTGCCGGTGTGCGGCCCCGTACCGATCTGGGGCGGGTAGAGTTGCACCGACGGCGGTGTCGTATCGACTTCAACCCATGTCTGGGGAGGGTCCCCGGGGGCAGGCGGCTGATCGCCAAGGCCCGAGGCGGAGCGTGCAACCAGGCTCAGGCCATAAGTCCCTTCACCACTCAGGTCCACGTCGAATGGTGAGACCCGGTCGGGGTCCTCGCCGCGGCGGATCCAGGTCCGGCCGCCGTCCTGCGTGAGCCACAGTTCCACGACTGCCGGGCCGTCGGGTCCGGCATCCTCGATGGCATATTGAAGCTTAAACCGAGGGCTGGGGACCAGCATCGAGCGATTGCCTCCGGCGCTCACGCCGCCCGGTGCGGGACTGGCTCCCGGTCCCCCCCCCGCGAAGCCATTGGCTCCCCCCGCGCTGTTCGCGACCGGGAAGGGATTGGAGAACGCCGGCGGCAGCGCCGCGAACGAGCCGGCGGTTGCCGGGCCGCCGGGCCGCTGGTTTCCCGCCGTCGAGGTTTCGTCCCCACGCTGCCACTCGTAAGGTGTGGGTGAGGGGCGCGCGGCTGCCGCCGATGGGGCCTCGGTGGCGCGTGGGCGGCGTGCGAGGGTGCGCTTCGGCGCCTGCGCCCGGGCACTGGCGTTCGAGGCTGAGCCCGGATCTTCCTGCACTGCCGGGAAGCCCGGTCCCGCGGCGATGGCGGAGCTGGGGTCAGAGATGCGCTCGACGGCGGGCGGTACCGCGCCGGCGTCGGCATTCGCGAAGTCACTCTCTCCTGCCGCGCCTTCGGCCATCACGAGCTCGGCGTCCACCAGGTTCCCTGCCTTGTCGGCCACCGAGGCGCGCACCCGCAGGGGGTCGGCTGTGCCGGCATCCCAGCGCTGGGCACCGAGCAAGGCGGATCGGCGGATGGGAACGGTTCGCCAGGACTTTGCGCCGTCCACCTGGTACTCGAGCAGCAGCGACTTCAGGTCGAGATGCTCGTCCTTCACTTCCCAGCGGACGCCGGCCACACTCCCTCGCCGCCCGTCGGGCTCGAGCACGATCGACGGCGGCAGGGTGTCCACAACGACCTTCATGCTTGGCTCGACCGTCTGGTCCATGGGGGGCGAGTACTCGTCGTTGAGCGTGACCGTACGGGTAGCGAACCAGAACTCGCCATCATGCGAGGTGCGGAAAGTGAACTTGCCCAGCTCCGGGGTGGTCTTGCTCTTGGGTTCCCAGTGAAAGCCGGAGTCCTCAGAGACCCAGAGCTGGATCTCCTTGAGCCGCGCCCGGCCTTCGGCGTCGATGTGGAACGGGATCCGGAACGAACGCTTCTTCTGGTAAATCAAAGGGACCTTGGCGGCCTGCGGGCGTGATGGAGGGTCGGCCGCACGGCTCGGATCGGCCCGGAAAGTCATGGCGAAGCCAAGCGCAAGGACGCTCGCGGCCAGAGCCTTCAGGCTCCAACCACCGCGACTTCCCTGCGCTCGACAACTCGTTCGCCACACGAGACTGTTCTCCCTACCCGAGATGCCGACATCAGGCCGGCCCCAGACCTCCGCCCCGCCTCGCTGACTCGCTGGCGATGGCATCACCTTGCAGAAAGGACCAGGTCCGGGCGCGGACCCGAGCTTATGCCTTGTTTATCGACCCGTGCTGCGGCTCAGCTTGAAACGATTCCGCGGAAGAATCCGGTGACGCGGGAAGTTCCGGCGGAATTGATCGCACCAGGCAAAATGGGCAAAATAAGAGAAGACCGATTGAGACTGGTGCAACAGATGTTTAGTGGAGCTCACGCGTCCTGGCGATGATCGCGGCGAACTGGCGGGCCAGCTCGCGGATGTGGGCAAAATCGCCTGCGGCGATGGCTTTTGCCTCCACCAGCGCACCGCCGACGCCCAGGCAAGAGGCGCCCGCTTTGAGAAAGGCTTCGGCCGTGCTGAGATCCACTCCCCCGGTGGGCATGAGCCGCACCTGGGGCAAGGGCCCGCGAAGTGCGCGAAGATAGTTTGGGCCGCCCACGTCGGACGGGAAGATCTTGACGATATCGGCGCCGGCCTCCCACGCGGTCACAACCTCGGTGGGAGTGAACGCCCCGGGCATGACAGCCTTGTCGTAGCGGCGACAGAGCCGGATGACCTCCAGATTCACGATCGGCGAGACGATGTACTCCGCACCGGCAAGCAAGGCCGCGCGGGCGGTCTCGGGATCGAGCACCGTGCCCGCGCCCAGCACGACCGCATCGCCCACCGTGCGGCGAACTTGGCGGATCACCTCCACGGCATCGGGCACAGTGAACGTGATCTCCGCCGCCGTGACGCCTCCCTCCGCGAGCGCCTCGACCACCTTCACCAGCGAGTCGCTCGACTCGGAACGGACGACCGCGACGATGCCGCCCTTGAGGATTCTCTGAAGAATGGTCTCTCGATTCATGGGAACCGCCTCGAGGAATGGTGTGAGTGGACCAGGTTTTCGATCCGGACACCGGCGTCACCGCAATGCCTGCCAGATCTTCCTCAGAAGAGCCTGCCCGTGGCGGCGCCCGGCTGCACGAAGGTCTCGAGCAAGCCGGCCAGTTCCGGGGCGCTGGGGATCTCCTTGAAACGGAGGATCGGCCCGGACAGCTCGTCGAGTGCGGCTTCGTCCACCTTGAGCTTCTCGGAGATCACCAGAATGTACCGGGGCGGGCCGAGCCGGGGCAGCAGCTGAAGCAAGCGATCCAGGCTCGATTTCTTCCAGAAGCCAAGCACCTCCACGAAGACGTCGGTCCCGCTGGCCCTGTGCACCGCGCGATAATCGGGCACCCAGACGCCCTCGCGGCCCAGCTCGAGCACCTCGGTGGATTCGCTCAGCTCCCAGGCCGGGGCGACCTGGCGGAACCGCTCAACGAAGGCCGGGATCTCGGCGGGAACGTAAACCCCGGAATCGAGCTGGTGCGTGTGCAGCCCGGCGCTCGGGTCCAGGTGGAAGCTTCGCGGCTCGCGCCGTGGGCCCCAGCGCAGCTCGGCATCGAGGCGAAAATCGTGGCAATGCAGCAAGGCCGGCACGAACAGCGCCATTTGCAGACCGTACTTCGTCGTGGCGCTGAAGAGGCTCAAGGGTCCGTCGATGTGAATGGTGTAGCCGTCGGCCATGGAGCCGAGCACGCGGTACACCAGGCGATGAAACTTGAGCCGGCGAAAGAGCTGGCGATAGCGCGCGGGACCCTCGCTCCGAACTTCCGCGTCCACCCGCACCGAGCGCAGCAGCACTGCCTGGGCCAGCGCCACGTTGTAGCGATCGACGAGCCGCTGGGCCGTCATGTCCTGGAACTTCAGCAAACGGTTCTCATCGCGGAGATCGGCGAAGAGTGCACTGATCAGCGTTTCCGCCGGCAGCTTGAGCTCGCGGGCGACGGCGTCCAGCACCTCCTCGCGGCGAAACGCGGGCCGCGCCGCAAGCTTGACCCCGCTGTCCTGTGCGGGGCGAGCCGCGCGTAACTGCCTGCGCGCTTCGGCGGCGGCGGTGAAGACCTTCTCGCGCACCTGCTCTGGAGGCACGTCGGCGACGATCTCGAACTCGGCGAGATCTTCCAGCACCTTGGCGATACCGCGATGCACAAGTGTCGCCTTGCCACCGCCGCCGAACAGGTCGTCGATCTCCTCCTCGATCTCACCGCGGCTCATCCCCACGCCTTCGCGGAAGATGGCCAGCAAGCTCTCGGCCGCCTCCAGCCATTGCGGGCTATTGCGGTTGAGATAGAGCGGAATGATCCGCTCCTTGGAGGTCCGGACACGAACGAGATCACCGGTGAGCATCAAATACCTCACACGACGGCTTGCAACTGGGCCCCGAGTGCTCTGAGCCCCTTTCATTCTCACACAGAGAGACTCTGCCGGTCTGCCCCGAACTTCCCCGGGTCACGAGCGTTGCGGCGTACGGACTGGAAATGGCACCGCGACGAACACTCTGTTCGCCGCAGGCGAGCGCGTCGCTCCGCGGCTTCATCATCTCCGGGTCCGGCCAGCGGGGCATTGCTTCAGAGGGGATGAGCCTGGTCTGGATCTCGTTGCCGTCCACGGTCTCCGCGGCGAGACGAAAGATGGCGGCCGAGAAGCGGGTAAAACTTCCCCGTCCGCAATGCATAGGCCCGATACTCGTCGCCGAACCTTTCGGCCAGCTTCTCCTCCTCGATCCGCGTGCGATTGACCAGCATACCCATCGCAGCAACGCCCAGGATGAACAGAAGCCAGTTCGCAGTCAGCAGGGTCAGCGAGAGCCCCCAGAAGAAGATGGTGACATAAAAGGGATGACGCACCCAGCGGTAGGGGCCGTGAGTCACCAGGATATGCTCGCGGCGGGTGACCACCGTGTCAGTGAGGTTTTTCCCCAAGCAGTGAAATGTCCAGAACAGAAGTGGCGGCACGAGGAGAAGGCCGAGAGGCGCACCTGTCCAGCGGAGCCACGTGGGCAGTCCCAGACAGGTTCCTGACACCCAGGCCGGATGGATCAGGTAGGCGGCAAGAAAGCCCCAGGCCAGAACGCCGCATGCCCGCAGGCCGACCATGACGAAAACACCTTCTTCGCCACGGGCCAACTTCTCACCGCTTGCTTGCGACCTGATTCGGTGATAAAGGCCAATCGGCAGACAGAGCACAGGTTGGCGATCAGAACCGCCCGAAAAGTCGATTCGGTGGCCATTTGAGTGATTTGATCCGAACGTTCCTCTGGATTGTCTCAACGCGAGCTACCATTCCGAGCCCCAGATGCCACGCGCAAACGCAGGCAATCTTCTGAATCCACCAGATCCCATCCATTATTCCATGCGGCGTCCGAGTGTCACTGCGCATCCGCAGATGAGCCGGACTTCAGGAAGTCGATCGTCAGCTTCGAGCACCACCCTGTCTGGTCGAGCCGTGAATTGTTCTTTCTGAGCAAACGAGCCCCTGCCTGCTACAGATTTGCTGTTTACTTGCAGCACCACGAGATCTTTGCGGCTCCGTATTGCTGGCCCGCCTGGAGTTGTCGACATGATCATAGGCAGAGAGGCGGCCCCACCTTTCAGGGGCCGCCTCTCCGTTGCGAAGTCGGGCGCTCGGGCATCTGCCAGGATGCAAGCGACAACCGAGTCTCAGATCAGATTCCTCGAGGGCCACCCGTCCTGACCTCGCGGGAAGTGAAGTGAAAACGCGTCTCAGTGGACAGGCACGCCAATGTAGCCATGAGTCACTCCGCCAGAGTCTACGAACGACCCGACGATTTCCTCTGGCTCGTTGACGGAGAAGACGCCGGTAGTGGACTCGCCGGGCACCTCGACCGTCGAGTAGACGCCGTGCCACAACACGAACCCATGTTGATTGCCATCCGCATCAACAGAGAGTCCGACGATCTCGCCGCGGTTGTTGATTCCCTCGGCTACCGTCAGCAGGGCATCAGGGACGTCGAGTGTCGTATAGACGCCCTTGCTCTGCACGAACCCGTGGCGGTTGCCTGCGCCATCCACGTAGGTGCCTACGACGTCTCCTCGGTTGTTGATCCCGAAGCCTCCGGTCCCAGACGGTGCCGCCGAGCCGGGCGCGTCGAACGTTGTGAAGACTCCCTTGCTCCACACAAAGCCGTGACGCGTCTGGCTGGCATCGCGATAGACTCCCACCACCTCGCCGTGCGCGTTGAGGAACTCAGCCTGGGTGTGAACCGAGCCGGGCGGGTCGAGCGTGGTGAGAACGCCCTTCTTGCTCCGGAAGTAGCCGTGGTAATTGCCTTCGGCATCAATGGTGATTCCTGAGATCTCGCCGCTGGCGTTGATCCCGTTGACGCTGGTAAATACCGCGCCGGGTACATCGATCTGGGTGAAGTCGCTATGGTTCAACACGAAGCCATGCGTATTGCCGCTGGCATCATCGAACTCTCCCGCAATCGCGTGCGGACTATTCCCGTTGACTGAGGTCCGGGTCGAGCCCGGCACGTCGTACGTGGTAAAGCTGTACTGTGCCTTCGCCGGCCCCGGAAAAGCCAGTGAGAGGCCCATCGCCACGGTCGCGAACAGACTTTGAGTCGTCATCGGTGCACTCCTTCGTTGGGCGGTCGTTGCCGGGAGACAAGGGAAACGCTCCCACGTCCTGGCCGGCGTGTCGGTTTCGTGAGTCGCTCGATTCGTCGGCAGTCTCCTGGATGGGCCCTCCGGATCTGCATTGCCAGGAACCCGGCTCTCACCGACGGCGCGCAGACCGGGCGCCCGGGTCGTGAGGGCACTGCTCGAAGGCAGAACTTCACTGGCACTACTGGTTGCTTCCGACGGCTATCGGGGTATTACTGGTCCGGGTTCCGGTCCCAACGTTTCGAGTCCCCGATTCTTATTTCGCCCTTGCTACGGTAGCCGCTGGAGGACGCAAGGCGTTTGCCGTCCTGGCTGAATGCCACTCTGAAGATGTAGCCCACGTGTCCGCTCAGAGTTGCGATCGATTCCCCTGTTGCTGTATTCCAGATGCGGACAGTGTTGTCCCAGCTCGACAGCCCGCCGGCAAGGAGACTTCGACGGGTGGATCCGCCGATGTGTTTCACAATTATTCCTGATTCCTTTTGAGCGGCTTCCTGCCTCGGCTGCACGAATGTGGAGAGCCCGGAGAGTTTCGGGATAAGCTTGATCTGAAGCTCAGGCTCGCTTTCTCGAGGCAGGTCGGCGTGACAATGATCCCCTTGCTTCAACGAGTAATGCGCCAGCGCTGGTGACATGTAAGGCGACGCCTTGGTCTCGAATGAAGCAAAGGGATTGCAGCTCTTGAGCAACGCCGTCATGAAAACAGATCGACCACGGAGATGAACGCGAGCGTGGACGACATTTGAAACTTACAGAAGCTGCCGACGGGATCGCCGAAGGTTCCCAGAACCTCGCCTGATTGGTCGGCATGGCCCCACAGCCATACCCAGACCTGATACGTTTCGCCGGGAACCATGATCAGAGGGACTCCTTCTCCATTCGGCATGTACGAGGTGATGCGAGCCGATCCGTCAATATGTGTCCATGGGTCTCCCTGCCCGGTGCGATCCCACATTTCAGGGCTCTGGCTGGGAACGACCTGGGTCCCCCCCTCATAGACCACGTAACCAAACCCGCCACGCGTGTTCGTGTTGTACAGATACGAGTAGAAATCGTATGAAAAGTCACATTGCATGAACGGCTGGATTCTCACCGTCCTGGCCACAGGGGAGCTGAGAAACAGGCTGAAGCCCGCCGCACCGAAGCCGCTTGCCGAATCATTGCTGCCGAGACATGACACGGCCATCGTGCTCTCGGTGTCCGTGAAACCCTGCACGAACTGCGTTTCGTCATTCGGAACATTCCAGTGCGTGTCCCACGGCGGAACGAAAATATTCGTGCCCGGATTCACGTTCGCGAACTTCGTAATGCTTGAATCGAGGAAGCTGGCATGATCATGATCAAATGGATTCTGGCTCGCCTGCGCCGCATTCTGCGCAGTGCGAAGAGCGGCGAACCTCGCCGCACCAGACTTGTCCTTCTTGAGCGCTTCCAGCGACGGCGTCAGCAGCTCATTGGCTAGTCCGTTGGCCAGCTTGACCCTCTCGAGTCTCTCTCGGAGGTCGGCCGAGACGTGGCTGATGATCTGCTTCCTGGAGGACGACACAAGTTCCGGAGTCGGCACGACACGATGCACGCGGTTCCTGGCCGCGTTGATCATGGCCTGGCTTCTCTCTTCGGACCTGGACATCGTTGCAGTAGTACTCATTTCAGAATCCTTTGTTCTGGCATGAACAGCAAGCGATTGTCGAAGTGACGCACTCACCCTCACACCTTGGGGAAGAAGCACAACGAACGCGACGCCTGTTGGCAGTACCATGAAGTCCTGGCTTGCCCTTTCCGGTACGCCAGGTCCTCTGGTTCCCCCTCTTTGGTGCGTTGCTCATCGAGAGGCTGGCTTGCCAGCGCGCACTCCGATCGATCAATGTGCTTCCGCGCCGTGACCTTCGTATGAGCTCGGACCCGCCACCGCTCGGCCTCGTCACCCTAATAAACGAGGCCCGCGGCTCGAACGAACAATGGGATGATAAATTGTTGCTCTTGTGCTTTCGCCGGACATCGGCTCTGGTGTATGGAAGAACGTTCACGCGCCCACTTCTCGAGGATCAGCGACGTGGCGGAAGAGACACCTTTTCTGGACCTGGTGCGGAAGGTTCGTACCGGAGACGAGGCCGCCAGTGCCGAACTCGTCCGCCGCTATGAGCCCGCCATCCGGATCGCGGTGCGGGGGCGTCTGACTGATCCGAGACTGCGCCGGCTCTTTGATTCGATGGATATCTGTCAGTCGGTCTTCGCCATCTTCTTCGTGCGGGCTACTGCCGGGGAGTTTGAGCTCGACCAGCCCGAGCGGCTGATTCAACTGCTCGCCAGGATGGCCCGCAATCGGGTTACCGACCATGCCCTGCGGCAGCGGGCGGCCCGGCGCGACTATCGCCGGACCGAGCGGACAGCCGACGATGAGAGGAAGTTCGTCGACCCCGGCCCCAGTCCGAGCGACGAGATCTCCCGAAAAGAGTTGATTGAAGCATTTCAGAGCAGGCTGTCCACGGAGGAGCGGTACCTTGCCGACCAGCGCGCCCGGGGACGGCCCTGGGGTGAAATTGCCGCCGAGGTTGGCGGCAAGCCGGATGCCCGGCGCGTGCAACTGGAACGAGCGGTCAACCGCGTCACTCGTGAGTTGCGACTGGAAACGTGACAGGGATTTGTTGTTCGGTTCGGCCACAAGTCTCGTTCCTGCTCATGGGGAGGCCTGCGCCAACGCCTGACGCATCGCTGTCTCCACGTGGAGCACTTAGATGGCACTCGAAGAACCGGCCTGTTCCGATCTGGTGGAGTTGCTCCGCGGGGATCAGCAGCGGCGCTGGCAAGAGGGTGAGGGGGTCATTGTCGAGTCCTATTTCGCGACCCACCCAGGCCTACTCGCCGATGAAACCAGTGCGCTGCAAATGGTGTACAACGAGGTTCTCCTGCGCGAAGCCGCTCACGAATGTCCCCGGCTCGAGGAATATGTGCGGCGTTTCCCTCAGTACAGGGATCAGTTGCGTCCCCTCTTTGAAGTTCACCGCGCGCTCGAGTCGGATGAGTTGCTCGGTGCGCTTGCCGACCAGGGGTCGCTGGCGAAGACGATACACGAAAACAACGACCCGAGGGCCCGATCCTGGCCCACCATCGCCGGACACGAGATCCTCGGCGAGCTAGGGCATGGTGGCATGGGAGTGGTGTACAAGGCCCGGCAGATCGGTCTGAACCGGGTGGTCGCTCTGAAGATGATCCTGGCCGGAAGCTGCGCCGACGCGGGCCAGTTGAGCCGCTTCCGTGCCGAGGCTGAGGCCGTCGCGCGCCTTCAGCACCCCAACATTGTCCAGATTCACCAGGTCGGAGAGAGCGACGGCTGTCCTTATTTCTCCATGGAGTTCGTGGGCGGTCCGAGCCTGGCCCACGAACTCGACGGCACTCCCCAGCCGGCACGGCAGGCGGCAGACTTCATCCGGACACTGGCCTTCGCAATGCATACGGCCCATGAAAGGGGCATCGTCCACCGTGATCTCAAGCCTGCAAACATATTGCTGAAGAAACTTGAAGTGTCAGGTCCTCGACCGCGAGTTCGAGCTTCCGAGTCGGAAGCCTCAACCGCTTCCGATTCAGGTCTTCAGACTCTGGAGTGTCTTCCCAAGATCACAGACTTCGGTCTGGCCAAGCATCTCGACATCGACGTCGGCCAGACCGGCAGCGGCGTGATCGTGGGTACGCCGAGCTACATGGCTCCCGAACAGGCAAACAGCGGGATCGGCAGGATCGGCCCGGCTGCGGACGTGTATGCCTTGGGGGCAATCCTCTACGAACTGCTCACCGGTCGACCGCCGTTCAAGGCCGGGACGCCACTGGATACGTTGCTTCAGGTTCTTGCCGATGACCCCGTACCCCTGTCTCGTTTTCACTTGAAGGTGCCGCCCGATCTGAGCACGATCTGCATGAAGTGTTTGCAGAAGGAGCCACAAAAACGCTACTCGAGCGCGCTCGCCCTTGGCGAGGACCTGGATCGCTTCCTCCACAACCGATCGATTCACGCCCGGCGAACAAGCTTTTCGGAACGCCTCTGGCGATGGTGCAGGCGTAACCCGGCCCTGGCCGTAATGATCATTACCGTCGCAGGCCTTCTGATACTTCTTGCCGGTGGTGCTTCGGTCGCCGCGTTCTCCCTGCGCAGGCAGTTGACACGAGCCGAACAGGCGGAACATGTAGCCCAGCTCGAAAAAGACTCCAGGACCGAACAGCTCTGGAGAGCCTCGTTCGCTCAGGCCCAGGCCCTTCGCCTGAGCGGCCGAATGGGCCAGCGTTTCGAGAGCCTGAAGGCAATCGAGGAGGCAACTCGAATCACTCGTGCACGGGGTGCTCCGGAGCAAGAGGCGCTTGACCTTCGTGGGGAGGCGGTTGCTTGCCTGGCTCTGACCGACCTGCGGGTGGAAGCCCAATGGCGAATTCCGACCTGGAGACTGTCCGCGACTTTTGATGCAGCACTTGATCATTTCGCTTATGCCGATGACGCGGGCGACATTCATTTGAGACAAACAGCCGGCCGCGAACCAGGCACTCGCCTGCCAAGCCCGGTTCAGCATCCGGATGAGGTCTGTTTTCAGTACAGCGCGGACGGCCGTTTCTTCCTGGGTTGCTTTGTCCTCAAGGGGAACCGCTCCAATGTCGTGTGGGACCTGACCACCCAGAACGGTCCACAAGAAGTTCTCCGCCTCACCGATGGCTCGGCTTACTTCACTCCGGACGGTCGCTCGCTCGCCTTTGCACGCGCAGACCGAACTCTTGGGCTTTACAATCTGGTGCAGGGCCAGAGCAAGACCCTCTGCACTGACCTCCGAGTGAGTCAAATCGCTTTCCGGCCCGACGGCAAGCAACTGGCCTATTCCGACGATCGTAAACCCGAAGTAGCCATCGTGGATGCAGCGACCGGAAAACAGATGCTGTCCTTGCCCGACCCGGACTGGAACACGGCTCTGACCTGGAGCAGCGACAGCCGGATGCTTGCTTCCGCATCGAATAATCATAATATCTATATTTTTAATGGAACCACGGGTCGACGGCAGGCTGTGCTGGCAGGTCATCAAGGCAGGGTCATGGCACTCGCATTCAGCCCGACAGGAAATGTGCTGGCATCAAGTGGCTGGGAGGGTATCACGCGTCTCTGGGACGTGTGGAGCGGGAGAGCCCTGGTCAGCGGTGCGGGTCGCATGTTGAGCTTCAGTCCCGACGGACGGCGACTGGGTTTCATCGACGGTGACCGGATCGGGATCTGGGAAGTGGAGGAGGGGCGGGAATGCCGCTTACTGCAACCTCACTCCGCGACGACGGAGGCATGGAACAGCTACAGGGGACACGAGAGTATTGACTACAGCCCGGATGACCGCCTGCTCGCTTCTGCGGGCGGAGATGGGGTTCGGCTCTGGGATTTAGCCACAACTCTGGAACTGACTCACCTGGAGATCGGGTACCACGAGGCCGTCCTCTTTCACCCGACTAGCGGCGAGCTGTTCACCTATGGCAGATCGGGACTGAAAAGCTGGCCCATCGAGCGCGACCCCGCAAGACAGGGCATTCAAGTCGGTACACCGCAAACGTTTGATGTGAAGTTCAATCGGGGCTGGTTCCAGGCGAGCTGTAGCCTGGATGGCCGCGCGCTCGCCGTGACGGATGACCGCCATGCCCGGATCATCGTGATGAAGCTGGACGCGCCGTCCGAACGAGTCATGGTGACCGGCTGTTCCGATGTGGTCTCCCTCGCCCTGAGCCGCGATGCCGCATGGGTCGCCGCGGGCATGGTCAAGGGGGATGTGGGAGTCTCCATCTGGGACGCTCATACTGGCCGAAGGGTACACCACCTACCCGCCGAAGAGGACGGCACCATGCAGTCGAACGTCGCCTTCAGTCCGGACGGCCAATGGTTGCTGACGGGTGGGCAGAGCAATTACCGCTTCTGGCAGGTCGGCTCCTGGAAACCAGGATCCGTGATCCGGCGAGAGAACCCGGGGGCGTACCATGGACCCATGGCATTCTCCCGGGACGGCCGGATGCTCGCGATTGCCCTCTCGCAGCAGCAGATGCTCCTGATCGATCTGATCAACCGGCGCGAGCTGACCACCCTGACCGCTCCCGACGCCCGTCCGCTCTCTCGTCTCTGCTTCAATCATAACGGCACCGAGCTGGCGGCATCGAATGACAATCACGTGGTCCAGCTCTGGGACCTGCTCATGATCCGTCGTCAATTGACGAGCATGGGCCTTGACTGGGATCTCCCGCCGGAACAGTCTCTCGCTCAGGAGTTCCAGCCACCCCACTCTCGACCCCGCCGGGAGAGCTGGTGATGGCGCCCGGTGTGACTCAGTGCGAATTCCCGCCACGACACGGACCGACAGAAAGCGAACCGCCTGAACCAAGCCCACCTTGTCGCGGTCTTTGAGCCTTTGATCACCGATGGGCATCAAACTCCTCGGCGTTCGTTCTCGCAGCCAGCTCCTCGTGGGGGCCGTTGGTCACCGACCTGGGTGTTGCTGTTTTGCCGAGCACGGCCTTCAGTTGCCATCATACGCGTCGTGCTGACGGCGGCGGTTGGACGTGAACTCCTCGACGGTGCCGCGCGTGATGACTTCATACAGGATGGCTTCCTTGTCGCCCGACTTCCGGAGGATGCGGCCCAGGCGCTGGACGTGCTCGCGGACCGAGCCCGATCCGGAGAGAATGATGGCCACGTTGGCCTCGGGAACGTTGACCCCCTCGTTGAGCACCTTCGATGTCGCAACGATGGGGTAGGCTCCGCTGTTAAACCGGAGCAGGACCTCCCTCCGCTCCTTGGTCTTGGTCTGGTGCGTGATCACGGGCACGAGGAACTGGCGGGCGATGGTATACACCGTTGCGTTGTCGTGCGTGAAGATGATCACGCGGTCGCCATTGTGCCGCTCCAGCAGGCGGGCCAGCAGGCTCAGCTTTGCCGGCGCGGCCAGGGCCAGCGTGCGCTGTTCGCGATAGGCATGGAACGCCTCACGCCCCTCGGGTGACCGAAAGGCCAGGTAGAGGAACCGGCTCCAGCCCTCGGGCTTGCTCATGCTGATGCCCGACTGCTGCACAAAACCCCGGTACAGCTCACGCGCACGCTCGTAGCGGATGCGTTCCTCCTCGCCGAGCGCGACATACAACGTGATCACCCGGTACTCGGCCAGGAACTGGCCCTTCAGCTCGCTGATCTCGCGGCGGAAGACGGTCTCGCCGATGAGCTGCTCGAGATGGGTATGGGCGTGATCGGCGCGTTCCGGAGTGGCTGTCAACCCCAGGCGAAACGGGGCAATCGCGGAGGTGGCCGCCAGGCCATAAGTCGGACCGGGAAGGTGGTGGCACTCGTCGAAGACGATCAGGCCGAAGCGGTTTCCCAGCCGCTCCATGTGCAGGTAGGCCGAGTCGTACGTGGTCACGGACAGCGGTCGCACGTCGTAGTAGCCGCCGCCGATGAGCCCGACCTCGGTACCGAAACTCATGGCCAGCTCGTCGTACCACTGGTTCATGAGATCGATGGTGGGCGTGATCACGAGCGCAGGGCGGCCAGCTTTCTCGATGGCCAGGCTTGCCAGGTGAGTCTTGCCGGTCCCCGTGGGCAGGACGACGACGCCGCGGCCGCCTCGCTGCCACCAGGCTTGCAGACCCTCCACCTGGTGTGGAAAGGCTTCCTTCGATACCTGGAGCTTCCAGGGAACCGGGGCGTAGGCGCTGCGCCTCGTCACTGTAGGCGATACCCTGCTTGCGCATCAACTCGACGAGCGGGCGGTACCAGATCGCCTCGGCGCGAAAGACCCTGGTGCGGTTGTCATACTTGAGTCCAGGGAGCCCTGGCTCCTCGTCCTGGTCCAGCCCTTCCACCACAAGCGTGCCGGCGTCAAAGCTGAGCCGCAGGGGGGTGCCGGCAGCGGGTCGAGACGCGGCAGCCGTCATGAGCCGGAAGCTCCCGGATCGGCCGCGGCCGGTCTCGTGCGCTGGATCGGGCCGGCCGTGGATTCCAGGCAATCCCGGGCATCGTGCTCCGGCCGACGGTGGAAGTGCTTCATCGTCATTCCGGCGCCAGCCGGGGATGAGGTGGCCATGAAAAGAACCCTGTCCTCGCAGCTCTCTGCAAGCGCGGAGCGGGCGGCACCAGCAGCAGCAGCGAACGACCGCCTCGACAGCGATGCAACACTCCGAATCTTCGAGTGTACCCGGGTTCATGACATTCCGCGAGGCCGCCCCGAAAGCCTGCTGAAAACAGAATCGGGAGGGCGGCCAAGGCGGAACGCCGGGGCCGGCGCTCCCGATAGCCTGCATGAGCAGGAATCTCCATCTGCGACCGCTGCGTTAACGCCTGCGGATCCAGCGCAGGGATGCCACGGCGGCGATGCCGATGCCGCTCAGGACGATCGAGGCAGGTTCAGGAACCGCAGGGCCGTTGGACGTTTCCGAGCTCGGAGTCGACGCGACGACCACAGAACCGATCGGAGGCGCTGATCGGGGAGCCCACATTGCTCAACCACACGGCCGAGCTGAGCGTCACCGGGTTTGTCGTCTCGAACGTGAACGTGAGAACTCCAGTCAGGTAAGGCAGAGGACTGGCGAAGCCGATCTCGACACCGGTGCCGCCGTCGATGGCCTTCGTGGTGGTCGCGATGCCAGAGCTGAAGAGGACCGTGATGTCGGCGACCGTGCCGCCTGTGTTCAGGAAGGTCGCGTCAAAGCCGGTCGCGGCCTTGCCGGACTCATTGATGGTCGTGACGGTCGTCAGCGAGCCCGCACGTACGGGGGCCGCCAGAGCGAGACTGCAAGTGATGACCATGGCCAGGGCCAGGGCCACTGCAAACGGGCGACTGAGCATTCTGAGCCTCCAGGAGCCTGTGGCGGGGACGAAAGTCGGGCGGAGAGGAACCCAGGCGGATTCCTCGCGCCGACTCCGCATTCCACCGCGTATGTCCTCCGCAACGCCGAGGATCACATCCGCGGAGCAAGCCCGCCGCGTTGCGCTGTCGATCGACACCATGCCGATCTCGGTTGCGCTTCTTCATCCCACGGACTTTCCGTGTGATGATTTCAGCCGCTCACGACACGCAGGTCAATTTCTCGATGTCAAGAATGTACAAGGTTGCATCTGGTGAACCGAGATGATGGTTTGCTGCATCGCAGGCGCTGCGATTGTGCACCCGTTGTCAGCCCGCGCGGCACCGGATCGAACACTTTCGCCCTTCCAGGGTGCAGGCTAAGATCGAACTGGCTCATCAAGGTCGGCACGCGCTGCCTCCGCACTCGCGGTCCGGATAGGAGTTGAACATGTTGCTACTGGCGCCCTGGCGCTGCTGACGTTGGCCGTGGCGTTCGACCCCGCGATTCCGCTGACCGGGACGGTCGAGGACCGTACCGGCCGGCCGGTGGCCGGGGCCGTGGTCTGGCTGGGCGACACGAATGCGACCCGGGACGGTCCCCAGGTCCTGGCGACGGGGATCACCGACAGCCGTGGCCGGTTCCGGCTGGAACGGGCCGCCGGGCTGGCCGGCCGGGGCACGACCTGGTCGCCCACGCTCTGGGCTTACAGCCCTGGCCTGCGCGTCGCCTTCCTCGAGTTCAAGGCCCGGTTGCCGGCAGCCGGAGACTCGGTCCACCTGGTGCTCGGCCCGCCGGCAGCGGCGGCGCTGCGGGTGCTGCGGCCCGACGGCACCCCAGCAATTGGCGTCAGGGTCTGCCTCGTGGATACCTGCCTGGAGGCTCCCAGACCGCCGGACGGGTTGATCGAGAAGCTGGCCGTAACGACGGACGCCCTCGGCCGGTGCACCATCGACGGCTTCGCCCAGACGGATATCGAAGCCGTCGACGTCACCGCTCGGGGCCAGCTCGTTCAGTGCCTGCCCATCGATCCGGTAACCGGAACCGTCACGCTCCGCCCGCTGGGCCGGCTCACCGTGCAGGTCATCGCGGACGATCCCGCGGCGCTGGCGGGCTGGAAGATCACGCTCTGGTCGCAGGCGACCGAGCCGGGCGAGTCTGGTCCGGCGAGCACTCAGTGGCGCAAGAGTCCACCGGGGCGGACGGCCGTGCCAGCTTCCCGCCGCTGGCCGCCGGCCGGGTCCTCTGGAAGGTCGAGCCCCCCGCCGAGACGAACTACCTGGTCGCGGAGCTGCCGCGGGCGACCATCCGCCCGGGCGCGACCGAGGCCGTGGAGATCAAGACCCTGCGCGCCGTCCGGGTGGAAGGGACCGTCGTCGAGGAACCGGGGGGCGTGCCCGTTGCCGGCGTGACCGTCGAAGTCAATTCGCTCAAGCACCTCACCGGCGCTGCCCATTTGGTGGTCACCGACGCTCACGGGCGCTTCTCCACTGCGGTCTTGCCTGGTCCCGCACGTTTCAGCTTCTGGGCTGATCGTATGCCGAAGACACACTTCCTGCCTCCGAACATCCCTGACTGGGTCGATTTCCAGGTGCCGGAGGGCGCCCGGCGGCAGGAGTTTAATCCTCCCCGGCTTCATCGCGCCGAGCAGGTGCGGGGCCGCGTCGTGGACGAGGCGGGCAAGCCGGTCCCCGGCGCAGTGGTCGCGGGAACCTGGATCTCGGGCGAGTTTGGAGCCAACCCGAACTCGATCCGCGTCCAGAGCGATGCCCACGGCGACTTCGTGCTGGGCAGCATCGCACCGAGATCGAAAGTCGAGCTCTCAGCGTCGACCGGCCTGACGGCGGAGTCGGAACCTCTCACGGTCCTATCACCCGCGGCGGATCAGCGGGTCAGCCTGGTCCTGAGGATGCGTCCGACCCTGGCCCTCGACGGCCGCGTACTCGGAACCGACGGCCGCCCACTGGCCGACGCCGTGATCCACGTGATGATCCGGCCGGCCAACCAGCCATTCCATCTGGTGAACGAATTCGCATTCTTTCGCGCAGGGCCGATCCGGACGGACCGCGCCGGTCGGTACAGGACTCCCGATCAAATCCCAATGGATTGCGACTACCGGGTCGCGGCCCGTGCACCAGGATATGAGCCCGGGGAATCACCCTGGGTGACCGCGCCGCGCACCGAGGTCCCAGACGTGAAACTTCGCCCGGCCCCTGCGCTGCGTATGCTCACCGGGCAGGTGGTTGATTCCTCTGGCAAACCGCTTACCGGGGCCGAAGTGTACCAGTCGGGTGATGGTCCCAGGAAGACGCGGGGGAGCACCGGCAGCGACGGCCGGTACCGCGTGGCCGGCGTGGCCGGAACGCCGGCGTTTCTCTTCGTGGCGAAGGAAGGTTACCATTTCGTGGGCCGGCTGGTCGAACCGGCCGATCACTCGGCCGATTTCACTCTGCGTCGGCTCGACGAGCCATCCGGAACGGTGCTCCACCAGGCGGCCCGGCCGCTCGGTCGCGAGGAGGAGCGCGCCATCGCCCGGGCCCTGATCGCCGAGACGCGCAAGGCATGCGGCAATAACAAGCGCGCGCTCGAGCAGTATCGTGTCCTCGAGATCAATGCCCTGGCCGATCCTGATTCGACCATCGAGATGATCGAGAACCAGACGGTCGAGGCAGGGAAGGCCGTACTGGTGGCCCTGGCGATTGCCCGGTTCGAGGACGACCCGAAGAAGTCACTCGAGATCCTGGAGGCCATCGATGCTCCGGACACCGCGGCCGCCGTCGCCCTGGGCGTCTTTGACCGGCTGGGAGCCAGCGCCACGCCCGGTTTCCGCCGTACCCTGCTGGATCGCGCGGCGAGCCTGGCCCGCGCGGCCAGCGATTCGGGCCAGGCGGCCGGTCTGCTGGCGCAGGTGGCCGATCGCCGGTTCGACCTCGGCGAGGCCGAGCAAGGCGCGGTCCTCATCCGGGCGGCGCGTGCGCTGGCGGACAGGCCACAGGATCGATCTCAGGTCGGCCCTGCCGCGGACCTGGCGCCAACGCTGTCACGCATCGACCTGCCCTCGGCCCTCAAGCTGGTGGAGCATCTGACCGGAGACCCACAGCGGCTGAGCGCGGTCAGGATCAAGATCGCCGAGCGCATCGCCGCCACCGACCCGGCCGGGGCACGGCACATGCTCGGCCTGATCGAGGACCACGAGCAGCCCGCAGCCCGGTGGCTCGTATGCCTGCGGATGGCGGCACAAAATCTGGCAGCGGCCCGCGCCCTGGCGTCCGAGGACCGCGATCCGGAGCTGAAGGCGCTTCTGCCGGCCGCGGCTGCCCAGGCACGCGTGAGCACCGATCCCGAGGGAGCCAGGACCCTGCTGCGCCAGGCCGTGAAACAGCTCGAGCAGATTGATGCAGGGCAGGAACTCCGAGTCTCGCCAGCCGTGGCTCTTGCCCGCCTGTTACCGCTGGCGGTCCGTGTCGACCCCGAGCGCGCGGCGGACCTGCTCTGGCTCGCTCTGGCACGACGGCCCGCGGTCAGGGAGCTTCCCGAGTCGACGTTCATGCGCGACAATCTCCGCCGACAATACCTGGAGCGGGCCGAGCTGGCGGCCCTCGTGGCCCGTTTCGACCGGCGGGCGGCCGAGGCCGTCCTCGCGCCCGTGGCTGCCCGGCTGGCCGGGCTGTTCGATGAAACCTGGGGGCTGGGAACCGAGGGCCCGGCGATCTTCCGCGCCGCGGGAGCATTCGACGCCCGGGCTGCCAGGCACCTGGTCGAGGCCGTGCCGGAAGATCCCCCTGCGGATGACAGCGCCGCGAACAGCGGAACCATCGTTCGCCACCACAGCAAGACACAGTCCCGACTCGCCCTCGCCGAGGTGATCGCCCTGCCCGAGAGCCTGCGGCTGCGGTTGCTCTTCCCGGCCAGCGGTCACGGCACGTGGATCGATCTTGAAAACTGATGTCCGTGTCCGCCGGGCAGCACCCTCCAGACCCCGCAAAGGAAGCTCGCCATGCTGCCGTTCGACAGTTCGACCGCTCTTCTCCGGGCCGCCCTCGCTGCCTTTCTGTGGACGATCGTATCCGCCGGCCGCGGTATGGGTGCTCCGGCCGAGGAGACAGCCCTGCCCACACCGCCGCGCCAGGGCGCGCCGTGGGCCTCTCCCCGGACGAACCTGCCGAAGTTCGTGGTCTCCGCCACCGCGATCCTCTGCGAACAGGGACTCGCCGACCCCCGGGGTTGCGAGTACCGGACGATTCACATCGTGGCGGGCACCGTCTGGGGTCAGGGGCAAGAAGCTGTCACGCGGGGCTGGGTCCTGCCGGTCGCTTCCGGCAAGAAGCCGACGCACGCGGTTGCCTGGAATGGACTGGTTTACCCGCTGAGTGCTGTGGACGAGCCGGCCGACCTCGACGCCGACGCCTGCTCGATCGCTCACGCCGCCACGGCGCTCCGGGCCAGTGGTGCTGCCGGGACGCGGCCGGCCCATCAGAACCTGTTTCTTGGCTTCGGCAGTAACAACGAGGGTTCCGCGGTGGATGTCACGTCGCTGCACCCGATCAAGGTCTGCCTGCTGCTCCGCCTTGGCAGGACCGACCTCGCCGAGCTGGTCTGGAACGAAGTGACGGGACGGCCGGCCCGACCCCGACCGCTCGGCGCGGGCCCGAAACTCGATCTCAACGCGCAAGGGCTCTCCTACCTGAGCCTGGCCCGGGACCTCGCCTGGTATCACTTCGACCGCGCCATTTGTGCGCACATGCGGGGTGATGACAGGCTCGCCCTGGCCGACGTGCGCGCACTCGACGCCCTCGCGCTGGCCGTTGATACCAGGGCCGAGGCGATGGGCTTTGGCCGACCGGACCGGCCAGTCCCGCCCGGCCAACAGGCGCCTTATATTGAATTCCTCGGCCAGTTGCCCGAGTTTCGCGATGACCAGGAGCGGCGGGCTCGGGAGCGAGCCAGCCCGCCGCCAGCCGTCGCGGGCGCTGGCCCCCGGGCGCGTGTCGAAAAACTGGTCCGAAGCCTGGACCAGGTGGCCGTGCGCCAGTTCAGCCAGCCCGGAGGCGTGTTTCTGGGCCAGTCGCCGATCGTCCAGGAACTCACCGCGCTGGGAGACGACGCCGTCGAGCCGCTCCTGCGCACCCTGCGATTCGACGACCGACTCACCCGATCAGTCAGCTTCCATCGCGATTTCTCCCGCAACCGCACAATCCACCCTGTCGACGAGGCGGCGTACCTTGCACTTGTGGGAATTCTCAGGACCAGCAACTTCGTCCCGCCCGATCTGGACCAGAAAGGGAGAGGCCAGCTCAACCGCGAGCAGCTCGCGGACCGGATCTGGGCCTACTGGCAGCGGAATCGCGACGTACCGGTCACCGAGCGCTGGTATCGCACCCTGGCCGATGACCAGGCCGGTGCCGCAGCCTGGCTCGAGGCGGCCGGGAACATCATCCAGCCTGATCATGTGCGGACCATCCCCGCCAGCGGGCCGCTTTCCATGACCGTAACCGCTCCACTGAAGCCGGGCACCAGGCCGCGGATGCGGGGCGAGCCGCTCCGTGGCAAGCACGAGCCGACGGTCGCGGCGATCATGGCCGGGCGCATCGAAACGATGCTGCGGACACCCGAAGGACAGCGCTTTGAGCTCATGCAACCGTGCCAGATGGCAACGCTCCTGGCCCGGTGGGATCCCGTCGCCGCAGTGCCCACACTCCGCGAGCTCTCCCGGATCTGCCGTGAGCGATTCGCGCACGCCGGCGCGAGCCATGGCTGGCCGACCCAGAACCTGGCCGTCTGCATCGCCAGCTTCGCCCTGGCCCGGGACACGGCCGGCGACGCCGGTGCACTGCGCGAGTATGCCGGATGGATCCGGACCGTTTCCCCGGATTGGCTCGAACACCATCTCCTCGACGTGCTCGAGCCGTTGCATCGCCGGCTGGACGATCCAGACCTTGCCGCAACCGCAGCTTGGCTCTTCAATAACCCGCAATCCCCCTGGGTACCTCTACTCGGACCTCCGGGATCGAGAAATTCATCGAGTGTCGAATTACTCATCCGATCACCGATGATGCAAGTGCCAGCGTTTCGTGGGATGCTCCTGCGAGAGTTCGCCGACCGCACGCTCGTCGGCACGGCCGAAATGGCCGAGAACGGCCTTGTGCGCGTCGAGCTTGACAAGGGATACTCCATCGGTCGCAGCGCGGCCCGGGAAGACCACGATCCCCCGGCCCGGGGCACACGAACTCCAGTGCGGACATGCGATCTTTACGCCTGGGAGCTTGCGACACTGCCAGGGCGCCAGCGTTCAATCCCTGCTGGCCCGAAGCCAGGCGCAATGCCGCTTGCGAAGAGATGACGGGCTTCCTGAAGCGTCGGGAGCCTCCTGAAAAGAATCCCAACATCCCGGGTCGAGCCCATGAAGATAGCCCAGGAAGTAGCACCCGAAGGGGATGACTCGCTCTCCTCACACCCGACGTGCACGATCTCCGCTGAGGGTCGTGCAAGTACGGCTGGCGATGCTGTGCTCTCCTGCTCGGTATTCCTTGGTGCGCTGTTGTTGATGCTCCTCAAGGCACCTGGACTGGATCATTTCCTCACCGATACAGACCACGGTATCCAGCTCTGCATGGGGACGCAGATTCTTCTGGGCAAGATCCCCAGTATCGATTTTGTGAACGCTTACGGCCCCATGGCCATGTACACAAGCGCTCTGGGGCTTCGGCTCAGCGGTTCGCTGATCGGCGAGACCCTGCTGTGCGTACTGGGCCACGCACTTTGCCTGTTCCTCTTGTACTGGCTGGTACGCCAGCACTCCACCCGGAGCCTGGGATTGGCGGCTGCGGCAGCAGGTTTTTTTCTCCAGGCTCGCTATTACAAGTGGTACGTCTGGCTCATCCCGCTGGGAACTCTCTGGGCGCTTCATCATTACGTGAACAGTACCAACTCCAGTCGGCAGCGGTGGGTGGTGGTCACGGGGATGGTGCTGGGGCTGAGCTGGCTGTATCGCCTGGATATGGGCACGCTGGGTTTCGCGGCCACGTTCGTTTTTCTAGCCGTTGTTGAATCTGGATGTTCCCTGCGCAGGCTGCCAGCTTGCTGGCGGATTCTAACCTTGTTCTCGGCGTCCTTCGCATGCGTACTGGCGGGCTGGTTCGCTTACCTGATGATCGCGGTGGGAATCCGAGCACCGCTGGTCTTCTTGCAGACAACCCTCGATGGAGCGCTCATGATATCACGCGGCATGGCACTGCCCCTGCCCGTGGGACGCATATTCTTGGTTGTCTACATGCTCGCGCCAGTCTTCTCGGGCTGGCCATCGCGATCGGGCTGGCCCACGAATGGTCCGGGCGAGCAGAGCCTTGTACGCGGTTTCTGCTGGCGACAGGTCTGATCGGCCTGAGCGTTTTTCATCAGGCCATGCATCGGCGGGATCCTGCCCATCTCCTCCAGGTGATGCCGCCGGTGATCGTGTCGGCATTTCTCCTCGTAGGGATGTTCCTGAGACGCAGTGCGTCGCATCGCTCCTTCCATCCCAGGCAGCTCGCGTTCGTTTTCTGCGGGGTTCTCTACTTCCTCCTGGTGCTTTACTGTGGCATCAGGATTGCACACTGGGGGCGACAGGACCTCGCCAGCCTTTCCAGGTTTTCCACGAAACGCTACGTGGACCTGGCCGATCCGCTCGCAGCCGAGGGGCTCTCGCGAGTCAAGGCCATGCGTGCGATCCGCGAGCTGACCCAGCCCGGCGACCCGATCCTGGTTTTTCCGATCGATTGCCAGTACTACGCACTGACCGGTCGCAAGGTGAGCGGCAGGCACTGTTTCTTTTATGCTAATGTGTTCAACGACCTGCGTTTTCAGGGTGATACAATCGAGGCCATCTCGAGGGAGATGCCGGCCCTGGTCGTCGTGCCATCGATCTGTATAGATGACTTGATGGTTGGGGGAGAAGATACATTGACCGACCGTAGCCGGCTCTCGCACCAGTACCTCGAAGATTTCATCCACGAGAATTACCCGCGAGCGGTCTTCGATGATGGAGACATCGCGCTGCTTACTCGATAACGGCGGGTGGACTACTTCAGGGACAGCCACGACGCCGATCCGAGCGCCGGGCCTTTTGTTCTGAAGCCGGGACGGCATCGACCGGCGGGCGGCTATCGGCTGGCGGGCTCGCTGGCGGGCTGGTGGTGTGGCATCGCACCGCTGCCGGTAGGCCTGCGTGCCACCGCGAAGAGTGAAGTACCGCGCGGCAGACAGCCCCACAGGGCGGGCGTCTGCTCCAGGGCGAAGGCCAGCCGCGCCGCCCAGGTGATTGGCCAGGCAGGTAATTGAAGATAACGGCGATAGACTTCCGAGGGTGATTCGCCGGGCCGTCCACGACGCGCTGCCCGCTGCCGTTTCAACGCTGGCACCAGCCACCAGCCCCACCAGAAGACACGTTCCACGACCAGCCCCGTCTGATCGAACGCGCCTTTGAGCCTTTCGGGAAGATAGCGCCTGCGGTGCCCCTGGACCTCGTCGAACTCCGTGAAGAATTCGGGCAAGGCGGGCACGCTCACGACGACGGCTCCGCCGGGACGGACCAGGTCGCCCAGTCGCTCCACGGCCGCTCTGTCGTCGTCAAGATGCTCGAGCACGTCAAGCGCCAGCACGGCATCGAAGGTCTCGACCCCCTCCGGCAGCGGCCTGGACAGGTCGGCCTCGACCAGTTCCCTGCCGGGACGCTCCAGCATTTCCAGTGCGCGACGAGAAATGTCGAGTCCGACGGCGCGGTAGCCCCGTTGTTCGAGCGATTCCAGGGTCCGGCCCCAGCCGCAGCCCACGTCGAGCACGCGCATCGGAGGCCGGATGCCCAGCCGGCGGAGCAGGGCCAGCGTCAGCTCCGCGCGCGCCTCCCACCAGGGATGGACCGCGATCAGGCCGCCGAGATCGACCAGGATATCCTCGGCCATGTTGGCGTCGGCGATGCCGTCGGACCAGCGCGTGATCATCGATCGTCGTCCCCCCGGGCGATCTCTACGGTTGATTGGAACTCCCGGCCATTCTCCAGATCATCCGTGGATGTGCGATACTCACCGACGATGTAGGACGGCCGGCCCTTCGATTCAAGGAAGATCAGCCGCACATATTCGCCGATAATTCCCATGCCTACCATCTGGATCGAGCCCAGGAAGAGCACCGTCACGATCACGCTCGCCCAGCCTCTGGGCGCCGAGTGGTTCATGAACGCGTCCACGAAAACCCAGGCAGTGAGGAAGGCCGCCAGCAGCGCGATGCTGATTCCGACGTAGGTCATGAGCCGGAGAGGATAACTACTGAAGCTTACCAGCCCGTTGATCGCCAGTCCGACCAGGGCCCGGAAGGTGTACTTTGGCCGGCCCGCCGCACGCGCCGCACGCTCATAGACAAGGCCCGTCTGCCGGAAGCCCACGAAGGTACGCAATCCCCGGACAAACCGGGTCCGCTCGGGAAGGGCTTTCAGGGCGTCGACCACCTTGCGGTCCATGAGGCAGAAATCGCCGCTATCCAGCGGGATCTCGAATTCGCTGATCGCATTCATGAGCCGGTAGAAAGTGAAGTAGCCGATCCTCTTCACAACCGTTTCCTTGCGCTTCGCCCGTACCGCGTAGACGACATCGAAGCCCTCCTCCCAGCGGCGGACGAACTCCGGCAACGCTTCGGGTGGATCCTGAAGGTCTCCATCCATCACCACAACGGCACGGCCCCGCGCGTGGTCGAGGCCGGCCGAAACCGCCGGCTGGTGGCCAAAGTTGCGGCTCAAATGAATGACGGTGACTCGCGGGTCCTTTTCCTGGATCGCGTCGAGCAGCCGCGGTGTCGCGTCGCGGCTGCCGTCGTCCACGAAAAGCAGCTCATGAGGCCCGCCCAGATCTTCCAGAGTCGTCACGAGGCGATGATAGAGTTCATGAATATTGAGCTCTTCATTGTAGAGCGGAACGACGACGCTCAGAAGTGGAGCCGCGGAGATCGATTTGGAGGAATTCATGTTGGACGAATACTCCAGATGGTGATTCGGAACCATCCGCAGCGAAGCGATCAGCTCAAATGCCACGGGGCGTGGCATCCGTCGTTGAGGGACACGATGAGTTGCCTTGCGATTCAAGCCGTTAATATCCAAACATCCGGGCCAGCCAAACACAAGGCGATTCCACGGCGGCCGCGCACCGTACCGTTCTGATGACAGGCCAGACGGGCACGGGAACGACCATGGGATCCTACCGGCAGGCATGGAACTTGACCATACCCTGAACCTCGAGGGCCCGGCGGCGCACCCGCTCCAGGCCGGTTGACCCGAGCCCGGGATTGCGGCCGCGGGAACCGCGGATTTCTGGGACCGGGAATTCCTACGCCCGGCCGCGCAGGGCGGCAAGCGCAGTGCGTTCCTGGTCTGTCAGCTCACGCCACTGGCCGGGTGACAGGTCGCCCAGCTCGATGGGCCCGATGGCCACCCGCACCAGCCTCAGAGTCGGATGGCCGACGGCCGCGGTCATGCGCCGGACCTGGCGGTTGCGTCCTTCGCGCAGAGTCATCCGCAGCCAGGCCGTCGCCACGTTCTTGCGGAAGCGGATCGGCACCGGCCGCGCGGGCAGCGTCGGGCTGACCTCCAGCATCTCCACTGCCGCAGGCAAGGTCGGCCCGTCAGCCAGCAAAACACCCCTCCGGAGCGACTCCAGCGCTGCCATGTCGGGAACACGCTCCACCTGCACCAGGTACGTCCTGGGATGAGCGAACCGCGGATCAGTCAGGCGATGAGCCAGCAGCCCGTCATCCGTGAGCAGGAGCAGGCCCTCGCTGTCACGGTCGAGCCGGCCAGCCGGGTAGACCCCTGCGATCGGAATGTAATCCTTGAGCGTCGACCTTTCCTCCCCGCCGCTGAACTGGCAGAGGACGTCGAACGGCTTGAAGAATGCAAGGTAACGCCACGCGCCGGGCGGCTTGTGCGTTCTTCGTGGCCCGCGCTCCCGGTGTGGGCGCATCGTGATCGACCGCTCCTGTGCCACGCTTCGTGCTTCAGCTTCCTTCGGGGGTCTTGACGCGAAACTCCAGCACGGAGAAGAGGCATGCCCCCAGCACGGCAAGGAGGCCCGCGGCGCCGGTCAAGGCCAGCAGGCAGGTGGTCGCACTCGGGGCCTTGTCAAGATTGATCGACCAGTCGCTCACCGGCAGGTCCAGCCAGCGGATGCAAAGCGTGCGTACGTAGTACATGACCGTGGCATGGCGAATCATGAAATCGATGTTGGCCACCACGCCCTCGAGCAGGACGATGTAAAGCACACCCACCACCAGCGCCCGTCGAGTAACCAGCCCCAGGCAGCCAAAAAGGGTTGTGTACGCAAGCAAGCCCAGCGCGAAGGTCGCGCCCAGGGTCCCGGCACGCTGGGCCAGGGCGTGGCCAGCCAGCGCATCGGTCCCCCAGTAAACGGTCACGAGAGCGGCCGCGGTGAAGACGGCGCTGAGCAACGAGAGCACCAGCCAGGTCCCTGCCAGCTTCACAAGGTAGATCAGCCAGCGCGGTATCGGCCGGATCAGCAGATAGGTCAGCGTCTGCTCCTCGACCTCATCCTGGACCATCCCGGCCGCCAGCAGCAGGGCCGCCAGCGGCAGGAAGGCATTGGGAATCAATCCCAGGATCACGACGGCCTCGACATCCTCGAGCTGGTACGGATCTTGAAAACGATGGGCCAGCACGGCAAAGACCAGCGGCAGTGCAAAGAGCACGCCAAGCATCAGCAGCCGACGGCCGCGGACCTGCCGCGCCGCGGTGATGCTCAGCAAAGTCACGATTGCACTTGCGGGAACCCAGCGCGCGAGCGGCACCGGCCAAATCGTCTCATCGGTCAATGCGGATCTTTCTATGGGTAGCAGACTCATGGATTCACCAGATACTTGAAGACGGCTTCCAGGTTGTCGTCATCGGAGTAGACCTCGTCAATCGGGGTATCGGCGTCCAGGGCCAAGGCCGGCAGGCGGCTGTAGAACTGGTCAGGAGCGCGCGTCTCGATGACGATCGCTCCATCCGCCCTGCGCAGCTCGACTCCCACGATGTCGTCCCAGCGCACCAGCTTGGCGGCCAGCGCCCGCGCATCGGGACTGCGCAGGACGATCCGGTGCGGATGGGCGTCGATCAGATCACGCACCTGGCGCACATCGCCGAAGGCCACCAGGCGCCCACGGTTCATGAGCACGACCTGCCGGGTGAAGGCCTGCACCTCATGGAGCACATGGCTGGAGACGAGGATTGTCCGGCCGAGCTCGCCCAGCTCCAGAACCAGGTCAATGAGCTCGCGCCGCGCGACCGGGTCTGTACCGCTCAAGGGCTCGTCCAGGAAGAGCACGCGCGGCTCGTGCACCAGCGCCTGGGCCAGCTTGGTGCGCTGCCGCATCCCCTTGGAATAACCTCGCACCGGCCTGTCCGCATGCTCGGTCATCCTGACCTGTTCCAGCACTCGCTCGGCCGCGGTGCGCGCACCTTTCCGTCCCAGCCCGCCCAGTCGTGCACATGCGGTCAAGAACTCGCGGCCGGTCATCCACTCGAAGAACGCGTCCTGCTCCGGGCAAAGGCCGATCAGCCGGTTGAGTGCGGCGTTGTTCCAGGGCCGATGACCGAGCACGCGGACCTCACCCTGGCTGGGCCGGAGCTGACCGGTCGCCAGTTGCAGGAGCGTGCTCTTCCCCGCACCGTTGGGCCCGAGCAGCCCGGTGACTCCGGTACCGACCTGGAGCGACAGGTGGTTCACGCCGATCACCTGGCCGTACCACTTCGAGACCGAGACGAACTCGACTGCCGCCGGCCGGCGCGCCTTGGTATCAAGTTCCGCCTCGGTTTGCTGGGCCGTTGTCATATTTTCGCCGGGTCAGTCTGCAAGTTCCGGTGCATCAAATCACGAAATCTGCCTGCTCATCTCAGCCGGTCGAGGGACCGCACTCGTGTGGCGAGGGTCAACCCCGAGAGCACTCCCAGGCCGGCGAGGACAGCCGCCGACCAGCGCCAGGGGTATGCGGGGGGCTGCTCCGATCCCGGTGACCCGGACACCGAGCCATTTCCGGGGCCAGACTGGCCTGGCGGCGGACCGGCCGGTGCGAGCCAGCGGCTTCGCCGCCGTGCGGGCGGGCCCGGCCGCATGCCTTGCCGGAACTGGTCCTGGCCGGCCCGGAACAACGCGGCAATCTTCTCGCGCTCGGTCGGGGTGTCGAGCAACGCGTCACGCACCCGGGCCAGGTTCTCCGTGTAGGAGAGCAGGGGAGCCCATTCCTCGTGGATGGTCCGGTTCACCACGGTGGAAGCGAGGCCGCTGATCAACCAGATGCAAATCCAGAGAGCCCCCACGAACCGTGAGCTGCGCGAGAGCGATGAGATCGCCAGCATGAGAAAGCCAGCCGACAGGACCACGACCAGGGCGTAGGCCAGCGAGCCGGCGAGCACCCGCCAGGTGTCGCGAAACACCAGAGGATCGAGGCTGAAAGCGATGCCCACTCCATAGGCCAGGAGCACTGGCAGAATCATGATCGCGCCCAGGAACGTGGCGATCACGCCGAGCTTCCCCGCAAAGTAGTCCAGCCTGCGGACAGGCCGCGCGAAGTAGAGCGGCATGGCGTTGAAGCGCAGGTCCTGGCTGATCAGCTCGGGCCCGACCAGCAGCACCAGCGGCATGGTAAAATACAGCTCGACGTCCAGAAAGAAGTTGAAGGCGAGGGTCCAGAACGTCGTGCGATAACCGCGCGGGCCGGCGCGGATCTCCTCGGGGAGACTCTGGAAGAGGAACAGGATCGAACTCAGGAGACTGGATTTCTGCTCGAACAGGCCCCAGAGCATGAGGAACCCGGCAAGGATGACGGCCGGCACGAACGCGCCCAGGATCAGCAGCCCGACCCAGCGATTCTTGGACTGGGCGCGGACTCCCTGGAGCGAGATGGTCAGCCAGCGCCAGGCGGGGCCTCGTAGCCGGCCGTTCCAGTGCTGATAGCCCTGGTCGAGAATCGGCATCAATCGTCCTCCACCAGCGCGCTCAGAAAAACTTCTTCGAGCGTGCTGCGCCGCGGGCGCAGGGAACGCACCTGTTCGCCGGCCGCATCGGCCGCTTCCCAGAGCACCGTCCTGGTGGCGCCTGCCGGCAGCCGCACCAGGACGTGGTCATCCACGGGAACGCAGTCGATCGAGCGCGCGGCCAGGCAGCCGGCGAAGGCAACGGCGTCACCTTTGACCCGCAGCTCGAACTGCCCGTCGTGGGCCTGCTTGAGGGCGTCGATGCGCCCTTGGGCCAGCAGCCGGCCGCGGCCGAGCACGACCACATGATCGCAGACGGCCTCGACGTCCGGCAGCAGGTGGCTCGAAAAGATGAGGCTCATTCCCTTGGCCTGCGACAGGTCTCGGGCCAGGGCGAGCACCTCATCGCGACCGGCGGGGTCCATGCCGTTGGTCGGCTCATCCATGATCAGCAGTCGCGGATCGTGCACGATGCCCGCGGCAATCTTGATGCGTTGTTTCATGCCCGTCGAGTAAGACTCGACACGGCGGTAGCGCGCTTCTTGAAGGCCCACGTAGTCGAGCACCTCGTGGGCGCGCTGGAGGGCGTCACGCGGCTGCATGCCGACCAGCTCTCCCGCGTAAGCAACGAACTGGACACCGATCACCGACGGAAAGAGACACTCGTCCTCGGGAACAAAGCCAACCGCCTGCCGGATCTTCATGCTGTTCTTGCGGATATCCATCCCCAGCACACGCCCCGACCCGGCGTCCAGGGAGATCAGCCCCAGCACGCTACGGATCATCGTCGTCTTGCCGGCTCCGTTCGGGCCGAGCAGGCCGATTGCCCCCTCCGGCATCGTCAACGAGAGCCCGCGCAGGGCTTTGACCTTGCCGTAACTCTTCGTGAGGCCGTCAAGTTCGATGAGCATCAATCGTCCTGTGGCCGATGCGGACCCGCCACTCTTGCATATCGGTTCCGGGAAGGCAGGCGTGGGCTCTTGCCAACCAGGCTATAAAGTAACAGATTCTGCCGGGAAGCGTACCCGGGAGGACAATCCAAGCTTGGGAGCTCTACCATGACGACGCCGGGTCCCCACATTCGCTCACTCTCCCGTTTCGCCTGCGCGACATTGCTGCTGCTGGCCGGCTGCCAGAACCCGGCAGACGATGTTGCCGGCGCCAAGGTCTCCGCACCCCGGACCGATGCGGCCCCGACGACTTCCGCCAGCACACCGGCAGCCGCGCCGGCCGCGGTGCCAAAGGACGCCGTTCCCCTGCATATCAGCCCCGAGAACTCCAAGATCGACTTCGTCGGCTCCAAGGTCACCGGCAGCCACAACGGCAGCTTCAAGTCGTTCGAGGGCACCTGGAACCTGGTTGCGGCAAAGCCCGAAGCCAGCACCATCAGGGCCGAGATCGCCATGGACTCGGTCTGGACGGACAACGACAAGCTCACGGGACATCTCAAGTCCCCCGACTTCTTCGACGTGGGCAAGTTCCCCAGATCCACCTTCGAATCGACCGGAATCAAGTCCGGCAGCAGCGACCCCAAGGCCAGGGACGCCACTCACACGGTCACCGGCAACCTCACATTGCACGGTGTGACCAAATCCATCGAATTCCCGGCGAAGATCACCACGACGGCCGACTCGGCCAGCCTGGACAGCGAGTTCTTCCTGAACCGCAAGGACTTTGGCATCAGCTATCCCGGAATGGCCAACGACCTGATCCGCGAAGAAGTCGTCCTCAAGCTGGCCGTCCACGCGGCGAAGACTCCCTGACAGGAGACACAATCTGTTCATCTGGACAGATCCGGCCCGGTTCGTTAGGATCCTGGTATCGAGCCATGCGCCGCGAGCCGCTGTTTCTCGTGGCGATTGGCTCGCGGGCCAGGACCTGGGTTCCTTTCATGAGCGATGCCGGGCGATTGCCACCCAGGGGTCGTGGCGCGGGGTTCAACCCGCCGAACCGCTTCGAGACCAGCCATCATGAGCTGGAACTGGAGCAGGTCGAGGATGACGCCGAGTATCTCGCGGCGCTGGGACGGCCGGCCACCGAGTTCCTGCCCGACCGCTCACGCAGCGTGATCTGCTCGAACGACAGCCCCGACGTCGGTTTCGAGGTGAGCCTCAACCCGTATCGTGGCTGTGAACATGGTTGCATTTATTGCTATGCCCGTCCGACCCACGAGTTTCTGGGACTTTCGGCGGGGCTCGATTTCGAGACGCGGATCCTGGTGAAGCACGATGCGCCGGACCTGCTTCGCCGGGAGCTCGAAGTCGCCACGTTGGAAATCGCGCGTGCTCGGGCTGAGCGGCGTGACCGACCCTTATCAGCCCATCGAGCGGAAGCTCAGGCTCACCCGCCGGTGCCTGGAGGTGCTGGTCGCGTTTCGCCAGGCAGTGACCATCGTCACCAAGAACCGCCTCGTGATGCGCGATATCGACCTGCTGGGCGAGCTGGCGCGGCACGGGGCGGCCGGCGTCATGATCTCCGTCACAACGCTCGACGCGAGCCTGGCACGCCAGCTCGAGCCGCGCACCAGCTCGCCGGCGGGAAAGCTCGAGGCGATCGCCGCGCTCAGGCAGGCGGGCATTCCCGTGGGCGTCATGGTGGCACCGGTGATCCCGGGACTGACCGAGCACGAGCTGCCGCGCATCCTGGAAGCAGCCCATGAGGCGGGCGCTGCGCACGCCAGCTACGTGCTGCTGCGCCTGCCGCTGGCCGTCGCCGGACTGTTCGAGGAGTGGCTCCAGCGACATCGCCCCGATGCCCGGGAGAAGATTCTGGGACGGATCCGAGCCACTCGCGACGGCCGCCTGAACGATGCGCGCTTCGGCGTCCGCATGCGCGGCGAGGGTCCACTTGCCGACCTCATCCGCCAGGTCTTTCACGTCAACTCGACGCGGCTTGGGATGAACCGTCAGCCATGGCCCGTTGCGACGGCAGCATACTGTCGCCCCAGCGCCCATGCCGGCGAACTCCAACTGCGCCTCTTTGACTGAGAGCCCCAGGACGAGCCCGCCAACTTACATAAATTAATGTATCCGCATGTTAATATATTTACTATTGTAAATTTCACACTGCATCCGCCGCACCAGCTCGCGGGAAGCACGGCGTTCAGCGGCCATGAAGACGAAGAAGGGCAGATTCTTCTCCAGTCAATGGAATAAGTTTTCAAGATTCGTCATTCCTTTTGATTTTCAATTCTGTTACACTTCAATAGGTTGGTCTGACGATAGAGTGAATACCGTGATTTTCATGGAATCACTCTCTGATTACCCTCCCGCCTCCTGGGCTCCTTGGTGTGCCCCTTTCTCATCGACCCAGAAAGCAGTCAACGGGTCGAAAGTCTTTGCCACAGGGAGTTTACCGTGGGAAAGAAATTGTATGTTGGAAATTTGACCTATGCGGTGACCCACGCGGATCTGCAAGATTGGTTCACCCCGTTCGGGACCGTGCAGAGCGCTCAGGTCATCCAGGACCGTGACATGGGACGCAGCAAGGGGTTCGGTTTCGTCGAGATGGATACCGACGCCCAGGCCCAGGCTGCGATCCAGGGACTCAATGATCAGGAACAAGACGGCCGGCGGCTCAAGGTGAGCGAAGCCAAGGCCCGGGTTGCCCGTACCAACCCCGTGTAGGGTAGACCCGCGGCGGTCAGCGGAGTCGCTGTCCTCCACCTGGGCATATCCCCAGAAACCACTCCCGCGGCTCGTCGAGTCCTCTGGTGCCGCCGGTGCGTCGGCCAATGATGCGCGACCTCTGGCTTGCCAACCATGCAAGCCGGAGGGATGTGAATCACTCATCCAGGGCGGGTCAGGGCTGGTGTGACGACGCGTTCGACATGCTGGCGTCCGGTCGTGAGCCAGTCAAGTTCATGCGAATTCACCTCTGTTTCTATCTCCATTCCCCACGACTTGGAGCCTGAAGTGAACGCTTTCCCCGCCAGCGAGCAACGGATCTCGGAGATCGAGAGAGGTCGAATCTGCATGGCGACCCTGCCGATGCCAGCGGGCAAGACGCTCTGCGCTGGAGATTCCATCCTCTTTGCCGTTGTGGCTTCACGAGGCGGTAAGGAGAGCCGTTACGTGCAGGATGGGGATTCGGTTTGTGTCTCGCTCACCCGGGTCACCGATCTTGGCGCAACTGATCCCGCTACTGGACAAGCTCTCTTTGAACTCTCCTGGAAGCCGCTCGGTCAAGGCACTCCCAGCGGCAAGACCGCGAAGCGTGTCGTGAAGCCCCGTGTTGCTCGTGGAGCCGCAGCGCCAGGCACCCTGCTTGCACCGACCGAGGCGCCGCAGAAGGCCCCCGACTTCGATCCGCTCTCGGTGACCCTTGTGAGCGACTGAATCGGTCTCTCTTCCAGTGCCCGTTCTCTCTCTCATGATGGGACCCTGTCAGAGAGATCCCACCTCACGCACATATCTCATTATCTCGATGCGCTTGTCCCCACTTTCTTTCATGTCCTTGCCATTGAACTGACTCCCGTTCCCACCTGAGCCAGGGTCAGATCCCCTCTGCCTGTGTTCTCGCTGGTTCCCTGGCCTGCCTGACCTCGAGAACCGGCTTCGTGGTTCGTGACGTTGCTCGGTCCGCAACGAGGGCCTTCCCGGGTCGTCGAGCCTGGTACGGAGAGCTGGGCGGTCCAGCGCGGCACCGGGATTCACCGACGTCCAGAGCCCCGAGGCGTTTGCTTGCCCCTGCGTCCCCTGCCAGGAGCGACGGCTTCGGCTTTTTGAGTGAAGCGCACACCGTCTCCAGGCGGCTCGTGACTGGACCGAAAGAACTTCCGATTCGCGCGGGAACCCCTTGATCTCGTCTGCTAACTGTATTAGGATGCCTAGTACAGTTAATCAAGGTGCTCTCATGCAGTATGAAATCAACAGCGCGAGTCGCCTGCCGATCTACCAGCAACTGGTGCAGCAGGTGCGCGAGGCGGTGGCACGCGGCGACCTGAAGCCGGACGAGCAGCTTCCGTCGGTGCGCCAGCTCTCACGTGATCTCGTGATCAACCCCAACACGGTGGCCCGAGCCTATACCGAGCTCGAACGCGAGGGGTTGCTCAACAACCGCCCCGGGCGCGGCGTGTTCGTGGCCGAGCCGAAGGACGAGCTGACCAGGGACGCCCGGCGCAGGCGGTTGCTGGACGTACTCGACAGGTTCCTCACCGAGGCCGTGCACCTGGCGTTCTCGGAGGAAGAGGTGTTGCGGCTCGTGGCGAGCCGGTCACGGCAGTTTCAGTGGAACCCGGCCAGGGCAAGCTCGAAATGAGTGCGAGGCGACAAGATGACGCATGCCATCTCTACTGATCATCTCACGAAGTATTACGGTACGCGATGCGTGGTCAACAGCCTGAACCTGCAAGTCCCCGCCGGGACGGTGTATGGCTTCCTGGGGCGGAACGGGGCGGGCAAGTCGACGACCATCAAGATGCTGCTCGGGATGGTCCAGCCCAGTTGCGGCAAGGTCGAGCTGCTCGGGCACGAGGTCGCCAGCCTGCCTTCCGAGCTTCGGGGACGCATTGCTTACCTGGCGGAGGGGCATCCGCTCTACGGCTGGATGACCGTGGCCGAGGCGGCACGGTTTGCCCGCGCCTTCCATCCGGCCCGCTGGAATCAGCAGTTGCTGGACCAGATCCTCGATCATTTTGAAATCCCACCACAGGCGAAGCTGCGCCGCCTGTCGAACGGGCAGCGCGCCAATGTCGCCCTGTCGCTGGCCATCGCCCCCGATCCTGACCTGCTCATCCTGGACGACCCCACGCTCGGCCTGGATACGGTGACTCGCCGTGATTTCCTGATGTCCATGGTCCACCTGGTTCAGCGTCAGGGTCGGACGATCCTCTTCAGCTCGCACATCCTGGCCGACGTCGAGCGCGTGGCCGATCGGATCGGCATCCTCGTCGACGGCGTGCTGCGGGTGGACTGTCCGACCGAACACTTCAAGCAAGGCGTCCGCAAGGTGGTACTCGAGTTCCCCGGCCCGCCGCCGCCGTTCCCCGGCTGTGCGGGGCTGGTCCAGGCGTGGCAGGTGGGCCACCGTCTCGAGCTGGTGATCGTCGGTTTCGGGCCGGACCAGCGCCAGGTGATCGAATCACTCTCGCCCCTCTCCTGGGATGTCGCTGGGCTGAACCTGGAAGACGCCTTCGTCGCGTACACGCGTGGCCCCCGGCGGTCGTTGCCCGCGTTCAGTGAGGAAACGACTCCGGATCCCCAGGTCTCCAGCGATCGAGGAGCCGCATGATCATGAGTGCTTTCCGCGTTTCTCTGGTGCGCCGGCTCGCCTGGGGGGCGACCCTGGCGCTGGGATTCGGCACCGCCTGGATGTTCGTGCTGATCCTGCTCGCCACCTGGGTTCAAGAGGCGTGGCGAGTCGGTGACTCCAGCCCTGTCGAGAGGCTCGTGGTCAGATCGGACGGTACACTTCTGGTCCAGAGCTACCCGACCGACCATCCTGGCGAGTGGACCTTTCGCGACCTGGAAGGCCGTCCGCAAGTCGCTCCCGATCATGACGATCAGATTCCGGCGGTGTACCTCTCCGGAGAGCCCCGGAAGGCAGGCTACTTCACCACGCGGCCCGACTGGAATTCGAGGATGAAGCCCTTCTTGAATGAGAAAGCGCCAGACATCAACTGGTTCTTCGTCTACGACGGCAAGCCGGATGGCGCGGGTTACTTCGTCGCCTATGACCGCCCAAGCAAACGGCGCATCGGCTTTCTTGGGATGTCGGGCTTTCACGCGGAGCCCGTGCCACCCGCCGACTGGATCCCGGTACACGGGCTACCGGCAAGCTCGGTACCGCTGTCCATCTACTCAAATCGCTGGTCGATGAATCCCGGACTCCACGACATCCCGCCACGCTGGGCTTACGCGCCGGCTGGAAATGTACTGCGCAAGGTGGATCTCGCCGCGCGGTCTGTCACGACCGTGCTGGAGGATCAGGAGCCGATTGTCGCGGTGGGCGTTCCCGGGATCAGCTCCTGGTACGGCGGTAGTCCGACGAAGGAAAGAACCGTTCTCGTGCGGACGACACACCAGATCCAGGAACTTGATCGGAACGACCATGCTGCCAAGGTTTTCACGATTCCATCCGGGGTCGACCGGCAGAGCCAGGTGGAATGGTACGAGCTGGAGAACGGCCAGGCGATCGCGGTCATCGACATGGTACGGCCGACCGGAGAAGAGAACAGCCTGCCCAGGCGGATGGTCTACCGGATCAGTAGCGACCGCACCATCCAGAATGAATTCGAGCTGCACTTGCAGTTCGGATCATCGGGCCCAGGTCAGCCAATACTGGCACTGGAGACCGGCCTGTCAGTACCGTCGCCTGTGATGCTGTCTGGCCTTGCGCTCCTCTTCGGAACCGAGTCCGGACCGCCTCAGAACAGTTAGGCGACTGCCACCTCGCTTTTGAATGTTTTCTTGCCTTCCTTGCTGGCCGCCCTGGTGTTGTCGCTGATCCTGGCCGGCCTGGCCTGGCGGCGCAGGCCGTGCATTCGGGCTTTCCCGCCGGGAGCAACTCTCCTGGGCAGTCTTCGTGCTCCTCTTCGGCCTGCCGGCTTATGCGGGCTTTCGACTCCATCGCCGCTGGCCGGTCCGGCTGGGTTGTCCGCTTTGCCATGCCCGGGTTCCTCGCGACCGTGAAACCTGCGCGGATTGCGGAGCACGCTTCCCGGATCCGAGTCTCCAGGGGATCGAGGTCTTCGCCTGAGCTGAAGGCAAGGCAAGACATCAGTAAACGTAATGCCATTAAACCAAGCTCGCTCGTTGTTCTTTGCGGTGCACTGTTGCGGGAGCAATCCGAATGGTCCTGGCCATCGTCCGGAAAGAGCTGCGTGAAACCTGGCTGTTCTCCGCACTCGCGCTGGGGCTGTACGCGCTTTACCTGTGCAGACTCACGGGGACATCAAACTTCCTGCTCGATCGACTTGGCGGGTGGATCCCGGGGATGAATGTCGAGACGCCCGAAGTTCCCTTTGTCCAGGGTAACTTCTCGACCATGTTGTTCTTCATCGGAGCCGCGCTGGCGATTGCGCCTGGGGTTTCGCCAGTCGGCCTGGGAGCCAAGCCAGGGGACAGCGCTCTACCTGCTGCACCTTCCTCTCACCCGCCGCTCGCTCTTCTTGAGCAAGCTGCTCACGGGGATCGGTCTGCTGCTCGCCTGCACACTCTTGCCGATCCTGATCTATGCGGCCTGGGCCGCACTGCCGGGAATGCATGCCGGTCCGTTTGAATGGTCGATGGCCTGGCCGGCGTTTCAAGTCTGGCTTTTCATGCCGGTTGTTTACCTCGGAGCCTTTGCCAGCGGCATCCGCCCGGCGCGCTGGTACGGCTCGCGGCTCCTGCCCCTGGTCGCCGTGGCACCTGCCGGTTCCCTGATAATCGCACCGATGCCGTGGTGGCTAATAGTCGCCCCGCTCGTTCTGCTCATGGCGCTGGCTCTGATAAGTGATATCCTCTGTGAAGCAGCAACACGCGATTTTTAGGATACTGCATATACTTGCCCATCCCATGAATCAACCGACGCCCAAGACTGTAGATCCCGTGGCGATCACCGGCGACCTCGGAGGATCGCGCTGGGTGGCAGGGTGGTCGCGATGCTCGCCGAGGAACGCCGGGAGGCCGGCCGGCCCTTTGTCGAAGCCGTAGACCCGGATGGCGACGCCCATCCTCTTCTCGACGGCCGTGGCCTCGCGCTCGAGAACCAGCGGCCCGTCGCCCCCCGCGACACCGAACTCGATCACGGATATCGCGCCGACTCCCGCTCGCACCGCCCGCCGGGCATCTTGATGCACCCCGACGAGATACGCCGGACGCTCGGAGATATCCCACAGGGCGCGCATCGAGGCCGGCACCGCGAAGCCCTTCAACAACGTACGGACGAAGACACGGAACGGCGGTTCGAATGCCAATCTCTTCAACGGTCCCGCCAGTGCATTCATTGCGGTTGTCGATACCAGAATCCGGCTCCGTGCGGCTCGTGCCGTCGCGATGCTCCGACCTCAAAGCAGGTCCGCAGAAGTCTTCGGTCAGGATTCGACAGACTGATGCGATACCGAATGGCTGGGCAGCCTGCTCGTGGGACAAGATTGCATTCTTGTCACTTCTTCTATCTGATGAACCTGGAATTGCACGATTGGAATCGTACCCTGCGAGAAGAGCATCCGGCCGCTCCTTGTGGGCCACGATACCCGATCGTGTCACTGCTTCGATCTCCTTGTGGGGCAAGATTCCATTCTTGTCACTTCTTCTATCTGATGAACCTAGAATGGCACGATTGGAATCGTACCCCACGAGAAGAGCGGCCAGGCAGGCGGGCAAGAAGCTGCTGGAGCTCTCAGCCCCGGGCAAGCGACCTGTGATCCTGTCCAGAGACTTCTGCGGACCTGCTTGGATAATGCGGCAGCCGGAATTGTTCAATCCAGACCGTGAACGGATCGTTCCCGCCTCATGATAGCCATCTCCCCGGCACGCACACTTTCGGGTAGAAAGAACGGCAGGCGCTTCCTGGTAAGGCCCAGATCATTGCGCTGACGGTCCCAAAAGAATGCGAGCACTCCATCGAATAGCTCCCGGCTCGGCGATTCCGCGCGATCGCTGATCTTGCCGTTTTTCCGCGCGAAGACCCCCGAGGATCAGACCATGGTGCGCATGCAGTTGATGAACGCCGTCCTGACGCTACTTGCCGGCTCACTTCTCGGATCAGGAGTCGCCGCACAAGAAAAGCCCAAGGAGGCCGCATCCGGGCCGGCTCAGCACGCCAGCAGCACGTCGGCCAGAGATGAGAAGAAAGCTCCCGAGACACCCAAACCTCGGATCGCCGTCTTCCGGCTGGCCGGACCCGTTCAGGAGACACCCAGGGAAGAGATCTTCAACTTCGGCGGCGACACGGGAATTCCGCTTCAAACGCTGGTGACTCGCATGGACAAGGCCGCCAAGGACAGCGCCGTGAAGGCGGTCGTGATCCTGCTTGACCAGCCGGCCATCGGCGCGGCCCAGGTCGAGGAGCTGAGGGCGGCCATCGCGCGGCTGCGCGCGGCGGGCAAGGATGTCATCGCCCACGCCGATACGATCGGCACCATGGGCCAGTACGTCCTGCTCTCGGCAGCCTCGCACCTGAGCGTCGTTCCCACGGCCGACCTCTGGATCACGGGCGTCTACGGCGAAGCCCCCTACCTGCGCCGCCTGCTCGAGAAGATCGGAGTCAAGCCGGATTTCATGACCTGCGGCGACTACAAGAGCGCCGCCGAGATCTTCCTGCGCGAAGGACCCAGCAAGGAGGCTGAGGCCATGCAAAACTGGCTGCTCGACAGCCTCTACGACACCCAGGTAAAGCGCATCGCGGCCAGCCGCAAGGTCAGCCCCGAGCTGGTCAAAGCCTGGATCGACAGCGGCCCGCATTCCGCCGAGAAGGCCAGGGAGCTGGGCATGGTCGATACGGTCGAGCAACGGCAGGACCTGGAAGCGCGCCTGAAGGGGCGGTTCGGTAAAGACGTCGTGTTCGATCGCAAGTATGGCGGCAAGGCCGAGCCCAAGCTCGACGCCTCGTCGCCCTTCGGGCTGCTCAAGTTCTGGGGTGAGCTCCTGGGCGCTTCACGGCAGGCCGCCTCGAAGAAGCCGGCGATCGGCATTGTTTACGTCGAGGGGCCGATCACGCTGGGCGGTGAAGCGGCTTCGATGTTCCAGGACGCTGTCGCATCCAGCGCATCGATCCGGAAGGCCCTGAACGAGGCCGCCGATGACGATACGGTCAAGGCCGTCGTGCTGCGCGTCGATTCGCCGGGCGGCTCGGCGCTGGCGAGCGAGATCATTCTTGATGCCACCCGCCGCGTGAAGGACAAGAAGCCGTTCACCGTTTCGATGGGCAACGTGGCGGGGAGCGGGGGGTATTACGTGGCGTGTGCCGCCGACACCATCTTCGCCGACGACGCCACGATCACCGCCTCGATCGGCGTGGTCGGCGGCAAGCTTGCCACCAGCGGTCTGTACGACAAGCTGGGAGTCACGTTCAAATCGTACCGCCGCGGGCAGAATGCTGGGATGCTGGCTTCCAGCGAGGTTTTCACCGCCGGCGAACGGCTCAAGATGCGAACCTGGATGGACGAGATCTACGGGGTGTTCAAGGGACACGTCACCGCCAGCCGGGGCAGCCGGCTCAAGAAGCCGATCGACGAGCTGGCCGGCGGGCGCGTCTTCACCGGCCGGCAGGCCCTCGAGCTCGGACTGGTCGATCGGATCGGCACCTTGCACGATGCCATCGGGCATGTCGCCTCTCAGGCGAAGCTGACCGACTACGATGTCCGCGTCATCCCCAAGCCAAAGTCGTTCCTGGAACAGCTTCTCGAAGATGGGAATGACAACGATGGCCGCAAGGGGCTGGACGTGGTTCACAAGCCGAACCTGCTCGAGCTGGCGCAGCCGTTCCTCCGCGCTTTCGACCCCGCGCGCGCCCAGCTCGTGCGCGTCGCACTCGGACGCCTGGAGCTGCTGAACCGCGAGGGCGTCATCCTCATGATGCCCGAGCTGGGCCTGGAACGCTGAACGCCAGACCAAGGTGGTGGGCCGTGCCTCCCGCGGGGCCTGCCACCAATCTCCGCGACAACTTTCAGGACTGTGGCGAAGGGTCCTCGACGACGCTAGGATCTGGGATGATCCGATCGCTGTCCTTCTCCAGGAGCCTGAAGTAATGACGACGACGCAACCCTTTCGCATTGCAATCTTGCTCTGCCTGTTCGCACTTTCCACCACGGCGCTTCCCCGCGCGGAGGCCCAGCCCCCGAGGCGGCCGCGCACGCCCAACGACACGCTCAAGTCGACCGAGGTCGCGGACGACCACAAGGTCACATTCCGCATTTACGCTCCGAAAGCGGACGAGGTTTCCGTGGGTGGAGACTTCGGCCCGGGCGGCAAGCTCACCAAGGACGAGCAGGGCGTCTGGTCGATCACCGTCGGTCCGCTCACGCCCGACTTCTACAGCTACACGTTCAACGTCGACGGCGTTCGCACGGTCGATCCCAAGAACCCGATGATCAAGCAGGGAATCGGCAGCCTGGACAGCATGTTCCTGGTCCCAGGCCCGGAGGCGGAGTTCGAGGAAGCCCGCGACGTGCCCCACGGCGAGATCCGCACCGCCTGGTACCACTCGGGCACGCTCGACGCCCAGCGCCGGCTACACATCTACACGCCGCCCGGCTATGAAGGCAGCTCGGAGAAATACCCGGTCTTCTACCTGCTTCACGGCGCCGGTGATGAGGACTCGGGCTGGAGCACGATCGGCCGGGCCGGGTTCATCATGGACAACCTGCTGGCCGCGAACAAGTGCAAGCCAATGCTGGTCGTCATGCCCAACGGCAGCCTGCCGCGTCCCGCGAACATGCCCCAGCGGCCTCCCGCGGGCACCACGCCAACGCCGGAAGCACGTGCGGCCATGGAGGCGTTCCAGAACCGGTTCACCAACGAGCTGCTCAAGGAGATCGTCCCGTTCGTGGAGAAGAACTATCGCGTGCTCTCCGGCAAGGACAATCGTGCTCTCGCCGGCCTCTCCATGGGCGGAGGCCAGACCCTGCGCGTGCTGGCGACCCATCCGGATCAGTTCGCATATGTGGCGATCTTCAGCGCGGGGATCTTCGGCGGCAACGCCGAGGAATGGGAGAAGCAGAACGCCGAGTTCCTGAATAGCCCCGACACGGTCAACCACGCAGTCAAGCTGCTGTCGATCAGCATCGGCGACAAGGACTTCCTGGTGGATGCGACGAAGGCGCTGGAGAGTGTGCTCGACAAGCACAGCATCAAGCACGAGTCGCACACCAGTGGTGGCGGCCACACCTGGGTGAACTGGCGGCACTATCTGTACGACTTCGCGCCAAAGCTCTTCCAGTGAGTCCCGCTTGCCGCTGAGCAAGTGGGCCATCGGGCGTTCTCGAGCCGTCCGTCGCAGCCGCTTCCGGCGCTGCGGGCCCAGGCCAGACAGTGCCAGGGTCAGCACTGCCGGAAGCGCGCTACGGGGCTTTTCATCATCGTTCCGGCCGTTGCTTTGTGAACGAGCGAGACAGAGAGGCAAAAAGACTTTTCATGCACGTGACCATTCGCCAGAATGATGCGGCCTTCAATTCGGATCCTGTCGTAGCGGCAGCCCATGAGGCGAGAACCACACGTCCTATACTGCGATCTGAGCAGGCAGGAAAGCGAGTGCCGATCCATGGCGATTACGTTTCAGTGCGAGTGCGGAAAAAAACTGTCGGCACGGGATGACCTGGCGGGACGGTCAGTGCGCTGTCCGTCGTGTACACAGGTCTTGAAAGTGCCCACACCACCCGCGGATCGATCCGACGAGAGCGAGCCGATGTACGCCCTCGAAGAGCCGTTCGTCCCCGACCCGGTGCCATCGCCTGACGCCGGATCGCAACCACAGCCTACGTTTCAGACCGAGTTCAGGCCGTCCCCGGTTCACGAGCTCACGGCAGTGCCTGCTGGGAGTCAAGTCCGCCACTCGCTCCGGGAATACCTTTACCTGGCCATAGGATTGGCCCTGATTCCCCTGTTCATCTCCCTTTGGCCGTCCAGGCAAACGCCGATCGAGGAGCGACTCGAGGCGACCATGGAGCGGGCCGGCGAAGAGACGCTGGCGCGCATCAAGGCCCTCGAAACTCAGGGCGGAGTGGACCTTGACGACCTGCTCGCGGTCCTGCCGGAAGGGAAGATCGACGCTTCGGCGCACCTCCCCCGCGCCACCTGGGTTCACTGGATGTACGGAGCGATGGCCGCGGCCGGCTTCTGGGCCTTCGCCCTGTTCCTCTTTCCCGCAGAGAAGCGCACGCCGTATCACCTGCTGCTGGTCGGGCTGTTCACGGGGACCTGCGGCATCATCCTTTTGCTTGGGTTCCAGTACGCTGCTTCGGCGACCCAGGGCGTCTGGCTGCGCGGCCGCGGCGTGGTCATGGTCCTGTTCTACCTGGTGAAGTTCATTGGCTGGTCGTACGCCTCGGCCAATGATCCCGATTCGAACCTGTTCCTGAGCCTGGTTGGCTTCACGTGCGGAGTCGGACTCTGCGAGGAGCTCTGCAAGGCCTTGCCCCTTCTGGGCTACTATCGCCGCGATGCCCGCATGGGCTGGCGCGGCGCCGCGCTCTGGGGCCTGGCCTCGGGTGCGGGTTTCGGCGTCGCCGAGGGCATCATGTATTCCTCCCGCTATTACAACGGCATCTCGCCGGTGGATATGTACCTGGTGCGGTTTGTCTCCTGCGTGGCCTTGCACGCCATCTGGACGGCCTCCGTGGGCATCACCATGTGGCGCAGGCAAGAAACCGTTCAGGGTGACCTGGACTGGACCAGCTATGCCCTGGCGATCCTCCAGATCATCGCCGTGCCGATGGTTCTCCACGGCATCTACGACACCTTGCTGAAGAAGGACATGGATCTCTGGGCGACCGCCGCCGGCGTGGCCACGTTCGCCTGGTTCGCCATCCAGGTCGAGATGGCGCACCATGGCGAACGGAATCCAGGCACCGAGCGACGTCTCGCCCTGCAATGAGGCATGACGTCGCGACGGATCGTGGCGTCGTCCCCGGCCAGAGCACCAGTACCGCATACGGCGGTGTTCTGTCAACCCGGCATACCTGCATGGACCAGCTTGTCGGCGCAGCATGTATCGATTTGCATCACCAATGTTCCAGGTCCAGGGAGTCTCTTGATGAAAGCTACGATTTTTGGTCTCGTTCTCCTGGCCGCCTTTCCGGCCCTGTCTCAGACCACTCAGCCCGCGGCCGAGGACTTCAAACCGTCGTCACTGAACCAGCGCGGCAAGCAGTATCCGCAGGTCAACTCCGAGAGACGCGTCCGCGCCCGCGTCGTCGCGCCGCAGGCTCAGAGCGTGTTGCTCGATCTGGGCGGCGTCAAATACCCGCTCACCAAAGGCGGGGATGGTGCCTGGGCCGGTGTTTCGCGGCCGCAGGACGAAGGCTTCCACTACTACCAGCTCAGCATCGACGGCGCCTCGGTTCCGGACCCCGGCAGCCTCTACTTCTACGGCGCCAGCCGGTGGGGCAGCGGCCTGGAAGTCCCCGCCAGGGACCAGGATTTCTATGCCCTGAAGGAAGTGCCTCACGGTCAGCTACGAGAGACGCTTTACCCTTCCAGGAACGCCAATGCCACCCTGCGCTGCTTCGTCTACACGCCTCCCGGTTATGAGAAGGATCTCTCCAGGCGTTACCCCGTGTTGTATCTTCAGCACGGCGGCGGCGAGGATGAAACCGGCTGGGGCAGCCAGGGCCACACCGGTCTGATCATGGACAACCTGATCGCCGCGGGTAAGGCAAGGCCCTTCATCATCGTGATGGCCAACAGTTATGTCCCCGGCGCCGCAAGTCCAGCTCGCCCACCGGCTGCTGCCACTCAACCCGGTGCGGCAGCACCTGCCGGCGCTGCGGGCGGCGCACCGGCTCGCCGCGCATTCAACTTCACCGCGTTCGAGCGGGTCCTCATCGATGACCTGATCCCCTTCATTGATGAGAACTTCCGCACTCTTGCCGATCAGCCTCATCGGGCCATGGCCGGTCTCTCCATGGGCGGCATGCAGACCCGAGTGATCACCCTGGCCCACCTCGACAAGTTCTCGCATATCGGCATCTTCAGCGGCGGAAGCATCTCGCCGTCAAACATCTCCGACATGGGCTCCTTCAAGCAGCAGGTCAAGGTCGTCTTCGTCAGCTACGGCAGCCGCGAGAACGGCACTGCCGGCAAGAACAACGTGGAAGCGCTGCGTGATGCCGGCATCAAGAGCGTCTTCTATGAATCGCCTGAGACTGCCCACGAGTGGCTGACCTGGCGGCGCTGCCTGCATGAATTCGCACCGCTCCTGTTCCAGGACCAGGCTCTTCCCACCGCGATCGCGCAGCAGCCGGCCGAACCGCGTGCGGCGACGCCCGCGCCGGCGACCGTCCAGACGACCCACGCGCCGGCCGAGACCGCCTCTGCCGCGAAGATCCTCCGCATCAAGGCCGGCCAGTCCACCCCCTTCAAGGACTCCAGCGGCAACGTCTGGCTGGCCGAGCAAGGCTTCGAGGGTGGCGACACGGTCGAGCGCGACCCGGGCACGGCCATCGCCGGAACCAAGGATCCGGGCCTGTACCTGAACGAGCACTATTCCATGGACTCGTTCTCCTGCAAGGTTCCCAATGGCAAGTATCTTGCGAAACTTTACTTCGCGGAGACCTTTGAGGGCATCACCGGCCCCGGCCAGCGTGTCTTCTCCTACAAGGTGCAGGGGCACGAATTCAAGGACTTTGATATCTGGGTCAAGGCCGGCGGCCCCAACCGCGCCTACGTCGAAACCGTACCCGTGGAAGTCACCAACGGGGAATTCCGGATCACCTTCGAGCCCAAGGTTCAAAACCCAGAGATCAACGCCATCGAGCTCATCCCGCAGACCGCGCCGGCGCCGGCCGAGACCGCCTCTGCCGCGAAGATCCTCCGCATCAAGGCCGGCCAGTCCACCCCCTTCAAGGACTCCAGCGGCAACGTCTGGCTGGCCGAGCAAGGCTTCGAGGGTGGCGCCACGGTCGAGCGCGATCCGGGCACGGCCATCGCCGGAACCAAGGATCCGGGCCTGTTCCTGAACGAGCACTATTCCATGGACTCGTTCTCCTGCAAGGTTCCCAACGGCAACTATCTCGCGAAGCTCTACTTCGCGGAGACCTTTGAGGGTATCACCGGCCCCGGCCAGCGTGTCTTCTCCTACAAGGTGCAGGGGCACGAATTCAAGGACTTTGATATCTGGGTCAAGGCCGGCGGCCCCAACCGCGCCTACGTCGAAACCGTACCCGTCGAGGTGACCAACGGGGAATTCCGGATCACCTTCGAGCCCAAGGTCGAAAACCCGGAGATCAACGCCATCGAGCTCATTCCGCAGACCGCGCCAGGCACCGGCGCGACAAGCCCGTCGCGTACAACACCCGTTCTCCAGGTCGATGCGGGCAAGGTCACTGGCAAGGTCAACCCCATGCTCTACGGGCTGATGACCGAGGAAATCAATTTCTCATACGAAGGGGGGATCTACGGAGAATTGATTCGTAATCGCACGTTCAAGTCGAATGGGCAGAATCCGGTTTACTGGAATGCCGTAGGCGACGCGAAGCTCTCGCTGGACACGAAGGAACCGCTCAACACCGCGTTGAACGTGAGCCTGAAACTGGACACCAGCAAGGCCACGGAGGGCTCGCCTGTCGGGATCGCCAACGAGGGCTTCTGGGGAATTCCTGTCCGCCCGAACACGACGTATCGCGCCTCGTTTTATGCCCGCGGAGAGCGTTTTTCTGGCCCGCTGACGGTCTCCCTGGAAACCAAGGAAGGTGGGAAACTCCTCGCGAGCGGCGTCGTTCCCAAGATCTCCGGTCAGTGGGAAAAGTATGAAGTGACGCTGATCACGGCAAACGTTGAAGCCTCGAAAGGGAATCGTTTTGCGATCTCCACGAAGCGATCCGGTGAGCAAGGCTCGGTCTGGTTCCAGAACGTATCGCTCTTTCCGCCGACTTACAACAACCGCCCCAACGGCACGCGCCCGGACATCATGCAGTTGATGGCGGACATGAAGCCCGCGTTCCTGCGCTTCCCGGGCGGAAACTATCTTGAAGGCAACACCATTGCCGAACGCTTCCAGTGGAAGGAAACCCTTGGCGACGTGTCGCGGCGTCCCGGACACCGCAGCCCCTGGGGATACTGGTCCACCGACGGTTTTGGCCTGCTCGAGTTCCTGGAATGGTGCGAGGACCTGAACATGCAGCCGGTGCTGGCCGTATATGCGGGTTACTCGCTGCGCGGGCAGCATGTGAATCCGGGTCCGGATCTTCAACCTTACGTGCAGGAGGCACTGGACGAGATCGAGTATGTCACCGGTGACGCGAACACGAAATGGGGAAGCCAGCGCGTGAAGGATGGCCACCCCAGGCCATTCAAGCTGACCTATGTCGAGGTCGGAAACGAAGACTGGTTCGACCGCAGTGGCAGCTACGATGGCCGCTTCGCACAGTTCTACGACGCCATCAAGGCGAAGTATCCCGACCTGCAAATCATCTCCACCGTCGGCTACGAACATCCCGAATCCCAGCGCGTGCACAGCCGCGTGCCGGACCTGGTCGACGAACATTATTATCGTTCCCGAGAAGAAATGCAGGCGCACGCGCTCGACTATGACAGGTATTCGCGCTCGGACAAGACGAAGATCATGGTCGGAGAATGGGCGACCCGTGTCGGCTCGCCAACGCCCAACATGGCCGCGGCGCTCGGCGACGCTGCGTGGATGACAGGCATGGAACGCAATTCGGACATCGTTGTGATGTCCTGCTATGCACCGCTTCTCGTCAACGTGAGCCAGCTCAGCGGACCGAACCGTTCCATGCAATGGAGTACGGACCTGATCGGCTACGACGCGCTTCAGAGTTACGGCTCGCCTGCATACCACGCCCAGAAGATGTTCAGCACAATGCACGGAGATGAAATACTCGCGACCGATGCGCAAGAGATCCCGACGCACGAATGGCAGCCGAGAGCTTCGCGCGGGGCAGCCCTCCCCCTCCACGGCAAATCCGGGAGATCTTCTTCAGCGCCACTCGCGACAGCAAGAGCGGGACCATTTATCTCAAGGTCGTGAACGTCGCCGGAGCTATGCAGCGAGTCCAGCTGCAAATCAAGGGCGCGCCCGGGACGCAATTGGAAGGCGAGTCGGTGTCGCTGGCGGCTGACAGCCTGAACGACACGAACTCCCTGGAGCAGCCCCAGAAGCTCGTTCCGCACGTCGAAAACGCGGTGAACGTGTACGCGGACGCTCCTCATGAGTTTCCGCCGTACTCCATCACGGTCCTGAAATTGAAATCAAAATAGCAAGACCGAAAGCACCGCCGGCGCTGGACACTCATCTCAAAAAGAGAGTGGCCACGGGGCACAGTCGCCGGCGTGCCGCCTTCGCCTGATTCCCCACTCAGGTCCAGATGGCGCGCTCAAGCGATGGTGAGACCGCGAGCGCACGGGGAACAATTCTGGCGTGACCGGCGCGGAAATGAGGGAGTCATGCGACCGCCCCGGATGACAACACGGCTCTGGATGGCCGCTGTGGCCGTCGCAGCGCTCTGGATGAGCGGGTTTGTCGCCATTCGCGCCGTCTGGCAGCATTTTGTCGCCCTTGATCGCGTCGTTCATCACGCCGGGCTGGAACAGACCTCGCGCTGGCTGGAGCAGCTTGGCCGCGACGAGTTGCAAACACTGGCTTTCGTTCCCTACGTGGCTGCGGAGCAACCGCAGGCCACGGGGAATACTGGGACGAACGAGCTGTTGAGGCCTGCTCTCGACGAGACGCGGCGCAATTTGGATCTCTGGCACCGCCAGGTGGAGTACCACGCCGCGATGGCACGCAAGTACCGCTATGTCGCCCTCTTTCCCTGGCTGCCCATCGAACCCGATCCGCCGGAGCCACATTAAAATGCAAATAGGTTCATGTTGACACACCAGGACGCTGCGCCCGCAGGTCACGGTAGCGGGTTACCACGGCCAGGCCGAATCCACCTGCCAGGCTGATCCCGCCGACGACGAACGCCAGCCAGTAGCAGTCGAGGAGCGCCGGGGTCGATGGCTCGAGCTCAAGCTGCCCAAGCAGCGGGCCCGGCCCCAGGCTGGCCAGGAAGCGTTCGAGGGCGAAATCGGCCGCGGGGATCGGCCCGAACACGCACTCCTCCACATCCAGTCGAATGGTACGGCGTTTACGATTGTTCGTCCGGACGGACGAGCGCAGGACGGGGCGGCCGTCGGGATGGTCGTACTCGTAGCGGCAATCCGAGACGAGCTTCTCCCTGGGCTGTTCGTAGTGTTCCGAGCGGACCACGAACGAGTCGTCGACCGCGAAGACGAACGTGAGGGCCTGGCGATCGACCTCGCGGGCCCCCGGCGGTGACCGCAACCCGAGCGTGAGCCGCGGGTGCCCATCGTCGGTCGAGGTGCTCAGCCGGGACACTTCGAGGTCGAGGGAGATCCCATCGTCCTTGAGGGTCAGGGGGAATTGCAGCAGGGCGGCCCCGCCGTGGGTGGCGATGAACGCGTTGTGGCTCGAGTCGTCCGACTCAACCTTGCCCGGAGCGCGCTGGTAGGCTTGCAACCTCCAGGCCCCGGGCCTGGGGCCGAGATCGCGGAAGGCCCAGAGTGAATGGTCGGGATGGTTCAGGGTCGCCGTCTCGGTCCTCCACTCGCCCGAGCCCCCGCGCCGATACCGGACGACGGAGAACGGTTCTGAACGAAGCAGTGTGAGTTGCTCCTTGTACTCGGTGGTGGCCGGATGCTCGCGGTCGGCCTCGCTGCCAACTCGGATCTGGAACAAGGTCCTCATCCGGACCTGATCGTAGGGGGCGACGAGGCGGGCGGCGGCGGCGAAGTAATCCGCCAGGAAGGCCTCCCAGGCCGCGGGATCGATGCTGGGGCCGAGTTTGAGGCCCTTCAGCCAGCGCCGGGAGGGTGGGCCGGCACGCCGGGCGGTCTGCTCAATATCTGCCCAGACGGCGGCGTCCAGGTCGTCGAGCCCGATCCCCAGTGCTGCGCGGCAGTCGGCCTCGAACGTGGCCTGCTGGCAAGTCGTGTACAGCTTCAAGAATCGCTCGGGGCCGTACTCGCGGAGGAGGTAGTTGACCAGCGTGGCACCCTGGTTATAGGCCGCCGGCCCTGAATACCAGTATCGATCCGGCGCGACCAGTTGTCGCAGGGTCAAGCTCCGGCCCTTCTCGCGGTCGTTCCAGGCGGCGCGGGCGAGTTGTTCGGCAGGGATCCCCTGGTTGGCCTCAGCCCAGCCTTCGATGAGGACTCTCGGCGGGTCGCTTTCGGCCGTTTCCGTCGCGGTCAGCACGCAGTGAGCGACCTCGTGGCGGTCCAGCTCCGTCAGGCCGTCGGCTCCGGGCGGGAACTGGCCGACTGCGGACCCGATCGCCATGTCGTAGATGGAACAGTGCTGGAGACCAAAAAGCGGCCCCCGATACCAGACGATCGGCCAGGTCGCGGACTGGTCAAGCCGGGCCAGCAAGGCTGCAACGTGCCGGTCCATCGCGGCCACCTGGGCGCGGGCGTCGTCGGCTCGCGCCCCGACCATCGTCACCCACCTCCCCGGCGTCCGCTGCGGATAGAACCAGTGTGCTCCCAGGTCCGCAAGGGGTCGTGCCAGTGGTTCCAGGACCCTGGACGGCCACCTGGGGGGCACATGGCGGTCAAACGACGGTCGCACCGCGATCAGGATGTGCCCGGCCAGGAACCAGAACGGAGCCGTCCCCACCAGCAGGCCCGCCAGAGCCCGGTCGCGGCGTGGGCCGCGAATGAGGCGGACGGTCGCCGCGATCACCAGGCCGAGACCCGCCGCGAACATCAGCACCGCCAGGCCGACCGGGAGGATCGGGTTCGGGTTCCAGATTCGCGAGGCGTTCAGTGCCTCGGCCAGGCCGAGGGCCCCGATCCAGGCACCCCAGACGGTGAAGACCCAGAGAGCCAGCATCGGTAGATTCACGGCCAGGAGGTAAGCGGGCCCTACGTTCGTTCTGGACGTGTCCGGTTTGCACCCTGTCGCAGTCGAGCATGGTGGGCAGAGTGTCCGTTTTCCAGGCGACGACCAGGTCATAAGTTTGACAAAAGTCGGAAGGGCGCGTCAAGCTGGTTCGGCAGAGTGTTTGTGACCGTCCGGCTGAGCAGGGCAGTGGGAAAAACCGCGATCGGACAGATGCCGCCACCCACTTTTCCCTTGAGACTGGCAGCGATTCCCTCCAGGAACTGAGGAGCAACCGATGCACGTACTTTCATACATGAAGCTCACCGCTGTGTTCGTCGCGGCTCTTCTTGTCCCCTCGTCATCGGGCATCGCGAATGCTCAGCCGGTCCAGACAGGAGATGTGATGAGAGCCAGGGCGACAGGGCAGCCGTCGCAAGCTTCCCTGGCCGAGCTTCTGCGGGAAGCCGTTCAGCATGCCAGTTCTCTGAAAGACGCGCGGTCCCGCTCCGGGCTATTCGTCGCCGTCGCCAAGGCTCGTTCCAAGTCTGACGATCAACCTGGGGCGCGAATCGCCTTCCACCAGGCCATCCAGGCCTCAGACGCCATTGCAGAAAAATCCACGGCTATCTACGTTCTGGAAGACATTGCTGTGGCTCAGATCGGGTCCGGGGATGGGGCGCTGGCACTTGCGACAATGCGCCATGCTCTGGATATCGCCAACAGCATACGCGACGAACACCAGCGGAACACCAGTCGAATGTGGATCGTCAGAACATTCGCTCGCGGGGGCGATGTGGACACTGCACTCCACATCGTGAACGACCTACCCGAGCTCGGAGACTACAAAGCGCGTGCCCTGGCCAACGTCATGGACGGCCTGAAGCAGTCGGGCAGAGCCGCCATGAACCAATTCTTGCCCACGCTGCTCCAGACTGCCGGGAAAATGCAGAATCAGGCGCTTCAGGCGAAATGCCTGCAAGGGGTCGCTGAAGCGCTTGCGGCAGCCGGAGACATCGAGGGAGCTCTCAAGATCGCCGAGGCCTTCGACAAAGCCGTTGCGGAACTTGACCCGGCAAATCGCATACGCCCGAATGTCCTCCATGAACAGATATTCGTTCTCTCGTCCCTTGCCAAGGCCCAGGCCAAAGCCGGAAACCGCGAGGAAGCGGCCATGAGCTTCAAGAAGGCCGTCGACCTTGCGAGCGTTTTGCCCACGGAAGGTGAGTCCCTTCGATCGGACCGTCTCAGCAGAGTCGTTCGTGACCAGGTTGATGGCGGCGACATCGAAGGAGCAATCCGGACCACCGACCTGATCGTCTACGAGTACTCAAGAGCCAACGCTCTGATCACGATCGCCGAGGCCCAGGCGAAGGCCGGCAGGCACGAGCAGGCCCGCCTCCTCTTCGGCAAGGCCATTCAAGCCGCCAACGAGATTCACATCCGGGATGTCCAGCGCGACCGCCCTCAGAACTTCAACTTGAACTTACCTGTATGTCTTCAGACCGTCGCGTTCGTGCAGGCGAGAGCGGGATTCACCAACGAAGCGGTTGAAACGGCCATGACGATCGACTCGCCCAAGTGGAGAAACAGCGCGCTGTCGATCATTGCACCCATCTTGGCCAGGGCTGGAGATCTGAAGCAGGCCGTTGAATTACTGGGCAGAATCGACGACGAAAAATCAAGGGATTATGCAATGCAAGGGATTGCAGAAGGGCAGGCGCAGAGGGGAGACATTCCGGCTGCCCTGGAATGGGCCAGGAGCCGAGCCACTCCTGAAGCACGGGCCAATGCCTTTCTCGGTCTTGCGCGTGCGGTCGCAGGCGGCACGTAATCTCATGCCAGAGACCCGGTACATCAGGCAACCCTTGCGAGATCACACATCGGTCTGCCCAGGTCAAGTCCGCCCGCGATGCGGATGGGGCTCATGTTCCACTGGAACAAAACCATTGAATCTTCCGTGACGGACTGAACTGCAACTCTGCAAGAAACTGCCATTGGCCAGCGCAGGGTTTTTCTGTAAAGTTCGACCGCCAGGCAACCGACAGAGAGAGTTGGAGCGTGGTCACTTCTTCGAGACAGCCTCTCATGACGATGGAGCAGTACTCGGTACGGGGCTAGCTATTCCGCCGTCCCCATTCCCTGTGGTCTCGGAGTGTTGGAGCCGGGCCTGGGCCCATGCATGCGAGGGTCGTGATCTCGAACCGCGCAGGTATGAATCTTCCCTGGTTGCAACACGGAGGTTCGCCATGCAAAACACCCGTTGGATCTTGCAGAACGGGCGGAGAGCCCTGCGCGTCGCCCTGGCCGGCGGGTTGTGCTGCTGCGGCTGGGGGTGCCATCAGCACTTCTATTACTATGGAAACCCGCCGGGCATGGCCCAGGGATGTCCGCCGGGCACCACGATCATGCCCAGCGGAGTGACGACCACCGGCCCGGTCTGCGAGGTTCCCGTCGAGGGATCGTCGTCGAACGTGCTGCGCTCGACCACGGTGAGCGACGGTAAGAACTCCCGGGTGGTGGTGAGCACGCCGTCCAACGGTATCGCATCGCGGTTCGGCTGGAAGGCGTCCGACCCGGATTCCGTGCCCGCGATCACGCAGGTCGAGGGCGGCATCCAGTCGTCCACGGTCAAGTAACCGCCAATGAATTCCCGGGCACGAAACTGGAGCGAGACGCGCGCGCTCGTCACGGGGGCATCGTCCGGGTTGGGGCAAGCCCTGGCCGAGCATCTCGTCCGCGCCGGGGCAACGGTGATCTTGACCGGAAGGTCCGCGCAGCGTCTCGGCGCGGTCGTGGAAGGGCTGGCGCGTGAAGGATCCGACCCGGCACGGATGACGTGCATCGCGGCTGAGTTGACCAGCGACGAGGCTCGTCACGGGCTCTTTACCCGGATCCGCGAGCGGTTCGGTGCCCTGGACCTGGTGATCAATAACGCCGGCGTGGGTGCCACCGGACAGTTCGAGACGCACGACCCTTCCGTGCTGCGGCGCGTCTTCGAGATCAATGTCTTCGCCATGGCCGAGGTCTGTCGCGAGGCATTGCCACTACTTGCCGCCGGCCGCGACCCGGTGATGGTTACCATGGGCTCGGTGAACGCCCGCCGCGCCCTGCCGGGCCGCTCCGAATACTGTGCCAGCAAGTTCGCCGTGAGCGGGTTCACGGAGGCGATCCGCGTCGAATGGCGGCGGTTCGGCATCCACGTGCTTCAGGTCAACCCTGGGTTCACAGCCACGCCCTTTGACAAGAACGCGGTGGTGAACACGGCCCGTGTCTCGGTGACTCATCGCCGCACAATGTCGCCCGATGCCGTGGCCCGCGCCACGCTGCGCGCCATCGAGCGCCGGCGGCGCGAGATCACGCTGGGATGGCAAGGCAGGCTCTTCGTCCTGGCCAGCACCCTGGCGCCTCGGTTCGTGGACTGGGGTCTGACGCGCTGGCTGCTGCGGCACTTCCCTGACGCGCCGGTTCTCAGGGACGCCCGAGGCTGATACACTCGAATCGGGCAGAGACCTTCACTTAGGGCAGTTTTCTGACGGTTGCAGGCAGCTTCTGAGTTTTGGAAAGGGCGGCAGACATTCCTGTCTGCCAGGGCGGGCTTGCTCCGGCAGGCAGGAATGCCTGCCCCCCGGTCTTCAGTCTGCGATCCAAGTGAAAACCGCTCTAAACCTGATACCGTTGAAATAGCGTTCACAAAAAGGGGCAAGAGGTTTGCAACAGACCTGTTCCGACGCGAAGCGTTGGAATGAAGGACAAACCTATGCCTGCACTCAACTTATCGCTATGTCAACAGTATTGCACTTAAACCGGACGAGCTGGACGCGGTCCGTGAAGAGCGCCCTGGACTCAAGAGAGCGCGAACTGACTCGTGGAAGGCTTCGCAGTGCCGGTCAGAATCCGGCGGATGTCTATTAATCTGGGACTGCTCGATGGCTAAGCTCAAGACACTCGAGATCAAGGGCTATCGCTCCATCAAGGACGCGCGGCTTGAGCTCGGCCCGTTGAACGTAATGATCGGCGCGAATGGAACCGGCAAGAGCAACCTCATCTCGCTCTTCAAGATGCTCAATGAAATGGTAAGCGAGCGTCTGCAGGCGTACATCGGTTCCACAGGTCGCGGTCAATCGCTCCTTTACCTTGGTCCAAAGGTAACGCCCCAACTCGAGGCCATTCTTGAATTTGACACTGGGGATGCGATCGACACCTACCAATTCCGCCTGATCCATGCTGCCAACGACACCCTCATGTTCGCGGACGAGACCCTGGACTCTCGACGCCTGGTCTTGGCGGACCCGCACCGGCCGCCGATGTCACTGGGGACGGGGCATATGGAAAGTGCCTTGATTGGGCGCGCGGCTCAGGGGGACGAGACGGTCCGAAACTTTCGCCACATTCTGAATAGCTGCCGTGTCTACCATTTCCATGACACATCGCTTTCAGCCCGCATCCGACTCTTCTCTTACGTCAACGATAACCGCTGGTTGATGCCGGACGGGGGAAATCTGGCGTCGATGCTCTTTCGATATCGTCAAACAGCGGGCATGGTCTACCGACGCATTGTCTCGACCCTTCGAAAGCTGCTGCGTGAGTTCGATGATTTCGTTCTTGAGCCGAGCAGCCTCAACCGAAACGAGATCATCCTGAACTGGCGGAAATACGGTTCGGACTATTTGCTCGGTCCGCACCAGATTTCGGATGGGACGCTTCGGGCAATGGCCATCCTGACGCTCCTTCTTCAACCCGAGGAAGAGCTGCCGGATGTCATCATCCTCGATGAACCAGAACTGGGTCTTCATCCGCAAGCGCTTGAACTCGTAGCGGGTTTAATCAGGGCCGCTGCCTCACGCTCACAGGTAATCATAGCAACTCAATCACAGACGCTTCTCAACTTCTTCGAGCCGTCGGAAATCATCGCGGTTGGATTACATGAAGGGAGTTCTGCCTTTCAAAGGCTTGAGCCGGAGCCGTTGAGGGACTGGCTTGAAGACTATTCGATCGGGGAGTTGTGGCAAAGAAATGTGATCGGCGCGGGCCCCCTGCCTTGAAACAACTCAACGTTTTCTGCGAGGGACAGACGGAGCAAGCGTTCTGCGTCCAGGTCCTGCAACCGCACCTGTTTCCCGATGGCAGCGGTATAGTTCACACTCTCGCGGTTGGTCAGAAATCTCACCATCACATTTACGGTACTGGGAAACGTTCCAGCTACGGGAGACTTCGCAAATTCATACTGAACACCATCCATCAACGACACCAGGCAGACGTCTTCTTCACATCCTTGATTGATCTCTACGCCTTGCCCGACGACTTCCCTGGGAAAAGCCAGTATACCCACAACCCGGCCGACCCAACTCGGTTCGTCCTCTCGCTTGAGGAGGCCTTCGAAAGGGATATCAACCACTTCCGATTCATTCCCTACCAACAGCTCCACGAATTCGAGACGATGCTCTTCGCGCAGCCAGAGTCATTCATGATTTCATTCGAGAAGTGCGATCAGAAGGTCAAGCTCCTTGATAGGTGGTCAGTTCATTTCCAAGTATCGAACATATTAACAATCATAGTGACACATCCCCATCGAAGCGCATCATCGCTATCATCCCGGAATACGAGGGCAGAAGGGCGTCGGCGGGAGCAGACATCGCCCAGCACATCGGCCTACCAATCATCAGATCCAAATGCCCGCATGTAGATGGATGGCTCTCCAAACTGGAGGCCATTTGCTAGACTCCCTCAAAGTGGCCCGCTTCACCCTCGAAGCAGCAGGGCGAGACCCGGCGGGCTCGTTGACCAGAATCAGGGCCGATCAGCCCAGCGACCAGGGCTTGCGGTATTCGTAGTGCAGCAGCGCGTTCGCCTCATCGCAATTCACGAACCGCTCGGCCTGGGAGTCCCACTGGAGCCGCTTCTTCGTGGCCAGTGCGATATTTGCAAGGTGGGCAAAGGTTGTGGAGCGATGCCCTTCCTCGATGTCGGCACAGGGCCGCTTGCGGCTCTTGACGTTGTCCAGGAAATCGCGCGCGGCCTGCTGGTCGAGGTCGCCGTCCGGTGACCGCGCCGATTCGGGCTTGCGTCTCGGCCGTGGATCCTGGAACTGGCCGCCACGCTCGGGGATGATCTCATAGCCCCGCTCCGAGGTATAGAGCGTCCCCAGCGTGCCGCGGATCTCCACCTCGGCGCCCCGGGTCAGGACGGGCTGGCCGTTGGCCTCGAAGATGGCGATCTCGGTGAGCATGCCGGAAGCGTGCTCGAAGATCGCCAGCGTGGTGTCCGGGATGGTGCGGTCGTCCTCGACCGCGAACCGGCCGCCGTGCGCCGAGACGGACTCGGGAGCCAGCTCGCCGGTCAGCCAGCGCATCACGTCAAAGTAGTGAACGCCCCAGTTGCCCACCTGCGAGGAATAGAGCTGCCACCAGCGGAACTTGTAGGGCATGATCGTCGCCTGAAACGGCCGGGCCGGGCGCGGGCCGAGCCAGAAGTCCCAGTCCAGGTCGGCCGGCGGCTCCGACACCGGGGCGCGGCCGATGCCCTGTGTGGCCATGTTGCTACAGTACGAGGCCCGCGCCACGGTGATCTTGCCGAGCGCTCCCGTTTTGATCAATTCGACGAGGTGAGCATACATACGCGAGGAGCGGCGGTGCGTGCCCACCTGCACGATGCGCTCGATGCTTCCGCGCCGCCTCGACCATGGCGCGACCCTCGGCGATGGTGATCGACAGCGGCTTCTCGACATACACATCCTTGCCGGCCTTGCAGGCGGCGATGGTCTGGATGGCGTGCCAGTGGTCGGGCGTGGCGATGACGAGCGCGTCGATGTCAGGACGGTCGAGCAGCACGCGGAAGTCCTTCACTCGGACCGCGCTGCCGGGGACCTCGGGCATGCGGGGAATACGCGCGCCCAGGCCAGCGAAACGTGGATCAACCTTGTCGTATTCGGCATGGAGGTACGGTGCGTACACATCGCAGAGCGCCACGACCTTCGCATCGGGTTGCGCCAGGAACGCCTTCAGGAGCTGGCAGCCGCGGTTGCCCACGCCGATGAACCCGAGCCGCACCTGGTCGCTGGAGGCAGCCGGGCGAGACGCTGCCGCGGACGCCATGGCACCAGCGGTCGTGGCGGCAGCAGCCGCGGCCGTCGTCGTTGTCCTCGCGAACTCACGGCGGTTGTAAACCGAAGACATGGCGATTGCCTTTCTCCGGCCGCCTCGGGCCGGCCCTACCAGGGGAATGGCAGGCGACCCGGTGGGCCATGCCTTGCCGCTCCACGCACTCATCAGAAATGGGAAGCACGGCGAAGTCAATGGTCGAGCACGCATTGCCGTCTCGCTGCCGGCGTATAATGGAGTCAGGAGAGTGACCCGAAGGAGAACAACCATGACAGCTCCATTGTTCGCGGGTCTCATCACCGCGCTGGCCGTCGCCTGGATTCCTTCGCAGGCCGATCCTCCAGGACAGAGCGTGACGCCGGCATCGAAACACCTCGATTTCAAGGTGGTCGTCTGGTACCGTCGAGACAGGCCGCTGGAGACGTTCCAGTCCCAGGAGTACGATGTCCGCAAGGGCCAGTACACGCCCGCCGTCGAGCAATGGCTTGAACTGATGAAGACGAGGTATCCAGGCTATGTCCTCATCGTCCGCAATGTGGACCTTGAGCACGAGCGCGGAGCCACCGAGGGATTGCGGGTCGGCGCAGTCATCAAACGCGAGCTCATGGCGGCAGCGGCGCTCGAAGGTGTTGTGGTCGGTGCTCCGGCGCCGGGTTTAAACTTGCGGTCCTCGAATTCGCTGGCCGGGAAGGGGGGCTCGACAGCGCCCCCAGGCGCCTTCACGCCGCTGGGCGCCAGCCGTTCCGGCTCGTTGAACCTCGGCCCGACGGGCCCCAGCTTCCCCGTACCGATGCCTTACCCCCGCCCCCACCCATGATCACTCACCGGAAGAAGTCCGAGACCGTCGCGCGAAAACCCGGCAGATGCGGCTCAGCCGTGATGGTATCGCGGAGGTTGAAGAGCTTCGATTCCCCCTCGGAACGGTGCTCGATGATGGTCTGCCGGTAGGGATCGATGATCCAGATGACAGGGACCCTGGCGGCAAGGTAAGCGTCTATCTTCTCGTTGATGTCCCCGACGATATCGCTCGGCGAGAGGATGTCCACGACCAGGGTGGGAACGCCGTCGACAAGCGTCGTGTCAGCGGTCTGCCTGGCCATGACCTCCGCATTGATGTACGTGACGTCGATGCCAACCGTGGTATCCGGATCGTGCGCCAGGATCACCCCGGCTTCTCCCGCCAGCACCTGACCCCTGGGCTCCGGTTGCTCATCCAGCCAGACGACGAGGATATTCACCACTCGTCCCATGATACGACTGTGATGACGGTTTCGTATCGTCATCGGTCGTTCCCTCAGTTCCCCGGCGATCAGCCAGCGATCGGTGCCGTCTTCGGGAAGCGCCAGCAGCTCGTCTGTCGTCATCAACGATTCAGCCGTGGCCATGGTCGAACTCCTCGTCGGGTGATTCCCAGCTCCGTTTCGATTCTAACTTCTCTTGTCTGATGGTGCCGAGCGAACCCTGCACCGTGCTTCGGACCCCACCGGCAGGGCTCAATTGGCCGCGTCGAGCACGAGGAGCGTGACGTCATCCTGATTGCTGGCGGTGTTCGAGAACGCGGCGAGCTCGGCGAGGATGGCGTCGAGCAGTTGAGATCCGCGACCGCCCGTTTCCAAAGCCGCGAGCAGCCGCTCTTGACCGAACATGCAGCCAGGCCCATGCGCCTCGATCACGCCGTCGGTATACAGCAGCAGGGAGTCTCCCGGGCCCAGGCTGGCGGTCGCTTGCTCGCAAGGGATCTCGAAGAGGGCCGAGGTCAGGATTGGTCCTGTCGAATCGAGCAGTTGCGCACGGGAAGCGCCAGAACGCAGGATCGGCGGTGGATGGCCCGCATTCACGTAGCGCAGCTCACCCCGAGGGGCATCAAGTCGCGCACAGCAGAGGGTCACGAACCGGCTGGGGTCGAAGTCGCGTATGGCTTCCTTCACACGATCAACCACCGCGATCGGTTCAAAACCATCGACATGGGACGCCCGGAACGCGGCCTTCACCACGCCGGTCATCATCGCCGCCGATGCGCCGTGCCCCACCACGTCGGCAATCAGCAGGGCGAGCGCGTCCTCGCCCACAGGGACGTAATCGTAGATGTCTCCGGCAAGCTCGCTGCAAGCGATATACCGGGCCGCGATCGAGAGGCCCGGGAGTCTCCAGCCGCGGAGGTGGAAGGAGACTGAGCTGGAACTGCCGTGCGTCCTCGAGCTCGTCCTCAACCCGTCGCAGGAACTCCTCGCGCTGTTCACGCAGTTCGCGCAGCTCGAGGCAGCGGTTCACCAGCGCCAGCAGCACACGCCGGTCGAATGGCTTCTGGATGAAATAAAAGGCCCCCTCGTCGATGGCCTGGATGAGCGTTTCATCGGGCTCCTCGGCGTTCCCGGTCATGAGGATGGCCTCGACAGCCGGCTGAGCCGCCTTCAAGGCCCGCGTGACCTCGAAGCCGTTCATCGCGGGGAGCCGGATATCGACGATTGCCAGGTCGGGCTTGAACGTTCGTGCTTCCACAAGCGCCGCTTCTCCCGATGCCGCCACCGCAACCTGATGACGCCGGCCCAGGATGCGTCCGACCGCACGAAGGATTCCCGGGTCGTCATCCACGATCAGAATGCGGGCGGATTGCGGTTCTTGATTCATCCGGATACTCCCGGCCGGGTCAGGGGAAAGAGTGCTCGGACTCGGGTCCCCGCGCCCGGAGTGCTGTCGATCTCGAACCGGCCGCGGTGCTGCGCGAGAATCGAGCGGCAGATCGCCAGGCCCAGACCGTGACCATTCGCCTTGGTCGAGAAGAAAGGTTCGCGGATCCGGACGAGGTCGGCGCCGGAGATGCCGCAGCCGGTATCCTCGACCAGAATCTCCAGTGCCGCGTCACACGAGGCGGCCCGGATGGTCAAGCGGCCGTCCGGTCCGGTCGCGTCGCAGGCGTTGCTGATCAGGTTGAGCAAGAGCTGTTCGATGTCCGCCTGCACGGCGAGGAGAGGAGGAAGGTCCTCGGCAATATCGACCTCCAGCCGGACTCCCCGGCGCATCAGGGCCTCGCGAAAGATCGCCAGCGCCCCGTCCACGGCATGGCGGATAGAGACCTCGCTGGGGTTGCGTGCCGAGCCGCGTGCAAAATGCACCATGGCGCCGAAGATACGCCGGCAGACCTGGATGGACTGTTCGATCTGGCCGAGGTCGGCGGCGGCGGCCTGGAGGTCGAGCTGATTCTCCTGGATCTCGGAGCGAAGCTGCTGCACCAGCGGGAGCACCGCGCCCAGCGCGTTGTTCACGTCATGGGAGACGCCCCGGGCCAGATCGGCCATGGCATGCTTGCGCTCGGCGGCAAGCACCCGCTCCTTGAGCCACTCGGCCCGGTGGGCGTTCTGCAATGCGACCGCGGCCTGAGGAAGAAACTGGGAGACCAGCTCCGCCTCGTACCGGCAGAAGGCACCGGGATGAATGGAAGCCACCTTCAACATCCCGAGCAGGCCTCCGCGCGTCGCCAGCGACCCGCACAGAATGGCCCCTTCGGCGGGGCTCGCCGTTCCGCGATCGGGCTGGGGACCATAATCCAGCAGCTCCGCCAGACCGGTGGCATCACTCGACGTCCAGTTGATCCAGCTTTTCCCGCGACGATCAAAACCCCAGACGAACGGCCGGTCCAGCAACTTGCGCAGCGAGGGGGTAAGCGGCCGCTTGCGGCCCACGTTCTGCCCCTTTGCTTTCTGCCAGGCAATCTGCTCGGCGACGACCTCCAGGGTCCCGGATTCGTCATCATAGATGAGCAGGGAAGCCGAATGGTCGTACCCGGTGAGCGATCGAATCCCGTGCAGCAGCTCGTAAGCCAGGTGTTTCGGCTGGCTCTGTTCCAGGATCTTGCGATCGACCCGGGCGCGCACCTCGCGGATCCGCTCGAGATCGATCTGATCGATGAGCTCATTGGCCAGCCCGCCGATCGTCGAGAATGCCTGCCGGGCGTCCCAGTGCAGGTCCTTGCCGGACGCCCTGACGGCCAGAGCCCCACATCCGGCCGTGCCTTCGAATCCGCGCCAGCATCAGCTCGCCGGGCACGCGCACCGGCTCGCCGCGCAGGAATGCCGTGAGCAGGGCCCGATCCCAGGACGCCTGTTCCGGCAGCGAAAGGAGAATCCTCGCAAGGTCCCAGCCCGGCCCGATCGTGACGATTGCCCCCTCGCCGGCCCCGAAAAGTTCCATGCTCAGCTTCGTGGCGCCCCGCAGAACCTTCATCTCGTCGCGGCCATCCCGATACTGGGCTCGAAATCTCCAGAGATGGCAGGTGAGCCCCGGCAACGCCAGTCCAGCACCCGGCAATCCAGGAGCGCGGGTCTCGCCCTGTTCGGCAGCGTCAGACATCGTTGGCATTCTCTTGGTCATGAATTCACGGGAAGAGTTGAAGCGGGAAAGGACGCCGGAGCCGCGCAGGCTCACGGGACCGCGAGCCGTGCCATGAACTGGCTATTCAGCCATGTTAAGGGAGCCGCCCCGGAAGATGAAGCGTCTGGCTTCGCGGATCTCTTCTGGCAGACTGCTCCACCAGCTTCTCCACCGGCCGATGTCCTCACCATGGGGCATTCCCGAGATCGCCTCGAGTGCCCAGATGAGCTCCTCCCTGGGGATCGAATCGTCTCGGCCGAGCACCTCGATGAGAGCCGAGGCTCCCAGTGCATGACCACCGGAGCCCAGGCGACGCACGGCCAGGATGCGGTCGCCAGGATCTGCCTGGCGATCCTCGATCAGCGGCATGAGCCGATGGGTCAGCTTGCACACGATTTCCGGAGGCGGAAGCGCGAACGTTCCCGTGCCCTGTTCCTGAACCCAACCCCTCCATCGCAGGGCAAGCTCTTCGACACCGATGCCAAAGTGCCGCTCGATGGCTTTCCCTGGTTCGGCGAGCAGCAAGCGGTCGGTCAAAAGTGCGTGCAGCGCGGTTCGCCTTTCGCCCGGGGCCTGCGCTCCTCCCAGGTATTCCAGAACCGAGTGAGCCTCGCCCTCGTACTGCTCGAGCTGGCTGAACTCCGCGTGTTCATCCCAGTGGTTGAGCAGCACAATCAGCTCTCGAATTGTGGTCTCGAAGAGGCGCTTGCCGAGCGTATTGCCATGCGCCAGGGCGACGAGCATCCTCCGGTTCAGGCACATCCGATCCTCATCGCCGGCTGCCAGGAACCTGGGGAGTACACTCTTGACCCAGATTGGCAAGGCGCGGCCCGTGTGCGAGTCGAGACCAGCGTGGCAGAAGAGATGGAAGGCGGTTCGTCTCTTCTCGTCGGCCTGGTATGGCAACTCCTCAATGCAAAAGGCCGCCGCGCGCCGCGGCTGCGGAAGGTACATTCCGCTCAAGGTCTTCATCACGCGAGAGCTGAAGTGACTGTGCGGACGCACGAAGGCGTCGAAACCGGCTCGCTCCTGGAACAGAAGGATCCTCAGACCTGGCGGAGGATCGACAGTTCTTTTCAGGAACGCTTCCATCTTCTCGCGTGCGGCTTGCAGCTCTTCCATGAGCCAGGGCGCGGGGTTTTCCGGGCCGGAGTGCCAGATTGTCGCCTGGCCGGTGCGAAGGACTTCACCCTTCGCACCTGCGGCCTTGCGCGGAGCCCAGAATGTAGGACTCGCTCCCCATGCGCCGTAACTGCACGCGGTGAATGACCACGAACAGGATGGTCGCCGCCACGATCGTGCCCAGGATGGAGATCGGCACGACAACCTGATAACTCGCGCCCTGGACGGGAGAAAACGCGACATTCACCAGCAGCACTGCGGCAAGGAAGCCGAACATTGACAGCACGGCGAAAATGATCAGCAGGCCCAGAGCCACGTGGCTCTTCCTCGATGGGACGGGCTTTTGCGCCGGGCTGACCGGTCTCGACAGATCGGCAGTCTGGGTACTCGCCTGTCGTGCCAGCTCGGCAGAGGCAGCTCTCCGCAACGGCACAGGCCCTGGTCGACATCTGGGGCAGAGCAGGGGACCGGGCGCGATCTCGGCGCCGCAGTGCTCGCAGGGCACTGGACCGGACCGCCGGAAGCTTGTGATCATCAGAGTGAGCAGGAGCAGATAGAACAGGCCCATGAGCATGGGAAGCACGCGGAGCAACAGGCCGAACACTCCTCCCAGCGACGCCCCCAGCAACGATGTGCGGTCGAAGGGGTCAATCTGAGTCATGATTACCACCATCGCCGCGATAAGCACCAGCGTGCACCAGAAGACCCAGCGCAGCACTTGTCGCTGGTGAAGCAGGCGAAGCTGAGGAAGGTCGCATTGCGCAGACCGGCGGAGGGTCTTTCGGGTTGACGCGATCGAGGAAGCGCCGCCCGCAGTGAGCGCACGCCGGCGCCTTCCGCCAGACACGGAAGATCCCCCGCATCAAGAGCATCAGAACGATGGTGATGAAAATCCCGAAGCCGACGTGGCTGTCTCCTGGCGGCAAGATCATGACCAGCACCAGTGCGCTGACCGCAACGATGACCGCCAGGTCAGCCAGGTGGAACTGGAACCGTCTCTGTGGCATGCCCATCGCTCTCGTCTTGAATCCTGTGGTGAGTTGCCATAACCACCCGGGGTAGTCAGCGAGCATGAGCTTCTGATTCGCTGGATGCAATGTCAAGAGGTGTGAATGAGGTTGCTGGGAGCGAGCACGCCGAAAAGGTCGATTCATTCGAGGGGTGTAAGACACGGTTCGTTTTTCTGAGGTCCTACGCCGCTTTCCCAGTTTCCCTGGCTTTATAGTTGCGGAAGGGGCTGCTGGGCCTCTCTTTGAGGTACCGATCCAGGCGTCCGTCCTCCGAGAGGAACGACGCTCGAAGCTGAAGCATCGTCTCGGCACCGGCGTCGCTCCAGAATTTCTCCGACCCCTTGACCCGCCGGTTGAAGATCTTCACGGTCGACTCCACGTGACTGCTCGTCCACGGCAATCCCCCGCGTCGATAAGCAGGGTAGTCCATCCGCTCTCGATTATGCTCCAGGTAGCCGAGTTCTTGGGCGATGATCTTGCGCGGGTCATCGTCGGCCAGCCGTTCGAGCTCGTCTCCGGATAAGGACGCCTGGGCATCTCGCAGGGTACGGAGTTCCTCAATCACCTGGCCCACGCGTCCCTTCCAGCAGGCCTCCGCCCATGCCTGGAACAACTCCCAGCGGCCTTCGGTCTCGATCGCCGCAGCCTTGGCGGCCGCGAACAGGTGACCCAGGGCGTGGAGAAAATCAACGATGGCCAGAAAGGTCGGAAAATGCCGTTGCTGCAATTTCCAGATCCAGGCCGAGCCGTCCCCCAGGAACGCCCGATGAGCCGCTTTCATGAGATTGCGTCGCCACGCCTCCGCGGCCACCATCGGCCCGAATTGCTCGCTGGAGCAGGTGCTCGCCACGTAAGTCCGCACCACCAGTTCGGGCCTTTCCCTCGGCTCGGACCGATCCCCGGGGGACGGCAGAGATGCTTCGTCGATGTTCTCCGCCGGGGCCTCCTGTAGGCCCATCGAGCTCGACCCGCTGATCCCGCCGACAAGCTTCTCGACGTATCCCCGGTCGCGGTAGCAGGCGGGCAACTCCGGCTCCGGGTCGCAGTCCGAGACGACATTGGCCATGGTGGCCAGAATCGCGATCTTGTCCTCACGCCAGGACGCATCATGGGCACCGGGCCCTTCCCCCTGGCCGCGAATCTGCAGCCGGCCGCCGTCAACCTCGACCACTGCCAGAGCCGGCCGTGTCTCGACTCGCGGCTCGAGCTTATGGGCTTGAAGTTCGCTCACATGCTGATCTCTCTCGGCCTGCAATTGTTGGCCGACCTCCTGGGCGATGCGGCCGATCTGCCGACTGCCGATGGTCACCTCGGCCAATTCCGCCATCGCCTCGGCCGCCTCCCGGAAGGAGGGCTCCCGGGCACCGCAACGGACGATCTTGCGCAGCACCGAAGGGCTGTAGTCATGTGGCGTGAGGCGCAAGGCCGGACGCTGAGGGAAAAAAATCCCGGCGACATGCCGGGCAGTGGCACTTCGGTTCGGCGTAGGTGACCTTGCCTCCCCAGAATTCAATGGTTCGATCGTTGCGTTGCACCGGACAGAGCCGCTTGCAGTTGGGACAAGGCTGCTCGGCCCCCAAGAGGGAGGCTTTCTGCTTCAGGAGTTCCTCGATGGTTCCCTTGGCCACGGCACAGGCCGCGGTCATGGCCATTTGTTCCATGTCGTCGGCATCGAGGTCCAGGTCAGGCCCAACTTCTTCGTGGACCCGTCGCGCCACAGTTTTCCCCCACCCTTTGGCCATCTGCTCGACCCCGGTGCGATCCATCGATGGTGACTTACGGAAAGGCATAGCAGGTCCCTCCTTGGACTTCCGGTGACGGACAATTTGGGAAACTTGACTTGACATGCTACCACCGGCCTCGGGCGGCGCGAACCGCGTCTTACACCCTCATTCGAGAAAACTTGCGAGAAACTCTTGACGATGATCCAGAAATCCGATAGGGTCCGCCCGCCGTGGGAGAACAGACCCGCGGTCGCCTGTTTCACAGGGAAGTGCTCAGGCGGCTCCGGTCGAATGACGCGTCTTGGTTCTCAAGACGGGTCCGGGGGTTCTCCCCGACCGCTGTGCATGGAGGCTGGCCGATGAGGCGACCCATCCCCGAGGGATCATGGGCGATCGTTGCCCTGATCCTGACTCTGACCCTGGGAATTGCACTGTTTCCGGCTGCGGCCGCGCCGCCGCGCAAGAAGAAGACCGAGGGAACTCCGCCCAAGGTTCAGGAGACGGTGGGAGACCTGGCTTATGTGCTCCAGGGAAGCGAAATCAAGGTGCAGGGCATCGGGCTGGTGACCGGTCTGGAGAACACCGGTGCCGACCCTCCGCCCTCGTGGGAACGCGGCCAGCTTGTCGACGAGATGAGCAAGGCGGGGGTCGAACACGCCAGCAAGCTGCTGGCGAACCCGCAGTTTTCCATGGTCATCGTCAAGATGACCATCCGCGCCGGTGCTGATCCGAAGGACCGCTTTGACGTCGAGGTCGAGGTTCCTCCGGCTTGCGGCACCAAGAGCCTGGCGGGAGGCTATCTGATGGCCACCCGCATGCGGGAAATCCTGGTCGCCGGCGGAGCCCCGCGATCCGGCACGGACATGGCTTACGCACAGGGGCCGGTCATGATCGGCAGTGCGAAGGACCCCAACGATCTGAAGGCCGGCCGAGTTCTCGGCGGTGGGCGAGTCAAGAAAGAATCGCCGTTCATGCTCATCATCAAGGAGAACCGGCGCAGTATCCGGACCGCGGCCATACTGGAAGGCGTCGTCAACCAGCGCTTCCACCAGGCGGAGGCCGGTGAGCAGAAGGGGGTCTGCACCGCCAAGAACGACGGCTTTCTGGTGCTCCGCATTCCGCCGCGCTATCACCAGAACCAGGAGCGCTACTTCCGCGTGGTTCAGCTCTTGCCCATGGTGGACTCGCCCGCCCTCCGCGCCCAGCGGCTGGCCACCTGGAGCAAGGAGCTGCTTGACCCGAAAACCAGCGGAGTGGCCGCCTTGCGCCTGGAGGGCCTGGGTGTCTCGGCCAGCGAGGTCTTGCAGACCGCCCTCGCCAACCCCAACGGCCAGATCCGCTTCTTCGCCGCCGAGGCGCTGGCCTATCTCGACGACCCGGCCGGCGCGGAAGCCCTCACCGAGACCGCCATTCGACTGCCCAGGTTCCGCGCTTACGCACTGGCGGCCCTGGCGGCCATGGACCAGTCCGCCGCTCACATGGCCCTGCGCAAGCTGATGAGCGAAGCCGACACAGAGCTTCGCTACGGCGCGTTCAACGCGCTGCGGACCGCCGACCCGCACGACCCCTCGCTGGGAAGGGTTCACGTCCTGGACGACCCGCCGGCTGACGAGGAGCAGGAACAGGATACGACCGACTCGATGGCTCTCGCGTTCGCCAAGGCGGCCCAGAAACCACGCGCTGACGACCCCTTCACGCTTTACGTGGTGGATTCCGACGGCCCTCCCCTGGTACACATCTCGCGCACCCGCCGCTCCGAGGTCGTGATCTTCGGCCGTTCCCAGAAGCTCATGCCGCCCATCGTCCTGGGCACAGGCGCCATTCTTCTGAACGCGGCCGACAAGGACGACGAGCTGGAGATCTGCAAGATCGTACCCAGCCGCTTCGGCGACTCCGACGTGAAGCTGCGGCTATCGCTGGACCTGCCCGAAGTCATTCGCCGCGTGGCTAACCTGGGTGCCACTTACCCTGAGACCGTCGCGATTCTCGAAGCCGCGAACCGCCAGAAGAACCTTCCGGGCCTGCTGGTGGTTGATGCCGTTCCCGAGGCGAGCATGGATTACTTGCAGGCGGCCATCCTGGGCAAGGATCCGTCCAAGCCCGATCCTGCCGCGCATCGTACCGCCTCGGGGGGGTTCTCCCGGATACGCAGACTCTTCGGGATGCGCGACTCAGACCTCGCAGATAGCCCAGCCAGCAAATCCAGCAGCCTCAAAGACGCTTCGCCATCGGCGACCGCGGAGACAACCGCCGGCAAGCTTGCACAGAGCGCGAGCCCGGAGAACCCGGGCGCGACCACGACTCCCGTCAAGGTCGCCGACGGCGGCACAGACCCGCGCGACACGACCCGGTCCGCTCCCAAGAAAGATGACAGCCTTCAGCGAGCCAGCGGCGAGGAGCCCGGCGAGCCTCCTGCAAGGCCGCGCCTGCTGGACTGGCTTCGACGACGCTTCGAGTGAGCGCGTCCTCCATGTCTCCTTCCTGAGGCTGCCATGCGGACGTACATCGCAAGTTCCACAACGGCTCAGTCTTTCGCACTTCCCGCCTCGAATCCTATTATAGAAATTGGTCCGGCTTATTTTTTCTCAAACTGACGCAAGTCTATTTCTCAGCTAGACTTCTACAACCCTTGCATCCCCCAGGAGAGGCTCCGGCGGATGAACTACTCCTGACCCCTCCTAAAGTCGCACGCCGTGCGGTTCGAATATTAGTCGTGACGGTCAGGTCCGCTACTGTGAAGGGTGACAGCCACCCCTCACGCGGCACGGTCCCGACCGCTTCCCGTGCTGACTGGGGCGGGAAGATCTTCCGTCCTTGATTCGGAGGGAGTCGAGTTCCCCATCCGTCACTCAACGCGCCGGCGCAGGCGACGTTCGGTCCTGAGCGGAGAGAAGTCACTGGTGCTTCGCTCGCTTCGGCAGAGCAACGCTTGCTCCGGGGTAGGAATAAAGGACGGGGGAGGGTCGGGGCGTCTCGCACGATTGCCGTCTCTGCGGTGGCTCAACGACGCCTTTGGCGGCATGAGCCGGAACAAACCGCCGGGTCGGAGCTGTCACCGCGCCGACATCGTTCCTAACCGGAGGGAGGAGGAAACCTCCGTGGTCTCGCACCAAACTGGGCGAGTGGAGTCCTCGAGATGAAGAAAGTATTCACAACTGGCCAGGTCGCGAAAATCTGTAAGGTCGCGCCCCGGACCGTGAGCAAGTGGTTCGATTCGGGTCGCTTGCGTGGTTATCGAATCCCCGGTTCCCAAGATCGGCGCATTCCGCGGGAACACCTCCTGCGGTTCCTCAAGGAGCATGGAATGCCCTTGGGCGATCTCGAGGCCGAGGTTTACAATAAAATCCTTGTCGTGGGAGCGGACGCTCCGCTCCAGGCCGTACTCCGGGAGCATCTCCGCGAGAGTGATGACTTCCGGATCGAGACCGCCGCGTCGGGGTTCGAAGCTGGCATCCGTGCCGAGAGCTTCCATCCCGACTGCATCATCATCGATATGGCCCTGGGTCGTATCGAGGCAGGCCAGATCGCACAGAACCTGCGCAAGAGCCCGGACCATCTGGGCACCATTCTCCTGGCGCTCACCAGCGACGAGCCCGGCGAGGAGACCTTTTCACTCGGCTTCAACGACGGGTTCAAGAAGCCGTTTGACGGGGCGCTCCTGGCCGAACGCGTTCGCCGACTGATCTCCCAGAAGAAGGCTGAAGAGCCCTGATCTCGATGATGAGGCGGCGATCTACCCGAGGACCCGACGCCCCACTCTCCGGAACTCCTTACGGATCTTCGAGCTCGAGCCTTCCCCTGGTTCCCGGCCAGGAGGATCTCGGGCTCGTTGGTTTTTCTGACGGCATGCTGCGGCGTGCCCGACGCTGCGGACTTGATTCTGCGCTGGCTCTCCGTTCATCCTGGGTTCCTGTGCTGATCCCACCGCCCTGGGATCTCCGCGAGAACACAGGCCCGGAGTACGAGCATGACGGCGATCACCGGGACGAGTCGATTCGCCGGCCGGCTGGCGGCGCTGTCCCATCGGCAGACTGGCGCTCTGGCGGCGACGCTCGCCGCACTGGCCGTCCTGCTGACGTTGCGTGATCCCGGCTTGACCATTGACGAGCCCCTCGATGTGCGGCCCGGCCGGACCTATGTGGCCGCGCTCTGGGCGGAGGGCTGGCGGTTCTTCGACCGCGGGGTCGTGGAGCGGGTGTTCCGGGACAATGCCGAACATCCGCCGCTGGGGCGATGGCTCCTGGGACTGGCCTCAACCCTGGGCCAGCCGTTTCAGATCATGTTCTTTGGCGCTGATCCCACCGGCCTCTACGTGCTGGCGGGACGAATGGCCCCCGCGCTCGCCTTTGCCCTGCTGGTCGGCGTGGTGACCGCGGATTCAAGCCGGCGCTGGGGACGAGCTTCCGGGTTCTCAGCCGGCCTCGCGCTTTTGTTCATGCCCAGGGTCTTCGCCCATGCCCACCTGGCGGCGCTCGATACGTTCATCAGCCTGTTCTGGACCATGGCCCTGCTCGCGGGAGCCAGGGCGATGGAGCCCACTGCCACACCGTGGGGAGGATTGCGGTCCGGCCTGCTCTGGTCGCTGGCGCTCTTGACCAAGATTCACGCCTGGCTGCTCTTGCCGGTTATGGTGGTCTGGACGCTCTCGCGACACCCCTGGCGTTCCGCCTGCCGGAGGCTGATTTGCTGGGGTGTGACCGGGCTGGTCTTTTTTTTCGCCGGGTGGCCATGGCTCTGGTACGACACCTGGTCGCACTGGAAAGGCTACCTCGGCACGTCGGTCCACCGCGCGACGATCCTGGTCGAGTATTTCGGCCGGACCTTCGCGGACCAGGACGTACCCTGGCATTATCCCTGGTTCTACTTCGCGGTCACGGTCCCGGTGGGCTTACAGGTGCTGGGCGCTTACGGTCTGCTCGCCGCCTGGCGATCGCGCCGGAGTGATCCGATGCCGTTGCTGCTGGCGGGGTCGATCCTCCTGTTCCTGTGCCTCTTCAGCACCCGCGTTCCCGTCTATGACGGCGAACGGCTGTTCCTGCATGTCTTTCCTGCCTGGGCCATGCTGATCGGCCTGGGCTTTGGAAGGATCTGGAACAACGGGATCTCCTATCGCATCGGGCCTCCTGTGCTTGCGCTGCTCTTGCTCTCTCAATGCTATGGCACCCTGACCCTGCACCCGTTCGGCCTGAGCTACTACAATGCTCTCACGGGCGGTTTGCGCGGAGCCGAAAAGCTGGGACTGGAACTGACCTACTGGGGCGATGCCGTCGACCACGTGCTGCTCGATCGCCTCTCGGCCGAGATTCAACCCGGCAGCACCGCGGCTCTTGCTCCAAGCCTGTACAGCGGACAGGGAATTCTCACGACCACCGCCCGGCTTGCCCGGCGCGGCGTGGTCCTCCAGGACCAGGAACAGGCCATGACGTCCGAATGGGTGATCGTCTACCGGCGCGAGGCCTACTGGCAGCCCGCGCTCAGGCGTCTGTTCGAGAGCGGACAGGGACGCCCCGTCTTCCTGCGAACCCGCCAGGGCGTCTGGCTGTCGTCGATCTGGCATTTTCCGCGCGCACCCGCAGGTGGCGGGCTCCCGCGGGACGCTGAGAATCACCCTCCTGCGGATCTGCGCCGTGCGCAACGTTGCCGTTAAGCCCGGGATCCCTGACCATGTTCGAGCGAAACCAGGAAAGCCCACTAGCCGCGGCGCGGACAATTCGTAGAATACGTTCAGAATGAATTGAACGAAAACTGGGGCACGGTCATGGACGCACTGACACACTTTGACGAGGCCGGTGCCAGCCGCATGGTCGATGTCTCCGCGAAGCCGTCCACCTTGCGCCTGGCGCGTGCCAGCGGGCAAGTTCAGATGCGTCCGGCGACACTCGAGCTGATCCGGGACCGCCGCCTGTCCAAGGGCGACGTCCTGGAAGTGGCCCGGCTGGCAGGTATCATGGCGGCCAAGCGCACCGGAGATCTCATTCCCCTCTGCCACCCGTTGGGGTTGGACAGCATCGAGCTGGAGATTCGTGCGGCCGCCGTCGACGCCATCGCGATCGAGGCCACCGTGAGAGTCCAGGGCCGTACGGGCGTGGAGATGGAAGCGTTGACGGCGGTGAGTGTTGCGGCACTTACTATCTATGATATGTGCAAGGCCGTCGATCAGACCATGGTGATCAGCCGGATCCAGCTCGAGGAAAAGAGCGGCGGGCGGAGGGGGCACTTTCTACGCCAGTCCGTTACTGAAGGCGACCCGATCCGGGCGCCCGGCAACAGCGAGCAGCACCGTTGATCCCGATCCAGGCGCTCAAGCATAACCAAGGCGATCCCGAAACCCGATTGGAGCGCCGCATGGCCAATCGTCCTGTGCTCGAATTCGAAACCACCAGGCGCACCCTCACGGACCTGTTCCAGCCGATCCGCTCCGAGCTCGCGGAAGCGGAGCGGATCTTCCAGCACGAGCTGCGCAGCCGGTTTGCATTCGTGCAACATCTCGTTGACCATTGCGGAGACTATCAAGGTAAACGTCTGCGTCCCGCGCTGCTCCTGCTCTCGGCCCGGGCCTGCGGCTCGATCACCGAGGCGCATCCGATACTGGCCGCTGTGGTGGAGATGATCCACACGGCGACCCTGGTTCATGACGATGTCCTTGACGAGTCCGTGATCCGTCGCCACGCCGCCACGGTCAATGCCGAATGGGGGAACGAGACGGCGGTATTGCTGGGAGACTACCTGTTCACGCATGCGTTCCACCTTGCTGCGTCGCTCGATTCCACGCTGGCCTGCCGCTGGATCGGCCGCGCGACAAATTCGGTCTGCGAGGGCGAGATGCAACAGATCCACGAGCGCGGCAACCTCGACCTGGACGAGCGCTCGTACTTCTCGATCATCGAGGGAAAGACCGCCGAGCTGACCGCGGTCTCCTGCCGCCTGGGGGCCCATTACGCGGGTGCCGACGAGGCGACCACCATGTCTCTGGATCGCTATGGCCGCAACCTGGGCATCGCCTTTCAGATCGCTGACGACATCCTGGACATCTGGGGTGAAGAGCGGTTGACCGGCAAGAGCCTTGGCACGGACCTCGAGAAGCAAAAGCTGACTCTGCCTGTGATTCACCTGCTGGAGAGCGTTGATCCCGCAACCGGCGCGAGCGTCCGCCGCATGCTGGATGAGGGAAGAGCGGAGTGCCGCAAGCAATTGATTCCCTTGCTTGAAAGAACGGGCACGCTCGAGTATTGCTGGCAACGCGCCGGCTGGCACGTCAAGGAAGCGGTCGACGCGCTGGAAGGCCTGAAGGAGTCGGAATCGAAGGCAGTGCTTCGCATACTGGCCAGTTACACGGTCCGGCGAAACTCCTGACCGCGTCCTCGTCTGCGTCCGACCGTTCGCGGGTAGCCCGTCTCGATCACCCACGCGGTTCAATCCGCAGCTTCATGTGGGAACACCCAGAACACTCGATTCCAGCAAGCCGTGATCGGCGCTTTTTTTCTTCAGAAAGTCGTGCGCCGGACACGTTTTGAATTGCATCCTCTGTGTTCTCGGTTATGATAAACGCGCCTCCCGGAAAGGCCCGGAGGCAGACGGCGTCTCCGGTCCATCCCTCTCGTGGCGATCCATCCGCCAGCGATGGTCGGGAGATGCAAGAGGCTGTTCCAACCCGCCGCATGACCTCGTCCCGGCACCTCGCTGTCGCCCGGGTGAATGCCGTGATTTGAAGAAACGCAACCCGACGCATCCGCAACCCTCAAACGGCTGAAAGAAACTTGCAAGGTTGAAAAGAATCGGATTCCCCGTATCCGGGACGGATTCTATAATCAAATCATGGAACTCAAGCTGAAGCTGAAGCACCTGATGAGTCGCAAGGGCCTGAACGGGCAGAAGCTTGCTCGCCTCTCCCAGGTCAGCGACTCGGAGATCTCGCGGATTCTCCAGGGGAAATCGCGACCCGGCCTGGATAACGCGCTGCGCCTGGCGCACGCCCTGGGCGTGTCGCTCGACTATCTTGCCGATGACGCGCTCGACTCCGAACCGCCCGAGCCGGCCGACTCGCTCTCGACCGACGAACGCAAGATCTTGACCATGACTCACAAGATCGGCTGTCCCGAGGTGGCGATCGTGCTGGAAAACCTGCGCTTCCTGGGTTACGAGGTCGCCATGAGCCGTCTCGTGGGGGCCAAGCCGGTCATCGAGATCGAGAAGGAATCGCCCGAGCACCGTCCTCCGCTCTCGGCACAGGGAGCTCCGGTCATGGCAGCACGCAGCAACTCGGTACCCGCTTGAGGCATTGCACAAGTCAGCCTTCGAAGTGCGCAAGGACGGCTAGAATTGCTTGCGCTGACGGCTCGATGGGATGTTCAGTGCCTGGCGGTACTTGGTGACGGTGCGACGGGCAACCTTGAGCCCCTGCCGCCCCATCTCATCGACGATCTCCTCGTCGGACAGCGGGTTCTGCTTGTCTTCCTTGGCGATGATTTCCAGCAGTTTCTGCTTGATCGTATCCCAGGCGATCTCCTCGCCGTCAGCCGTCATCGTACCGCCGCCGAAGAAGCGCTTCAGGGGAAAGATGCCCCGCGGAGTCTGGACCCATTTGTCATCGACCGCCCGGCTCACGGTCGTGACATGCACGCCCACCCGGTCGGCAATCTGCTGCATCTTCAGCGGCTCGATGAATTCAGGGCCCTTGTCCAGGAAGACCCTCTGGTGATCGATGATCGCCCTGGCCACCTTCAGCAGCGTATTCCTTCGCTGCTCGATCGATTCAATCAGCCAGCGGGCGGACTGGATCCGCTTCTGGATGAACTCGCGCGCGGCCGGGTCGGTCTGCTTGTTGCGAAGCTGCTTCTGGTAATAGCGCGAGATCGACAGGTGCGGGGTGTGCTCGTCGACCAGCCGCACACTATAGGAACCGTCCTCGGTGGGCTCGACGATCAGATCTGGAACCACATACTGGGTGCCGCTATCGGGTGAGTGTGACGCTCCCGGTTTGGGGTTGAGCCGGCGCAGGTGTTCGAGCGCCTCCTTGATGGTCTCGATCGGATATCCCGTTTTCTTCTCGATGGCCGGCAGCCGGTTGTGCTGAAGGTCATCCAGATGCTGGCTGATCAGGGTCCGGAGCACGTCATGGCTCGGAGTCTCGGGAGTGAGCTGCAAGAGCAGGCACTCTCGCAGGTCACGCGCACCAACGCCGGGGGGATCCAGCCGCTGAACCAGCCTGAGCGCTTCTTCCGCATCTTGCACGCTGGCCCCGCCGTCGAAGTCGCGGACCACGTCGTGCAGGCTCAGTTTCAAATATCCATTATCATCCAGGTTGTAGATGATGTATTCGGCCAGTTTCTGAATCGCCAGGTCGCAGTCGAAGAATCCGAGTTGCTCGGTCAGGTCGTCATGGAACGATCGAGGACGCGATGCCATGTTCTGCATGGCATCTTGCTTGCGGTCGCCCTCCTCACTGAGCGAGGCGCGGCTCCGGCGTGGTCCCTCGTCGTAGAGCTCGCTCCAGTTTTCATCCAGCCCGATCAAGCTGTCGAATTCATCGGGCTCGGACTCGGTCTCTGGCTCGGTGGTCGCGGTGGCTCCCGGCTCGTCGCTTTCCGTTTCGGAAGCAGGGGTGGAATCGCGCACGTCCACCAGGACCGGGTTCTCACTGAGTTCTTGCTCGATACGCTCCTGCAACGCCATGATCGGCAATTGCAGGATCTCCATGGACTGGATCATGCGGGGCGCCATCCGCAGGCGCATCTCGGTCCGCATTTGCTGGGAGGTATCAAGACGCATCAGCTTCCCCAGTTCCGTCGTTTGGCGGAAAAGCAATCGGGGCCCGGAAGACTCCAGCCCCCGGTCGCCAGCAACGTTTCCTTAGCAATTATTATGCCACAATATCCGCGGGATCAAGGGAAATGTGCTGACGAAGGCCAAAAAGGCCTCAATCGGGGCGGGCGGCCGGATCGAACCGGTCTCAGGGAGCGCGTTGAGGGGCGCGGGCCGCTTCAGAAAGGCTGGCGACCAGCGAGAGCGTCGGCCAGCATGTCGCGGCTGGCGAATTCCAGCGTGCTGCCGGAGGCGAGCCCGCGAGCCAGCCGGGTCATTGGCACCGGGCAACTGGCCAGCCGCTTGGCGATATAGAGCGCGGTGCCGTCGCCTTCGAGGGTTGGGTTGGTGGCCATGATGAGCTCGCGCACCGAGCCGGAGCGTACCCGCGCTTCCAGGGCGTCCGCGGTGAGCTGGTCCGGGCCCATGCCCTGAAGGGGAGCCAGCTTGCCGAGCAAAACATGGTAAACGCCCTGGTAGCTGCCCGCCTTCTCCATGGCCAGCAGATCGCGCGACTGCTCCACCACACATATCAGCCCCTGGTCACGCCGCGGATCGCGGCAAATGGCACACACGGGCTGTTCGGCTTCCGTGAGATGGAAGCAGACCTCGCAATGGCGGATCTGCTGCCGGGCCGCGCTCACTGCTTCGGCGAGTTCGAGTGCTTCCTCGGGCGGACACCTCAGGAGGTGATGCGCGAGGCGTTCGGCCGACTTGGCCCCGATACCGGGCAGCCGGCCGAGCGCCGTGGTGAGCCTGTCCACTGCCGCGGCCACGCCCTGCATGGTCAGGCTCCTCCGGCGGGCGCCCGGAATCGGCGCCCCCCAGCGGAAAGCCCAGGGGCAAGCCGCCTGCCAGCGATGCCAGCGACTGTGCCGCGGTGTCGTGCGCCTTCGTGAGGCCGGCATTGACAGCCGCGGTGACCAGGTCCTCCAGCAGCTCCGTGTCGCCATCAGCCACCAGCTTGGGGTCGATGCGGATCGACACGACTTCCAGCCGTCCGTTGATCTTGGCCGTGACGGAACCACCGCCCGCCGAGCCTTCCACCTGGAGCTGCCCGAGCGCCTCGGTCGCCTTGGCGACGGACTCGCGCAGCTTGCCCGCGTTCTTCATCAGTTCGGCGATGTTTCCCAGTTGATTGAACACCTGAAGCCTTCTTCCGTTGCAGTGGGGCAAGGGGACGCCGATCGTTCACGGTCGGCGCATCCGGTCAATCGCAGGGGCGCTCGACCGGCGGTTGCCGCGGGAGGGCATGGCCCGTTCATGCCTGGTCCACATCCTCCTCGTATTCGAGGTGGACGGGCCGCGCCTCGAACAGTTCCACGACTTTCTGGACCATTGAGTCGCTTGCCAGGATGTCCGGCCCCTGGGGTTGAGATACGGCCAGTCCCGGCGCTGCTTGCACCGGCTCCAGGCGATGGTAACGCACGGAAACCGGCCGGCGGAGCAGCCATTGAAGACTCTTCGCGATGCGTTCCCGAGCCGCTTCAGTACCACAAGAATCCGCCAGGGAATTGTATCCCGGCTTGGCGGCAATGACCAGCACGTCCGGATCCTCGACGCCGATCGCCTCGGCTTGCGCCAGCCGCACGCTGAGCGGTGATCCCACCTTCTTGACGAGGTCGGGCCATAACTGGCGAACAGCCGCAAGCTCTAGCGGAGGGACCTGCGCCGCCGTGACAGGCCCGTCTGGCACTCTGGCGGCCACCCGCTCCGCGGTCCCGACCGGGGCCTCCAGGGCGACGTTGAGCGAGCGGGCCGAAGCATCCGCACGGGACTCAGGAGGGTCGGACTCCGGCCTGTGTGGCACGCCAGGGGCCGGTTCTCTGGACTCGGATTCCGTCGACTGCACCGCTGTGGCTGGTAGCGAGGCGTGTGAGGGCGTAGCGGAATGAGCGGGCGGGATCAAAGGTGCGAGACGACCGGGCTCGAGCGACGTCACCTCGTCCGGGAGGCGAGGTTCAGGGGCTATTAGCTTTTTTTTTATGCCCTCTGCCTCAATCTTGTGCGAAACCGGTGGGCTAGATTCCAGTGCGGCAAGTCGCTTGATCATTTCGCTCAGGTCCGAGAAGTTCTCCAGCCGCGCAACTCGCACGAGTGCCACTTCCGCAAGCAACCTGGCGTGGGCAACGCCGCGCATCCGGGACCGGGCCTCGGCCAGGATCTGAAGTGAGGCCAGGATGGCGTCAATGGACCAGCCATCGACGATCTTCTGGAGCCGGGGCTTCTGACGCGGAGTGACTGCCAGCAGAACGGGCTCGGCTCCCACTTTGAGCACCATGGCGTCGCGGAGGAAGTCGAGCGTGCCGGCGAGCAGATCCGCCGGCTGCACGCCCGCGCCGGCGGCCTGGTCAAGCAGCGTCAGGACGGCCGCGGGGTCGCGGTCGGCCATGCGTTCCAGAAGCGCGAGCAGGCGCTCGTCGCTGGGTGTGCCCAGAAGCGCGTGCACCACCTCGACGGTCAGTTCCGGACTGCCCGAGGCCAGAAGCTGCTCCAGCAGCGACTGGGCGTCGCGCATCGAGCCCCCGGCGCGGCGTGCCACCACCTGCAACGCGTCCGGCTCCGCGGCGACCATCTCCCTGGCACAGATCTCCTTCAGGCTGGCTACGATCGCCTCGGGGGTGATCCCCGCGAAATCATACCGCTGGCACCGCGACAGCACGGTGATCGGAATGCGGTTCGCCTCGGTCGTCGCGAAGAAGAACTTGACGTGCGCGGGCGGCTCCTCCAGCGTCTTCAGTAGCGCATTGAAGGCCCCCGTGGAGAGCATATGCACTTCGTCGATGTAATAGATCTTGAACCGGCCGCGGCTGGGCCGCAGTGCCGCGTTCTGGCGCAGCTCACGCACCTGCTCCACGCCGTTGTTGCTGGCCCCGTCAATCTCGATCACATCCACATCCTGGCCCGCGGCGATCGCCTGGCAGATATCGCACACCTGGCAAGGAGTCTCGGTCGGACCCTGAATGCAATTGAGACACTTGGCGAAGATCCGGGCCATCGACGTCTTGCCGACGCCCCGGGTGCCGCAAAACAGATAGGCCTGAGCGAGCCGGCTCAGTCGGATCGCGTTGCGCAGGGCCTGCACGACGTGATCCTGCCCCACCACGTCTTCGAATCGCTGAGGGCGATAGCGCCGCGCCACGACCGTGTAGGCAAGTGAGGACGTGGACGTGGATGGATCCGGGGCCGCGGTGGGCGCCGCAGCCGCAACCGGCGCGGGAGTCGCCGCGGTCTGGGATGGCAAGGCGACGGCCGGATCAGAAACCGGCGGCGGATTGGCGGATGCAGCGCTCGACCGCTTTTTCGACCCGGATCCTGGAGCCAAGACAAACGCACTCCGCGTATGGTCGGTTCCTGCTGTGGCCCGGAGTTGCAAGCTACGAAGCTCGAAACGCGAGCCAGACGCCCGGGGAACCCGGTAGCGGGCCGGCTGAGGCGGGGGCCGGGGAGAGCCGGGGAGGTTCTCCTGGGCACATGTGGGTGTTGCTTATGGCTGCTGCGTTCCCGCCCTGACCAGGTTCACAAACCCCCATTGCCCGGGTCCCCCCCGGCTCACCGCGACCCCCTGAAGCCGAGCGCCGCGAAACCGTGATTCTCCAGCGCTCCACCCCGCGATGCAAGGGCAACTCAAAAAGCCAGGAGCCCCACACGACACAACACGTCGAACGCCAGCACCGAGGTTATGCCGCATGCCTGCCCAGCGGCCACCGCCGAACTTTGGCAGGACGACTCATGTGGGCACTGCTCAACGGAGTCGGCCTCGAAGAGGTGTCTTCGCAACAAGCCCACGGGTCACGAAGGACCATGTTATATGCTGGATTGATGGTCCCGGCCGAACAACCGCGCCGGCCAGCCAGATCTGGCACAACCCGCCTGCCCCGAGATTCACCCCCAGGCCTGCCCCAGGCAAGAACGTGGAGGAAGGGATGACCTCGATTCTCGACATGATGAGCAGTTTCAACCTGATCGACTACAAGTTCTGGACCGAGATCGCGGCCCTCGTTTTCGTCGTGACCGTCGGCCGCGACGCGTTCATGCAGCAATGGCTGAGCGGCAGCCGCTAGGCGGCTTCCCGGAACCGGGAAGCTGTGCTGGCCGCCACTCCGGGAAATCGAACATCGTCTCCCGCCGCCGGCCCGATCCCTGGGAGAGACCGAGTTCCACCGATGGGCCGGGCATGCGGCGACGAGTCGTTGCCGATCGTGTTTCATTGCCCTTTCGCAATCTTGCCGCTCAACAGGGTGAGGACGTCGTCCGAACCCCGGCCGGGATGCCGTTCTCCCTCATGAGCGCCTCGGTCGCGTCGAGCATCGCCTTGCGGCGGAACACCAGGGTCTCCGAATAATCCTCGGCAAACCGGAAGGTGAGGTACTCGTCCTGGCAAGCACCCACCAGCTCCACCAGGTGCGCCAGGTTTTTCACCTTCGTTCCGTTCACCTCGCTGAGCACCTGTCCGAACGGGTCGGCATAGCCCTTGGTCATCCGGGTGCGGAGCAGGGGCGCCGTGACGACGACCAGCTCTTCACCCGGAAACCGCGCCCGGTCGGAACGCCGGGTCGAAAGCGGGCTGTTGCGGCCTGCCAGGAACGGGTTGTATTCAAAGTAGTAAGTGACGGCCTCATAGACGACGGGAGAGAAGACCAGCGGCCCGCACACGAAGTACGAGGGGTACTTGCCCTGATACCCGTGCAGCAGCCTGTCCGGCTGACGGCTGACCGGCAAGGCCAGTTCCATCGGCTTGCCCGCGCAGCACCGTCACCGGCACCGTCCCGTTGCTGGCGAGCCTCGGCACCTGCGACATGAACGATAGCCGCAGGTTGTCCTGAGCCTGGACCATGCCCTCGTTGTCGATCTCGACCTTGCCGATCCGCGTGAGGATGTCGAATTCCTTGAGCGGATAGGACGCATCGCGGCTGCTGGGCTCGCGAACCAGCAGCCCGCGCACGGTCCTGGCCAGGCCGAGCTTGCTCCGCAGCGCCTCGTTTTCCAGGGTCTGGAACTGCTCGAAAATATAAGGCTTGCCATCGTAGCGGCCATCGGCGACGTCGGTCAGAAACCCCTCGATCTCCGGGATGGGGATGATGTAGCCGATGTTCTCCGCGCGTCCGGAAACCAGGCCGATCATCTTGCCGTCCACGATGGCCGGCCCGCCGCTGTTGCCGGGGTCGATGGCGGCGTCGACCTGGATGCGCAGCCCTTCGGCCCCGGTGGAGTACGCCTCGTACTCGATGCGTGCCACCGTTCCCTGCGTGGTCCGGAGCTGCGTGCCGCCCTGGGGATAGCCCTGGACCTGCACCCGGGTGGTGATCTCCGGCAGCTTGCCCGCACGGGGGATCGGCGGCCGCTGGGCGAAGAACGTCTCGTCTTCCAGGCTGAGGATCGCCAGGTCGATCGCCGGCCCGATGGACACCACCTTGGCCTCGACGCGGTCTCCCCCCTGGCCGCCCTGGACAAAGATCTCATCGGCATACATCACAAGATGGGCGTTGGTGAGGATGCGGTTTGGTGCGATCACCACCGCGCTGCCCATCAGCTCGACGGGGTTCTGCTTGACCCAGGGCCGCATCGGGTTCGGGAAACGTACCTGGCTGAAGAGCTTGACCACGGAATCGGCCGTGCCTGCTACGCAGACGTCCTGGTTTCCGACGAGCGCTGCCAGCAGACCGATGGACACGACGAGCCTGACGCGTAGGTTCACGGAGGTTGCTCCTTGTGACCCGAGTTCTGATTTGACGGAGTGCGGAATTGCCCTCTGATCCTTACGCGACTTGCCGTCATACCTTTCATCGGGCCGGATCGATTCTCGCGCGGCATGGCGTGCCGAGGGTGATCGTGCTTACCCCTCCGGCTCCAGGTATTGCGGGACCTCATCCTCGCGGTACGGCTTGCCGCTTTCGTACAGCGCCAGTCGCGTTTCGTAACCCAGGCGGCGCTGAAGGTCGTCCATGAGGTCGATGGCCGTGCGGAACCCAAAGGGGACGGAACCCAAACGGAACATTACTTTTCATCGGAGATTAGCTCTCCGGCATCGCGAGCGAATTCAGCGTTTTCTCTCGGAGTGGGAGAGAAAGCTGCTAATTCGCAGGGGAGACGGGGCATGAGCGGGGTGTAAAAGCGTGCTCAGCGGGCATCGAGAGGTGCTCCCGCAACCGATGCAGCAGCGAGAAACGCCTGGTGGCGAGGTGGGGCCGCCCGAGCGACCGGGGTGGTAGGCACCGAGCTGTGATTGTGCGGTTTTTCGTGGAAACTACTGGATAAACGGCGGCGAGAAATAGTGACGACTCTTGGCCACTATGCCTCCCTGGCTCTGCTGCCTGGGACGGAAAGCTTATGCATCCGGCTGGAAGCCCGCGACCCGGCGCAAGGCCGTTTCTATGACTACCGAGTCATCGGGAACGCTGAGGGCCACGCATACTCTGTCGTCTGCTCGCCCCGCAGGGACGGATCACTGGCGACGCGTCCCGACATCCCGGATCTTAAGGTAGCCTCAGTCAATCAACTGACAGACTCTGCGAGAAGACCTTGATTAATTACTCCACTTCGTAGGCGTTTCTCCCGCGTACCCCAGTGGGTCGAGAAACCCCACATACGTCACCTGATCATTCGCATTGATCGTGAATTGCTCCGAGTAATCGGTGTCCACCGATGTTACAGCGCCATACGTGGCGGTGGACAGATACGGAGAAACTAGAACAGTTACGAGATAGCTGCCACCCGCCTCTGCCTGGACGTTGGTCAGGACACCACTCCAGCCATTGATGACTGAACCGGGCGGGCTGTTAACAGCCGAGTAGTAATCGAGGCGATCTTGCGGAACCGTCGTATAACTACTCAATACCAAAGCCATCTCCTCGTAGAGGTTTTGTTGGTTCTGGTTGAGATTAAGCGTCCAGAGAATCGTCACAGGCCAGGATGCAGCTTGGGTGGCGGGCTGCAATCCGCCGGCAACGGGCGCCGTGCTGGCGCCGGGCAAACCTTTCGTCACAGGACCCGAGCCGAGCGTGGACGATTTGGTCCTGGCTCCCTGCTTCGTCTTGTCTCCCTGCTGCGCGTGCACCACGGCGAGCATAGCGCCGACGACACACACGGCTCCCAACGGAACGATCATGGCACGCTTGCTCTTCATCGCGGTTTCCCCTGTTTATTCGCCAATGGTCCAGGTAACTGTGTTCTGATTTGTCTTCACGGCGTGATACTTGAACGCCGGCGAAAGGGAGTATGTTTGCACAACCCCACAGGCATCCGGGATTTGCAAGTAGAGCTGCTCGGTTGCCGAGAGCACTGTCGTGCCGTTTGCTATGGAATTCCAGTGCTGCTGAACGTTCGCGCCACCTCCGACGCTAAAGGACTTAACATCAATGATCGAGTTGCCGGAGCAATACAGAAAGCTTGGATCGCCGCTGACTGGTGGACCGTCCGGCGTCGGACCGGTGGGGCCGGTCCTGTTGGTGAGAGTCTCTTTGGGAGTGCCGCCTGCCACATTGACCCTTTGTCCTGTACACGTCACGACAAATGGAACTTTGCCCTGTGTAACCATCCCTCCCTGGCACTGTGTCGTAAACGTCGCGGGAGTTCCGTTCGCGTTGGTTGGCAGTATGATCCCGTCCGGGGGCAGAACCTTGACAGTCGTACTCGCGGTCATGACGCTCGTCGTTACCGTGGGTGGATTGGTCTTATAGTTAAATACGGAAACTGTCGCCTGACCTTGGACAGTGAAGGTGCCAGGGATGTTCTCGTAATAGGAGACCGTGCCGGATGAACCACTGGCGGCAGTCCATGCAGACCAAGCGCTGTTGCAACTCCCCGTTTGTTGCCATCGGAACTGGACGTTACTCAGTTGAGCCTGCCCTGTTCCGGTGTATTTCAGCGAATAGGATTCAATGTTGAAATAGATGATCGGGGAGGTTGGCCCGACCACGGAGAGTTGAGCATGTGCAACGCCTCCGGGTATCACCAGCGCGAGCAAGAACCCGGGAACGAGGCGCGAAATCCACCACTTGAGCATGCGAGCACCTCATAGGAGGAGAGGAATGAAGAAGACTCGCCGGAAAGACTTGCTTGAAGAGCGGTCTGGTGACCGGCATAGAAGCCAGAGGTTTCGTGCCGCATCTTGGATAGGTTAACTCGTAGAAGGCCCGTGTCGGTTTGCCACGCAGCTCTGTACGGTCACACCTCTTACGCCCCGCGTCTTCTGACCCTTATTCTGGACCAGCGCCACAGACATCTTCTTAATTTGGTATCGAGCCGAACTGCCTCTGTCAAGGGAGTGGTCCTTTTTTTTCCATATTTACATAGGTTGTTATGCAACTTAGATAATATAAAACGTTGATATGATTGGCGCAAGACAGAGTTCACAAAGACAACGGACTGCACGTCAGCTTCTGGTTTTGGATTCGCGCATTCAGCGCGGAGGTCGCTGGGGCTCTGGCGTGGCGCGAGCGTCCCCGCACCCGAGGCTCGGCGCGCCTTTCACTTCATTTGCCATGCACGGGCAGGAATCTCGGGAGGTGCCGCGCGTTGCCCGTCGCTACCGGACCCGCGATCCGTCAGATTCTGGATGGCCCCAATGCTACAATGCTCCCCCAAATGCTCCCAATGCTCCATGGCCACCAATGCTGCCAATGCTGGCCGACGGTCAGTATGTGGGTGGCCCCAATGCTACCAATGCTCAATGCCAATGCTCAATGCGGCACGCGGCTAGAATCGGGGGCTAACTGCGTACTTGTTCGTCTCCTCGTCCAGTTCGTCTCACCAGACCCCTCGACGCGATGTCAAACTAGCTCTCGTCGGAACCGAAGCCCAGTTCGCGCAGCCTTGCCGCGAGCAAATCCGCCCGTTGCCTCGCCTCTTCGGCACGTTGGTGTGCCTCTGCGGCTTGCTGGTGTGCCTGCTCTGCCCGTTGCCGTTCCTCGTCCGCCCGGCGATCGGCCGCCTCGGCGCGTTCGGCGCCGGTCGGAATGACGTTGCCTTGCTGATCGCACCACCGCAGCCATATGTTCTGGGCGTTCTCGAAGGGACCCTGCCAGAGTGTCAGGCCCAGGTTCAGGACCGGCAGCCACTCCGCCGCGCAGGGCACATAGCTCTTGTCCCGCAGCACGAAGACACTTAAAGGTTCCTCCTGCACGATCCGGGACGGGTCGTAGATCGCGTAGTAGAGGATGCCAACCTGGGCGTACTTGAGCATCTTGTCTGTCGTTTCGCCCCCCTCGTTGTTGGAGACGATCTCGATGACGGCCTCGGGCGCCTTGCCAAACTCCCAGAGAAAGTACGAGCGGTTTTTCTTGAGTCTCAGATCCGCGGCTGCTTCGACGTCAAGGCTGAGCAGTGCATCGGGAACCAGTGGGGGCTGGCGGACGGCGTAAAAGAGGCCGACATTGGCCAGGGCCAGGAAGTGCCGGCCCGGTTTCCAGGAACTGTAGAGCGGCTCGGTCAGCAGGCGCTGCTGCTTCTCGGAGTAAATATTGTCCACAGGGGTGTCGTCCTCTGTGACCAGCTCGTCGACACAGGGAATCAGCTCCGGCGGCAACTCCGCCGCGACGGGTTGAGCAGTACCGGGCGCATTCACAGCAGCCATCAGTGAACTCCGGTTCGATCGACGCGACCAACCTCAGTGCAGCCTTCCAGCGCGACCGGTGCGTCACGGTTCACCGGTGTCAGGCCGGTAGCCTGGTCGGTACCGCCATTGTAACACGGCCTCGGCCTCACGAGCCCAGCAAACGGTGAGGCTCCGGACCGGCCGGGCGAGCTCATGCAGGTCGCTCGGGAATCCGCGGAAAGCCGCAGGATCGCCGGTGTTTCCGCCGTAGACTGAATAGGACGGTGCAGTGCGGAGGCTCCTTGACAATGCGGCGGATGGTAGGGACCAGCGCACGGCCCGGCGACGCGCTGGCTCCACTCTTTTGCAGACCAGATGGCCCGGTCCGCCGGACGGTTTGAATGCAAAACTCAGGGACCGAAGCGTATCGTCCCACAATGGCCATGGCGCGCCGACCGTAGAGTGGGTCAGCGTAGCGCAACCCACCGGCTGGCAGGGCCTTGCGTGCGCCGAACCGCCGAACCGCACACGCCGTCCTGGGAGGATGCCGAACAAAGCCATTGAAAAAACGAAAAAACGATATATAACTCGCACGCACGATAGGAGTAGCGTCCGATGGCTTCGGTCGTATGGACCCGAGAACGAACCCATTTTTCCCCTGCCTGAGAGGAGACGCGCGACACGGCTAGGTGGGCCAGAGGGAAGGGCGCGAACGCCGGGGCCAGCCGCGCCGGGCGAACCTGGGGCATGAAGCCGGGAAGGCGTGCTTCTCACTCAGAGAACCTGGAACGAACCCAACCGCAAATGGAACTGCAAGTCCATGACAAGCAAGGATTAATGGCCAGAAAGTACAATCGGGTGGGACCGAAATCGAAGCCAATTCGCCAGCGGTCCGAGGACGTGCGACTGACGGTCCCGATGGAGATCATCAAAGGGAAGACAGGGACGAAGACGCCGTGGCAGAGAACCCAGGGGACAAGAACCCAGGGGACAAGAACCCAGGGGACATCGCTGCTCTCCGGCGCCAACTGGGCAGGCTGGGATAGCCGCCGTGATCATGCTTACTGTTCCTGCCTGGCTCGGGGCTGTCGTCCCCGCGGTCGGAAGCTGAACTCCAGCCCCAGGCAGCCGGCGGTCCAGGCGCTTCAGGCGTCCGTTCCGTAGGGCCGGTCCCGTCGCACCGAAAGTCGAATGGTCGACGCCGCCGGCCCCTCAAGTGGAGAGGACTGCGGCTCCGCGAGCAGAGCACGGAACAACGCCAGCTCTTCACGGGCGCGGTCAATCCTGGACCGGCAGTCCGCACAACCCTCGGCGTGCGCGGCGAGCTCGGCCGGGACCGCGTCTTCCATCGCCAGGCGGAGCAGCTCGGCCTCTTCAGGACAGGTCTGGCTCGAAGGCATGGCTCACGTCCTCTTCGAAATCGTTGCAGACCTTGCGGACGAGCTTCATCACGCGGCAGGAGTTGACGTAAACGGCGTTCGGCTCCAGTCCCAGATCGGTGGCCACCTGGGCGGCCGGCACGTTGTGGAAGACGCGCTGGACGAAGCAGGCCCAGACGCGTGAGGAAACCCGAGCGCGCACCGCCTTCAGCGCATGCTTCAAGATCCGCTCCTGGTGCACGATCGTCCATTCCTCCTCCAGCTTCACGCTGTCGGTATCCGCCTCCCGCAAGACGTTGACCACCCAGCCCTCGAGCGCCCGCTTATGGCTGGCCTCGCGGCGGGCGCGGTCGATGAGCGTGTTCCGCGCCACGGTGAACAGCCAGCTCCGGAAGCGGCACTTCTGGCGGTCATACCTGTGGATCTTGCCGAGTATCTTCACGTAAATGTCATGGACCATGTCGTTGGCGTCGAACTCGCGGAGCCCCCTCCTGCGCAGAAACTCCATGAGCATGGGCCGGTAGATCGCGTCGAATTGACGCCAGCGTGCGGAGTCGTGCTGGCGCACGCCGTCGATCAGTGAGACAAGAGTTTGCGTCTCGTCCATGACCTTCTGCCCTGGAATGACGTGATGATGAATTGCATTCTGGGACCTGACCGGTAATAGGACAGCCACAGCAGACTCCTGTTGACGAGAAAAAATCGGCTCACATTTCGAGGATTGTCCTGCATGCGTCGGCGCTCGGGCTTGCGGGGATCTTCCGGCGAACGGCTCGTGCCCGAGATTCCTGCTCAGCCGGATCATCCCTGCTCGACTCGCCCGTGAGTTCATACGCACGGGCACCAGGAATCCTTACCAAGAAAAAACGAACACGATGAAAGGGCGGAGACATGCCGGCCGACGTGCTCTACCGCGGGCATATCGCTCCGGATCTGGTCGCCTGACGACCCGCGGGAACAGGCGGCGGGCTGCCCCGGAGAGGAATGGGCGGGATGGGCCTGAATTCGCCGCGCTTTGAAGGTAAAATGATCGAGACGATCCGGGGACGTGAAATGCTCCCGGCTCGCCCGGTCGCTGCTGCCGGCTTCCTGCTGGCCGCTGGCGCGGGGCACCCGTAACTCATCCATCCTGAAGTCGGTCGAGGGGCACCACCGCCATGCCGCGACGCTTCAAAGCCCGCCCCTCGGCCCCCCGGGTCGGCGACCTGCCCGTCTTCGAGCAGACTCTCAAGAACGGCCTCCGCGCGCTGATCCTGCCCCGCAGGCGGTTACCGATCGTCGTTTGCGACCTGTTTTACCCGGTCGGCTCCTTTGATGAGCCGCCTGGAAAGACCGGAATTGCACATTTCCTCGAGCACATGATGTTCAAGGGAACCCCGCGGATTCCCAAGGGGCAGATCGATCAGCTCGCATTCATCGCGGGGGGGCAGGCCAACGCCGAGACCGGCGAGGATTGCACTCACTTCTGGTTCCAGTTCCCTGCCGACCGCTGGGAGGTGGCGATCCAGATCGAGGCGGATCGGATGACGATGGCACGGCTCGACCCGGACGAGGTGGAGGCCGAGCGGAAGGTCATCGCCGAGGAGCGCGCCCGGGAAATGGAGTCGCCCCAGGCGCGGCTTGACCAGATGCACCAGCTTGCCAGCTACGTGAAACACCCCTATCGCAATCCCGTGCTCGGCTGGCCGGAGGATGTGGCAAGCATCAGCGGCGAGGATCTGGTTGCCTTCTGCCGGGCGCACTACCGGCCCGACGGGGCGGTGCTCGTGGTGGCTGGCGACGTCGAGCCGGCCGAGGCACTGAAAAAGATCGACAGCCACCTGGGGTCGCTGGCTCCGGGAAAAGCGGCACGGCCGGTTCGGGGCGGTGACGAGCCCGCTCAGACTGGTCGGCGGTCGTTCACCCTCCGCGAGCGCGACGTGCTTCCGCGCGGGCTATTCGGCTGGCACACGGTGCCGCGCGGGCATCGCGACGCGCCGGTGCTCGATGTGCTGGCCGACCTGCTTGGAACCGGCCGGCAGTCGCGGCTCTGGAAGGCGATCGTGGAGGAGGAGAAGCTGGCCACCTGGATCGAGACGCAACATGTCGGCTCGCAACGCGCGGGGCAGTTCTTTGTCCAGGTCGAGACCCTCCCCGGAGTCGACCCTGCCCTGGTCGAGAAACGGCTCCTGGGCATTCTCCACGGGGTGGCCCGGCGGGCTCCAGCCGAGGACGAACTGGCACGGGCGCGGCACCGGCTGGAGGCGGGATGGCGCTGGGAGCAGGAGGATATTGCCGGCCTGGCCGCCGGCATTGGCCACGCCGCACTCTGGGGAGACTGGCGCGACTGGCTGCGTGATCACACCGAGGCGCTGGCCGCCGATGGCGCCGCAGTGGCCCGCGCGGCTGGCCGTTACCTGGCCGAATGCAATCTCACCGTTGGCTGGTCGCTTCCGCGCACGCGTTCCGAGCCGGCCGTGGAGATTCAGTGGCCGACCCCGAAGCCGCTCCCGGCGACGGCTCGAAACGGCCCGTTCGTGCCCGGAGTCACGACGTTAGCGACCGAAACCTCGCGGCTTCCGGCGCCCGTCTCGAACGCCATCTCACCATCGCAACCGGAGACAACGTCTGCGGCTTCCCAGCCCACACTTGAGATCCCCCGCGGCTATGTGCGCCTTGCCGGATTCCGGCCGCACCGGGGGCGGCTTGGCAACGGCATGCAGGTCGTTCACGAGACGCGGCACGGCACGGGTGTGGCGGCGCTCGAGCTGCACGTCGACGCTGGATTCATGAGGGAAGCACGTCCTGGCGTCTCGTACCTGACCGGACGGCTGCTCGAGGAAGGTACATCCCGTCGCTCCGCGTCGGAGCTGGCGGCGGCCATCGAGAACGTGGGCGGGACGATGGAGGTCGGCCCGGCGTGCATCTCGGTACGAATCCGCGCCGAGGACCTCGCCCTGGCCATCGAGATTCTTGCCGAACTGGTTCGCCAGCCGGCCTTTCCGCCAGATGCGGTTGCCTGGACCAAGCAGCGTATCCTGGCCGAGTTGCAAGCCGACCGGGAAGACCCGGCGTATCGAGCGGACCTGATCTTCCGGGGCCTCGTGTACGGCACTCACCCGCTGGGAAGAGACCCGCGCGGCAGCCTGCGCGACGTCCGGTTGCTGACGCACGACGACGTGATCGCTCACCATCGCCGCTATTTCGTCCCCGACCGCTCGTTCCTCACGGCGGCCGGGGATTTCGACCCGGCGGTGCTCAGGCGCCAGGTCCGATCTCACTTTGGCTCCTGGCCGCCGGCCGGTGCGCCGCTGCCGGCCCTCCCGCTGGTGGCCGAGCCGCGGAGGCCACGGGTGCGCCGGGTCGACCAGTCGGGCACGCAGGTCCACGTGGTGCTGGGACACCTTGGCATTCCCCGCCATCATCCCGACTTCGAGGCACTGGTGGTGCTCGACCACATTTTCGGAACCGGCCCGGGCTTCTCCGACCGCCTGGGGCGGATCGTACGCGACGAGCTGGGTCTGGTCTACAGCATCGGGGGCGGGATGACCGATTCGGCCGATCTGCTCCCCGGACTGTTCCGGGTGTATGCCGGAACGAGCCCCGAGGAGGCGGACCGGGTCGTCGCGGCCATCACCGGGCAGATCCAGGCAATGCAGGCCGGAGCATTCAGCGACGATGAAGTGGACCGTGCCCGCCGATACCTCGCCGGCGCTTATATCTTCGACTTCCAGACCGTTGATCAGCGGGCCGAACGGCTGCTCGAGCTGGTACGCCTGGGGCTGCCGCTCGATGAGCCGAAGCGCTGGCCGGAGCGCATCTCGCGGATCACGCCCTGCCAGGTGCGGCAGGCGGCCCGGCGGCACCTTCGCCCCGGTTCGCTCTCCCGCGTCGAGTACGGGCCGCTCGTCGGAAGAGGGCACAAGACGCGTGTGGAATGTGCTTGAGCCCGAGCCTGGCCTGAGCTGCGATAGATGCTTGCCGCTGTCGCGCGCGCCGGGCGATAAGTAGAATAAGGTGCAGTCTGGAGGCTCGGTCAACAGAAGAGGCTCGCCATGCCCAGCCCGTTTCCGGGAGTCGATCCCTATCTGGAAAGCCAGGGGTACTGGCCGGATTCTCACTCACGTTTTCTGACTTACTGCTGTGACGCACTCAACGATGGTCTCCCGGACTCCTACGAGGCCCGCCTTGGCGAACAGCTTCGGCTGGTGGAGCGGCCCGATCCACGGGTCCGGACGACCATTCCCGATGTGACGATCCTGGAAGGTGAATACGGTCGGAGAACGGGCGGGCAGCCGACGAGTTCTGGCGGCGTGCTGACGCTCGAGCCGGTCACCATCGATCTGCCCGTCGAGGAGGTGGAAGAAGTACGCGACCTCTGGATCGAGATCCGCCGGCGGCCTCACCTTGACCTCGTCACGGCGATCGAGATCCTGTCGCCGACCAACAAGACGGGCGAGGGTTACTGGCATTACCTGGCCAAGCGAAGAAGCTTCCTCCGGCAGAACGTTCATCTGGTCGAGCTCGATCTGCTGATCCGTGGTCAGCGGCTGCCGATGGGGCAGGAGTTACCCGCCGGCGATTACTTCGCTTTCATCTCCCGAGCCGATCGCCGTGCGAAATGCGACGTTTACGCCTGGTCGGTGCGCAACGCGCTGCCGAATCTGCCGATCCCCCTGCGATCTCCCGATCCTGACGTCATTCTGGAACTTCCCGCCGTCTTTGCCTATGGATACGAACGCGGACGCTACGCGGGCTCACTCGATTATGCCGCAGCCCTGGATCTGCCCTTGCCTGCTGCCGATCGCGCCTGGGCCGAGCAACGTTGCCGCCCTTCCTGAGCGTGTGAGGCTCGACCGAGCCTGGATTGTCGACCCCTCATCGAGTTCAACACGCAGATTTGCCAGTTACCTTGTGATGGGACCGCTCGCACCCGCCCGAAGACTTCAAGCCCCACCTGGATGACCCGCCTCAGGAGTGAACCGGATGACTCGCAAAGGAACCGCTGGGCCCGTATGGATTCTGGAACTGGTAACACTGTGCCGCATCTTTTGCTGTCAGGTCCTGGCGCCTGGCATGCTGTTTCTGAGCCTCCCCGCGCACCAGCTGATCGGTGCCGGGCCTTCCGAGGGCACGGCAAAGCTGACGGTCCACGCCGACCGCGAAGGCCCCAAGGTCAGCCCGCTGCTCTACGGCATCTTCTTCGAGGACATCAACTGCTCGGCTGACGGCGGCATCTACGCCGAGCTGGTGCGCAACCGATCGTTCGAGGATGCCGGGAAGCCCGAGCACTGGACCGTGACCAAGGGTGGACAAAGCAAGGTCGAGATCGCCGTCGACACTTCCCGGCCGGTCAGCGCTCGGAACCAGCGGTCGCTCAGAGTCACCATCACCGACCCCGACGGCGCCCGGGCGGGTGTGGTCAATGACGGCTACTGGGGCATGTCCATGAAGGAGGGCGAGGTGTACCGCCTCTCGGTCCGCGCGCGCTGTGACGGCACCTTCCGGGAACCGCTGTCCGCAGCCCTGGTGGGACGGGATGGACGGTGCTACGCCACGGAGCAACTGCCCCGGCTGAACGAGCACTGGACCGAGTATGAGTTCCCACTCAAGTCCAGTGGGACCGACCCGGGGGCACATCTCGAGATCACCGCTGCCGGCAAAGGGACTTTCTGGCTGGACATGGTGTCACTGTTCCCCATGAGGACCTGGAAGGACCGTCCCAACGGCCTGCGATCCGACCTGGCCGGGCTGCTGGCGGGTCTCAAGCCCGCCTTTGTCAGGTTTCCCGGTGGATGCTGGGTGGAGGGCGACACCATGAAGTTTGCCTATCGCTGGAAGGAAACCATCGGCACGCTTTCGGAGCGGCGCACCCAGTACAACATCTGGGACTACCACGCCACACACGGACTGGGCTTCCACGAGTACCTCCAGATGTGCGAGGACCTCGGCGCAGAGCCTTTGTTCGTGATCAATTGCGGGATGTCGCACCGTGAGAACGTGCCCATGGACCGGATGCTCGAGTTCGTGCAGGATGCGCTCGACGCCATCGAGTACTGCAACGGACCGGCAGACAGCAAGTGGGGCTCGGTGCGGGCCCGGGCAGGCCACCCGGCTCCGTTCGGCCTGAAGTACATGGAAATCGGTAACGAGAACGGCGGACATGCCTACCAGGAACGCTACGCGCTTTTCTATGACGCGATCAAGCAACGGCATCCCGAGATCGTCCTGATCGCGAACGAGCCGATCAGCAGCCGGGCCGCCGACATCATCGACGAGCATTACTACTCCACGCCTGAGTTCTTCATCCGCCAGGCCGAGCGGTATGACCGGTACGACCGCAAGGGACCCAAGATCTACGTGGGCGAATACGCGGTCACGCAGGGCTGCGGCCAGGGCAACCTGCGCGGGGCCGTGGGCGAGGCCGCGTTCCTCGTCGGCATGGAGCGGAACCCCGACGTCGTGGCCATGTCGTCCTACGCCCCCCTCTTCGTGAACGTGAACCACCGCGGCTGGAACCCGGACCTGATCAACTTTGACAGCTCCCGGGCCTACGTGATTCCCTCGTACCACGTGCAACGGCTCTTTCGCGAGAACCGAGGCGATGTGGTGCTGCCCGTCGATGTGGCCGCTCCGAGCCTCGAGGAAGGTCCACGCGGCGGGGCGGTGGGAGTGGGAACCTGGGCCACCCAGGCCGACTTCAAGGATCTCAAGGTGACGCATGGCGGCGAGACGCTCTTCGCGGCGGCCTCCCAGGACGGCACGAGATCCTGGAAGCTGCTGGGGGGCGACTGGAAGGTGGAGGATGGAGTTCTGCGCCAGTTGAGCCTCCGGGAAAACGTCCGCGCGGTGGCCGGAAACCGGAGCTGGACCGACTACACGCTCAGCCTCAAGGCCCGCAAGCGAGGCGGCAGAGAAGGGTTCCTGATCCTCTTCCGGGTCGGCGATGAGAACCAGAAGTCGTGGTGGAACATCGGCGGCTGGGGCAACACACGGCACGCCATCGAGATCGGCGGAGAGGTTGGTAGCGGGGTGCCCGGCCGCATCGAAACCGGGCGCTGGTATGAGATCAAGATCGAGCTGGCCGGATCGAGCATCAAGTGCTACCTCGATGGCACGCTCGTGCACGATGTGCGGACGCCGCGGATGAAGTCACTGCACGCCGTGGCCACACGTGAGCGTTCCAGCGGGGAGATCATCCTCAAGGTGGTGAACGCCTCCGCGGAGACGCTGGCGACCGAGATCGGCTTTCCCGGCATTAACCACCTGAGCGGCCCGGCGCGAGCGGTGGTCCTGGCTGCGGAGCAGCCCACCGATGAGAACTCACTGGCGAATCCGGTGAAGGTCGCGCCGGTCTCGGCCGCGCTGGACTGCGCTGAATCGTCGATCCGCCATGCCTTCCCCGGCAACTCGGTCTCGGTGATCCGTGTGAAAGCCAGATGAGCCGCCGGCGCTGCGAGGAGCCGTCCGCGACCCTCTGATCAAAGGGCTCGAGATCGGTTCGCGGCGCCTCTGCGTTCGCCGAGGCGCGGCTTGACAGCGCCCCAGGCGGTTTCTACGATGTGCTCACAATCCAGCTACAACGATCGACACGGCATGCGGCATCCGCGGCTCCTGGATGGAGCCTGCCTTTGAGCCTGGTGGCGTGTGGAGTGCGAAGGTTGGGGCGATTCCGGTCCCTTTCGGGATGCGAGGCCGGGAGACACAAGATCTCGGCCGCGGCATCCCGTCGTCGTTTGGCGGGGGTTATCAACCGTGCCGAAGCCAGATCGGGGGGAGTGAAGCCATGCGGATAGCCCTGGATGCGATGGGAGGCGATTTTGCTCCCGGACCCATCATCGCGGGCGCCGTCGACGCGGTTCGTGATCAGCCGGAGCTCGTTACCGTGCTGGTGGGTGATCACGAGCGGATCGAGGCGGAGCTCGCCAAGATTCAGGACGTCCCGCGCGAGAAACTGCCGATCGTGCATGCCAGCCAGGTCATCGGCATGGAAGAAAAGCCGGTCGACGCCCTGCGGAAGAAGCGCGACAATTCCATCTCGCGGTGCTGGGGGCTGCTGGCCACGGGAGACGTCAAGGCCGTCGTTTCGGCCGGCAACACCGGCGCCATGGTGGCGTCGGCCCTGTTCAATGCCAAGATGTTCCTGCCGGGCGTCCGCCGGCCGGGGATCGCCGCGATTTTTCCTTCGCACCAGGGCCCGATCGTGATCATCGACGTCGGGGCCAACATGAACCCCAAGGCGGACGACCTGTACCAGTATGGCATCATGGGGGCGATCTACGCCGAGGAGATTCTCGGCGTCACCCACCCGCGGATCGGTCTCCTGAACGTCGGGACCGAGGACGAGAAGGGCACCGACCTGACGCGGGCCACACGCGCACTCTATCAAGACAGCCCCTGGTCCAGCCGGTTCGTCGGCAATGTGGAAGGACGCGACATTTACGAGGGCCACGTCCGGGTGGTCATCTGTGACGGCTTCGTGGGCAATGTGCTGCTCAAGGCCGGCGAGGGCGCTGTCGAGTTTCTCTTCTCCACGCTGCGCGAAGAGCTGGCCCGGCTGCTGCCACAGCTTCCTCCCGAGGCCGGCCACCGCATCGCCGGCAGTTTGCAGGCGCTCAAGAGCCGGTTCGAGTACGAGGAATTCGGCGGTGGTCCTCTGCTCGGCATCCGCGGGGCCTGCATCATCTGCCACGGGGCCTCCGGCGCACGCGCCATCAAGAACGCCCTGCGCGTCGCCCATGCCATGGCCGAGGACCGGCTCAATGAACGGATTATCGAGCATCTCGGGACCAAACTGCCGGCTGCGGCCGTCGAGCCGGGCAAAGCCGACGCCGGCCAGGAATAACCGGCGTTGCCAGCGATCTTTCGAGTGAGGATCAGCCGATCATGGCCAAGATCGCCTTCCTGTTTCCCGGCCAAGGTGCTCAGACCGTAGGCATGTGCCGTGAGCTCGAGGCAGAGTTAACCTCGGTGCGGGCGCTCTTCGACGAGGCCGGCGAGGTACTCGGATACGACCTGCGCGCCCTCTGCTTCGAGGGACCCGCCCTGGCGCTCGAGGCCACCGATGTCAGCCAGCCGGCCATCTTCGTTGCCAGCCTTGCGGCGCTCGAAAGCCTGAAAGTGAGCAACCCGGACGTCGTGCAGGCTTGCCAGGGCGCTGCCGGCCTGAGCCTTGGCGAGTACACCGCGCTGGTCTTTGCCGGGGCCATGGATTTCGGGGCCGGCCTGGAAGTGGTCCGGCGGCGTGGCCAGGCGATGCAATCGGCTTCGCGGGCCACTCCCAGCGGGATGACCAGCGTCCTTGGCCTCGACGAGGCGAAGGCCGACGAACTCTGTGCGCGCGTCGCTCCGGCCGGTCGTCTCTGGAAGGCGAACATGCTCGGGCCCGGCAATATCGTCTTCTCCGGGGAAGCCGCGGCCCTCGCGGCAGTCGAGCCGGCAGCCATCGACCTCGGTGCCATGAAGGTTGTTCCCCTGGCGGTCGCAGGCGCCTTTCACTCCGAGCTCATGAAACCCGCGGACCAGCAGCTTGCCGAGGTGCTCGCAAGGACATCGCTCGCGACCCCGCGCATCCCCGTCTATTCGAATGTCGATGCCCGGGTGCACACCGACCCGGACGACATCCGGCGCACACTCGTCGCGCAAGTTTTGCAGGGAGTGCGCTGGGAAGAGTCGATGCGGCACATGATTGCCGATGGCTTCGACACGTTCTACGAGATCGGGCCGGGCCGCGTTCTGACGGCACTGCTCAAGCGCATCGATCGCAAGCTTCCGTGCATGCACGTCCCGGCGCGGTGAATCTTGCCTGGGGTGCAGGGTTTTGGGGTTGAAGGAGCGGTTTGACCCGGATTATAAACGAAAACAATCTCCGGCGTTTTGGTCGAGCGGCTGTCCGTCCCCGTACGGGCAGGGATTCATCCGGCACGTCTTCGAGACGTGTGCCGCGGATGGCGCAGCCCGGTCAATTCTCCCACGGGTCGCAAACATCTAGCAGCAGGAAGTGAACATGGCCGAGGGAGCAAGTGCCAGTCCGCCCGCGCCTTGCCAGGTGGATCTGAAGGGCCAGGTTGCCCTGGTCACGGGAGCCTCGCGAGGGATCGGCCGGGCGATTGCCGAGCGCCTGGCCGGGTGCGGGGCCACCGTCGTGGGTGTGGCGCGCAGTCTGGATGGACTTCAGAGCACACTCCAGGCCATCCGCGATGCGGGCGGAACCGCTGAGGGGGTGGCAGCCAGCGTGGCCGATTCCGCCGAGGTGAAGCGGATCGTCGACGAGGTGGAAGCGAAATACCAGCGGATTTCTGTCCTGGTGAATAACGCGGGCATCACCCGCGACGGACTCATGCTGCGGATGGAAGATGAGGCCTGGCAGGAGGTCATCGACACCAACCTGAAAGGGACCTTTCTCTTCTCGCGGGCCGTCGGTGTGGTGATGATGCGTGCTCGTTACGGCAGGATCATCAATATCGCCAGCGTGGCTGGCCTGGTGGGCAACCCGGGACAGGCAAACTACGCGGCCAGCAAGGCGGGAGTCATCGGGTTCAGCAAGACCGTGGCGCGCGAGCTGGCCGCCCGCGGCATCACGGTCAACGTGATCGCCCCCGGTTTCATCACCACGGACATGACCGATGTCCTCCCCGAGAAAATCAAAAGTGAGGTGAAGGAACGCATTCCCTTGCGTCGGTTCGGTCGGCCCGACGACATCGCCGATCTGGTCTGCTACCTGGCAAGCCCCGGGGCCAGCTACATCACCGGCCAGGTGATTGCGGTCGATGGGGGGCTGACTGTGTGACGTTGGAAGATAAACCGGTTGCGGTGTGATCTCCGGGAACCAGCCCCGGTCCCGGCTGCCGTGGCCATCGCAAGAAATACGCGACTCGCGGGGCCAGTCCACTCGGGTTCATCCTGAGATCGTCAACCGAGCGTGCGGCGGACGCTGGATGGACATTTTATGAGCGCCATGCTAAGGTGGCGCATTCTTACGACCCAGGAGAACCGAACGGCACCGTGCACCCGGCCGGTTGGCTCGCCGTAAACCTCTTCCATCCAGAGATTTCGACTTGCGAGCCTGGGGTTTCCGCAGAGGCCGCCGAGGGCCTTTGCCGGTCATCCGCCAAAACCAGCATGCCGCATCGGTTCAAGATGAGAACTGTTTTGCTCCATCCAATTCCCGGGATCAGCCGCCACCCCAGCGTCTCGCTGGAATTCTCAAGCGAGGCCTGAGCGTGAAGGCGCAATTGACGCCATGTGAAGATGAGGAGGTTCGCCCGTGTCCGTGGAAGAGCGTGTGATCGAAATCGTCAGTGAACAGATGGGTGTCTCCAAGGATCAGGTGACCCGGGAGACCTCCTTCATCAACGACCTGGGCGCCGACTCTCTCGACACCGTGGAACTGGTGATGGAGTTCGAGGAAGAATTCGACATCACCATTCCTGACGAGGAGGCCGAGAAGATCCAGACCGTAGGGCAGGCCATCGATTACATCGAGCAGCACGCGCATGCCAAGTGAGCTGGTACTGCCAGGTTCAGAAACCCCGAAGGCAATGAGTGGATAAGTTGAGAGCGATATGAGAGATTCGCGGCGCGTCGTCATCACCGGAATGGGGGTGGTCACGTCGCTGGGGGAAAGCCTGCACTCGTTCTGGGAGGCGCTCTGCGCGGGCCGGAGCGGGGTCGGCCCTTTGACCCTTTTCGACACGACCGAGTACAAGGTCCATTTCGGCGGCCAGGTGCGTGACTGGGACCCCGTGGCCCGCTTCGGCGTCAAGGAAGCGCGGCACCTGGATCGCTTCGCGCAGTTCGCGCTGGTGGCCGCCGAGGCCGCAGTGCAGGATGCGGGCATTGACTTCTCCAAGCTATCCCCCGAGCAGTGCGGCGTCTACGTGGGCTCCGGCATCGGCGGCCTGAGCGAGTTCGAGGCCCAGCACTCCACGATGATCCACAAAGGGCCGTCGCGGATCAGCCCGTTCACCATCCCCAAGCTGATGGTCAACGCCGGTAGCGGCCAGGTGTCGATTCGCTGGGGACTGCAAGGACCGTGTTCCGCGATCGCGACCGCCTGCGCCTCGGCCTCCAACGCCATCGGAGATGCGTACAAGCTGATCCAGTCGAACCACGCCGATGTGATGATCACCGGCGGCAGCGAGGCCGCCATCACGCCCATGGGCCTGGGGGGCTTTGCGGCCATGCGCGCCCTGTCCACCCGCAACGACGACCCGCCCCGCGCCAGCCGGCCGTTCGACCGCCAGCGCGATGGCTTCGTCATGGGCGAGGGAGCTGGCATCCTCATCCTCGAGGCCGAGGAAGTAGCCCTGGCCCGCGGTGCGCGGATCTACGCTGAGGTCCTGGGCTACGGTATGTCCGCCGACGGCTGGCACATCACGGCCCCCGATGAGGAAGGCCGAGGCGCAGCCCGTGCCATGAGGCGCTGCCTGGCTGACGCAGGTCTTCCCGCGGATGCCGTCGACTACATCAACGCGCACGGCACCAGCACCCCCCTGGGCGACCTCGCCGAAACGATCGCCATGAAGTGCGTCTTCGACGGCCATGCGCCCAAGCTCCAGATCTCCAGCACCAAGAGCCAGCTCGGCCATATCCTCGGCGCCTCCGGCGGCGTCGAGCTGATCATCTCCGTCCTGGCGATCCAGACCGGAGTGCTGCCGCCGACCATCAACCTTGAGGAGCCCGGCGCAGGCTGCGACCTGGACTACATTCCCAACGTCGCCCGCGAAGCCCGAGTGAATCACGCAATGTCCAACAGCTTTGGCTTCGGCGGTCACAACGCCAGCCTGCTCATCAGCCGCTACACCCCGAAGGGGCAGCGTTGAACCGATTGCCCAGACGCCGGCTCCGCGAAGGCCGCCGAGCCGTCGGGTACCAGCCGAACGACCTGCGGCGGAATGGGGCTACGAGTTTCACTGGGTGAGAATCTCGTCGAGGAGGGTAATTGGCAGACCTTCGATTGTGTGGAAGCCCCTGTCATTGGTGATCAGGAGCGAAACACCCTGGACCTGGGCCGTTGCCGCGTGCAAAGCATCGGGCGTTCGAAGGCCAAGGTTGGATCCCCGTAGACGAGCTGCGGCCCTCAAAACCGCCGGAGTCATTGCAATCATCCGGATGCCAGGAAACTGGAGAAACTCCTCGTAATCGGCCTCCAGTTTCGTATCGCCCCGCCTGATTGGGCCGACCAGCACTTCCATCAAGGTCAATTCACTCGTGACGACATGAACTGCTCCAGCAGACACCGCGGCCCAGAGTGGCTTGAGCAGAGGAGAATAAACTGGATGTTGCTCCACAGTATAAATGCAGACCTGGGTATCAACGTAAACCGGCCCGGTCGCTGGTAGGATCAACGATCCCATGCGTCGCGTTCCTCCTGGAACCGACGTTCGACCTCTTCCCAGCTCGGCGCACTGCGCGGCCCATGCGGCAGCCGGTCGAGGAATTCGAGCAGCGACCGACGCGTGGCTGGCTCGGCCCGATGCGGGACAACGATGACATCAACTTGCTGCCCTTCCCGGAACTCCGGCACGCTGATCTCGATACGACGCCCCGCCTGGACTTCAGCCGTCACGCGAAGTGCGTCGCGCAAATCGCCGCTGGTCACATCCACGCTCATTCCCCTGATACGGACCTGAAAGAAATAGTCTCGCATATTGGCCCCCGGGAATCCATTCGGGATTGCGTCGAGTGCAGCGGATGACGCACCAGCGAGATTCCACCGCGGATGGACTCGGATTTCCACTTTTTCCCGATGCTCGACCCTCCTCCGGAATTATTCTCGCGCGATGGAGACTCTCCACGCTCGGATCACGCTGTGTGGGGAAAACATCTTTACCCGGAGGCCCGCACATGGCGATCGATCCCGAGCGCGTCAAAGCCCTGTTCCTCCAGGCCATCGAGCGGAGTGATCCCACCGACCGGCGGACGTTTCTCGACTTCGAGGTTGGCGACGACCCCGCGCTCCGCAGCCGGCTCGACGCGCACGGCACCAGTACCCCCCTGGGCGACCTCGCCGAAACGATCGCCATGAAGTGCGTCTTCGACGGCCATGCGCCCAAGCTCCAGATCTCCAGTACCAAGAGCCAGCTCGGCCGTATCCTCGGCGCCTCCGGCGGCGTCGAGCTGATCATCTCCGCCCTGGCGATCCAGACCGGAGTGCTGCCGCCGACCATCAACCTTGAGGAGCCCGGCGCAGGCTGCGACCTGGACTACATTCCCAACGTCGCCCGCGAAGCCCGGGTGAATCACGCAATGTCCAACAGCTTTGGCTTCGGCGGTCACAACGCCAGCCTGCTCATCAGTCGCTACACCCCGAACAGCCGGAATTGAGCTGTCCCGCCCCGTCCGTCTTGCAGGCTCATCCCCTGGAGTGCCCCCCCCGTCGCATGTTTCCCCACCGGAGAACTGAGGCTGCCGCCAGCTTTCTCCCCCGGTCGAACCTCCGGTTTGTGGAACGGCCATCTCCGCATCGCCGCTCGGTCGGCCACCGCGAGACGACCGCTCTCGTCTTGTCGATCACCACAGCAGTCGCATGTGTGTTCCTCCGAGCAGACCGCTGGCCCCACTGGTGAGCCGACTCGTGGGTCGGGCGGTACATCAGATCGCATCCGGTGAAATAATCCGCCCGGCTTTGCGTAGTGATGTGCAGAGGAATGGCGCGACAGCGAAAGGCCATTTCCTCTCCCGATAAGATCGGGAAACGCCATCGGCCTCGCGTCATGGCCATGCGGAATGGCCAGACAAGCCTCATGACCGATTAACGCTATTCACATCTGCACACGTGCAGAGCAACGGTGAGGGAGCGCCGCGGTTGCCGTGACGGACCGCTCTTGCACAGCGCCGGAGTGTTGCCGCACCCCGGCGCTGCGTCCCAAGGCCGGTGCGCAACCATCCGCTTTCCATCGGAGGTCGGCGATGGTGCGCGCCCCATCCGGGCCAACGCCCAGAGGAAGATTCATGATCGCGCGCCCTAACCTGAGAAGGAAGTACCGTCCCTGCTGCGAGCCGCTCGAGTGCAAGCAACTGCCATCGACGGTCATGCCGGCCGCCGGCGTGTTGCCCAGCCCGCCGATCGTAGCGACGGTGTCCCGGCCACCCCAGCTCGATGAGTCTCCCTGCGGCACCGGCCAGGGTATCATCATCATCACGTCGTGACGGTCAGCGGCCGAGCCGATCCAGTCGGTTCTTGAGCGTGTCCAGCCTGACCTTGTCGGCGATCCGTGACGGATCGAGCGCGACGGCCCGACCAAGGTTCTCCGCGGCTTGCGCGAGGGTCCTTCGACTCTCGCGCGCCCGCTCCTGGCGTTCCTCGACCTGACCCCTGAGCGCGAGCACCTGACCAAGCAGACTGAGGTACTGGGGGTTTTCCGGAGACTGCTTCCTGGCGTGCTCGCGGAGCAACTCCTCGAGACCGTTTCGCGCGGTCTCACAGTTCTGGTAGGCCACCGCAAGCCGGCCCTGGGCGAGACAGACGCTGCCCTGACCCAGCAGCGTTGCGGCCAGTTGCTCTCGGTAGTGCGGGATCAGTCGATGCCGCTTGACCAGGGTGGAGAGAATCTCCGCCGCCTGGTCAAAGCATTCGGCGGACTCGGCCCGCCGCGCCGGGTTGCGGGCGAGCAGGTCGCCACGCTGATTGGAAATCACAGCGAGCTGGAATTGGGCGTCCTCGAATTGATCCTTGCCCTGGAGGATCCGGTGCGCACACCGAGCGGCGGCTTCCAGATCGGCCGTGGCGTCTTCGAGCCGGCCGATCTCTTTCGAGGCCGCAGCCCGATCGGTCAGTGCCATTGACAGCAGCCACAGATCTCGGGCGGGGCGTGTCGAATCCGGGTCCGCGGCGAGCCTGCGCAGCAAGTCCGCAGCCTGATCGGCGGCCGCGCACGCCACCGAGAATTCGTTCTTCAGCGTCAGGATCTCGGAGAAATTGATCCATACCGAGGCCTTCGCTCGCTTGTGGTCGCTCGGGGAGCCCGCCAGCACGTACAGTTTCTTGGCCTCTGCGATGGCTGCCTGGAACTGTTCTTCCGCGCCGCGCACCCTGCCGTTCATGTGGAATAACTCACCGCAGTCCGTGTACGTTTCCACCAGCCAGCGGCGGTAATTTTGCTCTCCCGGATGCTCCTGAGCTAGCCCGGTCAAGATTTCGATCGCCGTCCTGTAATGCTCCAGTGCGTCGTGGAACTGGCCAGTGATCCGTCCTATGCCAGCGATCACTCGGTGCACGAGAGCCGTCTCGAGACGCACTCCCGGGTCCGCAGGGAACTTCTCGCCAAGCTGCCGATACCGATCAAGCACCTTCTCGGCAAGATACGAGCGGAGTCTTTCGGTATTGGGCAAGAAAGCCAGGTTCTCCCCGGAGAGCGTCAGCAGTTCGCGGAGCGCATCGCGCGTCATGTCGAGCTGATCCGCGGTCCGGACCTGTTCGCGGCTGATCCGCACATCGGCGATGGCCAGAACCGACACAGAGATCACCAGGAGCGCAGTCGCGGCCGCCACCCAGGGCTTGTGGCGGCGAACCCAGCGCCCTGCGCGAGCAAGGAGCGGATCGCGATGCACGGTCACCGGTTGATCGGCCAGCCACCGCTCGATCTCCTCGCCCAGTTCCTCGGCCGATTCGTAGCGATCCTCTGGAGCGAGGTTCATCGCCTTGCGGCAGACTGCCTCGAGCGCGGCCGGCACGAGCGGATTCACCTGCCGGGGCCGGGGTAGGTCCCCCTCGATAAGCTTCGGCAGGATGACCGTTTCGTCGCTGCCCGGAAATGGCGGAGTGCCCGTCAGCAGGGTATAGAGCGTGGCGCCCAGGCTGTAAATGTCGCTTGCCGGGCCGGCATCCGCGGACCGTCCCGCCGCCTGCTCGGGACTCATGTAGGCGGTCGTTCCCATCGTTGCGCCGGACCCTGTGAGCCTTGATCCGGTCCGCACGGGACGCTGGATCAGGAGGGAATCGGCGTCCGTATCCGGCGCGCAGCCAGCGACCCTGGCCAGTCCCCAGTCGATCACCAGGGTTTCGCCGTATTCGTCGAGCACGATGTTCTCGGGTTTGATGTCGCGATGAACCACGCCCCGACTGTGAGCAAAGGCCATCGTATTGCACACGTCGACAAACCGCGCCAGCAGCCGGCGCAGTTCCAGAGTGCGTCCGTCGGCGTCTCGCGACCGGCCATGACTCTGATGGAACTTCCTGATGGCCTCGTGCAAACTCATGCCAGCAATGAAGTGCATCGCGTAATACGGCCGACCTCGTGCGCAATACCCCAGTGCGTAGACAGCGGGGATTCCCCGGTGGACCAGGGTTCCGGTCACCCGGGCCTCGTAGAGAAAGCGATCCTGATACGCGGGATCGTCGGCATAGGCTTCTTTGAGTCGCTTGAGAGCGACCATACGCTCGAGCTCGGTATCCTCGGCAATCCAAACCTCTCCATGGCCCCCGTCTTTGTGGCGGTTTACCAGACGAAAACGCGAGTCGAGAGCTGTGTGCGTCGCCGGGGCAGGCTGGGGACAGGTCACGGCCCCGGGCGCGTCTTGCGACTCATCTTGACCGGCAAGCTCCTCCCCGCGCATCCCGGGGAACCCGGCTGTTGTGACGTCCTCGATCGGGCGCCCGGGCACGGGAGACTGCTTCTGGATGAGCTTTTGAACCAGTTGATCAAGTACCTCTTCGTTGTCCATGGGTTCTCGCGGCTGGACAACATGCTGGCTCTCGGTTCTGTCCCTCAGGATACTGTCCATGGGAAGACCCCTTGAAGGCCGTGGCGGCGCTGACCTGGATCAGTCGCGCGGGATCTGAAGAGAAAAAGCCCACTGAAGTTTTGCCAACTCCTCGGTATCACCGAGGGACCTGGAGCACGAGGATCGAACCCGGAAACCTGCGGCCTCCAGAAGGCGAATGGTTGCAATACCGAGCCTGACTGTTCTGGTTCTCGAGAATTCGAACTGACACAAGTGACCGATTGACCCGAGAGGCGCTAATCTGGAACGGAGCTCGCACTTTCTTTGCAAGGTTCAGGACGATGGTGCGTAGACGAGAAGGTTGGACAGCCGAGCTTCAGCGTGTGGTTGTCAAGTAAACGCCGGTACATGATCGTCCCGGACGAGGTGCTTCCCATGAATTTCCATTCCACGCATTATGATACCAGGCGAAGACTCGCGGCAGAAATGAAAACACGTAGCTCGGTCATACTGGGGGTCCGCCAGCGCGATCCCGAACGCTGGCGGCAGTTTGACCAGATCTACCGCCCCATCCTCTCCGCCTACTTTCACAAGCGTAATCTGAACGATCATGATACCGATGAGCTGATTCAGATGATCTACTTCAAGCTCTTGTTCAAGATCGATACCTACGATCCGGCAAGGTGCCGCTTCCGGGCCTGGCTGTTCAGCGTCGCGCACCACCAGTTCATCGACTGGATCCGGCGTCGCAAGAGTTACGATGACAAGCTCAAGAACTGGGCGGCTCATATGCTCGGGGAGCTGGAAAACAGAGCCAGCGAGCTCGAGGAAGAGTTCAGCCTGATCCACCAGAGCAGCATCCTCAAGTACGCAATGCGCGTCGTCCGGGCCGAGGTGAAATCTCATGTCTGGGCCTGCTTTGTCGGCCGGTTGCTACAGGATCGTCCCGCCCGGGAGATCGCCAGCGAGCTGGGGTTCAAGAACCATGATCTCGTTTTCGTTCATGCCTCCCGCGTATTCCGCAAGGTACGCGAGCTGTGCGAAGAATTTGACGAGAAGATCACCGCCGATCTCAGGCCGGAGCCGGAATGAACGCGCAGGGGATCGCGACATCCCCCCGGTGAACCGCGAGTACCGGTTCTCGCCGTTCAGCCAGCACGGAGAGCCGATCATTGAAGTCGAGCCGCCGTGGATTGGAGATGCCAGGCGACTTACAGATCGCTGCGGAGCGAACCCTTTGATATCAAGCGTGCCTGACGCACTTCGATGATGAGCCGCCGATCTCCGCTACGCTCGCTGACCCTCGGCTCGACGCCGCCGGGATCATGCTGCCGTCCAGAGCGATGAGGGAGATCGAGCGCCGCGAGGTCGCGCTTGCACGGTATCGTCTCTTCGCCGGGCTGTCGATCGACGAGGCCGCACGAGCGCAGGGGATCTCTCGCGCGACGGCCCTCCGCGATTGGGCCTACGCCCGGTCGTCGCTGGCCACCGCGCTCGATTCAGTGCGATGAGCGGGACGTTCCGGGGTTTGAGATCTTACCAGCACTCGAGGGGTAAAATTTCAATCTGGTCGCGCATTCCTTACCATTGAATCTTCATGGCACGATTGGAATCGTACCCCACGAAATGGCATGGCACGATTGGAATCGTACCCCACGCGGGAACGGCTCATCAGACGGAGATGTTCGGGACCGCCATCCGTTCACGCCGGGCGGGCTGGGAGTGCCTGGGGGCAAGAACCTCGCGTGATCGGCGCAGCAGCCAGTGGCCGCAAGGGACGAGCAGAGGACGGACCAGCAAGGCATCAACGGTGATGCCAACCACCAGGGCAAACCCGAGTTGCCGCAACGAGGCTCAGAGGGCTCGAGAGAAAGGACGCGAAGCTGCATGCCGTGATCGCCGCGGCCGAACTGATCAGGCCGCCCGTCCCGCCGATCGCGCGAACGATTCCGCCCCGGAAGCCGTGACGATGCGTCTCTTCCTGGAGCCGGGTCATGAGGAAGACGTTGTAATCGACTCCGACGGCGACGAGCAACACGAAGAGAAAGTAAGGAACTTTCCAGTCCAGGCCCTCTGCGCCCAGGGCGGTCACGAAGAGGAGGTGCGTCGCCCCCAGGGCAAACGCGTAGGTCAGCACCATGGTGGCGACGAGGTTGAAGCACGACCAGGGATCACGCAGGGCGACCAGCAGGACGAGGAACACGCCGATGGGCACGACGAACCAGCTTTGCACCTGGTCGGAGTAGGTGAGCGCGCGGATGTCGGCCTGCTCCGCGTTGGCACCAGCGATCGAGGCGGTGACATGTAGTCCCTCGTACTCGCTCAGATATTCTTTGAGCCGCCTTCGTAATGTCTCTACCTGATCCATCGACGGGTCGGAGAAGACCCGGTTCGACTGGGTCAAATCGATGCGCGCCTGCCGGCCGTCGGGCGTGATGTAGACATCGAAGCTCTTCAGCAGCTCGGGGTTGTCGCGCACCGTTTCCGGCGTGATCAGCAAACGATCCAGAACGCGCTGGCCGACCGGATCGTTGAGAATCGCCGTGACCTCGTGGTGAGCGCGCTCTGCACCCCTGGCAATTTGCTCGGCGCCGTCGGCAGCGCGCGTCAGCTCGGCAAGCAGGGTTTCGGCCGGAACTGCTGGCCGTGTGAGCGCAGGGGCTGTTCCGGCGGCCGCGTGTGTTCGCTCATGCTCCGCGCCGGACCGACGGGTCGGAGCTGCCGGCGGGAGCCGCGGAGCGGGCACCCGGAATCGAACCGGTGTTTTCGCCGGCACCGGCCACCAGGGTGAATGCCTTGCCCAGCCCGGCGAGATCCCATGGAGGAACGCCCTGGGTGAGTGAAAGCGCCGCGGATGCGCCCCTGAGGCCGGAAGCAAGCGCGGAGGCCGGCGCAACGGACGGACTTGCGGGAGTTGCTTGCGGGGCCTTTTCCGGAGCGTCGTGACCTGCGGTCTTCGCCGGCCTGCCACGTCCGGCTGTGCCCGTCAGGTTCATGCCGGTCTGCTGCTCCAGCCAGACGACGGCGCGGAGCTTCGCCGAACCTTCGATCAGTCCCTGGTTGAGTTGCCTGGCTCCATCGGCAAGCTGGCGAAAGCCATGGTTCACCTCGCCCAGCCGCGATACCAGCCTGGCGCGATTCAGGAGCTCGGGACTGCCCAGCGGCTGGGTTGCCGAACGGACCTCGGCCAGGCGCCGCTGGTGCGAGAGCAGCCGGCTCACGTCGTCGATGAGCGTCAGACCCTCGGACCGCCGCAGGTCCGTGTCCGATTCCAGCACGATGGTCAGCGGAGCGGCCATTCCGGAGCCGAACTTCGAGGCCATCAGCAGCAGGTTCTCGCCTGACTTCGTGTGCCGGGGAAGTTCGGCCAGCAGATCCATCGTGAAGTGGCTGCGCAATCCCAGCGCGGCCAGGGGCAGCAGCGCCACCAACGTGAACGCCCAGCTGCGCAGGGGCGCGCCATGGCCGCTTGCCCCAGCTTGAACCAGAAGCCGCCCGATGGCTGGGAGAACCGGTCGAACGAACCGGGACGCCAGCGCGCCAGCAGCACCAGCAGTGAAGGCGTGAGGGTGAGCGTCGCCAGCAGGGAGAGGGCCAGGCCCAGGGCCACGCTCGGTCCGGTGGTCGAGAAGAGCTTGAATCGGGTCGTGCCCATGAGCGCAAGACCGATGATGATCGTCCCGGCGCTTGTCACCAGCGGCATGAACGAGCGGCTCAGCGTCTGCCTCATCACGCCCGCCGGGTTTTCGGCATTGAAGTGCTCGGCGAACCTCCAGGAAAGGAAGAGGCAGAAGTCGGTCCCGGTACCGAAGAGGAGTGCGACGAGGAAAAGCTCGACCAGCGGCGAGAGTTCCCAGCCCGCCTTGCTCAACCACGCCAGCAGCCCACGCGCGATGATCAGGCTGATGCCAATCGTCGCCAGCGGAACCATGGCCAGCAGGAACGACCGGTAGACCAGCAGCAGGACAATCAGGAGCAACGCCACGGTTGCAACGGCTGCGCGGTCGAGGGAGACCTGGACCTGGGCCATGTAATCGCGGCCGATCACCGCGTCGCCGGTCCAGCGTAGCTCCAGGCCAGAGACCCCCGGAGTCTGACCCAGGAGCCTTTCCGCCTGCGATTGCAGCCAGGCAATCGCGCAATGCGCAGTGGGCGAGACGTGCGAGGAATCCAGCGGCAGCACCAGCAGGCTGAGCGTGCCGTCCCGGCTGACCAGACGCTCGGCAACCTCGGCGGGAGACTGGGGCCCCAGCACCCGAAGCAGGTCCGCTGGTCGATCCTGCGCGCTCAACCGCCGGCTCAGGCGGACCGCGAACTCCCGGTCGGCATCGGTCAAACCGGCCGGCCGGTACAGCTCAAGAACCGCCGCCGACTCGTACGACTGGTCTGGCCAGGCGCGCCGGATCATTTCCGCCGCGCGGCGGCTTTCGGACTCCTCGCCCAGCAGCTTGGACTGGCCCTCCGCGGCCAGCCGTGTCAGGTTCGGAGAACCCGCCCCGACGGCGAGCGCAAGAAGGATCCAGAAAATGGCGACCCATGCCGGTCGACGGCTCAGGATATCGAGGGCTTTGTCCGGCCACATGGATAGGGCTCCTGCTTCCGTCATCACGCACTTGCCGTGTCCGATCCTTCGGACATTTCCGGCTGGAGCACGCGGTTATCTCTGAACAATGGAGCAGGCACAGGACGTGCCGATGATCCATCCGGGCGGGTTGAGCCAAAGGCCTACCTCGTCAAACTCTCCCGACTATAGCCAGATCACCATCTCCAATCAATGCAAGAAAGTCATCAGCCTGTCCGCGCAAGGGATCGAGGCGCCGTCCTTGCCGGATGCGCAAGTCCAGGCGAAGTTGAGCCTTGATTCATGACTGCTGGCGCGGGGGAAAACCTCCCATGATGGCAATCGAGAGCGCGCGCCGGCACGCTGGCCGTAGCCGAGCGGCCGGTGCGGCGATTTCGGAGTCGCGCGACGACGCCAGGGTCAACCCGCGCTCGCTCACAGAGAACCGAATTGGTCCTTGCCCGGGTTCGTCCAGGCGGTGAGCTTGCGCCCTTGCTCAGGCTCGTCAGCCAGGCCAGGGCCAATGAGGCCATTCCCAGCGCGATGTAGTCGAGCCCCGCCACGAGCACTCTCAGGTATCGATACGCCAGCCAGCCCGACCAGAGGGCCCAGCAAGTAAGAATGGCTCCGGCGGCCGCGAGCGATCCACGGTGCTTCAGCAGCCAGCCGTAGGCCGCCAGCACAAGGCACATGACAGGCGGGTAGATCCACCTTGCCAGCGGCGGGACCTGGTCTTCCATTCCGCCGTCGGGCCTGACCAGCAAGGCGATGCATCCCAGCAGAGCCAGCAGCGCACCATAGTTCCGGCACCAGCGCCCGAGGGCATCTTCACAGACCGCGCCCAGCGCCAGGAGAGCAAACAAGGCCACGTGGTAGCCAAGCGGCAAACGATACGGCAACGGCGCTCCGCCGATACGCCCCGTCAAGGTGGCAGCGACCAGGCAGCCCACTGCAAGGAGACAGAACCAGCGGTCGCGCCGGATGACTGCGATCGCGAACAGCAGACCGGAAACCACGGCCATCGGTAGAAACCGCGGCGCTGCCAGCCGGCCGAGATCCCGAGTACTCGGGTCGACGACCGCAAGGCCCAGCAGTGCAAGGGTCAGAGCGAAGGCGGCCAGCGAGGCGCGCCGCGTCCAGGCGTAGGCATAGTACCCGGCTGCGGCAACCAGTGTCAGGAAGAGCGGCGTGCCGCCCAGCCGTGCGCTGAACTCTGCCAGGAACGCCTGGTATGTGGGCTCGGGACGGTGACCGACGGCGGCCAGCACGACCAGAAGAGCCGGCAAAGCCAGCGCCAGACGCACGATGGTGGGCTGTCGCTCCACCAGGCCGATCTCGAGCAGGAGCACGGCCACGGCCAGCAAGAAGGGCACCAGGAAATAGGGCCCGAAGATGTAGGGCTCCGCCGCTTCAAGCTGGAGGTGGTGCATGGACCAGCACAGCAGCGCCGAGCGTGCCATGACGGCGAAGCCGAGCACGCCAAAGAGTGTCCAGGGGTACCAGGCCCAGGGCCAGGGACTGCCGTTGCCCTGGACGTGGTTCCGGCCCCGGCGAACGGCCGGCAGCAGCGACAGCGCGACCAGTCCGGCCACCGGTGAGAACCCGTAGAGCGCCCAGCTCGAGCCCGGCACTTCGCGGCTGGTCCAGCAGCGGAACCAGCGCCACCGGGTACAGGAAGAAATGTGCAAGTATCAGCAAATAAGGGATACGAAAGGCCAGCGGCAGCGCCAGGCGGCAGCCGCGGAGCATCCCCTCGCTGACCGCAACGGCAAACGCCAGACCGCCCACGAAACAGGCGCTGCCACGACTCGGGGCCACGGCCAGCACCTGGTCGAAGGTGACGGACGTCGCCAGGAACATGAGCACCGAGAGCAGCAGCACGGTCCGCACGTCGTCCCAGACGCCGAGGAGCCGCACCAGCAGGCACGCTGTCACCGCCAGTAGCAGCGTGTAGCTGCTCAGGCCGGCCGCGAGCGCCCATGTCTGTGCGGGCTCGGCCTGGCCACCGAACGAGACCCAGAGCCCCAGACACACCAGCATGGCGCTGAGGACGTAGAACGGGTTGTTGCACGTCAGCCAGCGGATCAGCCCACGTGAGCCGCCGAGCGCCGGTGAGGACGAAGAAATGCACGCGTCGGTAAGAACGGTCATGATGATGGCCCCTTGATGTGATCGGGTCGGGACCGGGGCAAGACAGGAAATGACGGATGGGCTCCAGTCCCGTGCCTGCATCATAGCCAACCTGCGACAACTGTCGCAAGAGGCTCATGGATCAGCTTGCCGCAAGCAAGCGGTGGGGCCCCACGGCTGGCTCAGTCGTGCCGGGCCGGCAGCGGCGCGGACGCGTTCGCGGGATGGTAGCTGTTGCAGAAGTCGATCCGTTCACCAATGCTGGGGTGGGAACCACGGAAGACCTTGTAGATCAGCCCCGGGCGGGGGTTACTCAGGTTTTCGTGCTGGAGCTTGACGAAAGCCGTCGCGGCCGAGTGATTGGCGTGCGTCAGGTCGAGTGCGAAGCGGTCGGCCGCATGCTCCTGGAAGCGGCTGTAGGCCATGGCCACGGGGGACAGGAACAGGCTGGACACCTCGATCAAGAGCAGAATCAGCGGCACCGCCGCAATGTCCGACAGGCTCTGGAACCGCAGCCGGTGGGCGTACCGGGCGATCAGCCAGCGGCCCAGGCGATCGACCACGAACAACCCGGTGAGCGTCAGGAGCGACGAGAGCAGGATCGACCACACCACGTGGCCCATCACGTAATGCCCCATCTCGTGGCCCATGACCGCGAGGACTTCTTTCTCGTCCAGCCGGTCCAGCAGCGTATCCCAGAGGACGATCCGCTTGGTCCCCAGCACACCCGTCACGTAAGCGTTGACCATCCTGGTATCGGCGCTCTTGTCCACTTCGAAGACCCGGCTCCCTTCGATGCCGGCCCTCTGGGCCAGTTCCAGTATCGACTGCTCGAGTGCCTGGTTCTTCATCGGCCCGAACTTGTTGAACAGCGGATCGATCCAGATCGGCATCACCAGCACGGTCGAGAACAGGAAGGGTACCGACAAGAGCGCTGAGTACAGCCACCAACGCCGCGGCGATCGAGAGAGCAGCAGCAACGGGACCCAGGCGAAGGCGAAGCCCGCCAGCATCTCCACGCCCAGGTGGAGAACCGATTTCGTGAACCACCGGCCCGGGCTCTGGTTCGAGAGACCGTAAGCGTGCTGGCGCACGAACCCCGCGTAATAGTTCAGGGGCAGGTCAATCAGGAAGACGAGCCCCAGGTAGAGCACGACGTACAACCCCACCGAGAGGAACCAGTAGCGGCCCAGCCTGTGCGCCAGGTCACGGAGAGTGGCGGAGAAGCCAGAGAAGGCCATCGCGGCAGGCACCAGCATGCTCCAGCAGACACCCAGCGCCCACAGCCACATACCGCTTCTGTAATATCGCAGGGCCAGGGGAGAAGGAGTCGGAACCTCGACGGGACGCTGTTCCATGTCCGTTCTCGCGACGAGGGTTCCAGGATCCGGCACACCGCTCTTGCTCCCTGTGTGCTGTTGAGGTTCCTCGCTCGGCTGGGCCGCCTGCATGGGAACAAGGGAACCGGCGAGCACGATGAGCAGTACCACTACCAGAGCGACTGGCGCAAGCGACTTCCGATTCATCAAGCCCTGGCCCTTTCTGACGTGGTCCTCGAGCCTTCAGGCGGGCGCGGGCCCTTGATCACTCGATGATCTGGTGGGGCTCTGGCTCGCTGATCGGAGCGTTCGGCTCCGGCTCACCAAAAACGCGGAGCGAGAGATACCCCAGTGCGGCCGCAAGCGCCGCGCTCAGGGCGCCGAGTACATAGGTGGCGTAACGAAACAGATTGAGCCTGCGCAGGAACTCCGCGCCCTTCTGGCCTTCGGCGGTCTCGGCGATCTCGGTTTTCTCGGCCAGTTCTTGTTTCAGCTGCACCTGCGACTTCTGAAGGTCGTCCACCTGAAGTCGCAGCTCGTTGGTCTTCCGGGCGTCGGCCTCATTGCGCTCAGCCTGTGTCCTGACCGTGGCCAGCTCATCGGTCAGCTTGTCGTTCTTGGACACCAGCTCCTTGGTGCGCAGACCCAGAGTTTCGTTGATCGATTGCAGGGCCGATAGCTGCTTGCGGGCCTCGTCGCGGGCCTTCGCCGCACGCTCGTATCGCTCGGCGAACTGGGCGGGGTTATCGCTGCCGGCCTTCTCCAGCAAAGTATCGACGGTGAGCCGCTGAGTTCCGGCAACCTGGTCCACCGACCGCGCCAGGACCTTGAGCGACTCGCCCTGATCTTCGAGCCGGTTGTGAAGCTGGTACAGCCCGAGCACCACACCGACCCCCAGCACGCCCAGGAACGACCCCAGCATGCTGAAGAGCACAGCGGTCTGGATCTTGTCGCCTGATGGGCCGACGTACTGCGGCGTTGATTGTCGATTGAGCATCTTCAGAAGCTCCGCCTCGAGACGTGGAGAAAGAATCCCCGTTCCCGATCCCGAGCCCTGTGGGCTGGGAATGTTTTCCAGGTCATTGGCCAGCTTGGCCAGGGCCATTCGCTCGCTTCGCTCGGCAGTCAGGTAGTAACCTTCGACCTGCGCCACGTTCCCGCCCCGCCACTGGAAGAAGCCGCGGGTCTGCTGGATGGGATCGACGACGTAGGCCACTTGCAGCTTCTGGGCGAAGAAATGTTGATGAATGAAGACATCGTGGTGCGACAGGAAGATCCCGAAGCTGGGATGCGTGTGGTACCAGCCGACGATGTCGAGGTCGGGAAACAGCCGATCGCGCTCGCGAGTGATCTCTTCCCAGGAGTCGTGGGTGTAGGTGAAGCTGGCCTGAGTGTTGGCGTAGTGCTTGGCCTCGAGGCTTTGTGAGATCCACACAAAGGGCGTGCCCGCCGTCTCGTCCAAGCATTCCTTGCCCAGCAAGATGCCGCCGAGCTCGACCGAGGTATCCGCCAGCGCGTGCCGCTCGATGGCGTCGGCCGCGTGGTAGTCCAGGAAGATGGGCAGGTCGTCGGCGGCGGGCACCTGATAGGACAGGCAGGCGAAGCGGCGGTCGCGGTCGGGTCGGAGTAGCCGCACCGGCTCGCGGTACCGGATCTCGTCGAAGACCATCTCATCGCCGCTCACCGGCCCATCCCCCAGCCGCGCGGGCGGCCGTCCCGGTCGCCAGCCAGAAGGAAGAAACGGCTTGCTCCGGCACCGTCCACGCGGAGGATATCGTACGCGGGCACGCCAAGGTCCGCCAGCGTGCGGCCGGCCAGCGGGGAAGTCTCCTGCACGGTGCTGATCAGCTCGGGACGGCCCGTTTCGCGGCAGTTCGGGCATGCGGCCTCGGCTTGCCGAACGCTGGTGCGCGGCCGCATGATCTCCTGCCGCCCGTCGCATCGCGGGCAATGCACGGAGGTCACCAGCTCACGATCGAGAACCAGGGCGAGTGGTCCTTCCAGCTCGTCCCGCGCCGCGGCCAGCAGTGCGGCGCAGGTGCTCTGGTGGCCGAGCGGCAGCTCGACCGGGCGGGGATAGGTCTCGTGGCTCAGGCAATCCTCGCGAAACGGAAGCTGCGTCGTATAAAACTGATTGCCCACGCCATTGAACACCATCGCCGAACCGGCCGCCACCGGCATCCCATGCAGCAGCTTGAGCGCTTCTTGAACTTGCAGCGCCGCCATCATCGACGCGATCGTCGGCGCCGTGGGGACCTTGCCCGCCAGGATCTCGTCTCGCTTCAGCAGCGGACAGCTATAACGCAGGTTCAGAAGCTGGTAATCGCGCTGGGTCATGGCGCACTCGTAGCAGGCCGAATCCGGCGGCACGAAGACCTTCACCACGCCCTGGATCTCCTGGATGCCCGCGTCGATCCAGGGCGTGCCGGTCTTCCAGCACTGACGGTTGACCCAGAGCCGGGCCTCGCGGTTGTCCAGGCAGCCGATCACCAGGTCGACATCAGCGAACAGACCCAGGCCCAGATCGGTGATGACGTCCCCGTGCATCGGCACGATGGTGATGTCCGGATTGAGCTCGCAGGCCCGCCGCGCCGCGGCCTTGGCCTTCGACTGGCCGGCGTCGTCGGCTCGGAAGAGCACCGAGCGCGACAGGTTCGAGGGCTCGATGACGTCCAGATCGATCAGGTAGGTGGTCCCCACGCCCACCAGTGCCAGGTTCTTCAAAACCTCGTTGCCCAGCGCGCCGGCTCCGACGACCAGCACCCTGGCGGCAGCCAGCCGGTCTTGCCGCCACCAGGAAATGAGACGGAGGCGGCCGTAGCGATCTTCATCGTCAATTCGCAGCAGCGCCGGATCGCCGTTCTCACCTTCCGGCGGAACGGCAGACGCGGCCGCCGGGCTCGCGCCGGGCTCCCGCGCATCGCCGGGTCCTGCCTGTGCCTGACCGCGAATCGATAGGGATGGTTGATCCATCGGACTTGGTTCCCGCCCTGACCCGCGGATCGCCATTATTCCAGGAACATAATCTCGTCGTTGCTCTCGAGCGGCCGGGACGGGCGAGGCGGGATCTCATCATCCGTATCGAGGACGATCACATCGTCTGTGATCGTCTCGACGGGCCGGGCGTTGCGTGGACCCGCGCTGTCCGTGAGACATCGGCCTTCACCGTTCGGGGCGGGAATGGGCAAGCTCGCGGACGCGGTCTGGCACGGCGACACGGACACCGCGCTGACGGTTGAGCCTGCCGGGTGGATCGCCGTGACAAGACCGGGGGGCCCGGGAGCCAGCACAGTCGTCGTCGTGACCAGTTCCGGCTGGCCGGTGATCCCGTCGCCGATCGCCCTGGCGTACCGCTCCATGAACTGGCGCACGCGTCCCACCGGAGAGAGGCTCTCCAGGCCTGAGCCGGAACCGTTTCGGGCGGCGTGGCCGGCACGCGAGGGCTGCCTTGTCGCGCCGGCCGAGGACCCCCTCGTGCTGCCGTTGACGTCGCTCTCCGCGGCTTCAATCCGCCCCTGGGCCGCACGCAGGTCGCGCAATGGCCGGGCGTCGGTGGGGAAGAGGATTGCCGTCTGGTTGGCGACCCAGAGCGCGGCTTCCCGGTTGTACGGGCTGCGGATGTCGTAGTTGAAATAGCGGGTCATGTCCCAGAGCATCACGCAGAGCTCGTCTAGCTGGACGCTGGGCACCCAGTGCGTGCCGTAACCGCCCAGACAGACCATGCCGATCTCCGAGATATTGGGATGGTACACCGGAGTCAGCCAGCGCAGCTCTGGAATGGTCCGGGGATAGGATGCACCAAGCTTGATCTCCACGCGGTGGTAAAGGACGAGCTTGACCTTGCCGCGATCACGGCATAACCCCTTACCCTTGTAGGTGACAAGATAGTACGTGGGCGGATTGCCCGTAGCCTGAAAATCAAAGACCGAACTTTCCGACCGCAGCCTTTCAAGGGCCGTCAGGTCGTTTCTCAGGCGCCGCATGCGTGGGGAGTCGTGCATCGTCTCGCGGCCACCCGCGGCAAGCGCGGAGCCGACCTCTTGGAGGTACATCGTCTGGCGAAAAGGGAGCTCTGGGGAGGCTGCGGCCGAGGCAGTGAAAACTGTTCGGGCGAGGCCACAACACCGGGCACCGGGGAATGTCCCGTGCGCCGGTGAACCCCGCCCCGCTCAGCCCGCGACCACCTCGGGATAGACGATCAGGTGATCGCCATTCTGAATTCCAGCCTCAACGAGTGTCCAGTTTTCGAGCAGCCGCCGTCCCCCTTCTTTATGATCCAGCGCGTAGCTCATGGGCTGACCGTCCGGGCTGGTCGCCGGCAAGTTCATCTTGGTGATGATGTTGGGGATGATCCGGCTAACGGGAACGGTGAAGGCGATAACCGCCTTGACCGACTTGGACCCGGTCTGATCCAGAAAGGTGACCTGGATCCCGTTGGGATCGGCATTTCCGCCGTATGACATGATCAGGATACCTCCTCCACATCCCTATTCGGACGCTCCTCGCCGATATTGGGTCGCACCCGACGGTTTCTTCCCGATCTTCCCCGCGGCCGGGCAGCCCGTCTTGGCATTGCCCTTCCACCAGGATAACCGCTGACGCGCGCGGCGAGAACAGCCCGCAGCGCAAATTCCAGGTGAAGTCCCGGTAATCGACTCTTGCGCGTCCCTCTCTCAGCTTATACGCGAGATGAGTTCCATCCTTTCACGGGAATCTCATCGGGTCTCGCATTCTCAGCGGCCGGAGGCGTCCACTTCGATGCTGTTTCCTGCGACCCGGACGACCCTGGCCCAGGTGATCTGGTCCGCGAAGCGCTGCACATCGACCGAGCCCTCGAAGCCTATCCGATACATGGACAACGGACCGCCAGAGCCGGAGTTCGAGAGCTGATACCCGCTGGAAACGCGCCTGATCAGCTCCGTCAGCCTGTCCGCGAACTGCCTGGCGGCCTCCCGGTTGCTCAGACCGGAGACCATCACAACAATCGAGTACGCCATGACCGGCTGCTGGACGCCCGGCGGCGGTGCGGGCGATTGCGCCGGCGGGGGTTCGAAGCCCGAGGGCGGACCAGGGGCTGGTCGCAGAAAACCCGGCGGCACTTCGGCAGGATCGCCGGCACCCGAGAACCCAGCCGGGAGGGCCCCGTCCTGCCGATCGATGTTGTGCCTCATCGCATTGAGTCCTGGCAGCGCGATGGCCATGACGATCACCACACCGAAGGACGCGATGTAGCTCAGGAAGGGGCCCTTCATGGCATCCCATTCCCTGATCGTGTACCCAAGGATGTAGAAGGGGCAAAACCAGCAGAGCAGCCCGGTCAAGAGACCGTCGCTGAAGGGCACGATGATGACCCCGGCTGCCCCGTAGAGAAAGAGCACCAGGAACGACAGCACCCCACCGCCAAAGAAGAGGTACGCCCCGGCAGCCGGGCTGATGAGGGTGAGCAGAAAACCCAGGGCGAGCACGGCGAGTACACCGAAGTAGACAAACCCCGGCAGACCATCGAATAAGGAGCCCCGGTCGCGACTTGCCCAGGAGCTTCCCTTGCTCTTTTGCCCCGGTGAGCTTGCCGGGGCCCGGCGGGGGAGCACCGGCGCATCGTATTCATTGTCGACTGACGGAAGCGCGGGGGCGGCAACCGGGCCGACCGGCACGTCGTTCAGGCCGTACGGGTCGTCCACGGCTGAATCTGGGATGGATGGCGAGGGCAAGGAAGGACGCCGTTCCGCGGCCCCACGAGTCTTCCCCGACGAACTCGCTGAGGCGGCCACCGGCGCCGCCCCCCGCGGCGGACGGACGGTCGATGGCGTCGGGATGACGAAAACGTGACCGCACCCGCTGCACCGGGCCTTCTTGCCCGAAAGAATGCTGTCTTTCTGAAACTTCTTTCCGCAACTGGAGCACGAAAACACGATCTGCATGGCTCACCTGAAGCAGCGTGTGGTCCGCAAGGCCTGGCCGCCCTCGTGACCGTAATGGTTGGATCGAGCGAGCGATTGCGGGGCGAATTGTAGCAGCCGGGACATTCCAGGAACAAGCACGCAGGCCATCAGTGATTCGACAAAGCGACAGGCCCGCGCTCTGACCGCGCGGCATGCCCCTTGCGCGAGCGATAAGGACCGGACCGCTCCACCTGGCCGACGGCTCACGTGGGCCAGAAACAGCGCTCGACTGGTCCAGCCATGCAAGGAGATTCTCCTCGGCTTCAGGAACCACCGGGCGGGCCGTTGGGGCCGGGGACAACATCGGTATAAGATCACGTCATTAAATCTTCACTTTTTACAAGTTTGGTATCTCGTCCCACAAAAGGGAGAATCGGGGGTTGCTGATCTGAACCTGGCACGCCGCGCCGTGCTTGAGAACGCGCAGCTTGAACCAGCCTGGCACCAACAAAATGCGCGGGAACAGGTCGGGCATTGCGGCGCGCCAGTGAGCCTGAGCGGCCCTTCCTGGCACAAATCGCAGCCGATCACCGCGACTTCAATCGTTTCCTGATCTGCTCTGGCCGGGCTCGCTTCGCGCGTGCTTCGGTATGCGGCCGTTGCCAGGACTGCTTGCGTTCCGGCTTTGCCTTGACCATGTCGTAATGCCGTTTCAGCCGCTCCACGTAGGCAGCGTCCGGCAAGATCACCGACTGGAAGAGGTCGAGGAAGTCTTCCGCATACTCCGACTGCTCCCAGATCGGGTCGAGGAACAGCTCCAGGCTCGTTCCGGCAACCGCAAGCGGACGGGATCCTTGCTCCAGCTTGAGACCCGGATCCCAGGAATAGCTGATGGACGCCCAGATCTTTCCCGGAGTTGATTCCTCGACCACCCTGATCAGCACACGGCGGCAGTGGCAACCCACTTCATCACAGTACATCTCCAGGAACGCGTACCGGCCGGGAGGCGGCGCTTCGCCATCCCCCGGTCCCTCAAGGATCACCACACGCGTCTCTCGCGGTCCGATGTCCGGGAACCGTTTCGAGAAATAAGCCATCATGGCTGGGTCCTCCAGTTCTTACCCGATGAATCTTCAAGCAATGATGTGTGAGTTCCGGTCCATTGCGGACGCACGGCACCTTCGGATATACCATAATCGAAGCGACCAGTTCGACTGGAAATCGGCCCAGCACGGCCGTCGGCGGAGGCTCCGGCTGATGAGATTGCTGTTCGACGGCCACCTGGACCTGGCCTGGAACGCCCTGTCCTGGAACCGGGACATCACGCAGGATCTCGACTGGCTGAACCGCGGTGAGATCGGAATGACCGACCATCCGTCGCGGGGGCGGGCGACGACGACGCTGCCCGAGCTGCGCAGGGCGGGCGTCGCGGTCTGCCAGGCGACGCTGCTGGCACGGGCCAAGCCGGAAGTGCGCCGGCCGGAGGGCCATGCTCGCAACAGCCTGGACTTCGCCTGCCAGGAGATTGCCTCGGCCACGGCCCGTGGGCAACTGGCCTACTACGAGCTGCTGGAACGCAGGGGGCTCGTGCGCATGATCCGCTCCCGCTCCGAACTGGACCAGCACTGGGAGCGCTGGCGGGCCGGCGACGGTGACGGCGACGAGCCCATCGGCTACATCCTGGCGATGGAGGGTGCCGATCCCATCGTCGAGCCGGGCCAGGCCGTCGAGTGGTGGAACCTGGGCCTGCGCTCGGTGAACCTGGCACATTACGGCAAGAGCCGCTACGCGGTCGGCACGGGCGACGACGGTCCGCTCTCTCCGGAGGGCGTGCAACTGCTCAAGGAGTTCGAGCAACTGGGGATGATCCTCGATGCGACTCACCTTTCCGACACCAGCTTCCACCAGGCGCTCGCCATCTTCCATGGACCCGTGCTGGCCAGCCACAATAACTGCCGGGCCCTGGTTCCCGGTGACCGGCAGTTCAGCGACGCACAGTTACGCTTGCTCATCGAGCGCGACGCCGTCATCGGTGCGGCGCTCGACGCCTGGATGCTCTTTCCTGGCTGGGTGCGCGGAGAAACCTCGCGCGATGCGGTGAACCTCGAGGCGGTCGCGGACCAGGTCGACCACGTCTGCCAGCTTGCCGGCAATCACCGGCATGCCGCGATCGGCAGCGATCTCGACGGCGGATTCGGCACCGAGCAAAGCCCGCTGGGCATGGACCGAATTTCCGATCTTCAGCGGCTGGATGAGATCCTCGCGCGGCGCGGCTATGCCGCGGAGGCGATCGATGCGATCTTTCACGGCAACTGGATTCGCTTTTTCCGCAAGAATTTGCCCTTCTGAGCGATGGTCCCGTGAGACGGGCTCGGAATTCCGGGTCCTTCCTGGCGTTTCATTGCCAGGCTTGCGGCGCGGTGGAGAGCGCACCGGAGGTCTTCGTGGGCGAGATGGATGCAATCCCGGCCGACTGGTGTGAGCAGGCGCAGGAGCTTCTGGCGGCCGCCGAACGAGGCCAGGGCAAGCCGCTGACCGATCTACTAGACCAGCTCGCAGAGGGCATCCGCCTGCGGCGTGCTCTCGATCAGCGAGCGCCCGAAGCCCCCACAGAGACCGCGCCGAGCCATCCAGAGGCGGCTCTTCGAGCTGCGACGGGCCATCGCCGCTGAGATTTCCAGTCGCGAGGTCGAGCCGGACGAGCGTTCGGAGCTCTCTGGTCGAGTGAAGGCGTGGTTGGCCGAGGCGCGGATCACGCTCCGGAACCTGGTGAGCGACCATGCGCTGGACGCGCTGGCTCGAGCGCTTGCGATCGACGGTTTGCGGACCGACCTGGAATGGCTCGGTATGCTGGTAACCTGGCTTGACCGGGAAACGCCTCCGGGCCGGATGGCGGCGCTGGATGTTGAGCTGGAACGGATTCGCAACGGCCTGGCCGTCTGGCCTGAGCCGCAACGGAAGCCCGACGACCGCCGCGAGGCCCTGCTGCGGCGTTGCGATCGTTTGCGGGGTGTGCTGCTGGAGCGGCGGATCCGTTCCGAACTGGAGAGACCGGCTGCCGGCGAAACCCCCGAGCAACTGCTCGGCCAGCGTCTCGAGTTTTCCCGGCTGCAAGCGCGGGTGCTGGCTCTTGAGGAGCCAGACGATGAAGCACGCCCGAAATGGCTGGGCGGCGACCCCGAGCAATGGGCCGACGCGCTCTCGGTGCGGCGGATCGAGCTGTCCGTCCGGGCCGCGAGCCAGCTCGAGGCGATGAGCCTGGCCGAAGCCCGTCGCCACTGCGAGCGAGCCGCCCAGCGCGCACGCGACGAGGTCAGTGAGATGATCGCGTTCGTGCAGGACATGCCCCTGCGCCGGGCCGTGAGCCGGCTGGAGCTGGCGCGGCAGGATCTCCAGCAACTCGCGGTCATCCTTCGCCGCCGTGCGGGTTCACCGCGCTCCGAGAGCGGCCAGGACGACGAGGACCCGAACGTCCCCGGCGGGGCGCGGCGTGCCGCTTCGCCGCACGATTCAGGCGAAGCTGAGATTGCTCGCCAGCGGATTCGCCACCAGGCCCTCGAGCTCAAGAAGGCGGACCGCAGGGTGCGCGGCGAATGGCAAGAGCGGCTACTGGCATTCCGGCTGGCAAGCGTGCTGGGGACGCGCGTCGCGAGGTTGATCGAGACGGCCGTGCTCTGGCTCATTCTCTTGCTGGTCGGCCTGATCACCGCGGAATGGCTGCTCGATCGCGCCGGATTGCTTCTGGACAGCCATCGCCGCTGGCTGGCCTGGGCGGATCTTGCCGTCTGCTCGGCCCTCCTCCTGGAATTTGCCCTCCGGCTGGCTCTTGCCCCGCGCAAGGGGGTCTACCTGCTGCGCCATTTCGTCCTCGATGTCCTCGCCTCACTTCCGTTCGGCTTCCTTGCCTACCAGTCCGCCGTGGCCGAGCTGGGGACGGCACCCGGAACGGACGCAACGTTTCTCTGGTTCCTCAAGGCCCTGCAAGTCGGCCGGCTCGTGCAACTGGTACGGTTTCTCCGCCTCACGCTTCCGGTCCTCAGGCTCGCGCGGCTGGTCCTTTTTTTCCTCAGGCTCGGCGACCGTCTCGTGAGCAAGTACGCGGGGCTATTGAACCGCAACATCATCCTCTTCGAGCCCTATCACGCACAGCGGCCGGAATCGAGCGATCGGCACCGCCTGGCGGCCCTGCGCGGCGAGCAGGAGCATGCGGCCTGGGCCCTGGCGGCACGACTGGACGCCGGCCAGCGCGCGCAGCTTGCCGCCCGAGCCCTGGCCGATCTGGACATCCGCATCGAGACCCAGCCGTTCGAGGTCCCTGGCAGCGAGGGTGCGGAGCACGAGCCGGGTGAGGGCGTGGGCCGCGACGTTCCCGTGGAGGCGCTCGTCGATCGGCTGATCCAGCTCAGCCCGGAGGGACTCGTCGAGCAGATGGGACCGGCGTTCGTCACCTCGGCCGATCGTTACCTGCGGCTGCTGGACGTGCCGCTTGTGCGGCGCATGCGGGTGATCCGCAACCTTGTGGCATATCGCCAGAAGAGCCCGGCGGAAGCCGTCGCCCTGGCCGCTAACTACGTCGGCCATCTGCTCCAGCGCATCCTTGACGTCGTCTACTTTCTGGCCGACCTGGAGGGAACGCTGTCGCCGCCGGTCTTCCTTGACCGCCTGGGAGCGACGATCGAGAGCGCGACCCGCACGCCAGCCAGGCGTTTACTCTGGATGGGGTCAGCCTTCCTGTCACTCTTCGTCGTGGTCAATAGCGTGGGTTTCCTGAAGCCCTTTCGGGGCTTTGTCGACCGGCTTCAAGACTTGCTCGGCTGGCCGGTGATCGTCCTGGGTGGTTTCTGCCTGATCTTCTGGCTGCTCGGCTCATGGTTCCGGAAGATCGCCAACCAGTCGGCCGACCATTGTGAGCGGGTGGTCGAGGCGCAGTTCGCCGCCCAGACCAAGAACCTGAAGTCCCGCCGTCGCGATCAGGACGCGCGGTTCCTGGCCGAACGCGTCATCGATCCGGAACTGTTGCTGAGATCGTCCGATAACTCGTTACCGGACCTCTATCGTGGTCATAGCGAGGCCGGGCCCGAATCCACGGGCCGTCTGCTCTTCGAGAACCGCGAGCTGATCTTTCTGAGGAACATTCGCCTGCTCTATCAGGATTACCTCGACGGCTCGCCCTTTCACCGCAGCGACACCAGGGCCTCGGTGCAACTGCTGGGCAACCTGGCGCTGGCCAACTTGCGGCGCAGCCACCTGGGCCACCTGCTGCGCGAGGGACGCGCCCTGGACCGCCTTGATCTCAGCCGCGCCGGGCGACTCTTCGGCGGGCCCTACCTCTGGTTCAACTACATCACCCGCATGATTGTCCAGGAGACGGCGATCCTGCTCCTGGATTACAACCAGCACGCGATCCCCCTGGACCGCCTGGCCTGCTCGCCGCCGGAGACCCGGCACAGCTTCGCCTGCTGGCTGGCGCGGCGCTTGCGGATCGATCCGGGCGAGGTTGTCCTCCCCGAACTGGCCGTCCCCGGGGCTGAAGACGCGGCTTCATCGGCCGAATGCCATGCGCGTTCCCGGCGCGCCGAGGCGGACGACTTCCTCGAAACCGTGGAGTTCACCGCGATGGACTTCCTGGCCGACGACCCCCAGCGCGACGCGGGGATTGCGGCCCGCTTTGGCCTCCAGCTCGCCGAGCTCGTACGCAGGGACCGGCAGCAAAATGTCCGTCGCGCATTCCGCAGCTTCCCGCTCCATGAGCTCCCCCTGGCGCAGCGAACGATCAACCTCTACGCCTTCTATGAGGCATACCTGTCGCACGGCAGGATCGTCTTCTTCCCGTTTCTTGTCGCGGGCGCCGCGGGACAGGCCGTCCTGACCGCCTACCGCGCGGTGCGGCGCGGCGTGCGCGAGATCCTTCATCCCAGCGTCGACCAGGATGACGACGTGCCCGCGGATACGTACTGGGCGGCGCTGCGCAAGATCCACCGCATGCGCAAGCCCGTGTTCATGGGCACGCTCTGGCTCCGCGCCGATTCGACCCCGAATATCTCGGCCTGCCTCTGCCCACCGCGCCGCCCGGAATCGCCGCGCATTCACTGATGGAGAGCGACCTCGATTTCATCGGCGCCTCACGGCAGGACCGCATCATCGCCGAGCAGATCCGCACCGGCCACCAGCGCCGGCTACGCTGGATCGGTCGCTGGCTCCAGCAGTTCGGCTGGACCTTCGACACCCTGCCCGGATACCTCGCCCGCGAGATCCCCTACCTTGCCAACCGGGGCGGAGAAGGCCTTCGCGCCCTGGTGACGGCCTGCGTGCTCGACCACGACGACATCACCAGCCTGGCCTTCTCCATCGAGGGCCTGAAGCGCGTGCTGGCCCACGGTGCCGACGCCGCGCTGGACGGGCAGGCGCTGCCGCCCGGCTTGCCCGACCCGGTGGTGAACCTGCGCAAGCTCTGGCATCCTGTGCCGGCGCGGCGCCGCCCGCTGAGCGACCTCTTCCGGCTGGCTTGCTTTCCCGCTTACGGTCCGCAGCAGCAGGCTCGCATTCTTGCCTATCTGCACCGTCACCGCCGTGCGGTGCGCGGCTGGATTCACGTCATCCTGGGCCAGGCCGGCGACGATCCCTGGACCACCGTGCAGAGCCGCATGCGCGAGGTGCTCTTGCGAACGGACCTCTGGAGCGACCAGGTGCTCGTCTTGAGAGCGGTGCAGACGCTGACCATGCTCGATGTCCAGCACAATTGCGACCTGGTCTGGAGCCTGGGCGGGTATACGCTGCCGGCCTCCGATGCGGCCGCGGCCAGCGGATCTTTCACCAGGGAGCCGGCCGAGGAGAGGCAGGTCCCGGAGCGCGATTTCCCGAGAACGGTTGCCGCCGGGAACACGCCGGCAGCAGCCGGAGTGCAGTGATTGGATGGTCGTCGGGTGGATCAGTCTGGGTCGGATCAGCGCGACTCGCCGGCAAGAACGGGGGTTTCCTCCACGGCACGGCCGGGCGGTACGGCCTGGGCGACCTTCTGGACGCAGACCCGCTGCATGTCCCTGAAGTTCAGATAGAACTTCCAGTTTCGCAGGCCGAGCCGGTCCGAGATTCGATCCAGCCGCCACTTGAGCTTGGGGCTGCGGCTGATGACTCCTACATTGTAGAGCAACCGTTCCGCCGTGAGCGATCGGCCCACGTAATCAAGCCGCACCGTCTTGAAGCCTGCGGCTTCATAGAGGTTCTTGAGCGACTGCGTGGTGAAGAAATAGATATGACCGATGCAGCCGAGGCTCCGCTCCCGGCGGCCGAGGAGCTTGAACATCAGGGTGTCATAGCGCGGAGTCTCGATGACGAAGTGCCCTCCCGGCCTGAGGATCCGGTGGACCTCCCGGAGCGTCCGCAGGGGATCGTCGATGTGCTCGATGACGTGATTCAGCAGGACCACGTCGAACGATTCATCGGCGAATCCGGCCGTTTCCAGGATTGCGTTCTTGACGTCAAGCCCGAGCTCCTCGCGGGCATGGCGGCAGGCCTGATAGAAAGGCTCCACGCCCGTGACGTCCCAGCCGTCCTTCCGAAAGACATCCATCAGGTAACCCAGGCTGCTGCCGACTTCCAGCAGATGTCCGCGCTGCGGGTAGAGGCCGTTCAGAAGGGCACGCGTCCTGTCGTAATCCTTGACCTGGAGCCGCTCCTTGAGAACCCGGCTGTCCCCGGGATGGAAGGGGTCGTACTCCGGGTCGTAGTGGGCGATCTCGACGTGATCGGGTTCCTTCGCGCGTGGACTGGCGTACATGAGTCCGCATCGGTTGCAGCGCACGATACGGTTCGGCTGGGCAACTCCCGCCTCGAAGAGCACGGTGGCGTCATCCACTCCACAGTAATTGCAGGGCACGGCATCCGACATGGCAGGGTTCCTCGAGGCCGGGAATGGTGGCAGCAGTCACGATGCTGACATCAAGCCTAGAAAATCGTACTGCGCGCGGCCGCCTGAACGGTAGACAACTTGCTGGCCATGCGCCGGCAGGGTGCTCATGACCGACGACAGGGGCCAGGCCGTCGGCAAGATCGGCCGTGATCGGCCGCGCCATCTCGAAGAATCGAAGGTAATACCATGATGCAAGATACGCAAACCGGTCCGGAACACCGCGGGACGCTGCTGTTTACGAAGGACCCTACCGGTCTGCCGTCCCTGGCCTGCGAGGCGATCCCCGCGTTTTCAGGACGTACCAGTGCGTGCCCCGACCAGAAGGCAGGCGAATGAAGAGAGACCCGTTTTGCAAAGCCGGCGTGCTCCGGCTTACGATCTTGCCGTCCGGGCCGAGCGCCAGGAGCTCCAGGGCCTCCGTACTCGTGTGCAGCTCGATGGTGCCGGTCACGGGCTCGGTGAGGAACGGCAGATGCTCAGGCGGTCGACCGGGCAAGAGCCGGCCCCTGTCGGTGGCCGGGCTTGGCCGAGCCTGGCCGATTGCGGTGATGAGGATGAACTGCGATGAGGCAAGCGGCAGGTCGTCGATGCTCGTGAGCGCCACGGCCGCCTTGCTGGTCGCGAAGGTGAAGGTGGCATCTTTCAAACGGATTGACTTGCCGCCAATCCAACCGCACGCCGCCTGGGTCCGTGGAGTGTCGATTGTCTGGAGCCCCGCAGTCCAGGAGCGGGTCAGCTCGCCCGTATCGGACTGCACGGACGACTGTCCAGCGGGAATGAAGTCATGGTTCGGGTCGGTCACAGCCACGACGTCTCCCGGGATCTCGGCGGGCCTCAGCCAGGGAAGCTCCTTGACCGCGGGCATGCCGATCGTCACATGGCTTTGCTCCAGCAGGGTGCGCAGGGTGGCCGTCCCTTCCTCGGGAGAGAGCATCGTCTCGAAGAGCTGCTGGGGCGAGAGCTTCAAGCAGTAAGCCTTGCGGGCCGGGCTGATGTGGCCCCGGCGAAAGGCGATCGCGGCCGCTGGCATCAGACCCGAGATTGCAGGATCATTAAAAGTCGACCACTTGTTGATCTGGTGGCGGCCGTCCTCGGGCCCGGGGCGTTGCAGCTCGACCTGCGAGTAATTGTAGATCATGGGGGCGTCCCAGCCCTGAAGCGCGGCGATGCTGGCCACGTAAAGGGGGGCGATGAAGCGGTCGGGCTCGGGGTATGGGACGTTCCACTCGGTGATGACCAGCGGTTTGCCCTGCACGTGGGCCGACGCTGCCCAGGTGAGGAAGTTGGCCACATATCGAGGATTGGCACTGAGGGCCTCGGACGTGCCGTAGGCGTGCACGTCGACCACGTCGCCGTCGGTGAGCGAGGGAACCGAGTAGAGCGCGTTCGACCCCCAGAGGTTGGTCGTGGCGATCATGGATCTGAGCCCGTCGGCCCGCAGCGCGTCGATCATGGTGCTGTTGAACCGATGCTCCATCTCGGCCAGCAGGTACTTGCTCGGGCCAGGTTCCCAGGAGCGCCAGATCTTGCTGACGGGCAGTCCGGTGCTCCTGGCGAACGCCTCCATGGACCGGTCGTAGATCGCCTTGTGCACGGGGTTGTTATGATTCTCCAGGAACGACAGGCCATAGTGAAAGCTCAGGTCGTTTTCGTTGGTGATCAGTACGCCGACAACCGCGGGATCGCGGTTGTACGCAAGCCCCGTGTACCTGTTAACGTGCGTGAGGTACTGATGCTGAAATTCCTTCATGAGGGCGATGAGCTGTGAGTTGACGTAGTTGAAGCCCCAGAAGATACCCTTGGCCCGCGCGATCTCACTGGCGCCCTGGGTCACGCCGTCGCCGGGCTTGAGCTCGCGGAGATAGTGCATGTCCAGCCAGACGTAGACGCCTTCGTCCTTCAGACACCGGATCCAGTAATCCATGGCGTCGAGCGATTTCCTGTCGAGATGCCGGGTGTCGCGCGTGTCACGGCCGAAGATGTTGGGGTTCACCCAGTTCGAATCGTGCTGGACGATCCGCACCAGGTTGTAACCCAGCTGCGCGATCCGCCGCGCCTGCCGCGCGACGTTCTCGCGAGGAGTATTGAAGAGCACCGGACCGGACAGATTCGTGCCCCAGAACCGCACCGGCGTGCCGTCGTCGAAGACGAGGCTCTCTCCCTGGGGCTTTACGAACCCATGCTTGCCCGCGGGCCGGTCGCCGGCATTCAGGAACGACAGGTCCACCGGCGACACATCCCAGGCCAGCGCGTCCTTGAACCAGGTCGGACCGGGCAAGGCGTAGCGCTCGCCGAACGTCGCGCGAATACGTGCGCCCTCGGGCAAGGTCACTCTCAGCCCGATGTGATCTCGACCGGGCCGGATGCGATCGCCGACATAACCGGTGCGGACTTCCTCTTTCTTGTCCTGATCGAACAGGAGCTGTGCCAGGGGCCTGTCAAAGTGGACCATGAGCTGCTGGTCGGGAGCCACCTTCCAGCGCCAGCCGGTCCGGTCCAGGAGCAGCTTCGGTTCCTCGGCCTGGCCGCCGAATGAGGGGGAATCGGGCAGCAGCGTCCAGCTCATGCCTCCGCCGCCGATGCCGGAGTGCTCCTGGCTAGCCGTCACATCGAGATCGATGCGCAGCTCATGCGGCGAGATCGGCCGGGCCGAACCCCGCAGCTCGAGACCCAGGCTGGGGACTGCGCCGGTGAGCTCGACCCGGTCGCTGCGCCGCGGGCCAGCCCTGAACCGGACGTCAGCGGGTCTTCCTGCCTGGCCCCAGAAGCGGGTGAAACCCTTCGCCACCTGAACGCCCCGGTGACTGATGAGGATCACCCCGACGTCAGGAATCGAGAGCGTCCACTCGGCATCGCCCGGATCCACGGCGAAGCTACTGCCGGCGGCCGCGTCAGAGCTTTGACCCTGCTTCACCTCCTGAGCCGGAGCAAGGGCCGACAGCCAGACATGACACAGGGCGAGCGTGCTGAGCAGGGCCAAGATTGAGCGGATTGGCGGTCTCATTCGGGAGGGTCCTGGTGTCGGACTCATGTCGAGTTGCGGAGATCAAGGCGTGCAGGAGTCATGGTCGCATATGGCCCGCGACCGGCACAAGCCGGGGAGGGCCGCGACACGGCTGTCTGGCACTCTGAACGGGGCTGGCTGGGGTCCGGGCAGCGCGTGGGATCGCAAGCGGCGGGCGTGAAGCTCTGGGAATGGACAAGGTTTTGCCGCGCACAGGCGCTCGAGGCGCAGCCGCCTGGCCATCAAGCCCTGGCCAGTGCTTCAACCAGCCTGTCATTGGCGGTCTGCCAGCGGTACTGAGCCGCGATGCCGCGACCGAAATCAACGCGGCGACTGCATTCCTCGGGGTGGTCCAGCAGATCGCGCAGGGTGGCCGTGATGGCGTCCTGGCTTTCGGGATTGAAGTACCAGCCGGCAGCGCCGCCGATCTCCGGCAGCGCTGTGGAATCGGCCAGTGCAGCCGGTATCCCCTGTGCCATGGCCTCGACGACCGGGATGCCAAAGCTCTCGCAGAGCGAGGGGAAAACCAGGGCGGTGGCCTCGGCGTAGGCCGCGCGCAGGACCTTGCCCTGGCGATAGCCGGGCATGCGGACGATCGCCTTCCGGCCCAGCCGGGCGATCGCCTCGCGAAGCTGCCGAGCCTCGTCCTCGGCGCCGGTTCCCAGCAACACGAGTGCCAGGTCCCCAGCGCCGACTTCCGGCAGCGCGGCCGCGGCGTGAATCAGCCGCAGCAGGTTCTTGCGAGGTTGAAAATTGGCGACCGAGAGCAGATACGGCACCTGGGGTGGCAACGCCAGATCATCACGGACACGCGCGCGCTCACGGGCGCTGGCGGGCTCGAAGAAGAGGTCCTCGGCGCCGTTGGGAACGTGGGCCACGCGTCCATGGCAGCGGGGAAACGCCTCCACGAGCTGCCGGGTGTTGAATTGCGAGACGGAAAGGATCAGGTCCGCCTGACCAAACGCGGAAGCCAGCAAGTCGCGATTCTTGGGAGGCTGGAAACGCAGGTGCTGCAACACGTCATGGCTGGTGACGGCCCGGCGCATGCCGCGCGCGGGGACGGAGTACTCTGCCGGACAGTAAAGCCAGTCGGCCTGCCCGGCCAGCCATTCCACAGGCGGCCAGGGCTTGAGGCGCCACCACCTCAGCAGGTCGCGCGTGCGTACCGGCAGCTCGCGGCGCGACAGCTGGTCCAGCGACTCCCAGTAGGCCAGCCCGTCGGGATGCGTGATCCGGCCGGAGATCAGGCGGAGCGCGATATCGCTGCGGCGGGACAGCCGCTCGAGCTGGGCCAGGGCATGCCGGGTGACACCGGTCGGCCCGTGGCAGGCGTCCATGTCGTACAGCATGATGATCCGCAGAGGCGCCGGCGGTGCCTTCCCTTCAGAGTCACGGGTGGCAGCCGGTTCGCTCTGGGGACTCGTCATACCTGGTCCGGTGGCGGCATCGTCGCGGTTGGACGGGGCGGAGATGTGGTGTTCCGCGCCATTGCGGGAAGGCGCTGGCCTGGGAACATTCAGACTCTCGACGCGGGCGGCCGGTACGACCAGGGTCCCAGGCGATGGATCGGGCTCGCGTTGCGGCATCCTACCCCCAGGGCTCTTCTCTCCTCGGGCTGCGACAGTGCCGCCTTTGCTTCCTGCCCGGATGGAAGGGCTGCGTCGTCTGCCACCGTGTTCCGGTCGCTTTCGATCCAGTGACAAATCCCGATCCTAGGTCCAGTTCGCCAGACTGTCAATTGCAGCACAGGGTGGAGCGCTCTTGCGGCCCGATCCGTGCATGGCTTCTCTCTCGTGGGTGCATTGCGCAGGTGCGTCATTCTGCCTCTGGAAAACGTGGCTGCGTCCGACCGATCAAGCCATTCGTGCCGTCAAAGGAAATATTGCGGTCGCAGCATTTTTGCTTGACTCATCGTCGGGGTCGCTAGCAGCATGGAAATGTGACATCTGCGACCACGTCCGGGAGGTGAGCAATGCTGGACACCATGCTGGATCAGTACAGCAAGGCCGTCGAATCGACTTTGAAGCTTCAGCAGGAGATGCTCCGCAAGTGGACCGATGAGCTGGCGCCAACGACATCCGCGCCGGTAACTCCCGCTTCGCCGCCGGCGGGGCCAGCCGCCAGCGCAAGTGCGACCCTCCAGCCGATGGCGGCCTTGCACGAGCAACTCCAGGCCGCGCGGCAGAAGTGGGAAGAGGCCATTACCGAGATGCTCAACCGGCACCGTGAGACTCTGGACGAGCAGTACCGGGCCGGCATCCGCATCCTGGAAGACGCGTTCCGACTCGCCAAAGCGACAGACCACGAGGAGTTTCGCCGACTCAGCGAAGAACTCTGGCGGCGCAGCGTTGCAACCCTGGAGACGGCGGTCTCGTCGCAGGTGCACGACGCTCAGGCGACGTTCCAGAAATGGATGGAAGTTACGGCAACGGGAATGAAGGAGTCGATGGAACAATTCCACGATAAGAGCTAATCGCGGAGCACTCCGGCAACCGAACCGGATAAGGGGGAATCGCCTCACGTCTCGAGGCGGGCCGTCCCGCGCGGGCTCCCGGTCAGGGTCTCCGGTGCTGCCTGAAGACTGTACCGGAGCACGGCGTCCTGGTTACAAACATGCAGGCCTTTGCATGATGAGAACCATGATGATGAAGTCCGACCAGATGGACAGGGAACACCCGGAGCCCCGCTTGCGACTGCGCTGGCTTCCATGGTTGCTGATCTCCGGCGTCATGCTGGTACCCGGAGGTGAATTCGCCAGGGCGGCCGGCGCCGGGTCACCGGGGCAGCGCGGCAGCCTTTTCTCCGCCGAAGAACGCGCCACGCTGATGCAGTACGCCCGGGATACCTGGCGCGGCTTTGACCGGCTGCTGTTACCCAGCAGCCTGCCGGCCGACGGCCTGCGACGCAATGGCGACGGCTGGTCCGCCCCCTGGATGCAGACCTCGCCAACGAATATTGCCGCCTACCTGTGGAGTGTCCTCGCCGCCGAGCGTCTTCATCTGATCAGCGCAGCGGAGGCCCGCCTGCGGCTTGACCGGACGCTCTTGACCCTGGCCCGGATGGAGCGCCTGCACGGGTTCTTCGTGAACGAGCTCGACCCGCGTACCGGTGCCATCTTGAAACTCTCCGCATTCGACTCCAGGCCGCCCCGGCTACGCATCTCGGCCATCGATAACGCCTGGCTTGCGGTCGCGCTGACGATGGTTGCCAACACCCAGCCATCGCTTCGAGACCGCGCCGGAAGCTTCTGGAACCAATGGATTTCCGCTTCTTTTACGATGCCTATGACGTGGCGGATCCGGTCGGGCATCCCGGCCAGTTGCACGTGGGCTTCCGGCCCCGCGAGAAGGTCTACTACGGCCATTACGGGTTGCTCAACACCGAGGCGCGGATTGCCAGTTACCTTTCGATTGCGCACGGCCAGCTTCCGCCCGAGCATTACTACCGGCTCTACCGGACCCTTCCCGAGGGGCTGGCTGCGCAGACTCAGAAACCGCGGGGCGAGATCCGCAAGTACCGGGGAATCTCGGTCTTCGAGGGCCATTACGACCATCTCGGCGCGCACCTGGTCCCAAGCTGGGGGGGAAGCATGTTCGAGGCCCTGATGGTCACGCTCTTCGTACCCGAAGATCTGTGGGCGCCCCGGAGCTGGGGAATGAACCACCCACTGTACGTGCAGGCTCAAATCAAGCACGGGGTGCAGGAAACGGGCTACCGATATTGGGGGTTCTCACCGGCCGCCAGCCCCAGAGGCGGTTACCAGGTCTACGGCGTGAAGGCCCTGGGCACGTACAGCCAGGGCTACTTCTCGCACGAGGTCGGCCCGCCCATCCTCACGCCGGTGGGGTCGCGTCCCAGCAATTCGTTGCACGTGGTCGTCACTCCGCACGCCTCTTTCCTGGCCCTGCGGTATGCCCCGCACGAGGCGGTCGCCAACCTCCGCGCTCTCGCCGTCGCCTTCCCGATCTACAGCACGCTGGGCTTCCAGGATTCTGTCGACGTCTCGGTGGGCGTTGTGGCCGGCTGCATCCTGACTCTCGACCAGGGAATGACCATGGCGGCAATCGCCAATGCGCTGGCCGACGATGCCTTGCAGCACGCCTTTTGCGATGGCGCCGTCGAGCAGAGTATCCGCCCGCTCATTGCTGCCGAGGAGTTTTCCGCCGGGCCCCCCAGAGAACTTGCGAACGTGCAGCAACAGCCGTTGCACGAAGACCATCAGCCCGAGGTGAAGAGCAGCTCCGCACGCTGACGGGCGAGGCTCCCAGGGCTGGCCTGAAAACGCGCACATCCCGGCGATCACGCCGGCAGCCCGGCCCTCTCCGTGAGCTCGTGAAAGGATCGAGCGGTCCCGGCTGCTCATCCGGGTCGTCTGTGCGAGGCAAGACCGATGACGTCGAAATCGCTACCCAGAGTGTTCATCGTTGGCGGAGGCTTTGCCGGGCTGGCGGCGGCGCGGTCGCTGGCGGCGGCCCCGGTCGAGCTCACCGTCGTCGACCGCCGCAATCATCACGTCTTCCAGCCGCTCCTCTACCAGGTTGCCACGGCCTCGCTCTCGCCGGCGGAGATCTCCGCGCCGATCCGGAAGATACTCCGCGGTCAGAAGAACTGCCAGGTCGCGATGGCCGAGATCCTGGGAGTGGATACGGCGCATCAGCACCTGATGGTCCCCGGCGGCCGCTTTCGCTACGACTACCTCATTCTTGCCGCAGGCGCCACGCACGCCTATTTCGGCCATGAGGAATGGGCTGCGCTCGCGCCAGGGCTGAAGAGCATCGAAGACGCGACCACGCTCCGCCGGCGCATTCTGCTGGCGTTCGAGTCGGCCGAATACGAGGGCAACGACGAGGCACGGCAGGCGGCCTTGACTTTTGGGATCGTCGGCGGCGGCCCGACCGGCGTCGAGCTCGCCGGGGCAATCAAGGAGATCGCCGGACAGACCATCCCCAAGGACTACAAGTACATCGACACGCGGACGACGCGGGTGATCATCTTCGAGGGCGGCGACCGCCTGCTGGGCCAGTTCCCGCCCGAGCTCAGCGCGCGGGCCCAGCGCGACCTCGAGCGCATGGGCGTGGAGGTGCATCTGGACACCCGCGTGACCGACGTCACGCCTCACGGAGTCATGGTCGGCGGCCAGTTCATCCCGGTGCGCAACGTGTTCTGGGCTGCCGGCGTGAAGGCCAGTCCGCTGGCGCAGACGCTCGGCGTTCCACTCGATCGCGCCGGGCGGGTCATCGTGGGCCCCGACCTGACGATTCCCGGCCACCCCGAGGTCTTCATCACAGGCGACCTGGCAGCCGCGAACTCGGCCGATACCGGCAAGCCCGTCCCCGGCGTGGCCCAGGGGGCCATCCAGATGGGACGTTACGCGGGCAAGATCATCGCGCGTGCGGTCGAAGGCAGGTCGACGGCTGCGGACCGTCCACCGTTCGTGTACCGCGACAAGGGCTCGATGGCCGTCATCGGCAAGGCCAAGGCCGTCGCACAGCTCGGCAGGCTGAAGCTCGGCGGCTTTCCCGCCTGGCTGCTCTGGGGCGGTGTTCACATCGCGTTCCTGATCGGGTTCCGCAACCGCATCCAGGTCCTTCTGAGCTGGTTCTGGAACTGGCTGCTGAACGCCCGCGACGCGCGCCTGATCACCGGAGAGGCTCACATCGACGTGAGGGTCCCGCGCCCGCCGGAGTTCATTCCGGACCCGGTGGCGCGCCCGGCTCCCGCAGCAGCCACTGACGCGGACGGTGCGAACACGGAATCTCGATGACGGTTACACCGAGACTCGATTTTTTCTTGAGGACTGGTGGCCGAAGCCCACCGAAACGCATTTCTCCACGCATGCATTGTGATCGGGTCGAATCCCCAGGGTTGACAGGAATGCCGGGTACGTTAGACTGGTAGCTTCGCCACCGCAGCGACTGCGTGCGAATCATGACCGGTCGTGGCGGTCGGGAGCGATCCAGACGATCCTCCACGCCGGGTGGACGGCGGTGGATCGGATCGCTGCATACGCCCTGCGGCATCGCCGTGAGGGCCGTCTTCACATTGCCGGGAGTTTCCCTGTCGACAAGGGATGCCCGGGCGCGGAACCGGTCAGGGCCTGGAGCCCCGTATTTGATTCAGCGGCTCCGGGGTAAGGGAAACGACGGACTCATGCCCACGATCAATCAGCTCGTTCGGAAGCCGCGCAGGCCTGTCCAGTACAAGACCAAGGCCCCGGTGCTGGAGTCTTGCCCGTTCAAGCGGGGGGTTTGCCTCCAGGTCAAGACGATGACCCCGAAGAAGCCCAATTCCGCACTGCGCAAGGTCGCCAGGGTACGGCTCTCCAATAGCAAGGAGATCACGGCCTACATCGGCGGTGAAGGGCATAACCTTCAGGAACACTCGATCGTCCTGGTACGGGGCGGTCGCGTGCGCGATTTGCCTGGCGTCCGCTATCATATCGTCCGCGGCGTGCTTGACTGCCAGGGCGTGGCCGACCGCAAGCAGGCGCGCTCGAAGTACGGCGCTCAGAAAAAGAAGGCAGCGGCCCCGGCAAAGAAGAAGTGAGCGGCACACCCGGATTACCGGAAGGAAACCTTTTCGATCACCTGCCCAGGGATAGATTTTTATGGCCCGCAAGTTCACCGCCAGCAAGACCCACCTTCGTCCCGACCCGAGGTACGGCTCGAAGCTGGCCGGCAAGTTCATCAACTGCGTGATGCACAACGGCAAGAAGAGCGTGGCCCAGCGCATCTTCTACGATGCGATGGAGCTGATCCACAAGCGGCTGCCCAATGAAGAGCCGGTCGATGTGTTCACTCGCGCCGTCGAGAACGTCAAGCCGATCATCGAGGTCCGCTCCAAGCGCGTCGGCGGGGCCACCTACCAGGTTCCCATGCAGGTGAACAAGACACGGCAGCAGACCCTGTCGATCCGCTGGTTGCTCATGGCGGCCCGCGAGAAAAAGGGCCGGCCCATGGCCGTGAAACTGGCGGACGAGCTGATCGCCGCGTACAACCGCGAAGGTGCCGCGATCACTCGCCGTGAAAACGTGCACCGCATGGCCGACGCCAACAAGGCGTTCGCCCATTTCGCGTGGTGAGATCCGGTCGCTCCGTCTGGTGGACTGCGCGCGACATCCAGGGCTTCCATGCCCCAAGATCCGCTTCACGTACTCTGGGTTGAGCCCGAGTTCCCCGGCAGGCTCGGGGCCGTCGCCGACTGGCTCGTGCGGCATCGCGGGTATCGCTGCTGGTTCTATTGCCATGGCGCCGCTCCACGCGAACACTGGCCCCCCTCGGCGGGACACGGGCTCGAAGTGCAACTCTTCGGGGTCGGCGGCGTGGCTCGCGAGCCGGCAGTGGCCTGGACGCGTGCCCTCGAGCGTGGACTCTGCTACGCGTACGGCTGCTGGGAAGTCCTGGAAGCGCGCCGGCCGCGACCCATCGATCTGATCGTCGGACGCTCTGCCGGTCTCGGCTCTGCGCTCTTCACGCCCGTCCACGCGCCCGCTCCGCCATGCATCAACTTCTTTGATTACTACTATCACCCTCGCCAGAACGACCTGGCCCCCGAGATCGCCCCTGCCGCGCCACCCGGCTACGTGCACTGGAGAAGGTCGGCCAACGCCGTCGAACTTCTGGACCTGGAGCATTGCGACCAGGCGTGGACGCCCACGAACTGGCAGCGCCACCTGTTTCCGGCCGAGTATCGCGATGACCTCTGGGTTCAGCATGACGGCATCGCCACGGAGACGGCGGGCGACCGCCAGATGCATGCGCGTCGATCGGTCCCTCGGACGCTCGCCGGCCGGAGCGTGCCCGAAGGCGTGACCCTCGTCAGTTTCGTGGCGCGGTCGCTCGACCGGCTCCGGGGCTTTGACCGGTTCTGGCACGCGTCCAACGCCTTACTCCGTGAGCGCTCCGACGTGGTGTTCGTGATCGTGGGCAATGCGATCGTGCAGCGCGGGCTTGATATCGAGTTTCACAACCGTGACTATCCGGCTCTGCTGCGCCTGAACGCCCCGCCGGTGGACCCGGATCGATTCTGGTTCCTTGGCCAGACCACTCCTGATGTCGTCGCGGACGTCCTGGCCGCCAGCGATCTGCACCTGGCTCCTGGCCGGCCGTACCCGCTCTCGCGGTCGCTCCTGGAAGCGATGGGCGCAGGATGCATCGTTCTGGCCTCGGACACGGTGCCCCATCGCGAGGTCATCCGTCACGGACAGAACGGGCTGCTCGCCGATGAGGGCGATCCGGACGACCTTTTCCTCCAGCTTCGCAGCGTGCTGAACGACCTGCCGGCGCACCGAAGCCTGGCCAGCGCGGCTGCTGAACTTGTCCGCAACCGTTATGCACGCGACGTCTGCCTGCCTGCCGTCGCGGACAGGTTCTGCACGCTGGCGGGCGCACGGCGCGGAGGTGATGGCCATGCATGTGCTCTTCCTGCATGATGCCTTCCCTGCCCAGTTCGGCCGGCTTGGGCTCGAGGCTCAAGCGACGCCATGGCTGGAGGTGCAGCTTCCTGGTGCAGAGCCTTTCAAGCTGCCCCACCCCGAGCACGGAGATGCTCCAGGAGCTGGAGATTCACCAGCTACCGCTGGCGTCCGAACACAGGTCGAAGGAAGGCATTCCCTGGCCGCAGATTTTCGGGATGTATCTCGAGCAATGCGAGACGCTGTTCAACGCTGTACGTGCCCGCCCCGAGCTCAGGCCGGACCTCGTCGTTGCCCATGGCGGCCGCGGTGCTCCGACGCTCTTCTTGAAGGAGCTGCTCGAGTGCCCGATTGTCAACTACTGCGAGTACTACTTCGCGACCAGCCACCGCGACATCTCGTACCGCATCGACCTGCCCCCTGCCGAGCCGGCGCCGTTCTTTCCGCGGTGCATCAACGCCCCCACGCTGACCTCGCTGGTCGATTGCGATGCGGGCTACTCGGCGACGCACTGGCAGAAGGCGTCCTTTCCCGCGCGGTTCCATTCCAGGATCGAGGTCCACTTCGACGGCATTGACACGGCGCTGTACCGTCCCGGTCCCGCACCGCGGCGGATTGGAACCGCGTCCATTCCCGAGGACGCCAGGGTCGTGACGTTCGTATCCCGCGGGCTGGAATCGATCCGCGGCTTCGACATCTTCATGAAGGTGGCCGGCCGGATCTGCCGGGAGCGGCAGGACGTGGTCTGCGTCGTGGTCGGCGGAGACGAGATTCATTACGGCTGGGACACGTTGCACACCGGGTCGCCAAGCTTCAAGCAGTGGGTCTTGAGCCAGGAAACCTACGACCTGTCGCGCTTTCTCTTCACCGGCCGGGTCCTTCCAGAGTGCCTGGCCGAGATTCTGCGCATCAGTCATCTGCACATCTACCTGTCGGCCCCGTTCGTGGTTTCCTGGTCGCTGTTCAATGCCATGGCGACCGGAGTACCTGTGCTGGCTTCGGACGTCGAGCCGGTACGCGAGATCATCGAGTCAGGCGTCAACGGCCTGCTCGAGCCGCTCTTCGACATCGACCGGCTGACGGCCGCGGCCCTGGCGATGCTGGACGATCCCGCGGCTTTCGCGCCACTGGGACAGGCGGCGCGCCGGACCATCGAAGAGCGTTATTCCATTGACTGCTGCATCCCGCCCCTGCATGACTTCTTCCAGCGCGTGGCGGCCAGCACCGGCTCCTGAGCAGGGGCGCGGGACAAGTGACAGAGGACAGCCCGCGATTCGCGTGCAAGCCGCGATGAAAGCTGGGGGCAGCCCCGGTACGATACGAAAAATCGCCGGCGTGCTGTCCTCGATCGAGCCGGCCGCGCAAGTCAATGGCTATGGACCGGAGCATGACCGAGCGACCAGACGCCCTTCTTGCCGAGGCCGAAGCCGTGGTCCTGTACGACCCCAGCTTCCCCCCGGACCCATTCGCACCTTGAGCACCGTATGGTCGCGAACGGATTTGCTCCGGCAGAACGGCCCTTGTCAATTCTCCTGAGCTTTGAGCAAGACGGCCAGCTCGCGGAAGAAGCGGTCCCACTCGATGGGCTTGCTGATGTGTTCATTGCAACCGAGGCGCAGGCACTCCTCGCGGTCCTGGCTCATCGCGTAGGCGGTGACGGCCACGATGGGGGCCGTGAAGCCGCCGGCGCGAAGCTGGCGGACGGCCTCGTAGCCGTCGAGCACCGGCATCTCCATGTCCATGATCACGGCATCGAACGGGCGGCCTTGCGCGGCCGCGGCATGAACCAGTTCAACGGCTTCCTTGCCGTTTCGCGCCGGCACCACTTCAGCACCGGTGCTGTTCAGGCGCAGCGTGATCAACTGCCGGTTGGCCTCGTGATCCTCGGCCAGCAAGATGCGGGCGTCAAGCCTTGGCACGGAAGGCGTGCGCACGCTGGCAGTTGCCCCGAGCGTTTCTTGCCGTTTGCCGGGAAGACCGGGACGTGCCGGTACTTCGGACAGGTGGAGGCTCACGGGAATCTGCAACGTGAATCGGGTGCCCACAGCTGGGGTGCTCTGCACAGTCACATCGCCCCCAAGCTGCTGCGCCAGGCGACGAGAAATGGTCAGGCCCAGGCCAGTGCCTCGAGGCGCATCGCCGCATGTGGTGCGTACGCGGTAGAACGGCTGGAAAAGACAGAGCATCTCCTCGGCCGTCATGCCCACGCCGGTATCGCTCACAGAGATCACCAGTAAGGCCCGGTCTCCGGAGCAATCGACCACCCGACCGGCCAGACGGACGCCGCCCTGCTCGGTGAACTTGATGGCGTTGTTGACCAGGTTGACCAGAATCTGCTGGAGCCGCAACCGGTCGATGCTGATCAGCGGAGGAGACTCGCCGCCGAGATCCATTTCCAGGGTCAATCGCTTGGACTCCGCCCAGGAACGAATCGACCCGACCACATCGTTGAGAAGCTGCGGCAGCGAGCAGGGCTCGCACTGCAATCGAAGCTGACCGGATTCAATGCGTGCCACGTCCAGCAGATCGTCGATCAGGGCCAGCAGCATGCGCCCGTGCTCGTGGATGTTGCGAAGGTAGTCGCCGATCTCGGGAGGCCCGTGATGCAAGTAGGGATGCTCCGCCAGCAACTCGTTGAACCCGAGCAATGCGCTCAGAGGCGTTCGGATCTCATGGCTGACGTTCGGAAAGAAACTCACTCTTGGCGCGGTTGGCCTGCTCGGCTGCGTCCCGGGCCTGACGCATCGCCTCGGCCTGCGCCAGGGTCTCCTCGGCGCGCTTCTGCTCGGTGATATCCCGGCTGATGCCCAGAAGCCACTGCCGAGATTCGTCGCAGAGCGTGGTGACCAGCAGGAACTCGCAAATCAGGACAGGGCCGGCGCGACTGGGAATGCGCAGCTCGAACCGTGGGGGCGTCTCGCCGCGCATTGCCCGGTCGTGGTAGCCCCGCGCGGATTCCAGGTCTTCAGGAAGGACCAGGTCGGTGAACGAGCGGCCTATCCACTCGCGCCGGGTCCAGCCGGTGATGGCTTCGAAGGCCGGGCTCAGCGAGACGAGGATGCCCCGGACGTCGATTTCCCAGACGACAACTCCCGTCGATTCCACGAGGCTGTTGTAGCGGGCCTCGGCTTGCTCCAGTGCCCGGACGGCGCGCCTGCGTTCGCTGACGTCTCGCGCCACGACCAGTCCGACCGGCTCGGGCTCGACGTGCATGCGGCTCACGCTGAGGTTGACCGGCAACGGTCTGCGCCCGGCCCTGCGCAGCAGGTAACCTTCGCGGGAATGGAAGAAACCCGTGCGATCCAGCGCCAGTGCGAGCCGGTCCAGATCACCCGGGCAGGACTCCTCGAACAGATCACGCAGATTCAAGCCGCAAGCGGCGTGCTTCTCCAGTCCGGTCAGCCGCAAAGCGACAGGGTTCAGATCCAGAACGACCTGCGTCTTGGGGTCGAAGAGGAAGAAGGCGTCGTTGGCCTCGCGAAACAGGCTACGTGCGATCTCGGCATGGCGGTCTTCGACGTTCATGACCTGATCGAGCCTCGGTCAGGATGTTCGATGCGGCACCAGGTCGCCGGCATCTCCTCGCTTGGACAAGAACTTCAATCGATGGGATGGCGGCGCAGCTCCTGCTCGGTCTCGTCGAGAAGCTGAACCTCGGCATCGTGGCGGTTCTTCTTGCTTGCGGCTTCGCCTTCAGGACCCGTGGGGCGTCCCTGGCGCTGCCATAGATCATAGGCCCTCTTCCGGACCTCTGCCTCAATCTGCTTTTGCGCCTCCAACCAGTTCGGCAACTGCACCAGGGCCCCCGCATCGCCGGTGGGACGGCCGGAGTTCACCCAGATCTTGTAGGCCCGGGACTCCGTCAGCCTCTGAAATTCGGGCGATTGCGGGTTCGGTTCCGCCTCGATGTTCGCGGTTGCTCGCGCGGCCGCAAGCGCGGCCGGCGCCGGCTGAACGCTTGCAGCCCCGGACTGACCCGGATCTCGGGAGCACTGCGCCATTGCGGGCGCGTCCTTCACGGATCCGAAACTCACGTAGGCCGCGGCGCTGGCAATCACGACCGAGATGAGCAGGAACCCGGCCACCGCCGCCGTGCCGTTGAGAAACGTCCGCGGTGACGACTTGAGCGCCTGCTCGAGGGCGGTCAGGAACGCAGCAACGGTGGAGTAGCGGTCGTTGGGCTCCTCGCAGAGCCCGCGCAAGATGACGGCGTCAAGCTCGCGTGGAAGGTGCCGATTGTGGCGCGACGGCGGCGGGAACTGTCCCAGAGGGCGCCGGCCAGTGAGCAGCTCATACCCCAGTGCCGCCAGCGAATACTGGTCGGTTCGCTCGTCGATCCTCAGCCCGGATTGCTGCTCAGGCGAGACATAACCGGGAGTTCCCAGGCCCCGCAGGGAGCCCGTAAGCTGGCCCGCGTTGTCACGCAGGACCGCAAGTCCGAAGTCGCCCACCTTGCAGTCGCTCTCGGTGGGCATGAGGATGTTCTCCGGCTTCAGATCGCGGTGGATGATGCCTTTGCCATGCAGGAACTCAAGCACCTGGCCGACCTGCACGAGAATGGAACGCACCCGGTCGATAGGCATCGCGTGGCCCCGGATCATCCGCTTGCGCAGGTCTCCTGCCTCAATATACTCGGTGACCAGGAATGGTAAGTTGCGGTCCGAGGTCGTGCCGAAATCGAACACGGAGAGGATCTGCGGGTGAGACACGCTTGCCAGCAGCTCGGCCTCACGAGCGAACATGGCCCGGCAGAGATCGGCGTCCTCTCCCTCCGGTATGGACAGAACTTTGATGCAAACGAGCCGCTTGAGCGCTTGTTGCCGGGCCAGGTAGACCTTCCCCATGCCCCCTTGCCCGAGCAGCCTCTGCAACTCGTAGCCCGATACTGTCGGGACAGTCTCGCTGGAGGATCCATGTTTTGAAGACATGGTATGCCTCCCTTGCGACACACCAGACCTACCACGACTCCCTCATCCCGATCTTTACCTTATCAAGCCGCGATTCGTTCCGTAAATGGAACAGACCGTGCGGATTGGGTTTTCATAGACCATGGCGGCGCGTTTGCAGCAATGCGGGTGTGGACCTGAAAAAGTGGAGGACGTGGGCCATCAGAGGGTCATTCAAAACGCCAGACGCCCCAGCGCCGGGGCTGGAGCCGGGCCTCGCCGGGCAGGTCGCTCACCAGCAGCGAATCGCGGTTGTTCCAGTAGATGCGCTGCACGGTCTGTCCGCCCTGGCCGCGGAGGATCCCCAGGTCGCCGAGGATTTCCTGGCCCTTCTGAACGTCCAGGCCAAGGCGATCGAGCGGAACGCTCAGCTCGAAGTCGCCATCGCGGCTGCCCAGCGTGACGGCCTGGCTGACATCGAGAACCTGGTCGAACGTCTGAGTGCCGATGGGCGACTGGTACACGACCTGGTCCGAGGCGGCTACGCCGGAGACACGTGGCCGGTAGATCACGGCGCGCGGCTGGCCGTCAATCCTCGTGACCAGCAAGCGGAGGTCGCCGGGTCCAGGTTCGGTGCGCCGCGAGTCAGCGCCGCGCTGGCTGCCGATCATCAGGTCGAGCGCCCCCCATGCTTGAACTGGTAGCGCACATCGCCGCCGGCCGCCGTTTCCAGCAGGCCGGGATCGTCGGTGCGAAAGGCCGCGAACAGCCGGTCGCCGGCAATGCACACTGCCGCGCGGGCACGATCGCCGATCGCGGCCCAGGCCGTGTTCTCCGGCCAGTCCTCGAGCCTGCCATCGATGGTGGGAGCCGATCTGGCATCGCGCACCGCGACCGCCAGGTGTTGCTGACCCTCACTGGGAACAACTTCACGCAGTTGCGCCGAGACCGTCTCGAGGGCCGATTCGCTCAGCTCGAGCTTGCCAAAGGCAACCCGTCGAACCGACTCCAGACCCTCCAGGCGCAACAAGCTGGAATGCGCGAACCCGGCCACGAGGATGGTCGTGCCGTCGGCAAGCTGTCCCAGAGTGGGGTGAAAATGTTCTTGCTGGAAAGAGATCCCGCCGACGATCATGCCACGCTCGGCGTGAGCCGCACGCCAGTACGGCTTGACGCGTGCATCGCCGCCCAGATCCTGGATGGGCAGCCCGTCCATCGTGATCAGGAACACCTGGCCCATCTCGCCGCTGAACGCGACGAGTGGCCCGGCCTCACCCGTGCGGGGCGATACGGGCGGGCCCAGCACGCGCGTGAGCGAGGCGAGCTGGCCTTCGGGGGCGATGAGCCGTTCGGGAACGGAATTGATGCGCCAGCGCCGGCCTCCTTGCAGATCCACTCCCAGCAGGGCTTCGACCGAATCGTGACCGTCGCGAGAGGCAAGTGCCCAGCCGCCCGCCACCAGGGGTGAGCGAAGCACCGAGGTATCGCCGACGGTGGTGACAGTTTTCAGGTCATAGATTGGAACTCCGTTCGAGTCGATCACGGGCGGCGCGATCTTGATCCCGTACGAGGTTGTCACCGAGAGGTCGGCATGGACCAGCGGCATGAGCCCGATGCCGCCGATCGAATCGCTCGGGCCGGGTGGGCGCGTCGATTCCAGCCACTGGACCTCGTCCGGCTGTGCCATCTGGTCGCCGCTCCTGTCGGACCAGACGAACACGACGCGGGCGGGGTCCTTGCCTTGCCAGAGGGCGTTGATGGCGTCCCGGTGCTTCCAGGTCCAGCCCCAGAGCGAGTGATTCATGTCGGCCGCGTTGCCGATCACGGCGACCGGCCGGGCAATGTGGCCGGCGTCCATCCGCCAGAGGGTCGAGCCCCGATCCTGGTTGGCGCGCAGCTGACCGTTATAAGAGTTCGTCAAATACTGATGATTGCCTACATAGAAGGCGCACTCGGGGGCGGGGCCGGGAAAGGGCTCCGCGAGTCGCTCGGGCCGCCAGAAAATGGCGTGTGGCCGTGCGCTGCCATGCTCCCAGTCGAGGGCGTACTCGATGCCGCCCCCTTTCTCGTACTCGGCGTAATAGAAACGGGTGCGATCGCGGGGATCGACGGCTCCGCCTCCGCCGTACTTGGGAGGGCCGTAGAGTGCGCGCCGGAACGCCCCCGTGGCCGGGTCCCAGACACTCAGCCGCTTCGGGAACGTTTCGGCCTCGGCCACCCAGAGCCGACCGGCATCGTCGAGCGCCAGGCCGGCGGGGTGGCTCATCTTCCGCTCGTCATAGAGGCCAAGCTGCGGGCCGCCGGGCAACCCGATGGTTCGGATCCATTTGCCATCACCGGAAAAGATCTTCACCTGGTGGCTCCGGCCCCAGTCCGAGACGAGCAGCCTGCCATCACGGTCGATCTCGATCCGGCGCGGATCGTCGAGCCCGCCATCGATCAGCGTGACCGGCGCTTCAAGCGCGGGCCGGCCGCCCTGCACATGGAACGCAAACCGCTTGACCTCCTTGCCCGAGACCAGCAGCAGCCGTCCCTGGGCGTCAAAGGCCAGCCCGTGCGGTTCGGGCACCATTAACTCGCCGATCACCTTGCGGCCGCGTGCGTCCGCAACGACCAGCTTGTCAAACTGCGTGAAGCTGAAGACGACGATCCCGTCCCGCACCGCCAGGCCGTTGGTGCCGTAGCTGTCGGCGATGGTCTGGAACCGGCGCGCGCTGTGCGGGAACGTGATCTTCACGACCGGCTCGACGTCCTGCTCGCCCTCGACATCACGGCGGAAGGCGCGAACCTCGACCGTATCGTTGTCCGGGTCGCGCTCGCCGGAGGTGAAGACGTAGGCCTGATGAGCGGCGACCGGGTTCGGGCCGTCGTCGCGGGCTAGGAACATCCCACCCCAGAAGCCGGTGTTGAAGCCAAAAACGCGCCGGCCGTCGCCATCGAGCCAGACGAACTCGTCGCCCGCCTCGCCCGAGCTGGAACAGACGAGCAGGCGCGCGCGGCGGTCTTGCCCGCGGGAGACCGCGCGCTGCGCGGCAATTCGAGGATATCACCGGGCGGCGTGTGGTCGGCCAGCCAGCCGCCCGAGCGATCGACCGTCTCCCACGGCGGTTGACCCGGGTTGTTCACCGTGAGCTCGATAGCGCATCACGACGCCGTCATGCACCAGGCCGCGCACCATGTAAGTCCCGGCGCTGACGCGTCGGCGCACCAGTGCCCCGGACGCATCGCGCTGGCCCTCGTCATGGCCATCCCACCAGAGCGTATGATGAACGGACGGAAACCGCGTTCCGGAGACAAGTGTTCGCAGCCGGCTACCGGCCGCGTCATCGATGACCAGGGTCACGAACGCAGGTCGATCCAGGCTGAACCGCACCGGGATGCCGGCCGGACCTGGCTGTTCCGCGAAGGCCGCCGTCCGGCTCAAGGCGCTCATGCTCAGCAACACGACCCAACAAAACAGGAACCGGCGTTTCAGGCCTTCATTCTTCGAATCCCGCACGTCTTGCCCCCCCGATGCTTGTGCTCGACTCCACATCATTTCGGCCCCCAGGGCGCGCGGCTGCCGTCGATCGTCGTCTGGCAGTGCAACGGTTCGATGACGCGCGGATCGGAGCCGTCGATCCCCATCACCCAGACCGGCCGCTTGTCGCCGCGCTGCTCCTTGTAAGCCCGCTCGCTGAGCTTACCGTCGCGCCAGTAGATCTCGTCGCAGAGCCGGAACGAGATCAGCCGGCTGTCGGGCGAGACTGACGGCGAGGTCGCGGCCCGGCCGCCGCCGAAATGGGTGAGCTGGCGTAGATCGCTACCCGCGCGATCACACCGAAACAGCTCGAGCGAATCGCCCGCCTTGTCCGCGAAGATGATCCATCGGCCGTCGGGCGACCAGGCCGCGTGAACTCCGGCGAACGGGTTCGGCCGGGTCGTGAGCGGGCGCTCATTCTTGCCGTCACCGTCAGCCGCGAAGAGACAATGACCGCCTGCCACTTCCCGGGCATAAACCAGCGTCTTGCCGTCCGGAGAGATGGCCGGATCGATGCCTCCACGCTGAATGAGCTCGAAGCCAGAGCCGTCCGGATGCACGCGGCACATCCGGGGCGGCCCGCCGCCGAAGAGACCGAAGTAAATCCAGCGGCCATCGGCTGTCCAACTTTGCATTCCGGCGACCACAGGCGCCTTCTCATGCGTGATCTGGCGCACGTTACGGCCGTCCGCATCCATGATGAACAGGTTATGCGTTCCATCCCGGTCCGAGTTGAACGCGATCCAGGAACCGTCTGGCGACCACGAGGGATAACGCTCGCTCGAATGCGGGCTGCGCGTCAGGTTGCGGGCGTCTCCCGTGACGGGGTCCACGCGGAAGATCTCCGTGTCGCCCGTTCGAAACGTCGCCACCAGAAGACTGAACCCGATGACAAAGGTCGGTCGCATGAAGAGTCTCACTTCCTTGATGATCCGGCCGGCGATCGCGAGACATGCATTTCACCTCGCAGCCTGGTTTCGCGGCCATGTCATATCGCGTAAAACTTTTACGTGATCACGACAGTTGCCACAAGAGAAGCCGTACCATGTCCGAGATTTGCCGGATTGGCCTGGTCTTTGGTTTCGGGCTTGGTTTCTATCGCGATATCCTGCGCGGAATCAAGTTATTCGCCGAAACTCGAACGCACTGGTTGTTCACGCCGATCGCGCCGGAACCGCGGGCGATCCTGTCGCACCGCAAGGTTGGCCTCGGCGGACTGATCGCTCATGTGTCGAACGCACCACTGGCGAACGCGCTCGCGCGGCTGGACCTGCCGGTGGTGAATGTCGCGGGTGTCTTGCCCGGATTGCCGTTTGCGCGCGTGATGGTGGACCATGAAGCGGTGGGCGAGATGGCGGCCCAGCACCTGCTGGATCGAGGCTTGCGCCATTTCGGCTTCGTCGGCTATCCCGATCATGCATTCTCGGTGGGTCGAGAGCGAGGCTTTCGGCACGAGCTCGAGCGGGCGGGATTTGCGATCTCGAGCTTTCACGCCCGGGTTCCCTGGCGCCGCGACCCGAGCGGTTTCTGGGCTTCGGACGGCACATTACCGCGCTGGCTCGAATCTCTGCCGCGGCCTCTGGGCATCCTGGCCAGCCACGATCCGCAGGGGGTCCAGGTCTCGGAGGCGTGCCGGATGGCCGGGCTGAAGGTGCCCGACGACGTGGCCATCGTGGGTGTGGATAATGACGACTTGCTGTGCGAACTGGCGCGCCCGTCGCTCTCGAGCGTGGCTCTTCCCTCGGAGCAAATCGGAATCGAGGCCGCGGCACTGCTCGAGCGTTTGATCGCGGGCGACGTTCCCCCCGCAGGGCCGAAACTGCTCCCACCGCAAGGGGTCGTGGTGCGCCAGTCCTCCGATATCCTGGCGATCGCCGATCCGGACGTGGCCGGGGCGGTCCGGTACATTCGCGATCATCCCAGCAAGCCCATCCGGGTTGCCGATGTCCTGGGCGCGGTTGTGATGTCGCGGCGCGGCCTGGAACGGCGGTTTCGCAAGGCACTCCGCCGGGGCATCTGGGAAGAGATCCGGCGGACTCACCTGGAACGCGGCAAGATGCTCCTGGCCGGATCGGATCTTCCCATGTCCGAAGTGGCGCCGCGCCGGGTTTTCCGACAGCCGTCAACTCTCGGTCGTCTTCCGCCAGGAAACCGGACTGACGCCCACGGCCTATCGGCGGCAGTTTCGAGGACAGGGATAATCGCCCGGCTTCATTTCATCGGCCGGCTTTCTCGCCCCAGCATCTCGGCCCACTCCAGGTCGGCGGCGACAAGCGGCAAATCGAGCGACCGGGTGTAGTCGACGAGCAGTTCGTACCGGGCGTCCTCATAGGTCTGGGCAAACAGAGGCTCCAGGGCGAGCGGGATATCCGGGTCGGGGGGCAAGAGCGGAATGGGTATGGTCGGCAATGCGCGGCGGATCGACCAGGCGTAGACGTCGCTCTGGGGCCGCCGGTCGGACCGGGAGACCAGAGCATAGTAGTCGGCCGGCGGCAACGGCTTTTTCATGGGCAACCGGCGCCCGGCAAGCAGGAGATCAATCTCCACGATATGAACCGGCTGCCTGATCCACTGGTTTCTCTTTTCGATGTATTCCGGTCGTCCCGAGCCGGTCTTGTTCGAGGGCGACAGAAGCTCGATCACGGTCACCAGCGAGCGATCCGGTAGCCTGCGAATCTCGATCCAGCGGTTGCGGACTTCTTCAAGAGGCTCAGACGCCAGGGGAAGAGTGATCGGTTCGAGAGTCGCGGCAACTCCGCGCTGGCTTGCCTGCCCGGCGGCTCCGGTGTTGCGCACGATGCTGACGTCGGGGCGGTAAGTGTCCGTGGATTCCTCCGAAAGATCCACCAGGCTGATGCGCTCTTCGACCAGCGCCGCATAGTGCCTGGGCAACGTCGCCGTGATGGTCCGGCGACAATACGCCAGGAAGGAAGAGTGAAAATCCTGCCAGTATCCCTGGCTCTCCAGGTAAGGATCCATTCCGGGGAACGGGCTGGGCATGGCGAAACCTCGATGGCAGAAGCTTCGATGATTCCAGCATCCATTTTAAGTCAGATCCCTGAACCATGCCCACTGCTTTGCCACACACCCCGGTTGTCCGCCGTTCGCCGAGCGGCCTCGGAGAAAGGGTTTTGACCGAGGGGTGCATCTGGGCGACCACGCCGGCCTGGAGACCGGGCCACCGCCCACGGCCTATCGGCGGCAGTTTCGAGGACAGGGATAATCGCCCGGCTTCATTTCATCGGCCGGCTTTCTCGCCCCAGCATCTCGGCCCACTCCAGGTCGGCGGCGACAAGCGGCAAATCGAGCGACCGGGTGTAGTCGACGAGCAGTTCGTACCGGGCGTCCTCATAGGTCTGGGCAAACAGAGGCTCCAGGGCGAGCGGGATATCCGGGTCGGGGGGCAAGAGCGGAATGGGTATGGTCGGCAATGCGCGGCGGATCGACCAGGCGTAGACGTCGCTCTGGGGCCGCCGGTCGGACCGGGAGACCAGAGCATAGTAGTCGGCCGGCGGCAACGGCTTTTTCATGGGCAACCGGCGCCCGGCAAGCAGGAGATCAATCTCCACGATATGAACCGGCTGCCTGATCCACTGGTTTCTCTTTTCGATGTATTCCGGTCGTCCCGAGCCGGTCTTGTTCGAGGGCGACAGAAGCTCGATCACGGTCACCAGCGAGCGATCCGGTAGCCTGCGAATCTCGATCCAGCGGTTGCGGACTTCTTCAAGAGGCTCAAGCGCCAGGGGAAGAGTGATCGGTTCGAGAGTCGCGGCAACTCCGCGCTGGCTCGCCTGCCCGGCGGCTCCGGTGTTGCGCACGATGCTGACGTCGGGGCGGTAAGTGTCCGTGGATTCCTCCGAAAGATCCACCAGGCTGATGCGCTCCTCGATTAGGGCGGCATAGTTCCTTGACAGGTGGGCATTCAGTTCCCGGCTCATCCAGGCGATCAGCCGGAAATGAGAATCCTGCCAGTATCCCTGGCTCTCCAGGTAAGGATCCATTCCGGGGAACGGGCTGGGCATGGCGAAACCTCGCGGGCCGAAGCTGCGGCGACTCCATATCATTCTATCCGATATCCGTACGCAGAGCCCACACAGCGGCTGAATGGCCGCGCAGCGTGGCGACTGATTCTCGCCGATGCCACACAGGGCCCGGAACGGCTTCAAAGCTCCCAGATCGATCTCCGCGTCAGGAGCACCGCGAGCGTGGCGCCCACACAGCTCACGCCCATGAAGGCACCTGCCAGCTTGGTCCCCGTGATCCCGGCGAGAGAGCCGATGAGGATGACACCCAGCGGAATGAATCCACGGTCCATGAGGGCGATGCTCAGGATCCGGCCTCTCAAGGCGTCTGGGACATGGAGTTGAAGGGTGATCCGGCTGGTGGTGCGATAAACCTGGCTACAGGCGCCGACGAGGAACAGCGTGACAGCGGCCGCTGTGACGGAGGGCGCCAGGGTGAAGAACAGCAGGCCGACCCCGAACCCGACGCATGAGAGGATGAGATACCGCCCGGCCCTCACGCGGGTGCCGGGCAGAGACAGCCAGGTCGAGCCGGCCAGGGCCCCCGCCGCCGAGATGGAAAGCAAGAGGCCATACCCCGCGGGACCGACGTGCAGCAGGTCGCGGGCGAACAATGGCAGCAACGCCGTGTAAGGGAAGCCAAAGACCATGGGAACAACCGCCAGGATCAGCAGCGACTGGACCACACGGTCATTCCGGAGAAAGCCGATCGCCTCACGGATGGTGGATTTGGTCTCAGCACGAGACAGCCGGTCTGATGCCCCTTCCTGCACGTCCGCGAGCGTCCAGAGCACGGCCATGAAGCTCGCGCCGTTGATCCAGAAGAGCGCCTCGATCGGCAAGAGCGTGACCAGGACGCCAGCGATGGCAGGCCCGATGATGTGCGCAAGGTTCATTCCCGCGGTATGGCTGGCCACGGCGGCCGGCATGCACTGCCTCGACACCAGGGCGGGCAACAAAGCGTTGCGGATCGGCGGCACCATGGCGGCCAGGCTGGCCCGCACTGCGACGACAAGGGCGAGGATGGAGAACCGACATCGCATCCCCACCAGCGCGGCGAGGAGAAAGGTCAGCATCATTGTGCCCCCCTGCAACCAGATCAGAGCACGGCGCCGGTCCATCCTGTCGGCGACGACTCCCGCGGGCAGACTCATCGCGAAGACGGGCACCAGACGGCAGACGTTGATCAGGCCAAGCTGAACGGCTGATCCGGTCAGGGTCAGCACGGCCCAGTTGAGCGCGGCCAGGTCCATCCAATCGCCGATCCAGGAGATGAGATTACCGACCATGAAGATACGAAACGGACGGCAGCGGAAGACCCACTCCGGCCCGCTTGCGGCCGGCGCGACGTCCGGAAGGAGCGTAGGACCTGAACGCCTCCTGAGGATGGTTGTGCAGGTCATGACTTCGACTGCCCCTCCGCAAGGCGGGCATGGCCAGGGGAGAGGCACGGAGAAAACAGAGGGTTGGCGACTTCTCGGTAAGTGTATTCGGTCACATCGCCCTTGAGCCGCATCGTGGTCAACGCCTTGAGGGCGAGCTTGGCCTGAAAGAGCGCCTCCTCGTCGGCACGCACTGATGTGCTCAGTTCCGGCCTGGATTTCAGCCGCGCCAGCTCGCGCCTGGCCACGCAGGCCACCCTGGCCCAGAGCGGCCCCTCGTCGATGCGATAGTGACGCGCGATGGTGTGGATGAGTTCGGCCAGATGGTTCTGGAAGAAGGAGTAGTAGAGCTTGTTGCGCAGATCCTCCTGGTTCCTGGCAAGAATCGCCGAACCGGGCACCGCGGTGAAGGACAGGCCTTGCTGTTCCAGCCGCTCAGGCCAGATCCGGACCGCACCCAGGTCGCGGACCAGCATCCTCACCGGTTCGCCGTCCCGGAAGACGGTGACGCTGTTCTGCATGTGGCCCTCCAGGGCAATTCCGTACTGGCACATGAGCGTGAGCATGCCGGGCACCGAGACCTCCGCATAACGTGCCACGAAGGCCGCACTCGCCGCCTGCGGGGCGGTGCATCCGGTCGATGCACCGTAGGCCTCGATCAATTCCGCGACAATCGGCCTGCCGCTGAGTGGCGAATCGGCGGTCAGGGCGGCTGCCGGCATGGCAATCTCCCCCTCGTTCACGTGGTTTTCCGGGTTCTCTCGCACAATAGCCGCCAGGTGTTTCGCCTGGGCGGCCGCGAGTTCCGGCTCGAGCTCGGAATCGGCGGAGAGGTAGTGGATGCCTGCGTCCTCGGACAGAGGCACCAGCGTGCCCCGGAAGTACAGCTCCCGTGCACGAATCCGGTCCAACAGGGAGCTGAGCCGGGGCCCGTTCTCCACCGCAAACGGCGAGACCGTGCGCACCGCGCTGGTCATGTGCACGTCGATCGCCGTCTTGAGATGGTGCTTGCCTTCGCCCTGTCGCTGCACGGGCGCGAACGATCGAACAGAGATCAGCGCCTGCGCCGGGATCACTGCTTTGGGTATGGGAATGACGTCGCCCCGGCGGATTGGCTCGGCGTACAGTCGGGGCAGCGTGTGCCGGAGCTGCCATGGGTGCACGGGAACCAGCTCATAGTCCGCGAGGCTGCGTCCCATGCGGCTCAATTCCGCCGCCACGACCGCGCCCGCCTGGGGATGTTCGCGAAGCAGAATCTGCGTGGGGCCTTCGGGCTCCCGGGTATGCGTGCGGCAACAGCCGCGTGCCACGGCGACAAGCGCGAGGTCTGGCCGCGCACCCCACTCGGGAGCGTACTGCATGACATCCTCGGGCTCCATGCCGAGCTTCATACGGCAACCGGGATGGAGCGGATGCCCACTGACAACGCACTGCTCAAAGAAGGCCAGGGGGCTGAAGCTGGCGTCCAGCCGCTTCATGACGGCCGCATGTTGCAGCGAGGTGCTCAGGCCCAGGCGGTGTCCCCACCGGCGCAGCGAGGCCGTCCGCCGTGCCGCGCCGACGAGAGACAGGATAAGGTTGGTCGAGCTGTTGTCGAGCTCGTACCGCAGCCGTTCCAGTCGTCTTTTGGCCTCGAGATCGCCGTCCCCGGCGAGTTCCTCGCCGGCGAGCAGGTCGAGCAGCTCACCGGGGTGGTCGACCACGGAGGACTGGCCGCGATCGACGAGAATCAGCTCTCCATCCGCCTCGAAGCGGTCCAGTGCCATCCTCCGGGAGACAGAGATCCGCAGCGAGCGGCCGCGGAACAGTCGAACGACGAGCGTCGTGCCGCCGTCCATCCAGGAGCTGCGATCGAGCGCACCTGCCATGTTCTCGCGAATCGCGGCCTGAAGCAGGCGAAGCAAGACACCTCGGCGGCCCGAGCGGAGGAAGTGGAGGAATTGCGGCAGCAAATCGGGTCTGATTGTCCCCAGGCGATCAAGGACCCGGGTTTCCTCCGCACTGAGCTCGGGGGCCAGCACCGCGCTGGCCATCCCGGAATGGGGAACTGGCGGCGTGGTCCTGGGGAAACTGTCCAGCGTCTGAATCGTCATCGGTTCTCCTCGTCTTGAAGCGGGCCGGGGTTCACCACGGCATGAGGGAGGCTCGGTATGAGTCGCAATGAATCAGGGTGGCCACTCAGGCCGCGGTCTCAATCGCAGTCCTGGGAGTCTGGGTGTGGAGCACGGCGAGTCGCCTCAGGACGTTCGGCAAGGAGGGGTCTTCTCTGTACCAGGCGATGATCTCGTCGGCCGGCACGAGACGGCTCGCAAGGCGTTGCGCGAAAGCCTTCAGCGCGGCCGTCTCAAAGCCCCACATCGGCAAGACCCGGTTGGCGCGCTCCAGCACCTCCGCGGCACGCTCCCGCACATGGTTGACCGCCAGGCCGTCACGCGCCACGGCGCCCAGGTCATACACGCGTGACTGGAGCGTGGAACGGCCCTTCAGCCCCTGGTCCAGGAGTAACGTCAGCCAGAGAAGGAAGTACGCCTCAAAATCGGCAACTCTGTGCGACATTTCGAAGCCCTTGAATTCCGTCCGGCCCCCCTGCGCGGGATGTAGCCGTAAAGGCTGCCCGAACACGCTGCGGCGGTGTGTTCGGAGCGATTTCCCGATTCTGCCCGCGGTCATCCACGGCTGCCCGCGATGAAAGGGTGACGCGAGGCTCATGACCGCCAGCGCCGGAGCATAGTGGTTCACCTTGGCGATCAGGTCGGTCTCGATGATCCGCTCCGAGAGCCGCGCAGGCAGACTGATGTTCACGTCCGGACCATACGTCAGCATGGCCTGCATCGACCAGTTCCAGCGCTCGATCGTCCGGCTGCCGCGCGGACCCTCGAAATGATCATCGAGCGGGTGGTGGGAGAGGGCGACGGCCTGCCAGCCTCGGTCTGCCAGGGCACGCTGAAGCCGCTCGTGCAGGGTGGCGAACAAGGAGAGTGTTTCCGCAATCGACGAGCGCGGAGGTGTTCGGATCTCGATTCCCTTGGGTATGAGGTCCGGCTCGGCGGCGTCCACGTCGGGGACATGGTAACCCTCCACATAGTAGTGCATCAGCCGGCCGTGCGGCCGGATCAGCTCCAGACCATGAGGTGGCGGCAGATCGCCGACGGAGATCGACTCCAGCACCTCGTTCAACGCCCGGAAGCTCATCTCCCGAAAGCTGAGGGGCCGGAACGTCGCCGCGTCGACGAGTAGGTACTCCGCCTCCAGTCCGAAGCGGAAGCGGTCTTCCCGGTGATTTCGCCTTGCTGTCTGATTCATTGTTGTTTCTCCAAAGCTGGATGAGGAAGCCGGGCTCGGTGTCCCTGAAGAGCGCCTCTCGCATGCGAGCCCGCGGAACCTGGTGGTCCTCACGAGGGACCGCCATCGTGTCCGGAACCCGACGCACGTGAGCCGTCCTGCGGGGGCGGCTTGAAAGGGACGGCCTGGACGCGAGACGATCCACGCCATTGGATTGACCACGGCTGCGCGAGCCCGAACGCTCGGGCCTGGCCGGTCTCGCCGGCAAACTCCGTGTGCCGGCGTGGAAGCGCCCGCACACGGAATCGGCATGTTGTCTTCCAGAGACCCGCTCGTTGCTCGGGCGGGAGAGCGGATCAAATCGAGCGCTGGCACGGACGCTAAGAACTGCGTGCCTGATCCACAGGGTGACCGAAGGCCGACGAAACCGGGCGGCATTCGCTTCTTGAGCTACGACTGGGCTGGAACGTCCCGGCGTGCTTGGGGTTGCGCCTCGCATCTCCATCGTCTTCCTGGATGCCCACTCTGGCGACAGGTTCATCGGCCCTCATCGCCGGTGGCTGCGCCGGGCGTGAAAAAACCGGCGACATGGGCTTTTGAAAAAAGTGCGCGCGCCAACCAGGGGTTCGGCGCGATCTACAAGGTGGAGGGCCACCCGGATCGAGTCTGGCCGAGCTTCCGCGAGACACAGTATTCAAAGCATTACGGAAGTTGAGCCGGCGTCAGAGATGTTGATTTCGCTCAACGACACGAATGTGTGCGACTGTCCAGATCGCTTGTCAAAAGCGCCTGTTTGTGTCATAAGAATGTGTGAAGCGGGGTTGCTGAAGGTGCCAGCCCGCGACCGTCCGTTCTCTTCTCGTTTTCTAACCAAATAAATCCGGGTTTTTCTTCGACATGGTCTATTCACGATCATTCATGGTTCGCCGTGCGCCCTTACAGCATGTCCCGGCGGGAGTCGTCACCAGTTTAGTCGAACGCACCAAGCCAGGGAGTGAGCTGCAACGTTCCGAGGACCATCCGTCATGAGCAGGCACGGTAGGCATTCCCGACGCTTGATCGGGGTTCTGGCCCCACGCGCGGAGCAACTCGAAGACAGGAGGCTCCTGAGCTCTGTGACGGGAAGTTTTCTCTCGGGGGAGGATCCTCTCTCTGGAGATGGTGGCGTGCCCGCGCAGGTCAGCACCGGGGAGGGCGCAGGCTCCTCCGCCCCGAGTACACCGGCCGCCATACCGGAGAGCGCGACACCAAACACGGAGTCGCCTGCGGTGGGCACTGTACCCAGCGTGCAGGCGAGCGAGGATGGTCCTACCGCGCCGGTTCCGGTCTCAAGCGACCATGAAGTGGCGCCGGCCCCTGCGTCCGCGGCTTCGATTTCAGCGGTGAGCCGCCCGGTGATGAAGACGGTCGCGCCCACGGCAACTCCGGCCGCGTCTTCTCCAGCGACGCCGGCCTCGCTCGCTTCCTCCTCGGCAACTGCATCGAGTGCCAGCCAGTCGAACGCGGCCGACGATCAGACTCCCGTCGATGATATCTCCAGTGAATCGACCGTCAGCGATGCGTCCGCATCGAATGCGGGGATTATCGGGAACTCCCCGGCTGACGGTCTCACGCAGTCCGCCAGCAATGGCGGCGATTTGACTGGCAATACCTCACCGACAGGATCGGCAGGCGCAAGCCCGGCCACGGGCGCACGCGGCGCTTCCTCGGCGAACGACCCGCAGGGGGCAGCGGCCCTGGCATTGCCTGGCAACGGGTGGACCCGTCGCGAGTCGCTTTCGGAACAGGAAGCCGCGGCCCTGTTGAACAAGCTCGCCAGCTCCAACGGCGTGCCCGAGTACCTCGTGACCGCAGCCGGCAGCGAGCCTGGTGCATCCGCCACCGCCGATCACTCACGCTCGCAAGCAGTTTCCGCAGGAGACACGGGACAGTCAGAACCCGGGACTCTGTCCGGAGATGCCTCGGCACCCGAGCCCGTGGCACCTTCTCCAACCTACGCCGATCTGCTCACCAATTTCTTGCCGATCGACCGGGCCTCGCTCGATAGCGCCATCGACCATGTTCTCGACAACTTCGATGCTTTCGGATCAGGATTCACGGATCTGAAGGCCATCGAGGGGCTCGCACTGCCGATCGCCGCGGGAGTGGTCATCATTCTGGGCACGGAAGCGACCATGAACCGGCGTGCACGCGCGGAGCGACGGCAACAACGTGACGAGACGGAGAATCCGATTGTTCATCCGCTTCTGGGCCTGCCGGCCTGAACTAGCGAGTTTCGATCCATGAATGCTGACCCGCTGGACAACGTCCTGGAGCAGTTGAACCGGGGAGACAACCTGGCAGCGGAGAAGATCTTCCGCGATTTCGAGCCGTTCCTGCGAGCCATGGTACGGAGGCGCCTGACTTCCCCTTTGCGGGCCAAGTTTGATTCGATGGATGTCGTCCAGTCGGCCTGGTCCGAACTGCTGGAAGGATTTCGCTCCGGTGCCAGGGAATTCAAGGACCTGTCGCACCTGAGGGCGTTCCTGGCCAGGGTCACCTACAATCACTTTGTCAACCAGTGCCGCCACAACAGTGCGGCGCTGGAGCGCGAGGAGGCGTTTCGAACCGACGAGTGCCAGACAATTCCCGCGTCCGCCCAGCCGCGCCCCAGCCAGGAGGCCCAGGCCGATGAGCTCTGGGACACGCTCGTCGACCTCTGCCCTCCCCAGCACCGCAAGATCCTGGAACTCAAGAGGCAAGGCCTCACCCTGGCGGAGATTGCCGAACACGTGGAGCTCCATGAGGGGAGCGTGCGACGCGTCCTTTATGACCTGGCGAAGCGACTGGCCGCGCGGACGGGGCCCTCCGAGCTGTAAACCGATCTCGCCGCCGGCTGGGGCCGTCTCGATGCGAGGCGCACCGACCGGTCCGGCGGACGCCGGGCGCCAGGGACCGCGCTGCCCGAAACCGATTCAGACTGCGTCATGAGCAGCAACAACGACGAGCCGCGTGAAACAGACCTGACCGGGTCGCTGGCGACCCGGCAAGTGGACCAGATGGTCTCTGCCTGGCGCAACGGCGAGCGCCCGCTGGCCGAGGAATTCCTCGCCAGTCACCCGGAGCTCGGCCATGAGGCCGCGATCCGTCTCATCTACGAGGAGGTGTGCCTTCGCCTGGAAGCCGGGATGCCTGTCGATCCCGAGGAGATCGCTGCGCGCTTTCCGCGCTGGAGCGAGGAGCTGAGAATCCTGCTCGACTGCCAGCTTCGCATTCATGAGACGTCTTCCGCACCGCTCTTCCCGGTCGTCGGTGAAGTTCTTGCCGGATTCGAGTTGCTGACCGAGTTAGGTCAGGGAGTGTCCGGACGAGTGTTTCTAGCCACTCAACCGTCCCTGGCCGACCGGCCCGTCGTGCTCAAGGTGTCCCGCCGGGGCCGCGACGAACATCTCTCGCTGGCGCGGTTGCAGCACATGAACATCGTGCCCCTCTTCTCCGAGCACGTACTCCAGGCGCGTGGACTCCAGGTCCTCTGCATGCCCTTCCTCGGCGGAGCCACGCTCTCCCAGATCCTTGACGCCATGTCCGGAGTACCCGTCGAGAACCGGAGCGGAAAACAGCTTGTCTCCACTCTGGATCAGCTCCAGTCACGATTGCCGATCGCACTTCCGGCACAGGGGCCCTTTCGCGATCATTTCGCTCGCTCCAGCTACGAGGCCGCGGTCTGCTCGATCGCCGCCTGCCTGGCCGATGCCTTGCAGTATGCTCACGACCGGAACCTGATCCACATGGACGTCAAGCCGTCCAACGTGCTGCTCGCCGCCGACGGCCAGCCGATGCTCCTGGACTTCCACCTGGCCAGAGAACCCATCGGCAGGGGCACCGCCCCGACCTGGATGGGCGGAACTCCGGAATTCATGGCACCCGAGCAGAGACGTGCCCTGGAATGCGTGCGCGAACGCAAGCCCATAACCCGGGTGGTGGATCGCCGGGCTGACCTCTACTCGCTCGGGTTGTTGCTGTACGACGCATTGGGTGGACGGCGGACCGCTTCCGCCGCGCCCCTCGCACCCCTTCACTCGCTCAATCCACGAGTCTCTCCGGGGCTCTCGGACATCGTCCGGAAGTGCCTGAATGCTGAGCCAGGCGGCCGGTATTCCGACGCCCTGGCGCTGGCGACAGACCTGCGAAGACACCTGGCGGACCTGCCTCTCAAAGGGGTCCGAGATCGCAGCCCCCTGGAGCGGTGGCGGAAATGGCGGCGCCGTCATCCCACGGCCCTCTCACGCAACCTGATCCTGCTTGCACTGGCCCTGGCATCTCTCGCAATCGTGACGCTCGCCTGGACCTCCTATCGCCAGCGCGTCAGCGTTGTCAAGGCGGCACTGATTGATAGCACCTCGCAACTGAAGCATCGCCAGTACGCCGAAGCCGTCGCGACGTTGCGGCGTAACCTCCCCCTCGCCGAGAGCCTGCCCGGTGCTGCCTCCTACCGGCACGCGCTGCGCGAGAACCTGCTCCTGGCTCAAAGAAACGAACAGGCCGTGGAATTGCACCGCTTTGCCGAGCTGCTCCGTTTTCGGTATGGAGTGGGAAACCCTTCGCCCGAGGAGGCCGAGTGGTTCCTTCCGCTCGCCCATTCCATCTGGGAGGTCCGCCGCGTTCTCGCCGCGACCGTGGAAAACAGCAACGAGGCCGAGATCCAGCAGCGGATCCAGGAAGACATGCACGAATTCGTCGTACTCTGGGCTGATCTGCGCGTGCGTAACGCCGCACCAGGGGAGAGCAGTGCGGTCCGCCGCCAGGTACTGGAGCTTCTTGACGAGGCAGAGACCCTGTTTGGCCCAAGCCTGTTTCTGGACCGCTGCCGCCAGGAGTCCGCCAGGGCCCTGGGACAAACCCTCGCCCCGGCGTTGCAATCCCGCGCACCCAGCTCCGCATGGGAACACTACGAGTGGGGTCGCGTCGACCTGAGGGCCGGCAACCTGGAACGTGCGGCTGACGAGTTCCAGGCCGGACTGGAAGAGCACCCGGAGGACTTCTGGCTCAACTTCTTCCAGGGCCTGTGCGCTTACCGCCGCGGCCGGTTCCAGCAGGCGGTCACCGCTTTCGCCGTCTGCTGTGCCCTTTCGCCGCAGACCGCGGAGTGCTACTACAACCGCGCCCTGGCCTACCAGGCGCTTGGCGAGAGCGAGGCTGCCCTCAAGAACTACAGCCTGCGCGCTGCGCCTCAACAATCATCTCACCGACGCCGCATTGAACCAGGGAATTCTGCTCTACAAGTCGGGACGCCTGAGCGAGGCAAACACAGCACTCGTGCAAGCGCTGGACACCACAAACCTGCCGGCGAAACTGGGCGAGATCCGCTACACCCTGGCCCTTATCGAGCTGGCCAAAGAGAACCGGTCCGGCGCCCTCGAGCACCTGAGGTCGGCATCGAAGTACGGCCATGCGGCCGCACGCGACCTCAGCGAACGAATGCGCAGCGGTCGATAGTCTAGCTGGTATGGGCGGTCTCACGACCGGGGCGGCCTGGGCGAGAGCAGCTTGATCGTACGGTGCATCTGGGCAACGACCTCGGCATCCTGGTCGGCGGCGAGCGATTTGACGGCGTTCACCGCCTCCTCGGAACGCCTCGACGAGGCCTTCGCGAGGTTCGCCGCCGCCATGATGCGCACTCCCGGGTCTTCATCCTTGAGCGCCCGCAGCAGGGCCTGGAAACCAGCGTCGCTGTTTGGGCTCAGGCCGAAGACCGCCGCGAACCGCTGCGCCGGGTCCTTGCTCTGTGCGGCAGCAAGGGCCGGAAACTCCTTCGACTTGACGATCTTTTCCAGGGAAAGCTCCGCCCCTTCCTGGAGCTGCCTCTGCCCGGACAGGTAAGCCTTGTAGATCAGCGGGCAGGAAGCCGCGTGATCCTCGGGGAAGTTGCCCAGCGCCGTGATGGCCCTGGCCTGGACATAGAGATCGGGATCCGCGGCAAGCTTGCTCAGCGCGGCCAACGCACCGGGCGCCTCGGGGCCGATCTCGCCCAGCAGCCGGGCCACGTCGCTACGAACTTCGGAAACGGGATCGCCGGCCAGGTCCACGAGCTTTTTCTGGACCGCGGGATCGTGTGGACCAATTCGGCCCAGGGCCACGATTGCGCCGGCGCGCGCGTGATCGCGCTGGGTCCGTGCAATGAATTCCTGCGCGGCCTCCGGAGTGGCCGCGGGGGTTGCAGGCTCTGATCCGGGATGGTCCGATGCGGGCTCGGGTGTAGCGGCCTGGATGAGCGCCGGAAGGGCCTGTTTCGGGTCGACATTGAGTGCGGGCAAGGTTCCCGCGGCCATGGCCCGCACGCGCGGTTCGGCATCCGCAAGGGCCCCGATCAGGGCTGCTGCCGCCTCTGCAAGATGCGGATCGTCGGGCTTGACGACATGCAGACTACCCACGGCTGCCAGGCGAACCTCCGGATCACGATCGCGCACCGCGCCGACGAGCGCCGGGACGACGCGGTCGGCCTCCCGATCAGCCTGCCGCGCCAGTTCCACCACGGCAGTCCTGCGCTCGGATGTCGAGCCGTCCTGGAGGTTGCGAAGCTGGCTGGCGACCGGATCCGAGGTATTGCCGGCGCGACGGATCGGCAAGAAGGCGTAGATCAGCAACAGGATCAGGCCCAGAAGCCAGAGCAGCTCTCGAAGGCCCACCCGGGGCTTTTTCCAGTCCCACTGCATCGCTCACCCCGGATTGCAAAACGGCCTGCCGGCGAAGCAACGCCGGTCTTTCCAGGAAAACCCGATGGCTACTTCGAGGCTGTCTCCGATGGCTGGTCGAGGTCAATGGTCAGGTGACAGGGTCCATCAATCGTGCGGACGATCGGCGAGCTCTCCGGTCCGAACTGGTTCTTGAGGAGATCCTCATCCCGGTTGGGTGCGTTCTGGCGCTTTCCGACCTTGGCTCCGTCCGTTGGTTTGAGGGTACCCGTCTTGTGCTTGCGAATGACCGCAATCCGGTACTTACCCGCCGGGATGCCGTGACCCTCGAGGCCGGGCACCTCGTAGGTCGCCTCGCTCTTGAGGCGTGCCATGTACGGCTGATGCTCGAAATTCTCGCCGGGAACCGAGCTTTTCCGTTCCATTCCATAGAAGGTCACCTGAACGCTCTGGTTCTCAGGAGCGACGAAGGGCTGACCTCCCTTGACAAGATCGACTGTCACCCAGACTGCATCGGAGGAGCCGCAGCCGGGTAAAACCAGGACCAGACAGCAGACTCCGGACATCAGACAGAGAGGGCCACGCACGTTAAGGCTCCCAGGGTGCAGAGAGGCCGGTGAAGGCTCGTGGCAGGGCGAGCCTGCACCGGGTGTGGAAGCGATCCAGTTCATCAGCTCGACGACGAGCTGATCGAGTTTCACGCGTCAATACTGATCTGCGCTGATGATCCGCCCATCGTTACTGACAATCAGGGAGAACCAGGTGACATTGGAGATCGAGTTTTTGATAAAGCGGACGCTGCCATCTCCGAGCCCAATGTTCACGCCGCCCGGGTGCAGGCTGCGTGCCTGCCCGCCGCTGTTGTTCAGGCCGTCTCCCTGTCCCTGGTGATCCGGAGAGCTGGTGTTGCAGGGCATGCCCAGCGCAGCCAGGTTCGGTACGCGGGCCCACGTGGAGAGGCAGGTCTGAAGCTCGTCACCACCGTCGTCAGATCCCGGAGGAGGACCGGCCCAGTTCATGCTATTGGGAGTGGGGTTGTAGGAACGGGTTTCACAGCAGAAGCTGGCTCCGGAAAAGCCCATTGCCCAGGTTCCCCGGATATCGATCGTGGAGATTCCACTCCGCATCTCGGCGAAGAACGCGGTGTTGGTCGTACCATCCGTCACCGCGGCATAGGAGACGCCGAAGTTCACTCCCATCACACCGCGCTTGGAACTCGGAGGAAACGGGGCGTTGTTGTTCCCCTCCACGCCGTTGACCGTGTGGTCGCTGTCCGTGCCGCCCTCGACCGCGCCATAGTTCCCGCGGGCCCAGTTCATGAGCAGCACACCGCTCCGCGGATCGTTCGGAAGCGTCCCCGACAGATACTGATCGTTCGCATCCGAGGCACTGCCCAGAAAGTTGTTTGCCGTGTCGTTGTAGCCGTCGGAGGGACAGACAAAGACATTCAGCCGCGTGGCGCGAAGCGTCGAGTTCGCCCAGTCCATGTTGTACAGGTTGTTGTTCGGGATCTGTACGCCGTCGGGCGACATGTACGGCCCGTTGAAGCCCGGATAGCCGTTGACGTTCGATGCGTTGTAGAGCGTCTGCTGTTCCAGGAACGGCAGAAGCTGTACGGCCCAGTTCGGGCCGAAGGGATGGTAGAAGTCGCTGACCGTGTAGTCGCCGGCCGTCTGGTTGTTCAGGCCCAGGGCCCACGGCTCGTACACACCCATCGGCAGCTTGTTGTTCACCGACACGAAGTTGGCAGCCGCCAGACCGAGCTGCTTCAGGTTGTTGACGCATTGCGCCCGCCGGGCTGCCTCGCGGGCGGACTGAACCGCGGGCAAAAGCAGTGAGATCAAGACCGCGATGATGGCGATGACCACCAGCAGTTCAATCAGGGTGAATCCACGTCGATTCTTCGGTCCGAGAGCCATGGTGCGTTCTCCATGTGTTGCGTTCAAAGTGTAAATCAGTCAGCATGCGGCTCATCTTGAACGCTCCGTCATTTTGTATGCTGCAAATGCAAAACGCAATAGCAAATCTGATGATGTTTACATTATGATATTGTTAAGAAAAAGCATACGCCTTGTGTAGAGCCCGTGATGAATCTTTGAAGGCAGTGCCCTTTCCGACGCATCGACAGCTCCAGAATGTTTAGTCTCTGGAATCTTGCATTGATTATAGATCTTGATGGTTACAGGACTTGCAGCGCGGCCGCGGCTGGCCGGGAGGCCCGGTCTGGAAGAAGTCGATTCGAGCCGCCCGGACCTCCCGAGATCTGGCAAGGTCGATTCTGACGCATGTCGTCACTCGCGCGGCGATTTCGAGTAGGGCCGGTTCGCGACTTCAGGGGTCGGGGCCGCGCAGGGTGCACGGCCGAACGATCCGGAGCGGCCTGTTCCAGCGTGCACGAAATGAGGGCAGGCGCCCCGATCGCCAGCAGCAGATCGGCCTGGGCCTGGCTGGCCGCCCAGAGCGCATCAAGCTCGGTGTTCTTCAGCTGCATCACCCGTTGCTGGGCCTGCAAGAGTTTCGTCACGTCCGTCTGGCCCTGCTGGAAGAGATCTTCGACCTGCCTGGCGACTTGTGTCAGACCCGCGGAAAGACTGCGGGTTCGCTCCACAAGCTGAACGGCGTTGTTCCATTTCCCCAGAGTGGCCCGCACCTGAGCAACGGCGCGCTGCTGGGCCTGGCGCAGGGCCTGATGCGCCCGGCAGTGGTCGGCCTCACGCTGGCGGAGCAGGGGCCCCCCGCTGTTCATGACGGGAATCGGCGTGACGTAGATGAACCCGATATATTGCAGGCCCGCTTCGTCGATCTCGTACTGCGGGCCGACGATCGGTGTGGGGATCCGGTCGGCCCGCGCCAGGTTCTCGGCCGCCTTGGTTCCGGCCACCTGAGATTTCACGGCCTGGATGTCCGGCCGGTACGCCAGGGCCGTCTGGATCAGCTCGTCCTCGCCGACGGGGGGGATGCAGCTGGGCAAGGCGAACGGCCCGGCTGGCTCGGCTGTGCTCAGCTCTGAGATCCCCAGCTGGTTCCGCAGATCGGCCAGTGCAACCACGTAGTCCTGTTGCGCCGCCCTGGACAGTTGCCTGACGGCCCGGCTCTCGACCCGGGCGAGGATGACCTCCGCCGGGGCCACCAGGTTCGCCTCCAGGCGGCTCTGAAGCGAGGCCAGGATCCTGCCATTGAAGTCGGCGAGCCTCCGGGCCAGCGCCAGCTTCTCGCGGCGGTACACGGCGGTCTGATAAAAACGGTAGGTCTGGACGAGCGCCGCGAGCTCGGCCTGGCGCACCGTCCAGCGCTGCTGTTCGTAGGCCGCCTGGGCAATGTGGTAACGGTGCGTCGTCTGGTGTCCCAGCTCGACCGGCTGCCGCAAGGAGAGGTAGATGTATTGCTGCCCCCAGTGGTAATAGGGCCCATGGTTGACGGCCCCACCGGGCCCACTGAAGGGCTCGAAGGGAATCAGGATCATCGGCCGGTAGTCGATCCAGAGTGTCGGGTTGAGCGTGATCGGGAAATGCCGCGCCACCTCCACGGACTCGAGCGACGGAGTCGTGGGAGTGCCCAGCCGCAGGATGTTCAGGTCGGGGTTGGAGCTGAGCGTCCCCTGAAGTGCCGCCTGGAGGCTCAGCGGAGGTGCACTGATCGCATCCGGAGCGCTGGCGAGCACTGGACCGGCCGCACCGGAACCCAGGGCCTGAGCCAGCACGGCAAGAATGAGCATGTGTCGCATGAATCTGGCATCCTGCGTGGTTCGCGACGCTCGAGGCCCCCGACCCTCCGGGTCGCACGCCTGATCCGTGCCTGAGGCGCGGTCCGGAATTTTTCGTTCCGGCTCTCTGCTCTCATCGGCCCCTTGTGGCGCCAGGCTGTGCCTCGTTTGCCGGATCTGAGCCCCGGAGAGCCGGTTCCAGCCGAGCAATCCGCATCGCCGGATCATCTTCAGGTCCGGGCGCGACCGCAGGCGACGAAATCTAAGGAAGAACTTAAATTCGCGGGCCTTATGGCGCACTCGCTCCTGCGGGTATGTTAATTCTCTAGGGTGCAATTTGCCTTTTGTTCAGATGCAGCGGAACAAGGACGCACAGGTATGATCGGGCGCTGGTGGATGCTCGCGGGATTGCTCTGTCTCGGTCTTGCCGGCTGCCACCCGGAGGGCCAGTCCGAGGAGGCGAAGGACGAGCACGCCGGCGACGGTGAAGCCCACGTGACGGTCCAGGTCGAGCCGGCCCGCAAGGGGACGATGGTCGAGGCCGTGGAAGGTCTGGGACGGAGCGACGCCCTGCCTTCCAAGCTGGCGATGCTCACACCGGCGGTCGAGGGGCATGTCCACGAGCTGGTCGTGAAGCTGGGAGACGCCGTCACCAAGGGCCAGCCAATCGTCGAGCTGGACAAGTCCGTGGCCCTGGCCGACCTCGCCGAGAAGACCGCCACTCGCGACGGGCTGAAGGCCTCGCTGGCCCTGCTGAAATCGATTCCCCGTCCCCAGGAGCGGCGGTCGAACGAGCTGGCCGTGGAGCAGGCGAAGGTGGGCCTGGAGCGCGCCAGGGCAGCCGCCGACCGGCTGCGGCCGCTCTTCGCCCAGCATGAGGTCTCCGAGCAGCAGGTCTTCGAGGCCGACCTGGCGGTCACCTCCGCGCGGCTGCTTCAGCAAACGGCCGAGGCCCAGCTCCAGGTCATGGTGATCGGACCGCGGCCAGAGGCCGTCACCGAGGCGGAAGCCAGGATCCAGGTGGCCGAGGGCGCGGTCGCGTTCTCCAAGGCCCATCTCGACCTGCATACCATCCGTGCCCCCATCGACGGCGTGCTCGACAGCCTGGGCTGCCATCCCGGGCAGACGATCGCCATCGGCACGCCAATTGGCGAGGTCATCGATACCCGGCAGGTGCACGTCTCGGTCTACCTCCCGGCCCGGTCGGCGCAGCTCGTCCGCGTGGGCCAGAAAGCCCGCGTGCGGGTCGTCGAATCGCACAGTGGTTCGTCGGAGGTCTCGGCCAGCCTGGAGGAAGGGCTCGAGGGCAAGGTCGATTTCGTGGGCCGGCTGGCGGACGCGCAGACGGGCAACCTGCCTGTTCTGATCCTGGTTGACAACCCCGACGGGCGGATCAGCATCGGCCAGACCATGGGGGTGACCATCGCCGTGAGCGAGCAGCAGGACGTGCTCGAGGTTCCCTCTGCCGCGGTCATCGACCAGGGCGAAGGTCCAGTGCTGACCGTCGTCCGCGACGGCAAGTCCGTGGCCCTGCATCCCGAGCTCGGCCGTTCCCAGGGCGGCTGGGTGGCCGTCTCCCAGACGGACCTCAAGGAAGGAGAACCGGTCATCGTGGATGGCGGCTACAACCTGCCAGAGGGAACGGCCGTCAAGACCGAGGACGCCCGGGCCAAGACCGAGGAGAAGGGCGAAAACGACGAGGGAAAGGAGGCAAAACATGACGACAAGGAAGAGAATGCCGAAGGTAAGGACGGCAAGGTGGAACCCCCCGCTCGGAAGGCCGAAGCGAACGAAGGAAAAGCCGAAACCGCTCCGGTGAAGCCAGAGACGGCCAGGCCCGCCGCGGAGCACGAGGAATGAGCGTCGCAGCGACTCCCGAGACAGAAACCCACGCCGTATCCGAGACCGCTGAGAGCGGTCGCGGCATGAACCTGGTCGCGCTGGCCCGGCCCTTTTTCGGGCTCATCGTCCTGACCACCGTACTGCTCTCGGCCTTCGGGCTGTACGCGATGTTCCGGATGCCCAGCGGCATCTATCCGGAGGTGGCCTTCCCGCGCATCGTGGTCATCGTCCAGGCGCCCGGTCTGGCAGTGAAGGATGTCGAGGTGGCCGTCACCCGGCCCATCGAGGAAGCCGTGAGCATCGTGCTGGGCGTGATCCAGGTGCGCTCGAAGACGGTGCGCGGCGCCGCGGAGCTGTCGATCGACTTCGCTCCCGGCACCGACATGATCCAGGCGCTCAACGACATTCGCGCCCGCATGGCCGAGGTGGGCTCGCAACTGCCCCCGGGTACGAGCACCATCACCGAGCGGCAAACGCCCTCGGTCTTTCCCATCATCTCCTTCGTCGTCAGCGGTGGCCGCGACCCCTCCGCGCTGCATGACTATGCCTATTTCGACCTTCGGCCGCGGATCAGCCGATTGCCCGATGTCTCCTACGTGACGGTTCAAGGTGGCGATATCCGCGAGATCCTGGTGGAGGTCGATCCCCAGGCGCTGGTCGCTGCGGGGCTGTCGATCGCCGACGTCGCCGACCGGCTGGGCAAGGAGCACCGGCTCAAGGCGGTGGGCCGGCTTGATCGCGAGGTCCTCCAGTACCAGGTGCTGGCCGACACCCAGGCCACCGATCCGATGGAGCTGGAGAACCGCGTCATCGTCAGCAAGAATGGCCAGTCGATCCGGCTCCGCGACCTCGGCCGCGTCACCATCTGGCACGAGGATCGCACGATGGTGATCCGCTCGGGCGGAAAGGACGCCGTGGCGCTGACCGTCTTCCGCCGGCTTGGCGGCAATGCTCTGGAAGTCTCTCGCCAGCTCGACGCCGTCCTGGCCGACGCCGTGAAGTCCGCCCCGCCCGGCGTGACCATCCGCCCGGTCTACGACCAGGGACTGCTCGTGAAGACGGCCATCGCCAACGTCCGCGACGCCATCGTCATCGGCGGAGCGTTCAGCGTGTTCATCCTGCTCATGTTTCTCAAGAGCCTGCGGGCCACGGCCATCGCGGCGTTGTCAATTCCCCTCAGCCTCGTGATCAGCTTCGTCTTCCTGTATCTCACGGGCGATACGCTTAACCTGATGTCGCTCGGTGGACTGGCCGTGGCCATCGGCCTGATCATCGACGACACGGTCGTCGTCATCGAGAACATCGCGCGGCACCTGGCGGAAGGCCAGACCGGCGACGAGGCCGTGGACCGGGCCAGCAAGGAGATCTCCGGAGCGGTGATCGGCTCGACGCTGACCACCATCCTCGTCTTCTTGCCGCTGGCGTTCGTGCGCGGCGTCGTCGGCCAGTTTTTCCAGTCGCTGAGCATTTCGCTGACCATCGCACTGTTGGTCTCGATGGTCGTGAGCCTCACGGTCATTCCGGTCCTGGCGGCACGGTTCCTGGGTCGTCGTTCGATGCCGACGACCGGTCCAATCTATAACCGGCTCGCGGACGTTTACGAGCGGGCCCTGAGGTTCGGACTCCGCTTCCCGAAGACGACCATGCTGCTGGCGCTGCTGGCGGTGGTCCCGGGCTGGCTGCTGGTGCGCGGCCTGAAGTTTCAGATCGGAAAAGACGTTGTGGAGATCCACGGGCTGGAGACGGGCTTCATGCCCGACATGGACGAGGGTGCCTTCGTCCTGGACTACAACATGCCCGTCGGGACCTCGCTGGCCCAGACCGACAGGGTCCTCCGCCGCGTGGAAGACGTCCTGCTCGCGACTCCCGACGTCGAGGGCTACATCCGCCGCACCGGCGCGGAGCTGGGCTTCTTCGCCACGGAGAGCTATACCGGCGACATCCTCGTCAGCCTGAAGCCCCCTGGCCAGCGCCGCCCGGTGAGCGACATCTTCGACGCGCTTCGTGAGCAGCTCAAGGAAGAGGTCCCCGAGCTGGAGACGGAGTTTGTCCCGCTGATCCAGGACCAGATCAACGACCTGGCGGGGGTCCAGACCCCGATCGAGGTCAAGGTCTTCGGCCCCGACCCGGTCAAGCTGCGCGCACTGGCCGAGCAGGTCGGCAAGATCGTCGAGAAAGTCGAGGGCGCCGCCGACGTCAACTCGCACGTCCTGCTGGGCAACCCGGACATCGTGGTTCGCCCGGACAGCGTGCAAACGGCACGTGTCGGCTTGACCGAGCTCGACGTCGAGAGCCAGCTCACCGCTGCCCTCTACGGCCAGGTGGCCAGCACGATCCCGGAGCAGGACCGGATGACGAAGATCCGCGTCCGCTACCCCGATCGTGTCCGCTACAACCGGGACAGCCTCGGCAGACTGCCCATCAGCCTGGCCATGGCCACTCCGCCGCCGGCTCCGGCCGGCCTCAGCTCGGCCGGGACCACATCCGCCGGAGTTGGCTTCGTCCCGCTCGAGCAGCTCGCGTCGATCAACGTCGTGCGCAGCCCCAACGAGCTCTGCGCGAGAACCAGCAGCCGGTCATCACCGTCAGCGCCGAGCTGGAGCATGGCGATCTCGGCAGGATCAACACCGCGCTTCACGAGAAGCTCTCGGAATTGAAGTTCCCACCCGGCTACCGCTGGGAGCTGGCCGGGTCGTATCGTGCCCAGCAGGAATCCTTCCAGAGCCTCCTGGTCGTCCTCATCGTGGCGTCGGCGCTGGTGTTCCTCGTGCTGGGATTCCAGTTCCGGAGCGTGGTCCTGCCAATCCGGCTCTTCCTGGTGCAGCCCATCTCCCTGGTCAGCGCCATGTTCGCGCTCTGGATCACCGGCACGCCACTGAACGTGTCCTCTTTCATGGGGGCGATTCTCCTGATCGGCCTGGACGTGAAGAACGAGATCATCCTGATCGAGTACATCGGCCAGCTTCGTGAACAGGGGATGCCGCTTCATGCGGCCCTGCTCAAGGCCGGCCGGACGCGGTTCCGTCCCATCCTGATGACCAGCCTGTGCACGATCCTCGGCCTCGTCCCGCTGGCGATGGGCTTTGGCCCGGGCGCCCAGATGCAGCAGCCTCTGGCCATCGCCGTCATCGGCGGCCTGATCACCAACATGCTGCTCACGCGGCTGCTTATCCCCGTCGGCTACCTCGTTCTCAAGGGAGGTTCCGCGGCCGCGGAATGAGCGGAACGGCGGAACGGACCGACTGCCAAGTGCGCTCTCTGGTACCCGGTGCGCCACGTTATAATGAATCCGATCGGCCACCGCGACCAGAAAGCACATTCTCCCGGAGAAGGGGTTTCCGCATGAGCCGCCGCTTGAGCACTCGCCGACGTTTCCTGGGGCAGACCGCGATCGGGATGGGAGCAATCCAGGTGCTCACCGTGCGTCCACCCTGGGTACGCGCAGGGCAGGCGGCAGCGGCAGGTCCTGTGGCCCCGCTCATCGATCGCGGCGTGAAGTTTCTGCGCACCCGGCAGGACGCCAAGGGCTGCTGGTCCACCCAGCGCGAGCCCGGGATCACCGCCCTGGCCGTCACGGCCTTGTTGCGCTCCGGTGAAGTCCCTCCCGGCGACCCGGCCGTTACCCGAGCCTTCGCGTACCTGGAAGGCTTCATCGGTCCCAAGGGCGGCCTCTCCGAAGCGCCTCATGCCAACTACTCGACCTCGATCGCGCTCATGGCGTTCGAGCAAGCAAATACCAACGGGCGCTATTCCCGCCAGATCAAGGCCGGGCAGGATTTCCTCAAATCCATGCAGTGGGACGAGGGCGAGGGGAAAGCACGCGAGGACGCCTTCTACGGCGGCGCGGGGTACGGCGGCAGCAATAGCCGGCCCGACCTGTCGAACACCGCGTTCTTCATGGAAGCCCTGCACGACACGGGCCTACCGGCGAACGACCCGAACTTGCAAAAGGCCCTCGTCTTCGTTTCGCGCTGCCAGAACCTTCAGAGTGAGTTCAACGACCAGCCGTGGGCGGGCAAGGTGAATGACGGCGGATTCGTTTACACCGCAGCGCAGGGTGGCACGAGCATGGCCGGCAAGGAAGCGGGCGGCGGCCTGCGCTCTTATGCCAGCATGACCTACGCCGGGCTCAAGAGCATGATCTACGCCGGCCTCACGCGCGACGACCCTCGCGTGAAAGCCGCTCTCAGCTACATCAGCCGGCATTACTCGCTGGACGAGAACCCCGGCCTCGGCCAGCAGGGTCTCTACTACTACTACCATACCTTCGCCAAGACGATGTCCGCGCTGGACGCGCCGACAATCACCGACGCCTCGGGTGCATCGCACGACTGGCGCGCCGAGCTGATCGCGGCCCTGGCGAAACGACAGAATGCGGACGGTAGCTGGGTCAACTCGGCCGACCGGTTCATGGAAGGCGATTCCAACCTGGTGACGGCCTACGCCCTCCTGGCGCTGGCATACGCGCGGATGAAGACCGGACGATAGCGTCCGGCGCCCTGGCTGTCTGAACAGAAAAACAGCTGTCGGCGCGCGGTCCGGGGCGGGCGTACCAGGCAGGGGAATGCGCCTCTGCTAGACTAGCCCGCCAGCTCTTGCCGGATCCGCGCCTGGAGCTGGCTGAGCTCGTCACCGGAGTACTTTCCCTGCGTCCACGGCCAGTGAATGCGGTCGTTGGCGAAGCGGGGGATGATGTGCCAGTGGGAATGATCGATGGTCTGCCCGGCCACAGTACCGTTGTTGATGACCACGTTGAGGCCATCTGCCCCCGTGGCCGCCTTCACGGCGCGGCAGAGTCGGGGCAAGAGCGAGCCGGCGTGGGCAGCGAGTTCGTCGGGGAGTTCGCCCAGGTGCCGGTGATGCGCGCGCGGGACGATCAGCGTGTGACCCGGGTTCAGCGGGTTGATGTCGAGGAAGACCACCGCCTGGTCTGTCTCGAGCACCCGGGCCGAGGGGATCTCACCCCGCACGATCTTGCAGAAGAGGCACTGGGATTCGAGTGCGGCGTCAGCCACGGCACGAGGCTCCCGGAGTGGGCCTGTTTCGCCTGGTATCCCGGCGATCAGCTGGTGCTGGGCGGTGAGACGACGGCTGGGCGCGTCGGCGCCTTGAGCTGTTCCTGCTCACCGAGCAGACTGATGACGGCCAGGGCGGCCGCGTCACCCTGGCGAACCCGCGCCAGCTTGTAGATCCGGGTGTAGCCGCCCGGGCGGCCCTTGTACCGCGGCCCGATCTCGTGGAACAGCTTGTAAGCGACTGCCTTGCTGGTGAGCACCGCAAGGCAGCGCCGAAAGTTGTTCAGGTCCCAGCCGTTCCTGGCCAGGGTGATCAGCTTCTCGACGTAGGGCTGAACTTCCTTGGCCTTGGGCAGCGTGGTCTGGATCTTGCCGTGCTCCAGCAGCGCAGTGGCCAGGTTGCGCAGGAGCATCCGGCGATGTTCCGGGGATCGTTTGAATTTTCGGCCGGCTTTCTGGTGACGCATGATTTTTCTTGGTTAGTGGCCGGTGGCCGGTGAGGAAATCGTGTCAGTGGCCAGCGAACAAGCAGAGGCCACGCCGGCTCATCCCTTGGTCGGCACGCTCATGCCCAGATCGAGCCCGATCTCGTGCAGCTTGGCACGCACTTCCTTGAGCGTGGTCTCGCCAAAGTTGCGGACGTTCAGGAGCTGCTCCTCCGATCGGCTGACCAGGTGCCGGACGGTGGTGATCCCCTCGCTCTCCAGGCAGTTCGTGGCCCGCACGGAGAGTTCCAGCTCGGCAAGGCTCATGTCGAGCTTCCGCTCCAGCTCGGCGTCCAGGGGCGCATGCTGATGGCCATCGTAAGGACTGGCCTCGGTGGAGAGGCCCGGTCCCGGTTCATTGTACTGAACGAATGGATTGAGGTGCTTGCGGAGGATCTTGGCGGCCTCCACCAGCGCCATTTCGGGGCTCAGGACACCCGTCGTCCAGATCCGCAGGAGCAGCTTGTCGTAGTTGGTCCGCTGGCCGACGCGGGTATTCATGACGTGATACTCGACGCGCTGCACCGGGCTGAAGCTGGCGTCGATGGGAATCACCCCGATCTCGAGATCGTCGGTGTGCCCCTCCGCGGCCGTACGGTAACCGCGGCCATTCTCGATGGTCATCTCGAGGTGGAACGGCACGTCGTCGGTCAGGGTGCAAAGAATATGGTCGGTGTTAATAATCTCGACCGACTCGTCGTGCGAGATGTCAGCGGCCGTGACCACGCCCCGGTGGTCGCGATCGATGCGGACGGTCCGAGGATGCTCGGAATGGTTCTTGACCACCAGGAGCTTCACGTTGAGCACCAGGTCGGTGATGTCGTCGACCATGCCGGGAATCGACGAGAACTCGTGCTGCACGCCCTGGATCTTGATCTTGGTGATCGCACTGCCTTCCAGGCTGGAGAGCAAGATCCGCCTCAGGCTGTTGCCCACGGTGTGGCCGAAGCCGCGTTCGAAGGGCTCGACGTGGAACTCGCCGAAGGTGTCGGTCAAGGTCTCGCGGTCGCAGATCACCCGGCTGGGCAGTTCGAGGCCACGCCATCGAATACGCATCGCGGTTTCCCCCCAAGTAAGCGCTCAGACGAACCCCGGAATCAGCGGCTCAACAGCTCGATGATGAGCTGCGGCGTCACGGGGAGCGAAATATCCAGTGTCGACGGCATCCGGGTGACGCGACCCTCGGGGGGATCGACGCTCGACCGGTCGAGCCAGTCGGGGACCGGCGGCGCGCCCTCGGCCAGATTACTGGCCACCAGCCTGCGCGAATGCTCGCGGTTCTTGACCTGGACCTGGTCGCCGGGCCGGACGAGATAACTGGGAATATCGAGCTTGCGGCCGTTGATCAGGATGTGGCCGTGGCGGATGAGCTGCCGGGCCTGCGGCCGGCTGGAGGCGAAGCCCAATCGCGTCACGACGTTGTCCAGCCGCCGCTCCAGGAGCGACATCAACGCATCTCCCGTGTTCCCCGTGCGCCGGTTGGCCTCGGCGTAATACTTCCGGAACTGACGCTCGAAGATGCCGTAATAGCGTTTGACCTTCTGCTTCTCGCGCAGCCGGATGGCATATTCGCTGGCCTTGCCGCGGCGAAACTGATGCATGCCGGGCATCCCTTCGCGGCGGTCGACAGCGCACTTGGGCGTGTCGCACCGCGTTCCCTTCAGGAACAGCTTGGTTCCCTCGCGTCGGCAGAGCCGGCAAACCGGTCCAGTATGACGTCCCATGGTGAATCAGGATTCCTTGGTCGTATCGGGTTCTTGAATGTTTGCGGAGGCGTTCGCGGCAGTGCACTTCAAACGACGGGCAATCGGCTTGCCATATCGTTCAAACCCGCCGCTTCTTGGGCGGCCGGCAGCCATTGTGCGGCAGCGGTGTGACGTCCTCGATGGCCTTGATCGAAAGGCCGGAGGCCTGGATGGCCGTGATCGCGCTCTCGCGACCCGAGCCTGGCCCCTTCACCTTGACCTCGACTTCCTTGACGCCGTACTTGGTTGCGGTGGCGGCAGCCGTCTCGGCGGTGCGCTGGGCGGCAAACGGCGTGCTCTTGCGGCTTCCCTTGAAGCCCACTGTCCCGGATGAGGCCCAGCAGAGGGCATCGCCGTTGGGATCGGTGATCGTCACCGTCGTGTTGTTGAACGTCGCCTTGATGTGCACGACCGCCCGGCTGACGTTGCGTCGTGTCTTCCGCTTCTTGGCCTTGGCCACGGATCCAGTGCTCCTCGATCAATCGGGTCGAATCAACGCTTGGCTTGTTCCTGGAAAGCTTCCCGGCCACGCGAGCTCCACTCGCTTGTGTGGCGGACGGCCCGGACGGCTCAGGCCGGGGCCAGATCACCTCATGACGCCCCGGAGAGCACCGCAAGACCGCGAACAGCCCCGGGCCAACAACCGCGGCCGCGTCGCGTCAGGACGCGACGCGCACCGGTACTAGCGCAGCTCCTTGACGCCCTTCTTTCCGGCCACGGTCTTCCGTGGGCCCTTCCGCGTGCGGGCGTTGGTGCGGGTGCGCTGGCCCCGGACCGGCAGTCCCTTGCGGTGCCGCAGACCGCGGTAGCAGCCGATGTCGCGCAGCCGGGCGATGTTTTGCTGCACCTGGCGTCGCAGCTGGCCTTCGACCACGTATTCGTTGTCGAGCAACGAGGCAAGCTTGGCCAGGTCGTCCTCCGTGAGGTCGCGTGCCCGCTTGTCCGGATCGATGCCGGCGCGCTCGCAGAGCTGCTCGGACAGGAACGGGCCAATGCCGTAAATGTAGCGCAGCGAGATCACCGCGCGCTTATCGTTGGGTATATCCACACCGAGAATACGAGGCATCCGTTTTGAATCTCCGTCGCTCGCTCGCCTGGCGGTTCTCTGAAAATGCGAGGAGCCGCCATGCGGGCCTGGCAGCTCATGGATCAGGCACTCTCGAGCCCGTCGAGAGGATCAGCCCTGTCTTTGTTTGTGCCGCGGGTTGGTGCAAATCACATAGAGCTTCCCTGCCCTGCGCACGATCTTGCAGTTCTCGCACATCCGCTTTACGCTCGAACGTACTTTCATAACAAAACCTTCTTCAAATCATCGGCCAGCACCAGGGAATCTTGCCTGGCAGTGCCAGGACTCGTGGACCGGCATGAGCAGGAGGCTTCCCGACCACAACCAGTGGGGCGGGCCGACCGGCATGCCTTGTCGATACCCGGGTTCTTGAGGATCGACTCGGATTCCAGTGCGCCTCCGGCACGGGGCCGAAGAAACCAGCTTTGGAGGGGTGCTGACGCGTCGCCACATCCCGAGCCGAATTCAACTAATATACCGAGGCGGCCAGGCATCCGCAAGAGCTCACCCGCGCTCGCGTCGGGTTTTTCAGGACCCCCGCCGTGAGTCGACTGCGCCCGGGGAAGATCAGGGGGCCGCCGAGCCGGAATCCGGGACGGCCTCGTCGTCCTCGAGGTACGTCAGCACGCGAGGGCCCTCGGGGGTCATGGCGACGGTGTGCTCGAAGTGAGCGCTGGGCCGCCGGTCCCTGGTCTCCACGGTCCAGCCATCGTCGAGCGTACGGACGTCCTTGGTGCCCATGGCGACCATCGGCTCGATCGCCAGAACAAGCCCGGGCTCGAGGCGGATATCGTGTTGCAGCAGAGCCTTGTTGACGAAGTTCGGCACCTGCGGCTCTTCGTGCATCTCCTGGCCGATGCCGTGGCCGACGAACTTCTCGACCACGTAAAAACCCTGGCTCTTGATATACCGCTCCATCAGGCCGGCGACCTCCGACCAGTAGCGGCAGCGTGCCAGGGCCCGGATGGCCAGGTCGAGCGATTCCGCGGTCACGCGGAGGAGTTTCTGAACTTCGGGAGCGATCTCGCCGATGGCCAGCGTCACGGCCGAGTCGCCGCACCAGCCATTGACCTTGCAGCCGGTGTCGATCGAGACGATATCGCCCTCCTTCAAAGGGCGGCGATTGGGAATGCCGTGAACGACATGGTGGTTCACGCTGGCGCAGATCACCGCCGGAAAGGCCGGCTTGCCCTTGGTCGTGCTCGGGTAATTCAGAAACAAGGGGAGCGCGTCGTGTTCCTTGAAGACGGCCGCCACGGCGTCTTCCATGTCGGCGGTCGTGGCACCCGGTACGGCGAACTGGCGGGCCCGGTCCAGGGCCTTCGCCACCACGCGGCCCGCCTCCCGCATGAGCCCGATCTCGCGCGGACTTTTAAGCTTCGGAACGGGCCGGGGACCACCGGGAATGGGGGTTCCCTTGCGACCCAGGCCCGAGAGGAACGCAGGAAAGGACGGCCGGGGGACCATGCCTCGCTGGGACGACACGCGCTATAGCTCCTGTTCGATCCTGACCAGCTCCGCCTCAAGTGACGAAGCCATTCTAGCAGAGTGCCAGCCCCGCAGGGCAGCCGGCTCTCCCGCCGGGCGGCTCATTTGCGGTTCACCAGCCCGGGGTAATTCCGCATGACCAGGTGGCTGTCGATCTTCTGGACCAGGTCCAGGCAAACGCTGATCACAATCAAGAGCCCGGTGCCTCCCAGGAACGACGCCACGGTGAAATCCACGTTGAGGGCGGTCTGGACGAGCGACGGGATCACGGCGACCAGCGCCAGAAAGGCCGCACCGACGTAGGTGATGCGAAGCATCACCTTCTCGAGATAGTCAGCCGTGCGCCGGCCCGGCCGGTAGCCGGGTATGAAACTGCCGTAATCCTTCAGGTTCTCGGCCATGTCCTTGGGGTTGAAGGTGATGGCCGTCCAGAAGTAGCAGAAGAAGTAGATGAGGATAATGTAGCAGACGGTGTAGATGTAGCTCTGGCGCTGGAACGCGTCGGCGACCTCCTGCATCAAGCCGGCGAACGTCGAGCCCACGGTCCAGTTGTCCGACCGCAGGTTGGCCGTCGCCTTCGCCAGGCCATTGAATACGAACGAAGGGAAGATGAGCAGGCTGGAGGCAAAGATGATGGGCATGACGCCGGCCTGGTTCACCTTCAGAGGCAGGTACTGGCGGGTGCCGCCGAAGACCCGCCGGCCGCGCACGTGCTTGGCGGACTGGGTGGGGATGCGCCGCTGGCTCTCGGTGATCGCGATCACCCCCACGACCACGGCGATGAACAGGGCCAGCAGCATGAGGAGGGTGATGATGCCGTACTTGCCCGGCTCGGGCGTCAGCTTGGAGGTCGAGTTCTCCCAGAGCCCCTTCATGGCCACGGGCACCCGCGCCAGGATGCCCGCCATGATCAGCAGGCTGATCCCGTTGCCGATCCCGAACTCGTCAATCTGCTCGCCCACCCACATCAGGAAGATGGTTCCGGCCGTCATGATCGACACGCAGACCAGTCCATGCCAGAAATCGCGATACTGCGGGAGCACCACGTTCATCTGTGGACTCATCATATACTGCACCCAGAACGCGCTCTGGATGGCACACAGGCCCACGGTCGCGTAGCGGGTGTATTCATTGATCCGTTTCCGGCCGCTCTCCCCCTCCTTCATCATCGCCTCGAGCGAGGGTACGACGCTGCCCAGGAGCTGGAAGATGATCGATGCCGAGATGTAGGGCATGATGCCCAGGCCGAAGATCGTGCTCATGCCGATCGACGTGCCGCCGAACATCGCCACCGTGCCAAACAGCTTACCGGCCGTGTTGGTGCTTTGCTGCTCCTCCCAGTTGCGCAGTTGTGCCTGGTTGACGATCGGCAGGGGTACATAAAAACCGATCCGGTAGATGGCCAGAAGCGCGGCGGTGAAGAAGATCTTTCTCCGCAGTTCAGGCACCTTGAAGATGGTCAGCAGCTTATCCACGGGCGACTGCCTCCGCTTGCAATCTCGACCGGACCGGAATCATGCTTTCGACAGCTCTACATTCCATAGGACGCCTGGCGCGGCTCAATCGCCCGGGAACCTCTGCGGCCGCTCTCCCGGCGGATTGGACCTCCGGGTTCAGGCCTCCGCACCGCGCTGCCGCCGGCTGTAGGCAACAAGGGCGTACTGGCCGCCGGCCGCGGCGATCTTCGCGATGGCCGACTGGCTGAACCGGGTGGCGCGGACGTCCAGCGGCTTGCTGACCGCACCGTCGCCAAGGATCTTGATGCCGTCGAAATTGTGTCCCTTCACCAGCCCCCGGGCGCGCAGGGCCGGTTCGTCGACGACGGCCCCGGGCTCGAAATGGGCGTCCAGATCGCTCAGGTTGACGATCGCGTACTCCTTCTTGAAGGCTCCGTTGAAGAAGCCTCGCTTGGGCACGCGGCGGGCCAGCGGCATCTGACCGCCCTCGAAGATCGGGTTCAGCTTGAACCCTTGCCGCGAGGCATGCCCCTTGTGGCCCTTGCTCGAGGTCTTGCCATGGCCCGAGCCGACTCCCCGTCCCACCCGCTTGCGCAGCTTGCGGCGGTGGACGGCCTTGTGCACGTCATGCAGTTGCATCAGAGGGCCACTCCTCGAAGGCGAGCGATCTCTTCCTTCGTTCGCAGTTGCGTCAGGGCGTTGATCGCCGCCTTGACGAGGTTGAGCTTGTTGTTGGAGCCGAAGCTCTTGGTGAGGACGTCCTTGATGCCCGCGGCCTCGACCACGGCACGCACGGCGCCCCCGGCGATCACGCCGGTTCCCGGCACGGCCGGCATGAGCAGCACCCGTGCCGCCCCGAACTTGCCGATGACCGCGTGCGGGATGGTCCCACCCTTGAGCTGCACCCGGTTCATCTGCTTGTGGGCATCCTTGACGCCCTTCTCGACGGCCGGAGGCACCTCGTTCGCCTTGCCGTACCCCCAGGCCACCTGGCCGCGGCCGTTGCCGACGACCACCAGGGCGTTGAAGCTGAACCGCCGCCCACCCTTGACCACGGCCGCGCAGCGACGGATCGAGACGACGCTCTCGGCCCACTCCCCACGGTCGCGATCGCGTTCTCGCGTCTCGATAGCCACAGACAATCTCCTGCGATGAGAAACGGATCAAAACTTCAAGCCGGCCTCGCGAGCCGCCTGGGCGAGCGCTTCCACCCGGCCGTGGTACTTGTAGCTTCTGCGGTCGAAGCAGATCTTGTCAATGCCGGCCGCCCTGGCTCGTTCGGCGACCACCCGGCCGACGATGGCGGCCGCGGCCTTGTTGCCACCGTATTTCACCTCGGCCTTGATGGTCGGGTCCATGGTGCTGGCCGAGGCCAGCGTCGTGGCCGTCTGATCGTTGACCACCTGAGCGTAAATATGCTTGGAGCTCCGGAAAACGGCCAGCCGCGGGCGCTCCGGCGTTCCCATGAGCCGCTTCCGAACCCGGTGCTGGCGCCTCCGGCGGCGGGTCTGGACCAGCAGATGATGATTGGCGGTATCCACGGGACTGTCCTCACGGTTCGGGATGAATCTCTGCGATCAGCGGCCGCCACGGACTGCCCGGGCCAGCGGCCGCCTGGGCGACTACTTCGACCCGAAGGCCTTGCCGGCCTTGCGGCGGACGGCCTCGCCCTCGTAGCGGATGCCCTTGCCCTTGTACGGCTCGGGGGGCCGGACCTTGCGCACCTCCGCGGCGAACTGGCCCACGGCCTGCTTGTCGGCCCCGGTGATGGTGATGTGGGTCGCGTCGGGAACGGTCACGGTGACACCGGCCGGCGATTCCAGAACCACCTGGTTGGCATAGCCGACCTGGAGGGCCAGGGTGTTGGCCTTCTTGAGCTGGGCCTGGTAGCCGACGCCGACGATCTCCAGCTTGCGGGTATAACCGGTCGAGACGCCCTGCACCATGTTGGCCACCAGGCTGCGGGTCAGCCCGTGCAGCGCGCGGCTGAGCCGCTCGTCATCGCGCCGGACCACCTCCAGAAGCCGCTTCGAGTCGTCATACTTGAGCGTGATCTCGGGCCGGTGCGAGAAGCTGAGCGTTCCCTTGGGTCCCTCGACCTGAATCGTCTGCTCGACGATCGCGACCTTCACGTTGGCCGGCACTGGAACCGGCTTGCGTCCGATTCGCGACATGGGTTGATCGTCCTCTTGGAGTTCTCAGGAGACCGCCGGGCGGAGCCGGAAACGGGGACCGCCACGGCTGCCTGGTTGGTTCAGTAGATCATCGCCAGCACTTCGCCGCCAATCTTCTCGACGCGGGCCCGGCGGTCGCTCACGATTCCCTGGGGAGTGCTCAGGATCTGGATGCCCATGCCGCCCAGGATCGGTTTGAGCTCCTTGTAGCCGCGATAGATTCTCCGTCCGGGCTTGCTGATCCGATCGATGCGAGTGATCAGCCGTTCGCCGTTGGGGCCGTACTTCATATGCAGTCGCAACGTGCGGGCGGGCGTCGTCTCGATTTCCTCGAAATCCCAGACGTAGCCCTCGTCCTTGAGAACCTGGGCGATGCCGCGCCGCATCTTCGACGTCGGCATGTCCAGGTAGGTGCGCTCGATCCGGACGGCATTGCGGATCCGGGTGAGCATGTCGGCAATCGGGTCAGTCATCATGGGCAAGAAGCCTTCCTGAACCGTCGCGGGTCACGTGCGTCCCGAGCAAGGGAGCCGGCAGGGCGCCAGGTCGGCACGTCGGGGCGGCGGGGGAACTCGGGCAATCGGGGATCCTGTTTCATCGGGCTGGGCCTGCCAGCGGTCTACCAGCTCGCCTTCTTCACACCCGGGATCAGGCCGCGGAGGGCCAGTCCCCGGAAGCAGATCCGGCAGATTCCGAACTTACGATAGAAACCACGGGGACGCCCGCAGAGCCGGCAGCGGTTGCGGTGCTGCACGGCGAACTTGCGGGGCGTCTCGGACTTGATCTTCTGTGCTTTCGTCGACATCTTACTTCCTCTCGCCGGTCACGGCGGACGCCAGGAGTGCCCTGACTGGAACCATTCCGGTGCGTCGGATCACGACTTGCCCGCCGGAGCCCCCTTGCCACCGGCCGTCGGCGATCGGAACGGCAGGCCGAAGAAGCGGAGCAGCTCCCGGGCCTGCTCGTCGTTCTTCGCGGTGGTGACGATGGTGATGTCCATACCCTGGGTGTGCTGGAGCTTGTCGGCGTCGATCTCGGGGAAGACGACCTGCTCGGCCAGGCCAAGGCTGTAGTTGCCGTGACCGTCGAAGCTATTGGGGTTGACGCCGCGGAAGTCCCGGATACGCGGCAGGGCAATCGAGATCAGACGGTCGAGGAACTCGTACATGCGCTGGCCGCGGAGCGTGACCTTGCACCCGATGTCGTTGCCCTCGCGCAGCCGGAACCCGGAGACGGAGGTCTTGGCCTTCGTGATCAGCGGCTTCTGGCCGCTGATCTTCCCCAGGCTGTCGGCCGCCACATCGAGCTGAGCCTTGTCCTGGGTCGCCCGGCCCACGCCCATGTTGATGACGATCTTGGCGATCTTGGGGATCGCCATCGGGTTGTCAAGGTTGTACTTGGCGGCCATCGCCGTGGCGATGTCCTTCTTGTAGAGATCGAGCAGGCGAGCCATTGCCGTCATCCTTCATTCCGCCGCGTGTCAGACCCCGCCGCGCCGTCTTGCCGGCCGCGCCGGCGATTCTGGATCCGGGTCAACCTTGGTTACGCGTTTTTCTGGGCCGAGGCCGCATGGGCCGCTTTGCGCGGACCGATGTTACCCAGGCCGTTGCCGCACGACTTGCAGTACCGCTGTTTCTGGCCGTCGTCGGTGAAGCGGTGACCGACGCGGACGCCCCGGTTGCACTTGGGGCAAACCAGCATCACGTTGGAGACGTCGATCGGCATCTCCTTGGACAGCCGCCCGCCCTGGGGGTTCTTGTTGCTGGGCCGCATGTGCTTGTACACGCGGTTCACGCCCTCGACGACAATCTTGTTGCGCGCGGGCAGCACCCGCAGCACCTTGGCGAACCGGCGCTGCGTGGGCGTCCCGCGATCGTCGCCGGCGATCACCTCCACCTGGTCGTCTCTGCGGATAATCATAGATCGGCTCTCTTCACGGATACCGGCCGTCAGACAACCTCGGCCGCGAGGCTGATGATCTTCATGAACTGGCGGTCGCGCAGCTCCCGGGCGATCGCCCCGAAGATGCGGGTGCCGCGGGGATTCTTCTCGGCGTCGATCAGCACCACGGCGTTGCGGTCGAACTTGACGTACGAGCCGTCGGTCCTCCGGGTCTGGTTGCGGGTGCGGACGATGACGCAGCGGACCACGTCGCCGGCCTTGACGTCGCCTCCGGAGGAGGCCTTCTTGACGCTGGCGATGATGGTGTCACCAAGGCCCGCGGTGCGCCGCTTGTAAAGCGAGGCGCTGCCGCCAAGCACCTTGATGCACATCACCTCCTTGGCGCCGGTGTTATCGGCCACGTCAAGCCGGGTTTGCATCTGGATCATGGAACGAAACCTTCAGAGATTCGGAATGCAGAGTGCGGAATCGGAACGCCAGGAGACGGTTCAGGCCGGCACGCCCCCCTCGTCCTCGCCGGCCAGGGCCTGCTGGGCGCCCTTGCGGACGATGCGGATCAGCCGCCACCGTTTCAGCTTGGAGATCGGCCGGGTCTCCATGATCTCGACCAGATCGCCCAGGTGCGACTCATTGGCCTCGTCATGCACGTGGCAGACGGTCCGCCGGCGCATCAGCTTGCCGTACTTCGGGTGCGGCACCAGCCGCTCCACCACGACGCGCCGCGTCTTGTTCATCTTGTCTGACGTGACCGTACCGATTTCCGTCTTGCGGCGGGACCGTAGGGACGTCGCTTCTGTGCTGACTGTACTTTCAGGGCTCATGGAACTGGCTCACCACCAGGCTGAATCGTTCAAAAGTCTCAGGGTACCGATGCGCGACACCCGGTCACGGGGCAACGGGCGCCGCGACGGCCTCTTGCCGCTCGATCTCACGGAGCCGGAGGATCGTCTTGATCCGGGCGATCTCACGCTTGGCCTTGACGATCTCGCTGGGCGCTTCGAGCCGCTCGGTTTCGCTTTGCAGCCGGAGCCGGAACAGGTTGTTCTGGACGTCCTTGAGCAGCAGCTCCAGTTGCTCGTCGGTCTGGTCTCGAAGTTCGGCGGGCTTGCTCATTGCAGCGTGTCTCCTGGCGCGGGGCCTCGTCATTCAGATGGTGGGACGACGGCCGACGAACCGGCACTTGATCGGCATCTTGTGGGAAACGCGTGCCAGGGTTTCTCGGGCGACCTCCTCGCTCAGTCCGCTGATCTCGAAGAGGATCGTCCCCGGCTTGACCACGGCCGCCCAGAACTCGATCTCGCCCTTGCCTTTACCCATGCGGGTCTCGGCGGGAATGGCGGTCACGCTCTTCTGGGGGAAGATCCGGATGTAAACCTTGCCGCCCCCCTTGACCATCTGGCTGGCGACCACGCGTCCCGCTTCGATGGTCTGGGCGCTGATCCGCCCGGGTTCGAGCGCCTGCAACCCGTACTCGCCGAAGGCCACGTAGTTGCCGCGGGTCGCATTACCTCTTACGCGGCCTTTTTGGCTTTTTCGGAACTTGACCCGCTTGGGCATCAACGCCATCGGCGGCCTCCATCTTTAAATAGTCGCCCTGGTTGACCCATACCTTGATCCCGATATGGCCTTGAGCCGTCTTGGCTTCAGCGAAGCCGTAGTCGACCTTGGCCCGGAGCGTGGACAGCGGCACCGACCCGGCCGCGGCCGCCTCGGTGCGCGACATCTCGGAGCCGCCCAGCCGCCCCGACAGTTGAATCTTGACACCCTTGGCCCCGCCGTCCATGGTCTGCTCGATCGCCCGCTTCATGGTGCGCCGGAAGCTGGACCGCTTTTGCAATTGCTCGGCGATATCCTCGCTGATGAGCTGCGCGTCGATCTCCGGCCGGGCCACCTCGACGATCTTGATCTCGATCCGCCGCCCGGTGAGGCTTTGCAGCTCCTCCTGAAGCTTCTCGACCTCGGCCCCCTTGCGGCCAATGATCACTCCCGGCCGTGCGGTGGAGAGCAGCACGGTCACCGCGTCGCGCGTCCGCTCGATCTCGATCTTGGGGATGCCGGCGAAGCCGTACTTCTTCTTGATGAACGCGCGAATCTTGAAATCTTCGACGAGCAGGTCGCTGAACTCGTGCTTGGAAGCGTACCAGCGGCTCCGCCAGTCTTCCATGATTCCCACGCGAAACCCGGTCGGTCGAACCTTCTGGCCCATAGAATCACGCCCCTTGAGTGGGTAGGTCTCCCTTGATCTCGATGCTTGGCTTCCCGCGGCCGGGACCTCAGTCTGCCGCCTCGGCCGGTTCCCCGAGCGGCGCCGTCGGGTCCCAGAGCCCGATGGCGATGTGCGAACTGCGGCGCCGGATCAGGTACGCCATGCCACGCGCCCGCGGCATGAGCCGCTTGAACATCGGGCCGCCATCGCCGCGGGCGTCGCTGACGACCAGGTCGCCCGCATTCCGTACGCCCTTGTCCTCGGCGTTGGCCATGGCGCTTTTGAGCACCTGTTCGATCATCCGGGCGCCCCGGTGGGGCGTGTACTTCAGAAGGTCCAGGGCGTCGTCGGCGTACTTGCCCCGGATCAGATCCAGAAGCGGCCGGACCTTCCGCACCGAGATCCGGGCGAATCGGTGGGTCGCGTGGTACTGTGAAATCGCTGTGGCCATGATCTTCTACCCGTCCGCTCGTTTACTTCTTGGACGACTTCGACGCCTTGCCGCCATGCCCCTTGAAGGTCCGGGTGGGCGCGAACTCGCCGAACTTGTGCCCGACCATGTCTTCGGTCACATACAGCTTCATGAAGATCCGCCCGTTGTGCACGGCGAAGTTCTTGCCCACGAACTCGGGCACGATGGTACTGGCTCGCGCCCAGGTCTTGATGGGCTCGCGGCTCCCCGAGTTGTCGGCCCGGTAGACCTTTTCGAGGAGCCGCTCGACGACGTAGGGGGGTTTCTTGAGTGAGCGTCCCATAGCTTTCCTTGGAAGTTGTCAGTGGTCGGCTGCCGGTGAAACGGAGTGGCCGCTAGATCTTCAGTTGCCCGTACCGCACGCTCGTGCGGCGACGGATGATGGCCTTGTTCGAGGGTTTGCGGCGACGGCGGGTCTTGCCGCCCTTGGCCAGCACGCCGGAAGGCGAGCGCGGGGTGTGCCCCTTTGAACGGCCCTCACCACCACCCATCGGGTGGTCGACGGGGTTCATGGCGGTGCCGCGCACGTGCGGCCGCCGTCCCAGCCAGCGCTTGCGACCCGCCTTGCCCAGGCGGATGTTCATGTGGTCGGGATTGCCGACCATGCCGATCGTGGCCCGGCAGGTGGCGGGAATCCGCCGCACTTCTCCCGAGGGGAGCGTGAGCTGCGCCCAGTCGCCCTCGCGGGCGGTGAGCGTCGCGCCCACCCCGGCCGACCGGCAGAGCTTGCCGCCGCCGCCAGGCTGCATCTCGATATTGTGAATCGACAGGCCCGTGGGGATCTTCGCCAGTGGCAGACAGTTGCCCAGCTTGGGCTCGGCGTCGGGCCCGCTGTTGACCGTCATGCCAGCCTTCAGCCCATCAGGCGCCAGGATGTACCGCTTCGTGCCGTCGGGGTAGACCACCAGAGCGATCCGCGCCGAGCGGTTCGGATCGTACTCGATGTGGGTGACCTCGGCCGGCGTGCCGTCGTGATCGTTGCGGCGGAAGTCGATGACCCGGTACTTCCGCTTGTGGCCGCCGCCCCGGTGCCGCGCCGTGATCACTCCCTGATTGTTGCGGCCGCCCGACTTCTTGAGCGGTTCGGTGAGGCCTTTCTCGGGCTTCTTTTCCTTGTCGGTCAGCTCGGCAAAGTCGCTGACCGACGAGTTGCGGCGCCCCGCCGTCGTTGGCTTGTAGGTTCGAATGCCCATGGCTTGGTTCCTGATTCGGTGGCCTGCGACCGGCGCGACTCAATAGAAATCGATCCGGAATTCCTCGTGCAGGGTGACGATCGCCTTCTTCCAGTTCCGCATCCGTCCCTGCTTGAGTCGGTACCGCCGCTTCTTGCCGCGACGGTTCTGCGTCCGCACATCGAGCACCCGGACGTTGAAGAGGACCTCGACGGCCGACTTGATCTCGGTCTTCGTGGCCATCGGGTTGACCTCGAAGGTGTAGGCGTTGTGGCGCTCCGAGAGGTGGGTGGCCTTCTCGGTGATCAGGGGCCGCACCACCACCTGGTAAGGGTCGAGGTGAGGCCCGCTGCGCTGGTACTGGGGAGGCCGGCGTAAAGTGACCATCAGATTAGCTCTCCGTGCCGGCGGCCGCTTCTTCCGCGGCGCCGGTCTCGGTGGTGGATGCGACGGCCGCCGGATGCTCCTGACCCTTCTGCTTCAGCGCCTTGAGCGCCTCGGGGGTGAGCACCAGGTAGCGCTGCTTGAGAATGTCGTAGGTGTTGAACTCGCCCACCGGGGCGACCGCGACCCCTTCAATATTGCGGGCGCTGCGGTACAGGACCGGGTCGTGGCCGGGGATGCCGATGAGCACCGACCGGCCCTGGAGCGTGCGGCTGGCGGCCCTGGTCTTGGTCTCGCCCACGACCTCGGCCGTTTCGGCTTCGGTCAGGTCGGGCCGGCGGATGGCCTTCAGCGCCCTGGCCACAACCTTCGTTTGAGGCTTTGCCAGGCTCAGCCCGTCCAGGATGATGGCCTGGTTGTCCTGGAACTTGGAGAGCAGCGCCATGCGGATCGCTGCCCGGACGGCCTTCTTCGGCATGGCGTACCGGTAGTCGCGGTTGCGCCGCGCGAACGCCGCGCCGCCGCCCTTGCGCTTGTTGGTCCGCTTGGCACCGGCGCGGGCGTTCCCCGTGCCCTTCTGGCGGAACAGTTTCTTGCCCGAGCCGGCGACGTCGGACCGGCCGCGGGTATTGACCGTCCCCACGCGCCGCGCCGCGAGGTGCATGAGCACGACGTCATGGAGCAACTGCTTGTTGATCGCACCGCCGAAATCGTCCGGGTCGACCGTCTCGTGGCCCACCTGCTCGCCGGCGGTGTTGTATACGGGAATGGTCAGCATGATCGGGAACCTGTCCGTGAATAGGAGCCGGGGTCGCCCCTCCGACGCAGTGCGGGAGCCTTTTAAACCTTGTTCGTCTGGCGGATGGTGATGTAGCCGCCGGGCGGGCCCGGAACGGCCCCCCTGAGCAGCAGCAAGTTATTGGCCGGGTCGATCTTCACGACCTCGAGATTGCGCACGGTGGACCGGACATGGCCGTGGTGGCCCGGTTTCCGGACGCCCTTCTGGGTCCGCGCCGGGTCGGCACTGGGGCCCGACGAACCGGGATGGCGGTGCATCCGCTTCACACCGTGGGTGGCCCGGAGGCCGCGGAAGCCATGCCGCTTCATGACGCCGGCGAAGCCACGCCCCTTGCTCGTGCCGGTGACGTCCACCCGCTTGATCTCGGCAAAGACATCGACCGTCAGGGTTTGCCCCTCGGCCAACTCGGCCGGTGTGTTCTGCCGCAACTCCCGCACGTAGCGTTTCGGTTCCGCGTTCACCTTGCGGGCGTGGCCACGCTCCGCCTGCGTGGCGTTTTTCCGCTTCTTGTCGTCGAAACCGAGCTGAATCGCGTGGTAACCGTCACGCTCCTCGGTCCGCACCAGGAGCACGGTGCACGGACCGCACTCCAGGACCGTGACCGGCACCGAGGTGCCGTCTTCCTGGTAGATCTGGGTCATGCCGACCTTGCGCCCCAGCAGTCCCACTTGCATTGTCTTGCTCCGTTGCCTTCCGCTACATCCCGCCTCGCCGGCGCGGCTCGCCATGGCAGGAACGCCGCGAGATGCGGGCTCTCGGGTCGGAATCACCTGGGTACAGGTCAGGTTTCAACGCGGGTCGCGGCCAGGCATTTCAGCGACCCCGGCGCCGGGGCTGTCTCTCGGTGAGCCATCGCGGGCTCTACCGATTGAGGCGTCCGACGCAACCGAACGACACGCACACCGTGCGGTGTGCGAGGTTCAGGAAACCCAGTGACCTGCTGGCGCTTGCCGGGACAGCAGCGAGGATAGCCGATCAGGCTCCCGACTGCGAAGCCTTGATCTTGATGTCCACGCCGGCCGGCAAGCTCAGCTTGTTGAGGGCGTCAATCGTCTTGTTGGTTGGCTGAACGATGTCGATCAGCCGCTTGTGGGTCCGGATCTCAAACTGCTCCCGCGACTTCTTGTCGATGTGCGGGCTCCGGAGCACCGTGTAGCGTTCAATCCGCGTGGGAAGCGGAATCGGCCCGTGGACAATCGCCTCGGTTCGCTTGGCGGTATCAACAATGTCTTTCGCCGACTGGTCCAGGATGGTGTGGTCGTAGGCCTCCATCCGGATCCGAATGCGCTCGTTACTGACACCAGCCACCAAGGTCTGTCCTTCCGATTCCTGGTCCCAACCACTTCGAGGGTGAGCCAGGGCCCACCTTACCTCGCACACCACGCAGGAAAGAAAAAGTGTATCAGGAGGCGCAAAACCCGTCAACGCGGCTGCCACGAGTTTTTCCCGATTTCTTTCAGGCGGCTCGCTCCGCGGCACCCTTCCCCTGGACCAGCAGCCATCAGGGCGTGGGATCTACCCCTGCGGAGGCCCAATTCCCCCCGAAAAATCGCCGCCGGGCGCCTCAGCCTCCCCTCAACCCTCAATACCCTGTTCCTCTCAGTCTCTTTTTTTGAAAAAATCATGCTCGCTCCCGCCACACCAATCCGTTTGTAATCTTGCCAGGTGTATCTTGGGAGAGCGGCCAGTGCACCGGCAAGCCCGACCCCGGCAGGGAATGCCCTCAACCCCAGGGATGATCGCGGCAATGACGCCAGGTCGAGAGCGCGGCCCAGAGAACCAACGATAACCTACCAGGTGAATGATGAGCACTCAAAGACGAGAGATTCGTATACGGCGAGCCCGAGGCCGGGTCCTCCTGCTTGAGCCGCTGGAAGACCGCCAGTTGCTCGCAGCGACGGCCGAGGCGTTCACCGGACCGTCGCTGTCCGGATTGATCACACAGGCCGAACAGGGCAAGAACACCTCGAAAGAGGTGATCAAGACCATGCTCAGTGCCCTCCAGACACAGCTCACCAACGGACCGCTTGCCGATCTCAACAATGGCTCGGTCAATGGCGACGGCTTCGTGGCCGAGTCCGAGAGCCTGGTCGGCAGCTTCAACCAGAACGTGGACCAGCAGCTCCTGCCGCGCTTCCCCCATATCGACAACATGCTCAAGCTCGAAGGACTCCAGGTGGTGGCCAACCTGGTCTCGCTGAACCAGCAGAGCACCGTCGGACTCATCTCCGCCAATGTCTTGCCCACCCAGGCGGGAGCGGCCATCAACACCCTGACCCAGGGACCGATCTACTCGCTCAACACGCCCTTCAGCGCCTACGTCACCACCACCCAGACCTTTGAGACGGACCTCGGGGCGCTGGCCAGTACGCTCAGTTCCACGGCCTCCACTCCGCTGGCTCTGAGCGATGTCAACACCACGCTCCAGGCAGGAGCCGAGGCCTACCGCGCGCTCATGAACGCCGGGCTTCAAGTGACCCACACCGGCCTCGACACCACCGTCAATGCGGCCATCACCACGCTCGAGAGCACCGTCAACTCGATCGCGGCCGCGAACAACGCTTCGGCCCAGGCCGACATCCATCAGCGCCATCGCCGCGTTCGACTCGGAGATCCTCGACACCACGGGTCTCTTCGGCGTCAACGGCCCGGTGGCACAGAAGAACTCCAGCCTGGGCTATATTCCTCATCAGCTCGTCGGAACCCAGGCGGCGACCACGATCACCGCGTCCGGCACGGCGGTTGCCGGCGCCACGGCCACGCTTACGGCCACCCTCCAGACCGCCAGCGGCACTCCCCTGGTCGGCAAGGTCCTCAGCTTCACACTCGACGGTGCCTTCGCCGGCAACGCGATCACCGACGGCACCGGCGCGGCAACCTTGACCGGCGTATTCACGAGCAATCCCGCAGGCACCGATAGCGCCGGCATCGTTGTCAGCTTCGCCGGTGACAGCACGAACCTGCTGAGCGCGGGGACAGGCGATCTGGTGGTCACTCAGGACAGCACCACGACCACGCTGACCTCGAGCGCCAATCCCAGCGCCACGGGTTCCTCGGTGACCTTCACCGCGACGGTCGCTCCGGTCACGGGCACGGGCACGCCAACCGGCACGGTCACCTTCATGGACGGCACCACCACGCTCGGCACCGGCACGCTCAGCAGCACCGGGACCGCCACCTTCAGCACCAGCACCCTGACCACCGGCACGCACTCGATCACGGCGGTGTATGGCGGCGATACGAATTTCACCTCCAGCACCTCCACGGCGCTCTCTCAGCTGGTTAACCAGGCAAGCTCGACCACGCTCATCTCGAGCACGAACCCGAGCGTGTTCGGCCAGTCCGTCACCTACACGGCCACCGTCGCTCCGTCGTCCGGCACGGGTACACCCACCGGCTCTGTCACCTTCATGAACGGCACAACTTCGCTCGGCACCGGTACACTCAACAGCTCCGGACAGGCCACGTTCAACACCAGCAGCCTCGCGGTCGGCACCCAGTCGATCACCGCCGTCTACGGCGGCGACACGACGTTCGCCAAGAGCACCTCGACGGCCGTTTCCCAGGTCATCAATCAGTCGACGACCACGACGACACTGAGCCCGAGCGTCAACCCCAGCGTGTTCGGCCAGCCGGTGACCTTCACGGCCACCGTGGCGGCAGCCTCGCCCGGAGCCGGCACACCTACGGGCACCGTGACCTTCATGAACGGCACCACCACGCTCGGCACCGGCACACTCAGCGCCAGCGGAGTGGCCACGTTCAGCACGGGCAGCCTGGCGGTTGGCACCCAGTCGATCACCGCTGTTTACGGCGGCGACACCAACTTCAAGACCAGCACCTCCACAGCCGTCTCGCAGGTGATCAACCAGGCAAGCTCGACGACCGCTCTGACCTCCAGCTCCAACCCCAGCTCGTTCGGCCAGCCTGTGACCTTCACGGCCACGGTTGGTCCGGTGTCGCCTGGTGTGGGCGTGCCCACGGGTACGGTCAACTTCCTGAACGGCACGACCACGCTCGGCACCGGCACACTCAACGCCTCGGGCGTGGCCACCTTCGCCACCAGCATCCTGCCCGCGGGCACGCAGTCGATCTCGGCCGTTTACGCGGGCGACACCAACTTCAAGACCAGCACCTCGACGGTCGTCTCCCAGGTGGTCAACCTGGCCGCGACGACCCTCGGCAGCGTCTCCGGCACTGGCAGCAGCACCACCGGCGGCACCGCCACCCTGGTGGCCACGCTCACCTCGTCAGTGACTCACGCAGGCGTGTCGGGCGAGACGATCAGCTTCCTGGTGGGCACCAGCACCACGCCCGTGGGCACGGCAGCCACCAACAGTAGTGGCGTGGCCAGCATCACCATCCCCAACACCGGCCTGACCAGCGGCGAGACCGTGACCGCCGAGTACACTGGCAGCTCGAATTACCAGGCCGCAGCCAACGCGACCGGAACGCTCACGCTGAGCTGATGCCGTGACGATCGGTCACGCTCAGATCGGGGCGCAAAAAACAACGAGGGCGGGGAGCTCTGCAACGGCTTCTCCGCCCTCGTTCTTTTCTTTCGATCGCGGCCAGGACGTACCGCGGCCTCATACGGTCGCAGCCGCGGTGGGCTCGATGTCGACGTCTCCAAAAAGCTCGCTGAGCGACAGCCGAAAGCCGGGAATGAGCTCTCCGCCGTCCAGCTCAGCGGGCTCCGCGAGGATCTGAACCTGGGTCAGCGCCGTGTAGGCATACACCTGTCGCGAGACCCGATAAATCACCCAGACTTGCTGGACACCGGCCCGGAAATAGTCGACGAGCTTGGCGTTGATCTCGTTGGCGCTGTTGGACTCGCTGACGACCTCAACGGCGAGATCGGGAACCATATCCCAGGCTTCGCCGTCAGGTATTCTCCTGCGCACAGGCCACTTTCTTGACGAGACGAAGGCCAGGTCGGGACGCCGCTTCAAACCACGCGCTGCATCCAGCAAGAAGAGAAGTTCTACCAGGACCTTGCCACGTTGCTGGGACTGAACAATCTGGTTCATCGCGAAGGCGATCAGCGAGGCGAGCTCGCATTCGGATGCACCCATCGGCGGCGTCTCCACAACATTTCCGTCAACGACTTCGTACAGGCGATCCGAAGCGACGGTCTGGCCCTGTGAAACCGCGGGTGCGGCGGGGTCGCTGGTCGTGGCTGGCGGGCGCGGGGCGGACACGAGGCCGGTCATGGTCGATGGGCTCCCACGTCATGCGAATCGCGGTCAAGTTCGATGTTCCGCTTCGACAGGATCCTCGAAACCGATTCACGATCCATCAAGGCATCTCGCCGAACAAGTTCAGCCGGTGAGCGCCTCGAGCATGCTCTCGGGCGCGGCTGCGTACTCCAGCGGCTCCATCGTGTAGCTGGCGCGGCCCTGGCTCAGGCTGCGCACGGCCGTGGAGTAGCCGAACATCTTCTCGAGCGGGGCGCGGGCGTCGATGACCATCAGCTTGCCGCGCGTCGAGGTGCGGTCGATCAGGGCCCGCCGGCTCGACAGGTCGCCCGTGACGTTGCCCAGGTAGTCCTCGGGCGTGACCACCTCGATCCGCATGATCGGCTCCAGCAGCACCGCCCCGGCCTCCTCCACGGCCTTCCGCAAAGCGTCGGACGCGGCGAAGCGGTAGGCCAGGTCATTGGAATCCACATCGTGATAGGCCCCGTCGGTGAGCGTGACCCTCAGGTCCACCAGCGGGTATCCGGTTCGCCCGCCCGACTTGGCCTCCTCGCGCAGGCCGGCCTCGATGGCCGGGATGAACTCGGCGGGAATCACGCCTCCCTTCATCTTGTTCACGAACCGGAGCACAGGAGCCCCCTTGGGCTGTGTTTCGGGTGCGAGGTCGATGGTGATCTTGGCGTACAGTCCCGACCCGCCAGTCTGGCGAATGCACGTGCCTTCCACACGCGAGACCGCCTTCTTGATCGTCTCTCGGTAACTCACCCGCGGCCGGCCGACGTGCACCTTGAGGTTGTAGTCGCGCGTCATCCGGTTCTTGAGGATCTCCAGGTGCAATTCACCCATGCCGGAGATGAGCGTCTGGCCGGTCTCCTCGTTGACCTTGAAGGTGAACGTCGGGTCCTCGCGCGTCAGCGCATTGAGCGTATCGGACAGCTTTCCCTTGTCAGCCGAGCTCACCGGCTCGATCGACATGCTGATCACCGTCTCCGGGAACTCGATCCGCTCCAGCAGGATGGGATGCGCCGCGTCGCAGAGCGTATCACCGGTGACCGAGTCTTTCAGGCCCACGATCCCCACGATGTCGCCGGTACCCGCCAGGGTGATCTGCTCGCGGTCATCAGCGCGGATGTGGTACAGCCGCGAGCAGTTCTCTTTCTTGTCCTTGCCCGGGTTGTAGACGCGCGTGCCGGCCTTCAGGCTGCCCGAGTAGATCCGCACGAACGACAGGTCGCCGTGCGCGTCGTTGGTGATCTTGAAGACCAAGGCCGCGAACGGCTCGCTCGGGCTCGGCTTGCGAGCCAGCTCGGTGCCTTTCTTGGGGTGGTGGCCCGTGATCGGCGGCCGATCGAGCGGGCTGGGCAGGTAGGCCGCGACCGCGTTCAGGAGCCGCTGAACGCCCACGTACTTGAAGCTTGACCCGCACAGCACCGGCTGGGCCCGGCCCGTCAGCGTGGCCCGGCGGAGGGCTGCGTGCATCATGCCTTCGGACAGCTCTGCGCCGTCGAGATGGCTCATGTACTCCTCGGCGAACGTCTCGTCGAAGGCCGAAAGGCTGTTGAGCATCGTCTCGCGCCAGGCCTCGGCGTCGAGCCTCAGGTCGTCGGGAATGTCCACGACGGTGAACGTCGAGCCCAGGTCCTCGGTCTTGTAATAGATCGCCTTCATGGTGATCAGGTCGATGAGCCCCTGGAACTCGCCCATCGTCCCTTCCGGCCCCGCGCCGATGGGGATCTGGATGGGAATCGGGTGGCTCTCCAGCAGCCGCTCCTCGATCTCCTTGTAGACCCGCTCGAACTCGGCGCCGATGCGGTCCATCTTGTTGATGAAGCAGAGCCGGGGAACGTGGTACTTGGCCGCCTGCCGCCAGACGGTCTCGCTCTGGGCCTCGACGCCCTCAACGGCCGAGAAGATGACCACCGCACCGTCGAGCACGCGCAGCGAGCGCTCGACCTCGGCCGTGAAATCGACGTGCCCGGGCGTGTCGATGATGTTGATCGTGATCGGGTTCTCGTCGGCATCCTTCCACCGGCAGGTGATGGCGGCCGCGACGATGGTGATGCCGCGTTCCCGCTCCTCCTCCAGGTAATCGGTGGTGGTATTCCCCTTGTCCACGTCGCCCATCCGGTGGATCTCACCGGTGTAGTAGAGGATGCGTTCGGTGGTCGTGGTCTTGCCGGCGTCGATGTGCGCGATGATGCCGATGTTGCGGATCTGTCGTAGGTCCGTCAGGTCGGGTTCGCTGGCCATGGTCCTCTTTCCTTCTCCCGGCCGAACCGATCCCTCCGGGCGCAGACCGGCGGCAGAAATCCCAGGCAGCTTCGGTGTTGTGCGTTTCTGGCTGGCGTGCGGGCCTGGTCCCACAAGCTCGTTCTTCCAGCTTACCGCCAGAAGCGCGCGGAATCAGCGCGAGTCGGCGCGGGCCGGTTCAGCGGTTACCGGCCTGGTGGGACCATCCCGACTCGAGTGAACCCCAAAGGTTACCAGAAGCAAGAAGAGCTATCGCTCGCCGGCACCGCCATACGATACCGTCTTTGGCGCCGCTCAACCGGCCACGTTGATTCGTTTCCTCTCCGTGCTCTCCGTGGTTCAAGAGTCTTCCTGGCGCGACTTGCGGCTGCTCCACCACCAGAGCACCATGGCAAGCGCAACGACCGCCGTAGCGGCGATCATCCACGGCGTGTACCCGTAAGCCGAGGGCGGCACGTAGATCAGGCCGGTGATCCGGTCTGCCTTCACCGCGATGTTGTCGAATTCCACGTCGATGGGCGCCTTGAGGGCCTGGGGCAAAACCTGAAACGCCAGGCTCTCGACGCGGTGGTCGCCGAACGTGACGGCCCCGACCCGGCGGGACGGCTGACCGTGCGGACCGGCGTGGAACTGGAGCTCGCTGCCCACACGCACCAGCCGGATCGTGCCGGCCTTGTCGTCGGTGGAGCTTCCCCCGGCTTCCGCCGCACGCTTGCTTTCGGCCGGCGGCTGGAACCAGTGGCTGTAGCCGTGTCCCGCGCTCTTGCTGTTCGTCCGCGAGATCGCCGCCATGCCATCCGCGCCCGCCACGAAGATCGACAGGTTGATCCATTCCTTGTCCGGCGCGGGAAAGATCGCAGCGAGTAATCGACGCTGACGTCGAAATCTCCCTCGAGCCCGAACCGGCTGTTCAGGCCGATGAGCGGCCGCATCTCCATGCCGGGCGGGACGATCAGGCGCATCACGCCCTTCGAGAAATCGGTCTTCGTGACCGCCACGCTCGTATTGGCAAGCGCCACCGCATGTGATCGAAATCCTTGCCGGCGAACGACTCGTTGATCTCCGTCACCGCCGGGTCCTGGGCGACGGCTCGATGGGTCGATTCAAATCCCGCCATGAGCAGGACCAGAAGCGGGCAGACGTACGCCGCCCCTGGAAGAGCGAAGCGACGATGAAGTGTGAACATCACACCGAACATCGTTTACTCCACGCTCGCGGCCTCGCCCCCGGCGATGGTGGCAAGCGCCTTCCACGGCCCGGGTGCCACCGTCTGCTTGATCCAGTGGACCGAGCCGTCGGCCGTCAGCAGGTTCACGCCGCCAGGGTGCCGGCTGGTCGCGGTCTCCGCGAGCTGGCCCTCGGTGTCGGTCACGCCCGTGGTGCAGCTTTGCTGATGGGGCGGCAAAAAATGGTGATAGCGCGTGTAAAACGCGTTGCCGTCAGACCAGCGCTGGCCGGACCATTCCAGCGAGTGCGGCGTAGCGCGGGGTGGTCACCGGGCTGGCCTGCCCGCAGCTTGCCATCGTCGGGCTGATCTCGTACAGGTCTCCCAGCGGGTCGGGCTGTGCGGAATTGCCCAGGCAGCGCTCGCTGAAGACCGCCGTCGCGCTGGTGCCGTCGCGGATCGACGAGAGCTTGATGGCACTCTGGAACCAGAACGCTCCGTCGTTGACACCCGTATTCTTGACCGGGTCGCTGATGAGATTGATGGGCAAGGTCCCGCGCAGGCCCGGTAGTTGTTGCACGAATTGCCATCCTTGTCCGCGATAAAGCCGACGTCCGACGGGCACAGGAAAACGCTCAGATTGGTGAGCAGCCCGGTGGCGTTGGGCGCGCCGTAGAGCGGGTGATGGGCCCACGGCAGGCCGCTGAAGTTGAGCGCGCTGTAGACGGTCGTCTGCTCCAGGTAAGGAAGCAGTTGCGAATGCGCCGACCAGCGGGGCAAGAAGCCCGCCGGCGCGCCGCCGCCAGCGCCGAACGGGTAGACCGTGTGCACCCCTTCGTACCCCGCCAGCGCCACCCCGATCTGCCGCAGGTTGTTCAGACAAGAGCCTCTTCGCGCCGCCTCGCGCGCCATCTGCACCGCGGGGATGAGCAAGGCGAACAGCAGGCCGATGACCGCGATCACGACCAGAAGCTCAATGAGCGTGAACGCGCGCGGGGGATACCGGCGGCGGGGAACTGGCGTCATGCGCGTCGTTGGCATCGTTCGCATCCTCCAGCTCGGGCAAGCCCAGCGCGCGGCGTACCCGATTTGCCTCGGCCAGGTCGATCTCGTAAACGTAAATCGAATGGGCCACGACCGCAATGGGATGGAATTGGTGGAAGTAATCATAGGCTTTCAGGGGCACCCATGTCTGCGAGCCCTTGCCGTTGGGCGATGAAAACGGCACGCCAACCAGGTAGTTGGCGCTGACGGCGTGGAGGCCGGGCACCGGCCCGATGTCCGCGTCCTCGCGTCCCGGATGGGCGCCCGGCCCGAAAGGCGGGAGTTCATACCGGATTCCCAGGACTTCGGGAAACATGAAACCGAAGTAGGCAAGCTTCACCGTTCGGCCGGGCGCGTGCTCGTCTAGCCAGTCCTTCAGCCCCACCAGCCCCTGGCCCCAGTCGATGTTGCTGTCGGCGAGATGCTCCAGCCCGTGCTGAGGCCCGCCGGCCGCCTCGTTGAAATATGTCAGGAAATACGGGTAAACGGCAACCGCGCCGGCGGCCGACCAGACGAGGGTTCCGGCCACGATCACCGACCACAATCGCCGGCTGGCCGCGAGGAAGGGTCCCAGCCGCCCGGTCAGGATGAAGAGGTACGGATACACGGGCAGCGCGTAGCGGCCAAAGTTCAGTCCCGTCTGCGTGCTGACGAGCGTCAGCAACGCCAGTGCCGGGACAATCAGGCAAGCCTCGTCCACCAGGCCGCGCCGGTACTCCCTTCGCCGCGCTGCCAGCACCGCCGCGAAAAACATAAGGCCCATCATGCCGGCCGGCGTCTTGACCGCGAGGTAGTAGAGGTAGTAATACCACCAGCCCGCACCGCGCCTTAACTCCCCGCGCAGGTACTTGTAGTAGGTCCCGCCGTCCACATCGGACATCTGGTCGTCCAGCCCCAGCAGGTATTGCTCCGGCAACGGCACCGGCAGGCGAGCCAGCACGGAACCGTGGAAGCGATTGTCAAGCGATCGGGGCATCACGGGATCGTTCGCCTTTGGGCCGATCAAAAGCCGGCTCTTGAACGCGAATGAACCCAGGCTGCGTCCCGTGCCCTCGAAGAGGTAGACGCTGTTCAGGACATAGAGAGACACGAAGCACGCGAGCGCCGCGTGGACGAAGAACTTGCGCCATGGAAGCCGGGCGCCATCCACACCCAATCGGCCCGTCCAGGCCGCCCATAGGCCGAGAACAATCCAAACGGCTGGCAGCACGACGAGCGAGAACTTGGTCCCCTCAGCGAGTCCGAGCAGAACCCCGCAGAGGATCGCTTGCTTGAGACTGGGCCCCTTGAGATAAGCCCAGAACGCATAGCACGCCCCCAGCGCAACGACCGTCGCGCCCATGTCCATCGTGACCAGGCCGCCGTGGGCGAGGATCTCCGGGCAGAAGGTCCACATCGAAAGGCTGATCAAACCTCCGCACGCTCCGAACAGGGTCCGCGACCACCGATACACCAGATAGCCGCCCAGAACCGAGATTGAGACCACGACGAGCCTGCACATGACGTACAATCGCATGTAGCGATTTTTATTTAGCATCATGAACTCGCGGCTCATGTCTGTGCCCCGCACATCGCTATCGGGCGCGCACCTTTGATAGTCCGTCGGGACGCCCGCAACGACGGCCGGCAGCGAGAAGGCGAGCCTGATCAGCGGAGGGTTGTGGTGATAGCACCAGAAATCACCGAAGTGCCAGTGGCTCATCCCGGCTGGGAGATGACACCCCTCGTCGACAGTGACAGAGTTTCTAGGCAGGCTGAGGCCGAGAAGGAGCACATGAACGCAAAGCAAGCAGGCGGTAAGCACGCGGTACCATGAATGGTTCCAGGCCATGTGTGCCTTCGAGACAAACAGCCGGTGAGCCCTCAGCCGGGGCGCCTTTTCACTCCGCATCGGGTATAGGGCTCCGCCAGCAAGTGGAACGATTCAGACCGCGAAAGTCCTGGCCCATGATCGCTCCCAAAGTAGTTGAAGGGAGGTCAACTTTACTACAACTATTTATATAAATGTATTATGAGTGCGTGCAACTCGCTCTGGAACTGCTACGCCGCCGCGGTCAGGCTTTCAGAGGTCTACAGAGGAACACCGGACCGCTCGATCAGTAACCGCCGAGCCTGACCGTGCTCAAACGCAATGACTCAGCTTACTCTGAGGGGCTCAGCCGGTAGATACGAATTGACCTGCCGACACGGGCCACCGGCTCTGTTCTCAGGAGCTTGACTCGCATGCTCGACCCAAGTGGCGAATAACGATCCGCCACGGCGACGCAGTGGCTTGCGCTGTAGTCTAGCAAGACGTTCTCGCTCACCGCCAAGAACGTACAGTGCGCGAGGCCTTCAGAAGCTGGCGCGACATCAGGAGGCTTCAGTCCGTACGGTTCCCCGTCTCCTAGGCCGTGGACGAATATCTGGACTCGCCCCTCGCTCGAATGCTCGGACACCCAAGACGCGAGTCGCGCCAGGTCTTGGCCCCAATCAAGATTGTCACCGATAAGTGCCGGGCGCCCCCGGGGGCTCGACCAACAAAGCTCATTCTGCCATCCGAGGTGATCGGGTACGGCTTCGACCGCGTTTGCGGCGAGCCAGGCGAGCAGGCTACCCAGAACGAACCGGCTGACAAAACGGGTCGTCTGCCATACCTGACCTATCCATATGCACAAAGGCGGGAGGACCGGAAGCATGTACCGGAAAAAGGCGCTAGAGCCCGAGCCTGTACACATTGCGACTGAAAGCGCAAGCGCCGCGGGTGGTACGACAAGGCAGGCTTCCGCCCAGGAATTCCTGCCGCCCCCTCGCACAAGGCGGGGAATGTGAGCCAGGGAGAGAATCGACAAGATCACGACTGGCAAGGGCACCTTCAGCAGAAAGGTGACAGCGTACCAGTACCACCAGCCGCCGAGTCTGCTTTGACCCCACAGGTACGTGTACTGAGGGCCTTCGGAATCGGCCAATTGGACATCAAGGCCCCTAATTCTACTGTATCTCTACGTTCGTAGTTGGTTCTTCAAAGGGGGTAAGAGTTTGCGTGAGTAATGCTGGAAGAATCGGGCGAGCTCGTTGCGTTCCAACCAACGTGTGGTGCACCGGGAGAGCTTCTCGGGGCTGTTGACGTTGAGACGTTCCTCGATGATCCCTGCGATCAGTTGCCGCAACCGCGGTGACGTCAATGCCGGTGTCTGTATTTTTTCCCCGCCGCGTCTCCTGATTCAGGAACCACGCGGCCACGAGCGACAAGGTTTGATGGTGATGCCAGGCGATCCAGTTCCGCACCTGGTAATCGGCCAGGCCCGCCTCCCCTTTGCCCCGCTCCAGGCACTCCTCGATCCGATGCGCCAGTTTGGCCACCCGGCCAAATTCGATCAACGGAGTTTCGGCTTTACTATTTGATAAATAATAATCATGTTTAACAGTTCCATCGGCCTGTTGCTCACGCGTGATGAAGAGGACCTCCTCGAAACCTGCACGATTGCCCGGTCCTCGAGATTGGACGCGCCGCTTGATCGCGTCGACCACCAAAGGTCCCTTCTCGCCATCACGGACGTCGAGCCTCGTCCACGCCGATTCCGGCAGGGCCGCACGCCAATGATCCACACGCATGAAAGGAGCCTTGGGGGGTTGACCCCGCCCCCCATATTCCGGTGGCGGTGCCTCCAGATCGCGGATCGTCGTGTTCGACGGAACCGCCAACAGATACTGCTCCCCCCGCTCCCTCAACGCCTGGCGAAAACTCGCGGGACGGCCCATTTCATCGTCCCCCGCCACCCACGCGTGTGGCAGCAACCCACCTTGCTCATCCAGCATCGCCAGGGCCAATTGATGGCGCGTCTGGAACTTGATGGACTTGGGGACGCCAGCCTTGTTCCGGCGGTCGCGATCCTTGGCCCATTCCTTGGGCAAGTAAAGCCTTACATTGGTAATCGTATGCTCTTTTCTAGACGCATAAGCCATGTAGACGCCAACCTGACAGTTCTCAACCTTCCCCAGCCGGCCGCACCACTGCCGCGCGACGCCCACCGACATAGTCCCTTTCTTGGGGAAGCCCGAAGGGTCGAAGATAATCACCCCATCCTTCTCGCCCAGTTGCTCGCCGACCTGCTGCGCCAGGATCGTGAGCAGGGGTTGATGATCCCATGGCACGTGCCCGATGAACTTTTGGATTCCTTGTCGTTCTTGATCGTGGAGATAAGCGATTCCCTCGCCGGTCTTGTGCTCAAGCTTCGACAGCAGACCGGTAACGTACTCGGTTGCATGTCGATGTTGTTCAGGTTCGCTCAGGGTCGCAGCGAACGGCTCGATGAAGACGTCCAACCGTTCCAGCAGACCATCGATCAAGTCAGGCGACACCTGCGATTGTGCCAGCATGTCAGCCAACCGTGCTTCGTATCGTCGATCCATGACGCCCTCGCTTCCTTGTAACATCCTTGACGGAAGCGAATATCAGAAAAAACCTTACAGTTCGTCAACCCCAGGATACAGTAGAACTAATGAACTCCGCCGGGACAGGTAAGGGAGCCCTCTCCAGCGGGCAGGCGCTGCCCGGCCCGCGGTTGGAATCCTGGTGCTTGTCGCCGGCCCATGTGGTGACGCGACACTGTCGGAGAGTCATTCCCAGGCCCGTGAATGCGTACGCGGCATCCAGCGCCACAAGACTCGTAGCAAATAGGAGCAGTCCAAGGCCGGCGATGCTGCCCAGAACCTTAACCCTCCGCCCGACGTCCGGACAAGATATACATAGCTGAAAGCGCCCTGCACAGCATGATCACGGCCCAACAAGGATAGAGGACCAGGAGGGTGAACTTGGTTGCCTGTGCCAGCCCCATCGCGAGCCCCGACGCAAGTGCATCCCTCGCGCGAAGAGATACAACGAGCGATGAGAAGCACCTACAAGAAACAACCAGAAGCACAGCGGCTGGCATGTCGGAGGTGACGAGAGACCCGTGAGCCAAAACAGGTGGCATTAAGCACCAGATAAAAAGCGACGCCACGCCCGGCCACGTTCCGTACATCCGGACCGACCAATCGAAGATGGTCAAGCCCCCAACGATTGTCAGAACCATTGGCAAAACTCGGCAGATCCGATAAATCATGTGGTAGGAACTGCGATACCGCGACTGGAAGACATGACCGACCTCCCACTCGGTGCGGTCCGCTAGGTCTTTGTCCAACGAGGCGGGGTAGTCAACCCGAATGCCCGCTACATGGCAAGGGAGGGCGTAGAGTAACTTGCTCAGGGGGCCGCAGACACGATACACGGAGAAGGAACGGCGCTGCCATGCCGCCAGGCCCGCTGGAAGGTGGGCATATTCCGTAACGGCTACAGAGTTTCCCCAGGCTCCGGGAAGCATGAGTACGACGGACGCTACAGCCAATGAGGCCACCACATACCGAACGCGGCACGGGACGGGAGACACGGACCGCCTCCTTCGTTCTAACGCTGTTCAGAAGGGGAGCCAGGCGTGGCCACAACGTGTCAGGGTGCGGGCGGCGTGATGGAACCCTGGCTCTGACTTGCGATATGCTTCGTCACGCGCGAAGGTGTGGACCATTCCGCTCAGGCAGTGAGCACGTCGTCGTCTACAGGCCGGACCGCTCGCTCAAGGGGGAAGACTCGGATTCGGTCTCAGCCCTCGGCGCCTGCTGAGTCCGAAGTCCCCCCGGGCACTTCTCTTTTCACAAGCCTCATCCTGATCAGGAAGAGGAGAAGACCAACCGCGCCGGCTACGCACAGAAGGAGGCCCAGCCTGAACCGGGACGCGCCGGGGGAGAGAGCTCGGGAAGACCAACCGAACTCAGAGTAAAGTCTCGCTCATCGGGAGAACCGAGAGCCAGCTCCCCAAACTCGAAGGTGCGAGTGGTCCGTTGCGTTTTGATTGTGACCCGCCTGGGGAGCGGTGTCCCGCCAACCGGGTCACCGTATTCGACCTCGGAGGTGCGGCAAGAACCCTTGACGCACGCCTCTTGTTTACGCAGTGCCCAGCGGTCGTTCGGGGCAACCAGGAGCCAGCAGTCCATGAGCTGCGGGACGCCGTTGAACGAGTATCCTCTCGTATACGATATCTTGACCAACTCCTCCTTACCGGCGTTCTCCCTGGAAACGTTCGTAATCTTGGTCCCTGGCTCGAAGAGGAATTCGTCAATCGCGGTGATCGCCACAAAAGGTGCGTAGATGTAGTCCTGGCGAAACTCCTCGAGCGAGGCTACGAGCTTGCTTTTCTCACCGCGCCGACTGAAGCTTTTCAAGGCAAAAGGTCCATCGCCGGTCGGACCGGACGCCCGGAAGGCGTACGCGCTGTTCGCGACCGATATCGAGACCTCGGTTTCCCCCGCGGTCTCGACCCCGGGCGCGGGTTGCTTCGAGACCCTGAGAAGTTCGCCGCTAAATTCAAACGATATGGCATGTCTGCGGGTGGACGCCGCCGGAGGCAGCCCTTGCGTGACCTCGATCTCGATTCCCGAGCCACGGCACTGTGACAGGCGCCCATGGAGCTCCTTGAGCGCCGCGGGATATTCATGCAAGACCCGTTGCTTCAGGTCACCGTCCTGCGCGGGCACACTCCTGGTGCAGATCGCCAGGGACGAGCACACCGCAACCGCCAGGAATGAGAGAAGTGTTTTGCGGAAGACCTTCATTGGGCTACTTCCAATCCAGTGGATCAGAACTCATCTTTCGGTTGATGACGCCCCTCGGCGCGCCCGGCCGGCTTGAGGAAGGTTGTCGGGGGACGGCGCCACCGCTCCGGTGGAAGGGCAACGGGTTCCTGACCGGGTCGTAAAAGTCAGGGGCCGTAGCAGTAGCACGAACCCCCGCCTGCCTCCGAGTGAAAGCTGCAACCGCATTGTGAATTCGTGCAGGTCCCGGGCGGGCAGGACGTGTCGTTGGGATTGCACGTGCAGTCCCACTGGCTACAGAAGCTGCCCACGCACGCGCACGGACAGCAGCTATCGCCGTCGTCGGCGTGTGCCAGTGGTGACGCCAAAACGAGCCCCGCGGCGAGAAGAACGACTGATGTGAATACGATCGAGTTCCATGAAAAACGCGCCAACCCGTTCATTTGTCCTTCCTGGGAGGTAAAGTCCGCTACGGAACCCTGAAAGTCATCCGGGCGGGCCCTCCTTTTGAGCGCCGGAGGCCACCGCTCCTTCCAACTTGAGAATTAGGGCCGGCTGGGCGGGATGGTCGGTAAGGATTGTTACCCGTCCGTTCACAGGGCTTCCTCCCCTTCCTCTACCGTCCACCACGAGAACAAGCTCTCGCGACTGTCCGGGCCCCAGCAGCGTGGGCATGTCGCTGATTACTGAACATGGGCAAAACGTTGTTGCACCGAGAAGCGTCACCGTCCTGTCGGAAGCGTTCTTAATGTGCACGCATGCTTCGTATTCGCATCCTGCGTCCATCCTACCTAGCGATATGTGCTGCGGGTCGAGGGAGAGCCTGCGACCGGTGACATACTCGACCCCCGCGGAAAACGTCCCGAAATAAGTCGCAAAAGAAAGACAGAGCACGGCCCCCCAACTCAGAAGGAGGGCAAACAGGGGAACGACTGTCTTCGATGACATCGCAGCCTTCTCCCTGCGTCGAGGGCACTTTCATTGGAAGCGGATACAAACCGGAGAGCACCCAGGACCGCCAGTGACGCGTCGAAGCAGCCGGGACCTGGTCTCCGCACGGGTCTTATTCCTCATCACCCCTGCTCCGCGTGACTCTGAACCGAGAACGACCGGCGCATCTCATGTTCAATTGGAAGGATAGTCCTGTTTGGATTGGTTCACCACGGTGACGAATCGCCCACTTTCCTGTCACTAACAGCATCAAGAATCAAGATAAAAGTCATTCTACTGTGACTGTCATGAATCAGTCAAGAAAAAATCCGCGTGATCGTTGGTTAAAAAAATGGAGGCATGCCCCATAAAAAGAAAGGAAAGAACGGGCAATGCGATCTTACCGCGGACGGATTCGGTAACTCGTGCGGATCTTGCTGGGAGGATCCGCCCATTGATCGCGCATGGCAGGTTGGGGCCAACCACATCCTGACGTATCACACGCCCGCCAGCGAAGGGCAACTCGCAGCGCTTCCCGAGAATCCGGCCCCTCCATCGCATGGCATTGCAGATGAAACGACGCGCCGGTGCGGGGACGATCCCACCACGCGACAGCCCCAGCGACCTCCGCGCTGAATGCGCGAATCCAGGAATGCGATTGGTCGCACGGCCTCGATCAGACTTCGCCTCTCAAGATTGGCCACGATCGAAGGGATGCTGTAATTCACACGACTCAAGAACCAGGCGGCGCAAGTGCTTGCTGGCTCCAGCGAACGCGGTGCAGCCAGGTCACGCCTGGACGTTGAGCCTTGGCCTTCGGCTGATCGGCCAGGCCCACCGCGCGGTGAAAAGCAAAAGGGTGGCTCCAATGCTCTTCTGGCTGTTCAGGGATGGCTATTGGGATGATCGACCACCAGCCCTTCGGCCTGGGCGGCACGCCGCTGCCGTTCCGTGACCCGAGCCGTTGCGGGCGGGCCAGGCCGGCCGACTGTGCACGAGCACGAGGCGAGGGGAGAGCGGATATGGATGCCGAGCGGCCAGGCAGCCGTGCAAACGGTCCACTGGCGTTGAGCCTGTGCGGTCCACGCGATCGCGATGCCAACCGGCTGGGCAAGAAGCCCGGGGGAAGCTAGACTTGGCTAGCTCAGGGAGACGCCATGGAAATCGCGAATATCCACGAAGCCAGGTCGCGGCTTTCGAAGCTGATCGAGCACGCTTTGAACGGCGAGGAAGTCATCATTGCCAGGGCCGGGCAGCCCGTGGTGCGGTTGGTGCCAGTCACGACCGACGCTTCACCACGCACCGGCGGCCAGTGGCAGGGCCGCGTCCGCATCGCCGATGACTTCAAGGTTCTTCCGGACGACACCGCCTCCGCCTTCGGCAGCGAGAAGCAATGACGCTCCTGCTTGATACTTGTGTCTTCCTGTGGTGGCTTGACGACCCGCGGCGCCTCTCCAGAGCGGCCCGTAAGGCGATCGGCGACGGCAAGAATACCGTTGACATTTCAGCCGCCGTTGTCTGGGAAATCGCCATCAAACGGGCACTCGGCAAATTCGATGCCCCGCGCGACCTCGAGGGGGCGATGGCCTCCAACCGCTTCCTTCCGCTCCCGGTCACCATCCCGCACGCCCTGGCCGTCGAGACGCTGCCAAATCATCATCGCGATCCGTTCGACCGTATGCTGATTGCCCAGGCGCGGCGTGAAGGATTCAAACTCGTGAGCCGTGACCACCATGTGCCGCTCTACGGCGTACCGCATATCCTTGCGTGAGCTTCAGACCGGAGGAATCGCCCTTCCATCAACCATCGCCGTGAAAGCAAAAGCAGATTTGAACCTGGTAAAACGGTCCACGTGTCTTGATGCTTCCTCTCATTGGTCTCTGGCCCCGGTGTCTCCCGTTCACGACCTGCCATGACAGACCGCGGCCCATGGTGCTTCCACGATTGCGCAATGAACTCCGGATCAAGCAAACAACCCATGTCGAATTCCCCGTCGTCAACTGCTCTGCCGGGTCCGCCTGAACGTGTCGCCTCCGTGGACGCGCTGCGGGGGCTGACAATCCTGCTCATGGTCTTCGTCAACGACCTGGGGCGGGCGGCTCCTGCCTGGATGCACCACATCCGGCCCCCCAATGCCGACGGGATGACACTGGCCGATGTGGTCTTCCCGTGGTTCCTGTTCATCGTCGGCGTGTCGATCCCGCTGGCGTTCGAGCGCGCCCGGGCGGCCGGGGTCCCCGGCTGGAAGCAGCTTGCCCACGTCTTGTTGAGGACGGCGAGCCTGCTGATCATGGGGGTGATCGTGCTCAACAACGAGGAGGACAATTCCTCCCACGCTCAGCTCTGGGGCACGCTCGCGTTCACCTGCTTGCTGCTGGCATGGTGCACCGTGCCGCGTGAGGCCGGCCGCCGCCGAACGGTGTGGATCGTCCTCAAGGGCGTGGGCGTGGTTGGCCTGCTGGCGCTCCTGGCCATGTTCCGGAGCGAGCCGGGACCGGCCGACTTCCCCATCGTCGGCCGGGTCGAGCAATGGGCCTGGCTCCGGACCGGCTGGTGGGGCATCCTCGGGCTGATCGGCTGGGCGTACCTGGCGGCTGCCCTCCTGACGCTTGCGCTCGGCCGGCGCAGGGAGTGGCTCATGGGGGCGATGGCCCTCTTGATGACGCTCCACCTGGCGATGAATCACGGCGGGCTCTTCTCCAGGGTCGAGAAGAAGGTCTGGCTGGGCCCGGTCCGGCCGGTCATCGATGCGTTCCAGGCCGGGGTGGACGGGATCGATCGCTACGTCGGCCTGGGCGACGCGACCGGCTCGCTGGCGGCCATCGTGATGGCCGGCTGCCTGCTGGGAAGCGTCCTCCGTGGCGACTCTGAAGTCGCGACCCATCGAGATCGGCTCCGCTGGGCGGCAGTGTACGCCCTCGGCCTGTTCGTGGCCGGGCTCTGCACCGACACCTTCGAGGGAATCAACAAGATCGGGGCGACTCCGGCCTGGTGCTTCTTCTCGGCCGCGCTGGCGTGCCTGACCTGGATGATCCTGTATCTCCTCATGGACGTGGCCGGCTGGCGGGGGTTCTCGCTGCTCATTCGCCCCGCTGGCGCCAACCCGCTGGTCGCTTACTTCCTGCACCCGATCACGGTCGGGACGGTCGCGCTGGTGGGTCTGGGTGGGACCCTGCTTCGCTACCATGAATCTCCCGACCCAAAGGTCGCCGTTGCCGGCTCACTGGCAATGGCTTGCTTCGTTTGCGTGCTGACGGGGCTGCTCGGGAAGGTTGGATTCCGTGTGAAGCTGTGAAACGATGCGGGTGTGCCGGTTTTTCCGACCCATGCGACGGCCGGGAAAAGCAGTGTGAAGAGACCCTCCGGTTCGCCATACTCATCCCTGCGGGCGCAACCCGCGATGGCAGCGCGACGCGCCACACAGATTCCGACCTTGCCCTTCCTGGAGCCGATCCGATGGTCACGCCCGACGCCGACCCGACGCCCGAGGATGCCACCATCGGCGCACCAGCCGCCGGGGCTGGCGCACCGGCCGCAAGTCCGGGACGGCTCGTGAGCATGGCACTCGCCGCGGGGCTGCTTGGCGGGGTTGCGGCCTGGCTCGCGGGCGAAGCGATCCTCCATTCCTATCGGGACGTTCTCAATCCTCAGGTCAAACGCGAGGTCGACGCGGAGGCCGTGCACCGTTTCGCCAGGGCGCAGCTCACGAGCGCCAGGGACACGTACACCGCGCTGGGTGCGATCGTCGGGTTCAGCCTGGGGCTCGCGGGAGGTCTGGCGCGGCGCTCCGCTTCCGCTGGAGCGAAGGCCGCGCTGGTGGGTGGCCTGCTCGGAGCGATCGCCGCGGCGTCGATCTCGCTGCTGGTCGTGCCCCATTTCTTCAAGACCCACGATCCACAATCGCAGGATCTGATGTTACCGATGCTGACGGTCGGCTCGATCTGTTCGGTCATCGGCGGGGCAGGTGGGCTGGCCTTCGGCGTCGGCGTCGGCGGGCGCGGTCGCTGGATGAAGTCTCTGCTGGGAGGTCTGGTCGGAGCGGCGCTGGCCACGGTTGCCTACGAGCTCATCGGGGCCGTCGCCTTCGCGACCGACAAGGCGGACCTACCCATCTCCGAGGCCGTTGCGACACGCGCCATGCTGTGTCTGCTGGTCGCACTCTTTGCGGCCGCCGGCTCGGCCCTGGGCCTGGGCCTTACATTCCGCAAGCCGAACGCCAGTCCGCCCACGTCGTGAGACCGGGAAACGACGCGGCCAGCCACGTCCGAAGATGGCGACGCGGCCGGCCGGCGGATCAGTGAGCGAGCAGTGACCGATCAATAGCTATCGGAGCTGATCACCTCGGAACCGGCCCGGGTGCCGAGCGACTCGTAGACGAGCATGCTGATCGAGTCCTTGATGAACTTCACGCTTCCATCGGCAAAGGCGAAGTTCGCACCGCCCGGATGATTGCTGCTGGCGTTCACGAAGTTGGATCCTTCCGGGGCACAGCCGAGGCATCCGCCCAGGCGACAGCTGTGCCAGGGATAGTTCTTGGAGTTGGGCGGCACGACCGTGTTGAACAGGGTCCAGCCGCGCTCGCCCTGGGCCCAGACTTGCCCGGTATACTGCTTCAGCCCTGTCGTGTCTCCGCTGAGCGTGCCGCTGGTGAAGAACGTGTTGCAGGACTGGAGTGCCAGCGTGACCGCGCCGGGGTTCGTCTTCGCGTCATACAGCGTTTCGACAATGGCATTATCAGGGGGCCCCGCCATCCCGTTGCCCCGATAGGTGATCTTGCTGTAGTCGCCGACGAGCCCTTCGCCGAAGGCGATGGTGTTCGAGCTGCCGTCGGTGACCGCAGCCAGAGTGACCGAAGCTCCCGAATTGGTATTCGGGTTGTAGAGCTTGAAGATCCCGGTGGCCTCGCCATCGTTGGGATACTGGATGGTGGTTGTCCCGATGCTGCCCGCATAGCTATTGATGTTCGCCGTGTACGTCACGACATTGCCAATGCCCGCCAGGCCATCCGAGGGGCAGAGGAACGAATTGATCTTGGTCGAGTAAACCGTGGAGTTGATCGCGTCGTACATGCCATCCCAGCAGCAGGCCCAGTTGAAGTTCGCCGCGTTGTACAGCGAGGTCTGCTCGATGTAAGGAAGCAGCATGGCCTGGGCGCTCCAGGACGTCCAGGAGCTGAGGTTGTTCGGGAACGCCGTTCCCGGGTAGCCGTTCGTCGAGTCGCAGCCTGGCGGGAACGCCCCCGCCGCCGAGTGGTAATTGTGCATGGAGAGGGCCAGTTGCTTCAGGTTGTTGACGCACTGGGCCCGACGGGCCGCCTCGCGGGCGGACTGCACGGCCGGCAGGAGAAGTGAAATAAGAACAGCGATGATCGAGATGACTACCAGCAACTCGATCAGTGTGAATCCCTGACGCTTCCGCATGGTCTGAAGTCCCTTCGGAAATGGAAGCAAGACACGTGAGAGGGGGAACACCGGATCGACGCCCGATTCTGAAATCGGCTCGAGGGACCGGCGATCGAAAAATCAGCGGGCGAAAGGTTCGTCTGGCTTACGGGGAGAGTCGTATCCGCGAGCATCTATCGCTTTGCGGCGCCCTGTTTCTTATTCAGCGCCCTCTGCTTGTAAAGTTCGGCTCTGGCCTTGGTCTCGGCTTTCGTCGCATCCCCGATCTGGACATGAGTGTCGTCTTGAGAACCGCCGCAACCCACGAGTACCAGAGGCGAGAACAGCGCAAGATACAACAAGTGACGGCGTTCTTGGAAGCGGGGCTTGGTCAATTCGGGTCTCCCGACAAGTGACGAGGACAAGCCATCGGACGCCCGGGATGGCGCCGTGATCAACAGCAAATCGGTGACGAACAAGGCTACTCGGTGTCGCTATTCAACGCTACGAAATTCTTCATTGTCCAGGGCCACGTCGCACTTCGTCATCATCCGGCACCACCGGACGTTCTGCCCGGTTCCGGATCGAATGCCCCGGGAACGATCCCAGAACATGTGCCGCGACGGCCCCCTCCTGGAGTGGGTCAACGTCACGCAAGTCGTATATTTACAAAGGCTTACATGCAGCGCTTCGCCTCGACCAGCACCATATTCGGATCAGTTCTTGCTCGCCGGGAGTTGACGATCACCGCACATTGAGTTACAAATTTTGTCATCTGTCACTCACCCGGCTGCCCTCCGGCTGACGGGTCCACACCGTGTATGGGGAGGAGTTCCGATGGAAATGCGACGCCTGGGAGTCGGCGGCCCGATGGTCTCGGCGGTGGGGCTGGGCTGCATGGGGATGTCGGACTTCTACGGACCGGCCGACGAGAAGGAGAGCGTCGCGACCATTCACGAGGCCGTCGAACGCGGCGTGACGCTGCTCAACACGGGCGACTTCTACGGGATGGGGCACAATGAATTGCTGATTGCGCGGGCCATCGAGGGGCGGAGGGATCGTGTCTTCCTGTCGGTAAAGTTCGGGGCCCTGCGGACGCCGAGCATGGCGTTCATCGGATTCGACGGCCGGCCCGCGGCCGTCAAGAACTTCCTGACCTACACACTAAGGCGTCTCAGCACGGACTACGTGGACCTGTACCAGCCGGCCCGGGTCGATCCATCGGTCCCGATCGAGGATACGGTCGGCGCGGTGGCCGAGATGGTTCAGGCGGGATACGTCCGGCACCTCGGCCTGAGCGAGGCGGCGCCCGCCACGGTCCGCCGGGCGCAGGCCGTACACCCGATCGCGGCGCTGGAGACCGAGTATGCCGTCCTGACGCGCGAGATCGAGGCCGAGACCCTGCCGACTCTCCGGGAGCTGGGAATCGCGACGGTGGCCTATGGCGTCCTGTCGCGCGGCCTGATCGGCGGCGCGGCGCGGGGGCTGGGGGCCGCGGGCGATTACCGGACCATGCTCCCCCGCTTCCAGGCGGAAAATTTCGCCGCGAACACGAAGCTGGTTGACGCACTGGAAGCAATGGCCCGGGAGAAAGGAGCAACCGCGGCTCAACTCGCCATCGCCTGGGTCCTCGCGCAGGGTCAGGATATCATTCCGCTCATCGGGGCCAGGACCAGGACCCGGCTGGCCGAGGCGCTCCCCGCGCTCGACCTGAAGTTGACCGCCGAGGACCTGGCACGGATCGACGCGGCCTTCCCCGTTGGCGCGGTGGCCGGCGATCGGTACGACAGGCATGGCATGGCGATGGTCAACCGCTGACCGCGATCTGCGCCATGATTTCTCCGTCCCGCCCGGCATTCGCATGGCACGTGACCGCTCCCGCGACACCACCGACGCCCAGCGCCAGCGCATCATGGATGCCGCCGAGGTGGTGATCCGCCGCCATGGGCCGGCCAAGACGAACGTCGTCGACGTCGCCCGCGAGCTGGGTCAGAGCCACGCCAGCGTGTATCGCTACTTCGCCAGCAAGGCCGACCTGCTCGACGCCCTGGTCGAGCGCTGGCTGATGCGCGTGTCCGAACCCCTGGAACGGATCGCGCGGGGCGAGGGGCCGGCGGGGGACCGGCTCCAGGCGTGGCTGATGGCGCTCTTCCGGGCCAAGGTCCGCAAGGTCACTGCCGATCCGGAGCTGTTCGCCACCTACCAGGCAATGGCCGCCGAGTCGCCCAGGGCCGTCGCGCACCATCTCGCCATGCTGGACGAGCACGTCACGGCGATGGTCGCCGCGGGCATCGCGGCAGGCGAGTTTCCCCCCGACACGGACCCCCGGCGAGCCGCCCGCGCCCTCCTCAGCGGCTCGCTCCGTTTTCACCACCCCGCGCTCCTTGCCCAGGCCCCCGGACCGCCCAGCGAGCAGGAAGCCGAGGACGTTTTCGCTCTCCTCGTCAAGGGACTGAGATCGGAAGCGGGGTGAGGGCAGCCACCGAGGCCTTTCAGGCTATCAGCGCGGGCAAATGGCGGGCAAATGGGTCCAACCACTTTCCAGGGCCAATCACAGTTAGGAGATGCCCAACTTGGTGAAGAGTTCGCCGACTCGGGCAGCGTTTCTCCTCATGGCCTCCGCGATATTGTTCGCTTGCCACGAGCGCAGCAAACCGATGGCCAGGTTTCGGAACGCTGCCATGACCTCTGGCCCAGAGTTCTTGCGGATGCGGCTGGCATCCTCTCCCAGGGTCACGTCGCGTACGTAGTGAGACTTGTTTTCGATCGTCCAATGGCCTCGTGACCATTGAAGAAGCCGCTCAGCGCCGGCGACTGCACGCGGCACGCTCGTGATGAAATAGCGAGTCTCCGTCGTGCACTTGCCGTCGCGTTTGACAACCGACTCGATCCGACCCACCTGGCTGACACCCGGCCAGTCGAGGTAAGTATTCAGCGCGGTCGTGGCCGTCAGCGTGCGGCGCTCATGGCGGCCGTGCCCTTTGTCGATCGTCGTCGCCGTGTCCATCGCCTCAAGCCAGAGCCGGCGCTGCCGAGGGGGAAAAAGACCCGTCAGCCTGCGGGGCCATCGCCGCTTGGATGTCGGCCAGGAGCGTCGGCTGATTGTCTTTGACAACCCAGAGATAATGGCCACCGCTGTCTATGATTTGTCGACTCAGGTCGCGCTGGCAGAACATGGCATCACCGGTGATCACGCGACCCTCCAGGACCAAGTCCAAGAGCAATTTGAGGGCGGCCTTATGCTCATTGGTCTTATCGACCCCGCCGCGCGGTACCTCGGCTTGGGCGACCGTCAGCCCTGACTCGTGCGCCACCAGCGAGAGTAGATGGACCGCCTTGCTCAGCCCATCGAAGCTGCCGCGTGCCGACTTGCCATCAAGGGCAAAAGCTTCAGGGGAACCCGTCTCGGCCGCCGGTAGTCGGCCCATCATGGCGTCGGCCCACCGAGTTAAGGCGGCCTCCAGCGCGGCTGGATCCAAGCTCATGAGCACCTTGCGGATCCCGCCGGACTTGGGAGGGCGCCGCGTGAAGCCAAGCCGGTGCATCAGCGCGATGTCATGGTCCTGGGCCCATTGGGCGATCGCCGCATAGCTGCGGGCTCCGCACATGATGGCGCAACAGGTCAACGCCAGGATCGCTCTAAGCGGATGCTGGCGGCCATGACGGCTGCGAGGGTCCGGAATCTCGCCGAGGAAATGAAGCAAGCCTAGGAGTGGGGACGCGTCCATGCCATGGCCCTCGTTGGTGTCATCCTGAGCAACGAAGACTTAACTATCTACTCCAGGCTAAATCTGTCAATAGCCCTGAACCACTTTCTGGATCACGGTCGGCTCAATCGTCGCATTCAGCCTCTTATCCGTAGGGTTATGGCCGAAACGGGCGACTCGACGCAAGGGCGGAATGGATGGCAGAAGGGCCACCCATTGGCGGATAGCTCAGACTGTGGGTGGTCCGGTTTTATTTTTCTACAAACCTGGACTGGGCCGGTTCTCGGTGCGATTCGCGGTTGGAATCGTCGATGCGAATCCCGAGGATTCTGATACGCGTCCTGGTGAGCGCTGCTTTTGCTGGCCTGCTCGCGGCTGAGCCGTCCGCCTGCGGTAGGGCACCAGGGTGAGCGATCGCCGTTCCTCTTTATTCAAAAATCGGCGTCAGCTTTGCCAGTGCCTCATCGACGATCGCGTCCGGAGCCTGTTCCAGCTTCTTGCCCCCGCGCGCTCAGATCGAGCGCGCGGGGTTGGTCGCAGCGTATGATGCCAATCGTTTTCGTCCCCGCGCCCTCCAGCTTCACCGCAAAACCTGCCGTCCGCGCGAAATTACCGCCGCTGGTGATCGGCAGCACAACGGGCACCTTCGTCACGCGGTTGAACGCCTCTGGCGACACGATCAGCACCGGTCGCCGCCCTCGCTGCTCGTGTCCCTGCGTGGGATCAAGCTCGACCAGCCAGATTTCGCCCCGCTTCATCAAATCAGCTCACTGCCGACAGGTCCGGTGTCGAGCCATTCGCGGTCTTCCTTGCCGCGCGGCGCCTTCGCGTTGCATTGGGCCAGGAGCTCGTCGAGCGTATAGTGCGGCCGCTCCTGAGGTTCGACGACCAGCCGCCCCCCTTGCACCGCCAGGCCTACCTTCGCTCCCGCCCGCAAGTGCAAGATGTCGAGCAGTGCGGGCGGCACGGCCAGCATGATCGAGCCCCCGACCTTACGCAGATTTGTTATGTGCATGACCCACTCCTGAAAGTTATACTCCAATATAACCTTTCTCGGAGAGGATTCCAACCCCCCCTCGCTGGTCTGCCCATGGACAGGACCGCATCCGACAGCGAAATGGTCTTGATGACGATTCCATCGTCGCAGCACCCCAACGGGCGAGAGGAAGGAGCCGAGTGCGGACTGCCCTACGCCCCGCACTGGCCTCAACCGGCTGGCGGCGCCCTTGCTGGCCGGCAAACGGCGGATGGCAGAAGGGCCACCCATTGACTGATATCTCGGACCGTGGGTGGCCCCGTCTTATTTCCGTGCACCAGGCATTAGGTTAGACTGATTGCTTGGGCGTCTTGGACAGATGTCCGCCTGCCTCATTCTCGTTCGGCCCGCGTTCTTACGGGAGGCTACTCATATGTGCTCACTTCGGCACCTCGTGATGCTGGCCGCTGTGGTTACTTGCGGGATTGGCACCATTTTCTCCGTCGATCGGATTTACCGACCGATCGCGCGAATCGACCCGTCACCGGAGCCGACGCAGTTCGCCGGTTCGCCCCGAGAGTCGATTGTCCCCGTGGAGGCGCTCGTCGACGTTCGCAAAGCCGAGCAGAGCCGGCGAGCAGTACGGCCCGCCGGCGATCCAAAGCGGGAGGACGGCCTGAACTACGAGAGAGTGTTGAAGGGAGAGGAGGGCGGCACGTTGCTGCCCAAACCCGCCGAGCCCATGCCGCCGACCTACTGCCGTTCAATCGAAACGCGCCCCGAAACACACCAACGAGACGGCGGGACTGTACGGTGTCCACCGCAGCACTGTCCACTTATTCGAGAACAAGTCAGGTTTCGGGTTCACACGAATGTTTTGGTTCACGAATGACCGCGGCGGTGAGGTCGCATCACGAGACATTGACCGTGTCGAACTGGTCAGCCTGCTGACCGACGACGAGCCTTCGGTGTACGTGCTCGACGAGATGGCGACGCCGGCGCTCGCCCGGCAAGCGAAACGCCGGCCGCTCGACGAGTTCGAGCGCCGCGGCCTCGACGCCGTGCGCCGCGGCGAGGAACTGGTGTGGACCCGGGAGGCTCCGACGCGGATGTTCGGCGCGATCTGCGCGAAGGCGCCTTGTCTACACTGTCACGCGAACGCCAAGGAGGGCGACCTGCTTGGCGCGTTCACGTACTATCTGAAGGTCCCAGTCGATCGGCTGAACATTCGCGAATTAGGCGGCGAACGTCTCCTCGAGCCCGACCCGGAAACGAAGCTCATCCGGGACCGGCTCGAAGACAAGCTCGACCTGAGATTCGAAAAGACATCATTGGAAGATGTGCTCGAGCTCATCAAATCCGCGACTCGCAGGGGCCCGAACAATCCCGGCATCCCGATCTATGTGGACCCCATGGGCCTCCTGGAGGCCGAGAAGACACTCGCGACGCCGGTCTCGTTTACCGCGAAGGGGGAGCCGTTGAAATCGTCGCTGGAGCGGCTGTTGAAATCGATGAGCCTGACCTATGCGGTCAAGGATGGGTTCCTGATGGTCACATCGCGAGACTGAACCGGGACCGTCACTGGGATGCCATGGGCGGCAAATGGGACAGGCGGCAAATCGGAAAATGGCGGCAAATGGGCCACTCGCATGGCGGCAAATGGGGCCACCCGCATTCTGGCTCACGGTCGGCTCAACCGTCGCATTCAGCGACATATTGGCAGCGCCACCGCCGAAATTGGCGACTCGACGCAAAGCCGAATGGATGGTAGAAGGGCCACCCATTGGATGGCAGAAGGGCCACCCATTGGCTGATATCTCAGACTGTGGGTGGCCCCATTTTCTTTTCCTTACTGAGCTGAGCGGCGTCTGTCAGGCGCCGTGCATCGAGGCCAGGCCAGGCCTCTCCGCAACCTTTCCCCTGCGGCCGAGGACGACACGGGCGGCGAGGAGTGCACCTCCGAGTCCCAGGCCCAGCAGGATCCCGCTGGGGGGTTCGGGGACGGTGGAGAAATAGACGCCCGTCGCGGAGGTCTGGGTCATCATGATGACCCCGCCGCTGGTGGTGATCGGCCCCGTGTCGAAGGCCGAGACCGTGGCGACCGTCGGCGGTGTCACATCGGGCAGAAGATAGGTCGAGAAGGCAGGCGCCGTGAGGTCGATCAGGTCGGTCTGCGTCGTGACGTCGCGGAGACCGATCGTCGAGAGCGAGGGCGTCTGGAACAGGACGAGAGTGTCCGTGATCGAGGCGTTCAGCACGCCAGCAATCGACAGGTTGGGGTCCGTGATCTTCATCGAGTAGACCTTGGCCCCGAATTCCTCCGTGATCGTGGGAGTCTGGGTCGGATCATAATTGAACGTGAGCTCAGTCAAGGCATTCTCAAACGTTCCCGGATCCAGCTTCGTGCCCCAGGAGTAATAACTGAACCCGGCGTGTATGCCGGCCAGGCAAGGTGCGGACCACACCAGCCAGATCAGCATCGACGAGATGAGCATTCGCTTCATCTTCAATATATCCTTTCATGACTGATGGTCAGCGCTTTACCTGATGGTAACATTTCAGGTCGATGTCTAGCGCTTGAATGCGAATGGGGATGGTAAGCGACCGACCGAGCGAGGTCAACGAAAAAATCGGAAAAGTCCGATAATTCGCGGATCTCTGCCAGAAGGGCGTCGGGGAGACTTGAAAACTCAACCAGAACTTCCTGCTTTCAAATTCGTCGCGACGTCGCCGAGGGGGCATCGCACCGGAGCAAGAGGCAGGTCCAGAAGGGGGTGCCGGGGCGAAAGACTCCTGCCAGGGAAGGCAAATGGGCAAATGGTGGGCAAATGGGGCTACCCACCTTCTGGCTCACGGTCGGCTCGATCGTTGCATTCAGCGACTTATCGGCAGTATCATCGCCGAAACTGGCGACATGACGCAAAGCGGAACGGATGGCAGAAAGGCCGCCCATTGGCTGATAGCTTGGACTGTGGGTGGCCCCGTTTTGTTTCTAATCCTGGATCGATACAATTCGGACTGGGGCGCTCATACGCAGGCTGATACTTCAGCCACGCGCGGGCTACCGCAGTTGCCAGGTCTTGATGAGGCTCTGACTCATGGCCGGACCGGTGCGAAAGAGGTTCGTGCTCAGCCTTCGGAGCGCGATGCTTCTCGTCCTCTTAAGCGGGATGTGGATGGGCTGGAGAGTCAATCGTGCGAACGATCAACGGTGGGCCGTGACCGCGATCCTGCGGGCTCGCGGCAGCATCAGCTACGATTATCAGTTCTCGGTATCGAGGGGTTATCGTCGTCTGAGTGCACGGCCTTCGGCCCCGGCCTGGCTCCGGAAGTGGCTGGGCGATGAATTTTTCCAGGAGGTAACCTCGGTCCAGTTTATCAACCGGCCTGTGACGGACCTCGACTTGGCCCCGCTCGCGAGTCTCGACCGCCTTGAGGAGTTCCACATCTCGGGAGCCCCGATCACGGACGCCGGGCTGAAGCACCTCGCGAATTTGAAAGCGCTACGCATCCTCTCGCTCTGGGAGACACCCGGTATTACCGACGCCGGCCTCGCATACCTGAGTTCCCTGACGAATCTGCAACACTTGAACCTCTACCGTTGCGAAATAACCGACGCCGGTTTGGTCCACCTCCGCACGATGGACAACCTCGAGACGCTCGACCTCGCCAAGACCGGGGTCACGGGCCCCGGCTTATCGCAACTGGGTCGAATGTCCAAGCTCAAGAAGTTATTTACGCCCACGAACAGCGCCGGCTTGACGCACATCGGCCGCCTGCACGGGCTTCAAGAACTTTGTGCGTATCAACCCCGAAAGCCGATCCCGGGCGACGGCCTGGCGCACCTGGCCAACCTGAAGAGTTTGAGGGTCCTGCAACTGGGAGACAATCTCTGCTCCGACACCGGGCTGGCCACGCTTTCAGGACTGAGCGGCCTGACTCAACTGGGTATCGGCGGAGAACAGGTGACCGACGCCGGGATGAACCATCTCGCCAAACTCAAAGGGCTCCAGGAACTGACCGTAGACGAATCGAGAGTCACCGGCGCTGGATTGGCGGTCCTTCTGGACCTGCCAAGCCTGACATCCCTGGATCTCCAGGACTCCGCGGGGGTGGGAGACAGCGGGGTCGAGCCGCTCAGAAAAATGACCGGCCTTCAAATCCTCGGGCTCGTCGGCACGACGGTGAGCGACGACGGGATGACGGTGATTCGCCAGGCCCTGCCGATGGCCAGGGTAGTTCGCTGAGCCGGAGCCGATGCAGTGGGAAAGCCCATGAGTTTGAAGCGGACGTTTTCAGAGGCGAGCGAGGACAGATGAATCGAGGTCTGGACGCGCTCATAACTTTATCCATCCTGCGCAGTTTGCTCGCGATCGGAAGGATGTCCCCTTCAGCTTCGTCCATGAGCACGCGGGGGCGGAGCCGGGTGCCTTGATCTCCAGGCTAATGGACTCCATAGAGGGGCACGCCAACCGCCTGGGCGGCGGCTTTCAGCTTTTCATCAAGGGTTGCCAGCGGTAGACCTCGCCGCATGGCCAATTCCAGGTAGGCGGCGTCATAAGCCGAAAGATGGTGCTCGCGGGCAACGCTCAACGTATTCCCGAACGCATGGACCTTGGTTTCGTCATCGACGGTGATGGGCAGCAAGGATAGAAAGCCAAGCCAAGTGACCGTATTGGTCTGGGTTGAGCGCTTGCGGCGTTCTCCGACCAGCAGGGTGTTGGCCACCTCAAGATGCCAGAGATCGGGCACAAAAGCCTGCTCCGAAGCCAGTGCGTCAAGTGCGCTCTGCGAGTATTGGTCCTGTTCGTCGGGGAAGCACCACGCTATGGAAACCGAACTGTCGATCACCAGCCCTTCCTTGGCCGGCGTGACGGCACTTCTCTTCCGACTCAAGGCCGTCCCTCCTCAATCATCTCCTTGATTTCGCGGGCGGTCAGAGGACCGTGCTTGCGGGCATGCTTTTGGCTGTAGGCCCGGAACTCAGCGATTACGGCGGAAATGTCCTGCTTGGCTACCGCCTGGGCAGGAGACAGGATCGCGATGGGCTTGCCGCGTTTGGTGATCGTGATCGTTTCGCCCTTCTCGACCTGGCTGAGAAGCCGGGGCAGGTGTGTCTTGGCTTCGTAGCTGCCGACGGATTTCATTTTGTACCCTCAATGCATGAACTGGTCTAATTCACCTAGTCTAACCAACTTTACCGATCTTGCCAAGTAGGCTTTTTGTCCGGTTGGGCCCGAGCATTCCACCGAATCAACATAAAGAGGATCAGGCAACCATCCGCCCGGACAAAGAGAGTACATGCAATGCAATGCAATCCATCAGACACATCGCCGGGCCCCCGGTCCGCCAGTCCCGGCGCTCGGCGCGTATGGCACATGGCCACGTGCGTGAGCACGTGGTTTTCACGGGCGCAGCCCCCAACCTCGGGCGTGAGCCCGACCAGAACCCGGCTGCCAGGCCTACGATCTGACTGATCTGAACCCGGTGGCCGCGGGCATCGCCGAGGTGCACGAGTCGAGTGCCCACACGTCGATCAAGGAATGGGTCGAGCACGTCCGGGACCAGGGTCGAGCCGAGGATCTGAAGGCTGCCGAAGCCGGCAGCGTGGCAGGGTCGCAGGCAGCGGAGGGGCTCGAAGAGGGTCTGTGGCTGTGCCGATCGAGGACCGCAGGAGGCTGGACCCGGACGCGGGTCGCGGTCGCGAGGGGATGGTCGAAGGGTTCTCGCTGGGCAGCTATCTGCTGCTGGTGGACTACACGGGGCAGCTGTATCGCGAGGGGAAGGCGGCGATCTCGGCGGAGCTGGCCGGGATCCTGGAGCGGCTGGGGAGCAATGCCGAGAGCTGGCAAGCGCGGCTGCTGAAGCTGGCCGGCGGCCGGCTGCTGGGGCGGTTCTTCGCGGCGAGCCGGGAGCGGCTGCGGGACGTGGCGGGGCGGCTGGGGCGGCATCACCTGGCGAACCTGGGCGGGTGCGCGGTGCGGTGAGGTGACGACGACGTCGGCGTGGGAATACGCGTGATCTGGCGATGTGCAGGTCGGGCGCACGCCCGAGGTTGGAGGCTGCGCCCGTGAAAACCACGTGCTGACGCACGTGGCCATGCGCCGCAGACTCCCAGGACGCTGACACACGTGGCCATAGGCCGCAGACTCCCAGGACGCTCACGCACGGGGTCATCCGGCCGGACTGCGGGGCGCTCGGGCACCACAGTGTGCTCGGGCATTGCGGGGCGCTCGGATCCGGTCATCCGGCCTGGACTGGGGACTGCTCGGGACCGTAGCCGTCCCCCACGGGTACCCAGTCGCTCGCGCACTGCGGGACGTTCGCGCACGCGGCTGCGCGCTCTGTACCGGTCGGAGCGACGAATGGCACTAGCTTAAGGACAAGTGAAGGCAGGTCCCCTGGTGAAATTGCGGATGAGTAACCTGGCTGAATCTTGCCAGGTATAATGGAAGTGGGAGGTACTTCCCGCTCGAGTGAGTTGCTGTTTGGACTAGGCTCCACGGCAGCGATTCCTGGGCCGCACCATTTCCATTCGAGACATAGGAGACCTCCCATGATCACCCTGCAGGAGGTTCGCGCTCGCTTTGCGCACGACCATGGACTGCCTTTCGCCGGCTCCTTGAGCGAACAGAACATCCTCAACGCTCTCAATGAGCATGGCATCAAGTATCGAGACCGAGTGTTCACCCCCGTCACCACCATCTGGGGCTTTCTCTCCCAGGTGCTCAACGACGACCAAAGCTGCAGCAACGCAGTTTCGCACATTATTGCCCACCGGGCGGCCAGCGGGCTGGGAACGTGTTCACCAAACACGGCCAGCTACTGCAACGCCCGGGGCCGCATCGTCACCGACGTCCTGCGCACCCTGGCACGGCGGACCGCCGAGGAGTTACAGACCGCAGCCGAGGAGCAGTGGAAGTGGATCGGGCGGAATGTATTCATCGTCGACGGGTCGGGCATCTGGATGCCTGACACGCCGGAGAACCGCGAGGTGTACCCGCAGCCGGTGGTCCAGCAGCCGGGGATTGGTTTTCCCCTGGCCCGAGTCACCGTACTCCTCTCGCTGGCGACCGGCGCTTGCCACGACCTGGCCATCGCCCCGTACGCGGGCAAGGGGACTGGCGAGACCACACTGCTGCGGCGGATGTACGAGTCGCTTTCCCCTGGCGACGTGGTTCTGGCGGACGCTCTGTTCGACAACTACTTCCTCGCATGCGAATTGCGGTGGCTCGGCGTCGAGCTGGTCGCCCGTGTACAGGCGGAGCGCGTTGGGAGCCGGACGGTGGAGAGCCGGCCCGACGGCGACGTCATCCTCTGGCGAAGGCCTAACAAGCCGCGCGGGATGACAGGGGAGGAGTATCGCCGCTACCCGAAGACCCTGCTGATGCGGCAGGTGGCCGTCGATGCCCGCGACAAGGACAACCGAGCCGAGCGCTTCAAGGTCGTCACCACGATCCTCGACGCGTCGATCGACGGCGGACAACTCGGCGACCTGTATGAGCGGAGGTGGGATGGAGAGATCGATATAAGATCGATCAAATCGGTGATGCAGATGGAGTTCCTGCGGTGCAAGACGCCGGAGATGGTGCACAAGGAGATCTGGGCCCATCTGTTGGCGTACAACCTGCTCCGCACGGCGATGGCGGTGGCCGCCGGGGCGAACGGGATCGAGCCCCGGCAGGTGAGCTTCAAGGGGGCCAAGCAGGCGGTGACGGCGTTCGCTCCGAAGATCGAAGCGGCCCGGCCGAAGGATCGCCCCGCGCTGATCGACGCGATGCTGGCGGTGATCGCTTACCACCGCGTCGGCAACCGTCCGGGACGATGGGAGCCGCGGGCGACGAAACGACGGCCGAGGCATGGGGCTCGCCTGAACCAGACCCGAGCCGAGGCCAAACTGGCGCACAATCGCGCGAAATGGTACTAGCAAGCGGTGAGGTTGTGGGACATTCCCTTTGGCTGAAAGCGGGCCGCGCCGCAAGGGCGTGTGGCGGGAGCGGCACCGCGCTGACCGGTTAAGCGCACGACCGAAGGAGGCCATCTGCGAGGTGAGGCACCTGCCCAGGTACCGGCAAGGGGCTCAAGAACGAGTCTCTGTCAATCGCTGGCGCCTGACGGCGGCTGTGCACGGCAAGTAGCCGTATACCTTGTCCGCCCCGCACGGCGTTTCTGACAGGCCGCTACGGCCTTAAGCTAGTGCCATTCGTCGGAGCGACTGTGGCAACCCGGCCGGTGTTGGCGGGAGGAGCACAATCGACGGCGAATTCGCAAGATCGCCGGCCTTTCCGCCGTAGACTAAATAGGATGGGAGAGCATGCGATGGCATTCCGGATCGGCATCGGTGCTCAAGGAGAGCGTGCCCTACGGAACCAGGCCGCGGGTGCTCTGGCATGCCGAGTACGCATCGGCCCGCAGCCAGAGCGTGCCCTACGACTCTTTGACAATCCGGTGGATGGATTGGACCAGCGCCCGGGCCGGCGGCGCGCTGGCTCCGCTCGTTGACCCGGCAGTTGAGGCGGTCCGCCGGAGCATTACGGCGCACCAATCCCGGATCGAACCCAATCGAAAACGCAAACTTAAATCCTGTAGCCAAAACGATTAGGGGCAAATGGGGCCACCCACCTTCTGGCTCGGGGTGGCAAATGGGGCCACCCACCTTCTGGCTCACGGGCGGCTCGATCGTCGCATCCAGCGACTTATTGGCAGCGTCACCGCCGGAATTGGCCACTCGACGCAAACCGGAACGGATGGCAGAAGGGTCACCCATCGTCTGATATCTCAGACTGTGGGTGGCCCCGTTTTGTTTGCGTTTTGTTCGTTTTGTTCCCTCCGAGCCGGACACAGCACAAAGCGCCTCGACCACAGCAAGTCAAGCTGCCAGGCCAACTTTCGACACTGAATCCCGCTCGGACGACTGGCGCGCCACGCCAAACTGTGGGTGGCCCCTTTCTGCCACTAAACTGTGGGTGGCCCCTTTCTGCCACCCTTTCTGCCACCTCTGCCCCGCTGCCGATGGCCCGCGCCTGCAATTTCGTCCGGCTTGCGGCTGACCCTCCGACTCCAGGCTCGAGCATTCGTATCTCCAGACGGAGTCGCGGTTGACAGCAAAGTCGGCGGCGGGGGATGATCCAGTGGAGCGCGAGCAACCTTGCCATCACCTCGGCGGCCGTAACGGCGGCGCACCCCACGCGCGCGGCAAAGGGCTTCCTTCGCAGTCATTCTCATCGTGAAAATAGGTTCTTCTTCCAAGGGAAAGCCATGGCGACTGCACGGTTCAAGACTGCGACCGAGTCAACCTCTGGGTGGAAGGATCTACTCGTGGAACTGCTTCCACCCCAGGGTCAGTGGAGCGAGGACGAATACCTCGTTCTGACCAACCATCGGAACCGCCTGGTCGAGTTCACCGATGGCTTTCTGGAAGTCTTACCCATGCCTACGGACAAGCACCAAAGCGTGCTGAAGTTCCTGTTCCTTGCGTTTTACAGCTTTGTGGAGCCCCGTGGAACAGTCCAGTTCGCCCCGTTACGGCTGCAAATTCGGTCAGGCAAGTTCCGTGAGCCCGATCTCTTGATACTGATCTCGGCATCCGATCCGCGCCGGCAGAACCGCTTCTGGCTCGGTGCCGACCTCGCTCTGGAAGTTGTGAGTGAAGAGAAACCGGAGCGAGACCTCGTTGAGAAGCGGGGCGACTATGCCGAGGGCCGCGTCCCGGAATACTGGATCGTCAACCCCCAAACCGAAACCATTACAGTCCTTGTCTTGCGTGGCGATGCTTATGAAGAGGCCGCCATTTACCGGCGGGAGGACGCGGCGGCGTCGCCGTTGTTGTCGGGCTTCTCGGTCGAAGTGGCCGCGGTTTTCGACGCGAGTTAAGACAACCCTCATGGCACGGCACTCGTAGAGTCGAGGTGTGGCGCGGTTGCTTGGATCGAGGTTCGAATTCCCTCATACCCCCTCCTTCGTCTGCGGACGCGCGGATGGGAAGCGGATGAGTGCCAGCCACTTTCTCGTAGCCCTCATGGCATTGCCGCGGGGAGCGGATCCAAGGCGAGAGTGGAGACCTTTCCCCGGAAGCAACAACCGTGCGTGAGAGACGGGCGCCGGCTACTCCGCCTGGCAAATGGGGCCACCCACCTTCTGGCTCACGGTCGGCTCAATCGTCGCATTCAGCATCTAATCGGCAGCATCATCGCCGAAACTGGCGACATGACGCAAAGCGGAACGGATGGCAGAAGGGCCGCCCATTGGCTGATATCTTGGACTGTGGGTGGCCCCGTTTTGTTTCTAATCCTGGATCGATACAATTCGGCCTGGGGCGCTCATACGCAGACTGATACTTCAGCCACGCGCGGGCTACCGCAGTTGCCAGGTCTTGATGAGGCTCTGACTCATGGCCGGACCGGTGCGAAAGAGGTTCGTGCTCAGCCTTCGGAGCGCGATGCTTTGTCTTGCTTCAGCCGGAAATGGAGAGACGTCGCACCCGAGTTATACTACAACTCGGCAGGAGTCTCACCATGCGAAAGCCCCGCAAGAACTATACGCCTGTCGAGAAGGTCGCCATCCTCCGGCGCCACCTCATCGATCGCGTCGCCGTTTCCGATCTCTGCGACGAGCACCAGCTGTCGCCCACGTTGTTCTACCTCTGGCAGAAGCAGTTCTTCGAGGGGGGCACGGCGGCCTTCCAGCGCAAGAACGGACCCTCTGAGAGCCAGCACCTTCGCACCATCGCAGCCCTCCGCGACAAGCTCCAGCGCAAGAATGAAGTCGTCGCCGAGCTCATGGAGGAACACATCCAGCTAAAAAAAGAGCTTGGGGAGCTCTGACCAAGGCATGGGTTCCCCACGATACCCGCGACGGCATCGTTGACTTCGTCAGGCGCTGGTCGCAGCGAACCGAGATCCCCGTCGCCAGGTTCATCACCTGGCTGGGGATCGCAGCCAGCAAGTTCCAGAACTGGAAGACTGGCTATGGACTGGCCAACGAGCACAATGCCTTGGTTCCACGCGACTGGTGGCTGGAGCCGTGGGAAAAGCGAGCCATCATCGAGTTCCACAAGGACCATCCCGTCGACGGCTACCGGCGACTGGCGTTCATGATGCTCGACGGCGATGTCGTCGCGGTCAGCCCTTCCAGCGTCTATCGCGTGCTCCGTGATGCGTGGTTGGTAAAGCATCATAACAGCAAACCTTCACTCAAAGGCAAAGGCTTCCAGCAGCCACTTTTGCCCCACGAGCACTGGCACGTGGACATGTCGCACATCAACGTCGCCGGCACGTTCTACTCGCTTTGCAGCCTGCTCGACGGCTGCAGCCGGTTCATCGTCCACTGGGAGATCCGCGCGAGCATGACCGAGGCTGAAGTCGAGACGATCATCCAGCGCGCACGCGAGCGATACCCTGACGCCCGCCCGCGGATCATCTCTGACAACGGGCCCCAGTTCATCGCCAGGGATTTCAAGGAGTTCATTCGGATTTGCGGTATGACACATGTGAGAACATCGCCATATTATCCGCAAAGCAACGGCAAGATCGAGCGCTGGCACCGCTCGCTGAAATCCGAGTGCATCCGGCCCGGCGTGCCGCTGTCGCTGGAGGATGCCCGTCGTCTCGTGGAACGTTATGTTGATCACTACAATCAAGTGCGTCTTCATTCTGCGATCGGTTACATCGCCCCGGCCGACAAGCTGGCCGGCCGTGGTCCAGCGATCTTCGCCGACCGCGACCGTAAGCTGGAGACTGCCCGTGAAAGGAGGGAACAGGTGCGTGCGACGACCCGAGCGACGGGTTGATCACAGGGAGGCAATTGTCTCGTTCAGCTCGGGGCGGCTACGATGAGAGATGGCCTGGGCGGAGGGTAGGGCAACGTGGCGACACGACCTGAGCGCCGACCCAGGGACCAAGACAGAAGGGGGCGGCACGATGCCGCCCTGTCTTCTCCTTCGGGATTGGTAAGAAAGCGGAAAACCGGTCCATCTGTGTGAGTGTTCACTCCACCTTATCTTTCGACCCCGGTTTCTCCATTTCACGCTGAACCATTACACCCTTCTCTCGGGCTGTCCAGCCTCGGACTCTCGCCAGACAATGTTCAGTAACCGTCCCGTCTCCCCGACTGGTTCCAGGTTCATGCCGGATCCCTGGGATCGATTTCTCTTGAGTGACAGGTGCCCGCAGGGAAGGCTTTCGGTGAAATGACCGGAGACACAACTCTGCCCGGTAATATCACTCGCCAGCTTTGCATGCCTGAGATCAATTGCCGTCGTGTTTCTCCTACTCTTTCGCAAGCTCAAAATCCGCTTCTGTTTGCGGAAGGGAGAAGGGGCAGGCGACAGGCTTTGATGTTCGCGAGGCGTGTCCGGTGGTGGGGATTGAGCATTCAGGCCCCGGCGCCAGAGGACCTCAGCAACGGCACGATGTCGTGATGCCCGCGCTTCGTGGCCCACGCCAGAGGGGTTGCCCACGGTTCCGCATCCGCCTCCACGGGGTCCGCGCCGCGTTCCAGGTACAGTCGGACAAGCTCGACGCGTCCCCAGCGGCAGGCCCAGCCGAGCGGCGTCGAGTGGAGCAGCGAATCGCGTATCGTCAGCGACGCGCCAGCGTCGAGAAGCATCGCCGCGCGCTTGCAGTGCTCATTCTCGGGAGGCGCGAATGCCCCGCTGCGCCCCGCGACCGGCGTGGTCAGGTGATGGAGCATCGTGTAGCCGCCTTCGAAGGGTATATCGACATCGACTCCGTGATCGAGAACGAGCTTCAAACCCTCGGGCAGCCTGGCGGTCATGAGCACGCCATTCCACCACGGATCGTCGCGCTTTCGCGTGAGATGCGGCAGACACATCCGTATGAATTCCGGTTCACCGCCGCAGAGGAACTCGGCTGCTTGTTTGGCTGTTAAGGGCTCAGTGCCATCCAGACAGTACGCGGTCACGGCGCCGTCGAGAATCGCTCGAGCGATTTCCGGGTCCGCCACACTCTCGACCGTGAGCCGCGCTCCGTGCTTGCGCAAGAGCGCCTTCATCTTCTCGTCTTCGGCTCTGCCCATCGAATCGCCACACGCGCAGACGACCGCATCGACGTCCGCGCCGCGTGTCAGCAGCAACTCGGCGATTTCGTGCCGGCCGCACATGGACGCGAACCAAAGAGGCATGCCGGAGCTTTCTCCGCCATCGAACTCATTGGGATCGAGACCGAGGTCGAGCAGCGTGGCGACCATGTCGAGCCGGTTCACGCGCACGGCGATCCCGAGCAAGCCTCCGCGGAAGATGTGGATCTCGTTCGGGAGCTGGCCTTCGCGATGCATCCGCAACGCAGCCTCGCGGTCGCCGAGGGCCACGGCTGCGCGGGGCGTGAACTCGGCCCCCTTCTCGAGCAGAAGGCGCGCCGTCTCGTAGAACCGCGCCGGATCGACATGCACGTTCTCCATGAAATAGAAAAACGAGGCGATTCCCTCCGGCGCCCAGCCGGCAACGATGGCCGCGAAATCGAGCGGTGTTTTGCCGCTTTTCGGCAGATCATCGCATCGTGGATCCGAGCGCGACGCGAGGGCGGCGGGCGAGGCGCCACGGTCGAGAAGCCAGCCCACAAGCGTGGGAGCGTGCTTCCAGGCCGCCAGATGCAGCGGCGTGATCCCATCAACGTCGCAAGCACCGATGAGCGCCGGGTCGGCTTCCATCAAGGCGATGGCCTCCGCGGCGCGGCCTTTGAAAATGGCCTGCCGCAGCGCATCGAACGCGTTGAGGGTGGATGCTGCCTCCTGGTTTGTTCGAGCGTGGCGATTTTCTTCCTCGCGCTCGATGGCCGCGACGATCTCGCTGTACTCGCGGTCGACGGCGATGGCATATGCCGAGGTCACGTCCCGGTGCGGCCAGACGCCAACGCGTGCGTCCGCCCCGAGCTGCATCAAGACACGGGTCAGCTCCTCATCGCGGCTCAGCACGGCGCGCCGCAGCGAGCTGTCGCGCAAACTGGTGTGTTGGTTGATCACGTCGGGACGGGTTTTGGCGAGCCGCCGCACAGCCGCCACATCACCGGCTTCGGCAACCGCGAGGAGTGCCGCGAAGTTCACGCCCTCTACGTGATTCTTCAGCCCGGGCCAACTCGAAAAGCCGTAAGCTCGCGCCAGGACTCGCTGCGCGTCGGCCAAAGCGAAATTCGCTGGATCGCGACTCCCTTCGAATCGCTCGATTTCGGCGACGGCTGCCTCCTCGCCGGCTCGACACGCCTCGAGCAGTTCCTTGGCCTGCTTGCGGAGCTGGGCGAGACTCGGCTCGTCCGGGAGAGTACGCGTGGACGGAGGCTGAGAAGACATGATGTCCTCCTTTATGCGGCGATTGGCCGCATGGCTCGGTGTCCGCGTCGCGAGCCGAAAGAAGGTACGTTGGCAATCAATGGCAATGCATGAGTCAGGTGGGCTCAGCCCTTTCCGCGGACACAGTAGCGTCCTGAACGCTAGCGTCCAGTTTACCAGGGACGGTGCTCCCGACAAGCGTGACGTACGGGAAAGCCGAATGAGCCGGCTGCGGCTGTCTCGTGGTCGTCGCTTTCGGAGTCGCGCGGCCCCGGGGGCAAATGGGGCCACCCACCTTCTGGCTCGGGGTGGCAAATGGGGCCACCCACCTTCTGGCTCACGGGCGGCTCGATCGTCGCATCCAGCGACTTATTGGCAGCGTCACCGCCGGAATTGGCCACTCGACGCAAACTGGAACGGATGGCAGAAGGGTCACCCATCGTCTGATATCTCAGACTGTGGGTGGCCCCGTTTTGTTCGCGGATGTGGCGGCGTGGTGGCCGGATGAAGAGGTCGTGCGGCGCCGTGGGAGACTCTTTCCGCCACGCGACAGGGCGCGGCGGGCACTGCCGGTCTCGGAGGCTTGTGGATGCCAGAGGAGCCAACCATTGGCTGATATCTCAGACTGTGGGCGGCCCCGTTTTGTTTCCTTGGATAACCTGGCCGACTGGCGGCTGACATACCCGCGGCGTCAAGACTCGGTGGTACCGCAGTGCGATTTCCGGCCCGCTTACAAGGCCCAAGAACCGAGAATCCGCCTTCGGTTGCGATTCAGACGTGTGACGTTCAAGCAGCCGACACATTCCGGCGCCAGGCGTAGGCGCCGACAAGCCCGAGCAGACCGATGCCGAGTAGAGCGATGGACGAAGGCTCCGGGATTGGTCCCTGCGCGTTGCCAAACGTAACCGGCAGAACAAAACTTCCGCCGTAATAGGGTGGGCCGCCCGGACCAGGGCCAAAGGCGATCGTTCCCGTGAGCGCCCCTGGGCCATGGAACGTACCAATGGAGTAATTAAAAGCGGAAAAATTCGTCGGTGCCAGCGTCGGGGGCGGAAACAACACAGGCGCTTTCACGGGGTTCACGTAAGGGATGATGGGGCTGAAGGAAGAGGAATGAGTCGCGCCGACGATGCTCGCTTCGCCCCCCTGGCCAGCCGGTGGAGGGACGAACGTCCCTGAGAGAGAAATGTACTCATATCCAAGCCCTTGGTAATTGTTGTAACCATTCTGAGCAACCAGATCCCCAGTCCCCGTGGATGTCCCGGTGATGGTAATCGAGTCGCTGAATTGCGTCACGGATTCCGTTGCGGTACCCGTAAAGAACCCATCGCCGTTCTCGAGGGGAAGGGCCGTAACCTGGATGACACCGTTGACCGCTTGAACCCCGTTCAGCGTGAACGGTATGGAGCCGGCCATCGCCGCTGACATTCCCCCGCACGTCGCCAGAATGACCAGTCCTGCCCTGGCGATCTCATAGGCTTGTGAGCACATTTCCATCTCCTTCGCGGTTTGCAGCGTAGTTGTTGAAATGTACCGACAATTCTTGCCGACCAACGATTCGAATGAACCGTTCTCGCAAGCAGGCCTGATGTGACGGCCAGCGTTCTGGCCGCGAGGACCCGCTGACCGTTAGTTAAGCTCGGTCGAATCACAATGTCAACGGAAAAAGAGTCAATTGCAAAAAAATCGTGTGGGAACGGCGTAATTGCAAAACTGAACATCTCTGTGTATGCAGTGATCATAAAAAGACCGGCAATGCATTCTTGACCTGGGCGGTGGGATTCGGGTGGCTTGTGCGGACCTTGCTGGGAGGTCTGCTGATGACAAATGCCCGTGCGCATCTGGTGGATCCGACCGTGACCCGCTGGTATCACTGCATCACGCGGTGCGTGCGGCGGGCGTTCCTGCTGGGGGAGGGAGGGCTCGACCGTAAAGAACGGATCGAACGGCGGTTGCAGGAACCCGCGGAGATCTTGTCCGTGGCCGTGGGCGGGTGTCAGGCGACACTAAAACTGCCCCCCCTGACGACACTAAAACTGACCCCCTCCTATACACATGACGAGGAGGGGCTATGGACAAGTTGGGATCCGATTTGGTCAACCTGCACAGTATGCAGGCGGACCAATCGGACGGAACGAGTGTCCACCTGCGAACCACGCAGGAGGATACCAGGATGCTGCAACCGGGGGTCGTGGATCGGATCCACGAACTGTCCGGCCAAGGTTTCGGGAGCAAACGGATTGCTCGTGAGTTGGGGATCTCCCGTAACTCGGTCCGCCGTTATCTCGCTGGAGCCACGGTCGGCTTTCAAGAACGTCCCGCGGCGCGTCGTCTCGACGACGGCACGCTTCGCGAAGTGCACGATCTCTACGGTACTCTTGCCGAGGGAAACGCCGTCGTCATTCAACAGGAGCTGGCCAGTCGGGGCATCCACGTCGAGTTGCGAACCTTGCAACGAGCCGTCGTTCCTCTGAGACAGGAACAGCGCGCTGAGGCTCTGGCCACAGTCCGGTTCGAGACCCCGCCGGGTCAACAAATGCAAATCGATTTTGGTGAGAAGACCGTGCGGATCGCAGGTCAGCCCGTGAAGGTGCACTTGATGACCGCGGTCCTGGGATACTCGCGCCGGATCTATTGCCGGGCATTTCTCGCCGAACGGCAGGATGATTGGCTCGAGGGAATCGACGGGGCATTCCGACATTTTGGCGGTCTCACAGAACAGATCCTCTGTGACAACGCGTCACCCTTGGTCGTCTCCCACGACCGCCAGTCCGGTGAGGTCGTGTGGAATCCAGGCTTCGAGGCCTTCTGCCGCGATCGTGGAGTTCTTGCCAAGGCGTGCCGTCCCCGCCGCGCGCGAACCAAAGGCAAGATCGAACGGGGCGTCGGCTACGTCAAGCATAATGCCCTGGCCGGTCGTTCATTCGTTTCCTTCGCTGAGCTGGAACGACACCTGGCAAGGTGGCAGGTTGACGTCGCCGACCAGCGGATTCATGGCACCACCAAGGAGCGTCCGGCTGTGCGCTTCGAGCGCGATGAACGAGAGGCTCTGGGGCCTCTGCCCACACGCCCTTTGCCGACGCGGACTCGTCGGTTGAAGCGTCGCGTGAGCACAGATTGCTTCGTTGATATCGATACAATTCGATATAGCGTGCCCTATCAGCATGTTCGAGAGACCGTCGAAGTGGTCGTCAAGGAGGAAGACGTCGAGATCTGGTTGCGTGGGACCTGCATCGCCAAACACATGCGGAGCCGCGAGCCCCGCGCCTGGGTTCGCAATCCGATGCACTTCGAGGGACTGTTCCGCCGCATGAGCGGAGCACAGGCTTTGCCTCCTCCCACGCCGAGCGATAACTCCGGAACCCGCCCGTTGTCAATCTATGCCGAACTGGTGGAAGGAGGCCGCCTGTGAACCTCCTTGTTGACCCTGATGACCCGCAAGAGGAGCGGATCCTCGCGGCGCTGAAGCGGCTCCAGTTGACTCACCTGCGTGAGTCTCTCCCCGCAGTTCTGTCCGAGGCGGCCAAGGGGAGCTGGACCTACCTGGAGTTCCTCGATCAGATCCTGCGGCGCGAGATGGACGCCAAGCAGGGCAAGCGGATCCGGATGGGGATGCAGATCGCCCACTTCCCCTGTGTCCGGACCATCGAGGCGTTTGATTTCGCGTTCCAACCGTCCGTCGACGAGCGGTTGATCCGGGAGCTGTCGACCGGCAATTTCATCGCTCATGGTGAGAACGTGTTGATATTCGGACCTCCTGGAGTAGGAAAGTCTCATCTGGCCATCGGCCTCGGCCGAAAAATCGTGGAGCAGGGTCACACGGTTCGATTCACGACGGCCACAGCGCTTTTAGCGGCCCTGGCGAAAGCCGAGACGGAAGGAGGGCTCTCTGAGAAATTGACCGAGTTCTGCAAGCCTCGCTTGTTGATCATCGACGAACTGGGCTACCTGCCCTTCGAGCGTCGGGCAGCGCACCTGTTCTTCCAGTTGGTCAACCGCCGATACGAGAAAGGGAGCCTGCTGGTCACGACGAACCAGCGGGTTTCCGAATGGGGAATCGTCTTCGGAGACGAAGTGCTGGCGACGGCAATCTTGGATCGGTTACTCCATCACAGCCACACACTTTTGATCACGGGAGAAAGTTATCGTCTGCGGGAGAAGCGTAAGAGCGGATTGATCCGATCGCGGTTGGCGAACGCCGACCCGGAGAAGCCCCACCTGGGGCCGGAGGTGACGATCGAAAAGGGACACGAGAAGGCCAGCAAGAACCGATAACAAGGGAGCATGCTGGAAGTGGGGATCAGTACACGTCCGAGGGGGTCAGAATTAGTGTCGCCTGACAGCGGGTTCGCCATCCTCGATAACCACCTGCATCTGCTGGTGCGGCTCGACCCGGATGTGGCGGCGGGGTGGTCGGATGAAGAGGTCGTGCGGCACTGGGAGAGGCTCTTCCCGCCCCGCGACAAGACGTGGCGGGCCCTGCCGGTGTCGGGGGCTTGGGGATGGCAAAAGGGCCAACCATAGGCTGATATCTCAGACTGTGGGTGGGCCTATTTTGTTTCCGTTACCGGACCTGCGATCCGACAGAATGTGGGTGGCCCCATTGCTCCCCCTTTTGACCTGGCTGTCTACGCTTCGCAGGATGAGTTACCTCACCACCACGCAGGACTTGCTTCTGGCTGCTGGTCCGGCATTGCCAGGCGGGATTCGTACCCGCAGGGTTTCATCGAAAGGTTTCCGAGTTCGTGTCTCTTCCTGCTTTCCAGAGCTTTCCTGACGCAAGGACGTAGTTAGTTTGCTAAACGATCTGCGTTCCCGTTTCGGCTCCCTGCACTTTACGGCTGCCTGTGGAGCCGGGAATCCATCCAGCGCTTCAGCGACTGCTGGCTTTCGGCGGATCGACGACCCAGCAGTAGACCTTCCACGCTCACGTCCTCGTCAAGCGCGGGCCACTGAATTCCACTTCCACCCCCGATCAGCCGCCAGGCGTTTCGCTCGCTGGGCGCCGCGTGCCACAATCGCGGATACCAGGTCAGAGGCACGGTCAACGTCCGGCCATCGACAAGTTCGACAGAAAGGGCATCGTCCCGAATCTCGGCACGGCGAGCAAGGGGCGCTGCCGTCTCAGTTGTGGAAGAAGTCATTCCAGCTCCGGAGCAAAAGTTCCTGGTTCTCCGCGACAATGTCCAGAAGTCGCCCCAATTCCTTGCTGGAAAACCCATGGCTGCGTTCAAGCCGAACCGGGTCTAGCCAGAACTTGGCGGTGCATTCATCTCGCTCCGCGTGAATATGCGGCGGTTCGTCACGATCCCCGGAGTAAAAGAAGAAGCGGAACGGTCCGTCGCGAAAAGCGGTCGGCATCGTTCGATTTTACCAGATCAAGATCATTGCTCGCATCTTCCCGGTGCAATCGGCCGAATCAAAGCGAACCGAGACGGGGACGGAGTGCAAACGGGGATGCAGCTCGGGGGTAGAAATGGGCGCGTCGCTCGTTCACCAAACTGATCGCGTTCCCCGTTTCGGCTCCGCGTCACCGCTTCGGCTCCGCCAAACAAAGTAATCTCCCCTGCGATCAAAGTAATATCCCCTTTGGCCTCACAAAACGTAGCGGCGATTCGCTATGTCCCCCTGGATCACGATACTTCCAGCCACGCTGCCTGAGCTGCCAGGCCTGCATCCGTCGCCACTCCCTGAGATCCATGTGGCCAGTTCTGTCAACGTCCATGCCACATTATACTAGGCATAAAGGGACGGGCAATGCATTCTTGACCCGAGCGGTGGGATCGGGTGGCCTGTGCGGATCTTGCTGAGAGGTCCGCTGATGACGGTTGCCCGTGCGCATGTGGTGGATTCGGCGGTCACCCGCTGGTATCACTTGGAAAAAAAATGGAAAAAAAAGGACATGGAAAAAGGAAAAAAAAGGACAGGCATTGTTGCTTGCCCCGAGACGCTTGCGAGACGGCCATGCCTGTCCCTTTCTTCTCCTTTCTTCTGTGCCCGAGGCGAGCGCCCATACGTCGATCAAGGAACGGGTGGAGCACGTTCAGGAGCAGGGGCGCGCCGAGGACCTGAAGGCCGCCGAGGCCGGCAGTGTGGCAGGATCGCAGGCGGCGGAGGGACTGGAAGAAGGGCTGTGGCTGTGCCCGATCGAGGACCGCAGGAGGCTGGACTCGGACTCGGGTCGCGGTCGCGAAGGGATGGTCGAGGGGTTCTCGCTGGGGAACTATCTGCTGCTGGTGGACTACACGGGGCGGCTGTTTCGCGAGGGGAAGGCGGCGATCTCGGCGGAGCTGGCGGGGATCCTGGAGCGGCTGGGGAGCAATGCCGAGACCTGGCAGGCGCGGCTGCTGAAGCTGGCCGGCGGTCGGCTGCTGGGGCGGTTCTTTGCGGCGAGCCGGGAACGGCTGCGGGAGATTGCGGGACGGCTGGGGCGCCATCACCTGGCGAACCTGGGCGGGTGCGCGGTGAGGTGATGACGAGGCGGTGATACGCGTGATGCGGCGCGATGCAGGTCGGGCTCACGCCCGAGGTTGGAGGCTACGCCCGTGAAAACCACGTGCTCACGCACGTGGCCATGCGTGCCAAGCGGCGGGACGTGCGGACCGGGGACCCGTCGATGGGTCTGATGCGATGCAGGTCGGGCTCACGCCCGAGGCTAGGGGCTGCGCCCGTGAAAACCACGTGCTCACGCACGTGGCCATGTGCTATGCGCCGCGGACGCCGGGGCGGGTGCAGCAGTGCCGTGGCGATGAGCGTGATGCGGCCAGGTGCAGGTCGGGCTCACGCCCAAGGTTTGGGGCTGCGCCCGTGAAAACCACGTGCTCACGCACGTGGCCATCAGCCGCGGACTCCCAGAACGCTGACCTACGTGGCCACCGCCGCGGACTCCCAGAACGCTGACTTACGTGGCCACCGCCGCGGACTCCCGGAACGGCTGACCCACGTGGCCATGCCCCGCCGGGCCGGCATCACCTGACGAACCTGGGGGGATGCGCGGCGCACTGAGCAGAGAGCCCAGGGCAACCGCGACATCGGTCCGGATGCGCAACATCTCCCGATTCCCGTGGCGTTTACACCGTAGACTCATCATGACGGTGCATTCGCTGGCTCTTTGTCAATCCGGTCGTTGGCGAGAATCGGCGCGCGCCGCCAGGGTCAGGCGGCGCGCGGAGGCCCGGCCCCTATCTCAAGCCGGCTGTGGGCGATCCGCAGGCGGGAGCGATGAAAAAATTTCACGATCGAAGCCAATCGGAAAAGGGGAAAAGGTGATCCAACCCTGTGTTGCGAAAAGGGTAGCGTCCGACGGGTTGGTTCCGGACCCGCTGGAACGAAGCCAATCAGCCGGTCGAAAGCGGATAGGAGGCCGGCGGCCTGCACCATTCCACGCGGCATGGGGTCCGTCCCGGCGGCCCCGGCACGATGACCCGAATCGGGCTGAGTTCGCGCGGACGGTGAGAGGTCCAGTGGCTCCCCATTCAGCTCAGGTTCACGACCAGAGCCTCTGCCTCGCGGAGCTGGATTTCTCGCGGCAGGGTGACGGTCACGCGCTGGCCCTCCTGGGCATGGGCGGCTTCGCTGGGCTGGCCGGCGGCCGATACGCGAACCAGGCCGATGCGTTGGCCCGGCGGCACTTCGAAGGCCAGCGTCTTGAGCCGCAGCGTGCCCCATTTCAGCTCGATGGTCTGGCGCTGAGTGTTTTCGTCCCGTTGCTGCGCGATGGTGCCCCAGCCTTCGGCCGCGGTGAACGGGGCGCGGAAGTCGTCTGGCGTGAGCCGGGGCGCGAAGCCCAGATGGCCGGCGGGTCCGTGGTACTCGAAGCCGCATGCCGCCAGGAACACGCCGTGGCTGGCCATGGCGCGCGAGTAATGGTCCGAGCATTCGATCTCGTTGTACGGGTTGCGCCGCGCGGGGTGGTAGCGGTCGTGGATCATCCGCACGATGGCCATGCCCTCGGTGACCAAGTTCTCCCAGAGCATCTGAGCGGCCACCGAGTACTCGAAGCCGGTCCAGCATTCGTTGAAGTAAAAGGCAAACGCCGAGTTCGAGCCCGTCGCCTTGTCGGCACCGCCCCTGGGGAAGGTCGTCACCAGCAGGCCTCCCTCGCCGGGCATGGCGTACCAGCGGCCACCGGGGATGGTCTTGAACTTCTGGCGGTACGGGCCCACGTCGGGCGTGAAGTTGTAGCGCCAGAGTGAATGGAGCGCCAGGCGCGCCTCGGGCTGGGGAACGACGCGTGGCAGGTTCACCTGCAAGGCCATGCCGTGGCCGAGCAACTGGTCGCTGTGGCAGCCGACGTTCGTGTTGTTGTGACGGTTATCGGGCGGCTTGTGGATGAAGTACTCGCCGTTGAAGAGCTTGGCGACCAGGCTGTGCCGCCCGGCGTCCACGAGCGTGCGGCAGCGGTCCGCGAACGCGGCGTCGCCCATCTCACCGGCCATCGCCGCACCGGCCGAGAGGGCGGCCAGGTAGAGCGAGCTGATCCAGGCCATCGGCCCGAACCAGGCGGTGTCCAGCGTGTTCATCTGCTCGCCTTCGAGCAGGCCGTCGGCATCGCGGTCCTGGGCCATGATGAACTCGAGCGACCGCTTCACGCGTGGCCAGATGCGCTTGAGGAACTCGGCGTCGGGCGCCATCTGGTGCTCGCGGTAGGCGCGGATGATCGTGCCGCAGAAGCCGTCGTGCGCCACATGGCGGTCGTTCTCGGCGCGGAAGTCCATTGCGCCGCTCTGGTGCCAGGCCAGGCCGAAGTCGACGCGCTCGCGGAGGTCGCGCTCGATCGCCGGAAAGAGCCGGGCCATGGACTGGGCGTACTGCCAGACGTGCTGGCAGGTCCCCGCGCAGCAATCGACACCCTCCCAGCCCCAGAAGCGGCCGTTGTCGAAGGCGTGGAAGGCCTGCGTTGCCAGGCAGTTCGCCGGCGTGAAGGTGCGGTCCAGGAACCAGTAAGGTAAGGTGGAATCGTACCAGGTGCGGTTCCAGAGCCGGGTCTGGGACGAGAGCCTCTGGAAGTGGTCGGCGACGTAGGCCGCCACGGCATCCGCGCCATGGAAGTGGCGGATGTAGTGCCGCCGGAGCTTCGGCATCCCGGTGATGCCGGCCATCTCCCCGGTGACCTGCCCGTAGAACGGGAACCACCACGAGAGCAGGAACGTGAACGTGGCCGTTTCTCCAGGCCCGAGCGTCCGCTTGCGGCCAAGGGCGCCGATGAGCGGCTCGTTCAGCGGCTTGCGTTTCGGAGCCGCCGGGCCCTGGTTCGCGAACAGGCTCGCCGGGTCGAACTTGCCGTTCTGCCTGGCGTTCTCGACGTCGACGATCGTGATCAGACCGTCGCGCTCCTCGCCCAGAAGGCTGAGGGCCAGCGAGCCGTAGCCTGGGACGTCGTGCAGCGAGTCAGAGGCGGGCCGGTCGGTGAAGACGATCTGGTCGACTGTCGTGTGCCCCCAGCTCCCGGTGGCGTCGTCGACAACCTGGAGCTTTGCTTTCTGGCCCTGGAACTCGCGGACGTCGAAGGCGTCGTGCCTCATCTCGCCTCCGCCGGAGCCGGCCGCCCGGCGCACGACCTTGCCATCCACCAGGAGGCGCAGGCCCAGGCGATCCGCGTCGCGGCCGCCGCCGATGAGGAACCGGATGAACCGGCGCCCGATGGCGAACTCCGGGCTCGTGAGCGTGCCCTTGTGGGAGTCGGCGGCGCCGGCGTCCTCGCCGTGCCGCATCATGTGCGTATTCACGAAGCCCTTGCCCTGGTAACCCCTGAGCGTCGTGTAGAAGCGCCGCTCATTCTCGTGGTAGGGCCGGTCGTCGAAGGCGGAGCCCTCGGCTTTCCAGTTGCCGTAATTCTCGGCTTCAAAGTCGGCGAAGACCACGTCGGGCCTGGCCGGCGACTCCTCGGGGACCTGAAGGGCCGTGCCCAGCAGGGTCACGCGGTTGCGGGCGCTGGTGTCGAAGGCGTTCTGGCGCCGCAGAGTGAGGCCCCCGTCGCCCGCGCGGCAGACCGCGTTTTCGAGCCAGCCGCAGAGGCTCACCTCGGCCGGCGACTGGCTGGTGTTCTTCACCTCGAAGGAGAGCACCGTGGCAGGCAGCGACGAGTCCGCGACATTGAGCGGGATGAACGGGGAGAAGGCCTCAAGCGTCACGTCGACGGGCAGATCGCCATCGTGGTAAGTCACACGGCCTATGGGGTACTCGCCCCGGAATGTGACGTCGCGAAACCCTTTCTGGTCAAGGGTCCGGACGACGGTCTTGCCGGCCTGGACCACCTGGAAGGCGAAGCCCTGCTCGACGGCCGGCCGGGGTTGCAGCGGATGCTCGTAGCGCGGGCCGGCCCAGATGTTGGGCGGGTGCTCCACGGTCGGGGCGGAAGTGAAGATGTCCCAGTACCAGAGACGGCCGTCGCCGCCCAGGTAGAGCTGTCCGCATGCGATGCCGCCCACGGGCATGCCGACCCAGTTCAGCTCGGCCCCGCGATAGGTCTCGGGCTGGCCGCGCCGGGTCAGTCCCCCCACCCACTGCGGACTGAGCTTCTTGTCGGCGGGCACGAGCGTCTCAAAATCCCGATCATCGAACGGCCCGGCCATGGCGGGCAGTTCCCGGAGCAGCGCTGCGGCCGCCGCGCCGAGGCCCGCCGTGGCCAGGAAATCACGCCGGCCGATGGAGAGAGGCTGAGGCCCGCAGCCGCAGCCTGACGAATCGCAATCGTTTCGAGGATCTTGCCGTTCCATGAGCCGTGCCCTTCATGTCGAATGATCCTGGACCACCCGCTGAAGATAACACGCGCCTGGCTCACGGTCACGAACGCTGCACGGCGGGCGCCCCGGTTCAGAAACGAGGGTCCACCGGCCCGCTCAGGAGATCCAGCACGAGGAGGCTGAAGGGGAACGGCTTGCCCTCGTCGACGGCCTCGTGGTTCAGACGAATCTCGTAATGGTCGTACGTGATGCCGTCACGGGTTTCCTGCCGCTCATCGGCCGAGAACCAGAACCGCACCGGCCAGGTCCCGTGGCGTGCGATCTGCTCGTAGTCCGCCTTGACGATCTCGAACTGGCGCCTGGCCGGTTGCGGCTCGCCGACCCGGCGGAGGTAGGTCTCGTAGAGCCGCAGTCCGGCCTCGATCGACTGCCGCGTCCTGTCCTCGCCCAGCCAGGCGGCCAGGGCGGATTTGCCCTCGCGTCGGAGCTGGTCGCGGAGGATGCCGACGGCGTTCTCCAGGGTTGCCGCGCCGGCATAGCGCGGCAGGTCCGTACGCAGCCGCTCGCCAAGTTCGCCGGCCCGCGTGCCGGTGAGCGTGCCCGCCGGCGGAAGCAAGCTGAGCTGCGGCATGCGGCTGGTGTCGATGACCTCGCCGCCGTTGGCCGTGATCAGGCAGCGCAGCGAGGCCTCATTGAGGGAACGGTCGAGGAACCGAACCTCGCCATGCACGAAGAGCGCGGCGAAGCCGCCCGCCATCGAGCCGCCGAGGCGGGGCAGGGGCTGGTCCGGCGCGAAAGGAAGCTCGTCTGGCCTGGTCCAGGGCACCGCGTCGGCGGCTTCCACAACCGCCAGCGTATTGCTGGTTCCGTCGGTGATCTCGCCGACGTTCATCCCCTTACCCTCGCGGAAGAACGCGGTGGGAACCCATTCCTGGGCCGGCTCGTCGACGGGCTCATCTCCCTCCGCGACGCCGGCTGGTGGCGCGGCCTGCGTCCTGTCTGATGCCTTGGCGGGAGTTGAGACCGGTCGCTTTTCCTTCCTGGCCCTCATGCCCCCCATCGTTCCCGAGGGACTACGTCTCCTGCTGCTCGCTCGGGGACCGCTCGCGGCGCCTGCTGCACCCTGTGGCTCGGGCTCCGCATTCGGTTGAACGCTCACGAATCCGCGATAGACGGTCGTGAAGGGTTGCCGTCCCGCAACAGCCGATGCGTAGGCCGCCGGCATGCGCTCCAGGAGGGGCCTGTTGTGCGGGCTGTCCCAGGGCTCATCGAGGTGGAATTCCTTGTAAAGGTCGGAGCGCGAGCGGCCGTCGTAGTCTTTCAGGTAAGGCAGGATGGCGACGCGCCAGCTCAGGAGCGGCTTGCCGTCGTTGCCGGTGATGGCGGCCGGCGGGTAGTGCCCTTCCGCGGCCTCATAGTTATGAAGCGCCAGGCCGACCCGTTTCAGGTTGCCGGCGTGCCGTGCCCAGATGGCATCGTCGCCGGGTTTTGATCCGGTCGTGGCTGTTGCCGCATGGCTGCCGGCAGGCTGCTCCTGTCGCGCCTCGGACTGCTGCCGCAGCAAGCCGGTGCCGAGGCCCACCACACTGGCCGTCAAGACGCACGCCGCGGCCCATCGGATCTTGTTTATCCACATGGCTCTGGACACCTCCTTCGCTCCCAGGATCACGCTTGAAGAGAGCGGGCCCGCCAGCGGCAGTCCCGTCCCCAGCCGATGGACGATTTGAACGGTGGAATGGATGAGCGGCCCGGAGCAGGTGGCCGGGGAGGCTTCTTCGACGGCAGCCACTCCCGCCAGAGCCAGGGACGGAGCAAGCCCGCGCCGGACCATACGGGACCTGAGCTTGTCTCGACCGCGGGACAGCCGGCTCTTCACAGTGCCGACGGGCCAGCCCAGGCGCAGGGCGGCCTGCTCGTGACTGACCTCCTCGAGGTCGCAGAGCACGATCGGCGCACGCAGTCGTTCGGGCAGCCGGCTGAGTTCTTCGTGAACGATGCGGGCGAGTTCGGCGGTCTCCGCCCGTTCGCCTGGGAATGTTCCTACGCGGCACTGTGCATAGCGCTCTTCGTGGCGCTTGCGCCGAGAACCGGCGGAACGCGAGCACGATGCCACGCGGTAGGCCACTCCGTGCAGCCAGCTCGCCAGCGACTCCCTACGGCGTACGGAGCGCGCCTGCTGCGCCAGCACCAGGAACGTGGCCTGGAACGCATCCTCCGCCTGGTGAGTTTCTCCGAGCACCCTGAGACAGACCCTCCAGACCATTCTGCCATGGCGCTGGACCAGGGTGGCAAATGCAGCCTCGGCGGCATCGTTGCCGCCAGTCATGTACCTTTCCAGAAGATGAGCGTCCGGCAGGCTTCCCAACGCTCCGGCCTGAAGCAGTACGCTGATCTGCCGCAGCACACCCGGATACGGCTCTTGATTTGTTGCCACGGTCATTGCTCCCACGAGCGTCCAAGCCATTGCCTGACTGGATAAAGGGTAGTGTCACGAGCCCCAGAAAGCGTTCCGAGATTTGCAGGAGGAAGAAGGAATCCGAGGGCACCGGGGCCGATTCCAGCGCGGCGATCTTGCCGACTTGCCCGTGACAAGGTGGCGAATCTTCGTATGATCCGCCGCAGCCGCGGAAACAGGTGCAGCGGGCCGTGGAAGGTACCGCTGGAACCCGAAGTTCGCCCAGGGAGAGGAGATGACGAACTTCGCGCCAGATCAACGAGTCCGCACGTCGCGCTGTGCCTGGACCGGCAGGGCGAGACCGCTGCTCATTGCCCTGCTTCCGCTCCTGCTGCTGCAAGGCGGTTGCGCCTCGATTGTGATTCACGAGCAGCCCACGCTCGACCGTACCGCGCTGGTCATCCCGGCCAGCAGCGCAAGGCCACCCGCCGATACCCTCGCCCTCATCCAGGCCGGCGTGACGCTCGACCGGAAGCATCCCGAATGGGCGGTCGCCTACTACCGGGACGCCGCCCTGGCGGCGCTTCCCTACGTGCTTCACGAGAAGCTGTCGACCCGCACGGAGATCGAGGCCGCAAGCCCGGCGCAGGGGGTTTACCGGCGGGCGATCGAGTACATGCTGGAAACGGCCCACCGTCAGGCGCAGGCGGAGGGAAGCTCCTGGACGGACGTGCTCGCACGTACGGGCATCGGCGTGCGAGGACGGGTGGGAATCTACGAAGCCGCGCGCTGGGAAGAGGCTCTGCCAACGCGCCGGTTCGACGTGAAGGGCTTCCGCCACCGGGCGGGCAGGGGGGGTGCCGGGGCGCCGGTCGTGGTTTGCCTGACCCGTTCCGGACGGTGGGGCGAGCCCGCCACCGAGACGAGCGGAGCGCTCGTCGAGCCGTGCGAGGCCCACTTCCCCAGGACCCTCTACCGTGCTGCCGCGGCCACGCTCCGGACGGGAGTCGGCCCGGACGAGCCGCAGGCGGTTCTGGACCTGCACGACCCGGTCCGCCACCCCGCCATGCAATGGCAGCCCGACGCCCGCGCCCGGCCGTTCCACTGGCCTATGACATGACGGTCCCACTTGGACGCCAGTTTCATGTCGCCAACCTGAACCTGCTGGGAGCCCTCGGCGTCCTCTTCCCTTCGCAGTACGACGGCCGGACCGGCATTTATATGCTTGATCCGTATATGCCGGGCAAGATTCCCGTGGTCTTCGTGCACGGCCTGATGTCCAGCCCGGAAGCCTGGGACAACGCCATGAACGACCTGCGCGGCGATCCGGAGCTGCGCAAACGCTATCAGTTCTGGATGTTCTTCTACTCCACGGGGAACCCGATCCTGGCCTCCGCGGCGCGGTTTCGCAAGTCGCTCTCCGAGCTGCGGACCCAGCTCGACCCCGAGCACGCGGACCCGGCGTTCGACCAGATGGTCCTGATCGGCCACAGCATGGGCGGACTGCTGTCGCGCCTGGCCATCACCAACAGCGGCCAGACCCTCTGGAACACGGCCTCCAAGGTTCCTCCCGAACAGATTGTCATGGACCCGCCGCTCAAGGACCTGATGGTGCAGGCCCTGGTCTTCGAGCCAGTGCCCACGGTCAGCCGGGTGGTCTTCGTGTCGACCCCGCATCGCGGCAGCCCCCTGGGAGACAACTTCGTGGGACGGGTCGCATCGAGCATGATCCAGGTCCCCAGTGATATCGTCCAGATTCGCCAGGCCCTGGCCAAGTACAACGGCCAGGTGAATGTGTCCGAAGCCTTTCGCGGTACCCGCTACGCCACCAGCGTGGCGCAACTGGGGATGGGCAACCCCATCCTCCAGGCCATCAACCAGCTCTCGATGAGCGAGTCCGTGCCGTATCACTCGATCATCGGCTACGACGGCAAGGAGCCGCTTCCCGCCGGCGGCGACGGCGTGGTGCCGTACACGAGCGCCCACGTCGATGGCGCTCTTTCCGAGCTGGTCGTCTCCAGCAACCACTCGGCAGAAGAAAACGAGGAAGCCATCCAGGAGATGCGGCGGATTCTCACGCTCCACTACAACGAGATCGCCCTGACGAGCCAGGCGCGGAAGAGCGGTCAATCACCCGCGGCTCGCATCACCCGTCCACCCGGGCAAACCCCCGTCCGCTACGCCCTCACACCCCCTGCCGCACCGCCCTGGAATGATCGCATCACCAGCGCCCTCACTCCGGGCAGGGCCGTGCGCTAGGCGAGCCTCATCGCCCACGGAAGCCCCGTCTCTGACGGCCATCCATCGTTCACGGTCGTGTTCGCCCGTATCATTCCTGCATCTCGCCGGTCGACGGTGCGAATTCTTGTGTCGCGCCACTTGACTGGTTAACAGTGTTAACTAAGATAACAGCGTTAGCCAAAGGTTTGGACATGGGTCCGACAGAGCGTCGTAAACAGGAGCGGGAGATGATGCGGGAGAAGATTCTCGACGCGGCGCGTGAGGTCTTCGTCGAGAAGGGATTCGAGGCGACCTCGATGCGCACGATCGCCCGCAAGATCGGTTACACCGCGACCACACTCTACGATTACTTCAAGGACAAGGATTCGCTCTTGCTCAGCCTCTGCGACCTCGATTTCGAGCGGTTCAACGAGGTCCTGGCGCGGACGAGCGGAGCGATCGCCGACCCGGTGGAGCGGCTGCGTGCACTGGGCCGCGCTTACTTCGCCTTCGCGCGGCAGTATCCGAGCCATTACCGGATGATGTTCATGACGCGGAGACCCCCGGTCGACCCCGCGCAGAGCGATATTGAGCGCGGCAACGCCGATCAGGATGCCTATGCCTATCTGCGGTCCGTCGTGGCCGAGGCACTGGCCGCCGGCCGGTTCCGAGACGAGTATCACGACGCCGACCTGGTCGCCCAGATCGTCTGGAGCAGCGCACATGGTCTGGTGGCGCTTCACCTGGTGAAGGAAGACGACCACTGGTTCAACTGGCACCCCTTTGACGAAGCAGCCGAGGCGGTCCTCGACGTGTCGCTCAGGGGCCTACTGAAGGCCGACGAGGTACGGTGATCTCATGGTCGACCTGGCGCGGAAGATCCTGCTGCACGACAAGCTGCGATTCCTGATCACGGTTTCCGGCGTGGCGTTCGCCGTCACACTGGTGTTCGTCCAGGTCGGCTTGTTCGAGGGCTTGCTGGCGAACGCCTCGGTGACGATCGAACGGATCGACGCCGATCTCTGGGTCACGGCCCGGAACACGCCGAATGTCGATTTCTCGAACACGTTCCCGGAAACTTTTGTCCAGCGCGTGCGGTCGATCTCCGGCGTGGCGCATGCCGAGAACCTGATCGTCTGGTTCGGCCGCGTCGCCCTGCCCAGTGGGGCCAACGAGAACGCCGTACTCTACGCCCTGGAGAACTTCGATCGCTGGGGCCTCCCCTGGTCGATCCAGTCGGGCAGCCCGCGGGACCTGAGGCGTGGGAAATACGTCATCCTGGATGACTCCGCGATCAAGCGTTTCGGCGCCTTCGCGGTTGGCGACTATCGCGAGTTCTTCGGCCAGAGACTGAAGATCATCGGCACCACGCACGAGGCGCGTTCGTTCACCACCAACCCGATCGCATTCGTCGATTACCGGCTCGCCCAGTCGATGATGCGGCAGGAACTGCACAACCGCACGACCTACATCCTGGTGAAGCTGGCGCCGGGCGCGAACCTAGAAGCCGTGCGCACCGAGATCCGCCGCCGGCTGCCGTACAATGACGTGCACAACCGAGCCGAATGGGCCGCCCGATCGCGGGACTACTGGACCAGCAGCACGGGGCTCGGGCTGAACATGATGATGACCGTTTTTCTCGGCTGCCTGGTCGGGGTGGTGGTCGTTGCCCAGACGCTGTACACCTCCACCATGGAGCACATCCGCGAATTTGCCACCGTCAAGGCCATCGGCGGAGGGAATGGCCACATTTTCGCGATCATTGGCAAGCAGGCGGCAATCGCGGCCGTCGTCGGCTTCGGAATGGGCGCTCTGATGACCCTTGCGCTCCGGCCGGCCATGGCAGCCATCGACCTGCGGCTGGTCCTCACGCCGGCGTTTGCCGCTTACGTGTTCTGCGGGACCCTGGTGCTGTGCGTGAGCGCCTCGGTCCTCTCGTTCCGCCAGGTGGCCGGCATCGACCCCGCACTCGTCTTCCGTGGTGCCTGAGCAGACGTGGACTGAACTGCACAGACGTCGCATGCCGCCGGGTGGGCTCTGCTGTCTTCGGCCGACCACTCCGGAGACGGTGCGCCTGGATCTTGAAGGGGAGGTTCATTCCCATGAGCGTGCTGGAAGCGTTCGACTTGACCAAGGTCTATCGTGAGGGGACCGAGTCGGTCGCGGTGTTGAACGGTGCCTCGCTCCAGCTCGATCGCGGCGAGATCGTGGCCCTGGAGGGTCCTTCCGGGTCCGGCAAGACCACCTTCCTGACCATCGTCGGGTGCATGCTCACGCCGACGTCGGGACGAGTGGTGATCGAGGGACGCCCGGTGGATCCGACCCGGCCCGACAGGCTTCCCGAGTTCCGCCGCGGCTCGATCGGCTTCGTCTTCCAGCAGTTCAACCTGTTCCCGGCACTGACCGCCCTCGAGAACGTCGAGTACGCCCTCAATCTCAAAGGCGTCAAGGGAACGCCCGCGCGGCGTGAAGCCAGCCGCTTGCTCGACGCGGTCGGTCTCTCCGAGCGATCCAGCTACTTACCCCGCGACCTCTCCGGAGGCCAGAAGCAGCGCGTCGCGATCGCGCGGGCCCTGGCCGGATCCGCCCCCATCCTCCTGGCCGACGAGCCGACCGCGAACCTCGACACCCAGGTGGGCACCCAGGTCCTCGACCTCTTCCGCCGGCTTGCCACCGAGGAGAATCGGGCACTCCTGATCGTGACCCATGACCCGAAGGTCCGCGCCGTGGCCGACCGCGTGGCGCAAATCCGCGATGGAGTGATCCTGAACTGAGATCCGGTACGCGTGACGTCTTACTCATCGACCAACCCGATCCGGGAGAGTGGCTCATGTTTCTTTCCAACTTGCAGAAGCTCTGGCTCCCTGCACTGGGCGCGCTGCTCATGGCCGGAGCCGTGGTGCAATCGCCGGCGGTGCAGGCGAGGCTGGGAGACTGGGTGCCGGCGCCGTGCGTAGTGGCCTCTCGAACCGGCCACTCCGCGGCGCCGGCGCCGAATACATCGGGCCTTCCCCGCGTGATCGCCGAGGGGCGAGTGGTGGCCTATCCGGGTGCCGAGGTCGTCGTCGGCACCGAGGCCTCCGGCCGCATCATCACCCTCAACGTGCAAGAAAAGTCGGCCGTCCACAGGGGCGACGTGATCGCCGAGCTGAACGCGTCGGACCTGCGTGCCTCGCGCGACGAGGCCGCGGCGCAGATTGCCGAAGCCGAGGCCGACGTCCGTTATTTCGAGCGCGAGGTGAAACGCGAGGAAGCGCTCATCGCCCGTCGCGCGGGAACGCCCGAGAATCTGGACACCCAGCGCCGCGGGCTGGATATCGCGCAGCGCGGCGGGCTGCGGCGACGGCCAGCCGCGACCGGTTCGAGGCCCTGATTGCCAAGACGCGAATCACCGCACCGATCGACGGCGTGATCACTGCCCGCCATGTTCATCCGGGCGAAACAGTCGAACTCAATGCCGCGATCGTCACCATCGCCGACCTCTCGCGGGTCCGGATCGAGGCCGAGGTCGACGAGTACGATACCGGACGGGTCGGGCTCGGCGCCCCTGTGTCGATCACCGCCGAAGGATTTCCTGGCGCTTGCTGGCGTGGGCTGGTCGAGGAGATTCCCGACACCGTCGTCGGTCGCCGACTGCGCCGGAGGACCCGGGCCGGCCGATCGATTCCCGCGTGCTGCCGTTGAAGATCGCTTTCGACGAATCAACCCCCCTCAAGCTCGGCCAGCGCGTGGAGGTGGAGCTTGCTTCCGTGGCCATTGCCTCCCCGTAGACCTGATTGGCCGGATTTACCGGAGAGCCGCAGAATCCCTCAGATCCGTCACAACCGGAACCGATAAAGGTGGAGGGCTCATGACAGGCAACGTCTGCCAAAGCGCGCTCGCGGGCACTCTGATCTCGCACTCCCCTATCCGGAACACGGTGAAGGAGCTTCTGTTTCATGCGAAAGCAACGCAAACTCGCACCGCGGCTCGAGGTCATGGAAGACCGTGTGGTGCCGAGCATCTACACCGCCAACATACCGCCGTCCATCAGGTCCGACTTCCACCAGGTTGGTGCCCACGTGAGCAGCTATTACAACTCGGTGAAGAATTACTTCACGTCGCTCGTCAATCATCCGTCCGGCCAGACCCACCAGGCCTGGCCGACCGCCCATAAGGCCCCGAGCACCAGCCATGCTTTTCTCGGTATCCCCTGGCTGAAGTTCTGAGTGCGCCATGCGTGCATCCGCCATCCCAACCTCTCGTCTCGGTTGGGGAGCAAGCCGGATGGAGCACTGGCAAGAGCTTGTGATGACGGTCGGAAGTCGGTACCAGTCGTTCGAACTGGGACCGATCTGTTCCAGGTCATTTTTTCGGTCCTGCATCCGTACGGCAGAGCGACTCAGGCGATGTGGCTTGCTTCGACGGATGTCAGCCGGCGCTGGATGAACGTACCGACGGCTTCGACAGCCCGTGTGGCTTCGGGAAACATCGGCGCCAGCAGGTGCCATGCGTGCCACATCCCGGGCCAGGTGACCAGCTCGACGTCCACACCGGCGCTCCGGGCCTTCTGAGCCAGACGCTCGGCATCGCTCCGCAGCAGCTCGTCGCCGCCAGCGTGAATCAAGAGCGGGGGCAGCCCGCGGAGGTCTCCGTGTAGCGGGGAGATGAGCGGCGACCGGACGTCGTGATTCCCGATGTACAGCGCACGCATCCGCAGCACGAACTCGGGAGTCAATACGGGGTCCTTGACGGTCCAGAACGTCTCTCCGGTACCCTCGAGATCGGTCGCGGGCGAGAGGCAGACGGCGGCCGCAGGGAGTGGCTCACCCGCGTCGCGCAGCGAGATCAGGGTGGTGAGCGTGAGGCTGCCGCCCGCCGAATCGCCTGCGATCACGATGTCCCGCGGGGAGGTCCCATCCCGGAGCAGCCATCGGTAGGCGGCCAGACAATCATCGAGCGCAGCAGGAAAGGGGTGTTCCGGGGCCAGTCGGTAGTCGACCGCCAGGGCGCGACTGCCAGCGGCCTTGCAAAGCAGGCAGACCATCCGCCGGTGGAGGTTGGTCCAGCCCATGGTCCACGCCCCGCCGTGCAAATAGAGAATGACCGAGCGTTGCGCAGTGCTCGGCATGCGGATCCACTCGCAAGGCACCCCCCCCGCGCTCACCGGCCGGATATCCGCCTCACGGGGCGGCTTGAAGTAAGGTTCCTGAGACGCGATGTACGCGCGGAAGTCCTCGACCGTGGCGTCCCACCGGAAGAAACGCCTTCGCACGTCAAGGATCAACCGGATCAGCCGGCTTCGGAGGCTGCGCATAAATGATCCCCAAAGCGATCATCGTCGTCCCGAGCCGGCGGACGTGGCAATACCGCTTCGACGAACCATGTCTGCGCAGCGTGATCGGCGGCCTGATCAACGGCAGCACCCGGAATCGGGCTGCATCCTGGAAGCTGGTCGATGAGCGGGATGCCTTCGCCGGGCTCAATCCGCCCCGCCGGCATGAAGCTGTTCTTGACCCGTTTCACCGTCGTCACTGCGTGATCAGGTTCATGAAACGGCGTCGGCGTCGGCACCGGCTGTGAACCCTGGGTCGTAATCGGCGGAGAGCGCTTCTCATGGCAGTCATCGAGATACGCCCGGCTGCCGGGACGGGCCCGGCAGTTGCAGGATGAGCTGATGGCCGATAAGCCAAAAAAAGCCCGGCCCCCCACGAGGGGGCCGGGCACAGCCAGGGAGAACGACGCTTGCTCGTGATTCGTAAGTCGGGACCGGAACCGCCAAATTCCAATCCCTCATCAAGGGTTTCGGGTGGCCTTGATGTTCTGGAAAGGTGAAAAAGCACAAGCCGTGCCAGGCAAGCCCCCGCTACGGAGAATCTCGAGTCCGAATCCTCAAACCACTATAGCGGAGATGGTTAGATCGAGGGCGAGAAGCACCAGGCCAAATGGACGGCGTCAGACCAAAATAGTGATTGCTCATTTCTTCAGCATGGAAGTGAGTCTCCTGAGCGAATACTGAGCAAACCATTCCGACGCGGTTCTCGGATCCAAACAATGCATGCACCATTCATTGGATTGTCGCCATCGGGAGGGGAAACCTCGCGCTGCGGGCTCACTGGATAGAGGCTAGACTGAGCGGCGGATCGGCGGCAGTTATTCTGGCATGGCGTTTGGATGCGATTGGTGAAGCAGGCCATCATACGGGGCTGTGCATGGCCGCATGAAGCTACGAGGGCCAGGAGATCGGGTGAGGCTACGCGAGCTTGATGCTCCGACGAAAGCTGCTCTGTAGGATAAGATATAGAGGTTCGCAGGACTGGCCGACGGTCTTCGCCTCGGAATGACGCTGCCAGGAAGGCGGGGAAAGGACCATGGTTCAATGAAGGTGCTCGTGCTCGGTCTGGACGGAGCGACCTGGGATATTCTGGAGCCGCTGATGTCGGCAGGCCATCTGCCCAACCTGGCACGCCTCCGGGAAGCGGGCGCCTCGGGTACGCTGGATTCGGTCTTTCCTCCACTGAGCCCGGTCGCATGGACCGGTGTCATGACCGGCAAGAACTCCGGCAAGCACGGCGTCTTCGAGTTTCTGGAATACGGTCACGACCCGCTCCGGCCCCGTGTCAATTCGTCACGCTCGATCCAGTCCGAGCTGCTCTGGGAGATCGCCGGCAGGCACGGCAAGAAGACCGTGGCGGGTGGCGTCCCCATGAGTTACCCGCCACGTCCGGCACGCGACTTTCCCGGGTTTTTCCTGGGTGATTTCTTGAGCCCCGAAAAGGCGGCCGATTTCTCTTCCGACCCGGCCATCTTCGCAGGAGCTCGAGCGCGCGGTTGGTCCGTATCGCGCCTGGTCCACGTCCACCCATGACGGCGGCAACGAGGCCGGAGTGATTGACGACCTGACCGCCTTCCTCGACCAGCATCTGAAGACGGTCCTGTTCCTCATGGAACGCTGCGAGTGGGACCTTTTCGTCTTCGATCTCATGGCCACCGATCGCCTGGGCCACGAGCTCTGGCATGTCTGGGATCTGACCCACCGCGCGGCCCTGGGACGCGAAAAGGAACTCGCCGCACTGCGTCCCAGGTTGATCGAGTTCTGGAAGACGCTGGACCGGGGCGTGGGCTCCATCGCCGACCGGCTTCCTCCGGACGCTGCGCTGCTCCTGATGAGCGACCACGGTTTCGGTCCCATCGAATGGTATGTCAACTTCAACGTGTGGCTACTGGAACATAAGTTTATCGCCCTGGAAGACACCTTCTACGTCAAGCAAAAACACTGGTGTTACCGCCGGGGTTTGACGCCGGAATGGACCTACAACGTGATGAGCCGCCTGGGCCTGGCCAGCCATCGGGTGAGCCGGTTTCGGGGCAAGCAGTCCGGCATGCTGGAGCGCCTCAGCGAGTCTGTTTTCCTTTCACGGCGGCACATCGACTGGTCCCGGACACGCGCCTACGCGCAGGGCAACTTCGGCCAGATCTTCATGAACCTGAAGGGTCGGCAAGCGCTGGGTTCTGTGGACGCTGCCGATGCCAGGGCGCTGCGCAGGGACCTGAAGGCCGGGTTGCTGGAAATCGCTCACCCCGATACCGGCCAGCCGCTCGTGCAGCAAGTCTATGATGGCGAGGAGCTGTACCACGGGCCTCATGCCCATCTCGCCCCGGACCTCACCGTGGTGCTCAATGACTGGCGGTACCGGACTATCGGGCTGCACGACTTCACCACGCACAAGGTCATCTCCAGGGCGTTCGGACCAACCGGTGATCATCGCATGGAGGGCGTGCTGATCGGCTCCGGTGCTCCCTTCCGCCAGGGCGCGGCACCGCGCGGAGCCACACTTCTCGACATCACACCGACGGTCCTGCACCTGCTCGGTGTTCCCGTTCCCGACGACGTGGACGGCCGGGTCCTTGGTGAACTGCTCGAGTTCGATCCAGCGCTCGCGGCGGGCGGGAACGGCAGCGGCTCCGTGCCGCACCAGCAATCGCCCTGCGGCGTGGTGGGCAACGGCAAGCATGAGGCCGAGGTTCCCTGCCTGTCTCCCATGGCCAACGGTTCGGGTTATAACGAGCAGGAGGATGCCGCCGTCCAGCAGCGTCTGTCGGACCTTGGTTATCTTTGATCAGCCCGGAACCCCGGTTGATCCTGTGTCAAGGCGCGACTATGATTGATTTGGCACGACTCCACGGACGTCGTGCCCCGAAAAGTGATGATCACATCTCGGTTTCCCGATCTGGAAGGAGGCTGATCATGCCGATGACGTCCAGCCTGGTTCAGTCATCGCCCCCTGGCCCCAGTTCCGGATTCATGAAGAGCTAGCATCGCGCCAGGGCCTACGCGCGTCACCGTCATCCAGGTTGTGCGCTTCACGCCGTCTGGCTGTGCTCCAGAGCCCGGACGCCGGCCAGGTCGCCGGTGCGTGCCGGATCCCGCGCCACGTGAGCGCCATGTCCTGCCCCAACGTTACGTCGAGAGGGTTCATCATGAGGCACACATTCTTTGGACGAACCGAGAGCGGCCCACATGCCCACCCCGGCTCTGAGGAGGGTTGCGCCAGGCACTCCCGATCGCGGCTCCCGGCCGGAGCGAGGCAGCGCCAGGCGGAGTGCCACGGCGGGACGGATCGCAAGGCACTCCAGCTTTGCCACCAGGTGGCCGTGACGTTGCAGGAAGTGCTTGCCGATTGCGGCGACGCCGTCCTTCAGGCCCTGCGCGTGGTTGTGGTGCAGCCCGCGCCGGACGCATCGCGGCTCCTGGTCACGGTGGCCCCTGAGACGCCGCCGGAAGAGAGCCTGGACCCGAACCGCGTGCAGGAGCGACTGGCACACGCGGCAGGCCACCTCCGTAGCGAAGTGGCCAGCGCGATCACCCGCAAGCGCGCACCGGTGTTGATTTACCGCGTGACGCTCCAGCCGGATGCCTTTTTCACCTGAACGAAGGTTCGCGAATCGCAGCACGGCTCCGGACGCGCCACTGGCCTAACCGACGATGATCCGACCCGGCTCATTCACGGCGCCGGGGTCCTCGATGACGATCGGTCGATCGAGGAACGCTTGGATCGTCCGCGCGTTGGTACGCAGGTGTTCGGTGATCTCGCTGACGGTATAGAGAGAGCGGCCCTCGGCGAGTGCCAGGGGGAGCAGGATCTGGTCCGCGGAGTGGGGATCGACGGCACCTTGCGCGACAGCCTCGAAGGCCAGCAGCTCATCGACAACCTCGTCGGCCACCTGTTCGGAGGGCTTGCCGCGCCGGCCTGAACCAAGAAACGTCGCCGGGACGTTCCCCTCGTGCTCGGCGATCAGGGCCAGCGCGGCGCCCGGGCCGGGGCCAGGCCAGCGAACGATGTCGATCTCGATTTCAACATCGATACTTGCTGTCGGTTCGCAGGCTCTGAGACGCTCCACCGCCCTGGCTCGGAGCCGCTCGGCAATGTGGTCGCCGAGGTTGGCGACCCCGGCCTGCCCTCGAATGCGCTGAAGCCGTCCGCGCTGGGTCTGGACCCAGGCTCTGGGCACCGCCGGCTCGATCCATGCCTCGAGCCGGCCGCCTCCCCTGGGATAGAAACCAGCGGCCGGCATGCCCAGCGCGATCGGCATGCCCAGGGCGGCGAGATGTCCTCGCCAGGAATGTTCCAGGAACGGGTACGCTGGCGCCCTGGGGTTGAAGGTACCTCCCGTCAGAACGACGCGCACCGGCGCAGCGGCGCGCATGGCCAGAGGAAGTTGCAGCGTCTGAAGCACCAGGCCTGTGGAGCCCGCCGTGCCGATATCAATCGTCAGGTCTCCCGGCGCGTACTCTTGCGGCCGGAAAGTCAGTTCATGGGAGCCGACGTGGGCCCCGGAAACACTCGCCCGCCCCAGCGCCGCTGCGGCCTCGACGGCCTTCAGGTGCTGGGGCCTGAGGCCCGGCTGATCGCGATTGGCACGAATTCGACGCATCCGGAACGGCCGGCCGGTGAGCAGCGAGAGTGAAAGCGACGTACGCAGGATCTGCCCGCCTCCCTCGCCGCGCGAGCCGTCCAGATGCACCATGTCGTCCGGGTCAGCGATCAAGTCCGCCACGGGTCCGGATACTCCGCGTTGTTCTTGCCTGCCACGAGGCATCCATGATAACCGAACCGGCCCGGGAATCGCCGCATGGGGCGCATGGCTGACCCATCGTTTACCGGCCTGGAGCGGCCCGGGAGATGCTCCGTGGAGAAACCGTCCGTTACCCTGACGCATGTACCGCTCCCTGGCCGCGCGTACTTCGATAAGGTCCTGGCCGCGTTCAGCGTCCAGTTGTGGGATCTGGGACTTTTGCCGGCCAAACTTCGCGCGGGCTCGTCGGCGCCCGCGCGGACCCGGCGGCCGCGGGCGCACCGATCTTCAGGGCGAGACCGGGAGCCGGCCGATCACCGTGCGCGACGCTCTCTCCGGGCAGGCCCAGCTGGTTGCGGTCGGCCCAGACCAGGATCAGCTTCTGCCTCCGCTGGTCGCCATGAGAATTCGCCTGCGTGAACAGGAAAGCCCCCAGGCTGCGCTCCTGCTCAGGGCGACAGCCGATCACGGCGACCTGGCCAGGCTCGAGGGTCACCGTGGCCGACAGGTCGGGAAGCGATTCTTCTTGCTGTCCGTCATTGATCCTGAGCTCGCGCGGAGTGTAGGGGGAGGGGCTGGCCGTGGGCTGGAACGAGCGCTGGACCGGCCCGTGGTGGATCTCGGGTGTGAACCGCAGTGCGACGCTGCTGGTACCGTCGTGCGTGGCGATCACCCGGAAGTACCCGCTGGCGGCCTGGTAGTCCCTGCCGTAAGGATGATTCTCGCGGTTCAGAAGCATGGTCACCTGGTCGGCCATGTCGCTGATGCTGATGAGCGTGTGTTCGCCATCGTCGAGCAGAAAGGAAGCGGGCTCGACCTTGTGCGGTGGCGGCGCGCAAGGACGGCCTCGAGCTCGGGCGGCAACTCGCCGGTGATCCGGCCGACACGCAGCCCGTTCACCTGCAAGGCGCGCCGGGCTTCGGGCGTGATCGACTGCTCGTCGGCGGCCCTCCAGGCCACTTCGTTGATCGACGGATCATGAAATGAACGATCCAGGATGGCGACCCGGAGCATGCATTTTCGGGGCTCGATGAGCTGCCCCCGGCGGCCGCTGATCTGTGCCAGGATGTTCTCGGGACGGAGCTGGTTCTTGTGCGGATTGCAGCCGGACAGGCTGGAGAGCACGCTCACGACAACCAGGGCCAGGGCCGACACGCCCACCGTCGCCCACCGTCGGCTCTGTGCATCCATGAGGCGGAATCCTTTCCGCGACGTCTTGGGGAGAGTCAGACATTTGGAGGGTGGAGTGTAGGGCGATCCCGGGGGTCCGTCAACGGGAAAACGGATCCGGTGAACTTCGGGACTTCGAGACCGCGCTTGCAGGCAGTGCAAAAAGAAAGGGAGGCACCTGCGGCAAGATGCAGGGGCCATGGAATGCGACTCGCTCGCGAAATATGCGAGATCTTCGAGGATTTTGTGTTCTGGGGGCCAGCGGAAGCGCATGAATTCTCGCGGCCTGATAAAAACCGCCCGTGCACTGGAGTCCTAATGCGCGCCGCCCGGGGCGAAACCGGCTTGTGATCGTCGCTGCCGAACTGTATAGGATTCTTAAGCGACGATGCCCCGAGTGCCACATCAGTGAGTGCTTGATAGGCGCGATTGCGAGCCAGACTCGCAACGAATCTCGAATAAGCAGCATGGAAGGTTACTGACTTGAGCACTCGATTGGCATGGACCAAAGCCTCCGCCCGGACCTTTTTGCAGCCGCTGAGGGCCTTGCTCGACGGCTCCGCGAATCTTGACCTGTTCTCCCATCTGCTGGTTGGCAGCTCATGCCTGGCGATCTCGCTGTTTCTGCTCTGTCGTTATGTGCGCCCCTGGAGTCGCCGAGACGTCCCGTATCAGTCGATCATCTCGACGCTCGCGGCCTTCCTCATGATTTGCGGCGTCTCGTCGCTGCTCTACGGTATCGAGGCCGGTACCGGCCGTCCCCCGATCGCAGCGGTCTCCCTGGCGATGGCCGTCGCGGCCTGCTCGTCCGTGACCGCGCTGGCACTCATGGTGCGCAGAGCAGGTCCGCCCTGCGACCCGAGGCATTTTGAGAGGGAGATCGCGGACCGGCAGCGCGCCGAGGAAGCGCTGTGCAAGAACGAAGTGATCGCTCGCAGGCTCGCGCTGGCGGCCAGCCGGATCAAGAGCGCCGTGATGGTCACCGATGCGCAAGCAAGAATTGAATGGGTGAACGAGGGTTTCACGCGGCTGACGGGATACACCCTCGCCGATGCTCAGGGCCATCACCCGGGTGAGTTCGTCGAGGGTACCGACAGCGATCCAGGGCTGCCGGCGGCCTTGAACGAACGCATGCGCAGGGCAGGGGTTCCAGGGTGAGCTCGTCGGCCACGCGCGGTGCGGACGGAAGTACTGGGCCACCATCGAGGTTCAACCCATTCTTGATGAGGCGGGACGGCTGCAAAGTTTCATTGCCGTGGAAAGCGATATCACGGAACGGAAGCGCGCCGAGCGCCCCATGCAAGTGCAGCACGAGACCGTGAGGATTCTGGCCGAGTGCGGCCGGCTGGAGGAGGCACTTCCCCGCCTCCTCGCCGCGATCGGTCAGTCGCTGGATTTCGACCTCGGGGAGTGCTGGATGGTTGACCGCCAGACCGGGCTGTTGCGCACCGCGGCCACGCCCTGGACGTCGCGGCAGGTGGACCGGGACTCCATCGGCACGGCGTTGCCGCGCGCGCGTTCACCGCATGACGGACTGCCCGGGCGTGTCCTTGGCACTGGCTCATCAGTCTGGGTCGGCGACGTGAGGCACGAGCCGGGCCGTGGCGCTGAGAACCAGGAAAAGCTCGCCGCCCGGGCCGGACTTCGTGGGGCACTTGGCTTTCCGATCGCCGTCAGCGAGGCCGGGCCGATCCTGGGGGTGATGTGCTTCTTCTCGCGAGAGCCCCTGGAACGCGACGACCTGCTCTTGCAGGCTTCGATCACGCTGGGGCGGCAGATCGGCCTGTTCATCGAGCGACGACGGGCTGAGGACGAGCTGATGAAGGTCAACGCACGGCTCAACGCTCTGCTTGACGCATCCACGGAAGTCTCGATCATCGCAACGGATCCCCAGGGGTTGATCACGGTCTTCAACCGTGGCGCCGAGCGGATGCTGGGGTATTCCGGGGCCGAGATGGTCGGCTCGGCAATGCCACTACGAATCCATGACGAGGATGAGGTAGCGGCGCACGCGGCGCGGCTCTCGGCCGAGTTCGGCACCGTGGTCTCGGGCTTTGACACCTTCGCCGAACGGGCGCGGAGAGGCGGCCACGACGTCGGCGAGTGGACCTACATTCGCAAGGATGGAAGGCGGCTGAGGGTGCTCCTGGCAGTGACCGCGGTGTTCGACCCCGATGGAAGCATCAACGGCTTTCTTGGCGTCGCCACCGACCTGACCGAGCGGCATCGCGCCGAGCGCGAGCTCCGCGCCAGCGAGGCGCGCTTTCGCCGCCTGGTGGAGTCGAACATCTTTGGCGTGGTCTTTGGCGACATCAAGGGCAACATCACGGATGCGAATGATGCGTTCCTGGAGATGGTCGGCTACACGCGCGAGCAAATGAACGCCGGCCAGCTTCCCTGGGATGCGCTCATCCCCGCAAGCTCGGTGCGGCTCTTGCAGCGCTGCCGCGCCGGGCTGAAGCGCCGGGGGAGCTGCACTCCCTTCGAGCTGGAATGCCGGCGGGCGGACGGCCAGCCGCTGCCGGTACTCCTGGGCGTGGCCCTGCTGGACGCCCACCGCCCGGCGGAAGCCGGCGCCCCTGTGGTTGCATTCTGCCTGGACCTCTCGGAACGAAAGAGGCTGGAAGATCAGCTGCGCAGGCACGCGCGTGAGCTGGCGGAAGCCGACGTCCGGAAGAACGAGTTCCTGGCCATGCTCGGGCATGAACTGCGAAACCCGCTGGCTCCCATCCGCAACGCCGTCAAGATCATGAGACAGCGCGGCAGCGAAGACCATGCCCTCTGCTGGGCCCGCGATCTGATCGATCAACAGACGCGCCAGATGGCGCAGCTGGTGGACGATCTGCTGGATATCTCGCGCGTGACCCGGGGCAAGGTCCGCCTCCAGAGGGAAGTGATCGCGGTCGCCACGATCGTGGCCTACGCCGTGGAGACCAGCCGGCCGCTGATCGACTCCCACCGGCATCGCTTCTCGATCAAGCTCCCACCGGAACCCATCCTGGTGCATGTCGACGCCTTGCGCATGGCGCAGGTGCTCTCCAATCTATTGAACAATGCGGCCAAGTACACCGAGGATCACGGGCACATCCATCTGTCCGTCGCCAGGCAGGGCGAAAACGTCGTCTTCCAGGTCCGTGATAACGGCATCGGAATTGCACCTGAGATGCTCTCCATCGTGTTCGACCTGTTCACCCAGGTCGATCACTCGCTGGACCGATCCAGCGGTGGGCTCGGGCTGGGACTGACCGTGGTTCGCAGCCTGGTCGAGATGCACGGCGGCCGCGTACATGCCACCAGCGAGGGGCTGGGAAAGGGCTGCGAATTCACGGTGCGGTTGCCGACCTGGAAAGCAAGCGAAGCCGTACCCATGGAAGAGCTCCCGATCCAGGCGACTGCGCCTCAAGCAGCAGCGCCTGCCGCCTCCGAGACCCCACGCAGCCGCAAGGTGCTCGTGGTCGATGACAATGTCACCTCGGCTCAGAGCCTGGAGCTGCTCCTGGCTCTCGAGGGACACTCCGTGCAGGTCATCCATGACGGCCCCTCGGTGCTGCCGGCCCTCCGCCAGAACCGGCACGAAGTCGTCCTCATGGATATCGGCTTGCCGGGCATGAACGGCTACGAGGTCGCCCGTCAGATTCGCCAGCAACCGGATCTGAACCATCCGCTGCTGGTGGCGGTCACGGGCTATGCCGAGGACGCGGCGCGGCAGCTCTCGCGCGAGGCCGGCTTCGACCATCACCTGGTGAAGCCCGTCGATCCCGAGTCCATCCTGGCTCTGCTGGCGTCGCTCGAGTGGACCGAACCGGACCGCGCCCGCCGAGACTCGAGCTCGGGGGCATTCCACTCCGGCCACCAGAACCAGGGCGCATCCGCGCTGTAGCCTCGAAATCCCGCAGCCGATGCACCTCGGCAGCCTGCTCCGCAGCACTCTCTTCCGGTTCGATGCCAAACGCCACAACGCTCCGTCTTCGGCTCGTGCCCTGGCTCGTGCTGTCGAACGTTCCGGCTTATTCTCTCGCGCGATGAAGGTGATGGTCCGCGAAGTCCATGTAAGCGTTCCAGTCGTCGGCGGTGACGTCGTGCTTGCCGGGCCGGATGCGGTAGCCGATCGTGCTCTTCACCAGCGAATCGGTCGAGGGCTCTGGCCATTTCGTGATGGCCAGGCCGTCGGTGCCGAGCAGACGATAGACCGGGTCGGCCGCCCGCGCTGCCAGGAACTCACCTTTGGGATCGGCCCAGCGGTCCTCCTCCGCGCTGGAGACCAGCACGGGCCGGGGCGCAATCAGGGCGATCAGCTCATGCTGATCGAACGGCAAGAGGAACTCGCGCTCACTGAACTTCTTGAAGTTGCCGCAATACCAGTGTGGAAAGCTGGTGTTGAGATGGGCGACCGTCTCTCCGAAGATGCGCCGGCTGGCGCTGCGCCCCCGGCTCCCGAGTTGTTCGAGATCACGATCGCGAACCGGGGATCGGCCGCACCGGCCCAGAGCGCCGTCTTTCCCAGCCGCGAGTGGCCCATCAGGGCAACCCTCCGGGCATCGATTTCCTGGGCGGTCTCCAGGCAATCGAGCATCCGGCTCAGTCCCCATGCCCAGGCCGCAATCGAGCCCCACTCGTCGGGCTCGGGCCTGGTCTGGCCCGGCTTGTAGAACAGGGGGTGAACCCCGTTCTTGAAGCCGTCGTCAAAGTCGGGGTCGATGTCGCCGTAGTACGCGGTGGCCAGAGCGTAGCCGCGGCTCAGGATGCGTTCCACCGGCCAGCGCGACGCCGCGGCTCCCCGCGATCCCTCGGTGGCCCGGTGGTCGACAACTCCCGCCTGCGGATTATCGGGAAACCAGGCCGTCGACAGCGAGATCCCCGGGTCCGTGCTGATGGACTGGTTACCCTCGAAGTTCAGTCCGATGAAGGCCGGCACGCGATGGACCGCGGAAGCGTCTTTCGGCAGGTAGAGCAGAAGATGGATCCGGGGCGCTGACGCATCGTCCTTGAGAACGATTGCCACCTCGCGGCGGATCGCCTTGCCGCCGAGTGCCTCGCGATCTTCCGAGGTGATCGTGCAGACCGGCTTGATCGGCTGGGGAGGCTCTGGCACCTTGCCGAACATGTACGTCTCGAAGAGCCGCAGGAGCTCTGGCCTGCGCCGGGTGGTCCAGGCTTCGGCTGTCGCGATGCGCTCGCTGTCGCTGCCCGTCATGGGGTCGGGCAGGGTGTAAAGGCCGACCTTGGTCTCGTCGTAGTTGGCGGCGGGTGGTTGTGCCATGGTGAGCCGGTCCGGAGCGAGACTTCCAAGAGACAATGACAGAATGGCCGCGAGGTACTGCCGCGAGTGTCTGGAACGCCCCGGGGCGACCGATCCTGGTGGAACCGTCAAGCGAGTCATGCGCAAGCTCCGCGGAGTGAACGTGCAAGCCGAAGTCTTCTTTCGCCTACGTGTGATGATGCTCTCCGCGAGGGGCAGGTGCAACCGGGAAGCATCGCCGCACGAGATCGGCCGGTTCAGAGAGCTTCGCCGCTGGATCTCATCCGCCGGAGCATCTGCATCATCATCTCCCGCTCGGTGATGCCCATCCAGCAATGGCCCTGGCCTGGGCCGTAGGTGATCGATCCTTCATACGCTGGCGTGGCGCGAGACAGGAATGAGTCAAGCCGGTGCACGGCATTGTTCAGGAAGTAATCATCGGCCTCGCCTACCCAGATATGGATCTTGCCCTGGAGCTTGGTGCCAAGCACGGCCCAGTTCTCTTCGAGCACCCGGCGCAGGTCGTAGGCCTTCCAGTGCTCGGCAGCCGCGTGGTCGATGACTCCGGTGCGCGGGTCCCAGAGCGGCACGGGCCGGCCATCGCTTCCGCGCGGGCCGTACGCCGCGTTCCAGGCGCCCCACTGGCCGCCGGACATGGTCCACGATCCTCCCCGGCCCAGCACGTTCTCCAGCGCGCACTCGTGCCGCATCGTGTACCGCACCTCACCCGTCTGATCGCGCGCGGCGGGCCGCTCGAAACCGTGCGGATTGACGTACGCATTCTGGTCCTTGTAAATATCAACAAGCTGGAACGAACGGAAATCGACTCCGTCGGGGCAGAACGACCATGCGCCGTTCCAGAAATCGGGATAGAGCACCTGCAACGCGAGCGCGACCCACCCGCCCGTCGAGCCGCCGTCGAGCACGCGTGCCGTGCCGCGGCCGATGCCCCGGTAAGTTCTTTCGATATACGGGATCAACTCCTCGGTCAGCGCAGCACCGTAGGGGCCATGGTTGGCCGAGTCAATCTGGTAGGGATCACCGAGCGGCCCGGCTCCGTCGAGCCCCACCACGATCATCCGCGGCGTGTCTTCGGCCATCCAGAGCGCGTGAAACGATGATCCCGGATTCATCCTGCGGGCGAAGTCGGTAAACCGACTTCCGTATCCGCCGATGTGCACGCGCAGCGGATAGCGCCGATCGGGCTCGCGTGCGAAGTCGCGCGGCAGGACCACCACCGCGCAGATCGATGGATCGGCCGTGGAATTCACTCAGCAGTCTCGAGCGAATCTTCACCGATTTCACCAGTTCGGTATCGGCGGGCAGCGTCTCCGCAGGCACGCTCCGCGACAGCTCCAGGGCGACGGTACCGCCTGTCACCGGGTCCAGCTTCACCAACTTGACCGGGCTGTAAAGGTCACCCGGCGCATTGGGGTGGTTCAGGTCGGTATTGGTATGCAAGAGCGCCTGCACGGCGTACGTTCGCGGCAGAAGATCAGCGAGCCGTTCGATCGGGAAGATCGTGGACCGGTCGTCGAGGATCGCCTCCTTTCCCGATGTCATGCCATTGACGTCACGGCCCAGGATGGGCGCCGCGTCCAACCCGGTCTGCCCGACCTGAAGCCTTGGCTCGGCCGTGCCGGTCTGGCCCAGCACCACCAGAAGGCGCCCCGTCCGCGCCGTGCCTGTGTCCAGGCCCGGTGCCAACGTGACGGCAAATCGGAGGGTCGTCGCGGCTGGCTCGGCCCCGCTCAACCGCTGAAACGGGAGCAGGCAAGCAAGCAACGTGAGAGACGAGAGCGCTGGCAATTTCATGCACATAACCTGATAAAAACGGTGGGCCCTGTGAAAGGGCGGACGGATCGTTTTGACCAGGTATGTTAAGGCGACGGCGGGTGCTCTGGAAAGTGGACGGCGTTTCCGAGATCAGTGATTGGAAGCTCAGCCGTGGGCGGGGATCACCTGGAATGCGGAGGAGAGAGGTCGGGCACGTCATCGTCCTCGGACTGCCGGGGTGGTCTGGCACTGCTGGGCTGACGCTTTGGTGCAGCGGGCTCCGGCATGGCCTGGGGCAGGTCCTCGTCGTTGGGTTGCGGGCGCCTGGCGTTCCCGGAGGATTTCTTGTTTTTCAAAGGCGCTGGCACCGCGTCCAGCTCGTCGTCGATGTCCGGTTCTGCCTGCGGTCTGACCTCGCGCCGCGGCGCGGATCGGGACGAAGATGGGGCGGGGTCCGCAAGCGTGTCCCGGCGGATGGCGCCGTCGATCTCGATTCCGTCCGCGTCATCGAGGATCGGCCCGCCGTTCACCACCACCGGAGCCTTCCGGGACCGCCCCGCGCTGACGATGCGCTCGGGCAGGGCCGTTTTCTCGGAGAGCAGCTTCTGGAGCGAGAGGGTGGAAGGAGGAACGGCCAGAGCGCTGTTGCTGGCCAGGATGGCGCCTGGGGGCACGGGCTGGTGGTAGTAATACGCGTTGGACTTATGGTCGATCTGGAGCGTGCCGCCCTCGGCCGAGACGCCCGCGAAGATGCCGTGGCTGTTGGAATAGGAGAGGATCTCGGACTTGAGCGCCGCATCGGTACTGGCCTCGAACCGCTTGCCGGCTGGTCCGGCCGCAACGCCGGCATCCACCCCCAGCGTCAGCTTCCCTTTTCCCTTGAGGAACCGGTTCAGGCCCTTCTGGCTCTGAAAGACGAGCACCAGATCGGTCGACTGTGCACCGGCCTGGGCTCCAAAGCTCCCTCCCAGCAGGTGAATGAAGATCGGGTTGCTCCAGGTGCCATCGGGCTGGCGAACGACGAGCACGCCCTTCCCGAACCTCGCCCCGAAAATGAAGCTCATCTTGAACATATCTGGAACGATGGCGATGCCCTGCGCCTTGCGCAGTACGGCGCGGGGCATCCCGGTCTTGGGGTTGCGCGTAACCTCGCTCAGGACAAGAAGCGACTTACCGACAACCGCCTCGGGGTCTTTTTGCGCACTGCGCCGGGCTGGCGGCGAACACGGAGAGAAGGATGGAGATTCCGATGATCCTGGAAAGGCACGTGCTTTTCACGGCAGGCAGACTCCTTTGCGGGCTGCAATCTCTCTGTGTCGCCGCATTGAGGGTGTTGCTCGGATGGCGTGGCATCGGCCGGCAACGCTCTTGCGCCGGCAGCCCGGCCGGTGCGGAGATGCCCCGGGGTTCGGGGCTTTTACCGCTTTCTGAGGGATCGGTCAACCGGAGTTCCCCACAGACCCGCGTGGCGGGTGTAAGACGCGGTTCGCGCCGTCCGAGGCCGGTGGTAGCATGTCAAGTCAAGTTTCCCAAATTGTCCGTCACCGGAAGTCCAAGGAGGGACCTGCTATGCCTTTCCGTAAGTCACCATCGATGGATCGCACCGGAGTCGAGCAGATGGCCAAAGGGTGGGGGAAAATTGTGGCGCGACGGGTCCACGAAGAAGTTGGGCCTGACCTAGACCTCGATGCCGACGACATGGAACAAATGGCCATGACCGCGGCCTGTGCCGTGGCCCAGGGAACCATCGAGGAACTCCTGAAGCAGAAAGCCTCCCTCTTGGGGGCCGAGCAGCCTTGCCCCAACTGCAAGCGGCTCTGTCCGGTGCAACGCAACGATCGAACCATTGAATTCTGGGGAGGCAAGGTCACCTACGCCGAACCGAAGTGCCACTGCCCGGCATGTCGCCGGGATTTTTTTCCCTCAGCGTCCGGCCTTGCGCCTCACGCCACATGACTACAGCCCTTCGGTGCTGCGCAAGATCGTCCGTTGCGGTGCCCGGGAGCCCTCCTTCCGGGAGGCGGCCGAGGCGATGGCGGAATTGGCCGAGGTGACCATCGGCAGTCGGCAGATCGGCCGCATCGCCCAGGAGGTCGGCCAACAATTGCAGGCCGAGAGAGATCAGCATGTGAGCGAACTTCAAGCCCATAAGCTCGAGCCGCGAGTCGAGACACGGCCGGCTCTGGCAGTGGTCGAGGTTGACGGCGGCCGGCTGCAGATTCGCGGCCAGGGGGAAGGGCCCGGTGCCCATGATGCGTCCTGGCGTGAGGACAAGATCGCGATTCTGGCCACCATGGCCAATGTCGTCTCGGAATGCGATCCGGAGCCGGAGTTGCCCGCCTGCTACCGCGACCGGGGATACGTCGAGAAGCTTGTCGGCGGGATCAGCGGGGCGAGCTCGATGGGCCTACAGGAGGCCCCGGCGGAGAACATCGACGAAGCATCTCTGCCGTCCCCCGGGGATCGGTCCGAGCCGAGGGAAAGGCCCGAACTGGTGGTGCGGACTTACGTGGCGAGCACCTGCTCCAGCGAGCAATTCGGGCCGATGGTGGCCGCGGAGGCGTGGCGACGCAATCTCATGAAAGCGGCTCATCGGGCGTTCCTGGGGGACGGCTCGGCCTGGATCTGGAAATTGCAGCAACGGCATTTTCCGACCTTTCTGGCCATCGTTGATTTTCTCCACGCCCTGGGTCACCTGTTCGCGGCCGCCAAGGCTGCGGCGGTCGAGACCGAAGGCCGCTGGGAGTTGTTCCAGGCATGGGCAGAGGCCTGCTGGAAGGGACGCGTGGGCCAGGTGATCGAGGAACTCCGTACCCTGCGAGATGCCCAGGCGTCCTTATCCGGAGACGAGCTCGAACGGCTGGCCGACGATGACCCGCGCAAGATCATCGCCCAAGAACTCGGCTACCTGGAGCATAATCGAGAGCGGATGGACTACCCTGCTTATCGACGCGGGGGATTGCCGTGGACGAGCAGTCACGTGGAGTCGACCGTGAAGATCTTCAACCGGCGGGTCAAGGGGTCGGAGAAATTCTGGAGCGACGCCGGTGCCGAGACGATGCTTCAGCTTCGAGCGTCGTTCCTCTCGGAGGACGGACGCCTGGATCGGTACCTCAAAGAGAGGCCCAGCAGCCCCTTCCGCAACTATAAAGCCAGGGAAACTGGGAAAGCGGCGTAGGACCTCAGAAAAACGAACCGTGTCTTACACCCCCGCGTGGCGCGGGGCCGCGGGGCCGGGCGCGGTGAGCCGCGTTTCACGGCCACGCCGGTCTGCCGCTCGGAAGGCCGTCAGCGATTGAAGGGGCCAAGCCACTGAACCATTTGCAGGTTCAGGCCGTAGCGCGTGCCGGGAGGGTTCACCTTGATCTGCTCACCATTCCAGTTCGGGGCGAAGTTCCCCGAGTAGCAAAGCCATGCCGTACGGCCGTCCTTGCTGATGAACTTCGAGGGCAGGTTGACAAAGTAGCCCTGCTCACCGAACGACTTCATGTAGGTCACCAGCCTCCAGGGGCCGGTGAGCTGCCGCGATTCCAGGATGTATGTGTCCATCCGGGCGCAGGTGTTTCCACCATCGGTCACGAACATGAGGTATGTCTTCAGTGGTGCGACGTATGTCGCCGTCACGCAGCCCATGTGGTTGTTCCACTCCAGCAAGGGCCGCATCTGCTTCAGCTCGCGGCTCCAGCTCGGCGTTCCGGACGCATCGAGCCCCGCAAAGAACTCGTAAGCCGCGGCCTCGTTGATGCAGTCGAGTCGCGGCGTGACGCGCAGCAAGTAGACCTGGTCGGCGGTAATCCAGCTCAAGTTGGCCATCCGCGGCCGCGGATCAGAGGGTTCGGCACCCTGGGCCAGCAGGTAGGCCTTGCCGTCGGGCGAGTGTTCCATGTCCTTGCCAAAATCCACGAAGTGAGGAGCACCGATCTTGATGGGATGGCCCCACATCCCGGTCTCGCCAAAGAGCGGATGCTCCGGCGTATGCGCCGTCTCGGTCCAGGTCCTGCCGTGATCGGCCGAGACGCGGAAGCCCACCAGCGGCCCCAGCCACGGCCAGTTGTACACGGTGGCGCCGAACTTCATCATCCCGGCGGGCGCGAGGCAATACGTCCCGTAGAACCAGAGATCTCCGTACGCCAGGCTGCCGCAGGGATAGCGGCCCGCATAGGGAAATGGATCAGCCGCGACCTTTCCAAGGTTCCGGACCGTCAAGTGCAGCGGATCGTCTCCGATCAGCACGGCCTGGCCGGTCGTCGCCTTGCCCGGGACCGGCTCCAGCCAGCGCGTGTCGTTGATCTGCTTCTCCACCACTCCGTCGGACGTGGAGCTCTCGCCGTGCACGTCGCCATCGGTCCACGGCGAGTACAGGTTGCCGTCGGACGCCCAGGTGGGATACCAGGTGTCGGCGAACCGGTAATCGCTGTGCATGCCGAGGAACCTGATCCCCTGGATCTCCGTCGACGGCGGGAACGGGCAATCGGCTGGCGGTTCCGACTTCCAGACGAATGGCTCGAACGAACGGCCGGGTTTCGCGGGCTCCTCTCCCCGGGCCGCCGCCGTCATGATGACTCCCAGGAGGCATGCCAGAAAGACAAGAAACGATCGGTCATCAGGTAAGCGTGTCATTCTGTCTCCATCGACAGTCATGCCAGACGGTCCCACGGCGGGCGTTCACGCTCGGCGCACGGTTAGCTCGAACCCATTGCCCACGCTCACGGCGCAACTGGAGAAGCCGTGCAGCGCCCGGAGCCGCGCCACGAAGGGCGCCAGCTCGACGGAATGGGTCGTGGTATTGTCTGTTACGAGCATGCAGTCCGGCGCGAGCTTGTTCCAGACTCCGTCGAGGTACTGATCGCTCTGCTCCTTGGTGGCGTCGATGAACACGAAGTCGAACGGGGTGGCGGGCTCAAGGTTGGTCAGGACGGCTCGCGCATCGCCTTCGTGAAAGGTGACCGCATCGGCCAGCCCCGCTTCGCTCAGGCTCTGCGAAGCGGCCCGTACCTTCTTTGGATCGGCATCGATGGTGTGGACGTGGCCGCCCTGCGCGCTGGCCGCGGCTGTGAGGTGCAAGGTCGAGAAACCGTAGCTGGTGCCGATTTCGCAGATCGACCGGCAGCGCCCGATACGGACGAGCTGCGCGAGCACCTCGGCCTCGTCGCGCGGGATCTGCCAGTGATCCTCCACCTGCTCCCGTAACCGATCGACCTTGTCGATCACCGCCTGGATGCGATCTGAAAACATGCCAAGTGTCCCCGGGTGCATCAAACGCTCGTAGGCAAGAAATCCATCTTAACACGCGAGCCCGCGACTGCGCCCTTGCCAGCGTCGGCCCGGCCAGTAATCTGGGTTGGGGCATGCCGGCGAACGCGTCTGCCCCGCGATGTCTTCCCACCCCTGTTCCTGGTCGCTCAAGGATCGGCAGGCTCGGCATGAAGATCGTGGCCATCGAGGTTTACCCGCTGACCGGCGGTACCGTGGACGGGGGCTGGCCACAGGGGCACGAGCCGCAAGAGAACCTGCACACGCTGCTCAGCATCCAGACCGACGAGGGCCTCTCCGGCTGGGGCAGTTGCTTCACCTCGGGCAAGCTTGTCCTCGGCGCCATCGAAATGCTCTGGCCCCTGCTCGAGGGCCAGTCGGCCGTGGAGCCGGAACGGGTCTCGGAGACCCTCCGCCAGGCAAGCTTCTGGCAAGGCAGGGGAGGCGCTGTCGAGCACGCGATCAGCGGCATCGACATCGCACTCTGGGACATCATGGGCAAGGCCTGCGGCCAACCGGTCTCGCGCCTGCTGGGCGGCAACTACCGCGAAACCATCAAGCCGTATGGATCGATCCTGTTCGACGAACCGGAGAAGTTGCGGAAGACGCTGGAGAACGTGGTGGAGCGCGGGTTCCGGGCAATCAAGCTTGGCTGGCGGCCGTTCGGCCGGCGCGACCGCACGTTCGACGAGCTGCTGGTGCGGACTGCAAGGGCGGCCGTGGGTGATCATGTCGAGCTCATGGTCGACGCCGGCGGCAGCGAGCAGTTCTGGCCGCACGGCGTGAACTGGGCCCGGAACACCGCCAAGATGCTGGCGGATTACGGCATTGTCTGGTTCGAGGAACCGCTCCCGCCCGATGATCTCGAGGGCTATATCGACCTGACTCGCGTGTCGCCGGTACCGATTGCCGGCGGCGAGGTGCTCACGCGCCGGCAGGCCTTCCGTCCCTGGATCGAACGCAGGGCCGTGGACATCCTTCAGCCGGACTGCACAAAGAACGGCGGCCTGAGCGAGTCGCGGCGGATTGCCTGGCTCGCCCACGATCATAACGTCCAGGTCGTCCCCCACGGCTGGAACACGGCCATCGGACTGGCGGCTGACCTTCAGTTCTCGGCGTCGATCCCCGTCGCGCGCTACGTCGAGTTCCTGACGCCTTGCGCTTACATCGACTCCATCACCACCGAGCCATTCCGGCTCGACACCGAGGGACAACTCATGATCCCCCAGCGCCCCGGGCTGGGCGTCCACATCGACCCGGAAAAGCTCGCGCGGTACTGCCCGCTACCATCGATCTTCTCGTGACCCCGGGTCCGGGCGAGCAGTGCCGGTCACGCCTGGGTTCCCTGGCAGTGAGCCGAACTCCGGGAATCGCCGCCAGCGCCCACGCCGGGGCCAGTGCCGTGAACGCCCTGAGCTTGACGTCCAGCGTCAGACCGGTCATCCTGGACGCACAACTTTGCAATACAAAGTTATAGGGCGGGTCCCCGCCCTCCGGCAGATCAACCAGGTGCGTATCGGGAGGTTGAAACCGCGATGCGATGGGCAGATCCCGGACCCGTGTTCTGGAGCGAGTCGCAGCGCATTGCGCGGCAATGGAGGTTCTACGCATTTCGGTCGTTCCTGGTGGGTGGGCTTTTCCTCGGCCTGGGTGTTGTGACTGGTATCGGTGTCCGGCAGCTCGATCTTCGTCAGGTCGGCGAAGCGGCCAGGGTCGGCGAGTGGTACTTCGAGGTCATTGCCGCGGTTCAGGTTTCCCTGGTGCTGCTGGCTGCCCCGGCAGCGACCGCCGGGGCCTTCTGCACGGACATGGCGCGCGGTCATGTCGGCATCATGCTCGTCAGCGGTATCAGCCCGGCGCAGATTGTCTTCGGAACCCTGGGTGCGCGGTTGCTTCACCTGCTGGGAGCCGTGTCCTGCGTCGTTCCGGTGCTCTGCGTTGCGTCGTCCCTCGGCGGAGTACCGCCGCAGTCCCTCATCCGTCTGGAGCTCGTCACTCTGGGAACGGCCGTGCTTGGCTGTACCGTGGCCCTGGTGGTGTCGATCGTTTCAAGACGGCTTCACGAGAGTCTCATGGCCACGTATACTCTCCTTGCCGGCTGGGTGATGGGCTACGGCATCCTCTTCATGATCCGGACGACTGCCGCGGGGCGCCTGCTCCCGGCGGGATGGACGCCCTGGCTCCTGAAGGTCAATCCCTACTGGCTGGCGCTGGAGCCGGTCGTCAGCCCGGGCAGCTTCAAGCCCGGCGAGGAGTGGAGCTTTCTCGCGGGCTCGATCACCCTCTCTCTGGCACTCGCCACGGTCGCCTGCTGGCGCCTGCAAGCGGCAACGCTCGCCGAGCTTTCACCGCTTCGCAGGCGATCGTGGTTTTCGCGCGTTTCCGTCTTCAGCTCGATTGTCAGTCTCGATGCCTCTCCGGTTTTCTGGCGCGAGTGCCGCTCGGCGCCTTCCTCGTTCTGGTTCCGCTTGATCTGGGGCTTCTACGTTGTCGGAGCCCTGGTCTTCACGGTGCTTGCGGTTGCCGAGTGCACCGCCTCGGGAACGAGGCGCACGGTCTGGGTGCGCCCGTTCAATGGCTTCCAGGCCGCGGTGGGTCTCGGCCTGCTCAGCCTGCTCACGCCAGCCGCGCTGGCCGAGGAGCGCGCCCGCGGCAGTCTCGACGTGCTGCTCGCGACGCCCGTCTCGACTCGCTCTCTGGTCCTGAGCAAGTGGCTGGCTTGCTACCGCATCGTACCGCTCCTGGCATTGCCGCCCGCGGTTGTAGCGGCGGCTCATGTTTTGCCCGTGGAGCGCTGGCCAGGGGTGTTGCTGGTAGCCGGCATGGTGCTGGCCCACGGCGCGGCCGTGACCAGCCTGGGGCTCGCCCTGGCCACGTGGTCCCCGCGCGTGGACCGGGCCTTGATGCTGTCGGCGACTGCCTCGGTACTGATCACCGTGGGCTGGATTCCTCTGGTCTTGCTCCTCTTCCGCGACAAAACAGTAGCCGTGGGCATGGCCATGGCAAGTCCGCTCTTCGGGGTCGTCCAGATCACTTCCGACCTGGCAACGGCTTCCCCCGCCGAATGGCGTCTGCACGCGCGCTGGGCGCTGCTATGGATCGGCCTGCTCAGCGCGCTCTCCCTCACCTTGCTGCTGGCAACCCTGAGCACTTTCAACCGTTGCGTGGGCCGGATCACGCTGCGAGCCCCCGGGGTGGAACTGCATCGCCAACCCGCGTCCATGCCGCCAGAACTGACGGCTCACGCAACAAGCTCTCTTGCGGCGCGCTGAATCTTAAACAATAATTTGACAAGCCTGCCTGAACTCCACGACAAGGGGCCGAGACCCAGCATGAGAGCCGTGCCGAACCTGTGCGTCATGATGGCCGTCCTCGGGCTCAGCCTCGGCCCAAGGGTCATGGCGGATGAGCGGTTGACGTTCGAGCGCGACGTCCGACCGATTCTCAAGGAGTTCTGCCTCGACTGCCACGGTGGCGGCGATGCCCCAAAGGGTCAGCTCGACCTGAGACTGAAACGCCTTGCCGAGCGCGGCGGGGACAGCGGTCCGGCGATCGTGGCGGGCAAGCCGGAAGAAAGCTATCTGCTGGACCGGCTGCGGGATGCCGAGATGCCCCCGGGCGAGAAGAAGGTCTCGCGCGAGAAGATCGCCGTGATCGAGCGCTGGATCGCTCAGGGCGCCGCCACAGTCCGACCCGAGCCGCAGCAGTTGCCGCCCGGTATCGACATCTCGCCGGAAGAGCGCTCGCACTGGGCCTACCAACCGATCCGCAGGCCGGTGCCGCCGTCCTTTCGTGGCGAGGACCGGGTGCGCACGCCGATCGATGCGCTTGTGTCCCGGCGATTGCGTGAGCACGGATTCTCCCTCGCTCCAGACGCCGATCGGCGGACCCTCATCCGCCGCGCCTCGTACGACCTCACGGGTCTGCCGCCGACCCAACGCGCGCTCGAGACTTTCCTTGCCGATACAAGGAGCGACGCGTACGAGCGGCTCATCGACCTGCTCCTCGACTCGCCACGCTATGGCGAGCGGTGGGCGCGGCACTGGCTGGATACGGCCGGCTATGCGGACTCCGATGGTAACGGCAACGAGGATACCGACCGTCCTTATGCCTACAAGTACCGCGACTACGTCATCCGGGCGTTCAACGCCGACAAACCGCTCGACCAGTTCCTCATCGAGCAGCTTGCCGGCGACGAGCTGGTGCCCCGGCCCTGGAACAACCTCACGCCCCGCCAGGCGGAGACGCTGGCCGCCACGGGCTTCCTGCGGATGGCGGCCGACGGCACCTCGTCGAGCGCAGGCGACATGGCCCTGGCGTCCAACCAGGTCGTGGCCGACACGCTGAAGATCGTGGGCTCGACGCTGCTGGGCCTCACCGTCGGCTGCGCCCAGTGCCACGATCATCGCTATGATCCGATCCCCCAGTCCGACTATTACCGGCTTCGCGCCGTGTTCGAGCCGGCACTCGATCCCCAGCACTGGCGGAGACCGGGGCAGCGCCTCGTCTCCCTCTACCACGATGCCGATCGCGCCCGCGCCGCGGCCATCGGGGCGGAAGTCGGCAAGCTCCAGGCCGAGGTCGACAAGAAAACGGCGAAGTTCGTTGCGGTCGCGCTCGAGAAAGAGCTGGGAAAGTTCCCCGAGCCCCTGCGTACCAGGCTGCGGCTGGCACGTCAGACCGCGGCAGAGAAGCGCACGGCCGAGCAGAAGGCGCTGCTGGCTTCCCATCCCAGTGTGAACCTCACGGCCGGCGTGCTCTACCAGTACAACCAGGCCGCGGCCGATGAGCTCAAGAAAGACCAGGCTCGCGTCAATGCCAAGCGTGCGGAGATGCCCGTCGAGGACTTCGTGGGCGTGGCCGACGAGCAGCCCGGTCTGCGGCCAGAGACCCACCTGTTTCATCGTGGCGATCATCGCCAGCCCAGGCAGGTTGTTGTACCGGGTGATCTGACCATCGCCGCGGCTGACGGCACACGCTTGGAGATCCGCGACGCCCCCGGCAACGCACCAAGCTCGGGCAGGCGACTAGCCTACGCTCAGCATCTGGTCAGCGGCCGGCATCCCCTGCTTGGCCGCGCGCTGGTCAATCGCGTCTGGCTGCATCACTTCGGCCGCGGCCTGGTGGCAACCCCGGGCGACTTCGGCACGCTCGGTTCGCGGCCGACGCACCCCGAGCTGCTGGACTGGCTGGCCGACGAGCTCGCGGCCTCCGGCTGGAGCCTGAAGCGGCTGCACCGGCTGATCATGTGCTCGACGGTGTACCGGCAGTCGTCGCGCCGCAATCCGGCGTTCGACGCCCTGGATTCCGAGAATGCCCTCCTGGGTCGCTATCCCGTGCGCAGGCTCGACGCGGAATCGCTCCGCGACAGCATCCTGCTCCTGAGTGGACGGCTCGACCCGACGCTGTACGGCCCGGCGGTGGCGGTGGCCGAGGACTCCGTCGGCCTCGTCAACCCCGCCAACGACTCGCCCAGGCGGAGCATTTATCTTCAGGTCAAACGCACGCGGCCGGTGTCGCTGCTCGCGGCGTTCAACGCGCCGGTCATGACGGTGAACTGCGAGCGCCGGGTTCCCAGCACGACTGCATTGCAATCGCTTATGCTCATGAATAGCGATTTTGTACTCAAGGCCGCCAGCGCGATGGCCGCGGGGCTCCAATCGGGAGTCGCGAAATCTGACCTCGCCCGGCAGATCGAGCAGGCGTGGCAGCGCGTGTACCAGCGTCCGATCACGACCGAGGAGCTGGACTGGGCGCAGGGCTTCGCGGCCGAACAGCGTGCCGCGCTCGATCGCACCGGAGCCGCCGGCGACCGGAGCCTGTCCGCGCTTGCCAGCCTGGTCCAGCAACTTCTTGACTCCAACGAGTTTCTCTATGTGGATTGATCCCCGCACACAAAGCCGTCGCGCCTTCCTGGCCAGCACCTCGTTTGGCGTTGGTGCCGTCGCGCTCGCGGACCTGATGCGGCAGGAGGGGCTGCTGGCCGACACGGTCAAGAAGCCCGGCGAGAACCTGCCGCTGGACCTCCACCCGCGGGCGCCTCACTTCGCCCCCAGGGCGACGGCCCTGATCTCGCTGTTCATGCACGGGGGCCCGTCGCACGTCGACCTGTTCGATCCCAAGCCCCAGTTGAGCCGGTCCCACGGCACCGAGTACGGCGGCGATGTTGTCTTCAGTTTCGTCAACCGCGCCAGCAAGAAGCTCTTCGGCTCACCCTGGAAGTTCTCCAGGCACGGCCAGTGCGGCACGGAGGTCTCCGAGCTCCTGCCCGAGACGGCCCGCATCGTCGACGACCTGTGTGTGCTCCGCTCGATGCACACCGGGCACAACGGGCACGAGGTCTCCATTCGCTACTTCCACGGTGGCCTGCCGGCCATTGCCGGACGGCCCACGATGGGAAGCTGGATCGTCTACGGCCTGGGCAGCGAATCGAGGTCGCTGCCGTCATACATGGTCCTGGCCGATCCCGAGGGCCATCCCGTGGACGGCACGATTAACTGGTCGAGCGGGTTCATGCCCACGCTCTACCAGGGGACGGTGCTCCGCGCCCAGGAGCCCAGGATCCTCAACCTCGACCCGCCTGGCCAGCTCGCTGGATTGCCTCAGCGGCAGAACCTGGCGTTCCTCGACCGGCTCAATCGCCGCCACCTGGCACAGCACCCGGGCGAATCCGACCTGGAATCTCGGATCCACAGCTACGAGCTGGCCGCGGCCATGCAGACGGCGGCGAAGGAGGCGCTCGACATTTCGAGCGAGCCCGCGCACATCCGCCGGCTCTACGGCCTGGATGACGATGCGACCCGGGAATACGGCACGCGCTGTTTGATCGCCCGCAGGCTGGTGGAGCGCGGAGTACGCTTCGTACAGCTCTTTCTGGGTGGCCAGCCGTGGGATCACCACACCGCCATTCGCCAGAGTTTGCCTGCCATCTGCCGGCGCACCGACCGGCCGGCAGCGGCGTTGGTGACGGATCTCAAGCAGCGCGGACTGCTGGACACGACGCTGGTGCACTGGGGCGGCGAGATCGGCCGGTTGCCGGTCAGCGAGGGAAGCCTCGACGCCAGCGCCGGGCGCGACCACAACGGCCAGGGCTTCTCAATCTGGATGGCCGGCGGCGGCATCCAGGGCGGCCAGACTTTTGGCGCCACCGACGAGGTCGGCCATCGCGCGGTCGAGAACGTCGTCACCCCCAACGACTTTCAGGCCACGGTCCTGCACCTCTTCGGCCTGGACCACAACCGGTTGGTGTACCACGCCAGCGGCCGCGAGCAGCGCCTCACCGACGGCCGACCGGCCCGCGTCGTCAAGGAGATCCTGAGGAACGCGTGAAACGTCCGGGTAGATTTCACGGCAGCAGATCCACCACCGCGATCGTGCCGGCAAACTGCCCGTCGATCGTGACCGGCACGACCTGCCCGGGCGAAACATCGACACGGTTGCAATAGACGCCCGCGGCAGGGTCGGCGGCGGTGTGAACCTCGAGCTGACGGTCGCGCAGGTTCAAGACCCAATACACCGGGATCTCGGCGCGCGCGTACATTTCCAGCTTCTTGCCACGGTCGGTGGCCAGGCTCTTCTCCGCCACCTCGACCACCAGGCAACAATCCGCGGCCGTGGCATCGCGCGAGGCGTCATACTCGAAGGATAAGGCGAAGGATAAGGAAGGATAAAAGGTGATAAGGGGCCACCCACGCTTCTGAGAGTGATAAGGGAGAGTGATAAGGAGTGATAAGGGGCCACCCACACTTCTGGCCTCCTACTCAAGAGTGATAAGGTGATAAGTGATAATAAGTGATAAGGGGCCACCCACACTTCTGGCCTCCTACTTAAGTGATAAGGTGATAAGGAAGGTGATAAGAAGGTGATAAGGGGCCACCCACACTTCTGGCCTCCTACTGGACAAACGGCTTCGACTTGGATACGTTTGTTCATTATGAGATGGGCCAGGTCGAAGTCGACCGCAGGAGGATAAGAGCAGGAGGATAACAAGGATAAGCAAGGATAAGCACAGGATAAGGGCCACCCACACTTCCTTCAGGTACTGGACAAACGGTGCCGGATTAGGTACGTTTGATCATCACTAGGCGGACCAGGTCGAAGTCGACCGGGTCACCGATCGTCAGTCGATCAGGAGCACACCAGCATGGCACGGCGGAATCGTGCGGAAGTCGTCGTCGCGGATGAGATGGGGGTCTACCACTGTGTGCAGCGGATCGTACGCAGGGCGTTTCTCTGCGGGGTCGATCCGCTCTCAGGCAAGTCCTACGATCATCGCAGGGCATGGATCCGGGACCGCCTCGAGTCGCTCGCGGGGCTCTTCGGCGTGGAGATCGCCGCCTTTGCGGTGATGTCCAACCATCTTCATGTGATGCTCCGCATCCGTCCTGATGTGGTCATGCTCTGGCCCGATCACGAGGTCGCCAGGCGCTGGCTGGTCCTCTTCCCCGGCCGGGTGGAGACCACGCCGGATCCCTCCACAATCCCGACCGCCATGGCCTGGCCGGTCGAACAGCACGGTCCAAGCCAGGCACCCGGCACCACGGCCTTGCCCTCCAGCGGAGCATTCACCGACCCGCTGGAACAGGCGGTCGCCATCCTCACCGCGGATCCTTCGCTGATGGCAACGATCCGCGGCCGACTCTCCAGTCTCTCATGGTTCATGCGTGCCCTGGCCGAGCCGATCGCCCGCCGGGCCAACCGCGAGGACCGCTGCACCGGCCGCTTCTGGGAGGGCCGGTTCAAGTCGCAACGGCTGCTGGACGAGGCGGCCTTGCTGGCGTGCAGCATCTACGTCGATCTGAACCCGATTCGCGCCGGGCTGTCTGATCGACCGGAGACCAGCGAGTTGACTTCCGCCCACGAGCGGATCATGGCCCTGCTCCAGGATGTCCCAGCCCACTGTGCACCCAGCGCATCACGTCTTGACGTCAGTCCTGTGGCAGTGGCACGGCCGAACGAGGCTCTGTCGTCTGCGGCGGAACAGGATACGCAAGTGCTTGTGGGAGAACCCCCTGTGGCGTCACCGGCTGCGGAAACCGTCCGCCGGGCCCGACCGCGCGAACACGAACGCGAGCAGGCTCACATGACGCTCCGCGATGGCTGGCTCAGCCCGATCGAGCTGGATGAGCGCACCGAGCCGCTGACCACAGCCATGGCAGAACCGCGAGCGGCCGCGGCCGAGACGCCGGGCGAGCCGACGCGAGCGCGGCGGGCCAGCAATCGCGGGCTGCTGCCGATGACGCTGGAGAACTACCTCGATTTGCTGGACTGGACGGGTCGACAAATGCGAACCGGGAGCCTTGGCGTGATACCCGCGGGGCTGGCGTCGCTTCTCGATCGGCTGCAAATCTGCGCCGGGACATGGCTGGAGACAGTGACGCGGTTCGGCCGCCGGTTCCACCGCGCGGTGGGGCTGGCAGACCACCTGAAGGCGGAAGCTCAGCGGCTGGGCGTGACCTGGCTGCACGGCGTCCGCTGGAGCCAGCAAGCGTTCGCACCACCCGGTTCGTGAGCCCGTGGGTCCCCGCCTCGTTTCGAGCGATCGCGGCAAGTCTGGTAGGCCAGGTCTGATCGAGGCCGTGTGACCATCGCGGTCCTCGATTCGCGAATTCGGCACCGATGGCCAGTGCTCCGTCGCGTGGAAGGATTGTCCACGCCCGCGCAGCGAGCCTCCGCACGTTTTTGCTCCTCCAAGTTCGGGTCTGGGATGTCGGGACGCGCCGGGAGTGACTCACCGCCGCGGCGCGAGCATCCTGCAGAATGTGGGTGGCCCTAATTCTACTGTATCCTGGGGTTGACGAACTGTAAGGTTTTTTCTGATATTCGCTTCCGTCAAGGATATTACAAGGAAGCGAGGGCGTCATGGATCGACGATACGAAGCACGGTTGGCTGACATGCTGGCACAATCGCAGGTGTCGCCTGACTTGGTCGATGGTCTGCTGGAACGGTTGGACGTCTTCATCGAGCCGTTCGCTGCGACCCTGAGTGAACCTGAACAACATCGACATGCAACCGAGTACGTTACCGGTCTGCTGTCGAAGCTTGAGCACAAGACCGGCGAGGGAATCGCTTATCTCCACGATCAAGAACGACAAGGAATCCAAAAGTTCATCGGGCACGTGCCATGGGATCATCAACCCCTGCTCACGATCCTGGCGCAGCAGGTCGGCGAGCAACTGGGCGAGAAGGATGGGGTGATTATCTTCGACCCTTCGGGCTTCCCCAAGAAAGGGACTATGTCGGTGGGCGTCGCGCGGCAGTGGTGCGGCCGGCTGGGGAAGGTTGAGAACTGTCAGGTTGGCGTCTACATGGCTTATGCGTCTAGAAAAGAGCATACGATTACCAATGTAAGGCTTTACTTGCCCAAGGAATGGGCCAAGGATCGCGACCGCCGGAACAAGGCTGGCGTTCCCAAGTCCATCAAGTTCCAGACGCGCCATCAGTTGGCCCTGGCGATGCTGGATGAGCAAGGTGGGTTGCTGCCACACGCGTGGGTGGCGGGGGACGATGAAATGGGCCGTCCCGCGAGTTTTCGCCAGGCGTTGAGGGAGCGGGGGGAGCAGTATCTGTTGGCGGTTCCGTCGAACACGACGATCCGCGATCTGGAGGCACCGCCACCGGAATATGGGGGGCGGGGTCAACCCCCCAAGGCTCCTTTCATGCGTGTGGATCATTGGCGTGCGGCCCTGCCGGAATCGGCGTGGACGAGGCTCGACGTCCGTGATGGCGAGAAGGGACCTTTGGTGGTCGACGCGATCAAGCGGCGCGTCCAATCTCGAGGACCGGGCAATCGTGCAGGTTTCGAGGAGGTCCTCTTCATCACGCGTGAGCAACAGGCCGATGGAACAGTTAAACATGATTATTATTTATCAAATAGTAAAGCCGAAACTCCGTTGATCGAATTTGGCCGGGTGGCCAAACTGGCGCATCGGATCGAGGAGTGCCTGGAGCGGGGCAAAGGGGAGGCGGGCCTGGCCGATTACCAGGTGCGGAACTGGATCGCCTGGCATCACCATCAAACCTTGTCGCTCGTGGCCGCGTGGTTCCTGAATCAGGAGACGCGGCGGGGAAAAAATACAGACACCGGCATTGACGTCACCGCGGTTGCGGCAACTGATCGCAGGGATCATCGAGGAACGTCTCAACGTCAACAGCCCCGAGAAGCTCTCCCGGTGCACCACACGTTGGTTGGAACGCAACGAGCTCGCCCGATTCTTCCAGCATTACTCACGCAAACTCTTACCCCCTTTGAAGAACCAACTACGAACGTAGAGATACAGTAGAACTAATCAGACACCCTAATCAGACACCCTGCAGAATGTGGGTGGCCCCAATCAGACACCGCGGCGCGAGCATCCCGCAGAATGTGGATGGCCCCAATCACGCACCAATCAGACGCCAATCAGACGCAGAATGTGGATGGCCCTAATTAGACACCATCGCGGTCCTCGATTCGCGAATTCGGCACCGATGGCCAGTGCTCCGTCGCGTGGAAGGATTGTCCACGCCCGCGCAGCGAGCCTCCGCACGTTTTTGCTCCTCCAAGTTCGGGTCTGGGATGTCGGGACGCGCCGGGAGTGACTCACCGCCGCGGCGCGAGCATCCTGCAGAATGTGGGTGGCCCTAATCAGACACCCTCTAATCAGACACCCTGCAGAATGTGGGTGGCCCCAATCAGACACCGCGGCGCGAGCATCCCGCAGAATGTGGATGGCCCCAATCACGCACCAATCAGACGCCAATCAGACGCAGAATGTGGATGGCCCTAATTAGACACCATCGCGGTCCTCGATTCGCGAATTCGGCACCGATGGCCAGTGCTCCGTCGCGTGGAAGGATTGTCCACGCCCGCGCAGCGAGCCTCCGCACGTTTTTGCTCCTCCAAGTTCGGGTCTGGGATGTCGGGACGCGCCGGGAGTGACTCACCGCCGCGGCGCGAGCATCCTGCAGAATGTGGGTGGCCCTAATCAGACACCCTGCAGAATGTGGGTGGCCCCAAGCAGAGTGCCAAGCAGAGTGCCAAGCAGAGTGCCAAGCAGAGTGCCAAGCAGAACCGCCCCAAGCAGAGTGCAAACGTTGAGGATGAAGGCAGTGGCTGCGCTGAAAGTCAGCATGCGATGCAGGCCGGGAGGGCAACCGGTCTCTTCTCTCTTTTGTAATGCCATGAATCTTCAAGAGTTACGTTCACGATGGAGGGTCCCCAGCCAGGTCGGGCATGAAAGCTGCTCTTTCGCCTGCGTTCTGTTCACGGGTCGTTCTCGCAGGTTCGTGCCTTTCACAGCTGAGACTCAGTCAAGTAGCTTCTTCGCCGCATGACCGGCTCAGCGTTTGAACGGTCAGGCCGGAACTGTCCATGGCACAACTCAAGACTCCGGTTGACTTCGTATCGCTGCCGCTTGCGAAAGCAGGGCTCTATGACCCGGCTTTCGAGCGAGACTCGTGCGGGGTGGGGTTCGTGGCCGATCTCAGCCGCCGGAAGAGCCACGCGACGATTCAGAGCGGACTCCAGGTGCTCAAGAACCTGCAACACCGCGGCGCGTGCGGTTGCGATCAGGATACGGGCGACGGCGCGGGCATCCTCATGCAATTGCCCGACCATTTCTTTCGAACCGAGAACGTGGCGCTGGCGGACCGGCTGCCCGCCGACGGAGATTATGGCGTGGCATTTGTCTTCCTGCCCCGCGGTGCATCCCAGCGCCTGATCTGCCATCGGACGCTGGAGGCGATTGTGGCCGCCGAGGGACAGAACATTCTGGGATGGCGTGACGTCCCCGTTGTCTCCTCGTCGATCGGCTGGCTGGCGCGCTCGCAAGAACCGGTGATGGAGCAGTTATTCATCGGCCGTGGCGAGGGGACGGCCGCGGGGGACGCGTTCGAGCGGAAACTCTATCTGATTCGCCGCCAGGCCGAGAAGTGGGCCTACTCGGAAAGCATCGGCAACGATGCCCTCGGTTTCGCGATCGCCAGTTGCAGCGCACGCACGATCGTCTACAAGGGCATGCTCAAGCCGGATCAGTTGCCGGTCTATTTTCCGGACCTGGGCGACTCCCGAATGGAATCGGCCCTGGCCCTGGTGCACAGCCGGTACAGCACCAATACGTTTCCGCGGTGGGGGCTGGCACAGCCCTTCCACCTGCTGGCGCACAATGGAGAGATCAATACCCTTCAGGGCAACCTGCACTGGATGCAGGCGCGCCAGTCCCGGATGAAAAGCCGTGTGCTGGGCGCCGATCTGGAGAAGACCCTGCCACTCGAGTTCGAGGGCATGAGCGACTCGGCGGCCGTTGACCAGGTGCTTGCACTCCTGGTCCACTCGGGCCGTAGCCTTCCCCATGCGCTCATGATGCTCGTGCCCGAAGCCTACGAGGCAGACCGCTTCATCGACCCGGCCCGCCGCGCCTTCTACCAGTACCACAGCGGCCTGATGGAGCCCTGGGATGGGCCGGCCAGCCTGGTGTTCTGTGACGGCGTCCGGATCGGGGCCATGCTCGACCGCAATGGGCTGCGGCCCGGCCGCTACGCCGTCACGCACGATAACCTGGTGGTCCTGGCCAGCGAAGCCGGCGTACTGCCGATCCCGCCCGAGGCAATCCGGCTCTCGGGACGGCTGCAACCGGGAACGATCTTCCTGGTCGACCTCGCCGCGGGGCAGATCGTCGGCGATGCCGAGCTCAAAGAGTCGATCTGTCGCGCTCAGCCTTATGGACTGTGGCTGGAAAAGCACCAGGTCCACCTGGCGGACCTGCCCGCGCCGGCCGATGTCCCCGCGGCCGATCTCGAGACGCTGCTCGCCCGCCAGCAGGCCTTTGGCTACACCCAGGAGGATATCACGCGCATCCTGCTGCCCATGGCCCAGGACGGCAAGGAGCCGGTCTCGAGCATGGGCACCGACATCCCGCTGGCCGTGCTCAGCCGGCGCAGTCAGATCCTCCCCAATTACTTCAAGCAGCTCTTTGCTCAGGTCACGAATCCGCCCATTGATCCGATCCGCGAGAAGATCGTCATGAGCACCGAGACTCTCCTGGGTTCCGAGCAGAACCTGCTCGAGGAATCCCCGGAGCATGCTCGGCTCTTGCGTCTCAAGTCGCCCACGCTCAGCAACGCCGAACTGGCACAAGTGCGAGCCATGCGGTCGGTGGGCTTTCGGCCCCAGACGCTGTCCATCCTCTTCGACCGCAGCGCGGGCGAGGCTGATCTGGCGCCGGCGCTCGATCGCCTCTGTGCCACGGCCTTGCAGGCGGTCGACCGGGGTGCCACGATCCTCATCCTCTCGGATCGCGGCGTGAATGCCGACCAGGTGCCGATTCCCCCGCTGCTGGCAACGGCTGCCGTGCACCACCATCTCATTCGCAAGGGCCAGCGCACCCGCTGCGGGATCGTGGTCGAAACCGGCGAGGCGCGGGAGATTCACCACTTCGCGCTTTTGATCGGCTATGGCGCGGGGGCCGTGAACCCGTACCTCGTCGCCGAGACCTTCGAGGGCCTGGCGCGCGAGCAGTTGCTCCTGGAGGCTCAAGGCGCACCGCTGGAGCCCGGTCAGGCGTTGAAGAACTACACGAAAGCCATCGACGCGGGGTTGCTGAAGATCTTCAGCAAGATGGGCATCAGCACTCTGCTGAGCTATCGCGGTGCCCAGGTATTCGAGGCCATCGGCCTGAACCAGGCGGTCATTGACCAGTATTTCCCGGGCACGCCCAGCCGGATCGGTGGCATTGGACTGGAGATCATCGCGCGGGAGGTGCTGCAGCGTGTCGAGGTGGCGTTCCCGGGCGCGGCCGGTCCCGAGATCCCGCAGCTCGATCCCGGCGGTGAGGTCATGTGGCGGCGCCGGGGCGAGCACCACATGTGGAACCCCGAGACGATCCAGAAACTCCAGCACGCCCTCAAGAAGCAGGAGTTTTCCAGCTACAAGGAGTTTGCGGCCGCCAGCAACGACGAGAGCCGGCAGTTCTGCACGCTCCGCGGTCTGCTGGAGATCAAGCCCGCGCGCAAGCCAATCCCGCTGGAGATCGTCGAGCCCGCCGCGGAGATCGTCAAGCGGTTCTGCACCGGCGCGATGAGCTTCGGCAGCATCAGCAAGGAGGCCCATGAATCGCTCGCCATCGCGATGAACCGGATCGGCGGCCGCAGCAACACGGGCGAAGGAGGTGAGGACCCCGCCCGGTTCCGCCGCGACGCCAACGGCGACTCTCGCAACAGTGCCATCAAGCAGGTGGCCAGCGGGCGCTTCGGCGTCACCGCCCACTACCTGGCCAGTGCCCTGGAGATCCAGATCAAGATGGCCCAGGGGGCCAAGCCGGGCGAAGGAGGTCAGTTACCCGGCCACAAGGTGGACAGCTTCATCGCCAAGACACGGCACAGCACACCGGGGGTGGGACTGATCTCGCCTCCCCCCCACCACGACATTTACTCGATCGAGGACCTGGCACAACTGATCTTCGATCTCAAGAACGCGAACCCGCACGCGGAGGTTTCGGTCAAGCTGGTGGCGGCCGCCGGCGTGGGAACCATCGCCACGGGAGTCGCCAAGGGATACGCTGACCGCATTCTCATCAGTGGCGACGGCGGCGGTACGGGAGCCTCGCCGCTTTCGAGCATTCGCCACGCAGGTGTTCCCTGGGAGCTCGGCCTGGCCGAGACCCAGCAGACTCTCGTGCGCAACGGGCTGCGGGGCCGGGTCAGGCTCCAGACCGACGGCCAGATCAAGACCGGACGCGACGTCATCGTGGCCGCCTGCCTGGCGCAGAGGAATACGGCTTCGCCACGGCGCCGTTGATCGCCATGGGCTGCGTGATGATGCGGAAGTGCCACCTGAACACTTGCCCGGTGGGCATCGCCACGCAGGACCCGGTGCTTCGCGCGCAGTTCTCCGGAACGCCCGAGCAGGTGGTCAACTACTTCTTCTTCGTGGCCGAGGAAGTGCGGGAACAGCTCAGCGTCATGGGCTTTCGCACGCTCGACGAGATTGTCGGCCGGGCGGACCTGCTCGTTCCGGCCGACCGCCAGCAGCACTGGAAAGCCAAGCACCTCAATCTCCAGGCCATCCTCGAGGTCCCCAAGGTTCCCCATGGAACGCCGGTCCGTCGCGTCGAGCGCCAGCCCGACGTGCTGGCTGACCAGCTCGACTGGGAACTGCTGCGTCTCTGCACCGATGCCGTGGAGCACCAGAAGCGCGTCCAGCGGTCGCTGTTGATCTCCAACCGCAATCGGACGGTGGGCACCCTGCTCAGCTACTTCGTCACCAAGAAGTACGGCGAGCACGGGCTGCGCGAGGACACGATCGACATCCAGTTCACCGGCAGCGCGGGGCAGAGCTTCGGGGCGTTCCTGACCCGGGGTATCACCTTGCGTATTCGAGGCGACGCCAACGATTACGCGGGCAAGGGGCTCTCGGGAGGAAAACTCGTGGTCGCCCCGCCCGCGCAGGCTGGTTTCACCGGCGGTCAGAACGTGATCGTGGGTAACGTTGCGCTCTACGGCGCAACCGCTGGCGAGGCTTTCTTCCGGGGCTGCGCCGGCGAGCGGTTCGCGGTTCGAAACAGCGGGGCCAAGGCCGTCGTCGAGGGCGTGGGCGACCACGCCTGCGAGTACATGACCGGCGGCGTCGTGGTCGTCCTGGGCGAGACCGGCCGGAACTTCGCCGCGGGCATGAGTGGCGGTTACGCGTTCGTGCACGACCCCGCGGGCCGCTTCCGTGATCGCTGCAACCTCGAGATGGTCGATCTTGTCGCGGTCGATGATTACAAGGACGTGGGCTTGCTGAGCAACCTCATCAACCGCCACGTGCTCTACACCGGCTCGGACATCGGCAACGAGATCGTCAACGACTTCTCCAATGCCCTGGGAGCTTTCATCAAGGTCCTTCCCCGCGATTACAAGCGGGTTCTGGAGCAGAACAAGATCGTCCAGAGGCAATGGGAGCTGATCAATGGCTGAGCGAACGCCCTCACTGGACGCAGCGCTCCCCGTCGCGGCGGTGCTGGAGGGCGCACATGGCTGACCCTCGCGGTTTCCTCAACATCGAACAGCAGAAGGCGACGCCTCGTCCCGTTCACCAGAGAATCAAGGATTACCACGAGCTCTACCAGCCGATGCCCGTGGAAAGCGTGCGTGCCCAGGCCTCGCGGTGCATGGACTGCGGGGTGCCGTTCTGTCATAGCGGCTGCCCGCTGGGGAACGTGATACCAGACTGGAACGAACTGGTGCATCGCAATCGCTGGCAGGAGGCTTTGCGGGCGCTGCATGACACGAATAACTTTCCCGAGTTCACCGGCAAAACCTGCCCCGCACCCTGCGAGGCGTCGTGTGTGCTGGCCCAGGCCGGCGCCACCGTGACCATCAAGGACATCGAGGCGGCGATCGTCGACCGCGGCTGGGAGATGGGCTGGATCACCCCCAGGCCGCCGGATCGGGAGACGGGCAAGACTGTCGCCATCATCGGCAGCGGGCCCGCCGGCCTGGCCGCGGCGCAGCAACTGCGCCGCGCGGGCCACGCGGTGACTGTCTATGAGCGCGATGATCGTGCCGGAGGCCTGCTCGCCTACGGCATCCCGGACTTCAAGATGGCCAAGGTGTACGTCGAGCGGCGGATCACGCAGCTCGAGGAAGAGGGGGTACGGTTCATGCTCAGGGCCGAGGTCGGTACGACGATCGACCCCCTCGAGCTGCGTTCCCGTCACGACGCCATGCTGATGACCGTCGGCGCCACCGTGTCGCGCGATCTCGAGATCCCCGGCCGGCAGCTCAGGGGCATCGAGCTGGCGATGCCGTTTCTCACCCAACAGAACCGCCGCAACCTCGGGGCTCTGAACGGCGAGACGCCGATCATGGCCACCGGGAAGAACGTCATCGTCATCGGCGGCGGCGACACGGCCGCGGATTGCCTGGGAACATGCCACCGCCAGCAGGCCCGCTCGGTGACACAGCTCGACTACAACCCGCGACCACCCGAGGGCGAGAACCCCGACACTCCCTGGCCGCTCTGGCCCAAGGTGCTGCGAGTCACGCCGGCCCATGAAGAGGGCGGCAAGCGAGACTGGCAAATCCGGACCAAGGCGTTCATCGGCGATGATCGGGGCCACGTCAAGCAGCTGCACGCCGTCCGTGTGTTCCAGTACTTTGATGAGGCCGGAGAGCGGCAGTTCGAGGAGGTCCACGGCTCGGAGCTGACCTTTCCCTGCGAGCTGGTCCTCCTGGCCATTGGCTTCTCCGGCCCCGAGAACCGGCTGCCCCGGGCTCTGGGCCTGGCACTCACCGAGCAGGGGGCTATTAGATGTAACCATCAATATATGACAAGTCAGAGTGGCGTATTCGCCGCCGGCGACTGCCGCAGAGGCCAGTCGCTGGTCGTGTGGGCAATCGCCGAGGGGCGGGAAGCCGCCCGGCATATCGACCAGTACATCATGGGTCAGCAGAGCCAGTTGCGAGCCCGCGATCGATCACTGGTCCAGATCGAGCCCCTGCCCGCGGCTACGCCGGGCGCCTGAGTGGCGGTGCCGTCAGATTCGATTCGACCCCGTTTCCCAGCCATGGTAAGGTGTATTGTTTGATTCCTGCCGCCCTCGGAGCCGAGGGTCTCCACAGAGATCCCGCAGTTCCGGTCCAGCCGGCAGAACGCCAGAACGGCGGAGGTGACTCAGATGTCTCCCGGTCCCATGCTCCAGACTCAGAGACTCCGCCACGGGCCAGACCCAGGACATGCCCGCGCTCGAGCCCGGACCGCTGCTCTTCGAGGACTACACCCTCAATCCCAAAGCCTGGGACGAACTCTTTGCAGCGCCCGGGCAGAGCCACCCGTACTGCAAGGTGCTGCTCGATCGACTGGGCGGTCTGAGCGTTCAGGAATTCCTCCAGCGGCGGAGCCTGGCGGACCTGGTGTTCATCAACAATGGCATCACCTTCTCGGTCTACTCGGATCGGCGAGGCACCGAGAAGATCTTCCCGTTCGACCTGATTCCACGCCCCGTCAGCGGCAAGGAATGGGACCTGCTCGAGGCCGGGCTGGTCCAGCGCATCCGCGCGCTGAACATCTTTCTGGATGACGTCTACCACGATCAGCGGATTCTCAAGGAAGGGGTGATTCCCGCCGATCTGGTGCTTGAATCCAAGGGCTTTCGCCCCGAGATGATCGGCTTCTCGCCGCCGGGCAAGCAATACGTGCATGTAGTGGGAACGGACCTGGTGCGCGACCAGAAGGGCGAGTTCCTGGTGCTCGAGGACAACGGCCGGTGTCCGTCCGGCGTGAGCTACGTGATCGAGAACCGGGTGGTGATGAAGAAGGTTTTTCCCCAGCTCTTCCAGCAGTGCCGGGTGCGCAGGGTGGAGGATTATCCCCGCCACCTCTGGGAAGCGCTCAGCTCGGTGGCGCCGCCGGGCGCCGAGGATCCTCCCACCATCGTGCTGCTCTCGCCGGGACCTTACAACTCGGCCTACTTCGAGCACTGCTTCCTGGCCCGCCACATGGGTATCGAGCTGGTCTTCGGCCAGGACCTCTTCGTGCACGAGGAGCAGGTCTACCTGCGCACCACGCGCGGGCCCGAACGAGTGGACGTGATCTATCGCCGGCTCGATGACGACTTTCTCGACCCCCACTGTTTCCGTGCCGATTCGATGCTCGGCGTTCCCGACCTGATGAAGGCCTATCGCGCAGGGAACGTGACGCTGGCCAACGCCGTCGGCACGGGCGTCGCCGACGACAAGGCCATATATCCTTTCGTCGAGGACATGATCCGCTTCTATATGAGTGAAGAGCCCATCCTTAGAAACGTGCCCACGTACATCTGCGCCCGGCCGGCAGACCTGGCCTATGTGCTGGAGCACCTTTCCGAGCTGGTGGTCAAGTCGGTGAACGAATCGGGCGGATACGGCATGCTCATGGGCCCGTGGGCGACGTCGCAGCAGTGCGCCGAGTTCGCCGAGAAACTGCGCACGAACCCGCGCAACTTCATCGCCCAACCGGTGGTCACGCTCTCCACCAGCCCCACCTGGACCGAGGACGGCCTGGCCCCGCGGCACGTCGACCTGCGGCCGTACATCGTCAGCGGCAGGTCCACCTGGGTCCTGCCCGGCGGGCTCACGCGCACGGCGCTGGTGAAGGGCTCGCTAGTGGTCAATTCCAGCCAGGGCGGTGGCAGCAAGGATACCTGGGTAATGGAGAACGGCCGATGATCTCACGCGTGGCCGATCACTGTTTCTGGATGAGCCGCTACCTCGAGCGGGCAGAGAACACGGCCCGCGTGCTGGAGGTCAACCAGACGCTCCTGCTCGATTTCCCCGTGCCCCTGGAGCAGCAATGGCAGCCGCTTCTCATCATCAGCGGCATCCACGACATGCCCAAGGACGCCGACGGCGAGCACGTGCAGCACCATCTCACCTGGGAGGCCTCGAATCATGCCAGCATCGCATCCTCGATCGCGGCTGCCCGCGAGAACGCCCGGAACATTCGCGAGGTGATCAGCGCCGAAAGCTGGGAGCGCCTGAACTATTATTATCTGTGGATGCAAAGCAGCCAGGCGCAGTCGCTCTACCACGAAGACCGCAGCGCGTTCTACGGCCAGATCAAGCAGATCAACCAGCTCATGATGGGCATCAGCGAGGGGACCATGTCCCACGGCGAGGCCTGGGATTTCTTCCAGCTTGGCAAGTATCTCGAGCGCGCTTGCCAGACCGCGCGCATCCTCGACGTCAAGTACCACATCCTGCTGCCGACCGTTGACCAGATCGGCACTCCCGTCGATCATGCCCACTGGGTGGCGATTCTCATGAGCTGCTCGGGCTATGAGCCGTTTCACAAGCAACGTCCCGGCGCAGACCCCGGTACTGCCGTCTCCGAGTTCCTCATCTTCGACTCCATTTTCCCGCGATCGGTGCGCTTCGGCCTGGGCAAGTGCCGGACCGCGGCCTATTCGATTTCGGGCCGGCCCCTCGGCAGGCCGGGCAACCAGGTGGAGCGTGCGCTCGACGACCTGTTCGACTGGCTCAACCTGACGCGCATCGACGACTTCGTCGAGGCTGGCCTGCACGAGGCGCTCACGAGCGTCATCGACCGGATCCACGGCATCGGCGATGCCATCCACCGCACGTACTTCGACCAGCGCGGCAGCGTGTCGTTTCCGGAACCGGTCGAAACCCACGCGAGGAAGCCGGCGCTCACCGCAACAGCTCAGGAGCGCTTACCGGCCTCGTTCTCCGCGGATGTGTCCCGCCATTCGACGTCGTGAACTTTCCAGGAACAACCGCGCGGGCGCCTCATCCAGTGCCAGTGCCAGGATAGCCACCCTCCATGCCGATTCACGTTGCCCTGAACCACAAGACCTCGTATCGCTACCACAGGGAGGTGTCGCTCTTGCCCCAGGTGGTGCGGCTTCGTCCGGCGCCTCATTGCCGCACGCCCATCCTCAGCTATTCGCTGCGCGTCCTCCCCCAGCCCCATTTCCTGAACTGGCAGCAGGACCCATACAGCAACCATCTCGCCCGGCTGGTCTTCCCCAAGCCGGTCCGCGAGCTGTCCATCGAGGTGGACCTCGTCGCCGAGATGACGGTGGTGAACCCCTTCGATTTCTTCATCGAGGAATCGGCCGAGACCTGCCCGTTCCGGTATGACGCGGTCCTGGCCCGCGAGTTGATTCCGTACCTGGAAACCGAACCGGCCGGGCCACGCCTTCAGGCCCTCGTTCATGCGCTGCGGCGAAGCGACGTGCGCACCGTCGATTACATCGTCGAGCTGAATCGCAAGCTGCACGAGCAGATTCGCTACGTGATCCGGCTGGAGCCGGGCATCCAGCCCTGCGAGCAGACCCTGGACCGGCAGAGCGGCTCTTGCCGGGACTCCGCCTGGCTGCTGGTGCAGGTACTGCGGCAGCTAGGGCTGGCGGCCCGGTTCGTCTCGGGATACCTGATCCAGCTCAAAGCCGACGTCCCCGCGCTCGACGGCCCCTCGGGAACAGAGGTCGACTTCACCGATCTGCATGCCTGGACCGAAGTCTATCTCCCGGGAGCGGGCTGGGTGGGGCTTGACCCAACCTCGGGGCTGCTCGCCGGCGAGGGGCATATTCCGCTGGCCTGCACGGCCGAGCCGGGCTCCGCAGCACCCGTCACGGGCTCCTACACCTGGAGCAGCCAGCCTGGCGAGGGCGAGCACGACACGTGTGAAGCCGCGTTCGAGCATCTCATGTCGGTGCAGCGCATCCATGAGGATCCCCGGGTCACCCGGCCATACAGCGACGACCAGTGGCGGGCCATCGAGGCGCTCGGCCACACCATCGACGAGCGTCTCCGCGCCGGCGACGTCCGCCTGACCATGGGCGGAGAGCCCACCTTCGTCTCGATCGACGACATGGACGGCGACGAGTGGAACACGGCCGCTCTGGGAGACGCGAAGCGCAAGCTTGCCGGCGAGCTGCTCAAGCGTTTGAAGCATCGGTTCGCTCCCGGAGCGATGCTCTATTACGGCCACGGCAAGCTCTACCCCGGCGAACCCTTGCCCCGCTGGTCGCTGGGCTGTTACTGGCGCAGCGACGGCCTGCCGGTCTGGGAGAACCCGGAACTCTTCGCCGACGAGGACCGCGATTACGGCCACACGCCGGCCGACGCCCAGCGCTTCATCACCAGGCTGGCGGAACGGCTGGGTGTGGATCCTGAGTGCGCGCAGCCCGCCTACGAAGACGTGCTCTACTACCTCTGGCGCGAGCAGCAACTGCCGACGAATCTGGATCCCCGCAGCAACAAGCTGGACGACCCCGTCGAGCGGCACCGCCTGACGCAGGTCTTCGATCGTGGCGTGAGCCAGGTGGTTTCCTATATCTTGCCGCTGAAAGCGCAACAGGCCCAGGCGCAGGCCCAGCCGCAAGCCGCGGCGAGCGGGGACCGGAGCCGCTGGATCAGCGACCGCTGGAACCTCCGCCGCGGCAGACTCTTCCTGTTGCCCGGCGACTCGTCGGTGGGTTTCCGCCTGCCCCTGGGTTCGCTTCCCTGGGCCACCGAGGAGGATCGCGAGCCTTTCATCGAGGTCGACCCTTTCGAGCCCCGGGCGCCGCTTCCCCCGCGTGATCCCCGGCCCGCGCAAGCGCAGAAAATCTCGACGATGACCGACACGCCACGCCAGGGCGGCGAACCAGATTCCGGCGAGCTGCGCAGGCACTGGGCCGTCGGCCAGAGCATCTCGGGCGTGGTCCGCACCGCGTCTGCGCCGAGCCGCGTGATGGCAAGATTCACGTCTTCTTGCCGCCCCAGGAGCGGCTCGAAAGTTATCTCGAGCTGATCAGCGCCGTGGAGGCCACGGCCCAGGAACTGAGTCTGCCGGTGATCATCGAGGGTTATCGCCCGCCCACGGATCCCCGGCTCGAGCATTTCAGCATCACGCCCGACCCCGGCGTGATCGAGGTGAACATCCACCCGTCGCATTCGTGGGACGAACTGGTGACGCGGACGACGATCCTTTACGAGGAGGCCAGGCAGACGCGGCTGGCCACCGAGAAATTCATGCTCGACGGCCGGCACACCGGGACCGGGGGCGGCAACCACGTGGTACTTGGCGGCCCCACGCCCGCCGACAGCCCGGTGCTGCGACGGCCCGACCTGCTACGCAGCCTGATCACCTACTGGCATAACCACCCGTCGCTCTCTTACCTGTTCTCGGGGCTCTTCATCGGCCCGCATAGCCAGGCCCCGCGGATCGACGAGGCGCGGAACGACAGCCTCTACGAGATGGAAATCGCCTTCCGCCAGATCCCGGACCGCGGCGGCGCTCCGCCCTGGCTGGTCGATCGCGTGTTCCGGCATCTGCTCGTCGACGTCACCGGCAACACGCACCGCGCCGAGTTCTGCATCGACAAGCTCTATAACCCCGACTCTTCCAGCGGACGGCTGGGCCTGGTGGAGCTGCGCGCCTTCGAGATGCCTCCGCACGCGCGCATGAGCCTGGCCCAGCAGCTCCTGATCCGCGGTCTTGTCGCCCGCTTCTGGGAAAGCCCGATGATCGACCGGCTCATCCCCTGGGGCACCGACCTGCACGACCGCTTCCTGCTGCCGCACTTCGTCGACCTTGATTTCCAGGACGTGATCGCCGACATGCGGGCCGCGGGCTACGCGTTCCAGCAGGACTGGTTCGCGCCTCACTTCGAGTTCCGCTTTCCTCAGATCGGCTCGGTCATCGTGAGCGGGATTGTCCTGGAACTGCGTCAGGCCATCGAGCCCTGGCATGTACTGGGCGAGGAAACCACCAGCACCGGAACCGCTCGCTTCGTGGATTCCTCTGTCGAGAGAATCCAGGTCAAGGTTCAGGGTCTGACCGAGGGCCGGCAAGTCATCACCTGCAACGGCCGGCGCGTTCCTCTGCATCCGACCGGGAGTTGTGGCGAGTTCGTCGCGGGCATCCGCTACCGCGCCTGGCAGCCTCCCTCCTGCCTGCACCCGACGATCCCGATCCATTCACCGCTGGTCTTCGACATCTATGACCCCTGGCTGAAGCGGTCGGTCGGTGGCTGCACTTATCACGTGGTCCATCCCGGCGGCCGGTCCTACGACACATTCCCCGTGAACGCCAACGAAGCCGAGGGCCGCCGGCATTCCCGCTTCTTCCCGTACGGCCACACGCCGGGCACCATGGACGTACCTCCGCTCGAGCGGCACCCGGTCTCCCCCGTGACACTCGACCTCCGCCGGCCTCCCGGATGAACGGCACCGCCATTCGTCGGCCCGGGATTCGAGGCCGCCGGGAACCGAAGCGATGGAGCGAACCGGCGAGCTGTCTATAATGCAGGTACAACCCGTTTCATCCCGGTTCGAGTCCATCCATTCACAACCGGCTCTGCTCGCAAGGAGTCTCACGATGATCCAGCGCCTGGCGGCGGGAACTCTTGGAATCGCCGTGGTTCTGACACTTGCTGGAATGGTGCAGACCACGCCGCAAGCGAGACAGGCTCCAGCCCCGGCAGACAAGGACGGATCCAAGACCCGTACGGACCCGAGCGGTCCAAAATTGCAGGGGAAGACTCCCGAGAAGGATACGGCCGGCACCACGAAAAAGAAAACGATCGAGAAGGCCACCTTCGGCGGTGGCTGTTTCTGGTGCATGGAAGCGGTCTTCGAGCGCGTCAAGGGTGTCAAGATGGTCGTCTCGGGCTACGCGGGGGGCAATGTGCCGAACCCCACCTATGACCTCGTTTGCTCGGGACTGACCGGACACGCCGAAGTGGTCCAGATCACCTACGACTCATCCGTCGTCACCTACGAGAAGCTGCTTTCGATCTTCTGGGCGGCCCACGACCCGACGACGTTGAACCGCCAGGAAGACGACTTCGGCCCCAACTACCGCTCGATCATCCTCTATCACAACGACGAACAGAAAGAGGCCGCACTCAAGTCCTACCAGGATCTCACCCGGCGCAAGGTCTACCGATCCCCCATCGTCACCGAGCTGGTTCCTTTCAACGTCTTCTATCCCGCCGAGCCATACCACCAGGATTACTACCGCACTCACCAGGGGAGCGAGTACAGCGATATCTATATCGTGCCCAAGCTCAGGAAGCTGAGGTCGAAGCTCAGGTAGGGCATTGCCGGAACCGCTCGATCCGCGCGAAGAATGCGCTTGACCCTCACGTTGCGTGAGGCCGTAGCATTCCCTCGTCGCATTTGCGTTTGCCGGACCAAGAGCGGAGTCGGCCATGGGAACCGAGGCGCTGACGGTGGGAGAGCTGGCGCGGCGAGCCGGTCTCACGGTTCGCGCACTGCACCATTACGACGAGATCGGCCTGGTCAGGCCGTCCCGGCGCGGCGAGTCCGGATATCGCCTGTACTCGGCCCGGGACGTGGCACGGTTGCAGCAGGTCCTCGCGCTGCGGCGCCTCGGCTTCCGGCTGGACGAGATTCGAGATTGCCTCGACCGCCCCGATATTTCACTTCGGAACCTGGTCGTCGCTCAGATCGAACAGCTCCGGCAGCGGATCACGCGGGAGCAAGATCTCTGCCGCCGGCTGGAGGCCATGCGCGACCGTCTGGACGCGGCCGACCTGGTTTCGGTCGAGGAGATCCTTCAAACCATCGAGGTGATGACGATGATCGAGGAGTATTACACACCCGAACAGCGGGACTTCTTGAACGAGCGCCGGGCGTTGCTTGGCGAGGAGCGGATGGGGCAGGTTCCGGGCGACTGGGAGCGGCTCATGACCGAGGTCCGGACCGAGCAGGAGCGGGGCACCGACCCGCTTGATCCTCGCGTGCTCGACCTGGCGCGGCGCTGGACTGCGCTGGTGCACGAGTTCACCGGGGGAGACGCCGGGATCTCCCAGTCCGTCGGGCGTCTCTGGAACGAGCAGGCGGACAAGCTCCTGGAGGAGCACCCCATGGAGAACGACCCGCGCGTGCTCATGACTTACCTGGGCCCCGCTCTGCAGGCTGTGCAAGGAACCGCCTGAGCCTGCCAGCCTGGACCGGGTTTGCCCCGGCGACTGCCCGGGATCGCGGACCTTGGCTCCGGGCTGCCGGAGTGGTATGTTACTCGGGCATCCCCGGGTCCGCCTGGTGACGGCCTCTGCGGGCGGATTCCGCGGAGGCCGAGCGGGCTGGCCGGGGCTGGCTGTCAAGAAGGAGGTTCGCCATGATACGCGTGGGAATTGTCGGTCTGGGGTTCATGGGACGCATGCATTATCGCTGCTGGAAAGCGATCCCCGGCGCGGCGGTCACGGCGATCTGTGAAGCCAACCCCAGGGTCCTGGCCGCCGCCGGCGAGCCCGCCGGGGGCAACGTGGGCGGAGCGGCCGACCACGTGGACCTCACCGGGCTCGACGTTCACACCGACCTGGGCGCGCTGCTTGCCTCCGGGTCGGTCGATGCCCTGTCCATCACGCTGCCCACGTTCCTGCACGCAGACACCACCATCCAGGCGCTCGAGGCCGGCGTGCACGTGCTCTGTGAGAAGCCCATGGCGCTCACCGTGGCGGACTGCGACCGCATGGCGGCCGCGGCCCGCGCCTCGGGCCGGGTGCTCCAGATCGGCCATTGCATTCGCTTCTGGCCCGAGTATGTCGCCTCGCGCGGGCTCATCCAGAGCGGCCTGTTTGGCCGGCCCATTGGCGCGTCATTCCGCCGCTACACGTCCATGCCCGCCTGGAGCCCCGATAGCTGGTTTGCCGACGAGAGCCGCAGTGGCGGCCAGCCGCTGGACCTGCACATTCACGACACCGACTATATACACCATGTTTTCGGCCTTCCCACCGCGGTGAGCAGCGTGGGCGACGCGCCGCAGACCTATATCTCGACGCAGTACCACTACCCCAACGGCCCGGCCATCGTGGCCGAGAGCACCTGGCGGATGGCCCCCACCTTCGGCTTCGAGATGAGCTTCGTGGTGGTCCTGGAACAGGCCACCATCCTCTACAACTCGTCCAGTACTCCGGCAATCCGCGTCTTGACCACCGAGACGGCTCCACCGTTGCTGGAGGTCCCCGAGGGAGACGGCTACCAGCGCGAGATCGAGCACTTCGCCCGGGTCGTGGCCGGCGAAAACGTTGAGCCCATCATCACGCCCGAGCAAGCGCGCGATACGATTCGACTGGTGCTCGCCGAGAAGCAATCGGCGCGCGAAGGCCGGAAGATCGCGATCGACTGACACCCGCCGATGGAGCTGAGCCGGGGTGGAAACCGGCGCGGCCTGAACATGCCTGGCTCTCAGCTCATGGCCGCAACGGCCTCGAGGATGGCAGAGATGTAGCCGTAAGTGAAAGCGAAGGCCTGGAGGCTCTGGGAGTCGTCCGGGTGCGTCGGAACGTGATCAGGCATGAGCATAAACTCATAGCCAACCTCGTGCAGCGTCCGCGCGACCGCGAGCATGTCCATGTCGCCCTCGTCCGGGAAAACCTCCTGGAAATCATCACGATGCCCGCGGATGTTGCGGAAATGGATGTTGAAGATCTTTTTGCACCTGCCGAACTCGCGGATGATGTCGTGAATCTCCCGGCGCGGGTCCTGGAGCATCTCGGCCGTGGTTCCCAGGCAGAGGTTCAGACCGTGGTACGGGCTCTCCTGGATAGAGAGAAACCTGCGCAGGCCTGCGGGCGTTCCCAGCACGCGCACAATGCCCTGGAATCCCGCGGGCGGCACGCCCGGATCATGCGGATGACACGCGGCCCGCACCTTGTATTCATTGCAGACGGGAATCACGCGGTCGAGAAAGTACGTGATTCGTTCCCAGGCCATGTCGGCCGAAACCTTCCCGGCCCGCGTCAAAGGAGGCTCTGCGCGTGCCTCGGCCAGCCGCCAGGTGCTGTAGCGTGAACCACCCCGGCCCGGTGTCGTGCCCGTACGCAAGACGCCCAGCAAGCTCATGTTGTACTTGAACGCCGGAATTCCGGCGCCCGCACAGGCCGCGATGATCTTCTGGATCTGTTCGATGTCACGGTCGCGCTCCGGGCTCTTGCCGAGCATGATCGCGCCCCGGCGCTCGCGGTCGATATGGCTGGACGTCAGGAATGGCAGCCCGATCATGTCCAGCGCGATGCCGTGCTGCTCGCAAAGGTCGCGCGTCCGTTTCAGGTCCTCAACACTCCACACGCCATCCCCGGCCTGGGCGGGCGGATAACCGCAGATATGGTTCACGCCATGTCGCTTCAGATAATCGAGCATCCTCGGCGTCGTGGGCCCCTGCTGCGTTCCGAGGTGCATCTTCATAGGCGGGGCGGAACGCGCTTGCGATTCACCCTCGCCTCGAATCATCGCGCCAGCATGAACCCGCCCGCCAGGAAGCAGGGCCGCGGTACCCATGAGCGAGACAAACGATCTTCGCTTCATCTCGAGGTTCCTCTCCATTCGGTACTCGAGCAATCTCATTTTCGATGTCATCGCGGAAAGGCCGCTCTCTACACGATTGTGCGGCCGGCGAATTGCGGGCTCAAGCGGGTTGAGTCATGCTGAGGAGCGAAAGTCAAGAGGCGCTCTCAAGGCAGGAGCACGGCCATGACCAACTTCTCGTTTCACAAGGTGAGTGTTCTGTGCATCATGCTGAGCCTGGTCTGCGTGCTCCGGCTGGAGGCTGCCCCTGCTCCGGAGCCCATGTTCCAGGCCGGCTTCGCCGAGCGCGACATCTCGCCGGCGATCGGTATGGAACAGCCGGGCGGGTACGGCAAGGCGTATCATCAATCTTTTCATGATCCGTGCAAGGCCCGCGCCGCGGTGTTCGACGACGGCAAGGCTCGGCTGGCCATCGTCGGGATGGATGCGCTGTTCATCCGCCGCCAGACCGTCCAGGAAATCCGGACGGAGATCCAGAAGCAATGCGGCATCGAGCCGGGGTCCATCCTCATCACCGCCTCGCACACGCATTCGGGCGGACCGATCGGGTACTTTCTGCCGGGTGAGTTCGACGACGCGCCGCCTCTTGTGAAGTCGCTGGTTCACGACCGCACCGTCTGTGCCGATCCCGCATACCTCGCCAGGGTCGAGCGGGCGGTCGTCGAGGCCGTGTGCGCGGCCGACACCGGCAGGACCAGGGTGCGCGGCAGCGTCGGGTTCGGACTTGAAGACAAGGTCGCGTTCAATCGCCGGTTCCGGATGAGGGTGGGTTATTCCATGACTCATCCCATAGCGTCCAACTTAAGGAATTTGGCCTAGAAAAAAAGAAAGGAAGTCCTTAATCCAGTTCGCGTTGTATCGAGCAAGCGCGTCCTGGAAGAAGGAGCTTCCGTTGGGGATCATAAACAAGGTGGCCGTGTTGTTGCAATCGAGCTTGGGTTCGAAACTCGACGAGATCGGTCGTGCGACGGGCGTGATCCGGCGGCAACGAAAATTCTCGGGCGCGTCGCTGCTCAAGACCATGGTTCTGACTGTGATGAAGACGCCTCGCCCCCATACCAACGACTTCGTCGCGACGGCGGCACTGCTGGGTGTGAACGTGACTGCCGAGGCGATCGAAAAGCGGTTCTCGGAGAAGCTCGTCGCGCACTTCGCGCGGGTTTGGAACACGTGTTGGAGTCCGTCGTGGAGGCGTCGGCGGCCGGCGTGGCGCTGCTGGACAAGTTCACCGCCGTCGTGATCGCCGACAGCACCACGGTGACCTTGCCCGACGAATTCGAGGCGGAATTTCCCGGCTGCGGTGGCAAAACGGGCAGTGGTAAGGCAGCGGTGAAAATTCAGGTGGCGTGGGAACTGCGCCGCGGTCAGTTGGAGAAGTTGGAGGTCCATCCCGGTCGTCACAGCGACGCCACGAGCGTGGACGTGGACGCACCAGTGGCCTCCGGATCGCTGACGCTCCGCGACCTGGGATACTTTTGCCTGGAGCGGTTCCGATCCATCGGCGCAAGGAGCTTATTGGATTTCGCGTTGGCAACACGGCACGGCCGTTTTCGACGCGGAGGGGCGGCGATGGGAGATGCTGGCGTTTCTCCGACGGCAACCCGCCGGCATGCCGGTCGACGTGTCGATCGCGGTGGGCGCGGCGGAGCGTCTGGGATGTCGGTTGATCGCCTTGCGAGTGCCTCCGGAGGTGGCGAACCGACGTCGGCAAGCGGCCTACGAAAAGGCTCAAAAACACGGCCGCGTGCCCACGCAAGAACATCTGGACTTGTGCGACTGGACGATTTTCCTGACCAACTGCCTGGCCGCACTTCTGACGTGGAAAGAGGTCGTGGTCCTGTATCGGACGCGCTGGCAAATCGAACTGCTGTTCAAACTTTGGAAATCTCACAACCACCTCGCCGAGTCGCGTGCACACTGGACCAGCATGGAACGCCTGGCGTTGTTCTGGGCGAAACTGATCGGCGTGGTGCTTCAGCATTGGCTGCTCCTGACCGCGAACGCGGCCGATCCCCGCCGCAGCCACTGGAAAGCGGCCCGCGTCATCCGGGACTGGATGGAATCCCTGACCCGAGCGTTGGATAACATCGACGAGCTCATACGCACCTTGAGAGACATGGCCACGACGATCGCCAGCGTCGCTCAGAAGAAACGTCGGAAGAAACGGCCCAGCCTATTCCAACTCCTTTTGGATCCAGAACTTCTGGAATGGAATCCTTAAGTTGGACGCTATGGGGTTATTCCATGACTCATCCCGGCCAGGGAAACCCAGGAATCATCGAGCCCGCCGGCCCCACCGATCCGCAGGTCGGTGTGCTGGGTGTCTGGAACCAGGAAGGCAAGCTCTCCGGCTGCCTCGTCAATTTTGCCTGTCATGCCACGACCGGGCCGGGCGGAATATCGGCCGACTACGTTCATTATGTGGAGAAGACGATCCGGGGGCTGCTGGGCGAACAGGCGATCGTGGTCTTCTTGCCAGGCGCTGCCGGCGACGTGACCCAGGTGAATAATCGCAGTCCCTACCAGATCAAGCAATTCGGCGAGACCTCCGCGCGGTTCGTGGGCGGGCGAGTGGGCGCCGAGGCCGTGAAGGTCTTGCTCGATCTCGAGCAGGGAGCCGGACCGCTCGGACCTCTGGCGGCCAGGAGCCGGGAATTGCGAATACCACGCCGGCCGCCGTCGCGCGCACCTGGCGCGGGCTCTGGAGCTTGTCAAGAAGGACCCCGGCACCGTGGACGCCACGGAGTGGATCTTCGCCAAGGAGACGGTTCTGCTCGATGCCCGGAAGGCCCGCGAGCCGGAAGCGGCGGTCGAGGTGCAGGCTTTGCAGGTCGGGCCGGTCGTCTTGCTGGTTTGCCCGGCCGAATACTTCTGCCAGTTCGGTCTGGACCTGAAGGCACGCAGCCCGTTCCCGTTCACCTTCCCGGTCTCGCTCGCCAACGACGCGATCGGCTACGTCCCCACCGAGGAGGCCATGGGTCCGCGCGGTGGTGGCTATGAAACCCGTTTGACGAGCTACAGCAACCTCGAGCCAGGCGCAGGGCGGCGAATCGCCGACGCCCTGATCGAGCTGTCTCGAGGACTGATGCCCGGACTGATTCCCACACCTCCGGCACGACCGCCCTTTCGAGGCCAGCCCTGGTCCTATGGCAACTTGCCTCCTCAGCTCGATTGACCGAGATCCGCCCTCGCGAAGCGATCAGGGCCGCTGGCAGTGGGCCGTGAGCGTCTGCCTGGTGCCGTTGAGCAGGACGACGGCTTGAAGGTCAAAGCTCATCCCGGGTCTGATATCGCTGTAGGTATTGCCGAAGAGGTCGAACGATTGCCGGCCGGAGAACTCGTCCACGCGGCCGTTCGTGTGGGAGACCACGAGCACGTTGTCTCCCTGGTGGACGGCGATCGGCCAGTGGGTCGGGTCGGGGCGCATCATCCAGCGACGGCCGTTGCTGGCGCTGATGGTCAGTTCCTCGAGAGAGCTTCTCGGGGGGAAGTCGATCACCGCCAGGAAATGCTGGTCCTTGGTCCCGTCGGCGTGGCCGGGGTCCTCGTTTTCTTTGTGCCCGCCAACGAAATCTCTGGACTCGTCAAGCCAGAGGAAGCTCACGATCGAGGGCGTGGTGACGGGCGCTGTGGATGCGGGTGCGGGTGCGCTTGCGGGCTTCTCCGGTGCGGCGGGCTGGGGCTGGGAAGCCGGCATGCGCGCCTGAACCTGGGCGATCTCTTCGGCCGTGGGCGGAGCGACGTCGAGCTCGATGCGCCGGCCCTTCACGCTTCGCACCGTGCCGAAGTTGATCTTGTCCGCGTAAGCCCGGGCGCTGTAGACCGGCGTCAGCTTGAGCCGAGATGTCTTGTTTTCGGTGCCCCAGCTCGATCCGCCGGAGTGTGAATAGTCCACGAGAGCTGTGGCTTTCTTGAGGATGAGCTGCTGCTGCGCCTGGTCCGAGATCTCCTTCATGATCAGGAGGACGGAGGGGCGTGACATGTCGTTGCCCCATTCGCGATCGAACTGCTGCCGTGCCTGGTTGATGCCCGCCATGAGCTTGTCGAAGTTCCCCTGGATGCCGTCCGTCCGCATCAAGATGTTCAGCTCGCGCGCCGCCATGTCCGCGTTCTTCTTGAGCTCTGTATTCACCACGTAGGTGAGGGCCGCCTTCTCCGCGGGCTCCAGCTTCGGCAGGCTTGCACCCTTCTGTGCCGCGGCGTCGAGCTTTGCCGACGCTTCGCCGACTTCTTGCTTCGCCCGCTCAAAGGTCTGGGGGTTCCGCATTCCTTTGTACCCCTGCGCCATCGCCATGAACGCCTGGGCCATCTCCACGATCGCTTCCTGGTGCTGCTCTACGAGAGTTAGCCGGTCAGGGGCGATATCGGGTGCATCGAGCTCCGGATCGCCCGCGCTGTGCGCCGCGGGATCGTTGGGGCTCTCTGACGATGTGCCGACCAGTTGCACGCCCGCTTTCCAGGCTCGGGGAAAAAGACTCGAGAAGGTCCAGCCCAGGAGAATGAGCAAGCCGGCAACGGCCACCATCTTGACGCGGTAGACCAGCCAGTTTTTCAACGCGGGCGCAGGGGTACTCGCATCGGGTTGTCGGTCCTCCGGCTGCGATTCGCGACGCGACGCCGCGGTCGGCCCGGGAATCTCTTCGGAACCCGCGCCGGCTGTCACAGGGAGCGGCGGTTCGTCCTCGACCAGCGAGTACGCGCTCTCCTCTTCTTCAACCGCGCACCAGGGCTCATCGTGCTCGGCCTGCGCCCGCTCACCGGTTCTACGTTCAGGAACCCGGAAAACCTCGCCGCACTGCTTGCAGCGAGCCTTCTTGCCGGCGAGATTCGCGGCCAGGCGAAAGCCGTATCCGCACCGAGGACAGGGAAAGTTCAGCTCGGATTCCCCGCGCGTTGCGGACGTGTTCTCGGTCTGTGCGGCCGGAATCCGCATCACGGAGTCACATTCCTTGCACCTGGCCTTCTTGCCGGCCAGGTCGGCCTGAACCTGATAATTGCGACCGCAGCCGGGGCAAGCGAATGAGATCTCCGCCATGGTTCAACCTGAGAGTCAAGAACGATGGATCTGCGGGATGCTTGCAGGCTGATCCTGCATCGAATCATCCCGTGATGGTCTTGAAGGATGATCTTTTCTGCCGGGGATCGATGGTGTCAAGAGCCTGACCGGCGGGCCGGAGAAGTTCTTTCATAACGGGTTTCTCGCCCATGAGACACAAGCATTACGAGACAGGTCGGTCCAGCTCCTTCGATGGGATGGTCGGCCCCTTGAGCAAACGCATTCCCGGGCTGGAATCGTCTCTCGTGGGCACCTGGTTTGCGGCAGGAAGATAGTCAAGTGACCGGCTGACAAGGACTCCAGCGGCCGGCCCATTCGAGCCCAAGTTCATGAGCACTCTGATGCGAGGAACTTCTGATGGATCCGCTGACTGGAACGATTGACAAGCTGGAAAAAGCCCTGGGACACAGCCCGCACCCGGCGGTCGTCACGCTGCCGATCGGGGCCTGGATGGTAAGCAACATCTCCGACGGACTGTCCGTACTTACTGGTGATGACGCGTACGAAGACACAGCAAGGGTCAGCATGGCCATTGGCCTTGTGGGCGCCGCGGGTGCGGCGATGACCGGCCTGCGTGACTATGGTTTCATCCCCCAGGACCGGCAGCCCAACCACGACGTCGCAACGACACACGGCCTGGGTAATGCGCTTGCCGGAACCCTGTTCATCACCAGCTACGTGCTGCGCTCGAGAGAACATGCCGCCGGGTACCGTGCTGGTATGCTTTCACGCTTGCTCTCGCTTGCGGGTGGAACTCTTGCGATGTACACGGCCTGGCTTGGCGGCAAGCTCGTCGAGGAATACGGCGAGGCGGTCAAGCCGGTGATGAATCAGCCGAAGGCGGAGCCGAGACAGATCGAAGCCGAGAATCAAGGCACGCAACATGAACGGGGCGAAAACGGATCACGCGGCCGTCGCCAGGGAAGCACGCAGCGCCGGGGCCGTTGATCACCCGGTTCGAGTGTGCGGCCTCAGTGATCGCGGCCAATTGGTCCGCTCCGCCAGGGATGCTCGCGGCTGAATGGAACGGCCCGAACCGGGGTGACGCGCAGCCATGAGCGGTACGCCGTGCCATCAAACCCCGCGCTCGCGAAGTCGCACAGAGCAACCGCTCCGTGCTCTGTTGCGGCCCGCACCAGGACGATCGGCGGCTGGCCTCCGTTCCAGGAGGTCAGCGGCAAGCTCGGAGCGGACAGGTCAATCGTGTCCGGGTCGCTGCCCCGGCCCGGGTTGAACCGCGGATCATAAGTCAGCAGGATCGGCCCCCGGTACAGTGAAGCGCGTCCGGCACATTGCTGTTCGCCAGCCCAGGCATGGAGTGTCAGGTCCAGCTCCAGCGCGATCAGATCGCCGGGCGTCCAGGCGCGGTTCAGATCGAGGTAAGTTCCCGGCTTCGCGCCTTCCTGGAGATCGCCGTTCAGCTTCACGATCGTACGCGTGGACCAGTGAGGAATGCGGAGCCGCAAGCGGAATGAACTCTTCTCCCCGGGCGAGACGCGGATCTTGACCAGGCCGGTCCTGGGATAATCGGTTTGGATCGCCAGTTCGACCGGCGCTCCCCGGGCAAGCCGCGCCTGGAGCCGGCCCGGCCCGTACCAGTTCAGAACCAGACCATCGTCCCGCGGTGTCCTCATCACGGCCCACTCGGAAAGCAGTCCCAGCCCCCGCGCAGCGTTCACGCTGCAACAGTTCAGCTCGGGAGAGCCAGGACGGCACTGAAAGCCAATCTCGTGAAAGTTCGCCTTGCGGTCTCCGTCCATCGGTGTGTTGTACGTGCTCCACCGGCCCGATGGCGAGAACAACCCGAGCCCTGAATTGAAGGTCGAAAGCTCCAGTTCGTCGGCCGCGATGGAATCCCCGGTGAGCCGCAGCATCTCGACGGTCATGGCCATCCAGGCGATCGTGCAGCAGGTCTCGATGGCTCCGGGATGGTAAGGATTGCCCTGAGCCTGCTCGCCCGAGGAAAACCCGCCGTTGTTGTGCCGGTCGAGCCGGGCGATGCTCCACCACAGATTCCTGAAGGCTTCGCCAGACCGTGAATCAGCGTCGATCCGGGAGAGCGCCGCCAGGGCAAGCACGGGGTGCAAGCTTTCCCAGCGCGGTTTGGGAAGGCGGTAGAACTCTTCGCCCGCGAGGCCACGACGCAGATAGTCTCCGGCCAAGGGCAGCCCCCGGTCGTCGGTGGCGGCAAACTCCCCCACGAGCTGGCGAGCGAGGTCAAGGTACCGCTTTTCACCGGTCTTGTCGTACAGCAGGCACAGCCCGTGCGCAGGGGCGAGGTTCATCTCGGTCGAGCCGGTATCGACGAGTCGTGGCCGCTTCTCCCCCAGAAAGGTCGCGCACAATAGATCGCCGATCTTGCGGGCAGCCGCCATTGCATTCGGGTCGCCCGTGGCGTCATGCCAGAGCAGCAACCCGAGCAGCACATGGTAATGTCCCCAGGCGTCCCAGGTGGCTCCGTTTTTTCCGCCGATGTTGGGTGCTGAGCCGGTCAGGTGGTGGCCCGCGGGAAATGGGCCCAGGTACCCATCGGGATCTTGCAATGAGACAAGCTCGGCGACGAAGTTCTGAAGCTGGGATCGCAACCTCGGGTCGCCGGACACGCGCAAGACCTGGGTCGCACCCGTCAAATACTTGCCGGCAAACTCGCCCGACCAGGGGAGCAGGTCGCGGTAAGGAGCCCGGTCACGATTGCTGAACATGGCCAGCAATGCCGGATTCGCCTCGGGCGCCGGCAGAAGCCAGTTGCGAGTCAGGGCATCGAGGTAGACTCGCACAGGGCCTTCGAGCGTCATGTGCACATCCCCCGCGGCCATCGGCACGACGGGCGCAGCAGGCTCTGCCGCGGCCAGCGGCGACTGAACGCCTGCGAGCAAGGCAATGAGCGGGAGGCACTGCCAACCCTGTCCAGCGCGCAACGACCTGGTGAAAAACATATATTCAATTCCTACTTGAGTGCATCTCACCGCACCGCGCGGCCGCACGGCCATCGAGTCACCGGCCGCAACTATAGGTCCGGATGAAAGCACATGCAACGATGCGGTCGGGGACTCGATCGGATACACTCAGAAGCCCAGGGTCATCACCGCAAGCAAGGTGCGGTCTTGTTCATAGGGCGCACCGGACGCGAGGAGACAACCTTGCTCGATCATCGAAAGATCCTGCTGGCGAAGGCCGCATTGTTCCTTCTGATCGTCACTGCGCCGGGACTGGTGCGGGCGGCCGACCGCCCCAACATCCTCTGGCTCATCGCCGAAGACTTCGGCAACCACCTTGGCTGCTGCGGCACACGCGAGGTCTTCACCCCGCATCTCGACCATCTGGCGGCCGAGGGTGTACGCTATTCCCGGTTCTACACCACGGCCCCGGTCTGCTCTCCGAGCCGCTCGGCGTTCATGACCGGGATGTACCAGACGACCATCGGCTGCGCATCATCACCGCTCGCACCGCGACGACGGATACTGCCTGCCGGACGGGGTCCGGCTCTGGACCGAGTGGATCCGTGACGGAGGCTACTTCACGGCGAATGTTCGCGAGCTTCCTGCTGGGATTGGCTTCCGGGGCACGGCCAAGACAGACTGGAACTTCACTCCACCGAAGCAGCCCTTTGACTCCCAGCGCTGGACGGATTTGATGGCCCATCAACCGTTTGCTGCGCAGATCAACTTCCAGGAGACGCACCGGCCGTTTCGAGCCCCGCGGCGTGCCGACCCGGCGCGGGTGGAGATCCCCCCCTACGAGCCCGATCACCCCATCACGCGGGCGGATCGCGCCGCGTATCTTGACGCGGCCAGCGAGCTGGACCGCAAGGTTGGGCTCGTCCTGAAACAGCTTGAACTCGACGGCCTGGCTGACTCCACCATCGTGGTCTTCCTCGGCGACAACGGCCAGGTGCACGTCCGGGGCAAGCAGTTCTGCTACGAGGAAGGGCTGAACGTCCCGCTCATCATCCGCTGGCCCAGCCGGTTTCCCGGGCCGGCGCAGTTCAAGCCGGGAACCGTGGACGACCGCCTGCTCATGGCAATTGACCTGGCGCCCACCATGCTTGCCCTGGCCGGTGTTCCCGTTCCACGGACGATGCAAGGCCAGGTCTTCCTGGGCGACGCGGCGAAGCCGCCCCGTGAATACGTCTTCGGCGCGCGCGATCGCTGCGACGAGACGCCGTTCCGGTTTCGCACGGTCCGGGACTATCGCTTTCGCTACATCCGCAACTTCACGCCGGACCGTCCCTTCCTCCAGGCCAACGCCTACAAGGAGAATTCGTACCCGGTCTGGAATCTGCTCAAGCAGCTTCACGCGCAGCGAGCATTGACGCCGGTCCAGGAAACGCTCTGTGCGCCGACGATGCCCGCCGAGGAGCTCTACGACCTGGGGCACGACCCGCACGAGATCGATAATCTGGCCGGCCGGCCCGAACACCAGCAGACGCTCCAGCGGCTGAGGCGCGTGCTGGAGAGGTGGATCGATGAGAGCCACGACCAGGGCCGCGTCCCCGAGCCGCCGGAGCTCGTTCTCAGCCTGGGCGTGACCCGGCCAGGCACTCCTCCGCTGAAGAATTACGCCCTGCCCGAGCCGGCCCGGACCAACATCATCTTCATCCTCGCCGACGACCTGGGCTGGGCGGACCTGAGCTGCTATGGAAGCACCTTCTACGAGACTCCCCATCTCGACCGCCTGGCCGCGCGGGGCGTTCGGTTCACGCAGGCCTACGCGGCCTGCCCGGTCTGCTCGCCTTCGCGCGCGGCTGCCCTCACCGGCAAGTATCCGGCACGCATCGGGCTGACGGATTTCATCGGGGGCAGCCGGCGCGGGAAGCTCAGACCCGCTCCCTACCTGCACCAGTTGCCGCTGGAAGAGTCCACCGTGGCCGTAGCTCTCTGCGCAGCCGGCTACGTGACGGGTTTCGTCGGAAAATGGCACCTCGGCGGCCAGGGCTTCGGACCGCTCGACCAGGGCTTCCTGTCGAACGTGGCCGGCTGCTCCGCGGGAGCGCCCAGCACTTACTTCAGTCCCTACGGGATCCCCACGCTGAGCGATGGTCCGAAGGGTGAGTACCTCACCGATCGGCTGGGAGCGGAGGCGGACCGGTTTCTCAGAGAGCATCGGGCCGAGCCGTTCCTGCTCTGGTATTGCCCCTACGCGGTGCATATACCATTGCAGGCGAAGCCGCAGCTTGTGGCCAGGTTCGAGACCAGGGCCAAGGAGATCAGGCACGACGGCCAACCGCGCTTCCGCCCGGAGGGAACGCACCGGGATCGACGGGTTCAGGATCATGCCGTTTACGCGGCGATGCTCGCGAGCCTGGACGAATCCGTGGGAGCCATCGTCAGGACGCTCGAGGAACTCGGGATCGCCGACAGGACGCTCATCGTCTTCACCTCCGACAACGGTGGGCTCTCCACGGCCGAAGGGCTGCCCACATCGAACGCGCCGCTGCGCCGGTAAGGGCTGGTTGTATGAAGGCGGTATTCGCGTTCCCCTGATCATCAAGGGCCCTGGCGTACAACGTCCTGGACAAACCTGCGACGTACCTGTCGTGACGACGGACCTGGCGGCGACCATGGTCGACACCGCGGGACTCCCGGGAGGCTCCATCAGCGCGTCCGACGGCGTGAGCCTCGCTTCATTGCTCGCGGGAAGTGGCGAGCCTGCCCGCGAATCCGTCTTCTGGCACTATCCCCACTACAGCAACCAGGGAGGCCTGCCGGGAGGTGCCATCCGCCAGGGCGACTGGAAGCTCATCGAGTTTTACGAGGACAACCGGATCGAGCTCTACAACCTCGCGCAAGACCCAGGCGAGCGGAGCGACCTGGCCGCGCGCGAGCCGGCGATTGCGAACAAGCTGCGCCAGCGGCTGCGTTCCTGGCGCACGGCCATGAAGGCCAAGATGCCGGCGCCTGACCCCGCACCCCGCGAAAAGGCCGCCGGGCCACAGCCTCAGCCCGGCACGAAGCAATAGCTTCAGTTTTCCCGGACCGCTGCCTCGGCCGGCACGATCTGGAGCGCCAGGATCTCGGGCCTGCGCAGGACCCGCACGGGAACCTTCAAGCCCACGCGCTCCTCGGTGAGCAAGCGGTGCAGGTCGTCGATGCCGCTCACCGCATGGCCGTCGAGCCCCAGGATCACGTCGCCCTCTTCCAGCCCCGCCCGCTCGGCCGGTCCGCCGGGATCGAGTCCCACCACCAGCACGCCACCGCGTTGCTCGGACCCCTTGCGATCGGCCAGTCCCGCGGGCAGGGGAACCGTCTGCACGGCGATGCCGATGCGCGCCCGCTTCACGCGGCCGTCCCGGATCAGCCGGCCGGCGACGAACTTGGCCGTGTTGATCGCGATCGCGAAGCAGATTCCCTGGGCCGGCAAGATCATGGCCGTGTTCACGCCGATGACGTGACCCCGCGAATCGACGAGTGGACCGCCCGAGTTGCCGGGATTCAAAGCCGCGTCGGTCTGGAGCACGTCATCGATGAGCCGCCCCGAACCGGCGCGGAGCGATCGGCCGAGGGCACTGACGACCCCGGCGGTCACCGAACTCTGGAACCCGTACGGATGGCCGATCGCCAGCGCGATCTGTCCCACGCGTACCTTCTTGGAATCTCCGAGTGCGGCCGGGACAAGGTCGTTCGCGTGCACCCGGATCACGGCCAGGTCGGTCTCGGGGTCGTCACCGATCAGGCTTGCCTGATGCTCGCTGGCGTCGGCCAGCGTGACTTCAAGCCGGTCGGCCCCGTGCACGACGTGGCTGTTGGTCAGGATGTAACCGCTGGACGTGAACACGAACCCCGACCCGGTCCCGCGGTTCGAGCGGCCGCGGCCCGAATGCGCGTAGTGGGCCTCGATGTGAACCACCGACGGCCCCACGCGCTCCGCGGCGCCCACGACGGCCTGCGAATAGGCGTCGAGCAACTCCACATCGTCTCGATCACCCGCCACAGCGGCACTGACCGCCCGGCGAGTTTCAACCTGCCGATCACTGGCCGGCTCGGTCCAGACTTCGTCCCAATCGATTGTGCTTGCGACCATGACATGGTTCCTCGACAGCTACGTCTCCCGTCGAGGAAGTGTATGCGCCCCGGGAAGGGAAAGGCAAATCGGCAGAGCCATGTGCGGCGCCAATCACCGGTCTTCGGGACCAATTACTTTGACTTCACCGTCTCCGCGTGTTCTTGCCGGTTCATACCCCGGCGGACCAGAAGGAGCGGGTCGATCGCAACCTGATCGAAGGAATCGAGGCCCCGCTTGACCTCGATGGCCGGACCGCTTGCCTCCCCGAGCACGACCTCGCGCCACTCGAACCCGCCCTCGGGCTTCTTCACGGCGACATGGTCCTTGCCCCCCGTCCGCAGCACGGCGGAGGCTGGAACGGTCAGGCTATCATCGCGCTCTGTGATCGAGATCAGGGCCTTCGCGGTCATTCCCGGGCGAATCGCTCGATCGCCCTTGTCCAACCTGATCTTGGCCGTGAAAACACTCTGGGTGGACCCCATTCGCTGCGGATCGGGAAGCGGAGAGACCTCGGTGACCGTGCCCGTGTAGCTCAGACCCGGGAACGTGTCGACCTGAACGTGGGCCTTCTGGCCCGTCCGGATGCGCGCAACCTGTGACTCGGGGACCTTGGCGTCTAGCTGGAGCGGTGCAGAGAAATCGACGATCCTGAAGACAACCTGGCGTGGGCGGACGGTTGCGCCCTCTCGAACGGTGGGCTGAAGGGGACGGGCTGGATCATTGGCATATTGAACAACTCCGTCGACGGGAGCGAAGAGCTTGCAATCGTTGATTTGTTGTACGAGGCTGGCCTGCTTCTCGTTCTCGAGCTGGAGCGTCGCCTGCCCGGCCAGTTCGCTGGAGCGGGCCTTCTCAAGCTCGGACTTGAGCCTCCTTGACCGTTTTGGGCTTCGTGTAGTCGGTGAGCACCCTGAGCTTCGCCTGTGCAGCCTCGAGGACGAAACGCTCGCGGCTCAGGACCAGGTTCACGGCGCTGATCCGGTCCTCCAGGTCCAGCTCGGAAATGATGTCGGAAGATTGCCGGATTCCCGTACGGCCGAGCATCTCTTTCAACTTCTGCTGTGCTTTCCTCGTACGTTCCAGCCTGGATTCCGTCTGCCTGATTTCCTCCTGTGCCCCCTTGATCTCGCCCTGGATCGCTTGGCACTCCTGCGGATAGATACCCTCCTCATATTCCTTTACAGCAATCTCGGCGACTTCACGAGTGAGCCTGGCGTTCTCGTAGGCGGTCCGAGATGACTGGGTCGCCAACCTCTGTTTGACAAGGGTGTCACGGAGCGACGCCGAGTCCAGCTCGCAGACCAGATCCCCCTTCTTCACCCTCGTGCCCTCGGGCACGATCGAGACGATGGACGCCCAGCTCTCCAGGCGGCTGAAAACATCCTTGCGCTGGGAAGACTCGAGCGTGCCCTGTTCGACCGCGACCTGAACCTGGCCAATCTTGACCCTGGCAACAGGAATGTCACCTTCAGGACTGGCAGCCGTGACCTTGCCAACGTCCTGGGGGCGGGCCGCACCGGACACCACTCCATTTCCAGCAGCAAGCAGGCCAGCGCTCGAGGCCGTCGCGCCGGCCACCAGCACCAGCGACGCGGCTTTCCACCAACGGTTCATGGACATGGCTGTAAGAACTCCCTGGGCAAGGATGGCGGCGGAGCCTTCGAGGACGGTTCGAGCTGCGGCAAACCGGACCGCAGAGCGGACCGTGGATTGCACGAGGCCGGCCGGAAGCAGAGACTCCATGCTGGCTGACCGCAAGAAAGGAACCACGCTGGCGCCGGGAGCCATCCCGCGACGGATTAGCCGATCCCGCAGCCGCTCGCGCGCTCGCGTCAGCCGGCTCTTGACAGTTCCGACTGGCCAGCCCAGGTGCCCCGCCGCCTGCTCGTGAGTGCGGCCTTCCAGGTCACAGAGGATGACCGACATCCGGAACCGATCCGGCAGCCGGTCGATTTCTTCGTGGAGCACGTGCGCCAGGTCGTCGTGGCGATCGCCATCGCGAGAGTCAACCGAAATTGCAATCAAACGCTCGTGCTTGTGCCGCCGGGCGCGGGCCGAGCGCGCGGCCGAGGCCGTGCGCAGGGCCACCTGATGGAGCCAGGGGCCCAATGAATCGGTCACCCAGAGCGAGCGGGCCTTCTTCACCAGCACCAGGAAGGTTCCCTGGAAGGCGTCTTCAACATCGCTATGGTTGCCGAGCACGCTCGTGCAAACCCTCAGGACCATCGGTCCATGGCGCTCGACCAGACTGGCGAACGCCTGCTCGGCATGGTCCCCGGACCGGGTGCAGAACCGCTCCAGGAGCTGCCCGTCGGTGAGCTCCGCCGCCGTTCCCAGCTCCAGCAATGTGCCGAGCTGGCGCAAGACGCATTCATTCTGTCCCGTCGCCACAGCTTGATCTCCCGGCCGGCCGTATCGGAAATCCACGTGTAATGTCGCGGCGCGGCGAGATGGTTCCAGGTTTTCCGGGAAAAAAATGTCGTCAGCCGCATCACGGCCGCACGCGGAGTTCCGCCACCTGCGCCGACCAGGCCGGCAGCACGACTTCAACCATGAGCTCGCCGTTCCTGACGGCGGCCCAGGGCTCCGTACAAGCATGTGGCCGGGCGGGATCGAGGCCGATCTCACGGAGAGCGATGCGCCCGCTGACCTTGCGGCTCACGTCGCTGAGATTGAACACGTTCACCGCCAGCGCCTGCTCGCCAGGCATGACATGCAGATGGATCTCCTCGCTGATCCCGAAGAACTCACCCCTCTTGTAGAACCGCTCCAGCTCGCGATAGCGGCGCATGGCGGCCTGCTGGGCGCGTACGACCTCGGGCCGGGCATGCGTTCCGCCGATTCCCAGGTGACGGCAGGTGGAGGCGTACCACCAGAGCACAACGCAATGCTCGTTGTCTTTCCTGAGATCAATGTGCAGGTAGACCGGCACGTTGCAGCCAAGGTTGTAGTCGTACAGGGCTCGCGCGCGGCCGCTTTTCAGGTCGGCCATCGGGTCCCACATCAGCTCAAAACCCCAGTTCTCGTCGTAGCTGCCGGACAGGCCGTACTTGTAATAAACCGGGGTCATCCGCTCGGTGCTGCCGCCCGCGAGCATGTCGTGCATCTCGATGAGCACGTTCGGGTAGCGGGCATGAACGCGCCGGGCCAGGTCGACACAGGCGCGGATGTGGTCTTCCATGCGGTAAGGGATCGGATGACCGTGGGCCGAATCGGTGCACGGTCCGTTCCACCAGGTGCCGTCAAACATCAGGAACGCCGCGCCTTGGGCACAACGCGCCAGCAAGCGTCTCTCCGCCTCGGCCAGGAACTGCCGCGAGCCCATGCAGATCAAGGGCCCGGCGTCGGGCACCGTGGGCGGCCTCGGCCCGCGCCGGACGCCGCGATCATAGGCCGAAGCCTGGTCGGCCGGAACGGGCTTTGCCTCGTACACCTCGATCTCGTCGAATCGCACCGTGCCCTGGTTGCTGTCCGCAATCTCGACTCGGATCCATCGCGCGGGGATGGGATCAAATCGAAACTCACGGGTTGCTTCCAGCGGCTGGTCCGGATGGTCCACAACCGTCTTCCAGCCGTTGCGGTCGGGATGATGCTCGACGGCCGTCATGATTCGCAGACGCGTCGCGGCTCGATCGGCAAAGATTCCCTCCTGATCGTTGCTCAGGCCGATGCGCCCGATCGGGTAGACGGCACCCAGGTCAATCTCGACCCAGGCCGGCATTGTCGCGGCGACCCAGCTCCGCTCGTTGCCATACCAGCCGTCGTTCAGATGGGCAACCTGATGAATGGCGAAGCCCGGCAAAGTGGACGAAGCCGTGGCTTTTGCCCCCGGCAAGAGCGCCAGGTTCCGGCATCCCTCACGAACGGCTGGCACCATCCGGGCGGAACCATCGCCCTCGGCCTCTTTGGGTGGTCGGCGGCGGCACGAAGCGGGCCAGTCCTCGGGTCGGAAGGGGCCCATGGACATTCCGTCCGAAGACGCCCACGGCGGCATGGGACAATGGAGAGCGAGCTTCAGGTCGTATGTCTCATGGATCAACCTGGTGAACGTTTCCTGAGGACCCAGCCAGTCCGCGCCCCAGACGAACGATCCGAACGAAGTGTCCCAGCCAGGATCAAGGTAGAGGGCCTCGCATCCGTACGCACGTCCTTTGACGGCCTCTTTTTCGAGTGCCTCCCGGGTGTAGCGATGCGGGCGATCGTCCCAGGCTCCTTCCATATCGTAAAGCTGTTCCCAGTGGACGGGCGGGTTGTAATCGGCCGGGAACCGGCATCCCTTCTCGTCGAGCAATGCGCGGAAGGCGTAGGCCGCGGGGACAAACCCTCCAGGAACCGACTGGTAGCGCGTGATGCCGAGGTCGACGACTTGCCCGGGCGCGACCCGCGCCAGCGCGGCCGGCTCGCCCGAGACCATAGCCGCTCCGCCGAAGTGCAGCAGGAAGCCCTCCGGCCCCTTCTCCAGGGCAAGGACGCTGGAGCGCATCACCTCCTGGCTGAAGGAAAAGATGCCCAGCGTGGACCCGCCATGGGTCCAGGCCCAGCCCTCGGAGGCGCGATGCGATGCGGGAATAAGCTTCTTCCGGCGCCAGCTCTCGGCCGGCCGGTACTCCTGGCCGGGCTCGACGATCAGCTCGCTCAGGCTGAAGTCGAGCAAGCGAGCAGAGTCGGCCCGGTGTCGCAGTGGCACAGCCGCCCAGCGATCGCCGGCGAACTCGGGAAGCACATGACCGGAGCGATCCGTGATCCGCCGCTGGAGTCCGGCCTGGAACGTGACGAGGTTGATCGTTGAGTCCGTGCCGTTGCGCAGCCGGATCCGCTCCTCCATGATCGGCCGGTTCCCGGGCAGCGTGAAGGTATGCTCGACTTCGAGCCCGGCAAGCTGGCCCTGGATCGTGAGACGATTGCTCTCGATGGCGAGCCTCGCAGCGCGCAATCCGCGCTCCTCCAGGGGATCGTTCGTGCGCTGTGCACGGTAGAGGTAAGGCCCTTCGGCCACGCGGAACGGTAGAGCCCGGTCATCGAGCGTAACCTGGACGGCGCCGCCTTCCACGACCGTTGCGGCCAGTCGATATGCACCGTTCTCCACACCACGGTCCGGGTTGCCAGGCGCCTGAGGCGCCAGCATCATGACGGCGGTGGCAACAAGGAAAGCCCTGTCGTGTATGGCGGCCATCGGTCTGTCTTCTCCTTCCGCGCCGATATCGAGGCTCTCAGGCTCCGTCGGGCCCAAACAGGGTCGCTTCCCCGCGGACGACCTGCTCGGTGACGGTATAAGTCTGGCCGGGCGAACGCTCGGGCAGGTCGTACATGATCTCGAGCATCAGGCCTTCCATGATCGACCGCAGCGCCCGTGCCCCGGTGCCGCGGGCCTTGGCTCTCCGCGCGATCTCGCGGATGGCGCCATCGTTGAACTTCAGCTTCGCACCGTCGTAGTGGAAGAGTACCTCGTATTGCCGGGTGAGGGCGTCCTTGGGCGTGGTAAGGATTTTCGCCAGGTCGTCCTCGGAAAGCTGGTTGAGCGTGGCGATGATGGGGAGCCGGCCGATGAGCTCGGGGATCATGCCGTACCGTTCCAGGTCCTCGGGAGTGACCTGGGCGACCAGCTCGTTGCGTTCCAGCTCGCGATCGTGGGCGCGCTCGTCGCCGCGGCCGAAGCCGATCATCTTGCGGCCCAGCCGCTTGCCGATGATCTCCTCGAGCCCGACGAACGTTCCGCCGCAGACGAAGAGGATGTCCGTGGTGTTCACCTGAAGATACTGCTGCTCGGGATGCTTGCGGCCCCCCTGGGGCGGGACGTTGGCGATGGTTCCTTCGAGCAGTTTCAGCAGGGCCTGCTGCACGCCCTCGCCCGACACGTCGCGGGTGATCGATACGTTCTGGCTGGTCTTGCCAATCTTGTCGATTTCATCGATGTAGATGATTCCCTTCTCGGCGGCCGCGATGTTGTAATCGGCCGCCATCACCAGCTTGAGGATCAGGTTCTCGACGTCCTCGCCCACGTATCCAGCCTCGGTGAGCGTGGTGGCATCGCCGATGGCAAACGGCACGTGCAAGCGCCGGGCCAGCGTCTGGGCGAGCGCGGTCTTGCCGCAGCCGGTCGGGCCGATCAGGAGCACATTACTCTTGGAGACCTCGACGTCCTCGAACTCCGGCTCGGTGACCTCACCTCCCAGTACGCGCTTGTAGTGGTTCACGACCGCGACGGCCAGGGTCTTCTTCACCCGCTCTTGGCCGATGATGTACTGGTCGAGGTGGCTGACCAGCTCGCGGGGCGTCGGTAGCTTTTCGAGTTTCGCATTCTTGCGCTCATGCTGCTCGAAGACGCTATCGCACATGTCCACACATTGGGCACAGATGTGCGTGATCGGGCGGCCGGCAGACATCGGAAGAAGGGCCCGGCCCTCGATCATGGGTCCAGCGTCGGCGGTCGTCCGCCCGCAGAAATCGCAGAGCACCAGGGCCTGCGCCGGGGACGAGCTCTCCTGGGTCGTCACGGTTCTCACTCCACACCGAAGTCACAAGTGGAAAGCAGCTATCGTCCCAGATTGCCAGGGGTTACGCCAGCGAGAGGCGCGCGGCCGCGGCAATCTGCTCATCCATCGCCTTCTTGACCTGAGCCCCGGCGCGCTCGAAGATGGCATGCATCAGGAACACCCATGGCCCTGGATCCCGGCGCGACGCCTGAGCCGGGTTCAGAGCGGCCTGCCTGAATCACTCCTTGGTTTTCCATCCTGCTCCACCCCTCCCACCAGAGAGGAACTCGGATGAACCGTCGCGAGTGGCTGCGCGGCTCTGCCGCGACCGTAGCTGCGTCGACGTTCGCCCTCTCCAGCGCCGGGCTCCACGCCTCCGAAGATCCGGACCTTCGCGCAAAGGCCCGGAAGAACTTCAAGCTGGGCATCATGTCGTCGGTCTATGCCGATCTGCCAGTCGAAGTCGCGGCGCGGCAGATCCGGGCCGACGGCTTCGGCTGCGTGGTGTGCGACTTCGCCTTCGCCGACATCCATTTCAATCCGCTGGAGCCGGACTGGTCCGCGGCGCGGAAGGCCGTCACCGCGCTGGAGCGCGCCGGGATCGAGCTCGTCAGCCTCTTTGGATATTACAACGTCGTCGATCCCGACGTGAACCGGCGCAAGCTCGGCGCGGCGCGGATCGAGGCCCTGCTTGCCGCCGGCGACCAGCTCGGCTGCCGCGTGGTCTCGACCGAGACGGGCACGTTCAACTCGCACTCGGAATGGGAAAGCGCACCGGAGAACCAGACCGAGCAGGGCTATCTCCAGTGCAGGGCCGTCCTCGAAGCGCACGCTGCGCCTGGCCGAGAAGCATGGTGCGGTGCTGGCCATTGAAGGGTATTACCGAAACATCATCGGCACGATCGACCGCGCCGAGCGCCTTTTCCGCGAGATCTCCTCTCCCGCGCTCAAGCTGGTGATGGACCCGTGCAACTACTTCCGCAGGGACAACCTGTCCCTGATGAAACCGATGCTCGACGCGATGTTCCAGAAGCTGGGTAGCCAGATCGTGATCGCCCACGCCAAGGACGTGCGGCCGACGGCTGATTCTGAGGATCTGCCCGCGGCTGGCCTGGGCGTGCTCGACTATCCGCTTTTCCTGCGCCTGCTGGCAGGGCTCGACCGTCCCATCCCACTTGTCGTCGAGCACCTCCGGCGGCCGGACGTGGCACGAGCGAAGGGCTTTGTCCTGGGGCAAATGGATCAGATCTGAGAATTCTCCACGATCAAAAGGACAGAAGGATCTGCCAGATGTACATGCTGGCCAGGCCGTCGATCTCCTCCCAGACGCGCTGGATGAGCTCGCCATCGCCGGAGATGGAGGGGATCTGCACGCGCTTTTCTTCCCAGGGCGTCACCACGCCGGGGTGCCTGGTCCCCGGTTTGCGTAGTGCGTGATGGCAGGCCGGGGGCGTGGTCGCGGCCGGTGCGAGCGCGTGCTCGGCTGCCGTGGAGTAGACTCCATGGTCGCGCGTGTAATCGGTCATCGCCCTGACGTTCTCGACTCTGGCGTCGTTCTGAAGGATCGCGCTCGAATCCATGATGTAGCCGCCGTCACGAGCGGCGATGTCGATGACTTCCTTGCAACGCCGGCGGACCTCGTCCGGCGTGCCGTGGGCCAGGATGACGTTCGAGATGCCTCCGCTCAGGCAGAACTTCTCGCCCAGGACATTGTGCGTCCGGGCGATGTCACCCTGATCCACGTGATAGACGATGCTCCGCTCGGGCAGCTCGGCAAACGACTCCAGGTGCCGGTCCCATTTCCCCTCGGCGTAGAAGAGCGTCTGGATCCCATCGGCCCAGAGCTCCTCGATGATCGGCTTGACCGTTGGCCAGTAGACGTTCTTGAAGACTTCGGGTGAGACGAACGGGACTCCGCCACGATGCATCCAGTAGCCGACGGGGACCTGCCGCAAGGGGTCGGCCGTGCTCCGGGCCACATATAAAAGGTGAGGCAGCAGCGCCTCGCAGGCCGCGACCACCTTGTCCCGGCGTTCGTGCAGGTCGTCCACCAGGCCCAGGTAACCGCGCAGCTTGTCGGCGATGATGTCCATCGGCGCCTTGAGGATTCCCGAGATCGCCGACACCGTGCCGGACTCGGCGCGGAGGCGGGCATTCTGGGTGCCGAAGGCGCCGAAGTACTCCATCATCGCCATCCCACCCTTGAGGAACGAGAGGTTGTGTGCGCGCGTGACCGGCTCACCCGGTTTGCACACCTCGGTCGAGACGCGCGGCAGCCAGACGTCGAGCAGGAAGGCCGTGGGATCGTCGATCAACTGATCGTATTCCTCGGGCTTCATGAACGCGTCATGCTGCGGCGGTTCACGGTACTGGAAGCCCATGTCCAGCGAGACGTCGATGCCGGGAATGCCGTAATACCGCAGGCCGATCGCCTGGGTCAGCCCGGTCCAGACGTAGACCATGTTCGAGACCACGGCGTCCCAGTCGAAATCCGCCGCGCACTCGCGCGCGGCAGCGAAGGCCTTCCTGTAATCGTGTGCCAGCTCCTGGCAGGTGTAGCCGGCATGCACGCCGGTGAACTCGGCCACGAAGGGCCGGATGGGCACCATGTCGGGCTTGCCGTTGCGCAGAGCGGTCACGTAGCGGTTCAAGCGGGACTGGTAGCGTGCCTCCATCGCGGAGGCTGGATGGCGATCATCGCTTGACATGAAAGATCCTTCACGCGAAGAGCTCGCGCACGTAGTCGGCATTCCGCTTCACATCGGCCGCGGCGTTGCCCGTGGGGTTCGACGTCTCGAGCACGATCCAGCCGCGATAGCCAATCTCCTTGATGGCCGCGGCAATGGGTGGGTAATGGAGCTTGCCTGTTTCCAGAAAATCTGGACCATTCTTGAAGTGAAACTGCACGATCCGGTCCTTCAGCAAGCGGATCTCCGCGGGGACATCATAGCCTTTGGTGCCGCCGGTGTTGAAGCAGTCGTAGTAGATCTTCACGGAGTCGTGGCCGATGCGGTCGAGGATCCGGGCGTTCTGCTCGGCATTGACGTAGTTCTCGATCCCCAGGATGACGCCGGCGTCCCTGGCCCGAGGTGCGGCAGCTTTGAGACGGGCGACGACCGGATCAACGTCGCCTGGCTTGAGACGGCCGTCCGGGCCGAGCAGGTCGCCGTTGAAGAAGAAACCCATGAGGATCACCTTCGCCCCCAGGTCCTGCGCAGCCTCGATGCTCTGCTCGAGCCAGCCTGGCGCACGCGGGTCGGTGGCCAGCGGGCAGTCGTTGAGCAGGGCCATCATCAGCGAGCTGATGGGCAACCCGGTCTTCTGCATTTGCTCCTTGTAGCGGCGCCGGACATCGGGCCGGCTGATCTCGAGCCGATCCGCCGGTCCGCCAACGCGCACTTCCACTCCCTCGAGTCCACTCCGCAGCCCGTCCTCCAGCCCGACCGTGCAGCCGCCGATCCTGATGCCGGGGGTGCCCTCGCGTGCCTTTGCCGAGGCCCTGGGCGTCCAGGTTGAGGTTGAAAGTGTGGCCGCTGTCATCGCGCCCACCGTGCCGCACAGGAATTTGCGTCGTGTGCCGCTCATAATTTCCTCCGAGCCAGCCGTTCGTTGTCACACCTCCTCATTCGACCCCACCCCGCCGGGCCAATCAAGCGGTTGCCCCTGCCGGCCGCGCTTGCCTCTGCACCGCTCGCTCGGGAGGCCATTCGTCTTCTCACTGTTTTTCCGTTGCGTTTACCAGCGCCTCGTTTATCGTGGTCCTATGCCGGTGCCATAACATCACATCGGGATCCACCAGAGAGGCTTTCTGATGCCCTCGGACATCGCGGACAGCTCAAGCCTGGAACGGCTGCTGGAATCGATCCGTGCCGACGATGTGGGCCTTGCCCGCATGCTGCTCGAACACGATCCTGCCCTCAAGGCGCAGCTCAACGAGCCGATCGGGCCCTTCGATTCACCGGCACTGAGCAGCGCGCGGAGCCGCGACATGGTGGACCTGCTGCTGGCTGCCGGCGCGGACATCGACGGCAAGAGCCGGTGGTGGGCAGGCGGTTTCGGCTTCCTGCACACGGCCGATCTGGCACTTGCCGAGTACGCCGTCGAGCGCGGGGCCGCCGTGGACGTTCATGCCGCGGCGCGACTCGGCCTGCTGGATCGGCTCGAAGAATTGCTCTCGGACGATCCGGCAGCCGTGCATGCGCGTGGCGGCGATGGTCAGACCCCGCTCCACTTCGCCCGCTCGGTTGAGATCGCGGCCTACTTGCTTGATCGGGGCGCGGACATCGACGCGCGCGATATCGACCACGAATCCACGCCGGCGCAGTGGATGGTCGGCGAGCGCCAGGATGTCGCCCGATACCTGGTGGAGCGTGGCTGCGCGACGGACATCCTGCTGGTAGCGGCTCTCGGTGATCTCGATCGCGTGCGTCAGCATCTGGATGCCGCCCCGGAGTGCATTCGCACGAATGTCAGCGCGGAGTTCTTCCCGATGGCCAATCCCAGAGCCGGAGGAAAGATTTACCAGTGGACGCTGGGTTATCGTGCGACACCCTACCAGGTGGCCGCGAAATTCGGTCATACCGACGTGCTCGAGCTGCTCATGGACCGCAGTCCGCCCGAGGCGAGGCTGATCGCAACCTGCTGGCTGCACGACGGCACGGCTGTGTCGGCTCTGATCGCAGAGCACGCCGATCTGGCTGGCCAGACCGCGGCTGCGGATCGCGACGAACTGGCGCACGCCGCGCGGAACAATGACACTCAGGCTGCGCTCTTGATGCTCCAGGCCGGATTGCCGATTAACGGGCGCGGCCAGCACCGCGCAACCGCCCTGCACTGGGCGGCCTGGCACGGCAATCTCGAGCTCGTCCGGGCGCTGCTGCGTGAGCACGCCCCGCTCGAGAACGCCGATAACGACTTCCATTCGACGCCCCTCGGTTGGGCCATCCACGGCTCGGAGCACGGCTGGCATCGGCAATCGGGAGATTATCCTGCCGTCGTGTCCGCCCTCCTGGAGGCCGGGGCAGAGCGACCGACGACGCCCGCCGCGAACAAGACGATCGATTCCCTCCTGGCTCGCCATGACAAGCGGGGCAAGGGAATCGAAAGGGGCTCAATCACGGCAGGTCAGGCAGAGCATCAAGATCAGGCACCAGACGCATAGGAATGGGCAGGTCATCGAGAAAAGCGGATGGGCGATGAGTCCCGGCTGGTTCAGGGAGAGACCTGCTGCCAGTCCCCCTGTGACCATGAGGGAAAGCCCGACTCGTCCCGCGCGGAAGGACCATTCCACCAGCCGATCGGCTCGGGGACTGTGTACGTCCCGGTGATGTTTACCCGCGTGGACCGGGTGCCTCGCACAGGAGGACGAAGACGATGCCGGCGCCCGGGGGCGTCCGCCTTGGGACTGCCTCAGCAGGTGTCTTTGCCTTGCCGCGAAGTGTGGACCAGCCTGGAACGGAGCTGACATCGCAAGCTCCTCGCGAAAGAAATGCTGAAAGGAATTGGGCCAGGAAGCGGAGTTGAACTTGACTGGAGCACCAGAGCACGATGGTTCTGTAATTGAATGTCAGGAGCTGGCTCGATCGCGCAACAAGCCGTGGATTTTTTTCAGGAGCGGGAAGGCCCGTCGCGATTGACCGATGACTTTCTGTAGGATTATTGAGACATATCGAGCAACGACACCCCTCGATCCGGAGACTGATCATGCCCGAGGGCTCCGTGACGGTGATGATTCGACGTCTCCGCGCCGGCGATCGCGCTGAGGTTGCCTCGCTGTGGAACCGCTACTTCGAGCGCCTGGCCCAGCACGCTCATCCGATCGTGCCGTGGGGAGCATACGGCCGCGAGGATGCTGCGCTTTCGGCCATCAACGACTTTTGCGATGGGATGGTGCGCGGCAAGTTCTTGTACGTGGAGGGTCGCGAGGTGCTCTGGGCGACACTGGCCCGGATTACGGAACGCAAGGCACTCAGGGGTGTCCGGCGGTTCCGGCGGGAAGTTTCCTTCGAGGCCCTGCCGCCGGGTACGAGGCTTTTTGACATCGGCGTCGACGGCGTCGCGTTCATAGAACCCACACCCGAATATAAGGCCCTGGTGAACATGACCCTTGCCGAGCTGATCGACGGATTACCCAACCCGCTCTGGCGGCAAGCTGTCCTGCTCCGGCTCGAAGGCCACAGCGTGCCGGAGATCGCGGCCCGTCTTGGCAAGAAAAGTCCCCGAATCGTCCAGCTCTGGTTCCGGGCCATCGAGGCAATCTGGCGGGAGCGGCTCGGGGGGGACTCCCATGTCGATTGATTGCGCAAAATCTCCCGATCGCGGCATCCTGAGGGAAGACGGGCTCGCCTTGTCTCTTTCCTCAGGCAATCGGGAGCAAGAATACGTGATGACCAGTGAACAGGCGATTCGGATCAGCGAGATTTGCGATCGCTTCGAATGGGCAATTCTCACAGGAGTGCCGACGCGGATCGAGGACGTACTCGCGACAACCCTGGACGAGGACCGATCCCATCTCTTCGAAGACCTTCTGCGGGTCGAGCTCGACCTGATGGCGGGGGAGGAGCAGCGTCTATCCATTGGCGACTACCTGGGCCGCTTCCCGGAGCACGTCGAGCTCGTGCAGCGGATCTTCCGGGAGAAGGAAGAGCCCGAGCCCGCCCCGCTGGGCACCATCGGCAACTACCACCTCCAGGAGGAGATCGGACGCGGGGGACAGGGCATTGTCTACCGTGCACTCGACGTGGGCCTCGTCCCTTTTGATGTGGCCATCAAGGTCCTCGTCCCGGGCGCTGTTTCGCTCGGGGACGCGGAGCGGTTCGTCGACGAGGTCCGGAGGATGCGGGATATCGAGCACCCGCACATCGTGCCGTACCGGGCCTCGGGGAACGACCGGGGCCAGCTCTACTACGTGATGAGGTTCATGCGGGGCGAGAGCCTTGCGGATCATCTGAAAAAGCACCCTGGTCCGGTCGCAGCCCACGACGCCGCCAGGTGGATGATCCAGATCGTCGAGGCCGTGTCCTACCTGCACCGCCAGGACCCGCCCGTCGTGCACTGCGATCTCAAGCCGAAGAACATCCTGCTCGATGAGTCCGGCAACCTGTTTGTCGCCGATTTCGGACTGGCGTTCCTGTTCAAGCCCGGTGAATCCCACCGCAAGGGTTGCGGCACCCCGCCTTACGCCGCTCCGGAGCAGATGGATCTCCACCTCAGCTCGGTTGGACCCTGGAGCGACATCTACGGCCTGGGCGTGATCCTCTACGAGCTAATCACCGGCCTCAGGCCGGAATCTGGTGGAGAACCGCTTCCGCCGAGTCGTATCCGGCGCGGCATTCCCGATGCCCTGGACCGCGTCTGCAGAAAGTGCCTGGCGCGATCCACGCGCGATCGCTACCAGTCAGTTGCACAACTGCTCGTCGAGCTGAATCACTTCATCAAGGAAGAGCCGCTGGAATTCACGCCTCCTCTCACCGCCTGGCACCGCGTCCGCGACTGGGCCAGGAGCGAGCCGGCCCTGGCCGTGCGCCTGGCCGTCATCGTCGCGTGCTCGCTCGTGCTCTGGGGCCATCCCGCAGTTTTCGGCCTGCTCCCTATTGCCGATGGCCATTGGGCCAATCTTCCGTGGGTCAAACCAATCATTGAACGGCTCGGTCCGACTCAGCCGGTATTGATCTGGGCGAACCAGGTGATTTTCACCTTCTGGGGGCTGGCTTCATGGGCGTTCCAGCGCCGGCTCACACGCAACCGCGACGGTCGCGGCCCTCAACTCGCCTGGCGGCTCGTCGACGTACTGGTGCTGGCCTCGCTCATCTTGCTCGATGACGCGCTCATGAGCCCGCTCACTGTCTCCTTCGCCGTGTTGATCGGCGCCTCGGCCTTCTGGATGCGACCCGAGCCGGTGATTCAAACGACGCTGCTTTCCATCCTCGGCTATCTTGGCCTGATCGCAATCTACTGGCTCACACATGGTGTGATCGACTACAGGTATCGTCATTTTCACTACGTGATCGCCGTGAGCGCACTGGGCCTGACGCTCATGCACCAGGCGAACCGCATGCAAGCCTTGATTCGGATCTGCGAGGCTGGCCGCCGGTCGTGACGGATGTACTCCACTCGAATTCCTTTCCCGGGGTCTGACCGGTAGAATCTGATTACTGATCATTCGAGCCGCCGGAGACCCTGGCCATGCCAAGCCCGTTCCCCGGGATGGACCCGTACCTGGAGCAGTTCTGGGGTGATGTCCATCATACGCTGATTACCTATGCTCGCGGTGCGCTGCAACGACGGCTGCCCGGCGACCTGGTCGCACGAGTCGACGAGCGCGTCTTCGTCGAGTCGTCCCAGGGGCAAGGCCGGAACATCGTCCCGGACGTCCGGGTTGTCGAGCGCGGCAAATCTAGTGAGCGAGGTACCGGGCCGGGGAACGGCGTGGCACTCGCCGAACCTCTGGTCGTGCATCTCGAGCCGTCTGAACCGGTGCGGCAGGGCTACATCGAGATCATCGACATCAAGTCGGGCCGGCGCGTCGTCACGGTGATCGAGGTACTCAGCCCGTCGAACAAGGCTCCGGGGCCTGGGCGTGACCTGTACCTCAAGAAGCAAGAAGAACTCAGGGCGGGGAATGTCACCCTGGTCGAGATCGATCTGCTCCGGGCTGGCACACGCGTTCTTTCCGTTCCCTTCGACCGCGTTCCGGAGGGGGATTGCTCTGCCTACGCGGCCTGTGCCCATAGAGGCTGGAAGCCATTCGAGATCGAGTATTACCGGCTCCCGCTCCGGGAGCGACTGCCCGCGATTCGCGTTCCCCTGCGCCGCGATGACTCCGACGTCGCGCTCGATCTTCAAGCGCTGATCGACGAGTGCTACGAGTCCGGCCGCTACGGCGACGACATCGACTATCGCGAGGAGCCCGAACCGCCGCTTGCACCCGAGGATGCCGCCTGGGCCAATGCGCTGCTGCGTGAGCAAGGCCGAAGATAAGAGAATCGCGATGTTAACGAGCCCTCATGTCTTCAAACATCGTCCTGATGCGGGGCCGGCGCAGAGCTTTCGCTGGCGGAGATCGGCGTGATCTCCACCGTCACCTTCACCGTGTGATGGCCTCCCCCGAGCCGCCGGAGACCCTGGCCATGCCAAGCCCGTTCCCCGGGATGGACCCGTACCTGGAGCAGTTCTGGGGTGATGTCCATCATCGCCTTATCACCTATGCTTGCGACGCGCTTCAAAGGCGTCTGCCTGGAGATCTCCTGGCGCAGGATGGACGAGCGCGTCTTCGTCGAGCCGTCCCAGGGGCAAGGCCGGAACATCGTCCCGGACGTCCGGGTTGTCGAGCGCGGCAGACCCAGAGAGCGAGGCACCGGGCCGGGGAACGGCGTGGCACTCGCCGAACCTCTGGTCGTGCATCTCGAGCCGTCTGAACCGGTGCGGCAGGGCTACATCGAGATCATCGACATCAAGTCGGGCCGGCGCGTCGTCACGGTGATCGAGGTACTCAGCCCGTCGAACAAGGCTCCGGGGCCTGGGCGTGACCTGTACCTCAAGAAGCAAGAAGAACTCAGGGCGGGGAATGTCACCCTGGTCGAGATCGATCTGCTCCGGGCTGGCACACGCGTTCTTTCCGTTCCCTTCGACCGCGTTCCGGAGGGGGATTGCTCTGCCTACGCGGCCTGTGCCCATAGAGGCTGGAAGCCATTCGAGATCGAGTATTACCGGCTCCCGCTCCGGGAGCGACTGCCCGCGATTCGCGTTCCCCTGCGCCGCGATGACTCCGACGTCGCGCTCGATCTTCAAGCGCTGATCGACGAGTGCTACGAGTCCGGCCGCTACGGCGACGACATCGACTATCGCGAGGAGCCCGAACCGCCGCTTGCACCCGAGGATGCCGCCTGGGCCAATGCGCTGCTGCGTGAGCAAGGCCGAAGATAAGAGAATCGCGATGTTAACGAGCCCTCATGTCTTCAAACATCGTCCTGATGCGGGGCCGGCGCAGAGCTTTCGCTGGCGGAGATCGGCGTGATCTCCACCGTCACCTTCACCGTGTGATGGCCTCCCCCCAGGATCACCCCCTTGATCGGGCTGACATCGTCGTAGTCGCGGCCCCAGGCCAGCACGATGTGACGGTCGCAGGGAACCTGGTTGTTCGTCGGGTCGAGGTCGATCCAGCCAAAGCCGGGACAGAAGAATGAGACCCAGGCGTGCGAGGCCTCGGCGCCCACGGCCCGCGGACGGCCGGGCGACGGAGTGTTCACGAGATAACCGCTGACGTAACGCGCGGCCAGGCCCAGCGACCGCAGGCAGCCGATCTGGAGATGGGCGAAGTCCTGGCAGACCCCGTGCTTCTGCTCCAGGACTTCCTTGATCGGAGTGGCGATGGTCGTTGCGCTCGGGTCGTACCGGAACTCGGCATGAATCCGCGCCGTCAGGTCCGCGACGGCGTCGAGAACCGGCCTCCCGGGCGGGAAAGAAGGCGCGGCGTAGGCCGCGAAACGCTCACCGGTCGTCACATAGGGCGAGTCGAAGACGAACTGGCTGGCGGTCAGCAGGTCGGCCTCCATCGCGGTGCGCAACTGCTCGCGTACCGCTTCCCAGGCCGGCGTCTGTCCGGGCGCGGGTATGCTCACCGGCGCCATCTCGACGACGTTCACTGCCGTCACGCCCAGCCGGCGGTGCGCTTCCTCGATGGTGGCGAAGGTGGCCGTGTTGCCGAAAAAATCGACCCGCTCCGTCATCACCAGAGGAGGCGGGCTGATGCGCAGCTCGCTGGAACGCCTGGTCTGCCAGGGACAGCTTCGCGCGGCCAGGTGCAACACGTTATGGCAGAGCGACACCGCCTCGACATAATCATAAAGGGTGGTATGTGTTGCTTTATAGAGCGTCATGTGGTGTGTGCTCACACTGGGATCGCGATCCTCTCGTCTTCCGGGCGAGGCGCGTCGTGATCCTGGCTGCCCAGGTGGCGAGACGTTTGCAGATGGCTGAAGTAACTGGCGGCGATGACGTCGGAGAGGACCGGCAGATCGGTCTCGATGCGGGAAAGCAGGCTCACCAGCTCGGTCCGGCAACCGGACTCATCGGCGCGGGCCAGGGCGTCGAGATCGGCGAGCCGCACTTCGGTCAGGTTCGCCAGAATCAGGCGCTGCTCGGTGCTGCGCCCGGCAGCGCCGGATCGCGCGGGAGGTGGTCGATTCCATCGGCCAGCGCGGCAAGCTGGAAGGCCAGTGCACGGGGGTTCGTCTCGTCGGACAGCAGCAAATCGAGCACCGGTGCCGCCTGAATCATGCTCAGGTAGCGCCGGCGGTACGTCATCGAGCTGTCGGCGATCTCCAGCAAGGCTTCCAGCAGTGATCCTTCGGTGCGGGTCTCGATGCACAGGGTGCCCCGGAGCAGGCTCGACATCTGGAGCGACCGCTCGAGCCTGCGGCCCATGTCCAGGAAGGTCAGCGACTGGCCGCGCGTCAGGTTCTCGGCGACAAGCCCGCTGAAGGCGGCCAGCCGGCTTATTCCCGCGTCGAGCAGCTCCAGCACGTCGCTGAGCACGCCGCGGGCGTCCAGGTGTTCCAGCTCCAGTGATTCCGGGGCATTCGTGTCCGACTGCTGCGCCATGGCGGTGAGATCGGCGATCATGTCGACCATCAGGTGGCTGAGCGCTCTCCACATGTCCACCGAGATGCGGTCGCGGACCTTGGAGGCCACGCGCTGGAGCAGCACCAACGTGGCGGCCAGGCTGCCTGGGCGGGCGCGGTCGAAGATGACAGAGAGCAGCTCGTCCTCCGGCTCATCGATCGAGTCGGGCCTGGCCGGATCGAAGAACCCGGGAAACGTCCGCGTCTGTGCGGTGAGCACCCGCAGCAGGACGGGTAACTCGGGCGCATCGGACATTCCGGATTTCTCTGTGAGGCGTACGAGAATGCCGCGGAGCAGCCGAACCACGCTCTCGGCGCGTTCGACGTAGCGACCGAGCCAGAAGAAGTTGTCGGCGTGGCGGCTGGAGAGATCGCCACCGGATCGGCTCAGCCGCAGCGAGCGATGCCGTGGTGGCAAGAGGCTGAAATCACCCACCGGTTGATCGCCCAGCACCCAGGTATCCTTGCTGCCGCCCCCTTGCTGCATGGTCACCACCTTGGAATCAGACCGGCACGACACGCGGGCCAACCCGCCCGGCATGACCGCGTAGCCGTTGGTCTGAGCGGTCAGGAACATGCGGACGGCGGCATATCTTGGGTCGAGCCGGTCCCCCTGCATCACCGGAACCGACGAGAGTGCGATCTGCTCTTGGCCCACGAAATTGCTCGGGCGGGCCTGGATGCGCCTGGCCAGCTCCTCGAGCTGCTGCGCATCGAGCCGGTCGGCGAACACGGGCTCGAACCAGCGACTGGCAAAGGTCGGCTTGATCACCATGCGCCGCAGCTTCGCCAGTACATGTCCGAGCCCGACAGGCTCTCCGCACCACCACGTTTCCGCCCAGGGAAGCTTCAATTCCTCGCCCAGGAGCTCGCGGCTGATGGCAGGAAGATAGGCGAGCAGCGCGGGCGTCTCCACCAGTCCGCTCCCCAGCGCGTTGGCCATGGCGACATTGCCGGCCCGCAAGACCTGGAGCAGTCCGGGAACACCCAGGAACGAATCGCCCCGGAGCTCCAGCGGGTCGCAGTAGTCGTCATCCACCCGGCGCAGGATCACATCCACGGGCTGAAGTCCGCCCAGCAGCTTCAGATAGACGCGGTTGCCTCGAACCAGCAGATCGCCCCCCTCCACCAGGGTATAGCCCAGGTATCCCGCCAGGAACGCGTGCTCGAAGTAGGTTTCGTTGTAAGGCCCGGGGGTCAGCAGGACGATCCGGGGATTGTCCCGGTTGTGCGGGGCGATGGACTGCAAGAGATCACGCACCGACTGGAAGAAGGGAGCCAGCCTCTGCACCTGGCAATCGCGGAACAGTTCAGGAAGCATCCGGGACAGGACCAGCCGGTTTTCAAGTGCGTACCCGGCTCCCGACGGCGCCTGGGTACGGTCGCCCAGCACCACCATCGTGCCGTTGGCCAGTCGGCCAAGGTTGGCTGCGTAAAGATGAAGGTAGCGGTTGCCGGGAACCTGCATGCCATGGCAGGCGTGCAGGAAGGCCCGATTGCCGAAGACCAGCTCGGGAGGCAGGAAACCCCTGGCCAGCAGGCGCTGGGGACCGTAAAGATCCGCCAGGATCTGATCCAGCAGCAGCGCACGCTGGATCAGGCCTGCTTCCAGGTATTTCCACTCGGAGGTGGGGACCAGAAGCGGGATCGGATCAAGCTGCCAGGGTCGATCGGTCCCCCGCGGGTCGCCGTAGACGTTGTAAGTCACCCCGTTCTGACGGATCAGGTCCTGCGATTCTTCCCACCGCCTGCGGATCTCGTCAGTGCCGAGCTGCTGCATCGCGGCGACGAACGGCTGCCAGTGCGGCCGCACACTTTCCGCGCAGGTCCGCAGCTCATCATGGCAGCCCGAGAGCGGCCGGTAGCTCTCCCAGACCGAAGGCCGGGACGTCGCATCAGCCCACAGCGGGGATGTTTCGGCTTCGGCCGTCGTGGATTGCATGGCGGGACTCGATCGGGCTCGACAATGAGCGCCTTGACTGTTCAAAGGTCATGATAGCATAGGCAAAACTCATACCACAAACCCCAAAGTCCTGGGAACAGCTCCTGCTGACTATTCCGGCAGTGTTCACGGCCCGGGTCCTCCAGGCGCTGAACCGTGACCTTACCCGATGCCTTGGACGAACCTCGATTGCTTCCATGCATCCATGTGAGGCTACGGTGATGGGGAAAGGCGATCGAACAATACCCATTTTCTACAAAGTACCAAAACACGCTCCTCGATATAAATTCCACAAAATCCCCAAACCTTGAACCGGTCGCTGCCGATAGTGAGAGCGGACTTCGTGAGAGTCCGGAACCAGGCGCCCCGGCGCGCTTTACGTTGACGTGGCTGCGGGGATGGGCTATGGTGCCCGCGCCGGCCGTTCTGGTCATTTGGCCGACAGGAACGGTTGCCTCAGAGGGCAGGGAGGCCCACGATGGCGGTGATCACGGACACGGCCCTGTCACTGGACAGCCAGTCCGAGGCTGAGGGCCTGGCGTTTGCGCGAGATCCTGAGGATCGAGGCTGAAGCACTGTTCAGGGTGCGCGAACGGCTGGGGCCGGCGATCGCCCAGGCGGCGGAGCTGGTCTACCGCTGCACAGGGAGCGTGATCGTCACCGGCATGGGCAAGGCGGGCCTGGTCGGCCAGAAGCTCGCGGCGACCCTCGCCTCGACGGGCACCCGCGCCTTCCCACTGCATCCGGGCGAGGCGGTTCACGGCGATTTGGGCCGGATCCGGACGGACGACGTCGTGATCGCTCTCTCACAGAGCGGCGAGACGGAAGAGGTCGTGCGGTTGGTGCCGTCCTTGAGGCGCCTGGGCGCCGTGCTCGTTGCGATCACTGAGCGCACCGGCAGTGCCCTGGGCCGGGCAGCCGATCTCTGCATCGCCATAGGCCCCATCGAGGAAGCCTGCCCGCTGGGCCTGGCACCGTCGGCAAGCACCACGGCACTGATGGCCGTGGGCGATGCCCTGGCGCTGCTGGTCAGCCGCATACGCCATTTCTCCCCGGAAGACTTCGCCCTGTACCACCCCGGCGGCAGCCTGGGTCGGAAGCTGGCCCGGGTCGAGGACGTGATGCGCACCGGCCGCCAGCTTCGCCTGGCCCATGCCGGCGAGACCGTCCGCGACATCTTCGTCCGGCTGGCTGGCCCGAGGAGACGCTCAGGCGCCGTCCTGATCGTGGACGACCAGTTTCAACTCCTGGGCATCTTCACCGACAGCGACCTGGCGCGGCTGTTCGAGAAGCGACGCGAGGGCGACCTCGACCGGTCGATCGGGGAGCTCATGACTGTGCATCCGAAACGGATCGTGGCCGGCGCGTTCCTGAGCGAAGCGGTCGAGGTCTTGAGGTCGCACAGGATCAGCGAGCTGCCGGTCGTGGACCGCGGGAACCACCTGGTCGGTCTGATCGACGTCACCGACCTGATCGGTCTGGTCCCCTTCGACGTGGAGGACTGAACCTCTATGGGGCATGCGTCGTTGCCAGATCTGGACGCCCGGTGCGCCGCCATCGAGCTTCTCGCCGTCGATGTGGACGGCGTTTTGACCGACGGGCTGATCGTGGTCGATGACAGGGGCGTCGAGTCCAAGCATTTTCACGTGCGTGACGGTCTGGGTTATGCGCTCTGGCACCGCGCGGGGAAGCACTCGGCCATCCTCTCGGGACGCAAGGCCGAGGTCGTCGTGCGCCGGGCCGCCGAACTCAAGATCGCCCATGTGGCTCAGGGCCTTGAAGACAAGGGCGAGGCCTTCCGTGCCCTGCTGGATCAGCTTGGCCTCGAGGCTCGCCAGGTTTGCTTCGTGGGCGACGACCTGGTCGACTTGCCGGTGCTTCGCGCGGTAGGCCTATCGGCTTGCCCCGCCGATGCAGTAGCCGAGGTGCGTGCCGCGGTCCAAGTGGTCGCGACGGCCGCGGGGGGCCGGGGTGTGGTCCGCGAGGTGATCGAGGTGATTCTCAAGGGGCAGGGGCACTGGCACGGCCTTTGCGAACGATATGGCGTGCCTCCTCTCTGAACTGCTTCGAGGGTGAAGTTGATTCCAGCTGGGACTGTTCCGATCGTACAGACGCGCCCATGGCCGCGGTAATGCGCCAGCGGCCGGCGCAGATGCGGAATGAGACTTTTGCTCAGAAAACTCCTCAAGCTGGTGATGATCCTCGGCATCCTGGTGGGGTGTTACCTGGGTTACGTGCGCGCCTTCGACACGGTCATGGCGCGGCTGGTCGCTACCCGCAGGGTCGACGAAGTCCCTTTCATCGTCAGAGACTCACGGTCGAAACGCGAGGCCATTGCTCATGCACGCGAGTCGTTCGGCCGCGACCACTGGACCGCTGACGATAACCTCCAGTTACGTTATTACAACGCCGAACGCGGGTTCTGGATGTACTCGCAGCACGACGATCCCGTGATCGAGGAAGATGGCGTCCGCTACGACCGAAAACGCATCCGCTTGCGCCCCGCAGCCATCATCTGGCGTGCCAAGGACGGCAGCAGCACGAAGACCGTCACGGCCGAGGAAGCGATCATCGACTTCAATCAGCCCCTCTCCTTCAACGCCAGGCCGGATGGCGAGCCAATCATCGTCAAGCACGCGCGGCTGGAACGCAACGTGCAGATCCGCGACGACCGCGGAACGCCGGCAGACCGTAGCGACGACATGAACATCGGCCCGCTGACCTGGGTCGAGTACAACGACGACAAGCTGGAGATCACCAGCGATTCCGACGTTCTCATCGTTGATCCCGACACCCGGATCACCGGCAACGGGATGCTCATCAAACTTCGCCCCAAGTCCGACGCCAAAGCTTCCTCCGCACGCTCGTCGGGTTTCGAAGGCGCCCAGAGTGCACAGCTCAATCGCAACCCGGTCGTCGTCTTCACCGACGTCGGCAAGACCGGCATTCTTCCCGACACGGCACAGACACGGAACAACGCCGCCGGCAAGGTCGAGCTGAACCCTCAGGTGGATCCCTCGCGACAACCCAGGCTGGAAGCCTCGCCAGGCAAGAAGACCGCCGTGCCGGTTCCCATGGAGATCCGTGCCGAGGGACCGATGCAGATTTCCTTTCCCAAGCCGCAACTGCCGGTCAAGGAAGGTCCCCCCGCGCCTGCCGGCCCCACGCTCGTGCACTTCGAACGCAACGTGGTGGTGCGCCGCGGCAAGCCGAGCGAACAGCCCGATCAGCTCGGCAGCGACAACCTCGACCTGACCCTGGTCCCGTCCGAAAAGACCCCGGAGCCAAAGCGCCCTCTAAAAGCCAAGCAGGAGAACGAGCAGCACGGAGCGCTGGGCGACCTGGTCTTGCAGCGCGTGCACGCCACTGGCCATGCCGTCTGGCTGAAGTCGCCTGCCAACGGTGTGCGGACCTTCAGTAATGAGCTGTTGCACAAGATCGGCGGGCCGGGCGGACCCAATACCACCTACTGGAGCGCTGATGACACCCGGAAAGTCGTCATCGAGAAATACGACTTCACCGAGCAACGCCCCCAGGGACCCCAGGGCCCTGTCGTGCGCAAACCGGAATCAGTCACTCACATCTGGACGGTCGACGTCACCATGGTTGACAGCGGCACGGGCATGGAGACCGCCAATCTCTTTGCGCGGCCCAGGACTGCTGGAGACACGCCCCGTTCCCGACAGGACCGACAGCTCGCTCAAGGACGTTCCACCCGATCGCACGGCCGTCTGGCAAGACCTGATGATGCTCAAGAACCTGCTCGGCCCGGACAAGAAGATCGCCCAGCGCGAGATCGTTCTGAAAGGCCGTCCCAAGATCGTCGACAGGCTCCAGGAACAGTCACTCGACGCGGCAGAGACCATCGTCGCCTGGCTCAAGCCCAAACCGCCCGCGGACTCAGCGGGCAAGCTCTCGAAATCCGCGTCCACACCCGCCCAGGACGGCCAGGGCAATCTCGGCGTGCAGGGGGGGAGCTACCAGATCCAGCGCTTGCTCGCCATTCGCGACGTGCACCTGCTCGCACCCTCCAAGAACCTGAGTGCCCGCGATCGTCTTGAGGCTGACTTCAAGGAACAGCCCCGACCGCGGCTTGTCGCCTCCAGCACCGCCCCGGCTTCTGTTCAGCCAGCCAGCGACAACCCACGCGCACCGGCCGCGGAAGACGGAGCACAACCGGGTACGACCGAGGATGCAGCGCAGCAAACTCCGAAGCCGTCGGAACCCGCCATGCTGGCCCGGGCGAACCGCGTGGAGGCCAGCATCGTCATCGACGCCGACAGTCCATCGGGCGGAGCCAGGAACTCGAGCACCTCCAGAACGAATCATCGAGCGGGCTCTGCATCTCCGGGTGAGCCTGGCTCGAATTACGAGGTCCGCGACCTGCGTCTCTTCGGCGCGGTCAGCTTGCATCAGGATCCATCGCCCGGCAAGACCAAGGGCCAGGACGCCATTGGAGAAACGCTGATCCTGCACAACGAAGGACCGGGCAAAGCGGTCTTCAACCTCTATCACCGCGACCCGCGTGCCGCCAAGAGTCTTCCCACGGCGACATCCGCAAGCTCGATCACGCCCGCCCGTGTCAGTAACGAGGACATGACCATCGAGGGCGAGGTGATCGGCATGAACCAGATCACCGATCAGGCCTGGGCCTACGGACCGGGCAAGCTGATCCAGTTCACCGATCGCGGACTTCTCTCTGACAAGGCGGAGAATGAAGACGCCAGGACATCCGGAGAGCTCGATCAGGACGGCGGCCAGGGCCAGCGCCTGAGAGCGAAGTCGTCATCCGGAATCAAGGAATCGCAGACCGTCAAGTCGAAGCCCAGGACCCGCGCCGGCAAGCCGCTGGCCGAGAAGGTCCCCCTCGAGATCACCTGGGGAGAGAAGATGCTCTTCTACGGCCGGTCGGTTGATCCCGACGGCCGGCCGGCCGCCAGGGCCGAGTTCTACAAGAACGCCCGCGCCGAGATGGAAGACGGCCTGCTCTACTGCACCAAGCTCATGACGACCTACACGGACAGGCCCGTCCCGCTTGCCGAGCTGGGCAAGATGAGCCCGGCGCGGCCCGGCGCCACGGCGAAGTCCGGGACGGGATCGTGCGCAGGGCGAGAAGTCCAGGGAGCCCGCCGAGCCCAAGCCGGACCTGGCACTGATTGACCTGGTTGGCAATGCTCTGGCGATCAGCCGCAAGGTGGATCCCGACCGGCCGGTCCTGCTCAGCTTGCAGAAGGTCACCAGTCCACACCTGATCTACGACCGGCGGACCGGTAACTTCCAGAGCCCCGTCCCGGGCATGGTTTACCTCTACGATCGAGGAAACGACCCCGCCAGCCCCGACGGCCCCCAGTCCGGCGCGGGTTCCGGAAGTGGAAATACTGCCGGCAATCGCCAGCGGATCCGGCCCGTGTCCGGTAAGCCCGGCGACAAGCAAGGCGGTAAGAAGCCAATCCCGCCCCTGGTGCTGACCCAGATCAAGTTCAGCCGCGAGATGAAAGGCCGGCTTGGAACGGGAAAGACCACCGACAAGTACGAGACGCGGTGGGCAGATTTCTTCGGCGACATCGAGGCTGCCCGCACGAAGGTGGCCAGCGAGCGGGAATCGATCAGAAGCTTCGACCACCTGCCTCCTGACAGCTATTTCCTCACCTCGCAGACGATGCGCGTGGTGAGCGAGCCTCCGGCGCCGGGCGCAGCAGCCAATGCGCAGGCACGCAATTTCCTGAAGGCGTGGGAGAACGCCTACGCCTCCACCTCGGACACGATCATCCAGGCCGACGAGATCACGTATGACTCGCTCAACGACCTGATCTATGCCAACGCCCTGGACGGCCGTATGGTCAACGTCATGCAGCAGGCTGCGCCCGGGCAGCCCGGCTCACCCATGCGCGCCGAGGCTGTACGCGTTAACCCCAAGACAGGCGCTGCCGTCGTGATCGGTCCTAACGACCTCCAGATGCTCGACAAGCGAACGGGAACGCGCCCGGGCGTCGTGGCCCCGCCCGATCCGAACGCCAAACCGCCGAAGCGGCCCAAGAGCCACTATCGCCCGCCGCCCAGCAACGTCGAGCGGCGCGGCTTCACGGGACGCTGATTTTCGGGGTGAGCCCTGCCGGGTTCTGACTCGGTCACCCGCCGGCGATCAACGCCGGCCGCCTCAGCGCCACGGGACGAGTCCGAGCGCACGGCCACGCAGCAATCCGGTCAATACCCATCGTCGAATCAGTACCCATCGTCGGATATTGCCGCGCTGGCACCCGGGGCGGACAAGCCGGGCTGGACTGAGCCATACCGCTTGTGCCAACCCTCGGCAGCGCGGGCCGTCGTCAGTTCCTCCCGGCTGAAACCGTAGCGCGCGAACCAGGGCGTGCCGCGTGCCCGCACGAGGGAATCGACCTCGCTGAGACGCTGGCGAGCGGTTATCTCCGCGAATCGCGTTCGACTGGCGGCCGTTCGCTCCAGAAAGTACTCCTTCCAGAACGCGCGCCCTCCCAGGATTCCGGACGCCCCCACCGCGAGCGCCATCTCCACCTGTCTGAGGTAATCGGAATAATCCACGCCTGAAGAGAGCAGCACCCAGGGGCGTTCGCTGGCGGCGTCAAGTGCGTGCAGGTTATTCTCGAACTGCTCCTCTGACTGGCGGCCGAGCGTGCCTGGAAACTCCGACTTGTAGATGTCGCAGAACCGGCTCAGTTGCCTTGCCGCCTCGATCACCGACTGCGGCTTGCGGTCCAGATAGCTATCATCGGTCTTCTTCTCGCCGCCAAACGGGAACGATACGGTTTCCAGAAGCAGCAAGATATCGTGCTTCTTGCATTCGTGGTAAACATGTTCGACGAGCTGGAACTGGTTCTCGGCCGAGTTCGGCTCGGTCGGCTCGAACTGGGCCAGCAGTTTGACGGCGTCTGCGCCCATGCGCTTGATCTTGGCGACGCTCCAGCCGGGCTCCACGGCCGCCATGGGCGCACCCTGCTGGTTCTTGGGGCTGTTCGACATCTCGTACCGCACCAGCAGCCCGGTATGGGGTGGGATGGCCTCTGACGCGATTGCCGAGAACGCACCGTAGTAAGCGTCGATCAGCACGGCCGATGCCGCCGGGGCCAGCGCGCGCATGATGTCGAGCTTGGCATCGACGATTTCATCGTAGGTGGGCTCGCGACTCTCGCCCGCGGAGCGTAAAGCGCGTGTTGCCATCTCGATGACCGAGCTGTTCTGATCGAGTGCCAGCATCGTCAGCGTCCCGTCGGGATTGCTGATACGCTGCAATCCACGAAGCTTGCCCGGGGTCAAGTCCTTGCCCAGCAGGGCCGTTGCGCCGAGACGGCTTGCACTTTGGATCGGAGTCATGGGAAGGCTCATTTCCGTCGGCCAGGAGAACTTCGTCGAACAACAAAGCGCATTCTAACCGATACAGCCGCGCCGCCGCAGGGGTGCCGGGGAGATCACATGTCAGGGAGGATTGGCAGACAGAAGGTCGACGACCGGCGCGCCGGGAGGATTGCGAATCGCGGGTTCGGACCTTATGATGGGGGTCGGCTCGATCGGTACCGTCTGTCCAAAGCCTGGGCTCGGCGGGTCGAGTCTGGGCGCTCAAGCCTCACGGCGCGAGCGTTCCCTCGCGACTGTGTCCGGGTGCGCTCGATCAAGGGGCCGGCACCTGGACCAAGATGGCGATAGACCATCTTGATCGCATCCATTCAGAACGCGGACCCGCTGATGGCGTCCGCCCCCAGCGAGGGACGGCCACGGCGAACCGCACTTCGGAGCGTCTCCAATCATGGCGACCCCCTTTAGCGACCTGCTCGGTGCCGAGGCTGACAGCCTGCTCAATCACGTTTGTAAGACCATCCCCAAGCAGTCGCTGCATCTGCCAGGCCCTGACTTTGTTGACCAGGTGTTCGTCCCCAGTGACCGCAACCCCCGCGTCCTGAACAACCTCCAGCGTATGTTCGGCACCGGCCGCCTGGCCGGAACCGGCTACCTATCCATCCTGCCCGTCGATCAGGGTATCGAACACTCAGGCGGTGCCAGCTTCGCCAAGAACCCTGCTTACTTCGATCCCGAGAACATCGTCAAGCTCGCCCTGGAGGGGGGATGCAACGCGGTCGCCAGCACCTTCGGCGTGCTTGGATTCGCTGCCCGCAAGTACGCACACAAGATCCCGTTCCTGGTGAAGATCAACCACAACGAGCTTCTGACCTTTCCCAACCAGTTCAATCAAGTCCTCTTCGGGACCGTCAAGGAAGCATATGACATGGGTGCCTCCGCGGTCGGGGCCACCATCTACTTCGGCTCGGATCAGAGCACCCGGCAGCTCGTCGAGATCGCCGAGGCCTTCGCACTGGCTCACGAACTGGGCATGGCCACGGTGCTCTGGTGCTACCTGCGGAACAGCGCCTTCAAGAAGGACAAGGATTATCACGTCGCGGCCGACCTCACCGGCCAGGCCAATCACCTGGGCGTCACGATCCAGGCCGACATCATCAAGCAGAAACTGCCCGAAAACAACGGCGGCTTCAAGGCGCTGAACATGGGCGGTTCGAGCTATGGCAAGCTCGACGAGCGGATGTACACGGAGCTCTGCACGGACCACCCGATTGACCTGTGCCGTTACCAGGTCGCCAACTGCTACATGGGCCGGGCCGGCCTGATCAATTCGGGCGGTGCCAGCGGCAAGAACGACATGGCCGAGGCGGTGAAGACCTCCGTCATCAACAAGCGTGCCGGCGGCATGGGCCTGATCTCGGGCCGGAAGGCATTCCAGCGCCCGATGGCCGAGGGCATCAAGCTGCTGAACGCCATCCAGGACGTCTACCTCGACGCATCGATCACGGTGGCGTGACCGGAGATCCGAGGGTTCACCCCGCACGTCAGCGAACGGCGCGCGGGTAAAACGCTTCAGAGCGGAACCCTCACGCGCCGATATAATCCATGTCGGTGGGAGAAATACCGACCCGGTCAGGGATGACCGAGCCAAAAGGCCCCAGAGAGCGGTCGCCTCCAGGGAAGGATTGGCGGCTGGGGGCCGTAGGGCCAGGGAAGGCCCTGCAACCTTCTCGCTTATGGTCCCGGCCGGTTGAACCTAACCGGCCGGTGGATTGCTGCCCACCCTGAGCGCATTGCGCGCCCCGACGCCAATCAGGACGCGGCTCCCGTCCTGGAGCGATCGCTCAAAGAAAAAGAGCTGGGTGATCGGAGTCTTCACCAGTGTCGAGAACTCTTTCTTGCCCTGCCGGAGCAAGCTGCACCGCAAGTGCACCTTACCGTTCTCATCGGCGGGGCGAACCAGCACGGTTTCCGCCCTGTATCCGTTTCCCAGGTCGCAGTGGATTCTTTGCGCGGTTTCAAGCCGCTTGCTCTGCACGTCCAGCAGCTTGAATCCGTAACCTGGCAAAAGTTTCCGCAACTCAGCCTGGACCGGGGCGAGACGAGGATCGACTGCGGCCTGCTGCGGCGTCGCGAGGATCGCGAAGACCGTGACCTGGCGAGCGCCCTCATCAGCGGAACTCTTGAACTTCGGTTGTGAAGGGGCCTGCGCCTCTCCAGACCCTGGCACCTGTCCCATGACCGGTCCGGAACTGGCGGGCAGGGCGTACCGCATGACCAGCAGCGCTGCGATCTGCAAGGTCGTCGATTGCCAGCCTGAGAATCGCCTTGACTTCGCAGCCACCACGGCTCACTCCGTCATCGCGACGACCGTGCTGGCCGACTCGACGCGGTTGAAGAACACGTACCAGGGATCCTCTCCGTTGGGCGCCTCGGACAGCGACAGATCGAGGATCTTCACCGTTGACCCTTCGGAGCGAATCAGGACCACCTGCCCGGCTTCCACATCCACCACGGGGTCAAGGATGGGAACTGGGGTTTGCTGTACCACCTGGAGAACTGGATCCGGTTCGGGAGCAGGAGCGACGCCTGGGGTGGAGTTCCAGTAGAGGTTCACCGCGAGCAGGAGAGCGGCCGCCTGAGCCAGGCCAACCAGACCGATGGCGGCCGCACCACGCCACACTGGAAAGCGTCTCGATCGCCGCAATTCGGCTGCTTCTGTGCTGGGAGTCACCGGCCTGGTGCGGAGGCTCGGAGTCTTTGCCACGGGCACTGGCGAGTTGTCCAGCCGGGCAGAGACCGCCGACCAGAGATGGTCCCAGGTTTCCGTCGAGGGATCGGCGGGACGGGTCGCTTCCCACATATCGTCGAAACAGTCCGCATGCTTGGCCCATTGCGCAATCAGAGCAGTGGGAGAGGTGGTGCGCCAGCCGTTCTTGATTGCGCTCAACCGCCGCCAATCGCAGTTCACGCATGGCTTCATCACACTGCATGGGAACCTTCCTCTCCAATCAAACTCCGCCCATTCCATTCCTGTCGCCGAGACTTCAACTCTTCCGGCGGCATACCTAGCCCAGGCCTTTGAGTTTTTCCCAGTCCAGATTTCTCTGCAACTTCTCTCGTGCACTATTGATCCGGCTCATGACCGTACCGATGGGAATTTCTTGCGTCTCGGCGATTTCCTTATAACTCAGTCCCAGCTCCGCGAACAGGATGAAGGTCGCCCGGATTTTCGGACTCAGGCGATTCAGGGCGTTCTCGAGGGTCTGCCGTAATTCCTGACGCGTCAGGCCATGAGTCGGGTCATCGCGGATGGCCGGTTCCGTGAGATCGTTGCCCCTGCCACCAAGGCTGAAGATCACCCGTCGCTGGCGGCGACGGCCCAGGTCGAGCGCCGTGTTGGCAACAATCCGCAGCAGCCAGTATCGAAACCCGCTCCGGCCATCAAAATCAGCCAGTCCCAGAAACGCCTTGATCAGAGATTCCTGCACCACGTCCAGAGCGTCTTGCTCGTGCCCCAGGAGGCGGTAAGCAACCCGGTAGGCGTCACCTCGATAGCGTTCGAACAGTTCTTCGCAAGCACCGGGGTCTCGCTCCCGAGCACGCTCTACCAGAGTCTCGTCGGGCGTCTGCACGCTGGGGGGAGCCTCGGGCATACCATCACCTATTCTTCAGGACGTTGCAAATCCCTGTCCTATTCGTTTTCCCCCCGGGAGCCGGCCCCGATCTGTCTCCAGAATTCCATTCCACCACACGGCTTCCGTTCCAGGCCAGTCCATTTCAGCCGGGTTCGGAAGTGCCGGCGGCAAAGTCGCAGATCGCGCGGGCCAGGGTTTGGGCGTACTCTCCAAAGATCATCGTGATGTGGTTGCCGGGAACGGCAAGGTAGCGGCATGCCTTCAGCGCACGGGCAGTCGACTGGGCATGTTCCGGCAGCAAGAATGGGGGCGAGCCAGCGGAACCAAAGGGTTCCGTGGCATTGACCAGGAGCACGGGTTGATGGATGGACGCGACGATTCCTGGCCAGTCCTCGGCCAGCACTCCTTCCACCGCCGCCAGGATCGCCTCTGGCTTCACGAGCTGACGGACTGTTCCATCCTCGGCGATCTGGACATAGCTCTTGAAATATCGCTCCAGCCCGGTCTGCCAGCGGCCAAGGAGATAGGGCAACTGCTGTACGGCGGTGAGGTACGCCTGCCACGAGGACACCACCACGCCCAGGCTGGCCAGCATCGGCCGCAGGACCTCACGCGTCTCCGGTGTGGCCACGGCCGGCGCGGCATCCAGAACCACAATCCGCTCGAATCGACCGGGATGATTTGCGGCCAGGTACAGCGTCAGCATGCCTCCGAACGAATGACCGACCAGGACAACCTTGTGCAGCTCGAGCGCGTCGAGCAAGCCGAGCACATCCGCCGCATGGTCGGCCATGGTGTAGTTGGCGGCGGGCCGCAGCGCATCGAAGCCCGCCGCTGGTGCGTCGCTCTCGCCCCGTCCGCGCAGGTCGATCGCGATCACTCGAAACTTCGGGCTCAGGCCGGCTTCCACCAGGTCCTGGAACATGGACGCGGTTGCCGAGAGGCCGGGCAAGAGCACCAGCGCGGGGCTGCCTCCGGGAAACTCCAGGTAGTGGACCCGAACCCCGCCGGCTGTTGCGAAATGGCCTGTCATGGACCACCGTACACTTTCTGAAGCAGAGCTCTGTCGGTCTTGCCAGCCGCGGTTCTTGGTAAGGTCTCGGCAAGGACAACACGTTTCGGCAGCTTGTACCGGGCCAGATGCCGGGCCCCATAGGTGAGCAGCTCGCTGGGCTCCAGCGGCGCGCCGGGTCGCCGCACGACCACCGCCAGTGGAGCTTCGCCCCAGCGCTCGTCCGGTACGCCGACGAGCGCGACCTCGGCGACGGCCGGATGCGCGGCCAGGACGGCTTCAACCTCGGCCGGGTAGATGTTCTCGCCCCCGGAGATGATCACATCTTTCAGACGGCCGACGATGAAGTGATATCCCTCGGCATCGCGTCGGGCCAGATCGCCGGTGTGCAGCCACCCGTCGCGAACGGCCCGGGCAGACTCCTCGGGCCGGTTCCAGTACCCGGCGCAGACGTGCGGCCCGCGTATCCGCAGTTCACCAACTTCATCCGGCGCACACTCCCGGTCATGGGCATCGACGACCTTGACATCCACATGAAGCAGCGGGAAGCCCACCGAGCCCGGTTTGCGCTGAACGTCCTGATCCGGAAGCCAGAACGTGTTCGGCCCGGCCTCCGTCAGTCCGTAGCCGCTCTTGAACGCAACGCCGCGGTCCCAGAACTTCTGGAAAATCGAAGGCGGGCACGGCGCACCGCCGCTGATCACAAGCTTGAGGCGGGAGAAATCCGCAAGCGGCCACCGGGGATGCTGCTGGAGTGACTGGAACATCGATGGGACGCCGAAGTAAACCGTCACACCGGCGTGGTCCAGCAGGTCGAAGACCTGGTCGGGATCGAACCGCCGGCATACGATCGACGTGCCACCGATCTTCACCAAGGGCGCCGTGAAGACGTTCAGGCCGCCTGTATGGAAGAGCGGGGCGCTCAGAATGGTCACGTCATCCGGGGCGAGACCCCAGCTCAGCACGGTATTCATCGCGTTCCAGGTGATGTTCCCATGAGTCAGGACGGCGAGCTTGGGAGTCCCTGTCGATCCCCCGGTCGAGCAGAGGACCCATGGATCGTCCCAGTCCAGCTCGATCTCTGGCAGATTGGCATCGCTCAGCCCTTCGCAATCCTCCAGGCTGGGATCGCCCGGAACCGCGCTTTCGGCCGCGCTGAGAGCCAGCCGCTTGCGGGCGTTCCGGCGGCCCGGGCAAAGCTCCCGGGCCTGGTCGGCGAACTCTGGACCGTAAGCCAGGATGGTGGGCGCGGCCTCGTGGATCAGTCCGCTCAGCTCCGCAATCGTCAGCCGCCAGTTGAGCGTCTGCAAGATCGCGCCCAGCTTGCCGCAGGCGAACCAGAGGTCGAGGTAGGCGGCGCCGTTTTCCGCCAGAACCGCGACACGTGCGCCCTTGCCCACTCCCAGAGATTGCAGCAGCCGCGCCAGACGGTTCGCGCCGGCGTTCCACTGCCGGTAGGTGATAGCCCGATCGCCGCCCGTGGTATCCACGAGCGCCCGCTTCTCAGGCGTGAGTGCGGCCCGACGCCCCAACCAGTCGCCGAGGAACACAGGAGGCTTCTCCGGATTCTTCGCACCATTCCGATCCCTGGATTGTCGACGATCCGCGACCCCCGCGAAAGGCGCTTCTGCGCCGTGTTTCCCTGCCCGGCACAAGCCGGTTCGCTTTTCCCGCAAGCGGTGCGATCGATGGACCATTGTCAACGCCGCGCGCCGCGCATCGCCCTGGTTCCTACACTTTGATCTTGTACGCGACGTGCTCGAAAAAAGGAAACGAAGTAAACAGGGAACCTACTTTCCGCACATCTCCCTTTGATTTCCCCGAATTCGACCTGAGGCCATCTTCTCAGACGCGGCCCCAGGGTCGGTAAACATCTACAAGTCGATCGGCACGGGGAATTTGTTCGGTTCAGATGGTTCGCCAACCGGACCGTTCCTGAACTCAAGCCATTCTTCGCCTTGTCTTATGACTTGGCAATGTCCAACCGCGCGCAGCGATTCTCGCCGCGACGACTTGTGACACGGGCTATGAGCGTAAGTTGAGCGGCTCACAACTTATGTCAAGGCACATTGTTATAAGTGAATCGCAAGATTTTTTGTCCTTGACGTCCCGATCTCCTCCGCCATCATTGCGGCAAGCCCTGCGGCGGTCGGCCTGCTCCCCTCACGGCCCTGGAAGGCCCGGCGGCGGACACCGGCCAACTCGCTGCAAACCCTCCGGAGATGATCCGCATGAACGAACCACAACGACCGCGCCAACCCGGCGAGACGGCCCGCTCGAAGGGACGCACGCGCACGCTCAACACGCGGCGGATTGCCGCCGTGCCCATCCTGGAACACTTCCTGAGTCGGCTCCGCCTTCGCGAGTTTCTCTGCGACCACCTGCCCCATGAGGACGGCCGCACTCGGGTCCCCACGGCCACGGCCTTGCTCGTCCTGCTGCGCAACCTGCTGATCTCGCGTGAGCCACTCTATGGTGTCGGTGAGTGGGTGGCCCGCCATGAGCCGAAACTGTTCGGGTTGTCCGATGTCCAAGTCGCCGCAATGAACGACGATCGAGTTGGCCGGGCCCTCGACCGTCTCTTCGACGCCAATCTCTCGGGGTTGGCCCTGAAGGTCGCGGCCCATGCCGTACGCGAATTCGACGTCAGCCTCGACCAGTTACACAACGACTCGACCACCATCACTTTCCACGGTGACTACGAGTCGGCGGAGGCGGAGCGAACCCTGCGGGGACAATTGCGGTTGGCGGTGACCTGGGGTCATAACAAAGACCACCGCCCCGACCTCAAGCAGCTACTCTACATCCTCACCGTGACCGGCGACGGTGCCGTCCCGGTGCACTTTCGCGTCGAGAGCGGCAACGCCACCGACGACCGCTCTCACCAGGAGACCTGGGAGTTGCTCTGTCAACTGACCGGACGCCGAGACTTTCTCTACATCGCCGACTGCAAGCTGGCCACCACCGAGAACATGGCCTATCTGCATCAGCGCGGCGGTCGGTTCCTCAGCGTGCTGCCGCGAACTCGCAGTGAGGACGGTGCCTTCCGCGGCGCCGTACTCCGGGGAGAGATCCAGTGGCGATGGACCCACGACAAGTACGACGACAAGGGACAGTTGACCGACCGCTTCTCGATCTGCAAACCTGCGAGCCAGACCACCGAGGGTTACCGGCTGATCTGGTATCACAGCACACGCAAGGCCGAGTTGGATGCGGAGGTACGGCTGACCCGGCTGGAGAAGGCGTTGAAACGACTGGACGAACTGCGTGCCAAGCTCGCCTCGTCCCGAACCCGGTACCGCAGTCGAGCCAAGGTCGCCGAGGCGGTCGAGGAGCTGCTCCGAGACTGTGAGGTCACCGAGTGGATCTCGGTCGAGATCGAGGAGCAGGTCACCGAAAAGTTCCGCCAGGAGCGACGCGGCCGGCCTGGACAGGACACGCGGTACGTCCGAGAGGAGAAGCTCCGTTACTCGTTGAAGCATCGGATTGAGTTGGAGCGACTGGATGAGGAGGCCCGCTGTGATGGCATTTTCCCGCTGGTGAGCAACGAATCGAAGATGACGGAGCAGGATCTGCTCTTGGCCTACAAACAGCAACCGGCCATCGAACGACGGTTCGAGCACCTGAAGACTGACTTCGTGGTAGCGCCTATGTACCTGAAGGAGGTAAGTCGGATTCAGGCCTTGCTCTGCGTGTACTTCTTCGTGTTGCTGGTCGAGGCGCTGTTGGAGCGAGAACTCCGCCGCGCGATGGAACGAGCGGGAATCGAGAGCCTGCCACTGTATTCCGAAGGTCGGGCCTGCCGACGCCCGACGGCTCGAAAAGTGATCGACCTGTACGAGGACGTTCAAGAGCATTCCCTGAAGGCTGGGAAACGCCCTCTTGAGGTGTTCAGCACAGAGTTAACTCGGCTCCAGAAGAGGATCCTGCGCCTGCTGGGGATACCCAAAGCCTACGAGATTTGAACCTGACAGGCCGAAAGACGGCACACGGAAATTAGGAGATAGTCAAGGCGAGATGTGCGGAAAGTAGGAGGGAAGGGAGTCGCACTTGAACAATCTGGTCCACTCAGAGTCGGCTAACCCGATCTGAAGGAGTGCTCTCTGTGCCACTTGATGCATTTGAGGTCGGGCCAGTGGGACTGCGAGCCAGGTAAATGGATCTTCTGTCCCTGGTAGTCGGCGAGTCTCTTGATACCAGGATCCAGGCAGTCCTCGTCAAAATGTTTCCGCGCCACCACGACTGTGAACTCATCAGTGAGACTCCACAGCCCCGTGTCAAACATCCAGTGAGCATTCCTGCACAAGGCAAGGCCATTACGTGGGTCATCGCTTCTGGATACGGAGCGCTTGTGGATGTGCGCCGCGTCCACTATGGTCTCGCTGGAGATTGTGGTGAGCCGATATCCCGTCAGTGCGCACGTGAATGTATAATTGGATAGAACCACGATCCGGAATCGTGCATCGCGGCCTCGATTTGCCGCCTCTGCGATTGGCTGGTAGAGGACTTGCTCCTCGATCTCGTCGGCGGCGGGGACTCTCATGTCGCAGAGTGCGTAGAGCGCAGCCCGGTCATCGGGACGGAAGTATTTCGCTATCAGCAGTGACCTGGCGCGCAGGCGGAATGCCGGATCGCTCGCCGCCGTCAGGAATCCGGGGTCAATAACGGCGTAGTGCGCACGGCTTCGTTCACTGGTGGGCTGTCGCTGCTCGTCGAGGACCTGCCAGAAGCCCTCGCTCCGAAGGTGATAGAAAGGGAAAAGCACACGCAAGTGCTGGGTCCGTCTGTGGGCCACGACGCTACCATAGATCGAGAACCGAAACGCCAGTCCCGGAGTCAGCTCAAGGATCCCCTCGGGTAGTTGCCCGGCCTCCAGCACGTCGAAGAGTGCCAGCAAAAGCAGCGGCTTGTGCGGGGCCGGCTCCGGCCTTGCCCGGTCCACCTTCAGTTTGCAGATCTTGCTGAGCCACTCCTCCGCCTCGCCGGCTGCCGTGCTCATCGGCTCATCCTTCAGTGAACCTCGGAAGCTCCACGCGATCTCTGCACCGCATCGGGACACCCGATACCCAGGCGATCGCGTAGAGTGAAGCTTTGAGAATAGTGCACGCGATGGGACGGGGGCTACGTTCTGCTCGACGAGTCGGCCTCGATCGGCACGCGGGGGGGGGTGGGAGAGGCGGCTGGCGGAGGGCGGGTTCGTGGTTCGCGGGCATCGGCTGGTGCGGCGAAAGGTGGACCCCGGAAACGACGGGAAACCTGGCGAAATCGCCCCGAAGAAGACTGAAGACCTTTGACCCCGAAACGGACGAATCACACGAACGCGGAAACGGAGGGACGACGTGGCGAAGAAGGAAGCTTCGCGCGGAGCGAGCGGGGTTCGGATGGCGAAGGACTTTCCGATAGCACACCAGCGGATGATTCGTGGCAGCGTAGGCCGCCCGGAATATCAGTAATGAGAGAAGTTGAAACAGCTCGGTCGCATCACGATCCATCCAGCGATCTTCAGCCGCTCGCAATTGTGGTGGCTGGGGAGCGAAGAATTTCAGGGGAACTCAAGCCAGCGCCGGAAGGCAGTCAGGCGGCTGGTGCATGGGTGCGGTCAGCCGAGCGCGCCTCATGCCTGCCGAATCACCTGCGACATGAGTCTTTACCGATTCACCGGCCGATCACCACTCGTGGTCGCCACGGCACCAGTTCTGCGGGACGAAAGGGAGGGGATGGGGCACGAATGATCCGTCGGCTCTTCGGAATGGGAAAAGGTGCGGTGATGCGGCTTGAAGGCAAAGTGGCATTGATCACGGGGAGCGGACGCGGCATCGGCCGGGGGATCGCGGAACGGTTCGCGGCCGAGGGGGCCGATGTCGTTGTGAATTACGCTCATAGCCGGGACGAGGCCGAGGAGGCCTGCCGCACCATCGAAGCGTCGGGACGACGGTCCGTCGCCATCCAGGCTGATGTGACCCGGGTTGCCGAGGTGCGCCGGTTGATCGACCAGGCAGTACAGCGCATGGGCCGGCTGGACATCCTGGTGAATAACTCGGGCGTCGAGAAGCCGGCCGATTTCTGGGAGGTCACCGAGGAAGACTACGACCTTGTGCTGGGTGTGAATCTGAAGGGGCCGTTCTTTGCGACCCAGGCGTTCGTCCGCTACCTGCGCGACAGCAAACGGCCGGGGAAAGTGATCAACATCAGCTCGGTGCATGAGGAGCTGCCATTTCCGGGCTTCGCGTCGTACTGCGCGGCCAAGGGGGGACTGAAGATGCTCACCCGCAGCCTTGCCGTCGTGCTCGGACCGCTGGGAATCAACATCAATGCCATCGCCCCGGGCGCTGTGCGTACCGAGATCAATGCCCGCCTGCTGGACGACCCGGCGAATGTGGGCGCCCTGGTGCGGCAGATCCCGCTGGGCCGCCTGGCTCAGCCCGCCGACGTGGCGGGAGTGGCCGCCTTCCTGGCCTCGGCAGACGCTGATTACGTCACGGGCGCCACCTACTTCGTGGATGGCGGCCTGACCTGGTTCTACGAGGAGAAGGGGCACTGAGCCGCCGTCCGCCAAGAAGGCTCAGCGACCGCCTCCGCTGTCCGAAAAGAGGGCCGGCCGGATTTGCCTGGCTCGCAATTTGCGCGACCAACCGGTCCCCGATCAGCGCGCTGCCGGCTCGTTCAGCGCGGTGAGCAGCTCCTGAGCGAGTTTCTCGCTCGAAGCCGGGTTCTGGCCGGTGATCAGATGGCCGTCGCGGACGACATGGGAGAACATGGGCAGCAGCGCCGATTCGAACTCCGCGCCCTGCTCCTTCAAGGCGTCCTCCAGCAGGAACGGCACCACGTCATGGAGCATGACGAGGCGCTCTTCCATGTTCGTGAAGCTGGTCAGCTTGCGGCCCGCGACCAGGGGTTTGCCTTCGGAATTGCGGACCTTCACGAGCGCGGCGGGTCCGTGACAGATCGCGGCGATCCACTTGCCAGCACGGTCGAACGCGGCGATCAGGCGCTGGAGATCGAGATCGCCGGCGAGGTCGACCATGGGCCCGTGGCCGCCCGGGATGAAGATCGCGTCGAAGTCATCCGCGGTTTGCCCGTCGACCCGTTCGCTGGACTCCAGGGCTGCGATGGCGGCAGGCCAGCGCTGCTGGTCCTTCTCGGTCGGCGTGGTTTTCGGATCAACGGGTACCGCACCCCCCTTGGGTGAGGCCACCCGGATCGACGCGCCCGCCTCCAGAAGGGCGGTGTACGGGACGGCGAATTCCTCGAGCCAGAGTCCGGTCGGGTGGTCCGGTGCGAGCATGCGGCAACTGGTGGTGACAATCAGGACCTTCATCGCCGGGTGTTCCTCTCTTCTCTTGGTTCGGTCGGCCGTGGCAGGGCGAGCCCGCGCAAACCCGGGGCGGCGGCCGGCGCTCGCGTGACGGAGTGTTTCCTTGCGTTGACTGAGAGGGCAAGTTGCGTACCGGATGTGCCTGGCTGGCAGCAGCGGGGCCTCGCAACCGCAAGCATGCATCTTGCTTGTGTGTTTTTCAGACTTGACCGTTCTTTTCTCTCTTCGCAAAATGCGGCCCTCAAGTCCTTGGAGCCTCCTGCCGAGACGCACCCCTTGATGTCGCCTCCCGTGGCTTGAGCCTGGTCGTTTCTCTCTTGCGCCGCGGAAGAAGGATCGTCACGCCGCGCAAGCCTGCCCGGGCACCGGGAGCCACACGAGGTTTGAAGGAAAGTCAAGGAAGCGACAACGTCAACTCGAGTCCATCGAGCCAACACAATGCAGAATCCAGGCAGAGTTCAAGGAGGATCCTTGCCGTGATGCTTCGTAGTTTCTCACGCGTGGCGTTGCTGATGACGCTACCGGCTCTCTGCTGGGGTATTTCACCCGTGGCCGCGCTGGGCGCGGCAGTCAATCCGAATGCCTCGACGACGACGGTGGATTACCGCCTGACCGCCTCTTCGGCCATCGCCACGCCTGGCTCGAACCTTCAGGGTCCGCAGGTCGTGGCACTGATCACGCCCACCGACGGCGTGGTTCCCCCCACGCTCTCCAACGGCAGCCAGGGAAGCCCCCTGACCGTCCTGCCCGATTCCACCGGGTTCAACCCCAGCCAGCTTGTCGTGGCGCTGCGCGATGCCACGTCCTCAACAGGGCAGCCCGAGCAGCAGCTTGGACTGGTTTTCTACGGTCAGGGGCTTCAAGCCGGTGGAGTCCTCCACTTCGCCCTGAGCGTGAACAGTGCCCTGGCCAGCAATCCTCCGGTGCTTCAGTCGCTCACTCCGGGCATCACCATCGCCGCCGATCCACCCTCGACCACCGTGACCAATGGCTCAGGGAACGGCGGCTCAACGTCAACGGGCGGCTCCTCCGGTGGGGGAACCATTGTCAATAGCCCCGAGCCCCTTTCCATGCTCCTCTGGTCGGCCGTGGTTGTGGGGATGTTCGCCCGCAATCGCATGCTGAAAGGCCGCGAGGACTGCGAAGCGATTGCCGTTCGCGTCTGACAAATCTTGCCGGTTATTCGGGCGCGGTCCGTCCGGAACCTAGAATGCCTGTTGAAATCCCGGGGGCTTCCTGAAAAGATCGAGGACGTCCGGGATCCACGACAACAGCGTGGGTCCCGGCCCCGTTCCCGCTCTCTCGATGCACCTCCCCCGGAATACGACCATGAGCGAGACGCCCTCGCACTTCGTTGCCGTTTGCCCGAACTGTCTGGTCAGCCTGAAAGTCAGGATGATCTACAGCGGCAGCATGGTGCGCTGCAAGCATTGCCAGCATAAGTTCCGTGCACTGGTGCCGGATGCTTCGCTCACACCGAGCTCGGAAGATTACCTCGCCGGGCCGCTCAGCCCGCGAATGGCCTCCGCGGAGGCGCAGCAAGGAGCGGCCTCCGCTGAGCATGCCGACATATTCTCGCAGCTATATGCCGCGCGTGAGGTCGAGGAATCGAGTGCTCCGGACGCCGAAGCGGACGCGGGCCCCCAGTCGGATGAGCCGTCCGACGAGCTGGCGAGCGCGCTGGCGGCCGCTCGCGATGAGAACTCGCAGCTCGCACTGAGCCTGGAACAATCACGGCTGGAGCTGGCTCGGCTGCAAGATGAGAAGGTCAGTCTGGATGCGCGCCTGGAGGCGCTCCAGCAGCAGTACGATCGGCTCCAGGAGGAGCATCGCCCGCTGCCCGGCCGGCTGGAAAGCCTGGAGCGGGAACATGCCAGCCTGCGCTCGGAACGCGACGAGCTTCTGGCCCGGATCGAGCAGGTGGAACAGCTGCGCGGCGAGCACGAACAGCTGCGCGGCGAGAGCCAGCGGCTGAGGAAGGAGCACGCGCAGGGCGGACGCGAGCAGGAAAGTCTGCGGGGCGAGAGCCAGCGGCTGAGGGAGCAGGTGCAGCAGCTCGAATCCGAGCTCGCCTCGCGGCAGGAGCTTGCAGGGCAGGTGCAGCAGCTCGAATCCGAGCTCGCCTCGCGGCAGGAACTTGCAGGGCAGGTGCAGCAGCTCGAATCCGAGCTCGCCTCGCGGCAGGAGCTTGCCGGCGTTGCTGTCGACCTCGAGCAAGCGCTTCGGCTGGCTCAGACCCGGGTCCAGGAGCTGGACGAGCGGGTCCAGGAGCTCGAGGCGGCGTGCGCGACGGCCCGGAACGAACGGGGGCTGCTTGATGAACAGCTCCGCGGCGTGCAGAGCGAGCTCGCCTCCGTACAGGCCCATCGCGATGAGCTCCAGGGCCGCCATGCCGAGCAGCTTCGCGCGCTGGAGCTGGCGAACGAGAACCACGGGAACCTGGCCGACCAGCTTCGCCAGCGCGATCAGGAGCTTTCCGACAAGCGCGCCGAGATCGACCGCCTGGCCGCCGCCCGCCAGGACGACGCCGCCCAGGTCGAAGAACTCCGGGGGAGCCTGGTCCGGCGCGAGCAAGAGTTGCTCAGCGAGAGCGAGGCGTTGCGCGCCCAGATTGAGGAGCTGCGCGGCACTCTCGAAGGCGACGCGCGGAGGCACCACGAGGAGCAGACTCAGCTCGTCGAGCAGCATCGGCTCGCCCGCCAGGAGCTGGAGGCCGTGCGTGGCGAGCTCGCCGAGCTTCAAGATCGGCAACGCGGGCTGCTGGAACAGATCGAGCAGCAGGATGCGGTACACGGCCAGACCGTCGCGGCCCAGCGCTCCGCCGTCGAGGCAGAGTTCCAGGACAAGCTGCTTGCCGATCAGTCCGAGCACCTCCGGCAGTTGAATGAAGCTCGGGCCGAGGCCGTGGCGAATGCCCAGCAGGTGGAGCGCCTCAAGGCCGAGATCCTCACACTCGCCCAGACGCGTTCCTCCACAGACGCCGACCTGGCAGCCGCACGTGCCGAGGTGGCCGATCTGCGCGCCAGGCTCGCCGACACGGAGACGACCAAGCGGTCGATCTCGTCTTTGCTGGAAGGCCTGGGCATACGGCTGCATTGACGCCGCGCAGGCGGCGATTTCAATCGAGCCCCAGCGCCTTCCGCTTGTCGATGATGAAGCCAATGTGATGGGGAATGTGTTCGGCCTCGGCGCGGAGCATGTCCTCGAGAGTGACCAGCCCACGCTCGCTGTGAACGCCGGTGAACGACCAGGCGGCATCGGGGAGCGTTTTCAAAATGCGGGCCATCTGCTGCCGCATGCCTTCGAGGAGGGTCAGTTCTTCCTCCAGATCGCGATCGTGGCAGGCCAGGGCGGAGGCGAACCTGGTTTCATCGTAGCCAATGAGCAGGGGCAGGCTCTCCGCGATCACGCGTTTCATCCGGTGGCACCAGGCCTGCTCGCTGTCCACAAGGTGACAGACAACCTCCAGGGTGCTCCAGCGCTCAGGCACCGGGCGAGCGCGCAACTGCTCGGGGCTCATGTCGGCCACGGCCCCGCGGAGGGCCTGAGGACCGTTCAGGTAGGACTCGATCAAACCAGGTGGACCGGGCATGGAAGGGTCTCCTTGCGGCAAAAGAGGATTGAGGAATGTCTCAGACGTAGCCCGCCGCCTCCATCTTCGCGCGGGCGAACTCGAACTTCGGGCCGTGACCCTCCTGATAGGACCGGGGATTCCGGGTCTGGAGTTGGACCGAGCGCCGCCTGAGGAACTCGTAGATCGGCACGACCTCGGCGCCACGACCATGATGGGCCAGGAGCCCGCAATACAGGCAGTAGACCTCGAAGTCCTCGTGAGCGCGGCGCTGCGCCTCCTCGGCGAACGGCAGTGCCTCGTCGAGCCGGCCGAGCTGGACCAGGGCCCACCCCAGTGCCGCATGAGATGCAGGGCTGTGACTGCCGAGCGCGAGGGACTGCCGCAATTCGGCCTCCGCCTCCTCGGGCCGGCCGGCCATCAGGTACACCTGGCCGAGCGTCACGTGCAGCGCGGGTGACGAAGGGCTCCTCGCGATCAGTGCCTGGAGGCGGCTCACGGCCGGGGCGAAGTCGCCGCGCCTGGACCGGCGCAGTGCCCGCTGCCGGGGGCTGATCCACTGATACAGCGTCCACCCGAGGAAGGACATGGCCCCGGCAGCCAGGACGATGATCAGGAGCCATTGCCGGAACGTCATGACGGTCCCTGTTCCCTGCCCACATTTCCCCTCGACTGAACTGAACAGTGTACCCTGCTTGCGCAGGGCCATCACCATGACCCGCATTTCCTGATTGGAACTTCCCTGCCTTCATGGTCGGGTGTTCTCTCGCTAAACTGATGGGGCGGTGGTGACGAGGCCGCTGGAGTCCCGGAACGCGAGAGACTGACCGTGCCGCACAAGGTGGACATCCTCATCAGCGAGTCGGAGATCCAGGAGCGCGTGCGTGCGCTCGGCAAGCAGATCGAGATCGATTACCGCGACCAGCCGCTGACCATCCTTGCCGTGCTGACCGGCAGCCTGATCTTGCTGGCGGACCTGGTGCGGCAGATCGGCATCCCGCACCGCATCGCCCTGATCCAGACCAGCAGCTACCGGGGAGCGACCACCGTGCCCGGCTCGCTGGTCATCAACGAATCGTTCGCTCCGGACGTTGCGAACCGCGACATCCTGCTGCTCGACGACATCCTCGATACGGGCAGGACGCTCGATGCTCTGGTGCGGCAGCTTGCCAGTCGAGGTGCGCGAAGCGTTCGAACGGCTGTGCTGCTGCGCAAGCTGGGCCGGCAAGAGGTCCCGTTCGAGCCCGATTACTGTGGGTTCACGATCCCCGATGCGTTCGTCGTTGGCTACGGCCTGGATTTCAACGACGACTACCGGCACTTGCCGTTTGTCGGAGTGCTGAAGGAAGGCGCGGCGAGCGAGTGACCCGTGCGTTCGTAGGTATGTCAGCGTTCGGTGCATCGCAGATGGCAGAGGACAGACCCGCCACGGTTTCCAGGGACCACGCAACGCTCGCCACAGGCCGCTTGCCACGTCGTGAAGTCCGGGATCCCATGCGGCTGGCACTGGTCACGCGCCGATACCCGCCGCTCATCGGCGGGGCGGAGAAGGTCCTCGGCTATCTTGCCGAGGCGCTGGCCGGTGCGGGTACGCTGGTCACGGTGTTGACTTCCCGCGCGGCGGGCGCCGGAGGGCTCCCCGCGATCGAAGAGGTCGCGGTTCCCCGCCATCTCGGTTGTGGACGCTTGACGGTGGTGCGGCTGGCGACCTCACAAGCTCGTTTCGTGGGCACCTGGCTTTACATGCAGAACCTGAGGCGCTGGTTCGCCAGGAATCCCATCGACCTGGCCTATGTTTCCATGCTCAAGCATGACGCCTACGTGGCCGTCGAGGCCGGACGCCGCATGGGGTTTCCGGTCGTCTTGCGGCCGGAGGGCGCGGGTGCCACCGGTGATCTCGCCTGGCAGGGCTGGGGGAACTTCGGGCGGAGAATTGGTGCACGCTGCAAGCGGGCCGATGCGTTCGTGGCGATCTCACGCGCGATCGCGCGTGAGCTGGTCGCGGCAGGCTACGACGCATCGCGAATTCACTCGTTGCCCAACGGCGTGCCGGTGCCGAACGATCCCTGGCAGCGCCGGCCGGAGTGGCGAGCCGCGCCGCGGGCGGTCTACGTGGGACGGCTGGCACCCGAGAAGGGCCTGAGTACGTTGCTCCGCGCCTGGCCGGCGGTGCTGAAGATCCATTCCCGGGCTCGCCTCACGCTCCTGGGCGAAGGCCCCGAGCGAGAGCGGCTGGAAGCCGAGGTCCGCTCGCTGGGCCTCTCACTGGGAACGGACCAGGCGGTCGAGCTTCCCGGAGCCGTCAGCGACGTGACCTGCGCCCTGCGGAACGCCGATCTGTTCGTCTTGCCGTCCCGGGAAGAAGGCATGAGCATCGCGCTGCTGGAGGCGATGGCACTGGGCATTCCGCTGGTGGCCTCCTCGATCCCGGGAAACCGCCGCCTGGTGAGCGACTTCAAGCATGGCCGCCTGGCGCCGCCGGACAATCCTTCCCTGCTGGCGACGGCGATCCTCCAGCAATGGGAAGATTTCGACCGCGCCTTCCACATGAGCCGCACCGCGCGGGGGCGTGTCGAACACGAGTTCTCGATCACTGCCGTGGCGCGGCAGCACCTGGCGCTGTTCGAGAGCCTTCTGGAACCACGAGGGAAATGATCCCGTGCTCAAGGTCTTGCAGTTGATCCCGACGCTCGATCGCTCGGGCGCCGAGAAGCAGATGGTCTTGCTGGCCAGCGGACTGCCGAAGGACCGGTTCCGCGTCGAGGTGGCCGCCTTGACCAGGCTGGGCCCGCTGCAAGCCGAGCTCGAGGCAGCGGGCATACCGATCACCGCGCTGGGCAAGCGGTTCAAGGTCGACCCGCTGGCTCTCTCCAGGCTCGTGCGGTTTCTCAAGGCCGGGAGCTTCGACGTGGTCCAGACCTGGATCTTCGCCGCCAACACGTACGGCCGGGTCGCGGCCCGCCTGGCGAAGGTTCCGGTCGTGATCACCACCGAGATGGCCGTCGATCTCTGGAAGGGCAGGGTGGAACGGTCGATCGATCGGCGGCTGGCCTCGTGGTGCGACCGCCTGGTGGGGAACTCGCATGCGGTCGTCGACTACTATCGCGCGCTGGGCGTACCCGAAGACCGGCTGATGATGATTTACTCCGGCATCGGTGCCGGAGAGCCTCCCGCGGTCGATCCGGCTGCCGTTCGCCTGGAGCATGGCTTTGCGGCGGATGCGCCCTGGTGTTCTTCGCGGGCCGGCTGGCAGGGCAGAAGCGCGTCGAGGACCTGCTCAAGGCGCTCGACCTGCTTCAGCACGTGCAGCCCGACGTGCGAACCTTGATCGCCGGCGACGGCCCGCTCCGCGCTGAGCTCGAGGAGAACGCCGGGCTCTACCACCTGACGGAACGGGTCCGGTTCCTGGGTCATCGCGAGGACGTGCCCCGGCTCATGGCCGCCGCCGACCTCGTCGTGCTGCCCAGCGCCTATGAGGGGCTGCCGAATCTGCTGCTCGAAGCCATGATGTTCAGGAAGCCCGTCGTGGCCACGGCCGCACCGGGGACCACGGAGGTCGTGGTCGACGGCGAGACCGGCGTGCTGGTCCCCGTGGCCAACCCTCAGCTCCTGGCCCGCGCGATCCGCGACCTCGTCCGCGACCCCGAGCTTGGCCGACGGCTGGGTGCGGCCGCACGTGCACACGTCGAGACGAAATTCCCGGTCCGGGCCATGATCGACCAGTTCGCCGCGCTTTATGAGGAGCTGGCCATGAAGCGGCGTCTGAGTGTCTCGGGAAGCACGGAAGCCACGAGCCGGAGCCGTTGATCGCACCGTTCCGGAACCCGGCTGGGGCGGCGCGTGCCCATGAATGAATCAGGCCAAACCCCGGCGGCCCGATCAGTTCTTGCCCGGGAAATCGAACCATTCTCCGGGCTGGAGCACCACGGGCGTCGCGCTGGTTTCCGCCCGGACGCGCGCGGCCCAGGCGCTGGCGTCCTGCGTGATGGGCGGGAAGGTGTTGTAGTGGATGGGCAGCACGAACCGCGGCTTGATCAGCTTGACGGTGCGCAGGGCATCGTCCGGGCCCATGGTGTAGTAGTCGCCGATCGGCAAGACCGCCAGGTCGATCTCTTCCTCACCGATCAGGGCCATGTCGCCGAAGAGCGCGGTGTCGGCGGCGTCGTAGATCCTGGTTCCATCAGCACAGGTGATGAGGAACCCGCAGGGGTTGCCGCCGTTGCTGCCGTCCGGCAGCGCCGAGCCGTGAAATGCCAGGGTGAGCTTGACGCGCAGGCCGCTCTGGAAGGTGTATCCGCCGCCATGCTGCATGCCGTGGACCTGCGACACCTTGCGCGGCTCTTCTTGCAGCCAGTTGCTGATCTCGTAGTTGCAGACGACCGGCGCCGGTCCTCCTGGAAATGGCCACGGCATCGCCCACGTGATCGCCGTGGCCGTGCGAGACCAGGATCAGGTCGGCCGGAACCTGCTCGGCGGTCGCGGCCGCCTTGGGGTTGCCCGTCAGAAACGGGTCAATGAGCACGTTCTCTCCCCCGGTTTCCAGCAGCAGGCAGGAGTGGCCCAACCATCGAAGTCGTGTCGCCATGATGAGTTCTCTGCTTGACCGTGACGGAACCCCGCGCGAGGGAATCGGCCCGCGGAGGCCTGACTTGCGCGGGGCCATGGGACGCCCGGCCCGGCCGACCCAACGTCCCCTACCCGGAGATCATGCCCCACGAGGCGCAGGCTGGCAACAGCTTTCTCCCGCGTAGCGGGCCGCGCCGCGATGGCTGGAGCCCGCGATCACTCCGCTCAGCGGCGGAAGGCGTGGAACGGGCGCTTCATGGCGGCGCTCGCCACGGCCGAGGTCCGGTGAGTCAAGCGTGACGCCGCGGGCTTGACGCTCGAGCTTGACGCGTTCACCACTCCCGCGCTGATTCTGGTGCCGGCGACCGTCGAGCCCGGTGCGAAAGGGTACTGGCTGATGAGGAAGGGCGGCGAGTGCAGCTTCACCCGGACGTCGCCGAAGGAACCCAGACCCCACAGGGTGTTGCCCAGGTACGCCATGCCCGAGCTGGTGCGCGTTTTCCTCAGCGTCCCCGAGAGGACCGTATGGTGCGGGACCTCGCCCACCACCGACAGCTTGATTCCCTGGCCGGTACCGCTCATCCAGTCGTCGAGGATGCCTCCACCCGTGATCTTGAGATTCACCTGGTCGCCGCTGGACGTGTAGTAGCGGAGGTTCGTACCGCGGGCAATCATGGCGGTGTAGTCGGTGGCCGGCGTGCTGCCGTTGCCGGCCAGCATGTTGCCGCCGATGTCCTCGACTCCCCCAGGCGAGAGGCCGTTGATCTGAAGGTGGAAGAACTGGTTCGCGCGGAGAGGCTGCGCCGGGGTCAAGGTCACAGTCCAGATCGACGAGGTATAGCTCGGCGCTTCGAGCGGGACTCCCGTGTCGTCGAGCGTCCCATACCTGCCGTCCGCCCCCACGTTGACCAGCGCGTAGTTGTTCGGATCAACGGCCGTCCCGGCGATGAGCGGCTTGTTGAAGGTGACGAAGATCTGCCGGATGTTTTGCGTGGTCCCGGTCCACTGCACATTGGTGACGGTGAGTGGCGTGTGGTTGGGATCGATGTCCTGGATGGTGAGTGTCGCGTTGCTGGGTGAGCCCAGGATGGCCTGTCCCGGCAGCCCGGCAGGAATGAACGTTTGAATGCCGTTCAGCACCACGCCCACCAGCTCGTCATGGCTATCGTACGGATTGGCCAGCACCGGAACGACGATTGTTTGCGAGCTGATCCCCGGTGCGAAGGTGAGCGTCCCCGAGACCGGCGTGTAATCCAGGCCGGGGGTCGCATTGATGGCCACCGTCTGGTAATTGACCGTGATGGTGCCGCGCAGGCCGTCCACACGGTTCACGGTGAGCGTCGCGGAGGCCGCGTTTTCCGGAACCGCGTAAGCCCCCGCGCTGAATTCAATGGTCCCCACATGGTCGAGGACCGTGGTCGACGCGCTGGCCGAGTTGTTCGAGGTATCCGTATCGGTCTCGTTGGCCGCGACGCGGGTCGTGGCGTTGAAGGTGCCGAAGGCGGAGGGCACAAGCGCGTAGGTGACTGTGAACGACGCACCCGCAGCCAGCGTGCTTACGTTGGCCACGACATCCGATCCGACCAGGCTGACCGTGCCAGACGGGCTCACCGTCCCCGAACCGGCCACGTAGGTTGCATTGCCCAGGGGACTGGTGACGACCAGGGCGGTGGCCGGAGACGGGCCGCAGTTGGTGACGACGAGTGTATAGTTGATCTTGCCGCCTAGCTCGATGGGTTCGGGTGTCGCCGTGAACTGGGTGACGCTCAGGTCGACCGCGGGGGCGATGGTCGTCAGGGCGTGGGACGTATTGCTTGTCGTGTCGGGATCGTGCTCGTTGCCGGCAATCGTCGCGGTATCGGTCAATGGCGAGTGCCCGACCGCGGCCGCGGTGGGCGTCACCGTGATCACCAGGGTGACCGATGCCTGCACGGCAAGGTCGCCCACGTTGAAGGTCAACTTGCCGGAGCTGTCGGGGGTGACGCCACCGGTCGCGGAGACGAACGTCACGTCGGTGGGGAGGGGAGGCAACACATCAATGACCGTCACGCCGGTGGCTGGTGACGGACCGTTGTTGGTTGCCGTGATCGTGTACTCGAGCGGTTGACCCGCAAGGCTCGACGTGGGCGCCGAGACGTTCACCGCCAGGTCCGCGCTGGGGACCACCGTGGTGACGCTCTTGGCCGTGTTGTTCTGCGGCGAGGTATCGGCATTCTGCCCGGAGATGGTGACGCTGTTAGTCACCTGGCCGGCGGCTGCGGCCTGCGGTGTGACGATGATCGTCATGGTCACGGGCGTGCCGCCCACGGCCAGGCTGCCCAGGTCAGCCGTCACCACATTGCCCACGATGACCGGATCCACGCCCGGTAGTGACGTCGTGGCCGAGACGATGGACAGGCTCGTGGGCACGTTGTCGGTGAGCACGGCCGCCGGCTCGGCGGACGGCCCGGCGTTGCTGGCCGTGATCGTGTACGTGATCTGGTCGCCCACGTAGACCGGCCCTGTCGTGGCCGTCATGCCCACCTGGAGATCGCTCACGGGAATGACCGGCACAGAGACGCTCGCGGTGTCGTTGCTGGAGTTGGGATCGAACTGGTCGCCCGCCACCGTGGCCATGTCGGTCGTGGGCGAGGCACTCGTTCCCATGGTGGAAACGATGACCTGGAAGATTGCCGACTTGCTGTTCGCAAGATCCACCGCGGCGAAGGTGATCACGTTTTTTGAGTCCGGCGTGACACCTCCGGTCGCGGAGACGAACGTCACATCACCGGGGATCGTGTCGGTCACGACCACGCCCGTGGCGTCGGAGGGGCCGTTGTTCGTGGCGGTGATCGTGTAGGTCACCTGCATGCCGGCGTCGACGGGCGTCGGATTCGGGCTGATGACGACCTGGAGATCGGCCGCGGGACTGATCGTGTTGGTGGTGGTCTGCGTATTGTTGCCAGTGTTCGAGTCGAACTCATTCCCAGTGATCGTGGCCGTGTTCGAGAGGGGCGAATCCGCCACGGCGGCTGCGTTCGGCGTCACCGTGATGGTGACCGTCACCGGAGTTCCCGAGGCCAGGTCACCAAAGTCGGCCGTGACGACGTTACCGTTCACCGTGGGAGTCACGCCCGAGATGGATGTCACGGCCGATATGGAACCGATGTCGGTCAGCGAGGGAAGGGTGTCGGTGACGATCACTCCCGTTGCGTTCGACGGACCATGGTTCACGGCCGTGATCGTGTAAACCAGGTTCACGCCTGCGTAGTTCGGCGCGGGGGTGGTGGCGATGGAGCTGATGGCGAGGTCGGTCACAGGCGCGACCGCCGTGACCGTCGTGATGCTGGTGGGGCTGCCGGTGTTCGTATCCGTGGTAGTGACGCTCGCGCTGTTGCTCACCTGGGGGACAGCGGCGGAGCCGACCGTGACGTCGATCGTCACCGTGGCCGTGCTGTTGGCCGGGACCGTGCCGACGGCCGCGGTGACGATGCCGTTGCTCTGCGTGATCTTGGCTCCGGCGATCGAGCTTGTGCCCGACTGGTAGATGACATTGGCGTCGAGGGTATCGGTCACCACCACGCCGGGAGCCGGCTCGGAGCTGCTGTTGGTGAGCGTAATCGTGTACACGAGCGTGCTGCCGACGTACACCACCGTGCCCGTGCTGGGCTGGGCGGTCACGCCGATGCTCAGACTCGTGACGGCCTGCGACGTGACATCCTGTCCGAACTCGGAGGTATTGCCGCTGGGATCAGTCGCCGTGGCCGTGACATACGATCCGGTCGGCACGGACACTCCGGTCAAGAGAGCCGTGAAGCTGGCGTTACTGCTGCTATCGGTGGTGACCATCGCCGATCCCAGGTAGGTCTGGCCCTGGCCGTACCCGGAGGGGTCCGCCGCGACGTTCGAGAAAAACTGGACCAGGAAAGTGGTGCTGGGCGCGGCGTTCAGGCTGCCCTGGATGGTGGTGTCGCCAGAGCTGGAGACGGCCGAGGTCAGTACGGGGTAGTTCTGGAAGTTGTTCGGCCCCGAGCCGGGTGTGACGCCCGGAGGCCAGGGGTGGTTTGGCGTCGGTCCATTGGCGAAGTTGATGCCCAGGCCGCCATTGCCGAAGATCGAGTTCGAGAGGATGGAGTTCTCATTCACGTTGAACGTGAATTCGATTCCATTGCCACTGTTGTGGGCGATGATGTTCCCCGCGCCGGATGTCGTGCCGCCGATGGTGATGTTGTTGGACCAGAGGTCGATGCCCGCCCCGCTATTGCCCAGGTTCAGCGTGCCCGTGGGATCGGTGCCAATCCAGTTTCCCTCGATGACCGTGCCGGCGCCGCTGCCGACCGTGAAGTCGATGCCGTCGCCGTTGTTAGACGAGATGATGTTCCCGGCGCCGGGCGCCGTGCCGCCGATGGTGTTATTCAGCGGCCCGGCGATGCGGATACCGACCTTGCCGTTGGGCAGGGCCTTGATGCCCGTGACATCAACGCCAATGTAATTCCCCTGGATCACCTCGTAGCCCACGGAGTTCAGCGTGAAGCTATCCATGCCGCCGGAGGCGTTGCCCGAGATGATGTTGCGGGCGGCCGCCGACGTGCCGCCCACGGTGGCATAGGAGGCGTCGTTCCAGAGGATCCCCACTCCGTTGCCAATTGCCAGTGTCCCGGTGGCATCGGTTCCAATGAAGTTGCCCTGCACGAGTGCGTTGTCGCCCGCGCCCAGTGCGATGCCGTCGCTCTTGTTCCCCGAGATCAGGTTCCGCGCGCCGGAGACGGTGCCGCCGATCGTGGTGTTGTCCGCCCCGTGCTGCCAGATGCCGTCGTTGTTGTTGGGCACGGCCGCCAGGCCGCTCGGGCTCAAACCGATGATGTTCCCCTCGATCAGCGTGGCGGAGGAATTTGCCTGCAAGGCGGCATTGGCCAGCTCGATGCCGTTCTGCGTGTTCCCCGAGATCACGTTCCCGGCGCCCGTCGCGGTTCCACCGATCGTCGTGCCCGAGGAGGTGAGGATCTGGATGCCGTCGATCACATTGGGCACCGGAGAGGTGCCGCCGGAGTTCGTGCCGATGAAGTTCCCCTGGACGAGCGTATTCGTGTTGCCGTAGTCGGTTCCGCTGATCGTCAGGACGTCCAGCAGAATTCCGTTCTGCGTGTTGCCCGAGATCAGGTTGTCGAGGATGTGCGTACCCTGAACACCCTGAAGGTGCACGCCATTCCTGGAATTGGGCAATGCCGCCAACCCGTCCGGCGTGGTTCCGATCAGGTTCCACTCGACCACGTTGTTGCTTGCGGACCCGCTCGACTGGCTGATGAGCACGCCATCGGTCGTGTTCCCCGAGATCACGTTGCCCGCCGCGGCCGACGTGCCGCCCAGCGTATTCTGGCTGGAGAGCAGGATCACGCCGCCCGCCGTGTTGCCCAGGTTCGTATCGCCGCTCGCATCGGTGCCAACGAAGTTGCCCTCGACCTGAGTGCCCGTGGAGGTGCCCATGATCTGGATGCCCGCGCTGCCGTTGGCGGCGATCACGTTGCCGGCCCCGGCTGCCGTCCCGCCGATCAGCACGTTCGCTGGACCGTCTAAGAGCACGCCGTTGCCGCCGTTGCCAAGCGGGACGTACGTGAACCCGCTGCTGGACTTCATGGTGAACTGCTGGATCCAGGTCCCCCAGTTGGCGCCCTGCTGCGTGGCGATCGCGTACTCGTTGACCGCCCAGAGGCTGCCGCTGGCGGGGTCCACAGCCATCCCGCTGTAGGTGCCCACGAGAAACGGAGATGTATCGAAGCCGGCATACGTGGCCACGCCGGCCTGCACCAGGACGGGCTTCAGCATCACGCCGGGGCTCGCGCCTTTGAGCTGCCCGGTCACGTACATCGACATGAACTCGGTGCTCGACGATTCCATGAATGTCATGCCGAGATTCCCGTTCGGATCGATCTCGATCGACGGGTAGAACGTGGCGACGCCCGTCCCCTGGTTGATGTTTCCGCTTTGCACCAGGGAGGGCGTGAACTGGGGATTGGTCGAGTCGGTGCTGAACTCGTACCAGCGGGCGTTGGGATCGCTATTGCCGTTGTCGATCGTGTGCGCGGCGACCAGGCGATTGTTCCGCCAGGCCACGCTCAGCATGCGGATGTCGCCGGTAAAGAGCGTGTTCGAGGAGCCTTGCTGGTTGGCATTCGTCGGATCCAGGTAGGTGGGAACGGTGAGCTGGGTGTCCGTGAACGACGAGGAAGCACTCAGCGGATTGGCCCAGGTGAGCACATGAACGTCATTGTAGTTGCCCAGGAACTGGTTGTCGGCCTCCACGAAGTACATCGGGTCGCCGGGCGCGGCACCGTGCATCACCGCCGGCGCGTCGCCGAAGTCGCTGGCGCGGTCGAGCGAGACCGTGGCCAGGTTGGCGGAGCCGATCGAGCTGGTGGCAATCGAGAGAATTTGCACGTTACTGAAGACGACACTCGAGTAGCCGAACATGTTAAAAGTGAACACAATTGCGTCGGCATTGAAGCCAAAGCGGGGAAAGTCGGCCTGGTTGCTTCCCTCTTCCACGCTGATGCGATACATGTTCGAGCTCGAAAAGCTGGTCTCGTTCCCCACGTCGGAGAAGGCGATATCGAGGTACGATTCCGCGGAACCGATCGGCTCCTCAAGCGCCGCAACGACGTATCGCTTGGCAATGTCGTCATAGAAGACCATTGCCTGCCCCGGGTCCGAGGTGGCACTGGGGAAAAAGCTCATGAGCTGCGTCGTGGAGATGATGCTTCCCGACTTGCTGCTGATGCGCAGCGTCGTGTTCACCACCTCGATCACGCTGGACTGGCCGGCGGCCACCATGTCATCAGGCGGCACGTATCCGCTGGTATCGTTGAACTGCATGCCAGCGAAGCCGGTGCCGATGTTGAGCCCTTGCGCGGTAGGCACCTTTCCCGCGCCAATGGCGTTGCCCTGGATCACGTCGCTGCTGGTTCCCGACGTGCCGCCGTTGATGCCTGCGCCCGAGTTTCCGGAAATGACGTTACCCGCGCCCGTGGCCGTGCCGCCGATCGTGTCGTTACTGCTCAACCCCAGCAGGATGCCGGCCTGCTTGTTCCCCAGCGCAATCGCGGCGCTGACATCGGTTCCGATGTCGTTCCCCTCGACCAGGTTGCCATTCGAGGCCGAGGCGGCACCGATGCTCAACCCCGCACCCGTGTTGCCCGAGATGACGTTGCGGTCGTTCACGCCCGTGCCGCCGATCGTGTTGTTCGAGCAGCCGTTAATGAGTATGCCCACGCTGTTGGGAGCGGCCTTCGTGCCATCGGCCGTGGTCCCGATGAAGCAGCCGGCCACGTGGTCTCCACCCAGCGACTGGAGCGTGATCCCAGGTCCCGGGCTGTTGCCGATCGCCAGCGCACGGATGGTCGAGCCGCCCGCCGACACCGTGAGCACCGACTGCGTCGCGGAGAGCGCCGTGCCGTCGATATCAATCAGCGGCGTGCCCGGGTAGCCGCTCTGGCTCGAGCCGTCGATCGTCATCGGCTGGACAATCACGGGAAGGGCAGAGCTCAATGTGATCGTCTGCACGCCGCTGCCGGTGATCGCGAAATCGATGAGCCGCGGCGTTGATGCGTCCAGGTTGGCCTGGGTGATGCAGTAACGCAGATCGCCGCTGTTGCCCGAACCCGTCCCCGTGTCCGCTGTGCTGTTCACCGTCCAGGTTGCCAGTAACTCTCTCCGCTCCAGGATCTCGAGATCGAACCGGTTCCTGTGACGCCGTACACTCACTGATCGGGTACGCCATGCCGGTGTGGATGTGCGATGGATCATGACAGAGCCTCACGTCGAGAAGTTCATAGATGAAAGCGACCCGCGCAGTCGCGACCCCCATGAGCGCCGCCAGCATCACCCGCTAGAAAGGATGAATCGAGAGTGAATGAGCGACGTTTAGGGGATATGGGCAATATGCGCCCACAAAAAACATAACGATCACAGGTTCCCATGCACCAGCTCTTTTTTCAATGGTGCACTTTTTTTCTGAACCTGAAGGAATTCGTAGAAGGTATCGGGTCATTTCGGAACCGTCAGGCCCTGGGGATCGTCGACGACCAGGTAATGGCCATGGTCCGACGAAACGATCATGATCGATTCGTCCCAGTTGCTATGGGTTTCGACCCATCGGGCAACGGTTTGAACGGCGGCGTCGCCGCTGAAAATCGCACCGATCGCGTTATCGAGGTTGTTTCCGTGGAGCGCGAAGTCGACATCGCCCGCCTCCACGAACAGAATGAACTGCGAATCCCGCGGCGCCGCGAGTACGCGGAGCGCCGCCGCAGTCATCTCGGCGAGCGTCGGCTGCGAATCGATCTCCTCGGGCGAGTACTTTTCCGCAGGCGCGGGCTGGCCTCTGCGGCCGAGGCTCGGAGCCGGGTCATAACGGCCGTCGGCCGTGCGGAAGGGGAGATGATCAAACGTCTTCGCGCCGAAAAAGCCGAACAGCCGGGCTCTGCGGGAGGCGGCTGCCTCAGCGGCCTGAAGTAATGCCTGGCCGCCGTTCGTGCCAGGCTCAGTCTGCGCGCAGACGTACTTGCCGCCGTTCCGGATGTCGATGGCCGCGCGATCGAGATCGGTCAGATAAAGATTGCCGGGTACCGCGTTCCGGCCCTGGTTCTTGAGCTCGGACTCCTTGGCGATGATGCCGTAGCCGGTTCCGATCACCACGTCGAGACCGGGGTAAAGCCGCGCCTGGCGGGCCTCTTGGATGACGCCGGGCACACCGAGCATGGACCGGCCAATATCCTGGTAGTCGTACCGCTCCACGTTCTGGACGTACATGCCGGCCGGCGAGGCGTGGCAGAATGGCACGCTGGTCACGGTGCCGACTTTCCACGCCCTGTCCTGAAGCTCGTGAAAGAGCGTCGTGACCAGGCGGCTGTCATCAGCGACGTTCAGCCCGCTGTTGTACGACTTGACGCCGCTGACCAGTTCCGCGGCACTCTGGGACGAATCGGTATAGGCGTGCAGGACCCGGCCGGCGGCCTGCACTCCCGCCCTGTCGGCCGCATTGGCGGACTGGCCCTTGAAATAACCCGGCGCCTGCGATCCCAGAGGCCCGAGCGTCCATGGATTCGGTCCGGCGATCTGTGCGTCGTAGCCGCCTCCCAGGCTGTCCGGCGGGATCGTCACGAGCTGGCGGTCGATGTCCTGAATGCTGCGATCGTGCGTCGGACTGGTAACGGCGAAGCCGTACTGTGCCGTTCCATCGGCCGTGTAATCCTGGAAGAAGAGCCCGGACCCCTTGCCCTCGGTGTAGACCTTCCCCGTGCGGACGATGGCCGCGGCCTGCGCCGTGGGCCAGTCGAGGCCATCAAACCAGATGATGAACACGTGCCTGGCCCCGCGCGCGACCGCGTCCTTGAGTACCCGGTAGAGGTCGCTCTGGTCGGCGTACTCGGCCTGCGGATTGAGCGTGTTCTCGGGCATGAACCCGTAGGCGGCCCGGATCGCGGCCGCGTCGCGGTAGCGGCTATGCTTCCCGGTCACCGACCCGAGATCGACGGTGCGTCCGAAGGCATACACCCCCACCATCCGGTTGCTGTGGCTGAAGTGGTTGGAGAACACACTCCCCGCGCCCTGCGAACCGAAATGATAGGCACGCGGCATTTTCTGGCCGGCGTTCTGCACGTACTGCGTTTGCAGCGTCCTGAGCAGGTCGGCGGTTGCTGCCCGCGGCGGTTCCTGAGCCCGCCCCGGCGCTGGTGCGTCCACCGCGGCCAGAGCGGCTGCCACCACGATGAGCCACAACCTTGATCTCGAAAACCAAGGGCGGCGAGGACGGCGGCACAGGTCAACAAGATCACCCGGAAGTCGCATTGCGGGATCATCCTCCACACCTGGGCGAAACGGGCTTGCAGCGAACGCGACCGCAGCCCCTGCGCAACGGCACGGGGCAGGGTTCAGTCATGTCGAGTGAACTCGCGGGCCCCTGGTCCAAGCGCCGAGTATCCTGGCTGGATGAGTAGAATCCGTCAACAAGCCAGGAAGATCTCGGTTAGCCGTACATCGCGTTGGCCTTGCCGTAGGTGATCTTCGGGGCCTTGATCAGGCCCCCCGCCACCTTCTCGCCCAGCGGATCGATGTAGACCCGGTTGGGATTCCTGGGATTTCCCGGATCACTGCCGGTGACGTGGACATTGAAGATGAACGCGTGCTCCGACTGAGCCGTGAACCAGTGGACGTTGTCTCGATGGTCCGACACGGTCGAGAACTCACCGGGCTCGAACGTGCGATCGATCGTGGGGCGGATCAGGTAATGATTCTTGTGGTCCTCAACGCGGTCCCAGTGCCGGCCCCGGAGCTTGCCCTTGAGAACCAGGAAGCCGGTCGCCATGTTGTCGTGGCCATGGGGGATGACAGAGCGGCCACGCGCCATCGCGAAGATCTGCCGGCCGAAGACCAGATGCGTGGGTAAACTCGAGATCCTGGAAAAGTCAGGAGCAATACTGCGGGCTCCAATGGCCGGAAAGTTCACGCTCGCCGCCAGGCGGTCAAAGTCGAGCGTCTTCAAGAGCGCCGGAAGGTCCACGCGGGCGTAGAGAGATTCGAGCGCTTTCTGAAATTCCAGGTCCCTGGTCCTGTGCTCGGTCAGGTCCTTGCTGATCGTATTCAGCTCGCCGAACCAGGAATCGATGATCGGCTGGACGTCCTTGCCGAAGAGGCGACGGTCCGCCAGGCCCTCGATCAGGGCGAGCGCCGTGAGGGACCGCAGCGCCTCACGCGTGAACTGGCGGCGAGTGGACAGCGAGTCATGGTCGGGTTCTTTGGGAGCGGTCATCTCGGTCTCCTGGGTCGGTCGCGGGGGGAAGCGGGGCTGGCCTGTGATGCCCCGAGGAATCAGGTAACATGATTCTTGCCCGATCTGCCGCGCCTGGACAAGGCACACGGGCCACCGCGCGAGCGAGGGGAGGCATTCTGGTGTATCGTGACGTGCTGGCGATCGTCCTGGCCGGCGGCCGGGGATCGCGCCTCAAGCCGCTCACCCGCGACCGGGCAAAGCCCGCGGTTCCTTTCGGCGGCATCTACCGGATCATCGACTTCACGCTGTCAAACTGCATCAACTCCGACATGCGGAAGATCCTCGTGCTCACGCAGTACAAGGCCACCAGCCTCAATCGGCACATCGACCAGGGCTGGAAGTTTCTCTGCCGCGAGCTGGGCGAGTACATCGAGGTAATCCCGCCTCAACAGCGCATCGCCGAGATGTGGTACCAGGGCACCGCCGACGCGATCTACCAGAACGTCTACACGATCGAGAAGGCCTCGCCCCGCGACACCATGATTCTCGCAGGCGATCATATCTATAAAATGAATTACGCCCGCATGATCGATTTTCACCGCGACCGCCGCGCCGACCTGACCGTCGCCTGCCTTCCCGTGGCGCGCACGCTTGCCCGTGAGTTCGGCGTGATCGGCATGGATGACGAGGGACGTCTCACCAGCTTCGTGGAGAAACCGGCCGACCCGCCGCTCATGCCAGGCCAGAGCGAGATGTCGCTCGCCTCGATGGGGATCTACGTCTTCAACACGGACGTGATGTACGAGCAGCTCTTCCAGGACGCCGCCAAGAAGGAGCTGAGCGGCCACGACTTTGGCAAGGACATCATCCCGGCGATGATGGCCGCCGGAATGCGCATCTTCGCCTACCCGTTCCGCGACGAGAACCGCAAGACGGCCGCGTACTGGCGCGACGTGGGCACGCTGGACGCCTACTATCAGACCACGATGGACCTGATCTCCATTGACCCGATCCTGAACCTGTACGACCAGGACTGGCCCATCCACACTTACCAGCCGCCGTACCCGCCTCCCAAGTTCGTGCACACCGATCCGGATCGCAGGGGCGCCGCGTTCAACTCCATTGTCTGCCAGGGGGCCATCGTCTCCGGCGGCCAGGTCTTCCGCAGCATCATCTCGCCCGACGTCCGCGTGAACAGTTACGCTCTGGTGGAAGACTCCATCCTGTTCGATGGCGTCGAGGTCGGCCGGCGCGCCCGCATCCGCTGCGCCATCGTCGACAAGGAAGTGAAGGTCCCCGCCGGATTCGAGATCGGCTGGAACCGCGAGCTCGATCTGCGCGCGGATTGACCGTCACGCCGGAGGGCCTCACCGTCGTGGCCAAGAGCGAGGACCTCGAAAGGTTTGCGTGATCGGGCGCGGCGAGAAACGGATTCTTCCACACCCCGCTCACGAAGGCTCGTCCCAGCCCTCTTGGAGGTCCTTGTTCTGTCATCGTTCGCGCCTCTTGATTCGCAGACGGTGTGCCTTCAATGGCTTCCCGGTCAGGGGATAGTCGGTAGCATACTGCCAAGATTTCGAACGTGCGAACGAATTGCGTGTATGAGGGCTGGATGACCCAGTTCGTATTCGCGGAACCACCCCACACTGAACGCGGAGGCTTTCAATGTTCGATCCAGGACGCCTGGCCGCCAGGACCCTGACGGCCGCTCTGATCTTGCCGCTCACATGGCTGTCTTCGTCCGGCTGTGCCGGGCTCCTGGGGCCTCAGGTCAAGGCAACGGCCACCGAGCAGCGCTCGTTCGAGGTCTCGGCCGCGCCGGTGGTGATCGTCGAGACGTTCAACGGACCCATCAAGGCCACCGTGGGCACTGAAGGCAAAGTGGAGGCCAGCATCAAACGAATCGGCTCGGGCACCACCATGGAGGCGGCCGAGGCCGACCTGAAGAACGTCCACGTCGAGTTCACCCAGGACGGAGCCACCGTCCGTATTGTCGCGACCCGCAGCGGTTCTCCCGCCTTCAGCTCGTCGGCGGCCGAGGTTGAGATCAAGGTCCCGGCACAGGCCACCCTGTCACTGACAACCTCCAATGGAGAGCTTCATTCCGAAGGCATCCAGGGCCCGATCACGGCCCGATCCTCCAACGGTGAGATCGAGGTCCGGGGAGCCAGAGGCAAGCTTGACCTGCATACGAGCAACGGAGCCATCGACATCGCCGCGACCGAGGCCGCTGTGTCGGCGCAGACCCGGAACGGCGAAGTTCGCTTCGCCGGCTCATTGGCCCAGGGGAAGCATGGTCTGACGACGAACAACGGCGGCATCACCGTCAGACTGCCGGTCAACGCGGCGTTCCGGGTTGAGGCCAGAACCTCCAACGGCACCGTGACCAGCGGGTTCCCGGAACTTCGTGGCGAGAGCGGCAAGGCTGCCAGGAACCATCTGGCCGGTCACGTCGGAAACGCCTCGTCCCCCGAAGTTGAACTGAAGCTGGAGACCTCCAACGGTAACGTCGCCGTCGAACCGGCAGCGGAGACTCCAAGATCCTGAGATCCGGCCGCGCGTTCTCTCCCGCGCTGGCCTGGCCATGGCCTCTTGATTCATCACCGAGTATCAATTCCCCGGCCCCCAGATCATGTGCGGCGCGCAGCACGGCAGATCGGGGATCATCGGTCAGGATGATCACCGGCACGAGCGGCTTGCCCGCAAGTTCGGCCCGGGTCACCACGGCCGTCATCAGGGCGCGGTCAACCACGCCGAAGGGCGGTTCGGGCTCGGGCGGGGTGCGCCCGGAGACCATCACGGATTCGGTGTGTTCCGGATCGCCGTACGCCCCGGACGCATCCGCCGGGTGGGCCGCCACGACCACGATGTCGGCCGTATCCGTGTTGGTCTCGTCCAGACAGGCTTCCAGCGCCGCGAGGTCGTCGGGCGAGTAAACCGCCACGAGTTTGCAGCCTGGCCGCTCGAGCCCGAGCGCCTGGCGTGTGAGGCGCGGGATGGCCTCGCCCTGGAATTGCTCCAGGTGCTTGTGAGTGCGGCCTTCGCCGTTTTCCGTTCCTTGCCGCCGGCGATAATGCTCGGTGACGGCGAACGCGACCAGGAACGCCGCCGTGAAGGCGATGCCCGAAATGGTGGCCACCGTCTTGGTGGCAAGATTCGCCAGCGCGGCAGCCAGCAGGACCAGGAAGATCAGGGCCAGGCCGACAGGTAGCTCAAGGCGGCCCAGCCGCACGTTCAGGGGAACGCGGTAACCGCGCGGCCGCCCCGGCTGCGTGAACCGCAAAAGCAGCATGGAAAGACTCATCGCCACCAGGCTCCAGACCACCCCGAACGCATAGGCCTCGCCCAGGATGATGACGTCGCCCCCGCTGAGCACGATCGTCGCGGCTTGCAAGCCGGCGATCAGTGTCAGCAGCCGCCAGGTCGTACCGTATTTCTTGTGCGGACGCTGGAACCAGTCGGGCAAGACCCCGTCTTCCGTCACGCGGTTGAGCACGCCATTGGCGCCCAGGAGCGACGTGTTCACGGCCCCGGAGAGAACCAAAAAACCGACCACGACCACCAGTCCATTGAGTCCCAGCCTGGCCCAATGCGGTCCCACCACGTGCATCGCCAGTCCCGAGATCAGGTTCTCCTGGAAACCTGGCCGGACGTCGTCAGGGATGATCATCACAGCAAAGAAGCTGATCAGCCCCGTGATGGTCAGGCTGTAAAGGAAGACGATGAACGCCGCCCAGCGAAAGTTCCTGAGCTTCGGCGCCTTCACCTCGCGGTACACCTGCGCCAGCGTCTCCTCGCCGCTCATCGCCAGGATCGAATGCCCGAACGCAATGAGCACGCCGAGCGCTCCCAGGGCGCTCAGCCAGTGCACGCTCTCCGGCCGCAGCTCGGGGCCCAGGGGACTGGCCGCAACCCAGCCCAGCGGGTCTTCCTGTTTCCCCGTAACCTCGTTGATTGTGGGGCGACCCTCGCGGTCCGCCTTCCTGGCCAGATCCGGCCGCCAGGGCGGAACCTTGCGGGCGTCGCTCCGGACCGAGATCGTGATCAGGCACCAGGTGATCATGATCACGGCCATCACGGTCATCACCCGCATAATCTTCAGAGCCTTGCCGCTCGAGGTGGGAATGCCGCGGACATTGGCCTGGTAGAAGTAAAAGACGACCGCCAGCGCCACGCCGGCCGCGCCGTAGCGCTCATGGACACCCGTGTGGAACTGAAAATAGCGGAGCAGCGAGTTGAAAAGCCGCACCAGGTAATGCCCCGCTGACACCGCGCTGATGGGCCCGGTGAGGATGTAGTCGAACATCAGGGCCGAGACCGCGACCTTGGCCAGGCGATCTCCCATGGCCTCCTTGACAATGCGGTAGACGCCGCCCCGGACGAACATCGAGCAGCTCTCGATATAGACGCTGCGCACGCCATAGCTGAAGAGCATCACACCCAGGATGAACCAGGGCGCCGCCCGGCCAATCTGCGACTCCACGATGCCGCCGATGTAGTACGCCGTGCTCACCAGGTCGCAGAGGACCACGGCGGCAGTCGGCCAGATACCGATGAACGCGAACATCACACTGGAGAGAACCAGGGTGCGCTCGTGCAGCCAGGGACCGCGGACGGCGGTCGTCAGCACCTGCGGAGAGGTCGATCCAGTTCGCATGGGCCGGGGCCAGGGGAATTGACAGGATGCACCGTCGCTGCTGCGGCACGATCACGCACACGCCACCAGACTCAGCGCGTAGGAAAGATCTTCGCCTTGCGAATACCGTGCCTGTGCGGGGTCAACCTGTGCGCGAGGTGGGCAAGCCGCCCGTGTCCGGCGAATCCATGCCCGGACTGTGACGCGGCCGCGGTCCGCTCAAACCTTGCCGCTGGTTCCCGTGGCGGGCGGAGAACGAAGCGACTGGATGAGGCTGGTGTAGGCGGTGGTGAGCTCGCGCCGGCTCAGGAGGCCGATCAGGTCGGTGGGATCGTCGGGCTGGACCACGGGAATCTCGTCGATGTTCAGCTCGGTCATCCGTCGCAGTGCGGTGTGCAGAGTGTCCTCGGGCGTGACGGAGAGGACCGGCCGGGTGGCCAGGTCGTCGGCCAGCACCAGCGGTCCCCATTCCGAGCCGACCAGCGCCAGGCGCAGATCGCGAAGGGTGAAGATGCCCGTCAACCGCCCTTTGCCGTCGACGACCGGGAAGAAGGTCTGGTTGGAGACGGCGACACGTTGGATCAGGTCCTTGAAGGGCATCGAGGCGGGGATGTGTTCAATGCCCTCCGTGCGGATCACGACCTCGCCCACCTGGATCTGGTCGAGCACGTCGACCACGAAATCTCCCTGGTGCGCCGGGCTGTCGATCGGGCTGGGCACCTGCTCTTCATAAATTGTCCAGTGCCGCGAGATGGCCATGTTCAGACCGCAGGCCAGCATGAGCGGGACCAGCAGGCTGTACGAGCCGGTCATCTCGCTGACCATCACGATGGACGTCAGCGGCGTCTTGGAAACACCGGCAAAGAACCCTCCCATGCCCACCAGTACGTACGCGGCCGGGTTGATGTGGGCGCCCGGAAGCATGCGGGCCATGAGCTGGCCATAGAACCCGCCGATCATGCCGCCGATGAGCATCGACGGACCGAACACGCCTCCACTGCCGCCAGAACTGATGGTAAAGCTGGTGGCCAGAATCTTCAGCACGCAGAGCGTGAGCAGAAGACCAAGGCCCATGTGGGGAACGAAACTCGACTCGCCCGGCAGGGTCAGCTCCGGCGGCATGCCGATGGCGCCCCATTGCACCCAGCCGTAGCCGCCGGTCATCACCTGGGGATACGCCAGCGCCACCAGGCCCAGCAGCAGCCCTCCCACCGCCGGTTTGAACTGCCTGGGGATGGGAATGGGATGGAACAGCTTATCTCTCAGACCGTAGAAGCAACGCACGTAGAGCCAGCCGAACCCCGCGCAAAGGAGCGTCAGCCCCACGTACAGCGGCAGGTCGCGCAATCCCTGGAACGACAGGTTGGGCAGGCTGAAAATGGGCTTGGGCGTGATGAACAGGGCGAACGTGGAATAGGCCACGATCGAGCTGGCCAGGCAGGGCAAGAGCGCGGCCGACTCGAAGGCGGTGGAAGAATAAAGGACTTCGCCCGCGAAGAGTGCTCCACCCAGAGGCGCCGGAAGATCGCTCCCACGCCCCCGGCCGCTCCTGCCAGCATCAGGATCCGCCGCTCGCTGGGCGGCAGCTTGAGCACGCGTGCCAGGTACGATCCAAAACCGGATCCGATCTGTGCAATCGGCCCTTCCTGTCCTGCGGATCCGCCGGTGCCAATGGTGATGATGGACGCCACGGACTTGATGAACGGGACGCGCGACCGGATCGTGCCGCCCCCCCGGTGGAAGGCCCGGACCATGGCGTCGGTGCCATGTCCCTCGGCCTCCGGGGCCCAGGTGAAGACGAGAATGCCCGAGAGCAGGCCACCCACGGTCGGTACCAGCAAGATCAGCCACCACGGCCAGGGATAGCTCACGGCGTGCAGCGTGCCTTCCAGGGTGGGAGGCATCTGGTAGTGCAGCAGACCGCCCAGGACGTACCGGTACATCGCCTGGAGGCAAACCAGAAACGCGACCGCACCCAGACCGGCAATGAACCCGACGAGCGGGCTGCAAATGGCAGTCCGGCCCACGCCCGGCGTCCACCAGAGGGCCGCAAGCCGCTGGAAGCTTTCCCTCAGCAATGTCTGGAGCTTACCCGAGATCGACGAAGGAGGCGGGAGTTCTGGGTCGTGCATGAATCCGAGGTCCTGAGCGTGCAAACGGGATCTTCCTTATGATGGACCTGACGGCGCGATCCTTCCAGTCCAAAGTGACAGTGCCGTCTGGAAACCGGACCTCAGCGCTGCCTGGTCGCACCGCTTCCGGCTGGTCGCAAGCCGCCGCCCGCGAGAGAATGGCGGCCTGGGCCGGTCGCTTTCTGCTCTCGACGTGAAGCCGAGCTTACGCCAGGTCCTGTCCCGGGGCCAGCACCAGGCTCCGCGAGGAGAATTCGATGTGCGGCATTTGTGGCGCCGTGTGGACCGATCCCGGGAGAACCCTGGACCCCGCGCATCTGACCGCGATGATGAACCGGATCGCCCACCGCGGACCCGACGACTCCGGCTTCCATGAAGACCGACATGCCGCCCTGGGGTTTCGTCGGCTGTCGATCGTCGACCTGGAAGGGGGCCATCAGCCGCTCTCCAACGAGGACGGCACGGTCTGGACCGTCTTCAATGGGGAGATCTACAACTACCCCGCGCTCCGGCACCGGCTCGAGGCCCGGGGCCATACCCTTCGCTCCAGGGGAGATACCGAAATCCTCGTGCACCTCTACGAGGATGAGGGCACCGGGATGTTCTCGCTGCTGCGCGGAATGTTCGCACTGGCCATCTGGGACGCACCGCGCCGGACCTTGATTCTCGGCCGCGACCGGCTGGGACAGAAACCGCTGGTGTACCATCACGCCGGCGGCCGTCTCACCTTCGCAAGCGAGGCTCAAGGCGCTGCTTGCCCTCCCCGCGCACGACCTTCCGCGGCAGCTCGATCGGCTGGCGCTCGACCAGTACCTGACGTTCGGCTACGTGCCCCAGCCTCGAACCATCTTGCAAGGCGTCTCGAAACTTCCGCCCGCCCATTTCGCCGTCTGGCACGAGGGCACCTTGCGCATCGAGCCGTACTGGAGCCCCGACTGGAACGTCCAGCGGTACAGGCCGATCGAGGAAGACATCGCCGAGCTGCGAAGCACCCTGGCCGACGCGGTCCGCGAACAGATGGTCGCCGACGTTCCCCTGGGCGCGTTTCTCTCCGGCGGGATCGATTCCACGATCATCGTCGGTCTCATGCAGCGCGCGGCAAGCCAGCCGGTGCAGACTTTCTCCATCGGCTTTGCCGACCCGAGCTACGACGAGACCCAGTACGCCGAGCTGGCCGCGCGGCACCTGGGTACCGAGCACCGCACTTTCATGGTCGAGCCCAGGGCGTGGGAGACGCTCCCTCTTCTGGCCAGGCAGTTCGACGAGCCGTTCGCCGACAGCTCGGCACTCCCCACCTGGCACGTGGCACGCGAGACACGTCAGGCCGTGACCGTGGCCCTGACCGGCGACGCCGGCGACGAACTCTTCGGGGGCTACGACCGTTACCGGGCACTGGCGATGACCGAGCTGTTCCAGCAGCTTCCGGCCGCGCCCGGCGCTGGATCGGGGGGACCATGACACGGGTCCTGCCGCGCTCGGGGAGGTCGAAGACGCGGCTCCGGGCCATGGAGCGGATCTTCGAACGGATCAACGACCGGGCGAGCGATCGCTACCTCGGGTGGATGACCACGTTCGATGAAGCCGACCGCCTGAACCTCTACAGTGAGGACCAGCTCGATCTGCTGGCATCCGCCGCGGCGAATGAGACGGACCAGGCGGCGGCAGACCCGACATCAATGCTCGTCCACGCCTGGAGCGAGGCAAGCCGAAGAGATGTCGTCACCCAGGCCATGGTTGGTGACCTGCTGACCTATCTTCCCGGGGACCTGCTGCACAAGGTGGACATGGCCAGCATGGCGCAAGGCCTGGAGTGCCGGGCGCCTTTTCTCGATCACCGCGTCGTCGAGCTGGCGGCGGCCATGCCCCTGGACAGAAAGCTGCGCCTGCGTCCGGGCAAGTCCAAGGTCGTTCTCAAGCGGGCATTCGCCGACCTGCTCCCCGGACCCATCAAGTCACGCCGCAAGATGGGATTTGGAGTGCCGGTCGGCCGCTGGTTCCAAAACGAGCTGCGCGAGGAGCTGCGCGCCGTGCTGCTCGATGCGTCCACACGGAAACGAGGCCTGTTTCGTCCCGAGATCGTGCAGGGGCTCGTCGACGAGCAGATCATGGGCCGTCGCGAGCACGGCCATCGACTCTGGAGCCTGCTGATGCTGGAGCTATGGTTCCGCAACCATCTCGACGGCTCCGCGGGCGGTTGAGCGATCCGGTCCGGCCTTCGGGCACCGGGTGCAGCGTGAGCCGCCGATCACCCGGCAAGTTGCCCGGTCACGAGCGGGCCGATCTCGGTCCGCACGTCCTCCACAAAGTCCCGAAAGCCGGTGTGGGAAGCATGGAAGCACCGTTCCGGATCGACGAGACGCGCAATTCCGGTGAGGACGGCGAGAATCTCCGTTCCTTCTCGATTTGATCTGCCAATCAGGTCATTCAGGACAGACTTGGGATCACGCGTTCGCGAAATGGCGACGATTTCGGCGTCCACATCGAGTCCTAGTGCATCGCGGATGGCCGCGGGGTCATCCAGCAGCCAAGCTTCCCCGTGAGGACTGGCCTCACCGAAGGCCATGGGAAATGGAGGCTTCTCCATTCTAACCTTTTCACGCGCCGCTCGAAGCTGCTTCAACTTCTCTCCATGCTGGCTTTTGTCGCGGTCGACAACGGCGATCAGGCCCGCTGCGCCCGCGTCGAGCGCTTGTAGGAGAGCGAATCGAACCTTCTTCTGGTATCCCTTTCCCGCTTGATGAAGATGCGCCCGGTTGCGGGTGACTGGCTCGACCTCCGCGCCGAGGATACGCATGACGAGGTGGGGAACCGTGGCCGCATCGCGCTCACCGTCACCGACGAACAGAAGCGAGATCATTTCTTGACAAGTCCTTCTTCTCCCTGGTTGTACCAAACTTCCCCGAGCATGAATTCATCAAGAAAGAGGCCCAGCCTTTCCGCATCGACAGGCTCGGCCGTGCGGCTACCATCCGGATTGCGAGAAAACACGAGGACCTGGTCGGTCTCAACATCGAGGCAATCGAGTAAGTAAGGCGAGTGAGTCGTGAGGATGACCTGTACTGGGTGGCTTCCATGCTTTCCTTCGGTAATCTCCCGGAGTAGGCCGATGACATCGGCCAGCCTGCGGGGGTGGACACCCGTTTCCGGTTCCTCCACCAAAATGATCTTGGGGGGCGAAGGATGATAAGTCAGCGCGACGAAGAAAAGGAGGAGCCGGACCCCCGCAGAGGCTTCTTCCGCGTGCAGGCGAAAGCCATTCTCGATCACCAGGTCAAGCCGGCGTTCCGAGGGGTGGGGCGTCGCGATCTCGATGTCTTGCAGGCCTGGCACGTGCTGCTTGAGCTTTTCGACCACGCCGAAGAAACGGGCGCGGTCGCGTCGCAACAGGTAATCGAGCAGTCCCGGTACCCCATCTCCCGAACGTCCCAGTTGCTGTGCTCCGGCCTGGTCGTTGTAGCCGTCAGACGTCATGTTCACGCCGGACACGGGAAGCTGAAAGACCTGGGCCTGAGTGATACCAGGGTTGGGTGGAAGATTGCCGCTCGTACCCATGCGCGCCAGGCCCCCTCTGTCGAGAGTTCCCTCGACCAGAATAGGGCGGTTCTGCTCGTGTCGATAGTGATCCGTCGGCTGGAACTGGGCTGGCTGGCTTCCGAGCAAGTCCACTGCCCTCAGGAAAGAGGATTTTCCTGAATCGTTCCTGCCAATCAAAACGGTCAGCGGGCGAAGCGGGACATCAATATGAACGAAGGACCGGAAACCCTGGATTTTGATCTGATTGAGCATGAAGGTTCCCCGACTTTTGAAGGCCCCATGCCCGACACTTGATATTAGACCTGGAGCCTGTGTTGGGCAAAGTATGTTGGCCCTGGTTCCGCAACCATCTCGACGGCTCCGCCGCGTGTTGATCCTGTGCGGCGAAGCGGGGACAAGGAAGCCGACGCCCACGAGTTCAGCGGAGGCAAGCCCACGGTCTCCGTAGAGGCCCGGCTCAGGGCCGAGGAGTTCAGCCGGCGCCCTGCGAGTGATCGCACCGTCGTCACCCCAGCTTCGGCACATAGGTTAGACCTCCCCGTGGAAAAACGTGGAGGCGCGGCGAAGCGCGGCGCTCCCGAGGTAACGACTCGATCGCCGCCCGCCAGAGGGCGTCCTGGGAGGCGAAGACGCGCACCGGACCGAGCCGGGGGCCGATCATCTCATGGAGCAGGGGCGCGTAGACCAGCACGGTGCGGTCGACGACCAGCTCGCGGGCCCAGCGGAGCATGAAGGCGCTGGGGGAGCCCGCGGCCGAAAGGGCTAGGTGGACCATGGGCACGAGTCTGCGAATCGCCCAGCCGCCTGGGGCGCCGGTGGACGCGATCCAGCGCAGGGCCGATCGCGGGAAAGACCGCGCGATCTCATTCGGATCGCTCCAGAAGAATCCCGCGAGCACGCCGCCCGGCTTGCAGGCGGCGCGATGGTGCAGCAAGACCTTGAAGCTTTGCATCGGATCGCCGGGCCAGGGGTGGTTGCCGGCCACAAGAATATCGGCGGGCACCTCGGGCTGAACCTCGAACCTGCGGCGGACCTCGGCTGCCAGATCAAGCTGCACGCTTTCGGGCCGCCCGGCCAGGATCCGGAAGATCTGTCCCGGTCCGCCAATCACGTGGCTGATCGACACGCAAGGGCCCAGCCGCTCGGCGGCCTCGGCGATGGCCTGCCGCATCGGGTTGGTGGCCGCGCTCTGTCCCAGAAGCGAGCCCGCGTCTCCGCTGTCCAGCCCCTGGCCATGCAGAGCGCCCAGGGTGGAGCGGTGACTTGTTCCGGGCAGGATCAGCTTGTAGCCGCCTCCGAAACCGGCCTGGAGATGCGGCAGGACCGAGCCCAGGAGGACCCGCAAATCAGCCCTCGCTACGGGCCGGAAGACCCGGACCGGAATGCCGCGCTCCGTCGTTCCCAGATCATCGTAGGCGAGGTGATCGTCCACGGGCGGGCTGAAGCAGCGATACGCGGACACGATCGGATCACCGAGCCTCTGTTTCATCGCGTCGTCATCAACGGCCTGGTGCCGCCCCACGCCAACGCTGATCGTCACGTCCTCGGGGCGGAGACCCCCGGCGTGCAACCGCCGCAGGATGATGGGCAGGGCGGCACGCACCGGGGTCCAGCGTGAAGGATCGTCCACCACGATCGCCACCGTCGAGCCGGTACGCACCCGCGATTCCAGTGGAGCGGAGTCCACGGGCGCAGCCAGGGCCGCTTCAAGGGCAGCCTCGTAGTTCTCCACCGCTGCCGCGAGATCAGGCTGGAACACCGAGTGCAGGGACGGCAACTTCGCCCACGGCCATTGCAGGCCCAGCGTTGCATCCGGACCCCAGGGTAGGTCACATAAAGGCAAACCGCGCCTCCTGGAGTCCGCGTAGCCTGGATCCTCATGAACGGCAGAGCTATCCCGGGGCGCATCATTCATTCCGGCAGGTTCCCGACGGTCCTTCGATGGCATACCCTTACACTCCGAGGAACCACGCTACTGCCCTCGAGCGAATTCGCCAAGGAGGCGTTCCGTCCTGGCACACCCGATCCGCAGAACGGCGCCATCGCATGAATACCAACACCGCATGCACTCAGCAAGGAGATCGCCGGCACTTCTTTTGAGTCGTTGCAGGCGCTGGCCGATATACAAGGAAAGGCGATTTGCCCGGCATGGTCCCGGTGCGGGCGTCGCAGCCGCGAGGTGAGGTGAGCGATGGATCGTTCCAGAGGAAAAGCTCGGCGGTCAGTACGGTTACCGCTTGGCAACGAGACGCTCGAGCCCAGAGAGTTGCTCAGCAACGGCGGCTGGCCTCCCTATATCTCGACGGCGCAACTGTACAATCTGCTCAACAATCCCCCCGGCTATCCCGCGGTTCGCCCGAACACGCCGGTCCTTCCCTACGGTGTGGCGTCGAAGCTGGCGACGTATGTGGATCCATCAGCTCACGTCATCAACGGCTACGCCGTGATCATCGGCGCGCCCAGCTTCATCGGTCCGTACTCCACGCTCAACGCCCACGGCGGCATCATCAAGATTGGCAGCGGGACGGACATCCTGGATAACGCGACGGTCGTGGCCAACCCCTTGCACCCGCACACGGCCCCCGCTCCCGAGGCCCAGATCGGCGATCACGTCCTGGTCGGCTACGGTGCCACGATCCTGGGACCGAGCACCATCGGCGCATTCGGGTCCGCGGCCAAGGCGACAGAGATCGGCCCCGGGGCACTCATCGATCAGGCCAACATCGAGCCCGGGGCAATCGTCTCGCGCTTGCCCGAGTCGGCCCGGGCGTCACGGTTCCTTCCGGCCTCATGGTGCTGCCGGGCAAGAACGTGACCACGAACGCGGAAGCCTCGGATCCCGCGCTGGGGATGGTCGTACCGGTCACGACCAGCGAGATCAATGCGATCGGCACCCAGTTACAGGCCAATCAATCACTGGGAACCGGGTATAACACGCTCTACCAGGGGCAGTCGGCGACGGGCCCGAGCCCGGGCGCGCCAAAGACCGTCAGCGGGGTCTACAATGGCGACCTGGCAACGGTTGAGGGGGCCGGATCGCAGCCCGGCTCACCGACGGCGAGCACGCCCTACTTACCGGAAGGCACCGGTCCGAAGTTCCCTTCACCAGCCCTGGGTCCGGTCACAGGCCTGCTGTTCAATTTCCCCGCTCGGGTGACCGGCGCGGTGAACTTCAACCAGCGCGCTCATTCCGTGGCCCATCGCCTGGGCCGCAGCAACGCGATCCGCGCCGATATGGGCGAAACGATCACCATCGGCTCGATTGGCAGGACTGGGAATGGAGTGACGATCAACTCTCCTGGCGGGACACTGACAATCGGGCAGAATCTTGTCGCCGGCAGCGGCACCACCATTCTCGGGGGCGCCACCGGCACCAAGACAACCCTCGGCGACAACGTCACCATCGGCAGCAACGCCGTGCTCTCCGGCACCTCGCTGGGTACCGGCTCAACGGTCGGCGACCATGCCTACCTGCTCAATTCGACGTTCCCGGCCGGGACCCAGGTCCCTGCCGGAGCGATCTACGAGAACAACAAGCTCGTCGGCTTCGTCGAGTGGTAAAGGCCGGTTGAGCGAGCATGGACGATTCGAAGCAGGCACTCCCTCCCGGCGTCCGCACATAACCTCAGGTGCTTGACTTGCGGACCCGGGCCGCTTATGGTCAACGCGGAACGACTGTCCGAAGAACGTCAAGAGGACTTCCGGGCCGCCGATCCCGGTAAAGATACGTTGGCACGGTCGTGTGCCTCTGTTGTGCTGGCAGGGCTCCAAGGCGGACATCTGCGACGATTGCAATCTCGGGCGCCGGGGACGCAGAATTCCCGGGTTGTCCGTATGAACGGCCCGCGGGAACGCAGGGCGGGTCACCGTACATCTCCAGCTGCTGCGCAGGCTTCAAGAATTCACTCCAGAGTTTCTTGTGCGACTGCGCCATGCCATTGCCATGGAAGCCCGAAATCCGCGGGCAACCGCTGAAAAAAAGAGAGAAAGAGCTTTTTTTGCATTTGCAGCATTTTCTGCTTGACTCAGGCCGGCGAGTACGTCAGGATGAGGTGGTGAGCGAGTCACAGCCCCATCTGGAGGTGAATGATGTTTGATATGATTCTGGAAAACTACCGCAAGGCCACGGAATCGACGATGAAGCTCCAGCAGGACGTGCTGCGGAACTGGACGATGCAGTGGCCGCAGATGTTCGGGGGGAGCACTTACGGGTTCCCCTTCATGGGAGGTTCGGCCGTCGGATCGGCCATGCCGGGCGCGGCACTGCTCGAGCAGTGGAGCGAGGCACGGAAGAAGTGGGCCGACACGGTCACCGAGATGCTCAACAAGCATCGCGAGTCCCTCGACGCCCAGTACAAGGCCGGAATCTGCACCATCGAAGAAGCGTTCAAGGTGGGCGATGCGAAGGACCCCCAGCAGTTCCGCAAGCTCACCGAGGAGCTCTGGAAGCAGAGCTTCGAGTGCCTCAAGACCGTGGCCGAGGCGCAGACGCGAGACGTCCAGTCCGCGATGGAAAAGTGGTACGAAGCGGCATCCAAGACCGCCTCGGGTCTGAAGGTCTGAGCCAGGCAAAACTCCCCGGCCAGAAACGCGGCCAGGGTACAGCTCGCCGTAGGGACAGGAAACCGCCCAGGATGGGTTACAACATTCACTGATAAGCATGTTCTGCAGCGTCGAGGACCGAGACGATGGCAAGTATTCAGACGATGATCGTGGGGGGCGTGAGAACGCCCATGGGCGCCTTCATGGGGGCCCTTGCCGGAGTTCCGGCGGCCCATCTGGGGGCCAGTTGTGTCAAGGCGCTCCTGGAGCGTACGGGCGTGCCGCCTGACCGGGTGGATGAGGTGGTGATGGGCACCTGCATCGCCGCGGGCCAGGGAATGAACCCGGCACGGCAGGTGGCGATCCTCGGCGGCCTTGCCAAAACCACGCACGCGGTGACCATCAACGAGGCCTGCGCCTCGGGGATGCGTGCCGCAATGCTCGTCGACCAGATAATCCGCGTGGGCGACGCGGGCGTGGGCATCGCCGGCGGCATGGAGAACATGAGCCGGCCGCCCTACATGCTGTTGAAGGGCCGCGAGGGCTACCGCCTGGGCAACAGCGAGGTGATCGACGCCCTGATGTACGACGGGCTCACCGACGCCTACAGTAACAAGCCGATGGGCACGTTCGCGGATCAGTGCGCGACCAAGTTCGGCATCACCCGGCAGCAGCAGGACGATTTCGCGGTCGAGAGCCACGCTCGAGCCGCAAGGCAGTCGCTGACAAGGTATTCGTGGATGAAATTGCTCCCGTGTCGATCACCGTCCGGGGCAAGACCAGCACGGTCGGCGAAGACGAGGGGCTGAACAAGTTCGACGAGGCGAAGATGCGCGGCCTGCGCGCCGCCTTCAACGCCGACGGCACGGTCACCGCCGGCAACGCCTCGAGCATCAACGACGGAGCCGCGGCGCTGTTGCTGGCCTCGGCCGAGAAGTGCCAGTCTCTGGGGTTGAAGCCCCAGGCCCGAATCGTCGGCGCAGCGATTCACAGTCAAGAGCCCGATTGGTTCACGACGGCACCCATCGGCGCGGTGAAAAAGCTGCTCGACAAGGTCGGCTGGAGCGTCTCCGAGGTCGATCTCTTCGAGCTCAATGAGGCGTTCGCCGTCGTCGCACTGGCCTGCGGTAGGGAGCTGGGGCTTACACCCGAGAAGACCAACATTTACGGCGGGGCTGTTCCTCTCGGCCACCCCATCGGCTGCAGTGGGGCGCGGATCCTGGTCACGCTGATGACGGGACTGAAGCGCACCGGCGGCAAGCGCGGCGTCGGCGCCCTCTGCGTGGGCGGCGGCGAGGGGATTGCGATGGCCATCGAGATGGTCGGCTGACCGTTCGCCCTGCCAGGAGAGAAGACCAATGCCATCGACCGATACGAGGATCAAGCCAAACTCGAGCCCGGCCGCGGATCCCAGCGGCATGATCGCGTCGTTCTGGACCCAGTGGCTGGAGCAGTCGACGCGGGGAACGCAGGCACTGCTCGAGGCGGTGCAAGCCGCCGGCGACCCGCAGCAGATTCAGCGCCACTGGGTCGACGCCGTCGCACGCAGCCTCGACGAATTCATGCGTACGCCCACGTTCCTCCAGCTCCTGAGCAATAACCTGAAGGCGATGACCGATCTGAAGGGAATGCAAGACCAGGTCATCCAGGATACGGCCCGGCATTTCGGACTGCCGCTCGCCGCGGATATCACCGGCCTGTTCGAGCGATTGCACAGCACCGAACAGACCATCCTCAGCCGGCTGGACGCCATCGAACAGCGGCTTGCCGGCATCGAATCCAAGCATTGAGTGGACTGGCTACAGCGATTGATCTCTCTGGTTCCGTTCGGAGCTCTTGAAAATGTCAACGGGCAGCGAAGCCCCCAGTGTCGGAAGAGGAATCCGCAGTACCGGATTTCACCCTGGCGGGAAAGAAGGCGTTTGTCACCGGTAGCTCGCGGGGGATCGGCCGGGCCGTTGCCCTGGCCCTGGCCCATGCAGGGGCTGATGTCGCCATCAGTTGCAACACAGGGGGCGCGGCCGCCGAGGAGGTCGTCTCCACGATCCGGAAGATGAACCGCAAGGCCCACTACTACGCGCACAACGTGGCCCTGGAGTCGGAAATCGAGGCGATGTGCAACGAGGTCAAGCGCGACTTCGGCACCATCGACATCCTCGTGAACAACGCGGCCATCAACCGCGACCGCACCTTCAAGAAGTTGACCAAGGAGGCCTGGGACGAGGTCATCACCACCGACCTCACCAGCGTGTTCCTCGTCACCAAGCATTTCATCGACGCGATGGCCGAGCGGGGCTGGGGCCGTGTGATCAACATGTCCAGCATGTCGGGCGAAATCGGCAACTACGGGCAGGCCAACTACGCGGCCGCCAAGGCCGGCATGATCGGCCTGACCAAGACGCTCGCCCGCGAGTATGCCCGCAAGAGCGTCACCGTCAACGCCGTGGCGCCGGGGTTCACCCGCACCCGCATGACCGAAGGCATTCCCGACAAGGCAATGGAGCTGGTGCTGGCCGCAACCCCGTTAGGACGCATGGGTGAACCCGTTGAAATTGCTGCCGGGGTCGTCTACCTGGCCTCCCCATCGGCCGGCTTCGTCACCGGCCAGGTGCTCGACATCAACGGGGGGTTCGCGATGTAACCGTGCCCCGGCGCCCTCTGCCGGCTGCCGGGACGATCTCGGATGCGGGGGCCAGCTTGCCCGCCGGCCCCTGCTTTGCCCTGGACTCTTCGCCGCTCCTTCCGCGATACCGGCGGCAGCGACATGACTCGATCGGAAAGGCAAGACACCATGGCCAATGATATGAGCGATATCGCTCTGGGACTCCAGAAAGAGTGGTTCAACCAGGCCCTCGCCCAGCAGAAGGCCCTCTACGAAACAACACTCAAGATGTGGAGCCGCCTCTTCGCGATCCCCAGGGTCGTCGACCAGGCGCGCGACGTCAAGGTCGGCACCACCCCCTCGGAGATCGTCTACGAGGAAGACTCCCTGCGCCTGGTCCGCTACCGTCGCGACACGCCGGCCGTCTACGCCGAGCCGGTTCTCATCTGCTACGCACTGGTCAACCGCCCCTATATCGTCGATCTCCAGTCCGATCGTAGCGTGGTCCGGCAGTTGCTGGCCCGTGGCTTCGAGGTCTACCTCATCGACTGGGGCGTCCCCTCGGCTGCCGACCGCAGCATGACCCTCAAGGATTACATCGACGGTCTCATGAAGAACTGCGCCGAGGTCGTGCGCAAGCGTCACCAGGTCCAGAGCCTGCACCTGGTGGGCTACTGCATGGGCGGCACGATGTCGACCATTTTCACCGCGCGCAACCCCGAGATCGTCAAGTCGCTCACCATCATGGCCGCGCCGATCGACTTCGGAGCGGGCAAGGACGAGTCGCTGGTGACTTTCTGGTCCAACCCCGACTACTTCGATGTCGACGCTCTGATCGACGCCTTCGGCAACGTACCGGCCACCTTCCTCCAGGCGAGCTTCGGCATGATGAAGCCGGTCCAGAACTACTACAGCAAGTACATCACCTTCTTCGACAAGATGGACGACGGGAAGTTCATCGAAAACTACTTTGCCATGGAGAAATGGGGCAACGATAACATCCCGGTTGCCGGCGAGACCTTCCGCGAGTTCGTCAAGAAGCTCTACCAGCGCAACGAGCTCATCAAGGGCGAGTTCAAGCTGGGCGACGAGCTTGTCGAGCTGAGCAAGATCACCTGCCCGCTACAGATCCTCATGGCCAGCGCCGACCACCTGGTGCCGCCGTGTCAGAGCGAGTCCCTCAAGTCCCGGGTGGGCTCGAAGGACGTCAAGTGCCGGACGCTCGACGCCGGCCACATCGGCCTCTCGGTCAGCTCCAAGGCCCACAAGGCCTTCTGGCCCGAGGTTACCCAGTGGCTGGCTGACCGCTCTGGTCGCGTGAGCTACTGAGGGGGCCTGAGCGCCTTCGCTTCCCAGGGTCGGGCGGAACTGAGAACGAGTGACCCTCAATGCACTCGTCGCCAGTTTCGCCTTTCTTTTTTCCGTCCTGAACCTGGATAGCCCGGCGATCGTTCGAGATACCCGGAAGTGGCCTACGGCTTCGAAGGCATCGCCTCGGGCGTGCGGGTTCCACGAAGTGAGGATTCCAGCTCGCGAACGAATGCGCCCGTTTCCCACCTCTCGCGAACACCGGCTGGCAGGATCATTCATGAGGTCCCGCAAGCTCAACCGGCGACACGCCTCGTCCAGAGCGAAGAACCATCGCGCCTCGCTTCGTTACCGCCACGAGCATGGCATGGAGCAGACGCTCTTCGTTACTGCCTCACGGGTAGAACACTGACAAGGTGATCGCGAGCCGCAGGCATCCCGCCATCTGACTTGCAGTATAAGGTCCAGTCTGAACGAATCCGAGATCGCTCCGTTCAATCATCTCCTACTTCGTTGAATAGCTCGCCCGAACGGGCCGGGATGACAAGCGCTTCTATCCTGTAAGCCAGATCGGGGACAAGTCTTGCCCAATAGCTCGGGCATCCAGGTCTCCCACCTCGGGTTGCTTCAAGCAAATGACCACTCGGCATGAAAAATGCTTCAAGTCTGTGCCTGAGTATGGCTGCAATCCAGCCGGCCCGAACGTCTCCCAGGCGGTATCAAACTCGATGAATGTCTTCCACTGCGATCACTGCGACCAGCTTGTCTTCTTCGAGAACACCGTCTGCGTGAAGTGCGGGAACACGCTTGCCTATCTGCCGGACCTGGCCGACATGGGGTCGCTCTCGCCGGCGGGCGAGAACCTCTGGCGCTCACCCCTGCCCGTGACCGAAGGCCGTCTCTACCGCCTCTGCGAGAACTACACTGCGCACAATGTCTGCAACTGGGTGGTTCCCGAGGAAGATCCCAACATCTACTGCCAATCCTGTCGCTTGACGCGCGTCATCCCCAACCTCTCCAGGCCGGCGCACAAGGAGGCCTGGTACAAGCTCGAGGTGGCCAAGCGCCGGCTGATTTACAGCCTGCTTGTACTCGGCTGTCCCCTGGAGAGCAAGCTCGAGCAGCCCGAGAGCGGGCTGGCCTTCGAGTTCCTGGCCGATCCCGAGATCGAAGGCGAGCCCAAGGTCCTCACGGGCCACGCCGACGGCGTCATCACGCTGAACATCGCCGAGGCCGACGATCTGGAACGCGAACGCAGGCGGCTCGGACTGCACGAGCCGTACCGCACGCTGCTGGGCCATTTCCGGCACGAGGTCGGGCATTACTACTGGGATCGGCTGATCAAGGGCAGTCCCCGGATCGACGACTACCGTGAACTCTTCGGCGATGAGCGGCAAGACTACGCCCAGGCGCTTCAGCATCACTACAATTTCGGACCACGTGCCGACTGGCAAGACCGGCACGTCAGCGCCTACGCCAGCGTGCACCCATGGGAGGACTGGGCCGAGACCTGGGCGCACTACCTGCACATGACCGATACGCTCGAAACGGCATCGGCCTGCGGTCTGACCCTGAGGCCCGGCCGCGCCAATGAGCCCACGCTCAAGGAGCCTCCGCCCGCATTACCCGATGCGCGGTTCACGGCCTTTGACCGGCTGATCGACGCGTGGTACCCGCTCACCTATGTGCTCAACAACCTCAACCGCGGCCTGGGGCTGCCGGACGGCTACCCGTTTGTGCTCTCACCGCCGGCGGTGGAGAAACTGAAGTTCGTGCACGAGACGGTGAATCCGGACAGCACGCGTGAGAGCCTGCCGTTCTGGGGCTTCCTGACCAGGCTCGCGAGGTCGGCGGCTCAATTGAATTTCATGATGGGCTGATCGACGGCGAGGCTGTCACCCGGCTTGGCCATCACCTCGGCGACCACGCAGTCGTTCTCGGCCCTGAGGATGTTCTGCATCTTCATGGCCTCGATGACGGCCAGGTTTTCCCCCGCGCGCACTTCCTGGCCCGGCGCGCCGCAACCTGGATCAGCAGGCCCGGCATGGGTGAGAGCAGGAACCTGGAGAGGTCCGGCGGAGGCTTGTCGGGCATGAGTGCCAGCAGCTCCGCGGCGCGGCCCGTCATGACGATCGCATCAACCTGGGTGCCAAAGTGCATGACCCTGTATTTCAGGCCCATGCGCTCGATCTGCACGCAGATCGGGGTGCCGTTCCAGCTCCCGCGGAGCAAGATCTCGCCCAGCTTCCAGTGCGTGCGCAGCGAGCAGGTGCGGCCTTCGCAGGCGATCTCGCAGCCGTCCTCGAGCAGATCGACGGTCAGGTGGAATCGCTCGGACTGCATGAGCACGACCCATTCCCTGCCGACCCGGCGCTCGTGCCCCTTGAGCTGGCCGGTGATCCGCGTCGCCCGGTGGATGTACCTTCTGCGGGCGTAGGCGGCAACGGACGCCAGCAAGAGCGGGTCCTCGTGGCGGAGCGTCGAGGGATGGAAACCCCTGGGGAACTCCTCGGCGATCAGGCCGGTGTGGATGTCGCCAGAGACGAACCGGGGGTGGCGAGTCAGCGCTGACTGGAACGCCAGGTTGGACGAGACGCCACGGATGACGAAGGCATTGAGCGCATCCTGCATGCGGCCGATGGCCTCGCTGCGCGTCGCGCCGTGGGTGATCAGCTTCGCGATCATCGAATCATAGTACATCGAGATCTCATCGCCCTCGAAAACGCCGGTATCGACGCGCACGGCACCGGGCTCCTCCGGGGGAGGCAGGAACCGCACCAGCCGGCCGGTTGACGGAAGGAAGTTGCGGAACGGGTCCTCGGCGTTGACCCGGCACTCGATGGCCCAGCCGTCGCGGCGAATCTCTTCTTGCTTGAAGGGGAGCGGCTCGCCGGCGGCCACGCGGATCATCAATTCAACGATATCCAGCCCGGTGATGAGCTCCGTGACCGGGTGCTCCACCTGGAGCCGCGTGTTCATCTCCAGGAAGTAGAAGCTCCGGTCCTTGCCCACGACGAACTCGACGGTCCCGGCCGACTGGTAGTGCACCGCCCTGGCCAGCGCCACGGCTTGCTCGCCCATGGCCCGGCGCGTCGCCTCGTCGAGAAATGGGCTCGGCGCCTCCTCGATGACCTTCTGATGCCGGCGCTGGATCGAGCACTCGCGTTCCCAGAGGTAGACCACGCTTCCGACCGCGTCGCCCAGAACCTGAATCTCGATATGCCGCGGTTCCTCGACGAACTTCTCGATGAAGACGCGGTCATCACCGAAGGCGTTTTTGGCCTCGGCCTGGCAGGACGTGAAGCCCTCCGCGGCCTCCTTGTCGTTCCAGGCCACGCGCAGTCCGCGGCCCCCGCCGCCGGCGGACGCCTTGATCATCACCGGATAGCCGAGCTTCCGCGCAATCTCGACTGCCTGCGCGGGAATCTCGATCGGGTCGTTGTAGCCGGGAATCGTGTTCACCCGGGCGTCCCGGGCGAGCCTCTTGGAGGCGATCTTGTCTCCCATCGCCGCGATGGACTCGTGCTTGGGGCCGATGAAGATGATGCCTTCGCGCTCCAGCCGGCGGGCGAACTCCTCGTTCTCGGAGAGAAAGCCGTAACCCGGATGGAGGGCCTCGGCGCCAGTCTCCTTGCAGGCGGCTATGATGCGATCGATCGCCAGGTACGACTCCTTCGTCGGCGGCGGCCCGATGCAGACCGACTCGTCGGCAAGATCGACATGCCGTGCGATCTTGTCGGCCTGGGAGTACACGGCCACGGTGCGGATGCCCATCCTGCGCGCGGTCTTGATGACGCGGCAGGCGATCTCTCCTCGATTGGCGATCAGGATTTTCTGAAACATGGCTGCCTCGCAAGTCAGTGTGCACAGATCCGCCGAGGACCGAGCGGCGATCGGTCACCGGCGCTGACACCACGTTGTGTCCTGCCACTCCGCCGCGCTTCCGGCGTCTTACAGGGGAATGTTGCCGTGCTTGCGCCAGGGGTTCTCCAGCGCCTTCTCCTTGAGCATCGCCAGCGAGCGGCAGATGCGCTTCCGGGTTTCGTGAGGCATGATCACGTCATCGATGAATCCACGGTGGCCCGCGATGAAGGGGTTGGCGAACTTCTCCTTGTATTCCAGCTCGCGTGCCTTGATCCGCGCCGCGTCGCCTTTCTCCTCGCGGAAGATGATCTCGACGGCCCCTTTCGGGCCCATCACCGCGATCTCCGCGGAGGGCCAGGCGAAGTTGACGTCGCCCCGCAAGTGCTTGGACGACATCACGTCATAGGCGCCGCCGTAGGCCTTGCGGGTGATCAGCGTGATCTTCGGGACCGTACACTCGGCGTATGCGTAGAGCAGCTTGGCGCCGTGCTTGATGATGCCGCTGTATTCCTGGGCCGTGCCGGGCATGAACCCGGGAACATCCACGAACGTCACGATCGGTATACCGAAGGCGTCGCAGAAACGGACGAACCGCGCCGCCTTGATGGAGCTGCGGATATCCAGGCATCCAGCCAGCACGAGCGGCTGGTTGGCCACAATTCCCACGCTCTCGCCGTTCATGCGGCCGAAGCCGATCACGATGTTCTTGGCGTGGTCGGGCATGAGCTCGAAGAAATCGGACTCGTCCACGACCTTGATGATCAGCTCCTTGATGTCGTACGGCTTGTTGGGGTCGTCCGGTACCAGGGTATCCAGCGACATCTCCATGCGCTCGACCGTGTCTTCCGTGGGAACAACGGGCGGCCTCTGCCGGTTGCACGACGGGATGAAGCTGACCAGGCGACGGGTCATCATGAGGGCCTCGACGTCATTCTCGAAGGCCAGGTCCGCCACGCCTGACCGGGTCGTATGCGTGACCGCACCGCCCAGCTCCTCGGCGGTCACCTCCTCATGCGTGACGGTCCTGACCACCTCGGGACCGGTCACGAACATGTAGGAGGAGTCTTTCACCATGAAGATGAAGTCCGTCATGGCCGGCGAATAGACCGCACCGCCGGCACAGGGGCCCATGATCAGCGAGATCTGGGGGATGACTCCCGAGGCCAGCACGTTCCGCTGGAAGACGTCGGCGTAGCCGCCCAGGGATGCGACCCCTTCCTGGATGCGGGCGCCGCCGGAGTCGTTCAGCCCGATGACCGGCGCCCCCACCTTGAGCGCATGGTCCATGATCTTGCAGATCTTTTCCGCGTGGGCCTCGGAGAGCGAGCCACCAAAGACCGTGAAGTCCTGGCTGAAGACGAAGACCATGCGCCCGTTGATGGTGCCGAAACCCGTGACCACGCCGTCGCCCGGCACCGACTGGCTGGCCATGCCGAAGTCGTGGCAGCGGTGTCCCTTGAACATGTCCCATTCTTCGAAGGAATCCGGATCGAGCAAGAGCTCGATGCGCTCGCGAGCCGTGAGCTTTCCCTTGGCGTGCTGCGCGTCGATGCGCTTCTGGCCGCCCCCGGAGCGGGCAGCCGCCCGCTTTTCATCAAGCTGGCGGATGATGTTGTACATGAGGCACCTCGGCGAATCAGGATAAATGCGATCTTGTGTGACGGCGATCGTGTACCCGCGAGGAAGAACCCTTTCCCTGCCGCGCGACGGCCTGCCGCGGTTGTCACTCCCCTTTCCGTGTGCCGTCGAGGTATCCCAGGAGACGGTGGGCCGCGGCGGTGGGGCTTTGCGTGCCGGCCGCCACGGCGCGGCTGATCGCCTCGAGGTTGTGCTTCACCTGGAGGTTCTGCTGGAACCCCGCGCAGCGCGCCGTCGATCAGCGCCCACATCCAGTCCACCGCCTGCCGTTGCCGCTTGGTTTCCAGCTCACCGGTCTCGGTCATGACCTTGTGAAAGCGTTCCAGCTCATGCCAGAACGTGTCAATGCCCTCACCGGTCAACGCGCTCAGCGTGAGCACGGGTGGACGCCAGTGGGCCGACGCGCTGCGCAGCATCGAGAGCGCCCCCACGAACTGGTGCTTCGCCAGGGCGGCCGCCTTGGCGTCGATGTCGGCCTTGGTGATGACGATGATGTCGGCCAGCTCGACGATCCCTTTCTTGATCGCCTGCAAGTCGTCGCCTGCATTGGGAAGCTGGAGCAGTACGAACGCGTCGACCATGCCGGCGACCGTCGTCTCCGACTGGCCGACGCCCACGGTCTCCACCAGGATGACATCGAAGCCGGCCGCCTCGCAGACCAGCATCGCCTCACGCGTCTTCTCGGCCACGCCGCCCAGTGAACCGCGCGACGGCGAGGGCCGGATGAACGAGTTCGGCTCCTGGCAAAGCCGCTCCATACGCGTCTTGTCGCCCAGGATCGATCCGCCCGAGATCGTGCTGGACGGATCGACGGCCAGGACCGCGACCCGATGCCCCTGGGCAATCACATGCAGCCCCAGCGCCTCGATGAACGTGGATTTTCCCGAGCCCGGCGCTCCACTGATTCCCAGCCGGAGCGAGCCCCCCGTGCGCGGCAGGATCGCCTCCACCACGGCCTCGGCACGCGCCTGGTGATCGCGCCGTTGCGACTCCAGCAGAGTGATGGTCTTGGCCAGCGCCCGGGTCTGACGCGCGAGTACGCCTTCAACCAGCTTCTGGTCGGCGGCCTCGAGCAGTAGCTTGCCGGTCGCGTTGTCTTTCATCGTACGGAATGCAGCGCCAGGCGGCTCCGGCCTGCCCCTGTTCGGCAGGGATGCAGGGCGAACCTCATTATGAAGCCGCCCCAGGCCGGAAGCCAGTCTCCCGTCGCCGCGATCGCCACGAATCCCAGCCTGACCGTGATAGGCGCGCCACGGCGGTCAGACCGTCACGACGACCTTGCCGACCTGCTGGTTGGATTCCAGGAAGCGGTGGGCCTCGACGATTTCAGCGAGCGGGAACGTCCGGGCGATGATCGGCTTCAGACGGCCCTCGGCGAGCCCTTCGTTGACAAATTGCTTGCCTCGTTCCAGGCGCTGCGGGTCCCCCGTGATCTCCATCAGGACGTAGCCGCGGATGGTCAGCCACTTGCTCAGCGTCTCCATCAAGGGCAGGGGAGTCGGCTCCGTACTCAAGGCACCGTAGAGGAAGACCGTGCCCCGATGGGACGCCGCCTGGGCGAGCTTCGCGAAGGTGGGACCGCCAACGGGGTCGAAGATGACGCGAGCGCCCTTACCGCCGGTAATACGCTTCACTTCCTGCACCAGGTCCTGCTCGTCGGTGACGACCACGTGCGCCGCTCCGGCGTCGCTGATGGCCTGCCGCTTCGATGCTCCGCGCGTGAGGGCGATGGGCACCGCCTGCACCTTGTTGGCGATCTGGATGGCGGCCAGCCCGACGCTGCTCGACGCCGCGGGGATGACGACGAACTCGCCCGCCTGGAGCGCCGCCGATGTCGATGAGTGCGCCGTAGGCCGTGAGATACTGCATCCAGACGGCCGCCGCCTCTTCCCACGACAGTGACGCGGGGTGGTGGACCACGGCATGGACGGGCGCATTTGCCAGCTCGCCGTAGAGCCCGTAGGCGTTCAGCGAGAAGCTCGGAATCGTGCTCACCGCATCGCCCACCTGGAAACCCTGAACCCCCGGCCCGATCGCTGCGACCGCTCCAGCCGCCTCGTACCCCAGGCGAGCGGGAAGCTTCGGCTCCTCCAGGTATTGCCCGCTGCGGAACATCGCCTCGGCGCGGTTCAGCCCCAGGGCGTGAACGCGGATCTGAACCTCACCCGGGCCGGGCGGAGGCACGTCGATCTCTTCCAGCTTGAGCACCTCGGGACCACCGACGGCATGAAATCGCACGACGCTGCGCCATGGCTCTCTCCTGATGTCAGGAATTCGAAAGCGGACGGTTTTCCTGGATTCTAGACAACGGGGCAAGGGGGTGAACGCACTGGCTCCCCGGGCCGACCCCGGCAATGACATGCCGGAGGTTCTCCAGGCGCAAGCTCACGGCTCCATCAACGGCCGGGCAATGTGGAAACCATCGATGATCACATCACCGTCTCCGCAGGCAATGAGCTCCACACGGTGCGGGCCGGGCGTGAGGTTGCGAACCAGCGGAACAGAGAACACGCGCCGCTCCGCGCCGCGGACGTGAACGGCGGGGGCCACCGTGCGGAGCACATGGAACTGGAACCTGTCGCCGGCGCGGTTTCCGTACACCACCTTGCCGCCCGGCAGAAGGCTCGTGTTGTGACGCCAGAGCGCCGGATTGATGGCGATCTGGGCCGAGCGGCTGACGAACGGCCGCACGTTGTTGCCGACGCCGTCGGGACCGGTGACGGCCCCCTCCAGCCGGTAGTCGCCCGCGTCGCTGGTCATGACAATCGACCACTCCTGCGGCACGATCCCGGCCCGCAGCACAACGGCATGCGGGGCCACGTCGCCGGGGCCGGGACCGTTCAGTACCGGCGGGCCAGGCCCTGGCCGAGGCAGAATGAAATCCATCGCGAACGCCGCGCAGGCGTCCGGTTCCTGGCCGTCGACGCGCACGCGGGCGGTCCCGCCGTCAGCAGCCGTCAGGCCGATGAGCGTGAGCTGGCTGCCGGTGAACCGCACCTCGATCCGCGCCTCACTGCTCCGCGTGCGCACGGCGCCGCCCGCTCGCGTCCAGCCTTCCGAGAGCACCACCCCGTCCGACCCGCCGGGCGAGGCAGTCGCGGCGCGGATGATCCGCTCGCGGCCATCAGGCAGGCCCACCGACTCTTGAGCCGGCGGCGCGATATGCCGGACGATGTTGTCCCAGATCCGGATCACCCCGTGCCGGTTCTGATGTACGGCGTCGACGAGCAGATCGCGCGGAGACATCGCCTGACGCCGCAGGTACGAGGCGAGCTCACGGCGGTTGTCAATGAACTCGGCGCGGTGCTTGCGGCAGATGGTGCGGATCGCCTCCCAGTCGACCACCCCGCGCTCCACGTCCTCATCGCTCAGCGTACTGTTCTCGAAGAAATGGAGGCTGGGCACGATCACGTCGGCCGTGCTGCGGCTGCGGATGGAGCCGAGCAGCGCATCGAGCCCTTCCGGGCTGCCGTTGGTGTACGTGAGGATGAGATCGGGCTCGTCGGCCGCGACGAACTGCTCAACCCAGCCTCGCACGTAGTCCCAGGGCGTGCCCGATCCGGCATGTTTGCGATAAACAAGTTCTGGCGCTTTGGGGAACCGCTCGCGTATGGCGCGGAGGAGCGGATAGCCGTCGCCCTGGAAGTTGGTCCAGCTTGAGCCGATGGCCCAGATCAGAAATGGCTTCCCGGGGACCCCGCGGCCCTGCCACTTGGCGATCGAGAGCGCCAGATTCTGGCCGGCGCCCGGCACTGGCGAGTCGTCGTAGTAAGGCAATACCGCGCGTTCGGCGGCATAGGCAGCCGACATCTCCTCCCAGGTGGCAGTGCGCAGGCGGAGGTCGTCCACGGCGATGAACTCGCCGGCGTGACCGCCTTGCATCGGCTGGATCTGGAGCCGGATGGTGCGGGCATCGGCCGGCGCCAGCACGAAGTAGGCCAGGTGCCTCCAGCGGCCGTCTGTTGCAGGCACGCCCGGGTAATGGTCGCCGAAGGTCCTGAGCCGCAGGTCGGCGTTGAACTCCACCGCCGCCCACTCGGCGACCGGCGACCGGAGCCAGAATGAGAGAAGGTGCGGCCGGCCCGGCTCGATCCGCAGCCAGGGCGTCATGAGGACCCCGCCCTTGCCCGCCGGGATCCGCGTGTACCGCCGGCCCTGCGGAGCATCGTCCGCCGTGACGACCTCACCTCCCGCCGGCCAGCTCGGCGGCCGGTCGCTGGCCTCAAAGTCAGCTGCCGGGATGGAGATCTCAACGGTTCCCGCCGGTGGTCCCGACCGCGTCTCCAGCACGACGTAGCACCCAAGCCGCTCGGGCAGCGCACGCTGCTGCGCCTGCACTGCCGGGAGCCAGATCGAAGTCATGAGGAATGTCGCCAAACCCACTCTCAGGGAGATGCCGCTCATGTTCGCCCCAGAAGTTCGGCGCTCACGCAAGGCGGTCTACTGACACTCGGCGTGCGTGATCGCCCGAGCGTTCGTTCGCTGTCAGCGGGCATCGAGGCGGCAGGCACCGGCGCCTCGATGCAGGGGTGAAAAGGCCGTCCATTCGCACTTCTGACTCACGCGTGCACCCGAGCGGCCTTGATGGCGGCCAGCACCTGCTTGGCGCAGGTGGGGATGGGCGTGCCGGGGCCGAAGATGCCCGCGGCGCCGGACTGGTAGAGGAAATCGTAGTCCTGGGCGGGAATCACGCCGCCCACGAAGACCGTGATATCCTCGGCGCCCTGGTCCTTGAGCGCCTGCACCAGGGCCGGCACCAGCGTTTTGTGGCCGGCGGCCAGCGTCGAGACGCCAATGGCATGGCAGTCGTTCTCGATCGCCTGGCGGGCGGCCTCCTCGGGGGTCTGGAAGAGCGGGCCGATGTCGATGTCGAAGCCCAGGTCGGCCAGTGCCGTGGCAACCACCTTCGCGCCCCGGTCGTGACCGTCCTGGCCCAGCTTGGCCACCATCACCCGCGGCCGCCGGCCTTCCGCCTGGGAGAACGCTTCCACGTCGGCCTTGAGGTCGTGCCATTCCTGGTCCATGCCGTAGGCCGCGCCGTATACGCCGGAAATCACCTGGTTGGTGGCGCGGAACCGGCCCCAGACTTTCTCGAGCGCGTCGGAAACCTCGCCCACCGTGGCCCGCGCGGACCGCCTGCACGGTCAGGTCCAGCAGGTTCCCATCGCCCGTGCGCGCGCACTGGGTGAGGGCGTCGAGTGCCTGCTGCACGGCCGGCGCCTTGCGTCCGGCGCGGACCTTGTTCAGCCGCTCGATCTGCGAATCGCGCACGGCCGAGTTGTCGATCTCGCGGATGTCGACCGGCGTCTCCTGCTTCAGCCGGTACTTGTTCACGCCCACGATGACGTCCTTGCCCGAGTCGATCTTGGCCTGCTTGTCGGCCGCGCACTCCTCGATCTTGAGCTTGGCCCAGCCCGATTCGACGGCCTTGGTCATGCCGCCCATCGACTCCACTTCCTCGATGATCGCCCACGCCTGGTCGGCCATGTCCTGCGTGAGCTTCTCCATCAGGTAAGAACCAGCCCATGGATCAATTACATTACATATGTGAGTCTCTTCCTGGATGATGATCTGCGTGTTGCGGGCGATGCGCGCCGAGAAGTCGGAGGGCAGCGCGATGGCCTCGTCGAACGAGTTGGTGTGCAGCGACTGGGTGCCGCCGAAGACGGCGGCCATGGCCTCGACGGCCGTGCGCACGACGTTGTTGTAGGGGTCTTGCTCGGTGAGCGACCAGCCCGAGGTCTGGCAATGGGTCCGCAGCATCATCGACTTCGGCTTCTTGGGATTGAAGCCCTTCATGATCCGCCACCAGAGCAGCCGCGCGGCGCGGAGCTTGGCCACCTCCAGGTAGAAGTTCATGCCGATGGCGAAGAAGAAGCTGAGGCGGCCGGCGAAGTCGTCCACGTCCAGCCCCTTGGCCAGCGCGGTCTTCACGTATTCCTTGCCGTCGGCCAGGGTGAAGGCCAGCTCCAGCACCTGCGTGGCACCCGCCTCCTGCATGTGGTAGCCGGAGATCGAGATCGAGTTGAACCTCGGCATATGATGCGCCGTGTACTCGATGATGTCGGCCACGATCCGCATCGACGGCTCGGGCGGGTAGATGTACGTGTTGCGGACCATGAACTCCTTGAGGATGTCGTTCTGGATGGTGCCCGAGAGCTTCTCCTGCGAGATTCCCTGCTCCTCGGCGGCGACGATGTAGCCGGCCAGCACCGGCAGCACGGCGCCGTTCATGGTCATCGACACCGAGATCCTGTCGAGCGGAATTCCATTGAAGAGGATCTTCATGTCCTCAACGGAATCGATCGCGACGCCGGCCTTGCCCACGTCGCCCTGGACGCGGGGATGGTCCGAGTCATACCCGCGGTGCGTGGCCAGGTCGAAGGCCACCGAGATGCCCTGCCCGCCGCCGGCCAGCGCCTGCTTGTAAAATGCGTTGGATTCCTCGGCGGTGGAGAAGCCCGCGTACTGCCGGATGGTCCACGGCCGGACGGCGTACATGGTCGCCTGCGGCCCGCGCACGAAGGGCTCGAAGCCGGGCAGCGTGTCGGCGTAGGGCAGATCCGCCACGTCCTTCTGCGTGTACAACGGTTTGACGACGATGCCCTCGGGGGTTTTCCAGTCAAGGGAAGCGACATCGCCTCCCGGCGCGGACTTCGCCGCCGCCTTCTGCCACGCGTCCAGGTTCGCGGAGCTCATCACTTTTTCGCTCATGTTCAGGCCTCAAATGCAAATGGTCCGAGCATGTTCGCCCGGTTCGAGACGGCTTCGATGAAGCCGGCGAACGACAGGCCCGCTGACCTCGTCACCGTCAGCCAGTTGCATCCCAAAGTTCTTCCAGTCCATGCTCTCAGGCGAAACCGATCCCACCCATGAACGGGTGAGCGATAGAGGTTCGGAGCAGCCGGGAGAGGGCATCATCCGACGACGCCTGAGCCCTGAAGATACCCCAAAGCAAGCGCCGGAGCCATTGCCGAACCAGCACAACCACGATTTTCGATCTTCCCTCTTCAAGTCCATCCTCCGTCGGGGCCTCCTTCCTCTCCCATCGATGTCGGCCCTCCCGCCCGCCACGGACGCGCGGTCACGTCATGTCCCGGGAAGTCTGCCGCCATCGTCGTTGAGTCGCTCCGGAAGCCACGCATTTCGGAAGACCTCGTTCCTCACATCCGGGCAGAGACACCAGCGCCCCGACGGTGCGGAATTGGCTTCGTTCTCGCCATCATGCCAGCGAAGCCATCGGACGTAACTCTCTTTTTGAATGAGCTTTACATACGCATTTCCCGGGTTTTCATTTGGGTTCGGTCCGCGTTTTTTTGCAAGCAGCCGTGGCGATTCCCACATCAGGTAGGGTGCGGTCGAGCGCAGCGAGGCCCACCAGACGGCCAGGTGATGGACGCCGGCGCGCCGCCAGGCTTTCCCCTGGCGGCGCCCTGGTCCGTACAAACAACCGAAATGCCAAGGAGCCGGCGCATTGCGCCACTCTATTGAGTTTACGATGCGGACGCCGCGGATCTTGCCAACCAGTACACGGTTTGCTCTCCTTGTGCCGGCGCGGTCGGATCACTTCACCTCAGGTGCCCCATGCGTCTGCTCTTCTCGTCGGTTCACTGTTACCTGGACCCCTCCGGCGGCGCGTCGTTGTGCACGCGGGAACTCCTGGAGCTGCTCGCGGCACGGGGGATGGATTGCCGCGTGCTCACGGCCGGCATCCTCGACACCGAGCGAGAAACGACCCTCGACGAGCTGCTCGGGGCGCTGGAACTTCCCGCGCAGCGATTCCACGCGGAACGGAAATCGGGCCAGGCCGCCGAGGTGCTCGACCTGAATGTGAACGGCGTGCGGGTCACGCTCATGCCCACGGCGTCCAGCCGCGGCGAGCGGTCGCCCGACCCGCGTGAAGCGGCGGTCTTCCTCGACCTGGCCGACCAGGTCCTCGACCGCTTCAAGCCCGGCGTCCTCTTGACCTACGGCGGCCATCCGGTCAGCCTCGCGCTCATGCACCGGGCACGACAGCGCGGCATCGCGGTCGTGTTTCACCTGCACAATTTTGGATACAACGACCGCTCGGCGTTCGCCGATGTCTCGGCGGTGATCTTCCCGTCGGAATACTCCCGGCGCTATCACACCCGGCTGCTGAACCTGGACGGCCCGGTGATCCCCGACCCGATCCCGCTCGACCCCATCGTCGCCGCGGACCCGGAGCCGAGATACCTCACGTTCATCAACCCGCAGCCTTCCAAGGGCGTCACGGTCTTCGCGCGGATCGCCGCCGAGCTGAACCAGAGCCGCCCCGAAATCCCCCTGCTGTAGCTGGAAAGCCGTCGATCGTCCGACAACTGTAGGGTGTGCCCAGCGCAGCGACGACGCACCGACCCGGTGACAGCGGGGATGGACTACCAAGCTTTGCCGGGGCGGCGATGATGAGAAAAAGCGGACCATGCCACAGGATTCACTTGACCGATGCCGACGCCGGATTTACCTTCATCGCTTGTCCCGATGCTGCATCTCCTGATCTGGTCTCTGTGACTCGTCCGCTCGCGGCTCTTCGTTCAGTGATCACGAGGACCGACAACGCCGACAACGGCTTGAGCTCCGGCGGCGGCTACACGTTCACCTATGATAACGAGGGCAACACGATCGGCGAGATCCAACTCTCGAGGGGCGATGTGTGGACGTTTGGCTCCGACGACCGCAACCGCAACCGCACAACAAGCGCGGTCGAGAAGAGCTCGGGAGTCACGAAGCTGGAGCGGAAGAACTTGAGGTTGGGTGGTGCGACGGGACGCCCTTACGGCGCCGACGCCTGGAGCGCCGGGACCGCAGGCTGCCTGCCTTGGAATATGGCCTCCGACCAGGGACGGCAGCCCCGAGCCAGGCATAAACAGAAAGCACGATCACGGTGTCTATCCCAGATTGCCCAGTCTTCGCCGGAGAAAACTCATGTCCCGAATGCCACAAAGTTAGTCAGAAGTGCTTCATTGGCAACTGTTTGCGGAGTTCGGATCTGGGCCTAGTCATCCGCATGTATTGTTTTGGTCGTCGCTTTACGACTCGGGGCTCGACGCGTCCACGGCGCAATGGGTTGATGACGATCCGCGCGGGCTCAGAACCCCCTTCGGACCCGATCAGCCAGCGCACCGCGTCGATCAAGCCGATCCGATCTGGATCAACGCCGCGCATGCGTGCCGACTCCAGCATGACCGATCTTACCAGGTTATACGCCAGGCTGAAAATCGCCAGCTCTTTGAGAACCCCTTCGACTGTCTCGCAACGCAGAACATCCATCTTCATGCTAATCTTTATATGACGAAAATTGAGTTCGACTCTCCACCTCTTGTAGTAGAGTTCGGCCAGCTCTGTCGCCGGGTAGGTCGATGCGTCTAAGAGGGAGTTTGGAAAGTTGCGCGGTTTAGGCAGCAGCCAGCCGACGCACCATAACGTTGATCATAGCAAGATGAATCATTGACGCTGACGTTTCTGGATGGAACTCATAATCCTTGCTCATTCGGCGAAACCGTCCCAACCAGGCGAAGGTTCGCTCCACGACCCAGCGGTGGGGCAGGAGCTTAAAACCCTTGACGTCGTCCGTTCGTTTCACGATCTCCAGGACCCAACCACACTCGCTCTTGACCCACTCCACCAATTTGCCTGCGTAGCCGCCGTCGGCCCAGACCAACTGCAGCCGTGGCAGGTCGTTCCTGATCGCATCGAAAACTGCCTTCGCCCCGTCCCGATCCTGGATACCTGCCGAATGAACGACCACAGCCAGAATCAGCCCCATGGTGTCCACCAGGATGTGACGCTTGCGCCCCATGATCTTCTTCCCGGCATCGTATCCATCGATCCCCCCTTGCTCGTTTGTCTTTGCCGATTGGCTGTCAATGCACGCCGCGCTGGGCTCCTCGTTTCGGCCCGCTGCAACACGAACCCGTCGACGAAGAATGTCGTGAACTCGTTGGAGAGTTCCGTCACGGGACCACGCTCGAAAGTAATCGTAGACTGTGCCCGCCGGTGGAAAGTCGTGGGGCAAGAGTCGCCAGGCGCATCCGGTTCGCAACAAGTAGAAGACCGCATTGAGCACCTCGCGGATGTTTGTGGTGCGCGGCCGGCCGCCGAACTTCCCTGCAGGAAGGAGCGGTTCGACAATCCTCCACTCTTCGTCAGTAAGATCGCTCTCATACGCCTTCCGCGCCGTGCGCTCGTCCATGATCGGGCTCCGCCCTTGTTCGATGACTACCCTTCCCCTGAGAAGATTCTGCTCAATTCAGAAAATCTGTCCAGCCCACCCAAGTTTCCGAACTCCCTCTAACAGAGTCGTGACCAGCGTGATTTCGCGCACCCGATACCCGGGTGTCTCGACCCGGTACCTCAGCTCGCGCACGGTGATCTCGGAGGGCAGCACCTCGAACTCATCCGCCGACATCCACTTCGGATGGGATTTCGATTTAAACCATGTGACAATCTGATCTGCGGTTCCCTGCGCCAACACCCACCGCGAACTCGGCAGACCCTGCGGCCTGGGGTACGGACCCTTCCTCCTGGCCATCGGACGACCCGGCGTGAAATCGACGATCTGCTGCTGGTGCACGCGGAAAACCGCATGCAGACCGCGTTGCAGTAATATCGCCAGATGAGCATACGAGCAAAATCCGCGGTCACCGAGCACGATGTCTCCCGGCTCCAGGCCGTCGGAGATCGGGCCGACCTGGGACATCTCGTGGGTCCGCAAAGGGGCCGTCCTCGAACGCAGAAGCATGCCGGTGGTGACATCGAAGAGGGCCAGCCATTTCGCCACCGGGAAGCCACAGCCCTTGCGTTGACCGCTGGGTTGGCCGAAGTGACGTTGCAGTTCTGGTTGGTCCGGCATGGAGAAGCTGGAGCGGTCGACGACCCAGATTCGGTGCCCGAGCCACCGCGCGCCATCCGAAGCAGTCCGCACGGCGGCAGCGGTCCGCTCCACGAGCCAGTCGAAGACGGCCAGCGGAAGCCGCTTTCGCGCCAGGCAGTAGGCGCTGTCGGTGAAGGTCCAAGCGCCGAAGTGCACCACGTGGCGACAGGCCGTGTTGCCATGAAGGACCTGGAGCAGGAACAGATAAATGGTCGTCGCGGGGTCGAGAACGCGATTCCGCCAGCGGTGTTTCGCCTGGCGGCAGGCTTCTTCGATCGTCTCCCGGGACAATCCCGCGGCGATATCTTGGCGCAGTCGATCGAGAATAGGGATGATGCGAGGCGGCATGGGTGGGGCTCCCTCCAGCAACTGTGGGTCCTGGTACTTCCCACAGGATGCCCGGAGCCTCACCCATGGCGCAAGATCAAATGGCACAATTAGTTAAAATTAACTTCGCGGCATTCAGTCATGTCCCCTTCAGGCCTTCTCAGGCCTTCGGAGATCATGGAGAGAAACCCGCCAGGGATCGAGATAGGCATTCTTTCCGATTCGATCTTGCTCGAACCCCTGGGACCCCGGCCGATCAGTGATCTCGTTCAACAAATCCGCCGTCGTCGATCATATCTACTCTCGTCCGTCGTCTTCCCTCCGTGTTCTCTGTGTGCTCTGTGGTTCGATGGTTTTCCTGACTTTGAGCGTTACGAGAGCCTCGTCCGGCCCGATCGGGACGTATCTTCGCCCTCTGTCGGGTCGTTGAGATCGATGTGGTGAAGTGAGCGGGGTGGGGCGAAGTACCAGGATTTTTCAACGTCCAGGGGGCAGCGGTCATGAGCTTGAACGGGTCGGCACGCCAGGGCCTGGCTTCGATCATCATCCCCTGCTGGAACCAGCTTGAGTTCACGCGGCAGTGCCTCGGAGGGGACAAAGGAGGGGACAAAGGGGGAGGGGACAAAGGGGACATCCCTCTGACCGCGAGCGATCTGCGCAGGATGGATAAAGCTTTGAACGTCCACGTACTTCGATTTACGAGGATTCGCGGCAACATGCTCACTGGCTCGACCTCCTCGGCGGCGCCTTCCAGCCGAACGTCACGCTCGCTTCCGGCCACGACGCGCATCATGAGCGTACCAGCCGGAGCGGCAATATCGCGGGTAAGAACAGGATCAACGACGCCTACAACCTGACCACCGGCCGGCCACAATCACGGCGAGCCGCAAGCTCCGGCGGCATGGAGTGCAACCGCGAAGCGCAAACCGATCTGAATGCATCTGACCACAGAGAGCACAGAGAGCACAGAGAGAGAGAGAGAGAAGTCCATAGGGGATCGGATCGAGGAAAACGCTCATTCCAACCTGGATTTGCCTGTAACCTGAGCCAGCGGACGATCAATGATCCCGTCGAACTTTCGTCGTCAATTCCTTCTGCTCTCATCCATCGTCTTCCCTCTGTGCTCTCTGTGCTCTCTGTGGTTGCATGGTTTTCTCGATCGGATCAGGGCAGACGCTCATGCTCTCCTCGCTCTGCCTGAATCCGGGGCCACAGGATCAGCGACTCCTACAACCTGCCTACCGGGCCGTCCACGATCACGACGAGCTGCCCGGTCCGGCGGCATGGAGTGCAACCTCGAAGCGCGAGCCGACATGAATGCTGCGAACCACAGAGAGCACAGAGAGCACAGAGAGAGAAGTCCATAGGGGATCGGATCGAGGAAGACGCTCATCCCAACCTGGATTTGCCTGTAACCTGAGCCAGCGGACGATCAATGATCCCGTCGAACTTTCGTCGTCAATTCCTTCTGCTCTCATCCATCGTCTTCCCTCTGTGCTCTCTGTGCTCTCTGTGGTTGCATGGTTTTCTCGATCGGATCAGGGCAGACGCTCATGCTCTCCTCGCTCTGCCTGAATCCGGGGCCAGCGGACGATCATCGAACCCTTGGAACCTTCGTCGGCGATCCATTCTGATCTCGTCCATGGTCTTCCCTCTGTGCTCGCTGAGATCTCCGTGGTTCCATGGTTTTCCTGACTGCGGTAAAGCGTCCGCGCTCTGCTCGCCCGCTGCCACCAGATGCTCGAGGACACCCCCTCGGCCCTGGGCGCCTGCGCCGCGGGGTTACGGCTCGACCCCGACGACGCCGAGCTGCACTTCCGCAAGGCCATCCTCCATCGCAAGGCGGCCCAGCCCGCCGAGGCCGAAGCCTGCTGGCGGCGGATCTTGACCGTGAAGCGTCCGGAGCAGTTTTGCAGTGTCGACCAGGGTATCTACGGCCACCTGACGCTGCGCAACCTTGCCGCGCTGGCCGAAGAGCGCGGCGACTACGCGGAAGCCCAGCGCCTCTGGTCTCAGGTCCTTGCCGAGTGCCCGGGCGATGCCGAGGCGACGTCGCGGCTCGAAGCGAAGTCGTGAATCGACCTGACTTCCGCCAGCGGCCAGCAACCCGGTGCGATTCGCGACGGCCTGGAATCCCGCGCACGATAACACCAGCCCTGGCTCAAGAATGGATGTCCTTCCTGTCCCGGCCGGCCACAATCCCGCCCTGAGTCATGGTATCGACGAGCCGAGGCATCCGGAGTTCGATGGCAATGAGAGGGTGTCCCTTGCCGAGCACTGGTCCAGGCACGCCCGGGCGACGGCGGCGACGATGGCGTCGGCATCCAGACCGTACTCGCGATAGAGATCGGAAATGTCGCCCGACTGGCCGAAGCGGTCGACGCCCAGGGGCACCACGCGGTAACCGGCCACGGCGCCAAGCCAGGAAAGGGAGGCCGGATGGCCGTCCAGTACGGTCACCAGGGCAGCGCCTGGGGCCAGGTCCTCGAGCAGGGTCTCAACGTGCGACCGCGCAGCCGGCTCACCGGAACTTCGAAGGTGAGTGGCGCTGAGCCAGTCCGCGTGCAGGCGTCCGGCCGAGGTCACTACCAGCAGGCCGGCGTCGGGAATGTCCTCGCGGATCAACTCGTACGCCTCGATCGCTTCCGTGGTGACGACGCCCGAGCAGACGATCGCCAGGGTTGCCCCACGGCCCGGCGGGAAGAACCAGTAGCCACCGCGCACGATCGCGGCGTGCAGGTCGTCGGTCATCGGACGTTCGGGCTGGCTCAGCGGCCGGGTCGAGAGGCGCAGGTAGACCGAACCGCCGTCGTCGTCTTGAAGATGCCGGAACGCCCACGCGGCGATCACGGCCAGCTCGTCGACGAAGGCGGGCTCGAACGCCGTCATTCCCGGCTGGCCAATGCCGATCAAGGGTGTGATCACCGACTGGTGGGCTCCGCCTTCAGGCGCCAGGCTGAGACCCGAGGGCGTGGCCACGAGCAGGAACCGCGCGTCCTGGTAACACGCGTAGTTCAGCGCATCGAGGCCGCGGCAGATGAAGGGATCGTACAGGGTGCCGATGGGGAGCAGGCGAGCGCCGAAGAGCCGGCCGGCGAGACCCAGGGCGGCCAGCAGCAGGAAGAGGTTGTTCTCGGCGATGCCCAGCTCGATGTGCTGGCCGGCCGGCGACATCTCCCACTTCTGGGTCGAGGCCAGGGCCTGGTCCTGGAACAGATCCATGCGGGGACGGCGGTCGAACAGTCCCCGGCGGTTGACCCACGCGCCCAGGCTGGTGGAAACCGTCACGTCGGGAGAGGTGGTGACGATGCGCTCGGTGAACTCGCCGGTCCCGCGCGAAAGCTCGTTGAGCAGCCTGCCGAAGCCTTCCTGCGTGGACATCCGCGTTCCGCGGGGAATCTCCAGGATCTCCGGCACCGCCAGCCGGGGCGGCTCGGCGCCCTGGCGGTTCCTGGCCGCGAACGGCACCTGGGCCAGGAACCGGCGGAGCTCGTCCGCAGCGACGTCCAGCCCCGCGAACGGGTCGTATTCGCATCCCTCGGCGATGTTCTGCGACTGTCTGTAGGCTTCCATCTGGTCGGGACTCATGAGCCCCGAGTGATTGTCCTTGTGGCCGGCGAAGGGGAGCCCATGGCCCTTGATGGTGTAGGCGATGAAGCAGGTGGGCACGTCGCTGGCCGCGGCGTGAAACGCATTGAGTACCGCTTCCATATCGTGCCCGGCCAGGTTGGTCATGAGGGCATGGAGCGCAGCGTCGTCGTGCTCGTCGAGCAGGGCGGGAATTCCGGTGGTCGTGCCCAGGTCGCGCTTCAGTTGGGCCCGCCAGCCGGCCCCTCCGCGGTACACAAGGGCCGAGTAGAGCGAATTGGGACAGCCCTCGATCCAGTCGCGCAGGGCCTCACCCCCGGGCCGCTGGAAGACGTCCTGAAGCCGGCGGCCGTACTTGAGCGGCACTACCTCCCAGTCCATGGCCCGGAACAGGCTGTCGATGCGCTGAAACAGCCGGTCCTCGACCACGTTGTCGAGACTTTGCCGGTTGTAATCGATGATCCACCAGACGTTGCGGACATCGTGCTTCCAGCCCTCGAGCAGGGCTTCGAAGACGTTTCCCTCATCGAGCTCGGCATCGCCGGCCAGCGCGATCATCCGGCCCGGCGGCTGGTCCGCGGCGATGAGCCCCTTGAGCCTGAGGAGATCCTGCACCAGGGCCGCGAAGAGCGTGATCGCCACGCCCAGGCCAACCGAACCGGTCGAGAAGTCGACGTCGTCGCCGTCCTTGGTCCGGGACGGATACGACTGCGCACCACCGAAGGCCCGGAACCGCTCCAGGCGGTCCCTAGACTGCCAGCCCAGCAGGTACTGGATGGCATGAAAGATCGGGCTGGCATGCGGCTTCACCGCAACCCGGTCCTGGGGACGCAGGACGTCGAAATAAAGCGCGGTCATGAGCGTGGCGAGGGAGGCGGACGATGCCTGGTGGCCCCCGACCTTGAGGCGGTCGCGATTGGGACGGAGGTGGTTGGCGTTGTGGATCATCCAGGTGGAGAGCCAGAGCACCTTGCGCTCCAGGGCGCGCAGGCAGCGCAGCCGCTCCACCCGCTCGGCACTGCTTGCGGCCAGCACGCCCGCGGCAGCCGCGCTCTCCCCACAGGAATCCCGCACGTCGTTCATCACCACCAGCCTGGAAGAATCGACCAGCGACACCGGCGTCCGCACACGGGAGCTATTGTACCGGAAAAAAGGCGCCGAGGGGGCGCCATCAGCCCGGGCGGCAAGGCCTGTTTCGATGCCTCCGCAGGCTTGCCCCGATTCATGGTGCAAGTGCAGCATGAACGTGCCAGTTGGGACGGATTGCGGCTCGAATAATCCTGGATTTTTCGGCGTCCGAGCCGTTTCCTCCCTTTTTTTTGCAACCACAGCATTATCCTCTTGACAGTCGTCGGCGATCTGGCAAGATGGCATGAGGAGAACTGGTAGCGGATCGGTGGTGATCTCGCTGCGCGTTTCTCAACCAGCATCCTTGATTCCGGCCAGGGCTCGAGTCGTCCCCACGTGTGGCGAGGATGATCCGGTGCCGCGGAAGGGTGGCTTCCCAGCAAGGAGCGACACCTCATGTTCGACCAGGTTTTTGAGAACTTCCGGAAGGCGAGCGAAACCACGTTACAGGCGCAGCAGGACCTGTTTCACCAGTGGATGTCGCAGTGGCCCACCTTTCCGATCGACCCCCTCGCGGCCCCTGGCGCGAGCGCCGTGAGCGACCAGGTGCAGTCGTTCCGGAAGCAATGGACGGAGGTCGCGACGACGCTGATGACGAAGCACTGCGAGGCGCTGGATGCCCAGTACCGCTCGGGGATTCGCACCATTGAAGAGGCGCTGCGGACCTCGGAGGCCAAGAGCCCCGAGGAGTTTCGCCGGCTCACCGAGGAACTCTGGCGGAAGAGCTTCGAGGTGCTCAAGCAGACGATCGAGAACCAGATCCGAGACTTCCAGCTCGCCGTGGAAAAATGGTCCGAGCTGATGACCCGGAACAGCTCGAAAGTGTGAGTTCCCCTCCGCGGACACCTCGGGTTTGGCGCGCGTTTGGTCTGCCAGGTGCATGGCTGTGGGAGGCCTGATCGCGATGAGCGCTGAAAAAAGCGATTTGGTGGCCAGCTCGGCGGCCGATCCGGCGCGTGATTTTCTTGAGTTCTGGAAGCACTACTTCGAGCAGACAGCTCTCCAGACCAGGGTTCTTCTGGAGAGCATGCCTGGTGGAAAGCCGCCGGACCAGTTTCAGAACCAGGCGCTTGCGGCGCTGAGCGACAGTCTCGACGGCTTCATGCGCACTCCCGCTTTTCTGGATGTCCTCAAGCAGTCGCTCACCCGGATGATCGAGCTGAAGAAGGCACAGGACCAGGTTGCCCAGAACCTCGGCCAGCAAACCGGTCTGCCGCTGGCAGCCGACGTGGCGGGCGTCGTCGAGCAGGTGCGCAGTGCCCAGCAGGTCCTCCTCAGGCGGCTCGACAGGCTCGACGCCCGGCTCGAGGCGATCGAGAAGATTCTCACGACCGGACCAGTGGAGAAGAGTCCCAGGCGGAAGAAAGCAAACACCCGGCAGAGTGGAGACGATGTTTCCCAGGACCCCGCTTGACGACGCCCTTGCCCTCGGCCAAGACGTCCGGGCATGTGTGACGCTCACAGGTAGATCCTCGCGGAGGATCTCGCAAGGGTCGCGGCCGAGGACAAGGACGGCGTCCATGAGCGGCTTTCCGGGAATGCAACCGCCGGACCTCACGAGTGATCAAACGCCGCGGATCTCGCGGCAACAGGCTAATCGCCGGGCTGGAGAATGCAGGCGGCCGGCGCTGCCCGCAATGCCCAGCCCCCCTTCAGGACCGCGGCCGGAAGGCCCACGGCCCAACGCGCTACTGCCACTGGCCGTGACGGCTGCCAGCCGCGCCGGGGATCGTGCGTACGACTCCCTGGCTCTCTGCGTTTTTCAGGATCGCCACGCAGGGACACGTTCCACTCGGGTCTGATTTCGACGGGAAGATCATCATGAATATCAAGGGCAAATCCGCCATCATCACCGGCGCGGGTAGCGGCATCGGACAGGCCGTGGCCATCGAGCTGGCCGAGCGGGGCATCGGAGCAGTCGGTCTGGTGGATCGCAGCGATGGGGTCATCAACGTCGCCCGGCTGATCAACGACCGTATGGACCGGCCGGTGGCCGAGGCATTCATCGGCGACGTCACCGACACGGCGTTTCGCCAGAAGTCGTTCGACCTGATGTGCAGCAAGTACGGCGCTCCGGCGGTGTGCGTGCCCGCGGCCGGCATCACGCGCGACCAGCTTGCCGTGAAGGTGGACAAGCAAACCGGACGGGCCTCGGTTTACCCGCTGGAGAACTTCCGGCTGGTCATGGAAGTCAACCTGGTGGCACCGGTCTACTGGGCCATGGAGATGATGGCCCGCATCGCCGAGGAGCGGCTCCGCAAGGGCAAGGGACGCTGGGCCGCCGACGAGGGCATTCAGGGCACCGTGATCTTCATCGGCTCCATCTCCTCGCAGGGCATTCCCGGCCAGATCTCCTACTCTTCCACCAAGGCAGCGCTCAAGGGGGCGGCGGCCACCCTGAGCAAGGAAGCCGTGTACCACGGCGTGCGGTTCGCCGTGATTCACCCCGGGTTCACCGACACGCCGATGGTTCGCGCCCTCGGGCAGGAATATATCGAGAAGAACATCCTTCCCTACACGCAGCTCAAGCGGCTCATCGACCCGGCCGAGATCGCCGACGCCATCTACTTCATGATCTGCAACTCGGCGGTCAGCGGTGAGCTCTGGGCCGACGCCGGCTGGCACCCCTCCGCCTGAGACCTCGTCACCCAGGCAAGCCGCGCTGGTCTTGCCACCAGAACATCCAGTCCCCGGTGCCGGCCGCCGGGGACTGGGGCCGCCTCGGAAAAAAAGACGCCAGGCAACCGGGCCGCCATGCCCCTGGCTTCGGCCCCGGAGGGCCGCACCCCGGCCCGTTTCGATGGGCGTCAAGAGATCATCGCCAACTTATTCAACTGCTTCATGATACGATCTGTTCCCAACCGTCAGGCAGGCTCAGCGCAGAGCCTTCGGTGATCGTGGCGGAATCCCTCTCCAAGTCGCAGCAGCCGCCACGGATTGCTCGAATCGACGCGGCCGGTTGACTAGACCCGTGAAAGCGCCGGCGAGCCTGATAAGATGAGGTTCCCACCGTCGCATGGCGGGGGAGACACGTGTTTCGGAACGGCGAAGCGCGACACCCAGAAAGACAGCCTGCATGCCGCAGATCGGCACGGATCCGCCGGGCTGATTGTCACTTCAGGGCCGCGCGGTTCCAGCACGCAGCAAGGTAACGACAAGGAGTTACGCAAGATGTCACGATTGGTTGAGGTCACGGAACTTGTGCTCCGCGACGGCCACCAGAGCCTGCTCGCCACACGGATGGCGACCGAGGACATGGTGGCGGCTTGTGAGGACATCGATCAGGCAGGCTACTGGAGCGTGGAATGCTGGGGAGGCGCCACCTACGATTCCTGCATCCGGTTCCTCAACGAGGACCCGTGGGAACGGCTCCGCACCTTCCGCAAGCTGATGCCCAACACGCGGCTCCAGATGCTTCTGCGGGGCCAGAACCTGCTGGGCTACCGCCATTACGAGGACACGGTCGTGGACCGGTTCGTGGACAAGTCGGCCGAGAACGGGATGGACGTCTTCCGCGTCTTCGACGCACTGAACGACGTACGCAACCTGCGCCGCGCCATGGATGCGGTGCGCCGCACCGGCAAGCACGCGGAAGGCACCATCTGCTATACCACGTCCCCCTTGCATACCGTCGACAAGTTCGTGGAGATGGCCCAGCGGCTCAAGGAGATGGGCTCGGACTCGATCTGTATCAAGGACATGGCGGCGCTCCTGCGGCCGCAGCCGGCCTACGACATCGTCAAGGGCATCAAGGAGAAGTGCGGCAAGGACACCCTGGTCCACGTGCACGTCCACTCCACCACGGGCGTGACGATGGTCAGCCTGATGAAGGCCATCGAGGCCGGCGCCGACATCGTGGACACGTCGATCTCCTCGCTCAGCCTGGGCCCGGGCCACAACCCCACCGAGGCGTTGGTCGAGATGCTCCAGGACACCGGCTACGGCACGCGGCTGAAGAAGGACCGCCTGCTCAAGATCAAGGACCATTTCGCCAGGATTCGCCCCAAGTATGCGGCCTTCGAGTCCAAGATCGTCGGCGTGGAGACGGAGATCTTCGACAGCCAGATCCCCGGCGGCATGATCTCCAACATGGAGAGCCAGCTCAAGCAGCAGGGCGCCGGCGCGCGCATGAAGGAGGTGCTTACCGAGGTGCCGCGGGTGCGCGAGGCCGCCGGCTATCCCCCTCTGGTCACCCCTTCGAGCCAGATCGTGGGCACCCAGGCGGTCTTCAACGTGCTCATGGGGTCCTACAAGGCGCTCACCGGAGAGTTTGCCGACCTGATGCTGGGCTACTACGGCGAGACGATCGCCGCGCGTGATCCGGCCATCATCGAGGCCGCCGCCAAGCACTCCAAGAAGGAGCCCATCACCACCCGCCCGGCCGATCTGCTCAAGCCCGAGTGGGACGAGCTGCGGGCCCAGGCCATGGGACTGAAGGGCTGCAACGGAACCGATGAAGACATACTAACATACGCAATGTTCCCCCAGGTGGCGCCGAAGTTCTTCGGCAGCCGGGCCGAAGGGCCCAAGAACGTGGGCAAGGCGGTCTCCGACGCCGCGGCCGCGGCTCCCAAGCCGGCCGACGGGAAGGCGAAGGCAGGCGATGGGCAGGGACCGATCACCAGCCCCGTCAGCTACGAGATCACCGTCGGAGAGGTTTCCCACAAGGTGACCGTTCAGCCAGCGTGAGCGAGGAAAGGACAGCCGACTGATGAGTGCCAAGAAGAAGAAGCCGATGGAGGACCTGATCACGGACCTCCGCGCCAAGCGATCGCAGCTCGAGCAGGGCGGCGGAGCCGATCGCCAGGCCAAGCAGCGGAAAGAAGGCAAGCAGACGGCGCGGGAACGCGTCGACGCCCTCATTGACCCCGGCAGCTTCGAGGAGATGGGACTTTTTGCCCAGCACCGGCAGACCCTCTTCGGGATGGAGGGGAAGGAGGTCCCGGCCGACGGCGTGGTCACCGGCGCGGCGTCGATCGACGGCCGGCTGGTCCACCTGGCCAGCCAGGACTTCACGGTTCTGGGTGGTTCAGCGGGCGAGCTGCACAGCCACAAGGTGGCCGACGTGATGGAGCTGGCCCTGCACACCGGCAGCCCGTTCATCTTCATCAACGACTCGGGCGGCGCCCGCGTGCAGGAGGGGATCGACTCGCTCTCCGGTTACGGCAGGGTGTTCTTCACCAACGTCGAGCTCTCCGGGGCGGTGCCCCAGATCTCCTTGATCTGCGGGCCCTGCGCAGGAGGGGCCGCCTACTCGCCGGCCCTCACCGACTTCATCATCATGACCCGCAAGGCCCAGATGTTCATCACCGGGCCCCAGGTCATCAAGCAGGTGACCGGCGAGCAGATCACCGCCGAGGCCCTGGGCGGCGCCGATGCGCACATGCAGCACTCCGGGGTGATTCACTTCATCGCCGAGGATGACACGGACGCCGTGCACATCTGCAAGCGGCTCCTGAGCTTCCTGCCGTCGAACAACCTGGAGGAGGCTCCCCGGCTGCACCATGACAACAACGTGGATCCCAACCTCGCCCTGAACAAGATCGTGCCGGTCGAGCCCAAGCAGGGCTACGACATGCGCGACGTGATCTGCGGCGTGGTCGACCGGGCCGACTTCCTGGAGGTCCAGGCCGGTTACGCACCGAACATGGTGGTCGGCTTCGGGCGGATCCTGGGGCGCTCCATCGGCATCATCGCCAACCAGCCTTCGGTCCTCTCCGGGGCCATCGACATCAACGCATCAGTGAAGTGCAGCCGGTTCATCCGCTTCTGCAATGCGTTCAACATTCCCCTGGTCACGTTCGTCGACGTGCCCGGTTTCATGCCCGGCGTGCAGCAGGAGTACGGCGGCATCATCCGCAACGGCGCCAAGATGCTCTTCGCCTACTCGGCGGCCACGGTGCCCAAGATCCAGATCATCCTGCGCAAGTCGTACGGGGGCGCCCACCTGGCCATGTGCTCGAAGGACCTGGGGGCGGATCGCGTCTTCGCCTGGCCGACCGCGGAGATTGCCGTCATGGGCGCCGAGGGCGCCGTGGAGATCGTCTTCCGCAAGGAAGTGGAGGCGGCCGCGGACAAGGCCGCCCGCCGCGCCGAATTGATCGAGACCTACCGCTCAACCTTCTCGACTCCCTACGTCGCCGCCGGCCGCCGGCTGGTGGACGACATCATCGCGCCGGCCGACACACGTAAACACCTGGCGCAGGCCCTGGAATACTTGCAAACCAAGCGCGACCACCGGCCGCCCAAGAAGCACGGCCTGATCCCACTGTAACGAGGTGTTTGCCATGAAAACCGATACGGTGGATCTGGCCAGGGTGGCCAGCACCCTCGAGGACCTGCGCCGGGAACTCTCCGAGCTTGGCCAGCGCATCGCCACGCTGGAGGCAGCCGTCGCGCCGGCCTCATCCGCTCACGTCACCGCACCGCCCGAGCAGCAGGCCGGAGCCCATGCCGATGCCGGCGCTGCCGCGCCCGTGGCGGAAAGTGTGCCGCCTCAGGCCGTCCGTACGGACAGGCTCGACGAGGAGCTTGTCCTGGTCATCAGCGCAGCCATCGCGGCCTTCCTGGGCAAGAAGCCGCACATCCGGCAAATCCGCCTGATCGGTTCCGCGGCCTGGGCCCAGCAGGGCCGCGTCACGATCCAGGCATCGCATGCCATCTCGGTTCATTCGGCGAGGAGTTAGCCTTGAAACTCAAGATCACTGTGGATGGGAAGCTGTACGAAGCCGACGTCGAGGTCTTCGAGCCGGAACAGCCCCAGCCAGGTTACTATCCGCCACCCGGGCATGCGCGCGTTCCGGCAGCCGCACCCGTTGCCGCGCCCCCGGCGCCGGTCTCGTCCGGCGCCAGCCCGGTGGCCGACGAGAGCAAGGTCTGCCGCAGCCCGTTCGCCGGTACGGTGTCCAAGCTCTCGGCCCAGGCCGGGCAGACGATCCTGGTCAACGATGTGCTGCTCATCCTCGAGGCCATGAAGATGGAAACCGTGATCACCGCGCCCATCGGCGGCAAGGTCGCCAAGATCAACGTGAACGTGGGCGATGCCGTGCAGCAGGGACAGGTGCTCGTCGAGTTCGATTGAATCCGCGGCCGGCGAGACGCAGGCGGTGGGCCGCGACCCTGGCCCGCCGGCACTCTTCCTGCCGGCCCCTTCTGCCTGGAGATGTCATGAAATCCGTCAAAGCCATCAACCACATCGGCATCGCAGTCCGCTCCATCGACGCCCAGCGCCCGTTTTACGAGCAGACGCTCGGCGCGGTCTTCGAGGGCGTGGAGCATGTCGCCGACCAGAAGGTCCGGGTCGGCTTCTTCCGGGTCGGCGACGTGCGGCTGGAGCTGCTCGAGCCGTCCGACCCCACCAGCACCATTGCCTTGTTCATCGACAAGAAAGGCGAGGGCCTGCACCACGTGGCCTACACAGTTGAGGACATCGAGGCGCGCATCGCGGAGCTGAAGACCACGGGCGTCCGGATGATCGACGAGGCGCCCCGGCCGGGCGCGCACCACACGCGGATCGCCTTCGTCCATCCCAAGAGCTCGTGCAGCGTGCTCACGGAGCTGTGCGAGCCGGTGGCCGGCCACGAGCCGTCGCCGCACTGAGCCAGTGTGGGCCGGCCGGGCCGGCGGGCTTGCGGCGCGGGCTCAGCGGCGCCAGTGCCCGCGGCCGCGGCCGTCGCAAGGTCAGATGCTTGAACGAGCCTGCGGCCGCCCTTAGAATGCAAACGAAATGCGAATCATTCCCCAGGCCGGCGTCGAGGCGGCCCGGGCCCGGGGAGGGCCCAGGTGAAGCACCCGCCGGGCCAGACCGCCCGGACGCCCCGTGTGGTTGCTCGTCTGGAGGACTTCATGCGAGCGCGAAGATCCTGCGAGGACGGCGCGGGTCCTCGCATCCTGCCCGGCCCCGCCCCGGACCGAACTCTCCATGACCCGTGATCGGCTCCGCTTCGTGGTCTTGATGACTCCGGCACACGGCTTGTCCCTTACCGACGCACGCGCCCTGGCCTACAAGAATCATGGAATCCAGACCGCAGATCGAGGTGCGGGCCTGTCTGCCCCACGCAGCCTGGTACGCCGGACCGGCCGGTACGCGACCGTTGGGCTGCTTCCCTGGAACCAGAACAAGAACAGGAAATCTCCATGAGTGAGGTCGCCACGAGTCCCGCCGCCGGAGCCAAGAGAGCTTACCGGAACCGGCTGGAGCGGATGCTCAACTCCTCGATCGGCCTGAAGATCATCATGGCCCTGACCGGGGTGATCCTCTCCGGCTTCGTGCTGGTGCACATGCTGGGAAACCTCCAGGTCTACCAGGGCGCGGAGGCGATCAACGATTACGGCAAGCTGCTGCGGAAGGAGCCCGCGCTGCTCTGGGGCTTTCGCCTCGTCCTGCTGTCGGCGGTCGGGCTGCACATCTGGGCTTATCTCGTGTTGACGCGCAAGAACCTGCATGCGCGGCCGCAGGCCTACCAGTCGCGCAAATACAAGGAGTCGAGCTTCGCCTCGCGGTCGATGACCATCACGGGGCCCTTGATCCTCGCGTTCATCATCTACCACATCCTGCACCTGACGACCGGTACGGTGCATCGCGATTTCGTGGAAGGCGACGTTTACCACAACCTGGTCGTCGGCATGCGGGGCCTCGTCGGCGTCATCTACATCGTCGCCATGCTCATGCTGGCGTTTCACCTCTGGCATGGGGTCTGGAGCATGTTCCAGACGCTCGGAGTGCCCGAGGGCCGTTATGGCTCGCTGGGCCGGCGGTTCGCCACCGTCTTCACGATCCTGGTGACGCTCGGGTTCGCCACCGTTCCGCTGGCGGTCCTGATGGGGTATCTGAAATAACCTTGAAGCGAAGGAAGAGGAGCGATCCGTGGAACTGAAATCGAACGTACCGCCTGGCCCCATCGAGCAGAAGTGGACGCAGCACAAGTTTGAGATGAAGCTGGTGAACCCGGCCAACAAGCGGAAGTATTCCGTGATCGTGGTGGGAACGGGCCTGGCCGGCGGCTCGGCGGCCGCCTCGCTGGCGGAGCTGGGGTACCAGGTCTCCTGCTTCTGTTATCAGGACAGCCCGCGCCGCGCGCACTCGATCGCCGCCCAGGGAGGAATCAACGCGGCCAAGAACTATCAGAACGACGGCGACAGCGTCTTCCGACTTTTTTACGACACGGTCAAGGGGGGCGATTTCCGGGCCCGCGAGGCGAACGTCTACCGCCTGGCGGAGGTGTCGGTGAACATCATCGACCAGTGCGTCGCGCAGGGCGTGCCGTTCGCCCGCGAGTACGGCGGCCTGCTGGCGAACCGCTCCTTCGGCGGTGCCCAGGTTTCGCGCACCTTCTATGCCCGCGGCCAGACCGGCCAGCAACTGCTCCTCGGTGCCTATCAGGCCCTCCAGAGGCAGGTCGGCCTGGGTGCGATCAAGATGTTCCCGCGGCACGAGATGCAGGAACTGGTGGTGATCGACGGCAAGGCGCGGGGCATCGTCGCCCGCGATCTGGAGACCGGCGTCGTCGAGTCCTACGTCGCCGATGCCGTCATCCTGGCGACTGGCGGCTACGGCACCGTCTTCTACCTGGCCACCTACGCCAAGGGCTGCAACACCACGGCCATCTGGCGTGCCTACAAGAAGGGCGCGGCGTTCGCCAACCCGTGCTATACCCAGATTCACCCGACCTGCATTCCGGTCACCGGCGAACACCAGAGCAAGCTGACCCTGATGTCCGAATCGCTCCGCAACGACGGCCGGATCTGGGTGCCCAAGAAGAAGGGAGACACCCGCCCGCCGGACCAGATACCCGAGGACGAGCGCGACTACTACCTGGAGCGCAAGTACCCGAGCTTCGGCAACCTCTCGCCCCGCGACATCTCCTCGCGCAGGCCAAGGAGGTCTGCGATGAGGGCAGGGGGGTGGGCAAGACCGGGCTCGGCGTCTACCTCGATTTTGCCGACGCGATCAACCGGCTGGGCGTCGCGACCATCCGCGAGCGCTACGGCAACCTGTTCGACATGTACGAGCGGATCACCGACGAGGACCCCTACAAGGTGCCGATGCGCATCTTCCCGGCGGTCCACTACACCATGGGCGGGCTCTGGGTCGATTACCACCTGATGAGCACGATCCCCGGCCTGTTCGTGCTGGGCGAGGCCAACTTCTCCGACCATGGCGCCAACCGCCTGGGCGCCAGCGCGCTCATGCAGGGGCTGGCCGACGGTTACTTCGTGATTCCCTATACCCTGGGCAATTACTTCGCGTCGAACAAGTTCGACAAGATCGGCACCGATCACTCGGCCTTCAAGACCGCCGAGAGCTGGGTATCCGACCGCACCCAGAGGCTGCTGTCGATCCGGGGATCGCGCACCGTGGACGACTTCCACCGCGAGCTGGGCAAGATCCTCTGGAACTATTGTGGCATGGCCCGTAACGAGCACGGGCTGAAGACAGCGCTCGAACTGATTCCCGGCCTGCGCGAGCGGTTCTGGAAGGAAGTTCGCGTCCTGGGCGACGGCCAGGAGGTGAATCAGTCGCTGGAGAAGGCCGGCCGCGTGGCCGACTTCCTGGAGCTGGGAGAGCTCATGTGTCTCGACGCCCTGGAGCGACGTGAATCGGCGGGCGGCCATTTCCGCGAGGAGTTCCAGACCAAGGAAGGTGAGGCCCTGCGCGACGACCAGAACTTCTGCCATGTCGCCGCCTGGGAGTACACCGGCGACGGCAACCGCCCGAACAGGCTCGTCGAGCCGCTCGAGTTCGAGATCGTGCACCTGCAAACACGAAGCTACAAGTAAAGCCAAACCGCACTGGACCGCGGCTGAACTCCATAGAGAGGACGATCCATGTCCCAGAATGGCTCTGAACAGACCATCAACCTGACCTTGAATGTCTGGCGGCAGAAAAACCGCACTTCGCCCGGACGCTTCGAGACTTACTCGGCACGCGACATCAGTACCGACATGTCGTTTCTCGAGATGCTCGACGTGGTCAACGAACGGCTCATCCTCGACGGGAAGGAGCCGATCGCCTTCGACCACGATTGCCGCGAGGGGATCTGCGGGCAATGCGGGGTGGTCATCAACGGCGATGCGCACGGCCCAAGGCGCGCCACCACCACCTGCCAGTTGCACATGCGCAGCTTCCACAACGGCGATATCCTGACCGTCGAGCCCTGGCGCGCCACAGCCTTTCCGGTGATCAAGGACCTGATGGTCGATCGCGGGGCGTTCGACCGGATCATCGCGCGCGGCGGGTTCATCTCGGTGCGCACCGGCAACGCTCCGGAGGCCAACGACATCCCCATTCCCAAGGAGAATGCCGACCTGTCGATGGACGCGGCCGCCTGCATTGCCTGCGGCGCCTGCGTGGCGGCGTGCCCGAACGCCTCCGCCATGCTCTTCGTCTCGGCCAAGGCGCAGCACCTCAACCTGCTGCCCCAGGGCGAGCCCGAAAAACAGCGCCGCGTCACCGGCATGATCGACCAGATGGACGCGGAAGGCTTCGGCAGTTGCACGAACCACGGCGAATGCGAGGCCGCTTGCCCCAAGGAAATCCGCATGGAGTTCATCGGCCGCACCAACCGCGACTTCCTCAAGGCTAGCCTGCACAAGGTCCGGCAGGCCGACTCCGCCGGCGCATTGTGAGTTGCACGGAAATCTACCGGCATGAGCACGCTTCGATTGATTCCAATGGGCGTTGGCGAGGCGTTTACCGCGCGTCATTACACCTCGTGTCTGGCCATCGGAATTGACGATGACTGGATGCTGATCGACTGCCCCCATCCGGTCCGCAAGATGCTCGTCGAGGGCTCGACCGCGGCCGGATGCCCCCTCGATCTTGATCGCATCGCCGCCGTGGCGATCACTCATCTGCACGCGGACCATTGCTGTGGGCTGAAAGATCTCGGCTATTATTCGTTCTTCGCGCTCGCGCGGCGCGCCCGCTTGCTCATGCACCCGGAGGTCTCGGCGCGGGCCTGGACCGGGCTGCTTGCGGCCGGTATGGAATTCTCCAGGCCTCACCCCGGCGCCCAACCGGTCCAGAGCCGTTTCGATGACTACTTCGAGCTGCTCGCACTCGACGGGTCGAGGCCGGTCTGCTGCGGCCCCTTCGCCGTCGAGTGCCGGCCGACAATGCACTCCGTTCCCACGACCGCGCTGCGCATCCAGGCTGCCGGCCGGACTTTCGCATTCAGTGCCGATACCGCCTTCGACCCGACACTCATCGACTGGCTGGCTGCCGCCGACCTGATCGTCCACGAGGCGACGAGCCTGGTCCACACGGGCGTGCACACGCCCTACGAGAAGCTGGCCGCTCTTCCCGAAGCCCTGCGCCGGCGCATGCGCCTGACCCACCTTCCCGACGACTTCGACAGGGCCTCCAGCGTGATCGAGCCGCTCGAGCAAGGACGCCTTTACGTGGTCTGAGCATCACAGGCAGGCTTGACACTTCTTTACGATGGCACGGCTGGCAGGCGGTTAGAATGACTGCCGTTCCCCATCGCTCACACGGCCTCGCGACCGCAGGGCGGGCACGCACGATGATTGACCGGGCGGTTCCGGCCCTGTGAGAATTCATGTCCACCGGCAAGCCCATTTCTTCGATCCAATTCACGTGGAGGTACCCGGTATGAAATGCATGGCTGGACTGGCTCTCATCGTCCTGCTGGCCGGAGCGGCGGTCCGGGGACAGGAAACGCCCTCACCCGCGCTTCTCGTCCTGCACAAGGGCGAGAACGCGATGGCCATCGTCGATCCCGCGACGGGCAAGATCGCCGGTCACGCGCCGACTGGCCAGGATCCGCACGAGCTGGCCGTTTCCACCGACGGCAAGCTCGCCTTCGCAAGCAATTACAGCGGCTCGACCGAACGTGGAGGCAACTCGCTCTCCGTCATCGACATCGCGGCGAGGAAGGAACTGCATCACGTGGACCTGACTCCGCTGGGCCGGCCGCATGGATTGTGGTTTGCCGGCGGCAAGCTTTACTTCACCGCGGAAGCGAACATGGCAATTGGCCGCTATGACCCGGCCACCAACAAGGTGGACTGGCTACTGGGCACCGGCCAGAATCGAACGCACATGGTCCTGGTCGGGAAAGACGAGAAAACCATCTATACGTCGAACGTCGAGTCGAACACCATCAGCATCATCGAGCGTGCCGAGCGGCCCCCGGGCCCTCCAGGAGGCCCAGGCGGGCCACCATTCGGGGGTCCCGGTGGGCCACCACCCGGTGGGCCTCCTCCTGACGGTCCCGGCGGACCTCCTCCTGGCGGGCCTGGCGGACCTCCTCCTGACGGTCCCGGCGGACCTCCTCCTGGCGGACCCGGCGGACCTGGTGGACCGCCGCGCGGACCTGGCGGACCGCAGGGTGGTCCAGGGTGGAAGGAGACTCTTGTTTCCGTGGGCCGGGGACCGGAAGGATTTGACGTCACTCCGGACGGCAAGGAGCTCTGGACCGCGCACATGGGAGACGGCCGCATCTCGGTGATCGACCTGGCCACCAAAAAGGTCATTCAGACGATCGACGCCGGCGCGCGTGGGCCGAACCGATTGAAGTTCACACCGGATGGCAAGCTCGCCCTTGTCTCCGAGCTTGGCGGCGGAGGATTGATCGTGCTGGAGACAGGCAGCCGGACCGTGACCAGGCGACTGAGGCTCGGCAGAGGGGCCAGCGGCATCCTCGTCCCGCCGACCGGAGGACGCGCCTATGTCGCGCTGACGGGCGATAATGCGGTGGCGGTCATCGATCTCCAGACGCTGACCGAGGTGAACCGGCTCAAGACCGGCCGCGGCCCGGACGGCATGGCCTGGCTGGATACGAAGCCTTGAACCCGACACCGCTGAAATAGCGATCAGTTGAGGGCAGGCAGTGATTTGTCCCTCGTTCCCACGCTCCGCGCTTGTCATTCCCGGAAAACTGCATCCATGCATATGCAATTAGTAGTGTACATGTGCATTGATTCTCGCGCGCTCAAGCTTTGCTCCCCTTACCAGCAGCCGGAGCACCTTCATGCCGCGCCAGAGCGTGATTCAGCCGGGCATCCCGTCTCGTCGCCGGTTCATATGCCCACCGAGCCGCCCCAGGGCAAGCAACACGTCTGCCACGGTCTTGAGTCCACGCTCGACCGCCAGACCGAGCACCTCCAGCTCGGGCTCCTCCAGGCCAGTGCTTGCCGCGGGAGCTCCCGGGAAGCCCTTGCCGAGCTCGCGCAGATCCAGCAGCCGAAGCGCCACCACGCTCATCACGGCGATCGCAGCGAACAATCGGTTGCCCCGCTCCAGCTGCAAATCCTCAGCCTTCATGCCCGTCTTGAGGCCCTTGTGAAACTCCTCGATCAGAAAGCGTGTGCCGTAGTCCATCACCACCATGATCGCAGCGCTGAAGCTCTCCGTCGGGCTGTCCGTGTAGAGCACCCATTCCAGCGGCGCGACGCCTTCAGGCGGGTCTTGCTCCCAGACCCGCACGAACCAGCCGTCGATCGGCTCGCCCGTGCCGGCCGCGCGGCCCGCACGCTCGGGTGCCCGCACGCGCACCGGACCACAACTGATCAGGAGCTTCGCGCGCTGCGCGGCCTTACCATCGCGGCCACGCAGGTCCAGATACATTCCCCCCACGGACGCCACGCCCACGATGTGCTCGAAGACCAGCCCGAGCCGCTTACCATCGGCCGGATTGAGCAGAATGCGATTTTGACTGACCCGGATCACGAAACCGTGGCCTGCTGCGCGACAGGACTCCATGTACTCATGAATATCTGCTTCTCGATCGGCGACGCGCACCCAGCGGACCTCCGGGTTCTCTGGTGCCGGGCCAATCCGCTTGCCCGACTCGAGCCAGCGATCCGACTCCCGATCCCGGATCTGCCGTTGCCGCGATCCGGCCTGTTTCGGCGTGTCGGGATCCCGCGGGATGCGGATGAGGTATTGCTGGTCGGCGAGCCCCAGGATCGTGACCGGGGGCCGACGACCGCTCGCATCAGGTACGGGCGACGAGTCGGCACGCATCGCAAGGATGGAGTGGAGGAGAAAGCCCTGCTGTCCCGGCTCCGAGTCACCAATCGGCCCAAGCCCGGGTATTGGCTGCTTGCGATGAGAGAACGAGGGAAACGTGGTGTCTTCGATGAGGAGATATCGCCCCGGTTTGCGGAGTTCGGCCATCACCAGTCGGCGGTGAGTCGCCTGGATCGCATCGGGGACCACCTCGCGTTCGTCGAGGAGGTCATAGGTCGCGTTGATGTCGTACTTGCGGGTGAACAACTCGGGGATCATCTTCCCGGGTTGCTCAGCGAGGGCCTCCGCAAACGCCATGAGGCGATTCCTCCTGGTGCAATGGCCGAGCCTGATCCCGTCGAACTGCATCCGAGCCCATTGGGCGGGCGGGGATTGGTGGACTGACATCCCTGTGAACATAGTTGGCTCCATCCATGACCATGCTGGTAGAATCCAGCCAACCATGTTAACACATTCGCGGGAATGACAAGCGCAGAGCGTGGGAACCAGTCTGACGCAAGCCGCTTGCCCCTTTTCGTGAACGCTATTTCGACGGTATTGGGCTCAATCCCCGTGCTTGCTGCGCAGGCGCGGGGAGAGCCGCAGAATCAGGTGCGCGCGCTCGAACTGATCGAGCCATTCGCCAGCGATCGTGGCGAGTGCCTGTTCGCCGGGCGGGACAAACCCCGTCGGGCACGAGGGACCGAGATGGTCGGCGGCCAGCTTGCGGTAGATCGACAGGGTGCGCTCGCCGTAGCGAAAGACTTCCTTCCAGTCCTCGCTCAGGAAGACGACGACGGGAACTCGCGCTCCGCCGTTGATCGAAAGATCGTCGCGCACCGAGGGAAGCAGGTCGCGATCAAGGAATCGCAGGTCGATCGCCGGTGCCGCCTGGGCGAAGAGATCAAAAACGGGACACTGGTTGATGCAGTCGCCGCACCAGGCGCCGCACAGACAAATCACGGGCATCCGCCGCGTGAACGAACCGAGCAAGTCCTTCTGTCCGGCCGCCAGAGAAAACCGCGCTTGCATCGCGTCCCAGCGGTCGCGCTGGGAGCTATTCGCGAAGCGGTCCAGAAAATCTCGATAGGGGAGCGACTCGTTGAAGACGGTTGACCATTCGACCATCGCGGGTTCCTGATCCGGAAACGGAAGCCTGCCTCGACGAAACCGCACGCGTGCCAATCCGTCGGCATGCACGATCGTCCTGACCTCAAAATGGTAGGGATCCCGCTGTCCGCGGTCAATGCGCGTTCAAGCTTACCGCTTCGGAGTGCGGCTGTGTGCCGTGGCGTAGGCGTCGAGGATGCCCATCCGCCCGGGATGAATGATCTCCAGACCGAGCTTCGACTTCACGGCCGAGGAGAGCCGCTGGCCCGAGCCGGTGAAGATGACCAGCCGCTGACCTTCCGGAAGCGTCAGCAGATCATCAATGCTTGAGAGGTCGCGCTGGGGAAGTTGCGGCAGCGCCGTGCGCAGAATGAACCGTAGCCAGCCGCCACTGTACGGCTCGGCTCCAGGCCCTTCCAGAGCGGCAGCGGCCCCGCCTTTTCCCGTGTTGCCTTCGGGGCCGACGACGGCGAGCTGCTCGAACGGCCGCTCGCGATTGCGCCTCAGGATCATCGTGCGGAGCGTCAGGAGGTCGTGCGTTTCACTATGGCGGAAGACCACTTCCTGCACGCCGGTACCCACGGTGATCGCCAGGATGGAAAGCAGGAACATCGCCAGCACGAGGCGCTGCCGGTCATCGCGGTGCCGTGCCCAGCGGTCCAGCCGGCGGGTGAACCAGATGGACAGTACGACAAGGTCGAGCGCCAGGTGCAAGCCCAGGGCCGTGGCCGCGCTGGCCCGGTCGTGCGTCAGGTCGTCCAGGGCCCCTTTCAGATCGCCGCTGGCCCACCAGGCCACGGACATGGCGGTGGCCGGCGCCAGGAAGATCAGGCTGCGAACTGGTACACGGCGGTTGACCAGGTCGGCCACGGTCACCGCGGCCAGCAGGTTCAGGGGCACCAGCAGAAAAAGATCGAGTGCGCCGAGCGGGCCACCGGGCCAGAAGGCGGGCGCCAGCGCCGCGACCGCCATCCAGATGACCCAGAAAGTTCCGCCCACGGTCTCGCGACTGTTGTTCTCATCGATCAAGGCCAGCCGAACGGCCCTGGCGGCTCCGTAAAGCCCCAGAGGCAGAGTCACCGGCGCCAGTTCAATGAGCCGCGCCGGCAGGGAGAGTCCGTCACCGGCCATTCCCCAGGTGCGAAAATCCAAGCCGGTGAGTGCCACCCAGCCGTACGTGCGGACCATCCGGATGTGCCAGGGAAGGACCATCAGCAAGGCGATTGCGATCGCAAGCATCCCATCCAGCACGCCCGCGACACGCCACCATTCCAGCCAGCGGAACCGGGCCCGAGGGCGCACAGCAGGAGCCGACGTCGCACCGAGCTTGAGATACACCTGATGCAGCAGCACCACCGGGATGACGACCAGGCCGAATGCTCCCAGCGCCAGCAGGGACACACCCAGAGCAAGGCCACCGGCAACGACCCAGACGATTGATCCGGCCCAGGGCCAGCGCCGCACCGTCTCCTCCATGTCGCGCTCATGCCAGGCGTAGCAGAGCAGGGCGCCCACCGCGCCCATCGCGGCCAGAGTCGTCGGGGTCGCTTCCTGCATGCGCAGGAGCAGGCTGGGGTTGAACCCCACGAGCAGGGCCACGGCCAGTCCCATGCCGCCTCCACGCCAGACCCGTCCATGCAGGTAGGCCAGGAACACGAGCACCGCACCCGCGATGTAGCTGGGCAGCACGATGGCCAGCGGATTGAGATCGGCGCTCGAGCGCATGCCGGCCGCGGCCAGCCAGGCATAGAGAGGAGGCTGGAACGAGAGGCTGCGCAGCGCGGCGGACTCTGCCCAGGGCTTGATCGCATGCGCCGCGGGAACCTGGTCGACAGTCATCCCGTCGAGCACCGCAAGCGCCCGCAGGCCCCACAATGGTCCGGGTGGGGTCAGGTCCCAGGAATTGAGCGCCGCCAGGCCAGGCAGAACGGCGACCAGGACGACCAGGGGAAAGAACATGGCCGAGCGCGGTGCCGGTGCAATCAAGGGGTGAGCGCGGTCGGCGGCGCGACCGCAACCGGCGACCGGGATGGCGCGCCGGCAATACCGTGCGATCGTCGCGGCAGACCCGGTTCCGTCTTCATCGCCGTGCCAGTCATTTCGTTCCGCTCCCGGTCCCCAGTGTCCGGAAGGCGTCCCCTCGAATTGCTTCCACGCGAACCATAGCATAACAGCACGGTCTGGGGGATAGCGATCGGCACATGCGAGCGATGCCTTCACGCGCGCGAGCTTCATCCCATGCAGGGCGTAACGATCGGTATGCTTGTTATCGGCAGAATGGGCCGCTTCCGACCAGACTTTCAATGCCCGCTGGCCCCCCGCAAGGCAATGGGCGCAGCCTTCACGGGACGAGCTGGTAGCTCACAAAAGCGATCTGCCGCCCATCTGGCGACCAGCAGGGAACGTTGACCGTGCCCTGGCCACCGAAGAGCCGCGCCAGCACGTCGATGTGCCGGTTGTCCAGGTTCATGCGGCGCAGCGTGACGTCCTGGTTCTCGGGATGACCGGTCACATGCTTCTCGTAAGAGAGAAACACCATCGATCGGCCGTCCGGGGAAATATGCGGAAACCAGTTATTGAAGTCATCAGACGTGATCTGCTCCTGGCCGCGTCCGTCGGGCCGCATTCGCCAGACCTGCATCGTCCCGGTCCGTACGGAGTTGTAATAGATGTACTGGCCGTCAGGAGAATACTCCGGCCCGTCGTCCAGACCGGCAGCCGTCGTCAGGCGGGTTTCCGTGCCGCCCGCGGCCGGAATCGTGTAGATATCAAACTCACCGTTGCGCTCCCCGCAGAAGGCCAGGGTCTGGCCGTCGGGCGACCAGCCATGCCAGTAGGATGGGCCGGTCGGGGTGACCAGCGTGGGCGCCCCTCCCGCAACGGGCAGCGTGTAAATCAATGACCGGCCCGGCGGCTTCGACTGGTCGCTGATGGCCAGCATTGTTCCATCCGGCGAGAGACCGTGGTCGTTGTTGCAGCGCACGGCAAAACCCGTGTCGACCAACTCGGGCTGGCCGCCCGCCGCCGGGATCTTGTAAATCCGGCCCGCGCTGTTGTAGATGAGCGACTTGCCGTCCTTCAGCCAGTTGGGGGCCTCGAACCGCGTGGCGGCCACGTGAACCACGCGGCGATCGGTCGAGGCCATGGCCTGCGTTTCGAGCGTGCTGTAGAGCACCGGCCGTGCCGACGCAGGCGGCAAGGGTGCGGTGAGCCGAACGTCGGAGAAGACGGCCGTCTCGGTCACATCCTTGTCGTGTGAACAGACGCAGAGACCCGCATAAAAGGGATCCTCGAGCACAATGCGCACCGCCGCGCCTGAGAAAGCAGGCGTCTCACCCTCCTGGCCCAGGTACATCACGGTGTACTTGCCGCGCTTCTCGAGCCGCAGCTTCCTCGGCGCAAGCACGCGGGACTGCACTTCGTGCGTCGCGGCTCCCCGCGCCTCGCGGAACTGAAGCGACGTCAGGCCGTCGCCATGCACCGCGATATCCACGTAGGCGGAATCCGCGTCCAGGCTCTGCCGGAACATCAGGCATGCCTTGCGATGGGCATTCATCCCGGTGCCGAGAAACGCGACCTCGGCCGCGAGCGCAGCGTCACCGGAGGCTTGCTTCCAGACGTAATGGAACGCATCCCTGGCGAACCACATGTTCTCGCCGCTGGCGGAGACCTTGTAGGTCTTCGCGGCGACGTCGAAGGAGGCCTGGCCCGCGTGCAGCACCTGGCCCACATCACCGTGGCTTTCGAAGAGGCCGACGGGCTCTGCGTGCCGGCCGTCAGATGTGGCCGCAGGTTGCTCTTTCACCTGGACCTCACCGGCCCTGGCCAGCGCGATCAGGTCAGCCCGAACGAGCAGGATCATGCCGATGAGGATCGTGGAGCAGGCTCGCATCGTGGTCTTCCTCGCGGATGGTTCCAATGGGTCGAGACAATGAGTCGTTCATGGAGGACGGCCGGCCTCTGCCGCCCGGCACGGTGATCGGGTCGGCTCAATGCCGCGTGAAACGGTCGAACACGTGAATGACGGGCAACGCGTTGCCGTCGTCGTCAAAGAAACCGCGGCTGCGGAGCGGGCCGGATACGGCAGGCTCCCACCAGAATATGCCGATACAGCGATGATCCACCGTGGCGAGGGCAAGGCGATTGAGCTCCTCCAGGAACTCCCTCTGCCCCTCCGGCGTCTCGGGAAAAGGCCCCGGCCTTCGGGTGTATTCCGTGGGCCGCCAGCAATAAGCCGCTTCCACCAGGATGATGTCCTTGCGGTAGGTTCTGGCCATGAAGTCGAGGTTCTCGCGCAAGGCCAGCAGGCTGCCCTGCCACCAGGGATAATACGACTGGCCGATCACGTCGTACGCGACGCCCAGAGCGTTCAATCGGTCGAAGAAGGCCCGGGTGCCGTTCCTGTCCCCGCCCCGGTCAATGTGGATCATGATTCTTGGCCGGGCCTCGTCCCCGCGCCCCGCATCCACGCCGCGGATCCCCGCCTTCAGCAACTCGGCGAACCGGTCCCAGTGGTCGGGCAGCTTGCCGTCGGGCCAGAGCATGCCGGCGATCACCTCATTGCCAATCTGCACCATGTCAGGAAGGACACCCTGCTCGCGGAACGCCCGGATCGTGTCACGCGTGTACTCGAAGACCGCGCGCACCAGATCGTCGTGCGGCCTGCTGGCCCATGCATTGGGAATGAACTGCTTGCCCGGATCGGCCCAGGTGTCGGAGTAGTGCAGGTCCAGCAGGAACCTGTAGCCCGCGCCCGCGCTCTTTCGCCAGGGCCACCGTGTAGGCCACGTTGTTGGGAAGCCGCGTGGGCGTGTGGAACAGCCGCAAGCGCACCCAGTTGTATCCATGATCCTTGAAGATCCGCAGCCCCGGCCGGGCTTGACCGCCGTCCTTGAAGACCACGCCACGATCCTCGGCCTGCTTGAGGAACGACAGGTCGGCACCGATGGCATACTCTGGCGCAGGGGGCCGATCATCGGTCAGGGCCAGGGCACCCACCATGATCAGAAGACACGCGAACACGCCCATGAGGTGAGCCTCGCACATCAAAACCGGCGCAGACGACCCCCGCGCTCACGCGACCAGCCGTGTTCAGCCTACCCCTGCCACCCCCGGTAAGCAAGCGCGGCGCAGGCCGCTCAGGCTCAACCCGCGACGAGCCAGTGGCGCGCCTCTTTGGTACGATACGAGCCATGCAGATCCTTCCAGAAAGCTTCTACGATCGCGACGCCGAGCCCGTGGCGCGTGACCTCCTGGGCAAGCTGCTCGGTGCGCACCGTGGAGGGACGGCAGCGCGTTGGGCGGATCGTCGAGACCGAGGCGTACCTGGGCCCCCATGATCTGGCGGCTCACTCGGCGCACGGCCGCACCGCGCGCACCGAGGTCATGTTCGGCCTGCCAGGACATGCTTACGTTTATCTGATCTACGGCATGCATCACTGCCTGAACGTGGTCACTGGGCCGGGCAACCACGCCTCCGCGGTGCTGCTGCGTGCCCTCGAGCCGGTCCGCAATATCGACGTCTCGGCCAGCGGTCCTGGGCGACTCTGCCGCGCGCTGGCGATCGACCGCCGTCTCAACGGCCATGTGCTCACCAGTGGCGAGCTCATCCTGGCCTTGCCCGATCAGCCCGTGAGCGATTTCCAGGTTGAGGCCAGGCCGCGCGTCGGTGTCGACTACTCGGGCGAATGGGCACACAGGCCCTTGCGCTTCTGCATCGCCGGCAACCGGTTTGTCTCGCGGCCGTGATCGGCCCGGTACCAGGAGGCACGGAATGAGGCTGGGGCTCATTGGCTCGACGGGACACTGGCAAACCTACGCCCCGGCGCTGCGGCGTGTGCCCGGGCTCGTGCTCGCGGCCGTTGCCGTCGCGGGCCCCGAGGAGACACTCGGCGCGTTCGACCACGCTCCCGGCCTGACGATGGACACCCATCGCCATGATGACCCGGGCCGAATGCTGGCGACGGAACATCTCGACCTCGTTCAGGTCTGCGGCCGTGCCGACCGGATCCCGCACTGGACCCGGTTCTGCCTGGAACGCGGGCTGCCGGTCGTGGCGGAGAAGCCTCTGGCCATGGATCTGCACACCCTGGATGGGCTCTTCCAGCTCGCACGGACCAGGAAGCTGCACATCGTGCCGATGCACACGATGCGCGCGGACCCCGCGCTGGCCGCGATCCGCCGGGCGGTGCACGCGGGCGAGATCGGCGAGCCGCTCATGAGCTTCAGCCAGAAGTCCTACAAGTGGGGGCAGGACCGGCCGGACGCCTATCGCAGCCGCAAGACCTTCGCGGGCATCGCGGCCTGGGTGGGAATTCACGCCTTCGACTGGCTGCACGCGATCCTGGGCGACGTCTTTGTCTCGGTCCAGGGTTGCGAGGGAACCAGGGCGCACCCCGATTTCCCCGCCTGTGCCAGCCAGGCCGCCTTCGTTCTGGCCATGAAAAACGGCGGGGCGGCCGCGGTCACGCTCGACTATCTCCGCCCCGAGTCCGCGGCCACTCACGGTGATGAGCGACTGCGGATCGCCGGGACAGGCGGCCTGATCGAGACCGCGCTCGTGGAACGCAAGGTGACGCTCACCGCGGCGGGCCGTCCTCCCCGCGCGCTCACCCTTGGTCCCGAGACGGATTTGTTCACGCAGCTCGTCCGCTCGCTGCGCGGGGAGGGACCACCCCCCATGACACTTGCAGAAGCCTGCCGGATCACCGAGATCGCACTCAAGGCCCAGCAGGCCGCGGACACCGCGGAGGTCGTCTCGCTCCGTGATTCACCCTTCCGAGAGGGATAAAAAGCTCCGCCCCGGAAAGACGCACGGCTCAGCTTCGCGGCGTCTCGCCGAGGACGATATCGAAGCGCGCGGCCAGCTCGCCGATGCGTGACCCTGGCACTGGCGCGAACTCGACGGGAAGCCTTTTGCCGCCCGGGCTGGACATGGCGCGGCGGTAGATGCCGTCCCGCTCGTTGCCGGGATGCCCCTTCACGAAGCATTCGGTCGTGAGCTGCACCTTGTGATCCCTGCGGATCTTGAAGTGGATGTGGGCAGCGGGCCGACCGGTGTAGGGGACCGGCTTGATCGTCCGGAAGTAATACTCGCCGGTCGAGCCCGTCAGGAAGCGCCCGTAACCCTGGAAGTTGGTGTCGAACTTCGCGCCGTCGTCGACGTGGGCCTTCAGGTACGTGCCGTCGCGGTCGCACTGCCAGATCTCGACGATGGCATTGCGGACCGGACTTCCGCTGCTGTCCAGGACCCGTCCGCTGAGGTGCGTCACCTCGCCCACGGCGGGAGTGATCGCGTCGTTGATGACGACGAGGTCGTTGTCGGTGTCCAGCGGCAGCTTCGTCGGATAGAACGGCCCCTCCTGAATGCGCGGGGTTCGATCCAGCTCCTCGGCGAAGGCGCCCCGGACGGTGAACGCCGATGCGCCGAGTGCGCAGGCTCCAAGAAACGCGCGGCGCCCTGGGCAGGCGATGATGGTCAGCATCGGAAGAACTCCTCCTGTCGCAGATGGGCGGAATGGAACGGAACGGGTCACGACGTGCTGCGAATGCCCCGGTTGCGAACGGACCGGAAAGAGGAGACGGGTACTCCGGCCGCGATGCTCGGCATGGAGATCCATGAGACCACAGAACGCTCATCGAAAACAGCCAAAGGGTGAGCAAACCTGTCCCCGTGAGGTAAACGGCCGCCCTCACTCCACGAGCTTTTCATCCAGGTGCCGCGAGCCTCGACGGCGAAGCTCGCGGCCAGCGGGGTGGCGGGATGTCCCCGCCCGCAACACCATGGTCCAACCTGCCTCAGCGCTTCTTGAGCGTGATGCCGACCCCGGCGCCGTCCATGAGCACGAACGACGTGTCGAGGTTCGGGTCGGTGGTGATGGCCTGGATGTACTGCGGATTCGGCGAGGGCATCCGCATGTTGTGGGCGATGATCAGCCCGCCGGGCCGGACGTAGGGCAGGACTCCCTGAGATAGGCGTCGTAACCCTCCTTGTCGGCGTCGATGAAAAGGACGTCGATCGGCTCCTTGTTCCGCACGGCCGTTTCGTGGGCATCGCCCTCGGTGATCACGACGATGTCGTCGACGCCGCCTCGCTTGAAGTTCTCGCGGGCCACGGCGATCCGGCCGGGGTCGATGTCGTAGGTGTAGAGCTTGCCGCCGGTCCTGCGCAGGGCCATCGAGAGCCACAGCCCTGATTCACCGGTGGACGTGCCCAGCTCGACCACCCGCTTGGCGTTGACCGCCTCGGTGAGCTGGCGGAGCAGCCGGCCGTCAGAGGTCGAAACGTTGGCGTACCGCTCACCCCCGCGGGCCTGATCGATGGCCGCGAGAATGCGCTTTTCGCCATCGTCCTTGGGCAGTGAGGGCTTGCCCGGGTCGCTGGCACTCGCCATCCCCCCCGCACCGCCACGGCCGGGACCGAAGCCGCCACGGCCCCCGGGGCCGCGCGGCAGCTCGTCGGCCGTCAGCTTGCCATCCTTGTTGGTGTCGCGCTCGCGGAGCTGCGTGCCGGCCGCGTCGATCTCGGCCGCCGAGAGCGTGCCGTCACGGTTGGTGTCGAACAACTGGAGCAGCGGGTTCGGCGGTCCCCCGCGCCCCGGCTGGCCGGGCGGCTGTGCCTGGCCTGGCTGGCTGAGACCGATGGTTCCGACCATCATGGCCAGGGTCAAGGCAATGGCAATGGCGATGCGCTTCATCAGTAGATTCTCCCAGCTGGAAACCCATGTGGGGGTAAGAACGGCGACGAAGACTCGTCGCCACAGTGGACCTCGGCGACAGCCCGCTGGAGCGGGGCCGCGCGTTTCTCTAAAACTCTCTTCATCCTGGGCCGCGAAGTGCGGCAAGGTGCCTCCTCCTCAAGGGGCCAGCAGCAAGACGGCGAGGGCCACGGCAATGGCCCCGCTCACCGCCACGGCCAGCCCACGAACCCGCCTGAGCTTCAGGTAGAACAACAGTGCCAGGCCGGTCACGGAGATCACGGTCAGTCCGATGGCCGAGGCGTCGATGATGACCGACCAGGCGATCCCTGCGTCGCGCCCCTTGTGCAGGTCGTTGATGACCGCGACAAAGCCGTGCATGGTCTGAGTCACGTCGTAGCGCCCGGACTCGCGGTCAATGAACGCGTCCGCGGCATAGCCGGGCCCCTTGAAGGTGACGGTGCACTCGCGCTCGTCGGCCCGGAACTCGGCCACGGCCGCACGGATGCCGTGAGTCTTCCTCAGGTGTTCGACGATCTCCAGCCGCGCGATCTGCGACACATCCGGCTCGCCCGCGGGCGACGCGTCCGGGCCACCCGGGCGCAGCCAGTCCGCAGGCATCTGGCCTTGCGCCGGGACGCGGCTCTCCGGCTCGCCGAACCAGTCGGGGTGGTTCAGCGTCAGGCCGGTCACACTGAAGAACAGGACGGCCGCCATGCCGAACATGGACACGTAAATATGAAGCCAGCGCATGACGGCGGCAGTCCGGATGGCGATCCGGCGGCGCAGCGGTCGCGACGGCTCCCCGCGCCGACCCCCTGGCGCGCGATCATTCGGGACCCTTTCGTCGATACTCGAGCGCGGCGGACTTGATCTCGACATTCCCCTTGAGCTCCTCGGCGAACGGCTGGTCGGCGATGGTGATGTCCTTGCGGATGATCTGGTAGGTACCGTGCTCGCGCGCGGCCTCGATGCAGACCGTATAGGTGCCGGGGCCAAGCGCCTTGCCGTGGTCGTCCTTGCCGTCCCAGGTGAGGGAGTACTTGCCCGGCGGGCGAGTGGCGCGGGAGATCGTGTCGATCAGGTCGGTGTCGTCGGCAAGCCGGCGGACCTGGTCGTCGCGATACCAGCGCTTCAGGTCGGCGTGCCAGCGCGGGCCCGGCTGCCGGGTCATGAGCCAGAGGGCCAGCGTCCGGGCCGTGAGGCCGTCCTTGTCCTCGATCCAGACCGCGACGTAAGGGCGGCGGTACCGGCCCGCGTTCCCCTGTGGACCGTTCACCTCGAAGCTCACGCGCAGCTCGTAAGCGTCTCCCCAGGTGCTGTTCAACAGGGCCTTCTCGCGGGCGGGGTCCGCGGGCGCGGGCGGGGCGGCAAGCAGCCGCAAGGGCCGCTCGTAGCGGGACCACCCGGCACTTCGCTGAACGTGCCCATCGGCCGTGACGATCAGGCACTCGGCGCCCGGAACCGAAGCGGCCAGGCGCAGGCCGTGCTCGACAGGGAGCACGTTCAGCGTGGTGGCCAGCGCATTGGCGTCGGCCGCCTGCTCCGCGATGACGGTGGCGCCCACCACGTTTCCGGCGGGCTGGCCCGTTCGCGGGTCGAAGATGTGCGAGTACCACCGGCCGCCGATGCGAAACCCGCGCTGCGCGCTGCCGCTTGTGGCCACCGAGCGGTTGCGGACTTCGACGCGGGAGATGGGCTCGGCCGTCTCCGAGTCGCTGACGGCGGGAGCGATGCCGACAGACCGGGCGGCGTCGCCGACGACGCGCACATCACCGCCGATGTTCAGCAGCACGCCCAGCACGCCCCGCTCGCGATCGAGCGCCACGTCGCTGGCACGGCCGATGATGAACCCCTTGGCGATCGAGTTCAAGCTCAGCGGGCAGGGACTCAGATGCTCGGCCGTGCCGGCGGCAGCGTCAAGACGCCACCCGGGGCGGGCCATGAGCGCCCTGGCCCTGGCCAGTTCCTCGGCGGTCGGCATCCGGTCAAGCCGGGCGCAGCGCGACCAGAGTTCGGTGAGGGCCTGCACGCGCGGGTCGAAGGCTCCGCCGCTCGCCTGCCGCCACCGGTCGCTGGCCCGGAGCAGCTCGCAGAGCTCCGGCGAAACCCTCGTCGGCTGGCCGATGGCCGCCTGCCAGCGGCGGAACTCGCTGGAGGCGTCGTAGCCGCTGAAGACGGCGGCAAGGCGGTCGATCTCGGCGAGGGCACGAGCCTCGGCCGCTTGCGCGGCGTCCTCGGTCTCGGCCAGGATGCGGAGCTCCAGCGAGGTCCCCAGCACGTTCTCGTGGCGGAATACGTAGTCCCGGGCGGGCGGGGCGGCACCCAGGGCCAGCCCACACAGCAACACGCCCGCAATCCCCACAAACGACCGCGAAGTTCGAATCGTCATCGGTCTGATGGCTCCCATGCTGATCGGACCACCGGTCTGGATTCGGCTAAAACTGGGGACGTTCCACGCCGTCCCGTCCACGCCCTTCGTCGGGTCCACGGCCCTCTTCTCCACGGAGTAAGCCCCCGCGCCCGCGCCGCGCCTGCACCGGCCTGCTGCTGCACAAGCTTTGTCAGCTCGTCCTTGTCGACGAACCCGTCCTTGTTCGCGTCGGCCCGCTCCAGAAGTCCCTGCATCCGCTCGGGAAGCTCGTCCTTGCTTAACTTCCCATCCCCGTTCTTGTCGAAGGCCATCATCCGCGCAACCAGCTCCGCGGGGTTCGGCCCGGCCTGGCCGCCCTCTCGGAAGGCCGGGAGATACTCGTCGCGCGTGAGCTTGCCGTCATTGTTCCGGTCTAGAGTCCGCAGCGCGGTGGCTGCGTTGTCGATCTCCCGGGCGGAAAGTTCACCGTCGCCATCGGCGTCAAGGGCCGCGACAATCGGCAGGACCGGGAATCCACCCCCGGGCGGCCCCCCCCTTCCGGGCCGTCCCGGCGGCTGCGCGGGGACGGATCGGGCCAGGATGACCACCACGATCACCAGGCCGGACGCAAGCATCATTCGTCTCATGCGATTCGCTCCCATGGGAAAACGCGGGAACTCATGGGGTGCGCGGCCGTCCCGCCGGCCGCAGCCCGCCGCGCCCCGGTAATCTGCAAACATTCCTTGTATACGACACTCAGAGAAGTCAGAATCCCTTCATGCGATGTTTGGGGCATCGTCATCGCGAGGAAGGCCGCGCCGCGGGTCCGCCGTTGGGGATCGGTTCCTCGGAAATGGTGCCAGCCTCCTGACCCCGCAGATGCTGATCGAAGAACTGCCGGATGCGCTGCGCAACGTCCGGGCTCCGAAATCCGCCGTGCCCCGCGCCCGTCACCGGGACGAAGAGACAGCTCACACCGGCTTCCTTGAGCGCCCTGGAAAACCGCTCCGACTGGTTGAACGGGACCAGCGGATCCGCCGTCCCGTGCAGGATCAGGAACGGCGGGTCTTCCCTCGAGACGTAAGTGATGGGCGAGGCCGCGCGGGCCGCATCCTTGTTTTCCTGCACGGGGCCGCCGATCAGTTGCGATTCGGGCGACTCGGGAGAGTTGTGTGAACCGCCCATCGCCGGCAGGTCGCTGGGGCCGAACTCGTCGACCACGCATTGCACCTTGCTGCTGGTTCCCTGGTAAGGACCGACGTCTCCCTCGAGCGGGGCGATCCCTCCGCTGGTGCCCAGCATGGCCACCAGGTGCCCGCCGGCCGATCCGCCGATGACGCCGATCTTCTCGGGGTCGAAATGGTACTTCGAGGCATTGGCGCGGACCCAGCGAATCGCCGCCTTGCAGTCGTGGATCTGCGCCGGCCAGATCGCCTGCCCGCTGAGCCGGTAGTTGATCGAGACCGCGGCGTAATCTCCGCTGGCAACCAGGGGAAGGATCTCGCGCACGCCCATGCTCTTGTCGCCCATCCGGAAGGCACCGCCGTGGATGTTCACCACCACGGGCAATGGCTTTTCCCCCTTCGGTGCCTTCGGAACGTAGACGTCGAGCGTTTGCCTGGGGTCCTTCGTGGCGGCATAGGGGATGTTCCTCTCCACCTTCACCCTTTCGGGCGCCTGGACGTTCCCGCCGGGGCCCTGACCAGGACCACCAGGCCCGCCTGGGCCTCCAGCACGGTTGCGGAAGAACGCTTCGTCTTCCTGCCGGGAGATGAAGCCATCCTTGTTGGTGTCGATTGTGCCGAACTGGTCGCGGACGAATCCGGGCAGCTCATCGCGGCTCAGCTTGCCGTCCTTGTTGGTATCGAACCGTTCGAAGGGGCTGTTTCCGCCCGGAGGCTGCGCGTGAAGGACGCTGGCACAGAGAATCGTGAGGGCTGGCAGGACCCCTCGGACCAATCGGCTCATGGTGGGTTTTCCCTGGAGAGTTGGCGTCAGACCATGCACGACCCGGCAGCCGTCTCGAACGCTTGAGCGACAACAGGGGACGGCCTGGCGACCCTGGATTGTGGTATGGAAGCCTCTGGACGGGAAGTTTCATTAGCCTAAATTCCCCTTCATTGAAGCACGCGGAACCCTGCCGGTCCATTCGGACCTGCACGCTGATCGGTTTCGATTGCCCGCTGGCACTGCGCGACCGGCGCGTGCTCCGGATTCACGCCGTCCTCCCGGCCGCCCTCTTGCGGCGTCTCAACCGTAGCGCGACAATCGGTCTCAGGAGGCTCATGATGCCCGACGAATGTGGGCAAGCCTCGAGCACTGTTGCCGGCTCGCGACTCCAGGGCTTTCTCCGCCGTATCCCACCTGACACCAGGCCCGCCCAGAGACCCACCCGCCTCGAGCCGATCGGGAGGTGACCCGCTCCTTTTCTTGCTTTTTCAAGGAGAGCGATGATGCGAGAAACACCAGCGCCGGTGACGCGCGAAGACAGCGCGAACACGAATACAGCCGCGAGCGCGACCCGGCGTGGCTTCCTGGGCGCCGCGGGAGCCGCGGCCGTGGCGCCGGGCTTTACGATCCTCAGCCAGCAGGCCAGGGGGGCCAACGATCGGATCGGCATCGGCTTCATCGGCACCGGAGGCCGAGCCCAGGCCCACCTGGACATCATCAACGGGCTGAAGCAGCAGGGTCAGGCCGCGGCTGTCGCGGTCTGCGACGTCTACCGTCCCCGGCTGACGGCGGCCAGCCAGAAGACCGGCGGGGCCAGGATGTACATGGAGCACGAGGCGCTCCTGGCCAACCCCGACGTGGACGTCGTCTGTATTGCCACCCCCGACCGCCTGCACGCCCCCCAGACCATCGACGCGATCCATGCCGGCAAGGACGTCTACTGTGAGAAACCGCTGACGCACTGGGGCCAGTTCGAGCTGGCCAAGAAGGTACAGGAAGCGGCCACCAGCAAGGGCCGGCTGGTGCAGGTGGGCACCCAGCACATGGCCGACGACAACTACCCCGAGATCATCCGGCTGATCCGCAACGGCATCATCGGCAAGCCCATGCACGTGACGTGCAGCTACTTTCGCCGGGGCGACTGGGGCGAACGGATGCCCATCCCCGATGCCAGCGCACGCCCCGGGGCCGACCTGATCTGGGAGCGGTTCCTGGGCGATGCCCCGCGGGTTCCCTTCTCCGTCTCCCGATTCTTCCAGTGGCGCATGTACTGGGACTACGCGGGCGGACCGGCCACGGATCTTCTTGTACACACATTCACACCGGTCTTCTGCGTGCTCGAGCTTGGCTATCCCGATCGCGTTTTTGGCGGCGGTGGGACCTTCGAGTACCACCGGGAAGTTCCCGACCAGTGCAACATCATCGTGGACTATCCCGGGGGCCCCAGCGTGGTGCTGACCAATTCGCTCTCGAATGCATACCCGGCCGACACGGTCATCCGCGGCAGCGACGGCATCATCACCTGGGGCATGCTCCAGGGCGGGCAAGAGTACGGCGTGCGCCTTCAGCCCTTTGGTCGTGGCAGGAAGGAGATCCAGTTGCCGTGGAAGGGCCAGGGTGACACCAGCAAGCTCTGGATCGACTTCCTCTCCTGCGTCCGCACGCGGCAGCAGCCGCTTTGCAACGTGGCGATGGCCGTGCGGGTGCAGGCCCCACTCTCGATGGCCATCATCTCGCACCGCGAAAGCAAGGTCGTGAAATTCGACGCCCGGGCACAGTCGCTGATCACCGTTTGAGCCCTGGCCGGGGGGAGACGAGAGATCCCGTCCCCGCAGCACCAGGCCCACCTGCTTGCGCCTCCTGGTGGGTTTCGTCTTGATGGTCAGGCGGCGTCACAACGGATAAGATGGCCCAACGGGTGATCGCTGTTTGTGAATCTGTACATGACCAGGGGCGATGATGAGCAAGGTTGCCCTCTTGCGTGTCGGGCAAACCCTGATCGGGTCCGCTCTTCAACGAGCCGATGCGCGTCGAGACCGTTGCTGCCTCAGGGAACAGTTCCTGAGTGGTCGGGCTTGTGGGAGCCCAGTCGGAACGCTTTCGGCGTGTCACGATGTCCGAGTCGGACCTTGCCGCCATCGCGATTCTCGACGCCGAGATGGCGTTTGACGGCGACGGCAACCTTCTACGCCTCGGCACGATATCACGAGCGTCGATCTATCGACTGGGGATCTCCGACTCATCGAAGTGAAAGGGATCGGTACATCGACGGCAGTGTTTTGCTCAGCCCCAACGAGCCGCAGATGGCCGAGTGCCGCCGTGATTGTTGCTGGCTTCACTTCGTCACCCACCGCAATACATCGCCGGTACCGCGCGAACCAATTGGCGACCGCGCGCCTGGAATGGGTAAAAGTGACGAAAGTGGCACATCATCGCATCGACACAACCGAGATTCTTTAGGAATACGTTTTCGAGAGTGTGGCATGAAAACCAGACAACGCCAGCGAAGAGACGGACGACCGGACAAAAACATCTTAGCCGAGATTATCAAGCGCGTCGTTGAGGCCGCGCAGCCAGACAAGATCATTCTGTTCGGTTCGGCCGCACGCGGCGAGATGGGGCAAAACAGCGACATTGATATCATGGTCATCAAGAGCGGCAAGTTCGACCACTGGCGCTTGCTGGCGACGATTTACCGCCACCTGCGCGGGGACCTCGCCGCTGTGGATGTCGTGCTCGCTACACCTGAAGACATCCACCTCTATGGAGATTCTCCATACCTGGTCTTTTACCCGGCACTGCGGGAGGGCATGGTCGTCTATGGGGCATAGACGCTTGCCACCAACCGATCCGCGCGAATCGCTGAACAGGACCAGGAGCAACCTGGCAGGGCTGGCCAGGCCATCCCTGGCGTCTACCTGGAAGATCTTTGCTTCGACGCGCAGCAAGCGGCTGAGAAAGCCATCAAGGTGATGGGAGCGGGAGGCAGACTTGCTAGACGCCCATCCCCGTTTGACGCGAGAAGCTATTCAGGCTGCACTCGCCTACGCGGCAGACATCCTGGTCCACGAAGAAACCGTGGAACTCGAACCGGCACCGGGTGATGCCTGAGCTGACGACGAGCAGGAATCGTCCGGTTCAGACGGATGTGTGGTGCAACCTTGTGAGCCATGGTCAGCAGGGCGATAATGACGGGGTTCTGCGGGCTTCGCCGGTCGCTCGACGTGTGAGCGAGCCATCGCACCGTCCGGCGCCCCTGTCGAAACCCGCAGGCGAGGTCCGTGACCGATTCCTTGAAGGGAGGAGGCACTGAGATGCGGTCGCCACGGCGGCATTTCCTGTTCGGATCATTGGCAGCCCTGGCCGCGGAAGGCGCCGGGGCCCGTGCGGCTGCGGCCAACGAACGGGTCGTGGTCGGCTTCATGGGTGTGGGCGGACGAGGACGCGACCTGCTGCGACGCTTCAGCAAGCGGGACGATGTTGAAGTGGCCTACATCGCCGATGTCGATTCCCGGCGCCTGCCTGAAGCGGCCTCCGAGGCCGCACGATCGAGTGGACGGGTACCAAAGACAGTTCAGGACGTTCGCCATGTGCTCGATGACAGGGCCGTCGATGCCCTGGTGATTGCCACGCCGGATCACTGGCATGCGCTGGGGACTGTCTGGGCCTGCCAGGCTGGCAAGGACGTCTACGTCGAGAAGCCAACCAGCCACAGCATCTGGGAATCTCGCCAGATGGTCCGCGCCGCGAGGAAGTATGAGCGCGTTGTCCAGGTTGGCACGCAGTGCCGCAGCGCGTCGTATGTGCAGGGGGCCATCGAGTACATCAAGTCCGGACAGCTTGGCGAGGTCCACTTCGTGCGCGTGCTCAACAGCAAGCCGCGCTCGAGCATCGGCAAGCAATCCAACAAGCCGGTGCCGGCCGGCGTCGACTACGACCGCTGGCTCGGCCCCGCGCCTTCCCGACCCTTCAACGAGAACCACTTTCACTACGCCTGGCACTGGTTCTGGAATTATTCCGGGGGCGACATCAGCAACGACGGCGTGCACCAGATCGACCTGGCCCGCTGGGTCATCGACCGCGCTTATCCCAAAAGCGTCTATTCCACCGGCGGCATCCACTTCTTCAAGGACGATCAGGAGACACCGGACACCCAGGTGGTGAGCTGGGATTACGACGGCCTGACGATGGCCTTCGAGCAGACCCTCTGGACCCCTTACCAGCAAAAGACGCCGTTCAACCTGCGGGACCGCGATGAGCTGCCGAAGTGGCCGTTCAGCGGCACGCGGATCGAGATCTTTGGCAGCAAGCGCTGGATGATGCTCGGGCGGCACGGCGACGGCTGGGAGGTGTTTGACAAGGACTTCCGCTCCGTCGCCCACCAGTACGGCCGCCAGGCGGACGACCTCCACATCGGCAATTTCGTCGACTGCATCCGCTCACGGAAGCGGCCGAATGCCGATATCGAGCAGGCGCACCTTTCGACCTTGCTCTGCCACTACGGCAACATCGCCTATCGCGCTGGCCGAAAGCTGGTCATCGATCCTGCCACCGAAGGGTTCGTTGGCGATGATGAGGCGAACGCACTGGTGGAGCGGACGTACCGGGAGCCCTATGTCGTGCCTGAAATTGTTTGAATTCAGGTCTTCTGGACTGGGGTGACAGACCGTGGCAGGACCAACTCCACCAGCCAGCAGGGGGCCCGTGTTGACTGGTGTGGAACTCGAACTGGGAATGCCCAGGCGTGCTCGTGAGTGCCTGATCCGGGCTCTCGGTTCGTGCTTCATCGTGCTGGCCGCGGGCACGACGATCCTGGGACTCGTTGCGCTCGTCCATGGGTTCCTCAAGGCGACGCTGATCGAGCAAGCTCCAGATGAGACCCTCCGCACCGTGGTTCTTATCGGAGTCCCACTCGTTGTCTCGTTACTACTTGGCTGGCTGCAATTCCGTCTGGGACAGGGGCTGCGGAAGCTCACTCCGCTGGCTCGATCGGTTGCACTGGTGTTGCTCGTGCCGGCCTGCGTGCCGCCTCTGGTGGTCTTCTTCCATGCCGTGCGTGCGGGTGCCCTGCCGGAGGCGGCACTGTCGCTTCTGGGGCTGGCCGTACTTGCCGGAGCGTCCCTCCTGCTGGGCTCGGCCGGGACGGATTGCCTCTTCAGCCCCGAGTATCGTGCCATTTCCCGCGATCCGCCCCACTTCTTCCCGAACACCCATCCGGGACTTGCGATTCTGTTCCGTGTTCTCATCATGGTTATCGGCACGATCGTGGCGATTCTGATCCTTGCACGCAACCGCTCATGAGCCGGGTTCGGACCTCGTGCTGAGAGATACTTGCAATGCCCGTTGTCGAGCAACAGACGCAAGGAAGATGGCGTATCGGAGCGATGATTGTCATCGCCTGCCTCGTCGCGGCCGTCTCGTATGGCCTCTCGATTGTGTTGCACCGTCGGGCGGTCGCGGAAGTCAACGCGGCCCGAATTCTCATGGTCCAGGGTAACTGGCCCGCGGCCATTGAGCATCTTGACCGGGCGATCGCGAACGATGCGTTCCTGCTTGATGCCCACATGCTGCGGGCAACCGCCATCAACAAGGACATGTCTGAGACCAACTATGCGCTCGTGCTGCAATCCAGCGCCAAGGCAGTCGCCGACACGGATTACGTCCTGAGATTTCAGCCGGGGTCTGGAGACGCCCATTATCAGCGGGCGATCGCGCTGCGGACCGCGCGAGGACTCCATCAAGCGCGGGATGAGTTCACGCGGGCCATCGCATTGCTGGACGACCCGACCGATGCCCTGGCGGAAAGGGCCGGGATCTCATTCGTGCTCCAGGACTACGAAGCGGCTGAGAAGGACATTTCGGCGGCCATCGACCGGCGTCCGCAGGTCCCCGAGTATCTTGAAACCCGCGAGTTCTACCGCCGTTTTCTGCGCGTCCACCAGCGTGCTGCTGGGAGGTGAGAATCACCAGCGTGAGCCGCCCTTGCGAGAGTGCGCGGCTCAAGGCCCTGGGTGAGTTCCCGGGCGGGTGCAGTCGACCACGTAGCCGACGACGAGGATGGAGACGCTGCCCGCGAACAGGAGGATGAGTGCACCGGCAAGCCGGAACTGGGGATCGGGCAGGTTGTTGGCGGCCAGCCACGGCCCCAGCTCCTCGACGTCGAGGACCGTATCGCCGAACGCCTCGGTGGTGGCCAGCACTCCAGCGAGGATCCGGCTCACGAGCCAGGGAAGATCACGGAGTCTTGCGACCATCAGCGCACCTCATTCAGCGTGTTCTGTAGTCAGAACGACCCCCGGATGGAGACGGCCAGCGGCACGGCTTCACGAGTCTTCGGACAGCTCGTCCTCGGTTTCCTGGGCCGCGGCGCTCGCGGTCCGAACTTGCTCGAAGATTGCGCCGCAAGACCCCGAGCTTGTCGTTGCCAGTGATGTATTGACGATAAGGAAGAACCAGCTTCATGAGCTCGGCATCGCCCGGTCCCAGGCTGTCGACGGCCTGCTTGAGGATTTCGAGAAAGCGGTCGAGCCCCTCGTCCGGGAAGCGAGCGCGCGCCAGCAGCATTCTGAGTTGGGGCAGGGGAGAGAGTTGCAAGGCCACCGTACCCGACGAGCCAGGGGCCGCGTTGCCGGAGGCATTTCGCGATGACTGCACCAACGCCGTGCCTCGATCGCTGACCGGACTGAACTCGCGATCACGATCTCTGTCCCGGGGGCGTGCCAGTTCGGCCTCGCGCGTGCGTAGGGATTCAGCACTGTCGCGTGGTCGGTGCGCCGCTTCGATGGCGCCAACGAGCTGCTCCTGGGCCTCCGCGACGTAGGCCAGCCAGTCGGTGGTATAGTCTTGCCGGAAGGCCTCGATATAGCCGGGCTCGTACTGCCGCGAGAGCCACTTGAGCTGGTGGAAGACGCGATGCCCCAGCGCCTGAAGGTCCTCGCTGGTTTCGCTGTCGCGATCATGAGCGGCCTGATAACAGCGGAACCGGCCAATCCAGACCTTGAGCCTGGCATACTGCTCCAGCTTGCCGAGCGCGGCGAAGCTGTTCAGACCGGCATCGACCTCGTGCGCCAGGAGCTGGAGCTGCCCGCCCGGGAAGTGCCCTTCGGCGTCCCAGAGTAGCCGATCCAGGTCCGAGAATTGCTCGGCGAGCTCCGGCTGAAGCCGGTCGAGCTCGCGGCGGAGCTGGCGGTACAAATCCAGCGCCGTGCGAAGCTCGCGGCGCGCTTCCTCGACTTCCCGCGTCACTTCCTCGAGATCGGTCCGCGCCTGCTGTCGCGTCCGCTCGATCTCCGTCTGCGACGTGGCGACAAGCTGCTCCGCGTCGGTCTGCGATTCCAGAGACGACTTGAACTGAGCCAGCTTTCGTACAAGGTCCTTGAGCAAATGCTCGTCCGTGTCTGCCTGCTCGATCGCTCGCAAGCTTGCCGGCCGCACCACGCGCATTCGTTCCACGGCGCGCCGGGCCGCCAACTCGGTCGCACGAAACTGCTCGGCCGCCTGCTGAGTCTCTCCTTCGATCTTACGCGCCCGGGTCTTCGCTTCGGCCTGGCGGACTACCTCCGCAAGCCGTTCCAGAGATGGAGTCATGATGGTCTCTTTCGCCCTTCCGGACATCCAAGAATGGCAGCCCCGGGCGCTCGCGATCCAAGGGTACCCGGCGGTTTGTTGCAAACCCACCGCAGCACTCATTTTGCACATCCAGGGCGGGGTGAAAATATGAAAACTCGTTAAGGATAAGGGCCGGGAAGCACCTGGTTTTTGCATCAGGCCTGGCCCATGTGCATGATACACCCGCGAGCGCCAAAGGAGAACCCAGAGGCGATCGGACGGTGGGTGTGACTGGTCATGAGCTGCCGCGATGCCAGCGCAGTTCGAGGGCGCGCCGCCACGTTACCTCATCTTGCTTTTGTTCTTGTTCCCGGGCGCGGGCCGCGCGGCCTTCGTCTTCGCGCTCTTGGGACTCGCGGCGCCCCGATGGCCGGGAATCCCGGCATTGCCATTTTCCGGGCTGGCATCGCCACAGCCTGGGAGCCAGGTGCAAAGCACGGCAAGGGTCAAGAGCCACGCGAGCGTCCGCTTCAGGTCATTCTCAGTACGCATCGGCGCTGATCACCTCGCCACTCTTGCGCGTTCCCAGGGCCCACCAGGTCTGAAGGTTGACCGAGTCCTTGATGAAGCGGACCGAGCCGTCGGCAAAGCAGAGGTTGACGCCCCCGGGATGCAGGCTGTTGGGCGAAGCCGTGCCGTAGATGTCCATCGAATACGTCTCACCGCCGGGCGGATTGTTCTCGCACTGGCGGCTGTTCGGCGGACCCACGTGGTTGTAATTGCTGGTCACGTAATCGGGAAAGCTGGTCCACCACTGGTAGCCCATGTTCGAGCTTCCGGCCGGCGTGCCTGGCGGCAGGCCCTGGCATTGCATGAGGAATTGCTGGATGGCGGCCGGTGTGGGGGTGATGTTGGCGCCTGGAGAGGGGAAGAAGACCCGGTTTTCCGCGTTCTTGCCGCTGCCGGCCACCGGGTTGACGGCCGGGGGGGTGAGCATCTCGCTCCAGAGCGAGGTGTTGCTGGTCCCGTCGATCACGCTGGCAATCGTGACCGTCTGCGCCGTCGCGATCAGCGGATCGGTGTAGTCCCAGCCCGGATTCATGGAGGGAATGATCGTGCCCGTGTATCCGCCCAGCACGAACGGACCACCGTAGTTTCCGCCGTAGTTCACCACGGTGATTTGCGTCGACTGCGACATCTCGCGGCCGTCGGACGGGCACAGGAACGAACCGACCTGCGTGTTGAAGACCGTCGTATTGCCCCACCAGAGCGTCGGGCCACTGGCATCCGGCGGATACGATCCGTAGACCCCGAGCGCGGAGTTGTAGGCATTGTAGAGCGTCGTCTGCTCCATGAAGTTGAAGAGCTGCACCAGCGGACCGACTCCCCAGCCCCAGCACGCACCCAGGTTCCCGTTGCCACCATCGACCTGCGAACAAGGGAACAGCGAACCGGATGGGAAGCAGCCAAAGGTCGCCAGGTAATTATGTGTCGCCAGCCCCATTTGCTTGAGATTATTGGTGCACTGAATCCTCCGGGCCGCCTCCCGTGCCGACTGCACGGCCGGCAAGAGCAGCGAGATGAGCACCGCGATGATGGCGATGACGACCAGCAGCTCGATCAACGTGAAACCGGACCGGCGCGGAACACGAGTCATGTTGTCTCTCCATTTCGGCTTCAAAACCGTGACCAGGATTATACCTGGCGGCGCTCTCTTTCAGCAGTCTGAGCGCCGCTCCGCCCGGTTCACTCGCTCCCTTTGAGCTTGAGCGTCTTGCCATCGCGCTCGCCCTGGAAATACCTCTCGAGCAGCCGTTCGAACACCGAACCCGGGGGCGATACGCTGGCGAACAACGTCGCGCACGACTTCAGTTTCATGTCGTCTGGCGAGCCGAAAATGTCGTGGGCGGACTTCCCCTGCACGGCGAGTGCCGATTCGCAGGTCTCGACCAGCCGCGGCCCCAGGACGGGATGAGAGAGGTAAGCCGTGGCCTCGTCGATGCTCTTGATGGCGTATCGCCTGGACATCGCGCTGAACCCCAGTCCGTCGATCTGAGGGAGAACGTACCAGATCCAGTGCGATCGCTTGCGCCCGGCTTTGATCTCGGCCAGTGCCTGGTTGTAATCACGGGCCTGGGCTTCGACGAAGCGGTTCAGGTCGTGAGGATCGTCCGGCATGATCCGCCTCCCGTCTGGTGTCTCAAGGTCCGCGATCTTGGAGAGCTGCTGCCTTCTCGATCGAGTCCATGGTCGCCGATCGCCGGCGGGGAAGCGAGCACAAAAGCGGCACCATCAGGAGCACAAAACACAAGAAGGCAGAAGAAGGGACAGGCAAGCCCAGCACACAAACACAAGAAAGGACAGGCAAGCCCAGCACACAAGAAGAGACGGGCAAGCCCAATACCGTTGAAATAGCGTCAACGAAAAGGGGCAGGAGGCTTGTGACAGACTTGTTCCCACGCTCTGCGTGGGAACACCGGTCGGGACGCTCTGCGTCCCATGGATTTCCGAGCCTCGGTACGGGCCCAATCGACGCGGAGAGGCTGTGATTTTTTCGGAGATCCCCATTGTACTGAAAATGTGATCATGATATAATTCAGAACAGCGATGGCCCTCCGTCCTGCTGGCGTTTGCACCCACTCATCCCCGCGAGGCTCCCGTGACAATCCTCCCCCTGCTGCCGGACAACCTCCCCGAGCCCACCCCCGAGCAGGCCGCCAACACGCCCGGTCGGGGCAAACCCAGGCTTCGGGTCCCGCACCGCGATCAGGTTGAATTCACCTGGACCTCGCTCGACGATCGCCTCGATCCCGACTCTCAGGCCCGCGTCGTCTGGACCATGGTCTGCCGCCTGGACCACGACGCCTGGCTCGCCGACATCAAGGCCGTCGAGGGCCACGTCGGCCGCGACGCCACCGACCCCCGGTTGCTGGTCGCGCTCTGGGTGTTCGCCACCCTCAAGGGGGTCGGCAGTGGCGCGAGCTGGAACGCCTCTGCAAGAACCACCTCGCCTACCAGTGGCTCTGCGGTGGCGTCTCGGTGAACTACCACATGCTCGCCGACTTCCGCTCCCAGGGAGGCGAGAAGTGGGACGAAATGCTCACCCAGATCGTCGCCACGCTCATGGACGAAGGCTTGGTCACCATGGAGCGGGTGGCCCAGGATGGCATGCGGGTGCGGGCCGACGCCGGTAAAAGTTCCTTCCGCAGTGGGGAGCGGCTCAAGGAGTTGCTGGCCGAGTCCGAAGCACAGGTCCAGGCGCTCAAAGAACTGGCTGAAACCAACCCTGACGAACTGTCGAAACGGCAGCGGGCCGCCTGCGCGCGTGCTGCGGCAGAGCGTCAAGCGCGGATCGAGGAGGCGGCACGCCATTGCGAGGAGTTGCGGCAGAAGAAAGAGAAAAGAAACAAGGGGAGAAAAGAGAAATCGTCCGAGGCGCGCGCGTCGACCACCGATCCGGAGGCGCGGAACATCAACTTCAGCGACGGCGGCTATCGCCCCGCGTTCAACGTGCAGTTCGCCACCGACACGGCGACAGGCATCGTGGTGGGGGTGGACGTGACCAACGCCGGCACCGACAGCGAGGAAATGCCGCCGATGCTCGATCAACTGGAGACGCGTTACAACGACGTGCCGGATGAGATGCTTGTCGATGGTGGGTTTGCATCTTTGGACGCGATTGATGCGGTCGAGGAGCGTGGCTGCAAGGTGTATGCACCGATCAAGGACCAGGAGAAGCAGAAGGAGGCGGGCAAAGACCCGTACGCCCGCAAGCCGCACGACACGGACAACACTGCGGCGTGGCGGGAGCGGATGGGCACGGAGGCGGCGCAGTTGATCTACAAGCTGCGGGCCCAGACGGCGGAGTGGGTTAACGCGATGTGCCGTAATAGAGGGCTTTGGCGGATGCCGGTGCGTGGCCGGACAAAATGTCGGATCGTGGCGACGCTGTACGCGATCACGCATAATCTGATGCACCAGGGGAACGTGCGCGCGGCGGTCGCGGAGGGGCAGGGATGAGGTAAAAAGGGGTAGAAAACAGGCAGCGGAGGGCATTTTCGAGCCTCGATAGCGGAGAGAACACCCACAGGTGACGTGATCGCAGGGGAACTACCGCGACCCCGACCCCTGATCAATCGACGCACGCCGATGGGAAAACCCGCCGTGCGGTCGAAAACTCACAGTCTCAGAGCGTCGCAGACGGCATTCCCACGCGGAGCGCTTGTCATTCCCGGAAAACTGCATCCATGCATATGCAATTAGTGGTGTACATGTGCATTGATTCTCGCGCGCTCAAGCTTTGCTCCCCTTACGAGGAGCCGGAGCACCTTCATGCCGCGCCAGAGCGTGATCCAGCCGGGCATCCCGTCTCGTCGCCGGTTCATATTCCCACCGAGCCGCCCCAGGGCAAGCAACACGTCTGCCACGGTCTTGAGTCCACGCTCGACCGCCAGACCGAGCACCTCCAGCTCGGGCTCCTCCAGGCCAGTGCTTGCCGCGGGAGCTCCCGGGAAGCCCTTGCCGAGCTCGCGCAGATCCAGCAGCCGAAGCGCCACCACGCTCATCACGGCGATCGCAGCGAACAATCGGTTGCCCCGCTCCAGCTGCAAATCCTCAGCCTTCATGCCCGTCTTGAGGCCCTTGTGAAACTCCTCGATCAGAAAGCGTGTGCCGTAGTCCATCACCACCATGATCGCAGCGCTGAAGCTCTCCGTCGGGCTGTCCGTGTAGAGCACCCATTCCAGCGGCGCGACGCCTTCAGGCGGGTCTTGCTCCCAGACCCGCACGAACCAGCCGTCGATCGGCTCGCCCGTGCCGGCCGCGCGGCCCGCACGCTCGGGTGCCCGCACGCGCACCGGACCACAACTGATCAGGAGCTTCGCGCGCGCGCGGCCTTACCATCGCGGCCACGCAGGTCCAGATACATTCCCCCCACGGGCGCCACGCCCACGATGTGGTCGAAGACCAGCCCGAGCCGCTTACCATCGGCCGGATTGAGCAGAATGCGATTTTGACTGACCCGGATCACGAAACCGTGGCCTGCCGCGCGACAGGACTCCATGTACTCATGAATATCTGCTTCTCGATCGGCGACGCGCACCCAGCGGACCTCCGGGTTCTCTGGTGCCGGGCCAATCCGCTTGCCCGACTCGAGCCAGCGATCCGACTCCCGATCCCGGATCTGCCGTTGCCGCGATCCGGCCTGTTTCGGCGTGTCGGGATCCCGCGGGATGCGGATGAGGTATTGCTGGTCGGCGAGCCCCAGGATCGTGACCGGGGGCCGACGACCGCTCGCATCAGGTACGGGCGACGAGTCGGCACGCATCGCAAGGATGGAGTGGAGGAGAAAGCCCTGCTGTCCCGGCTCCGAGTCACCAATCGGCCCAAGCCCGGGTATTGGCTGCTTGCGATGAGAGAACGAGGGAAACGTGGTGTCTTCGATGAGGAGATATCGCCCCGGTTTGCGGAGTTCGGCCATCACCAGTCGGCGGTGAGTCGCCTGGATCGCATCGGGGACCACCTCGCGTTCGTCGAGGAGGTCATAGGTCGCGTTGATGTCGTACTTGCGGGTGAACAACTCGGGGATCATCTTCCCGGGTTGCTCAGCGAGGGCCTCCGCAAACGCCATGAGGCGATTCCTCCTGGTGCAATGGCCGAGCCTGATCCCGTCGAACTGCATCCGAGCCCATTGGGCGGGCGGGGACTGGTGGACTGACATCCCTGTGAACATAGTTGGCTCCATCCATGACCATGCTGGTAGAATCCAGCCAACCATGTTAACAAATTCGCGGGAATGACAAGCGCGGAGCGTGGGAACGAGGGAAAAACCTATGCCCGTACTCAACTTATCGCTATTTCAGCGGTATTGCGGGCAAGCCCATCACTCGAAGACGCCGCGGGGTGAGAGAATGCAATCCAGCCGTGCCGGGCAGTGTCGCGGGCGATCGATCTGGCTCATGCGGTGGTCCTGCCTCGATACTTCTTCCAGTCGAGGCCCAGCTTGCGCATGCGCGATCGTAGAGTGTGGGGGTTGATGGCCAGTAGTGCCGCGGCGCCGTCGGGACCTTCGATGAGGCCCCGGGTACGCGCCAGTGCCGACTCAATGTGCCGCGCCATCGCTTGATCGAGCGTGGCGAGCGCGGGCTCGCCGCCGGGAGTCTCACGCCGGGGCGAGGGGGACGCCACGGTGAGCCGGCCCGAGGACCCCAGCGCCCGCGCGATCTCCAGCCCCTTTCCTTCCCCCAGGATGGCCGCTCGTTCAATGACGGCCGCGAGCTCCCGGACGTTCCCCGGCCAGGGGTAATCCACCAGCAGGCCGATATCCTCCGCCGTGGGCGCAAGCTGGGGCAGGCCGAGCCGCTTGGTGGCCCTGAGCGTGAAGTAGGCCGCGAGCGCGGGAATGTCGGAGAGCCGCTCACGCAAGGGCGGAAGGTAAACGGGGAAGACGGCCAGGCGGTACCAGAGGTCCTGGCGGAACGAGCCGTCGGCGACCATGAGCTCCAGGTCCCGGTGGGTCGCGGCGACAATTCGCACGTCCACGTGCCGGGGCCGTTCTCCCCCGACGCGCTCGTACTGGCCGTCCTGGAGGATCCGCAGCAGCCGGACCTGGGCCGCCGGCGGCAGCTCGCCACATTCATCCAGGAACAATGTCCCGCCATCGGCACGCTCGAACCAGCCCTTCCGGTCCCCCACCGCGCCGGTGAAGCTGCCGCGCTCGTGACCGAAGAGCTCGGAATCCACCAGCTCCGAGGGAATGGCACCGCAATTGACCCGCAAGAACGGGCCGGCCGACCGCCGTGAGCGCGAGTGGATGGCCCGGGCGACCACCTCCTTGCCGGAGCCGGTCTCTCCCAGGATCAAGACCGGGGCGTCCGATGGAGCCACAAGTGCGATGTGCTCCATCACCTCCTTGAGCCCCGTCTCGGCTCCGATCACCGAGTCCGTGATGTCATGCCGGCCCAGCCGGGAGAGCAGTGAGCGGTTGTCGGCCTCGACCGCCTCGCGCAGCGACATCAGCTCGCGGACGCGATGATCGTTCTCGAGTGCCACCGTGAACGGATCGATGAGCTCCCGCGCCAGGTTGTCGTGCTCCGCGGTGAACGAATGCGGGGCGCCGGCGCAGCACCAGCACTCCCAGCATGTTCTCGTGGCCGGAAAGCGGCGCCGCCAGGAACTCGCCGGCCAGCCCCGCAGGCAGAAGTCCCGGAAATCGCTTCTGGAGCGCGCGCACCGTTCCCTGGAGGATCTCGCCAGCGCGGCACCAGGCGACGATCCGATCAAGGTCCTGCGGGCTGCAAACCGTCCTGGCCCACCCTTGCTTTTCCGCCCTTGGCGCCAGCACCGCGGCAACAGTCTCCAGCGCCACGGCGGACAGGTCGACGCGGCGGACCAGCAGTAGCTCCAGCGGCAGGTGCGGGCTGAGCAAGGGCACCACCCGCGTGGCCAGTTCGTCAATCAGAATATGACGTGAGACTTCACGCCATACGTTCAACAGGGCTGATGGCGATTGATCCACGGAAGGCCCCCGGAACCATGAAATATCATGGCTTGTACCAGGAAATATCACAGATGCCTGTGATATACCACGGTCCGCTCCTGGCGGTCCAGAGCACCTCTGGAAAAAACAGAACAGAATGATACCCGCGGGATTCATTTGCCAGAAAAAGTGCGCTGTCGCCCCGGCGGAATCACCATCGCGGGGGAGCCGGCACGCGCCTTGCTTTTAGACAGTTTCGTCGCAAGACAAGCCTCGGAGTCGTTGCTCTTCCTTCCTGTTCGCAGGAGCGGGAGAGCCTTCGCTTGCTTGTTCTGATCTTGTGGACCGAGCTTGTCTGGACTCGCACTCCGGAAGTGCGAGCCGATCCGTTCCCGTCGAACTCACCTTGTGTACGCCTCATGGTTGAGCGGGCTTCCGGAAACGGGTGCCCGCTCAGATCGTCTCCGGGGCATGAGACTGCTGTGCCCGCTGCGCCGCGGATCGCGGTGCGGTGGGAGTCGAGACACGTTTCCACAGGAGGTCAGGTCTGTGAACCGCCAGTCTTCCCAGCTTAGCGCAGAGGCCCTCGGGTTTCCGAGGGTCCTCGGAGGGTACCCGATGCACCGTCGTCCTCAGTCACGTGGTTTCACGCTCATCGAGCTGCTGGTCGTCATCGCCATCATCGCGGTGCTGATCTCGCTGCTCTTGCCGGCCGTGCAGTCGGCCCGTGAGGCCGCCCGCCGTGCCCAGTGCACCAACAACCTCAAGCAGGTGGGCCTGGCGCTGCACAATTACGAGAGCTCCAACAACGTGTTTCCTCCGGCCTGCAAGTCGATCAATCTGCAAACATCTCCCCCCTCGCTGATGTTTCCGGATACCGGCTTCAGCGTCCAGGCGCGGGTGCTCAGCTATATCGAAGGCGGCTCGATTTACAACGCGCTCAATTTCAACTACGAGTACAACGACGCCAGCGGCGGCAACTTCACGGGGGCCTCGTCGGCCCTGAGCATCTACATCTGCCCGTCTTCCCCGCGGCCTGGCACACGTGATACCGCCCCGGCCGACCCCAACGCTTCGGCCTTCGAGCAGGCTCAGGCCACCGGCTACGGCTACATGGATTATGCTCCGTCGGTCTACACCGACATCAACGTCCAGAACGGTGCCCTGGCGATCGGCGGCCTGGGCGCCACGCCGATCGTGCCGTATCGCAACAAGCTGGTCGCGGCCAAGGGCCTGCTGAAGGATGCCAAGACCAGTATCAGCGAGGTCGTTGACGGACTGAGCAACACGATCGCCGTCATCGAGTGCGCCGGCCGCGACGAGCGTTTCGTCAGCCAGTACTTCGAAGGCCAGTACCCCGTCGTCCGGGGCCAGGGCCCCGCGGGGGGCCCGACCGCCCGGCACCGGTTCTGGAGATGGGCCGACCCGGGCTGCGCATTTGGCACATCCGGTCAGCCCAATAACAAGGGCGTGCCGACGAACGAGGGCGTGCTCTGGCCAACGACGACCGCGACGGCCGGCAACCAGGCGGGTGCCAACGAGGAGCCCTACTCGTATCACGCCGGCGGCGTGAACGCCCTCTTTGGCGACGGATCGGTCCGGTTCGTCAAGGATTCCGTCAGCCTGGCCGCATTTCGCTCAATCCTCACGCTGGCCGGCAACGAGACGGTCTCCGCAGACCAGTATTGAATTCCCCTCCGGCCTTCAGGCATTGACAGGGAGAAGTGGTCGATGAGCCGTTCCATGGTTTCCGCGGTACGCAGATCTCTCCACCGTTGCCGGATGAGCGCCCTGGCCGTTGCGGTCGGGGTGGCTCTGGCCGGCTGCCAGAATTCCAATTCGCTGCCGTCCTTGCGAGTCTACGAGGTGAAGGGCAAGGTCTTGCTCGCCAGTGGCAAGCCCCTGAGCTCGGGCTGGATCTACTTTGTACCCAAGGGCGACCTGCCGCTCACCCCCAGCGCCCGGATCCAGCCGGACGGCACGTTCTCGCTGGAGACGGGCGGGTCGGGCGCGGGCGCTCCACCCGGCGATTACAAGGTCCGCGTGGAAACGCCCCAACTCCCACCGGCCAGTCCCAGATCCAGGTCGAAACCTCTCGTCCCCATCAAGTACACCGACGAGGACTCCTCCGGCCTGGTGGTCACGGTCCAGGCGGGAAGCAATCAGATCGATCCCATTATTCTTAAATGATAGGAAAACGCTTTGCAGCTCCTCAATCGGCTCAAGACGTCGCGGACACAGCCTGGCCCAAGGTACGGCCGCTTGTTTCAGCTCGTCGCCGGCTCGGTCCTGTGCAGCCTCGCGGCGGGCTGCGGGGCCGCGGCCGGCACCGCCTCGGACACCCTCAAGCTGGGTGCCTACTCGGTGGTTCGCGAGGTGTTCCATGAAGGCCTGATCCCCGCCTTCGCGGCCCGCTGGAAGAGCAAGACCGGCCGCGACGTCCAGTTTGAGGAATCGTACTCGGGCTCCGGGCGCAGGCCCGGTCGATCGCCGCGGGCTTCGATGCCGACCTGGCGATCCTGTCGCACGAAGGCGACATGGAGCTCCCTGGTCAAGGAGGGGAAGGTCAAGGCCGACTGGAACGCCGGGCCCCATCACGGCATCCTCACCCACAGCCTGGTGGTGATCGGCCACCGGCCTGGCAATCCCAAGGGGATTCGCGGCTGGACCGACCTGGCGCGTGACGGGGTGGGCGTTCTTTACCCCGATCCCAAGACCTCCGGCGGCGCCCGCTGGAACATCAACGCGATCTACGGCGCAGGGCTGCTTGCGGCCCGCGAGGCGAACCCCAGGGCGCCCGACCTCGCTCCCGTACGCGAGTTGCTGGGCGCATCCAGGCCAACGTGATCAACATGGACCCCTCGGGCCGCCAGAGCATGGCCAATTTCGCCGAGCGCGGGACCGGCGATGCGGTGGTCACCTACGAGAACGAGCTGCTGCTTCGCAGCAAGGAGGGTGAGCCGATCCCCTACGTCATACCCTCCGCGACCCTGCTCATCGAAAGCCCCGCGGCGCTGGTCGAGAGCGCGGTCGAGCGGCACGGCAACCGGGCACTGGCGGAAGCGTTTCTCGAGTTCCTGTATTCGAGCGATGCTCAGCAGATCCTTGCCGACTACGGGTTCCGGCCCGTCAATCCGGATGCGAAACCTTCCTCTGGCGAGCGGCAATCTCCCGCGAAGCTCTTCACCATGGCCGACCTGGGGGGTTGGGCCAGCGTCGAGGAGCGGCTCTACGGTCCCGAAGGGCTCTGGACCACGATTGCTGCCCAGCGGTCGCAGGCCGGCGGGAGATGAAGGTCATGACCGCACGCGTAGCGACACGAAATCAAGCCCGCTTCGACCTGGCCCTCCGGTACACCACCCTGGCATACCTCGGGGTCATGGTCGTCCTGCCCTTACTTGCCCTCAGCGTGCAGGCCGCCCGGCCGGGATGGCGTCCATTCTGGCACGCCCTGGCAGACCCCTACGCCTGGCACGCTCTCAAGCTGACGTTCCTCACGGCCTTCGTGATGGTGCTCATCAACGCCGTGGCGGGCACCGCCACCGCCTGGGTCCTGGTGCGCTACCGTGTGCCGGGACGCAGCTTGATCAACGCTCTGATCGACCTGCCCTTCGCGGTGCCGACGGTGGTGACCGGGCTCATGCTCGTGGTGCTGTACGGTCCGTCGAGTACCATCGGCACGGTCCTGGGACGATACGGCTGGCCGGTCATCTACCATCAGCCAGGGATCGTGCTCGCCCTGCTGTTCGTCTCCTACCCGTTCGTGATCCGTAGCGTGCAGCCGGTCCTGCTGGAACTGGATCGGGCCGAGGAGGAGGCCGCGGCAACGCTGGGTGCGGGTGCCTGGACGACGTTCCGGCGGGTCACTTTCCCTGCGCTCTGGCCGTCCATCCTCACGGGCTCGGGCCTGTCATTCAGCCGCGCGCTGGGTGAGTTCGGCAGCGTGGTCATGGTCGCGGGCAACCATCCGCTCCTGACCAAGACCGCGCCCCTGCACATCTACGGCGAGATCGAGAGCGGCAACCGCCATGCCGCCCTGGTTGTCTCGCTGGTTCTGCTGGCGAGCTCGCTCGTGATCCTGCTCTCGCTCAACGCCCTTCAGAACCGGGGAGGGTCCGACCATGGCGACTGACCTGGGACTTGCGGTACGGCCCGGATCGGAGCGAGCGCCGCGGGGGCTGCGTGCCGCGAGCTCCGGCTCGCTCGGCCGCCTGCTGCTGACCTACGCCGTGCTGGCCTGGTTCGCGATCCTCATCCTGATACCGGGCCTGGCCCTGGTGCGTCAGGTCCTGCTGGGCGGTCTGAAGCCGTTCCTCTCGGCCCTGGCCCGGCCCGAGGTCCAGCGCGCCTTCGGGATGTCGCTCGGCATCACCGCCCTGGCAACGGTCGTGAATACCGTCTTCGGCATCGGGCTGGCCCTGGTGCTCACGCGGCAGCGGTTCTGGGGCCGAGCCCTGGCCGACGGCCTGGTGGATCTGCCCTTTGCGATCTCGCCGGTTGTCGCGGGACTCATGCTGATTGTCCTGTACGGGCCTGACGGCTGGCTGGGACGCTGGTTCGAGCCGCACGGGTGGAGGGTGGTCTACGCGGTCCCCGGCATGATCCTGGCCACACTGTTCGTGACCGTGCCCTTCGTCGTCCGCGAGCTGGTGCCGGTGCTGCGCGAGCTGGGTGAGGAGTACGAGCAGGCCGCCTACACGTTGGGCGCGGGCCGCTGGCGGACGTTCTGGAGCGTCACCCTGCCGTCGATCCGCTGGGGCGTGGCTTACGGTGTCACGCTCACGATCGCCCGCTCGCTGGGCGAATTCGGCGCGGTGCTGGTCGTGTCGGGGAACGTGATCGGGCACACCCAGACAGCCACACTCTACATCCAGGAAGGCGTCGAGAGCTTCCATCCCGCGGGCGCCTACGCCGCCAGCCTGGTGCTGGCGGCCATCTCCTTCGTCCTGCTCGTGGGAATGGAATTCGTGGCGCAAACACCTCGAAAACACCAAGGAGTGTCGAGCATGAGCATGGTAAGCCGCCCGAGTCCCGGGTTGTCTCGCCGCAGTCCACCGGCAGCCAGTTCCATTACGGACTCGTTGCATTTTCCTTCCGCGACCCGTCCGGCACCCGCACGCAAGGAGTCTTCCGTGGGCATCGAGGTCAAGAACCTGTCCAAATGCTATGGTTCATTCCAGGCTGTGAAGGACGTTTCCTTCGAGGTCAGGGCCGGCCAGCTCGTCGCCTTGTTGGGTCCTTCGGGATCCGGCAAGAGTACGATCCTGCGGATCATTGCCGGACTCGAGCCGGCCGACGCCGGCGGCGTGGTGCTCACCGGCGAGGATGCCACCCTGCTGCCTGTGCAGGAGCGCGGGGTTGGCTTCGTGTTCCAGCATTACGCCCTCTTCCGCCACATGACCGTGCGCGAGAATATCGCCTTCGGACTCAAGGTCCGCAAGCTTCCCCGGGCGGAGATCAAAACGCGCGTGAACGAGCTGCTGGAACTGGTGCAGCTTGGCGGCTATGCCGGGCGTTATCCATCGCAGCTCTCGGGAGGGCAAAGACAGCGTGTCGCCCTGGCGCGGTGCTCGCGCCCAGGCCAAAAGTGCTGCTGCTGGACGAACCCTTTGGCGCCCTCGACGCCAAGGTTCGCGACGAGCTGCGCTCCTGGCTGAGAAAGCTGCACGACGAGGTCCACGTCACCAGCCTGTTCGTCACCCACGATCAGCGCGAGGCGTTCGAGGTGGCCGACCAGATCGTCGTCCTGAACGAGGGGAAAGTGCAGCAGGTCGGGCCGCCCCAGCAGCTTTACATCCGGCCGGCCAGCCCCTTCGTGGCCCGGTTCCTGGGCCAGGTGAACATTTTACCTCTGAAGACGATCCAGGCGGGCTCCGCGACCGCGGTGACCTTCCCGGAATCGCTCACCGAACTTGCTCCATCATCGGACGCCCAGATCTTCGTGCGTCCGCACGATATGGATGTCCACCGCGTGCGTAACGGCCACCCCTGCTGGGCCGCCCGGGTCGAGCGGCTGACGCCCCTGGGAGGCGCCGTGCGGCTGGAGCTGTCCATCGACCGTGAGCACCGGCTTCAACTGGAGCTCAGCAGCGACCCGGGTGGAGATCTCGACTTCTCCCCCGGCGAGACGGTCTATGTCACCCCCCGGCACATGAACCTGTATCATGCCGAGAAGAACACCTTCCATGCCGTCGCATTCCAGCGCCCCAGCGAGGCCAGTGCCTGACTGCGCAGACGGTCCGCGCCTGTGGAGCCGGGGGACTTGTGCCCGCAAGCAGACAGCGGTAAGCATGGAAGTGCAAGCGGTATCGACTGCACTCCGAGAAATGCCGTTTGAGCTTACCGATGCAATACTGGCGGAGAAACGTTTCAATCGGTCGCGCGATGATCGTGATCGCCGTGTTCGCTCTGGCGCTCACAGTCGCTCCCGCCGGGCACCGGTACCTTGCCCTCCTGCCATGGCTCGCCGGTCTACCGGCCCTTTTCCTGCGCGGGCGATCTGAGTTCCTGGTGGTGATGGGGATCGTCGCGGTCCTCGGGCTGGAACTCGGGCTGGCGGTCGTGTCGTCTCATTGTCCGGCTCTTCCGCGACCCGGTTATTGAGGGCGACTCGTGCTTCGCCGATTCGCCGATGCCTGGACCAATCGCCTGGAGCGCGACGGCGACCTTGCCGCCTGCGCAAAAACGTCCAGATGGACCAATTCGCCGAGCATCTTGCCAACCAGATGATACAATCTCTGGTGACGTTTCCTCTCGCCCGGGCGTTGTGCTGCCTTCGAGAGACGACCAATCGATCAGGGCGAGAGATCCGCGCCGGAACACGTTCAGCCATCGAGTCGAGGCACCATGTTCTCGGGTTCCCCCCAGCCGCCGGCGGCCGATCGCGCATCGGGCCGCGCAGAGAATCCCGTCATCCAGCTTGTCGGTTTCCGGCTGGATAACGAGGATTACGCGATTGCCATCACCAAGATTCAGGAAATCATCCTGATCAAGCCGATCACGCGCATTCCCCAGATGCCCGACTTCATCGAAGGGCTCATCAACCTGCGCGGGTCGGTTATCCCGATCATCAATCTGAGGAAGCGGTTCGGGCTCTTGCCGCGGGACCTCGACGACGACACGCGGATCATCGTGGTCAACGTGCACGACAAGACGGTGGGCTGCATCGTCGACGCGGTCACGCAGGTCATGAGGATCAATCGCGATCAGGTCCAGCCGCCTCCCCTCGGTGTCCTGGCCGTGAATCACCAGTACCTGGCGGGGCTGGCAAAGCTTGAAGAGCGGCTGCTGATTATCCTGGACATCGACAAGCTGTTCGAGGCCGAGGCGCTTGCCTTGCCCGTCTCCGCAACCTCCGCGGCGTCGGCCTGACGGCGTACGGCCCTGCATGCCGGCCGTACTGGTTCTTCTCGATCTGCCGCGCGGTCCCAGCAAGACAACGTTCGACATCTCACCCTCTGGCAGGCTCAGCACGACCATGGAACCCGAAGCTCCGAAGTCCGCTCACGACCCCGCTGCCGGCTCCGATTCCGACCGTCCGGCAATCCCCGGTCCTGCCGCGCAGGCCCCCCGTCCTACGGCCCAGCGCAGACCGCCGTCGGCGCCGCGGGTGCGCAAGGTCACCCAGGCAATGGGACCCACCGCGATGGGCGGCTCGGGCTCCGCCGTCCTGCTGGATGGCGCCTGCGCTGGCGAGTCGCAACTGCACGACGCCACAGCCAACAGCCGCGCGCTCATCGAGGCGACCGCCGCCATCATCCGGGCCGCCACGATCGACGAGGTCGTCCGCGGCACGCTCGATGCCATCCGCAAGTCATATGGCTGGGTCTACGCCTCGTACTGGTCCGTGGACCCCGCGGAACATGCCCTGGTCTTCACGCTCGAATCGGGCCGCGTGGACGACGAGTTCCAGCGGCATACCCGCACGGCTCGGTTTCGGGAGGGCGAGGGCCTCAACGGCCGGGCCTGGCGACAGCGCGACCTGTTCCACGTGGAGGACCTCAGCCAGCTTCGTGATTGCAGCCGCGCGCCGCTGGCCAGCAAGGCCGGGGTTCGCTCCGGGATCGCCCTGCCAATCCTCAGAGACGGCCAGGTGATCGGCACGATGGATTTCTTCGCTGTCGATGCCGTGGAGGTCAGCCCGGAGCGGCTCGATGCGCTGCGGACGATCGGGCAGCTTGCCTCGGACAAGATCGCCAACCTGGGAAGGCAAGTCGAGCTGACCCGGATCATGCAGATGGTCGAGAATGCACCGGTGAACATGATGTGCGCGGATCTCGACATGCGGATTCAGTACATGAACCCGCATGCCACCAAGACGCTCAAGAAGCTGGAAGCCCACCTGCCGATGAAGGTGGACCAGATGCTGGGCCAGACGATCGACATGTTCCACAGGCAGCCCGAGCATCAGCGGAGGCTGCTGGGCGACACGCGGAACCTGCCGCGCAAGGCGACCATACACGTCGGACCCGAGGTGTTCGAACTCTCCGTCAGCGCCATGGTCGACCAGCAGAGCCGCTACATCGGCCCGATGATCACCTGGGAAGTGGTGACCGAGCAGATCGAGGCAAAAGTGCGCGAGGAGGAGCTCATCGCCAACACGACGGCGGTGAACCAGCTACTCATGGCCCTGGGCCGCGCCCGCACGATGCGTGACGTGGTCACTGCCGCACTGGGCTCGGTTCGCGAGGCGTTCAACTGGACGTACGGGTCATACTGGGAGATCCAGCCCGAGGAGCAGGCGCTGCGGTTCGCGCAAGATTCCGGCTCGGTGAGCGAGGATTTCCGCCGTGTCACCGCCGAGGCCCGGTTCCGCGAGGGCGAGGGTCTCAACGGCCAGGCCTGGCAGACGCGCGATCTGGTCTTCGTGCCGGACCTGGGCGAGATGAAGACCTGCTCGCGGGCGCCGGTGGCCAAGCGGAGCGGTCTGAAATCGGGGGTCTGCTTCCCCATCTTGCTGGGCGGCAAGCTCATCGGCACCATGGATTACTTCACCGAAGAGCGGATCAACCCCTCGGCCAACCGCCTGGACGCCCTGCGCAATGTGGGACGCCTCGTCTCCAACGCCCTGGAAAAGGTGGACCAGCAGGCGCGCATCGACCAGGCCAAGAAGGACCTGGAAGCGAAGGTCAATCAGCTCATGAACGTGGCCCGGTCGGCGGCCGGGGGCGACCTCACCGTCGAGGTCGCGGTGCGCGGCGAGGACGACATGGGGCGGCTGGGCGAGGCCCTCTCGACGATGATCCGCGACCTCAAGAACGTGATCGGCCAGATCATGGAATCAGCCAGCCAGTTCACCGAGGGCTCGCGCGTGGTGGCCGAGAGCGCCAGCTATCTTTCGGAATCCGCGCAGAACCAGGCGGCCACGGTCGAGGAGATGTCGGCGTCGATCCAGCAGCTCTCACACGCGATCGTCGAGATCAACCACAACGCCGATGCGGCCACCTCGCTGGCCGAGAAGACGTCGCACCTCGCCAAGCAGGGGGGCGACTCGGTGGAGCAGGCCATCGAGGCCATGGTACTGATCAAGAAATCGAGCGAGCAGGTCAGCGACATCATCCAGGTGATCAGCGAGATCGCCAGCCAGACCAACCTGCTGGCCCTGAACGCAGCCATCGAGGCCGCCCGCGCCGGCGAGCACGGGCTTGGCTTCGCCGTCGTCGCCGACGAGGTGCGCAAGCTCGCCGAACGCTCCAGCGCCGCGGCGAAGGAGATCACCGCCCTCATCAAGGAATCGACGCGCCGTGTTGCCGACGGTGCCCAGCTTTCTGAAAAGGCCGGTGAATCGCTGGCGCGGATCGTTCAGGGCGTCCACGAGACGGCCGCCAGCATCACGAAGATCGCCCAGGCCACGCGCGAGCAGTCGGAGGCGTCGGCCGAGGTCAACAAGGCGATCCAGAACGTGACCAGCATCACCGAGACCAACGCATCGAGCTCCGAGGAACTCTCCGCCAGCGCCGAGGAGCTTGGCGCGCAGTCCGCGGCGCTCAAGAACGTGATCTCGGGGTTCAAGGTGTAGTAGGCAGGAGGCAGTCGGCAGGGGGCAAGTTGTAGGGTGGGTCGAGCCGCACGCGAGGCCCACCAAGGCGGCAGTCGGCAGGGGGCAGTGGGCAATTTGTAGGGTGGGTCGAGCCGCACGCGAGGCCCACCAAGGCGGCAGTCGGCAGGGGGCAGTGGGCAATTTGTAGGGTGGGTCGAGCCGCACGCGAGGCCCACCAAGGCGGCAGTCGGCAGGGGGCAGTGGGCAGTGAAGTGAAGCGGAAGACAGGCATTCTTGCCTGTCGAATGAAGCGGAAGACAGGCATTCTTGCCTGTCGAATGAAGCGGAAGACAGGCATTCTTGCCTGTCGAATGAAGCGGAGGACAGGCTTTCTTGCCTGTCGAAAGTAGGCAGGAGGCAGGGGGGCAAACTGCAAATCGTGGGTTTGTTTTCAGGGCTATATGCATCTCAACGAGCTGACCGACGATGAGTTCAAGAAGTTCTGCGGGCTGATCTACCGCGTGGCCGGCATCCGTATCGCCGACAACAAGAGAGTGCTGGTGGCCAACCGGGTTCGCCGCCGGCTGCGCGCCACGGGAATCCCAACGTTCGCCGACTACTACGCGTTCCTGGTCTCGCAGGGCGGGAACGGCGAGATGCCGCTCTTCCTGGATGCCATCACCACCAACGAGACCTACTTCTATCGGGACCAGCACCATTATCAGTGGCTGGCACAGACGTTCCTGCCGGAGATCCTGAAACAGGCTGCCGAGCGGAAACGCCCGCGCCATCTGCGCATCTGGTCGGCGGCGTGCAGCACCGGGGAAGAACCCTACTCGATCACGCTGAAGCTAATGGCGCACAAACCGCAATTCTCCGGCTGGAAGATTCACGTGGTGGGGACCGACCTCAGCGGCGCGGTGCTGGCCTCGGCCCGCGCCGGCAGCTATGACGAACGGGCCGTCCACCTCATCGGTCCTGAGGAACGCAAGCGATACTTTGACGAGGATCCTCAGACGAGCCGCTGGTCCGTCAAGAGCGAGGTCCGCTCCATGGTCACCTGGAAGCTGCATAATTTGATGACACCCATGAGGGAGGAGCCGTTCGACTGCATCTTCCTCAAGAACGTGCTCATCTACTTTGATACGGCGTCCAAGCAGGCGGTCGTCAAGAACGTGCTGGCTGCGCTGGCCAGGGGCGGATACCTGGTCGTCGGGCCCACCGAGGGAATCTTCGCCATGCTCGACCCGCTCACCAAGGTGAAGACATGGCTTTACCAGAGGCAAAGCTGATCGGGTCAAGACGCTGACGCTGCGAGGAACGGTTCATGTCCGGGTTCGACCTTTCAGAGCTTCTGCCGTTCTATCTCGATGAGACCGACGAGCACATCGCCGCGCTCAACGACGCCCTGCTGCGCCTGGAGCAGGACGCGACCGACGCCAGGGCGCTGGCGGAAGCCTTCCGGATGTTCCACAGCATCAAGGGTGCGTCAGTGGTCATGGGCTTCGAGACCGTCAATCGCCTGACGCATCATCTCGAGAGCCTGTTCGACCAGTTCCGGTGCAAGAAGCGCACCCTTGACCGGCCAGTGCTCGATCTCACGTTCCGCTGCCTCGACGAGCTGCGTGACTATCACCGCGATCTCCGCGCCGGCGAGCAGGGGACCGCCGACCTGGCGGCGCTGACGCCCCTGGTCATCGCCACGCTCGATTCCGCGGCGCCCCCACCGCAGCTTCCCCCGAAGGCTGCCGCCCCGGCTCAGAAAGATACCGAGGCCGAAATCGCTCCCGAACCGAAATCCATGGCGCCCGAGCCGGAGCTCATGGTGCCCGAGTCGCCGGCCTCGGCATCAGAGACGATGCCGGAGGGGCCCGAAGGCGTTGGCGTGACCGTCGTGTTCGAGCCGAACCTGCCGCTGCCGGACATGAAGGCCAGGCTGGTGCTGAACCGGCTGGCGCGCGCGGCCGTGTGCTGCGGACGCAGCCCCCCGCCGAGCAGCTCGACGAAGTCGAGTCGCTCCGCGAGTTCACCGTCTGGCTGGTGGCGGAGTGCGACCCGGAGGAGCTTCGCTCGCTGGCCGACGTCGACGGCGTGGCAACCATCCGCATCAACCCGGTGGCGTCAGTCCATGCCAGTCCCGCACGCGCGCAGCCAGGCCCGGTGCTGGAGCCGGCCGGCAGCTCACCGATTGCAGCGGGCCCGTCGACCGACGCGCCGGACCCTTTGGCCAGCGCCATGAGTGAGCCCGCTCGAGCCGCCGAACCGCCGGGTCCGGTGCTACCCGCCACCGCGCCCGCAACGGCCGGCGCCGCGCCGCGGAAGGCGAAAGTGGCCGAGACGATCCGGGTTGAGAGCGACCGGCTCGATCAGCTCATGAACCTCGCCGGCGAGCTGGTGATCAACAAGGCGCGGTTCGTGAACATCGCCAGGGGCCTTGAGGAGCTGTTCCGCGGATCCAACGCCCAGGCCCTGGCCGTCGATACCGAGGAACGGCTGGAGAGCATCACCCGCGGGCTCGACGGCATGGTGGCGGCGAAGGCCGGCGTGGCGGAGGGCTCGGTGGACCGCTGGGCGGGCCAGGTCCGCCGCCTCCGCGACAACTTCCGCGAGATCCAGCACGAGCTCAGCCGGCTGCGTGACGGGCGCGAGCAGATCAAGACGTTGGCCGAGGCCATCCATAGCCTGGGCCGCGTGACCGACGGACTGCAAAAGGGCGTGCTCGATACCCGGATGGTGCCCATCGGACCACTCTTCGAGCGCTTCCGGCGCGTGATTCGCGACCTCAGCATTTCTTCCGGCAAGGAGGTCTCGCTCCAGATCAGCGGCGAGAAGACCGAGCTGGACAAGCGGATGATCGACGAGCTCAGCGACCCGCTGATCCACATGGTCCGCAACTCGGTGGATCACGGACTGGAGCCGCCCGAGATCCGGCAGGCCGGCGGCAAGCCCCGCGCAGGCACCGTTGTGCTCCAGGCATCGCACCGGGGCAACAGCGTGGTCATCACGGTCAGCGATGATGGACGCGGGATCGACTGCGAGCGGATCCGCAAGAAGATCGTGGCCAAGGACCTGGTCACCCTATCCGTTGCCCAGCAGCTCAACGAGCGCGAGCTGGTGCCTTACATCTGGCACCCGGGCCTCAGCACTGCCGAGACGATCACCGAGGTCTCGGGCCGCGGCGTGGGTATGGACATCGTCAAGAACCGGATCGAGAACCTGAGCGGCAGCGTGGACGTGCGTACCGTCGCCGGACAGGGAACCACCTTCACCATCCGGCTTCCGCTCACCCTGGCCATCATGTCGAGCCTGCTGGTGCGGATCTTCGAGGAGATCTACGCGATCCCGCTCGACCACATTGACGAGATCGTCGAGGTCCGGCCACGCCAGATCTATCGCGTTCAAGGCCGGCCCACAATCGAGATCCGCAAGAAGATCGTGGCCCTCGTGTCACTGGCCGACCTCTTCCGCTGGGGCGGAAAAGCCCACCCGGCCCGCACGAAGAATCATGCGGGGACGGAGAACGGCGAGGAACCGGACACGTTCCGCGTCGTCATTGTGCAGAACGGTGAGACCACGATCGGCCTCATCGTGGATCAACTTATCGGCATGCAAGAAGTCGTTCTCAAGTCGCTGGAGAAGAATTTTCGCCCCATCCCCGGCCTCTCCGGCGCCAGCATCCTGGGCGACGGGCGGGTGTCGCTGATCCTCGACGTCGATTCGATCATCGCCACGGCCACTGGTCGGATGGAACCACGAACGTAAGGGAAGGCGACCACGAAAAAAAAGGAAAGGTCAGGAATCACACAGGCACGCTACCACGAAAGGGAGTCAAACAGGCAGGGAAGGAACAAGACGGGGAAGCAACCACGAAATACACGAAATACACGCAAATTAAAGAAGAGCATGAGAAACGGAAAATGCGAAGCAATGAGAGCAAATATTTTTAAAAGGTAAAACGAAACAGAAACTTCGTTGGACATCCGGGGGGCGCGGAGGTGATACGGCTGGCGGAGGAGAGTTATCGGATCATGGGAGCGTGTTTCGAGGTCTACAAGCTCAAGGGGTGTGGGTTTCTGGAAGCCGTTTACCAGGAATGCCTGGAAATCGAGATGGAGTTGCGCGAGGTTCCGTTGCAGGCACGCGCCGAGCTGGTGCTCACCTACAAGGACCGAACGCTCAAACATCGCTATCAGCCCGACTTCGTCTGCTTCGAACAGATCATCGTCGAGATCAAGGCCGTCTCTCAACTGAGCCACGACCACCGAGCCCAACTCCATAACTACCTGCGTAGCTCGGGCCTTCGCCTGGGCCTGCTCGTGAACTTCGGCCATCATCCCTTACTGGAATATGAACGCATTGTCCTGTAATCTCTCTCGCGGATCGAAATCTCTTTCTTCCCAACTTTCTCTTTCGTGTATTTCGTGTATTTCGTGGTTCCCTGATCTTCTCTTCCCATAGTTCCTGATCTCCTATTCCTTTTTCGTGGCCCCTTCGTCTTCTTTCGTGGTCCCTTTTCGTGGTGGCCAACGCGGATGGCAGCTTTGAGTCCGGCCCAGTGCCGTTTGCTCTGGATGATCTTCGAGCGTGGGGCAGAGAGTGCCTCTCTGGCTCTTTCAAAGTGGCTCGGTCAGGACGTGCGGCTTGCCATCAGCGAGGTGGAGCAGGTGGATCTCTCGGCGGCAGCCGAGATCCTCGGCCCGCCGGAGGTGCTCGTCGCGGCCTGCGTCATGGGTCTTTCCGGGCCGCTGAGCGGACAGATCCTGCTCGTCTTCGAGGACCGCTCCGGCCTGGCAATTGTCGATATGCTGATGCAGCAACCGCTGGGCACTGCGCAGTCGTGGGGTGAGCTCGAGCGGTCCGCCGCGCAGGAGACAACTAACATTGTGGGCTGCGCGTACCTCAATGCCCTTGCGGCACACCTGCCCTCGCGGATCTCCAGCGGGCGAACCGGCAGTGACGAGCTCGTTCCCACGCCTCCGATCTTCTTGCAGGAGTTCGCTGGCAGCTTGCTGGAGTTCACGCTCATGGAGCAGGCACTCGAGCTAGACGAAGTATTGCTGGTGCATACCTCGTTCACCTCGGCCGCCCAGGAGAAGCAGTTGACCTTGAACTGGTCGCTCCTGCTGGTTCCCGATCGTGCGTCGCTGCACGCGCTGGCTGGCGCTCTGGGCGAGCTGGAAACTCATTGATCGCGAGGTGGGTAGCGTGGCTTCCACACGGGATTCGTCTGGCTCATCAACCCCCTTGCCGGTGGTCTCGGTGGCAATCGGTCAGTGGGCGGTCGCCGTCGCGCCGGTGAAGATTCGCACGCTTCTGGGTTCCTGCGTGGGAGTGATCCTGTTCGATCGGGTCGCCCGCCTGGGTGCCATCGCGCACATCGTGCTGCCTGACTCGCGGGGCGCGCTGGAGCATCCGGGCAAGTTCGCAGACACCGCCATTCCGGCCATGATTGCCGAGATCGAGCGGAAGCTCGCGGTCAAGCCGGCCGGCCGGCTGGTAGCGAAGCTGGCCGGCGGAGCCAGGATGTTCGCCACGGGGGACGGCTCCAGCACGGGCGGCAATTCCGTGCTCAATGTTGGCCAGATGAACCAGGAGGCCGCGGAGCGAGTCCTGGCGCATTCCGGATTCCGATCCTGGCACGCGATCTGGGCGGCTCCAGCGGTCGGCACTTGACCCTCGACACCGCTTCGGGCATCGTCGCAATCAGGATCCCGGGAGGAGCCGACTATGAAATCTGAACGCATTCGCGGGCGCCGCTGCTGCGGCAATTCGCGAGGGCCGGTCCCGGGAAGCAGGCCACACTCATGAAGCGACTTCTTGTAGTGGACGACGCGCTGTTCATGCGCAAGCTCATCTGCGGCGTGGCGGCCGAGGCTGGCTGGTCCGTCGCCGGCGAGGCGTCCAATGGCGAGCAGGCCGTCGCGCTCTACGATCAGCTCCGGCCGGACCTTGTCACCATGGATCTGGTCATGCCCGTGATGGGCGGGCTCGAGGCGCTCCGGCAGATCCGCACGCTGGATCCGGCGGCCCAGGTGGTCGTGGTCACGGCCCTCGATCAGAAACAGGCACTGATGGACTCGATCCGCGAAGGTGCCTTCGATTTCATCGTCAAGCCGTTCGAGCGCGAGCGGGTGCTGAACCTGCTGCACAAGCTCGGGACGACCGGGGAAGCAGGAACATGAGCCGACTACGGTGGGTTGCGCTCGCTGACCCACCCTACGGTTGATCGCCACGAGGGTGCATTGCCGATAACGGAACGAACTGCCGAGGAGAAACAGAGCCCAGGGCGCATCCGCGTACTCGTGGTTGACGATTCAGCCCTGATGCGCCGTCTGCTGTGCGATCTGCTGGTGCAGCGCGGGAGATCGAGGTCGTGGGCACGGCGCGCGACGGCCGCGAGGCGGTGCTCCAGGCGGTGCGGCTCAAGCCTGACGTGATCACGCTCGACGTCGAGATGCCCGAGGTCTCAGGGCTCGAGGCTCTGCCGCTCCTGCTCGCCGCGCACGAGGCGCCCGTCATCATGGTCAGCGCGCTCACGCAGGAGGGCGCTGATGTCACGCTCCAGGCGCTGGAGCTGGGCGCGGTCGATTTCATGCCCAAGCCGGAACGCAACCAGCTTGCCGAGATGCGCGCCAGCTCCGAGCTACTGGTCGCCAAGATCCTCACCGCGGCCCAGAGCCGGGTACGGCGCGCACGGCGCACGTCTTCCGCACCGCAAGGCCCCACGCCGACGCGATCCGCCAGGGCCGCGCCCATGCGCACCCCGGCGCCACGCGGCAAACACGCGGACTCGCCCGTTGCGGGCGTGGGCACGCCTGCACCCGCGCCTCCGGCCTCCTCTCCAACGGTGCCGGCCGCCCTGTCGCGGACCTGCCTGGTGATCGGCATCTCCACGGGAGGCCCCCAGGCGCTGAGCATGATCTTGCCGCTCCTGACCGCACCGCTGCCTCCCATCCTGGTCGTGCAGCATATGATCGCTCAGTTCACCGGCGTGTTCGCTGCCCGGCTCGGCCGCTCCTGTTCGCTCTCGATCAAGGAAGCGGCCGAGGCCGACCCGATCGTCCCCAACCAGGTGCTGATCGCTCCCGGCGGCCGACACATGATGGTGGCCGGCACGATCTCCCGCCCGCGAGTGAGCCTCTCCGACGACGCTCCGGTCAGCGGCCACAGGCCGTCAGTGGACGTACTCTTCCAGTCCGCCGCGCGCGTGTACCAGTCGGCGACCATCGGCATCATCATGACCGGCATGGGCCGCGACGGCGTCGACGGGTGCAAGACCATCCTCACCTCCGGCGGCTTCACGCTCGGCCAGGACGAAGCTACCTCCGTGGTCTATGGCATGAACAAGGCTGCCCTCGTCGAGGGTGCCCTCCGCGCCGAGTTCGCACTCGACGAGCTACCCGGCATCCTCAAGAACCTGGCCGCGTTCCGCGAGGACGTGGAGAGCCGGAAACGCGAGCCATGACCATTCCGGAGATGAGGCCATCCCCTCCCGCCCGCGAATGTCAGGCATGAACTCCCGGGACGGTCGATATCAGTCACGTCCCACTTTCTCTCTGGCGATGTTGAGGAACGTGCTATCCCATGTTTGGGGTGAGATCGCCTTCCGCGCGACTGCTGCCACGCATAATTCCTCTATTTTCCAGGGGTTGGCGAGCGGCATACCCGTTTTTTTCCGAAAAGTGTAGTGACAATATCGACGCGATTACTTCGGAATTTACCTTGATTTCGCCTTGAAATCGGCGCGTTCCGTCGTGATACTTCACGACATGTACCTGAGAACCATAAAAGTCCGGTCGTCCAGCGGTGCGCTGAACGAGTACGTCCGCGTCGTCGAAGCCTATCGCGACAACGGTAAGGTCAAGCAACGCACCGTGGCCGATCTGGGACGCAAGGACCTGCTTGCGGAATTGTTTCCCAAGCTAAAACGCTTGCTCGGTCAAGATGTCGAGTCGGAGTCCGCTGGGGACGAGGATCTCGACATCCTGGACGCTTCCACCTGGGGGCCGGTCCTCGCCGTCCGGGCCTTGTTCGACCAACTCGGGCTCTGGACCATCCTCGACGAATCACTCGGCAAAGCCAAAGGCGTGCCGTTTACTGACCGGGCCTTCGTGCTCATTGCCAATCGCCTGATTCACCCCGCCAGCGAACACGGCTTGGCGGGGTGGCTGGAGACCGACTTCGTCTGTGATCGCCAAGGCCGCCGTTTTGTTCCTCGCTGGCACCAGCACAAGCGGGTTCGCGTCGACTTTCGCCAACTGGAGTCCTGGTACCGGACCCTCGATCAACTCGTGGACGCCAAGGAACGGATCGAGGTGGCTCTTTATCACCGCCTTCGCGACCTGTTCAGTATCAAGCCGGACCTGGTGCTCTATGACATCACGAGCACCTACTTCGAGGGAGCTGGACCGGCCAACTTCGCCAAGCATGGCTACAGTCGGGACGGCAAGCCGCACAACGTCCAGGTGATCGTCGGAGTGGTGATGGTGGGCGGCTGGCCGATCGCTCATCACGTTTGGGCCGGCAACGAAGTCGACCACCAGACCGTGCAGAAAGCCATTCGTGATCTGCACCAGCGATTTGGTTTCAGCCGCCTCGTTTTTGTCGGCGATCGAGGCATGATCACCAATGACAATCTGGAAGCGATCACTGGCGACAAGCATGGCTATCTTGTGGGCGTGAAGCGAAGGCGGAACGCAAAGTTGACCAAGTGGCTGGCTGCCCTCGACGATGCCAAGTGGATTTCTTGCCCGGTAGGGATCACCGCCCGGGAAAAGACCAATCCACCGCGCACTCGGGCGCAAGAGGTGCCGTCAGGAGTTGAAGGTTTGCGGATAATCATCGTCGATTCCGACGAGCGCCGCGAATACGAGCAAGCCATGCGTCAGAAGGCCATGGAGCGGACACATCAATCGCTCGAAGAAGTTGCAGGGGCGTGTGGCGGCAGGGAAGTTGAAACAGCCCGAGAAGATTGGCGCCGCAGCCGAGCGCCTCCTGCAACGAAACCATGGCTATCGTTACTATTCGTGGGACCTCGACAAGGGGATTTTCCGCTACTTTGAGAACACGAAGGGTCTGACCAATGAGCAGGGAATCGAAGGCAAGTATGTGATCGCCACGAGTGAAGCAGCGCTCAGCGTGCTTGAGGTCGTGGCGATCTACAAGGACCTGAGCGATGTCGAGCGCGGGTTTCGCCAGCTCAAGGACGTGCTGGCCATGCGGCCGATTTATCATCAGATTGAGGAACGAGTAAAAGCACATATTTTCGTAGCTGCACTGGCATTACTGGTCCAGCGGCTATTGCACCGCCGACTTGAGCACGCTGGGATAGATTTCTCTCCAGAGAGGGCGATGCAAGCTCTCTCCACGCTCCGGGTGGTGACCCTCCGTCTCGACGATCAGCCCGAACGGCAAGGAGTCAGTGGAGGCTGCCCCGATGCGCGGCGGGTCCTGAAGGCGCTGGGCTTAACCGAGCTCAGGCCGCCAGCACCACCGGAAGACGAAAAAACCGTGATGTAGTGACAATCTGAAAAATCGCCCCTTGCGCCGCAAGGACTTAGGGCGACCCACCCCAAACATGGGCTATTTGTAGGGTGCCTCAAGCGCAGCGACGACGCACCAGTGGGATAGCCGGGGGTCGCGAATCGGTACGTCGTCGCTCCGCTCGACACACCGTACGCGCTAGACGGCACACTCAATCCCGTGCCGTCGATGTCAGTCACGTTCCTCTTGCTCTACCGGCGAGGTTGACGAACGGGGTATTTGTAGGGTGCCTCAAGCGCAGCGACGACGCACCAGTCGCCTTGCCCACGCCGTGACTCGGTGCGTCGTCGCTCCGAGGGATTGCGTGAAGGTGTCGCGGGTTGGGTGCGAGCCGGCGCACCTCAGCTAGACGGTGGGTTGCGCTGAACCCTCTACGTGTTTGGCTCCGGTCGTGCGGATGAGAATAAAGGCCGATCTGGCAACGGCGGGAGAATGCAGGCGGGTGCTGACATGGCCGACGCCTGATGCCGGGGGCAGAAGGATACGGCCCGCTCACAAGACGACGCCGTTGACCCCTCTCTCGGTCGCAGTTAACCTTTGGTTGGACAACTGTCGTTTATTGCTTGCCACCGCTTCTCCGCGTCTTCCGCATATTGTCATGGAAGGAGCAAGTGCCATGAACGTGATCTTGCCATTACTCTTCTGGGCGATGGCCGAGCTTCCCGCATCGGCCGATGTGGCGCCGGTTCCGGTCGCGGGCGTGGTGGTTGATGCATCGGGACGGCCGGCTCAGAATGCGGAAGTCTGGCTGACGCGCGCGGTCCGATCCGAGGACGAGCGCCGATCGGCCGGGGCCCTTTCGTGGCATGCCTTTATCAGGAATGACGAAAGCACCGTCGCGGTTCGCTCGCGAACCGATGAGCAAGGGCGATTCCGGATCGAGGTATCGGCCGCGATCGCGGCCCGGTCCGACCCGATCGCCCTGGCAGTGTGGGCGTTTCATGGCGAGGAGGCGGTGACCATACGCCGCCTGCCGCGCGCGCTCAGGGCCGACGATCCACCGGACCGCTTGCCGCTCGGTACGGCCACGCGCAGCAAGTGGGAAATCCATGGTCCCGACGGGCAGCCGATCGCCAGCGCCCGCGTGCGGCCCGCGGAAGTGCGTGAGATTCCGCTGCCGGAGGCTCTCGCCCGCCAGCTCGAGGTGACAACCGATCCCGAGGGCCGGTGCACGCTGCCGGGTTTGCCCCGCGACGCCATCGGCGCACTGCGGGTCCAGTCGCCCGCGTCGGGCATTCAGCATGTTGCCGTGAGCGGGAACACGAGCACAACGCTCACCCTGGCCCAGGTGGGGCGGGTCGCCGGCCGGCTGGTGGCACCCGAGGGTTTCGCACAGCCGATCCAAGGCGTCAGGATCCGGGTCCGGTCGCAGGTCGGCGGGTTCGACGGCTCGGGCATCTCGGGCGAGGCCGAGGCGGCGTGTGACGCGTCCGGGAACTTCGAGATCCCCGCAATCGCCGCGGGATTGCTCACGGTCGAGATCCTCTTTGATCGCGAACACGGCACACCCCTGCGCGGTGAGCCGCCGCGTGGACTGGTTCTCCGCGCGGGTTCGAGCGTCGAGGTCGCGATCCCCTTGCGCGCCACGGTACTGGTCCGGGGCGTGGTGCGCGACAAGGAGACGAAGAAGCCGGTCGCCGGGGTCAAGCTGGTGATGAACGGGGAGATGGGCGGAGACACGTTTGCCATCTCGGACGCCGCCGGGAACTACTCGGCGCACGTGGTCCGCGGGGTGGGCCAGCCGTTCGGCTGGGCGATCCAGGTTCCGCGGCCATTCTTTGAGCCCAGGGGGGCACGCGAGACGCCCCAGTCAATGCCCGCGCGTGACCGTGCCGAGCTGGAGTTGCCTCCCATCGAACTCACACGCGGCCTCGATCTCGCGGGCGTTGTGGTCGACGAGTCTGGTAAGCCCGTGGGCGACGCCGACGTTGAAGTGGTGTACGGCCAGGAGAACCTGACTCGCGCGGATCCGCAGGGACGGTTCCTGCTGCGCGGCGTTGATCCACGGCTCGACCTGAAGATCGAGGCCCGCAAGGGTGCTGCCACGTCGGGACGGACCACGATCGTGCGCGCGGGGAACCTGGCGACAGGCGCGCTTTCGCTCACGCTCCACGAAGCTCCATGGGGAGGCATTCGCGGCCGGGTCGTCGATCGAGCGGGCCAGCCCATCGAGCGCACCGCGGTGCGGATCTGGCGGCAGATCCCCATCGAAGGACGCACGTTTCTGAGAGAGCCGGCGGCCGGAGAGGACGGCGCAATCGTCTTCCGCACGGACGCCAACGGCCGGTTTCGGAGCACGCGTCCCTTGCCGCTGGGCGACGACTATGTCGTCGAGGTGACGGCTTCCGGGCACCTCCCGGCGCGAACTGCGGCCATCCGGCTTGCCGGCGGTGATCAGGCAGTTCCAGACATCACGCTGCCGGGCCTGCGGACGGTGACCGGCCAGGTCGCCGATCGAACGGGCAGGCCGCTCGGTGGTGTGCGAGTGCTTCAGTCGGGCGATGGACCGCTGCGCACGGAGACCACCACCGATGAGAGCGGGCGGTTCCAGCTTGGCGGCGTGATGGAGGGCCCGGCGTTCGTGTTCGCCTCCAGGGAAGGGTACCGATCCGGCTTCCAGGCCATCGGTGCGGACAGCACGCCGGTCAAGCTCACACTTCTGCGCGGCGACGAACCGCCGATCCGAAAGTACAGGACCCTGGACTCTGCCTTGCCGGCTGATCAAGAGAAGACCTTGGCCCGGCGGCTCATCGAGCCGTACGTCCGGCGCGTGCTGGACCACGGATCGGACCAGCAAAAGTTTCGCATGGTCATGAACGCGGCGCAGGTCGATGCTCTGGTGCTGCTCGATAAGTTCGAGACGATCAAGTTCAGGAATTCCGACTTTTCGCATCTGGCGCGCGTCCGGTTCGTGGAAGGCCTGGCGAAGGAGAACCCGGACGAAGCACTCGCACAGGCCGAGGTGAGTACACTGCCCGAGGCGCGCGCGATCAGTTACGTGAGCATCTGGGAGCTGCAGCCCGAACTGGACAGGGCCAAGGTCCGCGAGCTGGTGGATCAGGCACTGCTGAACGCGCGGGCGATCAAGTCGCCCGAGCAGAGGATCGCCATCAGCGCGGATCGCCGACAAGCTCATCGACCTGGGAGAAAAAGAGCCGGCGCAAGCTGCTCACCGAGGCAGAAGCGCTGGCGGGCTCCACCAGGAAGGGCAAGACCAGGGATTTCAACCTGATCAGCGTCGCCGAGGCCCTGGCGCGGCTGGACCCGCCCGCGGCACTCAGGCTGCTCGATGACTTCGAGCAGGAAATTCGCAAGAATAATAAAATCGATTTGACGTATGTATTTGTGAGAGGCTATGGAACCACGGCGTACAAGATCGCGGCCGGGGCGCCGGAGGTCGCGGAGCAGATCCTCCAGAAGATCCGCGGCCTCGATCCTCGCCAGCCCAACAACTACGTCGTCGCCGTGTGCTCCAGAATGGCACCCACCGACCTGCCGCGCCCGGCGCATCGCCGCGACGATGTTCGATGACAGGACGATCGGGATGCAACCTTATGCCCTGGGACTGATGGCACAGGCGGTTGCCGCGTCCGACCGGCCGGCAGCCGTGGGCCTGCTAGAGGCCGCATTCCATGAGCTGGAGCAACAGCAGCCAACCCGGAGCGGCACGACGCTTCATGGAAAAGCACAGCTCGCCGGTGCGCTCTTGCCCGTGGTCGAGGATGTCGAACCGGATCGCTTGCCCGAGTTCACCGCCCGAGCCATTGCGCTGCGCGAGCCCTGGCTCGACGGCAGTAGTGTGGCTGAACACGCTGAGGAGATCGCCCAGATCGCGATGATGATTGCCCGTTATGACCGTGAGCTGGCGTTGCATCTGCTCGAGCCCCAGGTCAAGCAGCTCGCGATGGTCCGCGGTCCGGCCGGCTCCGACTTCACCTCGTTCCGGGTGCTCGCGGCGCTGGCCCTGATCGACCCGCGCCGGGCTGTCGAGCTGGCGGAAAGCCTCCCCGACGATCCGGCGCCTGGCCTCGACGAGAACACGCCCAAGAACCTTGCCCGAATACAGCTCGCCGTGTTGCTCGCCGCGCACGGCAAGGCGCGCTGGCAGCAGGTTTACGACAGTTATCTGAACCTCTGGACTCCGGGACAACGCTATCTCTGAGAAGGAGGCTCAAGGAGACCGCGATCATGGCTGCTCTCGCGCTGCTTTTCTCAATCACGCTTTCGGCCCAGCTTGCACCCTCGGCCGATCCCCGGCCGGTGCCTGTCTCGGGCATCGTCCTCGATTCCGCCGGCAAACCGGCGGCCGGTGTCACGGTCTGGCTGATCGACGGCTTGCCCGCCGAGGCGTTCCGCTGGTTTGGCGACGAGCTTCGCGTGGCGCCTTACGCCGGGCCCGGCGTGGGTCTGCCGAGGATTCGAGTGGAAACGCGAACCGACGCTTCAGGCCGGTTCGCGCTCGAGGTTCCGGCCAGCTTCATCGCCCGCCGCTGGCAGAATCCCCTGGTCCTCCTGGCCCATCAGCCGGGGACACCGCTCGCGATCCATCGGCTGCCAGGGCCGCTGGGACAGGATCCTGCGCCGGTTGACTTGCCGCTTCAGGCCGGCGAGGGAACGGCGCTGCGGGTGCTGGCCCCTGCCGGAACGCCGGTCGCCGGGGCGATCGTCGAGCCGCGCGATCTCGATGACGTGCCGCTCGATGTTCTTCTGGGCGGTCCGCTCGGCGGCACGACCGACAGCCAGGGCCGCGTGGTGCTGGCGTCGGTGCCGCGCGGCCTGTTGCGGGAGGTCGCGGTCACGGCGCCTGGTCTTGGCACCCAGCGCCTGCGGATCGATGGCGATCCGGCGGCGGACCTCCGGCTTACGCCGGTGGGAAGACTGGCGGGACGCCTGGTGGCACAGGGAAACGAGCCAATCCGCGGGGTGAGCATCAAGGCCACAACGCTCGTGGGGGGATTCGCGGGCACGGGCCGAAGCGGCTGGGCCCAGGCGGCGGCCGATGCCTCCGGCCGGTTCGAGATCCCGGCCATCGCCGCGGGGATGCTCACGCTGGAAGTCGTGCTGGACCCCAGAGCGGGTGCCAGGCTCTGCACCGAGCCCCATCGCGGGATCGTCGTGGCGGACGGGACGACGACCGAGCTCACCATCCCGCTCCTCCCGTCCGTCCGGATCGCGGGATCGGTCCAGGAACAGGGGACGAATCGTCCCATAACCGGCGCTCTGGTGCAACTGGACGGGATGTTCGGCGGCGACTGTTTCGCGGTGACCGATTCCGGCGGCAAGTATGAGGGCTTCATCGCTCGCGAGAATTTTCAGCCTTACGGCTGGACGATTCGCGAGCCGATCCCATTCTTCTTTCCCACGGTGATCAAGGACACCTATCAGCGCATGCCGCCGCCGGGAACCGATGAGCTCGTGATCCCGCCTCTCGAGCGGCCGCGCGGAGTCGACGTGCCCGGCCGCGTCGTGGATGACATGGGGCGCGCCGTCGCGGGTGCCACGGTGGAAGGAACCTGGCGGCACGGCACGGGCCGAACCCAGCTCGCAATGGCTCGCGCCGATGCCCAGGGCCGGTTCGTCCTCCACGGGGTCGATCCCGCGGCCGAGTTGACCTACCGCGCCTGGCGGGGTGATTTGTGCACGTCCGGGACGACCACGGCGCAGGCCTCCGCCGCGCTCACGAAGCCCGTCACGCTGAGCATCACGCCCAAGGCTGCCGCGCAGCTCGGCGGCCGGGTGCTCGACACCGCAGGCCAGCCAATCGCCGGCGCAGCGGTGCGAGTCTGGCGCGTGGGCCGCGGCAAGGACGGCGGTGTGACCGAGCTGGAACCGATCCTGTCCGGGGACGGACGCGCGATTGTCCGGAGCGGATCGGATGGCCGCTACCAGACACTCAGAAAGGTTCACCTCCCCGACGAGTTCTTCGCCGAGGTCCAGGCGCCGGGACGGCTTGGCGATCGGTCACTCACGGTCCTCGTGGCCGATGAGAAGCAAGAGATCCCATCTGTGATCCTCCGCCGGGTCGGTTCGATCTCCGGCCAGGTGGTCGACCGCCAGGGCCAGCCCGTGGCCGGTGCCCTGGTGCGGCAAGCGGGTGATGGACCGATGCCGACGGAGGCGACCACGAACGTGCAGGGCCGGTTCGAGCTTCCTGGCGTGCGCTCAGGACCGGCGATCGTGACGGTCTCGAAACCGGGCTACCGAATCGAGCCCCATCTCGTTGCAGACAGCCAGGCGCCCGACCGACCCGTCCTGACGCGCAGCGATGAGCCGGCCGCGCGCGCGTACAGCACCCTCCCTCCGGCCATGACCGCCGAGCAGGAACTCGCGCTGATCCGCCGGCTCGTTTCGCCGCTGGCCAGGCGGATCCTCAAGGAGGGGACCGAGGACGACCGGCGCAGGATCATGAGCAGTCTCGCGGAAATCGATCCCGCATGGGCCCTGGAGCATCTGGATTCGGTCAAGTTCGCCGATCCGGACGCTCCCGACGAGGTTCGAGCGAGCATCGCCGGCGCCCTGCTACGCGACGACGCCGACGAGGCCGCCACGGTCATCGAGAGCATCAAAAGCCCAGCGCAGAAGGTTTTTGTTTACGCCAGTAGCGCGCGGGAACTGCTGAAGCGCGACCCAGCCCGAGCCCGGCAGTATCTCGACCAGGCGATCGTGAATCTCAGGTTAGCCAGTCCACGAAGCCAGGTCTTCTCGACGCAGACCATCAGTGACCTGCTCGTCGATCTCGGCGAGACGCAGCGTGCCCGCCAGTGGCTCAAGGACCAGCGGCAAAAGTTTGAATCGCTCTACACCGGGGGGCAACGGAGCTATTACATCGCAAGCCAGATTCTTGTTCCGATGGCCCGGATCGACGCGCCTGCCGCGCTGGCGGAATTCGAGACGCTGCGACGCAACGTTGAGCGCGAATCGAATCCACGCGACCCAATAGTATTCGATAGACAGCTGGATAAGATCGCCTTTCACCTTGCCGATCGATCGCCCGCGGAGGCGGAACGGCTGCTGCGGAGGGTCGCATCCTCAGGGGAATCGATCCGTTCCCTCGATGGCCTGGTCCTCGGGATCTGCCGGCGGATGGCCGCCAGAGACTTGCCCCGCGCCAGGAGCCTCACCGGACTGATCGGCAACGCGGAGATCGAAGAGAAGGCATTCGCCCTCGGTCTCATGGCCGGGGCGATTGCCCAGGCTGAGAAAACGACGGCGCTTCGCCTGCTCGATGAGGCGTACACCGAGCTCGAGCGGCAGAGAGCACGCGGCAGGGTCAGCCAGTTCTGCACGATCGCGGGTGTGGCCGGTGGTTTACTGCCCATCGTCGAGCAGGTCGACGCCAGCCGCTTGCCCGAATATCTGTCGCGGGCCATCGCGCTGCGGCCCCTGCCGGGCGCGTGGAGCGAGGGCTCGTACATCCCCAACCAGAACGCGCGGCTGGCGATGATGGTGGCGCGCTACGACCGGAAGCTGGCCGCTCTGGTCATACAGCCGGACCTCGATCGTCTGGGCAAGCTCTGGTTGTCGGCCCACGGAATCGAACTGCGAACTCGCGTCACCCTCTGTGCCCTGGCCCTGGTTGATCCGCTCAGGGCCGTGGAGATGATCGAAAGTCTGCCGGAGAGCCCGGGCCCGGGGCTGAATGGGTTCACTCCGGGCGAGAACGACATCCGCATCGATTGTGCCCGGCTGCTGTCGCTGCGCGGTGACGACCGCTGGCGGCAGGTCTATCAACAGTTCCTCCTGGTCTGGACGCCGGACCAGGAATTGCGCTGAATACGAGGGAGGTTGCCAATCATGATCGCTCTGCCTCTGACATGTCTCGCCCTCACCCTGGCGGGTCTTCCGCCGGGCGATCACAAACCCCAGCCTGCCGCGGAAGCCTGGCAATTCGTGCTGCCGGGGGCTGGCGATCCGTTCGAGCATCCGCCGTTCCGTGCCATGGTCCTCAGCCGCGACAAGCCGGAGGATGTGAGCGAGAAGGTCGCCTATCGCGGCACGACTCGGCGCTACGGGCAGCTCCGCTACGGTAGCCCGGGCTCGGTGCGCGTGACGGTCGTGCTCGACGAGATGGGGCCCGGCGACGTCGACCTGTTCGTCGATGCCAATCGCGACCGCAAGATCGATGACCGCGACTGCGTCGCTGGAACGAAGAACGGCACGAGCCGTGAACGGGTCTGGCGCATGCCGCTCGACGTGGCCATGGTCGAGGGCGAGGTGACGAAGCTGACCCGCCGCGCCCTGATTCTTCGCCTGGGCGCCACCGGGCGGACTCTCGGCTATGCGTCGGCCGGGTATCTCGCGGGGACAGTCCTCATGGAGGGCCAGCCTCGCTCGGTCCGGCGCATGGATGGCGACGGCAACGGCCTTCTGACCGATGGCCAGGACCGGCTCTGGATTGACCTCAATCACGACGGCCAGTGGGACGCCGCGTCCGAGCAGTTCCTGTACACGACCATCCTCAACCTGGAAGGGAAGCGGTACGTGCTGCGGTCCGACACGCTCGGCACGCGACTGGCGCTTCGAGCCGCTCGTCGGCACGGGGAGCGTCCAGCTTGCTCTGGGGACGGGGAAGGCCAAGGCCGCTGAGCTGCACGCGACACTCGTCGGCCGCGACGGGTCGGCGTTTGGCCTCTCCGGCAACGAGCCGGCGACCGTGCCCGTGGGCGAGTACCGGCTGAGCACGGTCACGGTGACGTTTGATGATCCCCAGGGAGGCCTGAGCTGGTCGTTCATCTTCTCCGACAACGGCGCGCGAGGCGACCTCAAGTGGTACACCGTCGGCAAGGACCAGCAGCGGTCGATCGACCCGATCGGCACGCTGGAGATGGCGCTCACCGTGGCCGACAAGGTGAAGGCGGTGAAGCCGGGCGAGGATGTTTCCGTCCAGCCGGCGCTCTACACGGGCGATGGCCTCCTGATCAACGTGGCCTATCGCGGCACGCCCACGTCGGCCTCGGCCCAGGAATACGCCGGTGCGCTCACCACGCTGGCCACGACCGACGGCCAAACGCTCGGTACTGCGCACTCGGGCTTTGCCTGAGGCACCTTCTGCGCGGCCTCGGTTCGAGTGCCCCAATCTCAGCCCGCCGGTCCCGTCCAGTTTTCCACCGAATTCAACAGCGGCCCGCTTGCGGGTGTCCTGCGCAAGGCCGTCACGGTCGAGGTGAACACGAAGCCTTGACCGTGGTTATAATTGGATGTCAAGAAGCCCCGTGCCGCCTTCAGGAGACTGCCATGTTCGATCTGATCAAGAAGACATTGCTCACCGGCGTCGGTCTGGCCGTCATGACCAGGGACAAGGTAGAAGAGCTGGGCAAGGACTTCGCCTCGCAGGCCAAGCTCTCCGAGATCGAGGGCAAGGAATTTGTCGATCACCTGATGCAGCAGTCCGAGACGGCCCGCAAGGAGTTCGAGACGCGCATCAACTCCGCCGTGCAGAAAGCCGTCTCGACCTTGAACCTGGCCAGCAAGGACGAGGTCGCGCGGCTCTCGGCGAAGGTCGAGGAACTGACGGCGAAGCTGGATAGCGGCAAGGCAACGAGCGTTTGAACGCGTGAAGATTATTCGACGGGCGGCCGCACATCGGGCTCGACCTGGTAGCCGCTGGCGAGCGCATTGGTCATGGAAAGCGGTTCTGGCTGGCCTAAGCTCGCGGCTGCTGATCTGATCAGCCCATCGCGATGTTACCAATCCCTCTGGAGTGAGGTTGCGAAGCGGACATCTCCCAGAGCCTCCTCCGGCGAATCCTGCTCGCCTGACCGAAAGCAAGCGGCTCCCGATCACGGTCGAGACGACCTTACCATGATCCCCGTCATTGGCCAGATTCATTGAGAGCGTCCAGATGCCCGCAAGAGCTTAGGGCTAGACTTAGACTCACCAGCGCTGTAACCGGTGAACCATAACGGAAAACGCACAAACCTATTGTGACCGGAAGGGAAACCAATGCCTGAGACGACGATCAAGGACGAAGCCCGCCGCTTGGTGGAGCGTCTGCCAGAGGACGCGACCTGGGAAGACCTCCAGTATGAGATCTACTTCCGTCAGGCGGTCGAGGCGGGGCTCAAGGATTCTCGCGAAGGGCGCACGGTGTCGCTCGAAGAGGCCCGGCGCCGATTCGGAATTGACCGGTCATGAATGTCCGCTGGACCGAGGCCGCGCTGGCCGACCTGCAAGCCGCGGAGGCATACATCGCCCGGCATTCGGAGCAGTACGCCCGCGTGATGGTCGAGCGGATCTTCGATCGGAGCGAACTCCTGACCTCGCAGCCCCGGCTTGGACCTGTCATCCCCGAGTACGAGAACGAGACGCTCCGGGAGTTGTTCGTGGACCCGTATCGGATCGTCTATCGGCTGCTTGACCACCAGGTGGACATCGTGGCAGTGGTACACGGGGCGAGGCGGATGCCTCGCGGACTCTGAGCCCGATCGGATGCCGCCTTTCAGTCTGTTTCAGAGGGATGTCCCTGCCTGGGTGCTTGTGTTGGGTCTTTCGTACCCCATGTCTGGCCTTGGCCCGGCAGCAAATCGTAAACGGTAATGCGAGGTATAATCGGCTTGGAGTCATCGCGGATTCTCATCCTTCAGGAGACTGCCATGTTCGATCTGATCAAGAAGACATTGCTCACCGGCGTCGGTCTGGCCGTCATGACGAAGGACAAGGTGGAAGAGCTGGGCAAGGACTTCGCCTCGCAGGCCAAGCTCTCCGAGATCGAGGGCAAGGAATTTGTCGATCACCTGATGCAGCAGTCCGAGACGGCCCGCAAGGAGTTCGAGACGCGCATCAACTCCGCCGTGCAGAAGGCCGTCTCGACCTTGAACCTGGCCAGCAAGGACGAGGTCGCGCGGCTCTCGGCGAAGGTCGAGGAACTGACGGCGAAGCTGGATAGCGGCAAGGGTACGAGCGTTTGAACGCGTGAAGATTATTCGACGGGCGGCCGCACATCGGGCTCGACCTGGTAGCCGCTGGCGAGCGCATTGGTCATGTTGAAGAGGCCGACGATGGCGAGGATCTCGCCGAGCGTTTCCGGGTCGACGCCCAGCTTGCGCAGGGCCGCGGTGTGCGAGTTGATGCAGTAAGGGCAGGCGTTGGTGGCCGAGACGGCCAGCGCGATGATCTCGCGCGTCTTCGGGTCGAGCCGCGCGGTGTGGCCGACCGCTTCGGGATGCATGAGCGTCTTGAGGTTCGTCCACACCAGCTCGAGCTGCATCGGATTGGTGGCGAGCACCTGCCAGAAGCGCGGGACGAAGTTGATCTTCTTGGTCGCCTTGATGTCGGCGTAGATCGCGGCGACCTTGCCAGTGGCCTCATGCTCTTCCACGGGTCGGACGGTTGCCATGCGTGAGTCGGGTTGCGGCATGAGGCGTCTCCCTTGCCAGTTCGGGACTGGCCGCAGGTTTTGGAGCGATGGGCGGCTCAGTCCAGGTTAGCATCAAGGTCGGCGAAGCGACGAGGGGGTGTATTGACCCGCTGAGCATCGCCGGGGACCTGCGCGGGCCCTCACCGTCCTGGACGGCGCGACAGGGCAATGAGCATTGACGCCCTGAGCGACTTTGCGTGTGCCGGCGCACCGGGATCCGGGAAGACCTGGCCGTAGCCGTGGAACTTGACGCGCAGGTCACCGCCGGGCGTGCCGTCAAAGTTGCCGTCGAGCAGTCGTCCGGCAGGATCAGCCACTCCACCCTTGGACGACCCGCGGAGGATGATCTGATATGTGAACCAGTTGTGGAAATCGAGCAACCGGCGGGGTCGTAGCGTGACGGAATACGAGGTGGAGTCGTAACGTGCCCAGGAGAGCGGGATGGCGCGAGAACCGGGCGCCGGGCCGGTCAGACGGTAATTCGCGGGATTGCTGGCGGTCGTCGGGTCGAGTGCCGCGTCAAAAGTCAGGACCAAGGTTGTTGGCTGGCGATGGTAGCCGAAGCGTTCGATCTGGAGCAGGTGTGGACCGTCGGGCGTTGGGCCGGGAAGTGGGACAGGACGGCTCACGACCGGAGTGCTCAAGCTGGCGCTGTTGTCGTCCGGGTTGGCATCGGTCTCAGCGGGGTTCACATGGACCAAATCGAACAAGCTGCCGGACGAGGCGGAGACGGAGATGGTGATCGTCACCGTGGCACTCGCGCCAGGGGACAGCTTGCCCAACGCCGCCGAAACCGTGCCGGGCGACGGTGTCCATGAACCCTGGCTGGCGGACGCTGAGATGAGCTGCGCTGCGGCCGGCAGCCAGTTCTGAAGTGTCACGCCGGTGGCGGAACCGGGGCCATGATTGGCGACGGTGATGGTGTAGACAAACTGTTGACCATCAAGTACCGGGCCCGGAGGCGCGGACAGCGTGACGGCAAGATCGGGGTTGGGCTGTGGTTGCGGTGCAGGTTGGACAATCGTGGTCTGACTGGCGTTGTTGTTTTCCGGATCGGGATCGGGTGCGCCGCTGGGGTCACCCGTGATGACGACCGAGTTCGTCAGCGTGCCTGCCAGCGCCGACTTCACCTGGATCTGGATTGTCCTGGTCGCCTTACCGGCCAGGGAGCCCAGTGCGAAGGTCAAGATCCGTCCTTGCTGCGCGGTCGGTGCGGGATCGGCGGAGACGAACGTCACACCGGCGGGCAAGGTGTCCGTCAGGGTCACACCGGAAGCCGTGTCCGGGCCCAGGTTCTCGAGCTTCAGCATGTAGTCAAACGAGTCCCCTAGGGTCAGCGGGCCGGCCGGTGCCGAGCCGGTGACCGAGAGATCGGCAGAGGACAGTTGCGTCTTACCTGTTGCCTGAAAGAACTGGGAGAACTCCGAGGTGTTGCCATTCGGGTCAATGGCCGTGGCCGAGACATACTGGCCCGCGGGTACAGTGACAGGGAACGTGACGGTGAAGCTGGCATTCCCATCGGCCCCGGTATCGACCGACGTCGAGCCGAGTAGTACCGTCCCGTCTCCCGCGCCGGAAGAAGGTGCATTCGGGCTCGAGAAGAACTGGATGTTGATCCCCTTGGTGTTCGGGTTGGTGTTGATCTTGCCGACGATCGTGGTCCCGGCCTCGGTGCTCTGGACACTCGTCAGTACGGGGAAATTCTGGAGATTATCAGCGCCCGTATCCGCGTCGAGCCCGTCGTTTGGATCATGCAGTGGATATTCCTGGTTGCCCAGCTTGATGGCCAGCAGCCCGCAGTTGAAGATCCGGTTTGACACGACCGCGTCACCTGTGGATTGATCGATCTGCACGCCATAGCCAAGCCCCTTGATGTCCACGCCGCTGAAGGCAATGGTGTTGGCAGCGCCCGCGGCTGTGCCTCCCAATGTGTTGTTGCTGGCGTCAAAGAAGGAGACTCCACCGTCACCGTTGCCCAGACCGTCGATCCCGGCTTTATTGGTGCCGATGAAATTCCCCTCGATGAGGTTTCCCGAGGTCGGATCAGGGAACGCCCCGGTGTACTCGGACCCATTGACGGCGATTCCCCAGCTGCCGCCCGCGATCACGTTGGCCGCTCCTGAAACCGTGCCGCCGATCGTATTTCCCATGGAGTGGTAAATGAGGATGCCGTCGCTGAACTGCCCGAGGACTTTTGTCCCCGTGAGGTCCGTACCGATGAGGTTCCCCTCTACAAGATTGTTCATATCCGGATATGTATTCCCATTCTGGGTGTACCCTTCGATCTCGATTCCATAGGTACCCCGGCCACCCGCGATCATGTTGCGATCGGCCGGGGCGACGCCGCCGATGGTATTGTTCGACGAACTCGCTGAGATCGCATACATGTAGCCGTTGACACCAGTGCCATCAGCCGGGTTGAAACCGAAGAAATCGCCGCTGATCGTGTCGCCTCCCGGTTCCTCGATATCGACTCCCAGGCCGTTGGCGCCCAGCACCGATTGGCTAAAGTTGAAGATCAGGCCGCGCACTGCGATGCCTTGCGACGCGAGCAAGAGGCCGCGTGACGGGTCCTGTTCACTCTTGGCACTGCTCAGCTCGATGAGCGGGGTGGCGTTGTCGCCATCTGTGAGGGTATTGGCATGTGATCCTGGTTGGGTATAGCCGTCGATTGTCAAAGGCACGGTGATCGTTGGCAGTTGATACACCGGGGCGATCTCGTGTATGCCCGATCCCGGGATGTTGAACGCGATGGTATCGCCCGCCTTGGCGTCGAGGATCGCCTGGCGGAGCGTGCCGGCTCCGGAATCATCCGTGGTGGTCACGGTCAGCGTTGAGAGCAAGGTGCGCGGCTCCATCCATTCAAGGCGGGGACGACGCTTCCGTGATCGTCGGGACTTCAAGCACGCCGCCTGTGTAAGCCGTGTCATGAGATTTCATCTTCAGCAAACGTTGAAGGTACGTTCACGCGGTTTCTATGTGGATGCAGCGCATACGACGAACCTGTCGCCGGCGCCGCGGGTGCGCCTTGCATGCCCCTTTGGTGCGATAGCCTTGACGTGATCGCCAACGGTGCGGCGCGCCGCGCTGAGGCGGTTGCCGGGACGGCTTCCGGCTGAAATGCCACGCATGACCTGCCTTCATGGCCGTCTCGTAGGCCTCTACCCGTTTGATCCGCGATGGCCGAAAATGCATGCCAGGAATCTTGCTTTTCGTCCGGCCGGGTTCGGTACGAGCGTGTCTTCGTTGATGAATGGAAGAGACGGGGTGAACGTGGCTGGCTGGAAAAAATGGAATACCGGCCCGGGGCCTGCCCCTTGATGGACTGGCGGAGAACCTCGCAATGGTCAAGCTCGACGACAGTCGCAACCTTGCGCACTGGCTCGCATCACTCAGGGCGGGCGATCCCGAAGCCGCGCCCAGGTTGTGGAAGCGTTACTTCAAGCCGCTGGTGCAGGTGGCCCGCCTCTCGCTTCGAGGAGGGCCGCGAGCCGTCGCTGACGAGGAGGACGCTGCACTGGATGCTCTGGATAGCTTCCTTCGGGGCGTGGCCCGCGACCGTTATCCTGAGCTTGATGACAGTGAGGATCTCTGGCGATTGCTCGTGGTGATCACCCGGCGCAAAGTCCTCGACCAGGTCCAGCGTGAACGGCAGAAGAAGCGGGGTGGCGGACTGCGGATCGGCCCGCTGACTCTGCCTCTGGCCCGCGCACCCGGCAAGCCGCGACGATTGGAGGCTGCATCGTCCTCCGAGCGAACGCCCGAATATGCCGCCATGATGGTCGAAGAGTACCGCATCCTGGTCACGAGGCTTCCTGATCCAAGGCTACGTCAGGTCGCCCGCCTGAGACTTGACGGCTTCACAAGCGAGGAGATCGCCGGCCAGCTTGGTTGCAGTGTTCGAAGCGTTGCACGGCGGGTGGATGAAATTCGCAAGATCTGGCTCGAGGAGGATGACCGCGCCGGCCGCGATTGAAGTTGACGATGACCCCGATGTCGACCATGCTGGACGCATCCGAACATACGGGGGATTCATTGATGAGCGATGGTGGGCGCTGGTTCCGATGGTCAGGGCGGAAGCTGCGCTGGCTTTGCACGATCGGGATCGTCGTGCTGGTCTGGTTCCTGGTCTCGTTTGCTCTCGCGTTCCGGCTCACTCACAGGGCGCGGCCGCCGTTCGCTCAACCGGCCCCGCGTGTGGCCTGGGGAACCATCGAGGACCACCGACTCCGAACCTGCGACCACCAGGAGGTCGGGGCCTGGTTCGTCGACGGCAAGGACAATGGGCACGCACCGCAGGTTCTGCTGTTGCACGGCAACAAGGGCAACCGCGCGAACCTGCTCCAGCGCGCGGAGTTCCTGGCCGCGGCCGGCTCACCGGTGCTCATGATCTCATTGCGGGCGCATGGCGACTCCACGGGCGACCTTAATGACATGGGGTACAGTGCGCGTCACGACGTGGTGGCTGCCGTCTCATTCCTCGAAGCACGGCATCCGGGCCGGCCGATCGTGGTGATGGGAGTGTCGCTCGGTTCGTCGGCGGCGGTCTTCGCAGCGCCGGAGCTGGGCCGCAGAGTTCAAGGCTATGTTCTGGAGAGTCCCTACCGGGACCTCAAGACCGCCGTCTGGAACCGGACGCATGCGTACCTGCCGCCTGTTCTGGCGGAGCTTGGCTACGCCGGTCTGCGGCTGGCTGCCCCGCTCGTCCTGCCGCACTTCGAGGCGATCTCACCGCTCCTGGCCATTGGCGGCATACCAGCCGACGTTCCCGTGTTGATCATCGCCGGAGCGAACGACCTGCTGGCACGGCCGGCCGAGGCGAGAGCACTATTGGAACGTGTCGCCGGGCACGGGCGTTTGTGTCTCTTTTCAAGCGCTGGCCATAACAACCTGTTTTCATCGGCCCCGGATCGCTACCGGCGCATGGTCCTCGAGTTTATCGGTACAGTCCGCCCTGGCGACCCGGCCGGTAATGCGCAAGATCCTGAGGTCGTCTGTCCGGCTCCAGGCGTCGAATCAGGGCTGCCTTGATGCAGACGGTACTTCGACTCCGCTCATTCTCTCCTTCATCAGCCGTTCCATGTCATGTATCATCAAAGAGCAAAGAGCCCGACGGGACTGTGATTCTCAAGGCAGCCTTCGATCATGCCAACTCGTCTGAAAAACCTACAGATCACAAACTATCGCTCGCTGGCTGATGTTTCGCTGCCCCTTGAGCCCGTGAATGTCTTGTTCGGGCCCAATGGCGCAGGAAAGTCGACTCTCCTGGACATGATCTGGTTCGTGCGCGATTGTGCGATCCGGAGCGTGGAGCTGGCCTCAACCAATCGCGATCACGGTATCGGCCTCCTCTTCGATGGGGCCGACGAGGGCGATCCGATCCGACTGAAACTCGCGACCGACCAGATCGAATACGAGTTGCAGCTCAGCATGTCCGCTGGCCGGATCGAGCCGTTCGCGGGTGAGCGGCTCTTCTCTCTTGACCGTGACAGGGTCTTGCTGGAGCGCCGGGCAGGTACGTCAAAGGCAGAGTTTTTCCACATCCGCTTCGATCAGGTAGCGACATTTGACCTCCGCGAGCCCGAAAAAATCTCGCTGGGCCGTTATCTTGACTTCGAGCCCGAGTGCGAGGAAGCGATCGAGCTGGATCGAATTCTTCATTTCGTCCATTCCTACCATTCGCGGTCCTTCAATTTGTGGGGTCTCAAGAAGCACGGTTCAACCACTGGGTTCGAAACCTGGGTCAGAGGACGGGGTGAGAACCTCTGGTCGGTCCTGCGCAACCTCGAAGGCCGCCGACAGCTCGACGATCGATACGCCACGATCTTGGGGTACATGGCCGAAGCTTTCCCTGGCTTCGACGGCTTGGTCATCGAGCCATCAAGTCCCAATACGCTCTATGCAAGCTTTCTGGAACGTGGGCGCCAAAAGCCGATACTCGCCTCGGGAATCTCCGATGGGCATCTTCAGTTGCTTATCCTGCTGACGGCGCTGTTCTCGGAAGGCCGAGATCGTTATTCATTGATGTTGATAGATGAGCCTGAGACGTCGCTCCACCCCTGGGCAATCGCGGTCCTCGCCAAGGCAATCAAACAGGCGACAGAGGAGTGGGGAAAACAGGTTCTCGTGGCGACCCACTCACCCGTATTGATGAGTCAGTTTGACCCAGACCAGATACTGACCGTCGAACAAGCAGACGGAAGAACCCGAATCACCCGCCTGAGCGATATTGAAGAAATCAAGGATCTCTTGCAGGAGTACGCTCCCGGCTCCCTCTATATGAGCGAAGTGATCGGCGCACAAAGCAAAATTGTTGTTCCCCCAGCGCCAGGCGAAAGATGACGCATTCCTCAACCTGGTCCTTTTATCGGGTATCGCTTCTGGTCACAGGCAAGGGGGAGGAGGAGTTCCTGCCGAAGCTCTTTCGGTCGCTCGAAGCTGAAGGGCACTGCGCCTTCCGAGTTGCCAGGCGAATTCCCCAGCTCCGCCCTATCACGTCAGCAAGAAAAAAGGAGAGGATGGTCGGCACCGGTCAACGGATCGCCGACAGGGACGAGGAAATTGCTTTGTCCGCACGGCGGTATCTTTCCGGCGGGTTTGATTACCTCATCATCGTCGACGATCTGGAGCACGACCACAGGGAGAAAGCCGCGGAAGTCTTCCGGAGATACCGCCTGGCGCTCGACACGATCCTGGATCCCATGGGATGGAAAGATCGGGCCTCGGTCCACTTCCTCGTCAATATGCTGGAAGCTTACTACTTCGCCGATGCTGCCGCGATCAATCGTGTCCTGGGGACGGAGCTGGTGGACCACGTCGGAGATGTTGAAACGATCCGCCATCCCAAGAACGATCTCAAGAAGATCATTCTCGGATTCGACGAGATCAAACACGGACGGTCGATTCTCGAACAGCTTAACGTGATCCACGTGCTCTCGAGTCCGTCAACCTGCCGGTCGTTGCGCACCTTGTTTGGCTGGTGCTCAAAGGCGATCGGGCGAGAGTTCACAGACGTGTACGAACTCAGGAACGGGTGTTATTTCGAGGTGACTCGGCCGCAGATCGACTCGCTTTCCGACTCCTCACCTGTTTGACACTCGTTTATCGAATGTCAGACCGGACCCTTCTTGGGTTGCCTTCGCCCCTTACCGCCGGCCATCGGCTCGACGCCGCCTTCGAGCGACTGGCCCACCTTCGCGGCCGCCAGGCGTGCTTCAATGGCCGCGGCGTAATCAGGGGAAAGCTCGAAACCGAGGAACCGGCGGTCCAGCTTCCTGGCGACGGTCAGCGTCGTGCCGCTGCCGCCGAAGGGGTCGAGCACGGTCTCACCCGGGTTCGAGCAGCCGCGGATGATGCGGCCCAGGAGCTGCTCGGGCATCTGGCAGCCGTGCCAGCCCGCGCGCTCCTTGAAGGTGCCGCAGACGCGGGGGAAGTACCAGGTGTCGCTCTCCGCTGCAAAGCCGCTGGGAACGTCCTGCGGCCTGAGGATCCAGGTGTCGTCGGGCAGCCGGCCTTCCGGGTTGGCCCGCGCGTCGAAGTAGACGAGCTGCCGCGCCGAGGGGACGCGCACCTGCTGGTCGTTGAAAGTAAAACGTTTGGGGTCCTTCACGAAGTAGAACAGGTGGGCGTGACTGCGGCTGAACTTCCTGGTGCAGTGGACCCCAAACGTATAGTACCAGATCACCCAGCTTCGCAGCGAAAGCCCCAGCTCGCGATGGAAGAGGACCTTCAGCTCGGCGGCGTACTCGTCGCCGATCGCCAGCCAGAACGTGCCGTTGGGCTTGAGCGTACGAACGACCTCGCGGCCCCATAAACGGGTCCACTCGAGGTAGGCCTCGGCCTCGCGGCGGTCGTCGTAGATATCGTAATCATAGCCGATGTTGAAGGGCGGATCGGCGAAAACGAGGTCGATCGAACCCGACGCAACCCGCGGGAACAGTTCCAGGCAGTCTCCCGCATACAACCGGTCGAAGGCCAGAACTTCGTTCGAACCCTGTTCGTGACGATGCGCTTTTCTTGGATGATGCTTCAGGCTGCGGGACGCTGGCTGGTGGCTGGCTCATGAGCTGCTCGATCACTCCTCGTCGGAACTCGAATCCGGATCAATGGGACTGTTACCGTTGCTGTCCTCGTCGAGAGGTCCGCCATCGCCGTTACGATAGGGCCCGGCCGTGCCCGAGCCGGGAGCCGGCTCGTCGATGCGATACTCCGACAGCTTCTTGTGCAGCGTGTTGCGGTTGATGCCCAGCCGGGCGGCGGCCTTGATCTGAACGCGGTCGCAGATCTGGAGCACCTGCTGAATCAATTCGCGCTCGACCTGGCCGACGATGCGGTCGTGCAGGTCGTTGGCGGACGGCCCGGCGTCACGGACCCCCTGGCGAACGAGCTCGACCGTCAGGCTGCCGAAATCCGTGCTGCTGCTGCCGCGATGCCGGATCGGCCGAGGGGCAGGCTCGCCCCGGAGCTGGGGCGGCAGATGTTCGACCACAAGCTCGGGACCGGTCCCCAGGATGACCGCCCGTTCGACATAATTTTGCAGCTCCCGGACATTTCCTGGCCAGTCGTGCTCACGCAGCCGGCGCATCGCTTCAGGATGGACCTTGCGCATCTCGCGCCTGTTCTGCTCGCCATAGCGCTTCAGGAAGAAGACCACCAGCGGCTCGACATCCTCACGGCGATCACGCAGCGGAGGCAGGTAGATCGGCACCACATTGAGGCGGTAGTAGAGATCCTCGCGGAACCGGCCAGCGCCGATCTCGTCGAGCAGATCGCGGTTGGTCGCGGCGACGATGCGCGTATCAACCTTCTTGGTATTGTTGTCGCCGACCCGCTCGAACTCGCCCTCCTGGAGCACGCGCAGCAGCTTCACCTGAAGCTTGGGCGAGGTGCTGTTGATCTCGTCGAGGAAGATTGAGCCGGTGTGCGCGGCCTCGAACCGGCCGGTCCGGTTGTCGACGGCCCCGGTGAACGAACCCTTGACGTGCCCGAAGAGCTCGCTTTCCAGCAGGCTTTCTGTGAGGGCACCGCAGTTCACGCGAATGTAAGGCCCTGTGGACCGCGGGCTCAGGTCGTGGATGGCCCGGGCGATCAGCTCCTTGCCGGTTCCGGTCTCGCCCACGATGAGGACGCAGGCCCGTGAGGGGGCCACCTGGCGCGTGGTCCGGAACACCTCGCGCATGGCCGTGCTTTCACCGAGGACGCCCGGCAGGCTTGGAATCGGCGAGGGATGGTCGCCGGCAGCCAGCGCCACAGTGTGTGCGGAGAAGCTCATTCTGGTGTCGATGGCCATGGACGCTGAACTTTCACGAAAACTCAGAGGCGGCCGCGAGAGTCAGCGAGGCGCCCGGCATCGCCAGCCACCCCCTGACATCGAACAGGCTCAAGGTTGTGGATTCGCTGCCGGCGCGGGGTTTGCTGAAGCCGGGGTCGGGGCTGCGGGCCGGAACGCCGGCGCGGCTCGACGGATCGATGATTGCTGACTCTGTGATTGCAGTGCGGTGATGATCGTCCCCAGCGCGGCCCGGAGCTGGGGATCCTCTTCCGACTGGTATTCCGAGGCGAGGCGGGCCTCCTGGTTGGCCGTCACCGCGCACCGAAGCGCCGGATGCTGTGGGCGAGCTGCGAGACCGTCCCGCGGCGCAGCTCGGCCGGCTGCGACGGGTCGAGCACCACGGCGGCCAGGCTGCGCTGGGCGTCCGGATGGGGCACATCCCCGAGCGCCAGTGCCGCCGCCAGACTGGTATCCGGCTGGTTCAAGGCAACGGTCAGCTCGGGCTCGACGGCATTCAGATCGGCCGCGAACGGGCTGGCGGGTTGCGCGGCGATCCGTGCCAGCAGTGCGGATGCTCCCAGGGCGTACACCGCGCGGTCCTGCGGGCTGAGCCGCGCCGGCCGGCCGCCGATCTGGCTCTCGAGGATGGCAGAGTCCGCCGGCTGCACCACGAACTTCACCCCCGGAAAGTGGACGGCCAGCCTGGCGCGGTCGCGCTCGTTGCTGAGCGGGCCGTAGATGTACACCGGCAAAGCCCTGGTTCGGGAATCGTGCTTTAAGTTGGTCAGGATATCGATCAGGTCCCAGCCGCCGTGTGCCTGGACAGGGCTCATCGCGACCACCTCGACATCAGCCGACTCGGCTGCGGCCTGAAAACCCTTGACGGCTTTGAGTTCGAGGATCGGCTCATAGCCCAGCCCCATGAACGCGCCGGCAAGCTGTCCGCCGCGGGTCGGGTTGGGGTCGATGATCACGGCCTTGGGCGGGCGCTGCGCGATGGCAAACCGGGCCAGTGTGGGAACGACGTGGCTGGAGCCGGGGAAGGGCCGCCGGGGTGCCAGCTCCACGAGTGCCCTGGCGGCGGCGAACTTGGCGTGGGCTCCAGGCGCCGAGAGCGCCTCGACCAGCGGGTGGGGCCCGGCACTGCCGGAGAGCTGTTCCGGGCGCGTGACACGGCCCAGGGCGGTGGCCGACGCGGCCGCCAGCCCGTCCTTGCCGTCGCCGATGGCCTTGCGCAAGACCTCCGTGAGGACGGAGGGGCCGGCCGCAATGGCCGCGGCCAGTGCACCGTTGTCCTGAGTTCCCAGGCCACCGAGGCCGACGCGGGCGATGGCCTCCTGGAGTTTCAAGCTCGTCAGACAGGTGCGTGCGTCCAGCTTCTGGGGCTCCAGCAGGACGGCCTGCTGTGCCAGCCGCAGCGCAAGATACCGTTCGGCCTCGGCCCGATTCATGGGCCAGGGCGCCGGTACCTTGCGATCCGGATCCCAGACCCACACGGCCAGGGAATCGCCAGGGAACTCGATTTGATGACGGTGGTAGCTCCAGGCGGCGTCCAGCAGCACCTGCGCCGGGCTTCGCGGCTGGTCCGCGAACGGCCGCCCGGTCAGGCTGGCCACCGCGGACCGGGCCGCGCCGCGCACCGGGGCGGGGGCTCGAGTCGCAGCCGCGAAATAGGTCAGGAACGGGACGGCACGGGGATCGCCAATCGCGCCCACTGCCGTGGCCGCGTCGGCCGCCAGGGTCGCATCGGGACTGTCCAGAACGGCCAGGAGCGGGGGAACGGCGGACTGGTCAAGCCGGCCCAGGTTGCGTGCCATGAGGCTTCGCTGCTGGGCCGTGAGGGCCGGGTTCTGAAGCGCCTGGATCAGTAGCGGCACGGCGAAGGGCCCGGCCTCACGCAGCCGGTCGACGGCGTACGATTGCTCTTCCTCCGTACCGGTCAGCTCGGTCGCCCATCGGGAGATCCGCTCGGGCTGGGTCGCGTCGCGCCGGGCGGCCGTCATCAATCGCTCCACCAGAGGTTGCACGTACCGGCGAGTCTCCGGCTCATCGGCCAACCTCAAGAATGAGCCGGCGCCGTAGCGGTCGCGCAGCTCGACCAGGGTCGCGTCGTCCACCGGGCTCTTGATGAACGCCTCGAGGTAGGGGACGGCCTTGCGGCTCTGTCCGGTCCGCACCAGGTAATCGATCGCGCTCCAGAGCTCCGCCGGCGTGCGCGGCTCCTGCGCGAAGGATTCCGGCCCGGCGCCTGGGCATGCAGCGGACTGACCAGGATGAGATCAAGGCAGAGCGCCGTCAGCGGAAGAGCCACGCACAGCGCCGCGCCGGTCAGGCTGCGGTGCTGGACGTACCGGCTTGCCAGCGCCGCGGTGCGACGGTCGGGATCGTACAGGAGGCGTCGCCACATGGAACACTTCCGATCACGTTGGGGAGGCTGGTTCGTCCTGGTAGATCCGCCGGCATCCACTCTGCCGGGAAGTGGGGTTGTGCGGGGCTCAGAGCCCGAGTTCCTGGCTGACGAGGTCCTCGTAGGTCTCGCGACGGCGCACCAGCCGCAGCGCGCCGGCGGTGACGAGCACCTCGGCAGCGCGGGGGCGCGTGTTGTAATTGGAAGCCATCACCATGCCATAGGCCCCGGCGGAAAAGGTGGCGATCAGGTCGCCGCGTGCCAGCGGGGGCAGCGCCCTGTCCTTGGCCAGAAAGTCGCCGCTCTCGCAGACCGGTCCCACGACGTCCCAGGGTTCGGTGCCGTCCATGGCGGCCTCGTAGTCCTCAGGAGGGGCAGGCAGGCCGGGCGCGGCGAGCACCGGCCAGATTCGATGGAACGACTCGTACAGCGCCGGCCGGATCAGATCGTTCATGGCGGCGTCCTGGATCAGGAACCGCTTGTCTCCAGACTGCTTGGTATATAACACACGGCTGACCAGGATGCCCGCATTGCCGACGATGACTCGCCCCGGCTCGATGGCCAGGCGGCAGCCGGTCGCCTGCACACCCGGCACAATCGCCCGGGCGAACTCGGCAACGGGCCGGGCCTCGTGGCCCCTGTAGGAAATCCCGAATCCACCGCCCATGTTGTACCACGCGATCGGATGCCCCAGTTTGCGCAGACGGCCAATCAGCTCGACCCCCTTGGCCACTGCGCCGGCGTAGGGCTCGGCGGTGGTGATCTGGGAGCCGATGTGCATGTGGATGCCAATCATGCGGACGTTGCGCAGTGCCATGGCGGACTCGGCGACCCGCAATGAACGCTCGATGTCCATGCCGAACTTGGACTCTTTTTTCCCCGTTGAGATGTACCGGTGCGTGCGCGGATCCACGTCCGGGTTGACCCGCAAGGCGACGTGCGCGACACGGTTCTGCGCGGCCGCGACGCGGGCGACGGCGTCGAGCTCGGCCTCGCTCTCGACGTTGAACATGAGCACGCCCGCCTCCAGCCCGGCGGCAATCTCGTCGTCGGTCTTGCCCACGCCGGCGAAGACGGTCCGGCCGGGGTCGCCATCGGCCAGCTTCACGCGGTGCAGCTCGCCACCGGAAACAACGTCGAAGCCGCTTCCGTGGTCGGCCATGAGCCGCAGGATGCCCAGGTTCGAGTTCGCCTTCACCGAGTAGCAGACCAGCGGATCAACGGCCGCGAACGCCGCCCGCAGCGAGTCCAGCGTTTCCAGGATCGCTCTCTGGCTGTACACGTAGAGGGGCGTACCGAACCGGTCCGCCAGCTCGGCCACGGGGACGTCTTCGCAGTAAAGCTGCCGGTCGCGGTAGTGAAACGGTTCCATGGGATCTCGGGGTAGGATGGTCTATTATGCGTCGAGCGCCGGTATTCCCGGCAGGATCTCGCCCTGGGCGTGAGCCGTCACTCTCCCAGCACCTCCCGCCAGTGCTGAAGCTGAATCGCAACCTGCTCGGGTGCCGTCGATCCGTGCGACCGGAGGGCACGCACCGCGCTGGCAACGCCCAGACTACCGCGGGCATCCGGGCCCAGAACCGGATGGGCCGCTTGCAGGTCCGCATCGCTCAGGTCGGCCAGCCGCTTCAAGCCGAGGCGCTCGCACTGGCCCACCAGCCGGCCGATGATGGCGTGCGCGGAACGCTGCGGAACGCCTTTCGCGATCAGGAATTCCATCAAGGCCGTCGCGTCCAGGAAGCCCTCGTCAAGGCGCTCGGCGATGCGCTCGGAATGAAGCCGAGCACCCGCCACCACCACGGCCGCCAGAGCCACGCAGGACTCGACGGTATCGAAGGCGTCGAAGACCGGCTCCTTGTCTTCTTGAAGGTCGCGGTTGTAGGCCAGCGGCAGCCCCTTGATCAGGACCAGGAGGGTCGTGAGAGCGCCGACGACGCGTGCGGCCCGTCCCCGGATCAGCTCCAGCACGTCCGGATTCTTCTTCTGGGGCATGATGCTGCTGCCGGTGCAGATGTGATCGGGCAGCGCGAGGAACCCGAACTCCTGGGTGCTCCAGAGGATCCATTCCTCGGCCCAGCCCGAAAGGTGCCCCGCGGTGAGGGTCAGTGCAAAGACGGCCTCGATGGCAAAGTCGCGATCGCTCACCAGGTCCAGGCTATTGGCCCCGACCGCATCGAAGCCCAGCTCCGCAGCCACCAGCCCGCGGTCGATCGGAAGGCTGGTTCCGGCCAGGGCCGCAGCGCCTAAAGGAAGAACATTCAACCGCTTGCGGCAGTCAGCCAGGCGGCCGCGATCGCGCTGGAGCTTCTCCACGTAGGCCAGGAAATAATGGGCGGCCAGTACGGGCTGGGCGCGCTGCATGTGGGTGTAGCCGGGAATGATCAGCTCCGCATGCCGCCGGGCCGCGGCCAGGAATGCCCGCTGGAGCTCGATCAGCCGGTTTTCCATCCGATCGATCGCGTCCCGGATCCAGAGCCTCAGATCGGTGGCGACCTGATCGTTGCGGCTCCGCGCCGTGTGCAGCTTGCGGCCCACGTCGCCAAGTTTGTCGATCAAAGCCGCTTCGATGTGCATGTGCACATCTTCACGGTCCACCGAGAAGACGAACGTGCCTGCCTCGATCTCGGCCTGGATTTCTGACAGAGCCCGCACAATTTGACAGCACTCGTCCGAGGAGATCAGTCCCACGCGCATGAGCATCCGCGCGTGTGCCGCGGAGCCCTCGATATCATGCCTGAAGAGACGACGATCAAAGGAGATAGACTCTGTAAACTGGACCACGCGAAGGTCCGTTTCGGAGCTGAATCGACCACTCCAGGCCTTCTCCACCACGCAGGACGCTCCCTGAACCGGAAGACTCATTGCGCAACCTTTTGGCAAATCTGACCTAGTTTAGGCACACATTTGGTCGATGTCAATTCACTGCAAAGGATTCGGCTGGGGGCGGACCGGCAGCCGGGTGATCCCACGAAACATAGAGTTTACCGCCGTCCCCCGGTTCGCTTAGGATGCTCGTATCGCGAAGAAAGTCGTGCCGCCCGGCTCTGTCGCCGGATGGGTGGGGTGGGGTGGGGATGCTTCCGCAAGCGGTCTGGGGGCGATCCCGCAGTGAGCTTGTGCCGAGGGAGGAAGTGGTGGCTGAACTCCAGGAAGACCTGAAATACGTGGACGGGCAGATCGAGGGGGTGGTGTTCCGTTCCCTCAAGTTCTTCAACGACAAGCGCGGCTGGCTGGTGGAGATCTTCCGCAACGATGAGCTGGAGCAGGAACGCTGGGCCACCATGATGTACGTGTCGTCGACGCTCCCGGGCGTGGCGCGCGGGCCTCACGAGCATGTGGACCAGACCGACGGCTTCGCGTTCATCGGGCCGTCGGACTTCCGGCTCTATCTCTGGGATGCCCGGCCCGACAGCAAGACCCGTGGCCATCGCTCGGTGACGACCGTGGGTGCATCCAACCCCTCCGCGGTCTGGATTCCGCCGGGTGTGGTGCACGCCTATCGCAACGTGGGCGATGTTTCCGGCCTCGTCTTCAATGCACCGAACCGGCTTTACGCCGGCTGGGGCAAGAAGGAGCCGGTCGATGAGATCCGGCACGAGGACGCGGATCCGCCCCGGTTCCTGCTCGATTGATTCCGCTCGCACTGAGCAACCACGACCATGGACCAGCCACCGGATCGCCGCTTTCCCGAGCCCTGGCACGATCCCGAGTTCTCCGCGCCCCGGGGTGGAACCCAGAAGCCCACGGACCGGAACGCGCAAGGCGTCGAGGGCGGTGACGGTGACGGTGACAGGCGGGTTAGCCGGCGCAGGCGCATGAGCGGCTGGGCGGTGGGGATTGTCGGGTTACCAATCACGGCAGGGCTGGTCCTCAATCCGACGGTCGGCCCGCTGATCGTCGGCGCCCTGGCGCTCTTCGCCATGGTCCTGCTCCTGGTGGCCGGCGCGATGGCCCTGGGAGTGATGGGAATGGGCCTGTTCGCGGTCGGCGACCGGATCATCGTGTGGCTTCGCCAGGGAAGCCGCTGGCCGGAAAAATGAGCCGGAGGTTGGCGACGGCCGTGCCTGCTTGACACGGCCGCGGCTTGCGCTGCCGGCTCGAAGCCAGTCGAAATCGATGCGAAGGAATCCGCTCAGGGCTGGGCGATGCCAATGACTCCCACCGCCACACGCCCACCGGCATTGCCGACAGGCTGGCTGTAGTCATCGGCCTTCTCGTGAACCACGAGGCCGCGGCCGATGATCGAGTGCGGGCCCTCGAAGGTGAGGTGCGGATCGACGAGGTCGATCGATGCGTTGCCGTTCGCGTTCGCCGTGATGTTGCCCAGATCGCCGACGTGCCGCATGGACCCTTCCTGCTTGCCGTGCTTTTGGGCCTCGGGGTTGAAGTGGCTGCCCGCCGCCTTGCCGTCCGGCGACCAGACGCCGAACTCGTGCACGTGGAACCCATGCTCGCCGGGGGTCAGGCCGGAAAGCTCGCCCTTGACTTGCATTCCGCTGTCGGTCCTGGTGAAGGTCACGCGCCCTTCAACCTTGTTCCCCTTGGTGGCCAGAAGGATTGCCACGGCCTTGGTGACCGTCGCACCCTTGGCGTGAGCCTTCTTCATTTCCTGGCGGGCCTCTGCGGGATTGTGCAATCCCGAGAGGGCGAGGCAGACCAGGAGACCCACCGCGAGGGCGGCCGCACCTTTCTTCAACGACATGTCCATTCTCCCCAGGTAATGATCTCTGAAATCTCTGTGCAGTGCACGCGCGAGGCTTGATGCCAGGCTAGCTGGACTCAGGTTGGCTCTCAAGAGTCTGCCTGCACCTGCGTGACCACTTTACGCGAAAGACGTCTGGAAAACGCCCGCACGCCCGCCAGGATTGACCCTTTTTCATCGAACCGGCCAACTCGGGGCGGCACGGGCAGCTCATGGACAGGGGCTCAGTGCGCACGGATAATGCCAGGGGTTCCGAGGCTGCCACGTTCCCCAGCGCGTTCTCGGGCTTGAAGCCGCGCGTGGCCCGCTGAGGAGGGAGAACGAGAGCAGCCCCGGCCGGAACAGCAAGATGGGTGAGCCGTCGTATCAATCCCCGGACTCGATCCTCGAACGATGGCTGCTGCGGCACCAGCAGCGCCGGTGTGCCGGTGTACCAACGGTCTCGGTGCTGGCCGGCCGGCTGGAAGAGACGGTCCCCGGGCTGCGGGACTGGGCCTCGCGTACGAATCGAGGCATGGATTGCATCGAGGCCGATGCTCTCGATTTCGACGCCATGCTCTGGGCCTGGATTGATCGATTTGTCGCCGAGTTCGACCTCGTCGGCGAAGCGACAGCCTGGCTGTCCAGACAACTGGGCTGCTCGTCTCGCGAACTCGATGGCTCCCTCCGCGGCAGGAGTGGCGTGGAGCGGGCCATGTTCCTGGAGCGGACCTTGCCCGCGACGTCCCGCACCGGGGTGGAAGCCGCGTGCCGCTGGCTGCTGTCTCATGAGAGGCCAATGTCCGGGGCTCTATCCCGGAACGAGCTGGCGGCGGAGCTGGACTCCGGTCCGGGAGCCTTGCCGCAACCGTGGGCGCGACTGCTCATCGCGCTGGGGGCGTTGATCCCAGGCGCAACGGCAGCCGTTGCTGGCGATGGTCTGGCGGGAACGTGGGAACGCCCCGGAATCGGGCCGCGCGCTTTGCAGCCTCGCTCGTTGGTCTCTGAATCTGGCCACGGCACAGCCGGCCCTGGCGCTCGCGCTGCTGCTCGAACCGGCCGCCTGGAGCGCCTACCTCGAGCATGCTCCGCCATCTCGAATCAAGGCTCAGCTCCAGGAGTCGGCACTGCCGCGCATCGTCTGGTCTCCGGGAGCCACGGAGCCGAGCTTTCCCGAGGTCGGGCTGGAGCACCCCTTTCGCCTGGCGGAGGATCGCTCTGCCGCGGATCCTGCCGATGCGGAAGCGGCGGACCGCGCACGCAGCGCGGCCGAACGATTGCTCTTCGAGCGGCTGGAATCGCTGCCCGAGACGGCTGGCGTCTTCCAGCTCAATGCGACACTTGATTTTCACTTCGGTCCCCACCGGTCCATGGAAATCGATCTCGCCGCGCCCTCCTTGATGCTGGCGCTGGAAATTGACGGCTACTACCACTTCCAGGATGCCGGCTCCTACCGTCGCGATCGCCGCAAGGACCTGGAACTTCAGCAGCGTGGATACGTGGTGGTTCGCGTGCTCGCCGAGGACGTCGTGGGCCGGCTGGAAGAGGTTCTCGAGACAATCCGTGCGGCGGTCGCGTTCCGCAGGCACGAGGCACTCCGATGAAGGGGAACGATCGATGACCGAAGAACTGGACCTGCGCCCGATCGACTTGCTGGTTCTGACGCGGCTGCTGGCAACCGGCGAGAAGGGTGACACCGTGTCCGGCATCAGGAAGGACCTCGCACCCTTGCTGGAACATCGCTGGTCCGGCAACGTTTTGACCCAGGTCCTGGACCGCACCTTGATCAGGCTGTCCTCCCTGGGTCTCGTCATACAGCGACCGGGCAAGACGAAGCGAGCCGCTCCGGGCGTGCTCCTGACCGAGGACGGCAGGCGAGAGGCACTGGCGGCCCTGAACGTCAGCGCGCTTCCCGCCAAGCCCAAGCCAACCTGGTCCGTCCTGAAGAAATCGCTGCTGGTGGCGCGGGCGCTGGGGCTGTCCGCGCCTGGCCCGGCTTTTGCCAAGGGCACGGGGCTGAAGGCGGTCCTGTTGCGGCAGAAGTTCGGCCTGCCGCTGGGTGATTACCCCGACCTGAAGATCGTCAAGACCGAGCTGACCCGAACTCTCCTGGGGATGGGCCCGAAGGAGAAGATCACCCTGGATACCGTACAGGGGGCACTCTTTGGCCGGGAGCTGGGCGAGCGGCGGCCCGCCGACCCGAAAAAAGTGCTGGACCGGCTGGTTTCCAGGCATCTGGGTGCCCGCCGCGATGACGACAGGGAATGGCGTGAGGCCGTGCTTCGCGGGTGGATCGATGGGTCGGCTGATGGCCCTGCTGCGCAGGACTCCGCCACGCCCTCGACGCCGCGCACGGAACCGTCGCATGCCGCACGCGCCATGGACCTGGCGGCGTTCGCCCGCAGCACCAGGGCCGCGGCCGAGAAGTGTCCGACCGGGCGCTTCGGCGACGACAAGGTCTTCATCATTCACGTGTGGAACACGCTTCAGAGCCACGACGAGTTCCGCGGCACTGATCTGGCTGGCTTCAAGCAGCGGCTCGCCGAGGCGAATAATGCCCGCCTTCTGGACCTGAGCCGGGCCGACCTGGTACAGGCCATGGACCCGGAGGACGTGCGTCGCTCCGAGGTCACCTACGACAACGCCACCTTCCACTTCATCCGCCTCGGATCCGAAAGGCACTGACCTCCCATGACGCCTGAGACCTCGGCCTCGCTCGACCCGCCGGCCGCCGTGGGCAGCGGTCCTCATGACGACCCCCGCGTGGCGGCATTCTGCTCGGAAGCGCATCCGGGACTCTTCCACGCGGTGGCTTACGGCAGTGACATCTGGCGGGCCGATCCCTTCGACGTGCCCTCGATCCATCGCAGCGTGCGCGAGGCCTTCCGGCAAACCGTCGATCGCGTGTGTGCCGCGGGCGCGCTGCCGACCGGCCGGATCCTGCTGCTGCTGGGAGACTCTGGAAGTGGTAAGACGCACCTGATGCGCGCCTTCCGCAACCAGGTGCACTCGTCTCACCGCGGTTATTGCGGTTACATGCAGATGACCGCGCTCACCGACCAGTATGGCCGCTACGTCCTGAATAACCTCGTCGAATCGCTGGACAAGCCCTATTTTGAGCACGAGTCGGCGATCTCGGGCCTGATGCGGCTCTCCTCGGCGCTCGCCCGCTCGCTGGCCGCCAGCGAGCCGGCAAGCAGTCTGCTGGAGAAGCTCAGGGAGGAGGAACTGGACCAGCGAACGCTCGACCACATCGTGGGCGAGCTGGCGGACCGCGTCATCCTCGACGACCGCTTCAACTCGATCAACGTGTTCCTGGTGCAGGCCCTGCTCTACTTGCAGTACGACGACCCGCGAATCAAGGCCCGGGTCCTCAAGTACCTGCGCTGCGAGGACTTCACGGCTCATGACCGGCAGCTCCTGGGCGGGCTCATCCCCGCCACGTACCCCGACGCGCCCCACTGGATCATCCAGCGGCTGGGCGAGCTGATCTGGGTGCTCGAGGGCGTGCCGCTGATTCTCTGCGTCGATCAGCTTGAAGATATGTTCGACATGGAAAACGCGCCGGCACGGTTCCGGCGCTCCCTGGCCACGCTCTGCGACATCGTCAGCCGGCTGCCCTCCGCCATCGTGGTCATCTCCTGTCTGCAAGACTATTACGTGAAACTCCGAGAATACCTTGCCAGACCCACCCAGGATCGCATCCAGGGAAATCGCGGGCCGATTCATCTGAAGGAGTCGCGCGAGCCGGATGAGATCGTCCAGATCATCGCCGAGCGGTTGCAGTTCCTGTTTCGATCGGCGAATGTACCGTGGGACCCGGCTGATCCCACGTATCCCTTGCCGGCCGACCTGCTGCGGCGGCTCGCCGGACGGAGGACGCGCGACGTGCTCGGCGAGTGCCAGCTCTTTCGCGACCGCTGCGTCGCCGATGGGAGACTGGTTGCTTACCCTTTTGATAACGAGCCGGACAGGCCGCCGGAACCACCGTTCTCCATCGAGCAGGCATGGAACGAGCATCGCGCGACGGTCCCTCCGGTGGTGCCATCGGAAGAATCCGAGCTGGCCGGAATTCTCGGAGGCGCCATCGGCTGCTGCGCGGAAGAGCTTGCACCGGGCCTGAAAATCTCGGCCAGGACCGACGGGCGGTACGTGCATGTTGAGATCCATGGTCGGGATGACAGCGTGGAGCGGATGCTGGTGGGCGTCTGCAACAAGGCCGCGCAGGGGGGCGGGCTGGGCAGACAGGTCGAGGAGCTGAAGACGCGCGCGGGTGAGCTCACGGCGGTCGTCGTCCGATCGACGGCGTACCCGGCCAGTGCGAGAGCCGTGGTCTCCAGGCTGCTCGAGGAGCTTGTCGCCGGCGGTGGACGCAAGGTGGTCGTGGAAGACTCCGACTGGCGATCCATGCTCGCGTTCGAGAGCTTTCGCGCCGGCCAGACTGCCACGTCCGCGCTGCATGCCTGGAGACAGCAGGCACGACCGATCACGAGCCTGAAGTCGCTGCGCGAGATCCTTGATCTGGACCGCCTGGAGCAGGGGCCGTCGCGTGCTGGCCGGAAGTCCGCTGCCCCCGCCCCGCCGAAAGAACCTGCGGTGAACCGGCCCGCAGTGAAAGGGCCCGCGGTGAACCCGCCCGCGGTGGATGAGCTGGAGAAGGCCGGGTGCGTCGAGCCCGACGTGAGCGGGCCTGGCGACGTCGCGGTTGTTCTCAGGCCGCTCAACCCACGGCGGCCAGTCTGGCTCGATGTCGGCAAGACGGCTGATCGTCGAGCCGGCAATGTGGTGCTGGAAGACGCGGAGCTGACGCGGCACGCGGCATTCATCGGAGCGCCTGGGTCTGGGAAGACGACGCTTGCCCTGAGCCTGGTCGAGCAGCTTCTGGTCGCGGGGATTCCGGCCATCCTGGTGGATCGCAAGGGAGACCTGTGCGCCTATGCGCAGACCGGCATGGGTCTGCGCAACGGGCTGGACGGAGGCCTGGCGAAGCGGGCCGACGAGCTGCGGAGCCATGTGGAAGTCGCCCTCTATACACCCAGGCGGCCTGATGGCCGGCCCCTGTCCATCACGGCGGTCCCCGCTGGCCTGGGGACGCTTTCCGACCTGGAACGCCGCCAGGCGGCGCGCTTCGCGGCCTCCGCGCTGGCTGGAATGATGAACTACGGCAGCAGCAAGCGCGACCAGTCGTTGCTGGCGATCCTCGGCCGGGCGATCGACCTGCTGAGCCAGGAGCAGCCCCAGGTCCCGCTCCCCATGGAATCGCTGCTCAGCTTCATCGGCGAACGCGACCCCGGCCTGATCAACGAGATCGGCCGGCTTGACGTCCGGCTCTTTGACAAGCTGGTCCAGGACCTGGAGACCTTGCGGCTGAACCATGGAGACCTGCTGGCGGCGGAGGGCGAGCCGCTGGAGATCGAAGCCCTGCTCGGTCTGGGACCGTACGCGAAACCCGGCAAGACGCGGCTGAGCATCATCAGCACCAAGTTCCTGGGCAGCAACCAGGACGTCCTGTTCTGGATCGCCCAGTTTGCGATGGAAGTTGGGCGCTGGATCAGCCGGGCACCCGCCCCGGACGGCACCCTTCAGGCCGTGCTCCTGTTCGATGAGGCCGATCTCTACCTTCCCGCGGTGCGTCAGCCCGCCAGCAAGGAACCGATGGAGCACCTGGTGCGCAGGGCTCGATCCGCAGGGCTGGGCCTGCTGCTGGCCACCCAGAACCCTGGCGATTTCGACTATCGCTGCCGCGATAACATCCGTACCTGGTTCGTCGGGCAGGTCAAGGAGGAGAACTCGATCACCAAGATGAAGCCGATGCTCAGCGAGTGCCGGGTTGACGTCGCGGGCCTGCTGCCGGGGCAAACCACCGGCGAGTTCCACCTCATCCGCGATGGCAGCGCCATCGGTTTGTCCGCGAACCCGTCCGCCGTCGATGCGCGCCAGCTCTCCGAGCAGGAAATCCTCGACCTGGCACGACGAACCTCCCAGCTCTGAGACCCTTCATCGCCACAACAAACCGCCTGGCGGATCGACCTGCTCGCGTCGCGAACAGGTCTGTATCCGAGAGCCCGCTCACTTGGCGAACTCCGCGTGCGGATGCGTCGTGTAGAAGTGCAGGCCGTGCCTGGGGTCAAGGAAGCGGTACAAGGGGACTGCGCCGGGCGTTGCGTCCGACTGGATGAAGAAAGCGATGCCGGTGGTGTGGAAACCCTTGCGCCCCACTCCTTCGCCATCGTCCGCGGTTGTATAGATATGATCCTTCCGTCCGTGCCAGGCGTGAACGGCCACAGCGCCGGGCACGGCGCGATCAAAGACGTGGCAAACGACCCCTTCGGAGATCAGGCCTGCCCCGCCGGGGCCGGCCGGGCTCGTGGTGTACTGGTGCGCCCCGGTGCGGCGGTCAAACCAGCGGTAGAGCGGCACCGTCCCTGGCTGGGGAGCGGCGAAGACGTAGCCGGCGACGCCCTCGAGCTGGAACCGCGTCAGGTCGAAATGGAGAACCACCTGCTGCGCCGTGTAGTCGATGCCGCAGAACGCCCCGTACTGCTTGAAGACGGCCGAGCGCTTGAGCACCTCGGCATTGAGCCTCTGCGAGAGCAACGAGGTGCGGCCGGCGGCGATCTGGGTGACCAGATCGTCGAAGAACGAGCCCAGCAGCTTCGCCAGCAGGCCGGCCATACCCTCCAGCTCCGCTTTCTTGACGGCTTCCACGTCCACCCGGAAGCGGGGCGTCGCGTCAGGGCCGGCCTCGATGTTGACCGCGGTGCGGATCTCGAAGCGGAACCTGCGCAGGCCCGGCGTATGGTTGCTGGAGCGGCTCACGAGCTCGGAGACGGCTGCGCCCACGGGCGGCCGGAATTCTCCCTCCACCTGACAGGCGGTCAGGAAGCGTCTGCGCCCCGCGTCGATGGCCAGCAAGCGGTAGGAGTGGACCGTGCCGCGATACTGTCCCTGCTTCTCGAACGGGCTGGGAGGAAGCTGCTCCACGACGCCCGCGAGGAAGTCTCTGTCAAGCCGCACCTCGGTGGCGGCCCGGGCGCGGTGGGCCGGGAGCAGGACTGTCCACAGGCAGACCGCCAGGGTCAGGTGCAGTGCGCAGCGCTTCATGGGCTTTCCTTGCCAGGGACGGGCTCACGGTGAAGCCACGACGAATGGCCAGATCATCGGAATGAGGATCACGGCGGCCGTGAACATGAGCAGATTCAGCGGGACTCCGACGCGAACGAAGTCAGCGAAGCGGTAGCCGCCGGGGCCGAAGACCATCATGTGCGTCTGGTAGCCGATCGGAGAGGCGAAGGCGTAGGAGGCGGCCAGGGTCACGGCCATGATGAACGGGCGCTCGTTGACGCCTAATAGCCGCGCCGATTCCAGGCAGAACGGAAACGCCAGTACGGCGGCCGCGTTGTTGCTGATCAGCTCGTTGAGCACCATGGTGCCGAAGTAGATGGCGGCCATGGTGGCCGTCGGGCCCAGCGGCCGGGTGAGGTGCACGAGCTGCTCGGCGAACAGTCTGGCCACTCCCGATTGCTCGAGCGCCTTGCCCATGCCGAACGAGGCACCAATGGCCAGGAGCACGGACCAGTCGACAGACTTGCGGGCGTCCGACGTGGAGATACAGCGACAGGCGACCATGGCTCCGGCCGCGAGGAAGGCCGCCACCATGATGTCCACCTTGCCGCTCACGAACGCCGTGATCATGGCCAGGAATATGATTGCGGCGGGCCAGGCGCGGTCGTAACGCACCGGCCGTGAGTCCTCGACGTCGCTGATCAGGTAGAAGTCCGGGTTGTTGCGGTAGACGCGCCTGAAGTCGTGGCCCACCTGCAAGAGCAGCGTGTCCCCCGCGTGCAGCTCGATATCGCCCACCTTGTTGGTCAGTCGTGCTCCGTTGCGGTGCACGGCCACGACGGCCGCGTCGTACATGGCGCGGAAGTCCGCCTCGCGCACCGTCTTGCCCAGCAGGGGGGACGACGGGCTGATGACCGCCTCGCAGAGTGTCCGCCCGCGCTGTTTCACGGGCGAGACCTCGTACCGCTCATCAGCGGCGGGAACCAGGCCGGGAATCTTCTCCAGGTCGATGATGGTGCCGACGACGCCCGTGAAGACCAGCCGGTCGTTGGCGCGAATGGTCTCCTCCGGCCCCACCGGGCCGATGACCTCGCCTTCACGGCTGATCTCGATCAGGAACAGCCCGGGGAGATGCCGCAGCCCGGCCTGGCCGACCGTCTTGCCCACCAGCCGGCAGCCCGGCGTGACCTGCATCTCCACCAGGTACTCGCGCCGCGATTCCTCAAGCTGCTCGATCAGGTCCTTGCGGTCGGGGAGGAGCCGGCGGCCCAGTGTCAGCATGTAGGCCGCTCCCAGCAGTGCGCAGGGGAACCCGACATAGCCGATCTCAAACATGCTCATCGGCCTGAGCTTTGATTTGATGAGCAGCCCCTGGACCACCAGGTTGGTGCTCGTGCCAACCAGGGAGCAGGTGCCCCCCAGGATGGAGAGGAACGAGAGCGGCATGAGCAGCCGGGAGGGAGAGATCCGCCGCTTGCGGCACCACGAGATCAGCACCGGCACCAGAAGGGCCACCTTGGGCGTGTTGTTCAGCACCATCGCGGAGGGGATGAGCACCGCCGCCATGGAGAACAGCGCCTTGCCTTCGGTCTCCACGTGGCCCAGGAACCGCTCCCCCACAAACTCCATGACACCGGTCTCGCGGAGGGCGGCCGCGACCACGAAGAGAGCGGCGACGGTGAGCATGCCCGAGTTGGCAAAGCCCCCGAACGCCTCTTCCGGGCCGATGACCCCCAGCGCCGCCAGCAGCACCACGGCTCCCACGAACAGCGCATCGGTGGGCAGGTCGCGCACCAGTCCATAAAGCAGCGCGGCGAGTACCGCCAGCGTCGCACACATATCGAACGTCAGTCCTGATCCCATCAACCTCCATCTCCCCGGCAATGGTCGACCGCGAGCTCGGCATGAGGGCCACGAAGCGCTTCACCGGGCCGGCTCGGCCCTGGAGCGTGGGGCTTAATGTAACAAAAATGCCACAGAACGGAACCGTCGGCGGCTTTGCGGTCCGCATGGCTCGGGAAAGGCGTCGCCGGGTGAGCGGCTTACAGCTCGGTGGTGGCCCGGATCAATGATTCCTTGAGGTTATGCGTGAGCTTGAAGCCCAGCTTCTCGCAGATCCGCTGCATCTCGATGTTCTCCGGCAGGATGTCGCCAAAGATGTGGTTGATGTTCTCGTCGCGGCCCACCTGGAGCAGGCGGCTGAGCAACTCCGTGCCGAGGCCCAGCCGCTGATAGCGGTCGCTCACGACCAGCGCGAACTCGGCCTCGTCGGTGCCGCGAACCTTGGTCAGGCGGCCGACCCCGCGGATCTCGTGCTCGCCGGTCTCGGGATTCTTGCGGTCGGCCACCAGCGCCATCTCGCGGTCGTAGTCGATGAAGCAGATGCGAGTGAGGCGCTCGTGCGCGACGCGGGCCGTGAGCTTCATGGCGTGGAAGTAGCGATAGGAGACGCTGCGCTCGGAGAGCGTGCCATGGAACTTGACCAGGAGCGGCTCGTCCTCGGGGCGGATGGGCCTGAGGACCACCTCCGTCCCATCCTCGTCGGTCCAGGGAGAGATGTACTGGGTGGGGTAGGGGCGAATCGCCGGCCTGGTCAGGTCGGCCGCGCGGGTCTCCAGTTCATGCACGATCACGCGGGCGTCGAGGACCAGCAGCCGCTCGGGCGAGGCGAGCAAGGGGTTGATGTCCACTTCCTTGATCCACTTCTGCTCGATCACCAGGTGGCTGAAGCGGACCATGAGCTGCTCGAGCGCCGCGATGTCGACGGCCTTGCGGCCGCGCACGCCGCGCAGCGCGGTGTAGATCCGGGTTTGCTCCATCATCCGCCGGGCCAGGGTGGTGTTCAGCGGAGGCAAGGCCAGAGCGCGGTCCTTGAAGACCTCGACGAGCTGACCGCCGGTTCCGAAGAGCAGGACGGGCCCGAACTGGGCGTCGAGACTGCTGCCGATGATCAGCTCGTAGCCGTCGAGCTTGATCATGGGCTGGACGCTGACCCCCTGGAAGTGCGTGGCGCCGGCCCGCTCGCCGACGGTCGTCTGGATGGTGCGGAACGCGCTGCGCACCGCGTCGGCGTCCCTCAGGTTGAGCTGCACGCCGCCAACGTCGGTCTTGTGCGTGATCGTCTGGGAGTGCAGCTTCAGCACGATGGGGTAGCCCAGGTCTTCGGCTGCGGCAACCGCAGCGTCGGCCGTCTCGGCGACCAGTGTCTTGACAGTCGGGATCCCGTAGGCAGCCAGGAGCTGCTTGGATTCGGACTCGGTGAGCACCGTCCGCCCCTGGCGGCGAACCGCGGTGATGATGCTCTCCGCCCGCTCCCTGCCGGCGTTGGCACTCTCGCTGTCGAACGGCAGATTGGGCGTCTCGTAGAGCCCCTGAAGGTTGTAGCTAGAACGCCACATGAGCGTGAAGACATGGGCCGCCATATCGGGATAATCATAGGTGGGGATACCCGCCCGGCTGAGGATCTGCTCGCCTTGCTCGACGGCCTCGCCTCCCATCCAGCTCGCGAGCACGGGCTTACCGCTGATCTTGGCATGCTGCCGCAGGTGCTCGGCAGTGGCCGTGGGGTCGGTCATGGCCTGAGGGGTGAGGATCGCCAGCAGCCCGTCGATGTTGGGGTCTTTGGCCGTGATCTCCAGCGATTGAGCATAGCGCTGGGGGTCGGCGTCGCCCAGGATGTCAATCGGGTTGCTGTGGCTCCAGGCGGGTGGTAAGAGGGCGTTCAGCGCCGCCATCGTCTCCGCCGTGAGCGGGGCCAGCTCGCCATGGTTGTCAATCAGCGCGTCGGTTGCCAGCACCCCGGGCCCGCCGGCGTTGGTCAGGATGGCGAGCCGCGGCCCCTTGGGCCGGGGCTGCTTGGAGAGCACCTCGGCCATGTTGAAGACCTCGGAAATGGAATTCACCCGGAGCACGCCAACCCGGCGGAACGCGGCATCCAGCACCTCGTCGCTGCCAGTGAGCGACCCGGTATGCGAGGCCGCCGCCTTCGCCGCCGCCTCGGTGTGCCCCGCCTTGATGACGATGATCGGCTTGGTGAGCGCGACCTCGCGTGAGGCCGACAGAAACGACCGGGCATCGCCGATCGATTCCATGTAGATGACGATGCACTTCGTGTACGGGTCGTCCCCCAGGTAGTCGATCAGATCGCCCCAGCCGACATCCAGCATCGAGCCGACCGAGATGAACGCGCTGAAACCCACATGCTCACGGAAGCTCCAGTCGAGGATGGCCGTGCAGAGGGCGCCGCTCTGGCTGATGAAGCCGACCGAACCGGGCCGGGCGATCTGTGCCGCAAACGTGGCGTTCATGCCACTGTACGGCCGCATCACGCCCACGCAGTTCGGGCCGATGATCCGCATGCCGCCCCGCCGCGCCTCCTTCAGCAGCTCCTGCTCCAGCCTGGCCCCTTCCGCACCAATCTCCTTGAAGCCGGCCGAGATCACGATGGCGCCCGGCACACCGGCATCCGCGCATTCGCCGATCACGCCGGGTACGGAGCTGGCCGGCGTGACCACCACCGCCAGGTCCACCGGATCGGGAACCGACTTGACGTTCTTGTATGCCTTGATGCCCAGCACGTTCGGCCGGTTGGAGTTGATCGGATAGACCGTGCCGCCGAACGGGTTGCTGATCAGGTTCCAGAGCACGGCCCGGCCCACGCTTCCCTGTTTGTCCGTTGCGCCGATGACCGCGACCGTGCGAGGCGCAAAAATTGCTTCCAGGGGGGGCCGGTTCTCCGGCTCGCCTCCCGGAAGGAACGACATGGCGGATAGCGTCGAAGGAGTCATGAATCGTGCCCTTCTGTTTTCCGGCCCCTGAACGAGGAATCATCCCCTGCGACAACACCGGTCAAGTCAGACGTCGACTGGTTGGGAGTTGCAGGTAAGCCAGTCAGAGAGGAACGACTGCCAGAAACCGCGACGGCCCGGGCTTGCGTGACGGCATCGTGGAACGGCAGGCCAGGCTTCTTGATTTTCTCCAGTGATGCACTCGCTGTCCATGAGACTTCACCCGAGCAGGGTCTTGTTCACCGTTTCGGCATCCGTGCAGCGGCTCATCTTTTTGAACCGGCCGAAACAATCAGACTCATGTTCGTTCTGCACCAGCGTGGTGTGCGGACGGGCCGCCAGTCGTCGCGCGGGTCCCCCTATTAAAGAATAGTATGCCGCAGCGTACGAGAATGACATGAGCTAAACTGTTTTCTCCGGACGCGCGCCGGAGGGCGCTGCAACCCGTTCGGCCCACGCCGGCGTGGTGCCAGGGTTCTATCTCTTCCCGAAGCAGCACGGAAGCTTTGTGCTCAATAGCCGTCGCCGCTCACGAGGTCGCCGCCGGCCACCGTACCCAGACCTCGCCAGAGCTGCCCGTTGATCGTGGTGCGGACGAACCGCGCCGAGCCGTCCGCCAGCAGCGCGTTGACGCCGCCGGGATGATAGCTGCGTGCAGTGACAGCCGCGAACGTGGGACCGCCGTTTTCCTCGTTACGACCGTTCAGGTCGAGGTCCATCCCCTTGTAAGCCTGCCGGCCCAGGATCACCTTGTTCGGCGGCCAGGCCGTGGTGAAGCCGGCCGCATGAACGTTGCCGTCGGACCATTCGGTATGGAACTCATACTGGTTCTCGGTGACGCAGGTGCCGTTGTCGTACTCCGGGGCGACGACGTAAGGGTTTGCATCCGGGTCGGGCACCTGGTACGGATTGTTCACCGAGGGAAGCGCGGTGAAGCGGCAGTTCGAGGCGGGCTGGCGCGCCTTCACCTCGGAGACCAGCAAGGTCTGGCTCAGCCCGTCCTGGAACTCGGCCAGGTCGCGGCTGCGGTTGGCACCAAAAGCTGACCGGTTCAGCGGACCGTTGAACCCGCCCCACACGAACCAGTCGCCCTGGCTGACGCCATAGTTGATCTCGCCTGCCAGGCCATAATCGTGCAGGAACGACTGAGGCTCGAGCTCGCTGGGGCAGAGGAACGTGCTGACGGAGAGCGCGATGGCCGTCGCGTTCGCGGGGTCCTCCTTGAAGACCGACACGTTCGCCGCGGCATAAAGGGAGCTCCCCTCCAGGTACGGCAGGATACGTGCCTGCGCGCTCCAGCCGGTGTTGTAAACCGTCGTATTGCCAGCGCCGGAGAGTGCCATTGACATCGGCAAGGCCCCGGACGCTGAAACGTAGTGGTGCATCGCCAGGCCAATCTGTTTGAGATTGTTGATGCACTGGAGCCGCCGGGCCGCCTCACGGGCCGCCTGGACAGCCGGCAAGAGAAGCGCCAGCAGAAGCGCGATGATGGCGATGACCACGAGCAGCTCGATGAGCGTGAATCCGCGGCAGCGTGACCTGGACATGAGAGCCTCACCCGACCATGACCTGACTCGGACGATTGTCATAAGTCGATCATGCCGCGACCTGGCTCGGGATGCAAGGACACCTGCCGCCAATTTGCTGCACCCCGGTCATTTCCGCCTGGCTTGCACCTGTGTGCAGATCCAGTCCGCCATTGCGGAGAGGGCGCTCGGGTTGATCGTTTCCTCGATCGCGGCGTACTCCGATGGGGCCCCGGTCTGGCATTTCTGGAACAGGTGATTGAGGCCCGCAAGCTGCCGCACCTGCACGTGGGTGTTACCGGCAGACCTGAGCGTCGCCTCGATCTGCCCGAGGTTTTCCCGGGGCGGAACCTGAAGGTCCTTCTCGCCCACGAGCGCCAGAACGGGGCATCGCACCTGCGCCAGCGTGGGCCGGGGATCATAGGTCAGGAAGTAGCGAAACCAGGGCGAACGGACCAGCTTGAGCTGGCCTTCGACCAGCCCGTCGAAGTTGCCCAGCGCCTTGCGATCCGCCTCACTCAGCGATTCCTTGAGGGTCTTCACGACGCCGCGCATCCTGGTCTCGGCGGCCTTTTCGTCCTTCTCGGTCTTGAGGATGGCGAAGAGCTGCTTCTGCACCTCGAGCTGGCCCTTCAGCGTCTTCTCATCGGCCCCCATGGCCTTGAGGACTGCCTGGCCTTGCAGGTAGAGGATCTCCTCGCCGGGCAGCCCCGTGCCAGCCATGAGCACGATGAACGCCACATCGGGCGAGCGAGCGGCCACCATGGGCGCGATGATACCGCCTTCACTGTGGCCCAGGAGGCCGATCCGGACGGGATCGATCTCGGTCCGCGATTTCAGGTAAGCGATGCCGGCGAGCACGTCGCCGGCGAAGTCGTCGCTGGTCGAGGCCATGGTATTGCCGCTCGAGCCGCCCACGCCGCGGTCGTCCACGCGGAGCACGGCGATTCCCCGACGCGCCAGCATGTCGGCCAGGACCAGGAACGGCTTGTGCTCGAAGAGCGTCTCGTCACGATCCTGCGCGCCGAACCGCTGATCAGGATGACGGCAGGGAATGGTCCGGTCCCCTGGGGCTCGGTCAACGTGCCCGCCAGATTGATGCCGCCGGCCTTGTTCGCATACGTGACGTCGATCACCTTGTACGGGAACGGGGCTTTTGGCGTCTGAGGCCGGCGCACCTCGGTGGCCTTCGCCGTCTTCTTCAACGTCAGCGGCAGGCCGTTGCCGGCCTGGCTCCAGTTGCCGGCGGCCTCGGTGCCGTCCCCGTTCAACTTGCCCTCGTAACGCGCGAACAGGGCTTTCATCTCGAAGGAAAGCTTCTCCTTGTCCAGGGTGATCGTATCGATCTTCAACCCCCGGGCACCCTGGTCCGGGCTGTCCAGGGTGGCGGAGAGCGTTCCGTCGGCCGCTTTGCGGACATGCACGACGACACGCAGGCGGAGCCCCGCTCCAACGCTCAGCGCACCCTCCCAGATCTGCTCCGGGCCAGCAGCCCGCGGCTTGTCGGACGCCGCCGGGGGAGTGGGCGGGTCGGCGGCCAGGTCTGGCGCTGCCACTCCTGCCGCCATCAGCCAAAGAAATCCCGTGGTCATGAGGCACCTTCCACGCGGGCCCTTCATCATCGCTCTCCAGCTCCTGGGACCGAGACGCACGGAGACAACCGCTGTCGCCGCCAGTCATGGGGTCTTTCGTCGCCACGGAGGAATTATCATGGAGCAGGAGCCGACTTCAGGGCCCACTCAGTCTGGACCAGGCTCGGCCTCGAGAGGATTCCGCTGCAACCTTATCGGAAGGAGAACGCTCATGCCAGGAGGAACACTCCGGCTCACGATGCTGCTGGCGTGCCTTGCCTGCATGCTAGCAGAGCCACGGCCCTTGCCCGCCCAGGCGCCGCAAGCTCACGCGCCGGACCCGGTTGCTCCGTCCACCGGCACGCCCCCTCGTGACTGGCTGCCGCGCTGGGAGCGAAACATCCAGGCCGATGCGCGAAACCGCTATTGCGACCGCGAGCTCGGTGAGGAGATCGGCTGGCGGGTCAGCCCGTTCGAGAACGGGTTCCTGGAGGGCTACCTAGTCACGCGTGATACGAAATGGCTTGACCTGCTGGTCGATTGGGGAGACGCGTGGACGGTGCGCGGGGTCAAGGAGCCCGACGGGTTCCTGGGCTGGCCCAAACCGGAGGGCGCCAGTACCCCCGCAGTGCCCGGTTTCACGACCGATAACATGCTCGGCGAGGCAATGGGACTGACTCCCCTGGTCCGTATGGCTCGAGTTGTCCGCGACACGCCAGCACTTCAGGGACGCTACCAGACGAAGGCCCTGGGCTACCTGAAGCTCGCGGAGCAGGAGTTCGAGAAGTGGGACCGGCGCGGCTGCTGGCGCGAGGTCGCGCAGGGCGGTGTGTGGGTCGTTCCTACCTTCGGCGTCGATCTTGCCGCGGGCCGCTTCACCGCAGGTTACGACCGCCGCTTCACCGATGGCTTTACCAACCCCGCCAACAAGCAGAACCTCACGGCGCTCTGGCTGATCGCGCTGTATGAAGCCACCGGAAAGCCCGTCTACCGCGACCGGGCCGAGAAATGGTGGCGCGTGATGAAGTCTCGGATCCGGCTCCGCGATGGCGGCAAGACTTACGAGTGGAACTACTGGGACCCTGCGGGACCCTGGGACTACAAGCCCGACGGCTCGCCCAGGCACTGGATCGGCGTCCATCCCAACGGCGGCTACTATGCGGTGGATGTCGAGGGCATCGTGTCCGCATTCGAGCACTCCCTCGTGTTCCGGCGCGACGACATCGACCGCCTCATCGCCACGAACCGCGACTTCATGTGGAACCACAAGATCCAGGGGGCGAAGTTTCAGCGCATCGACGGCGGCAGCCCTGATCCGAGGTGGCGAAACTCGCCCGGCACGCTCTGGGTCGCACTGGTTCCCTACGACGAGACGCTACGGGCGATCTTCGAGGCCAACCACAACCCCGCAAGCTGGGGCGGCCTGAGTTCCACGCCCTGGTACCTGGCGCGCGGGAGTACCAGAGCAGACTGATCCCGGCCGCTGTTTTCCACTGGGGCGGGGCCTCCTGTTGACTTTGGAGCTGGCGCGGGTAGAGACACAGGGGTACGGCGTGATGCCACCAGGGCCGAAGCAGGCCCGGATTCCTTCCTGACACGCGGATGTGCACCGGCCGCCTCTGCGCCTTCCAGCACCCGTCGTCCCACCCTCCCCGCCCCACCGGAATCAGGAGCACCCCCATGACCCGCTCCGAACTGAGCCACTCGATTTCACGGCGCGACTTCGTGAAGGAGGCCGCGGCCGGTATGGCCATCAGCGGCGGCCTGTCGCTGGCCCACACGGCCCACGCGGCCGGCAGCGACGTGATCCGCATCGGCGTCATCGGCTGTGGAGGCCGGGGCACCGGGGCAGCGGGCGACGCGTTGACCGCCGACCCCGGCATCGCCTGGTTGCCCTCTGCGACCTGTTCAAGGACCGCGTCGAATCCAGCCGGTCACTCCTCAAGGCCGAGAAGCCCGAGCAGGTGCAGGTGGACGATGAACACTGCTTCGTGGGACTCGACGGCTACAAGAAGCTCATTGACAGCGTTGATTACGTGCTCATCGCCTGCGCGGCCAAGTTCCACGCCATGTACCTGAAGGCTGGCATCGAAGCCGGCAAGCACGTGTTCGTGGAAAAGCCGCACGCCATTGATCCGCTGGGCATCCACGTGATCAAGCAGGCTACCGCGCTGGCGAAGCAAAAGAACCTGGGCATCCTCTCCGGCCTCATGAGCCGCTTCGCTCCGCCAATCCGCGAGACGGTCCAGCGCGTGCAGGACGGTCAGATTGGCGAGATCATGTCGATCGAGGAGAACTTCATCCGCGGCCCCTATGGCAGTATCCAGCGCACCGCGGCGATGCGCGAACTCGAGCAGCAATACGCCAACCAGTACCGCTTCTCCTGGCTGTGCGGGGACGACGTCGTGCAGTCGCTGGTGCACAACCTCGACCGGGCCACCTGGGCCCTCAATGAGACGCCGCCGGTGCGCTGCCACGGGCTGGGCGGCCGGTCTGGCCCGCAGAACCTGCTGGGCGACGTGTTCGACCACCACGCCGTGGTTTACCAGTACGCCAGCGGTATCCGGCTCTACGCCTTCTGCCGCACGACCCACAATTGCTACAACGAGGATTCCAGCATCATCCTGGGCACGAAAGGCACGGCCCATCTGAAGTCGGGCCGGATCACCGGGCAGAAGCCCTGGCATTACACGGGCCCGAACGTGAGCCCCTACGTGGTCGAGCACCAGGAGTTCCTCAGGTCGATCCGTGCGGGTAAGCCGATGAACTGCGGTGACTACGCCGCCCGGAGCACGCTTGTGGCCATCATGGGTCAGCTCTCCTGCTACAGCGGCCAGGAGGTCACCTGGGACGAGGTCAGCGCCTCGGAGTACTTCTTCGCGCCCCGCCCCGAAGCCTGCACCTGGACGATGGAACCGCCGACCAGGCCCGATGCGAACGGGGTTTACCCCGTCTCCGCCGTGCCCGGCACAACCAGAATCCTCTGAGCGTCCCACCGGAGCAGGGCATCCGCGCCTGCCGCTGTGACTGACGGCCTTCCGGCCTGCGCGATAGACTGGCATGTGTCTCAGGTCGTCTTCTTCAAGGGCCCCGGCGGCGGATGGTCGCCCAGGCCGAAGAGGTGGCGGACGGCGGAGAGGATCGGGTGTGGATGGCCGCCGTCCTGAGGTGCGGTGACGGCCGAGCGGACCGCCGCGCGGGGATGGTGCAGGAACTGGTTCTGAAGCCGCATCGCCATGTGGGCGATCGCCTCGCGGTCGGCCTCGCTCAGGTTCGGTCGGGTTGCGAACAGGGCGGTCAGCTCACGCTGGCGCAACTGGTCGGCGTGGTTGCCAAGCTGCTGGAGCAGGGCGCCGGCCGCCTGCTGGTGACGCACCAGGGCACAGCACGCGGCCGTCTCACGCTCGATGATCAGCAATGCCGGATCAACGCTCTTCTGCCTCCGCACGCGGTTCTGCTCGGCCTGGGCGCGGAGGTCGTCAATGTGGTAGAGCGTCACCTGGTCCAGGTCGCCGATCCTGGGGTCGAAATCGCGCGGGATGGCAATGTCGAGAATCAGCGCGAGCCGGTTGCGGCGGGCGCGCTGCACGCGGACGTATTGCTCCAGGCTGACCACCGGCTCGGTGGCCGCGGTCGTGCTGACCACCAGGTCGGCCTCGATGAGCGCCTGGCCCAGGCGGTCGAATGGAATGGCCTGCCCGCTCCAGCGCTCGGCCGCGTACTGGGCCCGGTCGGTGTTCCGGTTGGTGATGAGGATCCGACCCGGGTTCAGGGCCTTCAGGTGCTGGAGCGTCAGGTCGCCCATCTTGCCGGCGCCAATCACCAGCACGGTCTTGTCGGCGAACGTATCGAAGACTTCCCTGGCCAGATCCACCGCCACGCTCGCCACGGACAGCCTACCCTGGTCCATGCCGGTCCGTTCGCGCACCAGCTTGCCAACGCGCAACGCGGCCTGGAAGACGGTGTGGAACACCGGCCCGATCGTCTTCCGCTCGATCGCGGCACGGTAGGCCTCGCGCACCTGGCCAAGGATCTGGCCCTCTCCCAGAATGAGGCTTTCCAGGCTAGCGGCGACCCGAAACAGGTGACCGACGGCTCCCTCGTCGTGATAGCTGACCAGGTGCCCCGCGAAGAGTTCGGGCCGAACCGCGTGGAACTCCACCAGGAATTCCATCAGGGCATCCGCATCGGGAACCGATTCCGGGCTGCCCGCCAGGTAGACCTCGACCCGGTTACACGTCGAGAGGATCACGATCTCGTTGCCTGGAAAGGAGGCTGCCAGCGATTCCAGCCCGCGGCTGCTCTTCGGCTCATCAAAGGCGAGCGCCTCGCGGACGGAGGCCGGCGCGGAGCGATGGTCGACGCCCACGGCGAGCAGTTTCACGGCCGCCCTCCCCCCGGCCGCACTCCTCCATGGGCGGTCGGCAGGTGCAGAGCCTCAACTCCCACCCACGTGAACACCAGGAAGGCGAACGCCACGATCGTCAGCATCATCACGCTCCGGCCGCGCAGGGCCGGCCGGAACCGGGCATGCAGCAGGACCGCGAACACAAACCACATTCCCAGGGCGCTTACGACCTTGGGATCGGACCAGCTCAGGGTCAACCCGGCTTCCGGCCAGAACCGCCGCGCCTCCACGCTCAGGACCATGCCAATCAAGAGGCCAAAGGTCAGCAGGGGAAATGCGGCCGTGATGGCACCGCGGTTCACCCGTTCGGATTGCTCGAGGCTGGGCAAGGCGATCCCGAACCGCCCCGGTCGCTTCGACTTCAGACGCCGCATCTGGGCCAGGTACATGAGGCCGGCCGCGAACGCCAGGCAGGTGGACACCGCGCCACCCAGCAAGAAGATGCCATGCACCGTTCCCCAGAAGGCCAACATGCCGGCTTCCAGCCAGTCCGACTCCCGGGCGCGAACCAGCCGGCCGCGACCACCAGCCCAAGAACGAGGGGAAGCACGAACAGGCCAACGGCAACATTCCGCGGCCAGTGGATCATGAAATAGATGCCGATCAGGGCAACAATCCATGCCAGCACCATGACCGATTCGAACGCCGTGGTCACCGGCAGGAGGCTCTGTTCCTTGAATGCCAGGTTGGCCAGGAACGCCGTCTGCACGAGCCAGCCCAGGGAGGTGAGCCCGACCGTGAGGTACCAGCGAAAGGGACTGCGCACCACTAGCCGCGCCAGCTCGCAAAGCAGAGCCAAGCCGTAGGTGCCCGCAAAACAGAGAACCTTGAGCCGATCCATGCCGACGACGCTCCGGGCGCCAGGCGGTCCTGATAAGCAGGCTGCGGAACCCGTCGCCGACCCGGCGCTACCCCGCGACGGGTTGCCACCAGCTTGACCACGCCCGGGCGCCACACTGGCCTGGATGATGGAGGTTATTGTAGGATTCCAGGCTGCGAAATTGCAGCCCCAGATCGGGTTGACCGGTACGGCAAGGCCCTGCCTCCTCGCTGTGCCGCCTGTCCAGGGGCCGGTGAACCCGGCTATTCAGCGCTCCGTTGCTTCGTCACGATGAACGAGGGCCTCTGGAGTCATCGGTTCGGAACGACGGCTAATTTTCCTCAACACGTAGACATTGCATGCCGCGCCGCGATTCACCGCGATCACCGTCCCGTACGGACTCCCCGCGCCGGCCCTCGGGGCACACCGCCCGCCCGCCCGGCCGCTTTCGCGGGCGAGCCGTGTGGCTGGGCATCCTCACGCTCATGGGCGGGCTCGGGGGAGTGCTCATCCTGGCGTCGTTCGGGCCACAGAACCCCTCGCTGCTGCGCAACCGGGCGGATGCCGCGGCCAGGGCCGGTGACTGGCCGACCGCCGCGGACCTCTGGCACCAGGTCAATACCACCGATCGGGCCTCGAGCACGAGCTATCTCGGGGAGGGCCGGGCTTGCCTGGCGATCGGCCGGGCCGGCCAGGCCGAGCAGGCCCTGCGCAAGGCCGCAATGGCCGAGCCGACAGACCCGGACGCCTGGCTCTTGCTGCTGGAAGTATTCCGGGTCGAGGACCGGTGGATCGACGCCCTGCTCCTCGGCTGGCCCGCACTGGAAAGGGTTGCCCTGGAGGCGCAACCACAGGTCCTCCGCGAGCTGACCCTGGCCGCCCTCACCGATCTGCCCGACGAGCTGGCGCGGACGACCCTGAAACGCTGGATCGAGGCCGATCCAGATGACCTGAACGCACGGGCGGCCCTCTTGCGGCGGATGGGCAGCGAGCCCCGGGCCGATGATCCCGACCGGGAGGCGCGGATCGCCACGCTCGCGTCCATGCTGGCCAGCCATCCTCGGCACGTGGGTGTGCGTGACGCGCTCGTGTCGGCGCTTGCCGATGCCGGCGAGCCGGAGGCTGGCCGTACGCTGCTGGAATCGTGGCCGCCAGATCAGCGCGACGGCCGCTACTGGCGGCTCCGCGGCCTCTGGGACCTCGAACATGATCAACGTCCTCAAGCCGCGGTCACCGCGCTGCGTGCGGCTCTGGCCGATTTTCCCCACGACTGGCGCATCCACTACCGGCTCGCCCGAGCCTTGCGCGCTCTCGGCCGCAGCGAGGAAGCGCACCACGAGGCCGAGACCGTCGGCCGCATCCGCGAGCTGCTCGACCCGCTCGCCCTGGGGCCGGTCCTGGACGAAGCGTTCAAGCACCTCGACAGCTCCGGCGCCGGAACACTGGCGCAGCTCTGCGCGCGCGTGGGATTGACCCGGCTGGCCGACCGCTGGCGCTCCCTCGGATCCGTTGAATCCCGGCAACGAGAGGTTCAGGAAAGAAACACCGGGCGGCTCTGAACCAAGATTCAGTCACCGGACACCCGGCCTTCGGGTATAACAAGTAGAGTGCAACTCGTGACGGCGGCGGCTCAGCCAGGTTCGCTGCGGTCCACACTTCCAATCGCTGCACACTCTCTTCTGTCGCTCCGGATCGGCCGTGCCTGGCTGCCCGTGGTCGGCATCTCGACTTCCGGGACATGAGTTGCTTCGGGAACCGAGGAGATCATGACGATGCCTTACCTGGATCTTGATCTCGACCGCGAGGAATCACGGTTGACGATCCACGGCGTTCCCTCGACCGGCAACATGGCAACGTCAGCGGCCGGAGAGCTGAGAGAAAGCGATCCGGATGGCCCCGCGCTCACCGAAGTCCCCGGCCGGGTGCTTCTGATTGAGCCGAACTCGGACGAGCGCTGCTGGCTGCGTAACGAACTCATCACCGGACACATGGAAGTCTTTGAAGCGACCGACATGATCTCCGCCCTGCGTTCGCTGGCGATGTTCCGGCCCAACATCATCCTCGCCCAGCTGCGATTGCCAACCTACAATGGGCTCGAACTGGTGCGCCGGCTCAAGCGCGAGAGCGCCACGCAATCAACCCCGGTATTGCTCTACACCGACATGGCTTCCGCCGGCGAGCGGATCCAGGCGCTCAACCTGGGAGCCAGCGACCTGGTCTCCAAACCGTTCGTGGCGGCCGAACTGATCGCACGGCTCCGCGTGGCACTGCGCACGCGGCACCTCCTGACCATCCTGGAGCAGCGGGCACACCTCGACGGCCTCACGGGTCTGGCCAATCGGGGCGTCCTGGAAGACCGTCTGCCCCGCGAGTGGGTCGCCTGCCGTCGCCGTCAGTCTGCCCTGGCCGTGATGATCACTGACCTGGATCATTTCAAGGCGATCAATGATTGCCACGGCCATGCCGCCGGCGACAGCGTGCTCCGCCAGTCGGCCGCCCTCCTGGCCCGGATCATCCGTGCCAGCGACCTGGTCGCCCGCTACGGCGGCGAGGAGTTCGTGGTGGTGGCCCCGGATTGTGAGATCGGCCCGGCTGTGCGGCTCGCCGAACGGTTCCGCACGGCACTGGCCGAACATCCGATCGACGAGAATGGCATCGCGATTTCGGTCACGGCCAGCGTGGGCGTCGCTTCCGTCTCGGACCTGACCGGCTCGAACCCCGCCGAATTGCTCAAGCGGGCCGACGAAGCCCTTTACCAGGCCAAGCGGGCCGGCCGCAATGCCACCTGGTACTGGGAGCAGGGACAAACCGGTCCGGTTCCGGCGACCGACGACGTCCTCGCCACACGCTGAGGGCCGCGGCTCACGACCGCCTGGAACCAATACCGGTCTCTGCCATGGCCCGGCCCATGCCATGGTAGGTGAATCCAAGCGCTGCCATCCGCGCGGCATCGTAGACGTTCCGCCCGTCGAAGACGACGGGCTGCCTCAAGAGCCGCGACATGATCTCAAAATCGGGATTGCGAAACTCGTTCCACTCGGTGGCAATCACCAGCGCATCGGCTTGCTCGAGAGCCCCGTAAGGCCGGTCGCAGTAGGTCAAACGATGGCCGTAGATCGCCTGCACATTCGGCAACGCCTCGGGATCGTGAACTCGCAGTGCCACGCCGGCCTCGAGCAGCGAATCGATCAGCACCAGGGCGGGCGCCTCGCGGATATCGTCGGTACGCGGCTTGAAGGCCAGGCCCCAGATCGCAATCGTACGGTCCCGCAGGGAACCGTTGAAGTGAGCGTGGATCTTGCGGAAGAGCACGTTCTTCTGCATCTCGTTCACTCGGTCCACGGCCTCCATCATCTCCGCCGGCAGCCCCCGTGACTGGGCCATGTGAATCACCGCGCGGATGTCCTTCGGGAAGCAACTGCCGCCGTAACCGACCCCCGGATGCAGGAAGTGGAAGCCGATCCGCTGGTCGTGGCCGATGCCCCGGCGCACGTCATTGATATCCGCGCCATAGGCCTCGCACAGGTTGGCCATCTCGTTGATGAAGCTGATCTTCGTGGCCAGCAAGCAGTTGGCCACGTACTTGGTCATCTCGGCACTCTCCGGCGACATCACCAGGAACGGCCGATCGGTCCGCAGAAAAGGCGCATAAAGCTCGTGCAACCGTTCAGCGACCTCGGGCTTGCGCGCTCCCACCACCACCCGATCCGGCTTGTTGAAGTCCTCGATGGCCGCACCTTCCTTGAGAAACTCAGGGTTGCTGGCCACGTCGAACGTCACCCTGGCCACTTCGCCCATCCGGCGCGCCAGCTCGGCGTTGGTTCCAACAGGCACCGTGCTCTTGACCACGATGATCTTGGGCGAGCGGAGCACCTCGGCCACCTGGCGGCCGACCGCCCAGATGCCGCTCAGGTCCGCGCCCCCATCGTCGCCCTGGGGCGTGCCCACCGCGATGAAGACAATCTCGGCCTCCTCGATCCCCGCGGCCAGGTCGGTCGTGAATGTGAGCCGGCCGTCCCGCTGGTTGCGGTGCACCAGCTCGCTCAGGCCCGGCTCGTAAATCGGGATCTGGCCGTTGTTCAGCCCGTCGATCTTGGCCGCAACCTTGTCAACGCAGACAACGTCGTTGCCACTCTCGGCCAGGCAGGTGCCCTGGACGAGTCCCACATACCCCGTTCCGATCACTGCGATTTTCACGACGCGGCTCTCTTCCTTGTTCCAGCGATCCCCCGAGACCAACTTTCCACGCCCGGCTCGTCCGCATTATTCATAGAACGAATTGATCCAGCAAGATCCTGAGCCCTCAGCAGGTGTACGAGAATTCATGACCGGTTCTCCTCAATGCATTGCAGCACAGCCTGGCGAACGGCTTCCGAACCGTGTTCAGTCCAGAGCGAGATCCAGCGGGGATTCGCCCAGTCGCGGAGCAGTCGGCGCCGGGCTACCGGATCGGCCACGCGGTCGAGGACCACTGGGCGAAGCTCGGCGAACACGGCCGCCAGGCCGGCCGCGGCTGGCCCCAGCGCCTGGGCTGCCTGATCGCGAAGCACCGCGGCCAGGGCAGGACTTGCTCCCGAGGTCGACACCGTCACGACCAGCGGCCCCGACCTCCAGACGGCGGGAACCTGGAAATCCCCCGATCCGGGATCGCTTGCCGAGCAGGCCCAGACGCCGATCCGCCGGGCGTCGGCAACGACCCGTGCATTCACATCCTCCGGCCCGGCCGCAATCACCAGGCTTGCACCTTCCAGCAGGGCCGCGTGGTAGGGCCCGGCGATCACCTCCAGGCCCGCAACCTCCCTCAGATCCAGTGTCCCGGCCGCCGGATCCACTCCGACCACCCGCGCCCCGGCCGCCAGCAGTCCGCCCGCCCTGCGCCGGCCCACAATCCCCAGGCCCACGACCACCGCCGTCCGCCCCCGCATCTCCAGCTCGATCGCATACCCCGGCATGACGCTTCAGTCCCTTAGTCCCCCCCCTCAAACCTTTCTCTACTCTCAATCTATGGCCGTCCACGCGCTACTGTGGCCAGCCTTCTTCTCCCCATCTATCCTTCTTTTCTCCCGATCAGGGTGCAGCTTTCGCCGTTCGTCCTCTCCCCATCATCCTTTTCTTCATCCCCGCTTGCTCTCGATCGCTCCTCATTCCCGCCCCCTCCACTCGCATCCTGCCCGAGGCGCGTGCCCGATTGGCTCCGTTCTGGCGTCCCTTTTCGCTCCGCAACGACTGCATCCTCTTTACCACTATCAACTTGCGTCGCCACCAGATTGGCTTCGTTCAAGACACCCCGAGAAACTCGTGGTGAACCACCCGTAGGGTGGGTCAGCGCAGCGCAACCCACTGGCTTGCAGACCTTTACGTGCGGTGAGATACCCCCGCCCAACGACATCCCGGGACCATCCCCTTCGTTCCGGCCGTTGCGCGATTCATCGTGTGGTTGACGTGCGACTGGCTCCGGCGCGGGGCCGATCTGCGGCTCATGGACAACCGGCATGGGGGGGCGGTCGGCTTCATTATTGTTGTCGGCGCCGAGCTCGGCTTTTTGCAGCTTCGACAGCGTGGTCAGCGTACGCAGCAGCTCACGGGTCAGCGCACCCTGGTGCCGGCGCAGGACCGCGACGGCCTTGCTGGCGGCGAAGACCGCGCGGTCGGGCTCGGCGTCGGCTTCGATCTGCTCCAGGTCCTCGTGCTCGCCGAGCCGCGCTTCCAGCCGGTGGATCGCCTCGTCCACGATCGAGCTGAGGACCTCCCAGCCCTCTTTCGGGTTCGCCGGCGGGCGCGACAGGCGCCGCCACGGCATCGCGCCGCTGAAATAAGGGCCGGAGCTGGCCTTCATGTTGCGGAACAGCTCCCAGAGCTCGCGGCCCTGACCCGGCTCGATCGCGTCGACGGCCTGGAATACGCGGTTGGCGGCCGGGTCGATCATCCCTTCCAGGAAGCTCTTGCCCATGAGCCGCAGGAATCGGTAGTGGTCGGTTTCGCTCCAGGCGGCCCGCACGTCGATGAGGTTGCGGAACTCGGACCACCGCGCGAGGAGCCAGCGGCAGCCCTCGGGGAGCTGCTCCAGCCGGGCCAGGAACACGGCGGGCATGTCGTCGTAGTACTCGGCCTTGCCGAACCGCTCACGCGGGTCGAGCGTGTCCAGCAGCTTGCGGCCCAGGATGTGGGCCTGCTTCAGCCGCGTGGCCTCGTCGCGGTCGCGCTGGCGGTGCACGCGAGCCGCGAGGTAAGCCGTCTCGGCCCGCTCGGCGCGGTCGATCTGCCAGTCGAGGCGTGCGGCATGGCCGACCAGGGTGCGTTCGACGTCGTTGCGCGGCACGAGTTCGAACGTCCACTGCAAGATCCGTTCGGCGAGCTCCTTCGGATCTTCCTGTGGCAGGACGGGGATGGCGATGCGGGCGTTGGCGCCATGCCTCAGCGCGTTGAGCCGTGCGCGGGCCTTGCCCTGATCGCTCTTCGGCCCCGTGCTTTTTGCGGCGTTGCGGCGATTGGCCGCGATCTGGGCTGTGGTGGCCACGGAGTTGCTCTCTTTGCTTGTAGTGCAGGTCGTGTATGCGGTGCGCAGAGCGGCCCTGGCTGCTGGTTCACCGAGGAGCGGCGCGGGGAGCGGCCCTCTCGGCGAGCCGCGGCCGATGCGCCGGGATCTGCCGTCTATCTATGAGGATCCGACCGAAACTGCCAAAAACCGGAGGAATCCGGAGAAATTTTTGGTTTCCCCCTCAGCCGTCGGGCAGGTGTATTCGTACGGCAGGCGATGCTTGCGTGCCGGGGCGTCTGCGTCCGCATCTGCGTCGCCGCAGGGCACGCAATCCTTGCCTGCCGGGGCGCGCACCATGACTTCTCCGCCTGGAGCCCGGGCGCATGGCCAGGTGCGCCAGCGCCATGGACTCTGCGGCACATGGCCACGTGCGTGAGCACGTGGTTTTCACGGGCGCAGCCTCCAACCTCGGGCGTGAGCCCGACCAGCACTGCGCCGCATCACAGGCATCCCCACGGCGATGCTCCACCCGACCCCGCGTCCGCGGCGCATGGCCACGTGCGTGAGCACGTGGTTTTCACGGGCGCAGCCCCCAACCTCGGGCGTGAGCCCGACCAGCACCGCGCCGCATCACGCTCATCACCTCACCTCGCACCCGCCCAGGTTCGCCAGATGATGCCGCCCCAGCCGCCCCGCAATCTCCCTCAGCCGCTCCCGGCTCGCCGCGAAGAACCGCCCCAGCAGCCGACCGCCGGCCAGCTTCAGCAGCCGCGCTTGCCAGCTCTCGGCATTGCTCCCCAGCCGCTCCAGGATCCCCGCCAGCTCCGTCGAGATCATCGCCTTCCCTTCGCGAAACAGCCGCCCGGTGTAGTCCACAAGCAGCAGATAGCTGCCCAGCGAGAACCCCTCGACCATCCCTTCGCGACCGCGACCGGAGTCCGAGTCCGAGTCAAGCCCCCGTCGGTCCTCGATCGGGCACAGCCACAGCCCCTCCTCCAGCCCCTCCGCCGCCTGCGACCCCGCCACGCTGCCGGCCTCGGCGGCCTTCAGGTCCTCGGCTCGACCCTGGTCCCGGACATGCTCGACGCGTTCCTTGATCGACGTGTGGGCGCTCGCCTCGGGCACCTCGGCGATGCCCGCGGCCACCGGGTTCAGATCGATGTAAGTGCAAGTGGCCAGCAACGATTCCTCATCGAGGATCGCCACGCTCTGGAACCGCCCCTCGAAGAACGCCCCGCGGGTGTTCTCCTCGCGGTTGGCCATCCGCGACAGCGGCTCCTTCAGGCACTTCATGAACCAGCTCAGGCTCTGTAACCGCTGGCGTGCGGTGGCCACCCACTTCACGTCTTTCAGCCGTTCCTTGACCCAAGCCTCCGAGACCGGCAGTGCCTTTCGAGCCTTGTCGCGGGGCGGAAAAAGCCTCCCCCAGCGCCGCACGATGTCCTCATCCGCCCACCCCGCCGCCACATCGGGGTCGAGCCGCACCAGCAGATGCAGATGGTTATCGAGGATGGCGAACCCGCCCACCGCCACGGAGAAGATCTCCGCAAGTTCCTGCAAGCGCCGTTCGATCCATTCCTTGCGGTCGATCCCGCCCTCCCCCAGCAGAAACGCCCGCCGCACGCACCGCGTGATGCAGTGATACCAGCGAGTAACCGATGGATCCACCAGATGCGCACGGGCAATCGTCATGTAAGGACCTCCCAGCAAGATCTACATAAGCTACCCAATTCCACCGCCCGTGTCAAGATTACGTTGCCTGTCCTCTTTTTGCATCTTTTTGCATTTCCTCTTTTTGCATTGCCCTTGGGATACATTGCCTGTCCTCTCTCTTGCCTTTTCTCTTGGCCTTGCCCTCTCTTGGCTCGGTCTCTCTGGGAAGTGCTCTTTGGGGAAGCGGTCCTGCCGCCTGCCTACGTGGCCGTCCTGGTAGCTCCCGGACTGAACCATCTCGCCGCTCTGCCCCTTCGCAGCCTCGCCAGGGGGTTGCTGCCACGCTAAACTTGAAATCTTCCTGCAAATGACCTCAAGCCAGCCGATGGGGGAGCCGACGACGTTGCCTTTGCTCGTGCAAAAATTTGGCGGGACGAGTGTTGCCGATTCGAACAAGATCCTGGCCGCGGCGCGGCGGGCCATCCAGGCACATCACCGGGGTAACCAGGTCCTGGTAGTCGTCTCGGCCCGCGGGCACACTACCGATGAGCTGATCGCCCTCGCCAAGGAAATCACCGACCAGCCCCCCGCGCGAGATGGATATGCTGCTCTCGACTGGCGAGCAGGTGAGCGTGGCGCTCCTGGCCATGGCTATCGAGAGCCTGGGCGTGCCCGCGATCAGCTTCACCGGAGCCCAGATTGGCCTGGTGACCGACAGCTTCCACACCAAGGCACGGATCAAGAACATCTCCAATGAGCGGATGACCCAGGCGCTCGCCGACGGCAAGATCGTCATCGTCGCCGGCTTCCAGGGAATGGACGAGAATTACAACATCACCACGCTGGGCCGGGGCGGATCGGACACCACCGCCGTGGCCCTCGCCGCGGTCCTGGGCGCATCAGCCTGCGAGATCTACACCGACGTCGACGGCGTCTACACGACCGATCCGCGGGTCGTCCCGGAGGCCGGCAAGATTGACCGCATCAGTTACGACGAGATGCTCGAGCTCGCCAGCCTGGGCGCGGGGGTGATGCATTCGCGGTCCATCGAGTTCGCCAAGAAATACGGCGTGCCGATCCACGTCCGCAGCTCGTTCTCCGATGCGCCGGGTACCTGGATCGTCGGCGAGGATGACGCGCGCCGGCTGGGTGTGGCCGTGACCGGTGCCGCGCTCGCGAAGGACGAAGCCCGGATCACCATCCTCGGCGTGCCGGACCGGCCCGGCGTCGTGCACTCGATCTTCGAGACGATCGCACGCGCCAACCTTGTCGTCGACATGATCGTCCAGAACGTGGCCACGGAAGGCAGCACCGAGCTCAGCTTCACCGTGGCACGCGGCGACCTGGCCGAAACCCTGCGCGCCGCCACGGCCGCCGCCGAGCAAGTGGGCGCCACGGGCGTGACGCACGACGCCGAGGTGGCCAAGGTGTCGGTCGTCGGCCTGGGAATGCGTACTCACACCGGCGTTGCCACCGCCATGTTCAAGGCCGTCGCCGAGGCCGGCGTGAACATTCAGATGATCACCACCAGCGAGATCAAGATCAGCCTGCTGGTGGAGCGGACCGCCGCCGTGGCGGCCCTCCGCGCCGTGCACAAGGTGTTCCTGCTCGACGAGGTCCACGCCCGGCCTCTACCCGAGTTCGCTTCCGGCACAACCGCCCTGCGTGCCATGAAACTCGTTCCCCTGGCTGACCCCGATGCCAGCCGGCCGACCGACCGTGGCATGGAAGACCTGGTCATCGCGGGCGTCGAGCTGGACGAGACCCAGGGCCGCATCACCCTCTATGATGTTCCCGACCGGCCAGGTTACGCGACCAGAATCTTCCAGGCCATTGCCGAGGCCGGCGTGTTCGTGGACATGATCGTCCAGAACGTCAGCCAGGCCGGACAGTGCAATCTGTCGTTCACCGTGCCGCGCGACGTCGTCGACCGCGCAGCACAGGCCATCACGCCCATCGCCGGCGGCAAGATCTCCATTGAGCCGGCCATGGCCAAGCTCTCGGTGATCGGCGTGGGCATGCGCACCCACACCGGCGTCGCCACGCGCATGTTCGGAGCGCTCGCGGAGCGAGCGATCAACATCAACCTGATCAATACCAGCGAGATCCGCATCAACGTGGGCACCGACGTGGCCAAGGGAAAAGAAGGCCTCGATTGCCTGCGCCGGGCCTTCGCACTCGATGACCCGGCCACAGCAGATCCCAAGGCTCTCTAACCGATGGAACTCGAAGTCAGTGCTCCATCCGTGGCGATTTCCTCCTTTACTCCATCTGTGGCTCATCCCACCTTGCCTTTGAGGATCATCATCCGTGGCTCGCGACAAGCTCGTGCTCGCCTACAGTGGCGGCCTGGATACGTCGGTGGCCGTCAAGTGGATCAACGAAACGTACAACATGGACGTGGTCGCCTACACGTGTGATCTTGGCCAGGGCCAGGACATCGAGGCGATCCGCCAGAAGGCGCTGCGGACCGGCGCGGTTGACGCCGTGGCCGAGGACGCGCGCAACCTGTTCATTGACTACTTCGTCTGGCCATCGCTCATGGCCGGGGCGATTTACGAGGGCAAGTATCCGCTGGCCACGGCGCTGGGGCGTCCGCTGATCGCCCAGCTCATGGTCCGCGTGGCGCGCGACCATGGCGCGGTGGCCGTGGCACACGGCTGCACCGGCAAGGGGAACGATCAGGTTCGCTTTGACGTGACGTTCCAGACACTGGCGCCGGACCTGAAGATCGTCGCCCCGGTGCGTGAATGGAAGTGGACGCGGACGCAGGAGCTCGAGTTCGCGGCCGCGCATGGCATCGAGGTGGAAGCCACCAAGAAATCAATCTTCAGTACCGATCAGAACCTCTGGGGCCGGTCGATCGAGGCGGGGATCCTCGAGGACCCCTGGGTCGAGCCCCCGCCCGAGACCTTCCAGTGGACCGCCGATCCACGGCTGGCGCCCGACGTACCCGAGGAGGTCGAGATCACGTTCGACCGCGGCAAGCCCGTGGCCCTGGATGGCAAGGAGAAGGACGGAATCGAGCTGATCGACGATCTCAACAAGCTCGCCGGCAAGCACGGCGTGGGCCGCATCGACCACATCGAGAACCGCCTGGTGGGCATCAAGTCGCGCGAGATCTACGAGGCGCCGGCCGCCGTATTACTGCACGAGGCGCACCGCGAGATCGAGTTCCTGACGCTGTCCAAGGAGTCGCTCCGGTTCAAGGCGCTGGTCAGCCAGGCTTACGCCGACCTGATCTACAACGGCCTCTGGTTCAGCCAGCTTCACCAGGACCTGATGGCGTTCACGATATCCAACCAGCAGTACGTCTCGGGCACGGTCCGGCTCAAGCTCTTCAAGGGCCACGTGATGACGGTGGGCCGTAAGAGCCCCAGCAGTCTTTATCGCCATGAGCTGGCGACGTACGAGGAGGGCGACCAGTACGACGCAACCGCCGCGCTGGGGTTCATCAAGATCCACGGCCTGGGCCAGACCACGCAGGCCAAGCACCAGCTCTTGAAAGGCAAGACCGGCCCCCGGCTGGAGCTGCCCAGCATCATCCCGCCGGACTCGGGGAAATGAGATCGTCTGCCGAGGATCCAAGCCGGGACAATGCGGCCGGTGGTAAACCGACGGTGTACGTCATCGCAGGACCTAATGGGGCAGGAAAGACCACCTTTGCAGTCAACTTTCTATTTCTACTGTATCTCTACGTTCGTAGTTGGTTCTTCAAAGGGGGTAAGAGTTTGCGTGAGTAATGCTGGAAGAATCGGGCGAGCTCGTTGCGTTCCAACCAACGTGTGGTGCACCGGGAGAGCTTCTCGGGGCTGTTGACGTTGAGACGTTCCTCGATGATCCCTGCGATCAGTTGCCGCAACCGCGGTGACGTCAATGCCGGTGTCTGTATTTTTTCCCCGCCGCGTCTCCTGATTCAGGAACCACGCGGCCACGAGCGACAAGGTTTGATGGTGATGCCAGGCGATCCAGTTCCGCACCTGGTAATCGGCCAGGCCCGCCTCCCCTTTGCCCCGCTCCAGGCACTCCTCGATCCGATGCGCCAGTTTGGCCACCCGGCCAAATTCGATCAACGGAGTTTCGGCTTTACTATTTGATAAATAATAATCATGTTTAACAGTTCCATCGGCCTGTTGCTCACGCGTGATGAAGAGGACCTCCTCGAAACCTGCACGATTGCCCGGTCCTCGAGATTGGACGCGCCGCTTGATCGCGTCGACCACCAAAGGTCCCTTCTCGCCATCACGGACGTCGAGCCTCGTCCACGCCGATTCCGGCAGGGCCGCACGCCAATGATCCACACGCATGAAAGGAGCCTTGGGGGGTTGACCCCGCCCCCCATATTCCGGTGGCGGTGCCTCCAGATCGCGGATCGTCGTGTTCGACGGAACCGCCAACAGATACTGCTCCCCCCGCTCCCTCAACGCCTGGCGAAAACTCGCGGGACGGCCCATTTCATCGTCCCCCGCCACCCACGCGTGTGGCAGCAACCCACCTTGCTCATCCAGCATCGCCAGGGCCAATTGATGGCGCGTCTGGAACTTGATGGACTTGGGGACGCCAGCCTTGTTCCGGCGGTCGCGATCCTTGGCCCATTCCTTGGGCAAGTAAAGCCTTACATTGGTAATCGTATGCTCTTTTCTAGACGCATAAGCCATGTAGACGCCAACCTGACAGTTCTCAACCTTCCCCAGCCGGCCGCACCACTGCCGCGCGACGCCCACCGACATAGTCCCTTTCTTGGGGAAGCCCGAAGGGTCGAAGATAATCACCCCATCCTTCTCGCCCAGTTGCTCGCCGACCTGCTGCGCCAGGATCGTGAGCAGGGGTTGATGATCCCATGGCACGTGCCCGATGAACTTTTGGATTCCTTGTCGTTCTTGATCGTGGAGATAAGCGATTCCCTCGCCGGTCTTGTGCTCAAGCTTCGACAGCAGACCGGTAACGTACTCGGTTGCATGTCGATGTTGTTCAGGTTCGCTCAGGGTCGCAGCGAACGGCTCGATGAAGACGTCCAACCGTTCCAGCAGACCATCGATCAAGTCAGGCGACACCTGCGATTGTGCCAGCATGTCAGCCAACCGTGCTTCGTATCGTCGATCCATGACGCCCTCGCTTCCTTGTAACATCCTTGACGGAAGCGAATATCAGAAAAAACCTTACAGTTCGTCAACCCCAGGATACAGTAGAACTACCCGCTTTCGTGCACTGCCGCGAATTCGTAAACGCGGACCTGATCGCCGCCGGGCTGTCCCCATTCGCGCCCGAAACTCAGGCAATGCGTGCAGGAACATTGATGCTGACCCGGATCAAGGAACTCGCAGCAGAGCGTTCTGATTTTGGATTCGAAACGACCCTCTCCGGCCGTACGTACGCCAGATTACTCTCGGGGATGAAGACGGCGGGCTATCGCCTCGTTCTTTTCTTTCTCTGGCTGCCGGACGCCGAGCTGGCCGTAGCCCGCGTTGCGAACCGCGTGAGACAAGGCGGGCACGGAATTCCGGAAGAGACGATTCGGAGGCGCTTCTCGCGTGGCATGCACTGTCTTTTCCACGTCTACATGCCCATCATGGATCACTGGGAACTGTACGATGCCTCGCGGTATCATCCGGTACTGGTGGCACGGCATGCCGATGGCCAGCAGTCGATCTATGACGAAGAAACTTACCAAGCAATCACGGCCATCGTGGGAGGCTCCTCCGGATGAAGCCCCAGGAACGAAACCTGACCGAGTGCGCCCAGGCTGGCTTTCTTGCTGCGGCGAAAGACGCGATGCGCGTGGCACAGCAGACTGGCACACCGGTGATCGTGTGGGAGAACGGTCAGGTTCGGAAGATTGCCTGCGACCAGCTCGATGCGCTCGCGACTGAAGCGGCAAGCACCGATCGATCATAGGACAGCCCGACTCCCGAGCGAAAGAGGGCGCGGTGAGAGCCGGCCATAGCTTCTGCCCAGGTCGCGGGTTACCACCTTGTGGCGGAGAGTCGGGGCTGCCGCGGCGCTAACATGCATCATGTCATGCAATGATCGGGCTTTGACAAACGGGCCAGGATTGGTAATGTATGGGGTTCACGCTTTCGTTGCTGCGACGTGCCGAACAGGAACTTGGCCTCCGCCACAGCGCGGCGATCATCCGCCACGAAGCAAGGGGCGTGCACTCTCACGCTCTCATGAAGCGTGATAGGCACATAGGACCGGAACAGAGCGGGATGGGGATACGGGAGATTTGATGGTATGGCCGAGATGATGACCACCGACGTCCGAGCGATCATGGACCGGACGCCCTTTGATGTTTCCGCAGTGGCCGATTTGCGTGAGGTGCTGGGCCGCGATCCGTCGCGTTATCGCACGCTACGCGATGCGGTGAGCAATATCCGCGAGCGTGAAAAGAAGGATCAGAAGCCCGAAACGTTTCTGCGGCTGGGCGTGGGCGAGGTGCTCCTGGGCCGATATGGTCCGGGCCTGGACCAGCTCAAGCGGGCTGGCGAGGCAGGCATGGCCTTCTTCTTCCAGGGGCTGGCCTTCGAGAACCTCCAGCGCTATGACGACGCGGCGAAGGCCTTTGCGCACGCCGCCAAGCTGGGATACGACCCCAAGAACTCCGAGCTGCACCGCGCGGGGCCCTGCGCCGGATCGGTCACGTGGAGGAGGCCAAGAAGATCCTCGCCGGCTTGCAAAAGCTCAGCGAGTCGTCGGCCGAGTATCACTTCCAGAAGGGGGCCATCCTGGCCGCCGAGGGCGAGCTCGGCCAGGCGGCATCGGAGCTGGAGAAGGCCCTCAGCCTCGATCGCGATCACAACGGGGCACTCTTTGAGCTGGCGTACATCAACGACCTGTTCGGCAACGACGACCAGGCCGTGGACCTGTACAAACGGTGCACCGAGCGTCCGCCGGTTCCCCTGGCGGCGTGGATCAACCTGGGGGTGCTCTACGAGGACGAGATGAAGTTCCGCGATGCGGAGCAGTGCTATCGCCAGGTCCTCGCCCACGAGCCAAACCACCCGCGCGCCCGGCTCTTCGTGAAGGATTGCCAGGCCAGCAAGGGGATGTATTACGACGAGGATCTCGAGAAGGGATACACGATCCTCAAGCAGCTTCTGGAGATCCCCGTCACCGACTTCGAGCTTTCGGTACGCAGCCGTAATTGCCTGCGGAAGATGAACATCCGCACGCTGGGAGACCTCACGCGCACCACCGAGGCTGCGCTCCTGGCCAGCAAGAACTTCGGCGAGACCTCGCTGGCCGAGATCAAGGAGATGATGACATCCAAGGGCGTGCGCCTGGGCATGGCACTGGAAAGCGGCGAACGCGGTCCGGTCACCCAGGACCATCGCATCGACCCGCCCCAGGAGGTTCCCCCCGAGATGCAGGCCCTTCTGGGCAAGCCCATCAGCGAGCTGAGCCTGTCGGTTCGTGCCCGCAAATGCATGAGCAAGCTGAACATCCAGAGCGTGGGCGACCTGGCCAAGCGGTCCGGCGACGAGCTCCTGGAATGCAAGAACTTCGGTGTGACGTCGCTCAACGAAGTCCGCGACAAGCTGAGCACGCTGGGACTGAAGCTCAAGAATGACTGACATCCGTATTCGCCAGTGCTGAACCAGGGAATCGCACTCCCCACGAGTCTCCGGCGCATTGATGTCCATCTGCGACCAACCTGATCCCTCCGCGGCTTGCCGGCCGGAACGCCCGGTGCGGTTCATCACCGTGGCCAGGGACAGCGGCTCGGCGGCGCGGGTGGGCCGGCTGGAGACGCCGCATGGGGTGGTGAGTACGCCTGCGTTCATGCCCGTGGGCACGCAGGCGACGGTCAAGGGACTGACGCCCGACCAGGTTCACGCCTCGGGTGCACGGATGCTGCTGGCGAATACCTACCACCTGGCCCTCCGGCCCGGCTCGGAGATCGTCGGGGCACTCGGCGGCCTGCACACGTTCATGGGCTGGGACGGTCCGATCCTGACGGATTCCGGGGGGTTCCAGGTCTTCAGCCTGGCCGACAGGAGCCGGATCACCGAGCACGGCGTGTCGTTCCGGTCCCACATCGACGGCCGCCTCCTGGAGCTGACGCCGGCGCGTGCGATGGCGATCCAGCAGGAGCTCGGGGCCGACGTGGCCATGTGCCTGGATCACTGCCCGGCATTGCCGGCGAGCCATGAGGAGATCGGCCGGGCCGTGGACCGGACCGTCGCCTGGGCGGGCCTCTGCAAGGCCGCACACGCACGGCCGGACCAGGCACTTTTCGGGATTGTGCAAGGAGGGGCACACGCCGATCTTCGCGCCAGGTGTGCCGAGGCCCTGATTGCGCTCGATTTTGACGGCTACGCGATTGGCGGCGTGAGCGTGGGCGAGAGCCGCGAGGAAGTGGACCGGGCTCTTCAGGTCACGACGCCCCTGCTGCCGGAGGACCGGCCGCGCTACCTCATGGGGGTCGGCCGGCCGCAAGACATGCTCAGTGCCGTCGCCGCGGGCATCGACCTCTTCGACTGCGTGCTTCCCACGCGCAACGGGCGTAACGCAACCTGTTTTTCCTCAAAGGGATTGGTAAAACTTCGGAATGCCGCACAGGCTCGTGACCCGCGGCCCATCGAGGAGGGCTGCCCTTGCTTGGCGTGCCGGCGCTTCAGCCGGGCCTATCTCCGCCACCTCTTCCTGGCCAGGGAGATGCTGGGGCCAATCCTGGCGTCAATCCACAACCTGACGTACCTGCACCGGCTCACTGGCGCAATTCGTCTGGCGATCGCCGAGGGCTGCTTTGTCCAGTTACGGCTGGATGTGCTTGAAGCTTTGGGACCCTAGGCGTTAGAGTGCAGTTTCCGGGGCCCGGCAGGCGAGGGATGGGGACCGAAGTGTCTTCCCATGGCCTGGCCTGGTTTCCCGAGTCCACCGAGTCAGACACGGATACCTCATCATGCCCGGATCGTATGACCAGCTGGGATTGCTGTTCGCGCAGGCCCAGGACGCGGCGAATAACTGGAATGGCCTGATGTTCTTCTTGCCCATTCCCTTCCTGGTCTACTTCATGATCTGGCGCCCTCAGCAACAGCAGGAGAAGAAGCGGAAGGCGATGATCGAGGCCCTCAAGAAGAATGACAAGATCGTGACGGCCGGCGGGATCTTCGGCACCGTGGTCTCGGTGGATCCTGGTGGTGAGAAGCTGGTGGTCCGGATCGACGACGACAAGGGCGTGAAGCTGACCCTGGCCCGGTCGAGCGTCACGCGCGTGCTGGAAACGACCTCGGAAAAAGCGGCCGAAGCGTCGTGATCGCCGCTCCGAGCGGCCGGGGACCGTACCATCACGGCTCGGCGGCAGGCGCCGTCTGCTCGTAAGACTTTTTTGATTCGTTTTTGATCTCACGCCGATGCCGCCCGCAGGACGCGGCCGGCGGTTGCACGCCGGGTTTGAGGAACGACCATGAAACAGTCCCCCTGGAAGCTCATTCTGATCATTGGTTCGGTGCTGGTCGGCCTGCTGGCCATGATCCCTCCTGACAAGAAGTTGAAGCTGGGCATCGACCTCTCGGGAGGGACGATCCTGGTGTACGAGGTGGCCAAGGAGAACCTCGGGCCCAACTTCAACATGGACGAGCTGATCGCGGCGCTCAAACAGCGGGCTGATCCGCAGGGCGTCAAGGAGACGCCAATCCGCAAGATTGGCAGCAACCGGATCGAGATCATTCTGCCGGCGGACAAGGAGGAGGACGTCGAGGAAGTCAAGAAGATGCTCACGGACGTGGGCTCACTCGAGTTCCGCATCCTCGCCAACCGCAAGCACGACTCGGCGGCGATCGAGCGCGCAATGGGGCCTCAGGGGCTGTCCAAGGTGCCCTCGCGGTACAAGTGGGCCCGGCTGGGCGAGATCTCCACCGGCAGTAGTCCGACGTTCACGGCCGATACGATCACCGACCTGCAACAGCACTGGAAGAGAGACCTGTACGCAGAGATCGACGTCATTCTCACCGGCAAGGTCGATCAGACGGGACCCGACCAGACCGTGAACATTCCGGTCAGCCGGAACACGGCCAACACGCTGACGCTGAAGCGCCCGCACGGACTGAAGTCGATCAGCTCGTACCGCATCGAGTACAACCCCAGTTCCATCCGTGGCGGCGATCCGAGCAATCCCCGGCCCACCGACCCGATTGTGCGCGAGGAAAAGATCTCGCCGGGCCGGACGGAAATCTACATCCTCTGCACACTGGACCGGCAGAACGTCACCGGCAGCTACCTGTCGCGCGCCTATTCGACCACGGATGAGAAGCTGCAACCGGCCGTCGGCTTCCAGTTCAACCGCCAGGGCGCCCGCAAGTTCGGCCAGCTCACTCGCGACCACCTTCCCGAGGAAGGTGATGCGTTCAAGTACCAGCTTGCCATCCTGCTGGACAACCTGGTGATGTCGGCCCCGTCGATCAACTCGGAGATCCGTGACTCGGGAATCATCGAAGGGGGCGGACAGGGGTTCAAGCTCAAGGAAGTTCAGCACCTGATCAACATCCTTCAGGCCGGCAGCCTGCCGGCCAGCCTGAACCCGACGCCCGCCCAGGAGGAGAAGGTGGGCCCGACCCTGGGTGAGGACTCCATCGCCAAGGGCTGGCGCGCCATCTGGGTCTCCATGCTGGTCGTGCCCATTTTCATGGTCATCTACTACCGGTTCGCCGGCGTCGTGGCCGTCATCGCCCTGGTGGCCAACATGATCTTGCTGATCGGCACCATGGCGTTCCTGCAAGCCACGTTCTCGCTGCCCGGGCTGGCCGGGCTGGCGCTCACCATCGGCATGGCCGTCGATGCCAACGTGCTCGTCTTCGAGCGCATGCGTGAGGAGAAGGAGCGCGGGGCCAGCGTGGCGCAGCAGATCCGCAACGGGTTCAACCGCGCCTGGATCACCATCTTCGACTCGCACGTCACCAACTTGCTGGCCGCGATCGTGCTTTACGCCGTGGGCACCGAGGAAGTCAAGGGCTTCGCCCTGACGATGATCATCGGCATGCTCTGGAACCTGTACACGGCCGTGTTCATGTCGCGCGTGATCTTCGAGACGGCCTATTCCCAGGGCTGGCTCAAGGAGCTCCGCATGCTCAAGATGTGGGACAAGACCAACATCGACTTCATCGGCCCGCGCTATTACTGCATGGCCGGCTCGCTGATCCTCATCCTGCTGGGCCTGGTGGCCTTCTTCGCGCGCGGCCGGACGATGTACAACATCGACTTCACGGGCGGGACACTTGTGACCATCCGGCTCAACGAGAACGATCCGACCGTGCAGTCGCTCTCCGAGTCGAGACGTGCCGAGTTCGTCCGCCAGAAGGCGAGCGTGCTGCCGGACGTCACCGTCGAGAGCTTGCGGGTGGGTAATGACGCCAAGCTGGCGCGGTTCAATATCCGCACGACGGCGACCGACCAGGAGTCGCAGGAAGAAAAGGACAAGGTCAAGAACAAGATCATCGAAGCGTTTGGCCCGGCCCTGGCCAAGGTGGAGATGACCGTGGGCGAGCCGAAACCCATTGCTCCGGAGGCCGCGCCGACGGCTGACGCGGCGAAATCCGGCCCCAACCTCACCACCCGGTTCGCGGGCGGCTGGGCGTATCCGCTCAGCTTCAACACCACGGCCTTCAACAGTACCCAGTCGCCCGCCGCGGTGGTCTCCGCGGAATTCGCCAAGGTCCTGGAAGCCGGCGGCATCGCCAACCCGACCACGCGCTTCGAGATCACCGAGCAAACCACCAAGGAGGCCGGGGTCGCCAGCACCGATCTGCTGCTGAAGACCAACCTCGAGCCGGATGTCGCCCAGGTTCACATCGCCAAGCTCAAGGACTCGCTGGCCAGCAACCGCGACCTGCTCTTCGAGCGGATCACGATCTTCGGCGGCACAGTGGCCAGCGAGACGCGTACGCTGGCCCTCATCGCCACGGTGGCAAGCTGGGTGATCATCATCGTCTACCTCTGGTGGCGGTTCCACTCGTTCATCTACGGCCTGGCGGCCGTGCTCGCCGTGGTCCACGATGTCCTCATCACCCTGGGCGCGATCGCGGTGAGTTACTGGCTGGCCCGGGTCCCGGTCATCAGCAGCATCCTCATGCTCGATCAGTTCAAGATCGACCTCCCCATCGTGGCTGCGTTCCTGACCTTGATCGGGTTCTCGGTGAACGACACGATCGTCATCTTCGACCGCATCCGCGAGATCAAGGGTAAGACCCCGCACCTGACCAACAAGATGGTCAACGACGCCATCAACCAGACGTTGAGCCGTACCATCTTGACTGCGTTCACCGCCTGGCTGGTGGTGGTCATCCTCTACATTCTGGGCGGCGAGGGCCTGCACGGCTTCGCCTTCGCCCTGGTCGTCGGCTTCCTGAGCGGCACCTACAGCACGGTCTACATCGCGACCCCCATCCTCATCGACTGGGTGGGCACCAAGACCGAGCCGGCCAAGACCGGCGAGAAGAAGCTGGCCAAGGCCCAGTGAGCCGCAACGTCCGCCATGCGGGCAGCGGAGATCAATCTCCCTTGCCCGCACGGCGCCGCGCCTTGACACGCCGTCGAAGACAGTTGTAGGATGAACGATATCCTGACAATTGTCATGGGGGCGTGCCAATCGATGCTGTATCTCACTCGACAAACCTGGGCGATCGCCGGCGTGATCGTCCTGGCGCTGGCCATGGCGACCGCTGTGCCGGCGGCCGAACCTGATGCCGCGTCCCTGGTGCGCCAGGCCCGCGAGCAGGAAGCATGGATCGAGCGCGTGCACAGCCTTCAGATCGAGGCCGTGCAGCACTGGACGCGAACTCCAGAAGGGCTTGAGAAGTTACGCCGGCAGGCCGAGGCGGATTTCCCGGGAAGCCGTTTTGAGACCGACCCCAACTCCCGCCCGCATTGCAAGTGGACCATCGATTTCGCTTACGACCGGACGCGCGTCAGGGTCCGTCTTCAGGATGAGGGCTACTCCGACGACCTGCGTCTCTGGGACGGAAAACGCTTCGTCTTCCAAAACCGCTACGCCGACTGGCCCGGACTTCGACCGGACCAGGACGCCACCTTGATCGCCAGCAAGCCCGGGACCTGGCTCTCCGGCCAGGGCTGGAGCTACTTTGCCAGCTTCCGCGCCGGGCCGCACAGCTTCTGGTGGAACAGTCCGCAAGAGCGCGCCGATATCGAACGGATGAGTCCCAGGCCCGAGGATTTCGCCTACGAGGGCCAGGCGGACTTCCACGGCATGACGTGCCATGTCGTGAGCCACTGGGACTCGTGGACGAGCCTGTTCATCGGTGTCGGCGACGGCCGGCTGCACGGCATCAGGTCCGGAGCACAGACCTCGAGGAAGCTCAAACGATCACTCATCGAGCTTTATCGCGCGGTGGGTCGTCAAGTTGCCGACGAGCAAGACATGGAGCGACAGGCCTCGAAGGTCACCGCCGAGGAGCGGGCCAAGGTGCGCCGGCTCGGCTCGGCGCGGTTGACGCAGCTCATCGACCCATGCTTCGAATTCCAGATCTCGCTGTACAAGGAGATTGCGCCCGGCTGCCGCATTCCCCTGGTTCAGTCCACCTGCTTTTTCGAGGTCGACCGGAATGGCGATGCGTTCGAAGCCTCGAGCGATGAGATGCATATTCTCAAAGTCAAGGTGAACGAACCCCTCCCCGACGCCCTCTTCGCCGTGAGCTTCAAGCAGGGCGAGCGGATCGAGGACCAGACCGTCGATCCGCCGCTCTCCTACCGCTACAAGGCCAACATCACGCCCGGGGAATGGGCCGCGATTCGCGCCGAAGCCCGAACGAAGGCCCAGGCACGCCGCGATCGAGAGCGTGCTCGCGCAGCACAGATGAAGCGGCCGGGCCGGTGACGGCGGGCGCGAGGGCGGCCCGCCGTGCATGAACCGGCGTTGCTCCCAGCTCACGCGAAGACCTGCGAGATCCCCTCGGAAAAGAGGTCCAGCTCCCCGATCTGCCGCAGTCCGAAGAAAGCGGTCAGGGCCAGCTCGATGGCGATCACCAGGGGAAGCGGCGGATGGATCACGAGAAAGAGCAGACCGAGCAGCAGTGCCATGCCCAGGGCGCGCAGCAGCGTGCCCCGATTCAGGACCATCGCCTCGGAGTCTTCAATCCGGCGCAGCAGTTCGGCCAGGCGAGGCATCTTCTCGATCCAGCGGCGGAACGTGGTGGACGAGCGGGCGAAATAATGGGCCGAGATCACAAAGAACGGCGCCGAGGGGATACCCGGCACGATCACTCCGGAGATCGCGCAGAGCAGCGAGGCCCCACCCAGCGCCAGATAATTCCAGCGATCCGCCTCGAGGGCGACCACCGACGCGGGAGCCGGCTGCGGATGTGCCGGTTGTGGACGACTGCCGGGTTTGAGCACACCGCCAGCACGGCCCGCGTTCCAGGCATTGGCGCCGCACCAATGGCCAGCGTCACGCGGCGGGCAAGCTCGTGCTCGTCGAACCGGCTGGACTCGAACTGGAACCGGCACGAGTGAGCCAGCAGATCCAGCTCAACATGCAGCGCGCCGTGTTCGTGCATCGCGGCATCGCCGAGTGCCCGACAGAAACTCTCGTTGCCTTTTCGGAACATGCGCGCATCCACGATTTCCAGGACTCCCGCGGCCCGGTCGCAGCGGACGGTGAGCGCGGACGGCGCATCCTCGCGGACCACGACGCTGCCGCCGGATGATGGCTCCCTGGCCCCGGTCGAACTGGCCGGCGCCAGATCTGACATGATTCGATTCAGCCAGGGGACCTCTTGAAGCAGACTCGCAATCCCCGAGATCGGAACCCGGCCAGCCAGCAGCATGGTATTTCCATTCATATGCGTAATCCGCTGATAAATGAGATGAACGGGATGATCCGGCCACGCGGTCCTGCGCGGCGGTATTCTCTACTTGCAGCGGGCACGACCCCGGGGATCCGGAATCCCGCATCGACTTCGCCTGGCCAGTGCCGCCGAGCCTCTCGTGAGGCACCTCGTGCTGGAGGAGCACACACGCCATCGCTCAGCAAACGAGCGGAGCACGCCAGGCGCGGGCGGTCATGAAATGGATGGGCATGTGGGGAACAGGCACTGGCCTCGACAACGAGCCCAAAACCTGGTGGCAGGATCGAGGCGGCGCGCCGGCCTGGCGGCAGTCGTCCTCGTTGTCATTCTCGTCGCGATCGACGAAATGACTGGAGTCAACGATCCGCTCCGTGTCCCGGCTGAATGCAGCCTCCGGCAATCCCGTGAGGCTGATCGGTGAGCGGAGGTGAATAAGGGCTGCCGGCGCGTTCCCGTCACCCATCCGCGCATGGCAGGGTTTCGCGCAGGTGGTGCTTCCTGCGAGCAGAATACCGAGCAGTACAGGAACCCGGGACATGAGTGAAACCATCCTCACCTGGGAGCACCTGGACTGCGTACGCCGCTCAATCCGTGGTTATTCTTTCGGCTTTTCCGGAATCTGTCTACCGGGATTTTCGCGATTCCGCGGGTCCTGATGCTGCCTCCCCGAGCGGGCTGGATCACCGTCCTTCCTGAGGGCCGCGCAGCACCTGTCCGCCAAAAAGCTGCCTCACTTGCTGGCCGTCGTGAATCCAGAGCGCTCCCTGGGCATCGATCTGGAGCGCACTTGCGGTGAACACGGCCGGGCCCAGCGCGACGCGGATGGTCTCGCCGCGCAGCAGGTTAAGCTGGTCCCAGCGCTCGGCAAGCGTGGAATCATCGGCGGCCAGGCGAGGGAGTTCATGTTCAAGCTGCGCCAGGATCTCGGCGAGAAGGGTATGCAGGATGTCCGGCTCCAGAGGTTGCGTCTGCAAGTCGGCCAGCGACGTGGCCATCACACGAACCTCGGCCGGCGCCTCCGCCATGCGGGTCAGGACGTTCAGTCCCAGGCCGATAAGCACGCGCGGACCGCCCGTCGTCTGAATTCGTTCGGGGAGGATTCCACCCAGCTTGCGGCCCTCGACCTGGATGTCGTTGGGCCAGCGGATGCCGATGCCCGGAACGGACAGGCCGAGTGCCCGCACGGCCTCGATCACCGCCAAGGCGGTCAGGAGGGCCAGGCGCGGCTCGTGGTCGGTTCGCAGCCCGTGCGCGGCGGGGTCGAGCGCCAGGGTGAACGTGAGCGAGCCTTCGTCGGACCACCACGCGTTCTCGCCGCGGCCGCGGCCGCGGGTCTGGCGGTCGGCCCGGACCAGCAGGGGAAGCTCGTCAAAGCCCGCGAGCAGCATCTCCCGGGCCAGGTTGCTCGTGGAATCGACGACAGCGCGGTGGATCACCGCGCGGACGAACGGCGGCGCAGTCCCAGCCGTCGCGATGTTCCAGCCCGGCCCATTTTTCGTCATGTTCCGTCACTCGTCCGTCAGCTTGAGCAGCAGGTCGCCAGCCTTGACCTGAAGACCGACCGATGCAATCACCTCGGAGACGCGCCCGGGCCGTTCGGCATAGAGGGTGGTCTCCATCTTCATGGCTTCCATCGAGAGCAGCTTCTGGCCCTTCCGCACGCGGTCGCCGGCCGAGACGGCCACGCCGACGACCAGGCCGGGCAGGGGAGCGCCGAGCTGGTTGGGGTCCGAGGGGTCGGCCCTGGGAGTTTCGCGGATCGACGAGGCTAGCGAGCGGTCGAGCACCTCGACCTCCCGGGGCTGGCCGTTGAGCTCGAAGAAGACGGTCCTCTTGCCGTCCGTATGGGGCTCGCCCACAGCCAGTAACTTGACGATGAGCGTTTTCCCTTCTTCGATGTCCAGCTTGACCTCCTCGCCCGGCTCCAGACCGAAGAAGAAGACGGGCGTCGGCAGGATCGACGTATCCGAATAGGCACGCTGATGGGAGGCCAGGTCGGGAAAGACACGGGGATAGAGGACGTAGCTGAGTGCATCGCGCATGCCGGCGGCAGTGCCCAGCAGCGCGGATGCCTTCTCTCGGGCTGCGTCCAGGTCGGCCGGAGGCAGGCTTGCGCCGGGACGGTCCACAAGTGCGGTCCGGCCCTTGAGCACGCGGCTTTGCAGCTCGGGAGGGAAACCGCCCGGAGGCTGGCCCAGCCGCCCCTCGAAGAACTCGATGACGCTCTCCGGGAAGGCGAGCTCGCGCTCGGGGTCCAGCGTGTCCTCCGGCGTGAGGTCGTTGGCCACGAGGAAGAGCGCCATGTCGCCCACGACCTTCGATGACGGCGTCACCTTGACGATGTCGCCGAAGAGCAGGTTTACCTGGCTGTACGCGTTGCAGACCTCACGCCAGCGCGGGGCCAGCCCCAGCGCCTTGGCTTGCTGGAACAGGTTGGTGTACTGGCCTCCGGGCATCTCCAGGTCGTAGAGATCGGCGGCCGGCGACCGCGGCCCGGACTCGAACGGAGCGTACATGCTACGCACCTCGTCCCAGTAGCGGCTGATCTCGATGAGCGCGCGATGGTCGATGCCGCACTCGCGCGGGTTGAAGCGGAGCGACTCGACCACGGCGCTGAGGCTGGGTTGCGAAGTCAGGCCGGACATCGACGCCATCGCCCCGTCGGCGACGTCCAGGCCTACCTCAGCGCCCTGAAGGATACTGGCCGCCTGGGCGCCGCCGATGTCGTGCGTGTGGAAGTGCACCGGCAATCCCACTTCCTGGCGGAGGGTCTCGATCAGCTTCCTGGCGGCGTATGGCTTGCAAAGGCCGGCCATGTCCTTGATGGCGATCAGGTTGGCCCCGCGCTTCTCCAGCGCTCGGGCCATCGTGACGTAGTACTTCAGATCGTACTTGGGACGTGCGGGATCGAGGATGTCTCCGGTGTAGCAGATGGCTGCCTCGCAGAGCGCACCGGACTCGCGCACGGCTTCCATGGTGCGCTCCATGTTGGGCACCCAGTTGAGCGAGTCGAACACCCGGAACAGGTCGATGCCCGCAGCCGCGGACTCCTTCACGAAGGTCGCGACCACGTTGTCCGGATAGCTCGTGTAACCGACCGCGTTCGAGCCCCGGATGAGCATCTGGAAGAGGATGTTGGGAATCTTCTCGCGGAGCTGAGCCAGGCGATCCCACGGATCTTCCTTGAGGAACCGCATGGCTGTGTCGAACGTGGCGCCGCCCCACATCTCGATGGAGAACAGGTTCGGCAGGAGCCGCGCGTAGGCCTCGGCCGCGCGAAGCATGTCGCGGGTGCGCAGGCGAGTGGCCAGCAGCGACTGATGGGCGTCTCGGAAGGTCGTATCGGTGAGCAGCAGAGGCTGCTGCTCGCGCACCCAGCGCGCGAACGCCTCGGCGCCCAGGGACTGAAAGCGCTGCCGCGAGCCGTCGGCCAGGGGCTCAAGGTGGTTCGATGCCGGCGGCTGGGGTTCGTGGAACAGGTTCGCGTACCCGTCCTGCTTGATTCCGGGAAAGCCGTTGACCCGGACCTCCGCGGCGTAAGTGAGCAGCCTGGTCGCCCGATCCTGCCGCTGGATGAGCCGGAACAGTTCTGGCGTCTGGTCGATGAACCGGGTGGTGCAGCGCCCTTCCAGGAACGTGGGGTGGGTGACCACGTTGAGCAGGAACGGGATGTTCGTCTTCACGCCGCGGATGCGGAATTCCTGCAAGGCCCGCTCCATCTTCAGGGCGGCGTCCCGGAACCGTCGCGCATAGGCGGAGACCTTCACCAGCAGCGAATCGTAGAACGGCGTGATGATCGCCCCGGTCGTCGTCGACCCGCCGTCCAGCCGCAGCCCGGGACCGCCGGAGGAGCGATAGTGCGTGATCCGCCCGTAATCGGGTGTGAAGTTGTTGGTCGGGTCCTCGGAGGTGATCCGGCACTGGATGGCATGTCCCTGCACCTGGATCGACTCCTGGCCGTCGATGCTGATGTCCGGATCGGCCAGCTCGCGGCCCTGGGCGATGAGGATCTGACTCTTGACAATGTCAATGCCGGTGATGATCTCCGTGATCGTGTGCTCCACCTGGAGCCGAGGATTGACCTCGATGAAGTGGAACGCACCGGTCTCATCGTCGACCAGGAACTCCACCGTCCCGGCGTTCTGGTAGTTCACCTTGCGGCCCATCGCAAGGGCCGCCTGGCAGATCGAGTCGCGCACGAAGGGATCCACGTTGGCGGCGGGGGCGATCTCGATCACTTTCTGGTGCCGGCGCTGGATCGAGCAATCGCGCTCGTACAGATGCACCAGCCGCCCGTGCTGATCGCCTAGTAGCTGCACCTCGATGTGCTTGGCGCGGCGGATGAATTTCTCCAGGAACACGTCCGGGCAGCCGAAAGCATTCTGCGCCTCGCGCCGCGCCTGGTCGAGCGCGGGGTCGAGCGCATCGGCCGTTTCCACGACGCGCATGCCGCGCCCGCCTCCGCCCATCGACGCTTTGACGATCACCGGATACCCCAGCGCCTCGGCCACCTGGTGGGCCTCCGGCCCCGGTGTGACGGGCGCGTCGCTGCCGGCGAGGATGGGCACGCCGGCCTCACGCGCCAGGCTCCGCGCGGCCACCTTGTCGCCCAGCAGGTCCAGCAGCTCCGGCGGCGGCCCGATGAAGACGATTCCCGCCTGTGCACAGGCGCGTGCGAACTCGGCGTTCTCGGACAGAAAGCCATACCCGGGATGGATGGCGTCGACCTGTTTCTCCCGCGCCAGATCCACGATCGCGGCGATATCCAGGTAGCTGCGGATCGGCTCGCCGGCGTTCCCCACCTGGTACGCCTCGTCGGCCTTGAGCCGGTGCAGCGCGAAGCGATCCTCATGCGAGTAGATCGCCACGGTGCGGATTCCCAGCTCATGCGCCGAGCGAAAAATGCGAATGGCAATCTCGCCGCGATTGGCCACCATCAGCTTGCGAAACGCTGTCATCAAACCATCCCGACAGGAGAACCCGGTGCACGGCGTCTTTGGCCGGGGGAGAGATCCAGCCCTTCCTCGATCGTGACCCTGCCCGTCAGGGCATGGTTCGGACGGGTGTAGCCCCCAACCTCGGGCGTCAGCCCGACAACACGGTGAGCATCATCAAGGCGATTGGATTATGCCCGAACACAAGTCCGGAGATCATCCCCAATCGGGAATCCGGGCGCGGACGGGGGGGGCGTCGAGCTTGTGACGACGCACCGCCGGGCGCCAGACGCCAGCAAGCGGTGCCTGTTTCTGACGCGCCCCACTACCACTGTTCGCTGCTGGTATTCTCTGGAGACTCTCAGTAACCGCGACGTTGAAGCGGAACTCGCCAGGGATCGTCGCCTTCCGGTGGGGACGAGCTTGGGGCTACGCTGACCCATGGGGCTCAGTGCCGGTGGAGAGTCTTTCATCCACCCGCTTGAATAATTCCTCGATTTCAGCGAGCAATGCCGGGCGGTCCAGGGCGCGGTCTTTTTCACCCACCGATTCGTACCGATATTGAACCGCGAATGGATAAAGGTCAACCAAGCTCAGAACGGCGGATATATCCTCCCCTGCTTCCTCCAAGGCCTGTATGAGCATCATGAGGTCATGTGTTCGACTATACCTCATTCCAAGACTAGCAAGCCAGGCCTTGAGACTCTTCTCGGCGGCTTGCTGGGCGTGGAATCCAAAGATCGCGTCGGAGAAAAGCTACCGCACTACCGCCGCGTCGGGGCTAAGCATTCCACGTAAAGTGTTCAGATCGCCCTTTGCCATCTCGAGAAGAGATCGGGCATGGTCAAGGTCGCTCATAGAGCACGCGCCCTTCCTTGATGGCCTCGCTAACGACATGGTTCGTGGTGTCTTTCCAGCGATCGACCTCCTGAGGAGTAAAAAAAATGATATCGATTGGTATACCCAGAGGAGGGATGCTGCGCCGAAGCCGCCCGATTTCTTGTCGCCGGCTCCAGTCCGGGTAGGACGTTCGATCGCCGATAACCAGCAAATCAATATCGGAGGACTCATCCGCGGTTCCGCGAGCCTGTGAACCAAATAGGATGACCCGTTCCAACCTACTTTCCGCACATCTCCCTTTGATTTCCCCGAATTCGACCTGAGGCCATCTTCTCAGACGCGGCCCCAGGGTCGGTAAACATCTACAAGTCGATCGGCACGGGGACCTTGTTCGGTTCAGATGGTTCGCCAACCGGACCGTTCCTGAACTCGAGCCATTCTTCGCCTTGTCTTATGACTTGGCAATGTCCAGCCGCGCGCCGCGATTCTCGCCGCGACGACTTGTGACACGGGCTATGAGCGTAAGTTGAGCGGCTCACAACTTACGTCAAGGCAAATTGTCATAAGTGAATCACAAGATTTTTTGTCCTTGACGTCCCGATCTCCTCCGCCATCATTGCGGCAAGCCCTGCGGCGGTCGGCCTGCTCCCCTCACGGCCCTGGAAGGCCCGGCGGCGGACACCGGCCAACTCGCTGCAAACCCTCCGGAGATGATCCGCATGAACGAACCTCAACGACCGCGCCAACCCGGCGAGACGGCCCGCTCGAAGGGACGCACGCGCACGCTCAACACGCGGCGGATTGCCGCCGTGCCCATCCTGGAACACTTCCTGAGTCGGCTCCGCCTTCGCGAGTTTCTCTGCGACCACCTGCCCCATGAGGACGGCCGCACTCGGGTCCCCACGGCCACGGCCTTGCTCGTCCTGCTGCGCAACCTGCTGATCTCGCGTGAGCCACTCTATGGTGTCGGTGAGTGGGTGGCCCGCCATGAGCCGAAACTGTTCGGGTTGTCCGATGTCCAAGTCGCCGCAATGAACGACGATCGAGTTGGCCGGGCCCTCGACCGTCTCTTCGACGCCAATCTCTCGGGGTTGGCCCTGAAGGTCGCGGCCCATGCCGTACGCGAATTCGACGTCAGCCTCGACCAGTTACACAACGACTCGACCACCATCACTTTCCACGGTGACTACGAGTCGGCGGAGGCGGAGCGAACCCTGCGGGGACAATTGCGGTTGGCGGTGACCTGGGGTCATAACAAAGACCACCGCCCCGACCTCAAGCAGCTACTCTACATCCTCACCGTGACCGGCGACGGTGCCGTCCCGGTGCACTTTCGCGTCGAGAGCGGCAACGCCACCGACGACCGCTCTCACCAGGAGACCTGGGAGTTGCTCTGTCAACTGACCGGACGCCGAGACTTTCTCTACATCGCCGACTGCAAGCTGGCCACCACCGAGAACATGGCCTATCTGCATCAGCGCGGCGGTCGGTTCCTCAGCGTGCTGCCGCGAACTCGCAGTGAGGACGGTGCCTTCCGCGGCGCCGTACTCCGGGGAGAGATCCAGTGGCGATGGACCCACGACAAGTACGACGACAAGGGACAGTTGACCGACCGCTTCTCGATCTGCAAACCTGCGAGCCAGACCACCGAGGGTTACCGGCTGATCTGGTATCACAGCACACGCAAGGCCGAGTTGGATGCGGAGGTACGGCTGACCCGGCTGGAGAAGGCGTTGAAACGACTGGACGAACTGCGTGCCAAGCTCGCCTCGTCCCGAACCCGGTACCGCAGTCGAGCCAAGGTCGCCGAGGCGGTCGAGGAGCTGCTCCGAGACTGTGAGGTCACCGAGTGGATCTCGGTCGAGATCGAGGAGCAGGTCACCGAAAAGTTCCGCCAGGAGCGACGCGGCCGGCCTGGACAGGACACGCGGTACGTCCGAGAGGAGAAGCTCCGTTACTCGTTGAAGCATCGGATTGAGTTGGAGCGACTGGATGAGGAGGCCCGCTGTGATGGCATTTTCCCGCTGGTGAGCAACGAATCGAAGATGACGGAGCAGGATCTGCTCTTGGCCTACAAACAGCAACCGGCCATCGAACGACGGTTCGAGCACCTGAAGACTGACTTCGTGGTAGCGCCTATGTACCTGAAGGAGGTGAGTCGGATTCAGGCCTTGCTCTGCGTGTACTTCTTCGTGTTGCTGGTCGAGGCGCTGTTGGAGCGAGAACTCCGCCGCGCGATGGAACGAGCGGGAATCGAGAGCCTGCCACTGTATTCCGAAGGTCGGGCCTGCCGACGCCCGACGGCTCGAAAAGTGATCGACCTGTACGAGGACGTTCAAGAGCATTCCCTGAAGGCTGGGAAACGCCCTCTTGAGGTGTTCAGCACAGAGTTAACTCGGCTCCAGAAGAGAATCCTGCGCCTGCTGGGGATACCCAAAGCCTACGAGATTTGAGCCTGACTGGCCGAAAGAGGGCACACGGAAATTACGAGATAGTCAAGGCGAGATGTGCGGAAAGTAGGTTCCAAGCTAGCGGCTCGAGCAATTCTGGCTACGATCTCCTCGAGTTGGGCCTCTGTCACGGATGGCATGATCGAAACACCTCCGAGTTCCTGCTGTCCGCCCACTAAATACACTTCTGCCCTGTCAGAAGTCAGCCGCCCCCATACTCCCATCTTACTCGATCTCTGCCTCCACCGGGTTCTCCAGCGTGCCGATCGGTGCGATCGTCGCACGCACCAGGTCGCCGGGTTTCAGGTAGGTCCCGGTGGCCGAGCCAACGCCCGAGGGCGTTCCCGTGGCGATGATGTCACCTGGCTCGAGCGTGACGAACTGGGAGAGAAACGCGATCACCGCCGCCACGGGGAAGATCATCTCGCCGGTCGATGCCTCTTGCTTGATCTGGCCGTTGAGTGTGAGCTTCAGCGGCAGGGCCTGCGGGTCGGCCACCGCGTCGGCAGAGAGCACGCAAGGGCCCATCGGGCAGAAGGTGTCGTGCCACTTACCGTGCATCCAGTCGAAGAACTTGTCACGTTCGCGCGGCTTGCGCCGGCATTCGGTTTGAAGTTGCGGTCGCTGATGTCGTTGACGACCGTGTAGCCGGCCACGCAGCGCAGGGCTTCGGACTCGGGTACGTCCCGGCAATGACGGCCAATGATCACGCCTAGCTCGCATTCCCAGTCGATGTGGTCGGGCGAGACGCGGGGAATCACGATCGGGTCGCCCGGGTGCGTGAGCGTTGTGCTCGGAGGCTTCATGAACACGTACGGGAACGTCTCTTGCCGCTCGGCCGCCGTGCCCCCGCGTTCGGTCACGTGCCTGGCATAATTCCCGGCAAGGAACAGCATCTTGGACGGGCCGGCGATCGGCACCAGAAGCTGCACGTCCTCGACGGGCACCGTGAGCTCGTCGCGGGCGATCAGGTCCAGGCCGCTGACCCAGGCATCCAGATCGCAGGCCAGCTCGTAAGAGCAGCCATCCGGAGGAAGCAGGTCGAGCAGGTCCTCCGTCGACGGCAAGAGCAGCTCCACGCCCGTATCGCGGCTGTACGCCTCGGCCGCCTGGTCGATGGGAATCACCACGTTGTCGCCGTAAAAGCCCGTGAGCACCATGTCGTCGAAGCTGAAACGGCAAAGACGCATTCGCTGGCTCCTGATCCACATGACGAGACCGCCGGGACGCTCACGCGGTTTCCGTACCCCCTGCGCGGGGGCCCGGACTACGATCATGACAGGTGCGGCGGATCGCGTCGAGAAGGCTCGCTTCCTCGCGCTCGGCGATCGTGCGCAGATCGAACAGGACGTTGCCGCGCTGGACGCGAGGAACTACCGGCGGGTCGCCGGCTCTCAGGGCATGTGCCCACGCGCCCTCCGTGTCGTGACCGGGCGGAAACGGCGGACCCACGCTCACGGCCACCGTCGCGATGGGCTGCACCGGCGCGCTGCCGCCGCCAAGAAACGACTCGGCCGCAACAACCGCGGCGCGCAAGCCCAGCTCGGTACGCAGCACCTCCGCCAGCCGATTCGCGCGCGCCTCGAGCCGGAGCAGGGGAATGCTCAGCATGTCCCAGAGCGGAATTCCGGTCATGGCACCGGCTCGATCGCGAATCAACCCAAGCGTGGCCTCGAGTGCCGCGAGTGTCATCTTGTCCACGCGGAGTGCGCGCATCAGCGGGTCGGACTCGATCTTGCCGATGACGGCGGCGGAGCCGACCAGGATGCCGCATTGCGGCCCACCCAGCAGCTTGTCGCCCGAGAACAGCACCAGGTCCGCTCCCGCGGCGAGGCCATCGGCCACCGAGGGTTCGTCCACGACAGCCGGCGGCAGTTCCGGCGCCAGGGCCCCGGAACCGATGTCGTCAATCAGCAGCAGGCCGCGCTCATGGGCAAGCTGCACGAGGCCGCCCAGCGGGGGCTCCTCGGTGAAACCGACGATCCGGTAGTTGCTGTGGTGCACGCGAAGGATGGCCGCGGTATCGGAATCGATCGCCCGCTCGTAATCGGCGAGCCGTGTCTTGTTCGTCGTGCCCACTTCGCGGAGCCGGGCGCCGGAGACCTCGAAGATCTCCGGCAGGCGGAAGCTGCCGCCGATCTCCACGAGCTGCCCGCGCGAGACGATGACCTCGCGGCCGGCGGCGAGCGCGCGCAGGGCCAGCACCGTGGCACCGGCGTTGTTGTTCACCACCGTGGCTGCCTTGGCCCCGGTGAGCTCCGTCAAGAGCCGGGCAATCCCCGAGGTCCTGCGCCCGCGCTCACCTGCGGCGAGCTCGAACTCGAGGTTGCAGTACCCCCGGGCTACCGCGGAAACGGCTTGCACGGCCTGCTCCGCCAGCGGTGCCCGCCCCAGCCCCGTGTGCAGCAAGATCCCCGTCGCGTTGATGACCGGGCGGAGCAGGGGCCGGGCGGACTCGAGAACCTGCCCGGCGCATGTGGCCAGCGCGAGCGCATCGACGGCCGTGGAAGCACCGTTTTTCAGGCTGGTCCGTGCCGTTTCGAGCACGGATCGAACGACCCGGACCACAGCCGGCCGGCCATGGCGCTTGAGCGCATCGGCGAGCACTTCCTGACCCAGCACTTCGTTGACGGGTGGCAGCCTGCGCAATGCGTCCTGGCCCACGGCTTCCTGGCTCCTTTACCCGATGAGGGCAAGAATACGTGCTGCACACCCAAGAACCTGAGACAACCGCGCCTGGTCCCATGCCTCTTGCCGCCTGTAAACCCACTTCGTTCCACCATTCTACCTTCTCCCGAAACGAGGGGAGCTATCTGGTACGGAGCATTCCGGGAGTCAGGGGCGGTTATCGATGGAAGGACTCCAGCCTGGCTCGCAAGGCACCAGGCCGCGTTTCTGTTCGCGACTGCATGCCACGTGTCACCCTCGGCAACGTGCTGGTCAGCGCGTACCATCTCCATTAAATTCAATGACAGAGCGCAACAGCAGCGGAAGCAGACGTGAGGTCGCAAGTCCATGAAAAGTCCGTTCCCAGGCATGGACCCTTATCTGGAGAGACATTGGGGTGATGTCCATCAGTCCGCGATCACCTATATCCGCGATTGGCTCCAGCCACGGCTACCTGGTGATCTGCGAGCGCGGACGCAAGAACGTGTCTTCATCGATATCCCTGATCCGTTGCGCGGCGACTATTACCCCGATGTTCGCGTCGTCGAGCGTCCCGGTAGACCACAGGCCACGGGCTCGGGGACGGTTGTGGCCGGGTCGCTCACAAGCACGGAACCTGGACTGGAAACGGAAAACGGCCCTGTCGCGCCGGCCGAGCCGCTCTTGATCCATCTCGACATCGAGCCGCTCACCGAAGGTTACGTCGAGATCATTGACGTCAAGTCAGGGCACCGCGTGGTGACGACGATCGAGTTGCTCAACACCGCCAACAAGCGTCCCGGCCAGGGTCGGCGACTGTATTTGAAGAAACGGAAGGATCAACAGGCGGCCGGCGTCAATCTGGTCGAGATCGACCTCTTGCGTCGCGGGAAGTCTGTCCTGATGGTGGGAAGAGAACAGCTTCCACGGTCCGTCCGAACGCCTTATCAAGTCTGTGTCTGGCGAGGATCACGCCCCCACGTGGTAGAGGCTTACCCAGTACCACTTCGGGAACGGTTGCTGGTGATCTTGATACCGCTTTGACCGGCCGACCCGGATGTGCCGCTTGACCTCCAGGCGATCGTGGAGCAATGCTACCGCAACGGTGGGTACGACGACATCGACTACAAGGCCGAACCCGACCCAGTACTGAAGACCGACGATGCGAAATGGGCTGACGCACTCTTACGTGAACAGGACCGGCGCTAACGTCCGGTCCAAAGCTGGCCGGTCTGCCGTGCGCCTGAACGGAATCTCCTGCTAGCTTCTCCGACCAGGCGAAATGCTGACGGGCCGCGATCATTCTCGAGGACCCAGGGGTCGCGGACATCGCGCGAGGTCACTTCTTCGCTTGCTGTGATGGGGAGTTCTTCTCCAGCTCGGCCATGAGCGTTTTGAAGTCATCGCGGTTGCGGAGCGGGTCCAAGGCCGACTCGATGCGGAGGAGGTTCCGGTTCCGGAATCCACTCGCAACGGCCCGCTGTAACCATTCCATCGCCTTGTTCCCCGCTTCCTCGCCCTCCGAGGCCCAAACGCCCGAGCCTGGTCGACCCGCCAGATTGGCTAGCACCGCGTGTGCGCAAACGGTGTCAAACAAGTGCCTCCCCGATCGGGATATTAACGAGAACAGCTCGCCCACAGTGATCATGGAGACATGGAGCTGACCCCCATACTGAAGAAATCGGTTCTGAACACTTCGGTTGCCTTTGAGATAGGCCGAGCACATATCTGTGTCAAGAAGGAAGCTCATAACTCCGGCGGCCGCCTCTCCAGCTTGCGCCGAGCTCGGTTCCACTCGAGGAATCGATCCATCTCCTCTGCGTCCTCAGCCCAGGCACCAAATGCCCGGCGCAGCCCCTCGCCGGGGGAGAGGTCTTTGACGTCATTCCAGGCTGCCTCCCACCGGGCATGTGCCTCATCTGAGAGGAATATCGGCGGCGTTGGGAGGCTAGACCCCGGATCCGACTCAATCGTGACCGTTATGACCTGCCCATCGGGCAGGCCAGGTTCCCGATCAAGCTCGATGATCCTGCCGTGGATCACGCCTTTCAAGGTCGAGGGTGCGTTGGCCATGCGATGGCTCTCCGGGTCGATCTGGTCCATGAATTGCTCGCAATGGAAGCGTATCACGGCAGCCGGCCGATTGTCTCCCTTTCCCTGACCGGCCGGGCTTCGTCATGGATGCGCAATGGCTGTCGAACACGGCGCGGGCCCCGATGCGATCGGCAGTCTCGTGCATGGGTTGGTCCTTCGGTCAGGCTGTGCTTCCCTCCGAGAAGCGATTTTTCCGATTCGTGCGCCTCACCGCGGACGAAAACGATTCGTTTTTTCCTTCCATCGCTTGAATGAGCCATGCAGAGACAGAGACAAATAACAGTCTATGAAAGAAAGGATCGCACCAGACATGTAAAATGCATAGAAGCAACCGCAGGCTGAGCTTGAAGTGGAACGGAAGTCGCTATGGGTAAATAGTTGCCTTCTCGATAGAATTGGTTTGATCCGTGAGAACCGGCTGCCAAGCCGCCTCGAAAAGAATAGCCCGGGTACTGGTCTGAGCCAAGGTACCGAGACGAAATCGACAAACCTGGATAGTATCCCTAAGGGTGTTATGGGTCAGTGCGAGGGTTGCCGTGCCGTACTTCGAGTTCGTATGGACAGACGAGATTGTGCAGCACCTGGCGGAGCACGGTGTGAACCAGCAAGAGTTTGAACAGGTCGTGTCAAACCCGGATCGAGTTGGCTTGAGCCGCTCCACAGGACGACCGTGTTGCTGGGGTGAGACCATGGAAGGACGACCGTTGTTTTGCGTCTACGAGTACCTGGACGACATGACCATCATTCCCGTCACAGCCTATCGCGTCTTGGACTGAGCCGCATCACCAAACACTCCCCGCGGCGGGGCTTGATCGCCGCACGGTGAACTTTGGGCAAGACAAAGAACGTTCCGACATCCTTGCTAGAACAGTTACAACGGGATCGGGACAAGATCGCCGCTGAATTGCCTGAACTGTTCAAGCGCGGTCAGCTGCTCGACGAGGCAGCGACGGAGAATTCGCTTTCTGGCCATCTGCGTAGAGCGATTCATCATAGCGGGCGGCCGTTGAAGAAGATTGCCGAGGAGGTCGGCCTCGACGTGTTCATACTTTGCGACTTTCTCGAGGGCACCAGAACACTCAGGTCGGACGTGCTCGATCGGCTGGCCCAGGCCGTTGTTGCCACAATCCACCTGGAGCCAGCTTCGCCGCAATGGCGTGACTCGCCTCCAGCGGTGGAGGAAACGGAAAAGCCAGAGCGGCCATAATGGAGTCGGAAACGGGTGGACGATCGGAGTGGCGGCGGGCCTCTGCTGATCGTCCCGCGCCAAACTGCAGACCGTCAGCGCACGGAACCTATTCGTTTTTTCCATCGATGGCGTTGATCAGCCAGGCACGGGCATAGGTCCAGTAGCGGCTTGCCGTGGCCCGCGAGATGCCAAGCGCCTCAGCCGCTTCCTGTTCCGATAGACCAGCGAAGTAGCGAAGCTTCACGAGTTCCGCTTTGAGCGGATCGACGGTCGAAAAGCGTTCCAGCGCCTCATCCAGGGCCAGCACCTCGTCTGGTTGGGACTCGACCACCGGACCCGCTTCGCTGAGTGGTACGCGTTGCCTGTCGCCTCCATGTCGCGCTCGACGGTGATGCCGGGCCCTGTCGATCAGGATCTGCCGCATGGCCTCGGCGGCGACGCGAAAGAAGTGGCGATGATCAGCGAAGGCTCGGTCGCCGACGAGTCGAAGGTATGCCTCGTGCACCAGGGCCGTGGCATCGAGCGAGTGATCGGGCCGTTCCCTGGCCATCCTCGCCGCAGCCAGCTTGCGCAGCTCGTCGTAAACCAGCGGCAGGAGCTGTGCCGCGGTGTCTGGATCGCCCTGCTCGACAGCTTTCAAGAAGCGGGTGACCTCGTGCATGAGGCCAATGATATTCGCTGGGGAGATGGCGGGCAAACAAGACAGTGGAGCTGTTCAGCAGCTTGCACCATGCCGGCAGCGCGGCGCGAATCCAGGTGTTCAGCTCGCGGGCTCGATCTGCCCCAGCTTTCGCACGTCGCCCTCGCGCCGGGTGAGGCCAATGCGGTCAAGGTACTCGCCAATGGGCATGGCGTACTTGCGGGTGGTGCCGATCTCGAAAGGAGATGCCTGGATTGGTCGGTTTCCTTGTTCCATGGGAGGCGATGACACCTATAGAATCAATGGCATCACGTGAGATCGCCAGATCGGCGAGATCCAGGTCAAGGGTGAGCGGAACGACGACATGGGAGCCAGTCATGTTCTCCAGGGTCGTTACCTGTGCAGGTCTCGTTGCAATCGCAACGCTTCAAAACCCGCAACCCGCGCAGGCCGGTAGGCCAGCAAGCCAGCCGGCGGCGAAATCGGGTGACACTGATGCCGCGGCCCTCATCCAGCATGCCCTCCAGTGCGAGGAGCGCGGGCTTAGCGGGGAGCGAACGAAGTATCTGGCGAAAGCCATCGTGGCGGATCCCCAGAACCTCCTGGCCCGCGGCTTGACGGGCCTGGTCTCCTATGAGAGCCGGTGGTTGCAGCCGGATGAGGCCCGGCGGCGGATCAAGGCCAACCTGGGGCCAGGTGCGAAGCTGGCCGAGTACAACGCCCGTCGATCACAGCTCGACGCGATGGACCGGGACGCCGACAGGATCGACTGGCTCAAATCGCGAGGCGCCCTCGGCGAGGCGCAGCTTTACCAGTGGGAGGCCGACCGCAAGCTGGCCCAGGCGCACGCGAAGCTCGGTCTCTGGTGCCAGCAGAATGGCTTGAAGCCTGAGGCGATCGCACACCTCACGGTGGCCGTGCATCTTGACCCGTACCGGGAGGGGGCGTGGAGGAATCTCGGCTACGTCAAGCGCAACGGGCGGTGGATGAATCACGAGCAGATTGCCGCGGCAGAGCGTGCCGAGCTGGACGAGCTTCATGCCCGGCAGTACTGGAAGCCCCGCCTTGAGCGCTTGAGGCGTGAGCTGGCGGAGCTAGGCAGACGCGAGCAAACTCGCCTTCGCTTCGCCGAAGTCACCGACCCGGCGGCCATCCCCTCGATCATGACTGTCTTCGCCCATTCCGGCCCGCCCAGCGCTTTGCTTGCCGTGCAGCTTCTTGGCCAGATTCGCGACCCGGCCGCAACGAAGAACCTCGCCCACCTCGCGGTCTATGCCGATTCGGAGGCCGCGCGCCAGGCCGCGATCGAAGTGCTCAAGACCCGCGACTGCCAGGAGTTCGCCGGCGAGCTGGTCGATCTCGTCCACACGCCGATCCGGTTTGACCTGCTGCCCCTGCATGGCCCCGGCTCGCGGGGATCGCTCACGGTGGATACGCCGCGGTTTCATATCGAACGGACCTATGATGCACCGCCGGCATTCACACTCGGCAGCTCTTTCTTCGGTTACGTCGGGTTTGACGAAAACGGCTTGCCTGTGGTCATCCGGGGCGCGGAGCTGGGGTACCTGAGACATGAGCGTTCATTGGTCGACAGGGAGATCGATCTCGGGCAGCTCGAGGCTCGCACCAGGCAATTGCTCGTCGAGGCCCAGGTCAAGGCAAGCATCGCCCAGGAACGGCTTGCCGCCGATCTCAATGCGATCCTTCTCGCCAATGCGCAGGCGCGTTTCCTCAATTCTCGCGTTCTCCCGGTGCTCAAGGCGACCGCGGGCGCGCCCGATGAGCTTGATGAGGATGAGGACGGCTGGCATGTCTGGTGGTACGACAAGCTCGGCTACCGCTACCAGCCATCGCCCCGCATGACAATCATCGAGAACGCCGTACCGCAGTTCCCTCCACCCGAGTTCTGGACCTGCTTCGCGGCCGGAACTCTCGTGGACACGCTGGAGGGTCCCCGGCCGATCGAGTCCATCGCCATCGGCGATCAGGTCCTCAGCCAGGACGTCTCCACGGGGGCCCTGAGCTTCGAGCCTGTGGTCGTGGTGCACCACAACCCGCCTGGCCAGACGCTACGGATCGTGCTCTCGGACGGCGGATCCGTGGTTTGCAGCGTCTACCACCGTTTCTGGCGCCGGAAAGGGCTGGGCCATGGCCCGCGACCTCAAGACGGGCGACCTGCTGCGCGGACTTCGAAACGCCGTCCGGATCGCCGCCGTGGAGTCAGGCTTGACCGAGCCGCTCTATAACCTGGACGTGGCCAGGTCCCGGACCTTCTTCGTCGCGCGCGACAACCTGCTGGTGCACGATAACACGCCGCCCGAGCCCGGGCTCAGGCCGTTCGACGCCATATCGTCTGCAAACGCGCCAGGGAAGCCTCATGGGCAATAGAGGCTTTCCGCCCGGGGGCGCGGACCGGCTGGTAAAGAAGGTTCCCGCCGGGCTGGCCCCAGATGGGGCCTGGCGGGAGTGTCGTAGTTCATTAATCGTTATGTAAATATGAAGTGATAACTAATTTTTGAAAATTTGACGAGTGTTTAATTATCATTGGTGATCTGCCCCAGATTTCGCACGTCGCCCTCGCGCCGGGTCAGGCCAATGCGGTCCAGGTACTCGCCGATGGGCACGGCGTACTTGCGGGTGGTTCCCAGCAGGTCGCGGAGATCGGCCATGGTCATGCTCGACCCATCCGCCAGCCGCGCGACAACCTTCCGGCGCAGCTCGGCCTCGACATCGAAGTCGAGATAGAGGCCCGATGAGACCTCGACCAGCTTCTGCTCGTCGCAAAGCAGGGCCAGCAGCTCCGGCACCGCAGCGGTTCGAGTACCGGCCGTGGCGGCCAGGTCGGCCGCGTCGGGCGGGCTCATACCCCCTTTGCGGACCGACTCGGCCAGCTCGCCCTTGAGCCGTCGCTCTCCCTGGCTGAGCTTCGGCTCGTGGCCCTTGAGGGCCACCGTGCGGGCCTCCACGATCACCTTGCCCTGCGCCTTGAGCCGGTCGACGATGCCCGAGATCAGTGCCTCGCTGGCCAGGTCAGGAAGCTCGGCCGCCAGGTGGGTGCGGGGAATCGCCGAGAGCCGCGGCCGGGCCTGGTGCAGCCGGCCCAGGGCGCGGAGCACACGATCTTCCAGGTCCGTGACGAACTCGGCCAGGATGCGAACCGTTCTCCGCGGACCGACCGGGACATCGATCAGCTCTTCTGTTGCCGCCAGCTGGTCGAGCCAGCGGGGAACCTCGTCGATCGGCAGTCCCGCACGGGCCGACAGGGCCCGCTCGCTCCACGGCTCCAGGCCCAGGAAAGCGAGGACCGCGGAGAGGCGTTCCCGCGGATCCGCCGAGCGCAGGCGGTCGAGCCGCGATAATGCGGTTTCATCGCGCCGGCGCAGGCGACGCGCCAAAGGCTGGAGCACGCGCCCGCCTCCCACCGTTGCGGGTGGGCTCTCCTCGCGGATCACGAGCGGCTGGCCGTGGACAGCGACGGTCGGCTGGGCAAGGAAAAGCTGGCCGAGCTGTGAGCGGCCGGGCGCCAGTTCGTTCTCCTTCAGCAAGGCCAGCGTGGCAGTGACCTCCGCGGTTCCCAGGTGAACGCGGTAGCGGGCGCGGTGCCGCAGTCCACGAACCGCGTCCGGCGACGCCGTCACCTCGACGGAGAGAACGCGCGAGGCTTGCAGGTACCCGGGTGCGGCCAGCTCCTGCCCCCGCACGACGTCTCCATGGTGGATCCCCGCCAGGTTGATTGCCGCGCGTGATCCGCGGTCCAGCCGCTCGACGGGCTGGTCATGCCGGTGCAAGCCGCGGACGCGCACCAGCCGGCCGGCGGGCTGCCACTCCAGCTCATCACCCAGGCAGACGCTTCCTGATGCAACCGTCCCGGTCACAACCGTTCCATGCCCGGCCAGGGTGAACGACCGGTCGATGGCCATCCGGAAGAGGCCGGCGTCAGCACGCACCGAGACCTCATCGCAGAGCTCGGCCAGGCGGGTCTTCAAATCGCCGAGCCCCTGACCCGTCATGGCCGACGTCCGCACGATGGGGGCGTGCTCGAGGAACGTGCCGCGGACCAGCTCGCGCGCCTCGTCCTCGACCAGGCTGATCCAGGAAGCGTCGGCCACGTCGCACTTGGTCACGACGATGATCCCGCCGACGAGGCCCAGCAGCCGGAGGATCTCCAGGTGTTCTCGGGTCTGGGGCATCACCGAATCATCGGCCGCGATCACCAGCATGGCCAGGTCCAGGCCCGAGGCCCCTGCCAGCATGTTGCGGATGAACCGCTCGTGGCCCGGAACGTCGACGAGCGCCAGGCGATGACGCCCCAGCGCCAGTGAGGCGAAGCCCAGGTCGATGGTGATCCCGCGCTGTTTTTCGGCAGGCAGCCGATCGGTATCGACACCCGTCAGGGCGCGCACCAGGGCGGTCTTGCCATGGTCGATATGCCCGGCCGTTCCCACGACCAGGTCGCGCTTGCCGCCATGGCTTGCGGCGTCACCGGCAGTGTCACTCGACTGGGTCATGATCACGCCAGTCTAGCGGTTCGGCCGCCTGCTGGCGACCGGCGATGACGGATCGTCGGGCGCTGCTGTGCCTGCAAGGTCAAGCGAGCTTGAGCATCGTGTACTCGGGTGCCAGCCCCGCGATGCTGCTCTGCGATTTTCCAGGGGCGATCGCGGCAAACGCATAGAACTCCCGGGTGAGCCCCGGGTGGGCGTTCGATGCGATCGACGAGGGAAGCAGGCTCTGGGGAACGGTGGCCTTCACGGTGTCTCCGGAGACGAGGATCGCGCTCGGGGGAAGCACGACCGTGGATGTCACCTGGTATTGCGCGTTCAGCAGCAGGACCGCGGCGGAGACTCCGCCCGAGCCGGTGCTCACCTGGACGATCGCGTCAAAGGCGATCTGGGGCCGTCCCTTGATGGGCCCCGGGCTGGTGGCGCCACCTCGATTGACCAGAAACGAGTAAAGCGCCGGCTGGGTGACATCAATCGGCAGCAAGACCTTGCCCGTGAACTCGACAGCGTGCTGCGGGTTGATCCGGGCATCAGCGGCGATGACATCCAGGTCCGCGGCTTTCGTCCCGGTGTAATCCGGGTAGTACATCGGCGCCTTGAGAACATGGCTTTTCGAGATGCTTTGATACAGGGGGTGCCTGGTCAAGCTGAGCTCGTAGAGGCCTTCGATGCGGCCGGAAACGTTCTTGGGAAGCTGGTTGGAAACCTGGATGGGAACCAGCACCGGATTCTGCGGTGGCGGTGTGGGGAGCAGGGCCTGGAGAATGGAAAGGCTCAAGAGCGATCGTTCCTCGAGCGGCTCACACGCAGGCCGGTGCATCCGACCGGCTCTTCGCGCAGCCGATCGTCCGGGAAAACGCGGCATTCCCGTTCCTCCTTCATCCGAGAAGACCGGCGCAACGTACACTCAGGGCCGGAAGCATAGCCGGAACTCCGGAAAGCACAAGCCGAACCCGTGCAACGGAGTGGCTTCGCTTCCGCGATTCGCCGGTTTCCGGACGGGGGTCAACGCTCTTGTCGACCTCGTCAAGAAAAAACCCGGAACAACCGCGAGGCGCCGTCAGACTATTTCCTCAGAAGAGGCGATCACCCGATTGCACGAGGCCCCCGTGACGCTCAACTCCAAACAAGGCTGCATGCTACTGCGTCATACGCGCTCGCTCTTCACGGAAGGAACCCTCCATGGATTGACGGACGCAGAGCTCTTGAAGCGATTCGTCGATCAGCCCGGGGAGCCGTCGGAGCTGGCATTCACGTTGCTGCTCGAGCGCCACGCCGGATTGGTTCTGGGCACGTGTCGCCGCGTTCTGCGTAATGCCGAGGACGTTCACGATGCATTTCAGGCCACGTTCCTGGTTCTGGCACGCAACGCTCGGTCGATCCGGAACCGTCAGTCGGTCGCCTGCTGGCTCCAGGGTGTCGCCTACCGGGTTGCCTGCTCGGCCCGCTCGAGTGCCAGCCGGCGTCGTTTCCACGAGCAAAGCTATGCCAGGCAGAGCGAACTCAGACTCATCCGGGAAGAACCGGCTCACGGCGACCTGCGGGCCGTGCTCGACCGGGAGCTGAGCCGCTTGCCGGAACGCCACCGCGCGGTGGTTGTGCTCTGCGATCTCGAGGGCCTGTCCTACGACCAGGCCGCATCAGCACTGGGCTGGCCCATGGGCACAGTCAAGAGCCGGCTGGCGCGGGGACGAGAGCAGCTCCGAGCGCGCTTGATCCGCCGTGGGGTCGCTCCCGCGCTGGCGGCTGCCGGAGCACTCGGCCTGAGCGACTCCGCTCTTGGCGCCGTGCCGCATGGACTCAGTCAGATGACCGTGAGTGCCGCGGTGGCGCTCACGGCGCGCCGATGTGCGGTCTCCTTCATGTCCCCCGCTGTCCTTGCACTTGTGGAGAAAGGTCTCATGACGCTCGCGTGGACCAAGGTCCGATATTCTGTCGCGGCTCTCATGCTCGCCTCGTGCCTTGCCACCACGGCGATCCTTCTCGCGGGCCCGCACTTCCGGGCGGCTGCTCAGGATGCAGGGCGCGGCATCAAGAGTGCGGAAGACGCCGGGAAGGAAGCATCAGTGAATGCGCCGCGCCCGACGGCGACAACCCGCGCATCAGCCACGTCATCGCCGGCGGCAAAACCGTGGGAAAGCGCTGTGCGCATCCGCGTCCTGACCGATGGTTCGGTGCGAATCGCCTCGGGCACGGTGATCCACAGCACACCCGAGGAATCGTTGGTTCTTACATGCGCTCATACGTTTAAAGTGGACGGAGCCGTGCCGTCACCCGGCTATCCCTGGAAGATCATGGTCGATCTTTTCGATGGCACGCTGCATGGCGAGAATTTCGACGAGGTACGATTCGTGAACACGACCGAGGGTCAGCCGGTTGATTTCGATTTCAGCCTGGATCTGGGCCTGATCCGCATTCGTACCGGCCGTGCGCTGCCTGCCTCTCCCATGGTGCCGCGGTCGTGGCAACCGAAGGCGGGCATGCGAATGCTGAGCATCGGCTGCTCGGACGGCAACGCTGCGACGCTCTGGAATACGACGATCACTCGTCCTGTCTCAAGTGGTCTCGCGGGGAACCCATCTTACGCTGCGATCGAGTGCCGGAGAGCACCCAAACCAGGGCGAACGGGGGGTGGCTTGTTCACGGCCGACGGCAACCTTGCGGGTATCTGCAATTTCGCAGAGCCGCGGGGCGATGCCGGTCTTTATGCCGCACCTTCCTCGATTTACCAGTTCCTGTTCCGTAACGGCTGGGAAAGTCTGTATCACGATGGGGCAAGTGACACCGACAAGGCGGATCCGCGTCGGTCTGGCACGCACAATCAGCCCGGCAACCCTCCTCCCACCGCGGCCAGCGAGATCGAGATACTCCGAGACCGGATCGCACGGGCACAGAACGAGAGCATCCGGTTGAGGAACGAAGCACTCAAGCTGACGGATCAGCTCTATAGTCTTATCTCCGCGGCCCAGACTGGAGGCACGGCTCGAGCACCGGAGCAGATCACGGCAGCTGAGAAATCCGCCACTCCGGCCAGGCCGCGCGACTCCGACTATCATCCACCGTCCAGCGGGGGTCCGAAGCCAGGCGCCGCGAACGCGGGCCGCCGGAAGCCCTTCCTGCGTGCGCTCGGCCTGGTCTTCGCGGCCTCACCGATGGGTAGCAAGGTCGTGGTCCATGACCCAGTCACCCGGAAGGACGATTCCTTCGCGCTCGGAGCGACGAAGGAGAACCCGCTGGAAGTCAGCTTCGTCGAAGCAATGCCGGTGGTCGGCCTCAACATCAAAGGGGCGAAGATCGCCCGCACCGCTGTCTATGACCAGCGCACGGGCGCCTGGATTCCGCTTGAGCTGAGCGAGCCCGTGAGCGGCGAATTGAAGTCCAGTACCGAGAGCGATGGCACCGTCACATACGATGCCGGCCGGTATCACTACACGTATAGTTCACGAACCGGTAAATGGGACCGTTTCGATCATGGCACGATCACGGATGCTCAGGAATAAGTCCCCGATCGATGCGCCGTTCAGTCGCCAACGACCAGGACCGCGAAGGACCCGGGGACCATGGTTCCACGCCTTCGGCCGGCTCCCTTGGTCGCACCCGCGGGAGCGGTCTTGGCCGCCGGAGTGGAGGCGGTCTTGGCGGCGGGCGTTGGGGCATAGGTTGCGGCCGAGAGGTACACGCGGTGCGTCTGCGGGTCCAGCGCGATCGTGCGTGCACTGGGCTGTGTGGGAATAGTGGCCGCCACGACAAACTTCCCGGGCGTCTCCTCGCGCACGACGGTCAAGCTCCCGTCGCCACCGTTGGAGCTGTACGCCAGGCCCCGAGCGGGATCGAAGGCACAGCCGTCCGAGCCGGGGCCGATCGGCAGCGTGGCGAGCACGTGACCGCTGTCGGCGTCAAGCACGATCATGGTCTGGCTGGCACCACAGACGCTGAAAAGACGCCGGTGCTCTCGGTCCATGGCCAGGCCGCTCGGACGCTGGCCAGGCGCGAGAGACCAGCGGTTCAGCACGCGGAGAGTCCTGGCGTCATACTCGGCAACCTCACTCTTGTCCATGATGTTAACGAACACATGGCCCTTGCCGTCGGCCACGGCGGCCTCGGGAACGCCGTCGAGTGCAACGGTACCGGCCACCGTCAGGTTCACGGGGTCAACCGCTGTCGCGTCCTTGCTGCCGTGATTGTAGGTGAAGATGCGGTTGCTCGCGGGATCGAACATGATGGCATCGGGCCGGCCGCCCACCTTGACACGGCCCGTCTCCTTGAGCGTCTTCAGGTCAAAGACCGTGACGGTGTCGTCGCCGCCGTTGGAGGTGAAGCCCCTGTTCAGCTCAGGAGCGATCGCGACGCCGTGTACGCCGGGGGTTCCCGTCACCTCGCCCACCACTTTTTCGGCTTCGGTGTCCACGACGATAATGCGATTCGAGCGCGATACGTAGAGCCGGCTGGACGCGGGGTCGACGGTCAGGTAGTCCCAGCCTCCGTCCCCACCAATGGTGATTTTCTTGATGGTGGCCGGGACGGGTCCGGAAGTCTGAGCCCGGCCGGCGGCCGGCAGTGCCAGCAGCAGGGCGGCGAGAACAGGCGCGATGGTTTGCACGACGGCAACTCCCTGAAGAAATGGAACATGCAAAACAGAGAGAGATTCGATGGGAGTATGCGTCAATCGCGACGGCTTCGTCCAGTCAATCTGACGCCTGTTGATCCTAAAATCTTCCTTATCAATTTGTGATGCCTGCAAGTCCTCTCCGCCGCGGGCTTCGGGACCGGGCAGCCCAGGGCAGGAGCAGCCACGCCTTTACCGGCCAGGCCCTTTTGGGAGGCTCGCCGCGGGTGTACGATCTCCTCCGTGGCCCAGCATCGAGCAGGTAAAAGATCAAGGCCAGGCCGAGGGACCGCGTGCTTGCAGAAAGACTCTGCGCGGGGAGGAGCCGACCATGGATCGACGTGACCTCTTACGGCTGGTCCCGACGGGAGCGGCCCTCGGTTGTGCAAGCCTCCTCGGAGGCCGCGGGATGGGTGCCCAGAAGGAAAGTCCGGAGCACAAGCCGGCACCGGCCGGGCTGCCTCCGCTCAAGATCACCGACGTCCGGACCATCCTCACCGCTCCCGACCGGATCCGGCTGGTGGTCGTCAAGGTGATGACGTCCGAGCCGGGACTTTACGGACTGGGCTGCGCCACCTTCACCCAGCGCGCGCTCGCGGTGCAGACAGCGGTGGAAAGGTATCTGAAGCCGTTCCTGATTGGCCGCAATGCCGATGAGATCGAGGACGTCTGGCAATCTTCGTATGTCAGCTCGTACTGGCGCAACGGGCCCGTTCTGTTCAACGCCATGAGCGGCGTGGACATGGCGCTCTGGGACATCAAGGGCAAGCGCGCCGGTATGCCCGTTTATCAGTTGCTGGGAGGCAAGTGCCGTTTCGCCGCGGCCCTTTATGCGCACACCAGCGGACGAGACCCGCACGAGCTGGAGGATCGCGCACGGGCTGCCATGGAGAAGGGATACCGGCACATCCGGGTGCAGATGGCCATACCCGGCATGGCAACCTATGGCGCGGCGGGCCAGCGTGAGGTGGCACCTGGCTCGGGCTCGGCCGGTCCGGTCAGTCCCCGGTCCACCTGGGAGCCGGCACGTTACGTGCGTGAGATCCCGAGACTGTTCGAGTATCTTCGAACCAAGCTGGGCGAAGAGGTAGAGCTGCTGCACGACGTTCATGAGCGCATCGCGCCCAGCCAGGCGATCAAGCTGTGCAAGGACCTTGAGCCCTACCGGCCGTTCTTTGTCGAGGACCCCCTTCCTCCCGAGGAGAACGATCATTTCCGCCTCTTGCGGCAGCAGTGCGCCACGCCCATCGCCATGGGTGAGCTGTTCAACACGCAGCACGAATATGTTCCTCTCATCTCCCATCGCTTGATCGATTACATTCGCATTCATATCTCGCAGATCGGCGGGCTGAGCATGGCCCGCAAGGTGGCCGCGCTGGCGGAGTTCTTCGGCGTCAAGACGGCCTGGCACGGTCCTGGCGATGTCTCACCGATCGGCCATGCCGCCGGCCTGGCCCTCGAGCTGGCCACGTATAACTTTGGCATCCATGAAGGCGGCGTTTTTCCGCAACGGACGCGCGAGGTCTTTCCCGGCTGTCCGGAAACGAAGGATGGTTTCCTGTACGCGAATGAATCACCCGGCCTGGGGATTGACGTCAACGAGACGCTGGCCGCGAAGTATCCATTGCCGGAAAGCCCGACCTTCGATCATAGCTGGGGAACCACCCGCCGGCGCGATGGAACAGTCATCCGGCCGTGAAGTGGCGAGTCACCCCATGCCCTGGTCCCAGAACTACGACCCGCTTGGCTCCTGGCCGCTCTCCACGTTGATTGCGGCGCTGCCGGTGCTTTCACTCTTCTTCGTGCTGCTGGTGCTCAGGGCGCGCGTCTGGGTGGCGGCGCTGGCGGGCATGCTGCTGGCGATCCTGCTGGCACGCCTGGTCTTTGGCATGCCGTCGGAAATGATCGCCGCCTCGTGTGCGCTGGGGGTTCAGTTCGGGTTCTTCCGCATCGCCTGGATCATCATCGCTTCGATCTTCCTGTACGAGATCGCGGTCGAGACCGGGCAGTTCCAGGTGATGAAGGAGTCGGTCGCCTCGCTTTCCTCGGACAAGCGGCTCCAGCTTGTGCTGGTGGCGTTCTGCTTCGGCGCGTTCCTGGAAGGGACGGGCGGAGGCGGTGCTCCGGTAGCGATCGCCGGCTCGTTCCTGATCGGGCTGGGGTTCGACCCGTTCCAGGCCGCAACGCTCTGCCTGGTGGCCAACACGGCGCCCGTGGCCTGGGGAGGCGTGGGGAATCCGATCCGCGTGCTGGCGGGCGTGACCGGCTTGCCCGAAGCAAGCCTGAGCGCCATGACGGGCCGGATCTTGCCGCCCATCTCGGCCCTGCTTCCGTTCTGGCTGGTACGCAGCATGGTCGGCTGGCGCGAGACGTTCGCGGTCTGGCCGGCTCTGGCGGTGAGCGGCCTTTCCTTCGCCCTCACGCAGTTCTACTGGTCGAACTACCAGGAGTCGGGCCTGGTCGACGTCATCGCCGCGCTGGTCTCGCTGCTGGCCATGGTGGTGTTCCTGAAGGTCTGGCGTCCGGCAACCCTTGTGGGCCACGAACAGGCTGCTGGCGTGGGATTCTCCGAGGTGCCCGGTCACTCGGTGGCTGCCGTGCTGAAAGGCTGGTCGCCCTTCCTGCTGGCCTCGATCTTCATCTTCCTGGCCGCACAGCCGATGATCGCCCGCCATCTCACCTTCCGCGCGCTGCGATTGCCCATGCCGGGGCTTCACCTGCGGGCGTTCAGGGTTCCTCCCGTCGTGGACGTGCCCACGCCCGAGGAGGCCATGGCCGATCTGAACTTGCTGTCGCTGCCGGGAACCGCCGTGTTCGCGGGAGGCGCGCTCGCGGCCCTCGGGCTGGGGATGTCGCCACTGCGGATTGTGTGGATCTTCGGACGGACGGTCGTCCGGATGGCGAGTTCGCTGCTGGCGATCAGCTTCATGGTCGGGCTGGCGTTCGTGACGCGGTATTCGGGCATGGACACGGTGCTGGGCCTGAGCCTGACACACACGGGGCTGGCGTTTCCCTTCTTCGGCACGCTGCTGGGCTGGCTCGGCGTGGCGCTCACCGGGACCGACGCCGGGTCGAACGCGCTCTTCGGCAACCTTCAGAGGGTCACCGCCGAACGGCTGGGGCTGCCGCCCGTCCTGATGGCGGCCGCGAACTCGAGCGGTGGCGTGATGGGCAAGATGATCGACGCACAGTCGATCGTCGTCGCCGGTGCAGCCACCCAGCAGGTCGGCCGCGAAGCACAGATCTTCCGCGCGGTGATCGTGCACAGCGTTGTTCTGGCCACGCTCGTAGGGCTGGTCGTGATGGCCTATGCCTTCCTCATGCCGGGCTGGGTACCCGCCAGCCCACGCCCGTGAACCAGGCCCCGTGATGATTGCTCCGGCGCGGGGGACCGGTCACCGGGCCGTCCTCTGCGAGTCGAGCGAGAAGGGCTGCTGCGGGAACGCGAAGTCGTAGACCGCAAGCGGAACTCCGCGGTGCGACAGCAGGACCGGCGCGTCGGGATGTGAGACGATCCGGGCGAAGTCGCGAAAGCCCTGGGCAACCGCCAGGCGGAGGTTGTCCACGGCAAGGTCAAGCCCGAGACGCCGGACCTCCTCGGCACGCGGGCTCAGCGGCACGCGGCCATAGCCGATCCTGCCGGCTTCCGTGGTCTCCTGTAGCGCCAGTGTGGCCAGTTCGCGCGCCGGCCAGGCCTGCCAGAAAGCGCGGCGCTGGCCTTCAACCCGATCTGCCTCGACTGGATCTCCCGAGCGGCGCAGCAGATCGGCCGTTTCCCAGAGGGCCTCTCCGAAGCTCTGGCGTATCTTCTCGCCGAACTGCGGGTTCGACACCAGGGGATTCAATACGGTCGCAGCCTGGCGTAGTAAAGGGAACGCATCGGTGAGCTGCCCTGCGTCGGCAGCGGCGCGGCCTGCGCCGAGGAGGGCCGCGCCGCGTTGCCTTTGCAGCTCCGGAGCGGTGGCATCGGGATCCACGGTCTCGACCAGGGCGACCACCTCGGCGTAATGCGGCCGGGCCACGTTCGCGAGACCGGCGCACCGCTCGACCGCGGCAAGCTGCTCGAGCATGTCGGCCAGCGTGCTGGCCAGTCTCTGATCGCGCGGGTGGGCTGCATAGATCTTGCGGGAGACTTCCACGCACTGGAGGTAGATGGGTAACCCCTCATCGACGCGGTTCAAATCCACATATTGCTCTCCCAGGTTCCACAGGACATTGGACACAAAGTTCTTGTAGAGGTCCGACTCGGGGGACGCGGCCACCGCCCGCTCTGCTTCTTCCCGGGCGTGCTGGAGCACTGGCAAGGCGTGCGCGTTGTCGCGATCCTCATCATAGAGGTAGCCCAGGATGTTCAGAGCCCGGCCCAGCTCTGCGCGGTAACGCGGCTGACTGGACAGCGTGGCAATGAGCCCGTTGAAGATGTCAATCGCCTTGCGGATCGCGGCATAGGCCTGGGCATTGCGGCCCAGCTCGTGACGGATCGGGGCGATCTCCGTCAGGCTGACTGCCACCTTCTCACGGAAGTCATTCACCGATGGGTTGGCATCGGCCAGAGATGTCCGATACTCCAGCGCCTGCTCGAACATCTCGAGCGCCTCGAGATGGCTCCGGTTGTAGAGGATCGCCCCGATGTTGTAGCAGCTCAGAGCCATCGAGTTCAGCAGCACGGTGGGTTTACGTTCCGAGGGCTGGTCCGCGAGCAAGGACCGGCACGTCTCATGAAACTCCTGGAAGGTCCGCAGCGCGCCTGCGCTGTTGCCGAGCGCGTTCTGGGTGAAGCCCTGGGCACTGAGCGTATCGGCCAGCCGCTGGCGATAGAGGCTATCGGACGGTGACGTCGAGAGCAGGGACCTGAGAATGGTCTCGGACTCGGAAAGCGGTTCCAGCGCCCGATCGGGCTTGCCGCCCTCTCCCAGCGCGATGCCCAGCTCACGGTCGCAGTCAGCAAGGCTCAGGCGAATGGGCCCCGCCGCGGGCTTCTCGGCCAGCAGTTGCTTGAGAATCTCGCGGCTTGCCCCAGCGCGGCATAGGCCGGCGGAAAGTTGCGGATTGCGGCATATTGCTCGCCATGAGCGACGAGCCCCTGTGCGAGGTGAGTGCGCAGCTCGGGATCCTTGGGCGCGCGATCGCAGAGCCTCTTGCCAGATGGTGATGGCGGCCTGGAAGGCACCGGCAGCCTCCTCGGGCGTGCCGATCTCGCGCATGATCTGACCCACGCGGAACTGGGTCTCCGCAATCTGGCGGCGCAGCCTGGGGTCGCCGGTGCGCTGCCTGAGGAATTCACGATAGTAGGGGAGGGCTGTCTTGAGCAGCTCGCCGCGCAGCTTGCGGATATCGACGGAATCCTGCTCCTTGAGCAGGGTATCCTCGCTGACGCGGTTGAAATAGTCTTCGACGGCCTTCCTGGCCAGCTCGTAGTTCATCTCGGCCTGGGCCCGCGCCTCGATCTCGCGGCGGTGTCCGCGCTCCACGACGATCATGCCGATCGTCGCCGCCGTGGCGAGCCCCAGCAGGGCGGCAGCACCCGTGAAGGCCCACGTGCGGTGATGGCGGAGCCAGCGGCCAAAGCGCCGGGCAAGGCTTTCCGGGTACGCGGCCACCGGCTCGTCGGCCAGCCAGCGCTCGATATCCTCCGCGAGCGCACGGCTCGAGGAATAGCGATCCTCGGGCCGGGTGGCCATGGCCCTCAGGCAGATGGCCTCCAGGGAACGATCGATCGAGGGATTCAACAGCCGGGGCGGGCGGAACTGCCCTTGCTGCACCTTGCGTATCGTCTCGGCTGCGGTTCCCTCGAAGGGTGCCTGACCGGTCACCAGGCAGTAGAGCGTGGCACCCAGGCTGTAAACGTCGGAGCGCGGTCCCAGGTTTTGCAGGTCGCCGTAGGCCTGCTCAGGACTCATGTAGGCCGGGGTTCCCAGCGCGCTTCCCGGCAGCGTCTCTGTGCTGCCGCTGGAGAGGGACGGCTTCAGCAAGTGCTCCTCGCTGAGCTCGCTCACCTCGCTCTTACCCGTGGCCCGGGCCAGCCCCCAGTCCACGACCAGCGTTTCTCCATGCTTGCCGACGATGATGTTGCCTGGCTTGATATCGCGGTGCAGGACGCCCCGCGCATGGGCGTACTCGATGGCGTTGCAAACGTCGGTGAACCGGCGCAGCAGCTTCCGGAGTTCGAGCGAGCGGTTGCCGGGTGGAGCTGCTGTCCCCTCTCCCTGGCCCTTCGCCGCAGGAGTGGATGGAGAAGCCGGTTGTTCCTTCGTCGCGTGGAAGCGGTCGATGGCTTCCTTGAGGCTCTCGCCACGGATGAACCTCATGGTGTAATAGGGGCGTCCATCGGCATACGTGCCCATACTGTAAACCGGAACGATCCCCGGGTGCTCCAGGCCCCCCGTCACCTCGGCCTCCAGCAGGAAGCGAGCCCGGCTGATGGGGTCGTCCGCGTGACGGTCGAGAATCTGCTTGAGAGCCACCTCGCGGTTCAGCTCACGGTCCTGGGCCACGAAGACAGCGCCCAGGCCACCCCGGGCGTGGGGATGGAGGATCTGGTATCGCTGGTCGTCGGGTCGCGGTGTGCCTGAAGCCGCACCGGTGGTAGTGCCCTTTCGGAACACGGCCGGTTCCGTGAGATCCTCACAGGAATCCACCCGGTCCAGCGTGGCCTCGATCTCCGGGTCGTCGAGGCGAGTGAGGCTTGCCCATGTTGCCAGGTCTGCCGGAACGGAGACCAGGCTGCGCTCGAGGTTGCCGCCATGCGCCTCGACGTGAAGATCCACCAGGCGTTTGATGGCGGAGCGCCGGGGGGCGTCCAGGTAACCCAGCGATTGAAGATGGTCCGCCAGGCAGCGCGACTTGTCCTGAGACCAGGAGCGCAGCGCTGCCAGAAGCTGCTGCTGCTGGATCAGCCCGGTCTGGAGCGCAAGCAGGCCGAAGATGAGATTAGCATGGGTGGATGACTCGGGCATGCGTCGGGAAATCCCCTGGTGCGTGCAGGTCCAAGGTCAATGGCCCGGGCACAAGCCGAAGGCTTGCAAGCGGAAGGTCGGCCACCCGCGATGCGGGATTGCAGCCTGTTCATGTGCCGTTCAGCCATGTTACCACGTCAGCTTCAAGCCGCGCACGCGGCCCTGGAGTATGCCGATGGACCTGGATGGACTTTTGCTGCCCCGGACGCGCCGCCCTGACCCCTGAGGCGAGCGAGAATTTCGCTTGACCGCGGCGGTCGAAGTGGCCATACTCCCCCAACCCGGATGCTCTGCCGCGAGAGGGATTCTCGAGGCCGGGCCGCACCCGCACGAGTCAAGGAAGACGAGGCTTACCGTGGTCTGCTGCATCCTGTTTCTGGGCAACGCCTCCTCGGGCTGCTCACGCTCTCCTCGCCTGGTTCCCGCGGCTCCGCCCCTGCGACGGTCACTCTGTAAGGCGAAGACCTGTCGCCTGGATGGCCCGCCTTCATTCCGGAGCATGGCCTCCGGCAAGAATCCTCTGCGGTTGGCCGCGCTCCACGAGCGGGGATTGCTCGCGGTCATGCGAGACCTCTGGAGCCGGTGGACCGCCACTCGTGGACACGGGGAGGATGCCGCTCCATGGTGATCTCCAACGGCTACCTGATGATCTTTGCGCTGGCGATGATGGGCTGCGTGCTGAGCACGCCCCTGGTCACGCAAATTGCCAACTGGGTGGGTGCCATCGACCGGCCCGACCAGTTTCGCCGCATCCACCGCGGAGCTGTTCCCCGGCTGGGTGGTCTGGGACTGGCCCTGGGAATCGCCGCGGGCACGGTCTTGCCGCACCTCTCCGGATCAACGCGGTTTGTCAGCTTGCTGCTGCCGGATCTGCACCACGAGTGGGCCATCCTCTGTGCCGCGCTGGTGATCTTGGTCGTCGGCTTCATCGACGACACGCGATCGATCGGTCCCCGCGTCAAGCTGCTGGGGCAAGCCCTTGCCGTGCTGACCCTCTACCTGGGCGGAATCCGGATCCAGTCCATCGATCTGCTGGGAATGACGTTCGATCTCAGCCGGCCGGACATCGAGTTCGGCATCCTGGGAATGCACCTGGACCTGGCGCTGCCCAGCCTGGGCCTGACCATGCTCTGGTTCCTTGGTTGCATGAATATCTGGAACCTGATCGACGGCATGGACGGGCTGGCCTCGGGTGTGGGGCTCCTGGTCAGCGGCACGCTCACCCTGGTGGCCATCCACAATGAGAACACCTCGGTGGCCATCCTGGCCGTGGCACTGGCCGGCAGCCTGGCGGGTTTTCTGCTTTATAACTGGCACCCGGCCTGTATCTTCCTGGGAGACAGCGGAGCGCTTCTGATCGGTCTGTTGATCGGCGTGATCGGCGTACAGGGCTCGATGAAGGGGCCCTCGGCCATCTCGATCCTGTTTCCGATCCTGGCGATGGGCCTGCCCATCTCGGACACGGCGATGGCTATCTTCCGCCGCTGGGTGCGTAATCTGCCGTTGAGTGCGGCGGACCGCCGGCACGTGCATCACCTGTTGATCGGGCTGGGACTGGACCCGCGGCAAGCCGCGCTTTTGCTCTACAGTTTTTCGGGCTTCCTCTGCGGCGCTGTGCTGCTGGGCGTGGCGCTCCGCAGCGAGTTCCTGGCCCTGGTACTGGGCATCTCCGGCTGTCTGGCGTTCCTTGTCGTGGTGACCAGCCGGCGCGATGAGCTGACCAACCTGCGCGGAGATTTTCAGGCCCGCATGTCACGCGGCCGGCAGGAACGGCAGGCGGCCAAGCTGACGTGGGAGGGCATCCAGCGGATCGAGCTGTGCGACTCTGCCATGGCCGCATTCGAGATCGTCGAGAAGACCGCGCGGCTGCTGGGGTGCGAGCTGTTACAGGTTTCCTGTGCGAGCGCCAGTTCGCCCATCAAGCCGTTTCTCCCCTGCGAGCAGCAAAACCCGGGTGAATCTCCAGCCGTCTTGACGGGTCCGGGCGCCCTGTTTCGATTCTCCGGTGGCGACGGCTGCTGGATCACGATCCGGGTTGAGCTGGGCCGCGAGCCCGAGCTGACCGCGGATATCATCTTCCGCTACCTCGAGCGGCTGGGGCAGGCTCTCGCCGGGCGTCTGGAGTGGCTTCAATCGGCTGAGGCCACCGCGGAAGATGCTCGGGCGGCCGCGGATGAGGCTGATCCGGATCGATCGCGGATCCCCGTCCCATCATCGGAGCCGGGCGCGCTGCACGGGTTGACAGGCGCTGTTGCAAGAATGCTTGGCGTCCGGTTGCACCTGCAACGGGCGCATGGAAAGGTCCCCGCGCCGCGGCTTCCGGTTGTGAACCACGTGACGACGCCGACGGGTCTTGTCCGGCGCTGAGACCCCGATCTGTTCCGGAGGCACCCATGGACGGAATCGTGCCCTTTCGTGATCATGCCCTTGCCCCACCGTCGGGTTCAAGCACGACCTCAGGGCGTCATACGGCGCTGGCCCTTCCAGTTCATCAGACCACCAACCTGGCGGCTTTGAAAACGCCCGCTGACTATCTCAAGGCCATGCGGCGCCGAATCTGGCTCGTCCTGGCCGTGGCCGTGCCGCTGGCCATCGTGACCTCGTCATGGGCGCTGCGGCAACCCAAGGTCTACCAGGCGCGCGCCGAGGTCACGATCGACCCGCCCGAGTTCAACCCCATGCTCTCGTCCCTGGTCTCACGCGATATCGGACGCCATGACCCGGGCACCCTGGAGCGCTACATCCCCAACAAGATTGCCCAGCTTCAGAGCAAGGGGCTGGCCGAGCGGGTCTTCAGCAACCCCACCTTCGCACCGGAGGTCGCTGCCCTCGATGATCCGGCCCAGGACCTGATTCTCAGCGGACTCCAGGTGCGCCCCATCGGCAAGACGAACATGTTCTCCGTCACTCTGGAAGGAAGGGACCCGGCGCGGACGAAGACCCTCCTGGAGGCGCTGCTCAAGGAATTCCGGAACCTCGCCGAGGACGATCAGCTTGCCAGGACCAGTGATACCAAGGTTCACGCCGACCTTCGCCTCAAGAGCCTCAAGCAGGAGGTTGAAGACATCGACAAGCGGATTTCCGAGCATCTCAAGACCGCGCGGAACATCGGCCCGGGTGGCAAGAACCTGCTCGAGGATCAGTACATCAACCTGGGCGCCACACTCACGCAGAAGCAGATGCGCATCAGCGAGCTGAACCAGCAGCTCACGATTGCGAAATCATTCTCCCGGAGTGAGTTCAATGCCGGGCCGGGACCGCGCGAGCAGCGGATCGCCATGCTCGAGGCCGAGAAGAAGAAGTGGGTGCGGACCTTGCAGCATGACAGCCACACGATCCGGAACTTTGACGGCGATCCGGCGGCCAACTTCCACGCGCAACGCCTCAACGAGATTCTCGACGAGATCGAGGAGCTGAACAAGTTCAAGACCCGCATGGCTGACAACCCCAACGAGATGTTCCTCGATCGCTACGAGCGCGAGCTCGACGACGACCGTGCCCAGCAACAGAAGCTGCTCGAGGAGATGCAGGAGTCCATGCCGGCTTACCAGAGATACGTGTCCATGGTCCAGGAGCGGGACCGCACCCGGCAGGCCATGGCCGAGATGCAGCACAACATCGACAACTTCGAGCTGCTGGCCAAGTCGCAGAAGCTGCCGGTCCAGGTCTCCAGCGTGGTCGAGCCGACGGTTCCCATCAAGCCCAGCCGCGGGCTCTATATCGGCATGGGGCTGATGCTCAGCTTCGGCATGGGCATCGGCCTGGTGGTGCTGCTGGAGCACGTCGATCACTCGGTGAAGGTCCCCGAGCACGTCACGCACGGATTGACCCTGCCGCTCCTGGGCGTGGTGCCGCGGATCCGGCGGACGGCGCTGACGCACCGGGCGGGCCATCTCTGGACGCCCAGCACGCCTGACTCTCTCGAGGCTGATGCGTTCCGCAACATTCGCGCCAGCCTGCTGGGGGTGGCCGACCGCCAGGGGCCGATCATCACACTGCTGATGACCAGCCCCAAGGCCGGCGACGGCAAGAGCACCGCGGCCCTCAACCTGGCGGCCACCTGCGCCCGGGCCGGCGAGCGAACGCTCCTGCTGGACGTCGATCTCCGCCGGCCGACCCTGGGCGACGTCTTTCCCCCCGAGCCCGACAAGGAAAGCACGGCCAGCGGCCTTGTCGATGTCCTCCAGGGCAAGCTCCCCTGGCAGAAGACGCTGCGGCATACCGAACTGCGCAATCTCGATTTCATCGCCACGGGTGATCCCACCGACATCCCGATCGAGATCCTGGGAACCCTGGAGCTGCGCCAGCTCATGACCGCCCTGGAGCACCACTATGACCGCGTGATCCTGGATGGCCCGGCCGTGCTGGGCATGGCGGATTGCCGCATGCTGGGACGGATGGTCGATGCCTCGATCCTCGTCGTCCGCGCCGGAGCGCACCAGCTCATGACGCTACAGCGCGCCAAGGCGATGCTCGAGCAGTCCCATGTGCCCATCGCGGGCGTCGTCGTCAACAGTCTGAGCGAGGATGTGCAGAACTGGTCGAGCTACGGATACGACGGCGCCCAGAGCGGGAGCCTGGCGCGGAGCCTCCGGCCCGTGCGGTCCCGCGGGGCGCTTCCGGCCAGCGCATAGGCCGTTAGTTAGCAAGCTGCTCCCCGGAAGAAGCCTCGAGCCACCCCTTGAGCCATGCTGGAGTGATCGTTGCCGTGAACTGGCGTCAGAAGATCGTGCTCTGGAGCGAACGAGCCGGCGCCGCGCTGCTTGCGGTGCTCCTGCTCGGCGGCGTGCTGGGATTCGGCGGTGCCGTGTGGTGGTTCCGTCCCTTCCTGGTCATCGTCGCCGTGCTGCTTGCCTCCACCCAGGTTTTCCGCAGCCTGGGCGCGGGCCGGATGCCCGTGCTAAAGAGCCCGCTGGGTTTTCTGGGCATGCTGGTTCTGGGCCTGGGCGTGCTCCAGCTTGCACCGCTGCCGGCCAGGCTTGCCGGGAAGATCTCGCCCGCGGCCCATGAGGCCTACACCCGGGGTGCGCTCACCCGGCTGGTCCATGAGGACGACCCCCAGGCGGCCCTTCCCAAAGCGCCCAGATACGCACGCCGGCAACCCTCGACCGGCCGGCAACCCTACGCTGGCTGATTGGTGCCGCGGCCTGTCTGCTCATCTTCTGGTCGGTCTCTCATTTTGTCGACCGCCTGGGAAGGCTCTACCTCGTGTGGGGGCTCGTGATTGCCGGATTCCTGTTCAATGCCGCGCTGGCCGTCGTGCAGATCACGAACCACAGCGAGGGCCTGTACGGGCTGTACGCCCCCGGCAGTGGTCCCGTCTGGGTTCCCACGCACAACGATTTGCTCGAATCTCCGGGCACGGCGGAGCTGTGCAATCTACGCGCACCCTCTGAGGGCGGTGGCGATGCGGCCGTGGAACGACCGCGCGCCATCCTCGTGCCAAGGTCCCCCTTCCTCTTCGGAACGATGATGAGCAGTCCCGGGGCATTTCTGGCCCTGGGAACGCTGGCCTTACCTCTGACGCTCGCGCTCGCGGTGCATTTGCTCTCACCACGCGGTAGCCGCGAAAGCCTCTCCGGCCGGCTTGGCCGCTCCAGCCTGGGAAGCCTTGTCCTCCTGCTGGTGGTCATGATGCTTCTGGGCTCATTCCTGGTCGGCCTGATTGCCGGTCCCTGGTACTCCATACCGCTCATCATGGGCCTGGCCGCCGTGGGATTCCCGGCGCTGGGGCGGCCGACAGCGCGCGGGGTTGCCCTTAGCCTCACTTGCCTCACGCTGATCGCGATTGGACTGGGGGTCTTGCTGGGCCGCTCGTGGACCCTGATCCTGGGCGGCCAGCCGCCCGTCGAGCCGCCCGATCCGGCGCTGGTGCAGTCACTCTGGTCCGAGAGCCTGAGAATCTTCCACGAGTTTCCACTGGTGGGCGCCGGGCTGGGGAGCTTTGGCGTCATTCATCCGTATTACAAGCACAGCGCCATGTCCTCGACCACGGCGATGAGCAGCCTCTTGCAGTGGGGTGTTGAGTCCGGCGGGCTTGGCCTGGGGCTGCTCGGCCTGGGGATTCTCTGGTGCCTTGTCCGCATTCCAGGGGCGATCCGGCGCGTCGGGCGGATTGACCGTGCGCTGGCACACGGGCTCCTGGGCGCTGTCCTCAGCCTGAGCCTGCTGGCTGCCATCCACTGGACGGTCGAACTCTCCGCCGTGGCCGTTTCGGCCAGTGCGCTGGGCGGAGCCTGGAATCGCTGGCTGGCTGGTGGTACGGACCTGTTCGTGGAGCATGGATGACCCGATCTGACCGACCGGACAGTGCGCAAGGAGCAGTCAGTCTCGAGATGCCGGAATCCACTTGCCTTCATATCCAGGATCGCACATCGGGCCCGATCCGGGTCGTGGAGATTCCCTGGATCTCGGCCCGGATCGGATCGGCCGGCTATTGCGAGGTCCGGCTGGTGGATCTGGAGCTGGCAGCGGAGGCATGCCGGATTCAGCGGCGGGGTCGCACCTGGCACCTGCTGCCCCTTGGCCCCAGAGGATCGGTGTCGCTGCACGATCAACCCGTGCAGGGCTCCTGCCCGTTGCCCTTCGATACGCCCTTCCGCATCGGGGCGGTCTGCTTCACGTTGAAACACAGCCGTACCGCGGAGCCCAACTGGGAGCTTGCCCCGACGCCTGCACCCAGGCCGCCTGAGCCACCCGAGTCGCCAGCTCGCACGGATCTGCTTGCCGCCTTCCGAACTGCCGATGAGATCAAGGAACCGGCCGCGCGGCCACGGCCCGAGCCTCAGACGCTCGAAGCGGTGGTGGTGCCGTTGAAGCCCGCACAGGAGCCATCCAGAGAGCGGCCGCCCGCAGCACCACCGGCGGCCACCCCCAATCCCTGGGCGGCGCTGGAAGGCTGCCGGAGCCCGGCTCCATGCCGAGACCAGGCGTCAGGCTCCGGAGCCTCCTGTCGCGGCACGACCGGCAAGCGACCGGTACCAGGGCGTTCCACTCAAGGGATCACCGGCTCCGTCCGTAGCGAAGAGGCCGGAGCCGGTGCTTACGGCACACCACCCGCGCGAATCGTTTGAGCAGCGCCGGCCCGCGGTAGCCCCACCCGACTATCCGGTTCCCGGGGCCGTGCCTCAGGCCAGGCGCCCGTTCTCGAGCGTGCCACGCACGCCACTCCCCGCGGCGGCGGCGCCATCCCCGCAGCGCACGCCATTCCCACACACATCCGCTCCAGGTCCGATAGAGTGGAAGAGCACCACACGCTCGACCTCTTCACCGACCAGGCCCGTCGCCACGGAACGCACGGCTCCAGACACCCAATGTGCGGCTCCTGCCCCCGAATGCACGGCCCCACCAACGGAACGCACGGCCCCACCAACGGAACGCGCGGCCCCACCAACGGAACGCGCGGCCCCACCAACGGTTCCGGAGCTCATCGAGCTGACGGCACCTTTTGAGCCCGACGCAAGCACCGTGCAGGAGAGTTCATCGGAAGCGGCTTGCTTGACGGCTCCCGAGCTGCCGGGCAGCTTTCGAGACGAGGACGTTCCGGATGAATCCGTGGTCGTGCCCCTGAAGCAGCCGCCGAGTCCGAGCGTCGAGATAAGCCAGTCGGCCCTTGAACGAGACCGAGACAACCCCGCGCCGCGACCGCCCGAAGAGGCCATGGCCGATGAGCCCGTGACTCTGCCGCTCGAAGCAGCCATGGCCGATGAGTCCGTGACTCTGCCGCCTGAGCCTGCCATGGTCGGCACTTCATGGACAGAAATGCTCACCACGTTCGAGGTGGGGTTTGCCCCGGAGATGGTATCGATCTCCACGGAAACCTACGGGCACCCGAACGGTCAGGACGGCAGCGCCGGAGGACGCCCGCATGCTCGGCCCCGGACGGCGACGCTCCTCCAGCCGGGGATATCGTCTGCATCCGGGACCCGCAACGACGCTCCCGGAGAACGGAAGGGCAGTGAACACGAACACGAGCCCGGTGCGTTCGGCCAATCACCGGCTCGCATGCCGGAGGCAAGAAAGACCAGGTGGGAGGGGAGCTTACCCTCAGCGCAGGAGATCCTCGCATCCGCAGCGGTGCGGTCTGTTCCCGCCCTGGCCCCGGCCCCAGCTCCCGGGAAGCCGGCCAGGAAGATCCGCGAAGATCAGGACGCTCCCACGCAGTCCAGGGAACCGGACCAGTGGCTTGCCCCGCTCTGGCTGGCTGCGCCCTTCACAACGCTGTTCGTTCTCGGGCTCGGCTTGCTGGGAACGTTCCTTTCCCTGGGCTGGGCGGGCGATGCGCTCAATACGTCGACGGTGAGCCTGCGATTGCTGGCCTGGGTCGAGAACCCGGGCCGGGACAAGCCTCTGCCGCCTGGGGCTGTTCCCCCACAGCCAGCCTGGTGGCGGACCTCCGCGCTGCACCTGGCGCAGTGGGGTGTCTACCTGGGGCGATCAAGGATGGAGGACGGGCGCGCTGGCGAGAGCCGTGAACTTCTCGAGGCAGCCGCGCTGGTGACTCCGCTGCATCCGCTTGCCAGGCTCGCGCGGGCACAGAGTGAAATGGTATCGGGCAGGTCGGCGGCGCCTGTACCAGCACTGGGTCTGAGCCGTGATGCGGTAAGCCTGGCATGGAGCGCTCGAGCGCTGCGGCTGGCAGGCCGGAGGGCGGCCGCGCTGGGGCTCTACCAGCACGCTCTGAGCGTGGCCTGTAGCCAGGCAGTGGCACCATCGTTCAAACCGGACTATAACGAAGCCGCCGATAGCGGCAGGGACCGCCCTGGTACCCGGCGTTATTTCTTGCCCGGTGAGTCCGTTTCCAGGGTCGTCCTGCACGAGCTGATCAATGAGACCGGCTGGAGCTTTGAGGAATGGCCGCAGGCGCTGCCCGCTGATCCGGTGGCCACCCTGGCCGCGGCGCGCTTGCTCCATGAGCAGGACCGGCCGGAAGCTCGTGAGCTGCTGGAGCGCATCGTCCAGCAAGACCCAGGCCAGGGGATCGAGGTGCCCCGGGCCGCGCGAGCTGTGCGGTACGCCGTGACGGCAGAGGCTCATGCCTTGCTGGGACACTGGAAGGAGGCCGATCAATCCTACCGCCAGGCCATCGAGACGGTCGCCAATGGCACGGTGAGACGGTCCTGGTGGTTCAATCTGGCGAGCCTGGCGATGGAGCAGGGCGATGAGGCCGAGCGGAAAGTCGCCACCGATGCGGCCTTGCAGGCATCGGTCGATGATGACATCAGCCGGAGAGCCCTCGATCTTCAGCGCGTGATCGAACCGCTGGGCCACCTGCGGCCAGGTGGAGCCCGTGCCAATTAAGGTGAGACATGAAGAAGTGCATGTGAGAATCGGTAACCTCCCAGCCGAAGTGAAGGATAACCTGCGATGGCGGCGACCAAGGATGAAGGCTTCTCCTCAACGTCGGATCCGACGGATTCCACGCGGCATGACATGCACCTGGGTAACCTCATGGCCCGGGCCCTCCGCGACCCCGTCCAGCGGGTCACGCTGCTTGGCGGGCTTCTCTGCTGCATCCTCTTCGGCGTGCTCTTCCGGGAGAACCTCTGGCATTTCTATTACGCATGGACAACTGACGACAACTACAGCCACGGATTCCTTGTCCCGTTGCTCAGCCTGTATTTCGCCAGCCAGACCGCACGGCGTGGACCGGTGGAACTCTCCCACGGTGTGATCCTGGGGGGTATCCTTCTGACGCTGGCAATTGCCGGACGGCTGGTGACGGTTCCCTTGCCAATTCCCTTCGTCGGGGACCTGGCGCTGCTGGTGGGCCTGGCAGGGCTGTTCGCGCTCCTGCTGGGAAGCAAGGCGTTGGCTCGCTACTGGTTCGCGTTCTTCTTCCTGGTGTTCATGGTGCCTCTGCCCATTGCCATGTACTCGCGGCTCGCCTCACCCTTGCAGCTTCTGGCCAGCCGCCTTGCGTCCACGGTGATGAACGCCACCGGCGTACCGGTGCTCTGCGAGGGAAACCACATGACGCTGCCGGGCGGGGTGCAGATGTTCGTTGCCGAGGCGTGCAGTGGGATGCGCCAGATGACCGGCTTCCTGGCGCTCACGGCGGCCGTGGCCTACCTGACGGTGCGGCCCGCCTGGTATCGCGTCGTCGTGGTACTCTCTGCGCTGCCCATCGCCCTGACGGCGAACGTCGCCCGCATCGTCCTGACCGGATTCATCATGCATTATGTCGATCGTGAGTATGCGTCGGGCACATATCATACGCTCGAGGGAATCCTCATGATGGGCTTCGGGCTGTTGTTGCTGAATTCCCTGTGCTCGCTGTTGAACCATCTCTGTGCGTCCGCGGCGGGTGGCAGCCAAGACCAGCCGGATCAAAGCCCGAGCCTGGTCCACGACGCGGCATCCCATGCGCACGCGGGGCGCGCTCTGCTGAGCAGGACGGCAGGCTGAAAGACGAGACGGAACGAGGTCAATCAAGGACTGGCGCTTGCACACGAGGACTGGCCATGACGCCAAAGCACCGCTGCTCTCTTTGCACCGGGATTCTCATTGCGGGGCTGGCCGCGCAGGGTGAGCTTCAGCACCTCAACCAGACCGAGCGTCCGCCATTACGGCAGAGACTCGCATCCATCCCGCTGGAGCTTGGCGACTGGCAGGGCCGTGAAGAGCCTATTGCCCCGGACATCGTGGAGCGGGCCCAGACCAGCGAGTATCTCAACCGGGTGTACGAAAGCCGTAGCCAGCCCGGGTTGCGTCTCACACTCTGGATCAACTACTCCGATAAAGGAACGAACCTTCGCCACACGCCGGAGATCTGCCTCCCCTCGGGGGGCTGGGCCAAGATCGAGTCACAGACCAAGGTGCTGGAACTACCTGCTCCCCACGCGAAGTTGCTGAAAATCACCCGTCTGGGGTATGCCCGAGGTGAACTGGTCGAACAGGTGGGATTTTGGTATTACATCTTCGGAGAGGGCAAGCTGGAAAACTTTGTCCGGCAACTGCCAATTACCAGCCGGAGCAGCCACGGGCAGACCACACGCGGCTCCTCCATGACCGTTGAGATCTTTTACCCCGGAGAGCATGACCCCGACGGTGCGGCACTGCGAGATTTCGCCGAGTCGCTGCTGATTGCCCTCGAGCCGGTTCTCCCTGTGGAACGCGCAGAGTATTACGTTCCGTGAGAGCACCGCGCGAGACTGCTCTACAAGCCAACTGGAATCGACTTCATGAAACGTGCGCTGATCACCGGAATCACAGGTCAGGATGGCTCTTACCTCGCGGAGTTTCTGCTCGGCAAGCCAGACTACGAGGTCCACGGCCTGGTTCGACGATCCAGCTCTTTGAATCGCCAGCGAATTGATCACCTGTTTCATTACGACTCTGAAGTGCGGCACCGGCTGCACCTGCATTACGCCGACCTGGCCGATGCTTCGAGCCTGTCCACGGTGATGGAGCAGGTTCGGCCCGACGAGGTCTACAACCTGGGTGCCCAGAGCCATGTCCGGGTCTCATTCGACCAGCCGCTATACACGGCGGACGTGGTGGGTCTGGGTACGCTCCGCCTGCTCGAGGCGGTCCGGCAACTGAACCAGTCCAGCCCTGTGAAGTTCTACCAGGCCTCGAGCTCCGAGATGTACGGCTCGGCGGCTCCTCCCCAGGGCCCTAACACGCCCTTCCACCCCCGCAGCCCCTACGCCTGTGCCAAGCTTTACGGCCACTGGCAGACCATCAACTACCGGGAAGCCTATCAACTGTTCGCGTGTTCGGGAATTCTCTTCAATCATGAGAGCCCGCGCCGGGGTGAATCGTTCGTGACCCGGAAGGTGACGCTCGGGGCGACGCGCATCAAGGAGGGTCTGCAAAAGCGGCTCGTCATGGGGAACCTGGACTCCCAGCGCGATTGGGGCTTCGCCGGCGACTACGTGCGTGCCATGTGGCTGATGCTCCAGCAGGAGAAGCCGGATGATTACGTCGTGGCCACCGGAGAGACGCACTCGGTCCGCGAGCTACTCGAGGTTGCCTTCGCACTCGTCGACCTCGACTACCATGACTTTGTCGATTTCGATCCCCGGTACACGCGGCCGTCCGAGGTGGACGTCCTGCTGGGCGACGCCACCAAGGCCAGGCAGGTCCTGGGCTGGACTCCCGAGGTCGATTTCCATGGCCTGATCAAGATGATGGTCGAGCATGACCGTGAGCTCGCACGCCGGGAGAAACACGCACAGACGTATCCCGGCCGTTGAGTGTGGCAGCAACACGCAGACGCATCCCGACCGTTGAGTTGAGTGCCGCAGCGTGGAAGGGAAGGCCGGTCCCAGACGGGACGCTCATCAAGGATGACCGAGGCGAGTATGGACGCACCGCTTGATGCAAGATCTGTGATCGTGGCCTGTCCCGATGCGCGCCCGCCGGCCTACCAGGCGGTGATCGGCCTGAGCCAGGCTGGCCTGCTGCGAACATTCCTGACGGCAGCCTACTATGATCCGCAAGGTCGGCTCCCAGCACTCGCACGGCGGCTGGCTCCAGACCCGTTCTCCCGCATCGAGCGGGTCCTGCTGCGGCGCCACCATGACGAGATTCCTGCCCGGTCCGTCGCCATGGTTCCTGCCGTCGACCTGGCACTCGGACTCGAGAACCACTGCGCGGGACGCTCGCAGACGCTGAAACGGCGGATTGCACAAACGCGCACGGGATGGTTCGACCGGCGGCTGGCTCTTCTGCTGCTCAGGAAGCAGCCGGGAGCACTCTTCGTCTTCAGCGATGTCGGCTCGGCGGCGGCCTTGCCGCTCTGCCGGCGCCTCGGAATCCCAGCCATCCTCAGCATGGTCCACGGCGACGTGCGGGAGGAGGCCGAGATCCTCAGCCAGGAAGCCGTCCACGCACCAGAGTTCTTCTCCATCTACCTTGGCGACGGCAGGATCGACCAGGCTGAGATGGCCTGGCTGCACGCCCGCCGGCTACGCGACCTGGCGCTTGCTGACCTGATCCTGGTACCCTCCGAGCATATCGCCCAGCTCCTCGAGACGTACGGCACGCCCCGATCGAAGATCCGGGTCCTGCCCTATGCCGCGGATTGCCGCCGGTTTCGCCCTCAGGAGGGGAAACAGCATGGACCAGGCTGTACCTTCCTGTTCGCGGGAGGAATCACCCAGCGGAAGGGCATCAAGTACTTGCTCGAGGCCTGGAGCCGCATCCGCAGGCCGGGCTGGAAACTTCAACTGCTGGGCGCGATGCCGAAAGATTTTCAGCCGCTCCGTCCCTGGCTGGACCAGGTAGAGATCCTTGGACGCGTGGCCCACGCCGACGTGCCCGCCGTGATGACCAGTGCGGATGTGTTCGTGTTTCCCTCCCTCTTTGAAGGATCCGCCGTCGTCACCTACGAAGCCCTGGCCTGCGGCTTGCCCAGCGTGGTTACCCCGTCGGCTGGGTCGGTCGTGCGTGACGGGATCGAGGGCTTCCAGGTTCCGCCCCGTGATGTGGACGGCCTGGCCGAGCGAATGGAACGGCTTGGCAACAGCCCCGAACTGCGGGCCCGGATGGCACGGGCGGCACGGCAGCGCGCGTGCGAGTTCCACTGGGCGCGCTATCACCAGGGAGTGGTCGCCGCGGTTGAGCATGTGCTGCACCAGGTTAGCGAGCGCGCAGAGCGCGGGGTGACATCAGGACCATTCACCGGCCGGCGGCAGTTCGAGGAGCAGTGAGCCGCTCTCCTGAACAGCAAGGACGCAGGGATGCAACGGATCAAAGAACTGGATTCGATTCGCGGTCTCGCCGCCCTGGCGATCGTGGTTTACCACCTCTGGCTGCCGCAGGTTGGCCTGCTGGGAGCCGCGGTGGATCTGTTCTTCGTGCTCTCTGGCTTCCTGATCACCACGATCCTTCTGACGAACTCGCTGAGCCGCCAGTTCCTGGTCTCGTTCTATGCACGCCGTGCGCTGCGGATCTGGCCCATTTATTATCTTTCGCTGGGGTTGCTGGTGCTGCTGGTCCGGATTGTCCCCGATGCTGGACAGCTCGACGGGCTTCCGTATTTTGCAACCTTCACTCAGAACATCCCCTACTACTGCTCAAATTCGGCGCCCGCCTTCATTCCCGCATTCCGTCATACCTGGAGCGTGGCCATCGAGGAGCAGTTTTACCTGTTCTGGCCGGCAGTGCTCTGGGTCCTGGGACGCCGAGCCGTCAGACCGGCTGCACTGACGCTGATTGTGCTGGCTGTGATGACCCGCGCGCTGGAGTTCAATGGCTGGATCCTCGTCTCTCACTGCGACGGCCTGGCACTGGGGGCACTCCTCGCCAGCTGGAACCTCCTGGACGTGGAAGGGGAGGCACGGCGCGAGCGTTCCTTCTGGAAGCTGGGGCTGGCAAGCACAGGGTTCTGGGTGGGTAGTGCGCTGGCCCTCTACCTCGTTCCGTCAGACTGGCAATCCAGCCTGGTGCGGCCCGTTCAGAGCGTCCGCCTGCTCAGCCTGAACGTGGTATTTCTGGCCCTGGTCGGATCGATTGCCCGGAGTAGCGGTAGCCGCTGGCTGGGCGTTCTGCGCCTCTCCTGGCTCACGTACCTGGGCCAGATTAGTTACGGCCTGTACCTCTACCACCATGTTGTGTTCATGCTATGGGATGATTACGCGGCACGGTATGGCATCGCGAACAATCTGGCCATCGATGTGGCCAAACTGGCCCTGAGCCTGGCGATAGCGGCATTGTCATGGAGATACATCGAGCAGCCGGCTCTGCGGCTGAAGACCTGGTTCTCCTATGAAACGGGCATGGCTCAAGGAGGCAGTGCACGTGCGGATCGGACACCTCATGTGGCCATTCCGAGCTGTCTGGACGGAGCGATACCGCCGGTGCGGCCGCTCACGGCGGCATCCCTGGGCCCCCTGAAGGCGAGGTGAGCCAGTGGACGGACAGTCCTACGTGTTCGTGACCGCGGGGGTGATCGTCACCTATTTCCTGGTGAACGTGGTCGCGCGCCGGTTCGATCCGTTCGCGCCGGTCTGGCTCTTCCTGGTAGGCTATGCACAGGTCTACGTCATCCAGGCCCTTTCCTATCAGGACTGGGCCCTGCGGGTTCGGGGTCCGGAGCTCGTGGCACAGGCCAATGCCCGGGCGCTCTGGGCACTGGTCTGGTTTCTGGTTTCCTATCACCTGGGGATTGGTCGCCTGCTGGCACCAAAACTGCCTCGGCCCCCCGGCGGCTGGTCGGCGCCTGTGGCGGTTGCAACGTCTCCCTTCCTTGTCATCTGGGGCCTGTACTGTGCGGGCGTTGTGATCCGGTCCGGGTCTCCCGGGGCCGATACCATCACCGCGGAGGAAGCACTCCTACGCTCCTTTCCCTTCGTGATGATGGTTGCCGCCATCTTGTTGATTGTCACAGGTCGTAACCTGAGCTCGCCCCAGCCAGTCTTCTTCCCACTCGGCCTGCTGGTGGCGGCGGGCTATGTCGCAATCTGGATGTTCAACGGCAAGCGCTCGCACTCGCTGATCGGCGTGCTGGCCACCGTCTGTGCATGCTACATCACCCGGCTCAAGCGTCCCTCCTGGCCGGTCTTGCTGGCAACGTCGTTCACGGGGGCGCTTGTGGTTGCGATCGCCATCAACTGGCGAAACAACAATGACTATGAATTCTCCGCCTCCGGATTCACGCAGTATCTCTCCGAGTTCAAGATCGCCAAGATCCTTGAGAGCCTGAACATGGAGGAGCAGGATGGACCCGCCGAGGACATCAGCCATGAGACGACCGAGTACGGCGGCTTCCTGCTGATGATGGACACCGTGCCGGAGCGATCGGAATATGACTACGGCCTCAATTATCTCCGCATCGTATCTACTTATGTACCGCGGATCCTCTGGCCGTCCAAGCCGGTCTTCGGCCGCGAGCAGTGGATCGGCGCATGGAAGGCCGGCTCGGAGCTGGAACGGGATGATGATTTCACGGGCCCGGCCATCGGTATCCTGGGGGCCACCCAGCTCAACGGTGGAGTAGCTGCCACAGCGCTGGTCATGGCCCTGGCCGCGTTCCTTATTCGCACGGCCTACGAGTACTTCCGGCTTTATCCCGAGGTGCCGTGGGTTCAGTTCTGGTGGTCGATCACCTTCTTCAATGCCTGGTTCATGGTCGTCGGCGATGACCCGCTCACCTGGTTTTACTACAACTGGGGCTTCTCCGGGTTTCCCATCGTGGTGTTCATGTGGTGGGTCCATCGGCGGCTGAATCGCTCGACCGGAGACGCTTCATGCGCGCACCATGGCTCTATGGCTGTCTCCGCGTAGCCTGGTTTTGCCCGGAACCCGAGAACCCTGGAGTCCGTCTGGAAGATGATGTCTGACTGCTCAAACGATGCAGGAAGGGGGCCAAGCATGGGAGTGATGGCAAGCTGCCGGGCGGCCGTCCGCAGGATGCTGCCTGGCCCACTCTCATCGATCGAGAAGATTGATATTTGCCGTGGCCTGTTCGCATTTCTGGTGGTCGCGGCGCATGCGATGGACATCTCCTGGGTGATTCACCCCCAGGCGCCGGGAGCGCTTACACGCCCGGTTCATGACCTGCTGCTCTATGTTGCTGCCGCCGGAGTCTACTGGGTGATCGGGTTTTTCGTGATCAGCGGCTACTGCATCCAGCTCTCTGTCGAGCGTCAGGTCCAGGGTCCTGGGTTCTCGCTGCGCCACTATCTGGCCGCACGCCTGTCGCGGATCTTGCCGCTGTACTACCTGGCACTTCTGGTTGCCGTGGTGGTCGAGTGGCTCATCGCGTCGGATCGGCCGCCATGCTGGCCGCAGGGAGTTGAGCTGCGGGCGTTCGCGGCCCAGTTGTTCGTGGTCCAGAACCTCACCCAGACGTATGGCTCGTTCGCACCTTCCTGGAGTATCACCAATGAGATGTTTTATTACATCCTCTATGGACTGATCGTGAACGCGACGGCGCGTCGCGGGCTCCGGTCGACCATTCTGGGCATGGGCCTCTGTCTGGTCTCCGCGCTGCTCCTGGACTGGATCTACTTTTTCGGGTTCCGGACGGGGTATGTGCGAAGTCCAGGGCTGCTCTTTGGTCTGGGGATCATCTGGTTCCAGGGAGCTCTCGTGGCCGAGTATCGTGGGCGTCTTGGCCACTCGCGTCCGGCCCGGATTCTTTCCATGTTCTGGCCGCTGGTGCTCATCCTGGCGATGACGCTCTGGTACCTGCAAGCGGTCCATTTGCAGGTGGTGTACCTGGTGCTCGGCCTGGCGTTCACGCTCATGCTTGTGCGATTCGTGGCCACCGAGCCTGCCCGTTCCATCCCTGCTTCCCGAAGAAAACTCGGAGCGTTTATCCGCTTGCTCGGACTGGCAAGCTATCCCACCTACGTTTTTCACGGCCCGATCCTCCTGTTCACCGGTTCGGTGATCATGCACTGGAACCTGGTTGCCGACTGGCGAGTGACCTGGCTGCTGCTGGCGACTGTGGGCACTGGCTCGGGACTGTTCCTGGGCCACGTGCTTGAGCGTCCGGTCATGGCCTGGCGGGCACGGTACCTGGCGCGCCTTGCAAGGCCGCAGCCAACGGTACTGCTGGGAAGTGAGCCTATCCTGGGAACCACTCAGTAAGTTCCCGCGGGAAGAGGTATGGACATGATCTTCTCACTCTGCTTTACCAATTTCGGGCCTTATCACCTGGCCCGTCTGCGAGCGCTCGCCAGTGCCTTACGCGAGCGCGGTGATTGCCTGATCGTCTATGAGATGGCAGCCACCGAGCAGACTTACCCCTGGCAGCGATCCAGGCAGTCCGAGCCTTTCGACTGGATCACGCTGTTCCCGGATCGCGTGCTGGAGAGCGTGAGCCCGAGGGCCTGTGCCAAAGCCATGACACGGGTTCTCGACCGTGACCAGCCTGATGCCCTGGGAATCGTGGGCTATGCCCGGCCCGAGTCCATGGCCGCGGTGCGCTGGGCGCGGCGACACGGACGCACAGCGATCTTGATGTCGGAGAGTCAGGCCATTGACCGGCCGCGCACCTGGTGGAAAGAGCTGATCAAGCGGCAGCGGGTGAGCCGCTTCGATGCCGCCCTCGTCGGTGGTCCCGCACACCGTGACTACCTTGCCGATCTGGGAATGTCTACGGATCAGATTACCCTGGGCTACAATGCAGTGGACAACGGGTTTTATCGTGATCAGGCTGCGGCCTGGCGGAATCACCCTGAGGGACGAACCTGCCTGCCAACGGCTCCGTACTTCCTGTCTGTTTGCCGCTTTGTGCCCGAGAAGAACTTACTGCGGCTCATCAAGGCATTTGCTCACCATCGTGACCAGGCCCCTCCAAATGAGGCATGGGAGCTGGTTCTCTGCGGCGACGGTCCGCAAGCGGGCCAGATCGAGGAAGCCATCCGCACCAGCGGTCATGCGGGGGCAATCCACCGACCCGGCTTTTTGCAGGCTGCCGAGCTGTGCCGGCTCTATGCATATGCAGCAGGATTCATCCTTCCCAGCATCTCGGAACCCTGGGGTCTAGTCGCCAACGAGGCCGCGAGTACGGGCCTGCCCTTGCTCATCTCGGACCGGGCCGGTTGTGCCGCCACGCTCGTTCCTGAGGCTCAGCCCACCTCGGGCGCCCGGTTTGATCCCTTCGATGTTGAGGAGATCTGTCAAAAGCTCACGTGGCTTTCAGCGCTCTCGGAGTCTGACCGCCGGTCCATGGGCGAACGTGCCGCTCAGATCGTGGATGCCTGGGGCCCCGATCGGTTTGCCCGGGGAACCCTCGAGGCGCTGGAGCGAGCCGCCCGGCCGACACGACACGCTCGATTCCCTGTCCTCGAAGCAGTGAGGTGATGTCATGAGCACAGCTCAGGCCGTTCCGGAACTTCAGCAGGAAGTGAGCCGACACACCGGACACAGCCGCTGGCTGCACATCTGTAATGGGCTTGATCCCATACGCGACGGCGGCATGGTGCCCAGCATTCTGGGCATGACCGGGGCGATCCGCCGGCTGGGTAGCGACGTCGGTATCCTGACACCTACGGCCTCCCGGATCGATGCGCTGCCGGCTGAGGTATTTCCTTGTCTCCGAGGTCCGGAGACCAGCCTGGAAGCGGCTGTCCGAGCCGCCGAGGTTGTTCATCTTCACGGCCTCTGGCAAGGGCATATCCGGCGCGGGGCGAGAACCGCGCGCACGGCGCATGTGCCCTACCTGATCACCGCTCATGGCATGGCCGAGCCCTGGGCCTTGCGGCACAAGCGGTGGAAGAAGGAGCTTTACCTCAGGCTCGTCGAATCGCGAAACCTGCGTCAGGCTGCCTGTCTGCATGCGCTGTCGCGCCCCGAGATCGGACATCTGAGACACCTGGCGCCATGGACGCCGGTCTGCTTCGTACCCAACGGAGTTCAACTCGACGTCTTTGATCACCTGCCGCCACGAGCTTGCCTGGAGCAAGAGTTCCCGGAGCTGAAGGACAAATTTGTGCTCCTGTTTTTCGGCCGGGTACACGTCAAGAAAGGGCTTGATCTCCTGGCCACGGCGATGGGCCATCTGGCGCGCGAGTTTACTGATCTCCACCTGCTGGTTGCAGGCAAGGACGATGGCGCCTGGAAGCCGTTCCATGCGCGGATGCAGTCGCTCAGGCTGGCAGATCGAACGACCTATGCGGGGTACGTGGCCGGCGAGCGTGCCCGCCGGGTCTGGGCCGCGGCCGACGCCTTCGTTCTACCCAGCTACAGCGAGGGCTTCAGCATGGCGATCCTCGAGGCTCTTGCCTGTTCGCTCCCCTGTGTGATCACGACGGCATGCCACTTCCCGGAGCTGGCGAGTGCCCAGGGGGCCATTGTTGTTGAACCCGAGGAAGCTGGAGTCACCCAGGGACTGCGCGGGCTCCTGGAACGGAGCCACGACGAGCGCCTGCGGATGGGACAGATGGGCCGGCAACTCGTTGAGCGTGACTATACCTGGGATCAACAAGCACAGCGCCTGGTAGCTGTCTATCACTGGCTACGCGGTGGTGGGGCCCGACCCGACTGTGTGGTGCTTTGAGTGCGCCTTGAGCACGGCCCTGTACTACTGGTGGAGATCTGAACCATGCCTCTTGCCCACGCTCTGACTCACAAATCCCCGCACAGTGAAGTGCCCCAGCGCGCGCTGACTGCGCTCAAGACCCCTGTGAGCGTGATTGTGCCCGTGAAGAATGAGGCAGAAAACCTCAATCGGTGTCTGGCGGCACTTACCTGGACCGATGAGGTTTTCGTGGTGGACAGCCAGAGCAGCGATGCAACAGCCAATGTGGCAGCCACGTTCGGTGCCACGGTCGTTCAGTTCCACTACAACGGGACCTATCCCAAGAAGAAGAACTGGGCCCTGGAGAACCTCGACTTCCGCAATGACTGGGTCCTGATCGTCGATGCCGATGAAGTGGTGCCTTCGGAGCTGGCGACGGAGATCACTGAACGCGTTCAGTCAGAGGAGGCCGAGGGCTATTATCTGAATTCCAGGTACTTCTTCCTGGGCCGGTGGATCCGCCATTGCGGCTATGCGGAATGCTGGAACCTGCGGCTCTTCCGGCACCACCTTGGCCGCTACGAGCGCATGGTGGACCACACCGCGGGCCGGACAGGCGATAACGAAGCTCACGAGCATGTCGAGCTTGATGGCCGGGCGCTGTACCTTACACATGAGCTGGAACATCATGCATACCCGACCATCGCTACCTGGGTCGAGAAGCATAATCGCTACGCCGTCTGGGAAGCCGCAATGTATGAGCGGTTCCTGAACGAGCCAGTGCCTGCGATGATCGGCCGTGGCAAACAGTTCAAGCGATGGCTCAAGAAGATCTACCTGCGCTTGCCCATGCGCCCCCTGGTCCGTTTCCTCTACTCCTACATCATCCGGCTTGGTTTCCTGGATGGAAAGGCAGGGCTGGTCTTCTGTACCTTGCTCTCGTTTTACGATTTTCTCTGCTGGGCGAACGTCTACGAGCAAGAGATGACGCAAAGCGGAATCATCAGTTGCACTGAGCAAAGCCAGTCAAAACAGGGCGACCGCTCCTGCATGGAACGGTCGCCCTCTGCTTGACAGCCTGGGTGCCGAAGTGGCCTGACGCCATGCCGGCTCAAGAGCCGTTGGTTGCGGGCGGAATGAAGTTGGTGGAGAGGGGAATGGCATTGAATTCGTTCGCGCCGATGGTGGCGATCTGCGAACTCGTCAGGCCAATCTGCATCGCCGCCTGGGCCGAGACCCAGTGCCGTTGGCCGCCACTCATCTGGTCCACTTCTCCTGTCTGATTGTTCTGAATGAAGATCCCGTTGGGATAGTAGGCGTTCCCCTGCGGGATGGCGTTGTACTGCGTGGAGGTCACCGGGATCAACTGCGTGTTACTCAGGCCCATCACCGTGGCGACAGGTGTGTCAACCACGTGGTTGTAACGCCCGCTATACTGTGAGATCTCACCGGTTGTCTCGTTCTGGAGGAATGCCCCCTGAGGGTAATAGTCCAGCCCTTGCGGGATCTGGTTGAACTGGCTTGCGCTGATAGCCGTGACCTGGGAAGCCGGGAAGTTCATCATGGTTGCTACTTGCACTGAAATCCAGTGCCGCTGACCGCCACTGTAGAGATCGACCTCACTGGTCTGGGCGTTCTGGATGAGCATGCCTTCAGGGAAGTAGTCGTTTCCCTTGGATACCTTGTTGTACTGGTCGGCCGTGATGGTCACCACGTTGCTGCCGTTGAGCCCCATCTTGGTAGCCACGGGAACGGACACGAGATGGAATTCACCACTGGAGTACTGAGAGATCTCTCCCGTGGACGCGTTCCGCAGGTACATTCCATCCGGGAAATAATCGGACCCTTGCGGAATCAGGTTAAAGTTATTTGAGTTCACATAAGTCAATTGGGTTGTGTTGATGCCCATCTGGATCGCGACCGGCGGCGAGACCAGGTGCCGGCTTCCGCTGCTGTACTGATCGATCTCACCGGTCTGCGCATTGACGATGAGCGTGCCGTCCGGAAATGTGGGCGGAGCGGGCGTGGGAGTCGGGGTCGGAGTTGGAGTCGGAGTCGGAGTCGGAGTTGGGGTTGGGGTTGGGGTTGGAGTTGGCGTCGGGGTCGGAGTTGGCATCGGAGTCGGAGTAGGGGTCCCAGTTGGAGTCGGAGTCGGAGTTGGGGTGGCCGTTGGCGTCGGAGTGGGGGTTGGCGTCGATGTTGGAGTGGGGGTCGGCGTGGGGGTCGGCGTTGCTGTTGCGGTGGGGGTCGGGGTGGGGGTCGGCGTTTGCGTTGATGCCGGCGTGGGGGTCGGCGTTTGCGTTGATGCCGGCGTGGGGGTCGGTGTAGCGGTCGGGGTCGTAACTGAATTACTGGTGGGGCTCCCGTTCACCGTGGTTTCCACGTTCACGGGAACGTTGATCATCGGCGACTGGGCCTGCGTCTGCATGATGCGCAGGATTCGTGTCGGTCGGGCATGCGGCAAGGGATGGCGGACGATCCGCACATGCGCGTGCGGAAGCCTGGCATGATGGACGGCCGAGAGCAGCACCCGCCCCTCGAGGTCTTCCAGCGTAGTATGGAAATCGACTTTGCGGCGAGTGGTCTGACCCGCGAGTCCGTTCATGGAATGAGCGTGAAACATGCCCCCTGAGCCCTCCTGGCTGAAAGGTTCCTTGCAGAGCCGGCCGTCAAATCACGAAATCTTGCATGATCGTGATTTGCGGCAAACTCCACACGCAAGCTCATCGAAGTACTGTCGGCAAGAGCCGTTGAATTCTTGAGTGATTCCCGGATACCTGCCCGGTGAATGATGGCAGGTGATCGGGCATCATCGTGTCAGAGCGGAGGGCCCCTTCGCAGTTCTTGGGGCTTCCCGCTCCTTTGTTCCCATGCTCAACGGGTTGCTGGTTGTGCCATCTGCTCGGGGATATTTCAGCTGGTCGGTCAGCGTGGGGGAGATGGCGGCGTCTCACTGCGGCGGAATGGTGAGTCAAAGAGCGGGGTCGAGACAGCAGGGTTTGGTGGTGCTGCACTCGAGCCTGGGGCAGATCCTGAGCGGGAACTGGCATTCGTGGCGGCCGCCTCAGCCTGGTTGAGCATTCCCTGGATGAGGGTCGGGGTGCCGAGCGCCAGCAAGAGGTCTGCCTGTGCCTGAGTGGCGGCCCAGATCGCATCGATCTCGGCCGTCTTGAGCTGGATCAGCCGCTGCCGTGCCTGGATCAGCTTGGTCAGGTCGGCCTGTCCCTGTTCGAACAGCCGTTCGAGCCTGCTCACTTCCCGTGTGAGCTCGGCAGTCAGGCCCACCGTCTCTTTCACAAGGCCGGATGCGCCATTCCATTTCGAGAGTGCTGAACGGACCTGCGACACAGCTCGCCGCTGGGCCTGCTCCAACGCCAGGTGCGCCCGGCAGTGGTCGGCCACACGCTGGCGGACAAGGGGCGTGCCCGTGTTCCAGATCGGGATGGGCGTGATGTAGACCAGGCCAATGTACTGGATCCCGGCTTCGTCCATGGCATACTGCGGGCCGATAACCGGGCTGGGAATACGGTCGGCGCGCGACAGGTTCTCGGCGGCCTTGGTTCCGCGCACCGCGGCCTGTGCGGCGAGAATGTCCGGGCGGTTCTGAAGAGCCAGATCGATGAGCTCTTGCTCCTTGGCCGGGGGAATGAACGGAGGCAGCGTGAACTCTCCCAGCGGTTCGGCTGCACCCGCGGATTCCGGAATGCCCATCTGGTTGCGCAAATCAGTCAAGGCCGTGACGTAATCCTGCTGTGCCGCGGTGACGAGCTGCCGCGTTGCCTGGTTCTCAACACGGGCCAGGACGACATCCGCGGCAAGAATCTGGTTGGCCCTGAGCCGCCGTTCCAACGTTTGCAGCAGCCGCTCATTGAAGTCTGCCAGCTCGGTGGCCACCTTGAGCCGCTCGCGCCGGTAGGCAGCCGTCTCGAAGAAGCGGTAGGCCTGTACCAGGGCAAGTAACTCGGCCTGCACCACAGTCCAGCGCTGCTGGTCAAACGCCGCCTGCGCAATGTGGTACCGGTGCGTGGTCTGGTGGCCAAGCTCAATGGGCTGCCGAAGGGAAAGGTAGAAATAGAACTGGCCGAAGTGGTAATAACCGGTATTCGTCTTCTGGCCGCCCCCTCCAAAGGGATTTTGCGGAATCAGCGTGATGGGACGCAGGTCACACCACAATGTCGGGTTCAGCGTGGTGGGGAAATGCCGTGCCACCTCGACAGCCTCGGCGGATGGCGTCGTGGGGCTGCCCAGACGCAGCGTGGCCAGATCAGGATTGCTGGTCAACGTCCCGAAGAGTGCAGCTTGCAGGCTCACCGACTGGCTGCCGACGCTCGGGCTTGCCGCCTCGCGAGGGACACTTGCCGGTGGGATGGGAGGAGCCATGTTCATGCCAAAGGGTTGGCTGTCTTGAGGCCCGTTCTGGGTGCGCCGCAGCGGTGGATCTCTACGTGGATTGGGGACCGGGGCCGGGGCATTGGGTTTCTGAGGGAGGTCGCCGGCCAGGCACGTGCCGACGAAGAAGCCGATCATCCAAACAGGTCTTTGCAATGCAATGAGCGGGCGCATGGGCATGCATCCTGCTTGGATTAGGCAAAAGATCGAGATTCTTCGTCCTGAAGGAATCCCGCAGCGCGGTAGTTTTGCCCTACCGCATCGCTTCCGGTACGTTCATCGGCTCGTGGGGAATTGGGCTTTCTACGGGGAAGGAAAAACTTAGAATTCGGTACCTGTCCTATCATCCAGGCAGGGGTGCAGAATTCGGGATTTCTCCAAGAGACGTGACCAGGAGAGGCGCTCACGGGAGCGGCTTGCTTGCAGTGGGGGCCACCGCGGGAGAGTAGGTGCCTGCCAGCAAATCCTGGAGAGCGTAAACGTTGAGCTTGCCAGCCCTGAGCCGTTCCATGGCTGCGACGGCGGCCCGGGCACCCGCGATGGTCGTGATGCAAGGAACGCCATGACTGACCGCGCTGGCGCGGATGCGGCCCTCGTCGGTCCGCGCTCCCTTGCCGCTGGGGGTGTTCACGATCAGGTCGATGGTGCCGTTGGCCAGGTGATCCAGCAGGTTCGGGCGGCCTTCACGGATTTTTCGGATCGTGCTGATCTCGATGCCATGCTGCACCAGGGTGCTGACCGTGCCGCTCGTGCCGATCAACCGGAAGCCCAGAGTGGCCAGCCTGCGCACGATGGGCACAACGGCCTGCCGATCGCGCTGGGCCACGCTGACAAAGACGGTCCCCTGCGCCGGTAGCCGGCTCAGCGCTGCAAGCTGGCTCTTGGCGAAGGCCGAGGGGAAATCGATGTCAATGCCCATGACCTCGCCCGTGGAGCGCATCTCGGGGCCAAGAACGATATCCACGCCGGGAAACTTGGCAAACGGGAACACAGCCTCCTTCACCGAGACGTAGCGCGGCACGATCTCGACGGTGACACCCTGCTCCTCGAGAGACTGACCGACCATGACCCGTGCCGCCACCTGTGCCAGATTCAGCCCCGTGGCCTTGGAGACAAACGGCACGGTTCGCGATGCGCGGGGGTTCACCTCCAGCACGTAAACGTCGCCATCCTTCACGGCGAACTGGATGTTCATCAGACCGCGCACATCGAGGGCCTGCGCCAGGGCATAGGTCTGGGTTTTCAGCTCGGCGATGAGCGCTTCCGGCAGTGAGAACGGAGGAATGGCGCAGGCGCTATCGCCGGAATGAATGCCGGCCTCCTCGATGTGCTCCATCACGCCGCCCACGATGGTGCGCTGGCCGTCGCAGACCGCGTCGACGTCAATCTCGATTGCGTCTTCCAGGAACTTGTCGATGAGGATGGGGTGTTCGGGGCTGGCCTCCACGGCCTCGGTCATGTACCGGTCCAGGCTCTGCTGGTCGTAGACGATCTCCATGGCGCGCCCGCCCAGCACGAAGCTGGGCCGGACCACGACCGGGTAACCGATGCGTTCGGCGATCCGCCGCGCCTCCTCGTGCCGGGTTGCCGAGGCATTCGGCGGCTGCCGCAGGCCCAGGCGTTCGATCACCAGCCGGAACCGCTCGCGATCCTCGGCAAGATCGATGCTCTCGGGGCTCGTGCCAATGATCGGCACGCCGGCTGCCTCTAGTGCCTTGGCCAGGTTCAGCGGCGTCTGCCCGCCAAACTGGACGATCACGCCCTGGGGGCTGATGCGATCGCAGATGTTCAGCACATCCTCGACCGTGAGCGGCTCAAAGAAGAGGCGGTCCGAGGTATCATAGTCGGTACTGACCGTCTCGGGATTGGAGTTGACCATCACCACCTCGTAGCCGTCGGCCTTCAGCGCGAAGGCCGCCTGGCAGCAGCAATAATCGAACTCGATCCCCTGGCCGATCCGGTTCGGGCCTCCACCCAGAATCATGATCCGCGGCCGATCGCTGACCCGCGCCTCGTCCTCGTGCTCGTAGCACGAATAATAGTAGGGCGTGATGGCCTCGAACTCGGCGGCGCACGTGTCCACCAGTTTGAAGACAGCGTTGATCCCACGCTGCTGGCGGTGCCGCCGAACCTCCACCTCCGTGGTCTCCCAGAGCGTCGCCAGCTGCCGGTCTGAGAAGCCGTTCTGCTTCGCCAGCCGGATCAGTTCGTCACTGGCCTCATCCAGTGTCTGGGCTTGCCTCAGCCGGCCCTCGATGTGAACCAGGTCTTCGATGCAGGCCAGGAACCAGGGGTCGATTCCCGTGGTCGTGTGAATCCGATCGACGTCCATACCGGCCAGGAACGCGTAGCGGATGTACCAGATGCGCTCCGTGTTGGGGATAGCCAAGCGCGATCGGATCTCATCCTCGCTGGGCTGGCGCACTGCCCCACAGGTCTTTCTTGTCGCAGCCCAGGCCGAACCGGCCCACCTCGAGCCCGCGGAGTGCCTTTTGCAGAGATTCCTTGAAGGTGCGGCCGATCGCCATCACCTCGCCAACAGACTTCATCTGGGTTGTCAGCACCGGGTCGGCGTCAGGGAACTTCTCGAATGCCCAGCGGGGTACTTTCGTCACCACGTAGTCGATCGTCGGCTCAAAGCATGCCGGGGTCTCTCGCGTGATGTCGTTGCGGATCTCGTCCAGCCGCATACCAACGGCCAGCTTCGCGGCAATCTTGGCAATCGGAAAGCCCGTGGCTTTGCTGGCCAGCGCACTGGAGCGGCTGACGCGCGGGTTCATCTCGATGACGATCATCCGCCCATCCCGGGGGTTGATCGCGAACTGGACGTTCGACCCGCCCGTCTCCACGCCAATCGCCCGCAGGATGGCCAGCGAGGCATTGCGCATCCGCTGGTATTCTTTATCCGTGAGCGTCTGCGCCGGAGCCACCGTGATGCTGTCACCTGTGTGAATGCCCATGGGATCAAAGTTCTCGATGGAGCAGACAATCACGGCGTTGTCCGCCCCGTCGCGCATCACCTCCATCTCGTACTCTTTCCAGCCGAGTACACTCTCCTCGATGAGGACGGAGTGCACGGGAGAAAGCTCGATCGCATAGGCCACCATGCGGTCGAACTCCTCGCGATTGTAAGCGATGCCTCCGCCCGAGCCTCCCAGCGTGAAACTGGGGCGCAGCACGCAAGGCAGGCCGACCTGGTCGCGGATCGCCCGGGCTTCATGCAGGTTGTGGGCCAGGTCGCTGCGGGCGCTTTCCAGGCCGATCTCTTCCATGCAGCGCTTGAATAGCGCGCGGTCCTCGGCCTTGCGAATCGCCGCGGCACTGGCACCGATCAGGATACAGCCGTGCCGATCCAGTGCCCCCGACTCGTGCAGCGCCATGCCCACGTTCAGGCCCGTCTGGCCGCCCAGGGTGGGGAGCACGGCATCTGGCTTCTCGACCGCGAGGATCTGCTCAACAGTCTCAGGCGTGATCGGCTCGATGTAGGTGCGGTCGGCCATCTCCGGGTCGGTCATGATCGTGGCCGGGTTCGAATTCACCAGCACGACCGTGTAACCTTCCTCGCGGAGGGCCTTGCAGGCCTGGGTCCCTGAGTAGTCAAATTCGCAGGCCTGGCCGATCACGATCGGCCCGGCACCAATGATCAGGATCTTCTGGATATCGGTACGCTTGGGCACGGTGAACGCTCTCGCCTCGGAGCTCGGGCCTCACACTCGCTCGGTGGGCCAACGGCTCCGCGGCGAGAGTTCTGCAACGAGTTCTGAACAGACATCGGGCCGCGCTCGCCCGCAGAATCCACGGTACGGCGCGGCCCGGAAAATTTCCCGATGATAGCACTCGAAAGTCACCCTCCACAAGAGCAGGGAACCTGAACAGGACCTTGCGGGTGTAAGACGCGGTTCGCGCCGCCCGAGGCCGGTGGTAGCATGTCAAGTCAAGTTTCCCAAATTGTCCGTCACCGGAAGTCCAAGGAGGGACCTGCTATGCCTTTCCGTAAGTCACCATCGATGGATCGCACCGGGGTCGAGCAGATGGCCAAAGGGTGGGGGAAAACTGTGGCGCGACGGGTCCACGAAGAAGTTGGGCCTGACCTGGACCTCGATGCCGACGACATGGAACAAATGGCCATGACCGCGGCCTGTGCCGTGGCCAAGGGAACCATCGAGGAACTCCTGAAGCAGAAAGCCTCCCTCTTGGGGGCCGAGCAGCCTTGTCCCAACTGCAAGCGGCTCTGTCCGGTGCAACGCAACGATCGAACCATTGAATTCTGGGGAGGCAAGGTCACCTACGCCGAACCGAAGTGCCACTGCCCGGCATGTCGCCGGGATTTTTTTCCCTCAGCGTCCGGCCTTGCGCCTCACGCCACATGACTACAGCCCTTCGGTGCTGCGCAAGATCGTCCGTTGCGGTGCCCGGGAGCCCTCCTTCCGGGAGGCGGCCGAGGCGATGGCGGAATTGGCCGAGGTGACCATCGGCAGTCGGCAGATCGGCCGCATCGCCCAGGAGGTCGGCCAACAATTGCAGGCCGAGAGAGATCAGCATGTGAGCGAACTTCAAGCCCATAAGCTCGAGCCGCGAGTCGAGACACGGCCGGCTCTGGCAGTGGTCGAGGTTGACGGCGGCCGGCTGCAGATTCGCGGCCAGGGGGAAGGGCCCGGTGCCCATGATGCGTCCTGGCGTGAGGACAAGATCGCGATTCTGGCCACCATGGCCAATGTCGTCTCGGACTGCGACCCGGAGCCGGAGTTGCCCGCCTGCTACCGCGACCGGGGATACGTCGAGAAGCTTGTCGGCGGGATCAGCGGGGCGAGCTCGATGGGCCTACAGGAGGCCCCGGCGGAGAACATCGACGAAGCATCTCTGCCGTCCCCCGGGGATCGGTCCGAGCCGAGGGAAAGGCCCGAACTGGTGGTGCGGACTTACGTGGCGAGCACCTGCTCCAGCGAGCAATTCGGGCCGATGGTGGCCGCGGAGGCGTGGCGACGCAATCTCATGAAAGCGGCTCATCGGGCGTTCCTGGGGGACGGCTCGGCCTGGATCTGGAAATTGCAGCAACGGCATTTTCCGACCTTTCTGGCCATCGTTGATTTTCTCCACGCCCTGGGTCACCTGTTCGCGGCCGCCAAGGCTGCGGCGATCGAGACCGAAGGCCGCTGGGAGTTGTTCCAGGCATGGGCGGAGGCCTGCTGGAAGGGACGCGTGGGCCAGGTGATTGAGGAACTCCGTACCCTGCGAGATGCCCAGGCGTCCTTATCCGGAGACGAGCTCGAACGGCTGGCCGACGATGACCCGCGCAAGATCATCGCCCAAGAACTCGGCTACCTGGAGCATAATCGAGAGCGGATGGACTACCCTGCTTATCGACGCGGGGGATTGCCGTGGACGAGCAGTCACGTGGAGTCGACCGTGAAGATCTTCAACCGGCGGGTCAAGGGGTCGGAGAAATTCTGGAGCGACGCCGGTGCCGAGACGATGCTTCAGCTTCGAGCGTCGTTCCTCTCGGAGGACGGACGCCTGGATCGGTACCTCAAAGAGAGGCCCAGCAGCCCCTTCCGCAACTATAAAGCCAGGGAAACTGGGAAAGCGGCGTAGGACCTCAGAAAAACGAACCGTGTCTTACACCCGGACCTTGCAGAGGCACGCTGGTGATGGACCAGTGTCTGGCTTGATCCGTGAGCGGATTCACTCGCCAAGATGCACTTCGCCTTCCGCAACCGACGGCTTCATCAGGAATGTCAGGGGAACGATTGCCAGCGCGATCAGCGTGAACACCCAGAAGCAATCGAGGAAGGCCTGTGCGTAGGCCTGCTGGTCGCGGATCAGCCGCAGCGCGCGCAGGCTCATCAACTGGCCACGCGCCGGATCACCGGTCACCTGGGTGAAGAAGCGACCTGTTGTCTCCAGGGCATTGGTCACAGTGGCACTGAGCGGTTGAAGGCTCTCCGTCAGCCGGAACGAGTGGAACTGAAGCCGGCGCTGGAGCACGGCCGTGGAGAGCCCGATGCCCACGCTCGAGCCTTCATTGCGAAGCATGTTGAACAGACCGCTGGCGTTGTTCATCTCCGTCCTGGGCAAGTACAGCACGGAGGCAGCAGCCAGAGGCGCGAACATCAGCCCGGCGCCGGCCATCTGCACCACCCGGGGCCATACCAGCTGGAGCGGTCCGGCTTGAAGATTGAGCGTCACCAGTTGATAAGACCCGAGCGCCATGATGGCTGCTCCTGCGGCGATCAGCCATCGCGCGTCCACCCGCAGCCGCAAGATCACGGCGCTGGCGATCATCGTGATCATCGAGAACAGGCCGGCCGGCGAGAGCACCAGTCCTGCGTTGGTCGCGTCATAGTGCATCAGACCCTGCATCATCTGCGGCAAGAGCAAGATGCTCCCGTAGAGCACGGCATAGGTAGAGGCGATGATCACGCAGCCGACGAAGAAGCTGCGGTCGCGCATGAGCCGCAAATTGATGAACGGCTCCGGGTGGCGCAGCTCCCAGATCAGGCCGCCGATCAGGCCGATCATGGTGAGCGCTACCATTACGCCGATCGCTCGAGAGCCGAACCAGTCCCATTCCTGGCCCTTGTCCAGAACCACTTCCAGGCATCCCAGGCCCAGGGCAATCAGCCCGATGCCCACGTAATCGATGCGCAGGCCGCGACCGAGCCGTGCGAGGCGCTCACGCTTCAGGTAGTCGGGATCCTCCACCAGCAGCGCGTTCAGGATGAGCGAGAGCAAGCCCGCCGGAATGTTGATGTAGAAGATCCACCGCCAGGAGTAGTTGTCGGTGATCCAGCCGCCGAGCGTGGGACCAAGCACGGGGGCCGTGAGTGCAGCAACTCCATAAACGGCCATACCAGCCGCGCGGCGCTCGGCCGGGAAGGTATCCAGGAGGATGGCCTGGGAGACCGGCTGGAGACCACCGCCGGCAATGCCCTGGATCACCCGCCAAAGGATGAGCAAGGGGAGACTTGTAGCCAGCCCGCAGAGCGCCGAGGTGAGCGTGAAGAGGGCCACGCAACCCATGTAGTAGCGCTTCCGGCCCAGGGCCGTTGAGAGCCAGCTCGAGAGCGGAATGACCATGGCGTTGGCCACCAGGTAGCTGGTCAGCACCCAGTTGGCATCATCAACGCTTGCGCCAAGGTCTCCCGCGATATGCGGTAGTGCCACGTTGGCGATGCTCGTGTCGAGCACCTCCATGAATGTGGCAATCGTGACGGTCAGCGCGATCAGCCAGGGGTTGGTCCGGCGTGCGGGAGCGGGAGCAGCAGCCGGCGTGCCATCCATCACGGCGATCCCTTCACCGTGGCCGTCCCAGGGTTGATCGGTCGCTGTAGCTTCTGTCCCGCGAACGGGCCGGTTGGGAGCTCGTGGATCTTGACCCGCGGCTCGACCGAGAGGCCGACAAACAGTGGAGCGTCCGGCGGATTGCCATCCACAAGGTCAATTCGAACCGGCAGCCGCTGAACCACCTTGACGAAATTGCCCGTGGCATTCTCCGGGGGCAGTAGCGCCGTGGCGGCCCCTGTACCCGCACTGAAGCCCGAGACGCGGCCGCGGTAGGTCCTGTGGGGGTAGGCATCCGCGCGGATCTCCACGGCCTGGCCAATCTCCAGGTCGCTGAGCTGCGTCTCCTTGAAGTTGGCATCGATCCAGACGTCTTCGAGCGGGTGCAGCGACATGAGCCCCTGCCCGGCGGCAACCCGGCTCCCCCGGTTTGCCAGCCGGCGAGCGATAAAGCCAGCAAGCTCTGCGTGAATCTTTGTATCACGCAGGTCGAGCTGGGCCTGCTCGAGCGCATGCCGGGCCTGGTTCTGTCCGGCGCGGGCAAGCTGTACGGCCGGTGATTGCTCGACAAGTTCGTTCAGGTACCTGTCCAGGTTGCCCCCTGGAGCTCGGTTCACGAAGTTGTTGTACACCGTATCCGGATCATCCTCGATGGGCGGCACCTCCAGCCCAATCTTCACACCGACATTGATGAGCTCCGCCAGAGCGGCACGGACTGCTGGTGCCTTCTTGACCCAGTCCGCCGGCACGGCGTCGAGCGGCTGGCCCAAGGGTACAGGTGGCAGGCCCAGCGCCGCACGGGCAAGGTGCACCTGCTCGTGTGCCTCGATCTCTGTGGCCGTGGCAACCTGGTACGAGGCCTCACGCTGATCGACGACCTGCTGGGTGCCGCTGTTGGATTGCAGCAGGTTGCGCGCTCGCCGAAGCTCGGCCTCGGCCAATGTGCGCTGGGCAATCGCCTTCTCACGCGTGGCTAGACTGGCCTTCAACCTGGCAATTCCCTCGGTCACATGGTCCATGGTCAAGCGCAGGTTGTTGTAGGCTGCGCGGATGCCCGCGACGATTGCCCGTCCCTGAGACTCGGCCTGCTGGACCTGCGCCCTGGCCACGTCAACGGCAGCGGCCGCACGGTTCACGGCAATCTGATAGGGCTCCGGGTCAAGCTCGACCAGAAGCTGGCCTTTCTCGACAAAGGCGTTGTCCTCAACCACTACCCGCAGGACCGTGCCGGGAATGCGCGGTGCGATGTGGATCACATGCCCTGCCACGTAGGCATCGTCGGTACGAACCGTATGGAGAGTCTCGAGTATCCAGGGCCACAACCAGAACCCGGCGCCTGTCAGGCCACCGCCAAGCAAGATCAGAATGGCCAGCAGGCGAAGGACGCGCCAGCCGCGCTGTGGCTGTGGCTGACCATGAACAGAAGGTCCCGTCATGGGCTTCTGGGCAGTCGGCAAATCAGTCCTGGGCTGCTCACCGGGAGCACGATCCTCAGCGGCATGGACAGGTTGGTCCTGAGCACCGGACACGTCGGGAGGTTTGACATTCAACGGCGGATGTTCCCTCAATCCCGTTTGGACGGTCTTCATTCGCAGCATATCAGAACAGTGGCCGTGGAGCAGGCCGTACGCTGCACAGGCCTTTCCCTGAACTTTAACCGGCTACTCGAGCAGGGGCAACCCGCGTGTATGGGCCAGCCGCTTGCGTGCTGTCACGGGCTGGAACCGGTGTTGCGCGTCATATCTGACAGGCAACATTCGTGATAGGATGCGGTTCTTGACCTAGGTAAGCCCTCTGGCTGCAAGCGGCCAGACCTGAACCACAGGATGGAGGATCACAATGAGCGCGGGTGCAGAATTCGGTGACATTCGGCGCGTCCTGCGACATGAACTGGAAGCGATCCGAGGCCAGTGGGTCTGGCTCCTGGTGCTGGGGATCGTGCTCGTGATCCTGGGCACCATCGCGATCGGCATGCCCTTGCTCACGACCCTCGCCACTGCGGTGACGATCGGGATCGTGCTACTGATCGGCGGTGGCGCTCAGCTTGTGGGTGCGTTCTGGACCCGTGAATGGAGTGGGTTCTTCCTGATGCTCCTGATGGGCGTGCTCTACATCGTCCTGGGGATCCTGTTCATCCGCCAGCCGCTAGAAGCCGCAGAGGCGCTGACTCTGCTCATCGCCTGCATGCTCATGGTCAGTGGCGCGTTCCGGATCGTTGGCTCACTGATGCATCGATTCAGCCACTGGGGCTGGGTCTTTGTCGGCGGTCTTCTTAACCTTGTCCTGGGCATCATGATCTGGCTGCAACTACCATTCTCCGGCTTCTGGGTGATCGGCGTCTTTGTCGGGATCGACATGCTCTTCACCGGCTGGACCTGGATCATGCTGGCGCTGCGGCTGAGGCGTTTGCCAAAGCCTGGCGCGGTAACCGTATGATCGGAAGCCTGCGCCCCAGCCAGTGCCTGACGGGCTCGGATCGACAATCGTTCAACAACCAGCTTGACTTGCGCCCACGCGCGCTCCATGCTCAGGATGGCTCGTCCGCCCAAGGTGGGCGGAACGACAAAGGTCAGGGTGGCCCCACGTGCCAGCCAGTTCACCGCGGTCCGGCCAGAGAGCAGCCGGATCAGAGCGGCGGGCGGTCAAGCATGGACGGGGCCTTTTGCATGCGCGTCAGTCCATGCGGAAAGGCACTACGATGGACAATCATCAACTGACGGAAGCCGGCAGCAAGATTGCCAGCCACCTGCTGGCCGTGATCGCGGGCGTGTGCATGATCCTGGTGGGGCTGCTCCTCAGCGTGTCGATGGTGGGCCTGCCGCTGGGGATCCCGATCGGCATTGCTGGCTTGCTGATCGGTCTCTGGGGCCTTTTCGGCAGAGCAACCCGGAAGCCAGCAACGCCGTAGGGCCTCAGGGCCACGGGCTGGCCTTGGACGGCAAACGGCTGAAGGTTCCCTGCCGACCTGACCACGGACCTCTACTTGTAAACCGCCGTACCCGGCAGGGCTTGCTTGAGCTTGTCAATGGCCTGGGGCGTGACCTTGGTGCCGATCAGGTAGAGCGACTTGAGGCTCTTGATGTCCTTGAGGGCGTCGAGCCCGGCGTCGGTGACATCGGTACGGCTGAGTGCAAGCACCTGGAGGTTCTTGAGCCCCTTGAGCTGGGCCAGGCCCTTGTCGCTGACCTTGGAGCTGGTCAGGAAGAGCATGGTCAGGCCGCTCAGGCCCTTGAGGTTCTCGAGCGCCGCGTCGGTGATTTGCGTGCTCATGAGGGTCAGCGCGCTGAGGCCGGCCAGCTCCTTGAGCGGAGCCAGCGCTGCGTCATTGACCTGGTTGCTGTCGATGTAGACCACCTCGAGGTTGGGTACGTTCTTCAGCAGTTGCATGGCATCCTTGTCGCCGGCCCATTTCTTGAGGATGTTCACCGTGGCGATGTCCTTGCCGTCCTTGCTCTTGTCGATGTTCACCGTGGCGCCCAGCTTCTCGAGCTCGAGCGTGGCGATCTTGAGCTTGAGCTGTGCGACCTCCTTGTGAAGGTTCGCGATCTCGGTCTTGAGCTTTGCCGGATCGTCGGTCGCCGCGGCCGCTGGTGTGGGTTGCGCCTTGGCCTCGGTCTTCTTCTCCTGCGGCTGCGCCTTGGCCTCGGTCTTCTTCTCCTGCGGCTGCGCCTTGGCCTCGGTCTTCTTCTCCTGCGGCTGCGCCTTGGCCTCGGTCTTCTTCTCCTGCGGCTGCACCTTGGCCTCGGTCTTCTTCTCCTGCGGCTGCGCCTTGGCCTCGGTCTTCTTCTCCTGCGGCTGCGCCTTGGCCTCGGTCTTCTTCTCCTGCGGCTGCGCCTTGGCCTCGGTCTTCTTCTCCTGTGGCTTCTGGGTCTGAGCCATGGCCTGGTCCGGAAGTGCGACCAGCGCGACGGTGGCAAGCGTGCCCAGCACGAGTAACACCCCGAGGCTGCGGGGGCGAGTGGCGCCGGGTTCGGTCCGTGTCATCATGAGGATGCAACTCCAGGGTTCGGCGTCAGGAGAGGAGGAACTCAAGATCCTCGCGGGTGAGCGTGGAGATCACCCGATTATCGGCGTTGAGGATCGCATCGGCCAGGTCGCGCTTCTTCTGCTGAAGCTCAAGGATCTTCTCCTCGACCGTGTTGCGGCAGATCAGGCGGTAGGCGAAGACGTGTTGGGTCTGGCCGATCCGGTGCGAGCGGTCGATGGCCTGGGCCTCGACGGCCGGGTTCCACCACGGGTCCAGCAGGTACACGTATTCCGCGGCGGTGAGGTTCAGGCCCAGGCCGCCCGCCTTCAGGCTGATCAGGAAAATCGGGCAGTCGGGATCAGTCTGGAACCGTTCGACCTTGGCGGCACGGTTGCGCGTACGGCCGTCGAGGTACTCGTAGACGAGCTGCTCCTGCTCCAGCCGCTCGCGGACGATGGCCAGGAAGCTGGTGAACTGGGAGAACACCAGCACCTTGTGCCCCTCCTCGACGACCTCGGCAATCGAGGGCATGAGCATGTCAAGCTTGGCGCTGGGCGCGGTGGTGGAGTCGTGGTTGATGAGGCCCGGGTGGCAAGCCGCCTGCCTGAGCCGTAACAGCGCCTCGAGGACCTCGATCTTGGACCGGTTCAGCTCGCTGACGTCCTTGCGCAGCAGGGCGTCGCGGTAGTGCACGCGGAGCTCGTCGTAGCACCGCCGCTGATCGGCTTCCATGTCGCAGTAGAGGGTCTGCTCGGTCTTCTCCGGCAGGTCCTGAACTACCTGGGCCTTGGTGCGGCGGAGGATGAACGGCCGCAGTGCCTTGGCCAGCAGCACCCGGTCGGCCGCGTCGAGCCCGGTGCCGGCCCCGGCGCTGGCGTACTTCTTGAAGACGGTGTCACTGCCCAGCATCCCGGGGTTGAGGAACTCGAAGATGGACCAGAGCTCGCCGAGATGGTTCTCGATGGGCGTGCCGCTGATTGCCAGCCGGTGCCGGGCACGCAGCAGCCGCGCGGCCTTGGCGGACTGGCTGTCGGCGTTCTTGATCGCCTGCGATTCATCAAGCAGCACGTAGTCGAACTCGAAGTTGGTCAGGTCGGGGATGTCGGTGCGCAGCGTGCCGTAGGTGGTGATGATCAGGTCGTATTCGGAGAACCTTTCGCGTAGGCCGTGGCGGCCCGAGCCAGTGTAGTCGAGCACCTTGAGCCGGGGTGTGAACTTGGCGGCTTCCTGAATCCAGTTGAACACCAGCGAGCGTGGGACGACGGCAAGCGTGGGCCCCTTGGCCTGGCGGCGATAGCGCCGGCGCTGGAGCAGGGCCAGCACTTGGATGGTCTTGCCCAGGCCCATGTCGTCGGCGAGGATGCCGCCGAAGCCGAACCGCTGGAGATAATCCAGCCAGCCCAGCCCCTCGCGCTGGTAGGGCCGCAGCTCGCCATGGAAGCCGGGCGGTGAATCGAGCGAGACGACCCCCTCGAACTGGCGCAGGTGCTCGCGCACCTTCTCGAAGGCGGCGTCCACCTGGATCTCGGGCTGGTTGGCCAGCAGTGCGTCGAGCACACCGGCCTGCGAGGCGTTGAACCGCAGCGCGCCGTTCTCGGCGGTCGCCAGGTCGGCGAGCATGCCGTACTTCTTGAGCCACTCCTCCGGCAGCATCCCCATCGAGCCGTCGCCCAGCTCGATCATGCTCTCTCCCCGGCGGGCGGCTGCCAGCAGTTCGGGGAGCTTCACACTCTGGCCGCCGTAGTCGATGCCGCCGTCCAGGTCGAACCAGTCGATGCCCGTCGCGAGTGCCAGCTTGAACTCTCCGGCCGGGCGGATGAGCTTGCCCTCGGCCTCCACCCGCCAGCCGGCAAGGACCAGGTCCTTGGTAACCGGGCCCATGCGCTTGGCCGGCAGCTCGAGCGTTCCCGGGTCCAGCCGCGGATCCTTGGCCTCGCGGAACCCCAGCTCGAAGAGCTTGACATCCGCGGACGACTCGGTGCGAGGGTCGCGGCGAATGACCAGGCCCAGCTCGGTGGAGACCGCCAGGGGCGTGGTCCGGCCTGCCGGGATGATGGCACCGTCATAATCGAATTCCAGCTCGCATAGCAGCTTGTCGGCGGCCATGCCCCAGTTCTGCCGGGGCGAGCGCAGGGTGAGGCAGGGACGAGGCTTGGCCACGATCTCCTCGAGGCGGATCGAGTCGATGAGCTCCAGCGGAGGCACCCGCGTCTCGGCCAGGATCCGGCCCAGCATCAGGTCCTGCTGGGGCTCGACGAAGGTGATCTCCTTCTCGTAGCGGAGCCGGAGGATCCAGGGCATGACGCCCAGATCGTCGAACCGCGCCGCCCGGCCCACGCCCAGGACCAGCAGTCCGGGCAAGAGCACCAGGGGCTCCGCCAGGTCCATGCGGTTCTCGCCGCGCCGCAGGCCGCCACGCCAGGACCAGCGCTTGCCGCCAGCCTCGGTCCGTATGTCCAGCGTGAACCGCCAGGGCTGGCCGTCGTCCCACCGCATGGTGGGCGGGTCGTCCTCACCCTCGGTGCGCCGCAGCCTCAGCCGTCCGGACTTGGCGAGCCGCTCCACCAGGCCGGCCTGGTCCTTGCGGAGGACGAACCGCCGCACGCCGCGCAGGTCGCTCGTGGTGCGCGGTGCGCTCATGGCACCCGGCCCGGTGCTCGCACCGTTGCTGGCGGCCCCGGCAGCATGGCCGCCATGGTGCGCCGGGGAATTGTGATGCGCCTCATCCAGCAGGGCCAGCAAGAGGCGGTCCTCGGGGTCGTACTTCACATGGGCCGCGCACGGTGCATACCACCAGGGCCGCAGGGGGCCCCATTCGCCCGTGGGCTTGCGCTGGCGACGCGCCAGGTCAATGACCACCTGGTTGTGCGTCTGGGTGGCCGTGACGTCCAGCACGTAGACCAGAAGCCGCTTGGCGTTCCGATTGACGGGCTTGGCCCGAGCGGTCGGCGGACCTCCGGTGAGCGACCGCGACCGGCCGGAGAGCCGCGCATCGCGCGGGGCCGAGCCGGGAAGCGATCCCGGAACCGTCCAGCTTCCCTCCTCACCGCCAGGGATCGGACCCACGGACCGGCCGCGGATCGGACGGTCCTTGGACGTGCGCGGCCGGTAGGGCCGGCGCGTGCCGCGCGGCAGACGCTCGCCGCCAAGATGCATGCCTGGTTCCGAATCCATGCCGGAAAACAGGTCCTGCACCGGTTCGATCTCGGGATCGACGCCCGGCAGCCGTTCCGGCGCGGGGCCTTGCCGGAGCACGTCCGGAATGAAGCGGACCGCGAAGTTGGGCGGGGTTTGCAACAGCCCGCGCGAATCCGCCAGGAGCAGCGTGGCCCAGAGGTGCTTGCACGGCTCCCCCTGGGGGCTGAAGTAGGGGCAGCTACACGATGCCAGCAGCTTGGCGCCGCGGAGCCGTACCCGTACGCGGTACTTGGTGGTGCCGCGCACCCGCGCCAGTACCTCGTTCGGCTTGGCCGACATCAGGCTCACACGGCCCTTGGCGAAGTACGACTGGCCCCGCGAGCGGACTGCGTCGCTGAAGTTCCGGGCAACTTTCTGGGCTATCCCCATCGTTCTGTCCCCCCCGGGCGGATCTTCCCATCCCGCCTTGAAGGGTCACTCCGCTGAACCTGGATCTGCGTTGGCGCGTGTTCCTTCGGCATGATCGGGCCGTATCCGCTGGTCTCAAACATCGAGATTTTTGACCTCGAGCGCGTGCTTCTCGATGAACTCCCTGCGTGGTTCCACATCGTCACCCATCAGGGTGGTGAACAGATCGTTGGCGGCAGCCGCGTCATCGAGCTGCACTTGCATGAGCGTGCGGCGCGTGGGATCCATCGTGGTTTCCCAGAGCTGCTCGGCATCCATCTCGCCCAGTCCCTTGAAGCGGGTGATCTTCATTCCCTTCTCGCCGATCTTGCGCACGTTCATCACCAGCGCGCGGAGGTCGAGCAGGTGATGGATCTCGCCATCATGGTGCAAGAGGAACCGCGGGGGAGGCTCGTCACCGGTGACCTCGCGGGGCACCAGGACATCGGCCCGCAGCCCGAACTCATCACGCAGCCGGGTCAGGTGCTTGTTCAGCGTCTTGACCTCGTGCAGCTCGATCCGGCGCACCTTGCGAGGCTCCGCGGGGGCCGGGGTCACAGCCCCATCGGAGCCGGCCTCGGCTGTCCGGGCTGCCGCGCTTGCGGGTTCCTTGTCCCCCTTCTCGAACTCCGACTGCGACAGGAACGCCACCTCGTGGGCATGCCGGTAATCGTCACACTCCTGTTCGGTCCAGCAGGGGATCTCCCTGCCGTTGTCCTCGATCAAGAACTGGGGCAGGAGGCCGGCGCGTGGGTCAGTCCTGGGATCGGTGGCCGGGTGCGCCAAGTGCAGGAAATTTCGGACCGAGCGGCTGCGCCGCCCGAAGGCGCGGAGGCCCAGCTCGATGGCCTCCACCAGCTCCAGCAAGCTCTTCAGACGGTCGCCTTCGACCTGCAACTCGGGCCTGGCCGGAGCCTCGGGCACGGGGCTGCCGCCTTCACCATTGGCCGATGGCACCGCCGGTGCCGGTGCCGGTGCCGCCAGTACGGAGCCGGCAAGGCCCGTATCCATGAGGATCGTCTGCATCTGGTCCTCGGTATGGACGTAGCGGCGGTCCTTCTTGCTGTTCGTGATCATGTAGAGCGGGGGCTGTGCGACGTAGAGGTGCCCCTCGACGACGAGGCGCGGCATCTGGCGGTAGAAGAACGTCATCAGCAGGGTCCGGATATGCGAGCCGTCGACGTCGGCGTCGCTCATCATCACGACCTTACCGTAACGCCGTTTCGCCGGGTCTTCCTCCTCGCCAATTCCGTTGCCCACCGCCGTGATGATGTTGCGGATCTCCTCGTTGCCGAGCACGCGGTCGAGCCGGGCGCGCTCGACATTGAGGATCTTGCCGCGCAACGGGAGGATGGCCTGGTAGAGCCGGTCGCGTCCCCCTTCCGCGGTGCCGCCGGCCGAGTCGCCCTCCACCAGGAAGAGCTCGCTGGCGTCCTGATCGTGGGTGGTGCAATCCATCAGCTTACCGGGCAAGCCGCCCCCCGAGAGTACTCCCTTACGGTTACGCACCAGCTCACGTGCTTTTCTGGCCGCCTCACGCGCCTCGGCCGCGAGCTGGGCCTTGGCGATGATCCGTCTGGCCGCAGCCGGCGTGTTCTCAAGGTATTCGCTGAGCTTCTCGTTGACGATCCGGGTGACGATTCCCTCAACCTCGCTGTTGCCCAGCTTGGTCTTGGTCTGCCCCTCGAACTGCGGATCGGGAACGCGGGCGCTGATGATCGCCGTCAAGCCTTCCTTGAAGTCCTCACCGGTGATCGTCAGGTCCTTGTTCTTGGCCGGCGCCGCCGCGCGGGCGTACTGGTTCAGGGTGCGCGTCAGGGCCGTGCGGAAGCCCGTCAGGTGGGTACCGCCCTCGATGGTGTTGATGTTGTTGCAGAACGAGATGACCATCTCGCTGATTGAATCGTTGTACTGCAAGGCGACTTCCACTTCCACGGCCCGCTCGTCGTCGCGTCCCCAAAAAACAACCGGCGGATGCAGGGGCGTCTGGGCACGGTTCAGGTAGGTGACGAACTCTCCCAGGCCCTCGGTGGAATAGAACTCCGCGTCTTTCGGCTCATCGCCCCGCTCGTCGCTGAGGCGGATGCGCACGCCCTTGTTCAAGAAGGCTAGCTCGCGGAGCCGCTTCTCGAGGGTATCGTAATCAAACGCGATCCGGGGAAAGATGGCGACATCGGGCAAGAAGCGGATCGTGGTCCCGGTGGACTTGGCGGGACCCAGGGCGCGGACGGGGCCCTTGGCGTTGCCCTGCTCGTAATCCTGTTGCCAGATCTGGCCGTCGCGACGCACCTCGGCTTCCAGCCACTCCGAAAGTGCATTGACCACGGTGATGCCCACGCCGTGCAGGCCGCCGGAAACCTTGTAGGTGTCATGGTCGAACTTGCCGCCGGCATGAACCTTGGTCAGAACCACTTCCAGCGCACTCTTGCCGCTCTCGCCGTGGATGTCCACCGGGATTCCGCGGCCGTCGTCCACCACGGATACCGATCCATCGGTATGCAATGTGACGTGAATGTTACGGCAGAAGCCGGCCATTGCCTCATCGATCGAGTTATCGACGACTTCATAGACCAGGTGGTGCAGACCGCGCGGCGATGTGTCGCCGATGTACATACCGGGCCGCTTGCGAACCGCCTCGATCCCTTCCAGGACCTTGATGTTCGCCCCGGTGTAGCCAGCGGAGCCCTCGGCATCTTCAGCGATTGACGGAATGGGAATTTCCATGGCTTGAGTCTCGCCCGTCCCGATCATAGCATCCTCGTCCTTGCTCAGATCCATTACGCAGTTCCCTTGATCCTGTTGGCCTGTTGCGCTTGCTTGGTCTGATCTGGCTTGCCTTCCGGCCATGACCGCCATCCGTCGTGGCTGGCTGGGCAGGTGACCCATGTGCCCGGTTTGCAGCCACCCGCAGGCCGGCGGGCTTCCACGACCAGCCATCCCGTACCGGAATTGAGCGATTTCCCCCCCGGCACACGCCCTCCTGGTCCTGGCGCCGTGTGTCCTTGTCCGGTCATTTCATTGCACGTTCTTCAGTCGCAGTCGTCCCTGTCCGATCGGGAAATGCCGTCTCTGCTCCCTGGTCGGGCACGGGTGGAGTCCGAGGCGGGCCGGCCTCGTTCCGGGCCAGCCGCGTCACGCTGCTGCCGGGACCGCTTGCGCGCCGGAGCCGCCGGGCGGCCTGGCGGTGCGGCAGGGGCCTGAGACGGTTGCGGTTCCGGTTCCGGCTCCTCCATCGGTCCCACGCGAAAGCGAATATCGTGAATGAGCGTTCCCGGAGCCCCGGCCCGGAGGGCTTGCAAGAGCGCGGGCTTGCGAAACGCCGCCAGCTCTTCCAGGAGCGTCGGATGAGCCACGGTCACGCTCAGCACACCCCGGCGCACCTCGCCGAGCCTGGTCTGACGGCAATACGGCTCTCCCACGGCGGAATTCCATGCCTCCTCGAGCTCGCTCAGTGCCCGTAACCGTCCGTATCCTCGAACCGTGAAGAGTTCACCGAGAACCTCGGACAGGGCTCGCGGGCCCCGACGATTAGGGTTCGCCATGCTGGTTCAGTCCGTTCCCATCGCGAAAAGGGCGAACATGGTTACCATAAGCGGTCGCTTGCGGGATTGCCGTTCCGGCTACCGTAGGACGTGCCGTTTCAGCGCCCCTCCAGGATGGTTGGCCCGGCGGCGAACATTGCCGGCCGGTGCGACGGGGATCGCTGAAACAGCGCTGGAGCATACAACGAATCAATAACTTCCTTGGACCGCCATCGTGGGATTCCAGGTCAACAGGGTAGCAATCCGCGTGCCTTTCGTCTCATCCGGACTCCGCCTCCGCCGAGCCACTACCGCCCGCCTCGCACCCGATGGCTGAGCCTGATCGGCGCGGGCATTCAACGCTCTCGGGTCAAAGGCATCACGACGTAGGTGTATTGATCTTCAGTTCGGAAGACGGCGGCGTTCCTGGAATCAATCAGTTCGGCAGTCACTATGGTGGCGTCATCCAGGGTCTTCAGCGCGTCAACCAGGTAGCGGGGATCGAACGTGATGTCCACCGGCTTACCTTCGTAGTTGATCGGCAGATGGACGTGTGAGCTGCCCACGTCGGCCGCCTGGCTCGACAGCTTGAGCACACCGGAGCTGAACTGGAAATCCACACCCCGGCTGTCGTCGCTGGTGATGATCGAGGCTTGCTCGACGGCCAGTCTCAAGCGGCCGGCTTCCAGGGGAATCCGCACCGCGACCGCGGGTGGGAACACATCTTGATACCGTGGAAAGCGTCCCTCCACAAGCCGGCTATAGATCACCGCATCGTCGGTGCGCACCAGCACCGCGGTTCCGGACTGGATGGCCAGATGCACCAGCAGACCGTCATCCACCAGGTTGCGCTCGATCAGCTTGAGGGCCTTGACCGGGATCACCGGCGTGCCGGATGGAACGGGCGGATCATTGGTGGCCTCCGCAGGCGCCACCATGCGAGCAAGCCTGCGGCCATCTGTACCGACCAGTGCCAGTGATTCCGGCGTCAGCTCGACCAGCACGCCGCCTAGCGCATAGCGGGCACTTTCCAGGTCGGTTGCGAAGCTCGTGCGGCGGATCAGTTTTTTCAGGTGGCCCGCCGACAGGACATGGTAGCTCTCGGCCCCGAAGTCGGGTACCTCGGGAAACAGGCTCGCATCCTCGATCGGCAGGGTGAACTCCGCATGCTCGCCGCGCACCATCAGGTGATCGTCGTCGGTCGTTACCTCCAGCTCTTCATCGCTGCTGGTCCGGAGGATTGAGCCAATGTGATTCGTTGGCAAGATGACGGTACCCGGCTGCTCAACCCGGACGCCGAGCACGCGGTGCCGGATGCCTACCTCCAGGTCTGTGCCCATGAGGATTGAGCCTTCGTCCTCATCGGCGATGAACTTCACGTTCTGCAAGATGGGCTTCGGACTTCGCGCTGGAACGACGCCGCTCACCATGGAGAAGGCGCTGAGCAATCCATCGCGGTTGCAAAAAGCCCTCATGTGCTTCCCTCGTGTGGTCCAGCCTGTTGCAAGCGCTGGATCTCGATGGGACAGGGGTCCTGCCCGTGGCAGGTACCCGATCGACCCATGCCCCTTGTGTTGCAGGAGCTTCAGAAACTGGCCAGCTCCGGGCCTTCTCTCGCCGTCGACCCTCGGGCCTTCCAGGGGGTTGTCATCATGGTCTCGGCGGTTGCAACTGCGACATAGCCACCAATGCGTTGCCGCTCTTTGCCCCCTGCAAGACCTCACCGGCCTGTGCATTCACCGCCTGTGCCGAACTTCTCAGCGAGTACTGACGGACCGAATCCAACCCTTCGTACTCGACCAGGATGTTGCAGCGCGCCCTCCCGGGAGCTTTGGCGGCCTGGCGCTATGCTGCAGGGCGGTGGGGTGAACCGGAGTCCCAGACGCCCGTGAACCGGGACACGCTGAGATCTGTGGTTTCACAATAAGGTCAGTTGACCGCCGCATCAACCGCAGAGTGGGAATGACATCGTGGATAACCACGAAACCGCAAGGACAAGGTAATGATAGCAAAGAACTTACCTGGCGGCAACAGGGCTGAGAGGTAAGTCGACAACTTGTGGACAGCAGGATGGGAACCCGTGCATGGACCGGCACGCCATGATGAAGAACGGGCGGGCAAGCGGGAGAGCTGGCAACAGAAGCGCCACGACCCACGGTACGTTGACAAGTTATCAACAGCCGTTGGCGACCACTGCCGAGCACTCCATGGAAACCTGATCTGTCAGGGAAGATCGGCGATTTGCTTGACCCAGATCACGAAAAACGGCCAGGCGCCACCCGTTTTTCCACAGGGTTTCCAGGTGCGAGACTATATCAATGTTAATTGCATGCTTGATCTGGTGCGTGGCCTGGACATGGGCACTTCCCGTTTCGCATGACTGACATTGACCGTTTTCCATTGATGCCCAATCATGCGGCCCAGCAGCTCCGTCCTTCCTCCGTGCCGGGGCGGCACATCCAGAAAGCTGGTCATGCAGCACTCCGGCGACGTACAGGCCTGCTGGCGACCAATCGCGCTCTTGCTGGTCGTCTGCGCTCTTACCTTTGGACCTGGTCTGGTCAGTGGTGCGCGGCTGACGTACCACGAGGCCTTCGTGGCTCAAGGCGCACAGGAGATCCTCGAGTCAGGGAACTGGTGGTGCCCGCAGATCGGTGGGCTCCCCTGGCTGGAGAAGCCTCCCTTGCCATTCTGGCTGGCTGCCGGCGCGGGGTGGTGGACCGGTGGCGTCAGTGCAGAAGCCGCGCGGCTACCGTCCGTACTTGCAGGCACACTGCTGGTTCTGGGAGTCGTGCTACTCGCCCAGCCACGCTATGGCCATCGGCTCGCGCTCCTGGCCGGCGCCGTACAGGCCACGACGGCATGGACTGCGCTGCGTGCACAGCTTGCGGAAGCCGACATCCTGCTGGCCTGTCTCATGACCTGGACGCTACTGGCCTTCGACCGCCTGCGCATTGCGGTAGCCATCCCGGCTGTAGCAGCCATCCCGGCTGCGGTAGCCATCCCGGTCAGTCCGGGCAGTGGACCGGGCCGGTCAATCGCTTCCTGGCATGTCTGGCGCTGGCTCTTCTTCGGACTGTTGAGCGTTTCCACACTGGTCAAGGGAACTGGCTTCGGTGCCGCTCTGGTGCTATGCACCGCCGGGCCGGTGTTACTCTGGGATCGGGATCGCGTCACATCCAACCGGCTGGCATTCCCAGCCGGCTGGCTGCTGTTCACAGCCAGTACGGTGAGCTGGCCGGCAGCCATGGTTGCCCGCTACGGCATGAACGTGGTTGGCCTGTGGGCGATGCATGTGACAGAACGGCTTGGCAGCTCGGCCGTGCACGGGCCCTTCGCCGGTCAAGGATGGGTCGCGTATGGGTCGGCTCTCTTCGGGCAAGCACTTCCCTGGGCCCCTGTAGGGCTGGTCGGGGCCGGGCTCTCGTTGCGCCGGGTGTGCCTGGGTTCATACATGGGCATGATGGACAGAGCCGCTAGCCCCGCAGTAAAGCATCAGCTTGCAGGCGACCGGTTACTCTGGTGCTGGGCCGTTAGCCCACTCATCCTGGTGTCGCTGGCCCGCGCTCGAAATGCCCACTATGCCATCTACGCCCTGATGCCGTGGTCCATATGGGCGGCATCCGGGCTGCACTGGCTTGTCCGTCGTCGGCTGGGCCGCGCCTGGTCCCAAAGGCGAGAGATGCGCCTGAGCTGGGGGATCTGCCTGGGTCTGGCGGGCATCTATGGCCTGTGCTTCTGGATCGTCGTTCCCTGGTTTGACCATCGCGGGGTCGAGTGGGCCTTCTACGACAAGGCTGGTCACGATGTGCCACGTGATGAACGCATTGTCCTGCTCTATGACGACTGGGACCGTGATGCCTACCCGACACCATTTGGCCCAGTTCCTCACGACCTAGCAGTCCGACTCTTTTACCTGAACCACCCGGTCCACTGGTATTCCAGTGCACAAGCATTGATTGACGGTGAACAGAAAGCCAAAGAGACGGATCCCAACCCTGACGGTCCCATGTCGGTCACCCTGATTGGCCGCCATCGTGACTTGCCCAGCCTGGAACAATTCGGGCAGATTGAGATCCTGGCGCACGGTCCATCAATCCGCTGGGACCGCACGTACATCATGGCCCGGCTTCATCTGGGTGAGCCGCCGCGGGGAGGCCTTATCCATACCGCGCTTCCCGAAGCACCATTGCGGCGGTAAGCCAGGCCAGGCTGACCGTCCGTCTGGCGGTCGGACTTGATGCCACGTCGCGATGGAGCTTCATCCTGTCCGCGGCCATAAGGGTTTGCTCACGATGGTCAGCACGTTCGACATCTTCAAGATTGGCATTGGCCCATCGAGCTCGCACACGATGGGACCCTGGTGCGCGGCGGAGCAGTTCGTCGCTCGCTGCCGCTCGATCCATCCACTAAATGAGATCATGCGCGTCCAGGTTGATCTTTATGGCTCGCTGGCGAAGACGGGCAAGGGTCACGGGACAGACGTTGCGCTCATGCTTGGACTTTCCGGCCTGGATCCCGTGACCTGCGACCCGGCCGACTTGCACCCGCTGGCTCGCCACATCCAGGACCATCGCCAAATCTTGCTGGGTGCGGCACAGCCCATCGGCTTCGATCCAGCCCGGGACCTCGTGTTTCATCGGGATATCTCACTGCCGTACCACCCCAATGGACTCACATTCACGGCCTGGCTGCACAATGACGTGGCATGCGTGGAGACATATTACTCCGTGGGCGGAGGATTCATCGTCCAGGAGCCTATTCCTGGTGAAACGGACAGCTCCGAGCCGCAACCCGTTCCCTTTCTCATCAACACGGCCACAGACCTGCTTGTGCATTGCCGTACCCATGGGCTGACAATTCCGGAGGTGGTGTGGCAAAACGAACATGCCAGCCGCAGTCCCGCGCAGATCCGGACAGAGCTCCAGCAACTGTGGGCTGAAATGTCCATGTGCGCTTTTCGCGGTGCGCGCACCAAGGGGACGCTGCCTGGAGGTCTGGGAGTGACGCGGCGGGCGGCCATGCTGTATCAGACGCTCCTGGCAGGCATGAAAACGCCATGGGCCATCGATTCACCACAAGCCTGGATTGCCGCGGTTCGCAGCCAGCCGGCCAGCTTTCCGGAGGTCCTGAAATGGGTTAGCTGTTTCGCGCTGGCGGTCAATGAGGAGAACGCCTCGTTCGGACGGGTCGTCACGGCACCAACGAACGGGGCGGCCGGGGTGGTCCCGGCCGTGCTCCTGTACCGGCTCTGCTTTCATGAGGATGACGGGCAGGCCGTGGAGGCGTTTCTGCTGACTGCGGGTGTTGTTGGCAGCCTGTTCAAGCAGGGAGCGACGCTCTCAGCGGCCATGGGCGGCTGCCAGGCCGAGATCGGAGTCTCCAGCGCCATGGCAGCCGCGGGCCTGGCCCAGACGCTGGGCGGTTCGCCCGAGCAGGTCCTGATGGCTGCCGAGATTGCCATGGAGCATCACCTGGGACTTACCTGCGACCCGGTCGGCGGCCTGGTCCAGGTCCCGTGCATCGAGCGTAACTCGATGGGCGCCGTCAAGGCGATCACGGCCGCTCACCTTGCCCTGGAAAGCAACCCGGCCCAGGCCAGGGTCTCGCTGGACGCGGTGATTCGCTCCATGTGGGCCACGGCACTCGATATGAACACAAAATACAAGGAAACATCGGAAGGCGGCCTGGCCGTGCAGATTCCCGTGAACGTGAGCGAATGCTGACGGAGAATACGGCAGGGGACGGCGCGGACCGGAGGGGAAGCACCCCGGCCGCTCACTCCTTCTGCTCGGGTTTCTCGCGGAGCAGTGGCTGGCGGTTTGCCTGGAGCCGGGCAATCTCCTGGGTCACCTGAGCGACCTGGGCGGTTCCCAGGTGCACCCCGACGTCGATGGTCATGTAGTGGCTTTCGCCCGGTGAGAGGACGGGGACGCGCCCGTGCTGGCGCTCGACGCGCCGGGTGTACGGATAGTTCGTTCCTGGCTCGATGCCCACGACATAGCCGTCTTCCGGAGCGGTGGTATGTTTCCAGAGCGTCAGGTAGGGGAGTTCCTGGGTGTCGAACCGGAGTGATGCTCCCCGGTCCGCTGCCTTGTTGTGGATCATGGCCAGGGTGCGCCCGCTCCGATCGACCAGCGGCTTGAGCAGATAAACCTGCTCGATGAACCCTGGCCTTGGCCCTCCGAGCTGGTCGTACGTCTTGATGTCCTTGGCGGCGTGTTCGTTGAAGGGTGTGACCGTTTCCACGGGTGCCAGGAAGCGTGCGCCTTCTTCGAGGAGAGGTGGTCCGAAGTTGGTGTGGTAAATCATCTCGAACTCCTGGCGCTGGCCCCCGTGATTGCTGACTGCATCGCTGATGCGGAACGACCGGGCACCAGGCTCGATGGAAAGCTCGCTGGTCAGATCCAGCTTGGGTCCGTTGAACGTGCGCTCATGAACGATCCCGCGCAAGGTCAACCGGTAAGGCGGCTCATGCTGAGCGATGAGCCATACTTCCTGGGCCGGCAGGTTGGCTACCCGGCCGTGCAGCGTCAACTGCATCGTGCTCTCTTCGCCCATGTTGTTGATGAAGCGGTCGGTTCCAGGCTGGCCGTTCCATTCCATGCCGCAACGGCACAGCCACTCGTTGAAGCCATCAAGCCAGCCGAGGCCCCCACGGCTATTGAGATCAACGAAATTGGGATGGACGATATCCTTGACCGGCGACTGCCAGCCAAGAACTTGCACGCTATCCGCGAGCACGGCCAGGATACCCAGGCCGCGTGTGGCGATGAGGCCGATGTTTAGCTTGCCATTGTCAATCCAGACCACGTTGACGCCTTCCTGCTTGCCTCCGAAGTAGCGGTACTTGCGCACCGACCAGGGGGTAGGACATTCGGGCACGGCGTAGCGCGAGGCGATCATCTGCCGCCCGAACAGGAATGGGTCCACGTTCATGTTCTGGTTGGAGGAGATCAGCACCTGGCGGTAAGGTTCCTTGCCCCAACCCGGGTGGGCACCGGCAAGGAGGACGACCATGACCGTTGAAATGACAACGCTGTGCGGTAAGGTTCGCATGGGCGGGCACACTCCCGGGGAGATGCACGAAGCGGCGCAAGGCCGGGGATCTCTCTGGGAGTGTATGCGATTGGCGTTGGAACTGGGAAGTCTCAGACAGGCTCTTCCAGCCTCACCGGCTCCGGGGCCACAGCCGCTTTTCTGCCGATGCCCAGGCCGATGATGATCATGGTGGACAGGATCATCGACCCGGCCAGGAATTCCAGCCCGTGACTGTAGGAACCTGTGGAGTCGCGCACGATGCCAACGACGGTGGGGCCAAACAGGCCCCCCAGGTTGCCGAAGGAGTTCACCAGGCCGATACTCGCCGCGGCTGCGGAGGCCGACATGAGCTCGCTGGGCAGCGTCCAGAACGCTGGTAGGTAGGCCTTCGACCCGGTCATCGCCAGCGTGAACAAGACGATGGTCAGCCATGGTAAACCCTGGCTTCTGGGCGTGAACACAAGAGCTACCGCTCCGAAGATGATTGGCAGCGATGCATGCCAGCGCCGCTCGCGCGTACGGTCGGAGTTCCAGCCCACGAAGATCTGTCCCAGCAGGGAGCCAATGGCCGGGACGATCACCAGCCAGGAGAGTCTTTGAATGTCGAGCTGGTACCAGTCCTTCAGGATGGAGGCCATGTACATCTCGATGCCGTAGTTTCCGGTAACCACGAAGAGGTACGCCACAGCAAGGGCCAGGATTCTGGGGTGGGCCAGCGCCTGGATGACGGACATGTGGCCTGTCTGGGCCACGTGCTCGTGCTTCTCGCGAAGCAGTTCTTCCGACAATGCCTCACGCTCCTCCTCGCTCAGCCAGTGCGCCTCGCGGGGCCAGTCGGGAAGGGTGGCCAGCACGATCAGGCCGAGGATGACAGCGGGAGCTCCCCAGGCGATGTAGACCCACTGCCAGCCGACAAGGCCCAGGATAGGAGGCGTGCCCCCCGTGCCAATGGCCATGATGGCTCCGCAGATGGGCGGACCAAGGATCTGGGCGATGGGCGTGCCGATGAAAAACCAGGCGAGTGCCCGGGACCGGTCACGGCGGGGGAACCAGTGGGTCAGGTAGACGATCACGCCGGGATAGAAGCCGGCCTCGGCCAGCCCGAGCAGGAAGCGAATGCCCCAGAACTGGAAGATGTAGACGGCCCCCGGTGTCCCGAGCTGGTCGACCAGGCTCTGGGCCAGCCGGCTGACGCCACCAAGCTGAGCCCGGGCCAGTGGCTCAAGCACCTGGGCGGTGAGCCGGACGACCCAGGAGACCACCGTGCTGACTCCGGGTACCTGATAATGGATGAACGCGGTCATGGCCGCGATAATTCCCCACGCGACCATCGTGCCGCTGATCCACTTGCGCCACTCCATTTTTCCACCAGGAGCGTGCCGGGAATGGCCAGAATCAGGTAGCCGACGAAGAAGATCCCCATGCCGAAACCAAAGGCACTTTCCGAGAACCCGAGCTTCCCCAGGTCATCCTGCATATTCAGCTTGGCCAGGCTAACGTTCACACGGTCCACATACGCGATCACGTAGCAGAAGAACAGGAGAGGCAAAAGGTGCCAGAAGGCCCTGGAACGAGCCCGATCCAGTGCGCTGAAAGAGTTTGCCAGGGACATGATCGGTGCTCGCCTCACGGGTTGGAGAGAGAGGGGACCGGAACGGTGACCTGCCTTGTGAAACTGGAACCGAGAATGGCCAGAGACGGTTCGTCAGGGCACGACGGCTTCGACCCGGCCCAGGCCCACGTCGATGTACTGGCCGCCGCTGGTCTGGCGGCAATGCACGGCCAGGCTGTTTCGACCGGGGCGGAGCGCCTTGAGCGCCTCCGGGTGAATGCGCAGGGGTTGATAATCACTGGTGTATCCACCGGCCCGAGCGGCCAGCACGCCATTGAGATAGACTTCGGCGTCTTCATCATGGTGGACGATCAGCCGCAACGCGCTGGGGTCTGCTCGAAGGGCCGCTTCGGGGATGTCAAGATCGCGGCGCAGCCAGATCTGGGGGGTGTTCCAGAGAGTGCGGACCTCGGCCCCCGGTGTGCCGGCCGTGCCAAATCCGCCAGATGCCTGCTTCCAGGTGCGGTCGTCAAATGCCCGTGCCATCCAGTCCGCGGCGGGTGGCTGGGTGGTATACCGCCAGGACGTATCCTGCTCGCGGGCTGTGGGAACGATGGGGATGAGGCGGCGCATCAGGGGTAAGGGCGCCCAGTCATTGCCCTCTCCCGGTGCATTGCGGCGGGCGAGGGCGATGCAGGTTCGCCAGTAGGGCTTCGCTTCGGTGAGCAGGCGGATGAAGATGCCGCCGATCACGGGACGTGCGTGCATTCCAGCGTCCTTGCCGCTATCGGTCCAGTAAAAGTCTGAGAAAGGCACCCGATCGGGCGTTTCGTTGACGAACCGGTAGAGCGGGTCAGTGAGCCGTTCAAAGGTGGCACGGTCCGGCGCCAGCGTGGCGGTCCAGACGAGCCAGTCGCTCTTGGTGAACAGCTTGCGCGAATCCAGAGGGAGGCCAAACTTCCCGACCACGGACGGGTAAAACGCCAGCTCCTTGCTGGCCACGTCCTCGGGAAACACCTTCAGGCCGAGGATGCGATCCCAGACCAGATTGTACTTCTGGCTCCAGGTTGCCGTCGGGTTGAAGGTGAGCCGGAAATGGTCTCCCTCGGCAGCCATCCCCACCCACTTTCCGGCCAGGGTCCGGGCAAGCTCGGCATAGTGGTCTGCCGTGGCCTGGTCACCGCGCATGGCGGCAAGCTTGCCGTAACACGCCAGACCCAGGATGGCCTTGATGGACAGGTTGGCGTTGCGTGCCAGGTGGCCGGCGAAGTCATCCGTGCAAAGCTGGTTGGCCGGGTCGAAGCCGTGGTCCTCACAGTATTTCGCCCACTGGGTGAGCTGTGGCCAGTACTTCCCCGCGAAGTTCGCATTGTCCTCGGCCTGCGCAATGGCGGCGACCATGATCAGCATGTTGCCGCTCTCTTCCACGGGCATCTGGTTCTCTTCGGTTCGCTCTCCACCGCCATAGACCTGGCCCGTGGCGGCCGGATATGTCCCCAGGTCGTGCGGGGCGAATGGAAACTTCCAGCGCGGTGAGGCTGCGTAGTCGAGCACGGGAACCAGCGAGGCCTTGGCCAGGAGCGGATTGAAGAGTAGGAGGTGCGGGAACTGCGGGTAGATCACATCCACCGTGGCAATGCAGCCGTTGCTCGTATTCTCCTTGGGGAACCACAGGGGCATGCCGCTGGCGTCGGCCACCAGCTTGCCGCCCGCCAGCGATTGGCGATGCGCCAGAACGGCCAGCCGCGCATACTTCGCACCGGCGGCCTGCTCCAGCACGCCGGCCAGCTCACGGTCGAAGTAAGCGCAATAGTTGTCGAAGACAGAGCGGCTCAGGTGGTGTTTGAGCAGGAGCAGGCTGAACGTCTTGGCCGTTTCCTTGGCCCTGCCGTAGCTACGCAGCCAGTCGCCCATGTAGTCGATGGCGTAGATGTCGTCATAAGCGAGCATGGCGACAGCCGTGCGCGGGGTGTTCGGCTCCACGGTCTCCAGCGGCATGACCACGGCCAGAGTGGGCGTCTGGTCGTCGGCACGGCGCGGCTGGCGCGGGTCATCGGTGGCAGGAACCGTTCCCGTCTGAAGGAAGGTCCCGGTCAGGGCATCCGCCGCACCGCTGGCCAGAACCCCGTGTTCCTCACCGGTCGCCAGGTAAAGATATCCCCAATCGATCCGTGTTTGATCTCCCCGGCGCTGGAGGACCGGCTGCTCCTGGGTGCCCAGCTTGAGGGCCTTGACGGCTCCGGATTGTTCACGTGACCAGACCACAGCCTGATCCGAGGAATGCACGGCAAGCTGGGCGGCCGCACTGAAATAGACGGCCACCTGGTGAGCTTTCTGGTCTCGGCTTTGCACGCGCCAGGTGAGGTAAGTCACAGGGCTGGACATCATGTCGAGATTGGTGGGCACGGCGAGGTTCAGGAAGGTGAGCTCCACCCGCACCGAGCTGGCCTCGAAGGTATAGATCGTCCGCGTCGGCCGAACCTCCACCGAGATCTGCGCCATGGCCGGCACGGCCTTGGGCTCCGGGCCGATCAAGCGGTAGGCTTGCCCGTCAATCCGGATCAACCCCGTCAGCGGCATCGGCACCTTGGTCCAGTGCCGGGTCACGTCGTCGGTCAGATGATCCGCCATGGACCAGACGCTGAAGTAAGGGTCATGAGCCACAAGCGGCACCGCCGGCGGCCGGAAGCCCTCTGGAGCAAGCGGATACGGATCGTCGGCCAGAGCCTGAGGCACGTACAGCAGGATAGCCAGGACCGGCACCAGGAATGTCAGCTTGTGCATGAGACTCTCTCGCGGACGCAGAAACCTGGGGTATGAGCTTCTCCGATGGTAGTACCTGCAAGGCTGCGATGCCACCGGCCAGTGTCCACACCAATCCATGGCCGAGCGTTTTCCCGCAAAGAGCCGTTCCCGAACCGCGCCCGCGACCCTAAGCTGTATGCAAGGCGAACCCTGTGAAAATAGCGATCGGCGAATGGCTCCATGACAAAACTCTGCTCCTTGCTGGCCGGTTCCGCACTGCTCATCACGCTGGCGCTGAGCGCAGGCTTCACGGCCCTGGCCCCTGAATCCGGCGCCGGTACTCAGGCCGGTGATCAGAGCCAGGTCGGACAGTCGTTCCGGGTACCCTACCGGCTTACCGACACCAATCATTTCCTGGTGCGCGTCCGGATCAACGGCAAGGGACCGTTCAACTTCCTGGTGGATACCGGGGCACCAGCGCTCTACATCGCCACCGAGACCGCCGCCCAGGTGGGGCTCAAACCCGTCAAGGGCGAGTTCTGGACGGTTGTAGACCGGCTGGAGCTTGAAGGAGGTGCCCGCCTGCCGGGCATCAAAGCCCGTGTGGAAGACCCATTCCAGCTCGTCGGCATGAATGCCCTGGGACTTCCGGGGGCTTCCATTCACGGCATCCTCGGATTCACGATCCTTGCCCGCTTCCGGATGGAGATCGATCCCTCGCGCGACGTCATGGTCTGGACTCGGCTGAAGTATGAGCCGCCCGACCCACCCGTTCCGCCCCGGGCCGAGGGCAACGGCGAAGGCGCTCCGGCAGAAATCCGGGTCATGAACGCCCTGGGACCGCTGGCCAAGGGCCTGGCATTTTTCATGGGCAAGCAGCCTGAGGAGGAGCGCCGGCCCCGCGGATTTCTCGGCCTGGAATGGGCCGAGGTGAATGGCACAGCACCGGGCCAGTCCGCCGTCGAGGTCCGCCGGATCATGCCGGGCTCACCTGCCTCGAAAGTGGATATCCGGCCGGGTGACCAGATCATTCGCGCTGGCGGCCGCGCAGTCTCCAGCATCAAGGCGGCCCGGTCCGCTCTGGCCGAGCTTGAGCCCGGTACGGCCGTTGAGCTGGTCGTGCGGCGAGGCGGCACAAATGGCGGCAACCCGCGTGAGCGCACCGTGACCGTCATTGCCGGGGAGGGGTTCTAGATGATCGGCAAGTGCAGCGCCTGGCGGGTGGCTGTTGGTACGGGTCTGACCGCGCTGCTCACCGGCGCGATCGCGCTGGGCCTGGGGTTGACCCTGGTCCGGGCGGGCCTCGACCCCCAGGCACCCCCACCGGCATCCAGGCCCGCAGCCGCGCACGCCCGAGCCGTCGTGCCGTTCACGATGCTTGCCTCGAACCACATGACGGTGGAAGCGAGGATCAATGGTAAGGGCCCCTACCGCCTGATCTTCGATCTGGGGGCACCCATCACCCTGTTGAGCAACCGGGCCAGCGAAGCTTCAGGGGTAGTGAAGGCCGATGCACCCCGGTCGTTTCTGTTCTCGATGCGCGGGGAAGCCGAGGTCGAGAAGCTCCAGGTCGGTGAGCTGACCGCGACGAAGCTGCCGGTGTTCGTCTTCGACCACCCGGCGCTGAAGATCCTGAGCGAGGCTCTTGGCGATCGCCTGGATGGAATCATCGGGTTCACGTTCTTCGCCCACTACCGGACGACCATCGATTACCAGGCAAGCACCATGACCTTCGAGCCGGTGGACTTTGCCGTCCGTGACCTGATCCGCGATCTTCCTGACCGGCTCATGGGCCCCAAGATGGCTCACCACCGTGTGCTTGCGCCCCAGGGCCTCTGGGGCGTGCGTCTGGCGAAGCCCGAAGGAAGGGACACGTCCGCGGGCGTCCCCATCGCCGAGGTTCATCCCGGATCGTCCGCGGCGGTCGCGGGCCTGAAATCGGGCGATGTTCTGACGACGATCGATGACCGCTGGACGACGTCAATTGCCGACGTCTATGCGGCCGCGGCTGCCGTCAAGCCGGGCCAGGCCATCCGCGTGGTCATCCTCCGTGACGGCAAGGAACAGACGCAGACGGTGCACCCGGCCGACGGTCTCTGAGACTGAGCACGCTCGATGGCGACACGGGCCCACGATTCCCGATGCCCGAACTTCCCGATATCACCGTCTACATCGAGGCGCTCGAAAAGCGCATCATTGGCCAGACCCTGGAGCGGATTCGCGTCAACAGTCCATTCCTGGTCCGGACGTTTGACCCGCCCCTGGAAGCCGTCTTCTCCAGGACCGTCCAGCAACTTCGGCGCGCTGGTAAACGCATTGCCATCGGCCTTGACGACGAGCTCTGGCTGGTCCTGCACCTGATGATCGCGGGCCGGCTGCACTGGAAGCCGCGGGGCGTCAAGATTGGCGGCAAGCTGAACCTGGCGGCCTTTGATTTCCCGGGCGGCAGCCTGCTCTTGACGGAGGCGGGCACGAAGCGGCGCGCATCGCTGCACCTGGTACGCGGTGAGGCAGCCGTGCGTGCCCAGGACCCGGGCGGGCTGGACGTCCTGAACGCGGAGCTGGCTGCTTTTCAGGAGGTCTTGAAGAGCCGCAATCACACGCTCAAGCGGGCCCTCACCGATCCGCACCTGTTCAGCGGGATCGGCAACGCCTACTCCGATGAGATCCTGCACCGCGCGAAGCTATCGCCGCTGGCCCTCACACAGAAGCTCGCGGGCGCGGATGTGGAACGGCTATACGAGGCCATCCGGCTGGTGCTCCGGGAGTGGATCAGACGGCTCCGGCTCGAGACCGGCGATGGTTTCCCCGAAAAGGTAACCGCCTTCCGGCCTCAGATGGCGGTGCATGGCCGCTATGGAGAACCCTGCCCGGTCTGTGCCGCTCCCGTGCAGCGGATCCGCTACGCCGATAACGAGACGAATTACTGCCCTGGCTGCCAGACGAATGGCCGGATCCTGGCCGACCGCTCCCTCTCGCGGCTTCTGAAAGACGACTGGCCGCGCAACCTGGACGAGCTGGACGCGTCGTGACGATCGGCGCGGCCAACGTCGGCTCAGCCTGCGGCCCAGTGCATAAATCGCGCACCTCGGTGGTTCATCCGGCTCTTCCAGGGGAATGGATTTAGCTCTTCAGTCCCTCGAGATCGGGTGTGAGCGGTTCACCTTTGCTCATCAGCTCATTCCAGGTCACCTCGCGGCCCTGGTAGGCGGCGGTGCGGCCGAGGATTGCGGTGAGGTTGGAGCGCACCGAGGGAACGACCGTGGGATTGTCGTACCGTGAGCCGGTGATCGCGTTGTAGAAGCTTTCGATGTTGCGCTGGGCGCCCGTGGTGTAGAGGTTCGTCATCCGGCCCCCCTCATAAGGGTGTTTGCCCCGGATGCTCACATCGCCTGTGTAGTCAGTATCGGCAATGCCCTGGCTGCCATAGACCAGGCAGCGAATCTCGTCGGGGGCACCGGGAACGTTCTTCTGGGACGCGAAGCTCACCTGGAAATTGTTCGGGAAGGTATAGACCACCGCGAAGTGGCCCCAGGTGTCGCCGTACCTGCGCGTCGACCGGCTGCCCGTTCCAACGGCCTTGATGGGATCTGCATCGGCGAACCAGGTGGCGACGTCTATCGCGTGGATGTCCTGCTCCACAATGACGTCACCGCACAGTGCCCGGGTCTGGTACCAGAGGCGCAGCCGCTCCTCGGAGTTGGCAGCCGCGTGATCGTCGTGCACGGTGCCGGCCCAGGGATAGCTTGCCACGGCGCTCTCGAGCGCGCCGATGTCGCCCTGGTGTACGCGCCGCAGGGTCTCGATGTAGTGCTCATTGGCCCGTGTCTGAAAGTCGATCAGGTAGACGAGCTTGCTGGCGGTTGCCTTCTTTCCTGCCCTGGCAATCGTGAGGCAGCCGGGAACGTCCACGGCCATGGGCTTGGCCAGGTAAACATGCTTGCCGGCGTCCACGGCGGCTGCGGCCTGTTCAGGATGGAAGTAGGGCGGGCTCTCGATCACCACGGCGTCGAGCGGCTCGTCGAGCAACCGCTTGTATGCGGAGAGCGTGGTGAATTGCCGTGCAGGTTCAACCTTGAACCGTTCGCCGAATGATCGGACGCGGTCTGGAAAGTAATCGGCACAGGCGACGAACCGGTACTGCCCGGTGCGGGCGAACAGGTCGGCGATCCAGGTGCCGCGTCCCCCGCAGCCGATCATGCCCAGGCGCACCACCGAGTTGGCTTTCGAGCCCAGCGCCAGGGCGGGACTGACCAGGGAGACAGTGGCCGCCAGCGAAGCTCCCGAGAGAAATTGACGACGTTTGATGGATCCTGATACTCCGGATGCGTCCATGGTGTCACTCCTTCGTAACAATGAAATGAAATCGTCAGTCAGCCACGTTCGGTCTGGCGGGACTCATGGGGCGTGCCACGGTGCGTCGCGGTGTCCTGACCCTGAGACTGTCTTGCCCCAGGGTCAAGGTCAAGGGATAATCGGCGTGGAGACATATTTTGGACCAACCTGCGCCCGCTGGCCGGTTGTCTACCCAGGTGCGGGCGGCATGAGATCATGGCGCGTACCTGCTGTTGGTCCTGGCCCCACTGCACCCCGCCTGAGCCTCGTCGAAGCGATGCCGCCTCGAGCTCATCACGCCACGCCACCGACGTACTGACCACGCATCCAGCGTCCCTGGACGACTTCTCCCAGGAATTCCAAGAGGTGGGCAGCAGAAATGACTCCCATGTTGCGCGGCCATGTGCGTCAGTCCCGTTGCCGTTCCGGCCTGGTCTTGATGTCAGTTCTCAGTGCCTGCGGACTCGCCAGCGATACAACGTTGGCGGCTCGATTTCTCCCCCCGGATCAACCTGGTGTGACGCAGGCTGCTCCCGCGGCCCCGCCGGCTCATGACGTGCTCTGGCTGGAGGGGGAGCAACCCTCATCCTCCAACGTGAAACTCAATCTTGCAGGCTGGGGCAACAAGCAGTTTCTCTCGGGCGAGAAATGGCTGCATCTCTCGATCAACGCCGACTCGATCGAGAACCAGGTTCCGCTGGGCGGAGGACTGGTCCGGTACGACTTTTCAATCGGGCAGGGGGGGATTCGCTCGCTCTGGGCTCGCATCGGTTTTGAGTTCGCGCGTTCATCCTTTGATTGGCGCATCGACGAGCATGCCTGGAAAACGGTCAGCCCCGAGGAGCTAACGAGCGACCTGATGGAGCTCGACTTCTTCTGCGAGGTGGCCTGGCTCAAGCTTGGCGTGTGTGAGCTGAGCCCTGGCGCGCACCGGCTCGAATTCCGCTTGCCTAGGACGAAAGATGGAAAGGGCCAGTACCAGCGGGTTCTCTTCGCCCTGGACGCGATCTGTCTCTGCTCCGGTGAGTTCCATCCCAACGGAAAGTTCCCGCCCGGTGAGGACGGGCGCGACGCCAGGGACCGTGCAGCCGAGAAGACCGAGTTTCGTCTTCCCGAGCCGGGCAGAGACCGCGTCCGATCTGTTCTTTCTCTGGACGGCCTCTGGGAGATCTGCCGGGACGATGAACAGCTGCCAGGCCCGGTTGCCGAGCCCATGAGCAAGCTTCCCGCGAGCCCCATCTGGCGTGCCATCCCGGTTCCCGGCGACAAGAACGCTCTCCGCCCTGACCTGCTCTTCGCCCACCGGGTCTGGTACCGTACGCGGCTCATGCTTCCCGCAGGCTCGTCGGGCCGATCGTGCTTCCTGGTCTTCCCCCAGAACAACCTGAATACCACGGTGTACGTGAATGGCAGGCTTTGCGGCTTCGACAAGAACCCGTTCGCCAGGGTCCAGATTGATATCAGTCAAGCGGTCCAGGCGGGCAGCAACGAGATTCTCGTCGGCATTCGCGATGCCTGGTACGGCTACTCCGCCAGCCCCACGAACCCGATGAAGCTGCGCCGGCGCTGGAACACGCCCAGGAAATTCTTCGGCGATGGTTTCCAGGACCTGGCTTACCCGATCTGGGGCCATGCCGAGTCGGGCATCCTGGAAGCCCCGGTTCTCATATCTGCTGGCCCCACCTATATCAGCGATGTCTTCTGCAAGCCGTCGGTGGCACGCCAGGCGCTGGACGTTGAGCTCACGCTGGCCAATCCGGGTACTGAGGCCGCGGCCGGCAAGGTCGTTTGCGAAGCGGTTGATGCCAGCGGCAAGGTCGAGAAGGTTCTTGGCCCCCTGGAATTTCAACTCGATGCGGCCAGCCGGAAGACACTTGTGCTGCGAGGGATCTGGACGGCTCCGCGCCTCTGGTGGCCGGATGATCCCCAGATGTACCGACTGCGTACAACCATCAAGAATCATGACCGTGTGATCGATGTGAGCGAGACGGACTTCGGCTTCCGCGAGTGGACGATTCGAGGCAAGGATTTCTTGCTCAATGGTATTCCCTGGCATGGCTGGGCCGATACTCATGTTCATGCCACGTCCGCGGACTGGCTCAGCTTCTACCGCGCAAGCCACCAGACGTTCATGAGGTTCTGGGGCACATCGTGGATGAACCTGGCACCCGGGCAGGCCCTGGCGTTCTTCGATCGGAATGGCGTTGTCGTGCGCCGCTCCGGAATGCTTGATGGTGAAGGTATCGGCTACATGGCGATCGAGACGGATGAGGAGCTCAGGAAAAAGTACGCCTCCGAGATCAAGGTCGAGCTGATGAACAACTGGCGTGACCAGGTCACGGCCCAGATCAAGGGCGAGCGCAATCATCCTTCGGTCATGGCGTGGTCCATCGAGAACGAATGGCTTTATATCAACTGCATCAACCTCTACGGCGGCCTGATGGATCAATTCGAGGACGCAGTGGTCAACGTGGCGCGCGCAGTTCAGGCTATTGACCCGACCCGGCCGGTGATGACTGATGGTGGTGGTGCGACGAAATCGAACCGGATGCCCGTACACGGTGACCACTACACGGCCGGACCATTTCCAGGCTATCCCACCCTGGCCTACACGCCCAACACAACTGGCGGCGGCCGCGGCCGCTGGGAGTGGGACCAGAAGCGGCCGCGGTTCATTGGCGAGGAACTGTTCGCCGCCGGACATAACCCAGCCTACGCCTATTTCGGTGGTGAAGAAGTCTTTATCGGTCAGCAGTCGGCGCAGCGCGCCGTGGGGATTGCCGTCCGGATGTTGACCGAGGGCACCCGCTGGACCGGCACCGGCGCCATCCATTTCTGGCAAGGACAGGATGCAGCGACCGGCCAGTACGTTGCGAATGCTCCGCGCGCTGTCTTCTGCCGGCAGTGGGACTGGACGTTCGGATCAGGGCAGACGGTCAGGAGGACGTTTGGCATCTTCAATGACACCCATGATGATGCGCCAATCACGTTTTCTCGCGTGCTGATGCAGAATGGTCGCGAGGTTTACCGAAAAGCGTCCGAGCACCACGTTGCACCAGGACGCAGTGAGCGCTTCGACGAGACTTTCCGCCTGCCCGCCGTCATGAACCGGACCGAGGGCCAGTTGACCCTGAGCCTCTCCGTACGGGGCCGGGAGGTCTTTCACGACGTCAAGAACGTGTCGGTCCTGGGACCGCCCATCCCCTCGACCACCCTGGCGCAGTGGACTGCGGCCGACCTGGCCGTGTGTGATCCCTCAGGCATGGTGCCGCGCTTTCTTCGGGACCACGGCGTCGCGTTCACGCCGCTTGCCAACCTTGACCATCTGCCAGAGCGTGCGCAAGTCCTGGTGGTCGGTAGCCATGCGCTCACGGAGCCCCTGAGCACCTCGACGAGCCTTGCCGCCTTCGCGCTCAGCGGCAAGCGAGTCATCGTGCTCGAGCAAGACCACCCGCTCCATTATCAGGCGATTCAGCCAGCCGAGGTCGAGGCTGCCAGGAACCAGGGATGCACGGCCTTCCTCGAGGACGCAACACATCCGGCCGTGCGCGGGCTTGAACACAAGGACTTCTTCACCTGGAATCCGGATGAGGCCGTCTATCGCAATGCCTACGTCAAGCCAACACGCAACGCCCGGTCGATCATTCAGTGCCATGAGCAGCTTGCATACTCGGGCCTCATCGAGGTCCCGGTCGGCTCTGGCCTCATGCTCCTGTGCCAGCTGCGTGTGGGTGAAACGCTCCCCGCGAATGCAGTGGCCCAGCGGCTCTTGCTCAATCTGCTGGACCATGCCGCGACCTATCGTCTGGTGTTCCAGCCCGCCGTGGCCGCCGTGGACGGTGCACCCGAGCTTGCCAGGGCCCTCGAGCGGATCGGCCTGGTCCATGAACGGCGCTCCGACCCACTCCTGGCACTGGGAACTCCGGGCGCCCGCATCGCTGTGCTTGCCGCAACACCCGCAACGCTCAGGACCCTGGCGAGCCACCCGGACCAGGTCGATGCCTTCTGCAAGACTGGCGGCACCATCCTGTTAAACGGTCTGACGCCCGACGGCCTGAAGGATTACAACGCCCTTGTTGGGTTCAATCATATGATCCGTCCCTTTCGGCGCGAGCGGGTGACGTTTCCACCGGTCAAGCACCCGCTCATGGCTGGCCTGACTCTCGCGGACGTGGTTCTGTATTCGTCCGAGCGGATCTTCACCTGGCAAGAGGGTCGCTACGTCTCTGCCGACAGCTTTTCCTATGTGGTCGACCTTGAGGACGTCGCGCCGTTCGCGCAGTACGAGAACGACTTTGTGCGGATGATGTCCAATGGCATGACGAGCGCTGATGGTTGGAAGTATATCGTCAACGTACCGGCCCCCGATCGCCCGCCCCTGGACTTCAGGCTTGTGCTGCCTGAACCGCAGGAAATCCGCGAGGTCGAGTGGATCGGCAACACGTTCTATGATCCCGTCACGCGGTTCGAGTTGATCTTCGATGGCATAGCCAGGACCAGCTTCTCGGTCAAGCCGACGAACGATCCTCAAACGCTGACTCTGAACCCGCCCCAACGCGGCAAGACCATCACCGTGCGGCTGGCCGAATGGCAACAGATTCCGGGCAAGAACCAGGTCACGGGGCTGGACAACATCCGGCTCCTTGCGACCCGGCCCGCCGACTTTGCCTCGAAGGTCCGGCCCATGCTCAACATCGGCGGCCTGGTTCATTATCCTCGAGGAGCGGGAGGCATCATCCTCTGCAACCTGAAGTTCCAGGAGCATGACGACGCTCCGGAAAACCCCGAGAAGAAACGAGCAATCCTCGCGGGCCTGCTGCACAACCTGAAGGCGCGATTCGCCGGCGGCAAGACCATCATCCCAGGTGCCTGGCTGGACTACTCGTCCGTCGACCTCTCGCGGCATGCCAACCAGTTTCGCGATGACCGCGGCTGGTTCGGCGACAGGTCGAGAACCTTTGCCGATCTGCCCACGGGCCGCCAGACCCTGGCCGGTGTGCCATTCGAGATCTATGAGTTCCGGACCTCGCCCGTACCCAGCGTCATCATGCTTGCCGGTCCCGGTGTGCCGGGTGGCTTGAGCGACTCCATTCGAGGCATTCCGGTCGATCGGCGGGCCGATGCGCTCTTCTTCCTTCAGGCCGCACGCATCGACGTGCGACGGACCGACCAGGAGGCTCGCGAGCAGAAGGCGTTCGAGCTGGCCTGTTACGTCATCACCTACACCGACGGCCAGACCGTGACGGTGCCAATTCGCTCCGAGATCGACGTCGACGACTACCGTCAAAAGACGCCCGTTTCCTTGCCTGGCGCCCAGCTCGCCTGGACCCGGAAATACCCGGATCGTGATGAATTTGCCACGGCCTACGTCCAGCAATGGACCAATCCCCGCCCGGACGCCGCAATCAGGGCCGTCGGGCTGGCCTATGGCAATACCCCGCGCCGGGGCGTCCCTGCGCTCATCGCCATCACCGCGGCAACCGCAAAAAAGGCCCAGTGAGCAAGACCGGCAGGCCCGTGCATCCTGTCGCAATCGCCATCAGTGATCCGCAAGACTTCGGCCCCGGCACTGCCCATCACGAGTCGTTTTGAACCCTCTCCCATCGTCCTCCGTCGTCCTCTCAAAAACCCTTGTGCGGTCTGGCCTTACATCAAGCCATCGGGGCATTTCCCGGTTGCGTGCGAGGGTGAGATCGGCTACAATAAGAATCTTCGCTGAAGAGCTGGCCGTCAGGATCAAGGATCGCCCTGCGCCATCACTGGTTATCCCATGCCACCCGAGCCTTGCCGAGGGATCGATCGACCGTGAGTACTGCTGAGTTACCCCCGCCTGTACCGCTTGCCCCCTTGCCGCTGGATATTGAAGAGGAGCTCAAGGAGAGCTACCTCAACTATGCCATGTCGGTGATCATCAGCCGCGCCCTTCCCGACGTGCGCGACGGGTTGAAACCGTCACAGCGGCGGATTCTGGTCGCCATGCGCGACCTGGGTCTCAACCCCGGCGGCTCCACAAGCAAGTGTGCGGGCATCGTCGGCGAGACGATGAAGCGGTATCACCCGCACGGCGACAATTCCATCTACCCCACGCTCGCGCGCATGGCCCAGTGGTGGAACATGCGGCATCTGCTCATCACCGGGCAGGGTAACTTCGGCAGCATCCACGGCCTGCCGCCGGCGGCCATGCGGTACACCGAGGCCAAGCTCAGCCCGGTCGCTGGCGAGATGCTCGAGGACATCAACCTCGACACGGTCGATTTTCAGCCCAACTACGATGAGAAGTACCAGGAGCCGCGGGTCCTGCCGGGGAAGTTCCCCAACCTGCTGGTCAACGGCTCCGGCGGCATCGCCGTCGGCATGGCCACATCGATCCCCCCGCACAACCTGGGCGAGGTCTGCGATGCCCTGATTGCCTTCATCAACGACCCGGAGATCGAGCTGGACGACCTGATGGAGATCCTACCCGGGCCGGATTTTCCCACCGGTGGGACGATCTGCGGCCGGATGGGCATCAAGGAAGCGTACCTGAACGGTCGCGGCCGGGTGGTGGTGCGGGCGCGCTCGAGCGTGGAAGAGCAGAAGGACGGCCGATCGCAGATCGTCTTCACCGATATCCCCTACCAGCTTACGAAGGAGCCCCTACTCAAGAAGCTGGCCGAGCTGGTCAATGGCGGCCGGATCACGGGTGTGTCCGACATCGTGGACGAGAGCGACCGGAAGCAGCCGGTGCGGATCGTGGTGAAACTGAAGAAGGGCGAGGACCCGACGGTGGTCCTGAACCAGCTCTACGAGTTCTCGCCACTCCAGGACACCTTCAGCGTGATCATGCTGGCGCTCGTGGACGGCCGGCCCAAGACCCTGGCGCTGAAGCAGCTTCTGCGGCTGTTCGTCGACCACCGCATCACGGTGATCCGCCGGCGCACCCAGTACCAGCTTCGCCAGGCCCGGCAGCGCCGCCACATCGTCGAGGGGCTGCTCATCGCGCTGCACCACATCGACGAGATCATCCGCGTGATCCGCTCCTCCGCCAGCCCGTCCGAGGCGCGGGTCCGGCTCATGGCCATGGAGGTGTCCGCCGAGGTCCTCCGCCGCGCCCTGAACGATCCCGAGGCAAAGGCCTCAACCAGCCTCACCCGGATGCAGGCGGACGCGATCCTGGCCATGCAATTGCAACGGCTCACCGGACTGGAAGCCGACAAGCTGGCCCAGGAATATACGGCGCTGAAGGCTGACATCTCCGGGTATGAAGCGATCCTCGCCGATGAGGGCCTGATCCTCGAGATGATCCGGGCCGATCTCCGCGAGCTGAAAGACAAGTACGCCAACCCGCGGCGCAGGCGCCATCTCCGACGAGGAGCTCGGCGACTACGACAAGGAATCGCTGATCCGCGAGGAATACATGGTGGTGACCGTCACGCATGACGGCTACATCAAGCGCCAGCTCCCCTCGACGTACCGTGCCCAGGGGCGCGGGGGCCGCGGCATCACGGCGACGAACACCCGTGAGGGCGACTTCCTCGAGCACATGTTCGTCGCGCTCACGCACGACTACATCTTGCTCTTCACCGACCGCGGCAAGGTGTACTGGATCAAGGTGTACGATCTGCCCATGGCCACGCGAACCTCGGGCGGGCGGGCCATGGTCAACCTGCTCCAGCTCTCCGAGGGCGAGAAGGTGACCGGCGTGGTTCCGGTGCGCGAGTTCCGCGAGGACGAGTGCCTGATGATGGTCACCCGGCGCGGGACCGTGAAGAAGACCGAGCTGAAGGCCTTCCGCCGTCCACTGGGGCGGGGGATCATCGCCCTCGGGCTCGACGAGGGCGATCAGCTCATCGGCGTGGCCCGGCTCAAGACAGAAGACCAGGTGATCCTCAGCACAAAGTCCGGGATGGCCATCCGGTTCGACGAGTCCGACGTCCGCCCCATGGGACGCCCGGCGCATGGCGTCAAGGGCATCTCGCTCGATGAACAGGACGAGGTCGTAGGCATGGTGATCGCCAACGGCAATGCCGACCCGGCCAGCCTGCTGACCGTCTGCGCCAACGGGTACGGCAAGCGCACCATGCTCACCGAGTACCGGTCGCAGAACCGCGGGGGCAAGGGGCTCATCGACATCAAGACCAGCGACCGCAACGGCTCGGTCGTGGCCGTCACCAAGGTGACCGACGCCGACGAGGTCATGCTCACCACAGCCCGCGGCCTGCTGATCCGCACCCGGGTGGCCGACACCCGCCCCATCGGTCGCAATACCCAGGGAGTTCGCCTCATCAGGCTGGACGACGGAGACACGGTGGGCAGCCTGGCCAAGCTGCCGGAAGAGGAATTGACGGCCGCGGATTCGCTCGAGACCGTCGATCAGCCACCCGACATGGTCGAGCCAGACGCTGCCGAGTCAGCGCATCTTCTGGATGATGGCGTCGCCGAGGCTGAGGCCAGCGACCATCTGGATGACGCGGACCTCAATACAGACGCAGACGCCGGCGAGCCGGACGCCGAGGAACGTTGACCGGAATCCCCAGTTTCCGAAACACTGCGCCCTCGACAGGAAGCTCTTGCCCGAATGCTCGCAGGCGGGTTACCCTTGCCTTCCACGAACATGAAAGGTGAGTGATCTCGGCATGGAACTCTCCATCAAACGGATGCTGGTGACCGGCGGCTGCGGTTTCATCGGTGCCAACTTCATCAAGCTGGTGCTCGAGACCGAGCCGGATGTGTCGGTGACCAACCTTGACGCATTGACCTACGCCGGCAACCCGGACAACCTGGCGGACCTCAAGGACCATCCGCGCTACCACTTCGTGCATGGCGATATCGCCGATCGCGGGGCCGTGCTGGAGCTGATTGGCGAGGGCAAGTTCGACGCTCTCCTGAACTTCGCGGCCGAAAGCCACGTTGACCGCTCAATCACCGACGCCACGCCGTTCCTGCGCACCAATGTGCTGGGAACCCAGTGCTTGCTCGACGCCGCCAGGCAAGCGCACATCCCGCGCTACTTGCAGGTCTCCACGGACGAGGTCTACGGCACGCTCAAGCGGGATGACCCGGCCTTCTCCGAATCGACCCCGCTGGCTCCCAATAGTCCATACGCCGCCAGCAAGGCCGGCGCCGATTTCCTGGTCCGTGCCGCTCACCATACCCACGGCATGAACACGGTGATCACCCGCTGCTCGAACAATTACGGCCCGTACCAGTTTCCCGAGAAGCTGATTCCGCTGTTCATCACCAACGCCCTGGCAGACATTCCGTTGCCGGTCTACGGCGATGGCATGCAGGTGCGCGACTGGATCCATGTGCGCGACCACTGCCGGGGCATCCTGGCGGCCCTGCACCACGGCCGTCCCGGTGAAGTCTACAACTTCGGCGGCCGTAGCGAGCGCTATAACATGGACGTCACCAAGGCCGTGCTCCAGCTCACCGGAAAACCGGCAACGCTGATTCGCCATGTCACGGATCGGCCGGGCCATGACCGCCGCTATGCGGTCAACTGCTCCCGTGCCGAGGCGGAGCTGGGCTGGAAGCTGACCGTCACCTTCGAGCAGGGACTCGCCGAGACGGTGGAGTGGTACCGGGCCAACTCGAGCTGGATTGAACGCGTGCGGTCCGGTGCCTACCGGTCCTCGAGCTGACCGCAGCGGATCGCGTCCGATCGCATCGCGGTGCAACGCGGATCAATGGCGGAATGGCCAGCGCCAACGCAGAGGAGCGGGCAGTCCAGTGCGAGTGCTTGTGACGGGTGTCTCGGGCTTTGTGGGTGGGCATCTCTGCGAGCACCTCGTGACCGCGGGGGATCTTGTCGTCGGCATCTCCGCCAAGGGCCGCTGGCCGGAGGCGCTGGCCCACCTGAGCCGATCGGTGCGGATCGAGGCGTGCGACCTGGCCGACATCGAGGAAGCACAGCTTGCCGACTTGCTGCGCCGCAAGCAGCCGCAAGTGATCTACCATCTGGCCGCACAGCCCAACCCCCATGCCAGCCTGACTGATCCACGTGGCACCTGGGCGATCAATCTTGGCGGCACCCTGAACCTGCTCGAGGCCGTGAAGCGCGCCGCACTCGAACCGGCACCGCGTGTGATCGTGGTCAGCTCCGGGGTCTGCTACGGCAATCCCGCACCGGAGCACCTGCCGGTCAGCGAGAACTGCCCGCTCAGGCCGAACAACCCTTATGCGGCGAGCAAGGCCGCGGCGGACCTTCTGGGCATTCAGCACCATCTGACCCACGGCACGGACACGGTCATGGTCCGCCCATTCAATCACGCCGGCCCGCGCCAGTCGCCCACTTACGTGCTGGCGGCACTGGCCCACCAGGTGGCGGAAGTTGAGGCGGGACGCAAGACTCAGGTCGAGGTTGGGAACCTTGAGGTCATTCGCGATTTCACCGACGTGCGCGACGTGGTCCGTGGCTATCGCTTGTTAGCGCAGCACGGAAAGCCAGGCGAGATCTATAACCTTGGCTCGGGCCGTGGAACCAAGCTTGCTGATGCGCTCAACCTTCTCATCGCGTCCTCCCGGACCAACGTCGAGGTGCATGTCGATCCGGCACGAGTCCGACCGGTCGACCAGCCCCTGCTTGTGGCTGATGCCGCCAGACTTCGCACGGCCACGGGCTGGGAGCCGGCCTATAGCATGGAGCAAACCCTCGTTGACATGCTCGACCATTGCCGCCGGCAACTCGCCAGCTAGTCGAGGAGCACCGCCATGCTGCCGGATCTCACCCAGACGCTGCTCGCAGCGAAGTCTCAGAAGGGTTTGACCTTCCACCAGCTTGCCCAGGCGGTGGGCTGTAATCCGGTATGGCTCGCGGCAGTCTGCTATCGCCAGGCGAGCCCCAGCCAGGACCAGGCTATGAAGCTGCTCGACGCCCTGGGGCTGAACCACACACTGGCCTCCGAGCTGACGAGCTTCCCCGTCAAGGGAGGACTCGGACCAGCCGTTCCCACCGATCCGCTCATCTATCGCTTCTACGAGATCATGCAAGTCTACGGCCTGCCGCTCAAGGACGTGATCCAGGAGATGTTCGGCGACGGCATCATGAGCGCGATCGACTTCACCGTAAACGTCGAGCAGGAAGACGACCCCGGGGGCGATCGGGTCAAGATCACCATGTCGGGCAAGTTCCTGCCGTACAAGCGGTGGTGAAGCGGCGCGCTGACCCTGCCTGCGGCATCGCTATCCAGCGTGCGCCACCGCGTGCTTGTTCCAGAGGAATGCGGCTCTTATGATTGGCGGGCAATCCGTAGCGGCCGGCCTCGATCTTTCAGGTCCCAGCGGAACCCATCAGCGCACGCTTGCTGGAAGGGAAGCGACTGTCATGGCGGCAACTACCAAATACCTCGCGCTGGATCTGGGTGCGGAAAGCGGGCGGGGGCTGCTGGGCCGGTTCGATGGCGAGCGGCTCGCACTCGAGGAGATCCACCGTTTCCCCAATGGTCCGGTCAAGCTGCTCGACACGATCCACTGGGACCTTCCCCGGCTGTTTGAGGAGATGAAGACGGCCTTGCGGAAAACAGCCACCCTGGCGGGTGACGGCACCCTCGACGGTGTCGGAGTAGACACCTGGGGTGTCGATTTCGGCCTGGTCGGGCGCGGGGACGTCCTGCTGGGAAACCCGGTGCATTATCGGGATGCGCGGACGGAACGCATGATGGAGGCAGCCTTTCGTAAGGTTCCTCGCGAGCAGATCTATCAGGTCACGGGCTTGCAGTTTCTGCCGTTCAATACGATCTACCAGTTGCTGGCTCTCAAGGAGACGCGGTCACCACTGCTGGATGTGGCTGAGACCCTGCTCATGATGCCCGATCTCTTCGGCTGGCTGTTGACGGGTCAGCGCGCGGGCGAACGTACGGATGCCTCGACGACCCAGCTTCTCGACCCGCGTACGGGAGCATGGTCCGATTCGCTCTGCCGGTCTCTTGACCTGCCCCGAGCGATCTTGCCGGACCTGATCGAGCCAGGCAGCGAGCTGGGAGCGCTGCGTCTGTCCGTTCAGGAGGAGGTGGGGATGGCCAGACCCGTGACTGTGATCGCGCCGGCGACGCACGATACGGCAAGTGCCGTGGCGGCGGTACCGGCGCACGGCCCTGCGTCATCCTCCGCGTCATCCTCCGCGCCGGTGGACTGGTGCTACCTGAGTTCGGGCACCTGGTCGCTGCTCGGCGTGGAAGTTCCGCAACCGGTGATCAATGCCGAAACAATGCGGTATAATTTCACCAACGAGGGGGGCGTGGCGGGGACGACTCGATTGCTCAAGAACATCATGGGACTCTGGCTCGTCCAGGAGAGCCGTCGGACCTGGGCACGCACCGGGCGGGAAATGACTTACGAGGAGCTGACCGCTCGAGCCCAGGCTGCCCCTCCTTTTACCGCACTGGTCGACCCGGACGACTCATCCTTCCTGGCACCCGGCGACATGCCTGCGCGGCTGGCTGCATTCTGCACGCGGACCGGTCAGCAGCCTCCACCCGACGAGGGAGCCCTGGTCCGCTGCTGCCTGGAGAGCCTGGCGCTGAAGTACCGGTGGACGATCGAGCGGCTGGAATCCATACTGGGAACCACCATCAAGACGATTCACGTGGTGGGTGGCGGGAGCCGGAACTCGCTGCTCTGCCAGTTCACCGCGGATGCCTGCGGCCGGCCTGTGCACGCGGGCCCCGTCGAGGCAACGGCGATCGGCAATATCCTGATGCAAGCGATCGCGCGGGGCAGGCTCGCCTCGATCGCGGATCTCCGTGCGGTGGTGGCGCACTCGTTCCCGGTCATCGTCCATGAGCCGCAAAATCGCACAGCCTGGACAGATGCCGCCCTCCAATTCAACGCGCTTCTTGAGCGATCCGCATCCTGAGACCCTTGTCCGGTGAGTGACTGGAGCGACCCGCACAACAGATGGGGTCGTCGCAATGCCACTCAGCGCCTGGGCACGTCTTCACCGCAAAAACGGCACACGATCGCGCTCATGTGAAGCGGCTTGCCGCACTGGGGGCAGACGCGCAGGCCGGCTTCCTGCTGGAAGACGGGTGCGGGATGACCGGAATCCAGAGCGACCGGTGAAGCGCTGGTGAGAGCCTGGTACGAGGTGGTTGACGTCCCCTCGGGCTGCGGCGCATTCGGGGCGGAGGCCGGAAAGCGGCTTGCCCACTGCTGCAAACGTTCCAGGTCGGCGGCGTCCATGTCCTGGGTTCGCCCCATGGAGGCAGGTATGCGATCCTCACCCCTGGCGCGGCCTCCCGCGGCCACGGCGCTGGCCCAGACAGACTCGGGCACAGGCACGACGCGGCCGCAATCGGGGCATTTCCCCGCTTCGGGGCGTTCCTCGGCGCGGACTTTCAGGCGCCTGCCGCAAGGGCAATGAAAACGCACATAACCATCCTCCGTCCCAAAGGTGGCCTGCGGTTGGGACTGGCTACGGCGCACGCGTATCCTGGCACCGCAACGTGGGCACACCAACCGTTCCGGGTCGTCGGCCGACACGTTGAGCGTTTCACCACAACGGCAGGTTACCCGTGCCATCTTGGCCCCTTCTTGATGGGATCGGCTGCCGGCAGGAGCGCACGGCTGCTTTGAGGGTCCGGGCTCAAACCCGGATGGCTGCTGGCTTGAACAGGCTCTCGAGCGGGATCAGCCCGTTCAGGCTGCCGGATCGGAAGCCCTCGAGATCGAGGGTGATGAACTTGAAGCCCAGGGCATGAAAGGCGGGCACCAGGGCGCTGCGGACCTCCGGTTGCACCAGCCGGGGCAGGTCATCGAGCGAGACCTCGACGCGGGCCAGGTCCCCCTTGTGGTAACGCACGCGCAGGTATCTTAACCCCTGCTGGCGCAGCCACTGCTCCGCCTGGTCGATCATGCGAACGCGCTCGGGAGTGACTTCCTCGCCGTAGGCAATGCGGCTGGAGAGGCAGGGAGTTGCCGGCTTGTCCCACGTGGGCAGGCCCCAGGCTTTTGCCAGGGCGCGCACGTCCTGCTTGCCAAGGCCGCATTCCTGGAGGGGATGACGGACGCCATTCTCGCTGGCGGCACGCAGACCCGGGCGGTGTTCCCCCATGTCGTCCTGGTTGGCCCCCGAGGCAATCACATCGACTTCCAGCTCGCCGAGCAGCCCGGAAAGCCGGGAGTACAGCTCGCTCTTGCAGAAATAGCAGCGATCCGGCGCATTGCGCAGGTAATTAGGATCCGCGAATTCCTCGGTGCGGATCACCCGGTGGCGGATGCCGATCCGCCGCGCCAGGTCCTGTGCTTCTTCCAGTTCGCCCGACGCCAGGCTGTCAGACACCGCCGTCACGGCAATCGCGGCATCGCCGTGGGCCAGGTACGCGGCCTGCGCCACGACGGTGCTGTCGATCCCTCCTGAATAGGCCACCGCGACCCGGCCGTATCCCTGCAAAGTCCCGATCAAGCGATCACGTTGAGCCACCAGCGACGGCTCCGTGCCGGTCCATGAGCTTGAGCTCAAGTCACACCTCCCTCGGTTGATCGGGCGGGGCAATGGTTGTGGGGTAGGGACGCGTTTAAACAGATTCTAAGGCACGGCACAGTGTACCTCAAGCCGTCTCACGCGTGCCGGACTCTTTCTGAGCCGCCAGATCGCTGAGGCGCTCGACCACCTGGACGATGCGGCCAATGGCCTCCTCAACTTCGGATTCCGTCGTGCTGGCTCCCAGGCTGAAGCGAACCGAAGACCGCAACCGATTGTCGGGCAAGTGCATGGCCAGGAGCGTGGGCGACAGACGGCTCGCGCCACTGGCACACGCCGAGCCCAGAGAGACGGCAATGCCGGCCAGGTCAAGCTGCATCAGCAGGGCGTCGCCGTCGAGCCCGACGAATCCCAGGTTGACCGTCTGGGGAAGCCGCGAGGCGGCGTCCGCCGGACCGTTGCGGATGACGCGCTCCGTGCCCAGAGCGGTGATCAGCCCGGTTTCCAGGCGGTCGCGGAGTGCACGCCAGCGAGACATCCGGGCCTCCGCAGCGAGATGCCAGCGCTCCAGGGCCGCGGCCAGCCCAACCGCCAGCGGGACTGCAAGCGTCCCGGGCCGCCGTCCTTGCTGCTGACCGCCGCCGACTAGCCACGACTGGAGCCGGAACCCCTTGCGGATCAGCAGCAATCCCACTCCTGGAGGACCGTGAAACTTGTGGGCGCTGGCGGCCAGGGTGGCAACGCCCAGCGCGTGGAAGTGCACGGGAATTCGCCCGACCGCCTGGACCGCGTCGGTGTGGATCGGAATTCCCTGGACCCGGGCCAGCCCGGCAAGCTGCTGCACCGGCTGAATGGCACCTGTCTCGTTGTTGGCCAGGATCAGTGTGGCCAGCCGCGTGTGCTCGCTGAACAGCGCGGCCATGGCCTCCACATCGGCGATCCCCTCGGTACTCACCGGCGGCCGATCCACCCGGAACTTCTCGGACTCCAGCCGGGCTACCGCCTCGGCCACCGCGGGGTGCTCGATCGGACTGCAAACCACATGACCCGGACCTTCATCAAACCGCGCCATACCGAATATGGCCAGATTGTTGGCCTCGGTCCCGCCGGATGTGAATACCACCTCGCCGGGCTCCGCTCCCAGGATCTGTGCCACCGCTTCCTTGGCCCGCTCCCAGACGCGCCGCGCCTGCCTTCCGGCCGAGTGCCGGCTCTCGGCGTTCCCACCCGCAAGAAAGTGCGGGCGCATCGCCTCGAGTACCTCGGGATCGAGCGGCGTCGTGGCGTTGTGATCGAGGTAAATCAAGCGCGAGTCGCCCGCAGGTTTGCATCAGCCCAGAGATCGTAGCGTGAGTAACAACCCGACAAGGAATAGAGGTATTCCAAGAAGGAACAGCGGCCCGGCCCAGAGAGCCATCCCGATCACCATGAGCGTGAAGCCGAGCGTGATGCCCGCCAGGCGGCCGAGCAGCCCCATGATCGCCATAAAAAGCTGAAAAGGCAAGCGCACCAGGAACCAGACTGCCCTGGCGGCTCCTTTCAGTAACCACCCGGGCGTGCGCAGGATCGCATGCGCAGCAGCCTTCAGAGGCGCGAACGGATCACGATGGTAGCCATAGACTTCAGACAGGCGACCGACCGATCTCTGGGACGATGGCAGGGCTCGTATCATTGCCGACTGGCCTTGTTTCCCGCGACGATCTTGGTTAGATAACGCTGCACGGATCAAGTTTCGGACAGGAGACCGGAGTCGACTCTGTTCGGTGACAATGCGGCTTGATGTACGCATTGACACGTCGGACTCAATGCAAGCACGCTCGGCTTCTTGGCTGGAGCGGGAATGCGGGTCCCTTATAGCCTTCGTCGCCCGGCCCCCGGTCGTTAACTTCTTCTCGAGACTTCGACGGAACGAAAGCGGGTAGGCGCCGTCCAGGCCGGTCTTCCGGTTCAAGGATTCGCTGCGGGTCTACTCGATTATTTCGGCGGAACACGTTTTGGCAAGCTAGCTCCCGGCCCACGCCAAGGTCAACCTTTCCGGCATTACCGGGTCAAGGCAAGGAGGCCACGACCGTGCGACAGGTTATTTTCGTCGTGGTGATGCTGGCAGCGGCCTTTGCAGGAGGAGCGCTGGTCAACGGCGCGGCCGTCCGCTGGGTCCAGGCCCGATTGCTCGACTATATGGGCCTCAAGGACGGCGGCGAGATTGCCTCCGTCGATCTGTCACAAAACCCAGGTGACCCGGTCGACCCCCATCGTCCAGGTAGCCCCCCGGCGGCCAGCTCGCCAGGCACGCAGCGTGGCGAACCGGTTGCCGGCGGCCAGCCTGACACAAAAGACCGGGCGGACCTACCAGCAGGCGGGCCGGCTCGACCTTTCTCGCCGAGCCCTGCGTCCAGAAGCAATCTGACCTCGGATCAGAAGCCCGGCGGCGCAGTGGCTGGCACGCCCCGCGGTCAACAACTCTCACCGGCGCCGCTAGACAAGGATTCATTCCCCGGGCAAGCCGCGGCGAATCTTCGACCCGGTCAGCCCAACGGGAATCCGGCATCGATGCCAACCCCCGCTCCGCTGGACCCGAGCGTTGGTACGGCGTTGCTGGCTTCTCGATCGCCTTCCCTGTCTCTGTCCGGACCCATGGACCAGGTTGCAACAGCGGCCATTCCCCTGGAAACCGCTCCTACAGGCACAAGCGGGATGCGCCCCCTTCCGGCATTAGCCGGAATGCCCGAGCCTTCGGTCATGACGCCCTCCGCCACGCGGGCCCCAGCGCCCCTCAGCCCCCGCGACTCCCGGCCGACGCAGGATTGGGCGGCCCTGCGCCGCAAGCTGCAAACACTGGGTGTGACAAGATACAGCATCGAGGGCGAGCCTGGCGGTCGGGTGGTCTTCTGGTGCCTCATTCCGCTTGCTGGCCGCCAGGCGGTATCACAGCGCTTCGAGGGAGAGGGAGAGGACGAGTTCTACGCCGCTCAGGCTGCGCTACGGCGCATGGCGCTCTGGCGTGCAACCAGGCCCTCTGACCATGCAGCCGTGCGGTGAACCGCGAGCGAGCAGATCCGTCCACGCCGTGGCCCTGTCAGCCTGATGTCGGAATCCGTCAGAATGTTACCCCCGAATCGACACGCCCGTATAATGAATGACACAGCCGGTATTTACAGAATGGGCGGCAAAGTCCGCCTGCCAGGTCGGCGCTTGCTGCCTCCCATCACGCTGAGAGGAAGGGGCCAAATATGGCCAGGGCGTCACGATTGAGGCTTCTCTTGATCGTCACGGGAAGTACACTTCGCGCCGAGGAAATGGACCGGCCGCTGGGGTATTATCTCAAGCAGAAGATTGAACGAGCCCTGGCTACCCGAGCCAAGGACCCTGGCACCAAACCCGGACACGACCTGTCTGACTACCAGGTCCGGGTGATCGCGGACTTTCGGTGGATTCATGATGAGTTCCTGCAAAGCCTGCCGACGATCTCTCTGGGTGGACCAGGCGTTAATGCCCTGTCACATCGCTGGCTCGAAGAGGTGCCCATATCGCTTGCATTCAACGAACGTTATTTCATTCAAATGGATCCTGACCTGAGCGAGCCGCGCGTGAGTATCTGGGGCATGGATAACCCTACCACCCAGATTGCGGCCTCGGTGTTCCTGGATCGGTTTCTGGATCCTTTCCTGGAACGGTGTACACTGGTGCCGGCCGTGTCCTTCGAGCCTGATGATGAAGCTGAAGGGGAGAACGACATCGAGAGCGGCAATGCCGACGACGATTGAGTGATGTTCACAGCCTGAGCACAATGCTTGGGTCTGGCGATCGGCCACGGATTTGCTTGTCAGTCCCTCGGTCCAGGTTCGCAGATGCAGGATTGGCGAAAAGCAGGCGGGCGCGACGAAATCTCAGTCGTGTCGTATGCTTACAAAAGGAGCATAGCGAGAGTCGGAACAGCACAGGGACACGTTCGGCCCTGGTTCGACCACGATGCGACCGCACTCCGTGCACAGCGCCATAGGCTGCGGAGTCCGGCTGCTGAAGCTGTCTCACCTCCAGGCCATGATGGCCATTCGGCGGCTTTTGGACCACGGAAGGAGCAGGTGGATCATGAGAACGCGCAATCCCGGGCTGATCAAGCAATCACCAGCCGAGCACACCAGGATTCCTGGTTCCCAGCCTGCCGATGGCGACAGGCGCGCCTTGAAGGTCGGGCTGCTCCCGGGGCTTCTTCTGAGCATGTCGCTCTTCGCGCCCGCTCAATTCCTATCAGATTGCCGGGCTGCGGAAGGACCGCCGAATTCCCGGGCCAGCTCCGCACGGTCCCGGTTCGTTCTGGTGCGGCGATCGGTCGCCCAGGACCAGGGTGCCTGGATTGTGGATTACCAGTTGCGGCAAACGGGCGCGCAGGGCATGATTCTCGCCCGTTCCGAAATTGGAGCAGTCATCGAAGGCTGGGTTTCCAACACGCGCGTGGCCAGCCACACGGTACCCCGGTTCTCCAGGGTGACAGTGAGCGGCAGTTCAACGGCTTCCGGAACCGGTGAGGTGATCACCTCGAGTGATGAGTCGGTCCGTTGCCGCGAACGCGTCGTCGTTTCTCTGTGGTCCAATGATGGTCCGCTTCCGGAGAGCGATCTATCGACCCTGGTGAGCCTGGCTCCCGGGGCCCTGGTTCATTTGCGCCTCCGGCTCGAGCATCAGCACGTGCTCTACGGAGACTACGATCCCCTTCTGGGCGTGCGTGCGGTGAGATTGACCCTGGGCGCCTCATCCCTGCGTGACCAGGTGGCACTCGATTGCGAGCACTACCTGGCGCAGCCCCGGTACTCATGGCCCGAACCCCCCGACGATCGCCGCGACACACGCTATTTCGTCTCGCCTCCTGACAGCCTCCACCTGGAAGCCCACGTTCCCGGGCACCAGTACTACCGCTACCCGGAACGCCCGGTCCGTTACGGCACGAAGATGCGGCTCCGCTTCTGGTATCTGATTGCCGCGGGAACCGAGGGAGAATGCCGGGCCAGGCTCGCTCAGTACAAGGACACGCCCACCTCATGGCGGGTGTTGTCGGAGAGCGGCTTCGAGCAGGTTCTGGAGACCGTGGGCCGCTGGACCAAGGTGGAGCGAATCGTCCATGCCGACCCGGAGGCCACGACCATGGCCCTGGATTTCCGGATCGTCCAGGAAACCAATGTCGGAGAGATGTGGATTGACGATGTGAGCCTTGAACCAGTGCTTGGCTCGACGACGCAGGAGAACCCTTGAGCGGCCAGGGCGGTCCCTTGCGGTGGGGTGCAGGGGCAGAGTATCACGGAATGGCGCACTTCCGCGCTCGATGGAACGCGCCACTCGCCTGGACCATGGCTCATGGTTGCTCGCCGGAGCATCGTACCGGGTCCTTTCCCGGTCGCACTGCTGATTGTCGGTCTGCTGCTCTCCCCGCTCCTGGTCGGCATTGAACCGGTCGGTGGCGATCCCGACCTCATGTATCGGCCCATCAAGTTCGAGCTGGCGCAGCGCTTCGCCAGGGAAGACTGCCGATCTGGAGTGATCACTTCGGAACGGGCGTTCCACTCGCGGCAGAAAGCCACGTCGCTGCCTTTTACCCCCCGAACTGGATCTTCTACCGACTGCTCGAACTCCACGCTGCGTACCGCCTGAGTGCCTATGTGCATTATCTCGCACTCACCGCGGCGACCTTTGCCTACGCGCAAGGGCTCGGACTGGCGCCCTGGGGATGCGCGCTGGCCGCGGTAGGATTCTCGCTCTGCGGGTTCCAGGCAGTCCACGCGGCCCATGAGCCCCTTTACACCCTGATGCCCTACCTGCCGCTGTGTCTCTGGCTCGGCGATCGCTACATCCGGACGGGGCGATATCGCTGGCTTGCCCTGACAGCTCTGGGGTGGGGCATGCAGCTCACGATCGGCCATTTCCAGGTGCAGATGTGGACAGCAGCTCTGGTGCTTCTGACAGGCGGCTGGCTGGTGGTCAGTGGCCGCCTTCCCGCAGCCAGAATTCCCATGCTGGCGGCCGGACTGTCCTGGGGAGCGGCCATTGCCGGGGTCCAGCTTGGTCTCACCTGGCAGCTTACCCGGCTCACTGCGTTTTCCAGGCCCCAGGAGTTCCTCACGAACTACGGCTTTCCGCTGGTGCACTGGGCGCAGTGGGCGTTGCCCTGGACGTTTCTCGTTCCACCACATTCGGGAGCCGGCAATCCCTACTGGGCAAACCTGGTGACGAGCCCGGGTGAAGCCTGTGCCTATGGGGGAACGGCCGCCCTGCTCCTGAGCTGCCCAGGCTGGTTGGCCCTCCGCTGCGATGCGCGGCTTGCACCCTGGAAGTGGATTGCACTTCTGGGCTTCTTGCTGGCCACAATGCCGGGCTGGTGGCCCGCTGGCTACAGGTTGCTGTTACTGCTGCCGGTTGTAGGGTGGTTCCGCGCCCGGCGCGGTACACGCTGCTCTCCAGCCTGGGACTGGCCCTGCTGGCGGGGCGCGGCCTGGACCGGTCGCTCTCGCCCATGCGGTTCTGGGGCGGTCTGGCCGTGGCGGTGCTGATCGGGGTCAGTGCCTGGATCTGGTCCCTGTCCCTCGTTCGTGATCCCCTGTTCCGGACCGGAATGGAAGCAGGCACGCTGCCGCTCAGGCTTGGTACGGCGGCATTGTTCTGGGGGCTGAGCCTTGCGGCCGTCATCTGCTGGAGAGTCAAGCTGGTGGGGCCCTGGGCGCCGCTGCTTGTTCTTGCCATCGAGCTGGGTGGCCTGTTTTACCTGGGTCCTGTCGCCTGGGGCTGGTCGATCGGCCTTCCCGACACAAGCCCCGTGCTCCGGCAGCTTGGCAGCGATGCTGCCACAGGGCTGGTTGCCGGCCGGCTCCAGAACCTTCCCGTGCTCGCGGGCCGCTCTGCGGCGGTTCCAGCGCTGGGGATTGCACCGCCACCGCCGGGATTTTTGCTGGAATCCGCCCTCTTACCTCCAGGCCGCCTGCGAGCGGAGGACCGCCGCTGGCAAAACCGGCTGGGCATCACCGACGGCATCTGGGCCGAGCCCGATGACGTCGCAGGCCTGCCGCCTGGAGCGGAAGTGTCCGACCCTGCTCTGGCCCGGCTCTTCCCGCGATCCACGGGGCAAGCTGCGGAGGGTCGGTGGAAGCAGGTGCATTATCCACCGCCCCTTCCTTTTGCCTGGGTGGCCCTGCGCGCGTTCGAGGTTGGCGGGTGGGAGCCCCTGTTCGCCACGCTCTCGCAGCATGATCAGCCTGGCGAGGCGTGGTTCGTTCATGGAGACGGCCCGCCTGAAGTCAAGAGCCGGCACGTACTGGCTGACTTCGTGACCGGGCAGCTCATGCCGCGTGCCGTACCCGTTGAGCTGGGTCGGTCAGCCAGCCGGGCCGAGGTGAAAGTGGTCGATGCCCGGACGATGGATGTCGAGCACGACGGCACGTGTTACCTGATCCTCCGCAGGACGTTCGACCCGGGATGGCTCTACCGGATCGACGGGAAGACGGCTCGTCCGGTCCTGAAGGTCAATGGGGGTCTTCAGTGCATCCCCGTGACCGGTACCGGGCCGAGCCATGTCACGCTGGCCTATCAACCAGCCGCAATCTGGACTGGCGGCGTGCTCTCCGCGCTGGCCACGGCGGCTGCGCTTCTTGTCCTGACTGTGGACATGGCCAGTACGTACCGCACGGCGGGCCGCCCCGTGCAATCTCCTTGACGGGCTCTCGCGCTCTGCCGGGGAGATGCCCGGACTTCTCCCGCGGTCTGGAATTCATTAGGCTGTGAGCGTGGATCGCCCGCGCCGTCAATGGTGCGCCATGGCAAGTCTCAGGGGCCGGTGCGTTGCCCGCCTGTCTATCACCTGGAATTTGCGCGGATCTCAGGGGTATCCATGAATACCGACCGGAATCTCCTCTTTGGAGTGCTTGCCTTTCAGCAGGGGGTCATCGACGCGGACCGGCTGGCACAGACGATTGCTCCGGATTCAACCGCAACATCACTTCCGGTCGCAGACAAGCTCGTGGAGCAAGGATGCCTGACCGTCGAACAGAAGCAAGACCTTGAGAAGCTCCTGGAGCAAGCGATCCAGGCCCACCATGGCGATCCTGAGCAGACCCTGGCGGCGATGGTCGACGGCCGATGCCTGGACGCGCTGCGGAATGCCGGGCTGATGCGCCCCGAGCTGGAAGCAAGGCTCACGCTGGCTAACCAGCCGCCCGGTCCGGTCCGGATCGGCTCACTCAACCCGGAAGAGGGCGAGAGTCGAGAGCGCTACACGCGTACGCATCTCTACGCCAAGGGGGGCATGGGGCAGGTCTGGCTCGCACACGACCCGAGCCTGGGTCGTGAGATCGCGCTGAAAGAGCTCCATCCTGAGCAGGCGGGCATCGCGGCAGTCTGCTCGCGGTTCGTGGCCGAGGCGCGCGTCACCGCGAAGCTCGAGCATCCAGGCATCGTGCCGGTTTACGAGGTGGGCGAAGGCCACTTGCCGTACTACACGATGAGGTTCGTGAAGGGGGGAACGCTGGGCCAGGTGACCCGCAGCTACCACAAAGCCCGCATCGCCGGCAAGGCTGACCCGGTTGGCCTCGTCAAACTGCTGGGCGCGTTTGTCGGCGTATGCCATGCCGTGGCCTATGCCCACTCGCGCGGCTTCATCCATCGCGACCTCAAGGGTCAGAACATCGTGCTGGGAGAATTTGGTGAGGTCATCGTGCTGGACTGGGGCCTGGCCAGGCGAATCGATGCGGCCCCCGGCACAGGACGATCCAGGCCCTCCACGGATCCACACGTCCCCAATTCCTGCGCGGTTGACGCCACCACCGCCGCATTCACTTCTGACTCCGCGGAAACGCTGGCTGTGGAAAGGGAGACGCCGGCAGAGCGCCAGAACTGCGCGCCCTCGCCGCGGGACGTGCTCCTGGAGCGAACCGCGGAAGGGCAGGTGCTGGGCACTCCTGCCTACATGGCCCCGGAACAAGCTGAGGGAAGACAGCATCAGACCGATGCCCGCACGGACGTCTACGGACTGGGGGCCATTCTCTACGAGATCCTCACCGGCCAGCCTCCATTTCAAGCCAGGACGACCAGTGAGCTCCTTCAGAAGGTGCGGCGTGAGCCGCCCCGCCCGCCCCGTCAGCTCAACCCCGGCGTCGCTGCCGCGCTGGAGGCCGTTTGTCTCAAGGCCCTGTCCAAGACCCCCGAGCAGCGGTACCCCTCGGCGGGCGACCTGGCGCAGGAGATCCAACGCTACCTCGCCGACGAACCCGTGCTGGCGTACCCGGAGCCCTGGACCCGCCATGCGGCCCGGTGGTGCGCGCAAGCACCGGACCGCGGTCGTCACCGCGGCCTGCTTGCTGCTGGCGACCACCGCGGCACTGTCGATCAGCACCGTGCTGATTGCGCGTGAGCGCAACGAGGCGCAGACCCAGGCCGAGGCTCGCACGCCAGGCTGTTGATGATATGTACACAAAGGTTGCCGAAAACTGGCTCGAGGATCGGCTCGACCCGCTGCAACAACAGTTCCTTCAGAAGACGCTCGATTACTACGAGACGTTCACCAGCCGCTGGGCCAGCACTCCCGCGGTGGTTCTGGAGCACGGGATGGCCTATCAGCGGATGGGGGAGATCCAGCGCAAGCTGGGCCGGTATGACGAGGCCCAGCGCCTGTTCTCCCGAGCCCTGTTTCTGCTACGTCCACTGGCGGCTCAAAGCAACGTCGATTCCCGGCCGCGCCGCGCTCTGGGCGTCACGCTGGCGCGCCAGGGTGATCTGCTCTTCCGGCTGAACCTGATCGATGAAGCGGAGAACTTCCTTGGCGAGGCGGAAACACAGCAGGAAGCCCTCCTGGCGAGCCCGGCAGCCACCAGCGCGGACCGCTGGCTGCTGGCTCGGACCGTGCGCGGCCAGGCCGAACTGCGGCGCCGAAAGGGCGACCTGCTGGCGGCCAGGCCGCTCGCCCTGCGCGCCTGCGACCTGCTCGAGCATGTGCAGACCGCCGATCCTGAAGCTCCGGAAGCGCGGAATGATCTGGCACAGGCCAACGATATCCTGGGCCGCATCGCCCGCGACCTGGGAGACAGCGAGCTCAACGAGCGCGCCCACCGCCGCTCTTACGGCCTGCTCGACCGCCTGGTCACCGAGTATCCGACCGTGCCGCGTTATCGCGAAGCGCTGGTTCACGCCTGCAACGGCCTGGGAAACCTGGAATATGAAACCGGCCGCCTGGGCGATTGCGAGTCGCGCTGGAGACGCATGCTCGGCGAGGCCGAGCGAATGACTCAAGATTTTCCAGGTCGTCCTGAGTTCCAGCGCCTGCTAGCGGGTGCGTGCTCGAACCTGGGCGGCGTTCTGGCCGAGCAGGACCGCTTCGCGGAGGCCGAGCCCATCCTCAGGCGCAGCATCACGCTGGACTCCGGTCTGGCGAAGCAGATGCCCGAGGATCGGGAGATCGACTTCGACCTGGGCAACTGCTACCACAACCTCGGCTATCTGCTGCTGAAACGGGGCCGTGCCGAAGAGGCTCTGGAGTCACTCGCAAAGGGCGAGACGATCGAGCGCTCGCTGGTCCAGAAGCTTCCCCGCACACCCCGCTGCCGGCGCAGCCTGGCACTGATCCTGCGCTGGCGGGGAGACGCGCTGGAGCAACTGGGGCACCCCGGTGCTGATGCAGCGTACGGCGAGGGGGTCTCCATCCTCGAGAAGCTGACGGCGGAATTTCCCGCAAACGTGCTGTACCAGCTTGACCTGGCCCGGTGCCTGAACAAGCACGGAGAACAGATGGCCAAGGCCGGTCACAACGATCAGGCCGAGCGCGACTACCAGCAAGCGCTCGCCGCGTTGAGCGTGCAGAAGATCAAGGAATGGCCGCTGGAATGCCGTCGTGAGAAAGCCATGACCCTGAGCAACCAGGGTGTCTTCCGCCACGAGGCCCATCGTCTGGACGCCGAGGGACCCCTCCGCTCCTCCGTGCACCTGGCCCGAGAGCTTGCCTCCGGCAAGAATCCGGCCCACAAGGACCGGCAATACCTGGCGATTGCCCATAACAATCTGGGTGAGGCACTCCGCGACCGGGGCCGCAACGACGAAGCCTGGAGCGAGTTCCAGCAAGCCGTCGAGGGCCTGGACCACCTCGTGGCGGAACGTCCGGGTGTCGTGGAAGACCGCTTCTACCTGGGGTATATCAACGAGCAAATGAGCAAGCTGCTGGTCCAGATGAACCAACCGGCAGAGGCCAGGACCGCCCTGGCGAAGGCGGTGGCCAGCCAGAAAGAGGCTGTCAAGCTGACCGACGGACGATCCCCTCTCCATCGCGCCACGCTTGCAAGCCATCTGAAAGCACTCGCTGAGGTTTGCCTGCCTCTTCGCGACTATGACGCCGTACACCAGGCCGCAGTCGACCTTGCCAGGACGACCCCGGACCCCAGTGAGGGATGCCTGAGCGCGGCCAGGTTGCTGGCCCGCTGCGCCAGCCAGCTTCAGGCAGACTTGAAGCTCACCACCGCGCAGGGAAGAGCTGGGCAGAAGGTTGCTGGGGCGCACCGTCGTGCTGCTGCGCGAGGCCGTCGACGCCAATTCCGCGCTGGCCAGCGTGATCGGCGGCGACCCCGTATTCAAGGAACTCCGCGATCGCCCCGAGTTCCAGACGATGCTGGGCAGCTTGGTTGACGTTGGACGTGCGGAGAGACGGTGATCGGGATGGGTCTGGGCCTCATCATGCCCGACCGGACCGTTTTCGCCGCAAGTGATAGGCGATCGGCAGGCCGCAGCCGAGCCCGAGCAGGATGATCGATGTCGGTTCGGGAATCACCGTCAGCACGAACGATCCCGACTCGTTCACGGGGTTGCCGTTGATATCGTGGATCTTCGCGGTCCAGTCCACCGTCAGCGAATAGTGCGGGGGCAGCGTCGGCAAGGACATCGCGGTCAGCACCGTGAACTGGCCCGTGAATTTATTGCCCGGTCCTGGGTTGGCGAATGGTGGCGAGTTGAAAGGCGTGGCAAGAGCGAACTCGATGTCCCCGCTATTATTCGGACTGCCCGCCCAGGGGCCAACCGGGTTACCGGCGATCGGTGCATTGTAGAATGAGCTCTGGTTGACTCCCGGCAATTTGTAGAGTGTGAACGAGTCGCCCGTCTCGAACTCGAAACCAGGCAAGAGAGAGACCTCAACGATGTATTCGTAAAACGGATCGCCGAGTGTCTTGATTCCCCCGCCTGTGATCTTCAGACCACCAGCTTGTGCAGGACTTCCCGCTTGCAGGGTCCATGTGAACAGGGCAATCCCCAGGAGCCAGACCACGGCACAGTAGCGCGAGCGCATGATTCTTCTCCGATCGTTCGATTCGTGAAACTTCGACGTCGTTTGCTGCGGACGGAACGTACGTTGCCGACCAGAGGCTGGCCTCGACTCAACCAAAGCGTCTTCGAGGAAAGGCAGGGGTATCGGCCTGCGCGGCAACGGGCGTGAGCCTTCCGACTGTAAGCAATCCATCCAGATTGTCACAAGCATGTATCGCTTGCATGGTGATTGATGGAAACATCGACGCCGGGACGATCGATTCTCTGAAGCAAACTGCCGTGCGCTGGGGCTACCGTCAGAGCCACTTCTGCTGGGCGGACCGCGCAGGCAAGTTACCGAAGATTTCACGGACGCTGCCGGCATCTTTGACGCTTCTTATCTCTTGTGGCACGCCTTCCTTCCCGCCTGGTAGAGCCGCGGCTCTGACGATTCTCGCCTGTTCGGGCGAGTTTCGGCTTCGCGAACCTGCCCGCGGTCCCGTAAAATCGATTTCATTCCCGTGGCGGTACGGACACAATTTGGCCCTCGGCCCGGTGGTTCCCCTTGAGCAGCCAACCGACCTTTGCGATGGCCAGCCGGATGACTCAACCCGGGAAGGGCGCGCGCCCGAGGCCCGCACGACGTCAGCCGGCTGTGCACCTGCTAGCGCTGGCCATTCTCCTGGTGGGCTGTGCCACCGGCCTGGCAGAGGCGCCGAATGCGGAATCATTCCTCGATCGGGTCCAGCCCGTTCTGGACGAGCATTGCCTGTCGTGCCATGACGATATCCAGAAAAAAGGAAGACTGAGCTTCGAAGGCATGGAGGCCGATGCCAGTCGCCTGGCCAATCGCGACCTCTGGTGGGGCGTGCTCAAGAACGTGCGTGCCGGCATCATGCCGCCGGTCAGCCAGCCGCGCCTTGACGGCAAGAGCCAGCGTGCGCTGGAAGACTGGATCAAGTTCCAGGCGTTCGGCATCGACCCGGGCGACCTCGACCCGGGCCGCGTCACGGTCCGCAGGCTCAACCGGATCGAATACCGCAACACGATTCGCGACCTGCTCGGCGTGGTCTACGATACAAACGCCGAATTCCCGCCCGATGATGCGGGCCACGGGTTCGACAACATCGGCGATGTCCTGACCATGTCTCCCCTGCTCCTGGAGAAATACATCGCCGCGGCCAACAGCGTCATCACCAAGGTTGTGCCCATGGCGCCCAAGGCCGTGGTGGACAAGGTCCTGCCGGGCGACTCGTTCCATCATTCCGGCACGGGCAAAGGTCCCGCGCCTCCGAGGAAGAACCCATCCGCTCTCTCCCTGTCCTATTACAAGGAGGCAACTGCCGCGCGCACGTTTCAGGCGGAGCACTCGGGACGCTACCGCCTCATCCTCGATCTGACGGCCACGGAGCGCTTCGTCGACGGCGTCTTCGATTACAACCGGTGCCGGATCATCTTCAAGGTGGACGGAGTCGAGCGGCTACGGCGCGAGCTGAGCCGGCAGGACAATAAGACCTACCGCGACGAGCTAGAGCAGAACTGGCCGGCCGGCCCGCACGCGCTTGCTCTTGAGCTCGTGCCGCTGACGCCCGGCGAGAAGCAAGTTCGCTCGCTGTCGGTGCGGCTCAACTCGGTGACGGTCCGCGGCCCATTCGAGGAGCAATACTGGGCACAGCCCGCCAGCTACCGACAGTTCTTCCCCCGGGATGTACCCACCGACCCTGCCTCGCAGCGCCGCTATGCCCGCGAAATCCTCAAGCCCTTCGCCGCCAGGGCGTTTCGCCGTCCGGTCGATGAAGCCACGCTCGATCGGCTGGTAACGGTGGCCCAGGCCGCCAGTACCGACCCCGGGCAGACGTTTGAATCGGGTATCGCCCGGGCCATGATGGTGGTCCTGGCCTCGCCCCGCTTCGTCTTCCGGGAGGAGGCGATCGAACCGAGCTCGGCGGACCGGTATCCGCTCATCGACGAGTACGCGCTGGCCACCCGGCTGTCGTATTTCCTCTGGTCGACGATGCCCGACAGCGAGCTCTTCCGTCTCGCCGCGGAACACAAGCTGCGGGCCAGCTTGCCCGCACAGCTCCACCGGCTGCTCGCCGATCCGCGTTCCGGCGAGTTCTTCCGTCACTTCGTCGGCCAGTGGCTCCAGACCCGCGATGTCGACACGGTGCTGATCAACGCCGCGGCCGTGCTGGCTCACGACGCGCCCCGTGATCCGGCGGCCGAGCGGCTGCGGGCCCGCTTCCGCGAGCTCAACCGCAAGCCACTCGAGAGTCTCTCGGCGAAGGAGAAAGACGAGCTCAAGGAAGTACGCACCACCTTTTTCCGGTCGTTTCGCCGGTTCCGCGAGTTCGAGCTGTCGGGAGATCTGCGCCAGGCGATCCGGCAAGAGACCGAGATGCTCTTCGAGCACATCGTCCGCCAGGACCGCAGCGCGCTGGAGCTGCTTGACAGCGACTACACGTTCCTCAATGAGCGGCTGGCGAAGCACTATGGGATCTCCGGGGTGACCGGTGACGCGATGCGGCTGGTGAAGCTGGCGCCTGAAACGGGGCGCGGCGGACTCTTGACGCAGGCGACCATGCTCATCGTGACCTCGAACCCGGACCGCACATCCCCCGTGAAGCGCGGCCTGTACATTCTTGAGAATGTGCTGGGAGTTCCGCCGCCCCCGCCCCCGCCGGACATACCGCCCCTGGAAGCCGCCAGCAAGAAGATCGCCGGGCGGAACCCCACGCTCCGGGAATCGCTGGCCGTGCACCGCGCCACGGCCTCCTGCGCGGCCTGCCACAACCGGATGGATCCCCTCGGGCTGGCACTCGAGAACTACAATGCCCTGGGGCGCTGGCGCGAGAAGGACAGCGGCCAGCCGATTGACGCCTCCGGCAAGCTCGTCACGGGCGAGACCTTCAGCGGCGTGGGCGAACTGAAGCGGATCCTGGTGGATCGCTATCGCCGTGACTTCTATCGCTGCCTGAGCGAGAAAATGCTCACGTACGCCCTGGGCCGCGGCCTGGAGTGCGGTGACGTGGAGGCCGTCGACAGGCTGGTGGAGCGGATCGAAGCCGCCGGCGGGCGTCCCTCGGCTCTTCTTGAGGGCATCGTGGAGTCGATACCATTTCAGAGACGCCGCCGGCTCGATGCCGACCTTTCCGGCAAGCCGGTTCCGCGAACGACAGTAGGCACCAAGCCAGAAACCGACACGGGGCCAAACCATGACGCCAGAGGTTGAGCAGAATCACGTGAGCATCGCTCATGGTCGCGCGGGTTGGAATCGTCGCCAGGTGCTGCGCGGGCTCGGTGCCTGGATCGCGCTGCCGGCTCTGGAATCATTGCGGCCGGCCAGCTTGCTTGCGGCCGGGGCTTCCCCGGAGCAGCGCCTGGCCGTCACGGCAACCGGCGCACCGTTGCGGACGGCCTTCGTCTATTTCCCGAACGGGGCGATCCCGGCCTCGTGGTGGCCCAAACAGGAAGGGTCGAAGCCGGAGCTCAGCCGCACGCTCCAGCCGCTGGAAAGCAGTCGTGGGCTGTTACAGGTGCTCGGCGGCCTGAACCACCACACGGCGGAGGGCGGTCCGGACGGTCCCGGCGATCATGCGCGGGGCAATGGCACCTTCCTCACCGGGGTCCGTCTCAAGAAGAGCGCCACCGATCTGCGGGCGGGGATCTCCTTCGATCAGGTTCTGGCTCACAGGTTCGGCCATCTCACCCGGTTTCCGTCTCTCGAGCTCGCCTGCGAGACGGCCCGCAAGAGCGGGGCCTGCGATTCCGGCTACTCGTGCGCGTACCAGTACAACCTGTCCTGGAGCTCGCCAACCACGCCGGTACCGCCCGAGTCCAACCCCCGGCTCGTCTTCGAACGGCTTTTTGGCACCGGTTCGCACGGCGAGCGCCGCGCCCATCTGAAACAGCGGAGAGTCGAGCAGCGGTCGATCCTCGACCTGGTCCTCGACGATGCGCGGTCGATGCAGAAGCGGCTGGACTCTCCCGACCGGCAGAAGCTGGACCAGTACCTGACCAGCGTCCGCGAAGTGGAAACGCGGATCGAGCGGGAGGAGCGGTTCGGCGAGGTGCCGGATCCCGACAGGGAGACGCCGGCTGGCGTTCCCCCCGAATATGGTGATTACATCCAGCTCATGTTCGACATGCTGGTGCTGGCGTTCCAGACCGATTCGACCCGGATCGCCACCTTCCTGCTGGCCCACGATGGCAGCAACCGGTCCTTCGACCATATCGGCATCTTCGAGGGCCACCACGACCTGACGCATCACCAGAACCGGCCCGAGTGGGTCGAGAAGGTCGCGGAGATCGACCTCTGGTACGCCAAGCAGTTCGCCCGGTTCCTCGACAAGCTGCAAGCCACCAGGGACCTTGACGGCCAAAGCCTGCTGCAAAACGCGATGATCGTCTACGGCAGCGGCAACGCCGACGGCAACCGCCACACCCATGTCAACCTGCCCGTTGTGCTGGCCGGCGGAGGCGGCGGGACGCTCCAGCCAGGCCGCTTCATCAAGCACGGCTCGCAGCCGATGACGAACCTGTTCCTGGGTATGGCCGACCGCCTGGGTGTGCGCGACCTGAGCCGCTTCGGCGACTCGACGAAGCCGCTGGAGAATATCTAAGGGCAGTTGGCAGTGGTTGTTTATCTCAACTAGATTGACCTCTGGATGTGAGATGATGTCAATTCGCCCGTGCTTCATCGTCGCTCTTTTCTGCCCGCTTCCAGCGCTCCAGGGCGGGGAACCGGCGGAGGTTCCGCTCTGGCCCGGGGGCGCTCCGGGATTCGAGAGCCGTAAGGACGACCGACCTACGGCCAAGGATTACTGGATTGCCAATATCCACAACCCATCGCTGACGGTTTATTTGCCTCCCAGGGAGAAAGCCAGCGGCGCCGCGATGGTGATTTGCCCGGGCGGCGGGCACCGGCTGCTGGTGTTCAAGGCCGAGGGTGACGAGCCGGCCCGCTACCTGAATCAACTGGGCGTGGCGGCGTTCGTGCTCAAGTACCGTCTCGGCCGCGAGCCGAACTCGCCCTACTCCATCGAGAAACACGCCCTGCAAGACGGCCAGCGCGCCATGCGACTGGTCCGCAGCCGCGCCGGCGAGTGGGGCGTCGATCCACACCGCGTGGGCATTATGGGATTCTCAGCCGGTGGCGAGGTGGCGTCGATGGTGACATACACTCCGGGCAAGGGGGACCCAAACGCTCCCGACCCGATCGACCGCCAGAGCAGCCGCCCGGACTTCGAGGTGCTCATCTATCCGGGCCCACTTGGAATCCCCGAGGTCATTCCTGCCGATGCGCCGCCCGCTTTCATGCTGGTGGCCAATGATGACCGGGGCGCTTCACGTGTGATCACCGGCCTTGTCCCGAAGTATCGCGCTGCCGGTGTTCCCGTCGAGGCACATCTCCTCGCCCGAGGCGGCCATGGCTTCAACATGGGCAACCGCTCAAGGCTGGAGTCGGTCCGGAAATGGCCCGAGCGCCTGGCCGACTGGCTTCATGACAGCGGTGTCCTCGATCCCGCTCAGTCGTCCAGGGACGGCGGCCGGCGCTGAATCGCGCGGGGTCGATCAAACCAGGGTGATCTGAACAATCTCGGGGCGGCACAGGAACCGGACGGGCGGACCCACGGTGCCAACGCCTCGCGAGACGAACACCTGGAAGCTCGGGGCTTGTACCAGGCCGTGGAGATACTTCTGCCCGTAGCGCGAGGGCACGACCGGGGCGCCGAATCCAGGAACGACCACCTGGCCCCCGTGAGTGTGCCCGCTCAGCATCAGGCCGACACGCTCATCGTGGAGCACCTCGGCATAGTCTGGATTGTGTGAGAGCATGATGACCGCATCTCGGTCCGTGGCGTCAGCCAGCGCGGCACGGGGATCCTGGCTGTCCGTCCAGAGGTCGCCCACTCCGCAGATACGCAGGCGGCCTGCACGATGCTCGAACCAGAAACCCGTGTTGTCGGTCAGCGAGAATCCCGCCCCGGCCAGCGCTTGCCGCGAGATCGGGGCGCTTTCCCAGTGGTCATGGTTGCCCAGCACGGCCAACCGCCCGAGCCGCGCCTTGAGCTTACTCAGGGCCTCGATTCCTGGCTCGATGTACCGGCGGTGGTGTGCAACATAGTCACCCGAAAGTAGCACGAGATCGGCATCGAGTGAGTTGGCGGCGTTCACGATGTCCCTGATATACCCCAGGGGCACGAACGGGCCGTGGTGAATGTCCGAGAGGTGTAGCACCCTCATGCCGCGTAACGAGGAGGGCAGGTTCGGCAAGGCGATCGTCCGCCGCACCAGCCGGCACCATCTGGCCTCGAGGAACGGGTAAGCGCCTGCGGCTGTTGCCGATGCCAGTGCGGTCGCTCCGGCGATCCTGAGGAATTTGCGTCGCTCCATCGTCGTGTGGATCTCCTCGATGCATGAGCATCCGTGCATTACATGACAGACTGTCTCCGGCCCGATCCGATCATGCCCGATCCCTGCTCGAAACGCCAGGCGAAGTGATGCCGACACCGAGCCGGCTCAAGGGGCTGTCTCTGGTTCCGGTTGACGGTGATCAGTCCTGGCCGTTACGATCGCCTGAGATGACCGCTGCTTCGATCGGGATCCGGCCAATGCGCTTACCCCTAATCTAAATTGCTGCAATGCATATTCTTCTGACGAATGACGATGGTGTGTTTGCTCCCGGCTTGCGCCCTGAGGAAGGAACTCATGACTCTCGGGGACGTCACGGTGGTGGCGCCTGCATCGAGCAAAGCGGAGTCGCACATACGATCACCCTGCTCACTCCCCTGGTCATCAAGCAGATTGATGAAGAGGATGGTTCCACTCTGGGGTGGATGGTTGAAGGCTCACCGGCGGACAGCGTCAAGCTGGCGATCTGCGAGCTGATGGCCCGGCCTCCCGACCTGATCGTCTCGGGAATCAACTCCGGCTCGAACGCCGGTATCAACGTCCTGTACTCAGGAACGGTTGCGGCCGCGATCGAGGGTTCGTTCTTCAAGATCACGAGCATTGCCGTCTCGCTCGAGCTCTCCGAGCATTTCGACTTCCCGTACGCCGCCAAGCAGGCGGTGCGCGTGATCGAGAAGATCCTGGCCCACAAGCCTCCCAATGGCTCGCTCTTCAATGTGAACCTACCGGCGCACTCTCGGGGCGAGCCGAAGGGAATCCGCATCGTCCCGATGGGGCTGGGCCGTTACGGCGAAGGCTTCGAGCGCAGGCAGGACCCGCGCGGCCGCACCTATTACTGGTTGACTTACAATCCTCCCAGCCACATGCGCGGACCGGAGACGGATGTTTCCAGCCTCTGCGAGGGCTACATCACGATCACTCCCTTGCACTTCGACCTCACCCGCCACGATCTGCTCGGCGAGGTCAGCCGATGGAAGTGGAGCGACTGAGGCCGCCGAGACTCTGAAGTGCATTGAATCATCATTGCCACGCTCTTCGAGCTCCAGGGGAGAGATACCATGCATTTCAGACTGCAACGAGCCGGTGCGGTTCACGGTCTTCCAAGTCTTCCAAGCCTATCGGTGCTGCTGATCCTGAGTGGCCTGGCCCTCACCACCGGCTGCGAGGAGGAGCGCAACGTTGGCGGTGCGCCAGGTGGCCAGGTGAAGTCGAGCAAGCCGGCTCCTCCCAAGCCGGAGTTCATCGTGGGGAAGCGCACGCAGGACGTTCGAAACGCGGGTACCGAAGTCAGCAAGGAAGGCGCCAGGGTCGCCAGCACCAAGATCACCGCGAAAGACCCGATCACGCTCCAGGGAAACGCCTATGTCACGATGATCGGCCAAACCTCGATTCTGGAGATTCAGCACGCGCTTGATCTCTATCACGCCACCAATGACCGCTACCCCAAGAACTACGATGAGTTCATGAGCGAGATCATCAAGGCCAACAACATCGCCTTACCGCAGCTTCCCTACTACCAGAAGTACGGCTACGACGAGAAAGAGCACAAGCTGGTGATCCTCGAGTACGAGGACCTCAAGAACCAGCCGCTGGGGCGATGATGATCCATTCAGGAGGCTCGCCCCAGGCTTCGCTGGCCGTGGTTTGAATCCGCATCACCGGGGCGGCTGCCAGGTCAAGGGCGAGATCCCGGTCCTCGCGATGCGTCTGGCGGGCCGTTCGTCGACTCGGTCGGCGCTGCGGAATCGGGGATCCGGCGCTCGCGCCGACGGCGTTCCTCGGACCCGGAAAATGCGCGTGATCGGGGAATCAGCACGGCACCCTCGCGCATGGAAACCGGCGTGATCCGGTTCACCTTCCAGACTCCCGGCTCGGTTTCCTGGAACCCCAGCGACCACGTGGAATTGGCGGTTCCCATGGGATACGACGCCTCCGACCTGTGGAGTTTTCCCTTGGCATAGATCCGGAATTCGGCCTTTCCCCGGCGCGTTTGCCGCCCCGCGCTGATCTGCAAGTCCTGAATGTGAACAAAATCGAATGTGGCATGAGACAGATTGTCCTGGATCAGCTCGCGAGTGGCCTCACCCGGCAGTGCGATACCATCCTGGACATACTCCACATCGGGAGTCAGTTGAGCAAGAACGCCCTCGGGATCGGCCGCCAGTACCGCCCGCCTCAACTCGTAGACCACATTCTCGATCCGCTCGTTGTCAGTCACCCAGACCCGCTCGATGACCACAACCGTGAAGGCAAGCCCCAGAAACACCAGTGACGAGAACAGGTACTTTCCCTGCTGCGTGACCTTCAGCGCCATCAAGAAAGCCAGGCCGACCAGGGCCAGCGAACCAGCCAGGTACCAGGGATCTTCCGAGAGGAACGTCATTGAAAACTCTCCCCCGGCGGACCGCCTATGACATTTGTCGCACACAGGACATCATACGCGCCCGCAGCGCGACGGGAAGAGGGTTCCTCGCAATTCTGGGGTGTTGCCATTTCGGTAGCCCGAGTCATTCGGGCTTGTTCTCCTCGGCACCCTTGGGCTTCTCGGCCGGTTGATCCGCCTTGGCCTTGGGTGCTTCGGCGGCCTTGGGTTGTTCTTTCTTGGCGGCGGGCCTGTCCGGGCTTCGGGTGTGCGCGACGGTCTGGATATCGGAGACGGAGACGGGTGTCAGGTTGTAGCGAGGTTCCCACTCGATGGGCCGCAGCTTGATGGCCGGCTCGAGGAATTTCACGATGGCGGGCACGACCTTGGGCTCGAGCCGCATCAGTTTGTAGCCGTGGAGCGAGGAGGGAAAGAGCTCGACCTTGTTCATACGCCCCCGCTCCACGGGCCGCTTTGAGGCTTCCACAGCGTCCTTGGAAGCGTTGTCCCTGGCACCGGCCAGGAGCGCGAGCGGAATCCGCGAGGCCAGCGACGGAATGACCTGTGACAGCACGTAGCCGGCGCCTTCCGGAAAGGGGGAAAGCAACACCAGCGCATTCAGGTCGCCGGGCCGGCCCTCGGTCGAGACCGACGCCCCCGGCTGATAGGCCCAGGCCGCGGCAAGGTTGGCGCCCTCGCCCACCGCGATCACGCCCAGCTTGGAGACGTTGAAATCTCCCCTGTTGTGGCGGTCGAGCAAAAAGATGTAAGCCGCTTGCAGGTCCCGGACCAGCAGGATCCGATCGCTCGAGTTGAGCATTCGCCGCGGATTCTGCCCCTGGCCGCGGAGATCGATGCTGAGGACGGCGTAGCCTTCATCCTGCAAGTGCTCGGCCAGCCCCAGTCCCTTGAGCCCCTCCACCTGCTCCTCGAAGTCCTTGCGCGACCGGTTCGCCTCGTGAATGAGCATGACCACCGGCGCGTTGCCGCCCAGCCGTGAGGGATAGTACGACGCGGCCAGTGGGTTGCCGTCGAATGCATGCAGCCGGAAGGTATAGTGGTAGCTCGCCGGGACAGCCGCCTTGGCCTTTCCCTTGGCGTCCGCGCCAATTGCCTTGATGAGGGGGTCGCCCGCGTCGGGCCGCACCTTCTTGAGCGGTGCACCTCCCTGGTTGCGCAGGCGGCCGCGCCGTGGTGCCGGTGGTGCCTGAGCGATCACGCTACCCACGATGATCAGACAGATCATCAACGCCGCCAGCAGCTTGCCAGCCCACCCGCCGTGCCCGCTTTTCATCGTCGTGCCATCCTCTTGCCGGGTGTGTGCCGAGCGCCTGAACTTTCTCCTGGGCATCTTCTCTGCCTCATCGTAAAATCAACCGCGGTAATGAACAAGTGCGATAAGGCCGGTGCGGCGCTGGACTGGTCCCGGCCGAGCAAGAAGGCGAGCAGCATGACCGAGGGAAACTCACCGCCGGTGCGGAATCGTCGCGAGTTCTTGCGTGCCGGCACGGCCACGGCGAGCGGACTTATGGGCCTGGCGGGAGGCAAAGGGGCCGGTGCAGCGCAAAGGGAGGGTTCGGACCAGCAAGAGGCCGACGCGTTTCTGGCCGACTACGGGAAGAACTGGATTCCCCTGGAGACCACGGCGCAGGAGGCCGCATGGGCCGCGGCGACGGACGTGACCGAGGCGCATACCGCCGCCCAGGTGGCCGCTATGCAGAAGCTCAACGAGTTCGTTGGCTCGCCCCGCGTGCTCCAGATGGTGGAGAAGCTGCGCCGAAACCCCCATCTCGACGAGCTTTCACTGCGCCAACTGGAAAAAGTGCGCCTTCGCGCGGCCGAGGCGCCTGGGACCATTCCCCAGGTGGTCAAGGCACGCACCGAGGCCGAGGCCAGGCAGTCGGCCATCCAGGACGGCTTCACCTACACCCTCCAGCAGCCAGGGAAACCCGACGAACATCCCTCGGCCAATGACATTGATCGAGTCCTCGTGGAGTCGAGAGACCTGGCCAGGCGGCTGGCCTACTGGAAAGTCTCCAAGACGATTGGCGGACCGCTCCGTGACGGCATCCTGAGGCTTCGCGACCTGCGGAACAAGGTGGCCCGGGCCCTCGGGTTTGGCGACTTCTTCGCGCTCCAGGTCGCCGATTACGGCATGACCTCGCAGCAGATGATCGACCTCTGCGAGACGCTGGTCGCCGAGGTCAAGCCGCTCTACAGCCAGTTGCACACCTGGGCCAAGCACACGCTGGCCAGGCGCTACGGTGCCGACGTCCCCGCCGGCATGATCCCGGCACACTGGCTGCCCAACCGCTGGGGACAGGACTGGCCGGGCCTGGTGGAAGGCGTGGACATGGACGCTTCCTTCAAGGGGAAGGCCAGGGAATACATCGCCCAGCAGGCCGAGCAATTTTATGTCTCGCTCGGCTTCCCCAGGCTTCCTGCCTCGTTCTGGTCGAAGTCCGACCTTTACCCGGCAGACCCCGGAAGCGGCCGCAAGAAGAATAGCCACGCCAGCGCCTGGCACATCAACCTGGGCGAAGACGTGCGCAGCCTGATGTCCATCGAGCCCAACAATCGCTGGTTCACCACGGCCCACCATGAGCTCGGGCACATCTACTACTTCCTCAGCTATTCCCGGCCGCAGGTGCCGTACCTGCTGCGTGCGGGGGCCAACCGGGCGTTTCACGAGGGTGTTGGCGATCTGATCGGCCTGGCGGCCGGCCAGCGCCCGTACCTGAAGTCGGTCGGCCTGCTCACGCGCGAAGCGGAGAGATCGGCCGCGACGACGTTCCTGCTCGACACGGCAATTGACGGCGCCTCGGTCGTGTTCCTGCCCTGGTCGGCCGGCACGATGACCCACTTCGAGCGAGACTTCTACGCGGGCGCGATCGACGATGCCAGGATGAACGCGGCCTGGTGGCAGCGCGTGGGCCGGTTTCAGGGGATTGCAGCGCCGGACGAGCGTCCCGAGACACTCTGCGACGCGGCCACCAAGACCCACATCAACGACGACCCGGCCCAGTATTACGACTACGCCATCGGCACGGTCATCAAGTTCCAGCTTCACGATCACATCGCCCGCGAGATCCTCAAGCAGGATCCGCGCGCATGCAATTACTACGGCAACGCCAGGGTGGGCGACTTCCTGCGGGGAATCCTCAACCTGGGCGCCACGCGCGACTGGAACACGGTCCTCCATGACTTCACGGGCCAGGGGCTGAGCGCTCGCCCGCTGGTCACGTACTTCGAGCCCCTGGTCCAGTGGCTCAAGGAAGAAAACCTGGAACGGAAGATCGGCTGGGATTGAGCCCGCTCAATATCGATATTGACTGTGAATATGATGATCAAACTAAGAGCACTCGATTATGGAATGATGCTTCTACTGGCGGCAGCCGCATTCGGCGGCACGTATCTGGCCACCCGATCGGCGCAGGGCGAGAAACGCCAGACCAGCACTCAGGACAGGCCAGCGACCACAACCAACCAACGCGGCTCCCTCATTGCGGAGCCGGAGAACCTCCCCACGGAGGCGCCGCCCGGCATGGTCTGGGTTCCCGGCGGCGAGTTCCAGATGGGGACCGACGATCCGCAAGCCAACCCGGCGGAACGGCCGGCGCACCGGGTCCGCGTTGCTGGCTTCTGGATCGACCAGACCGAGGTGACCAACGCCCAGTTCCGCCGGTTTGTCGATGCCACAGGCTACAAGACCACGGCAGAGCGGCCCATCGACTGGGAGCAGCTCAGGACACAGGTGCCTCCTGGAACCCCCAGGCCGCCCGATGAGCAGCTTGTACCCGGCTCGCTCGTCTTCTCTCCGCCGGATCGTCCCGTTCCGCTCGACGACATCACCAACTGGTGGAAATGGGTCCCCGGCGCAAACTGGCGCCAGCCGGACGGTCCGGGAAGTTCGAGCACGGGCAAGGACAGTTACCCAGTGGTACACGTCTCGTACGATGACGCCGTCGCCTATGCCCGCTGGGCGCACAAGCGGCTGCCCACGGAAGCCGAATGGGAATATGCCAGCCGCGGGGGGCTGGAGGGAAAACCCTATGCCTGGGGCGATGACTTCAAGCCCGCGGGCCAGTACCTGGCGAACACCTGGCAGGGCCATTTCCCCGAGCGGAACGAGGATGGCGACGGCTATCCCCGGCTCGCGCCCGTGAAATCGTTTCCTCCCAACGGTTATGGTCTCCACGACATGATCGGCAACGTCTGGGAGTGGTGCTCCGACTGGTACCGGCCCGATACCTATCGGCTCGATGCCAGTCCCGGGCCGGCGATCAATCCCGGGGGCCCGTCGCGAAGCTATGACCCGGACGAGCCCTTTCAGCCGAAGCGCAGTCACGCGCGGGGGTTCGTTTCTGTGCAGCTCCAACTACTGCACGAACTATCGCCCCAGCGCCCGGCGCGGCACGGCGACCGACTCCGGGATGTCGCATCTGGGCTTCCGTTGCGTGCGTGATCCTTCCATGCAGACGCCCAGCCAGCCGCCGCCGAACCAGAAATAAGTAGGAAAACCCTTGCATGTCCGAGCAGCCTGCTGGCTCGATGCCGGTTCCCCCCCTGGTTCCGCTCTCATGCCGGGTTTCACTTCCCGTCTGGCAAGCCCTCGAGAAACGCCGCCAGGCCACGGGTGAGTCGGTGGAGCATATCATCCGCTCCGCGCTGGCGGATTACCTTCAAGTCTCGCAGAGCACCCTGTTCCAGATCTCCACGACCGGAGCCCTGGTGGAAGGGATTTCTCGCGGCGAGGTCACCGTGGCCACGCTGCGCGAGCACGGAGACCTGGGACTGGGGACATTCGACAGTCTTGACGGCGAGATGGTCGTCGTGGATGGACGGTTCTACCAGGTACGTTCCGATGGTACGGTGCACGAGGTGGCCGACGAGGTGCACACTCCGTACGCGGTCATCACCAAGTTTGACCCTGAGCCCGCCGTCGCGATCGGGGACTGCCGGCACGTCGGTGAGCTTCATCAGCGGCTCGACCGCCTGCGCACGTCGGACAATCTCTTCTACGCATTTCGGATTGATGGCACATTCGACTGGGTGCAAACCCGGGCCGTCGCCCGGACGTCGGAGGGAGTTCCGCTCGTCGATGCCACAGCGTGCCAGCCTGAATTCCAGCTTCGTGACGTCCGCGGCACGCTCGTCGGCTTCTACTCGCCCCCTTACGTCAAGTCGCTGACGGTGCCCGGTTATCACCTGCACTTCCTGACGGACGACCGTACGGCTGGCGGTCACTTGCTTGACTGTGCGGGCCGTGACCTGGTGGTGCGGTTCGAGCGTGAGGCGAATTTCCGGCTCTCGCTGCCAGTGACCCAGTCCTTCCTGGAAGCCGACCTGAGCCGTGATTCCACTGCCGAGCTGATGCGAGCAGAAACGTCCGCGCAACCCCGGAGCAAGACCCAGCCATGACCGAGCCATCCGGCGCCGCGCTCCTGGTCCAGCACCTGGAAGCCCAGGGCGTGGAGCACATCTTCACGATTCCGGGGGCCAAGATCGATCGCGTGCTCGACGCGCTGGTTGAGTCGCGGTGCCGGGTGACCGTCTGCCGGCACGAGCAGAACGCGGCCCTGATTGCCGCGGGAATTGGCCGCATGACCGGGAAGGCCGGGGTTTGCCTGGTAACCTCCGGTCCTGGCTGCTCGAACCTGGTCACCGGGCTGGCGACCGCAACTTCCGAAGGCGACCCGGTCGTGGCACTCGGAGGCGCGGTGCCCGTGGCGTCCCGGCACAAGCTGACCCACCAGACCCTCGATACCGTCAGCCTGTTCCGGCCCGTCACCAAGTTGAGCATCGAGATCGATTCGGGCCAGGCGATCTCGGAAGTTCTCTCCAGTGCCTTTCGTGCCGCCGAGTCCGGCAGGCCCGGTGCGGCGTTCGTCAGTCTGCCCGCCGACGTGATGAACGGCCCGACCCGGGCTGCCCTGCTCGCCCCCGCCCATCCGGCCCGGCTGGGACCCGGAGATCCCGAGACCATCCGGGAGGCTGCCCGCCTGATCGACCAGGCGCGCTGTCCCGTCTTGCTGCTCGGCATGCTTGCCAGCGAACCGAAGAACGCCGCGGCCGTTCGCCGGTTGCTGGCGGCGACGCCCCTGCCGGTCGTGTGCACCTTCCAGGGTGCGGGAGTGATTCGCGCGAGCTGCTTTCTTGCTTCGCCGGCAGAGTCGGCTTGTTCCACAACACACCGGGCGACCAGCTTCTGGATGCCAGCGACCTGGTGATCACCGTGGGCTTCAACCCGATCGAGTATGACCCCGACGCCTGGAACCGTGGCAATCCCCGACCCATCGTGCACCTCGACGTCCTTGCCGCCGAGATCGACGCCGAATATCGCCCCAGCGTGGAGATCATCGGCGACATTGCGGACTCGCTCGATGCGCTTCGGCGCAGATCCACCCGGCGATTCGCCTGGAGACGCTGGACGTGCTGAGCGAGGTCTCCCGCAGCCTGGCGGCGATCAAGGAGCAGGGGTCTGCGCGCTCCGGCATGCCCGTTCATCCGCTCCGCCTGATCCATGAGCTCCAGAGCCTGGTCAGCGACGACATGACGGTGATCTGCGACGTCGGGTCGATTTACATCTGGATGTGCCGCTACTTTTACATGTTTCAGCCCCGCCGGTTCCTTGCCAGTAACGGCCAGCAGACCATGGGCGTGGCCCTCCCCTGGGCCATCGCGGCCTGCCTGGTGCGGCCGGGCGAGAAGGTCATCTCGATGTCGGGCGACGGCGCCTTCCTGATGAGCGCCATGGAGCTGGAGACGGCCGTTCGCCTGCAATGCCACTTCGTGCACCTGGTCTGGCGCGACGGGTTTTACGACATGGTGCGGATCCAGCAGCAGGCGAAATACGGGCGCGAGACCGCGGTGGCCCTGGGGCCCGTCGACGTGGTGCAATACGCCGAAGCGTTCGGCGCGACCGGGCTGGCCATCCACTCCAGTGACGACATCGGGCCAACGCTGCGCAGGGCCCTGGAGACTCCCGGTCCCGTGCTGATCGACGTGCCCATCGACTATCGCGAGAATTCCGGCCTGATCCAGGCCGTTCGCGGTGACGTCGTGAGTTGATCGCCCGTACGACTGCTACAACCCGCTTCACTCCTACCCGGTGGGCTGCGGCGCATGACGCATGCTGATAGCAGGGCCCTGGTCCGTCCGATCGACACTCATGGACCCGGAGAGACCGAGCGGCCAGGATCGGCCGGCGGTCGGATGACCGTCCAGGAGGGACATGGTCGTGTCTCGAGCCCGATTGCGTCGTGAGTGTGCCTTCGTGGGGTTCTACCTCCTGCTTCTGGCCATGCCAGCAGTCAGCCGGGCGGAATCGCTTCAAGACGCCTGGAATGCCGCGCTGGCGGCCAACCAGGGCTTGCAAGCCACTCAGAACGGTTCGGCCTCCGCCCAGCGCGGGCTGGCAGCCGCAAAGGCCGAGCGGACACCGACGGTCACCACGCTCAACGCCTACACCTGGCTGAACACCTCGCCGACCTTCAAAAGCAGCCTCTCGTTGCCGGGCTCCTCCGCCCCACTCAATATCGCGTTCCCGTTCCTGAACCGGGAATTCTTCCTGAGCCTCCACCCTGGTGAACGTTCCGCTTTACACCGGCGGGCGGATCCTTGCCGGCATTGACGCGGCCGGTGCCCAGGCCGGCGCAGCACGCGCCGAGGAGTGCACGGCGACCCTGGACCTGAAGCTGGAAGTGACCCAGGCCTACCTCAACGTCCTGCGTGTCGAGAAACTTCTTCGACTGGCCCGGACCAGCGTTACCAGCCTCCAGGCCCACGAGCATGATGTCAGCAACCTGTTCAGGGAAGGAGCGGCCAGGCGCTCCGACCTGCTCGCTTCCCAGGTTTCCCTGGCTCGTGCCCGGCAGCGTGTGATCCAGGCGAACAACGAACTCCAGACGGCTCAGGCCGCGTACAACCGGCTCCTGGGTAGGCCCCTGACGTACTCCACGCAACTCGAGGATATGTCGCTGCGGACCACACCGGGGCCTGGGACCGGCACCAAGCCTGCCAGGCCCGATGACCTTCCCGAAGCCTTGCCCAGCGCAGGGCGATCGCCCGATGCGGCGCTTGATCCCGGCGACGTCGCTGCCCGGGAAGCGGACATCGAACGCTTGACGACCATGGCTCTGGGCAATCGATCGGAGCTGGCTGCGATCACCAGCCAGGCAGGAGCGTATGCCGCCCAGGCTCGAATTGCCGAATCCGCCCACAAGCCTCAGGTAGGCGTGATTGGCGGCTTCACCCACATCTCGGACACGCACCTGGCCAGCCAGGATTACTGGTCGGGCACCATCGGCGCGGCGTGGCTGCTGTGCGACGGCGGCCGTGCAAACCGTAAGGCCGAGTCCCTCCGCTTCAAGGAAAGCCAGGTGCTCAAGCAACGCAACGAAACCGCTTCGCGCATCGCGTTGGGAGTGCGCTCGACCTGGCTGTCCCTGCAAAGCAGCCGCTCGGCGCTCGAGGTGGCGCGGACGTCGATCTCCCAGGCGGATGAGAACCTGCGTGAAACGCGGGAACGCTACCGCGAGCAAGTCGTGAACAATACCGAGGTGCTCGATGCCGAGACCCTCCGCCTCCAGACGTACACCGACTACTACAATGCGTTCTACGCCGTGCTCCAGGACCAGTTCCGCCTGCGCCGGGCGGTCGGTGCCCTGTGATGCTGAGCATAACCTGGTGCGGAATTGCTGCTTCGTTCAGAGGAATGATCGGCCCAGGGTGACGTGCGAGATCGCACGGGCGCGGAGCAGGGCGGGCGAATCGCCGGCTCCCACGTTCAGCCGATGCAGGGAGTAGGGCTGAAAGGAAGTCGTGCCGGGGCGGTTGATACCCTCGCGTGCCGAGAATGCCAGGTGATAGCCGGCCTCGGCGGCAAGCTCGATCGTTCGCGCGGTGAACGTGCCTTCCCAGCCGAAAGGATAAGCCAGCGCTCTGATCTTCACGCCCAGCAACTGCTCCAGAAACTGCCGTGATGCCGTCAGTTCCCGCATCTGGGCGGCATCGTCCAGGTCCGCCAGGGCGCGATGGCTCTCCCCGTGCGACCCGATCGACATCCCCGCGGCTTGAAGCTGCTTGACCTGATCCAGGCTCATGAACAGTGCCTGTCCCTGGGCCGCTCCATCGACCTGGACCTCTGCGCGGGCTTCGAGCTGAGCCAGGAACCAGGGAACATCAGGGATCGCTCCGTTCAGGAATTCACCAATCACCGTTGCGATTCCCGCCGTCCGCTGGTCAGCACCTGCATCCGGTCCCAACTCCACGCGGATGGAGCCAGGGTCTCCGGGCTGGCGGGGCAGTGTGAAGCCCGGCACCTGCGTCTGCTTGAGCACGCAGGCGACGTGGTCCCACCACGGCAGTTGTGGGTTCGCCAGCAGCCCCGTGGGCAGGAAGAACGCCGCGGGCACACCGGCGCGCCTGAGGATCGGCAAGGCAACCTCGAAGTTGTCACGGTAACCGTCGTCGAAGGTCACTAGCGCCAGCGGTTTTCCGGTTGCTGTGTTCGGGCGGAGAAGGGAATCCGTGCTGGGACCCGGAACCAGTTCGCGAAGCGCTTCCAGTCCCACAACGTGATAGCGCGCGCCAAGCCAGCGAATCTGCGCCTCGAAGTTCTCAGGAGTTGCCGAGACCACGGGATCGTAGTAGAGGTTCGTAGCCGCTCCCGGCTCTGCAAGGCGGTGATAGGTCAGGACCACGAGCAGAGGCTGCCTGAGGGCAAGCTGCTCGAGCAGCCGGGTCAGACCGAGCGTCGAGCACGTCTGGGCAAGGAGCTTGCGCTTGTTGGCGATGCAATCGAGCAAGCGGCGAGGCAACGGAAGCAGCCTCCAGCAGACGCGCCTGGGAAAAGGTGGGATAGACGACCGGATACAGGTCCAGACCCGGTCTAGTCGTGCAGACTCGGGTCAAGTCCGATGGTTCCCTTCAGCGTGTCCAGGTATGCGGGAGCCGTCACGCGATCAAGCTCGGACAGGGCAATCGCGCGTCGGCGCTCCAGCTCGGCGGGATTCTCCGACGAGAGGCCCGTCGCATACGCACGACATAACTCGATGTAGCGCAGATGGCGCTGCCAGAGTGCAATCTCGCTTTCCTGCCTGGACCGCAGCCGCTCGTGATACCAGTCGCTCGCGAGCAGGTCATTCATTGTGAACAGGCGGCGGATCTCCGGATCGTGAGCGTCCTTTCCCTCGAAGGCTCCCTCGGCCATGATCGTGAGCAAGGCTCGCAGGGGCGGGCAAGCGTCGTCGATCGAGCGATCCTCCAGGTACTGGGCCGCCACGCGCTGCTGGGCCTCGACGATATTCCGGATTCCGTCCACGAAAGCTTCCAGGTCCTGGATCTCGGGACGCAGCAGCTCGTCAGGAAAGACACGGGCAGGATGATCGAAGATCCGGCCCAGGAACGTGCGCGCGAACTTGGCGGTGATGCGGTACCCCAGTCGGCTTGCCAGCACCCGGGCGCCGGCGTGCTCGAAGTCGGCGAGCGGCTCCAGGTAACCCTCGGTAATCAAGAACTCAGGGCGGCGCTCCTCAGGGCTCAAACGGCACCAGACCTCGGGGATGAGAAGGCTGATGTCGTGGTCCACGCGCATCTTCGGGCCGATGTAGCCCGCGGCCGTGGAGAACCCGGCCAGGTCCGTCAGGATATACGACACGAGCGCGGCGTTGAGGTCGATGATCGGCCGTAGAGCGTTGAATGGCCCCTTGGTGAGCGCTCCCTCCGAACCGGCCCCGGTGGTGGACGGGCTCTTGCCGGTGAGCGAGCAGATGAAGTCCATGAACAGCTCGGGCAGCTCCTGGTAATGGATCGGGCCGTACACGGCCAGGGGACGGATACCCGCGGCCGCATCCGGCGGATTGTTCCGCCTTCCCACGAGCACGGCACCGACCGGGACGAGCAGCGGTTTGTTGCCCGGAATCGACTGTGCCAGCCGCATGCCGCGCTCGGAGACATAGCGGGGGAAGGGATCGAGCAGGTCGGGACGCGTTTGCAGATAGCGGGGATTCTTGCTGGGCTTGCCGTCCACCAGACGTGGGGCCGCCGAGCATACGGCGTAGCCAGACTCCAGCTGCGCGGCGGTGCGGAGAAGCTGCTGCATTGGCTCAGTGAACTCGTCCAGCTCGGTGACGCGCTCGACCATCACGCGGACCTGCTCGCTGCTGAGCGGCTCGAAGTTGGAAAGAAAGTTGTCCGATCGTGCCAGATCGGCTTCCGTCTGGCGGTCCAGCCCGCGGTGAACGGCGTCATCGGGCCGCTGGAAGAGGCGTGACTCGCAGTTCACCGCGAACTTGTAACTTCCCGCCCGCGGGCCCGGCAAGGCCGGCTCGAGCCATCGGGCCGGAACCACCACCGACGCCGTGATGTCATCCTCCATCTGCACCTTCGCCGCGGGGATGAAATCTTGCCGCAGCTTGAACGTCCGCCAGCCCTGGGAAGAGAGCAAGCCCACGCGCAAATAAGTACCCACGAGCTGGCGGCCGAACGCCTTCAGCTCATGGCCCGGAAAGCCGTTGATGGTGTCGACACCGAACAGGTCCCGCCAGTGCCCGAGACCTTCCTCCGGGACGAAGCGCTTGATGATAAAAACGATCGGGTAGATGTAATTGGGAAAGGTCGCCAGCCAGTTGTTGTACTCCTCGGTATAGTCATCCGACGGGGTCAGCAGCTTGATCACGCTGCCCAGCGAGCGGAGCGGGCTGAGCACCGGACGGCTGGCCCTGCGCGAGTAATCGGGCGCACACCCGGGCTTCCACCGGTCGGAGTAGTCGCGGTCGAAGATCTGCTGCACGAGCTCGAAATCCTTGTTCACATCGGCCACGAAGATCGGCCCGTAGATCATGTAGTCGCGCAGGCTCTTGGAGATCTCGCTCTTTCCCCCGCCGCTGACCGTGCACGGCTTGTGGCAATAGAGCCCCTCGGCGACCGTCCCGATCAGCCGCCAGCTCGCGGCGCCGGGATGTTTCTCCAGACGCAGCTTGTAGCCCGAGGGAGTCATGTACACCTTGTCGGGTGAAAGCGGTATGGCGGTTTCGCGGCCCTCGCGCGGCCACCATACCTGAAGCCGCGCAATACTCGCCCGGGCATCGCCGGGAATGTACACGAGGTCCGGATACGACCGGTCCACGGCGTGACCTTGCGGCTGCATCTCGATGGTCTCGGGATTCTCGCGGGCGACCTCCTCCAGCGACCGTCCGTGGCCGCGATACCGCTCCGCCTCGAACTCGTAGCCGAAGGAATAGCTGGCGAAGGCCAGAGCGCCTCCGGAGTGCTCCTCCTCGACGTTGCCCATCAGGTTGGCGGCGAACGAGATCTGGGTCTTCACCTCTTTCTTGCAGTAGCCGTAATAGTTGTCCGCAATGAGGGTGACGATCACTCCGGCAGCCGACCGGCAGGTGAGCTTGAACGCACTCCCCTCGTTGTACAGCTCGTCCGGCTGACGCCAGCACATCCCGTCCCGCTGCTGCCGCGCGGTGGCCTGGTCCCAGGCGGGCAGGCCAAGCTGCCGCTTGGTGAGCCGGGTGAGGTGGGGCGCGAGGATCACGCAGCCGGTGTGACCCGTCCAGTGCTCGACGTCGAGCCCCGCGTCGTTCTCTGCCAGGTAAGGATCGCCGGCGTTACCGAAGATCGACTCCACGAAGTCCAGGTTGCTCACCAGGCTCCCCGGGACAAAGAAGTGGACCTCCATGGTCTTCTGAGCGCAGAGGCCCGGCACTTCCGGGCAGACGATCGGCCTGAGCAAGAGCGAGACGAACGTTCGCAGGGGCCGCGGCCTGTGTGCCGTGTAGGGCACGATCATGAGCTCGGACGGGGGTGCCACGGCATGGCGAAAGAGCCCGGCGAAGACCGGACGCGGCACGGCCTTCTTGTCGCCGGGAATCGGCAAACCTCCCTCGGCCACGTGAAATGTTCCCTGCGTGGTCCGGCGATCGCTGCGCGGGTTGTGCAAGACACCGTTGCACACGCGGAAGGAGGTGAGGTGGGGATTGTTGTAGCTGTCGGCGTCCTCGGGAATGGACAGCGCCCGGGCGATCCCGTGTCGGGGCAAGACCAGCGACTCGCTGGGCAAGCACAAGGGTGATTCCAGGTCCAGGTCGTCAAAGTGCTGGCTCAGATAGGCTTCAATCCGCCGGTCGGCCGGACAGCGCTCTCCGGTGCGATGCAGGAACGGGCTGTCGCCCGCGTGCCAGGCCGCTTCCCTGCCGCGAGCCACTGATTCCCGGTGCGGCTGTCCATCCGAGGTGATTCCCAGCGCGGTCTCGAGTCTCATGAGCAGGGGCTTCCTCGACCATCGGGTCATGACGCCGAGGCGAGGGGCAACCGCACCTGCCAGCCAGCGCTTGGAGTTGGTCTCCTAGAGCTAGCATAATCGCTCCTGGAAATCCATCCTGCGCGGGGCCTCTTCGGCATGGAGACGGCTTTGGACCCCGGTCCGCCTGACGGACGAGATCATGGAAAAAGCTCCGGAGCCTGACCCAGGCGCACATGCCTGCCACCGGAAATTGATCAGGCCCGGAGCTGGTTCACACAGGGACGCCGTCAAGCTGGCAACAACTCGCCCGGCGTCGCCCGGCAGATCGATGGTGACTCATGGCTTGGCGCCGTGGCCCTTATTGTTTCCCGGGCACGCCCGGTTGATGGTGCTTTTTTCCCTAAATTCCGCTTCATCGCGCAGCCAGTGCCCTGGTCCGCCACGGCGCATGCCATCCCGCTGGCCGGCGACTTAAAATCCACTTCATCTCGCCGATCGCGCTCGCTCCCCCCCGGCGAATATGGTCCAATCCAGGTGTACTCGGATTGCTCAGGGGCCGCGGGCAGCAACAGGCCGAGGCCGGCAAACAGGGCGTGGAGTATTCGGATGAATTCCGGTCCGATCAACCGCATCCTGGTTGTCGAGGATGATCCCAGCCTTGCCGAATCCGTCATCACCGGCTTGCTGGATGAAGGGTTCGCCGTCGAGCATGCCCCGGATGGAAATACAGCCTGGCAGACCATCCGCGCAACGGGCTGGGACCTCGTGATCCTGGACTGGTGGCTTCCCGGTAAGGACGGCCTGTCGATCCTGAGGCGCTACCGCGATGGCGGTGGTGACAGGCCCGTGCTGTTTCTTACCGCGCGTGATGCGGTCAGCGACCGGGTGGAAGCCCTCAACGCCGGCGCCGATGATTATCTGTGCAAGCCTTTCGCTTTCGAAGAGCTGCTGGCCCGTGTCCGCGCCTTGATCCGCCGCCATCGGGAAGACAGCGGCATGGTGCTGGCCTACCGGGACGTCCGGGTTGACCTGGTGGTCCAGCGCGCCGAGCGTGCCGGCCATCCGCTTGAGCTGACTGCCAAGGAGCTGGGACTGCTGGCCTTTTTCATGAACCATCCGGGAGAGATCCTGTCGCGGACGCGGATCTACGGCCAGGTCTGGGGCGAAGACTATGACTTCATCTCGAACACGCTTGATGTCCACATCAAGGAGCTGAGACGCAAGCTCGAAGCCCGCGGTCCGCGGCTCATCCACACCCTGCGCGGCCGGGGATATCTCCTCGGAGAAACACCGTCCCAGGCCGCGGAGGAAAAACCATGACCCTGGTGACACGCTTCTCAGTGTTCTTTCTGGTAGCCCTGGCGCTCGCCCTCGGCGGGTTCTCCGCATGCCTTTACTATCTGTTGGGAATGCAGCTGCGCGTGGGCCTCGACCAGGATCTCGAAGCCACCCTCGACGGGTTCCCCGCCGGTCTTGCGACACGCAGCCCGCGCGTGAACTGGGCCATCTTCGGTGAACCCGGCCAGCGGCTGGAAAGCTCGGTTCCCGACGGCCAGACGACGGTTCTCGACAACCGCGACCTGACTCCGCTTGCGGTGGACGTCGCCACGACCATCAAGGCGCCCGACGGGTCGCGCTGGCGGGTGCTCGTCCGTCCCTTCGGCGGCCGCCATCGCCGTGGCCCGCGTGACGGCCCGCGCGATGGCCGACGCCCCGTCCCCGGAAAAGGTGATGATCGACCAGAACCCTTCCCACCCAGGGATCACAGACCCGGGGCGCTGGCGGCCTGGGCATCGCTACAGCCCGTGGAGGGCCAGCTCCGTACGCTCGCCGCGGTGCTTCCCCTGGTCTCGCTTGGTCTCTGGGGCCTGGCCGCGCTGATTGGCCGGCGATTCGGCCGGCGGGCGCTGGCTCCGCTGGCGCGCATGGCCGAGGCCGCCCGGGCTATGCCCTGGACCGAGAAGGATGCGCGACTGCCCAGTCCGGGAACCCGCGACGAACTCGAGTATTTCGCCGCCAGCTTCAATGGTTTGCTCGATCGGCTACACGAGGCCCTGGAACGCCAGAAGCAATTCACCGGGCAGGCCTCGCACCAGCTCCGAACGCCGATGGCGGCCCTCATCACCACCATCGACGTCGCGCGACGCCGACCCAGGAGCGTCCAGGAACACGAGCGCGTGCTCGACCGGCTGCACGCGGATGCCATTCGGCTCTGGAGGATCGTCGAGGCCCTCCTTTTCCTGGCTCGAGCCGACGCCGAGGCCGGCATGCCCGATCTCGAGCCGCTCGAACTGGGCACCTGGCTGGCCCTGCACCTTGAGGGCTGGTCCGCCCATGAGCGCGCCAGCGATCTTCACGGCCCTGAAGGCCCGCAGGAACCGGTCTTCATCCAGGCACATCCCGCACTCCTGGGGCAACTGCTGGACAACCTGCTCGAGAACGCCTGCAAGTACAGCACCTGTGGGACACCTGTTGACGTGAAGCTGCGCGTGGAACCAGCAGAGGCGATCCTGGAGGTGGACGACCACGGCTGCGGCATTCCGGCCGAGGATCTTCCCCACGTCTTCAAGCCATTCTACCGCTCTCAGCAGGCGCGCCTGGGACATGCGGGAGTGGGCCTTGGCCTGGCGGTGGTTCAGCGCATTGCCACGGCCCTGGGCGGCACCGTCAGCGTCGAGAGCGAGGAAGGCCGCGGCAGCCGCTTCGTCCTTCGACTGCCGTCCGTCCGGCATCCCGCGCCGCCCCCCACCGCCAGGGCGGACGAAGCACAGCCTCTGGCCGGTGCCACAGCCTGAATCCCGCCACGGCCCGAGTCGTGCCACGGCCTGAGTCCTCAGGTGTGTGCGTAATCGGCCTCGATCGGCATCAGGTGATAGGCCGGGCCGGCGGGCAAGAGGCCCTGGCGGTCGCGCACCTGGAATTCGAGGCTGAACCGGGAGCGGAAGCCAGATTGGCGCAGGGCGCTTTCCATCCAGGGTGTGCTCGCGAACGTCTGCACCAGGTCGGCTCCCTGGCGCTTCAGTTCTTGCGTCAGGGCCGCGATGGCCTGCCGCCAGAGCTCCGCGTCGGTCTCCGCCAGCAGGCAATCCACGACCTTGCCCAGCACCACCCGGCCGCCAGGCCGCGGGATGAGGTTCAGGACCGCAAAGCCGTGAACCTGCCCGGCCCGATCGCTGAGCAGCCAGCCCGACATCGCCTGCCGCGGAAACCGGAGCAGGTGGTTCAGCCGTGCGGGCCTGCGGCTGCTGACGATCACGCGGGTTTTCGCCCCTGCGACCACCGGCTCGATCTCCGTACCGAACGTCTCGATCCTGCGGAGGATGAACCGGCTTCCACCCGGGCGGACGGCATGCACACCGGATCGAGCCAGGTCGCGAGCCAGGCGAGTGGCTCGCGCGGCCACGCCCAGCGAGGGATCACGCAGCCAGTGCAGGGGGTTGAGCACGCGCTGGTACACAGGAACAGGTGCTTTGTCGGCATAGCCCGTCGGCTTGCCGATGACCCGCGCCGCGCCGGAACCTCCCAGGCCGAACTGCGTTGGCGTCCGGCAATAGGCCGTGCGCATCAGGCTGGTGCCAATCGAGCGATGCTCGGGCGAGCCCAGCCAGTCCATCATGTGCAGTGTGCCGACGCGTCCACCCGGGACTTGGTCTCCCTCGAAGGCCGTGAGGCTGATCCCCACATGGCCGATGATCCGGCCGTGCTCGTCACGCGCCAGGTAGCTGCGAGGAGCTTCATCCTCCTCGCCGCAGGGCTCCAGATACTTCCAGCGCAACACCTCGGACGCCGCGAACTCGGCCTCGGGCGGCGTCCGGAATCCGGTGGTCAGGAAGCGGCCGAGCTCGGGCAGATCGTCGTCGGCCAGCAGGCGGATCTCACGCGCCATCAGTGACCGCTTTCCGGTGCCGTCACGGAGCGGATGTAGTCGACCTCGGCCTGGCTGTAGGGCGTGCCATCCGCGCGGAAGATGTCGTGGAACCAGACCGTGGGCTCATGGGCGTACGGCTTTTTCCAGGAATCCCAGGGATAGATGGTCTGGGTCTTGCCGGCCACGAACCCCCAGTTGTACGCGCCGACGTGCTCGGATTTGAGGTAAGCCAGGATCGGGTCAAAGCGGCTGCCCGCGGGACGGGCCATGTACTCGGTGCAGAGCAGGGGACGGCCGTATCGTTTCAGCGCCTCGACGTCGCGTTTCATTTCCGGCAACGGTTTGTAGTTATGAAAGCTGATCACGTCAGATTGTTCGAGCATGTACCGATTGATTGGCGAGAGCTTCTCCGCACTGGTGAAGTCACCGGCCCAGACGCCCGCGGTCAGCGGCTGCGAGGGATGGACCGAGCGGGCCCAGCCGAATGCCTTCTCCAGGAGGCGCTGCGCCAGCTCAGCCTTGTTGGCGGGTTCCAGCCGTCCGTAGCTCGACCGGTTCGGGTTGTCAGGCTCGTTGAAGAGGTCCCAGGCATGGATGCGGCGATCGCCGCGGAACCGGCTGATCACCCCGGTGACGTACCCTTTCAGCTCGTCGTGCCGATCCGGGTTCTTGAGGATGACCAGTCCCGGGCATTGCACCCAGCCCGAGTTGTGCAGCCCCGGCCAGGGATCATGCTGTTTGCCGGAGTGCGGAAACGGGTCCCAGCAGCTATCGAAGAGCACGAAGACCACGCCGATCCGGTGCCGGTCCGCCGTCTTCAGGAACTGGTCGATGCGCTCGAGGAAAGCCTGAGAATCGCGCTCCCAGGGAAGGTGATGCAGGAAGACGCGGATGCTGTTGAACCCCAAGTGTTCCGCCCAGCCGAGCTCGCGGTCGATGGTGGGCAGGTCGAAGGTGTCAGCCTGCCACATCTCCAGCTCGTTGATCGCCGTGCTGGGCGAGAAATTGCAGCCGACCAGCCAGGGGTGTTGCTGCGCCCAGGCGGAAGCTGTTGCCGCCGACCAGGGACCTTGCTCATCTTCGGCGTCCGCGTTGTTCCAGCCAGAAACAAGAATCAGTGCGAGAGCCAGCACGGCCCCCGGAGCACTTGCAGTCAGGCAATTCATGGCACACCAGCGTTCGGTCGGAGATCTGTGGAACCGTGCGACAACAATAACGGACGCATTGTCAGCTTCCCGGTCCCTGGAATCAACACATTGGCTTGCAGGCCCGGCGCGGCCGCTTTTCTGTTTGACCAGGACCTGCCTGGTGCCTACGCTGAGGGTCCGTCCGCGAAGCATTGCAACCGCTGGAGTCACGGGGCCAGAACAGCCAGTCGATCTGTCCTCGGACTCCGCGATCTGCTCGGCACAGGACAGGACAGTTTCTCGCCCGAAACGAAACGGAGGCTCCTTATGAGAAATCCGGGACACATCACCACGATGCTCGGTCTGGCAATTGGTGCCCTGCTCACGCCGGCCTTTGGCCAGGATGACGCCCGGGCGCGGAAGCTGATGGAGGAGGCGTTCAACCGCCGCTACCGCTGGAGCGAGAGCTTCAAGGGATTCTCGGCGGACTTCACCCTGACCCGCGAGGGAAAGAGCGTGAGCGGGTCGCTCAAGGCCGACCTCTCCAAACCGCGTGCCACCGTCGAGGTGACCTGTGACGATGCCGACGTCAAGAAGCTGGTTCATGACACGGTCGCCAGCACCGTGACGCACACCCGGGCCGGCAGCTTCGAGCAGGGATTCGGCTCCTGCGGCTTTTCCGTGGCCGGCGAGGGTGCTCACGGCGGTACGAAGATCGCGCTCTCGAATCATGGCTTCTTCAAGGACTTCACCGTCAAGGAAGGAAACATCGTCGAGAACCATGGCGCCCGCGGTGAGATGTCCAGTGAGGTCAGGGTGCGCCAGGTGGTCTGGGTTGCGGAGACCGGCAAGACGCTGCCGCGTGAGTACGCGTTCAAGATCAGGACCGGCGATCACGAGGAGGCGGGCGAGACGACCGAGACCTGGCACCAGGTCGACGGCGTCTGGCTGCCGACCTGGTACCGCCTGACTCGCAACAACGGCAGCACCCCCGTGGAAAGCATGCTGCGGCTGGAAAACCTCAAGGTGCAGCAGGGGGGCTGAGGGTCGCTCAGGGAACAATGCCGGCCGGGAGGGCAAGCTCTCTGTATGAGCCGATGCACTCCCGGGGGCCGCAGCGTCAGGAAGACGAACCATGGAGATCACGGAGGACGCCAAGGCGGCATCTGGATCCGGGCCGCCACCGGCCGTTGACGGGCGATTTGCCTTTGGCGGACCCGGTGTCATAATTCCAGAGCCCGGCCGGCCTCGGTCGGGTAAGGAATGCCATTCGCCCTGCTGCTCGACGTCGCGTGCAAGGATCATTTCGCCGCGCGTTGATTTTTTTCTCTTCAGCGAGGCCTGTCGGGCGATCCAGCCGGACACAAACGGAACATCCCACAAGACACTCCCCGGGGTGGGCGAGGCGCCAAGGAACCAGGTGCGCCGCGCCCACCCTTTTTGCGTTTTTCACGACAGGTTGCCCGGTAACCCGGGAAGCGCTATGATTGGAATCATGGACTCGCGAAAGGCCGGCATCGCGGTTGCCGAGTCACAATGTCGTAGGATCTCCTTAAGAATGTAAGGGTCATGTTCGCCGGCCCGGGCAGCATCCCGCCCCGAAGCGACTTCACGCGGCTGCCCTGGATCACCCCCGCATGCCGGGCGGCACGTTGTCGAGGAGCATTGGAGACGCCGTGCTGGCCAACTTGATCCGAAAGCTCGACATCCGCACACCCTGGCTGGCGATTCTACTGGGTGCGCGCCCCGACCTGGAAATTCCCGCCTACATGGTCAGCCTGACGGTGCACGCGGTTTTCCTGGTGCTACTGGCACTGGCGGGACACCACGTGCACCAGGTTGTCCAGCGCGAGTTTCGCAGCCAGGTGATGGACAGTGCCCTGAGCGCCTCCGAATCCACATTCCAGGACCTGGACCAGAGCGCCGAGCCGCCCTCAATGATGCCGGCGGCAGGATCGTTCGCACCCAACCTGGCGACAACTATTACCTCGGCGCCAAGTTCGGCCAGCGTCGCCCCGATGAGTGCGGACGCGGCCCAGACGGCGAGCTCCGCGACCCCCGAGCTGGCCCGGCTGGACGTCCGCCGGGCGACGGAGGTGGTCCTGCCCACCGCGACAATGCTGGGCCAGGCTGTTTCCATCAGGGGAAATGGGGTCGAGCACGTCGGCGGCGTGGAAGGCGCCGTCGATCGGATCGCCGTGGAAATCCTCCACCGGCTCGAGCAGGGACGTACCCTGGTGATCTGGGCCTTTGACGCTTCCGGCAGCTTGCAAGCCGAGAGGCAGCGGCTGGCCAAGCACATCGAGACGGTCTACACGCACATCACCCAGCTCGACGAGAACCAGCTTGCCGCCGACAAGGGGCTGCTCACACTGGTGGTCGCGTTCGGGCAGGACCGCAAGGCGATGATCGCCAAGCCCACCGCCGAGCTCTCCGAGATCCTGGAGGCCATCGGCGAGGTCCCCACCGACGCGTCGGGCGTGGAATCGACCTTCACCACCGTCGCCGAGATCATCCACCGCTGGGGCCGCTACAAGGATTCCGCCGGGCAGTTGTACCACGCGATGATCATCGTGGTCACCGATGAGGCCGGCGACGATGAGCCCCGGCTCGAGGAATCCATCGAGCTGGCCCAACGCGCCAAGGTTCCCGTGTACGTGCTCGGCTCTCAGGCGCCCTTCGGCAGGGCCAAGGGCGTCATGGATTATGTCGATCCCAGGACCAAGCGGCTGTACCATAACCTGGAGGTTGACCAGGGACCGGAGAGCGCGCTCATCGAGCAGATCCGCCTGCCGTTCTGGTACGAGGGTTCTCAGTATGACCTTATCGAGTCAGGCTTCGGCCCCTACGGCCTGAGCCGGCTGGCCAGCGCGACCGGCGGCATTTACTTCGTCACCCGGTTCGGCCCGCGCCGCATGGGTTTCGACCCGGCCCGGATGAAGGAGTACAAGCCCGACTGGGTGCGCCGCGACCAGTACGAGGCGGGCGTGGCCCGATCGCCGCTCCGCCAGGCCGTCGTCAATGCCGCGCAGATCACCCAGCAACGTTTGCCGGGCATGCCCACCCTGATTTTCCCGGCTGTCGAGAGCCCCGACTTCAAGGAGATCATGGCCGCCAACCAGGCCAAGGCCGAGCGGACGGCTTACACCGTCGATGAGGCGCTGGGGCCAATCTCCTCGGTCGCCAAGCTGCGCGATCGTGAAACCTCGCGGCGCTGGCAGGCCCAGTACGACCTGATCCGCGGCCGGCTGCTGGCCATGAAGGTCCGTTGCTACGAATACAACTGGGCCTGCGCGGTTGAAGAAAGATCCCCCCAAGTTCACAAGTCCCAGGGCCAACGCCTGGCGGCTCGTCCCGGACACGGCCATCCAGTACAGCGACAAGGCGGCTGCGGCCGCACACGACGCCGAGCGGCTGCTGCACCGCGTGATCCAGGAGCATCCCGACACCCCGTGGGCCTTGCTGGCACAGCGCGAGCTGAAGGACCCCTTCGGTTTCCGTTGGGTCGAGACGTACATGCCGCCCCCGCGGCGAGACAATTCCAATGCCGATGCGGCCCAGGCGAAGAAACGGAACATGCCCGAGGCCAGGCCTCCGGCGCCTCCGAAACTCTGATGAGCGGCCGTTGCCGCGTCGCTGGCATCTCGGCTGTCTCGGGTCGTCTCAAGCCACGTCTTGCTCACGTGAAACCGTACCTTTCCAGGATCAGGCCACCCGCCGCTTCGCTGGACCTCGTTTTCGTAACTTCCAGCCGGCATCGAGATTTCCGTGGTCGGCGCAGCGTCGGCGATTGTTAGAATAAAAGAGCCTCCAGGCCAGTGATGGTGTGAATGAGAGGGGATCACGCGACATGGACCTGCGCTTTCCGGCTCCCTCACTGGATGACGCCGTTACGCCAGCGAACGCACCGGCAGGCCCGGCGGCAACGTCCCGGCATGCGCCGAGCCTGCATGAAGCCCGCGAGGGAGCACCGCTGGTGCCCACGCCTCCTCGCGCAAGAGGGACGAACGGTCACGTCGGTGACGCCGGCTTACCACCAGCCCGAAGCAGTCCTGGGCGCTGGAGCCGCGGTGCCGGGCGCGGCCATCCCACCAGGCGCGGCGGAGCGCCCGGTCGGCGCAGAGCAACCCGCGCCGGGAAATGCCCCAGCCATCGATTCGACGGCAGCAACTGCTTCAGCCTCCGCACCGGCCGACTCCGCAGCGCAAGCGGCTCCGCGGGTGCCCAGGCTGCGGCCGCAGCGCCGTCAGCGGATCCGGCTCCGTCATCTGCTGCCCGCCTGGAGCGTTTCTCTGTTCGTGCATGTCGTGATCCTCACGGCCCTGGCCGCGGCGACCTTCTCGGCCCAGGACAGGGACAAGAAGCCCATCAACTTCAACACGGCGCTGGCAGGCTATCGCCAGGGCGAACGTGAGGAACTGAACATCTGGGCCGATCCCGCGGATATCCCCCGCGATCAGGCCGTCGGGAACGAGCATGGCGGCGCCAGCAGCACTCCACTGGTCGAGACCGCGGGTGACGGGGGGGATGACGGCGACGGCGGCGGCATGGTCGTGGCTGCAACCTTTGGCGGCGGAGCACCCTCGTCGACTCCCCGGTTCCGGGGAACCGGCAAGACGGGCATCAATGAGGGCAACAGCCTGCCGCACTTCAAGCTCGAGGGGCTGGGCGGGTCTCCGCTGAGCATGCTTCCCGCCGCGCCGGCCGCTGATCTTTACGGCGGTGGGAAAATCGCCGGCGACCCGGTGTTTGAAGTCGAGGGCATCGGCCCGGCTCTCGACCAGCTCGCCCGTGAGATCCTCAGGCATCTCAAGGACCACAAGCTCACGGTCGTCTGGCTGTTTGACGAGTCGGAGAGCATGAAGGATGACCAGCGAAGCATCCTTGAGAAGTTCGACCGGGTCTCCTCGGAGCTCAAGAAGAACATCGAGCCAGGCAAGAAATCCGCAGGCGCCCTGAACCACGCGATCGTCGGTTTCGGCCAGGGGTTCGACGTCGTTCTGAAGAAGCCCACCCTCGATATCGATGAGATCGGCCGGGCCGTCAAGCATCTGCGTACGGACATGACGGGTATCGAGAACACCATGCAGGCCATTACCCAGGCAGTCGACGGCTATGCCGGAATCGTGGGCAAGGATCGCAAGATGATCCTCGTGCTGGTGACCGACGAGTCAGGCGACGATGGCGCCGACGTCGAGGAGGCGCGGCAAGCGCTGAAGCGGCTCCAGGTGCCGCTCTATGTGATCGGCCGCCAGTCGCTCTTCGGCTACCAGCTGGCACATCACCGCTACGTGGACCCAGTCACGCACGATGTGTACCACCCAGTCATTCATCGAGGCCCGGAGACCGCCGACATCGAGATCTACCAGTGGGACGGCCTGTACGACCGCTGGGATGAACAGCCCTCGGGCTTCGCGCCCTGGGAGCTGGCGCGGCTGACCAGGGATTCCGGCGGCATCTATTTCCTGCTGCCCAGCGAGGAGTTCATGCGGCTGCGCCAGCGTGAACAGGCCTACTCCATCGTGCAGCTCAAGGAGTACATGCCCGAATATGACAACCGCATGACCTACCTGGAGAAACGCAACGGCTCCGAGTTGCGGCGCAGCCTGTACCAGATCATCTCCGAGGGTAAGAACCTGATCTATCGCCGCAACTTCCCCATCGAGTCAGCGGAACTGGTGCAGGCGGCCGCCCAGGAAGGTGACAAGGCCTCCCAGAAGCTCGACCTCCTGCTCAGGATGGAAGATCACCTGCTCAAGCTCAAAGGCGTCCGCGACCGTGAACCGCAAAGGCGCTGGCAGGCTCACTACGACCTCACCCTCGCCCAGACTGTCGCCTTCCAGGTGAAGGCGTTCGAGTACCGGGCGCTGATGGCGGAGATCATCCGCAAACCGCCTCTCCCCAGCAAGATGCCCACGCGCGACATGTCCATCACATTCGTGGTCGACCACGACCGGGAGCCGCTGGCCGCCAAGGAACTGACGGCCAAGAAATACCTGGAAGCTCGCAAGCTTCTCGAGGACGTGATCGCCAAGCACCCGAAGACACCCTGGGCAGACCTGGCGCAAGACACGCTGAATCGGGGCTTCAGCGTCAAGCTCAACGAATGGCACCATAACCCGAAGTATAACGAACGGGCCCAGTTCGTACCCAAGTACTGATTGGTCCGCATCGCGCGCATGCCGGACCGCCGGCTTCACGGCTCCGACCACGACAGGGGCCCGGGTGCTCAGGTCAGGAACGGCCGCAAGCAGGCCCGCGGTAAGCCGATATCGATCACGGCGACCTGGCCGGTGTACTGTGATGCACCGGGGCAGGCGAAACCCAGCTTGGGGGCGACGAACGTGGCCGTCGCGGTGGCGCGGACGGCAATGCCCTGAGGCACGCCGGTGTCGGCATCCAGGCCTGACGGGATGTCGAGCGCCAGGATCGGCTTCCCGGACCTGTTCATGGCCTCCACGGCGGCCTTCAGCGGTCCCTCAACAGGACGGGTAAGCCCTGTGCCAAGCAACCCGTCGACCAGCCAATCCGCGCCGGCGATGAGCGAGTCAAGGGTATTCGGCCCCTGAAGAACATCCGCCGGTTCGGACCAGGCGGCCTGGTCAATCCCTGCGCGCTCGAGGATTGCCCACTGCACTCCGGCGTCGCCCCGCAACTGCCCGGGATCGGCAAACCAGACAACCCGGACCGAGACGCCCCAGGCGTCGAGATGGCGAGCCACAACGCCGCCGTCGCCGCCATTATTCCCGGGACCGCAAAGGATCAGGACCCGCGGCAAGGCGCCTTGCCTGTTCGTGGGAACACCGCCTGGGGGGAAACTCGAAAAGGGCCGGACCGCGATTCCCGCCTCGACCCCCGCCGCGCGCTCGAGCAACCATTGCGCAGCACCCCGGCCCGCATTCTCCATCAGGACAAGGGTCGGCAAACCGAGCTCGGCGGCCGCTCGAACGTCGAGTTCCCTGACCTCCCGCGCACGAGCGGGCGAACTCCGTAGTGCATTGTGCCTCCTCCTTTCGTCCGCAAATCCCAGGGTTCCGGCCTCCGCACTTCGCTTGAGTTCACTCGATGCCGCAAGCATTGACAAGACTTCTGAATCGATCGAGAATGCGTTTCAGTGGGTTCGGCCCACAGACGCAAAGCGATCCGGCCTGCGGGAGCCTTTTGTTCCATGCCGATTTACGAGTACCATTGCCAGCCCTGCGACCACGTCTTCGAAACCCTGGTCCGCAGCTCGAGCGATGTCGCACGTTGCCCGCGATGCGGCAACACCAAGCTGTCCAAGCAGTTCAGCGTCCCCGCCTCGGTTCATTCCAGCCGCGCCCAGAGCTTGCCCATGTGCGACAGCTCCGCCGGACCAAGCTTCAGCGGGTGCAGCCGTCCGGAATGCGGTTCCGGAAAATGCGCATTCGAATGAGGACCGTTCCGGACTGCAAGATCCGCCTGGACGGTCACTAGATCCACTAGATCTGTCCCAAACCTATGGGTCGTACGCCATTTCCCTGTCCTACTGTTTTGACAACAGAACCCCCAGAGCGCATAAGTTCCCCAGCCAACAGTAACGCCAGACACACAGGCGGCTGCTTCCAGGGACGATGGCGTGGGGGACGGGACCATGGCTGCGGAAGCGAACCGGGCAACGGACCGGGCGGGGGATGGGACTCCGCCGGCAGACCACCTGGCTGTGGACTGCGCGGTTCGGGCTGCCGTGGCCCAGCAGCTGGGCGAGCCACGTTTCAGCCTCTGGTTCGGGGACGGGGTCGGTCTGGGTCTGAGCGGTGATGGCAACGCGCTCCAGGTCCAGGTCCCCAATGCCTTTTTCCGACAGTGGATGCAGCAGCATTTCTCGGCGAGTCTGCTGGATGCTGTGGAGACGGTGACCGGCCGCCGTGTCCAGCTCAGCTTTGCTCTCCAGAGCGAGTTGGATCCACCGCTGGATGATGTGGTCGCTCCTTTTCCAGATCCTGCGCGGCCGCATCCCGGCGGCACGGTAAGCGTGCCGATCCCTGGGAATCCAAAGACCCCGCTTTCCAACCCCGCGACTCCAACAGGGCCCGGGCAACCTCACGTTCCGCGGTTCACGCCGCCGGCCAAGGACCACCGGCCAGAGCAGGACCTGGGACTGCCGACGAGGCAGGGGGCCCCGGCGGTCAGCCGATCCTTGCGGCGTCTCGAGGAGTTCGTGACCGGGCCAGGCAACCAGCTTGCGCACGCCGCGGCGCGCGAGATGGTTCAAACAGCCGGCAAGTCGTTCAATCCGCTGGTTATTCATGGTCCGGTGGGCCTTGGCAAGACACACCTGCTGGAGGCCGTGACACAGGGCTTGCGGATGGTGCACCCTGGACTGAACGTGCTGTCGATCACGGCCGAGGCGTTCACCAACAGTTTCCTGGAATCAATGCGCGCCGGCACGCTCAGCGGCTTCCGCAATCGCTACCGTGCTCTGGGTGCCCTGGCGATGGATGACGTGCATTTCCTCGCGGTGACGCGGGCCACGCAGAACGAGTTCTTGCACACGTTCAATTCGCTCTTGCATCACGGTGCCGCAGTCATCGTGACGGCCGATCGGCATCCCCGCCGCATCACGCGGCTCATGGAAGAGTTGGTCACCCGGTTCCTCGGCGGCATGGTGGTCAAGCTGGAGCCCCCGGATCAGACCACCCGGCGCCGATCCTGGAAGCGAGGTCCGCGGCCCGAGGAGTGCTGGTTCCCGACGCGGTACTTGATTACATCGCCGAGCATTTGCGCTCCAGCGTTCGAGAGGCTCGAAGGGGCGCTGAGTTGCGTGATCACACATGCTGCGCTCACGGGTAGACGTCTCGACCTTGCCCTGGCCAGGAACGCGCTGCGTGACACGATCCAGCACACCACGCAGATCGTCGGTCTGCGCGATGTCGAGCGCGTGGTCTGCCAGCTCTTCCAGATCGAGCCCGAAGCCCTGAGGTCCGACAGCCGTACACGTGCCCTGGCCTACCCTCGGATGCTGGCAATGTACCTGGCGCGGAAATACACGGGTGCCGCCTACAGCGAGATCGGCCGCTACTTCGGCGACCGCAACCACTCGACGGTGATCTCGGCCGACAGAAAAGTACAGCGCTGGCTGCGTGACGAGGAACGAACCGCCCTGCTCCCCGGGTTTGAAACAGTTGCTGACGTACTTGTGGATCTTGAGCGAACCCTGGGCGGCTCCTGATCGAGACCCGACTCTCCCCCCGGCAACCGGCAAGTAATGGCGTCACTCCTTGTTCCACGCCGGCCGTTCTGGAATGATGACGCGTACCGCGGGAGAGGCGAACCAGCCCTATCCCCACTTCCGGAGCGATTCGTCGACGCGTCATGCCGTTCCTGGGATACTTCAAGGGTCAACCGACCGAGTACGTCATCCGGTACGCCTCCGGACGGATCGTCCGCGAGGGCCAGGGGCTGGCGTTCTTTTACCTCAGGTACAACACCCAGCTCGTGGTGGTTCCCACCAGCAGCATGGACGCGAACCTCGTGTTCAACGAGGTCACCAGCAGTTTCCAGACGGTGACCGTGCAGGGTCAGTTCACCTACCGGATCCACAATCCGAAGCGGGCGGCGGAAACCCTCAACTTTGCCATGGATGCCGCGACCCATACCCACGCCTCCAACGATCCGGACCGCCTGGCACAGCGAATCACGAACATCATCCAGATGGAGACCCGCGGCGAGATCCAGAAGCGGTCTCTGGAAGAGGTTCTGACGCAATACGAATCCATTGCCGGCAGGGTCTTGGAGCGCATCAAGAACTCGTCACTGCTCGATCCGCTTGGCGTCGATCTGCTCAGCGTCTACTTCGTCGCGGCCAAGCCGACGCCCGAGGTGGCCAAGGCCCTGGAGGCGGAATATCGCGAGTCGCTGCTGCGAAAGGCCGATATGGCCATCTCCGCGCGCCGCGCCGCCGCGGTCGAGGAGGAGCGCAAGATCAAGGAGAACGAGCTGAACACCGAGATCGCCCTGGAGCAGCAGCGCCGGCAGCTCATCGACTTGCAGGGGAACAACGCCTTGCAGGAGGCCGCCAATCGCGGCAAGGCGTTGGAGGAAGAGGCCGCTTACCGCACGCGAGTGCGGCAGCACGAGCTTGACCTCTACGCGGCGATCGACCCGCGCAAGGTGCTTGCCCTGGCCATGAGCGATCTCGGTCAGAACGCTGGCCGGATCGGCAACCTGACGATCACATCGGAGATCCTCGCGGCTCTCCTCGACGGCCGCGGGTCGGCATCCGCCTCCGACGGGGAATGAGTGAGTGAGCGGCTCATGGCGGAACGCGACAAGCTGGTGATCATCACCCGCAAGACAGCCCTCGAAGAGCTGATCGAACGGTTCAACACCCGCGACCAGGCGCGTTTTTACCTCGAGCACATGGGAGAAGACTTCGCGCCCTATGAAGAGGCGCATCAGGCCTACCAACGCGCGGTCGGCTTGCTACGGGGGTCCATTCCCGAAGGATGGCGCGTGCAGTGGATCGACCGCTCGTTCCTGCCGACATTCACCTTTGGAGAATCGGACCTGGTCGTGGTGCTGGGACAGGATGGCCTGGTTGTCAATGCGGCCAAATACCTCGGCGGCCAGCCCGTCGTCGCGCTCAATCCGGATCCCCAGCGGATCGACGGAGTCTTGCTCCCATTTTCCGTGGAAGACGCTCCTTCCGCGATCACCCGGGCCCGTTCCGGCGCGAAGGTCTGGCGCGATGTGACGATGGCGGAAGCCGTGCTCAACGACGGACAACGCCTGCTGGCAGTCAATGACCTGTTCATCGGGGCCAGAACACACACCTCGGCGCGTTACCGCATCCGTCATCAGGGTCGCGAGGAGGACCAGTCGTCAAGTGGCCTGATCGTTTCCACGGGCGCCGGTTCCACCGGCTGGCACCGGTCCGTCCTTGCGGGTGCCGCGGGCATTGTCGCCAGCGTCCTGAGATCGCCCAGGATCCTGAAAGCTCGCCAGGAGTACGCCTTTCCCTGGGAAGACCGGTCGCTGGTCTTCACGGTCCGCGAGCCGTTCGAGAGCAAGACCTCCAGCGCGGAGATCGTTCACGGCGTCATCACACAGGAACGGCCGTTGCAGATCATCTCGCACATGCCTCAGAACGGCGTCATCTTCAGTGACGGCGTGGAGGAAGACCGGCTTGACTTCAACAGCGGGTCCATCGCTCAGATCGGGCTGGCCGAGCGGACGTTGAGGCTGGTGGTTCCACCCGGACGGCCCGCCGAGACCATCCGTGGATGAAATGCTCGGATCGGCCCGTGCGTCGATCAGGGAATTCCGGCGGAGCTGGCCTGGCGCTGTTCCTGGGGGCCAGCGGGCAGGTGCTCCAGCTTGTCGAGCCTGCGTTCAAGCTGTTCCAGGCGCTCGGTCAGGGCCCTGGGAACCGTGAGCTTGAGCTCCTCGGCCTGGGGAGGCGCCACCGGTGCGCGGAGTGGGCTGCGTGCGGGACCAGGGATCGACACGGCGCCTGGCGCCCTGCGCCAGGGTGGCAGGTTGTCCTGACCAGTGGCGGTGCCGGCCGTCTTTTCGCCCCGGTGAGAAGCCTCGCCCGTGGACAATGGAGCGGGCACCACAGTGGAAGAGTTCGGGGCTGTGCTCGTCAAGGCCGGTCCGACCGTCAATCGCCCCGGCTCGCTCCTGGCTTCCACTGGGACAACGGACCGGCCGTCCGCGGTGCCGCCCACGATCTTTGGAACAGGTTCGGGGCCTGCATCGCTTCGGCTGCTGGTGCGCAGCTCCAGCGACAATAGCCGGCGCTGGGGACCGTGACCGCGAACCACCGCCAGGCGGATGAGCGATTCGGCCGGTAACCGGCCCAGCCGGTCGGTGAGGTCATGGGCCGAACGGATCGGCTGGCCGTCCATCGCGATGATGGCGTCTCCGGCCTTGAGACCGGCCTTTGCGGCAGGTGTTCCGGCCATCACATCTCGCAGTGCAGCGCCCTCGCCCGTGACCGCGGCCGCATCCGGAGCCGGGTCGGCCTCGCCGCCCCGAGATCTCGATTTTCCCGCACTCCCCGGGGCCGGCTCAAAGCGTACGCCCAGGTAGGCCCGGTCGACGTGGCCCCGGGCGCGGAGCTGGTCGGCCACCCAGAGGATGTCGCGGACCGGCAGAGCGAAGCCAAAATCGTTGTCACGCTCCACCCGGCTCCTGGCCGCGTCGGGCGTGGCGAGGCCGCTCCGGATCACGCCCAGCATCTGACCGCGCAGGTTGGCAACCACCGCGCCGCTGTCGCCGGGGTAAAGTGGTGCCTGGACCTGTATCAGCCCACCGAGCTGGCGGGAGCCAAGCATGAGGGCTCGATCCAGCCCCGCGATGTGGCCGCGGCTGACGGTGTGCCCCAGTCCCAAGGGGTTGCCAACCACGACGACCTGGCCCCCCAGCGCGGGTTCGTCGGCCGCGATCTCAATGGGCCGCACGGCACGTGGTTCAATTTGAAGCAGGGTCAGACCGGTCTCCTGATCGGTCGCCACCCAGTGGGCCAGGTGGCGCTTTCCCAGCGCGTCGTGGGCAACGATGGCCGGGCACTCCGGCGTTTTCTCGCTCGCTGAGCCGGAACCAGGAGCCGGCGCGGGGGGTGGGTCAATGCGCACCGAGAGTACGTCACCTCGAAGATTGATCACCACGCCGGTGGCGAGCCTGCGCGAACCAGGCGGTCCCTCCAGTGCCGTGTACTCCAGGGTGACCACCGAGCTTCGGGCCCGTGCCATTCCGGCCGACATCCGGCGCTCAAGCTGCTCCAGCGCTGCGATCACGGAAGCGTCTGCGGTCTCCGTTCCGGGATCGCCCGCCACATCTCCCCGGTTCCCGTCCTCGCCGGCATCCGGGCTACCTGGCTTCCCTGCGCCGTTCTGGTGCGTGCCGGAAGTTGCCGGAGGACGTGCTTCCGGACCCTCGGGTGTCCCGGCCGTTCCTGGCCTGGGTGAGGAAGCGAGCTGACCGGTCGCCGGCCTGGTCTTGATGGGCTCGTCGGACCAGAACCCTGACTTCGCCGCTCCCAGGAACACCAGACCGCTGGCGGTTGCCAGGGCCAGGCGCTTCTGTAATGAGGACGCAAGCAAGGGCATCGATGTTTCTCACATTGCATTGCGAGTCACCTTCCCGAGAACCACGAAGCTCATGCTCCAGGGTGGTGATCCGGGATGGCGGAATGGCTTGACCTATCGTTTCAGGGCCTCAACCAACCAGCATGAACCGATACGGGCAGCCAGCCGGGCCGCCGGTCGCTTTTCTCAGTACGCGGATTTGGATGCACGCGTTTCGGGCGGCATGGGAGTGCCGTGTTCCAGATCAAAATCGTAACGCAGGGCGGAGGTCTCGGCGGCGGCGGCGGTCGTGCTGGTCGCGACGGTCCTGGACGTGGCCGCTTGACCCATCACGGCCGGCGCCGGCGCCGAACTGGACAGGGACAGCGACTTCGAGGCACGCGTCACGGTCCGTGACGGCGTGGCCGTCACCACATCTTCGGAAACTTCAAGTTGCTCAGGGGGTGGCGACGCCGTATCGGAGATGGCAACGGTGTCGTCCGCGATCCGTACCGCGCCGCGTTGCTGCCGGTGGTGCAGGGACGAAGCGAGCAGGACCGCGGCGACAAGTCCGGCTGCTCCCAGACCGAGGCCCAGACCCAGGCCCACCTGGGCATTCCAGAACCAGAGCGGCCTCCGGGACCGCGACCGCGTCCGCAGGGCGGCCGGCGCCATGAGCCGGGTGAAGAAATCGCCTATCGAGTCCCGTGTCCACGCCAGCTGCAACGGCAAATTGCTCTCGAGCTGGTTCCAGCCCTGAGCCAGACGCTCCGCCGCGGCACTGGCCGCCGGCGGGCAGAGTGCGCGGAAGCTGCTCAGCCAGCCTGATTGGTGCGGATCGCAACGTCCTCTGATGCGGTCTTCGAGGTTCGGCCACAGCGATGCCGTTCGCGGCTCGGCCGTCATTTCGGTGGCCGTGATGCTGAGGACCGACAGCGCATTCTGAAGCGAGTGATGATGCATGCGGCAGGCGCGGCATTCCTCCAGATGCTGCTCGATGAGCCGACGATCCTGGTCGCTCAGGCCGCTGCCGTCGCAGTCCAGACCCTCGCTCTCGTCCACCAGGAGCGGAAGCCAATCGAGCACCCAGGAACACGTGGGACGCGCCATGATCAAGCCTTTGCCTTGCTCAGCCATCCCCGGCCTCCACTTTGGTCCCGTCCTGGCGTTGCTGCCAGACCTGCCGGAACATCTCACGTGCCTTGGACAGGCGCCAGCGAATGGTGGCCTCACGACGCCCCACGATTGCCGCAACTTCCGATGACGAGAAACCTTCCAGATCTCTGAGCACGAGAATTGTACGGTACGAAACGGGGAGCCGTGTCAAAATATACTGAACCTCCTGGGCAAGCTCGGTCTGAATCCTCGGGTCAGGGTCGGGAAGCTCGAAGGGGAGCTGCCCATTTCCGTGTGGTCGATCGATCGACGCCGGCGGCACGCCTTCGTTGCGGTTTCGCCGCAGCCAGTCCAGGCCGAGATTCACGGCCACCCGAAACAGCCATGGACCGAACCTTCTGGCGGTGTCAAACCGCTCCAGCCGGTTGTAGACCCGCCAGAAGCTCTCCTGTGCCAGGTCACGGGCCAGTTCCGGGTCGCGCACCAGCCGGGTAAGAACCCGAATCAGCTTGCGCTCGTAACGCCGAACCAGGATCGCGAAAGCCGCATGGTCTGCATGCCGGGCCCGCTCGACGAGCCAGGCGTCGTTCAGGGTCGATTCGTCATGAACCACGACACTTTCCGTGTCGACCGTGGGCTCGGTCGCGGAGTTCGCGCTCGGCACGGCTTCCGCTTCTCCCTTCAGATCAAGAGAACGATCCGTGGGAATCGGCTCCCCTGCGGCTGACCGACTGCGACCAGGCGCATGCAGTTCCGTATTCGGCGCAGGCCCGGTCTGCACCGGCTTCCGCATTCGCATGACCTCCCCTTGTGATTTATGATACGTCGGAACAGTGCACGGTGTTGGAGCTTTTTGCGGTCTTGCACGGCGTCTGACCGGCGCGGGCTGGCCGCATCAGAGGTCTCACCCGTTTCAAACGGAAGGGCGGCAACCCGCTCACGACCTGTTCGAGGACCGATCGATGCGGTTCGATGCGCGCAGCGGTAAGGCTCCGGCAGACAGCGCTGCCTCGAACCCAACAGATTTGTTAATCATTGGTACCAAACCGACTTTTTGTCAACCGGCATCCTCAAGCCCGACGTGCATGACCCTGGGTACTCCGCGGACCCCGGTTCGTGCACCGGCGGGGCGAGACTAGTGTAAAGCAAGCAGCCATGACTGGATCGGTCCCGCGCGTCGAGCTCTGCCCGCCGGCCGCCTGCGCGGCCGCGCTGCGGGTGCTCTACCATCGGATCCCTGACTCGCTGCGGTCTTGCCTGGTGGACGAGGTTCTTCAAGAAGCAGCTTCCGGCCAGATCGATCTCTCGGGAATGTGGGTGGCTTGGGGCCGCTCCGCGGGATCGGGATCTGGCCGGATGCGGATCGTCGGTGCCCTGATGACACAGTCGCTGGCTGGCCGGGCGGCTGCCGTCTGGGCCCCTGAGGTTCTGCCATGCTGGCGGCGGGGCACAATTGCGGCCACGATGGTGCGGACGGCACTGGACGGATTACGGACGCTCGGATTCCGTCTCGCCCAGGCCGTACTCGATGAGTCCGCCGGCGGGCGCGGAGCGCTGGACTTGACCCGTGGCGGCATGCCCCACGTGACCGAGCTCGTCTACCTGGAGCGCCCCACGGCACCGCCATTGCAGGAATGGACCAGCACGGGTCAGTTGGCTCGGCCTCCGGCACCGCGGCAGCTTATCTGGTCTCCGTTCGCCCCAACCCGGGAGGCGGAATTCCGGTTTTACTTGGAGGCGACATACGCCTCCAGCCTGGATCTGCCCGAGCTGGAAGGCTCTCGTTCACTCGACGACATCCTGGCGGGCCATCGTGCCACGGGACGATTCGTTGCTGAGCGCTGGAGGCTCGGGCGGGTGCCCGGTGAGCCAGACGCCGCGGTGGTCTTGCTGCTCTCCGAGATTCCCAATCGCGACGTCTGGGAGGTGGTGTACCTGGGCTTGACCGGGCCGGCGCGCGGCCGGGGTATTGGCCGGGCCGCCATCGCTCACGCACTGGAGCTGGCGCGGCCACATGCTGCGCGGCTCGAACTGGCCGTCGATGTTCGCAACTTGCCCGCGATCCGCCTCTACGAATCGGCCGGCTTTGTCGCGTTCGATCGTCGTGCCGTGCATCTGGCGGTTTTTCCGCACCCCGGCCCCGCGCCGGTCGGGTAACCTGCCTCGGACCCCGAATCGGGCCCGCGTCTCTGCGGCTTGCTCTCTACTTGGAGGAAGCCGGTCGTGACGTGTCGCCGGTTGGTCGGTGGCGCAGGATCTCGCCTTCCTTGAGATAAACCACGGCCTCCGCGATCTTCGAGGCGTGGTCGGCGATGCGCTCGATGTTCCGGGCCGTGTTAACCAGCCGGAGCCATGTGTTGATGCGTTCAGGATGCGCCGTGATTTCCTGTTTCAGCAGCTTGAGCACGGAGCGATAATGGCGGTCGACCCGCCGCTCGGCGGCCATGACCGCTTGGGCCTGGGCCACGTCCGCGGCGACGAGTGCGTCCAGGCTATCGTGAACCTGGTCGAGGGCCTCCAGCCCCAGGTTTTCCAGCGGTTGAGGGATCGGGAAGGCCTGTGGATCCGCGGCGAGCTTCTTCACCCGCTTGGCGATATGACGCGCCAGATCGGCCAGCCGCTCGAGGTCGCCGTTGATCTTGAGCACGGCAGCCACCCGCCTCAGGTCCGATGCCACGGGCTGATGCAGCGCCAGGACGCGTACGCACTCGCGCTCGATCTCCACTTCCCAGCGGTTCACGGCCGGTTTTTGAAGCTTGATCTCGTCGGCAAGGTCCGTGCGCCCGTCACACAGTGCGTGGATGCTCTGGTTCAGGGCATCCTCGACAACCGCGGCAAGCTTCAGCACGTCAGACCACAGGCCTTCCAGGTCGCGAACGAAATGGCGGCCCAGCGTGACGCGCTGCTGGCCCCAGTCCCAGGCGGAGGCCGCCATTGTGTTGTCATCAGGCATCAAACAGGTCTCCGGCTGCCGACTGAATCGCACGATCCCGTGATCACGCTGCTCCTTGATGCCGCAATGGCCGTGCCCGGTGCTCTTCGAAAGTCCCGGTTCAGGTGGAACCGCGGCACGCTCGAGGCGGCGACGGAATCACGGAAGCAATACTCGAGTAGGGAAGCGGCCGTGGCACGCAGAGACCTGAAACAACCGTGATCCGCGGTCATCTCGCCGATCGGTCGCTTGCTCACGTCCTCATGACGACGCTCTTCCTGGATCGTCCTGAAGTCTCTCACGGTCGCCGAAGCATGAGTCTGCTGGTTCAACGCATCTGCTGACAACACATGCCGGGCCGAGCCGAGAACCTGCCCCCAGAGAGACCTGTACTCGATCTGGCTGTCGCGTAACGCTACCACAGAATACGCTAGAAACCCCCCTCCCTGTTCAGTTTAGAGTGAAAACCCCAGTCCTACAATATAAAATTGACAAAATACTCCAGAAATTCATCATTGTCGCCAGTAATACGTAGCCGCATGTTAGAAAAGTAAAGGTCCTTCACCAGACTCCTGATCCGGCCGCGGGTATCAAACGGCAAAGGCCGCCATGGGCTGGCGGCCTTTGCCGGGGACCTTTGTTTCCCGCCACTCGAGCGGGATGACGTGAGCTCAGTAGTTCCTTCCCCGCAGGGGAGGGCCTGTGCCGGTCAGAGGCTGGTAATACAGGTCCGTCGGGATCCGGTCGCCGGGCCGCCAGTAACCCAGGTCGTACTGGGCCTCCCAGGGCGGATCGACGACCAGGGCGTACGGCCAGGTGATGATCTGCCAGGCGAAGAGGCCGGCCGAGAACCAGGGTTGCGCCATCTGGAGGCGCTGCGTGGTCTGTGTGTGATCGTCCACCGGGTAGGCCATGTACCGGCCGAGCGGGCCGAAATACTGCTCGACGCTGTGTCCGTAGCGTTCGAGCATGGGGTCCTGGAAGTAGAGCGGCATGTGACAGGTTGCCGCGGCCGCCCAGTACTTGCGCTGCGGGCTCCAGGAACGGGGCCCCAGCGGCACCCAGTCTTCCGGAACGGGAATCGCGCGGATGGGCCGCGCCTCGGCCGGGCTGGGGGCACGGCTGATGTCCACCTGCGTCTGGGTTTGCGTTCGCAGATCCGTCACGCTCTCGGCGGGTACGCCGCCAGGCGGCTGGTTATCCGGCAGCGGACGGGCCTGAGGGCGCACCGTTTCGGCATCCTGCATGCGAGCCAGCTCCTCCACTTGCCGCTGAAGCTCGGGGCGGAGCGTCGAGCTCGGGTTCTCTCGCCTCGGAAGCAGCGTGCTGGTATCGGCTGGTATCCCTCGTCTGGTCCGTGGCTCGGCCATCTCAGGAGCGCTCATGGCGGGCTGATCGGGCAGGACCGTCCCGGAGGAGGGCTGCGCGACCGTCTTGTCGGCTTCAAGTGCTGGCTTCGGACTGGCATCAATTCCCACCGGAGCACTGGCCGGCGACCCCGCGGGAGTGGCTGGCAGCTCCGATGCGGCCGGAGGCAACGGCTCCGCCTGGATCTTCGGGTCCGAGGCGCCGACCGCACCTGGCGGCAGGGCTGGCAATTCATCCGTCCGGATGGCGACCGGTGGTGCGGCCGCATCCGCTCCGGGCGGCGTCTGAGGGTTGTTCGTCGAGTCCGTTGGTGCGGGAGCCGCAGGCTGAGGAACGTCCGGTTGGTCCTTCACGGGTTCCGCTTGCCGGTCCGCCGGGAGTGCCGGCGTCTGAGGCAGGGGAGGCAGCATGTCGGCGTCTGCTGGGGAGCTCGCGGACGGGTTGGCCGCGCTCTCCGAGCCGGGGCCCGAGGCTGGGGCCTGTGCCGGCTGTGAGGGCAATGGCGGCCGCTCCTGGTCGCCTCGTCCGGGCTCAGGACTGGATACGTCTCCTTGCCGGCTCAGCGGGGGCAGGGGAACCAGCTCGGACTCGCCGGAGGGCTGGACCGGATCGCTCGCCGGCTTTTGATCGGGACCGGCAGGCGGTTCCAGGTTGATGGCGGCCGGTGCGGTTGCAGCCGGAGCCGGTGCCGCTGTTGCAGTCACCGCCGCGGACGTCTCCACGGGTGCCGCGCCCGGCGTGGCTGGCGGCTCGGCGGCGGGCTGCACTGCCGGTGACCCGGCGGCGGGCTGCGCCGGTGGCGGCTCGGCGGCGGGCTGCACTGCCGGCGGGCTCGAGGCCGTGATGGCCTGCGCGTCGAGCGTGGAGGGAGCGGTTGCGGACGAGACGTCAGCCACCGGTGCTGCCTGGGCTGGCGGAGCCAGGGCGCGGGGCTGGAACTCGATGTTCGGCGCGAACGATGGAGCAGCCCCGGCACTTTCGTCGGTTGCGGACGCGGGCGCCGGGCTCGCGGGGGCCGAAGGCGTTGCCGGCTGGGGGTCGAGCATCACGGGGCGTCCCAGCGAGGTGGGACCGGCGGGGATCGGCCCGGGGGCGGGTGTGGCTCCCGCTCCTGCTGCCGTGGCGGCATCCGGCTGTGGCGCCACGGGTTGGCCCTGAACCGCCTGAACCGGCTGGCTCGCCGGCGTTTCCGGCATGGGCAACGGCGCCGGGCGGGTCTCGGCTGGTGGAGTGGCGGCGCGGGGTTGGAACTCGACGTTCGGTGCGAACACGGGTGCGGTTCCCGCATCCTCGGCCGGGGCCGGAGCCGGATTGGTGGCACTGCTCGGCCCCGCCGGGGGAGCGATCGGCTGGGGTCCGGCGGACTCGGGCGCCGTGGCATTGGACGCGGCTGCGGCCGGAGGCTCAGCAACCCCGCCGTGTGCAGGTGGCTGGGTTTCTGCCAGCGGAGTGATCGGCGGCAGCGGAGCCAGGCCGCTGACCTGGATATCGGCCGGGGCGTCGGGACTGGCGGCTCCGCCGGCCGGTGCCGGGGAAACCGGAGTCTGGGCCATCGACGCTGGCTCAGATGCCGTGGTCGGGCTGGCGTTTGCACTCCCGGCGAGCTTGCCAGCGGTCGCATCGGCCGAACCCGCTGCGGCTTCCGGCTTGCTCACAATTGGCAGTTCGGCAGGCTGCCCGGTACCGATCGGCAGAGGTTGGGGCATCAGGCTTGTTTCCGGCGGTGCCGGAGCGGCTGATGCCGCCGTCGCGGCCGCAGTGGTGGTGATCTCGGCTCCGGCGAGCTGGATGGGCTGGCCCTGGTCATCGCCTTCTCGGCTGGCCGTACGGATGACGGTCTGCGGAGTCTCGGAGGGCAACCGCACAGGCCGGGCGGCTGCGATCCGCGTCTCCGGCCGGGCCGGAGCGAAGACCCCTGCGCCCTGGGTCCGCTGACTGAGGGCGTAGGGCGTCTGGCTGCCCACCGCCTCGCGCAGGCCCCGCTGGGCCCGCTCGATGGCCTGCTTGAGAGCAAGCTTCTCGGGTTCGCTCAGCTCCTTCTGGCGAGACTCGGCCTCGCGCAGGTACTTCAGGGCGCGCTCGTACTCCTGGTATTTGATGTAGTCGATGCCGTTGCGCAGCAGGTAACGCGCACCCCGGGTGGCCGCCATGCCGGCAAGGGAACTCAGGCTCTCCGCGGTTGCGGAGTCAGCACCGGCGGTGGTCCCACCCGGCGTGACGGTCGAGTCGGCCGCCGGGGGTGTGGAGTCGCCGCGCCGGGCGCCGGATGACGGCAAGATCTGCTGGGCCGACACCGTCGAGGCCACGAGCGCCGCCCCGACGATCGTCTTGGTCAGTGCCGATGAAGTGCGACGCAAGCCACGCCTCCTTGCTTTGCTGGAACTTGCTCGGCCAGAGAGATCGTACTGGCCGGGGCCCGGACCGAAGAGCGACCGGTCCGTGCCAGGGTTTCCGCACCAAGCCGCCGGGACAGGCTGCAAGCAGCCGGATGGGTGCGATGGAAAGTGGTGATGGGGCGATTCGCATCGCCGGACGACGGGCCTCTGGCGGGAGACAACCCGCGCACCGGCCCGAGAATCAACGTGACATCGAGGACCTGCTTCTTCCCGGCCGCAAGGCCGGCATGGCTCGCCTTGATCTGATCGGGGATCATCCCTTCCGGCCTGTGGCCGTAGACGGCCGCCCGCTCAGACCGACCCGCGGCCCAGCTCGTTTTCGTTGCTGAAGCTCGAATAATTGGGAGCTTCATGGGTAATCACAATATCGTGAGGATGGCTTTCCTGGACCGAGGCCGCGGTTACCTGGATGAACCGCGCCTTGACGCGCAGCTCGTCGATGGTGCGGGTGCCGCAGTAGCCCATGCCGGCCCGCAGTCCGCCCATGAGCTGAAAGACGTATTCGGACAGAGGGCCCTTGTACGGCACGCGGCCCTCGACGCCCTCGGGCACCAGCTTCCGCTCGGGCGTGGTCTTGCTCTCGTGGCCCTTGCTTGCGGGATCCTGACGGTAGCGTTCATGTGATCCCTTGGCCATGGCCCCGATGGAACCCATGCCGCGATAGGTCTTGAAGCTGCGGCCGCGGTAGATGATCGTATCGCCGGGGCTTTCCGCCAGACCAGCGAACAGTCCGCCGATCATCACGCAATGTGCCCCGGCCGCGATCGCCTTGGTGATATCTCCCGAGTAGCGGATACCACCGTCGGCGATGATCGGTACCTTTCCCCCGGCGGTCTTCGCCGCCTGGTGAATTGCAGTGATCTGCGGCACGCCCACACCGGAAACGACCCGGGTGGTGCAGATCGAGCCGGGCCCGATCCCCACCTTCACCGCGTCCGCCCCGGCGTCGATCAGGGCCCGGGTTCCCTCGCCCGTCGCGACGTTGCCGGCAACCACCTGGATGTCGAAGTCCCGCTTGATCCTGCGCACCGTGTCGATCACGTTCTTGCTGTGACCGTGCGCCGAGTCAACCGTGAGAACATCAACATCCGCATCCAGCAGCGAGGAGATCCGCTCGTAATCGTGAACACCGACGGCCGCACCCACACGCAACCGCCCTCGCGCGTCCTTGCACGCATTGGGGTAGCGGTGGAGCTTGTCGATGTCCTTGATCGTGATCAGCCCGATCAGTCGATATTCATCGTCCACCAGCAAGAGTTTCTCGACCTTATTTTTCGTCAAAATCCGATCAGCTTCCTCAAGGCTCGTATTTGCCGGGGCCGTGACCAGGTTATCCTTGGTCATGACCTCATCAATGCGCAGGTCGTTGGACTCGAGGAACCGCAGGTCCCTGCGCGTGAGGATCCCGCGTAGGTAGCCGTTGACGGTGATGGGCACGCCCGAGATATGGTGCCCGCTCATGATGTTGCGGGCCTGTCCGACCGTGGCGTCCGGCGGCAGCGTGATGGGATCGACGATGATCCCGTTCTCCGACCGCTTGACCTTGTCGACCTCCCGGGTCTGCTCCTCGATCGACATGTTCTTGTGGATGACGCCCAGCCCCCCCTCCTGGGCCAGGGCAATGGCCAGCTCGGCCTCGGTGACCGTATCCATGGGCGACGAGAGGATCGGCAAGTTCAGCGCGATCCGTGCCGTGAGTTGTGTGCGTGTGTCAACGTCGCGTGGCAGGAACTCGGCGTAACCCGGCTCCAGCAGGACGTCGTCAAAGGTGATGCCTTGATAGGCGATGCGGTCGAGCATCGGGAAAAGCTCCGTTCCGGGCCCCGACCGAGACGGCACCACACGACGTGACGCGGGACTCTGATCACTGGCAAACCATCAGTCAGGACAGGAAAAACCAGGCCAGGCCCGAGATGCCAGTCGCGGTCGGTAAGTTCAGTAGCCTTTCCTTAATGATTAAACCCCGCAAGGCCGGCACTGACAAGGGCAAGTGCTCGGGGAGTCTGGTCTCGGGTCCGCCACACCGATCCGCCGCGAGCGAACTTCCTTCCCCTGCGCCAGTACGAGCGAGCCGTGCCGCTCGCGACTCATCAGCTTGCTACCGGGTGACGCCACCACGCTCGCGCCGAGGAAGTGGCCTCGAGCGCTGGACCCGGGATCACCCCGGCGGCGGTACGCGGGATGGTCTGCCCGGCACTCGCGGCAGAGATCGTGGACCCCGACCCAGGAACCAAGCGCCATGAATTCCAAGCCGCGGCTTTCCTACGGTCCTACGGGCCGTCGTCACTGCGCTTGACTCACCCCTACGGCTGGCGCAAAAGCGTGGTGACGAGGTCGAAGCAATCCGCCTGTGGACCCAGGTCCTCGCAGAATGCGCTGGCGATGGGGACGCCACACCGCGCTGGCAATGGGACGGAGCTGAGTGCTTGCCGCAGGCAGGCAGGCAGGCAGGTAGGCAGACAGGCACCGTTCCTTGCAGTACAATTCTCCCGGCCTCAAGGAGAGTTTACCCAGGAGGTTCCGCTGCCCACATTGGCATGCGCGAACCACGATCGCCAGCTCGGGAGGCATGAGCATGCTGGGACGCGTTCTGGTCCTTTCCGCCAGCGCCGGGGCGGGACACCTGCGGGCGGCCGACGCGGTGGAGAAGGCCCTGCGCCTCCGCGGGCTCGCATCCGAGGTCGAGCATCTGGATGTCCTGAAGTACACGAACCACGTCTTTCGGCACCTCTACTCGCGGGCCTACCTCGACCTGGTGAACCGTGCGCCCGAGATCCTGGGATGGCTGTACGACCATCTCGACGTCCCCGGCCGGAACGATCAGGTCCGGCTGGCCTTCGACCGGCTCAATACCGTTCCGTTTGTCAAGTTCCTCGACCGGTTTCAGCCGGATGTGACAGTCTGCACCCATTTTCTGCCCTCGGAGATCATCTCCTGGATCAAGTCGGAACATGGTATGAAGATATTGAATTCCGTGGTGGTGACGGATCTCGACGTGCACGCGATGTGGCTCTGCCGCCAGTGCGAACAGTACTTCGTGGCCCTCGAGGAGACGCGGGTCCACCTGCTGGCGCTGGGAGTGCCGGAGAGCCGCGTCACGGTCACGGGCATTCCCATTGACCCGGTGTTCGCGGAAACGAAAGAGGCCGGCGCCATGCGGCGGAAGCATGGGCTCAGGGAAGACCTGTTCACGATCCTGGTCGCGGCGGGCGGGTTCGGCGTGGGGCCCGTCGAGCACATCATCGAGGCGCTCTCGGGGCTGTCCAGGCCCGCGCAGGTGGTGGTGATCTGCGGCCGCAATGATGAGCTGCGCCACGGCTGGACAGCGTGGTCCCCCGGTTCACTCGTACGTCGTGCGTTGCGTTCCACCTCGTCGGCTTCACCACCGAGATGGACGAGCTGATGGCCGCCGCTGACCTGTTCGTGGGCAAGCCCGGCGGCTTGACCACCTCCGAGGCGCTCTCCAAGGGATTGCCGATGGTCGTCATCAACCCCATTCCCGGCCAGGAGGAACGCAACTCCGACCACCTGCTCGAGGAGGGCATCGCGATCCGCTGCAACAACCTTCCCGCCCTGGCGTACAAGATCGATCGGCTGATCGAGGAGCCGGGCAAGCTCCACCTGATGCGCGGCAATGCGCTGGCTCTGGCCAGGCCCCAGGCGGCCTTCACGATCATCGACCGGCTCGACGCACTGCGCGCAGCCTCGAAGGGCGCTCCGACACAGCGGCCCGCGCAAACCGAAGTCCGGCCGCCGGCTGGTGTACTGAGCTTGGGGGTGCGCCTCGATCACCGCGTCCCCGTTGTGCGGTCCTCTGCACCTTCCCCGCGCCCGCAGCAGCACGGCCGCCGGTCCGGCGAACTCGATCACCGGTGCAGCTTTACCCAGGTGCACGCGTGGCGGAGAGCCCGCGGGCGCGAAGGGCGGATCTTCGGTTGTCAGCACAAGGTCCCAGCGCAGGCCGCTCGTCCCCGGAAGATCGCCCAGCGCGGCCGTGCCGGAGCCTTTGAGCCGGGCGATGAGCCAGAGTGAAGGACCGGCACCGGCACCGGCACCTGCTCCGACGTCGCGTCGCAGGGCGAGCGAGTTATCATCCAGGAGCACGGCCTGGAAGCTTCCGGGCAGCGACGAACGCAGCGCAGGCTCGCTGCGCCGCAGCCGCAGCAGCGTCTCGTAGAGCCGCAGTAGCGAAACGCAGGGCTCCTGACCACGCTCCGACCAGTCGAGCTTGCACGACAAGAAAGCCTGCTCGGACTGGCAGTGCGGAATCCGCGCGCGCCGGTCCGGATCGACGAAGTCCGCGTAATCCCGGAACTCGCGCATGCGGCCCTCGTGCACCAGCCGGCCGAGCTCCGCGGAGTGGTCCGTGAAGAAGACGAAAGGGGCACTCGCCGCCCATTCCTGGCCCATGAACAGGAGCGGCGTGGCGGGCGTGGCCAGCAACAGGGCCGAGGCCGCCCGGTAAGTCGCCAGGTCTACCTGGTGGTTGAGCCGCTCGCCCAGGGCCCGGTTGCCGATGCGGTCATGGTTCTGGATATAGAACACGAACTGCCGGGCGCGAGGCCCGACGGGTCGCTACCGCGCAGGCAGCCGCGGTGAATCGAGTACGCGCCGCAGAAGAGCCAGCCGCGGTTGATCGTCTGGACAAGGTCGGCCAGGATGCCGCGGAAGTCACGGAACGCTCCCTCGGAGTCGCCGGCGAGGTAACGGCGGAGCTCGTGGTGAAAGTCGTCGGACCAGATGCCGTCGAGCCCCCAGCCTCCCTCGGCGGCCGGCCGGACCATCGTCGCCAGGTTCCGCATATCCTCGGCGATGAGGTGGATGGTCCGATCGCGGACCGCGTCACGAACGACCGCGGTGAGCTCGGCCAGGAAGTGCACCGGGCTGTCGTCGAATAAGCGGTGCGTCGCGTCCAGCCGCAGTCCGTCGAGGTGATACTCCCGCAACCAGTGGATGGCGTTCTCGATGAAGAACGCGCGGACGAACTCGCTGCGCGGGCCATCCAGGTTGACGGCCGGGCCCCACGGCGTCCGGTGCACGCTCGAGAAGTAGTCGGCGGAGAACTGCGCCAGGTAGTTGCCGTCCGGGCCCAGGTGGTTGTAAACGACGTCGAGCAGCACGGCCATGCCCAGCCGATGCGCCGCGTCGACCAGCCGGCGGAGGTCCTCGGGCGTGCCGTAGCAGCGCGCGGGGGCGAACAGGTCCACACCGTCGTAACCCCAGTTGCGCTCACCGGGGAAATCGGCCACGGGCATGAGCTCGATGGCGGTCACACCCAGATCGGCAAGCTCAGTGAGCCGGCGCGTCACGCCTTCAAAGGTTCCCTCCGGCGAGAACGTGCCGACGTGCAATTCATAGGTCACCAGGTCCGCCGCGGCCACTCCGGGCCACTGGTGGTCGCTCCACGCGAAGCCCGCGGGGTCGACGACCTCCGAGGGCCCGTGCACGCCGTCGGGCTGGAATCGCGAGGCGGGGTCGGAGTAGGGACCCTGGCCATCGAGCCGGTAGCGATAGCGCGCGCCGGCACCGGCGCTCAGTCCGGGGACGAACGCCGTGAACGTGCCGTCGGCGTTCTTCTCCATGGACACGACCCACGGCTCTTGCCCGCGCGGCTCGAGCAGCAGGTCGACCGCCCGCGTGTCGGGGGCCCAGACGCGAAAATGGACGCCGCCGGCGCCAGGCCGGGCGCCCAGGGTCAATTCCCGGATCATTGAGGTAATTGCTTGAGGATCAGGACGGCCAGGGGTGGGATGATGAGGTTGAGCGACTGCGGCTGCCGGTTCCAGCCGATCGGCGCGGGTGTGAGGCCGCCCATGTTGCCGTGGCCCGAGCCGCCGTAGATGGTGGCGTCGCTGTTGAGGATCTCCTGCCAGCGGCCGCCCCGGGGTACACCCACCCGGAAATTGCGATACACCTCCGCGCTGAAGTTGCAGACCGCGAGCGTGCGGTCCTCCTCACGGGAACCCTTGCGCAGGAAGGTCAGCACGCGCTCACGCGGGCTGTCAGCCTCGATCCAGGCAAAGCCGTCGGAGCGGCAATCCTGCTCGTGCAGCGCCGGCTCGGCCCGGTACTGGGTGTTCAGATCTCGCACCCAGCGCTGGATCCCGCGGTGCCCTGGGTCGTGCAGCAGGTGCCAGTCCAGGCTGCCGTGGATCGACCACTCCTGCCACTGGCCGAACTCGTCGCCCATGAACAGGAGCTTCTTGCCGGGCAAGGCGAACATGTAGCCGTAGAGTAGCCTCAGGTTGGCCCGCTTTTCCCAATCTTCTCCGGGCATTCGTGCCAGGAGCGACTGGTTCCCGGGGCTGGCGTCGTCGTGCGAGAGCGGCAGGAGGTAGTTCTCGTTGAACGCGTAGTGCATGCGGAAAAGCAGCCGGGAATGGGCCTCCGACCGCTTCCCGGGCGGCAGCGTCATGTACTGACCGAGCGTGTCGTGCACCCAGCCCATGTCCCATTTGTAGTCGAAGCCAAGGCCGCCGGAGTGCACCGGGCGGGTGATGTCGGGGCGGGCGGAAGCGTCCTCGGCGAAGGTGAGCGTGCCTGGAAAACGCTCGTGCACCGTGCGGTTGACGTTCCTGAGGAACTCGATGGCCGCGATGTTCTCGTTGCCGCCGAACCGGTTTGGCTCCCACTCGCCCGGCTGACGGCGGAAGTCCAGCCGGATCATCGACTCCACGCCGTCCACCCGCAGGCCGTCGAAGTGGTACCTGTCCAGCCAGAAGAGCGCGTTGGAGGTCAAGAAGTTGACCACCATCGGGTTCTCGTAGTTGAATGCGTATGTGTTCCAGACGGGCAGCTTCCGGCGCCGGTGGTCGGCGGGCTCGTAGAGCGGCATGCCGTCGAACTCGGCCAGGCCATGCGGGTCGGTGGCGAAGTGGCCGGGAACCCAGTCGAGGATGACCCCGATGTCCCGCTGGTGCAGCGTATCCACGAGGAACATCAGGTCCTGGGGGTTGCCGTGGCGGCCCGTTGGGGCGAAGAAGCCAGTCACCTGGTAGCCCCAGGATTCCACCGCGGGGTGCTCGGCCACGGGCAAGAGTTCGACGTGAGTGAAGCCCATTTCCAGGCAGTAGTCGGCCAGCCTGGGAGCGATCTCGCGGTAAGTGAGCGGCCGGTTTCCCTCCTCTGGCACGCGCATCCAGCTTCCCAGGTGCAGTTCGTAGATCGTGATCGGGGCGGTGATCGACTGGCGGGCGGGTCGATGCCTCAGCCACTCCTGGTCGCCCCACGCGTCGTACGAGGCGTCCCAGACCATGCTCGCGTTCCGGGGCGGGACCTCCGCGGCGAAGGCATAGGGGTCGGCCCGGTCGAACCGCGATGAGCTGTCAGGAGCAAGGATTGAGTACTTGTAAATCGCTCCCTGGCCCACCCCCGGAACGTAGCCCGTCCAGACGCCGCTGGCGCCGCGGGCCGCGAGCGGATGCACCGAGGGGTTCCAGCCGTTGAAATCGCCAATCACCGAGACCGCGCGCGCCGAGGCGCCCAGACGGCGAAGTGGGTTCCCGATGCGCCGCTCTCGCGCAGCACGTGCGCCCCCAGCTTCTCGTAGCTGTGATCGTGCGTCCCCTCGCAGATCAGCCGCAGATCGGTGTCGCTCAGGATGGTCATGGGTTCCCCACGCTTGGCCCTACATGAAGTAATCAAAATCGTGCTCCGTGCGGATCTTGCGGCGCATGCGCAGGATGTGCACGGGGTTGACCCTGGGGTCGAGCTCCACGTAATTGGTCAGCCCCTGCCAGAGGAAGCGCTCGTCGCTGATCAGCTCGTGCACCTGGTACGTCTCGGACTGGCTCGAGCCCAGGTGCAGCTCGTGGACCGGCAGCTTCAGCCAGCCGGACTGCTTGTGGTACGGGTCCAGGTTCACCACCACGAAGACCAGGTTCGACATGTCCGGCGTGGACTTGCCGTAGCAGAGGATCGCGTCGTTGTCGATCTCGAAGAAGCGGAGGTTACGGGTGTCGTGCAGCGCGGGGTTCTCGCGGCGGATCTGGTTCACCCGTGCGATGTAGTCGCGCAGGCTCCAGGGTACGTCCAGGTTCCAGTGCGAGATCTGGTATTTTTCGGAATCAAGGTACTCTTCCGACCCCGGCCGCACCGGCGTGCCCACGCACTGCTCGAACACCGGCCCGTAGATGCCGTAGCTTGCCCCCAGCGTGGCCGCGAGCACCAGGCGGATGATGAATGCGGGCCGGCCGCCGACCTGGAGCGACTCGGGGTTGATGTCCGGCGTGTTGGCGAACAGGTTCCCACGCATGTACTCGGCTGATTCCGACTTCGTCAGCTCGGTGAGGTATTCGGTCAGCTCCCACTTGCTGTTCCGCCAGGTGAAATAGGTGTATGACTGCGAGTATCCCCCCTTGGCCAGCCGGCGCATCACCTTCGGGCGCGTGAACGCCTCGGACAGGAAGATCGCGTCGGGATGCCGGTTCCACACCTCCTGGATGACCCAGTCCCAGAACTCGAAGGGCTTGGTGTGCGGGTTGTCCACCCGGAAGATTGACACTCCATGGCCGATCCAGAACAGGAAGACGTCGCGTAGCTCGGACCAGAGGCCGCGGGCGTCGGCGCACTCGAAATCGAGCGGATAGATGTCCTGGTATTTCTTGGGCGGGTTCTCAGCGTACTTGATGGTTCCGTCGGGACGGTGGCGGAACCAGCCGGGATGCTCGCGCACGTAGGGATGGTCGGGCGAGCACTGGAACGCGATGTCCAGCGCGATCTCGATGCCAAGGCCGCGCGCCCTGGCCACCAGGCGGTCAAAGTCGTCGAATGTCCCCAGCGCGGGATGGATCGCCTTGTGGCCCCCTTCCGGTCCGCCGATCGCCCATGGGCTGCCCGGGTCATCGGGTCCCGGAGTCAGCGTGTTGTTCGGCCCCTTCCTGAAGGCGCGTCCGATGGGGTGGATCGGGGGCAGGTAGAGCACGTCGAAGTTCATCTCGGCCACGTAAGGCAGCCGCGCCTCGACGTCGCGGAAGGTCCCGTGGCGGCCCGGCTCGGGCGCCGCCGAGCGCGGGAACATCTCGTACCAGGCCCCGAACCTGGCCCGCTCGCGCTCCACCATGATCCGCAGAGTCCGCCCGTACTGGCGGGCACCGGCGCGGTCGGGAGAGCGGGCCATCCGTTCCACCAGGTCCTGCTCCAGGCCCGCCCGTACTCGCGCCGGCTGACCTTCGGTACCGGCCAGGAACCTTGCCCGCTCGCGGAGCCATTCAGCGTCTTCCCCGCCGGCGCGCCCGGCGGCCTCGCGGACGAGCTGCGCCCCTTCCAGGAGCTCGCTGCCGAGCTCCTGCTGCCCGGCCTCGTGCTTCTTGATCAGCTCCTTGTGCCAGGTCACGTAGCGGTCAACTCGCGCCTCGATCGTATATTCATGCCAGCCCTGCCGCTCGACTGTGAACCGGCCCGTCCAGCGGTCATTGGACAGCAGGGTCATGGGAATCTCAACCCACTGCGGGGACGTGGCATCCTTGTGCTTCAGTGTTGCCACGATCGAATCATGCCCGTCGGTGAAGATATCGGCAGAGACCACCACCTCCTCGCCGACGGTGCGCTTGATCGGGAACTGACCGCAATCAATTTCAGGCGACACTCCTTCGATGATCACCCGCGACCAGTCCCGTTCCCGCGGCGCGGCGGACCGCTCTACTGCTGCCGACGTCATCACTGCTCCTCCGCCCTGGCAATTCCGGCGGGCTGTGACGACTTTTTCGGGCCCGTCGTCCACCCGCCGGAGTCTCGTTCACGGCCGCACCTGCCAGAAGAATCACATTCGCATCGGAATGTCCATGGTCTGCCCTCGGAACTCCCGGCAACCGGCACGCGACCCGTCCTGTCGGGCGCACTTTCCGAGGAACCGCCACAACTCCGGCGTTGGGCCTGGATGGCCGGAGCATATTTTACCCTGGAGACGAGAAACGGTCATCAAACCGCGTGCCGCGGCGCTTGAGGATGCGCGCGCGGCGATACGGGCCCGGCGGGCCGTGGTGGCGAGGACGATCGGTCGGCAGCAGCCGGTGAAGGCGAGGGATGCGGCCGTGAGCGGTCCGGATCACCGGCTCATCACGCCGGATGGAGCTCGATCTTCCGGCCGGCCAGGCCGAGATTCTCGTCCACGTGGGCTTCGTCCCAGAGGTTGGAGATCACCGCCGAGATCCGCGGGTCCTGAAGCGCCCAGAGATAGGCCTTGAGCGGCGGCTTCAGGTCGCCCGGCACCACCTGCTCCACCTTCGCCACCCGCCACGAGGGAACCGGTTGCAGGCGCTTGTGGTGCGTGGCCACGGCATGCGCCGCCTTCATGGCGATGACCCCCAGGCCCTTCTCCGCCGCGCGGCCCAGGGATCCGTTCACGTAACCACCGTTGATGACATTATAGGCCACCATGGCCGCGTCGTAGCAACCCGCATCAGCAGCCGCGTCCAGCACCCCGGCCGGGTCGTTGTGCGAGGTCAGGCCCAGGAACCGGACCTTCCCCTGGCGCTTCAGCTCGCGGAGGACTTCGACCACGGCCGGCGCGGCGAGATCCTCGGCGAGGTCGGCGCCGTGGGGACACATGAGCAGATCGAAGTGGTCGGTTCCCACCCGCTTGAGGCTGCCCTCGATCGAGTCCATGATCGCCTGCCGCACTTCCCGGCTGCCCTCCACCCGCTCTCCGAACCCGGGCCGCATCGCCGCGCACAGGTAGGCCGACGCGAATGCCCCTTGCTGGCCTGGAAAATAAGTGAGGAAGTAGCCGGGGTTCTCCAGCCGCCGGCGCTGCTTGATCTCCTGAGCCTTGCGGCGGATCGCCTCTTGCTGAAGCCCGGGCAGACCGTCGAGGACTTGCTTGTACAGGCGGGTTCGGACCCGGTTGAAGTCGCTGACCTTGGTGGTCAGGAACACCTTCTCACGCTTCGACGGCGAGCCGGCCAGGAGCTTTCCATACGCGCGTTCGGTGTCGCCGTTGTTGTAGGCGGGGGCCATGTCCAGGTAGTTCAACCCGCGCTCGATGGCCCGTTCCAGATGCTTGTAGTTCTGAAGAGTGATCGGGTCACCCCCGCAGACAACCTCGGAGATCATCATGCCGGTGCGGCCGAGCCGGCGGTACGCCATGCCCGGCTGCTGGTTCCGGCATTCGCCCGACCCATCGCCGGGAGACCGCCCAGGATCCTGGCGATTTCCGGCGTTCGCCGTCGACCCGACTGCCAGTGCCAGCGCCGCGGTGCCGGCACGGAGAAACTCGCGCCGGGTGTCCTGCGAATCGTCCCTGGCCGACCGATCGTTCATCTCCATGGCTCTCTCCTCGCGGTGACGGCGTCAGTCCACCAGGCCCAGGCCCAGGCCCAGGCCAGCCCGGCTTCCCTGTAAGCGAAGTACCGGCAGCATGCGGGCAAGACTCTCTCAACTTGCGGGAAAGATCCGTTTCACAACGAACCTCTTGCCGGCAGCAAGCTCCCATCATGATAGCCGGTAACTGCAATTACCAGGCCGAGGGCCGGCCCCAGGCCAGCTCCGCCGGCAACCGAAGCGTCAGGAAATGGATCGGCAAGCAGGCGCCCAGCGTCATCAGGTCGTCGGGGCCCATGAGCTCCATCCCCATGCCCAGGAAATGGGCGAAGTGGCATAATGAAAAATCCGTCGAGGGAGCGATCGCGATGTCGATCGTTCCTCGCGGAGCTTGCAAATCGTCGACGACCCCGCGTGTCGGCGGCTGGCCCGGGCCGACGCCTGCATACCCGGACCCATCCGGACCGCGAACGTCCGGAGCCTTCAGCATGGACACTGTTGCCACGACCACGAGCGTCCCGTTCAGGAACCTGGAGCAGCTGGCACACCGCAGCCAGGCCTTCCTGCTGCGCTGGGAGACCGAGTTCACGCCCTGCACGGGGATCACCGCGGTCACCCGCCAGGAGCGGCACTCATTCCGGCACCGGGGCGTGATGATCGCACCCTGGCAGGCGCGCATGCCGGCGGCGAGGGCCGCACTGGAGAAAGGCCACGTCGTGGACGCGGGTGCGCCGTTCCTGATGACCGGACCCTGCGCCCACGGCACGATGGTCCAGGTACTGATGACGCCGCCCGGTGAGCTGATGCCCGTGGTTTACCTGGCGGTCGAGGGGGCGTTCCAGGGCTTGCCGACGCCCTATGCCACGCCCGGCCTGGCGTGCGACACGCTGGTCTTCGGAGCCGCGGTCGCGGAGCTTTTGTACCGGATGGGCGCCTCGAGCCGCCAGTTCGTTTGGGGTGCGGACTGGCAAACGGTGCCGGCCTTGATCCGGCTGCACGGGCGCCACCATACCGTGCTGACCCTGCATAACGAGTTCGACGCCTGGCTGGCACGTGAGGCGGAGGAGCACGGGGGTGGGCTCTATCCTCAGCTTCGCGGCAAGGAGACGGCGCTGCGGATCGGGCTGAAGCTGGTCGATGTGGCGACCACCGTGAACCGAGGCTATGCGCGTGGGCTCCGCACCGAACCCATCCACACCCAGGTCATGGCCCATCACCTCCAAGACCTGGTGCGGAGGATCGTCCCCGTCGAGAACGCGAATTTCCTCTCGCTGAGCGCGGAGCACCGGTCGCTCGAGGCCCTGCTGGCGAGCGATCAGGGGGCGGGCCTGAAGTCGCTCGAGGCCAGCCAGCGGCAGGCGCGCTCCGGGCTTCCGGAAGCGGTCCGGGCGCGCCTGGGCGATGGCGTGCTCATCGTGGCGATGGGACGGCTGGCCGCCCAGAAGCTCCACGAGGTCATCACTGAGGGGGTGCGCCTGCTGCTCCGCCGGCACCCGGACCTGCCGCTCTTCGTCTTCTTCGCGACTGTGTCGGGAGAGTCCGGCGATCTCAGCCGGCTGGAACGGATCCGCTTCCTGGCCCAGGAGTTTCCGGACCAGGTGCACTTCACGGACGGACGCCTGGAGTATTACGAAACGCTCATGCGCGCAGCGGATTACAACGCGATGACAAGCCTCTACGAGCCGCACGGGGGGGCCTTCGAGGGCGCGGTGGTGCCGATCGTCCGGCTCATTGACGGCCTGGCCTGCCAGGTGAATGCCCTGGAGCCGACGGGGCGGGCCGTGCCGGTGAACACGATCTGGCACGACCCCTGGGAGCTGCCCTCCGGCCTCGGGTTCCGCGAGCCGATCACGCCGACCGAGGTGGAAGACCTGCGTGCGCTACTGACCGGCGCGCTGGCGCCGGACAACCTGACCTTCCGCGCCATGGTCGCCTCGTTCGCGGAGGTGCTGCACACCGCGGTGCTCATTCGCCGCCAGCGGCCCGAGGCTTACGCCCGGCTCGTCCAGGGCGCGCTGCGGGCGCAGATGGATCGCGACTGGATCGTCCAGCTCGGCGGCATTCTGGCCCTGGTGGAAGAAGCGCGCCTGCGACGGACGCTCTAGAACGCTTGGTAGGCTGTGAGAAGATTTCCTGGAGATGGACCGCCAGCTATGCCAGAATTGGCATGACATGAATCACGGCGAGACCGAGCAACCAGAGCCGCTTTTTCGCCGCGTTGCGGCTCGGAATCGAGGAGGTGCATCGGAAAACTGCTCTTAGAATCGCTAACAGATCGACATCTGTAGGGAGGGCGAGGCTCCTGCCGAGCCGGATGAGAACGGGCTCGGCTGGAGCCTCGCCCTCCCGAAAACTCCTTTTGCTACTGTTTCTAAGCAACCGTGGTTCCCCGATGCCGACGCCTGAGCGCGACCCTTCATCAGTGAGTTTCTAAGCCTTGTAAGGGTAATACTGATCGTGCAACGCTGTAGCTCTACGGCTGCGTCGGGTGGGCGCCGCGTCCGCAAGCGCGTCCGGTTCGCCGATGCCATCGGCTCTTATCAAGGTGCTGGAGAGCCGTGCTCGCCAGATTGTGACGATTTATGCCGGAGGGGCATGAAGCGAATCTCAACCCGTCGGCCGAGGGCGGCGGCGATCCGGCGGAGCATCGGCAGGGAATGGCCTTCGTAGTCGGCATCCTCCAGGCGGCAGATGACGGAGGCGGTCGTGCCGACCAGCTTGGCGAGTTCCCGCTGGCTGAGGCCCGCCTGGGTGCGGAGCTGGAGAATCTTACGGGCTACTTCGTCATCGGCCCTGGCCTCTTCCAAGGCGGCGATTCGCTCCGGCTTACCTTCGTAGTAGCCGCGATGCATGATTTCGATAGCATCGCTGGTCGGTAGGCGTTTCTTCGACATAATCAATCCTCCTGATACGTATGACGGCGAGGGTTCTCGACAAAGCGCTCCTTGGCTGTGACGGCTCGGTCAATGTCCTTGGGCGGAACTCGTTTCTCTTTCGTGAGGCCGTGGGAAACCACGGCGGCTATATTTTCATGAAAAAAATAAAGCATGCGATAATTCAGGCTCCCGACGCGGACGCGAAGCTCGTAGATGCCGTCCCGCAGGTAATCGGCCTCGGGTCGGCGCAGTTCATGGCCGAGATCGCGAAGCCGCTCCAACTTGACGCGGCATTTATCGAGCGCCTTTTCCGGTAGCAGCCCGAACCATTCCAGGATGGGGACAGACCCATCTTCATCCTGGTAAAAGATCACTTGAGTTTGAGGCATCCTTACCTCCCTCGCCATTGTTCGCAGATTTGCGAACGGCGGTCAAGCCGAAAGTTGTTTGCACCATCCTTGCGGCCATGCTATAAGCATCGTCCCGGGATGGTCGTTCCACGATTATGTGAATGAGTTTATTAAATCGAATGAACGAGATGGCGGAAGCGTCTTGGGTTGAAATCCGGCTGGGTTCCGAAGAAGGTTTCATCCAGAACCACCAGTCCGGTGATCTCATCCACATGGAAGTTCTTCCAACCCGGTAGAACGCCGGAATTGCTGCCTCCATACGTCTGCCAAGTGTAGAGCACCAGTCTGCGGTGCTGCGCCTCATGATAAAGAGCGTGAGGATTAACCGTGCGGGATTGGCCATCGTAGGTGAATGACAGGACGCGGCGGTGATCGAGAGCGGCGGTGATGTCGTCTTCCACAGTCAACTCCATCGTTGAGAATCACGCTGCGAAGTGCGGGCCGCAACAGCGCTGGCCCTATGTCCATTATGCCGTCAAAGTCAACCAGAGCCAAGAATGTAACTTTCCCCAGTAAATGTCACCTTTTCTCCCGAGCTATTTGTCACCCCCGGAGCGTCGTGTCACTTAACCGGTCGGTCCCACTGAGCGATTCCCCGGGGCAAGCACGAACTCAGCAGGTGGCCACGGTTCTGTTTCGTTTCTCGTCTGGCCAGGGCACGTGGGCCAGGGGTTTCCGGCGCCCCCTCATCCGGCCTTCGGCCCGACCCCGCGCGGGGGGGGGGGAGGATCGAGCCCCCGTCCTTCTCCCCCCCGGGGAGGAGGTGCCCCGCAGGGGCGGATGAGGGGCACGACGAGCAAACAAACCACGGCCAGCCGCCGGGACATGGGCCAGGGCGTGCCGCCGCTTCGATGCGTGTTCAGTAAACGTCGCCGCCACTAACCTCGCCCCCGGCGCGGGTCGAGAGGGCTTGCCAGACGCCGGCTGGCGGCAGGTTGATCCAATCGCCCTGGCTATCCTGCGACGATCCCGCCGGGTTGCCGGAGATCGGGTCGAACGGCCAGGACTGGATCGAATCTTTGATGAACCGAACCGAGCCGTCGCCCATCAGCACGTTGAGCCCGCCGGGGTGCATGCTCGACGCGGAATTGGTCCATGCGGTCATGGACGCGCCGGCGACCTTGTCGCAGGCATTGGGCGGGTAGAGGGACGTGATCAGCGTATCGCCCCAGTTGGGTGTAAGACACGGTTCGTTTTTCTGAGGTTCTACGCCGCTTTCCCAGTTTCCCTGGCTTTGTAGTTGCGGAAGGGGCTGCTGGGCCTCTCTTTGAGGTACCGATCCAGGCGTCCGTCCTCCGAGAGGAACGACGCTCGAAGCTGAAGCATCGTCTCGGCACCGGCGTCGCTCCAGAATTTCTCCGACCCCTTGACCCGCCGGTTGAAGATCTTCACGGTCGACTCCACGTGACTGCTCGTCCACGGCAATCCCCCGCGTCGATAAGCAGGGTAGTCCATCCGCTCTCGATTATGCTCCAGGTAGCCGAGTTCTTGGGCGATGATCTTGCGCGGGTCATCGTCGGCCAGCCGTTCGAGCTCGTCTCCGGATAAGGACGCCTGGGCATCTCGCAGGGTACGGAGTTCCTCGATCACCTGGCCCACGCGTCCCTTCCAGCAGGCCTCTGCCCATGCCTGGAACAACTCCCAGCGGCCTTCGGTCTCGACCGCCGCAGCCTTGGCGGCCGCGAACAGGTGACCCAGGGCGTGGAGAAAATCAACGATGGCCAGAAAGGTCGGAAAATGCCGTTGCTGCAATTTCCAGATCCAGGCCGAGCCGTCCCCCAGGAACGCCCGATGAGCCGCTTTCATGAGATTGCGTCGCCACGCCTCCGCGGCCACCATCGGCCCGAATTGCTCGCTGGAGCAGGTGCTCGCCACGTAAGTCCGCACCACCAGTTCGGGCCTTTCCCTCGGCTCGGACCGATCCCCGGGGGACGGCAGAGATGCTTCGTCGATGTTCTCCGCCGGGGCCTCCTGTAGGCCCATCGAGCTCGCCCCGCTGATCCCGCCGACAAGCTTCTCGACGTATCCCCGGTCGCGGTAGCAGGCGGGCAACTCCGGCTCCGGATCGCATTCCGAGACGACATTGGCCATGGTGGCCAGAATCGCGATCTTGTCCTCACGCCAGGACGCATCATGGGCACCGGGCCCTTCCCCCTGGCCGCGAATCTGCAGCCGGCCGCCGTCAACCTCGACCACTGCCAGAGCCGGCCGTGTCTCGACTCGCGGCTCGAGCTTATGGGCTTGAAGTTCGCTCACATGCTGATCTCTCTCGGCCTGCAATTGTTGGCCGACCTCCTGGGCGATGCGGCCGATCTGCCGACTGCCGATGGTCACCTCGGCCAATTCCGCCATCGCCTCGGCCGCCTCCCGGAAGGAGGGCTCCCGGGCACCGCAACGGACGATCTTGCGCAGCACCGAAGGGCTGTAGTCATGTGGCGTGAGGCGCAAGGCCGGACGCTGAGGGAAAAAAATCCCGGCGACATGCCGGGCAGTGGCACTTCGGTTCGGCGTAGGTGACCTTGCCTCCCCAGAATTCAATGGTTCGATCGTTGCGTTGCACCGGACAGAGCCGCTTGCAGTTGGGGCAAGGCTGCTCGGCCCCCAAGAGGGAGGCTTTCTGCTTCAGGAGTTCCTCGATGGTTCCCTGGGCCACGGCACAGGCCGCGGTCATGGCCATTTGTTCCATGTCGTCGGCATCGAGGTCTAGGTCAGGCCCAACTTCTTCGTGGACCCGTCGCGCCACAATTTTCCCCCACCCTTTGGCCATCTGCTCGACTCCGGTGCGATCCATCGATGGTGACTTACGGAAAGGCATAGCAGGTCCCTCCTTGGACTTCCGGTGACGGACAATTTGGGAAACTTGACTTGACATGCTACCACCGGCCTCGGACGGCGCGAACCGCGTCTTACACCCCCAGGGAACAGGCGGAAGGCGATCGCCGTTGCGATTTACTTCATCTATATGTTACCATATGTCATAGTATCATACTATGTGCGTTACACGGTGCCCTTGCTGCTGATCAAACTCCTTTTTGTCTTCTGGGGGATCGAGTCGGCTTGGGCTCTCCGCCGGCCATCGGGTTGGCTGCTCGCCTGTTTCGCCTCCACGCCGAATCCGTCAGGATTAAGTTTCCATGGGCGCCGGCTTTCCGCGACGGCCCACAGGTTGTCAGTCGCCAGCGGCCTGGCCATGGCGTTTTCCTGCGGGGCGTGCGTCCTGATGACATGGCCCGCGATCTTCGTGGCTGAGGTTCCTGTACCAGAGGCTGAAGTGGGACGCTCCGAGAACGACGCTGAAGGAGTGACTGGCTGGTCGCTGGCGAGGGCGCCTCGGTCCAGTACGGTGTGACCCAGCAGGTAGAGCCCCGCGGCCAGCACCATGGCGCCGGGGAGGGTCAGCACCCAGGCCAGGCCGATCCTGCGCACGGTGTTCATCTGGATGCCCGCGTTGTTGGCCCACATGGTGCCGGCCACGCCAGAGGAAAGGACGTGGGTCGTACTCACGGGCAAGCCGGCGATGTCGGCCAGGCCGATGGTCGCCATGGCGACGAGCTCGGCACAGGCCCCCTGCGCGTAGGTCAGGTGGGTCTTGCCGATCTTCTCGGCCACGGTGACCACGATGCGCTTGTAGCCGACCATGGTGCCGATGCCCAGGCAGAGGGCCACGGTCACCATCACCCAGGTGGGAACGTACTCGATCGCCTTGCGCAGATCGTCGCGCGCGTCGTCCAGCTCGGGATCCCTGGACTGGTTGTGGGATGCGTGCTGCTTGCGCAGCAGGATCTCGAGCTGGAAGATCGTCGAGCGCACCTGGGCACGCTCCTTGAGTGGCACCTCCTTGAGCGAGCTCTTGCCGTCGAGAGTCTTGATGAGCTGGTCGACATCGCTCCGCGCCCGATCCGGGATCGGGATGTCGCGCGATTGGAGTATGTCTCTGATCCGCTCGACAGCCGATCGGGCCGTGCGTGCGCCCTGGGGTTCGTGGAGGTTCAGCGCGTAGCTCGTGGGCATGAGCCCGATGAGCACGAGCATGATCAGGCCCATGCCCTTCTGGCCGTCGTTGGAGCCGTGTGCCAGGCTGACTCCGCCGCAGGTCGAGATGAGGATGGCGCGGATCCACTTCGGCGGTCGCGCTTCCTTGTCTTCGGGTGGCGGCTCGTAGAGTTGAGGGTCGTCGATGGTTCGTTTCGCCAGCCAGAGCAGCGCCGCGGCGGAGAGAAAGCCGAGCAGGGGGGAGATCAAAAGCGCCAGCCCGACCTCGCCGGCCTTCTCCCACTGAACGCCCCCGAGCACGCCCTGCCCGGTCAGGTATCCATTGGCCATGCCGATCCCCAGGATGGCGCCGATGAGGGTGTGGGAGCTGGAGACCGGCAGACCGAACCACCAGGTGGACAGGTTCCAGGTGATGCCCGCGGTGAGCAGGCCAAGGACCATGACGATCGCGGATTTCGACGTCCCATGGATGAGCAGGTCCACCGGCAGCAGGTGGACGATGCTGAAGGCGATGGCGGTTCCACCCACCATGACCCCCAGGAAGTTGCAGATTCCCGAGTACACGACGGCAGGTATTGCCCGCAACGTCCGCGTGTAGATCACGGTGGTGACGGCATTGGCCGTGTCGTGGAACCCGTTGACCACCTCGAACCCGAACGCAATCACCAGAGCCACGACCAGAACAATGGCGCGGTGCGGCTCGAGCTGGCCGATCGCCTCGAAAAGTTCGATCATGTGAATCTTTCATGAAGGTGGACGGCGACGCCGGGCGGACCGCCATTCTGCGTCCTCTGGCGCAAGGCGTGCCAAGCATACGGATCCGCCGCGATTCGTTTCAACCCTCGATCCGGACGCCCGCAGCCTTGAGGGCGTCAAGCTGTTTCTGGCGGACCGCGGCGTCCAGGGGGTTGCCGCCCAGGAAGACCCGCAGGTAGGGTGCGAACCGCTTGGGTCCGGCCGCATCCTGCGCGGCCATGTCGACCAGGGGCTGCAAGCTCTTCACCCTGTTCCGCTCGATCAGCAGCAGCTTCAGGTCGGTCTGCGTGCCCAGCGGCTTCAGATCGACGACCCGGTTGTCGCGCAGGTCCAGTTCCGAGAGCCGGTTCACCTTCTCAAGCCCCTGGATGGTCTCGATCTGGTTGCGGGCCAGAGAGAGGGTCCAGAGCTGCCCCAGCCCCGACAGCGGGACGATATCGTTGACCGCGTTGCCCTCCAGGTAGAGGGCACTCAGATGGGTCAGCCCGGCCAGAGGCACCAGGTTGTCCACCTGGTTGTTCGAGAGCTCGAGGTACTGTAGCCCTTTGAGTTTTGCCAGGGGGGCGATGTCGCGGATCGCGTTGCTGGACACGTCAAGCAATTGCAGGTTGGTGAGGTCCGCAAGCGGCTTGAGGTCGGCGATCCGGTTCCTGGAGAGCACGAGCTGAGCCAGGTTCTTGCACTTCTCGAGACCGGTCAGGTCCTTGATCTCCTTGCCGGGGGCTTCCAGGACGTAGACGTTCTGTAGCTTCTCGTCGGTGAGCTCGACCTTGGGCTCGTGCTTGAAGACCGCAAGGACGGCGGCCTCGAGGTTCTTGTCGGGGAAAGGAGACGCGGCCGTCGCGGGCCTGGTGAGAGGAAGGAGGGTCAAGGCAGGTGCCAGTACCAGGAGCGCGGTACGGTGGGTGCGTTGAATCATTGTAGGTTCCTCCAGCCATCTTGCCAGCAGCGCCGCGGGAGTGAGGATCTCCCGTACGCTGGTGTCTTGGGGACGGTGGGTCGTGCAGCTCGCGAGCAACTGGGCTGCTGGCGAACACTTTCTGAGGATACGCCGCGCTGGCCTGCAAGAGAAGCGACTGGGCCGCGGAAAAGCGAGCGCCCGGGTGAGGGTCGGGTTCTTTGCGAAGCGGCGCTCTGCACGTAAGATGAATACACCGCCGAGGGGGGCCGGGCGCCCGGCCTTGCCTTTCAGGGCTCGGCAGGACCATTTGACCAGGAACCTTCGCGACATGCCCCAGCCACCCGCGACTCCCGGAGCCCCGGAGCACAGCATCGAGGCCACTTCGGAGACGTTCGCCCTGGAGGTGATCGAGCGCTCGTCGAGCGTTCCGGTGGTGGTCGATTTCTGGGCCCCCTGGTGCGGCCCGTGCCGGATGCTCAGCCCGGTCCTGGAGAAGCTGGCGGCCGACTACGGCGGCAAGTTCCGGCTCGCGAAGGTGAACATCGACGAGCACCCGGACCTGGCCAGCCAGTTCGGCGTCCGGTCCATCCCCGCGGTCTTCGGCATCCGCGACAGAACGGTGATCGACGCGTTCATGGGGGTTCAGCCCGAATCCGCGATCAGGAGCTGGCTCGACCGTCTCCTGCCCACCGAGGCCGAGGCGCTGGCCGAGGACGCAAGCCGCCTGGAAGAGAGCGATCCCTCGTCGGCCGAGGCGAAGTACGGCCAGGCGCTGGAGCTCCAGGCCGACTTGCCGCAGGCCGAGATCGGCCTGGCGCGGATTGCCCTGGCAGCCGGCCGGATCGACGAGGCCACGGCACGCATGGCCGCCCTGGAGCGGCGCGGGTTCCTGGAACCGGAAGCCGAGCGGCTGAAAGCCGCACTGGTCCTACAGGTCCAGACTCAGGACGCAGGCAGCGTCGAGTCCGCACGCGCCAGCGCGGCCGCTCATCCCGACGACCTGGCAAACAAGCTGGCGCTGGCGGAATCCCTCTCCGCCGCCCGCCAGTATGCCGAGGCCCTGGCGATTGGCCTGGAGCTGGTGGAACGCGATCGCAAGGGCACCGGCGAGCAGGCCCGGCAAATGATGATCGCCATCTTCCGGCTCTTGCCGCCGGGCGATACGCTCGTCACCGAGTACCAGCGGCAACTCTCGCTCGTGCTTTGAGATTCAAATCCGCAAGCGTCGTATCGCTCTGACGCAAGTCCCCCCTCGACGTCGCCCCTACAATGCGCTGATGACCGGCATACGCTGAGGTGCTTTGCGAGAAGGGTCGCCATGGCTGCCATCATGAATTCACCCGTGATCACTGAACAAGCCGCGCCAGCGCCCGTGGCCAGTCCCGGAACCGGCGACTGGCGCCACCGCCTGGCACTGATCACCGAGACGATGCGCGAGATGAGCTTGCAGGACGATCCTCAGTCCATGGTGCAGCGCTATGGCGAACGAATGCAGAAGCTGATGTCCAGGGACGCGTGGATGTCATTGAGCCGGCGCGGACTGGAGGCGCCCTGGTATCGCATCACGCGCTCCAGCTTGTGGAAAGAGCCCATCGATCCGTGGAAGCAGCCGGACCGGCTGCCCCTGCTCCAGGGGGGATTGCTTGGTGAGCTTCTCTATGGGGACGAGCCGCGGATCATCGACGACATCCAGCCTCTGCTCAAGCCCGACGACCCCGCGCGAGAGTACCTGGAGGGACATCGGTCGCTCCTGGCGGTGCCCCATTTTGACCGGGGTATCGGTATCAACATGGCAATCACGTTGAGCCAGCAGCCGGCGGCCTACGATCCTGAGCAGTTCCCCGAGCGGTACTGGATGAGCAGCCTCTTCGGCCGGGCGACCCACAACCTGGTTCTCCGGGAGGAGCTCAAGCACGCCTACGAGATCGTCGAGCGCGAGCTCAACGTGGTTGCCGATATCCAGCGCCTCCCTGCTGCCCAAGAAGCTGCCGACGATTCCGGGCCTGGACATCGCGGTGCATTACCAGACCTCGCAGTGGGCCGGGGGCGACTATTACGATTTCTTCGAGCTGCCCGGGGGCCGCTGGGGCATCCTCATCGCGGACGTGAGCGGGCATGGTACGCCGGCCGCCGTCATGATGGCCATCCTGCACAGCCTGGCCCACGGCCACCCCGGCCACCCGGAACCGCCTTCAGCGCTGCTGGAACACGTCAACGCGCGGCTCTCGGCCAGCTACACCACCGAGAACGAGGTGTTCGTGACGGCCTTCTACGGTATCTACGATCCGGCCGAGCGCCTTTTCACCTACAGTTGCGCCGGGCACAACCCGCCCCAGCTCAAGCGGTGTTCCCTGGGCCGCGTCGATTCACTGGAGGACGTGGGCGGCCCGCCGCTTGGGGTTTTCCCTGGCGTCGACTACGCCCTGTCACGGCTCACCCTGAACCCGGGCGACATCCTGGTGCTTTATACCGACGGCGTCACCGAGGCCATGAACGCCGACAACAAGCAGTTCGGCCTGGAACAGCTCAACGGGGTGCTGCGACGGTGCAACCTGGGTGCTCAGGAAATGCGCGACGCCATCCTGGGGGCGGTGGACCGCTTCACCGAGAGCAAGTCGGCCCTCGACGACCGCACGCTGCTCGTGGCCAAGGTCCTGTAAGAGGAACGCATCATGCAGCCGTTTCATCCTGGATCGAGCGTGGTCAAGATCGCCCCATCGATTCTCTCGGCCGATGCGTCCCGGCTGGCCGAGGAGGTCTCGAAAGCCCAGCAGGCCGGCGCCGATCGGATCCACGTCGACGTGATGGACGGCCACTTCGTGCCCAACCTGACGTTCGGTCCGGTGATCGTCCGCTGGCTGCGGCCCGTGACGCAACTTCCCCTGGAAGTTCATCTCATGATCGCCCACCCCGACCAGTTTCTGGAAGCCTTCGCCGAGGCGGGCGCCACGACGCTGATCGTGCACCAGGAAGGCGCGGTCCACCTCAACCGGACCGTCCAGCACATCAAGTCCCTGGGCTGCCGCGCGGGAGTGGCCATCAACCCCGCCACGCCCGCGGTCATGTTGCAGGAGATCCTGCCCGACCTGGACCTGGTGCTGGTGATGACGGTGAACCCGGGGTTCGGCGGCCAGGCGTTCTTGCCCGGTACGCTGCCCAAGATCCGGTCGATCCGTGAGAGGATTGATGCGCTGGGGACCGCTTGTGAGCTCGAGGTGGACGGCGGCATCGATCACGAAACGGCGCCCCTGGTCGTCGCGGCCGGCGCCCGCGTGCTGGTGGCCGGCTCGTCGATCTACGGTGCCGAGGATGGTGTGGCTGCGGCGCTGGAGCGGCTGCGGAAGTTCCCGGTCTGACCGGCTGCGAGTGCCGGTCAGAACCAGCAACGGTGGATCTCAGTCCCAGGCCGGTGCTGCTCCGCTTCACTCCAGGCACTTCGCCTTCACGCCATGATTCCCTGGACCAGCTTGCCGGCAATGTCCGTGAGGCGGTAGTAACGGCCCTGGTACTTGTAGGTCAGGCGCTCGTGGTCGATGCCCAGGAGCGACAGGATCGTCGCGTGGAAGTCGTGCACGTGCACGGGATCGGCCGTGATGTTGTAGCCGTACTCATCGGTCTGGCCGAAGGTCAGGCCCGCCTTCATGCCGCCGCCCGCGCCCCAGACGGTGAAACAGCGCGGGTGGTGGTCGCGGCCGTAGTCGGTGGGGGTCAGCTTGCCCTGGCTATAGTTGGTGCGGCCAAACTCGCCACCCCAGAGCACAAGCGTGTCGTCGAGCATTCCACGCTGTTTCAGGTCCTGGACCAGTGCGGCGGAAGCCTGGTCGGTCTCGCGGCAGAGGTAGCGGATCGACGACGGCAGGTTGCCGTGGTGGTCCCAGCCGGGGTGGTAAAGCTGGATGAACCGGACGCCGCGCTCGGCCAGACGTCGGGCCAGCAGGCAATTGGCCGCGAACGTGCCTGGCCTGCGCGCGTCGGGTCCATAAAGATCGTAGATATGATCTGGCTCGGATGCCAGGCTGGTTGCCTCCGGTACCGACGTCTGCATCCGGTACGCCATCTCGTACTGGGCGATCCGCGCCTGGATGGCCGGATCAAGCTCGGCGTCATGCTCGATCTGGTGCAGCTCGCGCAGGCGGTCGAGCATCTTCCGCCGTCCGCCCGGGGAGATGCCTGGCGGGTTGTCGAGGTAGAGCACCGGCTCGGCCCCGGCGCGGAACTGGACGCCCTGGTGGACCGAGGGCAGGAAGCCGTTGCCCCAGAGCCGCGAGTAGAGCGGCTGGTCCACCGGGCGCTGGGTGATGAGCACGCAGAACGCAGGCAGATTCTGGTTCGTCGAACCCAGGCCGTAGCTCAGCCAGGCTCCCATCGACGGGCGGCCGGCAATCTGCGATCCCGTCTGGAAGAAGGTGATGGCCGGGTCGTGGTTGATCGCCTCGGTGTAGAGCGAGCGGATCACGCACAGGTCGTCGACCACGCGGGCGGTGTGCGGCAAGAGGTCGCTGACCCAGGTTCCCGACTGACCGAAGCGGGCGAACGGGAAGATCGACCCGGCCAGCGGCAAGGTGGCCTGGTTGCCCGACATGCTCGTCAGCCGTTGCCCCATCCGGACCGATTCCGGAAGGTCCTGGCCGTTCATGCGGTTGAGCAGAGGCTTGTGGTCGAACAGGTCGAGCTGCGACGGCCCACCGCTCATGAACAGATAAATGACCCGCCTGGCCCTGGGCGGATGGTGAGGCGCCGCCAGGATCCCGCGGTAGGCCGGGTCAGCCTTGGCAGCAGGCTGCCGCGCGACGTCGGCAGCTCCCTCGTTCTCGCCCGCGCCCGCCTCCCCGGCCAGCAGGCTGGCCAGGGCCATCGAGCCCAGGCCCAGGCTGGTCCGTCCAAAGAAGTGCCGGCGGTTGAGCTGCAACGCGCCCTCGGCGGGTGTGGGGTCCGGGCCGTTCATGCGAACTCCTGATCCGTCTGGTGACTTCATCGCTTCATGACCGTCTCGTCGTGGTTCATGACCGCCTGTGCCAGGACCGTCCACGCGGCCAGCTCGGCAGGGTCGATGGCGGGATCACGCGGGGCGTCGCCCACGCCAAGCAGCTTGCCGGCGTCGGATCGTCCGGCGCGGAACTCGTCGTAGGCTTCTCGATACAGCGCCTCGAGCACCGGCAGCTCGCGCTCGTTCGGGCGGCGTCCGGTGAGGAGACGGAAGATCATGACAGCGCGCTGGCCGGGCGAGGAGCCGCCCTCGTGCACGGCACGCTGCGCCACCGCCCGGGCCGCCTCGACATACTGCGGATCATTGAGCAGGACCAGTGCCTGGAGCGGCGTGGCCGTAGGGAGCCGCTTCACGGCGCAGACCTCGCGGCTGGTGGCGTCGAAGGTGAGCATGGACGGCGGGGGCGACGTCCGTTTCCAGAACGTGTACAGGCTGCGGCGGTGCGAGCCCTCGCCGACGTCGCGGACATACTCGATGTTCGCCTTCTCCTTCCAGAGCCCTGCCGGCTGGTACGGCTTGACAGGCGGACCGCCGAGCCTGCCGGCAAGCAGCCCGCCAGCGGCCAGCGCGGTATCGCGGATCATCTCGGCGGGCAGCCGCAGCCGCGGGCCGCGCGCGAGCAGGATGTTGTCGGGGTCGCGTGACAGGAGCTCGGGCGCGGCTTCCGACGCTTGCCGGTAGGTCGCCGAGGTGACGATTTGCCGCCAGAGGGCCTTGACGTCCCAGCCGGAATCGATGAACCGGCGCGCCAGCCAGTCGAGTAGCTCGGGATGCGAGGGCAACTGGCCCTGGCTGCCGAAATCCTCGGGGGTGGCCACGATCCCCCGGCCGAAGATCGATTGCCAGTAACGGTTGACCGTCACCCTTGCCGTCAGGGGGTTGCTCGGGTCGGTCACCCAGCGCGCCAGGCCCAGCCGATTCCGTGGCCACCCGGAGGCGAATGGCGGCAGGGCCGCGGGCGTGTTCCGCGCGACCCGCTCGCCGGGCGCGTCGTACGCACCTCGACGGAGCACGAACGCCGGCCGCGGCTGCGGCAGCTCCTTCATGACCATGATCTCGGGCACGGGGTCGACCAGGGCGCTGCGCTTCTGGCGCAGCACCTTGAGATCGGCCAGGCGTGCCTGATACGCGGCGTCGTAGCTGGCAAGGTAGTAGGCGAACAGACCCTGGCGCTGCCGCGCCGTGAGCCTGGCCGGATCGGTGTGCAACGCCTCGCTCAGGCTCTTGCCGTCGGCAAGCTGTGCGGCCTCCAGCGGCGTGATCGACCGCTCGAAGATATGGAGTTCGTCGACGAGCCCATTCTTGAAGCCGCGATCGCGGAACCGCTGGCCGACGGTGAGCGCGTCGCCGCCTCCGCCCGTGATGTTCTTGGTGAGCTTGTCGCGCACGACCTCGCAATCAGCCCGCCGGCCGTCCACATAAAGGACGAGGCCGCTGGCCCGGCTCGAGCCATCGTAGGCCATCACCACGTGCACCCAGCGGCCGGTTGGCAGGTCCGCCTGCGTGGTGATGCCGATGGCGTTGCCTGGCCAGAAGTGAACGAGATGCGCGCTCAGCTTGCCATCCTCGATCAGGAGCTCGTATCCGCGGCTGCCGGCATCGGTCCAGGCGCGCGAGCGATGCAGGATCACCGCGCGGTCCTTGCGGTCGGGAGTCTGGATCCAGAGGCCAATCGAGAACGGTTCGAAGCGGTCGAAGTTCCCCAGCGGAAGCTTGATGTTGTTTTCTCCGCTGAGCTTCAGGGCCTTGCCGGCGCGGCCCTCCACCAGCTCCGGGTCCTCGACCACCTGGCCGGGCTTCGTGGGGTCGGCACGGTTCTCGACCTTCAGGTTCTTGATGGCATCGAGCGGGAACTCGCCGATCTTGCCGTTCATGACCGGGGGCGCGTGGCCCTGGCGGTCGAGCACGCGGAGCCAGGCCTCGAACATCCGCGACCGTGCCGCGGCGAGCGTGCTCAGCCCCTGCTCCGCATCGTCGATCTGCCGCTCGACGGCAGCAATGGCCCGGTCGGTCTCGTCGCTGGAGAGCAGCAAGGTCGGCGTGGGCATCGCGTCGGTGAAGTGCGAGTAGAGCCCGGATTCGTCGATGCTGTTGAAGAAGCTCGAGAGCGAGTAGAAGTCCTTCTGGGTGATCGGGTCGTACTTGTGGTCGTGGCAACGGGAGCATTCGACCGTGAGCCCCAGGAACGCCGCGCCGAAGGTGATGGTGCGGTCGGCGACGTATTCATTGCGCCATTCCTCCTCGATCGAACCTCCCTCGTTGGTCTGGCGATGATGGCGGTTGAAGGCCGTGGCCAGGGTCTGCTCGCGCGTGGGGTGGGGCAGGAGGTCGCCGGCAAGCTGCCAGGTGATGAAGGTGTCAAAGGGCAGGTTCGTGTTGAAAGCCCGGACCACCCAGTCGCGCCAGGGCCAGGTGGCGCGGTAGACATCGGCCTGGTAGCCGTGGGTATCGGCGTAGCGGGCCACGTCGAGCCAGTCGACGGCCATGCGCTCGCCGAACCGGGGCGAGGCGAGCAGGCGATCCACCAGGTGCTCGTAAGCGCCGGGCCGGTTGTCGGCCAGGAAGGCGTCGATCTCCTCGAGCGAGGGCGGCAGCCCCGTGAGGTCCAGCGTGACCCGGCGGATGAGGCGTTCCCTGCTCGCCTCAGGAGCCGGCGAAAGCCCCTCGGCCTCGAGCCTGGCCAGCACGAAACGGTCGATCGCGTTGCGCGGCCAGGCCGCGGTCCGCACGTCGGGAAGCGGGCCGTTGGCGGGAGGCAGGAACGCCCAGTGCTTCTTCCACTCGGCGCCCTCGGCGACCCACCGCTTCAAGAGGTCCACCTCGTGCGGCGTCAGGGTTCGCCCCAGCGACCTGGGTGGCATGCGCTCGGTCTCGTCCTCCGCCGTGATCCGCGCCACCAGCTCGCTGGCATCGAGATCTCCCGGCACGATGGCGCGGCCGTCGGACTTGAGCCTGGCGAAGGCCCCCTCCTGCGTGTCCAGCCGCAGGCCGGCCTTGCGACGACGCGCGTCCGGCCCGTGGCAGCTATAGCACCTGTCCGAGAGGATCGGGCGAATGTCGTAGTTGAAGTCGACCCTTCGAGCAGGGGCGCGGTCGGCCGCTTGGGCCAGTGAGGCAGCCAGCACCGGCAACGCGGCCAGAGCCACGCGCAGGATCGTTGCCTTGCCCACTCCAGGAACACTCCAGCCCGCCGCCGGTCGCGTCATGACTTCTCCCGATGCACTCATGCGGATGTCGCTGGCTCAATCCCTGGATTTTATCGCAGTCCGGGTTCGCGGACAAACCGTGATCCCTCGACCCGACGGAACCACACACGGCATGGGCCGATCGGGGCTGGTTCCACACACGGCATGGGCCGATCGGGTCTGATTCCACGCGGCTTTCCGGATTGCGGATCTTGACATCCAGTGCTTTGTGCCGCAAAGTAATTGTCGCCCATTCGCTTTGTTATGCAAAGTCAGTCAGTTGGCTCCCTCTTTTATTCGATTCCGGGATCATTACCCCTCAGAAGGCAGGTTCCTGATGAAGACGCTTTGGATTCCCAAGGACATGCAGGAGCCCCCGCTACTGGACAAGGGTATCAGGCCCGCGTCTCCGGTCCCCAGGCACGCCCTCCTGATCAACCCGTTTTACGCCAAGGATCCGCATGCCAGCTTCGGCAAGCACGTGCTCACGCCGTCGCTGGCCTTGACGAGCATCGCGGGGGCGACACCCGCGGAGTGGACCGTGGACTACTGGGATGAGAACCTGCTACAGGGCCCGCCGCCGTGGCAGCCGTTTCCGCAGGTGGTGGGCATCACGGTCCATCTCACATTCGCCGAGCGGGCCTACGAGCTGGCGGCCTGGTATCGCCAGCGCGGGGCAGTCGTGGTCATGGGGGGCCTGCACGTGCTCTCCTGCCCCGAAGAGGCCGCGCCGCATGCCGATGTGCTGGCCATCGGTGAAGGGGTGCAGATCTGGCCCCAGATCCTCCGCGATGTCGCCGACGGAACGGTGCAGCAGGTTTACCGGGGAGACTATCGCCGTCCTTACCGCGAGGAGCCGGCCCCCCGGCGCTCGCTCTTGCCCCGCCGGGCCTTCCTGACCACGACCAGCCTGATCGCCACGCGCGGCTGCCACAACCGCTGCGGCTTCTGCTACCTCAGTACCCGGGGCCTGATGATGCCCTACCAGGTGCGCGACGTCGCTCAGGTCGTCGCCGAGTTCCAGGCGGACGGCCAGCCCTACGGCGTCTTCATCGATAACAACCTGGGGTCCCGCCCCGACTACCTGCGTCAGCTCTGCCGCGCGTTACGGCCGCTCGAGAAGATCTGGAGCGGCGCGGTCTCGATCGACGTGACCGATGATCCTTCCCTGGTTTGTGAGATGGCGCTGGCGGGCTGCACCGGGGTCTTCGTGGGGTTCGAGTCGCTGTCCGATCGCAACCTGATCGACGCGCAGAAGAAGACGCCGCTGGCGGCCGACTACGCGCACCGCGTGGCCATCTTTCACGACCATGGTATCCAGGTCAACGGAAGTTTCGTGCTCGGCTTTGACCATGACCACCCGGACGTCTTTGGCCGGACGGTCGAGTGGATCGAGGCTAACCGCCTGGAGTGCGCGACCTTCCACGTCCTCACGCCCTATCCGGGCACCCCGCTGTTTCGCCAGTTCGAGAGCGAAGGACGCCTGCTGCACAGGAACTGGTCACGCTATGACACGGCCCACGTCGTGTTCCGCCCGCGTCACATGACCGAACAGCAACTCGCCGAGGGCTACGCCTGGTGCTACGAGCGGCTCTTCTCGCACGGGTCGATCTGGCGGCGCAGGCCTGCACAGTGGCAGGCGGTTGCTCCCTACCTGGCGATGTCCTACCTCTACAAGCGGTCCAACCGCTGCTGGGACGTGCTCATACGCAAGCAATGGACGCATGCGGTGTGGAGGCCCCTGGTCGAGCTCTCCCGGCGCAGGCACGTCCGCCTTCGCAAGGAATTGCGCATCCGGGCCATGCCATCCGGCGAGCCGCTCACTCTCCAGGGGCCGGTGATGTCCCCCGGAGTTTAGGGTTCGTGAGTCATGCTCGCCGGGGTTTCGGTCAATCATGAATGGCCTTGGTATCGACGACGCGGCCGATGCGGGCGAGACGAGTTTCCAGGGCTCGGAAGAGTTCCCGGTTCTGTTCCTTCGCCTCGTGATGCTCCATGGCGAACCTGCAACCGGCAATCGCAAAGCAGGCGCCCAGGCAGCCTCCCATCATGCCCACTTCCTCGGTTGACAGTAAGATCCGCACGGGACCGGCCAGCGCGCCGACCAGCGCGCCTGAGACGGTCCCGCCGAACACGATGGCCGCGTAGGTCACAAGCTTGGAGATCATCTGAACGGTCTTTCCTCTGCCAGGGTATTTCATGAGTCGTCTGCTCCGGTCCACAAGGGAACCGGTTCACGAAGAAACAAGATCGAAGGCACAGGGCAGCGTGCCTCACAGGGGTTGGACGTGCATGGCGTTCGACATGAACCCCTATCAGGTTCCTAGCTCGGCGGCTTGCCACTGTCAAGAACGACCCCACAGGAGGCCTGGCTAAGCAGATCCGTAGAAGTCATTGGACGGGATTCCAGTGCGCCGTGGAAAGGTGTTGGTCTTCAGTGGGTGTAACTCCCACCCGGCAACTGGGTCGCTCCAGCCGGTAGCTATCGGAGCGGCGGTGGAGGAGACGAAACCGTCGGAGCCTTCGAGACAGATGTGTCGCTTGGCGATGCAGCGAACCGACAGGCCGTAACGCGAGTGAACGTTGAGCAGGCCTCGAAAAGTCCAATGTGGTCGCCGACCTTGCTGGAATATGGGGAAGGCCGCCGTCGCTGGGGATGAAAGGGAAACGGTTGGAATAGGCCGCCCCACGAGCGATCAGAACCCAGCGGGCCACCGGGGTATTGACGACGGCATGTCGGCACACGGAGATCAACACAACACGGGAAACCCCAAGCGGTGAGGGCGCGTGACCCTCAACCGGACGCCCGCGAGGGACCGGCCGGGCTGCCTGGGGTGGCGGAGAGGCCCGTAGTACCGTCGACGCCGGGTAACTCCGGTCGAGGGAAGGGGCCTTGGTTCAAGGTCAACGCAACAAGCGGCAGACAGCCGGGAGATTGGCGTGAGTCTATCACCTCCACTGAAGGTCGGGAAGTTGCAGACGGCGTTGCACACCAAAGCGAAGAACGCGCCCAACTATCGGTTCTACGTCCTGTACGACAAGATTTATCGACGTGACGTTCTGGGATTCGCCTACGAACGCTGCCGTGCCAACGGCGGCGCGCCGGGGATCGACGGCCAGAGTTTCGCCGACATCGAGGCGTCCGGGAAGGAACGATGGCTGGACGAACTGGCGGAACAACTTCGTAAGGAGACGTATCAACCCCAGGCGGTGCGGCGCGTGTACATCCCCAAAGGGGACGGCAAGCAAAGGCCGCTGGGCATTCCTTGCATCAAGGATCGTGTGGTGCAGATGGCTGCGGTGCTGGTCTTGGAGCCGATCTTCGAGGCCGACCTGGAGCCGGAACAACACGCCTACCGCCCGGAGCGCAGCGCCCTGGACGCCGTCCGCGAAGTCGAACGGCTGCTCAAGACGGGGCACACCGAGGTGGTGGACGCGGACTTATCTGGATATTTCGATAGCATACCCCATTCCGAGTTAATGAAATCGGCGTCACGGCGCATCAGCGACGGTCGCGTCCTGCGGCTGATCAAGATGTGGCTGGAAACACCGGTGGAAGAAACCGACGGGAAGGGGCAGCGCCATCGAACGACCCGGAATAAAGACCAGGGGATGGGTACACCGCAAGGTGCACCGATCACGCCCCCAACAATGTTGCGAACTACGTTGTTGGGGGCCTTTCTCAAAAGGGGACGGACTGACCCGATACACGATGCGGACCTCCTGCTCGTCGATCTCGACCTTCTTCACCAAGGCCCGAACCACCTCCCGTCGCGTGGCCCAGTCCGGCTCTTGCAACCCTTGCGAGACGCGACGTGCGAACTCCTCCAACTGACCGATCACCAGTCGCAATTCCGCCTCTTGGGCGGCCTCGCCGATTCGTTGTCGATGCTCCTCCGCCAATCTCGAGAGGCGCGTCCTTGCCGCCGAGATCCGGGGCTCGAACTCCGATTTGTCGAGCAACCCGTCGCCGTAAGCATCGATTAATCGAGAAATCATCTTTTTCACATTATTTATCAATTTGCCGAGATGCTCCACCTCCTGATTCGGCCCGCCCTGGGCACCCTGCAGCCGCCGCTCGTACTCCTCCCGGACCCGCTCCGGCTCGGACAGGAGACCTCGTAAGTCCTCCCAGACGGCAGCGTCAAGGATATCGGTGCGGATCTGCTTGTTCCAGCAGAGGCGCTGCCCGCCGAAACGATAGGCGTCAGAGCCCGTGCAACGGTAGTACGCGTAGCGGACCCTACCCTTGCCCTCGAACGCGGCTCGGCTCGTCGGCTTGCCGTAGCAGCCGTAGCCGCAGCGCTTGCAGACGACCAGGCCCTGGAGCAGATATCGGCCACCGCCGGGCCGGTCGCGACGGCGTTGCCGGTTCTCTTCAAGCTGGGCCTGGACAGCCAGGAAGAGGTCTTCGCTCACCAGCCCGGGGACTTCAATGAAGATTTGATCTTCCGAGGATGTATCAACCCGTGAGACCGGTCGCCGGGAGTGTTCGGGGCGGCCTCGCTGCGGGCGGAGGCGTTGAGGTTTGAACTCACCTGAGCGCGTCTTGCCGAAGGCCGCGGTCCCCTTGTAGGCAGGGTTCTTGAGGATCAACCAGACCGTCGCGCGATCCCAGGCCGATTTCCCGGTCCGCGTCGGGATACTGTCGCGCCGGAGGCGTCGGCACACCTCGCCGATCGAGCACCGTTCCTGACCCACCCATTCGAAGATCTTCCGCACGACCCGGGACTCTTCAGCGAGGACCTGATAACGCGCCTCGCCACCTCCCTCGTGCTTGCCGATGTAACGGTAGCCGTACGGCGCGCCGCTGAGGACGTTGACCGAACCGCGGCGGGCGGCGTGTTGCTTGCCCCTGCGGCAACGCTCCATGATCTTGGCGCGCTCGTATTCCGCGATCATTCCCTGGACCTGAAGCAGCAGGTCGGCTTCCGGACTGCGGCCGACGGGGTTGCGCAAGAAGACGACCTCGACACCGCACCGGATAAGTTCCTCAAGGATCAAGACCTGATAGGCATACTTGCGTGAAAGTCGATCCGGATCGAGCATATAGAGGCGGTCGATGGCTCCAGCGGCGGCTTGGTCCCGAAGTCGCTCGAGTGCCGGTCGGGCCAGGATGTAACCGCTGACGCCGTCGTCCACGAAGTGCAGTTCGGGCTCGCATTCCAAGCCATCAGTGGCGATCCGCTGAGTGACCGCCTCGAGCTGGCTGGCGATCGTGTCCTCCTTCTCCTGCTGCTCCCCCGAAACCCGGGCGTAGAGCGCCACGCGGAGATTGTCCGTGATCATGGTTTGTCAAACCCCCCCGACCTTGGACTGGATAGTGTGGACCACAGTCGCGTGGTTGCGGCTGGGTCGCGGCCGATCCAGGCGCTGCGAAACGACCGGGATCAAGACCTGATATGCACGCGCGATCAATTGCTCCTGAAGCCGAGTGAACTCGAAGTGGCGGGTGACAGGAGGACTGAACGTGGGCCTCCGTGGGGACGTGATCATGTCGACTCCTCCTCTCCGAGAGCGCGGCCGCCAGCCTGCCTTGGATCGGGATCGAGTCGGGGCTGCCATCCGTGCCCGTACTTCGGTCGAAGCCGCGATCTGGAAATGACAGAGTCAGGAATCAGGGACGATTTTGCAACATTGTTGGGGGCGTGATCTCACCATTGTTGTCAAACATCTACATGCGACGATTTGTGAAGGGATGGAAGACTGGTGGACACGAGCGGCGTCTGGTCGCGCGAATCGTCAACTATGCGGACGACTTCGTCATCTGCTGTCGCGGCACGGCCGAAGAGGCCATGACGGTGATGCGGAAGATGATGTCCAGGCTGAAGTTAACGGTGAACGAGACCAAGACGCGGCTGTGCCACCTGCCTGAGGAGACGTTCGACTTTCTGGGTTATACCCTCGGCCGGAACTACGACCGACGAACGGGCCGATCCTACATAGGGTCACGCCCATCGCGGAAGAAGATCATTCGGCTGTGCAGCGAGATCAGTGCGATGACGACGCGCCAGACCACTGGACAGGACGTCGAGATGCAGATTGGTCGGATCAATCGCAAGTTACGCGGTTGGTCCAACTATTTTCGCATCGGAACGGTGAGCCCAGCCTATCGCCAAGTCAACCACCACGTCCGCTACCGGGTACGTCAGTGGTTGTGTGCGAAGTTCAAGGTGCCGGGTCAGGGGCTCAGACGCTACCCTGACAGATACCTGCACCAGGAGTTGCATCTTTACCAGCTGCAACGAACCTAGCCGCGATGGTTTCGTGAGCGAACGTGTGAACTCAACCGATGAGACAAGCCTTGTCCGAAAGCTGGATGCGGGAAAACCGCCCGTCCAGTTTGATGAGCGGGGTGTGGAAACGAGGCCCAGCCGAGCCATCGACTCGAGCCCACCGCGCCACACCTCGACTCTACGTTCGCCTGCCCGGGGCTAAGAGCCAGGCGTGGCCGCCGTCCTCGTGGGGTACGATTCCAGTCGTGCCATTCCTGGTCCATCAACTAGTAGCCGTTCACGGGCCTATGGTGACTCCCGTTCAGATCTGAACCAGCAACGGCATCCGTTGGGCAACCTGTCTGCAAGATGCTCATGGCTTTCCCGAAAAGGCATCGGTGTCGTCGGACCGACGCGCACAATCCCGTGCTCGATGCTTCGGTTGAGTCGACCGAAGCCATTATTCCCAATTGACCCATGTCTCTCTCGATCGCCTTTTTGTGGCTCTCAAGACCCGCCGCACCTCGGCGGAGGCCGGCGCCCGGCCGGCCGTCGTCCTCGGCTGAGGGGTGACCCGGGCTCTGGCCGCCGAGCTGCTGGCAGTGCCAGAAGCGGCCATGGTCACGCTGGCGGAGAAGCAACGTATTGCTAAATTGCAAAAGTTATAAATAGCACTGAGTGTTGGCAGATGGAGCGAGCCCGTCGACGGGGAGCTGCGCCTGGCCGGCAGACTGGCGCAATACGAAACCCGGTGCCGCCCGATGGTCTGCTACGACCCACGAAGCAACCACCGGCGACTCTTCGAGCAGCCGCGGTGCCCGTGCGCCGAGGGACTCGATGCCGAGGTCCCGACCGCCGAGGCGGGCGGATCGCTTCACCTCGCCGATCATCCGACGGCTGGCCTGCCGAGGGAACCTGCCCCGGCGTGGGCGCCGCGGGAGCCCGACGGCGCCGGGCCGGGACGCGTACCGCCCGATGGGCCCAGCGAATCGCTTGGGGTCCCACGGGACAGGGTCAGGGTGCGGCGGTGGCCGGGATCAGTCTGCTTGATGGGTAGGAGGATACCGAGTGCCATCATGAGATCCCGGTCCGGCCGTCGGGGCCACGGCGATTGAGACCCGCCGCCGCCTTTATTCGCCATTCGGAAGACCATTGGCCCGACCATTCCGGCAGCGGCCTCGCGGCGAAGGACGCATTCCTGTTTTCGCACTGCCTCTCCCATGACATGAGAGTGCATCGCTGTCCGCTCATTCTCGCGTTCAGCGTCTCGCCGGCGCAGACGTACCACTTCGAGCCGATGTCTTCCACGACGTAACCGACGTCATGCCGGAGTATGTTGACCTGATCGGCCGCATCGAAGCGATTCGCACCGGGCGAGCGCTCAAGCAGGAGATCCGTTGGGAATTCCGAACGCTCAGCGGCGGGCCGACACTCCCGTTGACCCAGCACGGCATGATCCGGCTGGCCGAGGTGCTGCGCTGGGGCGATATGGCGGGCTGTCAGTTCGCGATTGGATTCAAGACCGTATGGGGCCGGCGCCGCGGGCCATAACTCTTTTGACGACGTGAGCCGGCGGGGACTCTGACGATCACCAGGGATTGGCTCCTGCTGCCGCGCCGGATTCGCTGTGGCCCGCGGCGCTAAGATCCTCGGGTGAATCGAGGCGCCGCCATGGATCGCCCCCGACGAGCCCCCCCAGAGAGGGATGCGGCATGAGCGCCGGCCGGGCCCACGCCGATCGGTCGAGCCGTCCGGATCCTCAATCGGGAGCGGGGACCTCGAGGTCGAGGATCAGCGAGCTGAGGCACTTGCCGTGCGCGTCCAGCGCCAGCGACCGCGTGACCCCGCCACCCAGGGCGCGGTGGAGCACGAAGTTCAGGGCCCCGAGTTTCGGCAGGGCGTAGCGGACGACCTCGCCCGCGACGATCCCGGTGAGGTGGGCGCGCACGAGCTCGGCCGTGACGTGCCGCTCCAGGTGCGGATAGTGCGCCGGGTCGTACGCGATTACCGAGACGTTGGACGTATCGCCCTTGTCGCCGGCGCGCGAGTGGGCCAGGGTGCCGAGCCTCATGTCAGGTGACCTCGTAGTGGACGACCGGCCGGGCCAGGTCCCGCGGCACGAGGGCCGAGAACATCGCGATGACCTCCCGGGCCGACTTCGTCACGCCGCCACCGGCGGCGGGCCCGTTGGTGTACAGCGCCTCCACCTCGTTGCCGATGCGGACGGCGTCCCGGTGCGTCGACGTCCTGGCCGCCACCCGCGCGGACCTCGGAGGGGCGGGCATCGGCCGCGGGCGGACGTGGGCCCGGGATGGCGTCGAGCCCGATCAGGTCGCAGCGGATCTCCTCGGCGGCCACGCCGGCCAGCTCCAGCCGGCGGACGACGACCTCCAGCGCGAGCCGGCCGCGCACCGCCGCGTCGGGCCCGGCGTAGGAGATCTGGCCCTCGCCGATGAACCCGTCCCGGCAGCCAATCGACGCCTTCAGGCGCTCGGGCCGGGCGCGGCCGGCGCCACCCCGAACCAGGACGCGGTCGGGGCCCGCCTCGGTCAGCGTCACCCCGGACAGGTCGGCCGTCGCGTCGGGCGTGAGGTACGCGGTCGGGTCGTGGATCTCGTAGAGGAGCTGCTCTTTGCAGGTCGCGAGCGTCACCCGCCCGCCCGAGCCCGGGACCTTGGTGATGACGGCCGAGCCGTCCTCGCCGACCTCCGCCAGCGGGAAGCCGAGCCGCGCCAGGTCGGGGACCCGCTTCCGGGCGAGGTCGGCGAAGTAGCCGCCCGTGACCTGGCCGGCGCACTCGAGGAGGTGGCCGACGACCGTGCCCTGACCGAGCCGGTCCCAGTCGTCCAGGGACCAGCCGAACTCGTGGACGAGCGGGGCGAGGAACAGGGCCGGGTCAGCCACCCGTCCGGTGATGATGACGTCGGCCCCGCGGCCCAGGGCCTCGAGCAGCGGCGGGATGCCGAGGTAGACGTTCGCCGACACCAGCCGGTCGCCGAGCGCGGCGACGGGCTCGCCCGTCTCGAGGAGGGTGAAGTCCCCGCCCACGACCTCTCGCAGGACGTCATCCCCGGTGACCGCGGCGATCGCCAGCCCGCCCAACCCGTGGCGTCGGGCGACTTCCTTGATCACGGCCGCGCCCGCGAGCGGATTGGCCGCTCCCATGTTGGTCAGGATGGTGATGCCCTTGCGGGCGCAGGTGGGAAGGACCGCCTCCATCCGCTCCTCCAGGAGCGGGTCGTAGCCCCGGGCGGGGTCCCGCAGCCGCTCCTGCTGGGCCAGCGCGATGGTCCGCTCGGCCAGGCACTCGAAGGCCAGGTACCGGAGGTCGCCCCGCTCGGCCAGTTCGACCGCCGGCTCGATGCGGTCGCCCGAGTACCCCGCGCCCGAGCCGATCCGGATCGTCTTCATGGGGATGGTTCCTGGCCGCGAGGCTGGCCATGCTCAGGGGGGGAAGACGCCGAGGGCGACGCACGCGAAGGTCATCAGGACCGACGCGCCGAGGAGATAGGGCGCGGCGAACTTCTGATGCTCCGCCAGGTCCACCCGGGCCAGGCCGACGACGAGGAAGGTCGCCGGGGTCAGCGGGCTGACCGGGAAGCCGGTGGTCATCTGGCCCAGCAGCGCCGCCTGCCCGAGCTGGACCGGGGGCACCCCCCGCAGCTCGCCGGCCTCCGCCAGCACGGGCAGGATCCCGAGGTAGAAGGAGTCCGGGTCGAACAGCAGGCTCAGGGGCATCGAGGCGATCCCGAGCAGGAACGGCAGGTGATGGGCGTGCCCCGTGGGCAGGAGCCGGACGGAGGCCTGGGCCATCGCGCCGAGCATGCCAGTGCCCTGCATGATACCGGTGAACGCGCCGGCGGCCAAGAGGATGCTCGCCATCAGGAGTGCCGCCGACGCGTGCGCGTCGACGCGTGCGCGCTGGAGGGCCGCGCCGGGATAGTTGATAACCAGCGCCAGGGCGACCCCGGCCATGAACCCCACGACGGGCTCGAGCGTGCCCGCCACCATCGCCCCCATCAGGACGACCGTCAGGGCCAGATTCACCCGGAAGAGCCGCGGCCGTCGGAGGGCCCGTTCCGCCTCGGTCAACTCGCGTCGGCAGGCCGGGGCCTGTCCAAGGCGACCCGCCAGCCCGAGCCGACGCGCCTCGCGCCGGCCGAGCCGGTAGGCGACCGCGAACACGTAAGCCAGGCCGATCGCCTGCACCGGGATGAGTGGGCGGAACAACTCGGCCGCGGGGATGCGCAGGGCCGCCGAGGCGCGGATCATGGGCCCCGTCCAGGGCAGGAAGTTGACGCCCGCGGCCATCGAGGCGACTCCGGCGAGGATGCGCCGGTCCATCCCGAGCCGCTCGTACATCGGCAGCATCGCCGGGATCGTGACCAGGAACGTCACCGCCCCGGAGCCGTCGAGGTGGACCAGCAGGGCCAGCAGCGCCGTGCCGGGGACGATCCGCGTCGGCCGGCCGCCGGCGGCGCGGAGGATGCGATCGATGATCGGGTCGAGCAGGCCGGCGTCGGCCATGATGCCGAAGTAGAGGATCGCGAAGACGAACATGCCCGCCACCGGGGCGACCTCGCGGATCCCGCCGACGATGAAGGCCCCGGTCTTCGCCCCGAAGCCGCCCAGGAGCGAGGCGGCCGTCGGGACCGCGATCAGCGCTACCAGCGGCGACATCCGACGCGTGAGGACGGACGCCAACAACGCCAGGATCGTCAGTAGGCCCAGGGTCGCGAGCATCGCTTCGTCCGCCTCCATCGCCGGGAGCTTCCCGGGCCGCCAGGGGTGTACGGCTATCGCAGCACGTCGCCCGTCTCCGCGGCGGCGGCGATGCGGTCGCGGTCGTCGGGCCGGAGGAACCCCGCCAGGAGGAGGGCATCGGCCGCATCCCGGACCGCGGCCGCGTAGCCGGCATGGGTCCCGTATCGCTCCTCGAGCGCCGGGCGACTGTCGCCGGCTGGCCGAACCGTGAGCACGGCCAGCGCCGCGAGCCCGAGAAGTCGAAGGCGGGACCTGCCTCGGCCATCCACAAGAGATCGGTAGCGCATCATCGCTCGTTCCTGGTCGAGTGGCGTTGGCGAAGCCGCGCGGGCCGGAATCCCGACTAATCCTGGAACAGCAGCGGCGCGAACTGGTAGAGGCTCCGCCGCCAGGTCTGCCACTCGTGCGCCGTGTTCGGGGATTCGTAGTAGGTGTTCTTGATGCCCAGCTTTTCTAGCGCTTCGTGGTTCGCCTTTGCGGCGGCGGTGTTCTCCTTGCTGCCGTAGCTGACGAACAGCACCTTGACCTTCTGCTTGAAGGCCGCCGGGTCGGCCAGCGCGGGATCATTCGCTGCGATGCTGCCGCCGCTGAAAAGCCCGATGTGCGAGAACTTGTCGAGGTTGGCCAGCGTGATCTGCCTGGTCTGCCCGCCGCCCATCGATAGCCCAGCCATGGCCCGATGCGGCTGGTCGGCGAGCGTGCGATAATTGGCATCGATAAAGGGGATCAGCTCGTCGGTCATGATCTTCGCGAAGGCGGAGAAGTCAAATCTCGGGCGGCCGGGGACCCTGCCGGCCCCGCTAGCCCCGCCGGGGGCGGGGGGAGCAGTACGTCGCGGCCCGCTGGCGAAGTTGTTGCCGCCGTTGTCCATCACAATGATGAACGGCCTGCACTTGCCCTCCGCGATGAGGTTGTCCATGATCAGGGTCGCACGCCCCTGATTCCCCCACCCGGTCTCGTCTTCGAACGCGCCGTGCTGCAAATACAACACCGGATACCGTGCGCCGGTGTCCTTGTCATAATCGGGCGGTGTGTAGACGAAGCAGCGGCGCGTGGTGTTGGTGCTCCTGGAGAAGTACAGGCTCTGGCGGAGCTGGCCGTGCGGGACGTCCTTGACGGCATAGGAGTCCTCGTCCTGGGCCGGGATCTCGATGGCGCTGCCCCAGCGGCCGGCGCCGTAGAAGGACTTGCTGCCGGGGTCCGGAACGTCGGCGCCGTCGATGTTGATCCGGTAGTAATGAAACCCCTCGTCCAGGGGGCGCGTGGTGCCGACCCAGGCGCCGTCTTCGCCCTTTGTCAGAGTGATTCCGCCCCACTCGGGCACCCGTACACTCTGGGCCTGAGGCGCGACGATCCGGAAGCGGGCGCGGCGCTCGGAGTTGACCTGGGGGTACTCCTTGCCGCCCTGGTTGGAGGACGCCGGCTTGAAATCCTCCACCGCCGGCGCGGTCTGGGCCGGCGCGATTTGACCACCTAGCAGGGGCAGCAACACGAAACCCAGCGACGCTGCTCTCATAACGGTGCTCCTCGGTCCTGAAACAAAGGTCGGGCCAACGGACTCAAGATGATGGGGTAGCTGTCCCGTTACGCCGGATGCGGTGCGCGCTGCGGGTCGCAGCGCGCAATGCGAGCAACTCGGTTACACCGGGAACTGCCACGGGTCGCGGCGCGGCCGGGACAGCATCTGGTTGGCCTCCGCGTCATCGAATTGATGCTTGACGGGGTCCCACTTCAGCTTCTTGCCCGTCCGCAGCGCGATCATGCCGATGTGGCTTTCGATCACCGAGCCGCCACCGACCGTGGCGTTGCAGATCGGCGGCTTGCGGCTCTTGACGCAATCGACGAAGTTCTGCATCTGGTTGGAGGGCTCGGACGCCTTGAGCACTTCCACGGCGATGGGACCGCTGCCGTCTTTGTTCAGGGCCCACTGCGCGACGTCCAGGTGGTGGGCGCCCCAGTCGGTCATCTTGCCGCCGGAGTAGTCGTACCACCAGCGGAATTCGTAGTGGCAATTCGACTGGTTGCCCTTCTTGCGACAGGGGACCTTCGGGGTCAGGCCAAGCCAGAGGTCCCAGTCCAGTCCTTCGGCGACGGGCGTTTTCGGGAGCGGACCGCTCGTCGGCCTGCCGTTGAGGCGGCGCTCGATGCTCCGGATCTTGCCGAGGCGGCCGGCGCGGACCTGCTCGACCGCCAGGCGGAACAGGCCGCGGAAGTCGGTGCGCTGCTGGCTGCCGGTTTGCAGGATGCGGCCGGTGTCCTTGACCGCCTTCTGGACCGCCAACGACTCTGCGACGGTCAGCGTCAGCGGCTTCTCGCAGTAGACGTCCTTGCCGGCCTTGAGTGCCTCGATGGCCACCTGGGCGTGCCAGTGGTCGGGCGTGGCGACGAGCAGGCAGTCGAGGGACTTGTTGCCCACGAGGTCTCGGAAGTGCTCGGTGCTGGCTTCGAAGTCCTTGAACCCTCTCTGGCGCATCACATCAGTGGAGCGCTTGCGATGGGCGGCAGTCACGTCGCAGCCGAGGGTAAATGTCAACTGTCCGGCGTCCACAGATGGGCGCGACTCGCCGACGACCTGCAAGCCGCGGCTCTGCGGACTGCCGATGCCGACGATGCCCATGGCGAGGCGATCGTTGGCTGACGACTTCTTGACTGCACCCTCCTCCTGGGCGGCCAGAAGCTGCTGGGCATACCAGGTCGGCAGCCCCGCGATGGCGAGCGCTGCCAGCGATCGCTCGGGGAAACCCCGCCGAGATAAAGGCCTCCTTTCCACGTTCCACCTCCCTTTATTACTGGTCCTTGACCGATGGGGGATATAGGCGTCGCCGATCGCCCGGCGGGCCGGTGTATCCCGCAGCTTGAACTCGTTCTCGCCGGTGAGGCAGTCGAACTGCCGCGCCACCAGCGCGGCGAGCCCGGGATCCTGAAGCTGCCGGGATATGACCGCGGCGCCGACGAGGAACCGGCCCTTCGCGGCGTGCCGCAACGGCTCCGTCGGGGCGGCGGCCGTCGCCGGCTGGCCTAGCACGACGGCCGCGTCCTTTCGCGGCGCCGCGGATTGACCGAGCGCCCGGAATTCGCCGGCCGCGATCGCAGGGGCCAGGAGGAGCGTGAGCCTCAAGTGATTCAATCGATGCGGGCATGGGCCGTTCAGGACGCTCACCTCGAACCTCTGTACAAATGGGTGCTCAGACAAGCGAGAGCCGACGCATCGGGCGCCCTGGCATCCCCTTCCCGGAGTTCGACCCGAGGCTGCCAAACCCGCGGTGATCGGGCACGAGTTCAAGTCTATGGCGACGGCCCGTCGTTTTAAATAGACTCCACTCTGTGCTTCGGCCTGGAGAACTGGTGGAGGCTCATGCGGCCCATTCTGCTGTGGATCGTGGCGATTCTGCCGTTCATGTCGCCCGTGGGCGCTCTCGCCCAGGACAACGGGGATGGGATGTATACCAACCCGCCGCTCTACGCCGACTACCCGGATCCGGACATCATCCGCGGGCTCCGCGCACGAGGCGGTTACCTGGTGGACGTCGCCTGGAAGGACGGCAAGCTGGCTCTCGCCGTCCTGCATTCCGAGCTGGGGAACCCCGCGAGATCGGCTTCGGAGACAAGCTTGAGAAGATGGCCATCCCGGCGAGTCAGGACGTGGTACCCGGACCGACTCTTCAGCGAGTCCCGAGGTGACGCGGCAGGCCGGCGCTCGCCCTCGGATCGCATCCCCTCCGTCCTCCGCGCCCCGTAAAGCCACCCCGACCGAGCGAGCGACGGCTCCACCACTTCCAGATTGACGGACTTCACCTCGGTTGAGCTCCCGCCGAACATCAGACGAAAGCGGGACTGTGGATGGTCGTGATCGCGGAGTAGGCCGCCTGCAGCCGTGCCCGAGGGTGCTCACCTCTTCGATCCCCACACGCCCCATCCCGATCCGCTCACGAACGGTGGTCGGTGGATTCCATCACCTTCGAATCCTCCTCCGCACCGTGCTTCGGTCTGTTCGACCGAAGTAGCGGGGAAGTAACTTCATCGCTCGGTCTTGCTCTGCACGTTTGTCAGTTCCGGCCCGTGAACGGGTACATCAACTGGAAGTGACACGATTGGAATCGTGTCCGACGAGAAGCTCGGAGAGGTGACACGATCAGAATCGTGTCCTTGCGTCAGGAAAGCTCTGGAAAGGAGGAAGAGACTCGAACTCGGAAACCTTTCGTTGAAACCCTGAAACCCTGCGGGTACGGATCCCGCCTGGCAAAGCTGGACCAGCAGCCAGAAGCGAGTCTTGCGTGGTGATGGGGCAACCCATCCTGCGAAGCGTGGACAGCCAGGTCAAAGGTCGTGTGATTGAGCCCCGAAAAATTCTTGACCGCGTGGAGCCTTCGTCGTGGACACAGGCGGGGACCGTGTCAGGCAACTGACTCGTGGTCCACTCAGCCTGGCTGATCCTGCTGGGGTCGAAGAGCACGGACAATGACCACCAGGGTTTCCAGGGAACCTTACTTAGAGCCCCCGACGTCTCCATCGACATTCCGGACGAGGAGCCCGGAACCCCAGATCTCTTGGCCTCCGGTGGGCCGCCCACCACCGAGGGGAGCGAACGACGGGAGGAACGACGGTATCGGCTCGTGAAGATATCGAAACGAGCTGAGAATGACGGCGGCGAGTCGGAGCGTCCATCGTATCGCCGAAGCAGGGGAACCATCCCGAGGGACCCCGTGGAGAGAAGGGGACGCCATGTCATGACACCGTTGGAGAGAACCATGGCGGGTGCATCGAAACCCTTAACCGTGCCAACAAAACAACAACGGATCGCGGAGTCGGGTACGAGATGGGGCGCTGATTCACTCAGGGAGCCGTCCCGTAGCGATTTCATGATATGACGAGCCGTATGCCCGAGAGGGCACGTACGGATCCGTGGGAGCCCCGGGGGAGCAATCCCCTGGGGCCACCCGGCCACAAAGAGCGGCCTCCCGGGCATCCACGATCGCATCAACCTGCCGAATGCCTGTCAAAGAATGATTGCGAACCTGCTTGGCTGGCGGCCCGATCCCGGAGGGCAGGGGCCACGGCTGGTGTTTGAACACGGCGGGCGTTAGCTTAGCTCTCTGCGCGGTCCCTTTTCCGCCGGCCGCGCTGGAAACGGAAGTCTTGCGATTCGAGGAGTATACGATGAGGCAATGCCGTAGCTGGTGGCCATTGGCGCGGATCACGGACGCGTACCTCTGTCTCGGCCTGTGCGTATCCGTGGTGGCCTCGCCCGCTGCCCGGGCCATCGACACCAGTGACACGCGGCTGCTGGGATCACCAGCGATCACGGTGGGGAAGATCGCCTTTGTGTATGCGGATGATGTCTGGACCGCCCAGCCCGATGGGAGCGGTGCGCGCCGGCTCACGTCGCATCCAGGACAGGAGAGCAGCCCCTACTTTTCGCCCGACGGCAGGCACGTGGCGTTCACGGCAAGCTACGATGGCAATGTCGATGTTTACGTCGTGCCATGCGAGGGCGGCGAGCCGAAGCGGCTCACCTGGCATCCCGGCGAGGATATCGTCCGCGGCTTCACGCCCGACGGCAAGGTCCTTTTCAGCTCGCAGTGCGCGGTGTTCTCGCGCAGGCATGCGCAGTTCTTCACCGTCGGCATCGCGGGCGGCGTGCCGCAGGCCCTGCCGGTTCCCTCCGGCGACAAGGGCGCGATCTCGCCGGACGGCAGCTCCCTGGCCTACACGCCCCTGGGCGAGCGCTTTCACCAGTGGAAGAACTATCGCGGAGGCACGGCCTCGCGGATCTGGGTGCTCAAGCTGGCTGACCTGTCGCACGAGGAGATTCCCAAGCCTTCCGGCGGATGCAACGATACGCAACCCATGTGGATTGGCCAGACCGTTTACTTCCTCTCCGATCGCGATGGTGAGTTCAACCTCTACGCATACGACCTCAAGACCCGGAACGTGGTACGCAAGACCAGGCACGAAGCATTCCCGGTCGAAAGCGCCTCGGCGGGCGCAGGGCGGATCATTTACGAGCAGGCCGGATACCTGCACGTCTTCGATCCCGGCGTGAACGAGTCCAGCCGACTGAAAGTGGCCGTGGCGGCCGACCTGGCGGAGACGCGCCCGCGCTACGTGAGCAATCCCAAGACGATTCGCTCGGCCGATCTCTCACCTACCGGCAAGCGTGCGGTGTTCGAATACCGCGGCGAGATCGTCACGGTTCCCGCGAAGAAAGGAGACCCGCGCAACCTGACCGAAACCGCCGGCGCGCACGAGCGTTCGCCGGTCTGGTCGCCTGACGGCAAGGCGATCGCCTGCTTCTCCGATGCCTCGGGCGAATACGCGCTCCAGATCCTTCCCCAGAATGGACGGGCGCAGGGGCAAATCCATCGCCTCAAGGGCGCTGGTTTCTTCGAACGCCCGGTCTGGTCTCCGGATAGCAAGAAGCTGGCCTTCAGCGACAACTCCCGTACCCTCTACTGGACCGACCTGGGTTCGGAAACCGTCCAGCGCGTTGCCGCCGAGCCGGTTTACAGTCCCATCAATACACTGCAAGCGGTCTGGTCGCCCGACTCGCGCTGGCTCGCGTACACCAAGACCACCAGGGCGGGCATCCAGACGATCCAGCTCCACTCGCTCGAGCAGGACCGCTCGTTCCAGGTGACCGATGGACTGGCCGAGGCGGCAGAGCCGGTCTTCGACAAGAGCGGCAAGTACCTCTTCTTCCTGGCATCCACGAATGCCGGGCCCGTCAAGAACTGGTTCGATCAGTCGTTCACGGATATGCCGCTATCCATGTCCATCTACGTGCTCACACTCCAGAAAGCGACACCAAACCCGCTTCTGAAGGAAAGCGATGAGGAGGGCGCGGAGGCAGCGGACAAGACGAAGGAAGAGTCCAGGCCCGAGACCAGACCGGATTCCGACTCGACGAAGAAAACCGACTCCAAGGAGGCCGAGAAGAAAGACCCAGGCGCATCCAGAGATCAGGCCTCGGGGAGCGAGAAGCCGGCCGGCGGCAAGGAAGTCGCGAAGGGCAAGAACGTTGAACCAGTCAAGATCGACCTTGCGGACATCGCTGACCGCATCATCGCCCTGCCGGTGCCGGAAGGGATGATCAGCAATCTCAACGCGGGGGAAGGCGGCGAGCTTTACTATCTGCGGCGTCTGACTGCACGACCCGGGCGCGGTGAGGAAGGGATGGGCAAGCCGTCGCTGCGCCGCTTTACCCTGAAGACACTAGAGGAAGAGACGCTGGCCGAGGAGATCGATGAGTTCCACCTCTCCGCCGATCACAAGAAAATCCTCTACCGTTCCGGCGAAGGATGGGGCATCGTCGATGCCGGCAAGTTCCACAAGGGGGACGGAACCCTGGCATCCCTGGGCGCGATCTCTATCCGCATCGACCCCCGGGCCGAATGGGCCCAGATGTTCCACGAAGCCTGGCGCATCAATCGCGATTACTTCTACGCCCCCAACATGCACGGCGCCGACTGGGACGCCGTGCGCCGGAAGTATGACGCGCTGCTGCCGCACCTGGCAAGCCGCGGCGACCTTGACCGCGTGATCCGCGGAATGCTCAGTGAGCTTGCCGTGGGCCATAGTTTTCTGGGCGGGGGCGAGCGGCTCTACGAGCCCAGGACCGTACCTGTGGGCTTGCTCGGGGCCGACTACGAGGTGGCCGACGGGCACTTCCGGTTCAAAACCGTCTACGGTGGAGCCTACTGGGACCCGAGCCTGCACGCGCCCTTGCTGGCGCCAGGAGTCAATGTCCAGCAGGGCGACTTCCTGCTCGCCGTGAACGGCAAGCCGGTCAGCACCGGCACCGAGGTCTACAGCGCCTTCGAGGGGACCGTCGGCAAGCGTACCGAGCTCAAGGTCGGGCCCCGGGCCGACGGCACGCAGGCGCGCAGCGTCGTGGTCGAGCCGATTGCCGACGAAGGTGCACTACGAAACCGGGCCTGGGTGGAGAAGAACCTGCGCACCGTGCACGAGCGGACGAAAGGGCAGGTCGCCTATGTTTACGTGCCGAACACGGCGGACTCCGGCTATGACTACTTCAAGCGCTATTTCTTTCCCCAGGCCGACAAGGCGGCAATCATCGTTGACGAGCGGTTCAACGGGGGCGGCCAGGTCGCCGATTACTACATCGAGTTGCTGCGCCGGCCACTGGTCAGCTACTGGGCCACACGCCACGGCGCGCCCATCCGCACGCCGAACGCGGCCATCCTCGGGCCCAAGGTCATGATCATCGACGAGACAGCCGGCTCCGGAGGCGATCTCTTGCCCTGGATGTTCCGGAAGTTTCGTCTCGGGCCCCTGGTCGGCAAGCGAACCTGGGGCGGCCTGGTCGGCATCCTGGGGTTCCCCGTGCTCATGGACGGGGGCCAGGTGACCGCACCCGACCTGGCCATCTTTACCGACGAAGGCTGGGTGGTTGAGAACGTCGGCGTGGCGCCCGATATCGAGGTCGAGCAGGACCCTGCCGCCGTTGCCGCCGGCAAGGACCCTCAGCTTGATCGTGCCATCGAGACCGTCCTCGAGGCGCTGGCCAAGAACCCGCCCCCCCCAGCCCCTGAGCGGCCACCCTTCCCCATGCGCGTCCGCCCCGGTTCGGACATCCGTGCACGAGGGAATGGTCCCTGATGAACAGGGTAGAAAATGGCCATACTCCACATGCATGGCGGAATTGGCCACAGATGAACACGATTCACAAGCAATGTGGCTCATTGCCCGAGTTTTGTTCATCCGTGGCTCATTCGCCGGATGTGTGGCTCACGGAACGTTCCATGGGGATCAGCGTTTTCCGTGGCTGGTGTGGAACAGCGCTGGCCTGATCGCGGGCGTGTGCACGGCGGCAGGCCTGGATACGACCTTGATGACCTTCTGCAAGTGCGCTGGCTTCGCTACCGTGGCGCGCACCGGCGTTGCCGCAACCAGGGGATAGGGCTTGAGCTTGCCGTGTACTGGGAAAACCTTGATGGGCCTGGTGGCAAGGGTAGGCACCCAGTAGGTCGCCAGCGGCGCGTGCGGGAAGGGGGCTTTACCCCAGGGAACCTGGCCGGCCACGATGCTCGACACCAGGCTCGGGTAATGCTTGGCGAATGCGGTCGGATCAGTCTGGTACGCGCGCTCGAAGTGATAGAAGACGTTGCCAACGTGGAGTGCCAGGTCATGCAGCCGGCAGGTCGGCTTCTGGTACTCACCGAAGAGGTAATTCGTCCCGGTGGCACAGCCCGCGACTGCGATATCAACGATTGCTTCCTTGGTGGCGGTTCCGCCCAGGCTGCCGGCCGTGTTCGTGGAGGCAATGAAGATGGAGGGTTGCGTGCGGATGACCTCGTAGGTGCCCGGACGGAGGCCGGTAAAGGAATAGACTCCCTCGCTGCTGGTCGTCGTGGTCATCTGGACCGACTGCCCGAGGTCGTTGGTGCCGTCGAGCGAGACCGTCACGTGGGCGATTCCAATATCGGAGGAATCCATCACCCCGTTCTGGTTGAGGTCGTAATAGACGACTCCGGATATCGAGCTCGGCTTCAGATCGGCGAAGTTGTAACCCGAGGCCGTCACGCCCGCGGCCAGCGTGATACCGGAAATCACATTGCCGGAAGCTGTGCCACCCGAGTTGCCAGGGATTGTCTTACCCTGAAAATAACCGGCCGGCACACTCTCGATGACCGTGTACGTGCCAGCCGCGAGCAGGCTGAAACTGTACGTGCCGTCACTGCCCGTGGTCGTCACCACGTGCACGGGGTTGCCGAGTGTGTCCATTCCGGCCAGGGTGACCGTCGCACCGGCGATGGGCGTCTCGGTGGCTTGCTGAAGCCCGTCGTTGTTGCAATCACAGAACACCGTGCCACCGATGGAGCTCACCGATGGACCCGGCGATGGGTTCAGCAGCTCCCCGAAGTTGTAGCTGACCCCGCTGTTGTCGGAGGCAAGGACAATGTGGCTGATGACGTCGACGCCCGGGCCGAGCTGACCGACGGCGGTGCCGCCCACCGTGCCGACCGCGTTCGTCCCTTGCAGGTAACCGGCAGGCTGCGTCTCGGTCACGGAGTAGGTGCCGGGCCGCAGGTCGCCGAAGGAGTAAGCCCCGGTGCTGTCCGTGGTGGTGGTGAGCGGGGAGATGACTCCCTCGTCGTTGCTGCCGGTCAATGTGACGGTCGTGCCGGGAATCGGCGGCTCACCGCTATCCTTCAATCCGTTGTTGTTGAGATCCACGTAGACGAAGCCGGCGATACTTGCAGGCAAGAGCTCGTCGAAATTGTAGTTGATACCGCTGCTGCCTGACACCAGCGAGACGTTGCTCAGCACGTCGACGCCCGGGCCGAGCTGACCGACGGCGGTGCCGCCCACCGTGCCGACCGCGTTCGTCCCTTGCAGGTAACCGGCAGGCTGTGTCTCGGTCACGGTGTACGTGCCGGGCCGCAGGTCTCCGAAGGAGTAGGCTCCGGTGCTGTCGGTGGTGGTGGTGAGCGGCGCGATTGCGCCCTGGTCGTTCGTACCCGTCAACGTCACCGTCGTTCCAGGGATCGGCGATTTCCCGCTGGACTTCACGCCATTGTTGTTCGCGTCGACGTAGACGAAACCGGCGATGCTTGCCGGCAAGAGCTCGCCGAAATTGTAGTTGATGCCGCTGTTTCCAGAGACCAGGGAGACGTTGCTGAGCACGTCGACGCCCGGGCCGAGCTGACCGACGGCGGTGCCGCCCACCGTGCCGACTGCGTTCGTCCCTTGCAGGTAACCGGCAGGCTGCGTCTCGGTGACGGAGTAAGTGCCGGGCCGCAGGTCGCCGAAGGAGTAGGCCCCGGTGCTGTCGGTGGTGGTGGTGAGCGGAGAGATCGCGCCCTGGTCGTTCGTACCCGTCAAGGTCACCGTCGTTCCGGGGATCGGGGCCTCACCGCTGTCCTTCACGCCATTGTTGTTCGCGTCCACGTAGACGTAGCCGCTGATCTGTGCGGCCGCCAGATTGGTGAAGTTCAGGCTCTCGGGAACAATCAGCCCCTGAGTCCCGCCGGGAACATTCGTGGATGGCAACCCGTTAAGGTACACGGCCATCTCGTTCTGGCCCTGTGCCTCGGACAGGAAGTTTGCCGCGTACTGGACCTCAGCGGAGCCGGCGCTCAGCCCCTGAACCGAGAAGCTCCCATTCAGAACGTTGTAGGTGCCCGAGGTCTCGTACTCGAGCTCCCAGATGGCAAGCTGAAGCCCAGCCTGGAGCGCTGGGGCGTTCGGGCCGGGGTTCGCGCTCAGGACACTCCCGTAGTGGTTGTACAGGTAGGCGATTTCGCCGGCGTTCTGCGGGTTCTTGACCAGGGGATCGTTTGCCAGCCCCGCACTGAGCGGCTCCATCGCATACGGCAGGTTGGTATTGCCGGTGAAGATGTCGCGGTAAAAGTCGACACAGAACGAGGGGAAAAGCGGGGAAGTGTAGTTGATTCCCGCCTCGCTGACGGTGACGTTGAGCTGGCCCACCAGCCCGGTCTGCGTGGTCCCATTTGCCGTGAGCGTGAGCTGTTCCTTGATGTGCGAGGGGTAGGAGAGCTGCAACGCGGACGCGTCGCCAATCTGCACATTGATCGTGCTGGCGGTCTGACCGAGGATCGGCGTGAGCGGCGAGTTGGGCTGGCTGGCGTAGTTCACGTAGCCGGCTGGGGGCGTTTCCGTGATCTGGTAGCTGCCGGCGGGGAGGTTCTGGAACAGGTACGCGCCGCTGGTGCCCGTGGTCACCGTCTGGTCCGGGATCGAGGGAGTATCCAGCTTGTGGAGCACGACGGTGGCGCCTGCCAGATCCTGCCCGGAGCCGGTCACCGTGACGACTCCCTGGAGGAAATCGGTCGCGGCGAGCAGGATGCGCTGCTCGCAGAGTTCCAATCTCGGTGCCTCGCTCCGTCTTCGCAAACGCGCTTCGCGGCTGCCCCGCCGCGGGTTGAGATCCGCAGTCATCATCAAACGTGTCCTTTGCCGGCTCGGTGGCCGGTTCATCGCGAGGAGACTCAACGTGGCCAGAGGACGTATCGGAAAGTCCGGCCGCCAGGACCGGGGATCAAGTCGTAAGCTCAGGGGAAGATGTCGGGCCTTTAAAAAAGGTGCGTGTTCCTCGACGGTCAGGTCCAGAGCGACCAGCCTCCGGTGATCAGGACGTATCCGGCGATCAGAGCATTGGTTGTTGCATGCGCCAGCACGGCATGGCTGAGCTGCCCGCTGCGGCGCAGGGTCAGGGCGTAAAGCAATCCCGCGATCGTTCCAGCCAGCCAGCGTTCCTGATGCATGGCGCCAAAGAGCAGCGAGGAAATCAGCACCGACAGCAAGGAAAGCCCGGTGGCCGGCACGCGCTCGAAATCGGCGTTCATCAGGCGCCGCGCCAGGTAGCCGCGGAACGCCAGTTCTTCCGCCAGCGGCACCGTGACCACGGAACCGAACACCCGAGCCGCCAGCCAGCCAGCCGCGGCTGGCACGGACATCCCCGCGAGCGCCTGGCCGAGGGCTTGCCCGGGATCACCTGCCTGGCCTTGGTGAACGGGCTCCAGCGCCATCCAGATGAGGAACGTTGCGGCACCGGCGGCGACGGCGAACCAGGACCACGCCCCGCTCCAGCAGGCATAGGCGCGGCGAAACACCAGCAATGCGCCCAGGGCCACGACAATCCGCACGGGGTAGTACGCATCGAACGGGCCGGCGGAAAATGCCCCGGCGGCCATCGTGACGGCCGTGATGGCCAGTAAAGGGCTCAGGTATGCCGCCGTGGGGTTGGCGATGACCAGCGGGTAGTCTTCCTCGGGCCGCTCGAGCTTCGAGAACAGGCCCATGCCGCGCGAGGCTGCCACCAGCCCGAGTGCCACCAGGTTGAAGGCCAGCCATCCGGCCTGGGAGTGGAACCCCCCCAGCGCGACCTCAGGCTGACCCCAGGCCCCCAGCAAGACCAGGCCGGTGATCCTGAGCACATTGAACACCCAGATGACCGCCGTCCCTACCGGGATGAGCCAGAGCGCCTGGGGGAACCGGAGGCTGCGCCTGTAGAGCACCAGGTAGCCAGCCAGGAACGCCCAGATCAGGCCGATTCCCTCGAAGCCGGAGCACTCCGGCGCGATCGTCACCGTGAAACCGCGCATGCCCAGTTCATGGGTACCGGGATTGCAAAGCACGCCGCGGTCGAAAAGACTCAGGAGCCGACCGGCGGCGAGAAACGTGCCGTCATGGAACGTGTCCCAGAGACGCCCTGTCGAACCTCCGATCCGGAGGGCCGCGACGCCGACACCGATGCCGAAAAGCAGCACCGTCCAGACGCGCCGTAGCAGACCAATCCAGAAAATCGCCGGCCTCAACGCCAGCGCCCAGGTTGCGCCCGTGGCCGCGCCGGTTCCGATCCAGAGCAGGACCGGCAGGCTCTGCGGCGATGGCCTTCCGAGGCCGCCGATCAGCCAGCCGGTCGCGCCGAAGAAGAGCCCGTAGGCTGCCAGGTGTGCCCCGACCCATGGTGTTCGCAGCGCCTGAGGAGAACCCTGCTGGAAAAGGCTGGCCAGGTCCTGGCGATACCGTGACGAGCTGAGCAAGACCATACTCGCCGTGGCCGCGACGCACATGGCCAGCCGGAGCAATGCCGAGGAGTGGCCGATGAGCCGCACCAGCGGGTTGGGATGGCCTGCGACCGCCGGGATGTTCGTATCGAACGAGAGCGAAAGGGCGATGCCTCCCCCACCAGGATCGCCAGCCAGAACAATCCCCAGGCCATGCGTCCGGGGTATCGACCTCGAACCGGCGATGCCATTTTCAGAACGCAAGGTGACTCGGCGCACGACACGATGAGGTGACCCAGTAAGCAAGCTTGAAAGAGGGAACGAAGGGTCGCGGCCTGATCCACACGAAGCAACAGCGCGCACTGTGAGCCTGGTGGTTCCGCGACCCGGATTCGACCGGCACGATGAACCGTCTGGAAGACAACCAGGGGGCGAAAGCGAGTCGCCCTGGCGGCCTATTTCCGGCCGCGACGGCCGGTCAGGATCAACACGCCACCGCTCAAGAGCATGAGAGCGCTGGCCATCGAGCCGGGATCAATTTCCGGCACGGACACCGGCTCAAACGCCCCTGCGCCGGTGCTCAGGCCGGCAACCACCAGCGCACAGCCCAGGGCCATGGAAAGCCCTCTCAGGACCGAACAGAAACGACCGCTCAATGTTCCTGTCATTCGTAACCCCTCTCGGAAGACCAAGCGTTTAGCTCCCAGCCCCGAATCATGCCGATGGAAAGCGCGATCAAGACTCCGTCGGGAGCAGGAGGCCCGATGCCGTACGTTTTGCGTACCGAGCATGAGTGAGTTGATGTGCCTGGTGTTTTCTCATCTTACGACCGAATCCCTGGGAAATCCATGAATTCATGGCCTATGATGGCTAAACTCATCGGCAATCTCGTCGTTGCTGCTTAAAGTAGACATCACGTCGTGATCGGGCGCTCTTACATAAGGGAAAAGGGCCTACGCTGACCGTGCGCCGCCCATGACGCTCCCAGCACTACCGGAGCGGGGGATAATAGTATCTCGCCAGATATCGGGTGCCTCCACCCATGTAGTACCAGGACCATCGATCGTTGGGACTGCCGTAAGGCTGGCCCGTAAAGAAAAACTGGTCACCGGGACCGTACGGCACATAGGTTCGCGCCGGGGCAGACGCTGAAACGTAATAGCTGTAAGGCGGGGGCTGTCCCTGTCCCGGGGACATTGTGGAGCCAGAACTCGATGGGGTGAAGCCGCTGCCCGCGCTTCGCATGCTCACCGCGGAACCCGTCGTCGGGTTTGTCGGACAGCAATCCTGGGCGCTGGACCGGCAGCTCAGGATAGCAAGTCCCACGAGGACCGCAACGCCTGTTTGTAGCCGCTTCATCAATTGCTCCTCTCCTGATTGCAATCGCCAGTCGAATTCACGCTTCGCCGCACACGCACGGCAAATCTTTTCCTGAACCGCATCCCGACATGCCTTCTGCACGAACCAAAGGTTCGACTGGTATATCCTAGCGAATTTGACTGAACTGCGTAAACTGCCCAGCATGGCGATTTCCGATGTGTCCGGCGTGAACGAGGTGCCGATCGTCCGGCCTTCAACCTGGATGGACGGCCGGCGTGGAGTCACGGGCATGCCATACCCTGGCCGCGCGTGGTTTTCTCTTGGACTGGCGTTTAGGATGAGGGTCGCGAAGAGGCTGCGGTGCGTGGCCGTGACGATCTTCCGCCGATGGTGAGGATGGGATGCTGGGACTTGACTCGCGTGGCCGGTGTCTTCTTGCGGGATGGATCTGGATGCTGATGATCGTGACTTCAGGATCTGCCGAGCCTGCCGAACCCGTCCGCTACCGCCTCCGCTTTCCGGCGCCCAGACGCACTACGTCGAGGTGGAGGCGCGTCTCCCGGCTGCCGGACGAGCGGACGTTGAGCTCATGATGCCGGTCTGGACCCCCGGTTCGTACCTGGTACGCGAGTACGCGCGTCATCTCGAGGACTTGCGGGCGGTGGCCCGTGGCGGCAAGACGCTCGATGTCGCGCGCGTCAACAAGAACCGCTGGCGGGTTACTACTGATGGGGCGGCCGAGGTCATCGTGACGTATCGCATCTACGGGCGAGCCATGTCGGTCCAGGGGAACTGGATCGACGCCTCGTTCGCGCTGCTCAATGGCGCGGCGACTTTCTTGACGCTGGCCGACCAGGCGCCGCGGCCCCACGAGGTGTCGCTCGAGTTACCCGCTCCATGGCGAACGAGCGTGACCGGTCTTCCCCGGGCGGCCGGCGAGGCACCCCACCACTACGTTGCGGCCGACTATGACATGCTCGTCGATTGCCCGATCTACGCGGGCGATCCCGCCATTTACGAGTTTCAGATCGACGACATACCGCATTTCCTGGTCAACGAGGGCGAGGGAGGCGTGTGGGACGGACCGCGCTCGGCGCGCGATGTCCAGGCGATCGTCCGCGCCCAGAAGGCGTTCTGGGGCTTCTTGCCGTACGAGAAATACGTCTTCTTCAATCTCCTGACCGAGAGCGGAGGAGGGCTGGAGCACAAGAACTCGACGGTCTTGATGGCCAGCCGCTGGGCCACCCGCACCCGCAATGGCTACCTTTCCTGGCTGAACCTGGTCAGCCACGAGTTCTTCCACACCTGGAACGTCAAGCGGCTGCGGCCCGCCGAGCTGGGACCGTTCGATTACGAGAACGAGACGTACACCACCAGCCTGTGGATCGCGGAGGGAATTACCAGCTATTACGACCGGCTGCTGGTGCGCCGCGCGGGGCTTTGCAGCGTCGAGGAATACCTGGCGGGCGACCCTCCCGCGCCTGGTGCCGATTCCGAGAAGAGCACCAACGACATCGAGCGGCTACAGACCACGCCCGGCCGGCTGGTCCAGCCCCTGGAGGCCTCGTCCTTCGACGCCTGGATCAAGTTCTACCGCCGCGATGAGAATACGCCCAACAGCGGCATCAGCTATTACGTCAAGGGCGCGGTGGTCGCTTTCCTGCTCGACGCCAGGATCCGCAAGGCAACCGCAGGCGCGAAGAGCCTGGACGATGTGATGCGGCTGGCTTACAGCCGCTACTCCGGTACCCGCGGATTCACTGCCGCCCAGTTCCGTACGGCCGCTTCCGAGGTGGCCGGGCTCGATCTTTCCTCCTGGTTCCACAAGGCGCTCGAGACGACCGAGGAGCTGGATTATACCGAAGCGCTCGACTGGCTGGGCTTGCGCTTCGCCAGGGATGACAAGAAGAAAGACGCGAACAAGCCACCAAAGGCCTGGCTGGGTCTGGTGACCAGGAACGAGGATGGACGGCTGGTGGTCAGCCAGGTGAAGCGCGGCACCCCCGGGTACGCGGCCGGCTGCAACGTGGGCGACGAGATCCTGGCGATTGGTGATGACCGCGTCCACGCCGATGGCTGGAACCGGCGGCTGGAATTCTACCAGCCCGGGGAGAAGGTCTCCCTGCTCATCTCGCGGCGCGATCGGCTGCGACGGCTGGAGGCCACCTTCGGGCAGGAACCCGCCCGAGAGTGGACGCTGGAGGTCCGTCCCGAAGCCACGGACGCTCAGAAAGCCGCGCGCAAAGCGTGGCTGGGCGAATAGCCAGAAACGGCGACGGACTCAGTCCGGCTGGCATTTCCTGGCGCGAAGTCAGCCTTGCTTGCGCAGCAGTGGTAGCGGTACATAATAGGTGAGGTAGCGCCGGCCGTCAGAGAAGGGCTCGCCGCGGGGGCTTTCGATCAGCACCGTGGCGCGGCGGGTGATGCGGTTGACGCGGCCGTGATAGGTCGAGCCGTCGAGATCGAAGCTGACCTGGTCGCCCACCCGGACGTCGAAGGCAACGGCAGCCTGCTCGCGGGGTGTGACCAGGTCGTGCGAGACGCCCTCGTGGGCGAAGATCCGCCGCGACAGGGCATGGAAATTCTCGGCCGAGCAGCTTGATCGGCCCCAGCCCAGGAACTCGGCGAGGTGCAACAGCTCGTGTTCGAAGATGCGCTGCAAGGCTTCGAGTCGGTCATGGCAGAGCAACCCGCCGACGATCACGTCGCGCTCCACGTTCTGGAACGTACTGAACAGGAGTGTGGTGGACACCGAGATCTCGTACTCCACGCGGTGGTTCGTCCTGCCGTCGAGCCGGACCTTCCGAACCTGCCGCATGGTCTGACCGGCGGCGCGGGTGAGCCTGCGTGAGAGCCGGAAGCCCATGGGATGGGCCCGGTCCTCCATGAGCATCTCGCCCAGCAGGCCGCGGAAGAATTCCCGGTCATAGAGTGCGAAGAGGCGCTCGAGGTCATCGCTGCCGATGACCGTGAAGTTGCCGGTGCGGATCTGGGCGGAGTGCTCCAACATGGCCTCGTACACCCGCCTGCTGCGGGCCAAGACCTCCGGCGCTGGGAACAGCAGCGACGCGAGCTTGGCCTGGCGTTCCCGCCCCGGTCCCGGGGCATCGATCGACATCACGTGATTCATCCGTCATCACCTTGCGACGCCCCCCCGGACACCTGGCGTCAGGTCGTACAGGAAGATGCCGTATCCCACACCGGCGGCGTCGCGGGACCGCGCCATCTGAAAGGCCATGAAACGACCGTCGTCGCTGACCACGGGGTTGGAGGCCTTGTACCCCGGATAACGGGTGAACGCGGTGAGGCGCTCGGAGCGTCCCGTCCCGTCGAGAGCCAGCTTCCAGAGGTCCACGTACCCGGCGCCCGCCTTGCCGGCGGGGTGGTCGCGGTCCGACTCGACGCAGGTGAACCGGCCGTCCGGGAAGATCCCCTCGGGCTCATCATACTGGCCGGCAGCCACGGAATAATTCGTGACCTGGCCGGTCGCCAGCTCGATGCCGCAGACCTCCGTGCCCTGGTAGCCGTACGCACTGAAGGTGAGCTCGCGTTCTTCCGGAGGGCGGAAGTTCTGGGCTTCGAGCGTGCATCGAAACGGCAAGGTCCGGCTGTCGAGAACCAGCCGGCGGTTCGCCAGCCGAAAAGTCTTGCCATCATCCTGGATGTCGGCCTCGTAGATCCGCGAGCTGCCCGCGGGCATCTCCGCCGGGTACTGGGCACTAACGTGTGCCCACGCGATGTGCATACGCTTGCGCGAGACCGCAGGGCCCTCGGAGCATTTGGTGCCCAGGGGGATGGGGGGCTCGTTGCCTCCCTTCCTCAGCACCGACAGAAAGCACTGCACGCGAGCATCGCCCGGATGCTCCGGATCAAACTTCAATGGTCCAGACAGCAGGACGTCGCCACTGGCCAGGTAGAGCGCCCGGGTGTAGCCATGATGCGGGTAGAAGCCGGTCAGGAGGCGAGGCACACGCGTCTTGATCTCGACCTCGTAAACATCGCCGAAGGTCTTCTCGACGAACAGCACGCGCTGGCCGTCGTGCGAGAAATCGGCCCGTTCTCCGAAGCGCGTCAGCCGCGTGATGTGAGATGGCAGCTCGTGGTCCGGAGATCGTTCCGCGGTTCCCGGCGGCTCGGCTCCGTGGGCGGGCATGTGCACAAGGGCGGCGAGTACGAAAGCGATCACGCAAGGCATCCACGTGTTCATTTCCATGAACCTTTCCAGGTCGGTTCGACCCGATGCCCGAATCTAGCATGACGGCCAATGCGATTTCCAGAACGCAGTGCCCGTACGTCCCATCAGAGGCAGAGTCCCGGACTCTTGAAGCGCGGAACAGTCCCGGTGGCCCCGGTCGGGCTGGATCACCGGGTCGCCGCACGGCGCGGGGAACCATCAGGGTCGGCCCAGTGGAACGCCCCAGGGAATCACGGCGCGGGCCGCACCGATGCGGGACCAGGCTCCAGATGGCCCACGCGGACGCGCACGGCGTGAGCGGCGAATCCGCGTCTCGGCCATTCCGGGTCATTCCCCTGCGCCGGGCCTGGGCATCATCTGGATGCAGACCGGCATGGGGATCTGCAAGAGGTCGCCTACCTGCGCCAGGGCACCGCTTGCGGGGTCGATGCGGAAGACAGCGATCGAGTCGGAGTCTTGATTCTCGGCCAGAAGGTAAGAGCCGCTCGGGTCCATCGCGAAGTTGCGCGGGTTCTTCCCCAGCGTGCGTTGATGGCCCGCCGCCGTGAGCTTGCCGGTGGCCGCGTCGATCGTGAAGATCGCGATGCTGTCATGGCCCCGGTTCGAGCCGTAGAGGAACTTGCCCGAGGGATGCACGTGCACGTCGGCGCAGTAGCTCTTGCCGCTGAAGCCCGCCGGCAACGTGGAGATTGACTGGAGCACGCTCAACGTGCCCCTGGTCGCATCGTACGCGAAGGCAGTCACCGTGTTGGCGAGCTCATTGATCACGTATCCGTAGCGGCCGTCGGGATGAAACGCGAAGTGCCGCGGGCCAGACCCCGGAGCGACGGTGGCGAACCGGGGTTCGCTGGGTGCGAGCACTCCCTCGCCGGCGTCAAACCTGTACACGAAGACCCGGTCCAGACCGAGGTCCGCCACGATGGCGAACCGGTTGGCGGAGTCGAGATTGATCGAATGCGCGTGCGGCCCTTCCTGCCGGCCCGCGTCGATGCTCTTGCCGTCGTGCTGGAGGAACGACGAGGCCGGCTTCAAGGATCCGTCGGCCTGGATCGGCAGGCAGGCCACGCTGCCACTGCCGTAATTGGCCACCAGGACGTTCTTGCCGGTCTGGTCCACGGTCAGGTGGCACGGTCCGCTGCCCATGGAAGACTGCTGGTTGAGGAGAGTCAGCATCCCGCTGGACGCGTCGATCGCCAGCGCGCTCACGCCGCCCCCTTTCTTGCCTTGGAACCGGTCGAGCTCGTTGACCGCGTAGAGGAACTTGCGGCCGGGATGGATGGCCAGGAACGAGGGGTCGGGCAGCCTGGCGGCGGCACCCCTGGACGTAAGACGGCCCGAGGCCAGGTCGAGCTCCAGCAGGTAAACCCCCGCGCTGGGCGTCTTGCCGTGGGTGTACGTGCCCACATAAAGCCACATCGTCCCGGAGGCTGCCGGTTCGGGTGCCATGTCGTTCCCCTGGGCTGGGGTTGTGCTCGAGAACGCCAGCGCGGTCAGGACCAGCAAGACCGAAGGCAGGACCGCGCGGCTCTTGTCATCGCGTGTTGTTTTCATGATCACTCTCCAGGGCCTGAAGCGAATCACGGGTTTCCGGTCCTGACCTGGTACGCCCGTGCGTGAATGGCCCGCGCGGCCGCGACGAGCTCGGGATACGGCGTGTCGGTGACGGTCAAGAAGCCGATGTTGTAGTTCTCGCCGTCCCAGGCCCGTCCGGTCAAGGGTTCGTCGATGTACTGGAACCAGTGGCAGCCCACGAGCGCGGGGTTTTTCAGAACGCTGGAGACATAATCGGCGTAAATCGCCGCACGTTCGTGCTGATCGGCCGCCGAGACCAGGCCGGGGTGAAACATGCCGCGATCCAGCGCCCCGACGTGGAACTCGCCGATGATCACGGGCCGGCCCAGGTCCTTGAACAACGACCACTTGCCCGGATCGACGCGGCGGTCGTAGATGTTGAAGCTCACGACGTCGCAGAACTCGGCCGAAGCCGCGACGGCCTCCTCGGTCCGCCAGGCGAACCGGCAGCCCAGGTAGAGGTGATCGGGATCGGCGGCCTTGAGGCGGTCGCGCACCGTCCTGAAGTAGGTGCGGGCGAATTCCTTGACGAACGCGCCCAGGTCGGCTTGCAGCGCGGCTGTCCATGCCGATTGCCGTCCGCCTGGCTGCCACGCGGCCTCGAGCGTGGACCAGCCGGAGAATTGCGTCTGCCAGGCGTCATTGAGCTTGCCGATCGAGGTGTATTTTTTCTGGAGCTGGTCCAGGAGGGCGCGCTTGGCGGGCGAGCTCGCCGCGGGCAAGTTGAGTGCGCCCAGGGCCAGGCCGTAGCGCCCGTTCTGCTCACCGAAGCTCCCCCAGCTCAGCTCGTTATCCACGAAGTAGCCCACGCACCAGGGATCTCCCTTGCACCACTGCGCGACCCCGCGGACGCTCCGGTCCACGTCCTCCGCGAAGCGGGGATCGAATGGGTCGTGCATCTTGCTCCAGTAGTCGGATCCGCTGCTCACGCGCGCATGGCTGCCGCCGATGGAGACGGTGGCCACGTAGGGAACCTGGCGGGCGCGCCCGACGGGTGTGTTCGACCAGTTGCCGATGGTGTTGAATCCCCAGGATTTCAGGCGGTTCAGGGTGGTGTCGCGCCAGCGCGTGAGGTACTCGGGGCCGTACGTCCGCTCCAGGTTGGCCGCGTAGAAATTGAACGTCCGGCCTTCCTTGACGGGGCCGGAATGCATGCCGCGCACCGTGCCGAAGTGCCGAGCCAGGGGGTCGCCGGGGCCGGGCAAGCCCGTGAACATCGACTCGCGTCCGGTGAGGATGGTCGACTCATCGGGCGTGACGACGTCCACGCCCAGCGAGAAGAAGAGCGCGCCGTCGGGATCGACGAGCCACCACTTGCCGTTCTGCTGTACGGTGCGGAAGAAGCCCGCGGCCTCGAGCCTGGGGCCGTCGCGCCAGCCGCCGAAGCGGTCGCGATCGGCAGGTGCGGGGTGGGCCTTCAGGTCGGCGGCCTCGAGCTCGTGCCGATGGACCATGTCCGATTCGGACAGGACCTTCCCGGGCCAGTCGGCGCTGGCGTACTGCCCGAGCGCATCGACGATCCCCTCCAGCGGCCGCGCCGGCGCCAGTGCGGCCTGTACGATCTCCAGCCGGCAGGGACGATCGGGCCGGTGCACGAAGAGCTGGAACGCCACGATATGGCCCAGATTGAACGATCCCTGACCGGCCGCGCTCAGCCCCCGGGTGCCGGGATACGGGGGCAACCCGCGCATCCCCAGGGCCATGGGGTCCGCCTTCGAGAGCGGAATGGACAGGGTGGTTGACTCGCCCGGATTGAGCCTTGTCTGGGCGGTCCGGCAATCGCGGCTGCCATCGGACGAGATGTCATCGTCGATGCGGATGCCCAGCTCGAGCGCGTGGCGTTCCGGATTACGTACGGTGAGCAGCAAGGTTCCGTGATCGTGCCAGTCCCACGCCTGGCCCTCGGGTGCTGCGAGCTTCACGTTGGGCCATTCCGCGCGGTCGAACGTGACGCGGATAACGCCGGATCTTCCTGGCAGATGCTCAACCCTGGCCGCGAAGCCAGTGAGCGAGCGTAGATCCAGGGGGCTGGTCTTGAGGTCGGCTCCCGGCGACTTCGCCGAGGCAAGGCTCGTTCCCAGAAGCGCCCAGGTGGCGACCGCGATGAACGATGGACGACGCATGGTCCATTCCTTTCCAGCATGACGAGAGGGGGGAGGGTCTCGCTGAGCGAGCCAGATCGCCGGGCACGTGCACCAGGCCCTTTGCCCGCTCGAGGGTGGGTGAGACTCCAGAACTTTCCACGTTCATGATAACCCGACCCGGAGGGCGATGTGAGAAATCAGGGTCTCCCGAACAGGAATCCGTCCTGCACCCGGCCCTTGCGAGGGCTGGCGGGCTCTGTTTCCATGGAACCATGCGCGACGCTTCCCCCGCCGAAGCCGGAACGGCCGCGCTGCGAATCAGGATTCCAGCCGATTCCGAGGGAGTGCCTCTGATGCGATCACACCATGGCAGACAGAACGTGCACCCCGGGCTCGTGAGGCTGGCCATTCTCTCCGCCTTCCTGGCACCGGCACCAGTACTCAGGGCCGCGGACGAGACCGTCACCGTCGAGAGCCTCCTGCACAAGATGACCGACACGCGCTGGCTGGCGGTGCCGCCTGCCGCCGGTGAGCGTACGGTCCAGTTCTCCAGCTATGATCGGGCCAGCCGGCTGGAGAATGGCACGATGATCCAGCCCTTCGCCAACGGCGACCGCGGGCATTATCTGCGCGTGGAAGACGCGGGCGGGCACAAGGAATGGGTTCTGGCCGAATCCCAGGGGCCGGGGTACGTGTCGCGCATCTGGAGTGCCAATCCTGACGGCGAGCTGCGCATCTACATCGACGGTGCTCCTGCCCCCGCGCTGGCGGCCCCTTTCGCCACGATCACCAACGGGGAGATTGCTCCCTTCGGTGCGCCATTCGGACATGATGCGTCGCGCGGCGCAATCTCTACTTCCCGTTCCCGTTCGCCCGCTCGATCAAGATCACCACAACGAAGGGAGACCAGTACTTCCAGGTGAGCGTGACGACCTTACCGTCTGGTACCCGGGTCGAGAGCTACAGCCCGGATGTCCTGAACCGCGCCCGATCCGTGCTGGAGCAGACGCGGCGCGCGCTTTTGAACCCGCAGCCGCGTGCCTCGAAATCGCAGAGCCGGCGCGACTTTCGCTTCGCGGCTGCCGCGGGTGTGACGGCGGAGTCCGAGCCCGGCTTCTTGCCCGCGGATCGGCCGGGCTCCATCGAGTCGTTGAGCCTGCGGGTCGACTCGCCCGACCGCGAGGACGCCCTGGCGCGGACGCTGCTCATGATCACGTTCGACAACGCCCGCGAGCCGCAGGTTGCCCTGCCGCTCGGTGAGTTCTTCGGCTCGGGCCCGGGCCTCAACGCGTTCCAGTCGGCCATTCACGAAGTGCGCAGCGACGGTACCATGGTGGCGTACTGGCACATGCCTTACCACAAATCGGTCAAGATCGGGCTGAGGAACTTCACGGGAAAAACCACCTTCTACACGGGCAGCGTCACCTATGATGATACCGAGCCGCCCGCCGGCGCGCTTTACTTCCACGCCCGCTGGCGCTACCAGGACGGCCTCCAGACGCGCAAGGCCGCCGGCACCCTCGACTGGCCGGCGCTGCGGGTTGCGGGGTCGACCGGCCGGTACGTCGGGCTCTTGCTGAATGTCTTCAACCCCACGCCCGGCTGGTGGGGCGAGGGCGATGAGAAGATCTACGTCGATGGCGAGAAATTCCCCAGCACCTTCGGCACCGGAACCGAGGACTTCTTCGGTTATGCCTGGGGTGATAATCGCCCTTATATGAATGCATTTCATGCCCAGACGCGGTGCGACGGCCCGGGGGCCAAGGGGAACACCAGCAACATCCGTTACCAGATCCTCGACAGCGTGCCCTTCCACCAGTCGCTGGGGTTCGACATCGAGGTCTGGCACTGGGAAGCCGTGCCCATCCAGTACGCCACGGCCGCCTTCTTCTACGCCGGCCCGGGTGCGGCCATCGAGCCGGGCATCCCCGACCTGTCCGACCGGAGGGTGCATGCCAGACCGCCGCTGACGCGCGAACCGAACGCCATCGAGGCCGAAGACCTGAAGGTGCAGGCCGTCACCTCCGGCGAGGTGCCCAACCAGGACATGCTGCCCTTCGGCGACGCCTGGTCCGGGGGCCGGCAGCTCTGGTGGCTGCCGCGCGATCCGGGAGCAAGGCTGGATCTCGAGTTGCCCGTGGTGGCCGCGGGAACTTATGCCGTCTCGGCGGCGTTCACGAAGGCAGGCGACTACGGGACGGTGCAGCTTGCCATCGACGGCATGGACCTGGGCGGGCCGATCGACCTCTTCGAGCCAGCCCCCGCCGTGGTCCACACGGGGGCCATCTCCCTGGGAACGGTGAGCCTGGGCGCTGGTGCGCATACGCTGAGCATCCGTCTTGCGGGCAAGAACGAACGCAGCAGCAACTCGCTGGTCGGCATGGACTGGATCAAGCTGGCGCCGCGGCGCTGAGCCCGCAGCTTCTCAGTACGGGGGGTGCGAGGCCGGGCCGTACCTCCTGTTCAGCAGCTCCTCGTAAAAATCGACCGTGCGGCGCGCGATGCTCGTCCAGGAGAAGAACTCCTCCACGCGCTTGCGGGACTGCACGCCCATGTCATGCAGCAGCTTGGGGTTCTCGAGAAGCTGGTTGACGCCGGCGGCCAGGTCGCTGGCGAACCGCTCCGGGTCGCGCGGTTCGAAGTCGATGTTGCTCACTGGCTGGAACGGCACGAGCACGCCGGTCTCTCCCGGGATCACGACCTCCCGGATCCCGCCCACTGCCGATGCGACCACCGGCGTGGCACACGCCATGGCTTCCAGGTTGATGATCCCGAACGGCTCGTAGACCGACGGGCACACAAAGACCTTGGCCTGGGAATAGAGCGGGATGATGTCTTCCCTGGGAACGATCTGGGCAATCCAGTTGATCGGGACATGCGCCTCGCGCCTGGCCCGCTCGACGCGCGCTTCCATCTCGTGCCCGATCTCGGGCGTATCCGGGGCCCCGGCGCAGAGCACAACCTGCACACCGTCGTGAATGTATTTGAGAGCATTCACCAGGTGAATGATTCCCTTCTGCCGAGTGATCCGGCCAACGAAGAGGATGTACGGCTTGGCGGGGTCGATCTGGTATTTCGCCAGCACCGCGAGGTCGGATGTCGGCCGGTACTGGTCCAGGTCGATGCCGTTATGGATGATCCGGATCTTCTCGTAGGGCACCCCATAGAGCGAGTGAACATCTTCACGCATCGCCGCGGAGACCGCGACGACGCCGTCGGCGTTCTCGTAGGCGGTCTTCTCAACCCACGAGCTGGCGTGATAGGCAGAGCCAAGCTGCTCGACCTTCCACGGGCGATGCGGCTCCAGCGAGTGCGTCGTGAGCACGAGCCGCGCGCCGGTGAGCTGCCGGATCAGGCAGCCGGCCAGGTGGCTGTACCAGGTGTGGCAGTGGATGATGTCGGCGTCGTGCACCATCCCGGTCATGACCAGGTCGCGCAGCATGGTCTCCAGAAACCGCTTGTGCCTGGGGTCCTGATACGGCAGATCGTACCTCGGCTCGATTCCCCGGACGGTCAAGTTCCGCTCGCGGATGTCCTGGTCGCCGAAGCAGATGACCGTGACCTCGTGAGCACCGTCATCAATACGGGTGAGCTCCCGCGTGAGGTATTCGACATGGACCCCGGCGCCTCCGTAAACGTGGGGCGGATACTCGTTGGTGAGGATGGCAATCCGCATGCGCGAGCTCCTGCATCGGGCACGGTCCGGAGAGCGGGCGAACCGTTGGCCAGAGACCCGACATCGATCGCCCAGGGTCTCAAGACCTGGACAAGACTCACCTTGCAAGCTACGAGGCGCTCGGGGGGAAGTCAATGATTCGACGATGCACTCGCCTGGAAGCGTGATTCCGCTGTTTCCTTGCCCAGTAAGCCAGGACCGGCAGCTGAACCGATGAGATCCGACCTCTGAAAAGTTCCCCGGGCAACCTGGATACGACGCAGCTCCAGGGGACGATGACCTGCGACTCAGGCCGTGTGAGCGAAGCGCTCGTGGAGTATGAACGATGGCTGTTCGTCGCCTCCATCGGACGCCCGGATTGCTGCGAGATATTCCTCCCGAATCACGCTCTTCGATCCGATCGCCTCCTCGGGCCATTGAATGACCGCGTGCCCGTGCCGCTAGAGCCAGATGTTCGCGAGCATGCGGGCCCAGCGACCGTTGCCATTGAGAAACGGATGAATCCCCACCGCCCGGTAATGCAGCCTCACAGACTGGTCCAGAAGGGTGTCCTCCCGCATTTCCCAGAAGACGAGATCTTCAAGAAGAGCCTGGAGTTGCATCGGAACCTGGTGCCAATCACAGCCGAGGTTCAGGTTTGCCTGCCGGAATTCACCGGCCCATTTACATACATTTCAAAACATTTGACAGTGCAGCCGCTTCGTCCACGTCAGATGAAAGGGCGCAGAGCGCTTGGAGGGCTTCGCCGACAGGTACTTCACCACGACCTTGCGAATGTTCTCGGCTTCTGCCTTGTTCAACTCCGCACGGGTGTGGATGTCTTTTCGCTTCAATCCAGATCGATCGATGGGGGTTTCACCGGGCTGAAGGATCCAGTCGCTCACTCGTCGCTCCAAAGCCTTCGCTTCGAGCCTGCAAGAAGCTCGTGCGTCGTTTGCTCAACCATCGACTCAAACTCTTCCTGTCAACTGCCTGACCTTCGAGCCCGGATGTCCCCTGGACCATTGCAACGAGCTTCTGTGCCTTCCGCCCGCACCGCCTGCTCGCGTTCCAGATCGCGGGGGTCGACCTTGGAATCAATACGGAGGCCCAGGCCCAGAGCATCTGCAATGGCCAGGACGCTTGAAAAACTCGCTGCGGCGTGGCGGCCAGACAGGATGCGCTGAACCGTCGGGCGAGAAACCCCACACCGCCTCGAGAGCATTGCATAGCTAGGTCCCAGGTCCCAGCGGCGTTTGTTCAGGTTCTTGAACAGTTGTGTGTCGCCTGGCACCTTTGCCCCCCGCCACGAATGCCGCGGACAAGACCGATACGATCGTATCATTTGAGAGACGTTTCCAGAGTTTTCCTACATCATATACGATACGAAAGATGCCAGTACAGATCCATAACCCCTGTGGGGGAATCCACTTAACGTGTTCCAATCGAATCACGAAGTGCCGCCTGAGACCTGTTGTCCCTGCGGACGTTCCACATGGGAGGTAGGAAACTCGATTACGCTGCCGCGGCGTCCTCTTGCACGGCCGACAGCGGCTGCGCGATGTCTTCCAGCGAGCTGCGCTCTGCCTTGACGCCGAAGACTGCAACCACGCCGACAGTGGCGAGCAGCAGCACTGCGCCGAAGAGGTCGCCGTAGAACAGGTAGCGCGGCTGGCCCGAATCGACGATCGCCCCGAAGAGCCAGGGGGCCAGGGTACCGCCTATGAGCGTGCCGCAGGCGAAGAAGAGCGCGATCACCATGCCCCGCAGTTCCACCGGGAAGATCTCGCTGACGGTCAGGTAGGCGGAGCTAGCCGCCGAGGACGCAAAGAAGAAGATGGCCGCCCAGAGCACCGTCTGCGAGGTCGCCGTGAGCTGGCCCGCGGCAAAGAGGTAGCCGGTCAGGGACAGAAGCACGGCCGAGACGGTGTACGTTGATCCGATCATCGGCTTGCGGCCGACCGTGTCGAAGAAACGGCCCAGCAGCAGAGGGCCCATGAAGTTCGAGAGTGCGAAGGGGAGCAAGTACAGGCCGGCGCGGTCCGGGTGCACCCCGTAGAACTTGCGGAGTACCAGCGGAAACGTGAAGAAGACGCCGTTGTACAGGAACGCCTGCGAGATGATGAGCGCCAGGCCCAGGATCGTCCGCCGCAGGTATTTCCGGACCATGACGCCGGCCAGCTCTCCAAACCCGATCGGATCGCGTGGGCGGATGGTGATCCAGTGGTCGGCCTCCGGCAGTGCCCCTGCGCCGAGATCGTCCTCAATCTTCCGCTCCAGCTCCTCCACGATCCGTTCGGCCTCGTCGGGTTGTCCGTGGGTCAGAAGCCAGCGCGGGCTCTCGGGCACGTGCTTGCGCAGGACGATGATCACCAGCCCGAGCGCCGCGCCCAGGCCGAAGGCCAGCCGCCAACCCAGATCGACGGGGAGCAGGCTGCGGTCCAGCAGCACCACGCTGGCCAGCGACCCGGCTGCCGAGCCCAGCCAGAAGGTGCCGTTGATTGCCAGGTCCGCCCAGCCGCGTACCCGCGCGGGTATCGAGCTCGTCGATCGCCGAGTTGATGGCCGAATATTCGCCGCCGATGGCCGCTCCCGTCAGGAAGCGGAAGCAGGCGAAACTGAGGAAATCCCACGAGAGCGCGGTCAGGAAGGCGGCCACGAGGTACAGGCCCAGCGTGACGGTGAACAGCTTCTTGCGGCCCAGCCGGTCGGTGAGATACCCGAACACGAGCGCTCCGAGAATGGCTCCACAGAGATAGGCCGTGCCCAGAAGGCCAATCTGCGTGCTGCTGAAGTGCAGGCTCTGGGGGTCCTCGATCACCGTGCTGACTGCACCCATCATCGTGACCTCGAGGCCATCGATGATCCAGGTGATGCCCAGCGCCGTGATCACCAGCCAGTGCCAGCTCGACCATGGCAAGCGATCCAGGCGGGCCGGCACGTTGCTCCGGAAGCTCTGACCCGTCGCGTGATTGGTTACCGCCATCATTCCGTCCGCATACCCCCAGGAACCCCATGTCCGTATTGGAGTTCCGGTGCAAGCACGCCCCATGCCGCGCCCTGTTCCCCCGCGCAGAAGGACCAAGGCGCTTTCATTTTCAGGTTGGCAGGACCTGGTATTCGCTGTCGCCCCTCCCTCGGTGGGCTCGCCGCCCGTGCGATCAATGCATCGGTTCTTTGTTCGATCGTTTGGGGCGATAGCGCCTCTGGTATTTCCAGGGCTTGCCTCAGGTCAGCCCGTTCCCGTCCAGCTTCAGGGGCCAAGACGGTACGAAAAGCCTTGGCAAGAAAACTGGGAAAATGTGTCCAGGATAATCACAGAGCTTGTAGGAGGCGCCGGATCGTCGCGCGCGGCTCCCGGATTCAGTGCTGATATGGAAACTCAGATCCGAGCATGGCCTGGCAGTGGACGATTTCAGATGAAGCTCTGACATCTCATATCCGGATCAGGCCGCATCGAGGTCAAATTCGTTGAAGATGCACATCATAAACGCAGCCGGATCAGCAACTTGGCGGCCGCCAGTCTCCTCTTCGGCGAGGGTTTCCAGAATCGCAAAAAAAATCAGGAGCCGGGTGCAAGGTTTCGAGCAGAGCAGCGTAGTTTGTCGTGGATTCAGCAATTCTATGCTCGTCTTCGCTGGTACGCATCCAAGAGCCCCTCGCCATGACCGGGAAAGAATGCTGGTTTTATCTTTCTTCGTTCGAGTCACTGCTGGAGCCGAAGAGCCACAGTGCGTGGAAGGGATAGTGTTGTGGTTACTTGCTCACGGCCACGGACGGAAACGTCGCGTGGAGCAGACCGAGCGAACCATTCACGATCAACTCGGCGGCGGTCTTTGAAAGATAAGCACGAGCCAATGCTCGCGGACCACGCTGGTCGAGTTCTTCCGCTACGACGTCGACAGGGTTCCTGGGGAAATCGGCACATTTCCAAGAGTCGATCCTTCGACAGCTCTTTTGCTCGGCGGGAGCATGAATTCTTTAAGAGTGTTGCATTGAATTTGCGCGCTGGATCATGAAGTACCTTCATGGGAACCAGAGCTTGAGGGTATCCTGTTGTGCCAGTGCTTGACGCGGTTTCCTTTCGTGCCGAGTGTTCTTCTCTCGAGGGGAGATATCCGGTGATTGGCTTGGGCACGACGCTGGGCGAGCGATTCACCCTCGACGAGGAGCTCGGCCGGGGCGGAATGGGCACCGTCTACAGGGCGACCGATCGGTTGCTCGGAAGGAAGGTGGCCATCAAATTCCTCAAGGAATCTTGCGCCCGTGAGGACGCCGAGCAGATACGCCTCGAGGCCCAGATTCTCGCCCGGTTGGTTCACGACAGAATCGTGCGACTGTACGATTTCGGTGAGTCGGAGGGGACCTACTTCCTGGTCATGGAAGAGGTAGTCGGACCGAGCTTCGCGAATCGCTGGGCGGATCTTTCCCTCCCGGATCGGCTACGGATCTGTGGTCAGGTGGCCGAGGCGCTCCACTACGCACACCTTCAGGGGGTGATCCACCGCGACATCAAACCGAGCAACGTCTTGCTCACATCGGGCGACCAGGCAAAGCTCTCCGACTTCGGAATCTCTCTGCTCACCGGCGGCCCGGGGGACGAGAGAGGGACGATCCAGGGCACGCCTCTCTACATGAGCCCAGAGCAGGCGCAGGGCCTGCCGCTGGACCATCGCACCGACCTGTACTCCGTGGGAGTGATGGTCTACCAATGCGCGACTGGCGAACTTCCGTTCGACGGTGATGCGCTGGCGGTAATCTCCCAGCACAAAAGCGCAGCACCCACTTGCCCGCGGCACAAGAACCCCGAGATCTGGCCGACGCTGGAGAACTTGATCCTCTCGCTCCTGCGGAAGCAACGAAGCCGAAGACCGGCCTCGGGAAACGTGGTGGCACTCGAGCTTTTCGACGAAGCCGATCGCGCGCTGAGGCTACAGCGAATCAATCCGGGACTCAGACGGTCGGTCACTCCCGATCCGCTCTGCCCGCCGCCATCGAGCACGTCGCCTGTCGATAGCCCGATCACTGGGCATGATGGGGCGAGCAGGTCGGAGCGTAGCGACCCGGAATCCCTGATACGGTTATCGACTCCGCTTCCTCCGTCGTTGCTTCGCCGCATCTGGGACGCCACGGGTTTTCCGTCGTCCCCCCATGAAGAGCACCCCAAGTCGTCGGAGAACGGCCGAAAAGCCGGATTGGGATGGCACAGCCACCCGATTGCCCGGGACATGCTTTCGAAGGTTCTCGGGACGCCGATCGTCGTCTCACCGGAAGAGCGTTATCTCTGCGGTCATTACCTCGCGTACCTCCTGGGGGGCTCGCACTGGCGGGGAATTCTTTCCCGGCGTCATCTCGACGCGAGGAACGCGGACCGTGCGCGGCTGCTGCTGGCGATGACCTGGCTGTTGAGCGTTGAGCCGACCCAGGACGAAATCTCGCGCGCTGGTGCATTGCTCGATGAACGCCCCGACGTTCGCGCCGTGCTGAGCCCCGTCGTGGTGATGAAGTACCTGGCCTGCCGAGATACGCTGGGCAAACGCAGGCGATTTCGCGAGATCCGTGCGCGGCTCAAGGAAGCGAGTTCTCACGCGCGGAAGGCGATGCTGAACGCCAAGGGCGAGCTGAATCCCGGCTTGATGCCCCGCACACTCAACGATCTCGCGCTGATCGCCCCACCTCGTGATGCGCTGGACGCACACCGAGTCTCCCTCTGGAACCGCGTCGCGGAAGTCTGGCATCGGGAGGACAGGTTCCGCCAAGCTGTCCTCCGCTACACCACGCGGTCGGACCAGCTCGATACGGTCAGCGCCGATCTTTGGCCAGAGGTTGTCTATCCATTGATCGAGCGTGCCCACTGGCAGCGCAGATTTCGGCCCCGGTTTGAAGCGCTCTGGGACTATGTTGCGGGCAAACTGCTGCATGTCCCGGTACCGGGTGTCCGGCTTGACCAGATGCTGATCATTGCCATCCCGCTGGAGGTTGCCCGGCAACTGCACGAGGATCTGTCCGCGGTCGTCGACGAACCTCTCTTCGACGACGGCCCCTCCGCGGTCGTGGAAGCTTTACGGCTTGCCGAGGAAGAGGCAAAACCTCCCGAGGGCCAGGTGAGCCAGGAGCGGCGACCGATTTACGTCGGCGGCGTGATCCCCCGAGAAAAGGAATTGCGTGACGACGACAACCCTCAGCCCAAGGAGCGGATCCCCCTCTGCACACCCGATCCTTTCTTGTTCACTCAGGACGCCCTGAGCAAACTGTGGCAAGAGGCGATGAACGCGCGAGACAACTCCACGGCCCCGCGCGTGCGACATCGGACGATCCCCGTTGGCCCGTACGAGCTGGCCATCGTACCTTCAGGACGTGGTTGGTCGGCCATTCGAGCGGGGTCGGCTATTCGAGCGGTCTTGCAGGGTATGCAGCAGCGGGGAAAGCAGATCGAGATGTTCACGCCTCCGGTTGTTGCAACGGAATGTGCCTCGCGACCCGTGATCGCCATCTGGATCTATCAGGACGGCAGCATGGCGATCATCTACGTCGACTTTCAGTACAGAGAACGGTACATCCTCTGGGACGCGCCGGATTCCCGCCAGTTCAACTACGGCTATGCCGAGGAGTTGAGACTCGCTCTATCGACCATGAACCTGGAGGTCTCCGGACAACTCAAGCAGATCCTCTCGTAGAGGCAACCGTAACGGCGTGCCGTCTGAAGGCGAGGCCCAGGCGAGGGTCGCAAAAAACGCGTGGGTGTCCACGCCCGGGAAGCAGGACGCGCGAACAGGACCTGGCTCATCCTCAGCAGGTCGCGCACCCGTCGCATGCCGTCGGGGCCATATTTGGGGTACGGCGAAGTCAGCGCGATAGGTTCGCGCTGTCAGCCTGGCGGGACCGTGACCGCCCGAGCGCATGACGTCGATCGCCTCATCGAAGGCCGCGACGATCTTCGCCCCTCCCGGTGAGAGGGACCGGTTCGGCCCGCCGACGCCTCACGCTGGACGCGTCCCTGAGGCGGTGAGTCCGACGAGCTGTTTTTTCGGTCCGGTGTATCCCGTCTCACGTCGGTTCCTCCTTTCAGCCACCACGCCACCCCCGCTCCAACAGCCCGAACCGTTCCCAGTCGCGGGTGAAAGCGGGAAAGCACACAAACCGCGGCAAGTCCTCGGGATTGAACGCCTCCACGCAACTCTCTTTACCTGCGCGTCACAGACTGGTTCATGTTCATGATGACTCTACCACAGAGTGGTAGAGAATGGTAGAGATGGCAACCGTTTCGTAGTGGTGCAAGGCCAGGCCAAGCTGCTTCATGTTGTTCGAGCACTGGATGCGGCGCGCGGACTCTCGAGCCGCTTGCACGGAGGGCAACAGCAGGGGAATCAGCAGGGCAACGATCGCAATCACCACCAGCAGCTCGATCAGCGTGAAACCACGCCGGGCAATCCAGGACAAGGCGCGCCACCTCTGGACGATGATGAATCTCTGACAGGTGTCATGGTTCCAGTGTCCCCGGTCCTGAATGCCGTGACAACCGATGATTCTGGGATTTTCGCCTCGCGCGCTTAGTCAGCGGCCTGATCTCCGGGCACTGCCAGCAGCCTGGCTGCGAGGCATGGCCGGGCCCCTGGCTCCCCGCAGATTCTCTGCGTCCCTGTTCCCGTCACTCTTTGCCCCTGTTCCGGATACCCTGTTCCGGCTCACCGAGCGAACGGGTCGGCGGGGAATCCAAGATCCATCATCAGGAGCTTGAAGTCGTCCCGGCCGCGCAACGAGTCAAGATCGTGGTCTCTGTTCATGAGATCGAGGTTGCGATAGCCGGCTGCGACGGCGCCACGAAGCAAGGTCATCGCCCGGTCGGCCTCCGCTTGCGCCTCCCTGGCGCTCATCTTCGAGCTAGGCATGGTGGCGACGCGGGCGAGCAGGGCGCACTTGCAGGCAAGGTTATAGCGATCCTGCGCGGTGAGCGCGGTGAGCCGCTGGAGAATCGCTTCGGACTCGCGAATGGCCGCGACCCCCTGAGCAAGCCCGCCTGACTCCAGCTGGATCCCTCCGATCGAGTTAAGGGTGAATGCCAGCCGGCTCTGGTACCGCATGACACCGGGATTGGCGTCGGCCAGCTTTCTGAGCGTGACGGCCGCCTTCTCGAACTCCGCCAGCCCAGTCTGCGCCTGGCCGCTCTGGCGCAGCACCCAGCCGATCATGTTGCTGCACGTCGCAAGGTCAAACTGGAATTCGGTGACATTGGGATTCTCGTCAACCAGCCGTTGCAGGACTGCCTGTCGCTCCCGGAAAATCTCCAGGGCGGCAGCGGACTCTCCGTTGGACTGGAGGGCATAACCGAGCATATCATAACACCACGATAGATCGGCCCGGAGCTCGATGAGTTCCGGGTGCTTGTCGGCGAGTTGACGCCGCAGCTCCACAGCTCTTTGCAGGAACCCCAGCCCTTCGGCCCTTTTCCCCGCGACGACACAGTGACCGCCCGCGACGGCCAGGGTGCGGGCCAGGTCAGCCTGGCGCTGGATGCTCTCGGGGTGAGCCTTGACGAGCCTTTCCTGGATGGTCAGCGCCTGGCCGAAGGAACCGATCGCCTCGTCCAGCTTGCCGACATCCCTGAGGACAATGCCAGTCCGAAGGTGGGTCTGGCCAAGCAGGACCTGGAGCTTGTCCTCGATTCGCGTCGCGAGCAGCTTCTCGAGCGTCCGCTGCGCTTCCACGAGCGACTTCAGGGCCTCGTCCGGATTGCCGCTATCCTGTTGCGTGGAGCTCACTGCCATGAGGCTGCGGGCCAGATCCGATTGCGGCGACAGCTCGGACTGCGGCCCCATCGCCAGATCTCGATAGACGGCCAGCGCCTTGAAGCGAAGGCCAAGTGCGTCCGAAATCGTGCCGGTCTTCTCGGTCAACTCGGCCAGCTCGTCGTAGGCGGTGGCCAGTGCCCGGCGTGAGAATGGATCGGTCTGTCCAGCCAGAAGCGCTTCCAGCTTGATGTAGAAATCGGCTGCGCCGCGGAGCAGCCTGGTACGCAGCGCCTTGAAAGGCTGCTCTTTGAGCAGGAAATCCCTGCTCGCCTCGCCGTGGAAGAGCCTGACGGCGTCCATGGCCAGGGCGAACCGCGCCCGCTCTCGTTCATTGGCGGCAGCCAGGGCCCTGTGGAACGCTCCATCTCGACATTCGCCTTGGCCTGGACACCAAGGACGGCGGTCAGTCCCACGAACGCCATCAGACCTGCGGCGATGGCAGCCGTGACCGCCGTGCGATGTCGCCGCGCCCATCGCCGCGCTCGTCGAGCCCAGGGCTCGCGCCAGGCCGATACCGGCTCGTCGGCCATCCAGTGTTCGATATCCTCCGCCAGCCCACGCACTGTGGCATAGCGGTCGCCGGCTTTCCGGGCCATGGCCCGCAGGCAGATCGCTCCGAGCGCTGGGTCGAGTGACGGATCAAGCCCTCGTGGGGCCGCGAAATCCCCCTTTTGCACCGCGGCAAGCACCGCGCCCGGGTCGTCGCCCTCAACCGGTGGCCGTCCGATGAGCAGGCAGTAGAGCGTGGCGCCCAGGCTGTAAACATCGCTGCGTGGCCCAAGGATTTCGAGGTCCCCCACGGCCTGTTCAGGGCTCATGTACGCCGGCGTGCCGAGGGTGCTTCCCGGCAGAGTCTCGGCGCTACCACTGGAGAGCGATGGGATCAATGTCCTCTCATCAGATCTTGGAGCCGACTCCCTTCGACCCACTGCCTTGGCGAGGCCCCAATCCACCACCAGCGTTTCGCCGTACTTGCCCAGGATCACATTGGACGGCTTGAGGTCACGGTGCAGGATGCCCCGGGTATGGGCATAGTCGATCGCGTCGCAGACGGCCAGGAACCGCCGCAGGAGCTTGAGCAAACTCAGGGCGCGCTGGCCGGGATTGGCCCGAAGGGCGTCCGCCGCATGATGGGCGACGATTGCCTCCTTGAAACTCTCGCCACGGATGAACCGCATTGCGTAGTAAGGCCGGCCGTCCGGATAAGCGCCCAGGCCGTAGACGGGTACGATCCCGGGATGTTCCAGCCTGCCGGTGATCTCGGCTTCCAGCAAGAAGCGGGAGCGGCTATCGGGATCGTCTGCCTGGTTTTCGAGGATCTGCTTGAGCGCGACCTCCCGTTGCAGCTCGGTATCCAGCGCCACGAGCACCTCACCCAGGCCGCCGCGGGCGTGAGGCCGCAAGATGCGAAACCGCTGGCCATCGCTCGTGGCTGCGCCCAGCGAAACACTCGCGGTGCGGTCGGGGTCGGGTTCGGGGCCGGGTTCGGGGCAGGGGTCGTTGTCACGGTCAGCCCTGGCGGCGGGGCTGTCGTCGCGCTGAGTCAGCCAGCCGAGCGACGTCTCGATCTCCTGCTCCTCCGGACAGGCCAGGACGGCACGTGTCGACCGACCGGCCCGAACGGCGGCTAGCCTCTGCTCGACGTCCCCATGCTTCCGGACATGCAAGGCGACGATCGCATCAATCCCTGCGCGGGCCTCGGCGTCGAGGTCGCCCCGGGTGACCAGTTCTTCGGCAAGGCTCCCGGCTTTGTTGAGGGTCCAGGCTTGAAACGCGGCGACGAGGGCGCCCTGGTCGATCAGCCCGTTCTGAAGCGCCAGCAATCCGAACAGGAGATCGCGGTCGGCGGGGCCAGTCATGAGAGGGCTCCGATTGTCGTCAACCGGGCATGGGCCCCAGCCTCCAGGGCCCACCCGAACCGCAGGTTGCACCGGGGAATTATCGCAAGTGCAGCCTGTACTCGCATCTTTGCACCCGAGCCGGTCGGCCAGAAGCGCTTCTACCAGATCTCCATGCATTTCTCGCAGTGCGCTGCGTCGCCCGGTCGCTCTTGCGAACTGATCAGGACTTGCCATGCGGCGTCGATCGGCCCGGCCGGTGCGATTCTCTGGCCTGAGCCGATCTTGCCGGGAGGATCGGCCATGACGATCGCTTGTGTCCGTCTTTGGAGAGCAGGAAGAAGGACGGCAGGATCTGAACCTTGCCCCAAGGGAGCGACACTGCGTTCATCTCCCAGGCCGATCGGTTCAGAGCCACGACATGGCCGCCACAAAAGCCCCCGGCTTTGTACCGTAGACTGATCATGAAGGTGCGGTGCGCGTGCTCCTTGACAATCCGGTGGTTTGCAAAGGGATGCACTGCCCTGGCCAGCGGCACGCGCAGGTCCAACCGGATTTCTACCCGCCTCGATGCGGACCGGCGCGATTTCGAGTAAAAAGATCCCCAGCGGAGCCAATGAAAAACGCCATTTAAGTCCAGATCACGAAACAGGCAGCGTGCGATGACTTCGTTCCTGGGATATCGAAATCGAACCCAATTTTCCGGTCAATGCGGCATGAGCCGGCGATTGAAGCGGCCAGAGGCCAGACCGTGGGTCGCGCCGCGGTGATCGTTCCAGAGTTCTGCGCAAAACGAAGCCAACGAAAAACAGGACTTAAATGGCGTCTTGCGAAGGAGTAACGTCGGCTGGCTGCGAGACGATGGACCGAAATCGAACCCAATTTGCCAGGGGTTGCACCTCTGGCGTGATGAGCGGGAAGGTGCCGCACGCAGGTTCAGCGAGTGAGGGGTGCCCTTGGGGGAGGATCGGGCATCTGGCGGGATGACTGATCTAGCGTGCACTGGGGTTGATGGCCTTGCTGTGGAAGTCGAGACCGAATTGATCGCAGTACCGCTTGAGGTTTTCGAGCGCAGGTGCGTAGTCGGGCGAGCACTCCAGGGCGGTGCGGTAATTGTGGTAGGCCGCGTGAACCTGGCCCAGGCACTCATGCAGCACGCCCATGAGGTTGAGTGCCTCGACGCAAAGGGGCGCCTGGTCAAGCCCCGCTTCCAGCAACCGCTCGGCCGCGGCGAAGTCACGCTCGTTGATGGCGCGCTTCACGGGGGCCAGGTCGATGGCCGGCGGTGCGAGAACCGCGACCGGCGATGACGACGCGGCGAGCTCCCCGCCTGTCGGTGCATCTGCGGGCGGGCCATGCCCCCTGGGCGGTGCCGGGCGGTTGTGTCGCAGGATCACCTCGCTCACTGTCCGTCGGAGGTCCTTCGGCAGGACAGGCTTGGTCAGAAAATCCACGGCGCCGAGCTTCATCGCCGCCACGGCATCGGCAATGCTGCCGTGGGCCGTCACGATCACCACGGGTGTATCGGCGCCCTGGTCCCGGAGCCTCCGCAACGTCTCCATGCCGTTCATGCCGGGCATTTTCAGGTCCAGCAGCACCACATCGGGCGCTGCATCATGAACCTGCCCCAGCGCCTGGACACCATCGCCGGCTTCCACAACCTCATAGCCGGCCGACTCGAGTGCCGTGCGAAACAGCATGCGAATGCTCGGCTCGTCGTCAACAATCAGCACCGACGCAGCGTTCTTCATGGCACGGGCCTCTCCTGGAGTTCACCAGATCCGGATGTCTGTCGGAACTCAAGGCAAGCGCTGTGCCGCCCCGCTCGTTATTACGCAAGTACTTGTGAATGATTGACTTGCGATGAAAACACCAGCGAGTCCTGGGTGTCCTGGCACGGCCGGCGATCATGCGGATTGCAAACCCTGATCGGCAGTTTGCACGGCAAGCGAGTGGCGTCGGGGCGCAGCGTCTGGGTCCGGGTCCATCGCCTTCGTTGTGCTGGTCGGCCGCAGGGTGGAAGCCGTGGTCGGGTCAGGGCCGCTTCATCTCGAACAGGTCCGTGCTGCGGCAGTAGTAGTCGCCGCCCAGGCGCGCGATGGTGCGCAGCTTGCGCGGGTCAACGTGGCCGGAGGGGTCCAGTACGGAGTCGTCGATATGGATGAGCAGCACCTCGCCGATCACCAGGTTCGCGGAAATCGGTCCATCGCCGATGGGGAGGATCTGCCGGACCCGGCATTCCATGTGGACCGGAGAAGCCGCCACGCGGGGCGGCCGAACCCGGCTCGAGGGTTCCAGGGCCAGGTTCGCGAACACGGCCTCGCTCTCGCCTCGGGGCAACTCCCTGGCGGTGAGGTTCATGGGCTCGGCCAGATCTTCCACGGCGGCGCTCAGGACGAATTCGGGCACGTCGTCAAGGTTCAGCAACGTGTCCTTCTTGGAGCCGTCGCGTCGCAGGCCCGGCGAGAAGACCACGACGGGAGGGTTGGCCCCGAAGACATTGAAGAAGCTGAACGGCGCCAGGTTCACGCGGCCCTCCCGGTCGACCGTCGTGACCCAGGCGATGGGCCGGGGTGTGACGACTTCCACGAGCGTCCGGTAGACCTTCACGACGTCGGTGGCGGCGACATCAATGATCATTCAAGAGATCCAGCTCAAGGGGTACGTCGGATCGTCCAGCTCCATGGCCAGGCTTGAAAGCCGTAGCGGGCGATGGGTGTCCACCATCACGGCGAGTTCATCGGTCCGGGTGGCCGCGCGGCTGGCGGCGATGGTGCCGGGATGCGGGCCGTGGGGAATGCCGCGGGGGTGCAGCGTGAGCGACGACTCCTCCACGCCACGACGGCTGCCGAACCGGCCTCGAACGTAGTACAGCACCTCGTCGGCCTGCACGTTGGAATGCGCGTAGGGCACCTTGATCGCCTCCGGGTGTGTGTCCAGCATGCGGGGTGCGAAGGTACACACAACGAACCCGGGCGCCTCGAAGGTCTGCTGCACCGGTGGAGGCTGATGCACGGTCCCGGTGATGGGTTCGAAATCGTCGGCGTTGAAGGTGTAGGGATAGAGCATTCCATCCCAGCCCACGACGTCGAAGGGATGGCTCGCCAGCGTGTAGCGCGTGAGCCGCTTGCCGTCGCGCACCAGCACCGAGGTTTCCTCTTCACGGTCGATGACTGCGATCTCTCCTGGACCATGCAGGTCGCGCTCGGCATAGGGCGAACCCAGCTTCAACTGCCCGTCCGGGTTGAGGTAGCGCGGAGGGATCGTCACGTTGCCCGCTGCCTCGATGACGAGCATGTCGGGAGGCGAAGCCGGCTCGAATTCCAGCCGGTAGGTCGTGCAGCGTGGGATGACGATGTAATCGAAGTCTCGAAAGGGCAACGGTCCGAACATCGTCTGTAGCGTCCCCTTGCCGCTGTGCATGAAGAGAATCTCATCGGCGTCGGCGTTGCGGAAGAGTTCTTGCTGTGGGCGTTCGGGCCGGCAGCGGGCCAGGCTGACATCGTCGTTGGCCAGCATGACGACGCGGCCGGTGACCGGGTCACCCGCGCGGCAGCGTCCTGGTCTTGAGGTGATGATGGCGGAGCGCCGGCTGATCGACCAGGTCGAGCGCGAGCGTGCCGGCGGGCTCGACACGGACCACGCGGGTGGGAGGCCGCAGGTGGTACACCAGGCTGTAGGCCCGGGAGAAGCCGGCAACCGTCACGACTTCCTCGTAATAGATCCCCTCGTTCAGGAAGCCCGGCTCATGCGGGTGGGCGATGTGCCGTTTCCGCGGGACCGAGCCAAGCCGTAGGTAGGGCGGCATGGGGCATTCTCCGGTTGCGTTGCGTTGCGGTCCGTTCAGGGATGAGCGACGACCTGGTTGCGAAGCGTCCCGAGCCGCTCGATGGAGAGCTCGACGATGTCGCCCGGCCTGAGCCAGCCGCCGGCCGCCTGTGGCGTGAGCTCGAGGATGCAGCCCGTACCCACCGTGCCCGAGCCGAGCACGTCGCCGGGCTGTAGCGTGGCGTCGCGGCTGGCATGCGCCAGGAGCTGGGGCCAGGTCCAGTACATCGCGCCCGAATTGCCGCGCGAGAGGACTCGCCCGTTCACCGCCGCGGTCATCTCCAGATGCAGCCGGCCCGCGCGATAGCAGTCCGACAGCTCGTCCAGAGGCACGATCTCGGGGCCGAGCGAGGTGGCGAAGTCCTTGCCCTTGCTGGGCCCCAGTCCGACAGCCATCTCCGTGCGCTGAAGGTCGCGGGCGCTCCAGTCGTTCATGATGGTGAAACCCGCGACGCACTCGAGCGCGCGATCGTCGGCAGGCAGGTCGCGCGTGGCCTTGCCGATGACGCAGGCCAGTTCCAGCTCGAAGTCCAGCTCCTGGCTCGCGCGGAGCCCAGACCTCAGCCTGATGGCCGATGACGCCCCCGGGGTTGGAAAAATAGAAGACCGGAACACGGTACCACTCTGGCACCATGTCCAGACCACGCTGGCGGCGGCAGGTGGCGACGTGCTGCTCGAAAGCGTAGAAGTCGCGGATGCTGGCAACCTGGGTGACTGGTCGTCGCATGCGTGCCTCACCCGACGACATAACAACCAGGCCCCGCCGCGCCGGGGTCGAACGAGAACTCGACGACAGCCGTCTGCTGCGTGGAACGCTGGGTGACCTGGACCTCGACGCTTGCCTCTCGACAGTTCGCCGGAGGCCGCAACGCCAGGAGCACCAGCGACGTGCCGTGCATCGGGACCCAGCGACCGATGTTGATCCTCGTCCCCTCGCTCAAACCGCACGAGAGTGATAAGGCCGACATGGGGTTGAAGAGCGCAGTCTCCCAGCGCGGGTCCAGACCAAGCAGCTCGAACCGGTAAGCATCCGCGCCGCCCACGAAAAACATGGCCAGGTTGGTACGCGCGGGAAGAATACGCAGCGCCGCCGCCTTGTGACGTTCAACGGCCCGCCCGCCGACGAACACATTGAGATTGCCCGCCCAGTAGACGCTTGGCCCGCTCAACAGATCGAAGGGGCTGGGAGGCAGTTGTGATTCCGGGTGTTCAGAATTCCCGGACGCACGGTGCAAGGGACGAGCCTTGCGGAACAGACCAAGGGCCCGACTCAATCGGGCTCGGCCCCGCGTATCGGGAGTGCCGGGCTCATCGCCATCGAATCCCAGGGCCGTCACCAGTCGAGCGGGCGGCAGCCGGTCGGGCATTCCGAGAGGCTCGGGCATTGCGCGCGAGACATTGGTTCGCAACACGGTCGATTCGCCGGGCTGTAGCGCCGGTACCGCCATGACCGTCAGCCGACGCCAGGCGACGAACGCCCCCAGCGTCGCCGATTGGACCATCGCGAAGTCTTCGTACGACGGGCTCGACCCGGCGTTCGTCACCGTGATGGCGATCTCGACCTGTCCCGGGGCCACATCCCGGAAGTCGATGTCCTGGCGACGGACCATCAGGTGCGCCGCGCGCTCCAGGCCGGGCCTGGCGGATCCTGTTGCAGGCCCGCTCCGAGGGTTGAACGCCGCGCGCTCCGGGTCCCGCTGGACTCGTGATTCCGCAATGCTCGTTGCCATGCCGATACCCCCTCATGTGAAACCGCCGACACCGACCTGACCCCGTTGAGGATACGTCGTCACAGTGTTCCACGCCGGGCCTGCTCGTGCTCGATGGCCTCGAAGAGAGCCTTGAAATTCCCCTTGCCGAAGCTCCGGGCCCCCCGACGCTGGATGATCTCAAAGAAGAGCGTCGGCCGGTCCTCCACCGGCTTGGTGAAAATCTGCAGCAGGTAGCCTTCGTCATCCCGATCCACCAGGATCCCCAGCTCAGCCAGCTCGCGCAGGTCTTCGCGGATGCTGCCAACGCGCTCGGGGAGCATCTCGTAATAGGCCGGCGGCACCTTGAGGAACGACACGTCGTTGGCGGCCATGGCACGCACGCTGGCAATGATATCGCCAGTGGCCAGCGCGATGTGCTGCACGCCGGGTCCGCCATAGTATTCCAGAAACTCATCGATCTGGGACCGCCTGCGCCCTGAGCAGGCTCGTTGATGGGGAACTTGATCCGCCCGCGGCCATCGGCCACCACCTTGGACATGAGAGCGGAATAATCGGTGCTGATGTCCTTATCGTCGAAGCTGGCCAGGAGCGAGAAGCCCATGATTTTACTGTAATAGTCCACCCAGTCGCCCATCTTGCCTTCCTCGACGTTGGCGACGATGTGATCGATGGCGCGCAGGCCGACAGGGTGAAAAGTGCGCGGGCTGTAGCGGTCGGGGTCGAGCGGCTTGAAGCCCGGGGCGAAGACTCCCTGGTAGCGCGACCGGTTCAGTAGCGTGTGGGTGGTATCTCCATAGGCCTGGATCTCCGCAACGTGGATGGTTCCGTGCTCGTCCTCGAGGACGCGCGGGAGCGAGGCGGGTCGTGCTCCCCGCGACAGGGCCGCCTCGAACGCCGCCGGCACGTCCTCCACCTCCAGTGCGATCGACTGCACACCGTCCCCATGGCGGATCAGCCGGCCCGCTTCCGGGTGATCGGAGGTGAGGGGCGATGCGAGCACGAAGATGATCTGTCCCTGGCGGAGCACGTAGCACGCCTCGTGCCTCATGCCGGTTTCCAGTCCGCCATACGCGACCACGTCAAAGCCGAAGGCGTTGCGGTAGAAATACGCCGACTGTCGCGCGTTGCCGACGAACATACGCACGTGGTCGATGCGCTTCAACGCCATGACGTCTTCCGGCATGCGAACCTCTTCTGGCATCGGAGCCGATGAAACAAGGGAAACTCAGGTGGTCACAGCGTCCAGGCGATCTTCCTCGAGGCCGTCCCAGAAGACAGCGATGGCGTCGAGCACCTGACGGGCTCCCTGGAAGAAGCGGGCTTCGTCGAAACCCGGCTCGAAGAACACGCCCTCGAGCTCGTCCATGGTATGCCCGGCGTGCTGGGCCTCCACGCGGTTGTGCCAGGTGAAGAAGGCGACCTTGAGCGCCGGCAAGCGAGTGGCCTTGATGTGCAGCAGGCCGTCTTCCAGCTCCTGCCAGAAACCCGCGGCCGCCCAGTTCTCGACGGCAAAGCTGGCTCCTTCGGCAATCTGGCAGTCCTCGTTCCCATAGAGGCGTTGCAGCTCGTTGCAAAAGCGGAGCGTGTAGGGCCGGCCGTGCTTTCGCTTTCCCAGTTCGTCAAAGCCCAGGCCGAGCGCCTCGCCGACGGCAAGCAGCCACTCGAAATGCGCTGCCCGAAACCGGAAGACCCCGCCGTCGACGGTCCCTTCCGTGCTGACCAGGTCGGGGTCGCCCTCGCGGTCCCGGATGGCCTCATCCTCGCTCCGCGCCGGGGCGTTCCTGCCGTCGTGACGGCGGTAGATCACGCCCAGCTCGTTCATGAGGATCTCCTTGGCCGCCCGTGCCTGGGCCAGGGCCGGGGCGTTGACGACCCGCAGCAGGGCCGCGACCAAGAACTGGTTGGAGAAGACCGAGAACTGGCGCACGAAATGCCTTAGCTCGGCGTCGGACGCCTGGCCGGCCTGGAACCAGTGCGTGTAGCGATTGCCGGTGATGATGCGATGCCCGAGCAGATCGTGATCGACGCGATCAAGGAAATCGCGAAAGGCATCGACCTGCGCGGTGGTGAGTTCGCCGCGGTGCAATCTCTCCTCGATCCGGGGAGAGATCAGGGCATGTTGTGAAACCGTAGCCATAAGAAGCCCCCTTGGCGGTGAGAGGTGCGGGGGATGTGCTCTACCTTCATCTTAGGCAGGGGGAAGCTGGTGGTCGAGGGCTCCTGAGCGACTAGCACCCCGAGAGCGGACACGCTGGGCCGGCGTCCTCACCAGCGTTCCGGCAAGGCAGGCACACGCGCGACCGGAGCGGTTCACCACGCGCTGGAGCCCCGTCTCTGAGGGGTCCGGCACCAAGGGCATCTCGGCCGCCGATCTATTTTTTCTGCCACACTGCGAGCAGGTCGTCGGAGGCTTGCTGGCGGATGCCGTTGTCGGAGAGGACCTCATCGGTGGCCTTGAGCGCGGTCTGGTGCTCGAAGACGATCGTCTCCGAATAACGGTCGTCGAAGGAGATGGTGGTGTACTTGTTCCTGGTGTCGCGGAGCAATTCGACGAAGTGGTGCAAGTTCTTCACCTTCACGCCGTTGACCTCCTTGACCACCTTCGAGAACGGGTTGTCATATCCCTTGGCGAGGGCGTGCGGGAACATGGGCGAGGTGATTGCCACCAATTCTTCGCCCTCGAAGGCGGGTCGGTCGCCGCGCCGGGTCACCACGGGGCTGCCAATGACCGCCAGGGCCGCGGAGACCGCGCTGCCGGGCCGGTCGAGCGCCGAGCAGAATTCACGGCTGGCCGAGGAGAAGACCAGGGGACCGTAGACGAAGTAAGAGGGGTAGTGGCCCTCCAGGGGCTCAACCAGCATGGGCCAGTGTGTGACGACAGGGAGATCAACCTGCTGGGTCTTCCCCTGGCGGATGATCGTCAGCGGCAGCTTGCCGTTCTTCGCGACCTTTTGAATCAGGTACTGGAACTGAAGGCGGAGATTGTCTTTGAGCTTCACCATCCCCACATTGTCAATCTCGGCGTCGCCGATCCGGGTGATCAGGTCCCAGGTCTTGAGCGGGTAATCGGGTCTGGTCTCGGCCGGCCTGTGCACGATCATGCCCTGGGCCTTCCTGTCGAGTTGAAGAAAGCCCCGCAGCGCGGGGTTCTCGAGCGTCTGGAGCGAGTCATGCAGCGCGGGCTTGCCGTCATAAGTGCCATCGGCGATGTCCTTGAGGAACAGGTCGATCTCCTCAGCGGGGATGATGTAGCCGATATTGTCGGCCTGGGAGAGCTTGCTGAAGATGAGGCCGACCATCTTGCCGTTGACCAGGGCTGGCCCGCCGCTGTTGCCGGGGTTGATGGCCGCGTCGACCTGGATCCGCAAGCCGCTGACGCCGTCGTTGTAGCCGGCGAACTCGATCCGCGAGACGATTCCCTTGGTGACCGAGAGGCTCGATCCGCCCTGAGGATAGCCATACACCACCACGGTGTCCTTCACTTCCGGCAGCGTCTCCACCCGCTCCAGGGGAGGCCGCTTGTCGAAGAACGACTGATCCTCGAGCTTGAGGACGGCCAGGTCCATGCCCGGGCTGACGGCTTCGACGGTGGCTGTCAGCTTGTCACTGGATTGCTGGCTCTCCACGTTGAGCTGGCTGGCGTAGAGGACCATGTGCGCGTTGGTGAGGATGCGCTTGCCGGCGATGATCACCCCCGTGCCGCTGGCCTCGCGCGGGCTTTGCTTGGTCCAGGGATGCAGGATGTCCGGATAGCGCAGGGTCGCCGTGATCTTCACGACCGATTCGCGGATGGCGTTCTCCCGCAGATTGTCGGTTCTCTGGTCGTCCAGAGCCAGGACCGGGGTGGCGAACCCCATGCTTGCCAGCAAGATCAGCGGTATCCGTGTCATCCTGATGATCCTCATCGCAGACGCTCGCTTGTCGTGGAAGTTTCCCCGCGGCCGCGCATCCGCGCCGGCTGAGCTGACGGGTCGCTCGTGGCAATCATCTTAACTCCGGAAGCCCCGGGAAGGTAGGGCCGCGTCGCACGGTTCAAGCAGCAATCAATTGCCGGGGTCGGCAGCCGCGACAATCTGCCCTCTTGCCTGCGAACACTTCAGTCGATACATTATGTCTTGGATCATGGCGCCACAAGATATCCATTTATGCCCTCATCCGCGCATCGATAGCGCGCATGACGGCGTGCGGCCGAAAGTCGAAAATCTTCCTGATCTTTCCTGGTTCCGATGATTGACCAGGGCCAATCGTCTCGATGACACCATGAACGGTGATTCCAGCTCGGTGGTCGAGTGCCGTGACCAACCCGTGGTATGATGCCACGAAGCGTGGGTTGCCTCAGAAAGGACTTTCCCAGAAGACGTCCGCATGGGAGGATCTCTTTCGGGCAACCGGGAGCCAATGGCCAATCGCGGTTTTGCTGGGTTGAGCGCTACTTCAAGCGGGCCCCCGCGGGCATAATGCGACGACGTGTTCATCGATGATGCGATGCCGTCCCAGGGCGGACAGGGATTAACGCCGTGGTTTCCAGGACAAGCCTCTCGAGCTCGGCCGGTCGCGCTGACCGATCCTGCCGTAAGGCAGCACGCGTCCGCGGATTGCGCGCCGGTCCGTCTCGCGCCCGACCCGGCCGTCCGCGCCATCACGGCGGATTCGATGCAAGCACGCCTGCCGCGCCCAGCCATGAAAGTCCCTCACGCTCGGTGCACGTTCCGGCTGTGGAGACGCAGGGGCTGCGGCCGAAGCCACGGGTATCGCTTCGAGCCCTTGTCGCCGAGGACAACCAGGACCTCCAGTTGATCTTGGCGCGACAACTGAACCTGATGGGGCTCGAAGTGGTCGCTGTCGGCAATGGCCGTGACGCCGCAGCCCTGGTTCTCGCCGCGCATCAGGCAGGACACCCGTTCGACCTCGTGCTGATGGATCTCGAGATGCCGATCGTCGACGGCTACGAGGCCACCCGGCGGATCCGCGCAGGCGGCTTTGCCGGACCGATCCTGGCTCTCACGGGACATTCCAGCGACGACCAGCGGCTCGACTGCCTCAAGCTGGGCTGCAACGATTGCCTCTGCAAGCCTGTGAGCTGGGCTGATCTGACCGATCTGATCCACAGGCTCGTTCCCGGCTGCCCTGCTCCGGGTCCCATCCTCATCCCGGACGATTGAGCCCTGAATCCGGCTTGCCCGCCCTTCGCACACTCCCCATGGCCTACCCCGCGCGTGCAAAATGCACTGGATGGGCAAGCGGTCGGAACACGGTTCCCGGTTTTTCTCCATCACGCGGGAACACAGGCAATCCGTGAGGGTCACTCTATCGGGAAAGAGACCAGCGTGGGGCTGGACTGGTCTGAGGGTCTTCCCGACGGGGCAATCATGAGTGCTTCAAGCCAGGATGCGATGATTCGCGGTCCGCGCTCCTCGGTCTCCGCGCCTCTTCAGGCGCTCTTCGAGGCCGGCACCCTTGCGGGGCGATCCGACGGTCAGTTGCTTGATCAATTCCAGCACGGCGGTCACGCGCTGGCCGAGGCGGCTTTCTCGCTCCTGGTCCAGCGTCATGGAGCGATGGTGCTGGGCGTTTGCCAGAGCGTCATCGGCGATCCGCATGACGCTGAGGACGTCTTTCAGGCCGTGTTTCTGGTCCTGGCGCAACGCTCCGGTTCAATCCGGCAGGAGGGTGCCGTGGCAAGCTGGCTCTACGGGGTCGCCCGGCGGCTCGCACTGCGAGCCCGCACCAGGCTCGCGCGTCGCCGTGCCCTCGAGCAAAGACACAGAGCGGCGCTGGATTCCTCCGAGCCTGCCGGGGGTCCGCCTCCCGAACCCTTCCCTGAGCTTTACGAGGAGCTGGACCGCCTGCCAGGGCCGTTCCGCGCGGCCGTGGTGCTGTGCGATCTCGAGGGCCACTCCTACGACCAGGCTGCCGCGATCCTGCGCTGCCCGCTGGGGACCATCCAGAGCCGGTTCGCGCGCGGCCGCCGACGGCTCCGCCAGCGACTGGAACGCCGGGGCTTCGGAACGGCACTGGCCGCCGCTGGCGGCGGACCGCTCTCTCGGGGAGTTGCCCGCGCCGTGCCGCAGGCGCTCGTGCGGCAGGTGACCGATGCCGCGGTGGCTGTTGCCGGCGGCCAGTCCGTCGCCGCGCTGGCACCGGCTACCGCGGTCGGGCTGGTCGCCTGGGAGCTGAAACGTCGCGCGGCCGCCGGCATTCTCCTCGCGGTTGCCGGCCTCCTGGGCGCAACGATGCTCACGGTCGTCTCCGGCTGGCTGCTGGAGAATGGAACCAGGGGACGGGCTGATGACGCGGTGCCAGCAAGGACCGGTACGTCTGAGCAGGCCGAAGCCGCGTCGATTCACGTCCGCGTGGTCGACGCCCAGGGGAACGGCGTTCCCGGAATCGAGGTCTGCACCAGCAGGCTCCTGGCGGACGAGCTTCCCGGAAGGCTCACGACCGATGCGGCCGGCGACCTGGTGATTCCCGCGATCGAGAGGGCCGCGGAGAGCATCTCGCTCATCGCCCGGCAAGGAGACCAGTCGCTGGCCTGGCTGCGGGTTGGCGACCGTAGCGTGCGTGGGTCTCGGGGTTCCAGGGCCAACCCGATCCTCATGCCACTGCGACCGCTCACGCATCGAGTTGCCGGTACGGTCGTCGATCCCCAGGGAAAGCCGATTCCGGGAGCTCAGGTCGTGGCGTGGGTCCTCTTCCAGGAAGGTGCCGGCACCGCGCATTCGGCGGCGATGTTCCTTTTCAGGTACGACAGTATTGCGGCCTTGCCGCGTGCCGTGTCGGACCAGGCCGGGCGGTTTCAGCTCCTGCTCCCCGAGGACGCCACGGCCACCTTGAAGGTACGTCATCCCCGGTACATCGGGCCGAATGCTTCGGTGAAGCCGGGCGACAAGTCCATCGAGGCGGTGGTCATGGAGCCGGCCGGAACGATTTCGGGCCGCGTGATCGATGCCCTGACGGGAGAGCCGGTCCCGCATGTCCTGCTCGGCGCAGATCCTGCTCGCGGGTCAGCGGATCCTCGGCGGCTGGGGGGATGGCCAGGCGGACGACCAGGGCCGGTTCGCGATCTCAGGGCTGGAGCCGGGCGTATACAACCTGCTCTTCGAGCATGCGCCGGGACGCCCCCACGCGACGGCCTTTGGCGTGGAGGGCGTGCGCGTCCGCGCCGGCCAGAGCACAGCCGCGCTCCTGAAGGTGATCGAGGGACGACGAGTCCGGGGCATCGTGATCGATCGGCAGACTGGCCGGCCCGCGCCGGAATTCAGGTCGGCTGCTATGGTCCTGCCCGGCCCCGGTCCGGCGCGGCGGTGCAGAGCGAGTACACCCGGCCGGATGGAGCGTTCACGTTCTTCGTACCTCCCGGCGAACAGCACGTTTACCTGATGCAGGGTGATCTCTCCAGCCGGCAGAGTCGGGCCACGGTCGACGTACCCGAGCAGGGAGACGTGGAAATGATTAGGCTGGTGCTCGCGGCACAGCCGCCGGACCGCACACAATCCGCATACATGGCCAAGGCCAAGGCCGTTCCGGCTCCGCCCGATGCAGCCGCCGTGAATGCGGCAAGGCCGCACGCGAAAGCCGCTGTCGAGCGCCGCACGGTGACCGGCCGTGTCCGCGACCCGCAAGGGCGGCCGCTGGCCGCAGTGCACATCAACGTCAGCCCGAACCCGGCCTGGCCCAATGCACCGCTCGATCCTGTCCCTCTGGCCGCCAGCGACCGCGACGGACACTTCGAGCTCGCGAACGTGCCGCGCATCCCGCTCGACATCTTCTTCCACAAGGAGGGCTTCCAGTCCCACCGGCTGGAGCTTCCCGAGAACCGCGATCAGATCGACTGTACGTATCCGCTCGCTGCCGACCCGTCCTCCAGGCAACGCCCCGTGGTTCGCGGCGACGATCCGCTGCCGGAGGCCGAGCGCGACAGGCTCGCCTTCATCGACCTCTCCCGTCATGCCAATGAGCCGCTGGGCGATGGTCCGGGCGGGCAGGGAAACGACCTGAACCGCCTGGCTCGGGGCATCCGGAATCTCGATGGCCTGTATTTCCGCGTGGGCGACGACATGATCCACCTGGCGGGTACCCTGGCCGCCCAGCAACCGCGGAAGGTTGAAGGGATTGCGATCCGTAGCCGCGGGCAAACGCTGCATTTCCTGCACGCAGTGCAGCAGGTGGTCGCTCCGGGAACCGAAGTCGGCGCCTACATCATCCACTATGCCGACGGCGTGACCGAGCGGATTCCCATCGTCTACGGCCGCGACGTGGTGAACTGGTGGCTCTGGGGCCGCGGGTTCCGGGAAGTGCCCAGCGCTGGCCGTGTGGCCTGGACGGGGCTGAACGACAGCGCCGAGTTGAACCAGGGCCTGCGGATCCGGCTCTTCGCCACCACCTGGACGAACCCGCATCCGGAGAAGGAACTCGCCACGCTCGATATGATCTCGGCCGGCACGCTCTGCGACCCGTTCCTGGTGGCCGCGACGCTGGAGAAGAAAGAGAAGGATCGCCAGGAAAAATGAGATCGGGTAGGTTGGGTCAGGGGCAGCGAGGACACACGATCCCGGAGTCTTGCTCATGGCTCGCAACCGCTTGATCGGCCCGCTTGTTCTTGGCGCCGTGCTATCATCCGCCGCGGCTTCCGGGCCGCCCACTGTGCAATCCAGGTTACCCGACGGCCCACGCGCCTCGCCAACCATGCTCAGGACATCACCGATGCGGTCTTGAAGCATCACCTCGATCCCCCGGCGCGGCAGCAGATGATCCTGGCCGGCATCAAGGCCCTGCACCGGGCCGCCGGCCTTCCCGTGCCGGCGGGGTTGAGCCGGCGCGTCTCCGCGATCACCACGCGCGAACAGCTTGCGGACCTGCTCGAGGAGCTCTGGCCGGTCAAGAGTTCCGCACCGCAGCAACTGCGCGAGGCATTCGTGAGTGGTCTGCTCGAGACGGTTCCCGGCGGCGCCGAGATTGCCACGGCGAAGGAGCAAAGCGTTCAGGAACAGATCGACGGCAACCGTTACGTCGGCATCCACATCCAGGTGCGCTACGATTCCAAGGAACAACGGACCATTGTTGCCGGCATCGTACCGGGTGGTCCGGCCGACCGGGCGGGGATGAAGCCGGAAGACCGGATTGAACAGGTCGATGGAGTGGATACGCAGGGCATGACCATCGCCCAGGTCGTGGACCGGCTCCGCGGTGCTGACGGAACCGAGGTCCGGGTGACGGTGCGCCAGCCCGGGGAGAAAGCCCCCAGAACGCTCACGCCCACTCGCGGACGGCTGTTCGTCCCATCGCTCAAGGGGGTACGGAAGATGCCATCGGGCGACTGGGATCATCGGCTCGGAGGTTACGGCACGATCGGCTACGTCCGGCTCACCGCTCTTTCCGGCAGCACGCCGCACGAGTTGCGCAAGGTCGCCGAGCGGCTTGACTCCGAGGGATTGCGAGCCGTCATCATGGACCTGCGCGGGCTCTCCTCGATGAATGTCCATGCCGCGGTGCTGCTGGCTGACGACCTGCTCGATGCCGGACCGATCGGCCGGGTGCGCGAGGCCGAGCGCGTGCAGACCTATGAAGCGGCGTCCGGCGCACTGTTCCGAGATCTGCCGCTGGCGGTTCTTGTTGATGCAGAAACCGCAGGCGCCGCGGAGTGGCTTGCGGCTGCGCTGCAAGACAATCATCGTGCCAGCGTGGTCGGCAGCCCGCCACAGAGCTCCGCGCCGGGGCTCCGCGTCGTGGATCTCCCTGGCGGACGGCCGATCTGCGGTCCGCGGTGCCGGTGGGAAACGGCGAGTGTTATCTGACGCTGGCGACCGGCCAGCTCGAGCACGGCGATGGCCGCCCGCTGGCGGACTCTCCCACACCACGCACCGGTGCTGGTATCTCATTGGACCGGCCGGGCGGAGTGCATCTGGACCGCCGGGTCAACCCTCGCAAGGTTGCTGCGGCCGCGCCGCGCCGGCCCGGTATGGACGTCTTCGGGTTCGACGACGGATCAGTGGATCTCTGGGCTGATACGGCGGTGACGGCGGCGATCGAGGTCCTGAACGCGAAGATCAAGAGCTTCTGACCTCGACCCGCGGCAGCGGAACCCGGGAGAGAGCACTCATGTCCAGAAGCGCCGCGGCTTTCACCTGCCTGACGCTGACACTGGCAACGCCCTGGTGCCCGACCGCCCTGGCTCAGAAGGAGCCACCGCCGCGAGACGCCGTCACCACGCTCGCGGCAAGGTGCCGGCAGCCGGCGGCCCTGCTGCTCGCCGACAACGACACGCGGCTGCTGGTGGCCAACCGGCAAAGCGGCAGCATCTGCGTGGTGGATACCGGCACCCTGCACGTGCTGGCCGAGCATGAGGTTGGCCGTGGACTGGCAGACCTCGCCACGCCGGGCGATGACCGCCAGCTCGTCGCCGTCGATCAGGCCGCGGGCCAGATCCTGCTGCTCCAGAGGAGCGAAGACTCGCTCTCGGTGCTCGACCGGGTGGCCGTGAGCCCCGACCCGGTCCGGATCGCGATCCTGCGGGACGGCCGCTCCCTCGTGGCGGCTTGCCGCTGGTCGCGAAAGCTGACGTTCCTGGAGCTCGCGCGGGGACGCAGCTCCCGCGGCACGAGTGCCTTGAGAGTGACCCGCAGTGTCGATCTGCCGTTCTGCCCGCGTGAACTGCTCGTCTCGCGGGACGGCTCGAGGCTCATCGTCGGTGATGCCTTCGGCGGCAAGCTGGCCCTCGTGGACGTGCCAGCGCGGTCGCTCCTGTCTGTCCGGTCGCTGCCGGCGCACAATCTCCGGGGCCTTGCCTTCAGCAGCGACGGCCGGACGCTGATCATGGTCCACCAGTTGCTGGATCCCCTGGCACAGAGCACGTTCGATGACATCCACTGGGGGCTGCTCATCGGCAATGTGCTCCGTGTACTGCAACTCGATGCCGTGCTTGATCCCGCTGCCGATCTGCTCAGGTCAAGCGCCCGGTTCGAGCTGGGCGATGTGGGGCAGGGGGCCGCTGATCCTGCCGGCCTGGCCGTCGCTCCGGACGGATCTTTCATCATCACGCTGGGAGGAGTGAACGATGCAGCCATCACCAGGGGACCCGGTCGACCGGTGCACCGGATCGCGGTGGGCCGGCGCCCGGAAGCGCTGGTGATCGGCCGGGACGGCAAGGCCTTCATCGCCAACCGTCTCGACGATACCGTCTCGGTGATCGAGATTGCCGGCCGCAAGAATCTGGGCTCGATTGCTCTGGGCCCTGCGCGGGCCAGCGCACTTGTCGAGCAGGGTGAGCGCCTCTTCTTCGACGGCCGACTCTCGCATGACGGCTGGATGAGCTGCCAGAGCTGCCACAGCGACGGCCACACTTGCGGCCTGAAAAGCGATACCCTGAGTGACGGATCGTACGGCGCTGCCAAGCAGGTCCCTTCACTGCTGGGAGTCGGCGGTACGGGACCCTGGACATGGATCGGAAGCGTTGAGCGGCTCCAGGACCAGGTGCGGGCATCGATGCGCTCCACCATGCACGGGCCGAACCCCGAACCTGCCGCCGACCAGGTTGCGGCATTGACGGCCTATCTTCAGTCACTCCCGGCACCCGCAGTCCTCGCAGATCCGCACAACCTGGACGAGGCTGCCGCGCGTGGCCGCAAGATCTTCACCTTGAAGAAATGCGATGAGTGCCACATTCCCCCGCTGTACACGTCGCCCGGGCGGTATGACGTGGGGCTTACCGATGAGGTGGGCAATAACCGCTTCAATCCACCGTCGCTTCGAGGCGTCGGCCAGCGCTTCGAGCCTGCTCCACGATGGCCGGGTGCAGGATCTGGAAAACCTATTCCAGCGCGTGCGGCATCCCCGCGGACTCATTCTTTCGAGCGCCGAGGTTCGCGACCTCGAAGCGTTCCTGAGAACGCTCTGAGGAGTGGAGAACGCCTCGAACAATCGTCCTCGGCGGAAACCGGCTGACCGGCTCAGACGGCATCGTCCCAGGACGTCATACGGCGTCTCCGGTTCGGCGCACGCAAGGCCCTGCCAGCCGGTGGGTTGCGCTACGCTGACTCACCCTACGGTCGGCGCGCCGTGGCCATTGTGGGACGATGCCGCTCAGTCCGATGACGTTTGGCTGCAAAGGACCTCGTACACAGAGGATGCCGCGAGCTTGTTGTGGCCGGTCTGGCACCTGGCATGGCGGTTGCGGGAGAACTGCCTGCCCAGATAGCACCAGATAGCACCCGATGGCACGCGGCGTGAGCGGCTCTTCACTGGCCCAGAGCGTGTCGTCAACCGGGCTTTGCCGCCTGACGAACTGAACTCTCCACGGCCATGGAGTGAATAGCGATGGATCCGATGCGCTCAATCGACGAGCTGACTCAGCGGAACGTGGCCATCATCGCCGAGATGGAAAGGGCGGAAACCAACATCCGAACCCGCGGCGAGCGGATTGCCGATCGGTTGGCATCCTGGGTGGGAAGCTGGACCTTCGTCATTCTCCAGACCGTCCTTGTCATTGGCTGGATTCTTCTGAATTTCCTGGCCTGGACGCGGCACTGGGACCCCTATCCATTCATTCTTCTGAACCTTGCCCTTTCCGTTCAGTCTGCGTATGCCGCGCCAATTCTCATGATCAGCCAGAATCGGCAGGCCAAGCTCAATGAGCGGCGCAATCACCTGGACTTGCAGATCAACATGTTATCCGAGCAGGAGACCACGGAGATCTTGCGTTTGCTTCGCCTGCTGTGCGCGCATTCGGGCCTTCGTCTCACGGATCTGGCCGGCCGGCGTGGTCTCGAGGAAGAAACCCGGCATGTTGAGATTGTCAAGCAGATACAGGGCGAGATTGAAGCCCAGACCAACAACGAGACCGACGTGCTGGCGGAAGCACCCGCCCCGGCCGTTCAGGCTTGATTCTCGAGCTTCGCACGTGCCCGAGTGGGGAGGCTTGATCCATGCTTGCAAGTGCCCATCTTTCGGCGTCCTCGACTTGGCCTTTCGACCGGGGCGACCTGCGGCTAAGATATCGCCTCCATGGTCGCGGAGCGAAATGGAGTGTCCACGCCGTCGCCGTCGAGGAAGGATCCTGTGAGTACGGCCATCACTACCACAGCCGGGTCCAGCACCCGCGCACTCCCGCCTGTTCTGGGACGGCTGCTTTCCGGAACATTCTGGCTGGCCGTACGGGTTCCGCTCCAGGTGGTCTTCGCCCTCTGGACCACCCGGCTGATCTTGCAGGCGATCGGGCCCGGATTCAGCGGTGCCTACAAGTTCGCCTGGGGCTTCGGCTTCTTCCAGATGCTCTTCGAGTTCGGGATCAGCTCGGCGCTGCAACGGCAGATCTCCGAATCCTGGACGCGTGGCGATAGCCAGGGCGTGGACCGCGCGGTGGCATGCGGCCTGAACTTCTACGCGGTGATGGCCTTGGTCCAGGTGGCCGCGTTGCTCGGTGTGGCCTACGGGGCGTTGCCGTACTCCAATTTCGCGGTCCATTCCCAGGCCCAGCTTGCCAGCATGATCGGGCTTCAGGTGATGGGAGACCCGGGGCGAGGGGTCTCGGCCGTCGTGGCGGGCATCGTCGAGCAGCATCAGTACGCGTTCATCGTCAAGCTGCTCTGGCTGCAAGTCTTCACGGCTCCGTGCTACGGGCTCTCGGTGGTCGTTTCCAGCGTGCTCCAGGCCGCCCGCCGGTATGACTTCATTCCCCGTTTTGAGGTGGCCATCACCATCCTGCGGTTCGTGGTCCTGGTGGCCGGGGTCCAGCTTGGAGTGAACTTCTTCTACGTGGTTGTGACCCAGACGGCGGTGCAGGTCTTGCTCTCGCTCGGCCCCGGGCTTTGGGTGATGGTCCACGATCTGGGCCATCTGCCCAGGTTCCGCGGCGCCCGGCTGGCCGATTACCAGGCGCTGGTGCACATCAGCTTCTTCATGGCCCTGATCCAGATCAGCGTGATCATGGCCGACAAGGTGGATACCACGGTCCTCGGTTTCCTGCATCCGGATCCGGGCCAGGCCAATGCGGTCTATGACGTGGTCAGCAAGCCGTTTCTTCAGCTGCGGCAGACCGGCTGGATGCTGGCGTACATGGTCATGCCGGCCGTGGCCAGCCTCGCGGCTGCGCGCGACCTGAGAGGCCTGGAACGGGTGAAGTATGACGGGACGCGGCTGCACATCGGCGCGCTCTTGCCGATTGGCCTGCTGGGCTGGATCTACGCCGGCCCGTTCCTGTCGCTCTGGGTGGGTAGCCGCCTGGGATACGACGCCGCCAACGAGGCCTACCTGATGCAGCTTTTCCTGACCGCGGCCCTGCCCTTGATCCTCTCGGTGCCCGTCCAGATGGCCATCGGCATCAACAAGATCGAGGTCATCGCGCTGGCCGCACTGGCGGGATCGATCTTCAACCTGCCCATCAGTTGCTACCTGACCCCGCGGATCGGCGTGGCGGGCGTGATCTGGGGCACCGTGCTGACCACCTTCTTCTCGAACCTGCTGGTCCCCGGCCTTTATGTGTTCCGTGTGTTGGATATTCACCTGAGCACCTTTTTCAAGCGGACGCTCGGCCCGCCGCTCGCCGGCGCGGGGGCCCTGGTTGTGACCACCTGGCTGGTGCGTCATGTCCTCCCCGTCAGCTACCCGGGCACCGCGCTCTACACACGGGCGTTCCCTCTGCTCATTCACCTGGCGGCCGGCACGCTGGCCTACGGCCTGGGCTATCTGAGCGTGCCGGCGGGCAGGGGCGATCTGAAAGAGCTGTGGGGCAAGCTGCGGCCGAGATGAAGCCGCATCCGTACAAATCAAGCCTGTCCGCCCGACGGAGCGTTGCCGAACGTCTTGCCGACGGTCATACTCGTTCCTTTCGATGCCCATCCAGTGCGGCAGTGCGCCTCTCCCTCGCTCTGTCCGTTCCATCCTCCACCTTTCCCAGCAACCCGGGATCGCACCATGAAATCGCCACGATACCTCGTTCTGGCATGTGCCGTCTTCGTCGTGCTTGAAAGCCACGGGTGGCGCGTTGCGGCCCTGGCCCAGGAACCCGGTCAGCCGCCGTCAGCGCGGCAGAAGGCCGGTTCGTCCGCTACGAAGAACGAACCGAGCGTCGAGGTCAAAGCGGTCACGCAGGCCCTGCTTGCCGAGATCGACAAGAACTCGGAGCTGATGGTCAACATGGAGTATCTCTGCGACATGATCGGCCCGCGCCTTACTGGCTCACCGGGATTGACCCGCGCCAGCGAGTGGACGAGGGATAAGTTCAAGCAATACGGGCTGGCCAATGTCGCACTCGAGCCCTGGAAAATCCACCAGGCCTGGACCCGGGGTGAAGCGTGCGGTCGAGTGCTCCAGCCCGCGCAGCATCGGTTGCTGCTGGAGTCGGCGGGGTGGGGTCCCGCGACCAAAGGCCCGCTCCGCGGACCGGTCATCCACGTCAAGGCGGAATCCGCCGAGGAACTGTCACCCTACAAGGGCAAGCTGAAGGGTGCCTGGGTGTTGCAGCAGGCCGTCTCGGTGCAGCCCTCGCCCAGACAGCCTGGCCCGGCATCGGAGCTCGCCAGCCTGGCGCTGCCGGATGCGCGATTACCAGAAGATGATGCGATTCAACCAGGAGCTCAAGACATTCCTGGCGAGCGAGGGAGTGGCCGGCCTGCTGCGCGACTCGAACAAGGAGCACGGACTGGTGAACATGACCGGAGCCACCAGCAATTACACCGTTGCGCCTTTCCCCGAGGCTTTTCTGACCACCGAGTCCTACGGGTTGGTCTGGAGATTGCTCAAGCGCGGGCCGGTTGAGATCGAGATCAACATGCAGAATTCCTTCAGCAGCGAACCGGTCGAGGTTCATAACACGGTCGCGGAAATACCAGGCACCGAGAAGCCCGACGAGGTCGTGATCATCGGCGGGCACATCGATAGCTGGGACCTGGGTACAGGCGCCACCGATGATGGCACGGGGATCATGGCCGTGCTCGAGGCTGCCCGGGCGCTCAAGGCCGTGGGCGTCAGGCCCAGGCGGACCATCCGCTTCGTGATGTTCTCCGGCGAGGAGCAGGGATTACATGGGTCGCGTGCCTATGTCAAGGCGCATGCAAAAGACCTCTCCAAAGTATCCGCGGTGCTGGTTCACGACATGGGGACAGGCCGTGTCAAGAGCATTGGCCTGCTTGGCCGTTACGACCTTCGCGAGATCATGGATCAGGTTGTCGAACCGTTCAAGGATGCCGTCAAGCTGGACGAACTGAGCCTGCGGGGCATGGCCGGTGGCACCGACCACGCCTCGTTCCTGCCTCATGGCGTGCCGGCTTTCGCGGTGATCCAGGACGAGGCTGAGTATCGCAAGACTCACCACACCGAGAGCGACACGTTCGACAAGATCTATGCGGATGAGATCAACCAGGGAGCCAAGGTGCTCGCGGCCTGGGCCTACAATGTGGCCATGCTGCCAGGCTGCTTGCCGCGCAATCCCAAGCCCTTGAGCCCGGGAATGTTCGACGCCCCCCAGTTCCAGCAGCCAGGCGAGAAGGGGACGCCTCTCCCGGCGACATCCACACCTCCTTCGAGGACCGCCAGCACGGGTGATCGCTGAAGCGGCAACCCCCGGTCTTGCCGGTCCTGCCGGAGCCGGAGTGCGCTGCGCACCGCGGTTCCCAGCCGTCATCTGGAACGCTTTCGCGGGCTTCGGGAGGTTCCGTACGTTTCCTGAGCGGCAACCATCCAGGTGACGTGTGTCGACTCTCTTTCCGCGTGGTCGCCGATGCGGCCACGCCGATTCTTCCGTGCGCGCGCTGAGTTTCCGGCGAGCGCACCGAGCGTCGCCTTTCTGGGCACCCGGTTTGCACAAGCAATCCGGCTGGTCTTCATGCCGGCGTCGCACTGCCGTCGGCGAGTTTGGCAGCCAGGCCAGGAAACACGATGATGATCAGACAACGATGCACTTTCAGGAGCGTCCTCGTCCCGGGTTTACTCAGCCTCTCTCTCATGGCGGGATGCGGCCAGGAAGGCGATGAGAATCCCGGTGGCGGAGTGGGTGGAACCGGCACCGTTCCCGATCGCAGCCGGGGCGTCACCCCGAGCCCGGTCACGCCGGGGCCCGGCGACATGGGCACGAAAACCGGCACCAAGCCCCTCAGCCCCCACCCCGAATCGGGTGCCGACGCCACCACGAGGACAGGCACGCATTCCGACGTCCACCCGGGTACCGGCAGCTCCGTGGGCACGGGCAGCAGTCCGAGCGAGCCGACCGGCGCGACACCGGCTCCCCGCTCGGATCAAGGCACCGGCTCCACGGGCGCGAAGGCACCAGGCGCACCGGCGGCGGGCTCGGACGCCGACCATAACGAGACCAGGTCGGGCAGCGCGGGGAATTCGGGTACCACGAGCGGCTCGGGGACCGGCAACGGCACCAGCGGCGGAACCACCAGCAAGGGACCGGGCCCGCAGCAGTAACGGGCCGGTCCATGAGCCTGGACGAGGCACCGAACAGCGGAGCCGGCGGCCGGTACGGATCGAGACACGGCACGTTTCTTGCTGTACCTGGCTGTACTCGGATGACGTTTGAGCACCTCGATCGAACCGTGATCAGGTCTTGCATGGTGCCCGACGCCTCCATTGCCGCGGGCCGCCGACGCCCGGCAGCCGCGCCACCGGACCGAGACACGAAGAACACTTCTCATGTTTGAGAATCGATTCCGGGGCGGACATCTGCCGACGGTGGGCGTTGAACTGGAGCTTCAGCTCGTCGATGCCAGCACCCTGGCCTTGCGCCCGGGGATTGACGCGATCTTCGCCGAGCTGCCAGTCGAGCTTGCCAGCTCCGTCCGGCGTGAGTTCCATACCTGCTGTGTGGAGATTGCCACGGAGGTCTGCACCAGCGTGGACCAGGTGCGGCAAGACCTGAAGGCGAAGCTGCGCTGGGTTGCCGGGGCGGCCGCCCAGCGCGGGCTCTTGCTGGCCTGGGGGGGAAGCCACCCGTTCTCCCACTGGAAGGACCAGGTGGTCACCAGCGATCCGCGTTACCAGGCCCTGGCCGAGTCGTACCAGGAGACGCTGCGCAGGCAGCTCACCTTCGGGCTTCATGTCCACGTCGGCGTGGAGTCTGGCGAGGTTGCGGTCCAGGTCTGCGATCGGATCCGCGATCATCTGCCCGTGCTGCTGGCCCTCTCCGCCAACAGTCCGTTCTGGTGCGGTCGGGCCACGGGTCTGCATTCACACCGCATCGAGGTCATGGCAAGCCTCCCCGTCGCGGGAATTCCTCCGTGGATGGGCGGCTGGAACTCCTACACGAAGCTGGTGGAGGACATGGTTGCCTGCGGGATGATCGAGTCTCCCAAGGACCTCTGGTGGGACGTGCGACCCAGCCCCGCCCACGGGACCGTGGAGGTCCGCATCTGCGACATGCCGCTTGGGCTGGAAGCCGTGCTGGGCCTGACAGCACTCGTCCAGTGTCTTGTGCACTTCCTGGCGCAGCGAGAGCGATGAGCCGGACGCGCAGGCTTGCCAGGGCGTTCAACTTTCGGATCAGGGCCGCCACCTGATCCTGCAACAGAATCGCTGGCTGGCCGCGCGGCACGGGCTGGATGCCCTGCTGATTGATGGCCGCACCCAGCGCAAGGCGCCGGCCCGGGTTCTGGCACGCGAGCTGGTCGATCGCTTGATCGATACCGGCCAGGACCTGCGGTGCGTGGAACACCTGCAAAACTTGAGAATGCGGACGCGCACCCCTGGCGGCGCGGTGACTCAGCTTGCCACGTACGCCCGGACGAACAACGTCGAGGATGTGGTGCGGCTGATGACCCGTGCCGATTCCTCGGGCCACCGGCAGCCCTCGCTCTCTCCGCTGCTCAGCCACGGCTCGATGCTCGACCCGATCGAGGCCGGCCTGTGAGGTGGCCGCATTGATCGCACAATGGCTTCTCGACCGCGCGGGCTCTGTATACACTCGCAGTATGAAGGACTTCAACGGTCATCAGGAAGCCCCGGCGCGCGACGGCACCGCTTTGATGATCTGGCATCGACACAGGTCCGTGCGCCGGCTTCCGGTACTGGCTCCGCGGTTCCGGAACGGCTCCATTCGGGCCGCCGGCTGGTCCTGGTCGCCGGGGCCGTCATCCTCTTTCTCTGGGGATGTCTTTATCTCGCATTCTTTCAATGGCGCGTGCGCTATCGCGAGCGGACGGCGTTCGGTGTCACGCAGGTGGCTCCGGAGATCGATCGCCTTGCTGAGGTCGTTCCTCCCGGAACCAGCCCGGAGGACTGGCGGACAGCCGTGCATCAGACCCATGACATGCTGGTCGCCGTGCTCAGCGCGAACCTGCTGGATGTGTCCCGGATGAAATCACTCCGCGACGAGCTGAGGCAGTCCGTGGAGCGGCGCAGGCCCATCCGGAGACGGCTCGCGACGAGCTGGCCGGCATCTGGAACGCCATGGCCACCCGCGCTGAGTTCGTGCTCCAGGAAGGGACCTCCGGGCGCCGCAAGGCCCATGCTCGGCCCGCGATCTTGCCGCCACGGCCGGTCAAGAACCTGGGGCCGCACCAAACCGCTCCCTGAGCGCATGGGCCAGGGTCTGAAGCTGCCCCACGTCCAGTGCCTCGGCGCGCTGTTGACCATCGAGGCCCAGCGCGAAGCCAGGCCTCCACCTCGGTCTTGCTCCAGCGCTCGCGAAACAGGTTCTCGAGCACGTGACGCAGGCTCTTGCGGCGGTACAGGAACAGCTTGCGGACGACGTCGTGGAACCAGGCCACGTCGAGACCCGCCCGGCGGTCTGCGTCGGGCCGGATCGCCACGATCGCGGACTCCACCTTGGGCCGCGGCCAGAACACGGAAGGGGGGAGAGTACGCACGATCGCAACCTCCGCGAGCGACTGCACCATCACCGCCAGAGCCCCGTACTCCGGCGAGCTGGGCAGTGACATCATGCGCTCGGCCAGTTCGCGCTGGATCGTCACCACCATCAAGGCGGGGCAGAGCCGTGGGTGCACCAGCAAGTTCATGATGACCGGAGTGGCCACGCTGTACGGCAGGTTGGCCACCAGCTTGAAGGTCTGCGAGGGAGCGCCGGCTCCGGCCTCCAGGAGTGTCTCGACCACGGCGGGGTTCAGGGTGTTCTTGTTCGCCAGGACATCGGCACGCAGTACCCGCACGCCGGCAAGGGCCGCCACGGCTTCCTCGGTCAGGCGCGCCATGTCCGCATCAAGCTCGACCGCGACAACCTTTGCACCCTGCGCGGCAAGCAGCGTGGTGAGGGCGCCGGCTCCAGTGCCGACCTCGAGGATCAGTTCACCGGGCCCCACGGCGGCCTGCTGAACGATCAGCTCATGCAGATTCAGGTCGATGAGGAAGTTTTGACCCAGGCTGCGCCGGGGTGAGATGCCTCGTCTGGCAAAGAGGCTGCGCAGGTAGGACTGGGTCTGCCGAACCGGCATGGAAGACTCCATCGTGGCCTCGGCCTCAATCTTTCCCCAGCAGCCTGGCGACGTGCTTGGCCAGGATATCGATCTCGATGTTCACGCGATCTCCGGGCCTGAGGAGCCCGAGAGTGGTCACGGCCAGCGTGTGGGGAATGAGCATCACCGAGAAGCCGTCTGCCCCGACCTCGACGAGCGTGAGGCTCACGCCGTCCACGGCGATGGAGCCCTTCGGAACCAATAGCCGGGTCCAGGCCGGGTCGAGCTCGAACGCGAGGAACTCCCATTCACCCTCTGGCCGACGCTGGCGAAGCGTGGCTGTCAAGTCGACATGCCCCTGAACGAAATGCCCGCCCAGACGGTCGCCGGCGCGCAACGATCGCTCGAAGTTGACGCGGTCTCCGGCAGTTTTGTCTCCCAGGTTGGTCCGGACGAGTGTCTCCGGCCCCGCCTGGACCTGGAACGTCGTATTCTGACTGGCCACAACCGTCAGGCAGCACCCATTGACCGCCACGCTCTCACCAATTGCCAGCGGTGCATCAAGGCCAGGCCAGCAGAGCGTGAGCCGTTGCCCGGCGTTCTCCGTGGCGATCGCCTCGACCTTGCCCAGCGCTTCAACCAGCCCTGTGAACACGCTTGCAGACTCCTTCGAGCTCTGGTCCCGAGTCCCGGAAAAACCGAACCGGGGCTGGCGGCCAAACCGTCTATGGTAGCATCGCAAACCGGAAGGTAGAATGCGATCCGGTCGCGCAGCCGTGCTCCGTGCAGGGCCTCACGCTGCGCGGGCCACCTTTGCGGGAGACCGGGCGGGTCAGCCTGCGGACTCGAACGGCTTTCACGTCTTCCAATGACCCACGACCCACGGGAGAGCACGTGCATGACACCGCCCCTGAATCGCCGTGAGTTCCTTGCCCAGGCGACGGCCGCATCCGCGCTGGCCGCCACGGCCACGACCTCCATGGCCGCCACGACCCGCGCCGGGAACGCGCTTCCGAAGACCCCGACCGACAAGGTTACGCTGGGCCATTCCGGCATCCAGGTCTCACTGGTCGGCATGGGGACCGGCAGCGTGGGCTCCGGCCAGGCCAGCAACCAGACTCGCCTGGGCGTGAAGGGATTCACCAAGGTCGTGCGGCACGCGCTCGACCAGGGGGTCTGCTTCTTCGACGTCGCCGACCAGTACGGTTCACACACGTACCTCCGCGAAGCCCTCAAGGGCGTACCCCGCGAGCAGTACGTGATCCAGACCAAGACGCACGCGACGAACGTACCGGACGCCCGCAGCCACCTGGAACGTTATCGCATGGAGCTGGGCGTCGACTACATCGACATCGTGCTGCTGCACTGCATGACCAAGGAGGGCTGGCCCGCCGAGAACCAGGGGTCGATGGAATACCTGATGCAGGCGAAGCAGGAAAAGATCATCCGCGCCCACGGCACGAGCTGCCACGGCATGGACCCCCTGCGTACCTCGGCCAGGAACCCGTTCGTGGAGATCGACCTGGCGCGGATCAACCCCGAGGGCCTGATCATGGACGACCGCAAACCCGATGAGGTCGCCTCGGTCCTCGAGGAGATGCACAACGCCGGCAAGGGAATCGTGGGGATGAAGATCCTGGGCGAGGGCCGGATCAAGACGCCCGAGCGGAAAGACGCCTCGCTGCGCTACGTGCTTGGGCTGGGAACCGTGAACGCCTTCATCATCGGCTTCCAGACCACCGAGGAAGTGGACGACCTGCTGAAGCGCACGGCCGACGCACTCGCGTTCCTCAAGTCAGCCTGATCAATCACCGCGCAACAAGAGGGGGAGGGCCGAGATCTTGATCTCGACCCTCCCCGGAAAAGCCTTGGCAGATTGCGCTGGCACTGGGTCGCGGCCCTTCCCGATCAGGGGGCCAGCGCAGCCCTGGAGCGCCGGGTCAGCTTCACCTGCTGGAACCGGCTGGGAATGTGCGTGGCGTGCGGATCATTGTCGAACGTCACCACCAGGTGGACGGGGCTGTTCTCGGCGGCAGCCGCGGTCTGCGGCAGCACACACACGCCCTCGGCTTTCATCGCGGACTCGAAGACCCAGAGCTTCTGGGCCTGGGTCTGGCCTCCGGCGCTGATCTGCTGATCGCTCACGAACCAGAGCGTGTTCCCGTGGAAGGCGTTCTGCTCATCCTCGGTTGCGGTGACCACCAGGAAGCCCTTCCAGGCCGGCAGGTACTCCATCGCGGTGAGCTGGCAGCGAACGCCCTCGCGCTCGCCGGCATCGAAGGCAAAGAGCCGCGTGAGCGGCAGCTCGGCCTCGGCGGCTGGCGGCACGGTGATGTCGGCGGCAAAGACGCGGACGAGGTCGTCCGGCTGCCGCAAGCCGAAGCTCAGCTCACGGCGCACCCTTCCATCAGGCCCCGGCAGCTCGCGCAGGGCCAGGCCCTCGATCTTCCGCTCGGCCACGGCCTTGGTACCCAGACCTTCGTGCTGGAGGGCCCGTACCAGAGAGGCCGCCAGTTGCCACGAGACGACGGAGTCCTCGTCGATCGCCACCGCGTCAATCGCTCCGCCGGATCCTCCTTGAACCTTCAGCCGGAACCGCACCAGCCTGGCGTGCTCGTCGCGCTCGCCCTGGGTCTTGCCGGAGTGCGATCCGACGACGTAGTAATTCCCATCCGAGTCGCGGGCCATCCCTTCCCACTTGGATGACTTCGGCGTCTCCGCCGGGAACTTGCCGCAGGTGAGCAAGGGCCCGACCTGGCGGCCGGTCTCCCTGTCGATGACGCGGAGCGGGACCTTCTTGTCGTGGGCCACCAGCAGGAGGCGCCCGTCGCCAATGGGCTGGACCCCGGAAGCCTCGAGCACGTTGTCCAGATGAGGAGTGGTCTGGCCCGAGCCAGAGGCCTCGTAAAACGGCGCGGGGAACGTGACCGGCTCGACGATGATATCATCGGCCCGGACCGTCCAGGCCGGTGCCAGGGCCAATGCCAGCGTCAAACCGATGGCAAAGCATCGGAGAGAATCCGCGACCTTCATGGGTGCTCCTTGGTTCGAGAGCCGTGGGCTCACTTCAGATCAAAGTTGAATTCGGTCTTTTCCGGTGTGACGTCCGCTGTCAGCTGGGACGTGTTCGGGCTCGTGTACTTCTGGAACGCCCGATCCCTTGCAAGAGACTTGTCCACCTGGGTGATCGAGATCCGGTGGCTCCCCGCGACGACTCCATCGGCCGGTTGCAGGGTGCTCAGCTCGTAGGTTCCGTCGGAATGAAGCTCGCCCCTGGCGGGCCGGCCGTAGCCGTCAGGCTCGAACTCGATCTGGCCCTTGTTCAGGGGCTGGCCCTTGTAGGTGACCTTCCCCTTGACGTGCAGCAAGGGGGTTGGGGCACTGCCAGTGGTGCTGGAGCCACAACCCCAGCACGGGAGTCCGAGGAGGGCCGCCAGCATGACCCACGTGGGAGAGACAACTCGTGTCATGAATGAATTCCTGAACGATGGTTCGGCCGACGAGGCGTCGCGACGAAGGGTGGACGTATGAAGGACCAGAGGGGACCGCGCAAGTCCCCTCTGGTCCGCCCATGGGCTGCTAAGGCGTACCCGCTCATCCGAGCGAGCGGCCGCGAATCGAATGGACGTCGCCTCAATACTGGTCCGAGCTGATGACCTCGCCCCCGGCGATCGTCCCCAGAGCAGTCCAGGTGGTCGGGGCGATGGAGTTCTTGATGAAGCGGACGCTGCCGTCGGCAAACAGTGCGTTCACGCCGCCAGGATGCAAGCTGCTGGCCGAGAGGGACATATACGTTGCACCGCCATCGTTCTCGTCGATCCAGTCCCAGTCCATCGGCAGGTTGCGCCCGAAGTTGGACGCCGGCACGCCACTCGAGATGTACGCCTGGCTCACGGTGGAGACGGTCATGTTCGGCGGCATGGCGGTGGTGAAGCCCGAGTAGTAGACGCCGCCATTGGCCCACCGCGTGTGGCCGATGGGACCACCCTGCTTGATCTTGCCGACGCTTCCCGAGCAGTTCGTGATCTGATACATCAGGGCCGCCGCCGAGTTCTGCCCGGGCAGCGGGATGTTGGTGAACGAATACGTGCCCGTGACGGGATCGCTCACGGGCTGGCCGGGAGTGGTGCCGCAACTGCGCATCTGGGCATGGCCAATGTATCCCTCCGAGGCCATCAGCGTGTTGCTGGTGCCATCGGTGATCATCGCGATGCGCCGCGAGAAATTCGGACCAAAGAGCGAGCGGTTCATCGGTCCCACGGTGTTACCGCCCGTCCAGTTCACTGACCAGACGTACCAGTCGCCATCGCAGGTTCCGTAGCTCGTGGTCGCATCACCGGTTCCACCCAGTGAGCTGTCGTCGATGTGGCTCCCGGGATCGCTCGGGCAGTACAGGAACGAGAGCGGAGTGAAGGTAACCGTGGTGTTCGATGGATCGCTGTACGTGTAATTGAAGTTGATCGAGGCATAGAAGGCGGACTGCTCCATGAAGGGAGCGGACCGCGCGAAGGCGCTCCAGGACGACTGGTATAGCCACTTTCCCGCGGCGCCTCCTGGCAGTGGGACCAGGATGGTCGTTGGCGAGAACACGGAGTTCGCGCTCTCGTAATTCATGAACGCCAGGCCAATCTGCTTCAGATTGTTCGTGCACTGGATGCGCCGGGCTGCTTCCCGCGCGGACTGCACGGCTGGCAGCAGCAGGGAGATCAGCACGGCAATGATCGCAATCACCACCAGCAGTTCGATGAGCGTGAAGCCACCCCGCGGGGTGCGTTCCTCGGAACTTTTCATCAGGATGCTCGTCTGAAAAGGAAAGATGGAAGCTTCGTTGCTTGCACAGGCTTGTTATCAAGCATGCCAGGATATAGAACGCTAAAATCATGAAGATTTCATGAGAACGGATTGAATATTGCGAGAACGAACGAATCGTAAGAATTGGATTCTTGCGAACAATTTGAAGTGCTTCTGCCAAGATATTTATGATATCTTAAGTAGACTTGATATTATTCTGGTTTACACATGCGGGCTGCCTGGCGTCAGGCGCAAAGGCAGAGCCGACCGGCGCCACCGGCATCACTTGCCGGCAGACCCTGGACGGGCAGCATGCCATCTGGTCTCTTGCGGCGTATCGCGCGATCCCTCGCCGCCGGCAAAGGAAATGCGGTGACCCGCGCCGGGACCTGCCAGAATCACCTGACAAGCGGGGGACTGCCGATTCTGATACGAAGTGTCGCGGATCGTGCGTCCGGACTGGTGGAATGGCACGGACGCACAGCGAAGACTCACGTGCAGGGCGAATCGCCGGGATCGGACCCGTCACGCCTGTTCATGCCATGGGGCCGAACCTGGTCGCCTACCGGTCCGGGGCGTCCGCGTCAATCAAACGCAATCCGAATCCATGATCGGCTTCCGCTCTTTGCACCACTTGATTCTCGGCCGACATGTACTGGGCGAACCTGGGGGTGAAGTAAACGACGGCCACGAGGATTCCAATCACGGCACAGCAGACCAGCAGATCTCCTAGCTGTCGCATGGTTCCGTTGCTCCTCGGAATAAATCGGTTCAAAACTCTCCGGAACTGATCACTCAACCGATTCCAGACAGCCCAGGCCGGCGCTTCCCGGATGGCGGCCATCCCCTGGCACCGCAATCTGCAAGCCCCACGATGCTGACCACGGGCCACTCCTGCCCCGGACGACCTTCTCCATGACCCTGCTACTTCTAAGATGGAACAGAATTGCAACGCCGTTCGCGTTTTTTGTGACTTTCATGATGAGAAAAGGCAACATGCCGGTTTCCGGTCCACGATCGGGATGACCGTCGCGCACCGGAAGTGTCCCGGCGAGCGTTCTACGAGGGGCTACCGCGCCACCTTTCTTCGCTCGCCGCGACCCGAACATCTCTCAGGGGTGCGCCTGAACATGCATGGTCTGTAAGTGAGACGAGCTCTGGAAGGAGTGGACTATCCGGGTAACTCGCAGAACCGCCACCATCGGCCTGGCCCTCAGATCTCCGGCGGTCTCTGTCTTCATGAAAAAGACGTTTGTCTCCGATTCCACTTCATTGTAGATTCACGACACAGCGGTCCGTTCGACCGTTGTGCGCCGGCTCCCCATCTTTCAGTCCCAGAGTCGATCGATGAACACGCCCGACATCACGGTTTCCTTCCCGTCGTCGGGCACGGTGCGGCTCGAGAGCCGGTCTCTCTTCGCGGACCCGGACCATCTTGATTGCCGGAGAATCCTGGAACGCATCTTCCAGGACCCGCATATCAGGTCCGTCACCATCACGGCAGATGGCCGCCCACGCGCGGAGCTGCACTACTCCCCGCGCGAATCAGGGTTCAAGGAGCTGACGAAGCGAGTTGCCACGCTGCTGGCCGCCGGCGGGGTGCAGCAGGATGGTTCGCTCCAGGTTGCTCCCGCCGTGACGGCCCGAGATTTCCGGGGGGTGGTCCGCTACCACCGTCATGGCTCCGCGGTCAGCGGCTGGGAGCTGATTTCCGAGCTGCCGGGCCGCTTGCGGCTGCGTAACCTGGTCTTGCTGCGCCGCGGTTCGCTGTGCCGCACGCTCGAGCGCGAGTTGACCAGCGTGCTGGGCGTCGATCGCTTCAGGACCAGCCCGGTCACCGGCACGCTACTCCTGTGGCATGAACCGCAACGGATCTCCCGGTTGCAACTGATCGAGATCCTCGACGCCGCCTTGCTCCGCGCCGAGCCGCCGGCAGCGCCCGATCGGCCCGATACGAACCTGCCGGTCTGCACCGTCTCGGTGCCGCTGGCGGCCGCGGCCCAGTTCGCCGCCCCGGCCCTTCTGCCGGCGGCGGCTGTGCTGTTTGTCTATTCCTCGATCCCCACGTTCAAGGAGGCGCGGCGGGTCCTGCTCGAGGAAAAGCGCATCGGGGTCGATGCGCTCGACGCCGTCGTCGTGGCCGGCTGCCTGGGGACGATGTCGATCTTTCCGGCGCCATCTGCTGCTGGTGCCTGAGCTTCGGCCGCAGCCTCGTCAAGAAGACCCGCGAGAGCTCCCAGCGCCTCCTCCTGGACGCCTTCGGCAAGCAGCCCCGGCACGCCTGGCTGGTGCGCGGCAACGTGGAGGTGCAGGTGCTCGCGGAAACCCTTCATAAAGACGACGTCATCGTCGTTCATACCGGCGAGACCGTGCCCGTGGACGGCCCGATCGTCCAGGGCATGGCCGTGATCGACCAGCACACCTTGACCGGAGAATCCACGCCTGCGGAGAAGGGAGTCGGCGACCGCGCGTTTGCCTCGACGGTCCTGGTGGGGGGAAGAATCCACGTCGCGGTCGAGCAGTCCGGCCAGGAGACCGCCGCGGCGCGGATCAGCCAGATCCTCAGCAACACGGCCGGCTACACGCTCAGCTCGCAGCACAAGGGGGAACGCCTGGCGGACAGGGCCGTGATCCCCACCCTGGCCGTGGGCGCGCTGGGCATGGCGACGATGGGCCCCGTGGGCGCCGTGGCCGTGCTCAACAGCGACCTGGGCACGGGCATTCGCATGGCCGCGCCGCTGGCGATGCTCAGCTCGCTTTCGGTCTGCGCCCACAAGGGCATTCTGGTCAAGGACGGCCGCGCTCTGGAGCAGATGTGCGCTGTCGACACCGTCCTCTTCGACAAGACCGGGACCCTGACGCACGAGCGCCCCGAGGTGGGCCGCTTGATCGCGATCGACGGCATCTCCCAGGAACGGGTGCTCCAGCTTGCCGCCAGCGCCGAGCGCAGGTTCCAGCATCCCATTGCCCTGGCCATTCGCCACAAGGCCGAGGAGCTGGGGCTCGAGCTGCCGCATGCCGACGACACCCAGTACAAGGTCGGCTACGGGATCACGGTGAGTATCCAGGGCCAGACCATCCGCGTTGGCAGCCGGCGTTTCATGGAACTCGAGGGGCTGGCCATCCCCTGCCCGATCCTGGTCGCGCTCGAGGAGGCCAGCCAGACCGGTTCCACGATGGTGCTCCTGGGTGTGGACGACCGGCTCGCCGGCGCGATCGAGCTGCGCGCGGCGGTACGCGCCGAGGCCCTGGAGATCATCCGTGGTCTGCGCAGCCGCGGGATCAAGCACGTGGCGATTGTCTCCGGCGACCATGACGCTCCCACGCGGAAGCTTGCCGGCTTGCTGGAGATGGACCGCTACTTCGCCCAGGTCTTGCCCGCCGACAAGGCGGAGATCGTCGAGCGGCTCCAGAAGGAGGGCCGCAAGGTCTGCTTCGTGGGCGACGGCATCAACGACTCGATCGCCCTCAAGAAGGCCGACGTCTCGATCTCGCTGCGCGGGGCCTCCACGATCGCGACCGACACGGCGCACGTGGTCTTCCTGGAGGGCGGGCTTTCCAGGCTCTGCGAGCTGCGGGACATCGCGCAGAACCTGGAGAACAACGTGAGCCGGAGCTGGTCGATGATCGTCGCCCCCAACGTCTCGAACGTGATCGGCGTGTTCACGATGGGCTTTGGCATCATGACCTCGGTGCTCACCAACAACGTCGCCGCGCTGGCGGCCCTGGCCAATGGGCTGCTCCCTCTCCGCAAGGTCCCGCGGTAGCCTGCTTCATGCCACCGCCAGCCTGGCGAACGTGCGCCGCAGCCGGGCCGGCAGCGGCTGGGCCAGCTCCCAGGTCACGTTCATCGGCCGGCTGCCGGTATGGCTGAGGTAGCGGGCCGGTCCCAGGAACAGGAACGGCCGGGCAAGCTGGTTCATGCTGCGATGCTCCCTTCCGAAGAGCAAGATCGTGTGCCCGCGCGACTCGTGTTCGATATACCTTCGCCCGGTTGGTGAGTCCGCGGAGGTCGTGCTCTGGGACTGCCAGTGAAACAGGCGATCGTTGATGGCGTAGTCCTGGTACATGGTCGTCGGCGAGAAGTGGGCCTCGGACTTGTGCAGCGTGAACAGAAACGCGTCGACCCGAAGCGCAGGCAAGTGCACAACGCCCTCGCGCATCTCGCGCTGGCTCCCGCGCGTCCAGTGGCCCAGGCCGGCGAGGATCTCATCTCGCGTGTAGGGCGCGTGCAGCGTCAGGGGACAGGCAAACGGCAGTTCCAGGGGCGGAGCAACCGATTCCACGGCGCTCAGACGGTACTCCAGGAGTTCTCGCAATTCCTCTCGCAGCGTCGGATTCCGTACCAGCCGTGATCGACTGTCCGCGATCGAGGCTGGCAGGCCTGGCCCACGTCCCCAGAGCGAGAGATCCATCATGAGTACGCGGCGCTCGTCCATCGTCGCCATTTCAGAATCCACACCACTCGAAAGGCCGAAGTCGATCCAGGTCTGCAAAAAACGGATCTGAGCGGGATCGGCGCCATGCGAAAGCCGACGGAATCCCCGGGTGAGCTGCGGCTCGTCGGGCTCTGCGAAATCAGGGGCGAGCCTCGCTTCCACACAGAGGCGGGCGTAGCTCATGTTTCTGCGGTACAGGTCGTCCAGATCCGTGCTGGTCCGATCGAAGAACTCGCCCAGCGTGGGACGCCCACCCTGCTCGGCAGCCAGTTCTCCCAGATCGCGGATCAGGGTGTTTCGCGTCTGGCGCAGGGACTGGCGGATGTTCTCCAGGATAGACTGGCGTGCGACGCGCTCCATGAGGATCGTGCACCCCGCCGGCAAGTGCGAGAAGCCCTTCTCAACCTGCTCCTCCAGGGAGATCGATGGATCCGTCAACAGGGCACGGTAGCGGAGATCGAACCGAAAACTGCGATGCGCCTGCCCGACGAAGTCGAGCACCGTGAGGCATTCCTTCTCCTCGAAGAGACGAAGGCCGCGACCCAGTTGCTGCAAGAAGACCGTCAAGCTTTCGGTGGGTCGCAGGAACAGGACGGTGTCGATCTCGGGGATGTCGATGCCTTCGTTGTACAGATCGACGACAAACAGGAAGTTGATCTCCCGGTTCCGCAAGCGATTCTGGACTTCGAGACGTTCGTTGCGCGGGCTCTCGGCCGACAGGCTCTCGGCGGCGATGCCGTTGCGCCGGAACTGGACCGCCATGTAGCGGGCGTGGGCAATGCTCACGCAGAATCCCAGCCCGTGCGCCCGCCGCGGATCGAGCAGGATGGACCGTACCTTTTCCACGATCAGGCCCGCTCGCACATCGTTTCCGGTGTAAAGCTCGTCGAGCTGATCGAGCCGATACCCGCCGCGCTGCCATTGCAGACCCTGAAGATCCACCACGTCGGTCACCGCGAAATACTGGAACGGCGAGAGGAACTTGCGATTGATCGCGTCCGGCAGACGGATCTGGGCACTGAAGTGGCCGCCAAAATGCCGCAGGACGTCCAGCCCGTCCGACCGTTCCGGCGTCGCCGTCAGCCCCAGGAGAACCCTGGGCCTGACGTGATCGAGGAGCCGCTCGTAGCTTGGCGCCGCGGCATGGTGAAACTCGTCCACGACGATGTAATCGTAGCGGTCGGCCGGCTGCTCATGAAGCGACCGGCTGTTGTAGCTCTGGATCGAGACAAAGAGGTGATCCGATTGCTCGGGAGTACGGCCGCCGACGAGCAGGTCACCGAAATTGGGATCGCGCAGCACCGCCCGAAAAGTGGTCAGAGCCTGCGAGAGCAACTCCTCGCGATGCGCGACGAAAAGTAGCCGTGGCCGTTCCGCGGCTGCGGCCTCCACCTCGATCGTCCGGCACCAGTTGCGATAATCGAATGCCGCGATGATGGTCTTGCCCGTTCCGGTCGCCGCGACAACCAGGTGCCGGTTGCGACCTTGCAGGACCCGTTCCGCGTCCAGCCGCTCGAGAATCTCGCGCTGGAATTCGTGAGGACGGAGGTCAAAGAAGAAGGCGTCGCCGCCTGGTTCCGCATCTCCATGGCGCTCCGACTCCAGGGCGATCGCAAGCCGTTCCCGGTCCAGTGAGCTGTAGGGCTCGAACTCGCCGTCTTGCCAGTACGTCTCGAAAGTACCGGCAACACGATCCCAGAGCGCGGGCGACTCGTACTGGCTGACCTTGACTGTCCACTCCAGCCCCTCCGTGAGCGCGGGCCGGGAAAGGTTCGCCGACCCGATATAGGCTGTGCCAAACACGCTATCGCGGTGAAACAGGTAAGCCTTGGCATGAAGCCGCGTGCGGTGAGTGTCGTAAGAAACCCGCACTTCCGTGTTCGGCAACGTAGAGAGCAGGTCAACCGCCTTGAGATCCGTCGCGCCCAGGTAGCTGGTCGTCAGGACCCTGAGCCGGCAAGCGGATCGAGCGGTGAACGCACGAAGGTCATCGGCGAGAATCCGGATACCGCTCCACTTGATGAACGAGCAGAGGATATCGACCCGATCCGTCGAAGCCATTTCCTTGCGGAGTTGTGAAACCAGGCTGGGATCGAGTCGTGTGCCAGCCAGCAGGCACCCCAGTCCCAGTGGCGTGTCGGGACGGTCAGGCCGAACGGCCGAGCTGTCGTTGGGCCAAACCCCCAGCAGCCGGCGAGCCGGCTCGGCGAGGATGTGATCATCCTCGCCCTGGTCGCCAAGCAGCGCCAGAATCTGATTGCACAGAGCGACCTGGTGATGGAGTCGCTGGTCGGTTGGAACAGCCCCGAGGGCCTCGCGAACGACCCGCCTGAGATGATCGGCAAGGACAGCATGGCTTTCACTGACATCGAGCGGCAGAACCTCGGCAGCATGCGCATTTTCCGGAAGCGCTCGCAACAGCCTATCGATGCCTCGATCGACAACCCGCTCGTAAACGCCTGATGGAATCGCGTCAGAGCTGGGGCCTTCAGGAGTGGGCATGACAGGATGCTTTATTCCAGGGTATGCCGAGTTGAATGGACACGGTCAGCCTCGTGATCCGCGAGGAAAAAGGCGCGGCGAGGAAATAGGGGCTGGAGACAAGAGACGTCACTGAATAGGACTTGTTTAGCTCCTCAGACCGTATCGTGGGTTATTTTATAACTTTTAATATTAATATATTATATATATAAATTTTGTATATTCTTGCGTCTTTGTCAGGCACTCGCCCGAGTGGGGATCCATCACCGCGCGAGCAACCATGAGCGGACGTATCTCAGAGTTCAAATCAGCAGATGCGTCTTGGAGACAGGCGCTGAAGGTAAATCTGGCAGCGTCGCCGGTCAAGGAAATAAGGCGACACCCCATGCTTTTCCTGAAAACGACGGATCCAGCGCTGTGACAGCGGTACGCACCGCCTGGTTCCGATACGAGACGTTTCGCAGTCCCACGGACGGGGTGCGGGTTTTCAAGGTATCAGGCATCAAGGTGGCACAATCAAGAGTGTTTCGGGAGAGCGAAGGTCGGGGGTCCTTGCGGTGAGCCATCAGAAAGCCATCCCCGCGCCGTTCGTGGATTGGTGCGTCGTCGCTGCGCTGAACGCACCTTACAAGTGTGGGACGGTCCACAGTTCCCCACCAGCAGCAAGGGAATCACCGGTTGGAGCTCGTCGAGCTGGTGTTGTCCTCACCTTGCCCGTGGGGGATGCACCGGAGCCGGCTCCCGCCATCCCCGGATTCGGCGAGAAGATTCGCCCACAGCGACCGGTGAAGCCGATGGGAGAACGAAACGGCCCTGGGCGCCCGGCGTGGATTTCCCCGCAAGGAAACGCGCGGCTGCGGCAACTATACTGGCAAACCATGAACGCGCCAGAGCCAGAGCCTGTGATGGGATGTGCCGGAGACGCCGTCGCGGCCGGCTCACCGGCTGGCCCAGCCTTGCTGGACTGGACGGCGATCCTGGCAACGCATGAGCGCTGGCTGCGGCGCGTGGTGCTGGCGCGAGTGCAGGAAAGCCAGGCGGTGGACGAGGTCATGCAGGATGTGGCGCTGGCGGCCGTGGCCCAGCGCGCGCCCTTGCTCGACCCGGCCCGTCTGGTCGGCTGGCTCTACCGCCTGGCCGTGCGGCAAGCCCTCATGTATCGCCGCAGGGCAGGACGCCACCGCGCTTTGGTTGGCCGTTACGCGATCAGCCAGGCCGCCAGCAGCGAGGATGCGGGCGTGTCGCCCCTGAGCTGGCTGGTGCACGACGAGCGGCGCACCCTGGTGCAGCAGGCCCTGCACCGGCTGCCGCCCCGCGATGCGGACCTGCTTCTGCTCAAGTACGCCGAGGGCTGGAGCGCGCGCGAACTGGCCGAGCGGCTGGGCGTGAAGACCGTGGCCATTGAGGCAAGACTGCATCGCGCCCGCGGCCGGCTGCGTGCCGAGCTGGCCCGGCTGACGTCCGAGTTTGCCAATGCGGAGAAGGGCTTCGACGATGTCCGACCATGAACCGAATGAAGAGCAGACCACGAGCCTCCTGATCGACCGCGTGGTGGATGGAGCGCTCCCGCCGGCCGAGCTGCGCGGCCATCCAGCGGCTGGATGCTCGGCCCGACGGCTGGCGACGGTGCGCGCTAGCGTTCCTGGAGGCCCAGTGCTGGACCGAGGCCTTGCGTCCCTGGGACGGAACCGTGCCGGCTGCCCCGGAAGAATCCGCCACGTGGACCGGCAAGGAATCATGGCCCGGTCGCGTCGTGCCGGCTGCTTTGCCTGCCTCCCGATCACCCCGGCGCTGGATCGGCCCGGCCCTGGCAGCGGGCATGGCCCTGGCGGCCTTCTCCGCGGGCTGGCTGGGGCACGCAGTCCGTGATGAGGGAGCTGCCCGTCACACGGTCGCACCTGCCCCTCAGGAGCAGGTGAAAACGGACGAGCGTGCCCCAGCCAGGATCACTCCGGCCGACGCACCGACAGAGCCGCTCCGGCCGGGCTCGATCGCTGGCCTGCCCACCGAGCGCCTGCCGACGGTCCGCGAGGTGGCCCGGTTGCGCTTCGGCGGCCGCGACGGCACGATTGCCGAGGTGCCGATCCTCGCCGGTCCGGGGATCAACCCGCTCTGGCTCATGGAACAACCGCCGCCGGTCTCGGAGCAGGAGCAAGCCCTTTTACGACGCCAGGGTTACGAGCTCGACCAGCAACGCCGACTGGTGACGGTTCCCCTGGCGGACGGCCGCCGTGCCGCCGTGCCCGTCGATCGCGTTCGGGTTCGCTATGTCGGTCAGGTTTCCCTGTAAGAACTGGAATCCGCAGCGGTCAACGGTCACTGCGCTCCCCGCGCACGACGTCTGGCCGGAGTTTCCCGTTTTGCTTCTGAGTCCGATGTCCTTTCGACTTTACCTTTCAGGAGGAACACGAAGATGCGTCTCACGACAATTTCCGCGGGTGCGCTCGTCCTGGCTCTGGGGGGCCTGGCACACGCCCAGACCGCAAAGCCGAGTACGAACGGAAACATCAGGGTCGACGTGCAGAATACGATTCCTCGCAACGCCTCCTATTTCACTGCCTTCTACCCTGACGTGAATATCACCCCACTGACCCCCCAGCCTTCCGACCAGTGGTCCAATCCCAATCTCTCATACTGGATCACAGGCAATGGCGATCAGGGATCGGGCCTGACCCTGGCACCCGTGGACGAGGCCAGCCGGAATCAGCTCAAGCTGCCCAGGGATCAGGGCTTGATCGTGACCTCCGTGGCGCAGAACAGTCCGGCCGCGCAGGCCGGAATCCAGGAAAACGACATCCTGCTCACTCTCGGCGATACTCCTCTGGGCAAGTACGAGGACATGGAGGCTCACCTGAAAGCGGCGGGAGACAAGCCGCTCTCGCTCGTGCTGCTCCATCAGGGCAAGAAGAAAACCCTCCAGGTTCAGCCCAGGATCAGGGTCACTCTGGGACCAGTGCAGCCCGCTCCTCCGGATTTCTGGATCGGCATCTCGGTGACCCCCATCACGGCGGTCCTGCGCGACCAGCTTCAGATCGGCGGCGGGCAAGGGCTTGTGGTCACGAATGTCGTCGACGGCGGACCCGCGGCCAGGGCGGGGCTCAAGGCCAACGACATCCTGCTCTCGATGAACGACTCGAACCTGGTTGAACCGGCGGACCTCGTCAAGCTGGTTCAATCGAGCGGTGAAAAGCCCATGACCGTCAAGCTCCTGAGGGAAGGCGAGCGCAAGTCGATCGATGTGACGCCGGAGCACCGGCAGGACTCCCATCATCTCTCGGTGCGGTTTACCAACGAGAACGTGTTCGTCGTCAACCACCCCGCCGTCATGGTCCCCAACACTCCCCTCAACGCAACGGTGCAGTGGGCGAACGATAGTCCGTGGGTGAGAGATCTTCAGTTGCAGGGTGTTCGATCCCTCAATGGCACACCACCAGACCGGCAGGCCGACGAGCTGACCAGGCGGCTCGACGCCATGAGCGCGGCGATCAAGGAGCTGCACGCCGCCGTCGATGAGCTGAACCAGCAGCTCAAGAGCAAGAAGTGAGCCCGGCGGAGGGATATCTTCGCCTGCCGACTACTGAGACTCAGGCGATTCCCTGGACTTCCTGGGGGATCGCCTGTTCTTCTTCCTCGCTGACCGGCTCGTCGAGCAGGTCGCCGTGCGCCGAGCGAACCAGCTCGGCGAAGGCGCCGTTGCGGTGCAGCAGCTCCGTGTATGTGCCGGTCTCGACAATCCGGCCGTCGTCGAAGACGAGGATGCGGTCGGTATCAAGCAGGGTGGTCAGGCGGTGGGCGACGAGGATCACCGTTCGTTCGCGCCGGGCGGCGTTGATTGCCTGCTGGATGCGCTTCTCGCTGATGTTGTCCAGCGCCGAGGTTCCTTCGTCCAGGATGAGGATTGGCGGGTTCTTGAGGAAGATCCGCGCCAGCGCGAGCCGTTGCCGCTGGCCGCCGGAGAGATTCTGCCCACGCTCGGCGACCCGGGCCTTGTACCCACCGGGCATGTTCAGGATTTCATCATGGATGCATGCCAGTTCGGCGGCGTGGCGAATCTGCTCGGGCGTGGCGCTTGCCGTGCCATAGCCAATGTTGGCCGCGATCGAGCCCGAGAAAACGAACGGGTTCTGGCCGACGTAGCCGATGAGCCGGCCGATCGCCTCGCGCGAGATCGACTCGATCGGGACGCCGCCGAGGAAGGCCGCTCCTCCCGTGGGATGAACCAGCCGCAGCATGGTGCGCAGCCAGGTGGTCTTGCCGCAGCCCGATCGGCCGGCCACGCCGATCGTCTCGCCATGGCGGATGACCAGGTCGACCCCCTTGAGCGCGGGGCTCTTTTTCTCGGGGGCGCCGCCGGGATAGATTACGGAGAGGTTCTGGGCGACCAGGATGGGCGCTCCGACCGTGAGTTCGGGTTCGCGGACCTCGACCGGCTTGAACGAGCGGTCGACGGGCTCGCGCAGCAGCTTGATGAGGTCGCCCACGCGCAAACTGGCCTCATGCGCCTCGTCGATGAAGCGGTGCACCTCGTTGAGCGGGCACATGACGTTGAGGTAGAGGACCGAGAAGGCGAGGATGTCGCCGATCTTGATATGCCCGTTCACGTACATGGTCACGGCCACGGCCAGGACGAGGATATGGAAGAAGCCCTCGTTGAGCGCCTTGCCGCAACCGAAGAGCGACATCTCGAAGTGGTGGCGGATTTCCCTGGAGCGCTGCCGCTCGGCCGTGCGGGCGACGCGGCGGATTTCCTGGCGGTCGGTGTGCGATGCGCGAACGTAATCGATTCCGGAAAGGAGCTCGACGACGGTGCCGTCCATCACCTCGCGGGTACGCATCAGGTCGATCCGGATCCCCTTCTGGGTAATGAGTTGCCAGACGGTGAGCCCGAGCGAGATCGGCACCACCCCGACCATCACCAGTGCGATGATGGGCCGCATGGACAATGCCGCCAGCAGGGCGAGGCTGCCGGTGAACAGCGCGGGGACGAAGTCGAGGAAGCTGATCCGCAGGAACCGGACAAACCCCTCCGCGCTGCGGGTGATCCGGCCGTACAGCGCCCCGACCTGATCCTGGGCCAGGATGGACAGGTCCACCTTCATGAGGTGGGCGACCAGGCGAACGCACATGTCTTTATTGATGCGCGTGCAGGTGTTTTCCACGAGATATCGGCGCAGCACGTTCATGGACTCACGCGTGAGGTAGGCCAGCGCGAGAAGCCCGAGGTAGACCGCGGCGCCGCGGAGGATGTTGGCACGGGAAAGTCCCTGCGTTTTCTCGGGACTGACCGCGTCCACCAGCCTGCCCATGAGCACGGCGACCGCCGTATTGCCCACGCTTGCAAGCAGGACGATCACCAGGGCGCCGCACAGGGCCCAGCGGTGCCGCCAGGGAACGAGCTGCCAGACCTGACGCCCGCGCCGGCCGATCTGCCGGAGTTCGCGCCAGATGCCCCTGAGTCCGCCGGTCTTGCTGCCAGCCATGCAGTTCCCCTTCCAGCAATCGAGCCAACCTCGCTCGGCGTTGTCCGGCCGTCGGACCCGCTGCCGGCGAAACCGGCGTGCAGCGACCTGCGCGACTTGCGGGTTCTCCCATTTCGTGGAAACCAGACAGATTCTAGAATCGTATAAGCCACCCTTCGTTTTCTCCAGGCCGGCCGCTTTTTTGTGGGGACTTTCTTTTTTTCTTCTCCCACGAATCCGCGCGGAATCGCGTATTCATTGTGTGAGGAAGAACGGCGGGTCCGACACCAGTCGGCACGCCGGCACAAACGAATGGCCCATCACACATGCACCCGTGTTTGAAACGGTATCGAAATAGAGCTCGTTAAAACTCTTCCCGTTCGGCCCAACTCTTGCAACACATCAGCCCGGTTTTGAACAGGCAATCGAGGAAGGATTCAGGTCCATGAATCAGAGCGACAGCGTGTTGTCTCCCGCACTGAGAGGTTCTCTGTCAGCGGGGGCGCCGGGTCGGTCGATGCACGTCAGGTCCGTCCGCGGACACGTTTCGAGGCTGTAGAGCAGCCGCTTCTGGGCACTCGAGACGAGGCGCTCATCGTCGATGAACGGGCCCACCTGCGTCCCGCACAGGTCGTCGAGAGCAAACTCACCCGCATGCTGAAGAACGCCTCTCTTCCGGTCAGCCATCTCCAGATGAGGGGGTTGCTTCGAGCCCGCTGATCAGCTTTGCCAGGCCGCACCGCCGCGCTGACCGGTAGAGACGCTCGGCGCACGGCGCATCATTGATCGGATCATGAATTTTCAATGAATGCCCGGACGTCATGAGTGCGGCCATCATCGGCCAGCGGGATGGACGGGCCTTCCAGTCTGCCACCATCGATCTCGATGGCATGAATTCCACGTTGCTTGCCGTGCGGGTTCTCCACGGTGATGCGATAACTGGCCGAGCCGAACCTGTATCTCACGGTGAACGTCTTCCACTCAGGCGGAATGCACGGGTCCAGTGTGAGCTGGTTGCCTTCTCTACGCAGGCCGAGGATGGACTCCAGCCCCACGCGATAGAGCCAGGCCGCCGAGCCGGTGTACCACGACCAGCCTCCCCGGCCAGCCAGCGGTGGCTGGCTGAACACATCGCCAGCCAGGACATACGGCTCCAGCTTGTAGCGATCGCGGGTGGCCGGATCGGCGGCATGCCGGATCGGGTTGAGAATCTGGAACAGCTCGAACGCGCGCTGACCGTCACCTAGCAGGGCGGCCGCCTGGACCACCCAGGTGGCTGCATGTGTGTACTGGGCGCCGTTCTCCCGGACTCCCGGGAGATAGCCCTTGATGTAGCCAGGGTCCATCGGGGCATCGTCGAAGGGCGGCGTGAGCAGCAGGATCACCCCCTCCTGAGGGCGGACCAGGTGGCGCAGGATCGCGTCCATGGCCTGCCGCGCCCGCGCCGGGTCGCCGGCCCTGGAGATCACGGCCCAGGACTGGGCGATCGAGTCGATCTTACATTCGCGATTCTGAGCCGAGCCCAGCGGGGTGCCGTCGTCGAAGTACGCGCGGCGGTACCAGCCGCCATCCCAGCCGTGCCGCTCGACGGCCGCACCGAGCGCGTCGGCCTGCTGCCGGTAGCGGGAGACGCGGGGCTGATCGTCGCGGCTGGCGGCGATGCCGGCAAATGAGCGCAGGCAATCGATCAGGAACCAGGCCAGCCAGATGCTTTCGCCCCTCCCTTCCACGCCGACGCGGTTCATCCCGTCGTTCCAGTCTCCGGTCCCGATGAGCGGAAGGCCGCGTGGTCCCAGCCGCAGCCCGCGCTCGATGGCCCGGGTGCAGTGCTCGTAGAGCGAGCCGGGCTTCTCGGCACTGGAGGGCACGCGCAGGTCGTCCTCCTGGCCGCTTTCCAGGGCGGGTGCCTTCAGGTACGAGACACTCTCGTCGAGGATCGCCGCATCGCCCGTGGCTCGCACATACCGTTCCGTCACGTAGGGTAGCCAGAGCAGATCGTCCGAGATCCGCGTGCGCACGCCCCGCCCCGCCGGCGGGTGCCACCAGTGCTGCACGTCGCCCTCGACGAACTGCCGGGAGGCCGCGAGCAGGATGTGAGCCCGCGCCGCCTCCGGCGCTGCGTGCAAGAGTGCGAGCACATCCTGCAACTGGTCGCGGTATCCGAACGCGCCACCGGACTGGTAAAACGCCGACCGGGCCCAGACCCGGCAGCTTGCCACCTGGTACAGTAGCCAGCCGTTCATGAGCAGGTCGAACGACGGCTCGGGCGTGACCGTCTGTACCGCGCCAAGGATCTGCTCCCACCGGTTCTTCACCGCACCGAGAGCCTGCGCCGCGGAATCAGGCTGCCGATACCGGCGGATCAGCTCGCGTGCGGCGCTCAGGCTCTCCGCCTCACCCAGCAGGAAGAGGATCTCCGCCGATTCTCCGGGAGCGAGCTCGAACTTCGTCTGGATGGCCGCGCAGGGATCAAAACCAGCACCCGTGCGGCCGGAAAGCGCGAGCGCGTGCAGGGCGGCTGGTGCGGCCACCGAGCCGTGGCGGCCCAGGAATTCCACGCGGTCGGCGGTGAGGGTCCTGGGATGCCGGTTCACATGTGCAAAGGCCAAGCGGTCGGCGAAGTCGGAACGGAAGGTGTTGCGGGCCAGCAGCGCCTCGGTGTCCGGGTCGACCTCGCTCACCACGTGCATCGCGCCGGCGTCGCGCGTTGTCCCCAGGACCCACTCGGCGTAGTAAGTCGCCGACAACGAACGTGGCTCGCTGCCGGCGTTGCGCACCCGCAGGTTGAGGAGCTTGATCGGGTCGTCGAGCGCGACCAGCAGCGTCAGCTCGTGCTCCAGGCCGTGCGACGCGCGCTGGAAGACGGTGTATCCCTGGCCGTGGCGGACCAGGGTCGGCTGGGGTGCGGGAACCGGCAAAGGGGTGGGGCACCAGGTCTGGCCGGTGGCCTCGTCGCGCAGGTAAATCACTTCGCGGGCCGGGTCCATGACCGGATCGTTGCTCCAGGGCGTGAGCCGGTTGGTCTGGCTGTTGCCGGCCCAGGTGTAGCCCGATCCGCTCTCGGTGATGATGCAGCCGAACCCGGGGTTGGCGATCACGTTGCTCCAGGGCAGGGGAGGCAAGGCCGGATGCGGAGTGAACGGAACGGCGGCGAGCGGCCCGTTCTGACGGCCCGACGCGGCGTCCTGGACCGTGATCAGCACGCAGTACTCGCGGCCGTCGGCCGAGAAGCCGCCCAGGCCGTTGAAGAACTGCAAGCCGGCGGGCAGCCCCACTGGCACATCTTCCCAGTGCTGGGGCGGCCGGCTGGGAAGCAACGGTTCGGGATGCGCCCGGGCCCATTCAATGCGGTCGAGCTGGCCGGCCAGGGTGCCGCGCGCTCCATCCAGCACGGCGCGTGCCGCGGCCTCCAGCAGCAGGACCTCGTCCTCGCTGATGCTGGCCCGGGAGATCACGTACACGCCGCCGGGCCGGCCCAGCCAATCTCCCAGACCGGCGTCGCGGACCATGCCCGCAACCTGCTGGGCCAGGCCCTCGCTGCTGCCCGGATCCTCCTGAACCAGGACCACCAGGTCGATCTCCACGCCCCTCTGCCGCAGAAACTCGCGTGCGGCCATGAGTTGCCGCACGAGCGGGAACTCCGCGGCCTCGGCAACCTGGACCAGCAGGATGGCCCGGTCGCCCGCCAGGCCATGCCGGCCCAGCGCCGCCTGGCCCAGGCGGTTGGCGGCCAGGGTCTGCGAGTGCACCCTCAGGGCCGAGCCCGCGAACAGCAGGTGCGACCCCAGCCGCTGGTACAGGTGGTCCTCGGGCACAGCGCCGCGATGGCCATGCTCCACCTGGCTGCGCGCCCAGGCCAGCTCGAACGCGCGGGCCACCGCGCTGGAGCCATGATAGGCGTCCGCCAGGGCCAGGGCCTCGTCTCGCGATTCGGCCACCGCCAGCGTGAACCCGGCCACGGCCGACCCGCCCGGCTCGAGGCGAAACCTCCGCCGCAGGCTGAGGACAGGATCCAGCACCGGCCCGACGGTCCCCGACAGGGGGGTGTGCGGGCCCAGGGCCGCCGGATCCGCCAGGGTCCTACCCCGGCCCACGAACTGCGCGCGGTCGGTCTCGTACTGCAACGGCCCGACGACCGTGCAGCCCGGGGCCGAGCGGTCCACGGCCAGCACGTGCACGGCCCAGATCGGCCGCTCCTGCGCCGATCGGGGTCGCCTCCGGCACAGCAGCGCATCGCATCCGGCGAGGTGCTCGGTCTCCAGAAACAGCTTGCCGAACGCCGGGTGCGCCAGGTCGGCGCCGTGGAAGTTGATCACCGGCTCAACGTAGCTGGTCAGCTCCAGCTCGCGCGGCTGGCTGCCGTGGTTGGTGAGAGTGATGCGGCGGACCTCCGCAAGCTGTTCGGGCGAGACAACGATCTCGAGCACGGTCTCGACGTCGCCATCGCGGCGCCGCAGCAGCGCCTTGTCCGCCGAGAAGACCACCTCGTAATCCTCTGGGGGCCGGCAGACCGGCTGGTAGCCGGCCGACCAGACCTGCCCGGTCAGCACGTCGCGCACGTAGCAGAAGTGTCCCCAGCCTTCGGAGATCGCGTCCTCGCGCCAGCGCGTCACGTCCAGGCCCTGGCACCGGCTGAATCCGGAGCCCGAGTTCGTGACCATCACGTGATAGCGCCTGTTGGAAAGCAGGTGCGTGCGTGGAGCGGCGGTGGCCGGAGTGGTGAGCCGCCGGCTCAGGGGCGAACCCGCACCCGCATCCGCGGGCCGTGCCAGGTCCAGCCGTGCCGGGGCCGCCTCGATGATCGGCGAGTCGGCCGGAATGCGCTCTTGCAAGAGCAGCTCGGCGGCGCGGACCATGGGCTCGGCGTGGAAACGTCGCGGCATCGGATCGTCGAGCAGGACGTTGGCCAGTGCCACCAGGCTCATCCCCTGGTGGTGCGCCATGTACGACTTCACCACGACATGCCGCTGGCCCTGGGGCAAGCGGTCGGGCGTGTAGTCGACGGCCTCATAGAACCCGTACCTTCCCTCGGCGCCCTCGGCGGCCAGTCTTCGGAGGTTCGCCAGGGCCTCGCCCGGGGCAACCATCGCGGCCATGGCGGTGGCGTACGGGGCGACCACCCGGTCGATTTCCAGCCCGCGCTTCAGTCCCAGGCCCGGCACGCCGAACGACTGGTAGCGGTAATCGCCTTCCAGGAACTGGCTGCTGTAGGCCGATTCGGAGACTCCCCAGGGAAGGCCGAGCTGGTGGCCGTACTCGATCTGGCGGGCGACGGCGGTCCGGCTCGCCTCGGCCAGAAGCGTGCCCGGCAGGCTGCGCAGCAGCAGCCGCGGCATGAGGTACTCGAACATGGTGCCGCCCCACGAGATCAGGCCGATCCGCCCGGCCGCGTGGATGTACGGCCGGCCAAGCTGGAACCAGTGACGGCGCGGAGCGTCGCCCCGGGCGACGTTCAGATAGCTGGTCAGGCACGACTCGGAAGCCAGCAAGTCGTAGCAGGCGCCGTCGACGTTCCCGTGGCTCAGGTTCAGCCCGATCGCGTAGAGATGCCGCTCTGACTTGTAGAGCGGGCGGAAGTCCATCGCTGAGGCGATCGCCTCGGCCCGGCCGGCCAGGTGAAGCAGCCGTTCGCGGAGCAGCCCCGCGGTGCCGGCGCAGGGCCGTGACCAGGCCTGGTGCCGGCTGGCGATCGCCGTTGCCCGTCGGCCCGCCCGCAAGCTCGGCCAGCACCGCCTGCGCGCGCCGGGCCAGGTCGTCCAGGCTGGCTGGTAAGGCCAGCAGACCGTGAGCGGAGAGGATTCTGTCCGCGTCTCCGCCTGGCGCGCGCTCCAGCGCCAGCCAGGGCGCCAGCTCGGCCAGCTCGGCGCGGCGTTCCTGCACCTGGGCCAGCAGCGCCTCGGCCCAGTCCTGCGCCTCCCGGGCATCGTCACCGCGGCCGGCAGCCGAGACGATTCGCCCCCGCAGCTCCTCGGCATCACGCTCCACCCGGGCGAGCCATTCATCCCAGGCCGGCAAGTCGGCGGGGTGCTCCTCGAGCAGGCGTTCCAGCCGCGCCGCGTCGCGCCGCCAGGAAGCGCCCACCAGCCCGAAGGTATCGGCCAGTCCCGCGGCCGTGGCAGGGCCGAAGAGTGGTTCCCCCAGCTTCTCGAACAGGCCTTGCCGTAATGCCAGCAAGCAGCCCAGCAGGTTGCCGCTGTCGACGGTCGAGATGTAGGCGGGGGGAAGCATCTGGAGCGTGCGCGTATCATACCAGTTGTAGAACTGCCCCCACTTCTTGTCCATGCGGTCGAACGCGTCGAAGGTCTTCTCGAGACGCTCCGCCAGCCTGCCCGTGCTCAGATAGCCCAGGTCGTGGGCCGCCAGGGTGGAGAGCAGCAGCATTCCCTGGTTCGTGGGAGAGGTGCGATGCGCGATGCGGCCGTCGGGGACCTCCTGGTAATTGTCAGGCGGCAGCCAGTGATCGCCGTCGCCCACGAAAGTCTCGAAGAAATGCCAGGTCTTGCGCGTGATCCGTCGCAACGCCCTTCGCTCGGCGGTCCCGAGCGCTTGATCGCGCGGCTTCTTCGGGCGGCTCACCAGGAAGGCGGCGAGGGGAGAAAGCAGCCATGCGGCCAGGAACGGGCTCGCCGCCCAGAGGGCCCGCGGCCGCACCAGCGTCACCAGCAGCGCGCACACCGCGGCCATCGCCAGCGTTCCCCACATGCCCGAGAGGAAATCCCGCAGCCCTGACCCCAGGCGCTGCTCGGTGGACGCCGCCGTCTCCCACTCCAGCAGCCTGCGCCGGGTGAACAGCAGCCGGATCAACGTGCGCGCCACGGCGTCGCACATGATGCGCGCCTGGTCGGCAAGCAGCACGATCGCCAGCAGGCACTGCCCGGCGATGTGCGGAACATGCTGCCGCCAGGCCGTCAGGCCCGCCATGGAAGCCGTGCGCGCACAGCCCAGCGCGGCGCCGATCGCCCACTTCACCACGGGGAGAACCAGCACGCCCAGAGCCAGGAATGTCCAGAGCCAGGGAGAGCCCGGCAGCACCGTCCAGCCCAGCACCAGCATCGCCAGCAGCGCGGGGGGAACCAGGCTGCGACGCAGATTGTCCAGCAGCTTCCAGCGCTCGATGACTGGCAGCGGGTTGGCGCGCGTGCCTTCGGGAGCAGGCACGCGCCGGCCCAGCCATGGCAGAAGCTGCCAGTCGCCCCGCACCCAGCGGTGCTCCCTGCGCATGGGCGTGGTAGCGGGCCGGGAAATCGTCGAACAGCTCCGTATCGCTGAGCAGGCCGCAGCGCGCGTAGTTCCCCTCCACCAGGTCATGACTCAGGATATGATTCTCAGGGAACGTACCACCCGTGGCGGCCTCGAACGCGTCGACGTCGTAGATCCCCTTGCCTATGAAGCTCCCCAGGCCGAAAAGGTCCATGTAGGTGTCAGACGCGGCCGAGGAGTACGGGTCGATGCCTCCCGACGCCGCCAGCAGCGCCGCGAAGTGCGAGTGCGTGGCGGCCGTGAGATGGAAGCTCACCCGCGGCTGGAGCACGCCGTAGCCCTCGAGCACGCGGCCCGATCCCGGGTCGAAGCGGGGCTGGTTGAGCGGGTGGGCCAGCGAGCCGATGAGCCGGCGCACCGTGTCGCGGGGCATCTGCGTGTCGGCGTCGAGCGTGATCACGAACCGCGTGCGCGTGCCGGACGTGGGGTCTGCGCTCGCGAGCATGTACGTGGTGCCGCGGTCGCCTCGCAGCAGCCGGTTGAACTCGGAGAGCTTGCCGCGCTTCCGTTCCCAGCCCATCCAGCAGCCCTCGGACGCGTTCCACATGCGCCGCCGGTGAAACAGGAAGAACAGGTCGGGAGCATCCGGGGCATAGCGCTGGTTGAGTGCCCGCACCCGCGCCAGGGCGTCATCCAGCAGTGCCTGGTCCGCGGGCATTACCTCCTGCGGCGCATCGGCGAAATCAGTCAAGAGCGCGAACCGGAGGTTGGCCCCGGGATTGGCCAGGTAGTGGGTCTCCATCCGCTCGCAGAGCACCTCGGCGCTGCGCGGCCGCACCAGCATCGACGGCATCACCACGAACGTGGCGAACTCTTGCGGCACGCCCTCCTTCAGCTCGAGCTTCGCCAGGACCCGGGGGGGCAACAGCAGGGTCATCAGGTGGTTCACCAACCCGACGGCCAGCTCGCTGGCCGGCAGCAGGGCGGCCAGTGCCGCGACCGTCAACCCGAGCCACCCCGGCGCACGGCTGGTGCTCGAAATCAGCAGCAGCAGGACGCCGATCAGGAACGCAAGCAGGCCGGCGATCTTGCCGAAGTAGACGGTCCGGGGATGCGCCAGCACCCAGTCGAGCAGGCGCTCCTGTCCGTCGGGCCTGTAGCCGAAGGCCTGGCGCAGCTCGGCCTCGCCGCGAGAGACCAAGTAGTAGCCGACATGTCCTCGTGCCGCCGAGACCGCGCCGCCGGCGCGGGCCAGCTCGATGGCCCGCCGCGCCACGGCCAGCTCGTCGGCCTTCGAGCCCCGGGCGATCTTCTCCACCACCTTGCGGTAGCGGTCGCTGGTGGCGAAGTCCTGGAGCGGATAGATCCCCGACGGGTCTTCGCGGAGGATCGTCTCCACCAGGCTGGTGCGCTCGAAGAACGCGTTCCAGTCCACCGCCGAGAGCAAGCGGAGGCTGAGCACGCAGTTGCCGACAGTGATCTGGTTAACGGCCTGGAGATGGTGCTCCTCGCCCAGGACCTCGTCCGAATCTCGCCCCAGTGCATCCAGCGCGGCTTCCAGCCGCCGGAGCAGGGGAACAGCCGTGGGGCCCTGGTCGCGCAGCAGTTGCACCAACCGCACGACGAACGGACCGCTCGGCGCGGTGACCGGCGGCAGCCCCGAATCGACATCGGCACCGGCTCGCTCAGCTCCGGCACCGGCACTGCCCACAACGGCCATCGCCTGCTGGAACCAGGCGTCGGCCCGCGCCCATTCCTGCCAGCGCCCCAGCATCTGCTCGGCGAGCCGGCGCAGGTTCTCCAGCAGCACCAGGCGAAACATCGTGGGCAACGCCCAGAGCTCGCCGATCGTGAGCGGGACGTTCTCCTGGAACGCCTGGACGAACCGGCCGATCCGCGGCTCGTCGAGCTCGCTGTCGGTGTGCGCGATCAGGGTGACCGCCAGCGCGTACACGCGCGGATAACCGGCCAGCGGAGCGCCGCCCAGCTTGGGCAGGATCACATCGTAACCCCGCGGCAGGTCCTGGCGCACCTCGCGAAGCACGTCGTCGACAATATGGAAATTGTCCGCCAGCCACTCGGCGTCGATACCCTGGAGCTCGATGCGCTCGTGCTGGAAGATCTCGCGGCGCGCCTGCAACAGCAGCCGCTGATTGTCGTGGAAGCGCTTCAGGAGGGGACTGTTGATCCGCTGCCGCGCTCCCAGCGTGCATGCCGCGGCAAGCCTCCGCGCCTGGCTCTCCAACCCTTCCATGCCGAGCAGCTCCGCCCGGATCACGCCCGATTGCCGCGGATCGAGCAGGGGAAGAATCTCGGACTCGGTGCCCTTCGCCGCGGGAGACGGAACCTCGAGAAAAGAAGAGCTCATGCCGCTGCCGTTCTCCGGAACGCTCCACACCGAGCCACCCTGGCGCTCGGGCATCCTCGATCGCGGCCGGCGGCCTGGCGTGGAGCGGGGCGGCTCTTCCACGCCGGGTCGAGGAATCGTCGATGGTGCCGCGCCCGGTCACGGTCCAGGCTTGCCCTGCACCTCTGACTGCCTTCCAGGACGCTCGCGCCCGCATCCCTGTATCGCATGCCGATCCTTGAAAAAGCCGTATTCAGGGAGCATTCATTTTAGGATAACTCGGCCCGGCGTGAAACGGGGCAGTGCCCGGCGAGCAGGCGCCGGACGTCTTCAGAGCGCACATTCGTTACCGAAGTCAGCTCCGCCGGATTCTGAATCAGCGCGGCTCCTGGTCCCATCGCCTCCAGAGCAGGAAGCAGGCCAGGGAGACCTTCTTCATCTCTCCGTGGTCCAGCACAAATCCCACCTTCGGATCGTAGGCCTGGCATTACGTGCCTGGGATCGCTTCATGCAACCGCCTGTTGTTAAGATTCAAGATTGATCGAATCGTCAAGGCGGGGAGGCTGCGATGAGCGAACCAAAGAGATCGACGGGGAAGATTCTGGTTCATCTCCTCCGGCCCGGCGTCGGTGCTGAGGACTATCAACTTTCCGATGGCGCTACCCTCGCCGACCTTCTGGGTAGGGCGGGTGTCACGACGAAGAACAAGGCCGTCATCCTTGACGGTGTCCTGGCCGAGAGATCCGCTCCCCTACAAGATGGTTCGATCGTGACGATCGCGCCGCGGCCCAGGAATGCGCGCGCTTTGTACGAAACCTACAAGCTAGACCCAGCCAGGCAGGCCGTGCCGGGCTTCATTGACTGGCGGGATTTTGAACCGTCCTGGCTGCCCGGCGGTGAGCAGGCACCACTGGCTACCGAACTGATCACCTATCGTGACCGCCTTGACGAGTTGCTCGAGCACAAGGGCCAGTTCGTCGTCATCAAGGGAAAATCGGTCCTGGGATACTACCGCGACCTCTCTTCCGCCCTCGCAGCAGCTTTTCAGGAATTTGGTGCTGTCCCGGTCCTGGTGAAGCAAATCGTTGACATGGAACCGGTCCGCCAACTGGGACGTGTTGTCTCGTAATGCCTCGGTTATCAGTCGCGCTACTGCCCGCCGGTGCCTTCCTCGATGTGGGTGTTGGTGCATCTCCGAACCTTACAAGTCCCGCTCATCGTCCTGCCACGTGGAGGGCACCCATCAGCAAGATGGTGACGACCGGCGGCTACCATTTACCAACGGCCCGTTCGAGCCGTGGGACGCCCGCGACCGGGCGGGATCCGGCCGCGAGCGATCCGTTCATGCTGGTTCCGGGATCACCGGCTCGTCCGGCCGACCCGGCTGGCCCTGCGCCTCGCGCCGAACCAGTACAGTGCGGCCGGCACGCCCATGCCGATCAGAATCGCCGAGGAGGGCTCGGGGACCGCCGAGTTGACTTGAAGGATTTCAGGCCCGTAAGAGAGTGGATACGTGGTCCAGCTCGACCCGTTGTTCTGGCTCCTCGCGATCATGTTCAGCGAGCCCGACCCCGTGTAGCTTGTGCTATCGGTATATCCCCATCGGAAGAACGCGGAGGTGTCCGTCCCGCTTGCCGAAAGGATGAACCAGTAGCTGGTATTCGCACTGAGCAGCACGTTCGAGCTGGGCATGAAGACCTCGTCGTGATACGTCGATCCGGTGGGAATCGTGGGAATGGTGAAGGTGGTCAGCACGGTGCTGCCCGGCTGGCCGCCGTTGTCTGCCACCAGCTCCGCGGAGGCGGTGAACGTCCCGGTCGCATCGCCCACCAGGGCGACGACGGTCCCCAGCTCCACGCCCTGGTTCCCCGTGATGAACTCCTGGGCGTACTCCTGGGGCGGCCCGGCAGCATAGATCGTGCTGTGCCCGTTCATGGTCTCACTGAGATTGCTGATGATGGTCTCGGCACGCGACGGCACCGAACCGGCAATCAGCGCAACCGCGAACGCGCACACGAGGTTCATCTGCATGTTCCGCATGATATCCTCCTGGTGTTCGAGTCTCTCGATCTTCGCGGTAAGCCGTCCAATCGCCCGTGGAACTCCGAAGCTTGCCGCAAGCCGCTACAATCTACGCGAGACCCGTTCGATCCCTGTGAACCTCGAATGTAAAGAAGATTAAGAATTGAGAACGTTGTCTAATCTCGACGAGCCCATCGGAACCTTGCGAAAAAACAAGGCGAACCCACATGCCCCTCGCCTGGAAGGCTCCCGCGGACGCTCCTGATGCCGAGACCTGCGCGAAGCCTTGATCTCGTCCCCGGTCCGTCCAGGTCAGGATCACGAGCTTGGGACCATCATGACGAAGATTCGCTGCGTACGCATTCACAGCCGTTGATACTGATTAAAGCCCTTCTCCACGGTGCCGGCCGGCGCCAGCCCGGCTTGCAAGTCCTGTCTGCGGTTCCGCATGAAGCTGCAAGATGCGACCCTTGCCTGATTGACTCGGTTTGCTGGCGTCGCATACAACTGCACGTTTGAACGGTCGCTGCCAGCGCCTGGAGCCTGTTCGAGCGATCGACCCGGACGGGTCCTGTCCACAGCGTCCTTGTTGGGAACCACGCCATGCCCATGCCCATGCCATCCAGTCACAAACCGTTTGTGGGGCTTGCCGCTTGCGGTCTGATAGCCATCCTGCTCGGGTGGCCGCTTGTGCCGGCCTGCGCGGGGGAGTTCAAGCTGGGCGAGCGCACGCTCAGGGTGCCGGCGGGGTTCACGGTGGAGCTGGTGGCGGGGCCGCCGCTGGCGGATCGGCCGATCACGGCAGACTTCGACGAGGAAGGCCGGCTCTACGTCGCCGATTCGTCGGGCTCGAACGACAACGTCCAGAAGCAGCTTGCCGAACGGCCGCACCGGATCCTCCGGCTCGAGGACCGAGACGGCGACGGCACGTACGAGATCCGCACCATCTTCGCCGATCACATGATGTTTCCCGAAGGCACGATGTGGCACGATGGCTCGCTTTACGTCTCGGCGCCGCCGAGCATCTGGAAGCTCACCGATACCAACGGCGACGGCGTGGCCGACCAGCGCGTCGAATGGTTCCAGGGCAAGACCCTCACTGGCTGCGCCAACGACCTGCACGGGCCCTATCTCGGGCCCGACGGCTGGATCTACTGGTGCAAGGGTGCGTTCGGCCGTCAGACCTACGAACGCCCGGGCAAGCCGCCGTTCGTCACCCGCGCGGCGCACATCTTCCGCTGCAAGCCCGACGGCTCGAACATCGAGCCGGTCATGACGGGCGGGATGGACAACCCGGTGGACGTCGCCTTCACGCCGGGTGGCGAACGGATCCTCACCTGCACCTTCTTCCAGCACCCCGGGGGCGGCAAGCGCGACGGGCTCATCCACGCCATCTACGGCGGCATCTACGGCAAGGTGCACGCGCCCATCTTCGAGCCGGCACACCAGTGGACCGGCCCCGAGGTCATGCCCGTGCTGCTGAACATGGGCCCGGCCGCGCCCTGCGGCCTGACGCGCTACGAGTCGGCGGCGTTCGGCCCGGAATACCGCGACAACCTGTTTGCCTGCTACTTCAACCTGCACAAGGTGGGCCGGCATGTGCTGACGCCGGCCGGTGCCTCGTTCACGGCGGCCGACGAGGACTTCGTGACCAGCCGGGACCTCGATTTCCATCCCACCGATGTGCTCGAGGACGCCGACGGCAGCCTGGTGGTGGTGGATACCGGCGGCTGGTACAAGCTCTGCTGCCCGAGCTCGCAGCTTCAGAAGCCCGATGTCCTGGGCGGCGTGTACCGCATTCGCAAGCAGGGAGCCGCCCGCATCGACGACCCGCGCGGGCTCAAGCTGTCCTGGAACACGATGACCCCGCCCGAGCTGGCGCGCCTGCTCGATGACCCGCGACCGGCCGTCCAGCATCGGGCCATGGCCACCCTGGCCCGGCGCAGTGAAGGGGCAATCGCCGTTCTGGCCCGCCAGGTCGCCGCGGAGCAATCGGTCACGGCGCGGAGGAACGCGATCTGGACCGCGGCGCGGATCGACCGGCCGACCGCGCACCTGGTCATCGCCGCAGGGCTGATCGATCCCGACGAGACCGTCCGCCAGGCCGCCTGTCATGTCGGGGCCCTGCGGCGCGATGCCGGCAGCGTGCCGTCCCTGGTGCGGCTCCTGAGCAATGCTTCGCTTCAGAACCGCCGCGCCGCGGCCGAGGCGCTGGGGCGTATCGCAGACCGCTCCGCCGTGCCCGGGCTGCTGAACGCCCTGACCGCGCTTTCCGCGCCCGACCGCGTGCTCGAGCACTCGCTCACCTACGCCCTGATCGAGATCGGCGATCCGGCAGCCACGGCGATGGGCCTCAAGAACGGCAACCTCCGCACGCGCCGCGCGGCACTGATCGCGCTCGACCAGATGGAGGGCGGCCGCCTCGACCCGGCAGCCACCGCGGCACTGCTGTCGAGTCCCGATCGGGAACTGAAGGAGGCGGCCTCATGGATCGTCGGCCGTCATCCCGAGTGGGCCGGCACCCTGGCCGGATTCTTCCGCGAGCGGTTGTTCAACGGCGCGCTGGCGGCCGGCGACCGGGCCGAGCTCGAGCGGCAGCTCGCCCGGTTTGCGTCCGCGTCCGAGATCCAGACGCTCCTGGCCGGGCCGCTGGCCAACGCAGGGGCGCCCGTCGAGGTCAAGCTCAGCAGCCTGAAGGCCATGACGGCTTCCGGGCTGAAAAACGTGCCCGCGCCGTGGGTCGAAGGGCTCGCCCAGGTGCTGGCCGGGGACAACGCCGAGCTCAAAGCACAGGCCATTGCGGCGGTGCGTGCCTTGCCGCTGGCCGGGAAGAGCGCGAATGCGGTCAAGCCGCGTCTGCTCGCCCTGGCGCGCCGGGCCGAGGCACCGGCGAGCTTCCGCCTGGCCGCGCTGGCTGCGGTCCCCGGCGGCCTGGATCGGGTCGATCCTTCCCTGTTCTCGTTCCTGCTGGGGCAGCTTGACCCCGCGCAGCCGGCGAGCGCCCGTTCCGCGGCCGCCGATGTGCTGGCGCACGCCCGGCTGGACCGGGCACAGCTCGACGCCCTGGCCGACGTGCTCGCTCATGCCGGGCCGCTGGAGGCCGATCGCCTGCTCTCGGCGTTCGAACAATCCAGCGACGAGGCCCTGGGCCGGAGACTGGTCGAGCGCCTGGGTGCATCGCCGGCGCTGACCAGCCTGCGGATCGACGCGCTGAAGCAGCACCTGGCGAAGTTTGGTGCGCCGGTGCAGACGGCCGCGCAGGCTCTGTACTCGCGGATCAATGCCGATGCCGCCCGCCAGACGGCGCGGATCGACGAGCTGGTCACGAGGATCGTCGGCGGTGACGCCCGGCGCGGGCAGCTCGTCTTCCACAGTGAGAAGGCCGCCTGCTTCACGTGCCACGCCATTGGCTACCGGGGCGGGAACGTGGGCCCCGATCTGACGAAGGTCGGCCAGGTGCGCTCCGAGCGAGACCTGCTGGAGGCCATCGTCTATCCCAGCGCCAGCCTGATCCGCAGCTTCGAGCCGGTGCTCGTGGCCACGGCGGACGGAAAGGTGACCAACGGCCTGCTGCGCAGCGAGAGTTCCGACGAGATCGTGCTGGCGACCGGTGCCAACCAGGAGGCACGGATCCGCCGCGCTGACATCGAGGAGATCCGCCCCAGCAGCGTCTCGGTCATGCCCGCCGGGCTGGACCAGCAGCTCAGCGCGCAGGAGCTGGCCGACCTGGTGGCGTTTCTCAAGGCCTGCCGCTGAAACCGTGCGAGACGAGGCCCACCATGCCGCTGAAGCTGGCTGCCTTTCCGAAGTGCTTTATCGACCAGATCGCCGGCGAGCGGTCGATGTCGGTCTTCGACTGGATCCACATGGCCCGGGCGCTCGACGCCGACGGCCTGGAGATGTACGACGGCTTCTTCACGGGCCTGGACGACGCGTACATCGACCGCGTGGGCGAGGCGATTCACGCAGCCGGCTTTGCGATGCCCATGCTCTGCTGCTCGCCCGATTTCACGAACCCCAGCGCCGACGGCCGCAAGCGGGCCATCGACCGCGAGGTGGAGCTGATCCGCGCGACCCGGCGGCTGGGCGGGCCGCGCTCGGTATGCCGCGTGCTCTCCGGCCAGCGCTATCCCGAGGTCAGCCGCGAGCAAGGGCTGGCCTGGGTGGTCGAGTGCCTCACGGCCGTGCTACCCGCCGCGCGTGAGCTGGACATCGTGCTGGGCCTGGAGAACCACTACAAGGACGGCTTCTGGAAGTATCCCGAGTTCGCCCAGAAGCAGGACGTCTTCCTGGAGCTGCTGGCGGCCATTCCCGAGCGGACGCACTTCGGCGTGCAGTACGATCCGTCAAACGCCATCGTGGCCGGCGACGACCCGGTTGCGCTGTTGCGGGCCGTGGCCGATCGGGTCGTGAGCATGCACGCCAGCGACCGCTACCTGGCCGAGGGCACGTCGCTCGACGACCTGCGCCAGAGCGACGGCACGCTGGGGTACTCGGCGAACCTCCGGCACGGCGTGACCGGACGCGGACTGAACGATTATGACGCCATCTTCCGCATCCTGGCAGAGCATAAGTACCGCGGCTGGGTGAGCATCGAGGACGGGATGAACGGCATGGACGAGATGGCCGAATCGCTGGCGTTCCTGAGGCGCATGAGCGCGCAGTACTTTCCGGACTAAGGTGGCGGTATGAACCGCGTGCGGACCGCCGTGATCGGTTGCGGCAAGATCGGCCAGACCCAGGCCGAGGCGCTGCGCCTCTTACCCGAGTCGGAGTTCGTGGCGGTCTGCGACAGCGACCGGCGCAGGGCCGAGGCCTTCGCCGCACGTCATGAGGCCGCTCCGTACACCGATGTTCCGGAGATGATCCGCACCAGCGCGGTGGAGGCGGTCTGCATCTGCACGCCGCATCCGGCCCACGCCGGTCCGGCCGTTGCGGCGGCGCGTGCGGGGGCCCACGTCCTGGTCGAGAAGCCGCTGGCGGCCAGCCTGGACGATTGCGACGCGATCCTCGCCGCGGCGCGGGAGAACGGGGTCTTGCTGGGGGTCATCAGCCAGCGCCGCTGGTATGAGCCGGTCCGCAGGATGCAGGCCGCCATTGCTGCCGGCAAGATCGGCCGGCCCGTGCTGGGCGGGTTCACGATGTATAGCTGGCGCGATGAGGCCTATTACCGGTCCGACCCATGGCGCGGCCGCTGGGATACGGAAGGTGGCGGCGTGCTCATCAACCAGTCGCCCCACATGATCGACCTGCTCTTGTGGCTGATGGACGACCATGTGACCGAGGTGAGCGGTTACTGGGCGAACCTGAACCATCCCTACGTCGAGGTGGAAGACACCGCGGTGGCCATCCTGCGGTTCGCGCGCGGCGGGCTGGGCTCGATTGTGACCAGCCTGTCGCAGCGTCCTGGCATTCATACCAAGGTTCATATTCACGGGTCGAACGGCAGTTCGGTGGGTGTCGAGACCGACCGCGGCGCGACGTTCATCGCGGGCATGAGCACCATTGCCGAGCCCCCGCTCAACGACCTCTGGACGATCCCCGGCGAGGAGCGGCTGCTGGAGCAGTTCCAGGCCGAGGATCGCGCCCGGTTTGCCGGGCTCGACCCGGTCACGCACTACCACGCCTTGCAGATCGCGGACTTTCTTCAGGCGATCCGGCACGGCCGGGCCCCTGCCGTGGGCGGCGAGGACGGGCGTGCGGTGGTGGCGGTCATCGAGGCGATCTATCGCTCGAACCGGGAGCAGGGCCCGATCCGGCCCGGCGGCCGGCCATCCCCGGGCGTCCCGAGCGTTCAGTAGGGCACCTTGTCCGGGAGGCTGGCGTACTCCTTCCAGACCTGGAGCGCCTCGTCGCGCAGAAGCTGCACCTGGGGCAGGTCGCGGAGGCCGGCGGGCTGCTTGAGCTGGTCGTAAAGGTACCGGTCGTCGAAGCCGCCATAGGCCCTGGCGTCGTCCACGGTGGCCGCGTACACGATGCCGTCCAGCCCTGCCCAGTAAGCGGCCGCCAGGCACATCGGGCAGGGCGCGGACGAGGTGTAGAGGATGCAGCCATCAAGCTTGAACACGCGCAGGAATGAGCAAGCGTTGCGGATGGCCTCCATCTCGGCGTGCCAGGTGGGGTCGAACCGGGAGACCACCTGGTTGGAGCCCTTCCCCACGATATGGCCGTTGCGGTCCGCGATGACGGCACCGAAAGGCCCTCCGTTGCGTGCCACGATGCCGGCTTCCCGTCCCGCGGCGATCGCGGTGCGCAGCAGGTCCTGCTGCCTGGCCAGTGCGTCGCGTGCCTGCCCGTCCTGCCCGGTCGGCCAGGAGTTCCGGAAAGCCGGAGAAAATACCATGACCCGGTTTGCCTTCCCTTTCATCTCAGAGAACTGCACCACGATTCCGGTCAAGCCGTGCCGCAAGTCGAGATATAGCAAACACCAGGCCATTTTCTTGCCGCCCGGGAGACACAACGCGCTTGTCCGAAACCGGCGTTCGACATACCATGTGCTAAGAATCCTTGAAGAATTGGTCCCTGATTCCATGAAGGACGCCGGTCCTTCGGAGCGGCGTTTGCGTGGGAGCCTCGTAGCGGTCCAGCCGGGTCGGGTGCTACACCGGCACCTGTGCCGTCGACGAAGCGGCAAGCCGGATGATCTGGAGCGCCGGGCAGTGTGCAAGCCGGCTGAAGCCGCGAGGCCGACGCATTGACGAACATTGGTGAGCAAGCCAGTCAAAAAACCGAGGTTGAAGTGATCAGAGAGCAGCCCCTCGAACAGCCATTCAAGGTGGGTAAGTTTGACCTGGGCATGTCCGCGCGGTGGCTGGAAGCGCGGGTCCGGCATCCGGTTCGGCGTGGAGCGCTGAGCCCCCGCGAGTCGGCTCTGACCGAGCGCCTCAAGCGTCTCAAGCGCGAGGCCGGCTCGCACTCGCCGAGCGCTCCCACTCTGGCCAGGATGATTCCTGAGCTCCGGCTGCGGGTCGACGCCTGTTTTCTGTCCAATCCTTACGCCACCGACCTGTTCCTGGAATACCTGAATCGCGAGGTCATCCGCACCGGCAAGCTGCGCCGGCTCCTGGAATTCTACCCGTCGCAGAACCGCGTGATCGCGTCGAAGCTGAGCACCGCGGTGGGGGTGCCCGCCAGCGACCTCTTCGTGGGCAACGGGGCCGTCGAGATCATCCAGGCGATCCTCCACCGCTTCACCCGGGACAAGATACTGGTCAACCTGCCCACATTTTCACCCTATCATGAGTTTGTGCGTCCGGACACCCGGGTCGTATACAATGTGCTGGACAGGGACGCGGACTTCCGGCTGGATCCCAGGAAGTACCTGGAGTGCGTCCGCCGGGAGAAGCCCGACACCGTGGTGCTGATCAACCCCAACAACCCGGACGGCGGGTATATCCCTTATGCCACGCTCGTGAGCATGCTGGAAGAGCTGCGCTCGGTGCCGAACGTGATCCTCGACGAGAGCTTCATTCACTTCGCTTGCGAGGGAGACGATTACGCCTACCGCAGCATGAGCGGCGAGGTTGATCGCTTCCGGAACCTGATGGTCGTCAAGAGCATGTCGAAGGACTTCGGCATTGCGGGCATCCGCGCCGGCTATGCCGTGATGGCACCCCAGCGCGTGCAGGCGCTCCTGGAGAACGGTTACCTCTGGAACTCGTCGGGCCTGGCGGAATACTTTTTCGACCTCTACTCCAGGCCTGAATTCCACGTGGAGTACGAGCGCAAACGCGTCCATTACATCCGCCACTCGCGGCGGTTCTTCAAGGCCCTGTCGCTGATGCCGGGCCTGCACGCCTATCCGACCTCGGCCAACTTCGTGCTCATCGAGCTGTGCAACGGCATGACGGCCGAGGAGCTGGTCTGCCGCCTGCTGGTGCGCAGGGGCATCTACACCCGGACCTGCGACGACAAGAAGGGCCTCGAGCCCGGCAAGTTCATCCGCGTCGCCTCGCGCTGCCGGTCCGAGAACCGGTTCGTGCTCCGTGCTTTCCGCGATATTCTAAGGTAAACAAACCTAAATAAAATAGCTCGGGCGCTTCGCCAGCAACATGTCCCGGTCCCGGTGGTCATGGCCCCTCGGGCCTCGGCGACGTCCTCGCTCCGCTCCGTCAGGCTTCAGGCCAGCAGTTCCTTGACCACGCGGGCCGGCTCGACGCCGGTGAGGCGCTGGTCCAGTCCCTGGTAGCGGTACGTGAAGCGATGATGATCGAAGCCGAGCAGTTGCAGCACGGTGGCGTGGAAGTCGCGGATGTGCACGGGATCTTTGGTGATGTTGTATGAGAACTCGTCGGTCTCACCGTAGATCGTGCCGCCCCTGGCGCCCCCGCCGGCCATCCACATGGTGAAGCAGCGCGGGTGATGGTCGCGGCCGTAATTGTCGTGCGACAGGCCGCCCTGCGAGTAGATCGTCCGGCCGAACTCGCCGCCCCAGATGACCAGGGTCTGGTCGAGTAGCCCGCGAGACTTGAGGTCCTGGATCAGCCCCCAGCAGGGCTGGTCCACGTCCTTGCACTGGAAGGGCATTCGCCCCGAGACGTTGGAATGATGGTCCCAGTTGTTGTGGTAGATCTGGACGAAGCGCACCCCGCGCTCGACCATCCTCCGCGCCAGCAGTGCGGAGTGGGCGAAGCAGCCCGGTTTCCTGGCCTCCTCGCCGTAGAGCCGGTAGGTGGAAGGCGGCTCGCCAGCGGTGTCGGTGAGCTCGGGCACGCTCGACTGCATCCGGAAGGCAAGCTCGTATTGCTCGATGCGGGTATGCGTCTCGGGGTCGCCCACCTGCTTGTAGTTCAGCTCGTTGAGCGCACGCAGGCCGTCGAGCGTGTTGCGCCGGACCTCGGCGGGCACGCCGGGGGGGTTGTTGATGTAGAGGATCGGGTCGCCGCCACTGCGGAACGAGCAGCCCGCGTGCTCGCCTGGTAGGTAGCCCGAAGACCACAACCGCGCCGAGATCGCCTGGATCTGCTCGGTATTGGTGGGCTTGGCCACGAGCACGACGAACGTCGGCAGGTTGTCGTTGAGCGATCCCAGGCCATAGGAGGTCCAGGCGCCCAGGCAGGGGCGGCCGGTGATCTGGTTGCCCGTCTGCATGTAGCTGATGGCCGGCTCGTGGTTGATCGCCTCGGTGTGCATGCTGCGGATGAAGCACATCTCGTCGACCATCTGCGCCGTGTGCGGGAGCATCTCGCTCACCCACATGCCGCAGTCGCCGTGCCGCGCGAACTTGTACTTCGAGGGGGCGATGGGGAACCGCTTCTGGCCGGAGGTCATCGTGGTCAGGCGCTGGCCCATGCGAACCGAGTCCGGCAGGTCCTTGTCGAACCAGCCGTTCATCTGCGGCTTGTAGTCGTAGAGGTCCATCTGCGACGGGCCGCCCACCATGTGCAGGTAGATGACGTGCTTGGCCCTGGGCGGGAAATGGGTCTTGCCCGGTTTGAGGGAGCTGTCGAGCTCTCCAGCCGCCACGGCGGGCGCCAGGCCCTCGCGGCCAAGCAGCGCGGCCAGGGCGCCCCAGCCCACGGCGCTGGCGCCGCGGCTGAAGAACTGGCGGCGTGTTTCCAGGCGAATATATTCATGAAACGGGTTCATTGGCGGGTCTCGCTCGGGTCCGGCGTGCGCTTACTTGTTGAGTACCTCGTCCAGGTTCAGCAGCTCGTTGGCCAGCATGGTCCAGGCGGCAAGGATGGCCGGTTCCTGGCTGGTGATCGGCCTGAGCTCGCCCACGGCCAGCAGCCGGTCCGCGTCCTCGGGATGCGACTGGTAGTAGGCGATCAGGCGCTCGGCCGAGGAACGGACGACCTTCAGCTCCTGGGTGGCAAACGGACGGCAGAGCAGGCGCCTGGCCATGAAGTCGATGCGGGCGTCGAGACGGTCGCTCGCCTGCTCCAGCGTGTGCTGGGCCAGCGCCCGGGCTGCCTCGACAAACTGTGGGTCGTTAAGGGTCACGAGCGCCTGGAGCGGCGTGTTGGTCCGCTCGCGGCGGACGGTGCAGACCTCACGGCTGGGGGCATTGAAGATGTCCATGGAGGCCGGCGGCGCGGCCCGCTTCCAGAACGTGTAAATGCTGCGGCGATAGAGGTTCTCGCCCCGGTCGGGCTGGTACAGCCGCGTGTTGCTCTCGGGCATGGCAACCGCTTCCCAGACGCCTTCGGGCTGGTAGGGCCGCGCGCTGGGGCCGCCCACCCGAGTGGCCAGCAGGTTGCCGCAGTTCAGCGCGTAGTCGCGGACCATCTCGGCGTCCATGCGGAACCGGGGTCCACGTGACAGGAGGCGGTTCGACGGGTCTTTCTCGTTCTTCTCGGGTGTGCTGGCCGCCGACTGGCGGTACGCCGCCGAGGTGACCATGAGCTTGAATAGCCGCTTCACGTCCCAGCCGGTCTCGCGGAATTCCACGGCCAGCCAGTCCAGCAGCTCGGGATGCGAGGGGAGCTCGCCGCTGACCCCGAAGTCCCCGGCCGTGCGCACCAGGCCCGTGCCGAAGACTTCCTGCCAGAACCGGTTCACGGTGACGCGGGAGGTGAGCGGATGCTCCGGGCGCAGCAGCCACTGCGCCAGGCCCAGGCGGTTGCGCGGCAGGTCGGCGGGCATGGGCGGCAAGACGTCGGGCGTGTCGGCCTTCACCGCTTCGCGCCGCTTGTCGTACTCGCCGCGGTAGAGGACATAGGCCATCGCGGGCTGGTTGCGCTCGTGCGCGACGTGCGCGATGGTGCCGCGCGACCGGATCGCGGACTGCTCGTGCTGGAGCTCGCTGCGCCGGGGTCAGAAGCGCCCGGGTCTGGGGGTCGCGCGACCTGAGCCACCAGGCCAGCACGGCCTCGGCGTCCTTGTCGGTCCGCTCTTTCTCGGGCTTATCACGCAAGGCCAGGGCGCGGCCCGCCACCGACAGGTCGGCCGCCTGCTCGGCCTTGAGGACGGAGCGATAGAGCCGGACGTCGCTGATGCCGACGTTGTCCAGCCGCGCCGACGAGTGCCGCTGTCCGACCTTGAGCGGAACCGTGGTCTTGATCGTGGCCGTGAGCTGGTTCGTGGCGACGTCGGCCTCTTGAATCTCGCCGTTGACATAGATCTTCACGCCCGCGGCCTGCGACGAGCCATCATACGTGATCAGCACGTGGGTCCACTCGTTCAGGGGAAGCTCCGGACGAGCCACCAGCTTCAGCGCGTTCTCGGGCCACCTGTTCACGAGGTGGGTGGCGACTCTCCGACCCTCAATCCAGAGGTCCCAACCGCGGTAGTCGTGCTCATCGTCCATGCGGGCGACGACCGACCCGGACTGCCCGCCCCGGCCCAGCCTGATCCAGGCACCGAAGGAGAAGGCGTCGGAGCGTTCGAAATCGCCCGAATCGACACTCTCGAAGGCCGGCCTCGGCGGATTGTGTGTCTTGCTGGAGTTCAGCAGGTCCGCGGGGCTCGACCCCAGGGCGAGCCGCAGCTCCTTGACGGGAACCAGCGCCGTCAGCGTTTCACGGGTCTGGGAAGCCAGCCACTTCGTGAAATCGGCCCGGGCGGCCGCCGTTCGTGCCGTGATGCGGCCCTGAACCTGGCCCAGCTCGAGTTCGAGCTTCGACCAGCGGTCGCGATCCCCGGATTGCGGCACGAAGATGATCGGGGGCGTGTTCTCGATGTTCCCGTCGAAGGCGTCCTGGGTGGTGTTGTTGAAGAAGGCCGACAGCTCGTAGAACTCACGCTGGGAGAGCGGGTCAAACTTGTGATCGTGGCACACGGCGCAGTTCGCGGTGAGGCCGAGCCACACCTGCGAGACGGTCTCGGTCCGATCGCGCGTGTAGTTGACCAGGTTCTCCTCGGCGATGGTCCCTCCCTCATTGGTGGTCATGTTGCAGCGGTTGAAGCCCGAGGCAATCTGCTGGTCGAGGGTGTGCCCGGGGAGCAGGTCGCCGGCGAGTTGCTCGACGGTGAACCGGTCGAACGGCATGTTTTGGTTGAACACGCCGATCACCCAGTCGCGGTAGGACCACATCTCGCGGTAGTTGTCGAAGTGGTAGCCGTGCGTGTCGGCATAACGCGCGGCGTCGAGCCAGTAGCGGGTGCGATGTTCGCCCCAGCGGGTCGATTCAAGCAGGCGGTCGACAAGCCTCGCGTACGCGTCCGGTGCCTGATCGGCCACGAACGCCTCGACCACCTCCGGCGCCGGGGGCAGGCCGGTCAGATCAAGGCTGAGCCGCCGGACCAATGTCCGCCGATCGGCTTCGGGGGCGGGTTTCAGCCCTTGCTCCTCGAGCTTCGCCAGGATGAAGCGATCGATCGGATTGCGGACCCACGCCTGCTGCTTCACCGCGGGCAAGGGCGGCCGGCCTGGTGCGATCAGCGACCAGTGCGGTTGATACGCGGCGCCGGACTGGATCCATTCCTTCAGGAGATCTTTCTGCCGGGACGTCAGCGTCTTGTGCAGCGCGGGCGGAGGCATGAGCTCCTTGGGGTTCGTGGCATTGATGCGCGCGAAGAGCTCGCTACCCTCAAGATCGCCGGGCGTGATGGCCCCGAGCTCGATGGCGGCCTCGCGGCGATCGAGCCGCAGGTCGGCCTTGCGGGACGCGCTGTCGGGCCCGTGGCAAGCGAAACAGTTCTCCGCCAGGATCGGCCGGATGTCGCGATTATACTGGGGCTGCTCCGCGGCCGGCGCGGGGCTGCACGCGAGCGCCAGCAGCAGCGACCGCATCAGGGCGGCACCAGTCCAGCTCCTGCCATTCGCCCGGCGGCATGCCAGGCCCAGGCCGGCCAGGGTCTCAGGAAGTCGGCACATCATCGCTTTCCTCGACAGGAACGGAAGGATTCTGGGGCTGGGACGGCCCATCCGGCAACGCGTTGCACCAGTAGGACATGCCCGACGCAATGTGGCTGGCCATCGCGCGGACCGCCGCTTTCCGGTTGCCGGCCAGCAGCGCCTCAACAATTGCCAGGTGCTCGCTCGCCTCGGCATCCACGCGGTGGAAATCCTGGCGTGATTCCGAATGGTTCCACGCGGCGTCACGGAACGCGCAAAGAGGTCCTTCAGCCGGCCCAGCTCGCGGGCCAGGAACGCGTTGCCGCAACGGCCAGCGATCAGGTCATGGAGCCGGCTATCCACGGCCCGCGCTTCCTCGATGAACCTGTACCGGTCGCGCGACTGCACGGCGGTGAGCTTCCTCAGGTCCACCATCAGCGCCTCGAGGTCGCGGGCCTCGATCCGGCCACACGCCAGGCGTACGGCCTCGCACTCCAGGGCCGAGCGCCACCTGGCAGATCTCGCGGACCTCTCGTGCCGTGAGCGTGCGTACGATGGCCCCGCGGTTCGGCGTCACATCGACAAGGCCCATTCCCGCCAGCATCACCAGGGCCTCGCGCACCGGCGTATGGCTGACTCCGAAGCGCCGCGCCAGGGCCTGCGTGACCAGGTGCTCGCCGGGGCGGACCTGGCCGTTGACAATCTCCTTGAGCAGCGATTCCACCAGCACCTGCCGGCGTGAGCCATGATTCCAGCGCGGGGCGGTGGATCGAGCGGAAGTCAACACGGGAGGGCCCCGATGAATCTATATGCACTCACGGATGGAATCGAACGCGATGGCGGGCGGGTCATCATCCGGCGTGCGGACCACCCGGACCCTTGCGATCCTACTCCCCTGCGCCATCCCCTGACAAGCCAAATTCTATAGAATCTTCCAGGCCAGGTGAATGATCGTCCCCCGTCGAGCGAAAGGCTCCTGCAAGCCGATGTAGTGTGGCAGCCGCAAGCGTGGGATGATACCTGCTGGCGCCACTACGGCTTGCGGTCGGTCGGCCCCCCAGGGGAGCTCTCGATGAAGATTTCGTTCGCATGTCCAGCCTGCAATGCGAGTGGGTCGGTCGATGATGTGCACGTTGGAAAGCAGGTGCGATGCAGGCACTGCAACGCCCGGTTCGCCATCCCCGGTCCGGCGGACCCGGAGTCCGACGTCTACGCCCTGGAAGAGAGCGGGCAGCCGGAGCAGCCGACCGGAGAGGAACCCTGGAGCCGGCCGGCCGAGGAAGCGGTCTTCGTGCGGGCGCGGTCGTCTGAGTCCGGGTCGCGACAGAGAGAGCGTCAAGGTCATGAGCAATCCCAACCGGCGCGGCGCCGGCGGCGAAATACGAGTGATGTACATGCCTGGCCCTGGCAGACCTGGCTGGTCCGTGGATGCGTGACGCTCGCCCTGCTGCTGGTGGCAATCACGCTCTTCGCGCCTCATGGAACCTGGCTGGCGGGGTGCATCCTGCTGGGCGTCGGCGGTCTGCTGGTGCCGCTGGGCTTCTTCGCCGGAGCGTTCGGGGCCTTCAGCGAGGATCCGGTCTACGGGTTCTTCTACCTCTTGATCCCGTTCTACTCGGCCTATTATCTGGTGACCCGGTGGGAGGACCTCTGGCCCTGGGTTGCCTGTGCGACAGCGGGTGTGGGCCTGGTCCTGCTGGGGACCGAGATGATCCGCTGGGCGGCAGCACCCGTTTGAGCCGCCCCGAGCGCGCGCTCGAGCGATCAAGGTCGGGTGCTGTGCCCGGCGGGCCCGCGGTCAGCGGAACGCGATGCGGTCTTTACCTTCGGCGCGGGCGGCCCATCAAACGGCCAGGACACCGGTGCGGATGAGGTAGGCGAGCCGCTGGCGCTGCTCGGGGGTCAAGAGCGTATGAATCTGCTCGAGCGCCTGGATCAGCGTGTCGCGAACCCGCGCGGCACTGGCGACGCGGCGCTCCCCGGCGCTTCGGGCCCTGGCCGAGTCGAAGGCCTCGCCCGCGACGGCGTCGGAGAACTCGGCCAGGGCGCGGCGGTCGTCCACCTCGGCCTGGGCTCGTTCGGTCTTCAGCTCGTCGAGGATCCGCGCCAGCTCGGTGATCTGCTTCTCGTTCAGCTCCAGCTTGTGAGCGAGGAACCGGAGCGGCCTGCGGACGCCAAAGCCGGAACGCGCCTCGAAACGATCTCCCTCGTCGTGATGGTGATGAGGTGGAGGGCCATGGCGGGGCATGAAGAAATCTCCGCGCTCACGGGGGTCGCCTCCGTGCAGACGGGGGTCATCGTGCCGATGCCCGTGGTGCTCTGGTCGTTCGGATTCGTGGAAGGAATGGGAATGTCTGTGGCGCTCGCGGTGGCGCCATGCGGCGTGACACATGAGAGGATCTCCAACGCGCCGAGGCGTTACGCACCCGGCGGGGACTTGATTGCGTGGGCCCGATGCCACACACTTGTGGAATGGTAGGGCGGCCTGGGCACCCGGTCAAGCCCACGGCCGCCTGACCAACAAGCCCACAGCCGCCTGACCATGGTTGTCACGCGAGTTGCGTTCGCGAAGATCGAAGGGCCAGCTACCGGGGTTTGTCCGGGGCCGGCACTTGCCGGCTCGCCGCCAGGTATGCAAAAAGGTCGCGGATCTCCTGGGGCGTGAGCCGCTCGAGCTGGCCTTCCGGCATCATCGAGACCGAGGTCGGTTTGATCTCGTCGATGTCCTCGCGCGACAGGGTGATCCGCTCGTTGGCCGTCTGGATGGTCACGGAACGATCAGTCTGCTCGCGGACGATCCCCGAGACCAGCCGGCCATCGGTCGTGGCAATGTTCGTGACCGTGTAGTCCCGGGCCACCGAGGCGCTGGGGTCGAGCACGTTCTCGAGAATGTAGTCCGGGTTGGCACGGTCCGAGCCGGTGAGCTCCGGGCCGACGTCGCCTCCGCCATCGAAGAGCTTATGGCACTGATGACAGGTGCGGTTGAAGACCAGGCGGCCCCGACCCGGGTCGGCCGCCGGGTACTGGTCGGTGGTCAGCAGTTCCTTGTACTTGCCGATGAGGGACGCTTTCGCGCTGGAGGTTGGCCGGACGGTCCCCCACACGGCCTCGAGCCGCGTACGGATGTTGTCCTGCCCAAGTGCCAGCAATTGCCGGGCGGCCGTGGTGGTCAGGTCGCGGCGCGGAACGGTCCTGGCGGCGATGGCGTCCAGCAGCGCCAGGGCCCAGGCCGGCCGTGCGGAGAGCGTGGCGATCGCATCGTCACGTTCTGATTCCGAAAGTGCGGCATAACGGTTGAGGATCTGCCGGGGCGTGGCGGGATCGTTGTAGGCGGCCAGGGAGCGGATTGCCGCGCTGCGCAGCGCGGGGTCGTCAAGCAGTGCGTGCAGCTTTTCGGGGAGGCCGGGAACGTGGTGCTCCACCAGTGCGGTCAGGGAACGAGCGCGGAGAGCCGGCGGGCCGCCGGCATCGGCAACGACCAGAAGCAGGGCGCTGGTGGCCCTGGGTTCGCCCACATCCAGGGCCAGGAGCAGCATCCGTTCAACGACGTCCGGATCACGCGAGGCGAGCAGCTTCTCCATGGCGCCTGACCAGCCCTCGGGCCGGACCACCTGCTTGCGGCCCCTGAGCGCTTCCAGGACGCCGGCCAGCAGTGCCTTCCGCGCGCTGTCCGAAGCTTGCACCAGCACGGGCAGAAGAGCGTTCAGGCCGGCAGTGGCATCGGCTGTCACAGCGCGGCGGGCCAGGTAGGTGCGGTGCAACGGCAGGGTGCACTGGCCCGCAAGCTTCGAGGCACGGGCCGGATCGCGCCCGGCCAGCGGCTCAACGCCGTACCAGATCATGAGCGGCAGCATGGGGTCCGCGGGGTCGATCTTCGCCATCGCGAGTACTTCGGCCAGCGGCCAGCGCTCGGGGAGCGGAACGCGCTGGAGGGCGGACGCCAGGCAGAGCTGAACGCGCGGGGAGGAATCGCTCCGGGCCAGGGCAACCAGCCGCGCGATGGCCTGCGGGGACGGAGCCGCACGGTCGCAGAGCAAGCGGATCGCCCAGCCGCGCAGCGTGTCGTCGCGATCGTCCAGCAGAGCGAGGCAGGCCTGCTCGCCGAGCCCGGAGATGGCGTTCAGAGCCCAGAGCGCCCGCAGCCGTCGGGTGCTGTCGGCAGGCGTGGCGAGAATCCCTTGAAGGACCTCACGGCACGCGCCGAGATCTTCCCCCGCGCGGCTCGCTCCTGGAGCAACCGGCGCGCCGTGCGGACGTACCAGTCGTTCCGGTGCAGTTGCAAGCGTGCCAGCTCGGCGCTGCTGGACGCCGCCAGGTTGACCTTGACCGGCCTGGGTTCACCATACCAGATTTTGTAGATGCGTCCATTCTCGCGATGGGCATTGTCGGCGTCGGTGTCGTGGCATTCACCGCGGTCGGTCCAGTCGGTGAAATAGACCCCGCCGTCGGGCCCATACTTTAGCTCCAGGCCGCGGAACCAGGTGTCGTTGGCCAGCAAGAAGTCGGGCTCGTGATGGGCGACGTAGCCCGAACCCTTGCGCTCCAGGCGGTCGAGATTGGCGCGATGGCCGTGCAGGTTGAACGTGATCACGGTTTGCCGGAAGCGATCAGGCCAGGCGTCGCCCAGGTAGATCATTGCTCCCACATGGGCGTGGCCCCCTCCGGCAGCGCTATGCTTCTCGTGCCCCTTGCCCTCACGGCTCTCGGTCCATTGTCCCCCCGCCCAGTGGATATGATCGGCGCATGTTTCTAGCAGGCCGTAGAGGTTGGGATTGAAATCCTGCCCGAACATCCGCTGGAAGTGAGCGCCCGGGACGACGTGAAACAGGTGGGGGATCACGCAGTTGGTGATGAACGCCTCACCACTGTCGTCAAAATCCAGGCCCCAGGGGTTGGTCGTGCCGTTCGCCACGACCTCGAAGACCTTGCCCGTGGGATGATACCGCCAGACGCCGCAGTTGATGGGCGTACGGCCGGCGTCGGGCGTTCCCGGTTTGCCGACTCGCGAGTTCGAGAGGATGCCGTTGCAGCCCCAGAGCCAGCCGTCGGGACCCCACTTCAGGCCATTGAACATGTTATGCTCGGCCTCGGTGTCCCAGCCGTCGAGCACGACCTCCGGAGGCCCGTCGGGACGATCGTCGCCGTCCTTGTCGGGGAAGAAGAGGAGGTTCGGCGTGGAGCAGACCCAGACGCCGCCAAATCCGAGTTCAATGCCCGTGAGGTTCGTCCCCTTGTCGAAGAAGACGGTGCGGCGATCGAACCGTCCGTCGCCATCGGCATCCTCGAAGATGAGGATCCGGTCCTTGCCCTCGGGACCTCCCAGCCAGATCGGGTAAGCCACGTTCTGGATGACCCAGAGGCGGCCTTTCGGGTCGATCGTGAAGGCGATGGGCTGCACAACGTCCGGCTCGCCCGCGAAGAGACCGACGTGGAACCCGTCAAGCACCGACATCCGGCTTGCGGCCTTTTCCGGCGCAACCGGCGCCTGGGCCATGCCTGGGCTCTTCGCGTCGGGCCCGTCACCCCGGCAATGCGCCGGCAGGCTGAAGAGCATGCATCCGGCGACCAGGCACACACTCAGAGAAACACGTGGCACGATCATGACCGTCGGCTCCGGATGGCTGGTGATTTTTCGTCCGTTCGAGGATACGATCTGGCTCTTTGATCAGCAACTCGACGGTCAGGCGTGAAGCCCCATCGAGGTCATGAAAAGAGCCCGGGCAGGAGCAGAGCATGCCGATCACCTATGAGCAAGCCGTGCAGAAGATGGAGGAGTGGACCAGGAGCCCGGCCCTGAGAAACCACGCGCGTGCCGTCGAAGCGTCGATGCGCAAATCGGCCCACCGGTACGGGGCCGGCAGCGACGACGAGCTGCGCTGGGCCATGACCGGGCTGCTGCACGATGCCGACTACGACCAGTGGCCCGACGAGCACCCGCGGCTCATCGTCGACTGGCTGAGCGAGCAAGGAGAACCGGAGATCGCACACGCCGTTTCCGCCCACTTCTCCGCGTGGGGCGTGGAACCGGCGTCGCTTCTGGACAAGGCCCTCCTGGCCTGCGACGAGCTGACCGGCTTTGTCATGGCCTGCTGCCTGGTCCGTCCCGACGGCATCTCCTCGCTCAGCCCCTCCAGCGTCAAGAAGAAGCTCAAGGACAAGGGATTCGCCGCGAAGGTCGACCGGGGCGACGTCTACGCCGGGCCCGAGCGGCTGGGCACGACCCTCGACGAGCACATTCAGCTCGTGATCGACGCCCTCGTTCCTCACGCCCGAGCGCTGGGCATCGCCGGGTCGAGCCATCCGTCCGGTAATGGTTCATGAGCCGATCCGTTTATGAAAAGCTCGGGGTGCGTCCCCTGATCAACGGCATGGGCACGTACACCGTCCTGGGCGGGTCGCTCATGCCGGCCGAGGTCGTCGGGGCGATGGTTGAGGCTGCAAGCCACTTCGTGGACATGGTCGAGCTGCACGAGCAGGCCGGCGCCCGGATCGCCGGGCTGCTGGGCGTTCCCGCGGCGATGGTGACGGCGGGAGCAGCGTCGGCGATCACGGTCGCCACCGCGGCCTGCATCACCGGGGGCGAGGACAAACTGCTGGAGCAGCTTCCCGACACCGGCGGCAGGGCTCCCGGGATCATCCTTCAGAAAAGCCACCGGAGCGGCTATGAAGCACAGATGCAAATGGCCGGGGCAAGGCTCGTGTGGGTCGAAACGGAGTCCGAGCTCGAAGCCGCAATCAGTGAGCACACTTGCATGCTCTTCTATCTCAACCGGCACGCCCCGCTGGGACGAATCTCTCCGGCACAGTGGGTCCGCGCGGGCAGGACGCATCGCGTGCCGACCTTGCTCGACGCCGCGGCCGATGTACCACCGGCAAGCCACCTCTCGCGTTACGTGGACGAGGGCTTCGACCTGGTCGCCCTCTCCGGCGGCAAGGCGCTGCGAGGCCCGCAAGGGACCGGCCTGCTGCTTGGCCGACGGGACCTGGTCGCCGCGGCCAGGAAGGCGATCAGCCCGCACGAGGGAATCGGCAGGGGGATGAAGGTCGGCAAGGAGGAGATCATCGGTCTGGTCGCCGCGGTTGAGCGTTACCTCAAGCTCGATCACGCCGCCGAATTCCAGCTCTGGGAATGCAAGGCGGCGTCCCTGGCGTCCCGGCTGGCGACGGTTCCGTGGCTTGAGGTTCGTTGCGAGGTGCCCGAGATCGCCAACCACGCGCCGCACGTCGTTGTGGAGTGGAGCGGCGAAACAGACGGCTTTCATGCCCAGGAGATCGCCTGCCGACTGCGGCAGGGTGACCCGCCGATCGCCATCCTGGCCGAAGGCGAGCACACGCTCCGGATCGCCGTCTGGACGCTGCAAGGCGACGAGCATGAGCTTGTCGCCGCGCGGCTGCTGGCGCTCTTGCTGTGAATGAGGCGAGTGGGCCTTGCCTTGCCTTGCCAGGCTTGGCCCACTCTCAAGGAATGGCAGATCGAAGCGAGCGCGGGCTCACTTCGCCGGGGTCTTCAGTGCCTCGATCTTCTTGCGGAGATCCTTGACGAGGCTTTCCAGGCTTTCGGCTTGCTTCTCCAGGTCGGTCAACGGCTTGGAGGCGGTGTCGCCTCCGCTTGCCGTCGGCCTGGCGGGTTCACCCTTGAGCTGCTTGACCGCGTTTTCCAGGATCTGATGGGCCGAAAGGCCGAAGCCCCCGAAGCCCAGCGACCCGCTTTCCTTGCTCAGGCGCGCTTCGAGCGCGGGCAGGGCCTTCTTGAGCTTCAAGCTTTCGGCCAGTCTCCAGGCTCGGAAGCGGACCGTGCGGTCGGGATCGTCAATCATCGGGATGATCAGGTCCTGGAGCGCGGGGTCATCCTTGGCCAGACGGTCCAGCGCGCTCATCGCCGCCGAGCGGAGCGCGGGGGGCTGCCCGTAGACGGCGTACAGAGCGGTGAGCTCCCGGCTCTTCGGGCCAGGCTGCTCAAGTTGCAGCTCGAGGGCCGCGGCTGCCAGCCGGTGCTTGCCGGTGGGCACCTTCAGTGCCGTGCTGAGCAGCTCGTCGGCATCCTTGACCTTCCAGTTCACCAGCGTCCGCAGCGCGGTCGACCGGGCGGTGTAGGCTTCCTTGGGGTTGTTCCAGGCGCCTCGCAGGATGGCCTCGGAAGCCTCGTCGCGCTTCAGGCCCGCGAGTCCGCGAATGGCAGCGACGCGCACCCGCGCCTGCGTATCCTTGGCAGCCTCTTGAAGGGCATGGCGAAATGCCTCATCACCATTCGGCGGAGTCTCGGTCCGGGAGCCGAAGAGCGTTCTCCGCCGCCGTCCGCCCGTCTCGGGCACGCCGCTGATCAGGGTGACCATCTCGGTGCGTCCGCTGAGGCTCTTCTCCTTCTTCCACGCCTCGGCCAGCGCGTGCTTGACCTCGGGAGAGGACTCCGCCTGCTTCAGCAACGCCCTGGCCGCGGTCACGCGGCAGATCACGCAGGAGGCGTGCTCGAGCTGGAAGAGGTTCTCCTCGGCCGTCTTCTCGAAGTCCAGCTCCTTGATGAGCGTGCAGTTCTGGTCGATCTGCACCATCTTCGGCTTGGTCCCGCAGGGGATCACGAACTCGTGGCTGGCGCCGTCGATGACGATGGGAACAGACCGGCTCTTGCCCACCGCCTCGGTGATTTCCAGGCTCGTGGGGAGGCGGAAGAGCGGCGTTTGCTCGTCGGTCTTCTGGGTCTGCTCGATCTTCACGCGGACGGTCCTGTCTTCCGGCTCATAGTGCCACCGCACCTTCAGCTCGGGATGCCCCGCCTTGTACAGCCACTGGTCGAAGAACCACTTGAGCTCCTTGCCGGTGGCCTCCTCCATGGCCTTGCGGAAGTCGTCGGTCTCCACGACCTGGAACTTGTGCTTCGCCACGTAGTGGCTGATGCCCTTCCACCATTTCTCGTCGCCCAGCAGCCCACGCAGCATATGCAGGACACAGCCGCCCTTTGAGTACGTCATGCCGTCGAACATATCCATGGGCGAGTTGTACTTCGTTTCGACGATGGGCCGGCGGTACATCCGGTCGTTGCCCAGGTAGCTCTTGAGCTCGCCGTCCATGCGGAATCGGAACTCGTCCGGCCCTCGGTCGTGCTCGATGAAGAGCGGGTCGAAATAGGAGGCGAAGCCTTCATTGAGCCAGATGTGCGACCAGTCCTTGCAGGTCATCAGGTCGCCGAACCACTGGTGGGCCAGCTCATGGGCCACCAGGTCGTCCTGGTCGCGCTCCAGGCCCTCGATCTCATCGAGCAGCGCGCCGTCGGTCATGGATGTTGCCGAGGTGTTCTCCATTCCCCCGCCAAACTCCGGCAAACAGATCTGAGCATACTTGCACCAGGGGTACGGCTGGCCGGTCTTCTCGCTGAAGAAGCGAATCATCGCGGGGGTCTTGCCCATGAACCTCCGGGCCGTCGCCTCATCAACGTGCTTCTGCACGTAATAATCCACGGGCAGGCTGCCAACCTTGTCATGGAACTCGGCGAATTCCGACGCCGTGACCGTGATCAGGTAAGTCGACAGCGGCTGATCCATCTTCCAGTGAAACGTGCGGCTGCCGTCGGCGTTCTCCCGGGTGGAGATGAGCGCACCATTGGAGACCACGCTCAGCGGCCTGGCGATCGTGATGATCATCTCGGTGGTGACGCGGTCGTTGGGATAGTCGTAGCAGGGGAGCCAGTGGTGGTTGTCCTCGGCCTCGCCCTGGGTCCAGACGGCCGGCGGCTTCTCCGGACTGGCCGGATCGGTGGGAACGAAGCGCATCCCCGAATCCGGACTGCCGCTGTACGTGATGGACAGGTCAATCGTCTCGTCGGTACCGTACGGCTTGTCAAACGTGATCGCCAGCTTGTCCTTGCTGGTGCTGAACTTGCAGTCCGCCTTCTGCGGGCCCACCGTCACCTTGCTGACCTTCAGCTTGGGGCCGCAATCCAGCTCGATTCCACTGGTGTAGGGATGAAGAGGCGTGAGCGTGTGCGTGACCGTGCCGTGAATTTCCTGCTTCTTGGTGTCGAGCATCAGCTCGGCCTTGATATGCTTGATGTCCGCCTGGCGGATCCGTTCCGTCTTCCGGGTCGTCTCCACGCTGGCGAACGGACGCCGATTGGGCCGGCCCGGCTGGCCGGCGCCTGGAGCTTGCGCGCTTGCGGTCATTGCGGCCAGGCTCAGGACCAGGCCGGCGACAGGGAGTACAATGCGTCTGAGCATGATGGATTCCAGGGGCAATTCCGGATCGGCGGCCAATCCCGGTTGATCCGGCAGGGCGTTGTCTTGAACCAGGTGATGAACAGAGCCTACCCGGCAAGCGGTGCTCGAAGCCGTTGAAGGCGTGCGACTACTGTTCTACTCTCGGAGGAGAGAGCCGGTCAATCGGGCGCTCTCGGGGTTTCGTGAGGATCATGCCGGTGATAGAGCCTGGGCGGCCAGAGCCGGGTAAAGGCAAGAGCGGCATTGCCGCCGGGTATGTTCCATGAACCGGTTCGGTTTCGTCCGCGTGACGTCTGCGTCGATCCGGATCTCGGTGGCCAACCCCGAGGCCAACGCCGCCGAGATCCTCCGCGTGCTCGACCAGGTGCGCGACAGCGACATCGTGCTCTTTCCGGAGCTCTGCATCACGGGCTACACATGCGCCGACCTGTTCGGCCAGTCGGTCCTGCTGCAAGCCGGCTCCTGCGCGGTCAGGCACATCGCCCGGGCCACGGCCGGGCAACGCCAGCTCGTTGTCGTCGGCTTGCCGGTACCGGTGGGAAACAGTCTCTACAACGGGGCGGTGGTGCTGGCAAACGGTAATGTCCTGGGCGTGGTTCCCAAGCAGCTTCATCCCCAACTACAAGGAATTCTACGAGAGCCGCTGGTTCCGGCCCGCCGACGGGTCCGAGCCTGCGGAGATCGAATTTGCCGACGGCCGCGTCCCCTTCGGCATCGACCTGCTCTTCGTGAGCGAGAGCCTGGTGACGGCTCCTGTCGTGGTGGGGATCGAGATCTGCGAGGACCTCTGGGTGCCGCTCCCTCCCAGCTCGACGCAGGCGGGTGCGGGGGCGACCATCTTGCTGAACCTCTCGGCCAGCAACGAGACGATCGGCAAGAGCCAGTACCGGACGGACCTGGTGGTCGGACAGTCCGGCCGGTGCATCGCCGCGTATGCGTACGCGGGCGCGGGACCTTCCGAATCGACGACCGACCTCGTCTTCAGCGGCCACTGTCTGATCGCCGAGAACGGCCGGCTCATTGCCGAGTCTCCCCGCGTGGGCGACGGCCAGGCGATCCGCCGCGACAGCTACTGGATCACCCAGGACATCGACGCCGCCAGGCTTCAGTCGGACCGGCGGATCTCGACGAGCTTCGAGCAGGGACCGCGCTTCTCGCAGCCGTTCCGCCGCATTCCCTTCGAGCTGGCCGCGGACATGCCCGGCCTGAAGCGGTTCGTACCCGGGACGCCGTTCGTGCCCGCGCAGGGTCCCGAGCTGCATCGCCGCTGTGCCGAGATCTTCGGCATCCAGTGCGCGGGGCTGGCCAAGCGGATCGAGCAGCTTCCCTCGGGCACGCCCCTGAACATCGGCATTTCGGGCGGGCTCGACTCCACGCTGGCACTCCTGGTGGCCGTCAAGACGTGCGATCTGCTGGGAATCGATCGCAGTCTGGTTCACGGCCTGACCATGCCCGGCTTCGGCACGACGGCCCGGACCCGGAAGAACGCCCTGGCCCTGATGCAACACCTCGGCGTCTCCTCCCACACTATCGACATCCAGCCGCTCGCGCTGCTGGCCTTTCAAGAGATTGGTCATGCCCCCTTCGGTCTGAACTGCCATGAGATGGACCTGCGTTCGTTCCAGGCCGCACTGGCGCAGGTGCCTTGCGAGGCGCGCAAGGACCTGACGTTCGAGAACGTGCAGGCCCGGCTGCGCACCTTCTTGCTCATGTCGCGCGGGTTCGTCGTGGGCACCGGCGATCTCTCCGAGCTGGCGCTGGGCTGGTCCACGTATAATGCAGACCACATGAGCATGTATAACCCCAATTGCTCGATTCCCAAGACCCTGGTGAAGTTCCTGGTGCGTTACGTCGCCACGAGCGAGTTCCCCGATGGCCCGGTGCGCGAGACGTTGCTCTCGATTGCGGCGACGACCATCTCTCCCGAGCTCTTGCCGTACTCCGCCGCCGGCGAGATCGAGCAGTCCACCGAGGCGACGCTGGGACCGTACGAGATCCACGATTTCATTCTCTTTCACGCGATCCGCTACGGTGACTCGCCCGAGAAGATCCTCTTCCTCAGCGAGTTCGCCACCTTCACCCAGCCGTACCCGCGGGAGCTCATCGAGCGCACCATGCGCACCTTCTTCACGCGCTTCTTCAGCCAGCAGTACAAGCGGTCCTGCGTTCCGGACGGGCCCAAGGTGGGCACCGTCAGCCTCTCGCCGCGCGGCGACTGGAGGATGCCCAGCGACGCCGATGCCGCCGAGTGGCTGCGCTGGGCGGCCGCATCGAATAAGCCCGGCGACGGGCTCGTCTAGACGAGCAAGACCTCGGAACGATGCCAGCGCCCGCGCTGGGTACCGTTACGGCCTCTCTCCCAGGAGCGAAAACCGATGAACGCCTCTCTCTGGCTGGCGGCTGCTTTCCTGTGGCGCAGCTCGGCGGCTCCGCCGATCCGACCTCCATCCCCCGCACCCCGGTCGACAACGTGTCGCGCCTCCATCCCGCGGTCAGCAAGATCGTCGCGGTGACCTTGTACCAGGGCCAGGCTCTGGTCACCCGCGAGGTGAGCGTTCCCGATGGCGTGGGGAACGTCGAGCTCGTCGTGGCCCCGCTGCCGTCGCAAACCGTGCAGAGCTCTCTCTACACCGAGGGAGCCGACGGTCTGCGCATTCTCAGCACGCGCTTCCGCACACGCACGCTCAAGGACGACAGGCGCCTGGAAGTTCGGGAAAAGGAGGCCCTGCTCAAGCAGCTCTCGGACGATGCCCAGAAGCTTCAGAAGGAGATCGAGGTCCACGCGCAGGACCTGCAATACCTCCAGAAGCTCGAGGGCTTCACCGGCTCGGCGCTCTCCAATCTGACTAGGGAGGGAAGACTTGACAACGAGGCGATCCTCTCGCTGAGCAAGTTCATCATGCAGAGCCGCGCCACGAAGTCGGCGTCCGAGACCGACCTCCGCCAGCGTTTGCAGTCGAATACGAAAGCGGCCGAGCTTGCCAGGAAGCAGCTCGCCGAACTCTCGGACGGCTCCGGACGGACCGAGCGGGACGCGGTGATCATCGTCAACAAGACGCGGCCGGCGGCAGGCGCCGTCCGGCTTGGCTACCTGGTGAGCTCCGCCACGTGGTCCCCACAATACCGGTTGCGTGCTACAGCCGACAACGCGCCCGTCCGGCTCGAGTATCTCGCCGCGGTGGTCCAGCAGACCGGTGAAGATTGGCCGGGCGTGAACGTCACGCTCTCCACAGCACGGCCTTCGCAGGACGCGGCACCGCCGGAGTTCCTCCCCCTGTCCATGGCCATCGCCAGCGCCGCAGAGTCCGGCCCGGTCGAAGCGAAGGATGACCGCTCGCAGAAGATCACGGCCGAGCTGGGCAAGCTCATGGACATGCCATTCGCACGCGAGACTCCGCTCGAGGACGTTATCAAGTACGTCCGCGGCAACACCAGGAGTACCGCCTTTCCCGATGGCGTCCCGATCTACGTCGATCCCGTCGGACTTCAAGAAGCCGAGCGGACGATGGCCTCTCCAGTCACCTTCGACCTCAAGGAGGTCCCTCTGAGAACGTCGCTGGAGCTCCTCCTGAGACAGCTCGGTCTGGGCTACCAGGTGAAGGACGGCCTGCTCAGGATCACCTCGCAGGAATCCCTCGACGAGTCGGAGCGCGATGCCGAAGTCCGCAAACGCTGGCTCGCGGGCGAACCGCCGGGCGTCGGCAACATGGGCGGCATGGGTGGCGGCATGAGGGGCATGGGCGGAAGCATGGGCGGCATGGGGATGTCCCTCGAGCAAACTCAGGCGGTCGGAGTGGCGCTGCTCAACCGGGCAGCCGCCACCGATCAGGCCAGAGAGCTACACATTGCCGATGGCCAGGTCCCGGGAACGGCAGCGGCCGAGAAGGATGGGCCAAGCGTCGCGTTCTCGATCACGGGCCAGATCGACATTCCCTCCCGCCAGGACCCTCAACTGCTGGAAGTGGCCCGCCTCAACCTCCCGTCCGAGTACTACGCGAAGGCCACTCCCGTCCTGACTCCGCGGGTGTACCGCCTGGCCAGGCTCACCAACCGGAGCGACCTCGTGCTGCTCCCGGGCGAGGCCACCGTCTACGTGGGCCTGGATTTTGTCGGCCGGATGAAGCTTCCCCTGGTGGCCGCCGGCGAGCCCTTCATCGCCGGTTTCGGTGTGGATCCCCAGCTTCAGGTCAGCCGGCGGCTGGTTCGCAAGACACGCTCGGTGCAAGGCGGCAACCAGGTCTTCGACTATGAGTTCCGCATCGGCCTGCGCAACTACCGCAGCACTCCGGTCAAGATCGAGCTCTGGGATCGATTGCCCCGACCGCAGGGCGAGGCGGTGGCCGTGAACCTGGTGAAGACCTCGACGGAGCTGAGCACCGATCCGCTTTACCTGCGCACCGCCCGGATGGATAACCTGTTGCGCTGGGATATGAACATTCCCCCGAACACCATTGGTGACAAGACCATTTACGTGAACTACGCGTTTCGCCTGGAATACGCCCGCGACCTGCCCCAGCCTCGTTTCACCTCCGGCGGCCTGGGAGAAGCCCCCATCGGCGGCGGCGCGATCGGCGTTGGCGGGATGATGGGCGGCATGGGCGGCATGCAATAATCCGGCACCAGGTAGGGCATGCTCTTGCATGCCGATTATGGCCTCGTAACGCCGGTAGGGCATGCTCCTGCATGCCATTTCCGGCCCTGGCCCGCATAGATAGTATGCCCTACGAACATGCCGGATTCCGCGCGAATCTCCTTTGCCGCGGTGCGGCTCACGCCAGCAATTCCTTGCGTACGTGGCCGTCGCCCTCGACCCCGATGAGGCGCTGCTGCAACCCCTGGTAGGGGAAGCGGAAGGTCTCGGCGTCCAGGCCCACTAGGTGCAGGATCGTGGCCTGGAGGTCGTGCACCGTCACGGGACTGTCGGTGATCTGGTAGCCCAGGTCGTCGGTTGCGCCGACGGAGATGCCCGGCTTGAAGCCGCCGCCGGCCACCCAGAGCGTGAAGCAGTGGGGGTGGTGGTCGCGGCCCAGGAAGGCGGAACCGCCCCGCGCCTCGTTCATCGAGGTCCGGCCGAACTCGCCGCCCCAGACCACGATCGTCTCGTCCAGCAGCCCGCGCCGCTTCAGGTCCGCAAGCAGCGCGGCGACGGGCCGGTCGATCTCCTTGCACTTCTTCGGCAGGTGAATGACGATGTCGTCCCCGGCGCCCGTGCCATGACAGTCCCAGCCCCAGTCGAAGAGCTGGACGTACCGCACTCCCCGCTCCACCAGCCGCCTGGCCAGCAGGCAGTTGTTGGCGAACGATGCGGCCCCTGGCTGGGCGCCGTATTCCTCGATGATCTTCGCCGGCTCCTGGCGGATGTCCATCACGTCCGGGACCGACATCTGCATCCGGTAGGCCAGCTCGTACTGGCTGATGCGCGTCAGGGTCTCCGGGTCGCCGAACTCCTTCAGCTCGTACTCGTTGAGCTGCCGGAGCGCGTCCAGCGTGCGCCGTCGGTCCGCCCGGTCCATGCCCTTCGGGTCGCTTACATAAAGGATCGGGTCGCCGACCGTCCGGCACTGCACGCCCTGGTACACGCTGGGCAGGAACCCCGTGCTCCAGAGCGCCTTGCCGCCGGTGGGGTCGGTGCCTCCGCTGATCAGCACGACGAAGCCGGGCAGGTCCTGGTTCTCCGAACCCAGCCCATACGTGATCCACGAACCCATCGCCGCGCCGCCGTTGCGCGGGGTGCCGGTGAAGATGAACAGCTCGGCCGGGGCGTGATTGAACTGGTCGGTGTGCATCGAGCGGATGACGGCGATGTCGTCGGCGACCGTGCCGAGGTGGGGCAGCAGGTCGCTGATCATCTGGCCGCTCTCTCCGCGCTTCTGGAACCGGTAGGGCGTGCCCAGCAGCTTGGGATGTCCCTTGATGAACGCGAACCGCTGGTTCTTGAGCAGCTCGTCGGGGCAGGGCTGCATGTGGTGCTTGACGAGCGTTGGCTTGAAGTCGAAGAGGTCCTGCTGGGGCGGCCCGCCCGACATGTGCAGGTAGATGACGCGCTTCGCCTTCGCCGGGAACATGGGCGGCCGCGGCGCCATGGCGTTGTCGGCCGCGGCCGAGAGCCTCCCGGCCGGCTTTGGCACGCCATCCGCGGCCCGCCCCGCGCCGCCCAGCAGCATGTTCAGGGCGATCGCCCCCAGGCCGGTCTGCGAGTGCTTCAGGAACTGCCGGCGCGTCACGGCGCGGGCGTGCTGCAAGCTCAGGTCGAGTTCCGGTTCCAGGCTCATGAGATCAGCCCCTGGTCAGGACGGCGTCAAGGTTCAGCAGCACGTTGGCCACCGCGGTCCACGCGGCCAGGTCGGCAGGGTCCATCCCCTCCGGCAGCGGGCCCAGCGGCTCGGTCGCCAGCGCCCGGGCGGCCAGAATGTCCTTCGCGTAACGGCCGTGCTCGGCCTGATGGAGCGCGACGAGCCTCTCAACCTGCTCGGACCGGGGCGGCCGGCAGAGGCAAAGCTGAAGGGCGTAGCGCATGCGGTCCTCCAGGCATGATCCTCCCTCCCGCACCACGCGCCGGGCCAGTGCCTGCGCGGCCTCGAGATAGACCGGGTCGTTGAGCGTGACGAACGCCTGGAGCGGCGTGTTGGTCCGCACCCTCTTGATGGCGCAGATCTCGCGGCTGGGAGCGTCGAACGTGGCCATCGAAGGGTAAGGCACCGTGCGCCGCCAGAACGTGTAGATCGCCCGGCGATACCGGTCGTCGCCGCGGCTGGTGGCCCAGGTGCGCTGGCCGTTGAACGCGGCCTGCCAGAGGCCGTCGGGCTGCGGTGGGAAGACGCTCGGCCCGCCAATCCTGGTGCTCAAGAGGCCGCTCAGCGCCAGCGCCTGGTCGCGCACGATCTCCGCCTCCAGGCGCAGGCGCGGGGCGTGCGCCAGCAACCGGTTGCGCGGGTCGCGCGCGAGCAGCTCTGGCGTCACGCGAGACGACTGACGGTAGGTCGCCGATGTCACCATCCGCTTCAACAGCGCCTTGGTGTCCCAGCCCGAATCCATGTAGGTCACGGCCAGCCAGTCGAGCAGCTCCGGATGGCTGGGCAGCTCGCCCTGGGTGCCGAAGTCTTCCTCGGTGGCGACGATCCCCGTGCCGAAAAGCTGGGCCCAGGCGCGGTTCACCGCCACGCGGGCCGTGAGCGGGTTGCGGCGATCGACGAGCCACCGCGCCAGCGCCATCCGGTTCACCGGGGCGCTGGAGGGCAGGGGATGGAGCGCCTGCGGCACGCCGGGCTGCACCGGATCGCCCGGGTCGAGAAAGTTCCCCTTGCGCAGCAGCTTCGTGACCCGCTGCTTGCCCCTGGGCAGCTCGACCATGACCGGCACGGTGGGCAGCTCCGGCTTGCTCTTCTCCAGCCGGGCGATCTCCTCGCGAAGCGGTTTCAGCTCCGGCGCGATCGACCGGAAGTAAGCCGCCAGTTGCTCCGTTTCAGCCTGGCTGCGCTGCTTGACCGGGGTCGCGACGATCTTGAGGACCTCCTGGGGAACGTGCTTCCGCGCCTCGGCGTGCACCGGTTCGGCGGCAACGCTCGCCTCCCATTTCGCCTCCGCGGTCTGCAACCCGGAAGCCCGGCCCTCCTTCTCAAGCCGCCTCTTCAGATCCTCCAGCTTGCGGTTAATGGCCTCGGTCTGGGCCTTGATCTCGGCCGTGGGGGCGGTGATCACCGGCGCTTCGTCGGGCTGATCGGTGTCGGCCGTCTGGTTGAAGATGGCGAAGAACTTGTAGTATTCCTCATTCGTGAGTGGGTCGTACTTGTGGCTGTGGCACTTGGCGCAGCCCATCGTCAGCCCCATCCAGACCTGCATCGTGGTATCGACCCGGTCCTTGATCGCCGCCACGCGGAATTCCTCGTCGTCGGTTCCCCCCTCGGTATTGGTCATCGTGTTGCGATGGAACGCCGTGGCAATCTTCTGGTCCACCGTGGGGTCCGGCAGCAGGTCGCCGGCGATCTGCTCGACGGTGAACCGGTCGTAGGGCATGTTCCGGTTCAGTGCGGCGATCACCCAGTCGCGGTAGCGCCAGATGGTGCGGAGCGGATCCGAGCCGTAGCCGGCCGAGTCCGCATAGCGCGCCAGGTCCAGCCACAACCGCGCCCAGCGCTCGCCGTAGGCCGGGTCGTCCAGGAACCGGTCGACGGCGTGCTCGTAAGCATCGGGGCTCGTGTCGGCCACGAACCGCTCGACCTCGCGGGGCGATGGCGGCAGCCCGCGCAGGTCCAGGCTCACCCGCCGCAGCAGCGTGTACGGGTCGGCCTCGGCAGCGGGTCGCAGTCCCTCCTGCTCCAGGCGGGCGAGGACCCAGGCATCGATCCCGTTCCGCGGCCAGGCGGCCTCCTGCACCCGTGGCAGGGGCCGGGCCGCGGGAGCCACAAGCGCCCAGTGCGGCTCGTACTTCGCGCCCTCCGCGATCCACTGCGTCAGGATGGCGGCCTCGGCGGGCGAGAGCCGCTTGCCGGCCTTGCGGGGCGGCATGCGGAGCGTGTCGTCCTCCTCGCTCACCCGGGCGATGAGCATGCTGGCATCCGGGTCGCCCGGAACGATCGCCGGATCGCCGCTCCTGAGCGGCTTGACGGCCGCCTCGCGGAGGTCGAGCCGCAGCCCCCGCGCGCGCTTCGCCTCGTCCGAGCCGTGGCAGGGGAAGCAGCTCTTCGACAGGATCGGCCGCACGTCCCGGTTGAAGTCCACGCCCTTGCCCGCAGCCGCCGCCGACGGTGCAGGAGCCAGGCCAGGAACCGTACCCGGCGCCGGCTCACCCGCCGCAACAGCCGGCCGGCACGCGGCGACGAGCCACCCAGCCGCCAGGGCCCCCGCAAGCGCGAGGCCGCGGCTCTTCCTCACGCGATCGATCGTCTGACTCATGGATCCGGCTCCCATCCCCTCGGTCGCGGACGAGCCTCGGCTGGCAAGCGCGTCTGGCTGGTGGTCGGCAGGCGGGTGGTCCGACCCCTGACAGGACGGACTCTATAGAATCGATTCTCACCCGTCGGCCCCATCCGGCTCAAGGGTGGACTCCTGTCCCGGTCTCCGAGGACTCACCGCCGCGGGGCGCTCATAGTGTACTTTTGAATCGTATGCGGCCCGGCTCGAAGTGGGTTTCAAGACACCGGGCCAGGATGAATGTGGAAGCGCTCCCGGCACCGCGAAAGGAAAGGAATCATGCACCGCACTCGTCTCAGGCCATCCCCGCGAGAATTGGGTTCCTTCTGGCCCTCGAAAAAGCCAATTTCATGACGTAAGTCCATTCCCCAAAGCAACTAACAACTTCCGAAATTGGCTTCGTTCCGCGTCGTCGCGGAATGCCAGTTGCGAGCCACCCTCACGTCGTGCTCGCACATGGTTGTAACTCGTAGGGTGGTTCATCGCAGCGCAACCCACCATCTGTGAACCACCTACGTGCAGCACCTCGCACCCGCCCCGCGACGAGCACGACGATTTCGTAGGGTGGTTCATCGCAGCGCAACCCACCGTATATCAACCGCTTGCGTGCGTCGACCTGCACGCCCCCCGCGGCGTCCGGTTCAAACTCTTCGTTCCCGGCCCGCTTGATCGTGCTCCACCTCCTCGCGACCGCCCGACCCGCCGGCGTTCTCTCCCGAACTCCACCGGATCGTGCAATACGACCCTGCCCGGCACCTCCCGTCGCGAAAATGGGTTCGTTCTCGGTCGTCGCGAAACCCAATTTCACGACGTAAGTCCTTGCGGTGTAAGAGTTCGATGGATCATGAAAATTGGCTTCGCTCGGTGTATTTCGTGCGGCTCCGAGCATGGCCATCGGTTCCGGCCGCGGCTCAAGCTGCGGGCATCCTTCTAGATCCTGTGCGGTTCAAGCCGCGTGACGCTGCCCGCGCTGAGAATGCCCCCTATTGACAGCATCCGCTACGCGCGGCCGAACCATCTGCCTTACTTGCGGATTTTTTCCAGAATCTCCCATTTTCTTGAACTTGAACTCATGCCATCCGCTTCAGCAAGTTGCCCTTGCTCCATGGTTGTTGACACTCACCCCCGGGCGTGTTACTGTCCGATCTGGTCTTGCGTACAGGTGAGTTACTGATCGGGGTGCACCGCCACCGGCTGGAGCCTGCCGGGCGCAGCCTCGACCCGCCGCACATGCACGCAGCCCAGGACATTTTGCATTGGTTCTTCATGCCACGACCATCGTTGTCGCACCCCCCGCTATTGATGAAGCCGGGCGCGAGGCGTTGCGTCAACGGCCGTACAGCGAGCGGAGAGTACGGGCCTGAATGCGCTGCCTGTCGCTTTCTCTGCTTTCTCTTCCTTTCGTGTCCGTGCTGGTGAACAAACCTCTGACATCCTCCAGACGCTCGTGGTTCTCGATGCAGAGGCGACGAATCTCCCCAGCGTTCAGCTTGTGGAAGGGGTTGATGCCGAGGGTGGCCCCCAGCACGATCTTGAAGAGGTCGCTATCCGTGAAACGGTGCTCATCGACCTCCCGGAGCTGCTGGTAAGCCTGGAGGGCCTGCGGCGGGTTCTCGAGGATCAGGCGTCCGATGTTCCGGTCGGTGTTCACCAGCAGGGGCCAGCGCTGGTCGCCGGTTCTCTGGGTGAGGAAGTCCCGCAGGCAGAGGGTCAGCCTCGCCTTCGGCATGCAGCGGGCTTCCAGGTCGCGAAAGAAGAGGGGGAGCTTCGCCCTGTCTCGGGTTCGGTCCACCAGGATGATCTTGGCGGCGGGGTCGTCTCGCAGGTTCTCGTACATCTCCCGCAGGGCAAGGTTGCCGCTGCAAAACAGCACGGTGAACCCGTTCTCCTTGGCCCAGCCATCGACCGCCCGTGCCCCGGCACAGATCATTCGCCGAGGGTCGCCCACGATGATGAGGGGTTCGCCTTTGAGGGGATTGAGCTGGCCGATCACCCAGGACTCGATCATGCGTTACATCTCAGCTCAGGGCGTGAGCCAATCCTCCAGCCGGAGTCCGCGGATGTTCTGGAAATCTGCGGTGTTGTTCGTGACGAGGGTCAGGTCGTAGACGAGCGCCACGGAGGCGATCAATAGGTCAACTGGATTGACATTCGTACCTTGTCGCAGCAGATCTCTCCGCATCTGGCCGAAGATCCGGCGCAATCGTCATCGAAATCAAGCCGGGTCACCTCGTCACGGAGCAACCCCTCGATCGCCGACAATCGAGCACTCGGGTCTTCCTTCCCGAAGGCCCAGACGTAGAGTTCCGCCAGTGCGATCGATGACAGGTACAGACGCCCGGAATACTGAACGAACCGGTGTGCGAGTCCACCGGGTCGTTTCAAGTAGACCGAGACGATGTTCGTATCGAGGAGATAGCTCACTCCGGCAGCTCCCGCCACCTTGACGCCTTGCGGTCTGCCTGAATCTGGTCGAGAATCCGGTCATCCTTTTCCGTCCATTCATCCGCCAGGACGCCCGCCACCTTCGAGGGTGCGCCAGGGCTCCAGCCGGGCGGCGGTCCAGGCAGCGTCTTTGGAGTCTTTGGGAGCTGACTCGCTTCCGGTGGATGTTCCAGCGATCCGGAGGGGGTAACGACCAGCTCGACGGCTTGCCCTTCCCACATCCCAAGATCCTCGCTGATCACGATCGTTTTACCGTGAACAATTCCATGCAGGACTCTTGTCATTGCGATGCTCCTTTGCGTTCCCGGGTGAATCTCTTCCTGTACTTTCCGCGATTTCGCTCCCTAACTTCGTGAGCTGATTCGGGTAGACGAATGCCGGTCCGGCCGGGACGATGTCGGTTAGCTGACCAAAACATCAACCCGGACGGAGCCGGCCATGACATCTTCGCACCAGGATGTGCCTGCATGCCAGTGGTTCTCGCGCCTCGCCGAATTCCTCGACCGCAGATCGGCTCCCAGACTGGCCTGGCTGTTCCTCGGGGCGGTCCTGGCCCGCGGGCGGAGGACCGTCATCAGCTGGATCCGAGCCGCTGGCCTGAGCAGCCAGTTTCGACCCTGCTACACGACGGTCGCGGCTGCCGGCAAGCAGGCCAAGAACATCGCCGCCCGCCTGGTCTGCGAGGTCGTCAAGCCCTTGGTTGCCAACCAGACGCGGCTCACCTTGGCGATCGACGACACGCCCACAGAGCGTTACGGGCCGCTGGTCCAGGGAGCTGGCATCCATCACAACCCGACTGCTGGCCCGGCGGGTTCACCACATGTTTACGGCCACATCTGGGTGGTGATCGGGCTCCTGGCCGCCCATCCCGCGTGGGGAGTCATCGCGCTGCCGCTGTGGGCGCGGATGTATGTTCGAGTGAAGGATCTGCCCGCGATCTACCCGCAGCATCGGCCGGAGTTCCAGACCAAGCTGGAGATGGCTGTCGAGCTACTACAATGGGCTCGCTCCTGGTTCAAATACCTGGGCAAGCCGCTGTGGGTCGTGGTCGACGGGGCGTACGCCAAGGCCCCGTTTCTGAAGCCGGCGATGTCGCTGGGGATGACAGTTGTCAGCCGCTTGCGCAAGGACGCGGCGCTCTACACGGTGCCGGGACCCCGCGTGGCCGGGCGTCGCGGCAGGCCGAGGAGCTACGGGGAGAACCGGATCGAGTTGGCCAAGCGAGCCGGGCAGCGTCGCGGCTGGACGAGCGAGGTCTTCAAGCTCTACGGCAAGCCGGCGAAGAAGCTGTACAAGACGTTCGTGGCGACCTGGCGGCCTGTCAGTGGCACGATCCGTGTCGTGCTGGTGGACGAGCCGGGGGGCTGGGTGGCCTTCTTCTGCACCGACCCGAATGCATCGGTGGGCGAGATCTTGGAGGCCGTCGCCGACCGGTTTTCGCTGGAGACCACGTTTCGCGATTGCAAGGAGGTCGTGGGGGCTGGCCAGCAGCAGGTGCGGTTCGTGTGGGCAAACATCGGTGCATTTCACATCTGCCTGTGGACGTTCACGATGACCGAAGCGTGGGCCTGGAACCGTCAGGAAGACGAGTTGGTGGACCGGAAGGCATCACCGTGGGACGATCCGAATCGCCGCCCGAGCCATGCCGACAAGCGTCGGGCCTGGCGTCGCGAATTGCTGGCCGCAGAGATTCGCGGCGTTTTACGCCCTGGGGTCACCGAGGAAGAATTCCAGGCCGTGACCGAGCGGCTGCTCGCCCTGGCGGCATGAAGCTACAGTCATTCGCGGAAAATGCAGTAGTCAAGCGAGCCGCGGTTTTTTCTTCTGAGAATTTGCTCCTGCTTACGAGGATTTGGGGGTGTCGTCGATCTTAATCGTAGTTCTGTTTACGTAGTTTCTTCCTTTCCCCTCTTGTCGAGCCCGAGTTGAGCTCCAGTGGTCTACTCGATCGCCGCCTTCCGCGGCTGAGGATTCAGGACCTGTGTGATGCTCCTGGTTAAACGGGAAGTCATCAATTTCATGTGTGTGCACTTGATGGTCCGATGAGTTTCGCCGCCGGTTGTCCCATTCTTCTATCCGAGCGTTGGCCCAAAGGCCTAGCCCCAATGGGTGCTTCGAGACGGTTGAAGAGGACGACCCCATCTACAAACGAGCATCAAGCCCAAGGGTGGGGCGAATCGCCCTCTTCAGCCCGGGACGCAACGGTGATTCTCAATAACCAACATGCCTCGCTTTGTGAATCAATGTGTTCAGGCCGCTTGTTTCAGTTTGATCGGTCCTCCTGCGACTTGGTGGAACAGCCAACGGACCCAACGGTTCCCGACCGCGGCGGCAACGACACAGGCGGGCTTGCCGGCCTGTCTCATCGTCGTGGCCAACGCCTTCCAGCGCGGGTTGTAGCGGATCAGTCGGTGGGCGGTCTCGATGATCGTGGCGCAAGTACTCGTTGCCCGCCTTGATCAGCCCAGCGTCGGCCTGACGTTGGCCGCTGGAGGCATTGCGCGGCGACAAGCCGCAGTATCGTGCCATCTGCTTGCCGGTGCTGAACCGATCGAAACGACCGATCTCTGCCCGCAAGCACCAGTCCGTCACCAAGCCGACTCCGGCGAGCAAGATCAGTTGGCTGACGACCGGGTCCTCGGAAGTCACCTGAGCCAAACGTACTTCGACATTGAAGATCGCGTCGGCGACGTCGCGGAGTTCTTCGATCAACCGATTGGCGACCCATCGGGCTTCGCTGCCGAGCCCTTCGGCGGTCGCCAACCACGTCAGCCAGGTCCGTCCCCAGCGCCGGGCCTTGGGTTCGACGACACGGTTGTCGCGGAGCAACGCGGTCACGCGAAGCTTGGTGTTGCGACGCCGGTTGGCGAGCTGCTGGCGATAACGGGTCAGGGTGCGGAGCTGGCGGACGTCCGCGGGTGCCAGCCAGACCCTGGGCAAATAGCCGACGCGGACCAGATCGGCGATCACACGGGCATCGACCCAGTCGGTCTTGTCGGGAGTCTGCTTCATCCGCGCGACATAGCCGGGGTGCGCGAGGTTGATGATCCAGCCATGCTTCGTGGCCAGTTCGTCGGCGAGGTTTGCGGCGCCAGAGCAGGCCTCAATGGCTGCCCGGACATCACCGCCGAAAGGTGCGACCAGCTTGACCAGGGCCTCAGCCTGATTCTGACAGGGCCGGTTCGCGAGCATCTTGCCAGAGGAGTCCATGACGCACACTTGAATGGAATCCTTGTGGTAGTCGAGGCCAATGTAAGCAGTTACCTTGGACATGGTCTGTTGCTCCGCTCTGAGGGATGGGGTTCGACTCCTCCAGGGTAAACCCCGCGATCGTGTCGCGGCAGGAGCAACAGGCTTTCATCCCCATCTACAAGAGTGGAGACGACCGGGTGCGAGGGGTTTCGGGAATTACCGCGCGAGGTGGTCCGGTGGGTTGCGCTGCGCTGACCACCCTACAAGAGTGCCCACTGCCGACTGCCCACTGCCGACTGCCTACTCCCCACGGAAAACCATGGAGGCCAGGGGCTGCTGGAACGATATCATGGACGGCAGTCCGATGGCTCGTCGGGCGGCGGGCGACCGCAGGAGAGAAGGGACTCGTGAAATGGACAAACGAGGAGCTGACTCATGAAATGGCAAGACCGCATCAGCGTTGATCCCGCCATCTGCCACGGCAAGGCGTGCATCAAGGGCACCCGGATCATGGTCACCGTGATCCTCGATAACCTGGCGGCGGGCGAGACCCACGAGCAGATTCAGCGTGGCTACCGTGTCGCCGATGAGGACATCCAGGCGGCGCTGCATTATGCAGCGGCTCTGGCGGACGAGCGGATCGTGCCCCTGCCGGTGGGAGTGCCCTGATGCGTTTCAAGGTCGACGAGAACCTGCACCCGGACGCCGCCGATCTCCTGCGGGCAGCCGGTCACGACGCCATGACCGTCTTCGACCAGGGGCTTCGTGGCCACCCGGACGAGGACATCGCCACCGTCTGCCAGCGTGAGCAGCGGGCCATCGTGACCCTCGACCTGGATTTCAGCAACATCCGCCAGTACCCGCCCGAGGACTACCCCGGCATCATCGTCCTTCGGTTGGAGAACAAGGGCCGCCCGTCCGTGGTGATCGCCCTCACGCAGATTGTCCCTTTGCTCGCCACGGAGCCGCTGGCCGGACACCTGTGGATCGTCGAGGAGCAGCGGGTGCGAATTCGTCAGGGCAGAACCAGCGGCTTGCCGTGAACTGGGCAAAGAGATGATGGCGGCGTCACCGAACACCGGCTCCAGCCGAACGCCAGGCCGGCCGGGGACCCTTCGCCCGTGGTCCGGTCAAACTCCGATCGGCACTGAGGATCGCTCGCCGCGGACCTGACAACGCCAGCGGAGAGGTTCGCTCTCGAATACGGATCTTCTCTCCAGCCGCCGGTCCAATGGCTCGTCGATCGGCCAGCGACCACGAGTCAAGGGGCTTGCCACTTCTCCAGCCATCTGAACAATCAGAGGAGAGGGCTCGGAGACCCGGAAGAAACAGGAGACCGCCATGATTACCGTGACGATCCAGGAGGCCCAGACCGGGCTGCCGGAGTTGATCCGCCGTCTGACGCCAGGGGAGGAGGTCATCATCACGGACGACGACAAGCCGGTGGCCAGGCTGTCTCGCAGCGAGCCGAAGACCACGTGGCCGTGCAAGGCGGGTAGCGCCAGGGGCAAGGTCTGGATGGCTCCGGATTTTGACGCCCCGCTCGAAGAGTTCAGGGAATACATGGAGTGAACCTGCTTTTGGACACCCACACTCTGCTCTGGTTCCTCAACGACGACCCCAGCCTGAGCGTCGCCGCAAAGGCCCTGATCGAGGACCCGGTGAACCGCAAGCTCATCAGCGTTGCGAGCTGCTGGGAGATCGCCATCAAGGTCGGCCTCAAGAAGCTCGACCTCGGTGAACCCACCACGACGTTCCTGCCCCGGGAACTGGCGACGAACGGCTTCGATCTGCTCGGGATCGATCTGATCCATGCGACTTCTGTCGAGTCGCTGCCTCCGCACCACAAGGACCCTTTCGACCGGCTGATCATCGCACAGTCGATGATCGAGAACCTGCCGGTGGTCAGCATGGACGCCCAGCTCGATGCCTACGGGATCACCAGGCTTTGGTAGGAGCTGCGATGAGCGCTGGGACCATGGCGAGCACCAGCGTCATCACAGCCCCCGGATCGACGATCGCCCGCCACGACGGCTCCTCCCTCCCGTTTCGCCGCGAGCTCGGCCGTCTGCTGATCCGGCGGACGCGAGACGTTGCGGCATCGCCGCAGGGAGACAAGCCGAGGCGGTCCGGTGGGCCAGCGCTGCGCTCGACCCACCCTACAAGAGTGCCTACCGCCTACTATTGACAGGCAAGAATGCCTGTCCTCCGCTTCCATTGACAGGCAAGAATGCCTGTCCTCCCTTCTTCACTGCCTACTGCTTGCTGCCTGCTGCCTGCTGCCTGCTGCCCGTTGACAACCAGGGGGTGGATCGGCATTTTGAAGCGGCGGGAGACGGAACGACTGCGGAGTGGACGGCGACGGGAGGAGCACCTTCTCATGCTGCGACATACATTCATTCATCTGCCGGGCGTGGGGCCGCAGCGCGAGCGGTCGTACTGGGAGCAGGGGATCCTCGACTGGGACCAGTTCCTGGAGAGCGCGGGGAGTGGTCGCGTGAAGGGCCGCGCTGCGCATCAGGCAGCGGAGCTGGTGCGGCACTCGCAGGCCGCCGTGGCGCGGGGAGACGCGGCGTTCTTCAAGCCTTATCTGCCGGCCAGGGAGGCGTGGCGGCTTTATTCCGAGTTCGCCGAGGGCGCGGTCTTCCTGGATATCGAGACCACGGGGCTTGCCGGAGATTACGACGATGTCACGGTGATCGGCGCGCTGGGGAACGGGGCGCTCGCGCTCTTCGTCAAGGGGATCAACCTCGAACAGTTTCCGGACTACATCGCCCGGTTCCCACTGATCATCAGCTATAACGGCATCCAGTTCGACGTCCCGTTCCTGCGGGCACATTTTCCCAAGGCCCGGCTGGACCAGCCGCACATCGACCTGCGTTTCGTGCTTGCCTCGCTGGGCTACAAGGGCGGGCTCAAGGCGGTGGAGAGCCGGCTGGGGCTGAAGCGCGATGCGTCCATCCAGGGCGTGGACGGGTTTGAAGCGGTCCGGCTCTGGCACCGCTACCGCCGTGGAGACGTGCGCGCGCTCGAGACGCTCATCCTCTACAACCTGACGGACGTGGCGAACCTGGTGGAGCTGGCCGAGATCGGCGTTCGGCTGAAGTGCCAGGGCCTGGCGTTTCCGGGAGAGCTTGCAGCGCCTTGCCGATGCACCTCGCCGCAGCCGGACCCGGCCGGGCTCAGCGGCTGGATCGAGCAGTTCCTCGCCGTGCCGGTGTGAGCGGAGGCCACGCAGCGCTGGCGAAGCGCCACGGCCGCGGACTACAGTAGGATCATCGTATCCGTTCCTGAATGCGGAGCCATGCGATGAGACCGTCCCGGTATACGATTGGCCAGGTCATGCTGGTGATCGCGGTGTTCGCGGGCTTGCTCGCCGCGCCTCGGATGGCCGTGTCGTCGGATCGCGTGGTCATGGTCTGCGTAGTCGGGCTGCTCACGGCCCTGGTCGTGCTCAACGTGGTGGTGGAGACGTTCGTGGGCAAGGTCTGCCCGGCGTGCGCGCAACTGGCGCTGCGCCGGCTGGCCCGGCATCGCCGCTACTACGGTTGCCTGGCATGCGGGGGACGGTTCAAGCGGTATGGCCTGGGTCCCTGGCAGGACGCGTCCGGGCCCGAAGACGCGGCCAGGTTCCGAAGGCCGGCCGGGCCTGGCATGTGGAAGGGGTTCACGGTACCGCAAGAGCTTGGCGCGACGACCAGCGGCCGGCTGCTTCAGAGCAAGCGAACCGGCGAGCTGGCCGACACGGGGGCTCATCCGACACACGCATCGGAGCAGGCGCACAGCCTCGCAGAGGCGTCGCGGAGAAGCCGCGCGGCGCTGGAGCACCTGAAGCGATGGCAAGGTTAGCGTTGCCGTTCCAGCGCCTTGGATCATCAGCGTGATGGGGCTTCCCCGCCTGGGCCCGCGGCGCTGGAGGCTTCGTGCGGTACGAACAAGGTCCGGTTACTGGGGTCCCTGGCGTCGTCTTTCCGGGGGTAGTCGCGCCACAGCCAGCGAAGCATCTCGGGCATGATGGCGCCGCCCTGCTTGTTGGAGTGCGTGCCGATGCCCCAGGTGTAATTCACGTCGTACTTCTTCTCCGTGAGCGCCTGGACCATCTTGATGTTCTGGGCGTGCCAGTCGCGCGTGGGATCGTAGGTGCCGTCCCGGCGCAGGGCGCGGAGGTCGTTCACGCCGTCCTGAAGGAAGATGCGGATCGGTTTCGGCTCGGTCTGGCGGATCAGCTCGGGGTAGACATGGCCGCCCATGATGTTCGTGAAGCTGCCGATGGTGCTGATGACCTTGCGGAACTGGTCGGGCCGGTGCCAGGCCACGGTGAAGGCGCAGATTGCGCCTGAGCTGGCGCCCGCTATGGCGTGTAGTTCGGGATCGTCGGAGAGGTGATATTCCTTCTTCAGCACGGGGAGCAACTCATCGACGACGAGCCGGGAGTACTTGTCATCGAGCGCGTTGTACTCGACGCGGCGGTTGGTGGTGCGGTCACCCCATTCGGCGTCGGAAGCTTCCTTCTGGCTTTTGGTATGGCCAGGGTTCACGAAGACGCCAATCGTGACCGGCATCTCCCGGCGGTAGATGAGGTTGTCGAAGACGTAAGGGATGCGGTAACTGCCGTCCAAGCCGACGAACGCGTGGCCGTCGCAGAAGACCATGAGCGCGGCGGGTGTGGCGCGTTCGTACTGGGCGGGCACATACACCCAGAAGTTGCGCGTGGTGTCCGGATAGACGCTGCTGGGCAAGACGATGGGGCCGATGACCTTTCCCCTGGGCACGCCGTCATGGGGCTCTGAGTCGGGACCGAGGCGGTAGACGTCATCAGGGGGTGCGGCGATCGCGCTGGCGTTCACAGAGATCCACAGCGCCGCCAGTGCCCAGGTGAAGACCGTTCTCATGGTGCGTCTCCGGTTCAAGGTGATCGATCTCCGGTCCGAGATTTGACGATAGCCAGGCCCGCATGCCGACGCAAGCGCCGGCGCTTGCCGGCCTGGTGCCGCGGTTCGCGTGGTGGTTGCTCCGGTCCTTGCGCGGGGATAGCATCGAGGTTTGGGTCAGAGATCGATGAGGGTTCTGGCCCGGGAAGGAACGCCATGAGATACACTCGGCTCCTGCTGACGTGGCTGGCAATCGGAGCGGCCTGGACCGAGAATGAGGCCCGGTGCGACGACGCGGCGGGACACTTCGTCAGGGTCAGCCCGCGTGATCCGCGCTACTTCGAGACCGACGACGGCAAGCCCTATATTCCCAACGGACTGAACCTGATCTCGCCTCCGTGGACCCGGTCGCGCCGGCCGGAAGACCGCCTGGCCGCGCTCGACCGCTGGCTGGGGAAGCTGGCCGCCCACGGCGGCAACCACATTCGCGTCTGGCTAAGCAACGAGTTCTACGAGGTGGAGCACGAGCGCGCCGGCGAGTATGACGTGGAGCGCGCCCGGCGCATCGACGCGATGCTGGCGCTGGCCCGAAAGCACGGCATCCGGGTGAAGCTGACCATCGAGCATTTCCGGGAGATCGACCCGGCTCAGCCGCGCCAGCCGTGGGCGCTGAAGGCGCTGCATCATGGCTCGCGCGGCGGGCTGGCGAGGTCGGTGGAAGACTGGCTGGAATCGCCCCGGGCACGCCGGCAGTTCGTGGCCAAGCTCGAATTCTTTTCCAGCCGCTATCGCGACGAGCCCACCATCTACGGATGGGAACTCTGGAACGAGATGAACGCCGTCGTCGGCCGCGGCGATTACCTGGGCTGGACGAGCGCCATGCTGCCGGAGCTGCATCGGAACTTTCCCCGTCAGCTTGGCATGCAAAGCCTGGGCAGCTATGACAGCGAAGGCGTGCGCGAGACGTACCGGAAGCTTGCGCTCATGCCAGGCAACGACGTGGCGCAGGTGCATCGCTATCTCGACATGAGTGCGCGGCTGGAAGTGTGCCACGGCCCGATTGACGAGCTGGCGGCCAGCGCGGTCTCCACGTTGCTTGGCTTCAAGCCGGGCCGGCCGGTCATGCTGGCCGAGAGCGGGGCGGTCGAGCCCTCGCACAGCGGACCGTCGAAGCTCTACGCCAGGGACCAACGTGGAATCATCCTGCACGACATTCTCTTTGCGCCCTTCTTCGCGGGCGCGGCGGGTTCCGGTCAGTGCTGGCACTGGGATGAGTACGTCGAGGCCAACGACCTCTGGTGGCAGTTCGGCCGCTTCGCCTCGGCGGTCAAGAACCTCGACCCTCCCGCCGAGGGGTTTGAACCGGTGCGGCGTGACAACGACGCCTTGCGCGTCTACCTGCTGAAGGGCCGGCGCACCTGGCTCGCCTGGTGCCGCGACAGGGCCAGTCACTGGAAGACCGAGCTCGCCGACGGCATCGCTCCCCGGCCGCTACGAGGGTTGCGTCTGGACCTGGGCCTGCCAGCCGCATCCTCCGAGGACTGGGTGGGCGTGGTCTATGACCCGTGGACGGACCGCACTTCCAGGGCCGAGCGTAAGGACCACGCCATATTACTTCCGGATTTCACGCGTTCGATCGTGGTCAGGCTGGAGCGCGCCACGCCCACCAGCCCACCGCCCCGAGCCCGATAGAAAGATGCATTGCCATGCGCAGACACTTCGTGCCGTACGCTCTCGGGATGCTGGGAGCCATGCTCGTGTGCTGGGCTTCGTGGGGTCATGGCCAGACCGGCAAGGAGCCGACCGCGCGCACCTGGCACTTCGATGCGGCCGACGACTTGAAGGCGTGGAAGGCCGCCGGCGACGTGGCCGTTGACACGGGGCACGGACGCGCGGGACCGGGGGGCGCATTGCGCGTGGGTCCGCGCAGCACGGCGGTGCTGACGCTGCGCGCGGCCGACGCATCCGGAAAGGTTGAGTTCTGGGTTCGTGACGATGGCACGCGGCCGGCGAATCCCAGGGCCTCACGGCTGGGGCCGCGCTGGGGCCTGGTGCAGAACGACGGCCGCGTGCTGGCGGTGGGAATTCTTTACGCGAGCTACCTGGGCGGCGACGAAGGCTACACGGCGTCGGCCCGCGCGGGTCCGGCGGCGAACTGGTTCGACCGGCTCTTCTGGCTGGGAGTAAATCGAGCGCCCGCCGGCTGGCATAAATGGACCTTCGACTTCGATGCCGAGGCCGGCTTGCAGGTCTTCCACAATGACCGCGAGCTGGGCGCAATCGATCCCGGCAAGACGGGTCTGCGCGGCTTCAGCGGGGTTGCCGTCTGGGGCGACGAGGGCCCGGGGCCGGGGCAGTCGATCTGGGTGGACGACCTCTCGGTCACCCTTGGCGGGCCGGCCAGGCTGGTCGAGGCGGTCGAGGCCGATCCCTACGCAGCGAGCACGACCGCTCATGAAGCCCGCTGGCCGGTCGTCATGTACCGCCGGGAAGACACGCCCGCCACCCCCGCGCTGGAGGACTTGCCTCTGCGGGAGAGCGTCTCACAGTACGGCATCACCTGGACGTTCGATCGGCCCGCGCGGGTCGGGCATTTCGTCAACGGCGACTGGTACGTGGTCGGGCCGGTGACGGTGAAGGCGATCGACCCCCGGCCGCTGTACGGCAGCGAGATCCCCAGGCGCGAGCTGGACCAGGTGGACAGGGAGCACCCGCCAGCAGAGCGCGTGCGCAACGGGTTCATGCTCGATCCGCCGGCGCGGATGAAGGTGGCGTATGACAGCGGGGTGCGGAACTGGTTCGACCCCGGCATGGTGCAGAAGCTGCCCGTGGCCATGAAGCCCGGCGCAGCGCTGGTATCCACGATCAGCATGCCGAAGGGCCTGATCCTGCATGCCCCGTTGCGGAACAAGATCGAGCGCGGGGTGGACGACAGCAGCCCGATCCGGACCGCGGCCGTTCTCACCTGCGTGGCGCGGTCGCTGCCTCCGGACGCGTTCCGGCCGGCCTTCTGCGCGGGCGGGCAGCCGATCCTGCTGGCACGCAACCTGAGGCGCGACCTCCTGCCCCGGGCGGCGCGCACCCGGAGCATGCCCCGCGTCGAGCAATACGTCCGGTTCACCGAACGCCCCTGGGTGGGAACGTGCTTCTTCGGCTTCGAGGAGCCCGTCGAGAACATGCCGCAATACGGCCTGGAGTACGGCAGGGTGACGGGAATCTCCGCACTCCTCCTGTGCACGGACCTGAAACCCGAGGAGAAGGAGCCTTTGCTTCTGAACTTCGTGCAGGTGGGCATCGATCTGGCGGGGATGGTGAGCGCGGGCCATCCGGGCTGGCCGGGCTGGGGCGGGCACGGCAGCGGTCGCAAGCTGCCGATCATCTTCGCCGGTCTGCTGCTGGGAATCGATGACTGGGCCCGGATCAACACCGCCTTCCCCAAGGTGAGCTTCGGCGAGGACGAGCAAACCGCTTACGGGCCCGGCTGGACTGGCGCCACGGTGGTGTTCGCGGGACATTCCGGGATCGATGCCGCCACCGGGGCCGGCCGCGACCGCGGACGCGGAGGCGCCTGGGGCCCGTACGAGCACATGGACCCGTCGCAGTGGAAGGAGGGGCAGAACACCAGCGAGTCCTACCGCCGTTGCTGCACCAGCGTCGGCTGGGTGGCGCAGGCGCTGGCCCTCCGGCTGCTGCATGCCGAGCACGCCTGGGGCCACGATGCCTTCTTCGATTACGTCGATCGCTGGATGTCTGAGGATGACGCCGCGTTCGTGAAGATCATCAAGCAGGCCACGGGTCATGACCACGACCAGGAGTGGTCTCGCCAGGGCCAGGCCTGGGACCCATTCGTCAACGAGATGTGGGCCCGGCACCGGGGAACTCTGGATGCCCACGGCGACGGCTGGAAGCAGCCGCACGACGACTCGTATTACAAGGCGGCGCTCAAGAAGTCCGCCAGTCAGGCACGGTAGACGCGCCGGGGAGCGTGCTTCCCGCAACGGGTCACGCAGCCGTCGAGGGAATCAATTCCACCTTCACCCACCCGGGCCGGTGCTCGGCGAATGTCCTGTAAGCGTCGATCACCGAGGTGAGCGGCAGCCGCTGGGTGAGCACCTTGAGCGGGTCGACGGTGCCATTGCGGACCAGTCCCACCAGGTGGGGGATGATCCGGCGATGATTGCAGTTGCCCATCTTGACGGTCAGGTTCTTGTTCATCGCCAGGCCGATGGGGAACGACATCATCGTGGGCGGATAGACGCCAATCACCGCGAGCGTGCCGGCCTTGGCCAGCGCGGTGACGGCCCACTGGAGGGCCTGTGATGGGGCGTCGCCCGGCAGCCAGTCTTTGTCCGGACGGGCACCGATCTGTTCCAGTTCCTGTTTGTATTGCTTCTGCGAGGCCCGGTCCGCCTGACCGGGGCCCTGCTCGGCCTGGTAGGCGTCGACCCCCACGGCATCGATGGCGCGGTCCACGCCAATCTTCCCGGTCAGCCCGAGAATAGCCGCGACGGGATCTTCCGCGTCGAAGTCGACGATCTCGGCGCCCAGCTCGCGCGCCATCCCCAGGCGGTCGGGTACGGAGTCCACGGCGATCACCCGCGACGCCCCCAGGTGCAGTGCCGACCGGATCGCGAACAGGCCGACCGGTCCGCAGCCGAAGACCGCAACGTTATCGCCGGGAGCGGTCTCGGCGAGCTCGGCACCGAAGTAACCGGTGGGGAAGATGTCCGAGATCAGGATCCCTTGCTCGTCGGTGATCTCTTCGGGGAGCTTGACCATGCCGACATTCGCGAAGGGAACGCGTGCGCGCTCGGCCTGTAGCCCTTGAAACGGGCCGGTTTGCTTCGGGCCGCCGTAAAAGGCGGTGCCGGCCAACGCCCCGTTGGGGTTGGCGTTATCGCACTGAGCCTGGTAGCCGGCGCGGCAGTACGAGCAGTAACCGCAGGCAATCGTCGAGGGAATCACAACGCGGTCACCGACCTGGAAATTCCGGACCTCCTTGCCCAGCTCCTCGACGATGCCCACACCTTCATGACCCAGGATCGTACCGGGTTCCAGACCGGGCACGGTGCCTCGAACGAAGTGCAGGTCAGTGCCGCAGATGGCGCTTGCCGTGAGCCGGACGACGGCATCCGTGGGGTCCTTGATTCGGGGTTCCGGCACCCGCTCGAGCCGGATATCGCCAACGGCATGGAATACAACCGCGTTCATGAGGCACGTTCCTTGATCCGGATGTTGAGCGGGAGTGTCCGCGGCATGGCGCGGGCTGCTGGGAATGGCTTGTATCGAAGGGCCGCAAGACGAGAGAGAGAGTCGCGCTTGCGCCGGTGCTCCCTCTCCCGCTAGTGCTTGAATCAGGTTCATGACGAACTGGCGGCGCTGACGTTGACCGAGGACTCCGCGATCCTGGTCAGTTTCTCGTCGCAGGCGGACTCCTCGTCCAGTGTTCTCTGAAGAACCTGGGCGATCTCGTCATGCCCCAGATGCTGGGCGAGCGTCCGCGCGGTGCCGTAGCCGGAGATCTCATAGTGCTCGACGCGCTGGGCGGCCGCGATGAGAGCGGCGTCCTTGATTTCCGCCTTGCCGCGGGCGCTGATCGCCTCCTCGCCCTCGCTGATGAGACCCTTCATCGCCTCGCAGGTCTCTCGCTTGGGACTCTGGTTCATCGACGCGAAGACCTTCTCCAGGCGCGCCACGTGTTGCTCGGTTTCGCGGAGGTGGGATTCGAAGGCGGACTTGAGATGGCCGCTCGATGCGGCCTCGGCCATTTTCGGCAGGGCCTTGGTCAGCCTTTGCTCCGCGTCGTAAAGGTCCCGGATCTGAGCGACGAAGAGATCGTCGAGTGAATTCAAGGTCATGCTGGAAAACAGTCCCATGAGCAGCTCCCGAGAAAAACTTCGGCACCCTCAACTGGCCGGCAGGGAAGCCCGGAACACAAGACGCGGCCGGCGTCGCGACAGAGGCCATCTCGTTCTCTGCTACAAACCCGATGCCGCAATCCATGCGATTTTCTTAATGTGTTGCGGCTACCCGTTCACCACCTCACCACCGTTTGGATGCAAGATTTGCCCGGTCATGTAAGAGGCATCGTCGGAGGCGAGGAAGACGAAGCAAGGGGCCACTTCCTCCGGCTGACCGGGTCGTTTCATGGGCACATCCGATCCGAACTTCTCAACCTTTTCCGCGGGAAACGTGGAGGGGATGAGCGGGGTCCAGATTGGCCCCGGCGCCACGGCGTTGACGCGTATTCCCTTGTCGGCCAGAGCACTCGATAACGACCGGGTGAAGGCGACGATGGCACCCTTGGTGGACGAGTAGTCCAGCAGCATGCGGTTCCCCTGGTAGGCCGTCACCGAGGTTGTGTTGACGATGGCGGACCCGGCCTTGAGGTGCGGCAAGGCCGCCTTGGTCATGAAGAACTGCGAGAAGATGTTCGTGCGGAAGGTGCGTTCGAGCTGCTCGGCGGTGATGTTTTCGATGGAGTCCTGAGGGTGCTGCTCGGCGGCGTTGTTCACAAGAATGTCCAGGCCTCCCAGCTCTTCCGCGGTCTGCCGCACAGCGCGCTGGCAGAACGATTCATCGCCGACGTCTCCGGCGATGAGAATGCACCGGCGTCCCTCACGCTCCACCAGCCGCTTCGCCTCCTGAGCGTCCTCATGCTCGTTCAGGTAGACGATCGCGCAGTCGCATTCCTCCCTGGCGAAGAGGATCGCCACGGCACGGCCGATGCCGCTGTCCCCCCCGGTGATGAGTGCGACCTTGTCTCTCAGCTTTCCCGAGCCACGGTACGACCGATCGTCGGCCGCCGGTCTGGGAACCATCTCAGACTCGCGCCCGGGTTGCTGATTCTGTGTCTGGGGAGGAGGCGTCAGGCCCATTGAGATTCCACCTGGAGGAGTGTGCATCAAGGTTTTCATGCCGGAATGGCGTGCCGGTTTGACGACCGGATTTCCCTTCTTCGTGCAAAGGGAGTGCCGAGCCGCAAGTCGCGCAGACCTCAGGCATATCTCATGAAACGCTTCAAATCCGTTTTGAAAAACGGCCGATGAAGCGGCGGGCAGGTGGTGGTGATACGGACGTCCTGAACGCCTGGTGCCGTCCGCTCAGCTCGTTAAAAAGAACGCACCAAGGCGAGCTCGTCCGGCGCGAGACCATGCCGGCACTCAGTAATGGGCGGTCATGGTTGCGAGCGTTTTTTGTAATTCGACGATGAAGCGCTCGAGCTGGGCTTGCGCCATGGGGGTCGCGTGCTTTCAGGGAGGGGAGCGTCTCCCGTGCCACTTCCGTGAGCTTGTTCCGCGCATCGACCACGTGCCGGATGGTGGCTTCTCCGTAAGTCGCGTGCTCGCTGACCACCTGGCCGACCGCCTGCTCCGCGGCTTTCCGCGCCGTCAGTAGACGCGCATCGCCGGACATCGCCCCGGGCCAGAGCACCTTGCCATCCTCCGTGAGCAGGCGATCACGTGGAACCGTGGGAAGAATGCGGGGTGGAGCATGATGCGCGGCCGGTGCGCCGTTCCAGCCGGGCAGCGACGTGATGGCCTGGATCAGCGGACCGAAGCTGGTGACCGTCTGCGCGGGCGGGGGCACGCCAGTAGTGCGGCGTGCGGTAGTTATAGTAACCCGAGGGCCAGCCAGCCGACCGGAACGTCCCGGAGACGCCCGGCCGGTAGCCGGGTTGCTGGTAAGGCCGGACCTGCGCCTGGCATGGCCAGGCGCAGACCGCCGTCATCCCGAAGACGGCCCAGTAGAATCGAGTGCGAATTTGGATCATGGCCGGGTCTCCTGGTTTCATTTTACCAGGGGCGCAGCCAGTGAGTCAGCGCCGCGACAACCAGCCATGACGGTCACCGCGCGGCAGCACGATCAGAGCTCAACCGCGACGTTCGTCTGGGGTTCGCAAACCCGGATGCCGTCGCGCAGGTCGGCATGGTGAACCACCTGGTTCTTTCCGCTCGTCTTGGCGAAGCGCATGGCTTGAACCGAGCGATCGAGGATTTCCAGGGACGTCATGCCCGAGCACTCCAGCGTCGCGACGCCGAAGCTCGCGGTGACCGGCCTGGCCGGCCAGCTCGCGCCCTCGATCCCCCGGCGCAGGCGCTCGGCGATGCCGTGCGCATCGGTCTGATCGGTCGCCGGCAGCAGCACCGCGAATTCACCGCCTTCCAGGCGAGCCAGCACGTCGTACGCCCGCAGGTTGCGGTCGAGGTATCGTGCCAGATCCTGGAGCAATCGGTCACCGGCCGTGTCACTCACCTCCCGGTTGTACGACCGTAGCTCGTCCACATCCAGGACGATGGCCGACAGGAGAAGATTGTGGCGAACCGCGAAGCTCCATGCCCCCTCCAGCTCCTCGCGGAACCTTGTCCGGTTCCGCAAGCCGGTCAGCTCGTCCCTCAAGCTCTGGCGCGACAGGCAGTCGAGGGCGAACCTCAGCTCGCGGCACTCCGCGCGCAACTGTGTGATCTCCGGATGCGTCCGCCCGGCTTGCTCCTCCTGCCCCTGGCCGGAAGTCTCGGTCGAGCATCGATCCGCTTGCGGCGCGACCGCGGTCGTGCACACCTCCGGGGGCTGCTGAGCGTCCATCCACGAAAGATCGAGGTGCAAGGGGCGTCCCATCTCCGGGTCGTGCGTCTGATCGTCTTGCATGGTGAAGGCAGCATCCTCTCGATGAATTCCGGGAAAGCAAGCTCACGAAATACCGGTTCTCCGCCGCGCAACGTTGCGACAACGCAACCAGAGGCGGCGGGTTCTACTCTCACCATAGGCCATCCCCGCGCAAACCTTGCCGCGACGCAACACGCGTGGCCCGGATGTGTCGAAAGAGCAACATGACGACGGGCTTCAGAGCCAGCACCGCAGAGCCGGGCCAGCACGCTTGACCCCGAGCGCCCGCTGCGGTGCAGCCTCCGCACGGCATGGCTGGGCAGTTCAGGCCAGGTGTACGGTCTGGCCGGAAACGGGCACGAGCACGGCACGCTTACCTGGCCTGAATCGACCAGCCCAATCCAGGTGGCCAGATTCATCCAGTACAATCTTTGCATGCGTTGATCTTTTTATGGCGCGGGGAACCTCCGGCACAGTCTCTGCATGACGGACCTTCACGACCATCCCCGGGAATACGGTCGCCGGATGTTCGGTCTGGGTGGAACAGAATGAAGCGAGAAATCGGTCGTCAGCGGCGCGTACCGGTCCCTGGTTTCACGAGCAGGTGCACTGACCGCTGGTGCGTCGCGTGCTGCCACCCGGCCGTACTGCTGTCGCTGTACCACTGTGGCCACTGTGACCGCGAGGTGTGCTCGATGTGCGTGGTGCACCCCGGAGAGACAGCGGAATTGCTTTGCCCTGAATGTGCCTGCGCGTACCAGGGTGCTGAGCCGGAGACCAGAGCGTATGTTGGCCCGAGCCATCTGGCAGGGAAACCTGCTGGTCCAGAAACATGAGGTTGCCGTGAAGCTTTACTCGGCGGTCACGGACCAGCAGATTCACTTCCACCTCCTGCACAGGAAAGATCGAACTCGACTCCAGCAGCGCATGGTGGACCGCGAGACGCAGCAACCCGTACCGCTTGACGAGGCCAGGAAGGCATTCGAGGCGGAAGGCGGCCAGTTCATCGAGGTGACCCGAGAGGAAATCGAGCAGGCCGTCCCTGCGGCCAGCCGCGCGCTCCGAGTCAGCCAGTTTGTGAACGGCAACGCCATTGACCTTCAGAGGTTTGACCGACCCTACTACCTGGGCCCCGCGGGAGATTCCGAGACCGACTATTTCGCGCTGGTGCAGGCGCTCGAGCAGGCCGGTCTTGTGGGCATCACTTCATGGATCATGCGTAAACACACGTATGTGGGTGCTCTCATCGCTCGGCTCGGTTACCTGATGCTGATCACGCTGCGGCATGACGCAGAAATCATTCCGGTCAACCTGCTGGAACCGCCCGAGGGTGCGGCAGCATCGGCCAGGGAGCGAGACATGGCCATGGCCCTCATCAAGGCGCTCTCGGACGAGTTCCGGCCCGAGAGCTACCACGACGAGTATCACCAGCGGGTCCGTGAGCTGATCGACGCCAAGCGCGCCGGCAAGAAAGTGGCGGCCATGCCGGCGCGGCGCGCGGCAAGAGGCATCGCTGGAAGGATCGCTCCGGGCAAGCCTGCGGCAGGTGGCCGCCCAGCGCCGGAGCTGAGTTCTGACGGGCTCATTGTGCGGAGGATTCATCGTGCCACGTGCCAGGAAAACATCGCGAACCAGACCGAAAGAACCAAAGCCCCGGACGCTGCCGTTCCACGCATTCTGGTCCGGCGCGCTCAGTTTCGGGCTTGTGAACGTGCCGGTGCTTGTCTTTCCAGCGACCCGTCACGCGGGCATCCGCTTGCGGCTGATCAGCCCGCGGGGCTCACTGCTGGAAAGGCGCTTTTATTGCCCCCAGGACGGCAAGGACGTCGCGCACGAGGAGATCGTCCGCGGATACGAGCTTGACGACGGTTCCTACGTCGTTGTGAGCGACGACGAGCTCGAGGCGCTCGAACCACAGAAGAGTCGAGAAATCGAGCTACGCGAATTCGTGGACATCGGCGACCTGCCTCCGACCTTGCTGGAAAGAGGCTACTACCTCACGCCTCAGAAAGAGGCTGTCCGCGCCTATCGCTTGCTGGCCGAGGTGATGGAGCAGACCCGGAGGGCGGGGATCGCCACGGTCGTGATGCGCGATCGCGAGTACCTGATCGCAATCTTCGCCCGCAACAGCATCCTCTGCGCGGAGACCCTGCGCTTCGGCGACGAGCTTCGAGACCCGAAAGCCATTGGCTTGCCTGCGCCATCGCCGCCAGACAAGGCTCGGGTCTCGGCCTTTACCCGATCCATCAGCGCACTCTTTCGCAAGACCCTGGTCCACCAGGAGCTGGCGGACGAGGCCACGGAAGCTCTCCGCAAGCTCATCGAGAAGAAGCAAAAGCAGGGGCGCGACATCATCCGCGCAGCACCGGAGGCCGGCGATCCGGGTGAAGCCGGCAGTCCCGACGCGGATGGCGATGATCCGGACGAGCAGGGGGATCTGCTCGAGACAATCCGGCAGAGCCTGCGGCACGCGGGCAGCGCGTCAGGCTCGAAGAGTTCGCCGGGCAAGAGCAAGGCCGGCCAGCCGCGGCGTACCAGAAAGGATGAGGGGACGGCATGGTCCCGCGGCAAGAAGCCCTCCCGAACCCGCAAAGGCGGTTAGCGGGCAGAGGTCAACCGTTGCATTGCCCCGTGGGTTCCGGCGCGGCCGCTGTCTGGATAAGCTCCTGGTTGAGGAATCAAAAACCTTGCTCGATGGCGTCGTGAAGTGACCGGCTCTCATCCAGGCAGAATCTCGCATGGGACTGAAAGAATACCATCGCAAGAGAGACTTCGAGCACACCGATGAGCCCGAGGGCCGTATCGGGGCGCAGGCTGGCAGCCGGTACCTCGTGCAGAAGCACGCCGCCAGCCGCCTGCATTACGATTTCCGCCTCGAGCTTGACGGGGTACTCAAGAGCTGGGCGATACCCAAGGGGCCCAGCCTCGACCCCCGGGTCAAATCGCTCGCGGTGCACGTGGAAGACCACCCCATCGATTATGGGACGTTTGAGGGTGTGATTCCCCAGGGCCAGTACGGCGGCGGGACGGTCATGCTCTGGGACCGAGGGACCTGGGAACCCGAAGGTGATGCCGCAACGATGTACCAGCAGGGAAAGCTGGTTTTCCGGATCCACGGCGAGCGTTTGCGAGGCCGCTGGGCGCTCATCCGCATGGGTGGCAAGGCCGGGCAGGATGGCAAGAACTGGCTGCTGAAAAAGCTCGAGGACGAGGACGCCCGGCCCCGGGAGGAGTTTGACGTCTTGACGCATACCGGCAGCGTGGCCACCGGGCGGAGCATGGACGAAATCGCCAGCGGAGCGAATCCGTCGGCCCAGGCGGCAAGGTCAACGCCCGGCTCGCGCAAGGCCCATCGTTCCAGCCGGCCCGACACACGCGTTCGCAAGCGTCCCAACGCCCGTGCGCTCGACCCTGCCGGGCTCGAGGGAGCCAGGCGGACCGCGATGCCGCTCAAGGTTGCGCCCGAGCTGCCGCTCCTGGTGGAGCGGCTTCCCGGCGATGACGGTTGGCTTCATGAGCTGAAGCTCGATGGCTACCGCCTGATCGGCGTGGTCCGGGCCGGAGAGCCGTCACTCCGCACGCGCCGCTGGAACGACTGGACGCACCGGTTTCCCGCGATTGCTCGGGCACTCCGTGAGCTGCATCTCGAGAACGCGATCCTCGACGGCGAGATCGTCGCGCTCCGCAAGGATGGCAGCACCGATTTTCAGGCCCTGCAAAACAGCTTGCAGGAGGCCGGCGGTGTCCCGCTGGTTTACTTCGTCTTCGACCTGCTCTACTACCGCGGGCACGACCTGCGCCAGGTCGCGCTCATCGACCGCAAGTCACTGTTATCGCGAATCCTCGAGGCCAGGCCACCTTCCAGGTGGGTCCGCTACAGCGGCCATATCGCAGGCCAGGGAAACGAGGTCTACTCCCGTGCCTGCGGCCACGGCCTGGAGGGGATCGTGGCCAAGCGAGCCGGCAGCCCGTACCTCGGGCGGCGGACCTCGGACTGGGTGAAGATCAAGTGTCTGAAACGCCAGGAATTCGTGATCGGCGGCTGGACCGAGCCCGGCGGCCGCCGCCAGTCCCTGGGCGCCTTGCTGCTGGGCTACTTCGAGGGACCGTCGCAGCTTGTCTACTGTGGACGCGTGGGGACCGGTTTCACGGAAGGGTCCCTGCGCGATCTGCACAGGGCGCTGCGGGCCGTCGAGAGCAAGCAATCTCCGTTTCGCAATCGTCCTTCCGGCATGGCCGCACGTGGCGTCATCCACTGGGCCGATCCGGTCGTCGTCGCGGAGATCGCGTTCTCCGCCTGGACCGCCGATGGCATGTTGCGCCACGCCTCGTTTCAGGGAATTCGAGAGGACAAGGACCCGCCGGAGATCACGCGGGAAATCCCAGCGGCCGGACCCGCGCCCGGGAACCACGGCGGGGCGGAGGAGCGATCCTCCAGGCGGACCGGCCGGATGAACGCTGCGCCCCGTCGATCGGACCCGCAGCCAGCAGCGAGCGACCGATTCGCGGGCGTGCGGCTGTCTCATCCCGGCCGCATCCTGTTTCCCGACGAGAAGCTTACCAAGCGCGACCTGGCGGCTTACTACGAATCCATTGCGGACTTCATCTTGCCCCATATTGTGGGCCGGCCGCTCTCCCTGGTGCGCTGTCCGGATGGATCCGGAAAGCCGTGCTTCTACCAGAAGCATCTCGGGACATCGATGCCGCCGTCCGTCCGCGGCATCGCCGTGACCGAGAAGGCCGGAGCGGGAGTGTCCATTGTCATCGACGACCTGGCGGGATTGATCTCGCTCGTGCAAATGGGAGTGCTGGAGATCCATCCGTGGGGGAGCCGGGAAGATCGACTGGATCGTCCCGACCGCTTGATCGTCGACCTGGACCCGGCCGAAGGCGTGCCCTGGGCTCACGTGGTACAGGCCGCGCTGCACGTCAGGCAACGGCTCGCGGAACTGCGGCTCGAGAGCTTTGTGCGGACGACTGGCGGCAAGGGATTGCACATTGTTGTGCCGATCTCCCGGCGCACGCCGTGACCCGATCTCAAAGCTTTCGCCAGGTCGCTTGCCGACGCACTGGTCCGCGCAGCCCGATCGATACATCGCCCAGTCCAGCAAGGCCCGGCGGGCCGGCAAGATTTATGTGGATTACCTGCGAAACGAAAAAGGAGCCACCGCAGTCGCTTGCTACTCGACGCGCGCACGGCGCGGCGCGACGGTCGCAACTCCCCTCTCATGGGATGAGCTTTCCGAGTCGTTACGGCCGGAGCAGTTCACGATGCGCACCGTGCCCGAACGGCTGCGGACGATCAAGGACGATCCATGGGCGGGTTTTTTCGCGATCCGCCAGACCATCAGCAAGACCATGGCCACCAGCCTGGAGCGCTCGTCGGGTCCCGCCCGGACCTGACCTTGCTTTTGTGCTCTGATGCTCTCATTTTTCGTTTTCTGTTTTGCGGTTGCCGCCGGACCTCACCATACTGAGGCTGCGTTGATGCCGCTTCGCGTAACCTCGGCCCGTAGGTTTGCATCCACGAGACAGCATGGACCCGGGTGAGAGGTACTTCGAAGCAGGCAAACCGTGTCGCGATGACGAGCGCTGGCAGGCCGGATCTGCCTGAAGAGCAAGGAGACCGTCCATGGGCGCCGCAGCCAGTCCCTTCACCATCACGCAGCAGAACATCAACGTGAACACGCCGTTCGGGGCGAACCTGATGGCGGGCGGGGCCACGTTTCGCGTCTGGGCTCCGCGGGCGATCGAGGTCCACCTGATGCTCAATGGCAACGCCGCAACCTGGCAACCCAATCCGTCGACCCTGCTCGCGAAGGACAGTGCCACCGGCATTTGGAGCGGCTTCATCTCGGGGGTTCTCGACGGCGACCGGTATCGCTTCTTCGTCGTCGGCCCGGGTGGCCGCGGTTTCAAGCGCGACCCGTACGCACGCGAGCTCGGACCGCACTTTCCCGACTGTGATTGCATCGTCCGCGATCCGCGTGCATTCCCCTGGCAAGAGGGCGATTATCGCACTCCCGATTTCAGCGACCTGATCATTTACCAATTTCACATCGGCACGTTCTATCGGGTTGTGAATGGCCAGGACGACCGGCCGAATCATATCGCCAAACTGCTTGATGCCCTCCAGCGCATGCCCGACCTGGCTGACCTGGGTGTGAACGCCGTCGAACCGCTGCCGATCGACGAATGTGTCGGCGATATCACCCTCGGCTACAACGGGACCGATTACTTCTCTCCCGAAGAGGCGTACATGGTCCCCCCCGCGGAGGTCGGTCCTTACTTCAGCATGGTCAACAACCTGCTGGCCGCCAGGGGGAAGGCAGCGCTGCCGGCAGGAGCACTCGATAGCCAGGTGGGCCAGGTCAAGGCGTTCGTCGCTGTCTGCCACGCCTACGGCATGGCGGTGCTGCTGGACGTGGTCTACAACCATGCGGGCGGACCGTTTGACGACCAGAGCCTCTACTTCCTGGATCGGGCGAAGTTCACCAGCAACGCGGATAGCCTCTATTTCAACAACAACTCATGGGCCGGCGGACTAGCCTTCGAGTACCGTGAGCCGCGCGTCCGCGAGCTGCTCATCAACAACACACTCTACTGGCTGAACGAGTGCCACACGGACGGTTTCCGCTATGACGAGGTGACGGTCATCGACGGCTTCGGCGGCTGGGGCTTCTGCCAGCAGATGACCAATCTCCTCCATCACGACCATCCCCGGGCGATCAACATCGCCGAGTACTGGCGCGACGACCAGTCGTGGGTCATCAAGGCGACAGGGCAGGGGGGCGCCGGGTTCGACGCGGTCTGGTACTCAGGCCTGCGCGGGGCCATTCGCGGGGTCCTGGGCCAGGCGGCAGGTGGCGCCGGGGCCGCGGTGAACTTCGACCCCGTGCGGGACACTCTCTCCCGGCCGGGAGGATTCACGGCCGCCTGGCAGGCCGTGCAGCACCTGGAGAACCACGACAAGGTTCGCGTGGACAGCAACGATCGCGAGCCGCGGATCGCCGCGCTGGCCGGTGGCGACAACTCGCGCTCCTGGTACGGCCGCAGCCGCACGCGCGTGGCAACCGGTCTGCTCATGACCGCGCCGGGCATCCCGATGCTCTTCATGGGTGAAGAGATGCTCGAAGACAAGCTCTGGAGTGAGAACCCTCTGGCACATCCCGGTACCCTGATCTGGTGGGACGGCTACCTCTCAGGCAAGGACCGTGCCGCGGTGGGCCAGCGCTGGTTCACGCACGACGTCGCCTGGCTGCGGCGTCGCTACAAGGCACTGCGGGGCGAGTCGATCAACACGTTCCACGTGCACAACCTGAACCGGGTGATCGCCTTTCATCGCTGGGTGGAGTTCGAGGGACGCGACGTGGTGGTCGTCGCCAGCCTGAACGAGTTCACCCAGTTCGGCTATGTCCTGGGCTTCCCCCAGCCGGGTCGCTGGCTCGAGGTCTTCAATGGGGAAATATACGACAACGCCGGCAACCCCAGTCCCGCCGGCAATGGCGGGTCCATCATGGCAAATGGACCGCCCGCCCACGGCCTCCCCTGGTCGGCACCCATCGTCATCCCGGCCAACGGCTTCCTGGTCTTCGCCCGCAACCAGGGGGACTGAGCCACCGTGGACTGCCGGCGCTTCACGGCGCCGAACCCCACCGAGCTGATACAGACGGCCCCTGGGGATGAATTCAAGACAGACGAACGCGCCCGGCGAGGCGGCTTCCGTGGCTCTCGGATCAAGGTTCAGAGTTCCACATCGAGCGGGTCGCCGACGAACCGGATGGCGCGGGTTGCCTTGTCCGGGACCAGCCGCACCAGGAAGTCGCGGGCCAGCGGGGGCCGCATCCTCGATCCCCTGGCGAGCCGGAGGGTCAGTCGGCGTTGAGTATCGTCCCAGGCCATCTCGATGCCCGTCCAATCGCCCTTGAGATAACCGGACGTGATGCCGTCGTCATCGTAGAGGGTGAATGCGCCACGGGCGCCGGGGTAGATGCGCAGCTCCGTCGGGGCATCGACGGGCTCGCCAGTGTACTGCTTGACGGGGCCCAGGGGGATGATGGCTCCGGCCCTGACAAACAAGGGGATCGTCGCCAGGTCGGCGGGCCTGACGATTTCACGGCCGCCTTCCAGCTTTTCCTCGGTCCAGAAGTCGTACCAGAGCCCGCGCGGCAGATAGGTCTTCCAGGACGTCGCCCCCTTCTTCGTCACGGGCGCGACCAGCAGATCGCGGCCCCATAGATACTCGTCGCCCCGGACCACGGCCGCCGGGTCGTCGGGGTGATGAAGCCACAGCGACCGCATGATCGGCAGCCCCGTCACGTGCCCCTCGTGCAAGGCGCTGTAAAGGTAAGGCAAAAGGCGATAGCGGAGTTCGAGGTACTTGCGGCAGATCGGCTCGACCTGTGCGTTGTGCAGCTCCGCGGGGTCCGGGTTGGCCGCATCGCCGTAGGTCCGGACCTCGTCCGGCCCGAGCTCCCCTGTGTTCCAGCCCCAGGGCAGACGCAGCTTCCACGTCCGCCCGTGCGATCGGAACAACGGGCAAAACGCCGCGAACTGGAACCAGCGGACATAGAGCTCACCCGTGAATTCCCGGGTCGGGACGAACCCGCCGATGTCCGTGCCCCAGAGGGGGATGCCGCTCAGGCCCGTGTTGATAGCGATCGGCACCTGGGTCTTCAGGGTCTCCCACGTGGAATACACATCCCCCGACCAGAGGAACGCGGCGTAGCGCTGCATGCCGGCGTAGCCGTTGCGGTGCAGGGCGAAGGGGCGGGCGTCGGGCCGGTCAAGCTGCTCGCCCTCGTAGTACATGCGGATCCGCGCGAGCCGTGAGGGAATATCAAGCGGGTCTCCTTCGTCCGGCCACCAGCCGTCGAAGTACGGCTGCACCCTGCGATGGGCGTTCCAGTAGCTGGCCGCGGACGACTCGTCGACGACGGCCGGGTCGAACGGGTCCCGCACCGAGCCGCGCAGCGAGCGTGCCCGGATGACCACGTGCGGCACGACCCGAAAGTGGAGCGCCCGCAGCGCGTCGATCTCAACCTTGGGCTCGGGGAACACGGCGCGGTTGAAGTCCCATGAACCGTGGCCGGTGTTCCAGCCGGACGGGCAGAAGCCGGTCCCGAGATAGATCATCGTGTCGCAGGGGAGCTTCTTCTCGCGAAAGGTCCGGGCCTCGTTGAGGATCTCCTCGCGGCTGGCCAGGGTCCGGTGCGACTGCTGGTAGCCGAGCGACCAGAGCGGGGGCAGCGCCGGGAACCCCATCAGCCGCGCGTATCCGGCCATGATCGAAGCGGGCTCGCGGCTCGTCACCACGAACAGGTCCATGGGCAGCGCAGAGGCTATTTCGTGCGGCAGGTACTTTCCCTCGCCGCCAGTCAGGTCGACGGAGCCGTAAGGCCGATGGATGAACATGGCCCAGCCGGACGTGCCGATCAGCCAGGGGATCGGTACCCGGCCGCCGTGGGTGCGCAGGCGGTATCCGCCCTGACCGCTTCGCATCCGGTCGGCGGAGCCCCGGTGGTCGAACTGCGGGCCGCCCTCGCCCAGCCCCAGCACCGGGCCGTCTCCCAGCTCGAACGCGAGCGCGCCGGTTTGCTCGTCGACCCGCAGGCGCTGCACCAGCCGGCCGTCCTTCGCCTCGATGCGGATCGTCAGCGGGTTGCCCGAGACTGTCACACGAGAATCGCCACAGGCGGCCACCCGGGGCTCGGCCAGCGACATGAGGCGGAGGATCGGCGCGCCACTCTCGTGCGGGACAAGCGACCCATCGGCGGGGATCGGCTGCGGCCGCCCTTCCTCCATCGCCGTCACGCTGATGCGGACGATGGACGGGCCGATGGGCGTGACGCTGAGCTCGACCTCCCTCCCGGCAATCTTCAGCCGCTCATCCCTGGCCGCCCGCCGCCGGGCTGGGAGCAAAGAAGTGATTCCCAGGCCCTTGAGAATGATCCTGCGCGAGATCGGCATGCTCGTGCCCTCCAGTGGGTTGTCATGGGCCACTCCTCGAATCACCTCGACGACCGGCTCGGCCACGCGGATTTGTTGCAGGCGGGCCAGGTCATCCCGGGCCGTTTCCGATTGTAGCGAGCGGGAATGCTCACGCGGTGATACAATCCGGGTCTTCATCCTCTCGCCCGGAGCAGCCGATGGACAACCTGACCAGGTCGATCGATGGCGTTCGCGTGCCTTCGTTCCTTTATGGTACCGCCTGGAAGGAGGAGGAAACCCGTCGCCTCACGGAGCTCGCCTTGCAGCAGGGCTTCCGCGGTATCGATACAGCCAATCAGCGCCGCCATTACGACGAGGCCGCGGTGGGTGGTGCCGTCGCGGCCTCCGTCCATGCCGGCTTGCTGGCTCGCGATGAGCTTTTTCTGCAAACCAAGTACACATTCCAGCGCGGGCAAGACCACAGTCTGCCCTATGACCCTCGGGCACCCATCGCGGTCCAGGTGGACCAGTCGTTCGCCAGCTCGCTGGAGCACCTGGGCGCCGAGGTCATCGATTCCTACTTGCTCCACGGACCAACGCAAGGGATTGGACTGACAGCGGCCGACTGGGAGGCATCGCGCGCGCTGGAGGCCATTCAGGAAAGCGGCCGGGCCCGCTTCCTGGGCGTGAGCAACGTGAATCTCGATCAGGTCCAGGCGCTGTGCCGGCAGGCACGTGTCCGGCCGCGCTTCGTTCAGAACCGCTGCTACGCGCAGCGAGGATGGGACCGTGAGGTCCGGGAGTTCTGTGCCGCGAATGGAATCGTCTATCAGGGTTTCTCGCTGCTGACCGCCAACCGCAAGGTGCTGGCTCATCCAGAACTGACCCGCATCGCCCATCGGCACGGGCGGACGACCAGCCAGATCGTTTTTCGGTTCGCCCTCGAAGTGGGCATGCTCCCCCTGACTGGCACCAGCGACGTCGCCCATATGCGGGCCGACCTCGAAGTCTTCGACTTCCGCCTCGATCCCGCGGAGGTGGAGCGAATCGAGAGGCTGGGAGCCTGACTCGAAATGCTGGCGGCGAAGGACCGTCGAACACGGCCCGCTGCTCGAAGTGTGCTGAAGCAGAACGCCGTCCGCAGCCGCCCGCGTCGTTCCTCACCCAGCCAGGACGCAGAACCGCGCTGCCCTGACGTTGTATACTCTGCGTGATGTCTCGGGGGGTTTTCATGATGACGACTGAGACCGAGTGAAGGTGCCATGGAAGAACCTGCCCCATTGACTGCTCCGAACATGACAGCCTCATGGCGGCAGGAACCGCGCGGGCACCCCGGCGAGGTCCACGCGCGACGGCTGAAGAGAAGGACCTGGACGCTGCTCGCGGCGCTGGCCGTGGCGCTCGGGGCACTGCTGAGCCTGACCTCGTTCTTTCGCGTGCGCCCCTATCCGGCATTCTTGCCGATCGTGGTCGGGGGCATGCAGGAGCCCGGCGGCGCCCTGGCGTTTGCGGACGCGGACCTGGCAGCCCTTGCGCGACGGGGATTGTTTGCACGAACAATCGGTGATCCCGCGCCACTCGGTCCGACCGATACGATCGCCCATCGGCTCGAACGACTGGGCGAGGTGAGCGCACGCGAATCGCTCGTGGTTCTGCTGATGGCCCCGGCGCGCGTTGGGCCAGGCGGGCAGGTCGAAGTCCTCGGGACCGGGGCGAAAGGGGATGGCCCTGGCCGCTGGATCGCATTTCGTGAGATCCTCGCCCGGGTCTCGGCCTGCCCGGCTCGGCATCGTCTGGTGGTGCTGGACGTCATGCGGCCGATGGCTGACCCGATCCGGGGAATCCTCGCGGATGACGTGGCCGGACGGATTTCCCAGGAGCTCGAAGCCGCGGCGACAACCGATCAAGGAGTCTTCGTGCTCTCCGCCTGCGAACGCGGACAGCAGTCGTGGGCGTCGGAAGAGCTGGGGCGATCGGTCTTCGGGCTCGCGGTCGAGCAAGGCTTGCGAGGGCTGGCTGATTCCGAAGGGGGCGACGGCGACGGCCGGGTGACGGTGCGCGAGCTGTCCCGCTACGTGATGCGCAGGACACACGCCTGGGTCTGGCACAACCGGCAAGCCCGGCAAACTCCTGTTCTGCTCGAGAAGGGGCGGATGCATGAACGGCTTGTGGACTTCGCTCTGGCGCGTCGGGCTCGTCTCGACGCGGCTGACGGACAGGAGCCCGTCGCACCCGAGGCACGCAGCTATCCCGACTGGCTCAAGGCCGCCTGGGCGAGGCGAGACGGCCTGCTGGCCGACGGTACCGCACGCCTGGTGCCCCGGGCACTCCGTCTCTTGAACGCAGGTCTGCTGGCCGCGGAGCAGGACTGGCGGGCGGGGGTCGATCCTGAACAGGTTCAACGTCAGTTCGAGGCGGACTCCGCCAGGCTCGCCCCGCTCTTCCAGCGGGTGAAGTCCGAGCAACGGCTGCCCCTGCGATCATTGGCACTCGCGGAGCGCCAGGGGCAGGTGGCCGATCCGGCGGTCAAGGCCGCCATGGCCGACCTGCTGAAGAAACGGGCGCGCCCGGCCATTGGGCTCAAGCCCGAGGAAGCCGCGGCCGCCGGGGCCCGGTTGCTTGCCGATTTCCTGGCGGCGACGCAGGACAAGGGTGATTTCGATGTGGCCTCCACGGTCTTCTCGGCCGTCGCCGACACGCCGGTACCGGTGCCCGAGACGGTCCTGTCCCTGGAGGGCCTGCTGCGGGCGCGTCAGCCCACGGTGAACTGGGTGGAGATCCTCAGTCTGCACCGGCTGGCCGAGCGTGCCGAGGCGATCGTGCAAGGAAGGCTCAGTCCTCAGACCTGGAAACCGGCCACAGTCCGGAAATTGCTCGAGGTCGTTCGTGAAGGCGAGCGCGCCCACGCCCGCGCGGGTTCTCCGCACTGGGTCCATCCCTGGCTGGACGCGGCCGCCCAGGCGCGGCACCTCGGCGAGGTCGCTTTCGATGCGGCGGGCTACGTTCCGCCCGAACAGGCGGACGGGTATCTCGATCGCGCGGCGGACCTGTATTCGGCCGTGCGTGCGGCACAGGATCGATTTCAAAACGCGGTACGGCTGCGTGACGAGGCCGCGGATCTCTTGCCCGACGACTTGCCCTACCTCGATGAGGCTCCGGGGTTGTTGAACGCATGGTCTGATGCCGTGTCCGCCTTCGAGGCGCTGGACGCGGCGATTGCGGTCTCGCCGGTTGAGAAGAAAACAATGGACGGGGCCGAACCGACGGGTCAGGTGCCGGGACTCGAGGTCTTGCGTGCCGGGAGCGATCGCATCGATCGCCTCAACGCCGGGCTGAGCTCTTCCCTCGACCGCCTTCGACAGCCATTCCAGAAGGACACCATCGTCGGCCTCGTGGCTCGAGCCAGGGAGCCGAGGGCCGACTCGGCAACCTGGCGCGACATCGCCTCGCGGTTCGTTTCTCCGATCGCCACCGCCGAGCAGCGAGCCTTGCTCTGGAGTGCCGCTCACGAGCTGGCGGAGCGGCTGGATCGTGCAACTCCCTGGGAGGTCCCGCTTGCCGCAGTTGCCGGTGACACGGGTGCCGAGCCTTTCCCCGTGCTGCTCGCGCGCGGCCTGACCCGCCGCGCCACGGAGGCGGTGGGGTTACTGAAACTGGCCGGGCTCGAGGCCCGAAAGGCAGCCATCTTCGAGGAAGCGATCGTCAGGATCACGAGGCAGAGTGAAGATGAGGGCCGGTCGATTCCTCTGGACCAGAGAATCGACTGGTCCCAATGCGGGGAGGAGCTGCATCACGCCTGGGTTGAGCTGATCAACATACCGGAACACGGCGATCTTGCCCGGCGGTCTCGACTTGTCCGGATACTTCCCGGCTCCATCCGGGCGACCCCCCTGGACCTTGGAATTGACGATCCCGTGGCGGAGGCACGCAGGCGGAACGCCCATGCCTTGCAGGCCTGGCTCGCAGACTGGTTCCGGTACGTCGGCACTGATCTGGAGATGGATTTCTTCCTGGTCGCGGCCCAGGAGTATCGCCGCGGCGTCGAGTCGCTGACGCTCCGTCCCACGGCGACCTGGACCGGTCCCGTCGAGCCGCCCATGCTGGCAGAGAACTCGCCTCAGGCATCGCTCGATCTGACGCTGGAGCTTGCCGCGGACTCCGCCGAGATGGGTGCGGGAGCGACCCCGACCCCGAACGCGCCCGCCTTGCGCGCCGATCCTGGTGCGTGTGCTCCAGCCAGTGCGTGACTGGCTCGGCGTGAGCCTCGATGCCGTGCACGGCCTGAACCTGGGAGATCCTGCACGAATCGTTACCGGCGAAGGTGCGGGCCAGTACGTGATCACTCCGGCGCAGCCGGGACCGATCCCCTTGCGGCTGCAATTGACGACGCGCGGCACTCGAGTTGAGGTGCCTCGGGCCTTTGAGACCCACGCTCTGCCGCCGGCGGGAATCCTCCTCCAGGCGGAGGTTCAGGGGCGAGTCTTCTCGCGGAGGATGCCGGTCGTTGTCCGAAGCCCGGCGGATGCGTTCCGGATCATACTGGGAGATGAGGCACAGGATCAGGCGGGCGCGCGAAAAACGGTGCAGCTCAGGCCGCTCCCCGGCCGGCAAAGGCTGCCCCTGCGGATCAAGAACCCGACCGCTTCCGCCCAGGAAGTCATCATCGAGCTACGGCGAGGCCCGGACGATGCCGGTCCCGTTGTTGCCAGCCCGCGCATGACGATTGCTCCGTTCGCGACTCAACCCGTGGCGTTCACCGTTCCGGCGTCAGACGGTGCGCCGTCCGGAGCTGCGTCCGCGGTGGGCTCGTCGACCGGACCGGCCGCCGGGCCGGGCCCAGGTTCCGGAGCCAGTGCCCCTGGGCCGCCTCCGCTTGCCGAGCTGGAAGGTCCTCTGGAGTTCCGGGTGCTTGACGCCAAACGGCCCGAAGTTGTGCTCGGCCAGCGCGTGGTGCTGGTCGAGGTGGCCGCTCCGAGCGATTATGTTCGGGTACACGATGCGTCGCTCACCCCTGCGCGGCCCGTGGCGAAGGAGCCGAACCGGCTGAGCGTGTCGCTGCGATCCTTGCTTCCTCCATCCGACCCCGCGACGGCGGTCGAGCTGGTGCTCCGGCGCGAGCGAATTCCTGGATTCCTGGGCGTGGACAAGGGGGTGCTACGCGGCAAGCTGCCGGCGGGCGGCGAGCTGAAGCTGACGGCCGAGGCGTTGAATCTCGATCCCGCGGCCGCCGGTGACGGAGTGATCGAGGTGACTGTCGATGGCGTCCCGCGTGCCCTCCTTCTGAGGGCCGCGTTCGCGGGAATCCGGGATGTGTCGATCCCGCTCAACGAGGAAGCGGTCGCGCTGCGGCTGAGGTCACCGGCCATGGCCCGCACCGGCGCGCCGGTTCCCGTGGTCCTGGAAGTGGACAACGCGCCCGAAGGGGCTGCGCTCGAGCTGAGTCTGGGACGTACGCTCTCGGGGCGGTTCGAACCGATCCAGTCCTGGCGATACCAGGGGCGCACTGCGCGCGGATCGGGATGGACACGGCCGCACCCGGTGGCGGCTTGCAATTCGAGGCGAGCCTGGGGGACTGGCGCCAGGTCATCGATACGGCGGGATTGAGGGGCCGGTTCCCCCTGCGTGCGCGGTTGCGTCGGAGCGATGGGTCGATCCTCAAGGAGGTGGAGCAAGAGCTCCTGCTCGACGACCAGGCGCCCCGGTGGATCAGCCTGGTCGGCCTGCCGCGGCGTGCCAGACGGGGTCGGACTCTGGCGGTCGCCGCGATCGGCGAGTCCCCGCCTGCCGGCATCTCGTCCGCACAGTTCTTCATCGGCAAGCCGACGCCAGATGGCAAGATGCCGGCCGGGGCGGTCCTGGTACCCGGGATACGCCAGCCGGGCACGACCGAGCGCTGGCTGGCCGAGTTGAAACTGCCCGCCGACAAGAGCGAGTCCGAGGCGGCGATCAGCGTGCGGTTCGTGACCGGAGCGGGGATCGAAGCCTTGGAGACGGCTTCGGTCGAGCTGGCCGACACGGACCCTGTTGCCACTGGTTCCGTGCGCGGAGTGGTTCGAGAAGGATCACTTGCGCAGAAGGATCTGGTGGTGGGTCTCTTCGATCCCAAGGGGAACAAGCTGCGTGAGGCCCGCACTTCCGATACCGGCTCGTTCCGTTTCGACGACCTGCCACCCGGCCTGTACTACCTGACCAGCGGGCGGCCGGTCGCCGCGACCAAAGGCCAGGCAAAGGCCGAGGTGAAGCCTGACCATACCGCCGAGGTGACGATCTCCCTCTATCGCTGAGTCCGCAAGGGTTCAGCCCATGAAGTCCAACGGGGCCGCCATGTTCCTCCAGCGGTAAACGGGTCCAGCCATGTTCTTCCCGAAGTTCTGGACGAAGGGGTCCTTGCCCGGTACGTCTGGCCATCATGAGAACGACCCTGTCGACGTCCGTCCTGCTGCTGCTGCGGTCGCCGTGAGGCGAAAGAACTCGCTGCTCCTGAGGAGCGACCGCGGGGGCCGGACGGCGGCTGTGCTGAGAAGCCTGGTGCAGTCGCGCAAGCGTCTGGGGAACTGGCGGTTCGCCACCTGCGCAACGTGCTCGACCGAGTCAGCTCCCACCCGGCCAGTCGGAGAGACGGCCTGCGGCCAGACCGCCCAGTGCTGCCGCATTCGGCTGACTCCGGCCGCAGCGCGTCGTGCCGCAGGCGACGCAGGTCAGAACAGCCAGGAGGGTGATGAGCCAAAAGGGGTGCGACGCGACAGCTTCGATGATGGGGACGATCGGGTTGACCCAGCCGAAGGCCCGCTCCACCAGCCATGCGGTCGCTGCGGTGCCGGTGAGTGCGGCCCCAACGATGCGAAACGGCCCATAGATGCGCGAGCGAGCGAGCAGCACAAGCCAGGGCATCGCGGTCAGGATGACCAGAAGCTGGAAGGCTTCGATCCCGAGATTGAAACCCAGCACGCTCGAAACCATCGTCAAGGGGTCGAGCCCGAAGCCGGTCAGTGTCGTCGCGAACGCCAGTCCGTGTACCAGTCCGAACCCGCCGGCGATGAAGATTTCCCGGCCCCGGAAGATCGGGACCAGGGCATGGACGGCCGAGACCAGGATCGAAATGGCGATGGCCGACTCGACGTGGGCACCGGCGGCGTGGACCCACTCCAACGCCCCGAACAGGAGCGTGATCGAGTGGCCCACGGTGAACGCGGTCACGACCCTGACAATCCGCCGCAGGGCCGTCCTTCCGCCGGCATACCCGCCCCAGCGCCCGCCTGTCGCGACGAGGGGCGCCGGCAGGATCAGCGCGAGCAGGAACAGGAGATGGTCCGTCCCCTCGGCGATGTGGCGTGTCCCGAGCCGGAACATGGCGGCGAACCCCCGGAACCAGCTCCCCCCGGAGCGGTCGATGGCGATCTCGGGAGTGGTGTCCCGCATCGTCCCCAGGAGCACCGGCTGCTCATCCAGGACCCCGTTGCGCCAGTCGCTGGCCAGGGTGACCACCGCGGTGTGAGTGATCAGGTGGTGGAAGATCACATCGTAGTGGAAGGTGAGCCGGTCCGCGGGCGCGCCGGCTGGCGGGGTCATCGTCAACGTGACCCGCACGTCGGGGTCCTTTTCCTCGACCGGGGTGACCTCGCGCAAAGTCACCGCCCAGGGCCGCCCGTCGGGTGTCGATGCGCGGATGTGCTGGAGCACGTAGCCCTTCATTTCCTCGCCGTACTGCTGCACCGTGCGGACGGAGTCCGTGGGTAACGGCTTCTCCCAGCCCACCGCCAGCTCGCCGATCGGCAGCGTCAGTTCAGCGCTGATCTCGGCGCGATGGACGCGCAACACGACGGCCGAGTTCGGCATGGGATGGGCCCATGCCGGCCGCGCCGCCATCAGGAGCAGGAGGGCCGGGAGAAGTCGTTTCATGGCTGCCTCAGAAAGAGAATTCGGCGCCGTAATCGGTCAGCCGGTCTCGCCAGATCGTGTGGACATGGTCGCTGCCCTGGACGGCGAACTCGATCCAGACGCGCGGCCCGTCGAGGCGCACGTAGTCGCCCCGACTGCTCCCGCTCATGGACCCCGAGTAGGCGACCATCACCCGGTCCAGCTCGGCCTCGTAGATTTTGCGATATTCGGCGGCCTGGGGGCTATCGCCCGTCCACGCGGCGATCGCCTTCTTGACGAACTCTTTCGAGGCATCGGGAAGCTCTGAGACGGGGACCCCCTCGCTCTTCGCCGGGAACTGGCCGTCCTTGCCGGGGCCCACATAGACGTCGTTGAAACGCGCCTCAAGCTTCGCACGCTTCGATTGCTCGGGCGTGAGTGAGGCAAGCAGCCCTTGCAGCGACTCACGCATCGGGGCGAGCGGCTCGTGCGTCTTGCCCTGATCGTCCTTCCACACTGTCGGCTGCGCGGCAACGTGGTAAGGGGTCGCCGCGCCGGTCGTCCCCTTGTAGTAGATGTTGATGGCGAGGTGGTGGCCGCCGAACTGGAGGATCCAGGGCATGGTCTTCGACGGCTTGCCGAGGAACGCGATCATGTAGTTTTCCGATCCGAAATTGAACCCGCCGCCCGGCCCGCCGGGGCCGCCACCCTTTCTTTGGGCGGGACCACCCGGCCCACCAGCACCTCCCCCGCGGCCCCCGCGGCCTCCGGGGCCACGGCCGCCACGCCCCTTGGCGAAGGCGTCATCGGTCGCGCGGACCTCCTGGTATCGTGCGAAACCCACCTCTCCCAGGGCGACGCGGGCGACCTTCAGCGCTGCCTCGACCTGGGCTGGCTTGAGGTCGCGAAAGAACACACCGTTGCGCACATTCGACCCACCGGGAAAGTTCGTCCACCGGACGGCGAGTCTCGGCGTGAGCTCGATCTGGGCGATCGCCCGCTGCTCCGCCGAGAGCGTCGCCAGGAACGCCTCTCCGGCGTCCACGACGTCGGCCACCTGCGGCGATGCGGGTAGATCCTGGCGGGGCGCGGGGGCCTGGGCAACGGCCTCGGGTGCAGAAGAGGCGAAGTTGCTCGCGAGCAATCCGAGCAACAACGCGCCCGCTGTCGCGGTGAGGGTAAGAAAGGCCGGCCTGTTCATGCAACGCTCTCCTGTTCTGTTTCGCTCTGAGAAAGGAAGTGAAAATGGCATCCCGGGACGCGGTCGCGCGGCCTGCACCGGCGCCAGAATATGGTCGGCACGGCCAGGGGCAGATGATCGCTCGACGAACCAGGCCATTCGGAGGTCGGACCGTCGTACTCGAGACGATAGCGTCCGTGCCCGTCGCCGGGGCGTCGAGAATCCCTAAAATCCTCTTTATCCACGCCGCTCGGTCCGTTTTCCGGATGCGTCCTGTCGGCTTTCCGCCGATCAGCACACCTTCGCCCTGAAAGACGACCTGCAATGGAAGCTTTCGGACGACCAGCGGCACCGCTGCCTCAGCGCGGCGCCCGCACGTTCTCGCCTTCAAGGGCACTCATTATCCGTGAAACCTGGGCGAGACGGTCCTCGAAAGCGGCTCGCTGCTCCTCGAGACTGGCACGTAGGTCTGCAATCTCGGTTTCCAGCCGATCCACTCGTTGCGTATCAAGTCTCTCCTCGAGAAGTCGATACGCGTCGTCGGCCTTGGCATGGAGGTTGGCGATCTGCATTTTCTGCCGCGCGTTGTTCTCGAGATCGCGCTTGTCTCGAAGCCGGTTCTGCTGGTTCAACCCATTCACGACCACCAGGATGACGGGTGCCTGGATCGCCGCGAGCATCGAGAGCATCAGGATCAGCAGGGTGTACGGAAAGGGATCGAACGGGGGGATGTAAATCGGCCAGGCGATGCCGCGGCCCAGAATCATCCACAAGGCCAGGATGCCGCCGAAGACCACGAAGAAGAGCCACGAGCCAACGAGCCTGGAAACCCAGCGCGCGAGCTTCATGGGCCCTGACTCGGTCTGGTCCAGGCGTTCATCGATGTCTGCGTTCGACTGGACCCGTAGGGCCTCCAGCACCGATCGCAGTCGCTTGGAGAGTAAGCCGAGGAACTCACGGCCAATCTGCGGATAACGCGTCAGCAATTCCTCGAAATGCTGGCGGTCGAGATTCAGCAGTTGCGTTTCCTCCGTGGCGATCGCGGTAAACGGACTGGGAGACTCTTCCAGCAGCGCGATCTCGCCGAACTGCTCGCCCTCCCGGCACTCGCGAATCAGCACTCGCTCGCCACGGTCGTTCTCGGTGTAGAGCAAGACGCGGCCCTTGCGGATCACGTGCATCGTCCGCACATGCTGTCCCGTACGGACAATGGTTGCGCCCACCGCGTACTTGCGGGGGCTGAACCGCTCCGCCAGGAAGGCAAACTGCTCGTCGTTCAGGATCGCTCGGAACGCCGTGTCGGCGAGCTCGGATCTGTTCACGGGCATGGCCTGGGCCCCCATGGTCTCTTGCCGGGCAGGAGAAACACGCTTCAAACCGTGTCTCCCTCGCCCACCTTGATAAGCGAACGATCCGAGCTTGCTATTCACCCGCGACCGCGAACAGGGCAAATTGAAGTGCGACCTGACGATCCTTCCAGTTCACGATGAGCCAGCGCGCGCCCTGGCGCAGCTCATCCGGGTTGCTGATGATGGAGTGATTCAGTCGCATGGCCAGCGACTGGTCGTTGTGCACGTCTTTCCATGCGTCGTTCCCGCGGGACACCTCGAAATAGACCCAGTCACGACTGACCGGGAGGGCCCTGGGAAGACGTTGCAGGGGAGTGAGGTTCAGCCCCTCGGCGCCCTTGGTGAACAACGATTCGACCTGCCGCCGGCTGCCGAGTTTCCAGTCAAGCTTGCCAGAAAGCAGCTCGTGGCATTCCTTGTCCGTGAGCTCCCCCCTGTGCACGCCCACGTACCACTGCCAGTTGGATTCGAACCACTTGGTGTCGAGTGTCACCTGCATTCCGAGTCCCATGCCCACGAAATAGCGTTGCTCGAACTCATAAGTGCGCAGCGCGTTCAGCCTGGTCCTGATCAGGTCCATCAGCTTGTGAAAGATCGTTCCCAGATCATCGTGATCGTAGGGCGGAATCGCGGGAAGCACCCGGTCGTTGAAAACGGCGATCCGGCCGACGATCTTCGCCATCTCGACGTAGGCAACGAAGGGATGGACCCCGCGGGCCGTGGCCAGAACGTGGATCGCCGCGTGTGATTCAAAGAGGCGATCGAGCATCAGCAGCCGGGCCAGGTCGCCCGGCTCTCGGCTATCGAAGGTGACGCCGCGGTTGGCAATCTGGCCGCCCATGTCCTTGATCTTCGTGGCGATGATATCGGCCGTGGCGCGGATGATGTCGTCGCCCAGGCCCGGCCAGGCATCGGTGGAGAGCGCGGGGGGGATGTAATCGCGGTCAATCCGGGCGCGCCCGCTCTGGGCACTGCTGCGCTCGACACGGGCCAGCGGCAACACCTCGTATCCTTCGCGCTCGTCGTCCTCGGTGAGCAGGTACCAGTGCAGCTTCCTGAACTGGACCGGCTGGACGCTGCCTCCCCGACTTTCATCTTGAAGGTTCAATGTGACCTGATGGTAGCGCGGAATCGTCCCCGCATCGACCTGGTCGCCGGCCTTTTCAGGTTGGTTGACTCCGACGTTGGGAACACCAAGCTGCATCCGCGGCAGCGCGAGGTAGACGAGCACGGAGTCCCGTTTCCGGAAGGCCGGCTCCAGGTCAATCTCGTCGAGCTGCTTCTGGCCGACATCGAGATCGATGAGCGTACCGTCGCCCATCCTGGCGCTCAGGCCCTGAACCGCGAACCGGTTCTCGGACAGCCGGCCGGCGTCGATCTCGATGGAGCGGATGCCATAGCCATAGGGATGATCAAATTCGAGCGAGGTATGGAGCAGCTCGGCGAGATGGCGATCGGCCGCCTGAAAGTGGTGGGGGCGAAGAAAGAGCCCCTCATACCAGTGCACGGGCAGGTATTGCATGACTCGACCTGACCTCTCGGAGAAACTGTGAATGCCCGGCAAGCACTCGGGCCGTGGGCCTCGGGTGCGTTCAGTTGATGCTGACGACGCCCCCGCTCAGCACCAGAGTGGCGCTGCCGCTGACCTGGGTGCTGGGCGCCGCCACCTGGACCTGGGCGCTTCCCTGGACCGAGACCTGCGGGCCCTTGATGGTCACCCCCTGCTGGTTCACCACCACGCTGCTGGCGCCGACCTTGAGCGTGATCGTCTGCCCGGCCTCGACCGTCCCGCTCCCGGCGGTGATGTTGATCGACAGGTTGCCCTGGGAAACGGTCAGCGAATCGTTCCCCTGATCGATGGTCACGGTCCGATTGCCCTGCTCGATCGATACGGTCTCGCCGCCCGTCTTGAGGGTCAGGGATCGGTCCTTGTAGATGGTGATCGTCTGGCTGCCGTCGTCCGCCTTGCTGCTGCCGACGGCGAGCGTGTCGTTGTTCTCGATGACGCGGTTGCAGTCCTTCTGGGCATGGATATAAACCTCCTCCGAACCCTTCAGATCCTCGAGGCGGATCTCATTGGAATCGGCGGCCCCACCTTCCTTCGACGAGCGGCTCTTGATGTAGCTGCGCGTCTTGTTGTCGGGGAGAGTATAGGCGGGCATCTCCCCGGCGTTGGCCACCGTTCCCGTGATCAGCGGCTGGTCAGGGTCTCCCTCGAGGAAGGTGACGACGACCTCCTGTCCCACCCGGGGGATGAACAGTGTACCCCAGCCCGATCCGGTCCAGGACTGTGAGCACCGTATCCAGCACGAGCTGGCATCATCATCCTTGCCGAGACGGTCCCAGTGAAACTGCACCTTGATCCGGCCGTACTTGTCGGGCCAGATTTCCTCGCCCGAGGGCCCGACGACCAGCGCGGTCTGCGCTCCATGGATGCGCGGCCTTGGCGTTTCGAGCGGCGGGCGAAAGACCGTTGCCGCCGGGATCGCCTCGAACCGGTTGCGGTAGCCGTTGTCGCGCGAAGCGGTGTGCTCGATGCTGGTGATCGCGTAGGACTGACCAACCTCCGCCTTGTCTGGGTGCCGCTTCACGGTGAACTTGCCGCCGGTCGTGAACGAGCGATAGGTTCCGGTGGCCTGGACGACGTCATAGGCCGATTCGTCAGCCTCGCTGCGACTCCGAGACCGTGTGCCGCCCTCCGCCGTGGTCAAATAGCCTCCAGGGTAGTCGAACACCTCGTAGGGCTTCACTGCACTCAGGGGAACGCTGGAGGGCGTCTGCGAGAGTAGATTGGTCGTTGGCTTCGTGAAGTCGTAATCGGTCAGGGTGAACTTTCCCGACCGCAACTCGAAAGCCCGCTTCCAGGTGATGATGCGGTCGCTTGGTTGCTCTCGCTCGGCGATCGGGATATGCACGACCTGAGCCTCGGCGCAGTCGACGAAGCCCCCAGCGTCGTCAATCAGGACCATGGTGTGCTTGCCGTCTTCGTGGCTGAAGTAATAGGAGATCCCTTCATCCTCCAGGAGCCGGGAAATGAACTGGAAATCGGTCTCGCGATACTGAACACAGTACTCGCGCGTGGTGTAGGATGCGCTCAGCTTGAGCTGGAAATCGGAGAACCCCATCTCCCCAAGGATCGTCTGCACAATCTGGACGGTGGTCTGGTTCTGGAAGATCCGGCAGTCCGCGGTGCGCGAAAGCAGCCAGAACCAGGGGACAAGCTGGATCACGTAACTCCTCGCACCGTCGAGCAGACCGCCGACCACCAGGCGGTTGACGATCCCGTGGAACGGCCGGTAGGAGGCATCCAGCCCGCTGGTGATCCCCAGAGTCACCCCCAGGCCGACAAGGTCGCTGGCCGCAACCGCGGTATTGCTCGAGATCAGCTCGAGCTGGAACTGAAACAACCGCGACAGCCCCTCGGTCCCCGTGAACTGAACGAGGCTGAAAGGGCCCGAGCCGTCGATCGGAGTCGTGAGTGTGAACTCGTCACTCAGTTTAGACACGGACTCACTTCAAAAGATGAAAGGAACGTGCGCCGCGGCGCGGACACAGTGAGTCGCGCCGCGGCGTTTTGGCAACTGCGTTGGATGAAGCGCCCGATCCTCGCTGAGCATCATCCCGTGGGTGCGGTCACAACCGTATCGAGGTTGAAGCCGACGGTACTCGGCACGGCCTGCTTGGTGGTGGGATCCTTGAAGTTGTAGGTCCAGGTGATCGACGTACCGTTCAGGCTGAAAGACTCGGTGGCCACCGAGCCCTCGTCTCCGGCCCCGCTGGTCGAGAAATTCGTGATCCGAACGTTCGTCCCCTTGATCGTGTAGTACACGTAAACGGATTTATCGGCCTCGACGGTGGTCATGTCGATCTGGATGTTCTCCAGGGAGTCGCCCTTGAGAAGTGCCTGAAGGATGTACACCGACGACTTGTCGATGACCTTGGAGATCGAGAGTTCTCCGACCTGAGCCTCTCCACGGTGACGCGACTCTTCGGAGCCTCCGTCGGAGACCACGGGACGCGCCGCACTGAACGACCAGCTATTGATCGGAATCCAGTCGATGTGGGTCGACTCCGTCGAACCGCCTTTGATGGTCGGAGTCGTACCCGTCTGGGCCAGCATCAAGTAAGCACCCATTTTTCACCTCTCTTGAACATGAATTCCCGCCCATGATCCGAACCGGACCGTCCGGCAGGGCACTGGGCGTGGTCACTTCGCAAATCCTCCAATGACCTCGTCCGAGAAGACCGCGTCGCCGTTTTCCGTCTCGAAGGGCCCACCCTGGAGCCAGACATTCCAGCCCAGGAGCGGGCACTTTTCCTCGCAACCTCCCAGCTCCACTGGAAATGAGAAGTCCCTGGGCACAACGAGCTGAACGTCAAACTCGAGCTCCGGGCCGGCGTAGACGCGCACGAGCTGCTGCAAGACCCTGAGTTCATCACCCAGCGCCACCGGCAGAAAACGGCAAAACTGTGCCGGGTTCTGGAGTGGACCAACCCTGATGCGAAACCGGCTCTCCACGTCCCAGACCGCCTCCCCGAGCACCGCATTTCCACCCAGCCGGTTATTGGGTGTTCCAGACCGCCTCGTGCCGCCGAGGTGCGACCTGTCTGCCGGCTCCAGAACAAGCCACTGCCCCTGGAACTGAATCACCTGGATCGGCAAGCCGAAGTGCTCCGCCAGGATCCTCTCCAGCCCGACAGACGAGCGCGGCAGGTGCGCGAACAGACCCGCGAAGTCGAGCATCGCCGTTTCGAGGCGTCTGTACCGGCCGCGTTGCCCTGGTGTTCCCAGGCCGACCAGAGCCAGCAGGCTGCGGCTGAACGCGTCGTCCTGCGCCCGACCGCGGTTTCTTTCCGGGGCGAGCCGGGACTGGAGCTTCCGCCAGCTCTCGAAGAAGAGCGAGACGGCACCGTGTTTGGACCGGCTCGACAGCAGTTTCCTGCTCTCCCGGCGCACCGGAACCTGGTCCCCGCGATGGCGATGGATCCGCTCGTAGGCGATCGGAAAGCGATACTTGACCCAGGCCCGATAGTAGAGGGAGATCGCGCGATGGTTGAAGATGTCCAGAAAATCGCGAAAGACCCGGTCTCTGGCGCAGAGCGCCGCCTGAGCAAGCGGTGGAAGTACGTGGGGAGGGCTCCCAGCGGACCGGTCAAACCGATGAACCCCACCGTCATATGAGGCGGTGAGATCGGGGCCAGAGAATCGCCGGTCAGCCTCGCCGCCGAGGATCCCGGGATCTCGAGAGCACCCGGATTGCTGGCCGTGCTCCCTGGCGGCCGGATGGCCAGCACTTCATCGGCGGGAAATCGAGCGGATTCCGTGGCGCGGAACCGGACGGCCTCTTGCCCGGCCGGAACGTCTCCGCCCACCGACGCGTCGGTTTCGTGAAATCGCGCGCGGCGCTTGCAGATGCGCGGCCATGCGCCGCCATCCACTCGAGCAGACGGGTTCCTTGAAAGAACCCGAATCGCCATGGCTCCTGGAGCAATTGCTCGCTCACAGGAGGATCCTGTCGCCCGCCCTGCACGCCCATCGCTTCAAGACCCGATCCCGATTTCCTGTGGATACCACCGCCACCATCCGCGTGAACGAGTTGATCGTCACGTAGAGCCCGAAAAACCGTTCCAGTACGCTGGCCAGCAGGAAGACGCTGCTGCCGGCAAACCGGTCCTCATCAAACTTGACCGTCACCTCGAGTCCGCGCACGAACCCCGTCTCGCCCGAGCTCTCGTCGGCCCTGCCCACGATCCGCCGGCACTCGACGGCCGTGACGCCGTCGATCATCGCCTGCGTCTCTTCCGAGTCCGCAAAGTCATAAAGCTGAAGGATGGCCCGCAGCGCCTCGGCTCCGTCACGGCCTTCACTGATTGACAGATGATTCAGCGTCAGGTGCGAGATCAGCGGCCAGAGCACGGCATGCCCCAGCGCCGGGCGGAGCGTCGGCGTGGGCGGCGTCAGGCAGAGGATCGATTTCACCGGGATCGAGTGCTCGGCCTGGAGCCGGGGCTGATTTCCGCCGAAGGGAAGCTGAGCAGGCAGGTCACGGTTCAGACAGGTGGTCTCCAGATGCAGCGTCGCCCGGCCGGCATCAGCCGGTTGAAAGTCAAGATCAACCAGCGTCAGGAAGACGTCCGTGCCGGAATCCGGATGGCCGTTGTGCGAGGGCGAGCGCCGGCGCGTGGCGTGCCAGTACGTCTGACTGGCGTGTTCACCGGCGGGACGAGACGAGTAGAATCCTCGGTACTCGGTCGCGATGCCATCGTTCGAGGTCGCGGTCACGCGGTCGACCGAATAGACTTCATGCGACTGCGGCCGCCTGGCGTCCGCGACGATGCGCAGCTCCGCCGCGGTGTGCGACAGCCGGATCGGTTCGGCCCGTTTGCGATACAGGTTGATGATCGGGGTGCAGCCAAGGAGAAATGTGTCCCTGGTCACGTAAGACGGTTCCAGCCGGGGAGGCAGCTTGCCGAGAAAGAAAAACAGATCCAGATTCGATCCCGCATCGTCGGGGATCTTGTCGCCCAGTCCGGTGACGTCACAGAACAGGAACTTGGACGGGAATGTGAAGAACTCGGTGAGGAGTCTGTAGCCGGGGAACGACTGCGCGGGGTAGGGTATCATCCCTTCATCCAGCTCGAACCCCACTGGCTTCAGGCAGTCTGGCCCCAGCGACGCGGCGCGCCGGGAACTGGATGAGCTGGCGACGACCACCTCGAGGACATCGAGGAACAGTGCCTCGTAGAGGTCGAACACATACTGGTTCCTGCCCAGCAGGAAGAACCGGATCGTATCCAGCCCCAGTTCGGACATCTTCAGCTTGGGATCGTCGGTGTCGACATCAAGGCATTCCAGTCCAATATGCAGTACCCAGGAAGCCTCCGCGGAGCGTTCCCCGGCGGGTGCCGGGAAGGGCCGGGAATGGAGGCCCGCCTGCCGGATGCGAATTGGCCAGAGCTCCGTCGGATAGCAGGTACGGAACCGGCACGGCTCGCCGTCCAGAATCTCCAGTTGCGGATCGGTCTCGACCACGAATCCTTGCGGAATCGTGCAACCGACCGTTTGCTTCCCCTGCGCAGGATCGGGAAGGAACTGGACAATTGCCATCGAGGGGATCGGTGCCAGGTAATGCGGGTAGAGAACGCCCAGCATCGCCTCGGCCAGCTCCGGAAAGTCGTCGTCGAGCTTCTGGCGAATTCGTGCGTTCATCAGCGCACACGATTCGACGAGCCGGGCCACCAGGGGATCGTCAAGGCGCTCGGGGCCCAGCCGGATCCGACCGGCGATCTTCGGGTACTGCTTGGCGAACTCCGTTCCTAGCTGGCGGATGAAGGCCAGTTCTCGCTGGTAGTAATCAAGCAGCGCCTCTCTCACGCCAGGTCCTCCCGCAGCCCGAATCGCCCCGTGGAAGAATCCACGTAGGCCTGTAGCGAGACCGACCCTTCCCCGATCAGGTTCGCTTCAATCCGGAAGTCGCAATGGCTCCAGTGGACCAGGAGCCGCCTCGACCAGGACGTGCACATCGGCAAGCCGTGGCTCAAATTGCCGGATCGCCAGCTCCACAGCCTGCCGCAGGCCTTCGCGAGATCGAGCAGAGGTTGGCCCGCTGCCGCGTATGGCTGCCAGCCCGAAATCGAGAACCGAACTGCTGAGTTCACCCGGAACCTCCGGCAGCGACACAACCGAGCGCCTCGTGTTGAGCAGGACTTCCAGGTCGCGGAGGATGGCATCCCGGCGCAGCCGGGCCAGGTCGCGGCGCACCAGCCCGGCGCGCAGGCGACTCATCGAGCCGCCATTCTTCGGCTGGCGATCCGGGTTGGTCCGCAATTCCTGATCGTGCGGCAGCGGCTCCTCAATCAGGCGATCGAGCAGGGGCAGGGGGATGGGCGGCGTTCTGGAGGCTCGGTTCATTGATCTTGCGCTCTGCTTGATTTCTGGCAACCGCGGTCCGGTCCTCGGCGTGCTTACCACGTTTGCTCTCGAGTGCCGGAGGGTTCAGGCTACGGGCTGCAAGCTCATGTGGTCAGACAGTTCCGTGGTCAGCCGCAGAGTGGCGGTCAGGCTCTCTTCCTGAAGTCGGGGCCTGAGGTGCAGCACGCACACATAGCTTCCCGGTTTGTCGGGCCGCTCCCGCACCATGACGAGGGCCTCGGCAAGGGGATAGCGCGGGACGTGATCGGCCCCTGCATCCTCATTTGCGGAGACGTAGCGTGTCAGCCAGCGCTGCAAGATCAACTCCAGCTCACGGGGCTCCAGAAAACTGCCGATCCTGTCCCGGGCGATCACCTTCAGATAGTGGGCGAACCGGCAGACGTTGAGAATCACTGGAATCCGGGCCGAGAGCCGTGCGTTTGCCGTCGCGATGGCACGATCGTAGACGGCGGGACGCTGGAGCGTCTCGACACCGTAGAATGCCGAGAAAGTCGTCCCTGGACAGTGGCAGAGCGGCAGAAATCCCAGGTCGCGTAGCTCGTGGTCGAGCTCCTCATCGATGTTCAGATCGGTCGAGCCTCGGGGAACGGTCCGCCGCGGGTCGCAACGAAACGCCGGAGTCGGCAAGCCGGTCACGAGCCCGCCTCCGACCTGCCCGCGTTCTGCGCCTCGGATGTCCTCCAGCCAGCCGTGACGCCGGAAGGCTCGAACCAGGACACCCGCATACGCATAGACGGCCGGCCCCCAGAGGTACTGGCCCGTTCCGGGGCCCGAGACTTCCTCACGATAAGGGAACTCGCAATGCCCCGTTGCCTCGCAGTCATGAGGTTCACGACGCAGGACTCGCGGCACGGTCAGCACCAGGAACCGTGCGTCCTCGCTCTCGCGCAGCGATCGCCATTTGAGGTAGTCAAGGCGATCGAAATCGCGCTCCAGTTCCATCGGCCGCTCCAGCTCACCGAACTCATCAAGGCCGAACAGTGCAGGATGGGCGCCGATGATCAGTGGTGCGAAGGCCGCGGCCGCGACCTGGGACAGCGACGCCAGCGCCTCGAGATCGTTGGTCGGATGCCCGCGGCCGGGTCGAAGACGGACCTCGTAATCGCCGAGGAGAACACTGAACGGTTCGCCCCCCGGCATGTCGAACTCATCACCGTAAACCTTGCGAAAGAGGACGCTCTGGTCGAACTCGATGGCGCGCTCGAGGTCTCGAGCCAGCTCGGTCCAGGCGGCCGAGAAAACCCTGATCTTCACATTCGCCCCGGGTTCCACGCGGCCGACCAGGTCCTGGAGTCCGCGCCAGGAGGCCTCGAGCTGCTGGAAGGCCGGGTTGTGCAGGACTGCATCGAGCTGCCGGCCCAGGTGCTCATCGATCCGGGCGATGTCGCGTTCCAGCATGCAGAGCAACTCGCTGCCGCTCGCGGGGACGTGGCCGCGCCGCCACTGGTCAATCCACGTCGCCAGCGCGCTCACGTGGTCCGTCTCTTCAAGGAACTGGAGCAGCGCCGGGCTGCGCACCCCGGATCCGCCCAGCGTCGCGAGCAACCGGTCGAAAGGCAGCATCTGTGACGCCGTGACCGGTGGACTGGCATCGGGCTTGCTAGTTTCCGGGTTGGTATTCATCGTCGACACGGTTCTCAGCGTTGCAGATCGGGTTGATCAATCAATGGCCACCCAGGATCGCGACAATCGGCTGCCAGCGACGTTTGTGGATTGATCGCGCGTTGTGCTGGCCTGCCTGCCTGCCCGCGCAGCGAAACACTGCTGATGGCTGCCAACGACCGTGGCACGGGACGACTCCAGGCGTACACGCGAACCGTTCAGGAGCCAGACGGGAGCGCCGTCTCCTGAACGGTCACGAAAGACATTGCGTGCGCGGCTCAACTCAACCCTTGGGAATTCTGGCCACCATCCGCAAGGACGTGGTCAGCTCCTCGAGTTGCAGCCAGGGCCGCAGCCAGAAGATGGCATTGTAGGAACCTGGCCGACCGGGGATCTCCAGCACCTGGACCTTGGCGTCGGACAGGGGATACCTGGCTTTCAGGGCCTGTCCGCCGTCAGGGTTGGCGTTGACGTAGTTGAGGATCCACCGTTGCAACTGGAGCTCGACGTCGATGGCCTCAGCGAAGGAGCCGATCTTGTCGCGGGCGATCACCTTGATGTAGTGAGCGAACCGCGACGCGGCCATGATGTAGGTCAACCGCGCCGAGATGACGGCGTTGGAGGTCGCCTCGGGACGGTCGTACTTCTTGGGCTTTTGCACCGTTTGTGAGCCAAAGAACACGGCGTAGTCGGTGTTCTTGTAGTGGCAGAGAGCCAGGAAGCCCAGCTTGTCGAGCTCGGCCTCACGGCGGTCGGTGATGCCGATCTCGGTGGGGCATTTCAGGTCCGGGTCGCCATCGTCGCTGATGAAGATATGCGCCGGGAGTCCCTCGACCTTGCCACCGCCTTCGGCGCCGCGGGTCGCCGTGCACCACCCATACTGGGAAAATGCGTCGGTGAGCCGCGTTCCCAGGACATAGGCGGCGTTCATCCAGGTGTACTGATCGTTCGGAACGGGCCGCGATCGCTTCATGGCGTCGAGCGGAACTTCCTCGAAGCCAAACTCCTCGATCGGCCGCGTGGCCTCCCCGTAAGGCAAGCGGGCAAGGACTCGGGGCAGGGTCAAGAGCAGGAACCGCGAATCCTCGGTGTCACGGAGCGATCGCCACTTCACGTACTCGATCGAGTCGAAGATCTTCTCGAGGTCACGCGGCCGAGCGAGCTCGATCCAGCTGTCGAACCCGAAAAGCTGCGGAGAGGCGGCCGAGAGGAACGGGCAGAAGCCGGCTGCGGCGATGTTCGAGATGCTGGCGAGCATCTCGAGGTCGTCGGGATGATTGCGAAACTCGTAATCGCCGATGAGCGCGCCGTAGGGCTCTCCGCCCGGTGAGCCGTACTCGGCCTCGTAGATCTTCTTGAAGAGGTTGCTCTGGTCGAACTCGACAGCCTTCTCCAGGTCTTTCCGGACCTCGTCCTTGGTTGCGGACATCACCTTGATCTTGAGCTTGCTACTGGTCTCGGAGTTCATGACCAGGTGATGCAGTCCGCGGTAGCTTCCCTCGAGTTGCTGAAACTCCGGGTGGTGCATGACAGCGGCGAGCTGCTTGGAGATCAGCGCGTCGAGCTTGTCGATCGTATTCTGGATCGTCCGGCTGAGATTCACCTCCCAGTCGACGTTCTTCTTCTCGACCTGCTCCGTCAGGTTCTTCAGCAAGGCGAGGGTGGTTCCCTTCTCCGTCTGCTTCGTCGCTGCGTAGCACTGCTCGAGCAAGCTCATCTCAGCGACTGCGGTACCACCGGATTCGACGGTCTGGGTGCCAATGCTCATGACTTCTTCTCCTCGGGCAATGCCGCTGGCTGGCTCTCGCTGCTTGTGGTCGACGCACTCTGCTCGATGTCCGCTCCCAGCTCCTTGCGCATGTTCTCGTTCTGTACAACCTGCTCCAGCAGGTTCTCCAGGTCCGGAGACCGATCAGCCTTCGTGAGCAGTTCCTGAAGTTTGTTGCGGATGTCCAGCAGAGTTGCGATGTCGCCGACTTGCCTGGCCACGCGCCCGGGCTCAAAGTCTTCCATCGACTCGAAGGCAAGCTGAACCGAAAGCTCGCTGCCGTCTCCCTTGATCAGGTTCGGAGACTTGAAACTGAGCGCCGGCCGCATGCGCTCCAGCACCTCGTTGAAGTTGTCCCGATCAATCTGAACGAATTTGCGGTCCTTCAACGGAGGCAGCGGAGCCAGCGGCTTCCCTGAGAAATCTCCGATCACCCCGACAACAAACGGGAGTTCCTTTTGAACCACCGCCCCTTCGGTCTCCACATCGTAGGTGATGTGCACGCGGGGCTTGCGCACGCGACTGAGCTTGGCATGAATGCTTTGACTTATCATGTGGCAGTCTCGAAAGAGGCAATGGGAGAACGGGAACCGACTGGGACAGGGAATGGCTGACGATTGGTGATCGACCTCGATTCGCGGATGCACATCCGGAATGGAACTCACTGAGCGCTGCAGTGCGCCGGAATACCGATCATCCGGAAATAGTGCTGCCTGGCGTTACTGTCGGGAATCAATTCGGTCAGCAGGTCGGGCAAGGGCATCCTTCCCCACCGCACCGCTTGTTCGAGAGTGTACGGAATCGGTGAATGGGGCTCGGTCTGGCGGAAGAACGCGGCGATCGTCTCGAGCATCAAGAGCGCATGGTCCCGCGAGCAGATTCCCTGCGCCGTCTCGGCCTGCGGCATGCACGCCAGCTCCGCATCGTCCAGCCCGTCAACGCCATCCAGACCGAGAGGCTCAAGGGTTGCCAGAATGCTGCCGTTGCATGACCGAGACAGCCCGGGAAAGCCGCCGGCAGGTGTTGTGGCCAGCCTGATTCGATCTCCCGCGACCGCCATCACCACCTCGTGACAGTGCAAGAGCGCGTTCTTGATGTTCGAGGAGTGAGGTGCTTCATCTCCACAGCGCTCGTCGAGCAACTCCGTCAACTGCTGAAACTCCTCCAGGCTCCCCCGGATGTGCTGGTCGAGTGCCAGGTAGAAGGCATTCGAGGTGTCAGAAACGGCTTCCAGGAAGGTCTTGAGACTGACAGCCCCCTGGTCGATTCTGCGTGCCTTGGTCCTGGGGTCGGCGATGCGTTCAAGGGCCGCGGCCTGGTCGTGATGGGAGCAAGCGAAATCACCCATCGAATCACTGCTTGTGAGTGGAATGTTGAGGATTGGTGTGATCAGCGTCCCCTCGGTTCCCTCGCCATTCAGACCCATCAAGGGCGCAATGCGCGTGGCCATGCCGTCCACATCGGGTCGCGGATACAGATCATCCCAGTAGCGCTCGATCAGTGTGCGGCAGAGGCGGAATCCCTCGTGCAATCCTGCAAAACCGTGCACCCTCACCAGCGCTTCGATGAGATAACAAACAATCTCCAGGTCCTTGGATTCCTCGGACAGCACCCGAACCGCCAGATCGAGCACGGGTTTCCAGTTCGGGCGAACGGTATCCTTGTCCTCCTCCATCGTGGAGATGCGTCTCTCGGCCAGTCTTGCGGTTGAGCGGGCGGACCGGATGTTTCGGTAGAGCATGCTGCCGGACAGCTCAACCCTGACGTCAAACCCCGACGGATGATCCGGGGAGATGGGGGCAACCAGCTCATCAAGATCCAGGGTTCGAGACGTGTACATCACGGTCCAACTCTCTCACGGGCCAGTCGAGGCCACGAAACCCGAGGTGCTCAACTAAGCTAACCCATGCCGCGGAAGAAACCAAATAAAAAATCCGCTTCACCTTTCCGCTTTCGGCGCTCCGGGCTCAAACCGGCTTCAACCTGACGAAATTGCCTCCCCGTATTTCAAGGAAGGTCCCTTGCCGCCGATCAAATATTCTCGTCTTACGCCCGTGTCATGCCTGGTACAGCTCGACTTGCCGCTCCTCGACCGATGGGGACGATCGCGGGGGTCCGTCAAGCAACGTTGGTCTTGACCGTGCCGGCCATGGTGATCGTGATGACGCCGGCCCAGCTACACATGCACTTGCTGGTATTGTTCAGGGCCGGCATGCCGCCGATCATCACGGTTGGCGATCCGGGAGCCCAGGGGGTCGTCACCGGTACGCAGGGCTGTGGCGTCAGTACACCGGCCGCGGCCGCCGTGGCCTTGATGACGTCTGGATTCGTCGGTGCGCTGCACATCCCAAAAGGAGGGATGTTCGTCATCGGCTTGAAGTCCATGATGTTCGCGGCGGGCGTCCCCTCGGCGGTGGTCCGATTCACCGGCAGGACGATCAGGCTCGCCGGTGCCGCCCCGAAGCTACAGGCCATCATGGCGCCCATCTTCACCTGCTGCGGCATGGCGTCACCTCCAGTCTCGATCCGGCTCCGATCTACGAGCAGATCCTACCACCATTTGATGCCCACTCCCGGTTGTATCAGTCCCATGGATTGTGAAGAATCCATGAATGTCGGCGTCGTTCGGGCCGGTCCTTCGCGCTGAGAACCGCCAGCAAATTCCAATACTGGCAACGTTGCAGAGGTTTCCGCACGGTACAGTCATTTTGGACCTGTACCTGACTCCCGTGGGCCGCCGGCATGGTGCGGATGGATCGGAAAGGTTGAACGTATCATGACCACTCAGAGTTTAAAGGCCCATTGCTCCAGAACGAGCCGCGGCCCCGTTTCGCTCCCCCCGTTTCACTTCCCAAAAACTTTTCATTCATTAATAATGCCGATAGCTCCATCTCGGCGGATTGCCCTTCAGGCTCTTGTAATAGAGGCGGTGCTTGGCGTCCTTGTATTTGGAAATCTTGCTCTTTATGAGGGTTTCGGCTTTGTTATGAAGCCCCCGAGGAATAGCACCCATGCGATAGGTCCGCTTACGCTTGTGAACCCCTTTGGAAATGAACCGGAGATGCTTCGTCGACCGAAATGAGAGGTGGAACGCGAGATCCAATCGATGCGGCTTGTATTTCCCGCTCGCGGCGAGCGACTTGGCCACCTCCACGAGCGCGATGTGGTCAATCTCATGGTCCTTGTCAATCTTCTTCCATTCCGACACGGGCTTGTCGTTTCGCATCTCCTTGTATTGACTGGTCAGATAAACATCGTTCCCGTTCTCGGTGTACTTGTAATAGGGCTTGATTCCCTTGACCGGCGGTTCGGTTCCATCACACCTTACGACGTTCATCTTCTTGGCGATGCGCTCATAGGCGTCTGGTTTGAAGACAGGCCTGGGAATCTTGTCGGTCGACTTGGATTCCCGGATCACAAAATCGGCATCGTCCTCGTCGTCGCTTTCCGCTCTCTGAACAACCAGGGCAGGAGCAACCAGGGCAGGAGAAGCCACGGGACTCACATTGCCGGCTGCCCGGACCGGAACGGGAAGGGGGTGCTCGATCCACCGTGCCTGAATCGGACCTTGCCGCCCGCCACCCGGCAGGAGAACTGTAGACCTTGGGCTGCCAGCAGGCTCCAGCCTTCCCTGATCTGGAGTCCAAGATGCCAGCGGGCCACTGGTTGAGCGACCTGAGGGGCCAACCGGGTTTCCGGGTCGTCGGTCGGTCGGCAAGATCGGATGTGACGGGGCCAATCTGGCCTGAATGGGCAGTGGTGCCATTGCCGCCCTCATCCCTGTCCGCTCCGCCTCTGCTTCGAGAGCGGGATTCTGGACCACCGCGATGCCCGCCCCCAGCGGATTTCGCACGCGACCGGCGCGCTGCTGGACGACGTGGGTCAACTCATGGCCGAGAAGTTGCTGTCCCTGGCTCGACTGAGGATTGTACTGGCCGGGCGCAAAGTAGAGGTCGGTGCCATGGGTGAAAGCCAGCGCGCCGATCGACGACGCCTCGTGGCCGACATGGACGCGGACGTCGGCGAAGCTGGTGTTGAAGAAGGACTCCATCTTCTTCCGGACTGGCTCGGGTAGGGCCTGTCCGCTGCCGCGCGGCTTGAGCGAGAAATTCGCCGGCAGGGCAAACGCCTCGCCGGCGTGGGACTGCACGGCTCCGGTCGCCGCGTTTTTCGGCAGAATCGGCTGGGGCGCTTGCGGTCGGATTGGCGCTGGGGCTTGCGCGGTACGCGGTTGCAGAATGCTTGTCGGCAAGATCGGTCTTGGCGGCTGACCAGGTCGCCTTGCCGGCTGGAGGCCCAAAGGCATCGGACGAGCCTGGAGCGGAGCCGGAGCGGGCGGCCGGACCGGCGCCGCGGGCGTGGGCGTGGGCGGAGCCGTGGTGATTCGCGGCTTGCCGCCGGGGAAGAAACCCTGGATCACGCGCGAGGGGCCGCCGGCATGGTGCGGTTGGATCGGAAAGTTTGAAGGTATCATGACCACTCAGAGTTTGAAGGTCCATTGCTCCAGAACTAGGGCGGTTTTCTGACAGGTTGCAAGCCGTTTCTGAGATCTTGGAAAGGGGGGCAGACATTCCTGTCTGCCAGGGCAGGCCTGCTCCGGCAGGCAGGAATGCCTGCCCCCCGGTCTCAGTCTGCGATCCGAGTGAAAACCGCTCTAGCCGCGTCCCCGTTTCTCTACAGTCCCCGTTTCGCTCCCAGAACAAGCCGCGTCCCCGTATCGCTCCCCGCAATGATCGATTCCGGCCGCACAGGAACCCAATCGAAAAGAGGAAGCGGGAGCTGGCATTGCGAAGGCCCGATCCGCTCTGAAACTCGTTCAGCCCGGGGCTGGCACCGGCGCCACGACCGCCAGCGGCAAAACAGGCATCGCGAGCGGAGGAGCGGGGACATGAACGGCCGGAGCGGGGCCGACCACCGCGACTTGCCAGAGCGGTGCCTGCAATACGGGAAAGGCACCACCCTGATTGATCGCCACGAGATTGTCAAAGATGTCCAGCGACATGGCCTCCCATTCATTCACGGGCCGATCCGTCTGAACCGTCCGGATCTCCATGATCGGTGCGTTCACCGGCGCCGCAGGAGCACCGACCGGTTCCGTCTGATTCCCCAGGCTGCCCATGGAATGCAGCGAGGGACGAGTGCCGTGAACCGGGTACGTGTTCCTCGTCAGAAGGTCGACCCCGCCGTGAATCCCCTCGAGCCACCGTCTTACCGTCAGGTGCCCTCGCTTCCTGGCGAGCCATCCGCCGTCGGGCTTGAGCATGAGACGTTCCAGATTATTCTCCGCTCCGGCAAGCGCCGCGAGCTCCACCCAGAAAGCGCGTGTCAGGAATGCGGCCTCGGGGATCTGGGCATACGCGGTAGCCAGATCAGAACGCATCAGGAAAAAGGCCATCGCCTTGGGGTAGTCGTAAGTCTGTCGAGATTGACGGATATAGTGACCCACAAGCGTCAGAACGCCCTTCAGTTCATCGCTCGGCTGTACCCCCATGACATTCTGGTACCGTGCGATCGCCGCATTCGCGTTCTGCGTGAACTGTGCATATCGCGCTCGCCTGCCACCGGTGAAAAGGGCTTTTGCGGGTGCCGCGGCCGGTGGGGCGAGCGCGGGGACCTGTGAACCGAGATCTGTGAACAAAGAGTGGATGCGATCGAGGCGAATCGCGGCGGTGACCTGCATGCGGCCGAGCGGATTGAGCCTGTTCATGATCTCGATGTTTGGACGATCAAGGCCGATCACTCCCGGTCCAACAAGCTGGTTCACGGCGACATGCTGGTTCACAGGCCCCGCACCGTTCAGCCGGTTCATCATGTTGCGAATGGAAGTCATCGTGGTCTGGAGGGCGGCACGGCCAGCGGCCGTTTCAGGGAACGGGGTCGTCACGAATTCGATGTGTGACGCCGTGGAGTTGGCGTTCTCTTCCCCCTGGAGCGTGAACCCGACCCCGCGGACGAGGACCGCACCTTTCTTCACCATCCGGTAGCGCTGCCGGCCCAGGATCGCCAATCGATAGGGCTCGCGTGATCCGCAGCCTGCAACCTCGATTTCAAAGCCGATGTCTCGTTGAATCACCTTGGATTTCGGGCTCGGTCCCTCGAGGCGCTGGGCGACCGGACGATCCCTGTGCAAGGAGTTCGTCGACAGGGTCGATCGATTCGACCCCGACCTCAGCTTCGGACCCCCGCTTCCCAACATGCGGTGGACCGGGCTTGACTGAATCGGCGATGGGCTTGCACCGGCCCGAACTGCATTGTGATGGGCCTCGGCCTCGAGCGCAGGGTCATGCACGACGGCGACCTCTGGGCCCAGCGGGTTGCGTACCCGGCCGGCGCACTGCTGCACGACGTGGGTCAATTCGTGTCCGAGCAGCTGCTGGCCCTGCATCGAGTGCGGATTGTATTGCCCGGGCGCGAAGTAAAGCTGGGAGCCATGAGTGAAAGCCAGAGCACCGATCGCCGGAGCCTCAGGTCCGACGTGCACGCGGACATCACTGAAGCTGGTGTTGAAGAACGACTCCATTTTCTTCTGGATCGGCCCCGGCAAGGGCTGACCGCTGCCGCGTGGCTTGAGCGTGAGATTTGCCGGCAGGGTGAAGGCGTCGCCGACGAGAGGCCGCACCGGCGCTGCGGCGGAGCTTTTCGGCAGGATCGGCTGGGGAGTATGGGGACGGGCTGGAACCGCGGGCTGCACGGTGCGCGGCCGCAGGCTGCTCGTCGGCAGGATCGCGCGATGCGGCTGGCCAGCTCGCGTCGCCGGCTGAAGGGTGCTGGTCGCCGGGCGAACCAGGGCCGGCGCCATGGGAACAGGCAAGGCCTGGATGATTCGCGGCCTGCCGCCAGGGAAAAAACCCTGGATCACGCGCGACGGAGCGTCGGGTCGGTTCGGCCGGATCGGTTCGGGTGAAGTTGTCACGGCAATTCAACCCCTTCCTGTCCGGGCTCGATCGCCGGCCATCCCGCCGCCGACCGCACGGAGTGCTCAGATGCGAAAAGCCCTGCGTCCAACCGGGCCGACCAGGAGACGACTCACTACGACCTGCGCGTTACGATCGGTGATGCCTCGATCATTCTGCGCCTCCCTTCAAATTGCCCTTTTGAGCCAGCAGTTCGACTGGCGACCGAGGCAGGAATACGGCCTCGATGGGCTGCCTGGAGACGGATCTCCGGCCGGTTCAATGGCGTTTCTCAGCGCTCAGGAATGTCAATCGCAGGGTGTTCGGTGGACCGCCGGAATCCGTGGTCCTCGCGATCAAGCTCACTTCGTTGTCCACTGCCAGTGGGGATCGCTCCGCGTCGGGATATGAGATCTTGACGATGTAGAGGTGGGGCTCCTTCTTCACACCACTGGCCCCGGTGTCCTTGGAGGCGATATATCCATTCCTCATGGCTTGTTCGTAGAAATCCCTCAGATTCGGGACTGAGGCAATCTTGCGGCCCAGCGAGGAGTTCTTGTAGACCTCCCTCCAATCGATTCGAACCTGTACTTCGAAATCTCCGTCCGTGTGATTCGTAATGTGCACATAAGCGCCCAGAGCCGGAATCTGGTCGATGGGATTCACGGTTGCGGTGGGCGTGTTCACCACTTGCGTGGCAGTCCCTCCGATGGTGGCCTTCGATTCGATCAGAAGCTCCTCCTCGGCGAGTTCTTTCGACTTCAGGGCCTGCTTCTCGAACTTCTCTCTGGTCCGCTGCTCGAAGATGGTCTCCTTGCGCGGTTTGGGTGATTGCTCTGCTTTTTTCTGGTCTTCGGCCGCATATCTCTCGGAGATATCAAGGAGGCAGATAAGCCGTCCGAGCGGGGATTTCTCGGCCGCGATGCACTCGAGAGCCTTGTCGCTCAACTTGAAAAGCTTTCGCGTCATCGCGCAGAGGGCCTTGTTCAGCCTGGAGGCAACTTCCTTCAGTTCATCCCCCATGTCGTGGAGCGTCACAAAGGTGCAGAACAGCTCCACACTGGACGTCATTTCCTGCACGCTCTGCGAGCTCTTGCATCTGGCTAACACGGCCTTATGAAGGTCGCAAAGCAGCTCGACCTGGTGCAGAATTCGTCTCATGATCTTCCGCGGCTCGTCCAGCGATCGACGATAGGCAACGAGTTCATTCCCGGTCAGACTGAGCTGGCAGAACTCACCGAGAAACAACCGGATCTGCTCCGGGTTTCTCCGGACGACGAAGGCCATGACAAGCTCATTGGAAAGCGACACCGGGTTGACCTGACGCTGCTGGAGCATGAAGGGCACCATGCGAGCGGGGGGCGGCAACAAGATCACCTCGTCGGGATTCACCATCCTCGGTCCTTGGTCTACCACCGGAAGGGTCGCGACCGGGTTCACCAGCGTAAGAGCCCGGGTCGGGTTCTCGACGAACGGGACGTCTTGACGAGCCGCCGTCACCTGCTCGAAAACCTGCCGGGGCGGGGCCTTGCGTTTGGTCATCGAGACATAGACCCACAAGAGCCATGCCAGGATGCCAAACGTCATGATGTAAGCCCAGTTGTCCAGGAGCCATCCCGATCCTGACCCGCCTTGCATCAACTGGACGGCACCGGTCTCCTGGACAGGGAACGGGCGACGGCGGGAAGCGGGCAAATGGACTCCGGACGATCGTGCCGCCGGCTTTTCGAAACCCAGGAGCGGGCCGAGCCTGTGCCGCCGAGACCGCGCCCGGCGACCACGAACCGGAGGTGCTCCGTCCAGGTACCTCCTGTCCGAGCGTCCTCGCCTGGACACGCGCCTGAAACGTCGTCGCCCCAAGCCCCATCCGCTCCGCCTCGGCCTCCAGTGCCGGGTCCTGAACCACCGCGACTCCCGGGCCCAGCGGGTTGCGCACCCGACCGCGCGCTGCTGCACGACGTGGGTCAACTCGTGGCCGAGCAGTTGCTGGCCCTGCATCGAATGCGGATTGTATTGCCCGGGCGCGAAGTAAAGCTGGGAGCCATGAGTGAAGGCCAGAGCACCGATCGCCGGAGCCTCCGGTCCGACGTGCACGCGGACATCACTGAAGCTGGTCTGGAAATAGGCCTCCATCTTCTTCTGCACGGCCTGCGGCAACGGCTGACCGCTCACGGCCGTCTTGAGCACCAAGCCGGGTGGCAGCGCCTGAGCGTCGCCCCCACGCGGCTGAACCGCTGAGATCGCGTGATGTTGATGTTGCGGCAGGACAGGCTGGAGTGTTTGCGGTCTCATCGGGGCGGCGGGCTGGAGAGCGGCCGGCTTCAACCCTCCCGGCGGCAGGATCGGACGCGGAGGCTGCCCGGGACGAGTGGCGGGCTGGAGTGCGCCGGGGTTCGGACGACCGGGAAGCTTCCGGGCGGGCGTCGATACCGGACCAGCTTGCAGGGGTGCCGGCGGAGCAGGCCGGACCAGGGCTGCCGGGATGATCCGCGGCTTGCCTCCAGGGAAGAAGCCCTGGATCACACGCGCGGAGGCGCCGGGAGCGTTCGGACAGGTTGGACCGGGTGAAGGTGTCATGATCGCTCAGCTCGGAAATCGAAGGCCCATGGCTTGTATCGTGAAGTCATCAGGAGACTGAAGACCCCGAAGATCATACTATATTGAATTTCAGATTTATTCATAATATTACGTCTAACGCGTTTATACATAATTAGCAGACCATACGTCGGCGAAGTTCCCGGAATAGTCGCGGCGCGATGTCCTGAAAGCAAGGAGGTCCAGCTTGCCCGTGCGCTGGCCCAATCCCAGGTTGTAGGCCGCGTTCACCGCCTCCGAGTACCACTCCGCTACAGACGCCGAGCCTCTGTAGTAAGGCATCGCGTTGGTCAGGGTCCAGACGACCTTGCCTAGCAGTATGATCCGGTTCGCGTTCGACTCGTGCTTCATCCTCTCGTGGTAACCGCTCGCCGTCTCGACAAGAGCGCCGATGTACGCTTCGTTCGTGTGAATGTACTCCATGTCGCCATCCGGACTTTTTATCGTCGCAGTCAGCAAGGTGCCTCCCTTGCCAATCGATTGGTATACTTCGTTTCCTTCCGCGTTTTCGTACCTGAAATATTTGTTAATATTTCCCTGGCCAAGGTGGACCATGTGCGCCTTCACGCGAGCCGGCTCTCCCTTGTAGACTTCCTCACCGCGGCTAACGAGCTCCGTGCTCGTCGTGCCGTATCTCACCGAAGAGTAATTCCTGTCATACAACGACTGGCTTTCGTCATTCATCAATTGCTCGTATTTTTCACGGTCCCCGTCCTCCTGCTCACGCAGGTCGCCGAATCGCGCATTCTCACCATAGGCCTTCGCGCGCACGGCCACCTCTTTTCGCTTGCCTGCAAGGTAGTTCATGATCTCCCTCAAGCCGGAACCGCCCCGGACCATGCCGACCGCGTGGCCGATGGCCACAGGCGCGATCTCCGCAAAGATCTCTTGCGAAGTCTGGGCGATCACCGGCTGCGGATTCTGAACGAGGGCCACGCCCGGTTGCTGTGCATTGTTCTTTTTCACTTTATAGACCGCGTAGCCAACGGCCGCACCAATGCCGGTGCCGACGATCGGAACGATGCTGCCGATGAGGGCACCTGTCAGTATGTGCCGTCGCTTCCTTCCTGGTTGCACCACCGCTCCGAACTTTTTTTGGATGGGTTCACCTCCGCCGAGGACGCCAACCGCAGGCGCGAGTTGGACGGTTCCGTTGTGAGCCGCGTGCGCCAGCAAGCGTATGGCAGCGGCTTCGGCCTCGGCTTCCATCGCGTGGTCGTGCACCACCGCAATGCCCGAACCAAACGGGTTGTGCACCCGACCGGCCCTCTGCTGCATGACGTGGGTCAGCTCGTGGCCCAGCAGCTTCTGACCGTGCGCGGTGTTCGGGTTGTACTGCCCCGGAGCGAAATACAGATTCGAGCCGTGCGTGAGCGCCAGCGCGCCCATCGAAGGAGCCTGGGCTCCTACATGAACGCGGACATCCGCGAAGCTCGTTCGGAAGAACGATTCCATTTTCCGCTGCACGGCCTCGGGCAACGGCTGGCCGCCGCCGTGGCTGAAAAGGCCGAGCGATGCGGGGACCTCGAATGCTTGGCCACCGCCCGAAAGTTGCATCGTTCTCGGGGGGAGCGCGGCTGCGGATGACTTCGGCTGAACAACCGGCCTGGGCTGGGGAACGGTGAAAACCATGCGCGGGGCGACCACCGCCGGATTCGCCGGCGCGGGCTGGCCAGCAAGCTTCGATGCCGTGGCAACGATCGCCTTTGGCTGCACGGCGCCAGCCTGCAACTTGGTCGCGAGAATCGGCTTCGGGGGCTGCCCGGGTCGTAGCGATGGCTGAAGAGCCTTGGTCGTGGGTCTGCCGGGCATGATTGCAGCGAGCGGAAGGGCCGGCCGGGCCTGAGCCGAGGCCGGCACTCGCGGGCGAACCGGCGTCGCGGACGTGGGAAACGCCTGCACGATCCGAGGGTGTCCACCAGGGAAGAAACCCTGTATGACACGTGAGGGGGTGTTCGCGTGGCGTGGTCGGATTGGATCCGGTGAAGTCATCATGGTCTCGTAGCTCATGGATCGAATGCTATCCTATTTGGCATGAGGATTCCCACCCAGGGCATCGACTGTAACTTGAGTGAGACCAATCTCTCTCCAACGGCGGATGGAACCGCGGGGTTCCTGGCTCTTCGTCCCTCTCCACCTTAACTACTTCCATCACAACTTCGTAAATGCCAGGCTAATCGCGTTCGCGGCGTCGTCGCGCCACTGGTCGTGCCACGTCTGGTTATTGGCGGATCCGTACATCTGGAAGAAGTAGCTGGCATTGTTGGCACCCATGGCGTCCTCGGCCACTCGCGTGTAATTCTCCAGGGTGATCGTGTCGCCCCCGCTCCTTGCCACGACTCCAGCCCAGTGCGATCGCCAGGCCACGACATTGGCGTTCCTGCGATGATCGAAGGCCTGTCCGCCGATGACGTCGGCCACGGAGAAAACGCCATAGGCCTCTCCGACATTCGCCGATGCGTACTGGTTGACCCCGAGCGTCTGGCTCAGTTGATCGAGCGCCAGACCTCCTACCGCCGGGCCGTATACGAGCGCATTTTGTTGATTCAGGTTGGCGACAATTCCCTTCGCCGTGGTCGGGTCGTTGGGGTTCAGACCTTCCGCGGCAGCGCGTGCCCCGCCCACGTTTCCGCCGATGTGCTCGGCGATGAAATGGGCCGTTGCTTCCACAGGGATGATCGAATTCCGCAGGTCAACCACGTTTCCTGAAAGCTTGGGCTTGAAGTTCAAGGCGGTATAGGTTCCCAGCACCTCGCCCGCAGCCGCCGTGCAGTCGCTGGCTATGGTGGTATTGTAATCTTGGGAGTTTCCTGATCGGACTCTTTCGGGAGTGACGGCGTACAGGCGGCGCCTTTGGGGCCACAGCCAACCAGTGGTCAGTTGCTGCCCTGTGTGATCAGGCACAAGCACGTAAGCGTTCTTGTTTACCCTGAGCCTGAAGTAAGAATTCAATCCTTGAAGGATAAGATTGCTGGCATTAATGACTTGCTCATCGGCGAAGAAGACCTTTGCTTGACGCTGGGAGAGTACGGTGTCCTCGATCGCCATGAGGCCGTCGTCCGAGATTCGGAGAGCGGCGTTGGCGTTCGCAACGATATTCAGAGCGGTGTTGTTCGGGTAGTCCACGAGGAAAGAACTTGGTCTGCCAAGATTGGCACCTGCTTGCTGGGCATCAAACGAGACATTTTGCGTGACGACATTGTTTGCCACGAAGTTACCAGCGGCGACCACGAAGTACGGCTGTACGATCCTGGCGCCGGCTGCGCCCGGGGGTTCAACCGTGTCGTATGATTCGGTCTGTCACGGATTGCGGACTTCGCCTGAAGAGGATGCGGATAGCGAGTGACGGCGGCGGCTCTCCTTGAGTATGGCTGTAAACTTACCGGTACACCGGCGCGCTTGAGGCCCGTGGTTTGACAGGTCGCACCGACCGGGCCAACGCCCGCCGGCTTCGGCTTTGCCTGGATCGGCAGGACGGCCGAAGCGGCGCGCAGCCCCATCCGCTCGGCCTCGACCTCGAGCGCCGGGTCCTGCACCACGGCCACGCCTGTGCCCAGCGGGTTCCGTACCCGGCCGGCGCGCTGCTGCACAACGTGCGTCAGCTCGTGGCCAAGCAACTGCTGGCCCTGGGACGATTGGGGGTTGTACTGCCCCGGAGCGAAGTAAAGGTCGGTGCCGTGGGTGAAGGCCAGCGCGCCGATCGTGGAAGCCTCGTGGCCGATGTGCACACGAACGTCGGCGAAGCTGGTGTTGAAGAACGACTCCATCTTCTTCTGGATCGGCTCGGGCAACGGCTGGCCGCTGCCGCGCGGCTTGAGCGTGAAATTGCCGGGCAGGGCGAAGGCATTGCCGCCAGACGGCTGCACGGCCGAAGGGGCGGCGCTCTTGGGCTGGATCGGCTGGGGAGTTTGCGGGCCTGGAGGCTTCGCGGCCTGGATAGCACCCGGTTGCGGCCTGGTCGGGAGGATCGGCCTGGGTGGGTGGCCAGGCCGCAACGCCGGCTGAAGAGCGCCGGTCGCGGGACGGCCGGGCAAAAGCGGAGCCGGAGGAGACACCGGGCGAGCCTGGACCGGTGATACGGGGGCGGGCGACGACTGGATGATGCGCGGACGTCCACCAGGGAAGAATCCCTGAATCACGCGCGAGGAGGCGCCGGCGCGGTGCGGCTGATTTGTGGCTGGCGTCATGTCAGAGGCCTTAGCGTCATGGAAGCTCGGTTCATCCCGATTTCCTGCCTGTCTGTCTGTCCGTGAAACCTTGGTTGCGTGATTACTCGGATTCGACCCCCGACAAGACCCTGCTGATCGGCGCTTCCAACTCGGGAAACCCGTGCTGGTTGACGCCGACCTGGCGAAAGCCCATGCCCTTGTACCATCCTGTGAGCTTGCCAGACCCGTTGTCCTGGCTGGCCAGGGCGACTCGCCCCTTGCCGAACTGGAGGGCGGCCCGCGCGGCGGAGCCGAGCAGGGCCTTACCGATGCCCTGTCCGCGCGCGCCAGGGTCAACCTTGAGGTCGGTCACCTCGACCGCTCCTTGGTTTCGCAGGCGGACCATCAGCGAGCCGACCGGCCGCCCCTGGGCGCTGGCCTCGATCCGGTACCGGCCGTCCCCCGCCCGGATGGGCGTGGAGACGCTCACCGGGCTGGAACGCTGCACGGTAGGTGGCGGCCGATGCGGTGTTGCCGGCGCGGGAGACACTGGCGTGTGACCGGAAACGCGGCCGAGGCTGGCGGCCGGCGGAATCGGCCGCGGCTGGGGTGCGAGATTCGGCTTTGGCTGCACGAGCGGCCTGGGCGCGAGGATTGGCGGAGCTATTGCCCTGGGCAGCAGGGCGGTCGATTGCGGGCGCGCGAGGCCAGAATTTCGGCTCTGGGGAAGGATCGCGGCACCAGCGAGACGCGGCTGCGCCGTGGCTTTGGGCTTCGGCGGATAGATGGGACGGGGTGGAGTGAGGTGGCTCATCGTGACACTCGAAGAACTGCGGTTAGCTTAACACGAACGGTCGCTGACCTTGACCAGGCTTCTCAAAAGGTTGCTTCAGGACTGCCCCGAAGTACCAGTGGCATCAATCTATCCGCTCTATTCCCCCTATCCGCCTGCTCCCGCACCCTCCCGACTTCTCAAGACACTTTTACTGCCTCCTTACGCATCCAACCTTCCTGACCATTTCCCGTTTTCACCCAGTAGTGATCCTCCTTGGAGGAGAAGACACCCAGGCTGAAAACACTCCCGTCTCTTGCAATATCGAGGATCTCCACTCTCTCGAAATAAGTGAGCGGCCTGATCACTTTCTTTGATGAGTCATTTGCTCGCAACTTGGCGTCTTCTTCAATCACGTAGCCGAAGATGGCGGCCGTTGGATTGGTTCTTTTGTGTTTCCTGACCGCGAAAATCTCGTTTATTTCCTGGATCAGCTTGTCGTACTCGCGGTCCCCTTTAACGAACTTCAATGGATTCAATGGATCTTTGAGAAATAGCCTGTTGGCAATCGAATCGGCACCGATAATCAGGATGTAGTGACCGGGTATCGCCGCGATGACCGGCCCCCGATCATTGATGAGCGTCACCCACCCTCTGACGGTTCCGGGGATTAAAACTCTTTCGAAGTACTCCCCTCCTTCCTTGTCTGGCGCCCAACTTCCGAATGCATTTTTTGGCCACAACCGCCTGTATCTTTCATAGCCTTGCTCCTCCAGCAGCTCGGTCACGGTTGTTTTGGATTCCCCGAGGTAGGCCTGGGCGGCGATCGACGTCTTTCGGTGTCTTTCGCACCAGTCGAGGGCCGCCTCCGCGCAGAACCGTCCACAATTCAGATTAAACCACTGCCCCTGCTCAAAAAACTGCCACGTTATTTTCACGTCTTCACACAAAACCTTGTCCAGCGATGTGGCAATTGCTTCCATCTTCTGCGCCACTGACGATCGGGCAGGCAGAATCACGCCTTGTCCCGGCTGAACCGAGCCCGACTTCGACACCGTGACGGGCCCATTCCTGGCCTGCTCAGCGGGTGTCGCCTCAGCTGGCTTCGCCTGGATAGGTACAACGGCTGACGCGGCGCGGTGCCCCATCCGCTCGGCCTCGGCTTCCAGCGCCGGGTCCTGGACCACGGCGACGCCTGTGCCCAGCGGGTTGCGCACCCGTCCGCGCGCTGCTGCACGACGTGGGTCAGCTCGTGACCCAGCAGTTGCTGGCCCTGGGACGATTGGGGGTTGTACTGGCCGGGGGCGAAGTAGAGGTCGGTGCCGTGGGTGAAGGCCAGGGCGCCGATCGAGGGGGCCTCGGGGCCGATGTGGACGCGGACGTCGGCGAAGCTGGTGTTGAAGAAGGACTCCATCTTCTTCTGGATGGGCTCGGGCAACGGCTGGCCACTGCCGCGAGGTTTGAGCGTCAAGTTCGCCGGCAAGGCAAAGGCGTCACCGGCATGCGGCTGCACGGCTCCCGTGGTGGCGTTCTTCGGCAGGATTGGCTGGGGAGCGGGCCGGCGGATTGGGGCTGCGGGTTGCACGGCGCGCGGTTGCAGACTGTTCGCCGGCAGGATCGGCCGGGGAGGCTGACCGGGCCGCATCGCGGGCTGGAGGGCCCCTGTCGCTGGACGCGCCTGGAGCGGTGCCGGAGCGGGCGGGCGGACCGGCGCGGGGGCGGTCGCGGCCTGGATGATCCGCGGCTTGCCGCCGGGGAAGCAGCCCTGGATGACGCGCGACGGAGCGCCGGCGTGGTGCGGCAGGATCGGACCGGATGATGGTGTCACGGGGACTAACTGGTCCTATTTCACAATTGGCTGCGGGATTCAGGAGCGGCCCTGGCGTAGGGTGGGTCGAGCCCCAGCGAGGCCCACCGACGGCGATCTGGTGGGCCTCGCTGGGGCTCGACCCACCCTACAGTTAACAGGGAAACGGGCTAATCAGGCTACGGATCATCGCCGGTCATCGACAAGCTCGCCAAAGACCACGCTTGGAATGAGGCATCAAAGACCAAACACCCTGCGTCCGACCTGGGTCACGGAAGAAATGAGTTCTCGGCCACGGGCGACAATGGCCGCCAGGCTCATTTTGGGCTGGATTGCCACACCGGTTGCGCTATGACTTGAGGCCGCACGCCCCGGCAAGATCGGGGCCGGAAATGCGCTCGGCTGAACGGCCTGCCTGGGCAAGATCGGCGACGACCCGGCTCCTGAAGCTTGAGCCGGGGACGAGTTCGCGGCCGCACCGGCCCGCCCGGGCAAGATCGGTGCGGGGGGCTGCTGGAATGTGCGCGATGACCCCGAGCGGGGACCGTTCTGGCTCTTCGGCTGCACGGTCCGGGCCATGGCGGCCCGCGTGCCCATCATCTCGGCTTCGGCCTTGAGCAGGGGATCTTGCACCACGGCCATCCCCGCGCCGAACGGGTTGCGCACCCGACCGGCACGCTGCTGCACGACGTGCGCGAGCTGCTGCCCGAGCAGGCGCTGGCCCTGCGGAGTGTTCGGGTTGTACTGGCCGTACGCGAAGTAGATAGCTGAGCCCTGGGTAAACGCCAGGGCGCCGATTGATGAGGCCTCAGGCCCCTCATGAATCCGCACATCGGCGAAGCTGGTGCCGAAGACCGACTCCATCTTTGCCTGGATGACCTGGGGCATGCGCTTGCCTGGTGAGAAGGATCGCCTGCCCGCGAAGTCGTCCGGTAAGGGGGTCGCATTGCCGAAATGCGCCGCGGGTTTGAGCTGGAAAGTCCCGTTCTGACCGGGGCGAGGCGCCCTGACCGGGACGCGCGGCCGGCCGCCAGGAAAGGCGCCCTGAATCACACCTCCGCGCGAACCTGCTCCCAGGGCACCTCGGGCCGGCAAGATCGGTTGCGGCATGGCCTGGCGCTGGCCGACCTCGGCCTGTGCACCGGCCCTGGCCGGCAAGATTGGCTGAGGCACCCCCGGAACCTTGGATTGGGCCGTACAATTGTGCGGACCATTCCCCGGACTGCTTCCAGGCGGAACGGGCAGGATTGGCTTCGGCGGCTTCAAAAAGTCCATCACGGAGCCTCCCGTACATTCCACGGTTGCGAAACCGGTCACGCGAGTCTGAAGGTCCCGTTGGCGACGTGGCCCACCGAATGTCGCGATGCAGTGTCAACGGGGCCCGGATCAGTGCCCACTCATCCGCTCGATCATGCTATAACAGGCTGACCCGGAGCGACTGCGGAGTCAAGGCAAAAAAGGAGAGAATGCAGAAATCGGCGCCGCCGTGCCGTTCCGACCACTACGGCTGCGACCAGGGCCGCGGACCGCGGTCGTCCGGCTTGCCTGCCATCCGAGGCGTTCCGAGCCGTCAGCCGGGCCCGACTCGCTGATTTCTTTTATTTTTTTTGCATCCGGTATTCAAAGTCGTTAGACTGCCCAGCAATCTGGGGGCTCTAGAGAAAATGCATCGTGCCCTTGATTTCATCGGTTTCTTCTGTTGGGGAAGACCTTTCTTTGTTATGTACATGCGTACTTTCATGTAAACGACATATCTCCGTGGATGGTGACACCTGATCCATCGCCTCGATTTCGTTGCTTTTCCCGGCCCGATCCGTTCCATCTCAAGGGTGCTGCCACCCCGGGTCGAGGGCGTTGTTTCTTCTTCAAGAGTGATGTTGGGCGGCTGATAAGAGACCGAAGCACATTCACAACTGCACCAGGGCCGAACTGCGCAAGAGATTCAATAATGTCAGCCTTCTCGCGACAGTGCACCCAGAGAAGTTCGAGTACGGACTCCCTTTCCCGCGTAAGGCGAGCCAGGCGGCAATACACGGTGGAGATGCTGGAGGACCGCACGCTTCTCACTGGCATCTCGGGATTCAATGGCGGCAACGGTTGGACGCAAAACACCAACAACACGGGCGGACCCGTCTTCGTGGGTGATAGTGTCATTCTTACGGATGGGAACAACAACGAGGCTCGCAGCGCCATTTACGACGCGCCCCAGCCCATCAGTACCTGGTCCGCATCGTGGGACTACCAGTTGACGCAGCCAGGAGCCAGAGCGGACGGTGCAACGTTCATGCTGGAAAACCAGGCAAGCAACCCCACAAATGCCCTCGGTCAGGACGGAGGTGGACTTGGATATGCAAATATCAACAATAGTATTGCAATCAAGCTCGACTTCTACAGTAATGACGGCGAGGGCACCAACTCCACCGGATATTATACGAATGGCACTTACCCGAGTAACGCCAGTGATAACAACAACAAGACAGTCAATCTCGACGGAACGGGAATCAAGCTACTGAGCGGCGACTTGCTGAACGTCGCCATGAGCTATGACGGCACCAACCTGAACGTGACGATCACGGACACCGTGACGGGCGGGACAGCGTACCAGTCGTACGCCGTGAACATCCCCGCGATCGTTGGAGCCTCCAGCGCCTATGTTGGTTTCACTGGAGCCACAGGAGATGGGATTTCGACCCAGACAGTCAGCAATTTTTCGTTCCAGGGGCCCGGCACGGCCGTCGCGCTGAACTCCAGCGCCAATCCTAGCACCTCAGGGCAATCGGTGACTTTCACCGCCACAGTCGCGGCGACTCCACCGGCCACGGGCACACCGACGGGCACGGTTGACTTTCTTGACGGTACGACCACTCTCGGCAGTGGAACTCTCAACAGTTCTGGCGTTGCCACCTACAGCACCACCAGCCTTGCGGTCGGCACTCACTCCATCACGGCTGCGTACCAGGGCGACCAGACATTCGCTGCCGGCACGTCGGCCCCGGTGTCCCAGATTGTCAGTGCGGCTGCCACCACAACCGTGCTGAACTCGAGTCTCAACCCCAGCACTTTCAATCAGACCATCACATTCGTCGCAACCGTCACTTCCTCCGCCGGCACACCCTCCGGTACGATGGATTTCCTCGACGGCACGAATGTCATTGGCACAGCGCCTCTCAACGGATCGGGCGTTGCAGTATACAGTACAAGCACTCTGGCGAGCGGCACCCACTCGATCACCGCGGCATACGAGGGAAGTGGAAACTTCTCCTCCAGCACGTCCGTTTCCACGTCCCAGGTTGTGAACCCTGTCACAACCGCGACCGCCCTTGTCTCGAGCCTCAATCCGATTTCGTTCGGTCAGGCCGTCGGATTCACGGCTACCGTCACCTCGAGCCTAGGGCCACCTACCGGCGGCACAGTGACCTTCTTCGACGGCGGGTCTCCCCTGGGCAGCGGCACGGTGAGCAGTACGGGAGTGGCGACTTTTCTGACCACCACTTACCTGACGGCCGGCACGCACGCGATCACCGCGACCTACGTCGGCAGCACGAACTACGGGCCGAGCACCTCGGCCGCGGTGTTTCAGGTCGTCAACCCGGCCACCACGGTGACCCTGCTAACGACGACCGTGAACCCGAGTACGTTCACCCAGACAGTCACCTTCACGGCGAATGTCACGTCCCCCGCCGGACCGCTCGATGGGACCGTGAACTTCCTCGATGGCACGACACTGATCGGCAGTGTGCCCCTGAGCAACGGTGCGGCCAGTTTAACCACCAGCTTGCTGGCCGTGGGCACCCACCCGATCATGGCCGCATACCAGGGCAACCAGAACTTTGCCCCCAGCGCGTCGGCCCCCATCTCCCAGGTCGTGAACCCGCTCCCGACGGTCAACATCGGGCCGGCGACCATGACAGTTCCCGAAGCAGGGGGAACGGGGACCATCACGGCCACGCTCTCCGCCGTATCGACGCTCGCCACGATCGTCACGATCAGCTTCGCGGGCGGCGCGGTACTGGGAACCAATTTCGACACGTCGATCGACGGCAGCCCACTTGACAGTACGACCCTGACCATTCCGGCAGGGAGCCTGAGCGGTCAGGTGACGCTGATCGGTAAGCTTGACGGTAAGTACGGGCCGGACCTCACGGTGAACGTGGGAATCGCCTCGACCGTGAACGGAATCCCGGGGGGTAGTACGGTCGAAGTGACGTTTCCCGAGGGGGACCCCAAGCCCGTCGTCTCCATTTCTCCGCCGACCAGCACCCTCGCGGAGATGGGGGGATCGGCCACGTTCGCGGTCACTATGAACGAGGTCTCCGGGGTCGACACGTCCGTCACGTTCAGCTATGGCGGCACGGCGACACTGGGCACGGATTTCAGCATCGCCGGCAATAACTACAATCCCACCACCAAGACGCTGGTGATCCCGGCGGGGATGACCCTCGGTCAGATCACGCTTTTTGGTCTGAACAATCAAACATTTGGTCCGGATCTGACCGCTGCGGTGACCATGCAGTCGGCGGTGAACGCGGCCATCTCCGCCATCCCCACGTCCATCGCGACAATCACCGAGGGAAACCCGGGACCGACCGTCTCCCTGGCGTTGACCGGCAGCCCGATGCCCGAGGTCGGGGGGCAGGCGCTCGTGACCGCGTCGATTGCCAAGCCCTATGCCACTGACGTCCGCATCTTCCTGAACTTCACGGGCTCGGCGGTCCTGGGCGTGAACTACTCGGCATCGGGGACCTACTTCGACCCCACGACGAACTCGCTGCTCATCCCCGCGGGCGCGACCTCGAGCACGCTGGTGCTACAGGCGCTTGATGATGGTCGCTATGGGCCGAACCTGAACACCGTGGTCTCGATCCAGTCGCTCACTCCAGGGATTGCGCCAGGCGGGCCGGTCACGGCAATCATCACCGAGGGCGATGCGCCTCCCACGGTCAATTTGAACGAGAGTACGAGTTCCATTTCCGAGAACGGTGGTCAGGTCGTCATCACGGCGACCCTCTCGGCCCCCTCGGGGCTGGACACGACCGTCCCGCTGACCTTCACGGGCACGGCCGCCTACGGCACGAATTACATCGTTGTGAGCCAGGCCTATAACCCGAATACCCAGAGCCTGTTGATCAAGGCCGGGCAGACGTCCGCAAGCCTCCTGCTGATCGGCCAGTCAGACGGCCAGTATGGTCCCAACCTGACCGTAGTGATCGGTGTGGGCCCGACGGGTCCTGTGCTCACGAGTTCGCCGCTGAACGTGCTGATCGTGGAGAGCAGCCCGCCCCCCCAGCTCATGGTGAGCAACATTGGTCTGAGCGAAGCGGCCGGAACCGCGGTCTTCACGGTGGTCCTTTCCGAGCCCAGCCTGTTACCTGTGAACGTGTCTTACAATACGTTCGACATCAGCGCAGTGGCTGGCGTGGACTACCAGTCGACCAGCGGAACCCTGACCTTCGCGCCGGTGTTACCGTCCAGACCATCGCCGTTCCCGTCCTGGATGACCACCTCTACGGACCGCCCAGCAAGCTCTTCGGGTTGCAGCTCAATGTGGGTGCCAACGCCACGCCGAGCTCGCTCCAGGCCACAGCCGCACTCCTTGAGGCCGACCCCCAACCGCAAGTGACGGTCGGCGACGTGACCGTGCTCAAGCCCACTTCCGGGCAGATCCAGGCGACCTTCACGGTCAGCCTTTCGAACGCCAGCGACTTGCCCACCACGGTCAATTACACGACCTCCGACATCACAGCCAAGGCCGGGACCGATTACCTCTCGAATTCCGGTTCCATCACGTTTGCTCCCGGCCAGACCACCCAGCTCGTTCCGGTGACCGTAGTCGGGAATGCGTCGCCCACCGGCAACTTGACCTTCGGCTTCAACCTGACGAGTGCTCTGAACGCGAGCATTGCCCGCACGCAGGCGATCGGCACCATCAACGACGTGAATCCCGCCGTCGGCCTGTACGTGGCCAATACCGTGGCAACAGTCGATGGCCCGGGGAACACTCAGGCAGTCTTCACGGTGACCCTCGCGCCCGCTCGGCTCGGTCAGGTCGTCACCGTGCAGTACATGACCATCGACGGAGACGCCCTCGCGAATCGTGATTACCTGCCGAGCCAGGGGATCCTCACGTTCGAACCCGGCGTGTCGTCCCTGACCGTACCAGTCACCGTTCTCGGCGCGTTGACCCCCCAGCCGACCCGAGAGTTCACACTGTTGCTCTCTTACGCGAACCCGTCGGGAACCGCCATCAGCCTCTCCGAGGCCACCGCAACAATCCTCAACTCGATCGTCGTGCCGACCATTTCCATCAATAACGTGGACGTGCTGCGTAGTAGCTCGGGTACAACCCCGGCGACCTTCACGGTCAGCCTCTCCGCCCCGACGCAGGAGACGATCTCCGTCAACTACATGACCAGTGATGGGACGGCAATCGCGGGCATCGATTACCTTCCCGTCTACGGCACGCTCACGTTTCTGCCCGGTGAGACCAGCCTGCCCATCTCGGTGCCTGTGATCGGCAGCAGCGAGTACAGCCCCAACAAGACGTTTTCGGTCATTCTCAGTTCCCCAACCGCCGGCAAGCTCGACGCACTTCAATCGAGGGGAACCGCAACCATCCTCAGCCAGGTCCCCCTTCCTTCGATCAACTGGCTGCCGGTCAATGCCGTGGAAGGGGTTCTGTTGAACAACGTCGCGCTGGCCTCTTTGACCACGGGAACGCCCTCCGGAGCCCCGGTGCCGCCAGGCACCTACTTCGCATCCATCAACTGGGGTGACGGGACCGGCGTTTCTCAGGGGCAGCTGGTCTCGCAAGCAGCGCCGTCGGCGACGCTGGTCCTGGGGAGTCATCGCTATGCCGAGTCGGGAACCTACACGGTCCGGATCACTCTCGGCAACAGCAGCACTCCGGTAGTCACGACCGGGAGTAACCCGCTGATCGTGGCCGAGGCGCCGATCGTCCTGACGGGCGGGCTCGACCCGGCCAGCGACAGCGGCATCTCGCACAGCGACGGCATCACGAACGTGACCCAGCCGGTCTTCGACGGTACGTCGGAAGCCTTCTCCACGGTGAGCGTCTACGCACAGCCGACCAGCGGCGGGGCTCGACAGCTCCTGGGGACCACGGTCACGAATGCCTCGGGAGCCTGGGGGCTGCAATCGACGGTGGCCCTGGCCGATGGTACTTATACGGTCATCGCCCAGGCCGTGGATCAAAGCGGTGGGGCGACGGCACAGACCCAGCTTCTCCCCGGGGGAACAACCGGCCCGCTGATCATCGACACGGTCGGCCCAACGGTGACCAGCGCGGTGTTCGCCCGGCTGGAGGGATCGGTCTTTGTCACCTTCCAGGACAACCTGAGTGGGCTGTCCATGGCGACAGTCGTCAGCGGCGCGAATTATTCGCTCAACAAGCTGGTACACGGCCAGCCGGGACAGTTCTTCCCCAGCAACATCAGCCTGATTGCGAGCGGTGGGCCGACAGCCCCTCAGCAGGTGAGGATCAGCTTCAACGGCGGCCGTTACATCCGGGGCGGACAGTACCTGCTGACCATCCTCTCCGGAGGTGTCACCGATGTCGCCGGGAACGCCCTGGACGGCGAGTTCTACGGCACCTTCCCCTCGGGCAATGGCACGCCGGGAGGCAATTACTATGCTGGCCTGGACGCCATACACAACAGCGTCTTCGCGCCCAAGCCGATCACCAGCGTCTACACCTCGCCCACGGGTTCAGGCAGGAGGCCACCCACGCGGAGCAGGAACCCGGGCAAGCAACCGCCGACGCAAAGCAAGTCCGGCAAACTTCTGCCGGTCGGCAGCATCCATAATGGCAGACAGGTCGTGAACCATTTCTGACGAGGACGGATCGGAGATGGTGTGCACATTCAGCCGATTCGATCCAGTAGATTGATTGATTCAGTAGAGGACACGCAACTCGGTGCGAACCCACGGGTCGGCCCAGTAGTGGTACGAGACAGGCCAGGTGACCGCGGTACCGAAATCGACGCGCTTGCAAATCGACATGCGCAGTCCGGGGCCGATGTTGAAGTAGGATTCGTTGCTGGACTTCGAGGGGCCCGTGAACGGGTTGGTGTAAAGGCCGTCCTGGAAAGACCATCCGTCCATCTCCAGGGTTCCGATGAGGGGAACCTCCGGGGCGGCGCGGTAGAGCACGTGATTGAACGCAAAAGCATATTTGAGAATGCCGCCGGCGTAGGACTGATCGCCGCCGATCGGAATCCACTCGGCGAGCTGGCCCTGAAAGTAGGTTTCGGGTCCGAGCTTGATGCTCGTGAGCAAGGACGGCTCGAGAGAGATGTGGCCGTTGCCCAGACCCTGTCCCACATTGCCGATGGGAAAGTAAGTGCGGAACTGGAAGGTGAGCTGTATCAGCTCGCAGTCCAGCAGCAACGATTTGGTGCCGATGTTCATGTCGGAAAAGCCGGCGGCATGGCGAAACGTGCCGATGTTCGGCTGCGCGTTGGGGGCATTGGGGTAGGCGTTGAGCGATGAATAGGGGATCTCGACAAAGAACGACCCTCTCTTGGAGGCGGCCTCGGTGTAGAACGAGCCGACGTTCATGTTGAGGTAGGACCAGCCTCTGACGATGCTGCCCCGGGGCCCCACGAGCAGAGGCGGCTTTGGGCCTTTCCCCTGAAATTTCCCCTGGTAGTTGTACATCGCCTGGGCCCACCAGTATTCGTTGCGGTCGGGGAACTCAAGGTGGGGCATGGCGTCATAGCGGAATCGTGTCAGGGTCTGGGGCCGCGCGTAGTCCACGAAGAATGCGGCATTGGCCTCGGGAACCCAGCTCGGCTGGTAGCAGGGGTCGGGGCAGCAAATACACTCGTAGAGGTTGGCGAAGAAGCGCCCGACCGCGGTATGGGTCTCGATGGGATAGCACGCCTTCTGGCCGGGAAAGCACGTGCCCCGGCCTCCGCATGTCAGGCACGAATTCGTGCTGCCGGAGAGATGTCCGCTGCCCCCGCAGGTTGGGCACGAGACGCTGATGACGTCGGCATCGGTTCGCGGCTTCTCGCCGGGTCCTGGCCCGGCAACGGAGAGTGGCGATGTTGCCGACGGGGTGTCGCGGCTGCCGGCAGGGGCCTGCGTGGCCGGCGCGTTTCCCGGACCGGGAGCAGCCAGGATATCGACGGCTCGTGCAATGCCGGCCGGTACGCCGGGCGGCGCTGGGACGTTGTCGGGTAAGCGTGGAAGCTCGGCTGTCGGAGGCGTGCGGAGTGGCTCTGTCCGAACCTCAATCGATGTGTCAGCGGCCTGGATCACCTCCGGGTCCAGTGGCCGGGGATGCGCAGTGGATGTCTCGCTTTTTCCGGTGTCGTCGCGCGCCCATCCGTCTTCGAGGCCGGGCCAGCCGCGAGGCTCCGTGGGATCCCTGGCGCCGGAAGGCACGGAAGCGTCCTCCTCCCAGTCGCTGGCGGCAGTACGCCCGGGCTCGAGAGAGCTCGTGACGCTTTCGGACTGTGTCCAGTCGTCATCGCGAGCGCTCGTGGTGGTGCCCCGTTTTTCGGACGCATCGTCCCAGCCCGTCACTCGGCGGCGCAGGCTGGCTTTGTGCTCCGCGCGTGGCGGAGTGAGCCCGGTTCCCGTTTGCCCGCGCGGGCGATCGCTCTGCGACCATTCGTCCTCCTCGGCGTCCGCGGGTCGCTCGTCGCCAGAGGGGTCCTCGTTCGCGAACCCTCGGGATTCGCTCTCACGTTCCGGACGATACAAGTCCTCGCCGGCGCACGGTCGCCTGAGAGGCTGATACACGGTTTCGTCGTTCGCGTCGAGTCTCTCCTTTCCAGGTACGGACGAAGGGTCCGAACGATCCGTGCGGCCCGCCGTGGTGCCGGTGCCGGCACCCTTCGGGATCCAGGAGATGGAGACGTCCAGGGGAATCGAAGGCTTGAGGGTCACCAGCAGAAGGCTGCCCAGCAGGGCAACGAGAACCCAGGCGAGCCGGTTTGAGCCGCGCTGACGGTGCGACCCGACGGTCTGGGATCTCTCAGCGCCGTTCACGATCGGCCACCCTTCAATGGTTCACTCCGATGCCCGCGCGCATCAATGCGAGCGAGGCTCTGCGAGGCCTGCAAGCTTCACGGTGGTGCAGGCCCAGGTTCTGAGCGGGCCACGGGATTGTCGGCGCCCGAGAAAACGAGGCATCCCGGCAGGGATGAGACACATCCGCAAACGACAGGAGATGGACCACATCGGGAATCGGCAACCCGAGGGGCGGCGGTTTATACACGAATACCGCCGGCGGCACAAGCCAGGATCCGCAGTTTCGTCAAAAGCGTCCAGACCGGCAAAATCATCAGGGTCGTGCGTGTCTGGAGCCGATGAGTGTCGCCGAGGGCCCTGATATTCTGGAAGAGTCACGCGGGTTTCGGCGCGCCGGAGACGGTCGCATGAGTAAAGGGTTGATCTTGTTTCTGTGCCTGTCCGCCTGGGTCGGGGCGATTGCGGGTCTGGCAGTACCGGCTCACGCGCAGTTTTCCGTCCCGTCCCCTGTGATCCCGTCCAGTCCCGTGCCCTCGGCGGCAGGGCTGGCGGCCCCCGCAGCGTTGGCGGCCCCGGTGGCGGCACCCCGGACGCTCTGGAGCAGTCTGGGTTTGAGCGCGGCGAGTATCCACGCCTGCCGGGACAAGCTGTGTGCCTCGCCGCTCGGGCAGATGATGAATGGTATGCTGCTTCCGATGGGATCGCTCACAGGCGGTCTGATTCCCACGATTTGCCCGACGAACACGAATGCATCGAACCTGGCGGACCAGCCGGGGGGACCGGCGGGACCGGCAGGAGCACAGGCAGCCGCAGCCGCCATCCAGGCAGACGTGGCCGGAGCAGGGGCCCGGATCGCGGCGATCGAATACCTGGCAACGGTGGATTGTCATTACTGGCCCGAGGCCGAGGCGGCGTTGATCGGCCGGCTGCGTGGCGACCGGGTGGAGTGCGTGCGGTTCGCCGCGGCACGGGCCCTCGGTTCGGGTTGCTGCTGCACCAAGAAGACCATCGAGGCCCTCGAGCTGGTGGTCGCGGGCGAGGACAAGGACGGGTTTCCGTCCGAGACCTCGGAGCGCGTGCTTGCTGCCTCGAGCGATGCGCTGCAAAACTGCATGACGCGCCTCGAGGGCGTGCCAACCCCACCCGAGCCGCCCGAACCTCCTGAGCCAGCGACTCCCAAACCTCCCGAGCCGCCAGGCTCCGGCGGTGCCAGTCCCTTCTCACCGAAGGTCGGTCAGCGTCCCAGGGACGCCCTGGGGTATTACGATCTGGCCAGCCAGCGCCGATCGCTGGCCCAGGTGAAGGCCGACGGCAAGCGCATCCTGGCCCAGGCAAAGTCTCAGGGTGTGGGAAAACGCACCCTGACCACCGGCAATCGAAGCGTCTTCGGAGCCATGGCCCATGCTTCCTCGCCGTATTCCCATGGCGATCGCGGCGCGACGGTCTTGAACCTGGAACACGAGGCCGTGGCCGAGCCCGCGCAGCCGGCCATCGAGAACCAGCCGCAGGAACCTGCGCAGGCCGGCTCCGATCGAGCCGGGGACCGATCCGTTACCCGGGCGAACGACCCGGATGCCGGCGAAACGCGGAAACCGCGATCGGCCTTCCAGTTAATCCGCCGCTCACTCTTTCCTCGAGCGGACGCAAATCTGGAGCAACCCGCTGCATCCCGGCCCTGAGCCGTCGTTTGCGACCCGCGTATCGACTTCGCCAACAAAAATGTGGAGTCGTATCAAGCTTGGGTTTATACTTCCACAGATTCAGCTCTCCATGAACATCTCTATGAGCGGCGCACCATGCCATCTCGCCCAGGAACAGGGACAGGTCAGTCGTGGCGGTCCGCGGAAAACGGTCCGGAAGAAAACGCTGCGGGGCCCGCGTGGACCCGAGCGCGGAGCCTGAAGCCCTACAGGCAGCAGCACTGGCGCTGGCCGGTGATTGTGCTGCTGGCACTGGCCTTGCCGGTTGTGCTTGGTTCACTGATCTGGATGGTCCAGCGGCTGCGGCTGCCCACGCCGGCGCACCTCGAACTCGTGTGTGCGGGTTATGAGCTCAACGTCCAGGTCCCGCACAATGTTCCGGCGAAGAATGCGCTCAGGAGGCTGTCTCGAGTCGCCAGGTCCACCGGAGGGCAGTGGTTCGAGAAGCTGGCCCGCTATCATCAAGGGCCCAGAGAACTGGCTGACTTGGACATCCAGTCCAGCGCGGCCTGGAAGGCAGCAGGGAACCAGCCGAGCCGCAAGGCGGTCGAGCTTGCGAAGCTGAAATCCCCGACCGTGATCATCGTCATGGCGCTGCACGGCGCCGTCGATGAATCGGGCGCCTATTTCCTGCTTCAGGATAGCAAGGCGACCCCGGATCCGGGGAACCGCCTGCGCCTCGCCGATGTGCTCGAGACCCTGGCCAACCTTCCTCCGTCCCAGAACAAGGTGTTGATCCTGGATGCGACCCGGCTGGAATACCACTTCGAGCTGGGGATGATCAACAACAGCTTTGCAGAGCAGCTCGAAGAGCCTGGAAAAACGAATTCTGGAAATCCCCCGGCTGGTCGTAATCAGTGCCAGCAGAGTGAACGAGAAATCCTGGGTTGATCGCTCGAACAACGAAAGCGTTTTCTTGAGAACGCTGATCGACCACATGATCGTCCCCCGGAACAAGGGCGGGCGACTGAGCCTTGATCATCTTTTCGAGGCCGTCCGTGAGGACGTCGCGGACTGGGTCTGGGCTCATCGTGAAGCCCTGCAACGGCCGGTGCTGCTGCCGCGCGGCGAGGCAGGCAGGAATCGCGCCGCGGCCATCGAGCTGCCGGTGCTGCTGGCCGAGTCGCCCGTTGAAAACCCGCCGGTGGACTCCGGGCAGCTCAGTGCCGAATTGCAGGCGGTGTGGAAAGAATACCACCACGTCGAAGGCCCGGAAGACCCTCCTTACATGCCCTACATCACCTCACCGGGTTTCTGGCGGCTCTACCAGGCCAACGTGACCCGCTTCGATGAGCTGGCGCGCGCTGGCGACGTGGAGTCGGCCAGGGTGCTGGAACAGCGGTTCCAGCTCCTGGAAACCGAGATGCGCGGCGTCCAGGTGCGAAAGCTCGGCGCGGCACTCGGGACGCTGGCCATGCCGATACTGACGGGTGAGATGGATCCGTACCTCGCCGTCGACCGCAGGATCCCGGAGCGGTTCGATAAACTCTGGAAGCTCCCCGAGCCGGAACAACCGGGGGAATGGAACCGCTGGAAGGCCGAGGCTGCCACGTATCAAACGGCCTCCGGGGATGTTCCGTCGGATGCGCGGCCCGGAACGGCCGTAGCCGGCTCCGACTCAGGCACATCGCATCCCCAGTGGCTGGCAGCCCAGGTGGGAGCACTGATCCTGGATCGGGCCTGCGCGGACCCTGCCGGGAATCTGTCACGCGCCGCCCGACTGGCCAGAGTCCTCGAGGACCCGCTGGAGATCCGACCCCAGGAATTGCACTTCCTGATCATGCTGGATCGGGACTTGCCTCTTCCCACCCTGAGGGAACATCCCCGGATCATGGCATTGGCCCTGAAGGTCCGCCGCCTGGCCGAGCGTGCCATGATCGGTGTGCAGGAGGAAGGTCAAACGCGTGAGAACACCGTGGCCATCCCGGAAGTTTCCGCCCTTCTCAGGCAGGCCATGGCGCTGGGCGATGAGCGGAGGCAGCATGGTCAGGATCTGCTCTTCGCGACCGACAAGGCGAGTTTGCAGGACGCCGAGGCGGCCCTGAAGGAAGCGGAAAGCTGGTACCGTAACGCGATTTCTTATGGAGCAAAGATCCGCGTAGCCCTGCGCCTCCGGGATCGTGCGTTCTCCGATTTGCCAGGTTACACCAGCTGGGTCCTGCAATTGAGGTTTCCTCGAGGCCGGCCCCAGGTCCTCGAGGTCCTGCGCAATCATCTGGGGGATTTCTGGAAGAAGGCCCATCGGCTCAACGAGGCACTCGCGCGCGTGGATTTGCCGGCAACGGCTCGCACCAACCCGTATACCGCTGTCACCGATCTGAGCCGAGAGACCGAGCACCTGAGCCAGCTCACGACCGAGCTGAATCAAGCCTTCGCCGTGATCAGAACCGACTTGACCGCTTACGTCGGGACGATTCTCAGGTCCCCGGGCAAAAACATGGCCGAGTTGTGCGCCAGTCACCTGGCGCTGACGGTTCTGGAGCGCGAGGATCGAGAGAATCTCGAAAAGGCCTACTGGGAAGCCCGCGATCGAGAAAAGGCAACCGGGTCGGGCCAGGCATCGGGAGGGTCCGAGATCAGCCCTGTCGAGCAGCAGAGCGAGGCCTGGGTGCTGACGAGGAATCGAGGTCTGATTGCGCTGGAAGTCCTGGGAGATCGCGAGCTTTCCCGCGACTGTACCTCTCCCGAAACGACGACCGTGTCGGTGGGCCAGCCCGCGGTGTCCGCGGACAGGTATTACCAGTTGAAGGAGTTCCTCGGGTCACTGGCCGAAGACGAGATCAGGCCGGAAACCGGCCGGGAGCGACGGGTCGATCTGATGCAGTTCGGCCATGAGATTGGCGACCGATTCGCTTGCCTGGTGCAGCGCTTCAACATGCAGAGCCAGCTCCTGATCGGATCAAGCAAGACCGACGCTTCCCGGTCCGGGGGACGATCGGTCCGGCTGGCGGACGATGATCTGATCCGACGCGTCGGACTTGTGTCGATCTTCAATACGGACCCGAAGTTGCTTTACTCGGACCCCGTTCCGGTCCGTCGCCTTGCCCTCTTCCTTGAGAGCCAGGCACGCCGGGCCAGCGAGGACCGTTGGTATGGGGAAGAATCGCGCGAGAAGGTGGGTCAAACGTCGCCCCCCTATCACGAACGCGTGGCACGCGCGTTCGAGGGAGATGTCAAGGGACTGGGGCTGCCGGGAGAGGGAGAGTCGACCGCGACTTCGCGCGCCGGAGATCTGCGCCTCAGCGGCCGGGATCGTCTGGCCATCACCAGCGAGCCGCGCGTCGACGTGTCCTACCGGCTCGAGGCCGACGACGACCCCGTGCTTCAGCGTGGGGTTGCCGTTGTCGGGATCGACCCCGACCCGTTTCATCCGTTATCGGGTCCGGCCCCTCCGAAGGCGATGCCCCTGGCGAGGGATAAGTCCCGGGATCTGACGCGCTCCGTGACGGCTCCCTCGGGGCAGGAATGGAATCTGTCACGGCAGCGGCTTGCAGCGCGGCAAGAACAACTGCGCGCGCGGGCATTGTTTCGCGGCCGGATCATCGAAAAGACAACCCAGATCGCTTTCACTCCCATGCCCGATGTGCGCATCGTCCAGCCGCCCAACTCATCCAGCGGCATCGTGGTCACATCGAGCGCGGAGGCCAGTGGGGAGAGCCATCCGGACGGGGCCATTGCCATCGTGCTGGACGCCTCGGGAAGCATGGGGGGCCAGGGCGATCAGCCCGGGAAATCCAAGTACGCCGAGGCGGTCGAGGCGCTGAAGCTCGTGCTGTCTCGCCTACCTGAGGGAACCCGGATCAGCATCTGGGTCTTCGGGCAAGCCATGGGCTCGGGGCTGACCGTCGAGGCCGAGCGCGCCATCCAGTGTCTGGTACCCCCGGTCCGATGGCGCACCGACCTGCTGCCGGGATTGACGAAAGAGCTGACCTCGTTCCGCCCCTGGAACCAGTCCGCCGTGCTGCGGGCCATGCTTCAGGCTGCCCAGGACCTTGAGGGCGTGGAAGGTTACAGGGCGCTCGTAGTCCTTACCGACGGAGAAGACAATCGCTGGCAGCGCGACTCCGAGGCTAACCCTCAGCACCTGGAAGTGGCCCCGGCGCTTCGTGAGCGGTTTGACCAGGCGGGTATCGCCATCCACGTGATCGCCTATCGCGTCCACGACTCCCTTGAACGTGATCGGACCCAGGCCCAGTTTCAGGTGGTCACGCGATTCAAGACGCGCGGATCCTTTCTGCTGGCGGACGAGGCGGGAATGCTCGCGGAACGACTTGACCGATCGATGCCTCGCGGCCTCAGCTACCGGCTACTTCAAGGCGACAACCGCCCGGTCGCGGGTATGACACCCGGCGGCATCCCCGTGGGGCGCCCCGGCACGCTCGATCGTCCGCTGCGGCTGGCACCGGGAGGCTATCAATTCTGGCTTCAGGGACAGGAGCGTGCGGGCAACGAGATTGTGGTCGATGCCGGGCGCTGGCTGCTCCTGAAGGTTGTTCCCGGATCAGGCCCATCAGATCTGAGGGTGATCCGCGGTCTGTACGCGTCCGAACTGTTCCCCTTCCGGCCGGCTCGACGCGACGTCAGGTCGCAATGGGTCCTCTCGGCGCTGCAAAACGGCCTGGAGAATGGGGGGGGACTTCAAACGGTCCTCACGCTGGAGCGGACCTTCGATGCCAGGGAGGCCATCCTTCAATCGGTCTACCCGCGCGAGGTCTGGGTGGAACTGGTTCCCGACAGCGGAGAACGCCGCGGTATCGCGACCCGGCTCGTGGCGTTGCCCGGATATCCGGGGCCAACCTGGAATGCGGACGCGATGAGCTGGCCGTCCGATGCCGGCTCGAAGCTGCCAGCCGCCCCGGTACTCGAGGCCTGGTGGGATCCTGACCGGCCTGCAACCGCCGACGCCTCGCTGACGCCCGGACGCGACTTTCAGTCCCTGGACGACTTGCAAGCGCAGACGATCGACATCGGGGGCAAAGCGGTGATCGTGGAGAGCGTGTCCCTGGAGACGCAGACCGTCATGATCGATTCCGAGCGAACCGGGCGGCGCCCCTGCCTCGTTGTGCGGGTTGCCCACCCGCCAGGCCACCCGGTCCGGGTGCGGCTGGACGCCCTCGGAATTGCGGGATCCGAGGAATGGTTCTACCAGGAGGCCGGAAAGGCGACGGCTCTGTTCTGGCCGTTCACGGCGGACCAGGGAGTTGCGGCGGTCCATCGGATCGAGCTGTTCTCGCTCAATGGCTTCAAGCAGGTGGCCGAGCAGCGGGGGTTCCATATTCGTTTGAACGGGCTCGGGTCCCCCCAGGCCGGCGACTCCCGGCCGCTCTCCGTTCTGGCGGGGGGAATCCCGCCGAGATCGACCTCCGAGGACCTCCCTGCCTCCGCGCCACTTCCTCCGCATCGGCAGGAGCGCTGAAACATGCCGTGCCTCACGACTGTTCCCGGACACCAGGTGACAGGTCATCCGCGCCACGGTCCCGGAATGCTCCGCCGCCTCGGGCCCGATCGCCGTCGAACGGGCCAGTTCCGGACGCACGGGCTGCGGCCATCGGCGGAGAATCTCTCTGACGAAGGCGGTTGCTGTGCTCTAATGCCGATTCCGCAACGGCTCTGTATGCTGTTCCAGCGAGCTTTCAAGCATCTGGAGGCTTTCAAGCAATCTCGACGGGGATCGCGACTCAGGCTCGTCTCGCCGCGGCATGCGATTCAAGACGATCAGGATGACCGCTGCCCAGGCAGCCGCCATCACCTTGAGAATCAGGCTCAGCATGTGGAAGGGAGGGGGATCGAAAGCGCCGAGATGGAACAGGGGAAGCCCATTGGCCCCGAGGTACAGCCAGGTCGCCAGTGTGATCACGAACAGCGTCAGTGCCTGGGCCGATCCGCCCCTGGACGCAAGCAAACGAGCGGCACGCGTCTCGAGCGAGGGATTCGCCCGCCATTCATCCTCGTTCTGCCGTCTCGATTGATCCTCGAGCGACATGGAAATCGAGCGCAGTCGCCGCGCCACTCGCGCTATGATCGCCACAAGAATCCTTGGAGCTTGTGCGCTCAGTTCGTCGAGGTCGGATCGATCCAGAACGCACAACTCGCAATCTCCGAGGGCGGTTGCCTGGTAGAGCGACGGAACGCCGCCCAGGAGGAGTTCCTCGCCGAAGAAATCTCCTTCACCATGACTCGTCACGGTCGGGCGGCCCATGTCGTGCTCGGTGGAGAGCTCGATGGTACCCCCGCAAACCACGAACATCACATTGCTTCGCTCTCCCCGGCGCAGCACGACCGCGTCCTTCGGATAGTGCCTGTGCGTGAACAGGCGGCCAAGGAGCTTTGCCTGCTGGGGATCCAGGCCAGCCAGTTCGGATCGGCTCGGGCTGGCAATCGAATCAAGCCCCACGCATGCTCCTCCCCGGTGGATCCTTGAAGTCTGGATGATCCCAGTTCGGTCCTGCGGACGCGCTGGATTCTTGATTCTAGTTGATGTCCCGGAGCATGGCACGGAATTTCGATGGGGCAACGATCTGAAAGAGGCTGCATCGAAACCTGGTCCCGGTGGTGGGAAGCCAATGATCCGATCGCGGACAAGGGGGCCTTCCTTCCGGAACCCCTGGGACGGGGCAGGGCCGTGGATGATACGCGAGCCGTTGTTCGAGGAGAGTCGCGGTGAAAGACGAGACAGCCGAGTTCGTATATCCGATCCTGGATTACCTCCTCCAGTCGAAGGAACGACTCGATCGCGGCGAAGCACCCTCGCTGGACGAGGAGCAACTGACTCTGGGACGGTTGCTGACGCGCGAGCTGAGGAAGGAACACCACTCCGGCTCCGAGACGCAAGAGAAGGTCTCGTCGCGTCAGAGCGAGGAGCTGCGCTATGCGATGGTGTGCGTGATCGACGAGTTTTTCATCTCCCACACGTCTTGGGGCGAAAGCTGGAACGAGCGCAAGTTCGAGTCCAGGCACTACGGCACCAATGACCGAGCCTGGAGGTTCTGGAGGGGTGCCAGGCAATCGCTCGCGGACGGCGATGTCGAGATGGTGGAAGTTTACCTGGTCTGCGTGATGGTTGGGTTTCGAGGTCAGATGGCCGACGATCGCCCGGGACTCCAGGACTGGGTGGGCAAGGCACAGCGCTTGATCGAGACGCGGCGGGCGAGATTCTGGGTGGATCCTCCATCCCGCGAACCCCGCACCTTCGTTCCACCGCTTCGGGGCCGGCGGAGCATGGAGTCGGCCTCGCTGGGCCTGGGAATCCTGGCTCTCGCCACCGTCTCTCTGCTCGTGTTTCTGGCCGTGCAGCAACTGGGAAGCTTGTGACCGGAGAGAATCCGGAGAGAGTGGCTGAAACTCATGGCCAGGACAATTTCGCGTGCATTGAGCTCCCGTCCAGTCCGCATCGCGTTGCTCATCCTCGCGCTCGTGATCGTGCTCGTGGGCGCCGGGGTTTTCAACGTCTGGTCCGGCCTCGAGCAATTCGTGGCCCTCTCTTCCCACGGGATGCGGGTCCTCTGGCTGCCGCTCGTGCTGCTCCTCATCGTGCTGATTCTCGGCGTCGTCTGGGCATTATGGCGGTTGGCCGCGGAGCAACGGCGCGTCTCGCAGTTTCCCGATATCGACTGGGCCTGGGAAGAGGCCACGCTGGGCCTGAGAAAAGCCGCAGTCGGACTCGACCGTGCCCCGTTGATCCTGGTGCTGGGCGAGCCCGCCAACGGCATCGAGGCATTGTTCCAGGCCTCGCGCATGTCATTCCTGGTCTCGGATCTCCCGAGACGGCCGAATGCCCCGGTCAGGGTCTACGCAACGCGCGAGGCCATCTTCGTGACTTGCCCTGAATCGTCGGTGCTCGCGCGGTTGGCGAACGAGATGGCAAGCCGCTCGGATCCTCGGTCGACCACCTCCGGCACGACCGCAGAGGAAACCCCTGACGAACCACCATCATCGCTGCCCCTGCAACCGACCATGCCCGCCGGGGATGCACTCTCATCCTCGGCCGAGCGCCTGAACCCTGCCGCGCCGGCGGCATCGACACAGGTGCTCGTTGGGCCGGAACCGGTCGCGGCAGCAGCGTCCCCGCACCGTCCAAGCCTGCTCAGCCGCACGGAAGAAGTGGAAACCCTGAAAGAGCGGCTTCACCATCTCTGCGGCCTGATCGTCCGTGATCGCCGGCCCTTCTGCCCGGCCAACGGCATACTGGCGCTCATTCCCTACACCGCGACAGACGACGACTCGCAGGCTCGTCAGGCGGGTATCGCGTGCCACCTGGATGTTTCCACCGTCCGCACGGCGCTGGGGGTCTCGTGCCCGATGTTTGCCCTTCTCTGCAATATCGAAGAGGCGCAGGGCTTCGATCAATTGATGCGCGCTTACATCTCAATACCTTCGTACGGCCTTCTGGGCCGATCGTTCCCGCTCGTTCCAGACATGGATGTTCCCGAGCGCGTGCAGATGATCGACAAGGGGATGGAATGGATTTGCCAGAGCCTTTTCGCCCCGATGACCTATCGACTGTGCGAGCTCGAATCGCCGAACCAGGCAGATCATGCAAAGACTCTCGAGTCGAATGCGGGGTTGATTCGCTTCCTTTCTCACACCCACGCGCGATGGCGGCGCCTGGGGCGGATTCTCAGCCGGGTGATCTCCCTCGACCCCGGAGGCGACCTGATGCTCGGCGGCTGCTATCTCGCCGCCACCGGGCAGACGGAAAACCAGCAGGGTTTCGTCGCCGGGGTAATGCGGACCGTCCTCGAGCATCAGAACTTCGTCTCCTGGACAACCAGTGCCTTGCAGCAAGATCGTGCCGAGAGCCGGCGTGCGGCTCTCTGCAACCTCGGCTCGCTTGGCGTCGCGGTACTCGCGGCCGCCGTCGCCTATCTGATCTGGGCCGGTTACCCGTGAACCATGCCCGCCTCGGCCGTTGTCACTTCGCTTTCCATCGCCTGGGCATATTCGACGCTGAACATAAATGGAAGATCGGCGTGGGCAGGCTTCTGGTTGGCTGATCTGTGTCATGCCGATCACTCATTGATGATCTCCGAGATACTGAAAACGGGGTACGGACTGCCCGTCTTTCTGAACAGTCTCCAGGAACATCTGCCTGGGCCGTACCCAGAGGCTGCGATCCTCGTATTCCTGCTGGTAAACAACCATTTCTTCAAGTGTCTCACTGTGCCGTGCCACGCCCAGGACCGTGTATTCCTTGCCTTTGTAGTGGCGGTAGCGCCCCGTGGGGATGACGCCCATTGAACCTCCTCATCGTAACTCGCACCGTGACCAAGATCATCTCGAGCTGCCGCGTGGCGCTTTCCGGGCCATGCAGGCGATCACCTCCGTGCGGCTCCACTGAACATCGAACCGATGATCCGGGGCATTCCTTGCATCACGAACCGCTCGGCCTGCACCTCCCGGAACGCTCCTGACCGAACGAGAGCCTCGATGTCCACGTCCAGGCGACAGCCATCCCCCAGTTGCCTCTGAAGCGGCGTCAGGCAACGTTGCAAGCGCTGGACTCTCGGTTCTTCGCTCAACCCATGCTCCAGATACAGGAATCGCCCGCCTGGCTTGAGCACCCGACTGATCTCGGCCATGGCCTGCCTGCCATCCCGGATGCTGCACAGCGTCCAGGTGCTCACCACGCAGTCGAATTGCCCGTCCGGGAAGGGCAGCTCCTCGGCGGTTTGAACACGCAGATCGACGTCGATCCCACTCCTGTCGATCCTGCGACGGGCGAACCGTATCATTCCCAGCCCAGGCTCGACCGCTGCGAGATGACGGACATGATCGGGGTAATGTTCCAGGTTGAGCCCTGTCCCGAGCCCGATCTCCAGGATCCTGCCTTCCGCCTGGGCAAGTCGCTTTCGTCGCAGTCCGGCGATCTGGGGCGTCCGCAGCGACCAGTCACAGAGGCGGGGAAAGATGTGCCGCGAGTACAGACCCATGAGACCGCCTCTTTCGCTCAACCACCGTGATCGTCACAGGAGGCGCCCGCGCTCAGTGGGGCGATGCGGTACCGCGCCGGCAGCCAGACAAGTGGCGATCAGAATCCACACCAGGCCGGCGGGCAATAGAGAGGGACTGCTGTGCGCACTCGCGTGAACCATTCTCGCCTGGCCATGGGTCCCGGACCCTTCGCTGGCTGCCACGCTCAATGCTTGTAGGTCTCGTACAGGCTCCGGATGCGCAGCGATCCCTGGAAGGCTTCCTTGCTCAGCGGTTTGACCGGGGAGACCTCGATCGTCACCGGGCGGCCCTGCATCACATGCACGAAGTTATCGGAGAAGCGAGCGTCCGCGCTGTCGAGTTCCAGCCACGTCCACAGGGCCGGATGCTCGGCATGCAGGGTCACCGTGTATCCGCCGTCCCGCTCCGAGATCTCGGCCGACAACCGCGGGTCAAGGAGATGGAACTCGCGCGGATAGGCCAGCGTCACCAGGTTCTCGGATTCGGTCCGGCCGCCCACGTCAAGCCGCAGCCAGACCAGCAGATCCTCGGTGCCGTGGCCTTGCAGTGCGTCGCGGAGGGAGAACGACCGAGCCACTCGGGATGTCCGGCCAGGAATCTCGAGGCTGGACGAGCCAGACGCCAGCGCTTTCCCGGCGAGGTCGGTCACGGTCCAGGTCAGCTTGCCCTGGCAATCGCTCATACGATCGCTGGTGACGTGGACGTCGACCTTGCCGGTTTTCGCGTCCGCGACGCCGGAGACCAGGACCGGAGCATAGAACCGCCGGGCCAGGTAGTGCAGGGCCTTCCAGCGGCCGAAGTAATCGACCGATGACCAGGACGAGCACGGCCAGGTGTCGTTGTACTGCCAGTACACGCAGCCCATCGATCTGGGCATCTCGCGCCGCCAGCTTTCGGCCCCGTACTTGATGCCGTACGCCTGGGTGATCTGGCTCAGCCACAGCGTGCTTTCAAAATCCTTGGGGTCGCGAAAGTATTTCTTCACGAGAAGCATGATCTTGCTCGTGCCGATCTTGCCGTCCTCGGGAACGTCCATGTACATGCGATTGGATCGTTCGTGGTACTTCATCACGGGCGAATCGACGGACTCGCGGTCGGCCGGCTCCGTGAAGGTGCGCACGGTCTTCGGCTCGGGGAACGACTGGAACCCAAACTCGCTGACGAACCCGTGAATATTGCGATACACCTCGAACGGTTTGCCACCGTGCCAGACCTCCCAGAAATGCACGTCGCCGCAGTCGGGCGAGCCGGTGACGTAGTCGGTCTGCGGAGACAGCTCGCGTACCTGCTCGCCAAGCAGGTCGCGAAACAGCTTGTAATAGTCTCCCGCGCTCATCTTGTCCCTGGTCCACTGGTCCTTCCCGCGGAAGAACATGATCTCGTTGTTGCCGCACCACAGGGCGATCGACGGGTGATGGCGCAGCCGGAGCAGGTTGTCGCGGGCTTCCGCCCTGACGTTGTCCAGGAACGCCCGGTCGAACGACGGATAAGTAGTACAGCCGAACTTGAAGTCCAGCCAGATGCACAGGCCCAGTTCGTCGCACGCATCGAACAGGTCGTCGTCCTCGTAGTATCCTCCGCCCCAGAAGCGGAGGCAGTTCATATTCGCCGCCACGGCGTCGGCCGCGTAACGGCGGAGAACCTCTCTGGTCAGCCGCGGGGCGAAGCAGTCGGCCGGGATCCAGTTGGCCCCCTTGGCGAAGAACGGCACGCCGTTAACCACGAAGTGCATCGGCTCCTTGTCGGTCTGCTCGATCGTGCGCAGGGTGCGCAGGCCAATGCGCCTGGTCGACGAATCGAGCACCTGGCCCGTAGCGCCCTGCAATTCCACCTTCACGTCGTAGAGCGGATGATCGCCCATGCCGGCCGGCCACCAGAGCCTGGGGTCAGCCACGAGAATCTCGGCCCGCGCGCGGCCGTCCCGGACCGGAGCGGTTGCCGATGCCACGTTCTGCGAGCCAAGGCGCACGGTCATCTTTGCGGTCGCTCCCGCCGGCGGCGCCGGGGCGGCTGTCGCGGCGATCGCCAGGGTCACTTTCCCGGGCTGCGCATGGTCCTGCAAGATGGCCACGTCTTCCAGGCGCGCGGTATCGAACGCAACGAGCTCGATCTTCCGCCAGATGCCGCAGGTGATCAGCGTCGGCCCCCAGTCCCAGCCGAAGTTGCACGGTTCCTTGCGCACGTAGGCAGCGCCCGGGTAGGCCCAGGTGGGCAGCTTGCGCTCGGCCTCCCTGTTCCGGATGGCGGGGAGCACGGAATCAAACCGGATCTCGATCTGGTTGGCACCGGGCCGCAGGTGCTTCTTGATGTCGAACTCGTACGTGCGGAACATGTTGTCCGTTCTGGCGACGACGGCGTTGTTCACCCGGATGGTGGCCAGAGTGTCCAGCCCCTCGCAACGCAGCAAGATATGCGCGCGCGCCAGCAGGTCCGCCGGGACGTCGAACGAGCGGCCGTAGATCCAGTTCGTTTCTCCCACCCACTGCACGGCCCGCTCGTTGTTCCGGAAAAACGGGTCGGGGATCTGGCCGGCGGCCATCAGGTCGGTGTGGATCGTGCCGGGCACGGTGGCCGGAATCGCATCGCTACTCCCCTCCTGAACGACTTGCCAGGCGCCGCCCAGGTTCAAGCGCGACGGTTCGCCCGCGTGCGCGGGGGCAGCCGTCGCGAGTGCGGCTCCCATGACGATCGCCGCGATCAACTGGCCGAGCGGTTTACCCACCATCACGTCCGTGCGTTGTTCGATCAGTTCCTGCCACTTCACTGCCATGAAATCGCTCCTCATCGGCTAACCTCTGCGACGGGTACATCAGCCAGCTAGTGTCCTGAGTTACAATTTCGCCAAATAACCTTGAATTATCGTTTATATCATCATATAATCTCTCAAAGGAGATTTATGATGAATAAAGGTGGTCGCCCCAAGGCTACTCTCACTTTGAATGATGTCGAGCGCCAGAAACTCGAAGCGTGGTCGCGCCGGCCCAAGACCAGCCAGCGTCTCGCCCTCCGTTCGCGGATCATCTTGGCTTGCGCTCAAGGTTTCGATAATCAGGAAGTCGCCGCACAGCTCCGGGTGAATGTCGTGACGGTCGGGAAATGGCGGAAACGTTTCCTCCTCGATCGTCTCGACGGCCTGTCCGACGAGCCAAGGCCGGGGGCGCCCTGCAAAATCACGGACGCAATGGTCGAGGCCGTTGTGACCAAGACTCTGGAGGAGAAACCCAAGGCCGCCACGCATTGGAGCACTCGGGGCATGGCGGAAGCCGTCGGCTTGTCTCAGACAGCGATCTCGCGTATCTGGCGAGCGTTCGAGTTGAAGCCTCACCGCAGCGAGACGTTCAAGCTTTCCACGGACCCCTTTTTCATCGAGAAGGTCCGCGACATCGTCGGGTTGTATATGAGCCCGCCGGAGCGCGCTATCGTCTTGAGCATCGACGAGAAGAGCCAGGTGCAAGCGTTGGACCGTACCCAGCCGTTGCTTCCCATGGGGCCTGGCCAGGCGGAGAGGCGAACTCCGGATTATGTACGCAATGGGACGACTTCGCTGTTCGCCGCCTTGGACGTCGCGACAGGTCGTGTGATTGGCAAATGCTACCGTCGCCATCGACAACAAGAATTCCTCAAATTCCTCAACGAGATCGATAGCCAGATCGCCAAAGCACCAGGCGTCGAGATTCACCTCGTCATGGACAACTACGGCACACACAAAGCTCCAGCCGTGAAGCGGTGGTTCGCTCGCCATCCCGAGTATCATCTGCATTTCACTCCCACCAGCGGCTCTTGGCTGAACCAGGTTGAACGATTCTTCGCGGAGATTACCGAGAAGCGAATTCGCCGTGGAGTATTCCGGAGCGTGGCGGCGTTGGAACAGGCGATCCATGAATTCCTGGCAAAACACAACGTAAATCCCAAGCCTTTCGTATGGACGGCAGATGCTGATATGATCTTAGATCGAGTGGCGAGGGTTTGTGAGCGAACTTCTAACTCAGGACACTAGTCATCGCTAAGGCAGATCGATCGAAACGCTCGTCTTCCCGCTGCCGTTCGCTCCCACGAGCACGGTGAACCGTTCCAGCTCGACGCTCATATCCCGCAGGTGTTTGAGAGGCTGGCGATAATCTCATCCGCGAAGATTCGCATGTTCGCGTCGCATCATTGGTAAATAGACTCATCCATTGACACGACGTCAGCCGCGTAAAGCATGGCGGCGCGAAGATGTTCGGGTTTCAGGGTGGGGTACTGATCGAGCAGGGCTTCGTGAGTCATGCCGGCTCCGATCTGCTTCAAGATGAACTCGACGGTGAGGCGGGTTCCCTTGAAAACGGGCTTGCCCACCATCACGTCCTTGCGTTCCTCAATATAATCCTGCCACTTCAGTGCCATGAAATCGCTCCCCATCGGCTCCGTGTCTGCACGATCCCTTGACCTTCATCCTCTGCCGGGCCGCCTGCTTCTGGACGTTCATCTCGTGCCGGTCGTTCCCCCCGCTTCCCCTTGAAGATACTGCCGGGCCAGAACCCAATACCGTTGAAATTGCGATAAGTTGAGTGCAGGCAGAGGTTTGCTCCTCGTTCCCACGCTCCGCGTGGGAACAAGTCTGTCGCAAGCCGCTTGCCCCTTTTCGTTAACGCTATTTCAACGGTATTGGGCCAGAACCAGAATCACCATGGTCGTTCTCAAGTTCGGAGCAGTTGAGGGTACCGCTCGTGGACCGTCAGGATCAATTCTCCGAACAGCGTGTTGGCCCAGGCGAACCAGGAACGCGTGTATTTGCTTGCGTCGTCCTTGGAGAAGGACTCGTGCATGAATCCGGTCCCGGCGTGCGTCTGCTTGAGCATGGTCAGGCAGCGGGCCACTTCCGGTTCGGACCGGCTCGTCAGGGCGCGCATGATGATCCCCAGCGGCCAGATCATGTCGAGCCCCGAGTGCGGTCCGCCGAGCCCCTCCGCGGCAGTCCCGCGGAAGAAGTACGGATTATCGTCGCTGAGAACCCAGGCCCGGGTCCGGACGTAGATCGGGTCATCCGCCGCACAGCACCCCAGGTAGGGCAGCGACAGGAGGTTGGGAACGTTGGCGTCGTCCATGAAGAGCTGGTTGCCGAACCCGTCCACCTCGTAGGCGTAGACCTCGCCCCCCTTGCGCTGGGCTCGCCCGTGGGTGTGAATGGCATCGCGAACCTGGTCAGCCAGCTCCTGACACTCGCGCGAACGACTTGTTACTCAATTCCGCGGTGGAGATCTCCCGGAGCTGCTCGAGCGTCGTGACCGCGAAGAGGTTGGAAGGGATCAAGAACGGAAAGATGCAGGCGTCATCCGACGGGCGGAAGCCGGAGTGGATCAGGCCGCACGGGCGCGTGGGGTTCCCGTAGCCTTGCTGGGGTAGCGAGTCCGTCGGGTTCGCCGTCTCGCGCTGGAATGTGTAGGGGCCGCGGTTCTTCAGCCGCTGTTGTTCACGGAACGTCTGGACGATGAGCGCCGCAGCCTTTTGCCAATCGCCGTCAAAGTGTGAGGCATCGCCCGTGGTCTTCCAGTATCCGTGGGCCAGGCGGACGGGGTAGCAGAGCGAATCGATCTCCCACTTCCGCTCGTGCAGCTCGGGCCGCATGCGAGTGTGGTCCTTCGCCCACGGGCTGCCGGTCGGCCCGTCGTTGAAGGCGTTGGCATAGGGGTCGATCAGGATGCACCGGGTCTGCCGGTGGATCACGCCGGCGATCAAGGTCGCCAGCGCGCGGTCTTCCTTCGCCAGCGGCAGATAGGGCCACACCTGCGCAGTGGAGTCGCGCAGCCACATGGCGCTGATGTCGCCGGTGATCACGAAGGTGTCTGGGTTGCCAGCGCGCCCGCCGGTCCGCACGGTGGTATCAAGGGTGTTCGGGAAACAGTTCTCGAACAGCCAGGCCAGCTCCGGATCGGAGATCGCCTTCTTGACCTCCACAATGCTTGCCTCGACGGCTTTGCTCACGAACCTCCGCTCGGAATCAGGGGGCCTGCGGCTTTGCAGAGGAACGGACCGCTGCGAGCCAGCGGAAGCCCGTAGCGGAACGGAGAGCGGGGTCGCCACGGCTGCTGTGAGCCGGAGGAAGGATCGTCGCGTATGCATGAGAAGCTCGCAGGGGCACCGTTTGCGCGGTGGCTGGCCCGCGCCACGTTCGGCGATTGCGGAACCAGGCCAGCCGGTGCAGCTTCCTCTCTCTATATACGAACCCGCCGGTGTTGTCCACGGTGCGGGTGCGGGAGGCCGCGACCGGACCGGTCCGTTCAGAGCCTCTGGGGCCGGGGCACGCGCCGGCCCGCGGGTGCCGGCAGCCACTTGTTTGCACCCTGCGGCTCCCAGCATAATGCTTGAGGGTGCTCGGACGGGCGTCTTCATCAAGCCGGATACGCCGTGTTGTGCGTGTCAATTTGGCACATGAGAAAATCCATGAGAGACGCGGCGCAGGGGTTGCTGGCGCTCCCCGTGGGGTGCCCGCGCAGGGAGAAGACTCCCGGGAGAGCCGACGGTAGCACGCTGTGAAGCTGCTCCGGCCATGGTAAAACTCTGAAGAGCGGAATCGTTTTCCAGCGCTCGAGAGGCTTGCCGATGCGAGTGAAGACACTACCGATCTTTCTGGCGTTCTTCCTGATGGGCCTGGCCGACGCCATGGGACCGAACGCCGAGAAGATGAAAACGGCCTACGAGCTGAGCAACTGGCAGTCGACGCTGGTCTCGTTCTCGGTGTTCATCGCGTTCGCCGTGTGCAGCGTTCCCGGCGGCGTCCTGGCGGCTCGCATCGGCAAGAAAAGGCTGTTGTTGCTGGGCCTGGGGCTGAACGCGCTGGCGCTGGTGCTGCCGTCGATCCTGGCACCCCCGTTCATGGTCGTGCTCGGGTGCATCTTCTTGCTCGGCGTGGGGACGACCTTCCTTCAGGTCGCAGGCAACCCCATCATGAGGGACGTGAGCCCCGAGGGCGCGTACAGCCGGAACCTGGCCCTGGCCCAGGGCATCAAGGGCCTTGGCAGCGCGGCTTCCACCTACATCGTGCTGGCCATCAGCTCTCTTGCCTTTTTTCACAGCATGAACTGGCGCGGCGCCTTTCCCCTGTTTTGCGTGCTGATGACGCTGGCCTTCGTTGCCGTGCTCTTCTTGAAGGTCGAGGAAACCAGGGTGGAAGAGCCGCCGAGCATTGGCTCGAGCCTGGCGCTGCTTGGCGAGCCGATCTTCCTGCTGGCCGTCGTCGGCATCTTCCTCTATGTGGGGGCCGAGGCGTCGATGGGGCGGTTCCTGCAACCGACCCTCCAGGGTTTCGGCCTGGACATGGACACCGCCGCTTTCTGGGGCCCCACCGTTTTCTTCCTGACGTTGACCGTGGGCCGGCTGCTGGGAAGCGCCTTGCTGACCGTCATGTCACCGCGGACCTGCTTCCGAGGGTCTGCCTTGCTGGGCGTTCTGGGGGCGGCCGCCCTGATGAGCGGGTCGAAGTGGCTCTCCATGGCCGGCGTGCTGGCGGCGGGTCTGGGCTTCGCCAACATCTGGCCGATGCTCTTTTCGATCACGGTGGAGGAGAGACCCGACCGCGCCAACGAGCTGAGCGGCCTGATGTGCATGGCCATCTCGGGTGGCGCCATTGTGCCCCTGGTGATGGGCGGCCTGCTGGACCTGAAGCTCGGAGCGCTGGCTTATATCGTCCCCACCGGCTGTTTCGCGTACCTGCTGCTGCTGTCGCTGCGCGGTGGTAATCCGGCGCCCGCGGCTGCCCCGGAACCCGCGCAAGCGGTGTGAGCTCACGGAGACCTTCATGAGCCAGAGTAACGACCGTCGCGTCGTCATGACTCTCGACGCCGGCGGGACCAACTTCCGGTTCTGCGGCATGCAGGGGCAGAAGCCGGTGACCGAGACCGTCGCGCTGCCGTCGGACGGCGATCGACTGGATCAGTGCCTGTCGAACATCGCCCTGGGCTTCGCGCGCACCAGGGACCTCTGCCCCGAGCCGCCCGTTGCCATCAGCTTCGCCTTCCCCGCACCGGCCGACTACCCGGCCGGCATCATCGGCGACCTGCTGAACCTGCCCGGCTTCCGCGGGGGCGTGGCCCTGGGGCCCATGCTCGAGGACCGGTTCCAGGTCCCCGTCTTCATCAACAATGACGGCGACCTCTTCGTTTACGGCGAGGCCATCGCCGGTTTCCTGCCCTACGTCAACGGCATGCTGGAACAGGCGGGGAGTCCCAAGCGGTACAGGAACCTGTTCGGCGTGACGCTTGGCACCGGCTTCGGCGGCGGGATTGTCCGCAACGGCGAGCTGTTCATTGGCGACAATTCCATGGCCGGAGAGGTCTGGCTGCTGCGGAACAAGCGGGACCCCGCGATGAACGCCGAGGAGGGGGCGAGCATCCGCGCGGTGCGGCGCGTGTTCGCCGAGCAGTCGGGTATCCCATTCGAGCAGGCACCGGAGCCAAGGGTGATTTTCGAGATCGGCATGGGTCATGCGCCGGGTGACCGTGCGGCCGCTGTCGAGGCGTTCCGCCAGATGGGCGAGGTCGTCGGCGATGCGATGGCCAACGCGCTGACGCTCACCGACAGCCTGGCGGTCATCGGCGGCGGCGTCGCGGGTGCCTGGCCGCTCTTCCTGCCGGCGGTCGTGAATGAACTCAACAGCACGTACACGGGCCTCGATGGTCGTCACTTCAGCCGGCTGGCAGCCCGGGCCTTCAATCTTGAAGATGCGGACCAGCGGGAAAAGCTCCTGAAGGGAGACGTACGCCAGATCACAGTCCCCGGCGGAACCCGCACGTTGCAGTACGATCCGCTGCCGCGCATTGGCATCGGTATGACACGCCTTGGCACGAGCGAGGCCGTCGCTGTGGGCGCGTGCGCCTTCGCCCTGCGCCAGCTCGACCAGCGCGGGCCGCGGTGAGAAATCAACACTTTTCTGAGGCTCGTCATCCACGAGCAGCCCTTGAGGAACAAATCATGACACGCCTCGCCGACAAGACCGCTGGTATCGTTGGTATTGCCCTGTTCCTGCTTTCGACAGCGTGCCTGGGTGCGAGCCCGGCCGACCACGTCAAGCCGCTGATCGGCACCGACGGCCACGGGCACGTCTTCCCCGGCCCGACGCTCCCCTTCGGCATGATGCAGCTTTCGCCGGACACGCGCGACGAATCCTGGGATGGCTGCTCCGGCTATCACTATTCCGATACCAGCATCCTCGGGTTCTCCCACAACCACCTGAGCGGCACAGGGTGTGGAGACCTGGGCAACGTGCTGCTCATGCCGACCGTCGGGGCACTGAAGCTTGAGGCCGGCAGCAAGCCCGGCGAGGGCTATCGCGCCGCCTTCTCTCACGACCAGGAGGAAGCCCGCCCGGGCTACTACCGGGTACTGCTGCCAAAATTAAAGATCAACGTCGAGCTGACCGCCACGCTGCGCGCGGGCCTGCACCGCTACACCTTCCCGCAAACCGACGATGCACACGTCATCCTGGACCTCTGGCACGGCATCAGCAATCGCCCGACCTCTTCGCAGATCACCATCGCCGACGACCATACCGTGACCGGATTCCGCCGTAGCGACGGTTGGGGTGGCGACAAGGTCTTCTACTTCGTCATCGAGTTCTCACGCCCGTTCGACAGCGCCGGCCTGGCATCCGACCACAAGCCCACAGAGGGCAAGCAAGCCACGGGCCGGAACCTGCAAGCTCATTTCGACTTCAAGACCCGGGCCGGCGAGGCGATCCTGGCCAGGGCCGCACTCTCGACGGTGAGCGTCGAGGGAGCCCGCAAGAATCTTCAGGCCGAGCTGCCCGGCTGGGATTTCGACGCCGTCGCCGTGGCCGCCCGGACTGCCTGGGACCGTGTCCTCGGCGCCGTTCAGGTTGAGTCCAGCGATCACAACTTCAAGGAAACCTTTTACACGGCCGTCTACCACACCTTGGTGGCTCCCACGGTCCTGAACGACGTTGACGGCCAGGTCCGCGGCCCCGATGGCCGGGTGCACGCCGTCAAGGGGTTCGACTATTACACCGAGCTGTCGTTCTGGGACACGTTCCGCGCCGAGCACCCGCTCTTGACCCTGGTGCAGCCGAACCGCGTCAACGACTTCGTGAAGACTTGCCTGGCACACTACCGGTTCACGAGCCCGGACGCCCGCTACTTGCCGGTCTGGGCCAACGGCGGCAAGGAGACCAACTGCATGATCGGCAACCACTCGATCCCCGTGATTGCCGATGCCTACCTCAAGGGCTTCCGCGATTGGGACGCCGGCGAGGCCCTGGCCGACATGATCGCCACCACCAGCCTGAACCGCGAATTCCTCGATTCCTACCGGGACAAGGGCTACGTGGTGCAGCGGAAGGACGAACAGAGCGCCGCCAAGACGCTGGAATACTGTTACGACGATATCTGTATCGCACGGATGGCCCGCGCGATGGGGAAGACCGAGGTGGCCAGGGCGTATGAAAAGCGGGCGGGGAACTGGCAGAACGTCCTGGATCGGGAGACAGGCTTCATGCGGAGCCGCGATGCCGCAGGCGCCTGGGTCCGGCCCTTCGATCCAAAACGGATCGACATGTCCAGCTATACTGAGGCCAACGCCTGGCACTACGAGTTCTTCGTCCCGCACCAGGTTCCCAGCCTGATCGAGAAGCTCGGCGGCGACGCCAGGTTCCTCGCGAGGCTGGACGAGATGTTCGACCCCGACCAGAAGATCCCCAACTCTCTGCAAGACATCACCGGCGTCATCGGCATGTACTCGCACGGGAACGAGCCGTGCCACCACGTCGCCTACCTTTACAACTATGCGGGCCAGGCCTGGAAGACGCAGACCCTGGTGCGTCATGTGGCCGACACGCTGTACAACAACACCAGCGCGGGCATCTGCGGCAACGACGATTGCGGTCAGACGTCGGCCTGGTTCGTCTTCACCGCCCTGGGATTCTACCCGGTCGACCCGGCCGACGGCGTCTATGTCATCGGCAGCCCGCTGGCCGACCAGGTCACGCTCAAACTGGACCCCGGCTACTACAAGGGCGGCAAGTTCACGGTCGTCGCCAGGGACAACTCGCCCCGGAATGTGTACATCCAGTCGGCAACGCTCGACGGGCGGCCGTACACGCGGAGCTGGATCACTCACAATCAGATCGTCGCCGGCGGTACGCTGGAGTTGCAAATGGGCCCGAACCCCAACAAGAGCTGGGGCACCGCGCGTGAGGATCGGCCGGGCGTCTCTGGACAGCCGTGACGAGCGGTAAGGCGTCAGGGCGAAGGCAAGAAATGCCTGTTGGGCCGGTGGTTCATCACCGTTTACTTATGGGGGATCGGCCCCCGGCGATGCTGAACCCCGGTAGCCGTTCCCTCAACTCCCTGGTTCACCCATTGACACCGGCCAGGAGAGGACGTCTACTCTTTCGGTGCTCGAGGGCGCAGGTTGTGTCGAGTCGAAGGCTCTTCATTCTCACGTCCGGCGCGGCGCATGCCTGAAATCGTCGCATCGATTCGTCTGCATCGGATACGAAACCTTCATCGTTCGCGAAGATCCTGGCGCCGGCTCTGACCTATCTACCGGCCGGGCTGAGAAGTTCTACAGGGAGCGGCCCTTGGCTTTTCCAGAGAAGGCGGCTGCGAGCCCTTTGGCAGAGAGTGATCAGCCCAGCGAACTGGTCCGTACCCCACTCCCTGGACCTTTGGGCAGCATGCTCCTCGAGCGGATGAAGACGCATCCTTGCCTGGCCGGCTATACGGATCCGATGCAGGCATCAGAGCGGGTCTTCCTGGCGAGCCAGCATGATGGTTATCTCTGGGATGTGGATGGGAATCGGTTCATCGACTTCGCCTCGGGCTGGGCGACGAACAACGTCGGGCACGCCCCGGCGGAGATTGTTGACGCTGCGTCCTCGGCATTACGCGAGCTGGGAGCGGTTTGTTGCACCCCGGGATTCGTGCCCTTCATCCGTTATGAATTCGCGGAGAGGCTCCTCACGACCTTCCCCGCCCACCTGCGGCGCGTGGCCCTCTGTGCGACCGGAAGCGAGGCCGTGGAGGCGGCGACGAGATTCATGCGCGCCGCGACCGGGCGGCCGAATGTGCTGACCACCTACACCAACTTCCACGGGTTCTCCTATGCGGGACTGGCCGCGGGTCCATTCCATGCCCCGTGGCGCGACACGGCCACGCAGGCGATTCCCTTCTATCTTTACACGCCCTACGCCACCTGCGGGCGTTGTCCGCACCGACTCGATTACCCCTCGTGCGATCTCTGGTGCGTGCAAGCCATCGAGGAGTATCTGCTGCGTCACCAGGCCGCACCGGAGACCGTCGCCGGGATGATCGTGGAACCGGTGCAAGGTGAGGCCGGAGTCTGGGTGCCGCCCAGGGAGTATCTGCCCCGGCTGGAGAAACTCTGCCGGAAGTATGGCTGGCTCATGTGCGTCGACGAGGTGGAATGCGGGTTCGGGCGCTGCGGACGGATGTGGGCGTTCGAGTCGAGTGGCATCTTGCCCGATCTGGTAATCGTCGGCAAGGGCATCGGCGGGAGTCTGCTGCCGCTGGCGGCAGTCGTGGGGACGCCGGAGGTCATGGACCGAAGGGTCGTCTGGGGTAGCACCTACGCAGGCCAGCCGGCCGCCTGCGTGGCAGCCATCAAGGCCCTGGAGCGACTTCAGCGCGACGGCCTCGTGGAACGGTCCGCCCGGCTCGGCGCCGCCGGACTGGAGCGGCTTGGACGCTTGTGCGAGAGCAGCACCATCGTGGGCGCGGCCCGGGGGCAGGGGCTATTCCTGGGGCTGGAGCTGGTCAACGATCGCACCGGCAACATTCCCTCGCCGGAACTGGCACATCGGGTTTATGACGAGTGCCTCTCTCGTGGCCTGTGCCTGCTCTTTCTGTCCGTGACTCCCACCGTGCGTGTGGCACCTCCCCTGGATATCCCCGAAGATTTATTCTTCCGGGGTCTGGGCATCATCGAGAACGTTATCCAAAACCTGCTTCCCGACGCGTATCATTCATGATCAACCACCCACATAAAGTCGATGTGCTTGGCAGGCATCTGGTTGCCGATCTGAGTGGGATCAGGCAAACGCTCCTGCTTGATCCGGACGAGATCATGAACGCGCTTGAGCGTGCCGTTTCCTCGGCGGGGTATCATGTCGTTGATCGTCTCACACATGTCTTCAGCGAGTTCGGGTGCGGCTTCACGGGTGTGCTGATCCTGGCCCAGTCCCACGCAATTGTCCACACGTACCCGGAGGCGTGCTACCTGGCCCTGGACATTTTCGGCTGTGGAACCCATGACCCGCACGTGGTCGTCAATCAACTGATCCATGAATTGGGACCTCAATCAACCTGCTCTCGAGAGCTTGTTCGAGCGCCTGCCACCAGCGAGTGTTCATAAAGCCTTCTCGCATGGAATCGATCGTCTCGTCATTCTTCAAGTTCCATGCAGCAGGGCAGGCTGCCGATCGCGAACCGACAACCCTCGATGTAGACGAAGTCTGCGCGGAATGGTCTTGGCGGCCAGGGACCGCTCGCCTCGCAGACCTCCTCGCAGAATCCGGCTGAGTCGGCCGGCCAGTCCCATCGTGCACTCAGCGACGTGAGGGGCGGAACATGCAGCAGGACGGCTGCACCTCTGCGCAACGTCAGTGCCGGATCGATAGCGAATGACCGAGGTGTTCGGCGGGTGAACCGGATGGGAGGAAATCCATCCGGCGCATCCTCGACGATCCCGCAACGCACGCAAGACTTCAGTCGTCTCGCCGACGCGCCCGGGATCCGCATCGAGTACAGTTCGGTGCACAGGGCCTGCCCGCAAACAGGACAGGGAGGACCGTGCGACGAGGTCTCCACCAGCTCGGCCAGCTTCTGCCAGGCATCGAAAGCGCGGCAGCCCCATGCCGAGAACAGATCCAGCAAGCTGCGGCGCAACTCGGATCTGGCGGCGTCGGCCCCGTCCCCGCAGTCGCCCCCGAGAAACATTCGCATCTGGAGCGCATCGATACTGCCCATGGCATGGTCGCGTCGCAGCTCCGTCGCAGGGGGCATGCGATTGGACTGGAGCTTGATGATCGTCCTGATGAGATCGAGGTCGCCGGAGTCGGATGGGTCGACGGGCGGGACCTCTGGCAGCACGCAGGGCTGATCGGGAGGGACGGCTGACTGCTCCTGCCTTGGTCCGGGAAGCGGCACGCTGACGAGTGGATCTCCCAGCAGGCAGAAGCGCACGCCGAAGTGTTGCGCCGCGGGCGACCGTAAGAAATGGGTGAGGGCTGCTCCCACGGGAACTCCCCTGTCGAGGTGATCCGTCAGGTAAGCCGTCATCCGTGGAGACCCGTTGAACAAACCCCATGAAGTTACGACGGCCCCCAGACGGGGGTTGTTGGCGATGCGCGATGGGAGGGCCCAGGCCTGGTCGACGACCGAGGGCTGCAAGAGAACGCCCCAGCATGTGGCCCAGACGAAGATCCGCGCGGATAGATCGTCGGGGTCCATGAGCAGCTCGGACTGGAGCACTTCCTCGAGCGGCAAGTCATGCCGGTGGCAAATTCCCGTGACCTGGCAGCCGGGTGGGCGCAGGGGGTCCGGCCGAGGGGGCGGCCTGCGCATGGGACACAAGGTCAGCTTGCCCAGGAAGGCGTCCATGCCATCGGAATGTGAAAAAACGGAGAGCACCGCCGGACCACGACCGACCGCGTCCCGCAGTTCGGCGGCCAACGCCCGCGCCCCGAGAATCTCCCGGCCGGAGAAGGTGAACCTGGGCATCTCGAGTCCCGGGTAGAGCTCGATGGCCCGCGTCGGGGCCGGGCCTGCAAGCACCGCCGCCGCCGAACGAACCAGCACCTGGCCCCGCAGGCTGTCGCGGTCGCTTGCGAATAAAATACCGGTCGCCGGTTCCACGGGCTCGTCTGGATACAGGGCGTTCATCAATTCCAGGGTAAGTTGATCCGTGGAGGTGATGAGTACGGAAGGATGAGTCTGCCCGGCAAGCTGGCTTACGCTCTCGATGCTCTGATAGCGCCGGCCCGTGAGGTGAGCGTACAGGTTGCCAAGATCGCTTCCCAGGTGATCCAGGTGTAGGCCGACGACGAGCGCGAGGTTTGCCGCGGGCGCGTCGGACCTAAGGTAAGTCTCCCGTTCCTCGCGAAGCTCGGCATGGAAGAGAGACGCAAGCTGCTTGAGTGACGCGAAGTCAGTCTCATTCTTGAGCGGCCAGACGGGTTCACCGGTACGGTTGACCAGAAGGTCCGTCGCCAGCGTCCATTGGACCGGCAAGGCCTGGAGTTTTCGGTGCATCATTGCTGTCCGCTCTCGAATCGGAGGACCTGGACAATGGCGGGCGCCTCACCCGACTACGAGTGCCACCGGCACGGTATGATCTCCGTCGAGTGGTCGATCACGGGTCGCTTCGCCCCTTCCGGTCGCCATGCGCACCAGCTCATCGAGGAAATCATCATGCAGGACGGTTCGATTGTCAAAGTCTTCACCCTGTGCGGAAGCCGGCCGGGGCAGGCCCGATCCTCCGGCTTCACGCCGTCGTCTGCACGATTCTCGAAGCGCAGGCAGACCCGACGCTGAGAGCGAATGAAGGCGAAAACAAAAAATGCCAGTTCTCGCGTGGCCGTCCTTGACACCTTCATTATGAACCTCGTTCTGTCCGCGACTCGCGCGTGGCTCCCGAGCCAGCCAGGGAAATCCAGCAGGGACTTGATTTCTTTTGACAATGATTCCAGAACAGGGATGCCAGGGCGTGCCGCGATCACGCGGAGGCCTGCGCGATGCGGGCGGGATTCGCCACGGCCGTGGGAGTGCCGTCGCAATCTGCTGGTTTGAAGCCGGTCTGGCGGAGTGCATCGGCCAGGACCTGTGGTTGACCCACTGGAAGACCCTCCTCATGGAGATCCGGCCCCGATGATCACGCGAGAGCAGGTGAATCGCTACAGTGAGCACGGTTACCTTGTCGTACCGAACCTTCTGGGCGCGTCTGAGCTGGAGAAGTTGAGAGTCGCGGTGGCCGCTGTGGAACAGGCGGCAAGTGCGCTCGATGCGACCAATGATCGTTTCCAGCTCGAGGCCGAGCCCTGCGATGGCCGGAAAGTCGCCAACGCAGTCGCCGACCCGATCCTCGATCACCCCGGGTTCTTCGAGGTTCTCAGTCTGCCCCATGTCCTCGACGTCGTCGCGGGGCTTCTCGGTACGCCGAACGTCAAGCTCCACCACACCAAGCTCTTCATGAAATACCCCGGCTCTCCGTGGTCGATTCACTGGCACCAGGATTTCTCGTATCTTCTCCACTGCAATTTTGACCTGCTGGCGGTGATGTTCATGCTCGATGGATCGGACGACGAGAACGGGGGCCTGAAGGTCGTGCCGGGCTCGCATCGCGAAGGACCGATCGAAGTGACAAATCCCGAGGCAGGCTGGATGATCGACCTGGCGCCCTGGGCCGCCGGACGTCTCGTGGAGTCGCTCACGGTCCCGCCTGGGGGAGCTTCCATACACCACTGCTGCCTGGTCCATTCCTCCGCCCCCAATCGATCCACGCGTCCGCGCCGGGCGTTCATCGTCGAATATTCCGCCGCAGACAATTATCCGATCGCGGGCAGGACTGACTACGCTGGCTATGGGACGATGCTCCGCGGTTTGGACCCTCGGAGAGCTCGCTGCATCGCGGGAGACTGGCGCATCCCGCCGGCACGCAGCCGAAGTCGACACCGCCAGTGAGCACCCGTTTCCGAGCATGAAGCCCGGCCCGGCCCTCAGGTCTCTGGTCATCGGGCCGCCGCTCCCAGAGACTGGCCAAGCAGGGCGTGCCCGTATTCGCAGGCGACGGGCGCGTGCACTGACCGGTCAAAGTGTGGCGCTGCGCCGTTGTCGCGACCGGCTGAGTGCGATGCTCCCATTGCCGAACGGAAAAGTTCGGGAGCCGCGGCCGGCGTTCCATGATTCATTCGGAACGAGTAGTGATCCAGAGCCTTGACACGGGCGTTCCGGCGCGTTCAAAATCATTTCGCTCAAGTCGGCATCGGAGATTCTCCGGTGCACGGACAACTCTATGTGCACCTCAACGGGCCAGCAAATCCTTTCTCAAGGCCGGAGTGACACGATGAGCGAACAAGATCGGATCAAGGACGCGCTCAGCAAGATGACCGAGGATCAGGTCGAGGCCATCAGACGTGTATTGACATCCACGTACGAGGAAGGTCCCACGAAGCTCACGCCGGAGCAGATCAAGAGCCTGGCGGCTGAGTCTGCCGAATTCCACAGGGCACAGAAACAGGTGGCCGAAGCGGTCGGCGTGCTGTGGAACGCTCGTCTCGATCTGGCCATCAAACTCGGAGATCCGGAAGACGTACAGCGTGCCATGATGCGACCGGTCGACTTTTACGACAACTGCGACTGCGGTGGCACCGTAGGCACCCAGTGCTGGTGACTCATGCTCCTGGCAGGTCGCACCTTGCGTAGCGCGAGGTGAGATTCTTCAACGGAATGGTGACAGGGCGAGTGCGTCCCCGAGCTTCCTGCGCATGGGACGGCTCGCAACCCGGTCAGCCTCTACGGACTGTCTGGGACGGAAGCACTCTGTTGATCGAAACTCGACAACCGAGGTGGCGAAGACCATGAACGTAACGACCTGGATGCCATCGCGCTTCAACCTCGCAACTCGGGACGCGGACGGTTCCCTGCTGCTCTACAACAGCTACATGGGCGCCTTCGCCCGGATCCCGGAGGCCGAAGTGCCACGGGTCCGATCGGCCCTCGACGGCGGATTGTCCGAGGACCCCACTGGCATCCTGGCGGAGCTGTGCATCAACGGCTTCCTCGTACCCGACGGCGTCGACGAATTCAAGAGGGCCGAGGCGCTGCGGACCGAGGAGTACACGACCAGCCGCGAATTACAGCTCGTGCTGCTTCCGAACGAGCAGTGTAATTTCCGCTGCAAGTACTGCTCGCAGACGTTTACACGAAAGAAGATGAAGCGGGAAGTCATTGAAGGTATCGTTGCGCACGTTCGATCGAGAGCTGCGGATCTGTCAGTACTCACGGTCGGGTGGTTCGGCGGCGAACCACTCACCGCCATCGAGATCATCGAGGAGGTCGCAGGTCGCTTGCAGACGATCTGTGCAGAGTACGGGATCTATTACTCCAGCAGTATGACCACGAATGGTTACCTGCTGACGCCGCGGGTCGCGAAGATCCTCTTCCGCGCGGAGGTCCGAGGATTCCAGATCACGCTCGATGGTCCCCAGGAACAGCACGATCGGTTGCGGGTGCTCGGCGATGGCAAGACCGGCACCTTCAAGACGATCCTCAGCAACCTCAACGCCCTGCGCGACCAGCCGGAAGCGTTCAAGGCGGTCATCCGCGTCAATTTCGACGCGGAGTCGGTGGATTGCATGGACCCTTTCCTTGATCTGGTGCGCTCCGAGTTCGCTGCGGATTCGAGATTCTGCCTCGATTTCCACCCCGTGGGAAAGTGGGGCGGGCCCCATGACGAATACCTCTCGGTCTGCGGGATCGACGATGGCCGAACCTACTCGGTGGATCTGGCCAGGAAGGCGGCCGAGGGAGGGTTTGAACCTTACGCCCTGCGTGAGAAGCTCAAACCGCTTGGCAGCAAGTGCTACGCGGCCAGACCGCATTCGTTTGTCATCGGATCCGACGGGACCGTCTACAAGTGTACGGTTGCGCTGGAAGATCCGAGGAATCATGTTGGCCGCATCACCGGCGAGGGCGCGCTGCTCATCGATGCCGACAAGCACGCTCAATGGATCGGCACGGGAGACAATGAGGACGCCGGTTGCCATTCGTGTTTCTTCCGGCCGTCGTGTCAGGGGAACGCCTGCCCTTTACATCGAATGAACACGAGTGAGCGTCCCTGCCCGACGATCAAGACGAATATCGAACAGGTCCTGTACACGATCTCGGCAAGCCATGCCATTAAGTCGGCGGGCCGACGGGCCGAACCGGTGAAGGAGCCCGCCCATCTCACAGTCGATTCCTGATTCCGTGACTCGCATGGAAATCGCGGACGATGCGACGGCGTCCGGCGCGTCCGGGACCCTGTCGTCATTCTTCGCGGCGTGGATCGAGCCTTTGTTCCCCCGGGACGAGCAAACGCGGATGCTCGAGGGCTTCGCATTCCTCGTCGACCGAGCCTTTGCCGCTCCGCTCGGTCCGGGAAGTCGCAGGTCCAATCTCTGTGCGGACGGGACCCCGCTGGAGATGTCGCTGGCGCTTGACAACAGCGGTCGCTGGGCGATCCGGTTTGTATGCGACGTGGCGGCAGGGTCGACCGCCGACGAGTCGATCGGGTTCCATCGCGCACTTGCGGACAGGGTGATCCCGGACTCCGGTTCACGCGCGGAGGAACTCGACTGGCTCTTCGGCAAACACCTCTCGGGTGCGCTCGAAAGCTCGCGGTTCCGGGTCTGGTACGGGATGGGCTTTGCTCCTCAGCACATGGATGTCGGTAAACTTTATTTCAATACCGAATGGTTGTCGGCGGTCCAGGTGCACGAGATCGCGGCTCGGTTTCTGTCGCCGGAGATGCTCGACGGCCTGGCGTCGATTCCTTTGCTGAAGAGGGAATCCTACGTCGGCGTCGGTTACGATTTTGACCGCGCAGGGCTACGAAAACTGAAAACCTATGTCAGATTGGCCGGGCTCGACGTCGCTGCACTCGAGAGCAGCGTGGACTGCCATTGTCGCGGCCGGCAGGGCCGCTTTCGGCAACTCCTGGAGAGGGTAGCCGAGGCCTGCGGTCGGCCCTACGAGGACAGCTTCGTCGCTTCCGCCGGCTACGTTCCTCGCTGGGGGAAGCGAGAGTTCAAGGTCTACCTCTCGCTGGCGGCCTGGGGCATACGCGACTTCGCGGCGACGGCTCCGTTGTTGCAGGCGATTCTCGCCGGCTGGGGATTTCAGGCGGGCACTCTTGACACCTCACCCGGCCCCGCAGGGTGCGTGCCGACGCTCCTGGCGATCGGCGTGGATGATGATCGAGAGCTGGCGTCAATCTATTTCAAACCCGAGCTGGATCCCGGAGTGTGCCCGTGATCGTTTCGGCTCCTCGATCACTCGTCCGAGGCCTTGGCGGCGTTCCATGGCAACTTGAACCTGGAGACCGATGACGCAAGGCATCCTGTACCGGCATAAGATCGCGCGGCGATCTGCCGAAGCCAAGGCACCGGGCCATCTGGAGATGCTCGTGGGACGGTGGAGGGAGCCAGGCGCCGGGCGGAGACTCCGCTCGCGGCTTGCCGGGGGTGGATGAATGCGAGCCCGAACCGTAGTCGATAGGAAGAGCCTTCTCGCTGGGAGTCCGCGACATGAACGCCGTTCAGGATTCTTCGATCCGCTCCTTCTCTTATTCGGGAACGGTCTACGATTTCGACACTGCCACGCTGCGTTTCCTGGCGCGCGATCGGTCGGGGCATCCTGCGGAGACGGCCTGTGGATGCCGGGAACCGGAGAGCCCCGCCGAGCCAGCGATGCGTCCGGCCGGCATCAACTTCATCACTCTGAACGTGGCCCACGACTGCAATATGACCTGCCCCTACTGCTTTGCCAAGGAAGGGCTCTACGGCGGACCGCGGCAGCTCATGACGGCGGAGACGGCCAGGCGCTGCGTGGACTGGCTGATCAAGGTCTCGGGGGCGCACTCGGATTGCTTCCTGCGCTTCCTGGGCGGCGAGCCGCTCCTGAACTTGCCTGTGATGCGCGCAGCCATGGAGTACGCCCTTGAGCAGGGGGCCGCACGGGGCAAGCACATCCACTTCAGCGTGAATACCAACGGCACGATCTTCAGTGAGGAGGTTGATGAGCTTTTGCGGAAGTACCGCGTGACTATCTCGATCAGCATGGACGGCACGCGGGAGGCCCATGACACGTATCGAGTTTTCCGATCCGGGCGGGGGAGCTACGACACGGTCGTGCAGAACGTCCCGAAGTTCCTTGCGATCGATCCCTATGCGATGGTGAACGCCACCCTCACGGCCGACAACGTCGACCTCTTCGAGTACGCCGTGCATTTCCGCAGCCTGGGGTTTCAGATCATCCGGTTCGCGATCGTCGGCACCGCGGTGCCTGGAGTTGCCGTGCGTCGCGAGGAATTGCTGGATCGCATCCGGACCAACTATGACCGGCTTGCCGAGTACTATGCTGATGACCTGAGACACGGACACATCTGGTACCTGTCAGACTTTTACAAGTATTTCGAGAACCTGCGCTTCCTTCACCCACGAATGAATCGGTGCGGGGCCGGGACGTCGTACGTGAACATCGACGTGAATGGAAAAGTGCACCTTTGCCACCGCTTCACCGCCGACAAAACTCAGGAAATCGGCGACGTCTCGAATGGCCTGGATCAGCTCGCGGTTCCCCACGAGATCCGGAGGATGAACCAGCTGCTGCCCATGAACGGCTCGGTCCCCTCTGGCGTGCAGCCGTCCCCGGTTCCGTCGCGAGGTAATTCCGTCAGCGTCGCGCTGCCGGTCATCGGCCAGGTCTCAGGGGCCTCCTCCTGCGGGAGTCATGTAAGCAGACCGCATGCGGAGGATCCGCTCACCGCCGTGCATCGCCGGCTTGATGGAGAAGTGATGCTCGAGCAGCGCGGCTCTCTGGCCGGCGGCAATAATCCGTGCTCGATTTGCGACATTCGCTTCTTGTGCGGGGGCATGTGTTTCCACGATGGGGAAATCCTTCACGGGGACCTGTTCGGCGGTCCGGACGTTTTCAAATGCGAAGTGGATCGACACCTGGCCAAGATTGCCATCTGGCTCGTCGACCAGATCCACGCGCTGGACGATGGCGTCTTCGCCGAGCTGGACAGGTTGCACCAATGCTCGGCCCAGCGCACCAAGGGCAAGGAGCACTGAACAGAGGCCCGTCCGCGCCGGCCCGGGGACTTTCCCAACCTCGGTGCAGGTCTCAACGTCAATACGGCTCGTCCTTCACGGGCGGCCCGCCGGAGGCTCACTCAGCCATGGTCGACTGCGTCCTGGTCTACCCGAACCCGTCTCGCGATAGCCCCAATCGCAACCTGGCGCTGGGCATTCTCTTCGTCGGTGCGGCTCTCGAGGAGCAGGGCTTCTCCGTCGCCTACATCGACCTGCGCTTCGACACGAGGCAGGAACTCGCCGGCTTGCTGACTGGCGGTGTGCGCGTGCTCGGCGTCTCCGTCATGACCGGGAACCAGTGCAAGGAAGCCGCGGAGGTACTTCGCATGGCGAAGACCCTCGCGCCCACTGTCCGCACGGTCCTTGGCGGTGTGCACCCGTCGATGCTGCCACAGGAATGCCTGGATGAACCCGACGTCGACTTCGTCGTCACCGGCGAGGGCGAGCAGACCATGGTCGAGCTGGTCCAGGCCATCCTCGACGGCACTCACGATTTTGGCGGCATCACGGGGCTGGGGTGGAAAGATCACGGGGAGACGAAGCGGAACCCCGACCGTCCGTTCATGGACCTGGCAAGTGCGCCGTTCCCGATGACTCCGGCCAGCAGGCGCTTCTACGAGATTGCCGCCCGTACGGGTCACGTCAGTTACTTCACCACGCGCGGCTGCCCTTTCCGTTGCAGCTTCTGCTACAACCTGGCCTTCAACAAGCGGAAGTGGCGCTCGCTTCCGATGGAGCGACTCGAGGAGGATCTCCGGCGGGTCCGCCGCGAAGTTCCGTTCGACCACGTCTACTTCGTCGACGATTACGTCGGCCATCGCGTCGAGCGTCTCCGCGACCTGGCCAGCACCATGAACCGCATCCAGCTCACCTGGCACTCCTCGATCCGCGTCAACGACATCAGCGCCGAGACGGTGAAGATCCTGGCCGACGGGAATTGCAGGCTGATGCTTCTGGGTGTCGAATCGGCCGCCGAGGACGTGCAGCAGGGAATCCTCGTGAAGGACTATCGCCAGGGCATCGACGACGTGCGCCGTTGCGTCACGAGCATCGCGCGGACGAATATCACGCCGCTCTACAGCTTCATGTACAATGTCCCCGGCGAGACGTCCGAGCAGCTCAAAGAGTCATGCGAGCTGGCCGAGTGGATCCATCGCACCGATCGACGGGCGCGGATCGGCTTCTACGCGTACACGCCCTACCCGGGAACGCCCCTCTATAATCAGGCCCTCCAGTCGGGCTTTCGGCCCCCCTCGCGGCTGGAAGGCTGGGGACAGATGAGCCTGAGCAACGACCTCAACCCGAAGCTGCGCGACCTCTACTACATCGCCGGACTTCGCTTCCGGGGCCGCAAGGGCGACCGCACGGATGAGAACTTCCCCGGGCTCCAGCGGCTGCGCATCCTGCCTTTCGAGGCCATTTCACGAATGCGCTGGCGAATGCGGAGTTTCGTCTACACGGACTACGAACGCCGGATGGTCACCAACATGATCGAGCACGCCACGCGCCGTGCGCGCTAGATGAGAGGGTCGGCACGACGATGATGGAGGACACAACGGAAATCTGCATCTGGGGGGCCGGCCTGGTGGGCTATTCGCTCGCGTGCGCCCTGGCGGAACGCGGGCGGAAGTGCATACTGGTCGATATCTCCCGGGATGTCGTCGAGCGCATCAACGCCGGTGCTCCCCCCCGTTCACTGCATGGTGTGTACGGCTCTCAGCCCCTGGATGCCGGTGTCCGCGGTCGCTTGCGGGCGACGATGGAGCCGTCGCTGGCACTGTCGCCCGAGCACCCTGTGCACATCATCGCGGTGCCCACGGAGCGTGGGGGCCTGGTTTGCTCGGACCACCTGCGTGAGGTGGTCGAGAATGTCGCCCGTGCGGAATCCGCGGCGCGTCCGCTCTACTTCCTGATCGAGTCCACCGTCTCCCCCACCTGGATCGATGGCATCGTCCACGCGACGTTCCGAGCCGCCGGTTGGAGGCACGGCGAGGATTACCACGTTGGCTGTTCACCGCGGCGCGATGTCTTCGGCGATCCTGCTTATGCGATGCAGCAGATCGACAAGGTTTACGGTGCCGACAGCGAGCAGGGTGCGGAACTGATGCAGGCACTCTACACTCCGCTCTGCCGGGGACTGCATCGGGCGCCCGATGCTCGCCATGCATCGCTCACGAAGCTCGTGGAGAATCTCTACCGGCACCAGGCGATCCTGCTGGCGAATCGGCTCGCGGCCGCGCTCCCCGGCTTCGACGTCGCGGAGGTGCTCCGCCTGGCCGCGACGAAATGGAATATGCAACTCTACCATCCCTCCCTCTGGGTCGGCGGCTACTGCGTTCCGCTCGCGAAGGATTACCTGGCGTCCTCGGTGGAACCGCAATGGAGGGACGATCTCCTCCCGGTCGAGGATATATCAAGGATGGAAAAGTTGTTCCTGGATGCCCTTTTTGCCGGAGCGTCGGGCCGGCGGGTTGGTCTGCTCGGGCTTTCGTACGCGCCGGGTCTACGTATCGTGGTGAACGCTCCGGCGCTGCGGGTCGTGCGTTACCTGAAGCGTCGGGGCCTCGAGGTGGCTGTCCACGACCCCTATTTCAGCGAGACCGAGATCCTCGAGCTCGCAGCAGTGCCCAGGTTCGATTTCCCGAGCGAGCTGCGAGACTACGATGACGTTGTGCTGCTGACCGCGCACGTGGAGTATAGCCGGATCTCCGATCGCGAGCTGGCCGCTCATCTGCCGGCGCGGGCCCGGCTCATCGACAACTGCGGCATCTGGAGACGGCGCCGCTGGGCGGAGGGGATCCGCTACGTCGAGATTGGCGGGGCGGGCTTTCGCGGCACCGACATGCCGGATGGGCAGGCAATTCAAGCCTCGGAGATCGAGGCCTCCGACTGCCCCGTCGCGTGCTCACCCGCCAGGAACCGGGCGTACCTGGAGCGGCTCGAGCGGGAAGGTGAGCTGCCAGGGTTTTATACACACGTGGATCGCATCCTCCAGATCGACCGAGACTACCTGCACGCGCAATTCGACGGTGAGCGAATGAATATCCCGCAGCTCGGGGAACGGGTGCGGGCCCTACGAGGCAAGCCGATCGCCGACCACTCCGACGCCCAGATCGATACCATCTGTGCTCTTGCAGTCTATGGGATGGCGTGGGTGCGGCTCGAATACGTCGATATGCGAGTGACGATGGAGCGCGCCTGTCGCTACCTCGTGGATACGGCCGAAACTTACAATCGGAACCTCCTGGAGATTGGAGAGGAGCCAGCCCGATGGCCGCCGGGATCTCCCTGGTGGAAGATCGCGTCGCAAATCCCGGAGCTACGCGAGCGGATCGACGGGCATTATTTCCGGCTCTCTCTCATCAACGGCGCGAACTGGTACCGGAGGGAGGTCTTCCTGAGGAAGCAAGAGCTCGAGCCGCAGCCAATGCCCCGGACTCTTGCCGGCGCATTCGCAGCGCATTCGCCGGTTCCCAGGCTGATCGACGCGAGCGATCCGCACGAATCGCTCCGTGCCCTCACGAGGGCGGTGCTCGAGCGAGATCAATCCCCCACAACTTTGCTGGTGACATTGATGAAGGCGGCGACCGAGGACCCTTGCATCGACGCCCACCACACGACACTGCTGTGCCCGCGGGGCACGATGCTGGAACGTCCCTGGGAGATGTCGCCAGAGGACTTCCTCGCGTACGTCGTGTTCCGCCCGGGGTTCGAGCCGCCGGTCGGCCAGGGCGTGCACGACTTCCGCACGATCCAGAAGGCGATGCTGGCTCATCACGCGGCGAAAAAAACCAAGCTGGCAAGGCGTTACAAGGCGCGCTACGGCCCTGGCTCGGTGGCGCAGCTTGCCGACAATCTTGGTGATCTGGGGATCTACTACAATGAGGACGCGCACCATAAGGGCCACCAGGTTGCCGGCGTCGCGTCCGCCATGCGTTATCTCATGCCCGTGCGGGTGCGGCGCGAGGAAAAGGAATTCCGGATCGAGGGCCTGACCGACTTCCGGGTCACACGCATGAGCCGGGCGGAACGAGATCGCTTCCGCCTGGAGGACTTCCCGCTGTTCCATGACTACGGCGGCTGGGCGCGTACCATCCTGGAGACTGCGTATTCGATGGGCTTCGTCTTTCCCCGAATGCTCGAGAACTGGCGATGAACCGGACGATGCTTGCGCTCATGGCCCACCCGGACGATGCCGAGCTGTGCATGGGGGGGACAATCGCCCGCTACGCGCACGCCGGGTTCCGGGCCGAGATCGTGATCTCGTCGCTGCCGGACTTCCCGGACGTCCGTCGTGCCGAGGCTGCTCAGGGGGCTGCGGTCCTCGGCGCAGGTGTCCGCATCCTCGCTCCGCCCTCGAAACGCGAGACCTGGCAGGTCGAGGACTTTCCGGTGTACCGGCTGGTGGCGGCCTTCGACGCGATCCTGGAGGAGCTCCAGCCGTCCCTCGTATTCACGCACTGGCCCAAAGACACGCACTTCGATCATGTTCGAGTGAGCCAGGCAGCCTTCTCGGCCACACGGAGGCACAGGGTCGACCTGTACCTGTGCGAGCAACCCAACCTCTACGCGGCCACCGTGGAGCCGATGAAGTTGAATACGTATGTGGACGTATCCCAGTTCATGGATAAGAGACTGGACAGCATCGCCTGCCACCGGTCGCAGACACAGGGGAAGACCTATTCGGAGCACGTCCGTGCCCGCACCCGGTTCCACGGGGAACGGACCGGCTGCCAGTATGCGGAGGCCTTCTGCTGCGCAATCCAGCGGCTGAGGATTGATTGAGCATGGGGCATTCCAGTCCTGTTGGGTTCTCGACAACGGTCATCGGGCGTTCGACCGACCTCAGCCGTCTGCTGGAGCTCGAACCCGACATCATCGAGCTGTGCGGCTATTCCGCCGCGCAGTGGCCCTCAGTGCGGGCGCAAATCGAGCGGTTGGGCATTCCCGTAGGGCTCCACTGTCCTTTGCCGTTCGAAGGATTCGTCCCCCACTTCGATATCACGGGACCAGACTCTGCGCGACAGGAAGAGGCTTTTGCGCTGGTCCGCCAGACACTTCGAGCTGCTTGCGAAGTGCAGGCCCGGTACGTCATTGTCCATTTCCCGAGCGTGCTCCGTGAGATTCTCGACGAGGATGACGCTCTCGAATCTCGTCGTGCTGCGGCGCTGTGCAGCGCACGGCGGATCGCGGAGCTCAGCCAGCAATACGGGGTGGCGATCCTGCTGGAGAACGTCGGCCCCAATCCTTATCTCTATCTCGGCGAGCACTTCACCTGGTTGTTCGGCCAGGTTCCCGAGCTGAGGATGTGCCTCGATTTCGGCCACTCCCATGTCCTGCCGGGAGCCGAGGACGTGTATCGATTTGCCGAGCAGGTCGCACCATTCGTCTCCGGGCTCCACGTCTACAATGCGACCCGGGCGGGCTATCGGGTCGGTTTCCACGAGGCACCGCTGGCTGAGCACGATCCCGACGAAGGCTGGATGGACCTGTCCAGGCTGCTCGCCGTGATGGCGAAGAGAGCCACGATTCCTTATTTCATTTTTGAGTACTCCGAAGATAGTGGACAGGATGTGGAAGCCGTCCGGCGCGGCGTGCAACACTGGACCGCGACCTGGAGGAGTCTATGCCGCGAGGAGGGTTAAGAGGCTGGCTCCGTGGGCAACGGCTCCGTGCGCGGGGGGCGTCGCTCGGGGCGGGAACTTACGTCAGCCAGGGAGTGCGGATCAGCGCCCCGGACATCCGGATCGGGGCCGGCGGTTTCCTCGCCCCGGGCGTCGAGATCCAGGCGGATCGTGTCGTGATCGGCGACCGCTGTCACGTTGCGGAGGGGGTTTCACTTCGCGCAGAGCGCATCGAGATCGGCGAGAATTGCATCCTGTTTCCGGGCGTTCGCATTCAGACGCTCGGCGAATTCCGCATGGGCCCGTACGGGAAGATCAGCCGTGGCGCGACGATCAAGGGGGGAAGCGTCCGGATCGGGTCCGAATTCTGGATGAACGCCGGCGCCGAGATTGGCGGCGGGGGATGGCGCAGTCGGACAGGTTGTTTCGAGGCGGGGGACCGCTGTCACGTGGGCCGGTTGACTCACATCAATGTGACCGAGCCGGTCGTCTTCGGCGACGATACGGCGGTGGGCATGCACTGTATCCTGGCAACACATGCGCACTGGCAACCCGCAACGCAGGGCTATCCGCGGCTGCGCGGGGCCATCCGGCTGGGGTCAGACGTGGCGATCTATTCGGGAGTGATCATATCTCCGGGCGTCACCGTGGGTCACGGCGCGGTAATCGCGGCGGGCGCGGTCGTTCAGACGGACGTACCGGATCTGTCCCTGGCGGCGGGAGTGCCGGCACGAATCGTCCGTGAGCACTTTCCCCGCGGTGGGGGAGCGCCTGTCGCCCTGGCACTGCTCTGCGAGTACATGGAAACGCGCTTCCCGGGTGTATCGTACCACTCGAAGGCCGGGCGTTTCATCGCCCAGCCCGCCACCGGAGCCCAGTGCATTCTGTATGACGACGATGAGAGTGCGATGGACCACGAGTCACGGCCCGGGTCGCTGATCGTCGTCACGCTGAACCGGGCTGTTGCGGACGCGGCACAATCCGGAGCCGAGACCGTCTTCAACCTCGGTGATCGCGAGTTGACGGGCCGCTCCACGGAATTGAGCGAGTCGCTGCGTCAGTTCTTTTTCAGCGCGGGCCTGCGCTTCAAGTACCGAGGATACCAGCGCGGACCGCTGGACTACGCGCAACTGATCGAGTCCGGAATCGAGTGACTGGAAGGAGCAGCATGGCATGCCCTGGATACGCCCACCGAGTTGCGGGGTGGGTCCGCCTGGCCGTACCCGTCACCAATCCCGGACCAGTCCTCCCACCTCACGCTCGAGGCGCCCCACGAGCTCCCGAACGGACTGGTTCACCTCCTCCATGGAGAGGGTTCGGTCGCTGGCCTGGTACAGCAGCCGATAGGTCATGCTCCGCTTGCCCGGAGGGATTGGCGCACCCCGATATTCCGTCACGAAATCGACCGACGCGATCCAGTCAGAGTGAGCCGCGCTGAGCAGGCGATCCAGCGCCTCGTGCGTGACGGCCTCGTCAACCGTGATGGAGATGTCGATCGGGACGCCCGGGTGTCGATGGATGGGACGGAAGACCTCGGGCGTCGGGGTCAGTTGCTGGAGCACGTCGAGATTGAACTCCGCCAGCGCCAGGTGCGGGCCGCAGCCGAGCGCGTCGGCGATTCTGGGGTGGAGCGTCCCGCACACGCCGACGGGCGCGCCTGCCGCATCAACGAACTCGGCCGAGCGTCCGGGATGGAACCACGGGGCAAGCTGTCGCTCGGGATGACGAGGCCGGATCTCCAGGTTAAGCCTGCGAAACAGTGCCTGGGTGTGCCCTTTCAGGATGGACATCGCCTCCCGGTGCCAGCCCGAGTCGCTTGCGGGTTCAAGTCCTCCGCCTCCGGACGGATCGCCGCCTTTCGCATGCTTCCAGTAGACCAGTCCCAGGTGGAAGGGCTGATCCGGCAGACCCTTGGCGGGATGAAAGGTTCGGCCCACCTCGTAAAGCGAAAGCTCTCGCGTGTAAGGAAGACTGCGCTGAAGCAAGCGGAGCAGGCCAGGTACGAGGTAAGCCCTGAGATGGGTGTTCTCCGCGCTGATCGGGTTGCGGAGCGACACTCGCGCCCAGGTGCAAGGACCCAGTATCTTCAGAAACGGCTCGAAATCGAAGGAATAGGTCCGCGCCTCGGTGTATCGCAGGGCCAGAGAGAGCAGTGTGCGAACGCGCTTCTGGAAGACCAGGACAGGGTCGCGGTAGGCGTTGGGCAACTGGATCTGGGGTTGTACGGGTGGGATGTTGCCGTAGCCGTGGATTCGGCCGACCTCCTCCACGATGTCTTCCGGGATGGCGATGTCCTTCGTGGCCCGGAAGCTTGGTACCCGGATGCGCAACGTGTCGCCCTCGAGTTCGCGAATTTCGAACTCCAGACGACGCAGGTCGGAGACGATCGCCTCCGCGGGAATCGCAGTGCCCAGCCGCTCATTGATGAAGGAGACGGATACGTCGATCTCGACTGATGGCGTTGGGCCCGACTGGAAGTCGGTAAGGGAAGAGGCGACGCGCGCGCCGGGCAACAAATCGATCAGCAACTGCGCACACCGTTGCGCTGCGAGCGGAGGAAGAGTCGGGTCCACTGCCCTTTCGAACCGGGCGCTGGCCTCGGTGCGCAGGCCGAGGCGAGACGCCGTCTTGCGTATCGAGGCCGGATCGAACGTGGCCGCCTCGATGAGAATGCTGCTGGTATCAGCGCGCACTTCGCTGTTTTTCAGGCCGCTCACCCCAGCGAGCGCGACCGGCCCTTCGGCATCGCAGATCAGCAGATCGTCGCTGCCGATCTGGTACTCCTGGCCGTCGAGGCCGACCACCGTCTCGCCGGCGGGCTGTCCCGTTTGCACGACGATGCGGCGACCGTGAATCTCGCGTGAATCGAAGGCGTGCAGCGGGTTGCCCAGATCGAGCATCACAAAATTCGTGACATCGACAAGCAGGTTGATCGGCCTGAGCCCGCAGCGTGACAGCAGCGTCTGCATCCACAGGGGCGAGGGCACCGGCCTGACCCCCTCGACACGCAACGCGACGTAGCGAGCACAGCGCTCGGGTGCCCGCACGTCGACGGCCACGGCAGGCGTTGTGCCGAGAGACAGTTCCACGGGAGGGATACGGAAGGGTCGCCTCAACAAGGCTGCCACCTCGTGCGCCAGGCCGGCGTGGCCCCACAGGTCGGGCCGGTGGGTGATTGACTTGTTGTCGAGCTCGAAGATGGTGTCCACCAGCGGGAGAACCCGGTCCAGAGGCGTCCCCGGCGCCAGCTCATCGGGCAGCACGCAGATGCCTGTCTGGTTGTCCGTCAAGGTGAGCTCGGCCGGCGAGCAGAGCATTCCATCGCTCGATGTGCCACGAATGCTCGCGCTCTTGACCGTGGCGCCGCCCAGACGCGTCCCGGGTGGAGCGAGCGCACTCTTCATGCCCTGCCGCACGTTCGGTGCGCCGCAGACGACCTGGCGCGGGGATCCTGATCCGTCGGACACAATGCAGATCGAAAGGTGGTCGGAGTCGGGGTGGGGCTGCACGCTGATCACTTCGGCGACGACGACGCCCTCAAGGCCGGCCCCGAATACGTGAAACCCTTCCAGTTCGGCCACGGAGCTTGTGAATCGGCGTGCCAGGTCCTCCCGATCAACACCGTTCAAATCGACATAACGTCTCAACCAGTGAAATGAAAACTTCATCATGTCCTCGGATTAGTGGACCTGCTGGCAGGCACATGCTGCGCCATCCGGAATGCGTGGGGCTTCCTCCCGGAGCCGCATCGACGACCCGGGGGCGCGCTGGCTCCCCGCTCACTCCAGGCCCAGGCCCAAGAATTGCTTGAGGAAGCGGATGTCCCCGTCGAGAAACAAGCGGATATCCGGGATCTTGTAGCGCATCATTGCGAGACGGGACAGCCCGAGCCCGAACGCCCAACCCTGCCATTGCTCGGGGTCGAGGCCGCCGGCACGGATGACGTTGGGGTGGACCAGTCCGCACGGGAGCAATTCCACCCAGCCCGACATCTTGCAGACCGAGCATCCCGCCTGGCCGCACACCAGGCAGCCAATATCCAGCTCGAAGCCGGGCTCGACGAAGGGGAAGAAGCCTGGGCGAAGCCGGATGGCCACCCTGGCGGCGAACACTTCCGAGAGCAGGCTGGTCATCGAAGCAATCAGGTTCGCCACCGTGGCCCGTCGATCGATGAAGAGGCCTTCCACCTGGAAGAAGGTGTGCTCGTGCGAGGCGTCAACGGCCTCGTGCCGGAACACCCGCCCCGGGAAGATGGCTCGGAACGGCGGAGTAAAAGTGCGCATGGCCCGGACCTGGCCGGCGCTCGTATGGGTCCGGAGCAGGTTGCCATCCTCCAGCCAGAACGTATCTTGCATGTCTCGGGCGGGGTGATCGGGGGGAATGTTCAAAGCATCGAAATTGTAATATTCCGATTCGGCCTCCGGATAATCGAGTACGTAGAACCCCATCGACTGGAAGATCTCCTGGAGGCGCCACTCCATGAGGCTGATCGGATGGAATGTTCCAGTATTGACCGGGGTGCCAGGGAGCGTGGCGTCGAAGTCGTCCGCGACGAGCTCGGCCTGGAGCCGAGCTTCCGCAAGCTCGGCCTTGCGCCGGCCGGCCAGGCCTTCGACTTCCCGAACCGCGTTGTTCAAGGCGCTGCCAAAGACCTGCGCTGCTCGGGGGAGAGGGTTACGATCTTCTGGAACAGGGCACGCAGCAGTCCTTTCTTGCCGGTGTACCGGCGCTCGGCGGCCTCGAGCGCCGTCAGGTCCGCCGCGCGCGTGATGGCATCTCGGGCCTCTTCCTCGAGACTCTTCAACACTTCGTCCGCAGGCTGATTTTCGCTCATATCTGGATGGCTCACGGGAGCTCTCGGCGAAGCACTCGCGCAGGGCGCAAATGGACCGCTCGAGCATGGCCGGTTCCGCACAGGGCTCGAACGCTTTCCCGATGGTCTGACGTAACTCGTGACTGGATCGGCGAATTCGCACGCGTCGAACCGGTCGGAACGCAATCAGTCTAACCGATGCCCGGGAGGAGAAGTCAACGGCAGACTAACCCGAAGGCCGGTCCGGAGATCAGGCGGCAGTCCCGGTCAGAGGGAGCCCGGTAAGGCTCCAGTGAGGAAGCCCACCCTGAAGGTAATTGATGCGAGTGACCCCATGCCGCTGGAGCTCGTGGCAGGCGGCGAACTCCTCCTCCTCATTGTCGCCGACGACCAGGTAGTGCAGCCCCCGAGGGAGCGTGGGAAGCATTGCCGGCAATGACTCCAGGGGAACATTCCGCGCACCCTCGATGTGCCCCAGGGCGTACGCGGCTGGATGTCGGATGTCCAGAAGTTCGAGAGTGGGAGTACCCCGGAGGGAGTGATAGGCCTCGGTCGGTGTCAGGTCTCTCCATTCCCGGTTAAGTCCTCGGGGGCCCGGCGGCAACGCTTCCTCCAGGCTGTCTGTCCTTGCCGGATTGCCCTCAACCCTCGCTGGCGCCTGGCACGGGAATGCGAGCGTGATCCGCTCCTCCTCCCGCGTCTCGACGGCGCGAGGTGGAAACGAGCTGACGTCCGTCGTACGAAAGACCCCGCCGTCGAGGCTCGACGAGAATTTCTCTGGGCGGAGTCTGGTTGATGAAGTAGATCGGGCTACCTGTCAAACCGTAGGCACCGGAGCAGCAGACCGCCAGGAGATCCCCGACTTCCAGGGAAGGCAGCATGGCCTTGCGGGCAAAGGTATCGTGAGGAGTGCAAAGTGGTCCCGCCAGGCAATACGGTCGCTCTGCTCCGGCAGGCTTTGCGCCGGAGACCCTGATGATCTCATAAGGCTCGCCGAGAAGTCCGAGATGCCGGCATGCGCCGAGATTGTGATGCATACCGCCGTCACAGATCGCAATCTCGTCTCCTCCAGATGATTTGAGGTAGAGCACTCGCGTCAGATAACAACCGGCCTCGCCAGCAAGATAGCGGCCGGTCTCCAGCACGAACCGCGTCTCCTCGAAGCCAGCGCTTCCACGCAGTTCCACGAGCATGGGGCGGAGGCGCCGGGCGAGCGCTGGAAGGTCAACGGGCTCGGCCGCCACGGTATAGGGGATACCCAGGCCAGCACCGAGCACGAGCAGCTCAGGCCGGAGCCTGAACCTGGAAACGGCGGGAACGCATGCCCGCAGGAACCGTCCCATGTTCTCGGCAATCTGGCCGGCATCACAAAACTGTCCACCTTGATACGTGTGAAAACCACGTAAACAAAGGCGGGGAAGGCGAGCAATCTGTTCCAGGGCGTCGTGGAAGCAGCTCTCGGCAATCCCGAACTTGTCGGGGATTCGGAGTGCCTGCTCGCTCGCAGGGGGCGCTGGCCTGGCGAGGGCCAGGCGAACCAGCACGGACTGCGGACTCTCGCCGTGCCCCGCCGGGACGTGGTGATGCAATCGTTCGGCCTCCTCCACGGATTCCAGCACAACGTAGCCGATCCGCTGACTGGCCGCGGCCCGCAGTTCCTTGTCGGTCTTGCCGGGACCTGTGAAGCTGAGTTGCTCGGCGGACCAGCCGGCCGCCGTGGCGAGAGAGATCTCTCCTGCGGACGACACATCCAGCAGCTCGGCGTGCCCACGGAGCCTGCTCAGGAGCGCGGGGTTGGGATTACTCTTGACGGCGTAGCTGATGTCCAGAATGTCGTCGAACGCGCGGCGCAGCATGCGAATGCGGTCGTGGATCTGATCCATGAAGTAGACGTAGCAGGGCGTCTCGTACCGCTCGGCGATTGCGCCCAGCAGCGGGTGCAAGAGGGCCGCGGCATCCGTGCCCGCAAGCTGGGGTAAGTTGATCCGCTTCATCTGCATTCCGTCAAAGGGGGACCTGCGTCATGAACTGGAAGCGGCTCGCCGCGCGCGTTCGACGGGGGGGTCTCTCGGACGCTTGAGACACGGAAGCTCATGTCTATGTCGGGAAGATCGGTCGGAAATGCCTGCGCAGCCAGTCGTTCGCCTGCAAGTCAATGGCCAGAGTGATGCGATCTGTCGTGCCAAAGTTCCACATATTATGATAATATATTGTATTGAAATAATAGAGCGCACCTGGCGGAAGCTGATAGATCTTGATGGCATCCTGGTTGGCCGCTACGAACATCTGGTACCACGATTCCATCTGGGCTCGCCCCACGCCTTCCCCGGCCCAATCCTTCGTGGTGCAGAACCGACGATCCGGGACAGTGAACTCCTCGAGCTGCGTTGCCGAGCTGACCATGAGGAAAGCCTGGTCATTGGTGACGATCGGAATCTGAAATCGCTTGATCTCGGGGCTGAGGTCGATGTCCGCGTGCAACGTGTAGCTGGTACCTGGCGCCCGTCGCAGCAGGCGAAACGAGACGATCTCACACGAGAAAGCCTCGAACAGCTCCTCGAGGTACGGGCAGCCGTCAAGGCGTTCCGCAGGCGGTTCGGGAGATCCGTGACCCTCAGGGAGGACCCAGTTGTTGCCGTGCTCCCTCCCCGAGGCCGAAAGCCGACGAAACGTGAGCGGCAGGCTGTGGCCGTACCGGCCCCGGCTCCAGTCCCAGCCCGCAATCGCGTGCCGCATGTCGGCGACCAGGCGGTCCAGGTCAAGTTTCAAGAACGTGTAAAGGTCCCCATGAGCCGCGCGGCCAGCGATCGGGCGCACGATTGCCGGGTGCAGAGTCTCGACCAAGGATACTGGTGGAACGCTTGGTTTCCCCAAAGGACCTGCTCCTCGGCTCCTTGACCGGATGATTCCTCTGATTCGATCATCATCGAAGTCGACCACTCTGTTGCAGATCATCCCGCTTCTCGGTGCTTCTCGGCGGCATCCGCGCGAACTTCCGCGTACACTGGAAAATCATCACCGATGCTCACACCAACGACCATGGCGGTCACCGGACCGAGCGTCACACCACGGCCGGGCAACACCGGCTCTTCACGCACGCAGGCTCCGTCGCCCCGAGACAGCTGCACCAGGTTGAGGAAGATATTGGTCGCAAACGAGCCGGAGGGGACCTCCCGCATCGACGGATACGCTCTGCCTTGTTCATCGAGGACCCGGGGCAGAGATCTTCGCCTCCTCAGGGTCAGGCCGACCGTGTTCGAGCCTCCCGAGAGAAACGCCTGGGCCAGCTTGCCCTGGTAATCACCGAGGTGGCCGATATTGCTCAGATAGACGTATTCATAACGCGACGATGCAGCCAGCTCGCGGATGTCAGCCAGACCGACGCGCAGCACCGTGTGACAAAGTCGTTCTTTAAGAAGATCATAGGTGTTTTCCGTAAGGAAAGCATCGATCCGCTGCTGTGCGGCCGGGTGATAGCACAGCCTGTGACGGACGAGCCTGGAGTTGTCGGCGTCCCGTGCGTTGACAGTCGCCAGCATGCGGTAATGCGGTTGCCGGAGCAAATCAAAATACGTCCGAGCCGGAGGTGAAAGCCAGGCGCGTAGGGACTCATATCCCGCTTCATCGAAGAAGGGCCCGCAATATGTGTTGTCGTTGATTTCGGGGAGCTTGAAGAGTCGCAAATACTCGATTAGCGACAATTGCTCAACGGCTAGGAATTTCAGCTCCGTCAAGAACAGCGCAAAGGGGGAAAGATCCATCACGCGAATCGAGGCGCAGCCCTTCGAGACGAAAAGGAGCGGCAGGTCCCCGCAGCCCGCAACCGTCAAGACGTTCCGGCCCGCGAGATCGACCGTCCTGGCCAGTACACCGAATGGGTCAGATGAGTTAACATAGAGAACAGTGCTCACGTCCTCAATCGATGTGAGCGTTTGTCCTGGCAGGCCGTCGGCGAGGCTGTGCATCAGGCAAGAGACGCGCTCCGCGGTGAGACCGGAGGAAGCGTACTCGGATTCCAGTTGCTCCGCTACAAAGCTCATGATGATTCCCCGTGCTCGCGGACCGGCAATCAACTGCGCCCTCGTGGTACGCCTCACTGGGGGTTACGCCAGAGAGTCTCTGCCAGGACTGAAACGGCGGCCGACCGTGCCGTCCCGGGTCCCTGGCAAGCTCCACTGGGACCCGCTGCCCGTGCGGCCGGTCTTGAAGCAAGCGCTGCTCAGGCACCCTTCAGGATCAGGATCCTGCCACCTGGGACCGCTCGGCGAGAAGCAGAGCGGGATGACGGGGCAAGTCCTCATCATAGCGAGGTCGAATGGGCCGGTCAAAGCCGAGTTCTCGTAGCCCCTTCATGCTGCTCGATAGCCCAATCCGCTGGCGAAGGCCAGTGGAAACCGCATTCAGCATGATATAATATGGAAGTGCGACAATATAAGCAAACACAAAACTCAGTGCTGTCGCGAGTGATCACTGTCAGCTCCTGGATTGGCATCGGGCGGCTTCAATGGGGCCCGGATTCGCCTCTGTGTCATCCTCCCCGTGGTCATGGCGGCAGGGGAGGCCCGGCGAGTTGGCGCCCGAGCCCCATCCTGTAACGGAAACGGCTTGCTCAAGGACTGATCCGGTGCATAATGAAGAGCCGGAAGTCCAATCGTCGATCCGGCGCGTTCGGTCGGTATTTGCCCCTGGCTCAGGTCCTGTCACGCGCTGGACCCAGGCTGCGGTGGCAGGGGCGATACGGGCGATCCTTTCCACGAGCTTTTTGCCAACCCACGAGGATGCGGGACCTATGGACCGACTGGCGGCGGATCAGGTGCACCTCATTCTGCAAGACCTGCCTGAGTTCTCACCGCAAGGGCGCTCGGTGCTGCGACTCTACCGGTCGCCGGAGAGCGAAATCTTGCTCGTCTGCTGGGAGCCCGGGCAGGAGAGCTCCACACACGATCATGGATCGTCGGAGTCTATTGTCCATGTGCTCCAAGGCAGCCTGATTGCCAATCCGGGTGGCCGGCTGATCCGCGAGCGAGAAATGGTGATCACGCCGCGCGGTGCGATCCACCAGCTTGTGAACAGCTCTTCGTCTCGAGCCGTGAGCCTGCATGTGTACAGTCCCCGTTTGCACACCCCGATCTCGCCTCCCTTCAAGGACCTGACTCAGGTCCCCTGAATGGTCGATGGCGAGCTGAGTATGTTCCACTTTGGCTTCGGCCGCGCCGCCGGTGACAACCTCGTCTTCAGGTCGCGAGAATCAAGGATAGCCGCAGGGCCCCTGGAGCCGGACACGGAGATCCGTCAACACCGAGCCACCCGGGAGGCGCCGAGGACGCTTTCCGTGCTGTCGCCGGGCCCCAGGTCAGGACGCACGCGCACATAGCCGCGCACGTTACGGATGCGGTCGAACCAATGGTTGAACTGGCCGGCATCACAGGTCGCGGGATTCAGCGTGACCAGGTCTTCCTTCGGTAAGGACTCAGGATTTCGATCGAAAAGGTACTCTCCGGCGCGCAGAGTGCGAAATGGGACAGGTCGTGCAGGTAATTCGTGGCACTCCAGGCGGACACGTCGTGCCCGAGCTCCACGCGGTTGGGCCGACCATGATCGGCAGCGCCGTAGTATGCCAGTGTGAAATCTCTGAGTGACTCGAGCTCCACGGCCGTCGTCCTCGGACGACCCGGATCCGCGTCGGGAAGGCACTGGACCAGAGTCTCGAGCACCAGTTCGACGAGCGCCGGGACGAGATCGTTTCGGATGAGATGGTGCGCGAAGAGGAAGCCAACGCGCGTGAGCCGATGCTCTCGCGAGAATCTCTGCCTGACCGCGCAGCAGCTCGTCATGGGAACAGTAGAGCTCGGACTCGAGTTGATCTTGCAGGTAGGCAAGCGATGCCGACACGGCAGGAGATTGGGCGGCGCGCTTGATGACCCGGAAGAACAGCTCTGATTCGATGAGGCCTCGGGAACGAGCGAAGCGTGAAATGGGTTCACCCAGTCCGCAGTGGTGCCAGAACGCCGTCAGTGAATGAAAATGGCGGAGTGTGAAGTAGTCGGCCTGTGACAGGGTGCTGGTGGCGATGACGATCTCCTCGGATTCAATGACGATCTCTTTGCCGTCGAGCTCGAGGATGCAGCCGTCCGACAGTCGAAACCGCGTCTCCAGCCCGAATTGCTCTCGCGCCCGGGGGGACGCGAGCTCGGTACCGGGTATGAGCACGAGATTGAACATATCAACCTTATCAACTCCTTGCTCGTAGAGGCTGCCCAGGCTGCGACGGAAGGAGCCGAGCGAGTCGCCGGGGAGCCCGACGATGAGGTCCGACGCGGTAAAAAGGTTCTTCGAGCGGGCGTAGTCCGCGAGGTCCCGATAGTCGGACAGCCGGATGTTCTGACGCTTGATGTTCTCCAGCACTTCCGCGTTCAGCGACTGGACCGCGAGCAGGAAGCGGACTTTCTTGCCGAGGATTTCCGCAATTTCCACAAGCCGTCGGCTCGAGTTCTTTGCGTACCAGAGGTGGATCTGAGCCGGATAGCCATGTGTATTCCAGAGCTTCTCGAGGTGCGTGGCGATGGCGCGGTCGCGGCCAAGGATACCGAAGTTGGCGTCCGCGATGGTGAGATGGTCATTCCCGCGGCGCGCCGGGCAATATAGCTCAATTCCTCGCACACCCGATCGAAGCTGAATTGATGGATCTTCGCGACAGTCGCCGACCCCCAATTGCAGAACGTGCAAGAGAAAGGGCAGCCGCGGTTGGTCTCGACAATGGGCGTGAAACCCCGGTCGAGGAAACGATCGAGCAACCCGCTCAGGTACGGCGACGGCACCTGATCGAGATCCTTCAGGCGTTCCGGGGCACCGCCATGGCAGAGCTGGCCGTCGCGCAGGTAGCCCAGGCCAGCGCCTGGCAACGCATCGAGACTGCCGCCGAGGACGGCCTCGATGATGGCGGCGAACGTCCGCTCGCCCTCGCCGATGACATAGTAATCCAGCAGGGGACGGTGTTTCAGGAACGCCCACGCGGCGGCGCTTTCAGCGTCATCGAAATGAGGTCCCCCCTGGATGGTGATCGTGGCCGAATTCGACTCCTTGGCGCGACGGAGGCATTCGTAAGAGAGCGCCGTGTTCCAGACATAGTTGCTGGAAGCAACGATGTCGTAGCGGGTCGCCGCCAACGCCGCCAGAATCCGGTCCACCTCGCGCTCGATGTCGATGCGGACCTCCTGGCCAAACCGGCTAAGGACGTACGATGCCAGCAGGCCGGCGCCCAGGGGCATGTACCAGTACGGTGTATGCCTCCCGTAGACGGGGTCGATCAGCAGGATATGCAGTGGTCTGCTGGCCATGAGAACTTCCCGATCGGATGCTGCCGCTTGCGGCCTGACTCATGAGCGAGTTGCCGTGCAAGGGTTGGATATCAGATGTGTGAATTCACAAGAGCGTCATTCCAGACCGATCCGGCAATTGCCAAGGCAAACCTCCGTGACCCTGCCGTCGGTGCCGCAGTCCGTCCGCGCGTGCAGGAATCGGTGGTTCGAAAACGCAATCAATTCCCCCGCGCGGAGAGTGGCGCGCACGTGGAGATCGGTCCAGATCGGGCAGAGGCGGATGAGCTCGTCGAACAGCTCTCCTTCACGCTGAGTGAGCTCGAGGTGGCTGGCCTTGTCCGCGGCACGGCGGTCGAACACCCGGGTCACGCCCCGAGGATGATCGCGGGGCACCAAGGGTACGAGCGGCCTTCCACCCTCCGCGAGGTTCAGGATCCGAGGCTCGTGGAGCATGTGAAGAATGTCGTTGCGCCCGAGCGACGTGAGCCGTTCCATCACGTCGTCGATGTGGACCAGGAGATTCGCACCGCCCGTCGGGTCGGGGTGCACACAGCGGATGATCGTATACATCGGAGGCACAAGATAACGCGTCATGTCAGTATGGAATGCCAGGAAACCGTGTCGCTGGGAGGTGTATTGACCGGAATCCTCGTCGATGCGGCAGACCCAGACGCCCTCCTTCCAGAATGGATGATCCGTCCACGCCTTGAACCAGGGCATCAGCGCGGCGAGCAGCTCGAGCAGCTCAGCCGGTGCGTCCGGCAGCTTCTTGATCAAGACCGCCTGGGAATGTAACGGATCATGCGTGATCGGGCAGGAGTCGAGTTCGTCCCACGTGTCCACCACGCGAAGCCTTCGCGCCCGCCCCGGGACAAGGTTCGCTCAGGCTCCATCCGAATTGCGCGCTCGCTGCCATTGTGGTCAGCCCCGTCATGCCCTGGTACCAACCCCGGACGGAAATCACGGAGAGCAGACAGCGCGTGCACCGAATCACCGACTGGCGATGCTCCGCACCAGAACCCGGTCGTAGGTTATCACAACCCGTCTGCGTATCAAGATGCCGCCAGGCGTCCCGCCGGGTCTCCCAAACAGGGATCGCCGAGTCTTTCATGCTGGCCCAGCGCGCTCAGCCCCGCTATGATCGTGGGCCGGGACAGGACCGCTGGCCGGGGCCACGACCCAGAGACCGCCCCAGCCCGGGTCGCACGCTTCCGCGATTGCTCATAGTCGACGCCGTCGCCTTTCCATCCCTGGGTACTGGAAGCTGAGACCTTCGCCGAGTTCGTTAGATCATCCTGCAAGCCTTGTCAGTCGCGGATTCGGGCAGACGGGCCTTTTGGAATCCATTGGTGGAAACCTGCTCTTGCGGGTACATCAGCACATCCAGACCCGCCTGCAAGCGGAAAAACGATCGCAAACCACCTCACCCGGCGCCGCCACCGAGGGACCCTCATGACCGCGAATGTGGAGCATCCGGCAATCCGCTCAATGAACCTGGCCGATCTCGTCGAGGAATTGGTCCAGCACCCGATCTACGCATTGATCCGCGACGAGGACTCCCTGTGCAGGTTCATGCAGAGCCACGTGTTTTGCGTGTGGGACTTCCAGTCGTTGCTGAAGGCCTTGCAGCGCCGGCTGACCTGCGTGGACATCCCCTGGCTACCTTCCGGCGACCCTGAAGCGCGTCGGCTCATCAACGAGATCGTGCTCGATGAGGAGAGCGACGCGATGCCGGACGGCGGTTATCTGTCACACTTCGAGCTCTATCTCCGCGCGATGCAGGTCTGCGGGGCGGACACCGGGCCAATCCTGGAGTTCACGCAATCGATCCGCGACGGCCGCACCGTGGATGACGCACTGGGCGAGACGGTGCTGCCGGACGGTGTCGCTGCGTTCGTCGCGCACACGCTTCGTCTCGCGCGGCACGCCGAAGTACACCGCATCGCCGCGGCCTTCACGTATGGCCGCGAGGACGTGATTCCGTCCATATTTCAGCAGATGGTGGGCCGTCTTTCGGCGCACTCCGGAAATCAGTGGGAGCTCTTCCTGCTCTACCTGAACCGGCACATCGAGCACGATGGGGAGCGGCACGGGCCGCTTTCCAGGGCACTGGTCGCGCGCTTATGCGGTGACGATCACAAGCTTTGGAGCGAGGCCGAGCAAACCGCGCGGGCCTGTTTGAGGGCCCGGCTCGACCTCTGGGACCGCATCGCCGCCCGGCTTTGAGAGTCGTCGCGCAAGGCGGCTCCCACGGCAGGCGATTGCGGTCGACAGCCTGAATCGGGATGGATTCTCCCCGCACGCTCCACTCGCCCAGTGCCGATCAGGCCAGCGGATGCGGCAGCCCGGCGAGCCCGTCGGCCACTTGCTCCTGGCGAGCAAGGCGAGCCGGGCACCCGTCACCCGGAGGTAATCCTCCGGCGCGATCAGGACTTGCAGCCCTCGCAGACCTGCCGAGACCGAGATCACGTCGAAGAGCTGGGCCGTCTCATCGAGGTAAACCGGGTAGTTCTTCTTGCAGGCGAACGCGGTGACTCCACCCCGTATGTACCCGGGGAGCGGCTCGACCTCGTTCAGCGGCACCGTGTCAATCTTCCTGTCTCCGGTCGTCCTGGCCAGCGCCTTCAGGTCCAGCGCAGTGGCCCGGTACGAGCGCCAGGCAGACGTCGTGCTTGTCCCCCCGTGCGACGAGTGTCTTGAACACCTGCTCCGGTCCCATGCCGACCTTGCTGGCGACCGTCTCCGCAGACAGGTCCTCGGGATCGACCTCGTATTCCCGCAACTCGAACGGCACTCCCAGCCGCTCCAGCAGACCGACGGCGTTGTTCCTGGCTGTGGCCACGATGCACGTCCACCTCTCACCCCTCACTCGTCAGGGTCCCAGAGCCGCTTGCGGAAGTAGTCCTTCCAGCTCTCAGGGAGCCTGGGGGTCTGTGTCGCGCGGCGGAGGAGTTCCTGATTCTTCGCATCGACCGTGTAGAGCCTGACCACGTCCGCGACGGTCAACCCCTCATCCATCCGCTCGATCGGCTCGATGGCGTCTTCCGCCCCGACCTCACCCTCGGCCGTCACGGCGAGGTAGAAGCCGGTCCGGCCATTCCTGAGCATCCGCTTGAGCATGTCCATCCGGCCGAACCGGATCCCGAGCTTGTAACAGGGCATCCGCGGCTGAGTCACCACGAACTCGGCCGACCCGATCCGGAAGCGGTCGCCGATCCGCACGTCCTCGCTCAGCCCCTCGGTGGTCAGGTTCTCCCCGAAGACGGCCTGGGGGAAGTCCACGTCCGGAAGCTCGTGGCGCCATTCCTCATAGTGCTCGGACGGGTAGACGTAGACGGCCTTGTCGATACCGCCGTGGACCGTCAGGTCCGACTGTTCGTCGCCCTCGAAGTTGAGGCTGGACACGCGCAGGCGGCGCCCGACCGGGTGCTTGAAGATCGAGGTGAGCACGGAATGGCCCTCCCATTCGACCTCGCGAGGAAGCCCGACGCTCAGCGATACGACTTTCAATCGTCCCTCCCTCCGAGCCTCTTCGTTCGAAGCCCGGTTTCCCGGCATCAAGCCGTACTGTCCACGGTCAGGCTGCGGCCGCTGAAACTCACAAAACCTGGTGCGCAGGGAGACGCTCGGGTAGTTCCCCGCTATGATCCTATGTGAATCAACTCGGTTCGGCCACTGCGTCGCATCAGAAATGGAAGCAAGATCGTTCCACTTTGCAGACTCCCGTTCGAGGAAACAAGCTGATGATCCGTTTGCCTTTGCTCACCGCCGTGATGCTGGCCCTTGGCGTTCCGGCCTCCGCCCAGCACCCCGCCGTGCTCCACAAGACCGCGAAAATCGGCGACCTGAACATCTTCTACCGCGAATCCGGGCCGAAAGATGCTCCGACGATCCTGCTCCTTCACGGCTTCCCGACCAGCTCGCAGATGTTCCGAAACCTGATCCCGGCGCTGGGGCAGGAGTATCACGTCGTCGCCCCCGACTACCCCGGCTACGGCCACAGCTCGATGCCGGCCCACGACAAGTTCGCCTACACGTTCGACAATCTGGCGAAGGTCATCGACGAGTTCACCGAGACGCTCGGCTTGACCAGGTACGCCCTCTACGTTCAGGATTACGGGGCGCCCGTCGGCTACCGCCTGGCGGTCAAGCACCCGGAGCGGGTCACCGCCATCGTGGTACAGAACGGCAACGCCTATGACGAGGGGATCGATAACGAGTTCTGGAAGCCCATCAAGGCTTACTGGAAGGAGCCGAAGAGCAAGGAGAAGCGGGACGCCATCCGCAATCTGGTCACCTACGAAGCGACCAGGTGGCAGTACATGACAGGGGCGAAGAACCCAGAGCTGGTAAGCCCCGACGGCGCGGCCCACGACCAGTTCCTCCTGGACCGAAAGGGCAACGACGAGATCCAGCTCGACCTGTTCCTCAGCTACGGCAGCAATCCGCCGCTCTATCCGAGCTGGCAGGCGTATTTCCGTGAGCATCAGCCGCCCATGCTGATCGTCTGGGGCAAGAACGACCAGATCTTCCCGCCCGCTGGGGCCGAGCCGTACAAGCGCGACCTGAAGACATTGGAATTCCACCTCCTCGACGCCGGGCACTTCGCCCTCGAGACGAACGGCGACGAGATCGCGAAGTTGATGCGCGACTTCCTCGGCAAGCACGTAAAGAAGTAACCCGAATATCGACGAGGAGCTTCGAGATGGAGTTCAAAAAGAGTGACACTGCCCTGGTCGTCATCGATCCTCAGAACGACGTCTTGAGCGAGACGGGCGTCTCCTGGGGGCTGGTTGGCGAGAGCATTAGGGAGAACAACACCGTCGAAAACCTGGAGCGTCTCTTCCGGGCCGCGAAGGGTGGCAGGTTCGAGGTCTTCATCTCGCCCCACTACCTATACCCGGCCGATCAGGGCTGGGGGTTCGGCGGGGCGGTCGAGCGGATGATGCTCGAGGGCAAGGAGTTCTTCCGGCGCGACCCGCTCAGCCTCGACGGCTTCACGGGCTCAGGCGCTGATTGGCTCGACCGCTACAAGCCGTCCATCGAGGACGGCAAGACGATCGTGGTGAGCACCCACAAGGTGTGGGGGCCACAGACCAACGACCTTGTGCTGCAGCTTCGTAAACGCCGCGTCAGCAAGGTCGTCCTGGCCGGGATGCTCGCCAATCTCTGCGTGGAGAGCCACCTGCGCGAGCTGATCGAGCAGGGTTTCGAGGTTGCCGTGGTGAAGGACGCGACGGCCGGGCCAAGGCATCCCGAACTCGGGGACGGTTATAAGGCCGCGGTCGTAAACTACAACTTCATCGCCAACGCGGTACTGACTACCGACGAAGCGGTGAGCGCGATGCGGTAAGCCAGCGCGATCGCTTCAGACCTGACTCAACTCCGGAGATTCGCGTCATGCCTTCCGAACTTGCCGGCAAGCTTCTCGGCGTGCTCGATCAGCTTTCCGGGGGCGTGCATCCCGGCTTCCGTCCCGTTCACGCCAGGGGCGTGATGTTCTCGGGTAAGTTCGTCCCCGCGCCCGCCGCGGCCGAATTGACGATGGCTCCGCACGCCACACGCCCCTGGACCCCGGTCACCGTGAGGTTCTCCGCCTCGTCCGGCATCCCCACCGTGGCCGATAACGCCCCGGAAGGATCGAGTCCGCAGGGGATGGCGACCCGGTTCCACCTGGCCGAGCACGTCCATACCGACATCATCGCCCACTCGTTCAACGGATTCCCGGCACGAACCGGGGAGGAGGTGCTGGAGTTCTTCGAGGCGGCTGCCGCAAGCGGGCCAGGGGCTCCGGCACCGCCGCCGATCGTGGCGTTTCTGGCCGCTCACCCGGCGGCGAAAGCCTTCGTCGAGGCCCCGAAGCCGATCCCATCGAGCCTGGCGCGCCAGCCCTATTTCGCGGTCAACGCCTTCCAGTTCACGAACGCCGGCGGCCGGAGCCGGTTCGGCCGGTTCCGCCTTGTCCCCGATGCGGGGACCGATTTCTTGACCCCCGATCAAGCGAGCCGCAAGACGGCTGACTTCCTCGCCGCCGAGATGTCCGAGCGTCTTGCAAAGGGTCCGGTGATCTTCCATGCGCTGGTGCAACTGGCCGAGGACGGTGACGACGTGACCGACGCCACCGTGATCTGGCCCGAGACCCGGCACCTCGTGGAGTTCGGCACCGTCACGCTGAGCGAGCGGATCGACGAGCTGGCGCCTGAGCATCGAAAGATCATCTTCGATCCGGTCCCGAGGGTGGACGGGATCGATCCCTCGGGCGATCCTCTCATCGACGTGCGGGCAGATGTCTACCTGCTGAGCGGCCGCAGGCGGCGCGCAGACGCGGCGAAATGAGACCTCGGCCGGGGTTGACGCTCGATGATGAGCATCGATTCACCGAAGACCCGCATCCGAGATGCCGGCTGCGCTGAGCGATGGCTACTCGAACATCGCGATTGGTAGGTTCCTGGACTTAACGGATGCGGCCGTCAGGATCATGCTGAAGCCGGCGGGAATCAGGCGGGCGAATCGGGTTCTCTCGTCCCTCCACGATTGGCAGGCAGTCATCATCAGGGCCGAACTCAAGGCGAAACTGGCTCAGAAGGATACGGCGAATGGGACGGTGATCGCAGGTTGATTCGACCATCTCATCGGGGGATTGCCCGGGCCGGAGTTGCACGCGAAGATCGTGGAGACGCTCAAGGGGGAGCCCCGTCCGCCGGATGACCCTAAGAGCCGTCAGTCGCCGACGGCTTCGGCAACTTACCCTCGAGTCCCTTGTACCTCTCGACCGCCTTCTTGAAGGCTGAGCCGTCGTCGATGAACTTCCGCTGCTGACGCTGCTCGTTCGCCACGGCGAAAAGCCTGCGCACGATGGCCGGGCTGCTTTCGTTGGCCGCGTCGCTGCGACCGCTTTCCTTGTCTGGCCGCCAGGTCTCGATCAGCTCGGGGACGATTTCGAGGAGAAACTTCACGCGGGTGGCCCGGGCGAGCTTCGGATCTTCGAGCTTCGCCAGAACCTGGGCAGGAGTTCGCTGAGCGGTGCCGGAAACAACCTTGATCGGTCCGTCGTCCGCTGGCGTCGGTTCAAACGCCGTCCGCGCAAAAGGCTGGAGTGCGAGCTTCTCCGCTTTGAGGGGATCGCGGTCCAACACACCTGCTTTGTATGCATGCACCTCCTCGAGGATGCCACGCAATGCGGTGGCGAGCGGCGTCCGGGACTCCGCCCGCGACGGATCGAGAGAGACGCGCAGGAGGTTCGCGAGGTGCTCGTTCTGGAGCCTCCGATCGCTCGGGTAGCGTTCCGCTGCCTGCATGAGCAGCCCATTGGCCCACCGCGTCTGCCCCGCCCTGGCTTCGATCAGCGTACGCAGCGAGGCCGCCTCACCGTCGTCAAGCGCCCGAACCGGTACCTTCGAATCGGCCGCGGGGCCGGTGGTCGCTCCCGTCGCCTTTGTCACAGGCGGCATCACTGCTGGACCGCGCGGCGCCGGCTCAGGGGTTGGTGGAGTCTTGACCGTGCCCGCTGACGGGGCCGGATTGGCCGTGTCGTCATATTGCCGAAGTGGCCCAGTCGGACGCCGCCGTTCCCGAGCAGGCGCCGGCCGGGGTGCCTCGGGTTCCGGTTCGATCTCGGCAGGCGGTAACGGCGCATCACCGAGCCCGGCCAGGGCGATCGCGTGCAGCCGATCCATGTCGAACACATCGGCATCGAGCTTGCCGAGACGGGGGCCGGCGATGGGCAGGTCCGTGACCATCTCACCACTTGCCGTCTCGAACTTGGTCAGGACGAGTGCGTCCCCGTCCACCCGGCAGAAAATCTCTCGGACGCGGATCTCCTGAGGTTCGCCGGCGCCGTTGACATAGGTGATCCTGATCGAGGGCGTCGAGGGACGTTTGGTCATTCCGTCCCTGTACCTCGGGTCAGCTGCGGCGGTCGCCAGCAATTGACGGGCGGCATACGAGCCGTATGTGGCGGGATCGGACTGGTCGATCCGCAGGCGTCCCAGTTCATCCTTGAAGACCCGGATCTCCGGTATCGTCCATGCCGCCGACGCCTGAGGCGCACGGGCTGGTGGTTTCGCCTCTCTCCGCCCGCCTTGATTATTCGCTGCGACCACTGCGACCATCCTCGCATGTCGGAAGGGTCGACATTCCATCCCAGGGCCACCTGATCAGAAGGTCCGTTCGTGACGGTGCCTGCCGCCTAGCGCGGTACTCGACCTTCCATCCGAATCAAGTCACGGGGATTCTTGACCAGGCCTGGCCTTCTGTCTCTTTTGATACTTCATCCCACCGGAAAGTTCCATGGCTTCCGGGCGACCGAGGAGGCGAAAGCCTTCATCAAGGCCCCGAAAGCGACCCTATCGAGCCTGGCGCGCCAGCCTTATTTCGCGGTCAACGCCTTCCAGTACACGAACGCCTGCCGCCAGAGCCAGTTCGGCGGTTCCGCCTTGTCCCCCAATGCGGGGACCAAGTTCCTGACCCCCGATCAAGCGAGCACCAGGACGCCTGACTTCCTCGCCGCCGAGATATCCGAGCGTCTCTCAAACGCAAGCGCAAAATGGAAGCGCAAAATGGGGCCACCCACAATGGCAAAATGGCAAAATGGGGCCACCCACAGTCTGAGGTGTCAGCAGATGGGCGACCCTTCCGCCATCTCCTTCTGCCATTCCTCCCGCTTTGCGTAGAGGCACCAGACTCGGAGATGGACGTGGCCGATAAGGCGCTGGATGCAACGAGTGAGCCGCCCGTGAGCCAGAATGTGAGTGGCCCCATCTGCCCGCCCTCTTGCTTGCGCCGCCGGGTGTCCGGATCGTCAGCAGGCGACCCGACAATCCCCTGGCAGGGCGTTGTCCCAGGCGCCTCCGTCCGGTGCAAGCGGTCTCGGACCACCCCCTCCGCGATTGGCTTCGTTCTCGCCATCATGCCAGCGAAGCCATCGGACGTAACTCTCTTTTTGAATGAGCTTTACATACGCATTTCCCGGGTTTTCATTTGGGTTCGGTCCGCGTTTTTTTGCAAGCAGCCGTGGCGATTCCCACGTCAGGTAGGGTGCGGTCGAGCGCAGCGAGGCCCACCAGACGGCCAGGTGATGGACGCCGGCGCGCCGCCAGGCTTTCCCCTGGCGGCGCCCTGGTCCGTACAAACAACCGAAATGCCAAGGAGCCGGCGCTGCGCCACTCTATTGAGTTTACGATGCGGACGCCGCGGATCTTGCCAACCAGCACACAGTTTGCTCTCCTTGTGCCGGCGCGGTCGGATCACTTCACCTCAGGTGCCCCATGCGTCTGCTCTTCTCGTCGGTTCACTGTTACCTGGACCCCTCCGGCGGCGCGTCGTTGTGCACGCGGGAACTCCTGGAGTTGCTGGCGGCGCGGGGGATGGACTGCCGGGCGCTCACGATGGGGATCATGGACCCCGAGCGCGAAACATCGCTCGACGAGTTCAGGGCTGCGGCATTCTGACGGTGACAGCGGGGATGGACTACCAAGCTTTGCCGGGGCGGCGATGATGAGAAAAAGCGGACCATGCCACAGGATTCACTTGACCGATGCCGACGCCGGATTTACCTTCATCGCTTGTCCCGATGCTGCATCTCCTGATCTGGTCTCTGTGACTCGTCCGCTCGCGGTTCTCTATTCATTGATCACGATGATGGTAACGAGGGCAAAACGATCGGCGAGCTCCAGCTCTCGAGGGGGCGACGTGTGGCAGTTCGGTTCCAACGACCGCAAGCGCAACCCCACAACGAGCGCGGTCGAGAAGAGCTCGGGAGGCACGAATCGGGAGCGGGAGAACTCAACGTTGGGTGTGCCGGGCCATCCTTACGGCGTCGACGCCTGGAGCGCCGGGACCGCAGTCTGCCTGGCCTGGAATATGGCCTCCGACCAGGGTGACGGCAGCCCCAGGGCGATTGCGCCATAATGGGTAATTTGGCATGATTGGGCGGACGCGATTTCGCCGCTTGTTGCGAATCAGCAAGGGTCGAGGAGATCGCGCGAGCCCGGAATTCATGACATGTCGAAATCCAAGTCTGTTCGGATCGCGGACCATTTCGCGGAACTGACCGATCCGCGGCGTCGTGCGGTGACCTACCCGTTGATCAATGTGGTAGTCATTGCCGTGTGTGCTGTGATCTGTGGCGCGGATGATTTCGTCGCCATCGCCAAGTTCGGCAAGACGAAGCATGAGTGGCTGGCGCGGTTTCTCGATCTGAAGACCGGCATACCGTCGCACGATCGTTTCAATGCGATCTTCGCCGCCCTCAAACCGGCGGAGTTCGAGAAGTGTTTGCTGAGCTGGATCACGGCTCTGCATGAAGTCACCGGCGGGCAGGTGATCGCCATCGACGGCAAGACGCTTCGCCGCAGCTTCGATACGGCCAGCAGCAAGACGGCCATTCACATGGTGAGTGCCTGGGCGACCGCCAATCATATTAGCTTGGGGCAGGTCGTCGTCGACGCCAAGAGCAACGAGATCACGGCCATCCCGAAACTGCTGGAAATGCTCGAATTGGCCGGCGCGATGGTCACCATCGACGCGATGGGTTGTCAAACCGAGATCGCGCGGCGAATCGTCGACGCAGGCGCGGATTACTGCCTGGCCGTGAAGGATAACCAACCCACTTTGCATCAGGGGATCATCGACTACTTCGCGAGGCACGTGGAGGACGACTTCGCGGGCGTCCGGATGCGTCACCATACGACTGATGAAAAAGGGCACGGGCGAGTGGAGACTCGTCACTACATGATCTGCCCTGTTCCCGACGATTTGCCAGACCGTTTGCGTTGGCCCGGCCTGAAGGCGATTGGAGTTGCCATCAACATAACACAGCGCGACGGCGAGACGGTCGGCGAAAACCGCTATTACATCCTGAGCAAATTCGTCGCGGCCAGCCGTTTCGCCGATGCCGTACGGTCGCACTGGGGTATCGAAAACCAACTGCACTGGCAACTCGATGTCACCTTTCAGGAAGACCAATGCCGCATCCGCCAAGGTCACGCGGATGCGAACTTCAGCATCCTCCGCAGGGCCGCACTGAGCCTGTTGAAGAACGAGACCACACTGAAAGTCGGCATCAAGAACAAACGCCTCACCGCCGGCTGGGACGAAGCCTATCTCGAAAAAGTGCTGATCGGCTCATGACTTAAGGTGCAATCGCCCTGACGGCAGCCCCGAGCCATACATAATCAGAAAGCGTGATCACAGCGTCTATCCCAGATTGCTCAGTCGTCGCCGGAGAAAAGTCATGTCCCCTTCAGGCCTTCCCCTTCAGGCCTTCCTCGGGCACGAGTATCCGGGGCCGCACAGTGAGGTTGGAGCTGGGCAAAGCCCTGTTCGGGCGTTCGGACAACCGGGTTCGGGCCACTCGTACCGGATCGAGGACCGAGCCGACACGACGAGAGTACCCATGATAAACTTCCGAGGCTGGCCGATATACGCCACCGAGCTCGCGTCGTCGGTTCAGCCATTCTGTGGCCGCATCCAATACGAGGCTGCCCCGGGACACGTGCGATTCATTACAGAATCCGTGCCAGCGCAACCGATACATCCCGCAAGTGCGGATAGGGACTGGAGTCACGATCATGCATGCCGGAGCGCTCGTTCGATGCCTCGATCAGACTCCGGTCATGCCTTGAGGTCGATCCGCCGCCAGTCCTGGCTGATCGTGCTCGCCTTCACAATCGGCTGTGCTCAGTCCAAGCCCGAGCTCCAGGCTCGCCTGGCTCGACGAGTTGTGTCCGACGAAGTCGGCTCCGCTCGACCGGCCGAACGACTCGAAGTGAAGACCCCCAAGCCGGCGACGAGCGACACGAAGGTGCGGCTCGCCGCCGCCTCGCACCCTGGCCAGGCGACCAAGGCCCTCGTGGAGCAGGATCGATCCAGGGCGCTGCCACCGGCGCTCGAAGCCCCGTCACATCGTTCCGAGTCCGAGCAGCAACGTTCCCCCGGAGTGTCACTTCCGAGTGATTCCGACGAGGCCACCCTCGATGCGATCGCCGCCAGCGGCAAGCCATTGGCACTCCCTGAGGCGATCGATCTGGCGTTCCACACTCAGCCGCGATTGCGCGCTCAGCTCGAGAGCATCTCCCAGGCCCAGGGGCAGCAGCAGATCGCGTTCTCGACGTTCCTGCCCATCGTCGCCGGCCGTTTCGATGCGGGGGGATTCGGGCTCGGGGTGGGGGGCCAACCCATCCAGCTGCCGAAAGGTCTCCCCGGATTCAATTTCCTGCCCGGCGTCGGGGCCGTCCCCTTCGGCCTCAACCTGGGGACGACCTTCGAGCTGGCCGAGCTCAAGGTCCAATGGCTGCTCCTCGACTTCGGCCGTCGGCTCGGCCTCCACGAGCAGGCACGATTGGCAGGTGACATCGCTCGTCTCCAGACGGAGCGAGCCCACCAGACGGTGGCCAACGAGGTCGCGGTCGCCTACTACAACGTCCTCCGCAGCCAGGCGCTGCGGCGGACGGCCCAGGATGCCCTCCGTCGCGCCGAGGAGGAGCTGGCCGATGCGCAAACGCCAACGCGAGGGCGTCATCGAGCGCGAGCTCGTACTGCGGTCCGAGGTGCAAACCGCCGAGTTCCGCCAGGCGCTCCACGCCGCCACGGAGGCGGAGTTCGTGGCCCTGGGCGGGTTGAACTTGGCGATCGGGCTCAAGTGCAATGAGCCGCTCCGTTTGGTTGAGCCGACCGAGATCCCGCCGTTGGCTTCCTCGCTCGCCGATTGCCTGCAGACAGCCGTCCGGGAGCGCCGTGAGTTCTACGTCGTCCAGCGCACCGTCGAGGTCGCCGTGCAGGGGGGCCGCGTCGCCCGGGCCCAGTTCGCGCCCAAGGTCGTCGCGGATGGGACCCTGCTGAACTTCCAGCAGCAAGAGCTGAAGGGCCACGCCGACTTGCGGCTGGGGTTCATCCGGCTCGAGTGGACGCTCTTCGAGGGAGGGCGGAAGATCGCCGCGGCACGCGTGGCGGACTCGCAAGTGCGCCAGGCCATGGCTCACGCCGAGTCGATCGCGGATAATATCGCGTTCCAGGTCAACGAGGCTTACCGGAACGCCGTCACCGCCCGGGTCGGCATCGACGATGCCCGCCCGGCGGTCGACCAGGCGAGCGAGAACTACCGGCTCGTGCAACTGCGGCTACGCGAGGGCGCGGCCACGTCGACCGAGATCGCCGACGCGCAAGCGTCGCTGACCCGTGCCCATCAGAATTATCTGAACGCCCGTTATGGCTACTTGATCGCGATGGACCGCCTGGCTTATGCCATGGGAGTTGGCCAGACACCGATGCCAAGTGCACCCGGGCATCACTAGCCCCGACGAGGTCGAACCACATGGAGCACCCCATGAGCGCCATTCAGTCGCCCCAGGCTCCTGCGAACAGCCCGGCCCAGCCTGCGGCCGCGACACCGTCGGCTCCGCCAGCCGATCGCCGAAGGCGCTTCCGTCCGGGCCACCTTATCGCGCTGATCGCGCTGATCGCGCTCACCACCGTCGGCCTGCCGCTCGTGATGAGGTGGGTCGAATACCGCCAGAGCCATTCGATCACCGACGACGCCTTCGTCGAGACCCACATCGTCAACATAGCCCCGCAACTGGTCTCCGGCCGGATCATCCGGTTCCTGGCCGACGAGAACGACCGCGTCGTCCAGGGTCAGGTCGTGGCGGAGATTGACCCGATTCCGTACCGCGACAAGGTCAACGTGGCTCGGGCCCAGCTCGACTCCGCGCTCGCCGAACTGAACCGCCAACGTGCCGACCTGGAACGTGTCCGGAAGGAGGTCCCAATCCAGATCGAGATCGCCCGACGGACAGCCGCCGCCTCCCTGGCCGACCGGGTGAGGGCCGAGAAGTCACTGAGGCTAACCGAGGATGATGTCGAGAGAGGGATCGACGAAGCCCGTGCGGGAGTGAAGGCGGCCCGGGCCTCCCTCACGCTGGCTGAACTGGAGTATGCACGCTTCACCCGGCTCGAGCAGCAGGGGGCCAGCCCGATGCGTCAGCAGCAGCAAGTCACGCAGTCCCGCGATTCGGCCTCCGCGCAGGTCGACTTATCCGAGGCCCGGCTGGCCAAGGCCCTGGCCTCTCGGACCCAGATCGACGTCGCTCGCAGCGCGCTGGACGCCGCGCAGAAGTCGGAGCAGAAAGCGGCCAAGGGGATCAACCTCGCGGAGCTCGGCTACGACCAGATCCGCGAGATCGAGCTGCTGGTCAGGGTCAAGGAACAGACCGTCCAGCAGGCCCGGCGGGCGGCGGAGGCCGCCGAGAACGACCTGGCGTATACCAAGGTCCGGGCCCCGTTCCCCGGCGTGCTGGTCAAGCGGTACCGCAACCTGGGCGACTTCGCCTCAGCAGGTGCCGCCCTGCTAAGTCTTTATGACCCGGACCTGCTCTACGTCGAGGCCAATCTGGAAGAGGATCGCCTGCCTGGCATCGAGCCGGGCAACCTGGTCCGGATCGACCTCTACGCCTTCGCCGAGCCCTTTCGGGGGCGGGTCGTCTGGGTCAACAAGGCCACGGGAGCCCAGTTTGCGCTGATGCCGCGCAACGTCGTCTCGGGCGAGTTCACCCGCGTGGTGCAGCGGGTGCCGGTGCGAATCCAGATCGAGCGCGACGACCGCTGGCCGCGGCTTCGCGCCGGGCTGATGGCGACAGTGGCCATCGCACATGGCCCCGGCGATGCCGCCTGGGCCGCCGAGGCGGCGCGGGCTATGGGTGAGCTCGAGACGCGCTATAACGCGTCCGCCACACCCGAGGAGACCGTACTTGATGGGAGCTCCGCCGACACGTCCGGGGCGGTGACGCGATGACTACGCTCGCCGCCCCACTCCCGAGCACGACGGCGACCACGCCATCCGACTCACCGATGAGGATCGGGCGCCAGCACTGGCTGGCCGCCCTGGCGATCCTCTTCGTCCTCTTCGCGCCCTACCAGACCCTGGTCCAGACGGTCATCACCGACGATGCCGTCCGCAAGGGCATCGAGGCCGACGAGTACGACATGACCTGGGTCACCGTCGCCTATGGCGTCGGCGTGCTCTACGGCGTCTTCGCTGGGCTGTCGCTCTCTGCCCGCATCGGTAAGCGTTACACGCTGGTCCTGGCGATGCTCGTGTTCTCCGCCGGTAACATTCTCTGCGGCGCGGCGACCGGGCTTGTCGCCCTGGCGATCGCGCGATTTGTCGAGGGGTTCGGCAAGATGTTGGCGATGGCGGTTGGCCGCGTCACGCTCTACAAGCAGTTCGACCGCGCGCTGCTGGTGGCAATCGGGTTCTATGGAGTCTTCGCCTACTCGACGCGGCATATCACGCCGCTCGTCAACGCCTACCTCGACGTGTATCTCTCCTGGCGGTGGATGTACTGGGCTTACGTGCCGGTCGGCCTCGCCGCGGCGCTGCTGGTCTGGCGTTACATCCGCCCGGACCGGCCACCGCGGCCGATGGTCGTGCCGATCGACTGGCTGGCGATCACGACCTTCGTGGCCTGGGTCGTGGCGGTCGTGTTCGTCTTCTCCTGGTACCGCAAGTGGGGCGGCTGGTCCTCCAACGCCTTCACCGCGACCGTCGCCCTCTGCATCACTCTGCCGGTGGTGCTGGTCGCCTGGCTGGGCTCGGGTCTCAGCCCCGACGAGCATCTGAAGCGGATCCTCCGCACGCGAGTCTACGTCCTCTCGCTGACGACGCGTGGCCTGATGCTGCTGCACATGGTGGCCGTGCTCACGATCGTGGGAATGTACTGCACGGAGCTGCGAGGCTACCCGCGGATTACGGCGGGCTGGCTGATGATGCCGACCTCTCTGGCGATGGCGGCGGCGACGTTTCTTACAACGCGGTTCCACCGCCGCTCGCTACGGCACGTCTGGCTAGTCGTCGGGTTCGTGGGGACAGCGGCCTGCGTGTGGTGGCTGTCGTCGATCGACAACTTCACACCCAAGGAACACATACCGGTCATGCTGGCTTGCTGGGGGGCGTTTCTCGGCCTGCTCCCGCCGGTGTTCTTGACCGACGAGATCGAGGGGCTGGACCCGAAGGATATGCTCTATGCCGGCGCCATCGGCATCGTTTGCCTGGTCGTGCCGATCATCACGGTGCCGACTGCGACCGGGACCGTCGTGAAGGAATGGTCTGACAGGGCGCTCGACGTCTATCGCCATAATCTCCGCGACAACCGTCCGGCGGTCGAGCAGGCCTCGGCCCGGGTCGCCGACTACTTCCACCAGCGAGGGCTGAGCGGGACTGTTCTTCAGCAGGAAACGAGCCGGGTCCTCGGCGGCTTCGTGACGCTCGAGAGCGTCGCGCACGGGTTCCGCAGCGGCCTGCGGTTCCTCAGCCTGATGATGCTCGGCATCGGCCTGGTGGTCGCCGTCTCGCTCGCCTGGTCCGCGCGAGGATTGCGGGCGCCGCCCGGGTCGGGCTACACGTGACTTTCGAAAAGAGAGGACAACATCGTGTCACATGCATCATTGGCGGCAGTTGCAGCAACGTTGATCGTGGCGATGTCGGCCTGGGCCCAGGACCCGTCTAGGATCGAAGCCTCACGTGAGGCACCAGGTCGGTCGCCGGCGAAGGCGGATGCGGACGTCGCTGGCCTATTCCGGTTCGAGCCGACGGGGCTCTCGATCCTCCGACCCTACCGGCGGGGCAAGATTCCCGTTGTCCTGATCCACGGACTGTGGTCGAACCCGTGGTCGTGGGCCCGGATGATTCGTGAACTGGAGGCCGATGCGGCCCTCCGCGACCGCTATCATTTCTGGACCTTCGGCTATTCGACGGGGGATCCGCTCCCCTATTCGGCCGCGCTGCTGCGCCGCGACTTGGACGACGCGCGGCGGAAGTTCGACCCCGATCACGCGGACGCGGCCCTCGACCGGATGGTTGTCGTCGGTCACAGCATGGGCGGCCTGCTGGCCAAGATGATGGTGCAGGAAAGCGGTACAAGGCTCTGGCAGCTCTTCAACAAACGCCCTGCTGGGGACCTTGTGGGCGAGCCGGCCGATTGCGAACTGTTTCGCTCCGCACTGATCTACAAGCCGCGTCCGGAGGTCCGCCGCGTGGTCTTCATCGCCACGCCGCACCGCGGGAGTCGCGTCGACCGGGGCGGCCTGGAGCGCCTCGGCTCGCGGCTCGTCCGCCTGCCCGACCCGCTCCGGGCCACGCACGACCGGCTCCTGGCCCGCAACGGCCCGGACTTCTTCACCGAGCGCTTCCGCAAGGGTCTGCCCACCAGCATCGACGAGCTGGAGTGGCAGTCGCCGATCCTCATGCGCCTGGATGAGCTTGGACTCGCACCTACGGTCAAGGCCCATTCCATCATCGCGGACCGGCGCCACCCACCCGGTGCAGGAGGGAGCGACGGCCTGGTACCGTATGAGAGTGCCCATCTCCGAGGGGTCGCGTCCGAGTCGCTCGTCGCATCCGGCCACCTGTGCCAGGATCACCCCGCCGTCATCCGCGAGGTCGGGCGAATCCTCGCGGAGCACGCGACTCCGTGAGGCAAATCGGATTCGTGACGCCGAGGTTGAATACCTGACGTCCAGGCCCTTTTGCTCGCCACCCGTTCTTTACATACTGGGTTCCTTTGGGGAGTCGAATCATGTCCGAAGTGATCGCGGGGATCCGAATCCCCGACAGCAAGCTGGCCCGGGAAGCGATCGACCTGGTGCGCGAGCACGGCACCCCGTTGCTGCTTGCTCACTCCCTGAGGGTCTACCTGTTCGGGGCATCCGGGGCCGCAACCGCGGCTGGGCGGTCGATCATGAGTTGTTGTATTTCGGGGCCGTGTTCCACGATTTGGGCCTGACCTCGAGGTACCGTAGCCCGGACCACCGGTTCGAGGTCGACGGGGCGAACGCCGCCCGGGACTTCCTGCGGGCCAACGGCATCGACGAACCGACGGCCGGGGTGGTGTGGGACGCGATCGCTTTGCACACGACGCCGGAGGTCCCGTGGCACAAGCGGCCGGAGATCGCGCTCGTCACTGGCGGGGTCGAAGCGGATGTCCTCGGTGATGGGCTCGACGAGATCCCGGTCGCCGACCGGGACGCCGTCCTCGCCGCATACCCGCGGCTTGACTTCAAGCGGGGGATCGTGCGGGCGTTCGCCGACGGCTTCGCCCACAAGCCCTCCACCACATTCGGGACGATGAACACCGACGTTCTGGAAAGGACGCTGCCCGGCTACCGCCGGCCGAACTTCTGCGATCTGATCGCTGCCAACCCGCTGGGAGGGTGATCAATGTCACTGGTCGATGGCCAGCTGAGAGTCTACGAAGTCGAGCACTTGATGCTGGCGTCCTCCCACCAGGGCGCGTCGGTCTGATCGAGCGAATTACCCTTGGTACAGTCGGACCAACGCGCACAAGGTGAACACCGAATCGGAGCCTGCGAGGCCCGAGCGGTGATCGCTGCGTCAAGGAACGGGGCCTGCCCAGCCCGGATGATTCCGTTCGCCGTACATAGGCGCGGTCCCTCAGCGGCTGCGAATTCCGCCCGGCGACAGCTCGTTCCGGCCGGAAGCAAGCGGACCGACGGCAGAGCGAACGTATCCCCTTCGAACCTTCTGGTGGAGTTAGCCGTTCACGGCCTCGACGTGGGGAGATGGCCGGTCAGGTCTCTTACTTGGGCGGACCTGAAGCCGAGGCGGCTTCGTGTGGCTTGGCCGCGGCTTGATCGGCAGCACTCGACTCGAGGATCCGATCCAGCGCGGCACGGTCGTACAGGCGACCGTCGGCCACGACGGCGCGGATCCTGGTCGTGTTGCGGATGTCGGCCAGGGGATTGGCGTCGAGCAAGACGAGATCGGCCGCCTTCCCGGCCTCGATCGTGCCGAGATCCTTCTCCCTCCCGAGATACCGCGCCGGGTTGATCGTCGCGGTCCGGAGTGATTCCAGCGGCGTGAGCTCGGCCTCGACCAGGAGCACCAGTTCGTCGTGCAGGCTGAAGCCAGGGAAGCAGCACGGGTTCATCTCGTCGGTCCCGGCCAAAAACTCGACGCCGGCCCGCCTCATGGCGCCGACCAGCTCAAGGCTCCTCTTGAACTCCTCCTTCATCCTGGCGAAGTCGGCCGGCTTCATCGCCTTGAAGCGGAAGTCATTCTTCGGGTTCCAGAACGCTCGAATGAAAGGAGCCACATAATTCAACCGGGGATCGTTGGCGAGCGCGGGGTCATCGATCCAGGCGATGGAGTGCAAGACGTTAAGCGTTGGGCACTGCCAGGTCCCGTTCTTCTTGAACCGGGCGAAGAGCGCGTCGGCCTTTTCCCGGCTGAAGGTGCTGCGGATCACCTCGCGCTCGCTCTCGACGACGGCCCGAAGCGTGGCGAGTCCCTTGGAATCCTTCAAGGCCTCGGCCCGTTTCTTCATCAGCTCGTCTTCGCGGGTTGAGCAGCCGGAGCGGATGCTGTAGAGGTGCTCCATGCTCTTCTGGCCGGCGTCGGAGGCCTGCGCCGCGGTCACCTGCTGCGGGACGTGCCCCGCGAAGGGGATGCCGAGGGCCTTAGCCTCGGCGGCGATCGCGAAGTAAGCCTCTGTGGGGATCAGCTCATAGACTTTCACGAAATCGGCCCCGGCCTTCTTGGCCGCCCGCACGGCCTCCCGGCCTTCGGCCGCATTGCGCACCACGACCGAGCCCGGCCAGATGGGGTTCGGCCCGTCGACGAGGCCGCTGGCGATCACCATCCGCGGCCCCACCGATTTCCCTTCGGAGAACGCCGTGCGCCAGTTGTCGTGGTAACGGGGACCGAAACCCATCCCCATGATCCCGGGATTGCCCCACATCACGCGCACGCCCGTCACGCCGTTGGCGACGAAGAGCGCGCCGTACGACTTCACGTGGAAGTGGACGTGCATGTCCCACAGTCCGGGGATCAGGTATTTCCCGGCCGCATCGACGACCCTGGCGCCGGCGGGAATCGCCACTGCGCCCGCCGGGCCCACCCCGTTGATCCGCCCCCCGGAGATGACGACCGACCGATCGGCGAGCACCGAACCGCCCGCGACGTCGATCACCATCGCGTGCTCGAATGCAATCGGCTCCCGCGGCGGAGCCTCCAGCTCCGCGCCGAGGGCGAGGTGGGAAACCAAGACGCAAAGGCAGGCGAGCAGCGACGAGCATTTCATGGCTGGCCCCTTGTGATCGCGAACCCCCTGTCGGTATCCCCCTCCGGGGAGAGGTCGGCCCAAGGCCGGCACAGGGGGCTCGCCGGCCGCCGGCCGCGGATATTACCACCCCGAACCCGGCGTTGTTTGCCGAGGAGTGACTCCAGAAGAGTGACTCCCCAGCGTACTCATCCCCGACTTCTCGGATCAGTTCGGGCGTACCTAGATTGGGGAGGATAACAAGGCCGAATGATCGTATCGAGGAAAATGTCCGGCGCCGGAGGAAACCGAGCAACCGGCCATCCTGAGAGCCCCAGCCCGGCGGGCCATCACCCTGCCTTGGCATCCCCCGGCCAGACGAGGTCGATCTGGGATGGAGAGCCAGCCCATTGCTACCAAGCGCGCCCGCCATCCGCACCCGACCGTCGTGATCGTGTTGCCGGGTAGGCAAACCGTTTCCGTTCGCTGCAATCCTCCGAGGTCAGGCCACTGGGACGGAAAAACAGGTATTCGCAAGACCGATCACCTCTGAGCCCTCATGCCCCTCCTGGCGACTGCGTCGGTCGGATCGACCGCCGCCACCTCGGTCCCATATGTAAGGCAGTAATAATCAGCATTGAAAGAACCTGTCCCCAGATCGAGAAAACGCCTTGTAGTGCTGACGCGTCCTCTCGGCATAGCGGACTGCCGAGGCGATCACGGCATCGAGCCCGGGGCCGGAGGCCCACCCGGCCAGGTCGCCACGTCGGTCGCGACCTTCCAGGCCACTACCGCGGCTATGGGCCGAACCGACGAGCCTCCCCGCGATCGCCACGGCGCGGCGCAATCGCTTCGGATGCCGGCGGAGCCGGTCCAGGCCGGTTCGGCTCTCCTCGGGGATCAGCTCGCGCATCCGATACTCCCGCCCGGCGACGTCGAGGACGTCCAGGCAAGCGGTCGGCTTTGCCTGCAGCCGCCGCTGCGCCTGTACGACCCGCCGGGCATCGGACACACCACCGTCCCGGTATCCCGGGTCGGCGCATGCAAGGAGGGCGGGGGCTCGTTCCTCCTTGATGTCGAGGATTCGACGCCGGTCGCGCGGCCCCTCACCTCGGACCAGCACGGCGTAGCGCTCTAGCCCCAGACTGCCCGTGCCGGCGACGCGAAAGGCGACATCCAGTACCTCGAAGCCGCGCCCTGGACCGCGTCCCGGATCCGCTCCCGCTCCCCGTGGCCGACGCCGAGGAACCGCCCCGATCGGCGCTCGATTCGCCGGCCCCCGTCGGACCGTCGCACCGTGAAGTGATCGAGGAATCGGACCTGCGTCGCACGGACGGGCCTCTGCAGCAAGTCCCATATCGGACCCCGAGCCGTGCCGACGCTCAGCGCTCGGTTGCGTCCGGTCCTGGCCGACCGGATGACCGTCGCCCGGTAGCGGTCGATGAAGGCCAGCAGGGTGCGTAGGGCCTGGACCGGGGTGTGTTTCCAGAGCTGGGCAGCCAGCAGGATGCTCGCCGCGCAACGGACCAGATCGAGGCTGCACGGGGCGACGAGGGACTCGTCGAAATCGTTGATGTCGTAGAGGAAATCGCCGTCGTCGGTCCGGTAGGCGCCGAAGTTCTCCAGGTGCAGGTCACCGCAGATGAGGATCGAGGGGCCGGCGTCGGGCGGACGGAGGCGCGGCCAGTCGGCGGCGAACAGGTGGTCAGTGCCCCGGAAGAACGCGAAAGGATCCTCCGCCATGCGTCGGAATTTGAGCCGTACGAGCTTCGCATCGCGCCCGCGGTTGAACGCGACGATCTCGTCGACGACCGATGATCGGGCGAGAATCGTTCTCATCATCCTCGCGTCCTCGAGGTGGGCGGCGAGCCGATGACCACTCGATCGTGCCCCCGACGTCCTACCGTACGGGATCGGCCGTCGGGGACCTCCAGGGATTATATCGGAGAGACGTGCCAAATGGTGCCCCGTCCAAAGCCCACGCCGAAGAGGCGGGCCGAGCACGTCGGTGGGCTCCGAGGCGACCCGAAGGAGCGGGAGTGACGCCATGCCGATCGGGCGTCCATCGACCAAGCGACTGACGATCGACGTCGTCGGAGGCCCCGGGGCTCACCACGCGGTCATCGCCGCGGTGGACAGCGAGGCTGTCCTGGCCGGAGCCATCGACGTTGCTCGATTCGTGGGATCGACCGAGTCAGCCGGCGTCGGCGTATCGTCGTCGGCAGCAAGGGCACTCGCTGCCGCTTCCCTTCACCAGGGCCTGGAACGCCGTTGGCTGCGGCAGCGTCATGATCGCCCGGAATGCCAGCGGCGCCCGGTGGGCGTAGTGGCGGTAGGTGATCCCGCCGATCGAGTGCCCGAGGATCTCCACCGACGACTCCGGCACGTGCTCGTCGTGGTAAGTCGCGCAGGTCTTGCGGAGGTCCTTCAGCTCCCAAGCCTCCTCTCGGCCGGTCTCGACGTCCATCCGGGGCTTGATCCCCGCGAGCTCGCAGAGCGACCGGAACCGGGCGTTCGGCCGCGCCCCGCCGCCGAGGAAGACCGGGTCGGCGGGTCGCGGGTCGGCCGGCATGATGTCGCGGAGGTGGGCGTGGACCACCCGGTTCATCGGCCGGTGGAACGGCTTGCCCGTCTTCACACGCCGGTAGAACAGCCAGCCCCAGGGCGACCGCTCCTTGACCTCGCGATCCGGAGAGTGCCGCTCCCACGAGACGTGCCGCCACAGGATCGGCTCGTGGGCCGGCATCGACTCCCAGACGGTGCCGGTGTCCACGCCGTAGTTGAAGAAGACGACCAGGGCGGCTCGCCAGTAGCGGCCGATCGGCAGCGGGGCATCCCAGCCTCGCGGCCGGCCCATGGCGTGGGTGGCGAAGTAGAGGGCGTTGATCTCGGCCTTGGTGAGGTCGTGGCGGCCGGCGACGTCTCGCTGCTCCCTGGGCCCGGGGAACCGGGGCGGCGCCTCGATCAGCTCCTGCTCCCAGGCCCAGGACAGCACGGCGCGGAGGTGCTCGCGGGCCTTGTTGGCGGTGCGGCCCGGGTTGGTCCCCTCGTCCCCAACGGCCTGCCCGTGGACCCAGTCGAGGAACTCGCGGACATCCTTGCGCCGGAGCTGCTCGATCGGGCCGCCACCGCCCCACCGCTCCCACTTCCGGATGGTCGAGGTGTACTCGTTGCGAGTCCCGCGGGAGAGGCCCTTGGCGCGGAGGTAGCTCTCGGCCGCCGATTTGAAGGTTGTGGACATCCCTCGGCCCCCATCCATGAGGCCCGTTCGCCTAAAGTGGTATCCCCGTTCCTGTAGGTGGATTCCGGACCTATGAATCGGTCGACGGCGTTCGGGAAATTCGCGGAATCCGCCACGAGTGGGAGCGGAGCCTGTCGACTGTTCCGCCTGGGGCGAGTTGCAGGATGACTCGGCATGCCGGACCGAAGCGCGCAACGCGACAGTCGGTTCGGATGATAAGGCTACGTCCTCGACAGCGGTTGAGGCGAACCGTCCGCTGTAGGCCATCCTTGACGCCCAGAGAGCGTGAGTCAGGGGAGGGCGGCGAACATCCAGGGGGAGGGAGCCGTTACCCCGGCATCTGGCTCCGGCGACGGCGGACGGATTCTGGCCGCCCGTTGACGCGTGCCCTTTCTGCGACAAGGGGCGCACTCGGCCAGGGATGACGCGGAACAGGCGGGTATTTACTGCACGAGGGTTCGTGCGACAATATGTTGGACGCGACGTTGCGAAGAGCCTGGCCGCGGTTTCGGCACCGAAGCCTATCGAGCCGGGACGCCGTCGCGGTCCGGAGTCTCGCCATGAGCGCCGCCGACCGTCATCTCCTGTTCGGGTTGCTCGCCCTTCAGAACGGCCTCATCGACCAGGGCCAGCTCGTGGCCGCATTCCAGGCATGGACGCTCGACAAGTCCAGGAGCCTCGCCGACCACCTGGAAGCCCGCGGGGACCTGATCCGAGCTAAACGGTGCTGCTGGAGGCCTTGGCCGACGTCCACCTGGAAGCCCACGACGGCGACCTTGCGAAGAGCCTGGCCGCGGTCTCAGCCGGCAAGTCGACCCGGGAGAGTCTGGCGCGGATCGGCGACCCGGACGTCGAAGCGACGCTGGGCCGCGTCGCCACGGTACACCTCCCGACCGAGGACGGCGACGCTGACCGCACGACATCCTACGCCGTCGGCTCGGCCACCAGCGACGGCCAACGGTTTCGCGTGCTAAGGCCGCACGCCAGGGGCGGCCTCGGGGCCGTCTTCGTGGCGCTCGATGGCGAGCTGAACCGAGAGGTGGCCCTGAAGCAGATCCTCGACCACCACGCCGACGACCCCGTCAGCCGCCAGCGGTTCCTGATCGAGGCCGAGATCACCGGCGGGCTGGAGCACCCCGGGATCGTCCCGGTCTACGGCCTGGGCACCTACGACGGCGGCCGACCGTACTACGCGATGCGTTTTATCAAGGGCGACAGCCTCAAGGAGGCCATCGAGCGGTACCATGGTGACGCGACGCTGAAGGCCGACCCGGGGCGGCGGTCGCTCGAGCTGCGCCAGCTCCTGCGGCGGTTCACGGACGTCTGCAACGCGATCGAGTACGCCCACAGCCGCGGCGTCCTCCACCGCGACCTGAAGCCGGGCAACATCATCGTCGGCCAGTACGGCGAGACGCTGGTGGTCGACTGGGGCCTGGCCAAGCCGCTGGGGCGGGTCGAGCACGGCCAGGAGGGCGGCGAGCGCACCCTCGTCCCGTCCTCCGCCAGCGGCTTGGCCGAGACGCTCCCCGGCTCGGCGCTGGGCACCCCGGCCTATATGAGCCCCGAGCAGGCCCGCGGCGAGCTGGACCGCCTGGGGCCGCGGTCGGATGTCTACAGTCTGGGGGCAACGCTCTACTGCCTGCTGACCGGGCGGCCCCCGTTCGAGGGCGAAGACATCGGCGAGGTGCTCCGCAAGGTCCAGCGGGGCGATGTCACGCCGCCCCGGCAAGTCGACCCGTCGCTCGACAAGGCGCTGGAGGCGGTCTGCATGAAGGCGATGGCGACGAATCCCGAGGATCGCTACGCCTCCTGCCGGGCGCTGGCCGAGGACCTGGAGCGGTGGTCGGCCGACGAGGCGGTCGTCGCCTGGAGAGAGCCGTGGAATCGGAAGCTGGTGCGGTGGTTGACGCGACACCGCACCGGAGTCACGGCCGCCGGCGCCGCCCTGCTGATGGCGATCGTCGGGCTGGGTGCCGTCTCGGGCGTCCAGGCCCGGGCCAACGGCGAGCTGAAACGGGCCAACGACGCCCTCTCCGCCGCCAACAGGCGGGTCGTCGAGGCCAACTCCGAGCTGAGCGAGGCCAACGTCCGCGAGCGCGAGCGGTTCAACCTGGCCATGGACGCGATCAAGCTCTTCCACGGCGAGATCAGCAGGGACCTGCTTCTGAAGGAGGAACAGTTCGGCAATCTCCGGGGCAAGCTGCTCCGCGGGGCGGCCGACTTCTATGGACATCTCGAAGAATTGCTCCAGCAGCGCACGGACTGGGATTCGCGGGCGGCACTCGGCCGCGCCTATGAGGAGCTGGGAAAGCTCACTGGCGACATCGGCACCTCGAACGAGGCCCTGGAAGTCGTCCGCAAAGCGATCGCCATCCGACGCGGCCTGGCCGCCGAGCCCGAGGCCGACGACACGATCAGGCTGGACCTGGCGCGGAACCTGATCGACCAGGGCTTCCTCCAGGGATCCATGTCCGACAGGCCGGCGGAAAAGGTGTCGTACGACGAGGCGCTGGCGATCGTCCAGGGGCTGAAGCCCACCGAAGGCATGACCGAGCCCGTCTCCCTGGTCCAAGCCAGGGTCATGCACCGCATCGGCTGGTGGCTTCACGCGAGGGGTCGTGAGGAAGAGTCGGTGGTCTGGTTGCGCAAGGCCTTGGACCTCGTCGAGAAGGAGATTGCATCCCGACCCGCGGGCACGGGTGCGAGGGTATCGAAGGAGTCTCTGCTGTTCGCGGCGAACACGGTCCAGACGCTCACCTCACCGATGTACGCGCTGGGGCGATACTCCGAGGCCCTATCCGATGAGCGGCGGACACTCGAGATGGTGAGCAAGGCGGCCGACGCCGCCAATCGCGATGATCCGGCGTTTCGACTGAGCTATGCGGCCTCCTATGCCAACATCGGCGCCTTGCTTCGGTCTCTGAATCGGCCGGACGAGGCCTTCGCGGCCTATCGATCGGCGCTCGCCGTCGCGGAGAAACTCGTCGATGAATACCCGGCGATCAGCAACTATCGCATGCTCCTGGCCAAGTCCCTCGGCGACTGCGGCCTTATGGCGAAGGACCTGGGCCGGGTCGATGAGGCGATCGCCTATCTCCATCGCTCGCGGGCGGTCTGTCAGAAGGTGGTCGACGACAATCCCGCCCGGGCCAGAATCACGGCGATCGAAGTGGCAAGAAGACACAGCACGATCGGCTGGACCCTCTTCGGGTCGGGTCGAGTGGATCAGGCCCTGGAGCAGTACGAGGCCGCCAGGGCGATCACGCAGAAGCTCATCGACTCGTTCGGCCGAGCAGGGAGATATCATGACGATCTGGCGACCATCCTGATCAACATCGTCGAGGCTCAACGATCGCAAGGCCGTCTGGCCGAGGCGAGGGCGAACTGCGATCGGGCCATCGCGGCCCGGGAGCTTGCCATCAAGGCGTTCCCCCAGGTGTTACAGTATCGGACCAGGATGGGCGAGTGCCGCTTGCGATCAGGGCAACTCCGGGTGGCCGCCGGCGATCTCCCGGGCGCGGTGGCCGACTGGCGCGCCGCGATGGCATCTTACGAGGCGCTCCCGGCTCGCGATCGCCAAGGTGAACCCGCCATGTTCGAGGCCGGCTGCCACGCGATGCTGGCATCCGTGGCGGACCGCACCGGCTCGGGGATCGCCGGCCCCGAGCGCTCCTCGGAGGAGGAGGCCGCGATGGTGATCCTCCGCAGGATCATCGCGGGAGGCTACCACGACAGCCAGCTCATCATTGAGTCCTCCCTGGACCCGCTTCGTTCCCGTCCGGACTTCCGGCTCTTGATGATGGACGTGGCCTTCCCGGCCAACCCGTTTGCCCACAGCGACTGAGCGGCGCGGCCGGGCCTTCCCTACCTGCACGATGGCGAGAAGGCAGCTTCGGGCCGGCTGCCCTTGATCGAGTGTGCCTTCCGCCTGCAACGGCGCACTCAGGCCTCCGGCGAGGTGCTCGTCCTGTGGGACGCAAGCCACGGCGGCCTGACGGGATGGGCGCTTATCTCTGGCCTTTCTTCTGTCATCAGGACCTGCCGGAAGGCACAGCGGCCGCGTCTTTCGTACCCGATCGCTTAGCGTTTGCAGCCTCGGGAGCAGGAAATCAGCTCAGCTGCTGTCGTCAGTCCGAGGTCGATGGAGTTGCCGGCCCATAACGGTCGCCCCTGGTCGTTCTGATATCCCCGGGGCGCACTTCACTCGGCCTCCTCACGTGATTTCCACTGCGGCGGACAACGCAATCGTCCGAGCCAAAGCCAGTGACCCTGCGCGCTTCGGTCGGATCGACCGACGTACCCGAGAAGCATTTTCGCGCCTCGCTGCCTTTCTTCACGCTTGTCGCCCTCGCCGCGCGAATGGCTACGTGTGGTTTGTGTCAATTCGCCTGCAATGGCACGCGTTCCAGTGACATACAGGATCATCTCACGAAGGCATAAGGTATCCGTTAACGCCAAGAATTAGCGAGGTGCCCGGCGGCGAGACCGTTGGCGAGCACCAGGCCCACGAGGGTGAGCTCACGATGCGTGCACCGGATGTCCTTGGGCACTTCGGCGAGTGCATCTCCCTCGACTCTGTCATTTGCCAGCCCTCCGCACAGGTCTCTCCGCCGCAATACCCCTATCATGGGACGCACCGGGGCCGGACTCCGGCTTGCCGCAGCAGCGGATCGAGGCGACGGGATAACTCGGGCAGGTTGTGGCTGGGCACTTCGGGGTACAGATGGTGCTCAAGGTGGTATGTCAGCTCCAGGAACAACGCCGGGACGATCCTCCCCCGCAGAGTGTGGGTCTGCGAAAGCGGCGTATTGCCGAAGTCCCGGTGCGGCAGGTGGACCGTCAGCAGTGGATAGACCCAGCTACCGACGATCGCCAAAGCCGCGTAGACCAGCAGAACGGGTGTCCGGGGAAGGACCCAGATCCCGGTGGCCGGCACGGCGACGGCCCATGCAGCCTCGGCGATCAGCCATCGCCTCGTGGTGCTTCCCGGCTTGCTGCGCGCGTAGGACCAGCACCAGAGCCGGGGCAGAAACAGCGGCCCCCACAGGACCGCCTTCAGGAAGCTCATTCGCGCCGGGTCGCCTTCCGGATCGTCGAGCCCCGGGAATACGAGATGGTGCCGTAGATGGGTGGCTCGATAGGCATGGCCGCTCTCCAGAAGGACAGCGCCCATCGCGAAGAGGGCCCACTCTGTTTGCCCTCGTGAGAGGCCCAGTGATCCGTGGACGATGTCGTGAGTGACCGTGACCACCGCCACGAAAACCAAGAAGACCAGAAAAGGCGTCAGCCACCAGATTCCGGCGTAAGCTGCCAGCAAATAAGCTGCGACTCCAAGGAATGGCCGGACCAGGGCCAGTCGACGCTGGCGTCGCGTTGTCACGAGGAGATCGCTTCCAAGCATCTGTAGGCCGGGTAAGTCCGTATCAGCTTGCGTCGCGGATGGCATTCGCGGCTCCTGGGACGCGGGTGGACGTGGGGTGGAAAACTCGGGACCGCCGGCGGGCGTTGGCCAGCACACCCTCGGCGACGAGGCGGCTGCCCAGGCAGCATGCGACGGTCCCCAGGCCCGGCCAGGTGCTGTCACCGACCAGCCAGTAGCCGGGGACGCCCAGATCGTGCGGAATCGCGTGCTGGTTCGCATTGGCGAGCGTCTGTCGCACGCCGCCCACTGCGCCGCGCGGCCGCCCGGTGTACCGCTCGTAAGTCCTCGGCGTGGCGAACTCGCACACGGCGGCGTCTCGGCCCAGTTCGGGGTAGATTCGCCTGCCCAGCGTGATAAGTCGCACGCCGGCCTGGTGCTTTTTCGCCTGGTATACCTCCGGTGCAAGACCCTCCCACGGCCCCAGGTCGCAGTGTGTTGAGATCATCACGGCACGGTAGCCCAGGGGGGCACTCTCGGCGTCGCCGGCGGCGGAGACCGAGACAAACATGTTGTTTCCATCACCGAGTGGCTGGGTGTAGTCGTGTAGTAGCTGGTGGTGGGTAAACGCTTGACCGGCAACCTCGCGCTCCGGGACGCCGAGGAAGACGGCCAGGGCCCCGCCCATCGCGGATAGATCGCGGCGAAGATACGGTGCTAATGCTGCGGCGACCGGTGCCGGACCCAATCGCGCCGCCAGGGTCGCTGGCACTGCGGCGATAACTTGACTGGCCGCGACGACTCCGCGACGGGCCTTGACACAATAGGCACCCCCGTGCCTCGCGACCCACTCGACCGCGCAGCCGACGCGCAACTCCCCGCCGAGGCGTCGGTAATGGGCAATCAAACCGCTCCAGAATCCGCGCATGCCGCCCCGAGCCCGTGTCAGGCCGGCGCCCCGGATCGTGATCCCCAGCGCGGCGTTGATCAGCGGTGCCTCGGCCACGGAACTGTGGATCGTGTCCTCGATGAGCATTGCCAGCAGGCCAGCCAGCGCCTGATCGTGCCGCAGGCCGTGCGCCCGCAGGGCGTCAGCCATCGTCCAGCTCAGGTAGCGGACCAGAGGCAGGTTGCCCATGCCGACCGCTCGCGCAACGCGGAGCGCGTCGGCGGCACCTCGGATCGGCAGCTTGATGCCGCAACGGCTGGCCCGCCAGAATACGCCTGCGAGCCGGTCCAGTAGTTGCCAGAGATCTCGGTGCGCCGGTGTGTCCCCTAGAGCCCTGAGCCGCTCGAGCGTCCAGGAGGCCGGGTCGCGGTGCAGCGTCACCGTGCGGTCCGGCAGCCAGGCGACGTAGCCGGGCAGCGTCTCGCCGTCGATCGACATCATACCGACGCTCTCGAGCAACTCGCCACCGACGCCGCCGGGGCCGAAGTCCACAAGCGTGGTGGCCCCCACGTCGAAGGAGAAGCCCTTGCGTCGGAAGAAACCAGCGCAGCCGCCCGGCTGGCCGTGTGCCTCGAGGACCACGGTCGACAGGCCGTGCGCCTGGAGCCGCAAGGCCGTTGCCACTCCGGCCATCCCACCTCCAACAATGGCCGCGTCGTACATCGTCTCTCCCCCTCGCTTGCCCGGCTCGTGATCGATCGTCGGTACCGGGTTCTCACCACGACCGGTCTCTGAAGACGTCGCGTTCCGATCCTGACTGGCATCTGCCCAGAGTACCGGAAATAACTTCAACGGATTAACCGCGAGCCCGGTCGGCCTCGAACCGGCGGCAGATCGCGTCAACATGGCGCGCCAGGGCGACCTCGGGTGCCTCTTGGTCGTGGGGATAGGCGTCGCTCAAGGGAGCCTCCTGTTGGGCGGATCGGTTCCAGGAGTGACATGTCCGCCTGGCGATAGAGCGTGCCACGAGATTTCAGAACCCGGCGTCGCACCAGATCGTTCGGATCAGGGCAAGCTGTCGCGCCACGGTCCGGCGTGCGCATCCCAACCGGGCGGCAATCGCGTCTTCCGTGTCTCCCTCCATGCGCCAGACGGCGACCTTCTTCAAGGTCGCGTCGTCCAGTGCGTCGAGCAGCCGGCGGAACTCCTCAGCCATGACCGCGGCCGCCTCGGGAGTTGGCTCCGATCCCACGGCGCGGGCCAGGACGTCGTCTTCTTCACGATCTTCGTCGACAGGCCCAGGCACGTCGGAGGCGTTGCGGACGAGCCCGCCTCCACGCTTGAGACGATGGCCGCGCCGGGCCTGGGCGAAGACCTTGCGCGCGGTGATCAGGGCGAGAAGCCTCCCGAGGTCGTCGCGGTCGGCCAGGGCGGGAATCTTCCCCGCGCCGCACCGGCACAGAGGCTGGATGACGGAGACCTTGCCAAGCTTCAGGCCCACCCCCTCGATCTTCGTGGGTTACCGGCCCCGGACGCGGCTCGGGCTCTTTACGAGTTTCTTCAGAAGCATTTTGAGCCGGGCGACGAGTGCTCGCTGTGGTCGCCTGTCGAGGCCAAAGCCCGAGGATATAGCCCCTTCTGGCGTGTCAGCTGGGAGGCGGGACCGTTGGAGTGGGGGGTTCTATTGACGCGTGGCGAGAGCATGTGGCTGCAGGAATTCGAACTCGGATACGAGCATCGGCCCGAGGTCTTGCTTCAAAGCGGCAATGGTTGGTACACAGAGCCACATTTCCGGTTTGACATCGGGTTCGTCGAGGATCAGGGAAACCTGGTCGCAAGCTGAATTCACGTCAAAAGTGCGTCATATATTATTGGAACCGGGGTTAGAACTTGGAACTTCACAGGAGATCCAACCTTGTCACACATCGTGACCATCAAGACCGAGGTCCGCGACCATGCGGCAGTCAGTGCCGCCTGCCGTCGACTTGAACTGCCACCGCCGCTTACCGGCACGACACAGCTCTTCAGTGGCGAGGTCAGCGGACTGATCGTTCGCCTGCCAGACTGGACCTATCCGGTTGTCGTTGACACAGCGACCGGGCAGGTCCACTACGACAACTATCACGGAGCCTGGGGCGACCAGGCGCAGCTCGACCGCTTCTTGCAGTTCTACGCTGTCGAGAAGGCGCGGATCGAGGCCCGCAAGAAGGGCCACCAGTTCACGGAGCATTCCCTGGCCGACGGCTCCATCAAGCTGACCATCCGCGTCGGAGGTGGCTCATGAAGTTCATCGAGATCACCGTTGACGCCAAGGGCCAGACGAAGGTCGAGACGCGCGGCTTCACTGGCGGCGAATGCCGGGAAGCGAGCAAGTTCATCGAGCAGGCGCTCGGCCAACCCGCCGAGGAGAAGCTAACCGCTGAGTACTATCAGAGCCAGGCGACCGACCAGCAGCTCAAGCAGCCCCACTGATTGCTTCCCGCCTTCCCCTATCGCTTCACCTTTCACCCAGAACAGCAAAGGAGAATCTTCATGACGCTCACCGAGCGTTTATCGGAACTCGTGCGCGCCGCGTTCACCGGGATCTGGATCCAGTCCCACGAGCACGACGACGGGCTGATCGAGATCGCCCGGCTCTGCCGCCATCAGCAGTGGGCCCTGGCCACCTGGGACATCGATCGCGGCCTGTCGATTGCGGGGCAGGACGATGGCTCTGGCACGACCGTCAGCGCACCGGACCCGCTGGCCGCGATCAAGGCAATCGGCTCACTGGCCACGCCAGATGGAACCACACTGCTCGTCCTGCGGAACTTCCACCGTTTCCTGGGGAGCATCGAGGTTGTTCAAGCACTCGACACGGCGATTGCCGCCGGCAAGCAGAACCGGACGATCCTGGTGATCCTCTCGCCCGTGCTGCAGATCCCGAGCGAGCTGGATCGCCAGTTCGTCGTCCTCGAGCACGATCTGCCTCCTCGCGAGCAGATCCAGCAGATTGCCCGCTCCATTGCCACCGAACCCGGCGAGCTGCCCGACGACGAGGATCTTGGAGCCGTGCTCGATGCCGCGGCTGGTCTCACGAGGGTCGAGGCCGAGAATGCCTTCTCGCTCTCACTGATCCGCCATGGCCGGGTGACACCGGATGTCCTCTGGGAGCTGAAGGCTCAGACGCTCAAGAAAAGTGGGCTGATGACGATCCACCGTGGCGGCGAGACCTTCGCTGACCTGGGCGGCCTGGACGCCTTGGAGGCGTTCTGTAGCCGTTCGTTGACCCGCAAGACGGGCAATGCACTCGCACGTCCCAGGGGCGTCCTTCTGCTGGGCGTTTCGGGCACGGGCAAGTCGGCGTTTTGCAAGGCGCTGGGCAACGAGGTGGGCCGTCCCACGCTCATGCTCGACCTCGGGGCGCTGATGGGCTCGCTGGTCGGCTTGACCGAGGAGCGGACCCGGCAGGCACTGCGCATTGCCGACGCGATGGCACCCTGCATCGTCTACATCGACGAGATCGAGAAGGGCCTCTCCGGTGTGCAGGCCAGCGGGCAGACCGACAGCGGCGTCTCGGCCCGGATGTTCGGCACGCTCCTGAGCTACCTCAATGATCATGAAAGCGATGTCTACTTCGTCTGCTCTGCCAACGATGTCAGCAAGCTGCCGCCAGAGTTCACTCGTGCCGAAAGGTTCGACGCGATCTTCTTCCTGGACTTGCCCGGGGCGAGGGAGAAGGAGCAGATCTGGCGGCTCTACCTGGAGCGGTTCGGCATCGATCCCGCCCAGCGCCGGCCCGAGGATCGCGAGTGGACCGGCGCCGAGATCCGGGCCTGCTGCCGGCTCGCGAGCCTGCTCGACATCCCGCTGGCTGAAGCCTCCTCGAACATCGTCCCCGTGGCCATCACGGCCGGTGAGTCCGTCGAGCGGCTGCGGAACTGGGCCGCGGGCCGCTGCCTGTCGGCAGAGCGGCCGGGCGTCTATTCGCGCGTCGCGGACTCGACGGGTCGGTCCGGACGCAAGCTGCGCCGCGGCGACGCCTCGCTCAACTGAGGAAGGCCATTACTGACCTATCGCTTTGATGGTGCACATTCAGGCGTTTGTCTCGTGGATGGCGGCTCGGGTCGCCATCCGTGTTTTCTTTCGACACGTACCGAGGAGGATTCATGATCGAGCAATTCAAGAACATCAGTCGTAAGCGCGGGCGAGCCCTTCTTGCCGCTTTGGTTGCTCTCATCGCGGCCAGCACCGGCTGCGACAAGAAGGTCGATTGGCGGGGAGTGAGCACGGACGCCAGGGATGGCGGTCAGGCAGCCAGCAACGATGTTGCACCTGGAGAACCTGTCGATGCCAAGCCTCGATGAGCGGAAACCGCGCCGGCTTATCTCTCTTCTTGGGACCATCGCGTTGCTTATCGTCCTGGTGACCCTCGTTCTGGTCGTCGCCCAGGCCATCCGCCTGCTGAGAGGGTGGGACTTGGGGATCGCCGAAACGCCACCGAACTTTAGCTCGTCCGGGCCAACGATCGTCCAGCTGGAGCGGCTTCAGTACCTTGTTTCGACCCGCGTGCATGTTGCCGACGTCCTTGTCGGGGAGTCGCGCTGGCTGGAGGGCTGCTGGATCATTCAGGGCGATGCGCTGCTCGCAGTCGACATCGCAAAGGCCGAGCTCAAGGACAGGAACGAGCAGGCCAGGACAGCCGTCATCGTGCTGCCCAAACCGGCCGTTCTATCGGCACGTGTCAACCATGAGAAGACCCAGGAGTGGGATATCAAGTCACGCAGCTGGGTGCCGCTGGCGAGCGTTCTGCTCGGCGACCGGACTGCCATGGAAAAGCAGGCCATGCTTCAGGCACAGCAGCTTGTTGAACGTGCGGCTGGTTCAGACGACAACAAAACGACGGCGCGGCAGGGCGTCGAACGGATGCTCACCGAGTTCTATCGAGCCGTCGGCTGGGGCATCTCAGTCCAGTGGAGATAAGACTCCACATGGCAATTGCAATGCGGACCGCACCTTCCATGATCTGGATGCAGGTCCTGGCGAAGTGGTCCCGAGCCAATCTGCAGAGGCGACGATCCGGCCGGGCTGTCGCCCGAGCTCGTTTTTCCAGCTCGAACCCGGACACCGTGTCCGGCACAGTGTCGCCAGCCCGGCCGCCAGTTTGAGATATCGATATCTCAGGTTCAGCCCCTGCACAAGCCTGCTTCACTGCTCCAGGAGCTAGCCCATGTTTGGGGTGGGTCGCCCTAAGTCCTTGCGGCGCAAGGGGCGATTTTTCAGATTGTCACTACATCACGGTTTTTTCGTCTTCCGGTGGTGCTGGCGGCCTGAGCTCGGTTAAGCCCAGCGCCTTCAGGACCCGCCGCGCATCGGGGCAGCCTCCACTGACTCCTTGCCGTTCGGGCTGATCGTCGAGACGGAGGGTCACCACCCGGAGCGTGGAGAGAGCTTGCATCGCCCTCTCTGGAGAGAAATCTATCCCAGCGTGCTCAAGTCGGCGGTGCAATAGCCGCTGGACCAGTAATGCCAGTGCAGCTACGAAAATATGTGCTTTTACTCGTTCCTCAATCTGATGATAAATCGGCCGCATGGCCAGCACGTCCTTGAGCTGGCGAAACCCGCGCTCGACATCGCTCAGGTCCTTGTAGATCGCCACGACCTCAAGCACGCTGAGCGCTGCTTCACTCGTGGCGATCACATACTTGCCTTCGATTCCCTGCTCATTGGTCAGACCCTTCGTGTTCTCAAAGTAGCGGAAAATCCCCTTGTCGAGGTCCCACGAATAGTAACGATAGCCATGGTTTCGTTGCAGGAGGCGCTCGGCTGCGGCGCCAATCTTCTCGGGCTGTTTCAACTTCCCTGCCGCCACACGCCCCTGCAACTTCTTCGAGCGATTGATGTGTCCGCTCCATGGCCTTCTGACGCATGGCTTGCTCGTATTCGCGGCGCTCGTCGGAATCGACGATGATTATCCGCAAACCTTCAACTCCTGACGGCACCTCTTGCGCCCGAGTGCGCGGTGGATTGGTCTTTTCCCGGGCGGTGATCCCTACCGGGCAAGAAATCCACTTGGCATCGTCGAGGGCAGCCAGCCACTTGGTCAACTTTGCGTTCCGCCTTCGCTTCACGCCCACAAGATAGCCATGCTTGTCGCCAGTGATCGCTTCCAGATTGTCATTGGTGATCATGCCTCGATCGCCGACAAAAACGAGGCGGCTGAAACCAAATCGCTGGTGCAGATCACGAATGGCTTTCTGCACGGTCTGGTGGTCGACTTCGTTGCCGGCCCAAACGTGATGAGCGATCGGCCAGCCGCCCACCATCACCACTCCGACGATCACCTGGACGTTGTGCGGCTTGCCGTCCCGACTGTAGCCATGCTTGGCGAAGTTGGCCGGTCCAGCTCCCTCGAAGTAGGTGCTCGTGATGTCATAGAGCACCAGGTCCGGCTTGATACTGAACAGGTCGCGAAGGCGGTGATAAAGAGCCACCTCGATCCGTTCCTTGGCGTCCACGAGTTGATTGAGGGTCCGGTACCAGGACTCCAGTTGGCGAAAGTCGACGCGAACCCGCTTGTGCTGGTGCCAGCGAGGAACAAAACGGCGGCCTTGGCGATCACAGACGAAGTCGGTCTCCAGCCACCCCGCCAAGCCGTGTTCGCTGGCGGGGTGAATCAGGCGATTGGCAATGAGCACGAAGGCCCGGTCAGTAAACGGCACGCCTTTGGCTTTGCCGAGTGATTCGTCGAGGATGGTCCAGAGCCCGAGTTGGTCGAACAAGGCCCGGACGGCGAGGACCGGCCCCCAGGTGGAAGCGTCCAGGATGTCGAGATCCTCGTCCCCAGCGGACTCCGACTCGACATCTTGACCGAGCAAGCGTTTTAGCTTGGGAAACAATTCCGCAAGCAGGTCCTTGCGTCCCAGATCGGCCACGGTGTGTTGCTTGACCTTACCGTTGTCGCGATAGGCTTCGACGACGCGGACGTACTCGTTCAGCGCACCGCTGGACGACCGGACTTTTATGGTTCTCAGGTACATGTCGTGAAGTATCACGACGGAACGCGCCGATTTCAAGGCGAAATCAAGGTAAATTCCGAAGTAATCGCGTCGATATTGTCACTACACTTTTCGGAAAAAAACGGGTATGCCGCTCGCCAACCCCTGGAAAATAGAGGAATTATGCGTGGCAGCAGTCGCGCGGAAGGCGATCTCACCCCAAACATGGGCTAGCCCGAGGCTGGTCCTTCGAGCGCTGGGCCACGAGGAAAAGAAGTTGCGAACTCTTGATGGTTTGTGCACTTTGCGGCGAACGGCACCTCGGACAGGTCAATCCTCCACCCTCATGGCAGCAAGGGAGAATGATCTGTCTGGAGGCCCCGAGCCAGTTTGACCCTCCCACGCTCTGGGCTTGATCGACTTCACGGCTCAACGGCGCACATGGCGGGAAGGAGTGTGTGACAACCACTGACGATGGAGAAACCCCATGGCAGCGATCTGCGAAATGAATCTTGAGGACGCCGCAAGAAATGCGGTCGGCAACTGGAAGCGCTTCTCGTGTTTTTGCTGGGATCGGTTGCTGCAGCTCGACGACCCGGACAGCTGGGCCATCGTCTATACGCACAACCGGGACAGCGGACTGCTGGCCCAGTCCAACGCAGCTGTCATCGCGGACTTGCTTCGGCCCTTCGGCGTGGCCGAGAATCCGGATGTCGTTTTCGAGAGTCACTCGCACTGGGCGGTCGGTCACGTGGATGGCTTCAGCATCCGCGTCTACCGTGACGGTGGGATCACGGACGCCTTCCGCACTTACCATGATCTCTCGGAGCGGCTGGCCGAGTACCCCATCCTCGACGAGAGCGACTACTGCGAGCGGGAACACGATGCGACCCTCGACAACCTTGTCGACGCAGCCTGGCGGCTGAAGAGCCAGTACGAACTCCCGGACGCCTGGGAGAACGACGCCTATTCGTGGCTCTCGGACAATCGGCCTGGCAGCGTCGAGAACCATGACGACCGGGGCGGCTACCCTTCCGAGGATGAGCTCCGCGACGCCTTCGACGCCTTGGGCTACCGTCTGGTCCACGACTGACAGCAGCCGATGGGTACCAGATGGTTCAACCAGAGAGATGGAGCCGTTGCGATTCGCGATAGGCAATAGACTCCACGGGTGACCGTCCGGCTACCAAGGCAGCAAGCGCGGGTGAGAAAGAACTCGAATCATCGAGGGCGGATCTTACCGGCCGTTGTCACTCAGATTTCAAGAAAGGGGGGAGATCTTGTCCGAGCGAAGCATCCTGCTGGGGGTCAGCAGCAATTGCAGCGACGCGATCGATGGACGTGTCTTCGTGTCGATTCCGTTCGATCGACAGACTCTGGGACACCTTCCGGGTCGTGCCAGCTGCTATCGCAAGGCCAGGGAGGTCTACCCGGACCTCTACGATACCTACGAGTTTCACTACCTGCCACAGTGGTACGAGACGGGCAAGAGCGAGGAGTATGACAACCAGTCCGATCGCGACAAGCTCGCGAGGCTCTCGTACGACGCCGAACCTGGCGAGGGAAGTCCCTGTGACGGGTCTCTGTGTGAGGGCCTGGACAGGCTCGAAGCTCAGGAAGTCAACGCGCTCGTGGTCCCTGCGGAGACGCTCCCCAGCACCGGGAACATGCGTACCGAGTGCGATCAGCTCGTGATGTCGCGGCGCGGCGATGCTTCCGACATCGTCGACCTGCGATGGATCTGCTACGTCAAGCACACGGACGTCGAGCTGCGGACGACAGAGATCAATTCCGAGGACATTGACCACTGGCTCACCGAGCTTGAACAAGAGGAGGACCATGTCGAAGAAGCGACCCAGGGTCGATCCTGACGACGAGGGTAGACGATTGATCGTGATCGACCCTGGAGGCGAGGTCGTCCAGATAGCGAGGGATGTTGCATGAGCCGGCGTTCCATTCTCGCGGACGAATATCAACCAAAGCTTGAGGCTTTCGCCATCGCATTCTTCGATCCCAGCCAGTAACAACTCCGCAGTCGTTGTCGCTTGTGCGGACGCGTCCACCACACCTGCGGACACGCACGCGGCGAATCCCAAGTGCTAAACATGTATCCCGAGACCAACGCGGGGAGAGCAACGGAGGAGATCAGAGATGTCAGCCTGGTACGCGATAAGCGGCAGTGTCCAGGTCCGAAGATGCCCGGAGGTTTGCGCAATCGCCGCGAGGATCCTAGCGCACTGTGATCGCGACTTCGCGGTTCGCCTGGCACCACAGGATTCCGAGTTCGAAGAGTTCACCATCGAAGGGGCGGGCGAATTTGCCGCGGGTGGCGTGCTGGTGCTCGACGAACTGCTCGAGTCGCTGGGCCCTTACGCGCTCGAAGCGGCCGTCCTGACCGCTGAGTACGAGAACGAGCCCTGCGAACTCGTGATCGCACCGACATCCGAAGCTGGCGCAACCGCTTTGAGCCACTACCGCATGAACCAGATCAAGCCGATGCTACAGGACCTGACGGCTCAGGACCATCAGTCCTTGGTGATCCTCATGCGAGAGCCGGATAGTTGATTCCCGGCCCGCGTGCCGAGAGGTATGGACCGTATTCGAGGGCGGACTCAGTGTCCGCCTTTTCCTTTTCTGGAGGTTTCATGAGCACCCTGATTGACCGCACTGAATCCCGATCAACCAATGGCCGCACCGGTACGGATCACTCCACTCCGGCTGACCGGCTCCGCAACTCGATGGCCGCCTGCCGGGTCCAGTTCACGTGGTTCGGCACCAAGAAGGCCTTGACGGCCGAGCAGAAGGCCCAGGCGGCCGAGCCGTTCGACGCAGAGGGCCAGTTCCTTTCCTCTGGCAAGAAGCTGCTCGACACGAAGCACAGCGCGTTCCGGGCCGTCACGGCGATCCGGACCAAGATCACCGATTACTGGCGTGGTCTGACGATGCCGTTCCCCGAACCCGGCGTCCGGCTGATCAGGCACGATCAGGTCGAGGGGTTTGACCAGCAGATGGCTGACTTCAAAGTCGAGCTGGATGAAGCCGTCAAAACGCTCGACCGATGCTTCGAGGAGCTGAAGCAGGCGGCTGCTCAGCGACTTGGTTCCTTGTTCAATCCGGCTGATTACCCGGCAACCCTGGTCGGTCTGTTCGGTGTCTCCTGGGACTACCCGAACATCGAGCCGCCCGACTACCTGATCGGGCTCTCACCGGACCTTTACCGGCAGGAGCAGGAGCGAGTGAGAACACGCTTCGAGGAAGCGGTTCAGCTCGCAGAGCAGGCCTTTCTCGACGAGTTCGCCAAGTTGGTCACGCACCTGACCGAACGGATCTCGGGCACCAACGAGGATGGCACGCCGAAGGTCTTCCGCGACTCGGCGGTCGATAACCTCTACGCATTCTTCGAGCGATTTCGCTCGCTGAATGTCCGCAGCAACCAGCAGCTGGACGACCTGGTCACGCAAGCGCAGCGAGCCGTGCGCGGTGTCGCGGCACAGGATCTCCGGGACAGCCAGTCGATTCGCCAGGAGGTCACCACGCAGCTGGCACAGGTCCGGACCACGCTGGACGCGATGCTGATCGAGCGGCCCCGGCGAAGGATCCTGCGCAATGCAGCCGCAGGTGGGGAGGGCTGATGGACCTGGTTGTTCTTCCCGATGGAACCATCCGAGCTGTTTACGCCGAGGAGATCGACCTGGGTGTTCTTGGTCGGGCCATGATCATGCGGGCCAGTCATGTCGAGCCCGATGAGCAGGGTCGCTGGATCGCGGATCTGACGCCGGTGGCCGGTCCGGTCCTCGGTCCGTTCCGCCAGCGCAGCCAGGCTCTCGCAGCCGAACGGGCATGGCTGGAGGCCAACTGGCTTGCCGGGCCTGCCTGAGCCTTTTCTCTCACCCTTCCATCACCAACCGATTTTCAGCCCGTGAATCCAACCCGGCTCATCTCCTGCGCTGCCCGCTCGCGGTGCGCGCACCGGCCGGGAGTGAGCCGCGCCGGGATGGGCCTTTTCCTCTCACAAGGACACAGAAACGTGATCACAATCACCCGTCATGCGGCGAGACGGCTCCGCGCCGTCTTTCGCCGTTCCGTCCTGGGCATCAGCCACAAGGGCCTGATCCCGCCGCTGGTGCTGGAGGCCGAGGGCCAGCACCTGCGAGCGCAGTTTCGCTACCACGAGCTGGCGGTCGCGTACGTCGCACCAGCCAGAATGCGGCAACTTGATTCCATTCCCGTTCCGCTGGAAGCTCTTGCGGACGTCGAGGGACGCGACGAGAGCGCGGTCGTTATCGAATCTGTGGAGCCGGACAGGATCAGCGTGCGCTGGCAAGATCGCGGGATACCTCAGACCCGCGAGTACCCGGTCGCGCCTTTCGGCAAGCTCGCGCCGTTTCCTGAGACCCCGACGGCATGGACGAGCATCCCTGCCGATGTGCTGACGGCCCTGGCCGAAGCCTCGGCAACCTGCACCGGTGAGAGCACCGGTATGCTCTGGATTGCATCCAGCTGCGGGGCAACGTGCACCAGATCGTCGCCACCGACGGCAGCCAGCTCCTCGTCTGGTCGGGCTTCGGCCTGCCATGGGATGGCGATCTGCTGATCCGTGGTTCCACGATCTTCGCCTGCAAGGCTCTTGCCCGCGACCAGGCAATCCAGATCAGCAAGACGGACACCCACGTCGTCCTGCGGATCGGACCCTGGACCACCTATGACGAGATCCAGACGGGCGGCCGCTTTCCACGTGTCGAGGATGCCATTCCAGACATCCAGGCTGAGACCACGCGGATCCGGCTTGATCCCGACGACGCCCGGTTCCTCGAAACCGCCCTCGCTCGGCTGCCCGGCTGTGAGGAGCTGAACAGTCCGGCGACGATTGACCTGAACGGCAAGGTGGCGATCAGGGCCAGGGGTGACGGCCAGCCACAGGTCACCGAGCTGGTGCTTGACCGCTCCAGTTACTCCGGGCCACCGATCCGGATGAGCAGCAATCGCGAATTTCTGAACCGGGCGATCCAGCTCGGCTTCAGCGAGATCGGCATCTCCGGTCTCGAGACCCCGGTCGTCTGCCGGAAGGACCATCAGATCTACGCGTGGCAGCCGCTCAGCAGCGATGCGGCCATCGAGCTTACTGACAACGTGATCCGCATCGCAGCTTCGGCTGCCACCTGCACGGCCAGCCAGGACCTTACCAGACCAGAGACCCCGAGGAGCACCATGAGCGACCAAGCCAGAATCAATGCCCAGCAGCCAGTTACGCAGGCCAGTGACAACGGCCACGCAGCCAGCGACGGTAACGGATCGAGCCTGGCCACGCTGATCCAGGATGCCGAGGCGCTGCACACGACGCTTGCCGAGGCCAAAACGACGCTGAGCCACCTGATCACCGGCCTGCGCCGGCATCGCAAGCAATCACGTCTCCTGCACGAGACTTTGCGGTCCATCCGGCAACTCCGGCTGACCGAAACCGCCGAGTGATCGACTGGACCTGTCCCGGCTACCACCAGCATCCACACCTCTGAAGGAGAAAAGCATCATGCCCATGAAGCTGAACGTCGGCGTTTCGCGTAAGCTCAGCCTGCCGGATTACGGCTCGGTCGGTGCGAGCTGCAACCTGGAGCTCGAGCTCGAAAGTTCGCTGCTGGAGCGCGACCTCGAGGCGTTTCATGCCCAGATTCGGGGGGCCTACGTTGCCGCGCACCAGTCCGTCCACGACGAGCTGGCACGGCTTCAGTCGCTCTCCAGCAACAAGACCGAGGCGCCTTCCTGGACATCGGGGCGCAAAGCTCCCACAAATGGCCACCTGGAAGAAAGTCGTAACGGCCAGTCCAGGCGGTTCCAGGAAGCACGGGAACGTGGCCGCAAGCCCGCCACGCCGAATCAGGTCAAGGCGATCCGGGCGATCGCGCGTAGCCAGGATGCCGACCTGGAAGGATTGCTGCGTCACAAGTTCGATGCCCCGCGACTGGAAGATCTCACCGTCAAGCAGGCCAGCGATCTGATCGACCTGCTCAGGAACTCCGCAAGGAGCTGATCGAGCCAGCCTGAGAGACCACGACGAGCTGGTCTGCTCAGGCGGCTCGGTCATCCCATACCCGCGGTCGAGTCGGCTGCGGGCACCTTTCGCGAAAGCTCGGCTCCACCTTCCGGGGCAGGCAGTCCGGGCCTTTCATTGGTTCCGGTCCTTATCAAATGGAGGCACAACCATCGACTACGAAATCTACTCGAAGTTCTTGAAGATCTGCTGTCTGATATTGCTCAGCGGGTTCATTCTGATGCTCTTGGGAGATGGTTGGAAACCGCTGATCTCCAGCGTACTGATTGTACTCGTGCTGGCAGCCTGGTTTGGTCGGATGAGGTGGTGAGCAGTGTGAATCCTCAGATCATCACCGATCAGGGACAGTCAGAACGCGTGGATATCACTGCTGCGAGTTGGTGAAACTCTCGAATCCAGTGATCCCTTGAATCGCGCGAGGAGTGACCCGCGCTCGATAGTGTCAGGCCCTCGGGACCGGCACCCTCGGCGCAGGATTGCGTGAAGCACCTGCCGCGATACTGAAACATATTGATTTTTTTTAGCCGCTAGAATCCTGGAGTGAAGGACTTATAACCAATTAGGCCGGGAGGTTCCGTCATGGCACAAGGCGCGACCAGCCACTGTGTGCAATCGTGGCAACGCTCCTCAGGAAGTCACACGTCGATTGACCCTGGTCGTATGAACGCCAGTCCGGCCGTAGTTGTGGAGCTTGCACTGAATCTCCTCTGCAAGGATCGAGAGAAGCCGATGTGATCGCGACGCAGAATAAACTCCTCATCCCGAGATCGTGTGGACCTCGACAGTCTGCTCGCGTAGCTTTCCCGTTCCCCACAAGGTCGTCATGGCCACGTCGGCAGCGTCTCGACCGACCGCGATTGGGATCAGCGCGGGTCGGATCGCCTCGAGAGTCGCATCGACGTTGTGCCATGCCCCGCTCAGGTAGACCTGTGCAACGCTATGAAAATCGGGCGGCTCTAGCCCTGGCGCATAGCACGAGGCATAGCGGGCTGGGATGCCAAGCGCCCGGCAGAAGGCAATGACCAGATGCGCGAAGTCGCGGCAGACGCCAACCCGCTCCGTCGCTGTATCAAACGCCGATGTCTTGGCATCAGTCGTCCCGTAGTGGTATTCGACATGATTGCGAACCCAGTCAGCAATTGTCCGGACTCGACTGCCACCGGACGGGAGTTGACCGAACTCGCCGCGCGCCATCCGGGCAAGGAGGTCGGACTGACAGTAGCGGGACGGCAAGGTGAAGACCAGCAACTCGGCGGGGATCTCACGAAGGGGTTGTTCGACGGCATCATCGCTGAGGGCAGAGTTAGGAGCAGTCTCGATCGTTGCATTAAACTCAAACGAAAACGATCCCTTGGGGGCAATGATCCGGCGCTGGGGGTTATCGTAAACGTCCTTCACGAGTTCGTGGAATGGCGTTGGCGTTGTTGTCAGTCGCTCCTGTTCGACTCGGTGGGAAAGCCCCACGAGCGGTGGCTCAACCATCAGCAAGAGGAACGTCTGTTCGGGCAACTCGTAGGCAGCGCTGGCCCGGACGGAAATCAGCAAGGGTGTTGTCCTCTTCGGGAGTATTGCACAACGCCGGGATTCACTCTCGCGGGTCAAGCTCGATAGGTCTTTTGACGTGGTGCAGGTGCTATACCAGTATTAGGGGCGGAACGAGAGTCAGACCTTGTTGTTCGTTACAGAAAGCAATTGTCATGCTAACGGTTATTGATTATTTTGGCTATAGAAATCTAGGTGAAGATTTCTACAATGATCTTGAGAGATGGCCAGGATCCAGTTATTGGGAACGGAGTGGAAAATGACGTATTGCTTGGGCATCTTCATGCGCGAGGGGCTTGTGATGGCCTCTGACTCTCGATCGAACGCCAGTCTCGACGAGGTCAACGTCTGCCAGAAGATGCACACGATCGTCGATCCGGGGGAGCGCGTCTTCATTCTCCTTACCAGCGGCAACCTCTCTTGTTCGCAGTCGATCCTCACGCTGTTGCGCCGCGACTTTGCGCAGGGCAAGGGCCTTGCCTCTGCCTCGTCCATGTACGACGCCGTCCGGGTCGTGGGCGAGCAGGTGCGGACGGTCGCAGACATGGACCAGCCGGACTTGAATAAACACAATTTCCGGTTCAACGTCCACCTGCTCGTGGGTGGGCAGATACGCGGGCAAGCGCACGACCTCTATCTCATCTACCCGCAAGGCAACCCCCTGCGCGCGACGGAGGACGCCCCGTTTCTCCAGATCGGCGAGTCCAAGTATGGCCGCCCCATCCTCGAACGTGGAGTCCGTTACGCGACCACGTCTCTGGAGGACGCTGCGCGGTATGCCCTGATTTCACTTGATTCGACGATGCGATCGAACGTTGCGGTCGGCCCGCCACTCGACCTCTTGGTCTACGCCCGCGACGAATTGCGGATCACCCACCAGCGGCGGTTCAACGCCCATGATCCGGATCTCCTGGCGATCCAGACCCGGTGGGAGCAGTCGCTGCGAAAGGCCGTCCAGGAGCTGCCACGAGTCCGCTTCGAAGAGCCCGGTATGAGATCTTGATCTCGCCGTCCGCAGGCCGGATCGACTTCGAGAAGAAGGGTCCTCAGGCAGTCGATCACACGGTCGGCACAAGCACTCTCGGCCGCGAGCAACTCGCCACCCGGGCAGCCGTCGCGGAAGAGTTACCAGCCTGGGCGCTCAACTCGGACCTTGGAGGTGAGCCGTACTTCATGATCGCCATGGTCCCGCTCGATCAGGTCCGGGGTAACCGAGGTGATCGCTGGCCCTGTCTGTACGGCGGCTCCTTCGGTGAGGATTGACAGGTCGCCGAGGATCACCTGTTCCGAGCCGTCGATCGATGTCCAGGATTCCGTGCCGGCGTGCCCCGTCCGGGAGGCCGGTGCGCGATGGTTTGTGACTTCGATCCATTTACCGTCACTGACGCCCGTCTCGATTTCGGTTCGCACCGCCTTGCCGTTGTCGTACCTCCAGTAGGACGCCTGGCCGCCGCGATAGGCGAGGGCGGCCAGCGGCAGAGCACGTACTCCGGGGCGCTCGACGATCACTTCGGCGTAGGCGTACATCCCCGGTAGGATCTGACTGCGGGGGTTTGGCAGGTCAATCTCGGCACGGAGCGTGCGGCTCTTGACGTTCAACGCCCAGGACGTGCGAGTGACGGTGCCGGGAATCGCCTCGTCGCGGTAATCCTTGGCCAGCACGGTCGCCTTCGTCCCGACATGGACGTAGTTGGCGTCCTCCGCGGGAATGTCGACGAAGATTCGGACCTTGTCCATGCGGTCGACAACGTAGATTGGCGCGGCGGTTCCGCCGGGTGACTGGTAAGGGGACCGCGACATCGCCGTCGGGTCGCCTGTGGATGGCTGGACAAAGTCAAAAGTGTTGGCGTTGCGGGCCACGATCACGCCGTCGAAGGGCGCGGTCAGCGTGAGATAGCCTACCCATGCCTCCAGCCGCCTCGCCTCGCTCGTGGCGACGATCAAGTCGGCGCGGGCGACCGAGACGTCAACCGTCGCCTTCGCGAGCGTTGCCTCCTTGGAGAGCAGCTCCGCCTCCGCCTTCATGATGGTCGCCTTCGCCGCGTTCCGCGACGCGAGGCCCGACTTCCACTCGTTGGTCGACTCGAGGAGAATCTGGCGGTCGACCACGCCCCGTTCGACCTCGATCGTCAGGCGCTTGATCTCGGTGTCCCAGCGGTCGACCTCGGCCTGGTACTTGCCCAGGATCGCCCTGGCCTCGGCGAGGCTCGCTTCGGCCGCCTTGACGTCGGCCTCGGCCACCTTCACCAGCTTCAGGGCCAGCTCGATTCGTTCCTTATCTAGCTCCACGGTCGCCTTCTTCGTCCCGAAATCCTCAACCGTCTCGGGTACGAAGAGCGTGGCGAGTATTTCCCCCTTCTTCACCTTGTCGCCGATGTCCACGATCCACTTCTCAATAAAGCCCGTCACCTTTGGGTAAATCGAGGTGCGCTCGTAACTTTCGATGAAGCTCGGCTGACCGACGACCCGGACGATGTTCCGCACCGATGGGTGGATCAACCGTACGGTCGGGGGCTCCGAGGCGCTCGCGTAGTCGGTCTCGGGCTCGTTGTGGCAACCGGGCGCGACGAGGACGGCCAAGAGCCAGAACACGAACCAGCGGCAGCCCGGGGAACGTTCCGGAACAGAGGGACTGAGAGTACGACGCATCAGGGACCTCCAGGCAAGGGGGCTTTCGGGGAGGCGGCGTGTCCGGGCCCCGCGTAAACGCCGTCCGGGGTGTGGATGGGACAGTTGAGTTGCGGTTGAGATGGGACAGGCGGGCCCAGTTGGGGAAGGGCCCTTTCGTCGGACTTCTCCTCGCTGGCGAAGGCCTTCGGGTCGAAATGCGAGCTCTCGGGGTCATCCGGGCATATCGATGGCGAGTGCGCCGCCTTCCGACCGATCACGACCGCGAAGATCGAGGGGACCACCAGCAGTGTGGCCACCGTCGACATCACCAGCCCGCCGATCACCGCGCGGCCGAGCGGGGCCTGCATCCCGCTGCCTCGTTCGAGTGCAAGTGCCATGGGCACCATGCCGATGGTCATCGCGCAGGCAGTCATGAGGATCGCCCGCAGACGGTCCCGCGCCGGCGATCGCTGCCTCCGTCGAGGGCTTGCCCGCCTTCCAGTGGTCGTTCATGAACGCGACGAGCAGCACCGAGTTCGACACGGAGACGCCAAGGCTCATGATCGAGCCCATGAACGACTCGATGTTCAGCGAGGTGTTGGTGAAATAGAGGATGATCGCGATGCCCGCGAGCACTCCCGGCACGGCGCCGATCGAGATCAGTCCCAGGCTCGGCGACTGGAAAAAGGCCGTCAGGAGCAAGAGGATCACGAATACTGCGACGGCCAGTCCAATGCCGAGCGTCTTGAACATCTCATTCATCGGCGGAACCTGGCCGATGAGCTCCACCCGGACGCCTTCGGGCGGCTTCCCGGCCGCTGTGATCGCCCGGGCAACCTGGCGCGCGGCCCGGCCCATGTCTTCACCTTCCACGTTCGCGGTCAGGGTCAGATAGCGCTGCGACATGTCGCGGTCGTACTGGCCAGGCCGCACACCCCGGCGGACCGTCGCCACGTCGCGGACCATCAGGTTGACCAGGGGGTTCACCGTCGCGATCGGCAAGCTCCCGATGTCTTCGGCCTTGACCATCCTGGTTGGCGGTATCTGTACTTGGACCAGGTAGTCGAAGCCGGTGCTGCCATCGATCCAGTAATTAAGGTCGGTGAAACGGGTCGACGCCGTCGCCATGATGAGCGCCTTGCGCACATCCTGGACCGTGGCGTCGCTAAGGCCCGCCTTCTCGCGGTCGATATCGACCTCGATGGAGGGGTAGTCGAGCGTCTGCTCGAACTGGACATCGCGGAGGAAGCGGATGCGCTTCATCGTGCCGGCAATCTTCTCGGCATGCATCCGGACATCGTCCAGGTCGGTACCGATGAGCTGGACCGCGATCGGCGTCGGCGAGCCGAAGCTCATGACCCTGGTCACCATGTCGCCCGGCTCGAAGCCAAAGCTCGACAGCTTGGCTTGCTGCTCCGCCTCCTCGTGGGACAGTCCGCCCTGTTCCAGCCGTTTCACCATCCAGGGGATGACCCGCTCGGGAAGGACCTTGCGGAGCCGCTCGCGAAACGCGTCGAGCTTGATGCCGCTGTCGTCGCGGAGGGCGACCCGCAACTGGCCGTCATCCGGCCCCCGCATGAAGAGAATCATGTTATCGATGCCGAAGTTCGGGGCGACCTGGCCGACGAAGCCCATCGTGATCTTGATGTTCTTGGTCTTCGCCTCGCTCTTGATCTCGTCGAGGCACTTCACCGCCATCTGCCGCGTCAGGTCGAAGTTCGAGCCGGGCGGAGGCCGGAACCGGAGCACGAACTCGCCCGAATCCACTTGTGGGAACAGCTCGGTGCCGACCCGCATCCCCACCACCCAGAGGATCAGGCCACATACCGCGAGATAGCCCGGCACCACCCACCAGCGCAGGCGCACCAACCATTCCACGGCGTGAGCATACGACTCGAGCAACCGGTCGAACAGCCCGCGCTTCTTTCTGTCATGCATCTTTTGCTTGAGCATGTATACGCACAATATGGGCAAGCACATGATCGATAACAGATACGACGAGATCATGGCGAAGCCGACGGCCAGGGTCAGCGGCATGAAGAGAGCCCGGAGCGGGTCTTGCATGATGAACGCAGGCACGAATACACACAGGATACACAGTAGTGCCAGCAGGATCGGCACGGCTGTAGCGTAGCTTGCACGCAGTACTGCCGTGGCGATCTTTGGCTCTTGATCCATCTGTACGTGCACGTTCTCGATCGTCACTGTCGACATATCGACGAGGATCCCCATCGACAGCGCCATACCGCCCAGCGACATGATGTTGATCGTATTGCCCGTCAGCCAGAGCCCGACCAACGATCCGAGCAGGGCGAGCGGGATGATGACCACGACGACGACCACGCTCCTCAGGTCGCGGAGGAACAGGAAGATCATCAGTCCGGTCAGGCCGGCCCCGATAAGACCCTCGGTGGCCACGCTCTCGACAGCCGCCAGCACGGTGGGCGACTCGTCGAACTCGAAGCTGATCTTGACGTTGTCCCTGTATTCCTTGGGGATGACACTGCTGAAGAGCTTCATCGACTTGCGGGTGTCGGCCACGACGGACAACGTCGACCCTGTTGCCGTCTTGATGACCGGCAGATAGACCGCCTTCTTGCCGTTGACCAGCGCGAAGCCGTAAGTGATGTCGGTATCATCCTGGATGGTTGCCACATCGCGGAGGTAGACGTTCCGCCCCAGTTTAAGGGGGATCGTACCCAGGCGCTGGATGTCGACCACCGTCGCGTTGTTGGCGACGATCGGCATCGAGTCCTGGATGTAGACGTTGCCCGCCGGGACGATGGTATTCCCCTTCGCCAGGGCGTCGACAACATTCTCCGGGGTCAGATTGTTTTCGCGGAGCTTATGGGGATCGACGCGGATGATGATCGACCGCATGTTCGGGCCGAAGGGGGAGACAGCGACCGTGCCGGGAACGTTCTTCTGAACCTGCGGCCGGATGAGGTTCTGCGCCAGTCTCCCAGTTGCCCGAGCGAGGCATCCTTGCTCTCCAGCACGAGGTAGCCGACCGGGACGCTGCCCGCGTCCATCCGCATGATCATCGGCGGCATTGTCCCCTTGGGCATCCACGACATGGCGCGGTCGGACATTGCCACGACTTGGGCCATCGCCTGGCCCATGTCAGTGCCGGGGTAGAACGAGAGCTCGCACAGGGAGACCTGCTGGATATTCCGCGAATTGATGTCCTTGATCCCATCGACATACTGAAAATAAAGCTCGATCCCGTTGACGATGAACCCCTCCATCTGACCGGGGCTCATGCCAACGTAATCGAGGAACACGTAGATCTTCGGTACGTTCAGCGAGGGGAAGATGTCCACCCGCATTCTGTCGTAGGCCAGCTCGCCCCCGCTGATCAGGGCCACGACCAGCGTCAGGGTAGTGATCGGGTGCCGCATGGCGAAGACGGTCGGGTTCATGGGCCACACCGTTTGTTGTTATGATAATCCTGTCGCAATGTTATAAGACAACGGGCGTTCCTTGGCTCCGCAGTCTAGAGGTTTGCACAGCCGGCGGTCACCGACGTGAGGCAGCGGGTACGAGCATGCTACCGGCCGTTTCCCTTCGCAGTTAAAGGAGTCGTTCCCACACCGGCGATCTCCTCGGATTGGCCCGGATCCTTCACATTCGGGAATGCGTCCTCGGGGCGCCCGTGAACCAGAGTATTCGCGCCGTCGCCTCCACGCTTCAGGAAGGCCCCCAGCAGTTCGAGCGGCAAGGGGAAGATGATCGTGGAATTCTGATCCGAGGCCACGTCCGCGAGAGCCTGGAGGTAGCGCATCTGCATCGCCATGGGATAGGGAGTCATGATCTGCGCGGCTTGACGGAGTTTATCGGCAGCCTGGAACTCCCCCTCGGCGTTGATGACCTTCGCGCGCCGTTCGCGTTCGGCCTCGGCCTGGCGGGCCATGGACCGCTTCATCGGCTCGGGGAGATCCATGTCCTTGACTTCCACGACCGAGACTTTTACCCCCCACGGCTCGGTGTGCCCGTCAATGATTTCTTGCAAGCGGTGGTTCACTTTATCCCGCTCCGTCAAGAGGTCATCGAGTTCTGCCTGCCCGAGCGTGCTGCGCAAGGTAGTCAACGCCACCTGGGAAGTGGCGAACAAGAAGTCGGCCACCTCCAGAACGGATCGCATTGGATCCACGACCCGGAAATAGAGCACGGCATTGACGCGGACCGAGACATTGTCCCGAGTGATGACATCTTGAGGCTCGATAACTCTCGTGATGGTCCGCAGGTCCACTCGCGTCATGCGATCGACCGGCCAGAAGACCAGGATCAGTCCCGGTCCCTTGGGCTTGGTCATGGCTCGGCCCAGGCGGAAGACAACCCCTCGCTCGTACTCGTTCAGGACGCGAATGCAGCTCAACAGGTACACGGCGACCAGTGCCAGGGCGATCCCCAAACCCATCGCGATCTCGACTAGCCACATGACAAAACCTCCTAAGAATGGTTGTCCGGCGAGGCGGTTCGCCAGACCGAATCTCAATCTCCTGTTAGTCTTTTTTGCGGAGCATCTTTTGTGCGGCGACGCCGCAGGGTTTTGACCGGTTCGCTGCACCGAAAAAAAAACGGCGTGGTCCAACACCCTGAGGTATTCGACCACGCCGGCTTACTCGTCAACGGGCCCCCCGGCAAAGCCGGGTTGCCCCTCATCTAGTCGTCCGACGACCCCCGCTCATATTTTTATGGAAGTTGCTCGCTCATGCAAGCCTTCCATTCCAGAGTCATTGTCCTACCTCGAACCCAACGAAGCAAGCGCATTCTTGTAGTTTCTCACATGACAATCCTAAAATCAAGGGTCGCGAAAGAGATCTCTGCCTGGCCGCTCACCTGCTGTGCTGGTTCAGCTTGAATGGGAAGAACGACCGTGCTCGCCCAGCTAGCCAGATCGGCCAGGAGCTGGGGATCAACAAGGAACGCGTTCGCCAGATCGAGGCGCACGCGGAGGCCAAGCTCCGTGAACTTGCCGGCCGCGAGGCACTCGGACCGCTGGAGATTTAAGGAAAAGAAAAACCCCATGGCGATCTCCGCGCTCCGTTCGCAGAGCTCGGAAGACCACCGCCCGGCCGAACGATTCGAACGTACGCTCCTGATTCAAGTTTTGCATCCCGTCGGGCCGACATCCATTCGCCGGCTCACAAACCGGGGGTTGCCGGGACGGGTTCCTGCACCTTTCCACCGGGTTGAACTGCTTCATCCATGGTCATCACGTAGGTCAAAATCCCCAGCAGCATCAGGCCCACGATGACCCAGAGACGCCAGTCCTTGTGAACCCGTCTCCACGCGGCGCGGTTTTCCCCTTCCGAGGGATTCGCATGGCGGTCCCTGTGATGCCACCCTTTTTGATGATCTCTCATTGATTCAAGCTCCAAGGAGGAAATTGACTCACGCGGCAGGATTTGCGTGGTGGTCATCGTTCCAGAGCAGGATGGCCGGGTCCTTCAGGGCATGCTCGTAGCCCAGGATACTCAGTGATGCAGTACTGAGCACGAAGTGCCTGGCGTCCTCCGTGGTCAGACCAGTCCAGTGTGCGCCGAGGATTCGGAAGAACTGGCCGTGACCGAAAAGGAGGACGCGGCCTCCATCCAACCGTAAGCGGGCGATCACACGGTCGGCACGGGCTCCCACGGCCGCGAGCGACTCACCACCCGGGCAGCCGTCCCGGAAGAGATACCAGCCTGGCCGCTCGCGGCGGACGTCGGCGGTGAGCCGGCCTTCATAATCGCCATAGTCCCATTCGATGAGGTCCGGAGCGATCTTGGCGACGGCCGCGAAGCCTGCCAGCTCGCAAGTCCGCCGCGCCCTCTGGAGCGGGCTGACCAGGACCTCGCTGAACGTGATCCCCTCGAGCCGTGCTCGCAGCTTTCTCGCGTTGTCCTCGCCACGCTCGGTCAAGGGGATATCGGTCCTTCCCGTGTGCCGGCCCTCCAGCGACCACGCCGTCTCGCCGTGGCGAGCCAGGTAAACCTCGGGTAGCGATTCGTCCATGGCGTGTTCCTTGATTCGGCCGTTCGGATGGTATCGGTCGCAGATCGGGAATGCGGGCGCGGGCGATCACTTCGTCGCCGGAGCTGTATATTGCAATTGATCCAGTGGATTGCCAACCGGAGAACCGGCGGTAGGTGGGCATTGTTTTGCAGTCATTTCCATCGCGGCATTGTATTCGCCGCGGCGTGCCGCCCGGTTGCACCTGGCTCGATGATAAAGAGCTTGCTGTGCCGCCAAAACGTTGCCTTCTTTGCCTCGCCAGATCTCCAAGGCCGGTTGCTGGAGCGCGCGGCCGAATGAAAATGACAGCGCCCAAGGCCGTCGCGACTTGAATCGAACATTCATGGCATTCAATCGGGCCGAGGCCTGTTCGCCCGGTTGGCCGCCCGACAAGAACGCAATCCCCGGAACGGCAGCGGGGACGGTTCGCAAAAGACAGTTCACCGTGGCGTCGGCCACCTCGTCCACCGTTTGTTGCCTGGAACAGGTCAATCCGGGAAGCACCATGTTGGGCTTCAGAATCACTCCCTCCAGCGCCACCCGCTGTGTATAGAGCTGGTCGAAGACGTTCCGCAGCACTTCCTCCGTGACAGCGCGGCACCGCTCCAGGGTATGCTCGCCGTCCATGAGCACTTCCGGCTCGACGACGGGGACCAGTCCGGCTTCCTGGCACAATGCGGCATAGCGAGCCAGCGCCTGTGCATTGGCCTCCATGCAGCCTCGACTGGGAATGCCAGTGTCCAAGGCGATCACCGCTCGCCACTTGGCAAAGCGCGCACCCATTTGAGAATACTCTTTGAGGCGCGCTCGCAATCCGTCCAGACCTTCGGTGATTCTTTCTCCGGGATGACCGGCCAGGACCTTGGCACCGGTGTCAACCTTGATGCCGGGAATGATTCCCGCATCGACGATGACTTTGACGAAGGGAGTGCCATCCTTCTTCTTCTGGCGGATCGTCTCGTCATAGAGGATTGCACCACTGATGAACTCACCGAGGCTGCGCGTGGTAACAATCAGCTCTCGATAGGCTCGGCGGGCCTCCTCTGTCTGGGGAATACCCAACCTGGCAAATCGTTTGTCGCAGGTGGGAACACTCTCATCCATCGCCAGCAGTCCCTTGTCGTCAGCGATCAGGGTGTTCGCGGTATCTATCAACTCTTGCGCGTTCATTTAGGGGTGCTCCACTTCCAGTCTTGGATCTCGGGCATGTCCACGCCGTGCTTGTCGATGTACCGCTTGTGCTCGATCAGCTTGTCTTGAAGCTGTTGCTTGAGATAGGTCCCCTTGGTACCCGTCTGGGGAAGGCGATCGATCGTGTCCATTACCAGGTGGAAGCGATCCATGTCATTCATGACCGTCATGTCGAAGGCGGTCGTGATCGTGCCCTCTTCCTTGTAGCCTCGGACGTGCAGATTGCGATTGGCCCTGCGGTACGTCAGCCGGTGGATCAGCCAGGGGTATCCGTGGAAGGCAAAGATGATGTGTTTGTCCTTCGTGAACAGCGAATCATAATCCAGGTCGCTCATCCCGTGCGGACCCTCGGTGTCGGGTTCCAGCTTCATGAGATCGACGACATTGACCACCCGGATCTTGAGATCGGGAAGGTGTTCACGAAGAATGGAAACGGCGGCCAGCGTCTCCAGTGTGGGGACGTCGCCGCAACAGGCCATCACCACGTCCGGCTCACCGCCCTGATCGTTACTGGCCCATTGCCAGATGCCGATCCCCTCCGTGCAATGCGCGACGGCGGCATCCGTGGTCAGCCACTGGGGGGCATCGTGCTTGCCGCAGACCATGACATTGATGTAGTTCAGGCTGCGCAGACAATGATCCATGGTCGACAGCAGACAGTTGGCGTCGGGTGGCAGGTAGACGCGCACCATCTCGGATTTCTTGTTGACGACGTGGTCGATGAAGCCGGGATCCTGGTGCGTGAAGCCGTTGTGATCCTGCCGCCAGACGTGGGAAGTCAGCAGGTAGTTCAGTGAAGCGATATCCCTCCGCCACGGCAGTTCCGCACACATCTTCAGCCACTTGGCGTGCTGGGTGAACATCGAATCGACGATACGGATGAACGCCTCGTAACTATTGAAAAGCCCGTGCCGCCCTGTCAGCAGGTACCCCTCCAGCCAGCCCTCGCATTGATGCTCGCTGAGCATCTCCATGACGTCTCCGCTGGTCTCGAGGAACTCATCGTTCTCCTCGGTCGCAGCTTCCCACTGCCGATTGGTAACCTCAAAGACGGCCTCGAGCCGATTGGAGATTGTCTCGTCAGGACCGAACACGCGGAAGTTGCGCGGATGCTCGTTCAGCTTGATGACGTCCCGCAAGAATGGGCCCAGCACATGCACATTGCCGGCCACGACGGCGGTAGGCGCTGGGACTTTGACGGCGTAGTTACGGAAGTCAGGCATGCGGAGTTCGCGCAGAAGTTTTCCACCGTTGGCATGGGGATTGGCGCCCATTCGTCGGTCGCCCTTTGGCGCCAGGTCGGCCAGCTCGGACAGGAGCCGACCTTGCTTGTCGAAGAGTTCCTCCGGCTTGTAGCTGCGTAACCAGCTCTCGAGCTGCTGGAGATGCTCGGGAGGAGTCGTTGAAGACACGGAGAGCGGCACCTGGTGCGCTCGGAACGTACCCTCGACCGGCAGCCCATCGATGATTTTCGGTCCGGTCCAGCCTTTGAGCGATCTGAGCACGATCATCGGCCAGCGCGGGCGTGTGGCGTCGCCCTGGGTGCGGGCTTCGTGCTGGATCTTCTGGATTTGCTCCACCACCTTATCGAGGGTTGCGGCCATGGTCTGGTGCATCTCGGCCGGTTCTTCTCCCTCGACGAAGAAAGGCGTCCAACCGTAGCCGCGGAACAACTGGTCAAGTTCCTCGTGGGTGATGCGCGCGAGCACCGTCGGGTTGGAGATCTTATAGCCATTGAGGTGCAAGATCGGCAGCACCACGCCGTCGCTGACCGGGTCGAGGAATTTGTTGGAATGCCATGCGGTGGCCAGTGGGCCGGTCTCAGCCTCGCCGTCGCCGACGATACAAGCGACGATCAGCTCGGGATTGTCAAACGCGGCCCCGAAGGCATGGCTGATCGAATACCCCAGCTCGCCTCCCTCATGAATCGAACCCGGTGTTTGGGGCGAAACGTGACTGGAGATGCCTCCGGGAAAGGAGAACTGCTGGAACAGTTTCTGAAGCCCGGCCTCATCCTGGCTGACGTTGGGATAGACCTCGCTGTAGGTGCCCTCGAGGTAGACGTTGCCAACGACCGCCGGAGCGCCGTGCCCGGGGCCGGAAATGTAGATCATGTTGAGGTCATGCTCCTTGATGACCCGGTTCAGATGGGCGTAGATGAAGTTCTGTCCGGGAGTCGTGCCCCAGTGTCCCAGCAGCAGTTGCTTCACGTGCTTCAGCTTCAGCGGCTCCCGCAGCAAAGGGTTTCCGCAGAGGTAGATCTGGGCGACCGACAGGTAATTCGCGGCCCGCCAGTAGGCATGGATCTTGCGAAGCTGTTCCAGGTCGAGGGGACCTTTCTTGTCCGGCGACTGCGACGCCCGAATCGTCGGGGGCGGGGCAGTGCGGAGTCTTCTCCGCTCGGGTTGGCTCTGCTTGACCGTGAATTTCGACATCGTCTGGCTCCTTGATCACTTCTCGTTGGTGTGAATTCTTGATGGTAAAAATCATGATGGCCGGGCCGTGAGACAAGCCGCGGCCCTGGCAATCATCAGCTCTTCGTCTGTGCGGATGACCCGAACCTTGACCGGACCCTGGTCGGTCGAGATCAGCAGATCGCTCGATGCGTTGCGGCCTTCGTCCAGGGAGATTCCGAGGAATTCCAGGCCAGTGCAGATCCGGCGGCGGATCTCGGGTGCGTTCTCACCGATCCCCGCGGAGAATACGAGTGTGTCCAGCCCGCCGAGCGCGGCGGCAAACGCGCCGATCCACTTTCTCGCCTGGTAGCAGAACAGTTCGATCGCCTCGGCCGCGCGGACATCGCCTTTCTCCCGTTTCAGGAGATCGCGCACGTCGGAGCTGGTTTCCGAGACGCCCAGCAAGCCGGACTTGTGGTTCACGAGGCTGTCGAACTGGACGGCCGTCATTCCTTCGACCCGCGCGAGGAACCGGACCAGCCCCGGATCGATGTCACCTGTGCGCGTACCCATGACCAATCCGGATGCCGGTGTGAAGCCCATGGTCGTGTCGACAGATTGGCCACCGCGGACTGCCGCGAGGCTCGCCCCGGCGCCAAGGTGTGCCAGGATGATACGGCCCTGGGCTTCTTCTGGGCCGACGAGTCGGGCCAGCTCCTCCATCAGATAGGCGTACGAAAGGCCGTGGAAGCCATACCGCCGCACCCCGGCAGCCTCGAACCGCCGCGGGATCGGCAAAATCTGGGCGACGCGGGGCATGTCGTGATGAAATGCGGTGTCGAAGCACACCACCTGGGGTAAGTCTGGATCATGGTTTCGGAACGCCTCGATCAGTTCGATCTCGCCCGGCATGTGATCAGGGTCGTACGAGCGAATCTTCCGCAATTCGTCGATCAGATTGGCCGTGACCCGCTCGGGCTGATGGTAGCGACTCCCTCCATCAACGACGCGATGACCGACCCCGGCGATCTCCGCGAACCCGACTTCGCGCTGGAGCCAATCGATCAGCAGGTGGACGGCGGCCTTCTGGTCCGGGGCATCGATCGGCCGATCCTCCTTGCGACCGCCTCCGCCCTGGGTCATGACCCATCGGGCATGCTCGAGCCCGATCCGGTCGACCCGTCCGGACAGGAGCCGCGCTGACGGATCGGTGCGATCGAAGAGCGCGAACTTGAGGCTCGATGATCCGCCGTTAATGGTCAGGATGGTCGAACGTCCCGGACTTCCGGACCCAGGAGTCTGGGAACCGAAACCAGCATTGAGGTCATGAACGTGATGTTTTGATTGAGACATAGCTGATTCTGCAAATAGTGACGAGATGAGGTCATAGCGATGCATATCAACGAATGTTTTCCTTGGAAAGAGATTCGTAACCGGATAGAACGTCGAATAATTCCTCATCAATGGAAGTCTGGCGCAAGCGTCGGAATGTCTGATTCAGGGTTCCCAGAAGGTCGTCGATGTTTTTCTCGGCTCGCTGCATGGCGGCCAGGCGGCTCGCGTTTTCTGCGGCCAAAGATTCGGCGCAGGCCCTGTAAATAGAGACGAAAAGATACTCCCGCACGAGCGTCTCCAGCGTCCGTTCGTGGTCCCCGATGACCTCGGGCAGGTTCCTGGTCGGCCAGGGAAGATGAGCCAGCCTGATTTGCCATTTTTCATCCAGGGGGAGCAGGCGTTGACTGACAGGTTCGTAGGCCGCCCCGGCCTTGGGGCGATTGTGGAAGAGGAAGAGTTGACCAGAGTCTCCCTTGCGGTGATGTGCTTCACTTTCAACCAAAATCTGACCGACGAGTGGGGTGATGGCATTCACGGAAGTCGGAACGTTGAAAACGCCCGAGGGCGGGAGACCGGCATCGGCCAGCCGCGCTCGAACGCGATCACCCACCGCCCAGACTCTCTTTGCGTCAGAAACAAGTTCGAGTTCCTTGGCGACAAAATCCGCCAGCAGATCATTGAACTGGCCGACGAGTCCCTGGTCCGAGCCGAAGACGATGGCGCTAACCACCTTCGCGCCAGCGCCAGGCAGTTCGGCTTGCTCGATCGCGTTCGTCCTCAGACTCCTCAGGCATACGCCCAGCCCCAGTTCCACGGTGCGATCATAGTCCGCCAGGGCAAGCACCGAGTTCTCAAACTGTCCGATGCTGGCGGCTGCCAGGGCCTTCATCGAGCGGACAACGGATTCCAGGTCTCCCGCCCCGCCGATCTTGCGGCGCAGGCTTGCCAATGTATCGCTCATGGCTTCTTCTCGGAGTTGGTAGCGGATTCTGGTTGAAAGGGCGCGATTGCTCTGGCGACAAGTTGCAGAATCGCTTTGCGGTCCTCGTCGCGCAACTTTTCATTCGAGGAAAACCGCTGGCGAATTTCTGTCGGCATGTCCGCGACCCCCTTTCTCAGCGATTGCTCGGCATCTCCCACCTTACTGATCGGCACACTGTCGAGGAGACCGCCGGTCAAGGCCATGAGGATGACGATCTGTTCGGGGACGGACGCTGGTTCGAGCTCCGGCTGTTTGAGGATGGCCCGGATTCGCTGGCCATGGTCGATGATCTTGCGGGTGTGTTCATCAAGCCGTGTGCCGAACTTGGCGAAGGACTCCAGTTCGGTGAACTGCGCATAAGCGAGCTTCAGATCGCCCGCCACGGCTCGGTAGGCCGCCCACTGTGCCTTGCCGCCAACGCGTGAGACGGACTTACCAACATCGACCGCGGGCAGTACGCCCAGATCGAATAAGGTCGGCGACAGGTAAATCTGGCCGTCCGTGATGGAGATGAGATTCGTCGGAATGTACGCAGAGATGTTTTGCGCCTCGGTCTCGATGATTGGCAAGGCGGTGAGCGAACCGCCCTTGAGATCGTCGCGAAGATGGGTGGCACGCTCCAGTAGCCGCGAGTGGATATAGAAGATATCGCCGGGAAACGCCTCGCGTCCTGGTGGACGGCGGAGCAGCAGCGAGATCTCGCGATAAGCGCGGGCGTGCTGGGTCAAGTCATCGTAGACGATAAGTACGTTGCGGCCCGCTTCCATGAAGTGCTCCGCGATGCTGGTCGCGGCGTAGGGCGCGATGAAGGTGAGCCCGGGTGGGTCGTTGCCTTTGGTCACGACGACGACCGTGTAATCCAATGCGCCTTTTTGCGCAGGTTGGCGATAACCTTGGCTACGGCGGACGCACGCTGTCCGATCGCGCAATAGACGCACAGTACATTCTGGTCGCGCTGGTTCAGTATGGTGTCGATCGCGATGGCGGACTTGCCGGTTTGCCGGTCGCCAAGGATCAGCTCGCGCTGGCCGCGGCCAATCGGAATCAGCGCATCGATGACGATGATTCCGGTTTGCAGAGGCACCGAGACGAGAGCGCGGTCCATGATTGGCCTGGCGGGGCGCTCGATAGGCAAACGCTGGCTGGAGACAACCGGCCCCTTGCCATCGAGTGGTCCGCCGATCGGATCGATGACGCGGCCGATCAGTCCCTCGCCCACAGGTACGTCCATCACGCGACCCGTGCGCTCAACCTCATCACCTACGTGCAAGTGCTGATATTCGCCAAGGAGCACGACGCCGATCTCGTCCGAATCGACGTTGAAGGCGATGCCGAACAGATCGACGGGAAACCTCACGAGCTCATCAAATCCCACGCCCGGCAGGCCCGAGACTTTGGCAATGCCGGTGGAGACGCTCGTGATCGTGCCCACCTCGCGCGGCGTCAATCGCGGCGTGAACGCTTGCAGCGTCCGGTCGATACCCGCGAATGCCTGGTCGAAGACAGTATGTAAGCTATCAGTAGAGTTACTCAATGGTCCGCCTTTGGGGCTGCGGCCACCAGTACAGGCCCGTTTCTGGGTTCTCGCTTCGATACGAGTTTGACAGCGGCCTTCGGGTCGGGCTTGATTTCGGTCCTGGCATCCTGGTTCAGAAGTTCGCCCGCGCTCTTTTCCAGCGTCGAGAGATAATCCGCTATGCTCCAGGCGATCTTGTGTCCATTGGTGGAGAGATCAATGCCGCAGACCAGCTCCGGCGCGGTCTCGAACTGGACTTCAGCCTCCGGGGCGAAGGTTTCCTTCACCGCACTCTCGATCGCACTTTTTTGTGCCGGTGGCAGATCGAACGTGCTATGCACACTTACTTGATGGTTTGAGGATTTGAAGGCGGTCGCCATCTGTTCCCTGGGCGCTCCGGTCAACGCACGAATGCGGCAAACGAAGACGTCGCACATGCGATCCTCGAGGCTCGTGCCGGCCAGGTCCGTCAGCGTCTTGCGCGTGATGGCGAAGACCTGCTTCTGGGTCCAGCGGATGATCTCTTGATTCAGGTTAATCTGCTCGCTCTGCAACGCGCTCTGACGCTTGCGCGCAAGGCATCAGCATCTTTTCGTGCTTCGTCGAGCAGCCGCGTACGTTCGGCTTTGGCCTCGTCCGTGGCCTTGTTCAAGAGTGCTGCCCGCTCCTCGTCAAAGACCGCATTCTTGTGCTGAAAGTCGTCGCGTTCCTTTTGCGCTTCGGCTTTCTTCGCCTCGGCGTGCGCGAGCTGAGTGGCGATCCCTTTCTCCCGTTCATCGATCGCGTGGAGGATGGGTCTGTAAAGGAATCGCTTCAACAACCACACCAGGATGAGGAAGTTGATTGCCTGGGCGAGGACCGTGAACCAGTTGATGAGCATGGCTTACTTTCCTGTGGCTTTATCAATGACCTGGTGCCAGAACGGGTTGGCGAAGATCAAGATCATAGAGATCACGAGACAGTAGATGGCGATGGATTCGATCATCGCCAAGCCCACGAACAAGGTTCGTGTGATGGTACTGGCGGCGTCGGGCTGTTGTGCGAGCGAGCTCAGGGCAGTCGAGACGGCCCGTCCTTCACCCAGCGCGGGGGCGATACTCCCCAGTGCGATCGTGATCCCGGCAGTGATGATCGAGGCGATGGCGATAATGGTCATGCTGTCCATGGCTGTCCTTTCGTCGCTGATGGTCAAGGTTCATGCTGCGCGGGGTCGCGTAGCGGCCGCAATGTATACGGTGGCGAGGATGCTGAATATGTACGCCTGTACCATGCCGGTCAGCAAGCCGAGGAGGTACATGAAGTCAGGAAAGATGAGGGGCGTGATCGTGAGCAAGATGGCGACAATCATCGTCCCGCTCATGATGTTGCCAAACAGACGCATGGCCAGTGCAAATGTGCGCGACACCTCGCTGATGATGTTGAACGGCAACATGATCCACGTCGGCTTCAAGTAAGACTTCAGGTAACCGCCCGACCCTTGGCCCCCGATGCCGAAGATGGGCACCGCGACAAACACCGAGATCGCCAGCGCCGACGTGGTGGAGAGCGAACCCGTCGGTGCTTCGTATCCCGGGATGATCGCACAGAGGTTGGACACGGCGATGAACAGGAACAAGGTCCCCAAAAAGCCCAGATATTTCGCCGGATTGTGGAGGCCCACTTCCTCGATCTGGTCCTCGATCGTGGTGACCACGATCTCGAGGAAACCTTGCCAGCGCGAGATGTGCACTTCGGTCACAAGCTTGCGCGTGGTCAGCCACGAGCCAACGGCCATGACGAACATCAACATCCAGGTGGTGACGATCGTGCTATTGAGCACGAGAAACTTGTACTGGACGAAAACCAGGTCATCGGGTGAAAGGCGCAAGGTTGGTCTCCTCATCCAATGGAGTCTGTTTATCCGCCTGCGCGTGCGTGAGCCGCCTCACGACAATGATCCGCGCGATAAGGAATCCAACAAGGCATGCCACGAGCCTCGACCAGTGACCTTGTGAAACAAAGTAGAATCCTGCCAGAATCAGACCGGTTCGCAGTAGCAAGCTGCCAAGGAACCAGAGCGCCGGTCTCTCGGACGCTACGCCCTTTTGAACCGTCCACCAAAGCCCGCCGAAGAAGAACGTACCGAGCAAAGCGCCGCCAAAGAACGCCAGGGCAAGAGCCAGGATGTCATTCATCCAGATCCTCCTGCATCTCCTTGTATTCCGTTTCGACCCAACGCCAGGCATTGACACAGCCGACGATCAAACCAGTGAGAAGCAACATGAGCGTCCATGAATGCGTACTCGGATAGTGTCTGTCCACCCATAGACCAAGCGCCGCGCCGATCAGGGCCGGAATCGTCACCGACCAGCCGACCAATCCTGACATGCCCAGGCCAAACCAGACGCTCTTCGTGCCGTCGCGCCGCGCCTTCAGCTTGCGTGCCGCCTGTGCGCCGACCTCCCGGCTGAAGATCGTCTCCAGGTTCGCGGAATTTACATTGAAGTTTTCATTCATGCTGAAACTCCATGAAGCGGCGGATGAATCCGCTCTCCATCTTCGTCAGTATCGAGCGAACGTTTTTCTCCTGCTCGTCCAGACTGAGGAACTCCCGCCTCACAGCCTCGTGGAGCTCATCAAGGTTCGTTCCGCCGATAGCATTACGCACCGAGACCAGCACATCCATGCCCGTCTTGACCAGTACCCCTTGATCGACGGCCAGATAGACCTCGCCTTCCGTCTCCGTCTCATAGGTCAGAATCCCAGGAGCCAGGGCTGCTGCGCAGTCAAGGCGGTGGGGCAAGAGTCCGAAGGACCCCTGGAGCGACTGGGCCACGATCCGTTTCACGCCCTTCTTTTCGACGAAGATCTTGAAGGGGAGGAGAACCTTGAGATTAATGTGCTTTGGCTCCCTGTTCGACCTTGGGGCTGGGTTTCCCGTTCGCCTGGGGTTTCACTTGAGCCTTGGGTTTGGGGCCGGGGTCGTCAGAAGTCGCCGGCTTGGCGATCTTGGCTTTTTCTTTGGCCTCGTCGATTGCCCCGATCATGTAAAAGGCACTTTCGGGATAGTCCTTGAACTCGTCGTTCAGGATCCGCTCACAGCCGTCAATCGCGTCCTTCAGGCTGACATCCTTTCCTTTGATGCCACTGAACTGCTCGGTCGCGAAAAACGGCTGGGTCAGAAAGCGTTCCAGCCTGCGGGCCCGGCCGACGACGTTACGGTCATCCGGGGAGAGTTGCTCCATCCCCAGCATGGCAATGATGTCCTTGAGCTGCTCGTACTGCGCCAGCGTCCTGCGGATTCTCTGTGCCAGAAGGTAATGGCGTTCACCGACGATTGTCGGCGTTGCCATCTTGGAGTTGGACTGGAGCAGGTCGACAGCCGGGTAAAGTCCCTCGCTCGCCCGTTTGCGGGAGAGCACGATCGACGCGGAAAGGTGCGAGAACGTGTGCACAGCCGCCGGGTCGGTCAGATCGTCCGCCGGTACATAGACGGCCTGGATGGATGTGATTGCGCCAGTGTCGGTGTTGGCAATGCGCTCTTCCAGTCCTGATAACTCGGTGCCCATCGTCGGTTGATAGCCCAGGCGCGAGGGCATCTGGCCCATCAAACCGGACACCTCCATCCCCGCCTGAATGAAACGGAAGATATTATCGATGAGCAGCAGCACGTCGCGATGCTCATCATCACGGAAATACTCGGCCATCGTGAGCGCTGCCAGGCCCACGCGAAACCGGGCGCCGGGAGGCTCGTTCATCTGACCGAACATCATGACCATGTGCGGCAGCACACCGGCTTCCTTCATATCGTGATAGAGTTCTTCTCCTTCGCGGCACCTCTCACCGATGCCGCAAAACATGCTCACGCCCTTTTGATGCCCTACCATGTTGTGAATCATCTCGGTGAGCAACACTGTCTTGCCGACGCCCGCGCCCCCGAACAGCCCCGCCTTCCCGCCGCGCTCCAGCGGCACCAACACGTCGATGACCTTGATGCCCGTTTCAAAGACTTCGGACCTGGTGGAACGGCTGGCCAGGGACGGCGGGTCTCGGTGGATTGTCCGCCATTCCATATCCGCAGGCGCCGGCTGGCCGTCGATGGGGTTTCCGAATACGTCGAACATTCGCGAGATGATCTCCTTGCCGACCGGTACCTTCAATGGCCCGCCGGTGTCCTCCACGGCCATGCCGCGAGCCAGCCCCTGCGTGGGCTGGAGCGCAATCCCGCGGACATGATGATCATCAAGTTGCATCAGCACCTCGATGGCGACTTGCGCCTCCTCCCCTGCTCGAAGCAACGAATAGATGGGCGGCAAGCTGTCATCGAACCGCGCATCGACCACGCTTCCGCGTACCGACGTGATCACGCCTGTGCTTGATGCTTTCGTTGCGTTTGTAGACATGGCCGGATAGCTCATTTCATCGCCTCACGTTTGGATGCGATGCAGGTCGTCAGCTCGTTCCAGGACTTGATGTTCGGGCGCCTTTCCCTGGCATGCAGTTCCTTGGCGGCGGCGAGTTTCTTACTTTCCTTAGACTTCTGACGGATGGCGTCGTCGTAGCCGCGAGTGTTCTTGATAGCCTGATCGAAGATTGTGGGGTTCGATGTGAGCTCCGTGACCGAGAACTCCTTGATGTAACGGCGGAGTGTGCCGCTGGTCGGCAGACCGCGGGTGATGTTATCGAGCCAGAGGCCTTGGCCCATCTCGTGGAGCTTCTGGATTGCTTTCATCCGGTCACCTCCTCGGGCTTGGGGTTATGCCAGTAGCCGTTTGGTGCGATGAGGAGATCAGCCTCTTTCGGCCCCCAGGTGCCGCGCTGGTAGGGGAGGGTCGCGTGGTGAGACCTGAGTACCGGCTCGACCACTGACCAGGCGGCCTCGACCGCGTCCTCACGCGTGAAGAGAGCGCCATCGCCGGCCATGGCGTCGCTCAAGAGCCGCTCGTAGGGCGATTCCGCTCCCGGCTGCTCCTCGACCAGATAGAGCTCTCGCTGGTCGCCGACGAAATCCTTGCCTGCGCGTTTGACCCGAGCGGCGAGAGCGATGGCGGAATTGGGCGAGAGCTGGAATCGTAGGTAGTTGGCCGGGCCGCTCGGCGGCGCTGAGTCGGCGAAGAGCTTCTGTGGTGGCGGCTTGAGCTCTACCAGTACCTGGGTCGCCGTTTCAGGCAGGTATTTGCCGGAGCGCAGGTACCACGGCACACCCTCCCAGCGCCATGAGTCGATGAAAAGCCGCAAGGCGCAGAAAGTCTCGACGTCGGAGCTCTCCGCAACGTTCGGCTCCTCACGGTAGCCATCGTACTGGCCGCGGATCAAGTCGTCGGGCGTCAAGGCGCGCGTGGCTTGAAAAACCTTGGCTTTCTCGCCGTGCACGGCTCCAAAGTCCCTGACGGCCGGCGGCTCCATGGCAAGCAGAGCAACGATCTGGAAAAGATGGTTCTGGATCACATCGCGCAGACAGCCGGCAGTTTCGTAAAACGAGCCGCGGACCCCAACGCCAAAATCCTCCGATAGGGTTACCTGCACGTTGGCCACGTAGTTGCGGTTCCAGATCGGTTCCAGAAACGAATTGGCGAAACGGAAATAGAGGATGTTCATGATCGCCTCCTTGCCAAGGAAGTGGTCGATCCGGAAGATCGAGTCTTCCGGGAACACCGACCTCGCGACGCGGTTAAGCTCACGCGCCGAGGCCAGGTCGCGGCCGAAAGGCTTTTCGACGATGACGCGCCCCTGATTGGCGAGCTCTGCGGCGCCGAGACCTGTGATCACGGTCTGGAACAACGAGGGTGGGATCGCGAGGTAATGAGCCGGGCGCTGGGCGCGACCCAGCCCCTGCTTGATCTTCGTGAACGTGTCCCGGTCGTTGTAGTCACCGCTCACGTAAGTGAGTAGGGACAGCAGATGCTGGAAGGCATGCTGGTCATCGATCCCGCCCGATCGCGTTATACTGTCCTGTACGCGGTCGCGCAACTGCGCAAGACTCCATTTCGGGGAGGCGACGCCGATGACCGGGACATTCAGCGCGTCGCGTTTCACCATTGCATAAAGCGCCGGGAAGATCATCTTGTGGGCGAGATCGCCCGTAACACCGAAGAGCACCAACGCGTCCGAAAGAGAGGCGCTCATCAGGCACCTTCCTTCTTGGCGGCGGCTTGTCCCTCGTGTCTGAAAACTCGTACCGCAGGGCGGACAGCCTTGAAACCGAGCTGACTTCCGAATCGATCCTTCATGTCTCAACCTCCTGATTCACCAGCGCCTGCACTTTCGCCATCCGGCGTTTGTGGCGTGGGGCGCCGCTGAAGCGAGCGGCCAGAAAGGTCTCGATCACTTCCCAGGCGAGAGCAGACCCGATCACTTTTCCACCCAGACAGAAGACATTCATGTCGTCATCTTCAACTCCCTGATGGGCCGAGAAGACGTCATGGATGAGCCCGGCACGAACCCCTGGAACCTTGTTCGAGGCGATGGACGCCCCCACTCCGCTGCCGCAGAGCGCCACTCCGCGTTCAACCTCCCCCGCGGCGATAGCTCTGGCCAGGGGGATGATGAAATCGGGGTAGTCGTCTCCTGACGTCAGTTGGTGTGCGCCGAAGTCCACGACCTCGTGGCCCGACCCTCGCAGCGAGTCCGTCACCTCCCCTTTCAACGTAAACCCTCCATGGTCCGCAGCGATTCGTATGCGCATCGTGCTTACTCCTTGACATGACGGACCAGGTCATGGGTTTGCTTGCAAATATTATCTATCGTGAAGCCATAGTGCTTCATCACGACCGGCCCGGGGGCCGATGCCCCGAAGGTGTCGACGCCGATCACGGCGATCTGGGGACCGACATAGGATCTCCAGCCGAGGGAAACGCCGGCCTCGATTGCCAGCAGTGGCACACCCGGTGTCAGGACCTCATTGCGATACCGATCTGACTGCATAGAGAAGATGTCTGTACTCGGCAAACTCACCACTCTTGCCTGTACTCTCTCAGTCGCCAGCCGATCACGGGCCTCCAGCGCCAGATGCACCTCGGAACCGGTTGCGATCAGAATAATGTCCGGTCGTGCACCAGACGGAGAGTCCGTGAGTACGTAGCCGCCACGCGGCACTCCAGAGGGTACGCCCGGATAGCAAGACGGATCGAGCACGGGGAGTCCCTGCCGAGTCAGCACCAGGGCAACGGGACCTTCCCTTCGCTCGATGGCGATCCGCCAGGCGGCAACCGTCTCATTGGCATCCGCCGGGCGGATGACAGTCATGCCGGGGATCGATCGCAGTCCCACCAGTTGTTCGACAGGCTGATGGGTCGGACCGTCCTCTCCCATGGCGATGCTATCGTGGGTGAAGACATAGATCACCGGCAGGCCGTTCATGGCCGCCAGGCGCATCGGAGGTCGCATGTAGTCGCTGAAGATCAGGAACGTTCCTCCGAAGGGGATGAGGCCACGGTGCAACGCCAAGCCGTTCAAGATGGCACCCATAGAGTGTTCCCGGATGCCAAAGTGCATGATGCGTCCCGCCAGGTTCTCCGGCTCGAAGTTCCCGGCCCCGTCCATGTTTGTGTGAGTACTGGGAGCAAGATCGGCCGAGCCTCCTATCAACTCGGGCAGGCGAGAGCCCAGTACGGTGATAGTCTTTCCCGAAGCGATACGCGTCGCCATCGGGCCATCCGCCGCGGTGAAAACCGGGAGGTTGTTGTCCCAATCCTCGGGAAGCTGCCGGTGTATGACCCGCTCGAATTCCGCTGCCAGGTCAGGGTATTCTTCCGCAAAGGCGTCGAGACGCAACTCCCACTCCGCCTGCGCGGTACCTCCCCGGGTGATGGCTTCCCGGAAATGCTCCAGAGCCTCCTCCGGAATATGGAACGGTGGTTCCACCGGCCAGCCCAGCCCTTCTTTGGTCAGACGCACCTCCTCCAAACCGAGCGGCTCCCCGTGGGCAGCCGCGGTGTCCTGCTTGTGGGGGCTGCCGAAGCCGATGTGGGTGCGAACGAGGATCAAGGAAGGCCGGCCGGTCTCTTCCCGGGCAGCATCGAGCGCGGCGACGACCGCGTCGATGTCATTGCTCTGTTCGATTCGCTGGACGTGCCAGCCGAACGCTGCGAAACGGGCCATCCGGTCTTCGGTAAATGCCAGCTCCGTGCTACCTTCGATCGTGATGTGGTTGTCTGCATAGAGGACGACGAGCTTCCCCAGCCGCAGATGACCGGCCTCGGATCCGGCCTCGGAAGAGATCCCTTCCTCCAGGTCCCCATCGCTGGCCAGGACATAGGTGTAATGGTCCACGACGGTGTGACCAGGCCGATTGAAGCGCGCTGCGAGAGCGACCTCGGCGATCGCCATACCGACGGAGTTGGCCAGACCCTGTCCCAAGGGACCGGTGGTTGCCTCAACGCCGGGGGTCTTCCCGTATTCCGGATGGCCTGGGGTACGGCTTCCCCACTGGCGGAACTTCTCGAGCTCCTCAAATGGCAGGTCGAAGCCCGTGACATGAAGCAGCGCGTACAAGAGAGCACACCCATGTCCGGCCGAAAGCACAAATCGATCCCGGTCGGGCCAGAAGGGATCACGCGGGTTGAACTTCAAAAAGCGATCCCAGAGCGCGTAGGCCATGGCCGCCGAACCCAGGGGCAGACCAGGGTGCCCTGACCTGGCCTTCTGCACGGCGTCCACGGCCAGGAAGCGCAGAGTGTTGACGCAGAGTTTGTCCAGTTCGGGTGGAGCGTTTGTGGCTAAGAGTGTCATGTTGGCGTTGAACCTCTTCTGATCGTGAGCGGGATTTCGCGACGCTTTTTTGTCTCGGGCTGACCGTCGATCCGAAGTGAGCCCGTGGCTCGGGACACGTCGGCGCGGGCCCCTGTCGGCAGGAATTCCGGCACGTCAAGACGCGCCACGCCGATCCGGTTGTCGGCCATCCCGTAATAGATGTCGAAACGATCGGGCAAGCCGAGATCATCGCGCCGGTCGATGGCAGTGGGAAAGACGACGTTGGCGACCGTTCCGATACGTTCCTGTGGTAATTCCGGCGTCAATATTGGCTCCGGTGAACGATAGCGGATCACCCGCGGATGCTGCTCGGAGAGCACCAGCACGCCGGCGGAGTAGCATAACTTGTGCGCTGCCGTGTTCGAGACTGCCAGTTCGTGGACGCCATGGTAGATGACCATCCATCCGTGTCGCGTCAGCACCGGAGGAGTGCCGCCACCAATTTTGAGCGATTCCCAGCCCACCACCGGGCTGGCGAACCGGTTATGCAAGGTGAAGTGGCAGAGGTGATAGGGCTCATCGCCAGGATCACCCAGTGGACAGTAGGAAATCCAAATGCTCTCTCGATGGAGATCCACGACGCGGGACGCCGGTTGGCAGACTGTTTCCTCAGGGCGAGTCCCGGGAAAGAGAGGTCTGTGGAGGAGGGCCATTGCCGGTTGCCCGTCAGGATCGGGAATGGCGACGGGGAAGATGCTGGCATCCTTATTATCCACACCGTCGAACTCGATGCCTTCATAAGGGCGGAAGGTCGCCAGCCCCAGACGTTGCCAGTGGAAAAGGTCTTCCGAGAGGGCAAGGGCAATCCGCGGACCTTTGGGTGAAAGTGCTGTGTAAGTCATCACGTAACGCTTGAGGTCTTGACCGTAACTTATCCGTGCATCCTCACATCCTCCGCTGCCGTCAGGCCGCAGCTCGTAATCCGTTTCTGGCTCCAGTGCGATGCCGAGCCGTTCGACTCCCTCCGGGTCGCCGGCCTCATTGAATTTCACTCGGGCAATACCGATGCGCGAGAAATTTCCCTTTCCGACCAGGCGCGGGAAGAGGTAGTACTGACCGTCAGGGCCGCGCACCCCGGCGGGGTTCAAGACCCCTTCGACCTCCAGCGGATTACCCGGCTCGGGCTCCATCAGCATCCCCAGCCGCTTCATTTGAAATCCTGCCATCGCCTCTCCTCAAGACGTCATACGTAATCAGCTTAGATTAAACATGCGATGATTGCTTCGATAACCCGTTTGGTCTCATGTGGTTCTTTGACCCGGATCGACAAGACGCCAGCTTCCTCGGCCGGATAGTCGTTGCCGCCAGGAAACAAGGCATCTCCGATGAAGATCATCTCTTCAATGGCTATGCCCAGCATGTCCCTTAGCTTTCTAATCCCGTAGGCCTTGTCGATGCCGGGCTTCGTGACGTCAATGGACGTCGCGCCACCGAGTCGGACAGAAAACTCCGGAATCAAGGTGTCAAGGATGGCTTTCATCTTCTTTCGCTTGTTGAAATCCGGGTCCCATTTCACCTTTTCTTGCAGAGGAGCTTCTTGACCCAATGCGGAAAAGGTGATCTGACTACCCCTGTCTTGAATCAACTCTCCCCAGACTTTTTCGGGCTTCAGGCCCGATTGCTCGATTGCCTGCTTCAGTGAACTGATAATCCTATCTTTCTGTTCACTCGTGAAATCTTCCGCGTAAAGTTTTTTCCAACCTGTTTCGTACTTGTAGAACTGTGTTCCACATGTAGGGAGGAGCGAAAGGTTCTTCAGGCGTTCGTCACAGGTAAGATGAGAGAGCACTTGTTTTTGAAACTGCGGCCAGTTGCCGCCGGAGATCACAGCGACCTTGATCACGCCAAACAGTTTATTGAGAAGGGTCGCCATCTCGGGATCCAGCGACGACTTGCTCTGGGCCAGTGTTCCATCGAGGTCGAATACAACGAGCTTTTTCATTTTACGGTTTCTGTGTTCTTGACCCTGTTCACCATCCCGATCCTTTCCGGCTGGAACTATCCAGGCAGAGCGACCTCCAGCATGGTGACTGGAGTTTGTGGATGGTAAGTACATGCGCCGACCTCCGCCGGCAAGAGCACGACGTCGCCCTGGCCGATGGGATAATTGGTGCCGCTGTACTCCAGCTCTCCTTCGCCGGCGATGCACACCAGCACTCGAGGTGTGGCAGTCGCACCGACGCCGAATGGCGATTGTCCGGTGGTACGCCACACCGAGAAATGTGCACAATGAAAGAGGCGCTCACGCCTCACCGGCGCATCCTCGAGCACCACCGGTGCCACCGGACCGATTGCGACTTGTCTGAAATCGAGGCAGGCAACCGCCTGCTCGACTTGCAGGGGTCGGGGCTTACCAGTCTTGGGGTCGAGCCGATCCCAATCGTAAAGGCGATACGTGACGTCGCTGTTTTCCTGGACCTCGAACACGACAAGGCCGCTGAGGGAGTGAGCGGTCCCGGCCCGGAGGAAGACGGCGTCGCCGACCCTCGGCCTGAAGCTTGCCAGAAGCTCAGCCACCGTCCTGTTAGCGAGAGGCTCGCTTCAGATCGTCTTGAGTGGTCCCTGGCCTCAGACCCGCGTAGATGCGGCTCGCTGGCCCCGCGTCCAGCACGACCCACGCTTCGGACTTGCCGGTTTCGCCCGCCGGGATATAGTCCTTCTGCCCATCCTCCGGATGTACCTGGACCGAGAGCTTTTCGTGAGCGTCGAGGAACTTGAGGAGCACAGGGAACCGTCGGAAACGGCCCGCCAGTTTACCCAGCAGTTGGTCGGGCGACTGCTCCACCAACTGCTGGATGGTCGACCCTTTGAGCGGACCGGCAGCGACCCTGCTGGGATGGTCATCGCGGTCGCTCAGTAGCCAGGCTTCGCCGATAGGTCCGTCGCCGGGAAGTGGTTCCCTGAGCAACTCGGCCAGGCGCCGGCCACCCCAGAGTCGATACTGGAAGATCGGTTCGAATCGCAGCGGGTACATTGGAAGGTTGATCATGTCGTGTCTCTTGTTGTACCGGGCGGAGCATCTGCGGGCGCATTTTCTAAGCGATGCCCGTGGGGTCAGGGGCCATGCTTCTTCGCTGAGTGATATTCCTTGCGAATATGCTCGATATCTACCGTAGGCGGGGGGAGCGTCATCTTCAGCCCTTCCAGGTGCTCAATGACGATCCGGGCCACGGCGAGGTTCCTGAACCATTTGTGGTCAGAGGGGATAATGAACCAGGGGGCGTGATCGGTGCTGCAACGGGAGAGTGCATCCTCGTAAGCCGCCGTGTACTCGTCCCAGGAGGTTCGCTCCTTGTGATCTGCCTCACTGATCTTCCATTGTTTGGAAGGATCGTCGAGCCGATCCTTGAAGCGCTTCAGTTGCTCTCCTTTGGAGATGTGTAGGAAGAATTTGAGGATATGGGTATCATCCTCGACGAGCCCACTTTCGAAGGCATTGATTCGATCGTACCTTCGGGACCAGGTCTCCTTCGGGACCAGGTCATGAACTCGGGCGATCAACACGTCCTCGTAATGAGAGCGGTTGAAGATGGCCACTTCACCACGGGCAGGCGCGGCACGATGGATCCGCCAGAGGAAATCGTGCCCAAGCTCGAGCGCGCTCGGTTGCTTGAACGACACGACTTTGCAGCCTTGTGGGTTCATCGCACCCAGGATGTGACCGATCGTGCCATCCTTACCCCCTGCGTCGAGCGCTTGGAGACAGATCAGGAGTGATCGCCGTCCATTGGCATAAAGCAACTCTTGCAGTTCTCTCAGCCTTTGCAAGTCGTGCTCAATCTCCTTGGCGGCCTCCTTGTGGTCCTCGTGATGGTTCTTCAACTTCGGGTCGATATCCTTCAGGCTGACCGTGGTGCGGGGCGGCACTCGGAAGCGTTCCACATAGCTCACTTCGCTCCTCCTGCCGGCGGTTGCCGAAGGATTTTTTGTCCAAGGTTCCGGACGTGGGTCGTCCAGAACCTTCTGTCGCGCATCTGGTGGAGTTACACGCCCACGGTGGCCAGCCGATCCCCGTGGACCGTCGTTGCATCCGCCTCACTTTGATGCAGTAGGTCCTTGGCATGCTCAACCTCTTCGGAGGTTCCGTGAGCAACGAGAAGGAGTTTGCCGTTCTTCACCTCAGTTTCGTATTGCAGGACGCTGTTCTTCGGAATGCCGATGCTGACCAGTGCGGCGCCCAAGGCGCTGAGTCCACCCATGACCGCGGCGCTCTCGAGCGCTCCGACGATCCAGACCACCAGCGGTCCCGCAACGAGCACCGTCCCGATGCCAGGCAACCAGAAGAACGCGGAGCCGAACAGTAATCCCCAGAAACCGCCCCAGAAGGCCCCCAGCTTTCCCCAGTACTTCATGCGGTCGCCGGTGTTGTAATAGCCGACGACGTTCTCCTCTGTGTGGTAATCCTTGCCGATGATCGACAGCTTCTTCATGTCGAAGCCACTCTTGTGAAGTTCGCGGATCGCGTCTTCGGCGCGCTCATGAGATTCGAAGATTGCGACAACGGAGTTTTTGTCTGACATCATCTGGTTCCTCATTGGTGAGTACTGGTGGAACTGGCAAAAGCTGACGTGCGAAAAGGTGAACTGCGCGTCACGGCTGTATTACGCTAATGCGTCGGATTGGTCGTGAAGTTCTTGCGGCCTAGAGACCGGAGCGCGAGCAAAAAAGAAGCCGGCGTGGTCAAGAACCCTGAGGTCCCAGGCCACGCCGGCTTACTCTTCGACGGACCGCCCGGAATACCCGGGCTGCCCTTCGTTTAGTCATCCGACTACTTCAGATCGTTTCCCAGAGCCGACGAGATAGTTCCACGTCGAGTCTCAAAGAACACTCGTCATGGTATGCGCGGCGACAAGGGAAAAGCAAATGAATTCGTGCTAAGGTCGGAATTCTTCATACCAGATCAATCTGAGAAGGGTGACAGCGGTTCAGACGTTCTACTTCCTCTTCGCCTCGCGGACCTGTGGCGTTTCGGCCAGTGTGAAGCGCACGCGCTCCTCGCCGGTGAGCGTGCTGATATCGTGGTGCATGCTCACAACCTTGATGCCGGTGACTTCTTCGACCAGGGCTTCCATGAGAGGTCGCGCAGTTTCGAGAAGATGTGTACGTACTTGTTTGAGCAGATCTCTCCCCTTTTCGGCCGGCAGCGACTTGACCAGGTGCTGTTCCGCTGCGGTCAAGACGCCTTGGAGGCGGACGATGAGCAAGTCGCCGATCAAGTGAGTGCGGATATCCTTGGGCCCCCGGCCCATGTTTTCCTGCTCAAAACGACCCATCCCTGCACAAATGGTGGCTTCGATTTCCCCTTGTGTTCTCAAGACCGTTCCATCAACCGTCCGATAGCTGAGGACTCGGGTTCTCGCAGAGAGCATCCCAGCCCGAATCGTCCAGGCGCCGGCTAACCGGCAAGTATTATTTGTAAAGAAGACAATATCCTTGCAATGGGCGCGAAGGATGAGATAATAATGGAATCTTGGGAAGCTTGTCCAAGCATGTGGGCAAATCCCGTGACAATCTGAGTTGGGATCGTCGGATAACTACATAAAGGGCAACTCGCCTTTGCGGGGGGCTCGTTAGCGAGTAAGCCGGCGCGGCGGATACCTTGGGGTAGTCCGCCGCGCCGGCTTCTTTTATTTGCTGGGTGCCGTGCACATGGGCCAGGGTTGAATTCGCTGTCCAGAACCCTAGCGCTCACGGAGAAACAGATGAAATCAGTCTCGATCAAGTCGTCTGTCCCCTCAGAAAACGAGCAGGTACTGGAATCCGCGCGTGGACTGCATGTGCAGATCCATGTCTCTGGTCAGAATGGTTCTAAGCGGCTCGCCGCGGTTTCTTTTCACTTTTTGATTTGAGACCGCGCCCGTACCCCTGGAAGCCTGTGTCAACTGCCGCGCGGAGGTGTGCGTGAGCAGGCTAAGCGACGCGAAATCAGCGATTCCTGAGCAACATCGCTGAGGGTACCAACAAAATTCCCCTCGAAGAGCCTGGTCACTTGATCAAGCTTCCCGAGGGGTGTACTCCGTGGTTTACCACAACAGCGGAGTACTCGACCATGTATCATGATTTACCCCGGACCGCCAGGCTCTGGTCGTTTCTTTGGGCTGTCGACCAGCATCTCGCAGAGGAAACCCGCAAGCAAGCATGTTCATGTGGCGGCCGCCTGCACGCCGCCAACTATCTCCGCAAGCCACGCGGCACTGCCGTCCAGCTACCCGAGCAAGAATGCCTCAGACTGAGCTTCTGCTGCGATCGCGAGGGCTGCAGGAAGAGAGTCACACCGCCGTCGGTGCGCTTCCTGGGCCGCAAGGTCTACCTGGGCGCGATCGTGATCCTCATCAGCGCCATGCGGCAGGGACCCTCGCCACGCCGCGTCCGCGAGCTTTCCACACGCTTCGGCGCCGACCGCCGGACCATCGCCCGCTGGCAGGTCTTCTGGCGCGAACGCTTTCCTCAGACACCATTCTGGAAGGTTGCAGGCGCCCGGTTGGTGCCGGTCCTGGAGATCCTCTCCCTTCCCTACTCACTTGTCGACGCCTTCCTCTCCCGCCATCGCATCTGCAAAGGGTGGACGCTCCTGCTGCGGTTTCTCGCACCGATCACGATCCCCGGCGGCCTGCGAATCGAGGTCTCGCGATGATCGCTTTCCACCCGCAGAAGATGCTCGTCGCCGATTTTGATCCGCCGATTTATAGAGGTTGTCACGGTCCCTTCACCCGACTTGTGAGGAGATGTGATGACTCAAAGACACCCCTGTTCAACCGCTGCCTTGTGGGCACGGTTTCGGTTCTCCGTGGTGGGCTCGCTCCTGAGCTCTCCCCCTGCGCGGATCGCTTCAGACAGCGATCTGCTCCCTTGCCGAAAAGACCTGGTCGCATCCTGTGACGGGGCGCGATGTCCGCGTCGCGGCCGCCACCATCGCGCGCTGGTACTACACGGCGCTCCACCAGCCTGACGACCCGGTCGCCGCCTTGCGTCGTGCCGTGCGGAAAGACTGCGGAAAGATCTCGCTGGCGGCGACCCTCGCCGAGCGACTCCATCTCCAGTATCGCGATCACACGGACTGGAGCTATCAACTGCACTACGACAACCTCGCCGCGCTCTTGAAGGCCGATCCCTCACTGGGGCGGCTCCCCTCCTATTCCACGATCAAGCGTTTCATGCAGGCTCACGGCCTGGTGCGCAGACCGAGGCTCCGGCCCGGCGGACGCCCTGGCGAAGTCCGCGCCCAAGAGAGGCGTCAGACACGGGAAATCCGCAGCTACGAAGCCACCCATGTCGGAGCGCTCTGGCATCTCGATTTCCACCACGGATCGCTCAAGGTGCTCACTCCCGGCGGCCAGTGGCTGCGGCCAATCGCGCTGGGCATCCTCGATGACCACTCACGACTGTGCTGCCACGTTCAGTGGTATCTCTCGGAGACCGCCGAGGACCTGGTGCACGGACTCTCCCAGGCGATCCAGAAACGGGGCCTGCCGCGCGCGCTGTTGACCGATAACGGCTCCGCGATGGTGGCCGAGGAAGTCACCGAAGGGCTCTTGCGTCTGGGCATCGTCGCAGAGCGAACGCTCCCTTATAGCCCGTATCAAAACGGCAAGCAGGAGGCGTTCTGGGGCACGCTCAAGGGGCGGCTCATGAAGATGCTCGATGGTGTCAGGGAATTGACCCTGGAATTGCTCAATGAGGCAACCCAGGCCTGGATGGAAATTGAGTACAACCGCGCCGTGCACCGCGAGACCGGCAGCTCGCCGGTCGACCGCTTCGCCAAGGCCCCCGATGTGCTTCGCTCGAGCCCTTCGAGTGTAGCGCTGCGTGCGGCATTCCGCCTGGAGACCAAGAGGAGCCAGCGTCAAAGCGACGGCACCATCTCACTGGAGGGGAGGCGCTTCGAGATTCCGGCAAGGTACCGTCACTTCCGCGCAGTGACCGTCCGTTACGCCCGCTGGGACCTCGGCCGGATCGATCTGGTCGACGAGCAAAGTGGAACCGTCCTGGCTCCCATTTATCCCCTCGACAAAGCCGCCAACGCCGACGGCCGCCGGGCCGTAACCGGGTCCGGTGGCACCGAGGTGCCGTCCCCAGAGCAGCGGCGCGACGCCGGCGAACTGCCACCCCTCCTGAAAAGGATCCTCCAGGAGTACTCGGCCACGGGCATGCCGCCGGCCTATTTGCCCAGGACATCCCCGAAAGACAACGGAGAACCCTCATGAATAGCAAGAAACTGCTGGCACTCTATGGGCTGAAATGGAACCCGTTTTCACCCGAGCTTCCTCCCGAAGCACTGCTGGCGCCCCCCAGGATCGAGCAATTTGCCTGGCGCGTGGAACAGCTGGTCCAGGAAGGAGGCTTCGCGCTGATCACGGGTGAGTCGGGCACCGGCAAATCGGTGGCGCTGCGGATTGTGGCCGGGCGGCTGGCGGCGCTGCGGGATGTCACCGTCGGTGTGATCGAGCGACCCCAGTCGAAGAGCCCCGACTTCTATCGGGAGCTGGGGGACATCTTCGCGGTGAAGCTGGCACCGCACAATCGCTGGTGCGGGTTCAAGGCGCTCCGCGAGCGGTGGAAAGCCCACGTGGCCTCCTCGCGGATCCGCCCGGTGCTGCTGATCGACGAAGCCCAGGAGATGAGCCCTGAGGTCCTCTGCGAGCTGCGTATTCTCTCCAGCGCCGACTTCGATGCCACGTCGCTTTTGACCGTGATCCTCTCGGGAGATGAACGACTGCTGGAACTGTTGCGGCACGAAGATCTGGTGCCCCTGGGCACCCGGATTCGCACGCGACTGGTCACCGAGCCCGCCACCCGCGAAGAGCTCCTGGAGTTGCTTCAGCACGCGCTGGCCAAGGCCGGCAATGCCGCGCTCATGACGCCCCAGCTCGCAGAGACACTGGTCGACCACAGCGCGGGGAACTACCGTTTGCTCATGATTATGGGAGGTGAGCTCTTGGCCCATGGCATGGCGCACGAAATCGGGCAGCTTGACGAGAAGTGCTACCTCGAGGTCTATCAGCCGCGAGGCCCGCGCCCGCGCTGAAGAAGAAAGCGAAGGTGTGACGATGGCGACCAGTGGCGAGCAAGTGCTTCCGGTGGTGCGTGTGGCCGAGCTTCCCAGCGATGAGCTCGCGGAGCGATGGCTGGTGGAGCAGCTCTGGTGTGCCCACGCGGTGGGCGTCATCGGCGGCGCTCCGAAGTGCGCCAAGACGTGGCTGGGGCTGGACATGGCCCTCTCCGTAGCCACGGGCACACCATGCCTGGGCAAGTATGCCGTACCGGAGCCGGGACCGGTTCTGGTTTACCTGGCTGAGGATGCGCTGCGGGCTGTGCGCGAACGTATCGAGGGAATGGCCCGGCATCGCGGTCTGGATCTCGACGAGGTGTCGATCCACGTGATCACGGTCCCGGTGCTCCGGCTCGATCACGATCGAGACCGCACGCGGCTGTGGGAGACAGTGCGGGGGCTTCGGCCTCGGCTGCTGGTGCTGGATCCCCTGGTGCGACTTCACGGCATCGACGAGAATCATGCTGGCGACGTCGCCGAATTACTCGGGTATCTGCGGTCGTTGCAGCGTCAGCTTGGCCTGGCGGTTCTGCTGGTGCATCACACGCGGAAGAACGCCGCGGACGGTGTTGCCGCCGGTCAGGGCCTGCGTGGGTCGGGTGACATACATGCCTTCGGCGACTCGAACCTGTATCTCCAGCGCACGAAGGAGCACCTGATCCTCTCCAGCGAGCACCGGTCGGCGCCGGCAGTCAGCGCCTGTTTATCTGGAGCTGGTCGCCACCGACGCGGGGACAGCTCACCTGGAGGTCATCGCAGCGCCTGATGATCGGAACGGGCGCGACCTCGAAGGGCAAGTGCTGAATCTTCTGGCTCAAGGCCGAGTGCTTACGCGAGCGAGCCTGCGTGATTCGCTGGCGGTGAAGAACGAGCGTTTAGGGACGGTACTGGAGTCACTGGAGCGCACGGCAAGATCGGCCGCACAACTGGAGGCTGGCGACGTCTCCGCTGATCATCCGGAGCGGACCGTTCCGTTCCCCTTCCGGAGAGGGGAACGGAACGATCCTCCTGCAGTGAAATACACCATCGATCATCTTGCCCAGATGGCCATCGATTATCGCGGCCACTCTCAGGAGGCTGGCCCGTGTGGTGTGACTTCGCTGCGGCATCTCCTGGTACTCCACCTGCCGGAACACAGACTCGATCTCATTAAGGTCCGGCGCATACGGCGGAAGGAAATACAGGTAAACCCCTCTTGCAGCCAGCCCTCGTCGAGCTCGCCGGACGACGTGGCTGGTGTGCAGACCCGCATTATCAAGCACCACGACACGAGGGACGCTGGCTCGGGGTAATGCCCCGAGGAACTTCAAGAAATCATAGGAGTCCCAGGTGCGATCCGCGGTGAAGACTTCGAGCCGCGGTGAGTGCCCGTAAGGCCGATATGCCGCCATGGCGTTGCCCCGGCGGCGCTGCGGACTCTCGTAGCCGATCCGCTTACATTGTCCCCGCAGGGACCAGCTATAGGCCGTCAGCAAGGTGGGTGCAAAGCCGCATTCGTCAAGGTAGTAGAGCTTCAGGCAGCCAGCTGATGCTTTTTTTTCAAGTTGTCCAGCACCCAGGGCGATTGCGCCATAATGGGTAATTTGGCATGATTGGGCGGACGCGATTTCGCCGCTTGTTGCGAATCAGCAAGGGTCGAGGAGATCGCGCGAGCCCGGAATTCATGACATGTCGAAATCCAAGTCTGTTCGGATCGCGGACCATTTCGCGGAACTGACCGATCCGCGGCGTCGTGCGGTGACCTACCCGTTGATCAATGTGGTAGTCATTGCCGTGTGTGCTGTGATCTGTGGCGCGGATGATTTCGTCGCCATCGCCAAGTTCGGCAAGACGAAGCATGAGTGGCTGGCGCGGTTTCTCGATCTGAAGACCGGCATACCGTCGCACGATCGTTTCAATGCGATCTTCGCCGCCCTCAAACCGGCGGAGTTCGAGAAGTGTTTGCTGAGCTGGATCACGGCTCTGCATGAAGTCACCGGCGGGCAGGTGATCGCCATCGACGGCAAGACGCTTCGCCGCAGCTTCGATACGGCCAGCAGCAAGACGGCCATTCACATGGTGAGTGCCTGGGCGACCGCCAATCATATTAGCTTGGGGCAGGTCGTCGTCGACGCCAAGAGCAACGAGATCACGGCCATCCCGAAACTGCTGGAAATGCTCGAATTGGCCGGCGCGATGGTCACCATCGACGCGATGGGTTGTCAAACCGAGATCGCGCGGCGAATCGTCGACGCAGGCGCGGATTACTGCCTGGCCGTGAAGGATAACCAACCCACTTTGCATCAGGGGATCATCGACTACTTCGCGAGGCACGTGGAGGACGACTTCGCGGGCGTCCGGATGCGTCACCATACGACTGATGAAAAAGGGCACGGGCGAGTGGAGACTCGTCACTACATGATCTGCCCTGTTCCCGACGATTTGCCAGACCGTTTGCGTTGGCCCGGCCTGAAGGCGATTGGAGTTGCCATCAACATAACACAGCGCGACGGCGAGACGGTCGGCGAAAACCGCTATTACATCCTGAGCAAATTCGTCGCGGCCAGCCGTTTCGCCGATGCCGTACGGTCGCACTGGGGTATCGAAAACCAACTGCACTGGCAACTCGATGTCACCTTTCAGGAAGACCAATGCCGCATCCGCCAAGGTCACGCGGATGCGAACTTCAGCATCCTCCGCAGGGCCGCACTGAGCCTGTTGAAGAACGAGACCACACTGAAAGTCGGCATCAAGAACAAACGCCTCACCGCCGGCTGGGACGAAGCCTATCTCGAAAAAGTGCTGATCGGCTCATGACTTAAGGTGCAATCGCCCTGATCCGCGGGGTCACCAAGCGGAACCCTCGCGCGGTCGTCGATCGCCTGCTCTCCCTGACGGGATGACAACGAGGCCAACTACGGCAAGCACAGACCAGAGTCTCTGGGAGTTTATTGCTCCTCTAGCCTGAGCAGTGCTGGCCTTCTACTTCCGCGAGTCTGTACGACCAAATTCTGCTCGGCACAGCGACCAACCAATTCGACGGGTTCCGAGAGGAAAGCAAACGGACGGGGTTTCACTTGCCGTCGGATCTCGTCATGGCACTCATCCAGTTTATGGATCTCCGTATAGGGCGACGGTCGGCTGTGGAAGAAGCCCTCCTTCAAGTCGAACACCCAATTCCCTAGCCCAGCGGTCTCTCCTGTCAAACGCCACTCCTGCGTACGTCGATTCACGACCCATGCCATTCCATTGGATTGCCGCACTGCAAGCTCGTCGCCATCAGGAGAGAATTGCAGACCGACGATCCACCTCGTCCCTCTTTGGTACAGTTCCTCACGAGGTTGAAAGCATTCAACCGACGCTTTTCCTCCTTCTAGGCCAGCGACTGGGAGGATCAGCACGGTGTTGGAGCGGAAGCCTATGGCCAATAGAGACCCATCGCTCGATAAGGCGATGCTTGCGATACCTAGCTTTGTAGTCTCGAACTCACGACTTGGACAGAAATCCTGTCCGTCCTCGGACAGCCATAGCTCGTCAAGCCGACTATTCTGGAGGACATCTGGGCTTTGTTTCGTAAGCCATTCGAGGACGCCGATCCCGAATGGCTGGACCGATTCGCCTATGATGTGATACAGATGCGCGTTCTGACCACCGACGGCGAACAGCGTACCGTCGTGCGTACAAGCTACGCACGATGGTCTCCACGTCAATTCGATCGACACCAAGACATCGATGCCGGAGGGAGTGTACCGCCATACGTTCAGTTGCCCCTCTAACTCGGCGACTCCAAGCAGTGGCGCGGTCGAAGCAGCGGCCAAGCCTGCGAATTGGCCCGACAGCCGTTTCGATTGCCGGCTTTCTGCTCGCTCCAACTCGAGCGTGATAATCTCGTCGGCCTCCGTGGCCATCGCGAAACGGCTGTCATTGTCGTAGAAGCAACCGGCAATGACACGGCTGCTCGCTCCACGATGAACGTAGACCACCTTGCCGTTAACCGCGTTCCGAGTCACAAGTCGCCCATCTGAGGTTGTCATTCCAAGAAGCTTCTCGTCTCGGCTGAGCGCCGTCCATGTCGTCGTTGGCGGCACAGATACGGAATGATCGCCCCGCATGACCAGAACCTGACCCCACCGCGTGCCGATGTAGAAGCTTCCGTCTTCTCGACCGGAGGGCGCCACACACGTCGCGTCGCATGCGCCCGGAGTTCGCGTTGCGACCAGCTTCTGCTGATGGCTAACTGAGTAGATCACGACTTCGCCAGCGCTGGTGACGACTGCGCAATGCATGCCGTGTGGATCAGCGGCAATGTGCGTTACTCTGCCGTCCAGTTGACATTGCGTTCTCGTGTCTTCGAGGATCGACGCATCGGACAGTACCTGATGAACCCACAACGATTGATCCTGAGTCACCGCGAACATGCGGGTTCCCTCGCCTGAAAAGGTGACCGAAGTGACGGAACTCCCAAGATCCAAGTGCCCTCCCCAAATCGCTTGGTGCTGATCGAGTAACTCCCCTTCCAGCCAAAGCGAATAGAGTCTTCCCTTCTCAGTGCCGATGATCAGCAGATCATCTCTCTGCGGCACGAATGCTACGCACGAGCAAAGATCTCCTTTCTCGGGCAACTCAAAGTTCACGTTGGTCCGAGAGTCCAATCGACGGACGTATACACGATCCGCATGGTCGGCAATTGCTACACAGAGCTTCGCTTTTTCTGATATCGCAACGTCGAGTACGGGAATCCCTTGCTTCATAGCCCCCGGTCGGTCTTGAGCGTCGGGCGTGTCATTATTGACATAGAACGAGTGAATAGGTTCACCGCCTGAACCTTGCGCCAGGCCATTTTTATCCTCGACCCATAGATGCACATTCCCTCTTGTATTTCCAGTCGCAAGCACTCGCGCTACTTGTCCCCATTGCGCAAGTGCAGTGGTGACGCGAGCGTGTGGTCAATGTGCGGTGTTCCACGACAGCAACATGGGGGTTGTAAGGAAATTGACTTCTCTCCAACATAATTCCACTTGCTTCCCAAGGCACAATGCTCCCATCCTGAGCAAAGCTGACCACCAGTTCGGGGTCGGGTCTCTTTGGTGTGAGAACGGCTAACGCCGTGATCGAGGACGTGTGAACGTGGAACGCAGGAACGGTGAGATGGTCGGGGCGTGCGATGGTACGCACCCATTGCCGTCGAGGGTATCCGAATTCGCGCCACTTCGTGACCAAAGCGACGAGTTCCCCATCAGGGGGTTCTGCACGGTCGTCGATCTCCCTCCAAGTTGGCGCGGCTTCGTGCTGTAAACACTGGAACAAATGGTCTGGGTGGTCGAGCACAAAAGCCATGTGGCGCTTGAGTGCTTTGGCAATCTGACGTATCGCCTCACATTGGCGGTAATTCCGAGGCAACTTATCGCCCACTCGTTCGAGGTCGTCGATAAGCCCGACGACAAGCTCGGAGCCACTCTCGGAGGCCTTTGCCTCGAGGAACTTCAGGTCAGTAAGCAGGGGCGCGAGGTCGTCCCATCTCTCGGCCTCGAGGAGGTGAGTGGGCAGGAATCGGAGGTAATACGCCGACATTCCTGCGGCGTTGGCCCTCCACTCTGCGAGGCCGGCTTTTGCCAGGCGATCATGGCCGTTGGATCGGCTCACATAAAAATGCCTAGCGCGTGCTTTGTCCGTGAGCCACCCTGCCAGCCACGAGGCGGCGAAGCTGTAGCGAGCGCCGCCCGAGCTAGGCTGGGCGTGCAACCAGGTCGCGACCCGGTCCAGGAGGTCCCGCAGTTTGTACTCGGCCTCCATTCCTGTCGCCGCCCCGATCAGTTTCGTTGTCGGTGGTTCCTGCGCAGCGAGGATGACTTCGAAGACGGTCCTCGTATCCTCGAACCCCCGGGCATCGGGAAATAGTCGTCTCAGCGAGCGGCTGACCAACGCGTCGAGCCCCTTAGGTAGCTTGTCCAACTCGTCAAAACTGTTCTGATCCTGCTCGATGCCCTGAATTGCCAGCCTGACGTAGAGGAAATTCCGATCACTTCTCTTAATCAGGAGGGAGGCTGCCTCATCCAACGTCACACGGGCTTGCGCAAGTCGCTCTTGCAAGTTTGGCTCACCGAGCCAACTGGAGATGAACCGACGCAGGTCTTCATCGACGTCCTTAAGGTGGGCTGGATTGTCAGCCCCGATCTCCACCGGTGGGCGCACATCAGAGAATTGCTGCAGGACCTCGGGGTCATTGCTTGCGGTGGCAACGACTCGAAGCCAGGCGGGCAGTCGCCGGGTGCGACAGCAGAGAAGGTCCAGGATAGTCTGTTTTGAGACGTTGCGGTCAAGCGATTCGTCGAGCGCGTCGATCACGATGTACGCCACGTCGTCCCGATTGCGCGGCAGGCGTTGGAGGGGAGCGAGGATCCCGGCCTCGAAGGCGCTGGCGGGGTCAGCGCGACAATTCGCCGGACCGAGCGCTTCTTTCTCTGCATCGGACAGCGCCTCCCAGTATCCCGCCAGGTTGCCAGCTAGCATGCCGGCCAGGCTCCTGACGAAGCGCGACGGAGCCAACGTCTCAGGGGTATCGTACTGGCAGAAGTGGTAAGCCAGGATCCGCCCACTTGGGTTGCGGCGGACAAGCTCGGCCAGGAATGTGGATTTACCAACCCCCATGTTCCCCGTAAGTAGGAGAACCCGCTCTGCGCCGTGTGCGAGCCAGGCGTCGACTTCGTCGAAGAGCCAGGGCCGGTGGGTGTAGCGACTGAGCTTCTCCTGGAGGTAAGCCGAAAAGTCCAGCGGTTCAGGCACCGACGCCGTGCTCTCCAGCCAGTCACGTAATGCCGCAGCGAGGTCCCCAGCAGTCTGGAACCTCTCTTCTGGCTGTTTCCGGAGACACTTGCGGACGATTTCATCTAGGCTTCTGGGGACCGACGTATTCAAATCTCTGAGAGGCGGCGCCTCATAGTTTTCGATCCAGTTTTCGATCTCCTCCCTCGTACCCTGAAACGGTCGCCGACCGGTCAGTAACTCGTAGAAAACCACGCCCAGACTCCAGACGTCCGACCGCCGATCAGGGCTGCCAGCTCGGCCCTGCACCCATCGCAATTGTTCGGGAGAAGCGTAAATGCGCGTGGCGCCGGGCGAGGCTTGGCGCTCAAGCAGCTCACCCGCCGCACCCGCAAGGCCAAAGTCGGCGATGCGCGGTCCGCCCTCGTCGTCGAGGAGGATATTCGCAGGCTTCAAATCGCAGTGGATCAGCGCCTGCCTGCCCTTCCCCCGCTCGTGTAGGCGATGCAGCGAGTCCGCCACTCGTTGCATGAGCTGGGCCGCCTCTCTGGGCTGGACGCCGGAAGGGTGGCTGCGGATCAGATCTTCCAGGGAGCCTCCCGAGAGCAACTGCATGACGACGTAAGGTTGGCCGTTTTCGAACTGGCCGTAATCGTGCACCTGGACAACGCCCTCCAGCTCAAGCCTGGCAAGCGTCTGCATCTCCTGCTCGAAGCGTCTGACTGCCTGCGGGCTGGAAAGGCGGTTCGAGTTGAGGACTTTTAAGGCCACCTCGCGACCCATCTTCGTATCCCTCGCGCGAAACACGGTACCAAAGCCGCCTGCGCCGAGCTTCTCGACAAGGGCGTATCGGACGCCATATTCCTTTGGTTCCGCGTCCCACGCACGCCGGACTGCCGCGTCCTGCCCAGGAAAGCGGCCTATATACTCGGCCAAAGTCGGCAACTCACCTGCATGCCACCGGATGGGATGCTCCTCGCGCAGGAGATCCTCGAGCAGGTTCGGCCTCTCGGTATCCGCCACCTGCATGAGGTAGTCCTCGATGGACGGCCGCTGACCAGCCTTGAAGGCTTCTTTAAACTCGTAGCATAGGCGTACCCGTCTCCTGTCAGGCGATCCACGTTGGTCTTCAGAGAGCATGGCTGACTGCGCTCCAGTGCGGGTCTTGTCGGCCTACCTGTCGGCCGCGAAGGTCTGGTCCCATTGCTCGTGGATGTTTACCAGTTTGCGGTAGACCGTTCTCTCCGTCATCCTTAGTGCCTCGGCGATCTCTGCCCGGGTTCTCCCTCCAAGGTCCATCTCGGCGATTTGTTTCAGCTCCGCGTCATCCAGCTTGTCGATCGCAACGCGGTAAGTGTCACGTAATTCGGCGAGAGCCTCAGGCCCGGTGAGCTGACTCACGACGCCGTCCATGCCATCTGCAACATTCATTGATGAGTCTCGGCCACCGCGTTTCTTTGCTGTTATTCGATCGCGCTGGTCGTAGACCTTGCGGATCATGATCTTCACCAGTAGCCCCCAGAGTTCGTGACGGTTCTGCAGGTTCCGGATCTGGCCCGCCTTGACTGCGGCGCAGAAGCTATCGAATGCGCTAAGTGCAGCGTCCTCCTCATCCTCCGTCGGACGGGGTATGTTTCCGAACTTCCTGCGGTAAGTTTGGCGTCCCAACCCTACTAACCTCTCGAGATATCGCTCGACGAGCCGGGTCACGGCATCCTCGTCACCCTCGTAGAGCCCGTCGAACCAGGCTGTCACGCTGTGCTGCTCTGCCATGGGTGAGTTCATCCCAATTTCCCGGTTCGATCGCGCGTCTCGAACCTGCAAGTCCTCTGAGGGCGCGAAACTTCGGACGCAAGACCCCGTCTCCAGGTTCCCGCCCTACTGCGCGATGTGTGCGAGCATTTCTTGCCCGTCGTGTCAGTCCCGGCGGGAAACGGCGGAGTTTACACGCGGAGACGGCGATCGCCGCGGGAAGTCACCGTTGACGTCGCCATGAGACGGGTCGCCGTCTCTGGGAGAACTAAAGCCATGTTACCGCTAACTATGAAGCACTTGGAGTGGGCAGCGCTGATTCTGCTTCTTCCAGCGGTCGCCCGGAGCCGGACGGCGGAAACCCTCGTCCCCCACCCTGCCGTGGAATCCGCGGCGGCCGGGGCGAACCCGATGAACGCGACGCGCCAACTCGGTCGGTTCGGTGAGTCGTTCGTCCGCGAGAACCTGCGCGCTAGCGGATACGAAGTCTACGACGCCAATCTGAATGATCGCGGAATCGACCTTCTCGCGGTGAAGCGGAGCCCTCAAGGCGAACTGATCGAAGTGCGGCCGATCGAGGTCAAGACGCGCTCGCGAGGAGTTGATTTCCGGCTCGAAAGTACCCAGGACGGCTTTCAACTCTCCTCTGGGTGGACCGACAAGCGGCTCGCTCAACTGGCGCGGGATCACCCCGATCCTACGCTGCGCCGCCTCGCGGCCGATGTGCTGGTCCTCAAGGATTCGCATCCCGAGAGGATCAGGCCGCGACTCCACGGCCTGTCAACCGGTGATAACGCCTACAAGGTCTTCCTCATTGAACCGAAGTCGGGGGCCATTCAGGGCCTGGAGAGCGAGAGTTCACTCACGAGATTCCTGAGGAAGCTCGCCGAGGCCAACGTTAAACCAGCCATCCGACAGGCCGCAGTCCGGCACCTCCAGCAGTTCGACCAGATCCAGGCTGGCGTCTTGAGTCGCGAGGCGTCTTCCACCGCCGTAGCGGCCCGACCGGTAACTCCGGCCAGCGCTGTCTCAAAGCAGGTGCCGGGCCCAACATCGACGTCCCTTTCGGAGGCCGCCGAGGTCGTGGCCTCCGAATCCGGGGTGATCGCCAAGGCGCTTCCCATCGCGGCCAAGACAGTGGCTGTCGCCGCAGTGGTTGCCGATGGCGTCACGCGTGGCCATCAGGCCTATCAGGTCGAGCAGCGGTTCCAGCGGGGCGAGATATCCGACCGCGATCGGGTTCTCGCCCATGCCAGGAACGGCAGCGGGATGGCCTTGAGCTGGACAGGGGCTGCGGCCCTCGCATCGCAGGGAGCCGCTTGGGGCTCGGCGCTCGGTCCCTTCGGGACGGCAGGCGGTGGTGTCATCGGCGGCGTGGCCGGCTACCTGGGCGGAGAAAAGGTGGCCGAGGTCGCGGTCGAACATGGCGCCGACGCTATCTACGCCGGAGTCAATGCCGCCCGAGATTCGGTGGGATGGGTCAACGGCCAAGCCACTCAACTGTGGGGCGTGACCAGGTCCCACCTTGGTTGGTGATGCCGACGGCCCTCCAGCCGTGGACGACCTACGGGCAGTCGGCGAGTTTGGTAGCGGCTTGCGGACGCGAATAAACGACTACCACGCGATTGCTTCATCCAGGCTCCGGATCATCCCGATCGACCGGTCTGAGAAACTCTTTCATTGAAAGGACCTCATCATGGCCAGACGAGTGCGACACATCCAGGCGAGGCCGGGCGAGTGGATCAAGGTTCATCGGCCCCGGCGCCAGAACAACTTCGACGATTACGGCTGGATCATCATCGTTATCTTCCTGCTCCTCAGCTTCCGGGGATGCTGACCGATCGTAGCAGCGTCACACGCACAGCTCAGCCATAAAGCTCGCCGGCTCGTGGCAGGGAGGGCAGCTTTGGGCTTAGCATTGTCAAGATGCACAAAGCCACCGTCGACAGGTTTTGGGACATCGGCGAGTTGCACTGGTTGAGCCGGGGCGCGCTCCCCCCTCTGCCGTATACGCGATTCTACCTCGCTGAGGGTGCCTTCCGGGCACGTGATCAAATTCCGGCGCCGCTCGCGAATACCCTCGGGCGTCGGGGATCGCTCCGAGTTGCCGAGCCCGAGAGTTCGTCCTGCCCCAAGTTCACTGGAGATCGGTGGCCTTGGTCTGGCTCGGGCCGAGAGAGAAACGACTTCTGCCCGAGTTAGGTGACGGCCGACCCACATCGCCACGACGTCTCAGGATTGCATTGAAGATTCAGGACAGATTGTATTGACTCTTCAAAATGCCTACTGCGATGACGGTAACTTCTAGTTTTTCGATGTAATCCAACTCAGGGACCGCATTTTCCGGTTCCCATAGGTAGGAACGGCCGTACTGCTCTTCTGGAAGCTCCGAACAGTCGATCTTCTGCTTGGTGGTGTCATTCACAAGCCACACATGGTATTCGCTCTTTCCGGTTCCCGTGTACGTTCCACGATACCGGCACATCCGGTCCTTCTTCGTAATACTCTCGTACCATTCCGATTCGTCTACTCGTCCGGCTGCTAGTCGATACGTCCTGACGCCAGCAGCCATCAGTTCCTCAAGGGCAATGGCGGCAGCATGGCCGCACTGCATTTTCCATTCGTCACGGAACTTGGACTTCAGGCGATCGCGAACCCTTTTCACCAACATTGAGCGGGAGGTCGCGTTTGTGGGATCGAATGCTGCCGCCGCTTGGTTTCCTTGTTCGTCGGTCACCGGTTCGACTCCACCAAGGTCGCAGGAAGTGAGCTAGTATGGTCACAGTATCCATCAACCTGGAACGGGTAAACGTCCCTTGCCTCAGTTGGCCCATTACTACGCCGCGCCTTCGAAGCGTCTCGCCCCCCACTCAGAGTGTGCTTTCCAACTAGTGTCCTGAGTTACAAATTCGCCAAATAACCTTGACTTATCATGTATTCGTCATATAATCTCTCAAAGGAGATTTATGATGAATAAAGGTGGTCGCCCCAAGGCTACTCTCACTTTGAATGATGTCGAGCGCCAGAAACTCGAAGCGTGGTCGCGCCGGCCCAAGACCAGCCAGCGTCTCGCCCTCCGTTCGCGGATCATCTTGGCTTGCGCTCAAGGTTTCGATAATCAGGAAGTCGCCGCACAGCTCCGGGTGAATGTCGTGACGGTCGGGAAATGGCGGAAACGTTTCCTCCTCGATCGTCTCGACGGCCTGTCCGACGAGCCAAGGCCGGGGGCGCCCTGCAAAATCACGGACGCAATGGTCGAGGCCGTTGTGACCAAGACTCTGGAGGAGAAACCCAAGGCCGCCACGCATTGGAGCACTCGGGGCATGGCGGAAGCCGTCGGCTTGTCTCAGACAGCGATCTCGCGTATCTGGCGAGCGTTCGAGTTGAAGCCTCACCGCAGCGAGACGTTCAAGCTTTCCACGGACCCCTTTTTCATCGAGAAGGTCCGCGACATCGTCGGGTTGTATATGAGCCCGCCGGAGCGCGCTATCGTCTTGAGCATCGACGAGAAGAGCCAGGTGCAAGCGTTGGACCGTACCCAGCCGTTGCTTCCCATGGGGCCTGGCCAGGCGGAGAGGCGAACTCCGGATTATGTACGCAATGGGACGACTTCGCTGTTCGCCGCCTTGGACGTCGCGACAGGTCGTGTGATTGGCAAATGCTACCGTCGCCATCGACAACAAGAATTCCTCAAATTCCTCAACGAGATCGATAGCCAGATCGCCAAAGCACCAGGCGTCGAGATTCACCTCGTCATGGACAACTACGGCACACACAAAGCTCCAGCCGTGAAGCGGTGGTTCGCTCGCCATCCCGAGTATCATCTGCATTTCACTCCCACCAGCGGCTCTTGGCTGAACCAGGTTGAACGATTCTTCGCGGAGATTACCGAGAAGCGAATTCGCCGTGGAGTATTCCGGAGCGTGGCGGCGTTGGAACAGGCGATCCATGAATTCCTGGCAAAACACAACGTAAATCCCAAGCCTTTCGTATGGACGGCAGATGCTGATATGATCTTAGATCGAGTGACGAGTGTTTGTGAGCGAACTTCTAACTCAGGACACTAGCTCCTTCGGGGTTCCGTGGTGCAGTCGTGGTGCAGTCCGTGGTGCAGTCAGGTTTCTGAGGGGCTGAAACGGGCCCGAAACTCGAACCCAAAAGAAGGCCCCGAGGCGGCTTTCGCGGCTTCGGGGCCTTGTTGACGTAAGTTTAAGCGGGCGAAGGGATTCGAACCCTCGACGTCCAGCTTGGGAAGCTGGCATTCTACCACTGAATTACGCCCGCGTGGGTCAGGCGAGAGCCAGTCCGGGCGAAGGACTCGAAGTCTTCCGCCCGGGGTGGCAACGGCCTGAATCACTGATTGAGGGTAACAGCCCGCTGGGCGGCGATCAACACCGAAGCGCGAAGACCGCCCGCTCGGCCGTTCGCACGATCGCCGCGCACTCAACGTAACGGCTTGAACGCAATGGCGCGGAACTCGACGGGGTCGTTGTGGCCGGCGAGGCCGAAGTAGCCGCTGGTGCGGTCCTTGCCGGGGTGGGCACTGTTCGCCATGAAGTCCTTCACCGTGCTCAGGTCGGCGTCCAGGATCACCGTGCCGTTCAGCTCGACCTTGATCTTCGGGCCGGTCACCGTCACCTCCTGGAAGTTCCACTCGCCCACGGGACGCTGATAACCCACCTTCGAGGGAGCCATGCCGTAGGCTGAACCGTGGTACTGACGCGGGTCGAGCTGGCCGTACTTCGTGCTCGTGTCGTCAATGATCTGAAGCTCGCACATGCCCACGTAGGCGGTGTCGCCTTCGCCCGGATAACGGATCGCCAGGCCGTTGTTGCCGCCGGGCGGCAGCCGGAACTCCAGCCGGGCCGCGAAGTCGCTCAGGTCCTTCTTGTAGTAGATCGTGCCGCCCTGGCCGGGCTTGCACATGAGCACGCCGTCCTTCACCTGGTACTCGTCGATCGGCCCCGCCCAGCCGTTCAGGTCGTGGCCGCCGAAGATCTTCGTGAAACCCTCGGCGCCATGCTTCGATAGAATCGCGTTGGCTTCATCGGCGGGGATCTCCCGCACCCGGATGTTCCGCCAGCGGATCTCGCTGCCGTGCGTCTGAAGCTGGATCGGACCCTTCGGCGGGATGGGCAGATCGTGGTTCCAGTAGTTCTCCAGGATCACGTGATCGACCACGAGCTTGCCGTTCAGGTAAACCGTGGTCCGCGCTCCGGTCTGGATGATCCGGAACGTGTTCCACTGGCCGATCGGGTTGTCGGCGCAGGTGAGCGGGTCCTTGCCAGCGTGCCCGGCCGCATTGTTCCAGAGGCCGCCCGAGCCCTTGTCCGCGCCCATCCTGGCATAGCTGGGCTCGGTGAAGTCCCAGATCTGGATCTGCGGCGTGCCGCGCAGGTACACGCCGCTGTCACCCTTCGGGCCGATCTTGAATTCGACGAAGAGCTCGATGTCGCCATAGTCCTTGTCGGTGGTCAGGTAGACGCCCTGGCCGTCGTTGACGATCTCGCCGCTGTCGACGCGCCAGTGCTTCTTGAAATCCTCGGCGTCGCGGGCAAGCTGTGCGGCTTTCTCGTCAGAGCCCAGCGCCGCGAACTTGCGCGGGTCGGCCGTTTCCTGTCCGTGCCAGCCGGTGAGGTCCTTGCCGTTGAAGAGGGAAATGAAGCCGGCCTGCGCCTCGGCGGTCGTGGGGGCCGCGGCCCGCACCGCCGTGCCTTGCCAGGCCAGAAGTACCATGCCAGTGCAGATCAGGAAGAATCGAGGACATCGCATGCGCGGAGACCCTTTCATGGAAGCCTGGTGACGAAGTTGTAATGGCCGGAGCCGACCTCGAGCACGGTCTTGCCCTCGGCGGTTCGCTGCACCCGCACGCCCGCGGCCTGGCCGAGCGGGCTGCCGTTCTCGGTGATGGCGTCCGCGGAGGGAGCCGGCAAGATCACCCTGGCGGTGGTGTTGGCGGGGATGGTGGACTTCAGGGTGAACGTCTGGCCTTCCCTGGTCCAGGCGGTGGTGATCCGGCCGTGGATGCTTTCGTACGAGGTCTCGGCGTGGGTCAGGCGGTGGCCTGGGTGGGGTTCGATGACGATCTTCCGGTAGGCCGGGCCGTCGCTCTTGATGCCGCCGATGTTCTCGACCATCCACTGGTACACGGCGCCGAAGGAGTAGTGGGCGAAGGAGTTCATGCCGGGGTCCTGGAAGCCCTTTTCCGGGGTCCAGCCGTCCCAACGCTCCCAGATGCTGGTGGCGCCCTGCTTGATGGAGAAGCCCCACGAGGGGAAAGTGTCATTGAAGAGCAGGCGATAGGCCACGTCCTCGCGGCCGATCTTCGAGAGCACGAGCATCAGGTCCTTGGTGCCGATGAAGCCGGTGGTGAGGTGGTTGTGGTGCTTCTCGATGTCCTCGACGAGGTAGCGCGCCGCCTGCGCAGCACGCTCGCCGTCCACGAGGTCGACGGCCAGGGCGAGGACGTAGCAGGCCTGGGTATCGCTCCGGATCCGGCCATCCGCCGAGACATAGGCCTTGTTGAAGGCCGCCTTGACCTGCTGGTAAAGGTCGTGCAGCCGCGCGGCGTCCTCGGTCTTGCCCAGGATCTCGGCGGCCTCGGCCGTGAGCCTGGTGCTGAGGGCGAAGTAGGCCGTGAAGATGACGTCCTTGGGCGTATCGGCGCCGATGCTCAGCCAGTCGCCGAAGCAGTGGTACTGACCAGGCGGAAGCAGATCGGGCGTGCACCGGCTGCGGCAGAACTCGATGAACCTGAGCATCGAGGGATACTGCCGTTCGAGCACCCGGCGGTCGCCGTAAACCTGGTAGACGGTCCACGGGCAGATCACGCCCGCGTCGGCCCAGGCGGGGCCGCCGTCGTCGCCGGCCACCTTCACCGGGGCCACCATGGGGAACTGACCATCGGCGCGCTGGCCGTCCGCCAGGTCGATCAGCCACTTGTCGAAGAAGGCCTGCACGTCGCAGTTCAGCGTGGCCGTGCGGATATAGACCTGGGCGTCGCCGGTCCAGCCCAGGCGCTCGTCGCGCTGGGGACAGTCCGTGGGGATGTCGATGAAGTTGGCGCTGGGTCCAGTAAGAGTTGCTCTGCAGCGTGTTGAGCATGGGCTCGGAGCAATGGAACTGGCCGACGACGGGAGTCTGGCTGGAGAGGGCGATGCCGGTCAGCGTGCCCGGCGCGGGGGCTGACCTGAGCCCGGTGATCTCCACGTACTGGAAGCCGTGGAACGTGAACCGGGGGGTCCAGGTTTCCTCGCCTTGGCCCGCGCAGATGTAGGTATCCACGCAGCGAGCCGCGCGCAGGTTGGTCGTGTAGATCGTCCCGTCGGGATTGAGCCGCTCGGCGAACCGCAGTGTGATCTTCTGACCGGGCTCGCCGCGAACCGAAAGCCGGGGCACACCGGCGAAGTTCTGGCCCATGTCCAGCACGTAGGCTCCGGGCTTCGGCTCGGTGATCGCCTTCGGCTTGAGCTCGGCGAAGGGAAGGACGGGCGGGCCGGGATGTGCCTGGACGACGGGATGGACCTCGGAGCCGGTCACCACGGCAGCCCAGCGCGAATCGTCGAAGCCGGGAGTGTCCCACCCGGACAGCGCCGCCCGGGCGTCGTAGGTTTCGCCCATGAGAAAGTCGGCCTCGGAGATGGGTCCGGTGGCCGCTTTCCAGGTCGGTCCGGTGGCCACGGTGTCGGTGCTGCCGTCGTCATACTCGATATGGAGTTGGGCCTTGAGGCGGGGGTGCTTGCCGTAATGGTCGCGCAGCTTGCCAAAGCCGACGTAGCCGCTATACCAGCCGTCGGCGAGGATCGCCCCCAGCGCGTTCTCTCCCTGGCGAAGCTGGTCCGTCACGTCGTAGGCGCGGGAATAAACGCGCCGGGTGTAGTCGGTCCAGCCGGGGTTGAAGGAGTCGTCGCTGACCCGGCGGCCGTTGAGGTAGAGGTCATGAATGCCCAGCGCGGTGGTGTAGACCGTGGCGTGCTTGACGGGCCTGGAGAGCGGAAACGTGGTACGCAGATAGGCCGGTGGAGGCAGCACCAGGTTCGCTCCGCCGGCGCCGGCCTTGAGTGCGTTGCGCGGGGCGTCGTAGCCAATCCACTCGGCTTTCCAATTCGAGGGGTTGAGAAGCCCCATCGACCAGGCCGCCGTGCTGCTCCAGGCCGAGGGCGTGCCGTCCTTGTCCCAGACCTTCACTTTCCAGAAGCAGTGCTGGTGCGAGGTAAGCGGCTTGCCGGCGTAGACGATGGCGGCCGTCTCGCCGCTCTGGACCTGGCCGCTATCCCAGAGCTCGCCCTGGTCCTGGCCCAGGGCCTCGGGGCTGGCGGCCACCAGCACGCGGTAGGCGGTCTGCTTCTGCCCGCGCTCGGGCGACGTGACGATCCAGCTCAGCCGGGGTTGGGCCACGTCGATGCCCAGGGGTTTCGCGCGGTACTCGCAGCGCAGTTCTGCGGGGCTGAGCCCCGATGCGGGCTCCGGAGCGGGCTCGGCTCGGGCGATGGGCGTCATCATGGCAAGTGCAGCCAGCACGAGGAAGAGAAGGTTCCCGGACGGAGGGGATGCGGTGGAAGAGGGACTCGTGTCGATCATGGTGCGTCTTTCCTATACAGCGGTCGTGGCCAGCGAGTTGCCATAGCCGATGATCACGGTGGAAGCGATGAGCACAAGCAGTGTCAGGGCGACAAGCCGGCGGGTATGCCGGCTGGTGCCGGCCCATTCCTTCAGGGCGATGCCCCAGAGGGTGCTGAAGATCATGATGCTGGCCATGTGCAGGGTCCAGCTCGAGAACTTGAAGCGGCCCATCTGGGTTTCGCCCATGGTGTAGAAGAAGAACTGGAAGTACCAGGTCGTGCCAGCCAGGGCACAGAAGAGGTAGTTCCAGATGAGCGGAACTCGCTCCGAGGCGCCCGGGGCTCGAAGTCCGGGCGCGTGCTCGGCGACCTCTTCACCGGGTGCGTCGATGGTGGTCTCGATGATGGTTTCCTGTTCGCGGGCGGGCGACGACCGGCCGTTCAGGCCAAGGTACTGATGCGCCGTCTTGTTCTTCAGGTGGAGGATGAGACACCAGATGAAGTTCGTGGTGAACCCGCCCAGCAGCAGCACGACCAGCACCGGCAGCCCTTGCCAGAGCGTCGTGGTGCCGTGCTGGAGGGTGATCTCCTTGATCGGGTCGCCCGCGGCCAGGCCGTACGAGAAGCAGGCACTCATGACACCAGAGAAGGTGGCGACCAGGATTCCTTTCTTGAAATCGAATTCCTTGATCGCGGCCTTCTTCTGCTCTTCGGACATCTCGCGTTCCTTGGACATGCCGGCCATACCCGCGACGGCGATGCCGGCCATGCACACGAAGACGCCGAAGAGGATGATCTGGCCCGAAGTTGTGGGCACGATCTTCGTGAGCAGCTCGCCGCGAAAGATCGGCGGCATGAGCGTGCCGAAGGCCGCCGTGAACCCGAGCGCCACCGCCATGCCCAGCGACATGCCCAGGTAGCGCATGGTGAGCCCGAAGGTCAGCCCACCCAGGCCCCACAGAACCCCGAAAAAATAGGTCCAGAAGAGCGTGCTGCTGGGCGCCTCGCGGATCACGGAGGTCAGGTCGCTGGTCATGATCGAGGCCAGCAGCCAGGGCGCGATGATCCAGCTAAAGAAGCCGCCGGTGAGCCAGTAGGTCTCCCAAGACCAGTTGCGGACGAACCGGTAGGGGACGTAGAAGCTCCCGGAGGCCAGGCCCCCGAGCCAGTGAAAGACGACGCCGAGGAAGGGATTGGGGGTCATGGGCGGTGCTCAGAAGGCAGTAGGCAGAAGGCAGTTTGTAGGGTGGGTCGAGCCGCAGGCGAGGCCCACCAGGGCGGCCGTGGGCCGCGGGTAGTAGGTAGTAGACATAGGCAGTAGGCAGTGAAGAGGAAGGGGAAGACAGGCATTCTTGCCTGTCAATTCTAGGCAGGGGGCAGGTGGCGGTGGGACGCTTACCTGCGATTCAGGATTTCGGTTTCATAACGCTTCAACTCGTCGAGCCAGGCCGGGCCGACGGGGACGTTCCGGATCTGGCAGTACTGGTCCCAGACCGCGCCGAAGGGGAGCGTCTTCAGCTCTTCCAGGAGTGCCAGCCTTGCGGTGTAGTTGCCCTCGGCCTCGAACTGCCTCAAGGTTTGTGTGGGCTCCAGCAGCGCGATCAGGAGCGCCTTGAGCATGCACCGGGTGCCAATGACCCATGCCGCCACGCGGTTGATGCTGGCATCGAAGAAATCCAGGCCGATATGCACGCGGCCGAGGTAATCGCCGCGCACCAGCTCCTGTGCGATGGCTTCCAGCTCGTCACTGAGGATCACCACATGGTCGCTGTCCCAGCGCACACCTCGGCTGACATGCAGCAGGATCTCATCGAGCACGCTGAGCACGGCGGAGATCTTGTCCGAGAGGACTTCCGTGGGGTGATAATGTCCCGCGTCGAGGCAGAGCAGCTTCTTCCGCGAGACGGCGTAGCCCAGGTAAAACTCGTGCGAGCCGACGACGTAGCTCTCCGAGCCCAGGCCGAAGAGCTTGCCCTCCACGGCGTCGAGATTCAGCCTGGGGTCGATGGGCTCGGCGAAGACGGCATCGAGCGACTCGGCCAGGCGCTCGCGGGGCCCCTTGCGATCGATGGGCGAATCCTTCATGCCGTCGGGAATCCAGACGTTCGTGACGCAAGGCGTCCCCAGCGCCTTGCCGAAGGCCGCGCCGATGCGCCGGCAGACGATGCCGTGATCAATCCAGAACTTGCGGATCGCCGCATCGGGGTGGGCCAGCGTGAGACCGTCGGCCGCTCTGGGGTGGGCGAAATAGGTGGGGTTGAAGTCGAGGCCCATCCCTTTCGACCTCGCCCAGTCGATCCAGCGCGAGAAGTGGGCCGGCTCGATCGCGTCGCGTTCCACTCTCTTGCCGCCGGTCTCGGCATAGCTGGCGTGCAGGTTGAATCGGTGCGTTCCAGGGATCAGCGACAGGGCCTTATCCACGTCGGCCCGCAGCTCCTCGGCCGTGCGCGCCCGGCCCGGGTAATTCCCAGTCACGGCCAGGCCACCGCCCAGCTCGGAACCGGTATTCTCGAAGCCGCAGACATCGTCGCCCTGCCAGCAATGCAGCGAGATCGGGATGGAGCCGAGCCGCTGGATGGCCGCGTCGGCATCCACGCCGAGCGCGGCATATCGTTCCTTCGCCAGGGCAAAGGACTGTTCCACGTTCCCGGAGAGTGAGATCATGAGCACAGACTCGCAGGAGGGCTCAATTCATCGAGGGAGCACGACCGGATTCTCGCACGGAAACAGGGCCTGATCCAGTGGCTTCCCGGGCCGTCCGGATTTCCGCCCACGCAACGCCGGGCGCCCTGTACACTCAATCTCCATGAGCCGCTTGACGCGCACCAACCCTGACGAGAGGAGGCCTTCATGAGTTATGAACGCGCCTGTTCACGATGGATCCTGTTCGCTGCGCTCCTCTGGCCTGTCCACGGAGTGACTGCCGAGGAACCGGCGGCCCACGCACAGACGGCAGCCCGGCACGATCGGCCACCGCGCAAGGTGATCGTCGGGACCACCATGACGCGGTGGTATGGCGATTACCCCGGACTCGACGGCCGGCTCGAGCAGATGGGCAACCTGATCGACGCGATGGCGGCAGAATCACGCGCTCGCTATGGCCGGCCGCTGGACCTTGCTTTGTTCACGGAGTTCGCGGTCACCGCGGGGAAGCCGGGGCCGGCAGGCGCGGTGGCCGTGCCGCTTGAAGGTGCGGTGCTCGAGAGGCTTGGCTCCAAGGCGCGGGAGCACAACACCTACGTCGTCTGCGGCGGTATCTTCCGCGACGCCACGGCGGCCGGCGCGTGCGGAAATGCGGCCGTTGTGATCGACCGCAAGGGCCGGCCGGTGGGCCGGTACGTCAAGGTCCATCCCGTGCTGGATGAGGTCAAGCCGGGCGGGCAGATCGTGCTGGAGGGGGGCGTGCAACCGGGAGCGGAGTACAACGTGTTCGACCTCGACTTCGGCCGCGTAGGATTGCAGATCTGCTATGACGTGGAGTATCCCGAGGGCTGGCTGCGCCTGGCCGAGAGAGGCGCAGAGCTTGTGCTTTACCCGACCCAGTCCCCCCAGCTCACACGGCCCGCCATGTACGCGGCCACCCACGAATACTGGGTCGTCTCGTCCACGTTCCGGAACAACGCCTCCATCTTCGAGCCGGGTACGGGCCTGGTGGCCGCTCAGATCAAGGAGCCCAAGCAAACTCTCGTCCACGAGATCGACCTGAGCACCGTCATCCTGCCCTGGACTTCGCGCTTGCGCAACGGCGAAGCCTTTCGTGAGGCATTTGGCGATCGCGTCGGCTTCCATTACTCCGAGTCCGAAGACCGCGGGGTCTTCTGGTCCAACGATCCGAACTGCTCGATCGGACAGATGGCGCGCAGCCTCGGTCTACTGGAATCCACGACCGAACAGCATGCGCGCGCTCGCGACGCACAGGATCGGCTCCGCGGAGGCCCGGCACGCTGAAGCTTTCAAACCATCTCATGACTCACCCCATCAGGGTTGGCCCCAGGCCGATTTCAGCTCATGCACCACGAGTGAGTCGATCTTGACCGGACCACCCTGGCGGAGCACGGAGATCGTACGGTTGTGGCCGCCGGGAATCGCGGCGACCGACATGGCGATACGACCGTCGTTGCCGAAGACCTCGATCGAGCCCCGGTCCAGGAACACCCTGAGGTTGATCTTGCCGTTGTAGGGTTGCAGCGGCGCCCGTACGTTCTTGCAGACAAGCTCGTGGCGAGCCGGCTCGTAAACGAGCCTGGTTCCGCGCAGGTCAAGACCAAGGTTTTCAACCCCATCGGTCGATGCCTCCAGCGCGATCTCGAACAGATCGCCGGAGAGCTCGCGGAGCGGGTCCTCACCGTTGGAGAGTGTCAGCGCGCTCCACTCGCGTTTCTGTCCGCGCAGCGACGCGAGCTCGAGCACGGGCTGAGCCATGAGGCGGATGCCCTCGTCCGTGTTCTTCAAGGTGAGCTCCACGGGAAGCGTCATCTGCTGGTTGAAGGGCATCCCGGGAAACGTGGCGGCGTTGTTCCAGCCGATCTGGATCCGCCGGCCGTCGGGCGTGTTGCTGTACGACTGCGCGGCGTAGAAACTGCCATACCAGAGCTGGAGCTTGTTCTTGCCCGAGGTCGGGCGGAATGCGCGGCCATCGAAGTCTCCCAGCATGTACTTGCCATCGGCGGCGTGCAGCACCCAGCGCGTCTTTGAGCGGTCGCCATCGACAGGCAGCTCGAAGAGGTCGGGGCACTCGAAGAAGCCGTCGATCTTGCTCTGGTAGGTCCAGGCCTTGAGGTCGGACGACGCGTAGAACGCGATACTCTGCTTGCCGCCAGTCTCGTCGTAGACGGCCATCACCCAGTGCTTCGCTGGCTCGAACCAGAGGAGCCGCGGATCACGCCCGGCGTGTTTCACGACCGGGTTGCCCTCGTATTCCTTCCAGGTTTGCCCCCGGTCGTTGCTGAAGAGGATACATTCACCCCGGCCCGTGCTGGTGAAGGCCGCGGCGAGCGGTGGAGCTTGGCCGCTTTGAGATCTGGAAGTGTTTCGTGTGTCGACGACTGCACTGCCTGAAAAGCACCAGTCGCCGAAGGCGCGCGGGCGGAGTGCGATCGGCTGTTCGTGCCAGTGGACCAGGTCGGTGCTCAGTGCGTGGCCCCAGTGCATGTTGCCCCAGCTCCAGCCGTACGGGTTGTGCTGGTAGTAGAGGTGATAGGCGCCGGCCTGGTAGACCAGCCCGTTGGGGTCGTTGAGCCAGCCGCGCCGGGACGTGAAGTGGAACTGGGGCCGGTGCGGCTCGTGGTACATGCCCTGAGCGTCGGGCACCTGATCCGCCTGCGAGATCCGGGCCAGGCTCTCCGCGGGATGCTCCAGCGCGTCCACCTCGATGCGCAGCGTCTTGCCGCGGTGGGCGTCCAGGTCCTCGAAGACCCAGAACTCGGGCTGGTTCTCGGCCAGCTCGATCTCGAACTCGCGGTGGGCCTGGCCATCGATGCGCAAGCTCATCCGCCGCTTCGGGGCACCGGTGCGCACCGGCAAGTGCAGGTATCGGTGTGTGAGCACCAGCTCACGGCTGGCGGTCGCGGCCTGGCCGGTTGAACTCGCCACGGCGACTGGGCCGGCGGCATCAGTAGCCGGACCTGTGGTCTCTGCCGCCGACAGCATGCCGGCGGCCAGAACCAGGGGCGGGAAGATCTTCAGGAAGAATGGCATCATCGCTCTCCCAACGCGGTTTGGGGTCGGATCCGGTCTGGCGAAAAACGAAGCGTACCGCAAATAATCCTGCCTGAATATCGAATAGTTGGTGACTTTGCAGGCAGTTCCTGTGCTGCGCGTCATCTGTGGCCCCCGGGGCTGGGATACGAATCGGTCCTGTTCGAGGGATGTGTCATGTCGCTGGACGTGCAGCCTGACGAGTCGATGAAGGAACCTGGCGTGCTGGAACCGACGCTGCTGGATACCGAGCCGGGCACGGGCGAGGCACGGGAGCTCGCCGGGGAGGCGGCAATACCGTCAACCAGCCGTCCCGAACCTGTCTCGGCCGTCGAGCGGCTGACGTCGGTGGACGTGCTGCGCGGATTTGCCCTGCTGGGCATCCTGGCCATGAATATCGTCGGGTTCGCCTGGCCGGGTGCGGCTTACGAGGATCCACTACAGGGCGGCGGCTTCGAGGGTACCGACCGCGCTGTCTGGTTCTTCAATCATCTGGTCTTCGAGGCCAAGATGATGACCATCTTCTCGATGCTCTTCGGCGCGGGGCTGGTGCTCATGAACGAGCGCGCCGGCGCGCGGGGCGTCGCTGCGCGGAGTCTACTATCGCCGCGTGCTCTGGCTGCTGGTCATCGGTGCCATTCACGCCTACCTGATCTGGGAAGGGGACGTGTTATTTCTGTACGCGGAGTGCGGGCTGATTCTTTACCTGTTCCGCAATATGAAACCGCGCACGCTGATCCTTCTGGGCGTCACGTTCATGCTGCTGATTGTTCCCCTGGTCCTGGGCTTCGGCGCGGCGATCCAGGGCATGAAAGCGGTCACGGCCCGGGTTGATGCCCAGGTCAAGGACGGCGAGACGCCGAGCAAGTTGGATCAGCGCATTCACGATCTCTGGACGAACTCACTCCAGAAGGAAATGAGGCCTGACCCCGAGCAGCAGCAGAAAAAATGGGACGAGGAGATGGCGGCCTACCGGGGCGGTTATATCGGGATTGTGAGGCACCGCGCCTTCCACCTGCTGATGGGTCAGACCATTGGGTTCCTGCTCGGCGGCTTCTGGTTCGCGGGAGCGCGCATGGTTCTGGGCATGGGACTGATGAAGCTGGGCGTTTTCGCGGCCGAGCGGACGCGGAGGTTCTATACGTGGATGACCGCGCTGGGTTATGGCATCGGGCTGCCACTCATGGTTTTCGATGCCACCGAGCTGATCCGCCATGGATTCAAGGACGAATACATGTTGCAGGGCGGGATATTCTATAACGTCTTCGGCAGCCTGGTGGTGGCGCTCGGGCACGTCGGGCTGATCATGCTCATCGTCCAGGGCGGCGCCCTGACGTGGCTGACACGCCGGCTGGCGGCCGTGGGGCGGATGGCGCTCTCCAGCTACCTGACCCACTCCATCGTCTGCACCACCCTCTTCAACGGCTATGGGTTCGGCCTCTTCGGCCAGATCCATCGCACCGGGCTGGCCGGCATCGTGCTGTTGATCTGGATCTTCCAGCTCTGGATCAGCCCGATCTGGCTCCGGCATTTCCGCTTCGGTCCCGCCGAGTGGCTCTGGCGGTCGCTGACGTACTGGAGGATCCAGCCGATGAAGAATGAACTCGCCCCGGGTTAATCAGGCTGGACCGGCCGATGTGTGCTGTTCTCGATGAGCCTGGCGCAGAAGCCAATCAGGTTGGCGTAGTCCGTCACGGCAATCCGCTCGTCCACTCCGTGAATGCGCTCAAGGTCCTCGGCTTTCAGGCGGAGCGGCAAGAAGCGGTAGATGTCGCGTGCCAGGGGAGCAAAATGGCGTGAGTCGGTGGCGGCCATGCACAGACCGGGCGCCACGACGGCTTCGGGAAAGATCTCGCTGATGGTGCGCTGGAGCGTGTGGAAACTCTCGGAGCCTGTCGAAGGGACCGCCGAGGGCTCCGAGACCTTCCCGGACCAATCGCAATGCACCTGGGGATCCGCGATCACGTCTTGGACTCGCTGAAGCGTCCTGGCCAGGGTCTCGCCGGGCAACAGCCGCAGGTTCACGAGCGTCTCCGCCTGAGCAGGCAAGACGTTGGGGGCAACGCCTCCCCGGGTCATCGTGGGCGCCATCGTCGTTCGGATCAAGGCATTCATCGATGGCTTCTGTTCGAACTCCCGGAGGATCAAGGCTTCCGTGAGCCAGCGATTGGCCAGAGCGATGCGCCGGGGTCCGTTCATCTCGGGCCCGAGGTAGTCAAGCATCGCGGCCGTGGCACCATCGAGGCGCCTGGGAAACGGGCGGGACTGAAGACGGTCGATCGCGGCGGAAAGGCGGCCAATGGCCGTCATCGCCGGAGGCATCGAAGAGTGCCCGGGTGGGCCCTCCGCCCGGACCCGGATCGTGCCGTAGCCCTTCTCGGCAATTCCCACATAGGCCACCGCACGGTCGAAGCCGCCGATGATGCCCTCGGTCAATCCGCCTCCTTCGTCAAGGACAAACCGGAAGTGGACCCCACGCGTCCGGAGCGATTCGGCGATCCGCAGGTTCCCCGCCGTTCCGCCTTGTTCCTCATCGTGTCCGAGGGCGAGATAGACATCACATTCCGGGTGAAACCCTTCCGTGAGAAGCCGTTCCACCGCCTCGAGCATGCCGAGCGCTCCGGCCTTCACGTCAAGCGCTCCGCGTCCCCAGATGTATCCATCGGCAATTTCCCCCGAGAACGGGGGATGCGTCCACTTCGCTTTCGAGTTGTCCTCGACGGGAACAACGTCCAGGTGGGACATCAGGAGGATCGGCTCACTCGCCGGGTCGGAACCCTTCCACCGGTAAAGCAGGCTCATCGCGCCGTGGATCTCGCGCTCAAGCCGTGCGTGAACCCGCGGGAACGACGTCTCCAGGAACGCCCGCAGTTCCAGGAACGGCCGCGGATTCGTCGCTGCCGCAGTATCCGCCGCGACCGTGGGGAACTGGATCGCGCGTGCCAGACGTTCGGCGTGGCCGGGAAGCGGCTCGCGTGGTTGCACCCGGGGCGGGTGAACCTGTTTCGACGTGAAGTGGACCGTATGGAGCGCGAGAATCACGACCAGCACGAGGACCGCGATGGCCAGAAGCATTACCGAGGCGGCCAGCACCCGCATCAGCCTCCGCCCGCGCCGGGCGATTGCCTCGGGACTTCCCCCACCTGCCGCGCGATCGCTGAACGTCAGCTCTGGCATGCCGTGGCTCCATTCAAGACGATTGACCAGTCTGTCATGCGATGGAGGCCAAGCGGACCCGAAGAAGTCCTTGGAGAGGATTGCCGTCCGCTTGCCCGGTGCTGAGGGCCAAGCCTGGTTGCTCTCCTCGTGGGGTACGATTCCGATCGTGCCCTTCCATTCTCGTGGGGTAGGATTCTATCCGTGCCCTTCCATTCTCGTGGGGTACGATTCCAATCGTGCCCTTGAATTCTCGTGGGGTAGGATTCTATCCGTGCCCTTGAATTCTCATGGGTACGATTCCAATCGTGCCATCCCTGGTCCATCAGGCAGAAAAAGTGCCACGAATGGAATCGAGTCCCACGAGGAGATCGAACAGGTGACATGATCGGAATCGTGGCCCACAAAGAGCGGCCTCCCGGTCATGCAGGATCGCATCAACCGGCTGAATGCCTGTCAAAGAACGATTGCGAACCTGCTGAGTAATAGGATACCGAAGTGATCGAACCAGGTGACGAGGTTCGCGACGGCGAGGGCGGAGAGATCCTTGACTCGGAAGGAACCTCTCGCAGGCTACGACCTACTGGCGTACGTAGTCTGCGGGCGCGTCTTATCCATGGCCACCCGCCGCCTCGGGACAGACGGTCGCCCGCCAGGAGACGACCACGACCGGTACTTTGTCGGGGCTCTCCAGGGGGTCGCGAGACCGTCCGGTCTGGATCAGCCCGATCTGGCTCTGGCGGTCGCTGACGCACTGGAGTATCCAGCCGATGAGGTTGACTCAGGCCGCAGCGTGACCGGCGATGTCACCCGTGGACCGGACGGTCGCCCACGGGGGATCGCCGAGCGGCCGGGCACGGCTTACATGTAGCCGGGCGCGTTGCTAGTTTCGCCAAATTTCGCCGGAAGTTGCGCCTGTTCGGTCCAGTGGCTGCGCCGTCGTCGGACCTGCCTCCAGGCGAACAGGCCGACGATGGAATCTGCATAGAACATCCCGCGCGGGGTCGGTACCATCGCGGTTCCGTCCACGGCGAGCAAGCCTTCAGCCTCGAGCGCTTCGACCTCGCACTCGAAATCAGCAAGCGGGTCGCCCCGGAATGTGCTCATGTAGTCGTCGAGCCTCGATGTGCAGGGCGGCGAGCCGACGCGTGAGGAAGAAGATCCGCTGGTCCCAGGGGTCGTAATCGAAGCGGCGGTCCCAGGTTGGACCGTCGCGATCCACGGCTGCCATGTATTCTTCCGAACTATCGGGGTTCATCGCCTTTGTGGCCCGCTCGGCTCCGCCAGCGAAGGAGATCGCGGAGGGCCCGAAACCGACCACGTCGTAACGGTTGGGCCGGAAGCCAAACTTCTCGTAGACGAAGCGATGCGCGTGGCCACGGAACTCCCGCCGCTCGAAATTGGTGAGCGTGGTCTGGTCGAAGTTCCGCTTCAGAAGCAGCTCGCGGAGCGCGAGCCAATTGTCGCAAGCTGTTTCGTTGCCAGGCAGGGAAGCGACCAGCGCGGGGTCGCGCGACCAGGCGGTGCCGAGACCCTCGAAGAGGACCAGGTGGTAAAGGCCCATGTGGTCCAGCCCGATGGCGACGGCCCGCTCGACGTCGTCGCGCATGTCGCCTTGAGATTCGCCCGGCAGGTTGAAGAGAAGATCGCCCGAGACCGTGAAACCTCGGGCGTGAGCCGCCTCGACGACGGCGCGGAACGTTGCCGCGTTGCCGAATCCGAGACGGCCCATGAGCCGCAGCCGCTCTTCCTGGAACGTCTGGATGCCCATGCTGAGGCGGAAATGGCGGGCTGGAAGTTCCTCGCGAAGGATGTCCATGAGCAAGGGCTCACGGTTCAGGAACGCGGCCGGAACGCCCTCCAGCGTGACCTCGGCCGAGGAGAGATCGAACGACCCGGCGAGAGCTCTGCAAAGAGTATGGAACGACTCAGGCGGGCAGAGATTTGCAGTGCCGCCGCCGAAATAGAGCCCGGCAACCTGCCTCCCATGGAGGCTGGGATCACGACGGAGGCGATCACCGATCTCCTTGACCACGTGATTGACGATGTGGGAGGCTTTCCGCCGGTTGAACACCTCATGCGGGAACGTGCAGAAACCGCAGCCGGCGACCGCCGGGTTGCAGAAGGGATGCGGAAGGACCCCCACGAGCAGCCCGCGCGCGGGGTCGTGGTTCAGGTTCGGGTCAACCCAGCCATGGCGATAAAGCTTCTTGTTCCGGGGCATGGCGGCTGCCAGCGGATAACCGTGCAGCAACCGGTGTCGCTGTGGCCGTTGCATCAGGCGGCGGAGCAGCTCCCGGTCGTGAGCGGTCGGAGACGCGGTGTCAAGGTGGAGCACTTCAACAAGCAGGTGCATGAGGAAACTCCTTGAGGGTTGGGGGACGGTTCTAGCAACGAAGTCATTGACCGTGGAAATGTGCGCGATCAGTGATCGCCTTCGGGTTCAGGCCTGGGATGCGGTGCCTTGACGGTCCGTGCGCAATTCGCCGCGAAAATAGGTCCAGGACGATGCCCGCCAGCAGGTATTGCGAGAAACTCTGTAGTATCCAGCAAATAATGATCTGGTGTGGTATTGTGATGGAGGCGTAAGCCAGGAGATAGATCGGCAATGCGCCAACGAAGAATAGCGCCGCTCCGAGGCGCGCACCGTTCAGCGGCACCACTGAACCGACTGCGAGGAAAGCCCAGGTGAACAAGAAACCAAAAGCGAGCGGATGGAAGATCATGTAAGGCAGAGTCCACCCCGGCCAGGGACGGAAGATGCCGCTCGTCACGTAGAGAGTGGAGAGCGAAGTCGTCACGAGGATGTGAAAGAACAGTCCGACCACTAGCATAACCATGCCGGCAAGGCCGCCAAGGCTGAGGAACGCCCTGGTTTTGGTGCATCTGGTCATTGTATGTTCCTCAATTCTGAGATCATGTACGCTGTCGAGGGTTGAATACCGCCTTTCGTTGAGTCCCATCGCACGACGGACACTCTTTGCTTCGAGTCGAGTGATCGGCTTGCGGCCGCGGATCGTCAGGGAATCCAGGTCGGAAGGAACCCGCGTCAGGAACTCGCCGCCATCGCGTGTGACAAGAATCGTGTCGGAATGGCGGAAGCCGCCCACGTCTCCCTCATGCAAGTAGATTCCCGGTTCAATGCTGATCACCATGTTCTCGGCGAGTATGTCCGCGCTGCCCGCGGCGACCCAGGGAGCTTCATGATTGCCCAGACCAATGCCATGTCCCGTGCGATGGAGCCGGCATTCCTCGCCCGCGTACCCTTGCTTCGCCAGGAAAGCGTTGACGGCGTCGTCGATGTCGCCACAGGGGATCCCAGGCCGGACCATCTTCAGCGCAAGTTTTCTTGCCTCGAGCATGGCCTGAAACACGGATCTTGTCTTCGCATCAGGTCGCACTGTGAAGAAAGTCCGCTCGCTCTCCGCGGCATAGCCGTTGACCCGTAGGAAAGCAAGGGCCACATGCGGACCACGTCCCAGGCGATCCCGCGGGGACGGAATGGAATGAGGCTGGGCGCTGCGTGGCGCAGCCCAGGTCGCCATGAGCACGCGGTTGGTAAGAGGGTCCCAGTCGGGGCTGTCGCGAATGATCGACCGCGTGATCCTGCCGGTCCGCGCAAAACCTTCGGCAACCGTCGCGTCCCGGTAAGCCGCGTCGAGAAGCTGCTGGACGGCTAAGTCGGCGTATCGGGCGGCCTGCCTGATCATGGCGATCTCGGCCTCGGACTTGATCAGCCGCAAGCTCTCGATAAGCGTCAGTGCCACGGGCGAGAGTTCCTGCAGCTCGCCGGCGATGTCCAGCCGGAGTGAAGCCTCCACTCCGATGCGTCCTGCTTTTCCACAAAGGTCCAGAAGGACATCACGCCAGGCTCGGCCCGGCGGCGCGGGGTGATCCCGGTAAGTGTGAATGACTCGCGTCTGAACTCCCTGGCTTTTCTTCATGTGTTCGGCATCGAGCCTGGGAACCAGGAGCGCCGGCTCCTCCCTCCCAGGCGGCGTCACGATGAGGAAGAACGGCCGCTCCAGCGGCTCGAACCCCGCGCCGGTCAGGTAATAGATACTGTCGAACGAAGAGACCAGGAGCCGGTCGAGACCGGCGCCGGCAACGGCGGTTTGAAGCCGGCCAAGGCGATCGCGATACTCTTCCGCGGTGATTCGTGGCATGGCTTTCTGAAGTCTCCCTACAGAATTCATACGTGCTCCCGATGAAAAGCTTTCTTGTCGGTTTCGCCGATAGCGCGATAGCAACAGGGGGCCGGCGTGGAAACCGCTTGCGGGGTCTCAAGACGAGTGCCGCAATGGACTTTGCTGGAGCAGCGAACTGAAGCAGCTTCGGTGCCGAATCTCCGTGGCCGTTCTAAATCAAGGCGCCACCATGCCTTGTGGAGTTTCAGGAAGGACCCAACCACTGGCAGCTCGCCAGCCGCGCGGCATATTCTGTAGCATGGACCGCAAAACATGTCGGCCGTGTCTCGAGTAGGCAAAGAGCGCAGCAGCGCGGGATGGTGATGATGGCACTTCTGGAGTCCGGTCAGTGGCGTGTCGCCCAGTCGATCGCGGGGATCGGCTTCTGCAACCCGTTCCTTCCCGAGCGGCTCGAGCTGGAGCGGCGCGCTCTCGGGGCCGACTATGTCGACGTCGGGCCTGTGATCCAGGCTCGTCCCGGGGTTCCCGTAGAGGAGCACTTCCCGAACGTGACGCTACTCCGCCAGCGCGGCGAGGAGGCTCTCAAGACCATGCGGTTGCAGCTGGAGGAAGGGCATCCCGCAACGGAGTCCGAACTTCTGGTTTATGAGAATCTGGCGCTCTTCGTGATCTATAGCCGGTACATGAACTCACTTGACGGACTGGTCGCCAGGTCGCTGAACCAGAAGGGCTGGGACGGCAAGGTCTCAGAGCGAGAGTGGAAAGCCTTCCTGTACGATTTCCAGTACTACTTCCAGATCCCCGGCCGGGACCTTCCTTCAAAGCATGATGCGGCCAGGGTCTTCGCCGGATACTTCCAGATCGAGCGCACCTTCATACACATCTTCCACAAGATCCGCGGAGGCTCGATGCCGGCGGCGCGGTTGCGTGCGGCGGTATGGCAATCGATTTTCACCCATGACATGGCACGTTATCTCCGGGTACTGCACCGGCGCATGACCAGGGTGCCAACACTGATCACGGGGCCCTCCGGAAGCGGCAAGGAGCTTGTCAGCCGGGCGATCGGTCTGTCCTGCTTCATCCCCTTCAACCCGTTGAGCAAGAGATTCGATGCCCTCATGGACGACCTGTACGTGCCTTTGAACATCGCGGCGCTGAGCGCGACCTTGATCGAGTCTGAATTGTTCGGGCATGTCAAGGGGGCCTTCTCGGGGGCGAATCAGAACCGCGAGGGATGGCTTGGAAAATGCGGTCCCCATGGCGCGGTGTTCCTTGACGAGATCGGCGAGCTTGAAGGCTCGATCCAGGTGAAGCTTTTGCGCGTGCTCGAATCGAAACTGTTCCAGCGCGTCGGCGACACGGTTAACCGGAGTTTCAACGGCAAGATCATCGCGGCCACCAACCGCAACCTGGCCGCGGAGATGAAGGCCGGCAAGTTCCGCGCGGATCTCTATTACCGGCTTTGTGCCGATCAGGTCGGCACGCCCTCGCTGGCCGAGCAGCTTGCCCACCGGCCCGAAGATCTGGATCAGCTGGTTCAATACTTGGCAGAAGAGGTTCTCGGATGCGAGGTGTCCGGCGGAGACGACGCCGCACGGGATGACTTCGCGGTTCGCGAAGCGCGTGCGTTGACCCGGGAGGTCGTCTCCTGGATCGATCGCGAACTCGGCCGCGGCTATACCTGGCCGGGAAACTTCCGGGAGCTGGGGCAGTGCGTCCGGAATATCATGATCCGCGGCAGTTACCGTCCCAGCCCCCACGGCCGCGATCCTGATGACAGGCGTGAACCGGCCGAAACGTTCCTCCACCAGGTCCGCGAGCTGGAGCTCTCGGCGGACGAACTCCTGGGCCGGTACTACGCGCTGGCCTACGATCGATGTGGGCGCAGTTACCAGGCCACCGGCCGACGATTGGGTGTTGACTGGCGCGTGATCAAAGACAACCTCGATCGATCGTTTCTTGACCAGCTTCCGGGCGGCGAACTACCACTTCACGATCGAGTCTCGACGTCGACGGGACGCGGTAAGCCAGCGCCTCAGCCAGACACTGCCGGCTCCAGGATCGACCGTGCCCAGTCCATGTCGCGGTCCAGGAGCGGTGGAACTGGCGGTTCCCCGTAATTCAAGCGCAGGTCGAACCGGGCGCGGTCGTAGAGGGCGTGAACGACTGCGCCGAGGTCGAACTCGGGCTCCGGGTCTTCGGGCAGGAGCGGGATCGGGATCGCCGGGATCGGCTGCCGGACGCCGAAGACGTGGAGTTGCGCCTTCGGTCGCGTGGCCCCTCGGCTCACGAGGATGCGATAGTCGATGCGTTTGATCGGCACGCGGGCCAGGGGCATGGGCTGCCCGGCGCGCAGCAGGTCGATCTCGACGAGGTTGGTTCGAGAATCGAGGATTTTCATCCGCTTGTTGAGGTATTTCACTCGTCCTTCCGCGTGGATCTTGTTGACGGGGGAGAGGATCTCCAGCACCGTGACCAGGGTTCCGGTCTCGACGTCGTGAATTTCCAGGAACCACTCTTGAAGCGAGTCGTTGGTCACGACCTCCACGTCGAGCACGCCGCCCACAGCCGATTCCTCGTTCTCGGCCGGCTCCCACCCCGCATTGCCACGCGCGGGTCTGGCAATCACGAGGTCGGGTCGGCCCACCAAGACGAGTTCACCCGGGTCCATCCTGTACGCCTGCTGCTCGAGGCCGATGTAATACTTCGGTGCGACTTGGGGCGTAAGCTCATTGGCAATCGCCGCGATCAGGCTGTTGTGCACATCCGGCCAGAGCGCTGGATGTTCGAGCCAGGGATCCATGCCGGGGAATGGTGGTCGCATGCTTCGAAGCAAATTCTCCGCAGGACCAGTCCTGTTCCTTGTGTTCCTTGAGCTCAAGGCGACTATCCCTATTATGCCAGAATTCCCTTCACGGGTGCGTGCTCCTCGACGCCGGTGAGCCGCATGTCCAGGCCCTGGACCTTGTAGGTCAGGCGGCGGTGGTCGATGCCGAGGCAATGAAGGATCGTCGCGTTGAGGTCGTGAATGTGCACCGGGTTCTCCACGACATTGTAGCTGAAGTCGTCGGTCTCGCCGTAGGCCACGCCTTTCTTGATGCCGCCGCCGGCGAACCAGACGGGGAAGCACTTGGGATGGTGGTCGCGGCCGTAGTTGTCACGCGAGAGCGCGCCCTGGCAATAGATCGTGCGGCCGAACTCGCCGCCCCAGACCACCAGCGTGTCGTCGAGCAGCCCGCGCTGCTTGAGGTCGGTGATGAGGGCGTAGCAGGGCTGGTCCACGTCGCGGCACTGGTTCGGCAGATCGCCGGTGAGGTTGAAGTGCTGGTCCCAGCCGCGATGGAAGATCTGCACGAAGCGGACGTCACGCTCGATGAGCCGGCGGGCCAGAAGTGCGCTGCGGGCGAAGGTGCCCGGCTTGTGCACGTCGGGGCCGTACATCTCGAGGATGTGTTTCGGTTCGTTCGAGATATCGATCAGCTCGGGGACCGAGGTCTGCATGCGGAAGGCCATCTCGTACTGGGCGATGCGCGTCTGGGTCTCGGGGTCGGCGATCGCCGCGTACTCACGCTGGTTGAGCCGGTTGATGGCGTCGAGCGCGCGCCTCCTGGTGGCAGGATCGACGCCGGAGGGATTGGAAAGGTACAGCACCGGGTCGCCGATCGACCGCAGGGCCACGCCCTGGTGCTTGCTGGGGAGGAAGCCCGAGCCCCAGAGGCGGTTGTAAATGGCCTGAGCTTCCTTGCGTCCCGTCCAGCTTGCGGTCATGACCACGAACGTGGGTAACGTCTGGTTCATCGACCCCAGACCGTAGCTCAGCCACGAGCCCAGGCTGGCCCGGCCGGGAAGCTGATGCCCGGTGCAGATGTAGGTCACGGCCGGGTCGTGGTTGATGGCCTCGGTCCAGGCCGTCTTGATCAGGGAGATCTCGTCGACGATCCTGGCCGTCCAGGGCAAGAGCTCGCTCACCCACATGCCCGATTTGCCATGGCGAGCGAACTTGTACCTGGACGGCGCGACCGGGAACCGCGTCTGGCCGCTGGTCATGGTGGTGAGGCGCTGGCCCTTGCGGATCGAGTCCGGCAGGTCCTTGTCGAACAGCGTGTCCATCCTCGGCTTGTAGTCCAGCAGGTCCATCTGCGAGGGACCGCCGTTCATGAACAGGTAGATGGCGCGTTTGGCCCTGGGGGCAAAATGCGGCAGGCCGGGCAGGCCGCCCGTGGCGACCGCGTTGCCAGGCCGTGGCTTCACCTGGTCGGCCAGCTCACCGGCCGCGCTGTTCTCCGCCAGCAGGCTGGCCAGCGCCACCGAGCCAAAGCCGATTCCGGCCGTGCGGCCGAAGAAGTGCCGCCGGGTCATGAGCTCGAGCTGTTCGCGCAAGGGATCCATGGGGGTATCGCTCCACTCGATCAACCTTTGGTCACCACTTCGTCCAGGTTAAGGATCACGTTGCCGATCATGGTCCAGGCGGCCAGCTCGGCGGGGTCCCACTTCGGGTCGGCCTTCGTCTCGCCGGTGGCGATCAATGCCCGGGCCGCGTCGGGATGTCCGGCGTAGCGCGCCTGGAAGTCCTGGAGGGCCGAGGTCAGCTCGGCGAGCTCCCGGGCGTCGGGCCGGCGCGCGGTGGCAAGGCGGAACATGAAAGCGAGCCGCTCGTCGGTGGTCGGCCCGGCCTCGCGGAAGGTTCGCTCGGCCAGACCGCGTGCCGCCTCCACCATTTGCGGCTCGTTCATGAGCAGGAGCGCCTGGAGGGGGGTGTTGGTGCGTTCCCTGCGCACCAGGCACGCCTCGCGGGAAGGAGCGTCGAAGGTGGTCATCTGGGGCGGAGGCGAGGTCCGCTTCCAGAAGGTGTAAAGGCTGCGGCGATGCACCTTCTCGGGGCCGCTGTCGGCGGTGAACCGCGCGGTGTTGCTGCCGGTGTAACCCACGGCTTCCCACAGGCCGGCCGGCTGGGGCGGCTTCACGCTTGGCCCGCCCACATGCTCGACGAGCAGGCCGCCGAGGGCGAGTGCCTGGTCGCGCACCATCTCGGCATCCAGCCGGTAGCGAGGGCCGCGGCTCAGCAGTCGGTTGGCCGGGTCGCGGGCGAGGCTTTCGGATGTCACGTGCGCGCTCTGGCGATAGGCTGCCGACATCACCAGCCGTTTCATGAACCGCTTCACGTCCCAGCCGTCGTCACGGAACTGCACCGCCAGCCAGTCGAGCAGTTCGGGATGGCTGGGCGGTTCTCCTTGCGACCCGAAATCCTCGGCCGTCTTCACGAGTCCGGTGCCGAAGATTTGAAGCCAGAACCGGTTCACGGCCACCCGTGCGGTCAACGGGTGGTTCGGCGCCACCAGCCAGCGGGCCAGGCCCAGGCGGTTCAATGGCGCGCCCGCGGGCGGAGGGGGCAAGAACGCCGGCAAGGCGCGTCCCACCTTGTCGCGGCGCTGATCGTATTCACCACGGTTCAGGATGTAGGCCGGCTTCGGCTCGCCCTGCCGCTCGCGGAAGACGAGGGTTGTGGGAACCTGGCCCTCGACCTGGCTGCGCGCCTGTTCGGCGGCCGCCCGCTCGGCGAGCAGCGGTTCCAGGACGGCACGCGAGCCCGAGAAATCGCGCTCGATGAAAGCGGCCAGCAGCGCCTTCTGCTGCACCGAGGTTCGCTTCGAGCGCTCGACGGCGAGGCTCGCTTTGATCTCGCTGGACAGGCCCGCGCCGCGGTCGGCCTTCCGGCGCGCAGCCAGGCAGCGAACGAGCCGTAGAGCTGGCCTTCCTGTGGCGTCCAGGTGTCGAGGCCCGCGCGGTCCCAGTACACCGTTCCATCGTGCTGCGTGAAGGCCCAGCCGTCGATGAGGGTCCCGGGCTTGAGGCCCAGCTTGCCGGCCTCCACCTCCAGACGGACCCACTTGCCGGAGGCCGGCAGGTCTCCGCGATGCAACCGCTCGGGCGTACCGTCCTTGCCCCACGAGATGAGGTTCTGGCCCCAGTACGCGCGGTGGCTCCAGCCGCCCTCGGTATGCCACTGAAGCATGATCTCCCTGGGAGGGTCGAGCGGGTCGAGGAACACCTGGGCAAAGAGTGTGTCCCCCTCACCGATCTTCAGCTTGCGCGGGGCGCTGTCGAAGAACCGTTGCTTGAGCCCCTGGGCCGCGACCCGCAGCGCCGCTTGACCGCTGGCGACGGGGTGCTCGGGACGGGTCACGAATTCCCAGGGGCCATCACCCTGGGCCTTCGCTCCACCGGGCACGGCGTCTTCGATCCAGACGAAGTCGCGGCGCTCCACGACCTCGCTCTCGCCGGCATCGGCCTTCGGATCGTAAGCCGCGACGGCCCGGGCCACGGCCGCGGAGATCTTCCGGCTCACCGCGGCGATGCGCGCGTCGGCCTCGGCCATGGCCTTCTTCTGGTCGGGCGAGGGCACTCTCACCACCGGTGCCCAGCGTGCGTCGTTGCCGTCGAGCGCAGGGCCGTCAATGTTGTTGAAGAAAGCGAAGAGCTGGTAGTAGTCTTTCGACCGGACCGGGTCGTACTTGTGATCGTGGCAGCGGGCGCAGCCGATGGTCATGCCCAGGAACACGGTGCCATTGGTATCGACCTGGTCGAACACGTTGCGGACGTAGACTTCTTCCTCGATCGACCCTCCCTCGCTCGTCGAGATGTGGCAGCGGTTGTAGCCGGTGGCGACAAGCTGATCGAGCGTGGGGTCGGGCAGAAGATCGCCGGCAAGCTGTTCCACGACGAACTGGTCGAACGGCTTGTTGGTATTGAACGCCCGGATCACCCAGTCGCGGTACGGCCACATCTCGCGGTAGTTGTCCAGGTGCAGCCCGTGGGTATCTCCGTAGCGGGCAGCGTCGAGCCAGAACCGGGCCATCTGCTCGCCGTAACGCGGCGAGTCGAGCAGCCGGTCGACGATCCGCTCATAGTTCGACTCCGAGCTGTCGGCCAGGAAGGCGTCGACGTCCTTGAGCGCGGGAGGCAGCCCGGTGAGGTCGAGCGCGAGCCGGCGGATCAAGGTGGCCGGGTCGGCCTGCGGGGCGGGATGCAGCCCCTCCTCCTCGAGGCGGGCGAGGATGAACCGGTCGACCGGGTTCCGCGGCCATCGCGCGTTCTTGACGTCGGGCAGGCCCGGCTTGCGGGGCGGCTCGAACGCCCAGTGCGTGGTCCAGGGTGCGCCTTGCTGGACCCACTGGCGGAGCGTCTCGATCTGCTGGGCCGTCAGCCGTTTGCCCGACTTCCTCGGCGGCATCACGGCCTCGGGATCGTCCGATTCCACGCGGAAGATCAGCTCGCTGTCCTCCGCCTTGCCGGGAACGATGGCGAACTCGCCGCCCTTCAGCTTCCCCATCGCACCGTCCCTGGTGTCCAGCCGCAAGCCGGCCTTGCGCTGCTTGTCGTCGGGCCCGTGGCACGCGAAGCAATTGTCCGAAAGAATGGAACGGACATCGCGGGCAAAGTTCACGGGGCGGCTCTTGTTGTCGGCCGCCTTCGTGGCGCCCGTGTCCCCGGCTCGGGCCAGCGGGGAAAGCAGAAGGAAGCTGGAAACGCCAATCCATGCGAGCGCTGCGTTGCGGACGAGAGAGGCCATCGGATCGCCCCCTGCGTGGCCGCCCGGTTGGCGTTTCTGCGGAGACCCGTGCTTCGTTCGCTGGATCGGTGCGAGCGGGTTCAGGTCCTCGGCAGCATCGTCTCGCGGGCGGGATCGGGTTTGCGCTGGTGTGATCAATGCGAGGCAGGTCGGAAGGCATGCCCGGCGGCGCCTCGAGATCTCGCCACCCAGCCTCCATCCTCGACACATTATATAGAATCTTCCTTGCGTTTGTCACCCCACTCGTGCCGGGCATGAGGGGCAGGGGAGTGATGGCCGGTGGCTCGCGGCGGTCGGACGGGCATCTGCGTGCGGGACGCAACCCTGCGCGTTGACTGAGATTCGGGCGAATTCCTACAATCCGACCATGGCCACCGACCTGCCGATGCCCGGCTCCTGCGTCTTCCTGCTCGCGGGCCTGCCGGGAATCTGGCTGGCCGGCCGGCTGCTGGCGCGGCGCATCCTCTCGGAACCGCTGAGCGTCTTGTTAGTGGGTCCGGGCCTGGGGCTGGCCGCCTGGCTTCTGGCGGTGCACTTCACAGCGCGCTGGACCGGGTCGTTCCTGGTCGGACTCTGGGCGGGGACGGCGAGTGTGGCGCTGGCCGGGTTGCTTGGCTGGGTCGAGCGCGTCCCGTGAGCGCTTCACTCATGAGCGGGCCGATGAGCCGGCAGGCCGACGTTCCGTGGCTCCCGCACGCGCCATGATCGTCTCGGCCGTTCTGAGCACGCTGCTCATTGCGCCGATGACCCTGAACTGGGCATTCCACGACGAGCAGCTCTACACGGGCCACACGGGCGTCGTGTCCCAGCTTTTGAACGGCCACTATCCGCCCCGGCACATGACCTTCCCGGAGCTGGAGTACCGCTACCATTACGGCTTCGACGTCGCGGCCGCGGCCGTGTCCGCCGTCTTGCGGATTTCACCGGGCGCCGCGATCGACGTCGTCACGCTCGCGAGCTGGCCCTACACCTGGTGCTTGCTCTGGGTGCTGGGCGACACGCTGCTGGGGCGCGGCCGCGGCTGGCTCACGGCGCTGATCACGCTCTTCGGCGGCGGACTGCCTTACCTGCTGGCCCTGCACGATGGGTACTACGTCGCCCGGCTCGTCCTCATCTGCGAGGTCGGCGGCATGGACCTGAACCCTCCCATGATCTCGTACTTCTACCAGCATGCCTGGGGGCTGGGGTTGCCGCTCGCCCTCTGCGCCACGCTGCTCTTGCTGGAGCGCGACCGCGTGGGGCCTCTGCGCTATGCCTGCCTGGCGGTCCTGCTCTCCGCGCTCTCCTTCAGCCAGGTGGTGCTGTACGCGTCGCTGGCCGGTGCGCTCACGGTCGCGGAGGTCTTCTGCGACCGAACGTTGCGGGGACGCCGACTGGCCGGGACGGGCGCGGCGCTGGCGTTCGCCTTGCTGGCCGGCTGGGCCGCGGGCGGGTTCTTCCTGCCGCCTCCGGACCAGATGGGGATGGGCATCCACTTCCAGAGAGGCGTTGCCGCAACTCCGAGCGACACCCTGGTGTGGCACCTCCTGACCTACGGCTTGCTCTTGCCGCTGGGTATTTGCGGTTTCGCCTTCCTGTCCCGGGGCCGGCTGTTCCTGGCGCTGCTTGTGGCCGGCAGCCTGGGAGTCCTCAATTTCCTGACCTACGCCCATTCGTGGGACCTGGTCAAGTTCGGCACGGTCGCCGCCTTGGCACTGGCGATCACCTCGAGTGCCACCGTCACGCGGGTGCTGGCGCTGCGGCCAGCGTTTCTGGGCCGCGCACTCGGCCTGATACTCCTGGCGGGCCTCACGGCCGATGGCCTGGCATTTCCGCTGCTCTTCGCGATCGATGCGCCGGGGATCCCGCTGGCCATGTATCCGAAGGAAGCGTCGCGGCCGCCGTCGGGCGACGACCTTCAGGCGATCGGCTGGCTGCGAAGGCAGGTCCCGCCCGACGAGATCGTCTACCGCAAGCAGAGTGCCGCGCTGGCCTACGACCACGTCGGTGGGCTGGCCGTTCCCTGGTTCGACGGCCTGACCGACACCTTCGGGTTCTCGCAGCAGCGCATGGACCGGCGCAGGCGGCTGCTCCTGGAGCCGCCCGGCGACCCTGAAACCTACGACGCGGAGCATCTTCGCTGGTTCGTGCTGGGGCCCGAGGACACTCCCGTGGCGCGGCACGTCGATCGCTGGACGGAGCAGGGGCGGGCGCGCGTTGTGGCGCGGTTCGGGTCATTGCGCGTGGTCCGGCTGCTGCCGCGGCCTGGAGCCTGAGCCAGGGCCTTGGCCTGCTCGGCTCATTCCACCTCGACGTCCTCGATCGGCACGTCCCAGTGGGCGTCAAGGATCTCGAACCGCCGCGCTTCCTCCGCGCGGAAGGTGGTCTGATCCGGATACAGCTCCTTCTTGATCGCCTCCTCCACGGCGGCCGGTGCGAAGGCGGCCTCGACGTTCTTGAAGACGATGGTCACCCGGTAATCCCAGCGGCCGTCCTCGGTGGCATGATAGCGCGGTTTGACCGCGGTAACGCGCAGCAGCCGGCCGGTCTGCACCTGCTTCTTGAGCACGGGATAGTGGTTCTTCTTGAAGAGCCGGATGAACTCGTCGGCATGCCCCCACCTGGCCTTGTAGTAGTACTCCACGATGAACGGCTTCTCGGCGTGCTTCGCCTCGGCCTGGGCTTCGGCCCCGGGTTCAGCCTCGGTTTGCGAACTGGCGCGGACCATCGGTTGAGCTTTCTGGAGGAGAGGGACCGCCATCACCAGCAACATCACCAGCCAAAGCAGGTCGCGGACTGACCGGATGACGGATCTGCCGTGTGTTGTTTTCATAGACATGTCCCGTCGGGTGCGAACCTCGAGCGTCTCAATCCCAGTCATACTCTTCGCCCGGACGCCAGGCAAGTCGCGACCGCCCACCGGCTACGCCGAGCGGCAGAGGATGCAGAAAGAGCCAGTACCAAAGTCGGAGGAGCTTCTTCAGCCACAAGAGGAGCCAGGCACCAAGGTCGGGGCATCTGCGTCGATTGAACCGGCGTGGCAAGCTGCCCGTTGGTCCGGGCTTCGGAGCTTTCGTGCCTGTCTCTTTCTCGGGGCTTTCGTGCCTGGCGTTTTGTTGCTTTCCTGGCTCTTTCTTGAGTTCTCTTACGTCGATTGCTCCGGCCGCTTTGAGATGCAGCCACATAGTGAGTCGAGGCAGCTCTCGAATTTGCTGGTGCGAAGCCCGGTTCCGGTGTACAATCGCGTCGGTCAAATCATGATCGAGGAGTACCGCCGTCATGCCTGCACCCGATGAGAGAAACGCCACGACCGTGGTGATCGAGATGAAGCCCGGCTGGATCTACGTGAAGGTGGCCGAGCCCAGGCCTGAACCGGAGCGGATTGAACGCCTGCTTGGCCTGACCATCGATCACTGGTTCCACGCCCATCCGCAGTTCATGATCGACAAGACTCAGGCCGTTACCCAGCACGGCAGGCTCGAAGGCATCAACGTCTGGTACCACGCCAGCGAACAAGAGCCGGAGCCAGGCGTCCCTCAGGATGCGCGGCAGCCCATCGCGCTGACCTTCGGAGTGGATCGCCAGGTCTTCGAGCTCTTGCCGAAGGAACACATCGAGGCCCTTGTCGATGAAGCGTTGCAGATCAGCCTCGCCCACAAGGAGTGGCACGGGACGTTGGTGGTGATCAGCCCGGGTCGAACGGCCGTGGTGCTGGACAAGCACGTCAACCAGGGAGTGGTGCTGCTGGTGGAATCGGTCTATCCCTCGCTCGAAACCAAGACGAGACAGTCCGTCGAAACCTGGCTTGAGGCCCCGCAAACGCGCCGCCATGTGGTCCTGATCGATGGTAGCTGGTTCATGGGACAAACGCCCCGGTCCACCCCGGGCACGATCGTCGACTGCGGTGAAAGGGCCACGAACTTCACTCTCGATCGTGAGCCTCCCACCGCGGATCCGGACGGCGATTGACGGGAGCCGCTTGCTCGAGAGCCGCGGTCTGTGGCCCGGCCACCGCGCTCAGCAGGTTGATGCGATCCTGGATGACCGGGAGGCCGCTCCTTGTGGGCCACGATACCCAATCGTGTCAATTCCATCACCTCGTGGGACACGATTCCAGTGCGCCGTGGAAAGGTGTTGGTCTTCAGTGGGTGTAACTCCCACCCGGCAACTGGGTCGCTCCAGCCGGTAGCTATCGGAGCGGCGGTGGAGGAGACGAAACCGTCGGAGCCTTCGAGACAGATGTGTCGCTTGGCGATGCAGCGAACCGACAGGCCGTAACGCGAGTGAACGTTGAGCAGGCCTCGAAAAGTCCAATGTGGTCGCCGACCTTGCTGGAATATGGGGAAGGCCGCCGTCGCTGGGGATGAAAGGGAAACGGTTGGAATAGGCCGCCCCACGAGCGATCAGAACCCAGCGGGCCACCGGGGTATTGACGACGGCATGTCGGCACACGGAGATCAACACAACACGGGAAACCCCAAGCGGTGAGGGCGCGTGACCCTCAACCGGACGCCCGCGAGGGACCGGCCGGGCTGCCTGGGGTGGCGGAGAGGCCCGTAGTACCGTCGACGCCGGGTAACTCCGGTCGAGGGAAGGGGCCTTGGTTCAAGGTCAACGCAACAAGCGGCAGACAGCCGGGAGATTGGCGTGAGTCTATCACCTCCACTGAAGGTCGGGAAGTTGCAGACGGCGTTGCACACCAAAGCGAAGAACGCGCCCAACTATCGGTTCTACGTCCTGTACGACAAGATTTATCGACGTGACGTTCTGGGATTCGCCTACGAACGCTGCCGTGCCAACGGCGGCGCGCCGGGGATCGACGGCCAGAGTTTCGCCGACATCGAGGCGTCCGGGAAGGAACGATGGCTGGACGAACTGGCGGAACAACTTCGTAAGGAGACGTATCAACCCCAGGCGGTGCGGCGCGTGTACATCCCCAAAGGGGACGGCAAGCAAAGGCCGCTGGGCATTCCTTGCATCAAGGATCGTGTGGTGCAGATGGCTGCGGTGCTGGTCTTGGAGCCGATCTTCGAGGCCGACCTGGAGCCGGAACAACACGCCTACCGCCCGGAGCGCAGCGCCCTGGACGCCGTCCGCGAAGTCGAACGGCTGCTCAAGACGGGGCACACCGAGGTGGTGGACGCGGACTTATCTGGATATTTCGATAGCATACCCCATTCCGAGTTAATGAAATCGGCGTCACGGCGCATCAGCGACGGTCGCGTCCTGCGGCTGATCAAGATGTGGCTGGAAACACCGGTGGAAGAAACCGACGGGAAGGGGCAGCGCCATCGAACGACCCGGAATAAGGACCAGGGGATGGGTACACCGCAAGGTGCACCGATCTCACCATTGTTGTCAAACATCTACATGCGACGATTTGTGAAGGGATGGAAGACTGGTGGACACGAGCGGCGTCTGGTCGCGCGAATCGTCAACTATGCGGACGACTTCGTCATCTGCTGTCGCGGCACGGCCGAAGAGGCCATGACGGTGATGCGGAAGATGATGTCCAGGCTGAAGTTAACGGTGAACGAGACCAAGACGCGGCTGTGCCACCTGCCTGAGGAGACGTTCGACTTTCTGGGTTATACCCTCGGCCGGAACTACGACCGACGAACGGGCCGATCCTACATAGGGTCACGCCCATCGCGGAAGAAGATCATTCGGCTGTGCAGCGAGATCAGTGCGATGACGACGCGCCAGACCACTGGACAGGACGTCGAGATGCAGATTGGTCGGATCAATCGCAAGTTACGCGGTTGGTCCAACTATTTTCGCATCGGAACGGTGAGCCCAGCCTATCGCCAAGTCAACCACCACGTCCGCTACCGGGTACGTCAGTGGTTGTGTGCGAAGTTCAAGGTGCCGGGTCAGGGGCTCAGACGCTACCCTGACAGATACCTGCACCAGGAGTTGCATCTTTACCAGCTGCAACGAACCTAGCCGCGATGGTTTCGTGAGCGAACGTGTGAACTCAACCAATGAGACAAGCCTTGTCCGAAAGCTGGATGCGGGAAAACCGCCCGTCCAGTTTGATGAGCGGGGTGTGGAAACGAGGCCCAGCCGAGCCATCGACTCGAGCCCACCGCGCCACGCCTCGACCCTACATCGTGTCACTTCTTCTATCTGATGGACCAGGAATGGCACGATTGGAATCGTACCCCACAAGGAGAGCGGTCAGGCAGGGCCCTCAGCCCCCGGGCAAGCGAACTGCAATCCTGCCAAAAGACTTCTGCGGATCTGCTGATCGCTGGTGCCCGGCCCGGCTTGGCCGGGCCCTGCGCGTTCATGATTCGATCGGGATCCAGATCTCGATAGCTCTGAGTCCCGTTTGCGGGTTGAACTCGGCGCCATAGCGTTCGAACGACGGCACAGCGATGGGCTTATGGCCCGAGCCTGGAATCCACTGGTTCCAGATCGCCATCATCGTGGAACGAATGCCGGCCACGTGGCCGCGATGCAGGAACACGGCGTATCTTGCGGGGGGACTTGCAGCGTCGCCAGTGCTTTCGGAAGGTCGGGGCTGCCGGTGATCTCGACCCCCGTCATGTCGTCGAAGCAGCCCTCCGCGTCGAAATGGGAGCAGACCCCGTAGGCGACCTGCCCGGCCTGTCCGGGGATTCTCCCGAGATAGGGCGTGAACCTCTGCCATTGCTTCGGGATGCCCGCAACCGCATGGCAGTCGTATCGTTCTGACAGGCCCGCGAAGACGATCTGTGCGCGGGTGTCGAAGCGAGGGGCATCGAGCGGCCGGGTCGTCGCTGCCTCCATTGGAATAGCCTCTGCGAGGTTGATGCTGTGGATGTGGCCCTGCAAGCGAACCTGTTCCGGAGTCAGTCCGAACTGTTCGCGAAACGCCCTGGTGAACTCCTCATGGGACCCATAACCGGAGCCGAGGGCGACGTCGATGATGCGATAGGTCCCCTGTGCCAGTCGACGCGCCGCCTCGCTCAGCCGCCGCCCCCGCACGTCGCGCATGAGCGAAAGTCCCGTGGACGCCGCGAAGGCGCGCGTGAGGTGGAACGGCGAGAAGTGACAGGCTCTGGCAATGGCCTCGAGCGAGGTCGATTCCTCCGAATGAATCTCGATGAACCAGAGCGCCTTCTGAACAAGATCCATGAGCGTTCCTCCTGATCTCACGGCATGATAGCCGGGACGGGAGGGAGACTGCTTGATCGTTCTTGCGGTCTCTGAGGCTGGCCGACACAGAAACTGAAGAAGCGGAAACAGGACAAGCAGAAAGAACAGAAACGAAACAGGCGAGGGAGCTGAAGACCTGACAGAGCCGAAAAGAGACACACCCGGCACGCCCTGTGCAGCGGGTCTGTGCGCCGCCGCGCAACAAGCTGCCAGGCATGAGAGTTGCATTCCGGAATCAACAACCTCCTGCATGCGACTCATCCAGGTCTCACGTGGCGAGAGCGCCGCCGGAATCACCGGCTGCGCAGGCGGGCGTCCCACGGCGAACGTTCACGCGGGCGCTTGCCCGGTCCGCCGCAGAGGTCCCGGGCATTTTCCCGCATGTGCATATTACTGACGTTCATCCGCGAAAGCCGGCTGGCCCGGGCGGGGCGAAAGTCTCCCTGGCGACCGCTGTCGGCATTGCCTGATCGCAAATTGCCGAAACTCGAGAACCTGCGACGGGCCAGACGAAGAGGTATCGCGACGGTCGAGCCCACGTTCTGGGCTGCCGCGCACGACCTCGAAGGGCAAGGGAATCTGGATTTGCCCGGACTGGCCAAGCTGGTGGGGTTTCCTTGCATTCTCCGGTCCTGCTCGCCGACCGAGGACACCCTGCAAGGATCACAAGCGGGACGGTTTGTGAGCGTGATCGTGCACCGTCCCGAGGCGATGGCCGGCGCTCTGGCGCGCGTCATCTCGTCGTTACCGGCAGGGTCTGGCCAGCGGATGGGAGCCGTCGCGGTACAGCCTTTCCTGGCCGGCTCCAGGGCCGGGGTCACGTTCTTCGACGGTTTCTATTTCGAGGAAACGGCGGTCTCTGGCCAGAATACGGGCGTTACGTCGGGCCGGAGGCGCGGGCGGGTCTGTCGTGGCCACATCACGCGCGGAGAAGCGCAGAGCGACTGGCTGCTTCGTCTCCATCGGCTCATTGGCGGCCCGCTCGATGCGGAGTGGACGGAGGATGCCGGTGGACGGCGCATCCTGATTCAGGTCCGGCCGGCCCTGTTCCCGGTTCGCAGGTGCGAAACCCTGAGCCTAGCCAACAACAAGGAGACGCTGGGCGAGGTTCCCAGCCCGTGGATCGCCGGAGTGTACGCCGACGTGGGACATCCGGTGCACGAATTCGCCCGCCGCGCCGATCGGCGACTGCCGGACTGGAATGAACCCTACACGATTGAGCTGGCCGGCAGGGTCTGGGTGAACTTCTCTTCGCTCTTTCGCCTGATGGATCGCTGGGGCTTGCCGCGCAGCCTGGTCTGGCGGTCCCTGGGAGGCGCGCCATCCGGGCCCGTGGACGATCGCTTCTTGCCGGGGCCGTTCCTGCGATCGCTCCCTGCACTGGTGAAGATCGCCTGGAACTGCCTGGCAAGCGACCTGGTCATCGGCCGCGACTTGCATCGAGTCGACAAGGTGCTGGACGCGGCCCATTGCCTGGCCGATCTCTGGGACGTGAACGTGCGGGTCCACCAGCTTTCCATCCGGCACAACTTCGCCCTGATCGCGGTGTCCAGCGCCGCTTCGGGTCTGCGGCGCTGGCTTGGCATCGCATCACGGGCGAATCCCATCACGCAGGCCATGATGGCCGAGTACGCGGCGATCAGGGCCAGACCCCGGCCGGCCGATCGATTGCAGGGGATCGATGACTGGCTGCGGCACTACGGACATCGCGGACCGCTTGAGACCGATCCCTCCCAGCCGCGCTTCATCGAGCTGAGCGAAGAGCTGAAACAGGATGTGGCCCGAACCGAGACAGGACAGGAAAACGGGCCGGCTCACGGCTCACGCCCCAGCGCCGGGCCGGCGCTGCTCTCCCGGCTGCTCTGCCACTGGGAGCAGCGCCGCGAGTGGTTCCGGCATTCGCTCATGCGGCGCACCCAGCGGCTCAGACAGCGCATCCTCGAGGAGGCCAGAAGAGCGGTCGATGCGGGATGCCTTGATATTCCTGAAGATGTCTTTCTCCTCACTCGCAATGACCTGACCGCGAGTCCAGACTCCTGGAAGGCGCGCGTGGGCCAGTCACGCGCCCGGCTGGAGCAAGCGCGTCGTCTCAGTTTTCCCACATCGACGACGCGCGACCTGGTCGAGGAGTCCTGGAGGCGATCCGGATCGTCGGGGATCCGCGGGCAGGAAGGCCCCTTCGTGGGCATTGGCTTCGGCTCGACGCCGGTCACGGGCACGGTGGTGCGGGCCCGGACGATCCACGAAATCTTGCGGCGACAAGACTGGCCGCAAGCGCCGATCCTGGTCGCGGACGCACTGGGGCCGTCATGGGCGGTGGTCTTCCCCAGGTTCAACGCCGTCGTTTGCGAGCTGGGGGGCGAGCTGAGCCACGCCGCCATCTTGCTCCGCGAGGCGAAGCTCCCCTGCGTGATCAACGCCGCGGGTGCCTTTCGCAGCCTGGCGGAAGGCGACACGATCCGCGTCAACCCCGCCTCTGGCGAGGTCGTCCTGGTGGCCCACCGCGCAGGATGACCCGGTCCGAGACAGCGCCCGATCGCGAACCGAACCGACCCGACCCTTGCCACAGCCGCTCCGGTTCGGAGCGAGCGGAGAAGCAGCATGCGGCCAGGTGCAAGGGGGCGGCAAGGCCGGGATGCACACGGATTGACACCCGCGATGCAAGGCCGGCGGGTCCCGGGACCTCGATGCCAGGGCACGGCGATGCCGCGACGGACACGCTCCGGTTCCGGGCCCTCGCTGCCGGGTCAGTCCGGCAGGAAATGCCGTGCAAAGGCGGGAACGTCGCGGTAGAGGACGTGAAAGCTCTCGTTGAACGACCGGAACCTGAGGCCAAAGGGACGCACCAGCTTTGCCAGGCTGGCGCGGGAGTAGAGCGAGACGTGCCCGTTGCGGGGGGCGGCGTACCACCAGTTCAGCCCCTGGCGGTCGATGTCGGCCGGCTGGAGCAGCGTGGAGAAGAGGATGAGCCCGTTCTCCGTGAGCGACTCGTTCATCTCCGCGATCGACCGTGCGGGGTCGATGGAATGCTCCAGCACTTCGAAGCAGAGCACGCAGTCGAAGCGGCCGGCGGGCCGGGCGTCATGGCTGGCCACGAACGGGTCGTAGGTCTCGACGTGGGGAAAACCCGCGTCCCGCAGCAGCCCGGCCAGCGTGCCATGGCCGCCGCCGTGATCGAGGATGCGCGCCGGCCGCTCGGTGGGGAATAGCCCTCGCAGCACCTGGGCATTGGACCGTGGCCGCGCCTCGGGATAATCCGGGTCCACCAGCACGTAATCCTGGTTATAGATGTGTTGCTGAAAGTCCTCGATCGAGAAACCATCGAACGCCGTGGTGAAGAGGAACTGGCAAAGCGAGCAGCGGTGATAGTAGACCGGCACGCCGGAGAGGCCCAGCACGCTGCGGCGGTAGATCTCACAGTTCTTGTGGAAGTCGACAACCCCGTAGAGAAACGCCTGGGCGCCGCAGCACTTGCAGACCGTTTCCTGAGGGCAAATGGCGCGCATCCGTGCGTTCATCACACCGCTCCTCTCCATGACATTATGCAGATGAGAGTCCGCTCACCGCGCTCTTTCGATCACCGTCCGCCAACGCCGGGGGACAGCCTCCCAGGCCGACTGATAGGTCGCTTCGAGAGCCACGGGCACATGCCCGCCGGCCCTCAGGAAGAGAGGCATCTCCGGCAGCTCGTCACCGACGGCCACCATCTCGACGAACGCGCGCACGCCCATCTCGGCCTCGTAAGCGGCGAGGGTGAGCGGCTTTCCCGCGGGTGCCTGGTAGTGTTCATCGCAGAGGGCTTCCCAGATGGCGCCATGGATCCCGTTGGGGTCTCTCGAGGATGGTGGAATCAGATCGAGGATAAGCAGGTGGATATCCTGATTCAACAGCTCCACCGCCTTGTCGACGAACTTCTGAAGGACCGCCCGGCTCGACTTGTTGCCCGGCGAGACGATCTCGACGATGGCAATCAGCCGATCCCCGCTCACGTGGCGGATCGCGACGACGTTCTGCTTTCGGCGGTAGAACTCCATGTCTGTCTCGCCGACCAGGCGGGCTCGCGGCCTGGCGGCGACCACGCCGCCTGCGCTGGAGGAGGATCCATTGCCGCCGAGGGCAGGATCATATTGTTCCTCGACGACCGAGCCGGGACCGCTCGCCGGTCGCGATTGAAGTGTCAAGACTTCGGGGCCGAACTGTGATGCATGTTGCTCGGCCAGGGCGTAATGGTCTGGAGGAAGCACTCCACCGTTGAGTAGCCGTTTGATCTGTTCAATCCAGGCGTGATGGAAGTCGTGAAAGATTCCGGCTTCGACCTTCGACCAGTCGTGAATGGGCATGGCAAGACCTTCCTTCCCGAACGTGATCCTGACCGTATTTTACAAGCAATGGCCGTTACCGGCTATGCGAGCCGCGCGTGTCTCTGGTCGGTAGCCGCGAGGCATACCCTGTCCAGGCAACTCACCCTCCTGCTGTCCCCGTTTTTCGGCGGCGGGCTCTGGGATAATTACGTTCAATGGTCATGTCCAACCTGGTCCCTGACCAGCGAGACCACAATGACATGCAGCGACGTTCACCAGCAGCACGGCCCGGACCCGCTCGATGCCGCGAGACGGGCACCGCCGGGCGCTCCCACGACGAGAGCCGGCGCGACGAACAAAGGGCTTCCGTTGCCGGATTCATCGCAGCCCTCCCTTTGGATTGAGCGGTCGTCCGGTCCCGCACGCCACGCCGGGCGGCTCTTCTCCAGCCAGGCCGGGTACCCCGTAGAATAGACCGGAGGCCATCATGCCGGAAGCGGTAAGCGAACCGCGCCGGATTGGATCGGGAGGAACGCAGTCATGAAGACGAAGGCCGAGATCGTGAAGGATTGGCTGCCCCGGTACACGGGGCGCCCGCTCGATGGGTTCGGTAAGTACATCTTGCTGAGTAACTTCGTCAACTACGTTGATATGTTCGCCCAGCGGTTCGGGGTCGAGGTGCTGGGTAAGGACCATCCCATGCAGTCGGCGACTGCCGAGAACCTGACCATCCTCAACTTCGGCATGGGGAGCGCCATGGCCGCGACCGTGATGGACCTGCTGGCCGCCGTGGAGCCGAAGGCCGTCCTCTTCCTGGGCAAGTGTGGGGGCCTCAAGAAGACGAAGCTCGGCGACTTCATCCTGCCCATCGCCGCGATTCGAGGCGAGGGGACGAGCAACGATTACATGCCTCCGGAGATCCCGGCGCTGCCGTCGTTCCGGTTGCAGAAGGCCGTCTCGGCGATGATTGTGCGGCACGGCTGTGAATACTGGACCGGGACCGTCTACACGACCAACAGGCGGGTCTGGGAGCACGATGAGAAGTTCAAGCTCTATCTGAAGCAGATGCGGGCTTCGGGAATCGACATGGAGACCGCCACGATCTTCATCGTGGGCTTCGTCAATCACATACCGAAAGGTGCGCTGCTGCTGGTATCGGATAGTCCGATGAGTCCCGAGGGAGTCAAGACGACCAGAAGTGATCGTGCCGTGACAGATCAATATGTGAAGCAGCATCTGGAGATAGGCATCGACTCGTTGATCGAGCTGAGAGACTCGGGAGAGTCGGTCATGCATTTGCGATTTGAATGACGTTCGAACGGGACGGCGAAATAGACCAGCCGGCCCCCTTTCCCCCATAAGCAGGTCTGGTTCTTTTAAAGTGACCTGAACTCCGCTCCGATCCCCTCCGGATGTTCGGCGACACAGGACAGGAATGGCCCAGAAACCAGGATGTGATAGAATATCAGAAGGTTTCAGGCAAGATTTGAACGAGGACGGACCGTGAACATCAGCTTTGAGATACCCCACGACATCGAAGAGCAGATTCGCGCCGAGGGGACGGACCTCAACCGAAAGGCGAGGGAAGCCTTCCTGCTCGAACTGTACCGCGAGGAGCGTATCTCCCATGCTCAGCTCCGGTGGCGTTGGGCTTGAGCTTCCATGCAACGGAGGTGCTCATCAAGCAACGAGGGGTCGGGCAGGACATCGAACTCGATGAGTTCGAGTCAGGGCGCGAGTTTCTGAGGAAGGCCAGGCCCTGATGACGGTCGTCTGCGACATGGGGCCTCTGCACTACCTGATCCTCATCGAGGCCGAGCACATCCTGTCCCAGCTTTTCGACCGCGTGCATATTCCCCAGGCCGTGCATGCCGAACTGAGCCATCCCCATACCCCCGAGCCGGTCCGACGCTGGGCCGTCGCTCTTCCTTCCTGGGTCGAGGTGAAGGAGCCTACCAAGATCGAGGACATTCCATTGCTCGGCAGAAGGGGCTTGAAAGGAGCAGGCGAGCCTCGCCGAGCGTCGTTCCAGCTCATTCAGGAATGAAGCTCGCCGCTCCAGTAACGGAACTCGATCGTCTCGTCCCCGCGCTGGTACCGTAGCTCAGAGGCCGGAACTTCGGTGACCCACACGTCTTTTGCCACCCCATTGGTCCGGCTGACCGCGATGATCGCCCGGTCGTTGAGTACGTCGTCGATGAATCGCCGTATCGCTTCCGGCTCGCCCGGGCCTGAAGACGAGGCCAGGATATCTGCGTGAGTATGCCACGGAAAGCTCGCAAAACCAATGGCCGTATCGCCATCGGCCGCGCGGCAGACGACGAGTTTCAGCAAGCCGTCGTTGCTCGTGTGCGCCTCGATGATACTCAACGGCACCGACTCCCGGAGGTCTCCCGAGACCGCCTCGCCTCGCCACGCAGGAAGGAAAGAGGTCAAGGGGCTTGCTGCTGGGACGGCAGAGCCAGCCATTCGGGCTGCTGGCTCAACCACGCTCGATACGGCTTTCCCCGGATAAATCCGCCCCATGCGAGCCCAGCGAGCAGGATTGCCAGGACCACGGCGACAAGCCGAAGCTGCCGGGTTGGGGAGCCTGACCCGGCCAGGGCGACGACGGCAGCTGTGTGTGCCCCACTTGGCGGACGCCGGCGCAACGAGGGGCCAGGGGGTTGCATCGGATAAGCGAAGCGTGCCTTGAGTGTAAAGATTCAACTACAGTTCAGACGTTACACATTTCGATCAGTGTTCTGAGGGTCGCTCAAGGCTAAAACGGTGAGTCGTTTGTCCAGTTCGGCTCTCTGCCTTGCGATGAAGATGCAGCGTGATTGGTGGTGGGCTGGCGTCATCGTGAAACCGATGGTCTTCCGTCAATTCCGTCAATGCTATGCGTACTGTCGCATACCCCACTGCCTCGACATCCACCTGCCAGCAGCAATATAAGACACATCGTGACTTTCTGAAGAGCGTTGAGTTAGAGCAGCAATTGAACCCGAGGCTGATGGTCGTCTGACCATCCAGACCGGTGGTCGGAGCACGGTATTCGGCGCGATTGAATTCCGTAAACTTCACCTGGGCTGCTGAGATCGGACGCCCGGAGTCCGCATCGAGGACCGTGAACCTGAGCGGTACATCGGCTTGTCTTGCTTCAGCCGGAAATGGAGAGGCGTACCACCCGAGTTATACTACAACTCGGCAGGAGTCTCACCATGCGAAAGCCCCGCAAGAACTATACGCCTGTCGAGAAGGTCGCCATCCTCCGGCGCCACCTCATCGATCGCGTCGCCGTTTCCGATCTCTGCGACGAGCACCAGCTGTCGCCCACGTTGTTCTACCTCTGGCAGAAGCAGTTCTTCGAGGGGGGCACGGCGGCCTTCCAGCGCAAGAACGGACCCTCTGAGAGCCAGCACCTTCGCACCATCGCAGCCCTCCGCGACAAGCTCCAGCGCAAGAATGAAGTCGTCGCCGAGCTCATGGAGGAACACATCCAGCTAAAAAAAGAGCTTGGGGAGCTTTGACCAAGGCATGGGTTCCCCACGATACCCGCGACGGCATCGTTGACTTCGTCAGGCGCTGGTCGCAGCGAACCGAGATCCCCGTCGCCAGGTTCATCACCTGGCTGGGGATCGCAGCCAGCAAGTTCCAGAACTGGAAGACTGGCTATGGACTGGCCAACGAGCACAATGCCTTGGTTCCACGCGACTGGTGGCTGGAGCCGTGGGAAAAGCGAGCCATCATCGAGTTCCACAAGGACCATCCCGTCGACGGCTACCGGCGACTGGCGTTCATGATGCTCGACGGCGATGTCGTCGCGGTCAGCCCTTCCAGCGTCTATCGCGTGCTCCGTGATGCGGGGTTGGTAAAGCATCATAACAGCAAACCTTCACTCAAAGGCAAAGGCTTCCAGCAGCCACTTTTGCCCCACGAGCACTGGCACGTGGACATGTCGCACATCAACGTCGCCGGCACGTTCTACTCGCTTTGCAGCCTGCTCGACGGCTGCAGCCGGTTCATCGTCCACTGGGAGCTCCGCGCGAGCATGACCGAGGCTGAAGTCGAGACGATCATCCAGCGCGGCACGCGAGCGATACCCTGACGCCCGCCCGCGGATCATCTCTGACAACGGGCCCCAGTTCATCGCCAGGGATTTCAAGGAGTTCATTCGGATTTGCGGTATGACACATGTGAGAACATCGCCATATTATCCGCAAAGCAACGGCAAGATCGAGCGCTGGCACCGCTCGCTGAAATCCGAGTGCATCCGGCCCGGCGTGCCGCTGTCGCTGGAGGATGCCCGTCGTCTCGTGGAACGTTATGTTAATCACTACAATCAAGTGCGTCTTCATTCTGCGATCGGTTACATCGCCCCGGCCGACAAGCTGGCCGGCCGTGGTCCAGCGATCTTCGCCGACCGCGACCGTAAGCTGGAGACTGCCCGTGAAAGGAGGGAACAGGTGCGTGCGACGACCCGAGCGACGGGTTGATCACAGGGAGGCGATTGTCTCGTTCAGCTCGGTGCGGCTACGATGAGAGATGGCCTGGGCGGAAGGTAAGGCAACGTGGCGACACGACCTGAGCGCCGACCCAGGGACCAAGACCGAAGGGGGCGGCACGATGCCGCCCTGTCTTCTCCTTCGGGATTGGTACGAAAGCGGTAAATCGGTCCATCTGTGTGAATGTTCACTCTACCTTATCTTTCGGCCCCGGTTTCTCCATTTCACGCTGAACCATTACAGGCTCTTTCGAACGACTGATTGATCGCAGGTGAAGCCAAAAAGACGAGGAGAGCCGTCGCACCACCCATCGCCAACAGCACCGCAGTCCCTTTGAAGATTCGATGCAATGGCATGTTCCACCTGGCGGTCCAAGGACGCTCACTTAACCCCGATCTGTCAACACCGTTTATAGTTCCGGCGATACACAGTATCTCGGATTCCCAGGTATGCCGACCTAATCTCGAAGTCCTTCGAGCAAGTCAAATCCTTCAAGCAAGATGTCGATGTCACTGGCCAATACTTGCTCCCAGGCGTAAGAAACTCGATGCACCAATTCCTCCAGCTGGTCTCGGAACGCTTGGGTGAACGTCGCTCCGCGTGACCAGCGACGATGATATTCCAGGCCTTCATCAATGATACAAGCAACCGGGTAGGCGACTTCCGCGATAGCCGTCGAGTCTTCCCTCGGGCCTCTCCGCTCCGAGGGCACGGGGCCGTTGAGCCGACCGTTGACGGCCTCCAGGCAATCGAGGATGTCGCCGCACAGCGGCTGAACGTCGGGGGCCACCCGGTTTCGTTCCGCGTCCCACAATACCCATCCGAAGCTCTCCGTCTCCGGGAGTTGTCCCCCGGGGAGGTTTGCGTGGTTACAAAGGCGAGCGATCGCTTCCTCAAAAGTCATTCACGTGGCTCCCGGCGGTCAGTCATAACCCCTTACTCATTGCTTTTATGGAAGAGGCGCATAGCCATCCGTATATCGCCCAGAGCATCCTCCGCGTGGGTAAGCTCGTGAAGCGCCTCACCGAACTTCTCCCATCCGCCGAGCCTGAGCAGCTCCTCGCGGACGTATGACAACGCCCTCTCGGCGTCGCTGATGCTGCTCTCGGCGTTTACTCGCCACCATGAAGTGAAGTGGTCTGCGATCCAGGCTGCTGGCTCGGTGCCCTCTGGCAATCGGCCCATGGGCGACAGGGCCTGCTCGATCCAGTTCACCAGGGCTTCCCTCACCTCATCGCTCGCCATTTCGATTCATCCTGGAAGATGAAGGGTCTCGCTCTACTCGAACCGTACAGATAATGCATGGTTGCGTTTAGTGGAGCTGCTGCGTCGAACTATATACCACCCGATGCGGCAGCAGCCAACGCGACGCATGCTTCTCCTGGCAGGAATGGCCATGCTGGAACGGTAGGTTTAAGGAAGAGGTAACAGCCTGAAAATGCGTGCCAGCATTCTGACTGATAGCGGCGGGCGCATCTCCTGGCGGGAGGCCCGGAGTCGATCGTTATAAGCTTGCATGTTCTCCCCTGTCTCGACCCATTCCAGCCTACTTTCCGCACATCTCCCTTTGATTTCCCCGAATTCGACCTGAGGCCATCTTCTCAGACGCGGCCCCAGGGTCGGTAAACATCTACAAGTCGATCGGCACGGGGACCTTGTTCGGTTCAGATGGTTCGCCAACCGGACCGTTCCTGAACTCGAGCCATTCTTCGCCTTGTCTTATGACTTGGCAATGTCCAGCCGCGCGCCGCGATTCTCGCCGCGACGACTTGTGACACGGGCTATGAGCGTAAGTTGAGCGGCTCACAACTTATGTCAAGGCACATTGTCATAAGGGAATCGCAAGATTTTTTGTCCTTGACGTCCCGATCTCCTCCGCCATCATTGCGGCAAGCCCTGCGGCGGTCGGCCTGCTCCCCTCACGGCCCTGGAAGGCCCGGCGGCGGACACCGGCCAACTCGCTGCAAACCCTCCGGAGATGATCCGCATGAACGAACCTCAACGACCGCGCCAACCCGGCGAGACGGCACGCTCGAAGGGACGCAAGCGCACGCTCAACACGCGGCGGATTGCCGCCGTGCCCATCCTGGAACACTTCCTGAGTCGGCTCCGCCTTCGCGAGTTTCTCTGCGACCACCTGCCCCATGAGGACGGCCGCACTCGGGTCCCCACGGCCACGGCCTTGCTCGTCCTGCTGCGCAACCTGCTGATCTCGCGTGAGCCACTCTATGGTGTCGGTGAGTGGGTGGCCCGCCATGAGCCGAAACTGTTCGGGTTGTCCGATGTCCAAGTCGCCGCAATGAACGACGATCGAGTTGGCCGGGCCCTCGACCGTCTCTTCGACGCCAATCTCTCGGGGTTGGCCCTGAAGGTCGCGGCCCATGCCGTACGCGAATTCGACGTCAGCCTCGACCAGTTACACAACGACTCGACCACCATCACTTTCCACGGTGACTACGAGTCGGCGGAGGCGGAGCGAACCCTGCGGGGACAATTGCGGTTGGCGGTGACCTGGGGTCATAACAAAGACCACCGCCCCGACCTCAAGCAGCTACTCTACATCCTCACCGTGACCGGCGACGGTGCCGTCCCGGTGCACTTTCGCGTCGAGAGCGGCAACGCCACCGACGACCGCTCTCACCAGGAGACCTGGGAGTTGCTCTGTCAACTGACCGGACGCCGAGACTTTCTCTACATCGCCGACTGCAAGCTGGCCACCACCGAGAACATGGCCTATCTGCATCAGCGCGGCGGTCGGTTCCTCAGCGTGCTGCCGCGAACTCGCAGTGAGGACGGTGCCTTCCGCGGCGCCGTACTCCGGGGAGAGATCCAGTGGCGATGGACCCACGACAAGTACGACGACAAGGGACAGTTGACCGACCGCTTCTCGATCTGCAAACCTGCGAGCCAGACCACCGAGGGTTACCGGCTGATCTGGTATCACAGCACACGCAAGGCCGAGTTGGATGCGGAGGTACGGCTGACCCGGCTGGAGAAGGCGTTGAAACGACTGGACGAACTGCGTGCCAAGCTCGCCTCGTCCCGAACCCGGTACCGCAGTCGAGCCAAGGTCGCCGAGGCGGTCGAGGAGCTGCTCCGAGACTGTGAGGTCACCGAGTGGATCTCGGTCGAGATCGAGGAGCAGGTCACCGAAAAGTTCCGCCAGGAGCGACGCGGCCGGCCTGGACAGGACACGCGGTACGTCCGAGAGGAGAAGCTCCGTTACTCGTTGAAGCATCGGATTGAGTTGGAGCGACTGGATGAGGAGGCCCGCTGTGATGGCATTTTCCCGCTGGTGAGCAACGAATCGAAGATGACGGAGCAGGATCTGCTCTTGGCCTACAAACAGCAACCGGCCATCGAACGACGGTTCGAGCACCTGAAGACTGACTTCGTGGTAGCGCCTATGTACCTGAAGGAGGTAAGTCGGATTCAGGCCTTGCTCTGCGTGTACTTCTTCGTGTTGCTGGTCGAGGCGCTGTTGGAGCGAGAACTCCGCCGCGCGATGGAACGAGCGGGAATCGAGAGTCTGCCACTGTATTCCGAAGGTCGGGCCTGCCGACGCCCGACGGCTCGAAAAGTGATCGACCTGTACGAGGACGTTCAAGAGCATTCCCTGAAGGCTGGGAAACGCCCTCTTGAGGTCTTCAGCACAGAGTTAACTCGGCTCCAGAAGAGGATCCTGCGCCTGCTGGGGATACCCAAAGCCTACGAGATTTGAACCTGACAGGCCGAAAGACGGCACACGGAAATTAGGAGATAGTCAAGGCGAGATGTGCGGAAAGTAGGTTCCAGCTCCCGGCACCTTACATGCTTCCGGCAGCCGACGCAGTAGGATCGATCTACCATGTATGTGTGCGGATTCTTGAGATACGTCCGGATGATCTCCTCCGGCATGACGGTACGTTGGCCGCAACGCCAATGGCGGTAAACGCGCGGCACGCCTTCCAGCGAACCTTGATATCGGTCGTCGGGAGGCAAAGTGACATACTCGCTGAGCCGGCCGTCGGGGCGAAGCCGGGTGTGCTCAAGCCGATGTGCCTCATCCTGTTCCGGATCGACCCATTCATGACAGTAGCGGCAACGTGACCAGGGCCTATCGACCCCGAGGTCACGAATGAGCCATTTCTCCTTGCTGACCACCTCAGCCTCGACGCTCAGGGCGTCGGACATCGCAGGCTGATACACGGGCCAGAGAGCGTCGGCTGTGCGTGAGCAGGCTAAGCGACGCGAAATCAGCGATTCCTGAGCAACATCGCTGAGGGTACCAACAAAATTCCCCTCGAAGAGCCTGGTCACTTGATCAAGCTTCCCGAGGGGTGTACTCCGTGGTTTACCACAACAGCGGAGTACTCGACCATGTATCATGATTTACCCCGGACCGCCAGGCTCTGGTCGTTTCTTTGGGCTGTCGACCAGCATCTCGCAGAGGAAACCCGCAAGCAAGCATGTTCATGTGGCGGCCGCCTGCACGCCGCCAACTATCTCCGCAAGCCACGCGGCACTGCCGTCCAGCTACCCGAGCAAGAATGCCTCAGACTGAGCTTCTGCTGCGATCGCGAGGGCTGCAGGAAGAGAGTCACACCGCCGTCGGTGCGCTTCCTGGGCCGCAAGGTCTACCTGGGCGCGATCGTGATCCTCATCAGCGCCATGCGGCAGGGACCCTCGCCACGCCGCGTCCGCGAGCTTTCCACACGCTTCGGCGCCGACCGCCGGACCATCGCCCGCTGGCAGGTCTTCTGGCGCGAACGCTTTCCTCAGACACCATTCTGGAAGGTTGCAGGCGCCCGGTTGGTGCCGGTCCTGGAGATCCTCTCCCTTCCCTACTCACTTGTCGACGCCTTCCTCTCCCGCCATCGCATCTGCAAAGGGTGGACGCTCCTGCTGCGGTTTCTCGCACCGATCACGATCCCCGGCGGCCTGCGAATCGAGGTCTCGCGATGATCGCTTTCCACCCGCAGAAGATGCTCGTCGCCGATTTTGATCCGCCGATTTATAGAGGTTGTCACGGTCCCTTCACCCGACTTGTGAGGAGATGTGATGACTCAAAGACACCCCTGTTCAACCGCTGCCTTGTGGGCACGGTTTCGGTTCTCCGTGGTGGGCTCGCTCCTGAGCTCTCCCCCTGCGCGGATCGCTTCAGACAGCGATCTGCTCCCTTGCCGAAAAGACCTGGTCGCATCCTGTGACGGGGCGCGATGTCCGCGTCGCGGCCGCCACCATCGCGCGCTGGTACTACACGGCGCTCCACCAGCCTGACGACCCGGTCGCCGCCTTGCGTCGTGCCGTGCGGAAAGACTGCGGAAAGATCTCGCTGGCGGCGACCCTCGCCGAGCGACTCCATCTCCAGTATCGCGATCACACGGACTGGAGCTATCAACTGCACTACGACAACCTCGCCGCGCTCTTGAAGGCCGATCCCTCACTGGGGCGGCTCCCCTCCTATTCCACGATCAAGCGTTTCATGCAGGCTCACGGCCTGGTGCGCAGACCGAGGCTCCGGCCCGGCGGACGCCCTGGCGAAGTCCGCGCCCAAGAGAGGCGTCAGACACGGGAAATCCGCAGCTACGAAGCCACCCATGTCGGAGCGCTCTGGCATCTCGATTTCCACCACGGATCGCTCAAGGTGCTCACTCCCGGCGGCCAGTGGCTGCGGCCAATCGCGCTGGGCATCCTCGATGACCACTCACGACTGTGCTGCCACGTTCAGTGGTATCTCTCGGAGACCGCCGAGGACCTGGTGCACGGACTCTCCCAGGCGATCCAGAAACGGGGCCTGCCGCGCGCGCTGTTGACCGATAACGGCTCCGCGATGGTGGCCGAGGAAGTCACCGAAGGGCTCTTGCGTCTGGGCATCGTCGCAGAGCGAACGCTCCCTTATAGCCCGTATCAAAACGGCAAGCAGGAGGCGTTCTGGGGCACGCTCGAGGGGCGGCTCATGAAGATGCTCGATGGTGTCAGGGAATTGACCCTGGAATTGCTCAATGAGGCAACCCAGGCCTGGATGGAAATTGAGTACAACCGCGCCGTGCACCGCGAGACCGGCAGCTCGCCGGTCGACCGCTTCGCCAAGGCCCCCGATGTGCTTCGCTCGAGCCCTTCGAGTGTAGCGCTGCGTGCGGCATTCCGCCTGGAGACCAAGAGGAGCCAGCGTCAAAGCGACGGCACCATCTCACTGGAGGGGAGGCGCTTCGAGATTCCGGCAAGGTACCGTCACTTCCGCGCAGTGACCGTCCGTTAGGCGACCGGCACGTCGAGATCTACCCGGAATTGAGCTTCCCCGTTCTGTGAGATGATGCAAGGCTAGAGCCTGGCCTGTTGCCGTCTGTACACCAGGGAGGGGAACCGTCATGGAAGGATCCACTGAGTGCCTCGACGCCTTGATCTGTTCGGGAGCCAGACGGCTGACCGGATACCAGCGCCGATTGTTCATGGCCGAGGTGGCCACGGAACTCTGTGAAGGCAGCGCCCGCCAAGCTGAACGACGCTTCGGCTGGGGACGAGAAACGGTCCTGAAAGGACTGCACGAGGCCCGTCAAGGGATACGCTGTCTCGAGAATTTCGTCGCGAGAGGTCGGCTGCGCAGCGAAGAGAAGGACCCGCAACTGGCTGCGGACATCCGTGCGATCGTCGAGCCCCATACCTACGCCGATCCGGAACTGAAGTCGTCGCGACGGTACATGAACCTGTCGGCGGCGGAGGTGCGAGGAGCCTTGATTGACAAGGGCTATCCCCGAGACGCGTTGCCCAGCGAGCGCACCATGCGGGACATCCTCAACCGCATGAACTTCCGCCTCAAGCGGATTCAGAAGGGCAGGCCGCTGAAGAAGACCAAGGAGACCGACGCGATCTTCGCCAACGTGAAGGAGGTGCAGCAACAGGCTCGGGACGATCCTGAGGCGCTGGAGATCTCCATGGACACCAAGGCGAAGGTGGGATTGGGCGATTACGCTCGTGGGGGGAAAAACCAGGACCGCCGCCGACGGTCAAGTGGCCAAGGGATGGGATCACGATCCGCCAGCCAAGGAGAAGCTGGTCCCTTTCGGCATCGTGATGCGGGTGACCGGGGTATTGATGCTCCTGTTCGGATCGCGCGAGACCAGCGACGCTTGGGCCGATGCGCTCCGCATGTGGTGGCTGCAGGTCCGGTCAGGCTTCGGGCATGTCAAGCGCCTGGTGATCTATCTGGACAACGGCCCCAAGAACTCCGGTCGGCGGACCCAGTTCCTGAAACGGATGGTCCAGTTTGCCGACTGGTCGGGGTTGGAGATTCGGTTGGTGTACTATCCCCCCTACCACAGCAAATACAACCCGATTGAACGCTGCTGGTCGGCCCTGGAGAAGAAATGGAACGGCGTGTTACTGAACTGCCTGAAGGTGGTCCTGCAATGCGCCCTACGAATGACCTGGAAGCGCCGGCACCCGATCGTGAAACGCCTCCACGGCGAGTATCCCGATGGCGTTCGAGTCGCCGCCAAGGAGATGAAGCAGTACGAAGCTCGATTGGAAAGATCGGCGACCCTGCCGAAGTATGACATCACTATCAAACCGAGAATCACCGAGCAGCAGGGAAACTAAGACCTGCCGCTCGCCTTACGCCCGCTGGGACCTCGGCCGGATCGATCTGGTCGACGAGCAAAGTGGAACCGTCCTGGCTCCCATTTATCCCCTCGACAAAGCCGCCAACGCCGACGGCCGCCGGGCCGTGACCGGGTCCGGTGGCACCGAGGTGCCGTCCCCAGAGCAGCGGCGCGACGCCGGCGAACTGCCACCCCTCCTGAAAAGGATCCTCCAGGAGTACTCGGCCACGGGCATGCCGCCGGCCTATTTGCCCAGGACATCCCCGAAAGACAACGGAGAACCCTCATGAATAGCAAGAAACTGCTGGCACTCTATGGGCTGAAATGGAACCCGTTTTCACCCGAGCTTCCTCCCGAAGCACTGCTGGCGCCCCCCAGGATCGAGCAATTTGCCTGGCGCGTGGAACAATTGGTCCAGGAAGGAGGCTTCGCGCTGATCACGGGTGAGTCGGGCACCGGCAAATCGGTGGCGCTGCGGATTGTGGCCGGGCGGCTGGCGGCGCTGCGGGATGTCACCGTCGGTGTGATCGAGCGACCCCAGTCGAAGAGCCCCGACTTCTATCGGGAGCTGGGGGACATCTTCGCGGTGAAGCTGGCACCGCACAATCGCTGGTGCGGGTTCAAGGCGCTCCGCGAGCGGTGGAAAGCCCACGTGGCCTCCTCGCGGATCCGCCCGGTGCTGCTGATCGACGAAGCCCAGGAGATGAGCCCTGAGGTCCTCTGCGAGCTGCGTATTCTCTCCAGCGCCGACTTCGATGCCACGTCGCTTTTGACCGTGATCCTCTCGGGAGATGAACGACTGCTGGAACTGTTGCGGCACGAAGATCTGGTGCCCCTGGGCACCCGGATTCGCACGCGACTGGTCACCGAGCCCGCCACCCGCGAAGAGCTCCTGGAGTTGCTTCAACACGCGCTGGCCAAGGCCGGCAATGCCGCGCTCATGACGCCCCAGCTCGCAGAGACACTGGTCGACCACAGCGCGGGGAACTACCGTTTGCTCATGATTATGGGAGGTGAGCTCTTGGCCCATGGCATGGCGCACGAAATCGGGCAGCTTGACGAGAAGTGCTACCTCGAGGTCTATCAGCCGCGAGGCCCGCGCCCGCGCTGAAGAAGAAAGCGAAGGTGTGACGATGGCGACCAGTGGCGAGCAAGTGCTTCCGGTGGTGCGTGTGGCCGAGCTTCCCAGCGATGAGCTCGCGGAGCGATGGCTGGTGGAGCAGCTCTGGTGTGCCCACGCGGTGGGCGTCATCGGCGGCGCTCCGAAGTGCGCCAAGACGTGGCTGGGGCTGGACATGGCCCTCTCCGTAGCCACGGGCACACCATGCCTGGGCAAGTATGCCGTACCGGAGCCGGGACCGGTTCTGGTTTACCTGGCTGAGGATGCGCTGCGGGCTGTGCGCGAACGTATCGAGGGAATGGCCCGGCATCGCGGTCTGGATCTCGACGAGGTGTCGATCCACGTGATCACGGTCCCGGTGCTCCGGCTCGATCACGATCGAGACCGCACGCGGCTGTGGGAGACAGTGCGGGGGCTTCGGCCTCGGCTGCTGGTGCTGGATCCCCTGGTGCGACTTCACGGCATCGACGAGAATCATGCTGGCGACGTCGCCGAATTACTCGGGTATCTGCGGTCGTTGCAGCGTCAGCTTGGCCTGGCGGTTCTGCTGGTGCATCACACGCGGAAGAACGCCGCGGACGGTGTTGCCGCCGGTCAGGGCCTGCGTGGGTCGGGTGACATACATGCCTTCGGCGACTCGAACCTGTATCTCCAGCGCACGAAGGAGCACCTGATCCTCTCCAGCGAGCACCGGTCGGCGCCGGCAGTAGCGCCTGTTTATCTGGAGCTGGTCGCCACCGACGCGGGGACAGCTCACCTGGAGGTCATCGCAGCGCCTGATGATCGGAACGGGCGCGACCTCGAAGGGCAAGTGCTGAATCTTCTGGCTCAAGGCCGAGTGCTTACGCGAGCGAGCCTGCGTGATTCGCTGGCGGTGAAGAACGAGCGTTTAGGGACGGTACTGGAGTCACTGGAGCGCGCCGGCAAGATCGGCCGCACAACTGGAGGCTGGCGACGTCTCCGCTGATCATCCGGAGCGGACCGTTCCGTTCCCCTTCCGGAGAGGGGAACGGAACGATCCTCCTGCAGTGAAATACACCACCGATTATCTTGCCCAGATGGCCATCGATTATCGCGGCCACTCTCACGTCGGCATCCAGATCAAGATCGAGGACCCCGGTCTGGGGGATCGTGCCCCGGATGAAGTCGAACAGCTCCCCGACCATGATGTCCGGTGGCTCATTCTTCACGGCCATCGACCTGAGCCGATCGAGGCTTGGCCTTACACCGAAACGCCTTTCCAGTTGAGACCCTACCGAGAGTAGATGAACTCCCAATGATGTCGTCCTCCCGCGTGCACACGCCCCTACCGACTATAGACCCCGTTGTAATGTGGACGACGCGTAGGCGGCGAACCAATCGGCCTTCCCGGCCTTCAGATGTTATACAGAATTACCTGAAGGGCGACCAAGGCGAACACGCAGTAGCAGGCCTGCTGGGATCGCCGCAGCCACCGACGTTCATCGGCGTCGAGGTACTTCGTTGGCGGCACCGTTGCAATGGCGGTGGCCAATGATCCCCAATCTTGTCTCATTCTCTTCATCGAGCCCGGCGTCCGGACCCTTGGAATGCAGAGCAACGACCACATCCAGAGGAAGACGATGAGAACCCACAGCAGTCCTCGCAGAAAGACAAGCATCTGTAGTTCCCAGGGTTTGTTGGCTAACTCCAACTATATATCAGCCGTTGCACTCCTCGCTCAAGAGGGACCGAAGGGGCCGCACAGAATCTCGGGTTGGAACCTGCTAGGAAACCGAACTGACTTCGCTCATTCTGACCTTGAGGACCTTCGCACGAGCATCGCCACTCAGCCCTACCTCTTCGTTTCGATTTGGATTAAAGAGGCGATGTCCCAGAGGACAACGCTACCCTCTTCGACCTGTTTCTCCTCCTGCGGCCGACAGATCCCTGCGAGCGTCCTACAATCCGGCGAAAAGACCATCTTCTCGACATATAGCCTGCGGCCCCCGAGTGAAAGCTCGCAGGTCGCCTTGAGTTCCCCCGTCGCCAGGTCCCGTATCCGGACTTTCATCTCGGACACGGAGAAGATCGCCCGGCCGCCGGGGGCGAACGCGGCATAGCACGATCGATCCGCCCATCCCGAGCCCATACCCTCCTGGTAATGAGCGACCTCATTCCCGGTCGCGCTGTCCCATAGTTTGATGTCGTTGTCCCTGCTCGCCGTGGCGAACCTCTTGCCATCCGGTGAGAAGGTGACGGAAGTGATTGCTCCTTTATGCCCACGGTGATTGGCTCGTGCTGTTTTGGTCGCAACGTCCCAGAGACCAACAGACCCCCGGTGATCGCCTGCGGCCAGGCTATTGCCGTCGGGCGCGAGGGCCAAGTTATTCACCACCCCTAAGCTCCCCTTTAGACTGAGGTTAGCCATCTCTCGTCCTGTGGAGAGGTCCCAGATGGTTGCACCGAAAGCATGACCGGAGGCGAACAACCTACCATCCTGAGTAAAGGCCGAACACAGACCCCCGTAGAGCCCGCAATGGAAGGAAGCCCGCACCCTGCCGGTCTCCCACTCCAGAATCCGGACGAGCCCATCGGGCCTCTTTGCTTCCTCATCTTTCCGACCCACGGCGAGTAGTTGACCGTCCGGAGAGAAAGCGACGGACCTGGAGGGTCCCTGTCCGTCGAGTAGGGAGCGAACAGTTCCCGTCGCCGTCCTCCATATCATGATGTCAGGATCGTCACCGACTGAGGCCAGATATTGGCCATCGGAGGAGAAGGCCAAGGCGACGATTCGGTCCTTGCGACCGCGCAGAACGACTTTGGCGTTGGGGGGTCGTCCATCATCCAGGAAGCCGAACGCCGACTCGGCCGCCACTGCCACGTGCTTCCTGAGCGGGTCGAGATCTGCGACGAGGACACGGCCACCGCGCCGGACGTGTCCGAACGGCGAGAGCAAGTCGATCACCTCGCTCGCTCCGTCACCGTACTTCAGCTCCAGCGCACCCAGAGTGTTGCGATTCGAAGGGCCTTGCACATGTCTCGCCGAGGCCAGCGGCTGGAGGCACAGACGCTCAATGAGATGGGGATCGGTCAGAAGTAGTTCAAGCCTTCCGTCGGGCCCAGTGATGGAGATGCGCAATTCCGAGGGCTGCCGCTCCTTGTGCTCCGCTTGTGAAGCAGCTCCGGTTTGTGTACAGCCTCTGGGGGCGGATATCTCGCACGCCAGATGGAGGGCTAAGATGAAGAATAGACTGGGAAACGGTCGACATGCCATGTTACGCACCCCATCAGCTGAGGGGTTGGTCAGGAACTGAGTCTTGTAGCGCAACTGATGAATTATATTTCACCCGATGCGCTCCGAGTGCCTTGCGACCGTAAGATCAGGAGCAGAACACCGGCTCCGAGGAAAGGAGATGACTCTAGGATGGCCTCAAGCACCACTCAGCGAGTGAGCGAGTGTCGGCGAACTCATTGACCGGAGGAAACCCAGAAAGCATGGGCACCCACCTTCGGTAGGCGGAGTCGTATCGCTCGATAAGAGCCATGTGAAAGAGAGCCCTCTGATAGTCCCGCCACACTGCCAGACCCCGCTTTCGATAACTTGCGTCGATCGATTGCGGCGTTTCCCCGAGCTTGCAGACCGGCCCAGATCGATCGAGGCAAGCGTCGAGACGCTCGTGTTCTGCGATACAAACGCGAGTGAGCCGCTCACGACGTTGTCGAAACTCAGCCATCACGAGCGCGGACAAGGCCACTGTAAGCGTCACCATCCAAAGTCTGCACCGCGGATGGGCCAGTCGCATGCCACACCTCGTTCGGTTACCCAGGGAGAACTACACGCCATCGAGTCGATGCGCCCCATCTCTCAATCATGGGTGCAACACAATGCATCCTCGCGACCGCTGAATTGCTGCGTCAACTATACTCCACCACTTACAGGCCCGCCGATTGACCCGTCCCTACGGATCGACCAAGAGATAGAGAGCGGGAGATAGCACACCGAGGACAACCCAGCAACTACCAAGCACCCAGCCCATCATCTCCAGCCAATCAAGGCTCCTCCTCTCTTCCGAGCGGATGATCCCAAGCAGCCAGACCGAAGCCAGCGATAACGCAACCTGCGTGGGCAGTAGAAGGCCGGTGCGAAACCAGATGCCAGTCAGGCTCCGCACTGATGAGGTGCCCTTAATGCACATCGCGATTAGGAGAAGTACCGCCCACATTATCAGCCCGGCGGAGACAACGATCCCCACGATCGCGGACGGTCGAGAAGCGAGCCTGGCCGAACGCGGTTGCCTCAGCGACAGCACCAGGAGAGCGAGGGACCATGGAACAAGGACATCGACCGATCTGGTAATGTTGTACCAGAACCATCGGATATCACGCGGCCAGTAGCGATTCATCTCAAGCCACATAAGTTCGAGATGAGGCCGCCAAAGGGCAAGGCCGGTGGCGGTAGCGGCAAGGAACACCATCGCATCGAGTAGCGTGAAGCGGCGTAGTTCGCTGGTAGGCTTCATGCTGGATTCACGCATTTAGCTAGTCTTGATACAACTCGTGAACTCGCATTGCATGGATGAGTTCAGTGGAATGTCGAGACCTGTTATAGGTCACCCGTACCAGCTCACACCAAGAGCATCACGAGCAACGCTGCCGAGACACATGGCCGAGACGCCCGAACGCCAAACACTGGCCTTTGTTCACCGATAATACTGCATCTGACCACGCTTGACCGAGAACGCTAGTGATGGCTCACCGCGGCGTGTACGGGAAAGGGAATAGGTAGAATAGGAGAGGTACCAGCAAGATGTAATAGGCTCCGAGTATTCGACCCGTCCGATCAATCCATGTGGATTCAGGGTGGCAGCAGCCGCCCAGCCTCACAACGGCCCAAGAAACGCCGACAGCGAGGCACATGTGCGGTACTAATTCATCCGTTTGTGTGAAAGCGATCAACCAGAAATCATCCAGCAGAGACCCTATCGGTAGTGTCCCTTCTGACATCCTTAAGGTCAAGTCTCGCCAGTCGTTCCCCGAGATGCAAGCCAAGGCCATCCCCGCGGCGAGTTGCACTATCCGGAACAGTGCAACGAACACGATCGCAAAGCAGGCGACGGTTCCAGGTTGTCTCATCATCCGCGTGAGCCGAGGGCGAGGTCGCATCGAACGGAGGATCAACAGTGATGAGGCGAGGGCGATATTGATCGGTTGGAGAATGCAAACAAGACGGAACAGACTTCCCAGCATTCCCGTTAAACTTGGGTCGAACTGCCACCATTCTGATATGGCTCCCATGGTTTGACAGTAGATGCGAGCTAGGAAGATCGCAACACCGGTCGTCGCGACCAGAACCATGCCGTCTAGCCTACTTTCCGCACATCTCGCCTTGACTATCTCCTAATTTCCGTGTGCCGTCTTTCGGCCTGTCAGGCTCAAATCTCGTAGGCTTTGGGTATCCCCAGCAGGCGCAGGATCCTCTTCTGGAGCCGAGTTAACTCTGTGCTGAACACCTCAAGAGGGCGTTTCCCAGCCTTCAGGGAATGCTCTTGAACGTCCTCGTACAGGTCGATCACTTTTCGAGCCGTCGGGCGTCGGCAGGCCCGACCTTCGGAATACAGTGGCAGGCTCTCGATTCCCGCTCGTTCCATCGCGCGGCGGAGTTCTCGCTCCAACAGCGCCTCGACCAGCAACACGAAGAAGTACACGCAGAGCAAGGCCTGAATCCGACTCACCTCCTTCAGGTACATAGGCGCTACCACGAAGTCAGTCTTCAGGTGCTCGAACCGTCGTTCGATGGCCGGTTGCTGTTTGTAGGCCAAGAGCAGATCCTGCTCCGTCATCTTCGATTCGTTGCTCACCAGCGGGAAAATGCCATCACAGCGGGCCTCCTCATCCAGTCGCTCCAACTCAATCCGATGCTTCAACGAGTAACGGAGCTTCTCCTCTCGGACGTACCGCGTGTCCTGTCCAGGCCGGCCGCGTCGCTCCTGGCGGAACTTTTCGGTGACCTGCTCCTCGATCTCGACCGAGATCCACTCGGTGACCTCACAGTCTCGGAGCAGCTCCTCGACCGCCTCGGCGACCTTGGCTCGACTGCGGTACCGGGTTCGGGACGAGGCGAGCTTGGCACGCAGTTCGTCCAGTCGTTTCAACGCCTTCTCCAGCCGGGTCAGCCGTACCTCCGCATCCAACTCGGCCTTGCGTGTGCTGTGATACCAGATCAGCCGGTAACCCTCGGTGGTCTGGCTCGCAGGTTTGCAGATCGAGAAGCGGTCGGTCAACTGTCCCTTGTCGTCGTACTTGTCGTGGGTCCATCGCCACTGGATCTCTCCCCGGAGTACGGCGCCGCGGAAGGCACCGTCCTCACTGCGAGTTCGCGGCAGCACGCTGAGGAACCGACCGCCGCGCTGATGCAGATAGGCCATGTTCTCGGTGGTGGCCAGCTTGCAGTCGGCGATGTAGAGAAAGTCTCGGCGTCCGGTCAGTTGACAGAGCAACTCCCAGGTCTCCTGGTGAGAGCGGTCGTCGGTGGCGTTGCCGCTCTCGACGCGAAAGTGCACCGGGACGGCACCGTCGCCGGTCACGGTGAGGATGTAGAGTAGCTGCTTGAGGTCGGGGCGGTGGTCTTTGTTATGACCCCAGGTCACCGCCAACCGCAATTGTCCCCGCAGGGTTCGCTCCGCCTCCGCCGACTCGTAGTCACCGTGGAAAGTGATGGTGGTCGAGTCGTTGTGTAACTGGTCGAGGCTGACGTCGAATTCGCGTACGGCATGGGCCGCGACCTTCAGGGCCAACCCCGAGAGATTGGCGTCGAAGAGACGGTCGAGGGCCCGGCCAACTCGATCGTCGTTCATTGCGGCGACTTGGACATCGGACAACCCGAACAGTTTCGGCTCATGGCGGGCCACCCACTCACCGACACCATAGAGTGGCTCACGCGAGATCAGCAGGTTGCGCAGCAGGACGAGCAAGGCCGTGGCCGTGGGGACCCGAGTGCGGCCGTCCTCATGGGGCAGGTGGTCGCAGAGAAACTCGCGAAGGCGGAGCCGACTCAGGAAGTGTTCCAGGATGGGCACGGCGGCAATCCGCCGCGTGTTGAGCGTGCGCTTGCGTCCCTTCGAGCGTGCCGTCTCGCCGGGTTGGCGCGGTCGTTGAGGTTCGTTCATGCGGATCATCTCCGGAGGGTTTGCAGCGAGTTGGCCGGTGTCCGCCGCCGGGCCTTCCAGGGCCGTGAGGGGAGCAGGCCGACCGCCGCAGGGCTTGCCGCAATGATGGCGGAGGAGATCGGGACGTCAAGGACAAAAAATCTTGTGATTCACTTATGACAATTTGCCTTGACGTAAGTTGTGAGCCGCTCAACTTACGCTCATAGCCCGTGTCACAAGTCGTCGCGGCGAGAATCGCGGCGCGCGGCTGGACATTGCCAAGTCATAAGACAAGGCGAAGAATGGCTCGAGTTCAGGAACGGTCCGGTTGGCGAACCATCTGAACCGAACAAGGTCCCCGTGCCGATCGACTTGTAGATGTTTACCGACCCTGGGGCCGCGTCTGAGAAGATGGCCTCAGGTCGAATTCGGGGAAATCAAAGGGAGATGTGCGGAAAGTAGGGTCTAGAATCGTGAAATGCCGCGTTGAATTCTGCATTGCGGGGCTTTTCCGAAGCGGGACCGTGTTCGTCATGCGTTCCTGCGCCCCCGCCTAGAATGCTGCGTTCGACTATACTTCAGGATTTACGCAACATGCGGTCGAAACTCAACGAACGATTCTCGCCTGGGGAAGGGCCTCTCCAAGCTCTTTCACTCCGGCTTCAGTGATCCTGGTCCACTTGATGTCCAGTTCCCGCAGGCTGGTCAGTGCCTTGAGATTCGCTAGTCCGGCATCACTGATCCGGGTGTAACCGAGACCCAGCTCCCGCAGGCTGGTCAGCCCCTTTAGGTAGGACAATCCGGCATCGTTGACATAGGTGTGGTAGAGGAAGAGTCCCTTGAGGCCAGTCATGCCCTTCAGGTTCGCCAGCCCCTCTCCCGTGACCCTCGTGTTAATGAGGTCAAGCGATTGGAGGCCAGTCAATCCCTTCAGGTTGGCCAGTCCCTCGTCGGTGAACGCGGAAGAGTCGAGGGTCAGGTTTTCGAGGCGATTTAATCCCTTCAGGTGAGCCAGACCAGCGTCGCCGACACCCGTGTGGCAGAGATCTAAGGCCCTGAGCCCGGTCAGTCCTTTCAGGTTCGCGAGCCCAGTGTCAGTTACATAGATACAACCGATGAATGACAGTCGCTCAAGCCGGGTGAGTTGTGCGAGGTGGACCAATTCCGTATCTGATCCCCATTCACGAAGGCTAGCTGAGACGACGTTGCCGAAGTAATCGACTCCGATGTAATTAACCAACCAGCTCGGTGCCCAGGGCCCCGCATTCGGAATCGGTTTACCGTTCTTCCGCTCCCAATCGTACCGCACCGAGCCGCCGGCTTTCTTGATCACCGCCACCGCCTCACGCTGGACCCGCGCATTGCGAACAATCCAGCCGAGTCCGCCTCCTACGACCAGGAGCAGGATCATCAGGGCCCGCACGCTCAGCCGGAGCCGATAGCGCCTGGATTTCGGTGAGGGCTGGTCTGGTATTTCACCCCACCGCGTGGCAAGTCTCATCTCTAGCTCACCCTTTACACCATCAATTTGACGTAAGTCCGTAATCAACGCCTCGAATTCCATTGATGCGACGGGGATATTGACCCTTTACACATTGGACCCCGCTGGAGCCCGCTTGAGGGCGGTTGCCATGCGTTCACAGGTGCACCCACCTCCACTCCGGCATATCACCGTCGGAGCGACTTCGCCAGTGCCATAAAACTCACTCTTGCATGCTCTCATGATAAATGGCCAACCGCCGTCGTCTCATACGGACAGAGTGCCGCAGACCGGTGTTTGCAGCGACAGCGAACCAGCCGGCCTCGACCCCGGGATAGAATGTGATCAGCAGCCCCAGCAGGCCGAACACCGCCGCGAGCCCGACGCCAACCCGAGCCACAAACGTCCGTGGCCTCAGCAACCAGGTGCGGAAGGATGGCATCGCCGGGGGCTCCGGGTCACGAACTTGGCCATTTCTTGTTACGAGTGCACGAGGTGGGTCCAGCAGCCTGCCTCATCTCTGCTGTGCCTGACTTGCGGTCTGCTGAGCATCCGCCAGAGCCATCTGTAAGTGCCGCATCACAGCTTCAGCTCGCATACGCTGCCGTCCCGCCTCGATCACCAGGAAAATCGCGGCGAAGACCAGCGCGGCAGAGACAGCCAGCGCCAGCGTCTTCCACCGGCGGTTTGACCGCTTGAGTTGTTCAATGGCGAGGAGAAGGTCTTTTGGTTCCGTCATGGGAGAAGCCCCGGGACGTTTGAAGCTGGACTGGAGGCCAACTCGACACCATTTTACTGGGTCATTGCGGAATAAAGCGAACAAGAAAGACCCGAGGCGGGATTTGGTCCCGCGCGGTGTTGTTCCAGAATGTGGTACCTCGAACGTCGCTCTCCATCGCATGTTGCTGCTCGCGAAACTTTGTAACCCAGGCCATGCACGTGAAAGGGCACTCCTCCTGGTGTCGGACAGTCCGATGAGTCCCACAGGAGGCAAGCCCTCGTTCCATTCACGGGTCGTGCCTGGTGGAAAAGCCGCATCGCGCCCCACGATCTGCTCACGGAATGGCGGGAGGGAGGAACTGGCGGGCCCACGCGAGGTCGTCAGGATCAAGGTCGGGAGAGGGCGTTCCTTCGTAGATGTAATACTGGTAACCGGCGGCATCGTAGATCCGGTGCAGGAGTGCCTGGAGATCGAGCCGGGCATCGGCGTGACCCGCGCGGAGCGGGATCGGGATCACGGGCAGGATGTCGCGCAGGCCGATGGACCAGAAGCCGGCCAGGGGGCGGTCGCCCGCGCGGCTGACCATGATCGAGTAGGTACAGGCGGGTCGGTCCTCCGATGGCATCGCCTCGCCTCCTCGGAGCAGGTCAATCTCCACCAGGTGCGCCGGGCTGCTCAGGAGCTGCCTTCGCTTGAAAAGGTACTGTTCGCGATTGGGCCCCGAACGCTTGTTGGAGGGACTCAACAACTCGATGACACACACCACCTCTCGCGATTTCCGATCGCGGATCTCGACGAAGGACTCGTGCTCGAGGTCCTCCGCGGGCAGACGCACATGCGCCGGGGCGTCCAGCAGGCCAACGCCCGCCCGCGTTTCAGCAGAAGGCCGGGTGGGTGTGACGCCCAGGTCTGCTCTACCGATCAATCGGCGTGGCGGAGAGAGAAGTTTGTGAACGTAGACGTGCTCATCAATCTTGACGATGTAGTCGGGCTGAACCTGAAGTCCAAGCGCCTCCGCCGCGGCCGGCAGTGCACGCTTGTGGAAGTCGTGCCAGACGTCGTCCTGCTCCAGGTACGGGTTCATCCCCGGAAACGGTGATGGCACGAGTCTCCCTCCCGCCATGAAAACGGTGCGACGCGTCCCGTCCCATTCTATCAGATCGTCCGGTCCTCTTTAAGCCGCGGTAACAGCCGGGTCGTTGCCCCCGTGCATCGGTCTGGGTTCCTGAGATAATGGCTCCTGGTGGACGACAACGAAGTCTCTCATTGAAAGTACAGGAGAATACCGCATGCGCCATCACTTCGGACTGATTCCGGCACTGGTCGTAGCGATCGCGACCGCGTTTTCATTCCCCGCGCTGGGCGACGACTCCGGCTGGACGCCGCTCTTCGACGGCAAGTCGCTCGACGGCTGGTCGGTGCACGGCGGCTTCGCGACCTACAAGGTCGAGGATGGGACGATCGTGGGGACCACGGCGGTAGGCAGCCCGAACACGTTCCTCTGCAAGGGGGACTTCACGGACTTCGCGCTCGAGCTGGACGTCCAGTGCGACCCGCGTCTGAACTCGGGGGTGCAGGTGCGCAGCCATGTGTACCAGCAGGATGGCCCCGACCCGCTCGACGCCTCGAAGCAGCGCAGGAAGGGCGTCGTGTACGGACCACAGTGCGAGATCGCCCGCCACGAGACGGGCACCGCCGGGCGCTTCTACGACGAGAGCCGGCGCGACAAGTGGATCTGCGAGATTGGCTCGCAGGCGCAGGACGCGTTCAAGGACAGCGGTTGGAACCACTACAAGATTGTCGTTCAGGGCAATCGCTATCGTTCGTGGGTCAACGGCGTGCCCTGCTCGGACTTCCCCGACGACATCGATCGGCACGGTCTGATCGGTCTCCAGGTGCACGGAATTGGCCGCGGGGAAGGACCTTTCCAGGTGCGCTGGAGGAACATCCGGATCAAGGAGCTGAAGCCCGGCGAGAATCTCGACACGGGCAATTGACCGCCGGAGATCCCTCGCCCGCTCGGTTCCTGGCTCGACGTACCGGCGATCTGGTTTGAATTTTTCAACACTGGCGGATAATCTGCACTAAGTGCCGGCTACATCTGTGGTAGCATTGCCAAGAGCCGAGCCGCGAGAACCCACCTGCGCGTGCCCCAGATTCCTTCCGGCGGGTGACAATCCAGAGATCATCGCCGTTTCCTTCCTTCCTTGCGCGTGAGCGACCATGGCTGAGGAGCACCCCGCGATGTGCATGCTGAGAAACCTGGGATCGCTTCAGGGAGCCGCGGCTCCTCATCGTGGCTCTGCTGCCCGCGACCGCCCTGGCTGGCGACCAGAAACCCGACTCCGGGAGCAAGGCCCCGGCCCGGGTGAGCTACGACAAGCAAGTGCGGCCCATCTTGCAGGCGCACTGCCAGGGCTGCCACCAGCCGGCGAAGGCGGGTGGGGCCTACGTGATGACCGCCTTCGAGCGGATGCTCAAGGGGGGAGAATCGGGCGAGGCGGCGATCGTGCCGGGCAAGGCGGCCGAGAGCCATCTGATCGAGCTGGTCACGCCGCATGACGGCAAGGCCGAGATGCCGCAGAACAAGCCCGCGCTGGCGGACTCGGAGATTGCGCTTCTCACCGACTGGATCAGCCAGGGCGCCCGCGATGACACGCCCACGAACCTGGGAAGGCGGTACGACGCCGAGCATCCCCCGGAGTACACGCGGCTGCCGGTGATTCCGGCCCTGGCGTTCTCGCCCGACGGCTCGCTCCTGGCGGTGGCCGGGTTCCACGAGGTGGTGCTCTGGAAGGCCAATGGCAGCGAACCGGCGGGCCGCCTGGTCGGGCTTTCCGAGCGCATCGAGTCGCTGGCGTTCAGCCCCGACGGCAAGAAGCTGGCCGTCACCGGCGGGCAGCCCTCGCGGATGGGCGAGGTGCAGGTCTGGGACGTGGCGAAGCGAAAGCTCACGCTCTCGGTCCCGGTCACATTCGACACGGTCTACGGAGCAAGCTGGTCGCCCGACGGCACCAAGATCGCGTTCGGGTGTACGGACAACACCGTCCGGGCGATCGACGCCAGGACCGGCGAGCAGGTGCTCTTCCTGGGCGCGCACAGCGACTGGGCGCAGGACACGGTCTTCTCGGTCGACGGCTCGCACCTGATCTCGGTTGGCCGCGACATGGCGGCGAAGCTTACCGAGGTGGCCACCCAGCGGTTCGTGGACAACATCACCTCGATCACGCCCGGAGCCCTCAAGGGCGGACTGGCGACCGTGGCCCGGCACCCCCAGCGCGACGAGATCGTGATCGGCGGTTCCGACGGCGAGCCCAAGCTCTACCGCGTGTTTCGCAAGACCACGCGGGTGATCGGCGACGATTCGAACCTGATCCGCGAGTTTCCCGCGCTCCCCGGGCGCATCTACAGCGTGGCCGTCAGCACCGATGGCAAGCGCGTCGCCGCCGGCAGCAGCCTTGACGGTTTCTCCGGAGAGGTGGCCGTCTACAATTTCGACTTCGACACCGCGCTGCCCGAGAACATCAAGGCCATCAACGAGAAGGTGGTGACCGCGCGATCCGCCGCCGAGAGTGCGGCGCTGGACGCCTATCACAAGCAAGGGGTCAAGCTGGTCTCCCGCGTCAAGGTCCGCGCCGGTGGAGTCTACTCGGTGGTTTTCCGGCCCGACGGCAAGGTTCTGGCTGCCGCGGGCGGCGACGGCATCATCCGGCTGATTGACCCGGAGCAGGGAAAGATCCTCAAGGAATTCGCGCCGGTGGCTGTGAAGACCTCCTCCTCCGTGGCCAGCGCCCCGGTGACCGCCGTGCCGCCCAAGCTGGACGAGAGCGTCCCGACCGAGACCCTGCCGCGCGGTGCCTCGGTGGTGGCTCTGGACGTCCAGCCGAAGGAGATCCGGCTCTCGAACCGGTTCGCCTACACCCAGCTTGTCGTGACCGGCAGGCTATCGTCCGGCGAGACGATCGACGCCACGCGGATGGTCGAGGCGAAGCTCTCGTCCGAGATCGTCGCGCTGGGCCGGTCCGGCCTGGTCCGGCCGCTGGCCGACGGCAAGGCGAGGCTGACCCTGAGCCTGGCCGGCAAGTCGGTCGACGTCTCGTTGTCGGTGCTCGGGCTGGCCACGCCGGTGCGGGTGGACTTCGTTCATGATGTCGCGCCGGTGCTCTCGCGGCTGGGCTGCAACCAGGGGACCTGCCACGGCTCGGCCCAGGGCAAGAACGGCTTCAAGCTCTCGCTCCGCGGCTACGATCCGCTCTTCGACGTGCGGGCGCTGATCGACGACAACGCCGCGCGGCACGTCAATCTCTCGCAGCCGGAGACCAGCATGATGCTGGCCAAACCCACCGGCGCTCTGCCCCACGTGGGCGGGGCCTTGATGCAGCCGGGAGAGCCCTACTACGAGGTCCTGCGCTCCTGGATCGCCGATGGCGGCCGGTTCGACGCAACGACCCCGCGGGTGGCGCGGATCCAGATCTTCCCGGCCGACCCGATCGTGCCGCGGATCGGCGGCAAGCAGCAGTTCCGCGTGCTGGCGACCGACGCCGGCGGCGAGGTGCGCGACGTCACCCGCGAGGCGTTCATCGAGACCGGAAACATGGAAGTGGCCACGACCAGCCGCTCCGGCCTGGCGACGGCCCTGCGGCGCGGGGAGGCGCCGATGCTGGCGCGCTACGAGGGTGCGTACGCCTCCACCACGCTCACCGTCATGGGCCAGCGCGACGGCTTCGCCTGGGCCCAACCGCCGTCCTACAGCCGCATCGACGAGCTGGTGGCGGCCAAGTGGAGGCGGATGAAGATCCTCCCCTCGGGCCTCTGCTCCAATACCGATTTCCTGCGCCGGGTGAAGCTCGACCTGACCGGCCTGCCGCCGACCAGCGACGACGTCCGCGCCTTCCTGGCCGATCCGCGCGACTCGCGTGAGAAGCGCGCGGCCCTGGTCGATCGCCTCATCGGCTCGCCCGACTACGTGGAATACTGGACCAACAAGTGGGCCGACTTGCTCCAGGTCAACCGCAAGTATCTCGACGTCGCCGGCGCCACCGCGCTGCGGAGCTGGATCCGCGGCCAGGTGGCCGCGAACACGCCCTACGACGTCTTCGTACGCTCGATCGTCACGGCCGCCGGCTCGAACAAGGACAACCCGCCGGCCGCGTATTTCAAGGTCCTGCGCGAGCCGGCGGCCATCATGGAGAACACCACCCAGCTCTTCCTGGCCGTACGGTTCAACTGCAACAAATGCCACGACCATCCTTTCGAGCGCTGGACGCAAGACCAGTATTACCAGACGGCCGCGTATTTCGCCCAGGTGGGCCTGAAGGCCGACCCGGCGAGCCACGGGCGGATGGTCGGGGGGACGGACGTGGAGTCTCCCAAGCCGCTCTACGAAATGGTGGCGGACACGGGCTCCGGCGAGGTGGTGCACGACCGTACCAAGCAGGTGGCCGCGCCGAAGCTGCCGTTCAAGTGCGCCTACCCGAAACCGGCCGCGGGAACCCCCAGGCGGGTTGAGCTGGCCGCCTGGCTGACGTCCAGCGACAACCCTTACTTCGCCCGCAGCTACGTCAACCGGCTCTGGGGTTACCTGTTCGGCGTGGGCATCATCGAGCCGCTCGACGACATCCGCGCCGGCAATCCGCCGACCAATCCCGAACTGCTGGACTACCTGACCCAGGAGTTCATCAAGAGCGGGTTCAACGTCCGCCACGTGATCCGCCTCATCTGCACGTCGCGGACCTACCAGCTCGCCATCGACGCCGGGCCCTGGAACGCCGACGACAGGACCAACTACTCGCACGCAGTCGCCCGCCGGCTCCCCGCCGAGGTGCTGCTGGACGCGGTCTACCGGGTGACCGGCGCGCGTTCGAAGTTCCCGGGCTTGCCGGAAGGAACCCGGGCGGCGGCCTTGCCCGACTCCGGCGTGGAGCTTCCCAGCGGCTTCCTGACCACCTTCGGCCGCCCGCCCCGCGAGAGCGCCTGCGAGTGTGAGCGCAGCAGCGGTCTCCAGCTCGGGCCCATCATGGCCCTGGTGAGCGGACCGACTCTGGCCGACGCCATCGCCGACCCGAGCAACGAGCTGACCAGGCTGCTCACGCGCGAGAACGATGACGCCAGTCTGGTCAACGAGCTCTTCCTGCGCATCCTCAACCGCCCCGCCACGCCGGAAGAGATTGCCACCTGCCGCAACGACCTGAAGTCCATCGATGATGATCACCGCAGGCTGGCCGAGAACCTCGGCAAGCGCGAGGTCGAGTACGCGCTGCGGCGTCCCCAGCTCGAGCGCGAACGGCTGGCGGCGATCGCCAGGGCGGAAGCGGCGCTGGCGGCCCACGAGAAGGAACTGGCGCCCCGCCTGGCCCAGAAGGAAAAGGAAAAGGCGGCGCGTACCGCGCAGCTCCAGGCCGAGCTGAAAACCTACGAATCGACCGTCCTCGCCAAAAAGATGGCCGAGTGGGAGAAAGCCCAGGCCCTGGCCGTGCGCTGGAAGACGATCGAGCCGAAGTCGCTGGAGGCGATCGGCGGGGCCGTCCTCTCCAGGCAGCCCGACGGTTCGATCCTTGCCGGAGCCAAGAGCCCGTATCAGTCGGTTTACACCATCACGACCGAGACCGAGCTGACCGACATCACCGGCCTGCGGCTTGAAGTCCTGCCGACCGACTCGCTGCCGAACCACGGCCCCGGCCGTGCTCCCGACGGCAACTTCGTGCTCACCGAGATCGAGGTGCTCGCGGCGCCCAAGGCCAATCCCGGGCAGGTCAAGCCGGTGAAGCTCCAGACCCCGCTGGCCGATTTCAACCAGGACGGATATTCCATCGGCCTGGCGATTGACGGCGACCGCACCAACCAGGGGACCGGCTGGGCGGTCTACCCGACGATCGGCGTGCCGCACTGGGCCACCTTCGAGACGGTGCAGCCGGTCGGCAAGCCCGGCGGGACGATCCTGACCATCAAGCTCCATCACCGGTTCAACGCGCCCTATTACACGATCGGCCGCTTCCGGCTGGCCGTGACCCGCGTGCCCCGTCCCGTGGGCCTGGGGACGAGCGACGCGCTCCGCGAGATCCTCGCCACGGTGCCCGAACTGCGCACCGAGGCCCAGCGCCAGATGCTGCTGAGCTACCACCGCGTGATGGACCCCGACTGGCGAAGCAAGCAAGCGGCCATCGGCGCCAGCCAGGCTCCCTTGCCCGTCGATGCGGAGCTCGCCGCGTTGCGGGTTCAGCTCGAGCAGGCCCGCAAACCGGTGCCCGTGGATGCGCAGCTCGTGCAGTTGCGCCACGACGTGGAGATGAGCATCCAGCAAGCCGCCACCCGCCGGCTCACCGCCGCCCAGGACATTGCCTGGGCCTTGATCAACAGCCCGGCATTCCTGTTCAATCACTAGTGCATCGCTGAGCAACCTGGTCTTCCGGGCATGGGTGTTCCATCATCAGTCGAGGCACGCCGGTTCTACCGATGTGCGATTCAGAGGCTCGAAGAAGCACAGATCTTGCTCCGGGCGGATCGTACGACCGGAGCGGTCTACCTGGCCGGTTATGGAATCGAGTGTATTCTGAAATCTCTGATTCTTTCTGCCGTTGTCTCTGGGGCAGCCGTGTCGGTCCTGCAATCTTTCCGAGGGAGCCGCGCCCATGATTTTGAGTGGTTGAGACAGCAGTACATCGACTCTCATGGTCCGGACTTTCCTCGTTCCATCAACATCCAGTTCACGTTTGTCAACGACTGGTCCACGGAGTTAAGGTACAATCCGGGGAACCTGAAAGCGGATGATGCCGTGGATTTCCTGGCTGCCGCCGAAGAGATCATTCGCTTTGGCAGTGAGAGACTTTGAAATGTCGATCGAGATTTCACGGGGCAAGACCGATTCGATTCTCGAGGAGATACGGACAGCGCTGATCTCCTTTGAAACAGACCGTCCCGACGCGAGGATCGACCTTTATCGACACAGCTCGGCATCAGTTCGCGTGCGAATCATCGATCCTGGTTTCGACGGCATGAGCAAGAAGCAGCGGAATGACCTTGTGTGGAAATACCTGGAACCCGTTTCGGAAGATGCGCAGGGTGATATCAGCATGTTGGTACTCCTGACCCCGGATGAGGTTGAGAAGTCGATGGGAAACCTGGAGTTTGAGGACCCCGTTCCAACGCGACTCTGATGGTGACATCATGCGCATTTGCCGAGATCACGTTTCGAAGCATTCTGAGCCTTACCTCTCCTGATCGTTCTGCCATTCAAGGAGCCACCCGATGATCATCGTCCCCGGAGGAGCAGGCAAGGACCTGTGTGATCCGCAGCTTGGCATGACCCGGCGCGACATTCTCCGCGTCGGCGGTTCGGGGCTCCTGGGTCTGAGCCTGGGCTCGATGCTCCAGCTTCAGGCCGCATCGGCGCGGGCCGCCGACGTCCCGGGCGGCAAGACCGCCGGCCCTCCGGGATGGGGCAGGGCCAAGAGCATCATCATGCTCTATCTCCAGGGCGGGCCCAGCCACCTCGACCTCTGGGACCCGAAGGACAACGTCCCGGACAACGTGAAGAGCGCGTTCAAGAAGATCGCCACCAGGGTACCGGGCATGGACGTCACCGAGAACCTGCCCCGGCTGGCACAGCTCACCGATAAGTTCACCTTCATCCGCTCGATGAGCTACACGCCCAACGGCCTGTTCAACCACACCGCGGCCATCTACCAGATGATGACCGGCTACACCACCGACAAGGTCAGCCCCTCGGGCCAGCTCGAGCCTCCTAGCCCCAAGGACTTTCCCAACTTCGGCTCGCAGATCATCCGCCTGCGGCCACAGAACGTCCCCATGCTGCCGTTCGTCATGCTGCCCAGGCCCTTGCAGGAAAGCGGCGTCGTGGGCAAGGGCGGCACGGCCGGCTTCCTGGGCAAGGCGTTCGATCCCTACACCCTCTACCCGGAGGGTGATGATATGGACATGACGAAGATGGATCGCATCAAGGTTGACGACCTCCAGCTTCGGCCCGAGGTCTTCGCGCTGCGGCTGGAGCGGCGGGCCCGCCTGCGCGACGCCCTCAGTGCGGGCATGAAATCGATCGATTCGGCCGTTTCGGACTACAAGCTCAACGAGTACTACGACCGGGCGCTCAGCCTGGTGGCTTCCGGCCGCGCCCGCGAGGCGTTCAACCTCCAGGCCGAGCCGGCCGCGATCCGCGACATGTATGGCCGCAATACCTTCGGCCAGAGCTGTCTGCTGGCCAGGCGGCTCATCGAGGCCGGCACGAAGGTGGTTGAGGTCATCTGGCCCAAGGTCGCCAACTCCGACAATCACTCGTGGGACCACCATGTTGACCTGACCAACCGGATGCGCGATCGCTCCGGACCCATGCTGGACCAGGGACTCTCGGGCCTGCTCACCGACTTGGAGCAGCGCGGGATGCTCAAGGACACGCTCCTTGTGGCCGTCGGCGAGTTCGGCCGCAGCCCCCAGAAGGGCGTGAGCACCTCCGGCAACGGCAACAGTGCCGATGGCCGCGACCACTGGCCGTACTGCTACACGGCCGTGATTGCCGGCGCGGGCATCCGCCGCGGGCATGTCCACGGCAGCTCCGACAAGACTGGCTCCGCGCCCTGACCGACCCGGTGCATCCCGGCGAGCTGCTGGCCACGATCTACCACGCGTTCGGCATCGACCCGGCCACCATGGTGCTCAACCACCTGAACCAGCCGCGCGAGCTGGTCAAGGCCGAGGCCGTGACCCGGCTCTTTGGATGAGGGTCGGTCTTCCCGCCATGCCGTCACGAGCCAACCTGCCGGCAATCCTTGCCGTGTGCCTCTGTGCCACCCTGGTGAATGCTCAGGAGCCCGCGCAGGACGAGCTCCGGCAGCACCAGGGCACCTGGGCCGCCGTGTCGTTCCGGCGTGACGGTCAGGACACGCCCGCCGACATCGTCCGGTCGATCACGCGAACCGTCGAGGGGAAGCATGTCGTCTGGAAGCGCAACGGCAAGAACTTCGCCGGGACAGCCCTGGAGCTTGACCCCGCGCAGCATCCCAGAGCCATCGACGTCAGCGCCGACGGCGGCCCGATGCGCGGCAGGCGCGTGCTGGGCATCTACAAGCTCGAGGGCGACCGGCTCACGCTCTGCATGGCTGACCCCGACAGGCCCCGGCCGCGAGAGTTCCGGGCGGATCAGGGCTCCGGTCAAACGCTCATGGTTTTTCAGCGGAAGGGGAAAGGAGAAGCCAGGTCTTCGAGGCCATGAGCCCTGCGCCACGCGCTTTTCTCACCGCGCAAGATTGCAATGCGTCGATCCGCCGGAAACCGCTCGATTGCATGGCGGAGCATGCCGAGGGCATGATGGAGATCGACTCACCGTCATGGCGTTCAGGGCAATCACGATGTTCGACCCCGGCTTCGCGTCAGCGCCTTGCGGGCGTCGGCCGTGGCGTCGGCGAGGTCGTCCAGTTTGCCGCGTGCCTGGAGATGGTCGTCCAGGCTCCTCGACCTCTCCCGGGTCCAGGCCTGGAAGGCGAGCACAAGCGGCTTCGGACCGATGATCCCCGTTTGGAGCGCGAGCAATCCGAAGTGAGGATGGCGGTCGGCGGCGATCAGTCTCCTGACCTGGTGTCCGGCCCGGCTTCGGCCCCCGGCTCCGCAAGCAGCTTCCTGTACCGACTCAGCCCACTTGCAGGGCGCGGCACGTTTGTTCGTAAGCGGCTTCCAGGTCCAGCGACACGACCAGGGTTTCCGTCAGCCAGATGTACAAAGGCGGCAACGATTCACCGACGACGAGCGGCAGGGCCCACGTGTCCAGCTTTGTCTTTCGGCCCGCCTGGCGCTTGCGACAGGTCGCCGCATAGATCGGTGGCGGGTCGGGGGACATCAACGGGTCCACCTGTCCCAGGAGGGTGAGCAACTCCGTGTACAGGTTGAACCGGCGTACGGTCACCAGATCGACCACGGAGACGCAGACGTCGTTTCGCAGCAGGTTTGCACACTTCGCGATGAACAGTTGGCGACTCTCCGCACGGTCCTTGTTGGCCGGGCTGACGATCTCCACGGCCGCCACCAGCTTGCGGTCGCGCGTCTGATCAAAGATCAGGACTTCGTAAACATGCTGATCCGGGAAATCGACGTCGACCGTGAGATTTGGAGTGGGCAGCGCCAGGGTGGCCATGGCCGCGCCGTCATGCCTCACCGGATCCGGATCGGAGTGCCAATCCCTCTCACTACCCTTATCGAACGTGCATACGTCGATCTCGAAGTACGTGCCCACATGAACGCGCGGCTCGGCCGCGAAGCCCTTTGGTAATTTGGGTGCGAGATCGAGGACCATCATCATCGGCCAACCGCCATGGAAGCCTTCCCAGGAAGCCTGGTTCCACACCGGCGGCCGGAAGTGGTCTCTGAGCGGCATGAGGATGCTCCTTTGACGCATTCTATCAGGATCGGCCAGGTCCAGCGAGCCGGCTTCCTGGGCAAGGCGTTCGATCCCTACACCCTCTACCCGGAGGGTGATGATATGGACATGACGAAGATGGACCGGATCAAGGTTGATCACCTCCAGCTCCGGCCCAGGTCAGACGCTCATGGTTTTTCAGCGGCAGAGGCAGGGAAGAACTTCCGCACCATAGACTTGCCTTTATGTACCGCTCTCGCCGCGCAGGATCGCCTTGCGCATGGGCTCCGGAAACCGCTCGATCGCGTAGCGCAGCATCGTCCGGGGCATGGCCCCGGAGTGCTGCCGGACGAAGGCCTCGAGCGCGGGATGATCGCGCTTGCCGACCTCCCGGAGCATCCAGCCGGCGGCCTTGTGAATCAGGTCTTCGCGGTCGCCGATGAGTCGCTCGGCGACCCGTAGCGTGTCGGCGAATTCGTGCCGGCGAATGAAATGGAGGGTAGCGACGATACTGATGCGCCTTTCCCAGAGGCTGCGGGAAGCAGCCAGGCGGTCGAGCGGCCGGCGGTCGCGATCGGCCAGGTAGCCCCCCACGATGGCAGGCGCCGAGCAATCGACGAGATCCCAGTTGTTGATGTAGAGCGTATGATCGAGGTAAAGCCTGTAGATCTGCTTTTGCAGTGAGGGCTCCGCTCTGGCTGCCCTTCGGACCAGGATCAAAAGCGCCAGCAAGCGGTCCTCGTGGACCTTCGAACGCAGCAGCAGCAGGACCTGGTCGAGATCCAGAGCCTGGAATTCCTTCGCAAGACTGCGGAGTACGGGAACGCGGAGACCGAGGAAGATGTCGCCCTCGCCGTACTGGCCCGGACCCGTCTTGAAGTAGCGAGCCGCGAAAACCGCTGCCTCAGGGTTGCCGAGCGCGCGTAAGCGGTCCTGAACCTCGTCTGCCATCATGAGTTTTCGATCCGAATTCGATGGCGTGGCGCACCGGGTCCGGGATATGGTTGAAGAATCACACTCACCGGTCTCGGGGCGAACGCCATGTCCGACGTTGCCGGCCGCGGTCCTCATTTTGGCCTTCGCACTCAGCTCTTCGAAGAGCAGGTGCGGGAATTCCTCAAGATTCAGGATGGCAACGTGCCGGGCCCGCTTGCGGCCGAAGCACACGCACGCCTGGGCCAGTCGCTGCTGCTCCGTGGCCACAGGGTCGAGGCGATGGAGCAAGCCACACAGGCGCTGGAGCTTGACCCAGGCGAGCCGCTGGCCCATCACGTGCTCTCGCTGGCGCTCATGCGGCCTTCGTGGCCGCGCACCCGGCAATGGGACGCCGCGATCGTGCACGCCGAGGCCGCGATCCAGTCGGAGCCGTCGAATTCCGTGTACCGTTTTCAGCTCGGTTTGCTGTACCTCAATCACCCCAGAGCCGCTGCCGGAAGGAAACGGCAGATGGCCGCGAAGGCACTTGAGGTGGCCGAGGCCGGGCTGGCGATTCATCCCGACTGCTCGTATTGCCAGCAGATTCGCGCGCAGGCTCTTGCAACGCTGAACCGCCGCGTTGAGGCAGAGCAGGCTTTTCTGGGAGCCCTACGCGAATCTCCAGACGACGCCTACCTGCTTGTGCTTTTCGGCCGCTTCCTGATCGAGAGCGGCAGACTGCAAGAGGCAGAGCGCGTCCTCGACAAGGCCGTTCGATTGCAGCCGGGCAGCCGGTACTTCCGCTTTCATCGGAACCTCGCGCGGCTCGCCGGCGAGTGTCTGGCGGGGGGGGCCAGGCTTGCACTCTTGCTGGGGCTGGTCCGGCCGCGTCCACAGCTCGCGCAAAGGGGCGGCCCGGCAGTCGCGGAGGAGCTGATCCCGAACTGGCCCATCGGCATGGTTCTGGCAGTTACGGTTCTGGCGCTCACGCGGGTCTTCCTGGATCTGGTCGGCGACCGGGAACCTCTGCTGTTTTGCATCCCGGCCAGTATGCTGGCCATCTCGGCCTGCGCGATCTTCGGTAGGTACGGCCGCCGGCTCGGCGATCACGGCCGGTTGACCACCGGCGCCGTGATGGGTTCGCGTCGCTCATGTGGCTCTGGGGCTCGTTCCTGATGTTCCAGTGGCCCGCGCACATCTCGGTCGCGGTCAGGCAGTCGTGGCCCGGGCGCCATCTGGGCCTGGAATTCGAGCTGATGCGCGGACTTGGCCGGCTGTCGATTGCTGGCATGGTGCTCTTCGTGCTGGCCGTGCTTTGCCTCGGCTTGATCAATGCCAATTCGTCTTCGCGACTGGAAAGAGAAGAGCAGTGAGCCTGACCTTGGACGTCGAGAAGACAGGCAACCTGGTCGAGGCCGGTTTCTGGATCAGCTTCGGGCTCGTCGTCCTGCTCGGTCTCTGCAAGCGAGCCCGGCGGGTCACGGCTTTCACCATCATCACGGCAGCGATCATTGTTCTTTTCGGAGTCTCCGACCTTGTCGAAGCCCAGACAGGCGCGTGGTGGCGTCCCTGGTGGCTTCTGGTCTGGAAGGCGGATTGCCTGGCGGGGATGGCGCTCTGTTTGTGGACGTTCCTGCGTGTCAGATCAGAGCCGGGATGAAGCAATTCGAATCCGCTTCAGCCCGCCTCGTCTTCCATGTGAAACCCCGCAGCCACGAGGTCGGACAGGGCCGAAATGGCTGCCTCCGCGTCCGGGCCGCGCAGCTTCGAGCTCGAGCGTCTGCCCGCGCTGCGCTGCCAGGCTGAGCATGTCCATCACGCTTTTACCGTTGGCCTTTCGTCCGTCGTGCAAGACGGACACGTCGCCCTGAAACGTGCTTGCCAGCTTCACGAACCGGGTCGACGGGCGCATGTGCAGCCCGTAGGTATTCACGATCGTCACCTGCCGGCGTGCGACGTCAGCGTCGCTGTTCATGTTCCGTCCCCTGGCTCACGGGCCTTGAGTTGCTCTCAACTGACCATCGATCTCGTATTGCCTTCCAGGCCCCGTGGCGAGCTTCACGGTCCTGTCGCCGTACCGCACGGTCGCCTCGCGGCCCAGCAGCGAGTGGATCGTTGCCGATGCAAGCTGGCCGTCCTTCCACGCCAGGTCGACCTCGAATCCGCCCCGGCGCGCAGGCCTTGCACCGATCCGCTGGGCCAGGCCTTGGGCAGGGCAGGCAGGAGGTGAATCTCGCCAGGGGCGGCGTGGCTTTGCAGCAGCATCTCGGCGATGCCGGCCGGGAAGGCAAAGTTGCCGTCCATCTGGAACGGCGGGTGGCTGCCGAACAGGTTGACATAGACGCCACCCGGCCCGAGCCGGAGGGTCCGTTCGATGAGCCGGAAGGCGTGGTCGCCGTCTCCCAGCCGGGCCCAGAGACTGATCTTCCAGCCAGAGGACCAGCCCGTCCCCTCGTCACTGCGCACCTCGAGCGACTTGCGAGCGGCCGCCAGCCATCCGGGCGTCTCCCGCGTGATCTGGTTCCCGGGATAAACGGCCCAGAGATGCGAGAGGTGCCGGTGGTGCACCTCGGCCTCGCGGAACGGACGGAACCATTCCTGGAGCCGTCCGTCCGGGCCGATCTGAAGTGGGTACAGCTTCGCCAGCGCCGCCGCGAGCCGGCCGCGGAAGGGCTCGTCGGTGTTCAGAAGCTTCGACGCCTCGATACAGTGCGTGAACAGGTCATGAATCAACTCCAGGTCCATCGTGCTGGCCATGCTTACGGCGGAGTGAGTGCCGTCCTGCGTGACGAAGACGTTTTCGGGCGAGGTCGAGGGCGCGGACACCAGATGGCCCTTGCCGTCGTCAATCAGGAAGTCGAGGCAGAACTCGGCCGCCCCTTTCATGAGCGGGTACGCGGTCGCCTTCAGAAAGGCCTCGTCCCCGCCGAACTCGTAGTGCTGCCAGAGATGCTGGCAGAGCCAGGGACCGGACATCGGCCAGAGCACCAGGTGGCATCGCCCGCGCCGTAGTCTCCCACCGGAGCGGACTGCCGCCAGACGTCGGTGTTGTGGTGTGCCACCCAGCCGTTGCAACCGTAATTGATGCGCGCCGTCTTGCGGCCGTTCTCGGCGAGGCCGCGGATCAGTTCGAAGAGGGGCTCGTGGCACTCGGCCAGGTTCATGGCCTCGACCGGCCACATATTCATTTGAGTGTTGATATTGATCGTGTAATTGCTGCTCCAGGGGCGCGCGCAGCTCGTCGTTCCAGATGCCCTGAAGGTTGGGCGGCTGCGTGCCAGGCCGTGCACTGGCAATCAGCAGGTAGCGGCCGTACTGAGCGTGCAGGACCACGAGCCCCGGATCGCGGGCGCCGAACTGCCGGACGCGTTCGTCGGTGGGCAGCTTCCGCGCCGCTTCGGGCGACGGCCCGAGATCCAGAGCGACGCGCCGGAAGAGACGCTGATGATCGGCGAGGTGAGCCTCCAGCAGCGCGGGATAGGTTTTGCCGGCGGCAGCGGCCAGCGCCTTGCCGGCGATCATGGCGGGATCGTTGCCCTGGAGCCCCGGCGATCGGTCGTAGCCGCTGAAGCTGGTGGCCGCCGAGAGCAAGAGCGTGACCTCGGTGGCGTGCACCACCTTGAGCTCGTGGTCGGAGGCCTCGACGGAACCGGACCTGGCCAGGGCGCGGAGCTGGCACTCGAAGGTCATGCCCTCACCGTCGTCCTTCTCGGAATAGACGATCGGGTTGGAGCGATCATAGTAGTTCGGATCGACGTGCGCGGGGGCCTTGCCGTGCAGCACCAGGTTCCCGTCCCGGGCCTGGGTCCGGAAGTGGAGCTTGCTGGCCAGGCGCGCCTTGAAGCTGAGGGCACCGGGCCGGCTCGCCGTCAAACGCACCACCATGACCTGGTCGGGATGGGACACGAAGAGCGTGCGCCGGTAGTCCACACCGTCCCTGGTGTACGAGACTTCCGCCAGGCCCCGGTCGAGATCGAGGGTGCGGCGGTAGCGGCTCACGTCCCCGGCAGCCTGCGCGGCCGGGCGCGCCGGTTCAAATTCCAGGATCAGCTCTCCCATGGGGAGGTAGGTCTGGGTGTAGGGGCCCATCATCCTCTTCCCCAGCCGATGGGCTTCGGCGAACTTGCCCGCGAAGATGAGCCGGCGGATCTCGGGCAGGGATTTCAGGGCCTGGGGATTGTCGCAATCCTTCGGGCCGCCCGACCAGAGGGTGTCCTCGTTCAGGGTGATTCGCTCGGTATTCACGCCGCCGTGCACCATGCCGCCCATGCGCCCGTTACCTACCGGCAAGGCTTCGAGCCACTCCCGGGCGGGTTTCGCATACCAGAGGACGAGCGGTTCCACGAGCTCGTCCGTCGGTACGGAAGCCGCTCGATCAGAGGCTTGAATCGAGCCCGTTGCCAGGAATAGAATCCAGTAGACCGCACTTCCGAGAACGCGTATCGGTCGCGGAGCTGAATTTCCCATCACGGAGTTCCTGCTCATGCGTCATGAACGGTACCGGACACGTCCTGCAAACGCCGCCCGCATGCAGTGCTCAGTGAAGACGCTGCAATGCTTACAAAACGAGCGTGTCCCTGGATGCGACGAGCGCCTTGGTTCGCGCTCGGGCCCGCTGGCAAGACAGCTCTGACGCTGAGCCTGATCTGCCAGTCTCCAGGTATTTTACGGCGATCTTCTCGGGCAACGCCATGAGGCTGCGGCAGGATCTGGCGCGGTTTCTCAATGCTTTTGATTTGCGGTATCGGTCTTGCTTCAGGTTTCTGTGGATGCGGCAAGCAACGCCCACATCCTCATGTCCAGAGTTCTCGTTTTCTTTCCCCACGGAGGCGACCATGAGTGCAAAGAAGCGTCGCAAGATCTACGGTGTCCGTCGGGAGACGCGCCGGACCAGAGGCTGGACGAGGTGGTTCCAGGAAGGCTTGTTCGATTCCGATTCGGCTGGCGGCATTCGCCTGCGGACGGTCCTGTGGGGACAGAGATAGGTCCGCCGCCGATCAGGCAGGACCGGTGAGCCGGCATTCCAGACCCATGCCAGCGATCGATGACCCTCGATCCAGCGGGTTCGGCTCACCTCAATCTGGCTCCCATCCGTCGGTCGGGTCACGGCCGGTCCAGTCATACCGGCCGTGACGCGACACAACGCGATGCTCACCGGGTTTTCAGGCTGGCCAGGAACTCGATGAGGTCTCGCACCTCGGACTTGCTGAGCTTCGTGATGAGGTCGGCCGGCATCGCCGAGGGCCCGCGCTTGCGTTCCTCGATCTCGGTCTTGGCCACAGTCACCGGTTGACCCTCGGCGGTGATCAGATGGACGTCCCGGTCCGTCTCCGACCGGAGCACCCCGGTCACCACCTTGCCGTCGCTGGTGGCCAGGACCACCGATTCAAAGCCCTGAGCGATCTTCTGATTGGGGTCGACCAGCGATTCAAGCAGATACTCGCGGTTCTGCCGGCTGCCAATGCCCGACAGTTCCGGCCCGACCTCTCCTCCGGTGACCTTGCGGTCGAATCCCGGGGCCTTGTGACAGCGCAGGCATGACACTTCGGCCTTCGAGAAGAAGATTCTCCGTCCTCGTCGCGCATCGCCTCCCGCCAGGGTTTCCCGGAAGGGCCCGAGCGGATCGTTTTTCGACTTCGAGGCCTCGTACCGTTGCAGCCGGGAACGCATGGCGTCCGAGGGTTGACGCTCGGCCGCCGTGATCAGATCAAGCCGGATCTCGGCGGGTACCTTGCCGGCGGCCAGGCGATCGAGCCATTCCAGCAGCACCGTCTCGGCCGCCGGGTAGGGACGATCGCCGAGGATCGCGAAGACGCCCTGACGCTCGTACGCGGTGCCCGACTGGAGCATCCGGTCCACCGCGGCGCGGGCGGCCGCGGGATCGGCCTGAAAGAGAACCCGGACTGCCTCCACACGCGCCCGCGGAGCACCCGACTTGACGACTCGCCGAGCCAGATCGGCCCGCGCCGGATGATGGAGGGCCTCGAGGGCCTTGAGGATCTCCACGAGCGTCTCGGCGGATGTCTTGCCGTCCGCGGCCAGCCGGGCGAGTGCTGGTCCTGCTTCCTGAATTGCCAGCAATCCGCTGGCGCGGATGGCTTCCTGGCCGATCTCCTCCGGTCCCCTGGTCAGCAGGTTCTCGATCTCCGTCCGGAGGGCCGTGGCGGCCGGATCCGCGGACCGGGGAGCGATCGGCCTCCAGAGCCCCATGACCTTGTCACGGCCCGCCGGATGTGCCCACTCCCCAAGCATCTCCAGCGCCAGCAGTCGTACCGCCTCGGGAAGATCGGCGCGCCCCGCGGCGCTGGCCAGCGACCGTGCATCTTGCTCGCGACCGAGCCGGAAACAGGCGTTGGCAATCCGGCGCAGCAAGGGAACCGGTGCGCTCGCCGTGAAGGGCAGGGCGGCCAGCGCCGGCATGGCCTTCGGGATGGGGACGTCGTTGATGGCACGCGCGGCTTCCATTACCAGGCTGGGATCGGCATCGCTCAGGAACTCCGCGACCGCCGGAGCCTCGTGTCTCCTCAGCGCCAGCAGCACACCCACTCGAACCGAGGGAGACGGATCGTGACATGCCTGCTTGAGCAAGTTCTGGTTTTTCAGCCCCGCCAGCCCCATCACGGCGGCGTGCCGCAGGTAGGGGTCTTGATCGTGGTTCTCGCGCAGCAAGCTCAGCAGTGGCTGGAACGATTCCTCGCGGCCCAGCTTGCCCAGGGCAATCGCCGCATGCAACCGCACCCGGGCCTCGGGGTCGTGCAGCAGCGGGATCAAGCTTTGTACCGCCTCGGGCCGGCGTGCATCGCCGAGCACCCGCGCTGCCTGGGCACGTAATTCCGGATCGGCCTGCGTGAGCACGGGCTCAAGGACGGGCCGGAGGTCTTCGGAGCCAGCGCTCTGACCGTGACCGCGGGCCAGTTGACCGAGCCCCCAGAGGGCATGAATCCGCGCCATTCGGTTCTCGGAGGATCGGACCACGGCCGCCAGGGCGTCCCGCTGCTTCCGGCTCACCAGCTCGAACTGGGCTTCCTGCCGGACCAGCAAGGCAGCATGGCCCAGGAGGCGGCAGAGCTCGTCCGTCGTCCGCTGCTCCATCCCCTCGGCGCAGCCTCTGCGCCTCGCGAACCGCGGCATCGTGCTTCCTTGCCGGGTCGAGCACGCGGTACAGACGCCCTTTCCCGGTCTTGCCCCACCCCTCGACCCAGTCCGTGAAATAGAGCGCTCCGTCGGGCCCGAAATCGGCATCGGTCGCCAGGGTGCTCCAGACGAACTGCTGCGAATCGACCAGCTCGAACGAGGCTCCCCTCGGTTTGAGAGCGAAGCTGCGGATGCCGCTCTGGCCGCTGGCACCCCGGAAATCGACCAGGAAGAAATGGTCCTTGTAGCGCTCCGGGAGCAGGCTCACGCCGGGGTCGTAGGTCAGTCCCGACGGGCCGTCGGAGATGTTCGCGACCGGCGGTACCAGGTAGGCGGCTCGGGGCGCAGTCTTCGGGTCCCACAGCCGCTCCTCGTTCCAGGGGCCCCGGCTGATGGGCTCCTCGATGAACTGGTAGCCGATCCGCCAGCCGCTGTCGCCCCCCTCGACCACGTGCACCCAGCGGGCCCGGTCGCCGCTGTCGGAGTTATTGTCGCAAGTGAACAGGTTGCCGAACTGGTCGAAGATCAGCTCCTGCGGATTGCGCAGGCCGGTGGCGAAGACCTCGAGCTCCGTTCCATCCGGGTTGCACCGCAGCACCGAGCCAGACTCGATTGCGACCAGCGTCTTGCCCTCGCGCGTGGTGACGTTGAAGCCCCGGTCTCCAATGCTGAAATAGAGCATCCCGTCGGGACCCATGCGCAGGCCGTGCAAGTCGTGGCCCAGGAACCCCACGTGCACGCCGTAGCCCTGGTGCAGGAGGGTTCGTTCCGACGCCTTGCCCGATCCCGTGGCGTCGCGCAGCTTCCAGAGCCAGGGGATGCAGGTGTACCAGACCTCACCCTTGCGCGCCAGCAGCCCCGCACCGATGCCCGCGGCCGGGTCGTTGAAGCCATCGGCGAAGACCGTCGCGGCATCAGCCTTGCCGTCGTGATCGCGATCGACGACCTGCCGGACGCGCTCGTGCTCAACCTTGTAAGCCTCGAACTCCTCGCCCAGGAACTTCTGGTACATGGCCACGCGATCGGCGACCGTGCGGCAGGCCAGGTCGTCGTCGAGCCAGTTCATGTGCCCGCGCGTGTCGGTCACCCCCGCGCCCAGGCGGAAGGTCTCGGCGACGTAGAACCGCCCCTGCTCGTCCGTGCAAAAGGCGACCGGGTTGGCCAGCAATGGCTCGGCCGCGAATAGCTCCACCTTCAGGCCGGCAGCGACGCGGAACGTCCGGATCGCCTGCTCGCCTTCGCTGGAAGCCGGCGCGATCGAAGGGTTGTAAGTGGACTGTCCTGGCCGTTGATCCTCTCCGCCGGCTCGTGCCGGCGCATCGGAAATCCATGAGAGGAGAAGGAGGGCTTGCGCGATGGACCAGGCAGCCCGGCGAACAGATGTCGGCTGATGCATGAGCAAATCCAGAACGGGGGTAAGCGGCCGTGAGGGCGGGTTGGTCAGGTGGAGTCGAAGGAGAGATCCCGCGACTTTTGATAAAATCAGGATATACCGCGTGTGACCGATTGGGAAGCCAGGTTATCAGGCCCGGTGCGCGGCAAGGCAAGCGAGGATCAGCCATTGCTGATTGCGCAGTTCCGGTTCCCCTATTCCGCCGAGACGACGATGAAACGCGAAGAGGACGAAAAGAATCCTGAAGCGCATCCTGAGGTCACACTCGACCGTGCCGTCAGGGCGATCACCCGGGCCGAAGCAATACTTGTGGGCGCCGGGGCGGGAATGGGCGTTGATAGCGGGCTTCCCGACTTTCGCGGTAGCCACGGATTCTGGAAGGCTTACCCGCCTTACGCCAGGCTGGGACTCGATTTCGTGGCGCTGGCCAGCCCGCGGTGGTTCCAGGAGGACCCCGAGCTGGCCTGGGGCTTCTACGGACACCGGCTGATGCTTTACCGCGAGACGGAACCCCACGAGGGATTTGCCATCCTGCACCGCTGGATGAGCAGGATGCCGTCAGGCGGGTTCGTCTACACCTCGAACGTGGACGGGCACTTCCAGAAGGCAGGCTTCGCTCCCGAGCGTATCTACGAGGTGCACGGGTCCATCGGGGCGATGCAGTGCCTCTCGGAATGCAGCGCGGGGATCTTCTCCTCGGACTCCCATGTCATCGACATCGACCACGAGACCATGCGCGCACGCGGGGAATTGCCGCGTTGCCCGCAGTGCGGTGGCCTGGCCCGGCCCAACATCCTCATGTTCGGTGACTGGAGATGGAACCCATCACAGGCGGAAGCCCAGCAAGCGCGGTTGATGTCCTGGCTGAGTTCCGTCGCGGGATCACGGCTCGTGGTCATCGAATGCGGCGCGGGAACCGCCGTTCCCACCGTGCGCCTGGCCTGCCAGGATATTGCCGGGCGGTACCACGCCACGCTGATCCGCATCAATCCCCGTGAGCCGGAAGTTCCCGACGGGCAGATCTCGCTGCCGATGGGTGCCTTCGATGCGCTCTGGGCGCTCGATGAGCGCATCGGTTCGTGGAAGCCCTGACCGGAGACCGGGCCACCGCATGTCGTCAGCGCTTCTTGAGCGAGACTCCCAGGCCCTGGTCGTGCATGTTGATGAACAGCGTTTCGAGTTCGGGGTTGGTGGTGAGGGCCTTCACGAACGCGGGGTCCGGCGGCGGGCTTGCCATGTTGTGGGCGACGATCAGTCCGCCTGGACGGACCAGGGGGAGCAGCTTGGTGAAGTAGTCGAGATATCCCTGCTTGTCGGCATCAATGAAGAGCAGATCGATCGGGTCTTTGAGCTGGGTGACGTTCTTGTGTGCATCGCCCAGGACCTGGGTGATGAGGCTGGCGACGCCGGCCTTGTGGAAGTTGGCCCGCGCCATCTCGAAGCGGCTGCGGTCGATGTCGAACGTGGTCAGGTGGCCGCCGGTCTTGCCGAGCGCGAGGCTGAACCAGATCCCGGAATAACCGTTGGAAGTGCCAATCTCGACCACGTTCCTGGCACCGGTCGCCTCGGTCAGCAGCCGGAGCATCCGGCCGTCCTCGCGCGGCACGTTGGACGTCCCCTGGCGGTAATGGTCCAGCGTATCGAGGACTTCCAGGACCCTGGCCTCGGCCTCGTCGCGGGGCAGGGGCGGCTGGACACTGGCGGCTTCGGTTGCGCCGGGGACCGAGCTGGCCGATGAGATGGAGACAGGCGGTGCGGCCGTTTTCGCACCAGTCTCCTGGGCCGGCGTGGTCTGAGCCCCGCTCAGCGTCGCGGAGCCCTCGATCAGGAGCGAACCAGCAAACAGACCTCCGCCCAGCAGGGCGCAGATCCCCAGGGCACGTTGCGTCATCGCGTCGTCCTTTCGGAGTGATTGGTGATTCCCGGCTGGCGTCGCGATGACCACCGTGCGTGGCCCGCGCGCCGTGCGTGGCGGGAGCTCTCCTGCCATTCCTTATAACGCTTCCCAAGGGCTGCCGCCATGGGCCAGTTCGCTCGTTTGCCAGGCCCCACACCAGGCTCAACCGGAAAGGAGTTCCAGGAGCCGACCGATCAGCCAGACGAGCACACCCACACTCAGGAGGGCGAGCCCGATCAGTGTCGGTGCAAGCATGAGCCAGGCGACGATCCTCATGACGCGGCGTCGCCGCTCGAAGGGCGCTTCATGGTCCAGTCCCGCCCAGTCGTCCTCGTCGTCGCTCTCCGGAATGGTGCGATCTTGCGCAAGCAGCACGCGCGCATCGGCCAGATGCTCCTGCGGAACCCGGATGCGGATGCCTTCCGTGGCAATCTGGAACATCGACGCGCTTCCCATGTGCTCGTTCTCGAGGATCGTCGGTATGCCTTCGGCCTCGAGCAGCAGGCGTTTCGCCTCGGCGTCGGTGTCGGTGCCGTGGGTCGCAACCACGACCCAGTTCGTAGGGATGTCGCCTGCGGCTGCCTGGCCGGGGCGTTCGTCCGATAGGCTTGTCATCGCCGAGTTCCCCGGTAAAGGATGTGTTCCTGCGCCGAAATGCAACCCTGGGACTCGAATGCTGATTGTAATCGAACTGGCCTCCCAGGTGTAGCCATGGTAGCCAGAACGCCGCCGATGCCGCTCAGGACTGGAAAACTCAAAAATCATATGACTATTCGAATTCTTAATGATCGTGACTATCTATTAAATTCTTATTTGCTGGTATGACCGGGTGTTCTCAGCCGGGCGTGCCATACGGCCGGAGCCGCATGCACTGCACCAGTCGTGGCGGGAAGGACAAACACGATCGCGCTCTCATTCACCGTGAGAGTCTGCGGCGCTGTTCCATCGAGCGTCAGCTCGACCCGGCCATTCATTGTCCCGGGCAGGATTGCGCCGGCCCGGTTGCCCGCGGCTGCAAGGAACCAGGCATCAACCTGGCCGTCCAGCTCTTCCGTGACAAACGATGCCCCCGCGCGGCCGAAGTCGTGTCCGGCAACCGTGTGCAGGCATCCGGCAACGAGGCCCGGAGCCCGCGCCAGGAAGCCGAAGCCGGCAAGGGCGCCTGCGCGGGCGTCAGCGGACGGCCGCGGTTCCGGGCCCAGGTTCGCGACGACCCGCACGGGCCCATAGGTGGCCCGGATCAGCCCATCGTCGCCGGCGGCCGGCCCGGGTTCGTGCTCGAACGCGGTGACCGGTGTTCCGGTATATCGGGCAGCGATGGATCGCTGGATCCGCGCCAGCCAGCGCAGCCACTCCCGGCGCGCGGGCTGGCTCAAGGAACGCAGGGTGATCTCCTCGCTCATGCCAAAGCCCAGACCCAGTGTCCAGCTCAGCGTGCGCTGGTCGCTCACGAACTTGCCCAGGTCGTGGTGCAGCAGCGCGGCCTTGTCGTGCGCCAGCACCTGGGCCACGGGGAAGATTTCCCAGGTACCCGGAGGATAGCGGCTCTGAAACGGCTGCGCCCACTCGGGATTGCGCCCGGGAACCAGCCCGAACGTGAAGCCGCAAAGCTGCACCTCGGCGTCAAGCACGCGGTCGTGACCGTCCTCGGTGGCCAGCGGCCGTACCTTTGCGTCTTCGTGGGCCTGGGAGAGCAGGCCCTCGACGTAAGGCGACCGGCACGTCGAGATCTACCCGGAATTGAGCTTCCCCGTTCTGTGAGATGATGCAAGGCTAGAGCCTGGCCTGTTGCCGTCTGTACACCAGGGAGGGGAACCGTCATGGAAGGATCCACTGAGTGCCTCGACGCCTTGATCTGTTCGGGAGCCAGACGGCTGACCGGATACCAGCGCCGATTGTTCATGGCCGAGGTGGCCACGGAACTCTGTGAAGGCAGCGCCCGCCAAGCTGAACGACGCTTCGGCTGGGGACGAGAAACGGTCCTGAAAGGACTGCACGAGGCCCGTCAAGGGATACGCTGTCTCGAGAATTTCGTCGCGAGAGGTCGGCTGCGCAGCGAAGAGAAGGACCCGCAACTGGCTGCGGACATCCGTGCGATCGTCGAGCCCCATACCTACGCCGATCCGGAACTGAAGTCGTCGCGACGGTACATGAACCTGTCGGCGGCGGAGGTGCGAGGAGCCTTGATTGACAAGGGCTATCCCCGAGACGCGTTGCCCAGCGAGCGCACCATGCGGGACATCCTCAACCGCATGAACTTCCGCCTCAAGCGGATTCAGAAGGGCAGGCCGCTGAAGAAGACCAAGGAGACCGACGCGATCTTCGCCAACGTGAAGGAGGTGCAGCAACAGGCTCGGGACGATCCTGAGGCGCTGGAGATCTCCATGGACACCAAGGCGAAGGTGGGATTGGGCGATTACGCTCGTGGGGGGAAAAACCAGGACCGCCGCCGACGGTCAAGTGGCCAAGGGATGGGATCACGATCCGCCAGCCAAGGAGAAGCTGGTCCCTTTCGGCATCGTGATGCGGGTGACCGGGGTATTGATGCTCCTGTTCGGATCGCGCGAGACCAGCGACGCTTGGGCCGATGCGCTCCGCATGTGGTGGCTGCAGGTCCGGTCAGGCTTCGGGCATGTCAAGCGCCTGGTGATCTATCTGGACAACGGCCCCAAGAACTCCGGTCGGCGGACCCAGTTCCTGAAACGGATGGTCCAGTTTGCCGACTGGTCGGGGTTGGAGATTCGGTTGGTGTACTATCCCCCCTACCACAGCAAATACAACCCGATTGAACGCTGCTGGTCGGCCCTGGAGAAGAAATGGAACGGCGTGTTACTGAACTGCCTGAAGGTGGTCCTGCAATGCGCCCTACGAATGACCTGGAAGCGCCGGCACCCGATCGTGAAACGCCTCCACGGCGAGTATCCCGATGGCGTTCGAGTCGCCGCCAAGGAGATGAAGCAGTACGAAGCTCGATTGGAAAGATCGGCGACCCTGCCGAAGTATGACATCACTATCAAACCGAGAATCACCGAGCAGCAGGGAAACTAAGACCTGCCGCTCGCCTAAGCATGGGGCGATGGCGATGCCGGGTTGCGGTCGTAGACCGGGCCGCGTGCGCCGACCTGGTCCTGAAACAGGATGTCCACCGGGTAATCCTTGACGAACTGGAGCCGGAGCGCGGTATTGGCCGCGCGCACGGCGGGATGCCAGGGAGTTGTCGTCCACCCCACGCTCCGCGGTCCGTAGCGCTCGTGATACGGCCGGCCGTCGAGCCCGCGCGCAGGGGAGCGTCGCCAGCCTTCAGGAAGGTCGGTCCGCGCGGCTCGTCGCACCACCAGGTGGGGTTCGTGTAGGGCATCACCAGGTGGCCAAGCTGGTGAGCCCGCTCGATCACGGCGCGCAGGTCCGCCTCGGTGCCGAAGCCGGCACGCGGAGGCAGGTGGTCCGGGTACTGCTTGTCAAAACCGCCGTGCAGGTAATCGGCGAAATGGATCAAGGTCGGGACCGGCAAGGTCGGCAGACTTTCGAGCAGGTCATGCGCCGACCCGTTGAACTTCACGAGCACCGTCTTGCGAAACCGGTCGAACCGCTCCGGGGGCAGCTTTTCCTCCAGGGTCCGGCCCAGTGCGTTCGCCCGAGCGTAGCGATGCAGGTCTTCCCACACCGAGTGCCCGGCCGAGAGACGCACGATCGGGGACTGCCAGGGACGGCCGGGCGGCAGGTACACCACAAAGCCGCGCGTGGACCAGCCTCCCTGCTCGTCGCCTCCGAATTGCAGCTTGCCGGGAGTGAAAAGCGCCGCCGGGTCGTTCCGGCCCTGCCAGGGTTGCCAGGTACGCGGCTGGACGCGGTAGACCGCCAGGCTGCCCGAGTTGCTGGCAAGGTGGACGAAGTCCGCGAACGCCGGCGGATACTCGGCCTCGTAGCCGAGATAGCGCCGGGGCACAAGAGCGGCGTAAAACGGGTATCCGCCCGTCTCGATCCAGTGCCCACCCTGGCGGACGAACCGGCCCACGGCGTCGATCAGTTCGCGCACGCCTTCCGGCGCTGCGGCGGGCAGCCATTCGCCGTAGGGGTTGATGATCGCCAGGTCGCTTGCGGCACGCAGGCCGCGGAGCAGCTCCTCGACCGTGGCGATGAGCTCGACCCGGCACCCCGCCTCTGCCGCCAGGCGGTCGAGACGTGGTTTCCAGGACGCGACAGGGATCGCATTGCCGCCTCCGGTTTCCGGCCCGTTTTCGAGCTGGATCAGGCCGATGGTGGTGCGGCGCCCATGCCCTGTGGCAAGGTTCCGGACCAGCCCGAGGAAGGCCGCATGGGCCAGTTCTGCCTCGGCCGGCCGCACGAACCCGCCCCAGCGCCAGAACCTGCCGGTGCCTCCCAGGCGGCTGGCGCTCAGTACGGGTCCGCTGGCGGAATCAAGCAGCACGAGGTCCGCGGACGATCGCGTGGGCGGCCGGCACACATCCACGCGGGCGCCCTGGAGCCGAGCGGCCAGGGCGTCGCCCAGCCAGGCCTTTCCCGCCGAGGTCACCGCGATCGGTTCGGAGGCGCTCTCCATGGCGCGCATCACGATCCCATCAGGGACCAGCCTGGAAAGATTCTCCGGGCCCATGTTCCAGGGCAGCCAGCCCGCGGCATGGGCCTGCTTCCGGAAGAAAGACGCCCGCAGTGCCACCCCGACGCCGTCATGAGGCGCCAGCGGGGCGACGAAGCGCTTCAGCTTCGAGGGATCGAAACGCAGCCGCCCGGGAAGCTCGAACGCGAGGATGGCTCGTGCGTACGGTTCCACCGTCGCGTGGATGTCGACACCCTCTTCAACACCCTCCACGACCACCCGCACGCGAGCCTCGGCCGAGCGAAAATCGAGCTCGATCCTGTCTGATCCGGGCTGGTGCTGGACGTTCAGGCTGCGCCCGGATACGCCGGGCGAGAACTCGCGGGCCGCGAGCGCCGAACCATCCTCGAACGTGATCCGCCAGAGCCCATGCTCGCTCCCGCGGACGACCGTTTCGGACTGGCCGGCCATGCCCGCCCGGAGAAGGGACCCCGTCACAGGGTCCAGCACGACCTCGCACGCGCCTCCGCGGATCTGGATCGGTTCCGCGGCCGACGCACTCAGGCAGGTGAAGGCCAGCCAGCAGGCCGCAAGCGGGCCGATTCGTCGTTTCATCGCGATGCTCCTCATCGAGCCGGGTTCTTTCATCATTCATTCGTGAACGAAGCGTGCAGCACCCTCATCGGAGCAACCCGGGCCGGTCCAGTCAAGCATTCAGAGGACCCATCGATATCGCGCGGAATCTCTGTTCCGGCTGCGTGAGCGCTGCGAGAATGTCTGGATCATCGCTTGTTTACCCCGTCGAATGGCTCGGGGCTCAGGAGCGTGAAAGCCTGCCCCTCGGTCGATATTCTGCTGATCAGCGGGCTGCACGCGAACGAGCGCTGCGCCCCGCTCCTGCGCGCGAAGTCTACCGGATGCTGCGCCAGGGCGCGTTCGGGGTATGCCTGGTCGAGATCCCCTTCGCACACACGCTCCTGGCTCTCCTGGACGATCCCGCGGCCGCCGTGCCGGTCTACTCGCTGCCGGCGGGTACGCGGCGTCTGGACATGGATCTGGATGCGCTCGACCTGGAGCTTCGGCGGCGTTTTCCCGGAGCACTGGCCGTCGAAACACTTTGCCGAGCTCGGCATAAGGATTCTCATGCCCAGCGACCTCAGGGCTCGAGGTAAGCGAGCGCGTAGAGAAGGTGACACGGTGGACTAAAACGGGGCCACCCACAATCTGCAACTAAAACGGTGATAAAACGGGGCCACCCAGAGTCTGAGATCTCAGCCAATGGGTGGCGCTTCTGCCATCGCCGCGAAATACCGGCCCAGCAGCCGACCGCCATCCCTTCAGAGACTTTCGAGCCCGCCACCCTGCCGTCCTCGGTAACCTTCAGGTCCTCCGCCCGGTCTTGCTCCCGGACGTGTTCGACCCGCTGCTTGATCGACGTGTGCGTGCTGGTCTCGGACGCCTGGGCAATCCCCGCGGGCACCGGATTCATTTGGAGATGGGCGTAGGACACCAGCCGGGAATCCGGAACTCCTGGGGCCATCGGCATTCCCCCCCCGACCCGCACCGAGCTTCAAGCGGCCCGGCACACCAAGCCGAGCCGTCAGGCCAACTTGCGAGCTTGAATCCTGCGCGGGCGGAACGGATGCCACCCCGAATTATGGATGGCCCCTTCCCCCTGCACCGGCCCGCCCGGGCCAAGCCATCGGACGTTACTCATTGCACAGATGCCAGTTAAGTTTGAGTTTCCCGTTGGCTTCGTTCCGTGACTTGTGCGTGCGGAAGACCCTGGCAACGTGCTGGAAGGGCGGGACATCGCTGTCTCCATGGAGCCGTCCCACGACCCCGGGGCGCTGCGCCGGCAGGAACCACCGCGCCGTTTTCCTGCTCGACCTCCTCGCCGCATCACTGCCCCGCGACGGGCCCATTTTGGGTTCGTTCCCGGGCCCGCCCGGGCGAAGCCATCGGACTTTAACCCTTTCGCGTACAGGATTTAGGTTTGCATTTTCGATTGGGTTCGATCCCCGACTTGTGCGCTGTAAAATTCCTGCGGACCGCCTCAACCGCCTGGTCAACGAGGGGAGCCGCGCGCCGCCGGCCCGGCGCTGGTCCAATCCATCCACCGCATTGTCAAAGAGCCGTGGGCACGCTCTGCCTGCGGGCCGATGCGTACGCGGCCTGCCAGAGCACCCGCGGCCTGGTTCCGCAGGGCACGCTCTCCTTGCGGGCCGAGGCCAATCCGGGATGCCATCGCAGGCTCTCCCGTCCTACTCAGTCTACGGCGGAAATGCCGGCGATCGTGCGAATTCGCCGCCGAGTGACATCCTCCCGCCAACACCGGGCCGGTTGCCACTCGCGCACCCGACAGGCCAGACCGCGTAGCCACAGGCCCGATCACCCCGAAGTGCGTGGGCACCCTGGTGGAGGTGGCGGATGGCCATCTGCGCAAGCGCCCCGGGGTGCACGAGCGCCCCGAGTCCGAGCCGGATGCCCCTGGACGCTAGCACCCTGGTGCCCTGGCCGACGGCCTCGGCCGCGAGCGCCCGGAGTCCGGGCCGGAGGGCCTCGTGCTTGAGTGCCCGGAGCACGCGAGCGCTCCGGAGTCCCGAGGCGGATGGCCACGTGCGTCAGCACGTGGTTTTCACGGGCGCAGCCCCCAGCCTCGGGCGTGAGCCCGACCTGCACCGCGCCGCATCGCACGCATGGCTCCGGCGCTGGTCTGCCGGTCCCGGCGTTCGCGGCACATGGCCACGTGCGTCAGCACGTGGTTTTCACGGGCGCAGCCCCCAGCCTCGGGCGTGAGCCCGACACGTTCGCCGCCACCAGCCCGACACGTTCGCCGCCACCAGCCCGACACGCATGTCGCCGCATCGCATACATCGCCACAGCGACGACCTACACGTCCCGGGGTTCGCGGCACATGGCCACGTGCGTCAGCACGTGGTTTTCACGGGCGCAGCCCCCAACCTCGGGCGTGAGCCCGACCTGCACCGCGCCGCATCGCACGCATGGGCTCCGGCGCTGGTCTGCCGGTCCCGGCGTTCGCGGCGCATGGCCACGTGCGTAAGCACGTGGTTTTCACGGGCGCAGCCCCCAACCTCGGGCGTGAGCCCGACCAGTACCTCGCCTCGTCACCCGCATCGTCACGGCGACGCCGTCGTCACGTCACCGCGCCGCGCATCCACGCTCTGGAACCGCCCCTCGAAGACGCCCCGCGAGTGTTCTCCTCGCTGTTGGACATCCGCGACAGCGCCTCCTTGAGGGGCAAGACTGCAATGCCTGCCCTCTCTTATCCTCCTCTCTTTCGTCTCTCTTTCGTCACGGATGACTCCGGTGACCGAAACTCTTCTCCGAGCAGGCAGCGCCTCGCAGGCAAGCGTCAGGTCCGGGAGCGACAGGCTGGGATTTCACGCCACTGGCGTGTTTCTTGCCATCTTCGGCGACATGCCTGCACAAGAGGCAACGGGGAGGAGCTACCATCAGTAAGCGCTGGAAATCAGCGGGTTTTACGGGAGCAGCTCCACCACGGGGATCCGGCCGACGACCTGCCCGTCGATCACGAGATCGACCGATTCCGTTTCTCCCAGCATCGTGGGAGCCGGGTACTGTCCACCGACCGGGTTCGCGTAGACCTCCAGCCGGCGCTTGGGAACGATGATGATCCAGTAGACCGGAATGCCGCCTGCCCCGTAGTCACGGGCAAGCTTCCGGTCCTTGGCCACGCTCGAACGTGTGGCCTCAACGACCAGTGCGACGTCGGCCGGTCCGGGATGATGGTCCTTGTAGTCGCGGATATGGCCCCGGACCACGGATACGTCAGGCTCCGGCTCGCTCCTGCGGTTCGGGATCGATACCGGCTGTTCGGCGAGGGTGTGCCAGCCAGGCGGAAGCAACCGCTCGATGGCTTGCATGGTGAGCTGAGTGGCCGTCGTGTGGGGCGGATTCTTCACTTCCTTCTCCACGATGCGGCCGTTGATCAGCTCGAAGCGGTTCGTCTCCGGCAGGATTCCGTGGCGAATCAGCTTGTCATACCCCGCGACGCTGAGTCGCTTTGTCGCCGTGCTCACTTCCCGCCCCCCTCTTCCGAATCCGGGCCAGGCACTCTTCAACGGCTACCCTGGCGGGAGCCGACATGCGGGTGTCTCGTCTGGCCGCCTCGATCCGCAATTCACGATGAGCACCGAGAGGCCACCCGGAACAGCATAACTCGATCCACTGAGTATACGGCTGCACTGTGGAGCGAGCCAACGCCATAATCTCGATCACAGTGTTGGCTTTGTTTACGGTGTTCGTATGACAACCGAGTCGGGTCAACAGTCGACCCGCACAGCGGGTTTGCTCGCGATAAAGCGGCGATAAAACGGGGCCACCCACAGTTTGAGATATCAGCCAGTGGGTGGCCCTTCTGCCATCCCTGCCGATAAGAGGCTGAATGCGACGATTGAGCCGACCGTGAGCCAGAATGTGGGTGGCCCCATCTGCCTCAGAATGTGGGTGGCCCCATCTGCCCTCCATCTGCCCTGCCATCTGCCCGAGTCTGAGTCCAGCCTCCGGCGGTCCTCGATCGGGCACAGCCACAGGCCTTCTTCCAGTCCCGCGGCCGCCTGCGACCCCGCCACGCTGCCAGCCTCGGCAGCCTTCAGTTCCTCGGCTCGACCCTGTTCCTGAACGAGCAAGACTGCAATGCCTGTCCTCTCTTTCTTTTGAACGAGGACGGACCGTGAACATCAGCTTTGAGATACCCCACGACATCGAAGAGCAGATTCGCGCCGAGGGGACGGACCTCAACCGAAAGGCGAGGGAAGCCTTCCTGCTCGAACTGTACCGCGAGGAGCGTATCTCCCATGCTCAGCTCCGGTGGCGTTGGGCTTGAGCTTCCATGCAACGGAGGTGCTCATCAAGCAACGAAGGGTCGGGCAGGACATCGAACTCGATGAGTTCGAGTCAGGGCGCGAGTTTCTGAGGAAGGCCAGGCCCTGATGACGGTCGTCTGCGACATGGGGCCTCTGCACTACCTGATCCTCATCGAGGCCGAGCACATCCTGTCCCAGCTTTTCGACCGCGTGCATATTCCCCAGGCCGTGCATGCCGAACTGAGCCATCCCCATACCCCCGAGCCGGTCCGACGCTGGGCCGTCGCTCTTCCTTCCTGGGTCGAGGTGAAGGAGCCTACCAAGATCGAGGACATTCCATTGCTCGGCAGAAGGGGCTTGAAAGGAGCAGGCGAGCCTCGCCGAGCGTCGTTCCAGCTCATTCAGGAATGAAGCTCGCCGCTCCAGTAACGGAACTCGATCGTCTCGTCCCCGCGCTGGTACCGTAGCTCAGAGGCCGGAACTTCGGTGACCCACACGTCTTTTGCCACCCAATTGGTCCGGCTGACCGCGATGATCGCCCGGTCGTTGAGTACGTCGTCGATGAATCGCCGTATCGCGGCGGGCTCGCCCAGGCCTGAAGACGAGGCCAGGATATCTGCGTGAGTATGCCACGGGAAGCCCGCAAAACCAATGGCCGTATCGCCATCGGCCGCGCGGCAGACCACGAGTTTCAGCAAGCCATCGTTGCTCGTGTGCGCCTCGACGATACTCAACGGCACCGGCTCCCGGAGGTCTCCCGAGACCGCCTCGCCTCGCCACGCAGGAAGGAAAGAGGTCAAGGGGCTTGCTGCTGGGACGGCAGAGCCAGCCATTCGGGCTGCTGGCTCAACCACGCTCGATACTGCCTTCCCCGGATAAATCCGCCCCATGCGAACCCAGCGAGCAGGATTGCCAGGACCACGGCGACAAGCCGAAGCTGCCGGGTTGGGGAGACTAACCCGGCCAGGGCGACGACGGCAGCTGTGTGTGCCCCACTTGGCGGACGCCGGCGCAACGAGGGGCCAGGGGGTTGCATCGGATAAGCGAAGCGTGCCTTGAGTGTAAAGATTCAACTACAGTTCAGACGTTACACATTTCGATCAGTGTTCTGAGGGTCGCTCAAGGCTAAAACGGTGAGTCGTTTGTCCAGTTCGGCTCTCTGCCTTGCGATGAAGATGCAGCGTGATTGGTGGTGGGCTGGCGTCATCGTGAAACCGATGGTCTTCCGTCAATTCCGTCAATGCTATGCGTACTGTCGCATACCCCACTGCCTCGACATCCACCTGCCAGCAGCAATATAAGACACATCGTGACTTTCTGAAGAGCGTTGAGTTAGGCGAGCGGCAGGTCTTAGTTTCCCTGCTGCTCGGTGATTCTCGGTTTGATAGTGATGTCATACTTCGGCAGGGTCGCCGATCTTTCCAATCGAGCTTCGTACTGCTTCATCTCCTTGGCGGCGACTCGAACGCCATCGGGATACTCGCCGTGGAGGCGTTTCACGATCGGGTGCCGGCGCTTCCAGGTCATTCGTAGGGCGCATTGCAGGACCACCTTCAGGCAGTTCAGTAACACGCCGTTCCATTTCTTCTCCAGGGCCGACCAGCAGCGTTCAATCGGGTTGTATTTGCTGTGGTAGGGGGGATAGTACACCAACCGAATCTCCAACCCCGACCAGTCGGCAAACTGGACCATCCGTTTCAGGAACTGGGTCCGCCGACCGGAGTTCTTGGGGCCGTTGTCCAGATAGATCACCAGGCGCTTGACATGCCCGAAGCCTGACCGGACCTGCAGCCACCACATGCGGAGCGCATCGGCCCAAGCGTCGCTGGTCTCGCGCGATCCGAACAGGAGCATCAATACCCCGGTCACCCGCATCACGATGCCGAAAGGGACCAGCTTCTCCTTGGCTGGCGGATCGTGATCCCATCCCTTGGCCACTTGACCGTCGGCGGCGGTCCTGGTTTTTCCCCCCACGAGCGTAATCGCCCAATCCCACCTTCGCCTTGGTGTCCATGGAGATCTCCAGCGCCTCAGGATCGTCCCGAGCCTGTTGCTGCACCTCCTTCACGTTGGCGAAGATCGCGTCGGTCTCCTTGGTCTTCTTCAGCGGCCTGCCCTTCTGAATCCGCTTGAGGCGGAAGTTCATGCGGTTGAGGATGTCCCGCATGGTGCGCTCGCTGGGCAACGCGTCTCGGGGATAGCCCTTGTCAATCAAGGCTCCTCGCACCTCCGCCGCCGACAGGTTCATGTACCGTCGCGACGACTTCAGTTCCGGATCGGCGTAGGTATGGGGCTCGACGATCGCACGGATGTCCGCAGCCAGTTGCGGGTCCTTCTCTTCGCTGCGCAGCCGACCTCTCGCGACGAAATTCTCGAGACAGCGTATCCCTTGACGGGCCTCGTGCAGTCCTTTCAGGACCGTTTCTCGTCCCCAGCCGAAGCGTCGTTCAGCTTGGCGGGCGCTGCCTTCACAGAGTTCCGTGGCCACCTCGGCCATGAACAATCGGCGCTGGTATCCGGTCAGCCGTCTGGCTCCCGAACAGATCAAGGCGTCGAGGCACTCAGTGGATCCTTCCATGACGGTTCCCCTCCCTGGTGTACAGACGGCAACAGGCCAGGCTCTAGCCTTGCATCATCTCACAGAACGGGGAAGCTCAATTCCGGGTAGATCTCGACGTGCCGGTCGCCTTAGAGCAGCAATTGAACCCGAGGCTGATGGTCGTCTGACCATCCAGACCGGTGGTCGGAGCACGGTATTCGGCGCGATTGAATTCCGTAAACTTCACCTGGGCTGCTGAGATCGGACGCCCGGAGTCCGCATCGAGGACCGTGAACCTGAGCGGTACATCGGCTCTTTCGAACGACTGATTGATCGCAGGTGAAGCCAAAAAGACGAGGAGAGCCGTCGCACCACCCATCGCCAACAGCACCGCAGTCCCTTTGAAGATTCGATGCAATGGCATGTTCCACCTGGCGGTCCAAGGACGCTCACTTAACCCCGATCTGTCAACACCGTTTATAGTTCCGGCGATACACAGTATCTCGGATTCCCAGGTATGCCGACCTAATCTCGAAGTCCTTCGAGCAAGTCAAATCCTTCAAGCAAGATGTCGATGTCACTGGCCAATACTTGCTCCCAGGCGTAAGAAACTCGATGCACCAATTCCTCCAGCTGGTCTCGGAACGCTTGGGTGAACGTCGCTCCGCGTGACCAGCGACGATGATATTCCAGTCCTTCATCAATGATACAAGCAACCGGGTAGGCGACTTCCGCGATAGCCGTCGAGTCTTCCCTCGGGCCTCTCCGCTCCGAGGGCACGGGGCCGTTGAGCCGACCGTTGACGGCCTCCAGGCAATCGAGGATGTCGCCGCACAGCGGCTGAACGTCGGGGGCCACCCGGTTTCGTTCCGCGTCCCACAATACCCATCCGAAGCTCTCCGTCTCCGGGAGTTGTCCCCCGGGGAGGTTTGCGTGGTTACAAAGGCGAGCGATCGCTTCCTCAAAAGTCATTCACGTGGCTCCCGGCGGTCAGTCATAACCCCTTACTCATTGCTTTTATGGAAGAGGCGCATAGCCATCCGTATATCGCCCAGAGCATCCTCCGCGTGGGTAAGCTCGTGAAGCGCCTCACCGAACTTCTCCCATCCGCCGAGCCTGAGCAGCTCCTCGCGGACGTATGACAACGCCCTCTCGGCGTCGCTGATGCTGCTCTCGGCGTTTACTCGCCACCATGAAGTGAAGTGGTCTGCGATCCAGGCTGCTGGCTCGGTGCCCTCTGGCAATCGGCCCATGGGCGACAGGGCCTGCTCGATCCAGTTCACCAGGGCTTCCCTCACCTCATCGCTCGCCATTTCGATTCATCCTGGAAGATGAAGGGTCTCGCTCTACTCGAACCGTACAGATAATGCATGGTTGCGTTTAGTGGAGCTGCTGCGTCGAACTATATACCACCCGATGCGGCAGCAGCCAACGCGACGCATGCTTCTCCTGGCAGGAATGGCCATGCAGGAACGGTAGGTTTAAGGAAGAGGTAACAGCCTGAAAATGCGTGCCAGCATTCTGACTGATAGCGGCGGGCGCATCTCCTGGCGGGAGGCCCGGAGTCGATCGTTATAAGCTTGCATGTTCTCCCCTGTCTCGACCCATTCCAGCTCCCGGCACCTTACATGCTTCCGGCAGCCGACGCAGTAGGATCGATCTACCATGTATGTGTGCGGATTCTCGAGATACGTCCGGATGATCTCCTCCGGCATGACGGTACGTTGGCCGCAACGCCAATGGCGGTAAACGCGCGGCACGCCTTCCAGCGAACCTTGATATCGGTCGTCGGGAGGCAAAGTGACATACTCGCTGAGCCGGCCGTCGGGGCGAAGCCGGGTGTGCTCAAGCCGATGTGCCTCATCCTGTTCCGGATCGACCCATTCATGACAGTAGCGGCAACGTGACCAGGGCCTATCGACCCCGAGGTCACGAATGAGCCATTTCTCCTTGCTGACCACCTCAGCCTCGACGCTCAGGGCGTCGGACATCGCACGCTGATACACGGGCCAGAGAGCGTCGGCATCCAGATCAAGATCGAGGACCCCGGTCTGGGGGATCGTGCCCCGGATGAAGTCGAACAGCTCCCCGACCATGATGTCCGGTGGCTCATTCTTCACGGCCATCGACCTGAGCCGATCGAGGCTTGGCCTTACACCGAAACGCCTTTCCAGTTGAGACGCTACCGAGAGTAGATGAACTCCCAATGATGTCGTCCTCCCGCGTGTGTAATGGTTCAGCGTGAAATGGAGAAACCGGGGCCGAAAGATAAGGTAGAGTGAACATTCACACAGATGGACCGATTTACCGCTTTCGTACCAATCCCGAAGGAGAAGACGGGGCGGCATCGTGCCGCCCCCTTCGGTCTTGGTCCCTGGGTCGGCGCTCAGGTCGTGTCGCCACGTTGCCCTACCTTCCGCCCAGGCCATCTCTCATCGTAGCCGCACCGAGCTGCACGAGACAATCGCCTCCCTGTGATCAACCCGTCGCTCGGGTCGTCACACGCACCTGTTCCCTCCTTTCACGGGCAGTCTCCAGCTTACGGTCGCGGTCGGCGAAGATCGCTGGACCACGGCCGGCCAGCTTGTCGGCCGGGGCGATGTAACCGATCGCAGAATGAAGACGCACTTGATTGTAGTGATCAACATAACGTTCCACGAGACGACGGGCATCCTCCAGCGACAGCGGCACGCCGGGCCGGATGCACTCGGATTTCAGCGAGCGGTGCCAGCGCTCGATCTTGCCGTTGCTTTGCGGATAATATGGCGATGTTCTCACATGTGTCATACCGCAAATCCGAATGAACTCCTTGAAATCCCTGGCGATGAACTGGGGCCCGTTGTCAGAGATGATCCGCGGGCGGGCGTCAGGGTATCGCTCGCGTGCGCGCTGGATGATCGTCTCGACTTCAGCCTCGGTCATGCTCGCGCGGATCTCCCAGTGGACGATGAACCGGCTGCAGCCGTCGAGCAGGCTGCAAAGCGAGTAGAACGTGCCGGCGACGTTGATGTGCGACATGTCAACGTGCCAGTGCTCGTGGGGCAAAAGTGGCTGCTGGAAGCCTTTGCCTTTGAGTGAAGGTTTGCTGTTATGATGCTTTATCAACCCCGCATCACGGAGCACGCGATAGACGCTGGAAGGGCTGACCGCGACGACATCGCCGTCGAGCATCATGAACGCCAGTCGCCGGTAGCCGTCGACGGGATGGTCCTTGTGGAACTCGATGATGGCTCGCTTTTCCCACGGCTCCAGCCACCAGTCGCGTGGAACCAAGGCATTGTGCTCGTTGGCCAGTCCATAGCCAGTCTTCCAGTTCTGGAACTTGCTGGCTGCGATCCCCAGCCAGGTGATGAACCTGGCGACGGGGATCTCGGTTCGCTGCGACCAGCGCCTGACGAAGTCAACGATGCCGTCGCGGGTATCGTGGGGAACCCATGCCTTGGTCAGAGCTCCCCAAGCTCTTTTTTTAGCTGGATGTGTTCCTCCATGAGCTCGGCGACGACTTCATTCTTGCGCTGGAGCTTGTCGCGGAGGGCTGCGATGGTGCGAAGGTGCTGGCTCTCAGAGGGTCCGTTCTTGCGCTGGAAGGCCGCCGTGCCCCCCTCGAAGAACTGCTTCTGCCAGAGGTAGAACAACGTGGGCGACAGCTGGTGCTCGTCGCAGAGATCGGAGACGGCGATGCGGTCGATGAGGTGACGCCGGAGGATGGCGACCTTCTCGACAGGCGTATAGTTCTTGCGGGGCTTTCGCATGGTGAGACTCCTGCCGAGTTGTCGTATAACTCGGGTGCGACGTCTCTCCATTTCCGGCTGAAGCAAGACACTCCAGGGAGCGCGCCAGCTCGGCCAGCTTGGCGGCGACCTCACGCGTGACCTTCGCCGTGCGCCGGCTGGGGTCGAGGGCGAGCGGCTCTGTCCACACCTGCTTCAGCCGGGCGCGAACCTCGTCCTCCGCGAGGTCCCGAAGCTTGACGCGGTGCGTTCGAGGCTCGGGGAAGGGAATATACGTGCGGCCTGGCGGGAAAAATCAGAGAACAGCTCAATCGAGTGGCCAACATCCACCACGATGACGAAAGGTGGGTTGTGCTCCGAGGCCGGCAGGTTCCGGACGTAGAGCTCGGCCTGGCCCTTCGCCTCGTACATGGCCGCGTCCCAGCCGGCCGTGCCCCGGACGGCCGTGCCCCGGCGCATCCGCCTGGGCGGTGTCAAGGAGCTGGGCGAAGGCGTTGCCACACGATCGCTCCCTTGCTTCGCCTCCAGCACGAAGCAATCGCGCTTGTAGAGATCAATCCGCTTGATCGTTGTCGAGCCATCCGGGTTCGGGAACGGGACCGTGCGCTCGAAGACGTACGCGTTCTGCTCATCGTCCGGTCCGGCGGGATCGGGGCGGGGTACCTCGATCACGTCGCATAGCTCATTCAAGAACATGGAATAGTTGGCGCGCTCCGCCGCACCCGAGCCTTCCCAGCGCAGGAAGAACGCGTCCATCGTGGAATCGCAGAGAGCCAACTCAGTCATCGTGTCATCTCAACGGTCTGCCATGACCTGAACAAAATGGAGCTTACCATCCTGACATGCTCCATGCAAGCAGCCGAAGGGAGGATTTACAGATGAAACGCAGTCGAACTGGTGACGAATCAAAAGCGGAGGGGCGATCGCAGAGCCAAGAGCACTATGCGAGAGGGGACTCCTGGGGCCATCGGCATTCCCCCCCCCGACCCGCACCGAGCTTCAAGCGGCCCGGCACACCAAGCCGAGCCGTCAGGCCAACTTGCGAGCTTGAATCCTGCGCGGGCGGAACGGATGCCACCCCAAATTATGGATGGCCCCTTCCCCCTGCATTGATGGCCCCTTCTCCCTCCCCTTGCATCGACGAGTTCGACACCGAACGCTATGGTATTCTCGTGTTTCAAGATCCGAGTGACCGGAAATGCCGCGATGCTGCACAAGCTGATTGACAGGCTCCTGATTGCGTGGAGATCTCCCCGCTGGCGCTGGGCGCTCCTGATCGCTGTTCTGTCGGATGCCCTGGGGTTCGCCGCGGTGCTGGTGCCACCGTTGCAGTGGGTGCTGGACGCTCTGACTGCCGGAATGCTCTTCGTGATCCTGGGTTTTCCATGGGCGCTCCTGACTGCCCTGGCTGTCGAGGTGATCCCGGCACTCGAACTCTTCCCATTCTGGACACTGGCCGTTCTGGCCCTGGCGTCCACCACAACTGGCAAATTGCCTCACGGCCAGGATGCCAGCCTTCCGGCCCAGTCCGGCGACGGCAGCACGACTCAGGAGAGATGACGATCATGCGCTGCTCCGGAGCGGAGCAGGGCCACGCCTGGGGTCCCCCATACTCCGACATATGCCCGAATTGCAATGACAAGTCGCCCGCGGCGTGTCCCGAGATTCCTGACCTGAATGACAGTGGAGGCGAATCCTGGGGCCATCCCCATTCCCCGCCAATTCCAGTTGCCAGTCACACCGGGGCGGGCTCAGGCGCTCCGGCGGTGAGCTTGAAAAGCTGAGGATCGAGCCGATTCAAGAGTCGGCGGATCTTCGGGAGCTGTTCGATCGCGGCCGCCTCTCCGATCGCGGCAAGCTCCTTCGCCTTCATGAACTCCGCGGAGTCGACGCCGGTCACGTCCGGCTCGATCACGACGTCCGCCGGCTGGACACCGAAGGCGTTCAGGTTGTGGTTTTGAACCAACAGGCTGCGCAAGATCGTCGGCCCGATGCCCGGCTTGTTCCTCGACAGAATGGGCTGCTCAGGTTCGATGTCGCAGAAACGGGTCTCCAGCTTCGCCGTCACGCTGATGGCGATGACGAAATTGCAGCCCATCGACACCAGCACATCCGCCGGGATGTTGTTGACCAGCCCGCCGTCGATCAGCGCCTGGCCATTGCGGATGATCGGGACCGAGAGCACGGGCAGGTTGATGCTCTCGAGGATCGCATGGACGGCATCGCCTCGTTCGCGGACGACCGATGTGCCGCTCACCAGGTCGACCGTGACGGAGAGACAGGGGAGGGCAAGCTGTTCGAGTCTCCAGTCGTGCAGGTACTTGCGTAGCATCGGGTCGAATTTCCCGCGACGGTACTTGTGGATGAGGTACCAGTAGTTGCCTTGCGGCAGGCGGCGAAAAAACCACGAAGGGCGAAGGTCCGTGGCGAATTGATCGGCGTTGTAGTCGGGATCCAGGCCGGCGGAGTACAGAATACCGGTCATGGCCCCGGCGCTGGTGCCCGCGATCATGTCCACGACGATGCCACCGCGCTCGAGGGCCTTGAGCACGCCGAGGTGCGACATGCCTCGGGCGGCCCCACCGCCGAGGGCCACGCCCACACGCACGCCGCGCAGGTCGTGCACCAGCCGCTCCAGCCCGTTGGCCAGCGACAGGCCTGACGGGAGTCCCGGGGGCGTTTCGTGGATCTTGAAATCACGGGAGGCAAGCACGGGGAGGTTCGGAATGGCGGGGACCACGGGACGATCGCCCTGAAGCAACCAGGCGACACTGATCTTGTCGCGCCAGCCCCGGGCAGCCACGTCGATCGCCTGGAGCCGGCGCATTGCGCTTTCTGCCGCATCTGCCGCGATGAAATAGACGGCGCGATCGACGAGTTCCATGAGCCGCGCCGTCCGTTCCGGCGTCAGGTAGGTGTGGACGTCGAAGATGATTCGATTGGCGTCCTGCCACCGAGCGGCCTGCTCGCGGATTTCTTCCGACGTCAAATCTCGTCCGTTTTCATGAAGTGGCCGAAACCGTACGCTTGGTGAAACCGGCCTCCGGTCCCAATCGCTGAAGACGGCGATTTGCTCGCCGATGTCGCTCAGTCGCTGGATGAGCCGTTCCGCCGCCGGCCGCGTCGCGGGTGAATCGTGAATCAGCGCCAGCATCATGGTCGAGCGCTTGGGGGCGTCGCCCAGGAACAATTTCCTCTGGTTTCGTGCGAAGCTCTTCAACCACAGACGGCGCAGGTCCGGCCTGGCGAAAGTCAACTCCATCGCCTCTTCGTAGTCCAGCCTGAGGATCGTCGAGGGCTCCAGCGCGACGATGCGGATCGGCACGGGTTCGCTGAGTGCGCCGACCATGAGCCCGAATTGTTCGCCGCGCTCGATCATGCGGAAGAGCGACTCGGATCCGCTGGTGCCGATCCGGACGGCCTTGAGCCGCCCGCGCAAGACGAAGCCCACCGTGGTGAGCACGACGTCGGCCTCGTGGACGACGCTGCCGGCGGGATAGTGCGCGACGCGTCCGAGCCGCTCGACTTCCTCCAGGCTCTCATCGGACGCACCCTGAAAGTACTCGTGCACCTTCAAGAGCGGAATGAGCTCATTGTTCATGGCGGCGCCTTTCGAGTTCGCGGCGGATATGATCACCGAATCCCGCCGACGGGGCTGTGTTCGCAATGTCGTTCAGGTAGGCGAGCCGGCGGAGTTCCTTGAAGGGTAAAGTCCGGTCCAATCGACCGTCCTTGTAGAGGGCCCGATCCAGTCGGGCGTTGGCAATAACGCGCCAGTCCCAGCGGACTCGTGTGCTGGGAAGCTTGTAGAAGGACGTCGTGCAATTGGTGAACAGGACGTGGTACCAGCGCGGACTCTCGTACAACTCGTTGAGCATATTCACGTAGTCGAGAAACACTCTTTTGAGTTCCTCCACACTCGAATTGAGGTGGTAGAGGTACGCGGATTGACCCCGGCTGTATTTCGTGCGCCGCAGAATGACGTCGCGTTCGTCCGCGGCGACGAAGATCAGCTCTTGCTGTCGATACAGACTGCGAAAGACCGAGTATTTCTGACCCTTCGTGATTCGCGCCTCGATCGACATGCAGATGCGGCCATCGGGTCCGAAGTCGAAGACCAGGGCCGGGTGGCCCCTGAGCCCATCTCCCCAGTCGAAAAAAACGGCGTCCACTCCCTTGATATTCGAGAGATGATATGTGCGGGTTTCCCAGTGCGGGGTGAAATCGTTGAGCGAACGGTATTCCAGGTTGCGGACGTTTTCGATGGTCACCGCATCGCCGGCGATGACAGCCCGCGGCAGCACCGCGGCGCTCGGGTCCCAATCGCGATCGTTGCTCGGTTTTTGCCGGTACCACCAGGCAAGGAAGAGCAACTCCGCCCCGAGCAAGGCTACGATCGGCTGCCAGAGCGGCCGCCATGTCCCGAACAGCGCGATGATGCCAACGGCCCAGGCCAGCGCGACCCAACGGCCCCACCCGGCTCCGCCACACGCGTCGTAGTAAATCGCGCCGATCATCCAAACCGCAACCAGGCCACACGCCAGCAGCGATGTTCCCGTGATGATTCCCAGTATGGGGCCCATGACGTATTCTCTTGCGGTTGACGCAGCGCATTGCGAGAGCGAGTTGATGCACCTGCCGGAGCCGGTTTCAGGACTGGTGTTTACGAAGTCTACCACACGGGCTTTTCGACCGCTCGTCATTACAACTGCCGGCAAGAGTCGGCCAGGTCTGCTCTCTGCTCGCCAGGTTCCGATCCTGACGAGGAGGCACTCGTTTCCGCCCATTCGGGGCGTAACGAGCCTGCCGGAGTGTGCGATTTGCCAGGGCCCGCCTTGGAAAAGCAGGAGAATCGCTGGAATCGCAGGAGCCGAAGCGACCCGGCGAGTTATACTGAACTGGCGCAAATCCACTTCTCGGATCTTCCCTTCGACGGTCTCGGCGAGAGACAGAGCAGACACCGATGACGGCTGAACACGTTCGCCTGGAAGAGGCTCGGGACAAGGCAGTGCCCTGGAGGCGGTGGGGGCCGTACCTTAGCGAGCGCCAGTGGGGCACCGTGCGTGAGGACTACAGTGAGAATGGCGATGCCTGGAACTTCTTCACTCACGATCATGCCCGCTCGCGGGCGTATCGCTGGGGGGAAGACGGACTGGCCGGCATCTCCGACGACCAGCAGCAGGTCTGCTTTGCCCTGGCCCTCTGGAACGGCAAGGATCCGATCCTCAAGGAGAGGCTGTTTGGATTGACCAACAGCGAAGGGAACCATGGCGAGGATGTCAAGGAGTACTACTTCTACCTCGACAGCACGCCGACCCACTCGTACATGAAATATCTGTACAAGTATCCGCAGGCGGCCTTTCCCTACACCGACCTGGTGGAGACGAACCGCCGGCGCAGCCGCAATGACATGGAGTATGAACTCCTCGACACCGGCGTGTTCAGGGCCGACAGATACTTCGACATCTACGTGGAGTACGCCAAAGCCGGTCCGGACGACATCCTGGTGCGAATCTCGGCGGCCAATCGGGGACCAGACACGGCCGAACTTCATCTTCTTCCGACGCTGTGGTTCCGAAACGACTGGTCGTCGTGGATCGCCGAATCGAACCGAGCCATCTGGAAGCCAAACCTCAAGCAGGTCAAGCTCTCAGCCGGCATGAGCACCGTCTCGGGAACACATTCGGTGCTCGGTGAATTCATGTTTTGCTGCGAAGGTGAATCAGCGCTGCTGTTCACCGAAAACGAAACCAACCACGAGCGGCTGTTCCCCGGGCAGAAGAACGAATGCCCCTATGTCAAGGATGGAATCAACGATTGCGTGGTGCAGGGCAATCAGAGCGCGGTGAACCCCGATAAGCAGGGCACCAAGGTCGCGGCTCATTACCCGGTGAGTGTTGGCGCCGGTGAGACACTGGTGATTCGTCTGCGGCTGTCAATGGCGTCTCCGGACCAGAGCCGCGAACCGTTTGGCAAGACCTTTGATCAGGTCTTTGCTGACAGGCTTCGTGACGCTGATGAGTTCTACCAGTCGGTTACTCCGCCATCGGTGGGTGCCGACGCGGCCAACGTGATGCGCCAGGCGCTGGCGGGCATGCTCTGGAGCAAGCAGTTCTTCTTCTTCGACGGCGACAACTGGCTGGACGAGCATAACTCCAACCCGCTTCATTCCGGATATCGCAATTCCCGGAACTCGGAATGGTTCCACATGCTGAACAAGGACATCATCTCGATGCCCGACAAGTGGGAATATCCCTGGTATGCGGCCTGGGATCTGGCTTTCCACACCCTGCCGCTGGCGATCGTGGACCCTGACTTCGCCAAGGAACAGATGAAGCTGATGCTCAAGGGGGTTTACCTGCATCCCAGCGGGCAGCTCCCGGCTTACGAGTGGAATTTCAGTGATGTGAACCCTCCGGTTCATGCCTGGGCGACACTCTTCCTTCATCGCACCGAGCAGGCTCTGGGCGGGGAGACGGACGTAGACTTCCTCAGGTCGGCCTTCAACAAGCTGATGCTGAACTTCACCTGGTGGGCCAATCGCAAGGACCGCTTCGGCAAGAACGTCTTCGAGGGAGGCTTTCTCGGCCTCGACAACATCGGCGTCTTCGACCGCAGCGCCCCGCTCCCCACCGGTGGCCATCTGGAGCAGGCAGACGGCACGGCCTGGATGGCGCTCTTCAGCCAGAACATGGTCGAGCTCGCCATCGAGCTCGCCGCCCATGATCCTGTTTACGAGGACATGGTCCTGAAGTTTGCCGAGCAGTTCTACTACATTTCCGCTGGCATGAACCGTCCCGGGCAGGACGGCATGTGGGACGAGGAAGACGGCTTTTACTACGACCTGCTGCGGCTCCCCGATGGGTGCGCCACCCGTCTCAAGGTGCGTTCCATGGTGGGGCTGCTGCCCCTGTGCGCCACGACCGTCATTGAAGACTGGCAGCGCGAGCGCATTCCGAGGGCGATGAGTGGTCTGCTGGAACGGCTGCGGCGGATACCGGAACTTGGGAACACGATGCACCACGTCGGCCAGGGACACCGTGGTGTGAAGGAGCGTGGATTGCTCGCCGTGCTCAATCCGGAGCGGCTCCGCCGGATCCTCACGAAGATGCTCGACGAGAACGAGTTCCTGGGCCCCTACGGCATCCGCTCGATCTCGAAGTTCCACGAGCAACATCCCTATGTATTCCTGGTGCATGGCCAGGAGTACCGGGTGGATTATCTGCCGGCAGAGTCGAACACAGGTATGTTCGGCGGCAATTCGAACTGGCGCGGGCCGGTCTGGATGCCAGTGAACGCGATGATCATTCGGGCCCTGTTGCAGTACTACCTGTACTACGGCGATAGCTTCAAGATCGAATGTCCCACAAGGTCGGGAAAGTGGATGAACCTCTTTGAGGTGAGCAAGGAGATCTCCGACCGGCTCAGTCGGATCTTTCTACGCGATGAGCATGGCCGCCGTCCCGTGTACGGCGGCACAGAAAAGTTCCAGTCCGATCCTCATTGGATGGATCACATCCTCTTCTACGAATACTTCCACGGTGACAACGGCGCGGGCCTGGGTGCAAGCCATCAAACCGGATGGACGGGGCTTGTGGCCAAGTTCCTCCAGCTCTATGGCTTCCTGGATGCGAAGCGGGCCCTGGAAGGCGGCAAGATGGCGGGTTTCCCGAACGGCAGAGCAAAACACAGGGATGAATGTGGCGCGCTCCCGATCGCTCTATCAGATCAACTCCCGCGCCTCTCCACAGAACTACACCCAAGTCAAACGCCAGGGGGGGCGATCTGATCCTGGCCTACGGGTCGTTGGCGCCGGTAAGATTAGAACCTTCGGAGGCATCATCCTCCAGATTTCGAGCGAGCAGGACTCTCTGTTCCCACACTTCAAAAGGGCACGCTCCTGGGTCTTCAAAGACGATGCGGGGAAGAGCCCGCACGCCAACCATGGCCGGTGCGTGTTTCTTGGCACTGGGATATCGCCTGTGCCGGCCATGGCGAACTCGAACTCGATGTCCTGATGAATGTAGTGCGCGCACGCATGTCAGAAATTCTCATCGGAACGGCATTACGAAGACAATGATGACTGCCGCGTTGGTCAAGATCCTTGTCTCGATCACGCTCATGGCAATGATGGGCGCGATCGGACTGGAGTTGAATCTTGCCGAACTGGCCACCGCGGCCCGGAGCTGGCGGCTGACCACGAAGGCCGCGCTGGCAAACTACCTGTGCGTGCCCGCGGTTACCGTAAGCTTGTTGCTCTTATTCCATCCCGCCGACCCTACGGTCGCGGCGGGGTTTCTCATCCTAGCCGTCTGCCCGGGCGCACCCTTCGGCCCTGCTTGCACGCGGCTCGCAAAGGGGAATGTGGCAACTGCGCTGGGGATGATGGTGCTGCTGGCTGGCTCATCGGCCGTCGCCGCACCATTGCTATTGCACCTGCTTTTGCCACTTCTGTCGAGTCGCGGATCGCTCCAAGTCGATTCGGGCCAGATCGTCGTCACGCTGCTGGCGACCCAGCTGGCGCCGCTGTGCCTGGGGGTGGGGGTACGCCGCTGGTCACCGTGGCTCGCCAACAGGGTGCAGAGACCGGCAAACCTCCTGAGTGCGATGCTCAATCTGACAACACTCGTCGTCGTTCTCGCCGTCTACTTTCCTCTTTTGGCGGCGATTCGGCTGCGCGGGTACGTGGGCATGGTGGGCTTACTCTTGGCGAGCTGGGCGACAGGCTGGCTGCTGGGCGGTCCGGGAGCCGGCAACCGCAAGGCTTTGGCGCTCACCACCTCGCTGCGCAACGTCGGCGTCGGCCTGGTCATCGCGACCACCAATTTCGGCGGCACGGCGGCCGTCACGGCGGTCCTGGCCTATGGGATCTTCGAGATTGTCGGATCCGTATTACTGGCCCTGGCATGGGGCCGGGCGCCGTTGGCCTTGGATGAACGAGCTGAACGGCCGACCGGCATCGCGTTCCCGCTCGATGATTCAAACTGAATCGCCGGTGACCTGGCTGCTACGCTATCAGCAGGAGGGGCGGGCTCGCCGCTCGCTCTGGCTCCTTCCTGTGCCGAATGTGCCGGGAAGGCAAGGGAGACAGGTCGTACCAAAGAATCGTTCTGGGCAGAGTTCCCGGGCGAGGCGATGCCACATTTTCGGCATATTGCCCAGCACAAAGCGATTCAGTTCAACCAACTGAAGAATTGCCACTTCCAGTCCGAAGACTGGTTACAATCTCGCGCCGAGGCAGCCCGGATCCGCCCGCCGTCGCCAGAAACGGGCGAGTTGCGTCGATGCTGGCTCCCGTCACTTTCCCCCCAATCGGGAAACTCCATAAGGACAGGCCCCATGGCAGGATGCCAAGGAACTCAACAAGGCCCACGGGTCCTGATCATCGCGATAGCGCTGAGCACGGCGATCACCGCTTCGGTTCAGGCCCAGACTCCCGCGTTGCCGAGCCCGACCGCCCCGGCGGATTTCTCCTCGACCGTCGGTGGGCCGGAGACGTTCGTCGAGCCGACCTTCACCCAGCCGGCCGGTGCTGTTCCGTCCTACTATGCCGGAGAAGGCTATGCGTCGACCGCTCCCATCGTCCAGTTGGGGCTCTTCGACACGATCACCGAGTCGATCTTCGGCCAGCCCGATCCGAACACCTGGCGGCCGCTGCCGCTCTCGACGTTCTTCAGCGAGGGCTGGAACGAAGCCTGGGTGCCGTCTCCCAACGGTTCGGGCGGCGCGCCCCGTCAAGGCTGGATCAACGCCATGGACGGCAACATGTACCGGCTCTGGTTCTTCACGTTCGCTCAGGCATTCAACAACGCCCCGAGGGGCAACGCTTACCTCGGTTCGTACACGCTCCTGGCGCCCCTGAGCCGTCGCATGGAGCTGATCATCAACGTCCCGTTCATTATCCGGAACAATGCCTCCACCGGCTTGCCCATCATCGACCCGAGCCGGCCGGTGCTGCCGTCGACGAAGAGCCACTCGGGATTTGGCGATATCTCGTTCACTCCCCGCTTCTTACTGCACGAGACGAAGGACTTCTCGCTCACGGCCGAGATGGCGGTGGTGACCCCGACCGGGAATCAGCCCCTTGCGGGCAATACCACCACCCTGGTCCCGGCCTTCGGCTTCTGGAATAACCCAGTGGGCGGGTGGGTGGTGCGGGGCGGCCTCGGTCTCGGTGTTCCAATGAATGGCAGTGGGGATTACCTGATCAACCAGCTTGCCATCGGTAACACATTCACGGATCATGACGTACCGCTGTTTGGAGACTTCACCCTCTACCTGTCGGCCGTGGTGAACACCTCCCTCGCCTACTCGAATAATACCAGCATGACGCTGACCCCCGGCATGCGAACCCACCTGGGAAACGACTGGTATTTCCTGGCCGGTCTACCAACGCCCGTCACCAAGGACCGAGTCGGCGAGATCGGTATGATCTTCTGGTTCATGAAAGCGTGGTGAGCCAGCCGAGGCGGGTCTGGCGCAAGCCGCAGGCCGAGGTCACTTCCTGTCCTCTGAGCTTCCTTGTGCGGGAACCGAGCCCCGGGGATGGTAACAAGTCGAAGCATGCTTGGTGCCAGAAATATCGATGCTTTGCGGCGATTGCCTAGATTTTGTGGATGGGGCAGATTAGGTTGACGCCTGCGGGACGTATGCTACCTCGCGTTGCACAGGGAGTGTGTGCTTTCTGAGCGAACGCACGCGGTCCCGTGGGAGAACACATCATGACGCGCAGCTTGAAGGTCAGTCTTTTGCTCGCCTCGATGCTGGTCGTCCTGTGGACGACGTCGTCGGAGGCGTGCCACCGGCGCCGCCGGGCGTGCCAGCCCACCCAGAGCTACTGCTGCCAATCGGGGTACACGTACGGGAGCTCCACGGGCTACTACGCTTCTGGCCAGGGCGGCTACACCACGGCTCAAGGCGGTTACTATGGCGGTGAGTCCGGCTACGCCCAGCCCGGTTACGCCCAGCCCGGCTACGCTCAGCCTGGCTACGGTCAGCCCGGCTACGCCCAGCCCGGCTACGATTTCGGCCGGCCCGGCTACAATCCGGGCGGCCTTGGTGGGCCGGCGTCCGGGATAGGCGTGCGGCCCGGTCTGGGCGCCGGCGGCTTTGGCCCTGGGCGCTGAACGTCCGCAGGCTGTCCGATCACCCTGCGTGGGCGCGCCGGCCGGGACCTACGGGCTCACTCAGTGCAGTGTCAGCGGCGGCCAGCTGTGAAGGGGCCAATCATTCATGCGACACGTCGGCCGGCTTCTCCTGGTCACTCTCGTGCAAGGCATGCTTTTTCTGGTCCCTCTCGTGCTCGTCGCCGTGCTGGCACGGGAGGGCTACCAGATGCTCCGCCGCCTCTCCCAGCCGGTCTCCCGGCTGCTCCCCGCGGACCGTTTCTTCGGCATCCTGGCTGAGGACCTGGTCTCGATCCTGGCGATCATCGTGCTCTTCCTGATCGCGGGCCTCTTCGTCGGCACGCGGCCGGGTCGTGTGCTCAGCGACCGCCTGGAGCGCTCAGTTCTCTACCGGGTGCCGGGGTATCTCCTGGTGCGGGGGGCGGTGGGTAGCTTCCCGGGTCTGAGCACGGAAATGCGGCCGGAACCTTCGCTGGTGGAGACCGATGACGGCTGGGCGTTCGCCCTGCTGGTCGAACGGAAGCCCCCGGGGTTCTGCACGGTCTTCTTGCCCGACTCGCCCACGCCCACGACCGGCTCCGTTCGCATTGTCGAGGCCACGCGGGTGAGGCCCCTCGACGTCTCGATGCTGAACCTGCTGGCCTGCCTGACCCGGTCCGGTACCGGCGCAGGTGCGCTCGCCGAGCGGGTCCTGGGCGGCGGGACGGCATTTGACGGAACCAAGGGTGCGACGACCGAGATGCTCTCGCGAGGTGGCGAGTCTGAGGTCCGGGATGCCACCGAATCGCTCTGAAGCGAGGGCGGCCCGCCTACAACGACGTTCCCTCCAGAAACGGTTCGCCGGCGGTGAGCCGTTTGACGTTCTCCACGGTGGTGCTGGCGATATCGTGCAGGGCCTCGCGGGTCAAGAACGCCTGGTGCGCCGTGATGAGTACGTTGGGGAACGTCAACAGTCGCGACAGGACGTCGTCCTCAACGACCTGGCCGGAGAGATCCTCGAAGAAGAGACCTTCCTCTTCCTCGTAGACGTCCAGGGCCACCCCGCCCAGGCGGCGACTCTTCAGGGCGTGGATCAAGGCCTTGGTGTCGACGAGTTGCCCGCGGCTGACGTTGACGAGGATCGCCCCCGGCTTCATCAGCTCCAGGCTCTCCTGGCACACCACGTACTTCGTCTCGGGGGTCAGCGGCACATGCAGCGTCACCACATCGCTCTCTCGCGCCAGCGTCCGCGGGTCCGTGTAGGCGACCCCGTGCCCGGCCGCCCACTGCGGGTCGGGATAGGCGTCGTAGCCCAGCACCCGCATCCCGAAGCCCTTCAGGATCTCGGCCACGATCCGCCCGATGCGTCCCGTGCCGATGACGCCCGCGGTCTTGCCATGCAGGTCGAAGCCCTGGAGCCCCGCGAGCGAGAAGTTGTGCTCCCGAACCCGGTTGAAGGCGCGGTGGGTCTTGCGGTTCAAGGCGAGGATCAGCGCGACGGTGTGCTCGGCCACCGAGTACGGCGAATAGTTCGGCACGCGTGTCACCGGCAGGCCCAGATCCTTCGCCGCCGGCAGGTCCACGTTGTTGAAGCCCGTACACCTCAGGGCCAGCAGGCGTACTCCCAGCCCCGCGAGCTCCTCCAGCACCTCGCGGCCGGCGTCGTCGTTCACGAACACGCAGACGGCCTGTGCGCCGTGGGCCGCGTGGGCGGTCTCCGGCCCGAGGCGGAATTCGAGGAATCGCCAGTCGATCACGTCCGCACTCACGGCCCGCGTGAGGGCGTCGCGATCGTAGGGCTTGGTGTCGTACACGGCGACGGTCGTTGTCATGGCCCCCTCCGGTCTTCAGTGGCCGACCCGATCGCGGAACCTCTTAATCTCCGAGGCAGACCCCCAGCGCCCGTGCGGCCCGCACGAAGCCTCCCGTGGGCGGGACCGTCTTCAATCGCCCGACCGCTTCCGTGATCCTCACGGCACCCACCCGGTCGCCCTGATAGGCTACCATATACCCGTACTGGCCGGCCGCGATCAACTCCACGGCCTCGACGCCGAAGACCGTGCAAAGCGTGGACGAAGTTCGCCTTGGCGACCACCCGGATCACCGCGTTCAGCCCCGGGCAGTCGCCCCCGCAAGTCACGTTGCCGATGCGCTCGCTCATAATCCGCAGCCCTGCTTCGCGTCACGCCTGCACGTGGGCCCTTCGCGTCTCGGAAACTCGCCAGGGCAGAATGCCTACTTGGTCACTGCGATGGACTTGCGGAACTGGCCAATGCTGAAAGCGAAGAAGGCCAGGCCGATGGTGGCGACCGCAAGGAACTGCGGCCACACGGTCTCGATTCCTGCGCCCGGAAGATGATGGCCTGGGAGAAGGCGACGAAGTGGCGCGAGGGGAGCAACAGCGTGAGGCGCTGCATCCACAGCGGCTGGCTCTCCACGGGCGTGCTGCCGCCCGACAGGAGTTGCAGGACGATGATGACCAGGATGATCAGGAGCGCGAACTGGGCCATCGAGCGGGAGATTGTGCCGAGGTAGAGCCCCAGCGCCGTGGCGAAGAACAGGTAGAGCACGACGCCCAGGAAGAACAGCGGGAGCGAGCCGGCGATGGGCACATCGAGCAGGGTGCGGACGACCACGTACATCGAGGCGGCGACGGCCGTGAGGATGACCAGTCCGTTGGCCCAGACCTTGGACATGGCGATCTCGAACGGGGTCAGAGGCAGCGTGAGGAGATGCTCGATGGTGCCGTGCTCCCGCTCCCTGATCAGTGCGGCCCCGGTCAGGACCACGGTGAGCGTGGTGATCTGGTTGACGAGGGCGACGATGGCGCCGAACCAGGAGGCGTCGCCGTTGGGGTTGAACGCTTTGCGGACGACGACGCGGAGGGGAAGTTCTGGCTTTGCGTCCGTGCGGTGGATGAACGAGTTGACCCGGTCGATCAGGATGTTCTTGATGTAGCCAGCTCCGATGCTGGCCTGCTGCATCGCCGTGGCGTCCACATCCACCTGGATCTCGGAAGGCCGGCCGCGGCGAAGGTCGATCTCAAACCCCGGTGGGATGGCCACGATGAACATGTAACGACCGCGGTCCATTGCGGCGGTGGCGTCTCCGGCCGTGATGATCTGGGGATGCTGGAAGCGGGGTGGGTAAAACGCGGCGATGAGCTCCTTGGAGAGCTGAGACTGGTCCTCGTCGATGAAGGCGAGGCTGGCGTTGTTGACCTCGGACTTGACGCCGCGGGCCTGCGAGATGACCGCCAGAGTGAACGCGTAGAGGATGAAGGCGACGAGCACGGGGTCGCTCGCAAGGCTGCGCAGCTCCTTGAGCCCGAGCCAGAGTATGTTCGCGGCGCGACCCATGGTCAGGTCTCCTGGCGGGGCAGGCCCGCGACGCTGAAGCCGATCAGGACGGGGATGAAGGCGGCCAGGGCGAGGGCGTCGATCCAGAGGCCCTCGGCTCCCAGGCCCTTGGTAAAGGCCCCGACGCTGGCGTGCATGTAGTAGGTGGTCGGCCAGATCGTGCCGAGGACCCGAGCGCCGCCGTCCAGGGTGGAGACGGGCTGGAGCATCCCCGAGAACTGAGTGGTCGGCAGGATGGTGAGGATCGCCGTGATGAACACGGCCGCTACCTGGCTGGAGGTGAAGGTGGCAACGAGCATGCCCAGGGACGTGGTGGCAGTGACATAGAGCAGGGCGCAGACCGTCAGCATCCAGCCGCTCCCCTTCAGCGGCACGCCGAAGACGGCGACCGCCATCAGCAGCAGGAGGACGTGGTTGATCATCCCGATGACGATGTAAGGAAGCTGCTTGCCGACCAGGAACTCGATGCGCCGGGTGGGTGTGACATAGAAGTTGATGATCGAGCCCAGCTCCTTCTCGCGGACGACGCTGACGGCCATCAGGATCGCCGGGATCAGGATCAGCAGGATGGCCGGCACGCTGGGGACGATCGCATAGAGACTCTCGAACGTGGGGTTGTAGACGAAGCGGTTCTCCACATCGAACGCGGTCTCGCCCGGCAGCACCCTGGGACTGTTCCGCCCCTGCTCGCGCAGATAGCTGTTGTGCACGCCCAACACGTACTGGCGAAGGCTCTCGGCGCGGTTGGTCGGCGCACCGTCGACCCAGGCGGTGACCTCGCCCGGATTGCCCTGTTGGAGGTTTCGGCCAAAGTTGGACGCGACCTCCAGGGCGACCTCGATCTCATGTGATTTGAGCCGGAGCTCCATCTCATCGGGCGTCTGGCCCGGCGCGTGGGGGACGAAGTACCGGGAGCCCTCGAAGGCCGAAATGTAGGCCCGGCTCTCGGGCGAGCGGTCGAGGTCGAGGTCGGCGAAGCGGATGTTCTCCACGTCGGTGGTGATGCCGAAGCCGAAGGCGAGCATCATGAGGGCGGAGCCGACGAAGGCAAACAGCAGGCGGACCGGGTCGCGCTCGATCTCCTGGGCCTCGCGACGGCTGTAGGCGAGCATCCGACCCAGTCGGAAGCCGGGGCGGAGATCGTCGGCGTGCGCGGGGGCCGCCGGAGCGGCGTGCGTCACGAAGGCCGCGGCGTCGCTGTCGGCTCGGTCCTTGTTCTTCGATTCCGGAGCCTCGCTGGCGGCGTCGGCGATGTAACCGATGAAGGCGGCCTCCAGGTCGTCGGTACCGCGGCTGGCCATGAGCTGGGCCGGGGTGTCGCAGGCGAGGACAGTGCCGGCGTGCATCAGGGAGATACGATCGCAGCGCAGGGCCTCGTTCATGAAATGGGTGGAGACGAAGATCGTGACGCCCTGGCGGCGGGAGAGGTCGATGAGGAGCTCCCAGAATTCGTCGCGAGCGACGGGATCAACGCCCGAGGTGGGCTCATCGAGCAGGAGCATGTCGGGCTCGTGCAGGACGGCGACGGCCAGGGACAGCCGTTGCTTGAGCCCCAGCGGGAGCTCCTCCGAGGCGGCGTCGAGATGGGCCCGCAGGCCGAACCGATCGACCAGCTCGTCGATGCGGGCGCGGTTGCGGGCGCGAGGGAGGTTGAAGATGCGGGCGTGGAGTTCGAGGTTCTGACGGACCGTGAGCTCGCCGTAAAGGGAGAAGGCCTGCGACATGTAGCCGACCCGCTTGCGCGTGGCCAGGTCGTCGGCGTCCACGGGATCGCCGAAGAGCCTGGCCTGGCCCTCGGTGGCAGGCAGGAGGCCGGTCAGCATCTTCATCGTGGTGGACTTGCCGCAGCCGTTGGAGCCCAGGAAGCCGAAGATCTCGCCGCGGCCGATGGCGAAATTGACGCGGTTCACGGCGGTGAAGGAGCCGAACCGCTTGGTGAGGTCGGTGGCCTGGATGGCGGGCTCCCCCCCGGGGTCCACGCGGGGAGGGATCTTCAGGGCGCGGCGACCGCCCGCCTCGGCGCCCGGCAGCAGCGCGACGAACGCGTCCTCCAGGTTCGCGGCGCCTGTGCGTTTCATGAGCTGGGCGGGAGTTCCGGTGGCGATGACGCGGCCGGCATCCATGGCGATGGTCCAGTCGAAGCGCTGGGCCTCGTCCATGTAGGCCGTGGAGACCAGCACGCTCATGCCGGGCCGATCGGCGCGGATGCGATCGATGAGTGACCAGAACTGCTGGCGGGAGAGAGGATCCACTCCGGTGGTCGGCTCGTCGAGGATGAGCAGGTCCGGGTCGTGGATCAGGGCGCCGCAGAGGCCCACCTTCTGCTTCATGCCGCCGGAGAGCTTGCCGGCGGGGCGGTCGGGGAACGGCCCCAGGCCCGTGGCGTCGAGCAGCGCGCGGATGCGGCCGGCACGCTCCGCGTCGGGCACGCCGAAGAGCCTGGCGAAGAAGTCGATGTTCTCGAAGACGCTGAGCTCGAGATAGAGGTTCTTGCCCAGTCCCTGAGGCATGAAGGCAATGCGTGGGCAGGCGGCGTCGCGGTGGGCGGGCTCGGCCATGTCGCCGCCGAGGACGCGGACCGATCCCGCCTGGATCTTCTTCGAGCCGGCAATCAGGCCCATGAGCGTGGACTTGCCGACGCCGTCGGGGCCGATCAGGCCGACCATGCATCCGGCAGGGATGTCAAGCTCCAGCGCGTCCAGCGCGCGGGTGGTCCCATAAGTGTGCGAGACGCCGCGGACCGATACCACCGGCGCCGTGTCACGGTCTGGAGAGGTGGAGACGCTCATGCTGGGGGAGGCCATCGCGTCGCCCTCCGTCAGGGTCGGGGGGCCGGCGTTTCCGGTTGAGTGGCCGGGACCCCATGGCCTTCGGCGACGTGACCGCTCTCCGGCTTTCCGGCTTCCGCGGTCGAGGCGGGAGTGGGTCCCGGGAAGGGGCGATCAAGGCGTTCGGGCCAGGCAGCCGAGTCGTCAAGCCGGACGTAGCCGACGCCGCGGATGCCGGTCTTGATGCGCTCGATGACGGGCAGGATGCGCTCGGAGGGGACGCTCAGCTTCACGCGGAACATCAGCTTGTCGCGCTCGCTCCGGGTTTCGACTTCCTTGGGCGTGAACTGGGCCTCCGGGGCGACAAAGGTCACCCTGGCGCGCGCGGCGTACTCGGGGGCGACGTCCAGGACGATCCGGGCTTCGGCGCCAAGCTTTGTTTTCACTGCGTCCTGAGCCGGCAGGTAAATCTCCATGTACACATCGCCGAGGTTCACGAGTGTGAGCACCTTGCCTCCGCTGCCCAGTACCTCGCCCTCCTCGGCAAGGCGGTAGAGGACGCGACCCGCGACGGTCGACTTGAGGGTCATGTCGTCGATCCGCGACTGGATCGTTGCCGCCTCGGCCTTGGCCGCTTCGACTGACTTGCGAGCCGTGTTGAGCCGGGCTTTCTCACCCTCGAGCGCCGCACGGCGGGTCCTGGCCATGGTATCCTTGATGTCGTAATCCTCGCGCGAGCTGGCCTTGCGCAAGAAGATTTCGCTCTCTCGCCAACTCGACTTCGGCCAGCTTCAGCTGGCTCTCAGCCTGGGCAATGTCGGCCTGGACCTCCAAGCCCTTCGCCTCTTCCTGGGCGACGGTCGCCTCGGCTCGCGCCAGTTCCGATCTGAGTGTGACGGTATCTATCCTGGCGACGACCTGACCAGCCTTGACCATGTCCCCCTCGTGGACGAGGATGGTCTCGACCCGGCCCGGCTCCTTGGTGGTCACGTCCACCTGGACCGACTCGACCCGCCCATTGCCCGCGGCAAACCCGGGCGGCAGCGCATTGAGTCGGGACTGGTAGGACTGCCAGGCGAGGACCCCGCCCCCGGCGAGGAGGGCGAGCACGAGGACCCAGAACGTTTTCCCCTTCATGGCGGACGCTCCCGAGGATCCGTTGACTTGACGACACCTGTCACTACGGGGCCGCCGTGCCCCATCGATGTTCCGGCCCCGTTCAGAGGGCGGTGAGGGCCAGGTCGCAGAGCAATCGAGCGGGAAGCTGGTCGTAGGACCGCCGAACCTCGTGGAAGGCGAAAACGAGGAGATCGAGATCTCCCTTCAGACTGAGACGGCCGGACTCCAGAGCGGCGGCTTCCTGAAACACCTTCGGAGCCGGACCAACCACGGTTTCGAGAAGCGGTGACGCCCACACGCCGTGCCGCTCGTTGCCGGGAACGTAAACCGGCTGCTCGAGTGTGATCGGGCGATCCAGCACCAATCCGGTTACAAGCGGGATCAGCATGGCGGTCAGGGGAAAGTTCGCCAGGTACTCCCAGTCGCCAATCCGGACCGGCTCGGAGAGCGCCAGGCCCCGCGACCGGAACGCCTTCTCGGTGAGCTCCAAACAGTAGAGCGAGTCATCCTCCATGCGGAAGCCGGCGTCGAAGGGAACCTGTCGCTCATACGCGGCAAGGTGGTAATCGATCACGCCGGCGATGCGGTTGCGGTGCTCCGGCTTGAGCCGCTTCACCCCCAGGGCTCCCAGGCTGTCGAGCATCCAGACCTCGAAAGGCTGGCGCTGGACTCCCGCGGACGAGCAGTCATAGACCACCGGCGATCCGTCCTCGATCGCGATAACGCCGGTGTGCGAGAAGGGACTGCCGGTCGCCCGGGCGATGAACCGACTGAGCGGAACCATGCCGCGCATGACACGTGCATCGCCGAGCCGGAAGACGATGTCTCCCTGGCGCAGCACCTCCCGTCCCCATTCATGCCAGCGTGCCATGCCTGGGTTGGACGGCAGCGGCGAGAGCTGCCCGGTGTTCCGGGCACGCGTTGCGGCCGGGCCCCAATAATTGCCACACCAGGTGGGTGGTTTCAACCAGTCGGTCGCTTCCGCCGTACCCTGTTCGTACGTCGCCAGCGCGATCATCCAGCAGAAGATATGGAGCACGGAAGTCTCCAGGTGCATCTCGGGGAGTCCGGACCGACGGATCCGTTACTGTCCCCAGGCCCTTGCTTCTCCTGGGGGAGCTTCCGTGCGCGGAAATGGCTCTGAACTGGGTGAGTGGAAGGGTGCCAAGCCGGCCGAAGACCAGCCGGCGACCAGGGGCAAAGTCCCAGAAACTGGCACATGATCGCTGGTTCGAATCGGAGCCTTCCGGAGAGCCGAACCTTTCAGCACTTCAACGTCGCTGGAGCTTCTTCGTTCGGAAATATGGCCGCATCCGCAGCATCCAGCGCACCGCAATCCGGACCCGCCTGCTCAACGCTCAGATACTGAACCCACGGGTCGACTTGGCCTCTTCGCCTCGCGATTTCTCCGGACCTGGTTCTTAACGGCTATTAATCTACCACAGTGTGCATTCGCAATGATAGTGGGTTGGTTCGTATCTGGCTTGATAGGCGTCGTCGGGCAACGCTCTGTGCATAAGAGTCGATGGAAAATCAAGCAGCGATCGGCGGCAACTGCTTGAGTGCAAGGACGTCCATGAGCCACGACACCCCTTCGAGAAATGACGCGGAAGCCTACGAGAACGCCGATGAAGGTCAAGCCCGACATCGGAATCCCACGCCTTATCGCCTCCCAGCGCGCTGGGCCACCCGTACTCTGACAAATGCCCGCCCCCTCAATGACGTGTGACCCGCGGCGCGTCCCGAAATTCCGGATCTGAATGATCAAATCCTGAGGCCGTCCCCATTCCCCTCCGACCCGCACCCAGCAGCAAGTGGCCCGGGACACCAAGCCGAATTGTCAGGCAACCCCCCGACCTTGAATCCCGCGCGGGCGGAACGGATGCCACCCTGAATCATGATGGCCCCGTCCTCCGCCTTCACGTCTCCGACCGTCTTTCGGTAGAGGACGTTCCCACCGTCCGCCGTCGAGTCCGCGCTGCACACGACATTGCTGGGCCGCTCGACTTCCCACTGGCCGGACTGATGACACCACCAGGCTCGCATGCCGGATCTCCGGGAACCAATATGAGTGAATGATCTGCAAGTGCACCAGCGTCGCCGCTCAGTCGATTCCCAGCTCTTTTTGAATCTCCTCCAGTGGCACACCCTTGGTCTCGGGCATCACGAAGAGGGCCCAGAGTAACTGTCCGAACATCATCACCGCGTAGAAGGCAAAGGCGTGGCCGCCGGACTTGCTGGCGATGAGCGGGAACGTCCAGGTAATGAGCGCAGCCATCACCCAGTGCGTCGTGCTCCCCAGGGCCTGGCCGGAGGCACGCACGCGGTTGGGGAAGATCTCGCTGATGAAGACCCAGATCACCGCGCCCTGGCCGAAGGCATGGGCTGCAATGAACAGGAGCAGGCTCGCCAGGACGATACGCGAGCCGGCCGGCGTGAACTCGGTGCCGTAGGTGTAGAACGCCCAGGCCGTGGCACCAAGGCTGATCAGGTAGCCGACCGAACCGACGAGGATGAGCTTGCGCCGGCCGAAGTGGTCAATCACGGTCATGGCCAGCATCGTGAAGATCAGGTTCGTGCCGCCGACGGCCACCGATTGCAGGAGCGCCGAGGCCTTGCCCGCGCCGGCCATCTCGAAGACCCTCGGCGCGTAATAAAGGATGGCGTTGATCCCGGAAAGCTGGTTGAACATGGCAATGGCGACGGCCAGCAAGATGGGCTTGCGGTACCTTGCCTGGAAGAGCGAATCGCCCTGGTGGTGCTCCAGGTCGAGCGAGCGCTGGATCTCGGCAAGCTCGTCATCCACGCCGGGCCCGTCGACGCCAATCCTCGTGAGGATCCCGCGCGCCTGATCGCGCTGTCCCCGGGCCATGAGCCAGCGGGGGCTCTCGGGCGTGGGGAAGAGCAGAAGGAAGAAGAGTGCGGAGGGGACCACCTGCACGCCCAGCATCCAGCGCCATTCGTCTGCACCCAGTCCCATCTGCGCGATGAGGAAATTCGACAGGAATGCGACAAGGATGCCCAGCACGATATTGAATTGCTGCGCCGCCACGAAGCGGCCGCGCACCGGAGCCGGGGAGATCTCGGCGATGTAGAGCGGCGAGACCACCGACGCGCCGCCAACCGCCAGCCCGCCGACGAAGCGGAAGGCCAGGAACGCGTACCAGCTCCAGGCCAGCGCACTGCCCAGCGCCGAGATGAAGTAGAGGATCGCCAGGACCATGAGCGCGCGCCGCCGTCCCCAGACGTCCGAGGGCTTACCCGAGAAGATCGAGCCGATGATCGTGCCCACCAGCGCGATGGCGACAGTGAATCCAAGCTGGTTCTCATCGAGACCGAAGGCGCCCTTGAGCGCGTCGGTCGTGCCCGAGATGACCGCGGTGTCGAACCCGAAGAGGAAGCCGCCCAGGGCCGCCACGATGGCGCTGCCGATGAGCACCCGCGTGACCTTCACCCGAGGCGGGGAGGATGGCCCGCCCGCCATGGCTGGTCGATATTCCGAGGCAATCACGGTCAGGTCTCCCGAGGTACGAACAACTGCCACGCCGCGCCTGTTGCCGGCACTGGCTGCCGCCGGCCAAGGATCACGGTACTCTGGAATTCACCAGAATAGTCGAAGAGCACGCCGCGAAGAACACACCGGCGGCACTTGCACGTTGCGGATCGGTCCGCGCTCGGTTTACAATTGTCAGAGACTACAGGCCGGGGAGGGCTTGAACATGAAGAGCTGGGCGTGGACTGTGCCGGCGGTGCTCGGATTGGGGCTCATGATCGTATCGTACGATCGTCAGATGCGGGTTGATTCCGGTGCGCCGTGGTCGTCCGGGTTCCTGTGTATTGGCAAGGGAGAGCCCGCGAAGCCGCTCGATCTGGGAACGCGTGTCTCGGGGCGGCTGCGCTACCTGCCGGCGGATCTGTTCAGCGACAGTCTGGTCAAGGGTCTGGGCGCGGCGCCAGGCGGGATGAAAGCAACCCTGGAGGCACGGCTCCATCCCAAGCTCATCGAACTGCCCGCCGACACGATCGCCGCCCTGGCGGGGGCCCTTGATGAGGGCCGGCTGCCGGAGGCGGGCAAGGACGAGGTGCTGGCGGGCGGCCGGTTGAAGGCTGGCGACCCGCCGAGCATCAACGGGCGCACGCTCAAGGTTGTGGGGGTCCTGCCAGCGGGCTCCGGCTTGCTGGGCGACAGCTACCTGCTTCCCAGGCAGGCCGGTTCCGACGGGTTCTTTCCGCCCGAGGATGCCTCCGTCCAGCCGGTGCAGGTGATCGGCCTGCAAGACGCAGACGTTGTCGACGCCAAGAAAGTGGCCCTGGTGACCGAGGCCTTCCCGACCGGCTCCTTCATCGTCCTGGGGCCCGAGGTCCGCACCAGTCCCGGCGGGTTTGCAACCTACCTGACGGGGCAGGCGCTCTTCCTGCTGGGCGGCACGGGGCTCCTGATCGGGCTCTATCGCTGGCTCGCGGGGTGCGTGACCTGGCCGGTGCTCGCCGCACCTCTGGGCGAGATGGCCAAGCGCTCCCGCTTGCTCTGGGGCGTTCACATCGTCTACTTCGGCCTCTTCGTCGTGGGTGCCCTGGTCATCTATCAATTGCCCGCGCTGAACACGGTGCTCATGACCGCGGTCCAGGGACAGATCCGCGATCAGGGCCACAGCGTGCTGGGTGTCGCCGGCAAGGCGTACGGTAGCGGTAACATTCCGCGCACCGCGCTGGTGACGTTTGTCATCAACTTCTTCCTGGGCTCGCTGGTGATGATCACCCTTCCGTCTCTCGTCATCCCCGGATCGGGCGTACTGCTGGCGGCATTTCGGGCGCTGCTCTGGGGCCTGCTGCTGGGGCCGACGCAGGCCGTCCTGGCGTACGCGATGCGCGCACACACCGGCACCCTGCTCCTGGAAGGCGAAGGCTACATCCTGGCAACCTTCTTCGCGTTCCTGGTTCCCATCTACCTGTTCGGATCCCGAGATCCGGCGGCCGAACGGAAGGACGCGAGGCTTGCGGATCCCGACCTGTACGGCGACGTCACCGGGCCGTTTCCAGGGGCCGAGACCGGCGCGCCGAGCAGTCGCTGGCAGAGGTTCGTGGCAGCCGTGGCAATGAACCTGAAGGGAAACATCCTGGTGGCCGTGGTCCTCATCGTCGCCGCCTGCTACGAGGCGTTCGAGGTGATCACGATGGCGGGTCGCTGAACCGGGGCGGGGCACGACGCTGACAGCCGCGTCAGGGGAGCCGGGGTCAATCGGACCTGGGTTTCGAGGCTCTCAGGGTCCGCGCGGCGAGCTCGCGCGGTGACAGCCCGTGGACCTGCTTGAAGAGCCTGGAGAAATGCGCCGGGTCGGTGAAGCCCGATTCATAACACGCCTGCTTGACGCGCCCACCGGAGAGGAGCAGGCGGTCGAGCGCGTGGTTCATGCGCGCCCGCAGCAGGTACTGGTAAGGGCTGATCTCGCCGTGCTCGCGGAAGAGGCGGCACAGGTAAGAGGGCGAGAGCTCGAGTGCGCGGGCGGCGCGCTCGATGCTGGGATAGCGCAGGAACTGCTCCTGGAGGAACTGGCGGCAGCGCAGGAAGGACTCCTGCCGGCCTGAGCCCGCGGGCCGCTTGAGCGCCCGGCCGGGGATCTTCCTCGTCTTGACCTTGAGCAGGAGGACGGTGAGGTACGCGGCGATGACCTCGTTCGCTTGCGCCGTGGCGCGTGCTTTCGCGCCTCATCCCGTCGAAGAGTTCGGCCAGTTCGGTGACGCCGAGGATGCGCCGGTACTGCCCCGGCGCCAGCGTGGCGCGCGCGAGCAGCGCAGGGGTATCCGGCCCGGTGATGTCCACGAAATACTTGGTGAGCGGCAGCCGGGGGTCGGTCTCGATACGGCAGGGGATGCCCGGGCCGTAGCAGAAGACGGCGCCCGGCTCCAGCTCATGCCGGCGGCCGCCCAGCCAAAGCCGGCCGCGGCCGCGTTCCACCCATTCCACTCCGAAGTAGGGGAAGGTGGGGCGATCGATCGCATAATCGGGGGCGCAGGTCTCCCGGCCCCCGCAGACCACGATCACCCCTGATCGGCTCGTCCTCCGCTGGTGTGCATAGAAGTAGCGTCCCTCGCGCACCCTGGTCGAGATCTCCGGTTGCTCGTAGCTGTGTGCGCTGGGAATCATGACTGGCCTGAGTCTCCACCCGGGGATCGGCTTTCAGGTCAAGAATATTCCAGAGATATCCAGGTTATCTAGGAGATTTGCTTGGAGCCAGCCCGCGGTTCAACCTAGAATCAGCAAGCGTGGGTCAACCGTTCGAGGCAAATTGCCATTCCCCCAAGGGGCATCACAGGCACCGAAGCATAAACACACGAGAATTTCTCGTACGCTTCCGGAGCGCCGTCATTTTGAGGGTCTGAAGGTGAGCGCAGCAACAGCGGCACGTGCGTTCTCGATCGCCGCCGACGCGGTCGATCCGCGGCTCGTACCGAAGCAAACGCTGTACACGGGAGCGACGATCCCCGCGATCGGCCTGGGAACGTTCGGCTCGGACCGGTTCTCGGGCCAGCAGGTCGCCGCGGCCGTCCTGGAGGCCGCGGCCGTTGGCTACCGGCATTTCGACTGCGCGTCGGTCTATGGAAACGAGCCGGACATCGGCCACGCGCTGCGTGCGATCCAGAACGGCGGGATCACGCGCGAGCAGATCTGGGTCACCTCCAAGCTCTGGAACGACAAGCATGGCGAGGGCGACGTGCTGGCGTCGTGCCGGCAGTCGCTACGCGATTTGCAGCTCGATTACCTGGATCTTTACCTGGTGCACTGGCCGTTCCCGAACTACCACCCGCCGGGCTGCGATGTCACGGCGCGGAGCAAGGACGCCCAGCCGTACATCCACGAAAATTACATGAAAACATGGCGCCAGATGGAGGCGCTCGTGGACCAGGGGCTCGTGCGGCACATTGGCACATCCAACATGACGATCCCCAAGCTTGATCTCGTACTGCGTGACGCCCGCATCAAGCCGGCCTGCAACGAGATGGAGCTGCATCCCCATTTCCAGCAAGCGGAGTTCTTCCAGTTTGTGGTGGACGCGGGCATCGTGCCGATCGGGTACTGCCCCATCGGCTCGCCGAACAGGCCCGAGCGCGACCGCACGGCGGGCGACACAGTGGACATCGAGGACCCGGTCATCGTGCGCATCGCCAGCCGGCTGGGGGTTCATCCCGGCGTTGTGTGCCTGAAATGGGCCGTCCAGCGCGGGCAAGTCCCCATTCCGTTCTCGGTGAAGCGCCCTCAATTCCTGGGCAGCCTGCGGGCCATCACCGAGAACCCGCTCACCGCGCAGGAGATGCAAGAGATCGCCACGATCGACAAGAATTGCCGGCTCATCAAGGGGCAGGTCTTCCTCTGGAAAGACGGCCAGAGCTGGGAAGACCTGTGGGATCCCACCGGCGAGATCACCGCTCCCTGAAACCCTGATGGATGGACGAGCTCATGAGCAGCGCATCGGAAACGATCAACCAGACGATGATGCCGGGCGTGGTCTTGCCCGGGAACAGCACGGTCGAGTTCAAGGAATACCCGATCCCCGAGCCGGGCCACGGCCAGGTCCTGGTGCGGATGAAGGCGTCGTCGATCTGCGGCAGCGACATCCGGGCCATCTATCGCGAGCACCTGGGCAAGGGGCCCGAGGGCTACCAGGGCGTGATCTCGGGCCACGAGCCGTGCGGTCAGGTCGTCAAGGTGGGGCCGGCGTGCAAGCAGTTCCAGGCCGGCGACCGTGTGGTCATTTACCACATCTCGGGCTGCGGCGTGTGCGAGGAGTGCCGGCACGGTTACATGATCGGCTGCCACAACGAGCACCGCGCGGCATACGGCTGGCAGCGCGACGGCGGCCACGCGCCGTACTTGCTGGCCGAGGAGAACAACTGCGTCCCCTTACCCGATTCACTCTCCTACGTCGATGGTGCCTTCTGTGCATGCGGCTTCGGTACGGCATACGAGGCCCTGCGGCGGATGCAGGTGTGCGGGCAGGACCGGCTGCTCATCACCGGGCTGGGGCCGGTGGGCCTGGCCGCGGCCATGCTCGGCCGGGCGCTCGGCGCCGGACCGATCATCGGCACGGACCTCTCGGACAGCCGCCTGGGGCTGGCGACCGACCTGAAGCTTTTGGATCATGCCATCAAGGCCGATGCCGGGGCACTGGATGCGATCCTCGCCCGGACGGGAGGCAAGGGCTGCGAGGCGAGCATCGATTGCTCGGGTGCGGCACCCGCGCGCCTGCTGGCCCTTCAGGGCACGCGGGACTGGGGCCGATGCGCCTATGTGGGTGAGGGCGGGACAGTCAACTTCGAGGTCTCCAGGTATCTCATCCACAAGCAGATCACGCTCTTCGGCTCGTGGGTGACGTCACTACGGCACCTGGAAGAGCTGCTGGAGCGTCTGGATCGCTGGGGCCTTCATCCCGATGCGACCTGCACGCACAGGCTGCCGCTCGCGGAAGCCGCCAGGGCCTATGAGCTCGCCGCCGGGGGACAGACCGGCAAGGTCTGCATCGTTTTCGAGGACTGAAACGCCACACCAGGGCAAAATGGCCTGCTGCGGCCGTGCTGGCCTTTCGTCGGGTCCACGTGCGGCGGAGCAGCGAGGAATTCTTGAGCATTTCATCTGGAGAGATTCCATGATCCGAGATCACGTTCCCGGCCAACCCTCACCACGCAAGCTGCGGCTTGCCTTGCTCCTGGGGCTCGCCGGCCTCTGGGGTTTGCTCGTACCGGCCGCGCTGGCGGCCGAGCCCGCGCAGCGACCGCGCGCCCATTGCGGACGGCCCGTTTCAGCCGACGACGGACTCGCTCAAGAAGTACGAATATCCGGAGTGGTTCCGTGACGCCAAGCTGGGCATGTGGGCGCACTGGGGCCCGCAGGCGGTGCCCATGTTCGGGGACTGGTACGCGCGCAAGCTCTACCAGCAGGGCGATGCGGACTACAAGGACCACCTCGAACACTACGGCCATCCCACGAAGTCGGGCTACAAGGACATCATCCCGCTCTGGAAGGCGGAGAAGTGGGATCCCGATGCGCTCATGGCAATGTACAAGAAGGCGGGCGCACGCTACTTCGTGAGCATGGGCGTGCATCACGACAATTTCGACCTCTGGAACTCAACGCACCACAAGTGGAACGCGGTGCAGATGGGTCCGCATCGCGACGTGGTGGGCGACTGGCAGAAGGCGGCCCGGAAGCAGGGCCTGCGGTTCGGCGTCTCCGAGCACCTGGGCGCGAGCTTCACCTGGTTCCAGGACAGCCACCGCTCGGACAAGACGGGTCCCCTGGCCGGTGTGCCGTATGACGGGGCCGACCCGAAGTACGAGGACCTGTACCACTGGGCGGCCGCACCGGGCGACAGGGGCTGGTACAGCAAGGACCCGCGCTGGCATGACGAATGGTTCGCACGGATCAAGGATCTCGTCGATCAGTACCATCCCGACCTGCTTTACACCGATGGCGCCGTCCCCTTCGGTAACGAGGTGGGGCGGAGCATGATCGCCCACCTCTACAACAGCAGCGCCGGGCGCAACAACGGCAAGACCGACGTCGTCTACACCTGCAAGCAGAATTCCGAGGGCATGTGGGTGGAAGACCTGGAGCGCGGGGTGATGCCGGGCATCAGGCCCTATCCCTGGCAGACCGACACGTCGATCGGCGACTGGTACTACAACCGCAACTGGAAGTATCGCGGGGCCGACTGGGTCGTTCACATGCTCGTGGACATTGTCAGCAAGAATGGCAACCTGCTCATCAACGTGGTGCAGCGCCCCGACGGCAGCCTGGACCCCGAACCTCACAAGGTGCTCGCCGACATGACCGAGTGGATCGCCATCAACGGCGAGGCCATCTATGCGACGCGTCCGTGGCTGATTCATGGCGAAGGGCCCGTGCGCGCCAGGGGTGGCCACTTCCGTGAAGATTTCGCCTACACGGCCAAGGACATCCGCTTCACCAGCAAGGGCGAGCACACGCTCTACGCCTTCGCGATGGGCTGGCCGGCGGAGAAGAAGCTGGTGGTCCGCTCGCTTGGGAAATTCCCGGGCGTGACCGCCAGGATCGACGGCATCGAGCTGCTGGGCCATTCCGGTGCGCTGCACTGGACGCAGGAAGCCGATGGTCTGGCCGTCGATCTCCCCGAGCAGAAACCCTGCAACTATGCCATCGCCCTGAAGATCACGGGCGAAAACCTCCGCGGGTTCAAGCCCGAGCTCGCCGCGCCGGCCGTCTCGCTGGTGCAGCCCGACGCGTCCGGGACCCTGGCTCTGGGTGCCGAGGAGGCCGATCTGCACGGCAGCCAGATCAAGGTTGAGGAAAAGTCCGGCCGGTCGAATATTGGCTTCTGGGACAAGGCCGACGAGTCCGCCGCGTGGAAGGTCAACTTCAAGGAACCGGGCAAGTACAAGGTGAGTGCTCTGATTGCCACAGCCTCCGACGGCGCTCTGGCCGTGCTGGACGTGGCAGGGTCGACCATCGATCTGAAGCCACCAGCCACCGGCTCGTGGGACAGGTTCTCCGAGCTCGACGCGGGGACCATCGAGGTCCCCCAGGCGGGCGTCCAGACCGTCAAGCTGCACGCGCGTGACGCCCAGAGCTGGAAGCCCATCAACGTGCGCTGGGTGAAGCTGGCACGCCGTGCTCCCTGAGTCCGAGCCGCTCCGCTGGGATGGAGCCAACCGGCGGCAAGGATCGAGGTCCTTGCGCCGGTTGGAATCCTGGGTTAGTCTAACCTGCTCTGCGGCAAAAGCCGGTCAGAAGGCCGCGACGACCGCGGGCTGTCGACGGGGACGAGGCGAGGGGTGAGCATGGGAGACGCCGGCGCTGCCGGGTCCTGGCAGTGAAGCGAACCGGTGCTCCAGTGCGATCGGGTCCAGGTCGGCGATGGAATCGACGATCAGGTCGGGCCGGTAGGCGAAGCGGTCGACATCCTCGCGCCGGGTGCTGCCGGTCAGGACCAGGATGGTCTTGTAGTGGAGCTGCACGCCGCCCAGGATGTCGGCGTCCATCGTGTCGCCGATGACCACGGTCTGATCCGTGGGAAGCGCCAGCTCCCTGCGCGGCCCGCAGCATCATCGGGCGACGCATCTCGAAGCTCCCCGTGCGGCCTGCGCCGGCCACGACGTGATCGGGGTCCCTGTCCACGATCTCGCGGCCTAACTCATGGTGCGCCGTGAGCCAGCCCCCCTCGCCAATCTCGAACGCGGTTCCCCCCGGGTTCTGCTCGGCAAGCACGTGCGCCGTGGCCATGGTGCAGGTGAAGAGATGATCTTCGGTGACGTCAATGCCAAGGCTCCGGAAGCGGGCGGCCACATCGCGCCGGGTTTGCCGGCTGTTGCTGCTCAGGAACAGGAAAGGAATATTCGCTTCACGCAGTCCATTCACAAATCGGTCGGCGCCGGGGATCAACTGGCCTCCCCGGGTCATCACGCCGTCCATGTCAATCAGATAACCAAGCATCGGGATGCAAACCCTCAAACCTCGTTCGCAGTCAAGATCTCGTGCTCCGCGAGAAACGACGCAAGAGTCAGTCGATGAGGAAACGCAGCGAATCCCGCGGAGGACGAGAAACGGACCCATCCAGGAAGCGAATTGTGTACCAACCCACACGAGCGACGGCGTGGCGTCTGGTTGAAGTGTGCAAAGTGCTTGTTGCGAAGCCATTTAAATCCAGGCTGTCCGGGCGGCCGAGGGCCGGCTTCAGAATAGGGCTGATCGCGGGATGCCCGGAAGCCAGGCAGATTGCTCGTGGTCCATGATTCCTCCTGCTGTGCGTATGTACAAACTCCTGAAGCGACTCCGAGGCCCTGACCGGATCGCGTCCATGTGACAGAAAAAAAGCGAGTCCACGTAACCAGGCCTGCCTGGTTCTTTCTCTTGAGGGTGAGGGAACGAGAGGGGACGAGAAGAGAAAAGAGACGGCGACGGCCGCGGGAACAGTGACACGCGGCCGCACGATGAGATGTCCCTCGTCTCCCTGGCTACGGTGTGTTCAAGAACGATTCGACCCACTGTTCGCGGAATGACCGACACCTTTTCTTCAAGGAGTTTCCGATGAGCACGTTCCAGGCGATCCAGAACGAGACCACGGTCAAGGCCAGCAGCGAAGTCCTCTCCGAGCAGGCCGTCTCGGACGTGACCGACGAGCAGCTCAGGAAGATCTTCGGCGGGTTTGGAAGCGGCCCCTCCTCCACGGTCTACAACGGTAACGGGCACACCCCTGCACCACCGATTTCCCTGGGCGGCTATCGCGTGCCCTGACAGGCACCAATCCTGGAGTTGCCGCGTCTCGGCGGCGTCTAACCATGCGATGTCATGCGATGCGGCCGGGTCGGCCTTCCGATCCGGCCGCTCTCGCTTTGCTCCAGCAGGAGGTCGAGGCTGATCTTCCAGACAGGGTGGATGCGAGCCATCGATTGAAAGACGGTCAGACACGGTCTATCCTGAGAACCTCGAGACAAGCCCGAGACGCCGTTCTTCATCGGAGCCGAGAGCACGCATGAGCCCGACAGTCAGCAATCCCTTGCGCGCGGTCACAAGAGTAATGGCCGCCTTGGCGCTCGTGGCCGTGCTCGGCGGCGCGGCCCGGGCCGACGACGACGGCTACGAGAAGTCCGAGTTCATGATCCCGATGCGCGACGGCGTCAAGCTGCACACGCTCGTGTTCAGGCCCGCCAAGACGCAAGGCGCGCTGCCGATCATCCTGGAGCGAACCCCCTACAGCGCCGACGCGGGAGGGCCCCGCGCGCTGGAGGAGTATCTCAAGGACCTGGCGGATGACGGCTACCTGTTTGCCTTTCAGGATATCCGCGGCCGCTACCGGTCCGAGGGCTCCTTCGTGATGATCCGCGCCCCCGCGCCAGCACCGATCCGAAGACCGTCGACGAGGGGACCGATGCTTACGACACCATTGACTGGCTCGTGAAGAACCTCAAGGACAACAACGGCCGGGTGGGCATGCTGGGGATCTCCTACCCTGGCTGGCTGACGGTGATGGCCCTGCTGGAGCCGCACCCCGCGCTGAAGGCCGCCTCGCCGCAGGCACCTCCGGCCGACATGTTTCTGGGTGATGACTTCCATCACAACGGGGCTTTCCGCCTGAGTTACGGTTTCGAGTACGCCGCGCTCATGGAAACGTCAAGGGAGAACACCATCTTCCATTTCGACGTGCGCGACACGTTCGAGTGGTATCTCCGGCTTGGGCCTCTCTCCACCGCCAATGCCCGCTACCTGAAGGGGAAGATCCCCACCTGGAATGATTTCGTCGAGCACCCCAGCTACGACGCGTTCTGGCAGAGGCAGGCGGCCGCTCCGTACCTTGGCCGGGCGAAGGTTCCCACGCTCAACGTTGCCGGATGGTGGGATCAGGAAGATTTCTACGGCCCTCTCAAGGTCTATGAGAGCCTCGAGAAGGGCGACCTCGACCGCCGGAATTTCCTGGTGGTCGGCCCCTGGAACCACGGGGGCTGGTCGCACGGCAAGGGCGATGCGCTGGGCGCCCTGGAGTTCGGCTCGGCCACCGGCAAGCACTTCCGCGCGGAGATCCAGGCGCGCTGGTTCGCAGCATATCTCAAGGACAAGGGCGCGCAGCGCTTTCCCGAGGCCGTGACCTTCCGCACCGGCTCAAATACCTGGGAGTCGTATGATCGCTGGCCTCCGCGCGAGGCAGCGCCTCGGAGGCTCTACGCGCGCAGGAACGGCCGCCTGGCGTTCGAGCCGCCCCCGGCCGACGAGAACGACCCTGGCTTTGATGCCTATCTTTCGGACCCGGCCCATCCGGTTCCCTACCGGCCGCGGCCGGTCACGCCGACGTATCCCGGCCCCGAGTGGCCGCAGTGGCTGGTGCAGGACCAGAGGTTCGTCCACCTCCGGCCCGACGTCCTCTCCTACGAGACCGAGCCGCTTGCCCGGGACGTGACCGTCACCGGCCCGATCGTCGCGCACCTCTTCGCCTCGACCTCCGGGACCGACAGCGACTGGATCGCCAAGCTGATCGACGTCTACCCCGAAAGCGAAGGCAAGCTGGCCGGCTACCAGCTCATGATCGCCAACGACGTCTTCCGGGGCCGGTTCCGCAAGAGCTTCGAAAGCCCCGAGGCGATCGAGCCGGACCGCGTCGAGGAATACACGATCGACCTGCACTGGAACGACCATTGCTTCAGGAAGGGCCACAAGATCATGGTCCAGGTCCAGAGCACCTGGTTCCCGCTCATCGATCGCAATCCCCAGACGTTCGTCCCCAACATCTTCAAGGCCGAGGCGAAGGACTTCCGCGCGGCCACCCAGCGCATCTTCCGATCGCCGGGTCACGGGACTTACCTGGAGCTGAGCCTGCTGGACAATTGAACGGAACGCCGGTCAGGCGCCTGGTGTGCGCCCTTCCCTGCGATACCGGGCCGGCGTGACTCCGAACCGCCGGCGGAAGACCTGGGCCAGGTAGCTGGGGCTGGCGAAGCCGGACGCGGACGCGACCCTCAGTACCGGCAGGTCGCTCTCGAGCAAAAGCCGCCTGGCTCGCTCCAGGCGCATCCGTTCCAGTTCCTCGTGAATCGTCCGGCCGATCGCCCTGCGAAAGCGAATTTCCAGGGCCCTGCGCGAGAGGGAAAGATGGGCCACGAGGTCGCCCACATCGATCGGCTCACCCGCGTGGTCGTGCAGGAAATGGAGTGCGGCCGCCACCTCGGAATCATCGAGTGCGACGATGTCCGTGGAGCGCCGGGTCACCACCTGCAACGGCTCGACGAGTAATCGCTGTGGCCGGCGCGGTGCAGGCTGGCCGCGCGCGGCCGCGCGCATCAGCCCGTCCAGCACCGCCGCCAGGCGGTAGCCGCCCGCCTCGGCGTTGAGCGCCACGCTCGAGAGCGGCGGATCGGCCAGCTCGCAGAGCAGCTCATCATTGTCCACTCCGACCACGGCCACCTCTTCCGGTACGCGCAGACCGGCGCCTCGGCAGGCTTCCAGGACCTCGCGGCCGCGGTCATCACTGCTGGCCATCAGGCCGACCGGTCTGGGCAGCGACCGCAGCCACCGTTCCAGGCCAGGCTGCTCGCGCTCCCAGCCCCGATCGGGCATGGTCCCTGGCGGGTCGTAAACGTGCGCCGTGAAGCCAGCCGCGCGGACGTGCTTGCAGAAACCGGCCCGGCGCCGGTCCGACCAGACGCGGCCCGCGGTGCCAACGAACGCGTAATGGCGCAAGCCGCGATCCAGCAGGTGCTCCGCCGCGAGCCGCGCCGCGCCCGGCGAATCGGAGGCCAGCTCGCTCAGCCGGGAGAGAGGATGCCCGCGCCGGAGCTGCACCTCGGACAGGTCCAGCGCGATGGCCGGCAAGCCGGAATCCAGGATCGCACGGGCCACTTCGGGCGTTTCGATCCGTGCGATGATTCCCGTTCCCCCCCAGGATCGCATCCGCGGCAGCACCTGCGAGAAATCTCCGGGGGTGACGTGAAACCCCCAGGGTCCGTGCAGCCGGGCGTAACGGACGATGCCGCGCAAGAGCGCCCGCCCGTAGCCCCGCGACGTCTCGATCAAGAGGGCCACCTTCGGCATGACGGGCATCGCTGGCTCTCTTCCCATGCCCTCGATTGTCCCAGCCCGGGCATCGGCGGGCCAGGCCGTGTTGCGCAATCTTGATCTTTTTTTGCGCGATCGCGAGCTGGCACCAGCAGCCCATCCGATATACCCTGGTGCGTGTCGTGCGGGTGAATCCAAATTCTGTGAAAGTCGGTGCGATCATGACCTGGGAACAGCGCTGGCATCCTCTGCGAGAGGAATGGGTCATCGTGGCGGCCCATCGCAACAATCGGCCTTGGGTCGGCGAGCAGGTGGAGGGCGCGGCGCGGAATGTTCCGCACTATGTGTCGGACTGCCCGCTCTGCCCGCGCAACACGAGGGTCAGTGGGGCCCGGAATCCCGATTACGCGGGGATCTTCGTCTTCGACAACGACATGCCCTGCGTGGGGCCCGCATCGCCCCGCGACCTGCAAGCTCCCGCGGGGATCTACCGCAACCGGCCGGCGGAAGGCATCGCCCGCGTGGTCTGTTACACGCCGCGCCACGATATGACCCTGGCCGAGCTCCAGACCGCTCAAGTGGCGGAACTGCTGACAACCTGGCAAGCGCAGTATCGCGACCTTGGCGCACGGCCAGAGGTGAACCACGTGCTCATGTTCGAGAACAAGGGCGAGGTCGTGGGCGTATCGAATCCGCATCCGCACTGCCAGATCTACGCGACTAACTTCGTCTTCAAGACGATCGAGAACGAAGCCGCCATCAGCGAGCGGTACCGGGGTGAGCACGGCCGCACCTTGATGGAAGACGTCATCGCCAGCGAGATGGCCGACGGCCGGCGGATCCTCAGCCAGAATGATTCGGCCATCGCGTTCATTCCTTACTTCGCACGGTACGCGTACGAGACCTTCGTCACTCCCCGCCAGGCGCATGCCAGCCTGGCCGACCTGTCGGCCGCGGAGCTGAGCGATCTGGCCGGCGTGCTGCACGAAGTGCTCATACGATTCGACAACCTCTGGCGGATGCCGTTTCCTTACGTGATGGCCTTGCACCAGGCCCCCACCGATGGCCGGCCGCACGACGGTTTCCACTTCCACATCGAGTTCCATCCGCCCCTGCGCAAGCCGAACCTGCTGAAATACCTCGCGGGCCCGGAGATCGGCGGCGGCAGCTTCCTGAGCGATACCTCACCGGAGGAGAAGGCCGCCGAACTCCGCGCGGTTTCCACCGTTCATCACACGCAGCAGAAGGAGGTGGCTTCCCATGCCTGAAAGCGAACGCGACGCGACCGATCCGAGGACTTCGTCGAGAGCCGAGGGACTGGACCTGGAGGAATTCCTGGCCCGGATTCGCCGGACCGATGACGCCAGGCTCGGCGCCGGCAGCCCCCTGTTCGTGCCCGGAGTGCCGCTGGTCGTCGCCCGTGCACCCGGCAGGCTCGACGTGATGGGCGGCATCGCGGACTACTCCGGCTCGCTGGTCCTCCAGTGGCCCATCCGCGAGGCCACTCTCCTGGCCGTGCAGGCCGTCTCGCAACCCGGCCTCCAGCTCCTCAGCCTGCCCGCCGAGAGCGGCCATTCGCCGCGCTCCTTCGAGCTTGACGGGCCCTCGCTGCGCCACCTTCTGGAGGGACCCTACGAGGAAGCGCAACGCTGGTTCGCACGCGACCCGGCTCTGCACTGGGCCTCGTACGTGCTGGGCGTGCTCATGGTGCTCGAGCATGAGTGCGGCATGGCGTTCGATTGCGGATTGCGGTTCCTGGTGGAATCGCGGGTCCCGGAAGGCAAGGGAGTGAGCTCCTCCGCGGCGCTCGAGGTGGCAGCCATGCAGGCGGTCACGGGCCTGGTGGGAACCAGGCTCGACGGCGCCGAACTGGCCCGGCTCTGCCAGATGGCGGAGAACTTCGTGGTCGGGGCCCCGTGCGGCATCATGGACCAGATGACCTCCGCCCTGGGAGAGCCCGGCGCACTGCTGTCGCTGCTTTGCCAGCCGGCGCAGGTGCGGGGGTTCGTGCCGGTCCCTTCAGCGATCCGGTTCTGGGGGATCGACTCGGGCATTCGCCACGCGGTCACGGGGAGCGATTACACGTCGGTGCGCACCGGCGCGTTCATGGGCTACCGGCTGATCGCCGACCGGGCCGGGCTGAAGATCACCAGGCGATCCGATGACGGTGTCCTGCAAATCGAAGATCCGCGCTGGTCGGGATATCTCGCCAATCTCTCGCCCGCGGAGTTCGACAGCGACTTCGCGCCCCATCTGCCCCGCGAGATGAAGGGTGAGGAGTTCCTCGCGCGCTATGAAGGTACGACCGACGTGGTCACGCGGGTGGATCCCCGGCAGTCCTACGCGGTCCTGCAACCCACGGCTCATCCCGTTCGTGAACACGCGCGGGTTGTCCGGTTCGCGGAGCTGCTCGACTCGGCGGCGGAAGAGGAGGCGCTCGCGGAGATGGGCGCGCTCATGTACGCCTCGCACGCCAGCTACTCCGACTGCGGGCTGGGCTCCGACGGCACGGACCTGCTCGTGAAACTGGTCCGTGAGGCCGGGCCGGCAGCGGGGCTGTACGGCGCCAAGATCACCGGTGGTGGCAGCGGAGGCACCGTCGCGGTTCTGGGCAAGGCCAGCGCGGAATCCGCGGTGAGCCAGATTGTGCGCCGCTACCAGGAGGCGACCGGACGCAGCCCCTGCCTGTTCGCGGGCTCGTCGCCGGGCGCCTGCCGGTTCGACGTCAGACGCGTCGGGTTTTGAGACCAGATCAGAGAATACCCACACTCCTACCTGAGGGGCCGGACGTGGCAGACCCACTCAACTTATCGATGTTCCGGGCGTACGACATCCGCACGCCCGCCTCGCAACTGACTCCGGAGCTTGCCGCACGCCTGGCGCGTGCCGAGGCCTTTTACATCCGCGAGGTGCTGGGAGCACCCGGCGTCCTGGTGGCGCACGATGCGCGGCGGACGGGGCCGCAATACCTCAGCATCACCATCGACGAACTCCGTGCCGCGGGCCTGGAAGTCGTGTACCTGCCCGGCGCCTGCTCGACGTCCTACTTCTACTACGCGGCGATGTGTCATCCGCGGCTCGCGGCGATCATGGTCGGCGCGTCGCACAACCCATCCGGCGACACGGGACAGAAGATCCTTGGTCCCGACGTGCTGCCGATCGCCCAGGGGATCGGGCCGGAAGGCGGACTGGACCGCGTGAAGGCTCTGTACGCCGAGGGACGTTTCATCTCGGGGAGTGCCAGGGGCCGCCTGCGGGCCGAGGAACTGATGGATGGCTTCGTGAGCGACAGTCTCAGCCTGGCGGGCGTCGCTCCGGGCTCGCTGCGTGGAGCGCGGGTTTTTCAGGACTACCTCTTCGGCGCCTCGGGACGCGAGATGATGCTGGCCTTCGAGCGGGCGGGCGCCGCACTGGAGCCCATGCACTACGCGGCCGACGGGTCGTTTCCGCTGGGCGACCCGAACCCGGTCAAGCAGGCGGTGATCCGTCCTGGCCTCGAAGCCCTGCGCTCGGGGCGCTACACGATGGGCATGTTCTTCGATGGCGACGGCGACCGGATCGACATTTACCGGGGCGATGGAACGTACGTGTCGTCGAGCTTCGTGTACGCGGCCATCTTGCCGGAGATCCGCAAACGGTTCTCCGGCCCGGGTCTCGGCGTGTTCGCGGACCTGAAGTCCAATCCGCTGGCCATCATCGAGATGGCCCGGACCGGGGTGACGGTGGATGTCATCCGCAACGGCCACTCGCAGATCAAGGAAAGCCTGCGCAGCGATGCCAGCCGGTTCGGCGCGGTCGAGGAATCGGCCCATTACTACGAGGCGTTCGCGCACGGCGGGGAAGGGCGGTACTGTACCGAGAACACGCTCTACCTCGCGCTGCTGATCGCCAGGGTCTGGAACGACGATCCCGGGCGGTTCGATCGGCTCATCGACATCCAGGCGACCACCGCGCGGCAGCGCGAGTGGGGCTACAAGTTTCCCAGCGACGAAGCGCGGGCCAGGGCCCTCGATGCCGTCCGGCTGCGTTTCGAGGGCCTGGGCGCCACGGCGCTCGAGCGGATGAAAAACGGCATGGACCTGGAGGCCACGCTGCTGCGCCGGGGGCTGCCGTTCGACGTCACCGCGGAGACCAGGCTGGCCGCGGACTGGTTCCAGGTCAGCCAGCGCGTCTCGCAGAGCGAGAACGGCCTGGCACGCTGGGAGGTGGTCGGGGCCGCGCCCGAGCTCGTGCTCCAGGCCAAGCGCGACATCGCGGAGTGCGTCCGCCCGTTCGGTGCGGGCGAGGAATACCAGGGATAAGCGGCTTGTGAAGTGAGGTGAGGATCATGAATGTACTCGTGACGGGTGGTGCCGGTTATGTCGGCTCGCACGCGGCCAGGCTGCTGGCGGCCGAAGGGCATGAGATCTGGGTGTACGACAACCTGGTCTTCGGCCACCGCGGAGCGGTGGCGCCGGGGCGGCTCATCGAGGGGGACCTGCTCGACCAGGGAAAGGTGGAGGCGGTCCTGAGCGAGAAGCGCATCGACGCGGTGATGCATTTCGCCGCCTTCGCCTACGTCGGTGAGTCGGTGACCGACCCGGCGAAATACTACCGGAATAACGTCGTGGGCACGCTCTCCTTGCTCGAGGCCATGCGAGCGCGGGGCGTTTCGCGGATCGTCTTCTCGAGCACCTGCGCCACCTACGGAGAGCCGGAAGAGGTCCCCATTCGCGAGAGCCAGCCCCAGCGGCCGATCAACCCCTACGGCTTCACCAAGCTGGTCATCGAGCGTGCCCTGGCGGATTATGCGCACGCCTATGGCTGGGGGTACGCCGCCCTCCGCTACTTCAATGCATCGGGCGCTTCGGCCGATGGCGAGCTCGGCGAGGACCATGATCCCGAGACCCACCTGATTCCGCTGATCCTCCAGGTGGCGCTGGGTCAGCGCGAGCACATCACGGTCTTCGGCGACAAGCTGCCAACGCCCGATGGCACGTGTATCCGCGATTACATCCACGTCGATGACCTCGCCGCGGCGCACCTGGCCGCGCTCTTGCGCCTGGAGCGGGGCGTCGAGCTCAAGGTGAACCTGGGAACCGGGCGCGGCTCGAGCGTCCGCGAAGTGATCGATGCCTGCCGCAAGCTGACGGGACGGCCGATCGCCGAGCGGATCTCCGGTCCCCGCGCCGGCGACCCACCTGCGCTGGTGGCCGACGCCAGCCTGGCGCACCGCGAGCTGGGCTGGGAGGCCCGATACACCGAGATCGTCCCGATCATCGAGACCGCCTGGAGATGGCACCAGGCTCATCCGCACGGCTATGATGGGGCCTCCGGAGCCTGAAGTGCGGTTTTCTGGCGGGTTGCAGGCAGTACCTGAGTATCGGAGAGGGGGGGGCAGACATTCCTGTCTGCCGACATCCCTGTCCGCCAGGGCAGGCCTGCTCCGGCAGGGAGGAATGCCTGCCCCCCAGGTGAAAACCGCCCTGGCTCCCATACCCATACCCAGCCACGACGATCTGTGCGACCGGGGAGATTCAACATGAGAACCGTCACGCGTGCCGCGCTGGCTTTGCTGGTGTGCGCGTTCCTGCCTCCCGCCCTCAGGGCCGACGACGATTCCACCGCACCCGCCCGGGAATCGAAATCCGAGAAGGACGCCCGCATGAAGTGGTGGCGGGAGGCCCGGTTCGGGCTGTTCATCCACTGGGGCATCTACTCGGTTCCCGCCGGGTCCTGGAACGGCAAGCCGGTGGACGGCATCGGCGAGTGGATCATGCACAACGGCCGCATCCCTGTTGCCGACTACGCGCGGTTCGCCGCGAGGTTCAACCCGGTGAAGTTTGATGCCGAGCAGTGGGTGCTCACGGCGAAAAATGCCGGCATGAAGTATATCGTCATCACCTCAAAACATCATGACGGATTTGCGATGTTCGCCTCCAGGGCGAGCACCTACAACATTGTCGACGCCACACCGTTCCACCGCGACCCGCTCAAGGAGCTGGCTGCGGCCTGCCTCAAGCACGGCGTCAAGCTGGGCTTTTATTACTCGCAGGCCCAGGACTGGCACCACCCCGGCGGCGCCACGTTCGACGGCCACTGGGACAAGGCCCAGGACGGCAGCATGGACGACTACTTGAAGAAGATCGCCCTGCCGCAGGTTCGCGAGATCCTCTCGAACTACGGGCCGATTGCCGTGCTCTGGTGGGATACCCCGGCGCAGATGACGCGCAACCGCGCCGCGCAGTTCCTACCGCTGCTGGCCTTGCAGCCGGGCATCATCACCAACAACCGTCTGGGCGGCGGATTCCCGGGCGACACGGAAACGCCCGAGCAATTCATCCCGCCGACCGGGTTCCCCGGCCGCGACTGGGAAACCTGCATGACGATGAATGACACCTGGGGCTTCAAGTCGAACGACCACAACTGGAAGCCGGCCGAGATGCTGATCCGTAACCTGGTCGACATCGCCAGCAAGGGCGGCAACTACTTGCTGAACGTGGGGCCGACCTCCGAAGGCGAGATTCCCCAGCCCAGCGTCGAACGGCTCGCCGCCATCGGCCGCTGGTTGAAGGTCAATGGCGAGGCGATCCACGGCACTTCCGCCAGCCCGTTCAAACGGCTGGCGTGGGGACGATGCACAGTGCGGCCCGGAAAGCTTTATCTGCACGTCTTCGACTGGCCCGCCGACGGCCGGCTGGTCGTGCCCATGAGCGGCAAGGTCACTGCTGCGTCTCTTCTGAGCCAGCCGGAGAAGCCGCTCGACGTCACGTCCACGGACGAGGCCGTTGTGATCACGGTTCCCACAAGCCCGCCGGACCCGGTCGCCAGCGTGATCGTCGCGAGCGTCACGGGCGAGGTCCGCCCGGTCCAGACCGCGCTGGCGCAGGACAAGCAGGGAGCCTTGCGGCTCCTGGCCGACGACGCCGAGATCCACGGCGCCACGGCGCGAGTGGAGGGAGAGCACCACCGCAACATCGGCTTCTGGACGGACGCTTCGGACAGCGTGAGCTGGGAAGCCAGGATCAGCCGCCCGGGGACGTTTCAGGTCGAGGTCGTGCAGGCGTGTCCCGCCGACTCGGCCGGCACCGCGTATACCCTGAGCGCCGGCGGCCAGACGCTCTCGTGCACCGTCGCCCCGACCGGTGGCTGGCAAGACTACAAGACCGTTGTGCCGGGCCGGCTCAGTTTCGACCATCCGTGCCACGTGACCGTGACGCTGGCCCCCGGCACGCTCAAGGGCTATGCCGTCATGAACCTGCGTGCCGTGAGCCTGAAACCCGTCACGCCCTGAACCGCCCACCCAGCTCCATTCCCCTCCTGGATGTGGCCGGCACGACCGGTGGTCTGACCGGCCGCCCTTTTTCGTTGCGCGCCGATGAGCGAACGATCGCCGCGGCGCCGGGCGCGCTCATGAATGGTTCTTCATTGTGGCTGGCACGATGATTGCTAACTTTTCCTGCATGCCTCGTGTGTGAGGCCTGGTTTTCTGACGACTTCTGGAAGCGATCAGGGAGCCGGTCCATGAACCTCCTGTGGTGGGCGTTGATGTCTTTCCTGGTGGCGGCCGTCGGCGGGCTCCTGGGCTTCACGAACGTGGCGTCGGGTGCGTCCAAGGTGGGCCGTGTGCTCTTTGGCACCTTCGCACTGATCACCGTCGTGATCGTCTTGCTTGCCGTCATCGGATTCGGGGTGGTCGCCTAGACCGGGCAACGGGTGCACGACGCCGGAAAGCGGAGCCGATGACGGGCGATTCCATGACGGTCAGTGAAGGTGAGCACTCGGTTGGTGCAGCGCTCGACGCTCACACCACGATATTGCGATGGATCGCCGGACTGCTGACGGCCGGGGCTGCCTGGCTGCTGGCGCCGATCCTGGTGCCTTTCGTGCTGGCGCTTGCCCTGGCCATTGCCCTCTCGCCGCTGACGGTGCGGCTGGAACGCATGGGGCTAGGGCGTACCGGTTCAAGCCTGGCTTGCCTGGTGCTGCTGACCGCGGTGCTTCTGCTCACCGCGGGCCTGGTGGGCTATCAGGCCGGGACGATCTTGCAGCAATCGGATCGTTACATCGACCGTGTCAGCCACCTGTTTGCCACCGTGACCAGGGTCACCGGGGGAGAGCGGTTGCTTGCTTCCCTGGGGGCGATCCGGCCGTCGGAAGAGGCGCCCGGCCCCCAGGGCGCCAGCCCGGCCGGGCCGGACGATGACCAGGCGGCTGCGCCGCGGGACAGGCGCAGGAGGATCTTGCGAACTCGGCCCCGAAGCGTGATCCGGTGGGGTTCTGGAACCGATTCCTGAAGACGAACCTGAGGCTCCTGAGCGGCTGGCTGCTCACCGGGATCGGCGGGGTGGTCGGCCTGATCGGTTCCGCGGTGATCTGCCTCTCGTTCCTCTTTTACCTGCTCCAGACGCGCTCGGAGCTGATTGACCGGTTATGGCGCGTGCTTCTGTTCCTGGGCATGCAGCCGCGCCGCGCCAGCCTGGACCGGGTGCAGAGTACGATCACGGTCTACGGCGGCTTCGTGGTGATGGTGTCGGTCTGCGGATCGCTGGTCACCGGGACCGCGGCGTGGCTGATCGGTTTGCCGCAACCGTTCCTCTGGGGCCTGCTCTTCGGGCTGCTCGAGTTCGTGCCGTATTTTGGTCCGTTGATCGGCGGCACTCTGCTGACCTTGGTTTCGCTGACGGCGGGCGAGGGCGGCTGGTGGCAAGCACTCGCGATGCTGGGAGTCATCGTGGCCTGGCTCACCGTGGAGGGATACGTGATCGCGCCGATGGTCTACGGCCGGGCCGTTCAGTTTGATCCGGTGATGGTGCTGGCGGCAATTCTCTTCTTCGGCTGGCTCTGGGGACCTTTGGGGATGGTCACGGCGCTGCCGGTCATGGTCTTGCTGCGCGAGCTCGCCACGATTTCGCCCGAGACGCCGGCCATGGAGGCCCTGATGGCACCGCAGCAGAACGAGTGAGCCGGCCCGCTCCCTGATTCTGGAAAGCAGGCGGACCGCCAGCTCATGGAGTTCACGCATGGCTTTGCGGATCGAAGATTATGCCCTGATCGGCGACTGTCAAACCGCGGGCCTCGTGGGCCGGGACGGATCGATCGACTGGCTTTGCCTGCCTCGTTTTGATTCCGGAGCGTGTTTCGCCGCGCTCCTGGGCGGCCCCGGGCATGGCCGATGGCAGATCGCCCCGGCCGGCGCGGTGCGGCGGGTGCGCCGCAGCTACCGCCCCGGCACGCTGGTCCTGGAAACGGTCTTCGAAACCGAGGACGGCGAGGTAGCCCTCATCGACTTCATGCCCCCGCGTGCCCGGGTGCCGGACCTGATCCGCGTGGTCGAAGGCCGTCGCGGCCGCGTGCCCATGCACCTGGAGCTGGTGATCCGTTTCGATTACGGCTCCATCGTCCCCTGGGTGAGGCGCCAGGAACGGGGGCTCTCCGCGGTCGCGGGTCCAGACCGCATTCGCCTGCGGACCGAAGTGCCTCTCAGTGGTGTGGACTACAAGACCGTCGCGGACTTCACCGTGGCGGAAGGTCAACGCGAGCTCTTCGAGATGCTCTGGCATCCCGCACACGAGCCCGAACCTCCGCAATTCGACGCGCTGCGCGCGCTGGAGGAAACCGAGGGATGGTGGCGCGAGTGGTCGGCACGCTGCCCGGATGAGGGCGAGTGGACCGACGCGGTCTGCCGGTCGCTGATCACGCTCAAGGCGCTCGACCTACGCGCCGACCGGCGGCCTCGTGGCGGCCGCGACCACATCGCTTCCGGAAAAACCAGGCGGCGTGCGGAACTGGGACTATCGCTTTTGCTGGCTGCGCGACGCCACGTTCACGCTCATGACCCTGTTGCACGCCGGCTACGTGGACGAGGCCCGCTCGTGGCGGGAATGGCTGATCCGCGCCGTGGCCGGAGAGCCATCAAAGATCCAGATCATGTACGGCCTGGCCGGGGAACGAAGGCTCACCGAGATGGAGATCCCCTGGCTGCCGGGCTACCAGGGCTCCAGCCCCGTGCGCGTGGGCAACGCCGCTTCGGAGCAGTATCAACTCGATGTCTACGGCGAGGTCCTGGACGCCCTGCACCAGGGGATCCGGCATGGACTGGAACCGAACGAGGACAGCCGGCGCGTGGCTTCGGGACTGCTCAGCTTCCTGGAATCGAGCTGGGAAGAGCCTGACGAGGGCATCTGGGAAGTGCGCAGTCAGCGAAGGCAGTTCACCCATTCAAAGATGATGGCCTGGGTCGCCTTCGACCGGGCAGTAAGGATCGTCGAGCGGCTCAAGGTTGACGCACCTCTCGAACGCTGGCGCGGAGTGCGGGACGAGATCCACGCCCAGGTGTGCCGCGAGGGTTTTGACCCCGAGCTCGGGGCGTTCGTGCAGTACTACGGCTCCAGGCGACTGGATGCCAGCCTGCTCATGATGCCCCTGGTGGGGTTCTTGCCAGCCAGCGATCAGCGCGTCCGCGGGACGATCGAGGCCATCGAGCGCGAGCTGCTTACCGGTGGATTCGTACACAGGTATGAACCGGCCCCCGAGGTCGACGGCTTACCACCCGGTGAGGGCGTCTTTCTCCTCTGCACGTTCTGGCTGGCCGACTGCCTTCACCTGATCGGCCGGGAGGCGGACGCCCGGCGCATCTTCGAAGGCCTGCTGGCGATTCGCAACGACGTCGGCCTGCTCTCCGAGATGTACGACCCCACGGAGCATTGTCTCCTGGGCAATTTTCCCCAGGCGTTCTCGCACGTCGGCCTGGTGACCACGGCCCTGCAACTGCGGCGTGGCGTGGCCGGGCCCTCGTCCGTGCGTGGTCAGGGGGGCTGAAGCAGCGGTCCTGGCGCGCCCTGCCGGGGAGCATTGGCTTCGGGCATGCGAATTGCCTTCTCTGCCCACTCGCGTCAGCCAGCTTTTATCGGTGCCCTGCGTTCCTGTTCAACCACGCTTGTCCCAAGAGGCGTCCATGGCTCCAAACATCGAGAAAGCGGCAGACCGGCTCACGGATTATGAGCAGGCCCAGGTTGAGAAGATCGCTTCGTGGAAAGCTTCGCACCCGAACCCGTTCGGAGAGCTGTTCCACATCGCCTCGCGTCCCCTGGCAAAACTGATCGAGGTGATCCTTCCCGATGTGGTCGCGCTTCGCGCCATCGAGGCCGCGTATGCGATGGGCGAGCGCGCCGCCACGCGTGCGGATCTCAAGGCGCTGGCCGGAGTGAGCGATCTGGCCGAATTGCGGCACAAGCCGATGGAAGTCTGCGACACGCTGTCGCGTACGGTGGGCACGCAGGGACAAGCCCTCGCAACCATCGAGGGAGGCCTGACTGGCGCGGGGGGCGTCTGGACCACCTTGCTGGACGTGCCCTTGCTGTACACCGTCTGCATCGCGACCATCATGAAGACAGGACGCTGCTACGGTTATCCGCTTGACCGGCCGACGGACAAAGCCTGGGTGCTGGGTGCCCTGGCCGTGGCGCTTTCCGGCACCCGGGAGAAGCGTGCGGACCTGATGGGACAGCTCAGGGAAATCGAGGATCTGCTCCTGGAAGACATTCAGCAAGACGTCGTGATCCAGGAGACCGCCTCACTGCTGACGCAGGTCGAGATCTTTGAAGACGCGCCGATCGTCGGAATCGCGGGAGGCGCGCTGTTAAATCTCTGGGTCGCCCACCGTGCTGATCTGACGGCGCGCGACCTGTTCCAGGAGCGCTGGCTGCGGGATCAGGGGAAGATCGACACCATCGAGCCAGCGCCGGACGCCTACTCCGTGCAAGGAATGAACGGCCTCGGCGGCGCGCTGGCCCGAGCGGGGAGGAGCAGTGTCTACGGTCTGAGCTTCGCGGCCGCACTGCCGGTCTGCCTCCTCGTCAGCCTTCTGACTCCGGTTGGCTCCGGCATCCGCAGACAGACCTCCTCGGTTTTTCATCAGCTCAACGGAAAGCTGGACTGGCGGTTCCCGGTTCCCGCAGTCGAGTCCTCATGACCGATCGGCGTCTGTCGCCACTCTCCCTGGCGTCACGTCGATCCCCCGTGATTTTGCTCACTTTTCCCGGACTCGCCGACTTCCGCCTTGAGTCCGGGGCCGCACGACCCCCATGATGACAGGGACGGCGCCTTGCGGGCCCGTGCGCCGGCGGTGCCGTCGTCGCAGCGGAAAGAGCAAACGTAGGGGTCGCCGGAGGATCCATCAGAATGCGCGTCATCGTGACGGGAGGAGCCGGTTTCATCGGGTCGAATGTGGTCGATCGGCTGCTCGACGACGGAGCCCGGGTCACCGTGGTCGACAACTTCGACGACTTTTATCCTCGTGCCGTCAAGGAGGCCAATCTCGCACAGGCGGTGAGCAATCCCCGTTGCCGGCTCGTCGAAATGGACATCCGCGATGCCGCCGGCGTGGCCCGGCTGGTGGCGGAGTGCCGGCCGGAAGTGATCGTCCACCTTGCCGCCCGCGCCGGTGTGCGTCCCAGCATTGAAGATCCCGCGCTCTACGCCGACGTCAATGTCCTGGGGACCACGCACTGGCTGGCAGCCGCGTCGCGGCTGGAGCCCCGCCCTCGGTTCGTCTACGCGTCCAGCTCCAGCGTGTATGGCGAGCGAACGGACGCGCCGTTCCGCGAAACAGACCGAGTGGACCACCCCGCCAGCCCATACGCCGCAACCAAGAAGGCGTGCGAGCTTCTCGCTTCCACGTTTCACCACCTTCATGGTCTACCGGTGACCGGGCTGCGGTTCTTCACCGCGTACGGCCCGCGAAACCGGCCGGACCTGGCGATCGCCAAGTTCACCCGGCTGATCGATAGCGGCCAGCCCGTGCCCCTGTTCGGCGACGGCACGACGCGGCGCGACTACACCTACGTCGCCGACATCGTCGACGGCGTGGTCCGCGCCATCGAGCAATGCGCCGGTGCGCACATTTACAATCTGGGGAATTCGCACCCTGTCAAGCTTCTCGAGATGATCGAGGCCATCGCCAAGGCTCTGGGCAAGGCCCCGAAAATCGAGCGCCTGCCCGAGCAGCCGGGCGACGTGCGGCAGACGTATGCCGACATCCAGAGTGCCTCGGCAGAGCTGGGCTACCAGCCAAGGACCTCCTTTGCCGATGGATTGGCCAGCTATGTCGCGTGGTATCGGGCCAACCGGACCTGAGCTGAATTGAGCAGTGCAGTCCAGTGCAGTGATGCACGCAGTGCGCGCTCACTCGGGGGCAGGCATTCCGGCCCGCCGGAGCAGGCCTGCCCTGGCAGACAGGAATGTCGGCAGACAGGAAAGTCGGCGCCCCGAAACTCTGAAACCGACTGCACCCCGTCAGAAAACCGCTCTGGCAGGAATCAAAGTGCATCCGGACCTTGTTCGCGAAGCACGCTTGGGCCCGGACTGCCCGCTTGACAATCACGTCGAACCCCTTTCAGGGAATTGTTGGAAAATGTGTGCCCGGGACGTCTCAAGCTTCTGAACCTTCCCATCGAGCATTGCACACGTCCAACGCAGACGATGCCAAGGAAGCAGGCGAAGCCATGACGGGCGAGTGCAAGGATGCTCTCCCGGCAATCGCTTCTGCCCGGGAACATCGATCACACGCGTTATCTCCAGGGCGCATAAGACGTTCGCGCTCGATCCGGTGCACCCTGAGCGTTTCACATGAGGCGTGCTCGCGTTTCTTGAACTGATTGACGTGGTTGATCCTCAAGCACGGCATGGAAGTTGCAAAAAGACGAGGGTTCACCTCTGGAATGACTCCCCGCTGGTCTCGCCGCAGAAAGCCAGCGATCGAAAGAGGCAAGCATGAGCCGTGTGACATGGAGCCCGCGACGCCAATGAGTGTGCCATCCATGGCTCATGAAAGCTCCTTGCTCCTGACGCTCGAGGAGATCAGCCAGCTCGTCTCGCATTCGCACAACCCCCACGAAACGCTGGGCAACATCGTGCGGCTGATCCAGGGGAGGTTCGGCACCGACGTCTCCTCGGTTTATGTGCTGGAGCCGGAGCGTGAAGAGCTGGTGCTCGCGGCGACGGTGGGGCTAGATCCTTCGGGCGTGGGCCGCGTGCGCATGCGGTTGAACGAGGGATTGACCGGGCTGGTGGCGGAACGGATGAGCCCGATCATGGAGCCCGATGCATCGCTGCACCCGCGGTTCAAGTACTTTCCCGAGGCGGGCGAGGATGCCTACCACTCGTTTCTGGGTGTACCGCTCATCGAATCTGGTGTCGTTCAGGGTGTGCTGGTCGTCCAGACGATGGAGCGCAGGCCCTTCCTGGCCAACGAGATCCGCATGCTGGTCACGGTGGGCTCTCAGCTTGCTCCCCTGGTCTCAGGGCGCGGATGCTAGAGCGTGTGGCCTCGGCCGCTGCCGAGAACGAAGCAGCGCCCGCCGTCGCGGAGGGCACACCGGCTCCCCAATGGTTCCGCGGCTCTCCCCTGGCGCCGGGTTCCGGCCTGGGTCAGGCCTACCTGATCGGCCCGAGTGGAACGCTTGCCGAGGTTGCCGTCACGGCCACAGCCGATCCCGCCGTGGAACGCGAACGTCTCGACCAGGCGATGGAGGCGGCGCGGGGGGAGATCACGCGGCTGAGCCGGCGCATCTCGCACCTGGTGGGCGAGGATCACAGCGCCATCTTGCAGGCGCAGCTCATGATCCTTCAGGACAGCACGGTCGACCGCGACCTGAACAGTTGCCTGTACGGGGGAGCCAGTGCCGAGACCGCCTTGGCGCGGACGCTCGAGAAATATGTCGCGGCGTTCCAGCGTCTCACCAACCCGTTTTTCCAGGAACGAATCTTCGATATCAAGGACGTGTTCCGGCGTATCCTGTGGCACCTGCGGCCGCAAGCGGCTGCCTGGACTCCCGCGGCGGAGCAGATCGTCCTGGTGGCTCACGAAGCCTCGGTGCTCGACCTGTTCTCGGTGGACCTCGATCACCTTGTCGGGGTGGTCCTGGAACACGGAGGCCCGCACAGCCATGCCGTGATCATCGCGCGCAGCCTGGGCATTCCCGTGATCGGCCAGGTGGCCGGGCTCTTCGAGCAGCTCAGACCGGGACAGCTCTTGCGGCTCGACGGCGGCACCGGAGAGATCGAGCTGGATCCGCTCATCGCCGATCACGATACCGCGATGGAAGCGGAACTCGCCGGCCATGGCGAGGGTCCTGACCATTTGCGGATCGAGTCCTTGCAGCCCCACCCCTCGCCGGGCGCGAACGGACGCGCTCATGGCGCGGGGGGCGAGCGGCCGGGAATGCCCCGCATCGACGCCAATGTCAACCTGCTCAGCGAGGCCTCCGCGGTGATCGCCAGCGGAGCCTCGGGCGTCGGGCTCTACCGCTCCGAGATGCTCTTCCTGGCCCGCCGCACCTTGCCCACCGAAGAGGAGCAGGTCGAGGTCTACCGGAAACTGGTCGATACCCTCGAGGGCCGGCCGGTCACAATCCGCTCGTTTGATCTCCGCCCCGACAAGCTGGCCCACGGCTCGACGGCCGCATCATCCATGGCGCAGACGCTCGACTGGCGGCTCGTGCTTCAGTCGCCGCTCTTGCAGCGACTGTTCAAGGAACAGGTGCGAGCGATCCTCCGGGCCGCCGCCGCCGGACCGGTACGCTTACTCATTCCCCTGGTCACGCGATCGACGTTGCTGGAGTTCGCCATCTCGACGGTCGAACAGGCGCGACAGGAGCTTCTGAGAGAGGACCTGGCGTTCGGACGCGACGTACCCCTCGGGGTGATGATCGAAGTTGCGGCCGTGGCACCGCTCATCGACGCCTGGTCCAGCCGGGTCGACTTCTTCTCGCTGGGCACCAACGACATGATCGCCTCGGCGCTGGGGATCAATCGCGATGACCCGGTGGGTCCGCTGGGTGATGATCTGCTCCATCCCGGGCTGATCCGCATGATCGGCGAGATGATCGCCAGCGCACGCCGCGCGGGCCGGCCGTTCTCGGTGTGTGGAGAAATGGCGGCCGATCCCGAAGGTGCCGTCGTCCTGGTCGCGCTCGGCGCCAGCTCGCTGAGCGTCGCGGTGGACCGTGTGGCGCCCATCCGCAAGCTCATGAGCCGGCTGGACCCCGGTTCGCTCACGGCTCTGGGGGCACGCCTCTCCTCCGCACGGTCGGTCGCGGAGGTGAAGAAGATGGTCACCGCCGTGATGCCGGCCACCGAGTCTCGCGAGTGTATGGTCCAGGCCCCGGTCTGATCCCGGAAATCCACGACCCTCTGGTCAGGACTGGCGTACACGCGAATAATAGGCTGAACTTGCCCAGGCCGTTGCATCGAGATTCCGCGGCCGATCGAGACCCATCCCAGGGGACAGACTCATGAGGCGTTGGAGCGGCTGCCTCGGGGCACTTGCGGCGGGTTCTCTGGCCTTGCCATTCTTCTTGGCTGCTCCATCGGCACGCGCGCAGGCGGTGGGCTTTCAGCCTGTCCCGGCGCCGCTACCTAGCGGAGTGATGCTGAACGTCACGCCCGCTGTTTCCGCCGACCGCCGCTACGTGCGGCTGAGCATCGGCGCTTCCTTCCAGACGATCGAGGGCTTCACCACCTACAGCGTGCCCGCCGCTGTGAGCGGGGGTGGAGCGGGGATGAACGGGCCGCTCGGCGCCATTCCAGGGCTGGGCGGAATCGCTGGCGCAGGCGGCGGCGCCGGTGCCGCGCGCCCGGCAGGCCTGCTCGCCCCGGCCCCTGCTTCGCCGCCGCCGCCGAATGGCTTTTCCAGTAGTGATCCCTTCGAGCAGGCGCTGCTGCGCAGCACACTCGCCGACCCGGCGGTCGCTTCGCTCCCTGCCCAGGACTCCTCCTTCGTGCCGCCGACGTACAACCCCCGCTCGCGCAGGAGAAGCGCCGCACGCCACCGTTCCGTGGGCCGCACGAACCCGTCTCCGGCCCGTGCGGAGAGTCGTGCCGCGAGCCAGCCGCAGGCTGCTGCCGGAGCACGCGGTTCCGGGAAGTGAGTCCCCGCACGCCTGAGTTCAGCCGGCTCATCACCGCAAGAGGCACGGGGCGCCCGGGTGCGGTTCAATTTCGACCCGATTACGCCCCAGCGCCTTCGCCCGGTAGAGTGCGGTGTCGGCCCGGTTGAGAACCTGTTCGGCAGACTCCCCGCGTGCTGCCTCGGTCACCCCAAAGCTGGCGGTGAGCCTGCGCTCGCCGAGTTGCTCGGGAGTCGCCACGGCGGCGCTTTTTCTGAGTCGCTCGGCAATCAGCTCGGCCGTCTCCAGGGTCAAGCCGGGCAGGAGCACGACGAATTCCTCGCCGCCGAATCGGGCCACGAGGTCCAGCGACCGGCACTGGTTCTGAAGAACGTCCGCAAACCGGGTCAGGGCCTGGTCGCCGACGACATGCCCCCAGGTATCGTTGACCTGTTTGAAGTGATCCAGGTCGGCCATGATCAGGGAGCATGGCTGGGATGATTCGGCCAGTTTGTCCAGGTAGTGCGCCAGCATGCGGTCAAGGTAGCGCCGGTTGGCCAGGCTGGTCAGCGGATCGCGGTCAGCGGCTTCCCGTACCTGCCGAAACGCACTCTCGACGACCACGCTGGTGGTCGCGTCCGAGAAGACGGCAACGCCGCCGACCACCGTTCCATCGTCTCCGCGGACAGGCATGATGCGGGTGTCCACCGAGATTCGCCGTCCATCCTTGTGCCGCAGAAAAAGTCGTTTGTGAACCGGGCGGTCCTGCCGCATCGAGAGTTCCAAAGGGCACTCCCGGTTGCAGAGCGTGCAGCCGAACACGGCGGCATGGTCCAGTAGCCCGTCGAAGCACTGCCGGCCAAGCACCTCGGCCTGCGAGTAGCCAGTCAGTCTTTCGGCTGCCTGGTTCCAGAAGAGAATGGTCCGCCGGCTGTCCGCGTAGTACACCGCGTCGTGCAGTTGATCGAGCAGTCGCTTGTAGAAACTGAACTCCAGGGGGAACGTTTCCTTGGCGATCGGTACGGCCTGTCCCGGTGCCTCGGTTCGCCCGGTGCCTGGTTCGGACGCTCCATCTCCCCGCGTGCGGGAAGGAACGCTCGGGAGGGCCGGGGCCGTCACAGGGGCGGAGGCCGGCGCGCGGCCGTTGCTCAACCAGCCGTCCCCCTTCACCCCCATGCCGAGCGACGCTGCAACGGCACTTCGCTTGATCAGCGTGACCTCGTTGCCCGCGGGATTGAACGCCAGGGAATCCATGAACGACTTCATCAGCAGCAGACCCCGGCCACTGCACTTCAGCAGGTCCTCGGGCTCGATGGGCCTGAGGGCTCCTGATGTATTGAAGCCCGGCCCGTCGTCGCGAATCACGAACCGCGAGCGGTCGGGTTCGTGGCTGATCACCATCCGGATGCGGCGGTCTCGATAGGCAGCCTCCGCGGCCCTCTGCCGCCCCAGTTCGTGGTAGCGCCGGTCGTCTTCCTCACGCAGCTCCGAGCAGAGCTCGAGGTTGCCGTGAAAAAGTGCGTTTCGCAAGGCCTCGTCCAGCGCGATGGTGATGCGCATGAGCTCGGCGGAGTCCCAGCGATCAAGCTGGGTCATCTCGTCCTGAAGGAACTCCAGAAGTGCGGGAATGACGTCCGGATCGTTGCCCAGCTCGAATCGCGATTCGCGCAGCACCAGCGTTTGCAGGCATTTTCGCTTCCAGTTTCCGGCGGACGCCGTGCGCAGGCGCGCGCCAGGATCGCGCGCAGGTCCTGGGCAAGCCTGTGCTTGGGCAGGTAGTCGGTGGCTCCCACCCGAAGCGCCTCCACGGCCGCATCCTCACTGCCATGTCCGGTCATGACGATCACGGGAATTTCAGGGTGGTGCTCACGGATGGCCCGGACGAGTTCCAGGCCTTCCATCCCTTCCATCTGAAGATCGGTCAAGACCACCGAGACGGTGTGATCAGCCAGCCGCGCCAGCGCACCGGCGCCATCCTCGGCGTAAATGGCCCGGCAGCGGGAATTCTGGTCGACGAGCCGGCCGGCCCGCAGCCGATCGATGGGGTTGTCGTCCACGACCAGCACCTCGGCGATTGCGCTGGGGGTGCCGGAGCGGGCATCGCTACTGGCAAGAGCCTCGGCAGACATGCTCATGGTGTGCACTCGGTGGGGTTGATCATTCCGGACAGCGCGTCGTCGAGCCGCGTGGATTGCGCCAGGACTGCACCGTGGGGTCTGTGGAGCGTTTCCGAAAGCGCTGCGCAAAGGCTCTCGGTCAACGATTTGACGGCAGCAAGGTGCTTCCGGGCTTCGTCCATCTGGTCCGCCTTGCTGGTGCGCTCCAGCTCGTTCCACGGCACGAGGGCTTCCGGCACAAGAAAATGACTGACCGATCCTTTCAGGACGTGTGCCAGCCGCGCCGTGGCGAGACCGTCGCCGCACGCGCTGCTCTCCTCGACGCGATGCAGTTGCTCGGGCGCGCGGTCCAGGAAAAGCGTGATCAGATCGCGCAGCAGGCACTCATCGCCGCCGACCTGTTCCAGGGCGAACGAGCGGTCGAACGGGACCGTGGGGGAGGCTTTCGGGCGCTGGGGCCGGCGCCCGAGGACGGCCGCGACGGCCGCGTCGAGATCAGCGGAGCGGACGGGCTTGGAGAGGTAGCCGTCGAAGCCGGCCTCCAGGCATCGCTCCTGATCGCCCCGCATCGCATGCGCCGTCAGCGCGATGACCGGCGTGTGCGGGCGATCCGGGGACTCGCTCCGCCATGCGCGAATCGATGCCAGGGCCTCGAAGCCGTCGACCTCGGGCATCTGGATGTCCATGAGCACCAGGTCGAACGACTGTTGCTGGTAGCAGGCCACAGCCTGACGGCCATTTTCCACCACGACCACGGCGTGGCCGCGTCGCTGGAGCATCGTGGAGACCACCTTCTGGTTGACCGGGTTGTCCTCGGCAAGCAAGACGCACAAGTTGAGGGCATCCCCGTCCCCCTGGAGCGCGCCAGGCGGGACGGCTCGCTCGCTCGCCGCGAGCGGCGGATCCACGGGCTGCGGTTGCGGGATCGTGCTGACCCTGTCACCGATCATCTCCACCAGGAAGCGGCAGAGGTCCGCCTGGCGAACCGGCTTGGTGAGGATCGCGTGGATTCCCATGGCCCGCAAGGGATGATCGATGCTCAGGTCACCACCGGAAGTCAGCACGATCAGGGGCGTGTCGCCGAAATCGCGGTCTTCGCGGATCTGCCGTGCCAGCTCCAGGCCATCCATCTCGGGCATCATGTAATCGAGCAGCACGGCCGCGAACCGCCGGTCCCGGCCGCTGGCCGTCTCGGCCTTGAGGGCACGAAGAGCGGCCGGGCCGCTGGCGACGACCGTCGGTACCATGCCCCAGGAAACGAGCACTTCCTCGAGGATTCGCCGGTTGGTGGCGTTGTCATCGGCGATCAACACCAGCAGTCCGGCAAGCTGCCGGGTTGCGTGGCCCGCCATCGGGCCGGATCGTTCCCGGCTCTGTTCCAGGCAGACGGTGAACCGGAACGTGCTCCCCCTGCCGATCTGGCTCTCTACTCCGATCCGGCCTCCCATGAGCGCGATCAGGTGGCTGGAAATCGCCAGTCCCAGTCCCGTGCCACCGTAGCGCCGGGTCGTCGATCCATCGGCCTGCTCGAAGGGTTCAAAGATCACGGTCAGCCGGTCCTGGGGAATACCGACTCCGGTGTCGCTTACCGTGAACGCAAGAGTTGCCCTGTCCTGGTCCGCCGGCTCAGGGTGGCATTCCACGGTCACCAGCACCTCGCCCCGATCGGTGAACTTGATCGCGTTGCCGACCAGGTTGATGAGCACCTGCCTCAGCCGGTTGGCATCACCGATCAGACCATCGGGCACCTCAGGAGCAATCCGGCAGGCGAGCTCCAGCCCCTTGCCGTGGGCCCGCTCCGCGAGCGTCCGCATTGTCCCTTCCACCGTCTCACGTAAGCCGAAGGGAACCGGGTCAAGCACCAGTTTGCCCGCCTCGACCCTGGAGAAGTCGAGGATGTCGTTGATGACCGTGAGCAGCGACTCGGCCGAGTTCTTGACGATCTCCAGGTACTCGCGCTGTCGCGCGGTGAGCTCGGTATCGAGCACGAGTTCGGTCATGCCGATCACGCCGTTCATCGGCGTGCGAATTTCGTGGCTCATGTTGGCCAGAAACTCGCTCTTGGCCCGGTTGGCCGCCTCGGCGACCTGCCGGGCGGTGCCGAGCGTGTCGATCAGCCGCAACCGTGCGATCCCCAGGGCCACCTCATCGGCGATGGTCTGGAGCGCCGTGACGGCTGCTGCGGACAGCACCTGGCGCGTGGTGACCGTGAGAACCCCTTCCAGGGCGGAGCCGTGGGCGAGCGGAAACCCGGCAATGGCGGCTGGTTCGACTTCCGAGCCGGGCGGCTGGTCGCACGCCGCATCAAGGATACCTTCCTCCAGGATCGACCACTCGAGCGTGCGTGCAACATGCGAGAGGATCACCGCCTCGCGCATCTCGTCACGGTCCTCGTCCGGCCCCACGCCGGCCTGCAACCTCGCCTCGCGGCTCTCCGGATCCACCAGCCAGACCTGCGCCAGGGCCTCGAGCTTCTGGGAGAGGACCGTCATGCAGCCCTGGAGTGTGGCTTCGATGGAACCTTCGCGGGTCAGCACGCTGCCGATCTCGGCCAGCATCTGTGCCAGCCGCGCACGCTCCTGGAGCTCGGCCTCGTACCATTTCCGCGAGCTCAGGTCGCTCATCATGCCGACGGCATGCCAGCGGTCCGCCAGCCGGAACGCGGAGATCCGCAGCTCGACCGGAAACTCCTCGCCATTCTTGCGGATTGCCGCCAGCTCGATGATCTTGCCAGGGCCGGGCCCCTGAGTCTGGCCCGTGAGCGTCGGCAAGGCCCTGCGGTAGTCCTCCTGCATCTGAACGGGAATGAGGCGTCCGAGGAGCGGCTGGTCGAGCACCTCCTCGCGCTGGTAGCCGAAGGTCCGCTCGGCCGCATCGTTCCAGTAGGTGATCCGGCCCCCGTCATCGGTCACGACGATCGGATGCAGAGCGGCCTGGGTGATGCCGCGGAACTTCTCCTCCGATGCACGGATCTGGTCGGCGCTGCGGGCGTCGCGGCGGAGCTGCCACCAGAGCAGCAGAATTCCCGCCATGCTGAGCGCCACGATGCCCACAGCCAGGCGCTGTTCGCTGGCGACTCCATCGAGGCCGAAGGGCATGTCCATTTCCACGCAGACCATCGTGTCGGCCTTGCCGGTACCGCGGATCGGCGCGAAGGCCAGAAAGCGGCTGGCGCTCGAGTCCGGTCCGCTCTCGGGCCCTTCCGCCAGGCTGGTGTTGATGTTGAACAGCGACAGCACCTCCTCGGGATGCTCGCGTTCGAACCCCGCCATGACTGGTCTTCCTGGCTCATCATCCGAGCTCAGCAAGCAAGCGACTTGCTTCCCCCTGCGCTCCAGGATCGATAACCGGCAGTAGCCCTGGTAGATCGACCGGACCGTCCGGAACAGGTCGGCAATCCGTCCCGATTCGACTGTCCCCGCGCCGGCCGGCCGGTCGTCGATATGCGTGATCGACTCCGGGCCCACCATGATGGCCAGTGATTCGGCGAGCCGTTGCAGGTCTCTGCGCATGCGCCGGTTCTCCGCATCGCGAACGTGGAAGACGAACAGTAGTCCACCGACCAGCGTCGCCACCAGCAGGAAAACCATGCGAACGGCCAGCCGCCGCTTCATGGCGACGCCCGGAGTACTTTTTTCCTTCATGCAGGGTCGTTCCCGGACCGGACGTTCCCCGAGCGCCACCGAGACTCTTCGCTCCGCGCCGGGGGGATCCCGACCTCCAGAAGGTTAGGACACGTCCACCAGACCGGGATGGAAAACGAAATCCGTAGCGCTCGAGCGCGGCATCCCCGTTGCCACCACGCTCTGGCGCAGCGCCGACCCGAGAATCGCTCCGCCGGCACCATGCGCTGGCGGGTCATCGCGGGTGGAAGCCGCCGGGCCCGAAGGTTCCCGGAGCAGGCGCTGCGACCCGAGCCGGGGACAACGGATGCACGCTGGTCCGCCGCGGGCTGAATTCGGGCGTGGATCGAGAACTCTCAGTGGGGGTCGACGTAGGCCCGGTCGAAGCGTTTGATGAGCGTGACCTCGTTGCCCCGGTCGTTGTAGCGAAACTCATCGACGAGGCCGCGCGCCAGCATGATGCCGAAGCCTCCCTCGCGCAGGCCGAGTTCGTTGCGGAGCTCGATGTGGCCGATCGGGTCCTCATCACTTGCGGCGTGCGGCAAATTGCGAGGGTTGAAGCCGGGGCCCTGGTCCTTGATGATCAGCGTCACCTTTTCCGGATCGATGCGGTAGGTGATCCGCAGCAACAGGTCGGGATTCTTGCGGTGCCCCCACTCGATGGCGTTCCCCCCCATCTCCATGATGGTTTGCTTGAGGTCCTTGATCTGGCGGTCCGTCAGCGGAGTGTGGGCGAACAGGTCGGCGAGCATGTCGTGTGCCTGCTGGAGATAGCTCAGCTCGCTACGGATATCGAAGTTGATCTCGCCGTGCGTTCCCCGCTTGAGATGTTCCTCGTGCCACTCCAGCGCCTTGTCGATCTCCTCGTACAGCCTCTCCGGTGTGAACGGCTTGCGCAGGTATCCGTTGGCTCCTACTCGTACCCCCGCGGCGCGATGCTGGTCATCCTGGAGTGCGGTGACCATGACGATGGGGATCAGGTTCGTCTCGCGGTTCCGCTTGAGCTGATCGCAGATGGCGAAGCCGTCGATATCGGGAAGCATCAGATCCAGCAGGATCAAATCCGGCTTCTGCGCCGAAACGGCAGGCCACACCTGCGCACCGGAGTAAAGCTGGATCGGTTCGAAGTCACGGACCCGAACGAGACTGGCCAGGATATCGTTGGTGTCGCGCTCATCGTCGACGATCAGAACGGTGCGCGGCATGGGAACACTCGAAGGAACGACGATCTTTCGAAAAAACGATGCCGGGTGCCGCCCAAGGCGACGGGACTTCTACCATTCTCACGCGCGAGATCAAGCCTGGCAAGAGTTTGGAGTACGCCGGCAACCCACTCCACCGCTTTCCCGGCCAGACCCCGGCATCCCGGCCCTCAAGGATCTGGTCCCATTCCGCCGTCGCAGAAACCCCTCCGGGGCAGCTCGAGCGTCTCCCCGACGACGCAATTGCGTGCCTTCACCATTCCATGACTCAATCCACTTTACAGACACCTCCACCGACGCCAGACGGAACTCCGCGGGCGCTTGTTCGCCCCGCGACGGATTCAGCGAACCGGTGCGCCGCCCTTGCTCATCGGCCTCGCGGCGCGTTCCGGCCAACCTCCGACCACTGAAAATCGTCTTCAGGTGGGACGCGCGCCCCGTTTCCCGTTAGCTCTCTTGCGAGCGCCCCGACCCTCGCGTCACAATACACTTTCCTTTGCTCCGGCAACTCTTTGTGTCGCACGGACGGAACGGCCGCCCCCGAAGCCGGCCAGGTTCCGACGGCTCGCTCACCCGATTGAGGGGACCATGAAGGCATGAATGTTATCAAGATCATCGATACGTTCGGTAATATCGTCTACATGGCCCTCGGTTTCCTGGCGGTGTGGGGAGTTTACAACGCGATCCTGCTTTATCGCATGCTCAGCAAGAAAACATTGAAGAACCCGGAGCAGCTCATCCAGCAGGTCCAGGAGCTCTGCCAGGCGCGCAAGTTCGATGCGGCGCTGAGCGTTTGCCAGAGCCCGCTGTACTGGCACAAGGCGCTTGCACAACTCATTGCCGTGGCGTTGCGGAATCGCGACAAGGGGCTGGCGAAGATCAAGCAACTGCTGGTCACCGAGTTCCATACGGAGGTGATCGCGGGCATGGAGAACCGGCTCGCGTCGATCTCCACCATTGTCCGCATGGGGCCCTTGCTGGGCCTTCTGGGCACGGTGGCCAGCATGATCGCCGCATTCAATCGCATCGGCGGCGCCGAGCAGGTCAACCCGCGCGCGCTGGCCTCGGACATCAGCCTCGCGCTCTGGGCGACGGGCGCCGGCCTGCTCATCGCCAACCCGATGATGCTCATCGGCAACGACTTCCACGCGCGGCTGCGAAGGCTGAGGGACCGCACGGAGGGGCAGCTCCAGGAGATTCTCGAGATTCTCGAGTCACTGGAAGCTTCCGGCCCGGCGCCGGTTGCCCGCGGTCTCCGGCCGGAACCGGTCGCCGCCCGGGCGGGAGCACAGAGGCCCTGATCCAGGGCAGCTCTCACCGCTGCGCCGGCGGCTACCGGCGCTCGGCCCGTCTTTCAGAAACCCAAGGTCCCTGCCCGGTCCGTGAATCGCCATGCTGCTCCGACGCGAAGCCACCGATGATCGCGACGAACACATCGACATGACGCCGATGGTCGATGTCGTGTTCCAGCTCATGACCTTCATGCTCTTCTCCGTTCAGATGACCGGCGGCGAGAAGGTGGATGTGCCGCCGGCACGGCACGGGGTGGGCATCCAGGAATCGATGGCCACCATCCTCACCTTGCTGAAACCCGGTGCGCCCGGCGCAGAGCCGCAACTCCTGCTGGGGCATGGTGAAGGCGCTGTCGTGACGCTCGACCAGGCCAGGAAAGCTGTGGCCGACGGCGTCCGCGACAACCGCCGCAAGGTCATCCTCCAGGCGGACGGCGACGTGCCTCACGGAGAGGTGGTCAAGGTGTCGGCGGCGCTGAGCGAGGTCGAGGGAATCACGGTCCACATCGGCGTGCAAGAGCCGATGGGTGCAAAATGACGCTGCCGGATCTTTCTTGAGTTGAGGGTCTGCTTGCTGTGGCGCGCTGGGACATCTTTCACGCCGACCGCCTGGAGCTCGTGCGCGAGCAAAGTACGGAGGACATCCGCCAGGCCATGGCGCGGGGCGAACTGCGCGATGACGATCTCGTCCGCCCCGCGGGCACCTCGGTCCCCTGGGCGCGTATCGCCGACATTCCGGAGCTGCTGGCCCCCCCCGCGGCGCCGCCCGCCACGCCGCCGGAGCAACCCGCTCAGGCGCCTCCGGCCCCGGCCAGGCCCGTGGCAGAGCGGCTCCCGGACTTCGAGGAGATTCAGCCCGACCTGGAGCAAGCGGTCCCCGAGCCGCCAAGACACAGGCTCACCGAACTGCCCGCCGCGCCGGGCTCCGACGTCGCCTTTCCCATCATCGACCTTCCCGATCCCGAACCGGCTCTCGAGCCGCCACCGCACCCACTACGGGCTTCGGGACACCCCCCGGTTCAGCTTCCACCCGCCATTGCAGCACCCGCCTGGGCCTGGGCCGAGGACGATGAGGACGATGAGGATGACGACGAGGACGACGACCTGCGCGTGATCGAAGCTCAGAGTGATATTGAGATCCTGGCCGAGGACGAGAGCCCGGAGCCGGAGCCGGAGCCGGGTCCGCACGCCGGCCGCAACGTCGTGCCTGGCAAACCTCCGGCCGCTCGGCCGGCCGGACCCGCGAGCCACGGCGATCCCCAGCCGGAACATCTCGATCCTGCGGACGCACGCGCAGCGCGCCGCGACTGGGAGCCCAGCGACCACGATCTCCGCATGGACCAGCGCGGCGAGGGCCGATCAAGCCATCTCGCCCTGCCCGTGGTCCGCTCGCACGATCGCGACGGTAGCGGCGATCCCCACGCGGACGAGGAAGCATCCGAGTCCGGGTTCTCGCTCACCCGATCCGCGACTCAGAAGATCGAGGAGCTCGACCTCGCGCCCATGGTGGATGTGGCCTTTCAGCTTGTGCTCTTCTTCATGGTCACCGCCACCACAGTCCTCTACAAGACGCTGGAGATCCCCAAGCCTTCCGGCGAAACCCCCTCCGGCGCGGTGGCCCAGGGCCGGTCGCGCACGCTCGACGAGCTCAAGGACGACTTCATCCTGGTCGAGATTGACGACCGCGGGGCCATGAAGCTGGATCGGGAGCCGATCGAGCCGGTCCGCGAGACCCTGGTCGAGCTGCTGCGCCGCGCCCGCGAGAAGACGGGCCGCAAGACGATGCTGCTCTCCGCCGACTATGGCACCCTGCACCGCAACGCCGTGCTGGCCTACGACGCGGCCCAGGAAATTGGCCTGGGAATCGCCATCGCCAAGCCGAAGGCCCCCCAGGGCCCCGGCCCCGCACTGGCGCGGGCCTTCCGCCGGCTGCCAGGTCCGGGTCCTAGGGCGGTTCTCTGACGGGTTGCAGGCAGTTCCCGAGTTTTGGAAAGGGGGGGCAGACATTCCTGGCTGCCGACATTCCTGTCTGCCAGGGCAGGCCCGCTCCGGCAGGCAGGAAGGCCTGCCCCCCGGTCTCGGTCTGCGAGGGAGCGGCGGCTCTCCGACCCGCGCTCTGCCGGCCATGCCCGCGAGTCTGCCCTGGCTGTGTTTCGTTCACCGCCCTGGTGACCGGCCTCGCCATCGCGCCGCGGCTGCGCTGTGCTCCACGCGCCTTGCGTCCCGAGCATGGGGCCTCGCTCCACCTCAACAGGGGCGACGGCCAATTTGAAGACCGCTCGGAGAACAGAGGGCTGGTCGAGCAGGTATACGCCCTGAACGTGGCGCGCGGAGACTATGACAATGATGGCCGGCCCGACGTGCTGTTCTTGCGGGGAGTGCTTGCCCGCGCTGGACCCCAGGACCGGACAGCCGTCGCCGGGCGAACCCGATCCGCGCAATCACTGCCGCCTTTACCACAACCGCGGCGACGGCAAGTTCGAGGATGCCGCGGAATCCGCCAGTATCTCCGGGACCCTGGTCACGGAAGGCACTGGCTGAAGGTGAAACTCGTGGGCACGCGCTCCAACCGGTCGGCTCTGGGCGCACGCATCCGGGCCGATCTGGTGGGGCCAGAGGGCGCCTCGCGGTCGATCCACCGGATGATCGGCAGCAACGGCAGCTTCGGCGGCAACACGCTCGTCGAGACCATCGGCCTGCGCGAAGCGGCCTCCGTGGCGCGTCTGACCGTCCACTGGCCGGACAGCGGAACGTCTCAGACATTCGAGAACCTCGCCGCCGACCAGTTCATCGAGATCCGCGAGAGCGGCGCGTCCCCCCGGACACTCCATCCGCAACCAGACCCCGCTGGCCCGGAGCCTGCCGTGCCTCCAGGGTGACGCCGCAGCTCGAGTGCTGGTTCATGATCCATTGCGCCACCTTCGCGGCCAGGCTGCTGTCCAGGTAACCCCGGCGGCGGCTTGCCTCCACGTCGGTGACGCGCTCCAGGTAATGGAGCCAGTTCGGGTCAAACTCGTATCCGGCCGCCAGCAGCCGCGCCAGGTGCTCGCGACGCCGCTCCAGTTCACCGGGGCTTACCGGCACATAGCACGCCGGCAACTCGATCAGGAACTTGCCGGGCCGACCGTCCGGATCGATGTTGCGCCAGGTGCCAATCTCGTACGACCGCTCAAGGACCGGGCCGATGGTGCCGATCTCGTATTCGCTGACCGGCCTGGCCGGCTCGATGCCCAGCATCGGGTGCGTGTCCTCGGCGTTGTGAAACTCGAAAGCCAGTGCTCCGGGATAACGCCGCCGAAGCTCCAGGTCGAGCGCATCCAGATCCATGTCGAGACGCCGCATACCCGCCGGCAGCGAGTAGACCGGCAACGCGGCCGCGGGATCGTCCAGGAGAGCCAGGAGCGTGTGCGCGAAAGGGATCTCGACCAGGCATACCCCGAACGCGCCCTGGCGCAGCATCCGGTAGACTTCGCGCGCGAGCAGCGGGGCGCAGCGCTCGTTCGCGTGCAGCCCGCTGATCAGCAGGATATCGACCGAGGGGCAAGCTTTCACGCTCCTGAGCCCCGAGCCATTCGATAGGGCAAACAAGCGATGATCCAGACATTCTCGCAGTGCTCACACAGCCGGAACAGTGGCGTGAGTAGCAATGAAGACAGAAGAGGACAGGCAACGCAGGCTTGCCCTGGCCAGACCGATCTGGTAGATTGTGCGGATCTTGCTGGGAGGTCCGTGCATGACGATTGCCCGTGCGCATCTGGTGGATCCATCGGTTACTCGCTGGTATCACTGCATCACGCGGTGCGTGCGGCGGGCGTTTCTGCTGGGGGAGGGCGGGATCGACCGCAAGGAATGGATCGAACGGCGCTTGCAGGAACTTGCGGAGATCTTCTCCGTGGCGGTGGGCGGGTTCGCCATCCTCGATAACCATCTGCATCTGCTGGTGCGGCTCGACCCCGATGTGGCGGCGGGGTGGGCGGATGAGGACATCGTGCGGCGCTGGGGGAGGCTTTTTCCGCCCCGCGACAAGGCTCGAAAGGCACTGCCGGTCTCGGAGGCTTGGGTCAAGGAACGGCTGAAAGACGTGAAGTGGGTGGCCACCGCACGCCAGCGGTTACAGAGCCTGAGCTGGTTCATGAAGTGCCTGAAGGAGCCGCTGTCACGGATGGCCAACCGCGAGGACGACACGCGCGGGGCGTTCTTCGAGGGGCGGTTCAAAAGCGTGGCGATCCTCGATGAGGAATCACTGCTGGCGACGTGTGCCTACATCGATCTGAACCCGGTGGCGGCGGGCATCGCTGAGGTGCCCGAGGCGAGCGCCCACACGTCGATCAAGGAACGCGTCGAGCATGTCCGGGACCAGGGTCGAGCCGAGGACCTGAAGGCCGCCGAGGCCGGCAGCGTGGCGGGGTCGCAGGCGGCGGAGGGGCTGGAGGAGGGGCTGTGGCTGTGCCCGATCGAGGACCGACGGGGGCTTGACTCGGACTCGGACTCCGGTCGCGGTCGCGAAGGGATGGTCGAGGGGTTCTCGCTGGGCAGCTATCTGCTGCTGGTAGAGTACACCGGGCGGCTGTATCGCGAGGGGAAGGCGGCGATCTCGACCGAACTGACCGGGATCCTGGAGCGGCTGGGGAGCAATGCCGAGAGCTGGCAGGCGCGGCTGCTGAAGCTGGCCGGGGGCCGGCTGCTGGGGCGGTTCTTCGCGGCGAGCCGGGAGCGGCTGAGGGAGATTGCGGGGCGGCTGGGGCGGCATCATCTGGCGAACCTGGGCGGGTGCGAGGTGAGGTGATGAGCGTGATGCGGCGCGGTGCTGGTCGGGCTCACGCCCGAGGTTGGGGGCTGCGCCCGTGAAAACCACGTGCTGACGCAGGTGGCCATGCGCCGCGGACGCCAGGGCGCACGCGCAGGTGGCCATGCGCCGCGGACGCCAGGGCGCACGCGCACGTGGCATTCCGGCCCGCACCCCGGAGTGCGGGCGTCCGAGGCCATCCGCCACCTGCACCAGGGTGCTCACTCACTTCGGGGTGATCGGGCAGGTGGCTGTCCGGCGCGGACTTCGGGGTGATCGGGCAGGTGGCTACGCGGTCTGGCCTGGCGGGTGCGCCAGTGGCAAGAGGCCCGGTGTTGGCGGGAGGAGGTCCATCGGCGGCGAATTCGCACGATCGCCGGCATTTCCGCCGTAGACTGAGTAGGACGGGAGAGCCTGCGATGGCATCCCGGATTGGCCTTGGCAGGCAAGGAGAGCGTGCCCTGCGGAACCAGGCCGCGGGTGCTCTGGCAGGCCGCGTACGCATCGGCCCGCAGGCAGAGCGTGCCCTACGGCTCTTTGACAATGCGGTGGATGGATTGGACCAGCGCCGGGCCGGCGGCGCACGGCTCCCCTCGTTGACCAGGCGGTTGAGGCGGTCCGCAGGAGTTTTACAGCGCACAAGTCGGGGATCGAACCCAATCGAAAATGCAAACTTAAAGCCTTTATGCGAAATGATTAAGGTCCGATGGCTTCGCCTGAGTGGGCCCAGGAACGAACCCAAAATGGACCCGTCGCGGGGCAGTGATGCGGCTGGGAGGTCGAGCCAGAGGAACGGCGCGGCCGCTCCAACCGGCGCGGCCGTACCAAACCGGCGCGGCCCTTCCTGCCGGCGCAGCGCTCCAGGGCCGTGGGACGGCTCCATGGAGTCAGCGATGTCCCGCCCTTCCAGCACGTTGCCAGGGTCTTCCGCAGACGACGCAGCGCTTCGCCGAAGCATCCCCACCCGGAGCGCAAGGATGAGTTCCGCATGCACAGGTCATGGAACGAAGCCAACGGGAAATACAAACCTAAATGACATCTGTGCAAGGAGTAACGTCCGATGGCTTCGCCTGGGCGGGCCCGGGAACGAACCCAATTCTGAGAGGACACCGGCCGTGCACGGTGTGACGACACCGGACGACCCGAGCGGAAGCAGGGCGGTTTGCCGGCCGAGTGGCTGGGTGGCTCCCGCTGGCGTGCACCGGATGCGGCTCGAAGTTTCCCGAGCGGGCGTCGAGCAGGCGTGGAATGCACGCGGTGATAGGCCGTCCAGGCCCGGCATTCGCCGCGGTACGAGGTGCCATCGATGGGACTTCCGGAGGATTGCGCCGGACTTCGTCCGCGTGTTCGGCGGGGTCCGTGCACTCGGCCTGGTGCTCACGCCGGAATGGCTGGACCTGCCGCGACGCGGAACATCGCGAGGACCTGACCGAGGCAGCCGCCGGAGGGCGGGGTCCTACTCCGTTGAGTGCGCGGCGCGGCGGTCCCATAATGATGCGGTAACCAACTGGCGGATCATCCGACAACCCGGACCTCGACCGTTCATTTCAAGCATGAAGATATCATTGCCTAAGAAGTTTTGCCGCGCCGCAGCGATTGTACTGGTCGCCCTGTCCGGCTGCGGGGATGGAGCGCAACCGGGTTCGGCGGCGGGGACGCCAGGGTCGAAGCCTGGAGGCTCGGGCCGGCTCTTCGGGTTCACGGCCCAGACGATGAACAACCCGTTCTTCATCGACCTGGAGCAGGGGCTCAAGAAAGGGGTCGAGGCGCACGGCGACCGGCTTGTCACGCTCGATGCCCAGTTCAACAGCCTGAAGCAGAAGAACGACATCTCCGATCTGCTTCAGCAGCAGCCCACGGCGCTCTTCGTCAACCCGGTGAACTGGGAAGGGGTGCGCGGTAGCCTGATCGAGGCGAGGCGGAAGAAGGTGCCGGTGATCATCGTGGATGCACCCGTGAGCGATCCAGAGCTGGTGTTCTGCCAGGTGGCTTCGGACAACATCGAGGCCGGCCGGCTGGCGGCCGAGGCGCTCGCGAAGGTCAACCCCAGGGCCCACATGGTGATCCTGCACCACTCGATCAACAAGGCCTGTATCGACCGGGTCGACGGGTTCAAGCAGGTCGTCGCCCAGCACCCGGAGATGGCCATCCTGGACACCCAGGAGGTCACGGGGACCGTGGAGACCGGGCGGCCCGTGATGCGCGACCTGCTGGGCCGGTTCCCGGACCTGGACGCCGCGTTCACGATCAACGACCCCAGCGCCCTGGGTGCGATCTCGGCGATCGAGTCGGCCGGCAAGCTCGGCAAGGTGACCGTCGTCACCGTGGATGGCTCGCGGGAGGCGGCCGCGGCCATCAAGGCCGGCAAGCTGCATTCCACCTCGGCGCAGTTTCCCAGGCAGATCGGCCAGGTAGCGGCCGAAACGATGTATGAATACCTGGATGGCAAGCCCGTGCCCAAGGACATCAAGATTCCCGTCCGGCTGATCACGCGCGAGAATGCCGACGAGTTCCTTCAAACCCAGAGCCCGTGAGTCCATGTCCCAGGGTGGTACCGGCGCCGGCATGCTCCTCGTGCTGCGCGGATTGACGAAACAGTTCGGCGGCGTGCGAGCGCTTGGCGGCGTCGATTTCACGCTTCGCGGCGGTGAGATCCACGCCCTCCTGGGTGAGAATGGCGCGGGCAAGTCGACGCTCATCAACATCCTCGCCGGGCTGGTGCGGCCGGATTCCGGGACGATCGAGCTGGACGGCACGCCGGTGGAGATTCGCCGGGTTGCCGATGCCGAGCGGCTGGGCATCCGTGTCATTCATCAGGAGCACTCGTTGGCTCCCAATTTGTCGGTGGCCGAGAACCTCTGCCTCGGCCGCGAGCCCGTCCGGTTCGGCCTGCTGGACCGGCGGCGCCTGCTTGCCGAGGCGCAGGGGCTGATCGACCGGCTCGGCCTGCCGGAGATCGGATCGCCCGCCGACCTGGTGGAATCGCTGAGCACGGCGCGCCGGCAGATGGTGGAGATTGCCCGTGCGCTGGGCGTGCGTTCGCGCATCCTCATCCTGGACGAGCCGACGTCCTCGCTCTCGGACGTGGAAACCGCGGCGCTCTTCCGCACGCTCCGCCGGCTCCGCGACCAGGGAGTGGGCATCATCTACATCTCGCACCGGCTCGAGGAGGTGCGGCAGCTTGCCGATCGCATCACCGTGCTCCGGGACGGCAAGAACGCCGGCAGCCAGACAGGAGGCGAGATGGATGCGCGTACCCTGGTGCGGTGGATGGTGGGCCGCGACATCCGCGAGCATTTTCCACGCCCGCCCTGGAACCCGGGAGCCACGGTCCTGGAAGTGCGCCGGCTGTGCAATGCGCGGGTGCGGGATGTGAGCTTCACGCTCCGCGAGGGCGAGGTGCTCGGTTTCGCCGGGCTCATCGGCGCGGGGCGGACCGAGCTGGCGCGGGCCCTGTTCGGGATCGATCCGATTGACTCCGGCGAGATCCTGGTCGCGGGGCAGCCCGTGACGATCCGCTCGCCGGCGGACGCGCGCGGGGCCGGAATGGTCCTGGTGCCCGAGGATCGCCAGCGTCAGGGGCTGGTGATGACCGGTTCCGTCGCGTATAACCTGGCCTTGCCCTGGACGCGCGACTGGATTCACGGGGTGCGGCCGGACCGCCAGCGGAGGTCCGCGATCGTGGCTCGGGCGATCCGCGGCTTTTCGATCAGGGTCGCGGATCCGGAGAGTGGGATCGGCAGCCTCTCCGGCGGCAACCAGCAAAAGGTCGTGGTGGGCCGGTGGATGGAACGCCCGCCACGGATCTTGATCCTGGACGAGCCGACGCGCGGGGTTGACGTGGGTGCGCGCGAGGAGATGTACACCATCCTCGGCGGCCTGGTGGCCCGCGGCATGGCGGTGATCCTGATCTCTTCCGACCTGCCCGAGGTGATGGGGCTGTCGCACCGTCTTGCGGTGTACCGGGAAGGATGCATCGCTCGCGAGCTGGTTGCCTCGGAGGCGACAGCCGAGGATGTCATGGCCGAGCTTACGCGAAGCTGAGACCTCATGAGAACCGTGAAGCAGACCGCCCCCCTGCTGGCCGCCATCCTGGTGCTTCTGGCTGCCTTCCGGATCTGGGTGCCACGGTTCCTGGCTGTGGACAACCTGCTCGACCTGGCCCAGCAGATCTCGATCAACGCCGTGCTCGCCTTCGGCATGACGCTGGTGATCCTGATCGGCGGCATCGATCTTTCGGTGGGCGCCGTGGTGGCACTGATCGGTACGCTCACGGTCTGGCTGCTTCCCCACGTTGGGCTGGCCGGCGCCGTGGCGGCGGGTTTGGCGGCCGCCATGCTCTTCGGGGCCTTCAACGGCGCCTGTGCAGCGCTCACGGCCATGCCGCCGTTCATCATCACGCTGGCCACCATGCTCATTGCGCGGGGCCTTGCCTTGCGGTTCAACGAGGGCCGGCCCATTGCCGTGCCGGCCGGCCAGGATGCCTTCCTGGCGCTGGGCAACGCGCGCGTGCGGGACGCCTTGCCCGTGCCGGTGCTGGTGATGCTGATGGTCTTCGTGGTCATGGCCGTGCTGCTGCACCGCACCCGGTTCGGCCAGCACCTCTATGCGATTGGCGGCAACCGCGAGGCGGCCCGTTACACGGGCATTCCCATCGCCCGCAACGAGGTCGCGGTGTACGTCGCGTGCTCGCTGCTGGCGGGCCTGGCCGGCATGATCCATGCCTCGCAGCTCTACTCGGCGGAGCCCGGCTCGGGCCAGAACTTCGAGCTCATCGCCATCGCCGCGGTGGTGGTCGGGGGAACCAGCTTCGCCGGCGGCGTGGGGACGATGCCGGGAACGTTCCTGGGAGCCATCATCATCGGCATTCTCGACAAGGGGCTGAACCAGGCCGGCGTCCACTTCTCGCTCCAGTACGTCTTCCGGGGCGTCGTCATCCTCGCCGCCGTGTACCTCGACGTACAGCGCAGGCGGCCGGGCCGGGGACGATGGAAAAGGAGCAAAGCTCACGCCGGCAAGTGAGCACACGCAGACGACCCGCGGTACCGACGCCAAAGGTGAAACCTGACCTGAGACTGAGACGCGGATCAAGAAGAGGCAAGGGATGCTCGGTTTCACCGTGGACCCACCTACCTCGAACGAGGCTGTGCCGGTAGCATACTTTCGGAGACCACCTCGTGCGGAGCAACGCGATGTTCACCGACCTGAACCTGGCGAGACGTCTGGAGGAGGCTGAGTCGTTCGCGGCCGAGGCGTGTGCTCGTGCACTGTCCCGTCGTGACCCAGCAGCGGACGTCGCGATCGAGGACGTGGCTGGCGGCCGTTCCGTGTTTATGGGCGTCGGCTCGCCGCTCACGGAAAGCAAGGCGATCGGTCTGCACGGCCCCGTGACCGAGGCGGACCTCGACCGCATGGAAGCCGTCTTTTTCAGCCGGGGCGATGCGTCACGAGTCGTGGTGTGCCCGCTGGCCGACCCTTCGCTCATCGACGGACTGGCAGGGCGCGGTTATCGGCTCGCTGGCTTTGAAGACATCCTGGCCCTGCCCCTTGGCCATGACGATTCTGAAGATTCTCAACTTCCAAATATCGACATCCGTCCAATAGAGTCGAAGGATCACGACCTGTACGCGCGGGTCGTGGGCCCGAATTTCGTGGGACCGGGCGGCTCACTGGAGGACACCCTCAGTCTGATGAGGACGATGCTCGACATGGAGCACGCCAGGCCATTCCTGGCGCTCATGGAGGGTGTTCCGGTCGGCGGCGGCGCGGCACTCATCCACGAGGGGCTGGCACTCCTGGCCGGTGCGGCCACTCTTCCGCCGTTTCGCAATCGGGGGGTGCACGCCGCCTTGCACCACGCCCGGATCCGGGTCGTGCGCCAGTCCGGGTGTGACCTTGCCGCACAGGGAGCACAACCCGGCAGCACCTCCGAGCGCAACGCCCAGCGGCGGGGCTTCCGGGTCGTCTACACGAGAGCCCACCTCGTCAGGGCCCTGGTCTGACAGTCTCGCTCGGAGGGCCTGTCCTGGCAGCGAGCAGGCCGTGGTCGCCCAGGGGAGCGGCGGTCGCGGCACAAGCATGGTGTGGACGGACGCATCTCGTTCGCCTCGGAATCTCCGGTTGGAACCGTCTGCCTGCTCTGCGAGGCATGGTCCGTGGGCGACTCTACGGCTGCCGGCTCGGGAGATCAATATATGCTCCCTGCACAAGCTGCTCCGCTCTGATGCCGAGGCGGTTCATCAGGTCGAGCGCGATGGCCTCTCCTTCGGCTTCGGTCTGGTCGGGGCGAAGCACGACCTCCAGCTCCACGAAGTCTCCGAGGTTCTCCACCTGGTCGAGATGGATGCGCGTCTGGCCCGCGCGGTAGACCCAGCGCTTCTTCGTCACGGTCCCGGCCACGGGCAAGACCCGCGCGAGGATCGCCTCCAGCGCCTCCGGGTTCGTGGTGGGAGCGATGAGATAGCGAGAGACCTTGGGCCCGCCGAGATCCGGACGCTCGTAGTGGATCAATTCGCCGTACGCTCCTTTCAGGCGGCGCAGCTTGAGACGGCCCGCGGGCACGGCGAAGAAGACGTCCTGCTGATCGAGGCACTCCACCGGGCCCTCGCCGAGCGCGGCCGCGGCCGACTTGAGACGCATGAAGTCGTCCACTCGCGCCTTGATCTCCACGTTCCGGGCGGGCTCGGTGCCTGGCGACTGCTCGTCGGCAGGCGGGTCCCCTGCGTCCGCGGGCTCACCCGGGGCTTGCTGCCAAGGCGCGCCAGGGGACACGCGCCAGGCGTGCCAGCCCCTGGGCAGATCGGCAAGATTCTCGAGCGAGCCATCGAACTGGATCATCTCGCCCAGCAGCACGGTGGTCCCGTCCTGCTCGAACACCTGCTCGCCATCCAGGAACTGCCAGCCGCCGTCCTCGGCATCGTGAGTCACCAGTAAGAGCGGTGCCACGCCTTGCAGGATGCGCTCCAGTGTCAGCACGACCGTTTCCGGGGGATCAGCAAACCGCCAGTCCATGATCATAGTGCATCTCCTTTATGTAACTTCGAGGCGCTCGCGTATGACCGTCGGGCGGGCGCGGGGGGCGAGATGCGGACACAGTGGGCTGCCTGATCGCCGCAAGCCTCATCAGATTCCGCTTCCCAGAATCCGGACAAACGCTATGGTAATGCCGTGAACGGCCTGCTCGCCATTCATAGACTCATGGAGGAGTTGAGCGATGAAGAGAACAATCGGCCTTGCGGTCGCGGCCGCGGCGTTGCTCATGGTTGCGGGATGCAGCGGACTGCACGGCAAGGATAAGCCGGTGAAAGACCAGGTTCGACTGCCGGGTGCGCCCCCACTCGAGGGAAGCCCGACGAGTGCTGGCATCCCGGGAATGCAGGGTTCAGTGCCGCAGATCCCGCCGGCCCGCTCGGTCGGCTCCAACTGATTTCCGCGGGAATGCCGCCAGATCATCGGCCCGCTCGGGCGTTCAGCGTGCCGGCGCGGGATGGTCAGGAGTCTGCCTTGCGCACCTCCATGGGCTGACTCCGCAGCCCTGACGGAAGCCGGGCCACAAGCGGCCGGAGGGCGGAGGATTCCTGAAGCCGGTTGCCCGCGGCGTGCAGCAGCCAGCCCAGGGCCACGGCGGCCACGGCGTTGGTGACGAGCACCGCCAGCGCCGTCGCCAGGAAGGTCAGGGCTTCCGCGCGCCTCATCCGTGGCAGCCTGCGCCAGGTGCTCCATTCCAGGAGGGTGAGACCGACATAGACGGTCACGCCCGCCAGGGCCGCCATGGGGATCATGGCGATCAGCGACCCGCCAAAGCATGTCAGGCCCAGCAACACCAGGGCGTGGATCAGGATCGACAGCCGGGTGCTGCCACCGCAGCGCACGTTGGCCACGCTCCGCGCGGGGATTCCCACGCTCATCGGCGCCCCGAAGGCCCCCGCGCACAGGTTGGCGATGCCATAAGCGCCCAGTTCGGCGTCGGCATCGGCCGGCGCAGCCCGCGATGGCGGCCCTGGAAGTGCTCGACCACGCGTGAGGTGATGAGCACGTTCACGGCGGTGACGACGGCCAACCCCAGGGCGGGCGGCAGGATGAGCGTCAGGTCGGCCCGCTTCCAGCTAAACTCGGCCACGGGCGGCAGGCTGAAGGGGACCACTCCCACGGCGGGCCCGCGCCAGCCAAGGCAAAGGCCGGCGGCCATCGCCAGCATGACGCCGGCCAGCACCGACGGCGAGCGCGGCCATCGCCTCGCCACCAGTGTCGCGACCACGATCACGATGCCGCCGGTGACCAGCGGTTCGCGCTGAGCCAGGGCTGCCTGCCCGAGCACGCGCCCCAGTTGCCGGAGCGAGTTCTCCGATGCCGCCTCGGTGCTCGCGGGCAGGCCGAGCAGGGTGCGGAGCTGGAGAATGACCATCATCGCCCCCACGCCGCAGGAGAAGCCTGAGACCACGACCTGTGGCACGCGCGCCATTTGCCGGCCGAGTCGGAGCACCGAGAAGATCATCAGAAACACCGACGCCGAAAGGCAGACCTTGGCCGCGCCCGCGGGCCCCTCGGCGGCGACCGCGGCCGCGATGAACGGCACCGTGGCACTGGCCGTGCCGCCGATGAGCACGGGGTTCCTGCCCAGAGCGGCGGTCACCGGCGCGGTGAGGATGGAGGTGAACAGGCCGAGCACGGGCGGCAGGCCCATGAGCCGGGCCATGGCCAGACCGTACGGCAGCGCGATCAGGGCGGCCACGGTGCCGCCCGCGGCATCACCCGCGAGCGCACGCCAGCCGTAGCCACCGCGCCGCCTTCGCTGTGGTCTGGCCTCTGAAGACGCAGCGGTCTCAGACTCAGGCATTCATGACCCGTGTGAACGCCGCCCGGAATTTGGCCATCTCGTCGCGCGTGCCGATCGTGACCCGGACATGATGGGGCAGGGACGGCCAGACGCGGCCGATGGCCACTTTTTCCTTGAGCATGGCCTGGCCGAACATCCGTCCCGGCCGCTTGACGTCGATCATGAGCATGTTGGCCTCCGAGGGCATGACGGGGTAGCCCTGCCTGTCCAGCCACTCCGCCGTCTCCTCGCGGACCTCGGTGATGATCTTCCGGCGCTTCGGAACCAGATCCTTGACCCGCAGGCTGGCGATGGCGCCAACCATCCCCGTGACCGGCAGTGCCCCGGCGCCATACCCCTTCAGCTTGTCGAGCAGGTCCGGCCGCGCCAGGGCCGCACCGGCACGCAGCCCGGCCATCCCGTAGAGCTTGGAGAAGGTCCTGAGGATCAAAACATCCTTCCCCGTGGCAACCAGCGGCGTGCCGGGCTCTGCGTTCTGCGAGAGGTGGATGTAGGCCTCGTCGAGCAGGATCACCGCCCCCTTGGGCTTGTTTGCCACCAGGTACTCGATGTCCTCCTTGCGTGTGATGGAGCCGGTCGGATTGTTCGGATTGCAGACGTAGATCAGCCCGGCCTCGGGGTCCGCCTGGGCCATCGCCTGAACATCATGCGAGGCGTCCTTGCGGAGCGGCACCTTCACCGTCCGGGCGCCGATGAATCGCGCGGCCCGCTCGCCGGCCTCGTACCCCGGATCGGCCACCACGAAGCTTTTCGTGGGGGAGGTGAACGCCAGGACCGCGCGATGCAAGGGGTCGCTCGAGCCGGCGAACGGCACGACGTGGTCTCTGGGCACGCCCTCGATCTCGGCCAGCAGCGCGGCGAAGGCGAAGGTCTGTTCGTACATGTAGCGCCCGCCCTGCTGGACCACCTGGCGAATGGCCTCGGCGGCCTCGGGGCAGGGCCCCATGGGGTTCTCATTGGCGTTGATGCGGACTGCGTCGGGAGGCAGTTTGGGTAAGGCCGAGAGCCCCTGAGCCAGCGCGGCCTCATTGTAGAAGGGCAGGGCGGAGCCCGCTGCCAGCAGGGCGGCCATGCGGCCAAGATCGCGCCGGCTGAAGCCCCGGCGAGCCAGCTCCCGACGCTGCTCGGGACAGAACACTTCCTTCATCGCGGCTCCCTTTCCAGGAACAGGGCGGGACTTGGTGGCAAGACTGGCTTATGGAATCGCTTCGCTCCGGATGGGGAGCGGGCAACGCGGGCGGGTGGGTTCCCGGGAGAGAAGGAACAGCCGAATAACCCCGCCATGTCAGACAGTTACATGAGCAAGCATGGAGTACGAACGGAGAGTGCCGAGGTTCAACCTTCCACGCGAGCTTGATTATAAGAACGAAGGCGCGAATCGTAAACTCTCCCGCCAATTTTTCAGGGGCCATCGCTTTTGGGGCGACTGCACATCGTCCCGGGCCCTTGCCGGCGGCACTGGAATGGTGCTCAGGAGAGCCTCAGAGCACGCAGGGCCTCCAGAACACGGGCGTGCGAGCAGGCACTCGCGACGATGACGCCGCGATTCGCCGTCAGTTCCCGGCCGTGCTGAAACTCCAGCGGGCGGCCCGTGATGTCGGTCACGGTTCCTCCGGCCTCCTCCACGATCAGGACGCCCGCGGCGTGGTCCCAGATCTTCTCGCGGTAATCGGCCCGGGTGGGCATGCGGAGGTAGATCTCGGCCTCGCCTCGGGCCACGATCCCGTACTTCGCCTGGCTATCCATCCGGATCGGCGGCAGCGTGATCCCCAGCCGATCGGCGATGGCGGCCGAGTCCCCGTGGGCGCTGTGGCCGGACTCGACCGATTCACAGAAACGGAGCGTCTCGGGCTCGGACTTCTGGCTGACTTGCAGCGCCAGCGATGCCGGACCCGACCCACGCCCGGGCTCGAGCGCCAGGGCCGTGGCGCCTTGGCCCTTGACCGCCGTGAAGATGACACCCCGGCCCGATTCCACGCCGTCCGGCGCAACGGGCAGATTGGGGCAGGCCAGAGCTCCGACGACGATCGTCCCGTCGACGATCAGGGCCAGGGCCACGGCATACTGCTCGTTGCGGAGAAATCCCTTGGTCCCGTCGATCGGATCGATGGTCCAGAAGCGCCGGGAATACGCGCTGGTGCCGCCCCGATCGATCCATGCGCAGACGTCACTGGCAGCGGGCCTGGGTGCGACGTCTGGCGCGCTGGCCAGCACGTGTTTGACCACCTCGTCCAGGATCGCCGCGTTCTCGGGCCGCTTGACTCCAGGGCGTCTTCCTCGGCGATGATGGGGTCGTCCGGAAAGGCACGCCCGAGCGCCCGGCAGACGATCGCCTGGCTGCCGAAGTCCGCCACGGTAACCGGGCTCTTGTCCTTCTTGTCGAGAACCTCGGGGTTCACCGCGGCCCGAACGGCAACACACAATCGAGCCGCCTGACGAACGGCCTCGACGGCCACGGATTGTTCATGCTCGTAGAGGTTGTTCATGGGTGCTCCGGATTTGCGTGCGCGCCCAGCACAGTTCCAGACGCGTGGACGGCGTCGAGCTGAAGCCTGTCACTCAGAAAAGACTTTGGATTGCTCGCCCGGTTTTGTCAATAAACCGGCCAATCCGTGCAGGCCGCTCTCGTCCGATCCGCACATCCAGGCCGCGGGCCTTTCGCGTCGAGTTGCCTGCCGCGGATTCTGTCGTAGCTTGATCAGAGAGGACCCTGCTGTTGCCTGTGGCACGAGCTGATCGTGTGCGGCGCCGGGTAAGACCCTGCCGGATGACTTCGAGGCCGAAGGAAGTTCACAGATGTCAATCCATTGCGACGGTTACTTGCGAGCGGCACTGACGAGGTCGCGCCGCGTCTCGAAGCCCCGATCACGGCGTCTCCAGCGGCTCGTGCCGGAGGTTCTGGAAGATCGGCAACTCCTGGCTACGTTCACGGTGACGAACCTGCTCAATTCCGGAACGGGCTCGCTGCGCTGGGCGATCGTGGCGGCGAACGCGCAACCGGGGCCGAACACGGTCGACTTCAGTGTCGCGGGGACAATCCCGGTGAGCCGAACGCCGTTACCTGCGCTCTCCGGCAGGATGATGATTGACGGCACCTCGGCCCCTGGATATGCCGGAGTGCCCGTTGTGACCATCAACTTCCACGGCAGCCGCGGCCTGACCTTCAATGGCGGCTCCAGCGGCTCGGTCCTGCGGGGGCTTGCCCTGGTAGGCGCCGGTACCGCGGGCGTCACGCTCAACGCCGGCTCCATCACGCTCCAGGGCAATGACATCGGCATCCTGCCGGATGGCCGGGCCGCTGGCAACCTGGGGGACGGCGTTCGCATCAATGCCTCCTCCACCGGCGACCTGATCGGCCAGACCGCTGCCGACACGGTGTCGGCCGGCCTCATGGCCAGCTTGCAGGTGAGCGCCAGCTTTCAGCTCTCGAACGTGATCAGCGGAAACCGTGGCAACGGCATCGGGATCTACGGCGGAGCCTCCAATCAGATCGCCATGAACTACATCGGAACGGACGCCAGTGGCACACTCAACCGGGGCAATGGCGCCAGCGGCATCCTCATGACGCAAGGCGCGGCGGGGAACCTGATCGGTGGCGAGGCGACCGGCGGCAACGACCCCACCGCCGGCGTGTTCGTCCGGCCGCCTGAAGGCAACCTCATCTCCGGCAATGGCGCCGCCGGGGTGCTCATCACGGGCGGGGCCACGCAGAACCAGTTGAGCGGGAATTTCATCGGCACCACGGCCAACGGGAACGCGGCACTGGGCAATCGGTGCGACGGCGTGGCCATCCAGGGGGCCAGCGGGAATGCCCTGATCGGCTGCCGGATCCAGCAGGACCCATTCGTCTTTTACAACGTGATCAGCGGCAACGGCGGCAACGGCCTGCGCATCACCAACTCGAACAACACGACGGTCCAGGCGAATTTCCTGGGCGCCGGGGCCAACAACGCCACGGTCGTCGCCAACCGCGGCGACGGCTTGCTTGTCTCGGGGACGTCGGCCAATACCCAGGTCGGCGGCGTGATTCCGCTGGGCAACGTCATCGCCGGCAATGCCATGAACGGTATCGAGGTCCGCGACCGGGCCAGCGGCTTCATCTCGTTCAACACCTTCGCCGGTCTCTTCGCCTTCTCGACCTCGGCGCCGAACCGGCGCGACGGCATCCTGATCACGGCCACCGGCGGCAACAACGTGGTGCGCACGTCGGTCGTCTCGGGCAACCTGGGCAACGGCATCGAGATCGGCGGCTATGCCACGGGAGTGCAGGTGACCGAGACGGCGGTCGGCACGAACACCGCGATCCAGACCGCCTTGCCCAACGGCGGCGACGGCATCCTCATCACCGGGCACGCCCACAACAACGCCATAGGAGGCTTCCAGCCATCGATCGAGCCCCAGGTGACAGTCTCGGCCAACAACCGTTACGGCATCGAGATCGCCGGCCAGGCACATGACAACGTGATCTTCCACACCCGGATCGGCACCAGCGCACTGGGCACCGGGAACCTCGGGAATTTGCTGGGCGGCATCACGCTGGGATCCGGAACGTCCGCGACCACCATTGGCGGGTCGTCTTCCGCTCTGCAAAACCTCATCCGCTACAACAGCGGCAACGGCGTGACGCTGCGGTCCTCACGCGTTGCGAGGATCCTCGGCAATAGCATCCTGAACAACCAGAGCTACGGCCTACGCGCCACCGGCAACTGCGCCGGCTCCCTGCTTCAAGGCAACACCATCGCGGGCAACGGAGCCGGCAACGTCAACCTGAGCGGATCGCGGGGGGTTGTCTACACCTCGTGAGCAGGCCGGGAAAACCGAGTTCGGCGCTCTCTCGGGCGCCCGACTCCGACCATGCTCGGCCACCGCGTCATTCCCCGGACTACCGCACGAAGGCCGCCCTCATGGTGCCGCCCGCTCCGGCCGCCAGCGGTAGAGCAGGTTCTTGCCCCGGAAATCTTCCTCGACAAGCACCAGGTACTCACCGCTGGACCGGCGGAACGCCTGCACCGCGTAGGGCATGTCGAGCCAGCCAGCGTTGCCCCCGACGGCGGGGCCAGGGGCGAAGGCGCCCACGCGGCTGCCGTCGGAAGTCCGCAGCACGTGCACGAGCTGCTTGCCGCCGGTGGGCTTCACCATGCCAAGGAACATGTAGTCGCCCGCGACGTCCATCGCTTGCGGCGAAAGCGGGCCCTCCTTGGCGTCGGCGTTGCCGTCGCGCGGCAGCGACCGGTTGGTCCACACGAGCGTCGCCTTGCCGGCTAGCCAGCCATCGTAGCGCCTGGCTGACGGACCGATGACGCCCCAGGTCTCCACCCGCTGGTCTTCCAGGTAGCCCGTAATATAGAGGGAGTCGGTGCGCCTGTCGTACTGCACGCGGCGGATCACCTCCCAGCCACCCGGCCAGGGCCAGCTCCTGGGCTTCTTCCAGTCGTAGCGCGGCTTGCCATCAGGTTTCCAGCCCTGGAACGGATAGCAGCGAATGGTCTTGCCCGGGGCGTCGCCGTGCCAGATGCCGCCGTCTTCATCCACGTCCCAGGCCCAGGCTTCGCCTTCCGGGTGGATCCGATCAACCGCGTGAGCGATCTGGCCGTGCGGCTCGTCGAAGGTGTAGAGACGGTAGCCGCCTGCGTACTGGCCAATCGTGAACAGCAACCGCCTGCCTTCCAGCCGGCGCACCAGGACCGAGCAGCCATGCCGCGCACGGTCGTCGTCCGGATCGGTGACATGGTCGAGCGTCACGCCGCGGAGCGACCACTCGCGGCCTGGCTCGGTGCGGTCCAGATCCAGGTGGAAGATGGCCGTGCGGCCGTACACCACCGTTCCATCGGCCGCCGGATCGAAACCGAACGTGTCCACGAATGCGGTCGACTCGAGTCCCCAGCGCAGCGCTCCCTGCGCCGAGAACGACCGCAAAAAGCAGTTGCCGTTGGGTCCATTGCCGAAGCTCATCGCCACGTACAGGTTGCCCTGCGCATCGGTGCCGGCGCCGCGGAGAGCGAAGAGCTTCTTCGGTACCACCTCACCCGGTGTGCCGGCGCGGAGACCGCCCTGCTCTCCGAACGTCGCCACCAGCCGGGGATCATCGGTCACGTCGAAGACGAGCACCTGCTGGCGGGCACCGTCGTCGCAGATGATGAGGTGGGTGGGATCGCGGTGGTCGAAAGCCAGGGCGGCCGGTCGGTCGAGCTCTGGAACCGGCTTGCCGAGCTCGCGGCCGTCGATCGAGAAATGCCGTACGGCACGGGCGGCGATGACCCACACGCTGCCATCGTGCGCCACGGCCACGTCCGCAAGCTCCGGGACAGAGAACTTGCGGTCCACGCTCAGGTCGCCGGCCTTGCGCACCTCGACCGCGTCCTTGTACGCCACGATGACGCTGCCGTTGCCGGCGGCCAGCCCGACTGCCTCGGCGTCGGTGCCCACCTCGTCAACGTAACGCGCCGAATCGAGATTGCCGGGTGTCCATGCGAAGCGCAGCAGCCGCTTGCCGGTGTTCGCGATGTAGATCGTGGGGCCGTCCACCGCGATCGCGTTGTTGCCCGTGTTCCAGCCCCAGGCCGTCTCGCGTGTTCCCTCGGGGCTGCGCACCAGTACTCGGTTCACCTTGCCGTCCTTGTACAGCCCGACGCAACGGCCCGCCTCATCCCAGGCCACTCCCGCGATCACCGTGCCGTCCGGCGTCACCTCGATCTCGTCAACACCGTTTTGCACCCAGTACCCGAAGCCATTGCCTCCGCCGTCGCCGCCGAACGAGTTGCCCACCCAGCTTGTCGAGACACTGCCCGGCGGTGGTGCCAGCTCCTCGTCGGCCAGCGGTAGCGCCGCATGAACGTCGAGTGACGGGAGACCAGCCAGGACACCCAACAAGAACGCCCCCGCGATGAACCGCCGGAGCCGCCATTGTGTCTGTTGGTTTATCATTCGACCCCGATCTTCCTTCTTCGATCACGGTACGTACCCGAAGCTTTCGCCAGCAGCCGGCAGCCCATTGCCCTGGCCGTGGCGCTGCATTCTCATGTACCACAACAACGACGAGACGCGGTCCTGGCCATGCCAGATCGCGTCAAAGTTGTGGCAAGTTGCGACACGCCGCGTGGCTGGGCCATTGAGTGCTTTCTGTGGCAGCCGCGCAAAACATCGCTCGACGGGGCGCTCCTGGCGCTGGTCCACCCATCCCGGAGTTCGGGGGGCGCATGGCCCATGGCCACGTGAGCCAGCGCTTGGTTTTCACGGGCGCAGCCGCCAAGCCCGGGAGTGAGCCCGACCAGCATCTCAGGCCGTCGCACAGTTCGCCACATCCATATCGCGAACTGCTTCCCGCGCCGCGCAACTGCCCGGGTTCGCCAGATGCGGCCTTGAGGTCCTCATGCCGCATCTGGCGAGGATCCATGGAATGGCGCGGGCGCAGGTGCTACAGCCTGCCCCAATCGACGACGAGTGCGTGCCGCTCCTGGAGACCGGGTCCGGTCCCGCGACGATATTTCATCCCAGCAGCCGGTGCACATCCTTCAATTTGGCGGCGATGTCGATCTCCTGGGAGCAGGACGGCAGGCAGTCGCCGCAGCCGACGCAGGACGTGCCGTTCCGCGTCAAGGCGGCGTATTCGCTGCGCGCCCGGTCCATGTCGTGATAATCCCGGGCATACCGCTCGTACCGGAAGATGTCTGAAATCCCGATATGTTCGGGGCAAGCGGTCACGCACTGGGCACACAGGAGGCACGTCAGTCCCTTGTTGTAGCCGGACAACAGACTGAGCGCCGCGTTGTCCTGCGGGCTCATGGCCAGGCTGGCGGCCGCGCTCACATTCTCCCGGAACTGATCAAAATTCCTCATCTCGATCACCGCCGAGGTGAGGTTCTGATTCGACTGCAACCACTTGACCATCGCCGCGCCGGGGGTGGTGCCCTGGTACTTCGGATCGGCGAGCAGTTTCTGGAACTTCTGATCGTGCGCGGCACGTCCCACGCCGCCCATCGTCTTCATGGCAATGGTGCCCATATCTTTCTTGTGTGCCAGGTCGATCAATTCCCCTACCTCCTTGCGGTCGTTGTAGGTGTAGAAGAACTGGGCCGCCTCGTAGGGCTGATGGTCCGCCAGGTATGAGAGAATCTCCCACGCCATGTCGCCACCGATATTGGGGTAGTGATGCTGGGAAATGGCCAGGTGCTTGACCAGCCCCTCTTTCTTGAGCCGCTCGAACGCCCGGACCATGCCCGGGTTGTTCTTCGCATCATCCACGGAGTGGTAGCCGAAATGGAACTTGAAGACGTCGTAGTATCCCACGCCCGCTGCCTGTAAGCGGTTCTTGACGAACTGGTAGTGCTGCTCTTCATCGATCCGGCCGTGCGAATGGTCTCCGCCCACGCGATCCACGACGCATTCGAGGTAATACGACTCTCTCGGCAGACGCTTGAGGGCTGGCGGCAGCGTCTCGGCGCTCCACACCTGGGCCTTGTGCCAGTAATTGACTCCGGCGTTCACGGCCCTGGGAACGAGTTCCTTCGGCCAGGTGGACGCGCCCACGAGCCAGCCGATCTCGAGCCCGGTGCGCCCGTATCGCCGCTTTGGCAGTTTGTCGGGGGCGGCCTGCTCCGCCGCCAACACCGGCAGGCTGGCGATGCTTGCCGCGGCCACACCCGTCGCCCCAAGGCGCATCAGGTCCCGGCGAGAAAGGTTCTGCGCGTCATCAGCCATGGCCATGGTCCTCCCCTGTTGCCGTTCAGACAATGGAAACCGCCCCTGCCGCTCACTCATCCAGTCTACGGAGCGCCCAGCGCCGGTCAACACCAAGACCTGCGCGAGCCCGGGACACAACCTGCCGTAGCCTCGGTGAGAACCTCAGTGACAAGGCCCGGCCGTGCTCCATTGCCCGCTTCAGATCGCCGGCTGCAACATTCCGGCTTGCGCCGCAGAATTCACGGAGCCAGGGAGACCGGCGCTTTCACGTTTTAAGTATTATACACATGAACACATTCATATTTTCCACGGAGACGCCTCGGCACACCGGCAGGTCGATTTGGGTTCGATTTGCGGATCTGCCATCGAAGCCATCGGATGCTAACCATTTGCCTGATTGAAGTTAACCCTCCATTCTCGGTTGGCTTCGCTTTTCGCTTTTCGCTTTTCTTTCTCGGGATGACTCGATGCGGGCCGGAGGTCCCTCGGACCAGCGCACCGCCTGAATACAAAGGCGGCGCGCTGGTTTGAACCATCGACCGAATTGTCAAAGAGCTTCGGCCAGTGCCGTCTCATTCAGTCTACGATCGGAACGGCGGGCGCTTGCGAGATTCCTCGCGGTTTGCTCTGTTTGTTTCGGGAAGGCCGGGTCCCTTCTCCATGGGCGTTCCACGCGTCTGCGCTTCTGCTCGATCCACTGTCATCTCGATCGCTCCGGCGGCGCGGGGGATGGGCTGCCCGGCACTCAGGGCAGAGATCGCGGACCCCGAGCAAGGAACCACGCTCCATGAGTCCCAGGCCGCGGCTTTCCTGCGGTGCGCCGTCGCTGCGCTCGACTCACGCTACGGCTCTGCTGTTGACGGTGCCGTGGAACGTCGGACAATTGTAGAATGCGTCAAGCGCAGCGACGACGCACCGATTCACGGCCCCGGCATCCGCCGCAGGGCCCGGGAACATCCGACAATTGTAGGGTGTGTCCCGCGCAGCGACGACGCACCGATCCAATCACCGCCCGACCGATGGACCACCAAGCTTCGCTGGCTCGGCGATGATCAGAAAAAGCGGACAGTGCCACAGGATTCACTTGACCGGCACCGACGCCGGATTTACCTTCAGCGCTTGCCCGATGACGCATCTCCTGATCTGAACTCTGTGACTCGTCCGCTCTCGGCTCTTCGTTCAATGATCACGATGACCGACAACGCCGACAACTACTTGAGCTCCGGCGGCGGCTACACGTTCATGTGTGACAACGAGGGCAACACGATCGGCGAGCTGCAACTCTCGAGGGGTGACGCGTGGGATATTGAGCTCCGACGACCGCATCTGCTACCGCATGGTGAGCGCGGTCGAGAAGTGCTCGGGCGGCACGAAGCTGGAGCGGGTGAACTTGACGTTCGGTGCGCCGGGATGCCCTTACAGCGCCGACGCCTGGAGCGCCGAGACCGCCGGCTGCCTGGCTTGGAATATGGTCTCCGACCGCGGGGACGGCAGCCCCGAGTGAGACGTGAACAGGAGCATGATCACGGCGGCTATTCCAGATCGCCCAATCGTCGTCGGAGAAAAGCAACGTCCCGAATGCCACAAGGTTAGTCAGAAGTGCTTCATTGGCAACTGTTTGCGGAGTTCGGATCTGGGCCTAGTCATCCGCATGTATTGTTTTGGTCGTCGCTTTACGACTCGGGGCTCGACGCGTCCACGGCGCAATGGGTTGATGACGATCCGCGCGGGCTCAGAACCCCCTTCGGACCCGATCAGCCAGCGCACCGCGTCGATCAAGCCGATCCGATCCGGATCAACGCCGCGCATGCGTGCCGACTCCAGCATGACCGATCTTACCAGGTTATACGCCAGGCTGAAAATCGCCAGCTCTTTGAGAACCCCTTCGACTGTCTCGCAACGCAGAACATCCATCTTCATGCTAATCTTTATATGACGAAAATTGAGTTCGACTCTCCACCTCTTGTAGTAGAGTTCGGCCAGCTCTGTCGCCGGGTAGGTCGATGCGTCTAACAGAGTCGTGACCAGCGTGATTTCGCGCACCCGATACCCGGGTGTCTCGACCCGGTACCTCAGCTCGCGCACGGTGATCTCGGAGGGCAGCACCTCGAACTCATCCGCCGACATCCACTTCGGATGGGATTTCGATTTAAACCATGTGACAATCTGATCTGCGGTTCCCTGCGCCAACACCCACCGCGAACTCGGCAGACCCTGCGGCCTGGGGTACGGACCCTTCCTCCTGGCCATCGGACGACCCGGCGTGAAATCGACGATCTGCTGCTGGTGCACGCGGAAAACCGCATGCAGACCGCGTTGCAGTAATATCGCCAGATGAGCATACGAGCAAAATCCGCGGTCACCGAGCACGATGTCTCCCGGCTCCAGGCCGTCGGAGATCGGGCCAACCTGGGACATCTCGTGGGTCCGCAAAGGGGCCGTCCTCGAACGCAGAAGCATGCCGGTGGTGACGTCGAAGAGGGCCAGCCATTTCGCCACCGGGAAGCCACAGCCCTTGCGTTGACCGCTGGGTTGGCCGAAGTGACGTTGCAGTTCTGGTTGGTCCGGCATGGAGAAGCTGGAGCTGTCGACGACCCAGATTCGGTGCCCGAGCCACCGCGCGCCATCCGAAGCAGTCCGCACGGCGGCAGCGGTCCGCTCCACGAGCCAGTCGAAGACGGCCAGCGGAAGCCGCTTTCGCGCCATGCAGTAGGCGCTGTCGGTGAAGGTCCAAGCGCCGAAGTGCACCACGTGGCGACAGGCCGTGTTGCCATGAAGGACCTGGAGAAGGAACAGATAAATGGTCGTCGCGGGGTCGAGAACGCGATTCCGCCAGCGGTGTTTCGCCTGGCGGCAGGCTTCTTCGATCGTCTCCCGGGACAATCCCGCGGCGATATCTTGGCGCAGTCGATCGAGAATAGGGATGATGCGAGGCGGCATGGGTGGGGCTCCCTCCAGCAACTGTGGGTCCTGGTACTTCCCACAGGATGCCCGGAGCCTCACCCATGGCGCAAGATCAAATGGCACAATTAGTTAAAATTAACTTCGCGGCATTCAGCAACGTCCCCTTCAGGACTTCCAACGTCCCCTTCAGGACTTCTGATTGGGTTAAAGGTGCCAATCGAGATTGAATGGTCATTGACGATCTGCGTGGGCTAGGTGCCGAATAAGGTCGCCTGGTGAAGACGATCTTTATCCTTCGTTAGCTGGAGAGCGAGCAGCTCCGCAGCCGGATCAACGCCCAGCTCAACAAGGGCGAGTCCTTGCACTCGCTGCGGGAGTTTCTGTTCTTCGTCCACCGGGGTAAGATCCGGCGGAAGATTCCGATAAGTGCTTTATTCTCAATGGCTTGCGTCTTGCCTTTTGAAGCTTCCACGTAAGAAATGGTAGCCATTATTTCTTACAAGCTCAAGGCCCCCAGCGAGCCAGGATGGCTCTTCCGCCGTATCGGAGTTGTGGGCAGGGTTGTAGAAGGCGAGGCTACGGGAGTATACTCGGACGAAACATGTCTCGGTGCTCGACCGGATTTACCCGCTTGCCCCCGAACCGAAGGCAGGTTGGTCGACCTAAGTGGCTGATATCTATTGAGATGACAGAAACTGGAGCAACCTACTTGACTTTCCTGATGATGCAAGCTAAGATGTCCTAAGGACATCTTAGCTTGCATATTATTGGGTTTCTATGTGGGTCAAGACTATTTCGTCGCAGGTTCTCCGAGACTTGGCAGAGAGCCGGAGGAGGATAGTCTCAGATTGGCGGATCCTGATTACCGCAAGACGGCTGTGCCGCGATCAGAATGCGCCGCTACCAAACGAAGAGAAGGCCTTAGCGGTACGCAGGCATCTTGAGCAGCAGGGGAGCCTAACGTCAGTCGAAGGTGTGACTGGGGTATTCGAAGTCAACGTCCCTTACGCAAACTTGCTCGAGACCTCGGAGGAGCAGATCGTCCAGGAAGCAAACCCCTGGGCGGTTTTTGGGTTGCTTACCGCGATGGTTTTCAACGGCCTAACCGACCTCGCTCCCAAGCAAATTCACGTTTTAAACTTCAAGGATGGGGAACACATCACTCGGATTCCTCTCGGGACTAGTCCAGAGGACTGGGCTGACCTCGATTACCCCCCAGGAAAGCGGCCAAAGAACATCCGAGGAATCACGGTCCACTGGACGGATCTGCGAAGTGATCTCGATTTTGGCGTGACCATCGGCTACAGCCTCGGCGTGCCGATCTACGTGACCGATCCCGAGCGGACGCTTCTTGATGCTCTTCGAATGCCCGAAAAGTCGGGCGGGATCGGAAAGGTCTTGCAGGCCTGGCGACAGGCAGAGAGTCTCAACGTCGAGCGACTGATCGCCTACACGGAGAAATTCCGAATCCAAAACCTTCGCCAGCGAGTGGGTTATATCCTAGAGCAGCTAGGGCTGAGCCATCCGCAGTTAGAGCAGTGGAAGCATAGACTCCAACGCGGAGGCTCTGTAAAGTTGGTGGCCAGTGAGCCTTACGAGGCAACCTTCTCAGCGGAGTGGAATCTCTCGCTCAATGTCGCCCCGTCAGTGCTTGCAATTCTAAATGGAACCATCAACGAATAGGACGGCATAGATTGGAAGCAGGAAGCTATCCAAGATCTATCGAGGAAATCACAAGCTGGCGCAAGAGGACTGGAGCTACCGCGGCTGAGGCTCGGCTCAGGTTCATGCAGTTTGTCGTCCTAGCCTCGATTTCGTCGTCACACGTCTTGGCCTCGACGCTTGTCTTCAAAGGCGGAAACGCCCTGCTCTTCTTCTTTGGGAACCCGAGAAGCACGCTCGACCTCGACTTCACAGCACGGGTTGATTTTCCGGATGACCCGGAGCGTATTCATGAACTCTTAAATCAGGCACTCAAATATGCCTTGAACCGTTTTCAGGTAAAGGCAAGGTGCCAATCGGTCCACCGAAACCCGCCAGGCCTCGACAAGACATTTCCCACTTACCTTGCCAAAGTCGGTTATCAACTGCCCGGCGACAGGTACTACCAGAACTTCGACGAAGACCGGAACTACCCGCAAGTCATCGAGCTTGAGATCAGCCTCAACGATGTCATCTGTGAGACCGAAAGCTGGAAGCTGGACGAATCAACCGAGGCCCTGTCTCGCTGCTCGCTTGAGGACACCTTGGCGGAGAAACTGAGAGCATTGCTCCAGCAGCCGATCCGTAATCGCTCGCGGCCCCAAGACGTCTACGACATTGCTTCACGGATTCGTGAGTTTGGCGACAAGCTCGACCACGTCAAGATGTCTACGTTCCTCCTAAGAAAGGCACAGGCTCGCGCGATCGACCCGAGGAAGAGCTCCTTTGATGAATCAGTCCGGAGCAGGGCGGCTGCGATCTACGAGACTCAGATTCGCGAAGAGGCGCCGAAGGCCTTCATCAACTTCGACGAGGCCTGGGCAGAGGTCCTGCGCCTTGTCGACAAGCTAGACATTCCAGACTGACGGCCGAGAGGGGACAGTCTGAAAGGGCGGGGGATCTGCCCAACCCATTCCCCCACTGCTTCGGAAGAGGGCCGCAGGCTGCGGCACAAATGGCTAAGGGACCCCAAGGGCTCCTGGTGCAAACGCCACTTGCACGATTTCCATTTCGACGGGACTTCAACTTCGTCCGCCAAGCCCCGACTATGCGCCTCGCCGGATTTCTGCCACTACCCGTGGCACATCTTCTGCTGCTTGATAAGTCCGCCAATAACTGGCACCGCTTCTTCGTCGCTATTCGGCACCATGACGCGTTGCTTTTCACAAAGACGAGCCGCCACTGACAGCGGACACATTAGCCGCAGACCGCCATCCCCGGGCGAGCCGGTAGATGCAGCCCCCGATAGTGACCAGGCCGAGCGTTGCGAAGATCAGGAGCGGATCGGTCCATAGCGGCTCGGCCGTACGAGGCCCGTGCCTCAGGAGCACCGCGGCGAGCGTCACGTACCAGAGGCCGACAGCGATCCCCGGCCACGCCATCCAGCGAGGGGACCCCGAGAGGCTGAAGGGCACATCCCTCTGATCGCGAGCAAGCTGCGCAGGATGGATAAAGCTTTGAACGTCCACGTACTTCGATTTACGAGGATTCGCGGCAACATGCTGGCTGGCTCGACCTGGTCGGCGGCGCCGGCGAGCCGAACGTAACGCTCACATCCGGCCGCAACGCGTATCGCGACCGTACCAGCCGGAGCGGCAACATCGCGGGCAAAAACGGGATCAGCGACGCCTACAACCTGACCACCGGCTGGCCACGATCACGACGAGCTGCACGGTCCGGCGGCATGGCGTGCAACCGCGAAGCGCAAACCGATCTGAATGCATCTGAGCACAGAGAGAGAAGTCCATAGGGGATCGGATCGAGGAAGACGCTCATTCCAACCTGGATTTGCCTGTGACCTGGGCCAGCGGACGATCAAGGATCCCGTGGAACTCGTCGTCAACTACTTCTGATTTCGTCCATGGTCTTCCCTCCGTGCTCTCTGTGGTCTCTGTGGTTGCATGGTTTTCTCGATCGGATCAAGGCAGACGCTCATGCTCTCCTCGCTCTGCCTGGACCAGTGGACGAGCAATGATCCTGTTGAACTTCCATCGTCGATCAATTTTACTTACGTCCATTGTCTTCTCTCTGTGCTCTCTGTGATCTCCGTGGTTGCATGGTTTTCCTGACTGCGGTAAAGCGACCGCCTCGATCGTGCGCAAGCTCCATTCCCTGCTCGCACGCTGCCACCAGATGCTCGAGGACATCCCCTCGGTCCTGAACGCCTGCGCCGCGGCGGTGCGGCTCGACCCCGACGACACGGGGCTTCATTTCCGCAAGGCGATCCTGCACCGCGTGTTGTGCCGGGCTCTGGACCCCGGGGCGGCGCACGGCGACAATGTGCCCTTGTTCTGGGTTCATCCGCCACCCCGGGGCTGGGCTAGACTATCCCTCCATCCGGTACAAGAGGATCGTTCATGAATCGACCCGCGTCACGCCGCGCAGCCGCCCTTGCACTCCTGGTTGGCCTTGTCGGGATCTCCGTGTCTGATGCATGGCCGCAGGCCCGCGCAGGGGATGCCCGCACCGCGAACCACGCGACGCCCCTGGAAATCCATGTCCGTTTCGAGCCGGGGGTCGAGAAGCGACCGCTCGACGGCCGCGTGCTGGTCATTCTCTCGAAGGACGCCGCGGAGGAGCCCAGGTTCCAGGTGAGCGACAGTCCGAAGACGCAGCAGATCTTCGGGACCGATGTCGAGGGGCTCGCGCCGGGCAAGGACGCCGTGATCAGCACCTCGGCGCCCGGGTATCCGATCGAAAGCCTCTCGCAGGTTCCGCCGGGCAAGTACCGCGTCCAGGCCGTGCTGCACCGCTACGAGACGTTTCACCGGGCCGACGGCCACACCGTGAAATTGCCCATGGACCGCGGCGAGGGCCAGCAGTGGAACAAGGCGCCCGGCAACCTCTACAGCACGCCCCGCGAGATCGTCTTCGATCCGGCGAAGCCGGCCCCGCTCGAGATCACACTGGACAAGGTCATCCCGCCGATCGAGCCCCCCGCCACGACGAGGTACATCAAGCACGAGACGATCCAGAGCGAGCGGCTGACGAAGTTCTGGGGGCGGCCGATGCACCTGGGAGCGCACGTTCTCTTGCCCGAAGGCTTTGACACTCATCCCGAGGCCCATTATCCGCTGGTCATCTACCACGGACATTTCCCGGCGACCTTCTCGGGATTCCGCGAGGAGCCTGCCGATCCCCATCTCAAGCCCGAATACAGTGACCGATTCCACCTGCCGGCCTATAACCGGACCCAGCAAGAATATGCCCACAAGTTTTACGAGGAATGGATCGGGCCGAATTACCCGCGCATGGTGATCATCGAGATCCAGCACGCCAACCCCTACTATGATGATTCGTACGCCGTCAATTCCGAGAACCTGGGCCCGTACGGCGATGCCATCACCTACGAGCTGATCCCCGCTATCGAGAAGAAGTACCGCTGCCTGGGAGGAGGCTGGGCCCGCTTCATGTACGGCGGCTCGACGGGCGGCTGGGAGGCGCTCGCGGCCCAGGTGTTTTATCCCAGCGAGTACAACGGCTGCTGGGCCGCCTGCCCCGACCCGATTGATTTCCGGGCCTACACCGTGGTCAACCTCTACGAGGACAAGAACGCGTATCATCTCGACGGCCCCTGGCGCAAGATCAAGCGGCCCGGGATGCGGAACTACCTGGGCCACATCAGCACGATGCTCGAGGACGCCAACCGTCTCGAGCTGGTGCTCGGCACGAAAAGCCGCTCCGGGCAGCAGTGGGATATCTGGGAAGCCGTTTACTCACCGGTCGGACCGGACGGCTATCCCCGCAGGATCTGGGACAAGCGCACGGGTGAGATTGACCGCAAGGTGGCGGACCACTGGCGCGAGCTTTACGATCTGCACCACATCCTCAAGCGCGACTGGCCGAAGATCGGCAAGCAGCTCGAAGGGAAGATCAATATCTACGTGGGCGATATGGATAACTATTACCTCAACAACGCCGTGTACCTGATGGAGGACTTCCTCAAGAAGACCAGGGAGCCCTACTTCGGAGGCGAGGTGAAGTACGGCGACCGTGCCGAGCACTGCTGGAATGGAGACCCGACTCAGCCCAACGCCATCTCCCGGCTGCGTTACCATCAGATGTATGCCCCAAGGATCGTCGAGCGGCTGCTGAAGACGGCGCCGGCGGGTGCGGACCTGACGAGCTGGCGGTACTGAAATGGGCCGTGAGCAGACGGCGGTGGGTGGGCGGTGGGCGCTCGATTCCTTCAGGTTCCAGAGGGGTTCTCGCGAGCAGGGGAGGAACAGGCATGAGATGGGCAATCGCGTTGCTGCTGGGGATTTCCTGCGTGGTGTTCCCCCGCGCCGGGCAGGCCGGCCAGCCGGACACGGCACAGGTCGCGGTGGGTACGGCGGTGGTGGACGTCACGCCCGCGTATCCCATCCGGCTCATGGGGTATGGCAGCCGCAAGACGGAATCCGAAGGGGTCGCCAGCAGGCTGAAGGTTCGGGCCATTGCCATCGGCGACGGCAAGGGCGAGGGTGCGAGCGCAGCGCCCGCGGTGCTCATCGCGGTCGATAACTGTGCCGTGAATTCCCGGATCACCGACGAGGTGGCCAGGCGGCTCAGCGCCAGGGCGGGCATCCGCCGCGAGCGCCTGGCTCTCTGCGCCACGCATACGCACTGTGGTCCGGCGCTCTCCAGCGGCCTGGACTTCATCTTTGGTGTTTCCATTCCGGCGGACCAGAAAGCGCGGATTGATCGATACACCAGCGAGCTCATCGACGGCATGGAGCAGGCGGCCCTCCAGGCGCTTGCCACGCGGGCGCCGGGCCGGCTCTCATGGGGGCAGGGCACGGTCGATTTCGCGGCGAACCGGCGCGTGCTCAGGAAAGGCAAGTGGGTCGGCTTCGGCGTGAACCCGAGCGGGCCGACCGACCACTCGCTCCAGGTGCTGAAGGTGGCCGACCCGTGCGGCAAGGTGCGTGCCGTGGTGATGAACTACGCCTGCCACTGCACGACGCTCGGCGGCGAGTTCAACCAGATCTGTGCCGAGTGGGCCGGTTACGCGTGCGACCACATCGAGCAGCAGTATCCCGGGTCCACGGCGCTGATGATCATCGGCTGCGGGGCCGACGCCAATCCCGAGCCGAGGCGCAACCTCGACGACGCCAGGAACCACGCGGCCGCCCTGGCGCACGAAGCCGGCCGGCTGCTCGCAACTTCGCTCACTCCGCTTCCCGGCGCCATCGTCGCACAGTTCCGGCACATTGAATTACCGCTGGCGCCGCGGCCCGACCGTCATACGCTGGAGTCGCGTGCGAAGCTCCCGGGTTCCGATGGGATGCTCGCCCGCGCCCTGCTGGAGCGGCTCGACCGTGGCGAGACGCTCCCCTCGTCGGTTCCCTATCCGGTGCAGACCTGGTGCTTCGGAGACGACCTGGCGATGGTCTTCCTGGGCGGCGAGGTGGTGGTCGACTATGCTCTGCGGCTGAAGTGGGAGACTGACGCACAGCGGCTCTGGGTCTCGGCCTACAGTAACGACGTTCCCTGCTACATCGCCTCGAAGCGGGTGCTCGTGGAGGGAGGCTACGAGGCCGACCAGTCGATGGTCTTTTACGGACGCCCGGCGCGGCTCGCTCCGGAGGCCGAAGACCTGATCGTCGAGACGGTGCATCAATTGCTTCCCGAGACGTTCGATAGTCCGCGCAAGCGGTGAGCGGCAACTGGCGACGGCAACCGCAACCCTCATCCCTCGCCAAGGTGAGCGGCAACCATCATCCCACTGGAGGCTGTGCCTGTATGTTCGCCCATGAGCTGCGCGTGGCGGAAGAGGCTGCGCGTGCCGGAGGGGCGGTTGCCGCCCGGTTCTTCCGGACCGGCGCAGCGGTCTTCTCCAAGGAATCCGCGACGGGCAAGGCGTCGAGCTACAACCTCGTCTCCGAGGCTGACCTCGAATCCGAGCGGGTGATCGTCGCGGTGATCCGCAGGGAGTTTCCCGATCACGCCGTTCTGGGCGAGGAGCTGCACGGCGGCGACCGCGCTTCCAGTGCGCTGCTGGCCAGCGAGCACCTCTGGATTGTGGATCCGATCGACGGCACCAGCAACTTCGTGCACGGAGTGCCGCACTTCGGGGTCTCGGTGGCTTACTACCATCAGGGCCAGCCAGCCTGCGGCGTGATGGGCAACCCGGTGCGCAACGATTGGTTCACCGCGGCGCACGGTCAGGGCGCCATGCACAACGGCCATCTTGTGCAGGTCGCACCGGCCGAGCGGCTCGACGAGGTCCTCATCGCCTTTGGTTACTACTACGACCGCGGCGCGATGATGGAAGCCACGCTGGCCGCGGTGAGCGACTTGCTGCACAGGAACATTCACGGCGTTCGCCGCATGGGCGCGGCCACGCTCGACCTGGCGTACGTGGGGCTGGGATCCTTCGGTGCCTTCTTCGAGTACGAGCTTGCCCCCTGGGACTTCGCGGCCGGCCGCCTCTTCGTCGAGGAGGCGGGCGGCAAGGTGACGGATGGCCGCGGTGAGCCGCTACCCGTGGCGCGCACCAGCCTCATCGCCAGCAACGGGTTGCTGCACCCGGCCGTGCTGGAGATCGTGGCCGCGCATCATCCGGGGTGAGCCGGCCGAGCCAGGTGAGGAAGCGCGGGTACTCTCATGCGGCCCATTTCCCCTTGGTTCGGATGGCCTTCTCCACGCTTTCCCGGTACGGCTCCGGGACCCAGCAAAAGAGCCGCTCGGCAGCAGCACGGGCGGTGCGAGCTTGCTTTCCGAGAGTGCTCCGGATCATCAACGTCCCGGGCTGGTAGCGCGACCAGCGGCAGTTGTCGATCTCATCCCAGATGAGCAGACCGGGGTACGGTTGCCAGCTCGTCCCGAACCAGCGGGGTGCATTGCGTTGGCAGGAGTTCCGGATTCCTTCCTCGGTGACCGCGAAGGCGGGTAGCTTGAGCGAGAGCAGGATCGACCAGGTTGCAGCCACTCCGAACACCCCGCACACGACGGCGTTGATCCAGCTCGCGGTGGCTGCGACTCGTCCGGGATCATGGCCGGTCCGGGTCATGGAAGCCGAGATGACAATTCCCACGTTCGCGAACAGGAGAAGCTCCCCCACGATCCTGACGGCGATCTGGCGTCTGGTGAGTGGAATCTCGACCGGAGAGAACGGTCCCTGATCGGGCTTGTAGCGGGTCACGGTTGATTCCAGTATCACCTGGTCAACCTGTCTGGCGGCCTGCACATCATCTGGCTCCAGATCGTCATCGAGCCATTTACCCAGGGCGCGGATGGTCTTCTCGACGCGTGCGCGGTAGAGCTCGGGAACGCGATGGAAAAGCCTTTGCGGAGGAGCAGAGACGCCCGTCCCGATCGGCTCGGGTACGACCTGGATGTTCAGAATTCCCGGCTGGTAATGCGACCAGTGGCAGTAGATCACCTCGGGCCAGTCGTAAATGCGCGGTAGGTTGCCGTCGCGGATCTGGAGACCTTCCTTGCTGATGGCAAGGTCGGGGATGCCATTCACGTTGCGTTGCAACTGCATCCAGAGGGCGACCACCGCAACGAAGAGCAGGACGCCAAGCCAGAGCGGAGCGTACAGCCCGGCCGCGGGCACCAGCATCTCCACGTGCAGCAAGGCCCACACGAGAAAGCCGGCCAGGACGGCCAGGACAATCGTCTTCAATCCGTTCAATGCCTTGAGCTCGACTGGAACGGGAACTTCCACCATGGATCCCAACGTACCGCCGAGCTCGTCGAACGCCGATGCCTTGCGACCCATGGTGCGTTTCTCCGATGCGGTCCGAGCGGGCGTCATACCGACCTGGTGTTTTGTGCCAGGCGTTGCCGGCTCACGGCGTCGTCAGCCTGAGCGGGGTCGACAGGATGCGGAACGGGCCATCCAGCCGAGCAGGAAGATCATCAAAAAGCGAAGGTCGAGAAACACGTGGCTCCGCCTCTCGCGACGATGTCGGTGCGATGTGCTGACGGCAAGCCGGCACGGGCCCGGCGCCGTTCGTGTGTCCACTGAGAAGACAATGGCCGAGAGCTCTTAACCTGTGCCAGTGGCGCTTCGGGACCACGGTCGAGACGCGATCTGGGTGCAACCACTCTCTCAGAAGCTATCCACCTGTCCTGACTGGCTGCAAGAGAATCCTCAGGCGTTCATCGGATCTCCACATTTCCGTACCCGGCAGGCTGCCTGCGGCAACGACCCGGCCGCTCCGGTGGAATCGGCTCGGTTCGAGAAAATGCATCAAGTTGACGGATTGCAAGGACGATAAGAGTTGTACGGGTCATGTCGGTCGCGTTCTGTCTACAGGGAGACCTCCGGCGGGCGTGCCTGGCAACGGCCAGCGCGCGGACCTCGTGGGCCGCTCGGGTTGGGAGGGTCGCCGCGGGAGCTCCCAGTTGATCCCTTTTCAAGTGATCCGCCTCCGCGGCATCCGGACGGTGAAACAGGGGCCAACCCTCCCTGGCATCCCGGCGGCCTCGGCCTTGAGGAAAACAACGGCGTGCCCCCGGCTCAAGGTGCTCTGGTTCAGTCTGCTGGTCCTTGGGCTTTCGGGTTGTGCGACGACGACGACCATCCGCCACGACGGCCTGAACCCGGGCGCCGCGGACACGGCCCACGTGGTTCGGCTTCAGAACCCCGGCAGCGAAGGGAGCCAGGCGGCCGGCTCCCTGCCCGTGACGGCCCTGCCTCCGCCACTTCCCGATCCCATCCCGCCGGCGATCTCTCCAGGAGGTCAACCCGCGCCGCTCACTCCTGGACCACCGGCACCGGCACCGTCAACGGTACCTGCCGATGCAGCCTCGGCGGGAGCTCCCGTCCCGGTTGGCGTACCTGCGGCCGACGAGTTTCGCGGCCTCAGCTCGATTGCACGGAACCGGCTGGCCAATCGTGTGCCAGCGGCTGCTCCGGCGGCGTCGAATGCGGCGCCGAGTTCCAGTCCAACGGCTGGCCCCGGTACCCGAGAGCCTTCATCGGGCACCGGCAGCCCGATTCTCCGCAACCGGCTACGCGCGTTCCTTGGTGACGAGGAGATCCCCCAGTTCACATATCCGGACATCCACACCGAGCCCGCCAGGCTCTATCACGAACGTTTCGGACTCGAGGAGGAGCACGACGCGTTCCTTTTCCCCTGGCTGATGACCCTCATCTTCGAGGACCGCTGGCTGCTCGCGGAGCGTAACCCGGACGAGGCGCTCAAGAACCAGCTACGGCGCCGGCTCAAGATCGACATCCGCGACCCTGACCCGGACACGGCGAACTTTCCGAACGGTGCCTACACGCTCCCGAAGGGCCGGATGTACATTGAAAACTCTCCGCTGGGCCTTTACAGCGGTAGCCGCAACGGCAGCCAGCCCCAGACCTACCAGTGGGGATACCTGCTGCGCTATGGACTGACGGACAACCTGGAGTTCCGGCTCTTCTCCAACGGCCTCACGTACCAGGCCGGCCCGGGTACACACCATTCCGTTACCGGCTACTCGCCGCTTGCGTTCGACTTCAAGGCGAATTTCTGGGAAGAGAACACGCGTTATCACATCCCCGCCATGGGCATCGAGGTGTATATCCAGACGACCTTCGGCTCACCGGCGTTGAACAATGGCACCCAGCCGTCCCTGAACCTCCTTTTCGACCAGAGCCTGCCCTTCGAGATCGGCTTTGAGTACAACTTCGGCATCACCGGAGTTCAGAATAACGCGGGGCAGATCGTCTACCAGTTCAGCTACCAGTGGTCGTTCCAGCGCCAGGTCGTGAAGGACTTCGACATCTTCTTTCAAGGTTTCTACAATGCGGCTGCCCTGCCGAGCCTGCTCCAGTTTCGGAGCCCGGCGAACACCGGTATACCCAACGTCACGGCGCTGGGGCTAGGAGCCATCTGGACGGTGAATGACCGGCTGGCGATCTTCGGCAGCTACAACTTTGGTGTGACGCCCGCTTCCCCCAAAACGATTGCTCTCCTGGGATTCGCGGTCGGCTTCTGATCGGGCGTGGACTGACTCCTGAGGTTGGCGCCGGCGGCGAAGCACGCGGTCCGGGAGCCGCACGCTTGAGGACGCGACGTGCGCGGTCTAGAATCAGGGTCGAGGACGTTCGCTGTACGATCGTCCGCATGCCGCCTGAGCTCCTTGGCACGAACCCCGCCTCATCGAGCTCACCCGAGCCCGGCAGCCTCTCCTCCGTTGCAGGAGCACACCATGATCGAGCTGGGTATGCACACCGACAACTGGCGCACACTCTGCGGCAACTTCCGCACGGCCGTCGAATCGGCGGTGAAGTACCGCCTGCCGTACATCGAGTTCGGCGTGATCCACGGGCAGTACTTCGTCCATGGGCTGGGTTACGACCCCGCGGTCTCGCTGCAATCCAATCCCCGCGCGTTGAAGCGATCGCTCGACCAGTACGGACTGAAGGTTTCGCAGATCGATGCGGCCTACCCGCTCATGGGTCCCGATGGTTCAAGCATCGGCGTGCCGTACGTGCAGCAGGCGATCCGTTTTGCCGCCGAGATTGGCTGCCCATACGTGGATACCACCGACGGTGCCGCGAAGACCGAGGGCAGCACGGACGATGAGGTCTTCCGAATCACCTGCGACAACTACCGGCAATGCCTCGCCTGGGCGCAGGACTACGGCGTCGGCATCAATATCGAGACTCATGGTCCCTATACCACCAACGGAGACTTCCTGGAGCGGCTATTCCGCCATTTCGACTCGCCGCTCCTGCGATTCAACTTCGACACGGGGAACACCTACATCTCCGGCAACGACCCGCTGGAATACCTCGAGCGGTTCTATCCGTACCTGGCCCACTGTCACATCAAGGATGTGGCGCCCGAGCTTGCCAGCTCGTCGCGCGGCGAGGAGACGGGCATCGCCACCAGCGAGGTGGCCCTGGGGCAGGGCGTGAACGCCGAGAACATTCAAAAATGCGTCAACTTCCTGAAGAGGTCGGGCTGGCGCGGCGTGCTCTCCATCGAGTGCTCCGGTCAGGACCGGAACATCCGCCAGAGCGTTGCGTTCCTGCGCGAGCTGCTCGGCTGAAGCTCACGCGCGCGGCCGTGATACACCCTTTGTGCCCTGCTCCTGGATGCTCTTGAAAGGAGTGCCGACATGTCCACACACCTCTGCTTGCTGCTTGCCGCGCTGTACTTCACCCCCGCGGCACAGGGCCTGGCGTTGCAGCCGCCTCCCGTGCGCGTGCTGCTGGTGACGGGCGTGGACCATCCGGCCCACCACTGGAAGGAAACCGCGCCGGCGCTCAAACGGCTGCTCGAAGCGGATGGACGATGCAGCGTCCGGATCGTCGAGGATCCCGAGGTCCTGGCCACGGATGCGGTGTTCGACTGTGACGTCGTGCTGCTGCACTTTCGCAATGAGACGCCCCTGCGGAATGAGGCGCAGGCGCGCGCGAACCTCCAGCGGTTGCTGAAGGAAGGCCGCGGCCTCGTCCTCGTTCACTTCGCCTGCGGTGCCTTCGGCGACTGGCCGTGGTTCGGCGAGGTCGCGGGAATGGTCTGGGACGGCAAGAACATGCACGACCCGCGCGGGCCGTTCGACGTTCGCATTGTCGACTCGCGACATCCCATCACCGCCGGCCTGGCAGATTTCCACACGGACGACGAGCTCTACATTGGATTGGACCAGAAGCGGCCGGTGGAGGTTCTGGCGGTGGCCAGGTCCAGGGTGACTGGACGCGAACACCCGATGGCCTTCACGCTGGAGGTGGGCCAGGGCCGGGTCTTCCACACTCCGCTGGGCCACGACGTCAAGGCACTGGAGATGCCGGGCGTTGCCGAGTTGATCCGCAGGGGCTGCCGCTGGGCGGCGGGCCGCACGCCCTGAGCCCGGTCAGGATGGATCGGACATAAAAATACTCTTTTGTCGAGGAACGGCCATGGGGGCAATTCATCTGGGAATCAATCTCGAATTCGTACGCCATGAGGACAAGCCGTTCGAGTGGGGCGTCCGCATGGCGGCCGAGCTCGGCTTCACGCACGTCGAACCGATGGTCCACCTGGGACGCGAGCTCCTGAGCGAGGCCGGCTACTTCCACAGCGTCTCCATGCTGGACGATCCCCTGCGCATCCGGCGCGCCTGCGAGAACCACGGGCTGAAGCTCTCCGGCCTCTCCGCGCACGCGCCACTCTGCAAGCCAGATATCAGTGTTGATTACCTCAAGCAGGCGATCCGCTTCGCCGCGGAATGCGGGGCACCCCTCATCAACACCGACGAGGGCCCCAAGCCCTCGTGGACCACAATTGAAGAGGACCATGCGCTGATGCGCTACACGCTCCAGGAGGCGGTCCTGGTGGCGGAGCCGCGCGGCATCAAGATTGGCCTGGAGCCGCACCAGCAGTACAGTCAGCATCCTGCGGGACTGGACCGGATCTACTCTCTGGTGCGGAGCCCGGCCCTGGGCATCAACTTCGACACCGGCAACGCCTACCTCTGCGGCGAGGATCCTTACTCCTGGCTGGAGAGCGTGGCCGGTCGCCTGGTGCACCTGCACGCCAAGGACATCTCGCCGCAGCAATCGAGCGCCGATCGAGGCAAGGTGACGGGAACCCCCGTCGGCTGTGCCTGCGGCGATGGCGTCATTGACTGGGAGCGCGTTGTCGCCATCTGCCGCAAGGCCCCACGCGATATCGTCTTCTCCGTGGAGTGCGGAACGGTGGAGCAAGCGGAGCGCTCGTCCAAACACCTGGCCACCCTGGTCTGAAGTGTTCAGGCCCGCGTCAACTCCCGGGAAATCGCATGTGCTCCGCGAAGCAGTCCTGAAAGCGCGTGTCGGAGGCAAGCTCGACGTGCTCGGCGGCGGCCAGGATGCCGTCGAGTATGGGCTGGCGACGTGAGCCTGCCAGCAGGAGCATGCGGGCGCCTCGCAGCGCCGTGTTGCCGGCGGCCGAGGGGTGGTCCGCCCAGGAGGGGAGCAAGCCGATCCCGCGGGCGCTCTGGCCCCGGATGTAATTGCCGAAGGCCCCGGCAAGGTGGATGCGCGCCGAGGCGACCTTCCGGCCGTCCAGCAGCAGCGCCAGACCGGCGGCCACGGCCCCCTTGGCCAGTTGCAGCTCGCGGATATCGGCCTGCGACAGGGCCACGGGCCCGGCCAGGGGAAGGGACGACCGGCCCGCGCTCAGGCGTCCGCTCGCCGCGATCCAGCCCAGCTCGAGCGCCGCGGCTGCCGCGTCGACCAGTCCGCTGCCGCAAAGCCCGCGCGGCGGGCCGCCGCCGATCACGGAGCAAACCAGCGCCTCCATCCACGATCGAGACCCCGTCGATCGCTCCCGCACCGGCTCGCATGCCACGGCCGATCCGGCCTCCCTCGAAGGCCGGTCCCGCCGCCGTCGAGGCGCAGCGGATCCGGTCCTTGTTTCCGACCGCGATCTCGCCGTTGGTGCCCAGGTCAAGCAGCACGCTTGGCTCGGCAGCATCGTGCAGGCCCGTCGCCACCAGCCCCGTCAGGACGTCGCTGCCCACGAACCCTCCCAGGCAGGGCAGGAAGCACGCCGACCGGACGAGCTTCAGCTCCCAGCCCAGCTCGCGTGCCTGGAAGAACCCGGGCCCGAGCACCAGCGGCCGGAAGGGGACGGCAGCCAGCGGCTCGACGGAGAGGCCGCAGAAGAAGTGGTGCATCGCCGTGTTGCCGACAAGGAAGACGTCTTCCAGGGGCTGCTCCGCGGCGAGCCTGCGCAGCATGCCGCCGACGGTGCCGCGAATCAAGGCCGTCATGACCCCCGGCTCGGCGAGGTCATGATGAATCCGGCTCATCAGGTCGGCACCGAAGCGGGCCTGGGGGTTGAGCGCTGTCTCGTGCTTGAGCACCACGCCCGTGCGGCGATCGACCACCTGGACGACCAGGGTGGTCGTGCCAACGTCGACCACGGCGCCCAGGCCTTCGGCCGGCTCGAAAGGCACCGGAGCGAGGTCGTCGAGCACGCGCAGCGACCATTGCGCGATCTCGAGCGTGACCGGCGAGCGTGCCTCGGCCAGGCAGCCCAGCCTCCAGCCGGCCTCGATCTCGGCAGGAGAGAGCGCGGCACGCATCTCCTCGGTGGCGGGCACGTCGCCATCCAGGACGCGGACCTTGCAGCCTCCGCATTGCGAGATCCCTCCGCAGGGAAATTCGACGCCGCGTTCGAAGAGCAGGTCACGCAGCGACCGCTCGTCGGTCGGCTCGAGCCGGAGCAGTTCCGATGCAGCGATGGTCACGGACGATGACTCTGCGCGAATTCCTTGAAGGCGTTGAGGTTTTCCGTGGGCGTGCCGCGCGGCACCTCGCACCCTGCGCCGACGATGTACTGCGGGCCAGCGTCCTCGTAGCAGGCCTCCAGGGCGCGCGTGACGCTTTCGGGGGTGCCGTCGCGAACGGCACGCACGGGGTCGAGATTTCCCAGCAGCACCTGCCGCGGACCCATGGCCGCCCGCGCTTCCGCCACCGGACTGGGGAAATCGAGATCCACGATGTCCGCGCCCACGGCGCCCATGCCGCCGAGGATCTTCCGGGTGTTGCCGCAGATGTGCAGCCGGACGCGTGCGCCGGCGGCCTTGATCGCGGCGACCAGTTCCTGCTCATACGGCAGCACGAACTTTTCATAGAGTCTTGGCCCGATCAACGACGCCGCGGCGTCGCCGATGCCGATGATGTCGGCGCCCGCCTCGACCTGGCGCTGCGCGAAGGCGGTCTCCATGGCGACCACGAACTTGAAGAGCCGGTGCACGAACACCGGGTCGTCGTGAAAATCGAGCATGAGCGTATTCATGCCCCTGAGGTCTGCGCCGATGGCGCAGGGGCCTTCCACCCATCCCTCGACGATGAGCGTACCGGCCGTGCGCTGTTTCAGCATTGCCACCGCGTCGATGCGGTCGCGCATGCGTCCTCCCCTCGTCATGAGAGGGATCTCAAGCTTCTCCAGCCGCTCCTTCTCTTGCAGCAGGGCCCGGCTCTCGACGATCGCCGGCGGCTGGTGCTCGAACCACTCGACGGCACCACCGAGGTCGCTGACCTCGCGCCGGGTCCGAGATCGCCGACACATAATCGAGTCCGTACGTTCCGGCCACCCGCACCTGGGCTTCGGCCAGCACGCGGTGGTCGGCGGCATAGCCGCGATAGGGAACACCCGCCAGGTCGGCCGCGAACATCATGGTGATGGGCATCAGCGGGAGATGGTCGACAGCCCGGCCCTCGATCATGGCCAGCACGCGTTCCTTGCCGTTCATGGCGAGCTCCTTTCCGCCGCGATGATCCCCTGGCCTGGCCGGGCAACGATCCGCTGGCCGGGTGGGACGATCAGGAAGCGTTCGGCGTCCCAGTCGCCTGCCAGAAGCTCCCGGAACAGGCTGAGATCGCCGCGTACTTTTTCGAACCGCCAGCCCTTCTCGGCGGCTTCTGCGCGCGCCTGGACTTCAAAGCGGCCGTCCGGCTCGATGCCCGTCTCGATGAAGGTTAATTGCTGGTAGGCCTGCTGGTAGCGCGTCAGCTCATCGTACAGGAAGCGGCCGTTCTCCTCGCCGTAGCGATCGATGAGCGCCTCGCGGGTGTAGCCCATGCCGGTCTGCGTGCGCGCCAGGGGCTCGATATCCGCGCCGCGCTCGACCCAGCCGGTCGAGCGATAGTAGGCTCCCGGATGATCGTGAAAGTACTGCTCGAACGCGCCGGTGCTGCCCATCAGGAGCGTGATGCAGTCATGAGCCCGCGGCACGACGAGGGGGATCGACCGCGCTTCCAGCCCGGCCAGGCCGTTGCCGCACAGGCCGTAGCCCAGGGCGACCGCGTCATACCTCTCGGTGCCCAGCTCGGTCTCGTCGATGGCCGCCTGGATCCCGCCGCGCATCGTCCGCGCACCGCGGTCGTGCAGGCCCTTGGAGAGGAAGCGCGCGTCGATCACGTGCGGCGAGCGGATGACGGCGTCGCACAGTTCCCGGATGATCACCTCGCAGCCGATCAGGAGGATACGCATGATGCCGCGTCTCCCAGCGCGCGAACGAACTCCGGGCCTGTACCGCAGCAACCGCCCAGAAACGAAGCACCGGCCTCCACGAGCACCCGGAGATGGCTCGCGAAGACGCCCGGTGTCATGGTGTAGACCGCGTGGCCGGCCTCGAGCGTTGGCAGGCCCGCGTTCGGCTTGATCCACACGGGCAGGCCGGAACTCTCCCTGAGCCGCCGGCAGATCGCTGGGAACGCATCAGGCCCTGCGCCGCAGTTCGCCCCGACGGCATCCGCACCGGCCTCGGCCATGGCGCGTCCGGCCTGCTCCGGCGTCACGCCCATCATGGTGCGATCTTTGGCCTTGCCGCTGTCGAACGCGAACGAGACGACGATCGGCAGCCCGGTGGACTGCGACGCGCGGAGGGCCAGGCGCGCTTCGTCCACGTCGCTGAAGGTTTCCAGCAAGAGCGCGTCCACGCCTCCGGACGCCAGTGCCTGGGCCTGAAGCTGGAACGCGGCGAGCACCGCGGCCTCGTCGATCTCGCTGGTGGCCAGCACCTTGCCGGTTGGCCCCATCGAGCCGAAGACGCGCACCTTGTTTCCCGCGGCCTTGCGCGACAGCTCGGCCCCGCGCCGGTTGATGGCCACGGCCTGCTCGTCCCGCCCGAGAGCCCCCAGCGCCACAGGGTTGCCCCGGAACGTGTTCGTGAGGATCACCTGGCTGCCGGCCTCCACATAAGACCGCGCCACGGCCTCGACCGCCTCCGGCCGGCTCAGGTTCCAGACGTCGGCCGGCTCGCCGATCGGTAGCCCGCGTTTCTGGAACTCTGTACCCCAGGCGCCGTCGGTGATGACGGGAGCTGTCCCGAACAGTGGCAATAGCCGGCTCAATTCCATCTCCTTACGTCACGCGGGAAGTCCTGTTGCCGCTGGATGACGGCGGCGCTATGGAGGTCTGGAGCGGTTTTCACTCGGATCGAAGATTGAGACCGGGGGGCAGGCATTCCTGCCTGCCGGAGCAGGCCTGTCCTGGCAGACAGGAATGTCTGCCCCCCTTCCAAGATCTCAGAAAGTGCCTGCAACCCATCAGAAAACCGCTCTGATTGTGTGTCCTCTCAGGCATCCTCCGGACGGCAGACCTCTGCCGTTCATCCTCCCATCGCCTCCACCTTTTTCCAGATCGAATCGCTCGCACCGGGGACATGCAGGACATCGCATTCGGTTCCCAGAATATGGGCGTGGCCGCACGCGCTCATGGCTTGCGTCAGCTCATCGCAGCGCCGGCGCACCTCTTCCACGGGCATGTCGCCGTCGGAGTAGAACGACTTCGACGGGAGGTTGCCGTAGAGCACCACCGAGTCGGGCACGAGGGCCGCATCCTCCCAGAGCTTGCGGCTGCTGCCCAGGCTGAGCATCGCCGGCTCGAGGCGGTGTGCGAATTCCTGGACCATCCCGCCAGTCAGCTCACCGCAGTTGTGGAAGATGAGCGCGCAATCCGCGGCACGCAGCATCTGGACCACGCGTGCGTTCGGCTCGATCACCAGCCGCTCGAAGATCGGCGAGCCGGCCCTGATCTGGCGCGGCGAGAGGAAAGCCGTGCTCGCCGCGGGCTCGCAGACGAGCAGGGCACGCGCCCCATGCGCGATCTGGCGCCGTGCCGAGGACATGACGATGGCCTCCGCGGCGTCCAGGCAATCGCACAGCAGTTGCACCTGCGAATCAACCTCCGGCGCGGACCCCGAGCCCAGGAGGGCCACGGCGGTGATCGGGTCGGCCATCAGCTTCGTCGCCAGAGAGAACGGACCGATCGTCATGCCGATCGGCATCATGCCGGTCTTGCCGGAGAGGTATTGCAGGGCCAGATCACGCGCGGCACTCCCCGGGCAGCGCGGTGCGTCGCCGTGGTGCAGTGCCTCCCTGGTGGGAGTATCGAAGGGTTCGGGAAAGTGAAACCGATCCGCGGCGCTCTCGTCTACTCCCAGCCTGGCCAGCAGATCGGCCTTCTCGAGGCGCAGATCCATGAGCGGGAAGGCCAGCGCAGTGCCCCACTGCCGCGCGTTGCGTTCCACGACCTGGCCAAGCCGCCGGCCGTCGCACCGCGCGGCTTCCGGATCTGGCTCCTGATGCAGCACCAGGTCGGTGGTCATCGGAACTCGCGGGCGTGCGCGGGCGAGTTCAAGAAACGTCGCGCTGGACATGATGGCCTGCCTGTCTCGCGTGGCCTGATTAGTCTAGCCGACGCCGCACATCCGCCGCGCCAGGGCGACCGCGTTGCTGGCGCTCTCGCCATAGCCGTCGGCACCGATCTCGCTGGCGTACTGCTGGGTGACCGGCGCGCCACCCACGAGCACCTTCACCCGGTCGCGCACGCCCGCTTGCTTGAGCGCCTCGATCGTGCTCTTCATGGAAGGCATGGTGACCGTGAGCAAGGCTGAGAGGCAGACGATCTGGACGCCCTGCTCGCGCACGGCCTCGATGAACTTCTCGGGCGGCACGTCGGCGCCGAGGTCGATCACTTCGAAACCGCCCCCTTCCAGAAGCGAGGCCACCAGGTTCTTGCCGATATCGTGCAAATCTCCCTTCACGGTGCCGATGGCGACGGTCCCCGTGGGCTTCGCCCCGCTCGGCCAGGAGCGGGCGCAGCAGTTGCAGAGAGCCCTTCATCGCCCGTGCGGCGAGCAGCAGCTCGGGCACGAAGTACTCTTCTTCCTCGTAGCGTTTGCCCACCTCGTCCATCGCCGGCACCATGGTGCCCGAGATCAACGCGAGCGGGTCCATGTTCTCGGCAATCGCCTCTCGGGTCACCTCGACGGCCGTCCTGGCGTCGCCGTTCAAAACCGCGTCATAGAGCTTTTTCAGATCGGCCATGGGCTGCACCTCATCTTCGGAACTGGCGTCAATGGCGACCGTTGAATTCGCGCACGGCGTCGAACATCGCCACGATATTCGCCGTCGGCGTACCGGCCTGAATGTTATGGATGGTGTTGAAGATGAAACCCCCGCCCGGCGCGAAGATCTCGCAGCGCCGGAGCACCTGCTCGCGAACCTCTGCCGGCGTTCCGAACGGCAAGGTCTGCTGGGTGTCCACGCCACCACCCCAGAAGGTCAACCTGCTGCCGTACTCCTGCTTGAGCCCCTCCGGCTCCATTCCCGCGGCCGAGCACTGAACGGGGTTGACGATCTCGAAGCCCGCCTCGACGAACGATTCATAGAACCGCTTCACCGATCCGCATGAGTGCTTGAAGCAGCGCCAGGTCGTTTTGGCGTGGATCCAGCCGCAGATCCGCTTGTAATAAGGGAGCCAGAGCTCACGAAACGTAGGCACCGAGCAGAAGGCCGAGGTCTGGGTGCCGAAGTCGGTGCCACAGAGGAAGACGGCATCGATCGCATTGCCGATCGCCGAGTGCACCTGCGCCAGGTTCTGTACGCGCGATCTCGGTTTGCCGTTCGTAGATCTGGTGGATGTAGTCGCGCCGGCTCTTGAGCGACATGTACCACTCACCGATATCGCGAATGCCGCGTGGGTCCTTGAGGAACGGCGCAGGCACCAGCGCGATATCGCCCAGCGCCGTGCCGCCGAAGCTGGCGATCACGGCCCGGCCGGACTGGCAAGCACGATCGACGTCGGCCTTGATGGCGGCCAGGTCGTTCTCGTTCAGAAGCTGGAATTCCTCCAGGTTGTCCTCGACGTTCAGGTTCTCGTCGTCCAGGGGGGGCTGCCGGATGATCGCGTCAAAGAAGTGAAATCCTCGGGGCATGCGCCCGCTTGGCCCGGCCGTCAGATCGCCCTGCGGATAGATCAGGATATCGCCATTTTCGCCGACCGTGGTGCGGAACATGCCGGGAACGAGCACTTCCAGGCCGTTGAAATCCCAGGTCTTCCAGTCCCTGTTCTCGAAACCGAACATGGTCCGCCGGCGGAACACGCCCTCGACGTCGATGCCCAGTACGTCTTTCAGATCATCGTCGATCATCCCGAGCATCTGGAACGGCTCATGAACCTTCACGGGCCGCTTTTCCAGGCCATAATGATCGCGGAGCGCCGCGACGCAACTGACGTGGATGCCCGTCACCGAAGTGCCGCCGAAGTCGATGGGGACCTGGTCCGGCTGCGTGTGTGCCAGCGCGTCGAGCACGCGTTGCCGGCTCGCAGAGAGTCTGGGTTCCGCCTGAAGTGTCGTCATGGTGCTAACCCTCATCGGTTAGAGGCAGTGACTTCAAGCCTAGCCGTGCCCGCACAGCGGGTCAACGAGATGGAGCGCCAAGCGGGTGGATCCGACCAGGACGGATCCCGCCAGGGGCCGGATGCTGGTGCTCAACGACTTCTTTTGATTCAGTGCTTCCGCCCGCAGCGATTCCGAGCCATCAGGCCGTGGGGCCAGCGACGGCGCAGGCCCGCCAGACGCTATCCGGTGACGTCGAAGGCCCCTACCTGGTGGAGTCGGCCGGCCACCTGAATCCGGATCCTCTCTTCGACGGCACCCTGGCACTGAGTGGTGGGCCTCATTTCATTCGACCCACCCTACCTGTAGATCCGAAGCGCATTTCGGTGCTGCGGGCCCGTATGGTGGGCCTCATTTCATTCGACCCACCCTACCTGTAGATCCGAAGCGCATTTCGGTGCTGCGGGCCCGTATGGTGGGCCTCATTTCATTCGACCCACCCTACCTGTGGATCTGACTCGTATTCTGTTGACGTGGTATGGTATGGTGGGCCTCATTTCATTCGACCCACCCTACCTGTGGATCTGACGTGCATTCCGGTGCTGCGGGCCCGTAGAGGCTGCTGAGTGGTGGGCCTCATTTCATTCGACCCACCCTACCTGTGGATCTGACTCGTATTCCGTTGACGTGGTATGGTATGGTGGGCCTCATTTCATTCGACCCACCCTACCTGTAGATCCGAAGCGCATTTCGGTGCTGCGGGCCCGTATGGTGGGCCTCATTTCATTCGACCCACCCTACCTGTGGATCTGACTCGTATTCCGTTGACGTGGTATGGTATGGTGGGCCTCATTTCATTCGACCCACCCTACCTGTGGATCTGAATTGTATTCTGTTGAGGTGGTATCGTAGGGTGGGTCGAGCGCAGCGAGGCCCACCAGAGGCGGTGTCGCGGATCATTCCCATCCTGGACCGGTGGCATCGGGGCAGGGGTCGTGGCCGCCCCAGTCCGGATCGTATTCGCCTTCCTTCACGAACCGATGAAACGTGGACCAGGGATAATCCGTGACCCGCTTGACGAGCCCGTGCTTCACCGGGTTCCAGTGAACATAATCCACGCAACGCTTCAGATCATCCTCGTCCCGGCAGGCATGCTCCCAGTAGCGACGTTGCCAGATGCCGCGTTCCCGATGCCGCATGCGTGACTCAGACACCAGTGCTTCCTCGCCACCAGAGGCCAGGGACAATCGGCTGAACTGCTCCTTGATCTGCGCCCACCGGAGAGGGTATCTCTCATCTCCTGGAGGCAAGGCCCAGACCGTATGGAGGTGATCGGGCAAGAGCACGATGGCGAGCAAGCCGAACGGCTGTTTCTTTCTGACCGTCCGGATCGCGGTGCGCAGGCAGGCCCGAGCCGTGTCCGTGGTCAAGATCGGCCGGCGATCCTGCGTGACAACGGTGAAAAAGTACGTTCCGCCAGGGATGAAGAGCCGGCGGTACTCGGGCATGCTCGTTGTCGCGAAAGGAATGGTGGGCCTCGCTTTGCTCGACCCACCCTACAATAGCGAAACTACCGGACCATATGCAAAGCATCGATGAGATCCAAAGTTCGGTAGGGTGGGTCGAGCGTAGCGAGGCCCACACACAGAACGGTTCGCGACGCGTTTCTTGCAGCGCGGGCTTGCGATCGAGGAACCTTGGGGTGGTGAATGGGCTCCCCGCAGTCCGAACCTGGGCCGCCCTGGAGGTCCAGCGACAATTCTCGTTCCGCGCGACCGACTTCCGGACCGGCCAGGCGCCGGCTATGATCGAGCCGAGCGGAAGACGCGGCAAGCGCGGATAGAATTTGAGAGCCAGTTCGTGGACACCATCCTGACGCTCACCGGCGATCGGCGATCGCTTCAAAACCGTCACCTTCTTGTCCTTGCAACCTCGCTCATACTGATGGCAACGCGAGCGGTCATGACAGCAGAACAAGGCAAAGTGCGCGGTTCAGAAGGCTGGCGCCTGGCCTGCCGGCTGGCGAGCTACGGCAAGTTCCAGGATGGGGCCTGGGAGCACTTGCCGGCGATCGGCGTGCACCATGTGTTTCTGAGCGTCCCGGAACCGGAACAGGTCGAATCCGTCCGACGGCAACTCCAGGCGCATGGGCTCACGCCCTTGGTGCTGCGCGGGCAGGCCGACCTGGGAGACGCCGGCAGCGTGGAGACGCTGGCGGGTCAGCTTGCCGTATGCGAGCAGATGGGTGTTCATTTCATGTTCCTTTCACCCAGGCACACCGGCGCCAGCAAGGAGCTTGCTTACCAGCGGCTCCGCCAAGTGGGCGAGATCGCCAGGCGCCACCACGTGACCGTGGTTTTGGAGACGCACCCGGACCTGGGAACCAATGCGGATGTCCAGCTCGAGACCATGAAGCAGGTCGATCATCCCAACATCCGCGTCAACTTCGACACGGGGAACATCACCTTCTACAACCAGGGGACCGATGCGGTTTCCGAACTGAAGAAGATCATCGGCTACGTGGCGACCGTCGAGCTCAAGGATCACGATGGGCGCCCAGGCAGCTGGACGTTTCCTGCGCTCGGCCAGGGAAAGGTCGACCTTGCGGGAGTGCTCGGGGTCCTGGAAGCCCACCATTACGCCGGACCGATCACCATCGAGGTTGAGGGGATCGAGGGCCAGCCCTGGGACCAGGCGCAGACCCGGCAAGCGATCGCGGATTCGGTCGCTCACCTGCGCAGACTCGCGCCTTTCCGGTGAGGACATCCGTAGCTGCCGTCAGGAGCCGAGCATGTGCAAGAGCAAGTGGGCAGTCAGAACCCTGATCCGCACCGCCATGAGCGCTGGACTGCTCGCCCCGATGCTTCCGGCAGCACCCCCGATGCCGGTTCCAGGGCCGGCGGCCGGGGCCACGCTGCGGGCCGAGGCGCACGAATCCGGATTTTCCCAGGCGCACGATACCTATAATGGCCTCTCGGCCGCGAGTGACGGGCGGATTTACTACGTGCTCAGCACCGAGCGGTTCGATGTCGGGGCGCGGATGTTCGTCTTCGATCCCGCCAGCGGGAAGGTTCGCGACCTGGGAGGCCTGACAGAGGCCTGCGGCGAGGCCGGAGGAAAGTCCATCGTCCAGGGGAAGAGCCACGTCAACTTCGTCGAGTCCAGGGGCAAGCTCTACTTCGCCACCCATGTCGGCTACTACTCGATCGTCGAGGGTATGGAGACCATGGGAGTGCCTCCCGAAGGTTATCAACCCTATCCGGGCGGGCATCTCCTGGCCTACGACATGAACAGCGGCAAGTTCGATGACCTGGCCATCGCACCGCACCGCGAAGGCATCCTGGCGATGAGCATGGACACAACGCGTGGGCGGATCTTCGGCCTCACCTGGCCGACGGGGCGGTTCTTCCGGTTCGACCTCGCCCGCCGCGATCTCAAGGACTTTGGCCCGGTCCGGGCGCTCGGCGAGCGTGGCCGCGGGGCGGAGTACCGGACGATCTGCCGGTCGATCGCCGTCGATCCGCGGGATGGGTCAGCCTACTTCACCGATTCGGAAGGGACCATTCACCGCTACCGCGCGGGCAGCGATGCGCTCGAGGTCGTGCCGGGCGACGACCTGAGGAAAGACTACTTCGGCCTCTACGATCCCACCTCGCCCGGCCACATGGGCTACAACTGGCGGCAGACGGTCTGGGTTCCGACGGCCGGGATGACTTACGGCGTGCACGGCAACTCCGGCTACCTCTTCCGCTTCGATCCCCGTGCTGGGCAGATCGAGGTGCTCGACCGCATCACCTCGCTCCCCTCGCGGCGCTCCGGCATGTTTGACCAGTTCAGCTACGGGTATCTCGGCTTCGCGCTCGGGCCCGACGGCCGGACGATCTATTACCTGACCGGCGGACCCGTATACGTGGCGGGCAGGCGAGTGGCTGGCAAGTCGAAGACGGCCATGGGCGAGTCAAAGGGGGTCGAGAACCTGCACCTGGTCACCTACGACATTCCGACGGAGCGGTGTGTCGACCACGGCGCGATCTTCTTCGCCAGCGGGCAACGGCCTTCTTACGTGAATTCGATTGCCGTGGGGCTCGACGGCAGCGTCTACGCCCTGTCGCGCATCACCACGGATGGCAAGACGCGGACCGACCTGATGAGCGTCTCCGCCGCAGAGATCCAGGACAGGCTGGTCCGTGCTCGTGCACCGAACCAGGACACCACGCAAGTTCCGGACTTCAAGAACCAGGAGAGACAACCATGAAGCGTTCCGTCGATCGGCGCTCGTTCCTGGCAACGTCCGCGGCTGCCGGTGCCGCGCTGGCGGTGACCTCGGCGGCCTCGGCCGAAAACGACAGGCCCGCGCTCCTGGGAGGCAAGCCCATCCGCCGCGAGGCGTTTCCCGGATGGCCGCGGTTTGACCAGCGCGATGAGAAGAACCTGCTCGACGTGTTGCACAGCGGCAAGTGGTTCCGCGGAGGGGGCGAGCGCGTGAACCGGTTCGAGGCGGCCTTCGCCAGCCTCAACGGAGCGAAACACTGCGTGGCGACCGCCAACGGAACCAGTGCGCTGTACGCTGCGCTGAACGCCCTGGGCGTGGAGCCGGGCGACGAGGTCATCGTACCGCCCTACACCTTCATCGCCACCATCAACGCGGTGCTCCTGCAATACGCCCTGCCCGTGTTCGTGGACACTGACCCGGAGACGTTCCAGATCGACGCCCGCAAGATCGAGGCGGCCATCACCGACCGCACGGTGGCGATCCTGCCGGTGCACCTGGGCGGCAACGTGGCCGACATGGACGCGATCCTGGCTATTGCCGGGAGGCACAAATTGACCGTGCTGGAAGACGCCTGCCAGGCACACCTGGCGGAGTGGCGGGGCAAGAAGGTCGGGACCTTGGGGGCGGCGGGTTGCTTCAGCTTCCAGATCACCAAGAACTTGCCCTCCGGCGAAGGGGGCGCAATCATCACGTCCGACGCCGATCTTGCCGAGCGCTGCTTTGCCTTCCAGAACAACAACCGGGCAAGGGCCGTCACGGGTTACAACTTCTCCTATCTCGGGGCACGCGGGGCGAACCTGCGGATGACGGAGTTCCAGGGCAACCTGCTGCTCGCCCAGATGACGCGGCTCGAGGAGCAATCGCGCACCCGCGAGCAGAACGCGGGTTACCTCGCCGGCATGCTCAAGGAGATTCCCGGGATCACCCCGGCGAAGATGTACGAGGGTTGCACGCGAAACGCCTTCCATCTTTTCATGTTCCGCTACAAGAGCGAGGCGTTCGGCGGCCTGCCGCGGGCCAAGTTCCTGCATGCGCTGGACGCCGAAGGCATTCCCTGCTCGCCCGGTTACGCACCGCTGAACAAAGAACCGTTCTTGCAGGTGGCGTTCGACTCGCGGGGCTTTCGCCGGATCTACCCCAGGGAGATCCTCGAGCGCTACGAGGCACGAAACCACTGCCCGGCCAACGACCAGTTGTGCGAGGAAGCGGTCTGGTTCACACAGACCATGTTCCTGGGCACGCGCAGCGACATGGACCAGATTGCGGCCGCCGTGCGCAAGATCCGGGCCCATGCGGAAGCGCTGGCACGAGTTTGAGAATCTCTTTCGCCGTCGCTGAGCGAGTGGAGGGACGCACCCTGCTCCCTCAATTGCCCGGATCAGGTCGCGCCGTTTTCGAACCTGCAATACCAAGGGCAACCGCCCGCCATCTGCGGGAGCCGGTGGCTTCTCATTGATGACCAGGAAATGGTATCCGTGATGGACGTTTACCGGGTGCTCATCCAGCGAGTCACCCTGGCTGAAGATGCCGGGAACATCGACGAGGTATCTGGCTTACCGTCGCCTCTATGCGGCATCGACGGCTTCATACACTTTGCCGACTTGCTTCAACCAGGCGACCTCCCCTTGTTGTGCATGTTCCTCAACCTCTCTGAGCCAGTTTATTGTTTCCGACTCATAACATGGCTCAGTGGGGTCGTCTGGGGGAATCACCATCTCAACCTCTACGGCCACAACGTAGCGCTCGGAGTGGACCCATCGAGTTGTCTTGATACGCTCTCCTGGAATCCGCATAGCGGTTAACCTCGATCGAAGAAATGGACGGTCACCAGTTTTGCAACCTCGCTCCTCGGCAGGTAGGACCAGACTGCCTTGAATTCGGTTCCGTCGGGCAGAGAACCAGCGCGGTTTTCTGACGGTTGCGGCAGTTTGTGAATTCTTGAAAGGGGGGGCAGACATTCCTGTCTGCCAGGGCAGGCCTGCTCCGGCAGGCAGGAATGCCTGCCCTCCGGTGTCAGTCTGCGATCCGAGTGAAAACCGCACCTGTGACCCATTCATGGCCTCTCACCGCATCACGAGCGTCCTGCCCAGATTGCGTAGGTGAGCGGGTGCCATCGGCCCGCACGACCTACGCACTTATTACTGGTTTGCTCACTGGCGATGCGGCACATCTCAGACCACACACAGCTCCACGGCCTCGCCGAGGCTGGTCAAGGGGTCGCGCAGGGGGATGAACTCGTGGGCCATGTAACCCTGAAAGCCGATATCGGCGATGGCGCGCGAGATGGCCTTGTAATTCAGCTCCTGGGTGTCGTCGAGCTCGTTGCGGCCGGGGTTGCCGCCGGTGTGGTAGTGGCCGAAGGCGTTCTGGTTCTGGCGGATCGTGCGAATCACGTCGCCTTCCATGATCTGCATGTGATAGATGTCATAAAGCAGCTTGAAATTGTCGGAGCCCACGCGCTTGACCAGCTCGATTCCCCAGGGGGAGCGGTCGCACATGTAGTCGGGGTGGTTCACCTTGCTGTTGAGCAGCTCCATGTTGAGGATCACGTTAGCCTTCTCGGCCACCGGGACGATCTCGCGCAGGGCCTTGACGCAGTTGTTCATGCCCGTGCGGTCGTCAATGCCCCGGCGGTTCCCCGAGAAGCAGATGACGTTCCGCCAGCCTTCCTTCGCGGTGGCCTCGATGGCCGTGTTCATGGCCTTGAGCGAGGCGTCCCAGTACTTCGGGTCGGCCAGGCCATTGCTCAGCGGGTGCGAGCTCGTCATGGTGCAGATCAGCCCGTATTTCTTGATGGTCGGAAAATCCGACGGACCGAGCAGGTCGATTCCCACCAGGCCCAGCCGTTTGGCCGCGGCACTCAGGTCGTCGAGCGGGATCTTGCCGTAGCACCAGCGGCAGACCGACTGCTTGATCCGGCCGGAGCTGACGGCCGTGCGCCTGGCCTCCGCGGCGCCCGCCGGCGCGGATCCCACCCAGTCGGCGGCTGCCGTTGTCACAGTGGCGGCCGCGGCCGTCTGGAGCACCTGGCGCCGGGTGCGGCGTGATCCGGAATCATGAGCGGAGATGGTCATCTGCGAGTTCTCCTGATACAAGTGCGGCAGGGGCAAACCTGGACACATTGTCGCAACCCGGGCGGGCTGTCGCCAGAACCCAGCGAGTCGTCCGATCTCACGGGCTGGCCGCGACGGCAGTGTGGCGTTGCCGCGCAGGTCGCGCGGGAACCCGGGCGGGCAGGGAGGAGCGACGTAAAGATCGCGGCCCCCGGGCACCCAGAACCGGCCGAACGGATAGTGGCGGCAGGCGTAGGTGAAGTAGGACCACGCGCCCATCTTGATGAGCCGCGGGTCCTGGGTCGTGGCTCCGTTGAACCCACGACGCTCGGGCCCAGCACCGGTTCCCGCGAGACGCGCTCGAAGTGTTCGCCGTCGCGGCTGGCCGCCAGGCCGAGGGAACGCTCAGACCGATTCCACCTCAGGATGAGCATACGGCTGCCGGTAGGCCCGGCGCAGCAGCCGGTTTGCCTCTTCATCGTCGCGCACGCGTCCCTTGTCGGCGTCCCAGGCGATGGTGCGGCCGAGCTGGAGCGACAGGTTGGCGAGGATGCAGCTCGCGGTCGAGATGTGCCCCTCCTCGATGTCGGCCACCGGCTTGCCCCGCGACTGGATGGCCCTCAGCAGATCGATCAGGTGGTAGCGAATGGCCGGCGCGACGTGCCGCTCCAGGTCCTTCTCGGTGCGGTCCTCCGGGTACCGGTCCAGCTCGTAGGTGACATCCTTGTGGATGGGCGTTCCGCCTCCGTAAGGGATGAAGTCGTAGCTGTAGACGCTCAGCTTGAGCGTTCCCTTGTCGCCGTAGAGGGTCGCGCCCCAGGGATAGTTCGGGTCGACCTCCTGGCCCCAGGTGCGGTGCTGCCAGACGACGTTCAGATCGTCGAAGTCAAAGGTGGCGATCTGGGTGTCCGGAACGTTGGCCTTGCTGTTCTTGTCGACCAGGATGCCACCAGCCGAGGAGATCCGCCGGGGCCAGCCCAGACCCAGCATCCAGCGCACCATGTCGAGCATGTGGATGCACATGTCTCCCAGGATGCCGTTGCCATACTCCTTGAACGACCGCCAGCCGCGCGGGTGGATCATCGGGTTGAAGGGCCGCATCGGGGCCGGCCCGCACCACGCGTTCCAGTCCAGCGAATCGGGCGGTGCGGCGTCGGCTGGCTGACCTTGTCCGCGCATGTGATAATAGCAATACACTTCGGCATGGCCAATCTTGCCGAGCTTCCCTTCCTTGATGATCCGGTCGCGCGCTTCGATGAGGTGTGGCGTGCTGCGGCGCTGGGTGCCCACCTGGACAACGCGGCCGTGCTTGCGCCGCGGCGACCATGGCCTGACCCTCCACGACGTCCACGCTGATCGGCTTCTGGCAGTAGACATCGGCGCCGGCCTCGACGGCGGCGATCATCGTCAGGGCGTGCCAGTGATCGGGCGTGGCCACCAGCACGAGGTCGAGGTCTTTCTCGGCGAGCATCGCGCGGTAGTCGGTGTAGGTCCGGGGCGTCTTCTTCGACGCCTGACGCGCCGCGGCCATCTCGGCGGCTCTTGCAAGCATGTTGCGGTCGACGTCGCAGAGCGAAACGATCTCGATGGGTGCCACCTGGATGAGCCGCCAGAGATCACACTTGCCGTACCATCCCGAGCCGATGAGGCCCACGCGCTTCGGCCTGTCATCCCAGAGCGCCCGGGCATGCTCTCCGAACGACGATAACGCAAGCCCGGCGGCACCGGTTTGCAGGAACGCGCGACGATTCATGGCAAGTCTCCCTGGCCGAGGCGATCTGGCACGGACCCAGCTCTTACACTTTAGTGAGGCTCCGGCCCCTCCGCGAGGGGGCAGTCCTCAAACCGGGCCGATCGGGGGCGGTGTGCGTTGCGGTCGCCCTCGTGATCCGGCCCGACACAGAAAAACGGCCAGGACAGTTGTCCTGGCCGCGGGATGAACCGGCGTGAGACGAGGCGCCGTCACCGTGCTCTGGGGCGGAGCGATTCCTCGGCGCGGCGAGCGCCCGTCTTGACGTAGTCCGGCACGTCGGCCTTATCGAGATGCTCGTAGATCGCCTGGGCCTCCTTGCGCTGGCCCTGGCTGCGGAGGACGTCCGCACAGCGGAAGAGGCCTTCGCTGACGGCGATGCGGTTGGCCTGGGGCGTGCTGGCGAGGGTCTTCTCCAGCGCGGTCGCGGCTTCGAGGTTGCCAATCTTGCCGAGCGCCCGCGCGGCCGCCTGCACAACCTCGGGATCGGACTCGCCAAGGCACTTGACGAGTGCCGGGACGGCTGTCGGGTCGCGGCGCACGCCAATGCTGCCGATCACCCCAACGAGGAGACGGCCCTTGACCTTGCCGAGCGTGTCGCGAAGGGCGCTATCCACGGCCGGGTCCGGAATCGGTTCCAGGCCGTAGCGCGCCATGTGAGAGAGTTCTTCGTTGCAGAGCAGCGCGGCCAGGGGTGCTACCGATTCACGAGTACCAATGCGTGCCAGCTCGCGGCAGGCGTCGGCCTTGGCCTTGCGGGGCGCATCCGACTTGAGGACGGCGATCAGCCTGGCTTCTTCGTCCTTGGCCGAGCCCTGGGCTTTCTGGGCGAAGGATTGCGGGGACGCGGCGACCAGCAGGGAAACCGCTGCGAGGGAGACGAGCGTTCTGTACATGAGAGGAAGTCCTTCCTGAGGGATGTTCACATGATCCATGGTTCACGCTGGGCCCGGCTCCGCAGCCGGTTGGCTTCCGCATCGTTGACGAATTCTTCCTTCACGGGGTCGTAGTGCATGTCGCGCTTCAGCCACATGCAGATATTGGCGGCGTGCACCGTGCTCATCGAGCGGTGCATGACCTCGGGGTTGGCCACGGTCTGCTGCCGCGACTTGACGCAGTCGAAGAAGTTGCGGACGTGGTTCATGGGCCGCCGGGTGCGTTCCATGTACTCGGCCACGAGTTTGTCGGCCTCGGCGAGCAGTGATGGCGAGGAGACTTCGGGCTTGTCGTAGCCGTCGGCGATGGTCACCCAGCCCTCGGTGCCCTCGAACCTCATTCCACACGATCCGTGCCAGCCCTCGCGCTGGAGGATCATCTGCACGCCGTTTGCGAACCTGGTCACCATGCCGTCACCGCTGTCGTTCTTGACGTAGCGGTATTCGATGGCGGAGGTGTTGAGTGCGTCGATGCCCGCCTGTGACTGGGCAAAGGTGTGGGCGCCCCATTCACCGATGCAACTGGTGTGAAAGTCGTAATGGCCGCGCCAGCTGCCGCGCACGTACGCGGGGTTGTAGGGCCGCCAGGGGCAGGGGCCAAGCCAGGTGTCCCAGTCGACTTCCTCCCTGGGCGGCTGAGTCTCGGCGGGGAGCCATGCGTGGTTCATCTCGGCGGCATCCCAGGGGGCGATGTGCGCGCGGGCCGTGTGCACCTTGCCCAGCCGACCGGAACGGGCCAGCTCGATGGCAGCCACGAAGTTGCCCTCGCTGAGCCGCTGAGTGCCCGTCTGGTAGATGCGGCCGTAGTGGCGGGCGGTCTGAACCACGGCGCGGCCCTCGGCGATGGTCATGCACGAGGGCTTCTCGGAGTAGACGTCCTTGCCGGCCCGCATGGCCATGATGGTGGCCAGCGCATGCCAGCGATCGCCGGTGGCGATGAGCAGGGCGTCGATGTCGCCGCGGGACGCCAGAAACTCCCGCATGTCGGCGTACATCTTGCAGTCGCTATTGCCGTACTTCTTGTCGACCAGGCTCTTCACGTGTGCGCGACGCTCCTTGCGCACATCGCAGATCGCCACGAACTGCACGTCCTTCTCGGGCAACATCCAGTTCAGGTCATGCTCTCCCCGACTGCCGATGCCGATCGCCCCGAGGACAATCCGCTCGCTGGGCGCGACCGCACCGTCCCGGCCGAGCGCCGAGGCCGGCACGATCGTCGGTGCCAGCACGGCCCCGCCCGCTGCCGCGGTGGCCTTGAGACATGCGCGGCGCGTCAGTCGGGACCGGTCCTCTGTCCCTGTTCCGGATTTCGTTCCATTCATTGCATCGCCTCCCTAGAGGTTCCTGGAGTTGGCCACGATGGCTTGCTTGCAAGGTCTCTTCGAGGCATGGACCCGCAATCCAGATACAGCATTCCCAAACCGGGCATCCCACTTGCAGGGGACGCATTGGGTTCACTTGAACGAGGAGCCACTGTTCCGAGTGGAACCCTGCCATCAATGGAACGCGATTACGCGGGGTGGGGACGTCCGGCCCGGCGGGTGAGCCTCTTGAAGTACGCGCGCATTGTCTCTCTTGGACTTCCCGGATACAAGCACCGACCCGGACCCCGGAAGTGAATTGCAACGCGTACCCCATGCGTGGCCGCGACGCATGGGAAGATGGCTGGGACCTTGGATTCTTGCAGCCCCGAATCCCTGGGGCCAGCGGAATTCTACGCTTATCCGCCGGCAGGATTTCTGTAAGATGAATTCAGGTGCGTGGAACACATACGAAGTCACGCGTCAACAGGCCACCAGAGACTTTCACGTGAGGTGCAAGGGAGTGGTCGACGAGTCGATTTGCCGCCGCTTGCGTTTCCGGACAGGAACTCCGATCACCCTGGCTGACCACCAGGTCTGGACTTTCCCCGCGCCCACCGCCGATCTGGAGTCTGCCTCGGTGGCGGCCGAGGGCGAGTATCTCGGGCTCATCCACGCGATTCTCGACTCCGAGGACCAGAGTGAGCGGCGGCTCGCGGAGCTCGCCCTGGCGATTTTCCTGGTCAGTCTGAACTATCAGCTCAGCTCGGGCCAGCTCGCCGAGCTGTTCAGTTTCGGGCTACGATCACCCGAGCTGGTTGAATCGCAACGCGCGTTTCGAACGGCTCGCGCACGATCACATCCAGGCGCTCGCGAGGCGCGACGTGCTCGGTGCAACGGCACCGGCTCACGGCCCGGCCTCGCTGCCTCCCCATCGCCGCGTCATGGCCTGGATTCGCAACCGCGGCATCCTCCGCAGGTGGCTGACGAGTTGGCGCGGTGGGGAAGCCGTCCCTTGAATCGAAGGGCCGGCGCCGGTACCGGCCAGAGCAATCGATCAGGAATATGCGGGAGGTTCCGTTACCGGGGCGAAGACCGGTGATCGCTCACCGGTCCCGCATCGGTCCGCGTCGAGTGACTCAGTGGCCGGTCGGTCACCGCGCCGCGGATTGAACGTTGACGTGTTTCTCGGCGATCTGGTTGAGCAGCTGGTCAGCCTGCTTCTCTTCCTCGAGCGTCTCACCCAGCAGGCGCTTGACCTCGCCAAGCGAGAGGTGCTCGGCCCAGGTGGACAGGCAGCCGTAGCCGGCGATCTCGTAGTGTTCCACTTTCTGGGCGGCCGCGATGAGACCGGCGTCGCGCACCTCGGGCTCGGCCTTGGCGTCCATCAACTCCTTGCCTTCCTCGACCAGTCCCTCCATGGCCTTGCAGCTCTTGGCCCTGGGCGAGTGGCTGAGATGCTTGAAGACTTCCTCGAGCCTGGTGACGTGGCCCTTGGTCTGCTGGAGGTGGTCTTCGAAGGCTTGCTTTAGCTGCGGCGCGTGCGCCGCTTCGGCCATCTTCGGCAGCGCCTTGACCAGTTGCTTCTCCGCGTCGTAGAGGTCGCGCACCTGGTCGAGCAACAGGTCTTGCAGGGTCTGCATCTTCATCAGCCTGGTTCCTTTCGATGAGTGGTTGGTGGAGATCTCGCGGCAGCAAGGGGGGCGGCCCCAGGGCCTGCCGGTATTCCGCGTAGCTTCCGCAAAACAGATACCGCCCGGTGATGCCCGGCCGAACAACGTCTCAAGCATCATCCCCGCCCGCAGGCGAGGTTCAGTTTCGCGCTGGCCAGCCGGCCTGTCGTCGAGTGGCGAACCCCAGGGCCAGGCCGGCCACCGCCGCGCCGGCGACGGCAAACCACCGCCGGTTGAGATCGAGCCAGAGCTGCCAGCTCCCGTTCCGGGAACGGCTGTCGAACGTGCCATGGGCGCCGTGGTCGCGCTCGACGGGATGCCAGAGGTTGTCGGGCCGATCCGGATCCTCGGGCTCGTCGGTCATCTGGGCGTCATAACCGTGGCGCGCCAGGTAGTGGTCCAGCCATCCTGGGGCAACCTTGTTGCCCACAATGGCCTCGACGGTGGGCCAGCCCACGGCGATCTCGCGGCGGTCATGGAAGGCCGCCCAGACGATGGCCCGGGCCGCGACTTCCGGCTGGAAGATCGGGGGGACCGGCTGCCCCTTGCGCGGCAGGCGGCTCTTGACCCAGCTAAACTGGGGTGTATTCATGGCCGGCATCTGCACCATCGTGAGCCGGACCCTGCTGCCATCGTGGATCAATTCACAGCGGAGCGAGTCGCAGAAGCCCTGGATCGCGTGCTTGGCAGCGCAGTAAGCCGACTGAAGCGGGATGCCCCGGTAAGCCAGCGCGGAGCCGACCTGGATGATGACGCCGCGGTCGCGAGGCAGCATCCGGCGCAAGGCGGAAAGCGTGCCGTGCACATATCCAAGGTAAGTGACCTCCGTCACGCGGCGGTACTCGTCGGCACGCATCTGGGCGACCGGAGAGAAGACCGAGAGCATGGCGTTGTTGACCCAGACGTCGATCGGGCCGAGCTGTCGTTCCACCTCCCCGGCCGCGGCCTCGACCGCGTCGGCGTCACTCACGTCCAGAGGCAGGACCAGCCCGCGGCCGCCCATTGCTTCGACTTCGCGGCGTGCCGCCTCCAGCCCTTCGCGACCACGTGCGAGCAGGCCGATCGAAGCGCCGAGTTCGGCGAAGGCACGCACCGTCGCCCGCCCCACCCCGGCGGACGCCCCCGTGACCACCACGACACGGGGTGTGACCTGTTCCTTGAGCGCTATCCTCTCCATCATGCCTCCCGCCCGGGGGTGTCCTGTTGCTCCGCGGTCTTCCTTCCCGAGGACCTAGAGGCGGATCAGGGCCAGCCCGCTCTGGGGATCGTGCTCCTTGTGAAGATGCTCGGGAGCTTCCACGAGCATGACCTCGAGGGTTGGCCGGACGTGAGCCTCGAGCAGGTGGCCGCCCCGCGTGCTGCCGTCGGAGCGGCCCAGCACCACGTGGGCATGGAGCTGCGGCTCGCCATGATCCAGCGCGATGTCCCCCACCAGCGAGAGCACCTCGACCTGCTCGCGGATGGGGATCTTGCGATATTCCTTCGTCTGCCAGTCAAAGTATCCGAGTGTGGCACCGGAGAAGGCTCCGATGGCCGTGAACCGCGCTCCGCCAAGATTGTTGCGGCGCGCGAATTCGCGCAGGCCGGCCACGGCCTCGTCGCCGGTCTCGAACACCACCGCGTAGGTCTTCTCGCCCCCCTGGTCCTGGATCAGCTTGGATTTCACGATGGGTTCTCCGCTTGTCGGCTCCTGGTTGATGGGATCATCGGGCGGGTTGCCCCGGCCAATCCACGTCGCCTTGCAGGTGTAGTAGACGCGTCCTGCGCGGTTGTGCCGCTCTCGGGTCACTCCGTAGCCATGACGCTGGAGCCGATCGGCGATCTGACGGATCGTGTCCTGGCCCTCGTCGATCGCGTCGAGCTGGGTGTAGCATCCCCGATCGTCCTGGCGGCCGTGCACCCGGACGCCGTGGTAGGTGTAGATGCGCCGGTCGCGCTGAACCTCGCCGGTTTCCGTGAGGATCTCTGCCATCTCAGGCTCCTGGTACGCGGCCGCTCCGGGCAGGGTCCGCCTCGTGTTGTGGAGTGTGAGAACGGCCATTGCGGGCGTGGCCGTTGACTCCGTTGTCCGAGCCCGGCTTCCACTTGCCCAGAGGCTGGTAACGCTCCTCCGGCGGCACGTCCCCCGGTCCTGCGGGACCGTCGTGGAGCGCCATCTGGAGCAGTTGTGCCAGGTGCAGCGCGCCCCGGCCGGTGAGTCCGGCAATCTGCTCTCGGCAACTGAACCCGTCAGCAATGATGAGCGTGGTGGCGTCGGCATTGCGGACGGCCGGCAGCAGCACGCGCTCTCCCACGGCGACGGAGACGTCGTAGTGTCCTGCTTCGAAGCCGAACGAGCCGGCCATGCCGCAGCAGCCGGAATTGAGGATCTCGAAGTCGAGGCCGAGATCGCGCAGCAGCATGCCCTCGTCTTTGAACCCCATCACGTGATCATGATGGCAGTGTTTCTGGACCAGGGCCTTGCGCTCCAGCCGGGGCGGGCGGAAGTGGGGTGCCTTGCGCTGGAGGAACTCGCTGAGCATGAACGTGTTGCCCGCAAGCCGACGCGCGTCCTCGTTCATGGGGAACAGGTTGACCAGCTCGTCGCGGAAGACCGCCACGCAGCTTGGTTCCAGGCCCACGATCGGCATGCTGGACTGGATCACGGTGCTCAGGCTGTCAAGGATCTGCCGCAACAGTTTCTTGGCCGTGCCGAGCATGCCGAAGTCGTAGAGCGGGCGTCCGCAGCAAAGCGAGTGCCGGGGAATCTCGACGGAGAAGCCGGCGGCCTCGAGCACCTCCACCGCGGCGATCGCCGTCTGGGGATGGAAGTGATTGTTGAAGGTATCGGGCCAGAGCAGCACGCGCGGCCCGCCGGTATGGGGCGGCTGGTGGCGGTGGAACCAGGATCGGAACGTTTCCGGTGCGAAGCTGGGCATCTCCCGCTGCCGCGCGATTCCACCCAGGAACTTGAGTGCGCCACCGAGCACGCGGTGATGAGACATCGCGTTGGCGAGACCCGGGGCGATGGAGGCCATCCTGGCCCACCAGTAGATCCAGCCCATCGCGTACGCGTGCCTGGGCCGCAGCCGCCACTCATAGTAGTGAGAGAAGAATTCGGCCTTATAGGTGGCCATGTCCACGTTCATGGGGCATTCCGTGCGGCAGCCCTTGCAGGCCAGGCAGAGGTCGAGCGCCTCGCGCACCGGGTCGCTCCGCCAGCCTCCGCTCATCGGGTTGCCCTGAAACATCTCGAAGAGCAGGTGGGCGCGTCCGCGGGTGCAGTCCTTCTCCTCCTTGGTCACCATGTAGCTGGGGCACATGGTCCCGTTCTGTTCCTTGCGGCACTCGCCGATGCCCACGCACCGCTCGGTGGCGTAGGAGAAGCTCCCCTTGTCGTCCGGAAACCGGAAATGGGTCTCGAGCTGAGGCGGGTTGTAGTGTGGCCCCAGCCGGAGGTTCTCTCCGGGCAGGTACGGGTCCACCACCTTGTGCGGGTTCATCGCGTTGGTCGGGTCCCAGATCGCCTTGAACTCGCCGAAGGCGCGGACCAGCTCGCTGCCGAACATCTTGGGCAGGAGCGCCGCCTTGGACTGGCCGTCGCCGTGCTCGCCGGAGATCGAACCGCCGTAGGCAACCACCATGTCCCCCGCCTCGTCGAGGAACTTGCGGTACTGCTGCACTCCCTCGACGGTCTTCAGGTCAAAATCGATTCGTGTGTGGATGCATCCCTGGCCAAAGTGACCGTACAGGGAGCAGCCGTAGCCGTACTTCTTGAGCAGCTTGCGGAGATCGCGAAGGTAGTCGCCGACCCGATCCGGCGGCACGGCCGAGTCTTCCCACCCCTCCCAGGCGTCTTTCTCACCGGGAATACGGGCCGTGGCTCCCAGGCCCGATTCGCGCACTTTCCATAGGTGCTCCTCTTCGGCCTCGTCGTCGAATAGCTTCATCGAAGGAGCGTTCTCCTTCGACTTCAGCCGATCCATGAGCTGGTGCGCCTTGTCGTCGGCCTCCTCCTTGCTCTCACCGCCGAACTCGACGAGCAGCCAGCCCCCGCCCGCCGGGAGAAGTGTGATGTCCTGCGGGTGGATGCCCTTCCGCTTCATGTCCCTGACCAGGACGTCGTCCAGCCCCTCGAGGCCGGTCGGACGGAACTCGAGGACATCCGGCACGTGGTCCCCGGCGGCGTAAACGTCGGGATAACCGAGGACGAGCACCGACTTGACGGCCGGGCTATGAACCAGGTGCAGGCTGGCTTCGAGCATCGTCACGCACGTTCCCTCGGTTCCCGCCAGCGCCCGGGCCACGTGGAACCCGCGCTCGGGCAGGAGGTCGTCGAGGTTGTAGCCGGAGACCCGGCGCGGCAGGTTCCTGGGATAGCGGAGGCGGATCTCCTCGGCGTAGCGGTCCCGCAGGTCGCGTAGCTTGCTGTAGATCTCGCTGCGGCGCGAGCCCTCGGCAATGATCTTCTCGAGCTCCTCCTCCGTGGTGGCTCCCACGGTCATCCGGGTGCCGTCGTAGAGCAAGATGTCCAGCTCATGCACCTGGTCGGACGTTCGCCCGGTGCCCAGGCCCATGAGCGAATGCACACCGCAGGAATTGTTGCCGATCATCCCCCCCAGCGTATTGTGCGTGTGCGTGGAGGGGTCCGGGGCAAAGGTGAGGTGGTGTTTCTCGGCATCCCGGCGCAGGACGTCCAGCACCGTACCCGGCTGAACCCGCGCGAGCTTCTTCTGCGGATCGATCGACAGGACCCTGTTGAGGTACTTGGACCAGTCCATGACCACGGCCACATTGCAGCAACCGCCGGTCAAGCTGGTTCCGCCACCGCGCAAAGGATCGGAGCGCCGCGGTCCCGGCAGATCCTCACGGTCCGGATCACGTCCTCCACCGTCCGAGGAATGACCACGCCGATGGGCACCTGGCGGTAGTTCGAGCCGTCGGTGGCATAGAGGGCGCGGCTGCCCGCGTCGAATCGCACCTCTCCATCGAGCGCTTCGCGAAGCTGGGCGGCCAGCGCCGAGGCGTCGACGAAGAGCGGCCCTTTGCGCCGGTCGGCCGCGGTTCTGCCGTTGCTCTCGTTCCCCATGGTCATCAGGCTTTCCTCATCGCGGGTCCCGGATCAGACGGAGTAATGCTGAGCGTCCTTGCGCTTCAGCTCGATGCCCAACCCGGGGCGGCTCAGGTCGGGGTACAGCTTGCCGGCTCGCGGCACTGGGGCGCCGTCGAAGAGCATGTGCTCGATCCGATCGTGGTCGTGGAAGTACTCGAGATGCCGCAGGTTCGGCAGCGCGCAGGCGGCGTGGAGGTGCAGGGTCGGCGCGCAATGCCCGGAGAGGGCCAATCCCCGAGCCTGGCAGAGGGCGCCTACCCTCAGGAACTCGGTGATGCCTCCGCATCGTGTCCCGTCTGCCTGCAACACGTCCACCGCGCCGGCGTCGAGCATCCTCCGGAAATAAAACAGGTCATAACCATATTCGCCGGCGGTGATGTCCATTCCCGCGGGGCCGCGGTCGCGGATCAGCCGCAGCCCCTCGAGATCGTCCGAGGAGACGGGCTCCTCGAACCAGGAGACGCCCAGCCGGGCGAACGCGTCTGCCTTGTGGAGGGCCTGTTTTCGGGAATACGCCCCGTTTGCGTCGACGAACAGCTCGGCTTCCCGGCCGATGGCCTGGCGGGCGGCCTCGACCCGGCGCAGGTCCGCTTCCGGCTCGCGGCCGATCTTCATTTTCACGCGCGGGATACCCGCCGTCACCCAGCCGCCAAGCTGGTTCTGAAGCTGCTCGACGGAATACGAGGTGAACCCTCCGCTGCCGTAGACCGGTACGGAATCCTGGGCGGCTCCCAGCAGGACCACCAGCGGCAGCCCGAGCAGCCGGGCCTTCAGGTCCCAGAGCGCGGAGTCCACCGCCGAGATCGCCATGGAGGAGACCCCCGGGCGGCCGAGATTTCGAATGGCCCCCGCCATGGCCGACCACGCGGCCGGTACGTTCATGGCGTCTCGCCCTTGGACCACCCCGGCGAGCATGCTCTGGATGAGCGTGCCCGTGGCCGTGTCGGCATAGCTGTAGCCGAGCCCCGTGATCCCACCGCCGGACGCTTCGACAATGACCAGCGTGGTTGCCTGCCACTGGTACGTGCCGTCGGATTCCGGCAGATCCGTGGGGACCCTGTACGCCGAAACCCGTAGGGCGTCGATGGCGACTCGCGGATAGTCCGTCTGGTTCCTGGTTTCCTGACTCATGACACCCCGGCTACTTCACGAGTTCCATGACCTTGTCGCGGAACAGCGTGGTCGCGATCCGCACGCGGTTCGGCTCGCCCCGCGCCAGCGATTCGGCCAGGTGCAGCGCCTGCTTGGGCGTGGCACGGGCGGGCAGGGGAGGCTCGAACGGGTCGACAACGGCTTCGACGAGTGCCGGCTTCTTCGACTGGAAGGCCATCTCGAGCGCCGGGCGAACTTCATCGGGCCGCTCGCAGTGGAAACCAACGCCACCACAGGCTTCAGCGAACTTCACGAAATCGATGGGTTGGAGCTCGACGCCGTATTCGGGATTGCCCAGGAAGACCATCTGCTCCCATTTGATCTGCCCGAGCACGTTGTTCTTGATGACGATCACCTTGATGGGCAGCTTGTGCTTGACTGCGGTGATGAACTCGCAGCCGAGCATGGTGAAGCCGCCGTCGCCGACAAAGGCGACAACTTGCCGATCAGGGAAGGCCACCTGGGCTGCGTTCGCGTAGGGCAGGCCGGGCGCCATCGTGGCGAGGTTGCCGGAGCACGAGAATTGCATGCCCCGACGGATCTTGAGATGCCGCGCCGCCCAGGTGGTAATGGTCCCGGAGTCGGTGGTGATGATGGCATTGTCGGCCAGCATGTCGTTGACATGCCTGGCTATCACCTGCGGCTTCATGGGCGTGTCGTCGCGGGTCTCGCGGGTTCGCATCGAGCTCCCACCACTCTTTCATGCGGTCCTGGGCGGTCTTGAGGAACGAGCGGTCGGACCGGCGCTCCAGCAGGGGCAAGAGCGCTTCGAGCGTGGCGCCGGCGTCGCCGCAGAGCCCGATGTCGATGGGATAACGCAGACCCAGCCGGGTGGGGTCGCGGTCAATCTGCACGCCCCGCGCCTGACCCGGCTTGGGCAGGTACGCCATGTAGGGAAAGCTCGTTCCCACGAGCAGGAGGCTGTCGCACTCCTCCATCGCCTGCTCCGAGGGCAAGGTACCCAGGAGGCCCAGCCCGCCGGTGGTGAACGGGCTGTCGTCCGGAACCACGGCCTTGCCCAGCAGCGCCTTGACGATGGGCGCACCCAGCGTGTCGGCCACCTTCTCCAGCGTGTCGCCGGCGCCCATCGCGCCCTGACCCGTGAGGATGACCGTGCGCTTCGTACTGTTCAGGATCGCGGCCGCAGTTTTGATGGTCTCGGCTTCCGGCACGACCGTCGGCGGCCTCCAGGCCACGGCGGTGTGCCCCTTGACCATCATGTCCGACGATTCCTCGTCGGTCAGTTCCTGCCAGTCGTTGGGGCAGTTCAGATGCGCGACGCCCCGCCGGGAAAGCGCGGTGCGGCAGGCGGCGTCCACCAGCGAGTGAGCGTGCCGGGGGCCGTTGATCTGCTGGTTGTACACCGTCACGTCCTCGAACAGACCTAGCAGGTTGACTTCCTGCTGATAGTGCATGCCCATGAGGTCGTGATAGGTCTGTCCCGTGATGGCCAGCACGGGCGCGCCGTCCATCTTGGCGTCGTACAGCCCGTTCAGCAGGTGGATGGCACCGGGTCCGCTGGTGGCGATGCAGACGCCCAGGCGCCGGTGAACTTGGCGTAGCCGCAGGCCATGAACGCCGCGCCTTCTTCATGACGCACCTGCACGAAGCGGATCCTGTCGCGGCACTCACGCAGACCTTCCATGAACCCATTGATGCCGTCACCGGGTAAGCCGAAGATGACATCGACGCCCCAGGCCATCAGGCGCTCAAAGATCACATCCGAAGTCGTCTTGGCCATCTCAGGTGCGCTCCTTTTCTGGGACATCGACCGAAGCGGAGATCGCGTCCCTTCCATGAACGCGACTTCAGGGCCCGGCCTCTGCGGGTGGGGCGACATGCCGGCTTCGCCCCCAGCCCCGCCGGTCTTGATGGAAATCCACGTAGAACGAGCAATTCCCGATCAAGCAAACGGCTTGCCAAGGCGCGCCGATCATCAGACGTTGCGGCACGCTTCACTTCATGAGCCCCAGGTACCGGCCCGCTGCGGATTGGCACGGAACGTGATGTCCCACTGCACGTGCTCGCGGGGAGGCAAATCATGAGCGGTGGTAGAGCTTCGGTGACGGTGGTGATGATCACGCATAACCGCCGGGAGGAGGTCTTGCGGTCGCTGGCTCACCTCGAGAGGATGCCCGAGCAGCCGACCATCGTGGTCGTCGACAACGGGTCCGGCGACGGGACGGCTTCGGCGGTCGCCAGCCGCTTTCCTCTGGTGAAGCTGGTTCGGCTGGAGGAGAACCGTGGTGCCGCGGGCCGGACGGTGGGTGTGCATCAGGCAGGCACTCCCTATGTCGCGTTTTGCGACGACGACACCTGGTGGGAGGACGGGGCGCTGGCCCTTGCCGCGGCACTCTTCACCGCACACTCGCGGCTTGCCGTGATCACCGCACGCATCCTGGTTGGGCCCGAGAACCGTGAAGACCCGATTTGCGCCGAGCTGGCGCGAAGCCCGCTGCCGGACGAGCCCGAGCTGCCCGGCCATCCGCTCCTCGGTTTCCTGGCGGGTGCCTCGGTGATCCGCTGCTCCGCGTTCCTCGAGGCCGGCGGATTCGAGGAGCGCTACTGTATCGGTGGAGAAGAAGAGTTGCTGGCGCTCGATCTGGCCGCCCGGGGTTGGCTGCTGCGCTATGTCCCGGAGCTGGTGGTGCATCACCATCCCTCTCCGCTCCGCGATGCCGCGGGCCGGCGCCATGCGCTGCTTCGCAATGCACTCTGGTCGGCGTGGCTGCGGCGCCCGCTCGGGAGTGCCCTGCGGCAGTCGATTCGCCTCATCCGCAGCTCACCCCGCAGCCGGACGGCGATCCTCGGCGTGGGGCACGCGCTGGCGGGGCTGCCCTGGGTCCTCCGGAATCGCCAGGTCGTCCCGCCCTGTGTGGAGGAGGGCCTGTGTCTGCTCGATTCCCACCGGCCCGCGTCATGAGCTGCCGACGTGAGCAACCCGCGGCGAAGATCACGCGTCGGACGCCCGCGACCGAGGAGCGTTGATAGATGTTCTTTAATACGGATATCAAGGCAAACCTGCTGCCGCGGGGCACGCTCTGCCTGACGTACGACGACGGCCCGGGCCAGTCCGCCCAGGAAGGCTCAGGCCCGCGTACGCTCGAGCTTGCGAGCTACCTGCACGAACAGGAAATACCGGCGACGTTCTTTGTGCTTGGCAGCCACGCCGCGAAGTATCCCGGATACCTCGGCCAGCTCAGTCGGTGGAAGCACACGATTGGCAATCACACGACCAGCCATCCGGGCCTTGTGGGCCTGGCGGCAAGCGGAGGCGACGTCGTCCTCGAGGTCGCCCGTACGGCCGAACTCATCGCCGCCGAGACGTCGCCGCCGGTCGTGTTCTTTCGCCCGCCCTATGGAAACTGGAGGGAGACGTCCGGATCGGGCAAGAATGGCGACAAGCCGATGTCGATTGTGGCCCGGGTCCTGAACGGCTCGGCGCTGGCTCGAACGCACGTCGGCCCCATTAACTGGGACATCTCCGGGCATGACTACGATTACTGGCGGCAGCAACGGTCGGCGGACGAATGCGCTGCCGAATACCTGGCCGAGATCGATCGTGTGGGCCGTGGCATCGTCCTGCTCCACGATAGTTCCGAGGATCCCGGGATACGCGATCGGAATTGCACGTTCGAGCTGACGCGGCGGATCATTCCTCCGCTCAAGCGTCTCGGTTACAGGTTCATCGCGCTGGATGCCATTCCCCAGGTGCGTTCCGCGGTGCGGGTGGAACGGCAAATCGCCTTGCAGGCCGAAAACGGCCGGCTTGTGACCACGGGGACCGGGGACGGCGTCCTGCGCCAGCAGCACGGCGATTGGCCCGGCTGAGCAGTTCGGAGTTGTCAACCTGGGAGACAGCCGGTTCGCCCTGCGTGCATCCACCGGGGTATTCATCTCGCTCCGAGAAGCGGATGGTTTTTTCACTGCGGGAGCAGCCGCCATCGGCGATCACGAGGTCATCCACGCCATCGCAGCCGACGGCCAGCGAATCGCCCTGAAGAGCGCGACAGCCGGCATCATCGCCATCGATCCGAAGGATGAGACGCTCCGCTGTGGTGGTGGTCCCTTCATGGCGGATTGCTTGTTCCGGGAGATCGACCTCTTCAGCCCGGACCCGGGAGTACTGCCGCTCTCCGGCTCGTAGACGACTCATGCACCTCTTCAAAGCGGCGGATTGTGTCATCATGGTGACACCCTGCGCAGGCCAATGCGCATGCGTGCGAACCATGGCACGCGGCAGATGCCAGCCGGAATTGACCTGGACGCGGGCGCAGGATAGGGCGGGCCGGTGCGAGCGACCGGGGCGGTTGTCTTCATATGCGTGTTGGTATGAGAATTGCCCTGAAGACAGCACCGAGATCGGTTGTCGGTGTCCCGACTCGCCGGTTCGGTGGTGAGATGTCATAGGTGAATGAAGCTTCATCTGAGACCAGGAGAACGAGGATGACCTGGGCGCCGGGGCACAAGCGCGTGTCGTCTCCAGGCCCAACTGTAGGTCGCTACAGCCAGGTCAAACCAGCAGGGACGGATCACAACTGCCATTCCTGAACCAAGATCCGTTCGTCACTCGTTCCTGTTCGCGATTCACACGAGATTTCAGGTCGATACAAGGGGCGATCACGATGGCATTGCACCGTCTCGGGGAGCGGTCTCCCCGTCGTGTCGCGATTCTCCGCGCCTTGCAGCTCGGCGATATGCTCTGCGCCGTCCCTGCGCTGCGGGCCATCCGCGCCGCGTTGCCGGACGCGGCGCTTGTGCTCATCGGCCTTCCCTGGGCACGCGCTTTCGTTCAAAGATATTCCATTTATCTCGATGAATTCCGAGAGTTTCCCGGCTATCCGGGCCTTCCCGAGCGGCCGCCCCGGCCCGACCTGATTCCGCCCTTCCTCCAGGAAATGCAGTCCGAGAGCTTCGACCTCATTATCCAGATGCACGGGAGTGGAACGATCACCAACCCGTTGACGGTCCTCATGGGCGCGGTGATGACCGCTGGCTTTTACCAGCCCGGCGGTTACCGCCCCGATCCGGAGCGTTATCTGCCCTATCCGGAAACGGGCCTGGAGATCGATCGGCTGCTGGCGCTCGTGGAGTTTCTGGGCATCCCCGCACAGGGAACGGAGCTGGAATTCCCGCTCACACCGGCAGACCACGCCCGGCTGGAGACGGTCCCCCATGCCAGCGAGCTGGAACCCGGGCGGTACGTCTGCGTGCACGTTGGCGCCAGCACCGCGGCGCGGCGGTGGCAGCCGGAATATTTTGCCAGGGTTGCCGACTGGCTCCTGGAACGCGGGCTGACGGTCGTGCTCACGGGAACTGCCGCCGAGGCCGGGCTGACCGCCGAGGTTGAGAACCAGGTCTCCGGTCACGTGATCAATCTGGCCGGGGCCACCGACCTGGGGAGCCTGGGGCAACTTCTGAGCCGGGCGGCCATGCTGGTCTGCAATGACACCGGCGTGTCCCATCTGGCCGACGCGCTGCGGGTGCCCAGCGTGGTGATCTCCACCGCAGATCACCCCGCGCGGTGGGCCCCGCGTGACACGAGCAGGCATCGGGTGCTCTGCCGGGCGGAGACGGTGCCCGTGCAGGACGTGATCGAGCAGGTAAGCCTGATCCTCTCCCATCATCGCGAACGCACCGCGGCAGGCTCTTCGGGCAAGCAGGCGGCCCTGTCCGCCCCGGCCAGCGCTGGCTTCCCAGCGCGCCGCTCTTGCGGCCGCTGGGTCACGGAGACCATATCCCCATGAGACCCTTACGAATCCTGACCTGGCACGTTCATGGAAACTATCTCTACTACCTCTCGCACTGCGGGCAGGAGCTGTACTTGCCCGTACGTCCCGGGCGGCCCGAGGGCCATGGAGGCCGCGGCACCAGCTTCCCCTGGGCCGACAACGTCATCGACGTCCCGGCCGAGGCCGTCGCCTCCATGGACTTTGACTGCGTGCTCTTCCAGTCCCGGCGCAACTACTGCCAGGACCAGCACGAGCTGCTCTCGAAATCCCAGCGCAGGCTGCCGCGGATCTACGTTGAGCATGACCCTCCCCGCGAACATCCGACCGACACGCGGCACCCCGTGGATGATCCGAATGTCCTGCTGGTACACGTGACTCATTTCAACAACCTGATGTGGAATAGCGGCCGCACGCCGACCCGCGTCATCGAGCACGGGGTCGTCGTGCCCCCGAACGTGCATTACCGGGGCGACATCGCCCGCGGTCTCGTGGTCATCAATAATCTTCAGTCCCGGGGCCGCCGGCTGGGTGCCGATCTCTTTGAGCGCGTGCGCGACCATGTGCCGCTGGATCTGGTGGGGATGGAATCCAAGGCGCTGGGCGGTCTGGGAGAGGTCCCGCCGCCGGAGCTGCCGGCCTTCGCCGCACGCTACCGGTTCTTCTTCAATCCGATCCGCTACACCAGCCTGGGGCTGGCCGTGTGTGAGGCAATGATGATCGGCATGCCGGTCATTGGACTGGCAACCACGGAGATGGTCACGGTGGTGGAGAGCGGGGTCTCGGGATACCTGGACACCGCGGTCGAGCCACTGGTGGAGAAGATGCGCGAGCTGCTGAACGATCCCGCCGAGGCCCGTGCCCTGGGCAGGTTGCGCGCCGCCACGCGGAGCGGCGCTTCGCCATCAGCCGGTTCGCGCTTGACTGGAATGACGCATTCGGGCTGGTGACCGGCAAGAAAGCCGGCACGGAAGTGCCTTTGATCACCGGGAGAGCCGCATCATGAGACGGCGCGTTGCACTGATCAGCGAGCACGCCTCGCCCCTGGCCGTGCTTGGGGGTGTGGACAGCGGCGGGCAGAATGTCTATGTCGGCCAGGTGGCCACTCACCTGGCGGAGCTGGGCTATGAGGTGGACGTCTTCACGCGCCGCGACGACCGCCTGTTGCCGCGGTTCGTGGACTGGACCCCGGGAGTGCGCATCGTCCACGTGCCGGCGGGTCCTGCCGCGCCGGTTCGCAAGGAGGCGATGCTCGGCCTCATGGGCCCGTTCACCGACTTCCTCTGCCGCACTTTCCGCCGCCAGCCATACGACCTTTGCCACGCGAACTTCTTCATGTCTGGTCTGGTGGCGGCCGAACTCAAGAAGCTGCTCGGAACGCCCTTTGTCGTCACCTTCCACGCCCTGGGCCGGGTGCGCCGGCTGCATCAGAAGGAAGCCGACGGCTTTCCCGCCGAGCGGCTGGCGATCGAGCAGCGGATCATCGCCGAGGCCGACCGGATCATCGCCGAATGTCCCCAGGACGAGGAAGACCTGATCCGCCACTATGACGCCGATCCCGAAAAGATCTCCATCGTGCCGTGCGGCTTCGACCCCGGCGAGTTCTGGCCGGTCGACCGGACCGTCGCGCGCCAGGAGCTGGGCCTGGACCCGCGTGAGCCGATCATATTGCAGCTTGGCAGGATGGTGCCACGGAAGGGGGTCGAGACCGTGGTCCGTGGCCTGGCGCGGCTGCGCGGCAGCCATAACATCGAGGCGCGGCTGCTGGTGGTCGGCGGCGAATCCGACGACGCCGATCCGCGCATCACGCCGGAGATCGGCCGGCTGCAAGCCATCGCCACTGAGGAGGGAGTGGCCTCGCAGGTGACCTTCCTGGGCAGGCGCGGTCGCGATCAACTCAAGTATTACTACAGCGCGGCCGACATCTTCGTCACCACTCCCTGGTACGAGCCGTTCGGCATCACTCCGGTGGAGGCGATGGCCTGCGGTACCCCGGTCGTGGGCTCGAACGTCGGTGGCATCAAGTTCACGGTGCGCGATGGCGAGAGCGGCTATCTTGTACCGCCCAACGACCCCGAGTCCCTCGCCGAGCGGATCGCGCACCTGTACTTGAACCCCAAGCTTCTGGGAGTGCTCAGCCGGCAAGCCGTGCGACGTGCCAACGACCTGTTCACCTGGCAGCGCGTCACGGGGGCCGTGGCCGACCTCTACGAGGAAGTCCTTTCGGCGAGCCAGCCGTGCCGGAGCGACGAGGCGGGCGACCTGGCCGTCATCGACGACTCGTTCGACGACATGCTGGAGACGCTCCAGGAATCGCGCCGGCGCCTCAGGCCCTCGGTGCTTGCCGTGGCCGAGCTGCTCTGGTCGTCGCTGGCCCGCGATGGCAAGGTGCTGGTGTGCGGCCCGGGCAGAGACGAGATTGCAGCGCGGCAACTCGCCGCCGAGCTGATCGGCCTGCATCGCGTGATGGGCCGGTCCGGACTGCCTGCCATGGCACTAGACCGGGATGGCGCGGCGATCGGGCTGGAGCCGGAGTCCATGCCGGGCGGATCCATGCTCGCCAGACAAATCGAGGCGCTGGGACGGCCCGGTGACGTCCTGATCGGCCTGTGCAGCGACCCGGCACACTGCGTGGAGATCGTCCGGGCCACCCAGTCGGCACGGTCCTGCGGACTGGTCAGCGCGGCGATCCTGGGGGGCGGATGCGAACTCGCTGGCAACCCGCCGGACGTGCTGGTTCCAGTCCCCTGTGATCACCCGCACCAGGTGCGCCCGATGCTGTTCATGATCATTCATCTGCTCTGCAAGCTGCTTGCCGAGCGGAGCAGCCGCCGGCGCCCGCCCGTCCACCGCGGTAGGTCCACCTCGCGCACGACCTGGGAGCTGCGCGTGGTGGGCAGCAGCCGGCGCGATGCTCCGCGGGTCGCGGCGCGCTAGCCAGGCAAGCATCGACCGGACGTCATCCAGGTTCCGGGTTCGTTTCGTCACCCGAGGGGAGAACGCTTCCGTGGAGAAACTGCATGGCAAGGTCGCCCTGGTCACGGGGGGCGGGGGCGGCCTGGGGGCGGCCCTCTGCCAGACCCTGGCCTCGGCCGGGGCAAATGTGATCGCGGCCGATGTGAATCGCGAGCGCTGCGAGGCGGTCAGTGCCGGCGTGCGGGCTGCCGGCGGCCAGTGCATCGCGGCGCGACTCGACGTCACGGCGGAGCAAGACGTCGACCGGCTCATCGATCAGCTCGTCGCCGAGTACTGCACACTCGACATCCTGGTGAACAACGCCGGCGTGGACGTGACCGCACCGGCCGATGAGCTCTCCGTCGCACAGTGGGACAGGATCCTGGGTGTCAATCTGCGGGGTCCATTCCTCATGTCGCGAAAAGCGATCGAGGTCATGCGCAAGCAAAAATCTGGCCACATCGTGAACATCGTCTCGACGGCGGCCAAGCGCGCCTGGGCCAACGCCTCGGCCTACCATGCCAGCAAGTGGGGCCTGCTGGGCTTGAGCCACGCCCTGCACGTCGAGGCCCGGCCCCACCAGGTGAAGGTGACCGCCGTCATCGCCGGCGGCATGCGCACGCCGTTCTTGACCGACCGATTCCCCGACCTCGACCCCGGAGTGCTACAGGATCCGCGGAACGTCGCGGACACCGTCCGCTTCGTCCTGGAAATGCCGGCGGAGAGCGTCGTCCCCGAGATCATGGTCATTCCCATGCGCGAGACCTCGTGGCCCTGAGCCCATGAACAACGCATGCATATTTCTGGATAAAGACGGGACGCTCGTGGAAGACGTTCCGTACAACGTGGACCCGGCTCGGATCTGCCTGTCGCCCGGGGCTGCGGAGGGGCTGTCCTTGCTGCGCACCGCCGGCTTCCGGCTGATCGTGGTTTCCAACCAGTCGGGCGTGGCGCTGGGCCGGTTCCCGGAATCCGCCCTTCAGGGAGTCAAGGCGCGGCTCGAGGAGCTGCTGGGAGCATCTGGCGTGGCTCTCGACGGATTCTACTACTGCCCGCATCATCCCGAGGCGTCTGTTCCGGGCTACCGCGCGGCCTGCGGCTGTCGCAAGCCGCACCCGGGCCTGATCACCCGCGCCGCAGCGGAGCACGCGATCGACCTAGAGAGATCCTACTTCGTGGGCGACATCCTCGACGACGTCGAGGCAGGCCGGCGCTCCGGCTGCCGCACGGTGCTGATTGATAACGGCCATGAGACCGTGTGGCGGCGCTCGCCCCTGCGCTGGCCCGACCACGTTGCACCGGACCTGCACGCGGCCGCGCTGCGGATCCTGGCCGAGGCCGGGAGTCCCTTGCAATGAGCACAGCAGCCGGCTGGAGCACGGCCGAGACGATCCTTGCCGTGCGGCTCGACGCGCTCGGCGATGTGCTCATGACCACCCCCGCGCTGCGGGCACTCAAGGAGGCACGGCCCGGCCGGCGGCTCACCCTGCTGACCTCGCCGGCCGGCGCCGAGGCCGCGGCGCTGGTGCCGTTCGTGGATGCGGTGATTGCCTATGAGGCCCCCTGGATCAAGGCCACTCCGCCCCGGGCGAGCAGCCAGGCCGACCTTGCCCTGATCGAGCGCCTGGCGGCGGCGCACTTTGACGCGGCGGTCATCTTCACGGTCTATAGCCAGAACCCCTTGCCCGCGGCCATGGTCTGCATGCTGGCCGAGATCCCCTTGCGGCTGGCGCACTGCCGCGAGAACCCGTACCAGCTTCTCACCCACTGGGTTCGCGACCCGGAACCCGAACAGCTCGTCCGCCACGAGGTGCGCCGGCAGCTCGACCTGGTTCGAAACGTCGGCTGCTCGGTGAGCGACGAGCGCATGGCCATCCAGGTGCCTGCGGGTGCCGTCAAGCGCGTCCGGTCGAGGCTACGGGAACTGGGACTCAACCTCCGCCGGCCCTGGGTGGTCATTCATCCCGGCGGCACGGCGCCGTCGCGGCGCTATCCGCCACAGCTCTTCGCCCAAGCGGCACGGCAGCTTGTCGTGCAAAGCGATGTGCAGCTTGTCTTCACGGGCAATGGCAGCGAGCAGGCCCAGGTGGACGAGATCCGCGGCGCGATGGGCGCTCCCTCGATCTCGCTCGCCGGGGAGCTCGGGCTGGGCGAGCTGGCGGGGCTCCTCTCGCTGGCACCGTTGCTGCTTGCGAACAACACCGGGCCGGTGCACATCGCAGCCGCGGCAGGCACTCCTGTCGTCGACCTGTACGCCCTGACAAACCCTCAGCACACGCCCTGGCAGGTGCCGCAGCGCGTGCTCAACCATGATGTCCCCTGCAAGTATTGCTACAAGAGCATCTGCCCCGAGGGGCATCACCACTGCCTGACCCTGGTTCCACCGGAGGCGGTCGCGGAGGCCGTCCTGTCACTTCTGAGCGAAATCGGCAGGCCGGCAGACGGCCGCGTGGTCGCTGCACCGATCAAACCGTCGGGAATCGTCTCCGAGCCATCCACTATCCGAGCGAGGTCTCTGTAGCCATGCACACCCTGGGCATCAACGCGGTCTATCACGATTCGGCGGCCTGCCTGGTCCGTGACGGCATCGTGGTCGCGGCCGCCGAGGAAGAGCGGTTCACGCATCGCAAGCACGCCAAGCGGCCCGTCCCCTTCTCCACCTGGGAACTCCCCTTCCACGCGATCGACTACTGCCTGAAGGAAGCCGGGATCCATCTCATCGACGTCGATCACGTGGCCTACTCCTATGATCCGAACTTGTTCACCGCCGGCTACCAGAACAACGCGACGATCACGCTGCCGCTGGAGCCCAGCGCTCACCCGGTTTCCGCAGAGTGGGAAGCCGCGTGGGACCCGCTGTTTCTCTCCTCGATCGTCAATGCGCCCGGCAGCTTGCGGACGGCGCGCCGCATCATTTGAGGGAGCGCTTTCGCGGCGCCCGGCCCGATGGCCCGTACCGCTGGAACTACGTGGCGCACCACCTGGCGCACGCGGTCAGCGCGTTCCACGCCTCGCCCTTCGACCACGCAGCGATCCTCACGCTCGACGGCCGCGGTGAGCGGGCCACCACGGGCTATGCCACCGGTGACGGCAACGCGCTCTCCTGGCTGGGCCAGGTCGACATGCCCCACTCGCTGGGCATCCTGTACGAACAGATCACCACTCACCTGGGGTTTCTTCACTCGTCCGACGAGTACAAGGTGATGGCCCTGGCCTCCTACGGCAAGCCGGCATTCCTGGCGGCATTCCGCGAGATCGTTCAGGTTCGAGAAAACGGGCAGTACACGATTGGACCGCTGGCGCTCGAGGAGCGGTTCGGGCCGGCGAGGCAGCGCGGCGAACCGTTCGAGCAGCTCCACTTTGACATCGCGCACTCGCTTCAGGTGGTTCTCGAGGAGACCGTGCTCGACCTGGCGCGGTGGCTGCATCAGGCCACGGGACGCCGCAATCTCTGCATGGCCGGCGGAGTGGCCCTGAACTGCGTGTTGAACGCGCGGCTTCGTGATCGCGGCCATTTTCGACGCATCTGGGTGCAGCCGGCGGCAGGCGACGCCGGGACCGCGCTGGGCGCTGCGCTCTGGATCGACGCCGCCCAGCGCGGTGGCGACCAGCGCCCTTACCGCATGGATCACGCGTTTCTGGGCCCGTCCTACAGCGACGACGAGATCGAGGCGTTCCTGCGCTGGTCCAAGCTGCCGTACCGCCGGATGAGTAACGTGGCGGCCGAGACGGCCGCACTGCTGGCGCACGACCAGGTCATCGGCTGGTTCCAGGGACGCATGGAGTTCGGGCCCCGGGCCCTGGGGGCGCGGTCGATCCTCGCCTCGCCGATCCACGCCGAGATGCAGGCCAGGCTCAACGACATCAAGGACCGCGAGGACTTCCGGCCGGTCGCTCCGGTGGTTCTCGAGGAGGAGGCGGGGAACTGGTTCGTCGACGCGGGCGTCTCGCCGTTCATGCTGTTCGTACATGACGTCCGCCCGGAAAAGGCCGATCGGATTCCGGCGGTCCGGCATGTGGATGGCACGGCACGGATCCAGACCATCAACCGCGCTCAGAACCCGCGCTATTACGACCTGCTGCGTGCATTTCACGAGCGGACGGGCGTGCCCGTGCTGGTCAACACCTCATTCAACACACGCGGTGAGCCCATCGTGTGCACGCCGCGCGACGCTGTCGAATCGTTCTGGACATCGCCCCTGGACGCGCTGGCCATCGGCTCGTTCCTGGTGCAGAAGTGATGCGGGCGGGGAGACCGGCTCATGCGTGTCTCGATTGTGGTTCCCACGTTCCGGCGGCCCGAGTTGCTGGACCGCTGCGTGGCGGCACTCATCGCTGCGGATTTCGACGTGAACGACTACGAGATCCTCATCGCCGACGACGCCGCCAGCACCGAGACCCGTGCCCAGGTGGAAGGGTGGAAGCACCCTGATGGTCCCCCGGTGCGATACATACCGGTGCGGGGCGCACACGGACCGGCCGCGGCCCGCAATGCCGGCTGGCGTGCCGCCCGTGGCGCCGTCATCGCGTTCACCGACGACGACTGCATCCCCGACTCAGGGTGGCTCAGGGCCGGGACCCGCGCCTTCGGCCCGGACGTCTGGGCCGTCACCGGCCGCGTGGTCGTACCGCTCCCGCCTTTCCCGACGGACTACCAGCGCGACGCGGCCGGACTGGAACGCGGGGAATTCGTCACGGCCAACTGCTTCGTGCAGCGTACCGCGCTGGAAGCGGTCGGCGGTTTCGACGAGCGTTTTGCCGCCGCCTGGCGCGAGGATAGCGATCTGCACTTCACCCTGCTGGCTCATGGCGGGCGCATCGTCCGGGCCGAGCACGCCGTCGTCGTGCACCCGGTCCGTCCGGCGCGGTGGGGCGTCAGCCTCACCCAGCAGCGCAAGAGCCTCTTCAACGCGCTGCTCTACAAGAAGCATCCGCGGCTGTACCGGCTGCGGATCAGGAGCGGGCCGCCCTGGGGTTACTACGCAAGCTGCACCGCGCTGGGGGTCGCCATTCTCTGTGCGGCGGCGCGCCTGCCGCTGGCGACGGGGGTTGCCCTGGCTGCCTGGCTTGTGCTCACGCTCCGCTTCTGCCTGCGCCGGCTCGCCGGCACAAGCCTTGCCGCTGGCCACGTCGCGGAGATGGCTGTGACCTCGGCCCTGATCCCTCCGCTCTCCGTCTTCTGGCGGCTCTACGGCGCGTGCCGGTTCCGTGTGCTTTTTCTCTAGTTCTACTGTATCCTGGGGTTGACGAACTGTAAGGTTTTTTCTGATATTCGCTTCCGTCAAGGATATTACAAGGAAGCGAGGGCGTCATGGATCGACGATACGAAGCACGGTTGGCTGACATGCTGGCACAATCGCAGGTGTCGCCTGACTTGGTCGATGGTCTGCTGGAACGGTTGGACGTCTTCATCGAGCCGTTCGCTGCGACCCTGAGTGAACCTGAACAACATCGACATGCAACCGAGTACGTTACCGGTCTGCTGTCGAAGCTTGAGCACAAGACCGGCGAGGGAATCGCTTATCTCCACGATCAAGAACGACAAGGAATCCAAAAGTTCATCGGGCACGTGCCATGGGATCATCAACCCCTGCTCACGATCCTGGCGCAGCAGGTCGGCGAGCAACTGGGCGAGAAGGATGGGGTGATTATCTTCGACCCTTCGGGCTTCCCCAAGAAAGGGACTATGTCGGTGGGCGTCGCGCGGCAGTGGTGCGGCCGGCTGGGGAAGGTTGAGAACTGTCAGGTTGGCGTCTACATGGCTTATGCGTCTAGAAAAGAGCATACGATTACCAATGTAAGGCTTTACTTGCCCAAGGAATGGGCCAAGGATCGCGACCGCCGGAACAAGGCTGGCGTCCCCAAGTCCATCAAGTTCCAGACGCGCCATCAATTGGCCCTGGCGATGCTGGATGAGCAAGGTGGGTTGCTGCCACACGCGTGGGTGGCGGGGGACGATGAAATGGGCCGTCCCGCGAGTTTTCGCCAGGCGTTGAGGGAGCGGGGGGAGCAGTATCTGTTGGCGGTTCCGTCGAACACGACGATCCGCGATCTGGAGGCACCGCCACCGGAATATGGGGGGCGGGGTCAACCCCCCAAGGCTCCTTTCATGCGTGTGGATCATTGGCGTGCGGCCCTGCCGGAATCGGCGTGGACGAGGCTCGACGTCCGTGATGGCGAGAAGGGACCTTTGGTGGTCGACGCGATCAAGCGGCGCGTCCAATCTCGAGGACCGGGCAATCGTGCAGGTTTCGAGGAGGTCCTCTTCATCACGCGTGAGCAACAGGCCGATGGAACAGTTAAACATGATTATTATTTATCAAATAGTAAAGCCGAAACTCCGTTGATCGAATTTGGCCGGGTGGCCAAACTGGCGCATCGGATCGAGGAGTGCCTGGAGCGGGGCAAAGGGGAGGCGGGCCTGGCCGATTACCAGGTGCGGAACTGGATCGCCTGGCATCACCATCAAACCATGTCGCTCGTGGCCGCGTGGTTCCTGAATCAGGAGACGCGGCGGGGAAAAAATACAGACACCGGCATTGACGTCACCGCGGTTGCGGCAACTGATCGCAGGGATCATCGAGGAACGTCTCAACGTCAACAGCCCCGAGAAGCTCTCCCGGTGCACCACACGTTGGTTGGAACGCAACGAGCTCGCCCGATTCTTCCAGCATTACTCACGCAAACTCTTACCCCCTTTGAAGAACCAACTACGAACGTAGAGATACAGTAGAACTAGGATGCTGCGGCAAGGAAAGGAATGCGTGATGGTTCCGCTACCCAGGTTCCTTCAGCTTGAACCGGTCGGCCAGTGCAACTTGCGGTGCCAGATGTGCCCCATCCAGTTCCGGCAAGACGGACCTCCGTTCGGTCCACCGGCGTTCATGGATTTCGATCTGTTCAAGCGGATCGTCGGCGAGTTTCCGGACCTGGAGGAGTTGCAGTTGCAGGGGCTAGGCGAGCCAATGATGCACCCGCGCTTCTTCGAAATGGTGCGTTATGCCGCGAGCAAGGGGATTCGCGTCGGCACGAACTCGAACCTGACGCTCCTGAACGCCCGCCGCGCGGAGCTGTGCGTGACCAGCGGCCTTCACGAGCTGCACGCGTCGATCGATGGTGCCTCGGCCCGGGTCTACGAGGCAATCCGCGTGCGCGCCCACTTCGACCGGATCATCGCCAACCTGGAACGTCTGGTCGCAATTCGCCGGCACCTAGGCAGCGAGACCCCGCACCTCCGGATGGTCGTTGTGGCCATGCGGCAGAACCTCGAAGAGCTGCCCGATCTGGTACGGCTGGCCCATCGCCTGGGCCTGGGCACGGTCTTCGTCCAGCACCTTTGTCACGACTTCCAGGAGTCGAGCCTGCCACAGCACTACCGGCCGATGCGCGAGTTCGTCACGGAGCAGACCCTCACGTCCGAGGACCAGGGGCGTGTGGAACAGTTCTTCCAGGACGCCCGCGCCGTGGCGAGCGAGCTGGGTGTCGAGCTGCGCTTGCCCCACACCCGGCCCCGTCCGCACCCTCCCGGAACGCCGGGACCGAAGCGCTGCAACTGGCCCTGGCACGGCGCCTATGCCAGCTACCAGGGGCTCGCGATGCCCTGCTGCATGGTGGCCACGCCCGACCGTGTCCAGCTTGGAGACATGGCCAGCCATGCCGTGTCTGATGTCTGGAACGGCCCCGCATACACCGCGTTCCGCGAACAGCTCTCCTCGGACGAGCCACCGGAAGTCTGCCGCTCGTGTGCCGTCTACGCGGGAACGTTCTAAATAGCTCCCCGTAAGAGGGAAAGTGTGGAACGGCCGCCCTCGGCCGTCCTGAGCCAGCCGAGGGCGGCTGGCCCACATTCCAGGAGGCGAGGATCTATCAAGTGCTGGCGAGCCGTCCGGAACGGCGAACGCCCGGAGGGACGGCGGAGGCGCGAACCGGGGTGGATGAGGTTCCAGCTTGGGCCTTGCAAATCCCGGCCGCGTGCCGCACGCTTGGGACAGGATGAGAGCCCGTGTGGCCCGCGGAGGTGAGACTCGTGAAGATCGTGGTTCTGGATGGGCGGCCGCTGGCCACCGAACGGCATGAATGGTCCGGCCTGGATGAACTCGGGGAGCTGGAGCTTCATGACTACAGCACGGCCGCCGAAATCCCCACCCGCGCCGCCGGGGCGTCTGTCCTGGTCATCAACAAGTCGCCGATCCGTGAGGAGCTTCTCGCCGTTCTGCCGGACTTACGGTTCATCACCATCACAGCCACGGGATTCGATTGCGTGGATCTCGCCGCGGCCCGACGGCGCGGCATCCCCGTATCCAACGTTCCGGTCTACGGCACGCTCTCGGTGGCGCAGTACGTGTTTGCCCTGGTCCTGGAACTGTGCCACCACGTCGCCCTCCACGACGCCGCGGTCCGCGCCGGCGACTGGACCCGCCAGCCCGATTTTTCGCTCCGCAAGACCCCGCTCCTGGAGCTGGCCGGCCGCACCATGGGCATCGTCGGTCATGGCCGGATCGGCCGCAGGGTCGGCGAGCTCGCGCGGGCGTTCGGGATGGAGGTACTCGCTTTCGACCCCATGTCCACTCCGTCCGAGGTGGCGCACTGTGACCTGGATGAACTGTTCGCCCGCTCGGATGTGATCAGCTTGCACTGCCCGCTCACCGCCGAAACCGCCGGGCTGGTGAATCGCGAGCGGCTGCGGCTTGTAAAGCCGGGAACCCTGCTCGTGAACACGGCCCGAGGCGCCCTGGTCGTCGAGAGCGACCTGGCCGAGGCCCTGAACGCCGGCACGCTCGCCGGCGCCGCCGTGGATGTGGTTTCGCGCGAGCCGATCGAGCCGACCAATCCGCTCCTGCACGCGAAGAACTGCCTGATCACGCCGCACATCGCCTGGGCCACGGCAGAAGCCCGGGGCCGGCTCATGGACGCCACCGTGGCCAACGTGCGCGCGTTCCTCGCGGGGCATCCGGTCAACGTCGTCAACTGAGTCGATGACGATCAGTTCGGCGGGGGGCCCACCCCGCCCAGCCGCGACGGCCTGGCGCGCCTGGGCTTGCCGGCTTTGGTGGTCGCCGCCGGCGCTGGCTCGGAGGAGATCTTCGCTGCCTCTTTCTCGAACTTCTCGGCAAGCTTGGCGTTCTCGTGGAACTCATGCGAGGGCCCGAGCTGGGGCCTCGGCTTCATGCTGGGATCGAGATTCGCCAGGGCCCTGGCCACCTCGCTGTTTCTGGCCAGCGCCCGTACTTCTCCTTGGTCGAGGAGACAAGCTGCGACAGGTCGTGCGCACCCTGCACGAACTCCTCCTGCCTGGTCTGGACCTCCTCGTCGATCTTCTGCTTCGTCTTGGCATCGAAGGGTTGCCGTTTCGCCTGGTTGAGAACGGCGTTCTGCTGGTTCAGGTTGAAGTTGAGCTGGTTGCGATACATCTGGAGCTGGGCGTTCTGCTGCTGGTTGTAATAGCCGCCCATACGGCCCCGAAAGCGTGGCGTGGCGCGCATCTGCTGGCTCACGGCGTTGATCTCGGCCCGGAGCTGCGCCACCTGGGCAGTCATCCCCTGGATCATTGCCTGGTGGTCCTGCGGGCTGCCGAAGGATCGCTGCTTGAGCAGCGCCACGTTCCATTGCCTTGATAGCAGCTTGACTTCACCCACCTTTTTCTTCACATCCAGCTCGCTCTCGAGCACGTAGGTCGGCCCCATCGGCCTCAGGCCGTTCCGATGCAGGATCTCCTCTTCCGGCGACTCGGTGGCCGCGGCCCCGGACGGTCTGGCTGCCTCCTGCGGGTCACCCGCGTGGAGTCCGACAACCCAGGACGTTGCGGCCATGAACACGAGCCCCGTCAACCGCCTGCCCATGATTTGCTCCCCTCGAGCTGCCCGCTCACTCGCCTCCGTCCCCGTCGCGTCATGCCGCTCTGCTCGGAAACCTCTGAGCGCGTGCATGCTTCCGCCGCAACCGTGACGGACCCACCATACCAATCCTACCTTATTGTTGAACCCCGACCACCGCTCGTGGCACCGCGGACGGCCTCTTCCTTGCTTCTGGCGGCCGGTTCTTCTTGAACCAATCCAATCAAGCCACGTATGATTGGCCAGCCAGGACTTGGCGGGCTGGAACCAACAATTCTAGCCATGGATTCCCCTGACGTCTGGACCACGAGGGGATTCGCTCATGTCCTCGGACGTGGTTACTTCTAGCATTTCGTGGGTGCCGCCGTCAGGTGGAGTCGAATGATTCTCTCACATAAAAATAGATTTATCATGCTTCTGCCCTGGAAAACGGCCAGCCAGACGGCCGTACGACGACTTGCAGAGTACCAGGAAAGTCCGTACAGCCAGCTCTTTGAATTCAACCCCTACCTGAATCGAGTTGTGCATCAGCACATCACGTGTGCAGACCTTGCCGCGCTTCCGGAAGGCAGGCTCGGATACTTCATCTCCGCGTTCGTGCGTAATCCTTACGACCGGGTCTACTCCGGCTTCCGGCAGCTTCAGACGGACATCCGCGACCAGTCGCTGCCGTCGTTTCCGTTCCCGGCGCCCTGGGTTCGCGACCAGGTCCTGAAGCAATTGACGGACAACTTCGCCCAGCTCTGCCAGGCCCAGTTCCAGTTCGACCGCTGGCTTGACCTGGTGGGTGACGATCAGATTTACGAGACAGGCCGGAATACCAATTTTCCGCTGCACCCAGCGCATTACTGGACCCACCATGCGGGCAGACAGGTCGTGGACTTCATTGGACGGGTGGAGAATTTCGAAATCGATTTCCGGACGTTCCTCTCGCTCGTCAAGATCGATGAGGTTCAGATCGTCAACTCCAACGTGGTCGAGCTGGAAGGGGGCTCCTCAAGCAACCCTTTCGGTTATCGGTATGTGGATCGCATGGATCCGTGCTCAATTCGAAAGATCAACCGTCTGTTCAAAGAAGATTTTGAGTTATTTGAGTACAAACGGTTGGACGCATGAAGTTGCACCAGCAGCGGGTGCCAGGTACGCCAGCACGCAGCGAATCCGCTCGCGATTGTAGAAGTCGTTCAGGAACCGCGCCGGGCTCGGCAGAATGCTGTCAGGAAGCTTCCATTCCTCACCCGCGCGCGGTACAGAGTTGCTGCCTTTCGTACTCGGTTCGTCCCTTTCCGGCACCTTGTTCTGCCGATTGGAGTTCGTCATGCGTCGATTTGTGGGGCTTGCGGTCGGGGTGAGCTTGTTTTTCATCGTGGTCGGCCGGGCTTGCGCCGATGACCAGGATGTGAAGTCGATTCTCGCGAAAGCCGTCAAGGCACTGGGAGGTGAGGAGAAACTTGACAAGGTCAAGGCATTCTCCTGGAAGGCCAAGGGCACCGTCACCTTCAACGGCAACGAGATGGATTCGAACAGCGAGGCGACCGTCCAGGGCCTTGGTCACTACCGCAGGGAATTCGGGAATGACCAGTTTCACGGCGTCGTCGTACTCAGCGGCGACAAGGGCTGGCGCAAGTTCGGTGATAACAATACGGAGCTTGACGAGTCGGGCGTCGCCAACGAAAAGCGCAATGTCTACCTCCATGTCATCCCGATCACAGTCGTACCGGTCAACGGCAAGGGATTCAAAGCCGAAACCGCCGGCGAGGAGCAAGTGGGCGACAAGCCAGCCGCGATTCTCAAGATCACGGGGCCTGACGGCAAGGACTTCACACTCTCCTTCGACAAGCAGAGTGGATTGCCCGTCAAGCAAGTCGCGCGTGTGGTCGGCTTTCAGGGCCAGGAGATGACCCTGGAAACGACCTTCGCCGATTACAAGGACTTTGACGGGATCAAGAAAGCCACGAAGATTGAAGTCAAGCGCGACGGCGAGAAATTCCAGACCATGGAGCTCACCGAGTTCAAGGTCGTGGAGAACGCCAATCCCGAAAGCTTCACGGAGCCGAAGTGAACCCGTGCCAGGAACTTCGACCCGCACGCCCGCCTGGTGCTCGAGCAGCCACCTCGGAGGTTGCGGTGGTATTGCCGCCGATGAACACCAGGCGGGGGCGAGCCGGTTGAAGGTTGATCTGTTTCTCGGCCGGCCAAGCCATGTCCAGGCGAACTTTTGACTCGCTGGCTCAGCATGATCGGGTACGGGTCGTGAAACCGGTGAGATCCGCACACGATCGACCGCCGTTATATTTCACTCTTTGATGAAAACGTGGCACTCCGCGGCTGTGGAGTGCCACGCTCACTGGCTGCGGTGGCTCCGGTCACTTGAGGGACCAGAGCGATGCCCCCGGCTCGGTGAAGAACAGGGTGCTTGACATGGGGGCGAGGTTCGAGGGCGAGGAGCTCTTTCCCTGGCTCAGGTTGGTGTCCATGACCGTCCCCTGCGCCGCACCGTTGCTCTCCCAGACCTGGTATCCATTGGCTACGGTGTAGGCGGTGAAGTGGAGCTTGCCGTTGACATTCTTCAGGTTCCCCAGGTAGGAGCCCGAGTTGCCGTTGATGGTCGTGACCATGGCCGTGCCGCTGGTCGAGCCGTCGCTCTTCCAGAGCTGGCTGCCATGCGTGCCGTCATTGGCTGCGAAGTAGAGTTCGCCACCCACCGCCGCCAGCGACTTGGGGGCCAGTCCCACCGGACCGGGATGGACGTTCGTGACCATCGCGGTGCCGCTGGCCGAGCCATTGCTTTTCCAGAGCTGGCTGCCATGCGTGCCGTCGTTGGCCGAGAAGTACAGCTCGCTTCCCACGGCCGTCAGTGATGCCGGCATCAAACCGATGTGCGCAGGGCCGCTACTGGTGAGCTTCTGCGTACCGCCGGTAGTGCCGTTGCTCTCCCAGAGCTGGTAGCCCGTACCGTCGTAGCCGTCGAAGAACAGCGTACTGCCCGCGGCAGTGAGATTCCCGGGCAGCGTACCCGCCCCACTGTAGTTCGATGTGGTCAGCATGGTCGCTCCACTGCCGGTGGTATCCCAGAGCTGGTAACCATGAGTGCCATCGTTGCCGCGAAAGAAGAGCGTGCTGCCCATCGCCGTGAGTTGCGACGCATTGGCGCCGCCGCCCGTCGGGTTGATGTTCGTGACCGCGACCGTCCCGCCGGCGGTACCGTCGCTCTTGAAGATCTGGTGCCCCGCGCCGGTCTTGTAGCCGATCATGTAGGCTGTACCGTTCACGTTGGTGATCGAGCTGGGCATGAGCCCGAGACCCGGGTTGACGTTGGTGACCATGGTGGTGCCGCCCGGCGTACCGTTGCTCGTCCAGAGCTGCATTCCGTGATGGCCGTCGTTGGCGGAGAAGTACAGGGTGTTGCCCACCGCGGTGAGGTACGAGGGGGAAATCCCGTAGGGGGCGTTCACGTTGGTCAGCATCTGCGTACCGGACGAGGTACCGTTGCTCTCCCAGAGCTGGTAGCCATGGGTCGCGTCGTGGGCACCGAAGAACATGTTTCCACCCGCCGACACGAAACCGGTTGTGACGGTGGCGCCGTAAGGGAGAGTGATGCCTGAAACCGTCCCGGTGAGCAATGCGCGGCCTTCGAGGCTCTCAACCTGGAGCCGGCGGCTCGTACTTCTGCGCCGAACGGCCGGCGTGAAGAAGCGTTGCTTCAGAATGTGTAGCATGACACAGCTCCTGTGATCAGGTGAACCAGCGAAACACAGTTGCCGGGCCTGGTGGCACTCCTTGCGCTGCGCGGGGAGCGACCGGGCCGGAACCGCGTCCCGGCGATCGAACTGTCATGGATTCACTCTTGTCCGTCGTCGACGAACGTCGTTCCCGGATATCGTGCTTTGCGACGTCAGGACACTTCTGCCCCGAAGGTCAGTTCCAGGTGGCTGGGCTCTGCGCAGAGTCTCAAGGCTGTTGCATCGTGCTCGACGCTCACGCCGTTTACAAGCGGCGAGTTAATATCACCGAGCGCGAAGGCATTGTCAAGTATCCATCCAAGAATCTTTGAGAAGAAAGGTCATTGCGCTTATCTTAGAACTACGTGACTCTATCATTAGTGATATAGTCGAAGTCTGCATTCGTGCCTGCAAGCCCGCGGGCCCCTCGTTGCTTCCGCACGTCAAGCGCTGCTGTTCCTGCTGATCGTGCAGTGTCCGGATGGCACTGTGGTGTCCATGCAGGATGCCGGAAACGGCCGCATCCACGCTCGTCAGTGAGCACGCAGTAGTGGAAATATTCAGAAATATTAATGAATTTCGCTTCGGAGTCGAACTCCGCAACATGAATTCTGAGCCGATATTGACGTGCGAGATGGGCGCGGCCGAAGACGGGCTACGAACAGACTAGCAACCTGAGCTGCGCTCGATGGCCTGGAGTTGTCTGATCCTTCAAAGCAACATCGGAACCTTCAATAATGCTCAGAACACGCTTTCATTGGCCAGGCTGGGGCCAGCTCACCCGCAACTCAGGGTCCGGATGATGAGACCACACGACCGGAATGATTGGTGCGGCCGGGGCCTGACGTTCTGTGCAAGCATGCAGCTCAGTGGATGATGAGGAAGCCTCCGTCGGGCGTGGCCACGACAGTGGCCAGGCTCCAGACAGGAATGCCCAGCGAAATGCGTCCTTTTTCGCCGGTCGGGTTGTTCTGCGCATCAAAGACTTGCCACGCCAGGGCTCCGTCCCGAGCCCAGCCGGTGCCCTCGGCCCAGACGAGAATGGTCTCCCCGATCTGATTGACCGCCAGGGCCGGATGTTTCTGCCCGGCCGGTCTCCCTCTGGGGGCAGTGGGTGGTGTGAACCGGAGCGGATCCGGATCGATTCTCGAGAAGAACACTTTCCCCTCCGACTCCCAGCCGGCAACGATGCCAGCAGGTCCCTCGGCGAACGCCTCGCTGCTCATCGGGCACAGGTTGATCTCCCAGGGATGGAGAACCCTGTCCACGAAGCGAGTACCGTGGTCGCTGGACTCGAGCAGGATCATGTCCCGCTTGATGCCCCCGGTAGCTGCGCGATAGAGAGCCCACACATCGCCGCTACGATCCACGAAAGCACGGCTTCCGCAGCACCCGCACGCACCCGTGGCGCGGTCGATGGCAGCTCGTTCCGTGGCAAATGTTTGACCTTCGTCCTCGGACCTGGTGATGAAGAATCGCCGCGCGTCTTCTCCCGCTGGAGCGCCGCTGGTCCGGCCATGCCAGGCGACGAACACGCGACCTGCGCCGTCCGCGGCAACCGTGCCTCCGCCGTCCAGGGCCGTTGTACAGGTCATCAAGTTGCGCTCGGCCTCGAAGGCAACCCCGGCGTCATTCAGCCGGGAGTAGAGCATGGGAGACCCGCCGCTGGGGTTTACGATCTTGCCTCGTCCAGAGCCATTCCACGCCACGTGAATTCTGCCGTTCTTACCCACAGCGAGCTGTGCACCGCGGATGGTGCCCATTGCAATGGCACTTCCGTCCTGGGCGTTGACCCTCATTGCCCGCGAGAACCCGCTCTCACCCGGCAACAGACGCGCATAGTACAGGTTGCCGCCGGCTGGATCGCCCACGTAGAAGACCAGGTGTACTGTGCCTCGGGCATCGATGACCGCCTGCGGCTGGATGCCGCCGTCGGGCGTCGTGAGCACCTTCACCTGAGAGTGACCCGGGCCTTCGGCCGCGGCCGATTCTCGTCTCATCAGAGATGGGGCAAGCATGACATTTATGAACAAAACAGTGCATGCAAGTGCACGTGTCATCGGCATAAAAGTTCTCCTTGGGTGATCCGGCCACGTGGTCCAGGCCGTGAACCATTCTAACCCTGAACCAGGCATGATTTGAGGCTTTCGAGTGCTCTGGTAAGAAAATACCCGGCACCCTGGTGCCTTCAGCCCAGGAACTGCCTGCCTGCCTGTCTTGCGGATCGAGAGGGGACGAGCCCATGCGGTGGACCGGTGAGGTCTGACCCCGACCGCCAGGGCGCGGTATGCTGAACCTTCGAGCTGCAACCCCCGGCGCTGGGGCCGGGGTGACTTGCCGGCGCTCGCGGAGACCGCGGCGCTGATTCTCCGGGACGGGAGGGGAGCAATCCGACCATGACGAACGTGCATTCCATCTCGCGGCGTGGTTTCCTGGGCGCGTCGGCCACGGCCGCCGCCGCCGGTCTCGCTCGATCACGCGCCCAGGAGCAGGAGCAGCAGCAGCCGTCGCCTCCCGCGGACCTCGGGTTTCCGCTCGTCGACCTGCACGCCCACCTCGACGGCAGCAGCATCGACCCGGTGGTGCGGCTGGCGCAGGGGCGTGGGGTGAAGCTGGGCATCGTGGAGCATGCCGGGACGAAGGCGAACAAGTACCCGGTCGTGCTCAGCAATGATGACGAGCTCTCGGCCTATCTGAACCGGCTCGAAGGCAAGGGCGTGTACCGCGGTGTGCAGGCCGAGTGGACTGACTGGATGACCTGCTTCTCGCCGGCCGCCCTGGCCCGGCTCGACTACGTGCTCACCGACGCCATGACATTTCCGGGCCGGGACGGTGGGCGCGTCAAGCTCTGGGAGAAGGACGCCGAGGCCCGCGTGGACATGCGCGACCAGGAAGTGTTCATGGACCGCTTCGTGGACTGGCACGTCGAGATCATGGCGACGGAGCCCTTCGACATCCTGGCCAACGCATCGTGGCTACCCGACGCGCTTTTGCCCGCGTACGACAGCCTCTGGACCGAGCGGCGCATTGCCAGGGTGCTGGACGCCGCGCTCAAGTACGGGGTGGCCATCGAGATCAGCTCCAGCTACAAACTCCCTCACCTGGCCTTCCTGAAGCAGGCCAGGAGCGCGGGGGTGAAGTTCAGCTTTGGCTCCAACGGCCGCTATCCCAAGATGGCGCAGCTCGATTACAGCATCGCCATGGCAAGAGCCTTGCACCTCAGCGCCGCGGACATGTTCGTGCCCGGCAAAGAGGGCGAAAAGGCCGTCCAGAGGCGAAGATGACGGAGCATTCGCGCCGGCAGCGCAGTCCCGGGTTGACCGACGAGAGTGCGGCGGTCCCGCGATTGCCGTCAATCCACGGTCTGCTTGACACGTCGCTTCGAGACCGTCTTCACAGGCTTGGCCTTGGTTTTCTTGGCGGCCGGCCTGGTTGCTGGTTTCGCGGCTGAAGCCTGGGTGCGCTTTTGCGTGGACTTCGCGGCCTGTGCGGACTTTGTTGCCCGCGGCCTGGCCGGAGCCTTCGCCTTCACCTTTGTAGTGGGTGCGGCAGCGGGAACCGGGGCTGCGGCCTCGGCCATTTCGATGCCGAAAACATCGGCCAGAGCATCGGCGGCAATTGTTTTCTTGCCGCGCGGCTGGCCGGTCCTGGCGGCTGGAGCACTGTCGACGGCCCCGGCGATCAGTTCCAGGTGATCAACCTTGCGCAGCACGAAGAGGAGTTCCGGCTTCTCGTCGAGCCGGGCGCCGATGCCGTACATCACGGCGGCGACATGCTTGCACATCCCGGCCCAGTCGGGGCATGAGCAGTGCATCTTGATCTCGGCCGGCTTCGGGAAGAGACCCTTGTCGTGCTGCGTGACCACGTCCATCACGCTCCTGGAGAGCTTTCCCTGGAGCAGCTCCACGAGCGAACCGATCTGGCCGGAGCACTGGCTCTTGACGCTCTTCCATTGAGCATCCCCCAGCGGCGCAATCGTGATTTCCACCTTGTACAGCTCGGACCCGCTGACCATCGCCGAGATCTTGCCCGGCTGGATCTCCAGGTGGACAACCGAGCCGTTGCGCACGTACGTCCGACCGCGTGGCAGGCGATTGGCGTAGTCGCTATAGGACTCGAGGTTGTCACACCAGGCCTTGCCCCAGAACGTCCGTGCGATGATGCGGCCGGCGATGGCAACCGGAGAAACAGCGAGTCCCTGCTTGCGGCGCTTTTCCATCTCGCGCATCGCCTGCTTCCTGCGCTCGGCAACCGACACATATGGCCTGTATCCGTAATCCCAACCCATCAAGGACTCCTTTCTCGAGAGTCACGTCACGTGTCGAGAGCCTTATGGATGTCCAGCCGGACAAAGTCGAGGAGCTGCTTGTCGCTCATCTCGGTGAGCAAGGTTTCCGCGCCGTCGATCACTTCACCGGAGAGGTTTGACTTCTCTCCAATCATCTGATCGATGCGCTCCTCGACGGTACCCCGGCAAATAAATTTATGTACCATGACGTTGCGTCTCTGTCCAATACGGAACGCTCGATCAGTCGCCTGATTCTCGACGGCCGGGTTCCACCAGCGGTCAAAGTGGAGTACGTGGGAGGCGGCCGTAAGGTTCAACCCTGTGCCTCCCGCCTTGAGCGAGAGGACGAAGAACGGCGGCCCGTCCTCGCTCTGGAAGCTCTCGACAAGCTTGCGCCGCTGGGCAACCGCAGTGCCTCCATGGAGCACCAGGCCCGCGCGGCCGAAGACGCCCTCCAGCAGTTGCGCAATCGGCCCGGTCATCTCGCGAAACTGCGTGAAGACCAGGACTTTCTCCTGGCGTTCGGCAATCTCCTCGCAGAGCCCCGCCAGGCGCTGGAACTTGCCGCTCCACTCGGTCCTGTAGTCGCCGGTGCCGGCAAGCTGTGCGGGGTGATTGCAGATCTGCTTGAGCCTCATGAGCTGGGCCAGGATCAGGCCCCGGCGCTGGATGCCCTCGGCTGCCTCGAGCTTCTCTTCCAGATCGCGCACGGCTTGCTGGTAAAGCGCAGCCTGTTCCCGGCTCAGGTTGCAGAAAGCGGACATCTCAATCTTCTCCGGCAGGTCGGCGATCACCCGCCTGTCGGTCTTGAGCCGGCGCAGGATGTACGGCCCGACGAGGGTGCGCAGGGGCTGGTACGACGATCTGGACTCCATCTGCTTGACGAAGCTGGCGAAGGCCTTGGAACCGCCGAGCAACCCCGGATTGAGGAAATCGAAGAGCGACCAGAGATCCGACAGGCGATTCTCCACGGGCGTACCGGTCATGGCCACCCGTGCGCTCGCCTTCAGCTCCTTGACCGCGCGTGATTGCCGGGTGCCGGAGTTCTTGATTGCCTGGGCCTCATCAAGGATCACCAGGTCCCAGCCTTGCTTTCGCAGCCACTCGGTGCGCGACAGCATGCCGTAAGTCGTGATGAGCAGATCCGCGCTCCGTGCGTCCTGCTCCTCGACCGGCCGACCGCCGGCAGTTGCCGAGGGATGGACGATCAGGAACGACAGGGAAGGAGCGAAACGCTCGAGCTCAGCCTTCCAGTTGGCAACCAGTGAGGCCGGAACGACCAGCAGACTCGGCCTGGAGTCGGCCGATCCGTTCGCTTCTCGCTGTGCGTTGCGGTGCAGCAAGAGGCCGATCACCTGTACTGTCTTGCCCAGTCCCATGTCGTCGGCGAGGCAGGCTCCCAGGCCCAGACCGGTGACGAGCTTCAGCCAGCCCACTCCGGTTTGCTGATAAGGGCGCAACTGTGCGTGCAGACCGGGAGGGCTGGAACCACCGAGGGACCCGGGCGATCGGAGCTTCTTCGAGCGTTTCCGCGAGCGCAGGGCCGGCGCTCAGGCCGACCCAATGCTTCTCCTCGCTGGCGGCCTCGGCGCCCTCGCGCGGCGCCACGGCACCGGCGAGCAGCCGCATTCCCTCGTAGAACGAGAGTCCGTTCTTGCGCGCGTTGCGCTCGACATGCTTCCAGTGCTGGAGTGCTTGCTGGAGCTTCTCCTGGTCCACTTCGACCCACTTCCCGCGGATGGCCACCAGGCCACCGGTCGATGTCAGCAAATCTTGCAGCTCGGCCTCCGTGAGCGGTTCACCTTCGAGGGTCACGTTCAAGGAGAAATCGAGCAGGGCGTCGACGCCAAGCCTGCTCTTCTTGCGGCCATCAATCTGGACGTTCACGACCGGCCGGGGCGGGCGGTTCGCCTGCCACCAGTTCGGTACACGCACGATCAGGCCGCTCTCCTCGAAGACCGGAATGTCTTGCAGGAAGCGGTACGCCTCGCGCGGCGTCCAGGCCAGCGGGTGATAGATCTCGCGGGTCTCGAACAACTCCCTGACCAGCGTGCTTTGCTCGCTGGCGCGCTGGATGGGCAGAAGCAGAGAGAGCAGCGCGGGCCGGTTCTTCTCGCCGGCGTACTGCTCCAGTGCCTTCGCCAGCGGCTGATGCTGCACGCCTCCCCGGGCGGAAAGCCTGGGAATGTAGGTCGCCAGGAACGCAAAGGGATGCTCCGGATCGCGCTTGTTTTCCGCCAGGTGGAAGGTGACCCGTCCGACCAGCCGCCATTGCGGGTTCCGCTCGCTGAGGTACGCCTGGATCCCACCCGGATGATTCCTGGCCTCGCAGCGGACCAGCGCATCAAGCTCCGTCCACCACGCGGCAAGAACCTCGGCGTTCAGGTACTCGGCCCCGGGCATGGGAGGCGCCTGGAGCACCTGGAACGCGAGCTCCGTTTCCGCGGGAGCCGCCACCGCGGCAGGAACTCCTGCCTCGCCGTCGGCCGGCGTTTGACAGAGCCTCGTCAGGTAAAGGCGCGCGAAGTCGCGTGCGTAGCCGAACGCAGGTGGAAGGGCTGACTGGAGCTCGGTCGTGGCCAGGTGCAAGAGACCGTGATCACATCCTTTCGTGAAAGCGGCATGCACGCGCTTGCCCGGAGCGCCGTCAAGCGCAGTAGTGCCGGCTTTCTGCACCTCGCGGACATGGAGATGGCCCTGGGGGGATAGCGTCAGCTCGAAAGGCATGGACGGCTCCGTCAAACCTCGTTCCCGATCAATCGCTACTTCTTCTACGAATCATGGTTCAGCACAGATCCATGATTGAAGGCCGTGGTCCAGAGCAGCGACGTGGCAGGCAAGCCAGAACGATCGACGAGGAGCTGGGCCACCGCATCAAGATCGCGTGGAGGAAGCGCGCTGAAGGCGTAGAGCGTTGGCCCCCACGAGCTCTGCCCTGCGCCGGTGAGGCCAAGCTGGTTCAGTAGGGCGATGATCGTCTCGGCTTGCGGGCTGGCGTAGAGCCCCCCCTGGACGGGTGCGAAGGCGGCGCCGGTGTGGGCTTGAAGCTCGGCCACCGCCGCGCCGAAGTCCTCGAGGTTGTGCTCGGCCACGGCGGGAAGGATGCCCAGCAGCACCAGCCGGCAGAGCCGTTCGCTGACCCGTTCGGTCAGGGGAGCGAGGGCCTGGAACGCCTGGACCTCGTCCGGACCGTGCCTCCCCTGCGGGCCCGGCGGCTGCACGATGAGGATCGACCAGTCGTCCGGGAATGGCATGCGGGCAATCAATGGCGGTGGATGCGCGTCGTCGCGCCGGCCGCCATCGACAATCAGTCCTCCCTGGGCGAACCCGTGCAGGCCGATCCCCGATCGGCGGCCCCGGCCGGTGAGCACCGCGAGTTCCTGGACCGTTGGCTCGAGGTGGCCGGAGAGGTGCAGCACCAGCCGCGCCACGGCGAGAGCAAGCTGAGTTCCGACTCCCAGGCCCACGTGGTGAGAGGGCGCGGTGATGACCTCGATGCGGGCCGGCACCATGTCGCCGCCTGCGGCCTTGGATTCGTGCCACTGCCGCCGGATCTGGGCAATCACGGCTTCCACGCGATCCGCGAGCGGACCAGTCACACTCCAGCGCGCCGCGGGAGCGGCGGTCAGCTCGATGCCGGGGTCTGCCACCATGAGCCCGACCCCGCCGAATTGCCGGGGGACGTGCGGTCCCCAGCCAAGTAGACCGAAATGGAGCCGGCTCGCCGTTCCGATTCGAAGGTGCGTCATGAGCGTGTCGCGACGGGATCGGCGGGTGCGATCTCGGGCGCCTTGAGAACGTGGTCCCGCAGGATCCGCAGGGCTTCCTCTTCGATGGGACCTCCGGTTTTGACAACGATCACGGCCAGCCGGTCGAGTTCTGAGAGGATCCCTGCGCGGGGCAAGAACGCGGTACGCGTGGCCAGGATCGCGGCCTCCACCACGGCGTGGCGGGCGCGGTTGAAGCCGACGAAATCGCGGAGCCGGCCCTCGGCCAGCGTCTGCACGCGGAACCGGGCACGGTCCGCTTCGTCGTCCACGTCCGTCACGCGGAATTCATAGTAGCGGCAGGCGCTGGCCAGGATTGAGCCGGCCACCTGCCGGGCGGGACGAAGCACGGGAACGGGTACCAAGGGTGCGCCAATGGCCGACTGTGCCAGCAGCAGGACATCATCGATCACATGGAAGACGCCCTCGCCCCGCGACTTCAGGTTCTGATACGTGATGGACGAACGAAAGGGGCGAATCTCGAACACGCTCATGCTGGAGTCCGGGCCGATCTCCGGCCCCATGGGGGCGATGTTCAGCCGGTCCTCGGAGCTGAGGGTGGTGACGATGCCTTCAATGATCACGCGCGCGTCTCGTGGTCCTGGTTGCGGCTCATCGCGTGCCGGCGCGCCAGGTGGCTCTGTTCCGGCTCGGTCAGGAAACCCCACTGGAGCGCTTGATCCTGGCGATACGCTTTGCCGAGAGTCAAGGCGGTTTTCGCCTTCATGAGCTCGTGGCCAAGGTAGAAGGCGTGCGCGGGATCGGTGATTTGCATGAGATCAAAGAGCTCAAAGGGATCGGGGCTGCTCAGGAACGACGAGTTGTTCAGCGCGTAGATCCTCCCGTTCTCGGCGTAGATCCGCCAGTTCGGGTCGCGAATCCGCCGTTGCAGCTCTTCCAGGTTTTCAAGTCCGAACGACGCACTCCGCGGATCTCGAAGCATGACCAGCCCCGGCTCCAGGTGCTTGGGGAGTGTCCGGTGCGTGACGGCGTGGTACATGAGCCGGCGCGCCAGGTCGATCTCGCGAACCGACGATGCGGCCCAGGGGATGACCGCGGTGGTGAGCACGCTGCGGATGGAGAGTTCCTGGCAGAAGCCGATGAGCACGGTATTCACTCCGGCCGAATCGACGTCGGTCAATTCCGTGAGGTTGCCGGTGCCCATCATGAGCGCCGCGTCAGGGTAACGTCTGCGAACTTCCAGGTACCGGCCCAGCGATGCAGCGAACCCAAACCCGATCGGTTCGAGGATCGGATCGATACGGAAGGGAATGCGCTTCCTGTCCAGAAACTCCACCGTCTCGTCCAGCCCGTCGAGCGTGCCGGGCCGATCGGGAATGGCCACCACCTCGACGCCCCATTCTGCCGCGTGCTGCCGATTCGAGGCGTTCACGCTGAGCACGAGCCGTGCGCCCGCGACGGCGGCCAGGGCGACCTCTGCCGGGTTGAAGCTGTCGATCGAGACACGGATGTTCCGATCAGCGAGCGCCTGCACCGCGTCGCCGACGCCGTGCCAGGTTTCGCCCGGAAGGCAGCCGAGGTCGATGAGATCAGCCCCGTCGCGGACAAACTGCTCGGCCTCGGCGAGGAGTTGTTCGCGGGAGAGCCGCGGGGCATGGTTGATCTCGGCCAGGATCTCGATGTCGTGGGCACCGTAGTCCAGGACCTGCGCTGGCCCGAGTCCGAAGTGGCGGGGAAGATCCCGCAGGTCCTCGGGCCCGAGCTCGACCGCTGCGCCGGCCGCTTTCTCAAGGACAGGTGCCAGCTCGCCCCGGCAATGGCCCGGCAGGATGACCCGATCGACGTCCGGCGGAATCTCGATACGTCGCGCCACCCAGGCCGGCGTCATCGAGCGCGGCCACCGAGATCGGCAGGACGGCGATTTGCGGTTGGAACCCGGCGCGCGGAGCGAGATCATCGAGCACCTGCCGGAGCGCGAACTCGGCCAGGCGCCCGGTGACGAAGAGAATGCGTGGAAACGCGTTCGATCCGGTTTCACCTGCGCTCAACGACGCAACCTGAAGCAGAGGCCCTCGGACTCGGTCACTCCGTCCAGTGTAGCAGCTTCCCAAATCCAGCCGCAAACCCGGGTGCGCGGCCGCGGTTTCGGCGATGCGATCGACTAACGACAGGAATGCGGACTGAATTCGAGTGCCGTCTCACTCACGACACCTTATGCAACCCATGGGACATGACCGAGCTTGGACCGTCGGGAATGCGAGGTGTTCGCTTTGGCCCCCGCGCCGGGCGGACCGGGCTCGAGCACCTGGCCGGGGCGCGCTTCGGCGGCAGGATTCACGGCGGCTTTCGAGGCGCGGTATTGACTGCGAGGTGGAAACCATCGCGACGCGCACTCGAGAGCCGGACGGATGGGGCGCTACTCGATCGGCTGCAACGGGACGCGGCAGCCGCTCAGTCGCTGCCCACCGGGTTGGGCGCGGTGTAGCCGTCGGAGAGCGTCGACAGGAAGTTGACGAGGTCCTGCTCCTCCGAATCGGTCAGGCCGAGGTTGCCGATCTGGGCGATACCGGGCGTGTTCGAGCGTGACCCCTGCACATTGTTGACGTTGTCAATGACCTCCGGCGGCGCGAAGAGCGGCGTGTAGCCGGCCGGCGGCCCCGCGACGAGGTTGAAGACCACCGTGGCGCCCTTGGGGTTCATCGCCCAGTTTCGTTTGTTGTAGAAATGAACGACCTCGCTCAGGCTCTTGAAGACGCCGTTGTGCATGTAGGCCTTCACAAAGCCAGGGTTCGGCCGTTTGTCGACGTTGCGAGTCGTCGGTGCCTGGAAGAGCCCGCGGTACTGGGGGATATCACCCGGCGTGCTGTTGTAAAACTTCGTGCCGTCGGGGGCGGGGTTCGGGTTCGCACCCAGACCATAGTCAACGAAGGCCGTACCCATGGGGTTGCAGCCATGCGGGTTGCTCGTGCAATCCGTCTCCTGATAGAACGGGTTGCCGTAGTTCTTGGGGACGCCGATGTTGGCGAAGCAGTACATCGTGAAGGTGTCCTTGCCGTTGGTCATCGCGGACACGGGCGGGAACATTGAAGACGAATGGCACTCCGAGCAGTGGGCATTGACGGCCGTCCCATCCGGCCTCATGTAGTTGCCGAAATAGAGCCTCCATTCCCCTGAGTTCGGACGCCGTGAGGATGTACTTGGTCTGCGGTGGAACGCCGAACATCGACGCGTCGAACTTCGAGCTGAAGGGACAAACCTCGCCCGAGGACTCGAAGGCCGCCTCGGCCTGCGTGATGATCTCGTACAGCTGGGGGACAGTGTACTTCGTGAACACGTCCTTGCCGAAGATTTTCTTCATGAGCCGGGCGTAGGGCCGTTTCTCAACCTTATGAACGACGAGTGCGGAGTAGCCGCCCAGTGGTGGCGGATACACACCGTTTGTAGGGGTGTTGTCCATCTCGTCGGGGTTGATGAACGGCTGCATGGCCTGGGTGGAGAGGTCGGGGACCCGGCCGTCCCAGAAGTCTCCCCCCACATAGGCCGCGGCGAACTCCGCGTCATAGTACGGTCCGACCGGGCTGAAGGCCGCGTAGGCGTAGCTCTGGGGCCTGCGATTTCCGCTCCGCCCGGGGACGACTCCCGGTTGCGGACCGGCGCCAAGGTTAACGACCGAGACCGACCCGCTGGTGAAGCCGGTCTCCTGAACGTGGCACGTCGCGCAGGCGTATCCTGGAGGATCCGACAGAGTGTCGTCGTAGAGGATGTCCTTGCCTAGTTGCTCCACGTCGCTCAACTTGATGATGTTGCGCGGCGTCTTCGGTGGTGGTAGGGGTGGGTAAAACACGAACGGCGTGACCTGCTGGGCGCGTGCCGGGATCGCCCTTGGAAACGACAGCAGAACCAGCGCGGCGAGTGCCGCAAGCCCCATTGCGGCCATCGCTCCGGCAACCAGATGCTTCCTGGTCATAGCTCGGGTCTCCCTGGTCAGTGACGCGTCACGCGCGAGAAAGCTGCGACGGGGTGGCCGACACCACGTTTTCAGTGGAGACGGCTGGTCGGCCATCGGCGTCGCTCTTGCTGTGCGCGACCTGTTCAATCAACACTCATGGAGCCCATTCCCTTGAGCGCTCACGAATCGATCAGTCTGTGTCTTCCGCCTGGTTGTTCCCCATCGGCTCGACGCGGTGCGCAGGCTGGATGGTGCGCAGTGGAACCGGTCAGGTTCCGCGCGAGTCCCTCCGGCCCGTGCCCGCGTGCCTGTTGAAGCTCTTGGCTGAGTGGCCCTGGTCGAAGGCCTGGAGTTATTGCCCCGCGCCCTGAAACGCGGGCAGACAGGTCCCTACCCTGCAACGTCTCATCCCTGGACGTGAGCGCCACCATGGTGAGCAGGCGAGAACAGTATGTGCACAGAGCGCTGGTTGTGCGCTCGTGCTACTGGTGGTGGTTGCTTCGCCACATCCGATCCGCGGCGTGAACCTCAAGGCAAGGCAGGCGCGCAGATCGAGCCGCGTCGGACATCACTGCCATGGTCGCACGATCGTCGGAGTAGTCAAACAGGCATTGAGCCGGAATCCCAGGCCAGTTAGAGAGGAGGGAAACATTCATCCCCGCTGGTCGATTCGTCTGGCGATTATTGGCGTCTCTGATGGGCCAGTCAATGTCAAATCCATGTTCTTAATTATTTTTTAATGATGGAACCTTGAGGACAGCATCCCGTTGTTCACCCGGCACCGAGTGGTGAATTCCTTGTGAAACATGTCGCGGCACATCGCGCAACGGCACGGAGTTTTCATATGGTGCCTAAATTTGCGTGTGAGTGCGGATGCACGGCATGGTGACTAATATGACGCGATTGACGGGATGCATGCCGCTGAGACAGTTGCAAGAATGATCGTCGCGAACGACCGACCCGCCGATCGAGGAACCGGAACGGGGACGCAGCCAGGGCGGTTGTCTGACGGGTTGCAGGCAGTTTCTGAGTTTTGGAAAGGAGGCAGACATTCCTGTTTGCCGGGGCAGGCTTGCTCGGGCAGGCAGGAATGCCTGCCCCCCGAGCTCAGTCTGCGATCCGGTGAACCGAAACGGGGACGGGAACCGAAACGGAACCGAAAAGGGGACGCAGCTCGTATGGGAACCGAAACGGAACCGAAACGGGGACGGAACCGAAACGGGTCGCAGCTAGTATGACAAGGTGTGAGCGAACGGCTATGCATCAAGGCCATACCAGGGACAGCCCGCAAGGCACCTGGTCTGGTCTACCACGTCCTGAACCGCGCGGAAGGCAGGAAGCACCTGCTTCGCGGGGATGATGACTTCCAGGCGTTTCAGCGAGTCCTGGTGAAGGCCCACTCTCGGCATCCTTTGATGTTGTTCTGGCTGGCACCGTCCTGGATGCGAATGCCGCGCTGCACATTGCCCAGCCCAGGGCCGTGCCGCCGGCTGATGTCAGGCCCACGAGATTGTCGGCCACGACGTTCTGCGTGTCGCCCCGCTGATGCGGCCTCCATGTCCCGCATCGCCCGGGATCACATTGGCTGCGCCGGCCGTCGTGCCGCTCACGGTTTCGCCGGTGGAAATGATGGCGAACGATCTCGGCTCGCGGGGGCGGACGATCCCCCACCCATGCGGCGCGGCTCGGATTCTGGGCGACGCCGCGGGTGCCGGCGGGGGCGCGGCTGACGATTTTGCAGAAGCGGTCCGCGCTTGACGGGTCCGATGTTCGCTCTTCCACGCGCGGTGCAGTCCGGTGATGTGCCCTGTTCAGGCCGGCTTGCAATCATGCGGGGGCAGCGCGCGGCCAGAAAAGGGAGTGGACCCTACTTTTCCGTTCACCGGACTGCAACAATCCAGCACGGGCCAGTCATATGAAGCGCAGACCTGCCCGGGTCCCGGGCCCTGGAAAGGAGAGTCATCATGCACACGAGACGAGACTTCGGGAAGATTGTGCTGGCCGGACTGCCACTCTCGCTGGCGTGCAAGCCGGTTCGCGCCGGTACCGAGGGCGTACGGATCGGCGTCCAGTCGTACAGCTTTCGCACCTTGCCACTCGACGCGGCCATCAAGGCGATGTCCGAGATCGGCATCGGCGAATGCGAGCTGTTCGCCGGCCACGTCGAGCCCAGGCCCACGTCCGGTGGCGGCGGAGCCCGGCGGAAAGACGCCGGTGGATCCGCGGCGAAGACCGAGTCCGCGAAAGGTGGAACGTCCCGCAGGTCGGGCCAGGAGGAGCTGCGGCACTGGCGGCTCACGGTGCCGATGGACCACTTCACGGCCATCCGCCGCAAGTTTGATGACGCCGGCATCCGCCTGCACGCCTACAACCTCAGTTTCAACGACAGCTTCAGCGACGAGGAGATCGATCGCGGCTTCGAGATGGCCAGGGCCCTGGGCGTGGGCATCATCACCGCGTCTTCAACCCTCAGCGCGGCGAAGCGCGTGGCCCCGTTCGCCGACAAGCACAGGATGATCGTCGCCATGCACGGCCACGACGATACGCGCGACCCGAACCAGTTCGCCAAACCCGAGAGCTTCGCGCAGGCCATGGCGCTGTCGAAGAACTTCTGGGTCAACCTCGACATCGGCCACTTCTTCGCCGCGGGGTATGACCCCGTGGCCTACATCGAGGAACACCACGACCGCATCAGCAACCTGCACCTCAAGGACCGCAAGAAAGACCACGGGCCGAACACTCCCTGGGGGCAGGGGGATACACCGATCAAGGAGGTGCTCCAGCTCCTCAAGAGCAAGAAGTACGATATTCCCGCGGATATCGAGTACGAGTACCGGGGAGCCGACCCCGTGGCCGAGGTGCGCAAGTGCTTCCAGTATTGCAAGGACGCGCTCGCGTAGCCGAAACCATGACAACACGCCGGTCCGATCCGCGCGGGCCGGCCGCCCCTGTTTCGAACGGATCGCACTGTGGAGAAACTAACGACTACGGGGAGGGGGGATGGTATGAGACAGGATCAGGTCAGCAGACGGACATTCCTCTCGGGAACGGGCGCCGCATTCGGCGCCATGGTCGTGCCGCGCCATGTCCTGGGCGGGGCCGGATACCTTGCGCCGAGCGAGACGGTGAACGTCGCTGTTGTGGGCTGCGGAGGGCAGGGCTCGTCCGACGCATCCGAGATCGTCTCCGGCGGGCAGAACATCGTCGCCCTGGCCGATATCGATTTCGGCTTCGTGGACGCCGCCATCGCGGGACGGACCAAGAACCGCAACGGCCAGCCGAACCCCTCCGGCATCAAGCTGCAAGAGGCCTACAACAAGGCGAAACGGTACGCCGATTATCGCGAGCTGCTGGACAAGCAGAAGGACATCGACGGCGTGGTCGTGGCCACGCCCGACCATACCCACGCCATGATTGCCAGGGCGGCCATGGAGCTGGGCAAGCACGTCTACGTGGAGAAGCCGCTGGCCTGGTCGGTGCACGAGGCCCGTCTGCTCCGCGAAACGGCCAGGCGCACCAAGGTGGTCACCCAGATGGGCAACCAGGGCCACTCCACCGAGGGCGCTGCGCTCATCAACGAGTGGGTTCGCGCCGGGGTGATCGGACCCGTGCACGAGGTTCACGTCTGGACCAATCGCCCGATCTGGCCGCAGGGCATTCCACGCCCCGGCAAGCCCGCCGAAGAAAGGCCAGGCGCACGCAGAGGCGGCGGCTTCGGCAATGAATGGAACTCGCGCAAGTTGAACGCCGCCATTGCCACGGCCATCGACGGTGGCGAGACACCGCCGCCAGGCCTGCACTGGGACCTCTTCCTCGGCCCCGCCCCCGAGGTCCCCTTCCACACGATCTATCATCCCTTCAACTGGCGCGGCTGGGTGGACTGGGGCACCGGAGCGCTGGGCGACATGGGCGCGCACCTCATCGACCATCCCTACTGGGCGCTCGAGCTGACGCATCCCGCAAGTATCGAGGCCACCTCGACCCCCTGGGGCACGGACAGCAAGAACCAGCCGGCGAGCTACCCGCTGGCGATGCAGGCCGTCTATCACTTCCCCGCGCGCGGCACGCAGCCGCCGGTGAAGCTCACCTGGTGCGACGGCGGCCTCATGCCCGGCCGCCCGGATGTGCTGCCGGAAAGCGTGACGCTCGACCGCGGGGGCGGCGTCATCCTCATCGGCGAGAAGGGCATCCTGCTGCACGGCTCCTACGGCGACAAGCCCACGCTCTATCCCGAGTCGCTCCGTGAGGAAGCCCGGCGCGTGCCGAAGACCCACCCGCCCATCCAGACCTCCAGCGGCCCGAAACGCTCCGCGCCGCACCGCATGAACTGGATCGACGCGATCCGCGGGCGCTCGCGGACCACCTGCCCCATCGAGTACGCCAGCCGCCTCACCGAGACCATGCTCCTGGGTGTGGTCGCCCTCCGCACCGGCCAGGGGAAGCGCATCGAATACGACGGCGAGGCCGGCAAGATCACCAACGTCGCCGAGGCGAACCAGTACCTCAAGCGCGAACCGCGCAAGGGCTGGGAAATCTGAGCCGGCACCACGACGGGCTGCGCGTGCCAGGTCGCCGCAGCCCGTATCGCTCTCTACACGGTCTTCCTGGCCGCCGCCAGGCGCGCAACGAACGCGGCGTGTTCCGGGGTGGCACAGCCGAGGTCAATCGCGGCGCGCAGCCGTTGCCGATCCCCGGTAAGAAGTGCTTGCGGGTCAAGCCACAGCCCGGGAAAGGCCGTCGAGCGATAGAGCCCGTCAGCATCCGTCGGATGTGGTTTCAGCGCACCTTGTTCCTGTGCAAACCAGGCAATTTCGTCTGGATCCATGGCATGCACCACGTACTCGAAGACCCCGGCTTGCTGATATTCGTTCCGCTTCGGACCAAGGTCCAGATACCGCGTGGCCCTGGCAACCTCGACAATCAATTCCGGCGCGCCATGCACGTACCCGCCCTCGTTCCAGGTCCGGCCTCCGCATTCCGGAATGATGCGGAGTAACACATCCGGTTGGGGCTCGCTCTTCCAGCCGAGGATCGTCGTGGTGTTGTCCATGACCTGAACCCCGGGAGTTCTTTCGGCATAGTAGTCGAGCCAAACGATCGACGAAACAACGGCCATGCCATGATCCATCCCCACAGGACTGGGCACGTAAACGACTCCATCAATAAGCTCCGCCCGAGTACCAGGCGGCATCGCCTCGTAAAGCGCGTGAAAGCTCGGCTGGTCGAGCCGCTGCCCCTCGACCAGCGTTCGGGACGATTCAAGCGGCCTGGCGCCGGTGGACATGACCTGGACGACTCCTCTGTGCATGGGCAACCGATCCACATCGAAACTATCCGTCCTGGGTCCTTCCTTCAAGCCTCGTCGGGGCGTCCTCGCGGCCACGGGGTTCGGGCTCCGCGGCAACCACCTTCGGAACTGTCTCCGGTCGTGCCCATGCATACAAGCGGGCGGGTTGGGATTGGCGCTTCGGGCCGTAGCGAATAGATTCGGCCCTTCCCGGCCGAGCTGGACGGTCGGCGGGGCTCCAGCTCCCACCTCATGGAGGAGCGACGCTTCATGGGAAGAGGCAAGACCGCAAGATTCACCGCTATCGAGACGGCCGGGACGTCGCGCCTCGGTCAACTCGTGCCGGTCTGGGGCGCGCTCGTCGCCTGCGTGTGGACCACGTTCGCTCCTGTCCTGAGCAACGGGTTCATCGACTGGGACGACCCCAACTGGATCCTCCGGAACCTTTCGTTCCAGGGCCTGGGCTGGGAGCAGATCCGTTTCGCCTTCACGACGTTCAAAGGCGGCGTCTACCAGCCGCTCGGCTGGCTTTTTCAGAGCCTCACCTACGAGCTTTGCGGACTCGACCCGCGGGGCTACCACCTGGTGAGCCTGCTCTTCCACGTCGTCAACGTGATCCTCCTTCATCTCCTCTGTCTGAAGCTCCTCGAGACCGCAATGCCCGAGGCGGCGAAGCGGCTCGGAGCTGCGCTCGGCTGGCTCTGCGGCGTTCCCGTGGTGCTTTACGCCGTCCATCCGCTGCGGGTCGAGCCGGTTGCCTGGGCCTCGTGCCAGGCGTACCTGCCTGGCGTGGCGTTCTCGCTGCTGGCGACCCTCGCCTACCTGCGCGCCCATCCCGCCGCGGAGCAGACCGCCGTCCCTGGATGATCGGCTCGTTCTTCCTTGTCGTGCTCGCCGTGCTCTCGAAGGGCTCGTCCGTCGTCCTGCCATTCGTGTTCCTCATCCTCGATGCCTATCCGTTGGGGCGGCTCGGCCCGGGCGTCCCTTCCTGGCCCTCGGTCCGGAAGGTGCTCGTCGAGAAAGGCGCCATCCTTCTCTTCTGCCTGACCTTCATGGCCGTGGCCTTCGCGGCCAAGCAGACCGGGACCGATCTCGAGGTGACCGCGCAGCCCGTGCCCGTCGCCAGGTTGGCCCAGGCCAGCTTCGGTGCCTGGTTCTACCTTGCGAAGACCCTCTGGCCGTTCGGGATCACGGCCTTTTATCCCCGACCCGAGGGCGGCGATTTCCAGACGCCCCTTTTCGTTGCGTGCTTCGCCGGGCTCATCCTGGCCGCGGTGGTGCTGCTCTGGCAGCGGAGGAGACGGCCCTGGCTGCTGGCGGCCCTGGCCGCTTACCTGGTGATCGCTTCCCCCTATCTCGGCCTGGCGCGCGTGGGCAACGCCCTGGCGGCGGACCGGTACAGTTACGCCCCGACGCTGGTGTGGGTCGTCCTCGCCTGCGCTGGTCTGTGCCGGCTCGCCCAGCGCCGCTGGCCGCGACCGGTATGGATTGGAGCCGGGGCCGGGGCCGGCACGCTCGCGATCGCGTGCGGCCTCATGACGCTTGGCTCTGCCCAGTGCCGCGTCTGGGGCGACAGTGAGCGGCTCTGGGGCCAGGCGCTGCGCACGCCGGATGGAGCGCGGATGTGCACCATTTCATGGGCACGGCGCTCGCGGACGAAGGGAAGCTGGATCGTGCCATTGCCGAGTATCGCGAGGCCCTGCGCATCCGTCCCCACGACCATGAGACGACGTGCGACCTGGGTGCCGCGCTGCTCCAGAGAGGCGAGCACGATGCGGCCATCGCCTGCCTTCGCGAGGCCGACCGCATGGGACCGAAGGATCCCAGGGTCCTGCTCGGCCTGGGCCGGGCCCTGGTGCGCCGGGGAGATGCCGCCGAGGCCATCCCGCTCTATCGCGAGGCGCTGCGGTTCGAGCCGGATCATCCCAGCCTGCACTTCAACCTGGGCGTCGCCCTGCTCGATCAGAACAGGGTCGAAGAGGCGGCCACCGCGCTGCGCCGGGCCGTGGAGCTGCGGCCGTCGAATGCCGAGGCCCACGCGATGCTGGCTGGGGCACTGGTGCTCCAGGGCCGGCAGGCCGAGGCCGTCACGCAGTACCGGCAGGCCCTAGAATTGGAGCCGAACAACTCGGACTCGCGCATCAGCCTGGGACTGGCACTGGCCCGGCAGGGACGTTTTGATGATGCGACCATCGAGCTGCGCGAAGCCATCCGGCGCGATCGGCAGAACGCCAAGGCCCACCACGTGCTCGCCGCGATCCTCATGAGCCGTCGCCGAGTGGATGAAGCGACCGCCGAATTCGAGGAGGTCCTGCGGCTCCAGCCCGATCACCCCCAGGCGCGCATCTCCCTGGCGAAGCTGAGAAGCCGCCTCAGGTAAGAACCTCCGCTCTGGACCCTCCTCCAGGCTGCACCGCGGGGCGACTCCACGGAGTCACCGCGACACCGGCCCGGTGTTCCGCCAGGGCCGTTTGCTCAGAATTCAAGGTCGGAGGGTAGCCTGGCCGGTCGACTTGCCGCGGCCGGGCCGTCTGGCGTCGAGCGCCGCTCCGAAGCCACACTTGATGGCTCACGAAACGAGTGCCCTGTCCAGATCGGGACGAAATCTGAACGGCGCGCCGAGCGGCTTACTCAAAAACGCCAATCAGGTGCCCAGCAGGGGCTTCAGCTTTGCTCTGGCCTCGGTCAAAACTTCAGCAGGAGCGTTCCCGGCATACTCCGCGGAACGAACTCGCCAATCAGCGATCTCCGCGTGATTCCGGCGTGTCGTGCGAACGGCTGCTCATCGACCAGGAATCCCGGCGCGGTGGGTTCAGACATCAACCCGCCCAGACTGCATTCTGATCAAGCGTGCCGATGAAGGGGTCATCTGCCCAGACGCTGAAGAGGAGTCCAGGGGTGGCCCTCTTTGACTCAGTCCTTTCTTTTTTCCTGCTGCGGAAGCTGGGCCAGGGCCGGAGGCACACCCACGCACACAATCAGCCTCGCCCTGGCGCTGCCAGCCGGCTGTGATAAGCTGGGAACCAAAGGAGAAACCAGAGCATGACGATCAATTTACCCGAGCATCTGGGGCAGCACGTGCACGACCAGGTCGTGGCAGGCCGTTTCCGTAGCGAGGACGACGTCATCATCGACGCCCTGGAGCGGCACAGGCAGGCCCAGCAGCCGGCCTCCCCGGCAAACTGCCGCGACGAGCCCAGCAGCCTGGAAATGCAGCGTCGCCTGTTCGAGGCCGGCATCATCAGCGAGATCAAGCCGGCGATCACCGACCTGACCCCGTATGGGAATCGCCCGGCCATCCCGGTCCGTGGGGAACCCCTCTCCGAGGCCGTCATCCGTGAGCGTCGCTAGCGGTGGCCGCCTACGTCTTCGGCAAAAGTGCGGTGCGGGGGAAGCCAGCCGAGGAGGTAGCGATCCAGGATCAGGAAATCAAGACGCTGAAGGGACTCGTGACGAGGCTCGCCTTGGCGAAGGAGCGCGCTCAAGACCCAAAGCGGGCGAGTGAGATCGAGAAAGCGTACAAGGCCACCAAGGCCGAGCTTGATGCGCACATCCAGGAGCGCGCGGCCTTCTCGCATTGACGGACCCGTGGTACCCCCGGAGGCATGGTGCAGTGCGGGAGGTCCGGATGCGGCATCGCGGGCAGAATGACACCGATCATGATGTCCCCGGCGATTCAGCCGCAGATGCAGACGCTTGTTTTGAAGGATCGCTTGTTCTACCGGGACTATGCCAGGTTCATGTTTTTTGTCCGGTTCAGGTTGCCCTCAAGAATCAAACTCCGAGGCAGGCAGTGGCCTGTCTGACGCTCCCTGGAAAAAAACCGCAACCGCTTCCTATAATTAGCCTTCGGCTGAGGAGGAAAGAATTGCCTGTCGTAAGTCGAGGTGAGCCGGGAGGCGGGCCTCGGGAGGTGAGAAACCGTGGCTCCTTTCCCAAGACTCTGTAAGTCGCTTGAATACCTTGTCGATCGATGGGGGCCTGTCGAGGGCCGTACCCGCATCATGAAGCTGATCTACCTCGCTGACCTGGAGTGGGCGAGGACGCACCGCAACACACCGTACACCGAAGCGAGCTACTACCGCTGGAACCACGGGCCGTTCTCCCGCGAGGTGCTGCGTGCCCTTGAGTGGATGGACGGGATTGAACTCGTCACGTCGAACATCCCGTGGGTCGACGGCAACGCGTTCCGCTACAGTTCCGGGGAGAGCACCCGCCTGTCGGATGTAGAGATTGACCCCGAATTCGTGCATCTGCTCGACACGATCGGAAGCCGCTGGGGAAGCCGGCCGTTGCGGGAACTTCTGAAGCACGTCTACGGGGACGCAACGTTCACGAAAAAGGAGTTCGGTGAGCATCTGTTCTAAAGTGCGGGGAAGAGATGCTCCACATCGAGCACAGCGAGGACTACAAGAAACGGTGGCCGGTCGCTCAGAAGGCGGGCCTTATCCAGTCCCCGTCGTTGAAGGATAAGCCGCCAACCCCTTTGAAGATTCTGAACGCTGATGGTCTCCTTGATCTCTCGTTCATCTTCTTTACAGGCTGGCTCTTCACCGGCATCCTGAACCGCACGAAGGACATCATCCGGATCTCCCTCGTCCCGTTCGGCCCGAACGACGAATCATCCATACTTGTGCTCTACAATCCGACGACCCACCTCGCCTCACCGTCCAGAGCGATCAGCGAGCTGTTTGATCCGGATTACTTTGTCTGCCCATTGGACCGCTCCGAGGGAAGGGATCTCTCGGGGACGCAAAAGCACCTCTGCCCTGTCGTCAACAAGCTCCGCTACAATCTGGCGCATGCCCGCCCGGATCGGAGCGTCGATGGTCTCAAGGAGCCTCACAAAACGCAGTATTGTTGCGAGTCGAGGAAGGTAAAGCTCTGGGAATACCTGCAAGGTGCAATCCTTGCCGACCCTGAGGTCTACGGGCCGATGGTCGGCGGTCGGTGCTACCCAATCCGGCTGCCGTTTTCGTTCCTCAGGAACTACCTGACGGGTATCGAGCCGAAGAACCTCGACCTCGGCAAGCTGCTCGAGGAGACACTCCTCTGGTACGCGATGGACGCATCCGGCGTCGTCATGGGATTCGCCCACGCGCAGCCGATCGTGCCGATCGCTTTCAATGAGATTGACCTGATGCTCTACGAGCCGGGGACCGACTTGCAAGGCGTTCTGATGCCGCCAACCGGACCGTGGGAAGCGTATCTGGGCAAGCACGCCGTCTGCCTCATGGAGCTCACCGTCGGGCACCAGCCGGAAGTCGCAAAGGGAGCTTCAGCTCAGCAGAAAGGAGAGACCGGCCCAGGTAAGGATGTGCCGAAAAACAAGCTGATGAACTTCTACGCGATGAAGTCATTCGGCTTCCGCCTGACGCATGGTCACTACTTCACGGTGCTCGGCGAGTCGAGCCTGGCACCGCCCACTTTGCGGACGCTGGAAACCACCGAAGGATTCACCTACCGTTGCTTATCGAACGAGTGCGGTGACGACATCGGGCGGCTCGTGCTCAACCATTCGGATGCTCCCGTTCCGTGGGAGAGAATCCGGAAATGGCATGAACACCTTATCCGTATGGTCCTCGACGCTGCTAACATATTCCGGAGCAAAATCTAAAACCGGCTCGAGTTGAAACAGGCTCAGTGGGTTTACTGGATGACGATGCGAACCTGATCGCGCCCAATCTACAGCGTATTGGAGCGGTTTTCACTCGGATCGCAGACTGAGACCGGGGGGCAGGCATTCCTGCCTGCCGGAGCAGGCCGGTCCTGGCAGACAGAAATGTCTGCCCCCCCCCTCTCCAAAACTCAGAAACTGCCCGCAACGCGTCAGAAAACCGCTCTAAACTGTCGCCGCGACCCAGCTTCCCAACCCCGCATGGGCCAGAAGAAGCTCAATTGCCGCCCTGTCCCCTCAAGCCCGTGCGCGGGTCCCTGACCATGCCGAGAAGAACGCTGAGCGACAAACCTGAAACACTGCCGAATGGCATTTGTGGGGGCCTTGGACTCCGAGTCCGCGGGATGTGGTCCTGGGCCGGCGCCTGGGTGGCGTGCCTGCTCTGCATTCATACGCTCCTCATTGGCCTGAGCCTGCCGCGAAACTCGGTGACTGTCGACGAGGTGTACCACCTGCCGGCCGGCATGAGTTACTGGCAGTTCGGCGAGTTCTGGTGCTATCACCACAATCCCCCGTTTGTGAAGCTCGCGTTCTCGCTGCCTGCTGTCGTGGCGGGCGTGCCTACTGATTACCGAAAGTACATTCCCGGAGGCGACTGGCGGGGCGGCGAGATGAGCCGGGACTTCATGACGCTGAACAAAGACCGTTACATGAGCCTGTACGTGATGTGCAGGCTTGTGGTTGTGGCCATCTCGGTGCTCGGCGGCTCCCTTGTGTTCCGGTGGTCAAGGGAGCTATTCGGTGCGTGCGGCGGGTTCATCAGCCTGTCCATGTGGGTGTTCTGCCCGGAGATCCTCGCCCACGGCGGGCTGACCACGATCGATACCGGCGCGACGGTCGTGGCGCTCGCCGCGAGCTACGCGTTCCGGGCCTATTTCAAGGAGCCCAGCCTGGAGCAGGCGATCCTCTGCGGCGTGTTGCTCGGCCTCGCGGAGGCGAACAAGTTCTCGCTCGCGGTGTTGCCGGCGGTGTGGGTGGTCCTCGCGCTCCTGGCGGCCTGCACGGGCCGGCTCACCGCGAGCGGCGTAGCGGTTCCCTGGCGCCGCGTGCTCGGCCACGCGGCGTTCGTGTGCCTCGTGTCACTCTACGTCCTGAACAGCCTCTACCTGTTTGAGGGCACCGGACGCCGCCTGGGGTCGTTCACGTTCAAGAGCCGGTTGCTGATCGGGCGGGAGGCAAACGACCCCGAGACGCCCCGGCGCAGGGAACTGCTTCCAGGATACGTTGCTTGGCCGGGTGCCCATGCCGCTTCCCGAGCAGTACCTTCTGGGGTTCGACGACCAGATTCATGACGTGGATAGTGGCCACTATTACAAGTACCTGCGCGGTGAGCTGCGGCGTGGCGCCGGGTGGTATCACTATTATCTCTACTACCTGGCGGTCAAGACGCCGGTCGGTATGCTCGGCCTCATGTTCCTCGCGGCCTTACTCGCGTTGTGGCGCCGCGCGTACCGCCGGGATCTCGTCGATGAGGCTTGCCTGATCGTCCCGGCCCTCGCGCTCTTCGTGGGTCAGCTCGCAAACGGGACTGAACTTCGGGCGCTGCGCGCTGCCCGTCTACCCCTTCGTGTTCATCCTGACCGGGCGGCTGGGGCCGTTCCTCGCGGCCAGCCGGCGATTGTGGTCGGTGGTCGTGGCCGGAACCCTGGTCTGGTCGGCGGCCGGAGCGATTGCCGTCTACCCTTACTTCCTGACCTATTTCAACGAGGCCGCCGGCGGCCCCGAGCATGGGCTCGAGCACCTGGCCGACAGCAATATCGACTGGGGCCAGGGTCTGGTGGGGCTCAAGGACTGGCTCGACGAGCACGCACCCGGGCGGGCCGTGGAGCTCGCCTATTTCGGGTTCATGTATCCGGAGGTCCTGGGCATTCGCTACGAGCTGCCGCCCTTCAGCGCGAGCGCCAATCCCGGCCGCGACGATGATGTCATCGGTCCCATCCCCGGCCTCCACGCCATCAGCGCCAATTACCTGATCGGCGTCCCTTTCATGTCGTCGAACGGTCATGGCTTGCAGACGGGTATACCGCTGAAGGCATACGCGTACTACCGCCGGTTCCGGCCCATTGCGGTCGTGGCTCGTTCGATTTACATTTATGAGATTGACCTGGACGAGGCGAATCGCGTGCGGCGCGAGCTGGGGCTGGCCGAGCTGAAGGACGGCGAGGCTCTTTTGCAAGCCCCCGATCCCGATCCCGGTGCCGGGCCCGGCCGCTGAGCCTCGAATCGGAGGTGAGCCATGAGAGCCGCGCGTTCTTCCCGCCGGGGGTGCCCCGCGCGAGCCTTCACGCTCATCGAGCTGCTGGTCGTGATCGCGATCATCGGCCTGCTGGTCGCCTTGCTGATCCCCGCGGTGCAGATGGCGCGCGAGGCGGCGCGAAGAGGGTCGTGCCTGAGCAACCTGCGGCAGATCGGCCTGGCCCTTGCGAGCTACGAAGGCGTGCACCGGGTTTACCCCTTCGGTGATGGCGGCGGCGCGCCGGCCGGTTTCTTGCCGCGCTGGTCGGCGCAGTCGCAACTGCTACCCTACCTGGAGCAGACCACCGTCTACAGCGCGCTCAACTTCAGCGGCCTGCCGTGGGCCCATCACCCGCTCTACGGCGCGCCCAACGCCACGGGGCTGCTCACGCAGGTGACGGTCTTCCTCTGCCCGTCCGACGTCGGGTCCATTGCCGACCAGGATGGGACCTCATGCAACAACTACCGCGCCTGCGCCGGCACGCAACCGATCAACCTGATCAGCGACCCGGTGAAGAACACCGGCCAGAACGACGGTGCGTTCTGGTTCCAGAGCGCGATCAAGATCTCGTCCATCAGCGACGGCACCAGCACGACGGCCGTCTTCAGCGAGCGCTGCCTGGGCAACAGCATGCAGCCGGACCCGCTGAGCGACCTGTACGAGATCAGCCCGACGATGGCGAGCTGCGGGCAGGCCAGCCCGGTCACGACCCCGCGCTACGCGCACTCGCTGGAGTGGTCTGGCCAGCGCTGGTCCGACGGCAACTCGTTTTACACGCGCTATCATCATTTTCTGCCGCCCCAGCAGCAAAGCTGCACTACCGGCGTGACCGATACCGAGGGCAACCTGGCCGAGGCCGCGACCAGCCGCCACCCCGGCGGCGTGAACGTGCTGACGGCCGACGGCTCGGTGCACTTCGTCAAGCAGTCGATCGCACCGGGGCCGTGGAAGGCGCTGGCGACGATTGCCGGCGGCGACCCCGCGAGCGTGGAGTAGCCGATGTTCAAGCAGCGTCGTCGCGTCATCCGGCCGCTGGTCTTGCTTCGCTGCGCGATCGCGGCCGGGGTGCTTGCTGCGCTCCAGTCCCCAGAGCGCGCCCTCGCCGATGACGCCACGGTGACGGAGGTCGAGGAGAGCTTCGCCGCGAAGGATTTCGACCACGCCCGCTGGTCGCTGTCCAACACGTCCGTGGCGGTGACGAAGACCGATTTCTCGCGGGGCGTGATGCGCCTGATCATTCCGCCCGGCTCGGAGATGCGGCCCCTCATCGGCCTGAGCAGCCGGTTCGGCCTGGAAGGGGACTTCGACGTCAGCGTGGACTATTCGCTGCGGTCGTTTCCGCAACCGGAGAAGGAGTGGATCAACCTGTCGATCTTCGTGGCGGGTGCCGATGGCATGGCGGCGATCTCGCGGACGAACGTCCACGGTTCCGGGCACGGCTACAGCCGCTGGTTTCAGCCCCCCGCCGACAGCAAGCGTCCGGTGCAGGCCAACGGTGTGAAGACGGACGACAAGACGGGAACGCTGCGGCTTGCGCGGGTGGGCAAGGAGACTCCAGTATTACGCGGGTCCGCGCGGGCAGACGCCGCGCCAGATGGGGTCCGTCGAGTTCGGCGACCGGCGGGTCGATACGCTGGCGTTCCAGGTCTTGCCCCAGGCGCTCGAAGCGCCGATTGACGTGGAGTTCGACAACATCAAGGTCAAGGCCGACCGCGTCACGGGCCTGGTGTACGTGCCGCCGGCGGACTACGGCTACACGCCCTGGTTCATCACCGCGGCCGTTCTGGCCGTCCTCATCCTGGCGCTCTGGTGGTGGAGCCGCTCCAGGCGGAAGAACGACTGAGCTGACTGGAAAGACGCCTCGACCCGAGACGCGCCTTGCCGTACTCGCGGGGGCAGGGAAGACGTGTAGAGGGTTCCGGTCGAGCCTCGCCTCAGCGCACGGCTCCGCCGTTGATGCGGACGATCTGCCCCGTCACGAACGCCGCCTCCGGGCTGACGAGAAACCGCGCCACGCGCGCGACGTCCTCGGGCGTGCCCCAGCGGGCCAGGGGGGTCTCGCGGAGCACGCGCTTTTGCCAGGCGGATGAGGCGGACTGACCCCAGGCGGTCTGGATCCAGCCGGGTGCCAGCGCGTTCACGCGGACCTCCGGCGCCAGGCTGAGAGCCAGGCTGCGCGTGAAAGCCATGATCGCGCCCTTGGTCGCGGCGAAGAGCTCGCCGGAGTCTCCCTCCATGCCGGTCTCGGCCTGGTCCCAGCCCATCGTCAGGATGGCGCCTTGGCCTTGCGCCTTCATCCGCCGGCCGACCTCGCGGCACAGACGGATGGTCGCGGCCACGTCGACGGCCCAGAGCAGATCGAGCTTGTCATCGAACGAGAGCCCCGCGTGCGCGCCGGTGAGCGTATCGGCACCGGCAAACTGGAGCCAGGCGTCCAGGCCGTTCCAGACGCTCCAGGCCTCTGCGACCAGGCGGTCGCCCGCGGCGCGGTCGGCCAGGTCGGCCATGAGGACTTCCGAGCGGACGCCGCGCGATTGCAGCTCCCGCGCGAGTGTCTCGGCAGACTCGATGGACCGGTGGCCGTGAACGATGACATGGACGCCGGCCTCGGCCAGGGCCATGGCCACCGCCCGGCCGATGCCCGAGGTGGAGCCCAGCACCGCGGCCCGCAGTCCACGCAACGACGCCGATGCTGCTTCCTGGGTCATGGTCCGTGCCACGTGCACAAGGGGCTGAACGGACTGGCCCCGCGCCGTCCGCCTGGCATACAGTGATCCTCGTTCACGCTAACCGGGATGGAATGAAGACGGCAAGCAGAGAGTGCTCATGATAAGGTTCCTCGCGCGAGTGGGCCGTGTCGCCGGCTGGCTGAAAACGGCATGGCTGATCCTGGGCGTGACGCTCGTGCTCGTCGTGTTGCTGGAGCTGGCGCTCCGCGGGGCCTTCTGGCTGAAGGACCGCGGCAGACCGCAGGTTCCTCCGGACCCGCTCGTGCTCGCGGCGATCCCCGACAGCAGGCTCTGGTTGCCGGTCCATTACCAGGAGCTGGCGGACCTTTCCGACCGCTGGCAGCCCTACGTGTATTTTCGCCAGCGCCCCTTCCTGGGCAAGACGATCACCGTTCAGGACGACGGCACGCGCGCGACCTGGCAACCGCCGCCCCTTGCCGGCGCCGGGGCCGGCGGCAAGCCGCTGAAGATCCTCATGCTCGGCGGCTCATCGCTCTGGGGCTACGGTGCCAGGGATGATGAGACGATTCCCTCGCTGGTTGGCGCGGGCTGCACGAACGGGGCGTCCGCGCCGAGGTCAGGAACCTCGCGGAGATCGGTTATGTGAACACACAAGAGATGATCGCACTTGTGCGGGAATTGCAGCAGGGCTACCGCCCGGACCTCGTGCTCTTCTACGATGGCGTCAACGACACGACCTCCGCACTGCTCGAGCGGCAGCCCACGGTGACGACCAACGAGCGGAACCGGGTGCGCGAGTTCAACATCCTCCAGTCGCCCCGGCGGCTGGCGTCGGCCCTGGCCGGAAACGTGATCCGGAGCTCCGCCCTGTACCGGTTCGCCCGGTCGCTCGGTCGGCGGTCGGCCCTGGCGCAGGATTGGGGAATCGGGGCGGCCGGCGAGACGAACCTGGACGGCCTGGCCATGGGGGTCGTCGATGGCTACGCGGCCAACGTGCGGCTCTTGGAGGTACTGGGCAAGTCGTACGGGTTCCGCTCCCTGTTCGTCTGGCAACCGGACATCTTCACGAAGCCGAAGCTGGTGCCGTTCGAGACGGCGGAGGAGGCGAAGTACGGCTGGGCCAGCGCGATCTTCGCGGAAGTGCACGAGCAGATCGAGAATGCCAAGGAGCTTCGTACCAACCCACGTTTCATGAACCTGAGCGGGATCTTCGCCGACTCCGAGACCCTGGAGTTCCTCGACTTCTGCCATACGACGGAAGCGGCGAACGCGAGGATCGCCGCAGTGCTGGCCGCGCGGCTGGTCGAGATCGCCAGGACCAGCACGGCGGCTAATTAGCTCCCCGTAAGAGGGAAAGTGTGGAACGGCCGCCCTCGGCCGTCCTGAGCCAGCCGAGGGCGGCTGGCCCACATTCCAAGAGGCGAGGATCTGTTTAGTCCGGAAAACTGAGGCATCCCGTCGCTGGTTTGACACGTCCGGGACCCTCTGGGAGAATCACGGTCGATCGGGGCGACCGCGGGATCGCCAGGCGAGCCGTCCCGAGCCGCCAGGATTTGCGAGTCCCGCCATGATGAGCGACCAGGAACCGTCCGGCGAGGTGGATCGCGTACTCGCAGCGCCCGTCGTCGTCGACGACGCCTTCACCTGCCTGGCCTGCGGCTGCCTGTGCGACGATCTGCGCGTGGTCGCGGAGGGAGAGCGCATCACGGAAGCGGGCAACGCGTGCGCGCTCGGAATGGAGTGGCTGCTGCGGGACCGGACCTGGAAACCCGGCGCACCCACCGCCTGGATCGGAGCACATCCGGCCGCGGAGGCAGAAGCCGCGGCGCACGCGGCGCAGTTGCTGCTGAAGGCGAAGGCGCCCGTCATCCTCGGGCTGGGGCGGTCGACGAACGAGACCGTGGCGGCCGCACTGGCGCTGGCCGATCGGGTCGGGGCAAGCATCGAGCCGGACGGAGGGCTTGCCTCCGAAGCGCGGATCATTGCGTTCCAGCGTGCCGGCAGGGTCTCCGCCACGCTGGGCGAGGTGAAGAACCGGGCCGATGTCGTCGTCTTCTGGGGCACCGATCCGCTGACCACTCATCCGCGACACTGGGACCGGTACTCGGTGGAACCGCGCGGACGATTCGTTCCAGAGGGCCGGGCCGGCCGGTCGGTCATCGTCGTTGATCAGGCACGAACCACCACGGCGGAGCGTGCCGATCACTTTCTTCAGATTGACGCCGGCCGCCAGTTCCAGGTTCTCTGGACACTGCGCGCGCTGGGGCGTGGCGCGGCGCTGGACGAGGCGCGCGTCCGCGCGCACACCGGGCTCGATCGCGCTGTTCTGGACGAGCTTGTCAGCCGGCTCAAGACCGCGCGTTATGGCGCCTTCTTTCACGGGCCGATGCTGGCTTCGGGCACGCTCTCCGAGGCGACGGCCAATCTCGAAGCCGCACACGGGCTGGTCCGCGACCTGAACCACGGGCGGCGGTTCGTGATTCTGGGCATGGGTGAGCCCGGCAACTTGCCCGGGGCCGAGGCCGTTTCAACCTGGCAGACAGGATTTCCGTCGAACATTGACTACTCGGCCGGCTCTCCCAGGTCGCTGCCGGGCGTGACCGATGCCGGCCGGCGGCTCGCGTGGGGACAGGCTGACCTGGCGGTCATCGTGGGTGGGCTGTCGCCCGGGCAGCTCGAAGCCGAGGCCCGCGCCGGTTTGCCGTCGGTTCCGTTGATCGTGATCGCACCCCCGGAGGATGCTGGCTGGCCCGCGGAGGCGGCCGCCGTCCGGTGCTTCGCGGCGGCGCCGGGAGTGGAGGAAGCGGGAACGGTCACGCGGGTGGACGGGGTCTCGCTGCCACTGCGGCCGGTCCTCACGACGAGCTTGCCCTCGGTACGGGCCTGGCTCGAGGCGATCAGGGAGCGCATTGACCTCCTGAGAAGCGAGTGATCGCGATGCCAATGTTGCACATCGCCGGCGGACGCGTGATTGACCCGGAGAACGGCGTCGACGGGGTTCGCGACATCTGGATCGAGGATGGCCGCGTGATCCCGGCGCCTGCCGATCCCGGCACGAAGGCTGACCGCATCATCGACGCGCGCGGCTACGTGGTGATGCCCGGCGGCGTGGACGTCCATTCGCACATCGCGGGTGCCAAGGTCAACGGCGCGCGGATGCTCCGTCCCGAGGAACGGCGTACCCCTGATGCCGCCTGGCCGCGCAGGGAGGGCTTCCGCTCTGGGACCTGCGGCAGCGTCCCCAGCAGCTTCGTGACGGGCTACCAGTATGCCGCGATGGGCTACACGACCGCGGCCGATGCGGCCATCCCGCCGCTGGGTGCGCGCCAGGCCCATGCCGAGTTCCGCGACACGCCGCTCATTGATAAGCTGATGCTCATATTGATGGGAAACCATCATGCCATCCTGGACCGGGTGGCAGCCGGCGATCCCGAGCGGCTGCGGCAGACGGTGGCGTGGCTGCTGCGCGCGACGAGGGGATTCGGCGTCAAGGTTGTCAATCCGGGCGGCGTGGAGCAGTGGAAGCAGGGCGGAACGCGGCTGGCGGCCTGGGACGACACGGTCGACCACTTCGGCGTCACCCCGCGGCAGATTGCCGCCGGCCTTGCCCGCGCCGTCGATGAGCTGGCGCTGCCGCATCCGGTGCACCTGCACGGCATGAACCTGGGCGTGCCGGGCAACTGGGAGACGACGCTCGAGGGGATGCGGGCGCTCGACGGCCACCGCGCGCACCTGGCGCACGTCCAGTTCCACAGCTACGGCGGCACGGCCGATCAGACGGGTGAGTTCGGATCGATGGTCGGCCCGCTGGCCGACTACCTGAACGCGCACGCTGGGCTGACCGTGGACGTCGGCCAGGTGCTCTTCGGTGAGACCACCAGCATGACGGCCGACGGCCGCGTGGGCCAGTACCTGGCCGATCTCACCGGGCGGAAGTGGCTGAGCCTCGACGTGGAGCAGGAGGACGGGTGCGGCGTGGTGCCGATCACTTATGACAGCCGGAACCAGGTGCATGCGCTCCAGTGGGCGATTGGACTGGAGTGGTTCCTCAGGGTCGACGATCCCTGGCGGATCTGCCTGTCCACGGATCATCCGAACGGGGGATCGTTCCTGGCGTATCCCCTGATCATGGCCTTGCTCATGGACCGCGGGCTGCGGGCCGAAGTGATGTCCACGCTGCCGCAGGCGGTGCAAGAACGTTGCGGCCTGCGCGATCTGGCTCGCGAGTACAGCCTCTCCGAGATCGCGGTCATCACCCGGGCCGCACCGGCGCGCATCCTGGGGCTGGAACGGAAGGGCCATCTCGGCCCCGGCGCTGATGCCGATGTGACGGTCTACGCCCCGGATGACGACCGGCGGCGGATGTTCGCCCTGCCGCGCTACGTGATCAAGGCCGGCGCGGTGGTGGTGGACGACGGTGAGCTGAGATCCTCGCCGCTGGGCGCCACGCTGGTCGTGGAACCGGAGGTCGATGCGACCGCGTCCGCGGAGCTCGACGCCTGGCTGGCCCGCGAGGCCTCCGTGCATCCGCGGAACTTCGCGATCGGGCCCGGCGAGGTGAGCCAGCCGCGGACAATCGGCGCCCGGACCGGTGGCCAGACGCAAGCGTCCACTTGATTGCAGGGGCGGACGCCGCGGATCGATAGGAATGAACCATGCAGCTTGACGGCGTGACGATTGTGGATACGTTTGCCGAGGCATTTCCGATGACCGCGGCGCGGGCGATCGTCACGGCGGATTCCGCGGCCTGGGCGGAGATCGCCGGCCGGACCATGAGCGGCTACGCGACGAGCGTGATCGCCTGCGACGCCGAGGCGGCGATCGAGCGCGTGCTCCGCGAGGAGGAAACGCCGGACGGCCGGCCCGGCGTGAGCGTTCTGCTCTTTGCCTTCAACCGCGAGGCACTCGAAAAAGCGCTGGTGAACCGGGTGGGCCAGTGCGTGATGACCTGCCCCACGACCGCGTGTTACAACGGTTTGCCGATCTCGGAGAAGACGATCAACGTCGGCGGCCGCCTGCGCTATTTCGGCGACGGCTGGCAGATCTCCAAGCGGCTGGCCGGTCGGCGGTACTGGCGCGTGCCGGTGATGGACGGCGAGTTCACCTGCGAGGAAACCTTCGGCACAACCAAGGGCGTGGCCGGCGGCAACCTGATCCTCATGGGAACCGATGCCGCGCAGACCCTCGCCGCAACCGAGACGGCCGTGCGCGCGATGCGCGCGGTACGCGGGGTGATCTTGCCGTTTCCCGGGGGCATTGCGCGGTCGGGCTCGAAGGTGGGCAGCAAGTACAAGGCCTTGCGGGCGAGCACGAACACGGCTTTCGCGCCCACGCTGCGCGGGCTGGTGACGAGTGAGATGCCGGCGGAGGTGCGGTGCGTTTACGAGATCGTCATCGACGGGCTCTCGCTCGACGGCGTCGAGCAGGCCACGGCGGCTGGCATTCGCGCCGGGGCAAAGGGCGCGAAAGGTATCGTGGCGATCACCGCGGGAAACTACGGGGGCAAGCTGGGCCCGTTCCACATCCGCCTGCACGATGTGCTGACGCGGCATGGAGCAGGCAGCGCACCGACGCTGTTCGAGACCCCGGAAAGGATGTGACGCGATGCCGCTCGTTCTCAAATGGCGTGGCGCGACGGTGCTGCCGGTGGATGGATCGGGCCTCTCTCCCGAGAGCTGCCGCGACCGTGCGCCGGACGAGGTGAAGCGCAGGCGTCTGCCGCTGGGCAACACCAGCGTGGAACTGGGCGAGCTGTTTCAGGTCGCGGGAACGAAGGGCGACGAGGAGCTCGTGGTCGAAGGCGACGTACGCCGCGTGCACGATCTGGGGTGCCGGATGGGGTTGGGACTCCTGCGTGTTCACGGTGACGCCGGGCCGCAACTCGGGGCCGGAATGACGGGGGGAACCATCATCGTGACTGGCTCCGTGGGAGACTGGGCCGGGGCGGAGATGGGCGGAGGGAAGCTGTCGATCCGTGGCGACGCCGGCGCGTTCCTTGGCGCGGCGTACCCGGGCAGCCGGCGGGGGATGCGCGAGGGAGTGATCCTGGTGGACGGATCCGTGGGCGACGATGCGGGGCTCCAGATGCGCCGGGGTCTGATCGCCATCCGCGGTTCGGCCGGCGGAGGTGTGGGGCGGTCGATGATCGCGGGCACGATCGTGGTGCTGGGGCCGGCCGGGCCGCGCCTCGGTGCGGGAATGAAGCGCGGCACTCTGGTCCTGCCCGGGCTGGAAGGCCCGCCCGAGGAGCACATTCTGCCCACGTTCGCATATGCCGGCCGGTTCCCCTGTCCCTTTCTGGCAATCTATTGCCGACAGCTTGCCGCCTGGGGATTCGCAGTGCCCGCACAGGTTCCGCTGGCCACGCTGGACCGCTACAATGGAGACCTGGCAACCGGCGGAAGGGGAGAGATCCTGGCCGGGCACGGCCTGAAATGAGGCACGACCGAGAGGGGGGCCGGTACGATGACGATGTCCATGAACCGTCGCGCCCTCTGGCTGGTCGAGGCGCTGCTGGCTCACGGGCACGAGCGGCGGGCGATCCTGCACCTCATCGAAGGAGGGGGAAGGTACATTGATTGCGGGATCGAAGCCCGTGGGGGGCTGCACGTGGGGATGGACCTGGCCCGGATCTGCCTGGGTGACCTGGCCACGGTGAGCATTGTTCCCGGCGAGGTCGCGGCACGGCCCGTGCCCGTGGTGCAGGTGGTCACCGACCATCCAGTCCAGGCCTGTCTCGCCGGGCAGTATGCCGGCTGGGCCATCAGCGAGGGCAAGTACTTCGCCATGGGTTCCGGTCCCATGCGGGCGGTGCGGGGAAAGGAACCGATCTACGATGTGATCGGCTTCCGCGAAACCGAAAATGCCGTGGTCGGCGTGCTGGAGACCCGCAAGGCGCCAACACCCGACGTGGTGGCGGCCGTGGCGAAGGAGTGCCGTGTGCTGTCCTCGGCGGTGACGCTGCTGGCCGCGCCCACGGCCAGCCTGGCCGGCGGCGTGCAGGTGGTGGCGCGCTCGGTCGAGACTGCACTGCACAAGCTGGCGGAGCTGAAGTTCGACCTGGGACGGATTCATTCCGCGCACGGCACGGCGCCATTGCCACCCGTGGCCGCCGATGACCTCGCCGCCATAGGCCGGACCAACGACGCGGTGCTCTACGGGGCCCGCGTGGTCCTCTTCGTCACGGGCGACGACGCCAGCCTGGAGGAAGTTGGACCGCGGGTCCCGTCGTCTTCCTCCAGGGATCACGGTGAGCCGTTCGCGGCGATCTTCGAGCGCTATAATCATGATTTCTACGCCGTCGATCCTCTCCTCTTCAGCCCCGCCGAGGTGGTCTTCCAGAACCTGGAAACCGGTCGCAGCCATGCCTTCGGATCGCTGGAGCCCGAGGTGCTGCGGCAGTCCTTCTGGAATTGACCGCTCCGGCGGCCATGCCCTGGTTTGAATGACGACGTGAGATGAGCTGAGCCCTCGCCGGACCGGTATCGCCGATGACCCCACTTGTCGCCCTGGTTTCCGGTACCGGCTGGCATGTCGCCGACCTCCTGCGTGCGGCCCGAACGCTCGATGTCCGGCTCCAGGCCATGCCGTTCGCCGAAGTGTCGGCCCAGATTGGCGGAGCGCGGCAGAAGGTCCTTGCCGGCGGCGTCGAGCTGACCGAAGCCGCGGGTGTGCTGGTGCGCATGATGCCGCCGGGGAGCCTGGAGCAGGTGGTTTTCCGGATGGATGCGCTGCACCGCGTGGCGGCAGCCGGCGTGCCGGTCTGGAACCCTCCCCGGGCCGTGGAGGCGGCCGTTGATAAATACCTGACGCTGGCCTTGCTGGACCAGGCCGGCCTGCCCGTGCCGGCCACCTGGACGGGCCAGACCGCCGCCCAGGCGCTCGAGGCCTTCGACCGCCTTGGCGGCGATGTCATCGTCAAACCGCTCTTCGGCTCCGAGGGCAGGGGGCTGATCCGCCTGAGCGATCGTGAGCTGGCCTGGCGCGCGCTGCACGCGCTGGAGCGCCAGGGCGCGGTACTCTATCTCCAGCGGGTGGTTCGCCATCCGGGGCACGACCTGCGCGTCTTCGTGCTGCGGGGACACGTGCTCGCAGCGATGCGCCGGTTTGCCGCGGCCGGGGAGTGGAGGACGAACGTGTCGCTGGGCGGCCGGGCCGAGGCCGTCGCGCTCGACGCGGAGGCGAGCCGGCTGGCGCTCGCGGCCGCCTTGGCACTTGGTGCGGAACTGGCAGGAGTGGACCTGGTGCAAGACATGGACCAGGGGAGCTGGACCGTCCTGGAAGTGAACGCCGTGCCGGGCTGGCGGGCGCTGGCGCGAGTGACGGGAATCGACGTGGCGGCCGCCATTCTTTGCGCCCTGCGGGACGCCGGCAAATGAAAGAGCGGAACCATCCAGACGCGGTGGGCGGTGCGCGGGACTTTCCCCGGGCCGGCTGGCCGAGATGGCCTGCCTGCTGGAGGCCACGGCGCGGAAGCCGGGCAATGTGCATCGCTTCGCCGATTTCCCGGATCTGCACTATCTCGATTTCCTGCTCAGCGCAACGGCCATCCGCGGTCCGCTCGACGAGGCCCACGAGCGCGGTATCGGCGCCACCGTGCTTGCCGCCGTGCAGGCGACCCGGGACGTCGTCAGCACCAATACCAACCTCGGCATGATCCTTGTGCTCGCACCCCTGGCGGCCGTCCCACGTGGAGCTCGACCTGGCGGCAGGCCTGGAGCGTCTGCTGGAGTCGGCCACGGGTGAGGATGCGGCCCTGGTCTACCGGGCCATCCGCCTGGCGAACCCTGGAGGCATGGGCCGAGTGGAAGCGCAGGATCTGGCTGCCGAGCCCACGCTCCCACTTCGCGCGGTGATGGCTCTGGCGGCTGATCGCGACCTGGTTGCCAGGCAGTACGTCAACGGCTTCCATGAAGTCCTTCAGGAGCTTCTGCCGGCGCTCCGGGGGGCACTGGGCGCCGGCCTGCCGCTGGAGACCGCGATCATCGCCACCGCGCTGGAGACCCTCGCCCGGCATCCTGATTCGCTCATCGTCCGCAAGGCAGGCCTGGATGCCGCGATGCGCGTCTCGAGCCAGGCCGCGGAGGTGCTCATAGCAGGATGGCCGGGGACGAGCCTGGGCGAGGATCGCATGCTTGAGCTGGAAGCCGCCCTGAGGCGTGAGAGTCGCCAGTACAACCCGGGGACGACGGCCGACCTGGTGACCGCGGCCTTGTTCGCCGCCCTGCGTGATGGGACAATTCGCTTACCCCTTGCCGCCACCTCCGCGCGCTGGTCCGTTCCCTGAGGCGGCAAGCCGTTCAGACCCTCAGGAGCCTGCCCGCCGTGTCCAGTCCGCGTTACAAGGTGAGAGTGACCAAGGACTACCTGGTCTTCTGCTCGGGCCATTTCATCACCTATGAAGGCGATCGCTGCGAGCGGCTCCATGGCCACAACTACCGCGCGTTCGTCGAGGTGGAAGGCGAGCTGGACGAGAACCACTACGTGGTGGACTTCATTGCTCTCAAGGACATGACCCGCGCGATCACCGACGAGCTGGATCACCGCATGCTGCTGCCGACGCGGAACCCGCTCATCAGCCTGAGCCCGGAGGGTCCGAATTTCCGTGTGACCTACCGCGATCGCCTCTGGAGCTTCCCGCGCGACGAGTGCGTGCTGCTGCCGATCGCCAACACCACGGCCGAGCTGCTGGCGGACTACATTGCGGGCCGGCTGCGCGAGGCAATGGCCGGCCGCGGCTGGAAGGTGCCCCGCGTCTTGCGCGTTGAGGTCGAGGAAAGCTTTGGCCAGTCGGCCGAGGTCGAATGGCGCGATGACTCACGGGAATCCGGCTGAAGTGCCCGCGGATGCCGGCGGGAAAAGCGAGGCCCGGCGCTCCGTCGAGAGTTCCTCGAGCTCCTTCCTCCCGATCCTGCCATCATGCAGTGCAGACCCAACCAGGACGGCCGCGGCGCCTGCGGCTTGCAGGGCATTCAGATCGGCCATCGCGGCGATGCCGCCCCCGGCAGAGACTTCCGCCTGGGGGTACGACGCGCGGAGGAACGGCAACCAGTGCTCCGTGCCGGTGCCTCGGCCCGTTCCCACCCGCGCCAGGTCCAGCAGCAGCACGCGCCGGACACCCAGCTCCAGGACCCTGTGGAGCAATCCGCCAGGGTCGGCGGCCGGCCAGTCCGCGCCCGGCGGCATGCGTGGAACGCCCTCGAAAAGATCGACGCTGAAAACGAGCCGGTCGGGCCCTGTCCGGTCGAGAACGCGCCGCACGGCGTCGGGCCCGGCCGCCGTCTCGAGGCCGAGCACGATCGTGAGCTGCGGCAGCCCCTCCAGCACAGCCAGGTCTTGCACGTCGTTCAGGCCAGCGTCGATCCAGAGCCGCAGATCGAGATCATGGAGCCGGCGATAAAGCCGCAGATCAGGAGGCCGCTTGCTCGCGATCGCATCCAGATCGGCAAGGTAGAGCTCCACCAGACCAAGCCGTTCTCGAAATGCACGCGCCAGTTCGATCGGGCAGGAGGAGGGGTGCAACCCGCTGCGCACCGGCCGATAATGGGAGCGAATTCCGCCCACGGCATGCACCGCAACTCCATCCTGAACATCGAGCACCGGAATCACACGCAACGGACATGGGAACATGGTGTCAGCGGCTCCGCTTTCGATTCTGGTTCACGAGTGGGTCACGGGGGGCGGCCTGGCCGGCCGCTCGGTGCCGCGGTCGTGGGCCGCGGAGGGCCTGGCCATGCGGCGAGCCATTGCCTCCGACTTCGCGGCGCTCCGGGAGCATGGCGTCCGCGTGCAGGTGACCGTCGATCCCCGCTGGCCCGACGATCACAGCCGATGGACGACGCTCACCATGGAACCGGAAGACCCGCAGGCGCAGCTTGCCCACCTGGCGCGGCAGGCGGATTGTACCGTGCTGATCGCTCCGGAGACGATGGGAGTGCTGGAGTTGCTGGCTGGTGCTGTCGAAGCCACCGGCACGTGCTGGCTTGGCAGTTCGGCTGCGGCGATCCGGCTCACGGCCGACAAGGCGAAGCTGGCCGCCCGCCTTGCGGCCCGGCAGGTCCAGACGCCAAGCTGCCGCATCGTCGTGCCTGCCGAGGGGCTGCCCGCGGACGCCGCGTATCCGGCCGTCCTCAAGCCCGTCGACGGCGCGGGGGCGATTGATACCTACTTCATCGCTCGGTCCTGCGAGCTGCCGGACGCCGCTCGTGCGCTCCCCATCGCGGTGCTTCAGCCATACTTTCCGGGCGTCGCGATGAGCGGCAGCTTTCTCGTCGGCGACGGCGGCATCTGCCTGGTTGCCACCGGCCAGCAGGACGTGGTGCGCGAGCTCGGCCGTTTCACCTACCGAGGAGGCACGATTCCGGTCCCTTGCCGTGCGGCCGAGCCCATCCTGATCGCGGCGATCGAGGCGGTACCCGGCCTGCGCGGGTTCGTCGGCGTCGATTTTGTGTGGCAAGAGCAAAGCGGCGCGGCCGCCATCCTGGAGATCAATCCCCGACCCACGACCTCGCTCGTCGGTCTCGTGCATTTGCTGCCGCCTGGGCGCCTCGCCGCGGCCTGGCTGGCAGCTTGCGGAGTTGCGGGATACGCGTGCGGCCTGCCAGCCCAGCTCGCCAGCCATATCCGGACGGACGCACCGGTGCGGTTCCTTGCCGATGGCACGATTTGCGCCCGCGCAGCGCAGGGAACCTGCTCATGACAGCGAGGGCCGTCTCGAAGCAGCGAAGAACCCGCATGCTGGCGCTGGACATCGGTGGTGCCAATCTGAAGGCGGCACACTCCGATGGCACATGCGTGACCGCAGCGTTCGAGGTCTGGCGGCGTCCGGCGGAGCTCCGCGCGGCGATCGCCGAGCTTGCGGCCGGGCTCCCTGCCTTTGACCAGGTGGCACTCACGATGACCGCCGAGCTCTGTGATTGTTACCCAACCAGGGACGAGGGGGTCCGAGCGATCCTGGCGTCCGTGCTTGGCGTCTTCGAGTCCTTCCCCGTCCGGGTCTGGGGCATCGACGGGCGTTTCCACGGGCCGGAAGCGATTCGCCGGCAGCCGTCTCTGGCGGCCGCGGCCAACTGGCTGGCGCTGGCGACGGTCGCCGCTCGTCATTTCCCCGAGCATCACGGTCTGCTCATTGATGTGGGCTCGACCACGACGGACCTGATACCGCTCGCCACGGGGAAGGTGGCCGCCCGGGGCCGGACGGATCCCGATCGCCTGCAATCCGGTGAGCTCGTGTACGCCGGCGTGAAGCGCACGCCGATCTGTGCCCTGGCCACCGAGCTTGCGATCGGGCAGGGGCGGCCCATCGGCCTCGCCGCCGAGCTGTTCGCTACGACGCTCGACGTCTTCCTGACGCTGGGCGATCTCCCTTCTGATCCCTCGGACCGGTCCACGGCCGACGGCCGTGCGGCCACGGTCGAGGCCGCCCGCGCCCGACTGGCGCGGATGATCTGCACCGATCGCCAGAGTTTTTCCATCCAGGACGCGCACGCCCTGGCCAGCTCCGCCCAGGAATGTCTCTTGCAGCGCCTCACCGTGGCCGCTCGGCGCGTTTGCGAGGCGACGATCCCCGCAGTGGGTGTCGTGGTCCTTGCCGGCTCCGGCGAATTCCTCGCGCGGAGGGTCGCGGGGCGCCTGGTGGGAAACGACGGCCTCATCGTCAGCCTCTCCGGGCGCTGGGGGCCCGCGGGGTCCAGCGCGGCGTGTGCCCGCGCCCTCCTTTCCTTGCTGGACGATTGCGAGCCCGGATTGTGAACCCTGCGGAACCATCACATTCAGCGGTGGTTGGACCGCGCGACCATGGCGGCCTGGTGGTGATCAAGGTCGGCGGAAGCCTGCTGGGCTGGCCCGAGCTGCCAGCGCGGCTGGCCGCGCTGCTGGATCGCGATGCGGGAGGGGAGGCGCCCTGCGGCGCCTGGCGGTGCTGGTTGCCGGCGGGGGCCCCTTCGCCGACCTGATCCGGGCGATGGACCGCGTGCATGCGCTCGGCGACCTCGCCGCACACGATCTGGCCATGCGCACGCTCGACATCACGGCGGCGCTGCTGGCTGCGTTGCTGGGGCGATCCAGGGTCGTGCACCGCGCGGCCGAGATCGAGACCTGCCTGAGCCAGGACCTGGTGCCCGTGGCGTCGCCGGCGCGATTCCTGGAGGAGCTGGACGACATCAGCCAGGATCCGCTGCCGGCGAGCTGGGACGTGACCTCCGACTCGATCGCCGCGCGGCTGGCGGATCGCCTTGGCGCCCGCAGGCTGATCCTGCTGAAAAGCGTCGCTCCGGACGGCGACATGGACCGGCGCCAGGCGGCTCGGCTCGGGCTGGTGGATCCCTTGTTCCCGGTGCTGAGCAGCCGGTTGGATCGGGTGGAAGTCGTGAACCTGCGTGAATCCGGGGCGGGCATACGACGGCTGACCATAGGATTATGACCGACCCGCCGCTATCCTGGACGGCTGGTGGCTTCCGCAGAGCGGAGCATCCCACGCGTTGCCTCGAGTCCGACAACCATGCCGCAACCCAGGTTGATTTCTCTTGACCGACCCGAGACTCCGGCCTTGCCGATCTCGGTGCGGCTGCGATCGCAACTGGTTTACTTCATGACGCCGCCCGGCTCGCCCGGCATCCCCGCGCTGGGCGAGAACGAATACTGGGTGGCTCAAGGCGATGTCAGCCGCTGGCTGGCCGACGGCGTCCTGCTGCTGGTCTCGCCGCTGGACACCGAGAACTTCACGGAGGTGGAGCTTTCCGAGGAGCAGGAGCAGTTCCTCGGCTGGCTGGAACGGAACCAGGTGCAGCACATCCGGGTGGCGGAATAGCCCATCCGAAGCGGCCGTCCCGCGGGGGACCGTCGCGCCGCGGGTTCCTCGCGGCTCGGGTTGAATGCCAGAGGACTCGGGCCCATAATGAACTTGCGTCAACAAGGGATGTCCGTGGCGAGGCTGATTTCCCGCCTGCGATCGTGAACCGACGAACGCTTCCCGCCTGGTTCCGTGCCCGGATCCCCAAGCACCCCTGCACCATAGGTGGTCCCACGAATGACTCGTCGCCGGGTTGGGCTTTGGCTGGTCGGAGCGTTCGGAGGTGTGGGGACCACGATCACGCTCGGCCTGGCGGCGCTGGCGCGCGGTCTGACGGACCGCACCGGTCTGGTGACCGCACTGCCGCCGTTCCGTGATCTTGGCCTGGTGGAACCGGACCAGTTCGTGGTGGGCGGGCATGACATCCGCCGCACCAGCTTTGCGCAGTCCGCGGAGGAGTTTCGCCGGAATTCAGGGGTCTTCGACCCCGCCTGGATTACCGCCTGCGGGCCCGACCTGGAGACGGCCTCGGCCCGGGTCCAGCCAGGACCGCGGCTCGGCCTCAGCGCGGTGGTGTCACAGCTGGCGGACTGGCCCGAGCAGAAGCCGGGGAGAACGCCCCGCCAGGCGATCGACGCCATCTCCACGGATCTGCGCCATTTCGTCGCGTCCGAGTCGATCGACCACCTGATCGTGCTGAACGTCTCCAGCACCGAGCCGCCGTTCCCGCTGGACTCCGCGCACGAGCACTGGGAGACGCTTCAGCCGAGGCTGGCCGAGGCCCTTTCTTCGCCTCTGGTGCCCTCAAGCACGCTGTACGCCCTGGCGGCGCTCGAGGGTGGGCATTCTTACATCAACTTCACCCCGAGCCTGGGCGCGTCGTTCCCCGCGGCGTACGAGCTGGCCGAGGCGACCGGCTCCCTGCATGCCGGCAAGGACGGCAAGACCGGCGAGACACTGATGAAGACCGTGCTCGCCCCGATGTTCGCGCACCGCAACCTGAAGGTGTCGAGCTGGGTGGGCCACAACATCTTTGGCAATCGCGACGGGCTGGTGCTCGACGACCCGACCAGCAAGAGTTCCAAGGTGGAGACCAAGGACCGGGTGCTCGCGCAGATCCTCGGCTACAAGCCGTCGTCGATTGTCACCATCGAGTACCTCCCCGACATGGGCGACTGGAAGACCGCCTGGGACCACGTCCATTTCCAGGGCTTTCTGGGCACGCGCATGACCCTCCAGTTCACCTGGCAAGGTTGCGACAGCCTGCTGGCCGCTCCCCTGGCCATCGACCTGGCGCGGCTTACCGACCTGGAGAAGCAGCGGGGCGGCAGGGGCCTGCTGCGGCACCTCGCCTGCTTTTTCAAGAGCCCCGAAGGGGATTCGGAGCACGACTTCTTCAAGCAGTATGACCGGCTGATCGACCATTGCACCCGGAATGAAGGGCCACGATGCAGCTCGCGTTCAGCACCAACGCCTACCTGAAGCACCCCTTTGACGAGGCGGCCGCGCGGATCGCGGCGATCGGCTATGCGGGGCTGGAGCTCCTGGCCGACGTCCCGCACGCCTGGCCGGCGGGCTTGCTGGAGGGCCAGAAACGGGACATCACCGCGGCAATGCAGCGGTCGGGACTACGCTTTTCCAATATCAACGCCTTCATGATGAACGCGGTGGCCGATCATCGCCAGCCTTACTGGCACCCCTCGTTCATCGAGCCGGACGCGCATTACCGCCGCGTTCGCATCGACCACACGCGGCGTGCGCTCTCGCTCTGCGCCGAGCTCGGTGCGCCGCACATCACCACCGAGCCGGGCGGGCCGCTCTTACCGGGGCAGCCGCGGCAGGCGGCAATCGACCTGTTCGTCGAGGTGCTCAAGCCGCTGGCCGAGCACGCCGAGCGCTGCGGTGTCGCTCTGCTCATCGAGCCGGAGCCCGGGCTGTTGCTGGAAACGACGGCCCAGTACCTGGAGGTGGCCGAACGCGTGAACGCGCCGTCGCTCGGGCTCAACTTCGATGTCGGCCACGCGTACTGCGTGAGCGAGGACCTGGCACGCGCGATTGCCCTCCTGGCCGGCCACATCCGCCACTATCATGTGGAGGACATCGCGGCCACGCGGGTTCATCACCACCTCGTTCCCGGCACCGGCGCCATCGACTTCGCCGCGGTGATTGAAGCCATCCGCAACACGGGATACACGGGTTGGCTCACCGTCGAGCTCTATCCGTTCCAGGAAGATCCCGACGCGGCCGCGCGCAGGCGCTCGCGGTCCTCCAACCTTTGGTCCGTGCCGCGACAGGCGGTGCTCTCGAGGTGGAATCATCGGTTCCCTGATCCCTTTCCTCCAGTTGATCCGCCTCCCCAATGTGCTGACGGCCGCGGCCGATAGCCTGGCCGGCTGGCTGCTGGGCGGCGGATCGCTGCGCGCATTCGAGCGCTGGACGCCGCTGGCCGCGGCCTCCATGATCCTCTACGCCGCCGGCATGGCACTGAACGATGCATTCGATGCCCGGACCGATGCGCGCGAGCGGCCCGCCCGGCCCATCCCCTCGGGCCGGATCACGCGCCGGCTGGCGTTTGGTGTGGGAGGAATCGGGCTCATGCTGGGACCGCTGGCTGCCTGGCTTTCCGGCTCGACCGCCAGCCTCGTCGTGGCCGGTGCGCTGGCACTGGTGATCCTGGCATACGACGCGGGCATGAAGCGTACCCCCCTGGGGCCCCTTTTCATGGGTGGCTGCCGGGGCCTGAACCTGCTGCTGGGGCTGTCGCAAGTGCCGTCGCTGGGCGGACCCGTCGGCTGGCTGGCGGCCGCCACGTACGGCCTGTTCGTCGCCGGCATCACCTGGGTCAGCCGCTCCGAGACCGAGTCGGGCCGGACCCGGAACCTGCTCGCCGGCCTGACGGTGCAGAACCTGGCACTGGTGGGGCTGATGGCGGTGGCGCTGCTGCCGCGCAGGTTTCCCAGGCCGGAGCCGGGACGCCCGCTCATCCCGCTGGAGGGCCTGCTGGCGCTTGTCGTCGTGGCCCTGGTTGTGAACCTCACAGCCATCCCGGCCATTTACCAGCCCGTCCCGGCACTCATCCAGAAGGTGGTCAAGACCGGCATCCTCAGCCTGGTCTGGATCAACGTCGGCCTGGTGGCCGCAGTGCGCGGACCGGCGCAGGCGGCCGCCGTCGCCGGGCTCTGGCTACCCGCCTATGTTCTGGGGCGCTGGCTCTACTCCACCTGATGGGTGCCCGGAGGCGCGCGTGCGGCTGGGATACAACACCAACGGCCTGGCGCATCACCGCCTGACCGACGCACTGGACCTGATCGCCGGGGCGGGGTACCAGAGCGCGGCCATCACGCTGGACGCCGGCGCACTGGACCCGTACGACGAGCCGGCCGTGCTTGCCAGGCAGATCCGCGCGGTGCGCCTGCGCCTGGAGCACCACGAACTCGGCAGCGTCGTCGAGACCGGCGCCCGGTACCTGCTGAACCCGCGGCTCAAGCACGACCCGACGCTGATGGACCCGGACCCGGCCCGCCGGGCCATGCGTGTCGACTTCCTGTGCCGGGCCATCGAGATCGCCCAGGAGCTGAGCGCAGAGTGCCTCTCGCTCTGGTCCGGGCGGCTCGGCGATGCGATCTCCGAGGAAGAGGCGCTGGACCGGCTGGCCAGCGCCCTGGAGCCGGTACTCCGCCACGCGGAGCGTGCGTCCCTGCCGCTGGCCTTTGAGCCCGAGCCGGGGATGTTCATTGATACCTTCCACCGCTTCGACCGGCTCGACCAGCGCATCCGTCATCCTCTGTTCCACCTGACGGTCGATCTTGGCCACGTCCACTGCATCGAGGACGGAACAATTTCCGGGCATCTGCTGCGCCGGGCGCCGCGCATTCTTAACCTGCATGTCGAGGACATGGTCCGCGGCGTTCACGAGCACCTCATGTTCGGCACGGGAACGATGGAATTCGGACCAATCTTCGACACCCTCCGAGCCATCGACTATCGTGGTGGCATTCACGTTGAGCTGAGCCGGCACAGCCATGCGGGCCCCGAGGCCGTGGCGGCCGCCATGAGCTTCCTGGGACAGTTCATGGGCGCCGAAGCCGCGCCCTGATTCCTGGCCGCCGGCCAATCTTCCCGGGTGGCCGGAATCGCCACGTGATTCATGCGCTGCGGTGCCGGCCGGACCAGGTCTGTTCCATGTGGTATTCTTGGCCAGGCCCCTCTCGGCCGGCCTGCGAGCCCCTTCTCCCCAGCAGGGAGCAGGAACGAATTGGCCCTCTTTCCGCCCGGGAGGAGGCCCGGGTGAGGGGGTGGCGGCCACGAACCCAAAATGAACTAAATAGCTCCCCGTAAGAGGGAAAGTGTGGAACGGCCGCCCTCGGCCGTCCTGAGCCAGCCGAGGGCGGCTGGCCCACATTCCAAGAGGCGAGGATCTATTTAGCCCCGGACAGCCCCGGCATCGGGAGGAACCTACTGGACTTGCGACAGGGCCCACGCTAGAGTAATGAAGATTTCAATAATGTCACCAGGCACGCAACTGGTCGGCTCGCAAAGGACTTCACCTCTCCCCTGAGCGAATCGCTGGATCCGTGGGCCTATGGGCCACGAGCTCCCGGAATATCAGACGGATCCTCCTTTCCGCGGGAGCGTGCGCTGGATGGACTGGAATTTATGCCGATGACCTTCTGATTCTCTGCATCGAATCCTTCCGCGACAGAACGACCCATCGAACAGCGATTTCATCCTGCTTGCCCATTGATACGTCTGTACAGTATGGACATGAGGGTACACTTTGGGGATGTTTCTCGAATCGTGAATGTTCCGGGATCGTTCTCCGAAAAACCGATCAATTATGGTCCGTAGGCGAGTGCCCCCAGGCGCCATCGTTCACTTGAGAGTGGCTCCGGTCGTCGATGACCGGCCTTCGCAAGTTGTCTCGTGGCATCTGGGCAATCTCAAGTGTGATCTCTGCTTCAAGCCCTGATCCCTGTCATCTTACCATCCCCGAGGAGAGGAGTCGTGAGCATGAAGACGTCGAAGTTAGGGTTCTCCGGCCGAGCGCGGCACGGATTCACACTGATCGAGCTGCTTGTGGTGATCGCCATCATCGCGGTTTTGATCTCGCTGCTGCTCCCCGCCGTGCAATCGGCCCGCGAGGCGGCCCGCCGTGCGCAATGCGTGAACAACCTGAAGCAAATCGCCCTGGCCTGCCACAATTATGAAAGTGGCCAGGGTTGCTTCCCCATGGGGAATCGATACATGGACGTCACCTCGGGGTACACCCAGTCGGTCTGCTCGAGTAGCAGCTGGTTTGGCTACTCGGCCTTTTGCTACATCGTTCCCTTTCTTGACGGGAATGCTCAGTACAATTCCATCAACTTCAATCTCGTCGCGAACTCGATCCGGAACACGACGGCGCTGGGGACGAAATTGAGACTCGTTCATTTGCCCGTCGGACCTGGAATCGACTCCTTACGTCGACTCGAACGGCATCATGCGAGGGTATGTCCAGTGCTCGTACGGGATGAGCCGTGGCACCCAGGAGAACATTTTCACCAACTGGGCGGTCGCCTCTTTTCCGGATCCGAATGCCCAGAATCCCCAGCACTGCAACGCCGCGCTCGGCAATGGCATGTTCGGAGCTGAGGCCGTGGTCAAGATGTCCAACGTGACGGATGGTACGAGCAATACCACCCTGTTCGGAGAGATGTGCCGGTTCCTCAACGAACCTCCCGATCCCTACAATTTCTATTCGTTCACCGCGGTGTTTCCCGCGTCCGATTTCAATCCCAACGCAATCAACGCCGGCGAGTACTTCCCCCAGACCGGAGCCTTCACGTTCCCGAGGATCAACTCGCCAAACGATATCACCGGCAAGAACTGGCAGGCCGTGTGGGGTGTGTGCGGCACGGGCGCCGGGATTCCGACAGACTGGCTGATCAGCTGTCCGCAATCACTGACGACTCTGGGCGAGTGGGCCTTCCGCAGCCGGCATCCGGGCGGCGTGAATTTCGCTTTTGCCGACGGTTCGGTCAAATTCATCAAGCAGTCCATCAGCGACATGACCTATCAGGCCCTGGGAACCCGGGCCGGCAGCGAGGTCATCAGCTCAGACGCTTACTGATTGGCCGACCATCGGAGACCCCCTCCGGCCTCGACGCGGGGCCGGAGGGCCGGGCCGCTCCGGGTGCAGACGCGTCCGGCCCGTATCGACATCGACTTCCCGCTTCGTGGAGACCTCATGAGACTTCGAATCAAAGCACTGAGATTGCTACCCGCCGTCGCCTTTCTTGTTGCCGGTTGTTCGTCAGACGCCCCGAGTCCAAGCGAAACGAATCAACCGGTGACTTCCAAACCTGAGAAAACAACGAGCAAACCCGGCGGCAAGACCCCCAAAAAGCCGAAAGAACTGCGGAAGCTGACGGGCCCCACCGATCTCACCGAGTAGAGTTCCAGGGCGCACCGTCATTCTGGCCGCGGATCGACCATCGATCGCGGCCGGCCGACAGACACCGCCGGGATTCTCCCGGCGGACCCTCGCAAGCCAGGATGCGGGCCCGAACGACGACGGGCCGGATGGTTGGTGTCGTGCCTGATCACCCCCGAAGCTGGGTCATTGCGGAAGGTGCGGCGGAGCCTCGCGCCCGGGGCATCCTGGCAACGCCCTGAATCGCCTTCACCGCGTTGGCTGCATCACGGCGAATTTCGGCTTGCGGATCGCTCTCCGCAAGGCGATGCAAAGCCCCCTCCGCGGACTTCGCCTCGGGGCCCATCTGCCCGAGCGCCTGAACGGCGTGCCTGCGGATCTCGGTCTGGCCGGACGAGAGACTGTCGACCAGCAGTGGCACGGCCGGTTTCAGTGCGTCGCGCACGGCCGGGTCCGTATCGGCAAACGCGGCATGGGCCGCCAGGGCCGCGAGCGCACTCTGGCGGTCCTCGTCCGTCTGGGTCAGCCCGCCGAAATCCTTGAGGATCGCCGAGACGATCCTGTCGCGGCCGATGGCGATCGAAGCAAGCCGCCCGAGCACCTGTTGACGGATTTTCGGATCGCCGCTCTCCAGACCACCAAGAAAAGGCTGCACCGCGGGTGCAATGGACTTTTGCAGCTCCGCGTCGCGGCTCAGGCCGGAAAAGGCCGCGATCCGCCCGAGCACGCCGAACACTGCGGCTTTCACCGCGTCACCGTCCATCTGAAGGGCTTCCTGGAGCGCGGGGATCGCCAGGGCCAGAGTGGCTCGAAGCTCCGGCAGCCGGCCGCGGACACGACCAAAGTCGGCCCGATCGGAAACGCTTTCCAGGTGCTTCTCCAGGGCCGTCAAGGTGTCCCCGCGCTGCGTGCCGTCGCGCAGTGCCTTGACCAGCGTGGGAATGACTCTCGAATTCTCGAACATGATTTCGCAGAGGTCTTGCGCGACAGCGAGCCGGACCCGGTCGCTCGGGTCACTCAGGGCGGTTGCCAGCGCCGAGACAAGGGAATCGTCGGCCGGGACTTTTCGGAAGCGGGCCGCGGCCGCACGGACCTGGGGATCCCGGTCCTCCAGCGCCGTCAGGTGCGCGTCGAGCACCGGACGGGTGCCCGGCGCGATGGCTTCAAGGGCGTCGAGAATCGCTGCTTTCGTTGCGGGATCTGTCTCGGCCCTGAGCGTGGTCGTGAGGGCGCTCACCGCGGCCGAATTCTCGGAGCCAAGAACCTTCAGGGCGCCCACGGCCGCACGCCGGACTTCCGGCTGCGAATCCTTGAGCACATCCATGAGCGCAGGCAAGGCTGAGGTGGCCCGCCAGCCAAGACGTCCCAGCTCATCGCAGGCAGCGATCCTGGCCGACGGATCCTTGGCTTTCAGGTTGTCGCTGCTCGATATCGACTGGATCGCTCCCTCGGCGGCCGCGCGGACCGCGGGATCTTGCGTGCTGCTTGCCAGCGAGCGGAGCGCTGGGATGGCCTCACCCGCCTCGGGACCAAGCAGCATGAGAACGGTCAGCGCCCCGGTGCGGAACCTGGAATCGTCGCTTTTGGCCGCCTCCACCAGGGTGGGGATCAACTTGCGCCAGGTCTCACGGAAGCTGGGGTCCGCCAGCGGATCCTTGAAGCTGTCCACCAGGGTCTCCAGCGCTCTGGTCCGGACCTCGGATGCAGGATCTTTGAGCACCTTGCCGAGGGCCGCGATCCATGCGGCCGTGGCGTGTAACTCGTCTCTGCGGGCTCCCTGCTCAGCCCCCGAGGCGGCGGCTCTGCCCTCGGCGGGCCTGATCTGCGCGAGCGCCTGGATCAGCGACCACTGGCCCATGGCGTGGAGCCGAAGGACCACGTCTTCCTGGCTGTCCTCGATTCGTGCCAGCAGCGCGTCCAGGGCGGCGCGGGCTGGTAAGAGCAGTCCGGGTTTGCCCGACTTCTCGTAACTTCCCACGATTCTGCCGAGCACCGCGACGACGTCAAGGCGAGCCGCGGCGTTGCGGGCTTCCACCACCTGACGAAGTTCTCGGACCGCCGCCAGGAACCTGCGCTCGAGCTGGTCGCGAGGCGTATTGTCGCTGGTCCGGTCGAGGATGAGCTGGCTGAAGACCATGCCAATGCCTTCCCTGGTAACATCATCGGCCTTGAAGGCCGCGCGGCAGAGAGCGGGAACCGTGCGGTCGTCGGCCAGTCCAATCCAGGCCAGTTTGTTGCCGGCTGCCAGTCGGACCTGAGGGCTGGGGTCTTCCAGGGCCGCGATCAGGGTCGGCACGGCGAACTCGAACTTCGGCGTCTGGCAATTCAGGGCCCTGGTACGTACGAGGATGCTCGGGTCCATGGCTGCCACGTGGGCGGTGGCGCGCACGACAGACTCGTTGTCGCGGGCGACGGAATCGAGTGCGCCGAGGCTCGCCAGGCGTAGCTCCTCGGCCTGGTCCTCGTCCAGGTAGGACAGCAACTTGTCGATCAAATCCTTCGTTGCGATGCCGGGACCGAACTGGCCGAGGCTCCGGGCCGCCTCGGATCGCGTAGCCGTGTCAGGGTCGTCGAGCGCCTCGATCAGCAGGGGTATCGATTCCTTGTCTTCGAGTTTCCCGAGCAACCCCACGGCCTGTCTGCGGACCTTCGCGTCGGCATCTTGCTTCAGCTGTTGCCTGAGCGCTGGCGCGGCCGGCTTCGACTTCTCGCCGAAGAACTCGAGGGACTCGAGGGCATTCCGCCTGACCTCGACGTCGGGATCGTCCAGGGCCTGAATGAGGGCCGTGACGGCCTTTTCGGGGTCCGAAGAAAACCTGGCAAGCTCCGTCGCGGCTGCTCGACGGCGTGAAGTCCAGCCGCTACCAAGCTGGCGTACCTGGCCATCCAGCGAATCGTCCGGCAAGAAGCTCTCCTTCAAGTTGAAAAGGAGCAAGCCGCAGGCGCCCATGATGACCAAGGCCAGCAGGCCGATTCCTACTCTCCGCCGACTCATGAACGATGGCTCCTTGGCTTCCCGCCGGGCTTGGGAAAAACGTACTCGATCTTCGGGACGGCCCCACGGGTGCCTTGCGCCATGGGGCGATGCGGCGGGCGTCGCCGCGACGGCCCGGTGGAACGCTTCCCGGAATGTGCGGGCCGCGTGACGTTACTGGATTGCTGTCGCTTGAAGAGTCCTAGCCGCCTGGTCAGAATACACCATCGACTGACGTGATTGATACGGACAATGCGATTTTTCGCGACCCTCTCACGTCTGGAGCCAGACTCGAATCCGTCTCCATGACATGCATGAAATTTATATGCTTTCACCTGCGAAGGCGGCGACCGACCAGCTCGATCAAGCACGAGTGGACATGCCGCTGATCGCAGATCTACGCTTCATATTCTCGATCTCCCTCGTCACCCATGGCAATGCCATCTTCAGCCACCGATCCGGGTCCGGGGGGCAATCTTTCCTCCCGCCTGCACCCACTACAACGCTGCGCCGGCCGTGCTGGTCGCCGCCACGACCTTCGCGGTCTTCCTGCCCTCGATCGCCAACGGCTGGGCTGACTTTCAGGACGATGGGATCAACTTTCTTCAGAACGAGGCCTACCGGGGTCTTGGCCCGCGGCAACTCCTCTGGTCTTTCGAGACGTTCCTGCTCGGTGTTTACCAGCCGCTTGCCTGGATTCTGTTTGAGGTCCAGTACGTCATTTTTGGCATGATGCCCGCTGGGTACCACCTCACCAGTGTCTTGTTACACGCCTTCAACGCGTTCCTTCTGACCGTGCTGCTGGCGGCCATTCTCCAGCGCTATCCGTCCCTTGCGGGCGGCCCCGGCGACATGCCGGTTCGGGTCTCGGCGGCATTTTCGGCCCTGCTGTTCTCGGTTCATCCCTTGCGGGTGGAAACCGTGGCCTGGGTGTCCTGCCAGCCGTATCTGCCCTGCGCCGGGTTCGCCATGTTGTCGACCCTCGTCTATCTGTATCGTGATGGCACGCGCGGGCCGCGCCGGTTTGCACTGCTGGCCGCGGCGACCGTCCTGTATATCGCATCAGTGCTTTGCAAGGCAGCCTCCTTGCCTCTGCCCTTTGTGTTTCTGATTCTCGATGCCTTTCCACTGCGCAGGTTCTCGCCCGCAGGTGGCGCTTCCTGGCCGTCAATCCGCACCGCGGTGCTCGAGAAACTGCCGCTGGCTCTGGCGGCTCTCTTCTTCCTTGCCGTGACCTTCAGCGCCAAGTATACCGCTGATCCTGTGATCACTTCCCTGGGTGGTGGTCTGGCTCGGCGCTTTCTACACACCGGCTACGCCATTTTCTTTTATCTCGAGAAGACTCTTCTGCCCTGGAACCTGGCGGCACTGTACGAAGCTCCCGGCAGTCCCATGGACCAGCCGCTCCTTCTTGGCGGGGCCCTGGCAACCCTGTGCTTGAGCGTTCTCAGCTTTTTCCGAGCTCCCGCGCTGGCCCGGACTTGCCGCAGCATGGCTGGCTTACCTTGTTCTGATTCTGCCGGTTTCCGCCATCGTGCGGTCCAGTCCGAGCATCGTCGCTGACCGCTATGCCTACCTGCCTACCATTCCCTTCTTTGCTCTGCTGGCCTTCGTACTGGCCCGCGTGCTGAGGCGCACGCCTCGAACGGGTACTGGTCGAGCAGTACTGCTCGGGGTCGTCGCGGCCGCGGCCGCCCTGGCCCTTGCAATCCAGAGCTTTCGCCTGTGCAGGGCCTGGCGAGACTCGGAAACCGTGCTCGCGCGCGCACACGCCGCCGGCGGCATCTCGACCGCAAGGTACCTGACCGGCCTGGCCGGAATCCGGCTACGCGCTGGCAGGTTCGCCGAGGCGGAAGCGGCCTACCGCGCGGCAATCGCGTTGCAGCCCAGCGTGCCGTCAGCCGCTGCCGATCTTGGATATCTTCTGGCGGCGCGCGGGCATCGCGACGAGGGCCTCATGTGGATCGACCGGGCTCTCGCGATGGACCCGAATCTCGTGACGGGTCATTACCAGAAGGGGCTGATTCTCGCGGAGGCGGGTCACTTGGAAGCGGCCTCCGTGGAACTCGAGCAAGCACTGGACATCAATCCATACTATCTGGATGCAATCCTCGCGCTGGGGAAGGTCCGGGACGACCAGGGCCAGCCGATGGAGGCTGCGCGGCTCTACCAGCGGGCTCTGGCCGGGGATCCAGGCAACCGTCAGGCCGTCCTGGGACTGGTCGAAACGGCGAGAAGCGCGTCGTCCAGGACGCAAATCCACGGATCAAACACTCGATAAAGCGATCCGCATGGCTGCTGAGGTCGAACTCAGGCCGCGCCGGAGGATCCATCCTGGTGCCGCCATCGGCAAAGATCCGGGAGGCGGAGACGCATCGCATCGCGATGATAGCAGGAGCGAGTCCAGCATGGTGATGATAGGAAGCACACGCCCTCTCATGAACGTGCGATGTCATCGATTTGCAACCGCAACCGATCTTCGCCTCACGTCGTAAGTCTTGTTTGAATGATACCTTGCGTTAGAAGGGAGTTGTGCGACTGCGCGAAAAAAGGGAAATGCTGCGGCCGCCTGCTTGACGAAAGCGTGGTAAGCTATAAAGATATTTCCAGGCGCGGGCTTACGCACCGAGATGATTCCTGCCACTCCCCGGTCATCCGGCCACCTGGCCAGACCGGTCGCTACGGACAGACTGTATCGGTTTTCTGATCCCGTGTTCGAAGCGTGAGGGATACTGATCAGGCCTTGTGCGACGGTTGAGCAGCCGACGTGCTCGGACGCTCGCCATGTACCAAGGTCAACTGGTCTGTCCGGCCTCTGGCCTCCATGAAACTCTCCCATCGTCCGCGTGTGTCTTCCGTCCGGATCGCTTTCATCTACCTTGGTTTCGCGTTTCACGAGTTTCATTGATAAGTCAAGAAGTCACGCAGGCAATGCCGGTCATTGAAGTGGATCGATATGTGGCCCATGAACCCGACCGATGACCTGATTGAATTGACGGTGACTTACGAGGAATATCAGGAGCCGCTCATGAACAGGACAACGCGACCGGCCTGCGGCGAGAACGCCTGAGGGGACGATCGCGTTTGACAATCCGCATCATTGCCAGGTAACCCCGGGACTCCGATCTCTCCAGCGTGAGAACCATTCCGGCTCTCGCGCAGGTTGTTCAGGGGCGGCAATGAAGAACCCTGTCGCCGGTTCGAGCTTCCCATGACGGTCAAGTCTGCCGGCGATGTCATGGCTGACATCTGGAACGACGCACGCAGTTTACTCTGAACAGTCAGGTGAATTCCCACGATCACAGGCATTTCGCCCATGCCGAAGACTGCCATTGCTTGTTCTCATGCCTTTTTTGGTCTGCTCAAGATAGGAGCCATATCCGTGAAGACTCTGGAGTTGAAACGATCGGGCCGCGCACGCCCGGGATTCACCTTGATTGAACTCCTGGTCGTGATTGCCATCATCGCCGTCCTGATCTCGTTGCTCTTGCCCGCGGTGCAATCGGCCCGTGAAGCGGCCCGGCGCGCTCAGTGCACGAACAATTTGAAACAAATCGCGCTGGCCTCTCACAACTACGAGTCCGCCAATGGTAGCTTCCCGATGGGCTGGAGCGGCTTCGCTCCTCCCAACACCTATCCGGGATTGAAGCCCTGTCAGACAAGTAACCCGATTGGCCACACGGCGTTCGTGTACATCTTGCCTTACATGGAGGGTGGGGCTGCATTCAACTCCTGGAACATCCTGCGGGTCTATAACAGCGTCTCGAACAACACCGGCTCCAGCACCCTGCTGAGCGCCTACGTCTGCCCGTCGGATACCCCGTCTTCCCCTGATCCGAGCGGCGACTTTCCCGCTGCCCAGGGCTCCTACGCCGGCTGCGAAGGTCTCCAGGAACAGCTCGTCTGGAACTGGGCGAATTCCACTCCGCCCGACCCCACCGGCCAGTACGCCAATTCCTGCAACCAGGGGCCTGGCGACGGCATCTTCGCACCGGACTACGCAACCCGCATTGGCGCGGTCACCGACGGATTGAGTAACACCTTCTTCTTCGGTGAGATGACTCGATTCATCAATGAGCCGCCGAACTCCAACTTCCAGTTCAACTACGCTGCCGGATGGTGGGCTGGCCCGCCCTGGAACGGCAGTTCGTTCTGGCCCAACGACACGCGTATCACCGGCCTGGCCACCTGCATTGCCAAGCCCAACTCGCCCGCGGATACCACCGGAAACCTGCTATCGACCTGCATCTTCAACTCCGGCGCGTTTTATCCTCCGGATCTTGCCCGGCTCTCGGCGGTCCAGACTTCACCCGTCTATGCCTGCACAAGCTGGGGGCAGTTTGCCTTCCGCAGTCTGCACCCGGGCGGATTGAACATGGCCATGGCCGATGGCTCCGTGAAGTTCATCAAGAGTTCCATCTCCCTGCAAACCTGGAGGGGGCTGGCCACCCGGGCCACGGGGGAAGTGATCAGCGCTGACCAGTACTGATGCCCGGCTGCTTCCCGTCACCTGTAGTTTTGTGAAACTTGTCTCTCAGTGGGCGTGTTCAGCCGCGTGCGTGTGCCGGGCTGAACACGCCTTTTCTTGACAGGGAATCCTGATGAAGCGATCGTTCACTTTCCTCGCGCCGGCCCTCATCGCGGCCATCTGCCTGGGTTGCGATTCCGGCACCACCACGTCCACGGACACTCCTGCGGCCAAGGACTCCGCTCCGCCGGCTGCCAGCACCACCACCAGCACCAAGAAGCCGGGCGGCAAGACCTCGAAGAAGACGTCCAACGATAATCTCAAGCCGTCCGCGCCGCCGAAGATGAGAACGGATCTTTGATCGCATTCTTTCGCGGCCAACCCGGCGCAGGCCTCGGACCTCCGCTGAACTCTTCTCATGATCTGGATCGGAACCGCCGGTAGCCGTGCCAGGCCGGCACGAACCCGTGACTACCGGCTCGATTCCGCCCGTCGACGGGTGGATGGATCCGAGCCTGCGACGACCCTCCGCGGCTTCGCCCTCTCGCGAATCCAGTACTCCGTATCCGCTTCAAGCATCCCGTGCCGATCGATCTGGCCGGACGGCCAGCGCACCTCGATGGACTCCACGCGCCGGGCGGATCCCAGGCCGATGTGGATTCGGGGATCGTTCGCCGACTGGTAGCTTCCACCACCGATGCGCTCGAACTCCCTCCGGCGGCCGTCGATCATGGCGCTGACCCGCGTGCCCACACCGTCCCGGTTCGAGCGGGTGCCCTCCAGGCAAAGTCTCACGAAGTGATCCACCCGTTCCGTCTGGTTGTGCAGGTACACCAGAGGCTCGCTCTGGTTCACAACCACGGCATCCAGCCGGCCGTCGTTGTCCAGGTCGCCCACCGCCAGGGCTCGACCGAGGTGCAGTGACCGGAACGGCTCACCTGCTGCGCCGGACACATCCCGCAGCAGACCTCCCTTGCGCCCGAGCATGAGCTGGAGGGGCATCTCCAGCGGGATCCTGGGCCGGCCGTCGAGGACATGACCGTTGGTCACCAGCAGGTCCAGCCAGCCGTCATTGTTGACGTCCGGAAAGGCGATGCCGAAGCCCAGCAAGGGCCGGCTGGGCGCTTGCAGCCCGATCAGGGCCGTGTGGTCGGCGAACAGACCCTGCCCGAGGTTGCGGTAGAAGGTGGTGGATTCCCCGAAGAAGTTGGTCACGGCGAGATCGAGCAATCCGTCGCCGTCGAGGTCGCCGCAGGCGATTCCCATACCCGACTTGTAAAGCCCATCGGAGCTGGCGGCCGCGCCGGAGACCTCGCCGGTTTCCTGGAAACGGAAGCCGTCCAGGTTGCGGAACAGGTAGTTCGCCGACATGTCGTTGGTGACATAGAGATCGATGCGGTTGTCGCCGTCCAGGTTGGCCGCAACCACGCCGAGCCCGCGTCCGTTCGGGTCCACGAAGCCCGCCTGGCCGGTCACGTCCACGAACCGGCCGCCGTCGTTGCGAAAGACATGGTCCGGCAGCGCGGGAAAATCACGCGGGAGACACTCGTGCTTCTGAGGTGCATCGGGGTTATTGCAAAGCTTGGGGCTTGCCGGGTCGAACTGGAGGTAATGGCAGACATACAGGTCCAGGTCGCCATCGCCATCAAGGTCGGCGAAGGCCGCCGAGGTCGGCCAGTCGCGGTCGCCCGCCAGTCCGGCCGCCGCCGTCACGTCCCGGAAACGGCCCCCGCCCGCGTTGTGCAGGAGCAGGTACGACCGCCAGCGCGTGACGAAGAGGTCGGGCCGCCCATCGTTGTCGAAATCGCCGACCGTCACTCCATTGCCGTAGCCCCCGGCCGAGGAGGCGATTCCGCTGCCGCGGCTCACATCCTCGAAGCTGCCGTCGCCGCGATTGTGATAGAGCCGGTCGCCGTTGCCTGGGGGCGAAGGGCCGGGAGGGAACGGCCCCCCCTGAACGGCATAGACGTCCAGCCAGCCGTCACCGTCGAAGTCGAGCAGGGCCACGCCGCCGGACATGGTCACGGGCGGGGCCAGGTACTTCCCCGAGCCGCCCTTCTCATGGACGAAGTTCAGACCCGCCGGCGCGGCGTCGTCACGGAACGCGACCGCCGGCTCCGGGGCCGGCGCCGGGGCCGAGGCAGAGACGGATCCAACCTCGGAGCCGGCATCGGCCAGAAGGTCATGGATCAGCGGCTCGAGCAACCGCGACCGATTCCCCGAGTTCCGCACCAAGGCCAGGTCTTCCGAGAGCCCTTCCGCATCGCTCCGGCCGGCCAGGATGAGCGACCATCCGCGTGCCTCCAGACTGCGGCCCAGCGCCCCGGCCAGCCTGGCCAGCTCGGCGCCATGCTGGTCGCGGTCGTCGCGCATGATCGAGCTCTGCGTAGCGCGCACGAAGATGGCTCATCTCGGCTTGCTGCTTGCGGCAAGCCGAGGCCTCGACGGGCTCCCCGGCAGCCTGCGCCAGCTCGGCCAGGCGGGCCCAGCCCAGGGTGTATCCCGGCTCGGCCGCCACCAGCTCCAGCAGACTGTGCCGCTCGGCATCCGCACCGCGCCGGGCGGCGAACCAGGCCCGCAGCCGCAGGACATCGGCCTGCAACATCCAGCTCGTATCGAGATGCTCGGCCGCACTCCGGGCCGCCTGGGCGTCTCCGCAGGCCAGGGCCAGCGTCAGCCGCGCCTGCCAGACGGCCGGGTCGGCGGGCCGGCTGCGCTCGCAGGAATCGAGCCAGGACCGGGCCTCGTCATACTGACCGCGCCAGGTTGCCAGGTTTGCCCGGCCCAGCCAGACACGGTCATCATTCGCATCACCATGGGCCAGCGCGTTCTTGACGTAATCTAGCGGAAACGGCCCATCCTCGAGCATGAACAGCTTCGAGAGCACCTCGGAGGGACTGGCCGCGCCGGGCCACGATTCCACGATCAGTGCGCGTGCTTCCGCGTCACGCCCCTCAACGCGGAGCAAGAGCTCAAGCTGGTGCCGCACATGTCCGGAGTAGGCACCGCGGTCGCGGGGCAGCGTCCGCAGCAGGTCCTCGGCCTGCGCGAACTTCCCGGAATTCATGAGGACGAGCACGCGCCCGATGGCCGACTTGATGAACAGAGGCGAGCTGGTTTCGATGCGCGACCAGACATTCAAGGCCGCGGCCCCGTGGCCCAGTTTCTCCTCGCACAGGCCGAGCTGGTACGCGGCCTCGGCCGATGCCGGTTTCCGCTTCGCAAGCTCGAGGAAGTGCTGCCGGGCCAGGTGGTAGCGGCCGTTCTCCAGCTCTTTCTCGGCCTGTGCCAGGTCGCGGCGGAACCGGCGCTCCTGGGCCCAGTACCAGCCCGCCGAGAGAGCCGCGGCGAGGCCGAGCAGCAGGACGAGCGATCTGGTCATGGAGAGCGCGGGCAAGGAACGCACCTCGAAGCCGGCCACAAGCTGTGCTGGAAGCGCTTCCCAATCTATCATCTTCGCGCGGCCTGAGCACTGCGTGAAACGCAGTCCGGGGTACGCGGACCAGCGCCCATGGCCCAATACCGTTGAAATAGCGTTAACGAAAAGGGGCAAGAGGCTTGCGACAGACTTGTTCCCACGCTCCGCGCTTGTCATTCCCGAGAATTTGTTAACATGGTTGGCTGAATCCTACCAGCATGCTCATGGATGGAACCAACTATGTTCACAGGGATGTCAGTCCACCAGTCCCCGCCCGCCCAATGGGCTCGGATGCAGTTCGACGGGATCAGGCTCGGCCATTGCACCAGGAGGAATCGCCTCATGGCGTTTGCGGAGGCCCTCGCTGAGCAACCCGGGAAGATGATCCCCGAGTTGTTCACCCGCAAGTACGACATCAACGCGACCTATGACCTCCTCGACGAACGCGAGGTGGTCCCCGATGCGATCCAGGCGACTCACCGCCGACTGGTGATGGCCGAACTCCGCAAACCGGGGCGATATCTCCTCATCGAAGACACCACGTTTCCCTCGTTCTCTCATCGCAAGCAGCCAATGCCCGGGCTTGGGCCGATTGGTGACTCGGAGCCGGGACAGCAGGGCTTTCTCCTCCACTCCATCCTTGCGATGCGTGCCGACTCGTCGCCCGTACCTGATGCGAGCGGTCGTCGGCCCCCGGTCACGATCCTGGGGCTCGCCGACCAGCAATACCTCATCCGCATCCCGCGGGATCCCGACACGCCGAAACAGGCCGGATCGCGGCAACGGCAGATCCGGGATCGGGAGTCGGATCGCTGGCTCGAGTCGGGCAAGCGGATTGGCCCGGCGCCAGAGAACCCGGAGGTCCGCTGGGTGCGCGTCGCCGATCGAGAGGCAGATATTCATGAGTACATGGAGTCCTGTCGCGCGGCAGGCCACGGTTTCGTGATCCGGGTCAGTCAAAATCGCATTCTGCTCAATCCGGCCGATGGTAAGCGGCTCGGGCTGGTCTTCGACCACATCGTGGGCGTGGCGCCCGTGGGGGGAATGTATCTGGACCTGCGTGGCCGCGATGGTAAGGCCGCGCAGCGCGCGAAGCTCCTGATCAGTTGTGGTCCGGTGCGCGTGCGGGCACCCGAGCGTGCGGGCCGCGCGGCCGGCACGGGCGAGCCGATCGACGGCTGGTTCGTGCGGGTCTGGGAGCAAGACCCGCCTGAAGGCGTCGCGCCGCTGGAATGGGTGCTCTACACGGACAGCCCGACGGAGAGCTTCAGCGCTGCGATCATGGTGGTGATGGACTACGGCACACGCTTTCTGATCGAGGAGTTTCACAAGGGCCTCAAGACGGGCATGAAGGCTGAGGATTTGCAGCTGGAGCGGGGCAACCGATTGTTCGCTGCGATCGCCGTGATGAGCGTGGTGGCGCTTCGGCTGCTGGATCTGCGCGAGCTCGGCAAGGGCTTCCCGGGAGCTCCCGCGGCAAGCACTGGCCTGGAGGAGCCCGAGCTGGAGGTGCTCGGTCTGGCGGTCGAGCGTGAACTCAAGACCGTGGCAGACGTGTTGCTTGCCCTGGGGCGGCTCGGTGGGCATATGAACCGGCGACGAGACGGGATGCCCGGCTGGATCACGCTCTGGCGCGGCATGAAGGTGCTCCGGCTCCTCGTAAGGGGAGCAAAGCTTGAGCGCGCGAGAATCAATGCACATGTACACCACTAATTGAATACGCATGCATGCAGTTTTCCGGGAATGACAAGCGCAGAGCGCGGGAACAAGTCTGTCGCAAACCTCTTACCCCTTGTTGTTAACGCTATTTCAACGGTATTGATCGTACACCCGGAACCCGCCCGCCGCGACTCCCGCGAAGGTATTGTGTGCTCAAGGTTCAGCGACCGGCGGCCTGGCCGGGGAAGCCTGAGGCCGGGCGAGAGAAGCTTGAGGCCGGGCCGCTCGCGGCCGTTACGGACGCGTCGGCGCGGCTGCCGTGGGCGGCGAAGAATGCGATCGCGCGGGGAATGCCGTCGCGAATCATGGGATCGTAGTGGCCGCCCGCCGGTACCCACTCCACCGTCACTTCCTTCCCCGCGCTCTGGAGCGCGGAGGCAAACGCCTGGGTCTCGCTCACCGGGATGATCGGGTCGTCCTTGGCCTGGAAGAGCAGGACCGGGCACTTCATCGCGCCGGCGTGCTGCGCAGGATTGTACGTGGTGAGGATCTCGGCGGCGGCAGGAATGACCTGGCCGATCACCGTCCGGGCCATCGCGCTGAAGTTCCCCGTGGTATCGGAGCGCGGGGAGAACGCCGCGCAGGCCTTGATCCGCGCGTCGTTCTCGGCCAGCAAGAGTGCCATGGTTCCCGCCGAGCTGTGACCGGCGGTGTAAAGGCGACTCGGGGTCGATCTCGGGGAAGTTCTTGAGCGTCCAGTCGATGGCGGCCCTGGCGTTGGCCAGGCCCGCTCGCGCGGCGACGAATTGCGCAGGCTGGCGGCAGCCGCGGGTCGGAGAGCTGGTTCACACCGTCAACGTGGCCATCCAGCGAGTACGACACCACGGCATGGCCCGCGGCGACGTAGGGGAAGTGCTCGGCGCGGTCGCCGTCACCGAGGTCCATCCCGGTGAGGATGATGCTCCCCGCCGGCGCCACAATGACGCACGGGAGCGATCGGGGTGGATGGGTGCCATCGGGAAGGTACACCCAGACCGTCATATTCATGGTCGCCACATCCTGCCGCCCGGAGGCGCGGACCTGGAAGACGCGAATGCCGGGCCGGATGACCTGTCCCGCGTCGCGTTCCGGGAACGGGGGCGGGCCGGCCGGTGCCGAGATGACGGCTTGAGGTATGATTGGTGGCGGAACTCCCTGGTCCCCCGCGGGGTTCGCCTGGTTTCCGCGATTCAACCGCAGCACCACGCGCAGGACAATCATGGCGAGCACGAAGGCACCCCATGAGAGTCCCTTCCGGCTGGTGCCGGAGCCCCCTGCCGCCTTCGCTTTCGCGCGTCTCTTCACCTCGGCCTTCGTCTTCGGCCCGCTCGCGCCGGGCCCGGCCGCCGGGACAGGCGCACGCGGAGGAAGCATCGGCGCTGGCTCCGACAGCCCGTACACGTCCTCGAGCGCACTGACCTCTTCGACTTCCTCGGGCTCCTCGGAGGCCAGCGCAGGCACCTTGATCGCCGCGCCGCAGTGCTTGCAGCGAACGGTCTTGCCCGCGAACTTCTCCGCCGCCTGGAAACGCTGGCCGCACTGGGTACAACTGAAGGAGATGCTCATCTTTCTACAGGCCCGAAGGGACTTGCGTATGACGTCAGGAAGACGATGAGCCTGGAATCATGCACGGTGGTGTGGACGCCGTCAAGAGGTTGCACGGCAACCGGAATGGCGATGTCGAATCAGAGCCACAGCCGTTGCCGCACCCCCGGCCGGGGTGCGAGTGCACCTGGAGTCAACGCGCGGGGCGGAACCTCCAGTCAACGTGGCCAGCGTAGGCAAATGTCTCATCAACCAGGGCGAAGAGATCCGGGTCGTGTTCCTTGAGCGCTGCGCGGCCTGCGATCGGGTGTGACGAGCCGGGCGGAGCGGCTTCCTGGCCCATGGCGTCGAAGTAGGCCAGCACGCCGCTGGCCCAGTATTCCTCGGGGTCGCGCGCCGCGGTGGTCCCCTGCCATTTTCCGGACGCGATGGCCTGCCGGTAGAGCTGAGCGACCGTTGCACCAAACCGGACATCGAGCCGCTTGACTCGCAGCTCGTATTGCTGAACGGCCCAGCCGCGATGGTCCCAGTTGGGGTCGACGGGGCGGCTGCCCGTGACGGCGAGTGCGGCACGGGCAAGCAGGCGGATCACCTGATTCGATCCGACTCCCGGCTCCGCGTGATCTCCGAGCACGTTCTGCTGGTCCACGACGACCGTCTTCGTCTCGGGCGTGTACTCGAGGAACCGCACCAGGGGATCGATTGGCTTGCTGCGGAAGTCGCGGTACTCGGGCAGCTCGTCAATCCGCTCTCCCGGGGCAAGGACCACGAGCTTGACGCCCGCGGCGATGAGCGCCTTGAGGATGTCGTGCCGGTAGGCGAACAGCTTGCGGACGGTGTCATTGGCCTTGAGCATGGCCTCGTCGCTGGCGCCCCGGCCCACGACCGGAAACTCGCGGGCCCAGGTGAAGCGGGTGTAGAACGGGTCGATTCCCAGTTTCGCCGGAGGCGCGGCGACGTTCGGCAGCTTCTGCACCCAGCGGTAGCGCCAGTCGTGTTCAGGATCGAGGTTGAAGGTCGTGCGGGCAAGCTCGTAGCCTTCCGGGTCGTAAAGCTTGAGCTGCTCGCGCGTGCCGACGGGGCCGTGGTTCCAGTTGTTCACCCGGTTGCAGTCGAAGTACGACTGAACGATCTCGGCCCAGTATTCGCCGGGGTTGCCGGCGGCATAGGCGCCGCGGTACCGGCCCTTCGCGATCGCGTTTTTGTAGACGGACCGGAGCCGGCCGCTCCACGCCGGGTCCATGCCACGCAGCGTGCCATCGATCGTGTGCGAGAACTCGTGAACGGCGATGCTCTCGTCGTCATAGCGGTCGAGCGGCAGCGAGAGCACGTTCTCCTCGCCGAAGCTGGTGGGCCGGCCGCCGGTCCCGCGCACCCGTTCGTTCTGGTAGGCAGGGTTGGGATGGTGCCGGTACTCGGGCATGTCCGTGTAAACCTGGTCCTTGCCGATGACGATCAGGTACATCTGCGCTTGACCATCGCGCGGATGACGTCGGGCCGGCCGGCCAGCATCGAGTGGACGATCTCCCGGGTACGCTCGAGCGCGCGGTCGGCGACCTCGGCCGCGGCCGCCACGGGCATGCCGTCGACCTCGAGATACTTCCTGTAGAATGCGCGGGCCGCCTCCCGGTCGCCGGCGGGAACCATCGCGAAAAACGAATCCGGCGGTGGCGTCACGGCCGCGCCGCTGCTGGTGGACTCTCCACGTGCCGTGTCGACGCGGACGGCCGGCGCGGAGGGCTGTGTCGGCGCATTGCGATCGGGGGGTTCCTCGTGGAGCAGGTGCCGGACGAAGAAGTCCTGCATCCGCCGCGTGCCGTAGGCGCCGCCGATGCCGTGGTTGGCGTTCGGCACGACAACCAGGTCGAAGTCCTTGCCGGCGCGGATCAGGGCGTCGGCCAGGCGGAGGGTGGACTCGGGGGGCACGTTGGTGTCCATCTCGCCGACGATGAGCAGCAGCTTGCCGCGCAGCCGCCGGGCGTTGTCGATGTTGGAAGACTCGGCATACCAGGGGCCGACGGGGTATCCCATCCACTGCTCGTTCCATGAGGCCTTGTCCATGCGGTTATCGTGGCAGCCGCAGGCGGCAGCGGCCACCTTGTAGAAATCGGGATAGAACAGCACCGCGCCGGCGGCGTTCTGTCCGCCCGCGGAGACGCCGTAGACTCCCAGTCGATCGAGGTCGTAGTAGGGGTATCTGGCTGCGACCGCCCTGTGCCAGAGGATGCGGTCGGGGAAGCCGGCATCCTTCAAATTGTGCCAGCAGACGTCGTGGAACGCCTTCGACCGGTTGGCCGTTCCCATGCCGTCGATCTGGACGACGATGAAGCCCAGGTCCGTGAGCGTCGAGTAACGATTGAAGGGGCTGAAGGTCTTGGGCACGTAGGAGTCTTGCGGACCGGCATAGATGGACTCCACGACCGGATAGCGGCGGGACGGGTCGAGATGCCGCGGCCGGGCGATCACGCCGTAAATCTCGGTCTTGCCGTCCCGGCCCCGGGCGCTGATCGGTTCCAGGGGCTGCCAGCCGCTCGACCGCAGCCGCGTGATGTCGGCCTCTTCGAGCTTGCAGACGAGGCCGCCATCGGAGCACCGGCGCAGCTCGTGGACCGGCGGCACATCGACGCGGCTGTACGTGTCGATGAGGTACGAGCGGTCGGGCGAGAACTGCACCGAGTGGCTGCCGTTGCCCGCGGTGAGCGCGACCAGCCCGGTGCCGTCGAGGTTGACGCGGTAGAAGTGCACGAAGTAAGGGTCCTGGCCGGGATTCTTGCCTCCCGCGTGGAACCAGACCTGGCGCTTCTCCTCGTCAATGAAATCGATGCCTCGCACGACGTACTCGCCCCGGGTGATCGCATTCTTGACCTCGCCCTTGCGGGCGTCGATGAGGTAGAGGTGACGCCAGCCGTCGCGCTCCGATGCGTAGAGGATCTCCGGGGACCCGTCGAGATAGTTGACGGGCCTGAGGTCGACGTTCTCGGCGTGGGCCGTCCAGATGAACGTCCTGGTCTGCTCGTCGATCAGGTTGCGGGCCTTGCCGGTGTGCGCATCGACCTCGATCACCCGCAGTCTCTGATGGCCGCGGTCGATCTTCTCGTAGGTGAACCGGCTGCCGTCCTTGCTCCAGCGCAGCCGCGGCTCGTCGTAATCGACGCGTTCCACCTCGGGTTTGGTCTGCTTTCGTGAGCCGATGTCGAAGAGGTTCAGCTCGTAGGCCGCGAACCGGTCGCCCGGCAAGTCGTAGGGCCGGGTTCGCAAGCGGGCTCGGCCCCCGCCAGAAGGAGAGGACTGGATCAGGTAGACGTCCTTGTGATCGCCGGGCTCGATACGATGGGCCGCCAGCAGCTTCGAGTTCGGAGACCAGGACAGCCTGCCGTACGAGAGCTTCTCCTGGCCGTCATGGCTCAGCGCCACCGCCTGCGAATCCGCCTGGTCTGTTGCGCAGCATGACGTTGTGGTCCTTCACGAACGCCATCCACTTGCCGTCGGGGGAGTGGCGCGCCTCAGCGCCCGCATCTCCCGCCTCGCCAGAGAACCGAGAACGCCGCCGGGGACTCGCGGGAGCCTCCACCGGAGCATCACCCGCAGCGCCCCTGGTACATTCGTAGCTCGACAGGTCGCACTTCCAGACGGTGTCGTCGATCTTGAACCGGAGCGTCTTGCCGTCATCTCCGAACGCGATGAGGTCGAACGGCAGGCGCTTGGCGGCCACCGCACGTCCGAGCGCCTTCGTCGAGCGCGGTGGCCAGCCGCGCGTGATCGAATGCCGGGCGCGAAGTCCCCGCGGCGCGTCGACGACGATGAACTCGCGGGCTTCGCCGGCCAGGTCGTTGAGATACCAGAAGCGCGCGTTGCCGGCAAACCAGTGGGGTCGGATCTGATCCTTATCAACGAGCCGCGGCCCTGAACCCTGCGCCCGCCGCGCCTGCGGTGCATCTTGCGGCGCGAACCAGGGGTCGCCGGGCGGCGGATCCAGGCCCGGGGATTCCACGGGTGCCGTGGCGGCAGCGCCAGCGCTCGTGGTATCGTCCGCGAGAGCGCCGTGGTATGCGGTGACCAATGGAAGCGATGCCAGGAATACGGCAAGCCAGAACCGGATCATGGAACTCTCCCGGAGAACGCGAAACGACGGCGGCCCGCTCCGCGGACAATCGAGACGCTACGGCGAAGCGCGCCTGGTTTGTTCCGAGAGTAACAGATTTCGGGCCGTCCGTTAGTCCTCACCCGGCGCGCGGATGCCGGCCGGACAACGGCGGCTGAGCAGCCGGGTCCAGTCGCCGCGGGTTTGTCTCAATAAAGCCGGTTGCCGCACGAATCGATTGTCGCGGAAGGCGGCATCCCCACTCGCGATCAGACCGCAAGACCGGACCATCCGGACCAGGAGAGACTCCAGTGCGCTACCAGATCCACTATCAACCCTCTTTCAGCATGGCGGTCGTGTCGCTGGAGAGGGGTGAGCAGATCATGGCCGAGTCCGGAGCCATGGTGAGCATGTCGCCGACGATCCGGATTCAGGCGGCGATGTCGGGTGGCGGGCTGCTTGGCGCCTTCAAGAGTGCGGTCGGTGGAGAGTCGATCTTCCGGACGACCTTCACGGCCGAGGATGGCCCTGGCGAGATCGCCCTCGCTCCCGCGGCTCTCGGCGACATCATGGCGGTCGAGGTGGCCGGCTCGCGCTACTTTGTCCAGCCAGGCAGCTACCTGGCAGGCGACCCCGGCCTGACCTTGAGCGTTCAGGGCACGATGCGGGGCATGCTCTCCGGCGAGGGTCTCTTCCTGCTGACCGTGGACGGCAGCGGCCTGCTGCTACTCTCTTCGTTCGGAGCCATCCACACGAAAACCCTGGCTCCGGGCGAGGAGTATATTGTCGATACCGGGCACATCGTCGCCTTCGAGGGCTCGGTCGGCTACCGTCTCGAGAAGGCGACCGGAAAAAGCCAGGGAGTCGGGGGCTTCCTCAAGGGGATGGTCCAGTCCGCGCTTTCCGGCGAAGGGTTCGTCTGCCGCTATCGTGGTCCTGGCAAGATCTACATCCAGACGCGGCAGTTGCCCGGTTTCGCCCGCCAGCTCATTCCGTTCCTTCCGCGGCCGAGCTCCGGAGGATGAGCAGACGGATCGTCAGGCGCGCCTCGGCTCGGAGTCGGCTGCGGACGCGAAGCCGAGTGCGGCCAGGCGGGCCACCACCTGGGCGTACAGCTCCGGGATCGGCGGGCAGAGCGAGCCGGGCGCGGGGGTCATCCAGTTCATCTGGCGTAGGTGATCGGTCGGCCACGAGGGCAACGGCGTGCCGAAGGCGAGCGCGGAAGCGACCGACACGAGACCGTCGTTGGGTCCTTCCAGCTCGCTCAGCATGGCGTGCAGGCGATGCAGGGGCCATGTGACTTCCGCGGCCGGTGGATCGCCAGCCAGGCTGAAGCAAGGAAGATCGCCGATCTCCCCTTGCAGGCGATGAAACCGCCGGGCCGACTGCCTGGTGATATCCAGGAAGCCCCGGGGATCCAGCCTCAAGAGCTCCAGCAGGCGGTACACACGGCCGACCCGCAGCTTGGCGAAATCGGCCAGATGCGTGCCCAGGTGCGGCGTGCCAATGGTCGTCAAGCTGAGCACGCGCTTCCGCCAGTAGGGGTCGGCAAGCAGCAGGCGGGCATCGAGGCCGCCCATGCTGTGGCCGATGATGTGAACCGGCTCGTCCGGATAGGCGCGGCGGATGCGGTCGCCCAGCCGCCGGGCCCGGAACTCCACGCCGGCGATGGGATGAACCCGCGTCACCAGCACGCGGTTGCCGGCCGCCCGCAGGTAATCCGGAATCCCCCGGAAGTACGACGTGAGCGTGAGCGGCCCCAGGCCGATGCGCGAGAAGCCGAAGAGACCGTGTGCCAGCACGAGCGGGGCATGCAGCCGTGCAACCGGGGAAGGCGGTTCGCAGGCGATGTACGACGACGCGGATGCCATGGGACTGCCAGGGATGAACTGCATTCGGCCGGCTCAAGAAAGCTCTATGAATCGATAGAGACAGTATAGACTATGGGTCAGTGGGGTGCGTCGTGATTCGCGTCACGGAAGGGGGAGTGATGCAGGTCCGAGGAATCGTGCAGGCGCCGAGCTGATGGAGAACCCTCCCGGCAGCGATCGGATCGAGATGGTTCTCTGGGGTCAAGGAGTGGGCCCGAACAAGCCGCGGAGCATCGTCGTGCCCTATGAACTGCTGCTCACCGACACGTCGCTCGAGCCGGAACGCGTTCAGGGGCACGGCTTCGAGGCGGAGGTCGAACAGGAAGAGAGTGGGCGCTGGATCGCGCGGGAGATTGGCTTTGCCTCCGGACGGGTGCTCCGCCTAGGCGACGGGTAGAGGCCTGAGCATCGCGGCATCCGCCCAGGGCGGTCCGCCGTTCCTCATGGCGTGGTAGAGCGCCTCGTACCGGTCGACCACCGCTTCCAGCGAGAATTGATCGGTGGTGCGTTGACGTGCGGCCGATCCCAGGCTCCGGGCGTGCTCGGGATCCCCGAGCAGCTCCAGCAGCGTCGCGGCCCAGGCTTCGGGACGGGCGTCCGCCACCAGGCGTCCCGTCACGCCGTCGGCCACCAGGTCGGAGTTGCCGCCGATGCCCGATACAACGCAGGGAAGTGCGGTGGCCATGGCTTCCAGCAGCGAATTGCTCATCCCCTCGGCCACGCTGGGCAGGACGAAGACGTCCGCCGCGCGGAGGTAATCCGCGGGGTCGGCCACCGCGCCGGCGAACTGGACGCGATCGGCAATGCCCAGTTCCCTGGCACGCTCGGTGAGCACCTGGCGATCGCTGCCGGGTCCAACCAGGATCAGGCTGGCCGGTACCTTGCGGACCACGAGAGACCAGGCGTCGAGCAAGAGCGGGACGTTCTTTTGCGGGTGCAGGCGGCCGGTGAAGATCACGCGGGGCCCTTGCAGCAAGTGACTGGCAACCGAGCTGGGCCCGGGATGAAAATGCTTTGTGTCCACGCCGCTGGCCATACGGACGATGCGCTCGCGGGGAAAACCCAGCTCCCGCCACTGGCGTTCAATTTCCGCGGAGATGGCCGAGAGGGCGGTGTTGCGCACGATGATCCGCCGAAGCAAGGCAGCGCCGCGGGTGCGCCGCAGCTCGTCGGCCTCGCCGTAATAACCCGCGCTTGCCGGCTGCACAAGGGTTGGAATGCCGGGCAGCCAGGGGCGGGCCAGCCCCGTGGCGACCGCTTCCCAGAATGCCTGGTGGGTATGGACCACGTCGATCCGCCCGTGCAGCTTGCGGAGAGCGTGGACGACCCCCGCGACGAAGCTGAGCGCGAAGAGCGGCCCGCGTTTCGAGGTGCGGACGCAGCGATGAATGAGGACGCCCTGGTAGTCTTCCTCGTCGACCGGGTAGCCGGGGACCGCCTGGGTGACCACGTGCACGGTGTGGCCCCGGCGCACCAGCTCGAGGCCCTGTGCCAGGGCCTGTCGTTCGGCCCCGCTGGCGAACGGATGGAAATAACTGACGACGTAACAGACGGCAAGAGGAAGCTGCGCGGCATCGGGCATGGGCGTTGCGGTCCGCGGCAGCGGCTCAGAGATCGGGATCGTGAACGTTCTTCAGGTCCTTGAAATGCGGGTACTGCGCCAGCACCTCGCGGGCGACCCTGGCCTGTGACGCCGGTACGTAGATGACGTGCCCGGACTCGAAGCTCAGGCCGCCGAAGGCGGGAGTGGCCAGTGAAGCGTCGCTACGGGCGCAGATCTCTTGCTCGTGCAGCAGCTCGACCACCATCGCGGCTTCGAACTCGTTGAGCACCGTGCAGAGCCGGATCTCCGGAACCTCGTTCGTGGATTCTTCCATCGTCGTCCTCCCGCTTGCCCGTCACTCGCTGACCCGCACGCGGGCGAGTCCTGACGGGGAAAAGAGCAGTGGCTACCGGCACGGTCGGAGCCGGGCGAACCTGGTCACAACCGGTTCGCCCGGCGTCTGGCCGCAAGCGTCTCAGCGGGTGATCACCAGACTGGGAATGTCGCGGCCGATGTCGTCGCTGATCAGGCCGTTGCTCACGGTGATCTGGCTGACGGCATACACGCGCCCGCTGGGCATCGCGACGTTCACTGTCCAGTCGCCGTCGGGCACCTTGACCGCGAAACGTCCGAACGCGTCAGAGAGAGCCACGCGGTCGGCGTAGGCGTTGGTCCGGCTGGAGACCGTCACCCGCACCCCTTCTTCCGGCTCATTGGTGTCCCGGGTCTTGACCCGGCCGAAGAGCACGTTGCGATACGCGCTGGCCATGGTGCGGGTGGAGTAAACGGGCTTCTGAACCACACGCTGCTGACGGTCGGAGCCGGAGCCTGATGCCGCCTCGCCGCCGGGAGCCGGCTGAAGGTCGTCGCCGGTGGCGGGAGCCGAGGGAGGCTCGACCCCGCTCGGTGTCCCGGAGGCGCCGGGCCTGGGATTTGCCGATTCCGGCTGGACCCTGTTTGGGGCAGCCGCCGAAGTCCCGCTCTTACCCTGGGCCCCGCCGCTGTTGCGCGGGAGTGCCGTGGATGACTCGCGCGATGGCACCTGCGGCGTGGGCGGAGAATCGACCGCCCGGGGCGCCGGCGCGCGGCGTTCGAGGCCGCCGCCGTGGGTTTTGCCGGCTCGGTCGCCGGCAGCTCGGGCACATCGGAGCTGGTCGAGTCTTCGTCGGCCGCCTGGCTCTGCAACGGTGCGGAGCGGGGTCTCGGGCTGGTCCGCGGCGCCGGGGAGGTACTCTGCTCGGACGAGTACATGCGCACTTCCGGGGCGGCCGATGCCACCATCTGGCCGTCGCAGCAATCGACCGAACGCGCCGCGGTGTAGCCGGTGGTCACAACCCCTGTATCCAGGACTGTCGGCGAATAGACTGTCGGCGAATAAAAGGTGGTCGGGTAATAGTAGGTCGTGGGGTAGTAGGCCGTGGTCGGCATGTAGTACGTGGAGACCGGCGAGTAATAGGCCCGCGTGGTTTCCACCAGCCTGCGCCCGAACAATCCCCTGCGGCGGAACCGCGTTTCATAATACGTGGGGGCCAGGTAGGCCGTCGGCGTCAGCAGGGCAGACTCGGTGACATAAGCCGTGGCATAGACAGTGGGAATCGCATAAGAGGTCGGCGCCACGATCGAGCCGCCGATCACATAGGAGGTCGGGACCGTCAGCACGCTGCTCGTGGGATACCACCCGGCGGATTCCAGGTAAACCACGTCGGCCGCTCTGGTTCGGCCGGTGCAGAGAACCAGTGCCAGCACTGCCCCGATCGGCAATCGCAAGCCAACAAGCCGCATGATGAAACTCCTTCCAGATGCGTTGCGGGTCCGTGAGAAGATCAGCGTCATGCGTGGGAACCGCTTTCCCTCACGATACCAGAACGCTGTGCGGCAACCAAGACACTGTCCTTGCGCAAGGTTTACGGCTCGATGCACTTCCGGTTGGGAAGAATGGGAGGATTGTGACGGGGCAGCGGTTCAGGGGCGGCCGCGCGGTCCCGGCCATTGGCCTGGCTGTCGCGGAGCCGGCACGCACCGTTCGGCTCGCGGCGGGTGCCGGTTTGCATCCCGGGCAGTCTTGTGGGATGATCGATAAAGACCGTTGCCAGCATGGTTTTCGGCGGTCTGGGATGTTTCCGCCGGAATGGCCGGCTGGGTGCAACTCCGTGGAGCAAACCCATCATGTTGAACTCACGCGAGGCCCTCGAGGTCCTGGACCGGGACTTCCTGGAGACACGGTGCAAGATCCTGGAAATTGCCGCTGTGCTGGATCGGATCGACCGTGCGCCAGCGCTCCATCATGTCCATCCTGATCCTCGGATGGGCCAGATTCGACAATCGCTGGAGGCGCTTTGCGTTCCGGGTCCGGGCCGTGCCGAGACAATCCAGCGCATCTTCTCGCTGGAGTACGATCCGGACTGGCGGACCGTGATGCGGCTCGCGCCGGCGCGGCCCAGCGACCGACATTGAACCACCCGGAAGGGTGGAGCCAGCCATTGCTCACGAACTGATGTGGTGATTCACCCGGCAGAAGGGGGTACGCCATGCACTACGTTGATCCCCACATTCACATGGTTTCGCGCGTCACCGACGACTACAAACGGATGGCGCTGGCGGGGTGCGTGCTGGTCAGCGAGCCGGCGTTCTGGGCGGGTTTCGACCGCTCCGGGCCGGAGGGTTTTCGAGATTACTTCCGGCAACTGACGGAGTACGAGCGGAAGCGCGCCGCCGCCTACGGCATTGAACATCGCTGCTGGCTGTGCATCAACGCGAAGGAGGCCGAGAACGTCGCGCTGTCGCGTGAGGTGATCGCGATGATCCCCGAGTTCATCGATTGCCCGGGCGTTCTGGGCATTGGCGAGATTGGCCTGAACAAGAACACCCGCAACGAGTCGGTGGTTTTCCAGGAGCATCTCGACCTGGCGGCCCGGCTGGGCGAGCTGGTCCTGGTGCACACTCCGCATCTGGCCGACAAGTACCAGGGAACGCGCATGATCCTGGACATGATCGCCGCCGAGCCGCGGATCGCGCCGGAGCAGGTCTGCATCGACCATGTCGAGGAGCACACGATTCGCCTGGCTCTCGAGGCGGGTCACTGGGTCGGCATGACGCTCTATCCGATCACCAAGTGCACGCCCGCCCGGGCCGCCGACATGATCGAGCTGTACGGCCCGCAACGCATCATGGTGAACTCGGCCGGCGACTGGGGCCACAGCGACCCGCTGGCCGTTCCCGAGCTCATCTTCGAGCTGCGCCGCGCGGACACGAAGAGGCTCTGATCCGCCAGGTCGTCCATGACAACCCCCTGACCTTCTTTGCCCAGTGCGCCAGGTTCCGCTTCCAATCGCTGGCGGAAGCCGGTGCCGCGGCGGGTCGATGACCACGGCCTCACCGGCACAGGCGGAGCGGACAACCGAAGGTCGCGGCGTGTGCGGGTTTGCCTGGAGCTCCAGACTCCTGAGTGCTCCCCGAGGCGTTCGTCAGGAGGCGCGTTGCGCTGTTCCCGGGCAAGGGCGAGATTGCTTGACGGCGCTCCGGAGCATTGCGAAGAATAACAAGGTCTGCCTCAGCCGACATGCCCGGCACAGCACGCTTTGTTCCATCGCCACTGTTCTCGGCAGGAATGCGAGGCACGTCGGTGGAGCGCATCATCCCTGGCGGGTAACATCGGGAGTGCCGCAGGTCCTGTAAGCTCCCGATCCTGCCAGCCCGGACGACGAACGCACGGAGAGAAGGCGATCGCTGATGAAGAGCCGCACCAAGATTGCCGCCCTCCTGGGCGTTCTCATCCTCCTCGTTGCCGGCGGCCTGCTCGCGACGACGGTGCGGGAGAGCCTCTGGCCGGACGAATCGCTGGAAGGACGGGTCCGTCAACTGGACAGCCGCTGGGCCGCCCAGCGCCGCGCGGCGGCCACGGGACTGGCCCGTTACACGGCGTCCCCGGACACGGTCGTCCCCGCGCTCACCCGGGCACTCGATGACCCCGACGCGGAGGTGCGGCGTAACGCCCTCGAATCGTTCGCTGCGTTCGCCGACAAGTCTCGCCCGGCGGTTCCCGCGCTGAGGCTCACGATGAAGCAGGATCCGGACCCGGCGATTCGCAGGGAAGCGATGGCGCTGCTGGGGCGCATCAAGGATCGGGACTCGGTTCCCGCGCTGATCCAGGCGCTCGATGACGAAGCGGGTGCGACCCAGGTGCAGGCGGTCCTGAGCCTGGGGCAGTTCGGCCCGGCCGTCGCCACGGAGCCGCTCATCGCCAGGCTGCGCTCCACCCTGCTCGAAAGCAAGAACGAGCTGTTGCGCCTGGCGGCCTTGGACGCGCTCGATTCGCTGCGCGCGGCAATGAATCCGTCGCCCATGCCGTTTCGGAGGCCGCGGTCAAGGACCCGAGCACACCACTGCGGGCCAGGGCCGTGAACATCCTGGACGCGAAATACCCGTTCGTCGTACCGGCCCTGCTCGCCGCCCTCGACGACGCGCAGCCGCAGGTCCGGATGGCGGCGGGAAGCCGGCTGGCGCTCATCGGGCTGACCGACGACCGCACGGTCCCCGCGCTCTGCCGGCTGGCGCTCAAGGCGGATGATCTGAACCGTGAGACTGTCGGGGTCATCTTCGGACAGCTCACTCTCGTCCGGCCCAGCGGACCGACCTCCGCGGATCAGCTCGGGCGGAGATTCGAGACAGCCGTGCAAGAGCTTCGAAGCGTCGTCGAACGGCGAGAGGCGGGCGGCCGGGCGGCTGTCGTCGCGGTGCTGGGGCGGATTGTCGGAAGCTACGAGAAGTCCGGCGAGCCGGCCCTGCTGGCGCCGGCACGCGCGGTGCTCGAAACCCTGCTCGCGCGCATCGAGGATCCCCAGGAGGACCTCTCGCTACGGCTCGACGCCATGGGCCAGTGGCCCATGCTCCAGATGATGGTTCAGAACAGAAAAGACACGCACACCAGCGCGCTGCACGCCACAGCTTTATGGATTGCGTCCCTGGGCAGGGTGCTCGCGGACCCTGCGCTTGAGGTGCGGGGCAAGGCCATGGTCAGCCTGCTGGAGAGCTTCCAGGATCCGCTGCCCGATGGTGCCTTCCGGCAGACCTGGCAGGGCCTGGTTCCCACCATGGTGAAGGCGGCCGCGAGCGACGACCTGCGGGTCCGAACCGGTGCCTTGCTCGTGCTCAAGCAGCTTGGTCCCGTGGCCGAGCCGGCACTTCCCGCCCTGCGCCACTGGCCAGCCAGGCCCACGATCCCGCGGCCTCCGAGCAGATCGAAGCGGCCATCCGTTCGGCCTCGATCAGCGACAGGCTCCAGCGCGGCGATCCCGCGGCCCGCATCGCTGCATCCCAGGACCTGGGGCAGCTTGGCTGGCGCGCTGCGCCGACCGTACCGCTGGTTCTCGTTCTGCTCAAGGCACCACAGGACGGCGTTCGCCTGGCTGCCGTGGCGGCGCTCAAGGCCCTCGTGACCAAGGACCTTGCCGCCGTCTCCGCACTGACCGCAGCGCTTCGGGCCGAGGCCGAGGCGCCGGTACGCGTGGCGATTCTCGAGGCTCTGGAAACCGTGGCGCCGGGGACCCGCCAGGTCCTCGACGCGCACGTCGAGGCGCTCAAGGATCGCGATCCCCGGGTTCGCGAGGCGGCGGCGCACTTCGGCCGGGTCCCCACCGACGACGCGGTCCTTGCCGCACTCAAGTCCGCCCTGGATGATGACAGCGAGCCGGTGCGGGCGGCCGCTTCCCGCAGCCTGTGCGAGATCATGTTCCTGAAGCCTCAGGTCATTCCCACGCTGATTCAGGCGCTGGGCGAAAGCGCCCAGTGCCAGAACGTGGCGACGGCCCTGGACGAGCATCTCCAGCAGGTTTCCGATCGGGCCGAGTTTGGCCGCCTCAGGGGCGACCTTACGGGACTGCGGGCAACGCTTGCCAGCGCGGTCCCCGCGCTCCAGAAGGCGGTCACGTCCGATGGCGCCGAGCGCCGGGCTCGAGCCTTCGAGATCCTGGGGCGGATTACCGCCTTCTCCGATCTGAACCGCGACGCCGAGCTGCTGAAGGCCATTGAACCGGCCATCGGGCCCTACCTCGTCGGGCTCGAGAGCGACGACCCCGGGGTCCGCCGGGGAGTGCTGGGCCGGCTTGGCTCTATCGGTATTCACCGCGCCCGGATCGTGGGGCTGCTGCTCGGCGAGCTGGCGCGGCCGGGGCTCAACGAGGACGACCGCCAGGCCGCCCTGGCGGCGCTGGCTGCCCAGGCCACGCACGCCGGGGGCGACTCCGAACTGCACACGGCGCTTTTGCCCGCGATTCCGGAACTGGCCACGGCGCTCGAATCCCCGGCGGCAGAGCTTCGCGGCCGGGCGGTGGTGGCGCTTGGCCATATTGGCAGCGCTGCCCGGCCGGCCCTGGAGACTCTTCGCAGGCTGGCGGAGCATGACCCGGACGCAGGCATCCGCAGGAACGCCGCGGACGCCGTGAGGGCCGTCGAGGGGACCGCCCCGATGCCGGTTTCCAGCCCCCGCGGTGCTGGTGCGGGCGCGGCGCGGCCGCGGAGGATCGAGTGACGGCCATGTCCGCGGCTCATGTCCAGGCGAAGCAGCAGACAACGGCGCCCGCGGGTCGCGGCCTGAGCGTCCTCAGCGTGCTCGCCCTGGCGGTCTGGCTGGGCATGGCCGCCGGGCTGCTGGAAGTCGCCATCCGGGTCCTCTTCCGGTCCATTTCCCCGACCGGCCGCCTTTACCTGGTGAGCCGGCACTTCGTCTGGCTCACGCCGCTGGCCAACGTCGTGCTCTTCCTGGGGGTCGGCCTCGTGCTGGCCCTGCTGGCCAAGGTCTGGCCAAAGCTGGGGAGCTGGCTCTGCCCCCGGTTCCTGCTGGCCCTGGCGCTGCTGCCCGCACTCGCGGTCGCCGTCCCCAACATCTTCCCCGAGGCCTGGTTTCTCCTGAGCCTGGGAATCGCCGTCCGGACGGTCCCCTTGCTCCAGGCCCACGCGCAGCGCCTGCGTGCGGCGTTCATCTGGGGCTTTTTCTTGCAGGCCGCGGTGATCGTGCTGCTGGCGGGGTCGGTCGTTGCGAGCGACTGGATCAAGGAGCGCCGCGAGCAGGCCCGCGCCTTACCGCCGGCCGGCGCGGCCAATGTGCTGCTCATCGTCCTGGACACGGTTCGCCAGGATCATTTGAGTCTCCATGGCTATCGCCGTCCCACCACGCCGGTGCTCGAGCGCCTGGCCCGCCGCGGGATCCGCTTTGATGCGGCCCGGGCGACGGCCCCCTGGACCCTGGCCTCGCACGCCAGCCTGTTCACGGGCCGCTGGCCCCACGAGCTTGGCGTCACCTGGCTCTCGCCAATCCGCAACGAGTCTCTCACGCTCGCGGAATACCTCGCGGACCACGGCTACGCCACCGCCGGTTTCGTGGCGAACACGCAGTATTGCTCCTACGACACCCGGCTCGATCGCGGATTCGCGCACTACGAGGACTACGTGGACGAGTGGCTCAGTCCGCTCCGCATGTCGTTGGTGTTCCGCGAGTTCTTCACGGCCTTCTCGGAGCTCGCCTCGTACCACCCGAGCGGCCCCATCCACTCCATCCAGGGGCTGCTCACGCGCTGGTCGTGCTACGGGATCCGCAAGGACGCGGAGCGCGTCAACCACAGCTTCTTGACGTGGCTGGACCGGCGGAAGCAGCCGGATCGTCCCTTCTTCGCCTTTCTCAACTACCTGGATGCCCACGCACCTTATGAGCTGCCTCCGGCGGGGAGCTATGTGTTCGGCCGCAAGCCCCAGACCGACGACGAGCTGAGCCTCGTGAACGATCTCTGGCCGTTCCTGGATAAATCGAAGCTGCCACGTTCCTATGTGAACCTGGCGGCTGACTGTTATGACAGTTGCATCGCTTACCTGGACAGGCGCCTGGGCGAGCTGTTCGATGAGCTAGCGCGGCGCGGCACGCTCGAATCCACGTGGATCGTGATCACCTCGGACCACGGAGAGGGACTGGGCGAGCATGGTCTGTTCTTGCATGGCGAGAGCCTCTTTGCCACGGAGATCCACGTGCCTTTGCTGATCGTGCCGCCGGCAGGCCGCGCGGCAGCGGCCGTGGTGCCCCAGCCCGTCAGCCTGCGGCAGGTGCCGGCCACGGTGGCCGATGTGCTCGGGCTGGAGCAGGGCCAGCCGTTCCCCGCCCGCTCGCTGGCGAGTCTCTGGACCCGGGGCGTGCCGAGCCCTGGACAGGACGACCCGGAACCCGCGTTCTCGGAGCTTCTGAGCCCGAATCCGAGCGACCCGAACCAGGGCAGATCCCCGGCGCATCGCGGCCCGCTCATCGCCCTGGCCGAAGAACAATTCGTGTACATCCGCAACCAGCGTGATGGCGGCGAGCAGCTCTTCGACCGGCTCGACGACCCGCGCGAGCTGACCAACCTCGTATCCAGAGAGGCGATGCAGCCGGTGCTCAGGCGGTTCCGCGATCACCTGCGCCAGGCGTTTCCCCACTTACGTTGACCCCCTGGCCATGGGCCCAATACCGTTGAAATAGCGATAAGTTGATTGCAGGCATAAGTTTGTCCCTCGTCCCCACGCTCCGCGCTTGTCATTCCCGGAAAACTGCATCCATGTATATGCAATTAGTAGTGTACATGTGCATTGATTCTCGCGCGCTCAAGCTTTGCTCCCCTTACCAGCAGCCGGAGCACCTTCATGCCGCGCCAGAGCGTGATCCAGCCGGGCATCCCGTCTCGTCGCCGGTTCATATGCCCACCGAGCCGCCCCAGGGCAAGCAACACGTCTGCCACGGTCTTGAGTTCACGCTCGACCGCCAGACCGAGCACCTCCAGCTCGGGCTCCTCCAGGCCAGTGCTTGCCGCGGGAGCTCCCGGGAAGCCCTTGCCGAGCTCGCGCAGATCCAGCAGCCGAAGCGCCACCACGCTCATCACGGCGATCGCAGCGAACAATCGGTTGCCCCGCTCCAGCTGCAAATCCTCAGCCTTCATGCCCGTCTTGAGGCCCTTGTGAAACTCCTCGATCAGAAAGCGTGTGCCGTAGTCCATCACCACCATGATCGCAGCGCTGAAGCTCTCAGTCGGGCTGTCCGTGTAGAGCACCCATTCCAGCGGCGCGACGCCTTCAGGCGGGTCTTGCTCCCAGACCCGCACGAACCAGCCGTCGATCGGCTCGCCCGTGCCGGCCGCGCGGCCCGCACGCTCGGGTGCCCGCACGCGCACCGGACCACAACTGATCAGGAGCTTCGCGCGCGCGCGGCCTTACCATCGCGGCCACGCAGGTCCAGATACATTCCCCCCACGGGCGCCACGCCCACGATGTGGTCGAAGACCAGCCCGAGCCGCTTACCATCGGCCGGATTGAGCAGAATGCGATTTTGACTGACCCGGATCACGAAACCGTGGCCTGCCGCGCGACAGGACTCCATGTACTCATGAATATCTGCTTCTCGATCGGCAACGCGCACCCAGCGGACCTCCGGGTTCTCTGGTGCCGGGCCAATCCGCTTGCCCGACTCGAGCCAGCGATCCGACTCTCGATCCCGGATCTGCCGTTGCCGCGATCCGGCCTGTTTCGGCGTGTCGGGATCCCGCGGGATGCGGATGAGGTATTGCTGGTCGGCGAGCCCCAAGATCGTGACCGGGGGCCGACGACCGCTCGCATCAGGTACGGGCGACGAGTCGGCACGCATCGCAAGGATGGAGTGGAGGAGAAAGCCCTGCTGTCCCGGCTCCGAGTCATCAATCGGCCCAAGCCCGGGTATTGGCTGCTTGCGATGAGAGAACGAGGGAAACGTGGTGTCTTCGATGAGGAGATATCGCCCCGGTTTGCGGAGTTCGGCCATCACCAGTCGGCGGTGAGTCGCCTGGATCGCATCGGGGACCACCTCGCGTTCGTCGAGGAGGTCATAGGTCGCGTTGATGTCGTACTTGCGGGTGAACAACTCGGGGATCATCTTCCCGGGTTGCTCAGCGAGGGCCTCCGCAAACGCCATGAGGCGATTCCTCCTGGTGCAATGGCCGAGCCTGATCCCGTCGAACTGCATCCGAGCCCATTGGGCGGGCGGGGATTGGTGGACTGACATCCCTGTGAACATAGTTGGCTCCATCCATGACCATGCTGGTAGAATCCAGCCAACCATGTTAACACATTCGCGGGAATGACAAGCGCGGAGCGTGGGAACGAGGGACAAACCTATGCCTGCACTCAACTTATCCCTATTTCAACGGTATTGGGGTGTACGATCGATCGATCCTGGATCGTTCGACCGCGGATCCTGAACTGCCCGGGGAGGTTCCGTTGCATGAGATCGCGCAAAAGACCGGTCACACGTCGTCGGTTCTTGACCCTTGCCGCACGGGCGGCCGCTCTGGGTGCAGTCATGTCCGGCTGGAGATCGTTGCCGGCCGCATCAGGGTCAGGGGCTGCGCGGCCGGCCGATTGGCCCGGCTCCAGCGAGCCAGTTGCTGCGCAGTCCGCGCCCATCCGGATCGGCATCCTGCTCGGGACGTTCGGCCGCGGGACTCTGGCGGATCGCCTTGATGCGGTCAAGGCGAGCGGCCTCGATTGCGTGCAGCTCAGCTTCGACTGCGCCGGTTTGCCCGACATGCCCCAGGCCCTCCCGCCGGAAGTTGCCGAACGCATCCGCCGGCAGGCGGCCGATCGTGGAATCACGATCGCTTCCGTGCAGGGCACCTTCAACATGAGCCATCCCGATCCCGCACATCGCCAGGCCGGCCTGCGCGCGCTGCGGGTCATCGCCGAGGCCTGCCCGCGGATCGGTACATCGAAGATTCACATCTGCACGGGCACGCGCAACAGGAGCAGCATGTGGGGGAACCATCCTGACAACCAGCGGCCGGAAGCCTGGCGCGACATGGTCGCCTGCGTTCGCGAGGCGGCCGACATCGCCGGGCAGGCACGCGTGGTTTTGGCGTTCGAGCCCGAGGTGAACAACGTGGTGAACTCGGCGCGGCAGGCGCGCAGGCTGCTGGACGAGATCGGCTCGCCTTCATTGAAAGTGACGATGGACGCGGCCAACCTGTTCCATGCCGGGGAGTTGCCGCGGATGAGAGAGATCCTCGACGAGGCGTTCGAGCTGGTCGGCAAGGACATCGTCCTGGCGCACGCGAAGGACCTGGACCACGACGGCGACGCAGGGCACTTGCCGGCCGGCCACGGCAAGCTGGACTACGACTATTATGTGGCCCTGTTGCACCGCGTCGGGTTCCCGGGGCCGCTTTTGCTGCACGGTCTCAGCCCGGCACAGGTGCCCGGCTGCGCGAGCTTCCTGCGGACGAAGATCGGACGCCTGGCCACCCCCGCTCCCGAGGGCCGCTGACCGCGTGAGCGGCCCCATTGCCTGGCCGGACGGCTCGCTTCGGCTCAGGAATGCTTGGCCCTGGAAGAGCCGCCCTTGCGCGGGCTGCCGTCGCCGCCGGCCGGCTCTCCATAGGCGGGTTCGGGTACGGTCTGCTGGATCCTGTCGATGATCTGGTCGGCGTCCACGCCCTCGGCATCGGCGTTGAAGTTCGTGAAGATGCGATGCCGCAGCACGGGCCGCAGCACGGCACGGATGTCCCCCGCGCTCACCGCCAGACGACCGTGCAGGATGGCGCGTGCCTTGGAGGCGAGGATCAGGTACTGGGCCGCGCGGGGACCGGCGCCCAGGCCAGCCAGTTCTTCACGAAGTCGAGCGCACGGGCTCCTTCGGCCGGGTGGCGCGCACCAGGTCCACGGCGTAGTCCACCATGTGCTCGCTGGCGGGGATCTCGCGCACCAGTTGCTGGATCCAGAGCAGGTCGCGGCCCGAGAGGATGGGCCGGATCTCCTCGCTGGTGGCCTGCGTCGTGGCCGTGACGATGCGGCGCTCCTCGTCGCGAGTGGGATAGCCGATGTTGATGGAAAGCATGAAGCGGTCGAGCTGGGCCTCGGGGAGCGGGTAGGTGCCTTCCTGCTCGATCGGGTTCTGCGTGGCCATGACGAAGAACGGCGGCTCCAGCTCGTAGGTGCTGTTGCCGGCGGTCACCTGGTATTCCTGCATGGCCTGCAAGAGCGCGGCCTGGGTCTTGGGCGGAGTGCGGTTGATCTCGTCGGCCAGGACGATGTTGGCGAAGATCGGCCCGTTCACGAACCGGAAGCCGCGCTTGCCTGTGGTGGCATCTTCCTCGATGATCTCGGTGCCGGTGATGTCGCTGGGCATGAGGTCGGGCGTGAACTGGATGCGGCTGAACTTCAGGTGCAAGGCGCGGGCCAGAGTGGCCACGGTCAAGGTCTTGGCCAGGCCCGGCACGCCGATGGTCAGGCAATGTCCGCGGGCCAGCAGGCAGATGAGCATCTCCTCGATCATCTGCTCCTGGCCAATGATCACCTTGTGCACCTCGCGGCGGAGCAGCTCTCCGGCGCGTTGCACGCGCTGCACGGCCTCTTCGGGGCTGGTCCTGGCGGGCGCCGGAGCGGGCTGGGTCTGGCTGGACATTCCAAACGGCTCCTGGTCGAGAATTCGCTGGCCGCGGACGGCGTTGTCCGCGGCACGGGGATGGTCGTGGACCGGAATTCCGGGCGGGAGCGGCCCTCGGGCGGCCTGCGATAACTCCCTGGAAGCCCGGAGATTCGTGACCTTCTTCGTTTCTATCCTACCTTATTCCTGGGATAATCGTACGTGGCGGTCCGCCGATTCTCGCGGCGCAGCGACCCGCGCGTGCCGCCTCGCGCGCTTCCGCTTCCAGGGTGCAACCGATGCACACCGCTCGTCTCCGCACAGTCGTGTTCGCCGTCCTGGCCCTGTCGGCTGGCCAGGGACCGATGGCAGCCGCCGGACAGGAGGCGCAGCAGCACCCGGAGCCGGCCGGTGGTCCGCCGCTTCAGCGCAGGGTGCAGTTCCCCCAGGGATCCGCGCTGCCGGCCATCGTGATGACCGAATTCTTCACCCAGGGCGAGCTGTCGGCCAGGGGCGGCAACCTGGCGGTTCAGGACGGCCACGGCAACCCCGTTCCCTGGAGGATCCTCCAGCAGGGCCCCGGAGATTTCTGCCGGCTCGCCTTCCAGACGGCCGCGCGGCAGCACCTGTACAGGATCTGCTACGGCGGCAAGGACACAAACGCGCCAGCTCCGCCCTGGACCAGCGCGGCGGGCCTGTTGCTCGAGACCCGCCACTGGAGCAACTGCAATTTCAATCATCTGGAAGAAGTCCAGGCGACGTTCCATGCCGCCGAGCCCTTCGGCAGCGCCTTCGTGCCGGCAGTCTTTCACCGCTTCAATCCGTTCTGCCCCGATCCCGTCCCGTTCCTCAGCCATTACCAGGGAAAGCTGCAAATCCATCGCCCGGGTCGGTACCTGTTCTTCACTTCCAGCCAGGATTGCAGCTTCCTCCTGATCGACGGCAAGGCCGTCGTCGCTGCCCCCGGCTGGCACGGTCCCAGTCACGACGCGCGGCACCGGGGCGAGATCGAGGTCGCTTCCGGCCCGCACGAGTTCGAGTACTGGCACGGCGTCTCGGGTGGCGAAACCTGCATGGTGGCGGCCTGGCAGCCACCTGGAGCCGCCCGGCCGGAGGCGATCCCGGCGGAGGCGTTTGGCTCCCAGGCCATCGCACAGTTCCCGGCAACACCGGTAATGCACGCCCACGAATACACGGTCGACGTTGCCGGCGAGGTCGCACTGGACGACAGCGAGACGCCGCTGGTGCGCGTGCAGTTCCGCTCGGTCTGGGCGCGGTCCGCTCCAGCACGGCCCAGGCTGCACTGGGACTTCGGCGACGGCCAGACCAGCACGCTGGCCGACCCGGTGCACATTTACCTGCGGCCGGGGCTGTACCAGGTGACCATGAAGGCCGCCGGCGAGACCGACGCGCAGGCCGCGGCCAACCGCGTGCCGATTCACCGGGCTCTGGTCTTCGCCGACCAGCAGCATCCCGGGGACCAGCTTGCTGCCTACCTGACAATCCTGGGTACGTACGATCCCGTGAAGCTCGACCCGGACGGGCTCTTGCAGCTCGCGCGGGCGCTCGAACAGGGAGGTCAATTCGATCGCGCCGCGAGGGTCGGCGAGACCGGCTTGCTGGAGGGCCGTGAAGCGACCGACGCTCCGGCTGCCCTGGCGGCGGTCCGGCTGGTGGGCGGCCTGCTCCGCGTCCAGCTCGATGATGCCGCACGCTCTTTCCATTTCTGGAAGGCCGCCGCCGATGCGCTCCGCCCCGGTGCCTGGAAGGCCGAATGCGAGATCGAGGCGGCGGACCTGGCACTCTCGGTGCTGAACCAGCCGGGCCCGGCCAAGACGCTGCTCGAGGCCGCCACCAACCACCTGCAAACCCTGGACGAGCCCGCACTCACCAGCCAGCTCCAGCGTGTCTGGGGCGACTGGTACGCGCGGAAGGGAGACAGGTCCTCGGCGCTGGCCGCCTACCGCCGCGCCATGGCCGCCCGCGAGCGGCACAAGAGTGCGGTGGTGCAGGACGCATGGCGCGGTGCTCACAGCCGGTCCACCGAGGAGTTCCTGCGCGACAGGGCACTCGACCGGGCCCGGATCGAGCTGGGCCGCTGGCAGGACGAATACCCGATCGACAAGGTGGAAGGCTATCTCACCTTCCTTCAGGCGCGTTACTGGTTCAGTCGCGGCAGGTGGCCACAGGCCATCGCGCTGGCCGGAGACCTGCTGGCGATCAATCCGGACTCGCCCTATGCCGACCGCCTCGTCTACCTGGCCGCCGAGTCCGAGGAGAAGCTTGGACATGCCGATCGTGCCCGGGCGGGCTATCAATCGCTGCTCAAGGACTATCCCGGCAGCCCGCTGGTCGGCGAGGCCAGGAAGCGGCTCGAAACCCCTGGCCGGAAGCCTGCCAGCGCGAAGGGAAAACCGTGATGAAGATTCTGGCTTTTCAGCGCATCCTGGTTCTTGCCTTGTGCCTCCCCGTGCCGGCCGCCCGCGCCGGCGACCTCACCGTTGAGCTCGGCAGGGCCTTCGACGCGACCAGCGTGGGCGCGGTCCAGCGCTGGGACGAGGACGGCAAGGCCCGCTTCCCTGTCGATCCGAAGGCAAAGATTACCGAGCCCAGGCTGGACGCCCGGGCCGTCCGCGTGGGCGCGGGGAAGTGGGTCTTCCGGAACCTGCCTGCCGGTCACTACGACCTGGTCGTCCTTGGGGCAGAGCGAGTACGTGTCGAGGGGTTCCGTTATCCGCCGATCAACGAGTTCGACCCGTTCCTGGCCCCGGCCGCGGCCCCTCCGGAGGACGAGACGCGCGACTGGATCATCAAGCACATTGCGAAGTCTCAGCACTACGAGAACAAGGTGACACCGTTGTTCCTGGCCGGCGATGACAAGCAGGTGCGCATCCTCATGCAACTGGTGCGCGACAAGCCGACGAGCTACGACGCGGAGTTCGGCGCACCCGTCGCGACGGTGCGGCACGAGGTCTGGCAGTACACCAACAAGTACGGCGGCTGGGTGAAAGACCGCCGCACCGAGGTGCTCGACCGCGTACTGCTGGCCAGAAGCGAATTCATGCGCTGGACCTGGGTCTGGGAGCCGAAGCTGGGAGGGATCGAGGTCGGCGCGCAGCCCGTGGCCGTCACCTGCGAGCCTCCCCGCTACCTTTGACCGTCAAACCGCCCGCGGCTGGTTCCCGGAATGAGCCATGCCGGCCGAGTACAGGAGTCGAGCCCAAGGGACGCGCGACGAATGCCGCCAGAGCCGTCCACCAGAAGGCGGATATGGCGATGGTACGGCGCCCCATTTTCATGGGCTCTCCGGGGTGATTTGTGACCGAAGCGATCAGGCGTGGTCGCATCTTGTCTGGTTCAGCTTGAGCACCCACTCGCGTTCCTCGGGGGAGAGCGGCAAGTCATCCGGCAAGGGGCGGTCGTGATGCAGCGTCCGGCGATAACGGCCCAGGTCGTACACCCGGGTCACAAGCTCGCTCAGGTCCATCTCGACATCGGGGGTCGGAGGGCGCAGGGGAATGGGTAGAGTGGGCAGCCGGTCGTGGAGCGACCATCGGTACACGGCGGCGACTGGCAAGCGGGCGCCTCGAGCCACGATGACGTAGTAGCGGCCGAAATCCAGGCGCTCTTTCATGGGCAACGGTTGTCCTCCCAGGAGCAGGTCGATCTCCACCAGGTTGATCTTCTGCGCATGGAGCTCCTCGCGCTTCGCCAGATAGCTGGGCCGGCCCGGCCAGGACTTATTTCCCGGTGACAGTAGCTCGATGACGGTCACCAGCTCCAGCTCGGGCAAGCGCCTGATCTCGACCCAGGTGTGGCGAACCTCTTCCGGATCGCGCTCGAGCACCTCGTTGAAGACTGGCTCGATGGCCGCCATGCCGGAACCGAGGGAGCCGGACCGTTCTTGCGATTCCGGCCGGTCGTGCCTGGCGACCAGCACGTCGGGACGGTAGGAGGTTTCTGGGTTCAGATCGGAACCAGTGATTTCAATCGACTCATCGACGCGCACGACGTATTCGTCGGGCAGGCGAACTCCCAGGAAATTGCACATCTCGGTGATGAGCCGGTTGTGGAAATCCTGCCAGTTGCCTTGCGATTCGATATACGGGTCCATTCCAGGGAACGGTCCGGCCATGGTTTGAACTCCGTGGAATGTTGCGATTCCATCTTCATGCTATCCGAGGTCGCAATTTGGGGATAGTTGCCGGACGGCGTCCAGGAGCAAGGATAAAGGACAAGAGGATAGACAGGACGACAAGAGGATAGACAACGCACTCTTTCGATGAAAGAAGGACAAGGCCGGGCGAACCTGGGCGGCTGCGCGGCGCGGTGAGATGTCGACGACGGCGTGGCGATGCGTGCGATGCGGCGCGGTGCAGGTCGGGCTAAACGCTGGATTCTGGTCGGGCTCACGCCCGAGGTTGGGGGCTGCGCCCGTGAAAACCACGTGCTTACGCACGTGGCCGTGCGCCGAACCGCACCCGCCGTACGACGTCCTGGGACGATGCCCGCAGAGTCCATCACGCTCGCGCACGGTGGCGTGCGTCGCGGGCTCCAGGTGTGGCGGGTGTGTCCAGCGCGGCGACGACGCACCAATCCGCGGCACGGGCTCGGGCGGAAACCGACGCGGCGATGTCCACATCGCACCGGATGGAGCGACTGCAAGACATCCTATCGCAGGCCAGGTGCACGCCCCGGCACGCAAGCATCGCCTGCCGTACGAATACACCTGCCCGACGGCTGGGGGGGAAAATCAAAAATTCCCCCGGATTCCTCCGATTTTTGGCGGTTTCGGTCGGATCCTCATAGATAGACGGCAGATCCCGGCGCATCGGCCGCGGCTTGCCGAGGAGGCCGCTCCTCAGGTGAACCGCCGGCCAGGGCCGCTCTGCGCACCGCACAGAAGTCCTGCACCACCAATAAAGAAAGCAACACCGTGGCCAGTACAGCCCAGATCTCGGCCAACCGCCGCAACGCCGCAAAAAGCACGGGGCCGAAGAGCGACCAGGGCAAGGCCCGCGCACGGCTCAACGCGCTGAGGCATGGCGCCAACGCCCGCATCGCCATCCCCTTCCTGCCACAGGAAGATCCGAAGGAGCTCGCCGAACGGATCTTGCAGTGGACGTTCGAACTCGTGCCGCGCAACGACGTCGAACGCACCCTGGTCGGCCATGCCGCACGCCTCGACTGGCAGATCGACCGCGCCGAGCGGGCCGAGACGGCTTACCTCGCGGCTCGCGTGCACCGCCAGCGCGACCGCGACGAGGCCACGCGGCTGAAGCAGGCTCACATCCTGGGCCGCAAGCTGCTGGACACCCTCGACCCGCGTGAGCGGTTCGGCAAGGCCGAGTACTACGACGACATGCCCGCCGTCTTCCTCGCCCGGCTCGAGCAGCTCCCCGAGGGCTGCCGCTGGCTGCTGGCGCGGTGGTCCGAGTTCCGCAACCTCATCGACGTGCGGGCCGCCTGGAGCGAGACCGACCACTACCGGTTCCTGCGACTCATGGGCAAGAGCTTCCTGGAAGGCATGATCGACCCGGCCGCCAACCGCGTGTTCCAGGCCGTCGACGCGATCGACCCGGGCCAGGGCCGCGAGCTCTGGGAGCTGTTCCGCAACATGAAAGCCAGCTCCGGCCCCTACTTCAGCGGCGCGATGCCGTGGCGGCGCTCTCGCGCCCGCCGGCGAACGCGAAAGAGGGCTGGGAGGTCCTCAGCTCGATCGTGGACGAGGCGATCCACCGGCTGGAAGCGCGGCTCGGCGAGCACGAGGACCTGGAGCAGATGGAAGCCGACGCCGAGCCCGACCGCGCGGTCTTCGCCGCCAGCAAGGCCCTTGCGGTCCTGCGCCGGCACCAGGGTGCGCTGACCCGGGAGCTGCTGCGTACGCTGACCACGCTGTCGAAGCTGCAAAAAGCCGAGCTCGGCGCCGACAACAACAACGAAGCCGACCGCCTCCCCATGCCGGTTGTCCATGAGCCGCAGGTCGGCCCCGCGCCCGAGCCGGACGCACGTCAACCACACGATGAATCGCGCAATGGCCGGAATGAAGGGGATGATTCCGGGATGGCGTCGAGAGGGGGCATCTCGCCGCACGCAAAGGTCTGCAAGAAGGTGGGTTGCGCTGCGCTGACCCACCCTACGGGTGGTTCACCACGAGTTTCTCGGAGTGTCTTGAACGAAGCCAATGTTTTGGCGATGCAAGTTGAGAGTGGCAAGGAGGATACAGCCGTAGCGGAGCGCGACCGGCGGCCAGAAGGAAGCCAATCGGGCACGCGCCTCGGGCAGGATGCGAATGGAGGGGAACAGCCGGGAATGGCTACAGATCGCCCGGGAATGGGAAGTAAGGAGACGATGACAAGCATGAAGAGGGGTATCTCACCGCACGCAAAGGTTTGCAAGCCGGTGGGTTGCGCTGCGCTGACCCACCCTACGGGTGGTGCTTCACGAGTTTCTCAGAGTATCTTGAACGAAGCCAATGATCTGGCGATGCAAGTTGAGCGTGGCAAGGAGGATACAGCCGTTACAGAGCGAAACCGGAGACCAGAAGGAACCCAAATTGGAACGCCCTTCAAGCGTGGTCCAGGCGGACGAGTCGGGAGTGGGCGCGCGCCACGGTGCTGAGGCTACGCAGGCGGAGGTTCGCCCGGTCGTGGACCGACAGTGAACGGGACCGCGCAAGTTCTCCGGTCCTTGCCTCGACGGTCCGGATCGTCGCGCCGCCATGTGTCGGGGTGTGCGGGAGGTGGTGTAGTAACCTCTTCATGAAGGGGCGAGGTCACGGGAACGCGATTGTTGCGATCCTCTCGAGACTGGCACGGGCCGTGGTTATCATCCAGTGAGTGAACCGGAGGAACAACGACCATGAGAGTCCCTCGCATTCGTCTGGCTTTGGTGGCAGGTCTCGGCTGGTGCTGGTGTCTTTGCGCCGCGGGCGGTGTGTCGGCGGCAAGCGATGGGCCCACGTCCGCCGCGGCGAATCCCCTCGCCGACTCCGCGCTCTTTCCGATCGCCGTCTGGTTGCAGGATCCGGCCCAGGCCGCGAAGTACAAGGCTGCCGGGGTCAACCTCTATGTCGCGCTCTGGAAAGGGCCGACCGAGGCCCAGTTGAAAACCCTCCGCGCCGCGGGCATGCCGGTGATCTGCGAGCAGAGCCGGGTCGGGCTGTCGCACCGGGATGACCTGATCATCGTGGGCTGGATGCACGGGGACGAGCCCGACAACGCCCAGGAGATTGTGGATCGGTCCACCGGCAAGCGGAGTTATGGCCCGCCGGTTCCCCCCGCGCGGATCGTGGCGGAATACCAGGCCATGCGCGCCGCGGACCCGACCCGGCCGATCATGCTCAACCTGGGGCAGGGGGTCGCCAACGATGACTGGAAAGGCCGCGGCCCGGGTGCCAGCCTCGACGACTATCCGAAGTATGTGCGGGGCGCCGACATCGTCTCGTTCGACGTCTACCCCGTCGCGGGCCTTGAGCGTTCCGACGGCGATGAGCGTCTGTGGTACGTGGCCAGGGGGCTGGACCGGCTTGCGCGCTGGACCGGTCCGCGGCAACGCGTCTGGAACTGCATCGAGTGCACGCACATCAGCAACCCGAAGGCCAGGGCCACGCCCCACCAGGTGCGGGCCGAGGTCTGGATGTCGCTCGTGCATGGCTCGCGCGGGCTGATCTACTTCGTGCACCAGTTCCAGCCCAGCTTCAACGAGCACGCGCTGCTGGACGACCCCGAGATGCTGGCCGCGGTCACGGCGATCAATGGCCAGATCCGCGAGCTCGCCCCGGTTCTGAACAGGCCGCAGGTACCGGGCGTGGCGCGGGTGCGCCCGTCGAACCCCGAGGTTCCCATTGATCTGACGGTGCGGCAGCAGGACGGCACGACGTACGTCTTCGCCGTCGGCATGCGCAACGCCCCGTGCCGGGGCGCGTTCGAGATCCGCGGACTGCCGTCGCAGGCGGCCGCCGAGGTGCTGGGCGAGGGACGGCGCGTCCACGTCAAGGAGGGCCGGTTCGAGGATGACTTTCGGGCCTATGACGTGCATCTTTACAGGATCGGACGGGAGTGAGCCCCTTGCAGCGATGCTCCGGCTGGTCCATGCTAGGAGAGTTCCCTCGCCCGGTTCGCACCCGCGACACACGCTTTCCTTTTCACGGGAGGCTTCGTCCATGCGTGCCCCACTCATTGCGGAGGAGAGACGGCAACTCGCCGCGACGACGCGGCGCGGCTTTGCACAGGCCGCGGCCGGCTGTGCCCTCTCCGCGCTGGCCATGCCCACCATCGTCAGGGCCAGGAACCTCCCCGACAAACTCAACATCGCCCTGGTGGGCGTGGGCGGCCAGGGCGCGGATAACCACAGAACGGTCGCCGCCGGCAACACCATCGTCGCGCTCTGCGACGTGGACGAGAACAGTCTGCGTGAAGCGGCGAAGACCAGCCCCGGTGCCCGAACCTTCCATGACTTCCGCAAGATGCTCGATGAGCTGCACGGCCGGATCGACGCCGTGGTGGTGAGCACGCCCGATCATACGCACGCGGTGGTTGCGAAGTCGGCCATGGAGCTGGGCAAGCACGTCTACTGCGAGAAGCCGCTGGTGCACTCGATCCACGAGGCGCGGGTGCTGGCCGAGACGGCCCGGCGGCACAAGGTGGCAACCCAGATGGGCAACACGGGGCACTCCAGCGAAGGCACGCGCCGCGTCGTGGAGGCGATCCAGGCCGGCGCGATCGGGCCGGTGCGCGAGGTCCACGCCTGGTCCAACCGCCCGATCTGGCCGCAGGGGATCGACCGTCCCGCCGATCGCCCGCCCGTCCCCCGGCGCTGCACTGGGACCTCTGGCTTGGCCCCGCGCCCGAACGGGCCTACAACCCGGCCTACCATCCTTTCAAGTGGCGCGGCTGGTGGGATTTCGGCACCGGCGCCCTCGGCGACATGGGTTGCCACATCATCGATGCGGCATTCTGGGCATCGACCTGATCGATCCTCACGCGATCGAGGCGGAGAGCCCGCCGATCTCGCCGCATCCGGAAACCGCTCCCGCATGGTCGATCGTCCGCTACGAATTCGCGGCACGCGGTAACCGACCGGCGCTCAAGCTCTTCTGGTACGACGGCGGCAAGCTTCCTCCGGCCGAACTGTTCGACGGGCACGTGCCGGGGAAGGATGCCAACGGCAGCCTCTTCGTGGGCGAGAAGGGACGGCTGCTGGTCGGCGGCGATCGCGGCCGCGGCTACCGGCTGCTGCCCGAGGCGCAGTTCGGCGGCTACGCCCCGCCCAGGGCGACGCTCCCGCGCTCGCCCGGCCATCACGCCGAGTGGATTGAAGCCTGCAAGACGGGCAAGCCGACGGGCACGAACTTCGACTATGCCTCGAAGTTGACCGAACTGGTCCTCCTGGGCAACGTCGCTCTCCGCGCGGGGCGGCCGATCACCTGGGATGCGGCCGCCATGAAGGTCACGAGCGGTGCGCAGGACGATCTTTACATCGAGCGCGACTATCGCCCGGGCTGGGCACTGTGAGCAAGCCAATGGCCAAGCGAGTGACCGAGTTGAAGGTCAACGGACGGACCTGTCCCGTGGACGCCGAAGCTGAGAGAAGCCTGCTCAGCGTGCTGCGTGACGACCTGCAATTGACGGGGTCGAAATACGGCTGTGGCGAGGGCAAGTGTGGCGCGTGCACGGTGCTCATCGACGGCCTGCCGGCGCACTCCTGCACCACCCGGATGTCGGCCGCCGCCGGCCGGTCGATCACCACCATCGAGGGCCTGGAGCAGAACGGCCGGCTGCATCCGCTCCAGCAAGCCTTCCTTGACCAGGGCGCGTTCCAGTGTGCCTACTGCACGCCCGGCATGATCATGGCCGGCGTGGGGCTGCTCTCCAGCCACTCCGATCCCACCGAGCCGGAAATCGTCGAGGCGATGCATGGCAACGTCTGCCGGTGCGGCACGTATCCCCGGATCATCGCGGCGATTCGCCAGGCCGCCGGGTTCATGAAGAAGGAGGCCAGCCGATGAATCCACGTATTGCACACGATGGAGCCGCCACTCCCGAGGCGGCTGGCATCCAGGAGCTGGAACCGGGCCTGGAGCAGGAACTGGCGCTGGAACCGGAGCGTTATGAATTCCGCGAGCCGGGCTGGGACTTCAACCTGGGCCGGCGCGATTTTCTGAAGGTCCTCGGCGGCGGCTTGCTGGTGCTCTGCCTGGGCCGGGACGACGAGGCTCAGGAGTCTGGCCGTCCCGGGCGTCGCGGGGGCGGAGGCCCGCAGCGCGGGGGTGGGGAGGTTCCGCGGCAGATCGACGCCTGGCTCCATATCGGCGAGGACGGCGTCGTGACGGCCGCGACCGGCAAGGTCGAGGTTGGCCAGAACGCCCGCACCTCGCTGACCCAGGCCGTGGCGGACGAGCTGCGCCTACCGATCGACTCGGTCCGGATGCTCATGGGCGACACCGATCACGTTCCCTACGACATGGGCACCTTCGGCAGCCGGACCACACCAACGATGGTGCCGCAACTGCGGCGGGCCGCGGCCGCGGCGCGGAGCGTGCTGCTCAAGCTGGCCGCCGAAACCTGGAACGTGGACCGCTCAGCGCTCGAGCTGGCCGGCGGCAAGGTGGCACATCCGGCAAGCGGACGAAGTGCCGGCTTCGGTGAGCTGACACACGGCCGCAAGCTCGTGGAGACCATCGGTGAAGACGCGGCCGTCATGCCGGCCACGGAGTGGAAGGTCGCCGGGCAGTCGGTGCCGAAGGTCGACGGCCGCTCGTTCGTGACCGGCCGGCATCGCTACACGACCGACCAGGAGCGGCCGGGGATGCTCCGTGGCAAGGTATTGCGCCCGCCGGCGCTCGGCGCCAGTCTGGCCAGCATGGACAGCTCGGCCGCCGAGGCGATGCCCGGTGTGAAGGTTGTCCGGGACGGCGATTTCGTCGGCGTGGTGGCTCCCTCCGAGCACGCCGCGGAGCAAGCCATCAAGGCGCTTCGCCCGGAATGGAAACCGGGCTCGTCCCCCGCCTGCTCGGATCGCGATCTGGCCGTGTTTCTGAAGGCCCATCCCGAAGCGAGCGGCCAGGGCTACGGCAACCGCTCCGCGAGCCAGAGCGGATCGGTCAAGAGCGAACTGGCGTCCGCGCACGCGAAGGTGGAGGCCAGCTACACGGTCGCCTACATTGCCCACGCACCGCTGGAGCCCCGCGCCGCGGTGGCCGAGTGGAACGGCGACCACCTGACGGTCTGGACGGGAACCCAGCGCCCGTTCGGCGCCCGCTCGGAGCTGGCCCAGGCGTTTCACATGCCCGAGGAGCGCATTCGCGTGCTGGTTCCGGACACCGGCAGCGGTTACGGAGGCAAGCACACCAACGAGGCCGCGGTCGAGGCCGCGCGGTTGGCCCATGCCGCGGGCAAGCCCGTGAAGCTGGTGTGGACGCGCGAGGAGGAATTCACCTGGGCCTACTTCCGCCCCGCCGGGCTGATCGAGACCGCGGCCGGCATCGACAAGGACGGTAAGCTCGTCGCCTGGGAGTTCCACAATTACAATTCGGGGGGTTCGGGACTGAACAGTCCCTACAAGGTGCCGAGCCGCCGGGAGGCCTTCCAGGCGACGGCCTCACCCCTCCGGCAAGGCTCGTATCGTGCCCTGGCGGCCACGGCGAACCACTTCGCCCGCGAGTCCCTCATGGACGAACTGGCCCATGCCGCGGGGCTCGACCCGCTCGAGTTCCGGCTGCGGAACCTCCAGAACGACCGGCTCCGCGCCGTCTTCGAGGATGCAGCCTCCCGGTTCGGTTGGGGCAAGAATCCGCCGTCTCCGGGGCACGGCTACGGGATTGCGGGAGGTGCCGAGAAGGGGGGCTACATCGCCACCTGCGCCGAGGTGGCCGTGGAGAAGAGCTCGGGCGCGGTCCGGGTTGTCCGCGCTGTCTCCGCCTTCGAGTGCGGCGCGATCGTCAACCCCGATCACCTGCGCAACCAGGTGGAAGGCTGCCTGATCCAGGGCATTGGCCCGGCGCTCTTCGAGGCCATCCGGTTCGAGAGCAACAAGGTTACCAATGCCCGGTTCTCGCGCTATCCGGTTCCCCGTTTTGGTGACATTCCCCAGATTGACATTGTCCTGCGGAACCGCAAGGACCTGCCGGCGGCCGGCGCGGGTGAGATTCCCATCATCGCCATCGCCCCGGCGATTGCCAACGCCATCTTCGCCGCCACCGGCGTCCGCCTGCGGTCCATGCCGCTGGTGCCCGATGGAGTGGTCAAGGCATAAGGAAATGCCGATCATCGCTGCCCATCGAACAGGGCCGGGACGGCGCATGCAACGACCGTTGACGTCACTGCGCCGTCCAGCCTCCATCGACCGCGATGGTCTGGCCGCGGATCGGATCAGCCGCCGAACTGCATAGAAAGAGGACGAGGTCGCCAATCTGCTCGGGTGTGACGAACGTCCCGGACGGCTGCTTCTCGGCGAGCAGGGCGATCCGGGCCTGATCAAAGGTCTTCCCCTCGGCCCTGGCGCGGGCCTGAATCTGGGCCTCGACCAGCGGCGTCAGCACCCATCCCGGGGCGATGGCGTTCACGGTCACGCCCGTGGCTGCCGTCTCCAGCGCGGCGACCTTGGTCAGGCCCACCACCCCGTGCTTCGAGGCAACGTATGCCGCCTTATGAATCGATGCAACGAGGCCGTGCACCGAGGCAATATTGATGATGCGGCCCCAGTTCCGTGCGAGCATTCCCGGCAGCACGGCCCGCGTGCAATGAAAGACGGCGGAGAGATTGAGGGCCAGTAAGTCATCCCAGCGATCCGCGGGGAACTCGGTGATCGGCGCCACGTGCTGGACGCCGGCGTTGTTCACCAGGATGTCCACGGTTCCCAGGGTTTTCTCGGCTTGCCGGATGAGGTCCTGGATCTCTCCGGGCCGGGTCAGGTCGGCACCATGGAAGCTCACCTCCGTCTTGAATTGCTCGGCAAGCCGCGCGTGCCCCTTCGATGGCGACGGGATCGCCCAGGCCGTTCAGCATGATACGGCATCCCGCGGACGCCAGCTTCGCGGCGATGCCCAGACCGATGCCGCTGGTCGAGCCCGTCACCAGAGCGGCTTTCCCGGTCAGGCTGGACATGGCGGGCAGTCTCCTGTGGCGGCTTTTCCGGTCAGGCTCTGGATCAGTCCAGCACCATTTCGGGAACACAACCGGGGACAATCAGCGCCGCGGCCGTGGCGGCGCGGACGTCCTCGACCGAGACACCGGGCGCCGTCTCGCGGAGCAACAGGCCCTCGGGCGTCGGCTCGATGACGGCCAGGTCGGTGACGATGAGGTCCACCGTCCGGAGCGACGTGAGCGGAAGGTCGCACTGCTCGACGATCTTGGAGTAGCCTTTGGCGGTATGGACCATGGCGACGATGACCTTGCGGGCCCCGGTGACCAGGTCCATGGCCCCGCCCATTCCCGGCACGAGCATTCCGGGGATCAGCCAGTTGGCAAGCCGCCCCCGGGCATCAACCTGGAGGCCGCCGAGCACGGTGAGGTCGAGATGTCCGCCGCGGATCAGGCCGAACGAAAAGGCGCTGTCGAAGCTGGCCGCGCCCGGGACGGCGGTGATGAAGCCGCCTCCGGCATCGACGAGGTTCGGGTTTTCCAGGCCCTTTGGCGGTCGCGGGCCCACGCCGGCCATTCCGTTCTCCGTGTGGAAGAGCACCCGTCTACCCGGCGGCAGGTAGGCGGTCACCAGGGTGGGCAGGCCGATGCCCAGGTTCACCAGGGCCCCCTGGGGGATCTCTCTGGCCACGCGGCGAGCGATGATTTCCTTGGCGGGCCGGGTCATGGTCAGTTCTCCAGCAAGAAGTCGACCAGCACGCCGGGCGTGCGTACCGCGTCCGGCGAAATGGCGCCCGTGGGCACGATCTCGTCGGCCTCGGCAATCACCGTTTGCGCCGCGGTGGCCATGAGTGGGTTGAAGTTCTGGGCCGTGAACGCATAGCTGAGGTTGCCGGAGTGATCGGCCTGATGGGCGCGAATCAGGGCAAAGTCGGCCCGGAGCGGCTTCTCGAGCAACCAGGTGACGCCGTCGATCTCCAGCGTGGTCTTGCCGCTGGCAACCATGGTTCCCAGCCCGGTCCGGGTGAGCACACCGCCCAGCCCGAACCCGCCGGCCCGGACCCGCTCGGCGAGCGTCCCCTGCGGCACGAGCTCGACCTCGAGCGCGCCGGCGATCATCTGCCGCTGGGTGTCCGGGTTGGCTCCGATGTGCGAGGTCACCAGGCGCCGGACCCCGCCGCTCGCAATCAGCTTGCCGACGCTGACGCCGGGAAATCCCGTGTCGTTGGTGATCATCGTGAGGCCCTTGCGACCCGAGACGGCAAGAGCCTGGATCAACCGCTGCGGCGTGCCGACGTCAAAGAACCCGCCGATCATCACGGTTGCCCCGTCGGGAATCAGGGCCACGGCGGCATTGAGGGTGATCAGAGTGGTCATCGAGGCCTCGAAGTCGAGCGCGGATCGCCGTGATGGATGGACCCGAAGCAGCACGGAATCGCACCATTCTACCGGCGATTCGAGCGACGTCGATGGTCCTACCCGGCGGGTGCGAATTGCAGAAGGGCCCGAGTCAAACGCTGCCGCAGCTCCTCGGCCTGTTCCGGAGTCCACTCGTGAAAACCACGCCCCGTCTTGACTCCGAGGTCGCCAGCGCGAACCTTCGCAGCCAGCAGTTCCGGGATCGGCGCCGCGGAGCGGTCCGGGCCGGTCAGGACCGGGAAGATCTGCTCGGCGACGGCCATGATCGTGTCCAGCCCCCCCAGGTCGAACACCTCGAACGGCCCGGCCGCGGCGAGCCTGCGGCCGAAACCCGATTTCACGACCTGGTCGACGGCCTCCGGGTCCGCGATGCCCTCTGCCACGATCGCCAGCGCCTCGCGAAAGAGTGCGAACTGGAGCCGGTTGCCCACAAATCCCGTGGCTTCCTGCTTGAGCACCACAGGCATTTTGCCGATCCGCCGCAGCAGCTCCTCGACCCGCGAGACCGTCTCTTCGGATGTCTCCGGACCCGGCACGATTTCCACCAGGGGGAGCAGGTATGGCGGGTTGAAGTAATGCGCCACCAGCAGACGGTCCGGGCAGGGAACCGCCTCGGCCAGGCGGCTGGGCATGAAGCTGGAGGTATTGCTGGCGAGAATCGCGTGGCTTTCGCAGAGCCCGCCGAGCGAGCGCAGCAAGGCGTGCTTTGCGTCGAGGTCCTCGAAGATGGCCTCCACGATCAGGTCGGCTCCGGAGACGGTCCACGGCAGGTCCGTGCTCGTGTGGATCGCTGCCACGGCCTGATTGATCCGGGCCGCGTCGCATCTACCCAGTTCCGCCAGCCGGCTCAGATTGGCGCGGATGCCGCCGAGTGCGCTTTGAAGCCGCTCTTCGCTCAGGTCATGGAGCCGGAGTTCGTGGCCTGCCAGGGCAAACTCCTGGGCGATGCCGTGGCCCATGAGCCCCGCGCCAATGACGGCGATGCGCTCGATTCGCGATTGACCCATGGGATCAACTCCATCCGACGCTCACGACCCTGGCTCACGCTTGAGCCGCTCGGCTATTCTACCAGCAGGCAACCCGTTGTCATCGGACGGTGCCCCAGCGGCCCTGGTGCGCTGCCTCGACGGTCCATTCTCTCAGACGGGCTGAACCGTGATCCCCACGAGTGGCCATGGAGCGCGGAACTGGAGGCACGGTGGAGATGAGGGACGAGAGCGTCGAAGCTGCTGCGGTCCGCGGGAGGCGAGGACCGGCTCGATCGAGTCCGCTCGGGGACCCTATCAGGGCGTGCCGGGACGTGGTTCCTGGCTTTGTGCTGGGACGAATTCCGACGATGTTGCGTTGAACGCCGGCGCGCGGGCCTCACGAAGGGCGCGTCTCGGGGGGCCGGAGTTGAGCTGCATTTCAGCGATGCGGCGAAGCTATTTCTTGCCGCCAGCCAGGAGCTTCCCTGTCTTGCGGTCCCAGCGGACGGTTCGCACGGCGAGGTGATGCTCACCGTGGCAGCTAGTGCACTCGATGCTCTTCATGTCTGTGGACTTTGATGATTTCTCCAGGAAGCGCTGGACCACGGCCCTGGGCTCGACGTCGTGGCCGTCGTGGCAGCGAGCGCATGAGCCATCGATCGAGCCGGCGGCGAACATGCGGTCGGGTGGGATGACGTTGGCCTCATCGTTCCGATGTGCGATGGACGGGCCGTGGCACGACGTGCAACTGACGGCGTGGCTCGCGTGCGTCGCGGCGAGATTCTCTTTACGGAAATTGGCATGGCAGACCAGGCAGGCGGTGTTGTCTGCCAGTTTCTGCGCGGAGCCCGGTGGGACGGGCCGGGTGGGGGCGGGGGCATCGAGATGAAGCGGCCCATCCTCATCGAGCTCGAGCGGAGGCGGTTTCGACGGCTGGCCCGGTGGGGTCGAGACTGGCGCTCCGGTGGCCTTGCTGGTACTGGTACTCGTGATGGTGGATGGCACCTGCTGGGACCGCACCTGCGCCACGCCCAGCAAGCTCACGGAGCAGAGAAGCGAGGCCGCGCCGGCGACAAACCAGCCGATGCCTTTACGAGCAGGCGAACACATGAAGATCTCTCCGGCGCGGTCCCCACAAGCAAGCCGCGAGTGATAAATGGACGCGGGATGAGTCGATCAAATGATCTCCCAGTCGCGCAGCCAGTGGTAATCAGCGGGCAAGTCCGCCCACGCGCGGTTCATGGCGGCCTTCAGCTCCGCTTGCTCGGACTCGTCCAGCATGCGCCGCTCCTTGATCGCGAGCGCCACGTTGTCCACCTGTTTCACGCTGATGAGGCCGGGAATCGGCGCGGTGATTGCGGGGTTGCAGAGCACGTAGCGAATCGCCAGGCGGGCCAGGCGGTTGTCTTCCTTGAAGGTCGGGCTCGACGGCGAGCTGTCCCCCTTGAACAGGGAGTTGCTGGCGAACGGCTTGATTCCGAACCAGCCGACGTCGTGTTTCTTGATCGCGGACCAGAGGCCCGACTCGTCGGTCACCACCTTGGTGTCGGCCGTGTAGGGCGTGAGGACCACCTGGATCTGGTCCGGGTACTTCTCGATCATGGACCTGATATGCGGCCTGTGGTGCGACGAGATGCCGGTGAACCGAGCTCGACCCGTCTTCCGGGCCCAATCAAGCGCGGCCACGGCTTCCTCGATCTCCGCGGATGTGTGCTGAATGCTCTGTTCGAGCAGCGTGATGCGCCACAGATCAACATGTTCGAGCCCCGCCTGCTTCATCCCCTGATCGAGCGTCTGCATCAGCCTGGTACGCGATCGCCACAGGGGGAAACGGCTCTCCTGTTCGTACCAGGAGAACCCGAAATGGATCTGGCTGCGCCGGCTCTTGAGCACCTTTGCATAGGTCATGACTTCCGCGGAACAGCAGGCGTCGATGTAGTTGATGCCGCGATCGATGCAGCGGTTCAACACATCGGCCCGGTTCCGCAGGAACTCGGAGCTGCCGAGGTCCTGCGACAGCCAGCCGTGGTTGGCGGCGTTGCCGACCATGGTGTCAACCCGCTTCCAGTGGCCGCCCATCGCCACGGCGGAGACCATCAGCCCGGTCTTGCCCAGCCGCCGGTATTCCATGTCCGGGTTGTAGTTGAGGATCTTGCTGGTGTCCGCATTGCTGGGATCGCCGGCCCGGACGATGGATGCGGAGGCCAGTCCCGATGCCAGTGCGACGGCCGCGACCGCGCCTTCCTGAACGAAGTCCCTGCGCGTGAGGTTGTCTGTCATGGGCGGGATCCTTTGCAGCGCCGCGATCGCCACCGCGACCGGGTCCTGGTCGCGGAGCGGTCCGGAACAAAAGAAAAAGCCCCACGGCGCACGGAGGTTACGTTGTGCGCGTCGCAGGGCCGGCGTGACCAGACCGGGCGCACCTGCCATAAGTGCGCCCGCGTCTTTATACAGATTGATTGGACACCAGAACGAGCTCCGTGTCCAGACCCCGCTCAGTACCCCAGCGTTTTCCGCACGAACTCGCGGCTCAGCTTCAGGCTCTCGCGGAGGGGACGGGTGGGATGAAAGCCAGTTTCGTGGGCCAGCTCAATCACCGCGATGCCTGAGAACGGCACGTCGTGCAACGCCTTGCCGATGGCCTGGAAGTCGGTGCAGCCTTCGCCCATCGCCTCGGACCACGTGCCGTCCGCTTTCTGGTCGCGGAGATGCAGGAAGACGATCTCCGAGCCGTGGTCGTGGATGAACTGGACCGGGTCCACGCCGCCCCGGATCAGCCAGTTGAGGTCGGGACCCAGCTTGACATCAGGTATGCGCGCCAGCGTCCCCTTCAGGTCGTGAAGCTGGTTCTCAACCTCGTAAGTATGGTTATGCAAGTTGAGCACCACCCCATGGTCCTTGCACAGCGCCATGAGCGTGCGGAGCAGCTCCGCCTGGGCATCGAGCTGGGCCTCGGTCTTCGGTCTCGGTGCGTGGCCGACCGACGTGCCCAGCGTCTTGCCGCCGAGCGCTTCCAGACGCGGGATGATGAGCCGGGCGTCGCTCAGAACCGCGGCATGCCGGCTGCGGTCCCACATGGCGCCCTCGAAGGACATGCCCAGGACCGGAAGTTGATGCTTGTCCTTGAGCGCCTTGATCTGTGCGACCGAGTCCGCTGGCCGCAGCGCCGTGTGCATCAGCTCGATGCCGTCGATGCCGGCATAGGCGACGTCGGCAAAGATCTGGTCGAGGATCGGGTAAATGTCGTATCGGGGCCGGGTGGCGGCGTAGACCCAGGGGTGTGCGCCCACGGTCACCCGCGGCGCGGAGGCTCGCGAGCGCCCGCGCTCCTGGTCTCACGAGACTCGCCGCGACTGCCAGGGCCGACGCTTTCAGGATGCGCCGACGGGAGAGAGTGCTCGAGAGCAGGGGATCCGCTGCGTTCGCCGTGCTGCGAGTCCGGACGTAGGTTCTGGGATGCCGTTGCATGAGGAACTCCTTTCGTGGAGAGATGGACCTCACGTGGAGGTGATGCCGAGCCCGGCATCCGTTTCAGAATTCCGCCTTCCCGATGATGTCGACCGAGCTTGTGACAAGCCAGGGGTTCAGACGTTTCTCTCACTCTTCATTCGCTGGATGAGGACGGTGATGCCGAGGCCAGAAGCTCGCTATTCTGCTCTGGCGTGGGCGACTGGAACCCTCACACCGGGCTGTGCTCCAGCGAGTCTCAGATAATCCGCGATGGCTTTCTTCCCGTACCTGGTGGCCACGTCGAGAGCTGTCTCTCCGTTGTGGTTGACCGCGGTCAGGCTCGCGCCGCGTTCCAGCAGCAACTTCACCACGACGAGCGTCGAATTCCGCTCGCAGGCTTTATGTAAGGGCGTGTCGTTCCCCTGATCTCTCACGTCGATCTCAGCGCCGTGATCGACCAGCCACCTTGTTCCTACGATATCGCCCTGGTGTGCGAACGCGTGCAACAAAGTGCGAGCTCTCCGCTCGTTCACATCGACACCTGATTCCAGGCAGAGCGCCGCAACATCGTAGTTTCCTTGACCATGTCGCTGGAAATGCCCCAGGGCCGCCAGCAGGGTTTCGCTCGTTGGCTGCCATCCGTGTCTGATGAGTAATTGAGCGATCCTGATATTTCCGCCGCGAGAGGCACACAGGTGAAGAGGACTACCGCCACGATCGAGTTCCGCTCCGGGAGCCGAGCTTCGATCCAGTAACAGTTCAACGCAAAGAAGCAGTTCGTCTGCACGCGTTGGATTGAGTTTTCCCAGCTCAGACCTGCAAGCAAAATGGAGCGCCGTCATCCCCCTTTCAAAAGCACAATCGGCGGTCTTGCTGACCAGAGCGGGATCTGCGGACAGCAAGTCACGCAACCGATCCACCAGGCCCAAGGCAGCGGCCGTGAAGACGTTTTGCTCGGCTCCCGACTCAATGAGGGCGTTCATGATGTCGACATGGGGTCCGACGGTCGCCGCACAGACCAGATGAAAGTCCGGTTTCGCGCCCTGCTGGATCAGATACCTGACCAGTTCCACGTGGCCTGGTTTCTTGGGAGCTGACTTGAAGTCCATGACGGCCAGGGCGAGCAGGTAGTCCCTGTTGCCGGCATCAATCAGACCCCCGTGCTTCTTGACCGCCGCAAGATCACCTTTTTTGACGAGATCCTGAATACGAGGCGGAGCTGCATCACCAGACTTGCTGCTCCTGATCGCATAACGCGTGCGCCTCCGCTGGTTGACGCACGAGCGACACAACTTCTGGAGTCCATCCGGCTCCTGATTGCTGTGGTAGAACGAGGAGGAATCCAGCAACTGGTGGCATACTCGACATTCCTTCTTCATTTCATGCTGGCCTTGAGGCTGGGTGCAGCCGACATAAGCCTGGTACCCAGGTTATGTCCTACACCATCGTGCCGGCCGATGCCAGGAGGGCGTCGGAGCGTCGTTGCTTTGAAGTGGCTGACCGGCCGTTGACTTCGCGGGTCCCTTGAGCGGCGGGCCGGTGAGAGCGATGATCGAGGAGACGCGCCGCGGTCCGCGCACCGCCGGTCGTGCCCTCCACGCAATCCCTCCCCTCGACGAACGATGAGGAGCCATCGCCATGACGAGCTTCGTTCTTGCTTCCTTGCTGGTCTCGGCTGCGATTGTACCGTCCGAACCCGGGCCGGTCCGGCTGGCCGCTCCTTCCTTCGTGGCCGAGATCGATCCGCACACGGGCACCTGGTCGCTGGTGGATGCGAAATCGGGCGTGCGCTGGCCAACGGAGGGATCGGCAAGTGCCGGTCGGGCGAAGGGGCTCGAGGGCGGGTTCGGCTCGGTCACCTCAACGGCCCGGAGCAGTCAGCTCACGAACCAGAACGGCAGCACCGTGACCTTCGCCCTTGTGGATGACAACCGCTCGCTGGAGATCCGCTACGGGGGCAAGGACCCGGACGAGATCCGGCTGCTTGGCGATGCGTCGCTGATGACCGATCGTGAGCAGGGCGGCATCGTTGTTCCCTGTCGCGAAGGCCTGCTCATTCCGGCCGGCAGCGGGGTTGCCTTTGAACACGGGTTCGGCAGCTCCGAGTACGAGGGCTGCCACATGAACATGCTCGGGATGATCAAGCGTGGCAGCGCTCTGATGATCACCTGGGATGGGGCCGATGTCTGGCCCGAGGTCCGCAGTAAGCTGACGGCGGGCAAACCACAGCGCCAGGAGCTGAGCGCCGAGGTCCGGCTGCGGCAGTCGGCCCGCTCGGTGCGGTTGACTCCGCTGGGCCCGGGCGACTGGAACACACTGGCCGCGGGCTATCGGCGGATTGCCGAGCAGAAGGGGCTGGCGGTCACGCTGCACCAGAAGATCGCGCGAAACGCTCACGTCGAGCAGCTCCTGGGCGCGGCGAACGTCAAGCTCTGGACGTGCCTGGAACGCCGGATGAGCGAGGACAGCACGCGCGTGGAACGGACGCGGGTGCACTGGACGTTCGACGAGGCCGCGCAGGTGGCCGAGCATCTGAAGCGCGACCTCAAGATCGATCGCAGCCTGTTCATCATTGGTGGCTGGACCGAGGGCGGCTACGACTGCCGGCACCCCGACAATCTGCCGGCGAACCCGGAGTGCGGGGGCGACCAGGCGCTCGCGGCCGCGCTCCGCCGCATTCAGGATCTCGGCGACATCGGCTGCCTGCACGATAATTACCAGGACATGTACAAGGACGCCCGGAGCTGGGACCCGCGGTTCATCCAGAAGCGGGCCGACGGGTCGCTCATGGCCGGCGGACGATGGCTGGGCGGCCGCGCTTACCTCGTCTGCGCACCGGAGCAAGTGAAGCTGGCGATGCGCCCGCAGAACCTGCCGGCCATCGCGGAGCGATTCGCGCCGGCTGCCTATTTCATCGACACCACGTATGCGGTCGGTCCGCAGGAGTGCTTCGATGCCGCGCATCCGCTCGGCCGCAACGATGACATCGCCTGGAAGATCAAGCTCAGCGAGGCGGCCCGCAAGACCTTTGGCATCTTCGGCAGCGAGTGCGGCCGCGAGTGGGCCGTCCCGTGCAGTGACTTCTTCGAGGGGCTGGTTGGTGTGGGCGGTCATGACTACCACCAGCTACGGCCCGAGCAGCTTGGTGCGACGGTCATCCCGTTCTGGGAGATGGTCTACCACGATTGCGAGGTCTGCTATGGCAAGTACGGCTACGACATCCACCGCGCAGGGGAGTATGTCGCCCACCACCTGCTGGCGGCTCGTGCGCTCAACTACCACTCGATTCCCGATCATCTCTACTGGAAGGCGCCTCATGGCGACGAGCAGCCCTCCGGCGTGCTGGCCTGCTATACGCGCTGCGATCAAGGATGGGCCGCAGGATTCCACCCCGTCGATGTGTTCCTCAAGAACACGCAGGAAGTGCTGGGCCCGCTCCAGCAGGCCACTGCGCACGAGCGGCTGACGCGCTTCGAGTTCCTCGATGCCCACCATGCCGTGCGCAGGGCGACCTATGGGGAAAGCCAGGAGGCCACCGTCGTCGTGGTCAACTGCGGAGCCACCGAGGCGCGCGTCGAGTCGCGTCTGGGCGGGTCGGTGTTGCTGCCGCCCTGGGGGTTCATCGTGGAAGGCCCCAGGTTCGCGGCCTTCTACGCCCGGCACTGGGGCGGGCGCGATTATCGCGAGGGCGCGCTCTTCACCCTGAAGCCCGCGGGCGGCCAGGTGCTGAACCAGGCCGCCCACGTGCGGGTCTTCCACGCGTTCGGCGATCCTCGAATCGACTGGCGCGGCGCGAGTTATTCGGTGCGCCGCGAGGAGGAGGTCGCGGCGCGAGGGTCCCGCTGATCCGCTGCTGCGCGGCAGCTCAGGGGAACGGCGCATCATGAGGCGGGGGCATTATTCATCCTCCGCCTCCACCACCTTCCACTCGTGCACGCCGGCGGCCCACTCCTTCTGGAGCTTCACGGCCAGGCGGAGGGCGGTGGTTGTGACCGGGGTGAAATGAACCTCGCACCAGCCGTCGAGCTTGATGGGGTAATCGGAGCTGCCGGCGACTGGTTTCCAGTCATCGCCGTCGCGATACTCGATGTGCCACGACGCCGGCAGGCGGCAGGCGCCCCGGCCGGTGTCGTCGAACCAGTAGAGCTTCGAGCCGCTCACGGCCACGGGCTTCTTCCAGGTGTATTGCACCCATTCCTCACGGTCCCGGTGCGGCCACCAGTGGCAGAGCGCCGAGGGCTGCTCGCCACTGCTCTTTGGCTCGAGACCGTCATTGATGCCCCAGGGCTGGCTGTTCCCGCTCACAAACGACAGGCTCACCCTGGCCTGCGTTTCCAGACCGCCGGCCGCGGGGGGCCGGGGTGCCTCGGGCAGCCACACCTTCATGGGACCCGGTTTGCGGTTGTCCCAGGCGTAATAGGGGATGGCGGTGATTGGCACCCGGCGCGGGGTCGCGACGGCCTGATAGAGCGCACTGTTCCACTCGGGTTCGGCTGCCGTCTCGGCGAACCCCTCGACCGCGACCACGCCGCCGAGCAGGTCCGTTCTCCTGTCAGCCTTCAGCTCGGCCCCGCGCGGCAGCACCAGGTTGGCCAGCGGCTCGGGCTGATCGCCGGCTTCCAGGCAATAGACCAGCGGCCCGCGCTGGATGGCGAGCTGGCCGGTGTCGGACTGGACGTGCGGATTGGCGGCAACCCGCTGCACGGGCATGGGAAGGTTCAGCTCGACGGCGTCGCCTTCCTTCCAGTCGCGCTCGATCACGATGTAACCACCCTCGACCACGGGTGCCGTGACGGCCTGACCATTGACCGCCAGGCTTGCACCCTGGCACCAGCCGGGCACGCGCAGGCGAAGACTGTAGTTGCCGGCCTGATTGCCGTGCGGCCGGAGGGTCACCTTGCCATCCCAGGGATACTCGGTCTGGACATCGAGGGTCGTTTTTCGGCCCTTGACCGTTGCGGTCGCCGATCCCTGGATGTACAGGTTCACCCACAGGCCGTCGTCACTGGTGGCGTAGGCGTAGCCGCCCAGCGCGGCCAGAGTGCGGGCCACGTTGGGCGGGCAGCAGGCGCAGCCAAACCAGGGCGAGCGGTGGTGATGGCCCTCGCTTTCCAGCGGGTTCACGTAGAAGAAGCGCTTGCCGTCAAGCGAGACGCCCGCCAGAACGCCGTTGTAGAGGGAGCGTTCGACGACGTCGGCGAAGCGGGCGTCGCCGTAGAGCAGGGCCAGGCGGTGGTTCCACTGCGCCAGGGCGACCGATGCGCAGGTCTCCTGGTAGGCCGAGCGGTTGGGCAAGTCGTAATCACGGGTGAAGCCCTCGTTGGAGGCGCTCGGGCCGATACCTCCGGTGATGTACATGTTCCGCTGCGTGGTGTTTCGCCACACGCGGTTGATCATCTTCAGCAGGGACGTGTCGTTCGTCTCTCCGGCAATGTCGGTGGCGCCGCTGAGCAAGTAAGCCGCTCGCACGGCGTGCCCCTTGATGTTGCGGTGGTCGCAGATGGGCACGTCGTCCTGCCAGTAGGTTCCGTCGTAGGCGTCCTGGGGCGTGTGGTGCTCGGTGGCGAAGAACTTGCTGCCGCGGTTCTGGATGAAGAACCGGGCGAGATCGAAATAGCGCTTCTGCCCGGTGGCACGCCACAGCTTCACGAGCGCCAACTCGATCTCGGGATGCCCGGGATAGCCCATGCGCTTTCCCGGTCCAAAGACCGAGTCAATGTGATCGGCGAGCCGCGTTGCCACGTTCAGGAAGCTGGTCTTGCCCGTGGCGCGATGGTGCGCCACGGCGGCCTCGATCATGTGGCCGGCACAGTAAAGCTCGTGGTTGTCACGCAGGTTGGTCCAGCGCCTGTCCGGCTCGTTGACAATGTAGTAGCTATCCAGGTATCCATCGGGAAGCTGCGCGGCGGAGAGCTTTTCGATGATGGCGTCAAGGCGCTTTCTCGAGCACGGGATCGGGATGCGACGCCAGCGCGTACGAGGCGGCCTCGATCGCCTTGTAGATGTCTGAATCCATGAAGACCGGCCCGGTGAATCCGCTTCTTGCCCGGGCCGCGGCGACTTCGAGGTTGCGAATGTTGCCCGATTTCTCGAGCATCTCGAAGTTGAGCGGCAGCGAGGCTGTCCGGTTGGTTTCCTGCCGCGGGCTCCAGAACGCATCGCGGATCTGCACGTCGGTGAAGGGGATCTGCCGCAGCCTGGCCAGCGGTGCGTCCGCGGCCAGCGCCAGTGCGGGACATCCCAGGAACGCGAGCCCGCCGAGAATCAGGAATCGTCTCACGAGAAGCTCCTCACAACGAATCGCCCGCTTGCGGTTCCCGTGCATGATCGCACGAGGGAGGGTCGGACCTTGGCCTTGAGCGTAGGGCAGCCGGGGTCTCGGAATCAAGATCGAGCTGCCCGCGGGGATGAGGCGCATCACCGAATCGCGCGCACGGCGTTCAATGGAATATGTCGAACTCGTGATTCCGATCCGGCCGGGAGACGGTCCCGCGTTTGCCGGGGACGCTCCGGGCCAGTCCCGAGGTCCAGGGTCAGCCCTCTCGAGAGATCAAGATCCACCAGCCGGCCATGCAGCGTTTCGCCGCGCGTCTCGACGCGCACCATGGCTCCCAGGTGCTCGCTGCGGGCGCGCCAGGCGTCGCTGAGGACGCCCGGTCCGCTCTCCACAATCCGTTCGTAGCAAGCGTCGAACCGTTGCACCAGGGCACGTGCCAGCGCCGAGCGGTCGACCGGCTGGCCGCCGTTGAGGACCGCCACGGACGTGGCACTTGACTGAAGTTCGGGCGGGAAGGCATCCAGGGCGATGTTCACGTTCAGGCCGACGCCGATGACCACGGCCTGAGTTCCTGCGTCGTGCTGGCGGCCGGAGCCGGTGCCGCGCAGCGGGCGGAGCACTCGCTCCACGAGGATGCCGGCAATCTTGCGGCCCTCGACGCGGACGTCGTTGGGCCACTTGATGCGGGCCTCGCGGCTCGTCCACTCCGTGACGATCTCGGCGGTTACGAGGGCCGCCATGGCCGTCAGCCAGGCACTCCCCGCGTGCGGATCGAGCTGCGCCGAGGTCAGGGCGGCTGGCGGGAAGACCAGGATCGACATGAGGATCGACGAGCCCGACGGCGCCGTCCAGCTTCGACCGCGCTGGCCCCGGCCCGCGGACTGCTCCTCGGCAAGAACCACCAGCCCGTCGTTGGCCAGGGCCGAGCCCGCGCGTGCCGCCAGGTCGTTGGTGCTCTGCACGCGGCTCCAGACCGCGATTCTGCGGCCGATCCGGCGCGTGGCCAGTGCATGCTCGATCTGGTCGGGGCAGAGCCTGGGTGCCGGGCCCCGATACGCCGCGCCCAGGTAGGGATGCCGCTCGATCTGGAAGCCGAACCGTACGAGAGCGTCCAGGTCGTCCCAGACGCGGCCGCGGTCCACTCCCAGGCACGACATGGGGAGGAAGCTGCCGCCGGCCTGCTTGAGCCTTTGAAGCAGGCCAATGTTCAGGCCGGCCGCCCCGGTGCCCGTGGCCAGCGGAGCCCTGCCCGCGTTCCCGCCTTCCATCGGCATGATGTTCCCTCGTCACGCGCTGCCCGGGGAAACTGGCGTGCTCAGGTCCAGCGCGATGTCGAGCGCCGGAGCCGAATGGGTGATCGCTCCGACGCTGATCCGGTCCACGCCCGTTCGCGCCAGTTCCTGCACCGTCGCCAGTGAGATGCCGCCGGAAGCTTCGAGCTTGATGCCCGGGGCGATGGCGTCCCTGCGCCGGACCGCCTCGGCCACGGCCTCCGCTGCGAAGTTGTCAACGAGGACCAGATCCGGATCGCACCGCAGCGCCTGCTCGAGCTGCGCGAGCGAATCGACCTCGACCTCGATGAACGCCGCATGCGCGGCGTGGGCACGCGCCGCGGCCACGGCGGCCGTGATCGGATCGGCAAGGCCCTGCGCTGCCAGGCAGGCCAGGTGGTTGTCCTTGATCAGGATGGCATCGTGCAGCCCCATGCGATGGTTTTTGCCTCCTCCGCAGCGGACCGCGTACTTCTCCAGCAGGCGCCAGCCTGGCAACGTCTTCCGCGTATCAAGGATCTCCGCCCCGGTCCCACTCACGGCCGCCACGAACCGGGCGGTGAGCGTGGCGATGCCGCTGAGCCGCTCCAGGAAGTTGAGGGCCGTGCGTTCCATGGCCAGAATCGACCGGACCGGTCCGGCGAGCTCGGCGATCACGCTACCGCGCTCCACGGACGCACCGTCGGCAATGATGGGCCGCCAGTCTGCCTCGAGCTGGAAATGCCGGACCAGGCGGCCGACCAGAGGCATGCCGGCGAGCACGCCGGCCTCCCGGGCCACGATCTTCCCGTTGGCGCGGGCCTGGCTGGGAAGAGTGGCCGTGCTGGTGATGTCGCCGACCTGGGCCAGGTCTTCCTCCAGCGCCAGCGCGATCAGCGTATCGGCTGCGTGTGCCTCGGCTTCCCCGAATGAGTAATCAGGTCCCTCGCTCACGAATCGTCTCGGCTCCTCTTCTCCGGTTCCGGCGTGGGATTGACCATCTTTCGATAACCCTGGTAGAGCTTGGGAGCGGTCGAATCCGGCGGCGAGTCCATGATGGGGACGATGAGCTCCACCCGCTCCGGCACCTTCTGGCCCCGTCCCAAGGCGCAGGCGGCGGTGACGGCCTTGCTGATGAGCCGCTCCGGGGAGAACATCGCCACGGCCGCGTACTCGCCGGCCCGCACCATGCTGGAGACGTTCTCGTCCGAGCTGTAACCGGCAATGGTGAATACGCGATCCGGACCCAGTTCGCTGGCGACATGGAGCGCAGCGGAGATGCCAAGTAGATCGGTGGCCACGACCACGGCGAACTTCTTTTTCTCACGCAGCAAGGTGCCGAGCCTGGTCTGGGCGGCTTCGAGGTTCGCCGCGAAGCGGATCTCCTCCGTCGCGGTGATCCCCGCGCCGCGAATCGCCTCGAGCAGTGCCCGGTGGCGATCTTCGGTCAGCAGGTCACCGGCGGCGTTCACCATCACGACGGCGCCCCCTCCGGAGCCAGCTTGGAATTCTTCGCGTTCCGGACGGCCGATTCCACGAGGGATCGAGAAGTGCGGGTGAACGGTTCGGGCACCACCCGGATGAGGGCGCCCCGGGTGGGCACGGGAGCCGTCTTCCTGGCCGGATCGACTGACTCTGGCTCCGTCCTGGCCGGTAGGTGTGCGGCGTCGAGCTGGTGGCCCACGACAATCACCGGAATTCCTCTGTCACGCGCTTGCGTCACTGCCCCGGCCAGTGCAGCGTCCGCCGGATCGATGGGCTCGACGATCAGGGCGAGCGGGTTCTGCTCGGCGGCTCGGCGCACCAGGTCCGCCTGGGAACCAGGGGTCTCTGGCTCGCCCGGGACGGCGATCCGGATCCGCACCCCGTCCCTGCCTGCCTGGGCACGCGCCGTGAGCTTGATCAGGTCCGATTCCGTGGCGTTGCGGCTGGCCGCGATGAGCTCGATCGCCCTGGCGCCGGAGTGCAACGGCACGCTCCCCGGCAGGGACGAGGCGACCGGCGCGGGTGCCGCGGGAGCCGGGCCCTCAGCGGAGGCACTCGCCGATCCCGCCAGCTCGGGCGGCCGCGGAGGCACGAACGAATCGGGCTGGCAGCCGCCGCTGATCACCCCGATGACCATCAGCAGCCCGCATCCGCGATGAGCCGATCGAATGCCACGGCTCGACCTGGAAACCTGCATCCGTTGCGGCAGGAAAGTCCGCTCCTCCACGACAACCTCCGAACTCTCGACCTCGAGCTTACGGGACCAGAATGATGCACGACGATGATGGGTCCATGATAACAGATCGCCCGGCGCGAATCACCCGGTGGCCGCTTTTCACGCAGGCTGATCGATCGGCGGAACGGCTGCTGGATCGGTTGAGGATCAGTCCTGCCTGCGCCGGCCGGCTCGGGACTTCGCCTTGGCTTTCGCCCGGGCGCGGCGCTCTGCGCCTGGGGGCTGGCGGCCGGCCGCGCTGTGCCGCCCGAGGATTCCGAGCGGAGGCTCATGATCCGGTCGCGCAGGGCGGCAGCCCGCTCGAATTCCAGCTTCTCGGCGGCCTCGAGCATCTCCGCCTCCAGGGCAGTGATGTACTCCTCGTTGGCCTCGGTGACCTCGTCGCGGCCGACCGCCTGACGGACGACCTGCCGCGCCTGGGTCTCTTCCTCGATCCCCCTCCGGATCGCCTTGCGGATTGACTCCGGTGTGATGCCGTGCTCGGCATTGTAGGCGATCTGAAGTGCCCGGCGGCGGGAGGTCTCGTCCATGGCGCGCTGCATGGACGGGGTGACCTTGTCGGCATAGAGAACCACCTCGGCGTTGATGTGCCGGGCGGAACGGCCGATGGTCTGGATCAGCGAGGTCTCGCTACGCAGGAAGCCTTCCTTGTCGGCGTCGAGGATGCAGACCATCGAGACCTCGGGAAGGTCCAGCCCCTCGCGCAGCAGGTTCACGCCCACCAGGGCGTCGAACGCGCCCTCGCGCAGCTCGCGGAGGATCGTCACGCGCTCGATGGCGTCCAGCTCCGAGTGCAGCCACTTGCAGCGCAGGCCCTGTTCCTTCAGGTAGCGCGTGAGATCCTCGGCCAGCCGCTTGGTGAGCGTGGTGATGAGCACCCGCTCGCCTCGCTCCGCCCGCTTCCGGGCCTCTCCCAGAAGCGCCGGCACCTGGCCCCGCGCCGGCTCCACGCGCACCAGCGGATCCACCAGGCCGGTGGGGCGGATCACCTGCTCGACCACCTCGCCGCCGGACATGGCCACCTCGTAGTCGGCCGGTGTGGCCGATACGAACAGCTTGCGGTGGAACTTCTGCTCCCACTCGTCGATGCGCAGGGGCCGGTTGTCCAGCGCGCTGGGCAGGCGGAACCCGTGCTCCACCAGCGTGAGCTTGCGGCTGTGGTCGCCGGCGAACATGCCGCGGATCTGGGGCACCGTCACGTGCGACTCGTCCAGGATCAGCAGGCTGTCCGCCGGGAAGAAGTCGAGCAGCGTGTTGGGAGTCTCGCCGGGCTTGCGTCCGGAGAGATGGCGGGAATAGTTCTCGATGCCCGAGCAGTAGCCAACCTCCAGCAGCATCTCCATGTCGTAGCGCGTCCGCGCGGCCAGCCGCTGGGCCTCGAGCAGCTTGCCCTGCTCCTTCAGCTCCTGGAGCCTTCGCTCCAGCTCGCCACCAATCGCCTCGACGGCCCCCTGGATGCGCTCCTCCGGCAGCACGAAATGCTTGGCCGGGTAGATGTACATCTCGTCGTGGGTTTCCAGCACCTGGCCCGTGAGCGGGTCGATCGTCGCCAGCCGCTCGAGCTCGTCGCCGAACAGCTCGATGCGGTAGCCGATTTCCTCGTACGCCGGCCAGAGCTCAACCACGTCGCCCCGCACCCGGAACTTGCCGCGCTCGAAGGACACGTCGTTGCGGTCGTACTGGATGTCCACGAATCTCAGGAGCATCTCGTCGCGGTCGACCGAGTTCCCCCTGCGCAGATGGACCATCATCTTGCGATAGTCCTCCGGTGAGCCCAGACCGTAAATGCAGGAGACGCTCGCCACCACGATCACGTCGGGCCGGCTCACCAGGGCACTGGTGCAGGCCAGCCGCAGCCGCTCGATCTCCTCATTGATCGAGGCATCCTTCTCGATGTAGATGTCGCGCTGGGGGATATAGGCTTCGGGCTGGTAGTAGTCGTAATAGCTCACGAAGTAGCGGACGGCGTTGTGCGGGAAGAACTCCCGGAACTCGGCGTAGAGCTGGGCCGCGAGCGTCTTGTTGTGCGACATCACCAGCGCCGGCTTGCCATACTGGGCAATCACGTTCGCCATGGTGAAGGTCTTGCCGGAGCCTGTCACTCCCAGGAGCGTTTGATGAAGCTTGCCCTCGTTCAGCCCCTCGACAAGCTTCGCAATCGCCTGGGGCTGGTCGCCGGCGGGCGCAAAAGGGCTGGCAAGCTGAAACGGGGACATAAGCTTTGGACCTTCGAGGATGGGACTTCGACCCGGATCGTGTTATTATTTACACTGGATGAGGGACTGCCAACCGCAATCCGATTCGCCCGGCCGCGATTACGAGCAGCCGATTCGCGGGGAATCCGCCGGCGCGGGGGCAATCGGCCTGGAGAGTCCGGATGAGTGGATCGAGGTTCCCCGGGGAGAGTCTTGCCAGGAGGCGCCGCCATGCCCATTCATGACTGGACACGCGCGACCGCGGGAACCTGGCACGATTTCCATCTGGCCTGGATCGCCGAGATTCGCAACGCACTGAACGGCGGCCTGCTGCCCGCCAGCTATTACGCCCAGGCCGAGCAAATTGCCGGTCCGCTGGGACCCGACGTGCTGACCTTGCAGGCCGCCGAGCTTTCCGCCGGCGCCGCGCTGGAGGATACGCCCGGCGGGGGACTGGCCGTGGCGATGGTGCCGCCCCGAGCCAGGCTGGTCGACGAGGTCGAGCTCAGCCAGTACGCGTGGAAACGGAGGACGCTGGTGATTCGCCATGCCAGCGGAGACCGGATCGTCGCGCTGGTGGAGTTGGTATCGCCGGGCAACAAGTCGGCGCGGTACGCGCTGGAGGCATTTGTGGAGAAGGCCGTCGAGGCCCTGGTGCGCGGCTATCACCTGTTGATCGTGGACCTGTTTCCGCCCACGGTGCGTGATCCCAACGGCATTCACGCGGCGATCTGGTCGCGGCTTGACGGCAATTCGTACACCCTGCCGCGAGAGCAGCCGTTAACCCTGGCGGCGTACTCGGCCGGCGCTGTGAAGCAGGCGTACGTGGAGGCGACGGCGGTGGGCCGGCCGTTGCTCGAGATGCCACTTTTCCTGGAGCCGGAAACGTACATCAACGTTCCCCTGGAAGAGACCTACACCGCCGCATACCGGGGTGTACCCCAGCGCTGGAAGCGCGTGCTCGAAGCGAGCCAAACAGCATAGCATGCCCGAAGCGGAAACGGGGACATGAGCTTCGGACCTTCGAGGACGGGACTTCGACCAGGACCGTGTTATTATTAACACTGGATGAGGGACTGGCATCCGCGATTCGACACGCCCGGCCAGGATTCCGAGCAGCCGATTCGCGGGGACTGCACCAGCCCGAGGGCAATCGACCCGGAGAACGCATGATGGGTGTATCGAGGTTCCCCGGCGAGAGTCTTGCCAGGAGGCGCCGCCATGCCCATTCATGACTGGACGCGAGTGACCGCCGGAACCTGGCATGCCTTTCATTTGAGCTGGATCGCGGAGATTCAGCTCGCGCTCAACGGCGGCCTGCTGCCCGCCAGCTATTACGCCCAGGCCGAGCAAATTGCCGGTCCGCTGGGACCCGACGTGCTGACCTTGCAGGCCGCCGAGCTTTCCGCCGGCGCCGCGCTGGAGGATACGCCCGGCGGGGGACTGGCCGTGGCGATGGTGCCGCCCCGAGCCAGGCTGGTCGACGAGGTCGAGCTCAGCCAGTACGCGTGGAAACGGAGGACGCTGGTGATCCGCCATGCCAGCGGAGACCGGATCGTCGCGCTGGTGGAGTTGGTATCGCCGGGCAACAAGTCGGCGCGGTACGCGCTGGAGGCATTTGTGGAGAAGGCCGTCGAGGCCCTGGTGCGCGGCTATCACCTGTTGATCGTGGACCTGTTTCCGCCCACGGTGCGTGATCCCAACGGCATTCACGCGGCGATCTGGTCGCGGCTTGACGGCAATTCGTACACCCTGCCGCGAGAGCAGCCGTTAACCCTGGCGGCGTACTCGGCCGGCGCTGTGAAGCAGGCGTACGTGGAGGCGACGGCGGTGGGCCGGCCGTTGCTCGAGATGCCACTTTTCCTGGAGCCGGAAACGTACATCAACGTTCCCCTGGAAGAGACCTACACCGCCGCATACCGGGGTGTACCCCAGCGCTGGAAGCGCGTGCTCGAAGCGAGCCAAACATCGTAGCATGCCCGAAGCGGCGTGCTCTCATACGACGGGCGGATACTTTGCACCTTTCATCGGGCTGGCGACGTATTCAAGGATATCGGGTCATCGGAAAACCAGGCTCTCCGGGACCGCCGACGGCGATCACGGTACCTGTTTCCTTTCCCAGAAAACGCAATACGGGAGCAAGTCAATGAACAATCGTGTCACTCGGCTCACCCGGGGTTCCTTCTCGAAGGCTCTGCTCGCCCTTGGCCTGGCAGCGTGGGTCTTCTCAGGTTCGTCTGCGTTTGCTCATGGTGGAGGCGGTGGCGGAGGCGGCCATGGAGGCGGTGGCATGGGCGGTGGCCACATGGGCGGGGGCATGGGCGGCGGGCACATGGGCGGGGGCTGGGGCGGTGGGCACATGGGCGGGGGCTGGGGCGGTGGGGGCATGGGATACCACCATCCTGGCGGGGGTTACTATGGAGGGTACGGAGGAGGCGGCGGCGCGTACTTTTACCCCGGCTTCCTCGGCGGCATCGGGCTCGGCGGCCTGTACGGCCTTGGATACGGCTACGGTTTTGGTTACGGACCAGGCTACGGACTCGGTTCCTTCGGCTACGGAAACGGCTACGGCTCCGGCGGCTATTACCCGTCCAGCTACTACCCGTACTCGTGGAACTACGGCTACGGAAATGGCTATAACCCCTACTCGTACACGACAAGCTATCCTGTAGGAAGTTACGCGCCGGGCTACATTTACCCGACCCAGAGCGCACCGTCGGGCGTGGTCGGCGTGCAGTCCACAGTACCCGTGACGCTCACGGCCGTTCCGCAGGGCAAGCTGCTGGGGATCGATGAGGTCGCCGTGAAGGACTCTGAAGGCCAGGGCATGCGGGTGGATAAGGTTTATCCCGGGTCCGCGGCGGAACAGGCTGGGCTGAAGGTTGGCGACGTGATCCACCAGGCCAATGGTTACTTGACCCAGGTTCATGGCAATCTGACGTGGATCATCAACCATCACGCAGGCAACGGCGTGCTGAACCTGAGCGTTCACCGGGCCGCAAGCAACCGTGACACCGTCGTCGTGGCCAAGCTACGGTGACGCGGCAGCAGCCTCTGGCCCTCGGACCAGCGGGACTGGCCCGGGGGCTTTGAGGTTGCCGCGGATCGCCAGCGTGATGGGCCGCTCGCGCTGGGCTGGAATTCGCAGGTGAGGCGCGATCCGGGCGAGCGTCGCGGGACCCAGTCCGCGGACACGCCGGCGGAGATCCGCAATCGATTCGAACGGCCGGACGCGCCGTTGCTCAACCGCCTGCTTCACCAGGCTTGGCCCGACGTGCGGCAAGGCCTCCAGCACCTGCGGGGGTACCGTGTTCGGGTCGACAACCAGGATGGGAATGACCCGCCATGCCCGGCGCGAGGAGGGCGCGGGGCTCGCGAACCGCAGCGACACTCCAGCAAGTAGCAGCAGGACCGCGAGAAGCACCCGAGACCGCGCCGGAAAGGGCCAGGAGATGACCGTCCGCCGGGAAGCCGCTTCTTCCTCGCAGTTTCTGGATGCGCTGGACATCCGTTCCATAAACCTTGTCAAATAAACGGTTTAGCGAGGCAGTCACGCTCATCAGCCTACATCGCCGGGGATGCAGGTTCAAGCGGAGAGCACGCTGATCATGCGAGGAGTCAATCCTCGTGGAGCCATGCAGCCTGGACCGATTGTCGATCTCGGTTCCCATTGGTGGTCCGGGCGGGAGAAAGGTTATTCGGACCTGCTCCGCCGTCCAGGTGGTTTGCCGCCAGCGCGGATGGCCTCCTCGAGCAGGAATGTCCAGTAAGCGGGCTGGGACCGTGCCATCCGCCACTCTTGCTGGATTGCCGTGCAGACCCCACGCGCAGGGCCTGCGGGTTCCTCTCGCTCGGTGATGATTGCCAGGAGTGCGGCGTCCATGGCGTCGGGCTCCGGGTCCAGAGCGATCAGGCGGTTGAGGATGTGCTGTCGCAGGGATTCGCCGGCCAGGTCCGCTTGCTGGTCCCGTGCACGTGCGCGAGGAGGTGCTCCGCTGGAAGCCAGCAGCACGCACGCGAAGTCGCCGGGGCGAAGTTCCTGCATGGGAGTCGTTCGGAGGCCGCCCGCAATCGCGGGATCTCAAGTCCTGCCCGCGAGCGTACAATACAGAAGGGTGCCGTGACCAGGGCCAGGGCCGTGCCGTCCCCTTCAGGAGTACTCAAGTCCATGGCGACCGTATCGGACTCGAGCGTTGCGCGCTCGGGTGCAACGCCCCACGCGGGGGCGATCGATGCCGACGTGCTGGAGCGGAAAACCCGTGAGATCGGCCGTGAACTCCTGGAACGCATGGGCCGCGGTCCCGCGTTCTGGCAAAGGGGATGGTGGGACGATCGATTGATGACCTGGACGCTCGATGATCCGGACGTCCGGGTTCAGCTCTTCCGTTTCATCGACGCCCTGCCCGCGCTGCGGTCGGCCGGGTCGGTACGCAGGCACCTGGCCGAATACCTCGACGAGGCGGGCTCGAACGTGCCCTGGTGGCTGGGGCAGGCGGTCGCGCTGGCGCCCCCAGGAACCGATCGCGAAACGCTCATGGCCTGGACGGCCCGTTTGGCGGCCGGCCTGATGGCCCGCAAGTTCATTGCGGGGGCCACGCCGGACGAGGCCACGAAGACGGTCCTGAACCTGCGAGCCCGCTCGCTCGGGTTCACGGCCGACCTGCTCGGCGAGGCGGTCATCAGCGAGGCCGAGGCAGACGCCTACCAGCAAACCTGCCTGGAGCTGATCCGCGGGCTGGCCGGACCACTCCACACCGCCCCCGAGGTGCCGCTCATCGACCGCGACCAGCGCGGGCCGATCCGCGCGTGAACCTCTCTCTCAAGCTGTCGAGCCTGACCACCCACTTTGACCCGATTCATACGGAAACGACCCTGGCCAGCGTGGCCGGACGGCTGCGGCCCATTCTGCGCACTGCGCGAGAGCTGGGCGGGTACGTCCACGTGGACATGGAACAGTATTCCACTCGCTCGCTCACCTACGAGATCTTCCAGCGGGTCCTGGCCGAACCGGAGTTTCGCGACTGGCCCGATGTCGGCATTGTGGTGCAAGCCTACCAGCCCGAGGCCGAGGACGAGCTGGGCATCCTTCTGGAATGGGTGCGGACGCGGGGCACCCCGATCACCATCCGGCTGGTCAAGGGGGCCTACTGGGATTACGAGGTCCTGACCGCCCGGCGAACCGGCTGGCCCGAGCCGGTGTTTCTGCAAAAGTGGCAGAGCGACGCCATGTACGAGCGCTGTTCGAGGTTCCTGATCGCAAATCACGAACGGCTTCGCCCCGCGTTTGGCAGCCACAATGTACGCAGCCTGGCCCATGCCATTGCGGCCGCGGAGCTGGCCGGGATCGACCGGTCCGGCATCGAGCTTCAGACCCTGCACGGCATGGGCGACGTGATCCAGTCCGCACTGGTCGCGCGCGGGCACCGGGTCCGCGTTTACACGCCTTATGGTGCCATGCTCCCGGGGATGGCGTACCTGGTACGCCGGCTCCTGGAAAACACGTCGAATGAGTCGTTCTTGAAGGCCACTACCGCCGACCGCGCAGGTGGACGCGCTGCTGCGCAATCCTCAGGAGCTTGGGACGATGCCGACCCGGACGCGACGAACCATGGTCGAGAAACCCGACGGCGTGCAAGGACCCGGCCCGTTCCGCAACGAGCCGGTGACCGATTTCGCACGGGCCGAGAGCCGCCAGGCCATGGCCAGCGCCATCACGGCGGTCTGGCAGCAACTGGGCCAGAGCTATCCGCTGCTGATCGGCGGCCGGGAAATCGGCGAAGACGTCGCTCGGCTTGATGCATACGATCCGAGCCATCGCTCACGGATCGTCAGCCGGACCGCGGCCGCGACGGCCGGGCATGCCCGCGAGGCCATCGCCGTGTCGCGTTCCGCGTTTCCGTCGTGGGCAGGCACGCCGGCGCGCGTGCGTGCGGCTGTGCTCCTCAAGGCTGCCGAGATCCTCCGCCGGCGCCGCTTCGAGCTGGCCGCCTGGGAGATCTTTGAATGTGCCAAGCCCTGGCGTGAGGCCGACGCCGACGTGGCCGAGGCGATCGACTTCTGTGAATTCTATGCTCGCGAGATGATCCGCCTGGACGTGCCCAGGCGGCGCGACGTTCCCGGTGAAACCAACGCCAGCGAACACTTGCCGCGCGGAGTCGCCGTGGTGATCCCCCCGTGGAACTTCCCGCTGGCCATTCCCTGCGGCATGACCGTCGCGGCGCTGGTGGCCGGCAACACGGTGGTGCTGAAACCGGCCGAGCAAGCGCCCGTGATGTGCTGGCACCTGGTGCAAATTCTCCACGAGGCCGGAGTTCCGCCCGCCGCCCTGAATTACCTGCCGGGGCGGGGCGAAGAGTCCGGCCAGGCGCTGGTGAACGATCCCGGCGTGGACCTGGTCGCCTTCACCGGCTCCCGCGAGGTGGGTTTGCTGATCAATCGCCAGGCTGCCGAGACGCAGCACGGGCAGGACCACGTGAAGCGCGTGATCGCCGAGATGGGGGGAAAGAACGCGATCATCGTCGATGACGATGCCGACCTGGACGAGGCAGTCGTGGGCGTGGTGCAAAGCGCGTTCGGCTATTCCGGTCAAAAATGCTCGGCGTGCTCGCGGGTGATCGTGCTGGAAGGCATTCACGACGCCTTCCTGGCGCGGCTGGTCGAGGCGGCCCGGTCCATCACCATCGGCCCGGCGGACGACCCCGAGACGATCGTCGGCCCGGTCATCGACGCCGAGGCACGCAGGCGGATCGACGAATATCGCCGCCTCGCCGCCCAGGAGGGCCGGGTGGTGCTTGACCTTCCGGTGGGCGCACTCGGAGACGTGGGAACCTATGTGGGCCCACTCATCGTGGCCGACGTCGCACCCTCCGCGCGGATCGCCCAGGAAGAGATCTTCGGTCCCGTGCTGGCCGTTCTGAAGGCGAGCGATCTGACCGCAGCCCTGGAGATTGCCAATGGAACAGAATACGCCCTCACGGGCGGTCTCTACTCGCGCAGCCCGGTGAACATTGACCGCGTGAAACGCGAGTTCCGGGTCGGGAACCTGTACATCAACCGGGGAATCACGGGTGCAGCCGTTGATCGGCACCCGTTTGGCGGTTTCAAGCTCTCGGGCATCGGCACCAAGGCGGGCGGCTCGGACTATCTGCTCGAGTTCCTGCTCAGCCGCAGCATCACCGAGAACACGATGCGGCGCGGTTTCGCGCCCGAGGACCTGAGCGCGGCCGCCACCGCGGCTGCCGGTGGTGCGTGATCCCGGACCGGCGCGGCCGGCCGGAGCTCGATTTCGTCACCCGGCCCTGCGCCGGGGATGCCGATGTCCCGGCTGATCGGGACTCGTGGCGACCGGCCGTGCGAAATCCGCGACCACGGGCTCTTCCAGCCGTGCGAACTCGGGATAGGCCATCTCGATGCCCAGGTGCCGCATGTTCGTGGGAAAGAGAACCTCCGCCGCATCGCTGAGACGACAATCCACGAGCGTGCGGAGCTGGTAGAGCCGGCCGAAGGGCGGGATCGCGCCCGGCTCGCAGTCGTGGAAGATGCTGTCAATCTCGGCCTCACTGGCCAGCTTCAGCTCCCGCGGTTCGAACCCGAGAGCCTGGCCAAGCCGCGCCAGATCCACCTGCGACGTTGCCGGCAGGACCGCCAGCAAGTGCTCTCCTTTTGCCGAGACGAGCACCGTCTTGGCCACACGTCGACCCGGGATATGCAGGCTGGCGGCAAGCCGCGCCGCCGAGGATGACGGCCGGTGCAGGCGGGCCTGGAAGCGGGCGGAGCGGCTGCGCAGGTAGTCCAGGACATACATGAGGTGTCGCCTCCAAGGGATGGGTTCCTGGATGAAGTATAGTTCACCCCGGTAAACCTGGAGGCTTGTGCCGATGATTCACCTCGCCGCGCATTCCGTGTAACTGAAATGGTTGAAAGAATCGGTTGCAAAGCGGTCGGGTCTCGACAAATGATCACGGCTCCGTGTGCCAGGGCCGCGGTTCGAATGGGTCATTGTGAGTTTCGGCTCTGGCAGGACGAGGTCTCTGAACCGGGAGGCCAGTCAAAACGTCCTGGGCTCGGCGGTCTTGATCCAGGGCGCAGCACCTCGGCCACACTCCACGCTTGCGCGATGCAGCCGCGTGGCGTGAACGGGCTCTCGGCGTCGAATATCTCGCTGATCGTGCCCAGTCCCGCCTCGTCGAGATGCCGGCGGAACGCCTCCAGGAACCGCCGTGCTCCGGCCCGGTCGTCCGGGTGCACCTTCAGCCATGCATCGACGAACGGGCCGATCAGCCAGGCCCAGACTGTCCCCTGGTGATACGCGGCGTCGCGCGAGCGCGCAGGTCGCCAAAATAGCGCGGCTTGTAATCGGGCTCGCCGGGAGCCAGCGAGCGAAGTCCAAGCGGTGTGACGAGCCGCTGGTGGACAACGTTCAGGACCGGCTGCCAGCGACCGGAGTCGAGCACGGCGTGCCGCAGTGAGAAGGCGAGTAGCTGGTTGGGACGGCAGCAATGGTCGTCCCCCTGCTCGCCGTCGACCACGTCGAACAGATGACCGCCCGGCTCGTACCAGAACCGCCGGTTGAATGAGGATCGCGCCTGCTTCGCGGTGCGGGCATAGCGGGCGGCGTCGGCATTGTCATCGCCGCGCGTCGCGCAGCCAGCTTTCCAGCAGCCGCAAGGCGTTGTACCAGAGGGCATTGATTTCCACGGCCTTGCCCCGCCGGGGCGTGACCACCCAGTCGCCCACCTTGGCGTCCATCCAGGTGAGCTGATACCCGGCTGCGCCCTGGCGCAGCAGCCCGTCCGCCGGATCGACGCCAATGCCGAACCGCGTGCCCGCGAGGTGGTGCTCGGCAATCTCCAGCAGGCCAGGCAACACGGCCACGAGGGTCTCGCGGTCATGGGTCCACTCCAGGTAGCGGTCCATCGCGTGGAAGAACCAGAGCGAGGCGTCCGCGGTGTGATACAGACCGTCCGTCTTGCCCTCGGGAAAGAGGTTGGGAATCAGCCCGTCGCGGATGTAGTGCGCGAAGGTGCGCAGGATGTAGCCGGCCTCGGCGGCCCGCCCGGTGCTCAGGGTCAGACCTTCCAGACTGATCATGGTGTCGCGGCCCCAGTCGGTGAACCAGTGGTAGCCGGCGATCACCGTGCGCACGTCCTCGCCCGCGGCATGCGCCCGCGCGGCATCCTCCACCCGGCCAGCGGGGACGATCAGGAACTGGTCGGCCGCCAGCACCAGTTCGTCATGAAAGCCCAGGCTGTCGCTCGCTGACCAGCCGGCGTGGGCTGCCGGAGCGGGCTCGCCGGCACCGGCCGATGAGGGCCTGCGGTAGGACGCAGACACCGGGCTGTCGATGGCAACTCCCGCGGCCGCGAGGCGCGAGGCGCTCAGGAGCCGTGATCGGCGCACCCGTTCGGCCTGAAGCACCTCGTCGGAGCTCATGGCCAGCAGGGTCTCCCAGGACTCGACCGAGGCGATCAACGAGACCGGGCGGTCGGGCGTCAGCTCGACGTGGAAGAACCCCGGACTCCACTGGTCTCCGGTCGATTCGTAGCCGCGCTGGGCTTCCAGCGGGAAAAGGATCTCGGCCGTCCGCACGGCATCAAGTGTGAAGGCGGCGCGGTTGCCATGCAGCGTGATGCGCAACGGAGGCAAGCCGTGGCCCACCGAGATCTCGTAGCGGTTGTCCCAGGCAGTCAGCCGGTAGGGTCCAAGGTGCGTACTATCGACGGGCGCGTCGTGCGAGCGAAAGTGCACCAGCGGCCGGAGCCGCAACCCGACCGGGTGATCGGCCGGGCGCCCGCCAGACGATACGCAACGTGCACCGAGTTTTGACGATGAGGGATCACCAGGCGCTTTTCCAGGAGGATGCCCCCGGCCTCGAGCCGCCAGACGGGCAAGCCCAGCTCGAGGCGGAACTCGACGACCCGGCCGCTCAGCGCGGCTTCGGGACGGCCCGCCAGGCGCAGAGGGGACCAGCGAGAACTCCTGGCCATCCGGGACGACCAGTTGCTCCTGAAGCTGGTTGAGCATCATCGTGCGGCCCAGCGGAGTGGCCAGCGCAGCGATCAGCAGGCCGTGATAGCGCCGGGTGGGCACCCCGCACACCGTCCCGGAAGCGTACCCTCCCAGGCCGTTGGTCACGATCCACTCGCGCTCCAGCTCGGCGTCGGGGGGCTGCCGGGGGCTCGGTTCGCCACGATCGGCCGGGTCCAGCAGTTCTGGGCAGGGTTCCTCGATGCTGCGGATCAGATCAGCCATGGCAATGCGTCCGTGGTTGCTTCGCGGGTCGATGACCGCTCGCCGGCGTTGCTCCCGTACGAGACCTTCGGTTTCGCCGCAACACAAACCGTGCCACGGCCCTTTCTCTCAAACGGTTCCCGGCGCATTGCGCACCTCGTCGGCCAGGCACGGTGCCGGGGCGAGAAGCGTGGCCGCGTGCGCGGGGAATCTCCAGTTCGCCTGCTCGCTCTCCGGCTCGGGTGTTCCGTGGCCTCCATAGCGCGGATCCTCGCTTGACCAGCAAAGCCGCCAGTGCTGGCCCTCGGCGGGAGGAGCCAGCAGCGGCTCGGCCGTGACGCGCAGGGCCAGCTCCGCCCCGAGGTTAACCAGGAGCAGGCGATCGTCGTCTCCATCGGGATCAAACCAGCGGATCAAGAATGCCTCGGGCCCAAGCACGGCGCCATCAATGGCTCCTCTGCGCTGACCGGCGCGGAGCGTGGGGTCCTGCCTGCGCAGCCGCAAGAGGTCGCGATGCAGGGCCAGCGACTCGGCGTGCGCGCCGGTCGCGCGTTCGGCATGGTCCAGCCTGGATCGCTGGAAACCGCCCCGATCGTTGGGGGCCGGGACCCGGGCCTGCATCTCCGCGGTCGCCAGGCTGGGGAACTGCTTGAGGAACTCACGCCGACCCTGGCGCAGCCCTTCGCTGACCTCGGACCGGACATCGCTGAAGTAGAAAAATGGGCTGGACGCGGCGAATTCCTGGCCCTGAAAGAGCAGGGGCGTTCCCGGACCCAGCAAGAGCAGGGCGGTTACCGCCCGGCAACGGCCCGGAGTGGTGCGGGCGTGCAGCCTTTCACCGGCGCGGAGTTGGCAATCTGATCGTGGTTCTGAAGGTAGTTGATGAATCCCGGCGGTGCCAGGTCGAGCGCGGGGCTGCCGCGCCGTTTTCCTTGCCGCAGGTTCCACTGTCCCTGGTAGAGCCAGCCATGTTTGAGCGCCGAGATCAGCTCCTGTGGCGACCCGAGATAGTCCTCGTAGTAGCCCTCGCGATTGCCCGTGGCCGCCACCGTCGCGCTATGGTGGAAGTCTTCGCTCCAGAGCATGTCAAATCCATACCCGCCGGAGGCTGTGCCACGGAGCAGCCTGCGCGCTGGGGTTCGCTTTCACCAACGACCAGCACGGGGCGGGTTCCGACCGCCTCACGCAAGGTGCGGACGATGTCCGCGACGATGTGCACCGGACCGGTGTCGTACAGCCCCTGAGTGGCATCGACCCGCACGCCATCCAGATGAAACTCGTTGATCCAGTACGACACGTTCGTGAGCACGAACGCCCTGACGGCCCCGTTCTCGGGCTCGTCGAAGTTGAGCGTGTCGCCCCACTCGGAGTGGTGGGATTTCGAGTAGTAATGCTCCGAATAGGCGCAGGACCTCCCCTTCGGGCCCGAGATGGTTGTAAACCACATCAAGCAGAACACCAATCCCCAGCGCATGGGCGCGGTCCACGAACCGGCGAAAGTCATCGGGCGTGCCATAGCCATGAAACGGCGCGAACAGATTGACCCCGTCGTAGCCCCACCCGAACGCGCCGGGAAACTCGTTCACAGGCATGATCTCGAGCGCGCTGACTCCCAGGTCGGCAAGATGAGGGAGTTCGCACGCCGCGGAACTCCAGGTTCCTTGCTGCGTGAAGGTGCCGACATGCAGCTCGTAGAGCACCTGGCCTTCGACGGATGGGATGCCCGCCCACCTCTGGTCGGTCCAGGAGAACTGAAGAGGATCGACGACCTGGGAAGGTCCGTGGGGCCCCTGGGGCTGAAAGCGTGAGGCCGGGTCGGTGAGATCACCGGACTTCGAGCCATCGAGCCGGAAACGATACCGCGTGCCTGCCTGTATGCCCGCGAGGACCCCTTCGAAATAACCCTCGCCGTCCGGTTCCAGCCGAAAAAGGGATGCGGGACCCTGATCCCCTTCAAGGACGACCTCAACCCGCCGGCTCGCGGGGGCCCAGAGCCGGAAATGCACTCCGGCCCCGGGCACGACCTCGGCCCCGATGGGATATCTTCGCTGGAAAGTGTTGCCAAGCCTGGTCATGAAGGATTTCCGGCCCACTGCCGCTCGATCGATCGAAACCACCCAAGGATGCACCCGACGTCATGACCGCTTTTTCATGAGCCGGGAATCAGACGTGGCAAGTCCGGTGCCGTCATTTCGCGGAGTTGCTCGTCCGCCTGCCTCAAGACTGCAATTGCCTTCTTCCACTTCTCGTCTTAAGATCCGCCCACACATCTCGACTGCCAGGGCGATGCGCCTGCTCGGCTCTGGATCACATCGCCTGCGTGAAGGCCGCTCGACGGCAAGGGGGTTGTCGTGCCTGCTCGAACCAGCATGGAAGCATTGCCGCATGCCGGGTGTCGGACGGCCCTGGTGTTGCTTTCGGTCACGACCGCGGCGCTCCTGGTGTCCGGCTGCGCCTCGATTGTCAAGGACGTGCACCTCTACTACCAGCAGATGGCCGTCAACTACAAGGAAGCGGCGGAGAAGGCGAAGCTCGACGCGGTGATCCTGGAAAGGAATTCCGGAACACTGCTCCAGAACGGAGATCCGCACAAGTACAACCGGTCGCAACGGGAGCTGGCCAGGCTGAAGAACTGGCAAGAGTACTGCCTCAAGCAAAGCGAACGCTTCCAGAAAGCCGCGGACAATACGGTGGGACCGGGAGAAACCCGTCCAGACGCGGATCCGGAGGTGAAGGCTCCCCCTCCGGTCGTCGAGACGCCATGATTTCAGTGTCTGCCGGATCCGTACGGCACCAGATTTGATAGCGTCTGAGCTTAGACCGGGCGTTGCCGCGGGATTGAAGCCACGCGCGTGTGCCTGCGCCGGGCGTGCTGATCTTGGAGTGGCGCAGAGCGCCAGCGTACCAATCTTCAAGAAGCAAGCAATGATCGATAGGACATTCTCGGTGTCCCGCCGAGACTTGTTGAGCCGCCGATCTCCGCGGGGTCGTTCTTAGCCAGGAGCTCCAGGCGTGGCAACCGAGTCCCCCAAGAAGGAGAGTGCAGCGAACCCAACGGTCCTGGCGATGGATCACCCGATCACGCTGCTGATGCTGGTTCTGGCACTCATCAGTCTGGGCGGCCTGGCCTACGAACAGATGCGAGTGGACATCTTTCCCTCGCTGAACACGCCCAAGATCTATGTGTTTTTCGATTTCATCGGCATGAGCCCCGACCAGATCGAGGGATTCATCGTCAACGAGCTGGAACTCTATTTTCAGTACGTCGACGGCATCAAGGACATCAAGTCACGGAACATCCAGCAGGTCGGGCTGGTCGAACTGGGCTTCTTCAATAATACGGAGATGGGCCAGGCCATGGCTCAGGTCGTGGCGATGTCCGATCGAGCCATGGCATGGATGCCGCCGGGGTCGTTGCCGCCCATGATCATGCGCATGGACGCCGGCAGCGTGCCGATTGGTTACCTGGTTTTCCGTAGCGAGGGGAACAAGACCTCGATCGGGGCCATGGGAGACCTGGCCCAGAACATCATTCGCCCGCTGGTGCAGAAAAACGTGCCCGGCACGGTCGCCATCTCGCCCTTTGGCCCGAACATGCGGTCGATCATCATCAACGTCGACCCCAGAAAGCTGCTCGAGTACAACCTCAATCCCCAGAATCTCATCGATGCCCTGGCGCAGGGAAATGTCGTGATTCCCTCGGGCAATATCTACGTCAAGGACTCGATGCCGATCGTGCACAACAACGCCACGGTCGTGGACATCCAGCGTCTGGGGGACATCCCGATCAAGCTGGGCCAGAACGTTTACATCCGTGATGTCGCCACCATCCAGGACGACACCGACATCACCTACGGCTATGCCCTGGTCAACGGTGAGAAAGCCATCCACCTGCCCATCATCAAGAAAGACACCGGTTCGACGCTGACGGTGGTCGCGGACGTCCACAAGTCGATGCAGAGGTTCCGCGACGCCGTCCCCCCGGACGTGAAGATCAGCTTCGAGTTCGATGAGTCGCCCACGGTGGTCCACGCCGTGGAAAGCGTGGCCACCGAGGGGGCTATCGGGGCGGCCCTCACCGGCGCCATGATCCTCTTGTTCCTGCGCGACTGGCGGAGCGTGCTCGTGGTGGTCTGCAACATCCCGCTCGCCTTGACCGGCTCATTATTCGGACTCTGGGCCACGGGCAACACGATCAACATCATGTCCCTGGGCGGCATGGCGCTGGCGATCGGCATCCTCGTCGATGAGGCGACGGTAACTATCGAGAACACCCACGTGCAGATGGAGGAAACCTCGAACATCGCCACCGCGGTGCTGAAGGCCAGCAATGCGACGGCCGTGCCGCGGTTGCTCGCCTTGCTCTGCATCCTGTCTGTGTTCATCCCGGCATTCGTCATGCAGGATCCGCTGCGGTCGCTGTTCATGCCGCTGACCCTGGCCGTCGGGTTCGCCATGATCTCGTCCTACTTGCTCTCCAGCACATTCGTGCCGGTCCTGAGCGTGTACTTGCTCAAGCACAAGCACAAGAAGCAGGACGACAGCGCCAAGGAGCCCGGTCTGTTCCAGCGCTTGATGGGCGGCTATCACAGCGTCGTGGACGTATTCGTCCGGTTCCGCTGGCTCGTGGTCATGGCGTATCTCGGCGGTTGTGGGCTGATCCTGGGTGTGCTGGGTCTCCAGGTGGGAACCGAGCTGTTCCCGCAGATCGATTCCGGAGAGTTCGTGCTCCGGTTCCGGCCGCCACCTGGCTCGAGCTACGAGCTGACCCGGGAGATGGGATTGAAGTGCCTGCAGACGATCGAGGACGAGGCGGGAACCAGGAACGTCGAGATCTCGATGGGTTTCGTGGGCCAGGTCGCTCCCAACTTCGGCATCGACAACATGGTGCTTTTCATGCGCGGGCCCGATGACGGCTGGCTTCGCGTGGCCTTGAACAAGGATAGCGACATCAAGCTCGACGCATTCCGCGAACGGCTCCGCAAGGTTCTCCCCGAGCGGGTGATACCCTGGATGGTCGAGCGTTTGCACCAGGGCGGAGGTCAGGGGGGCCTGCCGAGGCGGGATGCGGAGCAGCAGGCCAAGCTTTGCAGCTTCGGGTTCGAGGCGGGCGACATCGTCAGCCAGGTCATGAGCTTCGGTGCCTCCAAGCCGATCGCGGTACGCCTCATCGGCACCGATTATGACGCGGTCCGCAAGCACTCGGAGAGAATTGCCGATGGGCTCAAGCGGATCTCGTTCCTGCGCGACGTCGGCTTCGAGCAGACGCTCGATTACCCCACGGTCGAGGTCGATATCGACCGCGAGCTGGCCGGGTTGATCGGCGTCACGCCCGAGCATGTGAAGCGTGCGCTGGTGATGGCCACCTCCTCGACCCGTTTCACCAACCTCAACTACTGGATCAATAACAAGACCGGCTTCGATTACCTGGTGCAGATCCAGGTTCCTCCCTTGCGGATCGACAAACCGGAGGATGTCGAAGAACTGCCCTTGCAGTCGGTCAATCCCGACGTCCCGCTGATGGTGCGCGACGTGCTCAGCGACGGTATGGTGCACACGAGCGTGCGTCCCGGGGAGTTCGACCGGGACATGTCGCAGCGCTACCTGACCGTGGTGGCCAACGTCGAGGGCGAGGACATGGGTCGGGCGGCGAAGCAGGTTCGCCAGGCTGTCAAGGACGCCGGTGATGCTCCCCGCGGAGTGCACATCGAGGAGATGGGCCAGCTGCCGTCGATGACCCAGATGTTTGAAGCACTGGGCATCGGCCTGGCGGTGGCCGTGTTCGTCATCCTCGTGCTCTTGACGGCCTATTTTCAATCTCCCCGCCTGGCCCTGGCTTCGGTGGGGGCAGTGCCGGGAGTGATGGCCGGGATCGTCGTCATGCTGCTGGCCACCGGCACCACGCTCAACATCGAGTCGTTCATGGGTTCCATCATGTGCCTGGGCGTTTCCGTGTCGAACTCGGTGATGATGGTCACGTTCATGGACGAGCACTGGAAGGCGGGCAAGCCTGCCGCCTCGGCGGCGATCATGGGGGCGACCGAGCGGCTGCGGCCGATCTTGATGACGGCCTGCGCAATGACGGTGGGGATGGTGCCCATGGCGCTGGCGCTCGAGCGGGGCAGCCAGATGGAGGCTCCGCTGGGCCGGGCCGTGATCGGCGGGCTGGTGATGTCCACGTTCGCCACCTTGCTGGTGCTCCCCTCGATCTTCGCGCTGATCATCGGCCAGCGCGAGCCCCGGTCGCCATCGCTCTACCCGGGAAACCCGCAGAGCCTGCATTACGACCCGGCCTTCTTCGGGGCCGCCAACGGTAACGACCAGAGCGCCAACCGCCAGGACGACGTGGCGGATGAAGACGACGATGCTGCGGATCATGAGCCACCGACGTGAAGGACCCCTGTAACCACGTGCCTCCAAAACGGGAGATCAGCGTTGCGGAACTGTGCCTGGCCTGATCGTTTCCCGGGTTCCAATTGCCGCCGCCGGCTGGGCATCTGGCTGCTGGCCGGCCTGGCGGCCGCTGGTTGCTCCGAGGAACAGAAGACGGCCCCCAGCGTCTCGGAGCCGCCTGTCCTCTACCTCATTCATCCCCAGTTTCGGAGAGCGGTCCGCGTGGTCGGACAACCAAGCTTCGTCCAGAGCTACGAGCGCACATCCATTTATCCGAAGCTGAACGCGTTCATCGAAAAGTGGAACGTTGATATCGGCGACAAGGTGCGCAAGGGCGACGTCCTCGCGGACCTGTTCGTGCCCGAGCTGCGCGAGCTCTTCGAGACCAAGAAGGCGACCGTCAAGTATGACGAGGAGCAGGTCAAGTTCGCCCAGCAGCAGGTCCAGGTCGCCGACGCCGAAGTCAAGGCGGCCCGGGCGCGGCTCGAGGAGGCCAAGGCGATACTGGGAAAATACGAGGCCCAGGTGAAGCGCTGGGAAATCCAGGTCAACCGGCTGGCGCGTGAAGTGGAGAGGCAGGTCGTGGCGCCGCAGATCTTGCTGGAGTCGCGCAATGAACTGACAGCGGACATTGCCGCTCGGGACGCGGCGCAGGCGACGATCCGCAGGGCCGACGCGGACCTGCTTGCCCGCGAGGCGACGTGGGTGCGCGCCAAAGTCAATGTCGGCGTGGCTCAGGCGCGGGTGCTGGTCGCTCGCAGCGAGGCGAAGCGGCTCGAGGCCTGGGTGGGCTACCTGAAGCTGCTGGCACCCTACGACGGCATCGTCGTCGCTCGCAACGCCAACACCTGGGACTTCGTCTTGCCCACCAGCGGCGATCCCACAGCCCAGATGCGTGCACCGGACCTCTCGCCCAGCGGACAGGCCGCGCCCATCTACGTCATCGACCGCACCGACATCATCCGCATCTACGTCGATATCCCCGAGCGCGATGCGGACTACGTCCATATCGGGTCCGAGGCACGGGTCAAGCTCTGGGCCTATCGCAACGCCTGGATTCCGGCGACGGTCACCCGTCTCGCCTGGGCACTGAACACCAAGAGCCGGACCATGCGTGCCGAGATCGATCTGCCCAATTTCCAGAGCAAGATCCTGCCGGGGATGTATGCCTACGGCAAGGTCATCGTCGAGCGCCCCAGCTCCCTCTCGCTGCCGAAGTCCGCCTTCACCCATGGCGGAGGCAAGTCCTTCATCTGGCGCAACGAAAACGGCAGGGCACTACGTACCGAGGTCGAGACGGGGATCACCGATGGCTCGTGGATTGAGGTCACCAATCGGCGGATCAAGCAAAAATCCGGCGACGATGAACAGTGGATACCGCTCGAGCCAGGCGTCGAGGTTCTCCTGGGTGAAAAGCTCTCGACGCTGACCGAAGGCGCTCGCGTGCGACTGTCCGACTCACCGCCGCCCCTCGACGACGATTCTTCAGGTTCCTCATCAGAATCCACAGAAGGCGAGTAGCTCACCGGCTTTCCTCCGGGAGTCAGGTTCATGAACTTTCCTTCCTTGATGACCGGCCATGCTAGCAGTGGCTTGCCCGCTGTCTCGAAGCGGTCATGGCGCTGCTGGCCGGCCCGACTCTCGTCTGCCGCTGGCTCCGGCCCGTTTCAGTTCGCTTCGAACCCTTTTTCGATCACCTGCAATGCGCTGCGTTGAGGCGCTGCTTGACGAGGGAACCACCTCATGGACTCACCAAAAGACGACCAAGACAGGGAACGTAGGGCGTCCGATGCGCCCCCTCAAGACCAGCCCTCAACCGGGAAGAGCGGGTCGGGGGAGGGGTCTCAGCCGATCACGACCGGCGACCCGCTGATCTCGTCCGAGCCGCTTGCCGGTTCCCCCGAGAGCGGGCATCCCGCGGAGACGACAACTATCGAGACCAGTCGCGTTCGCGGACCGAACGAAGCGTTCAACCCGAACTTTGTCGTGGTGCCCGTCGAGGCGCCCCAGCCCCGGCAAGCGCGGTCCCAGGCCAGCGCAGGCGGCGAGCCGTCGCAGCAATCACAGCAAAAGGGCCAGAAGAGCCACGAAGGCAAGGATGAAAAGGGCGGCCAGAAGAAGCACAACGGCAAGGAGGGCCACGACCATGAGCGAGGTCGATCCGACGGTCAGCACGGCCATTCCGGCCAGCCCTCGTTGACTCGCATTCTCATTTATGCGGGCATCGTCGCCCTGGTCTGCGGGATCGCCGGTGCCTGGGGCTACTCCTATTTCTTCGGACCCGAAAAGGGAGGCAAGGACTCCTCGGGCAAGTCTTCCGCTTCGAGCGGTGGCTCCGGTTCCAGCAGTGGCTCCAGCTCCAGCGATGGCTCCGACTCCGGCAAGGGAACCGGTTCGAGCAAGAACTCGGACACGAGCAAAGGCTCGAGCTCGACGAGCAACTCGGAGTCGGGCAAGGGCGGCGGCTCGTCCGGGAAGGACCAGGACGCGGGCAAGCTCGCGGAAGCACAGTCGGCGTGGGTGCTCGCCGTCAAGCAGCTCCATGAGGCTCAAGAACGAGAGAAGGCGGCACGGGAATCGGAGCGAGATGTCAAGGCCGTCCTGGACTTCCTCAAGAACACGCTGCTCTCTGCGGGCCGCCCGGGGGATGCATCGCTCACCGATGCATTCTGGGCTGCCGGCGAGGGCAAGAATGTCATGCTTCGCCAGGCGCTCGACCTGACCGACGCGAAGGCCGCCGAGGCGTTCGCCGACCGGCCCCTGGGAGAAGCCGCGGTTCGAGAACTGCTGGGCCAGGCCTACCTGAACCTGGGAGAGCCTACCCTGGCGGTCAAGCAGTACGAGCGCGCACTCACCCTGCGCGAAGCCATGCAGGGGGTCAACAACCCCGAGACCGCGGCCTGCCGCAACCAACTAGCGGTCGCCTACCGACTTGCCAGACTGCCCGCGGAAGCCAGCCGGCTGTTCGATCGGAATGCGGAATCACCGTCCTACGCCTCCGCACAGGCTGTGCGCGGAACGACCCTCCTGGCCCAGAAGAAGCCCGCCGAAGCTGAGCTCAAATTGCGCGAAAGCCTGATGGTCCGCCAGAAACTACAGCCCGACGATTGGACCACCTACGAGACCAGGTCGTTGCTCGGCCAGGCACTCCGGGACCAGAAGAAGTACGCCGAGGCCGAGCCCTTGCTGCTGTCCGCTTACGAAGGCCTGAAACAACGCGCAAATGACATTCCCATGCAGGATAAGCACAGGATCCACCAGGCCATCGAACGGTTGGTGAAGCTGTACGAGGCCTGGGGAAAGAACGACAAGGCAGCCGACTGGCGGCAGCGCCTGGAGGCGGCAAAGCTCATGAGACGGTCCGATGCCCCAGCGCCGGCATCATGACAGAGCCTTTGCAGCCATCGCTCGAGTTTCCTGCAACCGTGCGCACGAAAAAGCCGATATGGTCCCTAGAATCCATTGCCTTCCTCCAGCAGGTCGTAACCGCGAGATCCCACCGTCTGTCAGAATGACCGTTTTCCGCGCGAGCCGATCCGTCGGATGATTCCGCGACGCCGCATCCTGGGACAGGAAGAAATGAGAACAGCGGCAACCCAGGGATGGAGTGTTGCGTGCCATGTGTCATCGATTCATTCGCGCGGGGACGCTCCTCTCTCTCTGGCTTTTCTCATGTAGCGGTCTGGCGCGTTGTATGGCCCAGCCGCCGGCACAACCAGCGACGGAGAGGCCGTCCACGAAGCCGCTAGCGGACCTGCCGGAAGAGCGGCCGGACGACCGCGGCGTGCCGCAGCCGTTGCCTCCACCGCTCTCCACCCTACCGGGTCGCCGCGTGCCGGCGGTCACGCCGCCATCTCCGCTCGCCACTCCGCTACGAATCAAGCCGGCGCCGTTCAACCCGACCGACCTCCGGTTTCCGATTACCCTGGCCACCGCGCTGCGACTCTCCGACGCCCGGCCGCTGATCGTGGCGGCGGCACAGGCCGGAGTCTGGGTGGCCGAAGGTGAGCTGATGCACGCCAAGGTCCTCTGGCTTCCTGCCCTCAACATCGGCTTCGACTACATTCGCCATGACGGCGGCGGCCCGGACTTCAACAAGGGCATCCTCACCGCCGTAAGTACAAATTTCTTCTACGCCGGCGGCGGTCTCTGGGGCAATCCGTGGGGCATCATCGATACCACGAATGCCATTTTCCAGCCCCTGGCTGCGCGGCAGGCCTTGAACTCTCAGCACTGGAACGTTCAGACGGCCAAGAACGACGTCCTGACGGAGACGGCGGATGCCTACTTCCTGGTCCACCAGTACCGGGGAATCTATGCAGGATCGATCTACGTCGTCGAGCGGGGCCGCGACGTGGTTGGCAGGATTGCCGGTCTGAGCGGCGACCTGGTTCAACCGTTCGAGGTCGACCGGGCGCGGAACATGGTCGCCGATCTCGAGCAGATGTCAGTCGCGGCGCGGCAGCAGTGGCGGGTCCAGAGCGCCCGGCTGACGCGGATTCTCCGGCTCGACCCGCGCGCGGTGGTTGAGCCGCTGGAGCACGACCACCTCCAGATCACTCTGGTCAGCCCGGCCCGGACCCTCGAAGACTTGATGCCCATCGCCCTGACGAACCGCCCGGAGATTTCCTCGCGGCGGGCGCTGATCGCGGCAGCGGAGGTCAGGGTCCGCGAGGAGAAGGCACGCCCCTTCATCCCCGAACTCGTGCTCAACGGCTTTCAGACTCCCTATGAGATGCTCCAGGGCGGCATCTTCGGTTTTGGGCCCAACAGCAGCCTCAACAAGTGGGTTGGCCGGTCGGACGTGAGCCTTCAACCCCTCTTCCAGCTTGAAAATGTTGGATTGGGCAACCTGGCCATGATCAAGTCGCAACGGGGCGTGCAGTCGCTGGCCATCATCGATTACTTCAACGCTCAGGATCGGGTGGCCGAGGAAGTGAACCGGGCGCACGCGAACCTCCAATCCGCTGCGGCGCGGGTGGTTCAGGCCGATCGCGCACTCAGGACGGGAATCATCACGCTCAATGGAACGATCGAAGGCCTGGAACAGACCAGCCGCTTCGCCAACGTACTGGTGCCAATCAGCCGGCCGCAGGAGGCCGTGTACGCCCTTCAGCTCCTGATGCGGGCATTCACCGAGTATTATACGACCGTCGCGGATTACAACCGCGCCCAGTTCGAGCTCTTCCATGCGCTCGGCTACCCGGCCCGCGAACTCGCCCATTTCCGGCCAACCGGAGAGGTGCGGCCCGTTGACACCTCCCGGCCTGCTTACCTTCCTCCGGTGGGCAATGGACCGCCCCCGGCGACGCGATGATCTCCGTCCTGCCGCGAACGGCTGGACGCCTGAGGCCTGGACGTGATCCGAAACGAGAAGGGCTCACTCCGGCCCTCGCTCCTACTTTCGGAGGTGACGAGGAATGCGGATGATCGGGAGAACCAGATGCCCGTGATCGTAGTGCAGAAAGGATCGGAACAGGGTTGGCCATGAGCCGAGGCGCTCCCAGGCCGCTGGTTTGCGCGATGATCCTGCTCCTCGGCGGGGCCATTCCGGCTGCGCGCACCGCCGAGCCGCCGGAACCTGCGAGGAGCCCGACACGAAGGTCGACTGCGCCCGGGCTGGCCGTGAGCTCGGACCGCCCGGCACCGCGGGCAACTGTGGCCCGGCGCGCCAGCGGGCCTGCTGCTGGGCGCTCCACCCAGGCAGAGGCAGAGGCGTTACCCTCGTCGGTCTCGTCGGACATCGCGCAGTTCGTGAGCCAGAGCGGAACGGCCCCGCTCCCATCGACCGCCCCTCTGGTGACCCCTCCCCGGCCTGATCGCGACGCCATCGCCTTGCCCCAGCCGCTGCCACCGCCGCTTGCCACGATGCCCGGCAGGCGAGTTCCCGTGGTCTCGCCGCCCTCACCCCTGGCCACCGCGTTCCGGCTGGCGGCAGCGCCGTTCGGCCCATCCGACGTCCGGCTTCCCATCAACCTCGCCACTGCCTTGCGGCTGTCTGACGCGCGGCCGCTCATCGTAGCTGCGGCGCAAGCCAGGACCTGGATTGCCGAAGGTGAGTTGATGCGCGCAAGGTACTCTGGTTGCCGACGATCAACATCGCCTTCGATTATGTCCGGCATGATGGTGGCGGCCCGGATTTCAACAAGGGCGTCATGACGCAGCCCAGTGTGAATTTCTTCTACGGCGGTGCCGGCCTGGGCGGCTTTCTGCAGCTCGCCGATGCGGTCTATGAGCCGCTGGTGGCCCGCCAGAACCTCAATGCACGGCAATGGAACATCCAGGCCGCCAAGAACGACGCCTTGATGGAGACCGCGGATGCTTACTTCCGGGTCCACCAGCACCGGGGAACTTACGCGGCCTCGATTTACGTCGTGGAGAGGGGCCGCGACCTGATCGGCAGAATCGCCGGCATGAGCGGCGACCTGGTTCAACCGTTCGAGGTCGACCGGGCGCGGAACATGGTCGCCGACCTCGAGCAGATGTCAGTCGCGGCGCGGCAGCAGTGGCGGGTCCAGAGCGCCCGGCTGACGCGGATTCTCCGGCTCGACCCGCGCGGTGGTGGAGCCGCTGGAGCACGACCACCTCCAGATCACTCTGATCGATCCAGTGCGAGTACTCGATGACCTCATGCCCGTTGCCCTGGCCAATCGCCCCGAGCTGGGCTCACGGCACGCGCTCGTCGCGGCCGCGGAGACGGCCGTGCGGAGAGAGAAGGCGCGGCCGTTCATTCCCATCGTCATCCTCACCGGCTTCCAGTCACCCGGCGGGATGCTCATCCAGGGCGGGTTTTTCGGTATCGGTCCCAACAGCAGCCTGAACCAGTGGGTCGGCCGCGAAGATGTCAGCGTCCAGTTCGTCTGGCAGCTCGAAAGCATGGGGCTGGGCAACCTGGCGCGGATCAAAGCCCAGCGCGGCCAACAATCAAGGGCCATTGTCGACCTTCGCAGGGCCCAGGACGTGGTGGCCGAGGAAGTGAACCAGGCACACGCGAATCTGCAATCCGCCGCGGCGCGGGTGGTGCAGGCCGACCGGGCCTTGCGCACCGGCATTATCACCTTGAATGGAACCACCGAGGGCCTCGAGCAGACCAGCCGGTTCGACGATGTGCTGGTGCCGGTCAGCCGGCCACAGGAGGCTGTGTACGCCCTTCAGCTCCTGATGCGGGCGTTCACCGAATACTACACGACGGTGGCCGACTACAACCGTTCTCAGTTCCAGCTTTTCCACGCCCTGGGCTACCCGGCTCGCGAAGTAGCCCGCTTCCGGCCCGCCGGTGAGATCCTCCCAGTGGAAACGAGCCGGCCTGACTTCCTTCCTCCTGTCGGCAACGGTCCGCCTCCGGCGACCCGGTGAGCGTTCGATCTTTTCACTCGGCAATCCTGGGTGATGAATCAACGACGCTTGTCCATTGTGGAAATGCTTCGTATAATGAATATAAGTTCGTGGCGGGCGCGATGATCGCCGTGGCGCCTGGGGTGGTCTGGTGGCATCGAAAGAGCAATCGATCGGTCTCACCGGCTCTTTTCAGGGTCGTGCCGCGGAGGAAAGTCCGGACTCCGAAGGGTGCGGTGGTGGGTAACGCCCACCGTCAGAGCTCACAGAACGTGGCTCCGATAGGGAAAGTGCCACAGAGAAAAGACCGCCCCGAGGACGCTGCTTATTGCGGCGGACTTGGGGTAAGGGTGAAACGGTGAGGTAAGAGCTCACCAGCAGGCCGGGTGACCGGCCTGGCTCGGCAAACCCCACCGGGAGCAAGACCAAATAGGGGAGCAACGCGGCAAGACCGCACAAGGCGGCGTGAACTCGGGCGACCGGGTTACACCCACCAAAGGCGTTCTCCGCGTGCGGATCGGCCCGATCCGTTATCGACTTCCGGGTAGGTCGCTCGAGTCGCCGGGAAACCGGCGGCCCAGAGAAATGATCATCCGGGGCCGGCTTCTGACCACATCGTCGTCAGCGGCTTGCCTCGACAGAATCCGGCTTAGGCGGCCCGCCACGAGCCTTCTCCTCTCCCATGCCGATTCCCACGCCTGGACACCGTCACAGGAAAGACAAGAGTTTCAAGGACCCGAACACGCACAGCGCCGGGCAACGGTGGTTGCCGACAGCAACGCGGCACCCCTTCCGGCACCCGCCGCTCTGAGAGCGGCAGCGGCCGTTCAGCCAGTTGGGCGGCTCGCGTCTTGCTGCGTGTCGGCATGCTCCGGGCGGTGTGCCTGGGGCGTTTTTCTCACGGGTTGCAGGCATTTTCTGAGTCTTGGACATTCCTGTATGCCAGGGCAAGCCTCCTCCGGCAGGCAGGAATGCCTGCCCCACTGTCTCAGCCTGTGATCCGGGTGAAAACCGCTCTAGAAAGCGCTTCCCGCCACGATCCGGACATTGGCGTACGAGCTGAACTCAGCGGTGCGAATGATCCCTTTGACATCGAGGGACTGCTCTTTGAACTCGTGGAACGGCACCTCATCGATGTCGATGTCCCCGAGGGTCTTGAGGATCTCCTGGTACAGCCGCGTGCTGTACTCTTTCATCTCCACCGGGACCGCGATCGATTCGATCACCAGTTCGTCGGCCACGGCGCGAATGACGTCGAGCAGTCGGGGAATGCCCTGGGTCAAGGTGAGATCGATGACGTGCCCATCGGTCGGCAAGGGGTAAGCGGCATCGACAATGAGCAGTTCATCGGTCTGTCCCAGCTCGGCCAGAAGTGAGCAGATTGCCGGATTCAGGATGCCGCCCTTTTTCATTGCAACCAGTCCTTCCGATACGAAAGCCAGTGGCCCGACAGTGCCGGGCGGAGAGGAAATGGGAACTCGCATCCGAGGTTGACTCAATCGCGGCGCGCCATGGCAAGCAAACCCTCCAGGCCGTTGTTCGTGCAGGAGGGGTACCGGCTTCCTCCTTACTTGAAGTATAACCGCCCTGTGGCCCATGCTCCACCCGTCACGCCCGCCCGGATCTGCCGCCGGCAGCGCGGGATCTGCTTTTCAGGGATGGCCCGATGCCGGTTCAGGACCCTCCAATCGAACCAAGCACCACCCGAGCCCTCAGGCGTCCCGCTTGGATCATTCCGGGCTTGCTGTGCGTCCTCCCGTTCTTTGGCTGCCAGGACGCCGACCACCTCACGGCGCGGGTGCCGGTGCATCATGACCGGGCAGAGGGCGCCGGAGCAGCACGGGACGCGGCGCAGTCCGCACGCCAGGTCCCGGGCGTGATGACCTCGATCCTCGATCCACGGATGGCTCCGCTGTTGCGGGCGGCTGATCGCTGGCAACGGTCCCACGGGCCCGAACGCCAGGTCGTCGACCAGGTTTACCTCGTTCCCGATATCGCAAGCTTCTTCGAGATCATCGAAACCTGGGATGAGCAGACGTACTTTCCCATCCTGATCGACGACCCGGTCTGGACACTGCCCTTCCTGCGCGTGTTTCGACCGGCCCGCGTGGTGCGAGTCGCTGTGAACAGACAGAGGGCCGAGGGTGTGCCGGAGCCGGAGCCGCAGCCACCTTCGCTCGAGGATCGCTGGCGGGACGCACAGCTTGCCGTGGCAAGAGCGTGGGGCGGAGCCTCGATGGCGGAAAACCGCGCGGCCAGTGCCCATCGGGTTCCTGCCGCGCTGGGTTCCACCCCGCCCGGACTGGTGTTGAGCGATCCCGCGAGTCCCGCGCTCGCCGGCGCCGTGGCCCTGGCCGCCGGGCGGTTCCAGCCACTCGTGCGGCTGGAGCCGATCGCTCAGGAGACGGCGTCCCAGACTTCGTCGGGCGCCGCCGGCCCGAAAGGGTTCCGCGACGTGCTGTCGCTGAATGAAGCTTGTGAGTTCGCTCGGCGCATCGAGGCCTGTGCCGCGTCGATCACGGGAGATTACGGCCGTCTGGGCGACCAGTGCGACTTCCTGACCCTCGCCGGCGAATGGCCCTACCGCTACACCAACGATACGGAGGGCGGAATCCTCCGTGGCGAGTACGCGCTGGATGACCTGATCGGCCGGCTGCCCGACACGGCGGATGCGGGACTGGCCAGGGCGCGCAGGCGCTGGGCGTTCGTCGGCCGGCTGCTCGGGGATGCGTCAGCCAGCGTGTACCGGGCCATGTGTTCCCTGTTTCTCCAGCCTGGGGCTGCCGTGCTCTGGGACACCTACCAGGGCGGTCGTCTCTGGTCGGACTACCGGATGACCGAGGCGGCGCAGGTGTTCAGCAAGCACTGGCCGTGGTCTGCCCCGCTGGTCCATCGGTCGGCCGGGGCCGCCAACCTGTCGGCCTGGCACGAGGCGTTCGACCCGGTCAATCGATTTGGATGGATCATGGTCAACTCGTCGGGAGCGCCCGGGCAGTTTTCGATTCCCGGAGGCACGGGCCTCCCGGCCGACCTGCCCCGCGGCCGCCCGGCGGCCGTGACCATCATCCACAGCTTCTCCGCCGCCGACCCGCTCGATCCCACGACGATCGCGGGCCGCTGGCTGGACAACGGCGCCTTTGTTTACTTCGGGTCCATGAACGAGCCTTACCTCGTGGCCTTTCGATGCCCCGAGCTTGTGGCGCAGCTTGCGGCGCTGGAGGTCCCTCTGAGCGCGGTCTTGCGGCAGGGCGAGTTCGAGCCGTTCGGACGGCCCTGGCGGCTGGTCTACCTGGGCGATCCGCTGTACCAGATCCGGCGTCCGGCTCTCGAGCCGGGCCGGAACCGCGTTGCCCCCGACCCGGGCCCGGTGCCGAGACCTCCGGGCCGCCGCTGGCGAGCCCGTGTGATCAGCGCCGGGCGCAGCCAGCTGCGCGCAAGCCGGCCCGGCGGAACGCGTGCAGTGGTGCCTGGATTCGGCCCTGGCCGGGCTGTGCAAGACCGTCGGCTCGGTGCGCGGCTCGGCTCGAAGCGCAGCGGACCTGTCCGCGACTCTGTTGAGCATCGATCGCCAGGATGTCGCCCCGGCCTTGCGGCCCGTTCTTGATGAGCTCGTGACCGACACCCTGCTGGACAGGAACGACCCCCAGCGCCTGCTCGACTGGCTGATCCGGCAGCCGGCGGCCGGCGAGACTCCCCGGCTACGGCGCACGCTGGAGACCGTGGCGGTCTGCTTGCTCTCCCGGTTCGTTGCCAAGGGATCGGTCGCTCCGGCCCTCGACCTCTGGGATGAGCTGGTTCGTCGCTCCTGGCCGGAAAACGCGTCATTCCCTGCCCGGTTCACCCAGCGCATGGGGGCGTTCATTGATTCCAGCCCGCCGTCCGCCCGCACGCTGTATCTCCAGAGACTGGTGCGGACCAGGGAGTTCCTTGCTCGGAGCCATGGAGCTTCGCCGAGCCTGGGTCTGCTCGACGAGGAGCTGCGACGGCTTGGCCGGTGACTCGGCTCGATCCTGGCAATCCGGCCGCAAACCATTACATCCGGAGCACTTGCCTGCCCACGACTGGAACGCTACGATACCCTTGTCTCAGGAACTTCCTTGCGGAGCTTCTTGCCGGTGCGCCGGAGTTGCCTCACTCCCTGATTGTAAGCCGTTTGCATGCAGTGGTTTGCACCCGCCCTCGGAGATCCGGGACGATTTTGTTAGGATCCAGACAACGTTTCGTCCCGGCGTGGAGAAGCCATCGAGCGTACTTCTCTCACCGCGGCGCCGTAGCCAAGTGGTAAGGCAGAGGTCTGCAAAACCTCCATCCCCGGTTCGAATCCGGGCGGCGCCTCTCACTGTCTGACACTGAACCATCCCGACTTACCCTGTCCAAGTCCTCATTTTCACTGGATGAAACGATCATTGACGATTGATGAGATATCTGGATGATCTCGTCACACTCCGACTTATCCCGACCCTCTCCAGGCTCTCCGTTCGGCAAATATTCGGCAAAGCGTTCGCTGATATGTTGCCCATCTGTACCCGTAGCCTGCATGAACTCGCGTTCCCTGGCGGGAACCAGCAGGGCCGTAATGTGCTGGATTACCTGACCTTCTGCTTTGAAGCGGATCGACGCGGCCAATCGCCTCCCTTTCTCATGCCTGTCACCACGGCGGAAGTCAAAACCGCCTGATTCCAACGATCCCACCCTGTGAACGGGTACGAAACGCCCCGAGCACCGACGACAGCCGCCCTTGAAGAAAACCTCTAAGCAGTCCGTAGTTATGCTTCGTTAAACGGTATTGAGGTTAAACCTCAAGGTGAGCGAAAGGTGGAGGTAAGGATTTGGTTGAGCCGGACCCCAAAAGTGCGGGAGCCGAACCCCAATATGCCCGCTCGACTTTCAGCCCGTAATGCCGTAAACTTAGGCTAATAGGTTTGGATGCAAATTATGACACATAGCGAATTCAAGCATATCCTGGGCAGCATCAACGCGCTGTCGCCGGAGCAGATAGAGCAGTTGCGGCACGAATTAGACCGCAAACTTACCTCGCCGACCGTCCAGGGCGAGCCTCCGCTCACGGAGGCGGAACGGGCCGATCAGGAGGCGCAGCACCGACTGCTCGCGGCGGGCATCATCAGCGAAATCAAACCGTCGCGGCGGGTCTCGACGGAGACGGAGCGGTTCACGCCGATTCCCATTCAGGGAGAGCCGCTGTCGGAAACCATCATCCGCGAGCGTCGCTGAGGTGGCTGATTATTTCCTGGATGCCTGCGCGGTTGTGAAACGCTACGTCCTGGAGACAGGGACCGCCTGGGTGAGGACTCTGGCAGCGCCCGCGACGGGGAATTTCATCTATCTGGCGCACATCACGGAGGTGGAGGTTACTGCCGCCATTGCTCAGCGCCGCGGCCAGCCCGGATTGAGCGTGTCAGAAGCGAGCGCGGCCCTGGGGTTGTTCCGCCAGGATGTTGCCCAGGATTGCCGGATCGCGGAGATTACCGTGCCGCTGTTGCGGCAGGCTGCCCTTCTCGCCGATGTGTATGCGCTGCGGGGTTACGATGCGGTACAACTGGCGGCGGCGCTCGAAGTCCGGTTGCAAGTGCCGCTGCTGATTCTGGTCTCAGGGGATGGCGATCTCAACACCGCCGCGACCGCCGAGGGATTGCCGGTGGAAAACCCTAATACGTATCCATGATTATCCATCGAGTGGGCCCGGCGACCAGAGAAGCGGAAGCCTGCTGAACAAGCGCGGCTCGACGCCATCCGCGGCTGCAGCGTCGAGCTGGCCGCGGCGCTGGACCTGGCGGACGGATTCGCCGACCTGATCCGGAAGCGGTCGTCCGCGACCTTGAACGAATGACTGGCCCCAGGTGAGGCCTCGTCGGACCCCGACCTGTGCCGATTCGCCGAGGGCATCGGTCGTGACGAGGTGTGTGTCCAAGCGGTGGTGACGGAGCGGTGGAGCAACGGCCCCGTGGAGGGACACGTGAACCGTCTGAAGATGATCAAGCGGCAGATGTACGGTCGGGCGGGTTTCGTGCTCCTGCGGGCGCGGGTACTCAACGTCGCCTGAGAGCGGCACGGCGATGACGCTGCCGGGACTCGAGCAGCCAGCTTCATGAAAAGTGCGGGAGATCCGTCACCTGTCGTCAGGCACGCTCCGCGAACTGGCGCCGACGTTGGGCGTCTACCATCCCGACAGCGTGCGCAATGTCGTTCGTCGCGTCGACCGCGAGTTGACCAGGTCGAAGTCGGTTCGAAGGGACATCGAGTCGCTTCGGGACTGACTTCTGAAAACCGCCAACCGGACTTGACCTTGCGAAGCCCTGTGACCCCGCGAAGCCCTGCGTATTTGGGTGGCCCCGTGACAAGGTAGGCGTTCGACAGACGTCAAACCAAGTACGTCCTTGCGACGGCTGCGTCACAGTATCGGCTTTCACCGACACCGTGCCATCGCTTCGTCTAGGGACTCTCCAATCTTGTCCGGCGGTGACAAGAGGGGTAATTCAACGGTCTGCTCTGGCAATGCCTCAAACCCTTCTCTTGGGCCGAGGTTCCTAGTAGGCACGACCTTCAACCGACCGCCTTCGGCTTCAAGGTCGAGGCTCTTCGCACCTTTCGTGAACGTGGACCACGCCTTCACGCCTGCTATTTCCAGCAGGGGAGCCAAAAGTCCACTCCAGTTCGTGGGGTGTGGAACACCCTCCTCCGACGCGTTCAGGGTCTCCATCGCAGCCTCGCCCTTCGAGGTAGGTGAGCCGTCCGGCTCGACTCGCAAGAAAGGAGAAGTTGCGATCCACACACCAGCATTTGTTCTAGACTGTGAGTGAAAGTACAGAACGCCCTTCCGGCTGAATAGCGCCGCACTCTTCATCACTTGACCTCCTGAATGGTCACGGTCACGCCCCTCTGACTCCCGTATTCAATGAGCCGCTGAAGGGCTGCCTGTTGTTCGGCGGACGCCGCACCAGGAGGCACCGCCAGCTCTGGGGACCCAAACGGGGACGGGGGACCGAAACGGGTACGCGGCTAGAATCGAGTACTAATCGCGTCCCCGTTTCGGTCTCTCTGTCGCTGAGCAGATACGATCTCTCGGGCGGCTCCCGCAACGGCCCCGATGATACCTCCGACACAGGCGAGGAAGATGATGACGAGGATATCGGTGGAGTGGCGGTCTGGCTGGATCAGGACGAGCAGGACTCCTGCCAAAAGAGCGCTCGTGAGCAGGGACACGCCTTAGATACGTGCGATCACTGCCATAGCAGCCCCCAATCGACCGACCGGGCAGATAACTTTACGCTGCAAAGTAAACAATGTAGCGGCCGCTACGTGCTCGGTCAAGGGGCTTGCCCGAGGGCGTTCTCGCCATCGCCGATCCCACCGCGGGGCACCCGGACCTTCCGAGGCTCGACGAATAAAACCGGATGAGAACGGGCTCGACCGGGTGATCAACGGGTAGAGCAAACCAAACGGAACGACATAGATTCGGAAGCGGCTGGGTGTCTCGGGAACACTGGTTCCATGTCACGAACGGCGCGAACCGGTCGGGGCGGGAATGGATCGATCACGTTCTCATCCCGAAGAACGGGTGTCTGCGGAAGGGAGAAGTGGACGCAACGGAAATTAATCGATGATGACCCGTTTTCCTCGTTCGTTTTCCTCGTTCCCTAGGGCGAGGAGCACCTGTGGACCTTCCCCCGGGTACGGGGGATCGAGCCGACGAACAACGCGGCGGAGCGGGCCTTGCGTAACGCAGTGTTGTGGAGGAAGATGAGTGGCGGGACGGCGAGCGAACGGGGCAGCCGTTTCGTCGAGCGCATCCTGAGCGTGGTGGCGACGCGTCGCCAGCAGGGCCGCAACGTCTTGGAATTCCTGACCGAGTGTTTCCGCGCCCGCCTCGCGGGTGCCCCCTCGCCTACGCTGCTGGTGTCTAATGGACGACTCATGTCGCCCTGATCTGACCGGGAATGAAATCAGTGAGCGGCTGCCCCGGCTGTTCGGCGGGTCGTCTGCGGACGTGGCGTCGAATTCCGGGAGTCAACACGATGGGAGCCGGCCCATATCTCTATGTGGTGAGCTATCGCCCGCGGCCTGATGTGCTCTTCCCGGAGTTGCTCGAGCCGGAATTTTGCATCAGGACCGCGCTGGACGACCTCAGGTGCTGGGTTTTCCTGGCGGGCAAGTATCAGCCGCCCCATCCATACAAGTGGGTAACAGATCTTTCTCGCCCACCGGAGGTCAGCTTCGAGATTTCCAAGATCAGGGAAGGGCTGGCGGTCATCAAGGAAGAACTGATCGGATCGAATGACGGCACCCGCTCGATCCTGGATCTCGACCATGTTGCAGAGGCGCCAGGATTCAACGCTGTTGGCCCCTTGCCCGACGCGACCCTTGTGAGGCTGTACGGCACCACCGAGCCGACCCGAGAGATGGTCCTGGCAGACACGAGCTTCTTCTCGGAACTCGACCGCGGCCATGGGGCCTATATTGTGCTCTACAAGGAGGGAGAGGCCAATGAGATCCTCTTCGCGGGCTACTCATATGACTGATGAAGAGCCTGGCGAGACCTCGGTACACCGGGAGCATCAGCTGCGACAGCCGTGAACGGCTACCAGGCAATGGCTCTGTCCGGACCACGGTCGTCACTGTTGCGAGGCCCTTCGGCGCCGCTACCATGGGGGTGATCGCGAGCGCCTCTGGCCGGAGAACGCCCGCAGGTCGCCCCAGGGCAGTCAACCATGGAAAGCTGAGAACATGCCGCTCGACCGTGACCAGACAGCCCGGCGCCGGGGTGCGATTCTCGGGCTGGCGATCGGTGATGCCCTGGGCGCGGCGGTCGAGTTCCAGCCGCCGGGCTCGTTCCCCGAGGTCACGGGGTTCCGCGCGGGGGGACCGCACGGGCTGAACCCCGGCGAGTGGACCGACGATACCAGCATGGCGCTGGCACTGGCCGACAGCATCGCCGAGGTGGGCTGGGACCTGAACGACCAGATGAACCGCTATGTCTCGTGGTGGCGCACCGGCACCTATTCCGTGAACGGGCGTGCCTTTGATATCGGCATCGCCACGCAGCGTGCCCTGGGGAACTACGCGGCCAATCAAGACCCATACTCCTCGGGCGACCCCTCCAGCCGAGCCAGCGGCAACGGCTCGATCATGCGGCTGGCGCCGGTGCCCGTGGCTTACTGCCGGCTCTTTCCCGATCAGCTTGACTCGTTCGTCGAGCGCCTTGTCGAGTCGAGCCGGCCCACCCATGCCAGCCCCCAGTGCCTCTCGACCTGTGCCTATTTCGGGGTGGTCCTCGCGGGGCTGATCCACGGGCTGCCGCGCGAGCAGGTACTCGACCCACGATGGGAGCCCGCGCGTCAGGCTCATCAGCGATTCTCCTTTCATCCCGAGGTCCTCGAGGTTGCGCAGGGAAGCTTTCGCGAGCGGCAGCCGCCCCAGATTCGCGGCTCGGGCTACGTGGTGCGATCGCTCGAAGCGGCGCTCTGGGCGTTCCACGATGCGAGCGATTTCCGCGAGGCCGTGCTCCGCGCCGTGAACCTGGGCGATGACGCCGATACGACGGGCGCCGTGTGCGGCCAGCTTGCCGGTGCTTTCTTTGGCGAGCCGGGCATCCCGCAGGAATGGTGCGAGGGGCTGGCCGGCAAGGAGCTGATCGAGCCGATCCTGGAGCGGTTGCTTAAATGAGCGCGCGACGCCCGATCCGGCAGCCAGTCCGGTCTGGTACGCCGGTCTGGCGAGAGCCGTCGCCACCCGACACTGTTCCTTCAGCAAGAATCTGAACAGTTCATAAAAATTTCTCTGGCACATCCAGAACTGCGTTGCTAGCTTCGAGAACGCACGTTTTCGGAAGGGTGACTCCAGGCACGAGGCATGGAGCAGTGAACGCCAATCAGGCTCAATACCGTTGAAATCGTGATAAGTCGAGTGTAAGCAGAGATTTGTTCCTCGTTCTCACGCCCCGCGTGGGAATGCCGTGTTCGACGCTTCGCGTCGATCGGGTCCGTGCTGAGGCTGGAAAATCCAAGGGAGGCAGAGCGTCCTGACCGGTGTTTCCACGCGGAGCGTGGGAACAGGTCTGCCGCAAATCTCTTATCGCCTACTAGTTAACGCTATTTCAATCGTATTGCATTCAGACCCGAGCACCAGGGAACAACACGACCGCATCTGCTGAAGCCTGCCAGCGCCGACGAGCATGTCCGCCGTACGCCAGTTGCTGGCGCATCGACCGTGCGCAGGTTTGACTTCGGGGTGTGACAAGGGAATGCGGATAAGAAGGCTGGACCACCCGCCGCGCCCCTGCCGCGCGATGCATCTGAAAGGACTCCCGCATGACACGCCGCTTGCGACACCTGTGCCCTTCATCGATTGCCGCCCGGCCATCCCGTGGCAGAGAGCAGAACCGGTCGCGCAGGCGGCTGGCCCGCCACTGGCAAACGGAGCCGCTCGAAGAGCGCGTGATGCTGTCGATGACCTTCACCGTGACCAGTACGCTGGACGACGGCAGCACCGGCTCATTGCGGTGGGCGATCGAGCAAGTCAACGCCGACCGCGGCAAGCAGGTGGACACGATCGACTTCAATATTCCAGGGACCGGGCCGTTCACGATCACCCCGACCTCCGCGCTGCCCGCCGTCACCCACCCGGTGCTGATCAACGGCTACAGCCAGCCGGGTTCAAGCCCGAATACGCAGTCGAGCAGCGACGATGCGGTGCTCATGATCGAGCTCGACGGCGCGAGCGCGGGGTACACGAGCGGCCTGGAGATCGCCGCGGGCCAGAGCACCGTCGAGGGCCTGGCGATCGGCCAGTTCGCCAAGGAGGGAATTCGCCTCTACGGCGGGGGCGGCGACCTGGTCACCGGCAACTTCCTGGGGACCGATGTCACCGGGATGACGGGCCTGCCGAATGCCGGCTCCGGGGTGCTCATCGACGGCTCGAACAGCGATGTCATCGGCGGCACGGCTCCGGCTGCCCGGAACATCGTCTCGGGAAACACGAATCAGAACGTGTACTTCATCAACGGTTCGTCCGCGGGGCTGGTGCAGGGGAACTTCGTGGGTCTTACGGCCAGCGGCACGAGCACGCTTACCGACTATGGCAACGGCGTGAGCGTCTTCGACGCATCGGGCGTGACGGTCGGCGGCACGGCCGCCGGCGCGGGGAATGTGATCAGCGGGCATGCCTTTGATGGGGTGGTCCTCGACCAGGCGAGCGGCAGCGTGGTGCAGGGGAACCTGATCGGCACCGATTCCACGGGTACCCTGCCGCTGGGGAACGCGGCCGGAGTGTTGCTGGGCTTCAGCTTCGCCGCCGGCAACACGATCGGCGGGACTGCTGCCGGCGCGGGGAACCTGATCTCGGGCAACCTGGGCGATGGGATCCTGGTCGAGCCCACTCTCGGTTCCGGCAACACGATCCAGGGGAACCTGATCGGTACCGACATCAGTGGCGCCGTGGCCTTGCCCAACAGCGGCAACGGCGTGGAGATCCAGGCATCGGGGATTGTGTTGGGAGGGATCGGGGCAGGGGCCGGTAATGTGATCTCGGGGAACGGCGGCAATGGCGTTCTGATCGATGCCAGCTACAATTTCGGCGCCGCGGCAGATGACAACGCGGTGCAGGGGAACCTGATCGGCACCGACGCCACGGGGCTGGGCCCGCTCGGGAACGCGCAAAGCGGTGTGGCTCTGTACGGAGATTACTACGGAGCATCGGGGAACACCATTGGCGGCACGGCGACCGGGGCGGGCAATATCATCGCGTATAACGGCACGAATGGCGTGACCGTTGGGGCTTACTCCTCCGACAGCGCGGCCGTCGATGACTCGGTCCTCTCCAATGCCATCTTCGCGAATGTCAACCTCGGCATCGATCTGGGCAACGACGGCGTGACGCCCAACAATTCGGGTCCCTTCGGTCCCAACCAGCTCCAGAACTACCCCACGAACCTGATCGCCGTCAGCTTTGCCACCAATGCGGTGGTGAAGGGCACGCTCACCGCGGCGCCCGGTTCGACCTACGCGGTCCAGCTCTACGGCAACATCACTCCGGACCCGTTGGGGTTCGGCCAGGGGCAGTCTCTGCTGGCCTCCTTCCCGGTCGTGACCGACTTCACGGGCACCGCGATCTTCGTGGAGTCGCTGAGCGCTCTTCCCGCGGGAGTGAAATTCATCTCGTCCACCGCGACCGACTCTCAGGGCAATACCTCCGAGTTCTCGGCGGATGCGGCTCTGACCAGCTCCACCACGCCAATCGCCGCGGGCAACGATACGTACTACACCGACCGGAACACGCCGCTGAGCGTGCCGGCGCCGGGGGTTCAGGCCAACGACATAGCCGCGGACCTGGGGTCGTTCCACTCGGTCGTGGTCACGAACCCGACGCATGGCAGCCTGAGCCTGAACGCGGACGGTTCCTTTTCATACACGCCGAAGAACGGCTTCACCGGCACAGACACGTTCACGTACAAGGATGTGGAAGGGGCGAACACCTCGAACATCGCCACGGTGACGATCAACGTGCTGCCGAAAATCTTCGTGGTGACCAACACCAACGACGCCGGCTCAGGTTCGTTGCGCAATGCCATGTTCCTGGCCAGCCAGTCGAACTCTCCGGGCACAGACACCATCAAGTTCAAAATTCCTGGCACCGGGCCGTTTGTGATCAGCCCGCTCTCCGTCCTGCCCACACTGAACCACCCCACGATCATCGACGGCTACACGCAGCCGGGAGCCAGTTACAACACGCTGTCCCAGGGCGACAATGCCGTCATCCTGATCCAGCTTGACGGGCTCAGCGTGCCAGGCAGCGACGGCGTGACGCTCGCCTCCGGAGGCAGCACGGTGCGCGGGCTGGCGATCGGCGGGTTCGCCAATGGCATCACGTTGACCGGCGGAGGCGGCGATACGATCACGGGCGACTTCATCGGGACCGATCGCACCGGCATGTTGTTCCTGGCCAATTCCACGGGTCTGGACATCGTCAATGCAGGGAACAATATCGTCGGAGGGACAACTCCCAGAACGCGCAACGTGATCTCGGGCAACAACAATGGCGGCATCAACATCGATGACGGCTCGGCGGGTAATCGGATTTTCGGCAACGAGATCGGCACGGACGCGACCGGTCTGGGTCCTCTGAGCAATTACTACGGCATCTCGCTGTCCGCGGCTCCCGGCACGATCATTGGCAGCCGCACGGCGGGCGCCGGGAACGTGATCTCGGGCAACTACTACGGGATCCTGGGCGGTTTCAACTACAGTCTCGGTCAGGGGCCGGACAACACCACGATCCAGGGAAACCTGATCGGCACCGACGCGACAGGGCTCGCTCCGCTCGGCAACTTCTATGAAGGTGTGTATTTTTACGGCGGCCTCAATGTGAACATCGGCGGCTCACTCTCGGGCGTCGGCAACGTCATCTCCGCGACTCTCTACGGCGACGGCGTGTATATCGATACGGACGGCGTGGTGGTTCAAGGGAACCTGATCGGCACGGACAGTGCCGGCACGACGGCCCTGCCCAACGGCGGTGATGGTGTGGACGTCTACTTCGCCAGCGGAGTGACGATCGGCGGGACGGCCAAAGGCGCCCGCAATGTGATCTCGGGCAACAGCGGGTCCGGAGTCTACCTCGAAGGGAGCGACAATGTCGTTCAGAACAACCTGATCGGTACGGACATCACGGGCACGGTACGCCTGGGCAACGGCTCCGACGGTGTGACGATCTCGAGTTTTTACTCGTTCTACCCGGCCGCCGGCAACACCGTAGGCGGCACTGCCTCCGGAACTGGCAATGTCATCGCCTACAACGGGGGCGCCGGGGTCACCGTTCTGGACCCGAACAACACGGGTCTGAACGTCGGCAACGCGATTCTGTCGAACCAGATCTTCGGCAACGCCGCCCTCGGCATCGACCTCGGCGGCGACGGTGTGACACCGAACCATCCCGGGGGCTTGATCCCCGGCCCCAACGGCTTTCAGAACTACCCGGTGCTTTCCTCGGCGGTGAGCAGCTCGCACAAAACCACGGTCACGGGCACGCTCAACGGCGACGCGAGCACGACCTACACGGTCCAGTTCTTCGCGAACGCCACCGCGGACCCTTCCGGTTACGGGCAAGGCCAGACATACCTTGGCAAGATCACCGTGACCACCGACGCCAGCGGCAACGCCAGCTTCACGGCGAACCTCTCGGTGGGCGTCGCGCCGGGGCAGTTCCTGACCGCCACGGCCACCGATCCGGCCGGCAACACGTCGGAGTTCGCCCAGGATCTCGTCGTCACGGCCACGCTCAGTCTTGGCGGGGCGGTCCAGCCGGCCGCCGGCTCCGGTACCGCAGACGCGCTCGACGAGGCGCTTCAATCGTTTTCCATGGGAGTGATCGACGAGGCGACCATCTCCGCCATGGCCGGCGTCATCGTGCACAGCAAATCCAAGCCGGCAAGGTGAGAATCAGAACCGTACCGGAACACTGCCGCGCCGGGTACGTGCCCGGACCGACCTCCATTCCCTTCAACGCAGGCGTTCTTTGATCATCCAAAGGATATTCATAGGATCATGATCATGTATCATCAACATTCTCGGCCGTCGGTTGCGTTCACTTGCCGGACTCTCGTGCTCATCCTGGGCCTGGCCCAGTGCGCCGGCAGCCAGGCCAGGGCCCAGGCCTGGCCGGGATACGCGGGCGGCGCCCAGCACTCGGCCCAGAGCCGGGTGGCCTCGCAGTTCCCGCAGGCGATTCTCTGGTCGACATCGGTCGATCTGCAATCCACCGCGCCGTTCGGCTACCTGAGCATCCACTACGGCAGCCCGGTGATCACCGCCAGGAACACGGTGATCGTGCCGGTGAAGACCGGCCAGAACGGCGGCTTCCGGATGGAGGGGCACAGCGGCAGCGACGGCACGCTGCTCTGGCAGCTCGACAGCGATTACCAGCTACCGCCCAGCTACGACTGGATCTTGCCCTTTCAAATCGTCCTCGCGGGCAACACCGCGGTCATGGCCGGCAATGGAGGCACGCTCATCGTACGGTCGCATCCGGACTCCCCCACCGGGACGGTGACCCGCCTGGCCTTCTTCGGTATCGCCAATTACAACGCCAACCCCGACGCCTACAACTCCAGCGTGCAGATCATCACGCCCATCACCAGCGACCCGCATGGGAACCTGTTCTTTGGGTACCTGGCGACCAACGCGCCGGGAGGGCTGCAAAGCGGCCTGGCGCGCATTGACCGCAACGGCAACGGCATCTGGACCAGTGCCGCACAGGCGTCGGGCGATCCCACGATGCAGAAAGTGGCGTACAACTGCGGGCCGGCCATCAGCCACGACGGCACGAAGGTCTATGTCGCCGTGAACAACGTGAACAGCTTCGCGTTCGGCGCCGCCGGCAACCTGGTGGCGCTGAATAGCCAGACGCTGGCCCCGATCGCGTCGGTCCGGCTCAAGGACGTGGCCAGCGGGCAGGACGCGTTATTCGCCGACGACTCGACCTCCTCGCCGACGGTTGGTCCCGACGGCGACGTTTACTACGGCACGCTGGAGAACCCGTTCCCGGCCACGCACGACCGCGGCTGGCTGTTCCATTACGACGCCAACCTGGCCACGGCGAAGACCCCGGGCGCGTTCGGCTGGGACATCACGGCCTCGGTCGTGCCCCGGCACGCGGTGCCGTCGTACAAGGGCAAGTCCGGCTACCTGCTTTTGACCAAGTACAACAACTACGCCGAGATTGGCGGCGATGGCGTGAACCGGCTGGCGGTTCAGGACCCCCACGACACCATGATCGACCCCATCTCCGGCGCGACCGTGATGAAGACCATCCTGACCATCGTCGGTCCCACGCCGGACCAGTCGCTCCGGAATGCAGGCTTTCCCAACGCCGTGCGCGAATGGTGCATCAATACCGCGGCCATCGACGCCGCCAACAAGCGCGCGATCGTCAACAGCGAGGATGGCAACCTTTACATCTGGGACTTCACGACCAACAGTCTGACGGCCCAGATCAACCTCAGCACCGGCATCGGCGAGCCGTACACACCGACGCTCATCGGCCCGGATGGCAAAGTTTATGGCATCAACGCATCGACGCTTTTCGCCTGCGGTCTGAACCCGTGAGCCGTTGCGTTGCCCGAGCCGATTCTCGAGGCCGCGGCCTCATTGTCGTGCCATGACGACGTGCGGCCGCGGCTCGACGTTTCCGGCCGCGTCCACGGCGAATGCGGTGATCTCGGAGGCAGCAGCGCCGCGATCGTCGAGCGTGATTTCCCATTCCAGGAAATCCGTCGCCAGGGGCCGTGCTTCGCGGCCGTTGACGACGACACGCGCGACGCGGCCGTTGTCCACGGTGGTCCCCCGGACCAGCACGCGCCCGTCGGCCGACTTGCCCACCGACGTGATGATCGTGCACGGCGGACGGTCATCGATTCCCACGGGCAGAGGCGTGTCCTGCCCCGGCGCGGCGGTTGGCCCCGTCAAGAGGAAGCTCGGTTGATTGACGCCCCGGCCGGTCATCCGCCCGTAGGGCCGCACCTGCGGATCGCGTCGAGGCATGAAGATGGCGTACTTGGCGTTCCGGACGTCGATGCCGTCGAGCACGATGGACGGCGCCCCCGGCTGAAATGCCCAGAGCGATTCCCAGATCTTCAGGTCTCGAATCAGGAACGGGTGGCGCTCATCCGGCCCGACGCCGCCGGCGCCTTCGCCCATGTTCATGCCGCCGAGTTGCGCGTGGGCCTCGTTCCCCTCGAACCTCAAGAACGGTAAGGTGCGGATATCCACAGGCTCGGTCCGTCCGTCCGCCAGCAGCACGGGCCGCAGCAGAGTGCCCGAGGAATCCGCAACCGCCTCGTAGCGATAGCCGTAGCGATCGCATTCCACCGCGACATTGCGCGTGAAGCTGTTCAGGCTGTTGGCCCACCAGAACCCCGCTCCCTCGTTGCGATCGAACTCCAGGAACTGGCCGGGCAAAGGCTTGCCGGCGAAGGCCTGGACCGCCAGGTTGCGATCGAGAATGTTGCGGGTCTCGCTGCCATCCTCCAGGTAGAAGCCATGGCCGACCGAGCGGTAACCGACGCAGTCCCGGACCAGCAGATCATTCGTGCCGTGGATGGTGATCCAGCGGTTGCCGCTGTCCCAGATCGACGCACCGACGACCGAGCTGCCGCGCATCGTCTCGCCAACCTGGTGGAAATGCAGGCTGTATTTGCCCAGCACGCCCTCCTTGCCCAGATGCCGGAATTCGGCGTACGAAATGGAACCGGCGGAGCCGCGGTGATACATCGTGTGGCCGCGCCCGCGTGCAGGGTCGGCCGATTCGACCACGACGTTGCGTGTCAGGTTGGCCACCTCGGCGCGGCCGTCGGACGATGCTTCATGAGCCAGGCCGAGCGGGAGATCGAGCTCGAGCCTGCGGTCAGCCACGACCTTGACGATCCGCTCCTCGGTGAACGAACTCCTGCCGCCCGCGACGCCGGCGCGCAGCGTGCCGCGCTCGCGGCCGTTGTTGTGCGTCTTTGTGGCCGTGATGATCACTCGATCGCCGGGTTGCCATCCGCGTACGGGTTCGGCCAGCACGACGGCACGGTCTCCGGGCCGGGCGGGCGCTCCCAGCTTGACCCAGGTTCGGTTCATGGGCGTCCGTGCAATTCCATGCGTCCGCCGCAGCAAACGATCGCCGGGCAGGTGTCGCGATCCATACCCTCCAGCGGCACCAGCCGGATCAGAGCGCGGCAGCCGGCGCACGGGCTGCTCGGCGGTGCCCACCAGAAGTGACGGCCTCGGACCGGCAGCCACCGGGCGCATCAGGTGAGCCGTGCAATCAAACCCGTCCGCGCTGAGCTTTTCCCCGGCCTCGATCCGGATCAGTCCCGCGCACAGCTCCGTGTCGCGGTCGGGCGCGAACGCAAGGGTGCCGGCGATGTGAATGGAACGGATCGCCTGGTTCGAGACCAGGTCGTAACGAACCGTGTGCCCGGCGCGGATGAGCACCACGGCTCCCGCGCCCGGGACCTTCCCTTTTTCCCAGGTTGCGGGCTCGGACCAGGAGCCGGTGCGGGCGGACCGCAGAGGCGCTGGCTGGCCCGGGGGTTCCCCGGCAAGTGCGCAGGCCGTGCCGGCGAGAACGACGAACAATGCGATGGCTGGCATGGTGCTGAACAACCTCACCGGCGCTGCGTTCCGGTACCCCGCTCATGGAGAGACGTTCACGCGGACAGGAGGATATGATGATCGCCTCTGCCGGTTTTATCCACCCTGCTTCCGACCGCGATTCGTGGCCATGTCCGGAGGACCGTTTGCGGCTTCGGAACACCCGCGAAGGCCCGGGAGTTCCCGGGGCCGCCGAGGCGACGCTCGACCCATGGCCAAGCGTGACGCGACTGGGTTATGCTGGGAGTCGAGTTTCGATCTGCCAGAGAGCGATCCACCCGTGACTGACACGAAGGGGACCCGCGCGGAGCCGATTCATACCGGACCATTTGGGGCGAGGGAACGACGTGGAAGCGACCATCGTGGTGGCCGAGGATGATGCCGAACTGCGCGGTCTTTACGCTCGCCTCCTCCGTCAGGCCGGCCACAAGGTCTGGGAAGCAGCCGATGGTGCCGAGGCACTGGCGGCCGTGGATTCGTACCGGCCGGACCTGCTGCTGCTGGATATCTGGATGCCCATACTGAACGGGCTGGAAGTCCTGGAACGCCTGCGCTGCGCCCCGCCCAGCGTGAGTCTCAAGGTGGTTGTGCTCTCGCACCAGGGAGACTCCGACACACGGCTGGAAGGGTTCGCACTGGGTGTCGCGGATTACTGGACCAAGGATCTGTCGCTCGCCGAGCTGAGCGACCGGATCGAATCGCTGCTGCGGACGCCTCCCGCGGCCGGCTGCGTCTCCAACGATTGAAGGAATTCGCCCTGTTCGCGGGCCGAGAACGCAACTGGCGGGAGTGCCCCCGGACGCCAGGACGGGTCATCGCCCGGGGGAGAGCGGGAGCTGCCTGACTGACATGCCGACGGAATACCAGGATCGCCTCGACTTTCTGTATGGCCGGCTGAACTACGAATGGGTGGGGATGCCGCGAATTCCCAGCGAGCTGCGGCTCGGGCGGATGCGCCGGCTGATGCGGAATCTGGGAGATCCTCACCTCGGCTTGCGTGTCATTCACATCGCCGGCACCAAGGGGAAAGGCTCGACGGCCGCGATGATGGCCGCGGCGTTGTCCGCCGCCGGCTTCCGCGCCGGCCTCTACAGCTCGCCCCACCTGCACCAGCTGGAAGAGCGGTTCAGCGTGGACGGACGCCCTGCCTCGCCGGGCGAGCTGGTCAGCCTTGTGGACGAGGTACGGCCCGCCGTCGAGAAGCTGGAAATGGACGACCCGCACCTGGTGAACCACCGGGGCGCGACGTTCTTCGAGATCACCACGGCCATGGGACTGCTGCACTTCGCCCGCCGCCAGGTGGATGTCGTGGTCCTGGAGGTGGGCCTGGGGGGGCGGCTGGACTCGACCAACGTGGTTCACCCGACCATCGCCATCATCACCAGCATCGCCTTTGACCACGTCCGTCAGCTCGGCAACTCACTGGGTGCGATCGCCACCGAAAAAGCCGGCATCCTCAAGCGGTCGCGGCCGGCGGTCAGCGGCGTGACCGAGCCAGAACCGCGGCAGGCGATCGCCCGTGTGGCGACACGGCGGCGCTGCCGGGTTCGCGAGCTCGGCCCCGATTTTCAGTACCAGGCCACATTGCCGACTCAGCCGCTTTCCGTGCCAACGCCCGCCAGCGTCGAGGTCAGCACCTGGCGATCGAACTGGGGGAGCATCGAGCTGCCCTTGCTGGGGGCTCACCAGGCGCGGAACGCGGCCGTCGCGCTGGCCGGGCTGGACCTGCTGGCCGAAGTGGAGCCTGCGCTCCAGGTCGATCGCGCGGCGGTCCTCCGCGGCTTCGCCGGCCTGCGCTGGCCTGCCCGGGTGGAGGTGCTCGGAGAATCGCCCTGGATGATCATTGACGGTGCTCATAACGTGGCCTCGGCCCAGGCACTGGCCGACACGCTGGTGAGCTGTTTCCCGGCGCTGCCGCGAACGCTCATCTTCGGCACGACGCGTGACAAGGACCTTCAGGGTCAGCTCCGCCTGCTACTTCCCCTGTTCGACACCCTGATTGCGACCCGCTACGTGGAAAACCCGCGCGCGGTGGCCCCCGAAGACATTGCCCTGGCGATCGCCGCCGTGGATGGACGGACCGCGCGCGTCACCCAGAGTCCCGCCGAAGCTCTGGAGCTGGCGCTGCGCTCCAGCAGTGCCTCGTCCCTGGTCTGCGTGACTGGCTCGCTCTTTCTGGCCGCGGAAGCCCGGGCCATCGTGCTTGGCCTTGCCTCGCCACAGCCATTCCGCGGAGTCGTGATCTGAGTGCACCGCCCCGTGTGCGGGAGGGACCCCGGCAGCCGGCTGCCGGACAACCGATGGGAGAGAGGGTCATGAGAGACGGTTTCTGGTTCCAGATCGGCTCGGTCTGGGGCTTCCTGGCCGTGGCCATGGGAGCCTTCGGTGCACACGGCCTGAAGGAACGGCTCACGGAGCTGGGACAGGCCGCGACGTTCCAGACCGGCGCGAACTATCACATGTACTGTGCCCTGGCTTTGCTGGCGCTGGGGCTCCTGGTGATGACGGGCCGGAACGGCACGGCCGCGAGCATTGCCGGCTGGTCGCTGCTGGCCGGTTCGATCATCTTCTCGGGAACGCTGTACCTGCTGGCCGTGACGGGAATCAGGTGGCTGGGGGCGATCACGCCGATCGGCGGCGTCGCCATGCTTGTGGGCTGGGCCGCCCTGGCGGTGGCCGCCGGGAACAGCGGGCGGTAGTCATGAGCTTGCAAGCGGCCCTTCCTGCTCCATCGAGGTATTCCGCATGAGCCAGTACATCATCTCCGTGACGGCGGCTGACCGCGTCGGGATCGTCTACTCGGTCACCGGGGCGCTTCTGGATCTGGGCGGGAACATCCTCGAGCTCAGCCAGACGGTGATGCGTGGGTATTTCACGATCATTCTGGAGGTTGAGTTCCCCGTGCCGCACTCGGCGCGGGAGCTCGCCGGGACGATCCTGGATCGAGGCAAGCGGTTCGACCCCCAGGTACTGGTGACCGAGGTCGCCAGCGCCAGCGAGCCGCAGGCGGGGTCGGCGGGGGAGCGATTCATCCTCACCGTGCTGGGCGACGACGCTCCGGGAATCATCCACGGGATCGCCGGCTGTCTCGCCGCGCACGGTGTCAACATCGTTGACCTGCACGCGCGACTGGAAGCCGCGCGGTTCTCGATGGTGATGGAGGCGATGATTCCGCAGGACCTGACCCCCGAGACCATCCGCTCCGAGCTCGAGCGGTTCGGCAGGGCGCAGAAGGTGGAGGCCTACGTCCAGCACGAGAACATTTTCCTGGCGACCACAGAACCGCGCCCCGTGCGCGTGGGCCCGGCCGCCAGAGCCCAAGGAGACGCCCTTGCACCGCACTGAAGACGTCCTGGCCACGCTCAGCATGATCCGCCAGTACAAGCTGGATGTCCGCACGGTGACGATGGGCATCGACCTTCAGCCCTGTGCCGCGCCCGATCTTTCGACTCTGTGCGAACGGATTCGCGACCGCCTGGTGCATTACTCCGGCCGGCTTCGCGCGGTCTGCCGCGAGGTTGAGAGCCGCTACGGCATCCCCATCGTGAACCGCCGGATCGCGGTCAGCCCGATCGGCTGGGTGGCCGCCGGCCAGAAGTCGGAAGGATTGGTGGCCATCGCCCACACGCTCGACGCCGTGGCCGCCGAGGTGGGCGTCGACCTGGTCGGCGGCTTTTCCGCGCTGGTGCAGAAAGGGTGGACCGAGGCGGAACGCCGTCTCATCATCGCCCTGCCCGAGGTCCTCTCGACCACCCAGCGCGTCTGCGCGTCGGTGAACGTGGGCACCACAGCGGCCGGAATGAACATGGATGCCATTCTTGCTCTCGGACACGTGCTCAAGGAAACGGCCGAGCGTACGCGCGACCACGACGGCTTCGGATGCGCGAAGCTGGTGATCTTTGCCAACGCGCCGAGCGACAACCCGTTCATGGCCGGCGCGTTCCACGGACCGGGTGAGCCTGACTGCGTGATCAACATTGGCGTGAGCGGACCCGGTGTCGTGAAGGCGGCCGTCGAGGACCTGATCGCTCATGCGCCCACGCGGCCCACGCTGGGCGAGATCGCCGAGGAGATCAAGAGCACGGCGTTCCGCGTGACGCGGGTGGGTGAGCTGATCGGCCGCGAGGTCGCCGCGCGCCTGGGCGTCCCGTTCGGCATCGTGGACCTGTCGCTGGCTCCCACGCCGCAGGTGGGCGATAGCGTGGGCGAGATCCTCCAGGCCATGGGCGTGGTCCGGATTGGCGCACCGGGATCAACCGCGGCGCTGGCGTTGCTGAACGACGCCGTGAAGAAGGGCGGGTCGTTCGCCTCGTCGAGCGTGGGCGGGCTTTCGGGGGCGTTTGTGGCCGTCAGCGAGGATGCCGCGCTGGCACGCGCGGTGGAAGTCGGCGACCTCACGCTCGCCAAGCTCGAGGCCATGACCGCCGTCTGCTCGGTGGGCCTGGACATGATTGCCGTTCCGGGCGACACCGACGCGGAGACGCTGGCCGCTCTCATTGCCGACGAGGTGGCCATCGGCGTGATCAACCACAAGACGACGGCGGTGCGGGTGATCCCCGTTCCCGGCAAGGCGGCCGGCGAGCGCGCGGTCTTCGGCGGCCTGTTCGGCGAGACGGCCATCCTGCCGGTCCATGCCGCGGGCGGTTCGACCCTCTTCGTCCGCCACGGCGGACGCATCCCCGCGCCCCTGTCAAGCCTGCGCAATTAAAAAAATCCGAAAAACCTTTTGGCGGAAAAGCCGAGGCTCGGTACACTTTCCGCCAATCGGTTCGATCGCATCGGATGCACTTGCTCGGATAGCACCCCAGGCATCAGCGGAGGATGGAGTCATGATGACGCCCGCACGGATCGTGCGTACGATCGGTATTGCGGCCCTGATCGGCTGGATGGGCATGGTCGGCTGGGTTGCCAAGACCACCATGGCACAGAACGGCGGCCAGAGCCCCGCGCCACTGCCTCCTGTCGCGAGTGTGGATCCCGCACCGGTGGCACCTCAGGCAGATGTCAAACCGCAGCGATTGCCGGGGGATGCTCTGCTGGATGCCCCAGGCGCCGGCTCGGCGGGGAAGGCCGCACGTCCGGCTGACGCCACTTCCAGCCCGCCTTTACCAATGCCCGTCGCCGCGAAGACCGGCGAGCCGCCGGCCATTGCGCCGGCCCTGGCCGACGCTCCCGCCGCCGCTTCGGCCGTGAGTGTGCCCTCGGCGCCACTTGCCGCCGCTTCGGGCCTGACTGTACCCTCGCCGCTCCCTGCCGCTCCCGCCGAGAGCCAGTCCGCCCCACCCAGCGACGACCCCGAGCAGGCCGCACGGACTTTCGTGGAGCGGAACCAGAGGGAAGCCGAGGAGCACCTGAAGGCCCTCACCGACGAGGCCCAGCAGCTTCGCGCCCGCCTGGCCAAACTCGAGTCGGGCATCAAGAAGTGGCAAGCCCTGGTCACGGCGCTGAAGGGTTCCCAGGCCCAGTCCGTGAACTCGGCGGCCATCACGCCCGGGGCCGAAGATGCCGGGGACCTGGAGCCGATCAGGCCGGCAGGCCCCGGCGGTATGCACTCGGACAAGCGCGTCAAGTGGGCCAGTGCATCGGCGGCGACCGCGGCCGCGGACATGGCCCCAGCCGCTCAGCCGCAGCCGGTGGCGAACCCGGAACCAGCCGTCCAGGTTCCCGTGGTGCAGCCGGCGCAGGTCTTGCCCGGACCACGCTGAGAAGAACCGAAGTGCGGGCGTCGGGCTCGTTTCAGGCCGCAAGCACTTCCGAGAGCAAGGCTCGGGTGGCCTCCTGGCTCGGTTCCTCGAAGATCTGACCGGGCGGGCCGGATTCAATGATCTTGCCCTCGCCGAAGACGTGCACGGTGTGCGCGACGCGCCGGGCGAACTGCATGGCGTGCGTCACAATCACCATGGTCAATCCGTCCCCGGCCAGGTCGGTCATCACTTCCAGGACCTGGCCGGTCATCCGTGGGTCGAGGGCGCTGGTCGGCTCGTCAAAGAGCATCACCTTCGGCTCCATGGCCAGCGCCCGGGCGATCGCCACCCGCTGTTGCTGGCCGCCGGAAAGCTCGCGCGGCCGCGCCTCTTGCTTGTCGATCATGCCCACTCGCGCGAGCAGCCGGCGCGCCCGCTCCATCGCCTCGTCGCCGCCCAGGCCCAGCACGTGCACAGGGCCTTCCATCACGTTCTCCAGCACGGTCCGGTGCGGGAACAGGTTGAAGGCCTGGAAGACCATGCCGACACGCCGGCAGACCTGGCCGAAAGTCCTGGTCCGCTCGCCCTGGCCATCGCTGGCGGAGACGTGCAGTCCGTCGATGCTCAGGGAGCCGGACTGGAACGTCTCCAGTCCGTTCAGGCAGCGCAGGAACGTGCTCTTACCGCTTCCCGACGGTCCGATGATCGCCGCCACCTCGCCGCTCCGGACCGTCAAGCTCACGCCCTTCAAGATCTCGGCCGAACCGTACCACTTCCCCAGGCTGCTCACCTCGATCATGCTCGTGCTCATTGCGAAGCCCCTCCATTCGCGGCGGATCCGCTCATTCGTTGTTCTGACCACCGAGAGAACCAGGACAGTGGCAAGCTCATCATCAGGTAGAGCACCGAAGCCGCCAGTGCGAACTCGACGGCTCCTCCGGTGCTGTTGCCAAGAATCGAGTACTCCTTGGTGAGCTCGATGAGGGTGATCACCGAGCAGACCGACGTGTCCTTGAACAGGGCGATGAAGTCGTTGGTGACGGGCGGGATCACGATCCGCACGGCCTGGGGAATGATGACCCGCCGCAAGGCCTGCCAGCGTGACATCCCCAGCGCGAGTGCGGCCTCCATCTGCCCGCGCGGAATCGCCTCCAGTCCGGCCCGGTAGATCTCGGCCTCGTAGGCGGAATAATTGATCGCCAGGCCGCCGATGCCTGCCACCCAGGGAGGCAGCTTGAGCAGGAAGAAGAGCACGAAGAGCTGGAGCATGAGCGGCGTGCCGCGGATCAGCTCGATATATCCCGAGAGGAGCACCCGCAAGGGCCCCGGTCCATGCAGCCGGCCGACCGCGATCATGAGCCCCAGCAGCATGGCCAGCGGCATGGAAGAGACCGCCAGGATGATGGTCACCCCGGCCGCTTCCAGCAGGCGCGAGGCGTACCGGTTGACCAGGGGCCAGCCGCGTTCGTCCGTCTCGCCGGAGATGACCGCCAGCGGTCCCGTGAAGCTCTCCAGCTCGCGCTGGGCCTCGGTCCAGATGCCGTACTTCTCGTACAGCCGGCGCAGGAAACCACTCGCGATGAGCCTGCCCAGGGAGGCGTCGAGCGCGTCGCGCAGCTCCTCGTTTCCAGCCCGGGCGTAGATCACGTAATAGCCGTGAGACACCGGCGCGCCCGCCTGCTCCAGCCCGGGGTATCGACCGCCATAGAACCGTGCCGCGGGAAGGTCTTGCAGGGTCGCGTCATACTGCCCGTTCTGAACGGCGGTCATGGCGTCGGTGGCGCCGCTGAACTGGACGGCGTGGACGTTGCCATTGCCCGCACCGGCGATGAATGCGTCGGCCGACGAACCAGCCAGCACGCCCACGGTCCAGCGTCCTCCGCCGGGACGGGCCTGCTTCAGGTCGTCCCAGGAGCGAAGCTTGCTGCCGCGTGGCACCATGAGCTGCAACTGGTAGACGTAGTAAGGGCGGGTCGCCAGGTAATCCCGGGCCCTCGGCTCGGTCCACTCGTAGCCGTTCAGGACGATGTCGCTCTGGCCCAGGTCGAGCAGCCGCAAGAGCATGTCCCACTGGCCCTGGCGGAACTCGGGCCGCACGCCCAGGTCCTGCGCCAGCATGCCCATGAGCTCGACCTCGAAGCCGGTGACGTCGCGCGGCGATTCCGGGTTCGGGTACGCGTACGGTCCTCCGCCCTCCATGTCGCTGCCGTAGCGGAGCTTCTGCGAAGTGCGCACGCGATCCAGCCCGGCGTCGCCAGCCAGTGCGCAGTACGGCACGGCCAGCAGCACAAGGCCGGTCAGAAGCAGGCAGAGAGTGGTGCGGCATCCCGGTGGCCGACCAGTCAGTCGGGTGGCGAAGCAGACCGAGGTTCGGTCCAGCAGACGTGAGACAGGCCGGAGAGGCCAGGGGGAAGCGGAATGAGCCGTCAGGGGCTCGCGACTCGGTTGAGGGTTCGGGTCGGAAGGGTCAGAGGACGATGCATCGGATTCCGATGCGCCAGGGTCTTCTTCCATCAAGATACCTCTTTCGCCCCGCGGGCGCAGGATGTCCAGACGGATGGAATTCGATGGAGCCGGAGATAATCATTGGATCCGAGCGGACCGGATTCAAGAGGCGTCTTTCGGATAGTGTGGATTTCGCGGAGACTCGGACCAGAACCGCAGCCGCGAGCCGAGCTCGCGGAGCCGGCTGGTGTCGCTCTCGCGCCGGTTCTCGGCGGGGTTGCCATGTTGCGTGCGGTACTTGCGAACACGGCGCACCCTGCGCCGGACCTTGCGGGTGACGCGGGCCTGGCGCAGCCGCGTGAGCCGGCCAACGTGGAGCCGGTGGCCCCGCCACTGGACGCGGGTGTTGACCATGGCGTCAAACCAGAGAGGCAGCAGGAGCACATCCTTGATGGGAGAGAAAAGCAGCTTTCGAAGTCCCGGAAACCTACCGCTCAGCCAGCGCGTCTGGAACGCATCGCGGGCCATGCCCAGGCCGACGAGACCCGCCAGCCCGCCCCAGGCAATGCCCGAATCGCCAGAGAACGCCCAGACCAGCCCGACAGTCGCCAGGTTGGCCATCGGCTCGGACAGAAACGTGTACAGCGCCATCTGGCGGCGGATCTTGTACCACCGCGAATGCCGGTTCAAGAACCAGTTGAACCCGCGCCGGCAGTTGACGTTATCAATCACGTGATGCGAGAGGCGAATGGAATAGCCGGCCTTGCGGACCAGGACGCCGATCACCTGGTCTTCCGCCAGCAGGTTGCGCACGCGTGCGAAGCCGCCGATGGCTTCCAGCACCTTCACCGGCATGAGCATCGACTTGCCGACGACGCAGGTGATCCGCAGCAATGACGCCAGTGCCATGCCCCCGGCGATGTACCCGTTGAGCTGGAGGTTCTCCATGATCGCGCCGGAGCGGACCTCGCCCACGCCCGCGAACAGGTTCGTCACCAGCCCGACTCCCGGCTCGGCCAGGTACGCGGCGGTCTCACGCAGGTAACAGGGCCGCACCCGGACGTTCGAGTCGGAAATCAGAATCACGTCGTGCTTGCGAAACCGGTCCATCGACGCCAGGTTCTCGACCTTGGGGTTCAGCCCGAAGGCCGGCGCACCGACCACCAGCCGGGCGTCCTGATCGGGGTACTCGTCCATCAGTCGCTGCACCACGGTAATCGCCGGGTCGTTCGCCTCGGCCACGCCGAAGAGCAACTGGTACTCCGGGTAGTCGAGGTGGAAGAAGCTCCGAAGGTTCGCTTCCAGCTCCTCGTCGAGCCCCTTGAGCGGCTTGAAGATGGTCACCGGCGGCGTGTAGTCGGGCAACCCCCGCCCCCGGCCGCGCCGTGTCACCCATCCCAGGGCCGCCATCGCGAGCAGAGTCGATAAAACCGCCACGATGGCCACCAGGCCGAGCAGCAGATTCACATTCAGCGAACCGGGCATCTCAGGATCCTTTCTGGGTGGCTTTGAGTGGCGGGTGCGGTGTGGCGACTGCTGAGCCAGCGCGCCCGATTGAGGGCATCGATCGGTCTTGCTGTGGGCTGATGAGCCCTGATAGGCCAGCGGCTGCTGGCCGCCTGCTGGTGGTCACTCGTCACAGTCTGGACAACACCGCTAGCCACTATTCCCTTCCTGGTTTCATTCTCAGTTCCATCGGACCCTGGCAGCACGGGCACTGCTGAGGGAAACGAACGCTGATGGTGCAGATATTGCAATAGTATTCGGGCGTTTGCAGTTTGCCGTCCTGCTCGATCTTGAAGTTCACCACCTGAAGATAGGGCAAGCCCGGATATTTCTTGCCACGCACCTCGGTGGGCCGGTCACGCAGCCGTTCATCCAGGAACAGGGCCCGGCTCGACTCGTCGCGGAGCAAGGGAGTGATCGTACCCCCTTCCTCCAGTAATACGATGGTTCCGCCCGTCGGTTCAGCATCCACGCGAATTCCCAGCCGCTTCGCGTTCAGCGCGGCCGCCAGCGTGACGACCCTGCCCCGGAGCACAACATCCTGCTCAGTCGTTCCGGCTTCCAGGCATGCGGCCAGGCCGCACACCACGCATCCCCAGGCCAGCAAAAGGATAAGGAACGTACGCGAGACGGTTCTCTTGCTCCGGAACATGGGAGGCCAGCGAGTTGGAGTGGTGCGATCGGGATCGGTTCGCCGCCGAATTATATCGATCGCCACCATGGCTTCCTAGCCGGTTTCCGCTGTCCCGAAGTCATTTCGTTCCCGGTCCCGGGTCATTGTTGCGATTCTTCATCCTGCTTCGTTCCTGTTTCGCGAAGCCTGACTCGGGCTTGTCCACTTCACGCCCACCCGAGGTGCAAGCGTGAGTGCCCGCAAGTCGTTGGCAGGACGGGAGAAACCCTCGAATGCACGTCGGGTTGGTATCGGGTGTCATCGTTGTGCTTTACGAACGATCCGAGGCGGACCCGGCCGACACTGATCGCCGACGGGTGCAGGGAGTGTCCCGACAGCGCGCCCGCCTGATCCGAAAGGACGGCCCGGCTCACTGCGCAGCGGAGACCGAGCCCATGGGGCTACCGCGGATCGTCATCCCTTCGGGCAAGGGCCTGCCGGCGACGCTGAAATTGCGGGCGACGAGCTCCGCGCGGAGGCGGCGGTAGATATCGAAGCTGTCGGGGTACACCCAGAATGTGATGACGGCGCGGCCGGGGCTCAGCCGGTTGACGGCCCGTGCGTATTCCGAGACCGGGTTCCGTGTTGCCTGGAACGTCTCACCGCGATTCTGCGCCTCCGGGATGATCTCCCACCCCTTGAGGTCAAAACGGATACTCTGGCGCTGGATCAGCTCCTCGATCCCCGAATTTGCCCTGCCCAGCACGTAGCTCAGGGAGAACGCCCCGATGGGACCGACCTGGGACTGGATCAGGCCCGAGCGGTCCGACATGCGGATTCGCACCTGAGCGTCCGCCTTGGCGAGGTCGAGCAGGCGGTCCAGGTTGATGTAGCAGACGCGGTTGCGGTGCAGCTCGAAGTGGTATTCGTCGCTCGCGGTGGGCCGTGCCACCGGGCTCTTGGTGAGGACCGTCGTGGCCTTGGGCCGCGGCATGGTCCTCAGGGTGCTGATCTCGGTCCTCAGCTTGTCCAGCTCGCCACGCAGGAAGCCTCCGCGCGCGGCCACGCGGCTGATCTGTGCCGACGGATCGCGAATCCGGAAGCCCAGCTTGCGGGCCAGGGCCGCGTCGAGCGCAGCCTGGTTGGCGGCCGCTCGAAGCCGGCTGGCGGCGTCGTCGGCGCGGGCTTCCGCCCGTGCCCGATCGCGGCTGGCCGCATCCAGCTCCGCCTCGGCTCAAGCCACCGCGGCCTTGTCGAGACCGGGCGCAACAGCCGGTGGAGACATGGTTTCCGGAACCTGGACCTTGTCGATCGCCGCAACGGCTGGTCGGGGCACGGCCGGTTGTACCACCACCTGCGGTACGGGTTCCGGCGGCTTCTCCGCCGCCACGTGCGGTTGCGGCAACCGCGTCTCCGGCTCGGTGCGGACCTGCACCCAGAGGCTCATTCCCACCACGATCGCGAGCACGCCCGCCAGTTGTCCAACAGGACGGAGGCGGCCTGGCCCGGACCAGTTCATACGGTCATTCCCCATCACCAGGTTTCCTTCCCCAGCACATGAGGATCCTGGGCGCCTGCCACTTGCAGCGACATCGGCCAGCCCAGGCCCGAGAAGAGGATCTGCTTGCGCACGGCCCAGAAGCTCTCGCTGCCGCCATTCTCGATGAGGAACTTGACCCGGGGCCGTGGCCGGATCGACGGGTCGGATTCCGCCCGGCGCTGGGCCACGGCGACAAGCTCGTGCACCATGATGCTCTCCCTCTTGCCGTTTTCCAGCGTTCTGCGCGTGAGCTGGTAGCCGCCGGGATGGATCATCACGCCCCCAGGGCCGCACACCACCACGATCTCGAACGGCACGTCGATCGCGTTGCTCGGCCGGTCCGGGATGCGGCTCGGGAACATCGGGTCACCCAGGGCATCCTTGCTCGCGGCCGATGAGGCCGAGGAGGGTGAGGCGCTATCGGCTCCGAAGACGAGACCGGACGCGCCGCTGGCCGCGGTCGCGGTGCCGCCCAGCATCGAAGCCAGGCTCGAAGCCAATTCCACCAGGTGGCGGGCTGGCCGCCCGGGGGTTCGCACTCGATGATGACGATGACGATGCCGAGCCGCTGGCAGTGAGTCCGGCCGCCGATCCGGAGCCGGCCGGAAGGTCGCCGGCAGGCCCGGAAGGTTGCCGCGGAGTTGCGGGGGCCGAACCTGGGCTCGAGCCAGCAGCCAGGCCCGAATCCGGGCTCGAGCCAGCAGCCAGGCCCGAATCCGGGCTCGAGCCAGCAGCCCGGCCCGAATCAGGGCTTGCCTCGAGCCTGAGGCACTGGCGGCCGCGCCGCTTGCCGTGGCGGCGGATTCCTGTCCGCTGAAGCTCCCGTCCGGTCCGGATGCGGGAGGCACGAAGCTTCCTGCCAGCCCGGGGCCGCCGTCCTGTGGATCCGCGGTCGAACCCGCGTTGTTTCCTCGTCCGGGAACCAGGGACGTGCTGAGAGAGCCAACCGGTGCTCCGGCTACGCCCGAGCCCTCTGGAGGAGGAGGAATCACAGCGCCGGCGGCCGTATGCTCGCCGGCGGCCCGTCCGCCGCCGGGCCTTCCATCCTTGCCAGGTCCCGCACCACGCGCTCCGGCTGCTGGCCGCCCCGGGAAGGGCCCGGCCCCGTGGCCGCCGGAACCGGTGGCTTCCGCCAGGGCCGCGAGTGGCGGCGGCGCTCCCGCGGAGGTGTCGACCTCGGTCTCGCCCGATGCGTTGCCGGCTGGCTCCAGATCCGGCACGAGGGCGACTCCTTGATTGTTCCAGGCTCCCCTGGAACCCGTCCTGGATGCCTCTCCCTTCGGACCTCCCGCCTCGCCATCCCTGCTGCCCGGTGCTCGACCTGCATTCCCGCCCGCTAGCCCGGCACGGTCCCCCAGCGCGCCCGGCTCTGGCCAGGGTCTGAGCGCGGGATCGGATCGGAGTCCTGAGGGAGAGCCCGCTGCGCGTCCGGGTGCGGGGATCGATGCGGGGACCGGTGCCGATGCCAGCTCCGATTCCGATTCTGGTCCGGGCTGACCCGCCAAGGCGTCCTGCCGCCCGCCCGCGCCGGACGCGCTCGAGGACGATGCCGGGCCGGGAACATCCGCCATCCCGCCGGCGGTCGCACGGCGACGAGCTGGAAGTAGGTTTGAGCCGCCGGCATGGAGGTTCTGGCCGCCGGGCCGCGACGGCCACACGTAGTCGTTCGGCGCGGGACCACCGGCGTCGGGACCCTGTTTGTCCTTTCCGCTGTTGCCGCCAGATCGGCCGGCGAGCGGGCTTTCCGCCGAGGCGGAACGTACCGGCGACGCCGGTCCCGCGGAGGGCCAGGCCAGGCCGTCGCTCCCGCCGTTGCCTGCGCCCCGGGCGCCCCGAGCAACGGCTCCTCGATCGGAATGGTTCCGTCCCAGGTGGCCAGATTATCGAAGTCGGGAACATCCACCTTGAGCCTCCTGGTCGATGAGCTCGTAGCCGAAGGCGATTCCCAGCGGCTCCAGCCGGGCGCGGATCTCGTAGTACGGGCGGATGCCGTCCGGCCGGATGAGGAAGACAAAATAGGGGATGACCGGAGCGCCGTCGGGCGTATCGGAGGTCTGCACCTTGAGCAGCTCTCGCGCGATGGCCAGGATCACCGGGCTGGAACGAGGATTGATCATGGTCGAAAGATCGACGAGCGTGAATGTCGGCCCCTTCGGACGCAGGGTCACGGTACCGTTGCTGCACTCCAGGACGATCGGCCGGCGCCAGGTTCCGTTGCTCCCCTTGTACGGAAGCACCGCGTACGTGCCTTGCCCTTGCTGGCCCCTGGCCACGGCCGCCTTGAGTGCGTCACGTTCCTGGGCCAGTACGTCGCGCTCCGCGGCCAGCGAGTCGATCTGCTGATCAATCTGTTTGGCGCGCTCGACGAGCGAGCTGACCTGCTGCTTGACGAGCATCTCCCTGCGCTGCCATCGCTCGGATTCGGCAACCGCCTGGACCCTGGCGCGCTCCAGTTCCTTGGCGCGGCGGTCTGCCTGATGGGCGGCTGCCAGCTCCTGCTCGGCGGTTGCTTGCAGCTCGGCCAGAGCCTTGCGCGTCGGATCTTCGGGGACCGGAGCCGGCGCTCTGGGCGGAGCCGGCGGCGGACTGGCAGGGGCAGAGACCGACGGAACTCCCAAGGTCGGTGCAACGTCCGCGGGAACGCTGCCGGCACTGACCTCGGTAGCGACAAGCGGTACAGGAGCCGCATCGCTTTTTTTCCGGGTCGCAGCGGCCCGGCGATGAACGGACATTACCAGGTTCAGCGTTCCTCCGAGGCTGGCCAGGAACAGCACCAGGAGCGCACGCTCGATCCACATTGTGCCTCGGGGCTGCCGCATCAGGCCCGAACTCCCAAGTCCCGCCGTTGATCCATGTCCGCCATTTTCACTCGCCTGGCCAGCTACCGGCATCCCGCGGATGAAAGCAGAGCGCGAGCCCTGCGCGAGATAACGCTTAGATCGGCAGCGCCGGATGCGGGTCTTGAACCGGAAGGAGGGGATGAGCCGGAAAGTCGAGGATCAGGGGTCGACCCACGTTACCCATTCGCGAATATCAACCGGAGCGTACGGCATCGAACATGGCGACGACGTTCCGCGGAGGGACGTTGGCCATGATGTTGTGCACTTGCTGGAAGACAAAGCCGCCGCCGTGGGCCAGCAACCTTACCTGCTCACGCACATGCTCGCACACTTGATGGGGCGAACCGGAGGGGAGTTCCGTGCGTGTATCGCAGCCGCCGCCCCAGAATGTCAGGTCCTTGCCGAATTCCCGCTTCAGCTCAGCCGCGTCCATACCCCGGCAGGAAATCTGGACGGGGTTGATGGCGTCCAGACCAGCCTCGATCAAGGCAGGCAAGAGAGGTCGCACACCGCCGCAGCAATGGAGCATCACCTTGACGTCGGCAAGCTCCCTGGCCCGCTTCCAGAGCGCGGCGTGGCGGGGCTGGAAAAATGAGCGATACATCGCGGGCGACATCTGAGGGCCGGTCTGCATGCCCAGGTCGTCGCCGAAGACGATGATATCGATGAATGGACCGACTGCGCTCAGGAACCGTTCAAGGTTGGCGAGGTGATGTTCCGTGAGCCGATCCAGGAAGGCGAGCGCCCGGGCCGGCTCGCTGGCCAGGAGCATCAAGAAATTGTCGTTGCGGTAGAGAAACTGGCCGGTCTCGAGCAGATTGCCGCCAAAGAGGCCGAGGATGGCCCGCCTGGAGTGCTCGCGTAAACGTCTCGCCCCGGCGGCCAGCTCCGCGGCCGTCGATCCGGGGATTCCCGGAGGTGCCCGCATGGTCGTCCACATGCTTTCGGCCAACGCCTCGACGAGGTGGTCGGGATCGTCCTGCTCGAGGAACGGCCAGTGGCATTGTTCAAAAAAGAGGGCGCCGTCCGGCATCCGGCCGATGACTCGCCCACTCGCTGAACGGAACACCCACTCATCGGACCGCCGTTCCGGCAGGGCCCAGGCAGGCATCTGGCAAGGCGTGCCATCGGGCAAGGTCCAGTCGGCCCAGGAGTCGTCATCGAGCGCGAAGCCGCGGCCGAGTTCGATGGTGTCGACCCCGAAGCGGTCCAGCACATCCTCGTCCACGATCGCGAGCTGCTGGATCGGGTCATAGACGCGAATGGTCTTCGGCGGCAGCCCGAGACAATCCCGCAGTCGGGGGTATAGCACGGCGGCCACGCCCGAGGACCGATGGCCAGAGAAGTCGATCGGCACCAGATCCGGCTCACGGTGGTCGAGGGCGGCCAGCACGCGTTCGCGTGACGTCATGGGCGCTCCTCCTGCTGTTTTCAGCGAACCTCGTCCATCATAAGGGGAATAACGCTTGGTCGCAACGGGCCGGACTTGCAGGTGGTTGCACGCGTGTGTTGACGCATGAATTGTTCGGTCTGGCGAGCGCGGTTTCTGCGAATGCCGGCCAGGCTCGAGCGAATGGACTTGAAAGCAGAAGCAACTTCACAGACGTGGAAATCAGAGATTGGAGAAGATCATGAAGCCCTTGTTTGTCAGCATCCGAGAAGGTCAGCGCATGATTCACTGGAAGAAGATGATCGCGGTTTCCGTTGCCGTGATCGCCTTGTCCGTGGGCCTCGTGGAAGCGATCTGGTGGCTGGTCTTCGGGACTCTGAGCCAGGGCGCCCTGGTACTGACGCTCGTGGTGGGCGTTCTCGTGTTTGTCCGTCTGGTTGCCCGCGCGGTCACTTACCAGGAGCGAGAGCTCGAGGTGACGGCGGAGCCGATGTGAGGCCTACGGGGTTCTCGTCGGCTCCCTCCGTGATGCCGGGCAGGCCGGTCTCGCCTGCCTCGGCTGTGGTAATGGCCGTGCGCACGCTCGCGCCGGATGCGGGCCTCAGCGCTCGGCCTGCTGGTGGGCCTCGACGAACCAGAGCCACTTGTCGATGCCGCGCGAGACTTCGGTGAACAGGTCGGCGGTGTCCAGGTCGCCCAGCTCGTTGGCCTCTTCGATCGCCTTCCGCGCGGTCTTGCCGAAGACCGCCAGCACAGTCGACAACGCCTCGACGTGGCTCTGGCCGTCCGCCGCATGAAGCGGGTATTCCGGCAGCGTGCTGCGCTGGGCGACCTGCCGGGCCGTGCCCAGGGCCACGCCGCCGAGCTGGACAGCACGCTCGGCCAGTTCGTCCACATATTCGCCCACGTCCCCATGAATCTTGTCAAACAGCTCGTGCAGGCCAATGAAGTTCGGCCCCTTGACGTTCCAGTGGGCCTGCTTGATCTGGGTCTCGAGGTCCTTGCAGTCGGCCAGCCTGGCGTTCAGCAAGTCGATCATCCTGCCGCGCGTGGATTCGGGTAGATCGTTCTTGGTTCTGAACACTGCCGCTCTCCTGGTGGCCTTCGGGGATGTGTTGACGACACGAGCAAATTCTACACCGGTGGAGACCGCCGTCAATGACGGACCATCCCCCCGACTGCTCGCCTGAGCCGCATCACCTTGTGTTTGATCATATACCGTTCTGGATGTGATGAGCCGTCGCTTGGAGGATCGAGGTTGATTGCCTCTGGCATGAGAGTTGCACTTATGTGCCCCGATTAGCCTAGGTAAAGACAGGGGCCGGATATCCCCGTGGGACGCTCGCGCGGGGCTGGTCGGACGAAATGGGGCGTGGCCGCTCGAGCGTCGCTGGCTTGTACAGATGAACTCACCGGTCCAGAGAGGTCACCATGAACGATCCGATCACGACGGGGACCGCGAAGTCCGCCTCGCCATCGGCTGCCGCGGCAGTCTCGGGCGCCCTTGCGCCGAATACGAGTGCGGGCCCCATGCGGGCGCAGGGAGAACTCAACCCGGCCGCGCAGGAACAGTCGCTCGGTGTCGGTACGGAAGGCGAGGTCTCCATCTGGAAGGGCAGATACTCGCTCAAGAACTTCATCCTGCGTACCATCGTGCGTGTGCTGGTGACAGCCGCCTGGGTGGGACTGCTGGCTTACCTGGGCGACCGCTACCACCGCCCGGGGCGCATGGACTGGGAGATCTTCGTCTGGATCACCGGGACGGCAATCGGGCTCTACTGGCTGCTGCTCCTCTGGCAGATCGTTCGTGCTCGCTTCGGTCATTTGTACGAACTGACCAACCGTCGCCTCTTTATCAACACGGGCTTCTTCCAGCGCAGGCGTGACCAGATCGAGTTGCTGCGGGTTCAGGACGTGTATGTCAAGCAGCAGGGGTTGTTGCACCGGATGCTGGGCGTCGGTACGGTCGTCATCGAGTCGAGCGAGGAGCGGCTGCCCATCCATTATCTCACGGGTGTGAGCAACCCGGTGCCGCTGATGGACCTGATCTGGCACCATGCCCGCAAGGAGCGCGACATGCGCAGCGTGAAGGTGGACGAGGTGTAAGGATCACTCCCGCTCTTGAGCGCACTCGCTCTGGCAAGCCGCTGGCTCGGCTTGATCTGAGTGAGACCGGTTTTCACCCGGATCGCAGACTGCCCCCCTATCAAAACTCAGAAACTGCCTGCAACCGTTAGAAAACACCCTAGACCGAGGGGAATGGCAAGAGGTCTGGACCGGCGGGGTGGCCGGACGGATGATCCGCCTCCGTCTGGCCGCTGGTTAAGGATTTACCGTGAGGCTCGTCGGTCCGCTCCGCACCCTGGCCCATGAACTGGAGCAGGATCTGCCTGGAAGGCGGGTCGTCGCCATCAAGGGCCGCCGGATCGGCGGCCACCAGGTCCGTCCCGTGAGGTGCATCGACGAAGAAAAGAACGCGGGACCTGTCAGCGTCCACCACGCCGAGGGAAACGGAATCGCCGATCGGCACCACTTGCTGATTCACCAGGGTTAAATGGCAAACTTCCATGCCCGGCGGATTGGCCCTGGAAAGAGCATCCTGCCGCTCTCGCTGGTCTTTCCGCTCCGCCCCGCGGGTGAGTTGCAGGCTGCGCGGGGCGGTGAGGCGGACGCGGACGGTGGCCTTCGCCACGGTCAATACCTCAATGCGAATCATGCCATCAATCAGGATGGCTTCATTCTTCTTGCGTGACAGAACCACCATGCAGGCCTTCCGAGTGTGCTTGCCGAGCTCGCCAGGTTGGGCTGGACCTGGGTGGCGCGGCGCCAGGCAAATTCGACCTCGACGTGACTGCGCAAGAGTGCCGACCTTCGGGACCGGGCACTCTTGCGAATGACCGGCAGGGGCGAGCACTGGTGACCGTTCACGCTTCGAGTGCATCGGAGCGGTAGTCGGCTCCCTGGTTGAGCCGTTCGATCATACCGCGGAGGTTCAGCTCCTGGGTTCCGGCAAGTGGTTCAAGGTTCAAGAGCAGGTTCTCGCTCAGAATCGAGATTCTGATGGTCGCTCGACTGCGGTCGACGGCCAGCAATTGCAGCTCGATGAGCCCGGTACCCACCTTGATGCGATCCCCACCCCGGAGGGTCATCGCCAGGTTCGTGAACTGCCGCGCCGGCCTCGTTGAGGTCGCGGGCGGCTGCCCGTTGCGGGCCCCTTCGCGGATGATGTGGACATCGGAGCGGCCCACGAAGCAAAACTTCGCGGATCCACCGCGGAACTGGACCGGTAGGAACGTGAGCAGATGCTCGTGGAGCAAGGTTCCATCCGAATGCCTCACCACGCGCTTGAGGTCAACGGGGTGGTCACGTCCGATCTGAGTAGACACGTCCATGCGGATACTCCTGCCTGATGTTGTGCGGCCCCGGTGAAGATCGAGACCTTCCTGGTGCAATCCTTTGCAGCCGGTCGATGCGCCGGCTGGTGCTCGGCAGGACCCAGTGAGTCATCAGTGACCCGGGTGCGGAGCTTCAGTATGAGTACTCCATCCGCACTTCTCCGTCAAGCGGTCTTTGAAGTGTGAGCAATATGCCGATATGCTGCCGATATGCGCTATCGCGGTCGAGCTGGGTTGATCACGAGTCGAGCAGCTCGTCGGCGGACTGGGCCGAGAAGATGTTCGCTCCCCAGCGCAGGAGCGTATCGGGGTCTGCGGCGCGGAGCCGCTCGCGCTGGGGTTCTTCCAGCACGCCGAAGCGCTGTTCCAGCTGTCGCATCAGCAGGGCGGCCTCACCCTCCTGCCGTCCTTCGATGCGTCCCTGCTGCTTCCACTCTTCGGTCCATTCGAGCACGCGCTGGGCGATCATGCTTCGTACCTCCTGAAGGTCGTTGACATCCGGCAATTCTACCCCGGGCATGCGACCCGGCAAGAAGACCCGTTTCAGCCAGACCGCGAAGGCGCGGCGGAGCGAGTCCTGCTCGGGCGATTCGAGCCACAGCACCAGTGCCGCCAGCACCTCCTGCACGGCTTCGGGGTTGCGGCTGTTCTCGATGCGGAAGAGTGCGGCAGCGAGGTTGCGTAGTCCGGCCAGTTCGCTCTCGGCATAGCGTCCTTCATCGACGAGCAAGTAGCGGAATTCGGGGCGGTATCGCTCGAGTCCCGCGGGGACAGCCCCGATGAGTTCCGCGAGCGTCTGGGGAGCATCCCAGCGTGGCAGGCCGTTGTACAGGACCAGAGGCAAGACTGGAGGCAGCTTCCCCTCGGGGGTGAGATTTCCCGTGCGGATGAGATCCTGGTAGAGCAGTCCCAGGTAGGCCATCAGACGCACGGCCATGAACAGGTCGATGGTGGATTGGAACTCGATGAGCAAGTAGACGTAGAGCCATTGGTTTTGCAGGCGGACGCGCCAGACGAGGTCGTCCTCGCGTTCTCGGAGTTCATCGGCGACATAGCTGCCGCTGACTTTTTCGAGGGTGTTGAAGTCGAGTTCAGCGACCCATTGTTCACGGACGAAGCCGCGCAACAGGTCGGTCACCATTTCGGGGTGTGAGAAGAGCAGCTTGTAGCTGTGGTCGTGGTCCATGCAGCCAGTCTACGGCAACACTTCCGCGTGATAAACGCATTGCTCCATGGACCCGAAGCGGTCGGGCTGGATTGATCACGAGTCGAGCACCTCGTTGACGGACTGGGCCGAGAAGATGTTCGCTCCCCAGCGTAGGAGCGTATCGGGGTCTGCGGCGCGGAGCCGCTCGCGCTGGGGTTCTTCCAGCACGCCGAAGCGCTGTTCCAGGAGGCGCATCAGCAGGGCGGCCTCACCCTCCTGCCGCCCTTCGAGCCGCCCCTCCTGTCGTCCTTCGAGCCGCCCCTCCTGTCGTCCTTCGATGCGTCCCTGCTGCTTCCACTCTTCGGTCCATTCGAGCACGCGCTGGGCGATCATGCTTCGTACCTCCTGAAGGTCGTTGACATCCGGCAATTCTACCCCGGGCATGCGACCCGGCAAGAAGACCCGTTTCAGCCAGACCGCGAAGGCGCGGCGGAGCGAGTCCTGCTCGGGCGATTCGAGCCACAGCACCAGTGCCGCCAGCACCTCCTGCACGGCTTCGGGGTTGCGGCTGTTCTCGATGCGGAAGAGTGCGGCAGCGAGGTTGCGTAGTCCGGCCAGTTCGCTCTCGGCATAGCGTCCTTCATCGACGAGCAAGTAGCGGAATTCGGGGCGGTATCGCTCGAGTCCCGCGGGGACAGCCCCGATGAGTTCCGCGAGCGTCTGGGGAGCATCCCAGCGTGGCAGGCCGTTGTACAGGACCAGAGGCAAGACTGGAGGCAGCTTTCCCTCGGGGGTGAGATTCCCCGTGCGGATGAGATCCTGGTAGAGCAGTCCCAGGTAGGCCATCAGACGCACGGCCATGAACAGGTCGATGGTGGATTGGAACTCGATGAGCAAGTAGACGTAGAGCCATTGGTTTTGCAGGCGGACGCGCCAGACGAGGTCGTCCTCGCGTTCTCGGAGTTCATCGGCGACATAGCTGCCGCTGACTTTTTCGAGGGTGTTGAAGTCGAGTTCAGCGACCCATTGTTCACGGACGAAGCCGCGCAGCAGGTCGGTCACCATTTCGGGGTGTGAGAAGAGCAGCTTGTAGCTGTGGTCGTGGTCCATGCAGCCAGTCTACGGCAACACTTCCGCGTGAGAAACGCGTTGCTCCATGGACCCGAAGCGGTCGGGCTGGATTGATCACGAGTCGAGCACCTCGTTGACGGACTGGGCCGAGAAGATGTTCGCTCCCCAGCGCAGGAGCGTATCGGGGTCTGCGGCGCGGAGCCGCTCGCGCTGGGGTTCTTCCAGCACGCCGAAGCGCTGTTCCAGCAAGCGCATCAGCAGGGCGGCCTCACCCTCCTGCCGCCCTTCGATGCGTCCTTCGATGCGTCCCTGCTGCTTCCACTCTTCGGTCCATTCGAGCACGCGCTGGGCGATCATGCTTCGTACCTCCTGAAGGTCGTTGACATCCGGCAATTCTACCCCGGGCATGCGACCCGGCAAGAAGACCCGTTTCAGCCAGACCGCGAAGGCGCGGCGGAGCGAGTCCTGCTCGGGCGATTCGAGCCACAGCACCAGTGCCGCCAGCACCTCCTGCACGGCTTCGGGGTTGCGGCTGTTCTCGATGCGGAAGAGTGCGGCAGCGAGGTTGCGTAGTCCGGCCAGTTCGCTCTCGGCATAGCGTCCTTCATCGACGAGCAAGTAGCGGAATTCGGGGCGGTATCGCTCGAGTCCCGCGGGGACAGCCCCGATGAGTTCCGCGAGCGTCTGGGGAGCATCCCAGCGTGGCAGGCCGTTGTACAGGACCAGAGGCAAGACTGGAGGCAGCTTTCCCTCGGGGGTGAGATTCCCCGTGCGGATGAGATCCTGGTAGAGCAGTCCCAGGTAGGCCATCAGACGCACGGCCATGAACAGGTCGATGGTGGATTGGAACTCGATGAGCAAGTAGACGTAGAGCCATTGGTTTTGCAGGCGGACGCGCCAGACGAGGTCGTCCTCGCGTTCTCGGAGTTCATCGGCGACATAGCTGCCGCTGACTTTTTCGAGGGTGTTGAAGTCGAGTTCAGCGACCCATTGTTCACGGACGAAGCCGCGCAGCAGGTCGGTCACCATTTCGGGGTGTGAGAAGAGCAGCTTGTAGCTGTGGTCGTGGTCCATGCAGCCAGTCTACGGCAACACTTCCGCGTGAGAAACGCGTTGCTCCATGGACCCGAAGCGGTTTACGTAACGGAAGCGCCAGGAACCGAACGGGGGGTGGATCGTTCCCTCCAGGATTCGGTTTCTGGCACTTGAGGTTTGCTCGTGCCTGCTGATGGCGCGGATCAGGATCCGCTGTTTGCCGGGGGATGAGTCTCGACCAGCGGCCTTGCTGCGGGTTCGGAGGCGCCGGTGCCGAGGGCGCCGGCCGTGGCGAGATTCAGGTCATTCTTGCCGTTCGGCACCAGGCCGACATTGGCCTGCATGGCCTCCTCGATGTTCTTCATGGCGTCCTGGGAGATCTTGTCGGAGAAATCCTGGAGCACATTACCGCCTGGCAGGCTGGCGATGTCGAAGCCCGATTTCTCGGCGACGAGCAGGCTCAGGAGCATGCCCATCAGCCCCGTGCCGGCGGTTGCGCTGGTGCCAATAGGCAGCCCGTCGGCCGCATGGCCGTTGCCGCCGCCTCCTCCTCCGGCGATGAAGACCCGCTCGGGCACCAGCGGTTGGCTGCTTGCGCCAGGTTCTGCGCCACGATGGAGAGTGCGTACAGCCGGGGATCGGTGAATGACTGGATCTTGCGCACCAGCACCGAGGCCTCGGAGAGACCCTCCTGGAGGATCCGGGCGCCCTCGCCGCGGCCGGCGAGAATGCGCTGCTGGCTTTCGGCCTGGGCGGTGATGATCTTTTGCTCGGCCTCCTTGCGGGCCTTGGCAAGCTGGGCCTCCGCCTCGTTCTCGACGATCTGCACCTGAACGAGCGAATTGGTCAGCTTGGTTTGCATGGCGGCCGTGGCCTGGGCTTCATTGAGAGCCCGCAGCTTCTCCGACGCGGTCACCTGCTTGGCGTAGGTCTCCACCTGCTCCAGCGAGAGTTGCCGCAAGCGGAGCTGCTCGAGCAGGGTCTCGATCTTGCCTCCAGCCTCTGCCGTATCGGGCTTGCCGATGAGCACGTCCACGCACTCGATGTCGAAGTTGTGGAACTTGCGTCCCAGCTCCTGGCTCGACTCGTGCTGGATGGCGTCGCGTTCCTGCAAGAGCTCGAGCATGGTCCGCTTGTGGGCGACGTCGCGGAAGTAGGCCGAGAGCATCGGATCGAGCGTCTGCGTGATCAGCTTCTTGACGTCGCCAAATCGCTGGATGACGCTGGGCGCTTTCTGGTAGTCGATATGGACCACGACCGACAGCGGCAGGGTCGGCTCGTAGGCGTCCTTGGTGACCAGGTCGATCGACCGCAGGCTCTCGTCGTAGCGGTGCGTCTCGGTTCGCCCGGTCACCCAGTGGAGGACGAAGTTGGTCGTCGGCACGAGCACGATGTTGCCCGCGTAGGTGTTGAAGGCGTACTTGCCCGGGCCCAGTGGTTTCTCCAGCACGCCGCGCTCGCCCTCGCCCACGCGCTCGCCGTGGCGGAACGTCTGGCCCGAGATGTCCGTGCCCGTTCGTCCGTAGTAGCTCACGATCACGCCCACGTAGCCGATCGGCACGATCGTCTTGGGAATCGACTCCACCGTGGCGAACCAGCGATTGATGAAATAGGTTCCGTCGGTGAGCGGCACAAACTGCAACCCGCGCCGGCCGCCGGCGAGCAGAAACGCCTCGGGATCCTGGTAGTTGTTGTGGTAGAACTTCTCGTTGCGTTCGGTACCCACGGCCGGGGCGATGATCTCTCCGGGGGGCAGCGAAGGGCCGTCATGGACGGTAATGATCCCCATACTGTCCACAATGGTCTTCTTGTCGGGATTGAGCGGATCAATCGTTTCGATCGGACCGCCGATGACCACCGGGTTGAAGCCGTCCACGTCCGCCAGTTCGGTCTGCCAGTTCAGCAGCGTCTTGAGCTCCTTCTGGCCGCCGGTGTCCAGGCGGTAGACCGTGTCCTCGGTGATCACATAGAACAGCGCGAGGTTCACGGCGTACACGCCCTCGCGGAAGATGGCCCGCTGCCGGCCGCGCTGGCCGGCGACCGTCTCCTGGTCGGGGCCGACCTGCTCGCCCACCAGGAAGCCACGCGCGTCCTGGAAGTTGTTGCAGGCGACGACGCAGCCCAGCGTCTGGCTGGGTGCCAGCGGCTGGCCGTCGCGGGCGTACACGTAGCCCACCTTGCCCTGTGGCACCGTCACCAGGGGAACGCGATGGATCCGGTACTGCCAGCGCCAGCGGCCAAGATGCAGTCCGCCGCGCAGGATCTCCGACTGAAACCCCGCCTCGCCGCGGAGCGCCATGATCTGCCCTTCAGGAACCGAACCCTTGAACGACCAGAGCTTTTCGACGATGCCCACGCGATTGTTCGAGATGTACCTCAGCCCGCACAGCTCGCACAGCACAACCACGCCAACCACCAGGCCCACCAGCCAGAACAGGCCGGGGGGCAAGTCCGCGAGGTCGGCGAGAACTGGCCCCAGACCCGGTCTGCCAGTACCCGCCCAGAACGATGCCACATGAGAGAAGAGTGGCGCTCCCACAATTCAGCTCCTTCGGTGAACGAGTGCGTGAAAGCTGCTCGAATCGGAACAGCCCGCGGAGCCCGTCAGCTTCGCGCATTTTACCTGATACCCAGGTTTCGGAGGGTCGTTCATCCCCCCCGTATCGGACGTGTATTCGCCGGCCGGACGGAATATTCGGCCCATTCCGTGCCGCCACGCTCTCCCGGCCGCCCGGATGAGTCTTTTTTATTTGGCCGGCTGCCGCCGGTTTCGCCAGAATCGGAAGAGTTCTGATGTCACATGGAGAGTGAGTCTCATGGCGCGGCTGTGGGCGAACCCCGATGCGGCCTGGCCGACCACTCCCCCGGCGCCAGGTCAGAACGAACCACCATCTCTCGGGAGCAGCCTCATGACCAGCATCGATACGGAGCGTTACCTCGCGACGCTGGAACGAGCTGAGGCCTTGAAGCTGGCCGAGATGCTCCGTTTCCCCACGCCCGATGAGAGTGTCCTGCTCGAGCAGCACCTCGGGGAGCAGCGATTCCGCCGGATGCGCAAGATGGCCCAGACGACCATGGCGCGCGTCGAGGCGGCCGGTGCGCGCGGGCACGTGGTTTTCTTGCCGGGTCTCTGCGGCAGCGAGCTGACCGCGTTCAGCCTGGGAGGAGGCCAGGAACCGCTCTGGCCGAAGGTGCGGCGCCTGGCCGACGACGGGATCGATCGCCTGAAAGTGGCCGCCGAGCCAGGCGCCGGCCTGGAGGGCGAGTCTCTCAGATCCACGGGCGTACTCAAGCGCTACTATGGTGCGATCCTGCTCCACCTGGCGGCACGCTGGACCGTGCGCTCGTTCCACTACGACTGGCGGATGGGGCTCGATGAGGTTGCCGAAGAGCTTTTTACCAGTCTATGCGACCCGAACTGGCTGCCTCCTGGTGAACGGGTGCATATCGTGGCGCACGGTACCGGGGGTCTCATTGCATGGGCGCTGCGGGCCAGGCACCCCGAGCTCTGGGAACCATTGCGGCGCTGCGGGCGGGTGATCTCCCTGGGCACGCCATCCCGCGGAACCTACGCGGCGGTCCAGGCGCTTGCGGGAGTGGCCGGTCTGGTGAAGAAACTCGCCGCGCTGAAGGGGGCCATCGATCGTGATGGACTGCTCAAGGTCATCCTCTCGTTCCCGTCGCTTTACCAGTTGTTGCCCGCGCCTTCCCTGAACGCCCAGGCCGAGATGCTCTACGAGGCGAACACCTATACCGACCTGGAAAGCGTGGACGTGGAGGTTCCCCAGCGCCATCTTGATCGGGGCCGCGCGTTTCACGAGGGTCTCGCCGCGCTCAAGGAAGTGGGCGGCTTTTACACCATCCTGGGGACGGGCGAGCCCACGATTTGCGGCATCGACAACATCAAGAAGCTGGACGACCTGGGAGCCTACTCGGCCGGATACCAGGGTGATGGACTCGTGCCCCTTGACCTGGCTCGCCTGGAATGGGTTCCCGAGCCTCTCAGGCGAGAGAACTCCTATCTGGTTGCGGCGGAGCATGCCGGGCTGGTGTCCAACCCCGAGGTCCTGGCTGCCGTCGACGACCTGCTGGCGCAGGGCGGCACCGACCGCCTGGCCCACTGCACTGATGAGCAGCTCTCTCCGGAAGCTGCCGTCCCGGGCGGCCCACACGGCGCACGAAGAGTGACGAGGTCTCCAGGTTGGCTCGGGGGCGCGGCTGACCCGGAGAAAAAGGCCTGGCACATGGTCTCCTTGCGTGCGGACCAGGATCTCCGCAGGACCGATAAGCTCACTCGTCAGGTCCGTCTGGCAGCCGATGGCACGCCCCCAGGCCCAATGGATCGTCAACTCGAAGAATGTCTGCTGCGCGACCTGTTGACTCCCGGCCAGGTTCTGGCCAGGTCCGTCGAGAGGTCGCCGCTGCCACTGAACCACCCGAGGGTTCAGCTCAGCCTGGCGTGCTTGAACCTCGCCGGCATGGATTACGAGGCATACGGTGCCAGGGCCGGCCTTGCCGTCGACGCGATCGCCGTCGGCCATTACCTGGGTGTCAAGCCGGCGGGCAAGGAGCGCGAGCTCGATGAGCAAATCTCTCGAGCGATCCTGAAACTCGGCCCCGGTCAAAAGCTTGCGGAGGCCGACCTCGTTTTGAGCCAGTTCGCCGAGCGCGGCATTCTCCGCGGCGAGCTTGGCCAGCCCTTCTGCTTGCCCGACCCGCGTGATCCCACGGGTAGGCGTCTGATCATGATCGCCGGCATGGGATTGCCGGGAAGATTCGGTGCGCCGGAGTTGGCCGTGCTGGCTCGCGAACTATGCTGGGCGGCAGGCCGGCTGGGCCGGCAACATCTGGTGATCGGTTCCATCGGTGCCCGTTACAATTCCGTTGGCCCCGGCGAGGCGATGCGCGCCTGGATCCGGGGATTGAAGAACGCGATCACGGGCTCGTCGCAGGACGAGAACCGCCACATCCAGCGGCTCACGATCCTCTGGGACGATCCGCGGCACATCGAGGCGGCCCAGATGGCCATCCTCGACGAGATCCGCGAGCTCCTGGCGCGGCAGCGCATGGAGATCGAGTTCACGCCCTACGATGAAGCCGAGCTTGCCAGGCATCGCGAGGACGGCTTCCAGCGCGACCGGGACGAGCTGGAAGAGGAGCTGAAGCGAAGACGGGAATCCGCGGCCGGGCTGCGTGAGATCGATCCTCCGCCGATCCGGGTGACTCTCGGCCTGGAGGGCAACTCCTACCGTTTCGGAGCGCTCACGGAAGATGCGTCGATCCCCGAGCGATCGATACCGCTGGACCCGGCCCTGGTGCAGGAGGCGAACGCGCTGATTGCCGCGGAGCCTGACCCCGACCATCAATTCTGCAACGGCGAGTTCCTTTCCCGCTTGCTCGTGCCCGAGGAGCTGCGCGTGGCGCTGGAGGGCCCTGCGCCCCTGGTGATGATGCTCGACTCGTTGACCTCGCGGATCCACTGGGAGATGGTCGTCCGCCCGGATCCGGTGGATACCGGGGGGTACGGCTACCCGGATGCCGATGAGTTCGAGGACCCGTTTGATCGCAAGTTCGAGTATGCCGATGCCTTCCTGGGAACGAGCCGGGGTTTCACCCGGCAGCTGCGCACGGCATTGGCGCCTCCGCCCGAGCCTCCTCCGCCGTTGCGGCGTCTGCTTCGCGTCCTGGTGGTTGCCAACCCGGCCGAGGATGCGCCGCTCCCCGGCGCTGAACGCGAAGGCCACGAAGTTGCCGATGCCTTCGAGGCCTTCAACGCGATTTATGAGAACTGGTGCGACAACCGTGTTGAGGTGGTGCGTCTCATCGGGCCGAAGGAGGCGACACGCACCAAGGTGCTGGAGCACCTCATGATCCGCCGCTACGATGTGCTGCATTTCGCCGGGCACTGCTATTTTGACAGGGACAACCCCACGCTCTCCGGCTGGATCTTTCACAAGGCCAAGGACCAGCGGATTTCCGCCTACGAGCTGAACCGCATCGATCGCGTGCCCAGGTTTGTCTTCTCCAACGCGTGCGAGTCCGGCGTGATGGCGGAATCGTCCAGGCCGTATTCGCCAGCACTGGCACCAAGCTTCGCCGAGGCCTTCTTCCAGCGCGGCGTGTCCAACTTCGTGTGCACCGCGTGGCCGGTGGACGACAGCGCGGCGCTGGAGTTCGCGCTCTGGGTCTACTGTTACTTGCTCGGCCTGCGGCCGCGCAGTGGCAAGGGGCCGAAATACATGAACGCTCCACCCGAGCCGATGCACAGCGCAATGCGCCAGGCGCGGCTGCAAATCGCCGGCCAGCCGCACGGCGTTCGGACATGGGGTGCCTACCAGCACTACGGCAACCCGTACTACCGCTTCTTCGATCCCCAGTCGATGAACGGTTCCACCAGGGTCGTCTCGAACGCGGCGGACTTGAATGGACAGTCTGCCAGTGCACCTTCTGCCGATCCGCAGCCGCGCACCGGGGATGTCCCGGCTAGTCCAACTCCGGCCCCCGCCCCCGGTCAGCCTGCCAGGAACGCGTCCCCGGCCCAGCCTTCAAGAAATGGACCCGCACGCAAGAAGGTCAAGCCGGTCACGTCCTGAAGGTCGGCCATCAAGGGCTCGCCAGCTCCTGGGCAGGCAGGAGGAAAGGCTCTCAATAAACCCCGTGTAGTGGACCGCCGGGCGCGGCCAGCGCGTCGACCCGGCGCTCGATGGCCGGGTCATCCACCAGGGGCGGCGCGTGCTGAGGCTTGATGCGTGCGTCGATCACCAGCGGGCCCCGGCAGCCCCAGTGCTTACGGTCGATGAATGGATCGATCCCCTCGATATCGGCCGCCGGGTCGGACCGGGTGAACGTCACCCAGAGGAAGTTCCCGATGTTCCGCGCCGTGAAGTCGCTGTCGTCGACAATGACAATGAGCGGAAAGTCGCGCAAGGAATCATCGCTGTGGCTGTCGCGGCAGAATCGGGCGACGTCTGCTGCGCCCGGGTCGAACTTCGGTCCCTGGACCGCGAGCATGCCCGGCAGCACCACGCGCGGCGCCCGGAACCCGTCGGCAAGGCGGGTTCCCGCTCTCATCTCGCAGGGCAGCTCGCGCCGTCTCGGGCCGGCGGCCGCCATGACCACCTTGGATCCCTGGTTCAGCCCATGACCCGAGTAATCGAGCGTGTCGATCGTGGTCCGGGTGTGGAAATGCAGGTCGTTCTCCCAGTCAATCCGCTCGAGCCAGTGCCGCAAGAAGGCCGGGATGTCGTGGATGTCGAGTGCGGGGTCGTCCTCGCCCGCGACGATGAGCAGGTACTTGGCCAGCGAGAGCTGTCCCTGGCCAAGGATGGCGCAGGCGATGGTGAGCATTTCCTGAGGCCGGCGGACCGTGGAATACGGCACATACCGTTCACTGGCGATCGCCAGCAGGAGCGGATGCACTCCGGCGGCGTCCACCGCGTGCACGGCTCGGACGCCCGGGATCACCGTCGGGATGATCGGTCCGGTCAGCTCGTGGATCAGGGCACCGAAGGTGGTGTCCTCCTGGGGCGGCCTCCCCACCGATGTGAACGGCCAGATGGCACTCGAGCGGTGATAGACCCTCTCCACGCGTAGCACGGGGAACTCGTGGGCCAGGCTGTAATAGCCCAGGTGGTCGCCGAAAGGGCCTTCCGGCTTGCGGATGTCTGGGTCGATCGTGCCGGTGATCACGAAATCGGCCTCGGCGGGCATGGGGAGCGATCCAGGAAGCGTCACCATGGCCACCCGGCGTCCGCCCAGAGCGCCGGCAAAGGCCAGCTCCGGCAGTCCCTCGGGCAAGGGCATCACCGCGGCCAGGGTGAGGGCAGGGGGGCCTCCCACGAACACGCAAGCACGTAAAGGCTGGCCTCGGCGGATGGCGGCCGCGTGGTGTACGCCGATGCCGCGGTGAATCTGGTAATGCAGACCAATCTCGCGGTCTGGCTCGTATGCGTTGCCGGCAAGCTGCACGCGATACATCCCCAGATTCGAGCGTGCCAGGCCGGGGTGGTCCGGGTCCTCGGTGTACACCTGCGGCAACGTGATGAACGGCCCGCCGTCACCCGGCCACGACTGGATCATCGGCAGGCGGTCGATCGTGGTTTGATTCTGGAGAATCGGCCCGTGCCGCACATTCCTGGGACGCAGGTGCCATAAGGTTCCCGGCACCCCGCGATAGCGCCAGGGATGTCTCGCGGCCGCGGCGGGATCGACCTTCAGCTCGACGAGCCGGTGCACGGCCTCGAGCGTGTCGCGGAAGAGGAACCGGGCCCGGTCGATCGTGCCGAACAGGTTGGACACCAGGGGAAATGGCGTCCCCAGGACCCGCTCAAAGCAAAGGGCTGGCCCGCCCGCCTGGTACACCCTGCGCTGGATGGCCGCGGCCTCGAGGTAAGGATCAATCTCCTGCCTGATGACCACAAGCTGGCCGGTCTGCTTCAGGTCGTTCACACAGGCTGCCAGCGATCGATAGCCCATCCGGCCGATTCCCCGCAACATCGAAGTAGACGCGAGTCTCCCAGGTGAGCGTAGTCAGTACGATGGCAGACGCCCAGAGAGGAACCCCGATGCCAGGATGCATTCACGTTCTGGTTCTGTGCGTGGGCTCAAGATCAAGCGTCCGGCGACGAATCCCTCCATGTGGTTCCCTGCACGCCGGCGGAGAGATGACGCGGGCCTGCGCGGGGTACGATTTGCAAGGATTCGGTCCCATGGATCCGAGAGCGCCGCTGGCGATACTTGCTGTTGGCACAATCTTCTATTTGGCTCTGCGCTGGCACTTCGCACGCGCGGCAGCCATCCTCGAGCGCTGGGCCGAGGCAGGTGGGTTCGTCCTCCTGGAAAAACGGTACTGCCACTTCTTCAAGGGGCCGTTCTTCCTCCGGACGACGGAGCATCAGGCGGTTTACCGGGTGACCGTGCGCGACAAGGCCGGGCGCGTGTCCAGCGGCTGGGTGGCTTGCGGTTCGTGGTGGTTCGGACTCTACTCCGATCAGGCACAGGTGCGATGGGACGTGGAACCGGAGACCGCGGACGCCACGGTCAAGGCCCGCTGAGCGCACGGTCCGGAGTCCTCGACTCACAGAAGCTGTCAGGCGTCTGGAATTGTCGAGCCTGTCCTGGCTCGTCGCGGCTCAACATGCGGAACCGCACCCCTCGCAAAGAGTACGCCATCGTCTGCATCGCGATTCTCGTGGCCGCCTCGATCAGCGCTCGACGGCCTTCGCGACGCTCATCTCGGGAACCTCGAACGCGATCTCCTCGCGGCGGATCGGCACTTCGTCCGGGGCTTCGATGCCAATCCGCACCGCGTTGTTTTCGATCCGCACCACCGTGATCCGGACCTTCGTGCCGACCCGGACGCACTCTCCCGGCTTCCTGCCCAGTACCAGCATGGCTTCCTCCGTTCTGATTGGACGCCCCGTAGCGCCACGGCCTCTTCATTCACCCGCCATGGTCGAACGGCTGGCGGAAGCAGGTTGGATGCCAAATCGTCCGCGGAATCGACACTTTCGATGAGATCGGACGGATTGCAACGCCGAACCAACCGGTTTCCGAGGCCGGGACGAGACGCTCCCATCGCCACAACCGTCCCTTGTGTAAAATGGCGAACGCGATTGTAAGGAATTCCTTCAGCCACGAAGGTTGTGGTGACCGTGAGCCGCTTGATGAGAAGCTTGATGGCATCCAGCCGACCCCATCGCCCGTTGCCGGCACTTCTGCTCACGCTTGGCGTCATGCTGGGCTGGCTCTGGCCCTTCGGGATCGGCGGCAAGATGCCGGTGGGCGGCGATGTCACGCAGTTCTTCCTCGGCCTGATGGGCTTCCTCGGAGAATCCCTGGGGCACGGGCGGCTGCCGGTCTGGAACGACCTCTGGGGCTATGGTTTTCCGGGCATCGGCGAGAGCCAGATGGGGGTGTATTACCCTCCACACCTGCTGCTCTACGGAGCGCTGCGCGTGGAATGGGCCTATGTGGCGAGCCTGGTACTGCATACCCTCTGGGGCGCGCTGGGGGCCTGGTGGGCGGCGCGGCGGTTCGGCGTCTCGCCGATCGGCTCGAGCCTTGCGGCCCTGGCATTCTCGGCGTCGGGCTTCTTTGTCATTCACATGCCCCATCCCTGGGGCTACACGGTCGGTTCCTGGATGCCCTGGGCCTGGGGGCTGGCCTGGTCGCTGCTGAACGAACCGCGCGTCAAGCTTGCACGATCAATCGCCTTTCTGGGCCTGGCTCTGGTGCTGCAAGTCCTGCCCGGGCATTTCCAGCTCGCGTTCGTGACTCAGTCCGGCATCATGCTGATGCTCTGCTGGTCCGTGATTGAACCGTGGATCGTGAGAGCCACGGTGGATCGGAACACCGGGTCGCTCGAGACGGCAGGCCAGAGACGTCGGGCCGTCGTGATCCTGGCCTGCGTGCTCGCGGTCTTCCCGCTGGCCGCTCTCCAGCTCTGGCCGACCTTGCGGCTGGCCCGCCTCGCCGCGGCCCAGCGCGACTTCGACTACCTCTCCGGGTTCGCGGCCACGCCCTGGCACCTCGTCAACTATGTCGCGCCATTACTCTTTCACGGTTCCGAGCTGTGGCGGCCGCTCGTCTGGGATCCGCTGCACACGACACCCGAAGAGCAGCTCGGCTACGTGGGACTGGTACCTTTGTTCCTGGCGATCCTGGTCGTCTGGCACGACGTCCGCCACGACCGCGCGGTGCGGATGCTGGCAATCCTCGCAGTCGCCACGCTGCTTCTGAGCCTTGGTCCCTACGTTCCTGGCTTCCGGCTGCTCATCATGCTGCCGGGATTCTCATTTTTCCGGGCCCCAGCGCGCTGGAGCCTGGCCACGGCCCTGGCGCTGGCGATCCTGGCGGGAAAGGGGCTGGATCGCTCGAGATCGTGGCCCCGCACCGGGCGTGCGCTGGGCGCGTTGACCGGGCTGTCCGCCGTCTGGGTCGCACTGGTGCTGGGAATCATCGAGCTGGCGCTGGCGAGTGCCACGGTGGGAGCTCATCCGTGGCTGTCGGATGCGTTCGAGCGGGTGTTCCAGACGCGCCCCTGGACGGGCGACGCAGGGTTTGCGGCTGTGGCGGCCGAGGCGCGCAAGCCCGTGGGCGCCGCGAAGACGGCCCGCTCTTTCGCAGCCACCCGGACGGAGATCTACCACCGCGAACTGGCCGGTACGGCGGGATTGTTCGTGGCCATCGGCCTGGCGTCCTGGTGGACGGCCGCCGGCGCGCGCCGCCGCCATTTGCCCGCATGCCTCCTGGTTCTGAGTTGTGCCGATCTCTTGCTCCTGGGCCAGCACCGGGTGGTGGCGATCGGGCCGCTACGGCCGCTGGCGAGCCAGAGCCCCGTGCTCGCGGAACTCGCCCGCGCACTGCGCGGGACGCGGGTCATCAGCGGCTTGCGCAACTTGCCGATGCTCGTGCGACTGGAGCCGGTCGCGGCTTACCGCACGCTCGACCTCCCCGCGCTGGAGCCGCTCACCAGGCTGGCGCAGGGCTCGCTGGGCGATGGCCGATCCGGCCCCGCCACTCGCAAGGCCCTGCGCACCGCGGGTGTGGGCGTGCGCGTCCTTGACCCCATGGAAACCGCCATCGAGCGAAATCTCGCCCGGGCAGAGGGCGTCGCGGCAGAACCTGAGACGATCGACGATCCGGCCCTGGCCGGCTGGCTGTTCGGCCCGCGCTGGGCCGCGAAGCGCGGGCCCTGGTCGTCGCGATTTCGGGTTCTCCGTCCTGAGCCGGAGCCGCACCGCGCCTGGCTCCTCCCCTTGACCGCCGTGAGCCGCCCGGACATGCTGGACCACTGGTCCGGCGACCTTGGACCCCTGCTGGATCTCTTCGACAAGGCCTTACCGCTTGCGGCCGAGGCGGGCGATCCGGGAGTCCTGGAACTGGCTGTGGACGCTGAGGCGCCGGGATGGATCCTCATCACGCAACTGGCAGACCCGCAGTGGCAGGCACGCTGGCGCGATCGGGACGGCCAGGGCGAGTTTCCGGCCGACATCGTGCCGAGCTTTCGCATGGGCAAGGGCGATGGCGGCTGGCAGCGCGTCCGGATTCCCGGACCCGGGCGCTGGAGCCTGCATTTGCGGTACGTGGCCGATGACGTCGCGGAAGGACTGGCGATCTCGGCCTTCGCGTGGCTTGCCGGGGGCCTGATCCTCGCCGCGGTTGCAATCCGGGAACGACGAAAGGACAGAGCGTGAGCGGGCAGGTGGGAGTGGCCATCGTCGGTGCCTCTGGCTATGCCGCGCGCGAGCTGATCCAGATCTTGCTGCGCCATCCGCGGGTCAAGCTCACCATGGCGACGTCGCGGCAGGATGAGGCCCCGCGGCTCGACGCGCTGCATCCCAGCCTGGCCCGGCGGATTGACCTGGCGTGCGAGCCCTTCGACGCCGACGGCCTGGCCGAACGCGCCTCGTTCGCCTTCCTGGCCTTGCCCCATACGGCGAGCCTGGCCGTGGTGCCTGCCCTTCGCGCGCGCCATGTGCGGGTGATTGACCTGAGCGCGGATTATCGCCTGACCGATCCCCAGGTCTACGCCGACTGGTACGGCCACGAGCATACCGACGTCTCCGGTCTGAAGCATGCGGTGTACGGCTTGCCGGAGCTCTTCCGCGACCAGATCCCGCCGGCCCCGCTCATCGCCAACCCGGGTTGCTACACCTCCACGAGCATCCTCGCGCTGGCGCCTCTGGTCGCACACGACCTGGTGGAGCGGACCGGGATCGTCATCGACGCCAAGAGCGGAGTCTCGGGTGCGGGGCGGTCGCCGAAGTTGAATTTTCACTTTCCCGAATGTAACGAGAGCTTCTCCGCCTACAACGTGGGCCGCCACCGGCACACGCCCGAGATCGACCAGGTCCTGACCACGATGACCGGCGGGCGCGGCGAGCCTGTGGAGGTGATCTTCACGCCCCACCTGGTGCCCATGGACCGGGGCATCTTCGCCACCATCTACGCCCGTCCCCGGCAGGCCGCCGTCGAGCACGACCTGCTGGCGCTCTACCGCTCGTTCTACGCCCACAGCCCGTTCGTCCGGGTCGTCTCCCACTTGCCGGCCACCAAGGATAGCGCCTACACGAACTATTGCGACATCACGCTCCGCGTCGTGCGCGGGCAGATCGTGGTCCTGGCCTGCCTGGACAACCTGATCAAGGGTGCCGCCGGCGTCGCGGTGCAGAACCTGAACCTCATGCTCGGCTGCCCGGAAGAGACGGCACTCTCCTGATGCACGGCCACGGCTTCCGCTCATCGACTCCCTCTGGAACCTGGACCCAAGAAACCATGCCAAAAATCATCGGCTTGCTCGTCTGCCTCTTCCCTGCACTCCTTCCGGCCGCGGAGCCCGAGCCGAAGATGCCCCGGCTGGACATCGAGTCCTACCGCTTGCCCAACGGGCTGAAAGTCGCGCTCCACCGCGACGCCAGCGTGCCCCGGGTGGTCGTCTGCGTCGCCTACCACGTGGGCTCGAAGAACGAACGCGCGGGCCGCACCGGTTTCGCTCACTTTTTTGAACATATGATGTTCCGAGGCACGAAGAACGTGCCCAACTATGACATCCCGCTCCAGGAGACCGGTGCGCAGTCCAACGCTTTCACGTCGGAAGACATGACGGTGTACTTCGAGACCGTCTCCAGCGAGTACCTTGAGCGGGCGCTTTACCTGGAGGCGGAGCGGCTGGCCTTCCTCTCCTCCGCGCTCGACCAGGCCAAGTTCGATACCGAGCGCGAGGTGGTCAAGAACGAGCGCAGGCAAAGTGTGGACAACGTGCCGTACGGCCTGGTGGAAGAGACGCTGCTGGCCCGGGTGTTTCCGCATGGCCATCCTTACTCGTGGTCGGTGATCGGCTCGATGAAAGACCTGAACTCCGCGTCGCTCGACGATCTGCGGGCATTCTTCGCCGAGTTCTACCACCCGGCCAACGCGACGCTCTGCCTGGTGGGCGACTTCGACCCCGCCAGGGCGAAGGAGCAGATCGGCCGTTACTTCGGGCCGCTCGCTGCTGGCCCGCGTCCCGCCCGGGTGGCGGCACCGCCAGCGCCGGCGCAAGCCGTCCATGCCGAGCTGGCCGACCAGGTGAAGCTGCCCCGGATCGTCTGGTCGTGGCCCACGGTGGCCGATGATCACCCCGACGCGCCTGCGCTGGACCTGCTCTCCACCATCCTCGCTGGCGGCGAGACCTCGCGGCTCTACAAGACCCTCGTACGCGACCTGCGGCTGGCCAAGGACGTCTCCGCCGACAGCGATACCAAGGAAATCGCCGGACTCTTCAGCCTCGAGGCCACCGCGGCCGAGGGGAAGACCACGGCAGCCATCGAGGCCGAGTTCCACAAGGAGATTGCCCGCCTGCGCCGAACCCCCGTCCCAGGCCGAGGTGACGCGGGTGCTCGCACGCATCGAAACGTCCCTCTACACCCGGCTCACCCGGGCGCTTGGCCGCGCGATCGCCATCAGCTCGGGGTTCGCCCAGAAAGATGATCCCGAATACTACCGCAAGGATTTTGCTCGCTATTTTCGGGTCACTCCGGCGGACATCCGGCGCGTCGCCGCAGAGTACCTCACCGCGGATAAGGTGACCTTGCTCGTCCGGCCCGTGAAACCCGGCGAATCCAAGTCCGCACCAGCCCCCGTCGGCCCCGACCCGGATTCCCATACCAGGACGGCGCTGAGCACCCGCCCCCCGGCGCCCGGGCCCGACTGGTCGAAACTTCCCGGTTCCACGGCGGCGCCCTCATTTCAGCCTCCGAGCCATGTCCGCAAGGCCCTCTCCAGCGGCCTCGACGTCTGGATTGCTGCCTGGAAGACGCTGCCGGTGGTTCAGGTGTCGCTCACGGTGCCGGTCGGCACCGGCGACGACCCCGCTGGCAAGGCCGGACTGGCAAACCTGATGACCCGGTTGCTCGACCAGGGCACCAGCCAGCGCACGGCGACCGAGCTGGCCGAGGCGTTCGAGGGGCTTGGCACCCGCCTGCGCATCGGCGCGGACCACGACGAGACTTCGATCGAGCTGAGTCTGCTGGCCCGGAATCTGGAGCCGACAATGAAGCTCCTGGCCGAGATGCTCACGTCGCCCCGGTTCGATCCCGGCGACTTCGATCGCGAACGGACCCAGCAGATCGCGGGCCTGCTCCAGGGGCCGGACTCGGCCGGCTGGCTCGCCCGCCGCGCCTTCCCGATTGTGGTGTATGGCGATGCCCACCCCTACGGCAAGCCGGCCGAGGGGTATCCCGAGGCCGTCAAGAACCTCTCGCTCGAGGACGTCAAGGCCTTCCACCAGCGCGGCTTCGGCGCCAGAGGCGCCCGGCTCATGGTCAGCGGCGACGTGGACCCCGACGCCGTGGCGCGCATGCTCGAGCAAACCCTGGGCCGCTGGGCCGCGAGCAACGCCGGACCAGGTGACCGGCCGGATTCCCAGGTCAAGCCGGAACCGAAGGTCATTCACCTGGTGGACAAGCCGGGCGCCGTGCAGAGCATCATCCGCGTGGGCCGGCACTGGGTGGACCGCCGCGACCCGGTCTACATGGCGACCCTCGTGGGCAACCATCTGGTGGGCGAGGATTTCTTGAGCCGGCTGAACAAGAACCTGCGTGAAGACCACGGCTACACCTACGGCATCCGCTCGGCGTTCGACTACCATCGCCACAAGAGCCTCTGGAGCGTTTCCTCAGCCGTCCGCGCCGATGCCACCGTACCGGCGCTCAAGGAGGTCCTCAAGGAACTCGACGCCATTGCTCAGGCCCGGCCGATCACCGCCGAAGAGCTGGAAACGGCGCACTCCGCCGAATCACGGACGTTCCCCGACGCGTTCGAATCCCCTTCCGGTATCATCTCGGCCCTCGAGGAGGTCGCCCGGTTCGGCCTGCCCGCCGATTACCTCCAGACCTTCTTGCCCAACCTCGAACGCGTCACCCTGGCCGAAACCCAGAAGGCAATGACTGAGGTGGTCGCTCCGCCTGCCCGGTTCATCCTGGTCGTCGGCGAACGCAAGACCATCGAACCGGAGCTGGCGAAGGCCGGATTCACCAGCGTCAAGGTCATCACCTACGACGGTAAGCCCGTGGACAAATGAAGAAAAGGTCGCGGCCAGCGCCGCGTGGCAGGCACCGGCGCGCTGTCCGCCTCAGGATCCTGGTGCCGCCTGGCGAGCCCAGCGCAGCGCGATCTCCGTTGCCAGCTGGGCCGCTCGCCCGAGTGCTTCCTGATTGAAGGCGTCTTCATCCGCGCCACTGAGGCTGCCAGCCAGGACGACCTGGTCCAGCCCCTTCGTGGACGCAGGCCAGAGCCGGCCCAGCCGCATCCGCAGCCGCCAGCTCAACGGCTGGGCCGGCAGCCACAGGCTCTCGGCCGCCTCCGTCGCGCGCCCGAGCATGGACCTGGGCTGACCCTGAATTGCCAGCGTCGGTCCCACGCCGGGGGCGAGAATCATGATCAGCAGCGTTGGCCTGGTGCGCCATGCGTCCTCGGACAGGCGTACGAGCTCGCGGACCCCGGCCATGCCGCATGTCATGCCCCCCGCTGCCGCGAGCACCGGCTCGAATCGTTCCAGCCGGTACCTGGGCCAGGTCCGGGCCATTTCCAGCAGCAGGGCCGCCCCGGCGCTCGCGGCCAGCCGCGACGATTGCCACGCCAGGTCGCCGAGATTGGTCAGCAACACGACGCGGCCGGGCGCTTGCGGCGATTCCGCTCGGCCAGCGATCACCAGCGGGAACCGGCGAACCCGGTGGCGGTGTGCTCGGTCCAGCCCGAGGAGCGCGGCACGCCCGGGCGCTTCGATCCGCTCGGTGCTCCAGCCGGCGGCTGCGAATTGATCCATGAGGAACGATGCCATGCGCGCTTCGGCCCCCAGCCCGGCATCGTGGCACGCGGCCAGTTGTTCCACCGTCTCCATGGCTCGTCCACTTTGAAAGGGCATGGCGCTTCTGATCGCCGGCTCCAGAGGTTTGCGACTCAGCTTCGCACGGCATTCGCTGAATCGACCGATCATAACCAGAATCGCGGGTGGCTGGCTCTGAACCTGGTTCTGTCCGAACCTGTCCGGACTGCTGGGGTTCTTGACGTTCCTGCGACGGCCGTAGTATCGTGATCGGCCTGGGAAGCTCCATCGAAAGTGATGTCCGGAACCGACTTTGCGGCTGTGAGCCAGGCGACAGAACGACCATGCTGCTGAAACGCACTCATACCTGCGGAGAGTTGACGAAAGACCAGATTGGCCATGCCGTTGTGCTCAATGGGTGGGTCGACGCCTGGCGCGACTTCGGCGGGCTGGTGTTCATCGATCTGCGCGACCGCTACGGCGTGACCCAGGTGGTCTTCGAGCCGGACGCGGGTGCGGAGCTTCAGGCCCGGGCGCGCGACCTGCGGAACGAGTATGTCATCGGGATCAAAGGGGCGGTTGCGCCCCGGCTGGCCGGCAAGGAGAACCCCAAGCTCAAGACCGGCGATGTCGAGGTCCGTGCCACCGAGCTGGTGCTTTACAACGCCACGCCCACACCCCCGTTCGAGATGCACGGGCCCGAGCCCAACGAGGAGCTTCGCCTCAAGTACCGCTTCCTCGACCTTCGCCGGCCGGACCTCCAGCGCGTCTTCATCGTGCGCCACCGGCTCTGCCAGCTCATGCGCAACGCCATGAGCGAACAAAACTTCCTGGAAGTCGAAACGCCCGTGCTGGGCCGCAGCACACCCGAGGGTGCGCGCGATTTCCTCGTTCCCAGCCGGGTGCATGCGGGACATTTCTATGCCTTGCCGCAGTCGCCGCAGCTCTACAAGCAGTTGCTCATGGTCTCGGGCTTCGACCGTTATTACCAGATCGCCCGGTGCTTCCGCGACGAGGACCTGCGCGCAACCGCCAGCCCGAGTTCACGCAGCTTGACGTGGAAATGTCGTTCGTGGACGACCAGGACGTCATGAGCACGATGGAGCACCTGGTTGCCTCCATGGCCCGGGAGTTTCAGGGCCAGGAGGTAGCGTTGCCTCTCCCCCGCCTGGAGTACCACGACGCCATGGAGCGGTTCGGCAGCGACCGGCCCGACCTGCGTTATGGCCTGGAGCTCAAGGACGTCGCCGACATCGCCGGGCAGACCGAGTTCAAGGTGCTCCAGCAGGCGCAGCAGTTCGGCCACCGCATCCGCGGACTCTGCGCCAGGCGGAGCCGAACGGTACAGCCGCAAGGACCTCGACGGCTTGACCGAGTTCGCCGGTTCATTTGGCGCCAAGGGGTTGATCTGGCTGAAGGTCGAAGGCGCGGCGTGCACCGGCCCAACCGCCAAGTTCTTCCCCGCGGAGGCTCAGGCGAAGCTCCGCGAGCGGTTCCAGGCGAAGGCCGGCGACCTGATCCTGATCGTCGCCGATACCCAGGCCGTCACCAGCCAGGCACTTTCCAACCTGCGAGCCCGGCTGGCGGCCGAGCTTTCCCTCTTCGACCCCGGCTCGTTCCATTATTCGTGGATCATACACTTCCCCCTGGTGGCCTGGGATGCCGAGGAAGCCCGCTACGTCGCCGAGCATCACCCGTTCACGATGCCCATGTTCGAGGACCTGCATCTGCTGGATTCTGACCCGGCCAAGGTGCGCGCCCAGGCTTACGACCTGGTCATCAACGGCGAGGAGGCCGGCGGCGGCACCATCCGCTGCCACGATCCCGCAATTCAGTCAAAGATCTTCGCACTCCTGGGCCTGACGCCCGAAGATGCCGAGGAGAAGTTCGGATTCCTCTTGAGCGCCCTGCGCAACGGAGCACCGCCGCACGGCGGCATCGCCCTGGGTGTTGACCGGCTGGTGATGCTCTACTCGGGCCTCACGAACATCCGCGACTGCATCGCCTTCCCCAAGACCGCCAAGGGCACCGACCTGATGACCGGCGCTCCCGGAACCGTCGAGCCCCGCCAGCTCAAGGAGCTGCACCTGAAGCCGTCGTGAGCACCTGGAGCGCCAGGTCAGGCTTCATTGTCCATGTGATGCGCATCGATTGGCTCGGGATGGCAAGGATTTCGATCCGCCTCGTTTCAGTCTGTCCAAGCAGATGGCATGTCCGTGTTGCGATTCCATCCAGTCCGCTGGACGACTCCTGTTCGTTCGGTCCGTGCCGACATCAGAGAAAGGGGTCGAGCACCGGAACGCCCGCCTTTCGAAAATCCCGGACATTTCGCGTGACGACCGTGAGGCCATGTGCCAGCGCGGTCGCGGCAATCATGCTGTCCAGCAAGGGAAGCGCCTGTCCCTTTGCTCGTAGCCGCGCGACCATTCGTGCCCAGCGGTGACTGGTGGCCGCATCCCACGCCAGGCAATCGATCCGGTCCACGACTTCCTGAAACCACCGCTCAAGCTGAGCGCGCTTGCGTCCACGCGGCAGCAGGTGAATGCCGAGAGCGATTTCGCCAAGGATCACGGAGTCCACGACGAAGTCTGCTTCGTGTGCACTCAGCCAGGCGACCACCTTGGCGTCGGGGCCTTGTTTGGTTAGCTCGCACAGGATATTTGCGTCGACCAGATAAGTCATCCCAGCTTTGGCATCGCGATGTCGTTGCTCGTTTCTGACCGATCGGCCGGCTGGAACCAGCCTTTGAGCGGACAGTCGAGCAGGAGCTGCACCAAGCCTTCATTGCGCCGCCGCTTCATTCGCTTCAGCAAGTATTCACCTTGATCAAGGCGCTGGACCTCGAATTCTTGGCCGGACTTGATGTCATCCTGCTGCCGGATCGCGGCGGGCAAGACGATCTGTCCCTTGCTGGAGATGGTGGTCTTCATGCCGGGTAAGATATCGTCTTACGAGCCGTGCGTCAAACGCGCTGCGGACCGTCCACCGCGCAACGAACGTCCATGCCGTTACTGGTATTTTACGATATCGCGATCGGTTTGATCGAAACGCCCCCGATCGTCAGGAGGAAACGGCACCCAGCCTTTCTCGTGGAGTGCGTCAAGCGGAGCAACGACACATCGCACCTCGAGCCTGACCTCTCCGAGCGGGGCTTACGACCTGAGAGCTACGCCAGGTCTCCGCGCCGGGCGCCTCGTTCCCCATTCACGGGCCGGCTGGTTGTCGGGTTCGTCTTGTTCTGCAACAGGGCGCCGGGGTTGATCCCGGCTGTGGGCGGGCCGCCGATCCAGAAGTCGAGCACCGGAGAGGAATGGTCCCCGAGCGCCAGAGCCGAGACGGCGGGCTCGCGGTGCACCGGCGACGGAGCTGAAGCCGTGGACGGAGCCGCAGGGATGGGCCCCGAGCGTGGCACGGCGGGCGGGTCGGGCTCGGATCGCGGGACGGGCTCAGCCGGGTCGCCGCGTTCGGAACAGCGGACCATGGGGAGATCGCGCTCCTTCCGCAGCCGCTCCAGCTTGGTCCAGGCCGAGCGGAAGAGCCGATCGGCCGCCATTTCATAGCGGTGCAGCCGCGTCCCTTCGGGACCCAGGTCGATCTCCACTCCCGAGCGCCAGTCCTGCAACTGCGGCTGCTCGACCCCCTCCCACACCTCTTCATGCCGGCCTTCGAGCGCGGCCACTTCTTCCTCGATCATCTGCCGCAACCCGACCACACCGTCGTCCGAGCCCGTCCGGGCCTGCACGCGCAGCGCTTTCAGCCGGGCGGTCTGATGATCCAGGTGCCGCAGCTCCGCCGGCACCCCCAGCAGGTCCAGCGCCAGGGCCAGGTCGGCCTCGGTCCAGGTGCAGCCCGGCCCGCCCTCGTCGTCGCCGCTGAGCAGGCCGTTGCCCAGCAGCGTCCAGCGGCCGATGAGCCAGTCGCAGCCGGCCGAGCTGCGCATCAGGCGGAGCACGGTTCCCTCGGGATCGTCGCTCAGCTTGCGGCCGAGCTCGGCAGCCGCAAGCTGCTCATCCTGCTCCCAGTTGGCGAACCGGGCGGCATTCCTGCGGGCATCATGCCGGATGATCCGCACGGCCAGCACCTCGCTCCTCCAGGCCCCCAGCGCCATCTGGCGCACCAGCTCGCGTTCGACCGTATTGCGGGGCTTGAACACGCGGGCATATTCGGCCGCGCGGCGTTCGACCTCCGCGGCCCCGTCCGGCGGCAGGACGATCCCCGCGCCGGTGAGCCCCTCCTTGCAGCCGTTGCGCCGGCTGCGTTCCTTCCCCTGGTCCGAGGTCGGCCCGCGTGACAGCCGCCCATTGGCCCGGCTGGCCTCGGCCCGTGCGGTGCTGGGACCAGGACAAATCGTCGTGGCGGTGGACGTGGAAGTGGAATCGAGCGGTTCGGCGAGCGCGGCGAGCATCGGCGGCTCCTTGTCGAGGTGGAAGGGTTGTGGTGCCCCGGGGCTCGCTCCCCGCCCCGATTGATACGCCGGCCTCGTCGCCGGATTAAGCTATTTTAAGCGATCAATTAGGAAAGTCAAATGGCGCTCGCTGAGCATATGGTTTGATCCAAAGTTTGAAACCACGTCGCCGCGGCCGAAAAGCGCGGTTCGGACGGGGGAACCCTCCAACCTCGCCCGTCAGGGCGACCCGGTTCACGTGCAGGTCGGGCTCGCGCCCGAGGTTGGCGGCTGCGCCCGTCCGAACCACGGCCTGACGACCGTGGTCACGGTTTCCCGACTTCCGTGCTGTCTGGAACCGAGTGGTCCCAGCCGAGAAGCGCGGTCACCACGTCCCTCAGTCCGCTGAGCACGGCTTGACGACCGTGGTCACGGTGGCCGGACTACCGCGCTGCCTGGAACCGATTCGCCCCAGCAGAGAGGAGCCGTGAGCACGTCTGCCAGTCCGCTCACCACGTCCGTGCGATTGCGATGACCACGTCCGTGAGGGCGTGGTTCGGACGGGGGAACCCCCCAACCTCGCCCGTGAGGGCGACCCGGTTCACGTGCAGGTCGGGCTCGCGCCCGAGGTTGGCGGCTGCGCCTGTCCGAACCACGGCCTGACGACCATGGTCACCCTGGCCGGACTCCCGCGTCATCTGGAACGGGGTCGCCCCAGGCGAGAGGAGCCGTGACCCCGTCTGTCAGTCCGGTGACCACGTCCGTGAGGGCGTGGTTCGGACGGGCGCAGCCTCCAACCTCGCCCGTGAGGGCGATCCCGCCGGTGGCTCGAACTCTCCACCAGGGCAGAACTCCGCGATGCATGTCCTCTTTCCATGCTCTTTCCATGTCCGTGTGCATGCCAGGGCAGAACTCCGCGATGCATGTCCTCTTTCCATGTTTCGAACTCCGCAATGCATGTCCTCTTTCCGTGTCTTTCCGTGTGTGTCCTCTTTCCATGCATGCCAGGGCAGAACTCCGCAATGCATGTCCTCTTTCCGTGTCTGTCCTCTTTCCGTGTCCTCTTTCCGTGTCCTGAAACCACGTCGCCGCGGCCGAAAAGCGCGATTCGGACGGGGGAACCCTCCAACCTCGCCCGTGAGGGCGACCCGGTTCAAGTGCAGGTCGGGCTGACGCCCGAGGTTGGAGGCTGCGCCCGTCCGAACCACGGCCTGACGACCGTGGTCACGGTGGCCGGACTCCCGCTGCCTCGAAATGAGCCGACCGAGCCGAAAGCGCGGTGACCACGTCCGTGAGGGCGTGGTTCGGACGGGGGAACCCTCCAACCTCGCCCGTGAGGGCGATCCGGCCGGTGGGTTGTCGCTTGGGCATCAACAGTCCGCCAGGGCAGAGCTCCTTGATGAATCGCGGCCGCGAAGACGCCACCGCTTGACGCCGCGTCGGGCGTACTCGATAGTAGATGAATCGGATTTCGGCGATGGGGTTCGCCCTGGAACCGCCGCTCATGCGGCTGATAACCCCTACCGGAAGGTTCAACCTTCGGGTGGGGCTCGTGATGAGGCCAAGGCCCTTGGGAACCTTCCCGAGGGCTTTCTTGTTGGTCGGCCACACCGCGGCCGATGGTCACGCGTCCCGGCAGCTCCTCAGGAACACCGGCCTCCCATGTCTCGACTCACTGAAAACCATGGCCGCCATGTCGTCCAGACCTTTCTCAGCATCCACAGGCGCCTGGCCGAACTGGAGGGGCTCCTCGCCCAGAGCGGCACGGAGTCGGTCTTCTCGCAACTGAACACCGATCTCCCGCCCGCGGAATCCCGGGTGCTCCAGGATCACTTCGCACGGATACGTGCCGCGAGGCGCGCCGCCGTCGATGACCTGGCCCTGCCGCTGGAAGCCCGCAAGACAAGCCTGCGCCTGGATCCTGGAAACGCATCTCATGCAGATCCAGGTTTCCGTGGATGACATGGGGCCCAGGCAGATGGCCGCCTACGGGCCGCTGCCGGCCGAGGGAGCCTTGATGACCGAAAAGTCCAGTCGTCCTGGGAGACCAACTCGTGGAGACGTGGGTTAAGGTTCTGGCGTTATCGCTGGGTGGCGTGGCGGGTGTCAATGCGCGCTACTGGCTTGGAGTCTGGATCAACCGCTGGGCCAGTTCGCAGTTCCCCTGGGCGACGTTCGCCATCAACGTCTCCGGGGCGTTCGCGATCGGCTTTCTGACCGCGCTGCTGGCCCGGTGGTCGCCCCACTCCTATCTCCGATTGTTGCTTCTGGTCGGGTTCCTGGGTGGTTATACCACCTTCTCGACCTTCGCCTTCGAGACCGTGACCCTCTGGCAGCGCGGGGAGTTGGCATTCAGCCTGACCTATGCCCTCGGGAGTGTGGCGGGCGGCTGCGCTGCCGTGATTCTTGGTGCGGTGCTGGCACAGATGATCGTCCAGCCCACTTGGAGCCGGTCGCTGCGGATGGGACAATACGAGAGCCAGACCTCAGACCTGGGATCGCCGGAGATTCGGCGCGCGGACCCCCAGCGCAGTGGCGGTGATTTCGTGGCCTCGTCGGCCGAGCTCGGAGAGACAACCGAGTGAACCGGAGGGCGTACAGGCCATGAACATCCCCCAGGAAGCCGTGCAGCTTTGTCTTTATCTCAATGCCAGCGATCGGATCGAAGGCAAGCCCGTCTATCGCCGTGCCGTCGAGACGGCGCGGGCGCTCCATCTGGCGGGTGCCTCGGTCTTCCTGGTTGATTTCAGCTATGGCGTCCATAAGAGGATTCGCGATGCCAGGAGCGAGTATCTCTCGTTCGAGATCCCCGTCGTCGTCGAGGTCGTCGACGCGGCCGAGAAGATCGGTCTCTTGCAAACGGCCCTCGATACGATGATCGGCGAGGGACTCGTCGTCACCCGTCCTGTTCGCGTCCGGCACTACGCGGGACACCTCCTTCCGGCGCCTGGCCATACGACAACCACCGAAAACCCTGCGACGGCGGCTCTGGCGAGCGGGAGCTCGGGCACCATGAAGATCGAAGGCGAAGCCCAGCGCGTGACCGTGTATATCGGCAACAGCGACACCTGGCACGGCCGCAACCTGGTGACGGCCATCGTCGAGAAATGCCGCGCGATGGGCATCGCCGGTGCCACGGCGGCCGTCGGAGTGATGGGTTTCGGCAAGACCTCCCGGATCCACCGGGCCGGGCTGCTGGGCCTCTCCGAGGACTTGCCGGAACGGATCGAGATCGTCGACCGTCGCGAGCAGATCGAGCGGCTCCTCCCCGCGCTCGAAGAGCTCGTCCAGGGCGGTCTGATCGTGGTCGAGGATGTCCATGTCGTCCGCTACCTGCATGATGCGAAGCCGTCCCGAGGGTGAGTTCTCCTCAGCTCAGGTTCGACCGCGCGGCTTCACGCCGGACCATCCACAGCAAGGGCAGGGCAGCGAGCTGCACGACCACGGAAAAGCCGACCAGGGCCGTCAGGGACCGGTCATAGAGCATGCCCATCGCTGCGCTGCCCGCGAACCATGCCAGGCCGAACGCGGTGCTGAACACTCCAAAGGCAGACCCGCGCCGCGCGGCAGGGACCATACGCGCGACCGCCGCGCGAAGGATGGACTCCTGGGCACCCAGGCCGATGCCCCAGAGGATCATGCCCAGCAGCGCGGACGGCCATCCCCCAAGGAACACCAGAGGTGCGAAGAACGCCGAGCCCAGCACGGCGCAGCCAAGGACTGTGAGGCCGAAGCGGTCGAAGAGGCGGCCCAGTGCCAGCGCCGCGAGGGCGTCCACGGCCATGGCCAGGGAATAGACCGCGGGGATCCAGCCGGCGGGAACGAGCGCCGCCTTGCTGAAGTGATAGGCGATGAGCGGGAAGTCGGCATAACCGGCGGCAACGAGTGCGGAAGCGGCCATGTAAATCCAGTAAACGCGGGGAAACGCTTGAGGGCCGGGTGCGGGGCCCACGGGCTCGAGGTCGCGGGGGCGCGGATGGAGCCGCCTGGCCACAAGGAGGATCGCCACCGTGGCCAGGGCCGGAACGAGCAACACCGCGAAGGCCTGGTTATAGCTATGCCCGGAGGCCAGAACCGCCACGATGATGAGCGGGCCGACGACGGCCCCGACCTGGTCGAGTGCCTCGTGCAGGCCGAAACCCTTACCGTGGCCGACCTGGTGAGTGGCGTGAGACAGCATGGCGTCGCGGGCCGGTGCGCGGACGGCCTTGCCGGTCCGTTCCAGAAGCATCAGCACCACGGCAATTTCCCAGCGGCCCGCGAGCGCCAGCAGGGGCACCGCGAAGAGGTTCACCGCGTATCCGGCCAGGGTGATCAGCCAGTGCCGGCCCGTGCGGTCCGCGACGTACCCGGAAACCAGCCGCAGGCCATGACCAAGCAGCTCGCCGAGCCCCGCGGCCACGCCCACCACCGTCCCGCTCGCTCCCAGTGTGGCCAGGAACGGACCGGTGATGCTTCGGGCCCCCTCGTACGTCATGTCCGCGAACAGGCTTACGAGGCCCAGCAGAACAATGAAACGAAAGGCGGTCGCCTGACGAAGGCCCTCGCCCGCCGAGGTGGGTTCAGCACGTGGAAGCATCAGGGATCACTCGAACGGCCGGCGGCCGTGGGGTCGGCCGAAGTCAGCGTGTCTCTTCTCCTCCAGATCATCCGCAAAGCGGACCAGGAATGCCACTGCGGGTCATGGTGCTGGAAGCACCGGAGTGGTCTCCGAGGCATCGTTGCCATGGCATGCCATGCGCCGGCGCCGCTGCCGGCAGGCGCGTATCGACACAGGGGAAGGGGGTTGCTCCAGGCCTGGAAGACTCTTCTACTGTCATTTGAGGAACATGACCGTTGTGCGCGCGCTGCGCTGCGTCCGCGTCCGCGTCTCGTCGCCACGACACCGCCTCACAGCCAGAGAGGACCATGCCGATGAAAGCCAGCAGCAATATCACCCGCCGGCAGTGCTTGTACAGCGCGGCCGCAAGCGCCATCGGGGTGCCGATGATCATCCCCGGCCGCGCTCTGGGCAAGAACGGCGCGACCGCACCCAGCGAGCGGATCACGGTGGGGTTCATCGGCTGCGGCAAGATGGCCAACGATTATCACTTGCCCGAGCTGCTCAAGTTTGGCGATGTCCAGGCGCTGGCGGTCTGCGAGGTCGACCGTTCACGCCGGGAGCACGTGCGCCGGCGGGTCGAGAAGGCCTACGAAGGGAAGACACCTACTCATGCCTGCGATGCGTATACCGACTTCCGCGAGCTTGTGGGCCGGCGCGACATCGATGCGGTGTGCATCGCCACGCCCGAGCACTGGCATGTCATTCCGGCCATCGAGGCCATGAAGGCCGGCAAGGATGTTTACTGCGAGAAGCCGCTGACCTTGACTCTCGCGGAAGGCAAGCGCGTCATCGACGTTGCCCGCAAGTACGACCGCGTTTTCCAGACCGGCAGCCAGCAAAGGTCGAACGTGTTCGGCCACTTCCGCGAGGCGGCGGAGTTCATCCGCAGTGGCCGGCTGGGCCAGATCCAGACGGTCACCGTGGGCGTGGGCGGTCCCAGCCGCTGGTGTGACCTGCCCGGGGAGCCGATGGAGCCCGGTCTGGAGTGGGACCTGTGGCTTGGCCCTGCCCCCAAGCGGCCCTATAACCACATCCTCAGCCCGCGTGGCGTGCACAAGCACTTCCCCGCGTGGCGTGATTATCGCGAATACGCCGGGGGCGGCCACGCGGACATGGGCGCCCACCATTACGACATCGCCCAGTGGTGCCTGGACATGGACCACTCCGGACCCGTTGAGATCTTGCCCCCCATGTCCCGCAACGCCCACCACGGCGTGACCTACCGCTACGCCAACGGTGTGGTGATGGTCCACGGCGGGCCGAGCGGCTGTACCTTCACCGGGAGCAACGGCACGCTCCGCATCGACCGCGATCATCTCACCAGCGACCCGGCCAGCATCGTCAAGGAACCGCTCGGCGCGAAGGAGGTCCATCTCGAAAAATCACCGGGCCATCATCGCAACTGGATTGATTGCATCCGCTCGCGCAAGCGCCCCTGGCCGATGTCGAGATCGGCGCACGGTCGGTGGCCATCACCATCCTGGGAAATCTCGCCTACTGGAACGGAGCGGCACTGCACTGGGATCCCGTGAAGTGGGAGTTCGTCGACCCCGCACAGAATCGCTGGCTGGACCGTGAGCGCCGCGATCCCTGGCAGCTTCCCGCCCTCTGATTCTGATTCATTCATCAAGTTATTGATAAATGGATCATTGACTGCGACCAGCATTGCGGGCAGGACTGGCCCTGTGCATCATCAGAAACAAAATCATCGATAAGACGTATTCACCCTGTCACAAACATGGATGTTTTTCGTAGGCCGTGCGGATGCTCCTCTTTTCCCTGCACATTGAGTTCAATTTCCAGGAGTGAGATGATGCCGGAGACTGTCGTTCACTTTCAGGTCCGTATGCCGCCAGACATCCACGAACGGTTGGCAAGCTGGGCAAAAGATCACAAGGCCTCGATCAATCAACTCGTTGTCGAAGTTCTCGGCAAAGCGGTGGAGCAACACCAGGAAAAGCTTCAGCCAACGGGCGCTCGTGACACCATTGGTGCCGGCGCGGCCGGGTCGCACCTGCACCGCTGAGCACGGAATCAGACATGATGCCCGTTTCCTAGGGTCAGGCGGGCGGGCCTAAATAGCTCCCCGTAAGAGGGAAAGTGTGGGACGGCCGCCCTCGGCCGTCCTGAGCCAGCCGAGGGCGGCTGGCCCACATTAGAAGAGGCGAGGATTTATTTAGTCGCTTCCACGAACCGGGGTGCGTCCTCGTTGTTCGATACGTGGTCGGAGCCGGTTTTTCTTTTCACGACGCGGAACGCCTGTTGCTTGATCGATCAGGGGGCGCGAGCTAGCCGCTCGCGGCAGCGTCGTGGTTCGCCGGTTCGACTCCCGCGATGTGAGCCCCCGCGCCCACTGGTGAGATGCGCCTGGACCGGGTACAACGGAACTCTTGCGACTTTCGAGCCACCCGATCCATGGTCCTGGCGATGGTTGCATTTCTTCAGGGAGCCGAAGGTGTCGATCGACGTTCGCAGGCGCACCTCCGGCTTTTTCGGTCACCGGCAACTTCTGGTCCTGATGACAGCCGTGCTGGCACTCATGCTGTCTGCCGGTATGAGAGGGCGGATATTCCCGCCCGGTGAGCTGAACGGTGGGCCGGGCGCGGTCCGAGAGGATGCGGGCGCCGCGGATCGAGCTGGAAGGTCCGCGGTTGCTCTCGAGCCCGCGCAGCTTGTGCATCTGCCTCCGGGGAGCCTGCTGGAGAACGGCGATTCGCCCCCGGAAGGCTGGACCCATCTGGCCATGAAGTCCGTTCCCGTGCTGACGACGGGCGACCTGGACACGGTTGCCCCCCAGTCATTCCACACGGCACGCCGGATCCGCCCGCTCATCGTGGCCGAGGTGCGCCGGTCCCTGCTGGCCGCCGGACCGACATTTCATCTCGTACGCGTGGGGCTGGGCCTTTGCGCTCCCTCGACCGACGGCCTCGGCGATCGCGTGATTTCCCCCACCTCGCTGGAGGGGACACAGGGACCGTGGAACGCGAAGGAGCGCATCATCCTGGCGGCCATGGCATTCGAGGTCTCGCGCAGCACGATCACCGCGGCCACGCCCACCTTCGCCCTGGTCCGTTCGCCGAACACCTTCCTGGTCGACGGGTCCCACCGCAGCGCGGAAACGGCTTACGCACTGCTGGTCGATCCTCTCGTCGGCTCGCTTCGGGTCCTCGTGTGGCGCGATGGTGCCCGTGCGGCAAACTCGGAAGTCGAGCAGACAGAGGCACGCTTGCTGGCCACTCCGGTCTTCGAGTGCCCGCTGGACGTGCATGCCAGCCGCGTGCTCGGAACGCCCATCGCGTGGTCGTTTGCCATCCGGCAATTACCGCCCGGCCGGGAACTGACGTTCCCGCGCGATCTCACGGCCGCGGTCAGGTCCGGGTCCCACGGCAGCACCGACGCCGCAACGCTCGAGCTGGAGATTCGCCGCTGTCTTGGCGGTCAGAATTGAGCGCAGCGCCGGCCGGCGCGGATCAGAGGCTCTGCGCACGCCGGAGGGGCTCGTCCGCTCCGGAATGTGCGGCCGGCGCGTGATGGTTGGCCGCCTCGAGCTCGAGCAAGGCGTCCAGGGCGCGATCACCAGGATCGTGTCGCCGGCGTCCAGCCTGGCGTCGCCAGCGGGATTGACATCGACTCCGCCGGGTCCCTGGTGCATCACGATGTTCACCCGGTTGCCTGCCTGGATCTCTCTCACGGTGTGCCCCGCCAGCCTGCCGGTTGCCGCGATCGTCACGTCCGACAGGTGCACGTACTGACCGGCGAGCTGGAAGCCCTGGTAAATCTTCCGCCCCGTGGCGGCCGCGATGAAGGCCGGTGCGGCGACCTGCGCGGTGGAGATGGCGGGCATGGCGAAGGCGCCGGCGACCTTCGTGGCGAGCGTCTCATCAAAGAGCCGCAGCACGATCCGGGCCTGGCCGTTCAGGTCTCTGGCGGAGAGGGCGATGTCGAGGTTGGTCAGGTCGTCCCCGGTGGTCACGATCACGGCCCGGGCATCGGCGATGTTGGACTGCTCGAGCACGGCGGTCAGCCGGGCATTGCCCTGGATCACGGGGATGCCGCTTTCAAAGAGTTCGCCCAGCAGCGGCGCCTCGCTGCACTTCTCGACGGCCACGATCGACTCGCGCAGCTCGAGCAGTTCCTTGATCACCAGGTAGCCCACGCGTCCCACGCCCACCACCACGAAGTGATTCCGACAGAGCGAGGCGAGCATGCGGTTCCACTCCGGTTGGTTCTGCTTGCGGCTGAACATCAGGAAAGCCAGCCGGATCACCGAGTCGGCGATCGCGCCCAGGCCGACCATCGGCAGCAGGAAGAAGAGCGGTTGAAGATACCATTCGTCCGGAAAGCTGATCGAGGACTCGAGAAAGATCATGAGGAAGACCGCGTGGCAGGCGCGGCTGAATGAGAGCGGCTCATGGCCGTAGAAAAGCCAGAGAATCGTGCCGCCCCCCAGCACCAGCGTCGCGAATACCCCGAGCGCCCAGCGGAATTCCCAGAGGAGATATTGCACGAAGCGGAGGTACGTCTTGAGCTTCGTGGGAATGGGCAGGTGGGGAATCATGGTCGGCTGCTCGATCGGGACCGGTGAGACTGACTCAGGATATCCGGCCCGATCACCTGGTTCCACCCGGTGGAGTACGTCGCCTGGTGAGCTGAGCTGAGCTCAGCCGGGCCGGGGCGGGCGGCTGCCGCGGTTTCACTTTCATTCCGGCGGCCTGCCCTTTAGGATAAGGGGCAGGGCCACCGAGGTGGCCAATCGCAGGAGGCATGATCATGAGCGCAGCAGACATGAGGCCGCCGGCCGCCTCCGCGGAACAGGGTCGAGAGCAGGAGCAACCGCCGCTCGATCCACCCCGGCCTGCCTGCCCGGTCTGTGGAGCAGGGCTCACGGAGCGCCGGGGCAAGCTCATCTGCACGCGCTGCCACACCATCTGCGAGACCTGCTGCGAGGGTGGCCGCGGCTGAAGGATCCACACGAAGAAAGGACGCTTCGATGACGTTCGGTTCCATGACGGCTCTGCTCTTGACCGTCACCGCTCTGACCCAGTTGCCGGCATCGCCGGAGCCATGGTTCCCGGTCCCATCGGCCGGGGGAGACTACACCGCCGCCTTGCCGGCGCGGCCAAGCTCCAGCACGCGGCAAGTGCCAACCGCGGGGGGCACGGTGGAACAGCAAATCCATTACTGCCGCCAGGGAGGAGCGCTCTACTCCGTGCAGAAGATCCGCCTTGGTAGTGCGGTGCCGGCGGGTCAGGTTCCGGCCTGGCTGGCGTCGCAGAGGAAGAGCTATTACCAGGCGGGAGCGACGCCAGGGGGCCAGCAGGTGATCGTGCGCGATGAGGTCGCCGGCGAGGACTTCCGCTATTCTGCGTCGGCGCCCGGTGGCAAGGGGACCGTGACCAGCCGGACGCAGCATTTCCTGCGCGGTCAGAACTACTACGCGCTGACCGTCATGTCGCCGGCCGGCGCCGCATTGCCGGCCGACGCCGATCGTTTCTTTTCAGCGTTCCACTTCCTGCGGGCGCAGGCACGAACGGGCGGCCCCGCCGGACCGGCAGGAGGAGTGCCGGCAGCCGGGGCGCCGGCCGCGCCCGGGTTGCAGGCCATGACCGCCGATCAAACCCCCGAGGACGCCCTCAAGTCGTTCGTGCTCGCCATGGCCACGCACGACGTCCGGATGCTGCGGTCCGTGACCCTGCCCGTGCCGGAGTTCGAGTGGCTGACTGCCGGCGCCCCGCGCCGGCCAGTGTGATCGGTGATCTGAAAGCGCAGCTCGCCCGGCAGAGATGGCGGAACCTGAAGGCTGGCGATCGGTTCGCGCTTCCGGACGGCACGGTGAAGGTGGTCGAGGCCGGAGAGGTCGGCCCGGACCGGGCGCTGCTGCTTCCTGAAGGGGCAAGCCTGCCCACGCACTTGCAGCGGGTCGAAGGACACTGGAAGGTTGATGCCAGCGGCATCATCGCCGGCCGCAAGGCCGCCGAGGAGGCGCGGAAGCGCGCCCCCTCAACCAGGCCCGCCCGGACCGGCTGACCTGAGCACCCGAGAGGACGCATTCCCATGGCCCTGGATCGCCTGGCCGAGGAGCTGACGAAACTCGACCCGGCAAGCCCCCGCTATGCCAGCCTGGCCGTCGAGCGGCTTCTGGCCAGGGCCAGGGAAGTCGGGGCCAGCGACCTGCACGTGCAGCCCGGCGCCGCTGGCCTGGAGGTGCGCTGGCGGGTCGACGGCGTGCTCCAGCCGGTCACCACCTTGCCGGCGCGGCTGGCCCCCAACATCGTGGCCCGGCTCAAGGTCCTTGCGGAGCTGCTCACCTACCGCACCGACATCCCGCAGGAAGGCCGCATCCGGGGCGTCCCGGGCGCCCTGGAGATGCGTCTCTCCACCTTTCCCACGCTGCACGGCGAGAAGGCGGTGGTGCGGCTGTTCGCGGGGTCGGACCGGTTCCTCCGCCTTGTGGACCTGGGCCTGCCCGACGAGGTGTTCGACACGCTCTCCGCGGCGCTCGATGAGACCTCGGGGGGCATCATCCTTTCCGGCCCGGCCGGCAGCGGCAAGACAACGTCGCTGTACGCTTGCCTGCGCGAGCTGGCCGCGCGGTCGCGCGGCGAGCGCAGCCTGGCCACGCTCGAGGACCCGATCGAGTCCGACGTTCCGGGCGTGGCCCAGTCGCAGGTGAACGCCGCGGCCGGGTTGACGCTGGAAGACGGCCTGCGCGCCCTGCTGCGGCAGGATCCCGAGGTCATCGCCATCGGCGAGATCCGCGACCGGAGCACCGCCGAGATCGCGCTTCAGGCCGCGCTCACCGGGCACCTGACGATGACCACGTTCCACGCCGGCAGCGCCTGCGAGGTGATCGGGCGCCTGCTGGACATGGGCCTCGAGCCCTATGCGATTCGCAGCGGTCTGCGCGTGGTGGTGGCCCAGCGCCTGGTGCGGCGTCTCTGCCCGGCCTGCGCCGCGGCGCCGGCGGCGCCCGCCGGGCTGCTCGGGCTACCCGTCACCAGGGCACTCGAGGCCCGCGGCTGTGAAGCCTGCGGCCGGACAGGCTACCAGGGCCGGCTCGTGCTGGCCGAGCTGCTGCTCCCCGCCGAGGAAGCCTTCGGCCGCGCCGTGCTGGCGCGGCGCGACGTGCACACCCTGGAGCACGTCGCCCTGCAAGGCGGCATGATCAGCCGCTGGGAGCGTGCCTGCCGGGCGGTGGAACAGGGGCTGACCTCGCCCCGCGAGATCCGCCGCGTGCTGGGCGTCTCCAATCCACCACGGTTCGACCAGGGCCACCGGGCAAGCGTCAGCGAAGCAGCTGCACGCCTTGATTGAAGCCGATTCCCCGGCCGCTCCGGCGATTGGTCCAGGGGCCGGCCGGCGGATCGTCAGTTTTTTTCGGTGCGGGCTTGACTGCCTCGGACAGATGTGGTGAGATGAGTCTGTCACAATTGTCATAGGCGCGGGTCCGGGTTCGCAGCAGGGTTCGCGCCGGGAGTGAATGGGAGATGGGAGACGCCGCGCAGGGGGAGGGTGGAGCGGGACGGATCTCGATGCACGAGCTGGCCGCTCTGAACGAGGAAATTGCCGCGCTGGTGCGGGCGGGAGTGCCGCTGGATCGGGGCTTGCTGGCCGCGGGAGCCGACCTGCCGGGCGGCCTGCGGCAGATTGCCACGGTGCTGGGCAAGCGGCTGAGCCAGGGGGAAAGCCTGGCCGAGGCGCTCGATGCCGAGAAACGCGCCATTCCGCCCCTGTATCGCGCCGTGGTCGAGGCCGGGGCGCGCTCGGGCCGCCTTGCCGTCGCGCTCGAGGGCCTGGCCCGGTTCGTGCGCAGCTATTCCGAGGCCCGCACCGCCATTGGCGTGGCCCTCTGGTATCCGCTGCTGGTGCTGAGCCTGGCGTACGGCCTGTTCCTGGGGTTGCTGGTGGTGGTCATTCCCCGGTTCATCGGGGCCTTCGAGTCGCTGGGGCTGACGGTGGCCCCGCCCCTGCGCTGGCTGGAGACTCTCGGGGAGCAGGTGCCCTACTGGTGGCCGGCCTGGCCCGTGATCCTGGTGCTGCTGGCGCTGGCCTGGTGGCGATCGGGCATTGCGGCGACGTTCCAGAGCCGGTCCTGGTCGCTGGTGCGGATGTTCCCCTGGATGCGATCCATGCTTGCCGATTACGAGTCCGCCAGCTTCGCCGAGCTGCTGGCTCTGCTGCTGGAGCACCACGTGGCCTACCCCAGGGCCGTGGAACTGGCGGCCGAGGCCACCGGCAACCCGGCGATGATCAGCGGCGCCACGCGGCTCGCCGGCGCGCTCCAGCGCGGCGAGCCGGCCGAGCAGGCCGTGCGTGAGCTGCCCGAGCGCGCGTTCCGGCCCCTGCTGCGCTGGACCATGGCGGGGACCGCGAATCAAGGATCACTGGTGGCTTCCCTCCGGAACCTGGCGCCCATGTACCGCAAGCGGGGCACCTTCCAGGCTGAAAAACTCCAGGTTTTCTTGCCCACCCTGCTCATGCTCGTGCTCGGCGGATCGGCGACCCTGTTCTACGCGCTCACTCTGTTCGTGCCGCTGGCCAGCATGCTGCGCGGACTGTCCATGCCCACGTGATCGGGCCATGGACCGCGCGGATTCCCGTGGAGGCAAGAGCCAGGCTTCCGCGGCTTTTTGGGAAAGTGGAGCGATGGCGGATTCTTCGGAACAACTTGAGGCCACGGGCACGCTCACGCCCGCGGAAGCCGGGCAACTGAGCGAGCAGATTGCCAGTCTGGCCAGCAGTGGACGGCCGCTCGGCCCGGGGCTGGCCGCCCTGGCCAGCGAGCTGCCCCGCGGGCGGCTGCGACAATCGCTCTTTCATCTCTCCCGCGCGCTCGAGCAGGGCAAGCCGCTGGACAAGGCCATGGAGGAGCAGAGTGAGCGCATCCCGCCCCACCTCCGCGGCCTGGTGCTGGGAGCGCTGCGGAGCAACCGGCTTGGCGATGTCCTGGGCCGGTTCTCTGCCTACATGAGCATCGGCACCGAGCTGAAGCGCAAACTCTGGCTCAGCCTCGCCTACCCGATCATGTCGTGCCTCGTCGCGGTCACGCTCTTCGTGCTCGTGAACGTGATGCTGGTCAGACAGTTCGAGGTCATTTTCAAGGACTTTGGCGTTCAATTGCCCGCGATAACAATCGGCATGCTCCTGATCTCGCACTGGCTCCAGTCAGGGTGGTCCGCCCTGCCGGCGGTGCTCGGACTGATCGTGGCCTTGTGGCTGCTCTCGCGGATCTTTCTCAGGGCGCCGGACCGCCGCAGCCTGGCCGCGCAGATTCCGGTGGTCGGGAAAGTGTGGAAGTATACCTCCTGGGCGGAATACTGCCATTTGCTGGCACTGCTGCTGGAGAGCCACCTGACCCTGCCCGAGGCCCTTCGGCTGGCCGGCGCGGGCGTGCAGAACAGCGATCTCGATCAGGCCAGCCAGATCATGGCAAACGAGGTTGAGCAGGGCGCCTCGCTGGCCCAGGCCATGGCCAGCCGGTACCAGCTCCCCTCGAGCCTGCGCGCTTGCTCGGCTGCGCCAGGAAGCAGCACGCCACCGCCGAGATCCTGCACATGGCGGGCGACATGTACCAGGCCCGCGCCAGCACCCAGGCCACCTTCGCGGGAACGGTGATGATGGTGCTCTCGGTGATCATTGTGCTCTGGGGCGCGATCTCCATCGTCGGCGGCCTGATGCTGCCCCTGGTCAATCTGATCAGCCGGCTCTCCGGTTGAGCGCTGGTTTCTGTGACAGTCACTCGCCCTCTATCCTGTGGATCCGCCATGCGTCATCCGTCGTTTGATTTCCTGGTTCCTGCACCCGGGAGCATCCCGTGACGAGCGATCGACCGGAACCGGAGACCCCCTACGAGCCGCCCGGCGCCCCGAAGCCCGAGGCGGGCCAGGAGTCTCTCGAATCCTGGATGGCCGAGGAGCAAGCCGCGGCCAGCACCCGCAGCTTGCGGCTCTCGCACCTGATGTGGCTGGTGGCCGGATCGGCCGTCGTCTGCTGGCTGATCGTCAAGATTGGCCCGATCGTCGTCGGCGGCAGCATCGTGGTCCTCTTCGCCATGGCCGTCGGTGCCGGAGTGATCCTGGCACGGAGGCGGAGCACCCAGCAGGATTCGCTGCTCTGGATCCTGGCCATCGCCGCCGAGGGGAACATGCCGCTGGCTCAGACGGTCGCGGCATTCGCCGACCAGTACCGCGGCAACTACCGCCGGCGCATCATGAACCTGGCCGCCGAGCTCCACGCCGGCCGCTCCGTGCCCGATGCGCTCGAGAGCATACGGCGGATCGTCTCGCGGGACGCCCTGCTGCTGGCCCGGATCGGCGAGCAGACCGGCCGGCTGCCCGAGGCCCTGCGCATGGCGGCCTCGTCGCGGGCCTCGCAGTTGCCGATCTGGACGGCCATCGCCAGCCGGCTGGCCTACCTGCTGGGCATGTTGCTCATCATCCAGTCCATCTGCGGCTTCATGCTTTACTTCATCGTTCCCAAGTTCGAGGCCATCTTCAACGATTTCGGGGTCCCTCTGCCAAACGCCACCATCTGGCTCATCCAGGGATCACACTTCATTATCAAGTATTTCTTCCTCACCGCCTGGGTCGCTCCTCTGGAATTCCTCATCCTGCTGTTCTTGCCCTTCTCGTTCGCCGGCTGGGTGAATTACGACATGCCGTTCTTCGACCGCCTGCTGAGCCGCCGGCACACGGCACTGGTGTTGCGGGCGCTCTCGCTGGTGGTCGAGAGCGGCAAGCCGATCGAGCTGGGCATGATGACCCTGGCCAGCCACTACCCGACCCTCTGGGTCCGGCGCAGGCTGATCAAGGTGGACGACCGGGTGCAGCTTGGCGAGCCCTGGATTCCCACGCTCTACCGGCAAGGGATCATCACGGCCAGCGATGCGCAGGTGCTGACCTCGGCGGCGGACGTCGGCAACCTTGGCTGGGCCCTTCGCGAGCTGGCCGAGACGGCCGAGCGCAGGCTGGCGTTCCGCTTCCAGACCGTGATCCAGACGCTCTTTCCCCTGGTGGTCATCACCCTGGGGCTGTTTGTCCTGTTCATGGCGGTGGCGTTCTTCATGCCGCTGGTGACGCTGCTGGGGAGGTTGTCGGGATGAGACGCGATCCGCGCCGAGCACCGAGAGCAACGAAGGCCGGCTGGCCGCGACGCGCACGCCGCGGGTCGCTGCTGGCGGAGGTCGCCGTCTCGGGCGTGCTGCTCATGGTGGCCATGGGTCTGACCGTGAAGGTGCTGGGCTGGATGGCCACCGAGCGCCGGGCCTGGGACCGCCGTCAGTGGGCCGAGCAAGAGGTCTCGAACCTGATGGAAGAGGCCACCAGCCTGCCGTTCGCGGAGGTCACCGCGGCGCGGCTCAAGAGCCTGAAACTCTCACCCCAGTCGGAGTCGCTGCTGCCCGCCGCCGAGTTCAGGATCGATGTCACCGACAACGATCCGGCCGGTGGACCGGACTCGAAGCGGGTGGCGATCCATCTCCGCTGGCGCAACCGGGGCGGTGAGCCGGACGCTCCGGCGCGGCTGACCACGTGGATCTATCGCGGGAGGACCGAGTGATGCGCTCTCCAGCAGCCGGACCTTTCCGTGCGGGGCGGATGATCGGCGGGCCGTGCACGCCGGTCTCCCGGTTCCGGCGTGGCGTGACGATCATCGAGACGATCGTCCTGATGACCTCGGTCGCGGCCATGCTGGGCCTGAGCGTGATCATGCTTCAACTGCTCATCAAGCTCGACGGCGATCTGCGCGGGCGGCTCGACGCCGCGAGCGTGCTGGCGCGGCTGGCCGAGCAGTTCCGCCAGGATGCCCGGGGCGCGGCCGGGGCCAGGCTCGTGGAGCCGAAGCCTCAGGAAAGCGCACTCCGTTTCGAGCCCGAACCCGAGCACGTGGTGGAGTACCAGGTGAAGGGCCCGGGCCAGCTCGTCCGCGTCGAGACCACGAAGGGCAACCGGCTGCGGAGCGAGATCTACAAGGTGTCTCGCGGCGGCGCGGTCGTCCTGGGGATCGACGAGAAGAACGGCCGCCGGTTCGCCACACTGAGCGTCGACCGCAAGGCCGCGCCGAACCGTACCGATCCACCGCGCCTCTTCCGGGTGCTGGTGGAACTGGGCAGGAACACCAGCCGCAAGAGCGCCAGCCGCCGGCCGCAGGGGGGATGCCATGAACGTGAACCGCGGCCAGGAGCCGCGCCGGGGGCTGACCACGGTGGCCGTGCTGGTCTGCCTGGTCGTCATCCTGCTGATCTCCGGAGTCTTGCTGAAGATCGGCGTGGCGCATCGAGAGACCGTGCGCGCCGCGGAGCGAGGTCTCCAGGCCGAGTGGCTGGCGCAAGCGGGGCTCGAACGGGCCCGGGCACGCCTGGCCGCCAGCGCCGGGTACGCCGGCGAGACCTGGCAGCTCACCGCCGCTGATCTCGGCCTTGCCGATCGGGCGCAAACCGCACCGGGCAAGGCCGCCGTCGTGCGGATCACCATCGAACGATTGCCCGGCGACCCTGCGCGGCGATCGATCCAGGTCCAGGCTGATTTTCCCCCTGACCCACCTTACCGGGCACGTCGTTCCGCACGCATGGTCGTGGAGCCCGGTGCGCCGAAGACAGGAGACTCGCGATGATTCGACGTTCGGATGTGCCTGGTGAACCTCGCTTCCCGAGCACCCGGAGGGCCCGGCCGCAGGTCCCCGGCTTCACGCTCATCGAGCTGCTGGTGGTGATCGCCATCATCGCGGTCTTGATCGCGCTCCTGCTGCCGGCGGTGCAGTCCGCCCGCGAGGCGGCACGCCGCGCCCAGTGCTGCAACAACCTGATGCAGATGGGCCTGGCGCTGCAAAGCTACGAATCGGCCCACGAGGCACTGCCCCCGGGAGTGGTGAACGCCACCGGGCCGGTGCTCGACCAGCCCAAGGGATACGGGTTCGGCTGGATGACCCAGGTCTTGCCGTACATGGAAATGAAGAACGTGTACAACCATTTCAACCTGCGGATCGGCCTCTACGAGCCCGAGAACTCGACCACGCGGACGAACCTGGTGCGCAGCTTCCTCTGCCCGTCGGACGGCGGTCCATCACGGGACAAGAACCGGGTTGCCATGACGAATTACGTCGGCGTGCATCACGACGTCGAGGCGCCGATCGACGCGGACAACCACGGCGTGCTCTTCCTCAACAGCGCCGTGCGCTACGAGGACATCACCGACGGCAGCTCGCAGACGCTCTTCGTGGGCGAGAAGCTGAACGACGGGCTTGACCTGGGGTGGGCCTCGGGCACCCGCGCAAGCCTGCGGAATACGGGCCTGAACGTGAACCGCATGCCGCGTCCCGGACGAGCGGCCGCCGCGCAGAACTTCGGGCCTGGGGACGAAGCCGCAGCCCTGGCCAAGCTGGGCACGCCGGAGTTCGTGGGCGGTTTCGCCAGCAACCATCCCGGTGGCAGCAACTTTGTGTTTGGCGATGGATCGGTGCGGTTCATCAAGTCGAGCATCGCCGCGAAGGTCCTACAGCGGCTGGCCAACCGGGCCGATGGCGAGACAATCGACGCGGACCAGTTTTGAACGTATCCAGGCCCGCGCGGGCACTGCCTTTGTTCCAGCGAGAGCCAGGTGCATCTCCCATGAAAATTCGCCGCGGTTTCACGCTCATCGAACTGCTGGTCGTGATGGCCATCATCGGCGTTGTCGTGGCCGTGCTGCTGCCTGCGCTGGTGGGAGCGCGTGCCGCGTGCCGGCGGGTCCATTGCGTGAATAACCTCAAGCAGCTCGAGCTGGCCATCCAGAGCTACGTGACGGCTTACGAGGTGCTTCCCTCGGGAACCACCAGCGACTCCCGGCCCGTGACCAGCGAGCCCGGCGGCTACAAGCTGAGCTGGATCGTCTCGATTCTCCCATACATGGAGCAGACCATGCTCAGCCAGTCGTTCGATCCCGACTATGGCGCGGAAGACCCCGTCAACCAGACAGCCCGGATGGCCTGGATCAACTCGCTTCTGTGCCCCAGCGAGGGGTTGCCCGAAGACCCCGCCGGTACGATCTCGATGCCGGCGATGGCGCGCGGCAACCCGGCGCGAATCAGCTTCCTCTCGTCGACCTCTCCCGCACTGGCGCGCACCGGCCCGGGGCGGACAAGCTACGTGGCCTGCCATGATGACATCGAAGCGCCGATTGACGTCGATAATCACGGAGCCTTCTCTCTGAATAGCCACACGCGCCTGGTCGAGGTGTCTGACGGGCTGTCCAACACGGTGTTCCTGGGCGAGGTGCCGTGGTCGCTCTCGCCCGGATGGGCCGTCGGCACCCGATCGACGCTACGCAACACGGGGCATCCGATCAATGGTGTCTCCGACGGCTCGGTCCCCATCACCGGCGCGAACGAGCCGCGGCTTCCCGTGCCGCAGAGCCTGATGCAGCTCGACTACGAGATTGATTCCGGCGAACTGATCGTGGCGCCGACCTTCGTGGGCGGATTCGGCAGCAGCCACGCCGGCGGCGGATCAAACTTCGCGTTCGGCGACGGCTCGGTCCGGTTCCTCAAGCAGACGATCGATCGCACGGTTTTCCAGCGGCTCGGGAATCGTTGCGACGGAGAGATGATTGATGATGAGGCATACTGAGGTTGCGAGGTCCGGCCGGGGTGTGTTCCGGGCGGAAAGCCCCGGCGGCTTCACGCTTCTCGAGTTGCTCGTCGTGCTGATCATCATTGGCGTGCTGGTCGGCCTGCTGCTGCCGGCCCTGAACAGTGCGCGCGAGGCCGCCCGCCGCGTGCAGTGCGAGAACAACCTGATGCAGCTTGGCCTGGCGCTCCAGCACTATGCCTCGGATCACCGTGTGCTTCCGCCCGGCGTGGTCCAGGAGACCGGGCCGATCGCCACCGGTCCATCCGGGTATCACTATAGCTGGATCGTGCAACTGCTTCCGTACCTGGACCAGCGGGAACTTTTTCACCGGGTCGACTTCCGGACCAGCGCCTATGATCCGGCCAACGACACGGTGCGGCAGACCTCCCTCGGCGTGTTGCACTGCCCCGATGACGACTCCGGCCGGCGTAATCCTTCCACGGGCGCGACGCTGACAAATTACGCGGGATGCCATCACGAGGTCGAGGCGCCCATTGACGCGGATAACCACGGCGTGTTTTTCCTGAACAGTCATGTGGCGCTGGGCGACGTCTCCGACGGCCTCTCCTGCACGATCTTCCTGGGCGAGGTGGCACGGGCGCATCCGCTCGGCTGGTTCTCGGGCACCCGGGCAACATTGCGGAACACGGGCCACCCGATCAACGGGCTCGATATGACTGCGGCCAACGCACCTTTCTCCGGCACGTCTCCCCTGGGGTCCGACCTGGAGCCTGGCGAAATCGACGACATGATCGATTCGGGAACGCTCAAGATCGGCCCGCTCTTCGTCGGCGGTTTCGGCAGCGATCATGGCCGCGACGGCGCGAATTTTGCCCTCGGCGACGGCTCGGTCCGGTTCGTGAGGGCGAGCATCGACCAGACTGCCTACCGCCGCCTGGGGCACCGTTGTGATGGAGAGCTCATCGATGACGAACAGTTCTGAGAACCCGCTGCCCATGCGCGGCAGCCGCGGCAGCAAGGGGACGGATCCGAGGTGCCGGCGCGGTTTCACGCTCATCGAGCTGCTGCTGGTCATCGGCATCATCGCGGTGTTGATATCGCTGCTGTTGCCGGCGATCCAGGCTGCACGCGAGAACGCCCGGCGCGTGCAATGCCAGAAGAACCTCGGCCAGATCGGCCTCGCCCTGGCTCAGTACGCGTCGAGCCACCGGGTCTTTCCGCCGGGCGTGGTCGACGAAAAGGGCCCGATCTCGAACCTGCCGGTGGGCTACCACTACGGCTGGGCGGCACAGATCTTGCCCGAGCTGGAGGCCCCGGCCATCTACCATGAGCTCAACTTCGCCCTCAGCGTCTACGATGAGAGTAACGACACCGCGCGGGCACCGCATCAGCGCGTTCCTCTGCCCCTCGGATAGCAGCCCCGGCCTGATGAGCTACGCCGCATGCCACCACGACGTCGAGGCACCCATCGACACCACCAATCAGGGCGTCTTCTTCCTGAACAGCCGGGTATCCAGAGACGAGCTCAGCGACGGCCCGGCGTTCACCATCCTGGTGGGCGAAATGCACGGCAACGGCCCTAGCCTGGGCTGGGCGGTCGGCACCATGTCGTCGCTGCGAAACGCGGGGACGGCCATCAACGACGACGCTCGCGTCGTGCCGCCTGGCACTCCCGGCCGGTTTCCGATCGGTCTCCAGACCGGCATTGCCGAGTTCCAGACCGTGGTCGAGAGCGGGGCGCTACCGGCTGGGTACGTCGGCGGCTTCTCCAGCAGGCACCGGGGAGGGGCGAACTTTGTTTTCGCCGATGGCTCGGTCCGCTTCGAGAGCCAGAAGATCAACATGTCCGTCTACCGATCGCTGGCGAATCGCCATGATGGCAACCTGATCAGCGCCGATGACTATTGAGGGCTGAATCAGCCCCGATACCGTTGAGATAGCGGTAAGTTGAGTGTGGGTAGAGGTTTGCCCCTCGTTCCCACGCCGAGCGTGGGAACAAGTCTCTCACAAATCTCTTAAATGATTCATATGCTTGTCCCTCGTTCCCACGCTCCGCGTGGGAATGCCGTCTGCGACGCTCCGCGTCGATCGGGGCCCGTGCGGAGGCTGGGAAATCCATGGGACGCAGCGTGTCCTCACCGGTGTTCCCACGCTCGGCGTGGGAACAAGTCTCTCACAAATTATTAATTATTACATATGTATATTCATGGTTTCCACGCTCTGCGTGGGAACAAGTCCGCCGCAAACCTCTTGCCTGGTCAGGGCTATTTCAACGGTATTGGATTTAGCTCCTGATGTCCTCCTATTCCGCTCCAAGCACGGCCGCCAGGGCCTTGAGGCCTTGAGGGTCCCGGAAGTAGCTCAGGTGATCGCAGGCAACGGGATGGACCTGGAACGAGGCTTTCCATCCGTCCGGGACGTTCTCCATGCTGGCCACGGAGACGGCGATGTCGTTTTCCTGGCTGAAGAAGAATGCGTTTGCAACCTGGTGCAGGAGCTCGGGCGATCGCAGCCGCGCAAGCAGCCGCGTGAACAGAGCCCGGGCGCCTTCGGCCGGTTGCTGGGGCACCTGCTTGATCATCGACGTGTTGCCTGCCAGCAGGACATAGGGAATGCCCGGGTCTGCGCCCTGCTTCAGGGCTTGCAAGACCCCGGACGTGGGCAGCATCTCGTTCAGCGCGACGGTGGGGTTCTCGATCCAGGCAGCCAGGCCGCCAACGATCGACGCCGGCCAGGCGATGGCGGTGAGGTGGTTCAAACCGAGCGTCAGCGCAAGCGTGGCCCAGTCAAAGACCTGGGGCCAGGGTGAACCGCCGTTGGGCGTGCCCAGCATGACCAGCCGGCGCACGACATGGTTGCCCCCTTCTTGCTCGATGAACCAGCGCGCGACCAGACCGCCCATCGAGTGTGCGACGACGTCGACCACCTTGCCGTGCCCGGGCGCAGTCCCACGGCCTCCAGCCGCTCTTTCAGGAGCCGGCCATTCTCCTCGATGCGGGTATTCAGGTTCTCGTAGTCGAAGGTCAAGACCAGGTCATACAGGCTGGCCAGGGGCCAGTTGTCGGCGCTCCGGGCAAGCTGGAGGCCTGGCACCATGCTCGAGGTGTCGTCGATGATTCCGTGCACCAGGACCACGATGCGCCCGGCCTGTGCGACCCGGTTGCGGACCTCGATATGATCGCGCACGGAGCTGACGGTTCCGTCAGCCGCCACGTCCGCGGCCGCCAGGATCGGGTACGGGAACTCCAGGTGAACCGCCTTGCTGACGACCTTCTGGAAGAAGATCTTGATGGCTCCGCCGAGAGTCCGGCTATCGACAAAAGGATCAGGAAGCCGGTCCAGGGCAATGGTGGTCCGGCCTTCGGACCGGCTTTCCACGCGGCCCAGGGGCAGGAAGAACTCGCCGTCGTACGCAACCGGCAGGACATGCTCGTGCGGCAGCAGGGCGACGGGGACGTCCAGCCGCAAGGGTGCCTCGCGCGTCACGAGCGCGGGGTTCTTCACCTCGGAGAGTTCCAGCACGCTCAGCCCCACTTCAAGGCCCCGGCTGGGGGAAAGGAGCAGGGGCTGGCTCAGCTCCGGGTCGTCATAGAGCAGCCTCGGCAGCCGGACATGGCCCAGGTCGCGCGTGGCCAGGGAAGCAGTGGCCAGCCGGGCTGTGGCCTCGAGTGCGGGGTGCGGTTGCAGGATCACGCCGGGCGCCAGTTCGACCGCCGGCTGGCTGGCCATCGGAACGGCCCTGCCGTCGAGCGGGCGGACCGTGGTGAACGCCAGCTCGGCGGCCTGCCAGTCGTCGATGGACGCGGGCGCGCCGGTGCCGAAGTCGCGGGTCTGCACCTTTCTCATAAGGTGCTCCAGCGAGCCGCCCCTGCCGCTTCCCCGCATGCCGCCGCCGGCTGCGCGGGCGCGGCATGTCCAGCCGCGGCTGCTCCAGCAGCCTGGGGTCGAACTCCTCCGTGCAAACGATCAGTTTGAGCAGGTCCTTGTATTCGATCACTCCCTGCTTCCAGAGCTCGTCCGGCACGTTCGCCGTGATCGGCTGGCCGTCGTTCGCCCAGGCCGTCTCGCCCGGCTCCAGCTTCACGCACCCGGACCGGATCAGCCCGGCGGATACCTGGAACCGCTGGGTCAGGTCCAGCAAGCCGCAGAAGAGCCTGCGATTGCTGGTGTTGGTCAGGCTCACCTGGAACCCGGGCTCGACCGTTTTGCCTTTCTTGACCTGGTATTCCAGGCGGATCTCGCTGCCGGCAACCTCCTTGCCGTCGACGAGCACGCTCAGCTTGATGGCGCCCGGCTCGATGGTGGTGGCGGGATTGGCAAGCCGAGCGGTCTGGTTCCAGCGGGCCATGTGCTCCAGCCGTTCCACGGTCTGTTTCGCCCCGGCCGCGTCCAGGCCGTCTATCTGTGCCACCAGCGGGCGGTCCTGGTCCGGCCGGGTGATGGTGTACTGACTGTCGCGCACGAGCACGCGGAACTCCGCGGCGCTCGTCTCCTTGGCCTCGATGATGAAGAGCGACGGCTTGCCCTCCGGCGACGAGGTCGCGATGGCGTGGCGGACCAGCGCGCAGTCCGCGGCCTGTCCTTCCAGCACGACTCCCAGCGGTGGCACGGGCAGGCTGATGATCACGGCCTTGTACGTGTTTTGGGGATCGAGCGCCGTGGCTTGCTCGACGGCCAGCCGGCTTGTCGTGGGCAGGACCTCGGCCACGTGAGCCATCGCCAGCGCTCGGGACGGGTCGGCGAGGTCGGCGGCCGGCGCATCAAACGCGTACAGCGCCACCCGGGCGGCGTCGGCACCAGAAGGCGCCGGAATGCCGCTGGCCGCGCCGGCGCTCAGCACCCAGCGCGACCCCATGAGCTGCACCGGGATTGCGGCCGGTGCCGGCCGGATGAGTCCGTCCAGGAACGTGGCGTCGAGGTCCTCGTTCCACGCGGTCTCGAGCTGGGCCGACTGGTCGCTCACCTGCGTGGCAAGCAGGGCCGACGTGCGTGTGAACAGGTCGCGATAGGTGGGAACGCCCGATGCGCTGCGGAGTGACTGGCCCAGGAAGAAGGAAAAGGCCCCGCGATGCTTGCCGTCTCCCGAGTATTCCTTGGCCTCCTGGTCATCGCGGCAGGCTGCCATCAGCACGTGCCGTCCCGCGGGAGGCATGTCCCAGCCTCTCTTTTTGTTGCCGGTGCTGCGCGTGGCAGCCGCCTGGGCTTCATCCGCCGTGACCAGAAAGGTCTCGATGGGTCGCTGGCGGAGATCGGTGGGAGCGCGGCGGACCACGGTATCGCTGCCGCGCGTGCCGGATCCGGAGTGGCAGCAATCAAGGATCACGGCGACGTGCGGCCCGTTTGCCGCCACCTGGCCGATCAGCTTGGCGAGCTCCTTGTCGGCCAGGTCCCAGCTTCCGGGCTCGCGGCTGTCGTAGAGCACGAGCGTCTCGTCGAGATGGTCCGGCTCGATCGTCCAGAACTGTTCGGGCGCCGGCTCCTGCGAGCCGTGGCCGCTGTAATACAGAAGAGCGACGTCGCCGCCCGCCGCCTGGCCCAGGTGCTCCTGGAACGCCGCGACCACCGCCTTGCGGGTGGCCTCGCCATTCTTCAGCGTCCTGGCCTCCAGCCGGACCATCTTGTCGCCAGCAACACGCTCCTGGAGATAGGCCGAGATGGCGTCGATGTCGTTGACGCAGCCCTGAAGCCTCGGTATCGGAGCGGGATAATCATCGATGCCAATCAGCAAGGCGAAGATGGTGCGGGCCATGCGATGGTCTCCTGAAGAACTGGCTGTCCGGTCACCGGGCGAAGTCAGGGTCCCTGCGAGGGGAGAGTGATGCTCCCATTCTGCTGGGTGTTCGTTCCGGCGTCGATGAAATCGACGGTCGTTTGATCAAAATGGTTGGCCACGTCGCCCGGGTTGGTGAAGCGCTGGCCGTCGAGGGCGAAGATGATGTCGCCGGCGTCGAGCGGCAGTTGCGACGCGGGCGAGCCGGGCAGGGGGGCTCTGGTGAGCTTGAGCCCGACCGTGCCGTCGCCGAATCGGATCGGGACGTAGACGACGCCCAGGTTCGCCGCCACCAGCGAGCCGGGCCCGCCCGCTGAGGGCTGCGGTCCCGGCTGCGGCCCGTTGCCGGCGTTCGCTAGCTGCCCGAACTGGTTCGTCCCATTCATCGCCATCGGGGCCGGGGCGTACCTGGGCGGGGTTCGACCGGTGTCAGACGCGGAAGGGAGAGTGATGTTGCCGCGCTGCACGGTGTTGGTGGCCGCGTTGATGAAATCGACGGTCGTTTGATCGAAATGGTTGGCGACGTCGCCCGGGTTGGTGAAGCGCTGGCCGTCGAGGGCGAGGATGATGTCGCCGGTATCCAGCGGCAGTTGCGATGCCGGCGAGCCGGGCAGGGGGGCTCTTGCGAGCCTGAGCCCGATGGTGCCGTCCCCAAGCTGTATGGGCACGTAAACGATGCCGAGGTTTCTTGCCGTCATCGGCCTGGGGCCGCCTTGCGCGATTCCCGGTTGCGCGGACATCGGGCCCGCTCCCATGTTTTGCTGGCCCCACTGATTCACTCCATTCATCACCATCGGGGCGTTCGGCTGTCCTCCGGGAGTCGGTTGCAATGGGTTGGCGGGTGGTTGCGGTACGCCGTTCGCTGACGGCAGCATGATGTTGCCGCGATGCAGTGTGTTGGTCCGCGCAGCGACGAAGTCAACGGTGGTCTGATCGAAATGGCTGGCGACGTCGCCGGGGTTGGCGAAGCGCTGGCCGTCGAGGGCGAAGATGATGTCACCGGCGTCGAGCGGCAGTTGCGACGCGGGCGAGCCGGGCAGGGGAGGCCGGGTCAACCTGAGACCCATCGTGCCGTCCTGAAAGCCGATTGGTATGTAAACAACGCCCAGGTTGGCCGCCAGCAGGGGCTGCGGGGCCATGGGGGCGGGCACCGGCGCAGGGCCCTGGCCGAAAGCCGGCCAGCAGGGGCCGGCGGCGATGCATGTTGCGACGAGTGCCATCCTGGTGAACTGGTTCATGATCTGGTCCTTCGGGTGCGGGTGAAAAGCGACGATGGGAACCTGGTTGTGACTGCGTCAGCTCTGTCGCCAGAATCCTGTCCCGGTTCCTGCCGGCCTCCTCGGCCGCGTTCAACCAGGCTTTGGGGGGTAAGTTCGGACGATGCGAAACCCGACGGCGGTCCAGCGGCTGGTCGGCCGGGTGGCATCCCGGTAGGCGGCCCTCAGGTTCAAGGCGAGCTCACCGAAGGACCCGCCGCGGTAGACCCGGCTGTCCACGTCCAGGACTGTCCGGTCGGTGCGCTCGCTCCCGAGGTCATCGACGGGCGGGCCGTCTGTTGCCGGGTAGGTCGGTCTGCGATCGGAGCACCACTCGTTGACGTTTCCGTGCATGTCGAAAAGCCCGAACGCATTCGGCTTCTTCTGGCCGCCCTCCTGAGCCTGCTGCCGCAGGTTCTTCGTGATGGAGTTATCGAGGAACCATGCAAAATCCTTCATGAGCGCGCTGTCGGACCCGAAGGCCCAGGGCGTTTCCGCCCCCGCGCGGCAGGCGTATTCCCACTCGGCCTCGGTGGGGAGCCGGTATCCCGTGCGGGTCAGGTGGTCGGCGAATAGCTCCATGCCCTCCTTGATCCGGGGGATCGGGGGGTAACATTGCTCCTTCTCCGGCAGACCTTCCTGCTCACCGAGCCAGCGGCAGTACTGGGCGGCCTCGAACCAGGTCACCGACAGGATCGGCCCTGTCCGCCGGGGGCTATAGCTTTGCAGGTCGGCATATACAAAATTCGCCTTCGCTTCTTGCGCGGCTGGATCGTCCAGGAACCTGAGGTAGTCGGCAACGGTCACCTCGCGCGTGCCGATGGCGAAGGAACGAGGGATGCGCCGGTGGTGTTGCCGTTCGTTCGGGTTCCGGCCCAGCTCGTTTTCCTCGTCGGGTGAACCCATGACGAAGACGCCGGGGTTCTTGACGATGACGAAGGTCTGGCCTTGCTTGTTGACGTACCACGCCTGCCTCGGGCCGGGCGGCTTGCCGGCCAGCGACTCATCCACGGCCACTCCGTCAAAGCAGAGCAGGTTCGGCAGCAGCCAGGCCAGCGCGGAGTGGAACCCCGGCTCCGGGTCGTGAGCGTAGGCGTCGAGCAGCTTCGCCGTCAGCGTGCGGTTCATCTCACCGGTCCGTAGCTCGTAGGGAAACTCGCCCAGAGCCAGCACGATGGCCGCGCGGATCGATGGCTCCTGCTCCTCGAACAGGTGACTGGCAAGGAGCTTGAAATCCACGCCCAGGCGCCCCATGCGTTCGATCAGGTACGTGCGCAGGCGCGGTTCCGGGCTCTGTCTCAGGGCGGGCCAGAGCCGGTCAGTCTGGCCCAGCATGGCGAGAGTGATCAGGGCATTGGCTTGCCGGCCCGCCAGTTCATCTTTCTGCTTGTAGATGCTTTTCAGCGGGGCCTTCTTGCCCAGCTCGTTCTTCATGGACCGGACGGCCGCCCCGGGGTGATCCCTGGCCTTCGCGAACACGATGGGGAACTGGCGGGCGTCGGCCTGCTTGAGCAAATCGAAGGCGACCTCGTCGGTCATCGACCGCACGGCTTCCTCGGGGTTGGCACGGGCCCTGGAGAAGAGGATCCGGAATTGCTGGGTGTCGGCATTCTTCAGCAAGGTGAGGATCTTGACGATATCGTCGGCGGCGTAATCGTTCAGGATCGTGGCCGCGACCTCCCGTTCGTGCGGTTGTCCCTCGTTGAACTTCACCTCCAGTGAGGGGATGAGCTGCTTCTTGACGAGGCGGAACGCGTCGGTCCAGCCGCCGAGCTGAAGGGCGTTGACCGCGAGGACGTCGGCGACGACGCGCTCGGCCACCTGCCCCCAGCGCGTGTCTTGATCGCTGAAGGCGGCAACCACCGCGGCATGGCGCAGGCGGAGCTCCGGGACGCTCTTGGTGTTCTTCACCGTCTGCCACAAGCGCTCGACAGTCTCTTGCGACAGGTAGGGACGCAGGTAATCCCGGACGAGCAGCAGCTCTTCGGGGTCGGAGTCGGCTGTGAGCACCTGCTGGAGCAAGAAATCGACCTCCGCGGGGTCCCTGTCCAGCAGGGCCAGGGCCGCCCGGCCTCTTTCCTTGGTGCTCGCTCCCTCTTTCGACCGCACGCCCCGCAGCCGGTCCATCGCTTCATCGCTCTCGCGCACGGACTTGAGGATGTCGGGCACGGCTTGAGGGTCGGCCTCGAGTAATTCCTCGGCCTGGGCGAGGGAGCGCACCTTCTTCTCGCTGGTGAGCTTGAGCAGGCTGTCGCTGAGATTGTTCCCCTTCGTACGGGCGTCGGACCATTCCATCGCCGCGATGCTCGCCACCAGCACCATGATCGCGGCCGCGGCACCCAGCAAGTAGGTCCCTTGCCGGAGACGGGTGTTGGTCTGTTTCTGCTTGAGATTGGCCTCCTCCAGGCGCTGGTTCGCCTCGAGCTGCTGCTCGTTGGCCGTCTGCTGTTCCGCCAGCCGGTGCTCGGCTTCCTGCCGGGCCTGGGCCTCTGCCTTCAGCCGCCCTTCCTCGGCCTCGTGCAATCGGCGGGCCTCCTCGGCTTCCTGGGTCTTGACGCGTTCGTCCTCATCCCGGCTTGCCATCACCAGGCGCTCTTCCACGCCGGTCCAGCCGCGCATTCCGGAAGCGCCTTCGAGGACCGTGGCCAGGTCCGCGCGGTCGAGACAGGGGCCGGTCTTGCCGTCAACCCAGTCGGGCACGCGGTTTTCCAGCAGGCGGCGCGCACGCTGACCGGGAGCGACGGAGATCCGAAACCGTTGCTGAACCAGCGGCGCAAGCAGGTCGTGAGCCAGCCGTGTGGAGCGGGTGGTGGTCCCGGCCACCGGCTCGGCCTCCACGATGAGATAGTGGTCCTTACACTTGCCGAGCAGGCCGTCGAGCACCCCGGCCTGGTGGGCATAGCGCGCGTGGAGTGCCTCGCAGGTCTGCTGGGCGGCCGTGCCGAGATCGGTGGTATGGTACAGCAGCAAGTCAAGCGCCAGCCCTGAGTGCTCGACCTCGGGATTCCAGCGGCCGATGGCCTTCAGCCCCTCGTCGAGCACGTCCTTGAGAAGGTAGCCCTCCGCCTTGAGAGATTCGTAGAGCGCGCGGTCGAAACGCGGCTGGCCCGGGTTTGCCTGGCGGGCCCTTTCCCACATCTTGGCGAGCAGGACCTGGAGCGTGGACGACAGCGCCGATCCGGCGTCGGCCAGCAAATCCTCGGCAATCACTGCGGGCAAGCCGTCCTCGATCTCCAGCCGGTACTGCCGCTGGAGCCGGCCGGGCCGTGACGGGCCCTGGATCGCGCTGATGATGCCGCGCCGGTCGAGCGGCTTCAGGAACATCGGCGAGCGGGGAAGCCTCGCCTCGGCCAGCCGGCGGTCCAGCTCTGCCAGCCACTCCTTGCGAAACCCCAGCACCAGCTTGCCGCGCGGACGAAGCTCGCGATTGCCCAGCGTGGCCGCCAGCGCCGCCATGAACTCGTCAAGCTCGCGCGGCCGATCCGGGTCGGGCCGTGTGAACACCTCTTCCACCTGGTCCAGGAAGACCACCACGGGCCGGCCCGAGCTTGCCTCCGCGGACCGCCACGCCGCGTTCAGGGCGGTCAACTCGTCCGCGAGCCCGAGCGCATCGCCCAGCGAGCCCAGCAGGCCCTTCTTTTCATCACGCCGGCGATAGCGAACCAGGCTGCCGCCGGTCTCCAGGCGCGGCACGAGCCCGGCGTCCAGCAGCGACGACTTGCCGACGCCCGATGTCCCGTACAGCAGCAAGATCGGCGGCCCGGCCGGGTCAATGATCTCCTCGTACAATTCCCGGATCTGGTAGCCGCGACCGAAGAAGACCTCGGCATGCTCGGCCGTGAACCAGTTCAGATGCCGGAACGGGCTCTCGGGCAGATCGCGCTCGGGCAGGCGTGGGAGGCCGAATTCCGGATGACCGGCCGCATCCGGCAAGCTCCAGCGCTCGACCAGCTCGGTCCCGGGCCGGAATTCCCACGGGAACCCGTGGTCGTCGGCCGGATCTGAGTTCGCCGTTTCCGCGGTCGTGCCGAAGTCGCGCTGCCCGTAATAGGCCTCGGGCACGGTGTCGTGGGCCGCCAGGACTCGTCCCCTTGCCCTTTCGAACGCGGCGCGGAGCGGGAATCCGGCGGCCAGCTCAGTATAAAAGGCCACGGCGAAGGCGCGTGCCTTGCCATCGTCGATCGCGCGCGCCGTGGCGATCACGGCGGCGACGCCCGCCTGGAGCAGCCGCGCCACCTGGCCGCGGGTCGAGCAGCCGTTGAGAAAGACCAGTTGCAAACCGCCGCAGTGGCCCAGGAACGTTGCCAGCCCGTCCGCATGCGCCGGGGCTGCTCCCGCGTTCGATTCCAGCAGCAACCGGCCGCTGTCGGCATGCCCGGCGTAGTGCAGAATGGTGACCTGGTCACGGTTCAGGGTGAAGACGTCGAAGATCTGGTCCAGGGTCGCGTTGGAAAGCACTTCCAGGCGGCAGAGTCCGTCATGCTGCGCATCCTTGAGAATGCCTTGAAGCTGTCGCAGTTCCTCGGGCAAGTCCCTCAGGTAACGCCGGCCCTCCTGCTCATTCGCAAAAGCCAGAACAACGATCGGCAGCTCTGCCATATTCCTGACCCCCGAGCCAGCCGGCCGGGAGCCCACGGCGGCACGCTGGCGCATGGCAACATGAGAACGGGCGGCGACCGATGCGCCGCTGCCCCGCACGGACTCCGGCCGCCGTCGGGTTCACGCCGGTTCTCCAGGCCGTGCGTGACCACCGGCCGCCCTCGAAGCCCCTGCGCTGGCTTCACTGCTCAATGATCTCGATGTTCTCCTGAACCTCGCTGATGTTCTCCTGAACCTCGCTGAACTGTTCGATAAACTCTTGTCCCTGGGGTGTATTGATCACCTCGACGTTCTCGGTTACCTGGGTGATCTGCTCTCTCACTTCGATGATCTCTTCTTCAAAGAATTCCGGCATGACGATATGCTCCGGCTCTCAAGTGGATGGCGGCGCGGAAAGTAGCCCTCCAAGGAATATCAGCGACTCCCTTCCCGGGCGAAATTCCTGCCGGAAGAATCTCGTGGAAGTGTACGTGCGTGATGGTTCGGCCTCTCCTTTTCACGGTTGCGCTGAAGGCGTCTTGCCCGTTCCGATGCGGGTGGTGGCTTGACTGACCTGGCTGCCGTAGCATGGTCGGGCCGTACGTCGTGAGCATCCATCTCCGTCTGCGCGAGTGAACATGATCAGGGTACCGATCAAGTCGAGGGAAGGCGTCTACCGCGTCATGCGGACGAGGGTGCCGCGCACCCGAACGTTTTTTCTGTACCGCCAGGCCGAGGCCAACGACAAAGCCTGGCTCCAGGCTCTTTACGCCGCCATCTGCAACCTGGTGCAAGCCCATCCCGAAGCAAGGTCGCATCGCGCCGTGGCGCTGATGGCGGAAGTTTCTGCCCAAGGATCCCGCGCAGCGCGAACACTCAAATTTTCGTTCTCCGATGCGAAGCAGCGCTCGCTCTTCGAACAGGTGCTCTGGACCTTCTTCTTCGACCAGCCCGACACCTGGGAAACCTCGTGGCCGGAACCGGGCCAGGACGACGCGGAATACGTCGCGGTACGCGCCGGCCGGATTGCGCAACATCCCGCGGATCCGCGTCAGATGGCCCCTGCCGCCCGTGCCGCCAAAGCGCGCAGCCGCGGGCTGGACGCGGCTCCGGCGGCTACGACAGCCGTGGCGTCCGACGATGAGCTGAAAATCGGGGATATCGTCAAGGTTGTCGAGGGCCGGTACACCGGCCTCATTGGCCAGGTGGTAGCCATCCCGGTCGTGGGAGGGTTCGAGCGCTATACGGTCCGGCTGCCCGGCGACGACCAGTATTATGACGTGCCGAATTTTCCCGCCTTCGCGCTCGAGAAGGTTTCCGCACCGGCGCATTGACCGCGCATCAAGGCAAGATCCGCTGCCCGACGGCCGTGTTCAGCTTGAGCATGCTGCGGCGGTGCTGGATCTTCAGCTCGTCAAGCTTCGCGAGCTGGTTATCGTCGTCATCCGCGATGAGCCGTTGCAGGCGCTCCAGTAGCATGAGCATCTGAAGATCCGGCGTCCGTCCCCCTTTCTCGAACCGCTTCATGAGCGGCTTGATCACCAGGCCCTCGTCGGAGAGGGTCTCCGGCCTGACGCGCTCGACGGCCCTGAGCGTGAACTCGTGCTGACGGTAAGCCCGCCGCACCTCGGACTCGACAACGTTTTCCAGCCAGAGAAGCTGGGTTCGCGCCTGCGCGGCCATCGCCCCCGCCTTGGCGATGTTGCCTTGCTGCCGGTTGTAAATGGGCAGCGGGACCGTCACGCCCAGCGCCCAGGCGAGCGTATTCTGGGGAGCGACGTTCGGAATGCCGGTGTAGAAGGTGTAGGGCTGGTACATGAGCAGGGCGTCGTCGAACCGGTTGGCGCGCGCCGCGGCGATATCGGCCTGGGCGCGTGCCACGTTGAGACGCAGGGTCACAAGGTCCGGGCGCTGAGCGAGCGCCAGCCGGATGAGCTCATCCTCCGGTGGCAGCGGGGGCTCGTCCCGGCGAGTGAAGTGCACCCGGCCGTAGAGGCCCCGTTCCTTGAGCTCCCTGGGCGGCAGGTTCAACTGGAGGGCGAGCGTGCTCATCGCCTCCTCGTAGACCTCGCTCGCGTCTTCACGATCGATCGCCGAGAAGAGACTGGTGTTCTCCCCGCGCCCCTTGAGCAGATCAGGGTTTTTCCGCTCTTCAAACTCGACATTCCGCTGAGCCAGCAAGGCGTCCACGTAGGCGGTGTACAGGTTATCGATCGCGAGCCGGACGAGGTCGCGGTACTTCGCCTCGACGGCGCGCTTGTTCCACCACGCCGATTTCATGCGTGCCTGGCGCTTGTGAGACAGATCCAGCGGGTGCACCAGGTTGAAGTCGTACTGATTGGGTCCTCCGGACGTCTGACTCGTGTATTTTCCATAGGGGACGCCCTGGGTGTCGACATAGGCGATGGGATTGGTGCGCAACCCCGCCGTGATCAGGTCGGCCTCGGCCTGGGAGATGTCGCAGCGACTCTGCGCCAGCTCAAGGCTGTTGTGCAACAAGATGTCGATGGCCAGGTCGAGCGTGATGCCTTCGGGCTTGCCGAAGACCGGCTTGAGCGCCGGCAGGCCGGGACGAGGACGCGCGGGATCGGGATCGAGCGGCAAGGGCAGATCGCGGGGCGTCCGGACCCGGGGAATCTTCAGGTTGGCGGGATCGGATGGGCCAAAATCGACGGGCGGAAGGACCCCGAACCCCGGCTGCGTCCGTCCCACCGACGGACCCGGCTGGCCGCCGACCAGACCTTGCGGGCCAGATTGACGGGGGTTGACCAGCGACTCGCGCGCTGCCTGCGCGCGGGCCGAACCCGATCCCGCAAGCAGGACGGCCAGAAGCGCTGTTGCCGCCAGTGCCCGCTCTTCCATGGCAGTGAGACCGCATCCCATGCACCGCGCCGAGTCCCTCCTCCTTGAACCTTGACTCGGCCGTGCTTTCACCCATTCTTTCGGTCTTGTGGCCTCCGCAAATCCAGAAAAGCCGTTCCTTCCGCTGGCACCGGCTCACTTCGCCCCGTGCGATTTCACTCCACGGTCATGATCCCGTTCATGACCATCCAGTGGCCCGGGAAGGTGCAGAGGTACGGATACCGGCCCGTAGCCGCCGGAGCGCGGAAGGAGATCGTGAAGTCACTTCCCGGGTTCACGATGTCCATGTAAACGAGGATGTCGTCGCTGCGGGGGATGTAGTGACGGGCCGCGGCGTCGGGCTCGGCAATGATCTTGTTCACGAGGTCGCCCACTTTTTCGAGCGTTCCCGGACGCGCGAGGGCCCAGTTGTGCGGCACGACGTCAGGGTTCGAGAAGGTCAGCTTGATCGCCTCGCCGGCATGCACTCGAAACGAGGTCGGCAGGAAGCTCAGGTTCGGGCCGGCCGCAAGATGAATCTCGCGTGCGCCGCGGATGGACGCGCGCCACGGATTGGGAACCTTCGGAGCGCTCGAGCGCTGCCATGTCGGCGAGCATGGGATGCGCGGCGATGATCTTGACGGTGGGCCGATAGCCGGGGTACCCGGTGAACGCCGGTGCCAGCCGGTGGACCGTGGCATACAGGTCATGGGGGTCGCCGGAATCCACCCGCAGGTGGAGATGAAGCTGGCTGACCGGCTGGAGCTCGGGAATCTCAAGGAAGAGAGTCTTGCCGTCGCCCAGGAGATGTGCCGAGGCGACGGTGAGCGGATCGTGGCCGGGCAGGCCCGGATGGCGGGGTGAGAGCTCGGGAGATCCGTATCCGCTGCTGTAGTGATAATTCCAGGCCTGCACGAAATGGTTGCGCGGCTGCTCGGCAACCGCGCGATCGAGCGGCTGGCTGAAGGTCACAAGCACACCGTTCTCGACGGCGTGCCAGGCGAGCGGAAGCTGCGCGGGGCTACCCGTATAACGCACCCGCTGAAAGCAGCCGTCCTGGCTGGTGTACGTTCCCCAGCCGGCCATGCCCGTGACGTAAAGCTGTCCATCCGCCGGGTTGAAGCGTCCGCGGTGCACGCCCGAATCAAAATCGCCGGGTAAGGGGACGACGGCCCCTTGAGGTTGCCCGTCGACCTGGTCGCGCAGCACCAGAAAATGGGTTCCCGCGCCGAAGGAGAAGTGGATGAGCTGGCCCTTGAGCGGGCCCCAGCGGTCGGAGGTCACCTCCACCTGGGCGGAGCTCGAATTGTCCAGCCCGCGCGGCAGGTAGACCAGCGGCAGGTCCGGCGCGCGGCCGTGGAGCGGTCCGCCGTAGCCGTAGTGCCCTCCCGGCTTGACCTCGCAGATCATCGACGCGGGCACCCAGTCCCCCTCGGAATTGGGCACGGTCAGGACGCCGCCGGAGCACAGGCCCAGGCCGTCGGGGTTCCGGAAGCCCGTGGCCAGAACGTCGACTGATCTGCCGTCCGGTGCAATCTTCAGCAGCCCTTGCTTTCCGGATACCGTGTAGAAGTTGCCGGCAGCGTCGTTCTGAAGGCCGCAGATGAAGTCGTGGCCGGCGGGAGAGGTCTCGTAGGCGTTGCTCACGCATTCGTAGGCATCGGCCTCGCCGTCGCCGTTGAGGTCGCGCAGCCGCGTGATCTGGTCGCGGCCCAGCACATGGACGGCGCCATCGGCCACCACCAGCCCGAGCGCCTGGTGCAGCCCCGAGGCGAACCTCCGCCAGCGCACTGCGCTGAGGCTGGAATCAAGACCCTCCACGTGCCAGACGTCGCCCTGCATGGTGCAGAGCATGGCCGAGCCATCAGGTAGAAAATCATGGTCGCCGAAGAAGAGGGGGACTTTCCAAGGGTTCTCGAAAGGAGGCCCGATCGTGTCGATCGCGTAGGGCTGGCCCTGGCCGAGCGTGCCACGGGTGGTCAGCACCTGCGGCCATTGCGCGGGGCCTCCACGCGTCAGCCTTGCGAGCGAGTCATCGGTGGCGGGAACGACCCGCCGCGCGAACTTGCCGTCCTCCACCCAGGCCGAGTCGAGCCGCTCCTCGCCGCCGATCCGGTACGCGAAGACCACTCGCTTGCCGTGCCGGAAGAAACCATGGTAGACGAAGGGCTGCGTGGGCCGGCTGCCGGGCGGGCGGGACAATGGGGTGCCGCTCAGGATCAGGCCGTCCATGAAACCATGCCGGGTTGCCGAGAACTTGACGAAGCCGCCCGACCAGAGGGCCTCGTAACAAAGCGTCTCGGGGTTGAAGCAGGCGCTCAGCTCGCCATGGTCGCCCAGGCGAACGCAGACGCCTTTCGGCACGACCACACCGGCCCCTCGGAAAACGCCACTGAGCACCGAGCCGAGCTCCGTATCATTCCAGCGCGGGTCGGCCCAGCTCTGCTCGTTCTGGTTGCCCCAGTGGCCATGTGAACCGCCGTCGAGCCCGGGATAGGGGGGCAAGAGCATCGGTAGGGGAGACTGCTTGCGGAAGTACTCGGCCTCCTTCGCGTAGTAGTCATAGATCCGCTCGCGATTGACCGGCTGCTGCCAGTTCGGCCGGGCTTCGGGGTGTAGGGGAGCCCGGTCAAAGGGGAAGGTTGCAGCCGCGTGCGGCTGGTGGGCCATGGCCGTGACAGCCGCACTGCCGGGCTTGCCCAGGTCCATCAAGAAGCGGACCAGGTCGCGGCGATCGCGGGCCGTCATGGTGGCCGCGATCCCCTCCGGCATCAGGCTGCCGACGGTACGCAGCTCTTCGATGGATGCGCGCGGAACCTGCAAACCGGTGCCGGTGGTGGCCTCGGTGAGCGTGATCGCGCGCGATCCTGCGCACGTGGATAGCCCTGGATGACCTTGCCATCGCTGGTCGCCAGCGCGATGGCCTCGTATCCCGTCTTGACCGTACGGCGCGGCCAGAGCACCGACTCGACAATTTGCTCGGGGGTCAGGCAGACGCCCGCCGTGGTCAGCTCGGGTCCCACGATCCCTCCCGCGGCTCCCACCTTGTGGCACGACGTGCAACTGAAGCGCGGGTCCGAGAAGACCTCGGCCCCGTGGCGAGGATCGCCCGCGCTCCGGGCCTCGGCCACCAGGGCGGCCACCAGGGCGGCTTCCCTGGCCGGCAAGTCCGCCGCGCGGGCGGGCCGCGGAGCCACCGGCGTGCGCGGTACGGGTTTCGGGCCGGGAGGCTTGCCCTCGAGCTGGGGGAGCAGCCAGTCCAGGCCGTCCAGGTTGTCGCGCAGCCGGGCCTCGGCGTCGTCCTGCGTGTGGCCGAGGATGCCGATCGGGCCGCGGTAGCCGCTGTCGCGGATGATCCGCAGCAGCTCCAGGTCGTGCTCGCCCTGGCCCAGCGGCAAGATCTTGCGGCCCACCCTGTCGCCCCCCCTGTCCATGCCGTTGAGATTGAGCGCCCGCAGGTACGGCTTCATGGACTGGAGCAAGGCAGGGAACCGGTCGATATGCTCGTGGCCGTGGTGCAGGTTGTAGACCATTCCGACGTTCTTCACACCCGCGGTCTCGAGCCGTTTGATGATCGCGATCTGGTTCTCCGGCTCGCCGAACCAGCCGCCGTGGTTATAGAGCGCCAGCGTGCAACCGATTTTCTCGGCCTCGACTGCCAGGGGACGCAGCTTCTCCGCGGCGACGCTGATCCTACGCTCCTGCTCGGCGCCGCTGGCTCGGTCGCCGCCCAGGTCCAGCAAGACCCAGAGCTGGGCCTTGATGGCATGGCGACGCAGCAGGTCGAGGATGATCCGCGATTCGCGGTTCAGCTCGCCGGGAGCCACCCAGAAGGCGTCCAGCGCGATGCCATGCCGCTTGAGCGCCTCGACCTCGGCGTCGAAGCTGGGAATGTGCTCGGCGCGCCAGTCGTAAGCGAAGTGCTTGAAGCCAAGGCGCTGAAGCATGGCCGCACGCTTCTCGGGCCCGCGCTGCTTCGCATCGAACGGCACGATGCACCAGGCGATCAGGTTGTCGCGCGCGAAGAGCGATTGAGCCGGTTTCTCGTCCCGCGCACCGGCTGGCTGATCCGGACCGGTCACGGCGCAGCGCCCCACCAGGCCCGTGCCCGGCACGAGCGCCAGGAACAGAGCACCGCGGCCGACGAGATCAACGAGGTCGCGCCGGGTTTTTCCGATGGAAAAGCAGATCATGCAGCAGTCCTTCAAGGCCAGCGCCGCCGCAGCTTGCTCGAGGACGGACTCCGCGAGCACCAGCGTCGAGATCGCTTCAAGCTATCTTGCCTGGTGCGAGATCGCAACCGATCGACTGCCGCGCCGCGGCGCTCAGTCATCGCTGACGAGGTCGAATTCGTCGGGACTCCAGAAACCGGTCATCTGCTGCACAAGGCGGCGCCGCTCGTCGCCCTGGGAGGCCAGCAGGCGGGCGACGAGCCGGCGCTGTCTCGTCCAGCCCTGGCGCCGCTGACTGTCCGGCGCTGCCGGCAGCGCAGCCATAAGGGCGGCCGCGCGTCCGGGATCGACGACCGCGGGACCGCCGAACATCGCATCGGGAAGGTAGCCCGTGCCCCCGGCAACAAGACGAGGCAGCCGGACAAACACCGGTTCAAGCAAGGCATGCGCGATCGCTGGTTCATACGGCAGGATGAGCATGGCGATCACGGCATCGGTCCCGAGCCGGCCGACCTCCTCGCGCTCGTCCTCGTACCTCGGCCCGCGCAGGGCCAGGGCACGCCAGAGATATTCCGAAACGCGCCCCGGATCGATCCGCTCCACCGCTTCCAGCAGGGTCGCGGCCGTCGAGGCTGCGCACCGCGTGTTGAGGTAGCTCTCCTTCTTCGCCGCGATGGCCTCCAGTGCCCGATAAGCCTCATCCACCAAACCCGTTGCCGCGGCCTTATCGGAGGAGCTCGAAGACCAGCGCCATCTGGCCGAGCGTATATGCCCGCGTGTACAGATCGCCGATCCTGGCAGCGATGGCGCGTGCCCGGGGCAGGTCTTTTGGTGCCATCGCGTAGCAGACGCGGAGTGCGTAGAAGTCACGCATGATCGGCCGCTTGAGCATTTGCCAGACGCGCTCGGCTTCCGCCGGCTGGGTGGATGCCAGCCGCTGGGCGATGTTGCCGTGATGACGGTCGAATTCCTGCTCGTCGGTCAACCCCTCGATCAGCCCTAGCGCCGCGGGCACATCGACGCGCACCAGTTCATCGGCAAAGGCACCCCGGCCAAAGCCGCCCACGGCCGACGTCGCCAGTTCCCCGGCAATTCTCTGCCCGTCGCGAAAGATCTTCGTCGCCCTTTCCTGATCGCCCAGATCGAGCAGCCGGCTAGCAATCTGGCCCTGGAAAATAAGCCGCAGCGCTGGGTCCTTGATGCCCTGGGTGTGAACCAGGGCCTGCATCAGGAGCGACCGCTTCTTGTCGCGCTCGGTCGCAGGCAAGAGATCGCTGGCCTTACGGTAGCCGTCGGTACGGCCGATCGGGTCGCCGAGCGACTCGACGAGCGTCAGCGCCTCGTCGGGTGTCTCCTTCATCAGGCGCCGCGCTGCGCCCACTTTCACACCGTCGCGCATCATCGGCTCGGCGAACTTCGCCTTCTCGGCAATCTCCATCGCCAGGGCCGGGTCGATGCGCGCCAGCGTCTGGAGAGTCTGGAATTCGGTCACTCCGCAAGGGCCCGTGCGCGCCCGCTCGATGTCCGGCTCCAGCACCCTGAGCGCCAGCCGGCGCCGTTCTTCCGCGGGGAAGCCGGCCGGTGAATCATGAGGCCCTGGAGCGGCCGGACCAGCCGCACGCGACAGCACCAGCTCGACCGAGTCAGCCGCCGGCTGAAGCAGGCTTCCCTGAAAACGGTAACCTTCCGCCTCGGCGCAGATCATCATCGTGCCGGCGGGAGGAAGGTTCACCTGGAATAAGCCATTCTCAGCGGATCTCGTGATGGGACGTTCGGGCTGCTCGCTCACGAGGCGAATCCTGGCACCGGCGACCGGCCGGCCATCGCCATCCGCGACACGTCCCGTGATCGGTTTCGGCCGGTCGACCACGAGATCGGGAAACACGACCTGGGTGCCCGGCCGAGGCCGCATCCAGTCCGACCAGTCCAGCGACAGGCCCGGCGCCGCGGCTCTTACCTTGTAGCGCTGGTCGATGCGGAACTGGCGGGGCGTTTCGAACCTGCCGTCGCTGCCGGTATGAGGGCTGCCGGCTGCGGCAGCGTTCAAAAGGACCGGGTTGGAATACTCCTGCTCCTGTGCCCAGAACTCGAGCTCAGCCCCCGCGACCGGCTGTCCCGTGCGGTTCACCACCCGAGCGGCCAGGGAGACCAGGTTCGCCGAGCGAATCGTCAAGGTCACAGGCGTATCGAGCGCGGGGGAAACTTCGAACGGCTTATCCGTGCGAGCGTCCGCGGTGCTGGCCTCGAGCCGGAACCCCGCGCGCCTGGGGTCGAGCACTGCGAACACGAATGTTCCGTCGGGCGCGGTCGACGTGGTGAAATTCTCGCCTTCAATTCCTTGCTGCCAGACGAGGGTTCCGTCAACGCGGGCGCCGGCGACCGGAGTGCCCGAGGCGTCGACGACCTTACCTTGCAAGGCATCGCCTCGGGCCAGTTCGATCGGGGGAATCTCGAACTCCGAGACATTCGCGGGGATCTGTTCCTCGCGTCCGGGCGGCCGGGTCGGGAAGAAGGGGCGCGGAGTCAGCCAGTCAAAGAGGCTCGTGCCAACGGTCCCTGGCAAGACGTAATCCTCGAAGCGCCCGGCGTCATCGCTGTAGACGACATTCGTCCGGTACTGGCTGCCGACCAGCACACCCGCTTCCGCGATGGGCCTGTTGGAGCCGCGCTCGCGCACCTGGCCTCGCACCCGCACGCCGCGCTTCAGAGTGATCTCCAGGTGGTTCTCCCGGTTCGCGGCAATGGGGGTGAATGCCGGCTGAACGGGGCGATACGGTGACCGGGGCGCCACGCCAACCTGAAAGAGCATCAGGCCCTCGGCCAGGGCGGGGACAACAAAGCGGCCCTGGTCATCGGTGCGCGTGCTGGCCAGTCCCGACACCGACTTGCCGTTGAACTGCGTGCCCAGGTAAATGGGAATGCCGCGCACCACCGCGGGATCATCCGCGCGGACGCGTCCCACCACCCGACCCACTGGCAAGAGCGTGATGGCCTTGTCGGACGGGGGTTGCCACTGAATTTCTTGCACCCCCAGATCGGCCGTGCTGACCGTGAGGATGGGCGCCTCGCCCGGCTGGACGTAAGAGATCTCGGCCTTGCCTTGCTCATCGGTCCGCGCAGCGAGTTGCTCGGCCAGCGCGTCCGGTACGCTCAGGTAGTATGCCACCACCCGCGCGTTCGACGGCACCATGGAAAACGGCCTGACCTCGGCACCGGCGAGCGGCTTGCCATCCGGGCGCAGTAAAACGAGCCGGCACGGGCGCGCCGTCGGCAAGGTGAGACGGACTTCCTCTCGCGGCTTCTCGGCAGAGAGGCTCACGTGAATGCGCGCGGGCGCATGACCAGCCTGGTAGGCCCACACGGAAAGCATCTCCAGCCCTGACCCGGAGACGGGCACGCCTTGCGGAACAGGCACCAGGAAATGCCCATTCTCATCAGCCTTCGCGCGCGCCACCGAGGGCGTGACGCCGCTTCGGTTCCAGCCGCACGAGAGCCAGATCGCGACGCCCGGCACCGGTTTGCCGGCGGCGTCCTCCACGAGCCCGGAAAGCTCATGACCGATCATGCCGAAAAGGCCAAGGACGGGGAGGGCGAGTGTGCCGATCGGGAACATCATTCTGCTCCTGGAGATCCATCGTATGACGTTCGTCCAAGGTATCGCGCCATCCGGGGAAGCACAACGCAGCCTCTCCGTCGGGCCTGGCCAATTTCTTTTGGCTTCCCGCCTGGATTGGGTATGATGGCGAACGTTCCTTTTCCGGATCATGAAGCCGATATGAGCCTCGAGCGTTGCAGTGACGAAGCTTCGGAGCCACACATGAAGTCGAAGAAGCCGGCACGTCCCGGGGCCGGCCGGACTCCGGCCAGCACGGCCGGCCGCTCGTCCCGCAAGAATCGGGCGGTGGTCCTGGATTTCGTGCAGAGCCGGATCGAAGCCTTCAACGCCGAGCAGGGCGGCGGGGTGGCTGTGCGCAAGGACGCCCACGGCTACACGCTGCTGCAAGAAGACTCCGGCACGCCGATCGCGCGGTTGCGTCCCCGCGATACGGGCGATCGATTCGAGGTCCTCTACTGGAGCCCGTTTAGCAAACGCTGGTGCCCCATCGGAGACCTGGGCGGCATGGTGCTCTCGCTCGTCGACGCGCTCGAGTTCATCGCCAAGGACCCGGTGAACTGCTTCTGGCGCTGATCGGCCAGTGCAGGTCTTGACCTCAATACCTTTGAAAGAGCGCTAACGAGCCGGTGTAAGAGATATGTGAGAAACTTGTTCTCACGCTCTGCGTGGGAACACCGGTCGGGACGCTCGGCGTCCCCTGGATTCTCCATCTTGAGCACGGGCCCGATCGACGCGGAGCGTCGCAGACGGCATTCCCACGCGGAGCGTGGGAATGAGGAAGAAACCTCTGCCTGCTCTCAGCTTATCGCTATTTCAACGGTATTGGGTCTTGAGCCACACTCACGCGGGGGCCGTTCCCGAACCGCGACGCCCGCCCGGCATTTCGAAAACGCGGATACTTGCGGAAGTTTTTTCTTGACCCGATCGTTTACTATGGTAAATTTACTGCGATAGACGATTGCCGGTCCTGGAGGGAGCGATTCATGGGCGAGATTCAGCTCGGACGGTTGCAGTTCCAGATCATGCAGGTTCTCTGGGACCGAGGGCGCGCGACCGCCCGTGACATCACCGACGCTCTGGGCGGCTCCGAACCGGTCGCCCACAGCACCGTGCAGACGCTCCTGCGGCAGCTTGAAGCCAAGGGTGCGGTTGGCCACGAAGCGGAGGGGCGAACCTTCCTGTTCTTTCCCAGGCTCAAGGAGCACCGGGTGAAGCGTACGGCCGCGCGCGATCTCCTCGATCGGGTTTTCGGGGGGAACGTGGGCAGCCTGGTGTCTTACCTGCTGAAGAACGAGCGCCTCTCCAGGACTGAGCTCGAAGAACTTCAAAGGCTGATTGACGAGCGGAAGCGGGGATGAGAAATCGAAGGAAGGAGTGAGGCGATGGGACTGGATCTTGCGACAGTCGCGACGAGCATGCTGGGGCTGGGTCTCACCTGGCTGGCTCAGACCTCGGTTCTGCTGGTGCTCGGCCTGCTGCTCGGGCGCATCTTGCGGCGGAGCGGCCCGGCGGTATTGTCGGGTGTTTACCGGACCACCCTGGTAGCGGTGCTCCTCTGCCCGTTCGTCTCGGCCGTTCTCGATGGAGCCGGGCTCGGCCGGCCGAAGCTGGTGCTGCCAACCGCGGCCCGCATCCGGGGGACGTTCCTGCCCGCGGCCTCGCTGCGCAACGGCTCCGCGCCCGCGGCGCGCTCTGCTGATCCCGTGCGCGGGTCCGCGCCCCGGCCTGCGGCGACAGTCTCACTGCCGGCGCCCGGCGCGCGGCGATCCGGCGCAACCACGCCGCCGGCCCTGCTGCCGGCCGGGGCGGTCGCAGGTCCGGGATCCGCGGTCGCGGAGCCGCTCGAGGCGAGAGCGTTCGCACCTTGGGTGCTTCTCGTCTGGATACTCGGATCGCTGCTGCTGGGAATCCGCTTTCTGCTGGCACAGCGGCGCATGAGCCAGGTGCGGGCCGCGGCCGTTCCGGCCGGGCACGACTGCGCAGGCCGTCTGCCAGGCGCTCGCCGGACAACTCCGGGTCAGCACCCCGCTGGTCTTGCACAGTCCCTTCCTGTTCAGCCCCTGCCTGGATGGCCTGCTGCAACCCGCGATCCTGCTGCCGGAGGATGCGGGCAGCAATCTCCGAGAGACGTTCCTGCATGAGCTGGCGCACCTGGCGCGCCGTGATAATGTGTGGAACCTGCTGTCCCGCGCGGCCATGGCGGGGCTCTGGCTCCAGCCGCTCCTCTGGATCCTCCTGCGCCGCATCGAGGCAGCCTCCGAGGAGGTCTGCGATGATGTGGTTGTGAACTCGGGCACAGACCGCACGCGCTACGCCGACCACCTGCTGGAGCTTGCCAGCCGCGCCCTGCCGCCTCCGGCCCCGGCCACCGTGGGAATGATCTCGCTGCGGTCCATGCTCGCCCGGCGGATCGTGCGGATCCTCGATCCCTCGCGCCGGCCGTCGATCCGCATCGGACGGCGGGTCGTCTCGTTCATGGCCTTTGCTGGGCTGGCCGGTACGTTGTTGACGGGGTTGATCGGGGTTGCTGGCGAGCCTGGAAAAGCGAGGACCACGCCACCATTATTAAGGGCCGAGCAGCCTGACGCCGCCCCGGCCGCACCCCAGCGCTCCGGTGACGTGCCGGTGACCGGCCGCATCATCGACCTCGAAGGGCGGCCGGTGGCGGGAGTGACGGTGAAGATCGGCGGTGTGCAGGGAGCGGCCTCGGGCGATCTCTCCTCCTGGATCGAGGGGGTGAAGAAAGGCGAGCCGCCCTGGATCGCCTACAAGCACATCGAGCGTGAGGTCGATCTCCCCAAAAGCGTCGTCCGCGAGGCAACCACGGACAGGGACGGCCGCTTCCGGTTCGATGGCCTCGGCGCCGAGCATGTCGTTTCGCTGTCGATCCGGGGCGACACCGTGGCCTGTACCTCGATCGACGTCATCACGCGGAAGACCGAGCCCTTCGTGGCCCGTGGCTTCCCGGACACTTATGGGCCGGGTTCGCAGACCGTCTACGGTGCGGATTTCACCTACATAGCGCGTCCGAGCCGGCTCATCGAGGGCGTGGTTCGCGACGCCAGAACGAAGCAGCCAATGGTGGGCGTCGCCGTCGAGAGCTGGCATTTCGCGGGCTCCGACTTCGTCAGCATCCGCACACAGAAGACCGTCACTGACGCGAACGGCCGCTTCCGGCTGGCCGGCATGCCCAAGGCCAACGGGAACACGGTGATCGCCATTCCCGCTGACGATCAGCCTTATTTCCTGCACGAGGCCTCGGTCGGCGATCCGCCGGGGATCGATCCGGTCCATCTGGAAATCGAGCTCAATCGCGGCATCATGATCACCGGCAAGCTGACTGACAAGGCGACGGGCAAGCCGGTTACCGAAGGCCGCGTGCACTACCTGCCGTTCCTGGAGAACAAGTATGTGCAGGCGCTCCCTGAATTCGACTCGAACGGCAACGTGCAGGGGTTCCAGGAGCGCTACACGACGAAGGCCGACGGCACTTACCGGCTGGTCGCCATGCCGGGCCGGGCGATCATCGGCTTCGAGAGCGTTGGCCAGACGCCATACCGCACCGGCGTCGGTTCCGAGAAGATCGCGGGACTGGACAAGCACGGCAACTACAACACCTGGCGCAATCCGATCTGGCCGGGCAAGCACTGGCCGAACACGCTGATGGAGATCAACCCTTCCGAGGGCACCGAGACGCTCGCGCTCGACGCCCAGCTCGATCCGGGTTTGAACCTCCGGATCAAAGTGGTGGACCCCGACGGGAAGCCGGTGCCGGACGCTATCGTGGGCGGTGGGAACCGGATGAAGGCGGGTCCGGCGTCGACGGACGCGGTCTTCGAGCTGGCCAGCTTCCGGCCGGACGAGACGCGCAGCGTGGTGGTCCGCCACGATGGACGCAAGCTCGGCAAGGTGGTGCGGATCAAGGCGGGGGATGACGTCAATGGGCCCGTTCTCGTGACCCTTTCGCCCTGCGCGGCGATCAAGGGCCGCGCGGTGGATGCCGGCGACAATCCGGTCCCGGGAGCGACCCTGCGCGTGGACGTCGAGCCGACCGAGGGGTTCGTCCATGTTCTGACCAATGTCGGGGCTGATCGCGACGGCCGGTTCCGTGTGGAGAACGTCCCTGCCGGCTGCAAGTACGGACTGGTGCTCGAGGCCGGGACAATGATCAAGGAGCATCAGGTCGCCTTCGGTTCGGCCGAGGTGAAGCCGGGCGAGACGACGGACGTCGGCGACATCAAGTTCAAGAACGACTGAGACCGAACCACGACTCATGACGGCTGGAGGTTCGCTTTCATGAACGCGTCTCCATGGTCGCCCTACCGCCCGAGCCCGACCGTACCCTGGAACCTCGAGCGGGCCTGGACGCTCCGCAGGCGGGCCGGTTTCGGAGCCACCTGGGAGGAGCTCGAGCGCGATGTCTCCAGCGGACCCGAGGCCGCGGTCGATCGCGTGCTGGCTGGCGAGTGCCGGATCGCAGGGGTCCCCGTCGGATTCCACCCGACCGCCGACATCCTGGGCCGCTCCGCCGCCGGCTCGTCGGACCCGCGACGTCTCCAGGCCTGGTGGCTCTACCGCATGCTCTGCTCGCCCGATCCGCTGCACGAGCGGCTGACACTGATGTGGCACGACCACTTCGCCACCAGCCTGTTGAAGGTGGACGACGTGGCGGCGATGCACGCGCAGAACGAGACCTTCCGCCGGCTCGCCCGCGGCCCGTTTGGCGACCTGCTGCACGCCATGCTGCGCGACCCGGCGGTCCTGATCTGGCTGGACGCTCCGTCGAACCGCCAAGGCAAACCCAATGAGAATCTGGCCCGGGAATTGATGGAGCTGTTCACGCTTGGCGTCGGCCGTTACACGGAACGTGATGTGAAGGAGGCGGCGCGGGCGCTCACGGGCCGCACAATCGTGCAGGGGCGGTTCCAGGTCCGCCAGGCAGATCACGATCCGGGCGCGAAAACCATCCTGGGCAAGACGGAGCGCTTCGACGGTGCCTCGCTTGCCGATCATCTGCTCGCCCAGCCCGCGGTGGCCGAGCGGCTGGCCTGGCGGCTCTGCTCCGCGTTTCTGGGGGAAGGCGTGGCCGACGCGGCAGCCCGCAGCACGCTTGCCGGCCTGCTGCGCGGACAACCTGCACATCGGCCGGGCCGTGGCGGTCATGCTCCGTTCGACGTTGTTCTTCTCCGACAGGAACCTGCGTGCGCGCGTTTCGGACCCGGTCGGCTTCGTGATCGGCTCGGTGCGCGCGCTCGAGCATTTCGACCCGCCGCCGAGCACGTGGCTCCTGGCCGAGTGGACCGACCGGCTGGAGCAGCGACTGTTCTTCCCGCCCAACGTCGGCGGCTGGCCGGGCGGGCGAAGCTGGCTGTCAGGCCGGGCCGTCGTGGCCCGTGCCAACTTCGCGGCCGCACTGACGTCCGGTCAGCTCAACTCCGACGCCAGCCCACCGGACTTGCTTGCTCTGGCGGGGCGCCGTGGTCAGTCGGGCAACCCGGCCACTTCCCTGCGCTTCTTCAGCCGGCTCTTGCTGGGACATCCTCTCGGCGATGGCTTGCTGGAAGGGCTGCTGCACGCCGCCGGGACCGCCGCAGCCTGCCGATCGCCGCAGGCCAACCGTGCGCTGGCCCTGCTGCTGGCTCGCCCCGAGGCTCAACTGGTTTGAGCCGAGCCCAGGTCCCTGGCAACTCTTCCGACCGTGATCCTGTTCCGGGAGCCATCGCGATGATCACCCGACGCGCCTTGCTGAAGAATTGTGGCTTTCTTTCCCTGGCACCGGCGATTCCCGGGTTTCTGGAACGCACGGCGAGGGCCGCAACGCCCGGGCGCGATGCGCGTGTGCTGGTCGTGCTTCAGCTCGACGGCGGCAACGACGGCATCAATACCGTCGTCCCCTTCGGAGACGAGCAATACAGGCGGCTGCGCCCCGAGCTTGCCTTGCCGGCGGGGAAGATTTGCAAGCTGGCCGAGGGGATCGGGCTGCACCCCGCGATGAAGGCCGCGGCCGCGCTGTTCGAGGCGGGACATCTGGCGATCGTGCAGGGCGTCGGCTATCCCAACCCCAATCGATCGCACTTCGAAAGCATGGCCATCTGGCAGACCGCGCACCCCGGACGTCCGGAAGACGCCGAGTTCGGCTGGCTGGGGCGCGCTCTCGACGCCGCGCGCCCTGCCCGCCTCGGGCCGGACGCGGTGCATGTCGGCGATCGCGGACTGCCGCGTGCCCTGCTCGCCCGCCGCGCCGTGGCGACCTCGTTCGCGGATGCCTCGGACTTCGCGCTGGCGCTCGCTCCGCCGGCAGCACGGCCGGACTCGCAGAGGGCGACGGCCTCCGATGTGGAGGACCTCACCGCGTTCGTGAACCGGATCGTCACCAGTGCCTACGCGTCGGCGGCCGAGCTCGAGCGCGCGACGGACCGTGTCAGGGACGGAGCAGGCGGCTATCCGGGTACCGAGCTGGCGCGCAAGCTCGGCCTGGTGGCCCGTTCCATCAAGGCGGGATCGCCGGCGCGTGTCTATTACGTGATCCAGGCCGGTTACGATTCGCACGCGGTCCAGTTACCGGCCCATGAACGCTTGCTGTCCGAACTTTCCGGGGCGCTCAAGGCGTTTCTCGACGACCTGGCCATGGCCGGGCTCGGCGATCGGGTGGCCGTGATGACGTTCAGCGAGTTCGGCCGGCGGCCCGCGGAGAACGGCTCGCTGGGAACCGATCACGGCACGTCCGGACCGGTGCTGCTCGCCGGAGCGAGCGTCCGGGGCGGGCTTTTCGGCAAGACCCCGGCGCTCTCCGACCTGGAGGGCGGAGACCTCAGGTGGTCCACCGATTTCCGCAGCGTCTACGCCACGCTGCTGGACCAGTGGCTCGAGCTGCCGGCGCTGGAGATCCTCGGCGGCCGGTTCGAATCTCTGCCGGTGATCCGGACATGATGCACTACCGGCCGTCCGGCAAGTAGCGTGCGGCGAGAGCCTGGAACGCGGCCACCTGTCCGGCTTGCCAGGCATCGTCGCGGCCGAGCTCCCGAGCAAGCAGCGCGGCGACCTGGGCGCGGCCTCGGCGCTGGAACGGGCATCGAGGAAGAGCGCGCGGGTGCGGCGTGCCAGCACGTCTTCCACCGTGCGTGCCGCCTCCTCGCGTGCCGCCCAGACGACCTCGGCGGCGATGTAGGGCAGCTCCGCGTGCAGCGGAGTGCCAAGTTCCGGGCGGACGCGGACCAGGTCCTCGAGCCCGGCGCGATCGGAGCCGTACACGGCCATGTGAGACGGAGGCCCGTCGCCTGCCGCGGCAGCCCCGTGCAATCGCAGGGCCGCGGTGGGCGAAGGGCGTACGGGCAAATCACCGACGCGGGCGGCATGGTCCACGGCGTCCTCGGCCATGGGCCGGTAGGTCGTCCACTTACCGCCGGTGACGGTGACCAGGCCAGTCCTGGAGACGATCACCTCGTGTTCCCGCGAGAGGCGGGATGTGGTCCTGGACCGGAAGTGCGCGGGGCGGATCAGGGGCGCAGGCCGGCGAAGGCGCTCTTGATGTCGGACTCGACCGGGCGCCGTTCCAGGTAACGCCCCGTGTGATCGAGCAGGTAATCGACTTCCTGCCTCAGCGGTTGCGGTTCGAGGGGCAGGGCGGAGATGGGCGTGTCCGTGGTACCCACGAGCACGCGGCCGCTCCAGGGAATGGCGAAGAGCACGCGGCCGTCATCGGTCCTGGGCACCATGAGGGCGCTCTGTCCGGGGAGGAACGAGCGGTCCAGCACGATGTGCGCGCCCTGGCTCGGCGCGATCAGCGGGGGGGCGGCCGCTTCATCGAGCTGACGAACCAGGTCGGCCTGCACGCCGGCGCCATTGACGATGGCACGCGCCGAGAGCGGAAATTCCTCGCCGGTTTCCTGATCGCGGGCCAGGGCCCCGGCCAGCTTGCCGGCGTGGTGGATGAGCTGGATGACCGGAGCATAGTTGAGTGCCAGGCCACCCAGGTCGGCGAGCGTTCGGGCCAGTGTGACCGCCAGCCTCGCATCGTCGAACTGGCCGTCGGTGTAGAGGATTCCGCCGCGCAGTCCGGCGGATTGAACCGTGGGCAGGCGCCGGATCGTCTCCCCGCGCGAGATCCAGCGAGACGCCGCGAGCCGGTGCTTCCCCGCGAGCCGGTCGTAGAGCCAGAGGCCTGCGCCGTAGTAGGGCAGTTGCCAGGAGTGAAAGGCCGGGACCACGAAGTCGCGGCGATGCACCAGGTGTGGCGCGTTCTCCAGGAGCCGGGCGCGTTCCCGGAGCGCCTCGCGTACCAGGGCGATATTGCCCTGGGCCAGGTAGCGCACTCCGCCGTGGATGAGCTTGGTGCTGCGGCTGGAGGTTCCGTGAGCAAAGTCGTGCGCCTCCAAAAGCGCCGTGTCGTAGCCACGGGCAGCCGCGTCCACCGCGGTCCCCAGACCGGTGGCGCCACCGCCGATCACCAGGACATCCCAGCGCTTGCCGCTTCGAAGCCGGTCCAGGCACTCCTGGCGCGCCAGTTGGTTCATGGGAACGGCTCGCTCAGACATCGTGTCCGGGGATTCCCAGGCTCCGCGCGACCGCCTGCAACTGGTCCCACGTCTTCTCATCGAGGGGAATGCCGTCGCGCGTGCGCTCGACTCGTGATCGATGTTCGGGCTCGCCCGGCATGAGGATCTCGCCATCGGGCGTCACCGTCCGCGCGCTTTTCACCCACGCCGTGAAATCCGCGATGTCCTGGTCGAAATCGTCGCGGGCGCGGAGCCGTTGCGGGTCGATGACGATCGCCAGCATGTTGTTCGCCACGACCTTCGCACCGGGCCGGCTGCATGAGCCTCCCGACAGGGCGCCTGCGAGCACCTCGACGATCACCCCCAGCGCGAAGCCCTTGTGGCCGCCCAGGGGAAGCAGTGCGCCGGGAGGGGTTGCATAGAAGTCCTTCGGGTCGGTGGTCGGCCGCCCTTCGGCGTCGAGCAGGCAGCCCTCGGGGACGTGCGTGCCCCGGTTCGCCGCCAGCCGCACCTTGCCTTCGGCGATGACGCACGTGGATGCGTCCAGCAAGAGAGGCGGGCCTCCGGGAACCGGCACGCCCACGGCGATCGGGTCAGCCGAAAGCCGGCGCTGGGTGCCTCCGTGGGCGCGACCAGGATGCCTCCGCCGCCGGTGTTCACGAAGATGAGGGCGATCTTGTTCTCGCGCGCGGCCATCTCGGCCCAGTCGCCGATCCGGCCCAGGTGCCCCGAGTTGCGCAGGGCCAGCAGCGAGAGCCCGAAGCGGGCACTCTTGTCCAGCGCGATCCGCATGGCCTGCTCGCCGATCACCTGGCCGAAACCCAGCCGGCCGTCGAGGACGGCGAGGACGTCGTTTTCCAGCACGATCTCCGCGGTCTGGTTGGGCACGACCTGTGCCGCCCGCATGCGCTCGACATACCGCGGAACCTGGATCACGCCGTGCGAGTCATGCCCGGTCAGGTTCGCCTCGACCAGGTAATGCGCGATCCGCTCGGCCTCGTGCGCGTGGCTTCCCGCGGCCGCGAAGATCTTGCCCACCAGTTGCTTGAGGGCCTCATGGCCGATCGTCATCAGATGCTCCTCATGGCCGGGCCGTCGCGCCGTCAATCGGGCCATGCGGACCGGCGCCCGGTGCCACCATTCTCCGGCCCCGCGGGGCCGGCCGCCAGCGGAAAGAGCGCCGGTACCTCGGCTTTGGGGCATTGCGGCAACCCAGGACCGCCGTTACGCTTCATGAACCGTGTGCACCACGCCCGGATCACTTGACGCTGCGCACTGCCCCTGGGAGAGCTGTCTTCATGGAAACGATGCTGGCCCTTGTGAAGAAAGAGGCCAAGCCCGGACTGTGGCTGGATCATGTGCCGGTTCCCCGCATCGGCATCAACGATGTGCTCATCAAGATCCTCCGCACAGGAATCTGCGGGACTGATGTGCATATTTACGAATGGGATGCCTGGGCGCAGCGGACGATCCCCGTGCCGATGGTGGTGGGCCATGAATTCGTCGGGCAAATCGCCGATGTCGGCTCGAACGTGAAGGACTTCCACGTCGGCGAGATCGTCAGCGGAGAGGGGCACGTGGTCTGCGGCCGCTGCCGCAACTGCCTGGCCGGGCGGAGACATCTCTGCAAGGACACGAAGGGCGTGGGCGTGAACCGGCCCGGAGCCTTCGCCGAGTATTTGAGCCTGCCCATGACAAACGTCTGGGTGCATGACACGCAGATTCCCCGCGACGTGCAGGCCATCTTCGACCCGTTCGGCAACGCCGTGCACACGGCCCTCCAGTTCGACGTGCTGGGCGAGGACGTGCTCATCACCGGGGCCGGACCGATCGGGGTCATGGCGGCCCGGATCGTGCGCCACGCGGGCGCCAGGCATGTCGTGGTGACGGACGTCAACCCGTTCCGGCTGGAGCTCGCACGCAAGATGGGCGCCACCCGCGGCGTCGATGTGCGCAGCCAGACGATCGCCGGCGTCCAGCAAGAGCTGGGTATGAAGGAGGGGTTCGACGTCGGCCTGGAAATGTCCGGCAATCCGCACGCCTTTCGCGACATGCTGGCGAACATCTGCCACGGGGGAAAGATCGCCATGCTCGGCATCCCGACCGAAGACATCGCCATCAACTGGCAGACCGTCGTCTTCAACATGATCACCATCCGCGGCATCTACGGCCGCGAGATGTACGAGACCTGGTACAAGATGACCGTGATGCTCCAGTCGGGCCTGGACATCTCACCGGTCATCACCCACCGGTATGGCTTCGAGGATTTCGAGAAGGGGTTCGACGTCATGCGCTCGGGGCAGTCCGGCAAGGTGATCCTCACCTGGAGCGATGGTTAAGTTTGAAGCCCACGGATACAACGAAACCGAACTGAACTGAGTTGAACTGAATTGAACCGGAGCGGGAGCCTCTTGACGATGTACGGCGCCATCCAGCAGCACCTTGCCGACCAGCTCGAGCAGATCCGCAACGCCGGCCTGTGGAAGGGCGAGCGCGTGCTCAGCTCACCCCAGCAGGCCCACGTGGGAGTTGGTGCGCGTTCGGATGTTCTGAACATGTGCGCCAACAACTATCTCGGCCTGGCCGATCATCCCGAGGTGGTGCAGGCCGCGCGCGGCCCTGGAGCGCTGGGGCAACGGCATGGCGTCGGTTCGCTTCATCTGCGGGACCCAGGAGCCGCACAAGGCGCTGGAGCGGGCCATCTCGGAGTTCCTGGGCACCGAGGAGACCATCCTCTATTCCTCATGCTGGGATGCCAACGGCGGCCTCTTCGAGACGATCCTCGGGGCCGAGGATGCCGTGATCTCCGATGAGCTCAACCACGCCTCGATCATCGACGGCATCCGCCTCTGCAAGGCCCAGCGGCTGCGCTACAAGAACACCGACATGGCCGACCTGGAGGCGAAGCTGCTGGAAGCCGGCGATGCCCGGTTCAAGCTCATCGCCACCGACGGCGTGTTCTCGATGGACGGCATCATCGCCGACCTCCAGTCGATCTGCGACCTCGCCGAGAAGCACGGGGCGCTGGTGATGGTGGATGATTCGCACGCCGTTGGATTCCTGGGCAAACATGGCCGCGGCACACACGAGCACTGCAATGTCATGGGCCGGGTCGACATCATCACCGGCACGCTGGGCAAGGCGCTGGGAGGCGCCAGCGGAGGCTATACCAGCGGCCGGGCCGAGGTCGTGTCGCTGCTGCGCCAGCGGTCGCGCCCGTATCTCTTTTCGAATTCGGTCGCACCGCCGATTCTGGGCGCCTCGCTGAAGGCGATCGAGATCTGCCGGCGCTCCACCGAGCTGCGCGACCGGCTGGCGGAGAACACGCAATTCTTTCGCGCGGAGATGACACGCCGCAAGTTCCAGATCGTTCCGGGCGAGCACCCGATCACGCCCATCATGATCGGCGACGCCGCGCTGGCCGGCCGCATGGCCGACCTGCTGCTGGAACGCGGTGTCTACGCCGTCGGCTTCTCCTACCCCGTGGTCCCCCAGGGCAAAGCGCGCGTGCGCGTGCAGGTGTCGGCCGCGCACAGCCACGCGGACCTCGAGTTCGCCATCGAGGCGTTCACGGCCGTGCGGGATGAGCTGGGGATCTGATGAGCTGAGGCGCGGCTGACAGTAGGGCAGCAGGTCGGGCTGCGGAGGCGGGTAGGTCGGGCTGCGGGAGCGGGTAGGTCGGGCTGCGGAGGCGGGTAGGTCGGGCTGCGGAGGCGGGTAGGTCGGGCTGCGGGAGCGGGTAGGTCGGGCTCACGCCCGAGGTTGGGGGCTTCGCCAGTAGAAAACCACGGCCTTACGGCCGTGGCCGCGTGTGCCGAGCGCCGTGGCCTGTGTGCCGTGGCCGCGTGTCTCGGGCTTCCAGCCCCTGTCCGGCTGTGGCCGTGTGTATCGGGCCCCACGGCCTCGGGGGGCCGCGGCCGGGTGTATCGGGCCCCACGGCCTGGCGTCCGTGCCCACGTCCGTGGATCATGAGGATGGTGAGCGAAGTGACCATGCCCGTGAGGGCATGGTTCGGACGGGCGAAGCCTCCAACCTCGGGCGTGAGCCCGACCTACACCGCCGACGTGATCCCGACCTACAGTGCCGACGTGATCCCGACCTACAGTGCCGATGTGATCCCGACCTGTGCTGCCGGCGTGATCCCGACCTCCTTCTCTGCCGTGATCCCGACTCTTTTCCATGGAATCCCGACCATGCGTCCGCGCTACACCACCACCTGCCTCATCGAGCATCACCATGAGGTGACTCGCTACGAGATCGGAGGGCACACGCACTACAAGCTCGACTATCATTTCGTCTGGCGCACGAAGTACAACCGCAAGCTCCTCGGGCCGGTCTTGACGCCCTTCCTGGTCGATGAGGTCGAATCGATCTGCCGGGAGAAACATGTGAAGCGGCTCGGCCTTGCCATCGCCGTCAATCACGTGCACCTCTGCCTGCGTCTCCGGCCCAGCCAGTCGCCCGCCCAGGTCATGAGCTGGATCAAATCCACAACCAGCAGGAACGCCTTCGAGCGATTCCCGGAGCTGGGTCATCGTCTCGGCCTGCGGCATCTCTGGGCCACCGGCTATCACGTCGAGAGCCTGGGCGACAAGCCGGTCTTCGCCATCCTGGCCTACCTCGGCCGGCAGGACGAGAAGCATGACCTGCGCGCGCTGGAGAGCTACATGGACGAGGTGGATCGGTTCCTGCTGTCAAGCGATACGGTGGACGATGAAGCGGAGTGAGAACGCCCTCAGACAGCAGGTCGGGGTGAGGGTAGGGGAGCAGGTCAGGCCAGGGGAGCGTGTAGGTCGGGCTGCGGGAGCGGGTAGGTCGGGCTGCGGGAGCGGGTAGGTCGGGCTCACGCCCGAGGTTGGAGGCTTCGCCAGTAGAAAACCACGGCCTTACGGCCGTGGCCGCGTGTATCGGGCTCCCAGCCCCTGTCCGCCCGAGGCCGCGTGTATCGGTCCCCACGGCCTCGGCGCCGTGGCCGCGTGCGTTGGAGCGCCAGGGGCTTGCGGCCGCCGGGCGCCGGCGTTTCTGCTTGCGGATCACGGCTTGCGCGCGATGACGATCCAGCCGCCGGCACGCACGCTGTGCAGAAGGCCGGGGTGGACGATCGGCCGGTACGAGACGTCCTCGAGGGGGATCACCTCGGTGATCTTCAGCCCTGCGCCGCGGAACTCGCGTTTCAGCTCGGCCCAGCGGTAGAGGTGGACCTCCATGCCGGGAATGCCGCGGTAGGTCATCCGCCGGTCGCCCACGCCGGCTTCCATCCGCAGGGCCTTGCCGAACTGGCCGAGCAGCCAGAGCCGGCCCTGCGGGTCCCGGAGATTGAGCCAGAGATTGTGCGCGTGCAGGGCCAGCCGTCCGCCGGGTCGCAGCAGCCGGGCGGTCTCGTGCAGGGCTCGCTGCCGGGACGTCCGGCCGCGGATCATGCCCAGAGTGCTGAACATCGACAGGGCGTAGTCGAACGAGCCGCTGGCCAGGCACCCCAGGTGGCAGAGGTTCGCCTGCAAGACATGCAGCGATGGCAGAGTCTGCGGATTCGCAGCCTTGCGCTGGACTGTCTGGAGCATGGGACGCGAGAGATCGACGGCGACCACCGAGAACCCCTTGCCGGCGAAGCGCAAGGCGTGCCGCCCGGCACCGCAGCCCAGATCGACCAGCCGGCCGGGCTGCGTGAAGCGCGCGTCAAGAATCTCCGCGTCGATCTCGAAGAGTGGATGGCCTGCGAAGTAGGCGTCTTCCTCGACGGCCAAGCGAGGCGTGTGTGTGTACTCCCAGAGCGGCACGTTGACGCCTTCGGGAAGACGCCAGCGGGGAGGGGCTCGGTGCACGGTCATCGCCGGGGCCCCGGGGTTGGTCGGACGGGTCTGGGTCTGCCAGTGCTCACGACAGCTGCGGTGTGGCCAGGACGACGCTCGAGCGGGGCGGAAGCTCGACGGGGAACTGGCCCTCCCGAACCCGGCCCCCCTGGCGCGTCCATACATCTTCCAGGATGGTGCCGTCCGCAACCAGACCTTGCACCGGAAGATGGAGCCGGCTGTTCGATCGGGCCGTATTGAACACGGCGATCAGCGTTTCCTCGCCCAGCTGACGTGCGTGGGCGAAGTGCTGGGGACCGGCCGCCAGGATGGTGTAGGTGCCTCGTCGCAGGGCCGGACGAGCCCGGCGCAGGGCGATGAGACGCTGGAATTCATGAAGCAGCGCGTGGTCCCAGTTCTCGGGACGGTGCCAGGGGAAGGCGCCGCGATTGGCCGGGTCGTGGCCGCCCCGCAAGCCGATCTCGTCACCGTAGTAAACAGACGGAGCGCCGGAATAGGTCATCTGGAAGGTCGTCGCCAGCCGCAGGGCCGTCTGGTCTCCCCCGGCCAGCGTCAGGAACCTGGCCATGTCGTGACTGCCCAGCAGGTTGAGCATCACGGCGGTGATTGCCTGCGGATAGAGACCATTGAGCCGCCTGATGGCCGCGGCGAACGCCTCTCCGCCGGACGGCCCGGCGGGATGCAGGCAGGTGTGGCGCAGTTCGGCCTCGTCCACCTCGGTGCCAATGAAGAAAGCAATGCAGGCGCGTGTGAAGTGATAGTTCATCACCGCGTCCCACATGTCGCCCTTGAGCCAGCGTACGGCGTCGGTCCAGACCTCGCCCACGATGTAGGCGTGGGGATTGCCTGCCTTCACCCGCACCCGGAACTCGCGCCAGAATGAGTCGTCGTCAATCTCGTTGGGCACGTCGAGCCGCCAGCCGTCGATGCCGAAATCGATCCACTGGCGGCCGATCCTCCAGAGAAACTCGCGAACCTCGGGGCTGCCGGTATTGAACTTGGGCAAGGCGGGCAGGCCCCACCAGGCCCCGTAGTTCGGCTTCTTGTCCGGGTCATAGGCGTTGAGCGGAAAGACGCTGACGTGAAACCAGTCGAGATAGGCCGAGTTCGGCCCGTTCTCCATGATGTCATGGAACTGGAAGAACCCCCGGCTGGCATGGTTGAACACGCCGTCGAGGACGACCCGGATCCCCCGCGCATGGGCCTCGTCGACCAGCCTGCGCAGGGCGGGATTGCCGCCGAGCATCGGGTCGACCTTCTCGTAATCATGCGTGTGGTAGCGGTGGTTCGAGGCCGACTGGAAGACCGGCGTGAAGTAGATGGCGTTGATGCCCAGGTCCTGAAGATAGTCCAGGTGTTCCACCACACCGACGAGGTCGCCGCCCTGGTAGCCATGGTAGGTGGGGGGTGCCCCCCAGTCGTCGAGATGCCCGGGCTTGGGAACGGCCACGCTGCGCGAAGCGGTCGGGGAAGATCTGGTAGAAGATTGCGTCGCGCACCCACTCGGGAGTTTGGGGATCGGCCATGGAGACTCACTCACATGCGGAACGCGGAGAGGCGAGCCAGATGGTGGAATGCAGAGGGTGGAATCCGGGTGCGGCGCGCGGACCTCATCCTGGCGGCCGTGCCATTTCCGGCTCAGCCCACGGGCACCTTCATCCAGTACACTTGCTGGCGATCACCGCGGAGCCGGAGATCTTCCAGGAACGCGTCGAGCGTGAGCTTGACCGCACCCTTGTAGCGCGGGCGTTCGTTGATACGAACTTCCACCTTGCGCTTGAAGTCGATCATTCGGGGGCTGACCCAGATATCCACCCGCGCCAGCCCGTTCAGCCTGAGGTTGAGCAGATTGCCCTGCGTGCTGGACTTCATCTTGATGGTGGCAGGGTTCAGGTTCTGGCCAAGGATCTCCACGGCTTCGGGGGCCATGGACCGGCCGCGTACGAAGTCGTGCACGACCACGCCGTAGAACCGGGCGTCGCACAGTCGGGCGGTCACGGCGTCGAATGCCTTGGGAGCGGGCTCGCGACGATGCCGGTCCATCCAGTCGAAGAACGTGGGGATCTCCTCGGGGAATTCTTCCAGGCCTCGATGGTAATACTCGACGTAGGTCACGTCCCAGGTCTTGAGCATCAGCGGCTTGAGGTAGGTGCCGAAGATGATCTCGCTGGAGGCGGGCGCCAGGTCGCCGACCACGAAGTAGAGCGGCATGCGTTCGTGGTGCGGGAGGTAGCGGGGGACGTACTTCGCGGGAAAGCCCGAGGCGACGACCGCTCCGGCGAACAGGTCGGGATGTCCCAGCGCCATGTCCCAGGCCATGTTGCCGCCGGTAAGCTGGCCGGCGATGAAGACGCGGTCGCTGTCGATGGCGTACCGCCTGCGCGCGTCGCGCAGGGCCAGTTCCACGGCGGCGTGTTCGCTGGGGGTGTAGCGATAGTCGTGCGGCTGGCCGGAGATGTTGTACTCCGGCGCGATCACGATATAACCGCGCCGCGCTGCCTCGGCGGCCCAGCCGTCCACGGCGGCCTGCGGCCCCTGGCCGGAATGGCATGCGATGATGGCGGGATAGGAGCGCAGCGGATGGTACTCCGGAGGCAGCCGCACCGCGTACTCGGTGGGTTCCTGGTTTTCATCCTCCAGGAGCTTGCGCAGCAAGGTTTTCTCCGGCCCCTCCGCCGGATCCGCGAGCGGGGGCGGCATGAGCTGGCTGATCCGGGTGGCGAGATCCAGCTTGTGATATCCTTCTTGCGCGACGTCGTCGGTGGGCCAGTTCAGCTCCTCGAGCTTCGCCAGGATGTTCTCTCGCCCCGTGGCACCGGAGCCCGCGAGATAATCATGTATCAGATCGCGCGCCTGCCAGAGCGTGTCGGCGATACTCATGTCGGGAACCGCCGCGTCGCTGCCCGCGACGTATCCGGACATGGCCAGGGCGAACCGCTGCGGGTCGGTCGTGCCCCGCTCGGTGCGGGCTTTCCGCCAGGCCAGGAAACGGTCGCGGACGGCATCGGGGGCCTGCTCGATCGCCTTCATGGCCTCCGCGACGCGCTTCTTCCAGAGTGAGCGGTCCGCGGCCGAGAGCTTTCCCTCCAGTTTTCGAAGGTCCGTCGCCAGTGCCAGGTCGCTGGCGCGCTGCTCATCCTCGCGGCGAATCACCGCGCGGACGTCCAGGAACAGTTCCGTGGCGATCTCTTTCTCCTTGAAGCTCTTGAGGATCGCGTACGCCTGCTGATACTGCTGAGCCTTGCGGCGCACATCCACCTCGGCCCGGAGCTGGTTGGCCTGCGCCTGGATGATGTAGGTCTTCGCTCCCGCGGCCCGCTCGCGCAGGTCGGACTGGGGAAAATCATGGATGATCCGGTCCAGCGCCTCGCGGGCTTCGGGATAGTAGCCCGCGTCCATGAGAAAGCGGACCGCGCGCTCGCGTTCGGACTGGTCGTGCTGCTCCACGCGCGCGAGCAGGCTGGTCACCACCGTCCGGGGAATCTGGCTGGTCACCACCTGGCCCAGCCAGAAGCCGTCCACGCCGCGATATTTCGTGACATGCGGCCCGAGCTCGATGATGGCCTGTTCCATCGTGGTGGGCCCGGGCGCTCGCGAGCCGACGTAGCGGAACGACCTGCGGCCCTTCTCGTTCCAGGAGCCGGCCTGGACGCTGAGCACTTCCGAGGGCATCCTGCCGGCGTGAACCTCCAGGGGCTGGACCAGCCGGAACTTCTCGCCGGTGCGGTAGGTGTTGTCGCCCTCCATCTTGACGATCTTCGAGTTATTGAAGACGGTCTTCTTCAGACCGTCCCAGAGGAAGATCAGGGTGCCGTCTCTGTCCGGGGTTCCCTGGGACAGGTAGATCATGCCGTTTTTCAGAGTGATGGTGTCTGCCCGGCCTCCGGCCCACGCCGCGCAGAGCTGGACCAGCAGGCTCAGGCACAGTAAACGGCCGGCCCGAGGTCGCGATGTCTTGCTCACGGTGATCACGTCGCTTTCTCCCCGGCACCACCCTTGCGTCGCGCTGCGACCGGCACCGGCCTGTCGAGGAACCGACCGGCTCGCAAGCCCGCTGCCCGCATGAGCCTACCCATTTCGCAGCACGTGAAGCGTCTTCCGCTCGCATGCCAATTGTGACAGTCCCGCCGATAAGGTCAAGACGGCGTGGTTGCGCGGAGGGTCGTCCGCCGGCAGCCGGCTCGCCGCCGGAGCCGCTTGCGCCCGGCACGCGGCGCGGTGTGGCATGCCCGGGCGGCTCCGCGTAGGCTGGAATCATCAAGACGCGGTAAGCGGCGCCAGGCCGAAGCACAGATGAGGAGAATGCCCAGCCATGGCCGAGGAATCATTCCGATTTCGCTGCACCAACTGCCGGCAGCTGCTCGGAGCGTCGTTCCGGAGAATCGGGACGGTCATTTCCTGCCCCAGGTGCGGCGCCGAGCTGAAGGTCCCTCACCCGGAGGAACAGCCGGCCACGTCCGAACCCGCGCGTCCCGCCCCGTCGTCCGCTGGCCGGAGCCGGAGCCCGAACCCGGTTGCGCGCACCAGCGCCGCCAGCCGCGCAATCCAAACCCGCGCTCCCCTCGTTCATGGAGGAGATTGCGGCGGCCATCCCCGACGAGCTTGCGGCACTCCGTCCCGAGGATATCCGGGTCGAGGCGGAATTCGCCGACCTCGTGATCAACACCGGCCCGAGCACCACCCCATCCGTTCCATCGGCCGGATCGCCCTCAGCCGAACCTGAAGTCGATTCGGCGGCGCTGAGCGCCTATTTGCGCAGTCGGCTCCGGCATCCCAGGCTGCACCGGTTCTCCCCGAGGAACCCCCCGCGGCTCCGGCCCCGGAGGCACCGAGGGCCGCAACACTCGCGTTCTCTCCGAATCCACCGCCCGAGCCGCAGCTCCTTGCGGCTGCGGGAGATGCCGTCCTACCGCCGATCCATGTGGAGACGTCGGGGCGATTGCTGCCGGGCCGTCCCATGCAACCCGTCAGCGAAGTCGTGCTGCAACCCGCGACGGTGCTGGCATGGTCGCTACTGGTGCTTCTTGCGCTTCCCATGGCCTTTCTGGCGGGGCTGATGATCGGTCACTTCGTCTGGAAGTGAGCGGGTCCCGGCGATCTCGCTTACCTTGGATGCCGCCGGGGCGTTTGCTACCATGGATCTGGATCACCGCGGTTCTCATTCCGGACGAGGCATCGAGCATGCGTTCCGACACGATCAAGCAGGGCGACGCCAGGGCCGCACACCGCAGTCTGCTGCGGGCCACGGGGGTGGGCGAAGAAGACTGGGCCAAGCCCTTCATTGCGGTTTGCAACAGCCACGTGGACATCATTCCCGGTCATGTCCACTTGCAGGCCGTGGGCAACTACGTGAAGGAATGCGTCCGGGCCGCCGGCGGGGTGCCCTTCCTGTTCAATACCATCGGGGTGGATGACGGGATCGCCATGGGGCACGATGGGATGAAGTACTCGCTCCCCTCGCGCGAGCTGATCGCGGACTCCGTGGAGACGATGATCCAGGCACACATGTTTGATGGCATGATTTGCATTCCCAATTGCGACAAAATTGTACCCGGCATGTTCATGGGTGCAATGCGGGTGAACGTGCCGACGGTGTTCGTCTCGGGCGGGCCGATGGAGGCCGGCCGGACGGCCAGCGGCAAGACAGTCGATCTCATCGATGCGTTCGTGGCGGGCGTGCAGAAGGCCAGCGGCAAGCTGACGGAGGCGGAGCTGGACGAGATCGAGAAGGCCGCGTGCCCCACCTGCGGCAGTTGTTCGGGGATGTTCACGGCCAACAGCATGAACTGCCTGGCGGAGGCGATTGGCATGGCGCTGCCCGGCAACGGCACCATCCTGGCCACGTCGGCGGACCGCAAGACGCTCTATGAGCAGGCGTCTCGCAGGGTTGTGGAGATGGCCCGGCAGTTTGGCAAGGTCGGTCCCGGCCACAGCCTGCTGCCGCGCGAGATCGCCTCGGCCGCGGCGTTCGACAACGCCATGGTCCTCGATATGGCGATGGGCGGCAGTACCAACACGGTCCTGCACATCCTGGCGATTGCTCACGAGGCCGGCGTGCCATACTCGCTCGAGCGGATCGACGAGCTGAGCAAGCAGACGCCGAATATCTGCAAGGTCAGCCCGTCCAGCCAGTACCACATCGAGGACGTGGCCCGGGCCGGAGGAATTCATACGATCCTGGGCGAGATCGCGCGGGGCTGCCCGGGCCTGCTCGACCTCTCCTGCATGACCGTGACCGGCAAGACGCTGGGAGAGAACATCGCCGAGTACGACATCCGCAACCCGTCCAGCAGCAAGGCGGCGAAGATTCTCGCGGACGTCCGGCCGGGCCGTGAGCGGACCAGCCAGGCATGGACCGTGCCCAGTGTGGCCGCCGGCTCGCAGGCCGCCGGACTGGCCCTGCTGGACTCTGAAGGCGAGGATCAGGGTCCCGCCGGCGGCAGCGGTGATTCCTCAGGCAATGGGTCCGAGCCGAACGACGGCTTCGCTCCCCAGGACGTGATCCGCCCCGTCGCCAGCGCCTATTCGAAGACCGGCGGTCTGAACATGCTGCGGGGCAACCTCGCACCCCGCGGAGCCGTCATCAAGACGGCCGGGGTCAAGCCGTCGATGTACCGCCATTCGGGGCCCGCCGTGATCTTCGAGAGCGAGATGGACGCCTACAACGGCATCGTCTTCGACAAGGTCAAGCCGGGTGATGTGGTGGTGATCCGGTACGAAGGGCCGAGGGGCGGCCCGGGCATGCAGGAGATGCTGGCGCCGACCACCGCGCTGAAGGGCGTCGGTCTGGACGACCGCTGCGCCCTGATCACCGATGGTCGGTTCTCCGGCGGGACCGCCGGCGCCTCGATCGGCCATGTGAGCCCGGAGGCGGCCGTCGGCGGTCCGATCGCCCTGCTGCAAGACGGCGACATCATCGATATCGACATCCACGCCGGGACGCTCTCGGTGCGCCTCTCGGACGATGAGCTGGCCGCGCGCCGGAAGAACTGGTCGCCGCGCCCGCGGCGATTCAAGACCGGCTGGCTGGCACGGTACGCCAGCATGGCGACCAGCGCGGATACCGGTGCTATCCTTCAGTGGGCGGAGTGAGCCGCGCCGGCGCCGGGGGCCAAGGGCGGAGCCGGGGCCTGCGGAGACACGGGGGAGCCGCGCGGCACGCCCTGTCGCTTGAAGGACGCATTCCTGAACGACTCGCAGCGAGAGAACCGGACACATGGGCGGTGAGCCAGCGCAGACCGAGTTCCTGATCGTCACGCCCACCTATCACCGCGAAGCGCTGCTGGCCCGGTTCGTGAAGCAGGTGCGGTCGCAGGCCTATCCCCACTGGAAGCTGCTGGTGGTGCATGACGGGGCCAACCCCGACACCGGCAAGCTCATGGGCCGCCTGTCCGCGGCCGATGCACGCATCGGCTACCTGGAGACGAGTGCCCGCGGCAATGACTTCGGCGTGACGCCCAGGCTGGAAGGCCTGCGGCACGCGGTCCAGGCCGGCGCACCGCCGTACGCCGTGTTCTGGGACGACGATGACTACTTCGTGAAGAACGCACTGGAGTTGATCGCCAGGAGCCTGCGGGCGTCCGGCTCTCCGGACCTCTTGCTCTCTCCCAACTATTACCGCAACCGCGTGATCCCGCCGCCCGGCCTGCCGATCGCGGCGCTGGGGCCCGGACAGGTGACGACCGGCAACTTCACGGTCCGCACGGCGCTGGCGCTGCGGGCTTACGAGCAGATCATCACCATGAAGGAAGGCGCATCGCATGAAGTGATGTACGTGCAGGATTTCCTGCTGCTGGACCAGCTTCGAAAGCTGGAGCCCGCCTGCTCCATGCACATTGCCGACGGTAGCGTGATCGGCATGCACGACGGCCTGCGGCCGCAGGTTTACATCAGGAACCGGCTGGGAATTCCCCCGCTGGGGCTGCTCGGTCGCGAGCGGATCGGCAAGTTGATGTTCTGGAAGGGCAGCCCCCGGTAAGCGCGGGTGGCCGCATGAGACGGCGGGCTGCGCCGCGCCGGAGAGCCAGACCGTGGCGAACCCATTCGACTTGACGGGCAAGGTGGCCATCGTGACCGGCGGCAACGGCGGCATTGGTCTGGGGATCGCCCGCGGCCTGGCCGAGGCCGGGGCTGCCGTGGCCGTCCTGGGTCGGAACGAGGCCAAGTCGCGGCAGGCGGCAGGGGAGGTCGCCGCGGATACCGGCGCGCGAACCCTGGCCATCACGGCCGACGTGTCCAGGCCCGATGAGGTGGACCGGGCGGTCGCCGAGGCTCACGCGGCGTTCGGCCGTATCGACATCCTGTTCAACAACGCGGGCATCAACATCCGCAAGCCGCCCCAGGACCTCGACGTCCAGGAATGGTCACGCGTGCTGGAAACGAACCTCACGAGCGCGTTCCTGATGTCCCGCGCCGTCTATCCCGTCATGAAGCGCGGTGGCCGTGGCAAGATCATCAACACGGGGAGCATGACCTCGATCTTTGGCTCCAGCTTCGCGGTCGCCTACGCCAGCAGCAAGGGAGGGATCGTGCAGTTGACCAGGAGCCTGGCGCTGGCCTGGGCGGTGGACAACATCCAGGTGAACGCCATCCTGCCGGGGTGGTTTGATACCGAATTGACGCAGCAGGCGCGGCAGGAGATTCCTGGGCTGCACGAGCGTGTGCTGGCCCGGATTGCGGCCGGGCGCTGGGCGAGGCCGGAAGACATGGCCGGGACGGCCGTCTGGCTGTCCAGCTCGGCCAGCGACTATGTCACCGGCGTGGCCATTGCCGTGGACGGGGGATATTCCGCGGCGCTGTGAAGAGGAACAGTCCGCCGCGGCGCTCGATGGGCTTTGCCTGGAATGGACTGACAGTCAGCTCACTCGCCGTTGTCGCCGTCCTCGGCGGACGCGTCGGGGTCGGCCACGACGCGGCCGATCAGCTCCAGCTCCAGCTTCTGGTTGAAGGGAAGTCTCAGTGCCAGCGGCTTGAGCGGCATCATGAACTGGAGGCTGGGGAACGACAGGGGGCCCAGCGGGCTGTTCCGCAGCAGGTTGCTCGCCATCGAGAAGGCGGCCTTGGCGGCCCTGCCGTCTGCCTTGGCTGCCGGCCGGGTGGCCGAGCTCGCGGGCGCCGCGGGGGCCGGACGCGGCTTGTGCGACTGGGGGCTGGGACGCGGATCGGACGATCCCGCGGCGGACGTGTCGGCCTTGTCCTCCTCGGGCAGCGGAGGCAGTTCCGCGGGCGTGCCGTCGGCGTGGACGCCCTGCGGCAGCGTCCGGCTTGGCAGCGCAGGAAGGGCCAGCCTGGACGGGCTGACAGCCACGCGCGGCACGGGCCGGGGCAATTCGAGCGACTCGGCCCTGGCCGAAGCGGTCGGTTGCACGACCTCCTCGGCGCTGATCAGTGCCAGCCGTTCCCGGACCACGGCCTTGCCGTCCTTGTCGGCGACCGTGTGTGGACCGAAGCCGATGAGCAAGATCTCATCGCGCGGGATGAGCCACTCGCCGGCGATCTCCGCACGGCCGATCTCGGGAACCTGCACCTCGGCTCCGGGCGCGGCAGTGGCCGTCGCCGTGGGCTTGCTCGAGCTCGAGCATGCGATGGGCGATCCATGCCGCTCGGCCCGACCGCCGCAGTCATCGGCGCAGCAGGACTCTTCACCCGGGGCGTGCAGCCCCGCCTGCTTGGTTTCCGCGTCCGCGGTCTTCACCTCGGTCAGAGCCTGGAACGGGCGCCGGACGCCTCGACCGGGGTGCTCCCATTCTGGACGCAGAAGTTCAGGACATCCTTGAAGGAGAGCGGCTTATCAAGGTCAATGACAATGTGATTCGCACTGAGCGCGCCCGTGGCCCCGACATCTCCCGGAACCGTATGGACGTCCGTGACGATCATGAGGTTCGCGGGTTCCTTCGCCGTCTCGGCGCTGGCCGTGCGAGCCGCATGCGGCGCCGGCGCGGGAACATGCAGCGTGTGCACCGAGCGAATGTCGGTGTCCTCGATGACGAGCTGGGCCAGCACTCCCTGGTCGATGCAGCGACCGGCGATGGTGGTGGTCATCCCTTCGCGGACGATCTCGGTGGTCTGGCGGGGAGGCGTGCCCTCACCACGCCAGGAGACCTGGGTGACGAACGGATGGTTCTTGCGGATGGTGAAGTGCGCCGGGGCCTGGGAAAAGGAGGTGATCCGCGGCGCGGTCACAACGTCCTTTGTCGACCCTCCGGGCAGTGCCTTGAAGAAGTCGCGCGGGGCCGTCCAGACCGTGACGCCGCCCCGGCTGGCGACCGGCTTGAGCCCGCAGCCCGCCGACTGCCGCCACTCGAGGCCGCGCACCTCCACGACCTGAAACTGATAGGTGATCTCCGGCCCACATTCTTTCGGCTCGGGTGTGCCGGCCAGGGCAAGTAAGACCACCGCAAGACCTTGCAGTGCGCTGCTCATGCGACGACCTCCATTTCGTCTCTTCAAAGTGAGAGTTGCGCGAGGGGGATCCACGATCGGGCCCCGGCTCGGGCGGGATGATACGACCGATAGCCGGACGCGTCAATCGCGGCTGTCGGACGGCCGGAACGGGAACTTGAGCGATTCCCGTGGTCCTTCATGGTTTTCCCGCGGTTTCAATCCGTATTCTTGGTGCCGGATGGGGCGCCCTCCGGCCGCGGTTCTGGGGGCGTGGGTGGCGTCTTGCGGTCCTCCTCCGCTGGCATGAACTCGATTCCTTCGACGGTGGATTCTTCGGGCGGGTCCTGAAACTCGATTCCTTCGCGGCTGGCCGCGCCGGGACCCAAGTCGTCCGGCCTTCTCGGGCGGTCGACCTCGATGTCAAAACGGTTCAGGCACGTCTGGAAGAACGCGAACGCCAGGGCGCCGTAGAAGGCGATGCTGACCAGGTAGGTCACCACGAGCACGCCCCGGTTGGGTCCATAGGAATACGCGGCGTGCAAGAAGTCCTCGAGCTCACGGAACGAGAAGAGCGAGGCAGTGACAATCACCGGCGTGACACCCGCGGCCAGCAGCACGGCGTCGTCGCCCCGCATCGCGGGGATGCAGCAGAAGAGATAGCCGCCATTGAAGAAGACGAGGATGCCGATGATCGTGGCGATAGCCCGTGCCGAACTCTTCATGCGCAGGGAAACGAACGTGCCCAGGCAGGCGATGAAGGTGAGATCGACCGCGATGGCAAGCAGCGACGCCAGGAAGCCCAGGGGATGGACGGCTCCACAGACGAGCCCCAGGAACCAGAGTGTCAGGATCAGAGCCGGCAAGGAGCGAACCCGCCAGAGCGCACCCACGATCTTGCCGATGACGATCTCCTCGCCCTCCAGCGGAGTGGCTGTCAGGCTGGTCCAGCAATCCTTTTCGCGCTCCATGGTGATTCCGGTCGCTGCGCCCGCGCCGACCACCAGGGCCGTGAGCATGTACAGGCACGCGGTAAAGCTTCTGAGCCCGGCGTTCATGGTCTCGCGGGCGTGGTAGCTGGCCGTGGCGCCATAGCCGTAGTCGAGCTGCTCCTCGAACGCGGGAATGCCTGCGTACAGGGCCCAGTAGCCGATGCCAGTCATCGCGGCCAGGCCCATGCACAGGACAACGACGGTACGCATCAGGCTGGGGCTGGAAAGCGACCCGGTGCATTCTTTCCAGAGCATGGGAGCATTGCCGCAGGGTCGCCGCGCGAAGAAGCGCCTTGGCTGGAAAGACCTCCGCGTACTGAGCCACCGCAGGCCCCAGAGACGTGCGCCCTGTTCCACGGCACGGAGCCGGAGCGTGCACCAGCCGATCAGCAAGCTTCCTTGAAGGATTTGCAGCGCAATCAGCCACAGGGCGAGTGTCGCGATCGCCTGAGGGGATGATCCTGCGCCGATCTGGATCCGGTAGAGCACGTACATGGGGCTGCTGCCGAGGATCCAGTCCGTGACCGGGCGCGCCTCCTGCGTGAGCCGGGCAACGGTCCCGCCCGCCGACACGCAGAGCCCTTCAAAGAACGGCAAGAGCAGCCACACCAGCTCCATTAGGTAGGCGCGCAGAATGGCGTCCCTGGGCCGCGCGGAGAACGTGGAGGCGAAGATCGAGAGGGCCGCCACCAGGTAGAGCGTGGAGAACGAGGCTCCGTACCAGAGCCAGACCTGCTCCGGAACGATGCCTCCCAGAAACAGGGCGATGCTCACCACCGGCAGCCCGACGGCCACCAGAATGACCAGGTTGATGAGCCGGGCGGCCAGCTTGCCCAGGACGATCTCGGCGCCGGTGAGCGGGCTGGCCAGCAGGTAGGTGAGCACCTTGCGATTGCGGTCCTCGGCGATGGTTCCAGCCACGAACGCGGGAGTGAGCAGCAAGATGACGATCGATTGCAGCCAGATCACGGAGCTGAAGAGGCTCATTCCCATGTAGGCCAGATCGCTGGCGGAGTACTCGTGATCCGCCTCCGGCGGGTATGAATATCCTCTCCATCCGTAAAGCGACTGGACCACGAGGTAAAGCATGAACAGGCCCAGCCCTGTGCGCAGCACGAACGAGCGCCTGCGCCGGGCCACGCTTCGCAATTCGTGAAAGAAGACGGGTCCGGGCAACATGATGGGCGCGACAGCCGTTGAAGCGACGAGGGGAACAGGCGTTTGTGCGACGCTCGCTGCCGGCCTGGCGAGCGGGGAAGAGCGGACGCATGCACCCGTGCTGCCGGCGAGACTCCACGATCGCCGATTGCCCCGTTCAGTTCAAGCCCGTCCATCCTCGAGAGGCCGCGCTCGCTGGTGCGCTGCTGGCGAAGATTGATTCCCGGACACGCGTTCCCTAAGATGACCAGAGTATGCGGGATCCGCCCGGGGGACCCTGCTGATTCCGATGTGTGAGTCGCGGGCCCGGGGAACGGCCGAAGCCGCCGGGGAAGAGGTCGCATGGCCACGGACACAAGGCTCAAGGAGTCGCTCCCGGCGATCACCGATCGGCTCGTGGAGACGTACGAGGAATGCGGGGCGATCCACCACCTGGGTCACTCGCCGCTTCCCAGCTATCGCGAAGTCGTCGAGCTCATGGCCGACCTGCGCGAGGTGCTTTACCCCGGTTACGGCCGCCGCCAGAATCTTCATCTGGGAAACGTGGCGTACCACGTGGGGGATCTGATCGACAGCCTGCACGACCGGCTCACTCAGCAGATCGCCCGGGCCTTTCGGCACAACTGCCGCGCCCAGGACCTCGACGGCGATTTCGAGGCCAGGTCCCAGGAGATCGTGATCCAGTTTCTCGGCGCGCTGCCGGAGCTGCGCCGGGTGCTCAGCGAGGATGCCCAGGCGGCCTACGACGGCGACCCCGCCGCCAGGAGCCTGGACGAGATCGTCTTCTGCTATCCCGGCGTGGCGGCGATTGCGGTCCACCGGCTTGCTCATGTGCTTTATGAGCTTGGCGTCCCGCTCATTCCCCGGATGATGACCGAGTATGCGCACGGCAAGACGGGCATCGACATTCATCCGGGTGCGCGAATCGGCCACCGCTTCTTCATTGACCACGGCACCGGTGTGGTCATCGGCGAGACGACCGAGATCGGTAACGGAGTGAAGATTTACCAGGGCGTGACGCTCGGTGCTTTGAGTTTTCCTCGCGACGAGGCCACCGGTGAGGTTCTCCGCGGCAACAAGCGGCACCCCACGATCGAGGACGAGGTGGTGATCTACGCCAACGCCACCATCCTCGGCGGCGACACGGTCATCGGCCACCACTCGGTGATCGGCTCGTCCGCATGGCTCACCCGCAGCGTCGCGCCGCACACCACCGTGACGATCGAGAGCCCGCGCCTGCGCTATCGGGAAGGGGGCGATGTCCCGATCGGCGATGGCTATTCCGATCGCCTGAACTACCAGATCTGACGGCTCGCGGATCCTGACTCTTTCCGCTCCGGGACTTCCTCCTCTCCAGGACCTCTTCCGTGACCTTGCTCGAGATTCGCCCACGCGTGCGGCGGATGGCCTTCAAACCCGGCCGGCCGCTTCTACTTGCCTGGATGACTGGTGCTCTGACGGCAGTCGGCGCGCTGCCGGGCGCCGGGTCGCTGCCTGCCAGGGCCCAGCCCCTGGCCGCGCAGCGCATCAACTTCCGGCAGCCTCTTCGGGAGTACAACCTCGTGCGTCTGGGTGAAATGTCTGTCCAGGTGGAGAAGCAGCTCCAGGCCGAGGCACCGGAGATTGCCAGGAAGGCACTGGACCGATTGCAGGCCGAACGCTCCCGCGCGCTGGCCGCACTGCCCCCGAAAGCCGCCAGGCGGCTGGCGAAGATCCGATTCTTTCTGATGTACGGCCCCAAGGCGCACGGCGGAGGCAAGTCGAACGGCCTGGAGTATTTCCAGAAAACCGCCCCACAGTACCATCCCGAGCTCGACAGCCGGTGGGGTGATGCGATCGTCGTCTACTCCGCACCCAATTACACCAGGATCTCCGACCTCTGGGCCCAGAAGGCCCTGATGCACGAGTTGGCTCATGCGTACCAGCTCGAGCAGTGGCCGGAGCATCAGCCGGACATCCAGCAAGCCTGGGAAAATGCCCGTGACAGTGGGCTCTACCACAATGTCAAGGACGTCGAAACCGGGAAATCGATCCCGAATGCTTACGCCCTGGTGAACCAGCTCGAGTATTTCGCCGAAGTCACCTGCATGTACTTCGCCAGGTGCAACTATCAGCCCTCCGACCGCGAACAACTGAAAGCCTATGACCCGGTGGGCTACGCCATGATTCGCAAGCTCTGGCAGCCGGAAGGCTCGTGAAGTCGCCAGCAGGCCGTGTTCAGGTTGCTCAATACACGGTTCAGTAATCGTACAGGACGGCGAAGATCGGCTGGTAACTGTACGCCTGGGGGCCGGTCATCGGCACGTTCACGTCCGCGAAGAAATACCACAGTCCCGTGCCAATCTTTTCGACGGGGCCCGGGATCTTGCAACGCATACCGGGAAGCAGGGTGAACGCGGTCTCGTGGCGCGGGGTGCCGGCGACCGTGCTCGTCTGGGTAGCGACCAGATAGAGCCACACTTGCTGGAGCCAGCCGTCCTTGGAACCAGGAAAGTATCGGCCGACCCCGAGAACGTTCTGGTACTGGGTGTACCCGGTGTGGGCAAACGGGATGACCGGCCCGGTCTCGCCTCGAATCATCCACATGCCGCCAAACGGAAACCACAACCCTCGGAAAGACGTCGTGAGCGCGTTGTAACCTTGCCCGTTCTCCGTCCGGCCCGTGGGCGCGTTGTAACCCAGTGCCAGCCCGTATCCGTAGTTCTTGGTCTCGCAGAGCAGGGTCTTCAACCAGAAGGTCTGGTCGCCAATGTTGCTGTGGTAGGTGTTGCTGCGCCGCCCTTGTTCGAGACGATGAAGTAGGAATCAATCTGAAACTCGAGCCGCCGGTTCAGGGGAGCGAAGAGCGTGTAGCGGCCGACGTATCCGTTGCCGATTTTCTGGTTCACGCCCTGATCGTAGGCAAACGCGAAGAACCAGGCACGGAAGAACTGTCCGTCGAACGCCCCGACCCACCCTTGACGGGGAGCACCCGCACTGCTGGAGGTCGGCAGCACGAAGGGCGTGTTCCATCCGTCAGAAAAATATGTACGCAAATAGAGAGGTGTCCAGCGCGCCTTGGCCTCATCCGAATAGATGTCGTCAAAGAGCGACCTGCCGATCACGTCCAGCACCGACAGCCGCGCCGGTGGGGCGATGTCGGGCGTGTTCGCGGGCAGGGCCTGAGGTGGGGTCACCAGCGGTTCGGCCAGCCCGGTATCTGAATAGGGCGCGGGGCTGATGGGGGTCTCCTGGGCGTGGACAAGGGAAAGCCGGAACAGGGCCAGTACAATCGCGCAGGCCATTGCACCAGCCCGGTTCCGGCTCGAATCAAAGCCGGGTCGCGGCATCGCATACTCCCGCAATTCAGGGTCGACGGCCAGGCCCCGTTCTCCGGCGGTTCTCAACCGAGAAACGGACCAGAGCAACGGCGGCATCACAGCCGCATGACGATGGCCTTTGGAATTATCGGAAGAATCGTCGGAGTTGCTTAAGATAGTCCCATCGACGCTGCCCGGATGACGGCGCGACGAGCAGGTCTGCCTGGCCGGGATCAGCCCGCCGGGACGTGCCGGCACGGCGCTCGCACTGCAAATCAGTTGCCGGAATAGAAGTTGCAGCAGAATGCCCGGGCATGCAGGGCATGAACAGTAGACTTGGGCGAGCCGTTCGTCGCCCGCTGCTTCGCCGGCAGGGAGTACGCATTCTTCTACATCCCAGGAGCAATACCCTTGTCATCCCCTCCGAGCACGGATTCATCGACCACCAAGGCGGCGGGTCATGGACTGCATGAGCAGGATCAGCCGTCCCGCAGGCTGCCCATCGGGGCCGAGGTCCAGGCGGCCGGCGGCGTCCACTTCCGGGTCTGGGCCCCCAGGTGCCGGCAGATCGAGGTGGTCTTTGAGGGCGAGGGTGAAGATCCCGGGCCTGTGGAACTCCAGGCCGAAGGGAACGGCTACTTCTCTGGGCTCGCTCCTGCCGCGCGCCACGGAATGCTCTATCGCTTGCGGATCGACGGCGCTGATTCCTACCCAGATCCGGCGTCACGCTTCCAGCCCCAGGGCACGCACGGGCCATCACAGGTGATCGACTGCGAATGCTTCGAATGGGACGACCACGAATGGCAGGGCCTCAGGCTGGAAGGCCAGGTCCTGTACGAGCTGCACCTGGGAACCTTCACGGATGAGGGCACCTGGAGATCCGCGGCCGACGAGCTGGAGCGGCTCGTCGAGCTGGGCGTCACGGCGGTCGAGGTCATGCCGGTGGCCGAGTTCAGTGGAGCGTTCGGCTGGGGGTACGACGGCGTCGACCTGTACGCGCCCTACCACGTTTACGGCACCCCGGACGAAATGCGGCGATTCGTCGACCGGGCCCACAGCCTGGGGCTGGGGGTGATCCTGGATGTGGTTTACAACCACTTCGGTCCCGACGGCTGCTATCACCACGCCTTCTCCGAGCATTACTTGCACCGGGAACGCCACGGCAACGACTGGGGCGATGCGCTCAACTTCGACGGCGCCGAGAACGGGCCGGTGCGGGAGTATTTCATCAAGAACGCCGGTTACTGGATCTCGGAATTTCACCTCGATGGGCTGCGGCTCGACGCCACGCATGCGATCCACGACGATTCGCCGGAGCACATTCTGGCAGCCATCAGCCGTGAAGCCCGGGCGGCGGGCGGCTCCCGGCAGGTCCTGCTCATTGCCGAGAACGAGGCGCAGAATGCGCGCCTGGTCCGGGACTTCGAACACGAGGGCTACGGGCTCGACGGAGTCTGGAATGACGATTTCCACCACTCGGCCCGCGTGGCGCTGACCGGCCGCCAGGAGGCCTATTACTGCGACTTCTCGGGCACTGTCCAGGAGATGATCTCGGCCGTGAAATGGGGCTACCTGTTCCAGGGCCAGTTTTGCAAATGGCAGCAGAAGCTGCGTGGAACCCCCACAACTGGCATCGCCGCGTCGCGATTCGTCACTTACCTGGAGAACCACGATCAGGTGGCCAATTCCGCGCGCGGGTTCCGGCTCAAGGACCTGACCAGCCCGGGGTGCTATCGGGCGGTCGCGGCGCTCTGGCTGCTGGCACCGCAAACGCCACTCTTTTTCCAGGGCCAGGAGCTTGGCAGCAGCCGGCCATTTCTCTATTTCAGCGATATGGCCGGCGAGCTGGGCGATGCCATCCGCACGGGCCGGGGCCAGGAGCTGGCGGGCTTCCGCAGCACGACCCATCCCGATCTCAAGGCGTTTGCCACGGACCCGGTCTCTCAGGCCGCATTCCAGGAGTCGAAGCTTCCCGAGCCCGGAGACTTCCGCGCCAATCCGGTGTTCTTGCTGTTCCAGGACCTGCTCAGGTTGCGCCGCGACGACCCGACGTTCCGCCTCCAGCGGTCAGACACAATCGATGGTGCCGTCCTCGGGCCGCGGGCGCTGGTGCTTCGCTTCCGCAACGAAGGGAGCGGCGATCGGCTCCTGCTCTTGAACCTTGGCCAGGACCTCTATCCCGTGCCGAACTCCGAACCCTTGCTCGCTCCACCGGAGTCCATGGACTGGGCGATCCTCTGGTACAGCGAGCATCCCCGTTATGGAGGCTCCAGCGCGGCCCCGCTCGACTGCGGCCGTCCCTGGCGGCTCGCCGGCCACAGTGCCGTGGTGCTGGCCGCACGGCCCGCCGAGCCGCGGCCCGATCAATCGGAGATGGGTTCGCTTCATCCTGAGGATGAGAACATTCACCCGGTGGTCCGCAGGAAGCGCAGTGAAGCCGCCGACGGACAGCCCTCGTAGCGGCCCTTCGCATCGCGAGCGAGCGAGCCAGGATATCATCCGCCGCAGGTCACTCGCTCAGCAGCAAGGCAATCGGGAAAGCCGCAAAGAGCGTGGCGGCTGCCAGGGTGACCTTTCCGCCAACCTGTTCAGCGGCCACGCTCTTGCCGCTGAACACATCCGTGAGCGTGGTACCCTGGCCGAGGCCGGGCACTTCCAGGGTCGTGTCCTGCCAGACGGCCTCTCCGAGCGGGAATGATGACTCCGTGTCCAGCCGGGTTGTCAGCCGTGGGACCGCGACGATCGCCGTGCGCCTGCCGTCGCTGCGCAAGAATGCAAAGAAGCATTCCCCGAAACGGCCATGACCTGACAGAGCCAGGTACTCGCCGGTGGTGAAGAGATCCGGGTTCCGCCGTCTTGCTTCCAGGGCACGCCAGTGCGTATACAGCTTGAGACGGCCGTCCGCCGGATGCGCCATCATTTCGCGGACCAGCTCCGCCGGGTTGCCCTGATGCGAGGTGATCTCCTCGAGCAGCGCCGAGCGTCTGGGATAATCAATGGGACGGCGGTTGTCCGGATCGACCAGGCTGAAGTCCCAGAGCTCGGTGCCCTGGTAGAGGTCGGGCACTCCGGGCAGCGTGATCTTGAGCAGGGTCTGGGCCAGCGAGTTGATCATGCCGTGATGGCTGATGAACCGCTGGAACGGCAGGAAATCGTCCAGGAAAGCTGAGTCCTCCGCCCGATCCAGCACTCTGTGGACAAAGCGGTCGATCGCCTCGTCATACTCCGAGTCCGGGTTCAGCCAGCTACTGTGCAGCTTCGCTTCATGAATCGATTTGGCCATGTAGGCCCGCATGCGAAGGCAGAACGCGCACCAGCCCTCGTCATCCAGATCCTCGAGGGGCCAGGCGCCCAGCAGGTTCTGGTAGAAGAAGTTCTCCTCGTTACGATCCGGGGCGTCCTTGTCGTCGATCTGCGTCTTGTGCCGCTGGTTCAGTTCAGTCCAGCGCTCCAGGGCGCTGAACCAGCGGGCGGGAACCTCGGAAAGGACGTTGATCCTGGCGCGCACGTCCTCGCTGCGCTTCGTATCGTGCGTCGACAGCGGCGTGAGGGCGAACGGAAAGCGCGTGCGCCGCTCGCTGCTCCAGTGGTGAAGCTCATCGGGCGTGACGCCGAAGCGGCCCGGTTCGCCTCCCACCTCGTTGAGCGAGACGAGGCGGTTGTAGTTGTAGAACGTGGTGTCTTCCAGGCCCTTGGCCATGACCGGGGCGGTCACCTGCTGAAACTTACCCGCGAATTCCTCGGGCCCGGGCTCGCCAGGCGGCAGCTCCTCGACCCCCGCAAAGCGGTTCAGCAAGACATTTCGCAGGAACCGGAAGATCGCCGGGCTGGTGAGCGGGTTCAGCCGCATCGCCAGTCGAACCGCGCGCTCCACCAGGGCCCGATCCTGGTTGCTCTGGTGTCCGGGCGTGATGTAGCTGCGATACACCGGGAACGTGGCGATCACCTGCCGCAGGACGTGCCGCAAGGCGCTCTGCGTGAAATCACGCGAGCGCCGGTCGCGCAGGGCGATCCGCTCAAGCTGGTAGGCCAGGACATGCAGCTCGCTGGCGAGCGAGACCTCGAGGATGCGCAGCTTCTTCTGACGCACCAGCTCGCGGTAGGGCGTGTGGTCGTCGATCCAGTCGTGGTAGCGGCGCGTGAACTCGGCGGCGGAGGCCGGATCGACAAACAGCCCGCTGATCCGGTTCAGCGCCTCGTAGCCGGACGTGCCGCGGGTGCGCCAGTCGCCCGGGAAGTCCTCGTCGTAACCGAGGATCTTCTCGACGACCACGTAGAGCGGTGGAGTGTCCTGGTCGTGCGGGCTGCCGGCGCCCTCCGCCAGCCGCTGGCGCAGCAGCGGCTCGATCTCATCCCACGCGGGAAGATCCGCATCGCCGGACTCGTCATGCCGCTTGCGCGCGATGGCCAGGACGTAAGCCTCCTGAAGACGGTCCAGATACTGCTGCGGGTCGAGCAGGCCGTCAGGATGGTCGATGCGCAGCCCGATGGCGCCCTGGCGGGCCACGATATCGAAGATCAGGGCATGGGTCTCACGGAACACGTCCTCGCGATCGCTGCGCAGCGCGGCCAGAGCCGAGATATCAAAAAATCTCCGGTAGTTGATTTCATCGGAAGCGACGCGCCAGAACGCCAGCCGGTAGGGTTGGGCCGCGAGCAGGCCCTCGAGAGTGTCAAAACTGCGTGGATCTCCGGGAGTTCCGTTGAGGGTCGCAAGCGCGCCGTCGATGGCCGTGGCCACGGCCGGCTGGCCGGCGACGAGCGTGCCGATCCGCCGCTTGATGACTTCCTTTTCACGATGCCTCTCGGCCACGCCGGCAGGACTGCCGCTGGTATGTTCGGGCAGGTTGCGGATCGCGGTGAGGATGCTCTGATACTCCAGCGTGTCCTGGTGATCGGCGCCAATTGCTGCGCTGACGGTCGAGACCGCCGGTTCGAGGATCGTCTGGTAGCTCCTGGGGTCCAGCGGGAACCGATGGTCGTGGTACTGCACATGGAATGCGCCGCCCTCACGCTCGACGCGGAGCGCGCCTTGCTCGAGGATTTCCCCGAAGAGGTCCCCGAGAATGGGAATCAAGAGCCGGCCGCGGTTCTCGGGCCGGGTGGGAGCCAGCCAGTCGATGTCGAAGTACTGCGCGTGGGGAGACGCCTGGCCGTTCTCCAGCACATCGTTCCACCAGGGGTTCTCGTTACCCAGGATGCCCATGTGGTTGGGGACAACGTCGAGAACCAGGCCGAGCCCATGTTCCCGCAGGGCATGAACCCAGGCGGAATGCTCCTCGAGCGTGCCGATCTCCGGATTGAGCGTCCGGTGGTCGGTGATATCGTAGCCGTGCGTGCTGCCCGGAGCGGCTTTCAGGTAGGGCGAGGCATAGCAGTCGGAGATTCCCAGCCGGGCCAGGTAGGGGACAATCTTCAGGGCATCGTCAAACCGGAATCCGGCGTGCAGCTGGATCCGGTAGGTGGCTTCCGGGACACTGCGCCGGCTGCAAATCTCCGCGCGGGCCGCGGAGAGCAGCACTTCGACGTAGGCGGCGTGATCACCGGGCGCCTCCTGCTCGGCGGCTGGCTTCGTGGCGGTGGACACGGTCTCTCCCTTGTGCGCTCAGGAGTCTCGATGCCGCGGCAGCGTGGCGGAGGGCACGGGCATTTGCGGTTTGCGCGCCTCGCGGCGCAGCGATTCCACCTCGACGCGTGAGGCCGGCTGGCGGCCATCGGCCTCGTCGCGCGTGAACAGCACGACCAGGGAGCGATCGCGCAGGTCCAGGACGTCCCCGCCGTGCCTCGGCGACGGCATGTCGTCCCCGCTCGCGGTATCCAGCTCGCATTCCCAGATCTGCCCGTCCTGGGTCTTCGGTAGCGTGAACGGGATCGTTTCATGATGGGCGTTCAGGAGTACCAGGGCCGTCTCGTCCCTGATCGGCTCCCCGCGCTCGTCCACGTCGCCGATCACGTCGCCCGCCAGCCGCATGCCGATACACTTGACGAAGCCGCTGTCCCACGCTTCGTCGCTCATCTCTTGCCCTGACGGTTCCAGGAACGTCAGGTCCTTGATGTCCGATCCGCGGAGGGCCCGGCCCTGGAAGAACTTCCGCCGCTGGAAGACGGGATGCTCGCGCCAGATCTGGCAGACGCGCCTGGTGAACTCGAGAAACTGCTTCTGCTCGTCGCTCAGATCCCAGTTCAGCCAGGTGAGCTCGTTGTCCTGGCAATAGGCGTTGTTGTTGCCTTTCTGGGTGTGGCAGATCTCGTCGCCGGCCAGCAGCATGGAGACGCCCTGCGAGAGCATGAGCGTGGCCATGAAGTTTCGCTTCTGGCGCTGACGGATTTCCAGCACCACCGGGTTATCGGTCGGCCCCTCCGCCCCGCAGTTCCAGCTGTCGTTGCTGTTGGAGCCGTCGCGGTTCTCTTCGCCGTTGGCCTCGTTGTGCTTGTCGTTGTAGGAGACGAGGTCATGCAGGCTGAAGCCGTCGTGGCAGGTGATGAAGTTGATGCTGGCGTAGGGGGCGCGCCGGTCTGCTGGTAGAGGTCGCTCGAGCCCGCCAGCCGGGTGGCGAATTCCGAGACCGTGCCGCCATCGCCTTTCCAGAAGCGCCGCACGTTGTCGCGGTATTTGCCGTTCCATTCGGTCCAGAGCACCGGAAACGCGCCCACCTGGTAACCGCCCGGGCCAACGTCCCAGGGTTCGGCGATGAGCTTCACCTGGGAGAGGATCGGGTCCTGATGGATGATGTCGAAGAAGGCGCCCAGGCGGTCGACCTCATAGAGCTCGCGGGCCAGGGTGCTGGCCAGGTCGAACCGGAAGCCGTCAACGTGCATCTCCACGACCCAGTAGCGCAGGCTGTCCATGATGAGCTGCAACACCTGCGGATGCCGCATGTTGAACGTGTTGCCGCAGCCCGTGAAATCCATGTAATAACGCGGGTCGGGCGCCAGGCGATAGTAGCTGGCGTTGTCGATGCCCCGGAACGAGAGCGTGGGGCCAAGCTGGTTCCCCTCCGCCGTGTGGTTGTACACGACGTCCAGAATCACCTCGATACCCGAGGCATGCAGCGAGCGGACCATCATCTTGAACTCACGCAGGGTTCCCTCGGGGCTGCCGTCGCTCGAATAGCGCGGATCGGCGCGAAGAAGCCAAGCGTGTTGTATCCCCAGTAATTGACCAGCCCCTTGTCCGTCAAGAAGCGGTCGTCGACGTGGTAATGCACCGGCAGCAGTTCCACGGCGGTGACGCCCAGGCCGCGGAGGTGCTGGATGGCGGCCTCCGACGCCAGCCCGGCGTAGGTCCCGCGGAGCTTCTCGGGCACGTCGGGCATCAGTTTGGTGAATCCCTTGACGTGCAGCTCGTAGATGAAGGTCTTGTGCCAGGGCGTGAGCGGCAAACGGTCATCGCCCCAGGTGAACGCGGTGTCGACCACCGCCGCGAGGGGAGCGAACTGGGCGCTATCGCGCTCGTCGACCGTGAGATCGGCCTCGGGGTGCTGAAGCTGGTAAGCGAACAGCGAGTCGTCCCAGGTCAGGTCCCGGCCGATCGCCTTGGCATACGGGTCGAGCAAGAGCTTTTTGGAGTTGAACCGCTGGCCGTTCTGCGGCTCGAACGGGCCATGGACGCGATAGCCGTACAGTTGCCCGGGAATGATGTCGGGAAAGTAATTGTGCCACACCTGCGCCGTCTGCTCCGCCAGCGGAAGCGTCACCGACTCCTTGGCGTCATCGGCGGAATTGAACAGGCAGAGCTCGACCTTGGTCGCGTTCTCGGCAAAAAGACTGAAATTGACGCCCGCCCCATCCCAGGTCGCTCCCAGGGGGTAAGGTCGACCAGGCCAGACGCGCATGGAGATCTCCGGAAAGTGGAAGAGGATCGTCAAGGAGCTGGATCACTCGCTCAACACAAACGTCGTGCGGCTCTCATTATGCAGCTTTCGTGCCAATGCCGTTCCGTTCCGCCGGCTTCCGTCCGGCGTCATGCCAGGATCGCTGCCACGGCTCGCCGGGTGCCAGCGGACGAGTTCGTTCGCGCCTGCCCGGCATCCCGTTTGCGAACGGCTTCGACATGAGCAAGAAACTTCCCGAGGCGCACGTTCCGGTGCCTGTTTCGGACCCGGTCATCGCCGCGCGGGCCGCGGGGCTGCGGTACACCAGCGACGCGCACCCCGGCATCACACGCAAGCGATCGGGCAGGGCCTTTCGCTACCTGGACTCGGACGGTCACGCGGTTCGCGAGCGCGAGACCCTGAGCCGGATCAAGAGCCTGGCCATTCCCCCCGCCTGGAAGGACGTCTGGATCTGTCCCTTGCCGTCGGGCCATCTTCAGGCGACCGGCCGGGATGAGAAAGGACGGAAGCAATACCGTTACCATCCGCGCTGGCGTATGGTTCGCGACGAGAACAAGTACGGCCGCATGATCGCGTTCGGCAAGACGCTGCCGCGGATCCGCGAACGCACGGACCGCGACCTGGCCCTCCCTGGATTGCCGAGAGAAAAGGTGCTTGCCACCGTGGTCCGGCTGCTCGAGCTCTCCCTCATCCGCGTGGGCAATGACGAGTACGCCCGCAGCAACCGCTCCTACGGCCTGACCACCATGCGCAATCGGCACGTCGCGGTGGAGGGCTCGAGGGTCCGGTTCAGGTTCCGGGGCAAGAGCGGCATCGTCCACGAGATCGACATCGCCGACCGCAGGCTCGCCCGCATCGTCAACCACTGCCAGGACCTGCCCGGACAGAAGCTCTTCGAGTACATCGACGAGGACGGTACGGTGCAGGAGCTGAACTCGGAAGCCGTCAACGACTACCTGCGCGAGATCACCGGCCATGACTTCACCGCGAAGGACTTTCGCACCTGGGCCGGGACGGTGCTGGCGGCCCTGGCGCTCCAGGAATTCGAGGCATTCGACTCGCAGACCCAGGCCAAGAAGAACGTCGTCTCCGCCATCCAGCGCGTGGCCGAGCGGCTGGGCAACACCCCGGCGGTCTGCCGGAAATGCTATGTTCACCCGAGTGTCCTCGACGCCTACCTGGACGGTTCCATGATCGAGTCGCTGAAGCGCAGGACCAAGGAGGAGATGGACGAATCGCTCGGCGACCTGCGCCCCGAGGAAGCCGCTGTTATGGCCTTGCTCCAGAACCGCCTGGCCCGCGAGCACGAAGCGCGCTCGGCGTGACCGGCAGCCGCCCGCTTCATTCCATTCCGCGGGCCGGCCGGCAAGGTTCACTGCCTGAGCTGCGTCCGGTACCGCTCCACGAAGCGGTCGTAATCCTCGGGGGTGTCGATGCCGATGCTGGGTTCCTCGACCACGGCGATGGCGATGGGATGGTCAGCCTCGAGCACGCGCAGCTGCTCCAGTTTCTCGGCGGTCTCCAGGTCGGATCGCGGCAGGGCGCTGATGGACAGCAGGAACTCGCGACGGTAGGCGTAGATGCCAAGGTGCAGGTGCGCGATCGGGCCGCCCGCGGTACCGCTGGCTGGCAGTCCGTCGCGGTGACAGGGAATCGGGCTGCGCGAGAAATAGAGGGCGCGCCCGCGGCGCGAGCAAACGACCTTCACGCAGGATGGGTCGCGGTACACGGCCGGGTCGCGGATGGGCGTGGCCAGCGTGGCCATGGGCGCGTCAGGATCCTGGACCAGGAGCGCGACGAGGCGGTCGATCGTGGTACCGGCGATTTCCGGCTCGTCTCCCTGGATGTTGACGATGATGTCGGCTCGCTCGATGCGCCGGCAACCTCGGCCACGCGGTCTGTGCCGGTGGCATGATCGCCGCGGGTCATCATGGATTCACCGCCGAAGGCGGCGACGGCGTCGGCGATGCGCGGATCGTCCGTCGCGACGATGATCCGCTGTAGTGATTGTGCCTGCCGCGCGGCTTCCACCACGTGCTGGATGAGCGGTTTACCGGTGGCGGTCAGAAGGGGTTTGCCGGGCAAACGGGTGGAAGCGAAACGAGCCGGGATCACCGCGATGATTTCCATTTTCGGGGCGACCTTGCTTGATTGCTGAACCGATAGAAGGGGCACTGACCGAGGACAGGTCTCAGGCAGGGCCGTCGAAAGTCGCCCACACTCTAGAGTGTCCCATGAAGGGACACAAGACGGAGTGAACGGCCGATCGAGGCAGCCAGGCAAGGGCCCTCTCCCCGAGGCATCGATGGCCCGCTCCCCGCACGGCGGGGCAGGGCAGAACGGGGCGAGCGGATCGCGCCGAGGACCAGGCCGCGTGGCGGCCGGGTTCGATGGGATCGGAGGCTGCTAGCCCCGCTCTCCCTCAGGAGGTCGTTGCTGAATCACCGTTGCCGGCAGCGGGGGAAGAGTGTCCCCAGACTCTTTTGCCCCGTACCGGAGCGACGTGGATTCTCTGCGCTCAGGCTGGCGGATCGGAGGTGGCGGAGAGAGGCGTGATCGGATTGCCTGCACGTCTGGGAATCTGCAAGCGCTTCTCGAACGACGGTCAGCCGCCGTTTCTGGAACCGAACAACATTGTCACACGCTCTGTAGACCCTGTCTCGACCAGCAGTTGGGCCGGGTCTCCGGGCGCCGTGCGCTCGGCCGAAATGATTCGGCCCGCGTTCGGCGCACGCCATGGACGGGGGGCGTTCACATCCGATTTGCGGGGCGGCCTGAGCCAATGGTATGGCGGCCGTCTGGGGAGTTTCGATTCATGGTATGGACCCAGAACCGCATCCGCAGTCGCCTGTCTCTGCGTCGACATCGTCCCAACCTCGAACATCTTGATGAGCGCTGTTTGCTCTCAACCGGGGTCACCGCAAACTTGCACCACCTTGCCGCTTCGGCCTCCGCTCCGCACGCGGCCACGGCCCATGCCAACCACGCCGGGCCACTGGCCCATGCCGGGCAACCGGCCCACACAGCGCAGTCGGTGCACGCGCATCGCCTCCTGACGCGCGGGGCAAACCTGAAGGTCGCGCTTCCGGCCGCGGCAGCGCCGGCATCGGCTCCGGAGCGGCCGGCGGGAACCCTGGTCGCTGGCACGCCCACGACCTTCGATCCGATCATCGGTGCCGCCACGGCCCGCCAGCAATACAGCGTCGACGGCACGGGCATGACCGTCGCGGTGATCGACACCGGCGTCGATTACAACAACCCGGCCCTCGGCGCAGGCTACGGCCCGAACGCCAAGGTGATCGCCGGCTACAACTTCGCCAGCAACTCCCCGGACCCGATGGCGACCGGCTCACAGCACGGCACCGCCGTCGCCGGGCTGATCGGATCGCAGGCCCCCAACGACCTGGGCGTTGCGCCCGGAGTGAAGATCGTCGCGCTGCGGGTGACCGACTCCAGCAACACCGCCAGCCTCACGAACATTGCCAATGCCCTCCAGTGGGTGATCAATAATCACAGCACTTATCATATTACTGTTGTGAATATGTCTCTGTCCGACGGCGGCAATTACGCGCAGAACTGGTTTGCCTATGACGGCGGGGTCGGACAGCAGATCACCAGCCTGATCGGTCAGCTCTCCAGTCTGAACATTCCCGTGGTCTCCGCCACCGGCAACAGCTTCAGCGGCCAGCAGGGTGAGGGGTTCACCTCGATCATCTCCGGGGTCATCAGCGTCACGGCCACGAACACCAGCGATCAGCTCTTGCCGGACGCTCAGCGTCTGGGCCCGACGATCGGCATGGGTACCATGACGGACCTGGCCGCCCCCGGTCAGGGCATGACCGCTCCCACGGGCGACAACGGTTATTCCACGGTCGAGGGAACCAGCTTCGCGACCCCGCTGGTGAGCGGAGCGGTCGTGCTGCTTCAGCAGATCTACCAGGCGCGTTTCGGCAGCCTGCCGACCGTCGGCCAGGTGACCCAGTGGCTGGAGCAGGGCTCGGATCCGATCCATGATCCGGTCACGGGCCTGACGATCGGCCGGCTCGATATCCCCAAGGCGGCCGCCCTCATTCCCGCGGCCCACGCGGCACAGCCGCCCACGGCTCCGCCCGCGCCCGCACCGCCGCCAGTGACGGTCTCCATCCCCGCAGTCCAGACCAGCACGGCAACGTCCACTCCGGTCTCGTACACGCCTGCCCCCACGTCGGCGGCTGCGGCCGCGACGGCCACGACAACAACTTCGACCTCGAGTTCGAGTTCGACCACGAGTTCGACCTCGACCTCAATTTCGACTTCGACCACGAGTTCGACATCGACCTCGGCCACCACCGCCTCCGGGACGCAGTCGACTCCCGCTCCGACCGGTTCGACACTCTCCTCCAACGTGAAGGTCTTCGTCAACGGCCAGCAGGTCAGCTCGTTAAATACCGCGCCGCCGAGCGCAGTTGCCTTCCATGCCCCAGCAGAGCTACGACTCGTTGCTCAAAGCCATGAGCGCCTGGGCGGCGGGCAGCACGGGTGCGGGCCAGGCGTCGGCGAGCAACGCCAGCCAGGTACGCATCTGGAACGCGACTTCCCAGGTCACCAGCCTGTCGCCCGCGGGAAGGATTCTTCCTGTCGGTCACCTGGCGGTGAAGCTGGCGGGGTTGCATCGCCTGCGGCACCGCTGACCGCGGGCACTCGACGTCATCGCACGGCGAGTCCGCATGCGTTACAATCGCCAGGGTTCCGAGCAGCCCCGCGCATTCCTCACCGAGGAGGGCGCCGGGGCTTTCGGTTTTGGCGATCCGATGCATGGGTTTGCAGTGAGGGGAGGTGGACGTTGGCCGCGGCGTTGACGACGGCTCTGATCACCGGAGCAGGCAGTGGAATCGGCAGGGGCATCGCGCGGACGCTCGATCAGATGGGGCTGCGGCTGGCACTGGTCGGACGCGACCTGCAAAAGCTGGAACGGGTCCGCTCCGAACTGGCCGGGGGCCGGGAGACCGCCCTGGCGCTGGCTTGCGACGTGGCCGATCGCGAGGCGGCTGCCGCGGTGGTCCGGCGCGTGCTGGAATCATTCGGCTCGATCGACCTGCTGGTCTGCAACGCGGGCACGAACGTGCGCAACCGCAGTCTCGAAACACTGGCGCCCGACGACTGGGACCGGATGATCGCCGTTAACCTGACGGGGCCGTTCAACCTGGTCCAGAACGTCCTGCCGTCGATGCGGGAACGCAAGAACGGGCTGGTGATCCAGATCTGCTCGATCTCGGGAATCCGCGCCAGCACGCTGGGCGGCGTCGGCTACTCGGCGTCCAAGTTCGGCCAGAGTGCGCTGGGGATCTGCCTGGGACGTGAGGAAGGCGCGCGGGGAATACGCTCCACGGTCATTTATCCCGGCGAGGTGAACACTCCGATCCTCGATGCCCGCCCCGTCCCCGTTCCGGCGGAGCGGCGTGCGGCCATCCTGCAACCGGAAGACATTGCGGCCGCCGTCCGTTTCCTGGTCGAGCTTCATCCCCGGGCCCGGGTTCCCGAGCTGGTGATCACGCCGACGGTCGATGATTTCTGCTAAATAGATCCTCGCCTCTTGGAATGTGGGCCAGCCGCCCTCGGCTGGCTCAGGACGGCCGAGGGCGGGCATTCCACACTTTCCCTCTTACGGGGAGCTATTTAGGCGCCGCGATCGGCTGAACCGGCCGCAGCCATGAGGCTGCCCGGTCAGGCCGAGAGTTGGGCGGCCTCGAGCTGCTCACCGTTGCTGAACTCGTTGAACTCCAGGTAGAGCAGGTGACGGTAGAGCTTGCTCTCGGTCTGGAGCTGCGCCGGTGCTCCCGCCTCTTCCACCTGGCCGTTATGCAGGAGGATGATCTGGTCGGCGGACCGGATCGTCGCGAGCCGGTGCGGCAGCAGGATCAGCGTTCGCCCGAAGGCAAGCCGGGCCAGGGTGTCATCCAGCAGGTGGCGCACGTCCTCGTCGAGCGTGACCGCGGGCTCCTCGACGATCACGATCGAGGGATCGTGCAAGTAGGCCCGTGCCAGGGCAATCCGGAACTGCTCGTCGGGCCGCAAGTAGTGGCCCAGCGGGCCAATGATCGTGTCGTAGCCGTGGGGAAGGTCCTGGATGAACTGGTGCGCGTGGGCCAGCTTGGCCGCTTCGATCACGCGCGGCAAGCTGTTGAACGGATCTCCCATGCCGATGTTGACCATGACCGAATCGGTGAAGACCAGGTCCGCCTGGAGCACGAGACCGACCTGGGCGCGGACGGATTCCAGCGTGACGTCGCGCAGATCGTGGCCGTCAATCAAGACGCGACCCACCTGGGGATCGGTGAGCCGTGGAATGAGGCAGGCCAGGGCCTGCTTGCCGTCCTCATCCAGCCCCATGAGAACCGTCCGGGTGCCGGCCGGAATCTCCGCGGACACGTTCTCGAGCAGGGTCCGTCCCGACCGGCTCTTGAGCGTGACTCCTTCGAGAATGATCTGCTCCTTCATGGCACCCAGGAAATGGGCGCCCACGTTCTGGTGCAGCTCCGGCGAACGCTCCAGGAATTCAAAGATGCCGGCGGCCGATCGGTTCGCCTGGCGAATCGACTTTCGCGTGGCGATCCAGACGGACAGCGGATGTGAGAGCCCAGCAAGAGAGGCCAGCAGAACCAGCATGGTGGCGATCGAGATCTGCTCGCGGATGAGCACGACATAGCCCAGCAGCCCCAGGGCGATCGCCAGCGCCGCTCCGTAGAGCAGGGCGGTGGTCGGGTTCAGCTTCGGCTCGGTGACGATGCGCCGCAGATCCGCCTCGCGGAACCGGTCGAGATGCTCGTCGAAGCGCTGGCGGTCGTAGTTCTCCGCGCCATGGATCCGCACGGTGCGCAGCAGGCCGAGATCCTCGTGCAGCAGGCAAAGCTGCACCGAGACGTCGCGCAGGGCGGCATCCTGCGCCAGCCGGGCATCCCGATTCAGTTGCCGGGAGATGTAGCCCACCAGCAAGCCCAGCGCGCCAAGGAAGATGGTCAGGATGGGCGAAGCGACCAGGGCGATCAGGATCAGGCCAGCCGCCAGGATCTCCAGCCGCGGGGTATGGCCCAGATCGGCCAGCAGTCCGTCGCGGATGTCGTTGACTTCACGGGTCCAGATGTTCACGACCGGCCCGATGCCTTCGGTTGGCAGCGACGACTGGCCGAGGCGGTACATCTGGCGGTGGATCTGGTGCCGCAACGTTGTCGCCAGGTTGGTGGCCGCCCGCGCCATGGCGCGACGGCGCCACTGCGTGACGAACAGCAGTGCCAGCATGAGCAGCAATCCCACGGCCAGAAGCGTGGTGAGCGCACCCAGGTTGTTGCGCAAAGGGGTGATCAGAGCGGAGATAAAATCGAGCAGCCGGGCGCCGGCGCGATGGACCGGGTTCGCCGACAGAAGATTGTTGGCAACCAGGGGAAAGACCCCCGTGTTCCGGAACCGCAGCACGTCGCCATCGAGCACTCCCTGGTTGGCGACCCATGCCGGCAGGCGGTGCGCCTCCGCTCTGGGGAACCGCGCCGCGCCGCGCGAGGCCATGAGCGCCACGAACAGGCACATGGTGCCCAGCAGCGCCAGCAGCAGCAACGACTGTACGGCACCCAGAACCCGGGCGGTGATCAGGTCTGGATGGGAACCCAGAAGTGCCCGCGCGCGGCGATACGCATCGGCTTGCATGCGTGAGGTCCCCCAACTACGATGCCCAGCGGATCAGGCCAGGTCGCGATCCTCGAACAGCAGGAATGCGAAGAGCAGGGCTGCTCCACTGTACAACACGCAATAGCCAAATGCCGGGAGGACGTAATCAAACCACGGAATCACCGCGCCTGTGGAGATCGACGGGCCGGCGTTGAAGAACTCCAGCGAGGGTAAGAGCCACGCGAAATACCGGGCCATGAAGCTGACCAGCTCGTTCACCTGGTTCTGTGACGTCACTTCCACGAGAACCGGGCTGAGATGTCCGAGGAAGAAGATCATGATGCAAACGAGCAGGTTGACGAGCATCGGCATACGCGTCGAGATGGCGATGCTGATGCTCGTGAGGATGGTCACCTCGAAGAAGCCCAGTGCCAGCCCCGGCAAGATCTGCGTTACCTGGGCAATCCGCTTGGACGTTTCCGCCACACCACCCGCGGACTCCCTCATGTCATAAGCGTATTTGTACCAGAGCCCCCCCGCAAAGAGGGCGCCGAGCAGGATATAAAGCGCGAGCACCCCGAGCTCGATACCCACGAACTTGCCGATGATGAACTGGCGGCGATTGATCGGTTTGGACAGCAGGGTGATCGCTGTTTTCCCTTCGATCTCCTCCGCCACCGTCGAGCTTGCCGTCAACAGCGATAGCAGCATGCAGGCAAAGGAAATTGTGGTGAGCCCGGTGTCCTTGTACATCTTGATGTCTTCGCCGAAAGTGAAGTAGGGCACGAAGATCGTGAAGATCAAAAGTGCTCCGGCAAAGACGGCGATCACGAAGAAGACAGGCTGCCGGATCGTCTCCTTGGCTGTGGCGAAGGCGATCGTCAATGATTTCATGGTTGTGAGCTTCGCGGAGTGTGGGATGAAAGAGGAATAGGGTCGCCCGGTGTCGGCCCGTTCATCAACCTGGCAAACCCTGGTACCGTCGAGAGAGCGATAAACTGAGTCCAGGCAAAGGTTTGTTTCTCGTTCCCACGCAGAGCGTGGGCATTGTCCCACAATGGCCATGGCGCGCCGACCGTAGGGTGGGTCAGCGTAGCGCAACCCCATAGCGTCCAACTTAAGGAATTTGGCCTAGGAAAAAAGAAAGGAAGTCCTTAATCCAGTTCGCGTTGTATCGAGCAAGCGCGTCCTGGAAGAAGGAGCTTCCGTTGGGGATCATAAACAAGGTGGCCGTGTTGTTGCAATCGAGCTTGGGTTCGAAACTCGACGAGATCGGTCGTGCGACGGGCGTGATCCGGCGGCAACGAAAATTCTCGGGCGCGTCGCTGCTCAAGACCATGGTTCTGACTGTGATGAAGACGCCTCGCCCCCATACCAACGACTTCGTCGCGACGGCGGCACTGCTGGGTGTGAACGTGACTGCCGAGGCGATCGAAAAGCGGTTCTCGGAGAAGCTCGTCGCGCACTTGCGCGCGGGTTTGGAACACGTGTTGGAGTCCGTCGTGGAGGCGTCGGCGGCCGGCGTGGCGCTGCTGGACAAGTTCACCGCCGTCGTGATCGCCGACAGCACCACGGTGACCTTGCCCGACGAATTCGAGGCGGAATTTCCCGGCTGCGGTGGCAAAACGGGCAGTGGTAAGGCAGCGGTGAAAATTCAGGTGGCGTGGGAACTGCGCCGCGGTCAGTTGGAGAAGTTGGAGGTCCATCCCGGTCGTCACAGCGACGCCACGAGCGTGGACGTGGACGCACCAGTGGCCTCCGGATCGCTGACGCTCCGCGACCTGGGATACTTTTGCCTGGAGCGGTTCCGATCCATCGGTGCGCAAGGAGCTTATTGGATTTCGCGTTGGCAACACGGCACGGCCGTTTTCGACGCGGAGGGGCGGCGATGGGAGATGCTGGCGTTTCTCCGACGGCAACCCGCCGGCATGCCGGTCGACGTGTCGATCGCGGTGGGCGCGGCGGAGCGTCTGGGATGTCGGTTGATCGCCTTGCGAGTGCCTCCGGAGGTGGCGAACCGACGTCGGCAAGCGGCCTACGAAAAGGCTCAAAAACACGGCCGCGTGCCCACGCAAGAACATCTGGACTTGTGCGACTGGACGATTTTCCTGACCAACTGCCTGGCCGCACTTCTGACGTGGAAAGAGGTCGTGGTCCTGTATCGGACGCGCTGGCAAATCGAACTGCTGTTCAAACTTTGGAAATCTCACAACCACCTCGCCGAGTCGCGTGCACACTGGACCAGCATGGAACGCCTGGCGTTGTTCTGGGCGAAACTGATCGGCGTGGTGCTTCAGCATTGGCTGCTCCTGACCGCGAACGCGGCCGATCCCCGCCGCAGCCACTGGAAAGCGGCCCGCGTCATCCGGAACTGGATGGAATCCCTGACCCGAGCGTTGGATAACATCGACGAGCTCATACGCACCTTGAGAGACATGGCCACGACGATCGCCAGCGTCGCTCAGAAGAAACGTCGGAAGAAACGGCCCAGCCTATTCCAACTCCTTTTGGATCCAGAACTTCTGGAATGGAATCCTTAAGTTGGACGCTATGGGGTCAGCGTAGCGCAACCCACCGGCTGGCAGGGCCTTGCCTGCGCCGAACCGCACACGCCGTACGACCTCCTGGGACGATGCCTCCGCGTGGGCACAAGTCTTTCACAAATCTCTTGCCCCTTTGTAAATGAGTGCTACTTGAACCGTATTCTGGCAAACCCCGGTCCTTCGAGAAAAGTGATTGATCGCGCGTCGGCATCAAAACCGGATCTGGAACCCTTGCAGGGGCGGGTCGCCGGCCGGTTCGTCGTCATCGGTCATATCGTGAATGTGTCCACCCACCTCTTGCTTGATGGCATCCAGGAACCTGTCCAGTTCGGCGGGGTCCGCCTCGGCAAGCAATTCCACGCGGCCATCGGGCAGATTCCGGACGTAGCCGGCCACCTCGAAGCCGCCGGCCAGCCAGCGGCAAGTGGCTCGAAAGCCGACACCCTGAACCCGGCCACTGAACTGGACGCGACGTCGAACCAGAGCCATGGACCTGGGCGTCACCCCATGCTCGACCAAGGTGATCATTCGCGTGACCGCCGACGGTGCCGCGTAAATGACACTCGGTCCCCAGTTTAGCGAGCACCTCGAAGTCGTCGCAAGGGGCAGCAACCCTTGCGGGAACCTCAACAGAACGCTCGCCGGGCAAGAAAGGTTCGGTCGGGTCGCACGGGATGTGCAGGAACGCGGCGAGATGCTTGCATCCCTCCACTGAACATGAGCCGGCCGCCCGGCATCTTCGTCAAAGCCCGTTCAGGGTCACGCGGTCGATGGTGGCCGTGACGGCCTGGATGGGTGCGAGGGCCGAACGTGCCGGACCGATTCCGAGACCGGGGAACCGGACGGGCGGGGCACCGGTCGAGTTGCCGGCCTTCACCGTGACGTCCACGAGCGTGAAGGGCAGACGGTTGTCCACCTTGAGCGTCGTGCTGCCGACGCTCCGCCGGGCCGGCTTGACAGTCACGAACGCGCTGGCCATGGCGTGATCCACCAGCTCCAGCAGCGACTTACCGTCGAGTGCCTCGGCCGGCGGAGTATCCAGCAGGCTTGCCTTGCCCAGGGGCATCCACCGGTCCGCAGTTGTGGAATAGCTGGCCAGGATCCGGCCGCGGACCTCGCGGTTCTTGCCTTCGACCAGCTGTACCCGGACGAAGAGCGCCGCCGCGGCCCGCGGCAGCTCGGCCTGCTCCTGGACCCGCACCGGAAGCCCAAGCAAGCGGAGGCCTTCCATCTGGCCGCTGAACGCTGCCGCGCGGCTGGCCAGCGTGCCCTGGGCCTCGATCTGGACGAACACGCGATCCTCCAGCAGGGCGGAGTCGTCGACGATCTCAGCCCCTTCGGACCCGTCGAGGACCGAGACAAAACGAGCCGCCAGGGCGATTTCCTGCTCATTGATCACCTTGCCGGCCTGCTCGGCCATGGCCTCGAACGAGAGGTCGTTGCAGACCCTCCACATCACGGCCTGGGCCACTCCCTGGCTGGTGCCAATCTGGCAGAGCGTGCGCAGCGACCTGCGGACCCGGGGATCCGGGCTGTAGTCCGCAACGTCCACCAGGGTGAAGCGGTCGCGCGGGGTGGGGGTGGGCAATCCATAGTTCAGGCAGACCGCCGGCACCAGCACGTCCAGCGATTCACCGGCGGGAAGCGTGAGGAACGGGCGTGCAGCCGGGTCCGTACTGACAACGGGCCGGGGCTCGGACTCGCCGGGCCGGCGGAACTCTCCGAAGCTGCCCGGGCGGTTGGAGATCATACCCAGGCCCATGCTCTGTAAGCCTCCACCACCGCCAGCACCTCCGCCACCTCGCTGGCCGGCGGCCGCCGAGGCGACCAGCCCCGGTGGGATAACCACATTCAGCCGCTTGCTCGTCCGGTTGCCGACGGTCAGGCGAACCCGGTCTTGCCCCTGGCCTCGCGCCACCACATTCAGGGCGCCGGTCTTGCTTCCCCTGAGCAGGTCAATCGTCTCCATGGCCCGGTCGGCCGGTGCCTGCGACGGCTCCGGGTCATCCAGCCGCTCGCTCTGTGCCGGCGCAAACTTGCACCCGAAGAGCATCAGTCCGCCCGCGATCACTGCGATGACCAGGACCGGACGGCAATGTGCTCGCTTCGCCTGACATGTCGCATGGCTGCAAGCTCCGTGGATCACGCGATGGATCTCCCCCGCGGTGGAAGACGCCCGCTCAAGGCCGCTTATTCGACAGGACTGGCTCAGGCCGCCGATTCCACCGAGCCGCCGAGGGCGCCGCGCACCAGCGGCCAGACCTTCTCGGGAGTGAGCTCCGCGAAGCAGTCCAGACGGCTGCACCGCTTGCGCAGGCTCGCGGCGCACCAGACGTGGGTCTGGATGGTCTGAACGCGCGGACCGTAGGGCCCGGTCAGTCGCGGGCTGGTGCAGGTGTAAATGCCAACGACCGATGCGCCCGCGGCTGCCGCCAGGTGGACAGGACCCGTATCGTTGGAGACGAACAGGTCTGACTCCTGCGCGAGGGCGGCAAGCTGCGGCAGCGTGGTCTGGCCGCACAGGTCCAGCAGCGGGATGGGGGCGAGCGCACTGCCAATCTCGTCGGCCAGGCCGCGGTCTTCCTGGCCACCCACGCATACCAGCCCGGCCCCGAACTCATGCGCCGTGCGCTGCGCGAGGCTCGGCGAAGTGCCGGGTTGGCCAGCGCTTCGTCAGCCAGCGGGCTCCCGGATTGAGGACCACGCGCGGGCGCGGGACGTTCGCCAGGGCGGCGACGGCCCAGCGCCGGTCCGCCTCCTGGATCGGCAGATGGAACGCCGGCTCGAATCGCTCCACGCCCAGCGCCGCGGCCACCTTGCGAATGCGGTCGACCGCATGCAGGGAGCGCCGCGAGGCGTCGACCCGGTGCGTGTAGAGCCAGCGGGCTCCCTCCCGTGCATCGGCCATGCCCACGCGCACCGGCGCCCGCGTCGCGGCCGTCATCAGTCCGGAGCGCAGTAGCCCTTGCAGGTCAACCGTCAGATCGTAGCCTTTCTCCAGGAGCCGGGCGCACAACCCCATCGTCGCCTGCGCTCTGCGCGAGGAGATTCCCGATCTCCCGCGCTGGTAGCTGATGACATGATCCACGAGCGGATGTCCATCCAGCAAGCTTTGGAACGCGCTGCTGACCACCCAGGTGATCTGGGCCTGCGGGAATAAGGCCTTGAGCCCAGGCAAGATGGGTAATGCATGCACCACATCTCCGAGCGAGCTCGGCTTGATGATGCAGATGTTCCGAGGTTCAAGACGGCGAACCCGTTCAGCCAGGTCGATCATCGACAGGAACTCCCTTTCCCGCGAGGCGTTGGATGCCGTACTCTAACGGCGGCCGCAACGGAAAACAACGCCGTACGCTGGCGTATTCCGCATCCGGGGGGCGTGACGGTGCTGATCCACCCATTATTCCTGTGCGGGCTGTTGCTTCTGGATCCCTCCCCGCGCCGGATCGTCGAGTACCGGACATCGCCCCAGGAATCATCGGTTCCGGAGCTCTTCCGGCTCAAGGACCAGGCATTCTGGTACGAACTCGAGCCGGCCATGTCGACACCGACGTACAAGGTGTCGCTGCTGCGTTTTCCGTCGCCCATCACCACGCCGGATGCCGAGAATAACGTCGTCCACGCCGAGTTCTTCGAGCCAATCGGCTTTCCCGGCCGCCGGCCCGCCGTTGTCGTGCTGCATATTCTGGGTTCTGATTTTCCGCTGTCACGGTACATGGCCGCCAGGCTGGCCGATCGCGGGGTCGCGGCACTTTTCCTGAAGCTGCCGTACTACGGCGAGCGCAGGCCGAAGGGAGGCCCCGCTCCCGTACCGCGCAAGTTCCTCACGGCCGATATCGAGCGCACGGTGACTGCCATGCGGCAGGGCGTCTGCGACGTGCGCCGCGCCCTGGGGTGGCTGGCGGTACGTCCCGACCTGGATCCCACGCGCCTGGGAGTGACCGGAATCAGCCTGGGCGGGATTGTCTCGTCAATCGTCGCGGCCGTGGATCCCGCGGTCACGTCCGGCGTTTTTCTGCTGGCCGGCGGCGACCTCTCTCGCATCCTCTGGGGCATGCCCGAGACGGCCAGGTTCCGCGACGCCTGGCAGGCGGCCGGCAAGACGGTGTCCGACCTGAAGGTCCTGACAGACCCGTTCGACCCGCTCACTTACGCCCACCGGCTGGCGGGCAAGCACCTGTTGATGATCGCCGGCAAGGTGGACGAGGTGATCCCTCCCGCATCGGTCCAGGCGCTCTGGAACGCCGCCGGCCGTCCACCGATCGACTGGTACGACTGCGGCCACTATTCGGCGGCTGGCTACCTGCTGCCCGGCATTCGCCGCACCGTCGATTTCCTGTCCGCACCACCCGAGCCGACGCGCTGACATTGTGGGCTACAGATCCTCCGACAACTGTAGGGTGTGTCAAGCGCAGTGACGACGCACCGAGCCAGCGACAGCGGGTATGGCCTACCCAGCTCTGCTGGCTCGGTGATGATCAGAAAAACCGGTCCATGCCACAGGATTCACTTGACCGGCGCCGACCCCGGATTTAGCTTCAGCGCTTGTCCCGATGACGCATCTCCTGATCTGGTCTCTGTGACTCGTCCCCTCGCGGCTCAACATTCAGTGATCACGAGGACCGACAACGACGAGAACGACTTGAGCTTCGGCGGCGGCTACACGTTCGCCTGTGATAACGAGAGCAACACGATCGGCGAGCTCCAGCTCTCGAGGGGCGACGAATGGAGGTTCGGCTCCGACGTCCGCAACCGCAAGCCTATAAAGAGCAGTCGGGAAGAGCTTGGGAGGCACGAAGCTGGAGCGGGAGAACTCGAATTTGGGTGCGACGGGACGCCCTTACGGCTCCGACGTCTGAAGCGCCCGGACCGCAGGCTGGCTGGCCTGGAAGATGGTCTCCGACCGCGGGGACGGCAACTCCGAGCCAGGCATCGTCGTCGGAGAACAGTAATGTCTCCTGGTTCCCGATTGAGTAGTTGCCGGCTTGGTCTACTTGGCACGAGCCGTCTTTCGAGGGAATGACAACCATGAACCCACGAATTCACCGAGTTGAAGAGCGAGACATGGCTGAGCGCTTAGGCCTTCTCGAGTGCCGGTGCAGGACCTACAGGCTGATTTCATTTGGCTCGCTGGTGGCGTCCCTTCTGCTTTTTGTGATGGGCGCGATCAAGCCTACGACATTCGACCGAATCGAGGCCCAGGACATTCTCTTTCGGGATGCGAGCGGGCAAGTTGTGATGGACATTGGTATCGAGCGCAGCAGCAACCGGCCGATGATCCACGTCCTCAGTAAGGATGGGATGACAACGAACACGCTCACGAGCGAGGGTGTCTACTTATACTCGGGGGTCGGGGATCACAAGGGTAGATTCAAACCCCGCGCTGAGTATAGGGTGGGGCCGAACGGCCAAGCCGGTCTCACTCTGCGAGACACACGGGGGACAGATAGAGTGGAGATTGGCGTAGAGGAGGCCAAGTCGGCGGTTATCAAGCTGCTCGACGTGAGCGAGACATGTCGCCTGCACCTTAACGTCCAGGAGGGGGGTATCCCACGACTGTCGCTGTGTGATGGTGGCCAGACGGAACGGGCCGTTCTGACTAGCGATGAGAATGGTCGCGCCTCTCTGGGATTTAAGAGCAGCGCGGGCGCCCCAGTGAGCAGGACAGGAGAGACGAAGTAGGACGAAGTTTGAAGGGGACATTCTTCTGAAAGGCGACAAGGTGTCAGGGCCCGCAAAAGGGGCCCGCAAAGGGGACATTGCTGAATGCCGCGAAGTTAATTTTAACTAATTGTGCCATTTGATCTTGCGCCATGGGTGAGGCTCCGGGCATCCTGTGGGAAGTACCAGGACCCACAGTTGCTGGAGGGAGCCCCACCCATGCCGCCTCGCATCATCCCTATTCTCGATCGACTGCGCCAAGATATCGCCGCGGGATTGTCCCGGGAGACGATCGAAGAAGCCTGCCGCCAGGCGAAACACCGCTGGCGGAATCGCGTTCTCGACCCCGCGACGACCATTTATCTGTTCCTTCTCCAGGTCCTTCATGGCAACACGGCCTGTCGCCACGTGGTGCACTTCGGCGCTTGGACCTTCACCGACAGCGCCTACTGCATGGCGCGAAAGCGGCTTCCGCTGGCCGTCTTCGACTGGCTCGTGGAGCGGACCGCTGCCGCCGTGCGGACTGCTTCGGATGGCGCGCGGTGGCTCGGGCACCGAATCTGGGTCGTCGACAGCTCCAGCTTCTCCATGCCGGACCAACCAGAACTGCAACGTCACTTCGGCCAACCCAGCGGTCAACGCAAGGGCTGTGGCTTCCCGGTGGCGAAATGGCTGGCCCTCTTCGATGTCGCCACGGGCATGCTGCTGCGTTCGAGGACGGCCCCTTTGCGGACCCACGACATGTCCCAGGTCGGCCCGATCTCCGACGGCCTGGAGCCGGGAGACATCGTGCTCGGTGACCGCGGATTTTGCTCGTATGCTCATCTGGCAATGTTACTGCAACGCGGTCTGCATGCGGTTTTCCGCGTGCACCAGCAGCAGATCGTCGATTTCACGCCGGGTCGTCCGATGGCCAGGAGGAAGGGTCCGTACCCCAGGCCGCAGGGTCTGCCGAGTTCGCGGTGGGTGTTGGCGCAGGGAACCGCAGATCAGATTGTCACATGGTTTAAATCGAAATCCCATCCGAAGTGGATGTCGGCGGATGAGTTCGAGGTGCTGCCCTCCGAGATCACCGTGCACGGGCTGAGGTACCGGGTCGAGACACCCGGGTATCGGGTGCGCGAAATCACGCTGGTCACGACTCTGTTAGACGCATCGACCTACCCGGCGACAGAGCTGGCCGAACTCTACTACAAGAGGTGGAGAGTCGAACTCAATTTTCGTCATATAAAGATTAGCATGAAGATGGATGTTCTGCGTTGCGAGACAGTCGAAGGGGTTCTCAAAGAGCTGGCGATTTTCAGCCTGGCGTATAACCTGGTAAGATCGGTCATGCTGGAGTCGGCACGCATGCGCGGCGTTGATCCAGATCGGATCGGCTTGATCGACGCGGTGCGCTGGCTGATCGGGTCCGAAGGGGGTTCTGAGCCCGCGCGGATCGTCATCAACCCATTGCGCCGCGGACGCGTCGAGCCCCGAGTCGTAAAGCGACGACCAAAACAATACATGCGGATGACTAGGCCCAGATCCGAACTCCGCAAACAGTTGCCAATGAAGCACTTCTGACTAACTTTGTGGCATTCAGCAACGTCCCCTTTGGGCTCCCCCTTTGGGCTCCCTGCCGGAGAAAAGCAACGTCCCCTTTGGGCTCCTCCTTTGGGCTCCTGTCAGGAACATAAGACAAGCCGAATGAGCGGCCATCGTGAGCCGAATCGATTCCCGACGGATCCGCTCTCGCCGCAGCAATGAGAGGTCCAGGGAAAGGATGGCAAATCTCCTGGTCGCCGAATGCGGGGAGATTCACAAGAGACTGTTGAGCCATTTTTTGGCTCGTGCCGGGCAGACGGTCTCAACTGCATCAAGCGATGAAGAAGCAACGGCGAAACTTCGAGAGAACTGCTTCGACCTGATCACCATCAACCCCATGCGCTCCGATCGCAATGGCCTCGAGCTTTGCAAGACTGTGAGATCGAGCAGCCTGACTGACTCGATCCCTGTCATTTTCCTGAAATCCCTATCCGATGATAAGTCGCGTGAAAGGGAATTCAGGTCCGGGTGCAATGCTTTGATCACCATGCCTTATGAAATGGCGAGCTTACTCGAGGCGATCGAGGTAGCACTTCAGGGGACGATCACGAGAGAGTGCAGTGATCCGAGTGGAGGCGATAAGGTGCCCGGAACCGATAGCCACGACATATGAATTATAACGTGTCAGTTTAACGGATCCTGACACCTTTGTTCTTCCTCTGCGCTCAAGGACGCATCCGGCCACCGGTGCAAGCTCATGGCCAGGGCACGGCCGTGAACCTCTCGCCCCATCGACTTTCTTTTGCCATCTCGGGTCGATTATCATCACACAACCCCCTGACTGGCATGTCCTGAAACAGCGCCGGGCCGGCCGTCGCTGCACATCGCCACGCACGCCGTCGGGGGCCGGGAGCCGAGCCGATGCCACGACGCGACGACGCCCCCCGCGACCTGCTCCTCGGGCTGCTGGCGATCCGGCACGGGATGATCAGCCGTGCCCAGTTCGCCGCCACGTTCGCCGCCTGGGCCGGGGCCGACGATGAGGGCCGCACGATGGCCGACCTGCTCGTCGAGCAAGGGGCGTTCGACCCGACCCGCCGCGCCTCGCTCGACGACCTGGCCGCCACGCTTCTCGCCTCCCACGACGGCGATCCCGCGGAGGCGCTCGCCGCGCTTGGCCTCCGCCCCGCCCTCGCGGGTGAGGCGACTCAGATCGAGAGTACCGGGGCGACCGCAGCGCATCTGTTATCGTCCGGCACGCAGCTCTTATCCGCCAGGGCCGGGACGGACCAGGGCCCAAAACCCGCCGGCGACACCACGACGGCCGGCGCCGCCAGGCCCACGACGCCCACGCGCGAGTCGGAGCTCTCCGTCACCCAGGGCGCGGCGCCCTCCGACGGCGACGGGTTGGCCTGCGGAGCGGCCGTCCGCTACTTCGGTGATTACGAGATCCGCCGCGAGCTGGGGCGGGGCGGGATGGGGGTCGTTTATGAGGCCCGGCAGGTCAGCCTGAACCGGCCGGTGGCCCTCAAGATGGTCAGGGCCGGGCTGCTTGCCGGCGGCGAGGAGCTGCGCCGCTTCCGCAACGAGGCCGAGTCGGTCGCGCTGCTCGACCACCCTGGCATCGTCCCGGTGTACGAGGTCGGCGAGCACGAGGGCCAGCACTTCTTTAGCATGAAGCTGGTCCCCGGCGGCAGCCTCGTGCCGCTCCTGGCCCAGTACAGGGACGACCCCCGGGCCGCCGCGCGGCTCGTGGCCGAGGCGGCCGAGGCCGTGGCCCATGCCCACGCGCGCGGCATCCTGCACCGCGATCTGAAGCCGGCGAACGTCCTGGTCGACGATTCGGGCCGCCCGCACGTCACCGACTTTGGCCTCGCCAAGAAGGTCGAGGCCGATGTCGAGTTCACCGCCAGCGGCGCCATTCTCGGCACCCCGGCGTACATGGCGCCCGAGCAGGCGACCGGCCGGCGTGGGGCCGTCACCACGGTCACCGACGTCTACGGGCTGGGCTCGGTCCTCTACGCCCTCATGACCGGCAAGGCGCCATTCGGCGGCGACAGCGTCGTCGAGACGCTGCAGGCGGTAAAGGAGCAGCCGCCCGAGCCGCCCCAGCGGTCCAACCCGAAGGCACCGCGCGACCTGGAGACGATCTGCCTGAAGTGCCTGGAGAAGGACACGCGCCGGCGGTACCCGACGGCCCAGGCGCTGGCCGACGACCTGAACCGCTGGCTCGACGGCCGGCCGATCGCCGCCCGGCCCGTCGGCGCGGCGGAGCGGGCCTGGCTCTGGTGCAAGCGCAAGCCCGCCGTCGCGGCGCTGGCCGCGTCGGTGGTGCTGGCGGTCGTCGGCGGCACGGCCGCGACAATCGCGGTGCAGGCCGCCGCCAACCAACGGCTCGACCGCAAGAACGTCGAGCTGACCGCCGCCTACGCCGACCTCTCCGCCGAGAAGCTGCGCGTCCAGCAGCGGTTCGAGCTGGCCCAGGACGCGATCCGGACGTATTACACGGGCGTCAGCGAGGACGTCCTGCTCAAGGAGCCCACCCTGAAGGACCTCCGCACCCGGCTCCTGAAGGGGGCGCGCGACTTCTACCGGAAGCTGGAAGCGCTGCTGGAGGTCCGGCCCGACCGCACGTCGCGGCTCGCCCTGGCGCGGGCCCTGGGCGACCTCACCGAGATCACCTACGCGATCGACCAGGCCGAGCCGGCCGTGGCGCTGAACCGCCGCTCTCTGGCCCTGTTCGACGCCCTGGCCCGGGAGACCCCCGACGACGGCCTCGTCCGCCGCGAGCGGGCCAGGGCCGCGTTACGGCTCGCCGGCCTGGTGAGCATGGGGTCCGGCGGCCTGGCCGAAGCCGTCCGCCTCTACGACGACGCACACCAGGCGCTCGAGGCTCAGCTCCGGGTCGACCCTTCCGACGCCGAGGCGAGGCAACTGCTGGCGACCGTGGAGGACTTTTTGGCGCCCTGCTCTCCCGGAAGGTGCCCGGCCGACAGGCGGAGGCGGTGCGGTACGCCGAGCACGCCGTCCGGTTGCAGGAGCAGCTCGTCCGCGAGAAGCCCGGCGACATCGCCCGCCAGGTCGCCCTGGTCCGGTTCACCGGCGGGTGGGCGGGCATGCTCGGGCGGCTCGGGCGGATCGACGACGCGGCGGCGCTGTACGCGAAGGCGTGCGCGTCGGCCGAGGCGCTGGCGAGGCTCGACCCGACGACCGAGTCGACCGGGCAGTGGGTCGTCCGCGTCTTCGGCAACGCGGCGGTCGCCCACCAGCCGCTCCGTCGTTTCGAGGACGCGGCGCGGCTGTCGGGCCGGGCGCACGAATTCACTCTCTCTTACGCCAGGGCGAACCCCAACTCCCTGAGCTGCCGCCGCAACCGGGCCTGGATCGAGGCCCTGCACGCCCTGCACCTGTTCTTCCTGGGGCGCGACGCCGAGGCGCTGCGGTTCGTCGGGTCCGCCCGGGAGGCCCGGCTGGCGCTGCTCCGCGACAACCCCGGCGACCGTGTGCACCTGGAGCGGCTGATCGAGCTGGACCAGTACGAATGGGGGATCCGCGCCGCGCCGGCCTCCCCGACGAGGCCGGCGCCGCGCGGCGCCGGGCGTTCGAGCGGTTCTCCGAGCTGCGCCACGCGAACCCGGGCGACCCCGACATCCCCGCCAGGTTCGCGGGCATGCAGAACGCCCTGGCGAACGTGCTCCGGGAGTCGGGCCACCTGGAGGAGGCCCGGAAGCGGCTCCGCGACTCGGTCGCAATCCTCGAGCGCCTCGTCCAGGACTTCCCGGCCGTGCCCTCCTACCGCGACAACCTGGCGTGGACCTTCAGCCAGCTCGCCTCGGTCGCCCGCGACCAGGGCGGCGGCCGAGAGGCGGTTCGCCTGGCCCGGCGCTCCGTGCAGCTTTACGAAGGGCTGCCGGACGCGCTCGAGTGGGTCTGGTTCGGGAGGGCCCGCGCCCACGCCCTGCTGGCCGAGCTCGACCCGGCCGCCTCGCCCGGGGAGACCGGCCTGGCCCTCGACGCCCTCCGCCGCGCTGCGGCGAACGCACCCTCCACACTGCTCTCCGAGCTGCACATGGACTCCGGCTTCCGCAGCCTGCGCGACCACCCGGAGTTCCGGCTCGTCCTGATGGACCTGGCCATGCCGGCCAATCCGTTCGCAGCGGAACGATGACTTGCCCGATACGAGAGTGATCGCGAGCGCGCGTGCATCCTGGAAGGGCGATCAGGTGTCAGGTGAAGGCGATCAGATGTCGGGAACTGATATATCTCATGTATAAACATGATTAGTTTATCGGTTTCTGACACCTGTGTCCCCCTCGCCCACGATGCGATGGGTTGACGGCGAGATCGGCTGGTGGCTCACACAAGCTCTTCAGAAGCCGACGACAGGATCTCCGGAGGCCTTGCGACTTGAGGGCATATCGGCGCGGGGCCGCTCGGACTGGGATTGCCGCGTGGGGCCTGAGCCGGCGGCGGGATGAGCGCGGTCCGGGCGGCTGGAACGCGTGCCGGGCGATGCCGCCAGGAGCGCCGGGGGTGCCGGCTGAGTGGCCATCGCAATGGCGTCGATCGTCTCGGCACCAAGGCGGTCGAGCGCTCCGCTGAGCCGCTCGATCCGGATGGCCAGCGAGTCATAGGCCACCAGCGCGAGGATCGCAGTGGTGAGGCCGGTGATCACGGGCGTGAGGGCACTGGCCAGGATGGGGGCCAGAATCACCGCGCTCGGTCCGCCGCCTCTGCTCCCGGAGCTGGCAGCCAGCCCGTGAGCGATGGCGAGCAGCGTCCCTACCGCGCCGAGCAGCGGTGCCAGCCGGGCGATCCGCCGCAGCGTTCCCACGTTCCGCCGCAACAGCTCGGCTTCCGTGCGATGCGTGAGCGCGACCGCCCGCTCCAGATCGACGGCCGGCCGGCCCCAGCGCCTGACCGCGGCCAGGGCGACGCGGGCCGCCGGGCTCGGGTTCATCTCGCAGTAGTCGAGCGCCTTGCCGCCGTCGAGCTTGCCCTCGTACAAGCGATCGAGGAACCGAGGAGTGAAATCGGCAGGGACGATCTTCCGCGGCCGGAGCTTCAGGGTCCGCTCGCCGAGCACGCTCAGGCCCAGGAAAGCGCAGGCGAGCAGTCCGCCCCACGACATTCGCTCCGTGGCCGGCGTCTCGCGGTACCACTTCAGCGCCGAGCTGGCCAGCCGCGCGGCCCACATCTCCACGGCCCGGAGGTCCGCATTCGAAGCCGCCGGAGGCTGTGCCGCGTCCTGCGTTCCCCGGGCCATGGGTGCAGGCTCCTGGTCCGCGGGCGACGGCGCAGCGGGCGGAATCGGCGGCGTGTCGTTCCGCGCAGGGGGCTGGATCAGCGGTGTGTCGTTCCGCACATCGGGTTCCTGCCCCAGCAGCGGGATTGCGGGCAGCAAGATGAGGATGATCGCCGGGAGCCACCGGGCCAGTCCTCGGACCGGCGTAGGACCTGCGTTCGAGTCTCGTCGCATCGGCGGGATCCCTCCCAGAAAAGGACGCTTGCTTGCCGTGAGTTCTGTTCGCGAACCCTATCCGGGTGGACGACCCCGATCGGCCTGGTGCTTGCGGACGGTGGTCAGGCGTGACGCGGCTTCCGGAGCATGCGGATCGCCTTGAAACCGCGATTGCAGCCGCTCGTACGCTTCAGCGGCATCGCTCCACTGGCTGAGCCGCTCGTAGACCTTCCCCGCCTCGAGCAGTGCGGCTGCCTGCCAGCGGGGGGCGTCGTAAAGGATATCGACCTTGAGGAACTCGGTGAGCGCTTTGCGCAGGCGATCCTCGTGAAAGAATGTCTCGCCGCGCAGGAGATGCGCCTGGGCGGCCAGGTCGCCCCCCTTGCGGGCGTCAATCACGGCCTGGAATGCCTGGCGCGCCTCCTGCGGATGGGCCAGTCCCAGCAGTGCCCGGCCGCGCGCGAAGTCGAGCTCGGCGATGGCGGGATCACCGGCCGGGAGCTCCGCCGCGAGCTGCTTCGCCTCGGCGAGCGCCTGCTGCCAGTGCCTCGTCCCCAGCAGGCTTTGCACATGACGAGCCCGGACGAGCCGGCCAAAGCCGGTGGACTCCGACGCTCCCGGCGGCTCGCTCTGGAGCGCGGCGAGGACCGCCTCGGCGCATGTCCAGTCCTCGAGATGCAGAGCCGCCTCGGCGCGCAGCAAGCGGGCCTCGCGGAGCCGGGAACTCCCTGGATAATCACGAATCAACCGATCCAGCATGACTGCCGCGCCCTTCCAGTCGCCCGTTTCGATCTGGCTGCGTCCCAGCCGGTAGAGGATCAGGGGCATCATCCCCGCGGAGGCGGACCCGGCCCCGGCGTCGCCCGCGTTGCGCTTCCCGGCAGGCTTGCCCTGCGCTCCGTTCCGGGCATTCGCAGGGGCCGCGGCGTTTTCGACAACGGGCGTCAAGAGGCGGATGGCCTCGTCCGGATGGCCAGCCGCGCTGGCCGATTCCGCCAGGTTGAACCGGGCGTCGATTGCGTGGGGGCTATCGGCATACGACCGGAGCAGCTCGGCGAAGGCGGCGTCGGCCTCGGCCGGCTTGCGTGCCCGGACCAGTGCCCAGCCGCGCTCGGCAAGCAATCCGTCGGGCGTTTCGCCCAGTCCTTTCAACTTCGCGCGCTGCGCGTCGGCGGAAAGCACCTCCTGAAAGCTCTGCGCCGCTCGCTCCGACCGGCCGGTCCGGTCCAGCAGCCGGGCCATGGCCAGCCTGGCCCGGAGGGCCTCGACGGCATCGGCGTGCTGGCGGATGAGCCGGGAATAGGCCTCGAGAGCCGAGTCGGTCGACCCGGCGGCCTCGAGCGCGACGCCCTGCTCGAGCGCGACCGCAAGGGCTTCAGGGCCGGCTCCCGCGTGATCGAGGTACTGTCCGAAGAGGGTTGCGGCATCGGCGGGCTTGCCGAGCCGCCGGAACGTGCGGCCCAGCCCGAGCCTGGCCCGGTTCACGAGCGCGCGATCCCTGGCTGCGTCAGGCGGCTCGCCGCGGGAGGCCGGTGCAGGCTGGGGGGATCCTGTTGCCCCGGGACTGATGATCTGGCGGAAGAACTCCGCCGCGCGCGGATACTGTCCGGCCCGAAGCAGGGCCTCGGCCACCCTGAGCCGGGCCTCCGGCAATAGCCGGCTTGCCGGGAACTCCCGGGCCAGCCGGGTCACCGCGTCGCTCGCCAGGTCGAGCTGCCGCAAACCGACCTCGGCGGTAGCCAGGTGCGCCAGCGCCGCGTCGGCCACCTCGCCTTGCGGGTTCGATTTCAGGTAGAGCCGGAGCGGCTCGACCGCCTCGGAGTAGCGACCCTGCTCGACGGCTTCCTGCCCCAGCAGAAAGCGGGCGTCCACGCCGACCGCACCGGTGGCCGAGGCCGTCGCCAGCTTCGCCAGTAGCGCATCGGCCTGACTGGCCCGACCTGTGGCGCGGTAGGCCAGCGCGAGGTCGTACCGCGCCTTGGCCTCCGCTGCCGGAGCCAGCTCCGCGGCGGGTGATTTACCGCGCGGTCCGGACTCCCGGCCCAGGCCGAGTAGTCCTTCGAGCTGATCGGCGGCTTCCCGGGCCTGGCCGCCGGCCAGCAGGGCCCGGGCCTCGATGAGCCGCACCTCGGCCGCGAGCTTGCTGGTGGCATGCTGCTTGCCGAACTGGCGAGCGAGCGTCAGGGCAGCCGCGGCGTCTCCCGCATCGAGTGCCAGCGCCGCCGCGCGGCAGAGCGCGTCATCAGCCCAGGGGTCTTCGGGGTACGACCGGGCCACGCGCAGGAACCGTTCGCGTGCCGGATCGGGCTGCTTCTGCTGGAGCAGTGCTTCGGCCGAGCGAAAGACCAGCGCCGGAACCAGGGGCGACTGAGGGAACCGCTTCACCGCATCATCGGCGGTTGCCAGGGCCAGGTCAGGGTGTCCGTGGTCGACCTCAAGCGTTGCCAGCGCCAGGGCGGCGCGGGGCGCCAGGGTCTCGGCTCCCCCTTCGATGAGGGCCTTGAGCAGCTTCTCGGCGTCCGGGATGCGATCCAGCCGCGCCAGCGCTTCGGCCCGGAGCAGCCGGCCTTCGCCTTGAAATGGGCTCCGGGGCGCTGCACGTTCGAGCTCCTCCAGCGCAGCCACGGCGGCCTGATACTGACCGGCTGCCACCTGGGTCTTGCCCAGTTCCAGCCAGGCCCTGTCTACCCAGTCGGCCGCACCGCCCCTGGCCAGCTCGTTGAGAATCTTCGCGGCCGGGCCGGCGGCGCCCATCTCCGCGAGAGTCCGCCCCAGACCGAAGCGTGCGCGGTCGGCAAGCTGTCCGTGCGGGTAATCGGCCAACGACCGCTCGTAGGAGGCCTCCGCGCCCGGGAGATCGCCAAGGCCCAGGCGGACGTCTCCCAGGTAAGTCCACGCGGTCTCCAGGTTGGGATGCCGGCCGCTCTCCCCGGTGAACGCTTCCAGGGACAGCCGGGCGGCTCGTAGATCGCCCAGCATGTAGGCCAGTTCCCCCAGACGATACTGGGCCGTGCGGGCGCGGGGATGACCGGGTGCTTTTTCCAGGAACTCCCGGAACGCCTGCCGCGCCTCCCGGTAGCGGCCTTGAAAGAGCCAGGCGTTGGCCAGTCCGAAGCGGGCGTCATCCGCGTCACGACCCGAGGGACCGGTGTCAAGGAAGCGCTGGTATTCCTGTGCCGCCAGATCAAAGCGGCGCTCGCGGAGCAAGCCGTGGGCGAAGTCCAGACCTTCAGACCTCTGCCGTTTCTGGGTCGCGGCATCGGAGGAGCGAGCTTCCTGGGCCTTGCCGGTGAGGGTGGCCGGTGCAGCGATGACCCCGAGCGCGACGGCCAGTACCACGGCAGCGGTCGGAGGGATCCTGCACCACCCGGACGTGTTCTCGCGGCACATTGATGAGTCGGTTCGCCCGAGGGCCATGGAACCACCCCTCCCTTGAGCGGTTCGATCCAACATTCCACCCTCTCGATTTCGTACCTGAGTTCAGGCAATATTGAGAGAATCGCGTAATCGCGGTCCTGAATCCCGCCCCGAGCGCTAGCCCTCGCCAGAACGGCCTGCCGCACAACCCTTTATATCTTGGTAGCCGCGATCTGGAAAGCCCACCGAAAAGGGGCGTCCCCGAGGCTCTCAGAGCGGCTCGCGTCCACAGGGCCCCCAACCGCTCCCTTACCACCAGCCGCGGCCATGATTTCCGGGATCCTTCCATGATCAGCAGGTTGGCTCATCACGTTGATTCCATGTTGCCGTCACATTCCTTGCAATCTCACCCTTTCCCCTTTTTTACGAGAATGGAGGTCGGCTAGCCTCTGGACAGCTAAATTGGGTCCATTTATTCTACTAGAAATTCGTAGAATCCCCAGAACTCGCAGTTGGTATACTTGGTCTCTCGAGCATACCAGTCGAGGTCGCTATCGTGTGGCGGCTTCGAGCCAGTGGTCGAGATGATGTACTCGCAATGGAGAACGCAACTATGGTGAAGTCTCGTTTGATCGGTACGGCTGCCGCAGCGCTGCTGGCCAGCACGGCATTCGCCCAGGCCCCGTCCAAGCAGATGCCGGCCGCTCAGGCCCCGTCGAAGCAGATGCCGACCGCGCAAGCTCCGGCGGCTCCGGCCAAGAGCTATCCCGCGGCGCAGGCTCCTGCTGCTCCGAGCAAGAGCTATCCCGCGGCGCAGACGCCAGCTGCCCCGAGCAAGAGCTACCCTGCGGCGCAGGCTCCTGCTGCTCCGAGCAAGAGCTATCCGGCGGCGCAGGCCCCAGCTGCTCCGAGCAAGAGCTACCCGGCGGCGCAGGCTCCGGCTGCCCCGAGCAAGAGCTATCCGGCGGCGCAGGCCCCAGCTGCTCCGAGCAAGAGCTACCCTGCGGCGCAGGCTCCGGCGGCTCCGGCCAAGAGCTACCCTGCGGCGCAGGCCCCTGCCGCTCCGGGCAAGACCTATCCGGCGGCGCAGGCTCCTGCTGCTCCGGGCAAGACCTATCCGGCGGCGCAGGCTCCGGCGGCTCCGGGCAAGACCTATCCGGCGGCGCAGGCTCCGGCGGCTCCGGCCAAGACCTATCCGGCTGCCCAGGCCGGTGCACCTGCGGCGCCCGCCAAGACCTATCCCATGTCTCAGTCGCCGGCTACTCCTGGCAAGACGGGTTACGCGACACCGGCCGCCCAGGGTGCAACGCCTGCTCCGGCCGCTCCGGCCGCAGCCCCGACCATGGAAGAGCCTCCGCCGGCTCCCCCCGCACCGGCTCCTCCGGTTCCCAAGCCCGCTGGTGCGGTGGATCGCAAGGTCTGAGGTTCTGCTGAGCTCCGCATGAACGTGCAATCCCCGACCTCACAGGGTCGGGGATTTTTTTTTGGACTGTGGGACAGTGGGGTCCCGCCCTGTGAAGACGCCGATCAATGGCGATCAAGCGATCAAGCGATCTCCACCCATGGCGCGCCTGGTGTTGCGCTCCGTGGGTGGAGATTGCACACAGCAGCCCACAAAGAACATGGATCACTTCTGGGGCGAGCTCACAGGCACAGGTTGGCTGGAAGCCGGCGGCAGGACCTGCCGGACCACGGGAACCTGGCGGGCCACCTGCCGCGTCGTGGTGGTGTAGCAGGTGACCGGCACCGTGTACGGGACCTGCTCCATGACCTGCTGCGTGACATTCTCCGTCACCTGCTTCGTGCGGTACTGGTAGGTTGTCACCGGCACCGAGTAAGGCACCTGGGTCGCGATCTGCTGTGTGACATTTTCAGTGACCTGTTTCTGCCGCGTCTGGTAGGTCGTCACCGGCACGGTGTAGGGGACCTGCTCGGCCACCTGCTGTGCGACGTTTTCGGTGACCTGTTTCTGCCGCGTCTGGTAGGCGGTGACGGGCACCGTGTAAGGCACACGGACAAAGACCTGCTGCGTCACGTCCTGGGTGACTTCTCGATACTGAGTCACCTGGACCATTTCGGTCTTCTGCTCGGCCACTTGCACGGTCGTCGTCACCGGCACGGTCTCGCTGACCTGGCTGGCTTGCATGGTGGTCACCGGCGCTTCATACTCCTGGACCTGCTGCTCGCAAACGGTCTCGTTGACAGTCACGGGGACCATCTTCGTGCGGGTCTCGGGCACCTGGATCGTCTGCTGGCTAGGCACCATCCGGGTCCTGGTCTGGTTCACGTAGGTCGTCTCCGGAACCTGACGGACGACCGGTCGACTGACGAAGACCTGCTCGTAGGAACAAGTGGTTCCTCCGTACCCATGGGCCACCGCGCTGTGGCTGCCACACAGGCCGCAGCCTCCGCCGCAACGATGAAGGCACAGGTGCGCAGGTGTTCGGGCAGCTTCCGGCCGGAGCCAGCGATGCCACCGATGCGGCCCGGGTTTCATAGCAGCCCTGCTCCTCGACCACCTGCTTCATCGTCGTGACCGGAACGCACTCGGTGTAGGTCTCGGGGACCATGGTGGTCTGCACCCTGGAGGTGAGAACCGTCTCGGATTGCGGCTGCATGATGGTCCGTGTGACCGGCTTCTGAACCGTGATCACACGCTGCTGCTTGCGCATGGTGGTGACGGGGTTGTAGACCGTGCGGGTCACCTGCTGGTTCACCGTCTGCTGCCGGGGCACATACTCGGTATACGTCCGGGGGACGGTGACCATTTCCGCGATGGTCTTCTTCTCTGGCACGGTCTGGGTTTTGGTGTCGTAGCGGTAGCGGGTCTCGTTGGAGGTGACGGGGACCTGCTCGGTGATGGTGCGCGTGACCGGAACGGTCTGGGTCTTGTACTCGGTGCGATAGCGAGTCTCGTTGGAGGTGACGGGGACCTGCTCGGTGATGGTGCGCGTGACCGGGACGGTCTGGTTCTTGTATTCAGTGCGGTAGCGGGTCTCGTTGGAGGTGACGGGGACCTGCTCGGTGATGGTGCGCGTGACCGGGACGGTCTGGGTCTTGCACTCGGTGCGATAGCGGGTCTCCATGGTGGTGACGGGAACCTGCTCGGTCACGGTATCGTAGACGGTCTCATAGACGATCTGGCTCTGGGGAACCGGGCTGGTCGAGGTCTGCGGCTGGGCCGTCACCGGCGCGGTTGCCGCCTGGGCGGTGGGCTGAACTCCATCGCCGGCTCGTGCCTGACAGCTTGCCATGACGGCCAGAGCCGCAAGCAGCCTGCATGAGAGGGATCCAGCTTGTCGAAAGACACTTCCCACGTTCGCTCTCCTGTTCAGTGGTTGACTGGTGGCGGAAGCCGGTTTGCCAGTCATGGTTCAAGGTTGCCGAACTATCCCCGCTCGCTCCTGTTGCCAAACACGACGTCTCTACGCCTTTGACCCAGTCGATATTAGTTCTCTATATTCCGCAATGCCACTCAAATGTAAAGACCGACGAGTCGCGACGCCAGAAGCTGGTTCCCGCCTGGTGCGACGATCCGCCGCCGGCCGCGCTGGAGCTTCGATCCGGATCATCGCTGGCCGCTTCGTGGCAGCACCCGTATAGACGTGTGGAGCAATCGTTTAGCCTGGATGCGCTGGATCGCGGGATGACCCGGTCAGGAATTGGGCAGTGAGTCGCCGCCAGGTTGCGGACGGGGGCGGTTTCGCTTAATCTGCGAATCAGATGAGTTGATTACCTGGGCACACCGGGTTCTGGTTCGCCGCCCTCGGATCTGGAGACTGTCGACGGAGTGCGAATCCGAGTCCCGTTGCCCATCTACTGAGGATTTGCGGCAAGCCTTTCCATCCATGTCAAAAACCGAACGCGAACGAAATCTCGCCGTCTTCATCGACCTGGAAAACCTGGCGATGGGTTTCCAGGGGCAAAGGAAGATTCGCTTCGAGGTCCAGAAAGTGCTCGAGCGGCTGGTCGAGAAGGGGAAGCTGGTCGTCAAGAAAGCCTATGCGGACTGGAGCCGGTTCCCCAGCTATACGGCGCCTTTTCATGAGTCGGCCATCGAGTTGATCGAGATCCCCAAGCGCTCTCAAACAGGCAAGAACTCGGCCGACATCCGCCTGGTTGTGGACGCGCTGGATCTCTCCTGGAGCAAGCTGCACGTTGACACGTTCGTGATCGTCTCGGGCGATTCGGACTTCTCGCCGCTGGTCTCGAAGCTGAAGGAGAATGGCAAGCACGTGATCGGCCTGGGCATGAAAGGTTCCACGTCCGACCTCCTGCGAGACAATTGCGACGAGTTCATCTACTACGAGGACCTCGAGAGACAGGAGCAGAACGAGCAGCAGTTAGCCACGAACCTCAATGCCTATCTGCCGCCCACACTGAACGAGAAGCAGCGCGAAGTCTTCAGCCTGCTGGTGGAGGCGTGCAACGCCCTGCGGCGCGAGAATCACGAAGTGCTTTACGCGTCCATGATCAAGGACACGATGAAGCGCAAGAAGCCGTCGTTCGACGAGAGCTACTACGGCTATCGTAGCTTCACGCACCTGATGGAAGACGCCGACAACCTGGCACTCGTGGACATCGAGCGCAATCCCAAGAGCGGCACCTACGTGGTGACGCGCATCTGCGGCGAGGGAGAAGACCGCGCCCCGGGCACCGTCGCCGTGCCGGGCCGGAATTCGCCGGGCGCAGCAGGTTCCAACTCCAGGCGCAAAGAGGCGGAGCCGGCAACCGCCGCTGAGCGGCCGGGTCGGGTCAAGCCGGGCCGGGCCGGCGGGTGCGCTTGCCTCGTGCACGGGGTCGAACGGATTCGCCTTCGTTCTGCTCTCTTTCTGGTTTTCCGGGAGATGCGCTATAATCGCGGGTGGGAGAGTCGGCCGATTTTCTGCTCCGGCCACGCTGGCTGATTGCCGGTCGCACCTTTCCGGGAGCACTTCCCATGGTTGCACCTCGAGCTGGCATCGTCATGACCTCGGCGCTCGGCCTGCTCATCGTCGCCGGCACCGTTGCTCACAGTCAGGATCCCGCCGCCGCCGATCACACTCCACAGCAGGTGCTCAAGGGCCATGGCCTGGAGAAATCGGGAACCACCTGGGTGTTGCTCTCGGCGGAGAAGGGAGTCCTGAGCGACCTGGCGGCAGCCCGGGGCGTTTACCGCCAGGTGTCCGAGGGCATGATGCGGCAGCAAGCATTCGCGATGGGAATCGCTGGCCGCAAGAACGATCTTCAGACGCTCCGCATGCGAAATAATGCGCTGGGGCAGCAGATCGCGGTTCTCGACCAGGAATTGAACGCCCTGGTCACGCCTCCCGGAGGCAACAACTTCGTAACGATGCAGCGCAACCAGCTCTCTCAGCAACGCAATGCCCTGACGGCAGAGAACAACCAGGTTGTGAACATGCTGAACGCCCTTCAAGAGCAAGCGCGCGACCAGGGCCAGGACCAGCAACTTCAGCTCAACGCCGAGGTGGCCGAACGGCGCGAGAAGTTCATGCAGGCGGTCTTCGACCTGCGGAAGTCGGTCGATGAGCTGACCGCCAAGTACGAGGAGCTTGCCGGGAACCAGGAGGTCACCCAGGCCCTCAGCGCGCTTTCCAAGGCCACCAGGAGCAAGCAGAAGCTGGGGCCGTCGGTGAAGGTCCGAGATGCGATCAAGCTGCTCCAGCAGGCGGAGTCGACCGTCCAGAGCGACAACATCACGCTGCATCGCGAGAACGGCGTCTTCCACGTCTACGCCACGTTGGGCCGTGTTCCCACGAAGATGGTCTTCGATACCGGGGCCGGCCTGACCACCATTTCGGCCAAACTCGCCGACCGCATCGGGCTGCGGACCAGGAAAACGGATCCGACCATCCAGCTCAAGACGGCGGACGGCACGGTCGTCGAAGCGAAGCATACGGTGATCCCCTCGGTGCGTGTGGGCAAGTTCGCCATTCCCAATGTGGAATGCGCCGTGATGCCCGCGGAGAAGGGTGACGTGGATCCTTTGCTGGGCCAGACGTTCTTCAAGTATTTCAAGGTGGAGTTCAACGCCGAGGCCGGCAAGCTCAACCTGAAGAAACTGGAGCTGGACGCGTCGGTCGCCGAGGCTCCGCCCGTTGCGGATGCGACGGCAAAACCCGCCGGCAAGGCTGCCGCCAGGGGCCGGCGGAGCGCTCGGCCTCGCACCACCGCCCGCAGCAAGAAATCGGCCCAGCCGCGCGCTGCGGACGCTGGCGGCGATACCTCCTCGCTGCCCGCGGACGGTGCCTCGGATCCCGATTGACCAGGACGAACCATCGTGCCCGCCGCGCAGCGATGAACCCCTGGCGGGGCAGGGTCACCGCGCCTCTCCGGCCTGAGGCAGTGTGCTCTGGCCGAGCGCTGGTGAGGGCAAGTCCGTCTCCCAGATCCGGACCACACCGTCACCGGACACGGAAGCCAGGGAAGTACCGTCGGGACTGAACGCCACGCCATGAACGCGTGCGCGGTGGCCGTGCAAGGCCAGGACTTCCTGTCCACCCTTCAGGTTCCAGAGACGAACGGTGCCATCTCCGCTCGCCGAGGCCAGGCGTGCTCCGCCCGGGTGAAACGCCAGGTCGAAGACCCAGTTGACGTGGCCCGTCAGGGTCTCGACCACCCGGCCCTCGGGCAGCTCCCGGATCTCGATCCGACCGTCTGTGCCCGCAGCCGCGACAAGCTGTCCACCGGGGCTGACGGCCAGTGCAAGCACCGGCGCCTGCGCGCTTCCAGGCTGCGTTCGAGGCGGCCTGTTTGGGGATCCCAGACCCGGATCATCCCGTCGTCTCCGGCGGAGACGAGCCGCGCACCGTCGGGTGTGAACCGGAGCGCATGAACCGAGCCAATATGTCCGGGAAGCGAATGCAAGGGCCGGCCTGTCCGGGCATCCCAGAGCCGCACGAGACGCGGTTGGTTGACCCCGCCCGACTCCTTCCCCCGTGGCTTCTGGAGCAGCCGGATCGGCTCGCCGCCTCCTGTTGCCAGCATCGACCCGTCGGGGCTGAATGCCAGGCTTGCGAACCCCCCCCGCTCGTCCTCCAGCGTCCGTTCCTCTCTCAAGGATCGGGCGTCCATCAGATGCAGCCTGCGATCCCGGCCGATCGCGGCCAGCCATTGCCCGTCGGGGCTGAACTGAAAGGCGGTGAGCGGCTTGCTTCCGTCCAGGGGAGCCAGCCGCGCCCTGCCCGTGGCCAGATCCCAGATCACCAGGGCATGGTCGCTGTCGGGCGCGGCCAGCTCGGCCGCACCGGGACGATACGCCAGGCTGCCTGGACAGCCCGGCTCATCATCAGAGCGGCGTGCCGTGGCTTCGTGCTGACTGCTCAGCACGCGAACGCCCGGCTCGGCGGTCAGGTCCCAGACCTTCACCGTCCGGTCCTGGCTGACAGAGGCCAGCTTCTTGCCGTCGGGGCTGAAAATCACGCTGAAGACCGGCGCGGCATGGCCGGGAAAGGCTCTCAGGGGCCGGCCGGTCTCCGCGTCCCAGAGCCGCACCGAGCGGTCCAGGCTGGCCGTCGCGAGCGTCCTGCCGTCGGGGCTGAACGCAAGGCCGTCCACGCGATTGCCGAAGTCGCCGAACCGCAGCAGTTCCCGGCCGGTCGAGAGGTCCCAGAGCCGCACCATGCGATCAGCCCCCGCGGATGCGAGCACGTGGCCTCGGGGATGGAAAGCCACACAGCGAACCGCCTGGACATGGCCCCGAAGAATCCGGTTTGCGGCAGGCGCCCCGGTCTGCAAGGGCCAGAGGCGGACGGTTCCGTCCTGTCCGGCCGACGCCAGCAGCGATCCCTGGGGGTGAAACGCAACCCCGAGCACAGGAGCCCTGTGGCCCTGCAAGACTCGCATGGGCCGATCCGTCTCGATCGCCTGGCCAGGTGACAACGACCAGACCCGGACGGCACCGTCCTGTCCCGCCGAGGCCGCCATCCGGCAGTCCGCCGAGAAGCTGATCGCGCAGGCCCAGCCACGGTGGCCGCGGAAGACGTGCTCGAGCTTGCCTTCGGGGAGGCTCCATACGCGGACCAGGCCGCTGGCCTCGGCGCTGGCCATACGGGTTCCGGCCGGATCGAAGGCAAGACCGTACATCGTCCCTTCGTGGCCGGGAATCCGGCCGCCGGAGCTTTCCGGAGCCGTCTCCCAGAGCCGGAAGCCCCGGGGTTCGTTCGGGCATGTCAGCAAGCTGCCATCCGGCCGGAACGCGGCACCGCAAAGCGCTGCGTCGTGTCCGTGAATCGTTTGCAGCTCGGAATGAAACCGGCGGCGAAGATGGTGCCACTCCCATTCCCGCAACCGTTCCGGGCAGCGCTCCAGCAGCTCGTCGGCAAGCGCCGGATCGTTGTTCTCCCACGCTCGCTGCGCTGCGATCAACTGCTTGAAGTACGTCTCGTCCTGCATCTCGCCCAGTTGCGCCTCGACCCTGGCGCGCTGGTGGGTGGCCTGGTCGAGCGCCACGCCGGTCTGGACGACGTCGCTCTGGAGCCTCGCCGAGACGAGTTGACCGCGGATCGCCAGCGCCGTGGCCAGACTGAAGAGTCCGGCGAGCACGACGAGCGATGCCGCGGCAGGCCGGCGCCGCGCCGACTTCAGCAGCCGGCGCACCGGCGTTGCGGGCCGCGCGTGGATTGGCAGGTCCCCGAGCCAGCGGTCGATGTCCGCGGCCAGTGCCTCGGCCGAGGCATAGCGCTGCGACGGGTTCTTTTCCAGGCATTTGAGAACGATCGTTTCGAGGTCGCGCGGGACGCGCGGCGCGATCGACCGTGGACTTGGGGGCTCCTCTTCCCGGACCTGGCGGAGGATCTCGAGCACCGAATCGGCGCGGAACGGGGGACGCCCGGTGAGCAGCTCATAAAAGATGGCACCCAGCGCGTAGGTATCGGCCGCGGTGGTCACGCCGGCCCGCATCCCCTCGGCCTGTTCGGGAGCCATGTAGCCCGGTGTTCCGAGGATCGAGCCGGACGAGGTCAATCCGCCCGGCTCCGTCGCGTCCACCTGCTTGGCCAGCCCGAAGTCGGTGACCATCGGCCAGAGCGTATCCGGGGGGTCGTCGCTCTTCCCCGCCAGTAGAATATTCGCGGGCTTGAGGTCGCGATGAAGGATCCCGTGCTGGTGGGCATAGTGCACGGCACGCGCCACCGCCGCCATGAGCCGCGCGGCCGCACGCGGCTGGCCGTGGAACCGCGCGGCCTGACTGGCGAGGTTTCCTCCGTCCACGAGCTTCATGCTGAAGTACGGATGCCCCGCGTGCTCGCCGACCTCGTAAATCGGCACGATGTGAGGATGGTCGAGCTGCGCCGCGGCCCTGGCCTCGAGCTGGAACCGGATCAGGTCGTCCGGGCGGGCAAGACGGCCGGCGCGGATCAACTTGAGTGCGAGAAGCCGGTTCAGGCTGACCTGACGTGCGCGGTAGATGACGCCCATTCCGCCCTGGGCGATGACCTGCATGAGCTCATAATCGCCGAAGTAATGAACCGCCTGCCCAGCCCCATCCGGAGGCGCGCCCCGCCCGGCCGGGTAAGGCAGGATCGCCGGTTCCATGTAGGTCTCCTCGTTCGCCGACGCGGGGCAGGGGGCTGCTGGGGGCCGGTTGCGAGGCCCACCCAGGCCGGCCAGCCGCCCGAGGTGCTCCTGGTTGTCCAGGAACGCCGCGAGCTCCGCGGCCAGCTCGGGTTCGCGCTCGAGCACTCGTTCGCGGTCGAAGGGACGACCGGCCTCGATGGCCTCGATGCACTCGGCGATCAGCGCCGAGCCGCTGTTCGCGCTCCGGATCGTCGCGCTCTGCCCGTGCCGGAAGACTTGCCATGATGCCAACTGCCTCCCGACGCAAGAAAAGGAAGCGGCCGGGACGACTGCTCAGAAGCGCGATCCCATCACGTGGAAGATTGCCCTGAGGGTTCGTCCAGCCTGGTTCTCAAGGATTTCAGCCCGCGATGCAACAACCCTGCAACGGCGGCCCTGGTAAGGTCCAGCTCGCGCGTGATGTCGGCCAGGGACCAGCCTTGCAGGTAATGCAGCTCGATCGCCCTGCGCTGGTTTGCCGGCAGAGCGGCCAGGGCGACGGCGAGCCGGACGCTTTGCTCGTGCTGGCAGGCCTTCTGGCTGGGCGAGGACTCCTCGGTTGCCAGCAAGGCGTCGAGCCGTGATGCCGATTCATCGAGGGCCGCCGAAAGCGAGCGATCGCGGCGGATATCGCGCTTGCCGGCAGCCAGCTTCCTGAGGGCGTCCGCCAGGTTGTGGCCGAGGATCGCCCGCAGCCAGGCCGCCATCTCCCTCTCGGTGCGTTTTCTGGGGGCGCTCCGCTCCTGCTGGAACGCTTCGAGAAGCGTTTGCTGGACGACTCCCGAAAGATCGATCCGGTCGCGCAGTCCGGAAACGACCTGAATGCGCGCCAGCAGCATCAGGTACGCGCGGAAGCGGTCCAGCTCGTTGGCGAAGGCGGAGTCGGCCGGTGGAGTCATCGTCCTGTCAGCTCGAAGATGCTGAATACAGAATGGCCGCGGGAGCAGGTCCGCGACCCGCTCCCGGCTGCTGCTCTTGATTGTACTGCGCGGGTTCGTGTCCGTCCCCGGCCCAGAGCTCGCTGGGGATCGCTCGCTATCCTCCGATTGGCGGCGGCAAGGCGACCTGTTCCTCGGGCCCTGCCAGCGGCAGACCCTGCCATGCCCGATCCGCCAGCGCTTGCTCGTTGCGCGCGTCATGAAGGTATGCGAGCTTCAGCCGGATGATCCGGGCCTGCAAACTTGCCGGATCGTCGCGCCGGGAGGCCAGGGCCGACTGGAGACTCCGCCAGTGTGCGTTCAGACTCGCCCGAGCGGACCAGGCTGCGGCCGTAGCCTCGGCCGACCCACCATTCGCGGTACCAGGCGACCGTCGCCGCATCAAAGGACTGGCGATTGGAGACTTCATCCTCGATGCAGGATCCGTACACCCTCGCTGCCGACCGGTCGATGCCGCCAGCCTCGAGTGCCGCGCCGCGGATGGTTTTCAGGTACATCTGCTGGTATCGGTTGACCGGTCCGCTCGCCTCCTGGCTCGTCCGTTCCAGCATGCTGAGGATCGCGGCTCCCTCACTTCTGGCTTCTTTTTCCAGGCCCATCTCACGCAGCAGGCGGCCGAGATGGGCACGCAGCAGGCGGGAATCGACGTTCAGGGCCTTGCCATCGGCTGCGCTGTGCAGCGCCGAGCGGAGGTCGGTCACGAAGCCGGTTCGAAGCAGCCGCCGGCAGAGCACGCGCACGGTTTCATCGCTGCTGGTGCGCTCCACCCTGCGCAGGATCGGCTCGACGTACCGTCCCTCGTTTTTCAAGGTCTCGAACGCCTGCAAGCGGCGATCGGCGTCGGGGGCGCCCAGCATCCGCACCGCGGCTTCGGCCAGTCGTTCGCGCTCCGGGTCCAGCAGCTCGACGCGCCCGACCATGACGCGGACCACCTGCTTCGGCCTGGGAACCACGGTCATGGGTATGAACGTATCGGTCCAGCCCTGGGGCAGCACACAGAGCCCACGGGTGCCCTCGGTCTGGAAGTAGCTTGCCGTCCAGGTGTTGACCATGGCTTGCGCCTCCCTGGCATACAGGCCCGATGCCTCCAGCCGGCTGGCCAGATCGTGCGCGACGGCCTGCGTGAATTCCGGGAGCGGCCGCATTTCGTGCGTGCCCGGAATCACGCCGGCGATGGTCTGGCCGGGCCGGATCTCGGACAGGTAACGAAACGCCCCGCGCCCGTTCTGCACGTGGAGCACGAACAGGTGGCGGATCCCGTCGCGGACGGAGTCGCTGCGCTCAACCGACAGGGTTCCCCCTCGCTTCGCCTCGAACCGCAGGGGCAGGTGGGCGCGGCCCAGTCCGCGGTAGAAGAGGAAGCGCTCCAGCTCGGGGGCGCTGGCACTCCTGTTCGTACACCGAACATAGGCCGCGTCGACGTCCCGGGCATATCTCCAGAGTGCGTCGGCACTGGTCGTGGGCAGCGCGGTGGAGTCATTGTTTTGCGTTCTTTTCTGGGACTCGACGACCGCGGCCGGGAGGATCTCCGCGTTCCAGCAGATGTTGCCCGGCCCCAGGCGGTCGGGCGATTCGGCCTGCGCGACCAGCGACGGCTCGACGCGGGCCGCCTGCGGATACCAGTGCGTCCACACGCCCTGCGGGAACCGGACTCCGATGCGGACGAGCTGCCGTCGGCCCGTGTAAAAGTAAATGACGGGCGTCTCGCCCTTGAGCAGGCTGACGGGTATCTGGAGTTGATCGCGGCCGCGCGCATGAACGAACGCAGGGAGTGCATGCTCCTCGTGGTACATGCCCTCGAGCGATGTGCCGTCCGATCCGCTCATCCCCAGGAAGGTTCCCCACTCGTGAACCACCAGGTCGGGCGTCTCCGCCGTGAGCGGTGATGGTTTCGGCGCCGGCGCCGGCGACTCTTCAGCCGGCGGGGACGGGACCGCCAGGGTCACCGGAGGAGTGAGGTTGACGAGGCCGGCCGTCAGCAGGCAGGTCAGCCCGAATCCGAACAAACCCACGGCGCCTCTGCGAAAAGCTCGATCTGTTCTTCTGACCATGATCATTCCGCCCTCCTCGATGGAGACTCGAATTCGAAGTGGTGCCAGCGACCCTGGTGGCATGCACCGCGTGATCACTGGGAACCGCCTGAGGAAAAGGCGTAGAGCATTGGCCGAGGGAGCGCAGGTCTCCGGGAATTCTTGTCCTGGAACGCTCGTCCAGGGTACAACTCAGAGATCCCGTCCGGACCGTGGTCTTGCGGGCACACGAACTCCTCTCACGGAACCTCCGAGACCGAAAGCTCGCACCCGTGATAGCCGCCACGTCGCCACGCATACAGGTCTCGCAGGCGCGCCTGCCCACGGGCGGCGTACGCTTTCACGCGCTGGACAACCTGCGGGCGGCCATGATGCTCATGGGGTTGCTGCTGCATGCGGGGCTGTCGTACTCGCACATGCCGCGCAGCCCGATCTGGCCGTTCAAGGACGCGCGCGCCAGCATACTTTGCGACGCGATCATGGCCGCGTCGGGACTCTTCCGCATGCCGGCGTTCTTCCTGGTTGCCGGCTTCTTCGCCGCTCTGATCCACGAGCGGCGCGGCAGCCAGGGCTTGCTCGCGGACCGCTGCCGGCGCATCCTGCTGCCGTTCGTCGCCGGCTGGCTGGTGACCTTTCCGCTGGTGCGGGCCGGATTTTTGTACGCCGAGGCCATGGTGGCGCACCATGCCGCGCCGGGGGCCTCGGCAGCGCGGGCGCTCATCGTTACGGGTCCCTATGCGGATCCGAATCCGATACACCTCTGGTTTCTCGAATACCTTCTGATCTATTACCTGCTGGCCTTGCCCGCGGTGCGCTGGGTGACGCGGCTCCGGGAAACGACCCGGGCGCGGTTCTCCGCCCGGTTCTGCGGGATGATGCAGTCCGGGGTGGCTCCGCTGGGGCTCGCCGTCGTGACGGCCTTGCCGCTTCTGGTCGCCCCCATGGGTCTGATCCCAGCGCCCCTGAGCTTCGTTCCCGAGCCGGTGCCGCTGGTGGCTTACGGGGGATTCTTCGCGGTGGGCTGGATGCTCTTCAGGCACGTCCACCTGTTCCCCGTGATTGGCCGCCACGCGCCGCGGAGGCTCGCGCTGGGCCTCTTGCTGGTGCCGCTTTCCGGGTTACTCCTGTGGTTGCGGTCTCTGGTGATCGCTCCGGAAGCGTTCGGTGCCTTGCCGCCGGGTGCGGAGGCAAGCCTCGCGTCCGACCAGACTCTCCGCCTGGGACTGCCGCGCCATTTCACCTGGCCCATCGGCCTGACGGTGCAGGGCTGTCTGGCAATGACTGGAGCGCTGGTGATCTGGCTACTGGTTCTGGGAGTGCTCGGGCTCTTCCTGCGTGGTCTGAACCGTCCCCATCGCGGTCTGAGGTATCTGGCCGACGCTTCGTACTGGCTGTACCTGGTCCATTTCCCCTTGATGGTCTGGACCCCGATCCTGCTGGCGCCGCTGCCTGCGCCAGCGCCTGTGAAGTTCGCCCTGGTGCTGGGCATCACCACCAGCCTGATGCTGGCGGGGTACGAACTGCTCGTCCGGCCCACCCATCTCAGCGCCTTCGTGGGAAGCCGCCCGCCACGGTGCTGAGCGCCCGGCGCGGGGAATCGCGCAGCGGAAGCCAAGGCCGCGGTGAACTCACCGCGGACCTTTCTGGAGCTGCTCACGTGCGGCCTGAGCGACGCGGTCGACCGTGAAGCCGAATTCCGCGAGCAGGTCCTTGAGCGGGGCCGAGGCGCCGAAGGTGCGCATGCCGATGCTCGTGCCGTGGTCGCCCACGAACTTGGTCCACCCGAAGGTGGAGGCCTGCTCGACGGAGACGCGCGCCTTCACATGGGGCGGCAGGACGTGATCCCGGTAGGACGGCTCCTGCTCGTCGAAGAGCTCCCAGCTCGGCATGCTGACGACCCGCGTCTTGATGCCTTCCTGCGTGAGCTTCTCGTAGGCTTCGACGCAGAGCGTGACCTCGCTGCCGGTGCCCATGAGGATGACGTCGGGCTTGCCGTCGGCGGCATCGGCCAGAACGTAAGCACCCTGGGCCAGGCCGGCCGCCGAGGCGTATTTGCGCGGTCCAGCGTGGGCAGGTTCTGACGGCTGAGGATGAGGGCGGCCGGCTGGTGGCGAAACTGGGCGACAACCTTCCATGCCTCGGCCACCTCGTTGGCGTCGCACGGGCGGATCACCACCAGGCCCGGAATGGCGCGCAGCGAGGGAAGCTGCTCGATGGGCTGATGGGTCGGGCCGTCCTCGCCGACGCCGATCGAGTCGTGCGTGAAGGCGTAGATCACCGGCAATTCCATGATGGCCGCCAGGCGAATGGGCGCGCGGCCGTAATCGCTGAAGATCAGGAATCCCGACCCGAACGGGCGGACCTTGGCGGTGGACATGCCATTGAGGATGGCCCCCATGGCGTGCTCGCGGATGCCGAAATGGAAGTTCCTGCCGTTGTAGTGACCGGCCTCGAAGTCACCGGCTCCGTCGAAGGTGAGCCGGGTCCTGGTCGAGGGCGCCAGGTCGGCGGCGCCCCCGATCAGCCAGGGGATGCGCTGGGCCAGAACATTGAGCACCTGGCCCGAGGAAACCCGCGTGGCCACGCCCTTGGGATCGGCCGGGAACGTGGGCAAGTCCTTGTCCCAGCCTTCCGGAAGCTGGCGATGCTGCATCTGGTAAAGCTGCTGGGCGAGCTGGGGGTAGCGTTTCTTGTAGCCGTCCAGCCGGGCGAACCAGGCGTCGCGCAGCTCCTTGCCGCGCTGGCCGATGCCGTGCTGGAAGTGTTCGTAGACGCCGTCGGGAACCAGGAACTTCGCGTCCTCCGGCCATCCGTAGAACTTCTTGGTAAGCCGGACCTCGTCCTCGCCCAGGGGCTCGCCGTGGGCCCCGTGGGTGTCTTGCTTGTGGGGCGACCCCCAGGCAATGTGGCTGTCGACGATGATCAGCGTCGGCCGGTCATCGGTCTCGAGAAAGGAATCATACGCCCGCTCCAGCAGCTCCAGGTCGTTGGCGTCGCTCACCCGCGTGACGTTCCAGCCGTAGCCCATGAAGCGTTCGCCGACATCCTCGCTGAAGGCCAGGTCGGTGCGGCCCTCGATGGTGATGCGGTTGTTGTCGTAGATCCAGCAGAGGTTGGAAAGCCTGAGATGGCCGGCCAGCGAGGCGGCCTCGTGCGAGATGCCCTCCATCATGTCGCCGTCGCTGCACACGGCGTAGACGCGGAAGTTGATGAGGTCCTCGAAATCGGGCTGGTTGAAATAGCTGGCCATCCAGCGCTCGGCGATGGCCATGCCGACCGAGTTGCCCACACCCTGACCCAGCGGGCCGGTCGTCGTCTCCACGCCCGAGGTGAGGTGGTATTCCGGGTGGCCAGGGCACTTGCTGTGCAACTGCCGGAACTTCTTGATGTCGTCCAGCGCGACCGAAGGGGTGCCCAGGACCTCGTAATCCTTGTTCACGGACTTCACGCCCGTCAGGTGCAGCAGCGAGTACAGCAGCATCGAGGCGTGCCCGGCGGAGAGCACGAACCGATCGCGGTTCGGCCAGACGGGGTCGCTGGGGTCGAACCGCAGGTGGTTCTGCCAGAGCACGTAAGCGACCGGCGCCAGCGCCATGGGCGTTCCCGGATGTCCTGAATTCGCCTGCTGGACAGCGTCCATCGAGAGCGTGCGAATGGTGTTGATGGCCAGCGCGTCCATCGGGTCCTTCGCCGAGTTGACCGGCTGCTTCACGTTCCGTTCTGAGGCCATGGGCGTGTCTACTCCGTGGGTTGCTTGATGAGCGCTGGACCGACCGCGATCAGCCCGGCACTGGTCAGGGTTTCTCAGGTGTCGACGCCGAGCTCGCGAAGCGCGGCACGCAGTTGATCAAGGCTTTCAAACTGGATGGCCCGCAGGCCGAGCTTCCGCGCGGTCTCCACGTTCACGGGCCGATCGTCGATGAAGATCCCCGCGTGGGCCGCGCAGCCGGCGATGCCCAGCGCATTGCGGTAAAGATCCTCGTCCGGCTTGACCTGGCCCAGGTAGCAGGAGGTGAGGAACGATCGGAAGATGGCGCAGAGCCCGAATTTTTGCACCCGGTATTCATGCAGTTGGCGCGATTCGTTGTTGAGCGTGAAGAGATTGAACTGGTCCGTGGCCGCCAGCGACCGGACCCAGTCGAGCGTCTCGCCCAGCACCCTGGATTGCTCGAACATGAGCGCCTTGAAATCTTCCGGAGAGAACGAGCGCCGGGTGTGGAAGACGGTCTTCTCGATGTAGGCATCCAGGCTCAGCCGGCCCGTCTCGAAGGCCGTCTTGACCATGCCGTGGCGCGTGTGAAAATCGCGCGGGTCCAGCTTCAGAGCCGCGATCACGCAGTCGCGTGCGGCCGTGTCCCAGGCATTGGTCAGGATCACGCCGCCGACGTCGAAGAAGAGGGTCGTGGACTCGGACACGGATGATTCCTCGAGGATGACTCATCGCCTTTTCTTGCGCCTGATGTTATCAGACCAGCCTTGCCGCGGCCAGCGTGACAGCGCGGTACGATCTCGCTGGACCGGGGTTGCCTTGAATGTGCCGGATAACTCTGTAAGATCATCCATGATGGCGGCTGCGTGCCTGTCGTTTTCTGGTGGTTCTCCTGTTCCCGAGACGATGGCTCCCCGTCAGGCCGGTTCGCGGTGTTTGTGGATCCACCGCCAGTGATGATGATCCTTCCGGGAGCAAGGCGCCACGGTCATGGCTCGATGGACACGCCGTCTCCCGTTCAAGGTCGATGTCGCCGGGATCATCCAGATCATGGGCAAGTCACTCTACAGCCGGAGTGACGCGGCCCTGCGCGAACTGCTACAGAATGCCCACGACGCGATCATCCGCCGCCGGCGGGTCGACCTGAGCTATCACGGGCGGATCGATCTGCTTCCTGATCCGTCACGGCGAACCCTTGTTATCCGCGACGACGGCATCGGTCTGAGCCCCGATGAAGCCGAGACCTACCTGGGCACGCTGGGAGCGGGAATCACCGGCCTGATCCGCGGGACACGCCTGGAAACGGCGCCTGGCGCTGGGGTGTCAGGGGACGCGGAGCTCATCGGCCTGTTCGGCATCGGGCTCTTCAGCGCGTTCATGCTGGCTGACCGAGTGGTCGTGGAGAGCCGCCGGATCGATGCCCCCGAGGGCGTGGTCTGGAGCGCCGGTGACGGCCCCGAGATCGTGCTGTCCTCCTCCGACCGGGAGGAACCCGGAACCACCGTCACGCTCTTCCTGAAGCCCGAGCACGCACGGCTCGCGGAAGACGAGAAGCTGATCGAGGCGGCCGTGAAGGAGTTCGCGGATTTCCTTCCCGTGCCCGTCTACCTCGCCGGCGGCAAGGCGCGGATGAACCTCATCGAGGCGGCCTGGTTCGCCGCGACTCCCGATCCGGAAGCCATCGAGCAAGAGATCCTCACCTATTTTGATGAGTCGCCACTCGATGTGATCGCGATCCACACCGAGCGTCCGGCATCGATCGCCGGGACGCTCTATGTCACGCCGCGACGGACGCCGGGGTTCGCCGGCGAGGCCGTGCTGACCACCACCATCCGCCGCATGGTCATCTCCCGCAAGACCCAGGGGCTCTTGCCCTCGTGGGCCAGCTTCCTGCGCGGGGTGCTCGAGCTGGCCGACTGCTCCCCCACCGCCAGCCGCGAGGACCTGGCGCGCGACGGCCGCTTCGAACAGGTCCGCACGACCCTGGATGAGCTGCTCTTCAGCCACTTTGAAAAGATGATCCGGGACGATTTGCCGCGCATGCAGGCACTGGTCGCCTGGCACCGGTACCTCTGGGCGGGCGCGGCCCTCTCGCACCCGCGAGTGCGGTTGCTGCTTCGCCAGTCGTATCAGTTTCCCACCTCGCAGGGCCTCCTGTGCTTCGATGAGATTCAGCAGCGCAGCCGCCAGATTGCGGCTCTCGAGGAGGAGTTCGAGAGCGTCATCTGGTTCAACCCCGACCGGCGCCAGGAGCGCTGGGCCGACGCGCTCTTCGCCGGGTGTGAGAGCCCGTGCGTGCACGCCTTCCGCGGCTTCGAGCAGTCGCTGCTGGCCATGATGGCCGCCGACGCGGCCGCGTCGGGCACGGCTACGGACCTCCGTCTGGCCAGCCCCAGCAGCCCGGGGTTCGCCGCGCAGATCCTGGGACTCAAGGACATGGAGGACGCTCCGCGGCCGTGGCAGGAGTTCCTCGGTGCCTGCGAGGCGAGCGTCATGCTGGCGACCTTTCCGGGCGACCAGCCGGCCTTGGCGTTTCTCAACGAGCGCCACGAGCTGGCGCGGACCTTTGAAGACCTGGAGAAGCAGGGAACCGTGCCATCCAGCTTCAAGCGCATCATCGACGCCCAGTTCCGCGGCGACGAGTCGTGCCGCAATGAGGTTGTCCTGAACCGGACCCACGAGCTGGTCGCGCAGGCCCTGGAGGGGAAAACGAGCATGCCCCTAGCCAGCGTCCTGCGGCTGCTGGTGCACAACGCGCTCTCGACCGCGGGCGCGACGCTGCCGCGCGACGCCCTGCGGCTGCAAGCCGAAGACCTGGACTGGATCGCCCAGTGCTTGCGAGGACGAAAAACATGAGCGTCGAACCCGGAAACGACGATGTGGACGCCCGTCTGTCCGATCTGCTCGCACGGGCGCGGCAGCTTACCGAGGAGGGGCTTTTTCGCTCGCACCTTGCCGTCTGCCGCGAGCTGCGGGCACTGGCGCGCGCGGAACAGCGGCTGATCCCGTACTTGATGGGCAGCTTCCAGTTGATGAACCATGCCAGCAGCCGGCTCGAGCCGCTCGACCAATCGCGCATTGCCATCGAACTGATCGCGGCCCTGGAACACGAGGACCACGCGCGCTCGATCCAGCCGGACTTCCCTGAGGCGGAATACGCCGCGACGGCTGCCTGGATGACCGCCTGCGCTTACGACAACCTGGCCGTGGCCACCGGACGGATGAAAGGATTCAATTCCGAAGGAATGCACGGCTGTATCAACGAAGGGATCCAGGTGTGCCGCCGGACGGGCAAGCTCGAGTGTATCACCTGCTTCCGCGAGTACGCGACCGACGTGTACAAGGCGGCCGACGACACGGAGCTGGCCCTGCATTTTGCCCGGCTGGGTGAATCGCACCAGGTCGTCGGCCGTCACGACCGGCGCTGGGTTGGCGCCAAGGACCAGGCGCATTTGCATCTGCTGCGCGGCGAGCTGCAACCGGCTCTGCATGCCGCACGCCGCGCCTGGGCACTCGCTGAGACCTATCATTCGCCACGCAGCGCGCGCTGGCAGACGATGCTCCAGCTGCAAACCATCGCCACGATCCTCGGCCGGCCCGGGGAGGCCGCCGACCTGCTCATCGGGCGGCCGGCGACAACGGAGGCGGTGCCATCGGAAACCGTTGCAGTCGTCGAGCCAGTGCCGCCGGCCGGTGAAAACTTGCAGCTGGAGCACGACCGCGCGCGGCTGGACGCGCTGCATGCCCTGACCGACGGCCGTGCCGGGGAAGCCATCGCCATTCTCGAGAACTACGATCGGCTGCTGGAGCGCACGGGCCATCTGGAGCGATGGTTCGACAACCGTCTGGAGCTTCTGGCCGCTCACGCCTTCTCCGGGCGGACGAGCGTCTTGCCTTCGCTGGCGGGGCGCCTGGAGGAGCGTGCCAGGACGGCCCGAGACTGGCTCACCCTGCGCCGCCTCGGGAGGATCCTGGAGAGCGGTCCTTCCCGGCTTCCCCTGCCGCTCCTGTCCGACCCGGACATCGGTCCGTTTGCGTCCCGGTCAAGCACAGCCGCGGTCGGGATCGCGTCTCGGCCGGATGCTCCGGAAACGGTGAGCGAACCTGCGGGGGCCGCTCAGCCCGCGGCGCCATCCCCTTTGCACGCGACCATCACCGGGTTCTTTCAACGGCTGGGAGAGATCTCCGAGAGCCCCGCGGCCGAGGCGCGTTCGTTGCTCCTGAGCGAGATACTCTCGGTCAATCCCGCGGATGTCGGCGACCCCCGGGAGGCAGGGGCCTTGCTCTACCTGCTGGAGGTCCTGGGAACCGAGGATGCCGATCTCCGCTCGCTCTGGGACTGGGCAACCCGGGCCGCGCAGCCGTTCCGAGAGCACGCGGGCGTTCTGAGCCAGCTCGCGGGCCTGGGGGCAAGATGGACCGCCGATCCGGACTCGGTCCTGTGTGACGTGATCGCGCGTGACGAGCTGGGCCGGATGTTCCGGCGCTCGCTCGACCTGGACCGTGACGCGCCCGCGAGTTTCGCCCGCGCCGCGGCTTATTATCTCCAGGAAGGGGACCTCGGAGAAGCCGAGCGCTGCCTGGCACGCGGCTTCAGGCTGGACCGCACCAGCACCTATCTGGCCATCCAGCTCTGTGACGTCTACCAGAATTCGGAACGGCCGCGCGACGCCCTGGCCGTGCTGGATCTCGCGTTGCGTGCGGGGTCACGTGATCCCGACGTGCTCTGGCGTGCCTCCAATCTGGCGTCGCATCTGGGGCAGTGGGAGCCCATGCTCAGTTATCTGGACCACTTCGAGGCCGCCAGCCCGGGCCGCCCGTGGACGTGTTACCAGCGCGCATTCGGCCTGCTGGAGCTGAACCGGGCCGCCGAGGCCCTGGAGGCCGCCGAGGAAGAGATGCGCCGGAGCCCGGAATCTCCCTTTCCCGCCCAGGTTCTGGCGGCTGCCGCGGTGGGGTCCCTGGGCGAACAGGAACAGTTCCACCAGCGGCTGCGCGCCGTGCTCGACGTGCGGCTTGCCGACGTTGACGCGCTCACGACGCTCGGGCTCGTGAGGCTCTATGAGCGACTCTGGAAATCCGCCGCCGGGCCCCTTGCAGGCGACCCGCTGCTCCTGGAACTGGAAGACCTGCTGCTGGCCAGCGGCCTGGCGCCGAATGATCTGTTCAGCGCAGCGCGGCAGTCCGGCGAGATGGTGCCCGACGTCAACTTCTACGAGTGTGCGGTGGAGCAGTCGCTGGACGCGGACTGGCCCGGGTCCGCGGAATGTCTGGCCGGGGAAGCGGGCTGGAGCAGCTATGACCTTTGCTGGGGTGTCCTGGCGCGCGATGAGGACGAGGCGCGGCAGCTCGTCACCGAGTGGCAGCACCGCTGTTACCCGATCCCCTTCGTCTGGAAGTCCGTCGAGCCTCAGCAGCTCGGGCTATCGGGACCGGGTGGGCGTTGTCTGGCAGGGCCTGCGCGAGGGAAGCGAAGCCGGATGACGCGGGCGGTGACCTCGGCAGCCGTGCTGCCGTATCGACAATAACCGCCGAGCCATGGCGAATTCCCTGCTGACCGGGAACGAGCCGTCTTGTGCCGGACGTGCGGGGCGATTTGCCTGTTTGTGAGATCGAACGCTTATGAACTCAGCCATTGCGATCCAGGGCGTCACCAAGCGGTTCGGCGGAGTGATCGCCGTCGACAACCTCGACCTGGAAGTGCCGCGGGGCTCGCTCTACGGGTTCATCGGGCCCAACGGCTCGGGCAAATCGACGACCCTGCGCATGATCATGCACATCCTCTTGCCCGACGAGGGCGAGCTCGAGGTCCTGGGCGTGCGGGACACCCGCGCGGCACACGACCGTGTGAGCTACCTGCCGGAGGAGCGCGGGCTCTACAAGCGGATGAGCGTACGGAGGCTATTGCGTTACTTTGGCGCGCTCAAGGGGGCAAGGCAGCCCGAGCTGGACCAGGCCATCGATCACTGGCTCGATCGCATGGGGCTCTCCGAGTGGATCGACAAGAAGGTCGACGCCCTGTCCAAGGGCATGGCCCAGAAGGTGCAGTTCATCGCGTCGGTTTTGAACGCTCCCGAGCTGCTCATCCTGGACGAGCCATTCACCGGGCTGGACCCGGTCAACGCCGAGGTGCTCAGGGACGCCGTGCTGGACCTGCGTCGCGCCGGGACCACCGTGGTCTTCTCGACCCATGACATGTCCGTTGCCGAGCGGCTCTGCGACCGCATCTTCATGATCTTCAAGGGCCGCAAGGTGCTGGACGGAACGCTCGACGAGATCCAGGCGAATTACGGCCACGACACGATCCGCGTGCGTACCGAGGCCGGCATGGCGGCGCTGGACGGGCTCGACGGCATCATGGAAATCAACGACCTGGGCAATTACCAGGAAGTCCGCTGGCGGGGTGATCCGCAAGACCTGCTGCCCGCGCTGGCCGCGCGCACGCGCATCTCTCACTTCGAGGTCACACGCCCGTCGCTGCACGATATCTTCGTCCGCATTGCCACGCCCGAGCAGCCGGCCCAACAGAAAAAGAGCGTTTCATGAACACAAACTTTTATAAAGTGTACGTGGTGGCCACCACCGAATTCGGGTCGGCAATCCGCACCAAGTCGTTCCTGGTGGGGATCTTGCTGTTGCCGGTCATCATGGGTCTCTCGATCGGCCTCCAGATCTTCGTCGCCGATCGGGTGGACACCAAGCCGCGAAAGTTCGTGGTCATCGACCGCAGCGGCGCACTTTACCCCGCCATCGAAGAGGCGGCCCTGGCCCACAACGCCAAGCTGCCCGAGGCCCGCGGCCGGAACGCCCGGCCGCGGATGGAGCCGGAGCTGGAGCGCTCCGCCGGCACGGGCGAAGACCCTACGGCCCTGGGATTGGAGCTCTCCGACCGCATTCATCGCGGCGACCTCGACGCCTACGTGGAGATTCCGCCTGGCGTGGTGGACCCTCCGGCCGACGCGGCCGACACGAAGCCTCTGGAATACCACTCGAATAACCCCAACGATGACACGATCCGCAACTGGTTGACCGTGGTGGTGAACGATGCCGTTCGCGCCCGGCGGTTCCGGGCCGCGGGCCTTGACCGGGCGCTCGCCGAAAAGCTGAGCCGGCCGGTGGAAGTGGAGAACCAGGGTCTCGTGGAGCGCAGCGCCGAGGGGGCGCGTCCGCAAGCGTCCGCTCGGCCGAAAAGATTGACATGTTCCGGACCGCGGGGGTCCCAGCGGCACTCATGTTCATCATGTTCTTCGTGATCATGACCAGCGCCCCGCAACTGCTCAACAGCGTCATCGAGGAGAAGATGAGCCGGATCAGCGAGGTGCTGCTCGGTTCCGTGACCCCGTTCGAGCTGATGCTGGGCAAGCTGCTCGGCAATGCGGGCATCGCCATGCTGCTGGCGTTCCTCTACGTGGCCGGCGGCTTCGCGGTCGCGGCTTACCATGGCTACGCGAATGTCATCTCCCCGGGCCTGATCGTGGCCCTGGTCGTGTTTCTCTTCCTGGCGATCTTGCTGTACGGCTCGCTCTACATGGCCGTCGGCTCGGCGTGCAGCGAGCTCAAGGACGCCCAGTCGCTCATGATGCCGGTGATGCTGCTGTCGATGATTCCGATCTTCGTCTGGACGGCCGTGCTCAAGAACCCCGCCAGTTCGCTCTCGGTGGGAATGTCGCTCTTCCCGCCGGCCAGCCCGTTCCTCATGCTCATGCGGCTGGCGCTGAGGCCGGCGCCTCCCGCGTGGCAGGTCGCGCTTGCGGTCGTGCTCACGACGCTCACGGCCATGGCCATCATCTGGGCTGCCGGCAAGATCTTCCGCACCGGCCTCTTGATGCAGGGCAAGCCGCCCAGCTTCCTTGAGCTGGCCCGCTGGGTGATGGCAAAATGATGCGCTGACGAAATCATGCACCGGGCGGTGCGGTGTCTCCGGACGAGGCGGTCAGGCATGGAACCCGACGAGCTCGATGCGCTGCGGGAAGTTGTCCAGCGCAGTCCGCACGCCTGGGCCGGGATGCTGGCGGTTCTGGCGACAGTTTTCGCCGTTGCCTGGCTGGGCGCCTGGCTGGCGATGACCGTGACCGCGTGGCCGTTCAGGAGATCAGCGAGTGGATCCTGGACCGAGCGGGCACGGTCGTACTGGCCCTCACGGCGTGCGGGGGCCATGGCCCTGGTGATGCTTTGCTTACCGGCGATGCTCGCCTTTCTGCCGTCGCCCTTCAAGATCCCTCTTCTCCCGTCCGCCGTGCAGATGGCCCTGGCGTGTGGCGTCGCTTTCTGGGGAGCCCTCGAGGCGAACCTGCGCCGCGAATTTCGTATCAACCCCGCCTATGCGTTCACGCGATCGCCCCTGCGCCGGCCAGGCTTTCCTGGCTCATGCATCTGGGACCGGTCTTCCTCGGTATTGTCTTCCTGAGCGCGCTGCTTCCGGACCGCCTGAATGCAAGGGCGGTGCTTGTGCTGTCGGCGTTCACGCTGGTGCTGGCCGCCTACCTCGCATGGGGACGAGCCTGGCTGCTGCGGGTCCTGGGCATCATCCGGCCTGCTTCCGACCGCCTGCGCCGGGTCGTGGGGCAAACGGCGGAGCTCGCGAGCGTGGTTCCGCGCGGTTGTGGAGGTGGGTCTGCCCATGGCCAACGCCTTCGCATACCCGCTCCAGAAGACGCTGGGAGTGAGCGATGCCGGCCTGGCCGTTCTGGACGACGACGAGCTGGCCGCCATCTGTGCCCATGAGCTGGCGCATCTTCAGGAACCGCGCGGCGTGGTCTGGTCGCGCATGCTCCGAAGCTGGCTGATTGTCATCTACGCCGCCATGATCGCGGCCACGGTGCGGCCGTTGCCCGGTAGCTTCGGGCCGGTGGCTTACCTCTGGGGCTTTCTCGGCGCCAACCTCTTTCTGATCGTCGGAGTCACTCTCTCCAGCAAGCTCTCTCTGAAAATGGAACACCGCGCCGATGCGCAGGCCGCCGCAGCGCAGGCGTTGCCGGGTGTTTATGCCCGGGCGCTGGAGAAGCTCTACGAGGTGAACCTCGTCCCCGCGGTGATCGGATCGAAACGGCGGACGCATCCCGACCTTTACGATCGGATGCTGCGGGCGGGAGTGACGCCGGCCTATGCTCGCCCTGCGCCGCCCCCGCGCTGGCCTGCGCTGCTGGGCCTGGCCACACTGGTGGGCGTGATCTTTGTGGGTGTCTGGACGTGCCGCCTGGTCGCGGGAGAGCTGCCCGACGCGTTGCTCGGCCACCGGGAATCGATGCTCTGGAAAATCGGCGGCGGGCGGGCCGTGCCGAACGAGACCGTGGAGCTGCTCGATCGACCCGATTTTCCCCGGTGAGCGACCAGACCAGATTCGTAGGGAAGTCCGATCGCTCACGCGCGTGATGACGCAGTCAGCAGACAGAGGAATCAGTATTGATCGCCGCCGATGATCTCGCCGCCGTTGCGAGTGGCAAGAGCCTGGTAGACGCCGACGCGCGCACCCGGGTTGAGGACGAGCCCGTAGTAGGAAGGCGAGGCCAGGCTCGTGCCGTTCGGGATGCCGTTGACCTGGGGGGAAGGAATGGCCCAGGAATCGATCGAGTCCCTGAGGAAGCGCACCGATCCGTCGCACATGGCGACGTTCACCCCGCCCGGGTGGAAGCTCATGGCGTCAAGGATTGCCCAGGTGGTGAGGGCGGCATTCCCCGGGTCGTTCATCGGATCGGAGTAGTGACGTCCCCAGTTGGGCTGAAATCGGGCTTCGAGCGATGTCGAGGTCGGGTCGGCTCCGCTCCACGTGTGAATATAGCCTTGCGTCGCGGTGCTGAAGACGCCGTGGCCGTTCTCCGAGTACATGATCGTATTGCTCGTGCCGTCGGTGATCGAGGCCAGCGTCACCTTTCCGCCGGCGACGATCGGCCCTTTCGCGAAGCTGGCCAGTTGCGGGTCGGTGTCGAGACTTCCGAATCCGCCGGCCGAGGGATTGTAAACCAGGTTGAACGCGTTCCACGGCCCGGCGTTACCGGAGTAGTGGCTGTGAAACTCCTGGAACGACGGCGGCCCGAACTCGAGCGGGTTGGAGACGCCGGCAGACGGGTCGCTCGGGCAAAAGAAGACCGAGATTCCCACACCGGGCACGGTCCAGTTATCCGGCATGAAGAAGGGCAGGGAAAAATTGGTCGCGTTGTAGACCGCGGTCTGCTCCATGTACGGGCAGATTCGCAGCAACGAGGTATAGCCGATGTTGCCCCCGTTGCAGAGCATGGCCGGCGGAAGGCTTCCCGAACTCGATTCATAACTCATCGCCGCCAGAGCGATCTGCTTGAGGTTGTTGGTGCATTGCATCCGCCGGGCGGCCTCCCGCGCGGACTGGACCGCGGGCAAGAGCAGGGAGATCAAGGCGGCGATGATCGCGATGACCACCAGCAACTCGATGAGCGTGAACGCCCGATGGCGGGTCCGGCTCGCATTGGCGTGATCCATTTGAGATTCTCACATGAAAAGACATGGTTCCAGTACAGAACCCCCGTTGAGGCCGGATGCTCCGCGCATCCCAGCCATCCTTGCCGAGCCCTTCTCGCACCCGATCTCACGTGCGCCCGATACGGACAGACCACGCGAGACCCGGCTCGCGCTATGAAAACGATCTGGTCTTCCGATGCGCGTCAACGAGAACGTTTCACTTTGTCCCTGGGAGAGGGCACCTTGGCCGGAGGCTGGTACTTGAGAGATTCCTTGGGGATGTCGATCGAGCCCGCACCCCGCACGGAATCATCCTTGTCACACCCGGCAGGCCACACCAGGAGAGCGCAGAACAACAAGCAGGCCCAGCGGGAACTTTCTCGGCGACGAACTGTCATGGAGCAATCTCGAGATCCATGAAAGGGGAGAGCCGTGGAATGTCGAGCCATGCGGACCATGAACGAAAAGATTCCGCCGGAATTGCACCAATCTCATTGCATCCGGTAAGGACGGCCCCCCATGGCGATTTCAGTCCTAAAAGCTTAAAACACCGGTCGCCACGAAGTCAAGCCAGCAGTCCTTGCTTCGGTTCAGAAATGAGGATTCCTCGTCCGGTTTGCCGGCGCTCCCGGGGCCGGCAGCGCGCCGGCCGCAACGGTGTCCCATTCACTCCGGCTCAATCGTGCGGATAGTTCTCCAGGTAGCGGGCGAGGCGATGGAAATCGGAGCCGGCCTCGATGAACCGCACCACGGTCACCAGGGTCTCGGGGTTGACCAGCTCCTCGAAAGGCACGTACGACAGGTCAAGCTGGCCGGAGCACGAGATCATCACGCCGTTCAGGCCTTGCTCGGCCAGAGCGCGGTAGGCACCCACGCCAAGCTGGCTGCCCAGGATGACATCGAAAGCGTGGGGCAGGGCGCACCGGGCCTCGTAGCCGAGCTGAATGCCGGTGAGGCGCTTGCTCTTGCCGGTGCGCTTCTTGTACTCGGCCTCGACGGCCTTGACCATGGTGCGCGCCAGGTTCGTCTGGCCGAGCGCGATATGGCCATGGTCGTCGAACTTGATCTCTCCCAGGTAGCTCAAGGGGAGGAAGCTGCCCAGACCCTCGGCGATCACGATCACGCCGAACTCCTTGCCGTCGGCCTCGCGCCAGCATCACCCGTATGATCTTATCGACAACCTTGTTGATGTCCATGACAATGCGCTTGGTGGCGATACCCGTACTGGGATCGGTGACGGTCTCCTCGGCGCTCAGGCCCTGGTGGATGTCTTCCACGCTCAGCGCCAGGCTCGCCTCGCCGGCGATGGCGGCCCCGTAGGCCAGCCACCCGGCGCTGCGGCCCATGCACTCGGCGATGAAGTAGCCGCGGGTGGCTTCCGCATCGGCCAGCAGGTTGCGCACCTCTCCGGCCAGCGTCTCGACGGCCGTGAAGTAGCCGAACGTGAAATCGATGCCGCGGTAATCGTTGTCGATCGTCTTGGGAACGTGCACCACCGAGATCCGCTTCTGGCCGGCGGGCAGATGATCCTGGAAGAGCTTGAACTTGTTCGCGGTCTTGAGGGTGTCGTCGCCGCCGATCGAGACGAGGGCGTCCACGCCCAGCGAGCAGAGGGCCTGGTGCACGGTCTGCAACGGCGCGGTGCATTTCGGGTCGGTCAAATGGCTGGGGTTCGAGACGTCCTTGCCCGGGTTGGTGCGGGCCGTGCCGATCATGATGCCGCGCGTGTTGCGGGTGCGGCGCAGCGCCTTCTGGTTCAGCACCAGGTAGTCGCGCCCCTCCTGCATGGGGTGATCGGGGGCGAACTCCACCAGGTGCGAGTAGCCGTGCCGGATGCCCAGGACCTCAATATTGTTGCGCAGGAATGCGGACGCTGCGGTCGAGATCACGGCGTTGGCCGCCGGCGCCGGGCCGCCGGCAAAGAGGATGGCGACGCGGCGGATCGGGCTGGTGCCCTGTGGCGCAGGCTTATCAGCGGCTGAAGCGGGCATTGGAGACTCCCAGGGAGGTCACTTGCAAGCGATTGGTCTGGTTCGGGGATGCCTCCGCCGCGGCCCGATCCTCTTTGCCCGGTGCGATCAAGAGCTTGAAGATCGGCGCAGGCTTCGCGCCCCATCCTGCTTTATGAGCATTCAACCAAAAGTCATGAGAGCCAAAGGCGTACTCGTCCCTCAGACTACACGCGCGGTGGCCCGGTCACAAGAGATTGCCACGCGGCCCGGCAGACCGCAGACATGAAGACGGCGGCTGCGTGCCCGCTCAGGGAGTGCCCGGCGATCCGCTGGCCGCGAACCGGGTGGGGCCCAGCGGGTCCATCTCGTCGAGCCAGTGCTCGGCCTGGGTGGCCAGGCGATGAATCGTCTCGGCGCTGCCCCCGCGGACCAGGGCGGCGATCCGGCCGTCGCCGTCAACCAGGACCTGAAGCGGAGGCTCGGCGCTGTCGATGCCGAACCGCCGCAGGACCTCCGCGCCGGCGCGATAGCCCGGGATGGTGGCGTGCACCCCCTGGAGCGCCGCCTTCACCTGCTCGGGAGGGTCGGTGAAGACGGCCGCGGTCATCATGCTGAACCGCCGGTGCGCCTTGAGCCGCTTCCAGACCGGTTCCAGGTTCTCCATGCATTCCTTGCCGGTGGCTGAGCTGGCCGACCAGAAGATGATCCAGGTGACATTCCCCTTCGTTCCCAGCAGGAGCAACGGCTGGGCGGTCTCGAGCTCGATCAATTTCAGCGGCGGTAAGGCCGCGCCCACGGCCAGCGTGGCGGGCCGTGGCGTCGGCCGGAACCGTAGCCAGGCCGTCCAGCCCACGAACAGGACCGTCAGAATGGCCAGCACGACGCTGACCCGGTCGAACCGTCGAGCCCGGGCCTTGCCCGCGAGATCATCATTCATGCTGAAAATCGCAATTCAGTAAGAATGCAAGTCGATGAAGTGGATCACTCCGCGGAGGCGAGACGAGACGGGCTCGCCAGCCTGGCGCTTCCGCTAGCGCCGCCCGGCCCCGCCGTCGCCCAGCGGCGTGAGCACGATGATGGTGTCGATGGGCGTGCGCAGGTCCTCCGGCAAGGTCAGCTTCAAGGTATCGCCCTGCTGGACCAGCTTCAGCGGAGCGGTCTTGCCGAATGCCAGCGGAGTGTACGTTGCCAGGCTGCCGGGCAGGTCCAGCGAAGGCGCTGGTTTGATGACGTGGAGATACACGTCGAGCGGAGTCGCCGGTGGTACGCTCATGGTCGACACGCCCCACGGCTGAGGAGCGACCGGTCCCTTGCGCGTGCCGTAGACCGTCTTGCCGTTGGCTTCGAGCCATTTGCCGACGGCCAGCAGCCGCTCGCTGAACTCCTTGCCGATGGTGCCGTCCGGGCGGGGGCCGACGTTCAGCAGCAGGTTCGCACCCCGTCCCGCGGCTCCCAGCAGGGCATGAATCACTTGCTCGGGCGATTTGAAATGGTCGTCACGCGCGTTATAGCCCCACGAGTTGTTCATCGTCAGGCACGTCTCCAGCGGCAGTTGCGCGGTCACGCCGGCCTTGTTGAAGCCGGCCGAGTTCTCGCCCGGCAGGTCCTGCTCGAACATCTGAAAATCCTCGCCCGGGAAGGGGGTCACATGGTGATTGTTGCCGGCCAGTGCGCCCGGCTGGAGCTCGTGGATGATGCGGTACGTTCCGGCCAGGTCCCAGTCGGCCTCGGGGCGGTCCCACCAGCCGTCGAACCAGATACCGCCAATCGGGCCGTAGTTGGTACAGAGCTCGCGCACCTGCCCCTGGTAGTAGGCCACGTAGGTCTTCCAGTCGCCCTTCTCTTCGCGGCCGGCCGTCTTGCCGGTCCTGCCGCGGGGGAAGTAGTCGGGATGGTGCCAGTCCAGCAGCGAGTAGTAGAAGAAAAGCTTGATGCCCTGCTTGTGGCAGGCATTCGCCAGCGCCTTCATCGGGTCCTTGCCGTAGGGCGTGGCATCGACGATGTCGTACGAGGTCAGGCTGCTGTCGTACATGCAGAAGCCGTCATGGTGCTTGCTGGTGATGGTGATGTATTTCATGCCGGCGGCCTTGGCCAGCCGGACCCACTCGTCCGCATCGAACTTCACCGGGTTGAAGCGCGCGGGTAGCTTCTCGTACTCGCTGATCGGCAGCTTGTCGTTGTTCATGACCCACTCGCCCTTGGCCAGCAGCGAGTAGACGCCCCAGTGCACGAAGAGACCGAACTTCGCGTCCTCGAACCAGCGCTTCGCGGCCGCGTTCGGGTTCTCGGAAGAGGAGGGCGGATCCTCGGCACGCAGCCTGCGCGGGTTTGCCAGCCCACTGGCCAGGACGACCGCAAGGGCAAGCCATGCGGCACGGGTCCGCTGTCTCGAATTCCAGTGGCGCTTGTTCATGATGCCTCCTCGATGCGATGCCCTGTTTTCCGCCTCTGCCGCGCCGGCTGGCCCACGGGCGGCCATAGCCAAACTTCGCCGTTTCCCGGCTCCAAGTCAAGCCATCGTCCGGGCCGCGAGCGCACGCCAAATCTACGAAAATCTTCGTTGACTTCCTACGAAGCGTTTCGTAGAAATGAGGGGGCTGGATTCCGCGGTGCGAGGTCAACACCATGGCGCGACGGCAAGTTCCCAGGCCCACCGAGGCCGAGCTGGCGATCCTGCGGGTGCTCTGGAGCGAAGGGCCGTGTACGGTTCGCAAGGTCCAGGAAATCTTCAGCACCAGGCAGCCGACGGGCTACACGACCGTGCTCAAGCTGTTGCAGATCATGGTCGAAAAGGGCCTGGCGCTGCGCGATGAGACGGAGCGATCGCACGTCTACCGGGCCAGCCGCAGCGAGGCGCAGACGCAGAAGCAGCTTGTCGCCGACCTGCTCGAGCGCGCCTTCGGCGGCTCGGCGCTCAAGCTGGTGATAGGGGCCCTGGGCGCCCGCCGCACATCGACACAGGAACTATCCGAGATCCGCACCCTGATCGAACGGCTCGAGCGCGAGCGAGGGGAGCAGCCATGAGTCCAGTCGCAGTCCGGCTTGAACATCCGCTGGTGATCGGGCTGGGATGGTGTCTCGTCCACTCGGTCTGGGAGTTGACCCTCGTGGCTGTCGTGGCGGCCCTGATGCTGCGTTTGCTACGGCGGAGCTCAGCACAGAGCCGCTATCTGGCCGGTTGCGCCGCGCTCCTGGTCATGGCGGCCTTGCCGCTCTGCACGCTGAGCCTGACCGCCGCGAACAACTTCCCCCCTCACCAGGCTCCTTCGGCCGGAGCGCGGGGCGTGGAAGCAGCTTCAGCCCCGGACGGATCGGTAAGCGAGACTGGCAGCCGCGCGCAGCCGGGTGAGCCGCTTCCGGCACGCCGTCTGCCAGCACGGGCCATGCCGCGTCGCGTGCTGGCGGGCCAGCTCGAACCGTGGATGCCGCTTCTGGTGGCCTCGTGGGGGCTGGGAGTCGTTTTCCTCTCGCTGCGGCTGCTGGGTGGCTGGCTCTTGCTCCAGGACCTGGCGCGCCGGGGCGCCCGCCCGGTCGCGGAGCACTGGGCCGCGGTCATGGAGCGGCTCGGCACGCGGCTGCGGTTGCACAGGGCCGTCCGGCTGGTCGAATCAACGCGGGTTCAGGTGCCGATGGTCGTCGGCTGGTGGCGTCCGGTGATCCTGCTGCCCGCGACGGCATTGACCGGCCTCGCTTCGGATCAGCTCGCACTCATCCTGGGGCATGAGCTGGTCCACATCAGGCGCCATGATTACCTGGTGAACATGATGCAGAGCCTCGTCGAGACGCTGCTGTTCTATCATCCCGCCGTCTGGTGGATCGCGGCGCGGATTCGCGAGGAGCGCGAGAACTGCTGCGACGACCAGGCCGTCGCGCTCTGCGGCGACCGGCTGGAATACGCCCGGGCGCTCGCGACCCTGGAGACCTTGCGGGCGAGCCTCTGGCGGCTTGCCCCCTCGGCGCGGGGCGGTTCGCTGCTGGCCCGGATCCGCCGCATCGCGGGCATGGAGCCAGCCGAGGAAGCCCCCGCGCGAGGTCTGGCCGGAACGCTCACCCTGACCTCGCTCGTCGTCCTGGGTCTGTTCCTGCTGGTCTCGCCGGCGGCCGCGCCCGCCCACGCCGCGGGTGCGGAGCAGCGCGAGGTCAGCGGCATGGTCGCTACGCCGGATGGCAAGGCCGTCGCCGGTGCCGAGGTGTACCTTGCAATGGCGGAGTTTCCCCCGCCCAGGACGATCGTCCTGGCTCAGGCACGATCCGATTCTTCCGGGCATTTCCGGCTGGCCTGGGAAGAGAGTTCAGGCCAGGGCCGTTCCCGTGGCTCCCTTGCGGTCTGGGCTTACCGTCCCGGTTCGTGCCCGGCCCGTGCCATGTTCCAGGAAGAGTGGGCCGAGACGGGAGTTGATCCGGACCGGCCCATCCCGCTCACGCTCGCTCCCGCGACCACACTTCGGTTCCGGATCCTCGACCCGGAAGGAAATCCGGCGCCGGGGGTCCGCGTCACGCTGGCGTCGCTCCGCGGTGATCGGGTCTCGGTACCTCGGGAACCGGCGGAGAGGATGGCCGCGGAGACCGACCAGGACGGGCTTGCCGCGCTGGCCGGTGCACCATCGGAAGAGGTCCTCATGGTGCAGGCGTCGTCCCTCCAGCATGCCACCCAGAACTTCCAGCGCGAGAACGGATTCCGGGCCGAGAACGAGCTGAAGCTGGTTCCCTCCGCGGCGGTCGAGGGCCGTTTCACGGCCGATGATCCGGCCGCGGTCCGCGGCGTACGGCTGCTGCTCGAGGCGACGCGCCGGATCGACGAGCAAGCCTGGGTTTCCGCCACGGCCGAAACGGTCAGCGACGATCGGGGACGGTTCTCGGTGCCCAGGCTGGTGGCCGGGTATGTCTCGTGCGAGGCACTCCTGCCCGAGAGCTCGATCTACCGGCTGGGAGTCGTCCAGAACAGCAACTTCGAGGGCATGAAGAAGATCGAGCTGAACATCCCGCTGGTGCGCTGGGTCCGCGTGCACGGCCTGGTGCGCGAGCAGGGTACGGGCAAGCCGGTCGAGGGCGTGGGGATCCGCTTCAGCCACCCTGGGATGTCCGGGCCGATTCCACTTGTCGGACAGAGCGACGCTTCGGGCCGCTTCGAGGCGATCGCCCCGCCCGGCAAGCAGGTGTTCTGCCATCCTGAGATCCCCAGAGGTTATCTCAAGCTGGCGCGCGGCATTGAGCAGCCCGAGATCACGCGCGACGGGCAGGGCATCCCCGTGATCGAGCTGGTGCGTGGCGTCGCCCTCCGTGGTGTGGTCGTGGATGAGCTCGGTCAGCCGGTCGCCGGAGCCCGCGTGGTGGGCAAGTGGGACCGGATCGGACAGGGCGTGAAGGCCCCCAACGGTGCGACCATGTTCATGGCCTCGACTTTCTCGACCACGGCGCGATCGAATGACCGCGGTGACTTCGTGCTCGAAGGGATGCACCCGGGCGCCAACGTCCAGCTTCAGGCTGAGGCCGGCGAGGCGCGGACCGAGGCACCGGTGGCGGCCGCGTCCGATGCGCCGGCCCCTGTGAAGCTGGTTATCAGCGGAGCCAACACGGTGACGCTCGAAGGTCGCGTCGTGGATTCGGCGGGGAACGCTGTTCCCGATGTGCTCGTGAAGATCGGCCACGGAGCCATCGACCGGCCGTCCGGTCCGGCGCCGGGGCAGGCCGATGCCATCTCGGCACGGACCGATGCCAGCGGCCGGTTCAAGACGCCGCGCCGGATCCGCCGCGGGTTTGCCTACCGCGCGGAGGTCAAGCCCGACGACCCGGACCTGATGTCCGACAGCTCGCCCTGGCTGGCGCTGCGGACCGGCACGAAGCCCTTGCTCGAGGACGTCGTGCTGCGACGGCTGAGGACGGTGGCGGGCAAGGTCGTCGATCTTCAGGGTCGACCCCTCTCGGAAGTCACGGTCCGCCAGAGCGGCGACGGACCTGTAGCCACCGAGTCCCGGACCGACGCCGACGGGCAATTCCAGTTGCCCGGCGTGGTCGCCGAGCCAGCCTTCGTGTTCGCCGAGAAGGGCGGCTATCGCTTCACGGGCCGATCGATCGGAGCTGACGGCAGCCCGGTGACCATCACGCTGGAGCCGGTGGACGGCCCCCGGCCGCCTGCCATGAAGACTCTTCCCCCGGCGATGACCCGCGAGCAGGAACGCAAGCTCGTGCATTTGCTCTTCGATCCCTACGCCGAGCAGGTGCTCAAGGACAGGACGTCGCCGGACAAGTTTGAGGTCTTCCGGATCCTCGTGCTGACCGACCCGGCACGTGCCCGCGCGCTGCTCGATCGTCCAGAGGCTCCGAACGAGCTTCCAGTCGTCGACTTCCGCCGGGGTGAGCTGGCCCAGGCAGTCTTCAAGGAGCACCCTGAAGAGGCGCTCGACATGATCGCGGCCATCCGCGACCCGAATGCCCGCTCTTCTGCTTACGAGCAGGTCAGTCTGCTCGTGGACGGCTCAAACCGGGCCAGCAAGCTCCGGCTGCTGAACGAGTCGCTGCTTGCGGGCCGATCGCTGGCGGAGCCTGCCGATCGGGTCCTGCGGCTGGCGGACCTGGGCCGCCGGTATCTCGACCTGGGAGAAACCGGGCAAGGGACCAGACTGCTCCGCGAGGGTGAGGACGCGGCCCGCAAGCTGCCGACCTCCGGCTGGCCCGCGTTCGCCCGTGCGAACCTCGCCGAGGAGCTGGCCGTCCTGGACCTGCCCGCGGCACTGGCCTTGCTGAAGGGGACCGAGGAGGAACGATCGTACGATCAGTATCTCGGCCGCATCGCGCATCGGCTCGCCGCCAGGGACCCGGCTGCGGCGGAGCGGGTGCTCGCCATGACGCACGAGCACTGGCCCTATTCTCGCGACATGTTCATTCAACGCGTCTGTCATCGCATGATGACCGTCGACCCCGAGCGGGCCCTGAGGCTGGCCCGGGGGATGACGAACTACCGCGACAAGGCGCGTGCACTGGGAGCCATGGCGCTGGCCGTGAGCGCGAAAAGCAGGGGGAAGCGCTCCGGCTGCTCGAGGAGGCGTTCGGCGGGCTGGAGCAGACCGCCGCGGGGAAGAATGACCAGTGGAACGGCCTGAACATGGCCTGCACGGCGGCTGCCGGGCTCTTGCCCGTGGTCGAGCAGGTCGACCCGAGCCTCGTCCGCGAGTACCTCTGGCGCACTCTGGCCATGCGTCCGCCCCTGCGCTCGGGAGACGCCCGGGACGGCATCCCGCTGGTGGCCGGGACCCGGGTCGCGGCCATGGTCGCGCGTTATGACCGCGAGATCGCCCGCCAGATGCTGGAAGGTTTCATCGCCACCGACCTGCGCAAGCATGCCCCGGGGGCAGGCCCGGAGGCCTCGTACCATCTGAACTCGCTGGTGCGAGCCGCCGCCTTCATCGCACCGCCCCGCGCGGGGGCGTTGATCGCAAGGCTGCCGGAAACGCCTGACGAGTCGGCGAGGTCATTCAGAAACATCGGTCGTATGGAACTCGCCGCCGTGCTGGCCACCCCTCCCGGCGAGGAGCGCTGGCGGCTTCTGGAACGGTCGTTCCTGCACGTCTGGCGGATCGGCTCGGAGGAGGACCACTGACCGTTTCACCCTCCCGGTCAACCCAGTTCCGGTGGGGGTCAGCGGCTTGATCCCCACAGTTCAATCATCTGAGCCGCGAGAGTCGGCAGGTCGGGTGCAACGACATGGGGTTGCGGCAGGCCAGGCACCAGCAGCGGTGCATTCCCTGGCCGCGTGAGGAGGCCGGCGAAGAACCCGGCGCTCTGCGCTCCGAGCGTGTCCCAGACGTGGGCGGCGATCATGCAGCAGGCAGCACGCGGCACGTTCAGCTCCTCGGCCACCATGCGGTAGACCACGGACGCGGGCTTGAAGCTGCGGGCCGCGGCGATGGTGAACTGTCGCTCGAAATGCGCGGCCAGGCCAGCGCGCTCCAGCGGGCTCTGCCCCTGCGGGTTGGGTGGCGAGTTGGTCAGCGTGACCATGCGGAATCCCGATTGCTTCAGCGTCTTGAGCCCCTCCTCCACGTCGGCATGGGCGGGCATAGTGAGCAAGGCCTCCCGCAGCGCGTGGAGGTCGGCTGCCTGGACGCCGGCCCCGTGCACGGCACCGAGCATCTCGAAGAGTCCCTGCCCCAGCGAGAAGAAGTCCCTGTAGAAGCCAGACAGTGTGACGGCCATCGAATACAGGACCAGCTGGCCGAACCACTCCCGCAGGACGCGCCTGTCGCCAAAGACGCGCTCGAAGAGCGGGCTCAACACCTCGATGTCGAGCAGCGTCTCGTTCACGTCGAAGACGAGCACCGAGGGCTTTGCACCGTTCCACTGCATACCGTTGACTCAGCGTGAACGAAAAGGGGCAAGGGGCTGCGACAGACTTGTTCCCACGCGGAGCCTGAGAACGAGGGACATCCTCTCTCTGCACTCAACCGATCGCTATTTCAACGGCATTGGCGCAGGAACCCGCCTCGCCACGGCCGAGGCGCCGTGGCCTGAGGCGGGTTCGGTTCGGTCCGCTCACTCACCCCGCGCTGGCGGCGATGTCGTCGGCCAGGCGCTCGAGGACCTCGCGCGTGAGCTGGCATGACGCACGCCGGCGCTCGCGCGTGGCGTCATCGACGACAAAGCGTTCCATGCGCAGCAGTCCCTGCTTGTAGAGCCGGACCTCGTAAAACCCGCGCTGGTCGGCACGAACGGTTGGCGACTGGCTGCGCACCTGGACCTCGCCGCCCCCGGAGTCGACCTCCAGGACCTTGAGCGGTTCCAGCAGGTAGGTCACACGCGCGGCCAGGCGCTCGCCCCAGGCGGTGAGCGCCGTCGACGTCCAGTCGGTCCGGTCGGTGGTGACGAACTCAAGGCTGTCGAACGCCACGCCAACACTATCGAGGGCCGTCAGGTTGAGGGTGATCCGGTTCGGGGCGTCCTCGACGGTGACGGAGCAGGGCATGTCGTATGCGCGCGTGTTTTCATCAAGCGCGACGGCGATCTTTTTGCTCGGATTCATGAGATGAGCCTCCCAACGGGCGGATTGAATGATCGGTTCCATCGAATGACAACAGCGTGGGCCGCCCATCGGCGACCGTCTCGATGTGCACGGGACGGGTCCAGAGGCGGTGGAGATGACGGAGAGTGTCCTGGGCGTAGTCGAGCTTGAGGTCGACGCCAAAGTGTTCGTGGTGAAGGTAAAGCTCGCCGCGGTTGCGGTGGTTGCCGTCCTTCACCCGGATGATCGGCTGGCCGAAATTGGTGAGGTTGAACAGCAGCCGCTCCTTGATCTTCTTGAACTCCCGGCTCTCGATCTCGTAGGTATCGTTCTGGTCGTTGTGCTTGTAACTGAAAAGCTGGTGCCGGCGGCAGAAGTCAACGGTGAGGAACGTGTCGATGAAGGTGACGTCATTATGGATGCGGCGGACCTCGAAGATCTTCTGCCGCCCCAGGCCCAGCGCCTTGTCCCACTTGCGGCGCACCTCGTAATTATCGCACTCCTCCCACTCCGACCCGAACTGCCCCTTGTTCCAGCGCTCTTCGATATCGCGCAGCAGCTCGATGCCCAGCTTGTAGGGGTTGAGGCGGCCGGGCTGGGTGGCCATGGTACCCGAATGATGGTCGGCGTAATCCACCAGCTCCGAGGGATGGAGGATCTTCTGGGTCATGATCGTTGAATGCCAGAACGAGGCCCAGCCCTCGTTCATGATCTTGGTCTGGCCCTGGGGAGCGAAGTAATACGCTTCTTCGCGGATGATCGCCAGCACGTCGTGCTGCCACGATTTCAGCGGAGCGTGCTCGAGCAGAAACAGGAGCACATCACGTTCCGGCTGCTCGGGAAATGACTGGGGCTTGCCTTTTTCTCGCTCCGATTCCCGCTTGCGCGCCTCCTCCTTGAGGATCTCGGGAGGGTTGATGAACGAATCCATGTACCCCTTGCTCTGGAACTTGGAGCCGGGCTCCTTGTCCTCGTCCTCGGGGGAGAAATTGTAGCGGTTGATGGCGTCCCGGCGCTTGATGTGGGGCGAGTAGATGTCGATCAGGTTCTCCAGCGACAGGCAGCTATCGATGAAGCCCTCGACGGTGTCCTCGCCGTGCCGCTCCATGTACGAGCGGATGCGGCTGCCGTGGTTGGCCGTCTCGTCCATCATCTTGCGGTTCGTCTGGCTGAACCAGATGTTGTTCTTGAAGAAGTCGTTATGGCCGTAGACATGGGCCATGACCAGCTTCTGATCGACGAGCTGGTTGCAGCGCAGCAGGTAGGCGTAGCAGGGATCGTTGTTGATCACCATCTCGTAAATCTTTTGCAGCCCGTAGCGATAGCCCTTGGAGAGCTGCTGGTACTCCATGCCGAACCGCCAGTGCGGGTAGCGGGTCGGGAAGCCTCCCATCGCGGCAATCTCGGAGATCTCGTCGTAATCGAGGACCTCGAAGATGCAGTCGTAGAAATCCAGCCCATAGGTGCGGGCATGGTCTTCGGTCTCGAGCTGGATGGCTCGCAGGTCCGCCGGTAAGTTATGGGTGTTGACGGTCGACATGATCCTCGTCTCGAAAAGACAGCGTTCATCAATTCACGGATTCTGGTCCGTCAATCTGGTCTGTCGCGGCCGGCGCCGGCGTCTTCTGCTCCTGGAGCCGCGGAGCAAGCACCTTCGCAACCCAGCGGCGAATCTCTTTCGTCCATTCCGTCAGCGGCATGGACCAGGGCATGTGGACCCAGCGCGAGATGTCGGCAATGCTGAGCATGGGAAGCACCGTGCTGCGCTCGGCCTCGGCGTAGCGTCGATGTTCTTGCAGGACCAGGATCTTCAGCTCGTCCTGGCCGCACACCCAGACCTCGGGAACCCTGAAGCGCCGATAAACCTCGATCGCGGCATCGGCATCATGAGTCCAGACGACCTCGACGGCCAGGTCCGGCGGCGGATCGACCCGGAGGTCCAGCACGGTCTTGTTGCGGATCTTCGCTTCATTGGCCAGGTAAAACGTCAGGTCGCCCTCGACTCCGCCCTTCTTCGCCTTGCGGCGGAACGTGGTCGAGCCGGAGGCGGTGCAGGGCACGTCCAGTCCGACGACGACCTCCGCGATCAGGCGGTCCAGTCGTACCTTGAGAGACTCGTGCGGAAACGCGGGTGACATGAGGTACAGGGTCCCGTCGCGGTAGACCATGCGCGGCTGCCGGCGCTCGTCCCGCAGCTTCAGGAGCCTCGCGTACCCCTTCCAGCCGACATCGGGGAAGACGACGCACTGGTCGGCGTCAGTCTCGATCGCAGATTCGGGTGTTGTGATGGTCGCCATGCCGCTCTCCCCTCACTCTGGAATCGCCTGGTTTTCCTGCCGGCGCGGAGCAAGGACCTCCGCGACCCAGCGGCGAAGGGCCTTGATCCATTCTAGCTGCGGCATGGGCCAGGGCATGTGAACCCAGCGCGAGATCTCGGCAACGCCGAGCATGGGCAGCACCGTGCTGCGCTCGGCCTCGGCGTAGCGACGACCTTCTTGCAGGACCAGGATCTTCAGCTCGTCCTGGCCGCACACCCAGACCTCGGGAACCTTGAAGCGCCGATAAACCTCGATCGCGGCATCGGCGTCATGAGTCCAGACGACCTCGACGGCCAGGTCCGGCGGCGGATCGACGCGGAGATCGAGCGCGGTCCTGTTGCGGATCTTCGCTTCACTGGCCAGGTAATACGTCAGGTCGCCCTCGACTCCGCCCTTCTTCGCCTTGCGGCGGAACGTGGTCGAGCCGGCGGGCCTGAAGGGAAGGTCAAGCCCGACCACAACCTCCGTGATGATGCTGCCGAGCCGCTCCTTGAGAAACTCATGCGGAAACGCGGGTGACATGAGGTACAGGGTCCCGTCGCGGTAGACCATGCGCGGCTGCCGGCGCTCGCCCCGCAGCTTCAGGAGCGTCGCGTACCCCTTCCAGCCGACGTCGGGGAAGACGACGCGCTGGTCGGCGCCGGCGTCCGTCGTACGTTCGGGTGTTGTGATGGTCGCCATGCCGCCCTCCTCTCACTCTGGAATCGCCTGGTTTTCCTGGTATCGCGGAGCAAGGACCTCCGCGACCCAGCGGCGAAGCTCCCTCGCCCAGGCCTGGTCACTATCGTCCTGATTCCGCGTGACCCAGGGATGGATCTCCGCGGCCCGCAGCGTAGGGATCATCTCGCTGCGCTCGGACTCGGCGTACTGGCCGTCTTCCCCGAGCCGGAGAATGGTGACCCTGCACTGATCGCAGATCCAGACCTCGCGGACTCCCAATCGGCGGTAGACCTCGACGGCGTCGTCCGCGTCATGGCTGATCACGACCTCGATCGCGAGGTCCGGAGGCGGGTCGGTGCGCAAGTTCAGCGTTCTCTTGCCGCGCATGCGATCCAGGTTCGTGAAGTAAAAAGTTTCGTCTCCCTCCACGCCACCTTTCTTCGACCGTCGTCGCAATGTGGTCGAGCGTGCACCGCGGCAGGGAATCTCGAGCTCCTCGGCAATGACAAAGACGAACAGTCCTGCGAGCCGCGTCATGAGTTCATGCAGGTAAGACGGCGACACCAGGGTCACGCTCTCGTCGAGATAGACCATGCGCGGCTGCCGGCGCTCGCCCCGCAGCTTCAGGAGCGTCGCGTACCCCTTCCAGCCGACGTCGGGGAAGACGACGCACTGGTCGGCGTCGCTCTCGATGCTTTGAGCTGGAGTGGCTGTCGCGGTAGTCATTCCCTGGTCTCCGGGTCGTTCCAGATCGCTCACTTGCCTGATCGGTCAGCCAGCAAGATCCTTGACTGCAATACATCCCAGTTCACGGCCGTCGAGCACCAGGGGGACTTCTCCATCTGCCCCGTAGAACGCGACGTCCTGGAAAGCTGCGGCTCGGCCCCGGCCTGACGGGCGGCCATAAACCTCGATCCGCTTCTGAGCCAGGTTGACGATCCAGTATGTGCTCACGCCGACCGCCGCATACCTGCGCCATTTAACGCCCCGGTCCGTGGCATAGCTCACGTCGGAGACTTCGATCAGGAGACCGAGGTCAGCGGCCCGCGGCGCGCGATCGCGATAGCGTTCGCGCGGTGCTCGAACCACGGCGATATCAGGCTCGGGACGCCAGAACTTGCCGAGCACCACGGATTTCTCTTCCCGGGCAAACCAGGCCGGCTCGAGCAGGCGATTGAGCGTTGCTCCCAGCAGGTCGACCGCGAAATCGTGGGGGTCGTTCTTTGTCATCTTGCGGCAGAGCACCCCTCCGAGCAGCTCGACACGGGCTCGATCGGGGAAGAGGCCGGCGCCGATCATCCTCTCGAATTGCCTCACGCTCATGCGATAAGGCTTCAGCCCCTGTTCGGTGCCGGTTGAAGGATGGATTTCGGTGACCATGATCGATGCCTCTTCGACAGCTCGTGAGCCGGAAAGTCGGCCCGCGGCCTGGTTACTTCGTCGCCTTGTACTCCGCCTCGGCGTCGGTCAATTCCAGCTGCTTCTGATGGAGCGAGCGGATTTTCTTGAGAAAGTCAGCCTTGCGGCGCTCCGATTCGACGCGGGCGGCCTCAAGACGGGCCTGATACTCCTCTTCGGCCATGTGATCGAGCGCCTTCTCCCCCAGTTTGCCTCCCTTGAAAAAATCCGCCAGGAGTTGTATTTGCTCTTTCTCTCGTCCAGTTCCAGCCTTTTCGGCGTCTCGTGTCATCTCTTTAATGACGTCGTCCGAGTTGACGAGCGGGATCATCTGCCCGGCCATCCTCAGTTTCCTGATCTCGTCCTTGACTTCCGACAGTGCCCTGCTGCGATTCTCGAGTTCGAGCTTCCCACCTGTTTTCAGGCATTCCAGCAGGTTGTGCCGGGCCGCGTCGCATTCCACCTTCAGGAGTTCGACCTCGGCATGCAGGTCGGCGATGCGGGCGCGAAGCTTGGCTTCCGGCGAATCGGCCCCTCCGGTCCCGGCACCGCGCCATGGCCCGCGACGAGGATCAGGATAGCCACAAACCCCGGCGCGAAGACGATCCAGCGCAGCCTCGACATTGGTGCGGCTCCTCTCTCGATCGGTTTACCGGCCCCGGCCCAGAAACTCCTTGATCGAATCGTAGATTCCTTCCTTGTTGCGGATCTCGGACAGGGCGAGGTTGGGGACCTCGTCGAAGGCTTCCTCCAGCTCGCGGTAGAACTCGCCCGAGCCGTAGGGGCTCTCCACCTGCCCGTAGCAGAACAGGTTGCACTTGGGCAGGAGCTGGTCGCGCAACAGGCTGATGCAGTTGCGGTTGTCCTCGCCCCAGTTGTCGCCGTCGGAGAAGTGCAGGACGTAGATGTTCCAGTCCATCGGCGAATGGAATTCGTCAATGATCTTGTTCGCCAGCGAGTAGGCGGAGCTGATGCGCGTACCGCCGCTTTCGCGGGTGTGGTAGAAGGTGTGTTCGTCGACCTCGCGGGCGACGGCGTCGTGGATGATGTAGCGCGTGGTGACGCCGTCGTACTGGCTTTTCAGCCAGGTGTCGATCCAGAACGCCTCGGTGCGGACGATCTCTTTCTGGTCGTCGGTCATCGACCCGGAGACGTCCATCAGGTAGAGCACGACGGCGTTGAACTGCGGCAGCGAGATCGGGTTCCACGAGCGGTAGAGCTTGTCCTCGCGGATCGGGATCACCAGCGGGTCGCGCGGGTCGTACTGGTTCGAGGCGATCTGCCGCTTGAGCGCCTTCTTGTAGGTGCGCTTGAAGTGCCGCAAGCTTTCGGGCCCGGCCTGGCGGATACCCGTGTAGCGGTCCTTGTCCTCGACGATGTTCGCCCGGCCCTTGGGTTCAATCCGCGGCAGGGCGAGCTCCTCGCCGAGGATCTGGGCCAGGTCGTCCATGGTGAGCTCGACCTCGAGGATGTGGTGTCCCGGGGCCTCGCCGGCCCCCTGGCCGGGCTCGCCGTCGCTGGACCGGCCAATCGGCGTGCCGACGTCGCCCGGCCCTTGCCCCACGCCGCCCCGGTTCTTTGCCCCGTAGCGGAACTCCGGGATCTCGATCTGCGGCAAGGGGATCGACACGAACTCGCCGCCCGACTTGCCGATCAGCTCGCCGTGCGTGATGTACTTGCGCAGGTCCGACTTGATCTTGCCGCGGACGATCTGCTTGAAGCGATTGGCATCTCGATCGATTTTTCGCACCACGGCTCCCCCGCCCCCGCCGTCGCGTGTATGGCATCAACGACCTGGAAGAACTTGCCGGCTTGTTCCGGACTCACCCACGGCCGTTTCGCTTCTGTTTCTGGTGACTGAACCTCAGCTTCGCATTTCCCCAGGGTCCAACGGCTCAACGTGCTGCCGAGCGTCCGGACGCACTCGCGTCCGTCCGGCAAACGTCCGCGCAGGTGGCCGCGTCCGCGAACCGGAAGGATGAACGATCCGACCGCTGGCGAGATGGAAAAGAACAGATTGGTTCCCGCCGGCTCGGTTCAGAATCGGCGCCGCAGTGAGCATCCGAAAGGGTAGGTCGAAAGCAGCAGTCAGTGGATGACGATCGTGTTCCGGGATGATGTCTCACTCACTACTTTAGCTTATAGCAAATTCTAGACCCACGCCCATCCCGGATTCAAGGAAACATTCGAGAGATTGGACGGCTGCCGCACACGGCAGACCATGCGCCGGTGACTTTGTCCCACACCCGGCGGGTGCAGCACGGTGAACGCCACGGGAATGCACGTCGTGTCTGCCGGCAACCCTGGAACGCGGATCCGAGCACCGGCGCCGCGGTCACGGGCATGCCCGGACCGCGGTTGACGCTGGCGTACCAGGTGGTCCCGGTTGGTTCCCGCCCTGCGGTTAATGGCTGCCGCGCTTGACGTCGCCGCGTGCGAAGATGCTGGCCACGTAGTTGAGGACGTCCGTCGCGGAATCCTCATCGTAACCATAGTTGCGGATGAGCCGGGCCTTGACGATGTCGATCTTCTCCTGCGTGTCCTTGTCGACCACGCTCGAGACCAGGCTTGTGAGCTTGATCGTATCTTTCTGGTCCTGGAAGAGCTTCAGTTCCAGGGCCTTCTGGAGCCGTTCGTTGGTGCGGTAATCGAACCTCTTGCCGTCCAGGGACAGGGCCCCGATGTAGTTCATGATCTCGCGGCGGAAATCGTCCTTGCGGCTTTCGGGGATATCGATCTTCTCCTCGATCGAACGCATGAGCCGCTCATCGGGTTCCTCGGTCTGGCCGGTGTACTTGTTCTTGACTTTCTCCCGCTGGGTGTACGCCTTGACGTTGTCAATGTAGTTACCGCAAAGCCGGGTGAGGGCGTCCTCGTCGGCCGCGATGGCGCGCTGCACCTCGTTCTTCACGATGTCCTCGTATTCCTCTTTGACCAGCGAGAGCAGGTGCCGGTAGTGCTTGCGCGTCTCATCGCTGTTGATCAGCGAGTGATGCTTGAGCCCAGTCTCCAGCTCGTTGAGGACCATGAACGGATTGATCGACCGCTCGTTGGGATGAGCCACCAGGGCGTTGGAGATCTTGTCCTGGACGTAGCGCGGGCTGATCCCCTGCATTCCCTCGCGCTCGGCCTCCTCGCGCAGCTCCTTGATGTTGTCCTCGGTGAACCCGGGCAATGTCTTGCCGTTGTAGAGCTTGAGCTTCTGCATCAGGGTCAGCCCGGCGTTCTTGGGTTCTTCCAGCCGGGTGAGCACCGCCCACATGGCGGCCACCTCCAGGGTGTGCGGGGCCAGCCGCTTGCCCCGTACCTTGCGATCGTTGTAGTCCTTCTCGTAGATCCGGATCTCATCGGACAGCCGGGTCACGTAGGGGACGTCAATCTTCACCGTCCGGTCGCGCAGGGCCTCCATGAACTCGTTGGACTGGAGCTTCTTGTATTCCGGCTCGTTGGTGTGGCCGACGATCACCTCGTCGATGTCGGTCTGCGCGAACTTCTTGGGCTTGATCTTGTGTTCCTGGCTGGCCCCCAGCAGATCATAGAGGAACGCCACGTCCAGCTTCAGCACCTCGATGAACTCGATCACGCCGCGGTTGGCGATGTTGAACTCGCCGTCGAAGTTGAAGGCGCGTGGATCGCTCTCGGTGCCGTACTCGGCGATCTTGCGGTAGTTGATGTCGCCGGTCAGCTCGGTGGCGTCCTGGTTCTTCTCGTCCTTGGGCTGGAATGTGCCGATCCCCACGCGATCCTGCTCGGAAAGGATGAGCCGCCGGACCACGACGTCCCCGACCACGCGCGACCAGTCGCCACCGTACTGCTCCATGCGCTCGTTGAACATCTGGCGGCAGAACGGGCAGAGGTCGCCTTCAATTGCCAGCTCATAAACGTGCGGCACCGTCTCGGCCCTAAGCAGCCGCGTCACCTCCTCGCGGTCCTCCTGAGGGATGAGGTGGAGCGGCTCCTCGTGCATCGGGCATTCGGTGATGATCTCTTCCCCGTCGGGGCCAGCCTCCTTCCAGGCAAAGCTGAAGAGCCGGCCTTCATCGGTGCGCGAGTACCGCTCCAGTCCCTTCTTGACCAGCCGTGCAATCGTGCTCTTGGAACTGCCCACCGGCCCGTGCAAGAGCAGAACGCGGCGCTCGGTGCCGTAGCCGTGCGCGGCGCTCTTGAGGACGTTGACCAGGTTGATCATCGTCCGCTCCAGTCCGTAGATCGCGTCCTCGCCCGTATTATCGGGATCCTCGAAGAACTTGTAGCGCAGCAGCTTCTCCTTGTTGACAATGATCTCCTCGGTCCCCTTGCTGAGGATCATGTCGTAGAGCCGCTGGTACGCCGTCCGGGTCACGTTCGGATCGCGCCGGACGATGTCGATGTATTCCGCGAAGCTACCGGACCAGTGCTTCTTCTGGTAATCGTCCAGATTCTGGCGACTCGCGATCAGCGAGATCAGATCCGATCCAGTGGACATGTGAAGTTCCCTCCTGAAGGCACCTTGATCCCTGATGTCGGCTCGAGCCCGCGGGCACCGCCGAGCCCGCGGCCCCGGCGCGTCGAAGGCCGCTCAAACAACCCGTCCGCCCGCGGCGCGCAGCGTGGTAGTATCCTCATTGTGGCTGAGGCTTCGGCCAAATTGTCAAGCAAACCTGGTGACGATGGGAACGTCCGTCAAGCCGGCAGCCGTCAGGCCTTGAAGAACACAAGCAGTTCGGAGGCCGGGGAGATGGTCTCCACGCAAAATTGGCACCTGGGGACCGGCGCGACAGTCATCGCCGGCGCCAGCCAATCAATTTATTACAACGCCCGTCTTGCGATTCTGTCAAGCGAACCAGCAAACATGCTGCCGGATTGCCCCGGCCCTCCACGGCTTCGGCCTGACTCGTGCGCTCTCGGATCCATTTCTCCCCGATCGCCAGATCCCCTCCGTTCATGGCCAGTCCCGGACGTGAGACCAGACGACGGTCACAAGCCCATCCGAGCCAGGCAGCAAAACGCACGCCAGCCGCGCACCGCGGCGGGTTCTCGCCGGCATCCGCGATCCCCGTACCTGGCCGATTCCCGGGTCTTCCGACCCGGCAAGCTGGCGGTTTCGGAGCGACCGATGTTCGGGCCTGGTGCACCAGGGGCGCAACGTTTCCAGGGCCGACCCGCCCTGCCTGAGCCCAAACTTTGTGCGAATCGCCCGGATCCGCCGCATCCCCTGGCAAGCTCTGAACGGCACAACAGGGGGCTTCGCCTGCTGCGGCAACCGGCGGACCGATGCCGGTCTCTGCGCCGGTGTGCTCAGAAAAAACCGGGCTCGCGGCCCTGTTCGAGCCGAGCTAACATCAAGCCTGGCGAGTTCTTTTGCAACGGAGGGCCACCGCGACGGCGGCCTTGATGGAATCTCCGGGCGGACGCCGTTCATGGCGAGCACGCTTCGTCGCAGCAGGAGGCGGCTCCGGCGGCAAGGTCACATCCAGGTTCGAGGCAAGGGCAATGACGGGAAAGGATACCGGACTGGACCTGGAATCATTCTTGCTGCTCATGCGCGCCGACCTGGGCACCTGGGCGCTGCTGGGGCTGGGAACACTGGTCCTGGGCCTTCTCGCCTGCCTGAGCTGGGGTTCGCGGCGGGCGCTGAGGCGCTGCCTGGCCCTCTCGGTGCTGGCCCACGCGGGGCTGGCACTCTATGGCAGCACGGTTCCGGCGGTCTTCCGGGTCTTCCGGCTGGCCGCACGCGAGAGCGGGCGCAAGCCGCACATCCGGCAGATTCGCGTCACGCCGGTGCCGGCGCGCCTGAGATTTCCGCCGGACTGCGCTCACCGGCCGCTCCGGACGGCCCCCCGAGCATGGTCGACGGCGGCCGGCTGATGGTGCCGGCCGCCTCGCCGGACCTGGCCATCGAGCCCTTGCGGCTGGCGGGCACCGGTTCAACCTCCCTTCGAAACCGAGGCCCTCACCAGCGCCGCGCCGTCCGCGGCGCCGCCGGATCTGCCCAGGGCGCCCGCTCAGCCATCCCTGCCGGTACCGCTCGCCATCCCGCCCGGCAGGCGCCTTGCCGAGGCTGGCGGGCCGGCCGTCCCGCGCCCGCCAGCGCGGCTGCCGTGCGACTGTCGCAGCCGCCGGCTCTTGCCCCACCGGCGGCCGGGGAGCTGGCCCTGCTCGTGCCCGAACCGGTGCGGTACAAGCCTTCCGCTGCGGCCGCGGAACGGCGGTCGCTCATCTCGGCACCGGCAATCTCAGTTCTGGCCGCGGCGGACCTGCGGGCCGAGGCAGCGCGGCAGCAGGCCACGGCCGCGGCCGAGGTCCAGCCTCGATCGGAGTCCGTGAGCACGGTGAAGCCCCTGCCGATCCCAGTGGCCCACGCACTTCCGGCTGCTCGCCCGTCCGCCAGGCCCGGTCCTTTCTCGGGCGATCTGTCCAGGCCCTCCGGCAGCCGCAACCTGAGCGAGGTGCCCCGATTCTACCGCTCCCGGCTCGATGCCAACCGCTCCAACCTGGCGCAGCGGGCCGGTGCCAGCCCGGCCAGCGAGCAGGCCGTCGAGCGGGCCCTCGACTGGCTGGCTCGCCACCAGGATGCCGACGGCCGCTGGGATGGCGGCACAGCGCGCTACGAGGACGCCACGGCCGTTCCCGGCGACGACGATTTCACGGTGCACTGCCCTCCCGGGCAAACCTGCTTTGGCGAGTGTGCCTACTGGGATGCCGACACCGCGCTTTCGGGCCTGGCCCTGCTGACCTACCTGGGTGCCGGCTACACCCACAAGGAGGGGAAGTTTGCCATCACCATGGGCAATGGACTGGACTTCCTGCTGGCACAACAGCGCCCCGATGGCGATCTCAGAGGTCCGAGCAAGGTCGTGGGGATGTACTGTCACGCCATGGCCACTCTGGCTCTCTGCGAGGCCTACGCCCTGAGCCTGGACCCCGGCCTCCGTGAGCCGGCCGAACGAGCCGTCGCCTTCCTGGTCCGCAGCCGCGCTCGCGACGGACAGGCATGGAGGTACGCTCCGGGAGCACCGATGGGGGATACAAGCATTCTTGGCTGGGTTGTCATGGCGCTCAAGTCGGCCCGGGAGCTGGGGCTCTCCCTGCCCGAACAGGAGAGTGTCCGCCACGGCACGCTGGAATGGCTGGACCGGGTAGCGGGGGGGCAGGACAGGGGCCTGGCACGCTACCAGCCCAACGAACCGGTCACGGCCACCATGACGGCCGAGGCCTGGGTCTGCCGCCAGTTTCTGGGAACCGGCGGCCCGGGCCCGGCCAGCACCGAGGCCGCGCTTTACGTCTTGAAACATGAGTCGGACAAGGGCGAATCGAACTTCTACTACTGGTATTACGGAACGCTTGCCCTGTACCAGCACGGAGGTCCGTCGTGGACACGCTGGAATGGCCGCCTGCGCGATCGGATCGTGACCTTGCAACGAACCGCTGGCCACCAGTCCGGCAGCTGGGACCCGGACGAGAGCATGTACGGGGCGAAGGGCGGGCGCATCTACTGCACGGCGATGGCCGCCCTCTCGCTCGAGGTCTACTATCGCTACCTCAGGCTTTACGATAACCCCCGGCTGCCCTCGAGCGCCGATCCGGCTGCCGCATCGTCCCCGGCGCAAGCGGCGGACCGCTCCGCCCCCTGAGCCTCTCAGCTCCTAGAGCCGCGCGCCCACGGCCGCGGACGGCCCGCGCGGGGCAGGGAAGGACCATCAGAGTGGCCGACCCGTTGACCGGATGACCGGGCGGAGACTCCGGCGGACGGCACGCTCACTTCTCCGCGAGCGCTTTCTCGATGGCCCCGCAAAGCGTGGTCGACTCGGGCTTGACGTCCGGCGGGAACCTGGAAACGATCTCGCCCCTGCGGTTGACCAGGAACTTGGTGAAGTTCCAGGGAATCGGTCCGGCATGCTTCGCATCCGTGGCGGGGCTGGTCAGGTAGTCGTAGAGGGGATGAATGCCCTGGCCCTTGACGACGATCTTGGAGAACAGCGGAAAGCTCACCTTGTACCGGGACGTGCAGAATTGCTTGATCTGTTCGTCAGTCCCCGGCTCCTGGGCGCCGAATTCGTTGGCCGGGAATGCCAGGACCTCGAAGCCCTGGTCCTTGTACTTCTGGTAAATCTCCTCGAGTCCCTTGTATTGTGGAGTATAGCCGCACTGGCTGGCCGTGTTCACGAACAGCAGGACCTTACCCTGGAACCTGGCCAGCGCAACATCCTTGCCGTCGATGTCTTTCACCGTGAAATCCAGGACGGATGCGGGTTTCTTCGGGGCGTCCTGTGCCAGGACCGCGGCCCAGGAGAGCGATGCGAGCAGGAGGCCTGGAACGGCCAATCCAACGATTGGAATGATTCGGGCCAGCACGGGTGGGTCCTCTTGAGAGAAAAGTTCGAGGCAAGCACGGGTCGGACAGGCCGCCGGGAAGGCCGCAAGTGGGAGGCGGCTGGCCGTTGCACCGTCATCGGGGGGAGCTTCCAACAAGCTGAATGTATGATGCAACGTCGGAATTGAAAATTCAAGAGTGGCCGTTGCGGCTCGGGCTCGTGCCGGGAGTCTGGCGCCAGGGCCGCACGCGGGTCTCATGGGGTTGTGCCACCTGGCGGCTCACGCGCAGCAGCCGGAGTGGGCTCGGACAAGAGGGTCAGACAGACTGATGATGGACGCACTCACGCCCGCGGCGCACGCGCGCTGGACCGGGCCCAGTTCCGTGCCCGCGCCCAGGGTGGCTCCAGCGTCGAGCCCGCCGACCTGCTGGCCGCACTGGTCGACGAGGCCGAGGGCCAGGCCATCGAGTTGCTGATCCAGTTCGGTCTCGAGCCGGCCCGCGTGCTCGACGCGCTGGGCGTTGATCCGGAACCGCCGATCCCCTCGGGCGGCACCGATCCCCTCGACGAACCGTCGGCGCTGCTCCCGCACTCGCCCGGCCTCCGCGCTGTCCTGCTGGAGGCGGGAACGCAGGCGCGGGCCCAGCAGCGCGGGCTGCACATCGGCACCGAGAGCCTGCTCGCCGGATTGCTGGCCGATTCGTCCTCCGCGGCCCACCGGCTGAAGGAGTCCGGGCTGGATCTCGAAGGGCTGCGGCGCCACCTTGCCGAGCCGGTCGCCGCGCTCTCGCAGCCCGTTCCCCCGCTCGAGGGAATGGCCCCGCTGGATCTCTACGATCCGGTTCGCGCCGTCGATCTGGGCCGGATTCTCGACGCCTCGGCGAACCGGGCGCGCGAGGGCCTGCGCGTGGTCGAGGACTATGTCCGCTTCGCGCTCGACGACCCCGGTCTGACGCGCCGGCTCAAGGAGGTTCGCCACCGCCTGGCTGAAACCTTGCGCGGGTTCGACCCGGACCTGCTGATCGCCTCACGCGACACACGCGAGGATGTCGGCACGCACATCATGACCCGTTCGGAGCAGGTGCGTGAGAACCCCCGCGCCGTGCTCACGGCGAATTTCAAGCGCGTTGCGGAAGCCCTGCGCACGCTCGAAGAGTACGCCAAGCTGGTGGACGTCTGGCTCTCGGGACGCTTCGAAGTGCTGCGCTACGACGTGTACACGCTCGAGAAGCTCACGCTCACGGCCGTGCACGCCTTCCGCGCCCTCGCTGAAGCCAGGCTGTTGGTACTCGTCGGCGGTCTGCCCACCATGGGCGACCTGACGTGGATCGTCGGCGAGGCACTCGCCGGCGGCGCCCAGGTCATCGAGCTGCGCGAGAAGAACTTACCGGACCGCGCGCTGCTGTCGCGGGCCCGCGAGGTCCGCATTCTCACCGCCCAGGCCCGGGCGCACTTCATCATGAACGACCGTCCGGACCTGGCCCGCCTTGCCGGCGCCGACGGCGTGCATCTCGGGCAAGAGGACGTCTCGGTGCGCGACGCGCGGCGGATCGTCGGCCCGAACCTGCTGGTCGGCGTGTCCACACACAGCCGCGTTCAGCTCGATGCGGCGATCCTCGCCGGGGCGGCATACCTCGGCGTGGGCCCGGTCTTTCCCAGCCGGACCAAGGAGTTCTCAGAGCCGCAGCTTGCCGGTCTGGCTTACGTGCAGGCCGCCGCCGAGACCACCAGCATTCCCTGGTTCGCCATCGGCGGCATCACCGAGCAGAACATCGAGCAGGTCCTGGCTGCGGGTGGCACCCGCGTCGCCGTCAGCGCCGCGGTCGTCCGCGCCGGCCGCCCCAGGAAAGCCGCGGCGCGGCTGCGAGCCCTGCTCGAGGGACACGAGCCGGAGGACACGGGCATGAACAGCGACGACGATTCTTGAAGTGACCGCAGCGGTCAGATCAGGTTTGGAACAACGCGAACATCCACGTCGCCCTCCTGACCAGGAACATGGGCCAGCCACAACGGAACGCCTGGAAGGCTGCCATTCAGAAGACGCCCCTGGACGGCGGACCTCGGCCGTCCGTGCGTCAAAATCGACACGGATCACCGTTCCACGCGTTTTACGAGTCCACCTGGCTTGCTTTCCACCGGGCTCCTTTTGCATACTGGTCAGGCCTTGCCGGCGATGCTTGGATGAAGGCATTTCATGGAGCGACGGCGTCGCCGCTCTCACAGGGTGGCCCCGTGAAACCTGGGATGATCACCTGCCCTGAATCGAACGCGGTGGCGGCGTGTCATGATGCGGCGGACCGCTGGCGCGCCTTGGCGGCCTGCCGCGACTATCTCCGGCTGGTGGCGCGCCGGGGCAAGTGGTCGGCGCGCGCGGGTTTCCCGGCAACGTCGGACCTTGTCCAGAGGACGCTGGTCGATGCCTGGCATCATTTCCCCCGTTTCCAGGGTCGCACGCCAGCCCAGTTGCGGGCCTGGCTCAAGGCCATTCTGGTTCACGCCGCGCTCAACGACCGGCGCCGCAAGACTCCTCGATGGGACGACCGAGGCGTATCGGACCTGATCGACGGGGGTGCATCGCCCAGCCAGGAGGCCCAGCGGAACGCCTCGCGTGAGGCGATTGACCTGGCACTGGAACGCCTGTCGGAACGGCACCGGATGATCGTTCGATTGCGCATCTGGGATCGATGCTCCTTTGCGGAAATCGGTCGGCAAATGGCCATCTCGGAAGACGCCGCGCGGATGCTCTACGGGCGAGCCATTGCCCGGTTGCGTGAAACCGTGGGGCCCGGCCATGATCCCCTATGAGACGAGCGGCGGGCCCGGGGATGATGGCTTGCTGGAGCAGGTGATCGCCTGCGACGCCTTGCTGCATTCCGCTCCCACGCTGGATCGCGCCGCCCCGGTGGCACTCCCCGCGTCCGATGCGAACGATCGCGGCCGTGACCGGTTGCTCCTGCTGCTGACGTTGCTGAACGCGGCGGATACGGTCTCGCGGGCGGGCGAACCCGACCAGCCGGGGGCCGGTCCTGAGCGGCCTGCCGCACTCCGGAAGCAGCCGCTTCTGGGCCGGTTCGACGTGATCGAAGAGATTGGTTCCGGCGGTTTCGGCTTCGTCGTCCGTGCGCGTGACCTGCGGCTTGGCCGCGATGTCGCGCTCAAGTTCCCGTTGCCCGAGCGCGTGCTCGGCCCCGGCGACCTGCGCCGCTTCCTGAAGGAGGCCAGGGCCGCAGCCCGGCTGGATCATCCCCACATCGTGCGGGTCTTCGACGCGGCCGAGTTGGGCCCGGTGGGCTATTACATCGCGTCGGAGTACTGTGCGGGCCCGAGCCTGCGACAGTGGCTCAGAAGCCAGCCCGAGCCGGTACCCGCGACACGGGCGGCACGCTGGCTGGCCAGCCTTGCCGACGCGGTCCAGCACGCCCATGAGCGCGGCATCCTGCACCGCGACATCAAGAGCGACAACGTGATCCTGAGCGCCGGTGCAGCCCCCGGGGAGTTCATCCCCCGCCTCACGGATTTCGGGCTCGCCAAGCTGCTCGAGGAGCCCGGAGACGAGACCCGCAGCGGCGCCCGGCTGGGTACGCCCCATTACATGTCGCCCGAGCAAGCCGCCGGCCGGAACGCCGAGGTCGGGCCGGCGACCGACGTCTACGGCCTGGGCGCAACCCTCTACGAACTGCTCACCGGCCGGCCGCCGTTCCGGGGCGAGAACGATACGGGCACGCTCCGGCTGGTGCTGGAGGCCGAACCCGTCGCGCCGCGGACCCTCCGGCCGGGCCTGCCTCGCGACCTGGAAACCATCTGCCTGAAATCGTTGCGCAAGAAACCAGCACGGCGATATGCGTCGGCGGCCGCCCTGCGTGACGACCTCGAGCGTTTCCTGGCCGGGCAGCCGATCGCCGGCCGGCCACCCTCGGCGTGGGAGCAAGCACGCGGCCTGGCCCGCCGGCGGCCGGCATACACCGCGGTCCTGGCCATGACCGTGCTCATGGTCCTGGCTACCCTGGGCGCAGCACTCACCTGGACCGGCTGGCTGCAATGGCACAACCGCTTGCTCGAGGCCGAAGTCGAGCGCGCGGATCGGCAGACACAGGAAGCCCGAAAACAGGCCCGGATCGCCGGCGAACAGGCGGCCCTGGCCGAAAGCCATCTTCACGCCGAGAGCCTGCGTCGTGCACAACAGGCCATGCAGGCCCAACAGATCGAGCTCGCCCAGGACATTCTCCATGACGATGAGAACGGGTCAACCGGCGGCTTTCGGCGCGGCTTTGGCTGGCACTACCTGTGGCAGCTGGCCACCCGCGAGATCCGCCAGCTCTGGGGTCATCAAGGCCGTGTCCAGGGCAGTGCCGTCAGCCCGGATGGCCGCTTTGTGGCCAGCGTCGATCGGTCCGGTAACGTCTTTGTCTGGAACCGGGTGGAGGACGCGGGCCTCGACAGGCCGGACGCTTCGTTTTCCGCACCGTTTCCCGTGCATAACCTGCTGGAATTCTCAGGGGATGGCCGGTTCTTGGCCGTCGGGCTGATCCACGGCACCGGCCCGTCGGGCGGAGTGACCCTTTTCGACCGCGCCTCGGGACGCTGCCTGGTACGAGTGCGGCTGCGCCCGGCGAAGACATCTCCGCGGCCGCTTTTGACGATCGCGATCAGCGCTTCGTGGCCGTCATTCATGGGCCGGCCGGGTTCAGTCTGCGGATTGACAACCCGGGCAATCCCGGCGCCGCACCGTGGATCCGCGCGCTCGGTGCGTCGACCGTCTCGGCGTTCCTCTCACCAGATGCCCGGATCGCTGCCGTTCAGGACCGGGCCGGCCTTGCCCTGGCCAACCCCGAAACGGGAAGCCCTCTGGTTCAGCTTGCGGATCCGCCCGCGGAGCCGATCCTGGCCCTGAGGTTCTCGCAGGATGGGCGCTTCGTGGCCGGAAAGTGCGGACGCGAGATACGGGTCTGGGAAACGAAATGCGGGCAGAGAGTCGGACAGGCCGCGCCTGCGGGCCCGTGCGATGTCATGGAATGGAGCCGGCACGGGAAGTGGCTCGCCTGGGGTGAGACCGACGGCCGGCTGGCGGTCTTCGAGACGGCACGGGGGAGGCTCTGGGAATTGCACGCCGGCTCGAGCCAGCGCCGCCTGCGCGGCCACGGCCTGTCGTTCTCCTCGGATGAGCAGCGCATGGTGGTGACCGCCGAATGGGCGCCGGGAGGTCCCAGGGCACCGGAAGTCTGGAACCTGGAGCGCGCGCAGCGGATGGCGCGCTATCCCGGCCGCAACGACGGTGGCTCCGCCTGCTTTCTGCCTGACGGCCACGAGGTCCTTGTGACGTCGCCCTCCGGGCCCCGTATCTGGCGGAGTGAAGCCCGCGCCGAGCCGGAGGCGCTGGAGGGCCACTCCGCGGAGGCATGGGCGACTGCCTTCTCTCCCGACGGCAAGGTGCTGGCCACTGGCAGCGACGACGTCGGCGAGCCGCGAACCATCAAGCTCTGGGACCCGGCATCGGGCACGATGCGAGCCGGCTGGAAGGGGCACACGGCCACCGTGGCCGCGCTGGCCTTTAGCCCCGACGGCAAGGTGCTCGTCTCCGGCAGCCTGTCCTCGGGGCAGCCCGGTCATCCCAACCTGGTTCTCTGGGATGCCAGCTCTCAGGCGCGGCTGGCGGTTCTGACCGGCCATGCAGGCTGGGTGCGAGCGGTCGCCTTCAGCCCGGACGGCCACTGGCTGGCATCGGCTGGTGACGACGGCACAGTACGGCTCTGGAATGTGGCCACGAGAACGGCCCGGGCCGTCCTCACCGGTCACGCCCTCAGGGTGACTTCGCTCGCCTTCAGCCCCGACAGCCTGAAGCTGGCCTCGTCCTCATGCGATACGACCGCGCACGTCTGGGATGTCGGCACGGGGCAGGCAACAGCGATCCTCCACGACGTGGACAATGTCAACGCGGTCGCCTTCGCACCGGACGGATCGATGCTCGCCTCTGCCAGCGAGAACGGCGAGATCAAGTTCTGGAATCCCACCACCGGAAATCCGCTCCGAACCATCCGCGGCTCGGCGGGGATGCTGCGATGCCTGGCCTACACGCCCGATGGGCGTGCCATCGCGGCCGCGGGCAAGGGCCAGGTCATCCATCTCTGGGACATCGCCACCGGCCAGGAGACCCTTGCTCTTCAGGGTCACAGGGCAACCGTGAATTCCCTGGCCATCGCGCCGGACGGATCGATGCTCGCCTCCGGCAGCCACGAGGGAGTTGTGCGTCTCTGGCGCGCCAGCGCGGTCGGCCTGCCGACGAGGCCGTGATACCCCGGCCACGCCCGCATGCATCGAGCCGCCAGGGTCACGCATGGAAGCGGCGTCAGGAAGACGATGCGTGCGTGAACCGACTCCCGGCCGCCGTTCCTGAGCTTTCTCCGGTATCCCGTTCAGGATGCGCTACAGGCTCCCGGCAACACCGGGCGTACTTCCATGACCGCGTGCGGGAGGCGCGGGCATCGCGCGGCCCACTCCAGCGCCGTGTCCATGTCCGGGACGTCGATGATGAGGAACCCGCCGAGCTGCTCCTTGGTCTCGGCGAAGGGGCCATCCAGCACCAGGCGCTTGCCCTCGCTGAGCCGCACCGTCCGGGCCGTGTCCGGCCCTTGCAGGCCCGACCCGGTCACGAATACCCCGGCCTCCCTGAGCGCCTGCGAGTAGGAAGGCCAGGCCTCCCAGTACGATTGCTGCCGCTCGGGGTCCACGCGCAACGCGAAGTCTTCGGGCTTCTCGTAGATCAATATTGAGTAGTGCATGGCGAGTTCCTCCGGAATGGGGATCTTGAACCGTGCCCACGCGAGCCGGACATCCTCAAGATGACGAGCGTACCTTCCGGGTTTCGACAGAGCCCGGAAAAAACGCCTGGGTCTTCGGCATGCGAAGAGCATCACTGCCAGGAAAAGGCCTGGCTTGCACTCCATCCCGGCGGGCAAACCGTTCCGCCGGACTTCCGCGATCTGATCCGCCCGCCCACTCCGCCCGCCCGCGAAGAGCGGGCATCGGTTCCCTTGCCAGCGCCCTCCCCGTGCGTCTAACATGGAGTGTTCGCGGTTTGCCGGTGACGCCTTGCAACGGGCGGATCGGAGCTGGTCAGAACCGCCCTTTGTGCCCTCGATCCGGCAAGGAGCCCATGCAGTACAACCCTGCCAATCCGCTGATCGTGCAAGGTGACCGCACGATCCTCCTGGAAGTGGACAATCCGCTGCACGCCCAGGCCCGAGACACCATCGCGCCGTTTGCCGAGCTGGAGAAGAGCCCCGAGCATATCCACACCTACCGCCTGACGCCGCTCTCCCTCTGGAACGCCGCTGCCGCCGGCATGACCGCCGAGGAGATGATCACCGGTCTCGAACAATACACCAAGTTTCCCATTCCACCGAATTTGCCCGCGGATCTGCGCGACCTGGTGAGCCGTTACGGCCGGGTCCGCCTCGAGCGAATGGACGGGGGGCTGCGGCTCATTACCAACGACCAGCCCCTGCTGGAGGAGCTGGCACGCCAGCGCGGGGTACGCGATTACCTGGGCGAGCGGCTCGCTCCCACCTGCTTCGCCATCGACGACGCCCACCGCGGCGTGCTCAAGCAGGCGCTCATCGCCGTGGGTTACCCGGCCGAGGACCTGGCCGGATATACCCCGGGCGCGGGGCTCGCGCTGAGCCTGCGGCCGTCGACGCGCTCGGGCTTGCCGTTCCAGGTGCGGGACTACCAGCGGGCGGCCGTTGATGCCTTCCATGCCGGGGGCGACGTCAAGGGCGGCTCTGGCGTCATCGTCCTGCCCTGCGGCGCGGGCAAGACCATTGTCGGCCTGGCGGCCCTGGCAGCGCTCGGGACCGAGACGCTGGTACTGACCACCAGCACCACCGCGGTGGAGCAGTGGCGGCGCGAGATCCTGGACAAGACCGACATCGACGAGCACAAGGTCACCCTCTACACGGGCGACTCCAAGGCGATCGGCCCGGTCACGCTGGCCACTTACCAGATCGTCACCTACCGGCCCAAGAAGGACGGCGACTTCCCGCATTTCGGCCTCTTCAACCAGCGCGACTGGGGGCTGATTATCTATGACGAGGTCCATCTGCTACCGGCGCCTGTGTTTCGCATCACCGCCGACATCCAGGCGCGGAGGCGGCTGGGGCTGACGGCCACGCTGGTCCGCGAGGACCATCACGAGGAAGACGTCTTCAGCCTCATCGGCCCCAAGAAGTACGACGTCCCCTGGCGTGTGCTCGAGTCCAAGGGTTGGATCGCCGAAGCCCAGTGCCATGAGATCCGCCTCGGCCTGCCGGCCACCCTGCGCATGGACTACGCCCTCGCCGAGTGGCGCGACAAGTTCCGCCTCGCCAGCGAGAACCCCGTCAAGGAAGACCTGGTCGGTCTCTTGCTTGAGCGGCACGACGGGCCCGAGGATCGCGTGCTCGTGATCGGTCAGTACCTCAAGCAATTGCGGCGGATTGCCGATCGGTTCGACCTGCCGCTCATCACAGGGGCCACCTCGAACGCCGATCGCGAGGACCTGTACGGCCGGTTTCGAACCGGGGCGCTCCGCCGGCTGGTCCTGTCCAAGGTGGGCAACTTCGCGATCGATCTGCCCGACGCCAACGTGATGGTGCAGGTTTCCGGCACGTTCGGCAGCCGCCAGGAGGAGGCCCAGCGGCTGGGACGAATCCTCCGTCCCAAGGAAGGCGAGAAGCCCGCCTGTTTCTATACCCTGGTCACGCGCGACACGCGTGAGATGGACTTTGCCCACCATCGCCAGCTCTTCCTCACCGAGCAGGGTTACAGCTACGAGATCGTCGATGAATCGGAATTGACCGACCGGCTCACGGCCCGCTCGCACGCGGCCTCCTGAATGCCGGTGCCGGAACGCCGCCCGCAACGAAATGGAACCGCGAGAGCCAGCAGCGATGAGCCGCCTGCCATCCAAGATCCCCGTGAAGCTGCACCGCAACGTGCGGCTGATTCGCACCGTGGACCCGGTCCTCGCCGAGGAGCTGCTGGCCCGTAAAACCCTGTCCCGGCTCGTCCTGGCCCGGCTCTCCGAAAATGTCCTGCTCATCGATCCGGAAGAAATCGAGGCCGCCATCGACGAACTGCGCAAGATGGGTCACACGCCGCGGATCGTCCGCTAAAGGAATCTCGAGCGATCGCCGCCATGTCCAGCCCGACTCTCAGCTCCGATTCCAGCGGTTCCACGGTCCCGTCCGCGGGTGAGGGCGAACCAGCCGATCGCCGGCTCGCGTTCCGCTCGGCCCTGGCACGCTACCAGCCGTCCAGGCTCGGCGTGATCGTCCAGCTCCGCAAGCTGCAAACCGAGGCGACCCGGGCCAGCATCCTCGCCGCCGAGCCTCACCGCCCAGCTTGATTCCGCGAGCACCGTCACGGAACTCCTGGGCGGTCTCGGCCCCGGATCGATCCAGGCGCTGGGCCTCTTCGCGCTGGCCGAGACCTCGGCCTGGCCGTTCACCGGTCTCAGCTTCTCCCTCTCGATCCTGGGCGTCGAGCCCGTCCCGGCCATCCTTGCCCTGCTGGAGCTGGGCCTGCTCGCGCTGGACACCGCTCCCGATTTCCAGCCCATCGACGATTTCCAGGCCCGGCTTGATCAGGGGCCCGCGCACTTGCTGCTGCTTCGTTCGCACCCCGCCCTTCCGCAGGCCGTCCGCGTGAGCAAGCCGGACGGCACGCTGTCCGCGGTGACGGGAGAGGTGGGGAGGATCCGCGAACCGGATGGGCTGGAGCCCATCCTGCGGCTGGCCGCACTCTGGCAGCGCGTCGGCATCGAGCCGCTCCGGCAGACCGGCCAGGGGACCCTCTACAAGCGCGACCTGGAACGCCTTGAGCTGGACCCGGTGCTTGCCGGCGCAGTCAGCGACGCCCCTGAGCCGGTGGATGCCCTGTCCCTGCTCTGGCTGGCCCTGTCGCGCCGGGTGGGCTTGATCCGGCTCGAGAACGGCAGCGACCGGCTCGTGGCGGCGAGTGCGGAGTTCTGGACTGACAACGCCGTGCACCTGCCCCAGATGATCGCCACGAGCTGGCTGGGACTGAGCAACTGGCAAGAGTCCGAACCCGCAGGGGAAGCGCCGGAGCGCCCCATGCCGCTGGCGTTCCTCCGCCCTCCCCTCTTGCTCTGGCTGGCCTCACTCCCGCCCGGCGACTGGGTGGCTCTGGACGACCTGGCCCAGCACTTGAAGGCCAGGAACCCCGACTGGGACCGCGCTCTCGTATCGCCGTCAGCCGAAGGCTCCTCCGCGGGCGGCCGTCGGGGAGCCAGCCCGCGCGCCAGGGCGCGGCGTCGCCAGCCCGGCTGCCGCGCGGAGATCGGCTCCTCCGCCTCTTGCTGCTGGGCTCCGGCTACGCGCTGGGGCTCGTCCGCACGGGCGAGGAGACGTCCACCGGCCGGACGGTCGTGCAGCTCACGGAGCTGGGCCGCTACGTGCTGGCCATGGGGCCTCCGCCTCCGCCCCGGCCCACCTTCGATCATTTCCTGTTCGTCCAGCCCAACCTCGAGATCATCGCCTATCGCCAGGGCCTGACCCCGCAGCTCGTCGGGCGGCTCAGCCGGTTTGCCTGGTGGTCGAAGTTCGGGGCCGCCATCGAGCTCAAGCTGACTCAGGAATCGATCCTGCTGGGATTGGACGGAGGAGAGACCCCCGAACAGATGATCAAGCTCCTGGCGCGTCACAGCCAGCGCCCGCTGCCGGTGCTGATCGCCGACGCCATCCACCGCTGGGCCAACCGGCGTGAACAGGTCACGGTTTACGCCACGGCCCTGCTCATCGAGTTCCGATCGCGCGGCGAGCGCGATCAGGCGCTGGTGGACTGGCAAGAGATGGACTCCGGCAGGTTCGTCCCGGTCGCCGAGCTGTTTCTGCTGGTGGAGAACTCCCAGCAGATTCCCTCCGACCGGATCCGTACCACCAGCTCCCGCGATTACCGCCAGGCCCGGGAAACTTGCGTCTTCATCGAACCCGACGGCGTGACCCTGGTGCTCGATCCCGTGCGCTCGGACCTCCTCATCGACGCCGAGATTTCCCGGATCGCCGATGAGCTCGAGATGGAACCGGGGCAGACGGCGCGCCGGTACAGGGTCACACCGTCGTCGGTGGCCCGGGCCTGCGCGCTGGGCATGAGCCCGGGCAAGATCAGCGACTGGTTCCTGCAACGGACCGGCATGCCTCCCTCGCCGGCCATTCACCTGCTCTTCGAGAGCAGCGCCGGGCGCCGACGATCCTGCACGCGCGGCGAATGCTCATCGTATCCACCCCCACGCCGCACATCGCCGACGGCCTGCTTCAGCACCCCGCGACCCGAGATTACTTCTCCGACCGCGTGGGCCCGACCGCCCTGGCCGTCCCGGAAGACCTGCTTCCAGGGCTGCAAGAAGCCTTGATGCAGCTTCACGTCGAGGTCCGGCAACGAGACCTTTCAGGCCCGGCTCATCCGGACCGGCCTCGCTGACGCATCAAAGCAGCTTCACATTCACATTCCGGAATTCGATCCGCCAGCCCTCGGCCTCCAGACCGGCGTAACCGCGCGGCACCTGGCAGCTCTTCCACTCGTTGGTCACAGCGCCGTTCACCCAGAGCGTCACGTTCCGGCCCTTGCAGGTGATCTCGTAGGTGTTCCACTCGCCGGCCGGCTTGACCCGCTGTTCATGAACATCTTTCTGAAAATTGAAAGACTTCAGGGCATAGGAGGCCATCGTCTCGCCGAACAGGAAGCCGCCCGATGCGCTGCCGCACTGGGCCTGGTGCCACGTCTTGCCGTCCGACGAATTGCGGACGTACACGCCCGAGTTATACCCCTTCTTGCCCTCGACCGGCACGAACCGCCATTCGACATGATAGATGTAGTCGGTCAGGTTCTGGTCCAGCCGGAGCCATTCGTGTCCGCCATCACCGCGGCAGGTGAGGACCCTGGTGGCAGGATCGAGCGACCATTGCGAGCCGGCACGCAGCTCGCCGTCGGGCGGAATCGGCTTGCGTGTCCAGCCGTCGAGTTCCGGCCCGGCGTTCACCAGCATGTCGATCCATCCGCTCGGGTCCTTCTCCAGGGCGCTCGGATCGTCGCTCCGCCCCGAGCCGGCCAGCCCGGCGACAACAGCCAGTGCCGGCCCCAGGAAGAGCATCCATCGACAGTTCAATCGCCGGGACAGCATGTTCTGACCCTCATCAGTGGATCGGCCGGCGCCATGACGTTCTCGGCTCGCCTTGATACCGGCGTGTTTCCAGGAAAGCTCACGAGGCGGGGCTCGGGGAAGGCTGGTGCACCGCGGCACCACGATCGGATTCTCGCACGGCCGCGGGCCCTGATCCAGAGGTTTCCCGCTCCGGTCCGCGACGCCTACTGCCTCGCCATCCTGCTCCCTCCTCGCGCGGCTGACCGCACACGCTCCCCGCCCCCCGGGAAGGGCCAATCCGCGATTTCCGCCGGCGCTCGCGGATTTGGCTCCGTTCTGGCCGCCGGTCGCGCTCCGCAACGGCTGTATCCTCCTTGCCACTCTCCACTTGCATCGCCAGATCATTGGCTTCGTTCAAGATACTCTGAGAAACGCGCGGAGCACCACTCGTAGGGTGGGTCAGCGCAGCGCAACCCACCGTCTTGCAGACCTTTGCGTGCGGTGAGATGCCCCTCTTCATGCTTGTCATCGTCTCCTTACTTCCCATTCCCGGGCGATCTGTAGCCATTCCCGGCTGTTCCCCTCCATTCGCATCCTGCCCGAGGCGCGTGCCCGATTGGCTTCCTTCTGGCCGCCGGTCGCGCTCCGCTACGGCTGTATCCTCCTTGCCACTCTCAACTTGCATCGCCAAAACATTGGCTTCGTTCAAGACACTCCGAGAAACTCGTGGTGAACCACCCGTAGGGTGGGTCAGCGCAGCGCAACCCACCGTCTTGCAAACCTTTGCGTGCGGCGAGATGCCCCCGCTCGACGCCATCCCGGGACCATCCCCTTCATTCCGGCCGTTGCGCGATTCATCGTGTGGTTGACGTGCGTCCGGCTCGGGCGCGGGGCCGACCTGCGGCTCATGGACAACCGGCATGGGGAGGCGGTCGGCTTCGTTGTTGTTGTCGGCGCCGAGCTCGGCTTTTTGCAGCTTCGACAGCGTGGTCAGCGTACGCAGTAGCTCGCGGGTCAGTGCACCCTGGTGCCGGCGCAGGACCGCAAGGGCCTTGCTGGCGGCGAAGACCGCGCGGTCGGGCTCGGCGTCGGCTTCCATCTGCTCCAGGTCCTCGTGCTCGCCGAGCCTTGCTTCCAGCCGGTGGATCGCCTCGTCCACGATCGAGCTGAGGACCTCCCAGCCCTCTTTCGGGCTGGCCGGCGGGCGAGACAGGCGCCGCCACGGCATCGCGCCGCTGAAATAAGGGCCGGAGCTGGCCTTCATGTTCCGGAACAGCTCCCAGAGCTCGCGGCCCTGACCCGGTTCGATCGCGTCGACGGCCTGGAACACGCGGTTGGCGGCCGGGTCGATCATGCCTTCCAGGAAGCTCTTGCCCATGAGCCGCAGGAACCGGTAGTGGTCGGTCTCGCTCCAGGCGGCCCGCACGTCGATGAGGTTGCGGAACTCGGACCACCGCGCCAGCAGCCAGCGGCAGCCCTCGGGGATCTGCTCGAGCCGGGCGAGGAAGACGGCGGGCATGTCGTCGTAGTACTCGGCCTTGCCGAACCGCTCACGCGGGTCGAGGGTGTCCAGCAGCTTGCGGCCCAGGATGTGGGCCTGCTTCAGCCGCGTGGCCTCGTCGCGGTCGCGCTGGCGGTGCACGCGAGCCGCGAGGTAAGCCGTCTCGGCCCGCTCGGCGCGGTCGATCTGCCAGTCGATGCGCACCGCATGGCCGACCAGGGTGCGCTCGACGTCGTTGCGCGGCACGAGTTCGAACGTCCACTGCAAGATCCGTTCGGCGAGCTCCTTCGGATCTTCCTGTGGCAGGACGGGGATGGCGATGCGGGCGTTGGCGCCATGCCTCAGCGCGTTGAGCCGGGCGCGGGCCTTGCCCTGGTCGCTCTTCGGCCCCGTGCTTTTTGCGGCGTTGCGGCGATTGGCCGCGATCTGGGCTGTGGTGGCCACGGAGTTGCTCTCTTTGCTTGTAGTGCAGGTCGTGTATGCGGTGCGCAGAGCGGCCCTGGCTGCTGGTTCACCGAGGAGCGGCGCGGGGAGCGGCCCTCTCGGCGAGCCGCGGCCGATGCGCCGGGATCTGCCGTCTATCTATGAGGATCCGACCGAAACTGCCAAAAACCGGAGGAATCCGGAGAAATTTTTGGTTTCCCCCTCAGCCGTCGGGCAGGTGTATTCGTACGGCAGGCGATGCTTGCGTGCCGGGGCGTCTGCGTCCGCATCTGCGTCGCCGCAGGGCACGCAATCCTTGCGTGCCGGGGTGCGCACCATGACTTCTCCGCCTGGAGCCCGGGCACATGGCCACGTGCGCGGGCACCATGGATTCTGCGGCAGATGGCCACATGCGCCAGCGCCACGGACTATGCGGCGCATGGCCACGTGCGTCAGCACGTGGTTTTCACGGGCGCAGCCCCCAACCTCGGGCGTGAGCCCGACCAGTGAGGAAGCCAGGAACGCAAATCAGTGCGTCGTCGCTGCGCTGGACACACCATACACATCTAGTGATCAAGAGTATGAGCATTTGTATGGTGCGTCCAGCGCAGCGACGACGCACCAGTGGGGAAGCTCGGGCCGCAAATCGGTGCGTCGTCGCTGCGCTGGACACACCCGACACACCTGGAGCCCGCGACGCACGTCACCGTGCGCGGGCGCGATGGACTCTGCGGGCATCGTCCCAGGACGTCGTACGGCGGGTGCGGTTCGGCGCACGCAAGGCCCTGCCAGCCGGTGGGTTGCGCTACGCTGACCCACCCTACGGTCGGCGCGCCAAGGCCATTCTGGGACGATGCCACTCTGCGGCACATGGCCACGTGCGTCAGTACGTGGTTTTCACGGGCGCAGCCCCCAACCTCGGGCGTGAGCCCGACCAGCACCGCGCCGCATCACGCGCATCCCCACGACGATGTTCCACCCGTCACGGCGTTCGGGGCGCATGGGCTTACAGACCTGCCAGCCTTCGGGCTTGCATCCCTGTCCCGCGATGTATTACACTTGTCGTTGAATGCGGGGAAGTTGCTGATGATGGAAGCGACAATCACGAAACCGAGCGTTCTCACGAAACCGCTGGGGCCGAGGTTCCGGCTCAGCGGGCTGATGATCCTGGTGCTTGGTGCGGGGTTGTCCCTCGGTCTCATGAGCCGGGCCCACGTGTCCGTCGGCGGGGGGCCGTCGTACTGGCGGTCGCCGCTCACCAGGTGGCTGGGCGTGGTCATGGCGCCCTGCGGCGCCGCGCTGAGCCTGGCGCTGCTGATCCAGGTCTTCGGCCAGTTCGAGCACCGAGAGTCGCCGGGGCGACAGGCGTGGCCCTTGTGCTGGCGGCTGGCGGCCCTGGCCCTGCTGGCGCTGCTCCTGGCCGAGGAGTCCTCGCTCTTGCAGGTCGTGCCCCCGAGTTCGTGGTCGGCGAACTGGCCTCCCGGACGGTTGAGTCCCCTGGTCCTCGACTCACGCCAGAGGATCCTGCCGGTTGCGGAGGGGCTTTTGATGGTTGGCCTGGTACTGGGGATGCGACCGCGCCGGGCTCGATCGGGAAGTCAGCCGACGCGTCTGGCGGCCTGGCTGATGGCGGTTCTGGCGGGCGTGGGCGGCGCGATGATCGTGGCCACCATGATGACGATTCCCTACCTGGTCCTGATCGCTGTCGAGATGGTGGAGAACGCCATGTTGCGTCCGGGTGAGGGGAGCGGAGGGCTGTTGGCCAGTCCTGCCGCAGCCTCCCTGCCACAGGGGTTGGCCGATCGGTTGAACGGAATCGTTCCGGAAGTCGGTCTCGCCCTGCTGCTTGTTCTGTTCGCGGGGGCGTGGCTGTCGTCGTCGCTGCGCCGCGCGGCTGCGGACGAGGTCCGCGCGGGTCGCGGCTCCTGGCGTGATTTATGCTTCGGCCTCATCGTGGCCGCAGCGTGCCTGTTTGCGGGGAGCCATCTGGTCTTCCGAACGCTTCCTTTTGTTCAGCCGCTGGCTCTCGAGGGGCTGGCGATGAACGTCGGTGCCTGGGAGCTGAGGGTGATCGTGATCGGCGTCGGCTGTTTTTCCGCCGGGCTGCTTGCCCATATCCTGGCGCCGGGGGTGGACGGGGTCGAACGCGAGACGCGTTCTCGACCCGCGTTGAACTGGCAAGCCGCCTGGCTACTCAAGGCGATGGTCGCCGTGCTGTTGCTTGTCGTCATCCTGAGCAGCCTCGAGGAGATCGAAACGCGGGGAGGATTGACCGGGCGGTTCCTTCCCGGGTGGCTGTTCGGATGGCTCGTCCCCTGGCGCGCTCCGAGCGCGCACCTGTGGGACTGGCTACGCGTCAACGAATGGGCCGGCATGGTGACCTCGGACGCAAGCCTCTGGTTTCCGGCACTGATCATCCCCTGGCTCGGCTGGCGATCAGTCGGATTGTTGATCCTGGCCAGGAACCCGGCTCCCGCGCCTTTCGATCACCTGTTCCATTCCGCGGCCTCGGCGCGTCGGTTCGTCGGCTACTGGTGCGCGTTTTCGGCTCTTCTGATGGCTGCGGCCCCGGCCCTGGCGTTGACGGGGGTCCTTGTCCTTCATCATGCGCTGGCGATGTGAAGCGGATGGATCAAAGCCGGATGGCGGTCCGTGCGCAATTGGATCTGGGGCGGGTTGTTCAGGAGCAGACAAAAGGTATGGGCGGCCCCATCATCCCCTGAGCTTCCGCCCGTTCGCTGCACGCGTGATGGTGTGGGCGAGTACCATGTTCGTGTGAGCATTTGTAGTGTATGAAGAGCGCAGCGACGACGCACCAGTGTTGAAGCCGGTGCGGTGAGTTGGTGCGTCGTCGCTGCGCTGGACACAACCTACGAGCTACCCTCTCGGGATGAATCCGGGAACACCGGTCTCCACAACGGAATTGAACCGGATCCGCAACTGGATTCCTTCGCTCATCTCGCGCATGGCCTCTTCGGGCAGGGTGGAGACGTCAAAGTTCTCCTTGATCCGGCTGGGGGTCTTCGAGGTGGTCAGGAGCGCCGTCCCGCGCTGGATGGCCCAGGCGAGCAGGACCTGGGCCGGGGTCTTGTTGACTCGCCTGGCGATCGCGGTCACGACAGGATCTTCCAGCAGCCTGGGCTCGCTGCTATGCCCCAGCGCTGCGAATGCTTGCAACACGATGCCATTCTTCCTGCAATAGTCCAGGAGGTCCCATTGCGGGAGGTACGGATGGGATTCGACGTGAACCACCGCGGGCTTGATCCTGGACGCATCAAAGATCTCTTTTACCTGGGTCAGGCCGATGTCGGATAATCCGATGGCCTTGCACTTGCCCTCGTCCACCAGACCCTCCAGCGCCCTCCATGTATCCAGCAACGTCACCCCTTTGTCATAAATCACATTGCCATTCGCATCTCTCGGGTCCTGCTCGTCTCCCGGTTGGAAGGCAAAGGGCGTGTGGATGAGATAGAGATCGACGTCGTCGAGCTGGAGTCTCTTGAGACTGGCCTCCAGGGCGGATTTGACGCGTTCAGGACGATGATTGTTATTCCAGAGTTTGGTGGCGACAAACACGTCCTCCCGCTGGATCTTCCCCGCCTTGAACACCTCCTGCATGGCTTCGCCGACCTCTTTTTCGTTTCGGTAGCGTTCCGAGGAGTCGAGCTGGCGGAATCCTGCCTCGAGCGCCGCCCTGGTCGCGGTTCTGGTTGCCACGGGGTCGGGAATCAGTGTGCCAAAGCCGAGGGCGGGGATCGCGCCGGATCCATTGTTGAGCGCGATCCTGGTGTCGCGAAGGTTGTCGCTCGCTACCATTGTTTCACTCCTCCGATATGAATTCGCTGCCGCCGGGCCAGCCTGTCGTGCCGAGATCGGTTCGGCCGTGTTGAGGACCGCGAGGGCGGACATTGGGCCGTTCAGCCTGGCGCGGCGTGCATCATCCGCCGCGAGCAGGCTACCGTCTCGTCAGTGGCCAAAGTTGCGTGAGGCCGCCGGCCTCATGACGGAAGTGGGGACAGTGGGCGGCCGGTTCAGCGGTTCACCGCGCTCATATCCTCGTAGCGTTCCCCGCTGGCCGCGCCTTTGGGTGCGGCCTCGTCGATGCGTTGCAGGTCTTCGCGCGTCAGGGAGATCCCGAGCGCGGCCACGTTCTCCTCGAGGTTCTTGCGGCGTTTGGTGCCCGGGATGGGAACGACTCCCTCCTGAGCCAGGAGCCACGCCAGGGCCAGCTGGGCCGGCGTCACCTGCTGCGTGGCGGCGATCTCTTTCACTCGATCCACGAGTTCCAGGTTCTTCTGAAAGTTCTCTCCCTGGAACCGCGGCCTGTGGCGACGCCAATCGTCCGGTGGCAGATCCTCGAAGCGGCGCAACTGGCCGGTGAGGAAGCCGCGGCCGAGCGGACTGTACGCGACGAAGCCGATGCCCAGTTCCCGGACGGTGGGGATGAGTTCGTCCTCCGGGTCGCGGCTCCAGAGCGAATACTCGGTCTGGAGGGCGGAGATCGGGTGTACGGCATGCGCCCGGCGGATGGTCGCGGGCGCCGCCTCGCACAGGCCGAGGTAACGCACCTTCCCCTGTTGCACCAGCTTTGCCATCGCGCCGACGGTCTCTTCAATGGGGACCTTGGGATCGACTCGGTGCTGGTAATAGAGGTCGATGTGGTCGACCCCCAACCGTCGGAGCGAGCCCTCGCAGGCCTCGCGCACGTGCTGCGGCCGACCGTCCAACCCTCCCCCGCCCCTGCCGTCCGTGCCGCTCACGAAGCCGAACTTCGTGGCCACCCGAACCTCGTCACGCCGGCCGCGGATCGCCTTGCCGACGAGCCTCTTCATTGGTGAACGGGCCGTAGGCGTCCGACGTGTCGAGAAGATTCACCCCCAGCTCCAGGGCCCGGTGGATAGTCGCGACGGACTCTGTTCCGTCCGCGGGCCCGTAGGCATCGCTCATACCCATGCAGCCGAGTCCCATCGCGGAGACGGTCAAACCCTGCGTGCCGAGTCGTCGCGGCTCCATGTGCTTGCTCCTCGGGAAGCGTGCTCTTTCTCCGACGTGGATTTCACGATGAGCGTCGACCACGTGATCCTGGGCCTCGCTCGGGGACCCGCAAGGCGCATTAGACACCGTCGGATGCTCGTAAGCAAAGGAAAAAGTGTGAGCGGAAGCGGCCGAAGCGGCCGAAGCGGCCCCACCCGAGCCGCCGTCGGGTGTTCCGCTCCGGTCGCATGAGCCGTGGTCTCCGATGCCGCGAGTTGAAATCCCGCCGTCCGGGGTTACTTCGCGGTCGGCGGCTCTTGCTTCTGGAGCTCGGTGATCTGACGCTGCAATGCCTCGAGGATGTCAAGGACTTGCTCCTGTTGGGTCTGCTCGAGCTTCCGCCTGTATTGCAGGAAGTAGAGCAGCAGGAACGGGGCCACGCAAATGGTGCAAGTCAGATAGCACGTCCACAGCGCGATGCCGACGGCTGTGCCTACCGGCTCCGGGAAAAAATGGAAGAGATGCTCAAGCGCGTAAACTCCCTGCGGCGCAAGAAATGACGCGAGCAGGAAATAAAAGAGCCCGAGCAGCACGACCGCCGCCGTGCCGAACATCGCGGCCCGCATTCGCCGCTCGTGTCGAGCGGCTTTCTCGAGCTTTTGATGTAGCTTGCGGCGGTACTCGCCGAGCTGCGTCTCGCTGACCCGCGTCTCTTGCTCCAGCAGCAGAGCTGCGAACGGCTGATGCGGCCTAGGGTCCGTCATGAGTGAGCCTTTCGATAACATCCCGAAGCGATCGCTTCGCGTGATACATCCGGGACTTCACAGTCCCCAGTGGGCAGGAAAGCGACTGAGCGATCTCTTCCAGCCGCATCCCTTCCAGGAAGTGCAATACTAGGACCTCCCGATGCTCGACCGAGAGGTATGCGAGGGCTTGATGGACGAGTTCGACGTCGTCATGCACGGGCTCGTCGCAAGCGGCCACATCCGTTGCGTCACTCGCAGCTCCTTCCACCGATGCCGCCAAGCGGCGCTCTCGGCGGAGGAACTCCACGACCTTCCCGTGGGTAATCTTGTAAAGCCAGACGCGAAACGCCTCGGGTGCCTCCAATCTCGACAGGAGACGAAAGGCCGAGAGCCATACTTCCTGGAGCACGTCCAGCGCCTGGTCGGCATCCCCCACGAATCGCAGAATGTAATACAGGAGCCGACGCTCGTAGAGCGTCACCAAGCGGCGGAACGCCTCCATGTCGCCTTGCTGGGCGCGCCGCACCTCAATCCTCTCCTCCAGGCGACTCATCTCGTCGGCCGGCCTCATTCGTCTGTTAACTCCCGGCCACAGGAAACCTGGCACTCCTGCATATCAAGTCGCTCGCCAGGAGACGCAGGTTCAAACTTGGACCTGGTTTGAACCTCCGAGCCCCATCGAGCGACTTCTCCTCCGGATCACATCATTACCCGTTCAGGAGATGTCCCATGCGATCACGACTCTGTGCCCTGAGTGCCTTGCTGGCATCCGTGGGCCTGGCCGCCGCCGCCGAGTGCGACGACATCAAGACGTCCGTCGCGGCGAAGATCGAAGCCTCCGCGGCACCGGCCGCCGGCACTCAGGAGGCCAACAACGGCCGACCCGTTGAATCGGCACGAGGCGCCGGACAAAAGCCGATACCAGTCACGAGCCGTCCGCCTTCAGTCTCGGAGAACTGGGAGAGCACAGCAACGCTGACGGGGCATAAGGACCTCGTCAAATCACTCGCCTTTTCGCCCGACGGGAAGCGACTCTTCAGCGCCAGCTTTGACGGGGAGATCAAGGTCTGGGACACGAAAACCCGCAAGCAACTGGCCTCGATCATCGCCCACAGGGGGGCTCTTATGGCGCTGATCGTCTCACCCTCCGGAGAGTTTCTCTGCTCAGCGGGCGCAGCTCCCGGCGAGGTGACGGTCTGGGATCTTCGGACGCTGAAACCGCGGATGACGCTTTCCTATCCGCACCCGGTCTATTGCCTGGCGTTCTCGCGTGATTCTGAACTGGTTGCGGCAGCGGGCGAGCACGAGGTCTTTATCTGGAGCTTGCGGGACGGTGAGCGAAAGCACGAGTTGGCGGTCGGGATGTGGCCGATTACGGGCCTGGCGTTTTCCCGGGATGCTCGCGTTCTCTACGTTGGAGGATACCCGGACATGGGCGCGGGTCAGACTGCTGCCAAATCTGGGATTGTTCGTGTCTGGGATTATTCGACCGGAGCCAAGCTTGGCGAAATCGGGCTCCCCCATCCGGTTGACGGTATCGACCTGAGCCATGACGGCCGCACGCTTGCCGTGAGCGCAGTGGCCCTGCACGCCTTCGACGTCGCAATCTCTACCCGCCGCGTCAGTTTGACCAGTCGTTTTTCCGCTCTGGACCAGCAGTTGCGGGGCGGATCCCCGATTTTTCAGGAGCAATTCCGTGGGGTTGCCCTGAGTCCCGACGCGAACATCATCGCCGGCGCCGCGGGCAGCCCCGGCCCGTTGGCACCCGAGGCGGGCCACGTCGCTTTGTTTGCGCGAAGTGATGGCCGCAGAGTCGCGCGACTCCAGGCACCCAGGCTAGCCAAAGGCGAGGCTCAAATCGGGGAGCATGACATCGGCACAGTCGCCTTCTCACCCGACGGAAAACTGCTGGCTTCGGGGGGTAATGAACGCAACGTAGAGCTATGGCTGGCGCCAGCTGCAAAGTAGTGGCAGGTCGTGGGACGCACCGTATGCCGAGAGCCGCATCGCGGCGCCGATGAGATGCGATGACCGAACACAAGGTCATCGCATCTCCATTTTTCAGGCGATTCGTGTGCTGGCCCGATCGATGCGCAAGCTCAAGAATGGAGGACCTGAACATGCAACGCATTCTGAAGGGATCCGCGGCAGGCCGGCTACCATTCCTCTGGAAGTCAGGGCGGTTTTCTGAAGGTTGCAGGCAGCTTCTGAGTTTTGGAAAGGGGGGGCAGAGATTCCTGCCTGCCAGGGCAGGCCTGCTCCGGCAGGCAGGAATGCCTGCCCCCCCCGCTCTCAGGCTGCGATCCAGGAGAAAACCGCTCCAGTCAGTTTTCAAGCACGCTTTGGACAACCGCCGTACCAGATCCTGCCGTGCCTGACGGACTGTGAGCGGGCCACGGGGTCAAGCTCACCGATTGCTCGCGCCCGCTCGCGCGGGACGCCAGCGCGACTTTGCGGCCGGGGCTGTGGACGGAGATGAGGCCGGCGGGATGTCCTCGGTGTTCACGTTCTTCGCGTCGGAGGGGGCATCGCCGTCGAAGCGGCTGAACGGATCGTGGTCGGCCTCGGGGTCAAGGTTCAGGTCGGTCGGTTCGGTTTTGTCGGCGGGTTCGGGCGGTGAGAGCCTCGCCACGGGAGCAGGGGTGGTGTGCGTTGGGTGCCAGGCCATGCGCCGGGTCGAGCCGTTGCCGTTGCCGTTGCCGTCGCTGCCGCCAGGCCCCGCGGTCTGCCGGGTGGGCACCGACGCCCCGATGAGGATCTCGGGATCGGGGATGGTCACGTCGCCGGGGCGTACCCGCGGGCGATCGGCCTCGTGGCCGTCGGGCGACTGGGCGCGGGCGATGGTGATCGGCGCCTCGTACTTTCCGCGTGTGCGATCGCGGTCGCGTGTGCGGCTCGGGCTGGGCTCGCGGCTGGCGACAAGCGTACCGGAACCGCGCCGCACCGGCGCGTACAGGGCCATCAGGTTATTGCGGTCGAGCACGCTGTAAATGGAGCGCGGCGTGGCGTAGAGCCCGTGATTGCCGCGCGGTTCGGCGAAATTGCACACGCCCGCCACGTGGCCGTCAGTGGTATAGAGCCCGCCGCCGGACCGGCCCTGCTTCGGCGCGGTCATGCACTCGATGGCCTGGTAGGAGGGGTTGCCCGAGAGCCCGTGCATCTGGGGGTTGAGGATCACGGTGTACCAGGCGGTGGCGTCCTGACCCTCGGAGCAGCCGACGGTCATCATCTTCATACGCGCTTTCGGCTCCCAGTGCGCCGGCACGACCCGCGCCGCAGGCAGTCGGCGGCCGGGGCGGATGCGGATCAGGCCGACGTCCACGGTGAAGTCATAGTCCAGCGCCCGGCCCTCGACCGACTCGACCAGATGCACCTGGGCCGGGTGCTCGCCGTGCAGCTTCCCGTCGAACAGGTCGACCATGATCTTGCGAGGAAACCTCTGGGGCGGAACCTGCCGCTGGCCGTCGAGCTTGAAAATATGGGCGCACGTGAGAATAATCGCCTCGTCGTTGGAGCTGGAGATGACCGTACCGGAGCCGAAGCCGATGGAGCCCTGCGAGAGCACGCGGATGCGGACCACGGTTTCCCAGGGCTTGGGATTGTGGAACTCCGGCTCGGCGCTGGCCTGGTCTTCGGGTTCTGCGGCCGCGTCCGGATCCGCGGCGCTGCGCGGCTTTTCCGCGGGCTCGGCGCGCTTCGATTCCTCATCTTCGGCATCGTCCGCCTTGCCGTCATCTTCGGCGGCGTGAGCGCGCGAGCTGCTCGGCGGCTGCACCTTGGCCTTGGCGTCGAGATAAAACCGGGCAAGCTGCGCGGCCGCCTGGCTGCCCGAGGTGCGGCCCAGCTCGCGGCCGTCGCGGTCGACGACGATGAAGGTGGGCACGGCGTCCACGCCGTAGCGTTCCTTCAGGTCGGGCGACTGATCGATGTCGATGGACCGGATCGGGTAGCCCTTGCGCGCTAGCTGGCTGACGGCCGGGCGCATCTGCCGGCAAGGCCCGCACCACTCGGCATGGAAGTCGAGGAGTACGGGTTCGGATCCTGCGGCGCTGGAAGGGACTGTGACAAGCAGGGCGACCAGTAGGGAGGCGATGGTCATGCCGCAAGGACTCCTTTCCCTCGGAACAATCGGCGCGATGGCGCGCGGGCATCAACCTCGGTTGGGACGAGCGTGATGTCATGCGCTTCAGCGTGGTGTGTGCGACCCGAATGCGGATGGGCCTCTGCGGGCGAGCTCCATTGCCCGGTCATCCCCGAGTCGCCGCGCCAGGACCAGGCGCGGAGCACGAGAAAGGGATGGTCCACCCTCTGGAGGGCGGACACCGGAGCCGAAAGAAGCCGATGCAAGGCGAGATGAGGTGCGATGTGCCGGGAGTGCAACCCGGCCCTTCCTTGGGCAATGGGCGTCATCACAGGGCCAACGCGGCATGCCCTCATGGCCAGCCGCGTCCCGCCATGCCGCACGTCCCCGAGCCTGATCGGCCCGAACGGGTCGAGACCGAAGTCTCGAACCTGGACGTCCTGGTCCGGCGGTCCCGTGGTGGATGCGACATCCCTGAAGCTCGCCTTCCCCGAGCGTCCAGCTCGAGGTGCACGGGATTCGGAGGGGATCGCGTTCACCGCGGTGAGCCCCTTTTACTAGGAGTGAACAAGGAGTACCAGATCAGTTATCGGAGCGGTGCTCCTTTTTCTTGAGCTTTCCTGGAATCCTGTTCCGGAATCCGCAGGAACGCTGATCCGGTCAAGACGAGATGGGCGGGTGGCGGCAGCCGAATGAGCGGAGGCGAAAGCCCAGCAGCCAGCGCGGCCGCCTCTCGGGGCATGGCCGCGTTGCCTGGAATTGAAGGAGCCTCGGGACCTTTCTCGCTACGCGCTGTGCCGGGCCTGCTTGCCTCGCGGCGTCCGAGGTACGCGCAGGCTTCATCGCATCGTTGCGCCACAGGTGCAAGAATCGATATTCGTCCCAGGCGACGCTCAGGAGATCGAGGTCGCCGTCGCCGTCGAGGTCGAACAGCAAGGTGCCCAGGTGGCTCTCCTTGCCGTGGTCGATGACGTGCGGCGTGAACTGGCCCTGACCGTCGTTCTCGAGCACGAAGAGCCGCTTGTCCTTCCCCTTGTGCTCGCAGGTCACCAGGTCGAGGTCGCCGTCGTGGTCCAGGTCGGCCACATCCAGGCTGTTCAGCGAGCCGGCGGTCAAGAGCGACCGGCGCTTCCAGGCCGCGGCGTCTCGCGGTCCTTCCCGTTCAAAGCAGAGCAACTGGGCCACGAGCTCCTGGGTCTGCCACGATTCCTCCGTCACGAGGATTTCGGGGCGGCCGTCGCCGTTCAGATCGGCGATCGCCAGCCGGTCGGCCGAGAAATTCGGCGTCTGGCCCACGTCGTGACGTTGCCAGGCACCAGGGCGCTTGCCGGGATTCTTCCACCAGGCCAACGATCGGGGCTGGACGCGGTCGCCCGTGGCTGCCGCGATGTCGATCAGCCCGTCGCCATCGATGTCGCCGACGGCCAGCCCCTGCTCGGAGGCCTCCGGCGCGGCCAGCGTCACAGGCCAGTTCCCAGCGTCTGGCCGGTCCGGAATCTCCAGGTAACAGGCGCCCTGACCGGTCGTCAGTACGACTTCCGGCCGGCCGCCGGGAACGAGCTGGGCCGTTGCGAACCCTTGCCCGTTGACGTGCTGCGCAGCAGGCAAGCGGGCGATCTTGATCGCCTTCCACTGCTGGCCCCGGCGGTCCTGGGCTTCGAGCCAGTAGACCTCGGGAAGCGCCTCGGCGATGCAATCGGCGAACTCGTCGCCATCCACGTCCAGGAACATCAGGGCGTCCACGTTGCGGCCCAGGTCAATCCGCTTCCAGCGGCCCGTCATGTCGCCCCCGGGGTTGAGATAGAAATAGCGGCCGGCGATGACGTCGAGAGCGCCGTCGCCGTCCACGTCATGGGCGCTCAGCCCGTAATACTTGAGCCAGTCAGGAGGGGCGAAATCACCCCACTTGCCGCGCGCGTCGTCCACCTGGATGTAGGTGAATCGATCGAGGCGGATCTTTCCGGGAGGCGCTGCCCACGCCGGGACGGCCGCCATCAGGGCAACGAGTGTGAACCGGGCCAGGCCCGCTTGATTCCGGCAAATCTTCACGGCTGTCTCCTTGTCGGCCTTCGTTCCACGGGTCACAAAAGCGCCAGTACGCGGCTGGGCCCACCGGTACAGCCGGCGATCTTGGGCGCCCCGACGAAGATCGTTGCGCCGCCGGCGGGAAGCTGGGCCAGGCCCGCAAGATTCTCCAGGCCCCACTTGCCGTGTCCCAGCCAGAAGTGATGCACCGGAAAGTCGCTGCTGATGCCCGGATCAAGGCTGATCGTATCCGTGGCGATTCCCTTGATCGTGCGCTCTTCCTGAAGGAACCGCACCGCCTCCACGTGGAAGCCAGGAAAGTGGAACCCGCCGCGGTGATCCTGGCCGAAGAACCGGCGGGAATCGGCGACCCGGGAATCCCAGCCGCTCTGCATGGCAACCACGGCTCCCGCGGGAATCGGTCCGTATCGCCGCTCCCAGGCCTTGAGGTCTTCGGTCGTCAGCGCCGCGTCCGCATTCGCCTCGGCGCGGGCGCGGATGTCGACGACCACAAGCGGCCCGATGAGCTGATCAGCCGGAATGCGGTCGGCGCTGGGGCCTGCCGTGCAGTGCAAGGGCGCATCGATGTGCGTGCCGCTGTGCTCCTGCAAGTGCCACCGGAAGGCGTTCCACCCCTCCTTTCCCAGCCTGGCGACCGGCTCGAGCCGGAATGGATCCGGCCAGGTCATGGGAAACTCCGCGCTCAGCGTGTGGGTCAGATCAACGACGCGCTGGTAATCGCGGTGCGGCAGTTCCACACGAGGCGCCGCGGCCACGGGCATGGTAACAGCCGTTGCGCACGCGGCGACGCCGGCTTGCTTCAAGAAACGCCGCCGGCCGGACATCCCCGCGAGGACGGCAAGACAATCTGGCATGCACATGACTTCCATCTCCCATGCGAAAGGGCGGACGGACCGATCACCCCGCTCCACCCCGGTCGAGAGCCAATACCGTTGAGAGAGCGTTAACGAAAAGGGGCAAGAGGCTTGCGACAGACTTGTTCCCACGCTCTGCGTGGGAACACCGGTCGGGACGCTCGGCGTCCCAAGATTTCCCAGCCTCAGCACGGGCCCAATTGACGCAGAGTGTCGCAGACGGCATTCCCACGCGGAGCGTGGGAACGAGGGACAAACCTATGCCTGCACTCAACTTGTCGCTATTTCAATTCATTTCAACGGTATTGGGTCTGGAGCGGTTTTCACTCGGATCAGAGACTGAGGCCGGGGGGCAAGGGGTCCCAGAGACTCACGTACTCCTCGTCGCTGTCGGGTAGCGTCCAGTGCACGTGGACGCCAGACTTCGCGTCCAGCCACCAGGGCGCCAGAGGACGCTGATCGAGCGACGTCCGTTCCGGCTGGTACCCGTGCCGGTTCGCGGCCGGCTCATGCGGTTTGACGGCGGCGGCGATCTTTTTCAACTGCTGGTAGCCGAACTCCTTGATCAACCCCGTGCGTGGATCGATGGGCCAGTCGAGCGTACACACGCCACCCTGGCCGTTGCAGGTCTTGATCCAGTCGATCAGCTCTTGATCGGGGAACTGGTTGGAATTGCCCTGGCCGTGGTAGACGTTGCCACAATAGATCTTGCCGTGCCACAGGATGCCGCCTTGCACGGGCCGATGGCGCGGTGTCAGCCGGGACAGTTGCTGCTTGCTCCAGGTGTCGCCTCCGTTGAAATCGTCAATCCCCGGCTTGAGGCAGGCTTGCTCGTTGCCCCCGTAGCTGAAGGCGATCACCGCCCGGGGATTGGCGCGATGGACGATGGTATCGATGAGTGACCAGTCATGGGGCTTACCGTTGTAGGAGTCAGGCTGCATGCCGTCGAACCACCAGCCGGCCACCTTGCTCTGGTAGCGGTCGGCGTATTCCTGGAGGATCTCGAGCCGGCGCCTGCGGCTCTCGGCGGAGGGCGCGGTGTCCCAGTCGCCGTCGTCTGCCAGCCCGGCGGTGACCTTCGGCTCCTTCATGTAGCCATTCAGGCCCGCGAAGTAGCAGATCAGCTTCACGCCGCGGGCATTCAGGGCGTCGGCGAGCTCCCGGATCAGGTCTCTGCGGGAGCACTTCGCGCCGGGAGCGTAGCCGGTGTACCTGTCAAAGGCCGCGTTCGGGGCACACGGCCAGGCGAAGTAGTGATCGTCGATGCAGAAGATCACCCACCCCGCGCGGGCCTGCGCGGCCTGGTCCGCAAAACCCGGGACGTCAAAATCATCCACGAACCGGTTCCACCCGCCGGCCGTCATCTCGGCCGGTTCGGGGAACGCGGGACGGGTGGCGACGGAGCGGCCCAGGAGGATCCGGTACTGGTAATGGACGAAGAGCCCGTACTTGCCCTTGACCATCCAGGCAGTGTCGTCACCCCCAGCGCGGGCGTGACCTGAAAGCCAGACAAGCGCGAGCACCGCCAGCAAGCCGGCCCGCCCGATCGTCTGGCAGCGCGCGCGGCTTGCCAGCGGGATCTGTCTTCCGCCATCAGGCTCAGGCATCCTGGTCCGCTCCCTCTCTTCGTCCCACCGTCCGGCGCCCGGACCGTTAGTGCGGACTGATCTCGAGAATCATGGGGTGGTCGCTGAGCGTCAGATCGACCGAGTCCACGTTGCGCAGCACCGAGGTGGCGGACGTGTCCAGCGTGGGATCAAAAACCTTGACAGTAGGGTGAACGCCGCCCAGCTTGACTTTTACCCGGTCCGAGCCTTTGAGCCGTTCTCCCCAGACGATGAGCTCGAAGTGGCCGTTGCTCTTCTGGAGCAGGAGGTCATGCACCGTCGCCGGCCTGGCGGGAATCTCGTAGGCGAGCTTGCCCGGCTCATGAGCCGCGTTCCGGTCCGCGAGGATGGAGGTGAGACGATGCAGGTATACCGCGGCCTTGCGCGGGGTGTAGTTCGGCTTGAAGAACCCGAACTTCTGGTTGCCGCCCTCGTCCTCACGGTCACGCAGCAGGTACACCGCTGTGTGCTTCCAGCCGCGCGCGAACTGGGCGAGATAGAGGTTCATCAGGTTCAGCGCGTGGATCTCCTCGGTGACGGGTCCGTCGATGGTGCATCCGGTTTCGGTGGTGACCCGCGGCAGCGTGAGCAGCGCTTTTTCCGAATAGCCGCGGAAGTGCTGTGCCCAGGTGACGCCATAGTTGCCGAAAAGGCCGTCGACCCTGCACGCCGCGGTCGGCTCGGCCGCGTTCCAGGATTTGTTGTCCTCGATCCCGGAGGAATTGGGATGATAAATGTAGTTATGCACGTTGGCGAAGTCGGCATAGGTCGTCCCGGGGGGCATCTTCGTGCCGGAGCCCGGGGGAATGGTCAGGAACTGCAAGCCAACGTTGTCGCGCTGTGCGCCCCCCTCGCTGATGGACCAGACGGGGTACGCTTTCAGGATCGGATCGCTCTTCACGGCCCGGTACAGGTCGTGCTGAAGCTTCGCGACGGCCATCCAGGAGGGGGCGGAGCCTCCGCCCTTCTCGCCCTGGTATGTGACGCCCCAGTTGTTCGGCTCGTTGTTCCCCTCGAAGGCCAGCAGGGCCCCCGCGCTGGCGAGCTGCCGTGCGGTGGTGATGAGCTTCTCCAGGTCGGTTCCGCCGCTGACCAGTCCCCAGCTGAACCGGACGCCGGTCTGACGATGCAGTTGCAAGTAGGTCCCGATGGTGGTGGGGCCCTGGGCGGAGAGCCCCTCGATGCCGCCCCGCACCCAGCGGAACCCCGTGTATTTGAGCATCTCGATGGTCCGCGGCAGGGGCTGCCCGCGGTCGGGAAACGTCGAGTTCACACCGATGCTGTTCAGGAACTCGGCCACGGGAACCGCGATCGTGGCGCCGGCTTGCTTGCGGCGTGCTGATGCCGAGGCAGGCTGGCCCCATGCCGGGCTGGCCGCCAACATCGCGAGGGCGAGCGCCGGCGTCAACAAGCGCGTCGCATGGACGATCTTCATCTCAATTCATTCTCCATAAGTGAACATAGCGGCTCTCCGCCCAGCCATGACCGAGGATGCCAAACCTGGCGGGAGAGAGCTCGATGACCCTGGCGCCGTCATGCTGCTCGAACCTATCGTCCAGCAAGAAGCGAGTCCAGGCGGTACCCCTGGGGTCCGCCAGCTTGTAAACGAAGAGCCGGCACCGGCTGTGATAGGGATTGAACGGATCATGCTCGCCCGCGACGATCTCCGGCTTGCCGTCGCCATCGAGGTCCGCGACCGAGAGCGAGTGCGGGCAGTGGATGCGATCAACCACGTGTGGCACGAACGGCTTGTGCCGCGGGTCGCCGGTGTTCTCCAGCCAGGCCACGCGGGCGAAGTAGATTTGCCGGGTGTTCCAGTTGCCGTCTTCCTCGCCCAGGACGATGTCTTTCCTGCCATCGCCGTTGATGTCGGCGAGGGCCATGCGCGCCACCTTGGTGTAGCCATCGACAAGCAGGTGCGGCAGGAACTTGCCGTTGCCCAGGTTCTCCAGCCAGTAGGGCCCGGCGACCACGTCCAGCTTGCCGTCGCCGTCCAGATCGTACGGCACCATCTCCTCGCCGTAAGGAATCTCGGCGAGCACGCGGCGCTTCCAGGGACCCGCGGCCGGGTCTTCGGGAATCTCGAAGATCTCGGGATGGGTCCGGTCGTGATAACCGGCGACGAGCGCACGCCTGCCGCCGGGCAAGAGCGCCCCGATGGCCGTGCCGTGCGGCCAGTCGCCGCTCCCCTTGCCTATGCGGTGCAGTTGCCAGCGGTCGTGCGCAGGATCGACGGCCTTCAGCCAGCACAGCTCACTGGAAAGTGCTTCGTAAAACTCCCTGGCACCCGGCGTGCCCACGAGCCCGATCAATTCCTTGCGGCCGTCGCCGTCCAGGTCATGGGCGTTCACGATCTGGACGACTCCGGGAACCTGGTGCCGTTGCCAGGACGGGCTCTTGTACCACCAGGCGCCGCAGACCACGTCGGGAGAACCATCGCCGTCGACATCGACCCACAGGATGTCCGTTGCGGTTGTCGGCTTCTGCTGGTCGATGAACTCGTGGCGAAACTTGGGAATCGGCGATGCCCCCTCGCGCTGCTTGTACACCTGGACCCAGCCGATGCAGTCGGGGTATTTGGAGTTGATGACCTGGCCGGCGTGGCCGACGATCTCCGGCACGCCATCGCCGTCCAGGTCGGCCACGACCGCCTCGTGCGTCCCCTCTCCCTGGTAGAGCAGTTCACGCCGCACGGACTTGCCCTGGTCGCCCAGGACGTATCGGAAGAGCCGGGCATCGTAGTTGTAGGGCTGTTCCCAGCCTCCCTCGGTCATCTCTCCCACGAACACGTTCGCCTCGTGCGTTCGGGGATCGCGCCAGGCGCGGAGCGAATGTGCGAAGATCAGGTCATGGTCGATCGGGTGCTCGACCCAGGGATGCTGCGGATTGATTCCCACCTGGTTCTCGAACCATGAGAAGTGGCCGTCGCGGTACTCGGACTCGGCAATCACGGCGTCGAGCCGGCCGTCGCCGTTGACGTCCAGGAGCGCGGCGCGGCAAAAGTCCCGGAAACCAGGAGCAAGGCTGTGCTGCTGCCAGATCGCTCCGGAGAGCGGACCGGAGGCCGGCGGCGAGAACCAGTAGGGCCCGGAAACAAGATCCATCCGCCCGCTGGCCTCGAGCGCTCCGGCGGTCGTCCCCTCGACGTTAAGCCCCCGCTGGACGACCTGTTTCTTCCACGGCTTCGTCAGATCGCCGGTTGGCTTGTACACGAAGAGCGCCGGGGTCGAGCAGTACTGCGAGTTGGAGACCACCTCGGCCTTGCCGTCACCGTCCACGTCGGCCACGATGACGTCGTGCGGCCCACCGCCGTTGGGGTCCATGAGCGGATCGATCGTGTGCTCGACGAAGGGCTGATTCAGGTCCCTGGCCGGTTTGTACCAGCAGAGGGTCCAGCGCTCGGGACCAGGACCGCGCAGGCTGTGGCCCGCGATCACCTCCAGCGTGCCGTCGCCATCCAGGTCCAGCAGTGCGGCCCCGCAGTGGAAGTGGCCGCGGCCGACCACGCCTTTCTCGAACGTGGACGGGCGGTACCAGTACATTCCCCCGACGGCGCCGATGACGACCTCCTCCCTGCCGTCACCGTCGATATCGCCGACGGCCGTGCTACCCGTTTCCTTGCCGTCGCCGGGCACCGGATCCAGCAGCAGGAGATCCCAGGAGCGCGATGGCTTGAAGGGCTCCGCGTCCGCCGTGTGCTGGCCGGGCCCCTGGTTCAGCCAGATGTCCAGCCGTGGCGTTTCCCAGTTGTACGGCTTGCTGAGGATATCGAGCCGGCCGTCGGCGTTCAGGTCGGCGACGCGCGCCTCGTGGAACTCCATGCCTGTCTGGAAGATCGTGTTGTGAAAGTGCCCTGCGCCGTCGCCGTAGCAGAGGAATGCCTGGGCCTTCGGATTGTCGGGATCCTTCCGCTCCTCGGTCCACTTCGCCATCTCGGCGACGAAGATGTCGAGATGTCCGTCGCCGTCAACGTCGCCGACCTGGAGCGAATGAGGATGGATGAGCGTGCGTCCGATCAGGTCGTGCCCCTGCCAGCTTGCTGTCTGGAACGGATCACCCTGGCAGTCGTACCACTTCACCGGCCCGGACCCATCGCCGGGCGCGATCACCACCTGCGGGACCTTTGCCCCCTGCTTGAACCGGCCGGCGAAGATCAGGCCGCCGATATCGCCGATCCGGGTGGCGCGCCATTTGCCGGTCTTATCGAATGAGAACATGTGATTGCCTGCAAGGATCTCGGGCCGGCCGTCGCCATCGATGTCGCAGCTCGACATGCCCTCGGCGTACTTGCCCGCTCCCTCACCGGCGTTGCCGGAGAAGACGCGCTCGAGCGGCCACTCGGAGAGGTCGGACGGATGCGCCGGGATGTCGGCAACAAAGAGCGTGCTGGCTCCCTGGTTCCAGAACGCAAGCTGCGGCTTGCCCCGACCCTTGAAATCGGCAAAGCACTGGTCGTGGTGCTGCGTCTTGCCGGACTTCTTGATCGTGTGCCGCTCCCAGCGCGCGGCGGACTGCCAGTCCTTGCCCGGATTGCGCCACCACCACACGCAGTTGCTCTGCCAGTCGCCGCCGAAGACGAGGTCGGGCCAGCCGTCGCCATCAATGTCGGTGGACGCTCCGCCCGCCTCGACCGTGAGGAAATCGGGCTCGATGACCAGGCGCTCCCAGCCCTTGGCCGCCGGGCGATACCACACCAGCGCGGGGCCGATCTTGCGAAACCCGAGCACGAACCCGTTACGGCCGCCATGGTCCAGGTCGGCGACCAGGCAGGCCGTCTGCTGGGTCGAGGTGCCGGGGCTGGCCAGGTCGCCATTCTTGCTCGAGAGATGCCGCCAGGACGGTTCGGCGGCGTCGATCGGGGAACCTCGGCCCGCGAGCAGCAGCAGGATGGCAAAGGGCACAAGCCGATGAGCTTTCATGATGTTCTCCCTTGGTTGGTGCCGGCTCCTGACCGGCAGGTGCGTCAGGAAATCAGGGTCGGGTGTTCGGCTTGCCTGGGCGCTGTGGATCCCCGGCCCGAACGGCGCGCTCTGCCCATCAACAGAGAGAGGCCGCACAGAAGCAATGCGATCCCCGCGGCAATCAGCAAGCTTTTTTGCACGCCCAGGCTGACGGAAAGCGTGCCGATCATCTTCGGAAAGAGCGTCGGCCCGAGCAGCCCGAGGGCGAAGATGATGCCGAAGACGCTGCCGTACTCGCCCGGCTCGTACTGTGCGAAGGTCACGCCCACGATGGTCGGGAACATGGGCGCCAGGGCAAGGCCCGTGACCAGCACCGCGAGCACGGCGATGGAGGGGCTCCGCGTGCACGCCATGACCACGATGGCAGCCGCGGTCACAAGAGCAAGGATCGCGATCAGCCGTGTGCCGATCGCCGACAGGTTCCTGATCAAGGAGGTCACAAAACGGCCGGCGGCCATGGCCATCCCGAAAAAGCTGAGCACCCAGGTTGCGGCCCGCACGCTCTGGGCGTTCTGGCCGCCACCGTACATCTCGACCATGTACGGCTTGATCCAGGTATTCATGGAAATCTCCAGCGCGATGTAGCAGAGCAGGGCCAGCCCCGCCGCCAGCACCGGCGCTTCCCGCAGCAGGCGGAGAGCCGTGGCCACCTGGTATCCGGTCGCCACGGCAGGGTAGGTCGCGACCGTCGCCACGCAGGCGAACACCAGGACCAGCCCCGCCATCAGCATCAGCGCGAAGGTGAAGCTGAGCCCAAGGTCCCGGAGCATCGCGCCCAGCGCCAGCGGCGTGAGCACGAAGGCCAGGCCGACGAAACCGTTGCCGAAGTTGCTGGCCCGAGCGGGGTCCTTGCCGCCGAAGAGCACCATCGGAATCAGCGTGTTGCCCACCGTGTTCACGCACATGGCGCCCACGCCCAGCAGGCCGCACGCCAGCAGTGCCATGCCGAAGCTGCCGGCGAGAGCCAGAAGGAAGAGTGCGGCGCTGGTGGCCAGAAAACCGGCGATCGCCATCGTCTTGTGCCCCAGCCGGTCCACGAGCAGGCCGACGAAGAGCTGCACGGCCAGGCTGGTGAGGAAAAGCGCCGTGGTCAGGCTGCCCACCTGGGAGTTGTCGATACCGAGCCTGGCCTTGAGCTCCTCGGACAGGGCGCCGATGAGGATGAAGCAGATGGCCAGCGTGAAAACCGCCATCAGGGCCACAAAACCCGCGAGCGTTTTCATGAGCCACCTCTCAAAGCGACACCCAGACCGATCCCATGTCGCACGATGCCACCCCCTGGGAGACGAACTCGAGTCCGCGCAGGCCGTCATGGACCGAGGGAAAGTCGTACTCCGAAATCGCCAGGGGACGACCTTCCAGGTGCCTGCGGACGGCGTCGACGAAACCGCAATAAATCGTGGCGAAGGCCTCGATGTATCCCTCGGGGTGACCCGAGGGCAACCGGGTCGACGCCGTGGCCGCGGGGGCGAGATACTCAGCGTGGCCGCGCGTCAGCACCTGCCTGGGCTGGCCGTACCGGAAGACGCCCAGGCAGTTCGGGTTCTCCTGCTCCCAGAGCAGGGCGGCCTGTGAGCCGTAGACCCTGAGCCGCAGGTTGTTCTCCTCGCCCGTGGCGATCTGCGAGACCGTGAGCACCCCCCGGCCCCCTCCCTTGAGCCGGAACAGCAGGTTCGCGTCTTCCTCGAGCTGCCTGTCCGGAAGGAACGTGGACCGATCGGCGGAGAGCTCCGAGATGCGGTCGCCCGTCACATATTCAAGCAAGTTGACGCAGTGCACACCGGCCTCGCCGAGCGTGCCCGCAATGCCCACCTGCGCGGGGTCAACGCGCCACATGGCCTGCTTCTGGCCGTGCTTCTCGTGGGGAAAGGCCAGGAAGTCTTGCAGGTACTCGACGATCACCTTGCGTATGGCGCCCACCTGCCCGCTGCGGCAAAGCTGGCGCGCGTGGCGCACCAGCGGATGCCCGGTGTAATTATGTGTGAGCGCCAGGACCAGACCGGATCGCTCCACCAGTTGCACGAGTGCCCTGGCCTCGTCGAGAGCGTAGGCGAGCGGCTTGTCGCAGACGACGTGGAAGCCCGCTTCCAGGAACGTCCGGGCGATCGGGAAGTGCGAGACCGTGGGCGTGACGATGGTCGCGAAATCGATCCGGCGGCTGGCCGGCAGCTGGAACTCGCGCGACGCCATCTGCTCGTACGAATCATAACACCGTTCGGGGTCAAGATAGAGCTGGCGGCCGGTTTCCCTGGTGTTGGCCGGATCGCGCGAGAAGCATCCGGCGACCAGCTCGATCTGCTGATCGAGAGCGGCCGCCATGCGATGCACTGCGCCGATGAAGGCCCCCTGGCCGCCGCCGACCATGCCCATGCGCAGCTTGCGTTTCCAGGAGTTCATGGTGGACCTCCTTCGTGTGACGAGAGTCCCAGCAGGGCGCGATTGCGCTGCGCGTCGGACCGGCCGCCGGCAAAGTCATCGAAGGCGACGGAGGTTGCGTCGATGAGATGGCTGACGATGAAGGGCGCACCCTCGCGGGCGCCCTGCTCGGGGCTCTTCACACAGCATTCCCACTCCAGGACGGCCCAGCCGCGGTAACCGGCCTCGGTGAGAAGCGTGAACACTTGCCGGAAGTCGACCTGGCCGTCCCCCAGCGATCGGAATCGCCCCGCGCGCCCAGGCCAGTCCTGGTAGCCGCCGTAGACGCCGATCCTGCCGTCGGGCCGGAACTCGGCATCCTTCACGTGGAAGCCGGCGATCCGACGGCCGTAACACCTGATGAACTGGAGGTAGTCGAGTTGCTGGAGCACGAAATGGCTGGCGTCGTAGTTCAGGCAGGCCGCCGGGTGGTCGTCCACCTGGCTCAGAAACATCTCGAACGTGGCACCGTCGAACAGGTCCGACCCGGGGTGGAGCTCGAACGCGAAGCTCAGCCCCGCATCGGCGGCCGCGTCGAGCAAGGGACGCCACCGGCGCGCCAGCTCGGCGAAGGCCTCATCGATGATTCCCGGTGGACGCTGCGGCCAGGGGTAGGCCATGTGCCACGCGAATCCGCCGGAGAGCACGGGAATCGTCCTCGTTCCCAGCCGGGACGATGCCGCGATCACGTCGCGGAGCTGCGCCGATGCCCAGTCGGAGATCGCCCGGCCGGAGAGACCCTGCGGGTAAAAGGCGTCGAACATCCGCTCGTATGCCGGATGAAGTGCCAGCACCTGCCCCTGCAAGGCCGCGCACAACTCGGTCACGCTGAGACCGTGTTCGGCCAGGCGCGACCGCAGGTCATCGCAGTACGCTTGCGACCGTGCCGCCTGGGCAAGATTGAACACGCGCGGGTCCCAGGCCGGGATCTGAAGCCCCCTGTAGCCCAGCCGCGCCGCCCAGGGGGCCAGGGTGGCCATGTCGTTGTAGGGAGGTTCCTCGCGCAGGAACTGCGCCAGGAACAGGCCTGGACCAAGCATCCCGTTCATGACGAACCTCCCCACCGATGGCAAAGCCTTCCCTTCCCTCAGGAGGGCGGAGCCGCCGTCGAGCCGCGCACGATCAGAGAGCCGGGCAGAACCACTTGCCTGGGCTTGCCGGAGAACCCGCCGATGCGCTCGATGAGGAAGTCCAGAGCGCAATCGATGATCTGGCGGTGAGGAAACCTCACCGTGGTCAGGGGCGGGTCGAGATACTCGGCCGCCCATGTGTCGTCAAAGCCGACGATGGAGACGTCCCGCGGCACCGACAGACCCATGTCGCGCAGGCCTCGAAATGCGCCGAACGCCATGACGTCATTGTGGCAGAAGAGGCCGGTCGGGGGCCGGGAACGGTCCATCAGCAGGTGCACGGCCTGGCGAGCTTCCTCCGCGCTCTCATCGGGACATTCGATGATCATGGGCGCGGGCAGGCGGGCCCTCAAGAGCACGTCGGTCAGGGCCCGCGTCCGGGCGCTGCGGAGTGAGGTCCGGCGGCTGAGATGGCCAATCCTGCGGTGTCCCAGCTCGATCAGGTGCCTGACCGCAAGGACCGCGCCGCCGTAGTCGTCGAGGATCGCGCTATCCGCCTTGCCCGCCGGCGCCGCCGAGCCGAAGTAGACCAGGTGCACTCCGCTCAGGGAGGAGAGCCCCTGCTTGCCATAGCTCTCGTTCCACCAGTGCAGGATGCCGGCCACTTTCCAGCTGAGCAGCGTTTCCACGGCCTGAACCCGATCGCTGCGCCGCGAGTTCAGCTCGGTGACCTCGAACAGCGCCCGGTACTTGTGTTCCGTCACGCGGCGGTTGAGATAGGCGGCCAGGCTGGCGAAGAACGGGTTCTCGACGTACTCGATGACCGCGCCGATGAGCTCGCTCTGCGAAACCAGGCTGCGCGCCAGCCGGTTGGGCCGGTAGCCCAGTGACCGCGCGGCGTCCCAGACGCGCTGGCGCGTGGCCTCGGGAAAGCTGGCGTCGCGGCCGTTCAGCACCATCGACGCCGTTGTGGGCGAGACAGCGGCGCGGGCGGCCACATCACGGACGGAAGCACGTCGGTTCAGCAAGTTTGCAGAAGCTCCTCGGCCCGGCGCACGATCGCCTGGCAATCCAGACCGTAGTGAGACAGCAAGCGGCGGAAATCTCGGCCCGAGCTGGCGAAGCGATCGTCCAGGCCCACTCGCAGTACGCGAGTCGGATGCCGCTCCGCCACGACCTCGCAGACCGCGGATCCGAGGCCGCCGTGGATGTTGTGGTCCTCGATCGTGACGATCCCCGCGGTTTCACGAGCCGCGCTGAGGATCGCTGCGACATCGATCGGCTTGATCGTGTGGCAGTCGAGCACGCGCGCGCTCAGGCCCCGGGACGCGAGGATCTCGGCAGCCCGCATGGCCTGCTCGACCATGTGGCCGGTGGCGATAAGGGTTAACCCGTCGCCGTCGCGCAGGCGAATCATGCGGCCGATCTCGAACGGGATATCGGGCCGATGCAGGACCACGGCATCCTGCCGGCCGAGACGCATGTACACAGGCCCCTCGTAGCGGGCGATGGCCTCGGTGGCCAGGCGGGTGGTCACAGGGTCGGACGGCGAGAGCACGACCAGGTTCGGAATCGCGCGCATCACCGCCAGGTCCTCGCAGGCCTGGTGCGTGGGGCCGTCGCCGCAGATTTCCACGCCCGCATTGCAGGCCACGATCTTCACGTTCAACCGCGGGTAGGCCACGCTCGAGCGAACCTGCTCGGCGGCCCGGACGCCGGCGAAGATGCAGAACGTGCTTGCAAACGGTATCTTTCCCGTGGTGGCCAGCCCGGCCGAGAAACTGACCATGTTCTGCTCGGCCGATCCCATGTTGAAGAACCGTTCGGGGAACTGCCGGGCGAAGTGGAAGGTGTTGGTTGACTTGGAGATGTCGGCGTCGAGCACCACGATGCGGCGGTCCCGGGCGCCGAGCTCGGCAATCGTTTTGCCATAGACCACTCGATTGGGCTGAGCTTCAAGCATGGGCGCTGGTTCCAGCTCGTAAAAGCACGGGGTGGCGTATCAAAAACAGAGAAACAAACCACGGAGAGAAATTCATGGATTCAAGAGAATCGTTCCATGGCGAAAACGTAGAGTCAAAGGCGCCTGGGTCCCTCGAATAGCCGTCGAAGCTCAGGATTGAAAACGAACGAACCACAGAGAGCACAGAGAGCACGGAGAAAAGACTCTTGAAATTCAGAATAGTTATATGTGCTAAATTTCTAGAGTCGAAGCCGCTTGATTCCCTGGGATAGCTGTCGAACGTGGAAATTGATCAGGAGACCGACCGGGCAGCCGGAAAGCTTGAGGTAAGAGAGCACCTGTGCTTCATGGATGGGCGTCAGCTCCTGTACGGCTTTCAACTCAACAATCACCGTTTGCTCGACGAGCAGGTCCACCCGGTAGCCGCAGTCGATCACGAGCCCCTTATACGTCAAGGGCAGCATCTTCTCGCTATCCACCCACAGCCCCTGATTCTTCAGTTCGTGAACCAGGCACGCATGATAGGCGGATTCGAGCAATCCTGGCCTGAGCGTCCGGTGCACCTCGATTGCCCCCCCGATAATTCTCCCCGTGAGTTCATTGATCGCCTCTTCCGTGACCAACTCATACCCCTCCTTCGATTCGATTTCTCTCTGTGCTCTCTGTGATCTCTGTGGTTAGAACGCTTTGATTTCCTGCTGTGGTCCCCCGAGTATTTCCCGCAGCGCCGCATCGGTTTGCTCGGGCGAGGTCGGCCAAACTTCCCCGTAATTTCATTGATCGCCTCTTCCGCAACCAACTCTCTCTCTCCAGTTCGATTTCTCTCTGTGCTCTCTGTGCTCTCTGTGGTTAGACCGTTTTGATTCCCTGCTGTGGTCCCCCGAGTATTTCCCGCAGCGCCGCATCGGTTTGCTCGGGCGAGGTCGGCCAAACTTCCCCGTAATTTCATTGATCGCCTCTTCCGCAACCAACTCTCTCTCTCCAGTTCGATTTCTCTCTGTGCTCTCTGTGCTCTCTGTGGTTAGACCGTTTTGATTCCCTGCTGTGGTCCCCCGAGTATTTCCCGCAGCGCCGCATCGGTTTGCTCGGGCGAGGTCGGCCAAACTTCCCCGTAATTTCATTGATCGCCTCTTCCGCAACCAGCTCTCTCTCTCCAGTTCGATTTCTCTCTGTGCTCTCTGTGCTCTCTGTGCTCTCTGTGGTTAGACCGTTTTGATTCCCTGCTGTGGTCCCCCGAGTATTTCCCGCAGAGCCGCATCGGTTTGCTGGGGCGAGGTCGGCCCGGCGTGCCACTCCGCCTTGTCTTCCATGAACGAGACGCCCTTGCCTTTGATCGTGTCGGCCACGATCACGCTGGGCCGTCCGTTCCGTGTCATGGACTGCTCGACGGCGGCGTCGATGGCTGCGAAGCTGTGCCCGTCAATCTCGTGGGTGTTCCAGCCGAACGCCGCGAACCTGGCCGCGATCGGTTCGACATTCATGATGTCGCTGGTGCGGCCGTCGGTTTCGAGCTTGTTGTTATCAACGAACACCACGAGGTTGTCGAGGCGGTAGTGTGCCGCGGCCATGGCGGCCTCCCAGACCTGTCCCTCCTGAAGCTCGCCGTCACCGACCATACAGTAAACCGTGAAGTCCTTGCCGTCGAGTTTGCCGCCGGCCGCGATTCCGGCGGCGGCCGAGATGCCCTGGCCCAGCGAACCGGTCGACATATCGACTCCCGGCGTCTTGTTCATGTCGGGATGTCCTTGCAGCCGGCTGCCGATCTCGCGCAGGGTCCAGAGCGTCTCCTCCGGAAAGTATCCCCGGGCCGAGAGGGTCACGTAGAGCGCCGGGCAGCAGTGGCCCTTGGAGAGCACGAACCGGTCGCGGTCTTCCCAGCGCGGCCGCTCCGGATCGATGCGCATCTTTTGAAAGTAGAGGTAAGTGATGATGTCGATCGCCGACATCGAACCGCCGTTGTGGCCCGACCCGGCCAGAGCGATCATCTTCACGATGCGGGCGCGGGACGCGCGGGCAAGCTCTTCGAGCCGCTGGACCGGAAACTCGTGGGACACGGTGAGGGCCTCTACTGGTTTTTTTCCAGGACCGCGCGCTGGTGTTCCTCGGGAAAGCGGCCGAAGACGGTCCAGCCGCCGTCCACGAAGAAGACCTGGCCGGTCATGTAGCTGGAGTCATCGGACGCAAGGAAGACGCACGGGCCGACCATTTCTTCCGGGGCGGCCGTGCGCTGCATCGGCGTCATGCTGCCCCAGACGCGGTCGTAATCAGGATCATCGCAAAGATTGCGCTCCACGCGGGTTGGCCCGGGAGCAAACGTGTTCACGCGTACGCGGAGCGGTGCGAACTCGACGGCGAACTGCCTGGTCAGCGCGTGGATTCCCCCTTTGCTGGCGGCGTACACCGCCAGGCCCTTCACGCCCAGTTCGGCGCAGTTGGTGGAGACGTTGATGATGCTGCCACCATCACCGCGTGCCGCCATGATGCGGGCCGCCTCGACCGAGCAGAAGAACGTGCCTTTCAGGTTCGTGCCGATGATCCGTTCCCAGGACTTCTCGTCCACGCGAAACGGGTCGGTCCAGCCGGTCAGGCCGGCGTTGTTGACCAGGATATCCAGCCGGCCGAAGGTCTCGGCCGTGCGCGCGAACATGTGCTTGACGGCCGCGACGCTGGAGACATCGGCCGCCATCGTCTGGCTGCGTCGTCCCAGGGTCGCGATCTCGTTCGCGACGGTCTCGGCCCCCTCGCGGCTGGTGTGGTAGTTGACCACGACGTCGGCCCCGGCGCGTGCCAGGCCCAGCGCCAGCGCCCGGCCGATGCCCGTTCCCGCGCCCGTCACCAGTGCGACCTTGCCACTGAGCTTCATGAGTGCCGTTCTCACGCGCCGTAGTAGAGGAGGACTTTGAGGGCCTCGCCGCGCTCGCAGAGCTCAAACCCGCTGTGCCATTGCTCGAGCGGCAGCTTGTGGGTGATCACCCGCGCGAGGTCGATCTGGCGGTTCTCGAGCAGCCGCATCGCGCGTTGCCACGTATTGAGCGAATGCCCCACGGAGCCGAAGACGCGCAGCTGCTTGAAGAGGATTGTGTCGAAGTTGACCGTGATTTCCTTGCCGGCGATCCCGATCTGGACATAGCGGCCGAGCGGGCGCACCGCCTTCAGGCACGTGGCCACCGAGCCGGCCGCGCCGGCGGCCTCCACGGCCATGTCCGCGCCGCGTCCGCGCGTCTGCTCGCCAACCACTTCCAGCAAATTCTGGCGATCGCAATCAACCGTCACTGCCGCTCCCAGCCGGGCCGCCAGCGCCAGCCGTGGCGCGTCTGTGGACCTGCCCGCGACGATCACCTTGCAGCCTTGCAGGTTCAGGACCATCAGGCAGAGCAGTCCAATGGGACCCGGCCCGGAGAGCAGCACCCAGTCTCCCGGGGCCGCGGGAGCCAGCTCGCCGACGGCCTGAAGCGCCGCCGCGAATGGCTCGGTCACGGCCGCCTCCTCGAGCGTGATCCCCTCCGGCAGCTTGTAGCACTGGTCTTCCCGGACGTTCACGAACCGCGTCAGCGAGCCGCTCACGCCGTGCCCCATGCCGCGGCGAATGGGGCAGAACATGTAATACCCCTGCCGGCAGTATTCGCAACCGCCGCAGACCACCGCGGAGGACGGCAAGACCACCACGCGGTCGCCGGCGGCGATGTTCCGCACCCCGGCGCCGGTCTCGCACACAGTACCCGAGAATTCGTGTCCCAGGATCACCGGAGGGTAGTTGGGGAACCGGTCGTGCAGGACGTGGATGTCGGTTCCGCAGATGCCCGTGAAGGCGACCTCGATCTTCACCTGATGCGGGCCGCACGTGCATTCAGGCACGTCGACGAGCTCGACGTTTCCCGGTCCCGAGCGAGTTTTCACGACGGCCCGCATGGTCAGCCTCCCGCCGTCCGGCACTTCCTGGTGAAACGTTTCACCAAAGCTATCCACGCTCCGGACCGGCGTCAAGAGAGTGCAGCCGCAAAGGCACAGCACATAAAAGATTGATTCATATTCTAGACCGAGAATGAACCTGCGCCGGCCTGCGATTCGCGGCGGTAGGCGCTGGGCGTCTTGCCGTCATGTTTGCGGAAGCAGGTGGAAAGATACTCGGGGTACGCGAAGCCGGTGCGCTGGGCGATCTCCTCGAGAGAGAGGTCCGTCTGCGAGAGCAGCTCACGGACGCGCTGGAGCCGCACTTCGTGGATGGCGTCAAGGATTGTCTTGCGCAGCGATTTCTGGAACAGCCGCTGGAGCATGCTGCGAGACATTGACACATGTTCCAGGACGTCATCGACGCGGATGCCCTGGCAGGCATGTTCGCGGATGAACCGTACGGCGTCGGCCAGGCGCGGGTCCTCGATGGCCGTGACGTCGGTCGACTGGCGCGTGACGACGCCGAGTGGAGGAATCGGGTTCAGGGGCAGGGCCGGGGGCTGGCCGCTCATCATGCGGTCGAGCAGGCCGGCGGCCTCGTAGCCGATGCGCCGGGCGTCGGGGACGACGCTCGAGAGCGGCGGGTAGGCAAGCTGGCAGACCAGCTCCTCGTTGTCGACGCCGATGACGGCGACCTCCTCCGGGACCGCCACGCCGGCAAGCCGGCAGGCGTCCAGCAGCTGCATGCCGCGGATATCGTTGCCCGCCATGACGCCGAGCGGCTTGGGCAGCGTACCGATCCAGCCGCCCACACGCTCGATCTCGTCCTCCCACGAGTCCTGCTGGTGGCCCCACGAGACGGGCCTGGTGTGGGGACGCTCGTGGAACGTGCCCCCCGCCTCGCGTACCCGGCGTGCGAACGCGTCATGCCGGCGCACGGACCACTCGAAGACGGGAAAGCCAAAGTAGGCAAAGTGGCGGAACCCCCGCTCCAGCAGGTGCTCGGCCGCCAGCCGGGCGATGGCCGCGTGGTCGGCGTGCAGCTGGGGCAGGCCGAGGTCGCGCACCTGGTCATTCAGGTCGACCGTGGGGACGCCGGTCTCCAGCAGCTTGCACGCGCTCTGGGGCGTCGACGCACGGGCGATGATGCCATCGCCGTTCCAGCGGTCGATCCAGGGTGGCATCTCGTCGTGAAGCGACCGCTGCTCGATGTACACCGTCCACGGTCCGTGCTCGCGGACGTACTGGGAGATCCCCTCCAGGATGGCGCGTCCGAAGGCCGTCGACGTCTCGACGATGAGCGCGACGTGGGGCAGGCGCAAGACATGAGAACGCGAAGAGGTATGCATAAAAAGGGGAGTCCCGAGACGCGGAAATCGATTGGCGATTTCTTCTGCCGGAACCGTACAGGCCTGGCCGGATTGTACAGCCGGGCCATGCGGCCGACGGCCCCGATGGCCTTTGTTCTGCTCCGAAACCTCGGCGAATGCATTCTAGAAGAGCATTCGCGCCAGGTCCAGCAATGTGACGGCGAGTACCGGAAATCATAGGCAGAAAAACCGAAAAACTCATGGATCTCCCGGCGCGACCTGTTAATCTCAGGCTGGAGACCGGGGTCTCCGGTGCTCGTCTCAGGCAAGCAGGAAGCGATCCGGGCGCCCGTGAAGATGGCTGCTGTGCAAGTCGTCGGGCGGCCCGGAAGGGGCGGTCTTTTCGTTGTCGGTGGTGCGCGGGGCGGCCCGCTTCTCGGCCGCTGGGCCGGGTGCGAGGCGGCCGCGGGGGGTCGGACCGCGCGTCTCCATCAAGGCGAACCGAGCTGTGCATTCGGTTCCGACGTGACGGCCTGCCCGTGCGGCGCCGGTGATCGCGGTGTGCGCACAAATCAGATCACATGTTCGTGCGCTCGTTCCCCGCTGTGATTCGTTTCGCCACGTTCTTGTCCGCGTGCCCTATCCGGGAGGCATTCATGCGAAAGAAACGCAACCTGGGCTTCACTCTGATTGAGCTGCTGGTGGTCATCGCCATCATCGCGGTCCTCATCTCACTGCTTTTACCCGCCGTGCAGTCGGCGCGAGGCCGCTCGCCGCGCGCAATGCACCAATAACCTCAAGCAGATTGGCCTTGCGCTGCACAACTATCACAGCACGATGGACCGGTTCCCCATGGCCGTCTCCAAGGACCCGTACTGGGGCCCGGGAGACACCGACGGCCAGTGGGGTTACGGCCGCTGGACCGGCTGGAGTGCGCAGGCCCTGCTCCTGGGTTATCTGGACCAGATGCCAATGTACAACGCGGCGAATTTCAACCTGGGCCCGGGATGCGCAGGTGGACTGCTGGGCTCGCTCCCCAACAGCACCGTCTACAACGCCGTGATCAATTCCTACCTGTGCCCATCGGACCCGAACGCGGGTCCCCAGCGCAGCAACAGCTACCACGCGAGCATCGGCTCGACCACCTACGAGAGCCCCATCACCACGCCGGGGATGTTCGCGGTATTCAACTGCTACGGATTGGCATCCTGCACCGATGGCTCCTCGAACACGATTGCTTTCGCAGAAGCCCTGACGGGCAGCGACACGGCGGTCTCGGGGAATACCTCGCAGGGTAATGCGTACCGCGGCGACGTTGTCGAGAACGCCAACAACCCGGGGACGGGCGGCCAGGGTGCGGACGATCCCCAGGGCTTCTACGGCACGAACGCGCAATTTCTCATGGCCTCTTCGAACTCGACCGCCGTACTCGCCGGCCTGCAAGCCTGCGCCCAGGCCTGGACCAACCAGGCGACCGCGTCGTACTCGACGATGCGCGGGTTCGTCTGGTCCGACGGTAATGGCGGCTGGACCTACACCAACCTGATCCAGACGCCGAACAGGGACCCGCTCTTTTCCGGTGGCGGCTGCCGCTTCAACTGCGCCGGGTGCGGCATCGACAGCTCGTTCAGCTACGCCGTCTCGAGCAACCACCCCGGCGGGGCAAACCTTCTGATGACCGATGGCAGCGTCCGGTTCATCAAGGACAGCGTGAATCGGATGACCTGGTGGGCCCTTGGCACGCGCAATGGCAACGAGGTCATCAGCTCAGACAGTTATTGAACGAGATCGACCCGGAGACGCGGCCAGCCATGCGGGCTGCGCCTGCGGGCCGCAGGAGAACTCATGATGCCTTTCCCTCGCGTTCGAACGTCCGCCACCGCGGCGCTCCATTGCGTCTTGCTGGCAGGATTTGCCCTGACCTGTGGGTGCTCCGGGTCGGCTTCCGGTAACAAGGCCGACGATCCGGCGCTCAAGTCGGCCACGCAGAAATCGATGGAGCTGTACAAGTCGAAAACGCAGCACATGAAGCCTCGTTCGCAGTCGGCGGTGAAGCGGCCGCGCTAAGGCCAGGCGCCATGCCTCTGTCTGGCGCATCCACGATGCGCGGCGTCGCAACGCCCGCCATGGCGGCGTCGGGCCGGCCGGCGGGCACGGCCCGATGGCCCGCAAGCTCACCGTGACGCCTGCGGCTCCAGCTCGGTGATCTCGATATCCTTGAAGCGCACTTCCATCGGCGGGCCGACGTGGACCTGGAGGGCGATGATGCCCTGGTCTTCAAATTCGGGATCGGTGCGGTCGATGATGCGCGTGCCGTTCAGGTCGATCGTGACGTGCTTGCCTTTGGCGGTGATGATGAACTCGTTCCAGCCGCCCTGCTTGACCAGCTTGGCGGCCTCCTCCTTGGGATATTGTTGAAGCATGCCCCGGCCCCGCTCCTCGTAGAGCAGGCCCCAGTAACCGTCAGCGACGTCAGCCTGCGGGCCGGACACGGCGCCATCGGAGTGCGCTTGCTGCGGAACTGGATGCCCGAGTTGCCGTTCTTGAACTTGACCTTCGCCTTGAGCACGAAATCGCGATACGGCCTGGCCGTGACGAGGAACTCATTCTTCTTCAGGTTCCCCTGGGTGCGGCCAACGATCTCGCCATCCTCGGCGGTGAAGATGGCCTTGTCGTCGGGCGTGACCCAGCCGTTCAGGTCCTTGCCGTTGAACAGGCTCTGAGCCCTGGATTGCTCCTGGCCCCAGGCGTGAGTCGCCACGGCACCCGGTAGCCAGCCCAGACCGCAGAGGCCGATCAGGCACGCAGGCAGCAATCGCGCATTGAGCTTCATGAGCGTGGTCTTTCTTGATTGCGAAGGCGGGGCCGGGTGAGCGGGCATGCGGCGCAAACCGCCAGCGCCCGGCCCGTGAGTCCTGGCGGGTGGCACGATCCTTCGCGATTGTCACCCCGCGCCGCCGCCGGGTCAACGAGCCAGCGATCCTGGCCCGCGACAATCCAGTGCACAGCGGCAGGCGCCGCCCGTGACCGGGGCACGCGCCGCCCGTGACCGGGGCACACGATCGCGTTCGGGCCTTCGGCTTCCTCCCCGGCTGGCAGACGGTCCCGGGGACCAGTAGAATCAGTCACGTTGTCTGCACGGAACACAATGACTGCCGCACGAGGCTGAAACCGCATGTCGTTCCAGGAGGATCTGGCACGCTACGGGCCTGGAACGACCGGGTGCATGTCACGCGCCGAGGCGCTGGCTTATTGCGCGCAGCTCACGGCCACGCACTATGAGAACTTCAGCGTGGTGACCTGGCTGACGCCGCGCGCGCACCGGCCGGCCTTCCAGAGCATCTACGCCTACTGCCGCTGGGCCGACGACCTGGGCGATGAGATCGGCGATCCCGCGCGCGCTCTCAGTTTGCTGGCCTGGTGGCGCGGCGAGCTGCGCGCGATGTACCAGGGCGAGGCGCGGCACCCGGTGATGATTGCGCTGGCGGAAACCGTCTCGGCCTACCAGATTCCCATCGCGCCCTTCGAGTCGCTCATCGACGCCTTCGAGCAGGACCAGACCGTCACCGAATACGAGACCTTTGCGGAGCTGGTCGACTACTGCACGCGCTCGGCCAATCCGGTGGGCCGCCTGGTCCTGCATGTGGCCGGTGCGTACACCGAGGAGAACCTGCCGCTGTCCGACGCCACCTGCACCGCGCTGCAACTGGCGAACTTCTGGCAAGACGTGGCACGGGACCTGGCCATCGGCCGCATTTACCTGCCACGCGAGGATCGCCTGCGCCACGGCTACCCGGGCTCCGACCTGAGGGCCCTGCGATTCACGCCGGCCTTCGCACGGCTCATGAAGTTCGAGGTGGAGCGCACCCGGGCCCTCTTCGACCTGGGCCGTCCCCTGGCGGCCCGGATTCCCGGCAGCCTCGCGGTTGACATCGACCTCTTCTCGCGCGGCGGCCTGGCGATCCTGGACCGGATCGAGGCGCGCGGCTTCGACGTGCTGAGTGCGCGCCCGTCGCTGTCGCGCTGGACCAAGGCCAGCCTGCTGGGACATGCGCTCGCCGGCATGGCCTGGGCGTCCCTGCGGGATCGCCGGAGCGGTACGCGCCCGTCCGCCAGCCGGGCGCCCGCGGCCTGCGGAAGTGCGCCGACACCCGCGTCCGCCCCCGCGCCACAAAACCTGGAGAGCCCCCGGTGAAGAGGGAACCCGCACTCGACCGCAGCTACCGGTTCTGTGAGCGGCTCGCCCGCCGGGAGGCGAGGAACTTTCATCTCGCGTTCCGCCTGCTGCCGCTGGATCGCCGGCTGTCGATGTCGGCGCTGTATGCCTTCATGCGGCACACCGACGACCTGGCGGACTCGAGCGGCGCGGTGGAGGAGAAGGAGGCAAGGCTCGGCCAGTGGCGCGGCGAACTGGAGGCGGCCCTGGCGGGCCGGCTTGTCGAGTGGCCTGGCCTGCCCGCCCTGGCCGACACCGTCGTGCGCCGGGGAATTCCCCCGGAGCACTGCTACGCGGTGATCACCGGGGTGTCCATGGACCTCAGGCCGCAGTCCTACGCGAGCTTCGAGGAGCTGACGGATTACTGCTACCACGTCGCGTCGGTCGTCGGCCTGTGCTGCATCCACATCTGGGGCTACCGCTCGGACGGTGGGCGGGCCGAGCGTCTGGCGGAGGCGTGCGGCACCGCCCTCCAGCTCACGAACATCCTCCGTGACGTGCGCGAGGATGCGCGCGCGGGCGCGTGTACCTGCCGCGTGATGAGATGGCCCGCTTCGGCGTCACGCCGGAAGACCTCGACGCCGACCACCTGAGTACGGGGCTCCGCGACCTCCTGGCCTTCCAGGCGGACCGCGCACGCGGCTACTACGAGCAGGCCGCGGAACTGCTCCCCCTGGTCGAGCCGGTCGGCCGGCCGGTGCTGCTCACCATCGTGGGAATCTACCGGGCCTTGCTCGACGAGATCATCCGGCGGGATTATAACGTTTTATGTTCAAGGGCGACTGTTCCCTCCTGGCGCAAGGCACTGATCGCCCTGACGGCGCTGCCCCGGCGGTTCACGCGCACCGCCCAGGCGCTTTCCACCACTCCCGTTTCGTGAGCGTGCTGGTTGTCTCATCTCATGTCGCCCGCATACAAGCCTCCGGCTCCCCACGTCGTGATCGTCGGCGGCGGCCTCGCCGGGCTGGCGGCCGCGGCCGCACTGGTTGACCGGGGGCTGAGAATCACGCTCCTGGAGAGCCGGCCCAGGCTCGGCGGCCGCGCCAGCTCGTTCACCGATCCGGTCACCGGCGAGCTGGTCGACAATTGCCAGCACGTGAGCATGGGCTGCTGTACGAACCTGGCCGATTTTTGCAGGCGCGTGGGGATCGCGGACCTGTTCCGTCGCGAGCCTGCCTTCCTCTTCCTGGGTCGCGACGGGCGGCTCTCCACGCTCAGGGCCGGCAAACTGCCCGCTCCCTTGCACCTGGCGGGCAGCTTCCTGCGTGTCCGCTTTCTGGGGTGGGGCGACAAGCTGCGGATCGCGCACGGACTGGCTTGCCTGGCACTCGGCCATGACGAGCGCCCGGGCGAGCCTTTCCAGTCCTGGCTGACCCGGCACGGGCAGAACGCGCGCACGCTCGATTTGTTCTGGTCGGCCGTGCTGGTCTCCGCGCTGAACGAACGGCTCGACCAGATGGATTTCGGCCATGCCCGCAAGGTCTTCGTCGATGGTTTTCTGAGCAACCCGGCCGGTTTCGAGATGGAGCTGCCGCTGGTGCCCCTGGGCGACCTGTATGGCGCGCGGCTCCAGGCGTGGCTGCAAGCGCAGGGCGTGGCCGTCCACCTGACCGCGGGCGCCCGCGCGGTGGACTGCGACGACGATGGCGCCTTGCGCGGGCTCTTCCTGCGTGACGGGACGTTTCTGACCGCCGATTTCGTGGTGCTGGCAGTCTCGTTCGACCGCGTGCCAGCCCTGGCCGGCGAGCCGCTCGTCGCGCGGGTCCCGGGTTTGCAGAACCTGGCCGCGCTCCAGTCCTCACCCATCACCGGAGTCCATCTCTGGTTCGACCGGCCGGTCTGCCCTCATGACCACGTGGTCACGCCTGGTCGGCTGGTCCAGTGGGTCTTCAACCACACGGCCATCCAGGGGAGGACTGCGCGTGGGCTCGCTCCGCGGGCCGACCGGCAAACCGGGATCGGACCCGGCGAAAAGCCGGAGAGCCAGTACCTTCAGGTCGTCATCAGCGCGTCGTACGACCTGCTCCCGCTCGACAAAGTGGCGATCCGCGATGCCGTGCTGGCCGATCTGGCCGCGATCTGGCCGGCAGCCCGAGAGGCGCGGTTGCTCCGGTGGTGGGTGGTCACCGAGCACGGCGCCACCTTCGCCGTCCGGCCGGGCGTGGACGCGCTGCGGCCACCCCAGCGCACGCCCATCGACGGCCTCTTCCTTGCCGGCGACTGGACAGCCACAGGCTGGCCGGCCACCATGGAGGGCGCGGTGCGATCCGGCTACCTCGCCGCGCAGGGCATCCTCGAGGACCTGGGCCGGCCCAGCCGCCTGCTCCGCACGGACCTCGCACGCGGCAGGCTGGCCCGACTGCTGCTCGGCTCGCCGGCCGAAAGCCCGCGGCGGCTCGCCTTCGAGGAACTCCGCCAGCCACTTTCCGCCCCCTCGGACCCGCGCCCGCCGGTCGTACCTTCGTCGTGCGCCCGCGCGGACGAAACCTCTTGACGACCACCGCGATCCAGCTCATGCCCGGTCGAACGAATTAGTGACGCACAATGGGGATGAAACCCTCATTGCGGTAGGGGTCAATTTCGTCGCCCAGCAGTTCCAGCTCACCGTTCAAGTATTGATAATACTCAATATGATGGTTGAAGGTCGAGCAGAGGCTCCGCTCCTTCGTCGCGCACATCGGATGCACGAAAACGACGGCCCGCCAGTGGCCGTGCGGCAGCCGCATGACTCGTTTGATCCAGAGATTCCACCCCGGCGGAATCAGCTCGGGATGCTGGGGATCGGTCGTCTTCCAGGTTGGGAACGATTGCAGCCTGTTCGGGTTCTCCGGCTCGGCCTGCTCCAACACGCGCTGGACTTCCTTGGCCAGCACGACACTCTCAGCATCGCCGGGGGCTTCGAGTTGGATCATTACATGGAATTGGCCAGTCGACTCCAGGTCGATCGCGCCAGGCAAGTGACGAATGTCAATCCCCGTATAAGCCTTTACGTTCGGAGGCATTGGAGGTGGCGGATCCGGCGGGCCCACGAAAGGCGGCTTGGGCCAGGGCGGGAGATTGCCCGGTACGTAATCGGGCGGTGGTACGATCCCGCCCCGATACTCCACCACGGCAACCATCGCGACGATGAGGCCCAGCAGGAACGCCAGCCGGCAAACTTGCTTGATCACTGAACCTCCCAAATGGGACACTTCAATCGTCACCCATCACTGGCGTCCATCTCTGCTTTGACCGGCCGGTCTGCCCCTACGACCACGTGGTGACGCCCAGCCGGCTGATCCAGTGGGTCTTTAATCGCACGGCCATGTCCTTATCAGGGCCGCACAAAAGGCACGATGCCTTGCTCAGGGTCGAAGTCAGGATCTACTTCATCGCCGATCAGTTCCAGCTCACCATTTAAATACCGATAATATTCGATATGATGGTTCAGAGTCGAGCAGCGGTTGCGCTCTTTCGTCGTGCACATGGAATGCACGAAGACGACGGCCCTCCAGTTCCCATGCGGCAGCCGCATGACCCGTTTGATGGAGAGATACCAACCCAATGGGATCACCTCGGGATACCGGGGATCCCTCGTCCTCCAGGTCGGGAAGGATAGCATCCGGTTGGGATTCTCCGGCCGGGCCTGCTCCAGCACGCGCTGGACCTCCTTGGCCAGCGCGACACTTTCATGATTGCCAGCGTCCTCTAGCTGGATCAGCACCTTGAGCTGTCCCGTCGACTCCAGGTCGGGCATGAAAGGCAAGTGCCGAATATCGCCTCCCGGATAGACCTTCGCGGGCGGGAACGGATGCGGCGGATCCGGCGGGCCCACGAAAGTCGGCTTGGGCCAAGGCGGGAGATTGCCCGGTACGTAATCGGGCGGTGGTACGATCCCGCGCCGATACTCCACCACGGCAACCATCGCGACGATGAGGCCCAGCAGGAACGCCAGCCGGCAAACTTGCTTGATCACTGGACCTCCCAATGTGTCGCGTCGACCTTGGTCCACATCCAGTTCAAGGCCGGTAGCCCTACCGTAAAGGACTCCTGGCCCTGGTTGGTGGACATCTCCCACGTGTACTGAAGCTCCTGCGTATATGCGACGTATGCGGTCCCGACGGGGATCGCCGCCCATTGCGCGGCCGTCATGCCCGGAACCCCGACCGAGTCATAGAGATGGGGTGCTGTGACGTTCCAGCTCAAACCGTACACCGACGGCCCCCATCCCTGCGCAAAGGTAATGGATATCGTCGTGAAGACGTTGGTGAGATTCTCTTGAAAAAGCCCTGCCGCGAACGAGCCCAGCGGGCCGTTGGGCGTGGCGATGTCATCGGTGAGCAGGTCTGCGGCGGTCCATGCGATCGGCGTGTCGATGCCTCCGTCCTTCGTGATTGCCGATGGAGGTGGCACGTCCACCAGGCTCGTGACGGTCGTCGGCGAGTGCCTCGGGCCTGAAGGATTGCTATCCATGTAGGTCGTCACCGCCGTCACCGTGTACATACCAGGGACCGACAGGTACACTGTGGCATTCAGAAGCCCGGGACTCTGGGGTGTCAGCGTCGCCGATGTGAACCCATTATACGTGACGGTATAGGTCCAGGTCGTGCCCGTAATCACGAAGTTCGGCGCTGGCGTCGTCGTTAATGTGAACCTGAGGGTTCCGCCAAGAGCTGGGGTGGTTGTGCTTGGCGACATGCTTACAACGATATCGAATGGCGTGATCACGTGCGTCCTCCCGGCCGGCCTGGTCGGCCTGGTCGGGCGGTGCGCGTGACCCTCGTGACTGGGATGTTCCACGTGAGGCGCGTGATGGAGAAGAGGCGCCAGGGTCGATGGCATGATGCGGAATTCGACGGCCTCAAACACAGGCCGACAGGCTGTCTTACGCATGCGGATGTTGCTTCTGGTGCTCATATTCTTGGGTGACGTTGTCGTGCCGCCAGGTTACTCCGTTCCACATCGAGCGAGAGAACCTCGGCGAGTCTAGCGATCCGGATTCGCCATTGCCATCAAAAACAAAGCGAGATCGAAGGTTCCCGCGGCTCATCATCGCGAGCAAGTAGTACACGCACTCTGCTTCCCGAATCATCAGCGGTAAGGACATCGCGGCGCTTAGCTTTGAGGATGCAATTGCTCAAGTTCCCTACCCGCGACCGCCGAATAGCTCTGAGAAGGATCAAAGGACGTCCAGAATCTCAGTCCGTCAGGATGCGCAATGAGTGTGCCCATTCACGCAGGCGAGGCCCGGTCAGCGACCCGATCACGTCCCCGCTGGCTCCGGGCGCTGGGCCTGCAAGATCCTCCTGAGACGCTTCAGATCGCGGGACTTCCGCATCGTCTGAGAGAGCTTTACAAGCACGACTCCTGGGCGGCGACCGCCCTCTATGAGAGTGCCCAGGGCGACTTGCGGATCGTCAAGCTGCACCGCCAGGCGTCCGCGTTCGGCATGCCGCTGGACTGGGTCGGCCGGCGGACGGCCCGCAACGAGCGCCAGTTGCTCGCACATCTCTCCGGACTCGATGGCATCCCCGTCCTGGCCGGTCCGGTGTGCGTGGACGGCAAGGTGCTTGCCAACAGCGTCGCCCGCGAGTTCGTCGCCGGCCATCCGCTGGGCAATCGTGAGCCGGTTCCCGATGCCTTCTTCCCGGAGCTCCGCCGCTTGCTTGCAGGACTGCACGGGCGGCGCACGGTGTATGTGGACCTGCACAAGCGTGAGAACATCATCGTCGGCGACAGCGGTCAGCCGTGCCTCATCGACTTTCAGATCAGCCTGACCTGGCCGGCGTGGCTGCCGTCGGGGCCGATCTTCCGCATCCTCTCGCGCAGCGATGACTATCACCTGATGAAACACTGGGCGCGGTGCCGGCCCGATCAGTGCGGGATGGACTCGGCGGCCCTGCAAAAGCACATTCCCTGGTGGATCCGCGGCCATCGGCTGGTGGCCCGCCCGTTCCGCGAGCTGCGCAGGCGGCTGCTGGTGCGGCTGGGAATTCGCACCGGCAAGGGAAGAGTCGAGACGGAGGCCTTCGCAGAACACGCCCTCCGTGATATAACGCCGGCCAGAGACAAGGCTGCCTGATCGCTCAGGCAGACTGACCCACGAAATCTCGGGGCCGCGCAAGACTCATGGACGAACCCGCGCGAGGATGGCGCTTCCGGGCCTGGCCCTGGCTGGTCCTGGCCGTTGCCACGCTACCCGCCTTCTGGTACCTCGTTGATTTTGAGTCCGACATCGACCCGGAATTCCCGAGCGTGTCGCGCCCGACGTTCAACACGTATCCACCGCCCGCCTACCGGTTTGCCGAACCGGGCGACACCATCGACCACGTCGCCATCTACGTGGCCGCGGCAGCACTGGTGCTCTCGGCATGGGGCCTGGTCCGCGGCACGCGGAGACGGCTCTGGATGGGTGCCCTGGCACTCTCCCTCGCCGGTTTCTGGCACGCCGCGACCCCGGGGCGCTCATGGACGGCTGGCACGGCCTGGGCTGGCGGACGATCTACCATCCGGAAGTCGACTGGCGGCTGCGCATGGCCCTCGCGGGCGCCGCGCTGGCGCTGCTGCTCGTGGCGGCCTGGAGCCTGCGGGAACGGCCGCTCGTGGTCCTCTGGAATGAGGCACGGGCGCAAGGAATCGCCTGGCTGCTGATTGCGTCCGCGCTGCTGCTGGCCGCTCGTCAGGTCGGCTGGATCGATCGTGAGCCGCTGGGCTTCTGGCCGCGCTGGATCTACGTCTGGGGCTTGCTGGCCTGGGCCCTGGCGCTGCTGCTGGCGCTTCCTCGCCACCCGGCGAGGTTCCGGCAGGTGGCCATCATCGCGAGCCTCGTGGCCGTCTGGCTGCTCCTGGATTTCACGGGACGGGGGCTACTCTGGTATCAGCGTCCCCTGCATCGCCTGCGCGAGGTGGTTCCCGGGCAGGTCTACCTGATGCGCCATGCCCACCTACGAGGGACTGGTGCTGGCCCAGCAGCGCCACCATTTCCGGACCATCATCAACCTCTTCCCCGAGCACACGCCCCAGCGCAGTCCTCTGGTGGACGAGGAACTGCGGTTTATCCGCGAGCATGGCCTGAGCTACATCGGCAACTATGCCCGCAACGACGCCTCCGGCGAAGCGTTCATTGCCCGGACGCTGGCGGTCGCCCGTGATCCAGCCGCCTGGCCGATCCTGGTCCATTGTCACGCCAGCATGGATCGTTCCCCCGCCTGGATGGGCCTCTACCGCTTCGTGGTGCAGGGATGGCCCCTGGCGGACGCCCTCCGCGAGCTCGAGCAGCATCGCGGCCTGCGTCCCAAGGCGTCGGTCACGCTGCTCTACAATCGGCTCCTGCCGCAGCTTGCACCGGCGTGCGCGGCGAACGACCCGACCGTGCCCATCCTCCGAGCATGCGCCGCGGGGACCGTTGACCCCGTGACCCGTTCCTCACCGTTGCCGCCCGGCCGAGATGAAAACCACGATGCCCAGGCAATCCAGGGTTCTACGAGCCTGAGGCGCTGAGGGGTGCGGTCCGGCGGATGCGGGCCAGCCAGGCTTTCGGTTCTGCCGGGCCGGTGCTCGATGCACCGGGGGAATCCGTGGTCTGGAACCGGCTTTCGCGGATCGTCTCGACGGTCCAGCCATCGTGGAACGCCGCGCGGATCTCGGCCTGCGTGACTCGCCGGGGGCCATTGCCGGGCGGTTCCTGGTCGCTGAAGCAGAGGAGATGGAAGACGCCTCCGGGGCGGACCACGTGCGCCAGTCCGGCGACGTAACGCGATCGATCGGCGTCGCCGAACGTATGGAAGAGTCCGCTGTCGACGGCGCTGTCGAAACTGCGGCCGAGCTCGTCGAGCTTCAGGGCATCGCCCACCAGGAACGTCGCATTCGACCCGCGCTCGCGGGCCTTTGCCTTCGCTCGCTCGATCGCCACGGGCACGAAATCGAGTCCCACCACCTCATGGCCTCGAGAGGCGAGGTAGAGGGCGATCTCGCCCGTCCCGCAGCCGACATCCAGCACCGAGCCCTGGATCTCCCCCGCGTTCTCCAGCGCGACGAAGGCCGGCTGAGGTCCGGCGATGTCCCAGGGCGGACGACCCGTATACGCGTGCTCGAAGCCTTCCCGGCTCATCGACCGCGCCGGCCGCCTGGTGGGACCCGGAGCCGCGGCAGCCGTTCCTGCCGCGTCCCCCCGCGCCGCGGAGCCCGCAGCGCCGTGGCGGCCTTCTGCCTGGTCCAGCAAGCGGGGTGCGGTCCACCAGAAGGCCAGCGCCACAACGATGATCATCAACATCGTCGACAGCAGCCCCCAGCGGCCGGCGCGCTTCGCGGTCATGTTCGTGAAGTTCCTCAGGTCCGGGAGCCCCTGCTGGTTCCATCCCGCACCGACGACGTTGTCGGGTGCGCTGGGATTCGTCCTTCCATCCTCGCCGCCGGAACGCTCGATGGGAAGGCCGTCGTGCCGCGGGCGCCAGGCAGCCTCTCTGACCCATGATTCTGGCGGGCTGAAGCATGTGCCCTTCAGACTCCCTCCTCTTCAGCTTCCCCTGGCATGTGGCGACCATAGGTGCGAATGTTCAGTCTACTTTAGTCTAACTATCGAAGCCGGTTTCTCCATTTCACGGGGAACCATTACAGGATGGGCAGGAGACGATTCTGACTTTCGACTCCTGGCCCCTTTCCGGCTCCAGAGCCGGCGGAAGGCAAGCAAACCCGTGATGCCGCCCGCCAGCAGCGCCATCGAGGTCGGTTCCGGGACAGGGGCCGTTGAAACCGTCAAATCGTCGCGCGCCTTCATGATATTCGTCTCGGCAGGGCGGCCGTTTGACCCGGTGTACGACCACTCGCCGCTGACGAACATGGGTTTTGCATCTGTGCTCTGGAACGTGAAAGTCACCTTCCCGCCAGCCGCGAGTCCAAGATTGAATTCGGCATCGACGACGTCGCTGCCAAACAGATCGATCGTCCCCGCCGTCGCGGTGAGGATCGGGTCGGTAAGGCTGATGACGCCGCCGGTGCTTGTTTTCCAGTACGTGACGATGTCATCGACGTCGCCGACGCCCGCGTTGTTTGTCAGGGTGACAGTGGTGACGTACATGCCTCCTGCGTGGCCTGGCGTCGCGAACGCCAGGCCGCTCAGGAGTCCCACACCCAGCGCGATAGAAAATGATTGTTTCTTCATTGATCATCCCGGAATGTGGCTGTTCGAAATCCGTCATCCCTCGCGTCCATCAACGCGGCTGACAACGACAAGTTTCACGCATTCGGACGGTGGACTTAAGATGGATCTACTTGTGCGTGAGTTGACCGCGTCGCCGCAACGTCCAGGCTCTGTGCCGGCTCGGTTGTAACTTCTGCCAACCATCCCACCGGGCAGAAGCAAGGTGCAGCGATATGTTCAAGGGATGCCGCTCAACCGAACTGAGCAAACCAGGTCACCCGCTCCTGGTAGCCCGCTATCTTGTGCGTCGTTTGCAGACGCCCTCCAAGGAGTAACTTATGCGCCTAGCCAATCCGCCACCGGATTGCAATACGAAAAAACCTCGATGCAGTTGAGATCCAGAGGCGGAGGATGGGGGTTCCTGACTTCGCGCCTTAAGGCTGGCGCAAGCGGCTCGTAGATGCGGGCGAAACCATACCAGGTGACTGGCGTCCGCAGCCGGCGGACATGCACCGCACCTTCCTCGCTCTCTCTGGCTTGCATCAAACTCTGTCTCGGCAGCCTACAACAGCGCTACAGTCAGACGCTCTGAGGTTCAGAAATCATTCATTCCGTAAAAAATTGAAAATCGTCTCGATGACTGTCGCGACGATGCGATAAGCGACGTCCGGGGTGCGGGCCAGGTTGTAGAGGACGAGGCGAGCTGGGCCGCGGTGACCTCGGCGGCTACTGTTGCAAGATCGGCCTCGAACGTCGGCTTCAGAATCGGGACAACGATCGCCGGCGCGGCGGAGCTGTCAAGCTCGACCCTGATCTGGCCGGTGACTGCCACATCGGCGGAGAATTCGGAGGTGTTTCCATTCGGGTCGGTCGCTGTTGCGCTGACCCACCGGCCTACGGAAACGGGCGCGTTCAACGTGAGCGAGAAGCTCGCATTGCCCGAGTTGTCGGTGATCACAACGAAGGTTCCGATGAGCGTACTCCCCTGACCATAGCCGCTGGGGTCGGCCGCAGAGTTGGAGAAGAACTGTAGTGTGTAGGTTGTGGCCGGCACGCCTGTCAACGTGCCCGACACGATCGTGGCCCCCTTTCTCGTGACAACTGAGGACAGGACCGGGTAGTTCTGCCCGTTGTTCGGCGTGACGGCTGAATCATTGGGCGTCACGCCGTCATCTCCCAGATCGATCCCGAGTCCTGCGTTGGCGTAAATCGTGTTCGACAGGATCGCGTCATTGATGCTCGTGTCGCTGCTATTGCTGCCCACCGTGATTCCATTGCCGTGGTTATGGGAGATGATATTTCCGGAGCCGGCGGCAAGCCCGCCGATGATGCAGATCTGCGAACCTCCGTTGAGGTTAACCCCGTCAGAGGTGTTCCCCAGGGAAAGCTTGCCCGACCTGTCGGTCCCAATCCAGTTTCCCTGGGCAAGGTCCCTCGATGAGTACTGGATTTCGAGCCCGTATTTGCCGTTGGCTGCGATGACGTTACCGGCGCCGGCAGCCGTCCCGCCGATCGTGTCGTCGTAGCCGGCCTCGTAGACACCATCGGTGATGTTGCCGAGCGCCACTCTCCCGGTCTTGTCGGTACCTACGAGATTCCCCTCGACCGTATTGTTGTTCGAAGAGTTGACGATTCCGATTCCCGAGTACCCGTTGCCCGAGCTAACGTTCCCCGCGCCGGGGGCCGTGCCTCCGATGAGATTAAGGGAGGAGCCGTCGCGTACGCTGATGCCGTCGTAGCCATTGCCCATCACGCTGGTCCCGGCTTTATCGGTGCCGACGTAATTTCCTTGGACCGTGTTTCCTGACCCGCCTTCGAGGATGATTCCGTACTGAGCGTTGGCCGAGATCACGTTGCGTGCGGCGGAAGAGGTGCCGCCAATCTGGTCGCTGAAGCTGTTGACGTAGATCCCGTCACCCAGGTTGCCGAGTGATTTCTCACCAGTTTGATCGGTGCCAATCAGGTTTCCCTGGACGTAGGTCTCGGTCGCGCCATAGTAGATCGACAGGCCGCTCGCAGCGTTGCCGGACAGCAGGTTCCCCGCGCCAGTGGTCATTCCACCGATATAGTTGTTCGACGAGTTACCCTGGACGTTCACGCCGTCGAAGCCGTTTGGCACCGCGTAAGTCCCGCTGACGTCCGTTCCGACGTAGTTACCGATAACGGAGTTGCCGACTCCCGAGTCGAGCTCGATGCCGAAGAAACTGTTGCCGGAGACGACGTTTCGGGACGCGGAAGACGTCCCGCCGATCACATTACCGGTTCCGTTCACGTAAACTCCCGCGCTGCCGTAGGAACCGTTGCCTAGGGGCTCTGATCCGCTTGGGCCGGTTCCGATGTAGTTCCCCAGGACGTTGTTGTAGGAGCCACCCTGCATACTCATGCCGTCGCCGCTATTACTGGAGATGATGTTCCGACCTGCGGGAACACTGCCACCGATGGTGTTCAGATTGCTCGTGATAAAGATGCCGGCGTTGCTGTTTCCGATGCCATGCGAACCGGAGGTGTCGGTGCCGATGAAGTCCCCGGCGATCACGTCGCCGTTCGCTCCGACCAGGTCGATGCCGTCCCCGGGGAAGCGAACGATCTCAAGCCCCTTCACCGTGCTCCCTCCTCCGGCCAGGACCAGGCCGGTGTCGCCAGAGTAGGAAGGGAGCTTCGAGCCGTCGAGAACAATCTGGATGACGGCGTTGTCTCCCGCAGCCAGCGTGTTCGGGTTGGCGCCGGTCTGCGTGTAGCCGTCGATGACTGTCGGGTGCGATAGCGCGGGGAGCGGAGTCAGCGGGCTGATGGTGAACGGCCCGGTCCCGGGGATGGCGAACCTGATCGTGTCGGGTGTCGCGCTGGTGGCGAGATTGGCGCTCGTGATTGCCCAGCGAAGCGAGCCGGTCCCGCTGTCATTCGCGTTCCTCACCACGAAAACTTTCGGCTGCACGATGATGGAAACGGTCGCGAGGTTTGAGGTTCCGTCCGCGCCGACGTCTTCATAGGTATAAGTGTCGTTGCCGACGTAGCCCGCTCGGGGCGTGTACGAGAACGAGCCGTCCGGGTTCAGGGTGAGCACGCCGTGCGCCGGACGGGAGACGAGTTGCGAGGTGAACGCATTGCCGTACACGTCGAAGTCATTGGCCTGGACGCCGGGGGCCTGGTCGTTCAAGGTTGTCCCGGTGTCAACGCGATACGAGTCGTTGACAGCCACGATCGGGGTCGTGGACGCGATGACCGTGGCATCGGCTGAGAACTCGGAGGTATTTCCGTTCGGGTCGGTGGCCGTCGCTGACACGGTCGTGCCGGGCTGGGGCAGGAAGCCAGCGAGAAACGAGGCGTGGCCGGAGCCGTCGGTCGTGACGCTCGTCGTGCCCAGGAGTGCCTGACCTTGGCCGTAGCCGCTCGGGTCGGGTGAGGGGTTTGTGAAAAACTGAAGCGTGTACGTCGTGTTGGCGGCAGCGTCAAGAGTGCCCTTGATGTACTCGTTCTCCGCGTAGGTCGCCGCATCGGAGATGAAGGGATAGTTTTGCCCGTTATTCGGCGCGCTGCCGGAATTGTTTCGCGTCACGCCGTCGTTGCCAAGGTCGATACCGAGCTTTGCGTTGCCGTAGATCGCGTTCGACAGGATGGAGACACCGGAGACCGTGTCATTAGGGCTCCCGCCAACGGTAATGCCGTTGCCGCTGTTGTAGGCAATGACGTTCCCCGCGCCGGCCGCCGTGCCGCCAATCTGGTCGTTTCCGCCGCCGAAGTACGTTGCGGTGAGGAACAGGCCGCTGCCATCGTTCCCCAGGGGATTCATTCCGGTCGCGTCGGTGCCGATCAGGTTCCCTTCGATGACCGCGCCGGTAGTCTGATCCACGTCGATGCCGTCATAGGTATTTCCCGAGATGACATTGCCGGCCCCGGTAACTGTCCCACCGATGACGACGTTGTTGTTCGTTTCGAGTTCGATCGCCGGCTGCTGGCTCGTACTCGCGTTCGGAATCGCGTAGGAACCAGAAATGTCTGTACCGACGAGGTTTCCCTGGATGAGGTCGGTGCCCGCGCCGGCATAGTAGAGAGAGGTTTGATCGAAGATTGCTGGACCGAGGTTGCCCGAGATGACATTTCCCGCACCCGGGACCGTTCCGCCGATCTGCGTCCCGCCTGAGAAAGAAAGCACAATGCCTTCACCGTTACCAATGGAACGGAGGCCGCGGGCGTCGGTGCCGATCAGATTCCCCTCGATGACCTCGCCACTGGTGGCTGAAATGGGGCCCTGGTCGCCAACCTGGATGCCTGCACCGTCTCCCGAAATGACATTACCGTCGCCGGGGGCGGTGCCGCCGATCAGCGTGTTGGGGCCGGCCTGGATCCAGATACCGACGCTGTAAAAAACATCCCCGTCGGCCACAGTGCCCGTGGCGTCGAGGCCGATGATGTTTCCCTCGATGACTGTCCCCGGTGAACCCGCCGTTGTGTTCTGCGCCGCTATCTGAATACCTTCGGCGGCATGTGAGAGGACGTTCCCGGCGCCTGCCGCGGAGCCGCCGATCGTGTTTCCCGGCGCATCGGTCAGCGACACGGCCGGCCCACTAAGTCCGCCGTTGTTACCCGATCGGTCCGGTCCGACGTAGTCGCCTTCGAGCAGGTTACCCATAGCACCGTCCTGGAAGACCACGCCTCCACTGCCGCCAGCGATGACGTTCCGGTCGGCCGGGTCGGTGCCGCCGATCGTGTCGGACGACATGGCATCCACGACCAGGTTGTTATCGTTTCCCTGGTTGTAACTGAAGCCCAAGACTCCCGAAGGATCAAGGCCCAGGAAGTTCCCCGTGATCAGGTCTCCCGAGCCTCCGTGAGCGTAAATGCCGAACTGGAACCCGAGGATCGAGAGCCCCCGGACGTCGATGCCACCCCCTTCCAGGTCGAGCCCGTCGCCTGCGTGATAAGTATCATAATAGAATGCCTCACCACTAATCTCGATCTGGATCACGGCGTTGTCGCCAATGGCCTGCGTGTTGGTCGCCGAACCCGGCTGGCTGTAGCCGTCGATCACCGTGGGTCGGGTGACGGCGGGAAGCGGCGTGACCGGCTGAATCACATAAGGGCCCGACCCGGTGAGGTCGAAGTCGATCGTGTCGGGCCCTGGGCTATTCGAACCGTCGGCAGTCGAGATCGCCCACCGCAGCGATCCGACGCCCGAGTCGTTCGAGTTCGTCACGACCAGCGTTTTCGGGTTGACAGTGATGGTGACCGTTGCAGTGTTCGAGTGGCCACCCTGGAAACGATCGCGGTAGGTGAACGAGTCGGTTCCCGTAAATCCCGAGGCCGGCGTGTACGAAAACGAGCCATCCTGGTTCAGCGTGATCGAGCCGTGCGCTGGACTGGCCACGACCTTCGATGTATATGACACACCCGGTTGCGAGAGATCATTCGCCTGCACGCCCGGCGCCGCGACGACCACGGTACTGTTGATGTCGGTGCTATAGGCGTCGTTGACCGCGTAGACGGGCGTTGATGAAACGACAATCGGGACATCGGCAGAGAACTCAGAGGTGTTCCCATTCGAATCGGTGGCCGTCGCGCTGAGCACCGTGCCGGCAGGCAGCTTCACCGGAAACGTGTCGGTAAAGCTGCCATTGCCAAGATTGTCGGTCGTCACGCTGAGCGTCCCCAGGAGCGTCTGGCCCTGGCCGTAGCCGCTTGGGTCGGATGAGGGGTCGGCGAAAACTTGCACCATGTAGGTCGTGTTCGGCAGGTCGGCGATCGACCCCTCAAGAGCCGTGCTGGACGAAAAGCCAATGGCCGCGTTGATGACTGGGTAAGGCTGGAGACGATTAGGCCCGCTCGGGTTGCCGCCGGGAGTATTCGGCGTCACGCCGTCGTCGCCGAGATCGATGCCGAGCTTCGCGTTGCCGTAGATCGCGTTCGACAGGATCGCGTTCCCCTCGGAAGTGTCGCTGGTGCTGGCACCAACGATCACGCCATTGCCGCCGTTGTACGCAATGATATTGCCAGCGCCGGTGGCCGTCCCGCCTACCGTATTGTTTGAAGCGCTGTCCTGTAGGTTTATCCCGTCGCCTCCATTACCGAGGTTGAGTGTCGCGGTTGGGTCGGTACCGATCCAGTTGCCCGCGATCATATTGTCGGCGGCAGCAGAGTAGCCCTGGATCACGACGCCATCGCCGGTGTTCCCGGAGATGACATTGCCGGCGCCGGTGGTCGTGCCGCCGATTGTATTCCCAGATCCGCCCCCGATGGTAATACCTGTTCCGTTGCCCAGGGGGGTTGTGCCGTTAATGTCGGTCCCGATCAGGTTGCCCTGCACAACGTTGTTCGAGGAAAACTGCATCTCGATCCCGGTCCCGTTGCCGGAGATCAGGTTGCCCGCGGCCGCCACGCTTCCGCCGATCGTATCACCACCAGCACCGTCGATTTCGATTCCCGTGCCGTAGCCGTTCGAGAGGGAAATCGTGCCCGTGGGGTCTGTGCCGATCTTGTTCCCCTCGATCACGGCCCCATTGCCGTTCAGCGCGACCGCGTAGTCGTATTGCCCGGCAATGACGTTTCCCGCGCCCGGTGTCGTGCCGCCGATCAGGCAGGAAGATCCTCCGTCGTCGATGCCATCAAATGCGTAGCTGTTGATGGTCGACTGTCCCGATGCTCCGATGCCAATGAAGTTCCCCTGAACCATCGCGGACGAGCCGTAGTCGAGCTGGACTTCGTCGAACTCGGTCGCGGCGATGATGTTACGCGATGCCGGGGCCGTCCCGCCGATTGTGACGTTGGAACCGCCGTAGTTCACCTCTACGCCGTAAAAAAGGTTGCCGTTCGCGGAAGTGCCCGTAGGGTCGGTTCCGATAAAATTGCCCTGAACCGTGACGCCTGACGCCCCAACGTAGATGCCATCATCCCAGTGACTGATCACGAGCCCCTGCACCGCGCTCCCCTGCGCCTCGATATCGAGCCCGTCGCCATAGCCGTAGTAGCCGTTGCCGGCCTGTGTTCCGTCGATCACGACCTGGAGGACGGCGTTGTCGCTCGTTGTCTCTGTATTCGGGCTTGAACCCGGCTGGCTGTAGCCATCGATCAAGACGGGCGTTGTGATCGACGGCAATGCCGACGTGGGTTGGATGACGAACGGACCGGTGCCTGGGATGTCGAAGTTGATCGTGTCGGTCACGCCGCTGTCGCCGTTGACCTGGTCGATCGCCCAGCGCAAGGTCCCGGCGGAGCCATCATCGGCCGTACTGGTGACGGTGTACGTCGAGAGCAGGCAGCGCTCCTCGAGCCGGAAAAGAGAAAATGCAGTCCTTCGATGGCGGCGAGAGTCCCTTCGACCAGGGGTGCGTTCATTGCGGAAGAGCATTGTTGTGTTCCTCAGTGAGGCTCTTGGAAAAAACCCGAAGCGCGCAGCACGGCTTACAAACCACCCCGGACCGTCGGAGTGCTTTTCGCTCTGACTAAGGCACGATGTGTTGACTTGAAACCCTATGCACGACCATGAAAATGACGATCCACAGCGACCTGGCCTCCCCGAACGAAAGATTCTTGAAGCATTTCAATCTGCGGGAGCTCGCGAGGCACAATCAATGGGACCTGCCCACCAACTCTCTAATACGTGCAGTCTCCGGTAACCTTACACGCAGCAGTTAAGAAAACTGGAGAAAACGTCGCAACGCTGATTCTGCGACGGAGGTTGCGGCATACGAGGCCGCCGAAGTGTTGTCGGACCGATGCCAGGCAGCACGGAATCAATTCCAGTACGTAACGGGAACGATCAAACCTCTGATGCGGACATCTGAAAGGTGCCAGCCCCGTTGATTCGTATTCCTGCTTGAAAGTTGAGAAAGCGCAAGTGAGAGTTGAAAAAGTAAGATGTCAAGAGTTGATTCGCGTCGTAATCATTGGTGGCAGTTTATTGTCGAGTTTCGAACGCGGCTTGGTCATCCCCTTGGATTGATGCAAGATGCACGCATGCCAGCACGCAATTCTTTCCGTGCAAGAGCGTCGCTGGACTTTCCGCTCGAATCCCTGGCCTGGATTCCCACGGAGGGGGAATCACCTAGCTAATCGATCCACCGCGGATAGAACTGCCCGGGCAGGAGGGCCCTGGCGGCCGACTTGTCAACCAGGCTCGGGATGATCTCCAGAACGATCTCCCTGATCGACCCGCGCGCGCCGAAGAATGTCCCTTCCAGGCCCTTGGCCAGCGCCCGGCGCGAGCCTGACCCGTGAGCCCCTCGGTCGAGCGAATCAAGGCGCGTCCATATCGGTCGCCGATCGTCTCCCTGACTCGAATCCGCGGCTGGAATACCGCGCCGCAAGACCAGTCGTAAGGGTTCGGCATGTCGAACTCGAAGATCCGGTGCAAGGCATAATACAGGGCAACTCCACTGCCCGGATCGGCTTCCCCCTCGGCAATCCGCCGCCGGACCGCCTCGATCGAAGCCACGTCAAGCGGGACGTAGTCGCCGCGATCGAACCGGGTGCGCGACGCCTGAGCGGCGAGCACGGCCTTGAGCGTGCTGAGAGCGAGGCGGTCTTCACCGGCGAGTACCTCGCCCGCCGCGCGGAGCAGCAGGGACTCCTGAAGCGACTCGCCGCGGAGCTTCGCCCGGGCGATCAGCGAGTCGACCGCGGCCGGGGCGATCGCTGCGGTGTGGAGCTCCAACGGGGCTTGGAACTCGTCGAGCGCCCGACGGCCATCCAGATAGGCCAGATAACCACTCAAGTCCGACGGGTCGGCAGCGCGTATTTCGGCCACACAGTCGGAGTAAAATCGGGAGATGAAACGGGGATCAATCTCCGAGAGTCCGGTGACCAGCTCGGCGGCCCGCAATTCGCCCTTGAGCGCCTGCGCCCGGTTCAGCGCCGCGCGGAGCCGTCGGCCCCGCTCACGCAGCGGCGCGAGATAGTTCCAGTACGCCTCCGGGGTCTGGAAGGCATCGCGGTATGTCGTCCGAGCGTAAGGCCGACCATCGGCCAGCGCCAGGACGACCGTCGGCACCGAAGCGATTCCGTACCGCTCCTGAAGCTCCTCGTACCGCCGCTTGCGATCCGGTGGGATCAGGCTCCGCGCCGGCAGGTCAATATCGACGAGAACGAACGTGTCGCCCGCCCGCTCGATAAACTCGGCTCTGGAAAGAATCCGCTCCTTCAGCCACTTGCAAGGTGCACACCAGTCGCTGCCACCAAAGTCGATCAGGAGGTCTTTTCCCTGCGCCTTTGCGGCGGCTCGCCCCTCTTCAAACTCCAGGCACCGCGGCTCCCCGGCCTGGACGGACGGGAAGAAGGACCCTGCCAGGGCCACCAACAAGACCAAGCGGCGACCAGACTTCATGGCGACCTCCCAGCTAGCCCATGTTTGGGGTGAGATCGCCTTCCGCGCGACTGCTGCCACGCATAATTCCTCTATTTTCCAGGGGTTGGCGAGCGGCATACCCGTTTTTTTCCGAAAAGTGTAGTGACAATATCGACGCGATTACTTCGGAATTTACCTTGATTTCGCCTTGAAATCGGCGCGTTCCGTCGTGATACTTCACGACATGTACCTGAGAACCATAAAAGTCCGGTCGTCCAGCGGTGCGCTGAACGAGTACGTCCGCGTCGTCGAAGCCTATCGCGACAACGGTAAGGTCAAGCAACGCACCGTGGCCGATCTGGGACGCAAGGACCTGCTTGCGGAATTGTTTCCCAAGCTAAAACGCTTGCTCGGTCAAGATGTCGAGTCGGAGTCCGCTGGGGACGAGGATCTCGACATCCTGGACGCTTCCACCTGGGGGCCGGTCCTCGCCGTCCGGGCCTTGTTCGACCAACTCGGGCTCTGGACCATCCTCGACGAATCACTCGGCAAAGCCAAAGGCGTGCCGTTTACTGACCGGGCCTTCGTGCTCATTGCCAATCGCCTGATTCACCCCGCCAGCGAACACGGCTTGGCGGGGTGGCTGGAGACCGACTTCGTCTGTGATCGCCAAGGCCGCCGTTTTGTTCCTCGCTGGCACCAGCACAAGCGGGTTCGCGTCGACTTTCGCCAACTGGAGTCCTGGTACCGGACCCTCGATCAACTCGTGGACGCCAAGGAACGGATCGAGGTGGCTCTTTATCACCGCCTTCGCGACCTGTTCAGTATCAAGCCGGACCTGGTGCTCTATGACATCACGAGCACCTACTTCGAGGGAGCTGGACCGGCCAACTTCGCCAAGCATGGCTACAGTCGGGACGGCAAGCCGCACAACGTCCAGGTGATCGTCGGAGTGGTGATGGTGGGCGGCTGGCCGATCGCTCATCACGTTTGGGCCGGCAACGAAGTCGACCACCAGACCGTGCAGAAAGCCATTCGTGATCTGCACCAGCGATTTGGTTTCAGCCGCCTCGTTTTTGTCGGCGATCGAGGCATGATCACCAATGACAATCTGGAAGCGATCACTGGCGACAAGCATGGCTATCTTGTGGGCGTGAAGCGAAGGCGGAATGCAAAGTTGACCAAGTGGCTGGCTGCCCTCGACGATGCCAAGTGGATTTCTTGCCCGGTAGGGATCACCGCCCGGGAAAAGACCAATCCACCGCGCACTCGGGCGCAAGAGGTGCCGTCAGGAGTTGAAGGTTTGCGGATAATCATCGTCGATTCCGACGAGCGCCGCGAATACGAGCAAGCCATGCGTCAGAAGGCCATGGAGCGGACACATCAATCGCTCGAGAAGTTGCAGGGGCGTGTGGCGGCAGGGAAGTTGAAACAGCCCGAGAAGATTGGCGCCGCAGCCGAGCGCCTCCTGCAACGAAACCATGGCTATCGTTACTATTCGTGGGACCTCGACAAGGGGATTTTCCGCTACTTTGAGAACACGAAGGGTCTGACCAATGAGCAGGGAATCGAAGGCAAGTATGTGATCGCCACGAGTGAAGCAGCGCTCAGCGTGCTTGAGGTCGTGGCGATCTACAAGGACCTGAGCGATGTCGAGCGCGGGTTTCGCCAGCTCAAGGACGTGCTGGCCATGCGGCCGATTTATCATCAGATTGAGGAACGAGTAAAAGCACATATTTTCGTAGCTGCACTGGCATTACTGGTCCAGCGGCTATTGCACCGCCGACTTGAGCACGCTGGGATAGATTTCTCTCCAGAGAGGGCGATGCAAGCTCTCTCCACGCTCCGGGTGGTGACCCTCCGTCTCGACGATCAGCCCGAACGGCAAGGAGTCAGTGGAGGCTGCCCCGATGCGCGGCGGGTCCTGAAGGCGCTGGGCTTAACCGAGCTCAGGCCGCCAGCACCACCGGAAGACGAAAAAACCGTGATGTAGTGACAATCTGAAAAATCGCCCCTTGCGCCGCAAGGACTTAGGGCGACCCACCCCAAACATGGGCTAGTCCGATGATGGTCGGACATGCATCGCTCGTCCCTTCGGTCCGGGCTCGGACAATTGTTTTAGTCCAGCCGGCACATCGTGCCGGTTCTAGTGCAACCGCGGAAATAACCAGGCAAAATGCTGCGGACGGGGCCATGGCGGGCCCTGGAGCGTAAGTAAGTGATCAGGAGTCGATTTGGCCCACGAAGGTCTCCAGACTTGTTCTCTGTTCCTCACACCTGAGCTTTTTCCACGGCAGAGGAGAATGATCATGCCGATGATCCGTGATGGCTTCGATGCGATGGAATGCCCCGGCATCCTGAGAAGCCGGGGCTCCGAATCCAGGAGATTGAAAGGTGGCACAGATCCTGCCGCAAAGCTTCTCGAAAGCCGGTGCCCATGCCCCTATCTCTCGTAATGGTCTCTTTCGACGCCGTCGAAAAAAGCCCGTGTTTCGGCAGCACCGCTTGAACAGCCGCCCACTACCGCACGGGCATGGGTCGTTGCGACCGAGCTTCTCTCTCAGTTCCTTGTCACCGTGGACGACCCTGCGGCCCCGCTTGACATGGGTTTCGCTAAGGGTAGCCTCGGCGCCGCTTCGACATGGATTCAAAAGGAGTTCCCGTCTTCGTTCAAGTCGGGTCGCATGGTCCACCTCCTCTGGCAGAGATCGAATCGGTAATCTGAGGGAAGAGGTGCGGTACGCACCGTCCCCGAGGTAGACAATGTGAGGCTCGCCGAAGTTCGTGGCATCCGCTACGTCTCCCAACACCAGGAGCTGCCGTTTCCCTGCTTCCTCCGTCTGCTCAGGCTGCCCTTGCAGGGTGTGCCGGGCCTTTGGGCTTTTGCTTATGCAAGACTACGAGGCGATTCAGCCTCCCAACCGGAGAGCTCATTGACGTGCCCACGTTGAACATGCCCCTCATTCTCCATGGCATCCTTGAAGCGTATGTCCTTCCTTGGGATGGCGATCACGGGATTGCGCACTCGGCGCGGGTTCTCGAAAACGGGCTGCGGATCGCCGAGGAGGCCGGAGCCAGCATCGAGGTCGTGCAGCTCTTCGCCATCCTCCACGACTCCCAGAGAATCAACGAAGGTGGAGACCCCAAACATGGTCCACGAGCTGCCGCCTTCGCCCTGGAAGTGCGAGGGCTGCTGTTCGACCTGCCTGACCACGAGTTTCGCCTGTTGCACCGCGCGTGTTCGGGGCACACTCACGAGCGGTCTCATCCCGATGTCACGATCCAGACCTGCTGGGACTCCGATCGTCTCGACCTTGGTCGGGTGGGCATCACCCCGCACCCAGGTCACCTTTGCACGGAGGTTGCAAAGCGGCCAGAGATCATCAGGTGGGCTGACGACAAGGCGACCCTTGGCGTCGTCCCGGAATTCGTCAAAACGGCATGGGGCATCGATCTTTACAGCAACCAGTGATGGATGAGTCAGCATCCACACGACCTCGGACGGCGGGCTCTGGAGCAGCAACCAGGGAGCACGGCTGCGAGAACAGCCTGGTCGAACCTGTCTTGCCGCAGATCCTCAGCCGTGATTGAAGTGTCCTCGATCACATCATGGAGCAGCGCCACGATCTTTGCCGGTTCATCCGCCACGGCGCTCATGACTCGGAGTGGGTGAAGGATATAAGGCTGACCGTCCTTGTCCTCCTGCCACTCGTGAGCTCTGGCGGCGATCTGCAAGGCCTTCTCGATGGATGCCACGATGTCCTCCGCAAGTGATATGTCAGAATGCGTCGATGTCAGGATCGACTTCACCGGCCGGGTGGCGCTGCGTGCCGGGATGTGCCTGGCCAGGGTCGTGTTCGGGTCGCTCTCGAGCGAGAGGTCCTGTTATTCTCACTGTCACGTAGCCAGGTGCTTATCCGCCTCGGCGATGATCGAACGGGACCAGTTCGCTCGTCCCGGTGTCGAACAAGGCGCAGCAACCATTACACACCGCCTGGACCGCCACGAAGTAGCGCTGTGCGGCATCCAGGACGACTGGTCGATCTCCCGACCATGGCTGAACACCCTCTGGGTTCGCCAGCATCCAGTGATGGAAATGCCCGACAAAGATGAGCCGGCCCGGGACCGCTGCGAAGCTCCGAGCCAGTTCTGCCGGCGTTTCAGGAAACCCCTCGAAATACCACAAATCCTCGATCAGCTCGGGGTTCAGCCAGGGTTCGACGTGGCTGAAATGACAGCCGTCAAGTTCCAGGCGGGGCTGAAGGCCACCCATGAATGCCAGAACAAGCTCGCTATACCTCTGCCGGTCTTCGGTTGTCGGATTGTCCCGGCAGAGACCGAAGTCGTGGTTGCCCCAAACGCCGATTGCACCGGCCTGGGCGAGGAGATCAATGGTCTCCTCCAGGCGGGGTCCCGTCTCGAACACGTCACCGAGGAACACGATGCGGTCGGACCCCTGCTCACGGAGGACATCAATCGCCCACCGCAGGTGACTCACGCTCTCGTGAACATCTGCCAGGATTCCGATCCTCATAAGGCACTCCCGCAATGCATCGAGCAACAGGAGAGAAACGCCAGGAGTTCCGTGTGGAATGCTGCCGGATCAGGCTGTACGGGGCACACAGGCAAGCAAAGCAAGGACCTGCCATGCAGCCTTCCAGTGTAGCCTTCCCATGCAACCTCTGTCAGGATCCGAGGAGCCTGGCCGGCGGCAACACGATCGCGAGGGCAGCGCGGCTGCTGCCGACTGACGAGCATCCGGAGGCCGTGGGATTTTGCGGTGAGGTTGCCGGCGCGGTCCGCCCTCATGCGAGAAACTTCCTTGTCAAGCACGTATCGTAAGCCCAATACCGTTGAAATAGAGTTAACGAAAAGGGGCAAGAGGCTTGCGACAGACTTGTTCCCACGCTCTGCGTGGGAACACCGCTCGGGACGCTCTGCGTCCCATGGATTTCCCAGCCTCAGCACGGGCCCAATCGACGCGGAGCGTCGCAGACGGCATTCCCACGCGGAGCGTGGGAACGAGGAACAAACATACAAAATTATCTACGCTATAAAAATGCTGTGATATGTGAGAGTCTTGTTCCAACGCTCTGCGTGGGAACACCGGTCGGAACGCTCTGCGTCCCATGGGTTTTCCCGCCTGAGCACGGGCCCAATCGACGCGGAGCGTCGCAGACGGCATTCCCACGCGGAGCGTGGGAACGAGGGACAAACATATGCCTGCACTCAATTGATCGCTATTTCAATATTTCAACGGTATTGATCGTAAGCCTGTCACCCCCCGGGGCGTAGCGCCAGAAACATGACTCGCATCGACCGTCCTGCCTGATGGAACTCGCCGGCTTGCTGGTTGGCAGGGGCGGGTTCGCATGGAGACCGACCAGGCGGCCTCAGTGCTTGCAGTGTTGATCGCTTGCCAAAGCAGATGAGCCGCTCAATAATAAAGCGATTCCTTTCGTGACGGAACGTCCCGGTCGATTGCCGCAAAGGCTGGCGTACTTGCACGGTCAGGGGGACGCATGAACCTCGTTCCCATGAACTTCTACTTGATCTTCATCGCAGTCGCGGTGCTGATGGTCGTCATCTCGATTGCCTCGGCCATCGCCAGGGCGCACCGCCGGAGGGAGCTCAGGGGGTTCGCCTCGAGCCAGGGCTGGCTGTTCGCGGCAGCGCGTGACCAGCGGCTCAGGGAGCGATTTCCCGAGCTCGGCTGCCTGAACCGGGGCGAGCCACCGCGCTATGCGTTCAATCGCATGAGCGGTACGACCGGCGACCGGCGGTTTCTCGCCTTCGACTATCACTACCAGGAATCACACACCGACAAGGACGGTGCGCGGCACGTGAGGCACGTCGTTTTCTCGGCCGTGATGATCGCCAGCCGCGTGCCCCTGAAACCGCTGCTCGTCCATCCCGCCTCGGTGATCGACTGCGCACTCGGGTTCCTGGGAAAGTCCCGAGTGGAATTCGAGTCGGCCGAGTTCAACCGCGAGTTCTCCGTGAGCAGCCCCGACCGGCGCTGGGCTTTTGACGTGATTCATCCCCGAACCATGGAGTTCCTGCTCGGCTCTCCACGTTACTCGATCCAGTTTGGCGACGGAGTGGTCCTGGTCTGGAGGAGCTCGACGTTCAGCCCGCGCGAGTTTGCTGAAGCGCTCGAGCTGGGAACCGGGCTGTTCGATCGCCTGCCGGATTACCTGCTGGAACAGCAGCGTTTGACCGTGAGTTGAAGTGAGGCAACGCATCATGGCGGAGCTACAGAGCGTTGACGTTCCCTGGCCGCTGATCTTCCTTGGGGTGATCGGCGTGCTGCTCCTGTGGTTGATTATCAACTACAACCAGCTCGTGCGGTTGCGCCTGCACGTGGCCGAATCGTGGTCGGGGATCGACACGGAGCTGAAGCGGCGCCACGACCTGATTCCCCGCCTGGTGGAAACGGTGAAGGGCTATGCCCGGCACGAGCGGGCTGTCATCGAAGCCGTTCTTCAGGCCCGCGACCAGGCGGCGAGCACGCCAGGCTCCCCGCGCACACAGGCCGCGGCCGAGAACGCGCTGGTGCATGAGATGCGCATGGTTCTCGGGGTCATCGACCGGTATCCGGAGCTGAAAGCGGGCGAGCATTTCCTGCGGCTCCAGCACGAGCTGTCGAACACGGAGGACCGGATCCAGGCTGCCCGCCGGTTTTACAACGGCAATGTCCGCGACCTCAACACCTGCATCGAGGGCTTCCCGTCGAACCTCCTCGCCCGCTGCCTGGGCGTGCAACGGGCCGAGTTCTTCGAGGTCGAGGCCGCGCTGGCCGCGGACTCGCCGGCGGTGTCGGCAACCCGGTAACAGGACGTCCCCCGGGCACGCAGGCGACGCGTGTCCGGAAGGAAGCTGGCGGAACAGGGTTTGAGATGCGGGAGCACGGACCGCGGACCCATCGTCCCGGGATCATCCTTGCCGATAGCTCAGTGCGAGGCTTCCGGCTCGGTGAAGATGCTGGCCGCCGGCAACGCCCGGCGCATCGAGCTCAGGCCCGCGTTGCTGACCCGTGTGCCGCACAGGTTCAGCACCTGAAGCTCGCTCAGCGTCGTGAGGTGTTGCAGGCCGGCGTCGCTGACCTGAGTCTGGCTGAGGTCGAGCGCTTGCAGACGAGTGAGCGCGGAGAGGGTCTTGAGGCTGGGGTCGCCCACGCGCGTACGGGACAGGTTGAGCGACCAGAGTTTCGTCAGACCGCGCAGACGGGTGATACCCAGATCGCCGACCCGGGTCCCTTGCAGGTTGAGCTTGCGAAGGTCGGTCATTTCTTCCAGGTGCACCAGGCCCGCGTCGCCCGCCACGGTCTGCTCGATGTCGAGCAGGCGAAGTTCCTTCATGCCTTCGAGATGAGCCAGGCCGGCGTCGCTGATGCGCGTCCGCGCCAGTCCCAGCTCGCTGATCCGGGTCAGGCCCGCGATCCGTGCCAGCCCCTGGTCCGTCACCGCGGAGCCCGTCAGGTAGAGCCAGCGGAGCTCGGCCAGACCGCCCAGGTGATCAAGTCCCGCATCGCTGATCCCGGCGCCACGGAGCGAGAGCCGCTGAAGCTTGACGAAGGACCGCACCGCGGCCAGTGCACTGTCGGTCACGCGCGGGCCGTCGAGGTAGGCCGTGACCACGGGAGCCCGTGGATCGTCGCCCGCGCGCTCGATCGTGCAGCCGATCGCGCAGGCGAAGGATTGCCATGGGAGCGTCCGGAGTTCCGGCCCGGTCCACCAAAGCGGCCGATTCGGCTCGGGCCGCCTGCTCCCGGACCGAAGCACTGTCCGGGGCACTAGGAACCGGGGTCGCGGACCCGGCGGAGCAGCCGGCCGCGGCCGCGCTCAGTGCCATCAGCAGGCGGAGCAGAGGGCGCGGGTACGCTTCAGCGAGGAAGCGGTTCGCGCCGGCGGTGCTGCGTCGACGATCGCGCTCAATCCTCGTCCGCACCTTTCAGGTCCACTTCTGCAAGGCCCATCTGCTTGGCGATCCTGGAAAGCTGGTCTCGAACCTCAACCATGTCTGCCGGGCGATTGTCGGGTCTGGACTGGAGGCAGCCGATGATCAGGGTGTTGAGGTCGTTGGGGATGCGCGGGTTCAGCTTGTTCGGAAGGGTGACCTTCCGCTCATCGCCCGGCTTGGGAATGGCACCCTGCACGAAACGGCCGGTGAACATGCGATACATCGTGGCACCGAAGTTGTAGATGTCGGTCTTCTGGTCGACCGTTTTCTCGATGGCCTGTTCCGGGGCCATGAACTGCGGGGTGCCCTGGATCCGGTCCTTGTTCTGGCCGCGGATCCAGGCGGTGCCGAAGTCGATGAGCTTCACCTGGCCATTCTTCGAGAGCATGATGTTCTGCGGCTTCAGGTCGCCGTGGAAGACGCCCCGGCGGTGCATGTGCGCCAGAGCGCTGGCCACCTGGCCGAAGATGAGCACGAGCTGGCCGAGCTCCGGCGCCTCCACCTCCTCGAGGCTCTTGCCGTCCACGTACTCCATGAGCAGCTCGCAGCCGGTGACCTTGAACCAGGACTTCTTCTGGCGGAAGTCATAAACCTTGGCGATCGTCGGGTGGTTCAGCTTCTGGGCGGCCTCGTACTCGGTCTTCGCCTGCTGGACGTAGATCTCATCCTCGGGCTCCTGCTTGCGAATGATCTTCAGCGCGTAGCGTTTGCCTCCGGAGGTCTTATCGCTGATCAAGAAGATCTTGCTGCCCGCGCCTTCGCCCAGCTCGTTCACGACGCGGTATTTCATTGAGGAGAGCTTGGGCGTGCCTGGGACGTTCGCCATGGAGAGCCTCGTTCGATCGATTCCTGGTTGAGCCATCACTTGCACAAACACGTCGTCGGGTTTCGCCCGGGCGATCTTCGGCCCATCATGGCCGGCTCGTGGGCCACCGGCAACGGCGTCGCTGATCCGTCCGGGCGGGTTCATTGCATCAATTGAGGATCTTCACCAGCTCCACCTCGAAGATCAGGTTGGACTTCGCCGGGATCTTCTTCCGCTCCTGTTCCCCGTAAGCCAGCTTGTAGGGGATCCAGAGCTTGCGCGTCTCGCCGACCTTCATGCCGGGAAGTCCCTCCTCCCAGCCGCGGATCAACTGCCCCGTGCCGATGGCGACCTTGTACGGGTCGCTGCGGTCGCGAGTGCTGTCGAAGACTGTTCCGTCCTCGAGCTTTCCAACGTACTGGAACAGGGCCACTTGCCCGGGCTGGAGCGCATCGCCGGTGCCCTCCTTGAGCGTTTCGTACTTGACTCCGTTCTTGGTGACCTTGGTCTCTCCCCTGGCCGTGGGCAGGGCGGGCGTGAATGCCGGCTTGGCGGAGTCTCCCGTCTTGGGCACGATGGCCAGGGTTTCGCCCTGCCCTGCGCCGGGTCATTCACGTCCGGGGCCGTCCGGGGAATGACCGTTCCGGGCGGGGTCGTGGCTGTGATCTGCTCGGGGGCGTCACAGCCCAGAAGGGCCAGGACAAGCCCTAGACATCCCCGGGTTATTCTCTGCCATGAGCTCATCACGTCTCTCCCACCTGAGCTGACGCAAACCAGAGGAATGGATGGAACGTCGGCCCGGCCCACGAAAGCGGGGACCGCCTCATCGCCGCGCGGAGGTTGCTGCCGCCAAGATGCTCCATTATGTCACGACCGGGCGGGAATCGACCAGATCTCAGCTCTCGGCTCCGAGGTTTTGACGCATGTCCGGGCTGTCAGTGACCGGCGCCCGCGCACGGCAGTGGTCCGCCGTCCGGATCGGCCAGGACGACGCGGCTGACGGTGATCTGGCCGCCAAAGCAAGCCGCGACGTCCAGCCCCGCGCGCCTGGCGCGCTGCTGGTAGTTGCCCGTGTACGTGGCCGCGCCCGGCTCGAGAAGGTAGTCCAGCGGCAGCGGGGAAGGGTCCACGGGGCAGAAGACGATCTCGGGTTCCGCGGCGCCGGCAGCCGGATGGGGAAGATTGACGTTCCAGAACGTGCCCGGCTGCCACGGCAGGGCCATCACCTGCCGAAGCACGCGGCCCGCCCGGATCGCCGCCTGGTCCCAGTCGATCACTCGCCCGCGGGCGATGTAGTGCGAGAGGGCGATGGACGGCACGCCGCGGATCGCGGCCTCGCGCGCGGCAGCCACCGTGCCCGAATGGTGGATGTCTGTCCCCAAGTTGCCCCCTGCGTTGATGCCCGAGAGCACCCAGCCCACGTCTTTTGCCAGCGCTGCGATGGCCAGCCGCACGCAATCGACGGGGGTGCCGGCGACGGCCAGTTTCTCCGCGCCGCCGTCGGTGATCCGGATCGGCGCGTGCGTCGTCACCTGGTGCCCGCATCCCGAGAGCCCGTCGCAGGGTGCGATCACGCGGCACTTTCCCAGTCCCTGTGCTGCGCAGCAACGCCTCCAGGCCGGGCGCCAGGATCCCGTCGTCGTTGGTCAGCACGAGAACCGGCCGTTCCTGGTCCATCATCGCTGCTCGCTGCTGTTATGTCCGGTGGTTGCGCATTGCCAGCAGAATGGATCGCCTGACGCGGATGACGGCCGTGGCCTGTTGCGGGGGCGGCGAGCCTGAAAGAACCTGGCCACTCTGTCCCGGCAGAAACCATTGACGCCGTGCCCGCGCTACGCGCACTATCTGGCAAGCCCGCAATCCGCCTCGACATCGATCGAACAGGGAAGCCGGAGCAGGTAGCGGGTGCGGACATGACCCTTCCGGGTCCGACGGGCCGATGCCATCCGCCGAGGTCGCCGTCTCGCCCCGGCGTGCGCCCGTACGTGCAAGGCGTCATCTTCTCTCCACGACGCTCGGAAGCTGCCATGGACGAACCGCCTCTCTCTCCAGGAATCTCCGGCCGGCGCAGGCGCGGAGGCGACCACGACATCCTCATGCCGGGCCCGGCGGCCGACGCCGCCCCCGCTGCCCAGGCACCCAATGCCGAGACCGCCCGGGCTGCCGGCGAATCCGCGGCAACAACCCGCCAGGCGCGGTTCGCGCTGCCGGTCTCCGCACTCGGCCCGCTGTTCCGTCATCGCTTTGAGCAAATTTATAGATGCCGTATCGATTATCAAATTGACGTGAGCAACCGCGCCACGCTGCGCGTGCTCGGCGGCTACTACAAGTCCCGGCGGCTGGTGCGGGTGTACGCGCGCGACCGGGAACTGGGGGTGCGGCCCCTGGAGGAGCTTTTCGATACCTTCCTGCACGAGATGGCGCACCACCTCGAATACACCGAACCCTTCTCGTTCTCCGCCCGGTCGTGCGGCCGCGTGCCCGGGCGGATGCACAGCCGCCTCTTCTGGAAGATCCTTGGCGAGCTGAAGTACCGCTGGGCGTACCAGCAAAAGCGGCGCGATGGCACCGCCGTACGGCCCTGATTCGGAGGTGAAGCGCCGGGGCACGATGGCCACGCCCCGGCTCCACTGCGATCAGGTCAGGATGCCGCCCGTTTCACTTGCCGGCGATTCCCAGCTCCTTGAGCTTGGACGCGACGTCGTCAGCGGCCTTGGCGGTCACCACCTTCTTGTCGATGGCGCGGATGACGCCCTCCTTGTCAATGTAGAACGTCCAGCGCTCGGGGACGGGCCGGCCTTCGTGGACCACGCCATACGCCTTGGCCACGCTCTTGTCGGGATCGCTCAGGATGGGGTAATCGCAGTTCAGCGATTCGGCGAACTTCTTGTTGTAGTCGGGCACATCCACGCTGGCCGTGAAGTACGCCACGTTGAGCCCCTTGAGCAAGTTGCCTCCCTGGGCGAACGACTTGCATTCGGCCGTGCAGCCGCCCGTGAACGCCTTGGGAAACCAGGCGAGCACGACGGCCGACTTGCCCTTGTACTCGGCCAGTGAGTGAACCTTGCCGTCGGATCCGGGGAGCGAGAACTCGGGGGCCGGCTCGCCCACTTTGGGCTCGTCGGCCAGCGCAGCAACGGCGCTGCCGGCGAGCAGGAGACCGGCTCCCAGCAACACCGCGGTGGCTCTGAGGTATCGGCTCATGGGGAACTCCTGTTGCAAGCAACCTGGGCGGGAATGGAAATCTCGATGGCGGGCGGTACGGCGAGTCCGCATCGCATCCAGCGCGCGTTTCGCCGCAACTGCCAGGTGATGAAAGTTATCAGCCGGTTGCCGCGGGTGCAACGGTTACCGGGCCTTTTACGACCGCGGCTGGCGGTGCGCCGCTTCGTCTCCGGCATGCCTCGACCTGCCCGCGCGCGGGCCGGTACACTGGGACGATCGCCTCGCCGTCGTGGCGGGGGATCGTCAAGCAGGGTTTCGAGTACGGAGCGTGATCATGTCCGCGGTGAGTCCGCCCGAGCCGCGGCCCGGCCCGGAGACGAAACGGCCGCGGGCAGCTCGGCAGAGCGGGGCGGCATATTCCCCCGCCCGGGGAATGCGCGTCATCGATGCCTGCCTGATCACGCTCTTCCTCGGGCTCACCTTCCTGCTGGGCATCTTTCCCCTCAAGGATGCCGACTATTACTGGCACCTGCGCACCGGCGACCTGATTCGCCAGTCCGGACAGGTCCCCCGGGTCGATTTCTTCACCTTCACCCGCGCCGGAACTCCCTGGATCGACCTGCACTGGATCTTCCAGGTCGGCATCAGCTGGATTCGCGAGCATGGGGGGGTGCCTGCGCTCACCCTGGCGAAAGCCGTCGTCACGAGCCTGGCGGTGTTCTTGCTGATCACCGCACGGCGCCGCGCGTGGCCGGTCTGGACGATGATCCTCGCCTGGCTGCCCGCCCTGCTGGTTCTGAGCGGGCGGATGTACGTGCGGCCTGAGACGCTGAGCCTGCTCTACCTCGCGCTCTACCTGGCTGTGATTTGCCGCTGGGACCGGTATCCCGCGCTCGCCTGGCTGTTGCCGGCGGTCCAGGTGGCGTGGGTGAACTCGCATGGCCTCTTCGTTCTGGGTCCCATCATCCTGGTTTTCGCGCTGATCGACGCGCTGCTGCGGCCGGGGGCCCTGGACGCCGAGCGCGCGGGCTGGTGGCGGATCACGGTGCCGGCCTGCGTGGCCACGGGGTTGGCCTGCCTGCTGAACCCCTACGGTTTGCGGGGGGCCCTCTATCCCCTGGAACTGGCCCGGACGATGAGTAACCCGATCTTCTCCCGGAGCATCGCCGAGCTGACGCCGATTCCGCTGTTCATCGAGAAGTCCGGCCTCGGGAACCTGCCGCTCCAGCTTCACCTGGCAGCCATGCTGCTGGGCGCGCTCAGTTTTCTGGTCCCCATGGTATGGACGCTGGCCGTACGCTGGCGAAGGTCCGGCGGCGATACCGGCGCAGACCGCGGAGGCGCGCGGACCCCACGGAAGCGCACCAAGAAGCGGCGTCAGGCGGCGGAGCCCGCGGAGACCGAGGGGAACTGGCGGCTGAGCCCGTTCCGGCTGCTGCTGTACGGGGCCTTCAGCCTGCTCAGCCTCCAGGCCACGCGCAACAGCCACCAGTTCGCGGCGGTCGTCGGCACGGTCACGGCCTGGAACCTGGCCGAGTGGGCCGCGGCCCGGCGTGCACGCGCCGGCCGGCAGAGCGGCGAGGACGCCGGCGCCGGCGACCTCCGTCCTCGCCTGCTGACCCTTGCCGTGCTGGCGGTGATGCTGCTGTGGGTGGGGAGCGGGCAGTTCTACGCCATGACCGGCGAGGGCCGGACGATCGGCTGGGGCGAGGAGCCGCTCTGGTTCGCCCACGATGCCGTCAGGTTCGCCGGTGCGCCGGGGATGCCCGAGCGGTTCCTCAGCTACCACAACGCCCATGCCTCGGTCTTCGAGTATTACCACAGCCCGGAACGCGAACACGGGCCGGGCCGCACGGTCTTCACCGACCCGCGGCTGGAGATCGCCGGTGCCGAGCTCTTTGACGAGTACCAGAAGCTGGGGGACCGGATCACGAAGGCCAGCCCCGGCTGGGACGACCAGCTCGACCGCATGGGCCGGCCGACGATCCTGGTGGACCACGTGGACAACGCGGGCATTGGCGCCAGCCTGCTGGCCAGCCGCCACTGGAAGTGTGTCTGGTTCGACCCGATCGTCGCCGTCTTCGTGCACGACAGTTACCCGGCCGCCAGGAGTGGCGCCGTCGATTTCGGCAGCCGTCATTTCCGGCCCGATCCGGCCACCGAGCCGCAAGGGCCCGCGGCGCTGCTGGCCTCCGCGAAGGGCCTGCGCAACTACTTGAACTTCGGGCTGGGACGTGGCGACATTTCCCGGCCCCTGGTCTGGCTGGCCGAGGACCATGCCCGGCGGCTCGTGGAGACCGACCCGAACGCCGCGGACGGCTGGAAGACGCTGGGACAGGTGGAATTGCTGCGTGAGCCCGCGGCCGCCCCCGTGGCCCGGTTCCGTATGCCCTTCGACCCGGTGTTCGACCTGCCGCTGGTGCGCGCGGTTTATGCCTTCCGCCGCGCGGCGGAGCTCGAACCCCGAGACTTCATGACCCTGATCGGACTGGAACAGGTCTTCGAGACCCGGCAAATGGACGAGGCGGAGCTGCCGGTGCTCGATCGTCTCCGCGAGCTGCGCCCGATCAACCGGCTGCAAAGGGCGCACCTGGTCCAGGCGGATGCGACACGGGCACAGCTCCGCGCCCGGCTTGGCCCTGCGCCGGACACATCCTGGAAGAACCTGGGCGAGCTCGACCGGGTCGTGACGGCGCAGCTTGCCAGCGGCCGGGCCGCCACCGCCGCCGAGACCCTGGAGCGTGCGCTGCCGCCGGAGAAGATGCCCTGGGAGTTACTCGACCGGGCCGCCACGCTGCGTCTGCACCTGGGCGAGCCCGAGGCCGCGCGGCAGCTCTGGCGAGGCGCGGCTGAGGTTCCACACCCCGCCGTGCGCGACGCCCGGCTGGCGGCCGCCTTTCTGGCCGAAGGGCAGTTCGGCGCGGCACGCGCAGCCTACGAGCGCGCGCTCGCGGCGGACCCGGCTCTCTTCGAGGCACACTATGGGCTGGCCGTACTGGAACAGGACGCGGGCCGGGCGGACCCGGCCTACCGTCATTCGCTGGCTGCCATCGAGTCGGCCCCCGGCGACGTCGCCCGTTCCGCCGCCCGCGCCATGGCCTCGGCCCTGCACCCGTTCGCGCAGGCCGAGGCCGTCCGGACTCAATAAACCGGATCGGCCGGGCACGGGACGCGCACGGGTTCAGACGCCGGCGCCGGCCTTCTGCTTCACGGGCTTGGTGCGCGCGGTCTTCCAGTCGTCGTACAGCGCCTTCAGCTCCTCGACGGTGACGCCGCCATGGTCCTCGCCCGAGTGCCAGCGGCCCATGAGCACCGTGAGGCGGTCGCGGAGCGGCCCGCGGGGCAGGAACTTGCCGTGGAACTTCTTCAGGACCTTGAGCCGCGGATCCGCCGGCGGCCTCGGCGGCGCCTTGGGCTTCTCCTCCTTGGGAGCGGCCTCGGCGCCTTCCTTCTCCTTCTTGGCCTTGGCTTTGTCCTTGTCCTTGTCTTTGTCCTTCGGCTTGGCCTCGCCCTTGTGCTGCTTGCCGTCGCCCTGCGGATGGGCCTTGGCCTTGGCTTTGTCCTTGTCTTTCGCCTTGTCGCCGTCTTTACTGGCCATCAATTCGTTCCTGATTGCTGCCCGATGCGTGCTCCGCGGAGCAAACCGTCGGACGTCTCGATCCGCGTGTCTGTGACGGAGCGCTTCCGATAGCGCGACGTCGTCTCTGCCGGCGGGTTCCGTCGAACGCTCTCCGGCAAAATCCAAGCTTCTTAACTTACTCGAACCCGGCCCGGCCTGACAAGCGCCCCAAACGCGGGCCCGCGGTTCGCCCGGGTTCCGCGGCTCAATGTAACGAACTCCGGTTTTCTCCGGTATGGTGAACAGTCAGAGGCCGGCCCTTGTGGCAAGGCATGCGGAAACAAGAATGGGAGCGTAGCACCAAACGTGCTGCCGGCGTGCCTCACCCCGTTGCTCTCCGAACCCTATCAGGTGGTACGGGGTTCCCATCTTGGCCTCTCAGTCGTGGCAAAACATTCCGAGCTCGTCACGAAAACTGAGACTGATCAGTAGATTTGAAGAGGCAGGAATGAAATCTTGTCCCACGCGAGACGCTTGAGGGTCAATGGCTGAGGCTCGCCGGCGGCACGCCGGTTCCAGCGGTCTCATCCCTTTATTCCGCATACCTGGCCACGACCATCGGCCGCTGATTGTTCACTCTGTGCAACAGACTCTACCATTGTGGGACAGCCTCTGAGCTTGCCGGCAGCGGGCCCTGCGAGGACCCGTGCTCCGGATGCTGCCTTCGTTGCTGAGGACTACCCTGGGCGCCGTCGCACCGCGTGACGCGGAAGCCGGCTCGCTCTTCCTCTCGGTTTGCACCGTCTCGCGCAGGAAGCTGAGCACCACCGCATGGAAGAAGGCCTTCATGAGAATGACACACACACACACGCTCGATTGTGGCGTGCCCCGCCGGATTGCCGGGTGTCAATTGGTAAGCGCAGGCCGCTGGTAAGCGCGCAGGCCGCCCCGGATTGGTGGAGTGCCGAGAATCAGGCTCGCCATGAAATGGGCCTGGATCAGTTCGTCGATGTTGACGAAGTTCGCCAGATCGCGGCCGAATCATACGTACCGGTCGGCCGGGTCGATCACGGGCGGGTTCCGCGGGTCGGCACAATCCTGAACGTCCAGGAAGTCGGCCTCGTCGGTGAGGAAATCGGGCCGGTGCAACGCACCCTGCGCCATGGCGCAGGCGCATGCGGCGCACGCGGATCGCCCGTCGAGCCCTTGCAAATCAGGGAGAGCGCCGTGATCATCAAGTAAACCCCAGCACCGGGGCGAGGCCGGTAGGGGCGCGGGGGATCGAGCCTGATGCACTGGAAAGACAGGGTTTACGGAGAGGTCTCGATCACCGACCCGGCGCTTCTTGAGCTCGTAGCCACTCCCACGTTCCAGCGGCTGCACGGAGTCCGGCAGGCGGGTCCCTCCGCGATCGCCTTCTCGTTCAAGGACGTGACTCGCTTCGAGCACAGTCTGGGCGTGCATCTCATGCTCGGCCGCCTCGGGGCGGATTTCAAGCAGCAGGTCGCCGGGCTGTTGCACGATATTTCGCACACGGCCTTCTCGCACGCGGTCGATTTCCTGGTGACGTCCGACGAGCAGGACCATCACGAGCGATTGAAGCCGCAGATGCTCGACCGTCCCGATATCGTCCGCGGCCTTGCGAACATGGGATACCATCCCGAGGACTTTTATGACGATACCGTTTATCCTCTGCTCGAGCGCTCCCTGCCGAACCTCTGTGCCGACCGGCTCGACTACTTCCTGCGCGACGGGCTGGCCTGCCGGGTGATCGCGCCCGTCGAGGTTCGGTGTATCCTTGAGGACCTGGTCGTCATCGACTCGACGATCGGCTTCACCGAGCTGGGCGTAGCACGGCGAGCCGCCGCGCTCTTCGGAGTAATGAACCGCGACTGGTGGGCCAGCCGCACCGAGGCATTCATTTACAACGAATTCGCCGATGCCCTGCGCGAGGGCTTCCGGCTGGGGGTGCTGAACGATGGCGACCTGCTCACCGAGGACGCCCTGGTGCTGGCCAAGCTCGACGCGGCGCACAGCCCGCTCATCACCGCGAAGCTGGCGGCGATCCGCCAATTCCACCCCGGACTGCTCGCAGGATACACCCCTCGCGTGATCCCCAAGGAGCGCTGGCTTGATCCGCCCGTGAAGTGCGGGCAAGGATTCCGGCGGATGTCCGAGTTTCGCTGAAGAGAGCGGGTCTCCCTCGTCCAGGGACTGAGCTGAGGTCGGTGAAGCAGGCAGCAACTGGAATCGAAGTGTGGAACGGCCCCGGAACGTCATGGCGATTCATTGCGGCCGCGAGCCGGGGCTTGCTAGACTGAATCTCGAAATCGAGTCAACTACCTCTCCGGTTTGACCCTTGCGAGCGAAGACCGTGCGATTGCTTGCAGATTCTCAGGCGCTCAGGGATGCTCTCTCGTGGAATCCAGACGGACTCGTACCGGCGATCGTCCAGGACGCAACAAGCGGCGAAGTGCTGATGATGGCCTGGGTGAATCACGTCGCGCTGGAGAAGACGCTCGCGCTGGGACAGACGCATTTCTATTCCAGGTCGCGGGGCTCCCTCTGGCACAAGGGGGCGACTTCAGGACACGTCCAGGAGGTCGAATCGATCCACGTCGACTGTGACGGCGACGTGCTCCTTATCAAGGTCCGCCAGCACGGCGGCGCCTGCCACGAGGGCTATCGCTCCTGCTTCTACCGCCGCGTGAACGAGGCCGGAACGCTCGAGGTGGATGCGACACCAATCTTCAGCGCCGCCGACGTGTACCGGGGCAAGCCGGAGCCGCCGCCGAGGTGATCCACCGAGGCTGAGGGGCTCGCGCACGCGCTTGTGCGAACCATTTTCTCCCAGCGCCCCACCGCCCGACCCGCAGCCGCGAGGCCGCGCCCTGCGCACGAGCGCGGAGCGACCAACACTTCGGCTTCCGCGGTCACGAGCTGGCGCACTGCGCCCGGAGTCGAGCCCATGAACGAGGGCTCACCCAATTCCTGCTTCTGGACCGTCTGGTCTCGCGGAGTCGAGCTGGGGAGCAGCCTTCGCCAAGCCTGCACGCAACCGGTCTTTCGCGGCGCGGGCGTGAGCTATTAAAATACGGACTTCCGCACCACCGGCAACCAACCCGCGGACGCGAGGAAAGAACGCGTGCCGCGCGTGCCGGCTGACCATACGAGGAATCGATTGATGCGAAAACCGCGACTCATGACGCCTGGTCCCGCGAACGTTCCCGAAGAAGTGCTCCTGGAGCTGGCCCGGCCGGTGATCCACCATCGCTCGGCCGAGGCCAAGCAGGTCATTGTCGAGGTGACCGAGGGGCTCAAGCATGTCTTCCAGACGCGGAACGACGTCCTGATCCTCACGGCTTCGGGAACGGGGGCCATGGAGGCCGCGGCCGTCAACACGGTACCGCCGGGCGGCAAAGCCCTGGTGCTCAGCGCGGGCTACTTCGCGGCGCGATGGGGAAGTATCTGCAAGGCTTACGGGATCCACGCGGTCACGCTGGAGACCGAATGGGGCCAGCCCGTGGATCCCGGGCAGGTTGAGAACGCCCTGCGGCAGCATCCCGATACAGCCTGCGTGATGGGCACCCTGAGCGAGACCTCGACGGGCACCGGCCATCCGGTCGAGGCGATCGGCAAGGTGGTCGCAGCCACGCCGGCCGTATTCGCCGTCGACGGCATCTCCGGCGTGGGCGCCATGGAGTGCCGGACCGATGAGTGGGGCATCGACCTCCTGGCCGTGGGCTCGCAGAAGGCACTCATGCTGCCGCCGGGTCTGGCGTTCCTGGCGGTGAGCGACAAGGCCTGGGCGAAGATCGACGCCTTCGAGGCGCGCAGTTTCTACTTCAACCTCAAGGCGGCGCGCAAGAAGGCGAAGGAGTTTGACACGCCCTATACTCCGGCCCACACGCTCATTCTCGCCTTGCGGGCCTCATTGCGGCGCATCAAGGAGGAGGGCCTGGAAAACATCCTGGAACGCCACCGCCGCATGAGTGAGGCGTGCCAGGCGGGTGTGCGTGCGCTGGGGCTGGAGCTGTTCAGCGCCCGGCCGGCCGAGGGGCTGACGGCGTTCCGCGTTCCCGAAGGTTTCAAAGATACCGACATCCGCAACAAGCTGACCGAACGCTTTGGCATTACCACGGTGGGCGGCCAGGACAAGCTCAAGGGGAAGATCATCCGCATTGGCCACATGGGCTACACTGACGAGATCGATGTGGTGGCCACCCTGGCGGCGCTGGAGATGGCGCTGGGTGAGCTGGGATATGACGTCGAGCCGGGCGCCGCCGTGACGGCGGCCCAGCAGGTCCTGATGGGCAAGCGCACCGCGGCCGCCGTGGGTTGAGCCGCAATTTGGGGGTTTTTTCGTGCCGGGATGATGGGAGCCGTAGGGTGGGTCGAGCGAAGCGAGGCCCACCAGCAGCCGCGGGAATGCACGGAGAGATGAGATGAGCTGGTGGGCCTCGCTGTGCTCGACCCACCCTACGAATGATGAAAGAATACTTTGCGTGAGCGTGCTTCGATCTGTGGCCGGTGTGCTCACCTGGCGCGGATGATGGGAGCCGTAGGGTGGGTCGAGCGAAGCGAGGCCCACCAGCAGCCGCGGGAATGCACGGAGAGATCAGATGAGCTGGTGGGCCTCGCTGTGCTCGACCCACCCTACGAATGATGAAAGAATACTTTGTGTGAGCGTGCTTCGATCTGTGGCCGGTGTGCTCACCTGGCGCGGATGATGGGAGCCGTAGGGTGGGTCGAGCGAAGCGAGGCCCACCAGCAGCTGCGGGAATGCACGGAGAGATGAGATGAGCTGGTGGGCCTCGCTGTGCTCGACCCACCCTACGAATGATGAAAGAGAGGCTCGGAGTCGTAGGGTGGGTCGAGCGAAGCGAGGCCCACCAGAACCCTGGGCCGGGCTGCTCACGAGAGCGCGGTCCGCTGTCTTTACTGGAGAGCTTCAATCGTGACCCACCGCGTTCTGGTGACAGACAAGCTGGCCGAAGAGGGACTGGTGCTGCTACGCGCCGAGAAGGGCATCGAAGTCATCGTCGACACGAAGCTGGCGAAAGATCCTCAGGCGCTCAAGGCGGCGCTTGCGGAAGCCGACGGCATCGCGGTCCGCTCGGGAACACAACTGACCGCGGAGATCCTTCAAAACCAGCCGCGGCTCAAGGCCATCGTCCGCGCCGGGGTGGGCGTGGACAATATCGACGTCCCGGCCGCCACGCGCCAGGGCATCGTCGTGATGAACACGCCCGGCGGCAACACGGTCTCGACGGCCGAGCACACCATGGCGCTTTTGCTCGCGCTGGCGCGGAATGTGGCCCCGGCCAACGACAGCCTGAAGACCGGCAAGTGGGATCGGAATACGTTCACCGGCACGCAGCTCGAGGGGAAGACGCTGGGGGTGATCGGCCTGGGCCGGGTGGGACTGGCGGTCGCCCGCCGCGCCCTGGGTTTCGGCATGACCGTGGTCGGATTCGATCCCTTGCTCTCCGCCGAGAAGGCGCTCGAGCACGGCATCGAGAGCCTGCCGCGCCTCGACGAGCTCTGGCCGCGGTGCGACTTCATCACCCTGCACACGCCGCTGAACGCCGAGACTCGCCACCTCATCGACGCCCGCGCGATCGGCATGATGAAGCCCTCGGCGCGGATCATCAACTGCGCGCGGGGCGGCCTGATCGACGAGTCCGCGCTGGTCGAGGCGCTCTCCGGCGGCAAGCTGGCAGGGGCGGCCGTGGACGTTTTCGATCCCGAGCCACCGCCCGCGGATCTGCCGCTGGTGAAGCATCCCCGGGTCCTGGTCACCCCGCACCTCGGCGCCTCCACCGAGGAGGCCCAGGTTTCGGTCGCGGTGGAGGCTGCGCGCCTGCTTGCCGACTACCTGGTGAAAGGCCAGGTCCGGTTCGCCGTGAACATGCCCACGCTTGACCGGGCCGAGCTCGAGGACGTGCGGCTCTATCTCGACCTGGCCTGGCGGCTGGGCATGCTGCATGCGCAGATGGACCGGGGAACCATCAAGAGCGCGCGGCTGATCTACCGCGGCGAGTCCGCGAGCAAGAACACCAGGCTGATCACCGCGAGCTTCGCCGCGGGGCTCATGGAGTCCGCGCTGGAGCAGCCGGTGAACCTCGTCAATGCGCTTTCCCTGCGCACGAGCGGGGCCTGGAAATCGAGGAGCGCGCGGCCGACGCCCCGGGCGATTTCGGCACCATGGTCCAGAGCGAGGTCACAACCGAGCGCAAGACCTACGTGGCCGCCGGCACGCTCTTCGGCAAGCAGTTCCTGCGGCTGGTGCGGCTCGGCTCGTACCCGCTGGATGCCCATATCGACGGCACCTTGCTGGTCTTCACCCACGTGGACCGTCCCGGTCTCATCGGCTTCATCGGCAAGACGCTGGGGGACGAGGGTGTGAACATCGCGCAGATGAACGTGGGCCGCGAGCACCAGGGCGGCGAGGCGATCGGCGTGGTGAACCTCGACAGCATCCCGACACCGGCGGCCCTGGAGACCCTTCAGCAGCATCCGCACATCCTCAGCCTGAGCGTGATCACGCTGCCCTCCCGGGGAACGCTCCCGGCATGGCTGTCACTCTGAGCTTCCACGCCAATCGACAGGTGAGGAGACGGTCATGGATATCAAGTCGCTAAACCCAACCAAGCATGCGCTTACGCTCTTCGACGAATTCAAGAGCTTCGCCTTCAAGGGGAACGTGGTTGACCTGGCCATCGGCGTGATCATCGGCGGCGCGTTCGGCAACATCGTCAAGTCGCTGGTGGAGAATATCATCACGCCACTGGTGAGTATCATCTTGCCCGGCGAGAATCGTCTCGAGGAACGGCACCTGACGCTCCTCGGGCACGTAATCCACTTCGGCAAGTTCCTGGCCGACCTCATGAATTTCATGATCGTGGCCGCGGCTCTCTTCCTCTTCGTGGTCAAGTTCCTGGGCTGGATCTTGCGGCTCAAGAAGGAGGAGGCAGCCCAGGCCCCGCCGGAGCCGACGAAAGAGGAACAGTTGCTCACCGAGATACGCGATCTGCTCAAGCAGCGCACCGCCTGAGCCCGTTCATCGGCCACCCAGTTCAAGCCGCGTGCGTTCCGCCGGCACTGAACTCTCGGGGAGCGCTGGCACGGGCAAGCGCGGCTGAGCAAGCAGGCGGACGGCATCTGTTCCCTCCGTGATTTCCACGAAGCTGTCCGGCTTCAGCCCGTGGAATGCCTGGCTTTTCCTGCTCGCCGGCCAGTTCACGGTGACCGCGGCAATCGATGCGGCATCTCCCAGCCCGATCAGTTGCACAAGGCTGCTTCCTCCATAGCTGGTGGCAGCACCGATCGTTCTGTAGATTGAACGAACGGTGCCGTCGGACTTTTGCAGATCAACGCGGAGATTTGCGCCGCAGCGCAGCGCGGTTGGTCTGCGTCCCCACCAGCTTGACCTTCAGCCAGTGCCTGTCATGCCCCGGGTTCTGAAAGAGCACGTTGTAGGCGGCATCTCCCGGTACGGCGCCACCGACTTCGAGGAAGAGGTCCAGGTTGCCGTCACAGTCCCAGTCGGCCAGGGAGACGCCGTGCCCCTTTTGCAGGTGTCCGGTGCCCGAAGATTCGCTCACGTCTTCAAAGCGCTCGCCGCCGACGTTCTTGTAAAGAATGGCGGGCATGAGCGCCGAGTAGTCGGGCCGTCCCGTGCCGAGATAGAGATCGAGAAAGCCGTCGTTGTCGATATCGCCTATGCCCATTCCCATCGCCAGGACCACCTTGTCGAGGCCAGCCACAAGCGAGACGTCCTGGAAACCGGCCTTGCCCCGGTTCTTGAAGAGGCGCGGATGAGCGGCCTTGCCGTTGCTCTTTCCCAGGAAGGCTGTCGCCCAGTCGTTCATCGAGGCCGCGTAGTCGACCACGAAAAGATCAAGCAGTCCGTCGTTGTCGTAATCAAGGCAGCCGCATGTGAAGCTCACCAGCGGCTCGGTGATTCCCAGCCGCGGAGCCACGTCCTCGAAGGTCCACTCGCCACGGTTGTGGTAAAGCCGGTTCTCCTGCGCAATTGGAGACGAAGATGTCGAGCAGGCCATCGCCGTCAAAGTCGCCGCACACCGCGGCCTTGGCGTAGCGATCGTTGGTGACACCCGCCTGCCTGGCGACGTTGACGAAGGTTCCGTCGCCCCGGCTGCGGTACAGCCGGCACTGGTTGATCTTGTCGCCCACCAGGACCGTATCGCCGGCAAAAAGTCCGTCGCCGCCGGCCGACGCGAATTCCCCGCAGACGAAGAGGTCGAGCCGGCCGTCGTTGTCGAAGTCGCCCCAGACGGCACAGTGCGAGGCGATAGGCTCTCCCAGGCCAGCGGCCGCCGTGACATCCTCGAAGACCCCGTCTCCCTTGTTCCTGAGCAGTGACAGCGGCGCGGGGTTTTCCCAGCCGCCCCGTAGCATCACCACGTCGAGCAGTCCGTCGTTGTCGTAATCGGCTTGTGCGCAGTTGACCGAATAGACCTGTGCGCTCAGGCCCGCGTGCGACGACACGTCGTCGAATGACCCGTTGCCCCGATTCAGGAAGAGCGAAGCCCCCAGGTCCACATCATCCGAAGTCGTGAAGATGTCGGGCAGGTTGTCTCCGTTGAAATCATCGAAGATGCTGCCCCCGGCCAGGTTTGCTCCACGCGTGCTCAGGCCCGCCAGCGGCGCGATGTTGCGGAACCGGCCCACATCGATCCGCGACCGGAGTCCCTCCATCGGAATCAAGAACTCGGCGGGCACGCTCTCGGGATACTTGCCCAGCGTCATGTAAGCCACATTCAGCAACCAGCGCACGCCCATGTCCTCGGGCCGCTGGCGGAGGTACTCGGTGAATTGCTGGATCGCCGCGCTGGAGCCGGAGGTCTTCTGATGCACGGCCTGCCTGGAAAGCGGAAAAATGCAGCTCGATGGTCCGATGCACTCAATGCAGTTCTCGGTCTCTCCCCGCCTCAGATGGATCACGCCCAGCAGTGCCCGCAAGTTAATCTGAAGACCGTTCGGAGTGCCGGGTGCGCCCGCGTCGGCAATGGCCCGCTCGGTCCAGAGCGCCGCGTCGTTGAATTTCCCCTGGTACATCAGCAGCAAGATCAGCGAGTACTCGGCCTTGAGCCTGCGCACTGCCTGGTCAGGCACACCGTCGGGGACGGATCTCAGCTCTTCGAGGCAGGCGCGAATGCCACGCTCAGAGCGGGTTGCGATCGCCGCCCGGACGTCCGCCAGCGAACTTCGGTCCGCGATCGGTCCCGTGAAACGGGTGGCGGTGCCGAAGCCGGCGTTCTCAAAGCCCTCGGTCGTGAACAGCGGAAAACGGAACTCTTGCGATGGCGACGGCTCGCTTCCCGCGTTCGCCGTCGCGGGCATCCACCGGGAGCCCGCACCATCATGTTCGCCCCCCAGGGCGACAGCAAGCTTCCCCAATCGCGCCACCGTTTCCGGCTGACTCAGCGCAAGAACGCCAAGTGTTGAGAGAACCAGGCAGATGCATCCAGCCAGTGTGAGCCGAAGCAGCATTCTCATCAGCCGTGCCTTTCGGAGACCAGGGCGACTTGCAGACGTGAGGCAGAGAATGTGAGCCCACCTCTTCATCTCAGAGCGGCAAAAAGCGAGCCGTGGCCCCGAATTTCTTAGGAGAACCGCACAGGGTTTGACTCGGTGCCCCGACACAGTGTCCCGGCGGTTTCTGAGATGGTGCCTCCGCGCTCGATCCGCGTCACGAGTCAGGTCGGAATTGCGGCCGGAGGGTGAGCCGAAAGCGAGTCGGGAATGTGAGAAGATGGGCAGGAAGATTTGTGCCCGGCGGTCTGGCGAAGCGCGGGGCTTCGCCAGATCGGGGAGGTGATGGATGTGCAGGAACTGTTTGGGTGCTCAGCCGAGAGCCACGGTCACCGTCTTGTGCTCGGTGTAGTTGTCGAGCGCCTTCTCGCCCAGCTCGCGGCCGAGTCCGCTGCTCTTGAAGCCGCCGAACGGGGCCGCGGCGTCAAACACGTCGTAGCAGTTGATCCATACCGTGCCCGCACGGATGCGGTTGGCGATCGCGTGGGCCTTGCCGATGTCACGCGTCCACACCGCCGCGGCCAGGCCGTAATCGGTATTGTTCGCGCGCTGGATCACGTCTTCGATGTTCTTGAACTTGAGTACCTGCATCACCGGGCCAAAGATCTCATCGGTGGCGATGGCCATGGCGTCCTTGACGTCGGCGAAGACGGTGGGCTTGATGAAGTATCCCTTGTCGCCGAATCGCTCGCCCCCGCTGACGCACCGCGCCCCCTGTGCCTTGCCCTTCTCGATGTACGAGAGAATCTTCTTGAACTGACCCTCGTCGATCTGCGGCCCTTGCTCGGTGCTGGGATCAAACGGATCGCCCAGCTTGCGACTGGTGCTGCGCTCCGCAAGCCGCTCGACCATCTTGTCGTAGACCGGCTCCTCCACCAGCAGCCGGCTTCCCGCACAGCAGCACTGGCCCTGGTTCAGGAACAGGCCGAGCATGGCCCCGTCCACCGCGGCATCCAGGTCGGCGTCGGCAAAGACGATGTTCGGGCTCTTGCCGCCCAGCTCGAGGGTCACGCGCTTGAGCGAATCGGCCGCGCTCTTCATGATGATCTTGCCGGTCGTCGTCTCGCCCGTGAAGGCGATCTTGTCGACGCCCTTGTGCGCCACCAGCGGTGCGCCAGCCGTCTCTCCGAAGCCGGGAACGATGTTGATCACACCCTCGGGGAAGCCCGCCTCGAGTGCCAGTTCGCCCATCCGCAGCGCCGTGAGCGGAGTCTGCTCGGCCGGCTTGAGCACCACGGTGCAGCCGGCGGCCAGGGCCGGGCCCCATTTCCAGGCCACCATGAGCATCGGGAAGTTCCAGGGGATGATCTGCCCGACCACCCCCACCGGCTCACGCCGGGAGTAGCAGAAAAAGTTGCCGCGGACGGGAATGGTCTGGCCGTGGATCTTGTCGGCCCAGCCGGCATAGTAGCGCAGGCAGTCGATGACCAGGGGCAGGTCACCGTTGCGGCTCTCGCTGATCGGCTTGCCGTTGTCGAGCGTCTCGAGCTCGGCCAGCTCGTCGATGTGCTCCTCGATCAGGTCAGCCAGCTTGAACATGAGCCGGCCGCGGTCACGCGCATCCATCTTGCTCCAGGGCCCGCACTCGAACGCCTTGCGTGCGGCCTTGACGGCCAGGTCGATGTCGGCCGCGTCACCCTCGGCCACCTGGGCGATGACCTCCTCGGTCGCGGGATTGATCGTCGCGAACGTCTTGCCGCTCTGGCTGTCGCGGAACTTCCCATCGATCAGGAGCCTGGTCTGAAAGGAAGGGGCCGCCTTGCGGCGCGGTTCGGTCACGGTGGCCATGAGTCGAGTTCCTTTCATCGGAGCGAGTCGCGGCACATGGGGAGAGGGATTGCCGCCTTTGCGCGTCCGCGCCAGGCAGGCCGCTACGGGCATCTTACGGGTCGGCCTGGTACCATTCAAGGTAAAGCCCGCTCCTGGTCCAGGGGGGCTCACTTCCGTCTCTCGCTGATCGCGTGTCGTGGTTTCGGCGGGAGAATCCAAAATCGTCGGAACCGAGAGCCTTCAGGCTGCACTCTCAGAGATGGATCACCTGTTCGGGAGATGTCGGTCATGTCTCAGGGAGACCTCGCCCCGGTGCAATCGTCGCTGGTGCGCCTGCTCACTCATGGAACCATGACAGGGGCAGGCGAAAGCCAGATCCTGGAGCGATTCCTCGCGCACGACGATGATTCCGCGTTTGAAGCTCTCCTTACGAGGCACGGCCCGATGGTGCTGGCGACCTGCCACCGCATCCTCGACGATCCGCACGATGTGGAAGACGCCTTCCAGGCCACGTTCCTGGTGCTGGTCCGCAAGGCCCCATCGATCCGCGACCAGGCCGTGCTTGGTCCATGGCTTCATGGTGTGGCCCGGCGGGTTGCCGTGCGGTGCCGGGCGAATACCCGGCGCAGGCGGCAACGCGAACGTTCGGGCATGGAGATGACCACGTGGGAAGATCGCCGCGCAGACCATTCCGACGCACATGAGCTTCGCGCCGTCATCGATGAGGAAGTGGCCCGACTGCCCGAGCACTATCGGCGAGCCCTTATCCTGTGCGACCTGGAAGGCCAGACTCAGGAGCAGGCGGCGGCGCAGTTGTGCTGTGCGGTCGGCACCGTCAAGAGCCGCCTGGCACGGGGTCGCGACAGGCTGCGGTCGCGCCTGGCACGCCGCGGCCTGGCCTCGTCGGCGGCCGTTGTGGCCCGGACGCTGGCACCCGAGCCGGCCTCGGCGGTCACTGCCGAATTGCTGAAGTCGACACTTTCGGCCGCGACCCGGTTTTCGATGTCAGGCGGCACGACAGCCGGGACCGTCTCGGCTGCGGTCGCCACGCTCGTTCAAGAAACCCTCAGGAGCATGAGCATGAACGCATTCAAATTCGCCACGGCCCTGCTGACGGCTACGGGGCTCGTCGCCACCGGCGCGGGCGTGCTGGCCTACCAGGCACCCGGAAAGGCCGCACCCCTGCCAGCGGCCGGAGCGGATCTCAAGAAGGCGGAACCTGCCACCAACCCGAGCCCCGAAACCAGGAAAGTCGAGGCCGGAACTGAAACGTCTGAGACTCGATCGATCGAGGATCTGGCCAGGGCACGATTGAGGGTGGCGGAGAACATCCTGAATCGAAATCAGGCATTGGGCGTGGAGGGTCCGTTCGCCGATGAGAGTTTCGATTTCGTCCGCACCAGCGCGCTCCGCGTGCTGGAGGCCGAGCGCGACCTGCATCGCGACCGGGCCGGCCAGATCGCTGCGCTCGAGCGTTACCTCAAGACCGTCAAGGAACTCGAGGCCAAGACACGGTCGCTCGCCGATTCCAACAGGGTGTTAGCGGGAGAGTACTATCGCCTCGAGGCCGAGATGTGGCTCGCGGAAGCCCGCGAAGGCAAGGATACGAAACGCCCCGGTCCGAACCTCGGAGCTTCCGCCGGCGCGGGCGTTCGCCCTGGCACCGATCCGAAGTCCCAGGTGCTGCTGTCGCGGCTGGAAGAGACCATCCCGATGCGGTTTGCCAACCCGACGCCGCTGGGCGACGTGCTCAAGTACATTGAAGCCGCCACGTCGAGTCACGGCCGCGAACCGATCCAGATCTACGTCGATCCGGTCGATTTCTCGGACGGTGAGAACAAGAGTGGAGACCTCATGAAGAGCCCCATCACGATGGATCTGGAGGGGGTCCCCTTGCGGCGAGTTCTCAAGTTCATTGCCGAGCAACTCGGCATGGGTTACGGCATCAAGGACGGCATGGTGACGATGCGGCCGCCCGACATGCGCAAACGCAACTGGCAAGAGCTGCTGGTGATGGAAGAGTCGTTCCCGGAGTCGTCGCCGCTGGCGACCGAGGTCGAACGGGCGCGGCGCGGTGAACTGAGTACCGCCGAACTCGAGCAGTTGAACGAGAAGATGCAGGCCATCGAGGCCGTGACCAGGCGCTACTCCGAGATCCGGACCGTGCTGCGGCCGGGGATGGGCATGATGATGAACCGTCCCGCGGGTGTGACGCCCGGAAGCCCGGCGCAAGTGGGTCAGCCTGGTGGACCTGCCAGGTGACGGAATCAAGATCTGTCCCGCATCCAGCTCGGATGGCTCAGTAGCTCGATGCGCTGATGACCTCGCCCCCGGCGATCGTCCCGACCGCCGTCCACAATCTCGGCTCGATCGAGTCCTTGATGAACCGCACAGCGCCGTCGACCGTCGCCAGATTCACTCCTCCCGGGTGCCGGCTCGATGCGGTGTCAACGACCGGGCAGCCGTGATCGGTCGTGCCGCCCAGCAGACAGCTTGGCTGGTTGGGCGGCAAGATGTGATTGTAGCGCGTGTAGAAGAGAGCCCCGTCGCCCCAGCGCTGGCCTGAAAGCTCGTGCGGCACGGTATAGCGGGAGGTGAACCCGGGAGTCAGGTTCTGGCAGGCAGCCTGGTTCCGACCGATCAGGTAGAAGTCGGCTCTCATGTCAGTGAACGCGGCGGTGCCCAGGCAACGCTCGCTGAAGAGTGCGGTGTTGGAAGTCCCGTCGGTCACCTGGGCAACCCGCACGGCACTCTGGTACCAGAAGATTCCCGTGTTCCGGCCGGTACCGTCGGGCGAGTCGGCCGCCAGGTTGTAAGGAAGCGTGCCCGCGTTGCCGCGATAGCTGTTGTGCCCCAGGTCGTACGGATCGGCGCTCCAGTCCGGGTCGGAAGGGCACAAGAAGGAAGAGACCTTCGTGGCCAGGGCCGTCTGGTTGGGCGGTCCGTAAACGGGGTCGGCCATCCAGGCGACACCGCTCAGATTGATTGCGTTGTACAGGCCGGTCTGCTCGAGTTGAGGCAGGAGCTGCGATTGGGTTGACCAGCGCGGTACGCGTCCCGGGCCCGGCGGCGCACTGCCGCCCACACCATAGGGATAGACGCCGTGAGTCGACTCGTAATTCGCCGTCGCCAGTGCCAGTTGCTTGAGGTTGCACACGCACTGGGCCCGCCGCGCGGCTTCGCGAGAGGATGCCACCGCGGGCACGAGAAGACCGCAGAGGATCCCGATGATCAGGATCACGACCATCAGCTCCAGTAGCGTGAAGCCACGATTCCGGCCCATGACGCACCTCCGGAAAAACGTCTTCGGCGTTCGAAGTGTCCCTCTATCTTACATTTGTCATTGAATCTTTCAAGACGCTGGTGGTGAACCTTCACCACTTATCGATGGGTCCGGCCGGCACGGGGACGTGCAGATCGAAGTGGCCGGGCAGGCCGCTGGACGGACCGGTGTCGCGGACGGCGGCGAGTGTCTCGTCGAAGAGCGCGGCGCTGGAAAGCTGGACGAGGCGCAGGTAGAACGGCTTCGGCATGCGCGTGAAGTGGTAATACCACTTGAGGATCTTGCGAAACTGGAGGCAGGCGTAGAACTCGCCGCGGCGGTCGACCAGGCCATGAAAATGGCGGCTCATCAGGTCCAGACGTTCTTCGAAGCTCGGTTCCGGGCCGGTGGTGCCGGTGCGTACCCAGCAGGCGAGCTGGCGGAAGAAGTAGGGATTGGCCAGAGCGCCGCGGCCAATCGAGACCGCCGCGCAGCCGGTCTCCTGGAACATCCGCGCCGCGTCCGCGATGGTCCGCACGTCGCCATTGGCGATCACAGGGATGCGCTCGACGGCCTCGACCACGGCGCGGATGCCTGCGCGGTTCACCGCGCCTGAGAAACCCTGGGCACGCGTCCGGCCGTGCACGATGACCCCGGCCGCGCCCACCTGCTCGAAGGCGCGCGCCAGCTCCGGCGCGGTGAGCGATTCGTCGTCCCACCCCAGACGCATCTTGATGGTGACCGGCACGGTCACGGCGCGCACCACGGCGGCCACCAGCTCGACGGCGCGATCGACCTGGCACATGAGGGCGGACCCGCCACCGCTACGAACCACCTTCCGGACCGGGCATCCCATGTTGATATCGACAACGCTTGCCCCGTTTCCCTGCACCCAGCGCGCGGCTTGCTCCATCTCGGCGATCACGTGTCCGTAGATCTGGATGGCCAGCGGGCGGTCGGCCGGGCAGGTCTCGGCCAGCTCGATCGCCCGGCGCCGTTTTTCGATGAGCGATCGGGCGTTGACCAGGTCGGTGGTCGCCAGCCCGAGCCCGCCACACTGACGCACGGCCAGCCGAAACGCCAGGCTGGTGTAACCGGCCAGCGGTGCCAGGAAGAATCGCGAGGGCATTGCGACACCGCCCAGCTCAAGCGGCTCGCGGACAATCGCCGGCGCCGAGGGGTACAATGCGGGCAGGTGTGACAACGGGCTGACCTCCTGGAGACGCCGGACGGCTCGAAAACCTTATTCTATTGGTGCGGACCCTGAGACACGATGTCAGTTGGCGATCCTTCCAGCAACGGAATCGACGCGGAAGCCTGGGTGCTGGATACCGAGCCAGGCCAGCGGCTGCTGGCTGAGGCGTCCGCGATCCGCGATCCACGTCCGGCCGATTATACGCGCTGGAGGAAGATCGCATCGGCCCCGCGGGTCGCTGCCGCCGTCCGGCTGGCATCCTGCCGGGCCAGGGCAGGCGCGAAATTCTCACGCGGCAATCGCATGTGGCTCGATCCTGTTGGAATGGAGCAGGCCACCAGCGAGGTCGTCGCCCGGTACAAGGCCAGACGCTTCGAGACGGAGCATGTCGTCGACCTCTGCGCCGGGATCGGAGGCGACACGATCGCCCTGGCGGGAAGATCGAAGGTCATGGCCGTCGATCTCGACAGGGCCATGTGCCGCCGGCTCGCCTGGAATGCTGCCGTCTACGAGGTCGCGGAGCGCGTGCTGCCTTGCCGCTGCCGCGCTGAGACCTTTGCGATCCCGCACGGGGCGTGGGTTCACATCGACCCTGACCGGCGCTCCGGCGGGCCAAGGCGAGCCAGACTGCTGGCTGATTACCGTCCCGGCATCGAGTTCCTCAGAAGCCTGATGATAGCTGCGCCTGGCGGTGCCCTCAAGCTCAGCCCCGCCAGCGACTTCGCCGTCCATTTCGATCGACCGCAACTCGAGATCGAGCTGATCAGCGTGAGCGGCGAATGCAAGGAGGCGACGGTCTGGTTCGGTGCCGCGGCCACCTGCCGGCGCCGGGCCACGCGACTTCCGGAGAACGTCACCTGGACCGACCGTGATGGCGATTCCAGGCTGGGTTTCCAGGTTCCCGCCGTACCGGTCTCCACGTTTGTCTTCGATCCCGACCCCTCCCTGCTCCGCGCCGGACTGCTCGATTCATTCGCCGCGGCTCATGGGCTGAACCGGATCGCGGCCGATGTGGATTACCTGACCAGCAATCGGCTGCTGAACGCGCCGTTTCTTACCGCCTTCGAAGTCCAGAGCGTCCACCGCCTTGACCTCAAACAGCTCCGGCGCCTGGTTGCCGAGCAAGACCTTGGGCCGCTGGAGATCAAGATCCGGGGGCTGGACCTTGCACCGGAACACGTCCGCACACAGCTTCGTGCCCGGGGCACGCGTTCGGGAACGCTGATACTTTCGGGAGGCACTGGACCGGCGCGAGCGATCATTGCCCGCCGAGTGGTCGCGGAGACCGCCACTGGCGGGACCGAAGCAAACGGGGAGGACGGGCCCGGGGTTCGCGAATGAGAACAGGATCGGAGACTGAAGTCGAGAGGGCGTCTACTGCGGCTTGAGCACTTGTGCCCGCATCTGTGCCTCGAGTCGTTCCGCACGTTCCCGAGCCGCGGAGAGTTCGCGGGCAATCGAGTCGCGTTCCTGCGTGAGGGCATCGCGCTCGTGGACGGCGGCATCGCGTTCCTGGACCACGGCATCGCGCTCGTGGATGGCGGCATCGCGCTGCTGGACGGCGGCATCGCGCTCCTGGGCGAGTTCTCCGAACGTCAGGAATCGCTGTCCGGCCGGGTCGATCAGGATGAGTTCCCCCTGGGAAAGATCGAAGCGAACTCCGAGTCGGGGACTGACCCAGCCGTTCATCGGGTTAATTTCCTCGAGCCGCTCGCCCGCACGCATCCAGCCGTCGCACTCGTACGACTCGGGATCGTACACATAGTACTCCTCGATCCCGTACCGCTGGTAGAAGTCGAACTTCTTGACCATTTCTCTGAGGCGGTTTCCCGGCGAGAGGATCTCGAAGACGACCTGGGGTGCGATGCCGTCCTCGACCCATTGCATGTAAGATCCTCGGTCGCCCTTGGGACGTCCGAAGACGACCATGGCATCGGGCGCCTGGCGGATTTCGGGAGATCCCTCCACCGGATACCAGAGCAGGTCGCCGGCCACGAAGACGTCGGGGCGATCGCGAAAGACCCGCTCCAATCCTTCCTTGATGGTGACGATCCAGCGAAACTGGACGGTATTCTCCGCCATCGGGTTCCCATCATCCTCGGGATAAACGACACGAGCCTTCACGGGCAGGGATGTCGAGATGCTCATGGGGAAACCCTCTTTGCCGCATCCGGGCCTCTTACGGAATCTCCTGCCAACATCTTACACGCTCCGGCCATGGGCGTGAATTCGACAGCTTCCGCAGTCACCATTGAAGCCGGAAAGGCAGACGATGTGGTGGCGGCTGGACCATCGAAGGCGTCGTCGCCGCTCAGCTCGTGACCGGGTTCCGGTAGAAGCCGGTCAAATCATGGAAGCGGAGGAGGTGGGATTCGAACCCACGGTACCCCGGAGGGGTACACCGGTTTTCGAGACCGGCCGTTTCAACCACTCAGGCACCCCTCCGGACACTGGAAGCCGTGGCCGGGCCCGGGCTTTCCCGTGAATGCACTGCGCCAGACGGTAGGTTTCCCGATATCCATTGGAGTTGCTGGCGTTTACTGCGGCTTGAGCCCTTGTGCCCGCATCTGTGCCTCGAGCCGTTCCGCACGTTCCCGAGCCGCGGAGAGTTCGCGGGCGATCGAGTCGCGTTCCTGCGCGAGGGCATCACGCTGCTGGATGGCGGCATCGCGCTGCTGGACGGCGGCATCGCGCTCCTGGGCGAGTTCTCCGAACGTCAGGAATCGCTGTCCGGCCGGGTCGATCAGGATGAGTTCCCCCTGGGAAAGATCGAAGCGAACTCCGAGTCGGGGACTGACCCAGCCGTTCATCGGGTTAATTTCCTCGAGCCGCTCGCCCGCACGCATCCAGCCGTCGCACTCGTACGACTCGGGATCGTACACATAGTACTCCTCGATCCCGTACCGCTGGTAGAAGTCGAACTTCTTGACCATTTCTCTGAGGCGGTTTCCCGGCGAGAGGATCTCGAAGACGACCTGGGGTGCGATGCCGTCCTCGACCCATTGCATGTAAGATCCTCGGTCGCCCTTGGGACGTCCGAAGACGACCATGGCATCGGGCGCCTGGCGGATTTCGGGAGATCCCTCCACCGGATACCAGAGCAGGTCGCCGGCCACGAAGACGTCGGGGCGATCGCGAAAGACCCGCTCCAATCCTTCCTTGATGGTGACGATCCAGCGAAACTGGACGGTATTCTCCGCCATCGGGTTCCCATCATCCTCGGGATAAACGACACGAGCCTTCACGGGCAGGGATGTCGAGATGCTCATGGGGAAACCCTCTTTGCCGCATCCGGGCCTCTTACGGAATCTCCTGCCAACATCTTACACGCTCCGGCCATGGGCGTGAATTCGACAGCTTCCGCAGTCACCATTGAAGCCGGAAAGGCAGACGATGTGGTGGCGGCTGGACCATCGAAGGCGTCGTCGCCGCTCAGCTCGAGACCGAGTTCCGGTAGAAGCCGGTCAAATCATGGAAGCGGAGGAGGTGGGATTCAAACCCACGGTACCCCGGAGGGGTACACCGGTTTTCGAGACCGGACACCTCATCCCCTAAGTACCAATGATAGCAACGACTTGAGTTCCAGGCAATCCGAGTGTTGCACCGATTGTTGCACCCAAACGCAAGATTTGCCCACATTCCCCTCGGATCTCCAAGCCGTCGTTAGGGCCTGGTCAGGCCTTCCCGCTCATGTTCGTGAAACGATTTTGACGCTCGTTGTCGTCGCAGGTACGTGTCAGGATCCCACGTCATGACCTGCCGAACGCTACCCTCATCAACCTTCGCGAGCAAGGGGTACCTAGCATCATGGAACTCGCAGTACTCATCCAGGCCTTCGAACCGATCATGGATCCTACGGGCGAAGCCTACATTCAGGTCTGCACTAAAGGAGCGATCGAGCCCATTCAACTACCACTGGAAGCTCTCCCAGCTCGACGCCTCATAAGGGCCGAACTGTCCAGGATGCTGGGGGGAGTACTCCCAACGGATCATCAGACCCGCAGCTGCATGGATGTCCTTTGGGCTTGGGCGTTCTACGGGAACCGCACGGTGGCCGCGTTGAGCCTCGAATACCTGTTAACTTACGATCCCGTCGCTCAAGCAATCATGGCTCTTTACAAGAAAGGCGGTGCGAAACAGCCGGCAAAACCACTCCTGTCCACCTTGGCCAGAATCGCCAAAATGGAAGACATCGACATCACAAAAGGGAATTGGCCTGCCAACGAGGACGCCTTGGGCTGCCGACTGAGAGCCTTCGTCGAGCCATTCGCGAAAGCGGGTATTGCGATTACGTACGACTATAAGGCTCGGCCACGGACTTGGTGCATTCCTCCGAGGATTCGACCAAGTGGCGTAAGTGACAGCAAAGTGTCGGATGCAACTGCCCACCACGTAATGGATTCCGCCTCACCAGACACTTTGGTCCCCTCCTCAGGAACCCCCCTACCACAAGTGACATGGCATGTCGCATCGGTAGCCACAGAATCTGCTCGGAGCCAGGAGGATCAGGAAATGGATCTCCTCACGAACGGCTCGGAATTGCCGCGGAGTAACTCATGGCCGAGCTTGGGAACAGACGCCACCCACGAGCATGACCGGGACGATGAGATACCGTCAGACGAGGAGATCCAACACCTTTGGGAGACCACTCGATGACCGTTCAGCAAAAACCACTTATCACTGCCAAAGAGGCTGAGACTGAAATCCCAGATCTCGAGGCGATGTTTCTGCCTGATAACCTACGCCGATACTTGGAGACGCGGCTGAACAACCCTCCTGAAAATGATGCCAACCTCCTGATCGAGGGAGACCCTGGAACTGGGAAAACAAGCGTCGAGATCGCCTTGATCCGACGACGACTGAACAATCCGAAACTCTTCAGCGGGGACTTCGAGGAGATCGTACAGGAGCCGGGCAACGAGGCATTGAACGAATACGATGCCCGGTTCTTCCAGACAAAAACATATGGTGGTATCTATGTTTTTGTAAGAATCGACGGAGGTAGTGAAAAGAGAGTCTGTCTCGAGGAGAAAGTCCAAGACGTCATTTGGAGCCAAGGCGACCACAAGTTCGTTCTCCTGGATGAGGCAGGAGAGCTCTTCTTCCGAGGAATGGAAGAGTGCCTGCGTCCTTTACTCACACACCCCCGAGTAACCACGTACGCGAATGCCCAGAACTTTCACAGCAAGCGGAGAACGGACAAAAAGGCGGAGGAAGAAGCCCGACTGATCGCATTCCTGCGACGTTTTACGCACCGGTTCCACATGACGAACCCCACGCCCGATCAGCTCACTCGACTGCTGATCCGCCGTATGAAGCATTGGAGGATTGAGTTGGACCATCCATCCACACTTCGTCTATTGGTTGAAAAGTCCGAGTGTGTCGTGGGCTATGCCATACGTCCGCTGATTCGGGCTATCGACGATCCTGATGGACGACGAATGCTTACTCGGAGAATCGTCGAGGAAGCTGACGTCAATCCGCTGCTCGGCTGATCGCCATCAGGTAACTCTACATAAATAGTTACATATATCTATTCAATGGCTAGCATCAATGTGCGGCCCAAAGGCTCACGAGCAGATTCCAGTCTCGCCGAGAGCAATATCAAGCAACTAATGATATTGGGATTCATTTGGGGGTATGGATTGAAGAGTTGAATTCATACCCTTGGGAACCCAAGACCATGTGCATTCCGCAAGAACGTCCCACTAATGATGGGAACCAGACCGAAGGAACCAACCCTGCTAGTCCATCCCTCCCTCGGACGCGAGACGGTCGGATCAAGTCGCGTCTCTCCTGGGAGGAGAAGCTCCAGATCCTCGACCCTCATTCAGCTCCCAAGGCAACCGAAGCTCGCCTGATCGAGTTCGCGAAGCTTCTTGCGTTCCGGGTCTCAAAAGCATCAATTACCAAGGTCGGAAAAGGTCCCCGTGCCTGGACCTCTCTGGTCGTTCCATTGACTCTTCTCCACATCGCTCGCCATCTCCTGGCGGATCAAGTTCCGACTCTGCCTCCCCAATGGATCGCCTCACGGAGCTTATCGACCAGCGTTTTGATGGCGATTGATGTCGACTCGGACAGGACTCCCGGAGCCATGCTTAATGCCAAACGCGATTTGCTCCGAGATCAGACGATGAAACCAATCGAGGCCCCTGACGACCCTCTCAGACAGCAAGTTCTCTCAAAGCCTGCGGATTACAAAGCTCCCTTCGCTCAGCGGAACCGAGAAGTGCTTTCTGCCCTCAGACTCTTAGGACTGAATCCGAGAAATCCAAGAGAGGTGTTGGTCCAGCACACCCCGTCGGGGGGTAGGCATTATTATGTATTCTTCGACACACCCAATCACCTTGATCAGTACCGAGCCTTGCTCGAAGCTGCGGGACTAAGGCACATCCCCGGTCAGATAGAGTTCTTTCCATCTACGTCTCAGGGTCTGCGGCTTCCATTTGGCTTCATACCCGGGAGGACACACGACCCCACGGCCTGGATTCAATTCATCGACGACTTCTCGAATGGCCGGATTCGTAGATTCTCACTGCAAACCCTTTACGAGAACCTGACGCGAAGAACTGAGACTTCAAATCTTGATCAGGAACCTTCGGATCGGCAAAGCAGACCCACCAAACCAAAATCAGGCTCGGAGATCTCTGAGGGAAACCGGATCTTACATGGAACACCGAAGCATGTCCGGGTGCGGCCAGCACCGCTGACTGAGCCCCCTGGGCTCTCGATGGAACCTTCCTTAGTCGAGCATTCGGCCGACCATTACCTACGGATCATCCAGAACCGCCCGCAGTCTCGAGAGGAGGCGAAGATTCTCTGGAAAGCCGGGATCCAGATATTCGGTACGCGGACTCAGATCCTCAAGCACTTGGCCGCCCACCTGATCTGGTTCAAAAACGTGTCTTCCGATCAGGCCGCCAAGTTGCTGACCCAATGGGCCATGGATCCTCGACACCAGAGCCGGGACATTCAATCTGATCTGCGTGATGGCACTGCCAAGGTGACAGGCCAGATTGCTGAGATTTGTCGTTGGCATGGCGAACGAAAGGCGTCTCCGAATTTACAGGTCCAGCCGTCAGTCGATTCTCGGCCTCGCTTCGCTCCTTCGGAGCTTTGTGCCCTACACGACGCTATTCAGTCGGTACCACCCAACGAGCGAAGAGATCTGAGTCACTTTCTTCTTAGCTTTCTGGGTTTTGCCAAGTCCCATGGGAAGCCGGCTGAAGACGGATCCGGTTGGATTGCTTCAGCGGATGTAAAGGCGGTGATACGGCGGTGGCCCGGTTGCCAACATATGAACTATAGATATCGAATGCAGCTTGCAATGGCCGCCCGGGTATTCACGTTGGTCAAAGAGAAATGGCAGCGTCCAGGTGGCGGAGGAAGACCCAGAACCTACCTGTTGAATGTTCCAATAACACCGTCAGAAGCCTGGACACAAAGTTACGAGATGGCTTTGAAATCCCTCATAAGCATCACCTCACCGCAACATCCAACAGAGGAAGAAAGAACCAGGGACCATGTCTCAAGTTTCCCACGCGAATTCATCGACGAGAGAAGATTCGACGACATCAACTGGCACCCCGACGAGCATTCCGTTGACAAGGGACCTCTTTATCAGAGGAGTGCCCAGGGAACTCTGGGAGAGGCTTCACATCAACGCAATCCAGAGCGGACTCAGACTGAAAAACTATCTGATCCGCCTCCTGAAGGATGCCCAACCATTCCCACCGGAATAGGAATGCGGAGCTCACGGCGACATTTGCAGGCTTGCCAAGCCGATCTACGCCGATTTGGACTCAATTCAGAACCTCACCGGGAATTACCGACACCGATTGTAGACCGGTCTGTCAATATGGAATCCATGAAGCAGGCACTACTGAATCTTCGAACCACCTACATTGAAGCACGTCTCAGGAATGAGGGGCTTGCCAACTTGGAACGTCCTACTCCACAAGTTCCCGTGAACGACTCGAAAGACGACACGACAAGAGGCCCATGAGCCTGGCGTTAACTTGTCACATAGACTAATCAAGTCATCCGAAACTCGGGGCTCCTAAAGTCCCAATTAAGGTCATCGCCATGCTCCGCATGGGGCGTTGGAGTCTGGGTCTCAGCCTTAGAGGTCCATCCCTCCATTCGTAATACGATAGCTTATGAATGCTGATGCTTTGAGTTTCGAGTGGTTCTTAAGATCCTCTTCACGCGAAGCCTACAGGCTGTTTACCTCGGATAGTTCGCCCTGTGCCAGTGCTACTGAGTGTCTGATTGGGATTCTCAATTCAGTATTCGATCCAGTTCTACATCTTCATCGTTCTAATTCTGCTCACGAGCAGGCCCCGTTTTCTCATCCCGGACACGTAATTGTATGGACCTTCTTGTTCCTCTAGGACTGAAAGGACTACCCCCAGTCTAAAGACCATGGGCTACCGTGAAATTCCTCCCTCTGCAATTCAAACCTCACCCGGTAACAGAACCTGACGTCTCAAGTCCGTGATCAAATCCGCCAGCGAAAACCTCTACACTTCATCCCCTTGATAGTCTGAATGGTCTGGTTCACTTGTATTCCCCGGTCTCCACTGACGAGCAGAGGCTTGAGGTCCTGCTGGGTCGCGTCAACGAATTGCAACACCTTCACATACAAGCAACCGCCTGTATCCGTTGCCACCAGCATCGAGATGCTAGTAGTTGACGCAGGTTGATGTGGGAGAACCACGAGAGGCTTTCGATTCCGGCAGTAACTGAAAACTACCCGGGGTATCACAAAGGTGAAACTATTCTTGATTCTTCAGTCTCCAGGAGGAACCATGCCCGAGACATCTAAACCCAAGAGTACCGACAAGCAGTCTGTTGCTGTCCTGAAGGGCAGTCCTGAGTTCCATGCTTGGTTCAGTCGATTCCAGCGACAATTAAGGCTCCCCGCCGCCATTCTTCTGGACGCTGCCATAGCGGAGCTCGCCCGATCAAAGGGCTTCGAGGACCCACCCCCTCGTTGAGCAGATCAGCTTCGGAGGACCCCGGCTCTATCGACGAACCTGAGATCCACAGCTGAAATCGTTTGATCATGCATCGTGAGCCAGAAAACACTTCCGTGCGAGCGATATGAGGATATCAAAGCAACGTAATCAATATTCGGGATGATCGTAGATACGGAAATCTCAGTCGGAAGAACGGATGCCATTTCCTGACCGAGTGAGTTCAGAAGGGTGATCGCCCGTGAGGCCACAACAATGAATAATCTCCTTGAATATCTCCTGGACGCATACAACGTCCCACTGTCTCAACGACATAGAGCACTTGACCAGGATCAGTTGATCAAGATCGACGATGAGAATAGTGGAGACGTCTCTTATCTGTTCTGCCAGATTCACGCTAGACTTCCTGATCCGCACGGCAAAGAGATCATTCTCACGTTTGACAAAGCTCCCTTCGGTCTAGCTGCAAGAGAACTAATCATCGAGCGAGACGGGACGATCGAGGAAACCTGGTTAGGTCCGATCGTCACGCTCCCTATCGACATCAAGAGCATATCCTTCCTGAGAAAACTTGCCCGGACGGTTCGCAACACAGTCGGTCACAACCGTAGTTACGCGGACCCCAACTGGAAGTGGCTCTGCCCCCGCACTGCAACTTCCCTGGAACAGTTCGCGGACATCGTCATGGCGTATCGCAGTAAACGAAGGGCCGAGCTGCAGATAAATGACTCTCATGCTCGTCACCGTGCTGTCGGTGACCAAGCAACTGGGTTTGGAACTTCTTGCTTTGAAGGATGACCCTGCTTCATCGAGGTCGCCCGCAGTCGCCGAGAGTATCAGGTTCTCCATGCATGCTCTTATTGGAGGTGAACGTTAGGCAATTCCACACGCGAGTGTGAGCATGTTGAATCGGGTAAATGAACTCAATGAAACCAACGTTCTCAATGCGATCAATTAAACCGGAGCGGCAATGAGTCTCAGGGATTTAAGCACGGCTTCCGCCACCTCGGTCGAAGCCCCTACGAAGCACAGGACTCCTGCTGGGCACAGAGTCATTCACCTGGTGGTTCCTGAATCCACGTTCGTCCATGTTCACAAGCAGGCACTGGAGTCCGGAATGCGGTTCTCGCAATACATGAATAAGTTCCTCTTGGAGGCATTCCCTTACTCATCTGGGCAAGGGTCCGCCTCCTGAACAATGCCCAGTGCCGGGATGGCCGAGCACAACTTCGTCGATCCGGTTCAACAGAGAAAGGAAGTACATATGGCAAAACCTATTCACGAGCGGTCTCGCTACTACGACCTGGGTGACGATTTCGAACTGGCTTTGAGACGTGCTAAGCATGACGACTCCATTACCTTGCACTTACATAAGGACCTCATGTCTCAAATAGGCGTCGCTTTCGGCGATCGCGTGAACCTCTTTAGTGATGCCGGTGTTTTCCCCGATTCAATTGCAATCGGCAAGGTGGATTACGGAGGTTCCAAGTATCGTCGCACTGCCCCGACTCGAGGTTCGGCACAGTTTCCACTGCCCAGAGAAAAGGTCAAGCAGTTCTTCCCCGACGATCAACGGCTCTATGTCCCCTTGAGACACGAGGTCGAGGATAGCCGACTGCTTTGGTTCTCACTTCCTCCCGGCAAGACCGCGATAGAACTGGAGGACAACACCGCGTCCTCATCTCCGACACCAAGCACTAGCATCACTTCGGGCCAGGCTGCTCAAAACGAGATGGACTCGGAGGATGGTCTCCCCAGCGATCAGTCAGATTTGGAGGGCTCGGTAGATCGAACAGAACAGGAGAGCACTTGCACTACGGAGTGGGAGGAGTTTGAGGACGAAGCGGTCGCCCTCGACTGGGATGATTCTGAGATTGAAACCAACCCATTCTCATCATTCGACTCAGCTGACGCGGATACGACCGACGCTCAGCTCACGGCAAAGAGCGTCATCGATGACACTTCGCTCGCTTCCACAACATCACAGGAAGATAACCAGCAATGTACGTTCGTGACGGGTCGGTAAGGATACTGCTGATCTAGTTCGAACAGCGGTCGCCTAATCTCACGCACGCTATTCAATGCCTCGGTTCTGTGGGTCCCTCCCCCAGGTGAAATGCACAGATTCCGTCCAGATCCCTGGCCTTGAAGGGAACGGCGTGGGCTCTGAGGCAGCGGGGATCAAGGACATGGTTTGCTTTGACAAGCAACAAGGAAATCCACGATGAAAAGGAACTTGAAGTTTCTTCTCGGCCTCGAGTGATCTCCGGAAGACCTAGTCCTCACCCTAATCACGCGAAAAGATCACTCAGCTCTTGGTTCCCTTGGTTTTCGGGAGGATCCCGTGAGAGACGATTCAACTTACCATTCACAGATCGAGCTCACGCCAATTGCGATCTGCTTGACGCTTCCTCATGGAGGGCCTGGTGTTGTCCGACTCGCGGCTAGCAACCCCTTCCGAGAGGTAGAGGACGATCGCCTCGAAGTTCAGGTCGTCAGTCCCAGTGATTGTTGGCTCGTACGTACTCGTCAATCATCTTGGCTCCTGCGGATGTTGGACGTCGAGAAGGGGGTTTTCGAGGTAGAGCTAACGATTGAGTTGGTAAACCATCTCATCAAACTCGGTAATCCTGGATACGAACGTCTCTATCCATTTCCCAGGTTACGAAGTACGGGACGCCCGAAAATGGGTCAGTGCCGTGGCCTGTTGGCCTCTGCTCCATGGGGTCTCATGCTCATCGACCTGGAAGGCTCGCCACGGGATAAAACCTACGTGGATTGCGGGCAGGTTTTCAGTCCGTTATGGATCAAGCTAGCGTCTTGTCCCAGCTCGAGGTTTTGGGTAGCTCTGATCTCCTCTGACAAGCTGGAGACCTTCAGAGTACCATTCCCTAAATTGATCAATACGACTCTGTCTCATGCAGTCCTGCAAGCGTCCCAGTCGGATGAAGGTGCTGACTACTTCCCAAGAATCGCTGACGAGTTGGATGAGTCTGCCCTGTGACGTTTTCGTCGAATTCCGGTCCGAATTCTGGTTTCGAGACTATTCATCTGACATCGGAGAATTAAGAAATGCCGCGAACGTTCTGGACCCCGGAACGAGACCAACTTCTTCGAGACAAGTATCCGCTCATTGGACCAAAACTCACCGCGAGTCTCTTCGGAACATCTCGCCGGTCAATCATCAATCGGGCCCACCGACTGGGTGTGAGAGTACCGTATCCCAAGAATCGGGCCAGCCCCAGCTTTCCTCCCAAGTCCTGGTCATCGGCACAAAAACAATTGGCCACGGTCCTACTCGGTCTCTTTCAATCCGCCTCGATCACCCACTCGAACCGCTTGCTCTAGCTCAAGTCCAGCCGAGGAGCACAGAACCGTTTGAGACCGCGTCCGTAGTTCTCGTCGCTCTAGGACGCGATATTCAGCCAAGGTCTGCCAAGGTCGGGGTCCTTATGGTTGAGGTAGTTACTAGAACCTGAAAACCGAGCCTCCCAGGGAAACCCGTTTTATCCGGGGTAGCCAAAACGAAAACGAAAAGGTCCAAGGTTTCCGAGCGGCAATCCATGCCCGAAACCCAGAAACCCCGAGATACGGAGAGACGGACGATTGCAGCCCTGAAGGGCGGTTCTGAGTTCCATGCCTGGTTTGGTCGCTTTCAGCAGAAGTTTCGATTGCCGGCCGCCACTCTCCTCGATGTCGCTTACGTGTGGAGCTTTGCAGAGCCCAAGGCTTCGATGAACCACCACCGGGGTGATCCCATTTACCTTGGAGTTCTGGGCTCAGCCCTTTGGAGCAATACCAGATCCGACTCCAGACCAATCTCCCAGTCCAAGGCCGAGTATACCTGAGGGAACTCGGCCAGGGTCCTACTCGAGCAACACGAGGCCATCACCTCGAGTGTTACGAAGATCTTACTTCCTGTGCCATCCACCCACCGAGAAGTTGAAAACGGAGAAAGCCATGAGATCCAGGGATCCTGGTATATCCATCCGGTCAGCTGAACAGGGAGGTGTGCTTGTCCAGATGCAAGTGCCCCTGAAGTATGCCCGATGTATTGGCATTGATGAACCTCCCATCCATTTGGTTCTTGTGACAACGAGAAAAGGGAAGGAACTCCGCCTGTCCAAGGAGGGTAGTAAGGGGGGCAGGCTCTTGGCAAGTACGGACAAGATACTCATCGTCGATGACTTCTTGAAGGTCACATTCCATCTCAACGGCCGACAATTCCGGAAAGTAAGACAACTTTGCCCTGACTTCATCCCGAGAAGAATTGACTTGGACCATAAGGAGAGAACGCTTCTTCGATATGGCTTGGATGTCTTTGAGGTTGATTACGATGATAAGACGTACCATGTGGTTATGATGCACGATCCAGAACTTATCATCGATGAAGATTCAGACGTAGCGGCAATCGTTACTCCGGTGACAAGTGATGGCAAATGGCAAGACGCCGCCAGCCCGCCAATGTACATCGATTGTACTGGACAACCAACTTGGACTGTGCCCCCGATTGAATACGTCACGGTGCGACCCAAGCAAATCAGATGCACGACGCCATACGAATTATCGATCTTCGAAGTAGACCAGACTTCGTGGGATCGCGTTCTGCAGTGGCTGGACGAGAGGGGTGCTCGAGAGCAATCGGAAGGGAATTGAAATACTGATGAATAAAACGATGCTTTTGTACCTTGCACGAGGAGAACATGGCCGAGTGAATCTCAATACTAGAAGGGGACACTTCTATCCCACGCGAAGGTAACTTGTCGTCTGTCGCAGAGGGCCCAGGCTGGTCTTTCGCGTGCTGGAGGACGACCTTCACTTGGGGTATTCGAGCGATTGATGAACTCGATCTGGAGTGGGACCCAGTAACCTATCAAACATTCCTGGTTAAGATGCCGGTCGGGTATGGAGAGGCAAAGCATGAAGAATGCTGTATCGGCAAGCCAGGTTACGGGTTTCTGTTTCAGGAATTTTCAATCAGACAACACGTTCAATCACAGGAGATTCCAGCCAAAATCGGCTGCTGATCAAGCCGTTCGGGCGACTTTTCTCTTTGCGAGCCCCTAAGAGCCATGAGTTTCCTCCTCCTATCAGCGTCGGTGAAGCCGTTTCTCATAACGTCGCTGATAGCGGCTAGGAACATAATGGGATGATGTGCTGGTCCGAGAACGCCGGCAGGATCGACTACGTCCAGATCCCGGCAACATTGCTCCAGGACCCCATCCGTAACGGTTGCGAGTTCATAGAATGCGGCTTGAACCAATGGAACGAGGAACAGAAGGTCCGAATCGCCTCCCATCTTGAAAAAGAACTTCTCAGGCTCACAGATGAGTTCCAGCGAGATGCCTCAGCACGCGGAAGTGATGTACTTCCGGTTGCCACTTGAATGTTGAAAAACCCGTCAATTATACGGCGGTTCTGATCATCTGAGGTAGAGAACTCTGCCCTCTCGGCCGGCCTAGCCTCAGCTCGAGAACCAAGAATTGGAACCTGGCCTCCTTCCTCCTTGTTGTCGCCCTGACAACCGTCATCCAATCACATCGACTTTATCAACCCACTCTAGCCAGTCATCGGCCCCGGGAATCTCACGATTCCCCAAGGACCGCCTACGTCTCAAAAGCAGTACGCAACCTTCGAGGAGGATGCCCGCTCAGTCTGTCGCCGGGACCACTAGCATGACGTCGAGCATCGATCATCGACCGTCCAGCTACGATCGAGGAATGACAGGGAGCTGGTCCTCGTCGTGCCGCTGGACTTTGTGGCCCGGCAGCGGCTTCTCGACCTACGGCGTGCCGAGGATCGGCAAGTCACGTCGGTAACGATGATATAGCAAAGAATTCCATTCATGTTTCGGGTATGAGAATTGACGAGAGCAAAGTGTTCTCGTGGGGAGAAATTGCCAAATTCGACCATCATTGCAGATTTGGCCAATTGCACAAACCACACTGATTACGGTCCCGGCAGGCTTTCCGAGTGTTTTCTGGCGAATTCCTTTTCCTGCTCTCTTCGGAGATTACCCATGGACTTCTTTGAAGGCGTGATTACTTACCAGCCACTCAACAAGGGCGGTATGCTAGTTCATTTTACCCTGCCCTTGACGACGGCTAGAGAACAAGGCTGGGATCAAGCTCCGGTCTATTTGACGCTCACGACGGCATGCGAAAGCGGCATACGCTTGTCCAAGACTTCTGAGAGGAAGAGTCAAATTGCCGAGGTCGATAAACTGGCCGTGTTCGATGAGATGCTGAGGATTACATTCCACTTGAATCATCGACAATTCCGGAAATTGAAATGCCGTACTCGTGGTCTCGTTCCAGACCATTTGGGTCTTACCAGAAATGGGATGGCAATTCGTCGGATGGGCCTTTACTTCTTCGTCGGTGAGATCCTGGATAGGGAGTGTTTCTTGGTAATTTTACATTACCCCGATTTCGTCATTGATCCAAGTGTGGACACCTTAGATTTCTTTAACCCGGTGATAGTCAATGGCGTCTGGCAGAATGATCGTCAGAAGCCGCTGTATGTAGATCGCAACCTAATACCCACGGATTCACGCCCGTCAATCGAGTACGTGCAACTGAAGCATAAGAAGATCAAGAGTAAGACAAACCAATTCGCTGTCTTTGAAACAACTGAGGCGTCGTGGGAACGCCTGAAGCGTTGGGGTGAGGAACGGTCCGCCCGTGAATCCTTAGAATCGAACTGAGCTGCTCCGGCTCTAAAGTGCTACTTGTGATCAAAGTCGAGTCCCTGCCGACCTGCAATTCAACTAATCCGAGGAAGGTCTCCATTCCAGTAATACAACACCATGCCACAGTTTTCTGTGGTTCTCCGTGGCAATGCCCAGGGCTTAAGATGCCTCAGTTCATGAATTGACGTCAGAAACGAGTTCTCGCACTCACAACTGAATAACAATCGATAATGGACTTGGGGACCACCCCCAGTGAACTCCTTCGACTAGTTCCACCACAACCACCGGAGCGATGAAACCGTTACCGTCTTCTGAAAGACTTGGAATTCGGGAAGTATCCGGAGGTCAACCAGTCAGCCTGAGCAGTGACAGAACTTCCGAAAGAACTGAAGCTGCAATGTGACATGAGATTTCAGAGCAATACGGTTCGAGGCGACGTGGATCTCGCTCAGTCTTAAAGGATCGAGATTAAAGAAACAGCTAGTCAGGGAGGTAAGTCGGGAACTCTCTCTTCAGGTGGGTCTGAAGTATCCTGCCTCTCAACCGGGTAACGGGGTTTTGGATAACTTATCCAAGCACCAAGCTTGTACCAGCATCGATCAGGTACTGGTAAATGCCGCACTCGCCAACCATCACATCCAACATTACCTGTCCGATCCTCCCCTAAACCGGATCTGGACGCTCGAAGCGATCGATCGGAATCCAAACGTCCTCGTCGAATTTGAGCACGTGACCGTCATTGGAGGGCCCGGGGAATTACTCGCAACAGCCAAGCACAAGAAATTCGGCCATTTTCTCGGCATCAAACCCCTTGGACTGGACGACCCAGTCCATCCCACTCGCATTCTCTTCATCTACGAGATAACCAGCCCCTACAACCGACGCGTTGAGCAACGACGAGCTCTCAAACGGATGCTGGGCCGGCAGCATCGCTCGCTCGTTACCAAAGCCGCCAGGGCCACCAACAGAGACTTCCTGAAGTTCGATCTCACTCCTGAAGGGGCCAAGGCAATCAATCGACGCCTCAAACTGGACCCCGGTCGTTTCTGGCGAGTGGCCAAAGGCAAGGAGTTCCTGGACCTACCAAAACCAGCCCTCCAACTCCTTCTGTTCGATCTCGATCAATGACCCGTTTGGCCCCGGCATGGAATCGGAAGGGGTCGTCCGGCTGGGCCACGGGGCTTATCGTCTGGGAGTCCAGTCCGACGAATGAATTCGGGGACCTCGATCTAAGTCTCATCAGTCGATCTTGATCTCGCTCCGCTAGGTCCGACCTGTGTCCCTGGGAGCCGTGAAGTCGGTGCGTCCAGTCCCATTTAAGTCAAAGGCTTGATTCGGACTCCATATCCTGGCAGCAGAAGAGAGCATTCGGCCCTCTGGCCCCCAGGTCAGCGTGGGTCATCATCTTGCACAGGACCAACTCGATGAAGCCCAAACCCAAGAATGAAGCCAGGCATCGATTTCTCTATCGCGTCTGGTTGAAGGACTCGAAATGGGTGGTCCTCCGCCACCTTATCGTCAAACAGGGTCCCAAACGGATCGTCATCCGGCCTGATCCCTTCGATGAATTCAGCGAGGTAACTCGCCGTACGAAGCCCCTCGTTTACTTGGACCGTGACGAGTTTGAACGTAGTGGTTCGGCTTTCAGGATCCCCTTTGGTCGGCTCTACATCAGCAAAGAGGCGGCACGGTTCGAGGTGGAAATCCGGGCTCTCGAACACCTGGAAGCTCAAGAAGTCGATTCAGACAGTCGGAACTGATTCTCGCCCGGGCCGGGCTGAGTTTCCCACACCCGGCCCTCATCGATCCTGAAGGGGCCAATGCAATTCATCGACGTCTCAATCTGAACCCCGGTCGTTCGTTCGCCTCCGATTGCCACCGGAAAGCTCTTCTTATGTCCAGCTTTGGCGATCCATGAGTCAGTTTTGATGGTCAGGCAATCTGGTGATCTCCGATGCTCAGGTTCAACTTGTCATGAGATCGACGGCAGGTTGCCTAACCCCGGACCAGATCCGGATTTAAAGTTGCTCGCCTCGAAAACCAGCATCCAATAACAAGGAATGGCATAAAATCGGATAGAATGGGACTTGAAATCGGATAGAACAGGAATAGAATAACAGTGATGATTGAACTGAGCAACAATACCGGACACCTCAGCCAAGCAAACCATGAAAGTGCTCCTGATCGAAGAAGTGGCGAACATCCTCCGTTGCTCCGAGCAGGACGTTGTGACCGAGATCGAATCGGGCAAACTCAAGGCCTTCCGAGTATCAGGGCAGCTGCGGGTGCTCGAAAGCGAACTCCAGTGTTTTGTGTCAGGGACCCCTCCGGTCCAAGCACTACAACCATCTGCCGAACACACAGGAGCTAGCATGTCCTCCATCGTCACAGCCGATGCCGTGCTCGTGAAGGATCTGGCAATTCAGGTGGAATCGATGCCTGGTTTCACCTACGTCTGGCCCGACGGGGAGCCCAATGAATATAAGGACCCCTTGAGCATCACGGTCCAGCAAGGCGATAGGAAGGCCTACTTCATCATCGGGAAGGCGAGATCCCCCAAGAAGCAGCTCGGTCAGCTGCGGTGGCGTTACAACATCTTTCTGACCTCGACACCACGAAGTGCTCAGGGCCTGATCTCCGTGCTCGACTTTGTAGGCGGCAACGAGTTCGATCAGGACCACCTGATGGCGAGCCTGATCCGCCACCGCGACGGGAGCTTGGTGAAGGAGTCCGACGCCATCCCGCCGGAGTACATCGGTTTCAGGCTCGTCCAGTTCAACAGGATCGTCCATGGCCCCTACGCCCGCAGTGGCCTGGCCGTCGTGGCCCAGAAGGACGACATCGAAACGATGATTCAGCACGCCGTGATCCGGGCAATTCAAAAGGGATGGCTCAAGTGGTAAGCCACTTCCAGGATCTGTCCGTGGCTCGACGCGTCTCTCACCTGGTCCTGTCCACCCTCTAACCCTGTGAGGCTCGTATGCAGTACACACCAGAGGAATTCATCGACAGGTTCGCAGTTGCCGTAACGTCCTTGGAAAAACACTTCGCCGCTGCCCCGGACCGACTCGGGGACGTAAACGTCGAGGCTGAATTGCGAGGTTGGCTAGATGGTAACGACAGGCCGCTACCCTGGGCCGGTTTCGGAGTTACGACCGACGAGTGGTTCTTCGTCACGACCCTCTATGGTCAAAGGACGCGGCCCCTTCAGAGGGCTTTGATCCGGCGGTATTTCCCGCTCTTCGTTCACGAGGCCGGACGAGACATCAGGAAGCTCAGTCCCGAACTCACTCGTGATTGGGTCCTGGACCACGACTGGATGAAGCCCCGCCTGTTCCGCATGGCTGCTATCCTCCGTGATCGGCAGTTGACGATGAAGGCGTACGTCAATCAATTGAGGGAGCTGGAGCAAGGAGCCACAGCGGAGGATCCCACTCCTGCCCTAGATGCCATCGTCAGGGACCATCGGGCGTCTGGGTGGAAGACACTCAGTGTGTTCGTACGCGACTGCGTGGGAGGCAACTGCTTCCCAATCGACAGTCGAGTCGAGAAAGAACTTCTAACTCGCAGATTGCCAATGGACGAGCGTCAGCTCGTGTCTCTGTCGCTTAGCGTGGGCAGGAACCCAAGGCAAGTCGCCAGGATGTTCTACGAGGCAGGGGGTGAAGGAGGAGATTTCTCGATGACGAACTTTCGACAATGGAGTTCTCCTGGTTCGCAAGGGAGCCACGTTGCTTTTCCGATGGAACAACCAAAATCGGCACCTTTTCCATCAGAGAGGTCGATCATGATCCGCGAATTGACCAGCCTGAAGGGAGCAACATCGGGCTACATCTTGAATCTCTACGGAGGGCCGACGGGGAAGATCGGCAATGTTGTTCACCCATATGACTGCCCCCATCTGGGAATGATGAAGATACCCCCTCGAAAGATCTGGGGATCCTCCGTTGAAGAGCTGGAGGAATGGGTCAAAGCCCATGGGGGCCATCTGGATCCAACCACTCCGACATGCGGCAACGTGTGAAACCTCATGGGAAAGCTGGAGGGGCTGATTCATCAGGAGTCAGCCCCTTCTCCGTGCTCGACGCAATTTCAAGAGCTGCAATGGTCGGCCACGCCCCTAGTCGATGGGCCGCAGACGTCCGAAGGCCCCTGAAGACGATAAAGTCGGTCAGAGAATAGGCTCAAGGCCTCGGCCAGCATGTTCGTGCAGTATCGCCTGTCCCATTCCCGCCTAGCTCTTCCTTGAACCGAGGTAGCCCTGGGCCTCTGACCCATCCACTTCGCACCGATTACATCTTCCAATCAAGAATCGGTCAGCGGAATCTCAATCCCCTCCAACGCGTTCGACCTCACCGCAGGGTAGTGGTCTCAGGGGCCAAACGCCCTCGATCACTCTCAACGCCGAGGAGTATCAATCGTGAGGAACCTGGATGAACTGAAGTCGGAGTGTGCCAGCCATGGAATCACCGTCGCGTCTGAGGGGCGTGTAAGTAAAGGGCCCTACATCACTGCCCTGCGAGATCACTTCTGGCAACAGCACCACCATGGACAGCCTTTCCCGCCCCAGATACACCCCATGCTACTGGGTAAATGGGCCGACCTTGATCCCGCCGAGGTTCAACGAATCGAGGAAGAACCGGGCTGGATAGTCCAACCCAAACTGGACGGCGTTCGAGCCCTCATGCACATCGAATCCTCAGGGATCCGGATCACCAGTCGATGTGTCAGCGAGGTCACCTACCGTCTGGGCGAATTTCAGGACAATCTGCCCCACTTGACGACTGGAATGTCAGGCCTCGAAGGAACGATCCTGGATGGCGAATTGGTCTTTCCGTCATCGACGTTGGACACCGGCAAAACCCTGGCCCAACATCCTCTCCAGGCAGCCACGGCCATCCTGTCGACCAAGCCGGATCAAGCCAGGAGATTGCAAGATAGAGTTGAGACCCGACTACGATTCCATGCTTTCGACATCCTGAAATACTGCGGCGAAGACCAGACCAGGCTCCCTCTCCGGCATCGTCTCGATCTCTTGTCAGAAGCCCTCGCCACGGCAACCAATCCATTCCTGGAAGTGGTGCCGAGTTTCGTCATCGGCCGTCTGAACGTTCACCAACGCATTCTGGAAGCCGGTGGTGAAGGAACCGTCTGGAAGCAGCTGGACCAGCCCTACGAACCAGGTCGCCGAGTGGGTCACTGGCTCAAACGCAAGCACGAACTGACCGTGGAAGCCGTCGTCATCGGTTCTAAGCCCGGAACCCTTGGATACGGACATGAGAGTCTAGTCGGGGCCGTCGAATTCGGTGTCCAACTCAGCGACGGTTCTGTGAGACCCATAGGGTGGGTGAGCAGTTGGAGCGATTCCGAACGCCGGGGGATGACCCAGATTCACTCCACCGGGAAACCCGAACTCGACCCGACTTATCTCGGCCGTCGAGCCCTAATAACTGGCCAAGATGAGTCAGTCCGCTCTGGACGACTTCGCCATGCCCGGTTCGGTCGGTGGCTTGGAGACGCAGAGGCAACGAATGAGCCAGGTTAGACGCTCGTGTCGGGCGGGCACGACTTGTCGATCCAAACGTGTAGCTTGACACGAAGTTCTTCGACCATCTTCCTGGGCAGTGGGATGTACCGAACTCCCGCCTCTTTCCCCTCGGAGCCTCGATCTGAGTCGGCTGCTTCGGCATCGGATGCCAAATCTCCCCCAGTCAGGACCTCGAAAGTCTGTGAGCGGAGTCTCAACTCCTCGTACATCCTCTCGTCATAAGTTCCCGCGAGGAAGGGTACACCCACTTCTAGATAACTGGACTCACCATCCGACAGTAGCGACCGCTCGCGAAACGCCTTGCTGCCAATGCGATCCACCCTTCCCGTCCGCTGTTCGAGGATCGCCGGGTTCCAGGCAAGATCGTGATGAACCACATGGCGGCAATGGCGGTGCAGGTCGATTCCCTCCTGGCCGACTTGGGTGCAAATCAGTACCTCAGGCAATAGGGGGGTATTGAAGCCGGAAAAGACCCTCAGTCGGCTCCTATCGTCTGTCCGCCCAGAGACCAGGGTGACGTGCCGCTGGTCGCGAAGGCTGGTCGAATCGAACAAGGCGAACCTCGCCGACCGTGAATCCTTGATGTCACCACTGGCGGACAGCAGGTCTTCAAGGAAGACCGCGATTCGACTTGCCATAGATTCCTGCTGGTTTCGCAATGGCTTGAGGAACGACTCGACCAAAAGTTCGCCCCAGCCCGACTCTTCCCGCTCGCTCCTGTCGGGCAAGAGCCTCAACAAAACGGACTCTCGAAAGACGACACGCCTCATTGCCTGAAAAACGCGACGTCGAGCTTCCCAGTCATGCTCTCCTTCAGACCAGGATAGACTATGTACCTGTTCGTGAACGCTCCTCAGGACTCTCTCGATTGCCTGGTCGCTCCCCCCAAAGCTCGAATCCAATGGCAGCCGAGGTGGTGAGCCGGCCCATAGGCTTGGGCCTTCACAGTAAGTGTCGAGGATCGACGTCTGCCCTTTCTCCTTCGCCCGTTGCCGCCTCTCCTTCAACTCTTCCGCGACCTTTTCTATCTCACCCAATTTGGGCAAGGATTCCTCGGAATAAAGGGTGTGCACGCCACGATCGTCGAACTGAGCTAGGTCCCCGCCAAAGGAATCGTGGTCCGTGGTGGGGGAAAGCCCGTAAGGACCTCGAATCCAATCCTCCCGGGCCACACGAGAAAGTAAGTCTGCGAGGGGACCGGTCGTGTTGAGCTTTTGGATTTGACGTCGAGCAAGGATGTGTTCGGTAGCCCGGTGGAGAAACACGCGATCGACCCTCTCAGCAAGAAGGTCGATCCTATAACGCAGGGATAATTCCGCAAGTATCTCGAGTTCCTCATCGCGTAAGCGGAAATCGTCCAGACCGAGTTCTGATTCCGAAGAGCTGGCGAGTGCTGGAGACCAAGGAATCGACCACAAAACTCGGTCGAGACCGATCACCACCAAGTCCCTGTCCCGCCCTGTGAGCCGGCTGCGGAGGGCCTTGAGTGATTCGGGTCCTCCCATGCAATGTTCTCGACGCTGATTCAGTTCTTTCCGGATCCTGTCCTCAATGATGGCCTCGAGACGCTCCGCGGTGTTGGTTCGGAAACAGAAAATCAAGGTCTTTTCGCCGTGTCTCCAATTCCTAACTGTGGCCTCGACTACTTCGTGGACCTTGGGGTGTTTTCTGTCCCGTTTTTCGTTCACCATCCGTCCTAAGAGGCCAAGGTATAGCTTCCCCAGAGCCGATTCGGACAGCTTTTTCCTGATGGTCTGACCTTCCGATCCACACATCAAGGTAGAGTAACAACCGGTCAGTGAATTGCCGAGTGCCGTTCGCCCCTTGCCTCCCTTCATTTCGGACACACAACGCATCAACAAGTAGTGGGGAAGCTCACCATCGCCTCGGACGTCGATTCCAGGGGATGCGTGGAGGATGTGCTGATCCGGGCGATGTTTCAACTCCTCAAGGCGATGCCGGTACTCATCACCCACCTGGACGAATCGATGATCTGTTTGTCGTCTATGGCGAATGACCAACGCTCCGAGCACCTGAGAGAGAACCAAGTTGCGGATCAACAACCGAAGTCCCTCGCGGATCAGTTGGCGGACCACTGGCTCGACATCTCGGGTTGCACCCTGGATCATTGCCTCATCATCCACTTCCGATGCTCCGCTGGCACGGCTTATCTTGTTGCTCAGTGCATGTCGGCAGGAGACAATCTCCGGCGAATTCCAGACGGCCTCGATCTGACCCTGCGTCACATGGTCTGGAAGTCGCGACCAAGTCCGTGAGAAGGACCGACTACTCCGCTCTGCTTGATCCAGGGCTGGATGGACTACCAACTCCCGGTGAGTACGAAGCCGCTTGTGGCGAATTTCCGATTCAACCCGATCGGGGGATGCCCTTAGAAGATCACCGACCTTCAGGATCTCAAGCATCTCTGACGGCCGGAGTTGGAATGGTGTGGCTGTGAGCAATAGGACCCTTCGCATTCGGCCGTTCAATAGACTCTTAAACCTTCGATAGCCATTGACCCCCATCGCGGGGCCATTCTTCCAGTTGTGGGCCTCGTCAACAATTACTAGGGGCAGTGATTTCAGTATCAGATAACGCATCAGCCGTCTGTAAACGTCAGTAAGTCCCTCCGCTACCTCATTGAACGCTTCTCTCCTCCCTCGGAAACCCGGAGTACCAATATTCCTGCAGCGTTCGAGCAGCTCCTCGACGCAGGCTTCACGAGCGTTCAGTCTCTTGAGGGCATTCAGGAGTTCTTGCGACTTGAATTGAAGGCGGACAGCCTCCTCTGTGCTCATCCTGAGGAGGAGACGCCCATCGGAAGGCCAACCTTCAGGGGCCCCCTTGAGTAGGAGTCGCCGTCGGGAATGATTGAACCGTGCCCCCCAGAAGCGGAAGAGTAAACCCAGGAGGAACTGTCTCTTCACGTTGAGATGAAGCAGCCTCCCACCATCGAAGATACCCATGTTGGCGATGATGAGCTGAGGACCCGAGCCCGGTCGGCGTAGTGCCTGAATAAGTTCGTCTAAACGGTCTACGGGGTTTGGGGCGAACCATCGTGCCGCTTCATTCTGGAATCGGGTCTCAACGCATCTCTTGACGAACTCACTGACTTCGAGCCGCCACTTTGAGAACAGAGCAGAATTCGTCGGAGTGATAACTAGCACACGCTGGTAGCAATTCTTCAGATCATTCTCCGGTAACCCGTCCTGCATCGCCCGGAGCAAGGAATAGGCAGTGCCCAGGGCGACGAAAGTTTTCCCCATCCCCACTTCATCGGCCAGCACTTGGATCTCCCAACGCTGGTCCGGGTCGTGGTGGAAGAACCGATCGAGCAAGACCTGGACGGTCGCCTCCTGCCTTCGTGCGTCCCTGGGGTCCTTGATACGAGTATGATCCCTCCCGAGATCGAATTGGTCAGACCGCGATATCATTGGAGTCAAGCCTGATGACGGTAATGTTGACGAATCGTACTTGCGAAGAGCCTGAATTCCCGCGGAAGCTCCTCACGGAACCCTTCCTCGAGCTTGGTGAGCATCCCTTGCACTCGGCCTATCGCCTGTCCGAGAAGATCGGTCCAGTCCGCCCGGTTCGGGGGATCGCCGAAACCTCGTGCTTTCTCGAGGCAACCTAGGATCTCGACGAGCTGGAACCCGGCTGCGGTCGGTGAACGTCTCTTCTCCGTCGCGGCGTCGAAGACCTGTCGGGCCAGGGAGACCGGGCTTACCGCACCCAGAAGGGCATGCCGCATACATCCACGAGAAGAGCTGGCGGCGGCCTTGAGGTCGTCAGTGAGCCCCTTCAAGGCCTCGATGAATTCCCGAACAATGTAAGACTGGATTCGAGACGTGTCGACGCCACTTCGTTCACTGGGATTCTCATCCGGGCTACCTGGATTCTTTGGACTCTCGGGGTCTGGGAAGAGCTCCTCCCAGGCAATCCGACCCTGGTAGTAGGCGATGAGATGGCCTTCGTTGATTCGTCCACCCTCTGGACTGATCGGAAGCGAAGCCCGGGCCTCAATGTCGACATTCAGAGGAATTGGGCGGCCTTCAGGGCAATGCCACCAGGAGACAACGACCTCCTGCACTCCGAGAAGCCGACGTAGATGATCGGCACGTAGTGGGATTCGAAACTCTGACTTAGACCCCTCCTGAGCCTCGATCGACGACCAGATAAGCTCTTCCGGCGTGCTGCCCTGGGCGGCGATTGAGACATTCCAGCTCCCCTCGACCTGGCTGGAATCGACCAATAGTCGTAGCTCTAGCGTATCCTGATCGAGCATAGAGGGCGACAACAGGACCGCGGTAAGGAATCCGGGCCAGGGACTTTCCTCGGGTGAGGGCTCCGGTGTAACGAGTCTTCCTCCCCCAGTCCCGTCCAGCCGAACCGGCCGTCCTGCTCCCGCAGGGATCAAGCCATTAAGGCCAGGGCGAGCGTCCCCGGTCTGCCTGATGACGATCCCCGCTTCGATGTTGGCCAGGAGGGGGTCCGAAAGAAATCCCCAGCCGTGACGGGTGAAATTCGCGGATCCCAGATAAGCCAGCGAGGTCACATCACCCTCGACGATGACGACCTTGGCGTGGAGGCCGCGTAGTGCCGATAGTCCTGACCCAAGCCCGATCTCCGATGCCGGAACCCGAGGGTCGACAGCGATCGCTACTCCGTCGACCCCGATTGTCCGGGTATCAAAGGCTCGGAAGGAAGCGGGGAGTCTTGGCTTGAAGGTTCCTCCCGTGTCCGGTGCCGCGTCGGTGAACAGTTCGAGCACCGAAGGTTTCGCCAGTTGGCCCCTGCTTCGAAGCCTTAAGACAAGCGAGTGGATGGGGCCATTCTCGTCTTCCTCGGACCAGAACGGTGACACAATACGTATGTATCTGACCTGTTCACCTGATGGCCACCTGCTCATGAACTGGTCGAAGAGGCTCTCTCCACCGCCACCCCACACGAACCATCGTTCGTCCTTCCCGGAGTGCTCAGCCCACCCGCGGAGCCTCGACATGGTCTCCGCGGAGAGGTTCGTGGCACTGATCGTCGAGCAATTCTCACAGAGCGTACGGAGATTATCGAGAGCGTCGGCGATAAGGGCTGATTCTCTGGGTCGTTGGGGAGTTGCTGTTAGAACCGCTACGATCTCGCGGTTCCGCCGATAGCCTGGTTCTGTGAGATTGGCACTGCCAATGATCATGCGGACGGCCTTCGTGTAAACGGCCACGAAGATCTTCGCGTGCAGTAGTCGCCTCGCTCCCGAAGGGTGTAAGGGATTGATCTCAACCCTCAGTGAACGGGGCCGGCCCTGGTAGGCTCGGGCGTCAAGCAGCACGACGGCGGCTTCAATTTCTGCCAACCGCCTCTCGAGGGTGATACGACTCGTCCAGCTCCGATCATCCCAGGCACCGAGTCCGAACAGGGTAGGAAGCAGATCTGTCTCCAGGAACTCAGGTTGCATCTCGTATGTCGTTGCCAAGAAGCCTACCAACTGACCCATGACCGGCTCGGGTCGGAGTCGGTCCATCAGTCTCTTGGAATCCAGGGTCCCCGGTGACTTCTTCATAGTCCTTTCGCCGCTCGAATCAGTGAATCCGCCGACGAGAGTCGGTAGGGATGAGGTGCGATTTGGGAGGGGTCGCCCACTTCATGATCTAACCCACCGACGCGGGTCATCGTCAGGTTGATGCGTCCGGAGACCATCTCCAGCCAAGGCATCTTCCGACGTCCACGATCAAACTTGCCCCGCTGGACGTCGGAGTGTCGATTAACCAGTTCGATGCAAAGCTCAGGTACTGAAGGGGCTATGGAGGCCCGCTCGAGGAACTGGCGTGTATCGTTCAGGCGTTCCGGGTGATCCAGGAACTGGCCCGTGAGTGACGCGTCAATTACCTGACATAATCCGGCCGTGGCTCGCGTAAGCCGTTCGTGGACAAGCTTCAATGTCGCGTCCCCTACGGCTTCCCGAACAGGGACGGCAGCTGAGGGCACCGTTCTGCAGAGCCAGAGGAGCCTCTCGAACCCAAGTAACGAGAGCCGGTAGCACTCCTCGTAGGCGAGGATGCACTGAACTGCCTCGAAGAGATCTCTGTTCTTGGCCGTCCCACCCAGGACTGGAAGGAGTCTTTTCATCCGTTCCAGCTCGGTCTCATTGCTGTCCCAAACGGGATGCTTCGAGAGAACAAGAGCCATTCTCGAGCGAAGTGGATCCCGGTGAAGCACCTCGTCGAAACAACTCGCCTCTGTTCTCGTCATCTTGCACGACACATGGGCCTTACGTCCCCACTCGATGAGTTGAACTATGGCAATGTCGCCACCGACACGTACTGCCTTGACCAATGCATTGGGTGCGTCCGTCTCATTCAGGAAACCCTCTGCCAGGCGTTCGCCGAGGTCAGGTGTCAGGCACAAGGTCTTCCGCTCAAGAAACCTCATGCCTTCGGCGACTGCTCCGTAGATTCCAATCACCCCGTAGGGAACCTGCCTGGAGAGGAGCGGAAAGTCGGAATCGACCCGGCGGGAGCCTGAACTCAGTACTATGCCTGCCTCATCCTGGGCATAGGTGATCCCCCGTATTCCCAAGGTCGAAAGCCCATCCTCACCATCCCGGTCACTCGCAAGAACGTTCGCCAAGGCCCAGAAACGTTCGATCCGCTGAACGCAGTCCAGCCTCTTTTGATACTGATCTCTTGGACTGTCCGCTGTACCTATTTCGGCCAGATATGCCCCCGAGCAAAGGACCGAGAAGTACCGGGGGCGATCGGCCACGTTCGTCAAACCAGGAAGGATCTTGTCGGCGAGATGGAGGTAACCACGCTCAAAACCGAGAGGGTCTATGCTGGAACCCGGCAGGTCGGACGGGTCGTAAGAGGTCAAGAAAAGGGTGAGGCCCAAGGCCTCGGGATCCATTCTCATGCCGGAAACCGAGGACATTAGTGATTACCTCCATGTGCGAACGCTCATGGTTCGATAGCACTCGTCGCTTCCTCAAGGGTACACGCCAATTCGCAATCATGCAATTGCTTGCCATCATAAGCTCTGGTCGAGAAATGGGGTCGCTTGGCCGACCAAACGGGAACAGTGAGCTGATCATTGCGGAGCCTGTGGGCAGACTTCGAACCGTGCAAACTGTCGGGGTTCCGGTGCCACGGAGCGGTCACATGTTTGTATGGGCCCTGCTCTCGGCACGAATCTCAGTTGAAGTGCTCGCAAGCCCTTGCAGAATCGGTGAATTGTCGCCGAGAACCGAGTAAGCTAGTGTTAGAAGAATACCGGTCGGTGGTTAGACCGGGTGCGACGACAAGCAAGCTCCAGGCCGGCTACCGTGAGGCTCCGCGACAAAGCCCACAGCCTTAGAAGCATGAGCCCATGCCTTTTGTGCTAATAGCTGTTGCCAAGCCGGCTTATCGAATTTTGCTGATACCGGATCGGCGAGCCTCTCGAGCCATGAGTGACCTATTGCCTCATCCTGCGTCGTCAATCGATGGAATGCTTGACCCATGAAAGACCAAGTAGACGAGCAGACAGATGGTCTCATCTTAGCCGCTTTGAAAAGAGCGATTATCCGTGGAAAGCCCATACGCCTTATCGAGACCGGCAAAGGCGAAGGGCTCTTCCCGAAGGAACTCGAGGGGCGGGTTAGGGACCATTGTATCTCGGAACTAGCACTCTTCTTGGAGGTTGAATCCACGGCGAGCTCCAGGGCGAAAGAAGTCGTGCCCGGCCCTGGAGCAATCGATTACCTCGCCAAGCACCTTGAAGCAGGCGAGGTCTCTCGACTCCTATCCGATGGATTGGAAGAGGTCGCCAAACGCATCAGGGAAATAGCTGGAAAGTGGGCCGTTGTCGTCTCGCAGAACGACGCCACTCAACGGCACTTGTCAGAGCTCCGTGATCGGGCATTGGAGGTCCAAGCCTGCCGTCGGAAGCAGTTGGAGGCACAGATAGCTGATGAACCTCTGCAGTCAGTTACACAGTCAGACTTCGATTTCCTCTGCCGCGTGGGAGTGCATCTTGTCAATGCCTGGTCGCAGGCAGACAACTCCGCCGTCAAGTCGCAGTACGAGTCGGTGCTCCTCAATGGCGGCTTCAGACCGATCGGAGAAGTTGAGGAACAATTGACTTTTTCGGCAAAGCTACATGAGAGCCCCCGACCATTATTCCCTGGTGATCCGGCGATCGTTGAACGACCGGGCTGGATGGCACCGCAACTCAAGGCCCAGTTTGTATTACTCAAGGCCAGGGTCAGGCCGGCATGATGAACAATCTCGAGCTTCCCGACGTTCCGTTGATCGGCATCGATTTCGGCAGTGCATACACCAAGGTGGCGTTTCGGAGCAAGCCGCGTGAGCCATCTCAGATATTGACGGATCTGAACCTAGCCTTCGATGAAGACCACATCTGTATCCCCTCGATCCTTGCCTCAACCACTCGATCAGACGGCGTCCGGTGGGTCTGCGGGCCGGATGCAGATGGTCTTATCGAAGGCGACGGAATCAAGATCCATCGCAACTGGAAGCAAGCTCTGTTTCGAGAAAAAGGATCGCCATCACCCGGCTCGAAGAAGCTCTCTGACGATGAAGTGGATGAGCAGCTCGCGTCCTTTTTTCGGGATTTGACGGCTCGATCGAAAGAAGATCAACTCATTCGAAGTCTAGCCAGGGTATTCGAGATCCGGCCTCGGGTTGTCCGTCGCCTGGTGATGACCCATGAACTTGACCCGAGCCAGCTGGAGTCAGCGGCGAGGATGGTCGGAGTTCTGGGGGATTCCATGGGGCCCCTGCCGACATCGTCGGGCCTAGCGGTAGCAGACTCCACGGACACCGATGTCAGACTGGTTGCCATCGAATTCTTCAAGTGGCTCCGCGAATACGTCCAGGACTACGCCGGTCGCAATCAATTGCCGGCCCCAGATCAAACACGGGTCAGGATTTGCGGTCCGGCGTTCTCTAAGAGCACTGCCAGTGGAACCCCTTTAGGAGCAGAGCTGCTCCACGACATACTCGTCACGACTGGCTGGCAACCGGATTCTGAGAAGTGGTTTGTCACGGAACCCTCCGCCAATGCGATTGGGACGCTGACCCATGGGAAAAACTGGTTATGGTGGCCTGATCGAGAACCCAGAACACTGAGCATTCATTGGGGGCAAATGTTCCAGAGCAAGGCTCTACGCTCGGCTTTCAGCGAACGGAAAGGAGACCATTTGCTCTGCGTCGTCGATGTGGGAGCTTTCACAACCGACTTCGCTGTACTTCGATTCAACACGTCCAATCCTGACCTTCCTCCGAAAACTCAATCACACTCCGTCCGTCTCGGAATCGCGAAGCTCGACGAAGAAATCATGGCTCAGCTACCTGCGGAGACCGCGTCGATTATCAAGCGTTTTAACGGGAATCTGTGGGAGGATTTCAAACGGCGGGTTTATTCTCGGCGGGAGCCCTTCTATTACGACAACAAGCAGCTGTGTGCTGGTACCGAGCGGGAAATCATCGATAGGATAATCCATGAATTTGCAGAGAGAGCGGCCCAGGAAGCCGACAGTTTCTTGGAAGAAAGCGGTTTCGATTGTATCGACCAATTGGTAATGACCGGCGGCGGCAGCCAGATTCCTCAAGTCTCCGAGGCTGTTTACTCACGGCTCAGGCAAACGCGGCCTCGGACCTTTAACCGGGTGACTGTCGTTCATGTCCCTGGTCAGCACCTCCTGGCATCGATGCCCGCAAGGCATGTGGTCCCACGTGATCTCAGCCGTGGTGCGACAGCACTGGGCTGTTCGAATGTATTTTTTGGTCACCCGAGGACAGTGTGATTTCATACTATATAGGTATATTATTCTATAAACAGATATAGTAATACTAGACGTTGATTTATTCCGCAATTACTGGTCTTCTGATCAATCTCACAGGCGGCTCATCGGGCAGGAACAGGGATAGACAGGACGCGACGAGATCAGGAATATGCCAGAGGTTCTTCGGACATCAAGCGATCTATCTTGAAGAAATGCGTTTGACTTCGTCGTGCTATAACGGAAGAGCCACGCAGTCAATCGGTTTGTTGAGTTTTCAGTCGATCGACAAGCTGAGTCCCCTTGCCCAGGTCTGCCGCCTGCAATTCTTCAACTCTCCATGGCGGGGCCGCCTCTCTCAATCGACGCCGGATGAAACGGTCCCTTCGGTAACGCTGTCCCGTGTGGAAGGCAGCACCGTCGATGTAGATGGCGAGACGTCTCTCCGGCACAGCGAAATCGGCCACTGAGATCGGCCCTTCTGAATCAGACGGGCCAATTGGCACTTGCTTCATCGGCGTGAAGCCATGTTGCTCGAAGAGTCTCAGGAACTTCAGTTCGAGCGGTGAGCCAACACCAGCCTCGAAGGCTTCGAGCCAGGGCCGTGGATCTTCGATGTCCCCTGTCTCCAGCCGACGGGATTTCGGTTCGAGGTGAGCCAGCTCTTCCAGGACGTCCATGACCTGGGGCCATTTCAAGGACTCGTGGAACCGCTGGTTCTGATAAGACTTCAAACACCGATAACAAGCCGTTTCGCAATCCGGGTGATCCAGATGCTCGATCGTCCTGCGAGCAACCGAGTGGAACTCGTCGGCAATCCTCCGAAGGTAGCCCGATCCTCCCAGGCTGGGATCGACGAACGCCAGGGAGATCATGTTGTACTGTCTCCCCAGGTCGGAGTGGAGCCATGGCCCCTCCATCTCGAAGTCAAGTTCATTGGCCCCCAGCATGCAGTAGTGCTGCATTCCGTATAACAGTGAGTAGCCAAGCGAAAGTCCCCAGGAGAGCCATTGATCGTCATCGAGGACTTGCGGCACCGGAAGCAAGAGGCGAAGTATCTCAGCCTGTCCCGCAGTCGTGATTGCCAACGGGGTCGGATTCTCCGCTCTTCTAGGGCAGGCGTCGCTATGCCCATTGTTGTCGTGAGGTCCCTGGTTGCCTGCCGCTCTGCGACGTCCGCCTCTCGGCTCTCGTTCGACCGGTGGTTGGGTCAAAATTCGGCCACACGAGGGGCAGAGCAAGTATCCCTTTGCCTCAGTGTGCAGAACGGCGACCCCTTGCTCGATCTCCCGGGGAGACGGTGTCTTCCCCTCATTAAGCCAGCGAACCCCCTCGTTCTGACACAATCGGAGGGCCCAGCCGGTCCCGATTGTCCAGCGTGCTACGACATTGCCGTCCCATTGAGGGTGGGTCCTGACCAGATTTCGCTCGGCGTAGCGTTCTTCCTCATCGAGGACGGGGTTCTCATTCCGAGCGGCGACAAATCCCGCGAACTCGTACGAGGGGAATGCTCTCCCAGGTGCGGAATGTCCACAGCGGGGACACTTTGGTTCATCCGCGTGGTAACGGAGGTTGCAGGCATTGCATAGACGATATGACCAACTTGGTCCCTCGCTCTTCGGATTCCATGGCGAAGATGTGTCGAGGCCAATGACCTTCCAGCGTCGAGTGCGAGCATAGACGCTGGCTTCAGGTTGGAACTGGCCGATCCCAAAGCGTCGGGTCACGGTAACCGGGTCGTCCTCGTGGGCATCGCCTAAGAGTCGCAGAGAGGCTGGTTCGGTCGGGAACTCATAACCTGGTAGAATTCCGAACTCGGCGAAGCGGCGGAGCGGATACCCCGCGGATCGGTCATCGGCTTCAACTCCGCCCCTCTGCTGATCATTCGGCATGCCGAGCAACCGGCTGATGAGATTCCCAGCCTGCATCGCGGAATACGGGTGGTCGAGTCCCTCGGCGTAGGTCGCGACGGTTTGATGAAGCTGGGCAACCTGATAGGCGGTGCATTCGATCACATATTTGATCTTCTCGGGTAATCGCTCCAGTTGTTCGCGGAGTTGCTCTGGTTCCCATCGCACCACAGCAAGGACGTCGGCTTTCCACGCCTCGTTGGCGACTGCGAGGGCGTGGTCGATTTGGGCCTTCACGGCCTCGATCAGTGCGTTGACGGCGTCCCATTTGACCTCACCCTTGGGACTGACATAGTCAAACATTCTCCCGGCCAATCCCGGCTCCGCTGCACCAAAGACGATTGCGTTCAGATGGCGGATCAGCACGTCTCGGTTGCCGAGTGAGACAGCCGGAGCGGGCACTTCACCAGCGATCATCTCCCGCGGCTTATCGAAGAAATACTGATCATGCGGCGTGCTGCGTGAGTAACTGACCACTAGCCCCACTCGCGATCGTCTACCGGCACGTCCGCCACGCTGAGCATAATTATCCGGACGGGGCGGTATGTTCCTCATGATGACTGCGTCAAGGCCGCCAACGTCGATTCCCATCTCGAGAGTCGGCGAGCACGCGAGAACGTTGACTGGTGAGACTTCCGGCGGTGCTTTGAAGTTTTCCTCCAGCTTCGCCCGATCACCGGTCGTGATCTGGGCTGTGTGCTCACCTGCCACAAGTGGGACGGCCTCGGGTTTGCGAATGTGTCTCACCCAGCGGCTCTCGGCGACATCACTGTCCGACCATCGGACGAACTTGCCATGGCACCGTGGACAAGGCGACCGGGGACTTACACCCGAACGTGCATGGCCACAAACGTCGCAATGGAATCGTCCGTCTTCCTTCAGAAGTTCCAGCTTGACGACATCGGCATTGAGCTGAATGAGCTTGGCCCTCTGGCTGGCACCACAGAGGTCGACTGCGGTGAGAAAATTGCCACGTTTAAGGAACATGAGAAGCTCAACCATGAGGTTCTCGGTCGGCTCTTGCGTGCCGAATCGATCACAGAGGTGTCGAAGGATCGCCTCCAAGCTTGGAGCTCGGCCTCCTGTCCCGGGTCTCCTCCAGGCATTATGGCACCGAATCCCAAAGGGGATCTCGGCCGCGTTGATGTACGGGAGTGGATTCCCCGCATCGTCCGCGGGATATCCCTGAGGCTGGGCGATCCGGCGTTCCCACTCGGCTTCCCTGAAAAACTTCGGGCAAGCAGGGTGTCGAGGGTGGTATCGAAGCATGTCGCGAGAGAGGGCCGCCCGCGTGCGGAACTCATCGAGGAAGACCAGGAGGATGTGCTCCAGGTTCTCTGGAGTGACCCCGAGCCGTTGCATCAAGTCTCCGCCCCTCGTTTTCACGTACTCGTCAAGGCGATGGTATCGGATACCAGCCAAACCGAGGTTAAAGAGCGTGGCACGATATCCGGCTGTGACGGCGATCTCGTCGAGGAGTGGTGCTTCCTCCCAGGCCTGAATCCGTTCCAGTGCTGCGTCCGGAACCCAGTCTGTATGCTCTGGAACGTGAGGATTGTCGTGATGAGTGACGGCCTCTTCTCGAAGCAGCTCGACGGCTCTCTGAAGTGTCAGAGCCGGCTCTGATTCGAGGATCTTCATGATCAGTCGTCTCATCCGATCGTAGCGGCTCGCGAACTGGATGAAACGGGCCTGGTGAGCCGCGTCTTGGCGGCTATCACTGAAAACGAGCAGCCGTTCCTTTCCGTCGTGATTCGGGTTTGACTGATTAAGTTCAGCAAGAATCTCAACAAGTCCCTCACCGAGCACTTTGACCGCAGCCGATGTCCCGAGACTGACCGGTGTGATGATGTTATGGCTTCCGCCCGGTTTGCCGCAGCAGACGCAGCGAGTACGTGCAGGGACAAGGGTCACGTTGAGCGAATAGCAGCTCGGGTCGCGGCTGAATTTCAAAGTCCATGGATCGAGCGAGCCATTCAAAATGGGGCGTTGACGGACCTGCTCAGGCATACGGTTCGGTCTGCGGGCTCGTGGCCTTTGAGGTGCGTCCTCTTCGTCCTGGTCATCATCTTCCGTCACCCCTCGGCTCTCGAACCGATCAGGCTGGTAGATCATCCATTCCGGACCATCAGTCTCAACTGCACTCGGTCGCAATGTTTCGTTTCCATCGTCCAGATCGCCGACGACGCGAAGATAGTCGGCCCCGCAATTGCGGCACAAATAGAGAGGAGCCGTGAGGAAATGGCACTCCTGACAATGCTCCTCTCCCATGGGATAGACTTTCCCACACGAGGGGTTCGTGCACCGGTGGAACTTCCAGCCTCCCCTGACAAAGCGGTGCGTACGAAGGCGAAGTTCCCCCGTAACCTCATCCGGAAGGGCGGCACCAAGGACGAGAGCCGATTCCACTTCCGCATTCAGGAGGTCATCAGCAACATCGCGTCGGTCGGCCACCTCGGACCGGACTTGCTGGACAATCTGGCTCAGGGACATCGGCCTTTTGATGAGCCAGTGGTTCATGTCCCAGAGCAATCGATACCGGCGAACGGCATCGGCGAGCGGTGTGTCCAAGGGGAGGTTGGCAAGGCGACACAGCGATGAGCGGACGACCTCGGGATCGGAAAGGTCGAGCAATTTCAGGTCGACCGAGCCGGGTGATGGCGGGTAAAGAGCCTCGCTCGGGATCTCGATTTCCTGTAGCTCCTCACCGAGAACGCGGATTGTGGACGTCTGAACGCCGGTCAGGATACTGAAGAACTCTTGGACCGCCTGGTCGCGTACCTGAATCACTTGCTCCTGGGGTAGCCCCTCCTCGTCCATGCTTTTGATGGTCGCCGATGTGCCCACTGGGACAAGCAGGGGAAACCGACGAGACTGCTCATCAGCGGAGACCTCAACTCGCCAATCTTGCCGAGCACGGGCCAGGTGGGTCTTGAGACGCCGAACCAAGAGGGCGATGTTGCTGCCGAGGATCCCTCTGTAGGTGTGAACTTCGTCGAGCACAAGAAATCGGCAGCGATGATTGGCGAAGATCCCCTCGCGGTCTGCGGGCCTGACGAGCAGGTATTCCAGCATCATGTAGTTGGTCAAGAGGATATGCGGCGGGTTCCGACGCATCTCCTCCCGCTTGGCCTGCGATGTTCCTCGATCGTATTGTTCGACGCGAATTGCCCCCGCGAGACCAGATGCGGAGAGGTAGTCCTCGATCCTCTGCTTCTGGTCATTTGCCAGGGCATTCATCGGATAAAGGAGGATAGCGGTCAGCCCGGCTCTGGTGTAGCGGGTGGCATCCTCGAATGCATTCTGTATCACTGGGAGGAGGAATGCCTCGGTCTTGCCGCTCCCGGTCCCCGTAGTGATCACGACCGGGACGGGCTGAGGTCCGAGTAGTTCCTCAATCGCCTCGGATTGGTGGATATAGGCTCGTCGCTGCAGTGTCCTGGCTTCCATCACCTCGGCCAGCTTCCTGTCGAGAGGCAATTCAGTCCATAGCTTGCCCTGTTTGAAGGGGCGATGAGCCTGGTAGAACGGCTCCTGGGCGAGGAATCGAGGAGCATCTAGCTCGCGTTCGAGTGCGGATCGCAACTCGGGATCCTTGGCCCGAAACTCGGTCCTCAGATAGTCGCGGTATTCTTGAATGACGTGATCCAGGGCTCGGATCGGGTGAAGGGCCATGGTACCAATCTCCACTTCGAGACGCCGGAACACTATTTGTTTGGACGGGCTTTAATTGTTGCGTAACCGCTCGTTCTCAGGCCGTAGGGCGTCGTTGAAAGCCTCGAGCTTCCCAACTGGGTGACGGCGAACTACGATCATAGCAAGCCGGACAGCTTCAGGATTACTCTCGGCGACCCACGGTCGATGAGTCTGGTAATTTGGGGGTTGTTCTTCCAGGAGCTTATCGTAGGCTTCTCGGGGACCGAAACCTGGTTCGCTCAACTTATCTACAATTCTCTCTGTGTAGTATTGTGCCAGGCCTTCAACCAATCCATTGTCACTCTTTGCGAAACTTCGGTCGCTCCAAGATCCCCCATTTGCGTCGCTGCCACGGTGCGTGTAGGCGTGGGCTTGCTCATGAGCCAAGACGACGGACGTGAGGTCTTCAATACCAACCCGGAGCTCGTCGGCCACAAGTCCTATCACTTGCCAGTAGATCTCGATTCGAGGAACCTTCTCTCCTCGGCTCTCCTCGGCTGGTGAGTTCGAGAAGATATACGCTCCCAAGGTATCATGACCGCTCTGGAGGATGAGCCTCACGAGGTTGACACCAGAGCTCCTCTCAAGGAGATCGTCTATCAAGCTGATAACTGGTGGGATGTTCTCGTCCCTCTTATTAACGAGCCGCCTTCCCTGCTCGTTGGACAATAATGACTCCACCAGATCCGTGATTCGTTCAAGGCCGTGTCTCGTGAGACGCAAGATCGATCGATATGTAGCGATATGGACCGCGAGCGGGTCGACATCCTCGATCCGAAAGAAGTGGAGATACTCGGGGACTCCAGGCTTTATTAGCACGGGGACGTTTACGTTCTCCTTTCGGCGATTCTCGAGAGTCCGATTCCGCTGTTTCTTCAGCAGCCGAGACTCCCGTCGCAGAAAGTCCTGGATCTTCGGTTTCAAGTTGCGACAACATTTCTCGACGATCGCCTCGGACTCATCAGGAACACCTTTGAGCAGATCCTCGATACTGATGCCCATTCCTCACCCCTCCAGTTGCATTGCCAGAAACAAGCACGATCGGTAGCCCTTCAGTAGAACTTGGCGTCGGTTTGGCCTCGATCATTCATGGACTGAAGTGCTGTTCCCTGTCAGCGGCCCGCCGAACTCACGCAAGACTTCCTCGGAGTCACGACCCGCGACAGCCTTGCCCATTGCCCCTTCGATCAAGTCAAGCAATCGTCGAGCCCGGTCTCGGATGAACTCCTCGAAACCGTCAGACCGCAGCAGAGCGGGATCGATCTGATGGCTCTGAAGGATTTCATCGAGGCGGGTTCTGGGCATATGGTGGTTTTGCTCGATCGACTTCAGGTAGGAGCTCGGGGCCTTACCCCCGATAATTCGATTCGACCTGGCAGAGAGCGGGGCCTTGTTGACGGCACTGTTCCAGTGGCTCCTGCGGTACTTCTGCTTCTCGCAAAAGGCTTTGGGAAAAATGTGGTGGATATCGATATTCATGTCGAAGTAAGCGGCTATCTCGATGGAATCGCCGCTCAAGAAGTCGTGACTTCCCTCCTTCATGAGCAGGGCCATAAGACCCTTGTAAGCCGCACTGAGACGGGACTGAAGGGTGAGCAACCTCGTTGGGCTGAACGACGCATCGCGGATTGTGCGAGGCGAGTCACCACCATGGATCCAGGCGATGACATCAGGGACATCGAGTGCGAAGCGAGTCTCGTTGGCTCCGCCGTAGAGCTCGCCAAAAACGCCAGACCAGAACCATTGAGCCAGCTTCTTGTGGACGGTGTCCTCGTCAAACCCCTTGTCGATGATGGCACAAATGGAAGCGAGGGGAATAAGTTGGGTTGAGTAAGGAAGAGACTTCGTGTCAAGGACCTTCTGGCGGGTGAGGAATCTCGCGGTCTTCTTCAGGCCCCGCTCTATGGCGTCGGCGTTCTCCTGGTATTCAGCGAGGCTGAGCTTCAACACGTCCCGCCGCTTGCACGAGACGGCCAGTTCGGGGTGTAGAGTCGCTCTTTTGTAGCTCGTCAACAGAGTCACCGCGGTCAGGAAAGCCGTTGCGTCGAGCTCCTCTAGGACCTGGTGCTCATTGATGCGGTTCTTCCGCTTCTCCCAGTCGCTTCGGAGATTGAAATTGTCGGCAGCAAAGATCGCGGTAACAAGTTCGAAGACGGTAAGCGTAACACCGCCCGTGTTGACCTTCTCGAAAACCTGGCAAACAGCTTCCTTGGGCGTATCCCGAAGAAGCTCGATCGTCGGGATGCGATAATCCTGGAACCGCTTGAAGACTTCGATTTCGAATCGTTGTATGCGGGCAATTCGCAGGTGATCGCCTTGAAATCGCGTTTCATACCCGTGCCGCCATTCAAAATAGCGAGAATGGTCGAAGATCGCTTCCAGAGGGAAGTACCCCTGCTCGTACTCCTTTTCAACCGAGCTGAGATCAAGCTCGACCTTGCGTCCGAAATCGGAAGTGATCTTACGGTCTGATGGCAAAGAAAGGACGGCATCGATGCGGTCCTCGCCTTCGGCGAGGCACTTGGCGATGTCGAGATAGTAAAAACGGTGGATCGGGTCGCCCTTCTCGGTTCGCGTGGGAACGGGTTTCCCGCTGACCAGGGCGAGAAAGAGCGATGTCATTCTCTGCTGACCATCGAGGATGAGCCGATCGGGCTTCTTGCTGGGATTGGCCGAGACCCCCTCGACCAGTCTGGGCTGGAATTGAGCCCCGTCCCCACCGGTCTGCAACAGCATCACTGCCCCGATTGGATAGGACATTGAAATGCTTGCAATCAAAGACCGAATGTGATCATCGTCCCAGACCCAGCCACGTTGAAAATCGGGCAGTTGGATGTCGGCCGACTGGATCTCCCTGAGAAGATCAGGAAGCGATGGTTCACCGGATCTGAATGTGCTGTTAATGGCGGGCATTTTCCTACTCTTATTTGTGGCGAGTCTTGTGGGCGTTCTCAGCCGTTGTTCACCTGCTTGAATCCGCAGGACGTGAAGTGGCAATCAGACGAGCTTCGCCGGAGATGCTCGTAGATACAACGTGCCACCTACGCTGATCGTCTGTCTCATCCTCGTCGATAGTCAACATTGCTGGCCATTCTCCATCCAACTCGCGGGTCAATCTGTCCTCCATGTCTTGTTTTCCGAGGACGCTTTGCCAGAGCTCCTCACCTGGATTGAATAACTGACCCAGTGCGTCTATTGCCGGTTGCCCACCGAGAAGGTGTTCAAGGAGCGACAGTCCTACAACTGGCTCGCCTGGCACGAAAGGCTCCCCTTCGGAATCACCGAGTGGAGTGGGACGTGACCACAATCGAGTGGAAAGCTCCCAGAGACCTGATCGGAAGGTTGCCCAAGACAAAGCGATTATGTCCATATGGCAACGAGTAACAAGCACCTGATCCAAGGGGACCGGCGAGTCCGGCGAAACAGGCTTAATTATTGATTCTGCTGGAGCCGCGGAGTCGGAGAGTGGCAAGAGCCGAACGGAGTCTGGAAGACCACGGCGTAGTGTTTCAGCAGGAGTCCAAGTCAGGCACTGTTGATACCAGTCCAACATTTCACCCTGAAGTCGATGGACTCCGAGCTCGACAAGGTCACGCAATCGCAAACGAGGAAGTACCGGAAGCATCACTTGGCGTTCCGGCCAATAGCAGAGCAGTCGCCGTGTGCGACGCCAGATGGGAGGGCCTACGTCCTCGGAGCTGAAACGTGGGGCCCCTTTGGGGATGGTCCACCGACCGGCTGAATCAACTGTCAGGCCCCCGAGAAGTTGAATGTTGCCTAGAATCAGTTCTACTACCGGGTCCGGAAGATGAAGCAGTACTGCGATCTGCTCTGATGTTGGCTGACCGAGGAGCGAAACCGCTTCTTGGATGAAACCGCGGAGCGGGTTATGAGGCGGTGGAGATCCTGCGAGGATAGGGGTTTCGAATAGAACGACGTCGAGCGGGTCCGGGGCAATCGCCAAGATCATGCGGCCCACGGTCTCGTCTACTTTCCGAAGAAGTCGCTCTACTATCCGCCAACGCTCCGGTCGCATCCGCTACACCCGCCACTTGGCTTTCCAGTCCGATGGGACTGGGAGAAAACCGCCACGAGATCTGGAATACTCAAGTAATTTGGACAGGTCGTGGGAGGTTTTTGCTTCTGAGGCCGTACGGTCGATTCGGTCCTCGGCTCGTTTTACCGTCGAGCCGTCAATCAGCACGATCAATCTAGCTCTGGCTCGAGACAAGGCGACGTTGAGACGCTGCCTATTGTCCGCAAAGCCAAAAGCACCTTTGTCATTACTTCGTGTAGACGAAAATATGATCAAATCCTTCTCCTGTCCTTGGAAACTATCCACGGTGCCTATCTGCAAGCTGCCTCTAGGAATCAGTTGCTTTAAGACCGCATCATACTCGGCCCTGGCTACCAATTCCTCAACCTGCCGCTTGTAGGGTGCGATGACGCCGATCGAAAATGGGCCTGAATTGGCACCAGATATTTTATGTTGATGCCAGCAGGGTAATCTGGCAAATGATCGCAGTAGGTGGATTGTTAGTTCGCATTCGGAAGCATTGAAGAATCCATAGCCCCGCTCATTGGGCTGCTCTGAGGGATCTCTCAGCCACCCCGTGTCAAGTACCAAGAGCCTCGGTTCCATGGGGAGAAAGGACGGACAAGGGATCGATTGCTCGGACGCATGAGGAAAATCACCCAGCTCTCCCCCATAGAAGTGCGAGACAAAACCGGAGATATCCGGATGCATGCGACCTTGCCGGTCCAAGAAGACATAGCGTCCAATTTGCTTAAACGGGCCTTCTAGCTCTTCGAACAAAGAACGCGTCACAATCTCGGGATCGAGGCCTTCCTCGCTCAAACGGCGTTTCAGTGAATCGTCGGCGTATGGCGGAAGCTGTTGGTGATCGCCGACCAGTACCCAACGCTCGCCTCGAATCAGAGGGACTAACAGCCGACGAGCTTCTTCTTTTCCGGCCTCGTCGACGATGACGTAATCGTAGACTGCAGCTCTAACCTCTCGTGTTGCACAACCGATCGTCGTGGCACACACGAGGTTTGCATTAGCCAGCAGCAGTTCAGAGAAAAAACGCGGGTTCGTTTGTAGAAAGTTCAGCCAGTGCTCTAGAAATCGAAGGCGATCCTCCGGACTAGTGCCCCGCGTATGCCAATGTTTCCAGGCCGATGCCCTCCCATCTTGACCTGTGACGCTTTCCGCCCACTCTGGGTCTAAGTCATGTGGCCAAACCGAACGCCATCCCATCTCCGGCAGTTCTCCCTGGGATAACGCCGTTGTCCAGGCATTTTTGTCCTGCTCCGCACCTGCTCCGAGGATGTCCAACATTAGACGGTCGAGTTTCAATTGCTCACGAGCGGCGAGAGCGTCTCTAGCTACTTGGTCCTCCAATCTTCCCCTATACTCCGTGTTAAGGCAGTCCGGTGTGCATGCACGCAGATTGTGAGCGATCTTTCGAGTTGATCCGACACGATAAGGCCCGACCCCAAGCTCTGTAAGCAGGTTTACACCTCGTCGAGGTGCGACGAGCCTCTCGAGGACGTTATCTACTGCGACGTGGGTAGGTGCAACCAGCAAAACTCTGAAGCTGGGAACCTTCCCGTGTGCACGGAAGAGCTGTCTCAGGATTTCGAGGATCACCGTCGTCTTACCGGTGCCAGGGGGCCCCTGAATCAATACCATGTCCGGACTGAAAACTGCCGCTCGAACGGCTTCCTCCTGGCGAGGAGAGAGCTGGAAAAGCGGCGGTGTAGGCAACTCTGGCCATGGCTGAGAGATTGGCTCGAGTTTAGATGGTTCTGATAGGATGCCTTGGAGGGTTCGGACAGAAGTATCATCAGGATCCAACTCATGCTCTGCAATGGCTCGCTGCTGCGGGCCGATTTGCTGGTTTGGATCGAGCACGTCCAAGGCTTCACCGATTCGCCTCAGCTGGCTGTCTGGCAGGTACAGCTCTGGTTGCAACTTATCGCCATTCTGAAAGCCGTCACATAACCGATCAAGCAAAGCTCGACCCTTCGAATCTCGACAACATACCTTGAGGACGAGCTCGTCGGCTTCGACCGTAATAGATTCGATACCGAGAAGGGCAAAATCCTCCCCGACCGTAAGCTTTAACTTATGGTGCTCCCAGGTCACACCCTCCGGCTTCTCTGCCTCGAGTTGCTCGATCCACTCTTGGACCTCATCTTGTTGCTCTGGGATGAGGACGTAATGCGGCTCAGTAATGACAGGATCATCCTCACCTAGCTTTTGAAGTCTCGTTACGCCCACCTCGCTCAGATCCTGTTCCAGTTCGCACACGCGTCTCCAAGTTGCTATCCGTTCTGAAAGCTCCGGGGAATCGCCGTCAAGCTGCCGTCTCACGATCTGGATCTGGTCCGATCTTTCGTGCACGCGGTTTTGCAGCACAACCAGATCTCTGAGAAGTGCTTCAGCGTTCCCATCCAAAGGAGCCTGGTTATGCCTCCATCTGTCCCACCGAGCGTCGACTCGCCCGAATCCAGAGGGGCAGCCCAGTGTGTTTCTGCGGACGCACTGCAGAGTCCAGTCGGATTGACCAAGCACGACGACGTCATTGCCGGGAGGGAGTTCTGGATCAAGTAATAACCGAACCTCGATCTGGCCACCTGCAATCGATCCGATGATAGAGCGACCTTTGTCGGTTGTCGGTTCAATATCAAAAACCTCTATCCCTTTGCTTAGCTCTTGGAGGAATGAATCTCGGGTCATTCCCAAGGCGAGAAGATCCCTTTCCTTTCGGTCTAGATTGAACACTCGGAACGGCCCGCCAAGAACGGGGGCGACAGCTGCTTGTTCGTCCTGCAGTAGTCGAAGTACGTCATATTGAGCTGCGGCAACTGAACCACGTAGCAAGTATTGAGACAGGGGAAGGTTGCGAAGACCGGTGGTCACATCAGATAAGTTCATGCTTCGCCCCGCTTTGACAAGCCTACGGCGACTCTAAAGCCGACTGGCACGGTGAAGGCTCCTGTCAAAGGTTCCATTGCCGATCGGTTGACAAGACCGAAGTCAGCTAGAGGTTTCTCAGGGGACCGGCCACGCACGACACGAAGTGCCTCATCTTCCCTGCTGGAGGTCGCTTCGACAAAAGGATCGAAGATGGATGGAAAGCGGCGGTAGGCCTCCTCGTGAAACACATCCATTGTCCACTCGAGCAAGTGGCAGGCACGTATCCCGAACGGCGAAAGAGCACCCTCTACCCAAACCTCGCCACTCGGATAACGACGCTCATCCTCTACTCCCCTGACCGCTTTCTCCCACTGTACTTCTGTGGGCAAGTGTCCACCTTCAATCGCCCCCCGAGCATATGCTTGAGCCGCGAACCAGGTGATATGGCTCGCATATTCATGATCAGTAACTAAATCACCGGGTCGCACCTGTACAGGGAAGAATCCCCGTTCAACACGTAGTATTCCACCATGCTGCTTTAGCCACCTGTCGAAAGCCTGTTGGGGGACGGGGTCCACATCGATCAAGTAGCTGCTGACGTGGACTCTACGCATCGGCGAGGTCACGTTGCTGTGATCGTCACCCCGAATGAAGGAACCAGAGGCAACCAAGACCATGAGCCCACCGTCGGATGGTCTCCGGAATCTCAACGGCTGGCCTGGCAGGGCCGGGACAGGTTCTAGTCCAAGTTTCTTAACACGGGAGCCAAGGTCATTCGCCAACCTTGATCGTATAGGTTCCCGAGTAAGGACACGATCACGGGACTGGAGGATTCGGTCGGTTTGCTTGAGAGTGAATCCTGCCTGGACGTCGAGATGTCGAGTCTGCTCATCCAGCAACCTCAGATCCTCCTCTTGCCCGAGAAACTCTGCAGCCTGACAGGCAGCGATCAAAAGGACTGGGCGGTTCGGTGATCTGGCGAACAAATCTCGGAGGTAACCACGAAGCCTCTCCCCCCTCTCTCTGTCTTGATATGTTCCGCGTATGCCCGGTGCTGGCCGAGATGGGAGAGATTGCCCACTGGCGATCATAGCAGCGGTCGATTCAACTGCCTCTGCTAGCCGATGATCAGAATGAGAGTCAGGCTGCGATCGATCCAGCTCGAGCAACTTCCCGAGGTGGTCGAGGAGCCAGCCGGCAATCCAATCGCTCGCAGCGGGTTCAGACTTCCAACAAGTTTCAGGATTGGCGGGCACGACCTCTCCGACGCCGATACGCTGGGTGTATATCCTCTCTAAAGCAGCAATCGCACCACGGCAGCAATCGGGTGACGACGTAGTCGGTGTCCATTCCGGACCGGACAGCTCGACCTGGAGATAGGGTAAGGCGACTGCACCGATTCGCTCTGCCTTCATGAGCAGCACGACCTCATGCGGCTCGGGCACCGTTCCATCGCTAAACTCAGAGTGAGCTGCATATGGTGTACCGAGTCTTGGCTCATCCGTGAACAGGCTGGCAACATAGTTTTGTCGCTGCTTTCCCCGCTGGAACCAAGCGAGGACGAGAGCAATGACGACTGCCGAGTAGAAGGAAGAGAGAAGGAACATCGACCACGTCGGCCATGCATCATCCCTGGGGATTCCCAAAACTAACACGAGCTTGCTAAGGACCACTGTCACGGGTGGCAGAGGAGCAACGGCCTGAATTAGATTCGTCCGTAAGGCCGGCCCATATGCGGCAAGTCCCAGTGCGGCTAGGAGAACACCAACGAAGATGGAAAATAAGACGACCGCCGTGCAGGGAAATCGCAGGAGCCACGCGAAATACCTGGAAATCCTGGGGCGTGCACTCGCCCGAAGATCCTCATAAGCGACCTCGGCTTTGAGGTACTTGAGAACTTTGAGGAAGCTGCAAGTCATGAGCACCGGTGGAACTACGGCGGCGAAGGCCAAGAGAATCAATCCCGGTGTAACGGGCGATCTTCTCTCCGCCGGAAGAACCTGCGAGATGAGGAAAGCTGCCAAGAAGAGTGCACCCGCAACTCCTAGGTCAGTCCACAAATCAGTGTTCAGCCATTGGTATTTCACCCTTCTCCAATATCTGCCGACAATCCGGATGATACGTTCTACAACTGTTTCAGCGTAATTAGGGCGAACCATGGATCACTTCCCAAGTCGTATCCCATAAACTTTTAAACCATTCTTCTGAATGCGATTGCCTGACTTTTTTTGAGGCCCCTGCGTGCCGAACCCGACTCTTCCTCCGTCCAAGGACTCCTGTGCAGCAAGGCTCATCTCTCCTTCGTTTTTCGTCTTCGTCTCGGCCCATCTGTCAGACGAAAGGAGTCAACCTCGGTACGTTCACTTGCCCCTTGTTGGGTATCCAACTCGATGACCGGCTGGGGGAGATTCTCGTTCAGCGGGATGTCCCAATAGGGGTCATGTTTCTTGGTGAAGGCCTCAAGACCGATGACCTTCAGCTCGTCGAACATGGCCATGCAGAGGTCGGGGGTCTTGGGGTAGCTCGTGTGTTTGAAGGTCGAGAGTAGGTGGATGTACTGATCGCGTGAGACGCCGTAAGCGGTGGCGACGACGGCGTCGATTGCGGCACGGACCTGCCATCGCTCATCAACGGAGTCTAGTACGGGCCAGGTCCATGGCCGCCTGTTCGGCTCACGCCAAAAATCGGTGAGTTGCTCACGCCAGAGTTGGGAATACCCGGCGTGATTGCAGCTTAGACGGAGGGCCGAGTGAGCTATCAAGACCGATAAGTTTCCTGAAGGGACAGGAGTGGCCAGCAACATGAAGAGGTTCAGATGAGATCTGACGCGTAACTGAAGTAGCCAGTCGAAACAGTAACTATTCAGAATAGCGAGAGCCCAAAGAGCAACGCTGTTAGGCCTATTGAAAGGTTCTGCCTCGAGCGGAGCAGTGTGCCCTGTCGTTACTCCTGGTGGATGCAAGTTGAATATCGCGACGTTTTCGTCGCCGGGCCCAGCGATATCCCGGAAACCGACTCGAAAGTGCCGTGCCCTCCGCAGGATAATCGGCCTATCCTCCAGCTTCCATGTTGCGACCAGATACCTTGGAGCAGCACCCCAGTGATCGTCGTATTGCCTAAATGTTTTTCCTTCATGTAGCACAAGGTAGCCGCGTTCGATGACTTGCGTAGCGATCGCAGGATCTCGGGTGTCCTCAGCATTTGGCAGAATATCGATGGTTGGCGTGAATCGCCATGCGTCATCCGTCATGTTAAGTTCTCGACCGAGCCGAATACCCAACCGTTCGCAAACTTGCCCAAATGGTTCTCCATGAGCGAAGCAGGTCTCGGCGACTCTCAGATCCTTAGTCGAGCGGAGCTCCAACAGGCTCAGGTAATCGCCACCAGTGCGACGGATGAACCCAATGTCGTATTGAAGCGGTTCACGCTCTCTGCGATCACTGAAAAGCCATTCGTCATCGTGTAGATAGAAGGCACAGGAAACGGAGTCCGTTGGGAGTCCTGCCTGAGCGACGACCGTCGCAAACTTGAAACTCGAATGGATCTCGAAGAGCTTACGGCGGTTCTCAAAGGAGTAGCAGTGCTTTAGGGCCATTCTGCCCAAGTAGAGTTGTCGAATGCCGGTTGCTCCCTCGTTTGCATGAAAGGCCGACGGCACAACGACACCTGTCCATCCATCAGTCTTCAAGAGCTGTGCGTTTCTCTCGAGAAAGACGCGGAAAGCATCCTGCTTGCCGATCGTTTTCTCTCCATTGATCTCGACTACCTGAAAGGCGAAGAGCTTGTCGAGAATGTTCTCGATGGAACGAAAGTCCGACAAATATCGCTCGTATTGAGCCTTGATGCTGAGACTCGACAGCAGTCGTTTCTGAATACCTGCCCGTTCACGCTTGGTTGGAGCATCGAGAATTGCGAACTCGAATCCAGCGAAGAACTCTTTATCCGCGGGTAACATCCTGTCCCAGGGCGGGTTTCCCAGAACGGCGTGGAAACCCTGACGTCCGTGAGGAACGCCGAGCGGATAGAAGACCTCGGGGAAAGTGAGGTCGTAGGACAGAGCTGGAACGCATTGCGGTGAGGTTGCGGCCTTTCGGAAGACTCCACGATCGTCGGGAACGTCATCGAGCCCCAAACCTCGAGCAATCTGCCGACGGAGGGGGTCCGATTCCAAGGCTTCAGGAAGTCTGCCAGTGTCGCCGATAGTCCTGAGCAAGTCAGCGTACGAACGGTCATCGCAGTTATCTGTTCCCAGCATAACTCCGCCCGCCCAAGCTGCAGCTGCGATTCGGAACGGAAGTAGGGCCTGATCAAGTTGGGCCTTGACCGCCTCCTTTTCCTGTACCTCCGCGAGGTCCGACCCGACTGAAGTTTCCAGCCGGCGGACCAGACTGAGGGCCTGATTCAGGACCTTCTGGAGCTTGGCGTAAATCCCCTGGCTGAAGAGGTCCTCCAGCGGAGTATCCGGTTTGCCGGGTCGAAACAGCAGCTTGTCCCAGAACGGACCAGTCAGCGAGTCTCCAATGACTAGACGGTGATCGAGGAAGGTCAGCGGCATTCCCTCGGCATGCGACTCCAGCCACAGAGCGAGCTTGGCCAGCTCGACGGCGAGCGGGTTCTTGTCGACCCCATAAAGGCAGTGCACCGCGACCAAGCGGCGACAAATGGCCTGTGCTCGGGCGGTCGAGACTCCGGGCGATAATGACTTGCTGGGCAGGTAGCCTGTCACCAGTTCAAGAGCTTCATCCCTGCTCTCTCGAGGTGCGAACTCGGTTTTCGCCAACTCATCATCAGGATCGGGAACGTCAATGATTCGTTGTCGCCAGCTTTGACCGGCCTCAAAGGCTGCTGCCCGCTTCTCGTCGGTCTTGGCTGACTCGGCCTCTCGTTCCGCTTCCAGGGCTTTCTCATCGCAGGAACGACACGCTTCGTAGAGCTTCTCCCCGAGGAAACGACAGGCTTCCACGAGGAAATGCCCACTTCCCATGGCCGGGTCGAGAACCCTGAGCTTTAGGAGCTCGAGCGGATTGGGGTCGTTCTGTGGACTTCGTTCTTCAACCTGCGGCCCGAGCGTCTCCTGCACGAGGAACCGTACGAAGGAATGGGGCGTGTAATAGGAGCCACTCGACTTCCGTCCCAGGCCGACTCGCAAGTAAAACCGGCGAGGTGGGATCTCCTCGATCCAGAGGACCTTCGTCTTCTTGGCCCGCCCGTTCGATTCCTCCTCTTCGTCGGGCTCGGTTTCGTCATCCTCCGTCTCCAGTCCTTCCGCAAGGTCCTGATCGACGGGACGAGCCGGGCGGTACTTTTCTCCCTGTGCGAAGGGTACAACCACTTCCAGCTTCTGCCGACGGAGCCGGCACATCGAATCTGTCGAGATCCCGGGGTCGAGCTCGAGCAGGGCCTCGTAGACACGCCCGAGGTCCTCGACGTCAAGGGAGCCGTAATGCACTCGCTCTCGGGTCTCGCTCCCGCGTTTCTTCGGGGTCCAGAGCAATCGGTCGAGCAACCATGCGACGGCCCGCTCTCCCCAGGCACGCTCGGTCAGGATGGGAGTCGCTTCGGGACCGAACAGTTTACCCCCCAGCGGCTTCACCACGAGCTCCGTGCACTGAAGACCACGCTCGAACATCCGGAACAGGTTGCGGAGCCCCGATTCCAGGAGCCGACCGGTTTCCAGGCCCCGTTCGAGGACATCCCGTGCGTACGCCGAGAGGGCCATGCTGGGTGAAAACGAGTTCCGCCAAAGGCTCATCGACGCGAAGCTGAACGAACGAGCGGGGTCGTCGCTCGACTCCAGCTTGAGGATAAACAGAAGCCTGTAGACGGTGATGAGCCCCTCGTGCCAGAGGTTCTTGGCCAGAGCCGACCGGTCGGGGTGAGTGTTGAACCAGTCGCGGTTCTCGGGATGATCAATGACCTCCTGAATGAATCGCTCAACCGCTTCTCGTGCCTGAACTCGAAGTTCTTTCGTCACCCGAGCCTGCTGAAGTCGGGCTTTGTCCACGATCTCGGGTAAGGCATTCACTCCCTGGGGGCAGCCAAGTGCCAGAAGAAGGAGGAAGGAATCCGGGATCTCCCGGTGTCGCTTCCAGCCCGGGTCCAAGGAGACGATGATCTGAGAGTCGAGCCGGGCAGGATCGGAGATCAGGAGGCGAAGCTCCACCCCGTTCGTGAGAATGCCCATCCTCTCACCGGTTGTGAGGAGCACACGCTGTGCGATCCGCAGATGACTGAAGCGATAGGCACGTCCCCTCTTGGCAGGGGAGTCCAGATCCTCATTGAACGACGTGGTCCAGACTCGTAGCTTTTCGCTTCCAGCGGACGAGACCAGGAGATTGCCACCCGACTCAAGGTCTTCGCGAGTCTGTACGTCATCCGTGGCAACCAAGCTCTGGTAACCGAGCAAATCAATCAGGGGTTCGATCACTTTGTTTCGAACACGAAGCGGTCCGCCACTCGCGGCGAGTTCTTGAAGATGCCTCCGGTAAACGTCCCATCGGCTGCGGATCTTCTTCCCCTCGTCCCCAATCTTCTTCGGAATCAGCTTCCGATTGGTGAGTTCCTTCTCCAGCTCGAAGCGGACAAAAGGCTCGGGCAGAGCGGGACCGAGAAATTGGCAGTCCGACAGGTCAAGAGGCATGCTTCACCTCCGGGACGAGCATGAGGACTCCCAGGAGGATGACCTCGGGAGGACGAAGGTCCATAAGCATCTCGAGACTACGGGACCGCTGCTTGTAGATCCGCAAGACGCCGTCAGCCTCGCTCCGCTGCGAAGGCCGCTGCGAACGATCGCTGCCGAAAGCTGCTAACCGCTCCGAGGGATCAGTAATCGAGGCCCACTCGGCGGCAGGGGTGTCGAATGTTGCTTCATCAACGTCCGCTCCGAAGAGCTCTCCTTGCCGTGATTGGACCGAGTCCACTGAACCAGTGAGCTCCTCGGCACGCTTCTTCAGCCAGTCCTTATGGGCGTGACTCTCGCTCTTGAGGCTCTTGCTGCGTTCGTCAGTGAACAGCTCAGCGAGAGGCTTGAATCCTGCCGCAACGGACTTCGTCGCCTTATCCTGGGCCTGCTCGTACCAATCCTTGAAATGCTCCTCCCAGATCCCGGTCGTCCGGACGGCTTTGCTTGGGTCGGCAAGGGCAGACCATTCCGAAGCAGCGGTCATGAGCACGGTCCCCCCATCCCTGGTCGTTTTCACCGTGAGAACTCGCTCGAACTCACGACCATTCCGGCTCGAGACCCTTCCCAGGTAGGTGAAGAGCAGTGTTGGTTCCTTCACGTCTGCCTTGGCCACACTCGCTCTCGGATCCTGATTGGCCGTGCTCATCCCACCGAATGACAGGTTTCGCACGCGATCAAGAGCTCGCCGCACGAGGGGGTGTGCTCGACCCAGATAACCCACTTCGTCCCCGTTCGGATCGGTGATGATGTCGATGTTGGTCGTGAGTCGGATCAGTCTCTTCTCCGAATCGTAGCCCGGTAACTGGTTGAGCCCATAGGTCCAGGCCGGAGGGACGCGAAGGGTGAACACGGGCTTGCGAGTGTCCCCTTCGACCAGATCCCCCCCATCGAGTAGCACCGCATCCACGACAAACCTCGCGAGATCCACGTTCTCGGCCCTGTTCCCCTGTTTCCGGGCTTCTCCGGCCTCCTCGACGAGCGTCGTCTCAGCATTCAAGCCGGCATCTCCGAGCCAGACGTTTGTCTTTGCAGCCTGCTCGAATCCCTTCAAGCTGCGGTCAATCTCTTCCAGGAGTTCCTTGGTTGCCTCGTCGGCAACAGGAGTTTCCTCTTCGCTCTTGAAGTCGAAGAGTGTCGGGTCTTCCTTGAAAAGCTTCGCATCATCGTCCATGATCCCCTTCAACAAACGCTCCTGGCCTGCGTCCGTCGACGAAGAGAGCCCCAAGGTGTTTGGCACAAAGGTGAGCCTGGATCGCATCCGCTCATACTTGGCGATCAGCCGGAGCAGGATGCGGTCTTCAAAGGTCCCCCGCAGGAACAAGTATCGAACCATCGGGTCCAGCCGCTGGCCATAGCGGTCGATTCGCCCGTTACGTTGCTCGAGACGGTTCGGGTTGAAGGGCAGCTCCAGGTGGAGCAGGTGGTGGCATCGTTGATGGAGGTTCAGGCCCTCCGCAGCGGAATCCGTACTGACGAGGATCAGATTGTCCCGGCTCCGGAATTGCTCGGTGATGGAGCCTCGTGCTTTCTCTCCATCGAGTCCACTCATGGTCACGACCTGCCCGATCTCCGGAGTGTTATGCAAAGCTTCCGCGAGGGCTCTCTGGCTGTCGACGTACTCCGTGTAGATCAGGATGTTCGCCCGGGGCTCGGCTTTGCGAATCTCCGCGATCACGTCCTTGACGCGATCGATCTTCGGGTCCTTGTGCAGGCAGGTTTCAGCCAAGCCGATCATTTCATCGAGCTTCTCGACGATATCGGAGACTTTGGTTAGCTGACGCGACCCGCTTCTGGTCTCGCGTTGGAGTGCCGCGAGTTGTTGAGCAAGATCCTCAGCTTCGAGGAGATTTCGTTCCTGCTCCTCCTCGACGCTCAGGATGCCGAACCGGTCGAGCTTCCTCTGATAATCTCGGAGCGTCTTGATCCTCTGGCGGCGACTCTCCTGGGCTTCAGCAGTCTCGGAGATGATATGTTGAAACCGTTCGGCGACGACCTGAAGCGTTGACCTCAGGGCCGCGACCGTCGAAACGCTCCGTTTGAGAAGCGAGATGAAGGCAAGCACGTCCGCATATCGCTTCGAGCGAAACGCCCGTCTCAATTCCGGTGCGATCAAGTCGAGGAGATTCCGCTGTAACTCGACGAACTTGCCGTATTTCTTCGGGTCCGGAATGACCGGGGTTGGCTCGACGATGCGATCCCTGAATCGTTGTTCCCCGGTCTGGGGATCGATGATGTGCTTTTTCAGTCGCCGGATCACGTGGTTACGGTATCGCTCACCCCGAAGAGATCCGCGACCATCCACGAGTGACGGGTCGAGAAGTTCGCAGAGCGAAGAAAACGAACGGTCAAATCCATCGTGAGGCGTAGCCGTCAAGAGGAGCAGGGAGTCACATCGACGAGCCAGAACCTCGGCAAGGCCTCGTCTCTGAGAATCCTCGGCGTTTTGGATGTTGCCGGTGTCCGTGCAATGGTGAGCTTCGTCGATGACGACAATATCGTAGCTGGCACGATCGAGCTGATCGAGGATCCGTTCTTGCTTCAGGAAGTCGACGGAAACGAGGCCAAGGGGGATGAAGTCGAACGGATTCGAGCCGAGTTCCGTGCTCCTGCGGATCTCCTCGAGCTTCGACCTGTCGATGACTTCCAGTCGAAGCCCGAAGCGTTGAGCCATCTCGAGATGCCACTGTTCGAGCAGTGGGCCTGCGGGAGAGACCACGAGGACCCGGTGAGCAAGCCGTCGTGCGACGAGCTCAGTGATGATCAGACCGGCCTGGATGGTCTTACCCAGTCCGACGGCATCGGCAAGAAGCAACCTGACTCTGCTGCTGCGGATCGCCCTCAGAACTGGAACGAGCTGATAGGGCTCGATCCGGAGGCGTCCCGGTTGGACGGCGAGTAACGCGGTCGGTCCCAGGGCCTGTTCGAGGAGGAACGCTTGGTGATAGACGAGCCAGTTGATCAACGGGGCCGCACGTTCAGGGCGGAGCTTGTGCCGAACCGGTTCGATCTCCTCGAACGGAGAGAGAAGATCGAATTCCTTCCCGAGGACAGCGTTCTCGAGCCCGCGAAGACGAAACAGCGTCTCCTGGCCCAGACTCTCGGTTGACACGACCTCCCAACGGAGACCACGTGCGATCACCTCTGTTCCTGGAAGTAGCTCCGTCGAATCGTGTTGACCCTTCATGAGTAACCAAAGGTTTAATGAATCCGATCAAAGAACTCGACATCCGCCACAGACGCATGCACATCTAATAGAGCATGGCCTGACAGTCGATTCCTACGAGGTCTTTACATCTGATGACTGGTAATCCGGAATCCATGGACGATCTCGGACCGTCCCGAACCCCTAGGTTGGGCAAGGATTCCGGTCAGACCATGCTCTGGAAGGAGACTACTCCGAGCGGCCCGCAGACATTGACCAGCTTCTCATCCTATCTCTTATTTTGGCGGCACCCAATGGGTGGATGGCCGAACTGCCGCTTTTTTCAAGGCTCGGGGTTCCAGGGGGGCTCGTTGATCGCTGATGAACCATCGGGGCAAAGCCAAGGGCCCATCGATAAGAGACTTGAAATCAAACGATTAATGTATTTGCTGACTTGTTTGCGGTCTTGTATTGCCAGGTCACGCAATTCAGAGCACCACCAAAAACCGCGAGCCGCCGGCAATTTAGTGACTCGACCGTCGGAATCAAGCCGTTGCGACGAACTACCCTTCGAGAACACTCGTCTTCGGGCAACTCGTAGATGGGCATGATGAGAATCCTCTCGAGTCGCAGGAGGTTCACATAGTTTCCAATTGCCGAGGGCATCCCTTCATGTGCCCCCGAATCCGGCCGGTAGGGCATCTCAACGAGTTTCAATCCAGCCCGCTTTACCCTACGAAGCAGCTTCCGCCGATAGTTGCAATCGATCTGCCGGTAGTCATTCACTAATACGTTCTCTTCATCCACGAACCGAATCACGCCATCCGCGTGTCCGGTCACATCACCAGGTTCCGGAGGGATCAGGATCACCCGGTCCACTTCTAACAGCCTCTCAAGCTCAGCTATAAGCTCTCGGCGGTGCCACCGAGGATTCTCGACGAAGACCTTCTCGGTCATGATGACCTTGTTGGTCCACTTCACCACGTTCCCACCGTCGAGGACGATGTCACACTGGACGCAGTTCTTCACCCAGGGAAGGGTTGGTCCGATCTTTCCGTCCAGTCTCAGATGGCGGTACTTCCCCCTCAGATAATCAGGCTCATATCTGAACTGCACGAACCGATCCTCGGCCACCTGGATCGGCATGTAATCCCGGCACCAAATATCGCGAGTCCCTGGGATGATCCTCAGAGGAATGCCGTGGTCCGTCAGGATGGACTTCAAGCCCCTAAAGAGGTCGGGGAACCTCCCCTCAAGGCTATCGGCAACGAAAACCACATTGGTGTCATGATCGGCGATCATCAGCCCACTTGATCCTTATGAACCCGTCTTACCCACCACTCCGATATTTCCTACGGATTCCTGACGAACATTGGAGAGTCCGAATTCATCTCGTGGAGAAAGCTCAACGTAATCGGGTTTTCTGGACGGTGAACGACAACCGTTCTTTCCCCGCTCGCCGACCTCTTCCGCCTGCCGATCCACGAACTCAGTCGCGGCGTGGCTCGCTCCTCCGCGGGGTAGCTCTTGATGAGGCCAAAGAACGTCTGCTTGGCCCACCTGAACCGGTCACCCTCATCAGGAGAATCATCTTGGCTCACGAACTCTGCATCCAGAATGGCCGAGCGGCAATGATGTACGTTGACGAGGTCCCCTGGCACGGGCTGGGAACGCGTCTCGATTCCCCGGCAACGGCGAAGGACGCCATCACAGCCGCAAGCCTGGATTACGAGGTTGTCTTGTCAGACCTCTTCACCAAGGACGGTGTCCTCGTCCCGGGTCGCAAAGGGGCCATACGGACCGACTCCAATGACGTTCTCGGGGTCGTCGGCAACTCTTACGTGCCGATCCAAAACCGCGATTGCTTCTCGTTTCTCGATGCCGTGGTTGCCGACGGAGGCCTCCGGTATCACACTGCGGGTGCTTTGAGGAAAGGCGAAAAGATCTGGCTCTTGGCCAAGCTCCCCGGTCACATCCGGGTCCGATTCAGCGACGATATCTCCGAGAAGTATCTCCTTCTCTCTAACAGCCACGATGGGTCTTCCTGCCTCCGGGTCTTCTTCACGACCATCCGCGTTGTGTGTGCTAACACGTTGGCGATGGCAGACCGAGAGGGTCAGGGGGAAGGCATCAGCATTCGCCACCAGGGCGATCTTACATCGAAAATCCGTCAGGCCCGCGAAGTCCTGGGCATCGCAGCCCGTTATTTTGACGACCTGGCCGGACAGTTTGACCTCTTGGCCCGCCATCAACCCACATACGCCCAAGTCTCGGGCTATTTCAAAGCCCTGGTTCCCGATCCCGAAGAAGGCAATCGAACCCGGGCCGAGAATGTACGCAATGAGTTGTTTCAGCTCTTCGAACATGGCCGAGGTCAGGAAATCCCCCAGATCCGGGGAACCACTTGGGCCGCTCTCAACGCCGTCACTGAGTACGTAGATCATCTCCGGCCCACTAGAGCCAAGACGGAGCTAGATCGAGCTGCCAACCGCCTCGAGTCAGCCTGGTTTGGTTCGGGGTCGCGGCTGAAACACCAAGCCTTCGAGTTAGCTCTCGAGCTGGCAGCCAAGAACTGAAACCTACTCTATCCCCGTTCGGCGTCAATCTGACACTTTGGGGTTCAAAGTCCCGAGGCATCGAGCGGGGTACCAAGTCTGTCGAGATCAAGAACGCCCACTCAACCTCTTTTCGAGAATCTGCACCATGCTCAAAGCCAACGTCGGACTCTCCCGCAAGATGTCGGAGAACTTCAATTCAACCGGATTCAGCCTCAACCTGGAGGGCGAGATCCTGGCCACTCTCGATGATCCCGAAGCCGTCATCGAACGAATTCGGGAGCTCTACAATGTGGCCGAAGATGCTCTGGACCGCCAGGTCTCCGAGAGCCAGTCTGTCAATTCGATGGCCCGTCGCGACGCCGAGTCTCAGTCCCAGTCGGAAGACAGCCACCGGTCCAATGGTCGCCAGAACGCTGAGCCGGACCATTCCAACTCCGATCGGAATGGCAAACCCCGCAACGAAGAGCCCGCGACAAACAAACAGGTCCAGTTCCTCCAGACCTTGGCCAAGCGACAGAAGTTGTTCGGGGCCAAGCTGGAAGGCATCATCGAGGGCATCATTGGTCGACGCTGCACGCCTTACGACCTCACGAAGAAGGAAGCCGGGCAGGTGATCGACCAACTCAGCGGCGAAGAATCCGAATCCAACCGACCTCGCCGGTGATCAGGTCAACCATCTCTACGACTCTCACCAAGGGGACAGGAGCAACGCCTCCGTCCCCATTTCATTAGGAGCCCCGCGATGCCTCATGAATCTAATAGACCGCACTGGTCCTATTCCTCCATCAGCCAGTACTTGAAGTGCCCGCTCCAGTTCTATTTCGAGCGAGTTCTCAAGTTGCCGAGAAAGACCATCTCCGACGCCCAGGTACTCGGATCGTCAGTCCATGCGGCACTGGCTTTCTACCATGGTCGGCTCAAGGCCCACGAACCCGTCCTGAACCGCCAAGTCGAAGACGTCTTTGTCACAACCTGGGATCAACAATCCCGCCAAGAAAAGATCGTTCACACCGGTGACAGGTCGAGGGAGGACAACCAATCCCTCGGAGTGGCCCTGATCGAAACTTACCTCAAGGCACCGCCACCAACCAACATCCTCGCCATCGAACAACCGATGCTGACTCCTCTTGTCACCTCGCAAGGCAATGTCCTGGAGAAGCCGCTCCTGGTCATCCCCGACATGATCACCCGAGATCAACCGGACAGCCTCAAAGTGATCGAGATCAAGACCTCGGGACGAGCTTACTCGGAGTCTGAAGTGGCCGTTTCTCTCCAGCCAACTTGTTACGCTCATGCCCTATTTGAGTTGACCGGCGAGGAGCCGATCGTCGAATTGACCGTGCTGATCAAGACGAAAGCTCCCCGGCTCCAGAAGATCGACGCCATCCGAACGATCTCGGATTTCGGACGGTTGGGGGACTTGGTCGAGGTCGTGGAACAAGCCGTCGAAGCCGAGATCTTCTATCCGCAGGAGTCGCCGATGAACTGTTCGGGCTGTTCATTCTTCCGGGAATGTCGGGAGTGGACCGGCCCGGTGAACTCGGGGCCCGGGAATTCTCAAGTTCATATGATCGAGGAGGGCTCCCCGTGCTGACTGAGATGCTCGGCAAGGGGGGCAGAATCTGTTCTCAGGCCCGCTCGGGCCAGATCCGCTGTCCGCTCATCGTCCGCCCCACCAGCGAGGATGTCATCACGGGACACTTGGCCCAGACTCTTCGAGTTCTTCCCCCCAGGTGGTGGCTCCCAGACCTGCTCAATCTCTCCTTGAGAGCACCACGCTTTCGACGTCAGCATTTCCGGAACCTCCGCATCGAACCCTGGCAGAACCGCCCGTGTTTTCCCTCCGAACTTCTCCCCTGGAGTGAGGGGTCAACACAGGTGGACCTGACTATCTCCTGGGAGAACCCCCCGACGACGGTACTCATCGAGGCCAAGTATCTGTCGGACCTTTCCGAGAGTGTCTCAGGGGACGACGGTCGATCAGGTTTCCCTAGCGACCAATTGATCCGGAACATCCGTGTCGGACTGCTGGAGACCGGCTATTACGACCGTGGCAGTCGCCTGTTCTCTCAGCCCGAGAAGGATCTGATCGTCCTGGTCTTCTCCCCCAGGAAAGGCCATCCGCTCGTCCAGCGATACCGAGATCCGAGTGCTCTCCGGAAGGCCATTCCACACGCGGAGAAACTCAAGCGTCTGCCCCAATCCCCGTTCGTGGGGGAATTCTCCTTCGGGGACGTGATTGAAATGCTCCGAGCTCAATCCCGGTGGTTCAAACGGGCCGAACGGATGATAGCCAAGGATCTGACGGAATTCCTCGAATTCAAACTTCAAAGTCAAGCGAGGTCATCGCCAAGCCAATCCACTGAAAACTCGGACTCGCGATTTCGTCAGAATCTCCCGGTTAGGACCAGCTGAAGGGCTTTCCGTTTGGGTCCGGCCAACCTCGGGGCTCCTTGAAAAGTTCCATTATCAGATCTGGATAGGTGCCGCAGTAGACGGTCTTTGACAGGCGACCGTCTGATAAGCCGCCTTTATCATGCATTAGAATTCCGGTAGAACATCCACGCAACGAGTGACCAGCGACGGAGGACCATGGACACGGTAACGCTAGACGGACTCACCGTAACGCTCACCCAGGATGCGTATGTCTCCGACGACAGCGAGACCTACGAGGCACACGCCGCGGATGATGAAGGGAATGTCTATAAGGTATTTTGGCGGGTGATTTGCACCGACACAGACGACCAATCAAATTGCTGCGATTGGGATAAGCCCTTTCACATCACCCTGGTCGAGACTGCCTAGGGCCAGTAACGAGAGCCTACGGAACACCCCGCCGGCCACGGAGGAGCATGTACCACGAGAGACGCTTCAAGACGGAGATTCACGAGGACCTCTTAGCCAATTGGGACGATAACGGTCACGGGGCAGACGTCATCTTCGACCCGAGACGGGACCAATCGGGCAGATTGAGGATTGGGACGACGGGCACGGGCTGCTCGCAAATGGTGAGGATATGGCCGAGGTAATTGACGGGGCCAAGAAGGCTATTCAACAGGTTCTTAAGGGCTCGCTTCCTTGTTGCTAATCAACCACTAGGGAGGACCATGGCCGACGACTCACTTGACCGCTTAGCAGCAGGCCGAGAACTCATGCGGGAGCGTTGCTATGAGTGTGCCTTGGCGAATACGCCGGACACGGTGCGGGCGATTAAGATTCGTCGGAGTCTGTCAGGAAGAGCCCACGTCAGAAGCGGAAGCGGGTTGATGGAAGCACCGGTGCCCAAGACCAGGAAGGCCCTCTACATCTTCCTTCACGAGTGTGCTCACTTTGCCCTGGACCTTCGAGGACAAAAGCCGATTCACGTCCAGGAGCACGAGGCCGAGGAGTGGGCTCACCAGAGGATGCGTCAAGCCGGGATTCCAGTGCCGCGGTCGATGACTACGAGGGCCAAGGATTATGTTTCTCGCAAGATTGGTCGAGCCGAGAGGCGAGGAGCAAAGAACATCGACAGGAAGGCACGCAGATTCGCTGGGAGGTAGTCGTAGTCAATCCAAGGATGACCATGACCGCCAACGTGATTTCGCTGAAGGATAAGCTGGCCGAAGAAGAGCAGGCCCTTCGAGCACGAATGACCGCGTTTGCTCTGACGTTCCCCTCGATGCGGTACGCTTTGGGAGTCGAGCCCAGGGATGCCGTGGAACTAGACGCTTGGGGCAACGGCCCTCGCTCGCATGGTGAGCGAGTCACCGCTCAGTTTCTCTTGAATGTGTGGGACCCTTCGACCGAGTGGAAGTGTGGCCGCTTTGACGTGATGGAAGCGTTGCGACTCTGGAGCCCCTCGCACCGAGAGCCGTTTCTTCGGTGGGCTTCTGACCCGTGGTGGCCGTGACGAAGGAGCTTTGCCCGTGTCCACTGACTTAGTCGTTATAGAGCAAGGTGGCCCACCAGGTCGAAGGCCAGACGAGCTTCCCGCCCTGGTCATCCGGGCCGGGAGACCCGCCCGGGCGTGGACTGACTTCTTTGACGGCCGCTTGCGGAACGACCACACACGCAGAGCTTACGCCCGCTCGGTGCGCCACTTCCTCGCATGGTGCGAGCGGGAGCAGCTCGACCTTCCCCGCATCATGGCCGGCGACGTCGGCCGCTACCTCTCGCAACTCTCGGGCGGGCCCGAAAAGAAGAAGGCGACGCTTGCCGCACTCAGGCGATACTTCCGCATCTTAGTCGAGCGGCACATCTGTCTTATCAATCCGGCTTCTGAGGCAGAGACGGACCGATACGAAATCGTCGAAGGCAAGACGCCCGAAATCACCGATACTCAGTTTCGAGCGTTACTCGCTGTCATCGATTCGACGACGATGACCGGCCTGAGAGACCAGCTCATCATAAAGACGCTTGCCTACACGGGGGCCAGAGTCGGAGCAGTGGCAGGCCTTGAGCGGGAGCACTATTATGAGGCCCGGGACCAGTGGATGCTTCACTTTGACGAGAAGCGAGGCAAGTCTCGGGAGATTCCCGTTGCCCACGACTTGAAGACTCTCTTCGACGAGTACCTTGAACGAACCGGCATCAAGCACGAGCGGCGGAGACGAGACCCCGAGACAAACGAATTTGAGCCCATCTATCTCTTCAGGACCGCGTTGAGACGAAGCGGCCGGCTGACGAAAAACCCTATCTCCGGAAACGACATCTACCGCATGATGCAGAGGCATGCCGAGACGGCAGGCCTGGGAGCTAAGTTCTCACCGCACAGTTTCCGCGTGGCGATTGAGACGGACCTCCACGAGCAGGGCATTCCGACCGATGAGATTCAGACACTTCTCGGGCATTCGGATGTCCGGACGACAAACCTTTACAAGCGGAACCGCCGTGGCGTCACGCGAAACCTCGTCGAGCGGATTAGACTCGGCCGGTGAGAACACACGGCACCTAGGCAGTCTCCTGTCAGGTACACGTCAACAGCATGGGACGTTGAAAGGGTTCATTGAGTGCCGATTTCCTGAGGGTCACTGTCAGGAGGCACGGTCCAAAAGCCCCTGTTAAAGAGCTTTGCGAGATATTGCCGATGGGCCGGTACGAGCTTCCTAAGAGCTTCTACATCGTTTACGCCCAAGAGACCAAGAAGCCGCTCCGCGTATTTCTTGCTCTTGGCACGCAGAAGAAATTTTGGGCCATTCGCCGGCATATATAGAACGCTCCAAGGTCGCCAATACTCGAACATATCGTCTTGTGCGATAGCGAACGCTCGCATGGACAGAAAATAGTCTGCCTCAGTGAATTGTTCGCGGGGTGTCACCTTGGCCAAGTCGCCCTCGGTGTGTCGTTTCGTGAGTATCTCGGAGTGAAGACTTATCCTCCTCAGGTTTAGCCGCCGATTGCGACGCTCAAGCAGGTCAAGGTGTTCGGAAATGTCATTGAACCCAGCAATACCCGGCTGATAATTGATGCAATTATTGGCATAAATGCCATCGCTCAGTAACTCGCCGACCGTTTCCCAGCGGTCTTCACGAATAAGCGACGCTATAAATATGACGAATAACTCATGTCCGAGGAATTTATAGAAATCAAAGGAATATGTGTAGTAACTTCCTCCGCCTTTGGACGGGTTGGAATAGTATTCACTGATTATATTCCCGAATGATTCATAAAGGGCGGTGGACGCTTCCTTGGCGTTCGTTACGGCAATGGTGGACGCGACACTGGCGAATTCAACACATAGAGGTATGGACTTCTCCAACGACTCGACTAACAGCTCGTCATGCTCACCAGGACCTGAGAACTCCGGAGCAATCTTCTTAAGCTCTTCGAGCAGCTCGGCCATGAAGGACCGAACGCCCGACGACGCATCGGGGCGGCGGTCGCGAATGGCTTCTGTCACGGCGATTACCGACGCAGGCAGACCGGATGTCGGTGCCAAGGCCGCGAGTTTATGGTATACCGCGAGCAACTCCTTAAGGACGGCGGAGGCCCCTGAGCACGGTACGTGCGTAAAGGTGCCCGCCTCAGCATGGAAGAGGGATGGAATGGTGTCCGGTGGTTCGCTCGGATTGACCCAGAACGTCGGATAGTGCCTCTGCTTTGTTTTCCTAAAAACCCGGAGAATGCTCTCATCCGACCCTGAGTAACCGAGCACCATGAGCCCATGGTCACTGAGGACCCGTGAAAGCTCTCTCTCCATTCGTCCCGTTAGTTTCTGGAGGTCAGCCGGGGTGTTCCGCAGCCGGCCAACGCCCATAGTTCCGTGAGGCTTGTAAACGCGGAATTGCTTGCAGTGGATGAGCGGCTCCGAGTGCTCAAGGTCGTCGTCGTTCGATATGACTTGGACGCTCAATCCGACCTTGGCAAGAGCTTGCTCAATGAGGTCGTCAAAGTTTGTCGTGATGATACAACGGAGTACCTTTAACCGTGCTAGTTCCGCGATAAGGACGTGAGCTTTGCCAGGTTCTTTGGCCCGGAGCTTTTCGCGTATGAACTGTTGTTGTTCTACAGATGTACTGAAGAGTCCTCCTATTAGTTCGGAGTACTTCATGTCTTTGTAACGACTTCCAAGAAACCACGTCTGCAAGTCGGTGCCGTCGTCTACTTCATTGGTACGGAGGACAGCAGCAGTTTGAAGCATTAGATCCCAGGCCGTTGGGAGCCCCGCGTCCTTCGATAATCCAGCACCGGCAAGACACACATACTTGGCTTCGCCGGGTGTCGCACTTGTTGCCAGTTTCACGAGCGGAGGCAGCATGACTTAATCCCATAGTTCGCGGTAAGGCGACGTCCGTCGGCTGTGGTAGCAGTATACGAAAGTTCTCTACCCCCGTCGTCAACCTGGTGGTTCCGCTCGGCACCTAGAAAATCAGTCACGCTCACATCGCATGCATTGAGGCAGAACAATGCCCTCGATATGGTGAAGAGAAGGGCCAGGGCCGCGGGCCTCTCCGAGCGGATTTGCTGCCATACGTGCCGGGCAACGGGAATCACGGCCTACCTAGGGAACGGCGGGACCATCGAGAAGGTCCAGCAAATCGCGGCTCACGAAAGCCCGAAGGCGACGAAGCTCCATGACCTCAGGAACGTCCAAACTACGCTCGATTGCATCGAGTGAATTATGGTTTAATGCCTAACCCGCCGGAACGGAGTCGCCAACGCCATGCTGACACCGGAGCAGAGCAATCGGGCCGTTGAAGTGATGCGGGAGTATCTCGCAGCCCCACCGAATCCAGACGGACGAACGCCCCTTCAAATCCAGACTGAACTGGACAAGGACCGAGTCAAGCTCATCGAGACCGAGCTCAAACCGCTCGTCCAGAGCTACCTCAGTGGGCAGACGCCTCTGGCCGAGTTCAAGTCGAGAATCGACGGGATTAACAAGCGGAACGAGTTCTGGGGGTTCAAGGGCATCAAGGGCCAGATGTTCTTCAACATGGTCGTCAACGTCTCCGACGATGAGGCCGAGTGTGACCAGGAGCTCAAGGCCGCCGTCGCCCTGCCCGCGGTCGAGGACATCGCCAGCAGCCGCATCAAGACGTTCCACAGCTACGTGCGGCGAATCGGCAACGAGTTCGTCGAGAGGGGAGGGTCGAAGCAGGGGCGACCCAACCCCGGGAGCATCCCGTTCTTCCTGTCCTATTTCTGGCAGATTCAGGACCGGTCGACCTGGCCCGTGTATTACACGAACAGCGTCAACACGATGATTGACCTCAACCTCTGGCAGCCAAGCGACGAGCTCGCCGTGGATTACGTCGCCTACAAGCACATCCAAGAAGAGCTCACCGCCTTCTTCACGAAAGCATCAGGCCGACCCTTCGACCTCTACGGGGTCGAGCACGTCTTCTGGTTCAAGGGCGGGAATCCCTATGGCGATGCGAAGCCACTCCGCGACGCGGAAAGGCTGACCACGCCCCAGCCCAAACCACCGGCCGTCATAGACGCCACGTCCGTCTCCCGACTCCCCGAGAGCTATGTCCCGCCGGTTATCGCCATCTTGCCGAGCATGGCCCGTAACGAGCCCGGCTTGGAGGACGCAGCCAAGGCGTCGGGAACCAGCTTGCCGAGAGCCTTCGAGAAGAGCATCCATGCCGCCTTCACCGTCCTCGGCTATGACACGAAGCTACTCGGTCAAGGGAGTGGCCGGGTACCAGATGGGTTGGCGTTAGAGCTCGATAACTCGTACGCCATTCTCTGGGACGCCAAGACCCGTGAGGACGGCTACAGCATGGGGACCGATGACCGGGCCATCCGAGAGTACGTGATGACCCAGAGCCGGGAACTCAAGCGACGACGGGCCTTGCGGAACATCTACTACGCCATCATCTCAAGCGGATTCAAGGATGACTACGACGACCTTATCCGTTCCATCAAGATGGAGACGGACACGAACGAGGTCTGCCTCATCGAGGCGTCTGCCCTGGTGGCAATGGTCGACGCGAAGCTCCGCAACCCTCTGCAAGTCTCTTTGGGGCCGGACGGCTTGCAGCGACTGTTCAGCAATAGCGGAATCCTTACCCCCGAGGACGTTCTTAAGAACTTCGGTTAGCTCCCGCTGACCGATTACGGGTATGACGACGCCCCCATCACACGAACCGACCAGCTCCTCATTGGCTGAGACCAGATGGATTCAACGAATATCGGCATTGCCGGCGAGTTCTACGTCCTAGCCCAACTCGCACAACGCGGTTTTGTGGCGTCCTTTACCCTGGCGAACACAAAGGGAATTGACATCATCGTCATCAACCCGCCCCTTGACCACTTCATCAAGCTCGAGGTGAAGACAACGAACAAACCGTCAAGGAAGGAGCGGCCATTTTCCCTGGACCCAGTGTATGGTTGGCCGATGTCGGAGAAGCACGAGACGATTTCTGAATCCCGGATGTTCTATTGCTTCGTCGTTCTCCAAGGCCCTTCGACCCTCCCGCTCTTCTTTGTTGTCCCCTCAAGGTACGTCGCCGAGTACGTGCGTGAGCAACACCGCTATTGGGTTCGCACCCGGACAGAGCCACCAGACCCGTCGAACAAGGTGAGGCGGTTCCGCATCCATCCGAGTGACCCGCTCGGGTTCAAGGATAATTGGCAACTGCTCGCCGGGGTATCACCCAGTCCCCAGCAATCCCACGTTATGGAACCTTGGGTCTCGCACGAGCCCTGAATCGGTTCGGTAGCTTCGGGGACAGAAGGTGCCGGTTCAATGGCCCTGCCTGTTTGCCGGAGATAATTCCCTTTACCTGTCAGAGCGTCACCAAGGTAGAAACAAGGACTGAAATATGGCCGAGCCCGTGCCGCTGAAGTAGAGATTCCACTCGCTCCCGAAAGGCCTCGGAGCTTCCAGGCTTCAAACGAATTCCCGTGATGAGAGTGCTCAAACGGATAGGCACAAGACAGAACACATCGCCCGCTTGAAACGCCACGTCGCTAGTTCGTGAACCAGGTCGGATGACCACCCTGTATTCCTGCTCCGGTGCGAAGTTCGCACGCTTCCGGAACACGTGACGCATGTCGCTCACTGGTTGACCCATCTCGGTGTAGAGGTCGACCGTCTCGTCACTGAAGTAGGTCACGCCGCCCACCGTGAAACCATCATATGGGGCAATCTCACCCTCACTGGTTTTTACCAGTACAGGACCACCTGTGTAGCTCGGATGTGACAACTCGCCCTTGAGCCTCTCGACTGTTGTCATAATCATGAGCCCATCCTCGTCACGCCTCCCAGTATAGTTGGCCCACATGTGGGGTTCCTCGGATTCACCAATCACAAAACATGTTACAAACGTAGAAAATCTATTTTCCTCATACCACGCTTTTACCTGACCACCTTGGGTCGCGTCCCCTTCTGCAAGGGATGTCTTGCCTTCAAGTTTGTCTTCGAACTCGTTGAGCCGCCTGAGATAGAGGCTGGCGTTCTGAATCAGCGACTCGAAATGCGGTGTGTAGGGCATGTACTTGCACAGGACCGTAGCCTCATCCAAGTTCTGGACGTTCTCATCGTTGAAGAGCTGCCGCGGAGTGAATGTCATCGCTCATCCCTCGCTCTATCCGTTTCCAACACGCCTGAACGTCCCCATTTTACCGAGCGGCCATGGCAATAGCCCATCGCTTTGACTTTGGGGACATAATGGACCTTATGACCCCGAAGCCTGCCTTCCTCGACCGACCGACCGGACCAGGAGCTGCCAGAACACACCCACAGCTTCGGGGACAGAAGGTACCGGTCCAACCTCCATGCCCGTGAGCCGGAGACAATTCCCTTTAGAAGAACGGGAGGGCGAGACCTATTCAACCGTAGCGAGGCCTAATGCGGACGCAGCTTCGCGAATAACACGGCAGACCAGCTCAGTCGCTTCTTGAATCTCCTCCCGAGACATAGGGACTTCTGACCCCCGTCTCTCCCACGTGCGTACCTGTTCACGATACTTGTCGTCCACGAGGCCGAGGTTGTGGGTCAGAACGTGTCGCTTAGCGAAGACCCGCTCGAGCAGCCCACGCTCGTCGGCGGTGAGAGATGAGAATATCGCGACGCCGAGGTCTCGTGCCAAGAACTCTTGAGCCCCAGCAAGCCTCTGAAAGTTGACCTTTACCTTATCGAGCTTCTTCTCGGCCTCTTCGGGGCTGAACCGCTTCCGCACGGCGTAGCGATAGAGCATCTTGAGGAACCCCTCGAAGAGGCTAACAACGTCCTCATAGGCGTTTCCGTACATCCTTTCCTCTGCCTGACGCCCGTGAGTTTGGCCGATACGCTCGGCTTCATCGGCCAGGACGCGAATCGTGCTGACGCTCTGTGAGAGGTGCTGGGCAATGGCTCCCTGGCCGCACCAGGGACAGTGGAAAGACAACCCATAGACCGCGTACCGATGCTGGCAGCCGCTGCACGTGACGGTCTGCTTGAGCCTTTCCTCGACGTAATGCCGAACGGAAGGCAGCGACCCTCGCTCAACCTTGATTGAGATGAGCCCTTGGCGATGTGGCCGGAAGGCTCTCTTAAGCGTGTCGTAGACGGCCCGGGCTGCGTCCCGGAATACCATCGACATAATCCAATCAAGTTGAGCTTTCGTGTTGAAGTCCTGCATGTGACCGCCGGTGCCGCAGTACGGACAGACCAACTCCAATTGGCTTAGCTCACCCGCAGGTTCGCCTTGCTCCGGGAGTTCTAGGCTGATTTTGAAGTATCTGGGGTCGCAGTTTTCGTTCGGGCATTCCCGGCCTATCAACCCGTCTTCATCAGGCTTGAGCGGCACCTGGAAATGCTCGATGCCATCCTCATCCCGCCCGGTCCGGAATCGCCGCATGTCATGGAAGATGTCCATCGCTCGACCGCCCCACAACCTCAAAGGAAGTCCAAGCCCTGCCATCCATGATACCCAGGACCCTCCATTTGGTGAACTGAACCTCAGAATACAGGCGACCACCGGCGGACCAACCTTTCTAGGTCATAACGTCCTTTATGATCTGGAAACAGCCACTCCGCATCGCCTCTTTAATCCTCGAAGCCGTGAATGCATCTCGGCCACCCAAGCTACACTTTTGAACCCCGCTCTGGCCAAGAACTTCAGGGCGGCTTCCTGAGGGGCTCAAAATCCAAAGGGACTCATGACCTCACGAGGAATCGTCCTTGCGGTCGGTGACAAGTGCGTCAAGCGGGGTGGTCATGTCATCCAGGAACTGGTGTTAACCCGGCGACTCTGTCTCGTCTGCGTTTCGCGTAGTCTTGTCCGTCTGCAAGAGGGCACCATTGTGCTCGGTCCCGGCCCGTCGATCAGGCTCCAGACGTGATCGATGCTGCGAGAGCATGCCCAGGAAAGTGCCTCAGAAATCTGTCAGTCCACTGACCCGGCGTTGGCAGTGGTCCTCGCTAGGATGCAGCCTCAGCCAATCTGACTTTGGTGATGGGACCCCCGATTGGAGACGATTCCGATCAGCCTCTACCCATCGCTGCGGATGGGGTGTGGGGCGAGCATGGCGAAGAAACGGACGGACGCTGAAAGGAGAGTTCGCCAAACCGATCGGCTGGCTCGGGTCCTCCGGGTCCTTCAACTGATTCAGAGTTCGGGTCAGTGGACGGCAGAGAGCATCGCCAAGGAACTTGAGTGCTCCGAACGAACCGTCTATCGAGATCTCCAGACCCTTTCAGCAGCCGGTGTGCCTTGGTACTTCGACGACTTCAGTCAAAGCTATCGCATCAGGGAAGGATACAAAGGTCCTTTCCCGCATCTCCAAGCTCGAAGGAATAAGGCCCAGGGTTCTGCGTCGGGAGATGATGCCCGGTCCATCGCTTCTCTCGCTAAGGAAGCAGCCCAAAGACTCCTCACCGAAGCCGAGAGCGTTGTTCAAGCCTTGGATCGTCTGTCCAAGGCGATCGAGGATATGGCCGGACCGATGTCTCGTTGAGCGAAAACGACAATCTGATCTCCCACCCGCCGTCAATTCTTGACTGACCCACCGATGTCAGTCTAGCCGCGTAGGCTGCTATTCACGATCTCTGAAACCTCCGTGAGTAGCACCAATGAACCCCTCTGCTTTCATCAAGCAACGACAGATCTTCTGGGCCCTCCGACACGGCATTGAACTCGGCGGACAATTCCGCCACGATCCTGACCCTGGCGAAGCCAACCGAGGTGAGGCGAGCTTTGTCTACGAGTTGGAGGAGAACCTGTTTGAGCCTCTGCTTCCCGAGGTACGCCGGGAATACGAGGCAGGTGACGGCGGTGAGATTCGGCCAAATCGAACTGACGGTCGTATGTACGCAGTCAACTCATCGTCGGCCCTTGTGGTGAACGTCTTCCACTACTGGCGACGTCTCGGACAGGTTGCCGACATCGCCCGGGCCTGCCAGCTTCCCTCAACGCCGATCAGTCGAATGGAGTTTGAGGCTCATTGCCCTATAGACGATCAGTTCGAGCGTGCTCCCAACCTGGACGTGGTAATCCATTATGCTCGGAAGCAGGGTCTCCAAGCTTCCGCGATTGAGAGTAAGTTCCAGGAACCATACTCAGGCCGAAGGCACAATGGGCTCTCACCAAACTACCTCGAACTGGCGAGAGTGTGGACGGACATTCCAGCTCTTCGTGAACTGGCCGAGCAAGTCTCACCGAATAACGAGCGCTTTGCCCATCTGGACGTCCCCCAACTCATCAAGCACATCCTGGGCCTCAAAGAGGCGTACTCCAAGAGCGGATTCAGGCTGCTCTATCTCTGGTATGCGTCACCCGGGCCGGAAGCCCTCAAACACGCTCAGGAGTTGGAGGAGTTCGGAGCCTTCACGAAACGCGACGAGATCGCCTTCCAGGAACTGACCTATCAGGACGTCATCCTCAGCCTGGCTCGGAACCAGCGAGCAGGTCACACCGCCTACATCGACTATCTCATGGATCGGTACTTTTGAACCAGCATCGTCTGGGGCATTCGACGAACTCGTCAACGCCTATTACAGGAGCCGATCGCTGGTTCCCCGACTTACGCGAAGCAATCATATCTGGGATATTATCACATGTCAGGACCTCGGCGTCTGGGATGGTATCTCGCATCTCGACTTCAGGCCGCTCCTCCTCAAGCAACTTGCGGAAGCCTGGAGTAAGGACGCAAGTGGCCTCATGCGTCGCCCAGGCAATAACAACAAGCAACTTCCTCGCGGCCGGATCACCCCCGAGGGCAGGCTTCCTGAGCGTACACAGCAACGACGCACGGTTGGAATGCTGGAGGCCCATGGTCAAAGCCCGCTTCCGACTCTGTAGGGTGAACGTCATCGCGATATTTGACGGGCACTAACGCATGCTCGGCGAAAACCATCAGGCCCTTCAGGATCCCCCCGGAGGTTTTCTGGGCCGCGACCGAACCGTCTGACCCCCGTCTCCCAGGTGGTAGGATCATGCCCGGCGATGAACGCTTCCGAAGGTCTGATGCCGACCGAAGACTCCGGCAGGCTGCCCGATTCGCACGGGTCCTCCGCGTCCTGGAGTTGATCCAAGGGCGGTGTCGCTACGACATCAACGACCTGGCCCGGGAACTGGAGTGCTCATCACGGACCGTATTCCGTGACTTGAACGTTCTTGAGCTTGCCGGGGTCCCCTGGTTCCACGACGAATCGGACCGATGCTACCGAGTTAGACCCGACTACCGGTTCCCCGCCCTCAACTTGACAGACGACGAACTCATCGGCCAGGCCACGGCAACCGCGATATCGAGCTCTCCCAACTTGAACGTCAGTCTCGGGGCTGCTCCAACCACTCGGAAGATTTCCACCACGTCACGTGACCAGGCAAGCCGTCTTCTCGAGGATGTCCAGAGGCTCACATCGGTGCTCGACTTGAAGCTGGCTGATCACAGTCGGCACCACGAGGTCATCCACACGGTTCAACGAGGCCTGGTCGAAGGCAAGCAGCTGGCCGCGATCTACATAAGCCCGTATGAGTCCGGATCGAAGAGGTTGGTACTTCATCCGTACCGATTATGTTTGATCAAGCAAGCCTGGTACGTCATCGCCAGAGTAACAGTCGCGGAGCAACCTCAGACTCTCCGAATCTCCAGGTTCGAATCGCTCAGGTCATTGGAGAGCCCGGCTACAGTCCCCGCCGACTTTGACCTGAGGGCCTATTTCGGCAACGCTTGGGGCGTCTATCGGGGTGACCGCACGTACGATGTCGAGATTCGCTTCTCTCCCGAGGCGGCCGACCTTGTGACCGAGACGACCTGGCACCCTACGCAGAAAGTCCAACGCCGTCGAGATGGGGGCGTTACGCTCGTCTTCCGTGTCGATGGACTGAATGAGATCGTCCACTGGGTGCTTGGTTGGTCGGGTCGTGCTACTGTCGTCCGCCCGGACGATCTCCGCCTGTTGGTCGTGGAAGAACTCCGGAAGGCCCTCTCACTGAACCAAGCGATTCCAGAATAGCCTCTCTGATGCTGTTCGTTCTTCTGACATCCCTCGCGAGCCCTCCTGTCTCGGATTGATCGAACGTCGTTGATTTCGGACGGCATGCCATCGAGTTCGTTGACCCACCTGCGTCAGTCCGATGGACGAGGGTGGAGGTAGGCGGCATGTCGGTTACATGTTGCTGGTCGTGAATCCGTGATCGGGATCGACAGCTATCCTACAAACCAAGATCGGACAGATCCCTCAACGCAAGGCCCTTTTCCCTCGGGTAAGGTAAAGGACTGAGACGACCACCGGCCCCTTTTCGGTCAAATCCAACCGAAATCACCTACGTGGAGACAACGAGTCCAAGCTTCCACGTTAACGACTTCGTGTGACAATCACGCGAAGTAAGTCCCCGAACAAGGACCCCCATTCATGTTCCGACCCCAAGCTTCGCCGCCATCGTTGGCTATCCCCAACACCGGTCGCTGTGCCGCCTGTAATGGGACCGGCCACCATCAGTCTTGCAGTCGACCGCCCCGCGACCTGGGCCTCTGCACCCACTGTCACGGGACTGGCCGTTGCGGTCTCTGCCGAGGGAGTGGTTTGACTCCCTCCGGTCATCGCTGTCACTGTTGTGGCTCATCGTGACCTGACGACTTCTCTATGACCTTCAATTGGCTGTCCACGCACTCCGTGCTTCTCTGCCTTAATGTTAGGAGTTCCTATGCCCCTCACCCAGGCAGAAATGGATTTCTTTGCCCGTCACTCCTACGAACTGCACAATTTCGACAAGCCAACTCCCGCTCATGAGTTCTTAAGGCATCTCTGTCCGACGGGGCGGCCCGAGTCGCGGATATTGTTAATCTTCCAGTATCTCTGGCAGGAGCAGTCCCGGGATGATGGGACCGCCGAGTCCTTTTTCTCCTGGGCACCGCCCATTGATCTCCCTCCGTTGGCCCCTCCATGGTCAACCTGGCAAGAGTTCGTAGATCGGGCCGAGAGTCTCTACGCGGAGAGCGTTTACCGACAGTTCGAGGCCAACGCACACCCCCTCCGCTACCCGCATTTCACCACAACTCGGAAGGGTCGTTACCTGGACAAGATTCCGGAGTTCACCCTTGCTGAGAACGTGTTCCTAGATGCTTACTACCGGGAAATCTCTTCCCAGAAGAAAGGGCCCTGCTTAACCACAGTAGACTCTTTGAATATTCCGGTGGACGAAATCAACACTCTGGTCGCTTATCGGGCTATGGAGTTGATGCACACCGGTCAGCCCTGGCCTCAGCTGGATGCCGTGGGCCCTCCCAATCCCTGGTCGAGTCTGGACGAATTCAAGCGGCGTTTCTTCCCCCCACGACCAAATTTCCCCCGCTGTCACTACGTTACCTTGAATCGGACGGAGCTCTCTGCCAAGGAACAGTCTTTCTTCCATCATTACTACTGCGAAGTTATTTCCCTCACTCCAGGTCCAGCCCACGAATACATACGGGACCAGGACATCCCCGGCATACTTCTTGTCCCTTTCCAGTACGCAATCTTCCGAGGCGTCGGGCATGGTTTGGTTGGTTTGTTCATGGATGACCCTCTGCCTCCCTTCGAGGTCCCCTGGTCTTCAAAGTCTATCTTCTACCAGCGGGCCTACTTTTTCTGTCCTACGGAGATGGAGAAGGAAGCCTTCTCTCGCCACATCCCGGCCAGAGATCGAGAGTACATCACGAGCTCTTTCTTTGAGCTTTGCTACCCCAACCAGTTCGAGGAAGAATTCATCGAGTGGTACCTCGCCGAAACTGCGGGCAAGACCGCCGGGTTCACTCCCGCTAGCAATTGGCTTTGGACCCATGGGGTTTACCCGACGAATCTGAAGGTCATGATCCATTCGGCCCAGAATCCCCCCGGTCGCTGGCACGCCGTCGAGTACGACAACCCTCTCCCACTCTTTAAACCCGCCTGGGTGGACAAAGACGAGTTCAACGAGCGGCTCAAGAAATTCCTCCGTGCTTACCCTGAATTCACCGAAGATCCAACGGCGATCCCGGATTATGCTCCGGAGGGCTACGAGGAGAAGAGGATGGCCTGGTTGAAGTCGATCCCGACTCCCCCAGCCGTGGGTTCTTTCCCGACTCCGAATGAGCCAGAAAATGATCACCACTCCAACTGACGCACTGGCTGGCCCCCTGACCGGTGCGTATTACTGGGTGCCCTTTCCACCTGTTAGTTCACTGACCTGGCGGATTCTGACTTACCACGAGTTGGGATTCGGCGAGGACATCAGCCATTACGAAATCTGGCCGAAGGTGGTTACTCAACTCGCAGGAATCTGGAGACGTGATCCGAAGGTGTTAAGAAGGCACTTGGGAAAGCACTGCTACGGACTTCCGCGTGGTCGAGTTACTCATCCGGAAAAGACATACCTGATCCTTCATGGAAACGATTCGCCGATTCCTGACTGGAAGGCGAGAGTTATTCGCCGGTTCAATATGCAAGGACTACTAGTCAAGCCTCTCTTCGATGAGCATGAACAACGGATGGGAGAAGATGCAAGAAAGACTGGGGAGGCTCTTGGAATAGTTGCGAGCACTGGGAACTTGATTTGAATCATGCCAGCTCGAATGCAGCCGCGGCTCTCGTGTCCTGGCATGCAGTCGTTTTTCGGACCTCAATTTCCTGGTTTTGGGAATTCACGCCGATTAAAAGGGAAAGACGACGCAGTTTCCAGATCCTTCCCATATCCGGGTATCGCCCTAACTGCCGCAGTCTATTTATTTTCGACAATTCGCTATCCTGTCCTATTTTCCTTAGTGTCCCACTCAAATGCCGTCAGCCGGAGCCTTCTGTGAAAAATTCTTAATATATAAGAGTTTCATTATTCGTCTATTGACGTATTCCGGCCAGACCTCCTCGATAAGTCGCAGCAGATCGACCTTATAATGTTGGTTATTTGCTCAAGATTTGTTGAATATCAGTCGGGTTGGCCCTGTCTGGGCCACGGTCGCCGACGGGCCATGAGCGGCATTGAACTGAGTATCAGCATGGGCTGGACATGCCGGTCCTGTGAGAAAGAATCGTACTGACATCCAGAAGCATCGCTTTCCAGGTGGTGCGGGATGGATACCAACGAGTTGTCAGCAGTCGCAAGAGAGTCGTGTCCCATTCCAGTTGTGACGGTAGAGGAAGCCTCGACGCTCGCTAATGTGAACGGTCGCAGATCTAGCTCTCCTCATACGCTCTCTGGTGGTGCTCGAACCGAAACTCGAGTGTAACCGGGACCCGATTAAGAATCGGGACCTCCACATACTTCGCTAGTTACGTGGCGACGGGTCGGAGATCGTACGTGCTGGAGCCGCATCATGGGTAAAGAAACCGATCGGACATTCTGGGAGCAGTTTGCCGCAATCGCATGTTCACTATCCAACAGGTCACGGAGATCCTCGGTGTCAGTGAAACTCACGTTCGGAACCTCCGCGATCTCGGTTGGCTCAGTTGTTTCCAGTTGCGGGACAAAGGCAGAGGACGCTTCCGATTCCAGAAGGAGGATGTGCTCAATTACTTGATGTCATGTTGATATAGTCTTAAGACGCTCGAAGGGAAACAAGCATCCAGCCAAAGCGTGGGCAGGCCCCCTAAAGAGATCGACGGCGACCGACTGCACGATGTTTAGCAAAGACAGCGTGGTTCGTCACTTACCCTCTTGGAGACGCATGAAATGACAGATGCGAAAGCCACGAAACCACCATGCTCGGGCCTCAAGAATCGCTCCTGGATCGCTCTTCAGGAAGGAGTCTCCATCCGCACGACTTATCGGATGGAGGTGAAGGGTCGTTTGATCGAGCCGATTCGAACAAATTCGGAGGGGCACCCGCGATGGGACCCCTATGAATACTTCAACTGGCGTGACCAGGGTCGTCCGCCCATACATGTCTGGAGAAAGATCTGGCCTCGATACCGTCGAAAGGGTGGTGCACGATGAGCGACATGTCGAGAGAGCCTCAATCCCCCAAGAAGGAGCAGATGGGGAAGAAAACGAGCCGTCGCCTACGCCCGAAGCTAGCCTCCCTCGCGTTAACTCCTGTGACCATCGACATCCCAAATGATCTGTGGGGCTGTCTCGAAGACAGGGCAAGGCGCGCCGGTCGTCGGAGGGAGGATCTGGCAACCGAATTCTTGGTCATAGGTATGAACCACTATGTCCAGCAACAGCTGGAAAAGCGGGGCAAGAACCCTGCCACAATCTCCTTGGGACATGTGCTTCTCGCCTATCGAGGACGATATCCTGCAGCTGAGAGCCACGAGATGGGAGACCGGAATTAATCCGAACAGTCAGCCTCTCCAAACGCTCATTGCTGTCTCGTTTCATTCAGGCTTCGCTATATCCGTTGTCGTGACCTGTCGATCGTCGACCGGCGTAACTCTGTCCCACGCCCAGAAACCGTGCAAAAACCTGATCCTGGGAGTCCACTGAGACGACTCAGCCCGATCGAGAACGCCCAGAGAGCACCAGACCACGAGGAGCCCCACCATGAGCGTCTTTCGTCCGCGTGTCACCCGTTCCGGCAAGACGACCAAGGCTGCAACCTGGTCGTTCCGATGCCGACGCATCGATGGGAAGCTATATCAGGAGAACGGCTTCAGGACCAGAGGGGAAGCCTATGGCCGACGGGAGGAAGTCCAGCGATTGATCCGTCTTGGGCTCGATCCCAGTGGACAATCATCGAGAACCCCGCTGATCCATCTCCTCGAAGACTTCCGCAAGGCCTTGGAGGCCAAGGGTATCACACCAGCCCAGATCAAGTTGGTCACCGGTCGCATTCGCCGCATCCTCAGCGATTGCCTGTTCTATGAAGGAGCCCAGCTGGATGAGCAACGGCTCATGCACTTCCTGGCTTCGCTCAAGACAAAGCGTGCAAGCGATCAGACAATCAAGCATTATCTTCGCTCAATCAAGCAATTCACGCGTTTCTTACACCGTCAGCGTCACTTGTCGCAGGACCCATTCCTTCACATCGAGGCCCCGAAGGTACTCCGAAAAAAGCATCAACGCCGTCCGCTGACCAATGATGAGACCCGACGCTTGTTGGAGACAACGTTGACTCAGCCGATATTCCGCGGTCTGACCGGACAGGAGAGGGCCGCACTCTATTTCACGGCGTTGAAGTCCGGTTTGAGGGCCTCGGAGTTGGCCAGCCTTCGCGTCGAGGACTTCTCTCTCTATGGACCCAACCCCCACGTCACCCTGGCTGCAATCAACTCGAAGCACCGTCGGACCGACGTGATACCGCTTGATGGTGAGGCCGTCCGCTTCCTCGAACCCTTCTTATCTCAATGGGCCCCCAGCGTTCGACCCTGGCCCGGGAACTGGGCGAAGTATAAGGAAGCCGGTGTTATGCTCCGCCGCGATCTGGAAGCCGCCGGCATACCCTACGAGGTCGGCGACAAATTCGCCGACTTTCACGCCCTGCGACACACGTTCATTACGAACCTGGTCCGGGCTGGTGTTCCTCCCAAGATTGTCCAGATCCTGGCCCGACATTCCTCCATCGAGCTGACTATGAACACCTACACCTTATTGGGTCTGACCGAAGTCTTCGAGGCGATAAATCGACTCTCACCAATTCTTGGATCGGTTGATGTTGCACCAGATGTTGCACCCGCAACCGTCACGCAGGAGCAGGAAACGTCTCAGATTGGCACTCCGGAGGGTCCGGTGCCTGGAAAGGCAGGTCATGAGAAGACGACCTTCCTGCAAGCGGAAAGCCTTTCCCAGTCAGGACATGACACGAGCTGTCAGGAAATGTCTTCAGATGTCAGCGGAGGAGGTGGGATTCAAACCCACGGTACCCCGAAGGGGTACACCGGTTTTCGAGACCGGCCCTTTCAACCACTCAGGCACCCCTCCGGGTCGCCAGTTTCCTGTTGCTTCAGTTTAGAAGAGACGCGCCGATCCTGGAAGAAGAGACTGAGGATTTCGGCTCGCACGAGCCTGCCTGGGCAGACTTATCGATCCTCACGTTGCGGATCGGAGTTCGATGGATTGGCGAGCATCGCAATGATATGGCGCACCAGAGGCTCAGCAATCTCTCGATGGCGAGGCACGGGCTGGGAGACTCCGGTCGCCGGGTTTCGATACCAGTCGTGCCGCCCGCCATGCCTGACGAGAACGCATCCGCAGCTTGCGATCGTGCGGACCAGATCCAACCGCTTCACGGCACAACCAGTTCGTCGACCTTGCGAATCCCTGGAAGCGCTCCGCTCGTGAGGTCGACGTAGAGCTCGGCAAGGAGGTCTTTCAGATCGTCCAAAGAATCGCCCTGGGTCCAGTAATCGGGATAATCCACAAGGTAACCCAGAAAAACGTCACCGTCCTGCCAGTGAATGAACTTGACGGTGTGCATGCCTCACCTCGTTGTGACCGCTGGCACGATGCCGCATTCTGAGAGTCCGCTGCGAGCGATGGCAGCGGCCCTTTCAACCACTCAGGCACCCCTCCGGGTCGCCAGTTTCCTGTTGCTTCAGTTTAGAAGAGACGCGCCGATCCTGGAAGAAGAGACTGAGGATTTCGCCGCACTCGCGCTCCATCACGCCGGCCGTCACGAGGGCGCGGTGGTTCAGACGGGGGTCGGAGACCAGGCGGTACAGGGTGTCGCAGGCGCCTGCCTTGGGGTCCTTCGCTCCGTAGACGACCCGGGCTATGCGGCTTTGCACGATGGCCCCGGCGCACATCGGACACGGCTCGAGCGTGACGTAGAGCGTGCAGTTCTCCAGTCGCCACGTCCGCAGCACGCCGCCGGCCATGGTGATGGCCAGCCGCTCGGCGTGCGCCGTGGGGTCGTGCAACGTTTCACGCAGGTTGAACGCCTGAGAGAGGATCTTGCCGTCGCGGACGATGAGAGACCCGACCGGTACCTCGCCAAGCAGCGCGGCCTGCCGCGCCAGCTCGAAGCGCATGCGCCATCATTTCGAGGTCGAAATCACTGGGTTCAAAGCCGGATGAGGAGGGACCTGTCATGGATCAACGCGCATGGGGGGAAACCAGGGCGACCGGAAGGCCGACCATCCCAGGGCACGGATCGTCTCTGGCTCCCGGGGAGTCGGCAGGGAGTCGGGCTCTTACCGGCTGTCTCTGTGACCTGGACCGGGAAGGCCTGGCTCGGGTTCTGGGCGAGCCCCGGTGTTTCTTGAAGAACACGGCTCGAGGATCATGGGCAGGTTCACCCCTCGCTCAGACTGCGAGCTTACTGTCACCACCCATATCGAACGCCTTGAACAGGAGCGCCGCCGCGGCACCACCAAGGAAGTCGGCGATCAGGTAGACGATCAGGTGGGTCAGGTCCGCGAGGCCCATGACGGTTGCCCCCAGGCCGACGGCCGGATTGAATGCGCCGCCGCTCACCGGGCCGATGGCGAACGCGCCAACCATCACGGTGAAACCGATCGCTAGCCCGTAAAAGGAATTCCCCTCGGTCCCCTTGGCCGTCGCCGAATTCAGAACGACGTAAACCAGGGCGAATGTGAACAGGAACTCGCCCAGGAACCAGGCCGCCGGGCTGTAGGTGGTTGCAGACGCCACGGCCGCGGGTGTGCTGGCAGTCCCCTTGATGAAGAGCACGCAGCCCGCGGCCACCACGGCCGCAACGAACTGGGCCACCCAGTACGGGATGGCATCGGCCCAGGAGCACTTGCCGCGCAGCGTCACGCCGAGGGTCACAGCCGGGTTGTAGTGGCCACCCGAGAAATGCCCGCCCGCGTAGACCATGATCATCAGCGCTGAGCCGATCGCCAGTGGCGCGAGGGCGGCCGTATCAGGGCCTTTCACGGTCATGCCGACCGTGAAGACCAGGAAAAAGGTACCGATAAACTCAACGATATACTTCGCAATGGCCATCGCGCTCTCCAGGGTGTTTGATCAAAAAGCAGCGGTCCCGAGCCACAATCGCCCGCAGCAAGACGGTCTGGAGCTTCGGACCACGAGCGGGCGGCACTCGTGTCGCCGGAGATCTGGCCTCGCGAACGAACCAATGACTGGCTCAGCTTTGAACCTTCAGGAACCTTCAGGGACGGGCAATGTTATACTAGAGCCGATCGAACGCATTCAAGAGAGCTTTCGATGGATCGGACGGGTGCCCGGTCCAGACTGGCGGTGTCAACGAAAAAGGGGTCTGGCGCGGCTGCACCAGGCCCCTGGCAGGATCTCGTCCCTGGCCCTGTCAGTGCAGCACGGTCAGCGCCTCTTCTTCCTTGACTTTGCTGGCCGCTCGCTCATTTTTCTGGGCCGAGAGCAGGGTCAGCCCCATCTTCACCTTGTCGCCCAGGGTTTTCTGGGAGAGGCAAGTGTAAAGGCAAAGGCGGTCGCATTCCACGGTCTGCTTGCGGATTTCGCGGGCCTTGGGGCCGTACCAGATCTCGCGCGCCGAGGCTTCCTTGATGTTGCCGATGGCGGGATAGAAGAAGCAGACCTCGATATCGCCGTTGGTGCGGATAAAGAAGTCGCGCATGCCCACGCGGCAGGGCATGGCTTCCGGCGGTGCCGACTTCTCCTGGAAGTGCGGTACCAGCAGCGAAATCACCAGCTCGGAATTCATGATGGGCTCGCCCTTGCGCTTCAGGTCGAGCATCGTGTCGACGACTTTCTGGACTTCGGGCCACTCGTCTTCCTCGACCCAGAGCTCGTTGTAGGTTTCTGGAGTCCAGCGATCCATGGGCTGGAAATTGAGTGCCGTGGCGCCCATCTCCTTGGCCCACTCCACCATCTCCGGCAAGTACTTGTAGTTTTTCTTGCCGATGGTGGGCTTGATGACGATCGGGAAGTCGAGCCCGCGCTTGTCACGCTCCTCGCGGACATGGCGAATCCCCGCGCTCAGCTTGTCGAAGAGGCCGGGCCAGCCGCGGAGATAATCGTGCATCTCGGCGTTCGGGGCGTCGACCGAAACGTTCAGGTTCCAGGGCCGCGCCTCGGCGAATTTGGCGGCATTCTTCTGATTGAGCGCAGAGCCGTTGGTCGTGACCCCCGCGTGGATGCCGTTCTTGTGGCAGAACATCATCAAATCGAGAAAGCCCGGCTTGATGAACGGTTCGCCACCACTGAAGCTGATCGAGAACGTTCCCACGAAGTCCTTGATGCTGAGAAGTGCATTCTGCCACTCCTCGATGCTCATCTCATCCTTGTATTTCGGCAGCCGCCAGTACTCGCAGTAACGGCACTTCACATTGCAGCGCTCGTTGACCAGCCCGTAGAAGGTGATGGGCCTGGTGACGTCCTGGCCGCTTCGGAGGTACAGTTCCTCGGCGAAGTGATTGTATGTGTGCTTGAACGCAAGCTTTGATAGCGTGAGGACATTCATGGCGGATCATCCGTCCGTCGTCAGGGTATCGGTTCGAAGCAAAACGCGGGAAACTCAATGAGGACCAGCACCGGACTGGGAGAGATGCCCGCTCTGTTCGTATGGCCCACCCGGAGATTCGGTTCGTTGTCGATCTCGTGGACTGCGTTGGTGGCAGCTGGGGCGGCCCGGGGTTACTGGTTTGCGAGGTCGGCCAGAAGGCCGGTCAGCGAACGCATCAGGTCGAGATGCCCTCCTGTCGGGCCGCGATCCCGGGCGTTTCACGTGCCTTAAACTACTAATAACGCGTTCGCCTCGACAAGCCCTCGTGCTCCAACATCCCGGGCCTCCCGCCTCGCGAGGCGTGCAAATCCCCCAGGAACGCTGGTTTTGTCGCAGGATGTCGATTTCAGGGAACATGGCGCTGGAGACAACTCAGGAAACCGGAATCCGGGTTCCTCCGATCATCGCCCGCATACGGAAGGGTACGCCACGGTCCTGCGAAGATTTTTCGTCGAGACATTTTCCGGGTGACCTGACCCTCCGTTCCTGTCTGCTTACTTTTGGCCGGTACGGGTGTGACAGCGCTGCTGCTCGCCGGTGCAGGCTGATGCCCGCCTCGTGTTGCGTAGGAGCAGCAACTCTTCCTGGGCCAGTCACTCAGGAAGCGCCGCGGCCCAGGAGAAGTGTAGATCGTCCTTGCAGGAACTGGCTGGCCAAGATGATGGACGGTTCGTGATCGGCCCGGCCCTGAACCTGGCGGACCGGACGTCCCTGGCGAGTTGTCTCGGTGAGCTTCCGTCCCCCCGGCCAATCAGCTCAGGTATACCGCGTCGACAAACGCCGTGTTGTCTCCCCCGGCGCTGTCCAGGCCCTGTAAGGTGATGGTGTGAGAGCCGGTGCTGACCGTGAACGGCGCGGTGGCGTAGGTCTGGTACGAGGTGCCGGAGGGTGTAAAGGTTCCCACCACCGTGCCGTCGATCGCCACGCTGAAGTTCTGCTTCGAGGCCTGGTAATTGGCGCGCTGGGCCGCGTCAAGGCTGAGCACGTAAGTCCCCGCGGTCCAGCCCGCAACCGACTGGCTGAAGAAGCCTTTTCCCTGCAAGAAAGCCACCTGGACGCCCTCGGGAGCCGGCGGGTTGCCGGCGGTGAATGCACTGTTGTTGCCCGATATTCCCGCCCCCCCGGTGAAGGTCCACGACGAACCGCTGGGGTCGTAGCGGAAGTTGCCCTGGCCAACCACCACCTGCTCGAACCCGGGATCTCCGATGCTCACTGCGGGGGCCGTCGCCGCGGCCATCGCGTCGACGAACGCCGTGTTGTCTCCCCCGGCGCTATCCAGGCCCTGTAAGGTGATGGTGTGAGACCCGGCGCTGACCATGAACGGCGCGGTGGTGTAGGTCTGGTACGAGGTGCCCGAGGGTGTGAACGTTCCCACCACCGTGCCGTCGATCGCCACGCTGAAGTTCTGTTTCGAGGCCTGGTAATTGGCGCGCTGGGCCGCGTCAAGGCTGAGCACGTAAGTTCCCGCGGTCCAGCCCGCAACCGACTGGCTGAAGGAACCCTTCTGCTGCAAGAAAGCCACCTGGACGCCCTCGGGAGCCGGCGGGTTGCCGGCGGTGAATGCGCTGTTGTTGCCCGAGATTCCCGCCCCGGTGAAGGACCACGACGAACCGCTGGGGTCGTAGCGGTAGTTGCCCTGACCGACCACCACTTGCTCGAACCCTGGATCTCCGATGGCAAAGCCGGTCAGAGCCGCTACCACCAGGTCAGATCGCCTGGGAGTTCCTTCCCCGGTGACCAGGTCGAAGCCGGGTCCGGCGGACCCGACGCCGTTGGAGCCGGAGGTAATGTCTTGAAGCGGCTGGGTTCCGTTCGTGCCTGTGGCCATGGCGTAGATGGCCGGCAGCGTCTGGCTCGGGCCGCTCAGGGTCGACTCGCCTTGCGCAGCGCGCTGCTGGTTCGCCAGGGCAATGAGCGCCGTCCATTGCGGGGCCCCCGCGCTGGTGCCGCCGTACTGGCCCCATCCGTACCCGCCGTAAGAATCGTAGACCGCAAAGCCCGTGTTCGGGTCAGCATCGTACGCGATGTCCGGGGTGGCGCGGTTCGTATAGCTGAGGCCGCTCTGGTAGCTGGGCCTGGCCTCGTACGCGCTGACGCCGCCTCCGCCGTAAGACCATCCCACCTCACCCGTCCAGTTGAAGTTCGCATCGTGAGAAAGCGAAGTCCCGCCCACCGAGACGACGTTCGGCGACACGGCGGGATAGGATTGGTTGCCGCTGTCGCCCGCGGAGAACACAAAGGTCACGTTCGGGACAACAAACGTGCTGTCAGAATTGATCTCACCCTGAAACTCGCCACCTCCCCAGCTATTGGAGACCACCGTCGCACCCTGCTGGGCGGCCACCGTATCGGCATTCAGCAGGTCGCTCAAGCTGGACGACGCAGCCTCCACCAGGAGGATCTTGGCCTGTGGTGCGATCGCGTGCATCCACTCAACATCAAGCGAGATCTCCTGACCCCAGCCGGTATTGCCAGGAGGTTTGGATCCCGAGGCGTACACCTTGGTCAGCCAGCTTGTACTGGCGCCGTAGGCCGAGTAGTAGGTCGTCGATCCGCCCAGCGTGGTCATGAACTGCTTGTCGAAGACGTTGGCGTCGCTGAAGATGGATGGATCGTCATACGCATCGACGATCGCAATGGTTTGTCCCTGCCCCAGATTGGAGATCTGGTCAATCGAGTCTATGTGTCGCATCTCGGCGGGTGTCAGTGCGCTGGCCGGTGGGCTGCCCGTTGCAAGCGGGCTGACGCCGGGGTAGGCGACGATCTTGTCGAGGAATGTCTGCTCCTGCCCTGGGAGCGAGATCGAGCTGGACACGGGGAGGATGTACGCCGGGTAGTCGCTCGGCACAGTTGCTGCCGCGGGCACCTGCGCTGTGCTCGAGGTAGCCAGGCTGAGCAATGTGCGCGCTTCCAGCGGCTCCAGAATCATGGGCCGGAAGCGAGGGAAGGCATTCCTGAGTTTTCTCATGGATGGGCATCCCGGATGGATTGGTGCGGACCAACGGTTGCGCCGCGCGCGAGGAAACGCAAATGCTGGAACACACGCGCAGCCGTATGCTACAGAGATCAGGAGCGGCGCGGATCCCTCCGGCGGATCGCGTTCCTGTTCCGAAGCTGGCGAACGATACGACCCTGGCCCTGCCGGACCGATCGATCAGGACGTCTGCCCCAACGTCCTTTTGCCGTCGCCTACGATGATGCTTGACCACAGAATAGAGTACTGGCTCTCCCTGGAGAATCAATCTTTTCTTTCGATCCTGGCGATGACTTCATGAACGGTGTCACGGTCGCCCGCTGGGCCGGCCCGCTTTGGAGCAGGCCAAAACGACGCGAACCGCGAGGCATGGTGGGATGCAGATCAACAGCCAGGCGATCGAGTGCGCCGAGCGAAACGCGGTTGAGACGACCCTGGCGTCCGATCGCTCGGCCGGTGCCGCAATGCGGATCAGCCAGGACGCACAGGAGCACTCCGACTGGCTCACCGGCGCGGCGAAGCAGCTCATTCCTTCAAGCCCGGTTGCTTGCCGTGAGGGGTGCGCATTCTGTTGCCGGCTGCGCGTCGTCACGACGATCCCGGAGGTCTTGCAGATTGCCGCGGCGATCCAGTTGTGGCCGTCACCGCAGCAATCGGCGGTGCGGGCTCGAATCGAGGCTCACGTCGCGGCCATGGCGGGTGTCGATGGAATCGCCCGTCGCATCACACTGACGACGTGTCCCCTGCTGGTGGACTCGAGATGCTCGGTCTATCTGATCCGTCCCCTGTCCTGCCGGGGCTGGAATTCTCTGGACGCCGAGGCGTGCGAGGCCAACGATCGCGATCCCAGCCGGATGCTGCAAATTGAAATCAATATGCCACAGCATCAAATCAGCGCTCATGTTCAGCAAGGCATGGCTGACGGTCTCAAGCGCGCCGGACTGGAGCACAACCGCGTTGAGTTCATGGACGCACTGAAGCTGGCGCTGGTGGTTCCCGACGCCGAGGCACGCTGGCTGGCCGGCGAGTCCGTCTTCCAGTCCGCTGTGGCGCATCTCCAAGCAGGTTCGCAATAATTCTTTGACAGGCATTCATCAGGTTGATGCGATCGTGGATGAACGGGAAGCCGCTCTTTGTGGTACACGATCGCAATCGTGTCACTTTTTCGATCGCCTCTTGGGACACGATTCCGGTGCGCCGTGGAAAGGTGTTGGTCTTCAGTGGGTGTAACTCCCACCCGGCAACTGGGTCGCTCCAGCCGGTAGCTATCGGAGCGGCGGTGGAGGAGACGAAACCGTCGGAGCCTTCGAGACAGATGTGTCGCTTGGCGATGCAGCGAACCGACAGGCCGTAACGCGAGTGAACGTTGAGCAGGCCTCGAAAAGTCCAATGTGGTCGCCGACCTTGCTGGAATATGGGGAAGGCCGCCGTCGCTGGGGATGAAAGGGAAACGGTTGGAATAGGCCGCCCCACGAGCGATCAGAACCCAGCGGGCCACCGGGGTATTGACGACGGCATGTCGGCACACGGAGATCAACACAACACGGGAAACCCCAAGCGGTGAGGGCGCGTGACCCTCAACCGGACGCCCGCGAGGGACCGGCCGGGCTGCCTGGGGTGGCGGAGAGGCCCGTAGTACCGTCGACGCCGGGTAACTCCGGTCGAGGGAAGGGGCCTTGGTTCAAGGTCAACGCAACAAGCGGCAGACAGCCGGGAGATTGGCGTGAGTCTATCACCTCCACTGAAGGTCGGGAAGTTGCAGACGGCGTTGCACACCAAAGCGAAGAACGCGCCCAACTATCGGTTCTACGTCCTGTACGACAAGATTTATCGACGTGACGTTCTGGGATTCGCCTACGAACGCTGCCGTGCCAACGGCGGCGCGCCGGGGATCGACGGCCAGAGTTTCGCCGACATCGAGGCGTCCGGGAAGGAACGATGGCTGGACGAACTGGCGGAACAACTTCGTAAGGAGACGTATCAACCCCAGGCGGTGCGGCGCGTGTACATCCCCAAAGGGGATGGCAAGCAAAGGCCGCTGGGCATTCCTTGCATCAAGGATCGTGTGGTGCAGATGGCTGCGGTGCTGGTCTTGGAGCCGATCTTCGAGGCCGACCTGGAGCCGGAACAACACGCCTACCGCCCGGAGCGCAGCGCCCTGGACGCCGTCCGCGAAGTCGAACGGCTGCTCAAGACGGGGCACACCGAGGTGGTGGACGCGGACTTATCTGGATATTTCGATAGCATACCCCATTCCGAGTTAATGAAATCGGCGTCACGGCGCATCAGCGACGGTCGCGTCCTGCGGCTGATCAAGATGTGGCTGGAAACACCGGTGGAAGAAACCGACGGGAAGGGGCAGCGCCATCGAACGACCCGGAATAAAGACCAGGGGATGGGTACACCGCAAGGTGCACCGATCACGCCCCCAACAATGTTGCGAACTACGTTGTTGGGGGCCTTTCTCAAAAGGGGACGGACTGACCCGATACACGATGCGGACCTCCTGCTCGTCGATCTCGACCTTCTTCACCAAGGCCCGAACCACCTCCCGTCGCGTGGCCCAGTCCGGCTCTTGCAACCCTTGCGAGACGCGACGTGCGAACTCCTCCAACTGACCGATCACCAGTCGCAATTCCGCCTCTTGGGCGGCCTCGCCGATTCGTTGTCGATGCTCCTCCGCCAATCTCGAGAGGCGCGTCCTTGCCGCCGAGATCCGGGGCTCGAACTCCGATTTGTCGAGCAACCCGTCGCCGTAAGCATCGATTAATCGAGAAATCATCTTTTTCACATTATTTATCAATTTGCCGAGATGCTCCACCTCCTGATTCGGCCCGCCCTGGGCACCCTGCAGCCGCCGCTCGTACTCCTCCCGGACCCGCTCCGGCTCGGACAGGAGACCTCGTAAGTCCTCCCAGACGGCAGCGTCAAGGATATCGGTGCGGATCTGCTTGTTCCAGCAGAGGCGCTGCCCGCCGAAACGATAGGCGTCAGAGCCCGTGCAACGGTAGTACGCGTAGCGGACCCTACCCTTGCCCTCGAACGCGGCTCGGCTCGTCGGCTTGCCGTAGCAGCCGTAGCCGCAGCGCTTGCAGACGACCAGGCCCTGGAGCAGATATCGGCCACCGCCGGGCCGGTCGCGACGGCGTTGCCGGTTCTCTTCAAGCTGGGCCTGGACAGCCAGGAAGAGGTCTTCGCTCACCAGCCCGGGGACTTCAATGAAGATTTGATCTTCCGAGGATGTATCAACCCGTGAGACCGGTCGCCGGGAGTGTTCGGGGCGGCCTCGCTGCGGGCGGAGGCGTTGAGGTTTGAACTCACCTGAGCGCGTCTTGCCGAAGGCCGCGGTCCCCTTGTAGGCAGGGTTCTTGAGGATCAACCAGACCGTCGCGCGATCCCAGGCCGATTTCCCGGTCCGCGTCGGGATACTGTCGCGCCGGAGGCGTCGGCACACCTCGCCGATCGAGCACCGTTCCTGACCCACCCATTCGAAGATCTTCCGCACGACCCGGGACTCTTCAGCGAGGACCTGATAACGCGCCTCGCCACCTCCCTCGTGCTTGCCGATGTAACGGTAGCCGTACGGCGCGCCGCTGAGGACGTTGACCGAACCGCGGCGGGCGGCGTGTTGCTTGCCCCTGCGGCAACGCTCCATGATCTTGGCGCGCTCGTATTCCGCGATCATTCCCTGGACCTGAAGCAGCAGGTCGGCTTCCGGACTGCGGCCGACGGGGTTGCGCAAGAAGACGACCTCGACACCGCACCGGATAAGTTCCTCAAGGATCAAGACCTGATAGGCATACTTGCGTGAAAGTCGATCCGGATCGAGCATATAGAGGCGGTCGATGGCTCCAGCGGCGGCTTGGTCCCGAAGTCGCTCGAGTGCCGGTCGGGCCAGGATGTAACCGCTGACGCCGTCGTCCACGAAGTGCAGTTCGGGCTCGCATTCCAAGCCATCAGTGGCGATCCGCTGAGTGACCGCCTCGAGCTGGCTGGCGATCGTGTCCTCCTTCTCCTGCTGCTCCCCCGAAACCCGGGCGTAGAGCGCCACGCGGAGATTGTCCGTGATCATGGTTTGTCAAACCCCCCCGACCTTGGACTGGATAGTGTGGACCACAGTCGCGTGGTTGCGGCTGGGTCGCGGCCGATCCAGGCGCTGCGAAACGACCGGGATCAAGACCTGATATGCACGCGCGATCAATTGCTCCTGAAGCCGAGTGAACTCGAAGTGGCGGGTGACAGGAGGACTGAACGTGGGCCTCCGTGGGGACGTGATCATGTCGACTCCTCCTCTCCGAGAGCGCGGCCGCCAGCCTGCCTTGGATCGGGATCGAGTCGGGGCTGCCATCCGTGCCCGTACTTCGGTCGAAGCCGCGATCTGGAAATGACAGAGTCAGGAATCAGGGACGATTTTGCAACATTGTTGGGGGCGTGATCTCACCATTGTTGTCAAACATCTACATGCGACGATTTGTGAAGGGATGGAAGACTGGTGGACACGAGCGGCGTCTGGTCGCGCGAATCGTCAACTATGCGGACGACTTCGTCATCTGCTGTCGCGGCACGGCCGAAGAGGCCATGACGGTGATGCGGAAGATGATGTCCAGGCTGAAGTTAACGGTGAACGAGACCAAGACGCGGCTGTGCCACCTGCCTGAGGAGACGTTCGACTTTCTGGGTTATACCCTCGGCCGGAACTACGACCGACGAACGGGCCGATCCTACATAGGGTCACGCCCATCGCGGAAGAAGATCATTCGGCTGTGCAGCGAGATCAGTGCGATGACGACGCGCCAGACCACTGGACAGGACGTCGAGATGCAGATTGGTCGGATCAATCGCAAGTTACGCGGTTGGTCCAACTATTTTCGCATCGGAACGGTGAGCCCAGCCTATCGCCAAGTCAACCACCACGTCCGCTACCGGGTACGTCAGTGGTTGTGTGCGAAGTTCAAGGTGCCGGGTCAGGGGCTCAGACGCAGGGCCAGCGCGCACTTTAGGCAGGCTTGGTAGGATGTAGGGGTTGCGCTTTGTGCCGTTTATTTGTATACCTCTCCGTGTGTGACATCGCTCCCGGCACACGGAGAATCCGCCATGGCAGATCATCGACGTGTCTCTTTGGATGAGGTTGTGGCCCACTTTCAGCAATTGGAGGATCCACGCTCGACCATCAATCAGCGACATCCCCTGGTCAGTGTACTGGTTATCGCCTTGCTGGCGGTGCTCGCCGGTGCCGCCGGGCCAACCGCGATCGCGCGCTGGGCATCCCTGAAGCAGGAGCTTCTCCTTCAGGTGCTCGAGTTGCCCAACGGCGTGCCGCGCAAGGATGTCTTCCGCCGCGTCCTCATGATGCTGAAGCCGGCCGCCTTCCAGGCCTGCTTTGCCAGTTGGTTGCAGTCGTTGCGTACGGCGGCGATCGCGGCGACCGGCGTGGAGCAACCCATCCTGGCTGTGGACGGCAAGACGGTGCGACGCAGCCACGACCACAAGAACGGTCTGGGTGCCCTGCATTCGGTCACCGTCTGGGCCAGCGAGTTCGGCCTCTCGCTGGGTCAGGTGGCCTGCGACGAAAAATCGAACGAAATCACGGCCATTCCCGAGCTTTTGAGGCTGGTGGACATCAAAGGGGCGATCATCACCATCGACGCGATGGGCACTCAGAAGGCAATCGCAGCGGAGATCATCAAGGGCAAGGCCGACTTTGTGCTGGCGCTGAAGGGGAACCAAGAGACGCTGCATCAGGCGGTCATCGATTACATCGACAAGCAACTCGATGGAGACATCTCCGATGCGCAAGAACATGTAACGAATGAGCGTGGACATGGGCGTGAGGAGATGCGAACCTATCTCCAGCTCCCGGCCCCCAAGGAGCTGCCCGGCTTCGATCTGTGGGCGGGACTGAAGTCGATCGGGGTGGTGACGTCGCGCTGCCTTCGGGACGGGAAGGAATCTGTCGAAGTCCGCTACTACATCAGCAGTCTGGCCCTGGATGTGAAAACCTTCGCCCGAGCCGTTCGTGGGCACTGGGGTATCGAGAACAGCTGTCACTGGACGCTGGACATGAGCTTTCGCGAGGACGAATCGCGGCTCCGCGAGCGGCGGTTGAGAGAGAATTTCGCGTGGCTGAACCGCTTCGCGTTGTCGCTCTGCAAACAGCATCCTGGACGCCAAAGCGTCGTGATGAAGCGCCGGAGTTGCGGTTGGAGCGATACCTTCTTGATGGAAGTCGTTACTGGATCTACATGTTAGTGTGCGCTGGCCCTGGGCTCAGACGCTACCCTGACAGATACCTGCACCAGGAGTTGCATCTTTACCAGCTGCAACGAACCTAGCCGCGATGGTTTCGTGAGCGAACGTGTGAACTCAACCGATGAGACAAGCCTTGTCCGAAAGCTGGATGCGGGAAAACCGCCCGTCCAGTTTGATGAGCGGGGTGTGGAAACGAGGCCCAGCCGAGCCATCGACTCGAGCCCACCGCGCCACACCTCGACTCTACATCGTGTCACTTCTTCGATCTGATGGAACCTGGAATGGCACGATGAGAATCGTACCCCACGAGAATGGAATGGCACGATTGGAATCGTACCCCACGAGAATGGAAAGGCACGATTGGAATCGTACCCCACGAGAATGGGAAGGCACGATTGGAATCGTACCCCACGAGAATGGGAAGGCACGATTGGAATCGTACCCCACGAGAATGGGAAGGCACGATTGGAATCGTACCCCACGAGGAGAGCGGCCAGGCAGGGCTCTCAGCCCTGGGCAAGCGAACGGCAATCCTGTCCAGAGACTTCTCCGGATCTGCTTGAGGCGCGGCACGCGGATCCGACGCAGGCCGTTTCTGGCGTGCAGACAAAGCCGGGCGGCTCACGGAGCCACCTCTCGAGTGAAGGCGTTCGACCCGGCGATCAGCCCCGCTCGCCAGTCTGTTGCCGTTTCTTATCCTTTCGGCGTGCTGTCGTCCGCCCCGGGCGGTAGCCTGTGCTCGGCAGCCCGCGCTCGCCGGCCGGCTCGCCCTTCGCAGGATTTGCCATCGAGTGATAATGGTCGCCTTCGGCCGTCTCGTTCGCCTGACGCCTTCGTGCCTCGATCGCTGCCCTGGGCGGCTGAGCGGGGATCAGGCAATCGCAGCCGCTGCCGATCAGGTCCGCTCGGCCCGCCTTGAGCAGGGCGTCCCGCACCAGGAAGTAGTTCTCGGGCTTGAAGAACTGCATGAGCGCGCGCTGCATCTTGCGGTCCCGCAAGCCTCTGGCGATGTGTACCGGTACCCCGCTGAACGGATCCAGTCCGGTGTAGTACATGCAGGTGGCGATATCGAAGGGAGCGGGGATGAAGTCTTGCACCTGATCGGGCTTGTATCCGTTCCGTTTCAGGAAGACGGCCAGGTCGATCATGGCGCTCAGGTCGCTGCCGGGATGCGAGGCGATGTAGTAAGGAACCAGGAACTGCTTCTTGCCTGCCTTGCGGCTCGCCGTCTGAAAGGCTTCGGCAAAGCCGTCGTAATCGGCGGCGTTCGGCTTCTTCATGAGCCGCAGCACGTTGCTGTCGGTGTGCTCGGGAGCGACCTTGAGATGGCCGCCGACGTGGTGGCGGGCGAGCTCGTCCATGTACTCGGGCGATTTCTGCGCCAGGTCCATGCGGATGCCCGAGGCGACGAGGACCTTGTCGATGCCGGGAACCTGGCGGCTCTCGCGCATCAGCTCCACGAGCGGGCCGTGGTCGGTGCCCAGCAGCTTGCAGATCGTGGGATGAACGCACGACAGCCGCTTGCACTTCGCCTCCACCTCCGGCCGCGTGCAGCGCATCTCGTACATGTTGGCCGTCGGCCCGCCCAGGTCGGAGACGACACCCGAGAAGCTCTTGTCGGCCGCCATCGTTCTCAGTTCCGCCAGGACCGACTCTTGCGACCGCGACTGGATGATCCGCCCCTGGTGGGCCGTGATCGAGCAGAAGGTGCAGCCGCCGAAGCAGCCGCGCATGATCGTCACCGAGTCTTTCACCACCTCGTAGGCCGGGATCTTCCGGCCCTTGTACAGCGGATGCGGCCTGCGCGTGTAGGGCAGGCCGTAGACCCTGTCCATGTCCTCCTGGCTGATCGGCAAGGCGGGCGGATTGCAGACCACCGCCTGGCGGTCGTGGAACTGCACGAGCGTTCGCGCGTTCAGCGGGTTGGTCTCCTGGTGGATGACCTTCGTTGCCCGGGCGAACGCCAGCTTGTCGGCCTTGACCTCCTGGAACGAAGGCAGCACCAGGGCGTTCAGCGGAGGCGCCTCGCTGGCTCCCAGGGCATAGGCGACGCCGCGCATGTCCCGCAGGTCCTTGACGGTCTCTCCGGCCTCGAGCCGGCGCGCAATCTCGACAATCTGGTGCTCGCCCATGCCGAAGACCACCAGGTCCGCCTTCGCGTCGAGCAAAATAGAGCGGCGCACCGTGTCGCTCCAGTAGTCATAATGGGCCAGCCTGCGCAGAGAAGCCTCCACGCCGCCGGCGATGACCGGCACGCCAGGAAAGGCCTCGCGGGCGCGCTGGCAGTAGGACAGCGTCGCCCGATCGGGGCGCAGGCCAATTTGCCCGTCGGGGCTGTATGCGTCGTCGTTGCGCACCTTCTTGTTCGCGGTGTAATGGTTGATCATGCTGTCCATGTTGCCGGCGCTGATGCCGAAGAACAGCCGGGGCCGGCCGAACTGCCGCCAGGGCGCGGCGCTGCGCCAGTCGGGCTGGCTGAGGATCGCAACGCGAAACCCGGCCGCCTCGAGCACCCGTCCCAGAATGCCCATCGCGAACGCGGGATGATCGACGTAGGCGTCTCCAGTCACGAAGACGACGTCGACCTCGTTCCAGCCCCGCGCTTCCATCTCCGCACGCGACGCCGGCAAGTGTGGCAGCGTCAGCGGAACAACCGGCAGCACTGGAAGTTGCGTCGGTGCCGCGTTGGGGTCGCTTGGCCGCGTGGTGGCGCAGGTGGTGTTCGTGAAATCAGGCGTCATGCGATTCGTCTGCGATGTTCAAAGGCAACTACAAGAAAGCGTTACGCCAAGAGTATTATGGCTTTGCAGTCAACCGGGGAACATGTCACTTCAGCGGATTCACCCGTGGATCGATTTTACAGGATCGTCAATTCCATCAGCGCGGTCATTCTGATCGTGGGATTGAGCTACGGTGCTCTGGTCGTGGTGATCGGCGTGCGCGATGCGTTCAAGCCTGCGGACTGGGTTGAGCTTCACCTGGAGCATGTCCCGGAGAGCGTCGATAAGATCTTTGTGGTCGCCAGGCGCCAGGACACGACGTTTCCTCTGGGATGGTACTTTTTCAAGGTGCTGGCCTGGTCAGGGTCGTCCCACGACGTTGGGGAGATGTGGTACACGAACACAGGCAGGGACCAGAGAAAGGGAGATGTCCGCTGGGCATCCGCCGATTCGTATGGCATCCTGGCACGCCTGAAGTCGGGCAAGTGGGTGCTGTGGTGGCTCGAGCCGAAGTTCATAGCGGGTCCATCGAACTGGCGCTACCTGTTTGGAGGCGGCGAAACCGTGGTCATCCAGACTCTGGGAATCGAGTCGGCGGAGGATGCGCCCGATCGCTGATCGACCAGGTTCGGACGCACGATTGACGGTTTTCCCCGGTGGCTAAGCAGGTTCGCAATAATTCTTTGACAGGCATTCATCGGGTTGATGCGATCCTGGATGACCGGAAGGCCGCTCTTTGTGGGACACGATTCCGGTGCGCCGTGGAAAGGTGTTGGTCTTCAGTGGGTGTAACTCCCACCCGGCAACTGGGTCGCTCCAGCCGGTAGCTATCGGAGCGGCGGTGGAGGAGACGAAACCGTCGGAGCCTTCGAGACAGATGTGTCGCTTGGCGATGCAGCGAACCGACAGGCCGTAACGCGAGTGAACGTTGAGCAGGCCTCGAAAAGTCCAATGTGGTCGCCGACCTTGCTGGAATATGGGGAAGGCCGCCGTCGCTGGGGATGAAAGGGAAACGGTTGGAATAGGCCGCCCCACGAGCGATCAGAACCCAGCGGGCCACCGGGGTATTGACGACGGCATGTCGGCACACGGAGATCAACACAACACGGGAAACCCCAAGCGGTGAGGGCGCGTGACCCTCAACCGGACGCCCGCGAGGGACCGGCCGGGCTGCCTGGGGTGGCGGAGAGGCCCGTAGTACCGTCGACGCCGGGTAACTCCGGTCGAGGGAAGGGGCCTTGGTTCAAGGTCAACGCAACAAGCGGCAGACAGCCGGGAGATTGGCGTGAGTCTATCACCTCCACTGAAGGTCGGGAAGTTGCAGACGGCGTTGCACACCAAAGCGAAGAACGCGCCCAACTATCGGTTCTACGTCCTGTACGACAAGATTTATCGACGTGACGTTCTGGGATTCGCCTACGAACGCTGCCGTGCCAACGGCGGCGCGCCGGGGATCGACGGCCAGAGTTTCGCCGACATCGAGGCGTCCGGGAAGGAACGATGGCTGGACGAACTGGCGGAACAACTTCGTAAGGAGACGTATCAACCCCAGGCGGTGCGGCGCGTGTACATCCCCAAAGGGGACGGCAAGCAAAGGCCGCTGGGCATTCCTTGCATCAAGGATCGTGTGGTGCAGATGGCTGCGGTGCTGGTCTTGGAGCCGATCTTCGAGGCCGACCTGGAGCCGGAACAACACGCCTACCGCCCGGAGCGCAGCGCCCTGGACGCCGTCCGCGAAGTCGAACGGCTGCTCAAGACGGGGCACACCGAGGTGGTGGACGCGGACTTATCTGGATATTTCGATAGCATACCCCATTCCGAGTTAATGAAATCGGCGTCACGGCGCATCAGCGACGGTCGCGTCCTGCGGCTGATCAAGATGTGGCTGGAAACACCGGTGGAAGAAACCGACGGGAAGGGGCAGCGCCATCGAACGACCCGGAATAAAGACCAGGGGATGGGTACACCGCAAGGTGCACCGATCTCACCATTGTTGTCAAGCATCTACATGCGACGATTTGTGAAGGGATGGAAGACTGGTGGACACGAGCGGCGTCTGGTCGCGCGAATCGTCAACTATGCGGACGACTTCGTCATCTGCTGTCGCGGCACGGCCGAAGAGGCCATGACGGTGATGCGGAAGATGATGTCCAGGCTGAAGTTAACGGTGAACGAGACCAAGACGCGGCTGTGCCACCTGCCTGAGGAGACGTTCGACTTTCTGGGTTATACCCACGGCCGGAACTACGACCGACGAACGGGCCGATCCTACATAGGGTCACGCCCATCGCGGAAGAAGATCATTCGGCTGTGCAGCGAGATCAGTGCGATGACGACGCGCCAGACCACTGGACAGGACGTCGAGATGCAGATTGGTCGGATCAATCGCAAGTTACGCGGTTGGTCCAACTATTTTCGCATCGGAACGGTGAGCCCAGCCTATCGCCAAGTCAACCACCACGTCCGCTACCGGGTACGTCAGTGGTTGTGTGCGAAGTTCAAGGTGCCGGGTCAGGGGCTCAGACGCTACCCTGACAGATACCTGCACCAGGAGTTGCATCTTTACCAGCTGCAACGAACCTAGCCGCGATGGTTTCGTGAGCGAACGTGTGAACTCAACCGATGAGACAAGCCTTGTCCGAAAGCTGGATGCGGGAAAACCGCCCGTCCAGTTTGATGAGCGGGGTGTGGAAACGAGGCCCAGCCGAGCCATCGACTCGAGCCCACCGCGCCACACCTCGACTCTACATCGTGTCACTTCTTCGAGCTTGTCGTGGGACACGACACCAATCGTGTCACTTCTTCGATCTGATGGACCAGGAATGGCACGATTGGAATCGTACCCCACGAGAATGGAATGGCACGATTGGAATCGTACCCCACGAGGAGAGCGGCCAGGCAGGGCTATCAAGTGGGGCCCTCTCCGAGAGCTGGGCGGGCGAAACGACAATTCTCGTCATCACTGGATATTGATAATAATCGAATGACCATTCCCGAAACGGATTCGCGAGCCGACACAGGACACCTCGTGGATGAGCAGATTGCCGCCGAGCCGCCACTGGCCGCGCCCGGCTTGCCCGCCGATGCCCGGCCGCTGCCGATGGAAATTCATCTGGGCAGGCTTCGTCGGCCTCTGGCCGTAGCCGGCGTCGTAGAAAACGGAGTTGTCCGTCCTCTCGACCCCTCGGTCACGCTCCGGGAACATTCGCGAGTCATCATTATTGCCAGTGAGCCGTGACGAGAAGTGAGATCGTTTTACCAACGCATCTCAATCCCAGGATCCTGGACGCCAGGACGCGCCGACGTTCTGGCGGAGGGATTCCTCTCGTCTCGAAGGTGGCCTCAGCAGTGCGTCGATCATCCGCAAGAAGCCGATGTGCACCGTCCTGGCCTCCGGCCGCGTCTGGAGTGCGCTCAAGTCAGCTTCGACAAGTGCCTCGGCCTGCTTCAGGTCGACCAGTGCCCACGCTGCCAACCAGTTCTCGCCGGCGATCGAGGCCAGCTCGGCGGGGCTCAGTCCGCTGCGCACTTCGATCTGGCCCAGGATGATTTCGGCCGCGGCCGGATCAAGCAGGGCCACAAGGGGTGCGGCGATGGTGGCCGAGAGCGTCTGCATGGCCGGGTCGCTGAAACCAGTCTGGCCGTCGGGCCGGGCCGCCATGACTTGCATCAGAACCGCATTCATGTCCGGGTAACCGATGCGCCGGGCATTCAGCGCGATCCCGGCCGAGGAGGCCAGAGCGCCGCCGAAATAGACGTAACTGCCGAATTCCTGCGGCCTGTCAATCGGCAGTGCCAGGGCGCGGTCGATCAGCTTGCAGGCTCGGCTCCTGTCCCTGGGCGCGATCGCCACCGCGAGCCAGCCCAGAGCCTCGGCCTGATGTTTGAGGGAACCCTGTCCCTCGGTCATCCCATCGACGATCGTGACTGCCTTGTCGGGCTGCGTGGGTGCAATCGCGTAGGCGACCTCGGTCTTCAAGGTCTGCGGCAAGCTGGTGCTGGAATCCAGCGAAGCAACGAGCGCCAGGGCGCGGTCGGGAAGAGCGGCAGCGATGCCCTCGACGATGAACCCGGTGTAGCGATCCTTGTCGCGACGCTCCTTGATCGGCTCGATCAGCGCGAGGGCTCGCTCCAGGTCGATCGGTGCCAGCGCCCTCGCCACGATGCCTCGTGCGTAGCCGTCCTGCCCCACAGTGCCCAGCGTGGAGGCGGTCTTCGCTGCATCTTCGATGAGTTTGCGGCCAGCCTCAGGTTTGCCGACCTGAACGAGCACCGCGCCCGCCCGGGCCTGCTGGTCGCACGACCGGGCACGCAGCGCGGCCTCCTGGGCAAAAAGCCACGCCTTGTCATGGTCGATCGGCAGGAACTCCCCGGCAAGCTGCTGGAGGTGAAAGCCGGCGTTGTTTCCATCGTCCTGGGCGAGCAGTTTGACGGCCGCGGGAGCGTCGGTCTCAGCCAGGCCCCGCGCTTTGCCCGTGACGACTGAATCATCGAACCGGTTTCCAAGCTCGGTCGACCACCTCAGGGCGAGCTCCGGATCGATGCTGGCCATGGGCTCGACCAGGGCCCAAGCCCCGTTCTTTGCGGCGTTCTGGCCGTATTTGTCCCAGAGACGGATCATGATTTGCTTCGCGAACGCTCTCTGCTCCTCGTACGAAACAGCCTCCCTCGGTTTCCAGCCGTCCGGCGGCTCGTCCTGCTTGAGCAGCTTCACGGTGAGGTCGTCGGCGTCGCCGACCACGGCCATGCCCGTGAAGCGATAACCGTCCTTGCGGACGAACAGGAACCTCGTCTGGGCGGTCTTGAGCGCGTCGGCGAGGCGGCCGAAGCGATAGCCATCGCGCCGGGCGAAGGCATACCGGGAGCCCGAGTAAAGCCCGTCCAGCAGGAAGCGGCCGTCGGGACCGGTCTGCGTGCTCACCGGCCTGGGACTGTCACCTCGGTTGAAAACCTGGGCACCGGCGATCGGCTTGCCATCCGATCCGACCACGCGGCCGGCAACGTGCGCCGAGGTCTCGACGAGCGAGATGGTGCCGAAATCATGGGTCTCCCCTGCTGTTCCCTTGATGTCGGGTGTCTCGGCCTTCGCGAAGATCCTGGACTCGACCGAGACCTTGTAGCTGTCGCCCGGCCACAGCGCCTGCGAGACGAAACGGCCGTCCGGGTCGGTCTTGACCATGTCCAGCGCGCTGCCGATGCCCGTCCCTTTCATCGACTTTTCGCTCACGAGCAGCCGCGTCCACCAGATGGTGACCGGCACGTTTGAGACCGGCTTGCCGCGCTGGTCCACGATACGGCCTTTGACCCGGAATGCGAACTTCGGGTCGATGGTCACGGTGAGCTTGCCCTTGTCTTTCTGCTCGTTCGTCCGGATCACGATTGCTCCGTCGGTCGCGGCACCGCGCGTGCGCGCCGCACCGGGACGCGATCGTCGGGCTCGAGGTGCTCGAGTCGAAACGAGCCGTCGGGCTGGGTGATCGCCGGAGACGTGTTGCCCATGAGCCCGTTCGACTCGGGAACGACGATGTGAACCTCGGAGCCGGGAACAGGCTTGCCGGAAGAATCGACAACTTCTCCATCCACGGCCACGGCCCGTGCCAGCTTCAGGTCCGGCCATGTCCGATCGTCCTTGACCTCGAAGCGCGGGCACGATTCGGTGGCCATGCCCATATGGCTCCGGGGAGGACTTTCCGGCTGGATGATCACCATGCCGGGCTCGACCGCGACCCTGTAGTGGCCGGAACCGTCGGTCATTGCCTGATTGCCGGACATCAGACTGTTACGCTGGAGCCTGAAAGTGCGCAGGCGGACCGCGACAATTCCCTGCCCGGTCGTCTCGTCGAGGACTCGGCCGGCGACGATCGGCAGCCGCCGGAGCGGAATCTCCAGCCCTGCCATCGTGGCGCCAGGCGCGATCTCAACGTCCTTGACGGGGTTTACCGAGTAGGGCGTTTCGGGGCTGAACTCCGGGTAAAGCCTGTATCGGCCGGGAGGCAGCCCGTCCATCCGGAACGTGCCGTCCCGATTCACGGCGATGGTCCTGGAGAGATGAACCTGCTGTGCGGCCGGCGCGCCGACCTGCCGGGACGGCTCGCGAAGAATGTTGAGCTTGATCATGCCCGTCAGAGGTTGCTTGCCTGGCGGCATGAACCGCCCCTCGATGGACCCCAGCCGCCGATCAAGGATCAGCGTCGCCGGCCTGGCCGCAATCCATGAGACGATCGGCGAGCCGAACTCAGGATTGGCGGCACGCACGCTGGCCCGCGCCCCCCTGGGCATCGCGCGCAGCACGAACCGGCCATCAGGACCAGACCGGGTCGTGTAGAGTTTCGCCGTCTCCGACGGGAGCTGAATCGCGTCGTGCTCCCCGGGCTTGCCTGGGAACCGATCAAGGGCCACGATCGTGATCTCGATGCCGGCGATTGGCTTGCCCGCCTGGTCGGCGAACTGACCCGCCGCGTCGCCTGTCTCACCGAGTGTGATGGTCAGGTCCTCGGAGCCGGGTTGATTGCGCCAGACCGTGGATTTCCAGCCGCAACGGCCGTCCTCAGCCCGGGCGAAGACGGCCAGATAAGCCAGTTGGTCGTCTCCCATCTGCCATGCCCCAGGAAGGGAGAAGCGACCCTCCCGGTCGGTTCTCGCCTCTGCCAGAACGACGGGTTCCGCCTCGTTTCGGCCGATCGCGCAGACCTGGACGCCGGGAACGCCCTTGCCCTCCTGGTCAACCACCTGCCCGGCCGGATCACCTGCGCCCAGGCCGAGCATGGTCAGGGTCAGCAGCAGCACGACGGGGCACCGATCGGCGAAGGCGTCTCTTCCTGGCGGCATGACCTGGCTCCTGGACTGGATGGCACGATGGGTTTCTCAATGATTCCGAGAAAACCATCGGCTTGCAAGCCGGGGCAGGCAGGCCAGAACCGCCATCTGACCGAAGAGTCGGGGATCGGAGCCAAGCGACCTGAAGAGCGCGAGCGAGGAAAGACTCCCGGCGCGGGCCAGGCAGTTTCGGGCCAGCTCGACGTGGTTGTTGTGAAGGGCGTCCAGCGACCGGTTCAGGAACGCGCGGCTGAGCCGGCGGCGGGCCAGCCGGTGCTGCCGCGCGAATGCCGGCGACCCATGGTTCTGCGGCCGACGGATGAAGTCCAGGAGCCGGGCAGCCTCCTCTAGGTCGTCTGTCCCGGTCTTGAAGCGATGCGTCTCGCTGGCCGCATGCCAGCGCACAAGCACCGTGGGCTCCCGCAGCTTCCACGAGACGGCATGGCGGCAGGCCACCCGGTACCAGAAGTCCCAGTCAACCACGTAGCGGTATGATGGATCGAACCCGCCAACGGACGCATGTGCGGCCCGGTTGGTGACCACCGCCGAGCAGCGCAGCGGGTTCTCGCTGATCAGAGATTCCGCGAAGTCGCCCGGGCCGAAGGCCACGTATTCGAGCGCCGGGGGGTGCGGTTCGCAGATCAGATGGCCGCCGGGGTCGATGACCGATGGCGGAACCGGCCGGGAGTCTTCATCGACGATCCGCACGGGGCCGGCAAGCAGGCCGAAGTCGATGCCATCGCGCCTCGTGAGCGCGAGCCCCCGCATGACCGACTCCAGATGCCCGGGGAGCATGACGTCGTCCTGATGGAAGATGCTCACCCAGGGAGTCTCGCTCATCGCCATGCAGCGGTTCCAGTTGCCCGCCAGGCCAAGCCGGCGCTCATTGACGACCAGACGCGCTCGCTCCCCGGCCAGCGCGCCCACCAGGCTCACGGTCTCGTCGTCGGAGCGATCGTCGACGACCAGCAGCTCAAATGGCTGGCATTCCTGGCCGAGGATGCTCCGGAGGGTCTCGGCCAGGTGCCGCGCACCGTTGCAGGTGGGGATCGCGACGGTCAGCGGCATGAGATCGCGCGGCAAGGGTCAATCCGTCTCGGTTCCAGCGCGGAGGTGGTCGGCAAGCTGCTGGAGCGTTTCCCACGTGTACAGTCCGGAGGCGTGGCCATCGCTCCAGGCGGGCTGCACGGCATAGGTGCCAACCATCTCCATGCCCACCAGTTTCAGGTCGGTTGAAAGCGAGTCCACGCGCAGGATGCGTTCTCCGGTCCACTCGTCGCGGCAGCTTGCGCACGGGCACTCCGAGCGCAGGAACAGGTAAGGGAACCGGTCGATGCGGCCATCGGGCCAGGTGATCTCCAGAACCTGTTCGCCTTGCAGGGCCCGGATGTTGCTGGGAGGATCAATCATTCTCTGGTCCCGTCTCGGTCAGCGGGAACGTTTTTGACATAGGCCCTCATGGGATCTGAGACTAACAGAGAGCGGGACTCTCTTGAAAGGTCGTCCGGCGTGCAGGGATCGAGGACGCGACCGGGGCGTTCGCCCCTCACGCTGGCTTTCGTGCTGGCCCATGCCGTGTCCGGAAAGGACGGCCGGTGATAAACTGGATCGGAAGTCCTCGCTCGCGGCCAGGTCACTGGGGACGTGCTCCCATGGCTCAGCTCACGCTCTTCGATTCCAACGATCAGCCTGCGCAGGCCAGCCGGCTTGCGGTGAAGCTCCGCGGCCTGGCGGAGCGGAATGCCTTCTTTGGCACCTCCTCGTGGAAGTATGAGGGGTGGCTGGAGAACATCTATCGCAAGGATCGATACATCGAACGCGGGAAGTTCTCGCAGAAGAAGTTCGAGGCGGAGTGCCTGCGCGAGTACGCCGAGACCTTTCCCGTGGTCGGCGGCGATTTCAGCTTCTACCAGTTTCCCTCGCCGCCCTACTGGAAGCGGCTGTTCGAGGATTCTCCGGCCCGGCTCAGGTTCGGCCTCAAGGTGCCCGAGGAGATCACGGTCCCGCGCTGGCCGGGGCATGCCCGTTACGGTGCGCGTGCGGGTACGGCGAACCAGGGGTTCCTCGACAACCAGTTGTTCCACGAGCAGTTCACCTGGCCGCTGGAAGCGTATCGCGACCGGGTTGCCGTGCTGATCTTCGAGTTCGGCACGTTCGCGCGGTCCACATTCGCCCGCCCCGCCGAGTTCCTGGCCAGGCTCGGTCCGTTCCTTGGCTCGGTCTCGCGTCATTTCCGGTACGCCGTGGAGATCCGCAATCCCGACTACCTGACTGAGGATTACTTTGCGACGCTCCACGCGCACAACACGGCGCACGTGTTCAACGCCTGGACACGCATGCCGGAGCTGCTGGACCAGATCGCCCTGCCGGGTGCCTTCACCGCGGATTTCACCGTGGTCCGGGCGCTTCTGAAGAAGGGCCGGGCCTACGAGCAAGCGGTCAAGGCGTTCGAGCCATACACCCGCGTGCAGGAGCCGAATCCCGGCGCCCGTGAGGCGCTGCGGCAGGTTGCGGACCGCGCCTGGAAGACACGGCAGCCGGCTTACGTCTTCGTGAACAACCGCCTGGAAGGGAACGCGCCGGGGACCATCGAGGCCGTGGCCGATGCACTCGGCGAATGAACCGCGCTCGGGCGGCGGCTTCCGCTCGGCGAGCGCGGTGCGGTGCTGTGGGAGCGTCACCTGTGAGCGGGGGGGCGGGGTTACCTGGGCCGGCCAGGAAAGAACACCTGGGCCCTGGTTCCGACACCGGGAGTGGAATCGAGCACGATCGATCCGCCCAGCCGCTCGATCAGCCCGCGGCAGATGGACAGCCCCAGGCCGTTCCCTTCGATGCGCGACTCCTCGTCGCGGCAAAGCCGGAAGAACGGCTCGAAGACGCGCTCGAGGGAATCGGCGGGTATTCCGGGTCCGTCGTCGATCACGGTCACGCACCAGCCGTCGGGGCGGGCTTCACCCTCGACGCGAACGCTGCCGCCGGAGGGCGTGTACTTGATGGCGTTGGAGACGAGGTTGCCGAAAATCTGCTGGCAGAGCGAGGCATCGGTGACCACCTGGACTGACGGCTCGACGGCCACGGCTTCCCAGCTCAGTGACCTGGCCAGTGCCGCGGCACGGAACTGCCGGTCGATCTCGCGGATGATGGCCCCCAGGGAGAAGGAGCCAAGCGACGTCGACCGCGAGCCGCTCACGAGCCCGGCGTAATCAAGGTACCCGCGGGTGAGACGCAGCAGATCGTCGCAGAGTGAGACCATGGTCAACAAATGCCCGCGCTGTTCCAGGGTCACCAGGGCGGAGGCGTCGCCGAGCAGGAGGTCAAATCCCGCGCAGGGAGACCAGGGGACGGCATAGCTCGTGGCTCAGGCTCGTCAGGAGCGTCCGGAGCTCGGCTTGATCGATGGCGACGTGACGGCTGCCGGCGGAGGGCTGCTGCTCTTTCTTCGTGGGAGTCTGCACGTCCATGGCAAGAATGTCGGCTCCGGGTCAGGGGCGGAATCAGGAGAAGCGCTCTTCCTTGGCCCGCAGCTCATTTTCCGGACCGTGCGGCCGGGCAGGTTGCGGGTTTCGCGGCACCAGCGGTCAGGCGACGACGATCTGGTTTGCCAGCAGGGGATGTCCATCGGTCAGGTCGAGCACGGCCTGATGGGCCAGCTGCTTCGCGTGGTAGGTGCGGGATCGGCCCTGGAGGACGATCCGGTCCTCGGAGCAGACGACATGAAGGTCACGAATCCGGCCGTTGGCGGCACGATTCACGTGGCCTTCAATGAACTGGGCGAGTTCCTGGGGATCCTTGGTGAGGGCAGCCCATGGAGGATCCGCGCTCATGTGATGCGATGACATGCCAGGCTCCCACATTTTGATCGGCTTGACTTGGGCACTGAAGCGACGGAGGACTGCAAGGCCGAACGAATGGCTTGGGAGAGGCCTCGAATGTCGAGAGCCGCAGAGGTTCGGGACAGGGCCGAGTTCGTTACCTGAAGCAGGAAGAAGCCGCCCCAACCATCCTTGTTCCCAACCGGATACCGTTTTGTCTGGAGACGTAGGAAGGGCCGGCGTCGGTCCACCGACGACCGGACCTCCACGTTCGATTTCCTCCCTGAGACTAACCGGAGCGCCACGCGGCGTCAAATACTATTCGGCGCCCGGGAGATCGCTCGGTGCGCGGCGGATCGGCCGCGGGGCGGCGTTGCCCGGGTGGTTCGGAGCTTCCAGCAGCTCGTCGGTCTGGATGATCGACTCGGCGAGCTTGGCCATCGGGATGCGTCTGTCCTGACTTTGCCTTTGCAGCAGCCGGAACGCCTCGTTCTCGCTGAGGTGGCGGCGGGACATGAGAATCCCCTTGGCGCGTTCGATCAGCTTGCGTTCGCGCAGGGTCATCTTGAGGTGATCGACATTTTCCTGAAGGACCTGGATCTCGCGTGCCCGCGCCACGGCCACCTCGATGGCCGCGTTCAAGGCCGGGTTGGTCATCGGCTTCAGCAGGTAGGAGACCACGCCGTCCTCGACAGCCTGGTCGATGAGGTTGGGATGCCCGTGGGCTGTGAGGATGATGACCGGAGTGCCGGGGTCCTCGGCAATCTGCCGCGCCGCGGCCAGCCCATCCATTCCTGGCATTTCAATATCCAGGAAGACGGCGTCGGGAAGTGCGCGCCGGCACATCTCCACGGCCCGCTGCCCGTCGTTCACAACGGCCACGACGTCGTAGCCCAGCGATTCCAGCTGATCCTGCAAGCCAGACGCGACGGGTTTCTCGTCGTCCGCGATGACAAAACGATAAGGCCGAGGCATCGCCGTCCCCCTCTCTCGTTGCGTCGAGTCCTGTTCCGCCATGTCACGATCCATGCTTGCCTCCCCAGTTGGCCTGTCGGAGCCTGGGCTGCGGTCAATCACCGGAGCCTTAGCAGTCCGAGATCTGGTCCATTCGGAAGTCATTTCACAGCCTTGACGGTCGGGCTGCAACTCATCAGAATTCGGGCCTCCCTGGCCCTGTGGATGCATCTGAGAAACACGCTCTTCCTGTTGATCGCGTTATCACGCCAAAGAAGGACAACTCGAACGTGAGTCGATCTTCGCACCCTGTTCTCTTGTTTGACGATCTCGCCGTCGGTGACGAATGGGAAAGCCCTGGAAGGACGGTGACCGAGACGGACGTGGTACTCTTCTCAGGCCTTTCGGGAGATTATAATCCGCTTCATTGTAACGAGGAATTCTCCAGGCAAGGACCATTCGGGCGCCGGGTCGCCCACGGCATCCTGGGACTGGCCATCGCCAGCGGACTCACCAGCCATGCTCCGCGCATCGACACCATGGCTTTCCTGGCGATCCTCGAATGGAGGTTTCTGCTCCCCATTTTCTTTGGCGACACGATCAAGGTCGTTTCCCGGATTGAAGCACTCCAGCCGCAAGCCAGGGGCCGGCGCGGCGTCGTGACCTGGCATCGACATATCCTGAACCAGGATGCGCTGGTCGCTCAGGAGGGCCGTAGCCAGACCCTTGTTCGTGGCAGGTCGAGCCGGCGCCCCTCGGAGGGCGTCTCGCCGACCGCCTCGGATGCCTGAAAGCATTTACTCACCTACCCTCGTATCAGTGATAACGTTCTTCCCTGGATTTGATCAACGCTTTTCTGTCAAAGGATGAGCCATTTTTAATTGCCCTTGGTGCGGTTGCCGGATCCAAGGATCGGAATCGACCGCTTCGGTACAGGATCAAGCGTTTTCCAGGTGAGCCATGGAACATCATTCTTCACTCCGTTCACTCCGGCGCGGCAGCCGCGCCGCGCTGGCAATACCTGTGCGACCGGTCTCGCGGACCGGCCGGCCCAGGCTGGCCCGGGTCCGGGTGAAACGTGCTCACCGCGAGCGCTGCACGGGCAAGCCGGGGCTCTGCGCCACGGGTGAGCTCTCCGTTCGCTCCCGAGTTGCGGGCTGGCCCAGCGTGCGGCGGATGAACTCGAGCTGTAGCCGGGTGTAGTGCGGGCTGAAGATCGGATGCCGCGACCCGGGGTAGATCATCAGCTCGAAGTCCTTGTTCGCGGCCTGAAGCGCTTCCACCAGACGCATCGTGTTCCGCACCGAGACGTTGTCGTCGATGAGCCCATGAACGATCAGCAGCTTGCCGTGCAGGTTCCGTGCGGCCTTGACCACCGAGGCTCACATCGTAGCCCTGGGGGTTGTCCTGCGGCAGCCCCATGAACCGCTCGGTGTAGATCGTGTCGTAGTCGCGCCAGTCCGTGACGGGCGCTCCGGCGATTCCCGCGGCGAAAAGGTCGCTGTGGGTCATCGCATAAGAGGTCATGTAGCCGCCGTAACTGTGGCCGGTCATCCCAATCCGCGTGCCGTCGACGTAGGCTCGCTTCTTCAGCCAGGCGATACCGTCCTTGATATCGTCGAGTTCCTGGACTCCCAGGTGCTTGTAAGCGTGCCACGCCGAGACCGCGCCCTTGCCGCTGGCGGAACGCGGATCGAGATGGAAGATGATGAATCCCTCGGCAGCCAGCGCCTGATCCGCGAGCCCGCCGCCCGCCCAGCCTTCGCTGGTCATGGGCGTGTGCGGACCGCCGTAGGTCTTGAACCAGACGGGATACTTCCGGCTCGGGTCAAGGTCCGGCGGCAGAACAACCTCGCCTTCAAGCAGGAATCCGTCGCGGGCCGGCACATGAACCCGCTCGCGCGGGCCGAACCGGTATTCCTTGAGCCGGTGCGCCGGGTTGCTGTCCACGGTCCGCACCAGCATGCCGTCGGCACCGTGGAGGGTGAGTCGCGGGGGCGTGTGCAGGTCGGACCAGCTCGCGAGGTAATGGCGGCCGTCCGGTCCGAGGTGAACCTGGTAGCTTCCCGCGCTCTGAGTCAGCCGCTCCGGACTGCCGCCCAGCTTCGTCCTGTACAGGTTGATGGAAACCGGGTTGTCGCGCGTGGCCGTGAAGTAAATCCAGCCGGTATCGGCATCGACGTGGGCCAGCGAGCGAACCTCCCACGGGCCGCTGGTGACCTGCCCGTGCAGTGTCCCTTCCGCCGCATAATGGTACAGGTGCTTCCAGCCGTCACGCTCGCTGGACCAGAGGAAGCTACCGTCCTTGAGGAACGTGATCGGCTCGGGATCGGCGATCCACGCTCTGGTCGCGTCACGGAACAGCCGGCGCGGCTGCGGGCCTGGCTCGTCGGCCGGAACCTGCACCAGGTCAAGCCAGGTCTGGGTGCGATTCTGGATTCCGCAGTAGGCCGACGAGCTGTCCGGCCACCAGCCCACCTGGCTGATCAGGAAGGCCTCGGAAGAATACCCCGCAAGGTCCGCCCAGCGCACGCTCCCTCCGCCCGCGTCCACGATCCCCAGCCGAACCTTCGGGTTCGGCTCGCCGGCGCACGGGTACCGGTTCTGCTCGACCGTCCTGGGGCTGGTGGTCTCGTTCAGCATGGTGAGCGTCTTCACGGGGGAATCGTCGAATTCCATGAGCGCGATCCGCTTTGAATCCGGGCTCCACCAGAACGCCCTCCAGTGCCGGTTGAAGATCTCCTCGAAGTAGACCCAGTCCGCGATGCCATGCCGCAAGGTCTCGGTGCCGCCGGTGGAGAGTGCCCGCTCACGCGGGTTGGCGATCTCGACGACGTGGAGATCGAAATCTCGCGTGAACGCGACGAAGCGGCCATCCGGGCTGAACTGCGGTTCCTTCTCCACTCCGGGGTGGTCAGTCAGCCGCACCGCCGTCTTGCCGTCGAAGCTGGCGTAGTAAAGGTCGTCGTTATGTGTGAACAGGAAACCCTTGTGCGCGGGGTCCATGTTGAAGGAGTGGTCCCCGGCAATGGAGTCCGCCGTGCTCTCGTCGATCGTCGGCAGCCGCCTGAGGCTCGCGGCCAGGGCGCGCGTATCGACAAAGGGACGCGAGCGTCCTGACCTGGCGTCGACGCGGTTCAGCTTACCCTCGCGGATTTGCAGCCAGCTCTGGCCGTCCAGCCAGGTGGCCGAGACCGGCGAGTCCGCGAGCATCTGGCCACCGCCTCCTCTGCGGCCGCCCTGAACCATGCCGAAGGTGATGGGCAGGTCGTGCTTCCGCTCCTCGGCCAGCGGCTCGGCCGATGTCGTGGTGATCGGCTCGGGATGGTTCAGCCGGGTGACCGGAAAGTCGCTGCCGGCCTGGACCATCGAGCCAAGGAGTTTCCATGTGGCCAGGCCATCCTCCGAGCGCGGTTCCAGCAGGTAAACGGCCAGGTTGCCCAGCGGCTGCGCCGTCTTCACCATGAGGGTGCCGGCCGGAATGCGCCGGGTCTCCTGCCGCGGGCTGACGCGCAACTCGACCACGTCTTGCCGATCCCAGCTCGATCCCGCCGGCCTGGCGATCTCGTCCACGCGGCAAACTTCCAGGTCCAGCTCGATATCCTCGCGCAGCTCCTGGACGTCGATGCCGTGGCGCTTCAGGACGGAGGCAGCCTGCTCGCAACTCGCGGGCAGGAAGTAGGCGTAAGGACGAGCGACCGTCTCCGTGGGGGCGAAATCGTGCATGAGCTGCACCGGGTATTCCACGAGCGTGTCGGTCTTCTTCCGATGGCCCCCCTCCTCACGCTCGACATAGCCGAGAATGGGCTCGGGGTGGGGCAGGGGGCGTGGCTCGGAGCGAACCGCCACGCGATCCTGGCCGGGCGCCTGGCCGGCTCTGACGGCGGCCCGGTCCGCCTCGGCCTCGATCTGCCGGATCTTGTCCTTGTGGGCGGCCGCTTGCAGCAGGCATTCGCGCACGAAGTCGCGCGTGGCCAGGACGCGCTCCTTGTAAGTCGCATAAGCGTACGCCTCGGAGAGGACGCCGATCCGGTTTCTCAGGCCGAAATACGTGGTGCCGTAGCGGCCCTCCGCGGGAAAGGTGGTCCAGCGCGTGTGGTCGCGGCTCAAATTGCCGTAATAATAGGCTTGCAGCCCCGTCTTCTTCTCGAAAGCGCGGGTCAGGTCCGGCAAGAACGTGTCGCGGCAAAAATCGATGAGCGCATGATTCCCGGCCGGGTTCTTGGGGCCCTCGTAGGTGATCGTATACCGGTGGTAGGAGCCATTGGTCGTGTGCGTGTCGATGAACAGGTGCGGCTTCCAGGTGTTGAAGAACCGGACCAGGGCCCGTGTCTCGGGTGCCTCGAGCTTGATGAAGTCGCGGTTCAGGTCCAGGCCGCGCGCATTGGCCCGCTGGCCCATGCCTTCCTCGGGGCCGACCTGGCCGGGCCGGTTCTGCTTCGACACGCGCTCGTTGCCGTCGGCATTGTAGATGGGGGCGATGGCCACCACGATGTCCTTCAGCAGCGGATGGTGCGGCGTTTCCAGGAGCTCGCGCGCCAGCATCGGCAGCGCTTCCTTGCCGCAGACCTCGCCCGCGTGGATATTGCCGATCGCCAGCACGATCAGCTTGCCGGAGCGCGCGGCTTCCGCCGCCGTGTGCACGGGCGGATCGGCCACGATCAGGAGCGGCAGCACGCGGCCCTCGGCAGAACGGCCCAGCTCTGTGAAGGTGGCGCCGGGATAGCGCTTTGCCAGGGCCTGGCACAGGGCCACGACATCGCCGTGGCGGCTGGTCGACCTGTAGCCGCTCTGCTCGGCGACCGTCTGGAGGGTGTCGACTTGCTGCGGTGAATCTGCAAGGATAGGTAAAAGCAGTGCAATCAGCGTGTGGGTGGCAAGCATGAACCAGGGATCCTCGTTCGTCGAGCCGGGGGAATGAGCCAGATGTCGCCGGTGAGAGGGACGGCGGAATGAAAACAGCCTACCCGACGCGCTGGTTCGAAGCGAGGACCTCCAGGAGATTCCCGGCGGCGTCGGCCTGCGGAGTCCCAGCGGTTCCAGTTGAGGGTGGCGACGTGGTCGGTCGTGGCGATGATGCCTGAAGGAAACAGCCGGTTACCGGCCGTCTGGATGTTCACGGCGGCGTTCTGCTTCGCGGCAATGGGCACACTGGCCCATGCGCTGGGCACTGCGCTGCGACTGGCTGCTGGTCGCCCTCATCCGCATCATCTGCACCTTCGTCTTCTCGGTACTCCTGGCCTGGACGGCGCGCGCCAGGCTGGTGATCTGGACCCCCCGAACGCTCTGGATCCGCAGCATTTCCGGAACGATCAGCCTGCTCTGCTCGTTCTACGCGCTGGCGCGCCTGCCCGTGGCCGACGTGCTCACGCTCACCAATACTTACCCCTTGTGGATCGTGCTGCTGTCGCTACGCCAGTTGCGGCGCAGCGAGATCGGCGTGGACCTGACGTGCGTGGCCTGCGGCGTGCTGGGTGTGGTTCTGATCCAGCTCCCGTACCTCTCGGGCCAGGCGAACCTGGCCGTGCCCGTGGCGCTGCTGGGCTCGTTCACCACCGCCGTGGCCATGCTTGGCCTGCATCGCCTGCGCACGGTCGACGCCCGTTCGGTGGTGGCTCACTTCTCCGGCCTGGCCAGCCTGGTGCTCTCGGTCTGGGTCTTTGTTCATCCGCACATTGCGGCACGGACGACCTTCAGCGGGGCCACCTTGCTCCTGCTGCTGGGCGTGGGCATCACGGGTACGATCGCCCAGGTGATGCTCACCAAGGCGTTCGCCTCGGGGCCACCGGCGCGGATCTCGGTGCTGAGCCTGAGCCAGGTGGTCTTCGCGATGATCTTCGACCTGACGCTGGGCGGCCGCGTGCTCGCGCCGTCGACCCTGCTCGGCTTCCTGCTGGTGCTCATTCCCACCGCCTGGATCACGCTGCACCCCGCGCGCCAGCCGCATGCACCCGCCGTCGCGCCCAGGAGCCCGGGCCGTTCCCTGCCGCGCTGCGCCGTCCCGCGGAGGCATCGCGACCATTGAGTTAGAGCGATTTTCACTCGGATCGCAGACTGAGACCGGGGGGCAGGCATTCCTGCCTGCCGGAGCAGGCCTGCCCTGGCAGACAGGAATGTCTGCCCTCCTTTCCAAGATCTCAGAAGCTGCTTGCAACCCGTCAGAAAGCCGCCCTCGGTCCGGGAGTTAGGTCCGAGTCACGGTCAGGCAGGCGGCGCATGACGTGAAGGCCCTGGCACACCAGGCGCGCGTGCCCGACAAAATGGCGTACGCCCCCGCTCATTGATCGCGTACCCGAGGACGCCCAGCCGGCGGGTTGAGGGGCGTTCCAGCCGGACGGTCGCGACCGTTCAATCACGGCCGATACTGTTCGTCGCTCACGTGTTCCAGCCATTCGACGGTCTTGCCGTCGAGCCTTTCCTGGATGGCGACGTGCGTCATGGCCGTGGTCGCCGTCGCCCCGTGCCAGTGTTTCTCGCCCGGCGGGAACCAGACCACGTCGCCGGGCCGGATCTCCTCGACCGGGCCGCCCCAATGTTGTGCCCAGCCGCAGCCCGAGGTCACGAGCAGGGTCTGCCCCAGCGGATGCGTGTGCCAGGCCGTGCGAGAGCCGGGCTCGAACGTGACCAGGGCACCGACGGCACGCGCGGGGTCGGCAGCCTGAAAGAGCGGGTCGATGCGCACGGTGCCGGTGAAGTAATCCCCGGGACCCTTGGTGGAGGGTTGCGAGCCGCTTCTCTTGATGTCCATGCGATGTCTCCTCCGGGGCCGACGACCGGGTCTCTGCTCCAGCTTCTCGGGGACGAGGGTCCTCGCCACCCACCTCTCCCTCTTGACCCGACCGTTTCGGGCTGCTGCAATTCTCTCTCAGGTAAGCCGGAACGGGAACAGGGCACCACACCTCTCTGACCGTCCGGCAACTGGTGATCGAGATCAACCATGCAGCCGCTTCGCTGTCCTCGCTTGTCATTCGGCCCGCCCTTCTTGGTCGTGATCGTGATCCTGGGGAACGCCCTCCCGGCCAAGGCCGAAGGCCCTTCCCGTCGCGACCCGCAGATCGAGGCGGCACTGCGGGAGATCGACGTCTCTCGGATCCGAGCGCGCATCGAAAAGCTAGCGAGCTTCGGCACCCGTCATACGCTCTCGGACACCACGAGCGACGTGCGCGGCATCGGGGCCGCCAGGCGGTGGATCAAGTCCGAGTTCGAGCACATGGCCGCCGCCAGCAGTGGCCGTCTCATCGTGGCTGACGATTCCTACGTTCAGGAGCCAGCCCGGCGCGTGAACCGGGCCACCGAGATCGTCAACGTGACTGCAACCCAGAAGGGGAGGCAGGCCTCCTCCGCCGATCGCATCATCGTGCTGGGCGCACACTATGATTCAATACCATCGATGAAAGCCGACGGAACCGACCCCAATGCGGACGCACCAGGAGCTAATGACGACGCCAGTGGAACGGCCGTGATCATGGAGCTGGCCGAAGTTCTCTCGAAGCGCGACTGGGACGCGACCCTGGTCTTCGCGGCGTTTGCGGGTGAGGAGCAAGGCCTCTACGGCTCGACCCACTTCGCGCAGCAGGCTCACGCCGCGTGCAAGAACCTCGAGGCGATGATCACCAACGACATCGTCGGGAACACCGCGGGGGGCGACGGCCGGCGTGACAACCGTACGCTGCGCGTGTTCTCGGAAGGCATGCCCGCCGTCGATTCACCGCTGGCGGCCCGGTTGCGGATGGTCGGAGGGGAAAGCGACGGTCCTTCACGCCAGCTCGCCCGCTACATCCAGGAGACGGCCGAGCTGTACGTGCCCGATTTCCGGGTCCGGCTCATCTTTCGCAGCGATCGCTACCTCCGTGGCGGCGATCACCTGCCATTCGCCCAGCGCGGGTATCCTGCCGTCCGCTTCACCGAGCCCGCCGAAAACTTCGCTCGTCAGCATCAAGACGTCCGCATGGAAAATGGAATCGCATACGGCGACGTCGTCAGCGGGGTCGATTTCGACTACGTGGCACACGTTGCCAGGGTGAACGCGGCCGTTGCCGGCGCCTTGGCACTGGCCCCGGCTCCTCCCGGCGATGTCGCCATCGAAACGCGCAAGCTGGAGTACGACACCACGCTCACCTGGACCGCGCCGCGGGACACCGGTCTGGCCGGGTTCGAGATCGTCTGGCGCGATACGACGGCGGCGCGCTGGGAGCACGCGCTGGAGGTCGGCAAGGTGAGCTGCGTCACCCTGGCCGGCCTGTCGAAGGATGACTGGTACTTCGGAGTTCGCTCGGTCGACGCAAGAGGCCACCGCAGCCCGGTCGCCTTCCCACTGGCCGGTGGCCGTCAACCGCCGCGCAGGTAGACGCCCTCAACAGTGACCAGGATGGCGGCCTGGCGCTTTCTTGACGCCACTCGATCGTGGAGTGGTTTCCGGTTCTCGCCACGTGAGCCGTTGCGACTCTTCCCAGGAGGTGTCCGGATTCGGCGGCCCGAGATCTCGGCGAATGATGATCTTGCGTGTTCGCGGCGGGCCGTGGAAGCTGGAGCCACCGTGAACCCTGATCATGGAGAACGCCGCGTGCCTGATCCGTTCGACGCCAGCCCGGAATTCCAGAGACTGCTTGCCGGGGCCGACAGGCCGGACCTGCTGCGGATCGCGCTGGAGATCGCGTCGGACGCATACCCGGATCTCGATCTGGATTCCTACCTCCGCCAGGCCGATGCACTGGCCGAGCGGGTCCGCGCACGGTGCGAGGAACGGGCAAGGCCACGCAAGATCCTCGGTCAGATCAACTGGTGCTTTTCGTCGAGGAAGGCTACGAGGGGAACCGGGAGAATTACTTTGATCCTCGAAACAGCTACCTGAACGAGGTGATCGACCGCAAGCTGGGAATTCCGATCAGCCTTTCCATCCTTTATGCCGGGCTGGCCGGGCGGCTGGGAATCGTGCTCGAAGGAGTGAACCTGCCCGTGCATTTCATGCTCAGGCTGGAGGAACCGGACCGACCGCTGTTCATCGACCCATTTCATGGGGGCGAGTTCCTTGACCGGCAGGGCTGTGAGTCCCGGCTCACGGACCTGACGCGCCGTGAGGTGGTGCTCTCGGAGGTCCAGTGCGCTCCGTGCTCCGCGCGAATCGTCGTGGCGCGGATGCTGCGGAACCTGAAGGCCATCTACCTGGGGACCAGCGACTTTCCTTCCGCCCTGAGCGTCCAGCGCAGGCTCGCCGCGGTGGCCGCCGAGCCCGAGGAACGGCGCGACCTGGGGATGATCTGCCTTCAGCTCGATCATCCCGGAGAGGCCATCGATCACCTCCAGGCGTACCTGACAGCCCTCCCCGATGCGGACGATACCGAACCCGTCAGCGCCCTGCTGCAATCGGCCCGCCGGCAGGTGGCGCACTGGAATTGAGTTTCGTGTGGGTGCCGGTGCCACGTTTTCCAGGAACCTTACCGTGCGAATTCTGCTCACAAGCTGCGCCCTGGCCGTATGCCTGCACGGACCGCCGGGCATGAAAGCGAGCTCTGCCGTCGCGGAATCGCCATCCGGTATCGCCGGGTCAGAGACCGACGACCCGGAACTGGCTGAGTACAGGAAGGAGCTGGACGCGTTTCGAGCCGCATTCGGAGGCGTCCGATCGCTTCCGGACGTACCCTTCTTCCTCTTCGGTCTGGGAGCCAGGCCCAAGCTGATCTACAAGGCGGGCACGCTTGTGGGCTGGCCCGATGGCAAGGTGCTGCGGCGCTGGGCCATCAAAACCGAGCAGATCGTGCCCCCGGCGTGCCGCGTCCGTCTCACGACGACCGAGGGCCGTGCCGTAATGATCGAGGAGGATGAGCGGGGTGTGTGGATCCAGGAGGCGGACCGACGGACGGTGGTTGGCGGCTCGACCTCAACGGTCCACCTGCCGTCGTTCCAGGGCTATCCGTACCCCCGCGTGATGCGCGTGCTCCATCAGGAATTGCTCGTGAACGTGGTCGCCGGCAAGCCCGTTCCCTGCCTGTTCGTGTACTCCCGGCCGTGGTACCGCGATGGCGCCATGACGGCGATGTGCTTCAAGGCGACGGAGAACCTGGGACTCATCAGGGACTGGATCCTGGGCCTCTCCGACCCCTTCGACCGCAATAACAGCGGCGAGACCGAGGCCGACAACCCGGGAGAAGTCCTGTACCTGCTCTCGCTGGTCTCCGACCGGAACCACCCGCTGGTGCCCCGAGTGCTCGACGAGCTGGCACGGTTCGAGGTTCACCACGGTGCGGCCAGTCATATCCAGGGACGGACCGATTTCGCGGACCATCCTGTTTACCAGACGAGGTGGGCCAAGCTGGGCCTGAAGGCACTGGGCTTGCCGGACCCATACTCCGTGCCCCGCGTTCAGGACAGCTACGCTTCCTTGTTCTGGATGGACGCGAACCACGACGCTCAGCGAGGCAGTGAAGCGGCCGACCGGGAGAAATACCCTTATCTGGGCTGGGCGGTGGACCATTATCGACGCGAGCGGAAAAGCCCGATCAGCAACCGCGATTACCCGCTCACCTGGGAGCGAGATGCAAGCCAGGCTCACTACGAGGGCATCAGGCTGGTCTCTGAAGTCCATGCTCAGCAGCGCATCGCCGCCCCCCACACCTGGCATGCGGCCGAGGTTTTGCTCTACTTGCTCGACCGCGCCCCGGTCTCACGCTCCGGTGCGGCCGTTCCTGAGCGCTCGGCCCGCGGCCACGTGACCGCCGTCCCGGTGAGTCTTCCTGAGGCCTCAGTGCCACACGTTGCGGGTCCATCCGAGTAAGCCCGGGAATCGCTGTGCCAGCGCACCCTGGAGATAGGCCCAGGACCACCAGAGCACCCAGGCCACCAGCAGCCAATCGCGAAGCGTGCCCGGCCGCCGGATGACGGGAATCACGCGTTCCGGGCCTGCTGGAGGGCGAGCCGTGGATGGCTCCGGTTCAAGCTGCGTTTCCGCGCCGCCGGAATTGCCCGGACAGGGGCTTGAGCCGCTTGCGAGACTTGGGGAGGTTTTGCGCACGATCGACGCTCCGGCGGCGGCCAGCGGCCTCAGATCGGGTTATGTGGAGACTGGAACTGGTGGAACCGCGCCCAGCAACGCATTGCCGCACGGAACACGCGGTCGGGCTCGATGCCGCTCATGCAGGGATGGTCGGCCAACGGACAGGTTTTCTGGTGGCACGGCTGGCATGGCACGCGGTGCCGGAGTATCAGTGAATGCCGCGACCAGGGACGCCATTGCCGGTGCAGGTTGGTGCCGCTGAAGAGGATGACCGAGAGCGTGCCCGCCGAGGCCGCGAGGTGCGAGGGGCCGGAATCAGCACCGATGAAGAGGTCCGCTCGCTCCAGCAAGGCCGTGGTCTGGGTGACGGTGAGCCGGCCCGTCCAGTCCCGGAGCCGCTCGTGGGCCGCGAACAGGTGCGCAGCGGGCGGGTCGTCTGGTCCGCCCACCACCACCACCCGCCAGCCGTCGTCAAGAAACCGCTGGATGAGCGTATTCCAGTGCTCCAGCGGCCAGCGCTTGGCGGCCGTGCCGGCACCCAGGTGCACCGCCAGGAGGGGCGCCAGCTCTCCAAAACGGCCGGCATGCAGGCCTTCGGGGTCATCGGCCCGGGACCACCGGGAGATGGTACCCAGGCCCGTCGCCTGGTGATCATGTGCTTCCCCGGCGCGGCGTCCTCGCGCGCCGGCGGGAACTTCCAATCGCCGGGGCATCCTGCGCGGCCAGGCCTCCGCCAGATGGCGAGACACGATCGCCCGGTCCGCGTCGGCGACCTGGACCTCGACTCGTGCCGGCAGCGCGCCGTCGGCGATACCCAGGGGAGCCAGCAGTGCCAGCCGCGCCCGGACCTCGTGGCGGCCGCGGACCCATTGCGCCACGTCGGTCAGCAGAAACGCCCCGCCCCCCATGGCCCAGCCCACTCGCCGCGGAATCCCGCCCAGGGCCAGCACCAGGACCGACAGGACATCGCCCCGGACATCGATTCCCAGGTCGTAACCAGCACTGCGCACCCAGCGGCCCAGCCGCCAGACCTCGCGGAGCAATCCCCAGCGATTGGGATGCCGCTCGAACCAGGTGCGATCGGCAATGTGCACGCGGCTGATATCCGAGTCGGCTTCGAACACCTCGTGATTGCTCGGCGAGGCCAGGACATCGATGACCGCCGCAGGATAGGCCGCCTTCAGCCTTGCGATGAGCGGACTGGTCAGTACCGAGTCGCCCAGGTGATCGAGCTGGATCACGAGGATGCGCCGGGGCTCGGTGACCTGCGGTACGCTCCGAACTGTGCGCCAGGCGGCCAGTGCCATCGCCCCGGCGGCATCCAGCGCGTGCACGAGGATCCGCCACCGCCACTTGCTGTAGCGATATCGTCCCGTGTTCACCGGCCTGGGGCTAGCGGGCGACCTGCTCATAGACCTCCGCCGTTCTTGCCGCAACGCGCGGCCAAAGATAATGCGCAGCGACAAATCCCGCCAGACGAGGATCGGCTCCGTCGTTGTATGCATTGATGATTGAGCGCCTCATCTCATCGGGGCGGTCGGGCCGGGCGTAGACCGCACGGTCGCCAAAGTACTCCCGCGCCGAGCCGAACGGCGTGATCACCACGGCGGTCCCGGCCAAGGCGGCCTCGAGCGCCGCGAGACCCGGCGTCTCGAACCAGCTTGGCAGGGCGAAGACCCGGGCGGCTGCGTAGGCCGAGGCCAGCAGCGGATCCTCATGGCCCATCGCCGCCAGCCAGAGGACCGCGTCGCCTCCTGCCGCCAGACATTGCGCGCGGTACTCACTGCATTCGGGCGGAGCGGCGCCGATGACCACCAGCCGCAGCCCCAAGGACCGGACCGCGGCGATCAGGCCCAGCAGGTTCTTGCGGGGCTCGACGCGGCCCACGAAGAGCACGAAATCTCCCGGTCCGAACCGCTCGCGAAAGAGCGCGGGCGTGGCCAGGGAAAAGCGCTGGAGAACGCCGTTGGGAACAACCTCCATGCGCGCCGCTTCCGCTCCGAAGAGCGTGCAGAGCTGATGTGCCTCGGCCCGAGAGTTGGGCAAGATGCGGTCGCACAGGCCAAGCAGCTCGCGCCGCCAGCCCGGCAGACGGGGCCAGGCGCGACGCAGCGACCAGGCCGCGAGTCCCGCCAGCTTGCGGCCCGGTCCGGGCTCCAGGGCCCAGAGAGCGGCTGGCTGGAACCAGCAGATCGGCGAGAGCACGACCGGCGTTCCCTCGGCCCGTGCCCGCCGCGCCAGCTCCAGTCCCTCGCGGGACATCCCGAAGAGGTGCAGCAGCCGCGCCGGGCCTAGCCGGTCGGTCCAGGGGCAAAACAGGCGCAAGGGCAGCCCCAGGTCCTCCAGGTGGCGGGCCGTCTGGACCAGCTGGTTCTCACCTCCACCCGGCGCCTGGAAGGCAAACGACGGCGCGTGCAGGAGGACCGAGCCGGCGCGGGCTGGCGCCCGGGAGTGTTCCTCGAGCCACGCCGCATCCGGCTGTTGCCGGCTGACCCGGCTCGGCGCCGCGGTCCGAGGCATCAGCCGGTTCCCGTTTGCTGGAGCTTCCACCACCGCAGTCCTTTCTTGAGCCGGCCGGCCAGCGAGGCTGCTGGCAGCTCATCCAGCGGCGTGACCGTCTCCCAGTCGAGTGCCTGGCGCACCGCGGCCTTCAGCCCGAGCGGCCGGGCATCGAGTCGAGGGCGCGCGCAGCGTCTGATCGTCGGCGGCTGGCAGCCTCTCATAGACCAGCTCATCCGCCCTGATGACCGTGCGCGCGGGTGACCGGCAGAACGCATGTGAAGCAGCCGCGCTGAATCTCCACCGCCAGGGGATATTCGGCGGCCCATTCCTCGAACTGGATCTCGTAGCGGCTATCCTCCATGGCGAGCACGATGTACTTGCGGCTGGCTCGCCAGCGCCACCAGCGGGCGAGCTCGCTGAGGGTGGTTCGCCAGACCAGCGTCTGCGTTTCCAGCAGGCGATGCAGCGCGATGAGGATCTCGGGAATCCGGCCCAGCCGGCGCTCCGGATGGCCGTAGACCAGGGCTGGCTGGCCACCGGCGAACCTGGCCGCGGCCACGCGGCACAGGTAATTGGCGACAGCCCGCCCATCCCGGACGCCGGCATCAAGGAACAGCCCCTCGCAGACCGGGTGCACCGGCAGTTGCAGGACTCGCGAGAACCGGTCACGCTTCCAGGGGAAGAACGGCAGGTCGTCGTAGCCGAGCTGGAATTCCGAGGAATACTCGTACCCCAGAGACTCGACGGCGTCGTCCAGCCCGGGATTCCAGCGGCCGTGCGGGCCCGCGAAGCCGCGCGGCTCCAGTCCCGCCTCGCAGAGCACGCGATGGGCGCGCTCCAGGTTGCGGAAGTTGGCCTCGCGGTCCCGATAGACGTAGTGAAAATGACCGTGCGACTGGGCGTCGTGGCGCCGCAGGTCGTGCAATACTTCATGTTCATTCTCATAAGCATGCGTACTCACGAAATGCGTGCAGCAGTCGGCCAGCAAGTTGCGGCTCAGCGCGAAGCGGTGGTAGTCCTCCGGAATCGGCTCATCCAGGTCCACTCGCAAGTTGAAGACCGAACGAAACGGGTACGGGTAGGGCGCAAGCCTGATCCAGACGCCTCCGGATGCCAGCACCTGCTGCCGGATGGAGGCGATCAGGCGCCGGCGAATCCAAGCCTTGGGTTGACGCGACACGCGTTCCCTCAGTTCAAGGCCGCGTATGGTCCACAGAGCCGGTGCGGCCTGGTCATCCACGAGTGCGGCGAACGGGTCCTCGGGCTCGCCGCGCCTCAGCGCGTTGACGTCGATCGCCACATGCCCGCCCGTCAGCAGGGCCCGCATGGCGGCTGCGGAGACCTCTCGGCCGTCGTAGAGCACGAACCGCCCGCGGCGAAACGCGAAGGGATGCGGATCACGGACGACCTCGTGCGCGACACCCTCCTGGCCCAGGATCAATTCCAGGCCCGGCGGCGTTCTCCAGAGCATGAGGGGCAGGGGCGCGAGTCGAGGCATGTAGACGCTAGACACGGTCACCTCCCGGAACCCGAGCCGACCAGAGTGCCATCAACCGCACCGCGGGCAGCCGCCGAAACAGCCAGGACTTCTCCTCGGCGGGCGCCAGGAGGTGATGGATCTGCACGTCCTGGAACGTCCGCTCCAGCTCGGCCCGCATTGCTTCCGGCCAGAACCAGCGCTCGCGTACAGGGCCGCCTGCCGGATACATCCAGCGGCCCCGGTACTCGTCGATCCGCTTCACCAGCACGCTGGGCAGCCAGGGACGGCGGGCGTCGAGTGCGCCTGTATTCTTGTCAACGATCACGAGCAGGCCTCCGGGCAGCAAGACGCGGCGAGCCTCTGCGCAGACCAGGCTGCGAGACCGCGGATCGAGATGCTCGAAGACCTCGACCGCGCACACCGCGTCGAACGCGGCCGATGCCAGGGGGAGCCTGCGCGCCGAGGCCCGCACGCGCGGCAGGCCCACGGCCCCGGCCAGCATCGCCGCGGAGAGGTCCACCCCAACCACCTCGGCCCCGCGCTCCCAAAGAGCACGCGCGAACCGGCCCTTGCCGCAGCCCAGGTCGAGAATCCGCCGGCCAGCAACAGCCCCAAGTGCCTGGAGGACTCCCCGCAGGCGGTAGTCGTCCGGGGCGAGCGACGCCTTGAACCGTCCCTGCAACGCCGTGAACCGGTGCGCGACCTCACGCTCGTGCATCGAGATCATGACGCCCTCCCGGCCAGGTCCAGCTCTCGCAGCTTCCAGCTCCGCACGGCCACCGACACCGCCGAGAGGGAGCAGAACATCAGCCCTTCCAGGCCGTCGCGAAATCCCTGCCTGGCGAGATAGAGCTTGGCGAACGTCCAGAACGGGCGGATCGCCAGGTCGCTGATCCGGAACCGCCGGCCCGCCTGGTGCAGATCGGCAGCCTCCAGCGTCGTGTACTGATTGATCTTGCCCAGGAACACGCGGACATCCGGCAGCGTGCGGTGTGTGAGCACCTCGTCCATGAGGCCGATCGGTCCGGAGATCCGCACCGTCTCGTGCACCTTGCCGGTCCAGCGGCCGAGATCGCGCCGGAAGAGACGCAAGGGGAGGTCGTGCTGCGTGCCCGAAAACCGGAATCGCCGCCCCAGGACCTCGCTCCGGATCGGCACGCGGAAGCCGACGCAAGTGCTCGTGGGATCTGCCAGCCGCCTCTGGATCTCGGCAGCCAGCTCCGGAGTCACGCGCTCGTCGGCGTCGATCGCCAGCACCCAGTCGGCCGTGGCCAGGTCCAGGGCCGCGTTCCGCTGGTTGGCGAAGTGGTCGAAGGCCCGGACGATCGCACGGTCCGCGAGTCGCTGCGCGACCTGGAGCGTGCCGTCCTCGCTGGCCGCGTCGACGACGACAATCCGCTCGGCCGCGAACCGCGCGGACTCCAGGCAGCCCGGGAGATTGGCTTCCTCGTTGCGGGCGACGACCAGCACGGCGAGCCGCAAGTCAGGCATGCGTCACCGCCTTCCGCAGCACGCCCGCAATCGCGCGTGCCGGAAAGTAAGCCGCGTAGACGGCCAGAGCGATGTCGAGCCGGCCGGCGGCGGCCAGTATGATCCACAGATGCCACCGCAGATCGGCGTGCCCGACGGCCGCGACCAGCTTCCTGGAAGCCCGGCCGAGCGCCCGCAGAGGCACGATCCGAGCCCTCGCTGGATGGCGCGCCGGCTGCCGCGCCGGAGTGGTCCCGCCATGGCTCCACTGAGCTCCCTCCCGTGCCGGCCTGGCGGTGAGCTGTTCGCCTGTGATCGACTGGATCAGGAAGAAAGACTTGCCGCCCAGGTAAAGCATGCCGATCGCCAGCCAACCGGCCTGACCGCTCGAGCGGAACAGCGACCAGGCAATCGCCGCATGCAACACCAGGTCGGCGAGCTCGTCGAGCACCTGGTCGAGCCAGCGCCCGAAGGCCGAGCTGGTTCCCTGAAGCCTTGCCAGGCGGCCATCGGCCGTGTCCAGCACCAGCGCCGCGGCCATGGCCAGCGCCGCCGCACCGCCGGCGAGCGTGCCGGGAGTGCCGAAGGCGACCACAACCGCGGCCGCCAGCATCAGCCCGGCGGCGGCGAGCGTGAGGTGGTTGGGACGAAACGCGGTGGGCTCAAGTCTGGACGCCAGAGCCTCGGCCAGCGGAAACGCCCAGTACCTTCCCAGGGGCTGATAGTCCAGGCGCCGCTTGAGCTCCTCCTCGGCCGTCGCCAGCGAAGGACCCTGGTCGAGCCGCCAGATGGCCGCGGTCTCGGCGTCCGCCCCGCGCCGCACGGCTCGGCGTAGGCGGGGCAGGTCGTAGAGGCGATCGGTACGCAGAATCACCGCGCCGCTGCGCGGCGGACCGGGAAAGAAGAGGACCCGTCTGGATTGCTCGCCCCTGAGCATTCGCTCCAGCAGGGCGTGCTCATCTTCCCTCGCAAAGATGTCGATGGTCGTTCCCGCCGGACCAAGCCGCAGCGCCTGGTCGAGGAGCCGATCGAACACGGAGCGGCCCAGCAGCACCTCGCCGGCCAGCAAGCCGCGCGGCCCGCGCGGCCGGGCGTCGATCACCACATGGACGGCCGGCCGAGCCATGAATCGCCTCCCTGCGATTGCCTTGTCTTCTGCAAACGGCCCTGGTACGGGCGAGCGCGACGGCCGCGAGCGAATCCTTCGCAACGCGGCGCCGCTTGCCTTTTTCTCACCACGAGAACCTTTGGAAGAACGCCTCCTGCCGGGGGACCCACGAATTCCGGCCGATCGCCGGCGGCTGCCAGCCATCGCGGCAGGCCGTCAATCGGCGCACCGCGTCGGCCAGGCTCAAGGCCAGGTCGAGCCGTCCCCGCAGCAGCCAGTATCCCAGCCGCACGGGCAGCCAGCCGAAATGGGCCAGCAAGCGCGTGCCTCGGAGGTTCTTCCACGCGAAGAGGAAGCTGTTGCGAACGGCCAGCGCGTCGCTCCGCGCCAGCCCCAGTTCCGGCTCAAATGTGCCGAAGCCCTGATGATAGGCCACCGACCTCGGCTCGTAGTATCCCACGAAACCCGCCATCCAGCCCCGAAAACCGAGATCGAGGTCCTCGATCCGCCCCGGGAAGTACAGCGGGTCGTAGCCGCCGATCGCCAGGAACTTGCGGCGATCAACGGCCAGCACGGGCCCGGCCGCGGCCGTCAGGTCGGTCCGGCCGAGCAGCTTCTCGTGTCCGGGAACCCGGCACATCCCCTGCACCAGCCCGAACCGCGACCGCACGCGCCTGCGCATGCCCTCGTACGTCCGGCCATCGAACGACCAGCAAAGCGGAGCCGCGAACAGGGCGTCCTCGTGAGCGTCGAAGACCTCCAGCAACGGCCCCACCGCCCCGGGGTCCAGCTTCACATCGTTGTTCAAGAGCACAACTACCGACTCATCCATTGATGCCAGCACGCGGTTGAACGAGGCGAGCCCGAGGTTCTCGTGGCGGATGACAGGAACATCGGGCCAGCGCGTGCGGAGCCATTCCGCGGAGCCGTCCGTCGAGTCATTGTCGATCACGGACACGCGGCAACTGACGGGCGACGCGGACGCCGCCGCCAGGACAGAAGGCAGGCACTCCGCCAGCAGTTCCCTGCCATTGTAGTTGAGAACCAGGATGTGGCTGCGGTTGGTCGTCAAGGGCTCCATCCCTCGGACTGCCGGGGCAAACTCGAATTGGTCGCGATCCGCTCGACAGGAGTCGCCCTGGTCACTCGTGATCGTCCGCGTGGGCAATGGCTTCGCGCTTCTGGAAGCCTGGCTGCGGACGCCACTCGGTGCCATGCATTGACGGTTCGGTGATACCCCGGCGAGAATACGCCACCGGGCACGGTCGGTCAAGACAGGCGCGCCTGGAAAACCGCTGGAACCGAGAACGGCTTTCCGACGGGGCCGCTGCCTGGACGGCACGGCCTGCAATGCCTGCGTCCTGGCGAACGCAGGCTGACGCGTCGCGGTCCGGGAGATCCTCCGGACCGTGCCCTGATCGGGGCCGGATACCGGCAGATTCGACGGCCTCCAGAGCTTTGGCCTCTCGTGCTGTTGACCTAGAATAGAAAGGGCAGATCGCTCCCGGCCTCGTTGGCCGTTCCATAAGGTCACGCGGAGATCGCTCGTGAATGCCCTGATCAGCCTCGCACTTCTGGGACTCGTCGGCTGGGGCGTCTGGCAAGCCTTGCAGCCGCGCGCGGTCTTCGACATCCGGGTCGCGGACGGAGAGCCGCACGTCGTGCGCGGCACGGTGACGAAGACCTTTCTCAGGGAGATTCGCGAGCTGTGCCAGCACCACGGGGTCACGCGCGGAGTGGTCCGGGGCAAGGCGCGCGGCAACCGCATCGGGCTGGAGATACTGGGGAGTTTTCCTCCGGCCTACTGCCAGCAACTGAGGAATGTCTGGGCCATCTCGGGCTGGTCCGCTGGACGCCCCGCAGCCCGGCGCGGGGCTGGCCCGCGCCCGGTCTGATGCAGGATGCGTCGTGCGGGGCTGCGAGCGCGCGCTGATCGACCATGCGGAATTCCGAGTCCACTGATCGAAGCCCGCGGGCTCGTTTCAGCCGGGACGAGTATGACCAGATGGATTGGTCGAAGGAAGATCGAGCGATTCGATACAGGTCCATTTCGCCGCGTCCTCCGTGGATGCCCAGCGGGCGTCCAGACCTTCGAGCAGCAAGGTGTTGATGCGTTGTTCGACCTTGTGTTTCTGGATGGGTGGGAGTTCACGTTTGCTCATGGCGTGGATGGTAGTGCGAGGAGAGGAACACCAAATATTGGCACTTTTCCTTCGTTTTGGGCGGCGGTTGTCAGTGAGGCGGAGGCGTTCGGTCGTCACACACGCCAGTTGACCAGGATCAGCGGATAGCCAAGCTGCTGGACTCGTTGGAAATGGGCGGTCTTGCCGGTTACTAAATAGCTCCCCGTAAGAGGGAAAGTGTGGAACGGCCGCCCTCGGCCGTCCTGAGCCAGCCGAGGGCGGCTGGCCCACATTCCAAGAGGCGAGGATCTATTTAGCTCCAGGCCGTGATGCAGGGCGATGGCGGCGATCATGGGATCGGCGGTCCCAATGGGATGGCCGACTCGCTCGAGTTCGCCCGCGATGCGTCCTGCCAACTCGGCGGCGGGCTGGTCGAAGGGCAGTATTTCTTCGAGGGCGATGGCGGTGAGGAAGATGTTCAGGCGGCGGGTGCTCTGGTTCTTCTGGAAACCCCTGACCACTTCCATGACGGTGACGGCAGAGAACGTCAGGATTCCCTGTGCTTTTCGATAGGTGGTCGCGTTTGCGGTGACGGTCGGGTTCACGGCCTTGAGGATTTCGGAATAGATGTCGGTGTCGAGCAGGGCTTTATTCAACGGAGACATCCCGCCACTTTTCTTCCCGCCGGTGTTTCATCGCGTCGGCAACGATTTCGTCCAGCTCATCAGCGGCATCCCGCATCGCACCGATGGAGCCCGATCCTGGGTTTGACTGCGTGGACTTCAGCTGACGCAGGAACGACCGCACGGCCTGGGTGACCAGCTCATCGGCCGACGCGAAGTGCCCGCTATCGACGGCGGCAGTGATCGAGCTTTCCTCGTCTTCGGGTAAATGAATGGTCATAATTGCGATTCTCCTCCGTTAACCACTTTGCCACGTCCTTGAAATACCAGGCCAGCGTGACCGAACAGTCGATGACCAGGGATTCGGAGCCGTCCAATGGCTGCATCGTTGGCACTCCTTGTTGTCAGTATCGTCCCTCGTCGATGAGGTCGCGGATCGTGATCTTGCCGCCGAGGGTGGGGCCTTCCTGCTCCTGGAACTGAATCATCGCCGCGATGGCGGATGCAACATCTGGGCGGGGCGTGCTGGCGACGGCGGGTACCAGGCGGGCGACGGGTTTACCCTGGCGGGTGATGGTGATGGTTTCGCCGTGCTCGACCCGCTCCAAAAGCTGGGGCGGGTGGGTCTTGGCTTCGTGAGAACCGACAGTGTGCATGACGCATCCTCGTTTCGACTGGTCCCGACCAATCTAACAAAGCTCGCGGGGTAGTCGAATGACAGATGCTCGGAAGCTTCGGGCAAGGCTTCCTCGGTTCTCAAGCTGGAACCCTATCCTCTGGCGGAGGTTCTGGAACTCGTAGCGGTCGGTGTCGTCTACGAGCTTCTCCATCTCCGCATCGTCGCCAGCACGCCCGTCAGGCAAGGCCTTTGCGATACCGCCGCACTTCCCGGCATGCGAATCGCATCGATCAGTGTCCGTTCAACGTCGGTCACGTAGACGGGAAGCCCTGAGCTGTCGCCGACCGTGATCCCGAACTCTCGCTCGTCCTTCATCTCGGTCCGTGAAAGTCGCGCCCCGGTCGATGGCCGTGAATCGGAACTTCGGTGGCGTCGAGGTCGAGCACGATCTGTTCGGCGGCACGGGATGGGGTTGCGAGGAAGAACGCGACGAACAGGAGTGCGGCCGGCATGATGCCTCAACTCCAGTCACTTGCGCGTGGGAGGCGGCAACAACCGCAATCAGAGGAAGTTCCAGCCAACCGGGCCGGCACGGGCGTGGTCCTTGAAAGGCTGCTTGCCCGTCTGCTACATTCCAGGGCCGGCCGGACACAAGACTGGCAGGACGGCGGGAAAGGTTGCGGTGATGTCCGAGGAAGAACAGATCCTGTGCGATTCCGAGGAAATCGAGCCGCGGATTGCCTCGATGGCACGGCAGATCTGGGACGGACGCCGCCATGACCTGCCCTTCTACCTGATTGGCGTGCGCTCGCGGGGCGTACCGCTTGCTGAGCGGCTGGCCCAGGAGATCGCCCTGCTGGCCGGTGACGAGATCGTCGTGGGCGCCGTGGATATCACGCTCTACCGCGACGACCTTGGCCGCGGCCGGCGCTGGCCCGTCTTGCGGGGCACGGACATCGCCTTTCCGGTCGACGGCGCCGAGATCGTCCTTGCCGACGACGTGCTGTTCACGGGGCGAACCATCCGCGCGGCACTCAATGCCATCTGCGATCTGGGCCGGCCGGGTCGCATCCGGCTGGCGGTACTCGTCGATCGCGGCCACCGCGAGCTGCCCATCCAGCCGGATTTCGTGGGTCTCCACCTGCCCACCGACCGCGGCGACCGCGTCCGGGTACGGCTGCATCCGCTCGATCCCGTGGAAGAGATCGTGCACATCGCCGCCACCGCCCGGCCGTCCGAACCCAAGAGGAGTCCCTTGCCGTGACCACGGTTTCAGCCCCCAGCCCGGGCTCCCCCCCGGCGCGGCCGCCGCCTCTGCACCGGACAGCCCGCTCTCCTCGTGGACGCGCAAGCATTTGCTGGGTCTGGAGGAGCTTTCGGCCGAGGAGATCATGGCGATCCTGGAAACCGCGGAATCGTTCGCCGAGATCTCGACGCGGAGCCGCAAGAAGGTTCCCGCAATGCAAGGCCGCATCGTCTTCAACCTGTTCTTCGAGAACTCCACCCGCACCCGCACCAGCTTCAGCCTCGCCGCCAAGCGTCTTTCCGCGGACACCCAGGACTTCTCGGCCAGCGCGTCGAGCATCTCCAAGGGTGAGACCTTCATCGACACGGCCAAGAACATCGAGGCCATGGGCGCCGACGTGATGGTGGTGCGGCACCCGACACCCGGCGCCCCGCACCTGCTGGCCCAGCACGTGAAGGCCTCGATCATCAACGCCGGCGACGGGGCCCACGAGCATCCCACGCAGGGACTGCTCGACCTGATGACCATCCGCAAGGCCAAGGGCAGGATCCAGGGCCTGACCGTCGGATTGCTGGGCGACATCGCGCACTCGCGGGTGGCGCGGTCGAATATCTGGGGCCTCCAGAAGCTGGGGGCCAAAGTCATCCTGTGCGGGCCGCCCACGCTCGTGCCCCGGTCGATGGAGCGCCTGGGCTGCGAGGTGGCCCATCGCCTCGACGACATCCTCCCCCGATGCGACGTCGTCAACGTGCTGCGCATTCAGTTCGAGCGCCAGCAGGGGGGCCTCTTCCCCTCGGTCAGTGAATATTCGCACTTTTATATGATGACTCAAGAACGAATCAAGCTGGCCCGCCCGGACCTGCTCATCCTGGCTCCCGGGCCGATCAACCGGGGCGTCGAGCTGACGCCCGAAGTGGCCGACGGCAAGCATTCCGCCATCCTTGACCAGGTGACCAACGGCCTGGCGGTCCGCATGGCGGTGCTGTACCTCTTGAGCGGGAAGATGGAGGTCAGGGGGCTGACGCACGATTGAACGCCACACGGTTGACCGTGCCGGCCAGCCGTCGCAGCGATGACTCCCGCCGGAACCTACTCCCATACCGTTGGATCGGATCGGACAGATCCGACCTGCGCCCCACCAGCAGAAGGCAACCAGCCATGGCCAAAGACGCCTTGCCGACCATCCGGATCGCGGGCGGCCGGATCATCGACCCGAGCCAGGAGCGCGACGAGACCGGCGATCTCTGGATCAGCCGGGGGCATATCCTGCCGGCCGGGGCCGGTTACGAAGAGGCCGAGATCGTCATCGACGCGCGCGGGCTGATCATCTGCCCCGGGCTGATCGACGTGCACGTTCACCTGCGTGAGCCGGGGAACGAGGAAGATGAGACGATCGCCAGCGGTGCAGCAGCTGCGCTGGCGGGCGGGGTCACTTCCGTGGCGTGCATGCCCAACACCCTTCCGTCCATCGACAGCCAGGCCGCCGCCGAGTTCGTGGTGCTCCAGGGCCAGCGTGCGCGGCAGGCGAACGTTTATCCCGTCGGCGCCGTGAGCAAGGGCGCAAGGGCGAAGAGCTAGCAAGCCTGGGGCAGCTCGTGGCTGGCGGCGCCGTGGCCTTCACGGATGACGGTGCTCCGGTGGCCTCCGCAGCGCTCATGCGCCGCGCCCTGGAATACTCCAGGATGTTCGACCGCGTGATCATGCAGCATTGCCAGGTTCCCGAACTGACCGTGGGCGGCGTGATGAACGAAGGGTTCGAGTCGATGCGGCTGGGGCTGGCCGGCATGCCCGACGCGGCCGAGGACATCATGGTCGCCCGCGACATCCGCCTGGCGGAGATCACCCGCGGCCGGCTGCACATCCAGCACATCTCGACGGCGCGGTCGGTGGAGCTGGTTCGCGAAGGGAAGCGGCGCGGAGTGAAGGTGACTGCCGAGGCGTGCCCGCACCATTTCACGCTCACCGACGAGCGGCTGCGCACCTTCGACTCCAACTACAAGATGAACCCGCCCCTGCGCACCTGGTCGGACGTCGAGGCGGTGCTCGGCGGCCTCAAGGACGGCACCATCGAGGTGCTCGCCACCGACCACGCCCCGCACGCGCCCGAGAAGAAGATGCGCGAGCTGGACCAGGCCCCCTTCGGCATCATTGGCCTGGAGACGCTGGTGCCGATCGTCGCAACGTACCTGGTCGATCCCGGCCACCTGACGTGGTCGGAGGCCATCCGCAAACTGACGATCAACCCGGCCCAACTCCTGGGGATACCCAAGGGCACTCTCAGGGCAGGGGCTGACGCGGATGTCACCCTGCTGGATCCTGCCACGCGCTGGACCATCGATCCGGCGCAGTTCCGCTCGCGCAGCCGAAACTGCCCGTTTGCGGGCTGGGAAGTTCGCGGCCGGGCGCACACCGTGATCGTCGGCGGCGAGGTGCGGTTCACGCTCGGAGGCATCGTCCAGCAGGCGGGGGTCATGGCCGCCTCTTGAAAACCGTACCGGGTGTCGCCTACATTTCCAGTAGGGAATCTCTGATCCGGCTGATGCTTCAAGCGACGGCCTTTGCTCATGCTCTGGCTCATCGACGGCTACAATTTGATGCACGCCGCCGGCGCTGTGGACAGCAGTGCACCGAGCCGTAAAGTCTTTGCACGCAAGCGGCGAAGGTTCCTGATCGACCTGGCCGACGCCCTGGGACAGGAGCGATGCCGGGAGACGACGGTCGTGCTCGACGCGAACTCGCCGCCGGCCGACTTTCCCCTCGAAAGCGACTACCAGGGCTTGCACCTGATCTTCGCACTTGGCGATGAGAGCGCCGACGCCCGTATCGAGACCCTGATTGCCGCGCATTCCGCCCCCAAGTCGCTCACTGTGGTCTCGTCCGACCGGAGGGTCCGCCGCGCGGCCAGCCGGCGGCGGGCGAGAGCCTTGAGCGCCGACGAGTTCCTCGATCTGCTCGACCGGTTCAAGTTCGACCGGAAAGCTCCGCCGGTGAACCCGCTACCCTCCGCGCAAGCTGATGTCGCGCTCACGCCCGAGGAGCGGGCTTACTGGCTGGAACAGTTTGCGGGCGTTGACGCCTCTCCAGAAGCCAGGGAAGGCCCTGCGAACCCGCCCGTCCTCTTGACCGACGCCGATATTGCCCGGATTCAACAGGAGATTGACAGCGAAGCGTGATGCCCTTATGGTGACCTGAGATCATGCATCCTGCTTCGTACGTCTCTTCGCATCCGGGGGTCGAACATGGGTCAGGCGACGGGTCGCGCAATGCGGGGCGCTGAGCCCTGCCGATGGGGTCAAATTGCCGTTGTTCTGGGGCTGGTGCTCGCTCTCGCCGGCGACGCACTGGCGCAGCGAGTGCCGCGCCGCCCGCAGCGCGGTCGGCCGTCACCCGGCATGAACCGGGGCGCGGCTGCACCCGCTCCGGCAAATCGACCCCCTGCTACAACTCCGGCGGCGCGCACGAATGCCCCGGAAGGCTCATCCGCCCCGATCAAGAACCTGGCTGATCCCAATGCTCCCGCACCCTCGCTGTGGCAGGTGAAGCCGGACCCGGCCCGCGAGCAGCCCGCCCCGATCACCCAGGAGGTCACGCTCCGCGTGCCCCCCAGCTTCTTCGGCGGCGAGGTGGTCTTTCCTTCCGCGCCCAGCACCTTTGTCGCGCTCGGCCGCAACGGCGACCAGCGCGACCTGCGCGAGATCTGGGACCTGGCAACGCGGAAACGGGTGGGAGCGATTCGTGGCGATGTGAAGCTGGACAGGCCTCAAGCCCTGAGCGCGGATGGCACCCTCTTCGCCGGCAAGGCAGACCGCAGCTTCACCGTCTACGAAACCAGGGCCGGCCGGCTGCTGGCACAGCTCCGTGTCGATTCGCCCTTTGCCGATTACGTCGATTTTGCTGGTGAAGGCCAGGTCATCACCGGCAACTGCGGCGACCGCCGGTTCGAGGTCTGGGACCTCAAGACCCAGACCTCGTCCGTGGAGATCTCGCCCCGGGAGCGCGTGGCGAAGGAATCGGTCGTGGTGAGCCCGGGCCGGCATTTCCTGGCGATGATCGGCGCCAACACGCTCTGGGTCTACGACGTTGCGACGGGCCGCAAGGTCGGCGAGGCACCTGTTCCGAAGAACGGGGCGTTCGACCTGAACTGCAAGGACCTGGTCTTTTCTCCGGACGGTGCCGAGCTGGCCGGCATCTTTGACTCGTTCGGCACGCACCTGCTCTGCTGGGACGTGGCCTCGGGCCGGCTGACCCACCAGTTCAAGTACGACGACAAGAGCGGCATCAAGATGCCGCTAGGATTTGAAGGGATCGCTCTGGACTGGTTGACGGACCGCTCCGCGTGGCTCCTGTTCGGCTCGGTTGTGGTGGACCATCAGTCGGGCCAGAAGACCTTCACGATCCCCAGCGACACTCCAGGCACGGACAAGGGGCCGCGGAAGATCGTTGGCAAGAACCTGGTGCTCATCACGGTGGGCGAGCCCCGCAACCGGATGGTCCGAAGCTACGTGTTGCCCACCGACGTCATCGCGCGGGCGTCAAAGCTGATCGCGGAAGGCGGCAGCGCAGCGGATGCGGCCTTGCCGCCCCTCTCGACGGCCGATCTCTCCGGTGCGCGGAGGGTCGCCGTTCAGGCGGCCGCGCCCGCATGGTCGGTGCGGATGGAAAGCACGCAGGCCCCGCTCGTCACGTCCCGGCGCTCGATCTCCGCGCAGCTTCCGGCCAATGAGGCGGTCGGGCTGCTCTTCAGCGGGGCTGGTGCCCATCAGGTTGCCATCGTCAGCCTGCCCGGCGGCGTGAACGCCTTCGATCCCAACCAGAATGACGGCAAGCCCCGGCGCCTGACCCGGTTCGACGCGTCCACGGGCAGGACCCTGGGGAGCACCGAGGTTTCCCCTCTGTGCGATCCCGTGTCCCTGAGCCCGGACGGCACGCGCGTGCTCACGCTCGACGGACGCGAGCGCCGCCGGATCGACGTCTACCAGACGGCTGGCGCGGGCCACGTGGCCGGCTGGCGGCCCTACGAGAAGGAGCAGTCCGACAACGAGAAAGCCGTGCTCTGGGCCGATTTCCTTACGCCGGATCGTGTCCTGACCGTCAACGGGTCGGGGATGCTCGTGCTCTGGTCGCTGCCGGACTGCAAGGCCGTGTACGTGGCGGAAGGGGCCTGCGAGGGCGCACCGGTGCTGGACCCGTCCCGAAGGTACCTGGCTGCCTACCTGGGCGGAACGTTCCGGGTGCTGAAGGCCGACACGGGCAAGCTCGCGGGCGAGGCCCAGGCCCCGGCCTCGGCCGGTTCCGGCAAGTCCGTCCTCACGGGCGCCGCGTTTCAGGCCGATGGGGCAGGACTCGTGGCGCTCATCGGCGGCCAGCATGTGGTGCGCTGGAACTTTGCCACCGGTAAGCTGACGGCTGACTTTCCCATTCCCATGACCATCAGTCCGGGCGCGGGCTCGCATCACGCGGCCGTCGAGGCGTGCGACGCGAGCCACGCCTTGCTCGACGGCCGGATCCTCGTCGACCTGGAGAAGCGGTCGCACGTCTGGTCCTACTTCGGCCCGACCGTCTCCTCCGGTGGCCCGGACGGCCGGCACTGGTACGTGGCCGGACTGAACACCCAGCCCGCGACCATCATGCCGCTGAGCTTGCCGGAAGAGAACGTGAACCGCGTGGTGGCCATGGTGAACGATCCGGCCGTGGCCTCGTCGCTGCGCGTCGGCATGCCGGTGGGAGTTCAACTCGAGCTCGGAGGCCCACCTCGAAACAACGGCGAGTTCAAGCGCACCGTGACCGAAAGCCTGAACGCCAAGCTGAAGGCCAACGGCATGACACCGTCCCCCTCAGCCCCGCGCGGTTCGTCGTCCACGTCGATGAGAAGAACACGGGCAAAGCCGTGAACTATAACGAGTTCGGCGACAGCCATTTTTCCAGCCCGCGGGGCAGCATCGCGATCACCAACCTGGTGTGCAATGTGTACTTTGCAGACGGCCAGGGCCGTATCCCGATCGCCCCCGAGCAGTCCTTCGGTCTGCTCCAGGGCTTCCGGCGGATCTACCGGATCCCGCAAGGCGAGACGCTGGAAACCTATCTCAAGGGGAACCAGTGGGGCCATGTCCGGCAATTCGTGGGCGGCATCGGCCTGCCGTACTTCATCGCACGGCAGGCCGGCGGGGTGGCCACTCTGCCGGGTTCTACCGATTTAAACGCGGTGCGATAGAGCGGATGGGGTTGCCTTCAAGCTTCGTCACCTTGCCGTCACGGACCACGAATTGCTCCTGACCGGCGTTGATGAGGTCGCCGTTCTGGAGGCCAAGCCCTTCGTAGCCGAACTGCTGCGGATCGAGGGGCTTGTTGACCTCACACTGCAGCAGGGAAGCCATGGTCTGATAAGGCGGCGCTCCGCCCGGATCGTAGGACGTGGTCCGGACCACCTGAGGTATGTAGATACCGTCAATCTGTTCCCACTTCCACTCGGTGCAGTCGCCAAGCTTGCCGTCGGGCCGTCCCCAGGCGGAGAATCTGACCACCGGGTTATAGCCTTCCCGCGGACTCCAGACCGAGACGATATAAAGGTCCGATGCACCGCCAGCCGCCGGACTTCTCGTCTGCTGCCAGTACCACCGACCGCCCGGTCCCTCGGCCTGGCGTATATTCAATCCGCGTTCAACCCTCTGCCGTTGCTCTTCTCCGTGCTTTCCTTTGAGGCGGCTGAGATTGGCCTCGGTCTCGGTCCAGAGATAATAAGACGGACCATAGGCGTAGAAACCGCGCGGGTCGGTGAACCTCGGCTCGCGCACCGCCTCCTGCGCTGGCATGGAGAGGGCTTGCCGTCCGGACACCGCTCGGGGCTCGCCCGGCGCGGACACAAGCCTCGTGTGATTGTCTCGATAAAGTACGAGATACCGGTCGGCCGTCGTGATCGATCGCGTGTCGTGACCGAGCTGGGGGCCCTCGGAAGGCTCGTGCGTGCGCGAATGGACGTAGCGGCTGGACTTCGTGTCGCGGCTGCGGAAGACGCTGCCCGAGGCGGTGTCCACCGCGAAGTCGATGGTGAACTCCAGCTCGTGGGTGAGGGGTTCAATCTTGCCGGTTCTCCCGGGAAAGCTCGCCAGGAACTTCTCGCTCAGGGGCTCGGACACCAGGAAATCGTAGGAGCCTTTCCAGGTTTTGATGTTTTCATAATTCGCCCTGGACCTTGCTGCCAGCAGCTCCAGGACCCGGAGTTTGTCTTGTGCCGGGACCGTGGTCCAGACCAGGCCCTTCGGCACCAGAGCGCTCTTGCTCAGCACGGGGTGCCGGGTAATGTCAACGGGATCTTGCCCGGCCGGGGCACCGGTCGGCATCGCGGCCTGGGCCGTCGCGCCTTGATCGTGTGTTTGCTGGTAGACGACGCCGGCGCCGGTCGCTACGCGCACTGAACATGATGACGGCCGCGGCCGCCATCTTGAGTTTGGTCAGGAACATGGTTCGCAAGACTCCTTCAGTCATCTGGAGGGTGCCGGCCGAGATGGCGATGGTTCCGGCACTCTCGTGCAGAACCGAGGCGACGGCGGCCCGGATCACGGCGCCTGCGAGTGCGGGAGGAACGGCGGCCTCGGCGGTCTGAGTGGCCAGTCCGGCGCCCAGCAGTCCTGCGGGCAGCGTCAGGCCGCGGCGGGTGAGCCTGGCCTTCAACTGCTCGCGAGCCCGGGAGAGACGCGACAGGACGGTCCCCTGAGGACAGCCCAGGCGCTGGGCGGCAGCTTCCGTGCTCATGCCTTCGAGGTAGCAGAGGACGACTGGCTCCCGGTATTTCTCCGGCAGCCGCCCCAGCTCCTCGTGCAGTTCGGGCCAGCACTCCGGCTCGCTCGTGGCCTTGCACCGCTGCGACATTTCCATGGCTGCCCACCGCTGTTCGTGCGACCGCCTCCGCGCCGCGTCGGCACGAGCCCGCTGCGCCACGCGGAGGGCGATCCCATAAAGCCAGCTAGCCACCGAGCCACGCTTCCGGACCGTGCCCGCCTTGCGGGCCAGCACCAGGAACGTGGCCTGGAATGCGTCCTCGGCCTCATCGGTATTGCCCAGGATCTGCCGGCAGACGCGCAGCACCATCGGCCCGTGCCGATCGACGAGTGCCGCGAAGCCAGCCTCGGCGCTTTCCCGTTTTCCCGCCAGGAACGTCTCCAGGAGCTGGCCGTCACTCAGGTTGGCGACCACTCCCAGCGTGCAGAGCGCGGGTAGATGAGTGTGGGAAACTCTGCTTGCCGATTTGCTGGTCATCCGCCCGGCTCCCTCGTCCCCGTCTCGCATGCGAGGTAGTGCCGGGAGGCGAGATTGCTATTCCAACCTTTTTCCGGGAGCCGGCCGAATGCGTTCTCGCCCGTCACGTCGAAGCGTTCTTCTCACGGTGGCCGCCGAACTGGAAACGCATGGCGGAGAGCAGCTTATCCTGAAAATCGGCCTCACCGCGCGACGAGAACCGCTCATAAAGGGCCGTGCTCAGAACGGGCACGGGGACGGCCTCATCGATGGCCGCCTTGATGGTCCAGCGGCCCTCGCCGGAATCGGAGACCTGGCCGGCGAACTCGGAGAGATCGGCGTCGGCCGCCAGCGCGGTGGCCGTGAGGTCCAGCAGCCAGGAGGCGATCACGCTCCCACGCCGCCAGACCTCGGCCACGTCGGCCATCTGGAAATCGTACTGATACAGCCCGGGCTCGCGGAGAGGCGTGGTCTCGGCGTCAATCTCGTGCTGCCGCTTGCCGATGTTCGCGCTTTTCAGGACGGCAAGGCCCTCGGCATAGGCGGCCATCACACCATACTCGATGCCGTTGTGAACCATCTTGACGAAGTGCCCCGCGCCGGGTGGGCCGCAATGCAGGTAGCCCTCCTCGGCAGTGCCGCCCAGCTTGTCGCGTCCCGGCGTACGCGCGATGTTGCCCAGCCCGGGGGCGAGCGTCTTGAAGACGGGGTCCAGGTGCTTCACGGCTGCTTCGGAGCCGCCGATCATCATGCAGTACCCGCGCTCCAGGCCCCAGACGCCTCCACTGGTTCCGACGTCGATGTAGCTGATCTTCCGGGTGGCCAGATCGCCGGCCCTGCGGATATCGTCGACATAGTACGAGTTGCCGCCGTCGACGAGAATGTCGCCGGCTTCCAGCAGCGGTGCCAGGCTGGCGATCGTTGCGTCGACAGCAGCCGCGGGAACCATCAGCCAGACCGCGCGCGGCCGCTCGAGCTGCTTCACGAACGCCTCCAGCGACGAGGCGCCGAGCGCTTTTTCCTTCACGAGCTGCTCGATGGCTTCGGGACTCCGGTCGTGCACCACGCACGAGTGGCCGCCCCGGAGCAGCCTCCGCACCATGTTCGCGCCCATCCGGCCCAGGCCGATCATCCCGAGTTGCATCGCTAGCTCCCTTCCCGCGTGTCGCGGAGTGCCTGGTGCTGTCGCCTTAGCCGGCCTGTTGCTTGAGCTTGCGGTAACGGCGGATGAGGTTGTTCGTGGAGCCGTCGTGGTGCAGGTCCGGCTCCGTCTTGCTCTCCAGCTCGGGGATGATCCGCTGGGCAAGGACCTTGCCCAGCTCGACGCCCCACTGATCGAAGGAGTCGATGTTCCAGATCACGCCCTGGGTGAAGACGTTGTGTTCGTACAAGGCAATCAGCATGCCAAGCGTTGCGGGATCCAGCCGTTCGGCCAGAAGGGTGTTCGACGGACGGTTCCCCTCGAAGACGCGGTGCGGGACGAGCCAGTCCGGCGTTCCCTCGGCCTTGACCTCCTCGGCGGTTTTGCCGAAGGCCAGGGCCTCGGCCTGCGCGAAGACGTTGGCCATGAGCATGTCGTGGTGGCGGGGCAGGGGGTCGAGCGACCGGGCGAAGGCGATGAAGTCGCAGGGGATGAGCTTCGTCCCCTGGTGGATCATCTGGTAGAACGAGTGCTGGCCGTTGGTGCCGGGCTCGCCCCAGTAGATGGGGCTGGTCTGGTAATCAACGACGGTCCCATCGAGCGTGACGTGCTTGCCGTTGCTCTCCATGGTGAGCTGCTGCAAGTAGGCCGGAAAGCGCTTCAGGTACTGCTCGTAGGGGAGCACGGCCACGGTCTGGGAGCCGAAGAAGTTGTTATACCAGATCGTCAAGAGCGCCATGAGGACCGGCAGATTCTTCTCGAACGGCGTGGTACGGAAATGCTCGTCCATGCGGTGAAAGCCGCCGAGCAGGGCCCGGAAGTTCTCCGGCCCGATGGCGAGCATCGTGGAGAGTCCGATCGCGGAATCCATGGAGTACCGCCCGCCGACCCAGTCCCAGAACTCGAACATGTTGGCCGTGTCGATGCCGAAAGCGGACACCTTGGCGGCATTGGTGGAGACGGCCACGAAATGCCGGGCCACGGCGCTTGCGTCTCCGCCCAGGCCTTGCAGCAGCCAGTCGCGGGCGCTGCCGGCGTTGGTCATCGTCTCCAGCGTGGTGAAGGTCTTCGACGAGACAATGAACAATGTCTCCGAGGGGTCGATGTCGCGGGTGGCTTCCGCCAGGTCGACGCCGTCCACGTTGGAGACGAAGCGGAAGTTCAGCTTGCGGTCGCTGTAATACCGGAGCGCCTCGTAGGCCATCACGGGGCCCAGGTCCGAGCCGCCGATGCCGATGTTGATGATGTTCCGCATCGGCTTGCCGGTGTGACCCTTCCAGCTTCCGTTGCGCACCCGTTGGGAGAAATCCGCCATCTTGTCGAGCACGGCGTGGACGTGCGGTACGACGTTCTCGCCGTCGACCAGGATCGTGGCGTCTCTGGGAGTGCGCAGGGCCACGTGCAGGACGGATCGGTTCTCCGTCACGTTGATCTTTTCGCCCCGGAACATGGCGTCGATGCGGCCGCGTAGACCCACCTGCTCGGCCAGGATGAGCAGCAGCCTCAGGGTCTCGTCGGTGATCCGGTTCTTCGAGTAATCAAGGAACAGGCCGCCGGCCTCAACCGTCATTCGCTCGCCGCGGCCGGGGTCATCGGCAAACAGGCTGCGCAGGTGAAGGTTGCCCACGTCATGAAGGTGGTCGGCCAGAGCGCTCCAGGCCGGGCGGCTCTTGAGTGATTCCTGCTGGACCGTCATCTGGTGTCCTTTCGAGGTCGATGTTCGGCTGGCGAGGTCGATGTTCGGCTGGTTCGCGGCGCTTGCCTCAAGACTTCAGCGCCTTGTTCACGATGGTCTGCGCCTCGCTGACGATCTGTTCCAAATGGTGCTGGTCCTTGAAGCTCTCGGCATAAATCTTGTAGATATTCTCAGTGCCGGAAGGACGCGCCGCGAACCAGCCGCTGGAGCTGGTGACCTTGAGCCCGCCGATGGCCGCGCCGTTGCCCGGTGCGGTCGTGAGCTTGGCCGTGATCGGGTCGCCGGCCAGCTCCGAATCCTTCACGGCCTCAAGTGCGAGCTTCGAGAGCCGCGCCTTCTGCTCCGGCGTGGCCGCGGCGTCGATGCGCGTGTAATAAGGAGTGCCGAACTCCAGGGTTAGCTCGCGGTAATGCTCGCCGGGGTCGCTGCCGGTGCGCGCGGTGATCTCGGCGGCCAGCAGGTCCATGATCAGGCCGTCCTTGTCGGTCGTCCAGACGCTGCCGTCGCGCCGCAGGAAGCTTGCCCCCGCGCTCTCCTCACCACCGAAGCAGTACGACCCGTCGAAGAGCCCCGGCGCGAACCACTTGAAGCCCACCGGCACTTCCGAGAGCCGCCGGCACTGCTTCCGCACGACGTGATCGATCATGCTGCTGCTCACCAGCGTCTTGCCCACCGCGGCATGCACCGGCCAGCGCGGCCGGTGGCACAGCAAGTAGCCGATGGCCGCGGCCAGGTAGTGGTTCGGATTCATGAGCCCGGCCGTGGGCGTGACGATGCCGTGCCGGTCCGAGTCCGGGTCGTTGGCGAAGGCGACCTGGTATCTGTCCTTCAGCTTCACCAGCCCCGCCATGGCATAGGGGCTGGAGCAATCCATGCGGATCTTGCCGTCGTGATCGACCATCATGAACGAGAACGTCGGGTCCACTTCCTGGTTCACCACCTCGAGGTTCAGGCCGTAGATGTTGGCGATGGGCTCCCAGTAGTGGACCGACGCGCCGCCGAGCGGATCGACGCCCAGCTTGAGCCCGGCCGAGACGATCGCCTCCATGTCGACGACGCTCTGGAGGTCGTTCACGTAAGGGATGATGAAATCGTCCTGGTGCGTGGTCGCAGCCATCAGAGCCGATGCCAGGGGCATGCGCTTGACGTCCGCGTTGCCGGATTCCAGCAGGGCGTTGGCCCGATTCTCGATCCATTTCGTCGCGTCGGTGTCGGCCGGACCGCCATTGGTGGGGTTGTACTTGAAGCCGCCGTCCTCGGGCGGATTGTGCGACGGCGTGATCACGATGCCGTCTGCGAGGTGCTCCGCGCGGCCATGGTTGTACACCAGGATGGCGCGAGAGATGACGGGTGTTGGCGTCACTCCGTCATCGCGCTGAATGATCGTGTCCACACGATTAGCCGCCAGCACCTCGAGTGCCGTGCGCTGGGCGGGAGACGACATCGCGTGCGTGTCCTTGCCCATGAACAGCGGCCCGGTGGTTCTCTCGCTCTGGCGGTAGTCGCAGATGGCCTGGGTGATGGCCAGGATGTGCGCCTCGGTGAACGTTCCATCCCGCGGCGTGCCCCGGTGGCCGCTGGTGCCGAAGCTGACCCGCTGGTTGCGGTTGCTCAGATCAGGCAGGCGTTCGAGGTATTCCCGTTCGAGCCGGGCGGGGTCGATCAGCATCTGCTTCAGTGCCGGCTTGCCCGCAAGTGGAGAGATCGCCACGCGGCTGATCCTTTCTTTTCAAAGTTTCGCGGCACGGTTCGGGTGTGCTCCAGGAACGTATTCTAAATAGCTCCCCGTAAGAGGGAAAGTGTGGAACGGCCGCCCTCGGCCGTCCCGAGCCAGCCGAGGGCGGCTGGCCCACATTCCAAGAGGCGAGGATCTATTTAGCATGACCGGAGTGATGCCAGGAACCCTCGCGGCGGGTTTCCTCCGCCCCACGATCCCGGCGGCGCAGGGATGTTCGAGAGCCCCGCAACGCAGAATCCGCGGCGCCTCGCCGGACTTCGGCCCGCTTGCAAGGATTTACCGCTTACGGGCCGCCGGGAGTGTGCGGGCCGTTCCCGCCCGAGTCCGGTAAGGGGAGCCGAACGGTGAACTCGCTCCCCTTGCCAAGCCCGTCGCTCGCCGCCTGCACGGTCCCGCCGTGCAGCGCCGTGTAGTCCTTCACGACAGAGAGCCCGATCCCCAGGCCGCTCTCCGGGCGACCGGCGGACTCGGCCTGGGTGAACAGGTCGAATATGTGCGGCATGATGTCGGGCGAGATGCCAATCCCCGTATCCTGCATCCGGACGACCGCCTCATCACCCTCCACGGTCGCCTTGATCCAGATCGTCCCCCCGTCCCCGGTAAACTTTCCCGCATTCTGCACAAGGTTGATGAAGACCTGACGCAGTCGGGTCGGATCGGCATGCAGAGGGATCGGGACCTCGGGCAGCAACATTTGAAGTGATTGCATCCGACCGTTGAGCGCGGGGCGGCACGTCTCGACCGCCTGGTGGATCACGTCCTGGAGGACGACCCGCTCCTTGTTGAGCTGGACCTTGCCCGCGGCGGTGCGTGCCATCTCCAGCAGGTCGTCCACCATTCGCCCCATGAACTCGACCTGCCTGCGCAGCATGCTTGCCATGAAGGACATTTCGGAAGATGCCGACTCGTAGCGCTTGAGCAAGTGAGTGGCGTTGGACAGCGCGCTCAGAGGATTCCGCAGCTCGTGGGCGAGCGTGGAGATGAACACGTTCTTCCGGTGATCGGCTTGCTGAAGGGCGCTGATGCGGCCTTCGAGCGTCTCGACCAGCGACTTCTGATCCGTCTGGTTCCGCACGATCTTGACGAAGCCGAGGAGTTCACCCCGTTCGTCCCGGAGTGCGGTCAGCGTCCCGCTCACCCAGATCCGGCCGCCGTCCTTGCGGAGCTGCCAGCGGTCATCCTCCGACTCCCCGGAGGCGCTGGCCGTCTGCTGCTCCCAGGCGGCAAGGTCCTTCTCCAGGTCTTCCGGGATGAACAGGACAGAGGCGCTCCGGCCGATGATCTCCTCCGTCGCATGGCCCAGCAACCGTTCAGACCCAGCCATCCAGCCGACGATGACTCCGCTGGGATCAAGCAGGATCACAGCGTGAGTACCGACCTGGTCCATCGCCATTTCAAGCAGGCGGCTGGCGAGCGCCGAGTGTTCCTTGGACATCGACCTCTCCGACCGCGGGGAGCATCAGGGTGTTGAGGGGACTTGGTCGTCAGGTCGATGCAACCTTCGACCGCACCAGCAGGCATGGAGGTTCCCGAACTGAAGTAAGCCTGAAAGCCTGACGGACTTACTTCGGCTCCCTCGCCTGACAGATCGGTTCTCATATACGACTACCATACCGGCCTCCCGAGAGACAATGTGATCTCCTGATCTTTGACCGCCCGGTGCGACTCGGGCCGCCAGCCGAGTGCCACCATCGAGCTTCCCGGCGAGCCCGTTTTGAATCGTCGCCGCGGGGACGGGAAGCTCGCATATCGAGCCATGTTCCGGGCACAAGCTCGGTGAGCGGGCCATCCCGTGGTTCTGCCATCGAGGCTGAGGGTCGACATGGCGAACGGACCGGGTATCGGCTCCAAGGCCGAGATCGAGCCAGTCCATTAACAGACGATCCATGAGACGTATTCGCAGCATCCGGGCAAGCGGAGCCGGTTGCGGCGTCTATGCGCCGGGAGGAGGCTATCTGGGCGATGTCAACACACCGGTGACGAACGATCTGTCCGATATGCTTCGGATCAATGCGATCGTGCCTGAGCCGCCATCCTCGGTTCTATTACTCCTGGGCTTCATCGGAGGAGCCTGCGGCATTGGTCAGATGGTGAGACGTTGAGCGGACAACTTCGCCCCGCGATACCGGAACCGTGGGCGAAAGCGAAGCGGGCTGTTTTGCCACCAGTCCATGAAGGAACGCAGCTCGACGGTCGTCCCTGCGAAGCAGTCGTCCAATTTCTTGCCGCGCTTGAGGACGTGGTCGATGAGCCCGTCCTCAGCCGCACAGGGCAGTTGTCCCATGATTCACTTCTCCCGCCCGCCTCATGCGCTCGGAAGATCACGTCGACGGCAGTATCTCCACTCGCATGGACCGTTCAACTTCACGGGCGTGCCACGGATTCGACTCGCATCGTCAGCTTCAGTGCGTCGGGCAGCGCGGGCGAGCCTCCGGGTTGCGAGCAGACGTACGCCGCAACCTCGCTGGCGTGCCGATTGATCTCGTCGAGAGGTCGGCCGGCGAGGCGGCCGACGACCAGTGCGGCCGTGAAGGCGTCCCCCGCTCCGACAGTGTCGTGAACCTCGACCGGCACGCCCGGATGGTCCGACCAGGCCCCGTCGGCGAACAGGAGGCTGCCGCTCGACCCGCGCGTCAGCGCCACGAGCGCGAGGTCGAATCGACGGGCCAGGCCGGCGATTGCCGACCGGGCATCGGTCGGCAGACCGAACATGGCGGCGAGGACGGGCAATTCCTGGTCGTTCAGCTTCAGGGCATTCGCCAGTACCAGAGAGCACTCGATCACGGCCGGGTCGATGAACGGCGCCCGGAGGTTCACATCGAACATCCGAAGTGCTCCGGGGCGTGCCGTCTGCACCAGTGAGCGGATTGAGCGCCTCGACGGCTCATCTCGCTGCGCGAGGCTGCCGAAGCAAACGGCGTCGGCCGAGGCGGCGTGACTCGTCGCGACGGGGTCGGCCTCGATCCTGTCCCAGGCGGCGCCGGCCCGGATCGTGTAGCAGGGTTGCCCGTCGGAGGCCAGGCTCACATCGACAGTGCCGGTCGGCCAGGCGCGATCGACCTGCACCGTGTCAGTCGGGAGCCCCATCAACCGGAACTGATCCAGGACCTCGCGTCCAAGGTCGTCGCCGCCGACGCGCGTGACGACGCGTGCATCGGCGCCGAGGCATCGGCACTGGAACGCAAAGTTGGCTGGGGCGCCTCCCAGTTGCTTGCCGGAAGGCAACAGGTCCCAGAGGACCTCGCCCAAGGCCAGGATCTTGTCAGGCATGGTCGCCTCGTTCGCTCACCGGTCCCGGATACGCGCGTGTATTCGCGGCGCGCTCGCATGGGGCACGCCGGCATCGCGAAAGCACGCATTCACGACGATCTGGGCCTTGACACGTCGATGTTACAGGCCACCTCCCTGGGGCGGATAGGTCGCAGTGTCAAATTCAGTCATAACAGCTCGGTCGGTACTCGGAGCCGACGGCATGGGATCGGGCCCGTGGCATCACCGGAACTCCCGAGGCGATCCTCGGAGCCTTTCGACGAGACGGAGCAGGCGCTATATAGAACGTGCCTTCCGCGAGCAGCACGCCCCCGCGGGCCAGGGCCCGTCGCAGCAGATTATCGTTACTCAGAGGTTACGAAGAGGATCATCCTGAGGTCTCCCTTGAATCGTCGCCGCGGGGGCGCGAAGCTGGAACTTCGAGCCACGTCCACGGCGCGTGCTCCGTCTCGTCGATCCGGCTGCATCAGAATGGAGAACGGCAATGGGGCGCTTCAGCCTGAGACTTGCGTGCACGCTGTGGAGCTATGTGCTCGTCTCTGTTTCATGCTTCGCCGGGGACAGACCGCCGGGAGCGTCCGCGACCTCGCCCGATGGGCGTGTCCGGGCGGAAGTGGCGCTGGTGGAGGTCAACGCGCAGACGACGGCTCCGACCTACTCCATTACCCTGGCGGGCCATCCCGTGGTTCTGCCCTCGAGGCTGGGGGTCGAGATGGCGAACGGACCGGGAATCGGCTCGAACGCCGAGATTGAAGCCGTCCATTCACGCATGATCCATGAAACGTATTCGCAGCATCCGGGCAAGCGGAGCCGGGTGCTCAACCACTGCAACGAGATCACGATCGCGTTCCGCGAGCGAACCGAGCCGCCCCGGCGCTGGGAACTCGTGATCCGGGCCTACGATGATGGCGTCGCCCTGCGCTATCGTTTTCCCGCTCAGAGCGGCTGGGAAGTGCTCCGCATCGCCGCCGAGCGCCACGCAGATTGGCTTGCCCTCGGATGCCGTGGCTTACGCCCTGCCGCTGAAGGGCTTCACGTCGTCTCACGAGGGCCGCTATGAGAAGCGGCCGGTCTCGGAAATCCCGAGGGACTGGCTGCTCGGCTTGCCGCTCTTGACCGAGCTTCGCGGCACCGGCTGGCTCGCCGTCATGGAGGCCAATCTCACCGACTACGCGGGCATGTACCTGGCGCACGGCAGCGGGGACGGAGCCGTCATGACCACGCGGCTTTCACCCAGGAAGGACGATCCTGGCCTGGCCGTGCAGGCAAGGCTGCCGCACGAGTCTCCCTGGCGCGTGTTCCTGCTGGCCGACCGCCTCGAGCGGCTCGTTGAATCGGACCTGCAACTGAACCTGAACGCCCCCTGTGCGATTGGAGACGCAGCCTGGATCCGTCCAGGCAAGACGACCTTCCCCTGGTGGAACGGGTTCTACGAAACGCAGGTGCCTTTCCAGATGGGGCTGAATACGGCCACGGCCAGGTACTACATCGACTTCTGCGCCGAGGCGGGAATCCCCTACCACTCGCTTGACGGCAAGGACAACATCGCCTGGTACGGCGGTACGATCGTACCCTACGAGGGAGCGGACATCACCCGCGGTATTGATGGTCTCGACCTCCGCGCAGTGCTTCACCATGCGGCATCCAGGGGCGTCAGGATCCGCCTCTGGATGCACTGGCAAGCCGCACAGAAACACATGGAGCGAGCCTTCCCCCTGTTCCATGAGTGGGGGGTTGAAGGGGTCATGCTTGACTTCATGGACCGCGACGACCAGGAGATGGTGAACTTCCTGCGCAGGGCGATCCACCTGGCGGCCCAGAACCAGTTGACCGTGACGCTGCACGGCGTGGCCGCGCCCACCGGCCTGGAGCGAACCTACCCGAACCTGCTGACCAGCGAAGGTGTTCTCAACCTGGAATATGGCAAATGGGACCGGCTGGGCGTGCCTCCCGAGCACGAGCTGACCGTGCCGTTCACGCGCATGCTCGCCGGACCGCTCGATTTCCATCAGGGCTCGCTGCGCGGCGTGCGGGTCGAGGATTTCCAGCCGCACAACGCGGCGCCGCTGGTCATGGGCACTCCGTGCCAGATGCTTGCCTCCTACGTCGTCTTGCAGAATCATCTACCGATGGCGGCGGATTACCCTTCCGCTTATCGCGGCCATCCCGCGCTGCCCGTGCTGGCGGCCATTCCCGCGACCTGGGACGACACGCGTTGCCTTGCCGCCAGGGTGGGTGAGCTCGCCGTGATCGCTCGCCGTCATGGCTCCGACTGGTGGGTCGGTGCCATGGGCGGCCGGGACGCCCGCGAGCTGGAGGTTCCGCTCGGATTCTTGGGGCCAGGACCGTACCGCGCCGATTGCCATCGCGATGACCCCAGCGCCTCCGGCCGGGTGGCGAAGGAGACCGAGCAGGTCGACTCCGGGAAAACCGTGCGTGCGCACCTGGCGCCTGCGGGAGGCCTGCTGGTTCACCTCGTGCCTGCCGGCGACGCCAGGTGATTGCTTCGGATGCGCTTCACCGGCCGGGTTGTTGCCTGGCAAGAGGCCGCCGGCCGGTGACGATGCTCGGTCACGGCCTCATTCCGGGCAGGAGCCGGAAGGGCCTTTTGCGAACGCTTCCTTCATCGCCGCCTGTATCTGGTCCGGGGACAGGTCCTGAATGTGCGTCGCGAAGCTCCACTTGTGGCCGTAAGGATCGACGACCATGCCGTAGCGATCTCCCCAGAACATATCCTGTGCAGGCATGGCGACCCTGGCGCCTGCATCCTTGGCCCGCGCGATGGCGGCGTCGCAGTCCTTGACGTAGAGGTGCAGCGAGACCGGTGTGCCACCCAGGGCGGTGGCCGTGTTCGCCTTGCCCCCGGAGTACTCCGGGAAATCGTCATTCAGAAAAATATGGCTGGAGCCGATGCGCAGCTCCGCGTGCATGACCCGCTTCCCGTCGGGCGCGGGCATGCAATAGACTTCCTCGGCACCGAGCGCCTGCTTGTAGAAGGCGATGGCCTCGGTGCAAGGGCTGCATGTCAGGTGCGGGATGAGGCTTTCATGGCCCCGGGAAATGGGTTGACTGGCTCCGGACATGGGATTCTCCTCGAGTCAAGGTTGGGAAAGGGGAATCGGAACTGGTCTTGCATCAAAACGAAGGGGCGTCGTCGTCGGCACGGGGAATTTTGGTCACGCTTGATCGTACGCCTGCTGGAGCACGGAAATATCGAGCTTCTTCATGCTGAGCATTGCCTGCATGGCCCGTCGAGACCTTGCCGGATCGGCCCCGCTCAGGAGCCTGGGTAGAATGGTCGGGACGATTTGCCAGGAAAGGCCGAATTTGTCCTTGAGCCAGCCGCACTGGCTCTCGGCACCTCCCGCGGACAGTTGTTCGTAATAGGCGTCGACTTCTTGCTGGGTCTCGCAGTTCACGACGAACGAGACAGCCTCGGAGAACGTGAAGTGCGGCCCTCCATTGAGTCCGACGAACGTCTGGCCGTCGAGCTGGAACTCCACGGTCATCACGGAGCCGGCGGGTCCTGGCCCGGACTCGCCATAGCGTACGGCCTGAACGATCCTGGAGTTCGGGAAGATCGAGGTGTACAACGTCGCCGCCTCCTCTGCCTGGTGGTCGAACCACAAGAAGGGCGTGATCTTCTGGATGGGCACCAGTCTCTCCTCGATTTCAGGGAGTCTACCTTCGTGATCTCGGCGCTGACTTTCCAGAGTCGAATGGCAACCAACCGGATCGACACCAATCTTGGGAACCGCCGGAGTTTTTTCAAGGAGGTCGTCCGCTGACTCCTCCCGGGTCTGGAGCATGAGCCGGCCAATCCCTGCCTGCTGGAATCGGCCCCGGGAGCGCGGTACAAGAGGAACGTGTGAAAATGCCCGCCTCGAAGAGACGGCCAGGGCAAGACATCCTCTTTGGAATCAGGGCCCTATCGCAATGAAGGTCCACGAATACCAGGCGAAGGAGCTGCTGGAGCAGGCTGGGGTCGCGGTGCCGGCAGGTGTCGTCGTGACGAAGCCGGCCGAGGCGGCCAGAGCCTACAGCACGCTGGGTGGTGGTCTCATCGTCGTCAAGGCGCAGGTGCACGCCGGCGGCCGGGGCAAGGGGGTCGCGGTGGGGCCGGAGGTCGACCGCGAACTGGCGCTGGCGATTGCCAGCGGCAAGCAGCCGCGGCCCGACGGGATGGCCAGGGGCGTGCAGCTCGTCAAGTCGGCCGAGGAGGCCGAGAAGGCGGCCGCCAGCCTGCTCGGCAAGACGCTGGTCACGTACCAGACCGGGGCGGCGGGGCAGACCATCGCCAAGGTCCTGGTCACGGTGGGCCACACGATCGCCCGCGAGCTGTACCTGGGCCTGGCGATCGACCGCAATCTCAAGTGTCCCGTGCTCATGGCCTCCACCGAGGGCGGCGTGGAGATCGAGACCGTGGCCTCGACGACGCCGGAGAAGATCCATCGCGAGCCGATCGACGTGGGGCTCGGCCTGGCCGACTTCCAGGCTCGCAAGGTATGCAAGGCGCTCGGGCTCACCGGGGCAACGGCCAAGAAGGGCGTGGTCTTTCTCAAGAACTTTGTCAAGCTGTTCATCGACAAGGACGCCTCGCTGGCCGAGATCAATCCGCTCATCGTCACCGAGAGTGGTGACGTGCTGGCGCTCGACTGCAAGATCAACTTCGATGACAACGCCGTGTTTCGCCATCCCGACGTGGCCGCGATGCTCGATGAGACCGAAGAAGACCCGGCGGAGCTTCGGGCCGCGCGCACCGGATTGTCCTACGTCAGCCTTGACGGCGACATCGCCTGCCTGGTCAACGGCGCGGGGCTGGCCATGAGTACGATGGACCTGATCAAGTACCATGGCGGCGAGCCGGCCAATTTCCTGGACGTGGGCGGAGGGGCCAGCAAGGACCAGGTGCTCGAAGGGTTCCGCATCCTGCTCTCCGCGCCGCAGGTCAGGGCCGTGCTGGTCAACATCTTTGGCGGCATCATGAAGTGCGACATCATCGCCTCGGCCATCCTGGCCGCCTACGACGAGATCGACTTCCGGCTTCCCCTGGTCGTGCGGCTGGAAGGCACCAACTCCGACCTCGGCCGTCAGCTGCTCCAGAAGAGCGGCCGCAAGATCATCACCGCAGAAGGCCTGACCGACGCGGCACAGAAGGTGGTCGCGGCAGCGCAAGGGAACGCGGCCTGAAATCACGGCCGTTTGTAAAAGCCCCTCGACCAGGAGGCGACCATGGGAACCGGCACGCTGGGCAGGGTGACAGTAAGTGCCAGAATCGAGAACGTCGCGGAGCTTTTTCTCGTCGATAGGGGTCAACTCGCTCCGGATCAGGTTCATCGCGTGGAAGTCGGCGATGCATTGGTCGACACCGGGGCGACGACGCTTTCAATGCCCCGCTCGCTGATCCAGCAGCTTGACCTCACTCCACTGCGATCACGGACCGCTCGAACCAGCGCGGGGTTGTCCACTTTCCAGATCTACAGTGCCGTCCGTCTCACGGTGCAGGGCAGGGAGTGTACCATCGACGTTGCTGAGGTCCCGGAAGGCTGCCCGGTTCTGATCGGCCAGGTTCCACTGGAATTGCTTGATTTCGTTGTCGATTCGTCGAGCCAGCGTCTCATCGGCAACCCGGCGCACGGCGGAGAGCAGATGCTCGAGATGTACTGTCATATTCTTGAATCCCATTGAAATACAAGGCATAGAAGATGAGCATTCTCGTCAACAAGAACACGCGCTTGATCTGCCAGGGAATCACGGGCAAGGCCGGGGCGTTTCATGCCGAGCAGTGCAAGGCGTACGGCACGAACCTGGTGGGTGGCGTGACGCCCGGCCGCGGGGGAGAGACGGCTCTGGGCGTGCCGGTCTTTGACACCTGCGCCGAGGCCGTGCAGGCCACCGGAGCCAACGCCACCATGATCTTCGTACCGGCCGGCGGCGCGGCCGATGCGGTCATGGAAGCCGCGGATGCCGGCATCGCCGTGATCGTGGCCATCACCGAAGGTACGCCGGTCGTCGACATGGCTCGCGCCGTGGCGTACCTGCGGGCGCACCGTCCCCAGGCACGGCTGATCGGACCGAACTGTCCGGGCATCATCACGCCCGGCGAGTGCAAGATTGGCATCATGCCGGGATATATCCACAAGCCGGGCCGGGTGGGCGTTGTCAGCCGGTCGGGAACGCTCACCTATGAGGGAGTCTGGCAGCTCACCAACCTGGGCATCGGCCAGAGCACCTGCGTGGGCATCGGCGGCGACCCGGTCAACGGCACCAGCTTCGTCGACGTGCTGGCCATGTATGAGGCGGATCCCGCCACCGATGCCGTGCTCATGATGGGTGAGATTGGCGGCAACGCGGAGGAACAGGCGGCCGAGTTCAAGCGCTCCGGCAAGTTCACCAAGCCGCTGGCCGCCTTCATCGCCGGCCAGACCGCGCCGCCGGGCAAGCGCATGGGCCACGCCGGAGCGATCATCTCCGGCGGATCCGGGAAGGCGGAGGACAAGATCGCGGCGCTCGAGGCCGCGGGTATCCGCGTGGCCAGGAGCCCGGCCGACATGGGCTCGGCGCTCAAGGCCGCACTCGGGAAGTGACCGGTACCATGTTCAAACCTCGTGGAGCAAGCTGGCTGTGTTCTTTTCTGCCGTACCGTCCCGCCGCTCGATCGCCATCCTCTTCTGCGTCTGCCTGCTTCCCGCAATCCCTGCCCGGTCCGCTCCCCCGGCCGGCATGGAGCCGATCATCGAGGAGTACCGCGCAGACCAGGGAAGCGTCTCGGAATTCTACGACTTACCCTGGTCGCCCCGCCGGTTCGATCGCCTCGACGGGCTTCTGCACGACTGGCAACGGCGCATCCGCGCCCTCGATTTTGACGCGCTGGACCACCACGCCCGGGTGGACTACCTGCTCTTGCGCACCAGGATTGGCGCCGGGCTGGACAATCAGACAACCGATCGCAAGCGTCTGGAAGAGATTGCCGAGCTGATTCCCTTCCGGGAGCAGATCCAGTCTCTGGAAGCGGCCCGCTGGCGGCTCGAGCCGGTGGACGCCGAGCACGCGGCCGCGCGGCTGGCCGAGCTTCCCGACCAGATCCGGAAGCTCCGGGAGCGGATCGAGCAGGGGAAGAAGGCTCAGGCGGAGACCAAGAAAGAGAAGGACGGCACGGCCAGAGCCGCGGCGCAGCCCCCAGCCGGAACCACCAGGCAAAGTGCCGGTGCGGAGCCCGCCAGGGACGGCCCGCCCGCGCTCAGGCCGTCGCCCATTCTGGCACAGCAGGCAGCCTCCGCCGTGGGCTCGCTCCGCCAGTCGCTACGGACCTGGTTCACGTTTTACGATGGGTTCACCCCCGAGTTCTCATGGTGGGTGCGCAAGCCGCACGAGGCGGCCGACAAGGCACTCGAGGAGTATGCCAAGCTCCTCCGTGAAGAGATTGCCGGGCTGCACGGCAAGGATGAGGATCCGCTCGTCGGCTATCCGATCGGCGAGGACGCACTGAAGCGACTGCTGGCCGCGGAGATGATCGCCTACACGCCGCAGGAGATTGTCAGCATCGGCGAGCGGCAGCTCGCCTGGTGTGGCGCACAGATGCGCCAGGCCGCACGCGAGATGGGCTGCGGCGATGACTGGAAGGCCGCGCTCGCCCGGGTGAAGTCGCGGTTCGCGCCCCCCGGCCGCCAGGACGACCTGGTTGCCGAGCAGGCCAGGGAAGCGATCCGGTTCGTCAAGGACCGCGATCTGATCACCGTCCCGGCGCTCTGCGAGGAGACGTGGCGGCTCACCATGACGGCGCCTGAGGCACAGAAGACGATGCCCTACGCGGCTTACGGCGGCCAGGAGATGACGGTCGCCTACGCCAGCGAATCGATGAAACATGATGACAAGTTGATGGCGATGCGCGGTAATAACCGGTACTTCACCCGGATTGTGACCGCGCACGAGCTCATTCCCGGTCATCACCTGGAGCGCTACCAGTCCGGCCGGCATCGCACCTACCGGCGCATCTTCTCCACGCCTTTCTTTGTGGAGGGCTGGGGCCTGTACTGGGAAATGCGGCTCTGGGACCTGGGTTACGCGCAAGGTCCCGAGGATCGTATCGGCATGCTCTTCTGGAGGATGAACCGCGCGGCCCGCATCATCGTCTCGTTCAAGTTCCACCTGAAGACGATGACTCCCGCGGAGATGGTCGATTTCCTGGTCCAGAAAGTGGGGAACGAGCAGTTCGGTGCCACGGGTGAGGTCCGGCGTTACCTCCAGTATCCACCGCTCTACCAGGCTGCCTACATGCTCGGCGGCTTGCAGCTCCACGCACTGCACGGGGAGGCGGTTCATTCCGGCAAGATGACGGAGAAGGCGTTTCACGACGCCGTGCTCTCCGGCCACGCAATGCCCGTGGAAATGGTCCGCGCCGAGGTGCTGAACCTGCCGCTGTCTCGCGACTTCAAGCCGAGCTGGCGGTTCGCGGAGCCTCGTTCCGAGAATCCCTGAGCGGAGCCCGCGCGGAGCATCCCGGGTACCTGGAGGCAGCCGTCAGAGATGACCCAGCCGGCAAATCCCTGGACGACCTTGAGCAGCCGCCTGGTTTACCAGAACCCATGGATCCGCGTGCGCGAGGACCAGGTGCTGCGGCCCGACGGCAACCCCGGCGTCTACGGAGTCGTCGAGTTCAAGAACCGGGCGGTGGGTGTGCTGCCCGTGGATGAGAACGGCCATGTGTGGCTGGTTGGACAGTACCGTTATCCGCTCAAGCAGTATTCCTGGGAGATCCCCGAGGGAGGCAGCCCGTCCTCCGAAACTCCTGAAGAGACGGCGGTGCGCGAGCTGAAGGAAGAAACCGGTCTGTCCGCCGGCAAGCTCGAGCTGATCGCCACCGCTCATCTTTCCAATTCCGTCTGCGACGAGGTGGCCTACATCTACCGGGCGACCCAGCTCACACACGGTTCGAGCGCGCCTGAGGGAACGGAAGAGCTGCACGCCAGGTGCGTGTCCTGGAGCGAGGCGTGGGCGATGCTGAAACGTGGCGAGATCACGGATTCGATGTCGGTGATCGCGCTGCTGGATGAGGCAGTGCGGCGACTGGCGGGAAGCGGACCGGTGGATGCGGCCGCGGCAGGGTGAGGGGGAAACACCCGCGTCCTTGCGGGTTGGAGATGGCTCGGGTATGAGCTGAAGTGGCTGTGGATCGAGCGATTTAGCGGGTTTCGAGCCCGGGCCCGCGGGCCACGCGCCAGGCCGTGGGAACGGGGCCGTTCACGCCCGTCTTCTCATGGTTCGGGCGGGCATCGTCAGCGAGCAAGGAGTCGATGGGGAAGTGCCGGCCAGGGCAGACGGTCGGCGTCGCCGCCAGGTGGGCGTGGGTTTCCACGCGGGCGCGGGCAATGCCGTAGCGCGCGCTCAGGTAGGCAACCAGGGCCCTGGCTGCCGCGACCTGTCGCGGCGTGGGGGGCTCCTTATCCAGGTCGCCCACGAAGCAGATACCGATGCCGTACTCGTCGATCTCGGAGCTTTTGGCGTTCCGGCAGTGCACTCCATGCTTCTGGTTGACCCAGCGCTGGGCGACCTCGATCTGGCCGTCCTCGCTACCGCTGCCGTTGCCGATCACAAAGTGATAGCCGCAGCCGTCGTAGCCCAGCACCTTGCGGTGCTCGCGATCGATCTGGTCGTAGCTGCCCGATGTGCTGGCGCTGTGGTGCAGCACGATGTACTTCCAGGGGCGGTCGGCCTTGCTGGGGTAGAACAGCTCGTCGCCGCCGGACTCTCCAAAATAAGGGCTGAGGCGCTTCTGAAAGCTCGCCTGCCGCACCGGGCCGCTGGCCGATGTGGTGCGCAGGCCATCCGGGGAGATCATCGACGACGAGCCCGATGTGCCCGGCCCGCTCAGCGGAGGTTTGGCGGAGGGCGTGGGCGAGGGTGACGAAGTCGTGCCGCGCGGCCGCGTCGATTGCGATGGGATCATGTTCAGATCGGGCTCGCTACCGATCGAGGCGCGCGGAGCCCGCTCGGGGAGCGGGCTGCGCTGCGATGATCGGGAGGAGCCATTCTGCGAGCCGAGCGCAGGCACCGACGATTCGGTCACGCCTCCGGCCGGCTCATCGATGGCCGGCTCGGAGGACAGGGACCGCGACGTGGAGCCCATGCCGCCGGGCGACGATGGCGCGGTGATGACGGGTGCCGAGCCAGCCCCCGCGCCGCAATTGGTGCACGGAGCCGCAATGGTCTGGGGCGCGGTGTAGACCGGCCTGAGCGTGGCCCGGCGGTGATGATTGCCGCAGCCGGAGGTTGTCAGGAGCGCCAGCGACACGATGCCGATGAGCCAGACTCGCGGCGGGCGCAGCGCGATCCGGGCCATGAATTTCAGGGCCATCTTCCATCTCCTGGCCAGGGTTGAACAGGTTTCCCGACATCCGGGGTCGGGCCCTCGGCACACGTGGATCGCAATCGCGATGCCGAACGAGAGGCTCTTCTTCCACGGCGAGGGTTTCAATTTCCTGACCTTCGCCTCAAGTCTACACGCCGATTGGCCGACGCGCGATCACCCACAAAAAATTGTAAGATTTTCCTTCAAGTTCATCCGTCCCCTGACCGCGGCCCGTCCTGTGTCGTTCTTACCAGGATTGTAAAGTCGCTCGTGACGGCACCGTCTGCGGTGCTCTCGGCGCAGCCCGGCGTGGTCGTCCACCCGGGTACACCGCTTCAGAGCAGGACCCGTCCAGCGCAACCGTCTACCAGGGTCGGGCCGGCTCTGGGAGAATCCGTTCATTCCGAATTCTCCATCACCGCTTGTCGAGGCCGACATGAGAGCCATTGCATCGCTGATCGTTGCAGGTTGCCTGCTGATGGCGGGGGCGCAGCCGCCCACGGCACCGAAGGATCCCGTTGCGCGCTTTGAGCCTTCCTCCCAGCCCGGGGCCGGACAGAAATACTTGCAGCAGATGGTGGGCCGGTGGGACGTTCAGAAGATCTTCTACCCCCGTCAGGGTGAGCCGGTTCGCGCGAGCGGCGAGTGTCGCCAGTCCATGGTGCAGGACGGAAAATTCCTCCAGTCGGACTTCGTCTTCGAACAGGGCGGCCAGAGGTCGACCGGCCAGGGCATCATCGGCTTCGAGCCGGAATCCGGCCGGTTCACCAGCTTCTGGATCGATTCCCGGCAGACCCGGATCTCCGCGCGCCAGAGCCGCGAGCCATTCGACGGCGCCAGGATCGTTCTCTACAGCCTGACGCTGGACCCGCAGGAAAAGGAGCCACGACGGTCCAGAACCATCTCGGAGGTCGAGGACGACGGCCGGAAGATCAGCCACCGGCAATTCAACTTCGGCAGCGGGGGCGAGGAGCGATTGATCATGGAACTGATCATGACCCGGAAACCCTGACTGGAAAGACCCGTAAAACCCGCTGCGCTTGCCTCACGCAAGCAAATTGTCGGCTATGCTTTACGCAGCCCGCATGAGACGATATCATTGTGCATGGGTGAATGCGCACTTGATGTGGCGCGGCCTCTGGAAATCCTGGTCTCTTCCTGTCTCGAACGGAGCGGTTGCATGAGGTCCAAGCAGGATCGCAATCGGGTCAGTCTGCGTAGCGGGTTCACGCTCATCGAGCTATTGGTGGTCATCGCCATCATCGCGGTCCTGATCTCGCTCTTGCTGCCGGCCGTGCAGTCCGCGCGCGAAGCGGCGCGGCGGATGCAATGCTCGAACAATCTCAAGCAGATGGGCCTGGCGATGCACAACTATGAGTCGATCGCCGGCACCTTTCCGATGACCGGAGTGATTGATACGCGGCCGACCGCCTATGCGGCCTGGGTCGGCTGGAGCGGACACGCCAGGATCCTGCCACTGCTCGAGCAAGGTTCCATGTTCAACTCCATGAACATCACGCTCCCTTACACGCTGCCGGACAACTACACGGTCGCCTCGACCACGGTTTCCAGCTTTGTCTGCCCCAGCGAGGTGGACCCATTACCCACGCCGGCGAGTGCGTTTTTCAACATTCCCAAGGCGGTGTCGAACTACGGTCTGAACATGGGCGACTGGTTCGTCTTCGCGCCGGGTGGACCTCCCACGCGCGGGGTATTCGCGCCCAACCTGAGCCGCCGGATTGCCAGTTTCACCGACGGCACCACCAACACGCTGATGGTCAGCGAAGTGAAGGTACGCAGCCCTGAGTACAACTGCATCCCGCAGGGCCTGTCCCAGATCAACAACGCCAACAGCGTGCCCGATGCCATGGCAAACCCGTACACCGTCGCTCCCGAGTATGGCGGGAGCTGTGGTCCGGTGGGGCAAAGCCACACAGCCTGGGTGGATGGCAACGCCCAGGAGACCGGCATGACCACGGCCTGGCCGCCCAACAAGCAGATCCTCGGCCAGCATGGCGAGGGCGATCTGGACCTCCAGGGGCTGCCGCTGTTTCTGGGCGGGAAGGTCGGCCCCACGTTCGCGGCCATCACCTCGCGCAGCTATCACCCCGGCGGCGTCAACGCCCTGTTCGCCGACGGCAGCGTGCACTTCATCAAGTCATCGATCGCCGGCTCCGTGTGGCGGGCCCTGGGAACGGTGGCTGGCGGAGAGGTGATCAGCGGCGATTCGTACTGATTCGAGTTGTCCGAGCTTTCCCGGTTGTGTTGCCTTGGCAGCCGGGCAGATGTCTCCGAGGGTGCGCGCGGGTCGGGATGCCGAGGCCCGAGAGCGAGCTGACCCTTCCCCGGCCGCCCTCGAAACGGTATCTTCAAAGAGAAACGCGGCGCCCCGGCCCCCGAACTTGCGGCGGGCTTTTTTTGTCGAGAGTATTGGCGTGGCCGTCTGGCCTTCCGCCGTTGAAGGATCGGGCCGCGAGGCCGGAGAAGCGATTCATGCCCGCCTACCATCCGCAACGTATCGAGCCGAAATGGCAGCGCTACTGGGAAGAGAACCAGACCTTCCGCGCCGTTGACGGCGATCGCGATCGGCCCAAGCTCTATATTCTGGACATGTTCCCCTACCCCAGCGGCGCGGGGCTGCACGTGGGGCATCCGGAAGGTTACACCGCGACGGACGTCCTTTGCCGTTTCAAGCGGATGCGCGGGTTCAACGTACTGCACCCCATGGGCTGGGACGCGTTCGGCCTGCCGGCCGAGCAATACGCCGTTCAGACCAATACGCATCCACGAATCACGACCCAGGCCAATATCGACACCTTCCGCCGGCAGATCAAGTCGCTGGGATTCTCCTACGACTGGGACCGCGAGATCGATACGACCGACCCGGGCTACTACCGCTGGACGCAATGGATCTTCCTCAAGCTGCATGACACCTGGTACGACCCCGAGTTCGTCTGGACCGACGCTCAGGGACGCTCACGCACCGGCAATGGCCGGCCCATCGCCGAGCTCGCCATTCCGCACGGGGTCACCAATCCGGATGCCTACCGTGACAGCAGGCGCCTGGCCTACCGGGCCGAGGTGCCCGTGAACTGGTGCCCCGCGCTGGGGACCGTGCTGGCCAACGAGGAGGTGATCGACGGCAAGAGCGAGCGCGGGGGCTTCCCCGTCGTGCGCATGCCGCTCACCCAGTGGATGCTGCGCATCACGGCCTACGCCGAGCGCCTGATCGATGACCTCGAGCTCGTGGACTGGCCAAAACCCATCAAGGAAATGCAGCGCAACTGGGTGGGGCGGAGCGAGGGCGCGGAGGTCGATTTCCCGATCCTCATGGACGACGACCTGGAAAGCTGGAAAGTCCGAAGGCAGTCCGAAGGGGTCCCCGAGCGCCCCTCGGACGATGTGATCCGCATCTTCACAACCCGGCCCGACACGCTCTTCGGCGCCACGTACATGGTGCTCTCGCCCGAGCACCCGCTGGTCGACCGGGTCACCTCTTATGAGCACGCCGACGCCGTGGCCGCGTATCGCCGGCAGGCGGCCGGCAAGAGCGACCTGGACCGCACCGACCTGGCCAGGAAGAAGACCGGCGCGTTCACCGGCGGTTACGCGATCAACCCCGTGAACAGCCAGCCGATCCCGATCTGGATCGCCGATTACGTGCTCATGGGCTACGGCACCGGTGCGATCATGGCCGTGCCGGGGCACGACGAGCGCGACTTCGAGTTCGCACAGACCTTCAACCTGCCGATCGTGGCCGTGGTCATGCCACCTGCGAGCTGGCTCGAGGCGAACCGTCCGGAGCAGTCCGCGGCTTCCGTCTCGCTCTCCGAGCACTACGCGCGCCGGGCCGGCGATTTCCGGTCTGCCTACTGCGACGAGGGAACCTCGATCCAGTCGGCGAACGCCGAGGTGTCCCTGAGCGGGCAGCCGACGTCCGCGGCGAAGACCCTGATCACCGGCTGGCTGGCCGAGCAGGGCCTGGGCCGGCGGTCCATCAACTACAAGCTGCGCGACTGGCTCTTCTCGCGCCAGCGGTACTGGGGCGAGCCGTTTCCGATCGTTCTGGACGAACAAGACCGTGTGCAGGCAGTGGCCGAGTCCGAGTTGCCGGTGGTCTTACCCGCACTCGACGACTTCAAGCCGACCGGCAGGCCCGAGCCGCCACTCTCGAAGGCGCAGGACTGGGTGCGTTATTCCGAGCGCTATCGACGCGAGACCAACACCATGCCCCAGTGGGCCGGGTCGTGCTGGTACTACCTGCGCTATCTCGACCCGCGCAACGCCGAGCAGGCCTGGGACCCGGAAAAAGAAAAGTACTGGATGCCCGTCGATCTCTACGTCGGCGGCGCGGAGCACGCGGTTTTGCACCTGCTCTACAGCCGCTTCTGGCACAAGGTGCTCTTCGACCGCGGTCTGGTGAGCACGCCCGAGCCGTTCCAGCGGCTGATCAACCAGGGAATGATCCTTGGCGAGATGGAGTTCACGGCGTACCGGGATGCGGCCGGTTCGTGGGTCTCGGCGTCGGACGTCGAGGAGGTCGAGCACGGGCACGTGATCAAGCATGCCACTCCGCGGATCCCGCTCACGCCGGTCAAGCTGCCGGAGACGGACGTCATCAAGAAGGGAGACGCCTTCGTTCTGGCCGAACGTCCGGAGGTGCGCGTGGACGCCCGCGCCCACAAGATGTCGAAAAGTCGCGGCAACGTGATCAACCCTGACGCGGTGGTTGCCGAGTATGGCGCTGATAGCTTGCGGCTCTATGAGATGTTCATGGGACCGCTGGAGGCCGTCAAGCCCTGGAGCATGAAGGGCGTGGAGGGTGTGTACCGGTTCCTGGGTCGGGCCTGGCGCATGATCGTCGACGCCGACGCCCACGAGATCCGCATGGACGCCCGTGTTCAGGACGTGCCGCCAGGCCAGGAACAATCACGGATCGTCGCCCGCACCGTCGCCGCCGTGACCGACGACCTGGAGGCCTTGCGGTTCAACACGGCGATCAGCCGGCTCATGGAGTTCGTCAACGCCTTCACGGCGATGGACGTGCGCCCGCGGCCGGCGATGGAGACCTTCACCTTGCTGCTCGCCCCGCTGGCTCCGCACGCCGCCGAGGAGCTCTGGCAGATCCTCGGCCACGACCGCACCCTGGCCTACGAGCCGTGGCCCTCCTACGACCCGGAACTGCTCAAGGACGACGAGGTCGAGGTGCCCGTCCAGATCAACGGCAAGCTGCGCGGCCGTGTGGTCGTGCCGGCCGACGCGGACGCCACGGCGCTCGAGGCCGCGGCCCGCGGGGACGAGCGCATCCGCGCACTCCTGGAAGGAAGGACGATCCGCAAGTCCATCGTCGTGCCGGCGAAGCTGGTCAATTTCGTGGTGGGTTGAGCTTCCCGGGATGAACGAATGAGCGAGGCCGCCCAGCACGATCCATCGCGAGCATCCGCAACATACGGGATGATCGAGCCTATCTGTTGCTCCCGGGGCGAGGGTCAGTCAATTCCCTCTTGCTCACGGGCCCGTGAGACGCCGCCGATCTGGCGGAATCTCTGAATCATCGGTTCCTTGGCAAAAACATTGAGGTCCGTCGCCGTCGGGCCGGTCTCCGGTGAAGAGCCGAGCCGCTTGAGGAACGAAACGTTCTTCGGATCGTTGGCCACAAGCCTGAGAAACCGATCCATGGCCCGATTCTGAAGCAGCCGGCCTCTCTCCCAGCGCGAGATGGTCGCCTCGCCAATCCCGGTGAGTCGGGACAGTTCCGCCTGGGTAAGCTTGAGTTGCTCCCGCAGTTCGCGAATGGCCTTCGGATCCAGCAACCCGAGCGCACGGCAGATGGCCTGGTGCTTGACTTGCGCGGCCATCGGACCGCTGAATTCCTCTCCGCAGTGTTCGCAACGCTCGATCGGCACGCCGGTGACTTCGACCCTGGTCGGTTCGCCGTCGTAAGCAACCTCGACAACCTCAGTACGGATATCGTAGACAACCGGCCCGATCCCACAGATGGGGCATCCCGACCGTCTCGAGGTTTCTCCGGCAGTGTTCATGATCGAACCTCGCTGCCTCGGGAATCGTCGATCAGAAGCCCGAGGATGAATGGCCTGCGATGCCTGCATGAAACCCGCACAATCACCGCCAATCCATCGATCGCGCACACTCCGCGCACGCCCAGCCTCTCAATAGTGAAAACTGATCAGGACAACAAGTTCATGGCCAAAGGATCGCTCATCGAGACCGAGCTTGATGTAGAGACCCGCAGGATTGGCTTGCCTTAGTTCGTAAGCGACACCGTGGCTCCCTGGCGGCTCGCCCTGAGGAACTTCGCGAATAGGATGACCCGCTTTCAATCGCTCAAGAACGAAGTCGATGAGCCCCTATTCCGTGGCAGCCACTCCTTAGTCCCTGAGGATCTGAGAGCCCTCGTGCAGGGCCCTTCTGGTCACCCGGTACTCGTCCGCATCCAGCAGGCGAATGAGTCGCTGGCGAACTTCCTCGAGACGCGGATCCGATTCCGAAGAACTCATCATACGTCCCGATGGAGAAACGCTCGCGGTTCTCGATCTTCGTGCGATCAGGCGCGACGGAACCGCCCCTCACACCAGGGACTTGCCGCAGAAGGTTCCGGCGGCACTCTCTAATCATATGATAGGAAACCGGTGCCGTCAAGTTCGTCGGGGGACAACGGAAATCGGCACAGGTCGAGAGCCCGAGAGACTGGTCCGATTGCCGGACAACGTCTCACTTCGGGTGTGAAGTCTTTTCCAGCCGCGTTCCTTGCTCCGCGCCGGCTCGTCGGTGATCATGTACGTGTTGCGTACGCCGAGTCATGCGTTCAGCCCCGCGGAGGAGTGCCCGTGGCCAGCCTGACGACCGAGGAAAGCCTCAAGCCCTACGAGGCGGAGTTCCGGTTCGCGGATCGCGATTATTATGATCGCCACCTGGTTTTCGACCATGCCGTCAGCGCTGAGCAGGCCGACCAGCGGCAGCGGTTCGAGGCGATGGCGCGTTCGCTGCGCGACCTGCTCACCCAGCGCTGGCTGCTGACGCAATCGGTGCATCAGCGGACGAACCCCAAGCAGGTCTATTACCTGTCGATGGAGTTCCTCATGGGCCGCACGCTCCAGAGCGCGGTGACGAATTTGCAGGTCCAGTCGTTCGTCGACGAGGACCTGCGCTCCGACCCGCATCAGGAGTGGCACCAGCTTCAGGACGCCGAGCCCGACGCCGGGCTGGGCAACGGCGGCCTGGGGCGGCTTGCGGCGTGCTTCCTGGACTCGCTGGCCACGCTCAAGATCCCCGCCATCGGCTACGGCCTGCGCTACCAGTACGGCATGTTCCGCCAGGAGATCAAGAACGGCTACCAGGTGGAGCAGCCCGACAACTGGCTGCTCCATCCCGACCCCTGGGAAGTGGCACGGATGAACGAGACGGTCGACGTGCCGCTGAACTGCTCATTCCGGCTCGAGGGCGGGATGATCGAGGAGATTCCCCGCCAGCCGATTCATTTGCTGGGTGTGCCTTACGATCGTCCGGTCGTGGGCTATGGCGGCAAGACGATCAACACGCTGCGGCTCTGGAACGCCTCGTCGCCTGACTACTTCGATTTCGGCGAGTTCTCCGGGGGCGAGTTCTTCGGCGCGGTGCTGGACAAGACGGTCGCCGAATCGCTGACCCGCGTGCTTTACCCGGACGACTCGACCCCGCGCGGCCGGTCGTTGCGTTTCTTGCAGGAGTACTTCCTGGTTGCCTGCTCGATCGGGGATATCATCCGCCGGTTCCGCAGCCGCGGCAACGACTGGCCGGCCCTTGCCGACAAGGTCGCCATTCAGCTCAACGATACGCACCCCGCGATGGCCGTCGCGGAGCTCATGCGGGTGCTGCTGGACGAGGCGAAGCTGAGCTGGGACGAAGCCTGGAAGCTGACCGTCGGCACGCTCGCCTACACGAACCACACGCTGCTCCCCGAGGCACTCGAGAAGTGGCCGATCGAGCTCTTCGAGCTGTTCATCCCCCGCCACCTGGAAATCATCTACGAGGTCAACGCGCGATTCTTGCGTGATGTCAGCGCACGGTTTCCGGGGGACGACGCCCGCGCCCGGCGAATGAGCCTGATCGAGGAGACGCCGCACCGCCAGGTGCGCATGGCGAACCTGGCCATCGTGGGAACCCACAGCACCAACGGCGTGGCCGAGATCCACAGCCGGCTGCTGCGCGAGCACACCGTGGCCGACTTCGCCCGCATGTTTCCGGAGCGCTTCAACAACAAGACCAACGGCGTGACGCCCCGGCGCTGGCTCTTGATGGCGAATCCCGACCTGTCCGCCCTGCTCACCGAGGCCGCCGGCGATGGCTGGGTCACGGACCTTGACCGCCTCGCCGTGCTCCGGAAGCTGGCCCGTGATCAGGGTTTCCAGGACCGCTTCCGTCAGGCCAAGCAATCCGCGAAGTCACGGTTCGCGGACTGGGCGAAGCGAGAGCTGGGCATCAGCCTGGATGAATCATCCATCTTCGACAGCCAGATCAAGCGCATTCACGAGTACAAGCGGCAGTTGCTCAATGTCCTGCACATCATGGTGATTTATCACCGGTTGCGCATGGACCCGGGTTTCGACCCCGCGCCGCGGACCTTCTTCTTCGCCGGGAAGGCCGCACCGGCCTATCACCTGGCCAAGCTGATCATCAAGCTGATCAACGACGTGGCAGTGGCCATCGACGCGGACGCGCGGGTGCGCGGCCGGCTCAAGGTGGTGTTCCTGCCCAACTACGGTGTCAGCCTGGCCGAGCGGCTGATTCCGGCGAGCGAGGTCTCCGAGCAGATCTCCACGGCCGGTTACGAGGCCAGCGGCACCAGCAACATGAAGCTCATGATGAACGGCGCCCTCACCATGGGCACGCGCGACGGCGCAACCATCGAGATTGCCGAGGCGGTCGGCGAGGAGAACACCTTCCTCTTCGGCCTGACCGCCGAAGAGGTCGCCGGCAGCCGCTCCTGGTACAGCCCTTACTGGCATTATGATCATGAATCGGAAACGCGCGCGGCGGTTGACCTGCTGTTCAGCGACCACATCAATTCGGGACCGGCTGGACTCTACGAGCCCATCCGCCAGGCGCTGCTGTCCAGTGGAGATCACTACATGCACCTGGCAGACCTGAAGAGCTACACCCAGGCCCAGGAACGCCTGGCTGCACTGTACCGCCAGGACCCCAAGGAATGGACCGCGCGGGCCATCCTCAATGTCGCCGGCAGTGGACGCTTCTCGGCCGACCGTACCATCAGCGAGTATGCGCGAGATCTGGCACTCGCGCGCGTGCCCGGTGCCCTGACGGGCGCTCCGCTGAAACGTCGTCCATGCCCCCCGAAATCCAGAGGATCAACCCGCCGTCACATGCCCCGATCCCGGAAGACTCTCGAACTCAAGCGCACAGTGCGGCTGGCCGCACTGGGTGCCGGCGTCGCGGTGAGCCTGGCTTTGCTGGCGGGTCTCTGCTTCTGGCTGGAGGACCACCTGCCTCGTACCGTGCTCTGGCGCCTCAAGCTCGCCGGCCTGCTTGCGCTCGAGCTCGGGTACGGCGTCCTGGTAGCGACCCTCTGTCTGGCGGCTCCGGTGCTGGCAGTCCTCCTCTACCGGGGACGCAAACAGCCGGGCCCGCGGCCGTCCTGGGCGCGCGTTCTGCTTCTGGCCGCGTCGTTACTGGTCTGTCTTGTCCTGGCGGAGGGGGCGTCGGCCGTCTGGTGGCAGCGCACGCACCAGAGGGCGGCCTTGCCGATTGGCGGGCTGAGGCGGCCGTACGGAACCAGGAAAGCGTTTCAGCTCCCCGCAGCGCCGGAACAGATTGCAATGCCGTTGAGCTTTCCTGACTCCACGAAGGACGTGGTGAACCTGGTCATGGTGGGTGAGTCGAGCGCGGAGGGTGTTCCGTATGACTGGTGGCTGTCCATCGCCACGATGGTCCGCTGGCAACTGGAGGAATTGTTTCCTGGCAGGAGATTCCAGTACCACCTCGTCGCAACCGCCGGTGATACGCTCGAGGCCCAGCACGCGCGGCTGGCGGAGCTGAAAGTCCGCCCGGACGTGCTCATCGTTTACGCGGGGCACAACGAATTCACGGCTCGATTCCCCTGGTCACGCGAGATCAGCCACTATGATGACGGCAAGCTGCCGGGGCGCTCGAACTCATGGTTCAGCAGGCCGAGACGCGCTCGTCGTTCTGCCGGCTTGTTCGAGAGGGCATCGACAAGTGCCGGGTGGCGCTGCCGCCCCCGCCGGGAGCGAATCGCAGTCTGGTGGATGAGCCGGCCTTCAGCCCCGCGGAGCTGCACATCCTGCGGAACGACTTCGAGCGGCGCCTGGAGTCCATCGTGAGCTTTGCGCGGCGCGTCGGTGCCGTGCCCATCCTGATCTTGCCTCCGGGGAACGATTCCGGTTTTGATCCGAATCGCTCGTATCTCCCCTCGAAGACGACGCGGGCCGAGCGGGAGGCCTTCGCCGCACGCTTCCTGGCGGCTCGGAAGCTCGAGGAAAGCGATCCTGCCGGCAGCCTGACGCGTTATCAGGCCCTGATCGATGAGCAACCCGGATTCGCCGAGCTGCACTACCGGCTGGCGCGGCTGCATGAACGCTCCGGACACTGGGATCAAGCCTACCATGAAGACGTCGCGGCGCGTGACCTCGACGGACTTCCGGAGCGCTGCCCGACGCCATTTCAGGAAGCCTACCGCACGGTGGCCAGGCGGCATCACTGCGCGTTGATCGACGGGCAATCGTATTTCCATAAGATCGGATTCCACGGTCTCCTGGACGATCATCTGTTTCATGACGCGGTCCATCCCTCGCTGCGCGGTCAAATTGCCCTGGCTCAGGCTGTGCTCGTGGCCCTGCAAAAAAGCGAGGCGTTCCAGTGGCCGGACGCGCGATCCGTGAGGGTCATCGATCCCGCGCAGTGCGCCAGGCACTTCGGACTGACCTCCTGGTCTTGGCAGAAGATCTGCAACTTTGGGATCATGTTTTATGATGTGACCTCCGGGGCGCGATACGACCCGGGCGAACGGCTGGCGAAGCGACAGGCATTCGGCGCTGCGCTCGAGCGAATCGCGGCCGGTGCGGATCCCGGGGCGGTCGGGCTGCCAAATATCGGCCTGCCCGAGCCGGTTCCCCTGGTGCCCGAAGACGTGGTGATTCCCTGAGCGATCAGCGTGCAGACGTGCTCATATCAGCGACAGTTCCCAACCCGATCAACCCACCATGCAACAGCCTTCACTGACGGACTATGAGGCCGCACAGGTGACGCGGATTGCCGCCTGGAAGGCACGCAAGCCCGGCGTGCTGCGGCGCTCGCTGGCAACCCTCAAGTGGCCGCTCACCCGCGTTTTCGAGACGCTGCTGCCCTCGAAACGGGCCCGTGGATTGTTCGAACGGGTGCACCGGGCGGCCGACTGGAAACACGGCCGCAGCTTGATCGAGCGCTCTCTGGGAATCGATCATGTCCACGAGCTTGGCGCCGGTCCGCTGGAACGCTGCGATGCCCTGGTCAAGAAGGTGACCGACCTCAGCCGCGAGATCATCACCTCGGAAAGCCTGCTGGCCAACGCCGGGGGGCTGGCCACGGAACTCCTTCAGTTGCCGGCGGAAATCATGCTCGCCTTGCGTACCGTGCATCGCGTGGCGGCGTGCTACGGCTATGCGCTGGAGGGTCCTCTGGACGAGACGCTCGTGATCAGCATCATCGGTCTTTCTCTACAGGAGGATCCCGAGGAAAAGCAGCGAACCGCTCGATTCATCCGGGCACTACAGGACGGCAGCCTGGCTCAGCAGGACCAGCAGCGTGTCACCACCTCCGCGGAGACCCGGCTCGAGGATGAGGTGGGAGACGACCTCGTGCGGGACATCGCTTCCACGCTGGTGGAAGAGAAGGTCGAGGAGGGCATCCCGCTCCTGGGTGCGGCGATCGGCGTGGTCCTTGACAACGCGTTCATCATTGGCGTCGAGGAAGCCGCCCGATACACGTTCCAGGAGCGCTGGCTGCGCGACCATGGCAAGCTCGACGAGATTGCCCCGGCGCCGGCGGAGCAAGGAGACGGCAGCACGCTGGGTGAGAACCTGTCCCAGGCGGTATATTCCACGAGCTACGCCGTCAGCTATGGCGTCGTCTTTCCGGCCGCCTTCGTGAGCTCTGCCCTGACGAGCATCCTTCCCGGGTCCGCAACCACCGGTTTCAGCGCAGGCGCCGTCACCGCGGCGCGGGATGCGGATCGGCTCATCGCGGGACTGCGCGGCGAACCGGACCCTGCCCAGGGAGGGGCTGGAGGAGAGGCTTCAGCTCGTGCTACCGCTCTGAAGGGATAAGGTCGCGGTAGTAGACCGTCGTGCTGCATGGGCCTCCCTGCGGCATGAGCGCGTACCCGGGGATATCGCCGACGCGTACCCATCCCAGGCGCTGGTAGAGCCGTCCGGCATCGCCGCCGGTCACCGCGTCGAGCACGAGCAAGGTTTTGCCACATTCTCGGGCCGCGGTCTCCGCGGCGCGCATCAGCGCCTCTCCCAGCCCTTGGCGGCGCGCCCGGCGATGCACCAGCATCTTCGCCACGTCAGCACGATGCGGCTGGTTCTCGGGCATGGCGAGCACCAGTTGCACGGTCCCGCAAACGCCCTGGGCGTCCTCGGCGGCCAGCAGCACGCGTTCACCCGCCGCCACGCCCTGCGCCACACGGTGCCAGAACGCCAGTGCGCGGTCGCGCGTCAACGGCTGCATGAAGCCCACCGACGCCCCACCTTCGACACAGTCGATCAGGACGTCCGCCAACCCGTCGATCGCGGCATCATCCAGTTCGTGCAAGCGGTGCGGCGACCACGGCGTTCGGGTGCTCATAGGCTCATCCTCGGGTCCGGACACTGGCGAAGGACGAAGACTCGAAGTTACGACGGATCGACCCGGAATGGGAAGGCTCATCCAGCGCAAGCACAGGCTGCTGCGATCTCGGAATGACGCGTGGTCAAGCCACCCGCCTTGGCTGGTTGCGACGGCGGCCTTGAAACGACAAAAAGCGTAACGGGCCCACAACCAGCAGAATGGAAAGCACTCGCGCGGTGCAGGAAACGCCGGCCGGCCATGTCGCGGGTGCGCCGGGTTTTGCTCGCGGCAGGCACAAGTCGACAGGCTAAGACCGGCTGCGTCGTGGTCTCGGCTTCGAGGACCTGGACCTGTCATTCTTGCTGACGCGGAGGTTCCAGGCGATCTCCAGGCCCTTGAGCATCTGTTCCGCAGTTGCGTTGGCGAACCGGATGTGCGTGCATCCCATCCGCCCCCAGCCACCGGGGACCGGCAGGAAGACGTCGGGCGCGTCCGCGACGAGCGTCTGCTGCAACGCTGGCGAGAGCATCAGGTTGCCGAATCCCAGGTGCTGCATGGCAAGCGTCGCGAAGATGCGGCCGCCAACCCGGAAATCGGCCGCGCCGCCGTGCGACCCTTCCTCCGCGCCGTCAAAGCTGAGCGCCAGCTCACGGAAATCTTCGGCGTCCATCACGACTGCCCCATTCGTGTGCGATTTTCCTCGAATCCCAGCCATTCCGGCAGACGGGTCGCCATCGTCCGCCGAGGCGCGACGCATCGCGAGAGCCAGTCGGCCTCAAGTTCGAGCGTCCGCCGAACCGTGGACGGAGGAGCCTCGGAGCATGACGACGGGCGAATTGTGTTTTAGTCTATGGGCCACCCGGCGAAACGGACAACGCCATCGTACACTGAATCAGGAGGGCAGAAGGTGCTTCCGAGCAGCAATTCTTCTCGCCGTCAGCGGTTGCGCCGTCGAAGCCGCAGCGCGCGAGGGAGTGATGCGAATCGACGTCAGAAGAGACCGTTCAGGCCAATGAATCACCGAGGGTAACGTGCGAGGGATTCGTTCCTGTTTGGCGCTCTGGAATCCGTTTTCCGCGGCAGTACGGATCCCAGGCCGGAGTTCGGCACGGTCGGTTCCGCGGTCTGGGAGAGGACGATCGCGATCTGGTTCTCCTGTCTGTTTTACGAACACGCCTGCTGCCCCTATGATGTTTCGTAGCACGCAGAGCCTGGAACGCGGGGTGAATACGGGATGAGCCGGTCTCGGTATATCGTCGGCATTGATCTGGGGACGACCAACTGCGCGGTGGCGTATGTTGACACCAAGGGGCGCGAGCGGCCGGCGGCGGAGATCCGCATGTTCGACGTTCCGCAACTGGTGGCGGCGGGCGAATCGGCACCGCGGAGCATGCTGCCGTCATTCCTTTACCTGGCCGGCGGGCCGGAGCTGCCGCCGGGTGCAGCGCGGCTGCCCTGGGGCGACGGCGGCAACCGGATCGTCGGCGAGTTCGCGCGGATCCAGGGCGCCCGCGTGCCCGGCCGCCTGGTGCACAGCGCCAAGAGCTGGCTCTGCCATCCGGGCGTGGACCGCGAGGCCGACATCCTCCCCTGGGCGCGGGGCCGGAGATCCAGCGCGTCTCGCCCGTCGAGGCGTCGGCGGCCTACCTGCGGCACATCCGCGACGCCTGGAACCACAGCTTTGCCCTGGACGACCCGGCGCGCCGCCTGGAACAGCAAGAGGTCATCCTCACCGTGCCGGCCTCGTTCGATGAAGCGGTGCGCGAGCTGACCATCCTGGCCGCGAAGCAGGCCGACCTGAATTCGATCACGCTGCTGGAGGAGCCGCAGGCGGCGTTCTACTGCTGGATCGTCTCGCACCAGGACCGCTGGCAGCGCGAGGTGCGGGCCGGCGAGCTCATCCTCGTCTGCGATATCGGCGGCGGCACCACCGACTTCAGCCTGATCACCGTGGTCGAGACCCTCACCGGGCCGGGATTCCGCCGCGTGGCCGTGGGCGATCATCTCATGCTCGGCGGCGATAATATCGACCTGGCACTGGCGCACCAGGTGGAGACAAAACTGGGTGGCGTGCGGCTCGATACCGAGCAGTGGAGTGCCTTGCGCTTCGCCTGCCGGACGGCCAAGGAGAAGCTGCTCGTCGCGCAGCAGCCACTGCTCGAGCGCTGGCCCGTCACGATCGCCGGGCGCGGGTCGCGGATCATCGGCGGCAGCATCCAGTCGGAGCTGACGCGGCAGGACGTGCAGTCGATCGCGCTGGACGGGTTCTTCCCCCGGATTGGCCGCAGCGAGGAGCCGCAGCGCGGGGCGAAAACGGGGTTCCAGGAGTTTGGCCTCCCGTTCGTGGCCGACCCGGCCGTGCCCAGGCACCTGGCCGCCTTCCTGCGCCGGCACCGCTCCGAGGCGATCGGCCAGGGAGGCCACCAGAGCAACGACCGGCCGGCCCGGCCCGACGCGATCCTCTTCAACGGCGGTGCACTCACGCCGGAGAGCGTGCGCAACCGGATCGTCGAGGTGGTGGCCTCGTGGTTCGGCGACGATCCGGGTCCGGCGTACTCCCCGCGCGTGCTCTCGAATTTTTCGCTGGACCTGGCCGTGGCCCAGGGCGCCGCGTACTACGGCGTGGTGCGCAGGGGCGGGGGAATCCGCATTGGGGGCGGTACGGCGCGTTCGTTCTACGTGGGGCTGGAGACGGGACAGGACGCCAGGCCATGGATGTGCGTGGTACCGCGTGATGCCCAGGAGGGCGACGAGACCACGATCGACGGCCACGATTTCGACCTGCTCATGGGCCAGCCGGTGCTCTTCCCGCTGGCCAGCAGCTCGGTGCGGCCCGACGATCGGCCCGGGGACCTGGTCGCCGCCGACCCGGATTCCATTCGCGAGCTGCCTCCCTTGCAGAGCCTCATGAGGGTGGGCCGCAAGGCCAGGGCGGAGCGCGTGCCGGTGAGCCTGGTGGCACGAGTGACCGAGGTGGGTACCATCGAGCTCTGGTGCCAGTCGCGTACCGACACCCGCCGCTGGCGCTTGCAAATCCAGCTTCGAGGGCCGTCCGCCCAACCCCAGCCGCGGACGACTGTCGCCGGAGTGGAGACCGACCGGGTGATCATCGAGCAATCCGAGCTCGATACGGCCATCGCCGCGATCCGCGATGCGTTCGCCGCACCGGCCTCGGCGGCTGGGTCCGAGACCGGTCCGGCCCGATTGATCAAGCGGCTCGAAGAGCTGATCGACGTTCCGCGCGACCAGTGGCCGCCCGCAGCCCTGCGCGCCTGGTGGGAGCCCGTGCGCGACGCGGCCGACCAGCGGCTGAAGAGCCCGCAGCACGAATCGCGCTGGTTCAACCTGGCCGGCTTCGCCTTGCGGCCCGGCCGCGGCTTCCCGCTTGACGAGATCCGCCTCAAGGCGCTCTGGCCGGTGTTTCACCAGGGAGTGAAGCACACCAGGGACGTGCAGTGCTGGGCCGAGTGGTGGATCCTCTGGCGGCGCGTGGCGGCCGGCCTGAGCCGCCAGCATCACGACGAGATCCATCGTCGCCTCGCCCCGTTCGTGGTGCCGGCGAAAGGCACCAGCCCGTCGAAGAAAGCCGGCCGGCCCAAGCCCGAGCCGCACGAGCTTGCAGAAATGTGGCGCTGCGCCGCCAGCCTGGAGCGGCTGGCGCCGGAGGTCAAGGAGGGATTGGGCAGCTCGCTGGCCAAGGAGCTGTCCCGGCCTTCCATTCCGAACTATCTGCTCTGGTGCCTGGGCCGGCTGGGCGCCCGCGTGCCGCTCTATGGACTGGCCAACACCGTGGTCCGACGCGAGGCCGCCGAGCGCTGGGTCGACGCGCTCCTCTCCCGCACGTTCGCCCCTGGCCGTGAGACCAGCGACGCGATCTTCGCCCTCTCTCAGCTTGCCCGCTCTTCCGGCGACCGTGCCCGCGATCTGCCGGAGGAGCTGCGCCAGCCGCGTCTTGAGCCGTCTCGAAGCACTGGGCGCCGACGAGTCCATTCTCCGCCCCGTCCGCGAATACCACGAGCTGGAAGCCGCACAGGAGAGCATCGCCCTGGGCGACGCGCTGCCGATCGGGCTGCGGCTGCGGGAGGAAAGTCCGCAACTCTCGCCGGCTGCGGATGCAGAGCCAGGAAAGTAAGTCTGGCCGACCGGAGCCAGGCTGCGTACGCCCTTGACGTAGTGAGTCCCGACACCTGAAACTTGGGGCAACTTCTAATCTTGCCCGTGACCACTATCAACGCGTCGTGTCGATCTGGAGAAGAAGCAACTCTCTCACTCACCGGGACGAAACGGCCATGACGACGATCGCACACCCCCCAGCCACCTTGATGTTGCCGCCGGGATTGACGCCTTACCGTCTCAGCGTCGACCAGTACGAGGCAATGGCTGAGGCCGGGATTTTGACCGAGCGCGACCGGATCGAGCTGATTGAAGGGCTGCTGGTAAGGAAAATGACCAGGAAACCCGACCACTCCACGGGCTCGGAGAAGTGCCGTCGAAGAATCGATCAGGCGCTGCCGCCCGGCTGGCACACGCGCCAGCAACAACCCATCCGCATCCCTCTGCGCAACAGTGAGCCTGAACCCGACATCGCCGTGGCTCGGGGCGACCTTGACGATTACGACACCGAGCACCCTGGTCCCGCCGACATCGCCCTCGTCGTCGAGGTCGCCCACTTCGAGCCTCCTTGCCGACCGGGCCCTCGCGAGAACCTACGGCGGAGGTGGCATTCCCACCTACTGGATCGTCAACCCGATCGACCGGCAGCTCGAGGTCTACGCGAACCCGACCGGCGGCGGCTATCCCGATCCCACCATGCTCGCCGAATCCGCGGCCGTCGAGCTGATCGTTGCCGGTGAGGTTGTCGCCCAGATCCCCGTTGTCGATCTCCTTCCTCGTAAGCCGAAGAAAGCCCTCTGAGCATGGCCGGAAATTCACGCCGCTTGCTGTGATCGGCCTTGCGATAGCAAATGGACAAAAAACCAACGCTCCGTCTATCTAAATGGCTCATAATTTGATGGAACGCAGCAGGTTCTTGCCGGCCCATCGATCGACTGGCAACTGATGCCGGCCGTCCGGATTGATATGCTCGTACCTCGCCGGGGAGAGGTGCGCCAGGTCCTCGGGATCGATCCGCTGCCCCTTGGCCCTCGATCGGTCGATCACCGCCCCCATGTAGACCGTGTTCCAGACGATCACGGCGTTGGTCACCAGGTTCAGGCAGCTCGCCTGGTTCGGCTGGCGTCATCGGTGCACCAATTGACCTGGGCCTTGTCCGCCTTCGTGAGGGTGTAGAAGGTGACCAGGTCCTCCCGGGGGACCTGCGGTGGATATCCAGCCAGCCGTTTCCGTTCGGCTTCGTTGAAGATCTGCCCCGGCATGAGCTGGCACCCCCCGCCGTCACCACTTCCGCTCGAACTCCTCCTGGATGTGGGAGTCGGTGAAGTTGAGGTAGATGGCGGTCGTCTGGAGCCGGTCGTGGCCGAGGATCTTCTGGACGGTGGCCAGGCTTATGCCTTTCTCCAGGGCAGTCGCGGCGAAGGTGTGGCGGAGGACGTGCGGGGTCACGTCCTTGGCGAGGCCCGCCCGGTTGGCGACCTCCTTGATCAGCCCCTGGGCCCGCCGCGGCCGGACGGGGAAGTCCTTGCGAAGGGTGAAGTGATGCTCCAGCAGGCCGCGTAAGCGGCCGGACATGGGCACGACGCGGACCTTGGACTTCTTGCCGTAGGGGCCGCCCTTGCCCCGGACCCTGAGCTGACGTTGCTGCCAGAGGACATCCTTGGTGGTCAGGGCGCACAGCTCGTTAACGCGGAGGCCAGTGTCGAGCAGGGTCCAGACGATGAGGTGCTCGGTGGGCGTCTCGCAGGCGTTGGCAAGGATGTCGGCCTCCTCGGCGGTGAGGGGCTGGCGGACGTACTGGTAGGGCATTGCTCCCCCCGAACCGTGCGCTTATAGTCACGGAAAGCGCAAAGATTGCGCCTTCCGCGATTCAGCCTACTCCGGCTGCATGGGGCGGAAAAGGGGCAGATGCCTGAGAAATTTTGGCTCCGGGCATATCGGGCTCGATGGGGCACGCGGGGCCCGATTGCGCCTTTTTACGCGGAACGCGCGCACCGGGACCCTTCAGAAAGCCATCGCCTTCCTCGTTACTCTTGCGGTTGGGGATAATGTCCGGTGGGTGGAACCATGGCGGCTTCGACCCACAGATCCTTGGGAAAAGCGGGACCGGGACCGGGTCGCCACCGCGGGGCTCCTGATTATATCGGGGACTGAGAGCTATGGCGAATCGCTTCGATGCGTTCCTATCGCATGCCTCTTCCGATAAGCCCCTCATCGAGGAACTGGCCAGGCGCTGGAGCGCGAGAATCTGAAACCATGGCTTGACAAGTGGAATCTGATTCCCGGCATGCCCTGGATGCCCGAGCTCGAGGCTGCCCTGAATTCCTGCGCCTCCGGCGTTGTGTTCATCGGGGCCGGGGGCTTCGGCCCCTGGCAGAACGAGGAGATGCGGACGGCCATCACCCGCCGCGTCGACGAGAGCCGGGCCGGGGCTCCCGGCGATGGCCGGCCGTTCCGCGTGATTCCGGTGCTCCTGCCTGGGGCCGGCCGGCCGGAGCGTAGCCAGCTGCCTGCATTCCTGGTCGCGACGACCTGGGTGGAGTTCCGCGACTCGCTCGACGACCCCGAGGCATTCCACCGGCTGGTTTGCGGGATCCGAGGCATCGAGCCGGCCGCCGGCCCCGGCGGGGCTGTGTTCGAGGGCCGGTGCCCTTATCGCGGCCTCGAGTTATTCGATGTGGAACACGCACCGCTCTTCTTCGGCCGAGAAGCGCTCACGGAGTGGTTGCTCGACAACCTCAAGCGCCAGCCGTCCGGCAGGGAGAGTCGGTTCCTGGCGATTGTTGGTGCCTCGGGAAGTGGCAAGTCGTCGGTGGTGCGCGCGGGATTGCTCGCTGCCCTCAAGAACGGCAAGCTCGAAGGCAGTGAGGCGTGGCCGCGGGCGGTTTGCCGGCCAGGGGCGGAGCCGTTCTTCAACCTGGCGAAAGCACTCACCGGCTTGGCGCAGGAATCCGTGAGCGCCGTGGTCTTCGATCGGTTGCAGGGCCGCAAGGACGGTGAGCGGTCTCTGCACGTTGCCGCTGGCCTGGTCCTGGGCGAGCCTCCTCGCGGTGAGCGGCTGGTTTTGCTGGTAGATCAGTTCGAGGAGATCTTCACGCTTTGCAACGATGAAGCGGAACGCCGCGACTTCATCGCCAACCTCTTGCATGCGGCGACGGTGGCCGGCGGTCGCGCCATCGTCGTCGTGACGATGCGGGCCGACTTCTACCATCGCTGTGCCGTTCACAACGATCTGGCCGCCGCTCTGTCGGATCATCAGGTACTGATCGGACCGATGACCGACGACGAGCTGCGGCGGGCCATCGAGCGGCCTGCGCGGCTGGCCGGCCTGGAACCGGAGGCGGGACTCGTCGAACTGCTGCTGGATGACATCCGGGGCCGTGTCGGGGCCTTGCCGCTGCTGCAGTTCGCGCTTCAAGAGGTGTGGCGTCGTCGTGAAGATTATCGTCTGACCGTCCATACTTATCGTGAGATTGGTCAGCTCGAAGGAGCGCTTCAGCGCAAGGCAGACGCGGTTTACGGCAGGTTCACGCCTGAGCAGCAAGAACTTTGCCGTCGTGTCTTCTTGAGGTTGGTTCATCCGGGCGAGGGGAGCGAGGACACGCGCCGGCGGGCCACGCTGCGCGAACTCTTGCCGAGCGACCCCGCGCAGGCCGCGGCGGTGCAGTCGATCATCGACCGGCTGGCCGATCCGGAATCGCGGCTCTTGACGACCGAGCGGCAAAAGACGGCCGCGGGCGAGGCAACGGCCGAGGTCGCCCACGAAGCCTTGATTCGCGGCTGGCCGTTGCTGCGGAAGTGGATCGAGGCCGACCGCGACGGGTTGAAGCTCCAGCGGCGGCTGACCGAGGCCGCGACGGGTTGGTTGTTGCACGATCGGGAGAGCAGCTTCCTGTACACCGGCATCCCGCTGGCACAGGCGCGAGAGTGGTTGAAGACGAACCCCGATGCGCTCAACACGGTGGAGACGCAGTTCCTCAATGCGAGCATGAGGCGGCGGCGCAGGGCCAAGGTCGCGCGACTCGGGGCCATCGCCGCGATCGTCGGCCTCGCTTTCCTGGGCTGGGAGGGGCTGCGCCTGCAACAACAGGCCCAGTTCGCCTCTTTATCGAAGCTGACCAACGACGACGTGCAAGAAGCCCGAAAACTCTCACTCCAGTCCAAGTGGGGCGAGGCGATCACTGTGCTGGAGGGGGCCGAGAAACGGCTCGGGATTGGCGGCAGGTACGAGGAACTGCGTTCCCAGGTGGAACGTCCTCTGAGTACGTACAAGGCGAAGCAACAGGAGCATGACTCGGAGGTGCGCGACAAGACAATGATCGCGGCCCTCGAAGAGGCGCACACGTTGCTTGCTGAGAATACAAGATCAGGCGGTTTGCCGTCAGAACCCGATCTCAAGGTCTTGATTCCCGGCTATCGACAGGCACTTCGCGATGGAGGGATCGACATTGACAACCTTCCTGACGAACGGGTCATCGAGTTGATCGGGGCCAAGCCGCCGCGGGCCCGTGAGATCGTGGCCGCGGCGCTCGACGATTGGGCCAGGGCCCTCGATGGAGCAGAGCAAGAGCGCTTTCGCCGGATTGCCCGAACCTCGGACCCCGATCCGTACCGCAGCGCCATCCGCGACGCTTGCCTGAGCCACAATCTTGCCGCCCTGAAGAAGCTGGCAAACGATCCCGAGTTAACCAAGCAGCCCGCGTTCACGCTCAATCGGTTGTGTGAATCGCTGTTTGAAGAAGGCGGCGACAAGGAGTCGATACCGTTACTGCGCCGGGCCCAGGTCCTTCACCCCCGCGACTTCTGGATCACGGCAAGCCTCGCCGCGCGCCTATGCTGGGTCTCTCCCCCCCAGCCAAACGACGCCATTCGCTTTGCAACGGCCGCCGTCGCGCTCCGACCTGAGATTCCCAGCGTTCATCGCCGCCTGGCGGTCGCTCTCATCAGGTGTGGCCGCATCAACGACGCGCGCATTGCGCTCCAGGAAGCCTTTCGGCTGAATCCCAAAGACCCCTTTGCCTACAGCACGCAGGGTTGGATCTGGGCGGCGGAAAAGAATTTCGAGAAGGCCCTCGCCAACTATGACAAGGCCATAGCCCTCAACCCGAGCTACGGACTCTACAAGAGCCGCGGCGATACGTGGATTGACGCGGGTGATTACGGTAGGGGGCTCGCGGACTTCGACACAGCGCTCCGCATCAATCCCCAGGATGGAGGTTCGCATATGGGGCGCGGTCGGGCTCTAGGGTTCGCAAAACGATTTCCTGAGGCAATCAAGGCGTATGACGAGGCGATCAAGCTCAGCCCCCGAGACCCGTTTGCCTACCACAACCGCGGTCTGGCGCACCTGAACCTGGGGGAAGAGCACAACGATAGGGCCGTTGCCGATTTCACCAAGGCACTGGAACTGTTTCCGCAATTTGGCGATCCCTACGCGCATCGTGCGGAAATATGGCTACGACACCGAGACGAAAAGAGCGCGCTAGACGACTTCGACCGTGCCATCAAGTATGGGGTCAGCTACGAGTTTGCTTACAACCGACGCGGGTCGATTCGGCACCGGAACGGCTACCTCCAGGGTGCGATCGCGGATTACACCAAGGCAATCGAGATCAACCCACGATCTGCATCCGCGTACCATGATCGTGGTCGGGCCTGGACGGAAATCGGCGATTTTGACAAGGCCATGAAAGACTACGACAAGGCCATCGAACTGAGTGGAACGTTCGCCACTGCATGGGGCAATCGAGGTCGAGTGAAGAGATTGAAGGGAGATTACGCCGGCGCTCTCGCTGACTTCAACGAGGCGATCCGGCTCAATCCTCGCTACGCCTGGGCTTTCGCGGGTCGCGCGGCGGTATGGATCAAGAAAAAGGAATTTGACAAGGCCATCAACGATTACGACCAGGCAATCCGGCTCGACCCGAGTCGAGAGCTCGCCTGGGCTCACAGCGAACGAGGGTACGCGCGAAATTCCCTGCGTCAGTACGACAAGGCGTTCGCCGATTATGACGAAGCGATTCGACTCAACGATAAACTGGCCGATCCCTACAACCGACGCGCCTGGATCCGGGCCACTTGCCCGGACTCGAAATGCCGTGATGGCAAGAAGGCCGTCGAGTCAGCCACCCGCGCCTGTGAGCTGACGGCGTGGAAGAACGCCGAGTTCCTCACCACGCTCGCCGCGGCCTGCGCAGAGGCCGGAGACTTCGCCGGCGCGATGAAGTGGGAAGAGAAGGCCATCGGGCTGCCCGCGAAAGGCGAGCCCCGGCGCACGACCTTCGATTCCCGCATGGCGCTCTTCGAGGCCAAGAAACCATATCGCGAAGAGCCGGACGTCGGTAATTCCCGAGGAAACGCAATCCAGGCTGCGCGGCCGTGATTGCCCACGACGACGGGTCGTCCGGAATCCCCTCGACGCGATGTCAACCCAAAATCAAGAAGTGCGTCTTTCTGGGCCCGAAGCGCACACCTGAACCGGCGCTCACTACCGAGCGTCGGTTTTTGTCCGTTTACTATCCCTAGCCCTGATCGGCCGGCTGTGCCGAGGCGCATTGCCTCGTGATCGATCATCCGCGAATCGTCCTCACCCACCGGGCAATGTCCTCGATGACACGCGGGTCGACGGGGGCGGGTTTGAGGTACTCAGCGGGAACGGCTTTCCCTTTGCCGGTCTGGAAGAAGTGATTCAGGTCGGGGTAGAGGTGAAAGGCCGTGTTGGGACGGCCGCGCAGGGCGGAGCAGAAGCCTTCATAATCGGCCTGGGTGGACTGATAGTCGCGCCCGCCCTGAAGCACCAGCACGGGCAGGGCCGGCACGCTCTTGAAGGTGCGCACCGGGTCGATCGCCAGCCAGGATTTCCAGTACGCCACGGGCGCTCCCATGATGATCTCGTCGTCGCGCGCCGTGCCGGCCTTCAGCCCTGAAAACATGCTCTCCAGTTGCTTCCGCAGTGCGCCGATCGCTTCGGCCTGGTCGTGGTCGGTGCTGGCGACGTGATCGAGCTGCTCGAAGAGGCCTTCCTTGAGGGGACGACTGCCGGCCGCGAGCAGGATGATGCCGGCGACCTTGCCGTCACGCTGAGCGATCAAAGGCGCCAGGCTGCCGCCTCCACTGTGGCCGAGGACGAAAACCCGGTCGGGGTTGATTCCTGAAAGCCCTCGCGCCCGCGCGAGCGTCGCCAGGACATCGTCGATGACCTCCTGCTGGATGGTGATCGTCTTGTCGAGCCCGGCCTTGAAGAGCCTGTCCTTGTGGGCGAAGGTGCGCTTGTCGTAGCGCAGCACCGCGATCCCCCGGCTGGCCAGGCCGTGCGCCAGGTCGCGAAAGGGCTTGTTCGGGCCGAGGGTCTCGTCGCGGTCATTGGGGCCCGAGCCGTGCACCAGGATCACCAGCGGAGCCGGCGACACGGCCTTCGGGCGCGTCAGCGTCCCGGGCAAGGGCCAGTCGGGGGCGCCGACGGTGATCGGCTCTTCGGTGAACTTGCTGCGGTCGACGTAGGCGGGATCCGGCGTGGCGACCGTCTTTTCCGCGGGCACCAGGAAGAAGCCCTCGATCTGGCCCTGCGAGTTGAAGCTCACCAGTGCGTCGAGCGGCATGGTCTTGAACGCGCAGCGAATCTTCACGCGGGTCGAGTTGCCGACCCTGTCCGTGCGGGGCGGTCCCATCGCCTCGATCGGACCGAGCTGCTGTCCGAGCTTCTTCCAGAGGTCCTCGAGCTTCTCCGGCCCCAGCGCCTCCTTCATCCTGGTGTCGAAGTTCACGGTGGCCTCCGCGAACTTGCCGGCCTGGCACAGATTCAGGAATTGACGCGCTTGCTCTTGATGATCCGGGGGAGCGAGCAACGAAAAGAACAGCGGCACGAGCCGGGCGACGTGAATCATCGTCGATCTCCTTCGAGCGTCGGTCTCCAGGCCATCTGAGAAAACGCGGCAAGGGAACAGACTGGCCCGCGGCAACCGCGCCGCCTAGGATCATAAGGGTTCCAGGTGACCAGGTCGATGCCCCGCGGCCGATGGAAAGTACCTGCGCATGCCGAATGAAGCGATGCGACGGTTCTCGATTGCCCGCGCGATGCTGTTCATCGCACTGGTGGGTGGAAACTGTGCTCTGCTGCGCGAGTTTCCCTGGTGGAGCCTCGGCAATCCGACGATCTTGTGCTTGCTGGGGGTCGTGGACTTCGTGATTGTCTGGAAGGTCACTCTGAGCCGACCGTTCCAGGCTGCACAGTACACTTTTCTGACGGTGTTTGTGGTCGCGTATCTGGTCCTGGTCAACCTGGCAACCCGGGAGCTCATCCATCCCACGGGACCGCTCATCCCGTGGTATCAGCGGACAGGCGGGATGTGGGGGACGAACCTTTCGCTCCGATTCGCGTGGCTGGCCGACATCTGGGCGACGGTGCTCATCGCTTTTCTGCTGGCAGGGACCGTGGCGTGGCTCGCCGCCTGGCTGGAGCGGAAAAGAGGGTGGGACATCGCGGCCTTTTTCCGAGGCGCGTTGGTCGGCTTTGGGACTGCGAACGTCGTCGCATTGCTCAGCTTCCCCTTCCTGGGAGAAGCCGCACCCGGCAGTCTCGCTCGGTACCTCAACCTGGGATCACTGACCGTTTGCGTGGTTGCCGGGGGTTTCCTGGGATTGCGGTGGCTGAAGTCGAAGCCGGCTCGATCACCTGGGTCCGGAGACTGAGAGCTTCTCAACGGTCGCCGGTGCGCTCAGGGCAGAAAGATCAAGCGTTTTGACAGTCTTCGTTGTGATGTCGACGACGCGGATCTTGTGGTTGTTGGTGTCGGCCACGTAGAGGCGCTCACCGGCCACGCTCAGGCCGCCCGGCTGATACAACCGCGCAGGGTCGTCGCTGCTGCCCGACTTGCCGTCGCCGACGAATGTCCGCACGGCGGAGGTGTCCAGGTCGCACACCTTGACCTTGTTGTTGTAGGTGTCGGCGATGAACAGCTTGCCAGGTGCGTACGCCAGGCCCAGGCAGTGCTGGAGCCGGACCTCCGCGCCCACGCCGTCGACGTCGCCGAACTTGAAGAGGCCCTGACCCACGATCCGGCCGACCGTCGGCTGTTCGGTATGGATTCCCGAGATCACGCGCACGCCGGAGGCCTCGGAATCGGCCACGAACAGGTGCTTGCCATCCGTCGCCAGGCCGCTGGGCTGGGCGAACTTGGAGAATTCCAGGTTACCGTCCTCGATGTCCTCGTAGCCCGATCCCGCCCACGTCGCGATCTTGCCCGTCTTCAGGTTGAGCTTCCAGATCTGGTGCGGACCGGCCATGGCGATGTGGAGCGCGTGGTCGCCGGGAAGCTGGATGATGTCCCAGGGACTACTCAATCCGCTGGTCGCGGCATTGCCGACGTAACGTTCGAGCGGGCTGCGCGGAGACTGCGCCCCGTTCCCGGAGATCGTGCGCATGCGCCTGTTCTTCATGTCCACGGCCCGGATCGCGTGGTTCTCCGTGTCGGCCACGTAGAGCGTTTCGCCCACCAGGCAGAGGCCCTGCTGCCGGTTGAACTGGGCTTTCTGGAAGTCTCCGTCCACCAGCCCTGCGCCGCCGGAGCCGATGACGGTGGGGGATTTTCCCTCCAGGTCCGTGACGACGACGCGGTTGTGTCCTGTGTCGGAGATGAACAGCCGCTTGCCGGCCGGGTCGGCCAGCACCTTGCCCGGGAAGAGCAACGGCTCCTGCACGATACGGTCGGCCTCGGCGGGGAACTCGATGGGCTTCAGGTTCATCTGCCCCTTGTACCTGGCCGCCACCTGGCCGATGACCCGATCAAGGTCCTGGAAAGGCACCTCGCCCCCGCGCGATCCGCCGTACCTGCCGTCCGGCGTGATGAGCACCAGCGTGGGCCAGCTCGTCACGCCGAAGCGCTCCCAGATCACCATGTTGGCGTCGTTGGCCACCGGGTGGCGGATACGGTACTCGGCCACCTTGCGGCGGATGTTCTCGGTGTTCCGCTCGGCGTCGAACTTGCCGGAGTGCACGCCGATGATTACCAGCTCGTTCTTGTACTTGGCCTCGAGCTTCGCCAGGGTGGGCAGCACGTGATGGCAGTTGATGCAGCAGTAGGTCCAGAAGTCGAGCAGCACGATCTTGCCCCTGAGCTGGGCCAGCGTGATCGGACCGGAATTGATCCAGCCGACCGCACCGTCCAGGCTGGGCTGCTCCACCTGGCGCAAAGACGCCAGGCGAAACAGGGGTGGAGGCGACGTCTGGAGAGGAAGGCTGCGTGGCGTGGGGGAGTCAATCAGGACGCGCGCAAGAATCACCACGGCGAAAAAGAGCAACACGGCACATGCCGTGAGCAATCGGGAACGGTTCAAGAAAGAGCGAATCATGCCAGGGACCTCACGGGTTGCCTGTGGTCTTGAATGCAACGCAAGCTCGTCCTGCTCCAGCATTCTAGTCGAGGCGGCAAAAAAGAGCAGGGGGGTGACGGAGGAGCCGGCAGACGGGTCCAGGGGACGCGGGCCGTCCAACAGCCGCGCTGGCAGTCAATTCCCGAGCTTGTTAAGATATGAAGAGGATCGTTCAGGACGAGGGACCGCGTCCACGGCCGGGCGCCAGGTGATTCGAGAGCCGCTCCTCCGCGTTTCTTCCGCGACACCCGAACCCGAGCAGCAGGACAACCGCCGTGGCCATGGACAAGTCGCTGATTTGCTATGACGAGTCTTCCAAGCGGACTGACCCGTATGGCGAGCTGAAGATCTTCGCCGGCAGTGCAAGTGGCTCGCTGGGGCAGGCGATCTGCAATCACCTGGGAGTCGAGCTGGCTCAGTCCGAGACGCACGTCTTCAGCGAAGGCAACGTCTTCGTCCGCGTGCTTGAAAATGTCCGAGGGCGCGACGTCTTCGTGATCCAGGGGACCGACTACCCGGTCAACGACAACTTCATCGAGCTGCTGTTCTGGATCGACGCCTTCCGCCGCGCCAGCGCCACGCAGGTGACGGCGGTGATTCCCTTTTTCTCGTACGCCAAGGGAGACAAGAAGGACGAGCCGCGGGTGTCGATCCGCGCCCGTGTGTGTGCCGACTGCATCGAGGCCGCGGGGGCGGACCGGGTCCTCACCATGGACCTGCACAGCCCGCAGATCCAGGGCTTCTTCAAGATCCCTGTCGACCACCTCTACGCCATGCCCGTGCTCGTGGATTATTTCCGCGACAAGGAAATCCCCGACCTGGTGGTCGCCTCTCCGGACGTCGGCTTCGGCAAGCAGGCGTACAAGTTCGCCGAGATGATCCACGCGCCGGGGCCGCCCCGCGTCGTCTTTGGCAACAAGGTCCGCCACCGGCATGATGAGCAGGCCGAGATGCTCGACATCGTCGGTGACGTGCGCGGCAAGAACGTGCTCATCGTCGACGACTTCACCATCTCCGGCGGCACCCTGATCGAGATGGCCATCGCCTGCAAGGAGCGCGGCTGCAAGGACGTCTATGCGTGCGTCTCGCACGGCGTCTTCTCGCGCGGGTCGGCCGCCAAGATCGCCCACAGCCCCATCAAGGAGCTGGTCTTCACCGACACCATCGAGTACCGATTCGAAGCGCTGCCCCCCTGCTGCAAGGTGATCAGCGTCGCCAGCCTCTTTGCCGACGCCATCATGTCCATCCACCGCCGTGAGAGTGTGAGCCGGCTCTTCAATTATTGAGCGAGCCGTCCCGGCGCGCGACGCGGGGGCCGCTGGACGAAGGTGCTTCGATTTGATGGGGTCTCGCGGCGGTTCGCTCGGCACTCGATGCGCTGGGTATCGAGCTGATGAGCCGGCATCTTCGGTCCTGCGTCCTCGGACATGGGGGTGGGGGCGAGCATGAGAAGGCGAAGCCGTTGACCAGGGAACAGCTCGTCACCGAAGTGCAGGCGGTGCTCGCACGGTTCCTCAAGTCACGGCGGATCAAAAGGGCGGGCAAGGTGGAGACAACATTCATCGCACCGGGCATCTCCTGCCAGGGCTGCGCGAACACCATCGAGAAGGCGCTGGGGGAGATCCCGGACGTCGCGAGCGTGCAGGTCGACGTGCCGGCGCGGCGCGTGACGGTGCGCCATGATGAGCACGTGGGCCGCAAAACCCTCGAGGGTGCCCTCACCCGTGCCGGTTACCCCGTGGCGCCTGGCGATCAGGATCACGATCACCATCACGATCGCCACGACCACCACGCCGACCGCGCTGCGGGGCCCGCGACGGCGGTCAGGGACCCGGTCTGCGGGATGCAGGTCGACCCGCGGGGGGCCGCGGCCAGCAGCGAGCATGAGGGGACGACCTACCACTTCTGCTCGGCGTCGTGCCAGCGGAAGTTTGCTGCCGACCCCTCTGCGTATCTTTCGGCCGAGCCGAAAAAGTCCGTCGCCAACCCGGCCGGCGGCGGCCCTTACACGTGCCCGATGCATCCGGAGATCGTGCGGGACCAGCCCGGAAGCTGCCCCATCTGCGGCATGGCCCTGGAACCGATGACCGCGACCGGTGACGATGCGAACCCCGAGCTCGCGGAGATGAGTCGGCGGTTCTGGGTGAGCCTTGCGCTCAGCGCGCCCCTGCTTCTCCTATCGATGGGCGAGATGTTCATCGGCCAGCAGTCCATCGCCCGCATCTTCCCCGGGCGCTCGCTCGCAGCGCTCCAGCTCGCGCTCGCGACGCCCGTGGTCCTCTGGGGCGGGTTGCCGTTCTTCCAGCGCGGCGCGGCCTCGCTGGCGAACCGCAGCCTCAACATGTTCACACTCATCAGCCTGGGCACGGGCGCGGCCTATCTTTACAGCGTCGTGGCGACGCTCCTCCCCGGCATCTTCCCCGCGTCGTTTCGCGATCACCTGGGGAACGTCCCGGTCTACTTCGAGGCGGCCGCGGTCATCACGACCCTCGTGCTCCTTGGCCAGGTGCTCGAGCTGCGGGCCAGGAGCCGTACCTCGAGCGCCATCAAGGCCCTTCTGGGCCTTCAGCCCAGGACAGCACGGCGGCTTGCCGAGAGTGGCCGCGAGGAGGACGTGTCGATCGAGGAGGTCCAGGTCGGGGACCGGCTGCGCGTCCGCCCCGGTGAGCGAGTGCCGGTCGACGGCGCGGTCCTCGAGGGGACAAGTGCCGTCGACGAGTCGATGGTCACGGGCGAGCCGATCCCGGTCGAGAAATCCACGGCTGACCGGCTCATCGGCGGCACTGTCAACGGCACCGGAAGCCTTGTCATGCGGGCCGAGCGGGTGGGCTCGGAAACGATGCTGGCCCGCATTGTCAAGCTGGTGGGAGAGGCCCAGCGCACGCGGGCCCCGATTCAGCGCCTGGCCGATGTGGTCTCCGGGTATTTCGTCCCGGCCGTCATCCTGGCGGCCGTGCTCACGTTCCTGGCGTGGGCGACATACGGCCCTGAGCCGCGGCTGGCCTACGCGCTGGTGAACGCTGTCGCCGTCCTCATCATCGCCTGCCCGTGCGCCCTGGGTCTCGCCACGCCCATGTCGATCATGGTCGGCACGGGCCGTGGAGCACTCGCCGGGGTGCTCATCAAGAATGCCGAGGCGCTCGAAGTCATGGAGAAAGTCGACACGGTGGTCGTCGATAAGACCGGGACACTCACGGAGGGAAAGCCCCGGCTCAGCTCGGTCGTCGCCGCAACGGGACACGACGAGCAAGAACTGCTGAGACTTGCCGCGACGCTCGAGGCCGGGAGTGAGCACCCGCTGGCGGCTGCCGTCGCCTCTGGTGCTTCCCAGCGAGGAATTGTTCTCTCGCGGGCCGAGTCGTTTCGGTCAGAGACGGGAAAGGGCATCCTGGGGACCGTCGAGGGTCACTCCGTTGCGGTGGGCAATCGGCGGCTGATGGAGCAAGAGAACGTTCCTCTGGAGGATGTGCGCGAGAAGGCCGAGGCGTTGCGGGCCAGGGGCCAGACCGTGGCGTTTGTTGCGGTCGACCGCAAGATTGCCGGGTTACTGGGAGTTTCTGACCCGGTGAAGGATTCAGCACGCGAGGCCATTGCCGCGCTTCAGGGCGAGGGCTTGCGCGTGGTGATGCTCACCGGCGACACCCGGACCACGGCGGAGGCGGTCGCCAGGGACCTTGGCCTGGACGACGTCCGCGCCGAGGTGCTGCCGGAGGAGAAGGGACAGGTCATCGACGCCCTTCGTTCGGAGGGGCGAGTCGTCGCCATGGCCGGTGACGGCATCAATGACGCGCCCGCCCTGGCCCGGGCCCAGGTTGGAATTGCCATGGGCACCGGCACGGACGTGGCGATGGAATCGGCCGGAGTCACTCTCGTCCGGGGAGACCTGCGCGGCATCTTGCGGACGATCCGCCTGAGCCGGGCCACGATGCGAAACATTCGCCAGAACCTCGCCTTCGCGTTCCTTTACAACCTGCTCGGCGTGCCGGTGGCCGCGGGCGTCCTCTATCCAGCCTTTGGCTGGCTCTTGAGCCCGATGATCGCGAGCGCCGCGATGACCCTGAGCTCGGTCTCGGTCATCTCCAACGCACTCCGGCTCCGCCACGTCGAGCTCTGAGGCCGGAAGCCCTGGGGCCGCTCAAAGCCGCGCTCCCCACCGCTGGCCGTACCGTGGGGACGCACGGATTGCTTGCCGGCCGAAGTGGGCTGGTGCGAGAACGGCATTCGCCTCCATTCACGACTCGTTCGCCAGTAGGTCCATCCAGCCTCGCAGCGTCTTGATCACGATCGGGTTGAAATCGGCGACAGCGCCGGCCATCGCGGCCTTGTATCGCTCCTCGGCCGAAGCCGCCTGGTGCATGGCATGGTCGATGCCGTCGAGCACACGGAATGTCCCCCGCCCAGGTTTCCTGGAGTTGACCAGGTCCACCAGCATGTGATGGTCGGCCTCGGTCGAGACGTAATCAGACTTGCCCCACATGGCGAGGACGTGGGCGTCGACCCTGGACCAGTATTCCGAGATCGGCAGCGCCGCGACCTGCTGCATGAACACCACGCTGCGGCCGTACACGTGCAAGCCATCGGGGCTGAGGGCCTGCTGAATCTCGGTCAGTTCGGGATGCTCGCGGGCGATCTGCTTCGGTCCCTTCTTCTCGATGTAGAGGTAATGCAAGAAAGCAGCGAAGCTGCGCAGTTTGCGGTCGATGGCGGGATAGGGCGTTTTCGGCAGAATCGCCTGCCGGCGGCGATTCTCCAGTTCGTACTCGAACCAGGGTTTGAACACCGTGCCGTAGACTGCGATGTCCCTCACGGGTTCCTCGGCAGCCAGGATGGGTGCCCAGAGTCCGCCCAGGCTGTGTCCCAGCAGAAAGACCTTGTTCGCGTCCACGCATTCCAGATGCTTGAGCGTTTGCAGTGCCTGGCGATAGCCGTCGAGTTCGGTAAAGAAGTCAACATCCGCGCACGGCCCCCCCTCGCTGTCGCCGCAGCCTGGTTTTTCCACGCGGAGCGTGACGTAGCCCGCTCCGGTCAGGTCGTCGGCGATCCGCTTGTATTCCGCGGGCCAGCCGGGAGCGCTTTCGACTGATGAGCAGCCAATTCCCTGGATGAAGAGCAGCGCGGGGTGTTTTCCCGCGGTATCAGGGCGGGTGACGATCGTGCGGAGCCTGTCCGAACTGCTGGCCACCTCACCATAGATCGTCTCGAATGTCTTGCTCGACTCGCGCGGGCGTTCTCGGAGCGGAACCTTGAGAGTCAGCTTCCGGGTCTCGCGGATCAGTTCCAGAGCAATCACGTCGCCAGCCTTCCGCGCCGAGATGGGTGCCACAGCCTGTGTCGGTGACATGACCTCAGCGCCGTTGATCGCCACCAGGACGTCTCCTGGCAAGATCCCACCGGCCTCGGCGGCCGAGCCCGGAATGACTTCGCGCACCTCGGCCCCGTTGTCCGTGGCCATCCTCTGCGTTGTCTTCGTCTCGACACTCACGGGGCCGAGCTGGGCGCCGAAGAATCCGCGCCGCCTGAGCGGCTTCGGCGCCTCGTGCGCGCCGGCTCCGATCACGACAACGAGGACAGTCATCACGATCGGCGCACACTTGAGAATCATACGCATGCGATTACTCCCCGATGTGCAGATTGGGACTGGCGTCGCTGTCAGCGCAGAGGTTGCGTACCGGCACGCTCGGGAAACGGCTCGGCCTCATCTCGATCGGGCGTGTCTCCGGGCATGGGAAGATAGTGCCGCAGGGCCTCGGCGGACGAGGCGGGCGGGCGGCCTTGCTGTCGTGTGAAAAGCGGCACGGCGACCGCCTCCGCGAGCCGGCCCAGGGACCAGCGGTCGATCCGCTCCCCGTTTTCCAGTTCGCCCATGCGCCAGGGCATTCCGGGGTTGATCAGGCTCGAGTCGACCCACCGGGCCAGCCCGTCGGCCGGGAGGGCCTGCGCGGCCGGCGGCGTGGACGGGTCGGCCTGGTAGATCCGCAGCCGCGGTTCCGCGAAACGCGGCCGCTCCGAGGCCGGTCGGTCGCACCAGGCCAGGTCATTCGCGGCCAGCAGGCGGAGCACCCGGCGGGACCGCTCCGGCTCACCTCGGAGGAACGCGTCCAGCTCCGGAGCGATGAGCGAGAGCTCACTTCCCGCGACATCGGTGCGATGCCGCGCCCGCTCGGCAATCAGCGGTTGCAGGTTCTTCGAGCGACTCTTCCAACACCTGGTATTCTCCCCTGTAGAACTGCGACAGGGGTGGCGTGAGGGCCCTGGCGACTGCCAGGTCGTCGAGGGCCTGGCGCAGCAGCGCGACGCTGACCGAGGGATCCTGCGCCCAATCGGAGACGGGTTCGCGCGCGTACTGGACCAGGATGAGGGCCGTGGTCCGGCACCAGGCTGTCGGCACGGCACGCTCCATGTCCCGGCTGGCGCGGACGACAGCCCTCAGCAAGGCCCAGGCACCGGCGGGATCACCCTCGGTGCGCAGCCGCCCGGCCTCGAAAAGCGCGGCGTCGCCGATCCACGACAGTTGCCGTATGACCTCCTGCCTTGCTGTGAGGGCCAATGCGCCCGTGGGACGATGCGGAAGCTCGATATACGCATCGGGACGTTCCGATCCAGCACGCAGGAGAGAGATCGCCTCTCGGTGCTCGCCAACCCAGCCGCGGAGCACGGCGTCAGCCCCGGACCAGTGGAGGTTGGCCCTGGAAAAGGACGTCTGCTCGGCGTTGCTCAGGTCGCGGGACCGCTCGACGGCCTGGCGATAGAGCACGAAGGCGTTGCGGTCATCGGCAGCTCCGGCGGTGGATCCGGAAGCGGTCACTGCGAACGTGTCCCCCACATCCGGAAGTCCGGCAAGCTGCGATCGACGCCAGAGCAGCGCCAGGATCGGCAATGCGATCAACGCGTACAGGAGTAGAAGCCCGAGCCGCCGTCGGCCTCGTGTCCGCTCGATGGCCCGCAGCGGAAACAGCAAGGCCGCGGTGATGGACCACTCTTTGCGCGAGGGGACCGGCTCCGTGCTCATCGCGAGACGTCCTCCCAGGCGGTTCACCGGTCGGAAGCGTTGTTTGCTCGCCGACGCGCATTGTCTGGGAATGATCCGGGACGATCAAGCTCGCCGATCGTTGCTGTCGAACAGGGGCCTTGCCCAGACGTGGACCCGGCAACGGCCGTCTGAAACGGCTGGCAGGCTGTGCCGCAGCAGTCATCTGGCCAGCCTCTTGTTGCAAGGAGAGTCACATGGTCTTGTGAAAGAGCGCGGCGATGCCGAAATACGGTACGGCGAACGGATAGGCGAGTATGCCCCCCAGGTTCAAGTGGGTGTGAGCGACGCCGTGCAAGCCTCGATTCTTTCCCATGACCTGGGTGCTGACCTGGGCCGCGGGCAGCCTCGTTCCATGACGCATCGGTGTCGCAGTCACGGCAACAACTGAGGTCACGGTCGCCTGGGCCAAAGGGAGCGAGCGTACGTGTTGCGGCGGTACATGGGCGAGATGGGCCGCCACTCCTGCCCCCGGGTGCGTCCCGGCCGGGTAAGTGGGGGCCAGTAACGTCAGGAGACGGCGCCCTTCGAGCTGGTGGACCGACGGGCGCAGAGATCGAGCCATGGGCAGTCCTCTTGTTTGGTGGCGGCGCAGAACCCGTGTCGCGGTGGCCTGACCTCCACGTTCGACCTGAGATCATCGGGAGTTCCTGACCGAGACTTGAATGGGATCGAGAAATGCAAACGGATACTTGCTCACGGGCCGCGTGCACAAGCGCGGTACAGGCCGGTCCCATCACACTGGCCTCGGTCAATAGAGCCACGGGATCAGCCGCCAGGTGCGGGCGCGGTAGGCGTCGTACTCACTTCCGAACGTGGTGCCCAGAAGCGACTCCTCGGCCCGCATGCGAGCGACCAGCGGCGGAATGAGAAGCGCCGTGAGCACCAGGCCGACGCCGGAGCGGAAGGCAAGCGCCCAACCCACGCAATAAATCAGCAGCCCGAGGTAGCTGGGGTTGCGGATGGTGGAGTAGAGGCCGGTGGTCACCATAGTATGGCCGGGCTGGATGGCGACGAGTCCGCTGAACCGGCGGCCGAGCACGAACACGGGCCAGATGCGCAGCGCTCCGCCAGCGGCCAGCAGGATGACGCCGACCCAGCGGATGCTCTCTCCATCAAGCGTCCAGAACTCCTTCCTGTCGGTGTAGGCCGGCAGGTAGGCGGAAAGCAGCCCGATGAGCCCGAAGGCCACGAAAACCCAGCGGTTGGCGCGATCCTCGCGCTCGCCCGGGCTGACATTGCCCGGCGAGAAAAGGGCGATGACGGCCATCGTGCAGACCGCGACCGAGAGCACGATCAGGGCCGGGTGGGAGAAGAAGGCCGCGAACCCTCCCCAGCCGAGGACGGCGAGCCCAAGATAGGCCAGGGTCGACACGATGGTGAAGACTGCCAGTCTGGGTGTGATTGCCATTGCCAGGTCTCGTGGTACCACAGAGGCAGAAAGCACCCACAATACGCCTCTCAAACGGGCTAGGTGTCGGCGTTTTCGACCATCGAGGCGAGTTGATCATGCGCCTTGGTGGGCGAGCGGTCGAGATCAGAGTATGGGCGCACGCTCGGTCCGGCTGGTCCGCCCTTGTCAAGGAGTCTCACGAGTCGCCATGGGAATGAACGGACGAGTGCACAAAATTTAGAACATTCTGAAATACCTGTTGCATCGGACGAATCGCGAGGGCCAGAATGTGCGCAGCCTCTACAGACGCCTGACCCGCATGTTTGCTGGAGGTCAAAATGTGCATGCGTAACACATCGCGGCCCGAAGCCGGAATCGCGCGGCCCGCCATGTCTTCACCACGGCTCCCCTCGGCTCGTTTGGCGACGACATGGGCTTGCCTCTTCATACTGTCGACACAGAGCGGATGCGCCAAATCGGCGGTCCCCTGTCCGGGCGAATCGTTTGATGCAGGACCGGTGTTCGTGACGTCCACCAACCTGATCAGGCATCGCTTCGAGGTTACGAACACGACTGACTGTCTCGTCAGGATCCTTGGGAAGACCCAGTCGTGCTCCTACACCGCTGCAAACCTGCCCCGAGAAACCCTGAAGCCGGGTGAGTCCGCTTGGCTTGACGTTGAAGTGCGCGTGCCGGATGGGTATGCGCGACTTGCTCCGGCGATTCTTATCAATACCGATCATCCGAGCTACCCCGAATGGCGGTATCAAATAAGGGCGGAGGTTTTCCCGACCTCGAGGATTGATCCGCCGGTCGTGGATCTCGGCGTCAGGTCCCCGGGGAGGGTGGCGCCCGAGGGCAGCGGGGGCGGCACCGAAACTCCCCAGCACGCCTGGCTTGAGTGCTTTGCCCCCGACGGGGCGTCGCCCCCGTTACCTGTGCGGATCGAGTGCCGAGGGGGGGGTTAATCCCGTCACTCGCTAGGGATCCCGTCGTCGAGGTGCTCGGCGGAGGGGTACGCAGGGCGCGTTACCGCATCACCTTCCGCCTGGAGGAAGGGGACGGCGTCGCGCGCACTCATGTGCAACCTCTTGTTGTCTTGACGAGCTTCGGCCCTCCTGCTTCCGCAAATGTCACCTGGGTCGATGGAGGACCCCTCTCGATAAACTCGAGCGCTGTCCACTTCGGAATGATCCAACCCGGCGTTCGATCAGTTCGGAGAACTCTGGTCGTGTCATCATCTGGCACGACGGAATTTCGGCTCTTGGCTGCCGATGGCGGTAAGCCTGGCGTTCGGGTTTGCCTGCCCTCTGTCGATCGCGGTGGCTCGGAGCCCGCGCTGACCCACGACCTGGAACTGGTTCTTTCGGTTCCGGAGCTTGCCCCCAAGGGGCTTGCCGTCTCCGGAATTGCGCACTTGAGGACTGACCTGGCATCCGCCAAGGAGATTGAGATCCCCTGGTCGGCATTCTTCCGCGCCGCTCAGGCCGAACGCATTCGTGGCGAGTGACGTTTGACGTGTCCATTTCATGGAAAGGGATTGAGTTATGCGTACTTCCAAGAGTCTCTTTGTCACGCTATGTGCATTCGTTGTGTTCACCTTCGAGGGGACCATCGCCGGGTCTCAGAACAACATGGCTTGCGTGATGTTTCACACGGGGTGTCAAGGATACACCTGCTACTCGGTGGGCGACTCCACGTGCACTGACCAAAATGGCGTCCAGCACAACTGGAACCGGATGACGCAAGGTAACGGGACTGGCTTCTTGCTGGGGACCTGCCAGCCGGGAAGTGGGAATTGCAACATGGCCACGTTTCCGTGCAACGTGCAGAAATATTGGAACACAAGGTCTAAAGACGAGATTTGCGATCAGACAACGTTCCAGTGCACGGACGCTGGGTCGGCCGGTCCGGGATGCAAGGGGAGTTGATCTTGAAGGGCGCGGTTGAGAACCGTCGCCAGGAACGCTCGAAGCAGTCATGTGAGCGGCCCCTACCGCTGCTGGTCACTGAGCGGACGGCGCCGCTTGCTGAGCCTCTGAGTGGAAAGGCGCGTGAACAATGCAGATTGGAACCTTCCTCCTCGCTTGCGCGTGGGTGTCGGTTGCGAGCGCTGACGACTCGGACCTCGTTTCCGCGGTACGCACGGCCTACGCGGCGAACCGGGTCGCCATGCCTTTTGGCACCTTGAAATTCGAGTTCGCGGTAGGCTATGCGGCCGGCATCGACGCGGTGCGCAGGGGTGAGCTCTCAAAAAAGATCGCCCGCGAGGGATCATACTTCTACGACGGATCGATGCCCGGTTCGAGCTGGTTTACAGCGACGAGGAGATGGACCGGTTCAGCACGAACGTGCAGTCCCGTCGCGTTCTGACCAACGGACGCCTCACGCTCTGGGACCACATCGATCTCGACCCCCAAGAGCGGAAGCGGCGCCATTCAGCGCAGATTGACGCGGGGACACGCGTCTTCTTCCATTACGTCCTTTGCCCGCTCGACCTGGGAAATCCCCAACCCCAGGGGTATGACATGGGGTACAACTTGGACACCGCTCTGAAACCAGGCGAGTGGAACGTTGCCGTGGCCCCGGACGCAGTCTACACCGATGGCTCTCCGACGGTTCACCTTGTGATGACCGATTCCTCTGGTTTTGCTCGGCATTACTGGGTGGACGTCGAGCGAGGGGCCATGCCTCGGGAGGTCCGCGACGTCCCCAAGGAGGGCATGGGCATGCGCATCTGCTACGACGACCTGCACCGTGTCAACGACGTGGCCTGGCTTCCTTTCAAGATGACAATTTATGATGACGCGGGCTTTACAAAGCAACTGGTGGTTCGCGAGGCGAGTTTTAGCAAGCACCCCGTCCGCAAAGATTTCTCTCTCGAATTCCCCGAGCCAGAGCCCATGATTAACTCGGCCGCGCTTGTTCATTACGCTCCACAGAAGGTCTGGGACCTTGAGAAGCTGCCAGCGCCCGGGTCTCGGGGGGCGCACCGGATCACTCTCGTGGAACCCTCAGTGGCTGTACCTGATGCACCCGCTGACGGCGGGGCCGGACTCGGTATGATCCTGGCCTACGCAATAACCTTAATTGCCATTATCATTGCAGCCACGGGCGTTCGAGTCTGGGGGAAGCGACGCCATGGTCCTTAGCCCACGATGCCTGTCGTCCTCAGCCGGTGATCGGCAATCGCGCCGTGCGCTGAGTCTCATTGAGCTTCTGGCCGTCGTCGCGACCATTGGGCTCCTTTTTGGATTGCTGATCCCCGCGGTCCAACAGAGCAGGGAGGCCGCGCGGCGCTTGCAGTGCATCAACAATCTCAAGCAGATCGGACTGGCTCTCAATTCGTACGTGGCGTCGAACGGGTTTTACCCCGGGATCAACACACCATCCGGTTTGGACACTAACGGAAAGCTCTACTCAGGGCACCATTTCAGCCCGCTGGCCAGGATGTTGCCCGAGCTGGGGGACGCCCCGACATTCAACGCGACGAATTTTACCTGGCACCCGTGTGAGAAGATCGCGGTGAGCTCCAACTTCACCGTGATGTCGACGCATGTTTCGCTATTCCTGTGCCCCTCCGACTCCACTCCTTCAGGTCCGGGCTACGGCCGGGCGAATTATCGCTTCAACGTAGGCCCGACTCCCTGGATGTCACCGGGCCCCGAAGATCCAACCCCGTGGAGCGGTCCATTCACGTGCCATCGTTACTATCGCCCGGCCGACTTTCAAGACGGGCTCTCCCAGACCATAGGCGCGTCGGAACGCATCCGCGGCAGCGGCGCGGGAGGACGACAGGGTTACGGCTGCTACCGGCTAACCGATGCGGGGGATGACAAGCTGATGGGCGGCGCCGATGAGGCCCTTATGATCTGTTCCACCGCTGCCGCGACGCTTCCCTTGGAGACGCGAAGTGGAGAAGCGTGGTTTCTGTCCGGATTCCACTTCACGGACTACAACCACTGCGCTACCCCGAACTCGATGATTCCGGACTGTGGCTTCCTTCCCAGTGTAAGCACCCTTCACGAGCGCTTCCTTGAGGAAGGCTTGTTCACGGCGCGGTCCTACCATCCGGGAGGAGTCAACGCCCTGCTCATGGACGGCAGCGTTCAGCATTTCAAGAACTCCATCGAGTTAAGTGTCTGGCGCGCTCTCGCCACTCGGTCGAATGGCGAGGTTGTCTCCTGGTGAGGCCCGCACGTCGATCAGGAACCGTCTAGGAACCGTCTGGACGGGCAGGGAATTCGGGACCACCTATTTCAAACATCGCCTTCCGAGCCAGAGGTCGGTACCCTGACTGGAGACGCGAGTGGTTCAGACTCGCCACCAGCCAGCGGCCACTGTCCACTGTCCACTATTCCGGCACAAGCGGCGATTGCACGCAAGCATTGTGCCATTTCGTTGACTTCACTTTGCGGCCTGCCTAGCATAACTACGGTTTATCGGGATCGTCTTTCAGCATTGAAGCTCACCGGAGAGGCAGGCGCGTGATGGGGACGGATCGACCCCGAACTCTGGGCGAATTACGGGCAAGCGGCTATCGCATGGAGTCGGTGAAGGACGAGATGAGACGCAACCTCGTCCAGAAGCTGCGCACGGGCGAATCGCTTTTCCCTGACATCCTCGGCTATGAAGAGACCGTGGTCCCGCAGATTCAGAACGCGATTCTCTCGCGGCATGACATGCTGCTGCTGGGATTGCGCGGACAGGCCAAGACGCGGATGCTCCGGCAACTGGTACATCTGCTCGACGAATTCCTGCCGGTCGTGGCCGGCTCCGAGCTGAACGACCATCCATTCCACCCGATCTCGAAGTACGCGCGCGACCTGGTGGCCAAGGAGGGGGATGCAACGCCCATCGCCTGGATTCGCCGCGAACAGCGCTATCATGAAAAGCTGGCCACGCCCGACGTGACGATCGCCGACCTGATCGGCGAGGTGGACATGATCAAGCACGCCGAGGGCCGCTACCTTTCGAGCGAGCTGACCATGCACTTCGGGCTGATTCCGCGCACCAACCGCGGTATCTTCTGCATCAACGAACTGCCCGACCTGGCACCCAAGATCCAGGTGGGCCTGTTCAACGTCCTCGAGGAGCGCGACATCCAGATCCGCGGCTACCCGATCCGCCTTGAACTCGATGTTTGCATGGTCTTCTCCGCCAATCCGGAAGACTACACCAACCGCGGCCGGATTGTCACGCCGCTGAAGGACCGCATCGGCTCGGTCGTCCGCACGCATTACCCGCTCACGCGCGAGATCGGCATCGCCATCAGCGAGCAGAACGCCTGGCTCGACCGCGACACGGGCGACGGTCCGGCGCGGCCGGCGCTCGCCGTCCCGATCTACGTCAAGGAGGTGGTCGAGGAGATCTCACGGTTGGCTCGGACCTCGCCGCACGTGAACCAGCAATCGGGCGTCTCGGTGCGGATGTCGATCGCGAACCTGGAGAACGTGGTCTCGAACGCCGAGCGGCGTTCCCTGGTGCATGGCGAGAACTGGATCATCCCGCGCGTCTCCGACCTTGGCTTCACCGCATCCAGCTCACGCGGGAAGCTGGAACTGGCAATGAACGAGGAAGACGGCCACGAGGACAAGCTGATCGGCCGGATCATGGGTGAGGCGGTCAAGAACATCTTCGGTGCTCACTTCGACGTCCGCGAGTTCAAGCCCATGGTCGAATACTTCGAAGGCGGCCAGAACGTCGAGATCGGCGACATGCTACCGACGAAGGCCGTTCTGGAACGCATTGCCAAGGTCCCCGGCTTGCGCAAGCGCGCCGAGGAGATCGCCGCGAACCTGCTTCCCGACCTGAAGGATCGCGAGGCGCGCGAGGCCGCCACGGCGAGCGCAGCGGAGTTCATCCTGGAAGGCCTGCACGTGCATAACAAGCTGAACAAGGCGGCCAAGACGGGCGGATCGACCTACAGGCGATAAACAAGAATCGCGGAAATTCAAAGGTGGCTGCCGGCCACTCACCGGATGGTGTTCATGTCGCTCTTCGAGTACTCGAAATGGGACGGATCGCACGAATTCCTGCCCCAGTCGGCCGACAAGCTGTTCGAACAACTTTCGGAGTACCTGCTTCAGTACGGTGAGGACGTGCTGCGCAACCTCGAGGACGTCGCTGAAGACGACCTGCCGGAAGTGATCAAGCTGATCGAGAAAGAGGGGCTGATCGAGCGCGACGAGGAGGGCCAGTGGGTCGTCACGCCCAAGGGCATCCGCAAAATTCAGAACAAGGCCCTGGATGATCTCTTCCAGACGATGCGGCGCGACGGCCTGGGCCGGCACGACACCGAGCAGAAGGGCGAGGGGACCGTCAAGCTCGAGGATACGAGGCCCTACGTCTACGGCGACTCCCTGGCCAACATCAACATGCACGAGACGCTCAAGAACGCCTACGTGCGGCAGGGTGGTGGGGTGCCCATCCGCTTGCAGCATGAGGATTACGTGGTGCACGAGACCGAGTACCAGTCGCGCTGCGCCACGGTGGTGCTCATCGATATGAGCGGCTCGATGGGCCGTTACGGCAAGTACACCACGACCAAGAAGGTAGCGATTGCCTTGCAGGCCATGGTCCGTGCCCAGTATCCGCAAGACGCGATCGAGATGATCGGCTTTTACACCTTCGCCAGCCCGATGACCGAGCGGCAGCTTCTGAACTCGGCACCCAAGCCGGTAAGCATGTACGACAGCCGGATCCACCTGCGGTTCGACATGGACGCCCCGCCGAAGCGGGTGCCGCAGCATTTCACCAACATCCACGCCGGGCTTCGGCTGGCCCGCAGCCGGCTCATGAGGCAGCCGGCAAACAACAAGCAGATCATCGTCATCACCGACGGCGAGCCCACGGCGCACATCGAGGGCCGCGAGGTGGTGCTGATCTACCCTCCTGCCGAGAAGACCGCCACGCACACACTCCACGAGGTCCGACAGTGCGCCAGCGCGGGCATCCGCGTCTCCAGCTTCGCCCTCATCGAGGACTACTTCTATCTGGGCCTCGTCAACTTCGTGCAGGAGATGGCGCGTGTCTCCGGCGGCGTCGCCGCGTACTGCTCGGTGGACGACCTGGGCAAGCTCGTCTTCGAGAGCTTTGTCGGCGGCCGGCATACCAGGCGGTACAATCAATAATTTTGAGAGTGTTCACGACACTCGTTTGCGGGTCCCCGAGTGATTGCGCCAGCGCCCGCGGCGTCATTGGCCTTCCGGGCGACCGGGATCAGAGGGCCGGCTGAAGCATGCGGCGACATCGATCTGACGGGATGTCGCGCGGCGAGCGCACGGGTGGCGCCTGCCAGCATGTCGCTGTGCATCCGGATGACAAGGACGATCTGAGCGAGGCCCGCATGGGGCTGTCCGGGGGCTTCTTCTGCCCCCGCGGTCGCAGCACCGGAGTGCCTTTGCTGGGCCACCGGCGGCATCGGGTTTGCACTAATTTCTTGATGAAACCGGTTTCCGATGTTCGCAATCAGGGAGCTCCAGCGCGGGCTTCTTTCAGCACCCAGGAGGAATCTCATGACAGCAGCCAGACAACGCACCACAGTTGTCGGAATCTTCGAGGATCGCGAGAGAGCCAATGAGGCCGTCAGCGAGCTGATGAAATCGGGGTTTCGCCAGGACCAGATCGGCGTCGCGATGCGGGACGCCGAACGGCGCGGCGACACGACCACAACCACAACCGGGGCCGCCGATGAGTCGCATTCCGGCTCCGGGGCAATGGCCGGTGCACTCACCGGACTGGGCCTCGGTACGCTCGCGGGGCTGGGGGTTCTGGCCGGAGTGATACCGGTCGTCGGTCCAGCGATCGCTGGCGGCACGCTTGGAATCATCCTTTCCAATGCGGCCGCGGGAGCCGGCATCGCGGGCCTGGCCGGCGCACTCATCGGAGCCGGCGTACCGGAGCACGAAGCCCGGTACTATGACGAGGAGTTCCAGGCAGGGCGCACCATCGTCACCGTCACCGCCGATGGCATGGCGGACGAGGCGATGGCAATCCTCCGGAAGTACGGCGCGTACGACGTGACCAACCGCAACGAGCTGGCGGACAGGACGAGCCACGCCGAGACCCGAACCGCCGGCGCCGCCGCGGCGACGGCCCAGCCGGCTGCCCATCGTCAGACTGGTACCGAGGGCGACTCGTTCCAGGTCAAGGAGGAGAGGCTTCATGCGCAGAAGCACCCGGTGGAGACGGGATCCGTCAACGTGCGCAAGGAGGTACACACCGAAACCCGGACCATGGAAGTTCCCGTCCAGCGTGAGGAGGTGATTGTCGAGCGGAACCCGGTGCACGGCCGTGCCGCGACCGAGGGCGTAGCCGGCGACATTCGCGAGGGCGAGGAGATCCGCGTTCCGGTGCGCGAGGAGCACGTCACCGTGACCAAGGAACCCGTCGTGACCGAGGAAGTCCGGGTTGGCAAGCGGACGGTGCAGGATTCCGAGCGCGTCTCGGGCGAGGTGCGCAAGGAGGAGGTCAAGGTCGAGAAGACCGGCAACGTCGATGTCAAGAATCGAGGCGCCGGCACCAGGGGCCCCGGCACCACGTGAGCTCGGCAATGGCACTCGCGCGGTCGATCGCAGGTCGGCCGCCGTTGCATTACGCAAGCCGCTTGCAAGCGCGTGATGGTTTGCGCAATGGAAGAACGGGGAGCGATCGCGCCCCCGTTCTTGACTCTCATTCGGTCTCGTCAGTCGAGGGTTGCGATGTACCCGCTGATCACGCTCAGGAGGCGGCCCACTTCCTCGGTATCGAGATTCGCGTTGTGACTGACGGCGAACTCGCGCTCGCCGTCCCAGTGGCGCTCCCTGGCGCCGCCGACGGCGTGAACGACGACGCCCTGGAACGTGGTTCGCCTCAGGAGCTCGTCGATCAGGTCCTGCGTGGCGAAGAGTTCGATTTCACCCGCGTTCATCGGCTCTCCTTGTTGAATCCGGGGACCGGCTACGTCCCCATGCCCTCGCCGCCTCCCTGCTGTCTCTCCAGCGGCTCCAGATCCTATCATGGCGGCCGTACCGCGGTACAGGCGGGATTGGCACCGTGATCGTGAAGCTGGGCTCAGATGCGCGGCAAGCCCAGGAGGGCAGCCAGCACGTTGTAATCCACGGGCTTGACCAGATGATGGTCGAACCCCGCCTCGCGTGAAAGCTTGCGGTCCTCGGGGTTGCCGTAGCCGGTGATCGCGATGATCGTGGAACCAGCCAGTCCCTGCCGGCGAACCCGCCGGGCGACCTCGTAGCCGTCCAGCCCCGGCAGGCCGATGTCCAGCAGGATGATCTCCGGACGCGTGGCCAGAGCCGCGGCGATGGCGGAGTGGCCTTCGTGTGCCGTCGCGACCTTGTGCCCCATCAGCTCCAGTAGCTGGGCCAGTGCGATGGCCGTGTCCTCGTTATCGTCCACGATCAAGAAGCTCATGGGGCGATCGGCGACCGGCGTGCCGCGTGCACCCGGCCGGCTTTCCTCGGGCGGATGCGGTTCGCTCGGAATCCTCACGGTGAACTCGCTGCCGCGGCCGGGACCTGCGCTGAATGCTTCCGCAGAACCGCCGTGAAGCTCGGCCAGGTGTTTGACCACGGTCAGGCCAATCCCCAGCCCGCCTTCCGATCTGGCGATTGTGCGGTCGCCCTGCGCGAAGAGTTCGAAGACGTGTGCGATTGTCTCCGGCGGCATGCCGATGCCGGTATCCTTGACGGAAAAGACCGTCTGGCCGGGCTCCGCGCGAGCGCTCAGCGAGACCATTCCCCCGGCCGCGGTGTAACGCGAGGCGTTGGTCAGCAGGTTGACCAGGATCTGTTCCACGCGCGTCGGGTCGACATCGCACCAGAGCACCTCCGGCTCGCACGAGGCCGAAAGGTCTTGCTGCTTGGCGATGAACTGCGGCCGGACCGCCTCGATGGCGCTGGCGACGATGCGGGCTCCGTCGACGCGCTGTTTCCGCAGCTCGATGCTGCCGCGTGTGATCCGCGAGACGTCGAGCAGGTCGTCGATCATCCGAGCGAGGTGCTCGACCTGCCGCTCGATGACCTTCTGAAATCGCTCCGACTGGTCGCCGCTGATCTGGGGCATGCGCAGAAGGCGAATGGCGTGGGCGACGGCGGCAAGCGGGTTCCGCAGCTCGTGAGCCAGCATCGCCAGGAACTCGTTCTTGCGGCGATCGGCCTCGATGAGCCGCACCGCGCGGTCGTGCAGCTCGCGCTCGAGCTTTCTGCGGTCGCCGATGTCATGGAAGATCAGCACGGTGCCTCGGATCTCGCCGCCCTCCTCGCGGATGGGGGCGGCGGTGTCGTCGATGGCATGCTCCGTACCGTCCCGGGCCACCAGCACGGTGTGATCGGCGAGACCGACTGTCTCGCCATCGCGTAGTGCCTGCGCCACCGGGTTCTCGACGCTGCTTCGCGAGTCCTCGTTGACAATCCGGAACACCCGCGCGAGCGGAACGCCCTCGGCTTCGGCCTGGGACCAGCCGGTGAGCTTCTCGGCGACGCGGTTCATGAAGATCACCCGACCGGCGGTGTCCGTCGCAATCACTCCGTCGCCCATGCTGGCAAGGGTCACGCTCAGCCACTTGCGTTGCTCGTGGAGCTTTTGCTCGGCGAGCGTCCGGCGATGGATCTCCTGGCTCAGCTCGTCGATCTTCTGGTTCAGTGCAAGAAACTGGCTGCTCGTGGCTGCCCTGGGAATCAGCCGCAGGACAAGCACGGCCTCGCCATGCGGCGTCGCGGGGTCCAGCAATGCGCCATAGGCGCGACAGAAGGTTGCGTCGCCATTCTTGCCTGCAACACCCAGGGCTCCCGGCACGTTGTCCGTGGTTCGCGAGCACAGTCTCAGGTAGGCAGCCAGGCTTTCCGGAGGGCCCACGACAAAGTCGGCGAGCGGCTGGTCCTGGAGCTCGTGCGGCTGCCGGCCGAAGAGTTCACTCGCCCTGCGATTCAGGGACTTGATGCGACCGCCCGAGAGCAAGATCATGGCGTCCGGCAAGAGCTCGGAAAGACGGCCGGCGAGTTCAGTAGACATGGCCTGACTTCACGCCTTGAAGTATTCCCGGCCGGGAGGACGTGCCGCGGAGGCCACCGGACGGAGATGAATGATCACCCGGCACTCCGTGTGGCCCTGGGCGATGGTCTCCTCGAGCACGACGCGAGCATATCCCAGATTGTCGGCCGCAATGCTGCCGAAGACGTTCGAGGTCATCATGCACATCGCCGGCCGGCCCAAGACCTTCTCGGCGAAGGGACACGTCCGGTTGCCGAAGATGATCTTCTCGTCGTCTTCCTCGATGATGTAGAAGTCTCCCTGGATCCTCCGTTTCAGGTCTATCAGCACTGCCGCCACCTGCGGCCGCGACAGAACCGGTAAGTCGAGCGCCGCCTTGTAGCTCGCGTTGATCTGTTCGCCGACCCGCTGGCCGACCACGCTCACGAAGCCCGACGCCTCCTCGAGACCCACAACGTCCTGAAGTGTTCCGGAAAGCTCGCGGATCAACGTCCGCAAGAACACGTCGCGCTCCAGGGGCACCGGTAGCTGTTGCAGTCGTTCCAGCGCGGTAGTGGAGTTTTCCTCGATCGCGGTTGTCGCAGCGGTCATCTTGTCGCTCCCTATCCTTTAACTCCCATGAAATCGATTAAATCGCAGCATTCTCCACCGCGTCAAGAGAGAGACCACGCCCGGACTCGATTGCCAGTCGAACCGTGAATGCGATCGCCCCGTTTCCCTGTACGGGCCACTCCCTGCAAGCGGCCCTGCCGGTGGAACCGGCACCCTCCGCCCTGCGCGTGTGTACAAGGAGACAAACCTCGGTCGCAGGTTGGCACCCGGGGTTGGAAACCGGCGCGCGCTGCACTCGCTCACGCATTGCACATTGGTGTGCATCGGAAAAGATACGTGTGACCTGTCGCGGCGCAAGCCGCACGCCGGCAGCCGAAGGCCCCGTTTCTTCGCGTGGACGCCTTCTCGGCACGCATGTTCATGTTCCAGAGCACGGCCAGGCATGCACGCACAAGCCCCTCTCTCGGGACAGACCCTCGAACGGTACCGGGCGTACCTGTGGACCCTGGCGCATCCAGCTTGGCGGCAGTCGAGTGCTGACCGCCAGCCGCGACGGCACGGCGCAGTTTTGGGATGTCACGATGCGCATATCGCGTCAACCGGCGGGTGATTCGCCATGACCAGGCGGTTCGCAACGCGGTCTTCAGCCCCGATGGCGAGCGCGTGGCGACCGCTGGCCTTGATGGAATTGCCCGGATCTGGGACGCGCTGACCGGCGAACCGCTCACACCCCGACTGGCGCACAAGTCGCGGCTGCTGAGCGTTGCGTTCACTCCCTCCGGAGACCGGCTGCTCACGGGTGACATGGACGGAATCGTCAAGCTCTGGACCCTGCCGCTGGATCGCCGCCCGCTGCTCGACGTGATTCAGCGCGCTCAGTTCCTCTCCGGTCACAAGATTGATGAGACCGGCGGACTGGTCCCGCTCTCCCCCTCTGAAGTAGTGGATGCCTGGCGCGCACTTCAAAGCGGCGGCGCGGAAAGCCCGCAAGAGTGATGAGCCGTTCGAACACCCGGCGCGCGTGTGGTGAGCCAGCCCGTCACGGGACCCGGCACGTCTTTTGCTTTCCTGGAGGCTGGGTCGTAGAGAGTCAGCCACCGCGAGGACGTCCTCGCAGGCAGCCTTCCGCCAGATCGAGAGCACGCATGCCGCAGCAAACGTACGCGGAGAAGTCGCGCGACCGCGCCGGGCTGGTGCGCCGGTTGCGCGAGCATTTCGGGTTCCGCAGGTTCCGGCCCGGTCAGGAACGGGTCGTTCAGTCTGCCCTGGATGGGCGTGACACGCTCGTGATCATGCCCACGGGCTCCGGCAAGAGTCTTTGTTTTCAACTTCCCGCGCTGGTCATCGGGGGCACGACTGTTGTGGTCAGTCCGCTCATCGCCCTGATGAGGGACCAGGCCGAGGCGCTGCTGGCCCGGGGAATTGACGTCGTGGCGATCAACAGCACGATGTCCGCGGCCGAGCGGCGGGACGCCGAAGAGTCGATTGCGGCCCGGCGCTCCACCTTCATTTACACCACGCCCGAGCAGCTCGCCGATCCGGAGTTCCGCGCCCTCCTGCACCGGGTGGACGTCGACCTGTTCGTCGTCGACGAGGCGCACTCGGTCAGCCAGTGGGGCCATGACTTTCGCCCCGAATACCTGGCGCTCGGGGCCGTCATCGAGGACCTTGGCCATCCGACGGTGCTGGCCCTCACGGCCACGGCAACGCAGGAAGTGATCGACGACGTCCTCGTGCAACTTCACATTCCCGACGCCGACGTCGTGCACACGGGATTCTACCGTTCCAACCTGCATCTGGGCGTACTGATTGCGGGCGACGAGGACGTGCGCCGCCAGCAGCTCATCGAGCAGATCGGAACGCAGCAAGGCAGCGGGATCGTCTATGTGGCCACGGTCAAGGCGCTCGGGGAGCTGGAAGAATTGCTCAGGAGCTCCGGCTGCCGCCTGACCACCTACCACGGCCGGATGAAGGCAGCCGACCGCGAAGAGAATCAGGATCGGTTCATGAATGGCGATGTGCCGCTCATGATCGCGACCAATGCGTTCGGGATGGGTATCGACAAGCCCGACATTCGCTTCGTCATCCACGCCCATCTCCCCGGCACGATGGAGGCGTACTCGCAGGAATTTGGCCGCGCCGGCCGCGATGGCGAGCCCGCGCGGTGCACGCTGCTGTTCCGGGCCGAGGACCAGAGGTTGCATCGCTTTTTCCAGGCCGGCAGGTATCCCTCGGCCGAGGACCTCACCAACGCGCACCACGCATTGAAACGCCTGGCCGATGAGCCGCCCTTGCTTGGCGAAATCGAGGCCATCGCACCGCTGCCCAGAACGCGCCTGAAGGCTGCGCTCAACCTGCTGCGCTCCCGGGGCGTGATCAAGGAAGACCTCTCGGGCCGGTATTTCTTGATCGAGCCCGAACTGACCATCGACGACATGACGCGGCTGGCGCGCGGCTACGAGGAGCGCGACGAGCGCGACCAGCTCAAGCTCCGCCAGCTCGTGGATTACGCCGAGTCCCGGCAGTGCCGCTGGCGTGTGCTGCTGGACTACTTCGGGCAGAGCAATGAGCTCTCGTCGGCCTGCGGCCATTGCGACAACTGCGCGGCCGGCTGGACGGCGGCGCCCGGCGACGAACCAGGCAAGGCCGGCGCGGGGCGATCGGCTCCCAACGGTCACAAGCTGGAAGCGGACACCGGCGTCCAGGGGGTGAACGGCCCCATCGCGTGAACCTTGACCTTGCGCTTCCAGATGGTCTTTCCGCAGAAGGCAAAGAGCGTATTCATGCCGGGGCCGCCCAGGCAGACTCCGATGGGCCGGCTGCGCTCGGGAGGAGGCAAGATCACCTGCGTGGGCCCGTCGTCGGCACAGACCTGGATGCCGGAGCGTGTCGCCGCCAGTAGCTGGCCTTCCCGGGCATAACAGACCGATGCCACGCCAGCGTCGTCGTCGCCGTCGGCGACGTGGAGCCAGAAGAACCGCTCCTTGTTGTGGAGCGTCCCATCCGCGGCCATCTGGTAGCTGTACACCCACCGGGAACGCTCATCGGCCACGGATAGCAGCCACTGGTCGGGTCGATAGGCCAGCCCGGCGGCGCGCTTCAAACCGGCGTCGACCAGGGTCCTCCCGCCGGCTTTCAGGAACCACACCTCACCGGTACTGTCCATTGCGAACCTGTTCGTGGTGACGTAAAGACCGCCGCCGGGCGCGGCCAGGAGGTGCTCTCCGCTGAGGCCGTCGGCCACCAGGCTTGCCGCGCGGACGCGTCGTATTTCATGACTTTTCCGGTCTGGCTGGAAACGGTGAAGAGCTCACCTGCCGGGCCAACCGTAAGACCGCTGGCATGACTGGAGTCGGCAATGAACTCGCGGATCGAGCCGTCCAGCCCGATGCGAAAAACCTTGCTGTCGACTTCCTCGACAAAGAAGACTTCGCCGCGTTCGTTGCAGGCCGGTCCGGTTGCCCCGTGCCGGTTGGCGCGGCCACGCGCCAGGGCTCGCCCGGAAGGATGATGTCACGGACCCGCGGGGCACTCGACCCTGCGCTCACCGGCCTCGGCCAGCCTTTCCAGAGAAAGCTCATCGCCTCGCGGTAGAGGTTGTGGTAGCCCGCGCCGTGGCCTCCGTTCAGGACCCGGAACCGATAATCGTAACCCGAGAATTTCAGCGCCTTGTCCATCTCCTGATCAAGCAGGAACCAGTCCCCGGCGAAGTTTTCCATGTCGCGCGTGCCGGTGGTGAGGAACGCGCGGAGGGGCCTTGCCTCGAACTTGCGGACCAGCGTGGGGAATTCATTTCCGCCCCGGAAGGCCACGAAACTACCGCTGCAAGCATAAACGCGACTGAACGCATCGGGACGTTCCCAGGCCGCGTTGAAGGCGGCAATCCCGCCACTGCTGCCGCCGGCGATGCAGCGGTCGTTGCCGCTTGTCGAGAGTTTGAGCCGGAGCGTGTCGGCGACAAAGGGCAGGAGCTCATCGACCAGGAACCGGACGTTGTTGTCGCCCATGCCGTCGTACTCGAAGCAGCGGTTGCGGCGGGCGCTGGTCCCCCGGACGGGAGCCTTGAGTTCTCCCGGCGGCACGAACACCGCGATGGTCACGGGCATTTCGCCAGTGGCGATGAGAGTCTCCAGCAGGGGTTTTTCCGCCGGATCGTATCCGTCGGTCCTGACGTAGACGCAGGCCGGCTGAGCGCCGTCGTACTGGGCCGGGATGAAGACGGTCACCTCTCGCCGGGTGCCCGGAAAGATCGTGCTGCCGGAGAAGGTGCACCGCTTGAGCTGGCCCTGGCGAATGGCTTCCGGGTGGATGCCTGGTGCCATGTAGTTTCCACCCGGCGATGCGCCCTCACCCGTGCTGAACGGCCCCGGCGAGCCGGCCAGCGGCTTGATGATCCACTCGAGGTGGGGATCGCCGTTCTGGTTCCCCCAGAGATCGATGACCGCCCCGGGTTCGGGCCGGCCGCCCAGGTGATCGAGGCCCTTCTCCGGGGCATGTCCGGCAAGCAAGCAGTAGGACCCGTTCTCGTTCTTCCGGAGCGTCCACGCCTGCCATGGCCGCGATGAGTCGGCTTCCAGCACGATGGGTGTGCCCATCGTGGTGCCGCCCCGCGCCGCGGCCAGTACGAGCTTGCCGCCGGAAAATGGCCTGACGGAACAGGAGCCGTCGCCCCTGGGCGTGATGATCCATTTTTGCCTGTCTGATCCATCCGGCTTGCCGATCGAGACCGGCGTTCCGGCGCTCGCCTCGGGAGCCCTGGCTTCGAGTACGAGCCAGGGGGCGCTCGCGGGGATCAGCGCATACGCGCCCCAGTCCTCAGCGTACGAGGCATGTGCGCTCACCAGTAAGAATGCGACGGCGAGCAGGGCGGCGCCCCGCCCCGCCCCGGATCGTCAGGATTGATTTGATGTTCATCAGGCCATTTCAGCGGCGCGGTCCGGAAGGAATCAGCGGCCTGGACCGCGCGTGGCAAGCCGGCCGTCCGCAAGTGCATGGACTTGCTCGGTGGGGACTGCGAGGGCATGGAGGCGGGGGTCACGAGGGGCGTGGCGGGGGGCCGGCGCTGGTTCCTGGGGATGTCGCCGCGCAGGAATGCATTGAGCTCGTCGCGGTTGTCGAGGTCCAGTTCGAACGGAATCCACTTGCCTGTTGATTCGTCGAGCACGGCGGCCCGGGTCTTGCCCTGGAGGTTCATCCGCGGGTCGCACCAGACGAGTCGGTCTGCCTCGTTGGTGAACCCGTGGCCGTCCCACTGGCCGATCCCCCCGACGGCGTCATGCAGCGCGGTGCGAACCGCGTAAACCGCGTCCAGCGCGTCGGGATGAGCCAGGATGGCATCGGGATAAATCCGGATCGCGTAGATGGCCCGGGTCGTCTCGAGGTAGTCGCTCAGCCAGCGCACGGCCGATGGCGGGCCCCCGGAATCCAGGCTATCAATGAATTCTGCAACTTCCTCGGCACCTAAAGTGTTCGGGCCGACTGGGTTGCGTTCAACGGTGGCCCAGAGGTTATGTTGCTCGTTGGGTTCCGGGCCAATGGCAAGGTAGTTCCCGAGCATCCCGGGGTGATCGACCGACCAGACAGCGCCGAAAGGAACGGCACGCTGGAGCGCAGCCAGCGGAACATCCCGGTCATTGACGGTCAACAGGCGGAGATAATCACCCATCGGCCGGCTCCGTCACAAGGTTTCCAAGGACGCGACCGTCCCTCGCATCGGAAGCATGTTGCGGGAGTGGTTCGGCGGATCTTCTGCCGCCCCGGTTCACGGTCGAGCCATGCGTTCGAAACCCCGTCTGGAGATAGGTTAGCATCGCTCCACCGATCACGCAAGGGATGAGGAACACGGGAACATCATGGTCCGCGTCGCACGTCGGGCCCGATCGGCATGGTGTGCCGGCCTGTGCTGGATTTCCTTTGCCCGCTTCCCATCACGGCCGGGCGCCGGCATGATGAATTCTCTGCACAAGACGACGGTCGAGACTTCCTTGTATGCCTTGCTTCCGAACGCACACGTGAGCCTCCTCTGCTTTCAGTTACCCTATGAACTCCGCGGCGGGCCAGCCAACATGGCGCTCGACGAGGCCCTCCTCGACCATGCCGCCGGGTCTCCCGGCGCAGCGCTCCTGCGGACATATGGATGGATCGAGCCGACACTGAGCCTGGGTTACTTCCAGGCGCTGGAAGAGGCGATTGCCCAGCCGCGGTGGCGCGATGTTCCCGTGGTTCGCCGCCCCACGGGAGGCGGGGCGATCTGGCATGATCGCGAGCTGACCTACGCCCTGGTCCTGCCCGCGGACCATCCTCATGCCAGGCCCAGCCGGGTGCTCTATCAGTGTGTGCACCTGGCCATTGCGACCGTCTTGCGGGGGCACGGCGTGGACGCCCGGCGCCGGGCCGACACGCAGGTGGATCTGGTCCAGCCGCGACATCGAAGCACGGGTTCTACCCGGCCGCTTCTCTGCTTCACGGACGGCGATCCGGAGGACCTCATTGTGGACGGCCGCAAGGTCGTTGGCAGCGCGCAGCGGCGCCGCCAGCAGGCCATCTTGCAACATGGGTCGCTGCTGCTGGAGCAATCCGGACGAACTCCCGAATTGCCGGGGATCGCAGACCTGGCCGGTGTTTCGCCCGATCCGCGGTTCTGGAACGGGCTGATCCAGGAGGCGATCCTGCGGGCACTCGGCCTGGACGGGGTCATGGAAGAAGTGCCGGGCGTCATCCGCCGCAGGGCCAGCGAACTGGAGCATCGGGTCTACGAAACGGCGGAGTGGACCGCACGGCGCTGATCTGCCTTGGGTGCGTGCACGTGCTCAGTACTGTTCAGTACAATCGGCCTCCCAGCCGCTCTGTTCCGAAAATCCAACGCGCGCAACTCTCCCAGGGATCTTGGAACGCCGAAACATTCAGTTACAATGGAACCGACGCCTGGGCGGAAACTCTGTCCAGAGCACTTCGTTTGGGTGAGGCGGACGATACACCTCCAGTGGTCGGTACGGAACGGCCCGTGAAGAAACGCGGAGCGCCTGGTCATCTCGCATGCAGGCGGGGTGATGGAAACGGCATGGGAACCGGAAAGAATGGATGGTACAGGCAGACCCGCGTCGAACTGTTCCGGGACCTTGGTGGTGGTCCCCGCGCCGGGGCTATGAGACGTTGGGGCACGTCCGGGTCTCGTCGTGCGGGCTGCTGTTCGGTGAGTGGATACCGTGTTGCGAATTGACGCTGGCCATCATCGTTGTTGACCGCACAAGGTCGGGACGGTTTTCATGAAAGTCCAGTTGATTGTCGTCCGAGGGAAGCCCGAGGGGAAGGTGATCCCCCTGGCTGGCCCCAAGTTCAAGATCGGCCGCGGTGAAACGTGCCACCTCCGGCCGAACAGCGAGCAGGTCAGCCGGGAGCATGCGGAATTCACCGTGGAAGGCAGCGCCTTGATCGTGCGCGATCTGGGTAGCCGCAACGGCACCCTGGTCAATGGCAAGGCGCTCACCACGGACGCGTGCGCTCTCAAGGACCGCGACCTTGTCCAGGTGGGTCCGCTGACGTTCGCCGTCTCCATTCAGGATGCTCCCCAAACCGCCGCCAAGCCCGCCACCGCACCCGCGGGCCCGGCGGCCGCGCCGGCACTAGCACAGCCCAAGGCCAAGGCATCGCCGGATGACGTCCCCGCCGAGGACATCGACTCCTGGCTCTTCGGCGACAACTCCAGCGCATCCGCCGACCAACCGACCGCCGTGTACGGCGGCGACACGATCACCATCACCGCCTTCAAGGATTCCCAGTCGCCCCGGCCCCAGCCGGCCAAACCTCCCTCGGTGGCCGATGACACCGAGTATGAGCGCCAGCCCGAGCAAGAGGAGATGGAAGCTGAGGAGGAACTGGACGACGAAGCCGGCAACGACGAGCAGAACGACGAGGAGGCCGAGGACGAGGCGGAGGAGGAGCCTCAGATCGAAGAAGAACTGATGGATCCGAATAACCCGTTCTATGTCGCCAAGAAAGCCCAGAAAGATCAGGGCAAGGCCGGGACTGGCGGCGGATCGCACAAGCAGGAATTCAAGGACAGCAGCGATGCGGCCAACGACATCCTCCGCAAGCTGATGGAGCGCCGGCGGGCGTCCAAGTCGTAATGGCCATGGGACAGACACAGGGCCGCGAGGGATCCGCTCTTTCATGACCACCGACGATCCCTCGCTGGCTCACTCGCCCATCGAGTCCGCCCAGGCAGGACTGAACGGTCTGATCGAGCGGCTCGAACATCTGGTCGTAGGCCAGCGAACCCTGCTCGACCGCCTTCTCATCGCGCTTCTGGCCGGGGGCCACGTCCTCATCGAAGGCGTTCCAGGCCTGGCCAAGACCCGCGCCGTGCGGGCCCTGGCCCAGGCGCTCGACCTGCCATTCCGGCGCATTCAGTTCACTCCCGACCTGCTACCCGCCGACCTGACCGGCACCCAGATCTACCGCCCGGCCACCGGTGCGTTCGACGTGCGTCCCGGCCCCATCGTCACCAGCGTGCTCCTGGCCGACGAGATCAACCGGGCCCCCGCGAAGGTTCAAAGCGCACTCCTGGAGGCCATGCAGGAAGGGCAAATCACAGTGGGCGACGAGACGCTCGTCCTGCCCGAGACCTTCTGGGTCCTGGCCACCCAGAACCCCATCGAGCACGAAGGCACGTATCCCTTGCCCGAGGCCCAGCTCGACCGGTTCCTGATGAAGCTCGTCGTCGGCTATCCCGACCGGGACTCGGAGCTGGCCATGCTCGAGATTCCCAGCGTGGCGGAAAACTGCCGCCAAAGCGAATCCTGGACCGGAGATGAGCCCCCCCTCTTCACACCGGCGGACGTCATGGCCTTCCGCAAGCTGACCGCTTCCATCCGGGTGGCACCGGCGATCAAGGCCTACGTCGTGGACCTCGTCCGCGCGACGCGTGACCCGACCGCCTACGGTCTGGGGCTGGCTCCCCTGCTCGAGCTCGGCGCCAGTCCTCGCGCCACCATCGCACTGATACGCGCTGCACGCGGCCACGCGCTGCTGGCCGGCCGCGACTATGTCACTCCGCACGACGTCAAGTCCCTCGCCCGCGACATCATGCGGCATCGCATCCTGATCAGCTACGAGGCCGACGCCGAGGGGCTCTCCGCGGACGATATCCTGGGCCGCATCCTCGACCACATCCCCGTGCCTTGAGACCGAGCCTGACGGGTCGTATCGCGGGACCCGGAGCTCGAGGTTCAGGAATTTTCTTGCGGGCTCAGGGGCTCGCCCTGGCCGGGCGTGTCCGCGTACAAACCCTGGGGCTGACGCGAAAGCCAGAACCAGTAGAGAAACCCGCACGCCAGCAGCGCCAGGCTCACGTTCTGCGAGATGGTCATCCCGGCGTAGAAGACTCCCTCATCGTTGCGGAGGTACTCGATGAGGAACCGCGTGACCGGGTAGGTGACCATCAACAGCCCCATCACCTCGCCGTCGCGCCTGCGGAGTGGGTAGAACGCCTGGAGCAGCACCAGGATCACCAGGGAGTCGAGCGCGGAATAAATCTGGGTCGGATGCAGGGGAAGAGACCCGGCGGCAGCCTTCTCGATCAAACCGCGGCTGACCTCGTAATCCCAGGGAGGGCTCGCCACGGGGAATGACACCGACCAGGGAAGGTCGCAGACGTCACCGTAGCAGCAGCCGTTCAAGAAGCAGCCAAGCCGGCCGAAGAACGTCCCGACCATGATCGCCGGCGCTTGCGCATCGAGATAAGGGCGAAGCGGAAACGGTCGGAATCTGCGGTAAACAAAAAAGGCGATTGTGCCCCCCAGGATTCCGCCATAGTAAACAATGCCGCCCTTCCAGTACTGGACGACATCGAGCACGCTGTGGATACCGTGTCCCCAGTACTGGATGCAATAGAAGAGCCGGGCGCCAACGAGGCCGCAGAAGAAGACCCAGAACGCCATATCGAGGATCACTTCGGGGTTCAGCCGTTCACGGCGAGCGCGCCAGGTTGCCAGCCAGGTGGAGCCCACGAACGCGAGCACGAGCATGGCACCATAACCGAAGACCTTGACGCCACCGAAGATCGGAATGGTGAAGAGGACTTGCCGCATGCAGGATGGGCCTCCGATTGAGGAAGGTCGATTCGCGGCTCGATTCCAGGGCGTTCCCGGCCCGGCCGAGTCAGCGCGATTCGAGCACGGAGAAGAACCCTGGCTCGCACGCCTGGGCGATGGGCGGGTAGTCGATCTGCTGCACGATGTGGTTGTGCTGATCGAGTGCCACGACCCGGGGGTGATGGCTTTCCACTTCCATTGGCTCCAGCTCGGCGAAGGCCATGACGATGACGCGGTCACCCACGGCGCCAAGCCGCGCCATGGCGCCGTTGAGCTCGATCGAGCCGGAGCCGCGCCGCCCCGGCAGCACATACGTCTGTGCACGCAGGCCCGTGGCCACGTTGCTGACCAGGATCGCTTCGTAGGCGACCAGCCCCACGGCATCCATGAGGTTCGGGTCGATGGTCAAGCTGCCGTGATAATTGAGGTCGCTCCGGGTCACCGTGGCAAGATGGAGCTTGCTTTTGAGCAAAGTGATCCGCATGTGCGTGACCGTTTCACTCCAGGAGGAGCAGATTGTCGATCAGCCGGGTTGAACCGACCCGCGCCGCCACCAGTGCCACGACCCGGCACGCTGGCTCGATGAGGTCGAGGGGCTCGAGCGAATCGGCATCGGCGACCTCGACGTAGTCCACCTCGACCGACCCGCACAATAATATCGTTTCGTCAAGGACTTGTCGAACCCGATTGGCCCTGCGTTCACCCTGGAGAACCAGCTCGCGGCCGCGGCAGAGGGCCCGGTAGAGCACGCCGGCCGACTGCCGCTGGGCCGGGGTGAGGTAGCGGTTCCGGCTGCTCATGGCCAGACCGTCGGCTTCGCGCACCGTGGGCGCCGTGATGATCTCCACGGGCACATGCAGGTCGCCGACCATCCTACGGATGAGCAATTGCTGCTGGAAATCTTTCTGGCCAAAGATGGCAATGTCGGGACGGACGATCTCGAAGAGTGCCAGCACCACGGTGGCCACGCCCCGGAAGTGAACCGGCCGGCTGGCTCCCTCGAGCACATGGGAAAGTCCGGGCACCTCCACGAAGGTGGCCGCGCGGCCGCGCGGATAGACCGTGGTCTCCGCTGGCACGAACACGAGGTCCGCGCCGGCGGCCTGGCACTTTTGCAGATCCTCGGCGAGCGTTCGGGGATAGCGCGCCAGGTCCTCGCTGGGACCGAACTGCGTGGGATTGACGAAGATGGACACGACCACCAGTCCGGCCTCGGCGCGGCACCGCTCGATGAGGCGGACATGCCCGTCGTGGAGGGCCCCCATTGTCGGAACCAGGCCGATCCGCTGGCCCCCCTGACGAGCCTCCGCCACGGCACCTCGAACGGCATCGATCGAACTGATCGGTCCTAGCACCCGTTCCCCCTCCGTGAGTGATTTCCGTGGCGCACGCAACATAACAGACTTTCGCGATCCTCGAAACGCATGTTGCTTGAGCACCGAAATAGCTGCCTCATCGCGCTGTCCTTCTCATCCGTCCTGTATTCCGCATGTCCTGGCTTACCCGTCAAGTTCCGCGTCCCAGACGCCGTCACCAGTTTTCAGCCGGAACAGGGTGAACAAATTGCGGCGCTGGCCAGACTCCGTATTCCTTCAACGATCCCAGACGAGTACGGGCGCTCATGTCATCACTGCGCCTCTCATCTCTCCGCGAGTACGATAGCAGGGTCCCACACTGCGGACACGGAGCATCACCGCTCACATGAGACGGCTCAATAATTGAACTGAAGCCACAGACAGGGCAGCGATTGGGAAGATCCTCTGGAGTCCTTGAGGAGATGACCATTGGCGTCTCGACTGGAGGTAATGGCCTGGAAACTTCTGCGGCACGCCGCGGTTTCTTTCGACTTCTTGACTTCAAGCCATGGCCGTAGGTCGTGAAGCCGTCCTCCAGCGCCGTGCGCGGCCCGGCGCGACTGGTATGGCTCCGTTGCGGCGACTCCTGATACTTCACCCACCGGAACACCGGCTCGATCTCGTTGAGTCGCGTTTCCAGTGCGGCTCACTCGCGAAACGGCTCAAACCCGATCGCAATCCTGCCTCCCAACGCATGAGCAACCCTGGCCAGTGTTCTTACCGTGGGGTTCGGGTTGGCACCACGTTCGAGCTTGGCCAGCGCGCTGCCCTCGACCCCTGAAGATCGGGCCGCGTCGTCGAGCGACAGCCCCAACGCTTCACGACGGACCCTCAACTCACGTCCAACCCGCGCCAGGTCAACACCCACCGATTGGGCGGTCAGGATTCGATGGAAGGTTCCGTCGGCGGTTGTGATGCCGCCCGTCTTTTCAACTTCGGTCTCGATCGCATCAACCGCTTTGGACTGTCGGGCTCGAGCTTCCGCCGTCCGATGCTTGGCCATCAGTGCTTCGGCTTTGGCTCGACGCTCCGGCGTCATTCCTTCCAGCTGCTCTCGCGTTCTGGGATGCATGGCGATCGCTCTCCTCATTCGTCGGATTCTTAGGCGGATACGTGGCGCACGTAAATGAAGTCGTCGGACTCGTCGAGTTGGAACACAATCCGCAGATTCCGGCCCGAGTTCGTCTTGCCGACGCACGTCATGTTCTCCGGGTGCGACCGGCTCGTCTGTATATTGCGACGAGCGACCGTGGTCAAAACCTGTTCAAACTCCTTTGGCGTCACCCCGTTATGGCCGACGTGGCGGGTATTACTCCGCGAGTCTCCGTCGTTCTCCCAATCACAGAGATCGAAGTGCATCGCGACGCCTCGCCCACGTTGTTCACCATTGGCAATATAATACCAACACCAACATCGACGCCTCAAGAATTGGCTTGGTATTCTGTTACCTCGGAATCGTTTGGGCGCGCGTCACGGCCTGATGAATGACCAGGGGATGAGTGGATCGTCACCACTTCCGTTCAAACTCTTGATGGATGTGCAGATCCGCGATTGTTGAGATGGATCGCCGCCTTCTGGAGACGGACGTGACCGAGGATCTTCTGCACTTCTGGCAGCTTCATCCCTTTGTGCAAGGCAGTCGCGGCGAATTTGTAGGGGATCCGAGACCTGGCGCTTAACTCTCACGCCCCGGGTTGCCCGTGCGTCGCTGTGTAGCAGGCGTCAAATCCTGCGTGCGGACGACCGGCTTAGCGTTTGACCTGGATGGGAATCTGGTTGATCTTTGCGGCCAGGATGAAGTCATTCTCGCTGAGGCCGCCAATGGCGTGGGTCGTCAGCTCGACGCTCACCTGGCGGTAGCCCTGGAGATGGAGGTCGGGATGATGCCCTTCGTCCTCGGCCAGTGCGGCCAGCTTGTTGAAGAATTCGATTGCGGCCATGAAGTTTCTGGCGGTCCAGTCCCGGCGGATGGACTGCCCGTCCCGGGCAAGCGACCATCCATCGACCTGCCGCAACTGTTCCTCGGCCTGCTCGCGCGACAGCGGCTCGACGCCGCCCTCGCAGGGAGCACACTTCTTCTGCACCAGTTGTTCGTGTGAAAGCGCGCTCATCACGGAGACTCCCTGGGGCGCGTGACGTGAAACATGAAAACGGATGTGTCTCTACCGGAAGCTTTCGCTGGAGCCGGGGAATTCACCGCTCTTGACGTCCCGCACGTAGCCGGCGGCCGCCGTGCGGATCGCTTCTCCAAGGTCGGCGTAGAGCCGGGCGAACCTGGGACGCGGGCCCTCCATCAGGCCCAGCATGTCGTGCACGACCAGCACCTGGCCGTCGCAGCCGTTCCCCGCGCCGATGCCGATCGTCGGAATGGTGATCTCGGCCGTGATCTGCGCGGCGATCTCGGCCGGAACACATTCCAGCACCACGGCGAAGGCGCCGGCCGCGGCCACCGCCTGGGCGTCGGCCCGCAGGAGGTCCGCGGCGCGCTGGACCTTGTAGCTGCCGAGGCGGCGAATCGATTGCGGGGTCAGGCCGATGTGGGCCATCACGGGGATCTCGGCCTCCACCACCGCCTTGAGCGTTGCGGCCATCCGTTCTCCCCCCTCCAGCTTCACCGCCTGGCAATTGGTTTGCTTGAGGATCTTGCCGCTGGACCGGATGGCCTGGCGCGGGGACAGGTGATACGACAGGAACGGCAGATCGGCCACGACCAGTGCCCGCCGCGCCGCTCGGGCCACCATCTCCGCATGGTAGAGCATCTGTGGCAGGGTGACGCGGAGCGTGGTGTCATGGCCCTGCACGGTCGTCCCCATCGAGTCGCCGACCAGCAGGCAGTCGACGCCCGCGGCGTCCAGCAGGCGAGCCATCGGGTAATCGTAGGCCGTCAGCACCGTGATCTTGCGGCCCTGATTCTTCCAGGCCGCAAAATCAGGGACGACGACGGGGCGATCGTCAGTGGCCATTCCTGGCAGTCTCGCGAGGTTCAAGTTCGGCGATGAGGACGGATGGGGAATCCATCCTGACCTTGTAACGCTTGCGGATCATTTCGTGCAAGGCGATTCGCCGTTCGTCCTCCGCCTGCGGAGGCACGTCGGCGAAGAACCGCGCCCCATGAGCCCGATAGAACTCGATGAGATCGATCGGCTCGGCAACGGCCTGCGGACTTGTTCCAGGCCACTCCTCCGCGGCCCTCCGGGCGGCCGCGGGCGTGAATTCCAGCCGGCACCCGCGGCGATCGGCCTGGAAGAGCAAGGCCTCTGGGGCCGCCAGCAAGGCAGAGTCGGGAACCACTTCCCGCACGCTCCGCGCCGCGGTTTCGATCTGCGTCCATTCCGGCGGGGTTTGCCAGGTGGAACGTGACAGGTACGCGCTGGAAAGCAAGAAGAGCAGGGCGACGAGCCAGCCCGCCAGGGGTCTGCGCGACAGGCTCACCGCGCCGCGGCCGATGCCAGCCGCGATCGCCGGGGCGAGAATCAGCCAGTAGTATTCGTGATGGAGCTTGCCCGCCAGCAACCCCAGTGCAACGCCCGAGGCGATTGCCCAAACTTTCCAGAGATCAGGCGGCCTGTGCCCGGGACGGGCGGCCATCACTTCCCGGGGCTCTGCCGGCGGCCGCCAGAGGCCCCAGAGACCGAGGACCAGCCCGACCGGCGTGAAGGCGCGGATGACCAGGAATCGCCAGACGTACGCCCACGTTGCCGCGCGGCCCAGGGCGCCAGTCCCGTGACGTTCATCCAGATGGCCCGATTTTCGACCGAGGCGCGCGATCCGGCTGAGGTTGACATGAGATGGTTCGCCCAGGCGTACCAGAGCAGGACCGGCACCAGCGTGGACAGGGCAAACAGGATGGGGCCAGCCCGCCGCGGTCGAATGACGACCGCCATGAGCGGTGCCAGCACCAGGGCCGCGGTGATCTTGGCAGCAATCCCGAGGGCCAGCAGCAGCCCTCCAGCGACCAGCCACAGGGTCGTCCCTCCGTCGCGGCTTCGGTCCCAGCACGCCAGTCCCGCGAGCGTGGCGCCCAGCATGAGCGCGTCGGGCTGAAAGGAACGGCCGTATCGGAGCGTCACCGGCAAGAGAGAGAACGCCACCATGGCCGCAATCGCTACCCGTTCGCCATCGCGGCGTCGGATCAGTTCGTAGAGCCCCCATGCGGCCAGCGCCGTGGCCAGTGCCGAGGTGATCCGTCCGCTGGCTGGCAGGTCGAGCGCCGTCAGCTTGCGGATCGCCACGACCAAGGCCTCGTAAACCGGCGGCTCGACCACGAAAAGATTCGGAAAGGGAGCCGTGTCGAGCTGCGGATGGAGGAACCCCGAGCCGCGTTCGAGGTTGCGGGCGACCATGGCCGTGGGCACCTGGCGGCCGACGTAGTTCTCGGCGATCGGTTGGTGGACGCCGATCAGCCGGACGGCGAATGTTGCCAGGCATGCAAGCACCGGCGCCCACCGCCGGCTCCGGCCGGAACTTCGCGGGGCGTACTCGGCCTCAGGGCTGGACAAGGGGGAACATCCTGGATTCTCTGGATTTTTCAGATCCTGCCAAAAAGAAATTGAAACGGTGGACGGAAGATGGCAGGATACGGTCGCCGTTCACATCCAACTTCTCAGTTCCAAGCGGCGTGCGAGCGATTCTCGGCTCCCAGCGCGCTTGTCTCTGCCTCGGGGAGGACGCACCATGCTCGTCCGCGATATCCTGGAGTCCAAGGGGAGGCAGATCATCTCGATCGATCCCGAAGCGACGGTTCATGAAGCGATTGCCCGGCTGGTGCAGAACAATATCGGATCGCTGCCCGTCGTCGATCACAATGGCCGGATGGTGGGAATCTTCGCCGAGCGCGACGTCCTCCGGATCATTCATAATCGAGGTGAAAACTTCGGTCGAATGCGGATCTCGGACGTGATGACTCCGGATCCGATCACCTGCGATGTCGTCGATGACGTCAATGACGTCATGGGCCAGATGAGCGAGCGGAGGATCGCCAAGGTTCCCGTGGTTCATGACGGTACGCTCGTGGGTATCATCTCCGTGGGCGACGTCATCAAGGTCATGTATGAGAAGGTCGCGACCGAGAACCACCACCTCCTCTCGTACATCCAGGGGGCCGTCTAGCGCTCGCTTCGCCCGCCGTCTTCCTTGTTCTTTGAAACCCTGGCCTTCGCATCTGTCGTCGGCTTGCTGGAAGTGCGCGCGGCGCCGTTCCGGCCGGGCGTCTTTCGTCCGGTTCCCCGAGGCTTCAGAGCAGAGAGACGGTTCCGCCGGGCACCGTCCGACTGCGATGGGTGGGGGGTCAGGGCCGCGTGGTCCTTTGCCTTCGCATGGTGAGGATCAAACCGCGCGGGGATGGGCCCGTTCCAGCGCCCATACACTGCCGTCAGGGAGGCAAGCTGGTCCTGCACGCGGGTCGTGAGCTGGCCGGCCCGGTACCGCCAACCCCAGTTGCCCTCGGCCTTGCCGGGGATGTTCATCCGTGCCAGGGAGTCCAGGCCAAGCAGGTCCTGCATCGGGATGATCGCCACCTCGGCGATCGAGCCGAGCGCGAGGCGAATCATGTCCCAGTGAAAGTTCTTCACCGACCCGCCCGAGTATCGCAGGGCGTAGGCGCGCTCGGCCTGCACCTGCTCTCTGGACTGGGTCGTCTGCACGTGCTCGCTGGTGATCCAGCCGCGTGACGTGTCGTTATCGTGCGTGCCGGTGTAGACAATGCAGTGGGGCACGAACAGGTGGGGCAGATGCTTCTCGTCGTCGGGGCTGGAAGTGAACCCGAACTGGAGCACACGCATTCCGGGCAAGCCGAACTCGTCGCGCAGCGCCTCGACCTCCGGCGTGATCACGCCCAGGTCCTCGGCGATCAGCGGCAGGTCCACGAAGCGCTGGCGCAGCGCCTGGAAGAAGGCCGACCCGGGGGCCTTGATCCACTGCCCCCTGGCGGCGGTCTTCGCCTTGCCATCCACCGTCCAGTAGGCCTCGAAGCCGCGGAAGTGATCGATGCGGATGAGATCGACCCAGTGCAGCAAGGCGGTCAGCCGCTCCGTCCACCAGGAGAAGCCCTCGCGCTGGTGAACCTCCCAGTGGTAGAGCGGGTTGCCCCAGAGCTGTCCGGTGGCGCTGAAGTAATCGGGCGGCACGCCCGACTGGACCGTGGTCCGGCCGCGTGCGTCCAGATAGAACAGCTCCGGACGGGCCCACACGTCTGCACTGTCGTGGGCGACGAAGATCGGGATGTCGCCGATCAGCTTGATGTCTCTCTCGCCGCACTTCCGGCGCAGCGACTGCATCTGGAGGCTCGAACACGTACTGAACAAACTTGTGATAGCGGATGCCGGCCTCGAGCTTGTCGCGCCAGCGATCCAGGGCGGCTGGCTTGCGCGCGACGAGCTGCGGCTCCCACTGGAACCAGGCCTTACCCCCGGTGGCCTCCTTGATCGCCACGAACAGGGCGTAATCGTCGATCCAGCGCGCGCTGGCTTCCAGGAACGCCTGATACTCCGGATCGTCCTGGGAGAACGCCTCGAACGCCTGCCGCAGCAACGTCTGCTTGAGGTCGGCCACAGCCGTGAAATCGACCTGCTCCGCGGGTAAGGACGGCAGTCCCGCAAGTTCCGACGCTTTCAGCCACCCACGTTCGACGAGCGCCTCGGGACTGATCAGCAGCGGGTTGCCCGCGAACGACGAGTGTGATTGATACGGAGAATTCATGCCGCCGGTCGGCCCGAGTGGCAAGACCTGCCACCAGCGCTGGCCCGTTTCGGCCAGGAAGTCGACAAACCGGTGCGCGCCCGGACCCAGGTCGCCGATGCCGAAGCGTCCCGGCAGCGACGTGGGATGAAGCAAGATGCCGCTGGATCGTGGAAAGTTCATGAACTCAAACTCCTTGCCAGGAACGAACCATCGTGCCCGACAGGCATCGATCACTCAAGATCGCATCGCACGGAAAGCGGCGCGCGCTCGCCGCGACGGCTTCAGGCACTATTTTCATGAAGGAACCGCTTGAGCTCGGCGCGGAAGGCGCTCTTGGCCTCCACGTGCGGCAGGTGCCCGACCTCCGGCAGAACCACCATGCGAGCATGGCTCAGGCCCTCGGCAAGCTGGGCAGCCACGCGCGGGGGGTTCACCAGGTCCAGCGCACCGACGAGCACCAGGCAGGGTACCTCGATCTGGTCGATGCGGCTGCGCGTGTCGTGGTCGGCCGCGGCGCGGGCCTGCCGGGCGAACGCGTCGGCATCCTGCGGCCAGCGGTTGTGCTCGGCGAAGCGGACCAGGCCCTCGACCTGGCTGGGGTGCTGGTAGAAGGCCGGAGCCACCAGCCAGGGAAGGGTCGCCCGGGTGAACACCTCGATCGGAACCTGCCGGCGCAGCAGCGTCCATGACTCGATCACGGCCTTGCGCCAGGCGTCGCCGCCGGCATGGGTCGATGCCAGGACCAGGCTGCGGACGCGCCGGGGATGCCGCAGCGCCAGCTCCTGGGCCACCAGGCCGCCAAGCGAGTGCCCGACGATGTTCGCCGCCGGTGCGCCGAGGGCTTCCAGCCAGCCCGCAACGTCGCCGGCCATGTCGGACGTGGTGTAGGGGCCGCTGAACCGATCGCTCTGGCCGACGTCGCGGGAATCGAACGCCAGCGTGCGATAGCGCGGGCCAAAGTGCTTCTGGGCCAGTCCGAACGCCCGATGGTCGCCGCCCAGGCCGCTCAGGAACACCAGCGGCTCACCTTCTGGGCTGGTTTCCTCGAAGTAAAACGAGTGCGAGTTCACCACAATTCTGGGCATCGCGAAGAAATCCACTAAGATGGACATTCGAAGGAAAAGTGGCCGGAACGATGGAGGTCGTGGCTTCCAGAGTATCCTGGATGGCCCTGACGCGCGAACTCGTCCCGGTGAGCCCGGTCCTGAATCCACCGGGATTCTCAGCGTAGATTGTCTCTCTCATGAATTTAGAACAATGCGATCCGGACGACGGTGTCCGTGCGGGGGTTGAACGCCTTCCGCTGGTCGTGTGCACGTCGATCATCAAGGAGTCGTCGTGGCGCTGGTTCGCCCCACGATTCCCGCGTATCCGCTGGGAGTTCTACGGTCCCCGGCCGCGGAACTGGCTGGAGCGGAAGATTCAGCGTCCGGCGCTGGCACACTGGCGCAGTTGCTGGGAATCCGTCCATGCTGCCGCCCGCGCACCCGCGGCTCTCCTCGTCTCGCATGACGCACGGATCACGTTTCGCTGTGCCCAGGCAGCGCGGTTGCAGCGCGCTGCGCGTTCCGCACGTCGCCTGGGGCTTCAATTACACAACGCTGCCGCGCGGCCCACTCCGCGGGCTGATGGCGCGGTCGTTCACTTCCGTCGATCGCTTCATCACGTATTCGTCCATGGAGCGATCGCTTTACTCGGGGTATTTCGACATTGATCCCGCGCGTATCGACGTGGTTCTCTGGGGAGTAGGACCACCCCAGGTCGAACCGGCCGACCAGCCACTGGAAACCGGCGACTACATCTGTGCCCTGGGCGGCAACGCGCGTGATTACCGCACGCTGTTCGCGGCGATGGCCCGTCTTCCCGAGATCCCGCTCGTCGCCGTGCTGCGGCCGGAGAATGTCGCGGGTCTGGAAGTTCCAGCCAACGTCCGCCTCCTCCACAACATCCCCGGCGGAGCCGCCAACAACATCCTCAGGTTCTCCCGGTTCATGGTGCTGCCGCTGGCGGGCTCCGAGGTTCCTTGCGGTCACGTGACCCTGGTCGCGGCGATGCACCTGGGCAAGACGATGGTCATCACGAACTCCGAGGGCGTCTCCGATTACGTGCAGGACGGTGTGAACAGCCTGCTGGTCCCTCCCGGCGACGCCGCATCCCTGGCCGAGCGCCTGCGCGAGCTCTGGAACGACCCGGCGCGCTGCTGCGCATGAGCGAGGCGGGCCGCCAGTTCGCCGCCGTCCACTGCTCGGAGGAGCCGGTTGTGAACCACCTGCGGCAAGTGCTAACTGACCTCGGATTGCCGGTGTAGGGCCTGTCGCGAATCGACCTTCTGTTTCTGGAGAAACCTCTCGATCAGGTCGGACATTGCCTCGCGTTCGTCTTCCAGCAGGTAATGGCCCGCCTTGTCGAAGCGGTGGACCTCGGCGTGCGGAAAACGCCTGGTCCACTCGTCCAGGAAGTGATGGTCGAAGACGAAGTCGCGCATGCCCCAGCCGATGAGCATGGGAATCGATGCAAGCTGGTCGAGCCGGCTCTGCACCCATGAGACCAGCTCATACGACCTGTCGCCGGGCCGGAGCGGAATGTCCTGCACAAACCGGAGGATCGCGATCCGGTTTTCCCACGAATCATACGGAGCGATATAAGCCCGTCGCAGGTCGCGCGGCAGCCTCCAGCGCGTACAGCCGATCACGGCCGTGCCGCGTGCGAAGGCGTTCAGGCCGCGGACCATCCAGGCGCCCAGCGCCGAGTTCCGGCAGATGCCGAGCGCCCAGGGGAGCGACTTGGCGGCGGGCATGTGGAAGGCTGCCGTGTTCATGACCACCAGCCGGGCGATCCGCTCGGGATGCCGCGCCGCGTAGGTCATGCCGATCATGCCGCCCCAGTCGTGCAGGACGAGGGTGACCTGGCGGGTCACACCCAGATGGTCGAGCAAGGCCTCCAGGTCATCGGCACGGCTGGCCAGAGTATAGGCATAATGTGCATCATCCGGCTTGTCGGAGAGTCCGCAGCCAACGTGGTCGGGCACGATGGTGCGGTAAGCCGTGCTGAGCCGCTCGACGAGCCGCCGGTAGTGGAACGACCAGGTGGGGTTGCCGTGGACCATGATCACAGGCTCGCCCTGGCCCTCGTCGAGGTAGTGGAGCCTGATTCCCGAGCGGTCGAAGTCGCGGCCGGGATGGGCGGCGAGGAAGGCATCGAGTTCGCGCGAGACCCGCGCCTGAGGGGTTGCGTCACGTCACCAGTCCACGCCCAGCATCAGGCAGTTCAGCCCGCTGCCGATGCCCAGGAAGGCCACGCGGTGGCCGGGCTGCACCACCTCGCGATCCTCGGCCAGCGCCGCGGTGAGGGGAAGCGACACCGTGCCGATGTTCCCCAGGTAGGGGAAGGTTGAATAATCCTTGTCGGTCGCGATGCCCAGCGAGCCAAGGATCGTGTCGCGATGCGAGGCACCCACCTGGTGGCAGATCACCCGGTCGATCTGCGGCCTCTGCCAGCCCAGCGTGCTCAGGAATGCCTGCCAGGTGCGGGTGCCCAGCTCGACGCCATGGGTGAGCACGGCCGCCGAGTCCGTCGAGGTGAATTGCAGGAACTGGTGCGGAAGCTCCGCCTCGACGGCCTCGATCCCCCAGCGGCAGAGGCCGTGAAACTGAGGAGCCGACTGCATCGCTCCGCCGGCGAGCCGGTGTCTCGTCGCGCGGGAGAACGAGCCATCGGAGAGCAGCACGGCCACGGCGCCCGAACCGCCCGTGAGCGTTGCCAGCGACCGTTTGAAGAATTCCATGCTCCGGTCCTGGCACATCCGCTCGATCATGATGTCGTTGATCTCGCGGGCGGTCTCGCTCGCCACCACCAGCCCCGCGCGGATCTGCCCGAGCTCGATCCGGTTGGCGACCTCGACCATGCCGTTGAGCACTCCCAGGCAAGCGTTGCTGATGTCGTAGACGCTGGCCGCGCCCGGATTCCCAGTTCGTGGGCGATCCGGCAGGCTGTGGCCGGCTCGAAATACTCGCGGCAGACGCCGCCGTAGATCAGCGCGCCGATCTGTTCGGCTCGGATATCGGCGCCTTCGAGTGCGCGGCGGGCCGCCACCGCGGCCCCCTCGGAAAGCCGGTAGCCCTCTTCCCACCAGCGCCGTTCGACGATTCCGGTGAGGGCCTCGAGCTGTCCCGTGCTCAGGTGCAGCGATTCGTAGACGGGCTCGAGCCGGGCCTCCAGCTCGGCGGATGAGACCACCACGGGGGCCAGCTCGTAGCCGATCGCTTCCAGGTAAACCTTCGAGTAACGCATCAAGCCAGTTTCGCCCACCGTGGTCAATTCACGCCGGTCGGAGCGTTCTCGTTCGCGTCCATCCGGAGAGTGAAATCCTTCATCTGATAGATGACCTTGCCATCCACGAGCAGATGACCATCCGCCTTCAGCCACCGCCGCGCGTCGTCGCGGCCGGTGATCACCGCCCGGGTCTCCACCTGCCGGTTCGCCGCCAGGACCTGGCCGCGGTAGACCCAGGAGTGCGGGTCTGCCAGCCCCGGCGACTCGAACCGGGCACCCGCCTCTCTACCCCAGAACTCCAAGGCCATGACTTTAAGCAGTTGCAGCAACGATTCCAACCCCAATGATCCGGGCCAGACCGGATCGCCCAGGAAGTGCGCCTCGAAAAACCATGCGGCCGGATCCACGTCGATGGACCCGTTGATGACGCCGAGTTTCTGCGGCCCGCCGTCACGGACCAGGGAGTCGATGCGCTGGACCATGCGCCACCGCGGGTCGGGCAGGGGGGATTGATCGGGCAACGGGAACGCCAGCGCCGCGGCGCGTTCCGCCTCCGTCAACGCATACGGCGCCGCGTCGCGGATGCCCACCTGTTCGGCCAGCGCCTCGGGATGGAAGAACCCAAAATAGGTGGTTCCTTCGAACACGAGTTCCTGGCGGCACGAGACGCGGAACTCGTAATGCTGGAGGATCATGCCGGCTGAACGGGTGATCTGTGTGGCCTTGACCTCCGTCGTGAGCGTGCCGGATGTGGGACCAAGCAGGGCACGCTGGCAGGCCGTCCCTCCCAGGTTCCGGAACTTGAGGGGACGGTCGCTGGCCAGCGCCGAGCCCATGTAGGCGGAGACCCACCCGCATGCCTGGAGCGCCGCCTCCAGCAGCACGGCGTAGGGCACGCGGTCTTGCCGGTCGGCCTGGAAGTACCATGCGTCCGGCGGGATGTCGTATTCCGCCACGGCGGAAGTGCCTGCCGCCATGGTCCATGCGTCCCCCTGCACGCCGACGATCCGGTCCAGGAACGAGTAGGGGGGCCGGGGCAGCCGGGCAATGAACCGGCCGTCGTCGAAGACGCGATAGCGATCGCCGAAGCCTGCCGACGGCTTGCCCGTGGCAAATGCGAGGATCTGTTCCTTGCCATAAAGGACCGGCGCTGCGGCCGGCGCCGGCTCGCGACAGGGCTTCCAGAGCTGCTCCAGCTCGCTCCGGCTCGTTCCCGAGAGCCTTAGGGCCATATCGCTGATCTCGACGATCGGCTTGCCATCGGCGTACATGAGCGCATCGGCAATGGCGAACGGTTCCGGGCCGTAGCCCAGCTCCTTGACCGTCACCTCGTAGACCACTTTCCGGGTGGACTCGACGACCTGCCCGCGGCACCGCAAGCGGTTGGCCACGCCCGGCAAGGGCTCGTAAGCGACGCGCCCGTTCTGGCCGATCCAGCCAAGACGCATCAGCAAGATGCGCAGGGTGTGCAGACAGCACTCGTACATCAAGGTCCCCGGCATCACGCGGTCGTCCACGAAGTGGCAGACCATGAACCAGTCGCCGGGGTGGATGTCCGCCTCGGCGCGGATCAGACCCAGGCCGAACCGGCCGCCGGTCGGGTTCAGCTCCAGCACGCGGTGGACCAGCGTCATGCGTCCGCCGGGCAAGGGCAGAGGATCGCGCAGGTTGATCCGGTCGAAGGGTGCTCCGAATGCGCCGGAGAGGTCACCCCGGCGGAGGGCCTCGATCTGGCCGTCGTCGAGCACCTGTGCTTGTTGCGGAACCAGGTCGGTCCAGTCGGCGGGCTTGACTCCGGCGCGAGGCCGCGCATCGAGCGGCCGGGGCACCACGCCCTTGCCCGCCGCAAGCTCCGCGGCCGAGAAGAAGCCCGCGCAGCCATCGCGCATCGACAGGAGGGGCTCACCGTCCACAGTGCCGTCGAACTCGAAGCGGAAGAGGTGCGTCTCGCCCTGGCGGAAAAACCGGGTGATCTTGATGTCGTAACGGATGACCTGGCCAGGCCCCGGCAAGGCGCGGTGGAACGTGACGGTGGCATCCAGCAGGCGGTACACCGCCAGTCCCTGCGTGACGAGGTCGATGCCGAGGAAGGCCGAGAGGAACAGATCCGCCTGCCCCGACTCGATCGCGATGGACGGAGGGATCTTGCCGGCGTCGAGATACCAGTCGCCCGGCAGGATGTCGTGCTCGGTGACAACGCGCCCGTGGGAAAGCGACCGGGGCTCGCCCTCGATCGCCGTGATCCGGTCCACCAGCATGAGCGGCTCGTCAGGGAGGCGGACGCGCGTGGGATGCCCGTCGATCGGGGCGAAGTCCGGTCCCAGCACGCGGGCGATCGAGCCGATGGCGAACTCCAGGCACTGGCTGCGGTCCAGCACGCACGCGGTGGCTTCCGCCGCAGCAATCGCTCCCAGCGACGGGCCATCCCGTTCCCTGGACTGCTGCGTGCCAGCGAGTCTCTCCGCCAGACTGATCTGGTGTGCCAGACCCTCGCTCATGAGGGCGACGAAACGGCTCGAGACCTCCAGGTAAGCCCCGTGGGCGCCGGCGGTGGCGGCCTCCATCCTGGCCAGTTGCTCGACAAGAGGCGGCAGCTCATGCGCTGCCGGCTGTGCCTGTGCCTGTACCTGTACCCGTGCCTGCGCCTGTACCAGCGCCGGCGTCGGCGTCGCTTCCCTTGGCGGCACCGGCCGCGGGCGCGGGGGGGCCGCGGAGCTTTCTTCCGCGATGCCGAACACGGGGGTCCGCGCCGTCTTGGCTCTGCGGCGGCGTGGCAGCGGAGGGAACTGCGGGGGCCTGGGCCCGGGCGGTACGGTGATCCGGCGGCCGTTCCGGGAGATCGTCTCCTCGGTTTCGCGGAGCAGGTCGGCCGCGGATGTCGGCGCTCCGTGGAGTGATTGCAGGTTGACGGGAATACGCCATGCGATCAGCCGGCCGAGGGTTTCGAGCACGGTCTCCAGGGCGTCGCGGGCGGGGGCACACACGGCGTGCGCCAGGTGCGGCCTGCCGGCGAGGATCCGTCCCATCAGCCGGGTGCACGAGCCGCCAGGCCCGATCTCCAGAAACACCCGGAACCCGTCCGCGTAGGCCTGATCGATGACCGCGGGGAAATCGACGACCTGCGTCGCCTGGGCCGTGATCGCATCGGCGGCCAGGTTACGGTCCGGCCGATACGCTCGGGAACTCACTCCACTGTAGAAGACCAGGTCCGCGGGCGACTCCGTGGGGTGGTCGTGCAGGGCTCGGTACTCCTGCTCCACGGCGCGGCCAATCTCGCAGTGCACCGTGCTCACCATCGGCAGCTCGAGGAACGAGCACCCCAGGGCGGCGACAACCGCGCGGACCGCGGCCCGCTGGCCGCCGATCACCGTTTCCTCGGAAGTGTTCCTGATCAGGACGTAGACCCGTGCACGACCGCGGAGTGCCGTTTCGACCAGGGCGGCCGTGCGCGGGACGATGCCGGCCACCCAGTCCACCGGCTCCGCGGGATCAAGATTCCAGACCCTTTGCGCCGCGAGGCAAGGACCGGCCAGCTCGGTGGCGAACAGGGGCGACGCCAGAAGTGCTTGCGCCAGCAAATCCCGATCGGTCCACGCGCCGAGCGCCACCAGGGCCGCCGATTCGCCCATGCTGTAGCCAATGGCTCCTTGCGGCCGCACTCCCAGGCTCAGGAGCAGGTCGGTCACCAGGCTGCCAACGGCCACCTGGCTGAGGATCGACTGGCGGTGATCCACGACGCGCGGAGGCACATCCGCGTTCCACCAGGCGTCGGTCGCAAGCTGAGCGCGCAGCGAGCGGCTGCGTTCCTCCTGGCTGCGATAGACCTGCGGCCAGAGCGCCGAGAGAGCGCGTCCCATGCCCGGAAAGCCGTTCCCGAGCCCGGGGTAGACGAAGGCGACTCGAGCGGCTGCACCTCGCGGCGGGCCGGGAGAAATGACGAGTGGCTCCCCGGGTCCGCCCATGGCCGTGCCGCGATCGTGAGCTTCCGCGATCGTCCGCCGGAGCTCCGCGAGACCGCGGCGCAGCATCGCCGGCGAGGCCGCGATCACCGCCGCGCCCAGCTCCCGGCGGAATCCAGCGGGGACTGCTCGTGCCAGCGGCGGGCGAGTGCCTCGATCGGCGCGTCTTCATTCGGCCCGGCCAGCGCCTCGAGCCGCTCGATCCGTTCCCGCAGACCTGCCCGATCGTCCGCCTCCAGGGCGAACAGCGCCAGCGCGCGCGCACCAAGCGGCTGCGCACGCTCGGTCTCCAGCACGCCGGTCGGTTGCCGGCCGTCGTTCACGGCCTCGAGCGTGACAGTCTGTGCCGTGCCGCCCAGCCCGCGGGTTCGGACCTGCGCCGTGCGCGGGCCTTCGGCAGGGTCGCCCAGCCAGAACTGCGGCTCGACCGGGGCCGTTCCCGGACCCTTGTGCCCGGGAATCATCTGCTGGTAGACGCACAGGGACGCCCGGACGACCGCGGCGAGTGCGGTCGCTGCGCCCGGTCGGCCGATCGCCGCCTCCACCGAGCCGATGCTGCCGTGCGAGGAGAGGATCGTCTCATCGGCCTCGGCCGGGCCGATCGCTGACCGCGTGACTGCCTGCGCCTCGCGAATCGCCGCGTACACCCGGTCGCCGTCGCGGCATGCGTCGTCCAGGCGCTTGAGCACCAGCGCGGCTGCGCCTTCGCCAGGACTGTGGAGCGTTCCGATGCGGCTGGCCGCAAGCACCGCGCGGAGGTCGCCGGCCAGATCGACCGCTCCGACGATGGCTGTGTCAAGCTGTCCCCGTTGCAGCATGTCCACGGCCACCTGGAGAGCCTGGGTACCCGAATTCTCGTCGCAAGAGACCGAGAAGCTGGGCCCGCCGATGCGGTACTCGCGGGCGATCCGGCTGGCCACCAGCCCGCCCAGCGAGCCCATCGTCCGGTTCGCCGAGAGCGCGGGGCTGACCGCCTGCTGGAGCGAGTCGATCCACGCTTCGAGGTCGACGTCGGTGAGCTCGAGCCCGAGCCGGCGGTTCCAGGCCGCGGCCTGCGCGACGATCCACCAGCGAAGCTGGTAATTGTTGGTGTTCTGATCGAGCCCAAGGCCGATGAGCACGCCGCTCCTCGGGCTCAAGCGGCCGGCACCGCCCGCGTTCTCGATGGCATCGGCGGCCACCTCGAGCATGAGCGACTGCTGGGGGAGCATCTCTTCCAGCTCACGCGGGGGGATCCGGAACCGGCCGGCCCTCAGGCGCAGGGCGTCCAGGTAATGGCCAGGGAACCTGGAGGGCTCCAGCGACGAGTCGTGGCCGGCTGCTTCTGTCCCCGGTACGACCCACCAGCGCCCATCAGGCGGCGGGGCCGCGGATCTTGAGCGTGTGAGAACCTGCTGCTGGAACGCGCGCAGATCGGCCACGCCGCCGAACCGGGCCGCCATGCCCACGATCGCCACGGGCCTGGTCGCCTGGGGCGTGCCGAGGCGCGATCGGCGCCCGGAGTGCGGGCCTCGGTCGCTGCGACCAGCGGGCTCGATCCACTCCTCGATCAAGACGTGTGCGTTGATGCCGCCGAAGCCGAAGCCGGAGAGCGCGGCGCGGCGCGGCAGGGCGGGGTCGCGGCGCGGCCACGGCTCGGGCGAGGTCAGGACCCTGAAGGCGCTCCCCCAAGTTCCAGCCGGGGGGCCGTGGCGGTCAGATTGGCCGTCGGCGGCAGAATCCCGTGTTTCAGCGCCAGCAGCAGCTTGACCAGGCCCGCGGCTCCGGCCGCGGTGAGCATGTGGCCCACGTTCGATTTCACCGAGCCGATCACGCACTGGCCGGGCCGCCAGTTGCCGTCCGGATCGCCCCAGAGTTGCCGCAGGCTGGCGACTTCCACCGCGTCGCCCAGCGGCGTGCCGGTCGCGTGGCATTCCAACAGGTCCACGTCCCACGGGCTCCATGCCGCTTGCTCATAGGCCGCCCGGAGGGCACGAAGCTGGCCCTCGGAGCTGGGAGCCAGCAGATCGCCCTGCACGTCGTTGGACAGGCCGATGCCCCGGATCACCGCGTGAATCGTGTCGCCGGCCGCGATGGCATCGTCCAGCCGTTTCAGCACGAATAACCCGGCGCCCTCGCCGACGACCAGGCCGTCGGCGGCCGCGTCGAAGGGCGCGGGCGTGCCGCTTGCGGAGAGCGCCCGGAGCTGTGTGAAACCCATCTGCGTGTAGAGCGGATCGGGCCGGGAGACACCACCGGTGAGCATGAGATCCGCTCGACCTGATTGCAGCTCGTCACTGGCAAGCTTGAGCGCGTAGAGCGACGAGGCGCAGGCTGCGTCGAGCGTGAACTGGACGCCGCCCAGACCAAGGGCCTGGGCCACCAGCGCCGCGGGAAGGCCTGCCGGAAAGGCGTCGAGGGGCTCCGTCCTGCCCGTGGCAGGATCGTCCACCCCGAGCGCTTTCTCGATGAACGCGCCGAGGACTTCCCGCGAGTGCGCCGAAGAGCCCTCCGTGGGGAGGACGATGTTGCCGAAGATCACGCCCGAGCGGCTGCGGTCCACGCCTTCGGTGCGCGGCCGAGCTCCAGGCCATCCGTGCCCCACGCAGGACCAGCCGGAAGACGGGGTCGAGACGACCGACCAGGCCGGGGTCCAGGTTCAGGCCGTCGAGATCGCAAGCGAGCTCGCCGACGAAGCCGCCTCGGGTGGAAATCACCCGGTCGGGCCGCGGTCCTTCAGGGTCGCAGGCGCACAACGGATCGAGCAGCCAGCGGCCGGCGGGTACTTCCGTGGTGGCATCCACGGCCCCGACGATGTTCGCCCAGAATTGATCCGGCCCGCCGGCTCCGGGGAAGGTCCCCCCGTAGCCGACGATGGCGATTGCTGCGTCGTCTGGCGTGCTCATGGCGGCCCGGGCCTCGATCAGCTCGAGGCGGTTTCAAGTTGTGAGAGACGGTTGCGGCGGAATGCGTGGTTGAGCGCGGAGTCGATCACGCACTCGTAGCCTTCAATGCGTGCCACCAGCTTCCCCTCCGCGTCGACAAGCTCGATGTCGGCCACGGCCCGGTGCCTGGAGTGGTCGCGCACGCTGGCAAGGACTCGAACGCCCTGGGCGGGAAACGCCTTGCGGAACTGGCGGTACGCTCCAATCGCAGTGGGCAGCGAATTGGATCCCAGGTGTTCGCGGGTCCACAGTACCACCAGCTGAAAGGCCGCGTCGATAGCCAGCGGATCGGTGATCCAGGAGCGCCGCAAGGGACGCTCGATCCACGCGGCCGGCGGCGGCGACGTCGCGGCCCAGCCTGCGATCAGGCCGTCATTCCAGCCGTCGATGCGCTGGATCGCCTGCATGGCCGGCCCATGGAAAAGCACCCGGCGATAGATCTCCGCGTGCTCGGTGGCCGTGGGAGCAAGCCGGGTTTCGCAGATCAGCCGCTCTCCGGCAGGGTACTGGGCCGCGAGCATCACGCTACCGCGCGCGTGGGTGATCTCGCGGCCGCTCCCGAGCATGCCGCGGAGCTCCACGGTCGCCAGGATCGAGGCGTTGCCCCGGGGCTGGCCCTTGTCCGCGCGGAGCGAGACCGTCACGGCCCTTTGGTCACGCAGCACCACACCCTTGTGCAGCTTGACGTTTTCCACGCTCTGCACCACCAACCCCGGATGCCGGTGCGCCGCGGTTTCGGCCAGCCATTCCAGGATCAGCGCCATGGGCAGTACGGCGTGGCCATCAATGACATGGTCGCGCAGTACCGGCAGAGCATCCATGTCGATGCGCCGCTCGAAGACCGGCTCGAGGTGAGTCGTCGGGCGAGGTTCCAGCGCGGGTGCGGCCGTCGGGGAATGGCCGTGTCCGTGCGTCCTGGCGGACGCGGCGTCCGGCTCGCTGGCGGCCCTGGCCAGCACCACAAGCTCCACGGGAAGCTCAGCGCCCTTCTGGATCTCATGGACGAGCAACCTGGCTCCGTCGCCAGGCGGAATCAGGCCCAGGCCCTCGCGCTCGAACATGGGCTTGAGCGCGGCGGTGACCATGCCGCCGTCCCAGGGGCCCCAGTTGAACGCCACGACCCGGCAGGACGACAGCTCACGGGCCAGCTTCTGAGCAAACTTGTTGAGCCACTCGTTGGCGGCGGCATACGCTGCCTGGCCGGTGCGGCCGAACCGCGCCGTGGACGAGGAGAACACGGCCAGAAATCGCAATTGCTGCGGGTCCACGGCTTCCATGAGCGACCACAGTCCGTCCACCTTCGTGTCGAAGACCTGCGCGAACTGGGAGTCCGTGAGGTCCTCGATCCGCCTGTCCGCGAGGACCCCCGCGCCGTGGACCAGACCGCGTACCGGCCCGGCTTGCCGGCACACCGCGGCCAGCAGCCCGTGCACCGCCTCTCGGTCGCGGACGTCGACGGCGTGATAGCTGACCTCGGCACCCGCCTCCGCAATCCGCTTCAGATTGCCGCGGATCTCCCGCTGAGACAGGATCAGCCGCAGGTGCTCGTTCACGGCCTGGGGCGGGCACGGTTTCTCGGCATGCTCGAGGATCGCCCTGCGGATCGCGGCTTCGCTCGGGAGCCCGGCCAGCCAGGCTGGCTCCTCGCCTGGTTCCGGCGTGCGGCCCAGCAGCACCAGCCGCGGCCGGCTCGACCGGGCAAGCTCCAGGGCGGCCTCCGCCGTGATGCCCCGAGCTCCGCCGCTGATCACCACGACGTCGCCTTCTCGAAGCCCGGGCGGAGGCGTTTCCTCGCGCTGGGGGCGGACATGCGGCACCAGCTCGACTCCGTAGGTGGAGCGGGCGGTCAACCCGACCTCGACCGGGCCCCCGGAAAAGAGCTCGGTGACGAGCCGGTCGGCGGCCTCCGGACTCTGGAACGACGCGTCCAGGTCCACGGCCTTGCAGTGCACCTCGGGCCATTCGTGGCTTGCCGTTTTCGTGAGCCCCGCAAGCGCGCCCGAGACGGGGTTGATGGATCCGGCCAGGCCGTTCAGACCCAGGAGACCGTCCAGGCGGGAAACGGTCATCAGCACCGCCCCACCGCGCTCCGCTTGCCGTCTCAGTGCCGGACCCGCGGTACGAATGAGCCGGAATGCGTGCTTGACCAGGTCGACCCCTGCTGCCGAAGGCGGTGCAAGGAGGATCATGCCCGCCAGGTTGTCGGCCGGCGCAGGCGTGGCGGCGTCGTGGTCGATCACCTGAACCTCGTGTCCCAGGCCGGTGAGCCGATGAACCAGCGCCGGGGTCAGCGGGCTCCGGTCGTCGACCAGCCACAAAAGGCTTCCGGGGGGAAGGGCCAGACGCTCGCGACGATGCGGATCGGCCAGCGGCCGCGCGTGCGGCACGAGGCATTCGAGCGTCGCATGGACTGGCCCGGCCGCCGGTGCAGAGGCCGGGGCTGCTGCCGCGGGAGCGGGTTCGGGCGCCTGAGCAGCTCGGCCTTCCTCCGCGGGGACCGATGGGGTGCCCGTTGGATGGTCGAGGAATCCGGCGATCTGTCGGAGCGTGCGGAGAGTGCCAAGCTGTTCGGGCCCGACGAGTGGTGCATCGGGGAGCCTGTCCTGGATGGCGGAGAGGATCTCGACGCGTTTGATGGAGTCGATGCCGAGGTCATCGTCCAGCATCATGTCGAGCTCGAGCATCTCGGCGGGGTAGCCGGTCTTCTCCGCCACCACCTCGAGGAGCACGGCGGTGCAGTGGGCGGCATGGTCCATCGTGTGCTGGTCGCCGTTGCGGGAGGGAGAACTCGTGGCGGATGTGAAAGCGGCTGTGGCCGCGTGCGCGGGTTGCGGATGGTCGAGGAATCCGGCGATCTGTCGGAGCGTGCGGAGAGTGCCAAGCTGTTCGGGCCCGACGAGTGGTGCATCGGGGAGCCTGTCCTGGATGGCGGAGAGGATCTCGACGCGTTTGATGGAGTCGATGCCGAGGTCATCGTCCAGCATCATGTCGAGCTCGAGCATCTCGGCGGGGTAGCCGGTCTTCTCCGCCACCACCTCCAGGAGTACGGCGGTGCAGTGGGCGGCATGGTCCATCGTGTGCTGGTCGCCGTTGCGGGAGGGAGAACTCGTGGCGGATGTGAAAGCGGCTGTGGCCGCGTGCGCGGGTTGCGGATGGTCGAGGAATCCGGCGATCTGTCGGAGCGTGCGGAGAGTGCCAAGCTGTTCGGGCCCGACGAGTGGTGCATCGGGGAGCCTGTCCTGGATGGCGGAGAGGATCTCGACGCGTTTGATGGAGTCGATGCCGAGGTCATCATCCAGCAGCATGTCGAGCTCGAGCATCTCGACGGGGTACCCGGTCTTCTCCGCCACCACCTCCAGGAGTGCCGGTACGACATGGGGTTGAGCATGCGGGGCAGGCCGGTCTGGCCCGCTTGCCGGTCCGTGCATGGCGGCTTCCGCGCCTTGCGAATGAGCCCGGCCGTTCACCGCTTCGAGGGCGCCCCTGTGATCCTTGGCTTCCGTGAGTTTGAGCGGCGGAGCGACCGCAAGGTCTCGACCTGCCAGCACCGCGGGCGCGGCAGGTTCCGGCGGGCTGCTGGGGAAAGCAGCGCTCTGGCCGAGCATGGTCGCGGTGAGCCGATGCTGCCTTTCGAGCAGGGACTGGAAGGTCTGCTGGGTTGCGGCCTGCCCTTCCAGAAACTGGCGGTGCAACTGTGCCGTCTGCTCGGCCAGTCGCTGTAGCGCGAGCAGGTTGTCCTGGGTCTGGCGGAGGGCCAGGCCCAGCGCGGTCTGGCCGGAGGCCGGCATGGGTTCAAAGTGTGCTGCCGTCGCCGTGGCCCGAGCCGGGACAGCGGCCGCCGTGGCCCGTGCGGCTGTGGAACCTGAGGCGGGCTTTCCGTTGCCGTCAGACTGCATGTTCAGCTCGGAAGGTTTCATGGTCCGCTCGAAAGAAACAGGCTCACCGGCGTGGTGATGGCCGTCGGCATGCTGCGGCTGTGCCGCGGTCGCAAGAATCTTCGGCGCTCGATCCCGCGCCGCCGCCGCCGGCCGCTCACCGGTCGAGGGCGCGGTGACTTCCGGCACCCCGCGCGGGCCGGTAGCGGTCGTCGCGAGCGCAGTCCGTGCGGTCCGGGACGGTGTGGGATGGGCGCCAGAGACCTTGACTGTCAGGCTCTTCCGCCTCGCCGCCGGCGGGGACGCGGGCGCGGGAAGGGCATCATCCCAGCGAGAGAGCTTGACGGGGAAGCCGAGCGCGGCCAGCCGCGCCAGGGCCAGGGCCAGTCCGATGAGGTCTTCGTCCTCGCCGTCTCCGGCGGAGCCCTGGACGGCGATGGCATGGTGTTCCCGGCCATCGAGGATCGACCGCACCAGTCCGGTCAACCGGGTCCCCGGTCCCACTTCCAGAAACGTATGGGCCCCCATCTGGTACATCGCCTCGACCTGGGCCACGAATTCCACGGGCCGCGCGAGCTGTCCGGCCAGTAGGTCCCGGGCCGCTTCCGGATCGGCGGGGTAGGGGGCAGCCGTGCTGTTGCTCATGACGGGAAGCGTACCGGGTTTGACCTCGATGCTCGTCAGGAAGTCGCGCAGACCGGCCTCGGCCCGGGCCACCAGACGGCTGTGGAACGCGGCCGAAACCGCCAGCGGCGTCGTCCTCACCCCGGCATCGCCCAGCAGCGTCGCCGCGCGTGCCATTTCCGCCGAAGGCCCGGCGAGGACGCACTGGGCCGGAGCGTTCTTGTTGGCGACGACCACGTCCAGGGCGTACTCCTCGATCAGCCTTGCCACCTGCTCCAGCGGTGCGAGGACCGCCAGCATGGCCCCGGGGTCGCCGTCCCCCGCGCACCCGGCCATGAGAGCGCCTCGGCGCCGCGAGAGCCGGGCCAGCGCCTCGGCGTCGAGCCGGCCGGCCGCGTGCAGTGCGGTCAATTCGCCGAAGCTGTGCCCTCCAACGAGTGCGGGGCGGACGCCGAAATCCTCGAGGATCCGCCACAGCCCCACCGACACCGCGCCCAGCGCAGGCTGAGCGAAACGGGTGTCGCGCAGCATTTCGTGCTGCCGGCGGCGGTCGTCATCCCGGAAACAAGACGGCGGATAGATCAGGTCGCTCAGCCTTGGCTCGCCGTCGCCGGCCAGGCCGTTCCAGAGCGCCAGTGCGTCCTGCATGTGCGGGAACCGGCAGGCCAGGTCGCAGAACATGCCCACGGCCTGGGATCCCTGGCCCGGAAAGAGCATCGCCAGCGCGCCGCGCTGCGGGCCGGAACCCATGGAAACCGAGCGAGCGGCGGCCCCGTCGAGGCCGGTGCCTCGCAGGTCCCCGGTCGTTGCCGGCCGGGTGCGGCCGTGTGCGACCTGCTCGAGCTTCTCCGCGGCTGCCGCCATCAGCCTCGCGGGCTTGAGCCCTCCCCGCCGGCACACAACGAGCACCCGGAACCCGTGCTCGGCGCGAAACGACCCGCGGCTCTGAGCCGCTTCCTGCCGCACCGTGCTCCACTGCGGCTCGTCCTTCCAGCGGGGGAGCCGCTCGGCAAGGCGGACCGGGTCGGCGTCCGAGTAAGCCAGGATCTGCACATCGCCGCCCCAGTCGATGGCGGCCGGTTCCGGGCCGGCCTCCTCCAGCAGGCAATGAAAATTGCTGCCGCCGAACCCGAAGGCGCTGACCGCCGCTCGGCGAGGGTGGCCGCCGCCGGGCAGCCACGGCCGGCTGCTGGCGTTCACGTAGAAGGGCGAGGTCCCCGAGGCGAGCGACTCGATCGGTTGCTCCACCTTGATCGTCGGCGGCAAGACCTTGTGGTGCAGCGCCAGGGCCGCCTTGATCAGCCCCGCGGCACCCGCGGCCGCCTTGGTATGGCCCACCTGCGACTTCACGGACCCCAGCGCGCACCACGGCCCGCCCGCGCCGGCTTGCCGGTACACCTGCTCGAGCGCTTCCAGCTCGATCGCATCGCCCACCCGCGTGCCCGTGCCGTGGGCCTCCACCAGCTCGATCGACCGTGGCGATACGCCGGCCAGCTCGTACGCCTGACGCAACGCCTTCACCTGCCCGGCAGCGCTCGGCGCGTAAACGGCCTGGCCCTTGCCGTCGCTCGATGTCCCCATCGACCGGATCACCGCGTAGATGCGGTCGCCGTCGCGGCGGGCGTCGGCCAGCCGCTTCAGCACCATGATCCCCAGGCCCTCGCCCAGCGTCGTGCCGTCGGCCGAGGCGTCGAACGGCCGGGCGTCGCCGGAGGGGGACAGCGCGGGCGTCTTGCTGAAGCACATGTACATGAAAATGTCATTGAACGTATCTAGCCCTCCGGAGACGGCAAGGTCGCAGCGTCCGGCGGCCAGCTCGAGCATGGCCAGGTTCACCGCGCCAAGCGAGCTGGCGCAGGCGGCGTCGACAACGCAGTTGGTGCCCCCCAGGTCCAGGCGATTGGCGATCCGGCCGGCGGCCACATTCCCCAGCAGGCCGGGAAACGAGCTCTCCTGCCAGCCGACGTACGAATCGGCGATGCGGCGGACGACGTTTTCGGTCGTTGCCTCATCGACACCCTCTGCTTCCAGGGCGCGGCGCCAGATGGGGTGCCCCAGCCTGGCACCCAGGGGAATGACCAGCTCGAGGGTTCCGGTCACCCCCAGGATCACGCTCACGCGGTCTCGCGCATGCTCGCGGTTGGGGCCATACCCGGCGTCGTTCAGGGCGTCGCGGGCCACCAGCAGTCCCAGAAGCTGCGTCGTGTCGGTCGCGTCCACGGTGTGTGGGGCGATGCCGAAATCGAGCAGCGGAAAATCGACCGGTGTCAGGAAACCGCCCCGCCGCGCATAGGTCCGGTCGGCGGCCTTGGGGTCGTTGTGCCAGTAGTCCTCGGGCCGCCAGTGGGTCGGCGGAATCTCCGTGATGGCATCCACACGGTTACGGATATTCAACCAGAAGCGGGCCAGGTCGTCGGCCATGGGGAACATGCAGCCCATTCCGATGATGGCCACCGGAACGGGTTGCGGGGAATCGGCTTCAGTCAAGTCAGTTCCCTTTCGAGCGTCGCAGCGGGCAGGATGATGGCGTGGACCCTGGGACGTTATCGGTTCGCGCAAGAGCCCCTATCCTAAGCAGTTCGCGAGCTCTTCTCAATGTTCGCGCGATCCAGGGGGGCCAGTCGCGGCCTCCCAGGCGGCAGGGCCACACCCTGGGCCGCCAGCATCCGGGCTCGCGTCAGCACGGCCGCACCATGAAGAATATTCAGCGCGACGACCACCACCCGGCGGTTCTCCGGCTGCTCGAGGAACGAGCCACGCACCCAATCATTGAAGGCCGCCATCGCTGGACCGCACCAGATCTGGTAGTCCAGGTTCCGCCCCGGCTCGCCCGCATTGGCCCACCGCGAGGACTGACCCAGGTACCAGCGGAAAATCAGTGCCATCTTGTGTTTCGGATCACGCTCGCCGCGCTCGATCTGGCTCGGATCGCGGTTGGCGAAGAAGGCGCGGGTCTGTTCCCAGATCACGTCCAGGGGCGCACGGAAGAGCGTTTTTTCAAGCATCGCCCGGTCGGACTCGGGTAGCTGCTCCAGGCGCTCGTGGCTGCGGTACAGCTCGTACAGCTTCGCGGCCCGCATGGCGAACATGGTTCCACGCTTGAGCACCTGGACCTTCACACCCATCTCGAACATGTCGGCCGCCGGAGCCATGGCAATATCCGCCTGCTGGGCCCTGGCGAGCATCTGCCGCACGGCGTCCGAGGTGCCGGCCTCGGCGCACGCCTGGTTGACCGAGCCGGTCACCAGGTACGAGGCGCCCATCGCCAGAGCCGCCGCCGCCGACCACGGCGTCGAGATCCCGCCGGCCGCTCCCACTCGCAACGAGCAATCATAATTGTATTGTGCTTGCATGCGGTCACGCAGGGCGATCATGGTGGGCATGAGCACGATGGCCGGCTGGTTATCGGTATGGCCGCCGGAGTCGGCCTCGGCGGTCAGGTCTTCCGCCATCGGGATGCGGGCGGCCCAGCCGGCCTGCTCGGGAGTGATGTCGCCCCGGTGCACCAGCTCCTGGAGCGTGCGCTCCGGCGGAGGCGCCAGGAACTTGCTGGCGACCTCGACCCGGGATACCTTGGCGATGACCCGGTTGGGCGCCACGACCTGTCCCTGTCCGTTGCGCTGGATGCCGCTCACGCGGTACCTCACCAGCGGCAGGGTGAGATCGAGGTAGGCCGAAGCTTCGACCAGTCGAATTCCCCGGCGCAGGTAAAGATCGACGATCGCCGCCTCGTGCGCCGATTCCTGAGGACTATGGATCAGGTTGAAGCCGAACGGATAGCGGCCGCCCGAGCCGCGGACGACGCGGTCAATGGCGTGGTCGACGGCGGCAACCGAGAGCCCGGCCGCTCCGAAGATCCCCAGCATCCCGCCCTTACCCATCGCCTCGACGACCTCGACCGAGGCAATTCCGTTGGCCATGGCACCGGCCATGCAGGCCAGCCTCGTCCCGTGCGCGGCGCGAAACGAGGGATCGCCCAGTTGTTCCAGCGGACAGGCTGGAACAAAGGCGACAAGATGCTCAAGGTCCAGGGCCGACGCGGCCGCCAGCGGCCCCATCACCAGATCGGCGGCGCCCCCGCGGTTCACGACCAGAAACGGATCGGCCACCGCGCCGATGGCACGGTCGATGGATTGGTAAAACTCATCGCTCGAGTGCAGCTCCACAGTCGCGCTCCGCCTACAAACGCCGCGACGCACGGACACGCGGCACCGGGGTGTGCACCGGGTGCACTCTTACGCACTCCGGGAATGAGCAGATATACCAGCCGCAAGCTTCTCCGGACAGGGGCTTCAGCTTTCATGCGTTGCGAAACCCGTGGCTCGCCGACCCCTTTCTGGATCCCGGACGTGAGGGGCAAACCCCTTTCTGATAACATCCTCGGGAATTCCTGAGCGCACTGGCCGGACGTGAGATCACGACCTCCAGCCGATGCCGACCGCTATAATCTCTGTGCGCCACGAGGCCGCCGGAATTGTGATCGCGCGGCCGGTGTCCGCTTACGAGATCGGGGAGTAATCCATGGATAATGTAATCCCGATCCATCACGGCCAACGCCCGCGGGGGCAACTGGCGGACGCCGCACTGACCCCGGAGCAACACGCCGCAATCGAGGCGCGTCGTGCCGACCGACCGACCCTCGCGTACCAGGAGGAACTGGTCCGTGACATCGAGGCGTATCAACAGGAATATCCGCCAGGTGGCGATCCGGAATTGAGCGCGGCCCTTGACGGCCTCCGTCGAGTACGCGAACAACAGGGTCTGAGCCTGACCGATATGTCCCGGCGGACGGGTATGGACCGTGCCACGATCAGCAAGCTGGAAACAGGCAGGATTGCGAATCCGACGGTCGCTACGCTGCGAAACTATGCAAGGGCTCTCGGACGCAAGTTAACGTGGACGCTGGAAGAGGCCGAAGTCGGGAAACCGTGAGACCGCGCCTTCGCTCATTCCGCCGACCTCGCCCTCGGAAGCCTGGCTTCCACCGCGCCCGGCTGAAGTTCCGAGGGCGGAGGTCATCAATCCTACTTCCCGGTCGTCGTCGCCAGCCTCATCGGTCCAACCTCGAGGTCCGAGCCATTTGGTAATGGCGGGAACTTGGCGTGCGGCTCGGTCTGGTACCAGAAGGCCACCGAGGCCACGTCGTCTTCCAGCGGCAGATAGCACCCGCCCGACTGCCAGCCCAGGGCTTGAATGTCCACCTTCAGGTCAGTCTGGAACCGGATCGGGTCGGCAATGTGCCAGCGATAGAGGCCGAACCGCTGGCCCGGCTTGTAGATGATCTCCGGCGGCAGCACCTGCGCCAGGCCGCTGTAGGGCGTGCTGAAGGTCTGGTAGCGGTGCGTCTCCTGGTTCTCGAAGTTGTACGAGCCGCAGAAATAATCTTCGGTACCGGTGCCGCAGATGGTCGGAAACTCGCGGTCCCCATCCATGTAAAACTTGATCTCGCCTTCGCCCCACCAGCCGGGACTGCGCACCTCCCAGGCCAGGTAGGTGCCCACGTAGTGCCCCTTGCCCTGCACGCCGTCAAGGATCGTGTACATCGTCTTCGGCGAGAGCTTGTGCACCCGGCGGAACTGGGCGTGGAAGTAAGCGGCGTCGGCCGGTACCTCGGTGAGCGTGTAGTTCACCTGGTAGTACAGCGTCATGTCCTTCGCGTCCAGGTTCTCGAGCGTGATCTTCGCCTTCTTGCGGAAGGGCATGTTCCAGTAGGAATTGAAGGCGCTGCCGGGGTTCACGCACACTGGCAGGGAATTGATCTGGCAGTACTTGCCCCAGCCGCAGGCAAAGAAGTCGCCCATGGGAACCTCCACGGAGGCGTCAGCCTCGCCGTCCCAGTAAAAACGGACGATGAACTGGCGCGTCTTGTCGATCGGGGCGGGCGTCATCCAGATTTGCTGGATGGCACCAGGACCGTCGATGTCGGCGATGGTGAATGTGCTCTTCGCCTTGATGCGCACCGAGGGCGAAACTTTCCAGGTGCGGCCCAGGTCGCGCGCGGCGCTGGCCCCGGTGCCCTCGGTCGCCATGCCGCCCTTGCCCTTTTCACCGTGGAAGTTTTCCGGGCTGATCGACCGTGATTGCGCGTCGGAGAGCCGCGAAAGATTGCCAAGGTTCACGTTCAGGCCGTCGAACCGGCCGGTCGCGGTCTGGGCTCTGAGAGTGCATGCACTACCGGTCAAGATGGCAAGGCTTGCGCAGAAAAAACGCCAGCGCATCGAGTTCTCCCTTCGTGGGCCAACAAAATACCTTCCGGGCCCCGTGACCTCCGGGGCTCTCATCGTCCGGCAGAATAGACGGTCGGCCGCCTCTTCCGCCAGCGGGTTGAGCATTTGCGTTGCCACCGGGGGCCTGAGACGGCAAGGCGTGGTCGCAGAGTCATGAACGGGGGTCCGGCTTGTTTCTCGGCAAGGTGGTCAGGACCAAAGCGGCACCGCTCGAATATGAAGCACATTCCCCGTTGCGCTCGACGCGGCCTGCGATCACGTTCCTGTCCCGGTGTCACGTTCCTGGCAGAAGGGTGAGCGGGCGGTTTCGTTTCAGGCGGATGACTGAAAAATCCCGGCGATCGGTGGTAAACACGGTGCGGATGTTCTCGCGCTCGGCGAGGTATCCGAGGGCGGCGTCGGCAAATTGCAGCCTGGCGTCCTCATAGCGCCGCATGATGGTGGCGATGGCGGGCAAGTCGTCCGCATCCAGCCGGAAGCAGGGCAAAGAGACCGCCCGCGAACGCGTCGAAAAGTTGATAGAGGCTCAAGGGCCTGCCGCGGAGCAGCCACGCTGCCTCGGCGATGACTGGCCAGCACGTGAAGAGCGGCGCGCGCAAGGTTTTCAAGGTGTCGGCGCAGCGCTGGTGGTGGGCGTCGTCTTTCCAGAAGAGAGCAACCAGCGAACCGGTGTCGATCAGCACGCGATGGTCAGTCACGCCCGAAGCCTTCCATGTGCCGGGGGTTGGTGCTCAGGTCGGCGGGCAGCCCCTGGGCCGAACCGAGGATTCCGAGGCGACTGGCAATGTCGTAGGCCGATTCGCCGGGCGTCCGCCGGCGCATATGCTCCTCCAGCGCCTCGGGGACGACGGCCGAGGGACTGACGCCTTTCTCCCTGGCTTCGATTTCCAGTTCTTTCTTGAGCCGTTCGTCGACCCTGACGTTGATGCGTTCCATACTTGCCCCCGTTGCTCGTTATCTGTCAGACATCATAATACGCCAGTGAGACAAACACAAGTCTGCGCGGCTGCGCGAGCCGGTTGCCCTGTTCGTAAGTCCTTTTGAGTTCGCGAGTGCGGCCCAGGTCGCGCGCGGCGCTGGCCCCGGTGCCCTCGGTCGCCATGCCGCCCTTGCCCTTCTCACCGTGGAAGTTTTCCGGGCTGATCGACCGTGATTGGGCGTTCGAAAGCCGCGACAGGTTGCCGAGGTTCATGTTCAGGCCGTCGAACCGGCCGGTGGGGACAGAATCGAAACGGAGACGCGGTGAGCTGGATGAGACTTGCAACCGAAACGGAGGCGCAACGAGCTTGTCACAGCTCGGCATCGGCGCCCCGATCGAAGTGCGACCCGTTCTGGCACTCAGCGAGAAAACCTTATCCCATCTCAATGAATGCCTGCGTGCATCCAGATAGACGGCTCGACAATACCAGACCGCCGTGATATGCTGAAAACAAATGAAAAACTATATCATGACCATACATTCGCCACCCAGTTCGAGCGGTTCGTCCTTGACCAGGTCGTCGCCGGGCATTATCGCTCCGAGGACGACGTCATCCGCGATGCCCTGGAGCAGCTCCGCAGGCACGTTCCGAGCAGCACACCCGGCCCTGGCTCCATTGGAGCGATGCACGCGGACGCCGACCTGCTGGAACAGGTCACCCAGGACATCATGGAAAGCCGTCGCACGCGGACGCTCAGGCGCGCGCTGGATGAATAAGGCCCTGCTCAACACGGATATGGATTCCGAGGTGCTCCGGGCCGTTAACGCCACCCTCACTGCCAGTGCCCGCACCGACCGCCAGGCCTATCGCCGCCTTACCCTTTCCGTCATCACCGTCATGGAGATGGTCAAGGGCTTGCAGAAAGTGCAACGGCCTCAAAAGATCGCCCGACCTGCTCACCTATGTCGCCAGCGAGGAGATGCTGGAGTTCGGCCGGTCCGCCGCCGAGATGGCCGGACGCATACGGGGCGATCTCGAACGAACAGGCCAGCCCATCGGCCTGGCCGATCCGATGATCGCCGCCATCGCCCTGGTGCACGGCCTGGAACTGGTAACCGGCAACACGGTCCATTAGCAGCGTATCCAGCAGTTCGGATATCCGCGGACGCTCGTGAACTGGCGGGTTTGATCCCGGTCAGTACGGAATTCAGAAATACGCCCAACTTGAAGAATTGCGGAAATCTGTAATCACAGAAACATGGAAATCAGTCGGCCCAACTCAGCCAGGCCAACCATCTGAACCAGATGCTTTGTCACGGTGAAACCGGCACGGCTCTTCTCCGTTTCCTTTCCGGTTCTGCATCTATTGCAGGCGCCTGATGAGTTTTTGAGCGGCGACGCGGCCGGATTCCGCGCCACCGTTCATGTAACCCTGCCAGTCCAGGCTCGTGTGCTCGCCGGCGAAGTAGATGCGGTCAACGGTCTGCGGCTCGGCGCCGCGGATCGACGTCCACTGGCCGGGATAATAGCCGGCGTAGCTTGCGAGGACGAACGGGTTGGAGGGCCAGTAAGCCCGCAGCGCCGTGCCGAGCCACTGCGCGGTGACGCCGGGAAAGACGTCTTCGAGGCCGGGCAGCAGCCGGTTCGCCTGATCCAGGGCTGAGCCGGGCTGGAGCGCCAGTGCCTGGTCGCCGCCCGGGTAGATCGTGTACGCGCCGCTGGGGGCAGGCTGCTCGCGGCTGCTGTCCCAGCCGGATTGGTAGGGAAGATCCGCATAGGAGTCGCCATCATAGCCCAGCGCGCGCCAGACGCGGCTTTGAAAGCCGAGGATGAGCTTGGCGTCAACGCCGTAGCCAAGCTGGTTGATCGCCTTCCGCTTGATGGGCGGCAGCTCCACATGGATCTCCACCTGGCGGAGGATGGAAAAAGGAATGGCCAGCACGACGAAGTCGGCGGTTGCCGTGGTGGTCGCTCCCGAGCCGTTCTGGAACGTCAGCACATACGCACCGTCGGAGCGCCGGCCGAGCGCGACGAGCCGCTGGCCGAGCTGAATACGGTCGGGAACCTGGGCGGCCAGGGCGCCGACGATCTGCTGGTTCCCGCCCAGGACCTTGTAGCGCTGGTCGCTGGTTCCGTAGATCTGGAAACCGTTTGAGGTATCGGTGCCGATCGTCAGGACGAAGTTGAGGCTCGACTGATCGTCGAGGTTGAGCCCGAACTCGTTGACGTAAGCGGCCTCGAGAATCTCATACAGCCAGTCGGCCGAGAGGTTCTGCATGAGATACGCCGAGAGCGGCGTGCGATCGAGGTGAACGTCAAAGGGCGTATGATGTTCATAGGTGATCAGGCCGCTCAGGCGCGCGACGTCGTTCTCGACGATCGTGGCCAGATTCTGAAACGCGGCAACGACCTCGGCGTTGGACCAGAGCTTGCCCTGGGCGTAATAGGCGATCTGGAGGCCGGCCTCGCTGGGGGCCCCGGTGTCGATGAGGCCAAAGCCGAAGGCGGACGCGAGGCCGAGCATGTCGGCGTGGTCGCTGTCGATGAACTCGCCGCCGAGCTCGGTATAGACCTGCGGGGCGACGCTGCCGTACGCAGTCTGGATCCGGCCGCCGATGTGGTCGGAGCCCTCGTAGAGAGTGACGTGGAACCCCGCCTGCGAGAGCAGGTATGTGGCGTTCAAGCCCGCGATCCCGGCGCCGACAACGGCGATGCGGGCGCTGCGCTGCCCGGCGCGTGCCGGACTGGCCGTGTACGCCCCCAGCACACCTGCCGCCGTTCCGGCCACAAACCGGCGACGGCTGAGTGATCGAGCCTCACCCCGCGGCACGGGCGAATGGAGAGAAGCAGCCGACGCGGCACGATTCGCCCGCCGGGCCTCCCGATAGGCGCGTTGAAGAGCGGCAAAGAGCGGTGTTCGCCCGGCTCGAAGCATGGGGAAACTCCGACGAGGTTCAGGGCAACGGGAGCTGTCCGATCGATCGGTCACGCGCCGACCGGTGAAGTGCGCCTGAGAGGATAAGCGCATGATGTGATGGAAATCCAGCAAATTCGCAGGCGATCGGACGAGATCTGACCGAGCCGCCACTCTCAGGCCGCGGAAAGCCAGGGGTGCCACGGGAGGCGGGATCGTCTCTGCCGGGCTTCAATGGGGCCGCGGCGGTTTAGCGTGCTCACGCACATCGGCTGCCCAGATCAGGGTGTGCGCATCGAGCAGCAGCCTCACGGCATGGACACCTGGAAGTCCTCGAGCGGGTCGTCGAAAGGATCCATCGACAGGACCGTCCCCCGGACCGTGCCCGATCGCGGGCCTTTCCCCGGCTCCGATGTGATGGCGGGCAGTCCGCGTCGATCGGGCCAGGAAAACGGGACGGCACTGAACAGGACCTGGTCAGCCTCATCACAGCGTTACGTCGAGTCACCTGGCTGCTATTACATACAGCACCCAGAATGCCGTGTGGTCAATATCAGTTATGTCCCGTTTTCACTCCCCGAGCTTCTTGCGCAATGTCACTTTACCTTTCGTAGAATAAATGAACTGACACCAATTTCCCCAGACACCAATTTCCCCACGTGACAGAGACAGATGTTGCACCCGAGGCTGAGGACGATCATACACAGAATTCGTCCCCCGATCCGCCTAGAACTTTCCAGGAACGCATCATTCTTGAGCGGCAACGCAAGGACGACGGACTGAACCCGCCTTGAGAACGAGATGCGGAATTCGGGATTCGGGATGAACCTTACCGATTCTCGGAAATCCCCCCTGGTGCTGCCTTGGCACATCTATATACTGACGCCTTATAAGGCTCGCTTGCGCCAGGTACCGCGCATTCGAGTCGAAGACTCTCTGATTAAGCGCGACCCACAGGGTTTTTGTAAACGTGACAAAGTCGTACCGAGGTGAAACCAGTACCCCCAGTTCCGCACTGGGTCCCGCTTCATTCCCTCATTTCTGTTCTGCTGTGTACGCCCGATCACTGACGGAAGCCGATAATTCGTAAGGTCTTACGGCACAAGAATATCGGGCATTGACAAGTCTCTCACTGCGCGTTAGACATGGTTTTGGAGACGAAACGATGCGCTACGAGCGATCCCTGATAATCGCGAGCCGACACGACCGGCTGATCGAGCTGATCCGCACTGGCGAATTCTCGTCGCCTGACCTGGCCCAGCAGTTGAAGGTCTCGGAGCAGACGATCTACCGGGACATCGACTTCCTCAAGCAACGCGGCTATTCCATCCGATCCGAAAAGCACACAGACGGTTGGGCTTATCACCTTCTTGCAGAACCCGCAACGGTTTCAAACGGGAAGGGATCATCGCGCCAATGACCACCGCGCCCCCAAAAGATTGGAAGAAAGACTTTGGGATCGACGGACGACAGCCGCCCGGTCTTTTCACAAGCAAAGACGAGCTGAAACCAGCGACACCTCAGGCGCATTTGCTCCGGCGCGCCTTCGAGTTGCTCGAACTGGATGGCGTGCTGTGTGCCGACCACTCGCCTATTGTCTACTTTAAGCTGATTAAACAGATCACTGCTGAAGCCGTGTACAAACTTCACAAGAAGTTTTGGAATCACGGCGGCGCGCCAGTCCTTGTCCTAATCACGAACGACAAAGTTCATGTATATTCCGGCATGTCCAGGCCGGTTCCTGGAGCTAGTTTAGCCGATCCGATGCCGAGCCTTATCACCACGCTTGACCGCGTTGCGACCGGCCTTCGCGAGTTTCTGACTTCCGTGGAGTCGGGTGAGTTCTTTCGCAACAATCCGAGGTCATTCAATCCAGAACACCGTGTCGATCGTGCCTTGTTAGAGAATCTCTCGGATACCCGCGAGGCATTGGTGTCTGCAACGCGGCGAAAAATTCCGACGGATGTACTCGACGCGCTCCTTTGCCGCCTCGTATTCACGTGCTATCTGTTTGACCGCGAGGTGATCGGGCCGACCTACCTGTCGGGAATCGGTGCCAAGGGTGCATCACATCTGAAGGACGTTCTTGCTATCCAACCGGCGACCGATGCCAAGACATCGCTTTACCGGCTGTTCAAGAAACTCGGTAAGGACTTTAATGGTGACCTCTTCAGCGACGATTTAGACGTCGAAGCGGAGTATGTACAAGAGCAGCACATCAAGACTCTTAAAGACTTCTTCCACGGCACATCCGTTCGTGGTGGTCAGCAGACGTTCTGGCCTTATGATTTCAGCATCATCCCTATCGAAACGATCAGCGCCATCTATGAGCAGTTCTTAAAGGAATCCGACGAAAAGGCCGGTGCGTTCTACACACCTCGATTCCTGGCCGAAGTTGTACTCGATACGGCCCTGGATGGAATCAGCTCCATCATCGGGAAGAAGTGCTTCGATCCTGCCTGCGGTTCGGGAATCTTTCTCGTCGGACTCTTTAACCGCATGGCGGAGGAGTGGAAGCAACAGAATCCGAACGCCCGCAATCCTCGCCGTGCCCGCGAACTCATGGCGTTGCTCCGCGACAACCTGTTCGGCGTGGATATTAACCCGACTGCCTGCCGAATTACGGCCTTCAGCCTTTATCTCGCGTACCTTGATCAACTCACCCCCCGCGACATCCAAGAGCATCAAGCGCAAGGCCGTTTCTTGCCCAATCTGATTGCCACAGACAACGTGCTAGCGAACATCCGGCGTGCCGACTTCTTCGACGGGACAGCCACTTTCCCAACGGAAATGGACTTGGTTATCGGTAACCCACCGTGGGGCAGCACTGCGACGGATTCCACTCCCGCAGGCGAGTGGTGCAATTCCCATAAAAGGCCCATTCCCGACAAACAGATTGCCGCCGCCTTCGTCTGGAAGGCTGTCGAACATGTTTCGTCGAAAGGCACGGTTTGCTTTGTGCTACCTCACGGTGTGTTATTCCATCACAGTCACACGGCTCTGGAGTTCCAGAGCACATGGGTGAGTCAGCATGCGATCACTCGCATCTTAAACCTTGCGGACTTCCGCTGGTTTCTCTTCGGTAAGGCAGTGCATCCGGCACTCGTCGTGAGTTACGGGAAGAATCCACCGTTAGACACACGTCACCCAATCGAATACTGGGTTCCTAAAACAGATTGGACGGTAATAAGAACAGAGGTCATCACGATTGGGCCGAACGACCGTTCGGCGCTGACTGTTGGCGACATTCTGCAAGACTTGAAGAGCGCTGATGCTCCGCAACTCTGGAAGCAACGGTTCTGGGCATCACCTCGGGAACTCCGCCTCATCGATAGGCTTTCGCTGTATCCACGGCTCCGCGATATCGTGCGTGGCCCAAGGGAACGTAAAAGCAACAGGCCCTGGCTAATGGCCGTTGGATTCCAGCCGTTCGGCGAGAACGATCCTGAAAGCTCACGCAAGTCGCTCACACTCCCATCAAGCCGCTTCATTCCTGCGACTTCGAGTACGATTGATCTCTTTATTTTGGAGGGTGACTGCCAGTCCCTTCCATCGAAACAAGTAGATGTGCGCAGATTGATTCAGAGTACACAGATTTTTCAGTCGCCTCATGTGCTTGTAGCGGAGGGCTACACGAGCATTGCTTACGCGGATTTCGACGTATCGTTCCAGCACGCACTACGAGGCATTCACGGCCCGATGAAAGATCGCAATCTACTCATCTTCCTCGCGGCCTATTTGCGATCTCCGCTGGCGAAATTCTTCTTGTTCCATACATCTTCCAGCTGGGGCGTGGCCAGGCCGAAGGTTCACGTTGAGGAAATCCTTCGCGTCCCAATGCCGCTACCGGATCAACAGCCGAATCCAAAGCGATGCTGGCAAATCGTTGAGAAGATCGCCGGGATTGTGGACGACGCTGCCCGCAAGTCTTCCGATGATTTTGTAGATCGTCTGGGGATTATTCAGTCCGCAGATGCGGCGATTGCACCATTGATCGACGAGTATTTCGAGATACACCCGCTGGAGAAGCCCCTCATCGAGGATACGGTGAAGGTTACCATCCCCAGCATTCAGCCCACGCAAAAGCGTATGCCCGTTCCCACCATTGCTCCCAGCACCCCCTCGCAACGAGAAGCCTATTGCAGCCGTGTGTGCACCATGCTTAACGGCTGGGGCAAGCGAGGCGAATACAAGGTACGGGGGGCCGTGTACGCTTCCGATACGATGGGAGTCGGGATGGCCGTCCTTGAGAAGGTTAGCCGGACCGACGCTAAACCATCGGCCAGTGACAACGGGCAAGACTTGCTGAAGGCGCTAGATCATCTGCGAAAGATTCATCCGCAACGGCTAGCTACACTCGATGTGGTGCGTGGCCTGCTCGTATTCGACAACAACCGGCTTTATATCGTGAAGCCCATCAGCCAGCGGCACTGGACACAAACTGCTGCGATGAACGACGCCGACGAAATCGCGGGTACGATCCTGATGCGATCCAAGGAGGGCGCATGAAAGCACTAGGATCGCCCGAAGAGTGGGTCGATTTCATCGAGTCGCAAGTGCCTGCCATCCTCGCGCTCGTGATCGAAACTTGGGAAGCGATGCCGCCGCCAGCCGGAAATGAACTGGAAGACACAGCCTCGGTATCCTTGTGCCGGGCACTCAGGCAGTCCAGGAACAGTTGCGACCTTCCGTTTCGGATCGACACGCAGTTGGTTGAACTCGATCCAGCCGCCGGACAGGATCAGGGTCGAATGGATATAGTGTTCTCCCCCATGTATCCACGAGAGCACATCTATTTTGCCCTGGAATGTAAGCGGCTAAATGTTCGGGGTGGCGACGGCGTGCGACCGTACCATGCCGAGTATGTAAGGTTTGGAATGCTCCGGTTCGTGCGAGGGCAGTATGCGAACGCAGTACGTCACGGCGGTATGCTTGCGTTCGTTCTGGATGCCGACATTGTTGGAGCGATATCAGGCGTGGAAGGCAATATCCGAGCAAATTACGGCGACCTAGGTATGGATGCCTCTGGTGGTCTCCAAGCATCAACCGGACGACTTGGGGATGATAGGGTGCGGGAAACCAGACATCGCCGAAACGGCCAAGTGCTGCCATTTGTTATCCAGCACTTGTTCATGGCGGGTGATCCGAATTCACCGTTGCGACCCGAAACGCCTCCGGTGGGAACGTCACCAAGAAAGAAGACAACTCAGAAATCCCGCAAGAAACAACAACTAGGCTGATGAATCATGCAGATCGTAAAGGCAATACACATCTCACACTCAACGAATTCTTGTGATGACGAGCGCAGGGGAGAAGTCCGTGGCTAATGCCGAAGCAAAATCCGCAAACGGGAATGGCGAGAAAGGAAAGGGACAGGCAGAGAGAGAGGGACTGGCAACGCAGCCATGGCCGGAACTCGCCTCTCGCTGCACGGCCGTTGACGCAACGCCCCTCGCCCGGCCTCATCATAGCGGGGGGGTGCGACAACGATGGTCGTGGCAAGAAGAAGCAATGCAAAAGGTCCTGGTCTGCGTGCAGGTTCGGCGGGTCGAGGCTGCACCCGGCAGGCTCCAGCCGGTGGCAGTGCATCCCGATCAACAGCGCACCTGTACGCAAGACCACATCGGACAGTAACACGCGCAGCGGTGAGTGTCAACAACCATGGAGCAAGTGCAACTGGCCGAAGCAGAAGGCATGAGTTCAAAAAAATGGGAGATTCTGGAAAAAAACCGCAAGGGAGGCAGATGGATCGGCCGCGCGTAGCGGATGCTGTCAATAGGGGGCATTCTCAGCGCGGGCAGCGTCGCGCGGCTTGAACCGCACACGATCGACGAGGATGCCCGTAGCTTGAGCCGCGGCCGGAACTGGTGGCCCTGCTCAGTGCTGCACGAAAAACACCGAGCGAAGCCAATTTTCATGATCCATCGAACTCTTACGCCACAAGGACTTACGTCATGAAATTGGGTTCCGCGACGACCGGGAACGAACCCAATTTCGCGACGGGGAGTGCCCGGCAGGGTCGTATTGCACGATCCGGTGGAGTTCGGGAGAGAACGCCGGCGGGTCGGGCGGTCGCGAGCAGGCGGAACACGATCAAGGGGGCCGGGAACGAAGAGTTCGACCCGGACGCCGCGGGGCGGGTGCAGGTTGCTGCACGCAAGTGGTTGAGAGATGGTGGGTTGCGCTGCGCTGACCCACCCTACGAGGTTCCAGAAACGGGCATCTGGGACGACGCGGAACGAAGCCAATCTTGAAAGTTGTTAGCTGATGTGGCTCATGGGTTTACGTCATGAAATTGGCTTTTTGGGGGGGGCAGAACGAACCCAATTCCGGAGGGGGGAGAGCCGTGTCGTCCCGGACGTCCGGTGAGAGCCTGGAGCGGCTGGCTCTTGCGGTCGAGACCGCGGCGAGGGCGACTCGGATCGGGGGATCGTTGACACTCCGATCGCAGGGCAGGAAGATGACCGGGTGAGCAGACAACGAGACGCGTCGCGGAGACGCACCAGGCCCGCAGAGGAGATTCGTTGATGGCCAGTCCGAAGCCGGAACCGCCCGCCGGAGGGGCGCGGGTGACGATCGCCGACGGCAAGCTGAGCGTGCCCGATCATCCGATCATCCCGTTCATCGAAGGCGACGGCACCGGGCCGGATATCTGGCGGGCGAGCGTGCGCGTGCTCGATGCGGCCGTGCAGAAGGCGTACGGCGGCAAGCGGCAGATGGCCTGGATGGAGGTCTACGCCGGCGAGAAGGCCCACACCCAGTTCTCGACCTGGCTGCCGGACGAGACCGTTGCCGCCTTCCGCGAGTACCTGGTCGGCATCAAGGGGCCGCTCACCACACCGATCGGCGGCGGCATCCGCTCGCTCAACGTGGCGCTGCGGCAGTTGCTCGATCTCTACGTCTGCCTGCGGCCGGTCCGCTGGTTTCAGGGCGTGCCCTCGCCGGTGAAGCGTCCCGACCTGGTCGACATGGTGATCTTCCGCGAGAACACCGAGGACGTGTACGCGGGCATCGAGTTCGAGGCCGGCAGCGCCGATGCGCGGAAGGTTATAACGTTCCTGAAGGACAATTTCCCGAACATGTACCAGAAGATCCGCTTCCCGGAGACGGCGGCCATCGGCATCAAGCCGATCTCCAGCGAGGGGACCGAGCGGCTGGTGCGCTCGGCGGTCCGGTACGCCATCGCCAACAAGCGGAAGAGCGTGACCCTGGTGCACAAGGGAAACATCATGAAGTTCACCGAGGGGGGGTTCCGGAACTGGGGCTACGCGCTGGCCGAGCGCGAGTTCGCCGGTCAAACCTGCTCCTGGAACGCCTGGGAGAAGACCAAGGCGCAGCAGGGTGAGGGCGCGGCCAACGAGGAGCAGAAGGCCGCCCTGGCCGCCGGCAAGGTCCTGGTCAAGGACGCCATCGCCGACATCACGCTCCAGCAGGTGCTCACCCGGCCCTCCGAGTTCGACGTGATCGTGACGCCCAACCTCAACGGCGATTACCTTTCCGACGCCCTGGCCGCGCAGGTGGGCGGCATCGGCATCGCGCCGGGCGGGAACATCAACTATGAGACGGGCCATGCCGTCTTCGAGGCGACCCACGGCACCGCCCCCAAGTACGCCAACCTGGACCAGGTGAACCCCGGTTCGGTGATCCTCTCCGGCGAGATGATGCTCCGCTACCTGGGCTGGGCCGAGGCGGCCGACCTGGTCATCAAGGGCATGGATGGCGCCATCGGCAAGAAGACCGTCACGTACGACTTCGCCCGCCTCATGGAAGGTGCCACCCAGGTGAAGTGCAGCGCGTTCGGCGACGCGGTGATCGCCAGCATGTGAGCCCCGAGCGGACTGACTGCCTGGGGCCTGCGTTCCGGGGGGAAGTTCCCATGTGGATCCCCAGGGCACACGATCGCCTGGCCAGGCAGGGCGCCGCGGCGATTCATGAGGCGTTTCAGGAATACGATTGCGGCTTCCTGGCCATCACCCGCCGCGCCCGGGTGCGGTTCGAGAACCGCGACTGGCGCGGCATGCAGCAGGATGCGCTCGAGCGGCTGGAGCTGTACGGGCGGGTGATTTCCAGGGTCGTCGCCACGATCCGTGGGCTCCTGGACGCCTTTGAGAAGGACAAGAAGCTCTGGGCCGCCATGAAGTCGGCCTACATCGACCGGATCGCCCGCCGGGAGGACATCGAGCTGGCCGAGACCTTCTTCAACTCGGTCAGCCGGCGCATCTTCACGACCATCGGCGTCGACCCCCGGATCGAGTTCCTCAGCTCCGACTTCGATACCCGGCCTCATGCCCCAGGCACCCCGATCTACCGGTCATATCCGGTCGGCGAGTCCTTGCCGCAGGTCGTCGAGCAGATGCTCGCGGCCTGCGAATTCCAGGCGCCCTTCGAGGACCTCCGGCGCAACGCGCAAGGAGCGGCCCGCGCCATCCTGCGTGAGCAGCGGAAGGCAGGTGCGGCCGGCACCATCGACGCCATCGACATGATTCCATCGGTTTTCTACCGCAACCAGGGCGCCTACCTGGTAGGCCGGATCCGTAGCGGTGCGCAGGTGACGCCGCTGACCCTGGCGCTCCATCATGAGCCGGGCGGCATCGTCGTCGACGCGGTGCTGCTCTCGGCCGACGAGGTGAGCATCATCTTCAGCTTCACCCGCTCCTACTTCCACGTGGAGGTCGAGCGCCCGCGCGACCTGGTGATGTTCCTCAAGTCGTTCCTGCCGCGCAAGCCGCTCGCCGAGCTTTACATCGCCATCGGCTACAACAAGCACGGCAAGACCGAGCTTTACCGGGACCTGATGCGGCACATCGAGGAATCGAGCGACCTGTTCGAGATTGCCCCCGGCGACCGCGGCATGGTGATGTCCGTCTTCACGCTCCCCTCGTTCGACGTCGTCTTCAAGGTGATTCGCGACCGCTTCGCGTATCCCAAGACTTCATCCCGCCAGGACGTGATGGACCGTTACCAGCTCGTTTTCAAGCACGACCGCGCCGGGCGGCTGGCCGACGTCCAGGAATTCGAGCACCTGGCGTTCGCTCGCGAGCGTTTCGCGCCGAGCTTCTGAGCGAGCTGGCCGGCGAGGCCGCCGAGACGGTGGCCACTGGCCCGCGCACGGTGGAGATCCGGCACGTCTACGTGGAGCGGCGGATGACGCCCCTGAACCTGTACATCCGCGAATCCAGCCTGGACGACGCCCGCAAGGCGATCATCGACTACGGGCAGGCCGTCCGCGACCTGGCGGCCACGAACATCTTCCCCGGCGACTTGCTCTTGAAGAACTTCGGCGTCACCCGCCACGGCCGCGTGGTCTTCTACGATTACGATGAGCTCTGCCTCGTCACGGACTGCCATTTTCGCGAGCTGCCCACGGCCTCGAACGATGATGAGGAATGCGGCGTCGAGCCCTGGTTCTACGTTGGCCCCAGCGACATCTTCCCCGAAGAATTCATCAACTTCCTGGGCCTGGGGGGAGAGCTGCGCGAGGCCTTCCTGGGAGCCCACCGCGAACTCCTGACGGCACAGTACTGGCAGGGCATCCAGGCACGCCACAGCGCCGGGGAATTGCTCGATGTCTATCCCTATCCCTGCGCACGGCGGCTCGTTGCGCAGTGACGGCCAGGTTTCTGCTCATGAACCTGGCCCACTTCCACGTATCATCACCCCGTGTTAATCTGGGTTGCCTCGCGAAGATAAAGCGAGTTTTTCGGCTCATCCTGCGTGGATCGGACTTGACGAGGTTCGCTCGCCATGACGCTGCAAGTTCATCGCCCGAGGTTGCTGATCTCGTTTGCCCTGGCCTGCTGGGCGAGCATGGTCGCGCTTGCGCCGCCGCTCGATGCCCGTGAGTGGCTCGAACCGCCCAGGGACGCCGACGCAAGCAAGAAAGCGGAGGAGAAGGAACTGCCGCTGAAGCCGGACAGGACGATCGCGTTCACGACCGAGGAAGGAACCTGGGTGTCGCTCGATGTCTCACCCGACGGCAAGACGATCGTTTTCGAGCTTCTGGGCGATCTCTACACGGTGCCGATCGAGGGGGGCGAGGCGAAGGCGATCGCAACGGGTCTCGCCTTTGACAGCCAGCCCCGGTTCTCGCCCGACGGCAAGCAGCTCGCCTTCGTGAGCGACCGTGACGGCTCTGAGAATCTCTGGATCGCCGGCGCTGACGGATCGGGCCCGAGACCGCTCTCGAAGGACAGGCAAAGCCTCTTCACCTCTCCGTCCTGGACGCCGGAGGGTGATTACGTGCTCGTCTCGCGCAGGATCAGGCACCCATCGGCGCTTTTGAGTTGTGGATGTACCACGCCAGGGGCGGCACGGGTGTGCAGGTGACCAAGGGGAAGACGAAGCCGGATGCCAGGCGGGACGATTACGTGCACGCGGTCGGCGCCGTGGCGTCGGCGGACGGGGCGTACTTTTACTACACGAAACGGGAAGGCCTGTTCAACGCATACAACAACCTGAATTTTCCGCTCTCCCAGGTTGTCCGGAGGGACCGGGTGACGGGCACGGAAGATACGATCACCGAGGCGGTCGGCAGTGCCTTCCGCCCCGCGCTGTCGCCGGACGGAATCAGGCTCGTTTACGCAACCCGCGTCGACAACGAGACCGGGCTGCGGCTGCGGGAACTTGCAAGCGGCGAGGAACGCTGGCTCAAGCTGCCGGTCCAGCGCGACGAGCAGGAGTCTCGCTTCACGCGCGACCTGCTGCCCGGATACGCCTTCACTCCCGACGGCAAGGCGGTGATCGCCGGTTACGGAGGCAAGATTCATCGGGTCGAGCTGGCGACCGGCACGGATCGGGTCATTCCCTTCAAGGCGAAGGTCTCGCAGCCGGTGGGGTCGCGGCTGAACTTTCCCACGCGGGTGGACGACGGTCCGATCCGTGCGCGGTTGATCCAGGATCCTGAGCCCTCGCGCGATGGCAAGCGGCTGGCGTTCTCTGCCCTCACGCGGCTCTACGTGATGGATCTGCCGGGCGGCAAGCCGGTCCAGCTGTCGGCCGATGATGCCCGCGAGTTTCACCCGACCTGGTCGCCGGATGGGAAGTGGCTGGCCTACGTGAGCTGGGGGCCCGACGGGGGCCAGCTCTGGAAACGGCCGGCCGACGGTACCGGGCCCCCGCAGCAACTCACCCGCGTGCCGGCCTTTTATCGAGACCCGGTGTGGACGCCCGACGGCTCGCGCCTGGTCGTGCTGCGCGCCCGCGCCGCGAGAAGGTCGAGAACGCCGTGGAGTTCGGCGCCAGTGCCGGGCTCGATCTTCTCTGGGTACCGGCCGGCGGCGGAGAGACGCACCTCATCAGCCCGGCGCAGGGCGCGAGTACCCCTCACTTTGGACCCGAGCCGGACCGCGTCTATGTCACCACGCCCGCCGGCCTGGTCTCGATGCGGTTCGACGGTACCGACCGCCGTACGCACCTGAAGGTGGTTGGCAAGAAGATGATGTTCGGCGACAACCCGGTCCCCGCCGAGGTCATCCTGCTGCGGCCCGACGGCCGCTGGGCCCTGGCACTGGTGACCAACCAGGTGTATCTCATGGCGCTGCCGCGGTTTGGCGGCGAGCCTCCCACGGTCGACGTGCACGCCTCTCCCGTTCCGCTCAAGAAGCTCACCGACATCGGGGCCGACTATCTCGCCTGGGCCGACGATGGCCAGACAGTGACGTGGGCCCTCGGCGCCAGCCTGTTTCGCCTTCCCTTCCGCTCGATCGCCTTCGAACCACCGCGAGAAGAACCGGAAGGAAAGGATAGCTCGGCCCCGCCGAAGCAGGAGAAGCCGCCGGCCGCGGAGGAGATCGCCGTGGTCATTGAACGGCCCAGGTCAAGCCCGCATGGGTCGATCGTGCTGCGCGGCGCCCGGGTGATCACGATGCGGGGCGACGAGGTGGTCGAGGGCGGCGACGTCGTCGTGAGCGGCCATCGGATCGTGGCCGTGGGGCCGACGGGCAAGGCCAGTGTGCCGCCTGGCGCGACGATCATCGACGTCGCGGGCACCACGATCACTCCCGGCTTCGTCGACACGCATGCTCACTGGACGGAGATTCGACGGGCCGTACTTGACCTTCAAAACTGGAGCTTCTTCGCCAACCTCGCGTACGGCGTGACGACGGGGCGAGACCCGCAAACGTCGACCAATGACATGTTCGCTTACCAGGATCTGGTCGAGGCAGGCGAGCTGGTCGGGCCACGGGCTTTCTCCACCGGTCCGGGAGTGTTCTCGGACACCGACTTTCAGTCGGCGGACGAGGCCGAATCGGTGGTCGCCCGGTACAAGAAGTACTTTCGCACGAACACTCTCAAGTCCTACATGATCGGCAATCGCCGCCAGCGCGAGTGGATGGTCGCGGCCTGCCGCAAGCATGAGGTGATGCCCACCACGGAAGGGGGTCTCGATCTGAAACTGAACCTGACGCACGCCCTGGATGGATTCAGCGGCAACGAGCACAGCTTGCCGGTCGTACCGCTCTTCGCCGACGTGGTCGAGCTGTTCGCGCGAACCGGGATCTCCTACACGCCCACCCTGCTGGTGGCCTACGGCGGGCCGTGGGGCGAAACCTACTACTTCACGACGACCGACATCCACGACGATCCAAAGATTCGCCGCTTCATTCCTCACAGCGTGCTCGACCAGAAAGTCCGGCGTTCCGCCTGGTTCCACAAGGACGAGCACATCTTTCCCAGGATCGCCGCCTCGGCCGCGAAGGTCCTCCGGGCGGGCGGCCACGTCTGCATCGGCAGCCACGGCGAGATGCAGGGGATCGGCTACCACTGGGAGTTATGGTCGCTGGCCAGCGGCGGTTTGACCCCGATGGAGGCGCTCCGTGCCGCCACCGTGAACGGCGCAGAGGCCATCGGCTACGGGCAAGACCTGGGCAGCCTCGAGCCGGGCAAGCTCGCGGACCTGGTGGTGTTCCGGAAGAACCCCCTGGCCGACATCCACAACACCCGCGAGATCCGCTACGTGATGAAGAACGGCGAGCTCTTCGAGGGCGACACGCTCGACCGCGTCTGGCCCGACCGCAAGCCCCTGCCACCGCTCTGGTGGTGGGACACGAAGGTCAGTCGATGAGGCTCGATCGCTCCACGAATGGGCCCAACTGGCATCCTTCGAATTCTCTCGGAGTCAAGGCGCAGCCTCCTTCGGATCGCCGTACGCGATCAGAAAAGTCCGGGGCTGCCCTCGGGGAAGTTTGATTCTTCCTGAGACGGATTGAGGCCAATGTGCGCCATGAGGGATAACTTCTTACCGGAGGGTTTCCGTCCATGGCCATCGACAACGCCAGAGTCAAGGCTCTCTTTCAGTCCGCCGTCGAGATCACCGATCCGGCCGAGCGCCAGGCGTTTCTCGAGCGAGAAGCCGGACAAGACAGGGAACTCCGCGATCGGCTCAACGCCCTGATGGCCGCGTACGATGCCCCTCCGCCGTTTCTCGACCAGCCGCTCGGTGCCCCAGCCGACCTTGATCCCTCCGCGACCAGCACGTCTCGCGGCGACGAGACCGAAGCGACCGACCGCCCTGAGGACGACAAAGGTCTCGTCGACACCGTCATCGCCGACCGCTACAAGCTCCGCCAGGAGATCGGCGAGGGCGGGATGGGCACCGTCTTCCTTGCCGAGCAGCTCAGGCCAGTGCGCCGCATGGTCGCACTGAAGCTCATCAAGCGCGGGATGGATACCCGGCAGGTCCTGGCCCGCTTCGAGTCCGAGCGCCAGGCCCTGGCCTTGATGGAACACCCCAACATCGCCCGCGTGCTCGACGCGGGCACGACGGCCGACGGCCGGCCCTTCTTCGTGATGGAGCTGGTGAAGGGGATCCCGATCACGCAGTATTGCGACCTGCATCGCCTCGACCTGACCGCCCGGCTGAACCTGTTTCGCCAGGTCTGCCAGGCCGTCCAGCACGCCCACCAGAAAGGGATCATCCACCGCGACCTGAAGCCCTCGAACATCCTGGTCGAGGCCCACGACGACAGGCCGGTGCCCAAGATCATCGACTTCGGCCTGGCCAAGGCCACCAGCGGAACTCGGCTCACCGAGCAATCACTGTTCACGGCGTTTGGCAGCGTGGCCGGGACGCCGCTGTACATGGCCCCCGAGCAGGCGAACTGGAGCGCGCTCGATATCGACACGCGGGCCGATATTTACGCTCTGGGCGTGATCCTCTTCGAGCTCTTGACCGGCTCGACGCCGATCGCCCGCGAGTCGATCCAGCGCGCGGCGGTGGACGAGATGCTGCGGATGATCCGCGAGTTCGAGCCGCCCACGCCGTCGAGCCGGATCAGTATCTCGGGGTCGCTTGCGAGCCTGGCAGCCACGCGGCAGGTCGATCCGGCGCGGCTCTCCCGGCTGGTACGCGGCGAGCTCGACTGGATCGTGATGAAGGCGCTGGCCAAGGAGCGCGAGCGGCGCTACGCCACGGCGGTGAGCCTTGCCGAAGATATCGAAAAGCATCTCAACCACGAGCCGGTCACCGCCGGCCCGCCGACGGCCGGGTATCGGATGAGGAAGTTCGTCCGTCGCAACCGCGTGCAGGTGGCCGCGGCCGGGCTGCTGCTGCTGGCCCTGATGCTGGGCGTGGTGGGCACGACGATCGGGCTGGTAATGGCCCGGCGTTCCGCGCTGGCCGAGCAGGCCGCCAAGAACGAGGCAATTCAACAGAAGGTCCGGGCCGAGGAGGCGGCCACAGCCGAGCAGCAGGCGAAGGAGCTGGCGGTGAGCCGGCAGCAGGAGGCCGAGCGGAACCTGGCCTTCGCCCGGAAAGGGAACGAGATCTTAGGCTCGATCTTCGCCGGTCTGGACCCCAGGAGGATCGCTGAGTCGGGCCGGCCGCTCCAGGACGTGCTACGGGAGAACCTGGTCAAGGCCGTGAAGGAGGTGGAAGGCTCGGCCATCGGAGATCCGCTGGAAGTGGCAACGATGCAGAGCACGCTGGGTCAGTCGCTACTGGGCCTCGGGGAGTACCGGTCGGCGGTCGAGGTTTTCGGCAAGGCGCTGGGCACTCGCAAGGCGAGGCTCGGGCCCGACCACCCCGAGACGCTCATGAGCATGATGAGCGTCGCCAGCAGCTATCTTTATGCCGGCCAGCTCGACCGGGCATTGAAGCTCTACGAGGAGACGCTGACGCTTCAGAAGGCAAAGCTCGGTCCCGACCACCCCCAGACGCTCAGGACCATGAATAACCTCGCCAGCACCTGTCTCCGTGCCGGTCAGCTCGACCGGGCGCTGAAGCTCTACGAGGAAACGCTGACGCTGCGGCGGTCGAAACTGGGCCCCGACCACCCTGAGACCATCGGGAGCATGCTCAACCTCGCCAGCAGCTATCTCCGTGCCGGCCAGGTCGACCGGGCGCTGAAGCTCTACGAGGAGGGCCTGGCGCTGATGAAAACGAAACTCGGTCCCGACCACCCCAGGACACTGGGGTCCATGAGCAACCTCGCCGTCAGCTATGCCCAGGCCGGCCAGAACGACCAGGCACTGAAGCTCTTCATGGAGACCCTGACGCTTCAGCAGGCGAAGCTCGGTCCCGACCACCCTGAGACGCTCAGGACCATGAGCAACCTCGCGAACAGCTATGCCCAGGCCGGTCGGTTCGACCGCGCGCTGAAGCTTCGCGAGGAGACCCTGACGCTTCAGCAGGCGAAGCTTGGTCCTGACCACCCCGAGACGCTCAGTACCATGAGCAACCTCGCGAACAGCTATGCCCAGGCCGGCCAGGTCGAGCGTGCCGTCGAGCCTCGCCGCGCAGGCCGTCGCACTGGCGAAGTCGAAGCTGGGCCCCGACCACCCCCAGACGCTCGATTAGCTGAACACGCAGGCGCATTGCCTGGCGAGTTCCGGGCAACTCGACCGGGCCGCGGCGCTCTGCGACGAGGTGATTGCGGCGCGGCGAAAGGTCAAGGGTGACGGACACCCCGACACACTCTCCACGCGGGCGTCTCGCGCCGAGCTCGACCTGGTCCGGGGCCGGCTCGATGCCGCCCTTGCGGCCGAACAGAGCCTCCTCGACGACTGCCGGAGGTACCGCGGGGTCGACGATCCGGTCACGATCGCCGCGGAGCTGGACCTGGCCCGGGTGCTGGAGGCCAAGGGCAACCGCGAAGCGGCGACACCCCTGTACCACGCCGCCCTCGAGTCCGCCCGCAAGAACCCGAGCGACCGCGAGACCTTGGCCGCGGCCCTGACCGATTCGGGCCGGTCGCGACTGGCTGCGAGAGACTGGACCGGTGCCGAGGCCATGCTCCGCGAGGCGCTGGCGATCCGCGAGGTCGACAAGCCGCAGCACTGGCAGACGGCCGAGGTCCGCTCGCTCCTGGGAGGGGCCCTGCTGGCGCAAAAGAAGCCCGCTGAGGCGGCGCCTTTGCTGCGGGCCGGCTACGAAGGCATGGCCCGGTCGGCCCCCGCGATCCCCGTGGTCGATCGTCCCCGGCTTGCCGAGGCGCTGGACCGCCTGATCGCGCTGGGCGAGGCGACCGGCAAGTCCGACGAGGTCAAGGCCTGGAAGGCTGAGCGGGCGAAGCTGGAAGAGAAGAAGGCTGCCCCGCAGCCAGGAAGCGTAAAGCAGTGAGCGCGGCCCCGCCCGAGGACGGCTTCTTTCCCGTCGTGTACGACGAGCTCAAGCGGCTCGCCGCGGCCCGGCTGAAGCACGAGCGGGACGGGCACTCGCTGGACGCCACGGCGCTCGTGCACGAGGCGTACATTCGTCTGGGCGACGCTGCCTTCGCGGAACGCAGCGTGTTCTTCCGGGCCGCGGCTGCGGCCATGCAGCGCATCCTGGTCGACCACGCCCGTCGTCGAAAGGCCATCAAGCGCGGTCGTGGGGCCAGGACCGTCGCGCTCGACGAGCTAGGCACGGCCAACAACCACGATCGTGATCTGCTGCTCGATGTCGACGCGGCCCTGGCGCGGCTGACGAGAGAAGATCCGTCTTCCGCCGAGGTGGCGCGGTGCCGTCTTTTCGCCGGTCTGTCCATCGACGAGGCCGCGGAAGCGCTGGGCATCTCTCGCGCGACGGCCTTCCGCGAGTGGGCTTACGCCCGGTCGTGGCTGGCCACGGCCCTGGCGACCGAACGGTGAACTGGTGGGGTGATACGCAAACAGTTCCCGCGTCTCAGCTCGCGATTGCTCGTTACCACGCTCTGCGTGGCAATGCGGTCCTGGAAGCTCCGGCGTTCCTGAGTGAGGTCAAGGGGAGGACGCAGAGCGTGAGTTCCGGGGCTCCCACGGTCGTTCGTGGGAGCCAGTTCCGGGGAGTCTCAAAATGATGGACCATGCATGGCGCGGAGTTCTGGAATGAGTGCCAGTCAGGCGTCGACCGCGGCAATGGCACCCTCGCGGACGCGGAAATGCGGGGCGGGGATGCTGGGAATCGATTCCGGAACGATCCCCTCACTCAGCAGAAAGGGCGCGAACCCGCGGAAGACCCGCTGGGCAATCGCCTGAAGCCCGGCGCGGGTCATTAGCTCCCGGAACCGGCGCGAGGATGCGTGGTGAACATCTCCTTCGCGTAAGCTGACGCAAACATCGTAGATGAACCAGCCCCAGGGAGCGTCGCGGTAACCGTCGATCAGCAGCAGCCGCCCGCCGGGACGCAGCACCCGGTGCATCTCGGTCACGGCCCGGGCCTGGTTGGGATAATGATGGAAGCTGTTGGCGCAGGTGACGAAGTCGAAGGTGCCCGAAGCAAACGGCAGGCGCTCGCTATCACCCTGAAGGGGGAACACCTCGCCCGCATGATACTGCCAGCGGCGACGGCCGTGCGCCAGCATCTCCGGGACCAGGTCCACTCCACAAATGCGCGCCTTCGGCAGTGCCGCCTTGACCCGGGCCGCGAACTGGCCGGTCCCGCACCCCACATCAAGCAGATGGAATGGCTGGCTGCCGGCCACCGCGGCGATCCGCCGGATCAAGACCCGGTGGGATGGGCCAAAAAGCAGCCACTGGAGCACGCTGCGATCATAACTCTCACTCCAGCGCACGAATTCCGCGGCCGCCTGGTTCTTGTCGTATCTCATCGCTGCCTCCTTGCCTTGCCTTGCGTGGCGCTCCGGTCGCAAGTACGGTCCGTCGCTGATCGCTCTTGTACCCCAAGCATGCAAAACCGGCAACCCGGATCGGCGCGGCCCGCCGGCATCCGCGAATCGCCCGAACCCCTGGCGATTTCTTGAATTGCGAAGGCGGGTGCGCTACAATGAAGGAACCGCAGTTGCGCTGGTCACCCGGGGAATGCGACTGCCACGGCACCTGGAACGTTCGCGTGCTCAAGCTACCAATCTACCTCGACAATCACGCCACCACTCGGACGGATCCCCGGGTCGTCGAGGCCATGCTCCCCTACTTCACCGAGATCTACGGCAATGCCGCGAGCGTCTCGCATCGTTTTGGCTGGGACGCCGCCGAGGCTGTGGAACGGGCCCGCGAGCAGGTCGCCGGCGCGATTGGAGCCGACGCCAAGGAGATCCTCTTCACCTCGGGAGCGACCGAGGCCGACAACCTTGCAATCAAGGGCGCCGCGGAGGCCCTGCGCCGCAAGGGCCGCCACCTGGTGACCTCGGCGATCGAGCACAAGGCGGTGCTCGACACGATGAAGCGGCTGGGGCGCGAGGGGTGTGACATCTCGGTGGTTCCCTGCGACGAGACTGGCACGGTTTCCGTTGCGGCGCTGGCAGAGGCACTCACGGAACAGACTGTTCTGGTCTCGGTGATGGCGGCCAACAACGAGGTTGGCACCCTCAACCCGATCCGGGAGATCGGCCGGCTCTGTCACGACCGCGGCATCCTTTTCCATACCGACGCGACCCAGGCCGTGGGCAAGGTTCCGCTGCATGTTCACGACGATCACGTCGACCTGCTCAGTCTTTCCGGCCACAAGTTCTACGGGCCCAAGGGAGCTGGCGCACTCTACGTCGCGCCGGCGGAGCCCCCAGGTACGGCTGGTTCCGCAGCTTGACGGCGGTGGTCACGAACGCGGCCTGCGCAGTGGGACGCCGGCCGTTCCGCTCATCGTCGGCCTCGGTGCAGCCGCCGAGTTGGCCATGCGGGAGTTGCCCGAGGAATCTCGACGCCTGCTTGAACTGCGCGACCTGCTGCACGCGACCATCACCGAACAGGTCACCGACGTGGTTCTCAACGGACATCCGACGCAACGGTTGCCGGGAAACCTCAACCTGAGCTTTGGTTACGTGGACGGTGAAGCCCTGATGATGTCCATGCGCGATGTCGCGGTGAGCTCCGGGGCCGCCTGCACGGCGGCCAATCCCGAGCCCAGCCATGTTCTCCTCGCCATGGGAAGAAGCGAGGAGATGGCCCGCGCCAGCCTGCGGTTCGGCCTGGGGAGGTTCACGACGGCCGAGGAGATCCAGTTCGCAGCCCGCGCCGTGGCTGAGGCGGTGGAGCGGCTGCGGAAATACAGCGCCGCGTGGCCAGGCGGACGCGGTCCCCGAGATTAGGTCCGGACCTGGGGAGCATTTGACTGGCCTCTATGATAAGGTAACGGGAACGCCTTGCGTTCGAGCTCTTTTCGTATCTCGTGATCGAACCTGGACAGGAGACGATTCGATGAGTGTGACGCTGACCGAAAAGGCCGCTGGCGAGGTCAAGAAAATCATGACCGAGCAAAACCTCCCCGAAGACGCGGTGCTCCGCGTCGGTGTGCAGGGGGGCGGGTGTAGCGGCTTTGCCTATAGCCTGAATTTTGACACGAGCACCAGCGAGCGCGATCGCGTGGTGGATGTGCATGGCGTGAAGCTCGCCGTGGATAAGAAGTTCGATCCCTACCTCGACGGCACCGTTGTCGATTTCTACGACGGCCTGGAGAAGCGGGGGTTCGTCTTCAACAACCCCAACGTCGTGAAGAGTTGCGGCTGCGGTTCCTCGTTCCAGGTCTGATCGGCTCATCCGGAGGATGGTGAACGGCCGCCATCGAGGCGCTCGACTGGGCTGCCGCTCACCACCGCCAGCCGTCGCGAATTTCCGGGTTCACCACGCAAGAGGCTGGCCAGCGGTTGTGATAAAGGTCAACCACGGTCTGCGCGGCCATTTCCGCCATGTCGCTCATCGATCGAAGGTCCGTGCCGGCGATATGCGGACTGAAGATCACGTTCGGCAAACCGAGCAGCGGGTTGCCCGGCTCGGGCGGCTCCTGGTTGAGCACGTCCAGTCCCGCACCCGCGAGGTGTCCGGAAAGCAGGCTGTCGCGGAGGTCTGCCTCGACGACCAGCCCCCCGCGCGCCGTGTTGATGAGCAAACTGCCTGGCCGTATCAGCCCGAGGAACTTGCAGTCCACCATGCCCCGGGTGTCGGTGGTCAAAGGTGCATGCAGGCTGACGACATCGCTCATCGCCAGCAGCTCGTCAAGAGTTACGAGTCGAACCTGTCCCCGTTCAACGGTGTGTTGATCCACGTGCGGATCACAGGCCACCACGCTCATGCCGAACGCCCGGGCTCGCGCGGCCATGGCTTGCCCGATTCGTCCGAGTCCCACCAGTCCCAGAGTCTTGCCTCGCACGGGTGAAACCAACCTGCGGTCCCACCCGCCGGCCTGGATCGCCCGGTCGTTCGACACGATGTTTCGCAGCAGGGCAAGCATCAGGGCGAAGGCCTGTTCCGCAACACTGTCGTGATTCGTCCCCGGTGTGATCGTCACGACGATCCGACGTTCCGAAGCCGCTGGGACATCCACCAGGTCGTAGCCCACGCCTGTTCGGGCAATGACCCGTAGGAACGGTGCTCGATCGAAGAGCTCCGCTGTGAGGCGCTCGCCACCGGCAAGCATGGCGTCGGCGCGGGGCAGGTGGCGCTCCAGTTGCGCTTCCGTCAGGGCCAGATCGCCCTCCGGGTCGATCAGCTCGAAACCGGCTTCCAGCAGAATGTTACGAAAGGGACCCGGCTGGTTGCGAAGCAGGTAGGGCCCGATCAGAATACGGGGCATGATGGTGCTCTGGCTCGCGAAGCGGGACCGGTTTGGGAGGCTGCTCGGGCATCGTCCACCGTGCGGCGACTGGGCGATTCCAGCGGATTCGTCGGCTCTATGGTCAGAAGGTCGTGTGAACGCTATTCTAGATTACTGTGTCCGGACAGGATTTGCGAGCACGCGGCGAGCCGGGCGTTTCGACGCCCTGACGCGCTGCGGAAAAGTCGATTGAGCCGGGTCGGTGACCCTGCCCGCCCGGCTGTGCAGCGGTCGGGATGGCGTGCTTCCAGCGATCCGGCTCGTTTGTCGTAAAACCAGGATGGTACTGATCGGGGACCGGCGGTCCGGGATGGAATAATCGGCATGGGGGTTCTCAAGTTTCTCTTACCCTCGACCGACCTGGCCCGTCGGCTGCCGGGTCTCCGCAAGGCTTATATGACCGGCCTGGATCGGACTCCCGGACGTCTCAGCGTCGAGTTCCGCAACGGACTGATGGCCTGCTTTCGTGAGACCAGCGAGAGCGGGCGGTTGTTCACTCCCTGGCCGATCGCCGGCTATGGCACGCCCATCGTCGGAACGGCCACGCTGGCGGAGCGGCCGTCGCCCTACACGCTCGCCCTGGAGCTGGCGCCGGTAAGCTCAACGACATCCGGAACCAGACCGCTGACTGGGTCCAGATGGGCTTGCGGCCGGCACCGGAACTCTCCGAAATGATGGCCCAGGCGCGGCACGGCCTGATCCAGGCCGCCATGTCCACGGAGAATCAGGATCGTTGCCTGGCTGCGGCTCAGACAAGCCTTGAAGCGTCCAGTCGTGCCGGTGATATGCTGACAGAGGCATACGTCACGCAGATCCTTCAAAACAGGCTGGCCATCGGTGGCAAGCTGACCACTCACCTGGGCTGCGCACTCTCCAGCGAGCCCGACAAGCTTCCCGCCGCAACGCAGTGGCCCTCGGCCTTCAATGCCGCGACGGTGGCCGTCTCGTGGCGGCAGATCGCTCCTTCGGAAGGAAAGTGCCGCTGGGACCTGCTGGACGCCCAGCTTGCCTTCTGTAAACGGAACAAGCTCGCAATCGAGGCCGGCCCCTTGATCGAATTCCGGCCCGCCGCATTGCCCGACTGGATCTGGCTCTGGGAGCGCGACCAGGAGACGATCAGCGGCTTTGCCACCGATTTCGTCCGCCAGGTCGTGGCCCGCTACCGCGGCAAGGTGCCACTCTGGCATGTCGTGGCCCGCCCCGCATCTCAGGAAATCCTTGGACTCTCGGAAGAAGAGCAGATCCGCATCACCGCCCGCGCGGTCCAGGCTGCGCGGCAGGCCGACCCGGGCGCACAGATCAGCATCATCATCGATCGGCCCTGGGCGGAATGGATGAGCTCCAGCCATTTCCAGCTCGGCCCCTTGCACCTCTGCGACTACCTGCTCCGCTCTGACCTGGGCATCTCCAGCATCGGGCTGGAGGTCGCGCCGGGCTTCACCGCCCCCGGTAGCCACCTCCGCGATCTCTTCGAATTCTCGCGCCTGCTCGACCTCTACTCGCTCCTGAATGTTCCCTTGCACCTGTTTCTGGCAATGCCCTCGGCCACTGGCCCGGACCCGGCCGCCGACCCGGCCGTCCAGGTGGACGAGCCTCAGTGGCCCTCACCGCCTGACGAAACCGTTCAGGCCAACTGGGCCGCGCGCTGGCTTTCACTCGGGCTCGCCAAGCCCTTCGTCCGCTCGGTCACCTGGCACCACGCCGCAGACGATCACCCTCACCTCTACCCGCATGCCGGACTGTTCCGCCCCGACGGCACATCCAGGCCCGTTTTCAACTGGCTGCAATCGCTTCGCAGGGATCTCATTGCCTGAGCCTGGAGCCTCGCTGCCACGCACCGGACCCGGCATGGAAGGCCGCAGACTTACGCCCTGGGAGTCACCATCTTGCAAGCTCGACCAAGGTCCAGGTCCCGTCTCCCAGGCATTGCGGCCGACGCCTTGCGCTCGAACTGCCTCAGCGTGATCCCCTCCGGAATCCGGAAACTGTTCGGCCGCCTGCTCGGGAAGCCCGCCGTATCGGCGGATCAGCCGCTTGGAGACCGCGGAGAGGATGCGGCCGCCCGCTTTCTACGCCGCCGGGGGATGAAGATTCTCCATCATGGATACCGCACGCGTCACGGCGAGATCGACCTGGTCGCGCTCGAAAGAGATGTTGTCGTCTTCATCGAGGTCAAGGCGCGTCGCCAGGGTTCTCCCGCGGAAGCGGTCACACCCGAGAAGCAGCGACGCTTGACTCTTGCCGCGCTCCATTTTCTCACGAAGCACCGCCTGCTCGACGAGCGCAGCCGGTTCGATGTCGTGGCCATCGTCTGGCCCGAAGATCGCAAGCCCCCGCAGATCGAACACATCCGCGATGCGTTCGAGGCCGTTGGCCGCGGTCAGATGTTTCGCTGATGGCTCATGTCCGGGCTGCCTGGATGACCGCGTCGAGAACTTCCATCTGGGCCAGTGCCTCGGCTCCGGGTCCCGCAAGCGGGCCAGCCTGTATCTGCTCGTCGAACGCGTCCACCATTGCGGCGTACTGATCAACCCAGGCGAATTGCAGCGTTTCGATCGAGTCCTTTCCGGCGTCGGCGTCCGAATCGGAACCAACGATCCTCAGCCGGGCAACCGAATCGCGACCCTGAGGTGGCAGGTACGCATCCGGCACTTCCAGCACGCCGCGGTTTCCCACCAGCTCGTAGGTACAGCGATAGGGTTGCTCGAAGCTGCAATCGATGGCGGCGAGGACACCCGTGGGAAACTCCAGACTAGCAATCAAGGTCATGTCCACGCCCGTGGGGCCAAATCGTGCGCGCGCCCGGACGGCACATGGCTCGCAGCCGGCGAAATAGCGAGCCGTGCTCACGCCGTAACACCCGACGTCCCAGAGGGCGCCACCTCCTCGAGCCGGGTCCAGCCGCCAGTCTCCGGGGGAAATCGGGAACGAGAACGAAGCGCGGATGAGGCGTAAATCACCCACCTGTCCCGCGGCGACTCTGGCTCGCAACTGCTTTGTACGCGGCTGGTACCGCCACATGAAGGCCTCCATGAGCAGTACGCCTCGGGAGCGGCACTCCTCGATCAGGAACCGCGCCTCGGGCGCGTCCAGCGCCAGCGGTTTCTCGCACAGGACATGCTTCCCGGCCCTTGCCGCGGCGATCACCCAGGGCCCGTGCAATTCATTGGGCAGGGGGATGTAGACCGCGTCGATGTTGGGGTCGGCAAGCAGTGCCTCATAGCTTTCGGGGCATCTGGGAATCTGAAATTCGTCGCACCACGCCCGCGCCGTGGCCCGGTTGCGACTGGCCAGCGCGTCGAGCCGCCCTGTGCGTGAAGCCATGATCCCCGGAATCAGTCCGCGACGGCTGATCCGGCGCATCCCAGGATACCCCATCGTCGTTTCATGCGGAGGCTTCTTTCCCGGTTCTGAGTCACGCTCGCTGCCTGCCAAGTGTGCGCTTCACCCCGTCCGGAAGCCAGAAAAAAACGCCGCCCGGGATCTGGAGGAGATCCGGGGCGGCGTTGTGAAAAGATTCCGGCGATCACCGACTTTCGCGCCTGAGCACTATCATGGGCCCGGCGGGCTTAACGGCCGTGTTCGGAATGGGAACGGGTGTGACCCCGCCGGTATGGTCGCCGGAAAACCGGCCGGCGCGCATTTCTGCGCGACGACCGCTTTGCGGATGGTCGGTCACACGCGGATTGGGTTTCAGGGGACACGCACACCGGGTGAGGGGCACGTTCGCGGAACAGGGACCGGTGGCGGGTTCGCGGCCCGGGTGGGGCACGCGCCGTCACCAGTCCGATGGGACCTGACCCTTGTTCGGATCGAGTCCGGTGAGTCCACCTCCGCGGCGTTCCCGGGATGGGGGGCCGATCGGGGTGGTCAAGCTGCTTGGCTGTTAGGACCGGTCGGCTGAGGCGGTCACCCGCCGTGCACGTCCGGCCTATCGACCTGGTCGTCTTCCAGGAGCCTATGCAGCAATTGCTGCGGGAAACCTCATCTTGGAGGGGGCTTCGCGCTTAGATGCCTTCAGCGCTTATCCTGTCCCGACCTGGCTACCCGGCGATGCCCCGAGCGGGACAGCCGGCACACCAGAGGTCGGTCCTCCCCAATCCTCTCGTACTAGGGGAGACTCTCCTCAAGTTTCCTACGCCCACGGCAGATAGGGACCGACCTGTCTCACGACGGTCTGAACCCAGCTCGCGTACCGCTTTCATTGGCGAACAGCCAAACCCTTGGGACCTTCTCCAGCCCCAGGATGCGATGAGCCGACATCGAGGTGCCAAACCTCCCCGCCGCTAGGGACGCTCGGGGGAGATCAGCCTGTTATCCCCGGAGTACCTTTTATCTGTTGAGCGACGGCCTTTCCATCCAGCACCGCCGGATCACTAACGCCGACTTTCGTCTCTGCTCGACACATCTGTCTCGCAGTCAGGCACCCTTCTACGTTTGCGCTCCTGTTGCCCGATTGCCGACCGGGCCGAGGGTACCATGGCGCTCCTCCGTTACTCTTTGGGAGGAGACCGCCCCAGTCAAACTGCCCGATGAGCACGGTCCCGATCCGGGCTTCGGATCGGTGAGGACCAACGATCATTCAGGGTGGTATTTCACCGTTGGCTCCCCGACGGCTGGCGCCGCCGGATCAAAGCCTCCCACCTATCCTACACAGAACGAGCATTGGACCAGTGCCAACCTGCAGTAAAGGTTCACGGGGTCTTTCCGTCTAACCGCGGGTACGTGGCATCTTCACCACGGCTACAGTTTCACCGGGTCCCTCGTGGAGACAGTGCTCCAGTCGTTACGCCATTCATGCAGGTCGGAACTTACCCGACAAGGAACTTCGCTACCTTAGGACCGTCATAGTTACGGCCGCCGTTTATCGGGGCTTCGGTTGGCAACTTCGCTTGCGCTGATCGCCTTCCTTAACCTACCGACACCGAGCAGGCGTCAGACTCTATACGTCCTCTTGCGAGTTGGCAGAGTCCTGTGTTTTTGATAAACAGTCGCTAGAGCCGATTCTCTGCGGCTCCCCTTGCAGGGAGCACCCCTTGTACCGAGGGTACGGGGTCATTTTGCCGAGTTCCTTCACGAGGGTTCTCCCGAACGCCTTCGGATGCTCGCCTGGCACACCTGTGTCGGATTGCGGTACGGGCCGGCAAGTCGTCCCCGGCGGGCTTTTCGCGGCCACATGGTCCTTGGACTTCCAGATCAGATGCTGTCGGCCTTGCGGCACGGGGGCATCTATCACCCCGATCCAAGCAGCATGCGGCGTCCCCCACCGGTTCACCCTTCTTGCGCGGGTGGCGGAATATTAACCGCCTGTCCATCGGCTACGCCCTTGGGCCTCGCCTTAGGTCCCGACTGACCCTGGGCGGATTGACCTTCCCCAGGAAACCTTGTGCTTTCGGCGGACGGGCTTCCCACCCGTCTTGTCGTTACTCGTTCCGGCATGCGCACTCGATCGCGCTCCACGGCTCGTTACCCGTGCCGCTTCACTGCTGCGATCGACGCTCTCCTACCACTCTTGCGAGTCCGCGACTGCGGCACGACGCTTAGTCCCCGTCATTTTCGGCGCAGGATGGCTCGACCGGTAAGCTGTTACGCACTTTTGAAATGATGGCTGCTTCTAAGCCAACATCCCGGCTGTCACGGCGATCCCACTTCCTTTGCCACTGAGCGTCGCTTTGGGGGCCTTGGTCGGCGGTCTGGGTTGTTTCCCTCTTGAGCATGAAGCTTATCCCCCACACTCTGACTCCCGGGGTCCGGCACGCGGTATTCGGAGTTGGGTTCCGACGGGTAGCCGGGAAGGCCCCCGGGCGGATTCCGTCGCTCTACCCCCGCGTACTATGTCCCGAGGCTGGCCCTAAAGCCATTTCGGAGAGAACGAGCTATCTCCAGGTTTGATTAGACTTTCACTCCTCCCCACGGGTCCTCCCCCAGTTTTTCAACACTGGTGGGTTCGGTCCTCCACGGCCGGTTAAGGCCGCTTCAACCTGCCCATGGGTAGTTCACCTGGTTTCGCGTCTACCACGCCCGACTCAAGCGCCCATTTCAGACTCGCTTTCGCTACGGCTCCCCCCCTGAAGGGGTTAACCTGGCCGGACACGGTAACTCGCCGGATCATTATGCAAAAGGCACGCGGTCAGGCTGGCTTGCGCCAATGCCCTCCCACCGCTTGTAGGCGCGGGGTTTCAGGTTCAGTCTCCTCCCCTGATCGGGGTTCTTCCCACCGTTCGGTCGCCCTACTGGGTTCGCTATCGGTCGTCATCGAGTACTTAGCCTTGCAGGATGGTCCCCGCCAATTCAGGCCGGGTTTCACGTGCCCGACCCTACTTGGGTACCGGCTAGGAGAGTCTGCGCCTGGCCTACGGGACTATCACCCGCTCTGGTGCCATTTTCCAAAGGACTTCGGCTCACGCTGACTCATTCCACAACGCCGGCCCCGCGACCCCAGGCGGTATCCCGCCTGGTTTGGGCTCGTCCCCGTTCGCTCGCCGCTACTGAGGGAGTCTCGGTTGATTTTCATTCCTCCAGGTACTGAGATGTTTCAGTTCCCTGGGTCTGCTCGGGTATTCCGGGCTCGACGCTCGTTGGGCAGCTCCCCCGGACTTTTCGCAGCCTTCCACGCCCGAATCCTGATGACGCCTAGGCATCCCCCCCGCGCCCTTAGGAGCTTGACCACGCCGATCGGACCTCCGGCTTCCGGAGAAGACGCAGGCCGACAGCGGGCTCACTCGGGTCCGGACCGTGCGGCCGCGGCGTCTCGCGACGCGACGGCCGGTGCCAGACCCATCGATTCGATCCGTAAGGGTTCGTTATCTTCTTCAGAGCCCCGACCGACGCGGATGGTTGGACTGACGTCGCCCCTTCCCACCGGCCAGAGCCGTGAAACTGTTCGTTGGAGAGTGCCACTCACCCTCGCGTCTCGCCGGCACGGCCAAAGCCTGCCGCCGATCACGCGGGTGTGTGTGAATTCCACCAGGTCCATGTAGGAACACAAGGCACGCAGCGACAAGATCGGAATCTTGCCCCACGCGCGGACCTGGCTGATTCGTGTGTGACCAACCACCGAATTGTCAAGGAACACGCGGCGGATTGCTCCGCCACTCCCGGCCAAGCTGCTGGCCAGGGGGCGAGGCCCTGCGACAAGGGCACCGCCCCGCGCCCAGAGGCGAGGGGAAAGAAATCTCGGTTGATTGCTACGGTCGTCCAGAACTCTTGGGCATCGTCTCGATCAGGGCCCGGAGCAGGCTGTTGACCGACTCCGCGGTGGTGAACACCTTGCTCACATCCGGGTCAAGGGCCACCACCAGCCGATCTCGATCGCTCGGGCTCGCAAACCGATTCGGCCGGGCTTGCGTGTAGTCAAACGCATACTCGGAACGAAGCTCGTCCGATGGCTCCAGCGGGCGGTCACCCACCTTGGTCTTCTTCATGGGCTGTACGTTCTTTCCGCGTCGCCGGCCGGGCACTGATGATCCGCACGAGGCCGGGGCCTCGCTCGGTAAAGTTCACGAGCAGCAGCCGGCGGAGAATCGAGTGGCCCACAAGGATCTCGCGCGTCTCCTCGATCGAATGGTCCTCATCATAAAAGATCCTGGCCAGCGGATCATCGAAGACGGTGGACGCCTCGTCGAAACCGACTCCATGCCTGGTCAGGTTGGAGGCGGCCTTGACGGGGTCCCACTCGAATTTCAGAGCCATCACGAAACGTCACAAGCCAACTGTGGTGCAAACCCCCAAGGGGAGCCGGCGGGCGTGCCGCGGGATCGAGGTCCGGGGATGGTGCCGACGTGGCCTTATCGAGTTCGGGAAGCGAAGCCTGGCGGCAACACTTCCTGGGTGAACTCTCAGGCCGGTTTTCCAAGGTTGTCCTTAGAAAGGAGGTGATCCAACCGCAGGTTCCCCTACGGTTACCTTGTTACGACTTAGTCCCCATCACGGGTTTCATCTTCGGCGCCTGCCTTGCGGCTCCGACGACTTCGGATGCCCCCCGCTTTGGTGGCTTGACGGGCGGTGTGTACAAGGCTCAGGAACACATTCACCGCGGCAGTGCTGATCCGCGATTACTAGCGATTCCAGCTTCATGCGGGCGAGTTGCAGCCCGCAATCCGAACTGAGGAGCGATTTTTGCGATTAGCTCGACCTTGCGGCCTGGCGACGCTTTGTCCGCTCCATTGTAGCACGTGTGCAGCCCTGGGCATAAGGGCCATGATGACTTGACGTCGTCCCCGCCTTCCTCCGGCTTGACGCCGGCGGTCTGATCAGAGTCCCCGCCATGACGCGCTGGCAACTGACCACAGGGGTTTCGCTCGTTACGGGACTTAACCCAACACCTCACGGCACGAGCTGACGACAGCCATGCAGCACCTGTGCAGGTTCCTCCTTGCGGCGTCAGATGCGTTTCCGCATCCTAATCCCTGCATGTCAAGCCCAGGATAAGGTTTTTCGCGTAGCCTCGAATTAAGCCACATGCTCCACCGCTTGTGTGAGCCCCCGTCAATTCCTTTGAGTTTCAGCCTTGCGACCATACTCCCCAGGCGGGGCACTTCACGCTTTCGCTACGGCAGAGAGCCCATCGGCGAGCCCCCTACCCAGTGCCCATCGTTTACGGCTAGGACTACCGGGGTATCTAATCCCGTTTGCTCCCCTAGCTTTCGCGTCTCAGCGTCAGCAGACGTCCAGGACCTCGCTTTCGCCACGGGCGTTCCTTCCGATCTCAACGCATTTCACCGCTCCACCGGAAGTTCCAGGTCCCCCTACGTCCCTCCAGACGGGGCGTTTCGGCACCACTTCCCCGGTTGAGCCGGGGGCTTTCAGTGGCCGACGTTCCCATCCGCCTACACGCGCTTTAAGCCCAGTGATTCCGAATAACGTTCGCACGGTTCGTCTTACCGCGGCTGCTGGCACGAACTTAGCCCGTGCTTCCTCCAGGGATCGGTCAAGGTTACCCCTTCCTCCCCCTCGACAGGAGTTTACAACCCGAAGGCCTTCATCCTCCACGCGGCGTCGCTCGGTCAGGCTTGCGCCCATTGCCGAAGATTCTCGACTGCAGCCTCCCGTAGGAGTCTGGGCAGTGTCTCAGTCCCAGTGTGCCGGGCCACGCTCGCACGCCCGGTAGGCATCACAGGCTTGGTGGGCCGTTACCCCGCCAACGACCTAATACCACGACGGCCCGTCCCACGGCGCCTGAGCTTTGGTCAAATACCGATGCCGGCACTTGACGTCGCTGGGGATTACCCGCAGTTTCCCGCGGCTATACCCAACCATGGGGTTGGTTACCGTCGCCTTACTCACCCTTGCGCCACTGACCTGTTGCCAGGCCCGTTCGACTTGCATGCCTAATCCACGCCGCCAACGTTCATTCTGAGCCAGGATCAAACCCTTCACAATGATGTCAACCCGCTTCGCAGAGCCCGAGAGCCCCGGCCGCGGATCAACCCTCACCTCGAAAGGTTGAGGAAAAAAAACTGGTCGCATCAAGCCCCTGGCAAGGCGGTTTCACAACCGTTCTGCCGGGAACTTGCTGCCGGTCCTGTGCAGGCCATCCCACGGCAGCCCAGGCGCTTCGGACCACGAAGGCCGGGCCGCCCCGAGGCTGCGGCCGCACGCCGGCTCCCCTCAAGGGTTTCTCACCACAGAACGGATGAATCTCATCCATCGTGTGCTTGCAATTCTCTTGCGTTCTCGTTTTCTGGCTGACGAGTGCAATCAACCGGATTGTCAAAGAGCCATGCCGGGTTCCGGCAACCCAAGTGGTACGCCGCAACCGGCCGCGTTGTTCACCGAGTTCCGCCGATGCCATCGGCCGGTGCAAGCTGCCTGCTGGCATCTCGCCCCGGCCGTCGCTGGCTCACCCGTTTTCACGCGGTAAGGGAAATCATAAATCACCCCGGGCCGAAGGTCAACGGCCTGGATGCTTTTTTTTAAAATCTTCGCGCCATCGACGTGTCTGGGTCCCGATCGCCGAGTCTCCCGTGCTTTCAACAGAGTCCTCCGCTCGTTTGCCGGCCGGCGGCCGCTTGACGATCGCATCAACCCGTACCTACGATGCGCAGGCTGCTTGGTAAGGCGTTTGCCCGGGGAGGCAGCTCATGTCGTGCAGGTGGCGGGCAATCGTTGCGGTCGGGTGCACGCTGGCCATGGCTGGTTGTGGGGGCGGCCGGTCGGAGCGTGGCAGCACCACGGCCCGATCGGCCGTGAAGCGCGTGCACCTGGTTGGGTTTGACGCCAGTGCTCCGGTGCTTGCGGCCTTGCGGGACGGATCCATTGACGGGGTCATCCTCCAGAACCCGGTGAAGATCGGCGAACTGGGTGTCCGGGCGCTGGTGGCGCATCTCGAGAGGCGTCCCGTGGAGTCGCGGATCACGACCGGGGAGACGCTCGTGACCTGGGAGAACATCGACCTGCCGGACACCCAGCCGCTCTTGAGCCAGCCCCCGGCCGAGGATGATGCGGGGGGATCATCGGGTGGGAAGAAGAAATGGCGCGTCATGGTGATTCCGAAGGCAACGGCCACCGAGTACTGGGCGGCCATCCGCGCCGGGGCCAGAAAGGCGGAGCGCGAGCTGGAGAACGTCGAGGTGATCTGGCAGGGGCCCGACAAGGAAGACGACCGGGCCGAGCAGATCCAGATTGTGCAGAGTGCACTCGCCGCGGGCGTGGACGGGATCGTGCTGGCACCGCTGGACCCGCGGCGCTGGCGCCGGCGGTGGACATGCTCGTTGCCAGGGGCATTCCCGTGGTCGTCATTGATTCCGGCCTGGATTCCCGCCGGCCGATCAGCGTGATCTCGACAGACAATTACCACGGTGGAGTGCTTGCGGCGCGCCAGCTCGGAGCATTGCTCGGGGGAGAGGGAAAGGTCATCCTGCTGCGGCACGCGGTAGGATCGGAGAGCACCGAGCGGCGCGAGAAGGGATTCATCGACACCCTTGCCAGCGACTTTCCCCGCATCACGCTCCTGTCCGAGTCCGAGTATGCCGGAGCGACCGAGGAGCAAGCCCAGCAAGCGGCCCGGACCCTGGTCTCGCGGTACGGCGGACAGTTGGACGGCGTGTTCTGCCCGAACGAGACGAGCACGCTGGGAATGATGCGCGCACTGCAAGAAGCCGGGTTGCTCCGGGCCCGGCGCTGAGCTTCATGGTTCCGTGAGCCGACGGCGTGGCCCGGTTGGTTCATTTCCGGCCGCACGATGGTTGACACGGCCCGGCACGTGTCCGAGAGTGGTAGCTCCTGCGACAATGCGTTCGAGGAGCCAGCCAATGCCGTCTTGGTTCATCGTTGCGGCCGGGACCGCACCCCTGATCTCGATGGGGACTCTCGATATCGTCATCATCGCGATTTATTTCGTGATGGTGCTGGGTATCGGCATCTATCTCAAGAGATACGTCAGCACGGGTGAAGACTTCTTCATGGCCGGGCGGAAGATGACCGCCTGGATCGCGGGGTTGAGCTTCATCTCGGCGAATCTGAGCTCGCTGGAGACCATGGGCTGGTCGGCCATGGCCTACCAGTACGGGATGCTGGGGGCACACGCCTACCTGATTGGCGCCATCCCGGCGATCCTCTTCCTCGCCATCGTGATGATGCCGTTTTATTATATATGCAAGACACACTCGGTGCCCGGTTACCTGAACCTGCGCTACGATGTGCGCAGCAGCGCCCTGGCGGGATGTTCCTTCGCCATCCTGACGGTGCTGGTGAGCGGGGCGAGCATGTTCGCGATGGCGAAGATCTTGCACCTGCTGCTGGGCTGGAACATGGACGTGAGCATCTGGGTGGCCTCGCTCACCGTCGCGGTGTACGTGACGCTCGGGGGGCTGATCTCGGCGGTGTTCAATGAGGTGCTCCAGTACTTCCTGATCTGGTTTGGCTCGCTGCTGATCCCGATTCTGGGGCTCATCGACGCGGGCGGCTGGAACGGCATGCTCGAGAAGATCCGCCACAATGTACCGGTGATCCACCCATCGGTAGGCGGAGCCAATTTCACCAGCCTGTGGCGCAACCTTGGTTCGTTCGACTCCAATCCCATGGGGATCGACTGGTTCGGCATGGTCTTCGGGCTTGGCCTGGCGGTGAGCTTTGGCTACTGGTGCACCGATTTCCTCCAGGTTCAGCGCGTCATCGTGGCCAAGGATCTTCGTGCCGCCCAGAACGGTACGATCATCGGCGCCGTGCTGAAGATGCTCGTGCCGATCATCGTGACGATTCCCGGCTTGCTGGGCCTGGCCGTCCTGGTGCGGGGCGACGGCCTGCCCCTGGTGCTCGTGCCCGAGAGCGATCCGCGTGCGAACATCACGCACCACACCTTCAACGACGTCCTGCCTCTCTTGATGGGCAAGTACCTGGGGCCCGGGCTGCTGGGCCTGGGCGTCACGGCCATGATTGCCGGCTTCATGTCCGGAATGGCAGGGAACGTCAGCGCCTTCGCCACCGTCTGGACGTACGACGTTTACCGGACGCTCATTCGCAAGAACGCCAGCGACGCGCACTACCTGAGCATGGGGCGGTGGTGCTCGCTGCTGGGAGTGCTGATGTCCATTGGCACGGCTTATGCATTGTTCTTCTTTTCAAACATCCTTGAATTCTTGCAGGTGCTGATCTTCTTCTTCATCGTGCCGCTTTTTGGTGTGGTGATCATGGGGATGCTCTGGAAGCGGGCAACGCCGACGGGGGCGTTCGTGGGCTTTTTCAGCGCGATCGCCGTTTCGATGGCCATGTGGGTTTACGTGCACAGCTTCCCGGAAGGATACAGGCCCCTTCCCCAGGCGGTAGTGGGTCCGGGTTCGGTCGTCCGCGTCGAGAGGTCCGGAGCCGGCGACGAGACGATTTCCCGGGTGATCATCGAGCAAGGGACCGTGCAGACCACGAACGTGCCGGTGGGCGCGGAAGCTCAAGCCGGCGGCGCCAGGTCGGTTATTTCGGTCGACCGAGAGCAAACGCTCCCAGGGCACATCGAGCAAGGTGGCGCAATGGCCGAGCTGCGGCTGCTGGCTCCGGACGTGGTTCTGGCCGGGTCCAGGCAGCCGGACAGGTTTGGCATCGAGGGCGTTCCGGTGGTGCTTATGCCAGGCGTCGAGGTGCAGGCCGCGGAAGTCCGGCAGACGTTCAACCCCGCGGAATTCAACCCGGCGCACACACGATACATCGCCCGGTCCGAGAAAGCCAAGCCCATGGCTGTGAACATGTACAGTGCGTTCTGGACGCTGCTGCTCTGCGTTTCCGTGCTCTGCGGCGTGAGCCTGCTCACCGAGCCGAAGCCCGAGAGCCAGTTGCAGAATCTGGTCATGGGTCTGACGCCCTTGCCCGACGACGGCGCAGCTCCCTGGTACAAACAGCCGAAGCTCTGGGCCACGGCCGTTCTGATTGTCCTGATCGCCATCAACGTGATCTTCTGGTGAACCGGAACATGCACGACGAAAACCAAATCCCCATCTGGTTCTTCATCGGCGGCCTGCTGCTGATCTATGGCATTCTCATCACCGCCGCCGGGCTTTACGCTCTGGTGGTGCCGCCTCCGATGGAGACGCGAGTTGCCCTTTACCAGTTCCACGCCGACATCTGGTGGGGCGGCTTGATGACCATTGTCGGCGCGCTTTACTGCATCAAGTTCCGGCCGTGGCGCGAGCCCCGCTGAAACTCATCAGACAGGACGCGCGAGGAAGCACCGATCAAGCCCGGTCGTCCATGGATGCGTGATGCGCTTGTGTGTTGGGATCGATGTTGGCGGCAGGGTTGGCTGTTGCGCCGTGACGCGAGGCGAACGCGGATTGTCCCATTGGACATTCGCGTGCTTCCAAGCTTCAATTGACAGTCCTCTGGCACCCCCATAGTATGCGGGCGCCGGGGCGTGGGGCAGCGACCGCCGGGCGACTCAGGAGATGCTTTCAAGCGAAAGTCCAGGACCTACTCAGGGAGTGAACAGGGAGACGATCCCGGAGTTGCCGGGAGAATCGTCATCAGTCGTTCAGGTGGACGGCGAGCGAATCTTCGTGTCCATCGCCAGCAAGGTGAGGGCGCCAGAGCCGCCGATAAGAAGCGTCAGTCGTCGAGCGAGCCGATGAACGCTCTCGAACCGGTTGTCCTGCCCACTCGCACAAGGAAGTGCCGTCGCGAATGCCCAGTCTCACTCACCGTAAACCAAAGCGGCGCCAATATCTCCGGCAGCATCGGGTCGTCCGGCGAGATCCGGTTATGCCGCCGCCCGGCCGTACCGAAACGGTCACGGGACGGAAGATCGCCTCCAATTTCGCGTTTCTCAGCCTGGCCGAACTGATCTGCCGAGCCACGTCGGTGATCGTGAGCCTGTCGCTGATGAAACGGCTGGGTGTGGTCGGTTACGGGCGAATCGAGTTCGCCTTCAACGTGGTCTTCTGGCTGGTGCTCCTTGTTCGCGATAGCAGCGACGTGATCGTGGCGCGCGAACTCTCCCGGCATCCGCGGCTCATCAGACCCCTGGTCGACCGCGTGCTGGCACTCAAGGGTCTCTTTTCGCTGGTTCTTTTCTCCGGTCTGACCGTGGTCGGCACGCTCACCTTGAAGGACAGCACGGACTGGCGGGTGCTGACCCTGTACGGACTTTTGCTGTTCACCACGGCGAGCGGGCTGGACTTCGTGTATCGCGGCACGGAATGCATGGGCTTGCTGGCGATCTCGCTGAGCTTGCGGACCTTCGTGTATGCCGCGGCAGTGCTTTCTTGGGTTACGGGGGCGACACAGATTGTCTGGGTGCCGATCTGGCTGGCCGTGGGCGAAGCCAGCGGGATTGCCCTGGTCTGGATGCACTACCTGTCGCGGCACCGCATGCCCCGGCCGAGACTCGGATTTCGGTTCCTCTCGATCATCATCCAGCGCGGGCGCACTGTCTGTGTGATCCAGCTTTCGCAAGCCGTGATCAGCACGGCCGACCTGATGGTCGTGGGCCTTTTGAGGCTCGTGGTGGGACGTCGGACGCTACGGCGCCCCGCACCGCATGGTGACGGCGCTTTTGACCTTCGGGCTGATCTTCCAGCAGGCGGCGTTCCCCACCTTGTCAAGACTGTGGCGGCATACCGCGGAGGCCGGTCGCGAAGCGCTGGACTCGCTGGTCGAGGTGCTTGTCACCGCGCTCTTGCCCGTGGCGATCGGCACGACAGTGCTGGCGGAGTCTCTGGTCCGGCTGCTTCCAGAGGATTATGCCGGAGCGGGTCTCTTGCTGGCGCTTGGAATCTGGCGTGCGCCGCTGCTGATTCTTGCGTTCCTGTACCAGACCACGCTGATCGCACTGAATCGCGAGACGGTCGGTGTTCGCTCGTTGGTGCTTGCGGCGCTGGGTATCGGGCCGGTCGTCGCGCTTTTGCGCATTTACGTGGGGCTGCCGGGGGCGGCCGCGGGCGTGATCTTGATCGCCCTGGCCCTGGTGGTTGCAGGCTACGCCAGTCTGGCACGCGAGGGGCGGCATCCCGCCTGGCACCATCACCTGGCTCGGCCACTGATTGCGTCGGCGGTGATGGTGCCGGTCTGCCTGGTTCTGGTGCGCTGGCACGTGCTGCTGGCGGTACTGGGTGGGGCGCTGGCTTACGTTCTGGTGCTGGTCAGCCTGGGCGGGCTGAATCGGACGCGGCTGTGGCGTTCCGCGCTGCATCCGACGGGTGTGCCTGTTCCGGCAGCGGCTGTGGCCTGTCCGGCCAGCAGTCCTCGAAGAGTACGTTGAGCAGAGCCGGCACGCAGGCAGTGATCGAGCGTTGCGCGACAGGAGGTCGCTGTTGAAATTCTGCATGGTCACCACGTTTTTCGGCGGTCATAGTTTCGGCGGCGACGCGGCCTATGTGGACCGGCTTTGCCAGGCACTCTGTCGACGTGGCCACGAGGTTCATGTCTACTACTGCGTGGACGCGTTCAGCGCCGTGCGCGGCACCCACCCGTTGCGCGAGTACACGCCCCATCCCGGCTTGCATTTGCATCCTCTGAAAAGCAGTTACGGCATCCTTTCTCCGCTGGCGACACAGGCGACGGGGCTGCCCTTGTTCAAGTCCCGGGCCCTGCGAGCGGCCCTTGACTGCCCAGACACCGACGTCGTGCATTTCCACAACATCTCCCTGGTGGGCGGACCAGGTGTGCTGGGCCTGGGGACGAACCGGCGTGCCGTCCGGATCATGACCGCACATGAGCACTGGCTGATCTGCCCCATGCATCTGCTCTGGAAATACGATCGCCGGCCCTGCGACGGCCCGAGTTGCGTTCGTTGCAGCCTGGCGGGGAGGCGGCCTCCGCAGGCCTGGCGCTTGACCGGGGCGATCGGCCGCGGTCTGCGGCAGCTTGACGGCCTGATCTTTCCCAGCCGGCATGCTCTGGAGGAGCACCGGAGACGGGGCATCGGCGCGGAGGTGCCGCTGGTGCACCTGCCTTATTTCTTGCCCGACGACTGGTCGCAGGGAATCGAGGACGAGGAGCCCGAGCCAACCCGCCGGCCTTACCTGGCAGCCGCGGGACGGCTGGTGGCGATGAAAGGGTTTCAACGCCTGATTCCCATGATGAAGTACCTGCCGGAGGCCGACCTGCGGATTGCGGGCACCGGACCCTATGAACCGGCCCTGCGGGCGCTGGCTGAGGGATTGCCGAACGTGTTCTTCGAGGGACTGCTGGGCGGCGCCCGACTGGCCAGGCTTTTTCGGGGGGCGCGGGCCGTGGTGGTGCCATCGCTGTTTCCCGAAACCTTCGGTTACGTGGTGCTGGAGGCGTTCGCGGTGGGAACCCCCGTGGTGGTGCACGAGGCCGGAGGGGCACTCCTGGAGACCGGCGTCCACAGTGGAGGTGGGCTGGGTTACCGGAATGACGGTGAGATGCTGCTGGCCCTGCGGCGGATGATTCACGATGACGAGCTCCGCGCCGAGCTTGCGGCCCACGGTTTTGCTCAGCGGATCGGCGAATGGTCGGAGACCGAGCACATTCATCGTTACTTCGAGTGGATTGGCCACTACCGCGAGATCCGGGGCGTTCCGGAGATTTACCGGCCGCATCGCGTGGGCACCGTCGCGGCCGAGTCGGAGCGGCCGCTGGCCAGCTTGCGGAGACCGCGGGACGCATGAGGCGGATCGGCCTGGCCCTGGCTTCCTGCTTGGTCTTGCTGCTCCTCGGGGCCGCCTGCTTCGTGCGGCTGCTGGCGAGCCCCTGCTGCCTGATTGCCGACGCCGAACGCCCCAGCGTGGATTACGCCAACCACGGCGACGATCGCGGCCTGGGCAACGACGCCACCTTCGTCTTCCTTCCTCGTCATCTCTACGTGGCCAAGGTGCTCTCCGAGTTCGGCCACCTGCCGGCATGGGACAGCGCCGGGTTTGGCGGCCGGCCGATCATTGGCAACCCGCAGAGCGGCATCTTCTATCCGCCGGTCTGGATCTGCTGGGTTTTTCCGCACCCCGCCGTCCTGGGCTGGCTGACGTTCGGGCATCTGCTCGGAGCCGGGCTGGGAGTGTACGTGCTGGCACGAAGCCAGTACCTGGAACGCTGGCCGGCCGTCGTTGCGGCAGGTGTCTTTCAGGCCGCTCCATACCTTCTGGCGCAGACGTTCGAGGGCCATTATCCGCACGTCTGGTCGGCCTGCTGGTATCCCTGGGCCTTCTGGGCCTGTGCCAGAAGCCGGGCTGGTGATGTGCGCGGCCTGCTGGCCCTTCCGCTGGTGCTGGCCATGACCTATCTCACAGGGCACCCGCAGGAGTGGCTCCAGCTCCTGACCGCGCTGACGGTCTGGGTGCTGGTCGATGCGGTGAGCCTGTACCGCAAGGGACGCGAGGGGAAGGCGGCCGCGGTGCGGTCGGTCCTCGCCTGGACCGGCATCGTGGCGCTTGGCCTGGGCTTGGTTGCGGTGGATCTGGAGCCCGCGCGCCGGCTCCTGCCCTGGACTCAGAGCCCGTCATTGGCTCAGGCCGGATCGTCCCAGCCGCGCAACTACCAGCTCCATTACCTCAATGGACTGCAACTGCTCTCGGTGGAAGCGCTGGGAGGTCCCGCGGATTATCTCGGCGTGGACAACTTCTGGGAGTCCGTCCTGGCGTACGGCCTGATCGCGCTGGTGCTGAGCGTGGTTGCGATGATCTCCTCGCCCCGCCGGAGGCCCGTGCGCGGCTGGACCCTGCTGGCCGTTCTTTCCATCTGGTTCGCGGCCGGGCGGCAATCCGCGATCTACCACGTGCTTTGCAGCGTTCTGCCCGCGCTGGCCTGGTTTCGAGTGCCGGCACGTTCGCTTTTCCTGGCGTCGCTGGCCGTGGCGATGCTTTCGGGCTTCGGGGTCGAGACCCTGCGGAGCGCGCTGGTCGAGCGCGCGCCCTGGCGGGGGTTCGCGGCGCGCCTGCTCAGGGCGGGGGGCGCGGTACTTGTGCTCCTGGCCACGGGCAGGCAACTGGCCCTCTTTTGCCTGGTGGGCACGGCCAGCCTGAACCTCTCCGAGGTACAATCCGCAAGGAAAGGCCGGGAATGGGATGAGCCGGCTGCGCTGGTGGCCGCCCGGTACGCTCCGGACGTCTGGCGCGCCTGCCAGGCCACCGATCGCCTGCTGCACGATCGCGTCTTCTGGATCACCGGTCTGGCTCTGAGCGGCGCCGTGGGCGCCGGTTGCCTGGCGGCCACACGAACGGGCCGGTCGCGCATGGCAGACCTGATCGGCCTGCTGGCGCTCTGCGAGCTGGCATGGCACGGCCAGGCACTCTTGAAGGTGGCACCGGCGGACCTCTTCTTTCAACCCGACCCCGTGAGCGAAAGCCTGATTTTGAACAGCGGCCACGAGGCGTTCGCCGGTCCCCTGCGCGTCCGTGCGCGCGACGCCTTCTTCCTCGATCTCCAGGCCGTCCGCTACGGAATCGAGAAGACCAACGTGAATGATGTGTTCCAGATCCAGGCTGCGGCGTACCTTTACAAGACCCTGTACCCGGTTGCCGTGCGCACAGCCACTCTTCGAAGAGCCCATGTCGTTGGCCGTGGACGACCGTCGCCGGCGGATCCGCCAGGGAGTATTCGACCGCATGGGGGTTGCGGCACTGGTGTCCGATCGCGTTGAACCCGACCCGCCCTGGCCGGTGCGCTCGCGGGGTCAAATCCGGGGACGAGACTACGTCATCCAGGAAAACCCGGCAGCATTACCGAGGGCGTACGTGGTTCCACGGGCGGAGGTTGAGAAGGACGAACCGGCACTCATGCTGGCGCGGTTCACGTCGGTCGATCCCCGCGCCGCGGTACTGATGGCTCACGATCCGCTGGCCGGTTTACCCGGCGGCGACCGTCAGCCGTTCGCACCCGCCTCATGGCTATCGCGTGACCCGGACCATCCTCGCCTGGAGGTCTCCACCACCGCTCCATGTCTGCTGGTGATCTCCGACACCTGGCTGCCGGGCTGGTCGGCGCAGGTTGACGGCAAGCCGGCCCCCGTGTTCCGGGGCAATCTGGCGCAGCGTGTCATTCCGATTGGAGGCCCGGGACGGCACCGTGTCGATCTGCACTACAGTCCGCCAGGCCTGAAGCTCGGCGGCCTGATCACGGCGGGCTCGGCCCTCATCTGGACGGTGCTCGGGTTGCTCGCGGTCCGGCGGCGCCGGCAGTCGGCAACGATCAAGGCTCTCCCCGAGCGTCACGCAGCGAGTGTGGCCGCCCCGCTCCCGGAGCATTGACGGCCCCGTTGTCGGCTGGCACGATGAACGTTCGCGTGCAAGTGGCGGGCCTCCATCCCGAGTCGACGTTCCGCGGGAACCCACGTCATGTCCGAGCACCATGCGACGATTCTCTGGAAGCGGGAGACGGCGGATTTCGCGTACGAGACCTACAATCGCGAGCATGACTGGCAATTCGACGCGGGCATCACGGTACGCGCCTCGGCGGCCCCGGAGTACAAGGGGATCGAGTCGTGCGTCGATCCCGAGGAGGCGTTTGTCGCCAGCCTGTCGAGCTGCCACATGCTCACCTTCCTGGCGATTGCCGCTCGCAAGCGTCTGACGGTGGACAGCTACCGCGACGCGGCTGTGGGCATCTTGGCCAGGGACGCGGCCGGCAAGCTGGCCATCACCCGGGTCACGCTCCGTCCCGAGGTGCACTTTCAAGGGGAACCGCAGCCGACCTCCGAGGAACTTCGGAAGCTGCATGACCAGGCCCACCACGCTTGCTTCATCGCCAGCTCGGTGAAGACCGAGGTGATCGTGGAAATCGCCTGAGCGGCAAGGCGACACCGTTCCGGCGATCCGCATCTCTTCCGATTCACTTCGCCCGGGTCACAAGCTCGCGGACGCGCTGCTTGAGGATACGCAACTCGACGGCCCTGCCGAATCCTACATTGTCCGTACCTGAATTCCTCACGAAGGGCATGCCATCGGGAAGGACGACGTCCATGAAGAATGTGACGTATGCCTTGCCGTCGATGTTCGTGAGGGGCATCCGGCCGCGCCCGGCCCAGACGATGTGCCAGCCGACTGATTTGTCTTGAGCGAGAAACAGCAGGACGGTCTCTCCGGGCTCGGCTCCGGTGATGTCGCAGATCCATTGCGGCGTCACGGAGTACTCGATGGTTTCCCTCTTCGCGCCTTTCCAGACCTCGACCACTGACGCCAGGGCGCGGACCCTGCCATCGTCGGGCCGAACTCCCACCGACCGCACTTTCGCGACCAGGATCGCCTCACTTTCGCTCACAAGATCCGAGATCTTTGGGGGCACGACCGATAGCGCTCCCGCAGCGGCTGGAGCTTGCCCCACTCCGCGGCAAAGCCAGACCAGAGAGAAGATGACAGCCAGGCGACCACATCGTTGGAAGTTCATAGCGACCCTCCCTCGGACCGATAGACGCAAGAGCCTCGTGGATTACTGCGGTCAGTCGTTGCCATTTCACTCCGCGAAGCATCCATCATGCGATTATTCGTGTTCCAGAATAATCTTCGAGATCAGTGTGGTCCCGATAAGAGCTTGTGCAGCCGCTCCAGGCGATTTCGGATCAGGCTGTGCACCTCCGGGTTTTCGGGGTCGCGAATGGCTGCCTGGAACGCGGCTTCGAGGGCGCTTCGCTCCCAGCGCTCGATCACCTCTCGAGAGTCTTGACGATAGGCGATCTTCGCTTTCTGCACGCAGGCCTCGCTCAGGACCATGTACGAGCTGGCCTGGTCGGGAGCGACGCGGACCAGCCGGCTGCCCAGCGCCAGCCATTGATCGGCGATCCGCCGGGCTTCCGCCAGCTTGTCGGCCCGTCTTTGCCACGCGATCATCGTCACGCCGTAACGCCGCATCACCGAACCGATCGCGGCAACGCGCGGCGGGTCGATGCCCACACAGATAGCATCCTCATACAGCGATGCGATGAGATGATCAGCCCAGGCTTCGTCCGCGACGACCTGGCCATCCGCTGGAAGGGGTGACGCAGGATCGACGGAGGGCAGCCAGCCGCATCTCCGCACCGCCAGCTCCGCCAGCGCGTGCTCCAGTGGATCGTTCGACCAGCCGGCCCTGCGAGTGGGGTGCGCGCCGAAGGCAGCAGGGGCCCGGCGGGCAGCCGTCCGAGCGCCGCCAGGGTCAGCGCCTCACACAGGACATGCTCGACGCCGCGCGCCTCGGCAGCCGGAACGGCCCTGAGGCGATCGAGATCTTGCTCGAGTTCCTGCCGGGCATGGTGCCTCTGCCCATGCAGAACGAGGTTATCCGCATGCCACCGGTGAATGTTGTGAACCTGAGAAAGAGACTGGAGGAGGTTGCCATCGGCTTGCCTCATGCCATCAACGAGTGCAAGCGCACGCGTGTTCCAGGTCTTGTAGCGAACCTCATATTCCGGAGCGGTCAGATTCGAGAGCAGGGAAACAGCGGCATCGAACCGGATTCGCACAACGTCCACATCCGCCGGATGGACTGCGAGATGGCGGTCACACAAGGCCACCGCTTCCTCCAGGAGTGATATGGCCCTGGCCCTTTTCCGATCGAGCACCTCGGACATGGCGAGATGACGATCGATCCGGGCGAGCCGTATCACAGCGCCCGCATCCAGCGAGTAGCGCCGGGAGAGCTCCAGGGCGTGCTTGCGCGCGGCCTCGAGCGCCGCTTTCTCGTTGGGATCGTTCTTGTGAAACTGATCCAGGATCTGGGGGTGAATCCCGTCCAGAACCTGGTCCAGCGATCGAGCGGCGACCTCGTAGCTTGCCTGCGAGCGCCGATAGAGACCCATCAAGAGGACGACCCCGGCGCAAAGCGTCAGGAATAAGGCCGCGGCCAGCGACGCGATGACGGGCTGGCGGCGGCAAAAGCGGCAGAAATGCTGGAACGAGGATACGGGCCGGGCCTGGATCGGCCGGCCTTCGAGCCAGCGGCGCAGGTCCTCGGCCAGCTCGCGGGCCGAAGCGTACCGGGTGGCGGGCTGCTTCTCCAGGCATCTTCGCGCAATGGTCTCCAGGTTCCGTGGCACGTCCGGGCGCAGGCTGCGCAGGGATGGAGGTTCGTGAAGCTCAATGTGACGCAGGGTCTGTGCGTCATTGATGCCCTGAAAGGGAGATCTGCCGACCAGCAAGCGGTAGAGCAGCACGCCCAGCGCGAAGACATCGGCACCTGCTCCGGCGGCGCTCCAACCGCCGTGGACCACTTCCGGGGCAAGGTACTCGATCCTTCCAATGAGCGCGCCATTTTCCGTCGCGGCTTCCGGGGCTTCCATTCGGTTTTCCGGCCAATCCGGGCGAATCTTCTTGGCCAGGCCAAAATCGGCAAGCTTGGCGGTGTAGCCGAACGGCGGGTCCTCGTCAGGTCCGGGATCACGGGGAAAGAGCAGGATGTTGGCGGGGCAGATATCGCGGTGAATCAGCCCGTTCTGATGACAGAACGCGGCCCCTTCCGCCACTTCGGCGAGGATCCGCACCGCCAGGCGCAGGGGCACGGGATCCCGCCGTGTCTCCATCCAGCGGCCCAGCGTGGGACCCGGGCAGAGCTCCATGACCAGGAAGTCTTGACTCCCGGCTCGCGCCATCTCGAAGATCCGGATCACGTGCGGGTGATCGATGCGGGTCAGCCGCGCCTCGTTCGCGAATCGGCCCCGTCCCCGGGCGTCGAGTGCCGCGTGCGGCAAGAGCAGTTTCAACGCCACATCGTGCCCACGCATCCGATCGAAGGCCCGGTAGACGGCGCCCAGGCCGCCCACGCCCAAGCACTCCTGGAGGTGGAACCGGTCGCCCGTGCAGGCGCAGGGCCCTGGGGGTCCGCCGATCGGCCCGGGCGGGCCGTTCTGGTCAGGGGCCGGTTCCCAGCATTCGTCCTCGATTGCCGCCAGCCGACTGCAACACTCTGCACAGCTGCCAAGGTGGTCGGCCAGGGTCTCGAGCCGAGGTTCGGCACAGGCTCCCCGAGTGAAGGCTTGCCAGTCATCCAGGCTCGGGCAGGGCGGCGCACTCATGAAGGCACCTCTCTCAACCGGACGAGGGAACGGCCCGGCCCTGCCGGACGCGGGCGGCCTGGGACGCCTGGCAGCGCAGCCGGCCGCTCAGGCGATGGAGCACCGTGGCGACCGCGCGCTCCACCTCCAGGACACGGCGCCCGGATCGCTGCGCGACGGCGTCCGGAGAGTTACCCTCGACGGCGACCGCCACGAACAGGCTCCATGTCGGCTCGTCGAATTCATGCTGCAAGCCGGCGGCCTCGGCGCCAATCTCCTCGCGCAGGCCTGCGCAGCACCCGCGCCTTGGCGGTGAAGACCCTGTCCAGGCTCATCCCCAGCTCAGCAGCCACCTCGGCCGCGGAATGGCCCTCGAGCACCAGCTTGCGGAACGCCAGCCAGTTGTTCGGCTCGGCACAGCGCCGGCGCACCCGATCAAGGATGACCTCATACGCTGCGCCATCGCGGTCGTGATGCTCCGACGGCTCAGGATCGAGGCGAAGGTCTTGCGGAACCGCGTCGAGCTGCTCGGGAGAAAACGTCAGGACGCGGCGCGCCCTCTCGCGGTGCAGATCGCCAATCTTGTTCAAGAGAACCCGCAGGAGCCAGGGCCGCAACGACGCCCCAGGATGATTGTGGCGAAAGCGGCGGAAGCCCGGCAGTGCCAGGAGCACTTCCTGAACCACGTCCTGCGCGTCTCCATGTTCGACCCTCCGCCGCAGGCAAATGGAAAACAACCAGGCCGCATACCGGTTCCAGTCGCCGCACCATCCCTCCAGCGCCCCGGCCGAGGAATCGAACCACTGCTTCAGTCCGAGCGACGTGGGGCCGGGATCGGCCACGGGACAACGAGACGCGGCATAAGGGTCTGCCATCGTTGAATTTCATCCGTTGCAGGCGGACACTGATTGCGCGAGAGATGATCGCCATGCACACATGTGCTCGACGAGACTCAACTTAGCAACTCGGTCCGTCCCACGCAAGAAAAAAGTTTTTTTGTCCTTTTCGGTCTGGCAGCCTGCCACGTGACAGGTGCTCCGATATGCCTTGTGAGCGTTCCGTGTGAATCGTCAGGAACCTCTGCCCGGAGATCGATGATGAGTGCAGATTCCCCTTCGACCGGCGAGCCCGCGCAGCGCGACGGCAAGCCGACGGCGCTTGACTCCGAGTTCCTGCGGCGGATCGCCGCGGGCGACCAGCAGGCCTCCGCGGCGTTCCTTGCGCTCGTGCATGACCGGGCGTGCCAGCTAGTGGAGGATGCCTTGACCGGCCCACCGCAACGGCGCTCGGCGGTCGTTGAGAGGCTCATCCGTGCGTATTGCCGCGACGATTTGCAGATCCAGGCCGCGCTTCTTTCGGCCCAGACGTCCTTCCGCCGTTACCTGCTGGATCTCACCCAGTCGGGAGACATAAGGGACGACCGCGATTACGTCTCGGCGCTCATCAGCCTGGCTTACAACCGCTGGCAGCGACAGCACTACAGCACGAAGAAGACCCAGCGCCAGATGGCCGCGGCCGCCCCCAGAAACGGTGACGATGATCAGGCTCCGGCGCGGCTGACGCAGGTGGCGGACTCGCGTCCCGGCCCCGATCACAAGACGACGATCGAGGATTTTTATGAAAAACTCCTCGAGGAAATTCACTTGATGAGTGCAGGGCTGAAGCCAGGAGAGGCCGACGTGGTTTACCTGCGGCTCTTCCAGGAGCTGACTTACGAGCAAATTTCCGGCGAGGTCGGCAAGTCCATCGCCAGCGTCCATCGCATTTGCCAGCAGGTGGTCGCCCACCTGCGCCAGCGGTTCCGCGACTCCGCGCCGTGAGCACAGAAATACCCTTCACCATTCACGCACCGCCAAGGAGCAGCGATGCCCAGCCTTGCCGAGCGCCTGCTTGATCTTGATTCCTCCGCGATGGACGAGTACCGCACCTGGACGGACGCCTACGAGTCGGCCTGGGCGATGGACGAGGCTTCGGAGCCGCGGCCGGAGGAGTACCTGCCGGAGCGTGACCCGCCCGCCAGGCTGGTGCTCGTGCAGAATCTCAAGGTCGCTCTGGAGTACCTGGGCCGGCAAGGCAAAAATCTCGACCCGCGCGGCTTCCTTGACCGCTTTCCGCGGATTGCCGGAGATGACGATGCGCTGGTCGAGGTCCTGGCATGGGGCTCGCGGCTGGCCGACTCCACGCCTGGCTCGGGCATCGAGTCGTTCTCGCTCCCCTCGCTGGCCGAGAAGTTTCCTGAGCTTCAAGGCGCCATCGCCGAGCGCAGGTCCGAGCTTTATCGGGAGCAGGGCGGCGCCTTTCCTCCCGAACTGGCTCCGATGGGAACCAGGCTGCTCCACGAGCTGCCCCGGGGCGGCATGAGCCGGCTCGCGCTCATCTGGAACGAGAGCGTGGGCCGCGAGGAAGTGCTCAAGCTCATCGACCCGGTCGGCCGCGAAGGCCCGCAAGCCGTGGAGCGGTTCCGGCTCGAGATCCGCCTGGCCGGCGACCGGGCCGGCAGCCGCGTTGTGCCGGTCTTCAGCGCGGGGAGCGTCCACGGCCACCTCTACTACACCATGCCCTATCTGCGGGGCGGCAGCCTGCGCGACCGGCTCAAGCAAGGCTCGGTCACGCTCGCCGAGGGCGTGCGGGTGCTCTCGTCCGTGGCCCGTTCGGTACACATGCTGCACACCCAGGAGCCGCAGCTCATCCACCGCGATCTGAAGCCCGAAAACCTGCTCTTCAGCGGCCCGGGGCTGGCCGATCCCTGGATTGCCGACCTGGGCGTGGCACGGTTGATCGCCGAGACCGCCGAGCCCGGGCTGACCAGGCAGGGAACCGAGTGCCTGGGCACTCCCGGCTACATGGCCCCGGAGCAAATTCGCGATGACGCCCGCGCGGCAGGGCCGCCAGCCGATATCCATGCCCTGGGCGCCATACTTTATGAGCTGCTCACCGGCCGCCCGCCATTTTATGACCAGAACCCGAGGGTGGCGCTGCGGAGGACCGAAGAGCAGGCTCCACTCAAGCCCAGCGGCGTGACCGCCAGCGCGGTACCGCCAGACCTGGAGGTCCTGGCGCTGAAGGCCCTGCGCAAGGACCCGGCCGATCGGTTTCGGACCGCGCTGGAGTTCGCCGAGGAGCTCGACCGGTGGTCGGCCGGGCTGCCCATCCGCTCGCGGCCGCCCTCGTTCTGGAGCCAGTTGCGATCGCTGGTCCGGCGCCATCCGCGCACGTCCTATGGTACCGCGGCTGCCGCGCTGGGATTGATCAGCCTGGCAATCCTCTCGTTCGCTCTCTTCCTGGGCGAGCGGACCCAGAAGCGGCGCGCGGACCGGACCAGCCGGCGCGTGGTGAGCACGTTGCACAGGGAGGCCGAGCGCGCGGTTGAATCGGGCATGTCGAGGCAGCGCGCGGAGACACTCCGCGAGATCGCCCAGGGCCTTGAATTTGTCGTCCATGAGAACGGCGGCGAGGGCTCCGTGGAGCTGGGCACCGCGCTCAACGGACTGGCGCTCATCGACCTCGCGCTCGGCGAGGTTCCCCAGGCGGTTGCCGCCAGCCGCCAGGCGGAGGATGTATTCGCCAATCTGGCGCCCGCTTACGACACGCGGCTCGGACTGGCCTCGGCCCAGCTTCAGACCGGTCGGTTACTCTTTCGCGACGGCAAGCCCGCCGAGGGAGAGGCGAGTACAGCGACGGCTGTCGAATCGCTTCAGGAGCTCATTGCCGAGCGACCCGATGACCATGTGGCCCGGGCACGGCTGGCCCGCGCGCTCGTGAACCTGGGCAACTTTGCCCGCGGCGATCGCTTCGAGCTTTCGGTGACCCGCTACAAGCAGGCGATCGAGCAATGGGAAGTCCTCTGCCAGCCGGCGACCGTTCAACCCGGCGACCTGGGATGGTACGCCAGGACGTTGAGCAACCTCGGGCTGCTGCTGGCCGAGAAAGGCAACCTTGCGGACGCAGTGCCCATCCTGACCGAGGCCGCCACCCGCGCCGAGCGGCTGGCCGAACTGCTGCCGGACCAGAAGGAAGTGCTCGACAACCTCGGTGCCTGCCGGAGCAACCTGGGCGAGGCCCTCACGAGCGCTGGCCGGCCGGCCGACGCCGTTCCCGTGCTGACCGGCGCGCTCGAGGCTTACCAGCACCTGGCCCGCCGGTTCCCCGACGAGACCGAGGGCGTCTGGGGTACGGCGATGGTCCAGACGATGCTGGCCGAGGCACTGCTCACAACAGGGCGAGAGCGCGAGTCGCTTCCACTGCTGGACGCCGCCGGAGCCGGCTTCGAGGCCGTCGCGAAGAAGGTCCCCGACGACCCCGAGCTCAAGAGCCACATCGCGAGGCACCAGCAGCTTCTGGCCCGTGCCCGGACGGCGGGCGCCGGAGCGAAGTAACGCTGCCGCCGTGGATCGTTGTCTGACATTGATCACCATGTTTTACCAGATCGTTTCTTTTACACGTTGACGAACCTCACACTGCACCAAGGATTCATCCCATGACATTTGCGAGCAATGAAAACTACCGGATGCGCGGCAGCCACACCCCGAAGCGAAACTCCAGAATCACGCGTAACCGCACAAGCCGTCCCCGCTTTCGCCCCGATACCGAAGGCCTGGAGCCGCGGATCGTGATGTCCACGGTCAACTGGGTGGGACCCAATGGCGGCGACTGGGACACCGCCGCCAACTGGAGCCCCGCCGGCATCCCGACGTCCACCAGCGCCGTCGTCATCAACCCATCGTCCGCCGAGACGATCGTACACGGCACAAACGTTGCCGATTCCGTGCAGAGCATCACCACCAGTTCCACGGCCACACTGAACCTCGTGAGTGGCTCGCTCGCATTCGCTGCGGGAAACGCGTCCACGCTCGGCGGCCCCGTCAATATAAGTCCGCAGGCGACGCTCAGCGTCGGAGCAGGTGCTAGCGTCCAGATTGCTTCGGGCCAGACCCTGACCGACAACGGATTGATGACACTTGCCTCCGGCGACACCATGACGTTCGCCACGTACTACGCCGTCAACCTCGTCGTCAACGGCACGATGACGGCCACCAGCGACTCCTTCGTCACGACCGGCGGGGGCGGAAGTTACATGCAGGTCAATTCGGGAGGTCGCTTCACCTCCAGCAACTCCACATTCTCGCTCTCCCAGCTCTCCCTCGACAACAGCAGCATCCTCAATAGCGGAGACTGGACCGGCAACGTCTTCAACATGCCGATATTCGTTCCTTACAACGACGTCCAGAATCTCGGCAGCAACGCGACGTTTCACGATATCAATATCAACGCAGATACCCTTCCGAGCGGTACGCTTAATCTCAATGTCATCGGATCTAACGCCGCGAGCCACTACATCTTCCCAGGTGGTTTCACCGTCGCATCGGGGGCAACACTTGCCTTCGGTACGAATGTTCCGATCATTATTCCCTCAAGCCAGACCCTGTACGACAACGGATTGATGACGCTTGCCTCCGGCGACACCATGACGTTCGCCACGTACTACGCCGTCAACCTCGTCGTCAACGGCACGATGACGGCCACCAGCGACTCCTTCGTCACGACCGGCGGGGGCGGAAGTTACATGCAGGTCAATTCGGGAGGTCGCTTCACCTCCAGCAACTCCACATTCTCGCTCTCCCAGCTCTCCCTCGACAACAGCAGCATCCTCAATAGCGGAGACTGGACCGGCAACGTCTTCAACATGCCGATATTCGTTCCTTACAACGACGTCCAGAATCTCGGCAGCAACGCGACGTTTCACGATATCAATATCAACGCAGATACCCTTCCGAGCGGTACGCTTAATCTCAATGTCATCGGATCTAACGCCGCGAGCCACTACATCTTCCCAGGTGGTTTCACCGTCGCATCGGGGGCAACACTTGCCTTCGGTACGAATGTTCCGATCATTATTCCCTCAAGCCAGACCCTGTACGACAACGGATTGATGACGCTTGCCTCCGGCGACACCATGACGTTCGCCACGTACTACGCCGTCAACCTCGTCGTCAACGGCACGATGATGGCCACCAGCGACTCCTTCGTCACCACCGGTGGGGGCGGAAGTTACATGCAGGTCAATTCCGGAGGTCACTTCACCTCCAGCAACTCCACATTCTCGCTCTCCCAGCTCTCCCTCGACAACAGCAGCATCCTCAATAGCGGAGACTGGACCGGCAACGTCTTCAACATGCCGATATTCGTTCCTTACAACGACGTCCAGTACCTCGGCGATAACCCAACCTTCAATAATGTCGAGATCAACCCCGGCACTCTGTCAAGCGGTGCAGTCACATTGGGCAAGATTGGCACCGCGTCAACTTTGCAGTACGTTTTTCCAGGCGGCTTCACGGTCGCTTCCGGATCGGCCCTGGTCGTCGGGGCCTACGTTCCGGTGGTAATTCCCTCAGGCCAGACGTTGTTGGACAATGGCACTTTGAGTTTTTCGACCGGAGATACGGTGACGTTTGCGAGTTACTATGCCGTCAATCTTGTCGTTGATGGTGTCATGAACGCCTCCGACGCCTCGTTCGTTACCACTGGCGGTGGCGGGGGATACCTGCAAGTAAATTCTGGCGGCCAGCTCGACGTCAACAATTCCGTTATCGCTTTGAGTAGCGTTAATCTGGGCACCAGCTCGAGTGACACGCTTCAGGCTAATGTCTTCGACACAACACTGTATGTCAATGGCGGTGAAACTGCGACCATCTCCTACAACGACTTCAGCGCGAGCAACAGTTTCGTCGTTGCCTCGGGGAATTCATCGCAGACTATTTTAATGCCCAGCAACTGGTGGGGTGCCACCGACTCGACCGATATCGGCAAGAAGATTACCGACTATCTCGACAATCCCGCTCTGCCTCTGGTCAATTTTGCGCCTCCCCTTTCTGCCCCTAACCCGGCAGGGGCTCCCTCGAGGACCGCCGCCGTTGCCGTGACAGCGTCTTACAATCCCAACTCGGCTCAGACTGTCACTCTAACGGCCGGCGTTACCAGCGGTTCCGTTGCAATTACGGGGGGGACTGTCACGTTTATAGTCGTGAGCAATAACGGTATCGTAGGCACCCCCGATATAGTGTCAGTGTCCGGTGGAGTGGCGACAACGACAACTTTCCAGATTCCTATCGGAACATCAGGCGGCACGGACACGATAGAGGCCGTTTACAGTGGCGTATTCAATAGCAGCACCGCGAATTACTTTGGCTCGATGGACACGAGCCAATCCTTGACCATCAACCCGGCGGCGACGACCATCGTAGCCAAGGCAGCGAGTTCCACCTTCAATACCGGCGCGGTAACTGTACCGCTCTCTGCGACGGTAACGAGCACTTTCGGAAAGCTGGGTGTGGGGACCCTCACCTTTACAATCCTCACGAGCGGGGGCGTAACCGTTGGCATGCCGTCGACGGTTAACGTTTCCAATGGCGTCGCAAGCACGAACTATAAACTACCGGCGGGAACCGGCGGTGGCTCGTATACCATACAGGCCGTCTACAACGGCACGGCGGACTATGCGACAAAATCCGATTCGGCTCACAAGCTCACGGTCAAGGTCGCGACAACGTCAACCGCAGCGCAAAACCAGACGGCGACGTATAACGCCTCGTCTCAAAGCGTGACTCTCACCGCGTCGGTGAAGAGCTCGGCCGGAGCGGTGAACGAGGGCAATGTCACCTTCACCATATTGACCACCACAGGAAAGCAGGTCGGTAATCCCATGACCAGCCTGACTGTCACGGGCGGATTGGCCACCGTCAGCTACCCGCTGCCGCCCGGGCTCGCTGTGGGGACGTACAAGATCGAGGCGGTGTTCGGCACCACGGCCGACTTCAAGACGTCGACCAACGGCAGCAAGCAGACGCTCACCATCACCGCGGCCCCCGGGCTGGTGACGCTTGGCCCGCCCGCCGGTTCTTTGGCCAGCTCCTCCGGGGTTCTGCCTCAGGTGACGTCAGCCGACACGACGGACCTTGACTTGCTCATCGGCCTGGCGCTCGAGCAGCTCGGCGCGAAGTCCTGGAAGCAACACCACTCCACCTGAGACGAGTTGCGAGGATTGAATCTGCATGACGTTCCACTGGAGGCCTTCGGGCCTCCTTCTTCCGTGAAATCCGTACGTGTAGCAGAGAGTTTCCCATCGAGAAGCACCAGGAGAGAAGCACCATGACCCGCATGATGGACCGGGCGCCGAGCGTCCCTTCAGATTTCGATCGACGAACGCGCCGAGGGCGTGCGCGAAAGTCCTCTCGCTTGCGAACCCGGCTCCATCCGGATCTGGAAAGCCTGGAGCATCGCATCGTGCTGTCCACGATCAACTGGAGCACATCCGCGGCTTCCACCGGAGGCAACTGGGACACGCCGGGCAACTGGGTTGGCGGCGTGGTGCCTGGCGCCAGCGACACCGCGGTCATCAAGGGCCTGACCAGCCCGGGGATCGTCAGCCTCAGCTCCGGCAATTCGGACTCCGTCGGCGCCCTGACCACCGATTCGAGCACGACGCTCACCGTGGTCAGCGGCTCGCTGACATTGAGCACGGGCAATTCCTCGACGCTGGGCGGACCCGTCGTCATCGACCAGGGAGCAACCCTGAGCGCGAACTCCGGCGCTTATGTGACAGTCCAGCCCAACGTGACGATCACCGACAACGGCGCACTCAACTTCGCCAGCGGCGATATCGTCACCCTCCAGAGCCAGTATGGCTCTTCCACACCGATCGTCGTCGGCGGGACCATGAACGCCGCTGGCACCACCTTCAACAACTCCGGCAGCTACAACAACGGCACGATCTCGGTCAACTCCGGCGGCCACATGCTCGCCTCCGGCAGCAGCTTCAACATCAGCTCCATCAGCCTTAACAACACTAGCATCCTCAATAGCGGCGACTGGACCAGCAACACCTTCAACCTGCCCATCTTCGTCCCCTACAACGACGTGCAGTATCTTACCGGCAACACCGCCTTCCAGGACATCAACATCAACGGCGGCACGCTGGCCAGCGGCACGCTGAATTTGAACGTCATCGGCACGAATATCTCCAGTATCCGCTACGTCTTTCCCGCCAGCTTCACGATCGCCAGCGGGGCCACGCTGAACATCGCCGCCAGCCTCCCGGTGCTTATCCAGCCCAACGTGACGATCACCGACAACGGCGCGCTGAACTTCGCCAGCGGCGATATCGTCACCCTCCCGAGCCTGTATGGCTCGTCCACACCGATCATCGTGGGCGGCACGATGAACGCCGTCGGCACCACCTTCAACAACTCCGGCGGTTACAATAACGGCACCATCACGGTCAACTCCGGCGGCCACATGCTCGCCTCCGGCAGCAGCTTCAACATCAGCTCCATCAGTCTCAGCAACACAAGCATCCTGAACAGCGGCGACTGGACCAGCAACACCTTCAACCTGCCCATCTTCGTCCCCTACAACGACGTGCAGTATCTTACCAGCAACACCGCCTTCCAGGACATCAACATCAACGGCGGCACGCTGGCCAGCGGCACGCTGAATTTGAACGTCATCGGCACGAATATCTCGAGCATCCGCTATGTCTTCCCCGCCAGCTTCACGATCGCCAGCGGGGCCACGCTGAACATCGCCGCCAGCCTCCCGGTGCTTATCCAGCCCAACGTGACGATCGCCGACAACGGCACGCTCAAGTTCGCCAGCGGCGATATCGTCACCCTCCCGAGCCTGTATGGCTCGACCACACCGATCATCGTGGGCGGCACGATGAACGCCGCTGGCACCACCTTCAACAACTCCGGCAGCTACAACAACGGCACGATCTCGGTCAACTCCGGCGGCCACATGCTCGCCTCCGGCAGCAGCTTCAACATCAGCTCCATCAGCCTTAACAACACCAGCATCCTCAATAGCGGCGACTGGACCAGCAACACCTTCAACCTGCCCATCTTCGTCCCCTACAACGACGTCCCATTGCTCGCCGGCAACACGCTTCCGCAGAGCATCAATATCAACGGCGAGACGATGACCGGTAGTGCCCTGATCCTGGGGCCGCTTGCCGGCAACCCGCCCTCGCTCCAGTTTGTGTTCGCGGGCAACTTCACGATCGCGCCGGGGGCAACTGTCGACGTCATGGCAAACACTAATGTCGCCATTGATCCAAATGTGTCCATCAATGACAACGGCACCCTCACCTTCACAACAGGCGACGTGGTGACGTTCCAGAGCCTGTACGGATCGTCGAGTCCCATCGTCGTGACCGGCACGCTCTCCGCCAGCGGAACGACCTTCAATAATGGCGGCAGCTACAACAACGGCTCGATCTCGGCCAACTCGGGTGCCCAGGTCAACATCACCAATTCGCTGATCGGCATCGCGAATGTCTACCTGTACTCCGCCTCCAACGACACGCTGGAAGTGGATGTCATGAATACCAATCTGAACGTCAATAGCGGCGCGGCGCCGCTGGCCATCTCGAGCAACGATTTCAGCAGCGGCACTGTTGTCGCTGCGGGCGATCCCAACGCGACGATCAACATGACCAGCAATTACTGGGGCTCAATCAATACCACGCTGATCGCGGGGAAGATCACCGATCACACCGACAACTCGAACCTGCCTACCGTCAATTTCACACCCTTCCTGACGCAGTCCACGCCTCCCGGCGCGGTGACCACGATCGTCGCTTCCAGCACCTCGGCGACGTTCAGTACCAAGTCGGCCCAGACCGTCACGCTCTCGGCGAGCGTCACCAGCGGCGCGAACAAGGTGAATGAAGGGACAGTCACCTTCATCGTCGTGAGCGGGATCAATATCGTGGGCAACCCCGTCAGCAACGTGAGCGTCTCGAGCGGCACGGCCACGACTTCATTCCAGATTCCTCCCGGAACGAAGGCCGGCCAGGATACGATCGTGGCCATCTACAACGGCGACGCGAATTTCATGGGCTCGACCGACACGAGCCACTCGGTCGCCATCAACCCCGCGGCCACGAAGACCGTTGCCAAGACGGCCAGCACCACCTTCAGCACCAGCGCGGTCTTCGTGACGCTCTCCGCCGCTGTCACCAGTACGGCCGGAACCGTGAGCGAAGGTAGCGTCACGTTCACACTCTACACGAGCACCGGCACGCAGGTCGGCCAACCGGCGGTGGGCAATGTCAGCAACAACACGGCCACCACGCAGTACGAACTGCCGGCGGGGACGGCAGGGGGCGTGTACACCATCAAGGCCAACTACAACGGTACCGGCGACTACTCGATCAGCACCGATTCAGCCCACAAGCTGACGGTCAAGGTCGCGACCACCACGACCGCGGCCGTGAACAAGTCGGCGACCTACAGCGCGTCGACGCAGACGGTCCTGCTCACCGCGAGCGTCAAGAGCACGGCCGGGACGGTGAACGAGGGAAGTGTCACGTTCACCGTCCTGAATGGCACCCAGGTGGTCGGCACGGCAACCAAGGGCAATGTCAACAATGGGACCGCTTCGGTCAATTACAACCTGCCGGCGGGTCTGGCTGTGGGGACGTACAAGATCGAGGCGGTGTTTGGCACAACGGCCGACTTCAAGACGTCGACCAACGGCAGCAAGCAAACGCTCACCATCACCGCGGCCCCCGCGCTGGTGACGCTTGGCCCGCCCGCCGGTTCTTTGGCCAGTTCGAGCGGCCAGGCTTCGCAGATCACCGTCGGCGGTGCCCCGGACCTCGATTTCCTGATCGGGCTGGCTCTCGAACAGCTCGGCGCAAATCGTGGAAGCAGCACGCAAATGGCTGAGACGGGCCGCGCGGATCGGATCAGCAGCACGTCATGTTGAACGTCCTGGGGCCGCCCTCTTCCGTGACATCCGCGGAACGGGAGCGGCCCGCTTCGTTGCGCGATCCAATCTCAATCCGAGCACCTGCGCGGGACGAGCTCGGCTCGAATCCACCTCCGCAGTCGGGAAATCCACGCCGACTCGTCGGTAGTATCCTCGTCGATGAGCCAGCGAACGACGTCGGTGCCCTTGATGTTCAGTCAGCCGCTGGCTTCGATCGGCATGTAGCCTCCAGCGGAGGTCAGCCGTTCGATGACCAATCTCTCTCCGTCGAACCGCCAGACCTCGGCGACCTCCAGAGAGGCGTAGATGCCGGGCCGGTCGATGAGGGACGGCGAGATGTCGATTTCGATCGCGAGGTCGGGGTTGGGATAATCGGCGACGTCGTTCGAGGCGTTCCTTTTGGCCCGGGCGGCAGCGGCAAGCTTCGCCGGATCAAAATAATAGCACTGATCCGCCTCGAGACCACGCGACAGGTCGTGACGTTTCCACGTCGTCTCGCCCAGGCATTTCTGGGGAATGGCCAGCTCAACCGCAACCTCGGTGACGACCCTGCCCAGGAGCTCGCGAAAATCCTCGTGCTTCGGCCCCCTGGTCAGGATCTCCAGATCCTCACCGTCGTAGGCCATGCGAATTCCGCTGCGCTCCGGCAGTGAGTTGATCCAGAGCTCGTAAACGGCCCACGGAACGCGCCGGACTGCGATCCTGGTCTCGCCGTCCGAGGAATGAGGCGCCGGGACTCGAGATCGGGTCTTCACGCTCATGAGAATCCGATCTTGCTCGTTGAGGCGGGTTGATGAGATCAACCAGACGGGATCGATTCGCCACGGCTCCCTTGCGAACACCATGATCCCGCGGCGTGAAAGCCACCTCAGGGACTCGAACCCTGGACTTCAGCTTTACGAAAGCTGCGCTCTACCAGCTGAGCTAAGGTGGCGACAAGCGGTTTGAAAATCTAGCGTATCGGGTGGGTGCGCAGGGTGTCAAGCGAGACAAAAGCTCATCCCGGCCGGCCCGCGCGGCTCACCGAGGTCCCAGAGCGACGGCCCGCTCGTAGACTTCCAGGTAGCGGTCGATGTTGCGGTCCATTGCGAAATGCTCGCGGGCGACAGGACCGCAGGCGGCGGCCAGCGAGGCGGCCAGGGCCGGGTCGCCAAGCACTTTCAGGATGGCGTCGGCCAGCGGCTCCGGAGCGACCTGGGTGAGCAGGCCCGCGCCTGACTGGCCCAGCAGTGCTTGATAATCGCCGAAATCCGTCGCCACGATGGGCCGTCCCGCAGCGAGATAGACGGCAATCTTGCTCTGGACCGAGTAATTCTCGCGGCAGGCCAGCCGGGGATGGACCAGCACGTCGGCGCGCCGCGACAGGGCGACGACCTGCTCAGGTGTCTGGCCGGTGAGCACGATCAACCTGTCGCCATGGGGACCAAGCTGGGCCCGGTACCGCTCGCCGGCCTCGGCGGGGCCGCCGACCAGCACGCAGCGCACTTCCTGCCGGGCATCAAAGATGCGCGGGAGTGCGTCGATGAGGATCGGCACGCCCTGGTTGGGATGGACAATACTGCCAATGTACATGACCAGTTTGTGCTCGAGTGTCACGCCGGGTATGGACGCGGGCGTTCCTTGCCGTTCGTATTCGGCCAGGTCGATGCCCGGGTAAATGACGCGGACTCGATCCGCCGGGACGCCCTTTTCGGCCACGACCACCTGCTTGACCGGTTCCCCCAGCGCAATGATCTGGGAGGCGTGCCGAAAGACCCTGCGCTCGACGGCCAGGTAGGAGCGGAAGACCAACCCCCGGCCCAGCCGCTGGCGTTCCACCTCGTCGCCCAGGAGCGAGTGGATCTCGTAGACCATGGGCCAGCCGAACCGCCGGCACGCGGCGTGTGCCCGTGTCGCGCCCCCGTAGTGCTGGGCGTGCACGACGTCGAAGGGCAGTTGCCGGGCGATCCGCCGCAATCCCGAGCCGCTCGCCCAGGCGGCGGGAGGCACGTTGAAGACGGGGGTGCCTTCGAAGTCTTCGATCCGCATGTTCCACCCCGCCGGCGGCCTGAAGCGCAGGTATGCGACCACGACTTCCACGCCGCGCGGCTTGAGGGCCCGCAGGATCTTGATCGGCAGCATCGCCGTGCCGTCGTACTCACCGGGAATGGGAAACGAGGTCACCATCAAGACGCGCATCGTCGCTGGCTCCGTCCATCGTAGAGGTCCTGGGTACGCTCTGAGCATACAGAGGCCACGCGCTGGGAATGAACCCCGAACTCCGGCCCGCCCAGTGTCCCGAACAGAAGAGCCTCTGGAATTCTTGACCGGTTGTGGTAAAATAAGAGCGCATTTCCTTGGCAGGGATCACGTTCGTCATCATCAGGTTCGGGAGAGACAGCGTTGACCACCGCAACAGGTCTCGGAAGCGTCGGTTGGGAAAATGTGTCCAGCGGGTTCCCGGAAACCCAGTGGACGATGGTACTCGACGCGGGCGGACCGACCACGCCCGAAAGGCGGCGTGCGCTTGAGGACCTGTGCCAGTCCTACTGGTACCCCATCTACTGCTATATTCGGAGAAAGGCCGGCAACTTCGGTGACCCGCTGGACCTCACGCAGAGATATTTTGTGAGGCTCCTGGAGCAGAACAAGCTGACGGCCGTGGTCCGTGGAAAGGGGCGATTCCGCTCGTTCCTCACGAAGGATTGCTCGTTCTTCGTGAAAGATGCGATCCGCCGCGAGCATGCCCGGAGCGTCCGTCCGCACAAGCCGATTCTCTCGCTGGATGCTCGGGACGCCGAGGGAAACTACCTGCACGAACCGGCCGACGTCCTGACCCCGGAGCAAGTTTTCTTTCGCGAGTCGGCGCGAAACTTGATGAGGCTGGTATTGAACCGCCTGGAGGAAGCGTACGCACTCAAGCGGAACAGCCTGCGATTCGGCCGTCTGAAAGCCTTTCTCACGGAAGATGAAGAGGCCATGCCGTATGCCGAGATCGCCAGACGGCTGGAAATCAGCGAGGGCGGTGTGGCGACGGCCGTTCACCGGCTGCGGAAGGACTTCGGGAGGTTGCTGCGCGAAGAGATCGCCAGGACGGTGTCGGATCCGGCCGACATTGACGACGAGATTCGCGATCTGTTCGAGCTTCTCAGCGCCCGAGGAGAAACCGGTAGCCGCGATTCGGGGACTGGCGAGTGAAGAAGTTCATCCCTTGCCGCTGCCGTTCTGGGGCGGATAGATGAGGCGGACGGGTTCGCGGCGGTGTCGCTGGCCATGGCAGAGGACGCCGCCCATGCGATGGTCAAGGGCTTCGATGGCGGCGTCGAGGATGCCCCGTGCCGTATCGAGGTGCCGGGGCCGCAGGGCGTAGGGATCCGCGGCAGACCCGTCCTGGGAAAGCACAGGGTCTCTGTGCGGATGGTGCGGTTCAGCTCGGGAGGAACGTCGTGGGGCTCGAGCGGTTCGTACTCGCCATCACGCCGGGTCGAGCGGTAATAGGCGCGCCGGGCTCCCGCGGGACCGGGATACACCCAGGACGTTTCGAGCATGAGCAGCTCGGCGAACTGGGGCCAGGGAGCCGTTTCGGGAATAAAGCTGCGGGTCGGAACTCCGGGATCCGCCACGATCGCGGGGAGCAGCCGCCAGGCCTCGGCCAGGGGAAGCGGGCGGCTCGGATCGGCCAGCAGGCCGCGTAGTTCGGGACGCCCCAGCTCAACGGCGGCCTGACGCACGAGTGCTTCGGCGCTGGAGACGTACAGCAAGAGCGCCGCACGGGCCAGCCGCGCGGCATCCGCCTCGGACTGTGCCAGGCGGCTCTGCGTATGAAAGTGCAGCGCGTCCTGGTAGAGGCAATGAAAAGGGCTGACCACGGTCTCGACCACCCAGCCCGGTCCGGCCCCCGCCGTGGTCGTGGTCAGGGTGCCGGCGGCCTCGTCGTGTTCGGGCGTTTGTTCCGCCGGTACCGTCCGCGCCGGAACCCGATCGCGCTCCGGCGGAGTGCCCTCACGGCTTGAGGGCCCGGCCGGCAGGCTATTGGACCGTGCAAGATCATCCGGCATGACGGTCTCTCTGGGTGGGCAATCGTGTGCGGCTTGCTCGGCTCGGCCCTCCCGGGGAACGAAACGTTGCGAGCCAGTGCCTCACGTGTCCGCGAACTCCAAAGCTTACCAGATCGCCGGCTCCTGCCGCCATAGCCGAAACCCTTCCCCATGCTGCAATTCGGGCAATTCTTTCGGGCCGGCAGGCGATCCGCGGGCCGGACAGTCTGGTTGATCGTTCAACTCCGCCGAAAGCGGAGTCAGGGCCTTGCGGATGCCTGGACTGCGGGCGGAGCCGTGCGCGGGCCGACCGCTATCGGGTTCCTCCAGAGCAGCTGGCGCGCCTTCAGCAGGTTGCCGTGATGCTGCAAGGTGGGGTCGGCCTGGCTGTAGTGGGTGATCGCCCGATCGAGGTCGCCCCGTGATTCGTAGATGCGGCCCAGGTTCGTCTGAGCGCCCCAGCGCAGCATGTTGTAATAGGCCTTGCCCGGGCCGGGCTCCGGCAGCATTCGCAGCAATTGCAGCAGCATGTTCTCGGCCTGGTCGGGAGTCTTCCGTTCCAGCTGGGCCATGGCCAGGTAATGAGTTGCGTAGATGTCCAGACCGTCCTGAACCTCCCGGGGAACCGTCTTCTTCTTGTCGGTCACCAGCGGGACGTTTTCGCCCAGTCGAAACGATACATACTCCCGGACGGCTTCGGGAAGTTCACCGCGTAATTGCTTGATTCTTGCCACGATGAGCGGGAACTCAGGGCGAAACAGGAACAGCGACTGTTTGGACGACTCCACGAACGCGGGTTTCGTGAAGAGGTTCGTCTCGATGTCCAGAGGAAGGCTCCAGAGCTTGATCTCACCGCAATGCGATCCCAGCACCTGCTGGAAATGGTCGCGCTGCTGCGCCGGGCTGCGATGCAGGATGGTGCGGTTCTTGCCGGCGAGGTCTCGCTCCAGCAGCTTCATCCGGGGGGTGAGCAAGCCCTGGCTGGAGTCAATCAACACGCCGATCCGCGAAGGGCTTGCCAGCAGCGAGGCCCGGCTGGTGCCATAGGGGGACTGGCCGGGGAGGTCCATCTGCTCGAGAACCGTGGGATCGGCGAGCGCCTGGCTCAGCGTTGCAACGCCCTGTCCGTCAGGACCGGGAATCGGCAGGCCAACCCGGGCGTCGAAGAGATAGGCCTGGCCATCAATCAGTGCCGCGCAGAGCCAGACGAGCACAGGCTTCGCCGGCTTTTGCAGAGCCGCGAGAGAGTTACCCATCGGAGACTGGCCCGCCCGGGCCAGCAGAGGCTCAATCACGTTGCCGCGCGAGTACGTCAACAGGCCCGCGTCCACGCCGAGCTGGCGGCAGAGCACCAGGAAGAGCCACGATCGCTCGGCCCAGTATCCGTCCGACTCGGTGGCCAGCCCGCGCAGCAGCACGTCGTAAGGGCGGGCCGGCACCTGAGGAAGCTGCCGCGACCCCAGGGCTCCCGCCGGTACGAGCTGGATCTGCTGCACGACCCAATCAAAGGCTCGCTGCACGCGCGCCAGGTCGCTGCCGGTCCCGCCCACCCGGCCGGCGATCGCATGGTACATCATGCAATCTTCAAGATGCCGGGCATCGCGAATGCTCCAGGTGGGCGACTCGAGCTCCTTCACGAATTCGGGGGAAAGCTGTGTTTTCAAGTACTCGCGGTCCGCGGAATCCAGCAGGTATTCGGCCTGCGGTGTGCCCTCGAAGAACTGGTTGAGCTTCTGCGTCGCCAGGCGGAAGTTGTCACCGCCGGGCTGAAGCGCGGCGCGCTGGATGAGCTCGATGGAACTCGCAAGAATCGCCGCGCGCTCGTCGGAATCGCGTACTGCCGCGGGCCTGGCCTGGGACTTCGATGAGTCCACAGGCTTCACCATCCCCTCGCGATACGTACCGGACCACTTGAAGTCGGTTGGCTCTCGCGAGTAGTCGCAGCCGGCGACCAGGGCGATTGAAACAGCAAGGCAAACCTGGGCAATCCCGAGCGAGACGCTGCGAATCAAGAGTGAAGCTCCTCGACGCTCAAGGCACCCGCCTGCGGATGATCTGGCGAATGCGGTTTCTTTGTCGCTGGTCCTTCTGAGGCGAGCATCAAACCGTGTGAGACCCGTGGCTGCCGGACGCTCCATATATCGGAGCTATCTTCGCCCTGCGCACGGCATGGGCACACTGTGCCGGCATCCCATGCTACGAGTTTACACAAAGCAGGGTTCGCCCGCGACGAGCAGAAGGGGGTTGCTTCCGGCACGGACCATGCGGGCTCACCATGTGCGGGCGCAAGTGCGGAAAGGGACAGGTTTTTCAGAGTTCTCATTGATGTTCGTGGTTGCGAGGTATCGCGGGGGCCATGTACGCGAGCGAAACGCTCATGTCCTCATGCAAGGCAAACGCGCAGGAGCACGACTGTCGGCAGCCGGTGCTGGTTTCCGTTTGAACAACAAGGAGGAGGCCCACCATGGCGGGACCGCGACGGCGAGTCGAGATCACCAACCCGCTGGGCCTGCACCTCCGCGCGGCCAATCGGTTGTCGCAGCTCGCGCAGCAATTCGACGCCCAGGTTTGCGTGCACTGGAACGGCCGCCAGGCGGACGCGAAGAGCATCCTCGACCTGCTGACGTTGGGCGCGGAGGCCGGCACCTTCATCGAGTTCGAGGCCAGTGGAGCGGACTCCGAAGAGGCAGCCGAGGCGCTCGTGAACCTGGTGGCCCAGCGCTTCCATGAGCAGGCCGACGAACCTTGCGAGAACCGCTCACCGTCCCTCCCCCCCTCGGGGCTCCCCAAATCGCCGCGCTGCGCGGCCGATTCCTGAACCTGGCGTGGGCTGGCCGTGAGCTGGCGGATCCGTGCCTCGACCTGTTTTTCCCGCGACATCGGCGCTCTGTCGTTGGACGAGATGACCAGTTCCCGAGGTTTTGCGGCGCCGGATCGAGCATCCGCGCCATCGCTCCTGAATCATGGCGTGGCAGCCGGCGGTCATGGCGAGAGCTCCTGTAACGAGGTGCGATTCACCTCGTCCTGTGGAGCGCGCCTGCGTCCTTCCCCGGTGGGACGCATGAACCAGGGTCTCCTGGCGTGCGCCAGGTCGATGCCCGGGCCTCCGGATGGAATGCTGGTTCCCGCGGGCCAGCTCTTGAAGTCCTTGCCGATGGTCGCACCATTCGGCAAGACTCCGCGGGCTGGGCGGTGAAACAACCCGGGGCTGTTGCGAATCTGTCCGCTCGTACTGGTGCACCCTGGGAGGTAGAGCGCGAGGAGTACCGCGAGAAGGATCCACTGAGACCGCGTGCCGCGCCTGGCGAAAGCCGCGCCCGCGATTCCCGCTGACGCCGTTTTCCTTCCGGTGGGCATACGCATCCTCCCGCCCACTCGGCTCGTCCGTCATGACGAGGCACCGGGACGAATTGAATCGAGCACATGAGCCTTCTCGCTGTATCGGTCGTACCGGCTGTGCCGATTGAGCAAAAGGTGGGCGCGCGGGAAGCGGAACGAGCCAGCCGCGCGGACGGCGTGTTCTATGGCCGCTCTGCGACTCGTCTGGGAAACCTGGGTCCCCGGTGTGCCCAGGAGGTGGGGAAACCGCGCTAGACGTATTCAATGAGGGACGTTCCGGCCATCAAGCAAAAGCCGCTGAGCAGGGCGATGGAAAGCTTGAGCCGGTCGTGGGTGTGAAACTGAAGCTCGGGGAGAAGGTCGGAAAGGGCGATGCAGAGAAACGTCCCTGCCGAGAAGGCGAGTGCCACGGCCGTGCAGCTCGCGGCCGTCGCCGGGCTGAGCTGACCGAGGCCGACGGTGAAGAGCACGACGCCAAGGGGGATCATCAGGGCAAAGCCGGCATTGATCAAGTGAGCGGTGCGCTTCGGTACCCCCGCGCCGAGCATGAGGCTGACGATCGTCAACGCGTCGGCCGGCTTGTGGACGATGGTGGCCAGGAAAACTCCCCAGGCCATCGGTCCGACCGCGTGGCGATCGGCATAGTCCGCCGCGATGGCGCTGGCGAGCGCCACCCCGCCCACGAGCGAATGAATGGCCAGGCCGAAGGCCGCGGTGCCCCAGGAGAGCGATGTCACCGCGGGATCGCCGGGCAGCCGACCGGCCGCGCCGTGGTGGTTGTGTGCCTCGGCCTGATGGCCGGCATGGTGGTCTGTCGGGTCGTGCGGGTGTGGCTCGTGGTGATGGAATGAGAAGAAGTCGCTCGAGGAAAAAGAGGGCGAGCAGCCCGACGGCGGCCCAGCGCACCGTCTGCGCACCCCCCAATCTCACGACTTCCGGCAGCATGTGGAAAAACGCAGCACCCAGCATGCTACCCGCCGAGAAGCTGAGGTAGATCTGGAGCCTGGTGTGGTTGAGCACCGTGGCCAGTGGCAGTGCGCCGCCCATGAGGCTGACGGCGACGATCAGCAGGCTGTACGCGGTCAGTGCTGACGGCATGTCGCGATCTGCTCTCCTGGACTTCGCGGTTCGACCCTTGTTCGCCCGGCGCACCGTCGAAATAATATACGAAGATCGTCGGTGGGCGCGATTCCTTGGTTTCTAACCGGAGAAATCCTCTTCATCTCGATCCGGACAGAGGCCACGCCACGCGGGAGGGGGAGGAATGTCCAAGCTCAGCGAACCCGAGATTCTTGACAAGCTTGCCGAGGCTCAGGGGTGGGACCGGCACGGGGATATGCTGGTGCGCACCTGGCAGTTTCCGTCATTTCGCCGCGCCATGGAGTTTGCCAACCAGCTCGCAGCGGTGGTGGAGAAGGCGGACCATTACCCGGACATTCACGTCGGCTTTCGCCTCGTGCGTGTGGAGATTTCCACGCATGACGTGGGTGGGCTCACAGAACGCGACTTCGCGCTGGCCGCTCAGATCAATACGCTGCCCACGGACCGGTAGCCGCGCGCTGCCGGCTGACCTGGCCAAGAAAAAACCCAGGCCCGGGGGGTCGGGGCTGCCGCGAAGTGGAGACGGTTCTCGACCGTCTCCGGGGCCGTCGTGATCGGGTTCCGCGCTGTCACGCAAGCGAGTCAGGGCGTTTTCACTTCACCCGGACGCCGGGGCCCGGACTGCCCGGGGGCGAGCCGGCGATACTTGGTCTTGGGCAGATTGAAGACGCCCGCCGAGGGGGTCCAGCGATCATCCTCTTGGAGCAGGGCCAGCCGTTCCGCCCGCGTCAAAACGTTGCGCGCGGGCCAGACCGCCCCCTTTTTTCAAGCTCTTGTCAAGCGACATCGGGTCTCTCCGTGCATGCCGGGGCGCTCAAGTTCGTGCTCGCTGACGTCGGCCTGCACGGACGAACGAGCTGCGTTCCCGGGCAGGTGAGGCGGGCCATTCTTGAGGAAAGTCCCTAGCTTAACCGCCCGCTGCCGGTGCTGCAAGCGCAGGTGCGGGTGGACGAAGCAGCGAAGCAACCCGGCGGATGCCGGCCAGCCGGCGTCCCGGGACCGTTCAAGGCCCGACGCCGAGGTGGCTTTCGATCTCGCGAGCCTCCGAGCTCCAGCCGCCCGTGAGACGATTATTCTTGAAGAATGGCTGCGGCTTCTTCGGGTCCGAGTCGACCGCCTGGATCTTGGTCGAATCAGCCTCCGCCGCCGCTGCCTCGGCCTCGGTGGCCTGGTTCTGCGACCGCGTGGCCTGGCGCAGGCTCTCACAGCCGGCGATCCCCGCGGCAGCGGCCACGGCCATTACATTCAGGAAAACACAGCGGCGCGTCATCGCCATGGCATCCTCGCTCGTGACGGGCGCCCGAGTCGGCGCACCGTTGAGGTTAACGAGAGTGTGACAACCCGAACGGAAATGATTTGCTGATCGAGCGGAGATGTCCGGCGTGATCGGCCGCAGCATGCCAGAAAACTAGCCTTCGGTCCAGCCGGATTTCGCCGTCTCCTCGGGCCAGAACAAAAGCAAGGCGGCCAGGCCCGCCAGCGGCAAGGCTCCGACGATGAGGAAATCGGGCGCGAATCCGTGGCGGCCCTGCGAGATCCATCCGGCGACGGGCATGAACCCGGCTGCGAACAGGTTTCCCAGGCCGCCGAGATAGCCGATCACCAGCCCCGTGTGCGCGGGCGCCACATCCTGGCAGAAGGCAAAGTAATTGGCCATATACGCGGCGGTGCCCAGGGCCGCCAGGCACAGCAGCACCACCACGAGCACCTCGGACCCCGTGAACCCGACCCAGATCGCGGAGCTCACCAGCACAAAAGAGCCCACCATGACCCGCTTGCGTGCCGTTGTCGTGCTCAACCCGCGGCGCGTGAGCCGTTGCACCAGTCCGCCGCCTCCCAGGTTGCCCAGGTCGGCGGCCAGAAACGGCAAGGCGCTGAACATGCCTCCAACAAGCATGCCGAGACTGCGTTCCTCCTGGAAGAAGGTCGGCATCCAGTTCACCAGAAAGTGCCAGGTCACGTTGATGGTGGTTCCGACCAGGGCCGCAACCCAGAACTGGCGTCTGCGGACGATCTCACCGAGGCTGCGCGCCCAGTCGGCCCCGGCCAGCCAGCCCGGCGGCATGATCACGGATGCGATCAACAAGCCGATCAGGAGAGTGGCCACGCCCCACCAGATGGCGGCACCACGCCACGCGGCGGGCAGGATCTGCCAGCCAATCACGCTCATGACGAGTGCGCTGATCGCGACCGCGGCGAACCCCAGCCTGGCCCCTGGAGCAAGCCCGGTTGCTCTGGATGGCTCACGTGGTCGAGCCGCCCTTGTGAGCCGGTCTCCCGTGCAGAGCAACCACGCGACGACCCAGATCAGCCCGCCGCACCCGAGCATCACGAAGGGATAGCGCCAGCCCCTGTGCACGGCCAGCGGTGTGACCAGCAGAGGGGTGAGAACCGCCCCGATGGCTGCCCCCGAATTGAAGATACCGTTGCCCAGGCTGCGATCGGCGGGCGGCAGTACGGCGGAGGTGACGCGCAAGGCACAGGGCCAGTTGAAGGACTCGCCCATTCCCAGGAAGGCCCGGCAGGTCATGAGCACGGCCAGGGTGGGCGAGTACGCGGTGGCGATTCCGGCCAGCGACCACCAGAAGACCGCCCCCGCGTAGCTGAGCCGGACGTTCCAGCGGTCTGCCAGGTAGCCTGACGGCCACTGAAAGAACGCGTAGGTGAGCTGGAATGCCGCCATGACCCAGCCGAACCCCAGGTTGTCGATTGCGAATTCTTGCTTGAGCTGGGGGCCCACGAGCGCCACCGCCTGACGGTCCATGTAGTTCAGTACGGTCGATGCGAACATCAACCAGCAAAGTCCCCAGGCCCACCATCCCGGTCGGAGCGGCGATGTTCCAGAAGCCTGTTCCGCGGACGCCGGGTGGCTGCTGCCGTCACGGCTTGGACTCGTGGGCATGGAAGCGCTCCCCCTTGCAACCCCGCGCCGGTGTTACCGGCCCTGCTCGGGCCGGGCCGTAGCTACCTTGTCAGAAAGGAAACGGGCGCACAACCGGGAACAGTTTTGCGCGCTCGCAAGCAGGATGCACGAGTGCCCTTTCGCAAGGACGCTTTGGCCGTAACGGCTGCGGCAGGTAAGATGGATGGATCGATCCGGCGACCTGTCTGGAGACAGGAAGATGACCGGGCAACCAGGGGATGGGACCGAGATGGAGCCGATGAAACGATCCGCAGCGGAATCGAGCAAGCCCCGACGCCGGCTGCGGTGGCTGCTTGGCGGTGCATTCTGTGGCCTGGGTGGGCTGGCGCTGCTGGTGCTGGCGCTCCCGTGGATCATCGAACTGCCCCCGATGCAACGCCTGCTGGCCAGCGCGGCGAGCCGGGTCATGGCCCCGGGCACCGTGCGGTTCGGGCACCTGCGCGTGTTCTGGAACCGCTCCACCGAGATCGAGGACCTGGTCTTGCGCGATGCCCAGGGCGATGACATCGTGACCGCGCCTGCCGCTCGGTTCAGCTGGAGCCTCTGGCAGGTCATGGTGACGCGGCCCAGGACCTCAACACTCTCGCTCGATCGTGCCGCGGTGGACATCGAGCGCACGGCCAGCGGCCAGGTCGACCTGCTGGAGACGCTCAAGCCCATCCTCAAGGACGAACCGGATCGCACGCTCCTGGTGCGCATCACCGGTGGCAAGCTACGGTTCCGCGCGGCGGGCCTGGAACAGCCGTTCCTGGCCGACCCCGCGGACATTGACCTGGACCTCAACGCCTATCCCGAGCCGATCGCCTGGCGGCTCAAGCTTGAGCGCACCGTGGACAGATCGCCGGCGGGCCGCGTGGACGTGCAGGGGAGCATGAGCCGCGACAAGGAGAGCGGCGGCTTGCCCGAGGATCTGAACCTGGCCATCCGGGGCGAGCGCTGGCCGGTGGTCTTCTCGAACCCGCGACTGAACGCCCGGTGCGCGTTCAGCGGCGCGATCGACGTGCGCCATGCCGGCGGCGAGCTTCGGCTCGAGGGCGATACTCATCTGCTGGATGTTCAAGCCGGCGGCCCCGCGCTTGCGGGGGATGAACTGCACTGGGCCGAGGTTACCGCGGCGTGGATCGTCGGCCGCGGCCACGGCGTCTGGTCCGCGGACCATCTCGATATCGGCTTGCCGGTAGGGTCTCTCAAGGCCTCGGGGGCCTTCCCTCCGGACCGCGACCGAGGCGCCCATGTTGCCGCGAGGCTCGACCTGGCGGGGCTCGCACGGCAGCTTCCCAGGACTCTCCATCTCCGCGATGACCTGACCCTGGAGCAGGGATCGCTCGAGCTTCAGGCGGACGCCAGCGGCGACGTCGACAAAGCCGGGCAACTCATCGCGGCGACCGCCCGCCTGACCGATCTGGCCGCCCGCCTGGGATCGCGCGAACTTTCCTTCCGCGACCCCGCGAACTTCCGTGCCCGATTGCACCGGCAGTCCGGGCGTATGGAAGTGGAGCAACTGGATGTCCAGACGCCCTTCCTGACAGCCCAGGGGCGCGGGGACCTGGACCGGGGGGTCGACGTGTCGGCCGTGATCGACCTGGAAGCCGCCTCCAGGAGGCTCCACGACTGGCTGGACCTGGGACGCATCGATCTTGCCGGGAAAGGAACCGTGCAGGCCACGTATCAGCACTCCAGCGGCCGCTACGCGCTTGATGCCAGTACGGAGTTCCGGGGGCTGAAGATCGCGGGCGCGCCCGTCGTCGAGACCTTTCAGCGCGATACGATCGCCGGCAAGCTCAAGGCGGCCGGGCCGGCGGCCGATTCAGGCCTGCCGACGCGGCTCGATGAGCTGTCGATCTCGGCCAGGAGCGGAGTCGACGACATTCGCATCGGCGCCTCGCGTGATGCGAGCGGTTCGCTGGCCCGCTTCGAGGCGTTCGCGCGGACGCAGCTCGTAGCGGCCGGCAAGAAGCAGCAAGTGAACGCCACCATGCAGGCGCGTTGGGGTGACGCCGAAGTGACGCTCGACCCGATTGCGCTGGTGATCGAGCCCGTCGTCGGCCCGGGTGGACAATTCCTGCCAGGTGAGCCGTCGCGCTGGTCCGGAAAAGGAACGTACCATCTTACGAGGGATGAGCTTGCGATCACCGCCGACCCCCAGCCGGCCGGCAGCAGACCACTCGCGCTGGCGCCCGCGACGATTCACGCCGGAGGATTCAAGACCCGCGATGCCGCCTGGTTTGAAGCCCGGCTCAACGGAGACGTGGCCGCACTGAGCCGGCTGGCGAAATGGGAGCAGCCGCTGGATGGTGCTCTGGCTGGTTCGGTCAGCGGCCGGCAGGGCGGCGCGGCTGGGAGCTCGCCGCCGGCATGCAGGTCCATGACCTGGCCCGGATGAGCGAGCCCAAGGATCGCACCATCCTCGCCCGCGACGCCTCGGCCAGCGTGCGCGGGCTGCTGACCAGCAAGCTCGACCGGCTCGAGATCGCAAAACTCGAGGTGGTCACTCCTTATGGACGTCTGGACGGTGCGGGGCCGGTGCACGACCTGGCGGGTCATCCCCGGTTCGACCTCCGAGGGTCGCTGGCCCCGGACTGGAAAGCACTGACGGATTTGCTGGCGGAGCGCGTCGAGCCTGGAGCCTCGATCAGCGGTTCCCCGCGCGGCTGGCGGCTGGCGGGCACGCTGCCGGAAGCGGGCGCAAAAGACCCGCTGGCGGGCCTGAATGGTGAGCTGGGAGTGAACTTGCAGCAGGTGGATGTCTTCGGGATGCGCCTCAGCCGGTCCGCACTGGTCGTCAAGCTCGTCGATGGCAAGACACGGATCGACCCGATCGACGGGACGCTGAACTCGGGCCGACTGCACCTCGAGCCGGAGGTCATGACTGACACGCAAGGCCAGACGTGGCTGCATCTCGGAACGGCCTCGGGACTGCTGGACGCGGTCGTGAACGATGAGGTCTCCCACCGGGTCCTGCTGTATGTCGCGCCCGTGCTCGACCAGGCCACCCGGGTTCGGGGCCGGGTCTCGGTCGCCCTCAACGACGCGTATTTCCCGATGGGTGGCGCCTTGAAAGCCGAGCCCCGGATTGACGGCGACGTGCTCTTTGATGCCGTCGAGTTCATGCCCGGGCCGCTCGCCGAACAGCTCCTCAGCGTGTTCAAGCTGGAGGAGCGTCCCCTGCTGGTACTCCGGGACCCCGTGTCCGTACGGATGGTCGGCCGCAGGATCTATCAGGAGGGCCTGGTCATCCCCGTGGCCAAGGTGGCGGCCATCGGCATGGAAGGCTGGGTGGATTTCGACCAGAACCTGGACATGGTGGCGCGCTTCGCCATGGTGCCTCCACGACGGAACATCCCCGTACTCTCTGACCTGCTCGAGAACGCCCAGTTTCAGCTTCCCATCACCGGCACGCTCAAGAAGCCAAGGATCGATACCGAAGCGCTCAAGGATCGGTTCAAGGACTTTGGCGTGAACCTGCTCGATAACGCGATCGGCGCCGGTGTGAACGCACTGGGCCGGATCATGCAGGGCGGGGCCCGGCGAGACGGCCAGCGGGGAGATTTCTTCCCGCCATTCCAGGCACCGGGTGCCGGACAATCTGCGCGGCCTCCCGAGCCGCAGGCCCCAGGGGCGGCGCCTGCCGGCGGTGCCCGCGATTCCAGCACCAGGAAGCCCCAGGCGGATCCTGTCGATCCCGACGACGATGCCGCGCCCGCACAGAGCCGGCCGGGACAGCTCTCACCCGAGGAGCGGCGGGCCCAGCGAGAGGAGCGGCGGGCTCGGCGCCTCGATAAACGCGCCGAACGCCGGCTGCGCAGGGGTTTGCCGCCAGAGTGAGCCGCGATGCCAGAGAATCCGCTCACAGGTGCACCATGAGGTGCCGGCGGTGAGACGCCGTGCCGAGCCGGGATCCCGCGGCTGTGCGAGCCGGCTGCCATGTTCGCGATCCTTGACCAGGAGCCCTCGATGCCGAACCTTCCCGGAGCCGACCCGTACCCGGAACCGCCGCCCGATGACCCGGCCGTGCCGCCCGTCGACGCGGAGCCGGAAAGCCGGCCGGGCGGTCTGCCGCTCTACGTCTGGGTGATCGTGGCGGTCGTCGTGGCGATTCCTCTGGGACTCCTCTGGGGAGAGGGCGCAACCTCGCTGGAGATCCTGCCCCGGCTGATTCTCCGTGCACTGACGGCACTGGCGGCTCCGCTCGTGGTGCTGGCGATCCTGAGCGCGATCGTCACCAACGACATCCACGGTCGTCAGGGCGCACTGATGATGGGCTTTTACCTGGTCAACACACTCGTGGCGATGCTCATCGGCCTGGTGTTTTCCAACCTCGTCCATCCGGGGCGTGGTGCCTCGCTCGGCGAGCCGGGCGGAGCCCTTCAACCGCTTGCCAGGAAGAGCGTCACCGACCTGTTCATCGAGCTCATCCCGCGCAGCATCGGCGAGGCCTTCTCCCAGAACAACCTGGCGCAACTGGTGCTGCTGACGCTGGCACTGGGAATCGGCCTGGTTCAGATCCGCGACGCGCAGCGAGCCCGGGGCGAGAGCACCTTCGAGCCGGTCATCCATTTGCTGACCATCGGCTTCGAGCTGCTCATGAAGGTCTTGCTCTGGGTGGTGGCCCTCGTGCCGCTGGCGGTCCTGGGCATCGTGGCGTCCAGCGTGGGGCAGAAGGAGGGAATGCACGTTTTCGTCTCACTCATCTGGTTAATCGTGGTGGTTGTGGCCGGCCTGTGCTGCCAGGTGGTCTGGTATCTGCTCCAGATGGCGATCGTGGCGCGCATGTCGCCCGTGCGGTTTCTGCGCGGATCGCTCGATGTCATGGCCGGCACGTTCAGCACCGCGAGCACGGCGGCGACCATACCGATCACGCTGCGATCCCTGCAAAAGCTGGGTGTCTCGCGGCAATCCAGCCAGTTGACCGCATGCATCGGCACGAATTTCAACAATGACGGCACTGCGCTCTACCAGGCGACCGCGGTGCTCTTCATGGCACAAGCCCTTGGTTTCGAGCTGACCATCGTCGACCAGGTGATCATCGTGCTCACGACGCTTGTGGCCAGCGTGGGCGCCGGGGGAATCCCTTCGGGCAGCTTCGTGACCCTGCCGCTGATCTTCGCGGCGGTACGGCTGCCGGCCGAGAAGATTCCAATCCTGCTCACGATCGACTGGTTCCTCGATCGCTGCCGCACGACCTCCAACGTGCTTGGCGACATGACCGTGGCGGTTCTACTCGACCGCGTCGGCAAGCCCGCGCTGGATGTGGAGGAGACGAACTGACCTTCCAGCGCGCCCTTCGCTGTGCTAGGAAAGAGGTCGATCCGGATCCCCACCCTGCGATGCGTTGCCCACGCCGGCCCTGTTCCGATTGGCTCGTATCACCAGCCCCGGGGCATCGAAGGAGCGAACCCATGCTTCGTCCGCGCTTGCGGTTCAGCACCCGCCACCACCTGGCCGGGATCGCAATCGTCGCCGTTGTGCTTGCGTCCGGCATCGGCGTCCATCGGTTTGTGCGGTCGCACTTCACCTACCAGCAGCGCGCCCGGGAACAGGGAGAGGCGGAGCAGGAGGCACTCGCTCTCGCGGGCATGGCCGCGGAGATTGTGCAGGCGTACGATGCGGCCGAAGCGAAGGTCAAGGACCAGGTCCAGCAAGCTCCTCTCGATGAGCATGACCAGGCCAGAATGCGGGAGCTGATGAAGGACGATCCGGAGTTTCAACGCGTCGCCTGGAGCCTCGACCGGCAAAAGGCGATCCAGGCTGAGATGCAGAGGGGCATCCGTGATTTCGAACAGATCGCACGCACGCGTGCAGGCGAGTACACCCGGCGGAGGCAGGTTTACGAGTATGCGGCCTCTCATCCCTGGCTTTCCGTGCCCGCGGACCCTGGCAGTACAGACGCTGATGCCCCTGATCTGAATTTGATGTTCATGACTGCCATGGCCAGTATGGAAACGAAGGCGGATGAGATCGACACACTGCCCATGCCGCCTCGCCTGCGGATTGGCGACAGCGGCGATCAGGCGTCCGGAACCAGTTCGACGAGGACGGAGCCAGGCGGCCGTCACCAGCCGCGCTAAGGTTTTCTGTCACGCGCCAGGTTCTCCGCTAGGCGACCCGTTTCATGGTCCCTATGATAGAAATACCTGTGTTTTCGTGAGGACCCGGAGACCCGCAGATGAAGAACCTGGTCGTCTATTTCCTGGATGGCAAGTGGTACGGTGAGGAAGCATCCTACAAGCGATCGGGAAGCGGCTTTTACAGGGAATACAGCCGCATCGAGGTTCCCCAGTCGAAGGCCGAGATCGAGCGGTTCGCCGCCGAGAACCGCTACAAGATCGAGTGGCGTGGGCTGATTCCCACCGAGGCGGTCACGGCGACCACGTGACCCGGCAAGGGTTTGCACGCCGATCCGCGCCGCTCACGGCTCACTTGCCCAGCGGCGCTTGCCTCCAGACGATCTGGCAACGATTTCCTTCCGGGTCCTTGAAGAAGCATGTCTTCATAGCGGCGGTGTCCACGACCGTCTCCGGCTCGAAGACCATGCCGCGTTGCTCCAGCTCGGATCGCTTCGCCGCCAGGTCGTCCACCACGAACGCCACGTGACAGACCCAGCGCTGGTTGACGGCGTTCTCGCCCTGGGGACGGCCGATGATCTCCAGCGCCATGCCATGATCATCGGCCAGGAAGAATCCGGGCGGGTCGCCCCCGCTCTCCAGCACGACCTTCATTCCCAGTGCGTCCACGTAAAAGTCCTTCAGCGTGGGCGAGTTGGCGGCGTAGATCGCGAAGTGCTCGAGGCGTGCCATGGTGGCGTTCTCCTTTGCAACGGAAGTTCAGGAGCCGGTACGCTTGCGGTTCCCGGCACCTTTCCTGCCGGCTTTCCTGCCTGCCAGGGCCATGATGGTCTTCCATTCTCCGTCGCTCACCGGCTGAATGGAGAGACGCGATCCCTTGCGCAGCAGCTCCATGCCGGCAAGCTCGGGAATTTCCTTGAGGCGGGGCAAGCCCAGCGGCGGATCAATCGATTGTACCGCCCTGATGGAAACCTGATACCAGGTGGGGCTGGCAGGGTCGCTCCTGGGATCATGGTGATCGGAGTTCGGCTCGAACGCGGTCGGGTCGGGATGCCCCGCGCGGACGACCTCGGCGATGCCTGCGATGCACGGGGGCTCGGCATTCGAGTGGTAGAAGAGCACTCCGTCGCCCACCTGGATCGTGTCGCGCAGGTAGTTCCGCGCCTGGTAGTTGCGGACGCCGTCCCAGCCCGTGGTCTGGTCAGGCTCGGCCAGCAGGTGCGGGAATCCATAGACTTCCGGTTCGGACTTGAAAAGCCAGTAGGCCATGGGTGCAGGAACCTCGTCAGGCGGCTTGCGTGCTCAGGAACCGCGCGGGCGCTGGTTCCGTTCGATCGCGCCGAGCAGGTCGATCATCCTGGAGAGTTTTTCGTCGAGCGTGTCCATTCTCGTTTCCATCCTCTTCCTGAACTCGGCTGTGCGGCCCCGCGCTTCCTCGCTTCGCTCCATCTCATGCTTGACCATTGCGAGCTGTTCGTCCTGTCGCCTGCGCGGCGCGGAGGACGAAACGGATGATCACGAGAAAGATGATCGCTGGGAGCAGCAGGATGATCCAGACCAGAAGGCTGGACTCGCCCTGCGGAGGCCCCTCGGCGGCGAAGGCCCCGGGCGCCGCGCACAGGGCAAGCAACATCAGCGCGGCACAATGCCGAGCGCATGGGAGATTCTCCTCTCTGTGCTTCGCTCCACGAGCCTGGAGACGGCGAGCTCGCGGCATGACCGACGCTCAGGCTCGCCTGCGCCGTGCCGGCCAGCGGTAGTATCATAAGGGTCGCGTGTCCAGAACGAAACAGCCGATGGTCGCCGGGGGCGGGGGCGTCAGGAAATGCCGGTGGGAGATCCTGAGAGCAAACCCCGGCTTGCGGTCCTCACGGCTCACGGCCGCGGTGCGATAGCGGTGGTTCGCGTCTGGGGCAGGGGGGCCGTCGAGATCACCGATGCGGTCTTCCGGCCGGCCCGCGGCAGAACCCTGGCCAGTACCAGGCCGGGTCGACTGCGGCTGGGAAGGATCGGCGGGGGCGTCGGCGACGAGGTGGTGGCCGTCGTGCTCGACGAACGACCGCCCGCCGTCGAGATTCAATGCCATGGCGGCGTCGCGGCCATGAACCTCGTGGTCGACGCACTCGTGGAAGCTGGGGCGGTCGCGGCCGTCGCGACTCACGGGGGCGGTCATTCCGGAACATCAGCCTTGAAAACCGCTGCCTTTTCCGACCTGGCCCGGGCTCCCACGCTGCGCACGGCCGAGATCTTGCTCGAGCAAGCCAGTGGCGCTCTGGATGGCGAACTGCTGCGGCTGACCGAGGAGCTACGCGACCGGAGAGCCTGCTCACTTCAACATCTGGACCGGCTGATCGCGCGCGGCCGGGTGGGCCTGAGGCTCATCACAGGCTGGCGCGTCGTGATCGCCGGCCGGCCCAACGTGGGCAAGAGCCGGCTCCTGAATGCCCTGGCGGGATACCAGCGAGTGATCGTGGACCCTACGCCCGGCACGACCCGCGATGCGGTCACCGCGCTGCTGGCATTCGACGGCTGGCCCGTCGAGCTCGTGGATACCGCAGGCTTGAGGAAGACCAGCGACGTGATCGAGCGCCTGGGAATCGAGCAATCCCGCCGCCAGGCGGACGCGGCGGACCTGCTGCTGCTGTGTCTTGACCTCAGCCGAGCCCTCACGCCCGAGGACAACCTCGTTCCGGGGCATGAGAGGCCTTGCCTGCTCGTCGCCACCAAGGCCGACCTGCCGGCAGCGTGGGACGTCACGAGGCTCTCGCCCTCCGGCAAAGCCGCCTGCGTCGTTTCCGCCGAGTCCGGCGCAGGACTCGAGGCGCTGATCGCCGCAATCGTGTCGGTCCTGGTGCCCGATCTTCCGGAACCCGGCGCAGGAGTTCCATTCCGCCCCGAACACCTCGGAGCGCTGGAGCGGGCGCGACTGGCGCTCAGCGCGGGAGACCACGAGCTGGCGATTCAGGGCCTCTTGACGTTGGTCGGGGCCAGGAACCGATCCGCGGCCGCACGACAGTCAGAGTAGCGATTACGACGGTCGGTACGTTCAAGAATCTGCGGGAGGCGGGGACGGGATCCTGGAGGTGTCGGGGCCGCGGTCGGCGGCCGGGTCGAGAGGGTCAAGCTCCAGTTCGATCTTCGAGAGTGATGCGGAGGACAGGCTGAGGTCAAGCTTCTTCCGGAACTTGACGCTCTCGGTCACCGGCAGCTCGTCCTTGGGGTCGAAGGTTGTTCTCCAGTCCGACCGGTTGAAATCACGGGGCGACACGCCGGTCTGAAGGATCTGGTCGCGCCGGTACGTGGAGATCTCGTCGTAGGCGACCTTCTCGGCCCTCCAGACGATCCGGTCACGGAGCCTTTCCATCTGGCCCTGGCCATCGACGCGGAAGAGGGGGGAGAGCCCGGCGGTGCTGAAGACGGATCTCTCGGCCTCCATCTCGGTGAGGGGCAGCTCAGTTTCCTCGAGCGTGCTTTCCAGGTAGACCAGTCCGCTTTTCGTACGTGCCAGGACCTGGTCGATCCGGACCTTGATCGCGGTCCGGTCACGCTCCAGCGAGGCGCTGCCCAGAGCGTGCAAGAGACTGCCGTCGGTTGCGATCTGTGCGTTGCGAAGTTGCAGATCAAGGAGCCGTCCCGACGCAACGCTGACACAGTCGCCGGCGGAGCGGATGAAGCTGTCGCGCAGCGTGATCAGAGCGTTCTTGACCGCCGTCTCGCGGCCTGCGCCCAGCTCGCCGGCGGTCGCGGGCTGGACAACGACGGCGGCCGCGGTCGACGAGCGGCCCGCGACCGTGATCGTGCAATCGCTCAGGGAGAGTTCGCTTCCCCCGGCCACGCCGATGGCCGCCTGGCGATCGCTGCGCGGAGCCTCGGGATCCTGTTCGGGAATGAGCAGGTCCAGCCCTTGAAGCTGCAAGGAACCCGATCGCAGATTGAAAAGGACCGACCAGGCGCTGGTGGATCTTGCGGCGAATGTCGCCGGCCGGAATCGGATGCGCGGCGCCGCGCTCCGGGCTCCGCCTCGACGCTCCAGCGCGTGGAGCCTGCAAACTCGGTCATCGGCAGCTCGAGGTCGGTGTCGCGGGCGATCTTCAGGGTGCCGCCCTTCGATCCTAGACGGTGCAGCGCTGCGGAAAACTGTTCGGCGGTGTGGATCAGCTCTGCGCGGGAGGACTCATCCTGGCGCCGGACCGAGGGGGTGCCGGAGGTCGCGACGGCAATTTTGCTCTCCGCGGGCGGGCCTGGTTGTGACGCCTTCGCGACGGGCGGCGAGGAGGCTGTGCCCGGCGCGTCGGCGTTGGCGTTTTCCCGCGCGCCGCCCGCCGCGGGGGGCATGCTCATGGGGAGCATGGTCGGCAGGTTGCCCGGGTCGTCATCCTCTTCCGTCACGGCGGAGGTTGCGGGAACCGGCCGGTCCACGCCGTTCGCGGGTCGCCTGGTGAGCATCGTGAGATCTTGCGGGGTACGGGAACTGGCCGAGGGCGGGGTGGCAGGGATCGTGCCGGGAGGCGATGCGCTGGTCTCGCCGGCCGGGGTCGGGCTCGTCGCGGACTGAACCTCTAATGGACTTTCGGGCAGGAGCGTCGGATCCGCCAGCCGCGCTCCATACGGGCCCTGCCGGGCCCCGGTCAGGGGAGACTTCAAGAAGGCTGAGGCGAGCTGGAACGCCTGGGTCGGGTTGTCCTGCTCGATGAGCAGTTCCTGCCAGGGTTGCGAGGACCTCCAGAGGGCAGCCGCGACCTGTTCCGTGCCCAGCTCGCGGACCTCGGAGGGCGTCTCCTTCCAGTGGTCGAAATCCTCGATGCCGCGGGCGGCTTCACTCTTCCGGGTGGGCTCGAGGAAGGCGCGAATCCGCGAGTAGAGGTTGTATCGGCCACGCCAGGTAAGATTACGGGGCGAGTCGATGGCGATCAGTGTCGGCGCCGAGGTTTCGGCCGGCGCGATGACGCAATCTTCCACCATGATCCGGGCGAGCGTCCCCTGGACGTCGAAGACCGGGCCGCTCCCGGTCATCAGGCTGCAATGTCGCATATGAATGCTGGTAGGCACCAGCCCGGCGGCGCTGCCGTTATTGAGCCAGACCGTAGGGCTGCCGGGACCCATGGTGCAGTCGCGCAGCAAGATCTCCGCGGGACCCTCGGTCACGAGGCCGACCTGCCCGCCGTCGAAATGGCAAGCGTCGGCGAAGACCAGGGGCGGCCTGTCGCCTTCGGCCGTTCTCGTCCGGAGCGAACGGACACGGAGGGCGGCACGATTCCTCTCGGTGCGTGCGATGCTCTGGCGGAACAGGCAGCCGCGAATCGTCAGATCGGTGTCCTCGGCCAGGATGGCGGCGACGCGCTCCTCGGTCCCTTCGCGCTCGAGCTCGAACGCCAGGCCCTCGATGGTGACGTGCCCGCCGGAAAACGGCAAAAGGGCTGGCAGCCGGGGCTCGCCCAGGCGAGCGTCGGCCGCGAACCGGAGAACGGGATGGATGCCTGATTCGGCCCGGATTGTCAGGTCGCGCTCGGTGAGGGGCCATGATCCACGGGCGGTGGCCGTGCGCCCGCCCAGCAGGTAGGGCCCATCCTCACTGAGCGTGATGATGGACCTGGGCGGTGCGCTGGCAATCTGCCCGAGCAGGTCGTCGCCGGGCCGCACCACGATGCTGCGGGGCGCGGTTTGCAAAGCGGGATTGAGCGCAAGCTCCGCATCGGCACCGTAAGCCACGGCGCCCGTCTGTCCGGCCAGGACCGCCGGCCGTTCCTTGGGTGCCAGCTCGTTGCGCGGTGCGCGGATCGGGCCGATGCCGGGCTCGGAGGGAAGCGAGGCTTGCGGATCGCGCGCCCACCACGCCAGTCCGGCCACCAGCACCAGGAACGCCACCGCCGGCACAAGCCATATGAGATGGCGTTCGCCAGCGAATCGATGCCCCGGCGACATCCATGCGTGGGGCTCGGTCGTGGTGATCGCAAGACCAAGCTGTCCGGCCAGGGCCAGCAGGTCGCGCACCAGTTGCTCGGGGGACTGGTAACGGCGGTCCCGATCCTTGGCCATCAGCCGGGTGATCAGCCGCGCGAGTTCCACCGGCACCGCCGGGTTCAGGCCGCGGATCTCGGGCGGGGGCTCCTCCTGGTGCTGGAGCAACTTCTGGAGCACGGTGCCGCCGGGGAACGGGGGACGACCGGAAAGCATGTGGAAGAGTGTGCAACCCAGCGAGTAGAGATCGCTGCGGACATCGACGTCGCGCGGATCACGCGCCTGTTCTGGGCTGATATAGTCAAATGTGCCGAGCGTCATGCCGCTCTGGGTCAGCCCATGGTCGGCGTCGCGCTCGAAGCGCCGGGCCAGACCCATGTCCACCAGCTTGGCGCGGCCCTGCGGCGTGAGGATGATGTTCGAGGGCTTGATGTCGCGATGGACCACGCCGCGCGAGGCCGCGTGCACCAGGGCCTGGGCGATTTGCAAGGTGATGTCCACGGCCTCCCCGACCGGCAGGGGGCCCTTCTCGTCCACTCGCCGGCGGACGGTCGTTCCTTCAATATATTCAAATGCAATGTAGTGATGAGGCCCGTCCTGGCCAATGCTGTAGACCCGAGCAATGTTTTCGTGGTCGAGGCGGGCCGCCGACCTCCCCTCCTGGTAGAACCGTTGCACAACCTCCGGGTCGGCCGTCTGGTCCAGCGGCAAGAGCTTCAGCGCCACATGGCGGTCGAGCTGGGCGTCCTGCGCCGGAAGACCGCACCCATACCGCCGGCCCCGATGGCCTCTTCCAGCAAGAACGTGCCAATCACTTCTCCCGGCCGCGGCAGACCCGTGGGTACGGATTCGGCCGCCTGCGCCTGCACCCTGCGGGCCGAGCTGGAAGCGGAACGCACCACCGTGGGAGGCTCGGCCGGGGGCGGAGTCTCGCCGCCGTCGCCCGCAACCTGGACCTTGGCGCCGCGACCCGGCGAACTCCCGGAGCTACCGATCGAATTGGAGATCTGCATCAACTCGAGCTCATCGGTACGGGGCTGTCCCCAGGAAGACTTCCATGCCACGCCACTTGCTCAACGAGACAATCGCTCGGCGGTACCAGAGACCCAAGACGTGATACTGGACAAGCATGCGAGGGCGATCCGATCGAGAATCGATTATAGACGGATCGATGGCGCATGTCAACGGACCGGCCCGTCCTCCGGAACCTAAATCCCAGCCGCTCAAGCGTCTGTGTCAACACGCCAGGGAACCGATCGGAACGGATCCGCTCCGGGAGCCGCCAATGAACCCGCTTCCCATCGACCAGAGCTGTTCCGAGATCCTTGCCGCGCTGCACCAGCACGGCAGCATGGTACTGGTGGCTCCGCCAGGGGCCGGCAAGACCACACGCGTGCCGCCTCTCGTGGCGGGTTCCGGACTGCTGTCCCGTGAGCATCCGGGGATCATCGTACTCCAGCCCCGGAGGGTGGCCGCCCGCGCCACGGCTGCGCGCATCGCCGAGGAACAGGGCTGGACGCTCGGGGCCGAGGTCGGCTACCAGGTCCGGTTCGAGCGCAGGATCTCCGCCTCGACCCGGATCAGGATCCAGACCGAGGGCATCCTCAACCGGCAACTGCTGGCCGACCCGTTCCTGGAAGGCATCGGGGCCGTCATCCTGGACGAGTTTCACGAGCGCAGCATCCACTCCGACCTGGCCCTGGCGTTCCTGGCGGAAATTCGACGCGAAGCGCGGCCCGACCTGCGGCTGCTGGTGATGTCGGCCACGCTGGAGGCCGAGCCGGTCGCCCGCTTCCTGGGCGATTGCCCGATCGTACGCGTCGCGGGGCGAGACCATCCGGTGGCGCTCGCCTACCACCCGGCACCCCGGCCGGCCAGCCCCGAAGCTGTGGAACCTTTGGTGCGGCAAGTGCTTGCGGATCAATCGGCCGCGGGGCACGTGCTCGTCTTTCTGCCGGGCATGGCCGAGATTCGCAGGGTCAAGAAGGCAATCGAGCCTCTGGCGCACGCTCACGGCGCAGTCGTGCTGCCGTTGCACGGCTCGCTGCCCGCCGAGGACCAGGATCGCGCGCTGCGTCCGTCGGACCGGCAGAAGATCATCCTGGCCACGAACATCGCCGAGACCTCGCTGACCATCGACGGCGTCACGACCGTGATCGACGCGGGCCTGGCGCGGATCGCTCATCACGACCCCGAGCGCGGATTCGACCGCCTGGACCTGGCCCGGATCAGCCAGGCATCCGCGGCCCAGCGCCGGCCGCGCCGGCCGAACCGCTCCCGGCCGCTGCTTGCGGCTCTGGTCGGAGCGCCAGGAACGGACGCTGGCCCCGTTTCAGGTTCCCGAGGTGCACCGGGTGGACCTGTGCGGGGCGGTCCTGGCAATCCACGCCTGGGGCGTGACGGATGCCGGCGCCGCCCGATTTGCCTGGTACGAAGCCCCCGCGCCGAGCGCCTGGGGGCCGCCCGGCGCCTGCTCATCAGCCTGGGTGCCCTGGAGCCCGAGCGTGCGCGGCTCACTCCCCTTGGCCGGGAGATGCTCGAGCTCCCCGTTCATCCCCGGCTGGCGCGGCTGCTGATGGCCGCCGCCCGGGAGGGTGCGGTCCGCGCGGGTGCGGCCGTCGCCGCCGTGCTGGCCGAGAAAGACATGGCGGCTGGGGAAGGTCCCGATCGACCCGGCAGCGTGCCACCCCGGTCTCACTCCGGGCGCGGCCGATGTGACCTGACCCAGCGCCTCGACTGGCTGGCCGAAGCCGAAGCGTGCCATTTCTCGCCGAGCCTGCGCGCACGCGCGATCGATCCGGCCGCCGCCCGACAGGTGGCGCGTGTCCGCGATGACCTTGTCCGGCTTGCGGCGCGGATTGCCGGCCCCGCGCAACCGAGCATGCCGCAGCCGGATAACGACGAATCGCTCCTGAAGTGGCTCATCCTGGCTTATCCCGATCGGGTGGTCCGACGCCGCGGGTCGGAAGCGACGGGAGTCATGGTTGGCGGCCGGGGCGTGCGGCTGAGCCGTGACTCGATCGTGCGCGCAGGCGAGCTGTTCCTGGCGCTCGATCCCCGCGAACAGCGCCGGCAGGGGACGCTCGAACTCGAGGTAAGGCTCGCCAGTGCGGTGGAGCTGAGCTGGCTGGAGGAGCTGGTCCCTCACCTGCTGCGACGTGAGCGGGCCACCGTCTTCGACGACGAGCGGCAGCGCGTGGTGGGCGTCACACGGCTCTGGTATCTGGACCTGTTGCTGCGGGAAGACGCCAGCGCAACCCTGGATGCGGACCTTGCCGCAGCCACGCTCTCCGCCGCGCTACGCCCCGAGGCGGCCGCACTTGTTCGCGACGACCCGGCAGCCGCCATCTGGCTGGCGCGGTACGACCTGGTGAGACAGGCGATTCCCGAGCTGGCGTGGCCGGAGATCGATGAGAGCGCCTGGACGATGATCCTGGAGCAGCTCTGCCGGGGTCGCACGCGGACCGACGAGGTGCGCCAGGCCGACAAGGTGCCTTACCTTGAAGGCCTGTGCGATCCGTCCCGGTTGCGCGAGCTGGCTGCGAGTGCGCCGCTCTCGCTCTCGGTCCCCAGCGGCCGGAGCGTCCGGCTGACGTATGAACGGGGCCGTCCCCCCGTGCTGGCGGTTCGCCTCCAGGAGGTCTTCGGCTGGACCGAGACCCCTAGGCTGGCCCGGGAACGGGTCCCGGTGGTGCTCCATCTCCTGGGCCCGAACCACCGGCCGGTGCAGATCACCACGGACCTGAAGAGCTTCTGGACCACGACCTATCACCAGGTCCGCAAGGACCTCCGCCGGCGCTATCCCAGGCACGCCTGGCCCGAGGACCCCATGACCGCGACCGCATCTCGGGGACCTACTCCGAAACGTTCCTGAAGCCGGCTCCCGGCTCCCTGCCCGAAGCGCCAGAGAACCAGTGACCTCCTTCCCGAAAGTCGGTCCACCGGACTTGCCGGGACGGACCCACGAAATGCCGGCCGCCCGAGGGCATTTTTCCGGACGCGCCCAGCCAATGGATCGCGCCGGGCAACGGGACCGGATGCGGCGCACCGCCGATATGGTCTCCCTGATCCGTGGTGAACCCGCCTGCTGTTGCGTCCCTGAGCCGGCCTCGCTCGGCGTGGTCGTCGCTTGCTTCCACGAGCAGGGCCTGAGCACGCGGCGTGAATCGGCCGTCGATGTCGGCAAATTCTCAGCAGTTGTTTTGTTTTTTCCACATGTGGAGGCATTTTATCCATCTGGGATTCCTTTTTAAAACAAACACATCCGCATGCCTTGACTTCATTTTTATGGTCTCCCATCATCATGGATCGCCAGCGATCGTGGGTGGCTCGCGCGGTCGACGAGGACGTTCGCATCTTCAAGAGCGAGCGCACGACGCCTCTGATCCGGGCCACATGTCTTCAGGCCAGGGTTCCGGCTCTGACAATGCCGGGGAATGGTCTGCTGGTCCACACGGGAAGCAAGTACACACGGCCGGGCAACCTGGAGAAAAGTTCCAGAAAGTTGAGCGGGAACCCCGTGGGCTCCTGCCGCGAGCCGGAGAAGAATCCCATCAAGAATCATGCCGCCAACGTTGGACCGCGTTTCCTCGACTGCGACCACGACTTCGTGCCGCTCGACTCGAGACTGGCTGCATTTCGCCGCACGTTGAGCCTCGTATTGCCGCTTCACCGAAAGGAAATGTTCGGTGGAGAGTCTGGCCACACCTGTGCTGAAGAAGCAGCACACAACGAACGCTCGAAGTCCGGTATCGGACAGTCCCGGCGAGTCGTCCAGGAGACGGTTCCCGCCGAACGGTTCCGCTATCTGCCTTTTCTGGACGGCCTGCGCCTGTCTCCATATTGCTGGTCATCTGCTCGCACTACATGGGGCCCGTTTCAACGCGCATCGGGATTTACATGGCGGGGTGGGCGGGGGTGGACGTCTTTTTTGTCATCAGTGGTTTTCTCATTACCTGTTTATTAATGCAGGAGAAGTGCGATCATGGATCGTTTTCATTCAAGGGATTCTATATACGAAGGAGCTTGCGTATTTTTCCTGCTTACTATTTCTTCCTCCTCGTCATGCTCTTGAATTCCGGAGTCAGCGGGGCCCGATACGTCACTGCGGTCTCCCTGTATCTGACTGATATGATCTACATGCTGGGATCGGGAGGCATTCCGCACGAACTCGTGCACAGCTGGTCGCTCTCCGTCGAAGAGCACTTCTACATGCTCTGGCCTCTCACATTGTTGCTCATGGGCCGGCGCGCCCTCCAGCTCTCGGTGTTCACGATCGTCGCGGCCTGGATCTGGAGAGTTTATCTCGTCTATTCCGGTGCAAACTGGCCCAGGCTGTATCTCGCGTTCGATAGCCGGCTGGATAGCATTCTGATCGGATGCACCCTGTCGCTGCTCTGGATGAACCCTCCGCTCCGCATGCGTATGCGTGCCATTCTGGGCAAACCCTGGGCGCCTTACGCCGCGGTGCTCGCCCTCGCCGGCTCGGCCTTGCTGCTGGGCAGGCACACCATGTATTCGGGAGCGGGCTGGAGCTCGTTCTGGTTCTGGAACGTACGTCTGCCGGTTCACGACCTGCTGATCGGTCTGCTGCTCCTGGTGCTGCTCATTCACCCGGCTTCGCGGTTGAGCCACGTACTCTCGACGCCTTCACTGGTATGGCTCGGCCGGTTGTCATACAGCCTCTACCTCTGGCACATGGTCGGAATCGCACTCGGCGATCAGCTCTACGGCCATTGCTTCACGGATCGCACCTGGTACACGTCCCTCCTCTTCGAGGTCGTCAAGCTGGCGATCAGCCTGGCCCTGGCAATGTCCTCCTACTACCTGGTCGAGCGGCCATTCCTGAGCTTGAAGCAATTCTGGGAGCCGCATCGGCAAGAGTCGCCACGCCGGCCCGCCCTGGCACCGTCCGCGTCATCGTGATGGCCAGCGTCCGGGGAAAACGGAATCCTCACCTTGCACCCCTTGGACCACGGGCGGCGAGCCTCCCTGGCTATTCGCTTCGGCCCCCGCCGGCACGGCCCGCAGTCTCTCCGGGGGCCAAAACGGGTAGAGATCCCCGCCATTCTCCTTGTTCTTCCCGAACGGGCTCCGTAGACTCGTGATATGACGTTTGTCATAGGAAGCGAGTCCACTCCAGGGGGAGCCGTTGCGGTGCAATGGAACGAACGCTCTGCACGTCGTGGAGCGTGGCGGGTTCTTCTCGTCATGCTGCTGATCGGTTCTGGTTCGGCGGCCGTGCGTGCGGGTGGTCCGCCCGAGGCGCGGGATGACCTGGACGCCATCAAGCGTGATGCGGATAAGGCAGATGCGCGGCTGGATGAGCGGTTCAAGGCGGCCGGCGATGAGAAGGCGCAGAAAACCGCCGTCGCTGAATACTGGAAAGAACTCGCGGTATGCGGCCGCCGGGCGTTTTCCTTTTCACGCAACGCGAAGAACCCGAAGGAGGCGGCGGAGGCGGCGATCTGGGTGGTCCATGGCATGAACAATGGCTACGTGGATCAGCTTGCCGACGTGATCGAGGAAGCCTTTGCACTGCTGGCGGATCGCTGGATCGACACTGAGACCCTTGCCCCGCTCTGCTATTACACCAGCGGCTACTGCCTGAGCTCGCCGGCGGCGCGGCGGTTCCTGGCCGCGGCCGCGGAGAAGAGCCCGCATCGTCTCGTACGGGGTGTCGCCACGCTGGGGCCGGGCAGTATGAGTGCGATCGCATTTTCCTGCCGCAGCGCCTCCGCGACCCGGTTATGGGCCAGGACTTGAAAGATCGCTGTGCGTCGTCGCCCGAGCGGCTGGCGAGCCTCGGTCCGGTGGATCGAGACGGGTGCGAGCGACGCGCCGAGCATCTCTTCGAGAAGGTGTCCGCGGAGTATGCTGATGTCTCATTGCCATATCCGTACAATCCGACTGCGCTTGGCCAGATGGCCGCCGGCGAGCTATTCAAGCTGAGGCATCTCGCGGTCGGCAATAAAGCACCGGAACTCGAGGGCACGGACGTGGAAGGCCGGCCTCTGAACCTGAGCGATCATCACGGCAAGGTGGTGGTGATCGTCTTCTGGGCCACCTGGTGCGGCCCGTGCATGGGGATGGTTCCGCACGAACGAGAGCTGGTGAAGCGGCTGCGAGGCAAGCCCTTCGTGCTGCTGGGTGTCAATGCCGACGAGGACCGGGAAGTCGCCAGGAAGGCGATGATCCAGAACGGCATGACCTGGCGTTCGTGGTGGGACGGTAAGAATCCTGGCCCGATCTCCGGCCGCTGGGGCGTGCTGAGCTGGCCGGCAGTGTACGTGCTTGATTCGCAGGGCGTCATCCGCTATACGAATGTGAGGTTCAAGGCCCTGGATCAGTGCGTGGACCAGCTTCTTCTCGAGGCGGAGGGGGGCACCCAGGGCTCCGCACCGCCTGCGCTCGATCCTCCCACCCCGTAAGGACTTTGGACAGGACGACCCGAGACGCCCGTGGCGGCCTTGGCTCAAAACGAGACCTGGGGCACCTGCCGTTCCTTCTCCACGTCGAGCTCGAAGAGCTGTGCCGGTGCGAAGCCCAGCGCGTTGGCCACGAGGTTGGTGGGGAAGCTTTCACGCGTGATGTTGTAATTCATGACGGTGTTGTTGAAGACCTGGCGGGCGGCCGCGATCTGGTTCTCGGTCGCCGCCAGCTCCTGCTGTAGAGCGATCATGTTCTGATTGGCCTTGAGATCGGGATAGGCTTCGGCCACGGCGAAGAGCCGCCCGAGGGCGCCGTTGAGCTGAGATTCGGCCGCGGCCAGCCCCGCCATGGACGAGGCATTCCCCGGGTTGGAGGCGGCCGCGCTCACCGCCGTCATCGCCGCGCTACGTGCCCGGGTGACTGCCTCGAGCGTTTCCCGCTCGTGGCTCAGATATCCCTTGGCGGTCTCGATCAGGTTCGGGATCAGGTCATGCCTGCGCTTGAGCTGCACGTCGATCTGGCTGAACGCCGCCTTGAACCGGTTCCGCATGGCCACGAGCCCGTTGTAGGCCCCCGCCAGCCAGAGCAGCACGATCACCACAACCAAGGCCACAACGCCCAGAACGGTCCACATGGATGTCAGCCTTTCGGTTCAATCTGCGTCTCTCTCCTGTTCTCTCCCGGAACCGATTCCGTTCCGTTCGCTTTGACGCCCACTGATCTTGCGGCCCGCGACTGCGCGTATCAAGCGGGTAATCCCCCGTGCCGGGAAAAAGAGCTGCATCCGCTTACGTGCGAACAGGAACGGACCGCAGTGAGCTTGGCCTACAAGCTGCCCCGGACCCGCTGCGCGAGATTCCGCCGAACTCTTGGCCTAATGGGCTTTCTTGGTTGCATGCGAGCATGTAAATCCTGGATGAGCCAGATCGCATTCCCAGAAACCGGCCGGTTGCTTAAGATCTGCGGCTGCCTGAAGGTACGGACGCCCGAGGCCTTGCCATTTCCCCGGAAGGATTCCGCGAACTCAATGCAGCGACGCGGGCGTGAGCTCCTGGGCCACCCTCGTGCTTTGCGCCGGTCTGTCGGGGTGTGCCACCATGCGGCAGAACGCCCCGTCGCCCGATCTTCGTCCGTGCACGGACGGCTACGCATACACGACCGACGGCTGGCGGCTCGGCGTCCGCCATTATCGGCCGGCCCAGCCGGACCCGGGCAAGCTGCCGGTGATTCTGTGTCACGGACTCGGCTTGAACGCGACCTTCTGGACGATCACGGACAACCATCTCCCTGCCCAGCTCTGTGCCCGTGGCTATGACGTGTACGTGTTCGACATCCGAGGCTCGGGAGAGAATGGCCGCCCGGGGAAGGATGACCGGCTCAACCAGGTCCTGCGACAGACGCCCTTCCGCGAGCACGGCGAGTCGTCCTGGACGGTGGACGACCTGGTGCGCTACGACGTGCCGGCGATCCTGGAATACGTCATTCGTGATAGCGGCCAGAGCCGGGTGAACTGGGTGGGGCATAGCCTGGGCGGCATGATGATCTTCCCCTTCCTGGAGCTCAGTCCAGGGCCCGAGCGGATCGCGAATTTCGTGGGCATGGGGTCCACGATCATCCAGGCCAGGACACCCCAGCGCAGCATGTTCTACGCGAACGTCGGCATCCACTCGCTGCTGCGTGTGGCCAGTGCAGGGCGGCTGGGCCGGCCGCTCACCTATTTCCGGATGCCCGGCATGGGGACCATCGACGGCTTTTACTACACGGCCGAGAACGTCGACCGCCGGACGATCTCCCGGTTCTACGGCTACACCCTCGAAGATCCCGGCCCCGGGGCACTGCGGCAATTCGCACCCTATCTCAGGACGGGGCATCTGCTCTCCGCCGACCGGAGGGTTGACTATTCGGCCCGGCTGGGAGAGGTGGCCGTACCCACGCTCATGGTGGCCGGTGCCAGCGACCTGATCTCCGACGTCCCCTCCACGCGCATGACGTTCGAGGCGATCGGCAGCCGCGACAAGACCCTTTGCGTCTTCAGCAAGGCCAACGGTCACGTCGCCGATTACGGCCACTGCGACCTGGCCTGGAGCCGGTACGCCCCGCGCGAGGTGTTCCCGGTGGTCATCGACTGGCTGGACCGCAGGCAGCCCGGGGTCGTCGCCGTCCGCAGGCAAACCGGGCCTTCACCGACTCCGCAAGAAACCGTCAACGCAGATCTGTGACCACGTCTCGAATTCGCTTTTGCGAGTTTCCAGGGCCGCGATGGGAAGGAATTCCGGATCGGCCAGTCCCTCCTCGCGTGGCGTGACCTCGGGCCTTTGCAGCTCGCAGACGTGCACCACGCCCAGGTGCACAGACCCGACAGGAGTGGAATCGTCATTGATCAGGCCCACGAGCCGCATGGGTCCGGGGCTGGCGATATGGACCTCCTCGTCGAGTTCGCGGCGCATGGCCTTCTCGTAGGCCTCGAAGCTCCGCTGGCCCTCGGCATCCGACTCCGCGACATGGCCCCCCACGCCCAGGGACCGCAGCCGATGGAGCCGGGCCTCACCCTGCGACGCGCCCCGGGTGTAGCAGAACACGGCGTCGCCGCACCGCAGCACCACGTAGGGGATGATCTGCTTCCAGCAGGGGTCCTCCTCCACCTGGAACCGGGGCCGGTACTCCATCAGCTCAGGAACCAGCAGCGCGGTCAGGTAGCGCTGGGCGTCGCCGTGGTAGCCCTGAAATCGTCCAAGGCGGTCGAGCGCGGAACCGGGAACAACAAGCACTCGCTCGCGGGAAGGTTGGCTCACGTGAGGGCCCCGTGAAAGAGCGTGATCAAGGTCTGCCTGGTGCGGAGGTCGAGGCCGTGGTTGCTGGAGAAGTCAAGCAGCCGAGATTGTAGCGTGGCCTGGTTCCTTGCGGAATGAAGTTGTGATCTTGTCGGCCCTGGCAACGCAGGCTATTGTTCTACGGTCCCGAGAGCCAGCCGGCGGGCTCTGGCGCAGCGCCTCATGGCCGTCTCCCGTCCCGGCCACACCGGGCCGTCGCCGTCCGGGCTCCAGCCCTGAACGTTTTTCTTGGTCGCGGGCCCGGAACCGAAGCCCGGGTCAAAGTCCCGAGCTGGAATCCATCACAGATCACCGATACCTCTCGACACGCTCAACGGATTGAAGAAAAGGAGACGGTCGCATGAGCGGTCCCAGGAACTGGTTCCGAATCGCCGGATTGGTGATTCATGTTTTGATCGGTGGTCTCCTGATCATGGCCAGCATGGGCAAGCTGATCGGCACTCCACCGCCAGAGGTTCTTGAGATGCTCCGAAAGATCGGTCTGGACGAGCAACTCCATCTCATTGGTGCAGGTGAGCTGATCACGGGTATTCTGCTCATCGTGCCCTGGACGGCCTCGCTCGGAGTGCTGCTGGCTTCGGGATTCTGGGGCGGCACGATCGCCACGCACATGGGAATGCACAGCTCTTATGCATTTCAAGCGGCCTTGCTGGCCATCACCTGGGTCGGCGCGTACCTCCGTCTTCCAGAGATGTTCAGCAGCTTCTGGTGGCGAGGCCCGGGAGCAGCGCCCGCGGTGCCGAGGGATTGAACCTGGCGCGGCCGACGCGCCGGCCTTGGCGCAGCGCCGGGCCTGCGCTACCCCATCATCTTGCCGACCGCCTCCCGCGCGGATCATGAGCGGGCTGTCCTTGGTCTGCGTGCCCGGGAGATGGAACACGGAGGCGGCCGCGAGCGGGGCGTGCCAGCGTGTATCCGCAACGGCCATCGTCTCTTCCCAGATGGCCGCTCCATACTTGTAATCGTGGCTGTCGGTGCCCTTGTGGAAGATCATCCGCCGGGCGGCGTCGAAGAACCGGTCCGCCGATCCACCGTGGCTCAGGAAGGCGATCGTCCTTTCCGCGGCCTGCCGCCGATCGGTCTGGATTGCCGCGAAGATCTCGCCGATCACCTCGTCTCCCGTGGCGGTCGAACCGGCACCCTCCTGGCGATCGATCTCGATCGGCCGCGCGGACTTGTTGCGATCGCGGTACAGAGGCTGCCAGCCCACGGCCTGGAGCAATGCCAGCCGGCGGGTGAGGTCGTCACCGCTCGCCTTGAAAATGTAATGCAAGGAGTTGGATGCGGTCGTGGCGTGGAGACTGACGATCCCCGGGCTGTTCATCATCATCTCGCTGGCCGAGAGTACCACGGCGTCCCAGAGCGACTCGGGTGCGATCCCCTCGTTGAGCATCCGCGCGGCTTCGGCGGACGCCGCCTCGGGAGCGGCCTGCCGGATGGTCTGGAGCATCGACCGCGTCGCCGCCGGGTCAAGGCGGCCGGCCTGCCAGTCCTCGCGGATCTTGCGGGCATTCTCAAGGTTGGCGTCATAGGGGCCCAGCGGCCTGGGACGGTCGCCCTGAAGATCGAGCAGGCCGAAGCTGAGCGACCGCAGCACCGGCTCGGCATGCTCCCAGCCGATCGCCTGCAAGGTGCGCCAGCTCTGGGCCGCGAAGATCGGCTTGTGGCCAATGTTCCGCTGGTCGCGGACGGCCATCCGCCAGATCGGCTCCATGGCCTCGGCCGCGCCGCAGGAACGGCAGAGGCCGGTCACGGCCGTGTCGGCCGCATCGGCGTCCCAGGCTTCCATGGCCCGGGTGTATTCGGCCCGGGCGCGGTGGGGCGGAGGCACGCGCGACTCGTCCACCCGCCCCAGCGCCCAGTCGCCCTCGCGAACGTCCTGCGCCTGCGATCCTTTGAAGTTATCAAGAGCCCAGAAGAGCGGGAGCAGCCGTTCCGAGAATGCCGCGGTCTGGCCCAGCAGGTGCGCGGAGTTGATGACCATCACCGCGTGGAACTTGAAGCCGACGGGTCGCGGCTTGATGTTGCGAATGCCCGCCAGGAACAGCCCGGCCAGCAAGGCGCGGTACGACAGCCCATCCCTGAGCTCGGCCACGGCCTTCTCGAAAATGCGATCGCGCGGCGTTTCCTCGATCCACCGCACGACCGGCTCGATCTCGGGCCGGAACCGCACCAGCTCGGGTCCTACCTTCGCCTCGTTGGCCGGTGGCGTGATCGCGCCCAGGGCGTCCCACGGTCCGAGCCCGGCCCCCAGTCCCAGAGTGGTGGCCGTCTGCAAGAACCGACGGCGCGGCAGTGGATGGCTCATTGCGGATTCTCCCGTGGCCAGAGGTGCGCGGCTGCCGGTGCGGGACGGTCACTCGCAACCGTACCCAGGTGCCGGCCCCGCAAATGCGTGGAGATGCCTCGCAGCGTGACTGACTTGAATCTTACGCTGCCGCCTGCCACGCCGGAAGCCCCAGCAAACGGCTCAGAGCATGCAGCCATACTCCGAGAGCACTCGCCAGACCCCTGCACCTCGTCGCCGGCCCGGCCCGCTCGTCTAGGAATTCATCAGGCTATGAACTAGACTTTCCCGTTCATGCGAGAAAGTCCTGGAACCCGACATGATTGGTTCCCGCCGAGGCCACGACGTCTGATGAGCGGCATTCCCGTGCCCCTGAGACCAAGACCCACTCCGCGCCGCATGTATCGCCAGGGACGCCGGGCGCTCCTCCAGGCCTGCGCCCGATGCGCAATCGGATTCCGCCTCTGGTGCCCTATCGCAGGGGCGAAATTCATGTCGTTCGGGAGACCGCCCTGGGTGATGTGCTGCTGGCCACGCCGGCCTTGCGGCGGGTCAAGGAGTCTCAATCCCCGGTGCCGCGTCTTCTTCTACACGCACCTGACAAGCCTGGTCCGGCGCTGCCGTTCATCGATCATGTGCTGCCGGTCGACCAGGCTCCTCCGCGCAAGAGCATCTATCTGCGCTATGAGAACCTCGTTCCGGTACGGCGGCATATCTCGGAGATCTTCGGCGAGATGCTCGGGGTCGACGTTGCGGATCACCATCCCTCATGTGCGGTGGATCAGGAGCGTTGCGAGCAGTACCGTCGCGCATGGAGCGCCTGGCCGCATCCATGGATCGTCCTGAATCGCCAGGCCGGGCCATGGACGCCCAACAAGTCCTGGCCGCAGTCCCACTGGGAGGAGCTGATCGCTAGACTCGGGCGGTGGGCGACGGTCATCGAGACCGGCACGGGCTCGTCACAAGCCGGAACGCGCGAGAATGGCCGCTATCTCGACCTGGTCGGCAAGCTGACGCTGGAAGAACTGGCAGCGGTGCTTGCCGTGGCCGACCTGCACGTCGGGCCGATCAGCGGGCCCGTTCATCTGGCGGCGGCCTTTCGTACGCCCGCCGTCATCGTCTATGGAGGGTACGAGGAACCTTCGTGCTCGTCGTACCCCGGGAATATCAACCTCTACTCATCCGTACCCTGCGCACCGTGCTGGCTGAAGGAGATGTGCCCATTCGGGCAGCCGTGTCTGCATCAGATCACGCCCGAGCAGGTGGAAGACGCGCTGAACCGGCTGTGGCGGGCTGGTCACGCCCGTCAGGATTAAAAAAATCCAGGTCACCTGGCCCGGTCCAGGGATTTTGACCTATTCTTCAGAACAGCGGGGAAGTGTACTGAGCCGGGAGCCGCCGTTGACTGAATGCAACACAAGCGAGGCCAGGTCAGCATGGTCTCAGATCGCCTTGTAAGCGACGCGACCGTTCCGGTATAGTCGCAAACCGAGTTCAATAGGATCGGCTGGCGATGGACCACCGTTCGGTTCGGCCCGTGTCTCCCGATTCGGCTGTCTCCGCGGCCGCTTCTCGTGGGACGTCTGGCTTCACGCAGCAACCTGCGACTCTACCTCGTCGTTCTTCAACTAACCGGCCGGGGTCTGATACGTTTTACGATTTGACCCGGCTCTCGCCTTGAAAACTTCTCCTGATAAGACTCCTTGCCAACATGTCAGACACTGCAACGATCAGCGATTTGCCGTTTGTCCGCATCCGCGCCAGCGAGCCGGGCTCACTCATCGACTTGCCGGAGCTCTTGCGTTTCCGGGATCTGCTCTGGACGCTGGCCGAGCGTGACCTTCGAGTCCGCTACAAACAGACGGTCCTGGGTGTGATCTGGGTGGTGCTCCAGCCGCTCATGGCCGCGTTGATCTTCGCGTTCGTCTTCGGCTTCATTGCCGGCCTGCCGAGCGATGGCGAGCCTTACCTGATCTTTGCGTTCTCGGGGATGACGGCCTGGAGCGCTTTCTCGAACGTGCTGACGCGCATGAGCGCCTCGCTCCTGAGCAACGGTTCCATGCTTTCCAAGATCTACTTTCCCAGGTTGGTCCTGCCGCTCTCCTCCGTGATCGCGGCCCTGGTCGACTCGTCATTCTCGCTGGGCCTGATGTTCATCTTGATGGTGATCTATCGCGTGCCTCCGGGATGGGGAATCATCTTCCTGCCGGTCTGGTTGGTGATCCTGGTGCTGCTGGCTCTCGGCCTGGGTCTGATGACGTCCTCCTGGATGGTGCGTTACAGGGACGTGGGTCATATCATCCCCGTCGTGCTCCAGCTTGGCCTGTTCATCAGCCCGGTCGCCTGGCCCATGACCAACCCCAAGCTCAGTGCCAGGTTCTTGACGATTCTCCGGCTGAATCCGATCTCCAGCCTGCTCGAGGCGTTCCGCTGGTCGCTCTTCGGCCATGGTGCTCCGCCTCTGGGTGCCCTGGTGTACGCGACCGTGGTGGCGATCGTCGTGTTCTGGGCAGGGATGATGGTCTTCAAGCAACAGGAGCGCAGCTTCGCCGATGTCATCTAAGCCGCTTGCCGTCTCGGTTCGAGGGTTGAGCAAGTCGTATGTGATCGCCCATAACCCGAACCGGCCGACGAACCTCAGAGAAGCGATCGTGGACCGGATCCGGCATCCGCTGGGCCATGACGGGCAAGAACATGAGATGTTCTGGGCGCTCAAGGGGCTGGATTTCGAGATCCGCCCCGGTGAGATCGTCGGCATCATCGGCCGCAACGGGGCCGGCAAGAGCACGCTCCTGAAGATTCTCTCGAGGATCACCTGGCCCACGACCGGCGAGATCGACATCCACGGCCGCGTCTCCAGCCTGCTGGAAGTGGGCACTGGCTTTCATCCCGAGCTCACCGGGCGCGAGAACATTTTCCTGAACGGCAGCATCCTGGGGATGAGTCGCAGGGAGATCAAACAGAAGTTCGACGAGATTGTTGATTTCGCCGGAGTCGAGAAGTTTCTCGACACACCGGTGAAGCGTTATAGCAGTGGCATGTACGTGCGGCTGGCCTTCGCGGTTGCGGCCAATCTCGAGCCGGAGATCCTCATCGTCGACGAGGTGCTGGCCGTCGGCGACGCTCAGTTCCAGCAGAAGTGCCTGGGCAAGATGCAGGACGTTTCGCGGCAATCGGGGCGAACGATTCTTTTTGTCAGCCATAACGCCAACGCCATCCTCCAGCTCTGTAACCGGGCCATCCTGCTGCAACAAGGAAAGGTCGTGATGGATGGCCCGCCCGACGAAGTCATGAAGTCTTACGTGGCCGAGCCTGACACCGGCAGCACCGTTGATCTGCGGGACCACCCCAACCGCGATCCTTCATTGACCCCCACATTTCAGCAACTCGTGCTCTGCGACATCGCCGATAATCCCACGGCGCTGTTCAGCCCCGGCGACACGGTGCAGTTGAAGGTTTCATTGAAGCTGAAGCACCGTGCAGTGAAACCGATCTTCAACTGTGCCCTGCATAACTGGCGCGGCGAGCGGCTGTTCGCGGTGACAACCTATCTGGGCCAGTCCAGGATCGAGTACCTGGAAGGCGAATGTCTCATCGTGGGCCGATTCGAGTTGCCGAACCTGGTGCCTGGAAACTACAAGTTACATATCTCTTATTGCGAATCGAACGATCGCTTTGTCGACAGGATCCAGAATGTGGCAACCCTGGCCGTGGCGCCGAGCGACTACCTGGGTGTAACCCACCCCTTCTTCGCGGAGATGGGGTCGATCATGGTACGTTCCGAATGGGAGGGGTTCAATCAGCCCGCGCTGGCATCCACGGTCAGTGACGGCAGTAATGAAGCCGGCTATGGTTGATCCGGTCGCCTACGGCTGACAATCCTCATCTCACAGGCGCGGTCTCGTCGAGTTGCGGCCGGACCGTTTCGCCAGGGTGGCTCGTAAGCGAGCGGCGTGGCTCACCAAGGAACAACTGGATCAGCGCTTGTGGCGCTTGTTTCACCAGGCGCGAGACAAGTAGAGCAAACGAGAATCACGACGTTTTTCGCTCAGACTGTTGGCTCAAACCGCTCCGGGAATGCCGCTCATGCAGCTCGTTGTTCTGGGGATGCACCGATCTGGCAGCTCGATGCTGACTCGTCTGATCAACCTGATGGGCGCGTACTTCGGCTCTGAGGACGCGTCGCTGGGTTTCGACGATGCCAATCCGAAAGGTTACTGGGAGCGGAAGGACGTCCTCTGGGCGAACGAAGCAATCCTGCAATGGCATGGCTGCACATGGGACTGCGTTGCAGATTGGAACTTCGAGCAGACTCGCGACTTGCCGGCGGAAGTGCTCCACCGCATGCGGTCCATCATTCTGGGAATGGACGGGTTCCGGCCCTGGGTGATGAAGGACCCGAGGATGTGTTTGACGTTGCCTTGCTGGAGGCCGCTGCTCGAGGTGCCGGTGGCCGTGCTGTTGCACCGGGACCCGCTGGAGATCGCCAACTCCTTGAAGCGTCGAGGAACCCCCCTGGCGTACAGTCTCTCGCTCTGGGAGTACTATGCAATCGGGGCATTGAACGCGACCCGAGATCTCCCGCGTGTTTTTGTCCGTCATGACAGATTGATCGCGCAACCGGTAGAGACCGTCGCGCGTCTGCTGAGCGACCTCGAGATGTTGGGCATGGGCGTGCGTGGGCTGAGTATGCCCTCAGAGCAGGAGATCAAGGCATTCGTTGATCCGCGCTTGAACCGGGCCAGAGCGAACGGAGATATGTGCGTGCAGCAGCTCACGCCCTGGCACGAGGAGATTGTCGCCATGTTGAGCGGTGAGCGCGCTCAAGAACGCGTGCTCAGCGTATCTCCCGCATCCGTGGAGGCGATCGCCGAGGTGAAGGCCGCCGTGGCGGAGCCGGAGGAGGCCGAGCAGGTTCAGCCATTGAAAACCACCCTTATCGCGCGGATCACCGGCCTCCTGAGTACGAAAAGCTCTTGAGAGCCGAACTTCCTGGCAGACGCCACCAGTGCATTCCCGTAGTTTCCCCTGCTCGAACTCGCTGAATTGCCTGGCGGATCGCCGTCGAGTTCCGGATTCCAGATGATCCAGTACCGCACAAAGCTTCATCGCCTGCTCTCCCTGGCCCCGCGCATCCGGCTATCACTACAACGCAGGGGGCTGCGGGCGCTGGCCCGGCGGTCCACGGTCAAGATCGCCCATCGGCTGGGGTGGGAGATCGCCGACCCATACCAGGACTGGGTGGAGGATACCCTTCCTGAGGCCAGAGCGCTGACTGCCCAGCGCCACTGGTCGAATACGACTCGGGGGCTGCTCAGTCTGACTCTGATAATCAGATCAGCGTCGGGGAGCCGGGCGAAGCTTGCACGCACGCTCCGCACCCTGCGGCAGCAGACTTACGGTCACTGGTCCACCGTGGTTCTGGCAGACGGCGACTCGGAGCAGGAACTGTCGCAACAGCTCTCGGAGTCCGGTGCCGATTTCTTGGGCGTTCTTGAAGCGGGCGACACGCTCTCCCCTGAAGCACTCTACGAGTTCGCGCGAGCCATTCTTGCCGCAGGGCCCCAACCCGATGTGCTGTATTGCGACGAGGATCGCCTGGCTTCCAATGGAAGGACGCGGCGCAGTCCCATATTCAAGCCGAGCTGGTCGCCGGACACCGCGCTGGGATGCCACTACACGGGACGGCTGACTCTGGCCCGGCTCGCCCTGGTGCGTGAGGTGGGGGGATATGATCCTTCGCTCGGCGATGCCGCGGAGTGGGATCTCTTACTGCGGCTCTCCGAGCGCACTGATCGCATCGTCCGCATTCCCCTCTGCCTCCTGCATCGAGGTGGGCCGGTCCGCTGCGGAGACGTCAAACTTCGCCAGCGGGTGCTCCAGGCGCATCTGGAGAGGACAGGAATGCCCCAGCCTCATGCCGTGGAACAACCTAACCAGACGTTTCGCGTTGGCTGGTCAATGAGCCGTTTCCCTACGGTCAGTGTAATTATCCCCACTGTGGACAAGCCAGAATTGATCTCTCGCTGCGTCCACGATCTGCGCGAGAAGACCGACTATCCGAACCTGGAAATCATCCTCGTTGACAGCGGCAGCACCGACCCGAGAACGCGCGCGCTTTACGACCAGTGGAAGCGCTCCGGGTGGGTATCCCTGGTGGAATGGAAGCGACCTTTCAACTACTCGGCTGCCTGCAACCGGGGGGCTGCATCGGCCAGTGGCGAGCTTCTGCTCTTCTTGAATAACGATATGGAGGTCATGGAAGCCGATTGGCTGGAGGAACTGGTGCGCTGGGCGGACCGTCCCGGCGTGGGCGTGGTGGGAACGAAACTACTCTATCCGCACGGTACGATCCAGCATGCGGGGGTTGGCCTGCAAAATCTCGGTACCTTGCTGTTCGTAAACGGATCAGACGACCGCAGCACGCCGCCGCCGGACACTCTCTTCGGCACCCCGAACGCATATCGCAACGTGAGCGCTGTAATCGGCGCTTGCCAGATCGTGAAGCGCAGTCTTTTCAATCTCATCGGCGGATACGACGAGCGGTCTCTGATCGCTTGCAGCGATGTCATTCTCTGCGTCAGGGCCGCGCAGCTCGGGTACCGCTGTTGCTATACGCCCTATGCGGCCCTGGTCCATCACGAGGGGAGCACACGAGGGCACTCCAACCCCGATGAGGATCTGGGCCTGCTCGCTTCGGTACTGCGGGAGACCGGGTACGAGGAGGATCCCTACGTTCACCCGGATCTGGATTATCGCGACGTGCAACCAGGGATCCGTCCGATCTGGCTGGAGACCTCTGGCGAACAGTTGAGGCGGCGCATCGTGGAAATGACGCCTTTCGTATTTCCTCGAGAACCGGTCGCGATCGATCCAGCCTGGTCTGCGCGGCCGATGCTACGCAGGCTGTCGACTCGCTTCCCGCTCCGGGCAGCTTCCGCCGAGAGCGTCGGCCAGAGCAGTGCGGACGCTGCCTGGTTCGTCATCGAGTTGCTCCTCCATGACGAAAGCGTCTCCCAGCGCTTTCCGCACGCACTGTCCGCGGGGGCGGACGGCCCGTTCTGCCGCTGGCTCTGCACTGAAGCGATCGCTCAGCGCGAACTGCCCGGAGCAACGGCAGAAACATTCCGACTTGTATTCGAGTCGCAACCGGGGTCACAGGTGAGCCGGTTGCTCGATTACCGGGGGTTCGAGAACTGGTCGCTACGGATCGCCCGACTACCGCATCTCATCGACCAACTCGGAGCCTGGCTGCTTCAGAACAGCAGCCAAACAGGGATGCTCCATCAACAGATCTGGTGGTTCTTGCTGGAGGCCGCAGAGAGCCCGGTCCAGAACCTAATCCGAACGTACCTGGTCTCTCCTGGTTGGCAGAAGCATTTTCCCGACGCGCTGGGACGCTCCGGCTGGAGCCGGCTCAACGACTGGCTGCGGATTCGCTATGGACTCGACGCCCGCGAATGTGACATTTCGGAGTATGTACCATCCATTGCGATGGATCGGTCGCAGGCAGGATTCGGTCCATGGCCCGCTGGGGATCTCCCGTCGCCGCCGGCCGGACTGAATATCCTGGCGCATTTCTGCACTCCATGCGGTATCCAGGCATCGGCGGTCTCGGTGCAACGTTCGCTGGAAATGGTCGGAGTCGGAACGTCCTGTCGAGATGTGATCACTGAAGCCCGCTCCTTGAAGCTCGACCGATCGCCTTATTTGGGCCTGGAAGTCTACCCTCAGACGCTGATTCACATCCAGCCCGACGCTTTTTTTGATCGCTGCTACGAGCGGGCGGAACTGGTCCCGCGTTCCGGCATCTACAAGATCGGCATGTGGTACTGGGAATTCGCAAAAGTACCTCCCAGATGGAAGCAGGCTGTGGAGTCAATCGATGAGTTCTGGGCTCCCTCTCGCTTCGTTGCTCGAGCGATGAGAGAGACTTTTGATGTACCCGTCATCGAGCTGATGCCAGGCGTGCAGGTTGGAGAGATCGCTCCCTTTGATCGCGCTCGCCTCCGCATCCCCGGGACGCATACGTTCTTCCTCTTTATATTTGATGCCGGAAGTGTCACCGAACGGAAGAACCCTCAGGGTGTGATCGAGGCCTTCCGCCGCGCATTCCGTGCGGACGACGACGCGACGCTCGTGATCAAGGCCGGAAACTTGAAGAAGGATCCCCACACAGGAGCCGTGCTGCGTGAGGCCGCTCGAGCCAGTGCGACCCTTCTTCTTGAGGAACACTTGCCGAGAAGCGAATTAAACGGCCTCATGCAAGCTTGCGACTGCTACGTATCGCTGCATCGGTCCGAAGGGTTCGGGCTCACCATGGCCGAGGCGATGCTGCTCGGTAAACCCGTGATTGGAACGGCATACTCGGCCAACACGGAATTCATGGATTCGAGTAACTCGCTGCTGGTGGATTACAAGCTCGTTCCCGTCGGGCGTCAGCTCGGTCCGTACTCGGACGACCTGATCTGGGCAGAACCCTCAATTGAACAGGCCGCTGAGGCCATGCGCTGGGTTCATGAAAACCGTGACCAGGCGCGACGTCTGGGCGAGGAAGCACGCAACTCCGCCGAGGATCGGCTTTCCCTTCGGGCTGCCGGACAGAGATTTGCGCCGCCTCGAAGAGATCAGCTCGGATCGGCTGGCCAGACCTGCGTCAGTCAGGCGTTCCTGACCATGATTCACGAGTGGAACCGATTCATGACCTGGCGGCAGAATACGATCATCGCGGTAGTGGAGCGAATCCCGAGGAACTTCCGGAAGCTTCAGAAGGTGATCCGGCAGAAAGGGCTGGTCAGGACGTCAAGGCAAGGCTGGGCGCGTGTGCGACGGAGACTGCAAGACGGCAGCCCTTGGTCCCTGGGTCACTGGTTGAAACAGCACCGCCGGGCCGGCCTTGCCGAGCGGCTGCAACAGCTCTGGAGAACGGCCCGCCGTCGCACGCGAGGGTCCTCCTCGACCGATTATCAGGGCTGGATCAACGAAACCGAGCCCACGTCCAGGGAACTTGCACGCCAGCGCCGATGGTCGCGTACGGCGAACGACCTGCCGCAATTCCTGCTGATCATCACCAAGGAAGGATGCTCGGCGGAAGACGCGTCACGCACCGAGCGGAGCCTGAGGCGGCAGACCTATGATCGCTGGATGCCAGTCTTTACTCAATCGCTGTCGACTCTGAAAGCCGAGCAAACCGTTTTCGACTCAATGAAATACAACTTTGTGGGGGTCATGCAGGCGGGAGACACACTGTCTCCAGAGGCGCTCTACGAGTTCGCCCGAGCTGCCATCGAACTTCCCCACGACCGGCCGGCAATGATCTACTGCGATGAGGACCATCTGGCAGCCGATGGCTGGACCCGATCTGAGCCGATCCTCAAGCCTGCGTGGTCATCGGAGATGCTTCTGGGATACGATTACATGGGCCGGCTGACGCTCTTTCGCCGCGACCTCATGGAACAGGCCGGGGGATTCGACCCTGAACTGGGGGAGGCCGCGCTCTGGGACCTGAAGCTGCGCGTCTCGTGCCTGTCGCAGCACATCACCAGGATCACCAGGTGCCTCTACCACAATTGTGGCGAGACGGATCCCCGGCCACTGAACCGGAGCGAGTTTCAGGGCCGGTCTGCGCTCTTGGCTCATGTCGCTCGCCAGGGCATTACGTGTAGCGAGGCGGCTCTTCAGGCCAACGGCACCTTCCGCGTTCGCTGGCCGCTCACCGAGCACCCGCTCGTCAGCGTGATCATCCCGACGGTGAATAGCCCACACCGCATCGACAAGTGCGTTCGCGGGTTGATCGAGGCGACCGGCTATCCCAACAAGGAGATCATCCTCGTCGACAATGGGAGCACATGTGCGGAAACGCTCGCACTCTACGACCATTGGCTGACGGAAGCAGCGGTCAAGACAATCTCCTTCGATCGGCCCTTCAATTACTCCGCTGCCTGCAATGCCGGCGCCGACGCCGCCACGGGAGACTACCTGCTTTTCCTGAATAACGATATCGAATTCCCTGAGCCCGACTGGCTGGAAGAGCTTTTGATGTGGGCGCAGCGTCCCGGCGTGGGGATTGTCGGTCCCAGGATGATCCATCCCAGCGGTCAGCTCAACCACGCGGGGATCGCCGTAACTCTAGACGTGTATCTAAACTTGTACATTGATCAGGCCGAGGCCCGATGGGGAATCTTCGGCCACGCGGACACGTACCGGAATTTCTCAGGGCTGCTCGGCGCCTGCCATTTGATGTCACGCACGACATACAACCGCCTGGGGGGCTACGACGAGCGTTACCTACTGGTGTGCAGCGACATCGCGATCTGCCTTGAGTCCTGCCGGGCAGGCCTGCGCAACGTTTACACGCCTTATTCCTTGCTGATTCACGACGAGAGCACGACCCGTAAGGGTCTCGGAGACCCTGCGGACGACCGGAACCTGGCTGCCGCGGAGATCCTGCGTCACGGCTATCTGGAAGATCCCTACTTCCACCCCGCACTCGGGGCTCGTGCGGTCTCACCAAGGCTACGATCGTCCTACGAGCCCAGTTCTGTAGAGTATTTTGCATGGCTTCGAACAAAGGATAATCCGCGCGCCGTAGACGATATCAAGCTTGATATCTTTGATGACACATCCGTGCGGCGCGTAGCGGGCACGTGGCCGGCAGGCCTCGAGTGTGCGCCGGTAACCCCTGAGCGGATCGCCGCGGATGTTGATTCGGCCGCACGTTTCATCGTTCACCTTCTGCGCGCCGACACGGATTTGCGCCGGTCGTTCCCAAACGCTCTTTCCGCCGGATCTGAGGGCGACTTTTGTCGATGGCTGTGCTCACCGGAAGGACAGTCCCGGTATGGCCTTTCCTCCGCGGCTGTGACGAGGATCCGCGCGACGTTCGAGACAATGCAGTCATCGAGAATCCGGCAACTGTACGAGATGCGCGTCGATTTGCAGCTCTGCTTTCCACTCGCTTACCTGGCTGCCGGACGCGGTCGCTTCTTCCGCTGGCTGATCACCGAGGGTCGGGAGGAAATCGACATCGGCGATGGCGAGATCTGGTGGTTCCTTCTCGAGTGCGACGAGGATCAGGCACGTGAGCTGATCCGTACGTACCTGAACTCTCCATGGTGGCAACGGTTCTTTCCCGACGCCTTGACTCTGCCTGGGTGGGGGCGTTTCACCAGATGGCTGGAGGCCCGGCACGGCGTTGCCGCAATTGAAATCAACTATCGGCGGTACTCGGGCTTGAGACCCATCGACGAGCTGCATCTTGCCTACGGGTGTCGGGGAAACTGGCGCAGGGACTTCCCGGATGCCCTGCAAGACACGACGGCCTTGAATGAGCTTCTCAACGGGATTCGGGAGCACGAGGGAGCCGCCGACCAGCAGCTCGCGGAGTGGACCCGCCAGGTCCAGAACGATCTCGATGAGTCCTCTGGCATCCGGCAGGGCATCAATGTCCTGGCATTCTTTTGTTACCCGCATGGCCTTCAGGAGTCGGCCTCATCGTACGTGCGCTGCTTGCGACTTGCGGGTACGCCAGTCTCTTGCCGCGACGTTCCCATTCTCATCAGTCCGGAGAACCGCAAGCGGGATGAATTTCTCGGCCTGGAAATCTTTGACACCACGCTCATTCACGTGCAACCCGAGTCTCACTTTTCGAATGTCTATGAACGCGCGCTGCTGGCTCCGCGCCCGGATACGCACCGTATCGCCGTGTGGTGGTGGGAGACCGATGCCGTGCCCGACCACTGGAGGGAGACCGCCAGGTCCGTTCACGAGCTCTGGGCCGCGTCGCGCTTCGTTACCGAAGGGCTGCGCAAGACCGTCGAGGTTCCCGTGTTTCATATGCCGCTTGGTTATGAGACCGGCCCGGTGCGGAACATTGATCTGGCCAGCTATGGTGTTCCGGCCGGTTCGTTTGTCTTCCTCTTCATCTTCGACTTCAATAGCACCCTGGCGCAAGAATCCGCTGGGGCTGATCTCGGCCTTCAGGCAGGCGTTTCAGAACGGGGAGCAGGTCGCACTGGTCCTGAAGGTCTCACGCGGCAAGAGCTTCCCCGAGGATTTCCAGCGTCTCGAGCGGGCGGCGAAAAAGGCCGGCGTGATTCTGATCGATCAGAGGCTTCCCCGGGACGAGCTCAACGGCCTGATTGCTGCATGCGATTGCTATGTCTCGCTGCACCGGAGCGAGGGCCTGGGTCTGACACTGGCCGAGGCCATGATGCTGGGCAAGCCCGCCATCGCCACGGCTTACTCGGGAAACCTCGATTTCATGGACGAAAGCAATTCACTGCTCGTTGGATATGAGATGATCGAGATTGAAGAGGACTCCGGTCCCTACGGGAAGGGACAGCGCTGGGCCGAGCCATCCGTCGCGGAAGCCGCGCGGGCGATGCGCTGGGTCTTCGAGCATCCCCACGAGGCGCGATTGCTCGGCGAGCGGGCCCGAGAGACGACGATCCAGCATTTCTCACCGGAGTTGTGCGGGCGCCGGATGCGAGAGCGATTGGAGCAGATTCAATGCGAGCGCCGGAAACGGGTGAGCGCACGCCTCACGCGGACCGGTGTGTGATCGGGGTCTCGAAACTCGAGATTCAAGCAAACGGCGATCAAAGTGGCATTCGCGCGATCGCCGTGATGGGATCGGAAAACGTATGATGGACCACGAGAAGCTTTCGACCAGGATTCCCGGGAAGCGATAACTTCAACATCCGTCTGAGGTTCCTGAAAACCTCTGGGCGTAAAGCAGGGTGAGCCTTGCGGCAATGAAACGAGTCGGAGTCATAGAGAAATCGCTGAACCCGCTATCGCGCCAAACATGGGTGTACGTCTGGTACAAGCTGCGGGCGATTCGCTACCAGATCGCTGACCGTGTGAACGCGCGGTCGGGATGGTGGGCGCGGAGGATCCGCTGGCCTCTCGGATTGGGAATGCCTGGTCACTGGAAGGAAATCCACGTCCTGCGAGTTGGCGGAATTGGTGATGCTCTGATGAGCATGCCTGCACTTCGGTTGCTCAAGAAAGAGCGGCCCGAAGTGCGGATCGTGTACTACACGCCGCACGCCGGCGCGGTACAGGGCTTGCCGTTCCTGGATGAGGTGCGGCCGGTCGAGGATTATCCTTTGCCGTCGGCCGTCTGGTCGCTGGCCACGCCGCGGGTCGTGTTGCATCTCCGCGTCGTGAGTGGCTATCGCCACGGCTACGTCGAACTTCTCTACGAGGCGTCCATCCCTCCGCAACGGCATATCGCGCGGATTTACGGCGATCAGCTCGGTCTCGACGTGCGCGACATCCGGCCTTCGTGCGTCTTTGACTTGAATGTCATCCAGGAATACAAGGATGCATGGACGAGGTTGCCGCGCCCCTGGGTGCTCATCAATCGAAAAACGAACAACAGTCCGAACAAGGATTGGATGGACGAGAACTGGGATCATCTCATCACCGAACTGCTGAAACGCTACACGGTCATCGAGATCGGTGCGGGGCCCGACCATGGCGTCCGGCCCCAGCATCCGCACTATGTGGACCAGATCGGCAGGCTTTCCCTGGACCGGTTCCTGGCCGTGATCGCGGCCGCGGACCTGCATGTGGGGCCGGTCTCCGGACCACTTCACATCGCCGCGGCCGCCGGCAAGCGCTCGGTCGTCATCTACGGCGGCTACGAACATCCCGACTGCTCGAGCTATCCGGGAGACATCAATCTGTATACGGACTTGACTTGCTCCCCCTGCTGGCTGCTCACCGAACCGTGCCCGATCGACCGCGTCTGCCTGAGGAGGATTTCGACCAGGCACGTCGAGGAAGCGATTCAATCCCTCATCCGGGCTGGATTACCGGATACCCACGGCCAGGTCGCTGTGCCTGTACTTTCGGATGCGCAGGCAAGCGTCTCGTCCCACGACACAGGTTCCCTTACCTATGAACCATAATCCATCAAGCGATATCGAATTGTATTTTCCTGTAAAAGACCGGGCATTTCACTGGGTACGCAATGGCTCGCTCTATTCTCCCGCAGCGACGCAAAGGGGGATCAAGGTCCGCGCGATGTTTCGCGAGGAGGAAATGGGCGCGGGTGTGCCTGTGTTCGATCGTTTCGAGTCTGGCTTTTACTTTCGCAAGCTCCATTCGCTCTGCGTGTCCGCCGGCATCCCCTACCTGGTAGACCTGGATGACCTGATCTGGGATTTGCCGAAGTTCTCGAACCAGTACTACGCTCCCCCGAAGTACCTGCTGGAGTTCCCAGAGCAATTGATGTCGAGAGCGGCCGGCATCACGGTTTCCACTCTCGAGCTGAAGGAACAGGTTGAACACCGGTTCCCAGGCAGCCAAGTTTTCCTTGTCGAGAACTGCCTGCCGGCCTGGACCGCACCGAAGTCGGGTGCGCTGATCGCGAATACGGACGCCTTCAAGATGGGCGAAGGTGAGGTGAGCTGGTTCATCGACTTGCTACGGCTGATTTTCGACCGCGGCCTGTCGATTCAGCTTCTGGGGCACAACCAGAATCTCCTGGAACGTTGCGGCGATATCGTGGTTCATTCTTTGCCGATGATGGAATACAAAGATTACCTTCACAACCTCGCCGTGACGGACTACGCCCTGGGATTGATTCCGGTCGAGCAATCAATCCACGCCGACTGCAAGTCCGCCATCAAGGCGATCGAGTTCACCGCTCAGAGGGTGCCGACGATCGCCAGCGACATTGCTCCCTACCGGCGCTTTGCCGATCGCCACGACATGGCTGATTTCGTGCTCGTTCCAAACACCTTCGAGGCATGGAGAAACGCCCTGGAAGCCCTCATTCGGCGAATTCCCGAACCCGAACTCGAGCGTGGTCGGAAGATTAACATGATGCTCAAGGCAACCCGGGATACTCAGCTCCAGCAGTGGCTTTGCGTGCTCGACTTCCTGCGGGATCGCCAGCCAGACGGTGCAATAATGAAGGCGGTTCGCCGCAAGCTGCGGCCCTACCGCTTCGCGTACAACAATGTGCGGCCGATCCTGCTCCCCGTCCGAAGTTTCCTGCGAGGAGGTTCATGAGCGGACGAGGGGAAATCGAGGAGTGCAGAACATGCCCAGAGTGACTGTAGTGACACCGAATTTCAATCATGCTCGTTATCTGCCACAGCGCATCGAGAGCATCCTGGGCCAGACATTTGACGACTTCGAGTTGCTGATCCTGGACAATGCCTCCACCGATCACAGCCGCGACGTTATCGAGCCGTACACGACGCACCCGCGAGTGCGTGCGGTGTATAATCCGACCAATAATGGTAGCCCGTTCAAACAATGGAGCGTCGGGCTAACGCAGGCACGGGGAGACTACGTCTGGTTTGCGGAATCGGACGATTACGCCGAGAGAGTGCTGCTGGAGACACTCGTTGATCGGCTGGATTGTCATCCGTCCGTGGGACTTGCCGTCTGTCAATCGTTGCTCGTCGACGAGGATGGCCAAGTCCTGGGAACCAGTGGAGATCTCCTGGAAAAACAAGATCACAGCACGCACTGGCGCAACGATTACGTCAACTCGGGCCACGACGAGTGCAGAAACTACATGTTCTGGCACAATACCATTCCGAACGCGAGCGCGGTGCTCTGGCGCCGACATACCTTGCTACAGTCCGCAGGAGTGCCTGTCGACATGGCCCTGTGCGGCGACTGGATGGCTTACATCAACATGCTCCAGGTATCTGACATTGCTTACGTCGCGGCGCCCCTCAATCACTTCAGGCAGCACCAGGCCACAGTTCGTACGAGAGCAAAGCGCCAGGGAACCGGAACACGAGAAACGCTGCGGGTACAACAGGCGCTCGCGAACCGCTACGGTCTGCGGAGCCTGCGTCGTGATGCCGACACGTTCGTCAGTCAATATGTTGCGGACCTTATCAACGGCTCGCGCATGCCCCCCCATAACAAGGTGCCCCCAACCGATGCGCTCAGGCTACTCGGCTGGTTCGCACGGATTCATCCCAGGGCGTTCTCGCTGGGGCTGCGGACCCTGTCGTTGGAGCAAGCGGCGGACCTGGCTCGCCGGGCAGGGGTCCTGAAGCTAGCGCGCAAGCTCAAAGGTGCGACGACGGCCGGTGGCCGGCAGCCCTGATCGGAGGCTGTACCCATTGCAGTTCCGCACGCCGTACGGCCGGTCAGTTCGTCCGCGGCCGGCCCGTTCCAAAACGTCCATGGCTGGCCCGTCAGGTGTCAGCTCTGCTGGAGCTGGTTGATCTTGTTGTACAGCGTTTTGAGGCTGATCCCCAGCTCCTTGGAGGCGGCGGGCTTGTTGCCGTTGTGCTTCTCGAGGACGGCCTGGATGTAGCTCATCTCGATGTCGCGCAGGGTGGGCGAGCCTTCGGGGATGGTGAAGTGCGGAGACGAGATGGGCGGGTGGGCGGCAGCCGCGTGCTGGGTCCGGCCGCGTGCCGGGAACTGCGTCGGCAGGTGCTCGCCGCGGATCGGGCCGTTGCCGGCGAGGATCGATGCTCGCTCGATCGCGTTGGCCAGTTCGCGAATGTTCCCCGGCCAGTCGTGAGCCGCGAGGATCTCCAGTGATTCCGGGCTCAACGAGGATTCGTGGAGCCCGCGCCTCATGGTGTAGCGCAGCAGAAGATGCCTGGCCAGCTCGGGAATGTCGGCCCGCCGGTCGCGGAGCGCGGGCAGGACGATCTCGAAGGTATTCAGGCGGAAGAAGAGGTCCTCGCGGAACTGCTCGTTCTTCACCATATCGCGGAGCTCGCGGTTGGTGGCGCAGAGGACGCGGACATCGACCCGGAACGGCTCGTTCTCCCCGACGCGGCGGATCTCGCCCGCTTCCAAAAACCGGAGCAGCTTCACCTGGACGCTCTTGTCCAGTTCTCCCACCTCGTCCAGGAAGAGAGTCCCACCGTTGGCGACCTCGAAGAGCCCCTTGCGATTGGCGTCGGCACCGGTGAAGGCCCCCTTGCGGTGGCCGAAGAGCTCGCTCTCGACGAGGTTCTCCGGCAAGGCGCCGCAGTTGACGGGAATGAAGGCGCGGCTGGCGCGATCGCTCTTCTCGTGGAGGCTGCGCGCCACCAGTTCCTTGCCCGTCCCGGTCTCGCCGAGGATCATGACCGTGGCGTCCGAAGGGGCGATCGTGTCGATCAGCCTGCGCACCTGCTGCATTGCCGGCGTCTGCCCGATCAGGAGCGGGGCACCCTCGGCCTGCTTGAGCCGGGTCTCCAGGGCGGCGGTCTTGTTCGACAGGTCCCTGCGCTCGCTGATGCGCTGTAGCAGCACCTCGAGTTCGGCCCACTTGCACGGCTTGGTGAGGTAATCAAAGGCGCCCAGCCGCAGCGCCTGGACGGCGGTATCCACTGTGGCCTGTCCGGTAAGGATGATCACCTGGGTCTCGGGGCTGAGCTGCTTGATCTGGCCCAGCACCTCGATACCGCTGATGCCGGGCATGCGGATATCCAGCAGGGCCGCGTCATATGATCCGCGCTCCAGCGCACGCAGCGCGGCCGCACCGTCACCGCAGACGGTCACCTCGTGACCCATACGGGGCAATTCCATGTGCATCAGGTCCCGGAGGTGCGCCTCGTCATCGGCGAACAAGACCCGTAAGCCAGCCTGGCGCATCTTCTCCATGTTCGGCTCCTTCCACAATCGCCTGCGTCAGCCCCAATGCGGGCTCTTCGATCACGCGTGCATCCCGCCGGCCGCGGCCAGCTCCATCGCCCTGCCGGGTCGATCAACCTCTGCCGCGCCCTCTGGGATCTCGGAGGGGTGAATGGGCAGGCGGACCCGGAACGTCGAGCCCTTCCCCTCTCCGGCACTGGTCGCGTTGATCTCGCCGTGATGCTGGCTGACGATCCGATGGCAGATCGACAGCCCCAGTCCGGTGCCCTTGCCAGTGCGTCTCCGGGTGAAGAACGGCTCGAAAATGTTCTCCAGAACATCCGGCGACATCCCACAACCGTTGTCATTGAAGACCATTTCGGCCATGCCATGGTGATAGCGGCTGTCGATTTTCAGCGTACCCCCAGGTTCCATTGAATCGATCGCGTTGACCACCAGGTTCAGGACCACCTGCTTGATCTCCTGGCTGTCCACATGGGCCATGACCGCCTCTTTCGGCTGAAAGAGGATCGTCTTGCCGCGGTACTTGCCGATGTGCCGGATCATGTCCACGACGCCCTGGATCAGGCTGGCCAGGTCAGTACGCTCACGCTTGATATCGTTGCAGCGCGAGAAGTCCAGCAGCTTCTCGGTGATGCTCTTGCACCGGAATGCTTCTTCCTGAATCATTTTTAAATAGTTGGATACCACCCCATGATCCGAGTTCGCCGCGTTCAGAACGGCTTCCAGCCGGTTCTCGAGCGCTTCGGAGCAAAAGGCAATGGAGGCCAGGGGGTTGTTGATCTCATGCGCCACGCCGGCTGCCAGGAAACCCACTCCCGCGAGCCGCTCCGACCGGACGAGCTGGCGGCTCCGCTCCTGCACCTGCTGCTCCAGGTCGGCGTAGGTGACGCTGATCTTCGCGGTCATATCGTTGAAGGCTTCAGCCAGGTCCTGCATCTCGTCGCCGGAGTTGAGCTCGATCTTGTAATCGAATGAGCCTCGAGCCACCCGCCTGACTCCGCGTTGCAGTAGCCGCACGGGGTAGAGCACCCAGCGGTGAAACAGCAGCATCAGCCCGCAGAGCATGCCCAGCACCATGAGCGCCGAGGTCCACACGATCGCCCGGCTCGTGGAGTATTGCCCCCGGGAGAGCTGCAAGACGTCATTGAAGTCGCCGAAAAGCTCCTTGGGAAGCAGCATGACCGTGTGGTTCACGCGGTCGATCCGCTGCTTCAGATCGGTTGCCGGCTCGATGCGGGGAAGCATCTCGGGGTGCTTGGTGATGTAGTACGTGGTCCCCGGCAGCCGCGGACTGATCGCGGGCGCATCCGGCACAAGCTCCTTGAGGATCGCCGTCAGGTCGTCGTCGATCAGAAAGGCAAGGCCCAGCTCATCCAGGCCGCTGTTGGCCCGGTTGCCGCGGATCGTGTTCTGCTTGAGTGCCGCGTAGTAGGTATAGAGAGCGTCACGCGCGTCGCTCACTTTCCTGGCAAGTGCCTCGCGGCCATCGGGCGTCGTGCTCACGGGGGCGTGCAGCCGGAATACCTTGTCGATCAGATCCACAGAGGCGCCCATCTCCACCAGCTGATCGGACTGCGTCAGATAGCTCACGTGAAATGAACGCAGCCCGAAGATCGACCCGCCCATCAGGATCATCATCATCCCCACCACCACGCTGAGGCCGACGATGAGCTTGATGCGAATGGGCCAGCGAACCATGACGACCTCCGTGTCGCTCGGGCGGGCTCGAACCTGCGGTGAAGCCCGGTGAAGGCATCGAGCCGGGCAGTGGCCCAGCTTATACCAGAAGTCGCGGCCGGGCTCAAACCGACTCTGGCCCGGTTTTGGCTCAGCAGGTTCGCAATCGTTCTTTGACAGGCATTCAGCAGGTTGACGCGATCCTGGATGACCGGGAGGCCGCTCTTTGTGGGACACGATTCCCCATCGAGTCACTTCTTCGATCTCCTCGTGGGCCACGATTCGGATCGTGTCACGTCTTCGATCTCCTCGTGGGATACGATTCCGATCGTCTCACGTCTTCGATCTCCTCGTGGGATACGATTCCGATCGTGTCACGTCTTCGATCTGATGGACCAGGAATGGCACGAATGGAATCGTACCCCACAAGGAGAGCGGCCATGCCTGGCCCTCAGCCCCGGGCAAGCGAATTGGAGTCCTGTCCAAAGAATTCTGCGGAACTGCTTTAGCCCGTGATCTCCCAGGCACGCGTCAGCACCGCGAGCAGCAGCGTGATCACGAGGGCCAGCGACAAGAGCAGCCGGAACCGCCGCATGCTGCGTGCAAAGCATTGCTCCTGCTCAGGATCAAGCTGCAATCGCCGCAGAAAAGAGAGCCGGCTGGCAATGCTGCCGTGCCTCCAGGACCACGCGGCCGCGTCCATGCCGTTCTGACAGGCCACCTTGGCCAGCGCCGCGGCAAAAATCTCAATTCCCACGGGACACAGACTCTGTGGCAAGAGGCTCACAGGCTCGGAGGCGAAGGCATCCTCCTCACCATCAAAGTGCGGAGGACACTGCGCGAACCCGCACGAGACCACCTTGCAACCGAACATGTCAGCCTGGCGCTCGAAGCGACGCGACAGGTGGCCGAATACCAGCCAGAAAAAAAGACCGAGAATACCCAGCAGCAGCCCCGCTTCGGCGAATTCGGTGATCTGCGGTATCTCGGCAGGGGGAATCCAGGAAAAAGTCGCAAGCCATGCTCCCGGCAGCGAGACCACGCGTCCGGCCAGTGCCAGCAAGCCGATGCTCCCCAGGAAAAAGAAGCCGAAGTAGGGTAAATGGCGGTGTGCCACGTGGCCGAGCTCGTGTCCGAAGACGGCGGCCACCTCGGCGGGAGCAAGCGATTCGATCAGCACATCGGTGAGTAAAACATAACGAAACTGGGGGAGAACGCCCGTCACGCAGGCGTTGACCATGAGCTGGCCGGTGTCCCAGACAAGCAGGTCGTTGAAACGGAAGCCAACTCGCCGCGCAACGCGTTCCAGGCGCGTCCGGAGCGGGCCGTCGGGCAACCTCCGGGTCGGCCAGGCCAGGCGAATGAACAGCGGGGAGAGTGCGAGCACCAGGCCGCCCAGCACCGCCAGCTCAATCGGCTCAGCCGCCGGGCTCTGATGCCAGACCGGCCAGAGCCGCGGGCAGACGTCCTGCCGGACCACGAAGATCAGCACCACGGGGAGGACCAGGCCCGTGGACTGCCGCGCCTTGAGCGCAAGGTACGTCGCTGCGCGAGGGAAGAAGCGTCTTCCGTGAAGCGCTCGCTCCGCGAGGTAGACCCCGCTCCATGTGATGAGCTGGATGGCCAGGTACGGCAACAGCACCGCGAGATCGTCAACCAGCACAAGACCTTGCAGCCGCCAGCTCCGCAGCACCAGTGCGGGCCAGCCGACGAGGTAGACGATCCAGGCGTAGATGGCCAGGCCTGCCAGCGTGAGCGCACGACTGCCCAGCAGGTAGCGGCGGAACACCCGGCTCGTCGCGTAGCCCTGGTGAGAGACCTGGGCCGCGACCCAACCTCCCAGGCCGAACGAGAGAACCGCGACCATGAGGACACCGCCGAGAGTTTCGACGAGCCGGAACGCCGCCGGAACTCCCTTGGCGTCGTCGGCCAGATCCGTTCCGAATGCGATCAGCAGGGCAATCAGCAGGGGGATCGGCATGGATGGCTCGGAACGGCCGCTCCCGGTCCGGTTCACAAAGGAGTCGCCTGGGATCCACGGCGCTCACGCCGCCTCGGAGGCCCCGACGACGATGATGGACACCGGGTAGGACGTCGGCTTTGACGCTCCCTTCACCAGGAGCTCGAGCGGAACGACCACCCGCCAGGTGTTCTTCTCCTGATCGTGTATCATGGACGGATGCGGCGCCGCGGACGCGCCGGGGACGGCCAGCATGAAGAAGACGGCGGGATGGCTCGAGCCCGCGGACTCCGCGCTGCGGGTCTCGAGCTGCTTGCGGGGAAGCGCCGTCAGACTGGTGTCCTTGGCGGCCGGCAAGAGCAGCGCGTAGTCGCCGAACGGGCTCACTCCGAGATGGTCGCCGTTGACTGGCTGGTGCCCGTAGCGCATCGTGTAAACGCCCTTGGCGATCGCCTGGTCGCGATAGTCGTGTGCCTCTCGATGAAACTGGACCACGCCCAGCAACTCGCTCTCGGCCAGGAACGGAAACTGAATCACGCCCTTGCGCCTGCCGGCTTCTCGGCCGCTGGAATGGTATTCCGCAGCCAGAGGTCGGCAAACGGCTTTCCCGAGTCGTCCAGAATCCGGAAGCCATGATCGGCGAGCTGAGAACCGATCTCCGGGGCGACTCCCGCAGGGGGGTGCTCCTTGTGAACCTCAGCCTTATAGGGTTCCTGGGCTGCCAGGGTACCTGGCAGAAGCATCAGAACCAGTGCCGGTGCCGGGATCCTGCGCATCAATCTTCATCCTCAGTCGTCGGTGGATCGCCTCCGGTCGCCCCCAGGCGAGCGCGAACTGGCGACCACGACACGGTTGATCGTAACAGCGGTTGCGGTGTTCGGTAAGGGGAGGTGTGGGGCGGGTCGCAATTGGTTGACGACCGGAAGTGGTCGCGGGTCCCACGTTGCCAGAGGTACACCACGCGCACTTCCGGTGTTGCGATCGACGTCGTGCCATCATGGGCCGATCACCGCGCGAAGTGGCCCACGAAGCTGCTGCGGCAATTGGGGTCGTTCCAGCGGGTGTTCAGACCTTCTCCCTTGAACTCGTGCCCCATCGTGTACGCGGGCAGGACGTTCACATCCCGGGAAAGAGGGGAGTAGGCGACCACCTCGTTGCCGCAGAAGTGATCGGTTTCATCGAGGGGGCGGGTGACGATGCTGGCCAGTCCCGATGCCCAGAAAGAAGCCCGCGGCGCATGGGGCATGCCGTGCGCTGCATGCGACTGGTCGGCCGCGGAGACAGGGTGGTCCTCGAGCTTCAGGCTCATCCGCGCGGTTCTCACGGCCACGAGATGGTTCAACCGCGCCCCGCCCATTTCCTGCGCAAGCTGCACGAGGGCGTCACGCTGGGCAGGCGTGGCCTTCTCGTCCACGATCACGACGGCCGCGGCCTTTTCGGGTTGATCCTCGGAAAACGTGGTCGTGCCCCGCACGGCGGCGGCGACGCAAAGCCCGCTCAGATCCGTGCCCTTCCATGTCCCCTGGTTCACCTTCCATGCCAGTACGGCCTGGCTCCCCGTGATGAAGACTTCCGCGTTGGAGATACAGGGACCCGTGAAGACGTCCGCGGTTCGAGCTTCCACGTAATCACCCTGCAAGTCCGCCCCTCGGACAGAGCCGACAGTGATGACCAGCAGAGTTCCACAGAGTGCGGGCAATACCGTGCGCATGAATGAACGCTCCCGTTCCGGTAGCTGGGCGTTTTCCTGGGACCGACGAGGAACGTTGAATTATCGGAACGGGTGTGGTGACAAGTCAAGGGTCGGTGCGTGTGGAGTGAGCCCCCGCGGCCGCAGCCGGGGATGCTGGGTCAGTGCTTGGGTGTTCGGGCCGTGACGCAGTCCAGGAGGGCCGCCGCCTGGTGGTTTGCCCGCGTGGGCTTTTTCGAACGCCGTCACTGGCCTTCGTATCTTCCAGGCTCAAATCCGCCTGCTGGATCTGCCCATCGAGGTCGCGCGGCGATGCCCGCCGGTGCGCGGCTTTCAGCGTCTCGACTTTTCCGGTGTGTGGCGATTGCTCACGGCTCGGCAGGAGGGCGCCGAGCGGTGGAAGCGACCCGGGAAGGCTGGCCCGGAGCTGCTTGTACGCGTCTTCCAGCCGTGACCGCTCATCCTGGTACGCCTGGACGCTGGTCTCGAGCCGCTGGTTGGACGCCTCCAGCAGAGCCAGCCGGCGTGCGTCGTCCACGGCCCGCTCGGAGAGGTCCTGATTCTGGCTGCGCAGAGCCAGCATCTGGTCTTTGAGGCCGGCGTTCTCGGAACGGAGCGTCTGGCTCAGGCGATGGCATTCCTCAAGGTCTTGCTGGGGTGCCATGCGGCATCCGGGGCCCAGCAAGGCAAGGACCGCGAGCCACCCGGGCAGGTACCTCGGTGGACGAAAAGCAGAGGCCATCCGCCGCGACTCCTTTCGCATGCGATCGGCAAGCATGCTCAGCCATTGCCCCTGGGACCAGAAGATCGCTGGTCCCCGGGTGCCGGGACGAAACCCGTCCCCGCAAAGGCCGCGACCCGTTGCCGCCGGAAAAGCGCAACGGGTCCTTGCGGTGATTGAATGGAATGTGCCTGGCGACTCATAGCCGATCGGCCCGGGAAGATCAATCCCAGGAATCCGCTCAACTACCGAACAGGCCGGCGATGCTGCGGACCAGGCCCGAGGCGACGGGAGTGTCCTGGAAGTCGTAAAGGTTGCGCATCAGGTCGATGGCGACGAACGAGGCGAACAGCAGGCACACGGTGGTGAAGCAGAGCAGGCCGACCCACAATCCACCCCATTCCGGCGTGGCCTCGCGGGAGATGACCATCGCGGGCGCCTGGGAGGCGGACGTCTGGCCCTCGTCGGACGACCAGGACGTGGCCATCTCGCTGGAAACCGCGTCCTCGAAGCCGTCGTCCTCGTCCTCGTCCTCCGCGAATGCCGAGGGGGCCATGGCTGTGGCGGCGTTCTGATCGACCTCTTCCTCGTCGATGGCGAAGACTTCCGAACCGCTGTCGCTGTCTTCCAGGTCAAAGTCGCTGGCCGCTTCAAGCTGGACCGTCTTGTCGTCAGAGGAATCGTCGTCCGAGATGGGAACGTCGACCTCGAAGTCGGTGTCGTCGAAGATGTCCTTCTCGCCCTTCTTCACGCTGGGCGGCGGAGTCGCAGCCAGCGACGGCTTGGCCTTGGACGGCGCCGCCTTGCCGCCTTGAGCCTTGGCGGGCTTGGCAGGCGCGGGCTTGGCAGGCGCGGGCTTGGCAGGCTCCGACTTGTGAGTCCTGAGCTCTTCGTCCGACAGAGGCGCCAGCTCGATGGAATCATGGTGTCCCAGGTCGAAGGCCCCGGCGCCTTGAAGGTTGATTCCCGAATCGCTGGGCCGTGAGAGGTTGATTCCCGAGATGTTCGGATCGGCCGCGGTCACGTCCGAGTCGCTGGGGCGAAGCGGGGTCGATTCGAACTCGTCGCTGGTATCCAGGGCGCTGAGACTCGAAGTCGCTCCCCGACTCCGGCTGCAAGGCCTCGACCAGGTCGCTTGAAGGATTCAGCTCAAAGTCGCTATCCGATTCGGCGGCCGGCACTTCGGCCGAGGAGCCGACCATCGGGCTGGAGCGTACGGCCGTGTCCCCGGAGGCGGAAGCGGGAGTCAGCAGGTGATGGTCCGCGGTGTCATCCTTCACAAGGGTCACGTCGGAGTCGCTGGGGGATTTGAAGTCGGGATCCGGCGATGCCAGGCGGACATCCGAGTCGCTCGAGCCCTTGATGTTGTCGGGGACCAGGCGGACGTCCGAGTCGCTGGGCAGCTTGCCGCTGGACTGCATGCCGATGATCACCGAACTGGAGCCGGTGACCGGGTTGGGCGGGACCGAAAGGTCATCGAAGAGAATGTCGTGCTCTGCCGACGATTCCATCGACGGCCGCTCGCCAGACGGCGAGGTCATGGCCGAGAGGTCCATTGTCTCGTTGGCGAGGTCGGGCTTGGCCACACCAAGCTGGAACTCGGAAAGGTCCAGGTCGTCAAGGTTCTCGCCGCCAGCCGCGGGGACCTCCAGGTCGGAAAGACGCAGCTCGGCATCGCTGCCCAGGCCTCGGTGCCGTGCCAGCTCGTCCACATCCACGACCCGGAAACGCCACGAGCCGCCATCCAGAAATGCGCGGATCTCGCGGTGTTGCGCCTTGGATTTCAGCTCTTCCGCACTCATGCCCAGGACGCGGGCTGCTTCTTCCAATGTGTAAAACTGTGCCATGGACGTGGTCCTCGCGGTCAAAGCCGGCCGCTGCCGGCCGTGGTCGTCGATTCCAGAGGTGGCGGAGACCACAAGCGACTGCACACGCCCCGCGGAGGTCTCCCGGTTATCGTACCATCGGCTGCGCCAGCGTCCTGACCATCGACTCGATCGCGGCCGGCTCCGGCGCCTGGTTATTGTAGTGTTCCAGCTTCAGGTCCCACTGGTACTGGCGCACGGCCTCCAGCTTTACCGAGCCCTTGGTGCTCGAAGGATCAAGACGATAGATCGCAAAAGCACGGCTCTTCGTATCAACCAGGTAGAGCCACTGCACCGATCCGGGGGGCGACGTGACCATCGCCAGCGTTCCATTCGCCTCGCCGCCGGCCAGCAACCGACCTTGCCCGGGTACCTGACGGCTGGATTCCGGACTTCGGACCGGCACGCCGACCAGTGGGCCGCTCTCGCCGACAGCCCTTGTCTGGGCCTCTGCCAGAGTTCCACGTGCACCGGCAAGCCAGGAGATGAGCACTCCCAGAATCACCCCGGGCAGTCCGTAACGGGCCATTCCTCCGCTGATTCGAACGAGCATCGAACCGCTCCTCCGTGAGTGAGAACCGACCTGGATCCCGCAGGCCAACCACATCCCAGGAGCTTCATGGCACGCTCCCAGGGTCCCGAAGCGCGGTCCCGAAGCTCCCAGCCGTAACCAGTTTATCACACCAATTCGAGAAAGACGCGACCGACTCGCGAATGTTGTACGGCCTGGAAGGCAATCCGAGATGCCTTGTTTTGGGTACTCCTGTATTCTATGGTCCGGACCGCTCAACGCAAGTCCACCTCAGCAGGACCCGGCGCCTCGAGCCGGTTCCGTGGGATGATCTGGGGAGCCTTGATGCCGCCCGGGCCGTTTCTCGCTCCCAGCGACGCTTGCCGGTAGCGACGGGCGAGTCATTTCACATGTGAGAGTGCACCCGTCGAGGAAGACTTGCCCGGAATGGCTTCGTTCCGTCCACCCGGCATCAAACCCATCGGACGCTAACCCTTTGTCTGATTGAAGTTAAATCTCCATTTTCGGTGGCTTCGTTTTTGACATTTTCTTCTCGAGATGACCGAAGGCGGGCCGCGGTGCCGGCCATAAGTCCCGCGGGCCAGCGCGCCGCCTGAGTGCAGAGGCGTCGCGCTGGTCTGAACCATCGACCGAATTGTCAAAGTGCATTGGCACAGTGCCGTTCTATTCAGTCTACGATCGGAACGGCGGGCGCTTGAAGGATCCCTCACGGTTTGCTCTCCTTGTGCCGGCGCGGTCGGATCACTTCACCTCAGGCGTTCCATGCGTCTGCTCTTCTCGTCGTTTCACTATCAGCTGGACCTCTCCGGCGGTGGGCGTTGTGCACCCGTGACCTGCACGCCGCGCGGGAGGCCTCAGGCGCCAGCCCGACCCGCACGTTGCCGCAATTTACACATCGCCACGGCGCTGGTCCGCAAGTCCTGGCTATGGGGCGCATGGCCACGTGCGCCAGCGCCCTGGATCCGCGGCGCATGGCCACGTGTGCCTGCGCCATGGACTCTGCGGCAGATGGCCACGTGCGTGAGCACGTGGTTTTCACGGGCGCAGCCTCCAACCTCGGGCGTAAGCCCGACCCGCCCCGCGCCGCATCACGCTTATCACCCCGGCGCTGGTCCGCCAGTCCCGGCGCTAGGCGCGCATGGCAGATGGCCACGTGCGTGAGCACGTGGTTTTCACGGGCGCAGCCCCCAACCTCGGGCGTGAGCCCGACCCGCGGACCACGAATGGCGGAGCACGAATGGGGCCAGCCAAGGTTCACGGTGGCGTGGGAGCCGTTCGCGCGGGGTCGGTGTCCGAAGCTGCCCCTGTCCGCCTGGCTTGCCGTGGTCAAGCCGCCTGGTACTGCATCCGTTTCGGAGCCGCATGTGGATCGCCCCCACGCTGCCACGGGCACTCCGCCCGCTCGATGCTCACGACCTTGTGCGGGCGAGTATCTTGTTCGTACTGGCGCTCGCAAGCGTGAGCATTTGTAGGGTGCGTCAAGCGCAGCGTCGACGCACCAGTATTTCAGCCTGTTCCGCGAATTGTTGCGTCGTCGCAGCGCTCGGCACACCCCACCAGAACTGGTCCATCATCTTCTCCCCTTGCTCTTCGTTGTCTCTGTGGTTCCATGGTTTTTCTGTGACCAGGGTCCTCGCCCGATGCCCGGGCGACGCCGAGGCCGCATCGCGCTCGCGAGCAAATCGATAATCCCGTGCTGGTCCCACTCGCCAGGGGCTGGACCGGCTCTCTCCGCCACGCGGTCTGGCGCGTCCCGAGCTTGCTTGCAGGGTAATCGAAGGAGCCCTGTCATTCCCCCGCCCGGGAATGATACGGTTCTGTCCATGCCACGAGTCTCTACACTCCATTCCTGGGATGTCGATACGAAGCAGGCCCGTGCGTTGCAGTTGGAGCTTGCCGCGTGCGTGGATGTGACGCGGCCGGTGGGTGCGGTGCACACGGTCGGCGCAGCCGACGTCTCGTACGACATCGGCGGGAAATGGCTCTACGGTGCGATCGTGGTCACGCGGGCTGGCACGAAGGAAGTCCTGGAACGGAGCAGGGCAGTTGCGGAGGCGCGGTTCCCGTACGTTCCCGGGCTTCTCAGCTTCCGCGAGGCTCCGGTGCTTCTCCAGGCCTATGAGTCGTTGCGCCAGCCGCCCGATGTCCTCTTGATCGACGGGCAGGGGATCGCGCATCCGCGCGGAATCGGACTGGCCAGCCATCTCGGACTGTGGCTGAACATTCCAGCAGTCGGCTGCGCCAAGTCGCGGCTCTGCGGTGAGCACCAGGAGCCTAGCCCGGCACGCGGCGCACACATGCCGCTCGTGCTGGAGGGACGGGAGGTCGGGGCCGTGCTGCGCACTCGCGATCGCGTCAGGCCTCTCTTCGTCTCCGCCGGCCACCTCTGCAACCTCAGCAGCGCCATCCGGATTGTACTGGAGAATGCCCCGAAGCATCGCTTGCCGATCCCCGCTCGTCTGGCACACCAGTACGTCAACGAACTGCGCAGCGAGTCGTCGCGCTGAAGCTCGAAGCAGCGTCGAATCAATCGAGCAGGTGCGGAGTGAGCGGTTTCTTTCCGGCATCTCTGTAGTGCCTGATAGCCGCGGAAGCCAGATTGCTGCCAGCATCAGGAGCAGCGGTGCTGTCGCAAGGCCCAGGAGCAAGAGGGTCGCCGGGACGATCTCCGACCAGGGCATGTGCCGTCCCCAGGCGATGAGCGACGGCAGACCCAGCGCGAACCAGCCGGCCGCCCAGCAAACGGCCATGACCAGTAGCACATCGCGCGGCGACACGCGGCGCCCCGACTGCCGTCGCTGCCGTCCGAAGCGGGCTGAGCACACGCAAACGGAAAGGATGAGGATGATCCATGCCGGCTGGTCCATCTTCAAGACCTTTCTCCGCAAAACCTCGTTTGGCGTGTGAATGGACGTTCAAATGATCTCTTCCGTGGCGGGGTCCCACCGCACGGTGGTGCCTCGGCGATACGAGGCGACGGCCATCTGGCAGGTGACCGCGGTGCGGAAGCCAAGCTCGAAGGGGCAGACCGTTTCGCTCCGGCTGCGCACGCATTCGAAGAAGTTGCGCATGTGCTGATCGGTATATTCTCGGTATCCGCGGCTTTCGGATGCATCGCCGGCAATGCCTCTGGACCCTTGAGGTACCACGCGGACGTGGTCGGTCGGCGTGTGCACAAGCGTTGCCCTGGTGCCGTAGAGATAGTCGTGGCCTTCCCCGTGGTAGTCGTTTCCAAAGGTGGAAGTGAAGGTGAAGAGAAGCTTCTGATCGTGGTTCATGGCCACCTGGAAGGTATCGGGCACCTGCATCCGCGGGGACAGAAAGTTGGCTCCGGTCATGGTGACCGCCTGCGGGATGGAGAGCCCCAGGGCGCCGAACCAGAAGCCCAGCGTGTGCACCATGTTCTCGGTGACGTTGCCACCGGAGTAATCCCAGTAGAACCGCCAGTTGATGTACCGCTGGGGATCAAATGGCAGATGTTTCGTCTCGCCCTGGAATGCCATCCAGTCGACGTGCTCGGGGTCGCAGTCGGCGGGAACGTCGCGCAGCCAGCCGCCGTGGGGAGAGTTGCGGAAGTGGTGCGTTTGCAGCAGCGTAGGCGACCCGAGCTCACCCGTGCGCGCCAGCTCGCGGACCTTGCCGATCCCTTCCCCGCTGTTCATCTGCATGCCAATCTGCACGACGCGTCCGGAGCCGTCGAACGCATTCTTCATCCGCCGGGCATGCGCCGGGTTGAAAGCCATGGTCTTTTCCTGGTAGACGTCCTTGCCTGCCTGGATCGCGGCGACAAAGTGGAGCGCGTGCAGGTGCTGGGGGGTGGCGATCAGCACGGCGTCGATCGACCGGTCATCCAGCAGCGCCCGAAAATCCTTGAACGTGGCGACACCGGGGGCAATCTTGCGGGCCTCGCCGTGCCTCCGCGTGTAGATGTCCGCGACGGCGACCGCCTCGACGTTGGGGGCGCGCAGAGCGGCCTGAAAGATCTCCTTGCCGCGCGCACCGCAGCCGATCAGGCCGAAGCGCACGCGGTCGTTGGCGCCCAGGACTCTGCCTGCCGGGGCAGAAGAAGCCCCCGCCGTCCCCGAGGATGCGGCTGCCGCGGCACCCCCGATCACGGTTCCCAGGAAAGCTCGTCGATGGGACATGTTCGGTTCTCCGGGGAAAGTGAGCCCGGACGACGGTCGCGTCCGGACGTGATGGACCGTTGACGTCCGGAACTGATGCTGGCTGCGCCGTGAGATTCCGTCAAGTGCCGCCTCGAATAGCCAGGGAGCGCCAGGATGAACGGGTGACGAACGTCCGGAAGCGTAGCCGCTTGCGAGATTCCTCGCGGTTTGCTCTCCTTATGCCGGCGCGGTCTTATCACTTCACCTCAGGTGCCCCATGCGCTTGCTCTTCTCGTCGGTTCACTGTGACCTGGACCCCTCCGGCGGCGCGGCGCTGTGCACGCGCGAGATGCTCGAGCCGCTGGCGGCGCGGGGGATGGACTGCCGGGCGCTCACGATGGGGATCATGGACCCCGAGCGCGAAACATCGCTCGACGAGTTCAGGGCTGCGACATTCTGACGGTGCGTCGTCGCTGCGCTCGACTCACCCTCCGATTGGGCCTTCCGGGCCCGGCCGGCCCGGCGATCCTCGACCCTGGCCGCGGAACGTCCGACATCTGTAGCGTGTGTCGAGCGTAGCGCCGACACACCGATTCACGGCCCCGGCATCCGCCGCAGGGCCCGGGAACATCCGACAATTGTAGGGTGTGTCCAGCGCAGCGACGACGCACCGATCCGGTGACAGCGGGGATGGACCACCAAGCTTTGCTGGGTCGGCGATGGTCAGAAAAAGCGGATCGGGCCACAGGATTCACTTGACCTACGCCGACGCCGGATTTACCTTCAGCGCTTGTCCCGACAACGCATCTCCTGATCTGAACTCTGTGACCCGTCCGCTCGCGGCTCTCCATTCAGTGATCACGATGACCGACAACGACTTGAGCTCCGCCGGCGGCTACACGTTCACTTATGATAACGAGGGCAACACGATCGGCGAGCTCCAGCTCTCGTGGGGCGACGAATGGAGGTTCGGCCCCGACGACCGCAACAACAACCCCACAATGAGCGCGGTCGAGAAGAGCTCGGGAGGCACGAAGAGGGAGCGGGAGAACTCGAAGTTGGGTGCGCCGGGCCGCCCTTACGGCGCCGACGCCTGGAGCGCCAGGACCGCAGGCTGCCGGGCCTGGAATATGGCCTCCGACCAAGGGGACGGCAGCCCTGAGCCAGGCATAAAACTCAACAGAAAGCATGATCACGGCGTCTATCCCAGATTGCTCAGCCGTCGTCGGAGAATAGCAATGCCCCTTCAGGCCTCGGCGAGTTGCGGGGCCAGAGAGTCTAGAGAGCGGCCATGTTTGGAAGTCATAAGAATTTGTTCTTCGGGTGCATCTTCGCGGCCGGGCTCCTTGTGGCCAACAAAGTCTTCGAGGGACTGCTGAGGCAACTCTTTCGCAAGCCCGCTCTAGACGAGTCGACACAGAGGCAACTGCGTCATTTCGATGAATTCCAAAAGCACATAAACACACTTACGGTAGATAATGCGAGGGCGGCCGTCCTAGCTCTGCTACGAGATGGCAAGCTCTCCTGTGTTCCCAACGAGGGACTTTCCCATCCGGAATGTAACTGCCTGCCTGCCGCGGCGAGGCAACTGCTCAGCGCCTATCATTGTATTGATTCCAAGGACATGTGCTGGCGCGTAGCGTTGGGTCAAGGCCATTGCCGTGACCGTGTAGAAAGCCACACCGTGGTCTTATCGGACGAATACGGGGGAACATTTGTCGTCGGTCCCTTCTCCGACGAGGTCTTCGAGGTGATCGGTACCGATCGAGACACACGCCTAGAACCTTTTGCCCGAAGTATATTTCATTGCGTGCTTATCATGTACAGCGATGAGCAGGACGAGCTCACCGATGGGCGTATGACCGGGCTGGTACCAGATAACGAGGAGGTCGAGGGGGACATAAGGAGGTCGAGGGGGACATAGTGAATTGCGACGGTAGGATGGACAGGATGGGGCGTCGTGCTTCGTTAATCGATGATTCGCGGGTTGGCTGTCAGGTTCGAGGAAGAAATTGGTGTCAGGAGAAATTGGTGTCAGAGGAGAAATTGGTGTCAGGAGTAATTGGAGTCAGTTCATTTTTCTTAGAGTAATTGGTGTCAGTTCATTTTTCTTAGGGAGTAATTGGTGTCAGTTCATTTTTCTTAGGAGAAATTGGTGTCAGAGGAGAAATTGGCGAGAAATTGGTGTCAGTTCATTTTTCTTAGGAGAAATTGGTGTCGAGAAATTGGGAGAAATTGGTGTCAGTTCATTTTTCTTGACGCAAGCCCGCATCTCGCCGTAACGTGGGCATCATGGGACGTCTTCCTCGCGCCACCGACGACGGTCTGGTCTACCACGCGATGAACCGCGGGAACAACCGCGCCGAGGTCTTCGTCGGCGATGGCGATCATGAGGCCTTCTTCGAGTCGCTCCGGGCTGCGAAGGACCGTTATCCCTTCGCACTATTCGGTTATTGCCTGATGAGCAACCACTTCCACCTCCTGCTCAAGCCGAGCCCAGGGCAGTCGATCAGCCGGAACCTCCAGTCGCTCAGCGTGGCCCACACGTGGCGATACCACAAGCGGCACCGCACCTCGGGGCACGTGTGGCAGGGCCGCTCCAAGAGCCCGGTGATCCAGGACGATGACCACCTGCTGGTCGTGCTACAGTACATCGAGGCCAACCCTGTCCGCGCCGGTATGGTCGCCGACCCGAGGGCCTACCGGTGGTCGAGCTATGGCCAGCACGGGCTGGGACTGATTGACACACTTTTGGACGGTTTCCCCGAGTGGGAGCATCTCGGCCCGTCCGAGGTGGAGCGTAGGCGGCGGTGGCGGGCAAAGTTGCGGTCGGCACAGAGGCCGGACGAACTGACGGCCGTACGTGAGTCGCTGCGGACCGGACGCCCGCTGGGCTCTCCCGCCTGGGTCGAGGGAGTCGCGACCCGATTGGGCATTGACCTGACCCCGCGCCCGCGGGGCCGGCCACGAAAGGAGCAATCGGCATCGGCCAGAAGTGCCCGAAAAATGAACTGATACCGATTATCTCCGAAAAATGAACTGACACCGATTATCTCGACACCGATTATCTCCCCCAGGGGAGCAATTCCCTGGGGCCACCAGGCCCGATTATCTCCGAAAAATGAACTGACACCGATTATCTCCGAAAAATGAACTGACACCGATTATCTCTGACACCGATTATCTCCGAAAAATGAACTGACACCGATTATCTCTGACACCGATTATCTTCCTGGGGCCACCAGGCCCGATTATCTCCGAAAAATGAACTGACACCGATTATCTTCCCCCTGACACCGATTATCTCCGAAAAATGAACTGACACCGATTATCTCCCCTGACACCGATTATCTCCCGATTATCTCTGACACCGATTATCTTCCTGGGGCCACCAGGCCCGATTATCTCCGAAAAATGAACTGACACCGATTATCTTGAAAAATGAACTGACACCGATTATCTTCCCGGTGTAATTTGCCGGGGAAGATGACATGCGTGCAACCGCCACGCTTGGCAATACCGCCCGGTTATGGTATGCTGGAAATTGAAGGGGAATCATTTAAATGACCATACATTTACCCAACGATCTGGAAAGCCGCCTCCAAGCGGTCGTCCAAAACGGCCGGTTCGCCTCCGTCGATGACGCGATGGCCGAGGCCGCACGTCTCTTGCTCCGCGAGATCGACCAACGGCAGCAAGCACAGCCGCACGCCGAGGGGATTGATCCCGGACCCGACCCGTTCCTTGGCTCCATGCGGGATGCCGCCGACGAGCTAGACCAGATCGTTGCCGACGCCTACCGCAGACGGCGGGAAGACACATGGCGGGATGTCGCCGTTGAGTAAGGCCCTGCTCGATACCGACACCCTTTCCGAGATAAGCAAGGGCGTTAACCTCACCGTCGCCGCCAACGCCACCGCCTACCGCCGGGCCTTTGGACGCTACACGACCTCGACCGTCAGCGTCATGGAGATCGTGCGGGGATTCCAGCAAAACCAGAGCACTCGCCGCTTACAAGCCTTCGTGGCGTCGCTCGCCACGCTGGAAATCCTGCCCTTCGACCTCCCCGCCGCCGAACTGGCCGGGCGGATTGCTGGCGATTTGGAACGTGTCGGACGGCCCATCGGCGTGGCCGACCCGATGATTGCGGCCATCGCCATGACCAACGGCTTGGAGTTGGTCACGGGAAACACCGCCCATTTCCAACGCATCCAGCAGCTCGGCTATCCGCTCACGCTGGTCAACTGGCGTTAAGCGTCCGCGCCCTGCTCTCCCGCTGCCACCAGATGCTCGAGGACATCCCCTCGGCCCTGAGCGCCTGCGCCGCGGGGTTGCGGCTCGACGCCGACGATGCCGAGCTTCACTTCCGCAAGGCGATCCTCCATCGCAAGGCGGCCCAGCCCGCCGAGGCCGAAGCGTGCTGGCGGCGCATCCTGACGCTAAAGCGTGCGGAGCAGTTTTGCAGTGTGGATCAGGGCATCTACGGCCAGCTGACGCTGCGCAACCTGGCCGTGCTGGCCGAAGAGCGCGGCGACTACGCGGAAGCCCAGCGCCTGTGGGCCCAGTTCCTCGCCGAGCGCCCGGGTGATGCCCAGGCCGCATCGCGCCTTCAAGCATCCTGTTAGCTCGGTGCACCTGCCGCTCGCCACGTACGGACGGGCGTTCCGCGCAGTGGAGTACCGTCAAGCCCTGCGGCTGGTATCCACCGCACTGACAACCAGACTGCTGCCGCGCTGCACTGTTATCTTGGTTCCCGGGCCCGAAGGCGATAGACTGAATGGAACTGACAAACGGCGTCACCGCTTGCCACCGTTGCTTTCCAGAAAGAAAGGCCAAGTGCCATGGGTATTCCCGCTCGGAGCCGCGTCGCGATCGCGTGCCAGGGAGGTGGCAGTCACACGGCTTTTTCCGCAGGCGTTCTCGAGGGCCTGTTGAGCCAGCTTCCCGAAGATGTGGAGGTGGTGGCACTCTCGGGCACGTCCGGCGGCGCCATGTGCGCGGCGCTTGCCTGGGACGGCCTGGTGCGCGGCGATGCCAGGCTGGCCGGCCAGAAGCTGAGACGATTCTGGGAGGCCATCTCGGCCCGCAAGCCGTGGGACAAGATCCTGAACCAGACGCTGCTGAACATCGTCAACCTGCGCAACCACATGGTCCTGCCCGAGGTCAGCCCCTACCACATGCCGACCTGGGGCGAGGACCTGTTTCGTGAGATCCTCAACCAGCATTTTGATTTCGAGGAGTTGCGAAAGCTGGCGCGTCGGCCGGGAGCCCCGGCGCTGCTGATCGGTGCGGTTGAGGTGCTCACCGGCCATTTCGAGGTCTTCACCGGCCCCGAGCTCCAGGTGGAGTGCCTGCTGGCGTCGGCCGCCATCCCCGAGCTCTTCCGGGCGGTCACGGTGCCCGGGCGAGGCGTCTTCTGGGACGGCCTGTTCTCGCAGAACCCGCCGATTCACGATATGACAGACTTCAATATCAATGAGCTCTGGGTGATCCAGATCAACCCCAGTACCTGCGCGGGTGCCGACGGAGACGCACGAGATCATCGACCGCCGCAACGAGCTGGCCGGCAACCTGTCGATGGAGCAGGAGCTGAACCTGATCGAGATCATCAACCGCTTGCTGGCCTCAGGCAAGCTGAACGACCCGAAGTACCATCCGATCCATGTGGCGCGGATCCCGCTGGACCGGGACCTCGGCTACACCTCGAAGCTGGATCGCTGGCCGTCCTTCCTGGACGAGCTCATGGACTACGGCAAGTCGAAGGCCCGCTGGTTCCTCAAGGAGCGGGAGGGTCGAAAACACACGCTGAATGCCCTGGGTGTTTTTTCCGCCGCCGGCGTGGCCCCGGCCTTCTAAATAGCTCCGCGTAATAGGGAAAGTGTGGAAGGAACGGCCGCCCTCGGCCGTCCTGAGCCAGCCGAGGGCGGCTGGCCCACATTCCAAGAGGCGAGGATCTATTTAGAAGTCGCTGAACCACTGGAGCTGGAACAGCGTGCCGCTTTCTCCTGCGCGGTAGCCGGTAAGGATGTTCTGAGCGGGCGAGTGATCGATGCGCAGGACCTCGAAGGTCATCCGCCAGTCGCGGGTGCCCTTGACGTACCAGTTGATGCCTCCGCCATACTCGTCGCCACCGCCGAACGGGCCGGTCACGAAGGACGTCCGGGCAAATAGCTCGAGCTTGCGGGGTGCCACGAAATACCCCGCCTGCAAGAGCCCGCCATGGTCGAAGATGGTGTGGTAGGGGGAGCGGCCGCCGGCTTCCTTGAGGCCGTCCAGCCAGCGGAAGAAGTACTCGCCCGAAATGCCGAGCCCGCGGTACTTGAGCGCGGCATCGACCGTCCACAACTGCACCGCCGTGGAAAGCAGCCGCACGCCGGGCCCCAGTGCACCCTCGCGGAACAGGGGCGTGCCATCCGAGAGACGAAGGATGGTGTCCTCGGGATTGGCCAGACCATACAGGCCGATGCCTTGATTGGTCTCGCGCGAGAGCGCCAGGTTGGTGCCCAGTCGCGGTGTCAGGCGCTGGTGATCTTCCAGGTCCGACGGCCCGGGACCGAACCGGCCGTTTGGCTCCCACCAGACCGTGCCGCCGAAGGTCGCCGCTCCGCCCACTCGATCAATTCCCTGGCTGAACCGATTCAGCGAGTTGGCGAGCATTGCGACGTAGTAGAGGTTCGTGATCGGCTGTCCTTGTGCCCAGATCCCCGGGCTGATGTTGGGCCTGAAGAATGTCGTCGCCATGAGCCGGTCTGCGCCCATCGTGTACCGGAATGACTCGATCCACTCGCGTGTCCCGGGCACCAGCCAGTTGCCGACCCTGAGATCGAACGCATCGTTGAAGTGATAATTGATCCAGCCCAGGTAGACCGTGTCGTTGAGGGCTGTTGAAGAGAAGATGATGGCCGTGTACTGGAGCCGCTCGTCGAGGGCGAACCCGGAGAACTGAATGAAGTTGCGGTTGATCTCGAACGCCTCGAAGCTGCGCACGGGCCGTCTCGCGCCGGTGCTGTCCGCCCAGGAATTCACGCTGGGGGCGAAGTTGATGAACCGGGCCTGAGTGAACAGGTCGGCGCGCAGCTCGAAAGGCACGCGCTGAGCATCCCTGGGCCGGACCAGGACGAACTGCCCGCGCTCGTCGTCGTACTCGCCGACGAGGAAGCGGGAGAACTCAGGACGCGAAGGCTGGGCGGGCGGCAAATCCAGGGTGGGCAGGTCGCGCGTTTCACGCGGGCCGCCGGCATTCGGGGAACTCCCATCCCCGGAGCCCGGTAACGGCTGCAACTCCAGAGGAGGGAAGAGCGGACCGCGGGGCAGGGGTTCGAGCGCGGTGGGTAGAGAATCCAGCAGGAACGTCGACGGAAGCGCCGGGTCAGGCAGGGCGGGCATCGGAGCCTTCGGTGCCGGCTCCACGCGCTCCAGCCGCCGGTTGAGCTGATCGTATCCCTTGCTCACGGACTCGAGCTGCTTCACCAGCGAGCGGTTTTCCGCGGCAAGCTGAGCGTTCTGTTGCTCCAGGCGTTCCAGGCGGTGAGCCAGCTGTTCGACGGTGGCCGCCGTGGTTGCCGCTGGAGGGCGATCGGTCGGGTTACGAAGAACCTCCGCGGGGGCCGTCTGCGCGGGCAGCGAGGCGTTCCTCAGGCACAGAAGCACGAGATCGAGGAGCCCCACCCAGATCCAGCGTCGGAAATGCAGTGGGCCACTGCAAGCTGCACAGCGTTCACGGATCGACCATACCGGAGCGGGCATCCGTTGCTCTCATGGTCCGCCGAGGGAAAGCGGGAAATTGGATTCGCGGTACGTCGCGAACGAGTTCACCTGAGGAGTTGCTTGCGGGGCGACACACGCATGCAGCGCGCCCCGTGAGCCGAATTGCGAGTCCCGGTTCATCCACCTCGTCCTATCGGCACTTCCGGCACAGTCGGTACAGCGAAATTACCAGAATGGTTCAAGATGCCGCGGCTTCCTGCCGCCAGGACGTGCCTGATCCATGACCCGTGCCATCCGATGAGACAGGAGATCATGGTTTCGGGTGTGCCGCGATGATCCCCAGGCCGGTCAATCCCATGAGCACCAGCTCGACGGCCAGAGCCGTCATGATGACCCCCAGGACCTTGCCCACGACCAGGAGGGCGGTCGAGCCCAGCGCGCGGACGATGTACTGGCAGTAGCGGAGACATATATAATTGAGCGCCATGATCGTGACGATCACCGCCGAGAGGAAGAGGAATGCACCAAGATCATCCCGCTGGGCGAGCAAGGAGACGATGGAGACAAGCCCTGAGACCGAGGCCATGAGCGGGATCGCGAGCGGATAGACGGCGATGTCGGGTGCAGGCTCCGCGGCCTTTCGGTCAATGCCGTTCGCGTTTTCCGGATCCGCCTGCGCTTTACCCATCACCATGTCCAGAGAGAAGAGCAGCACGAGGATCCCGCCGCCGATCTGAAAGGCGGGGACCGAGACCTTGAGGAGCCTGAGGATGGCCTCGCCGAGAGCCGCAAACAGGAGGCATACGACCAGGGCGGTCAACACCGACCGCAGCGCCACGCGCTTGATGAACTCCGGGCGGGCTCCGAGGGTGAGCGTGGCGCAAACGACGGTGACCTTGAGCGGCCCGATGGCGGCAAGCAATAGCATGATGATCTCGGAATGTTTGAATTCCATGGGCCGGTTTCTTTCTTTGAAACGAAGTTGAGCCTGCGGGGTCATCGCAGCGCGTTCAAAAACAAAGTTAACGGCAATGCCGCGCCCAGTTCCATGACATGCATGAATTGTCATTAGATCATAGTTAAAAAATGCACGATAGCAGGTACCTGACATGGGTCTTCCCCAGTACTCGCGGTGCTCCGGTATCCCACTGGAGGGAGGCCAGTCAGAGGGGGCACAATGCGACCTGCACGGTGAGGCCGAGCGGCGCTGCCTGATTCCGGGCAATACCTGCCCGCTCGTGAAACATGGTCAATCGGCCGCCCGCGGCCGAGAAGCGAATCAGGTTGCCTTGCCGGGACCGGAATTCAGGGCGGTCGCCGCCGGATATCTTTCGAGCGGGTTTAGGGATAGGGCAGGACGGTGGTCCGGCAACGGTCCTCGCCGCGAGAAGTGGATGCGGCGGTCCCGCAGGGCGGCACGTCCTTCGCATGGAGGTCTGCATCGTCACCGTTTCGAGGGCCATCGATCAGGCCGGGTGGCTGGCCAAAAAGAATGTGGAAGTCAAGAGGCCCGTGCTTGCCTCTCAGTCGCAAGGCACGGAGCCGCATGTTGTTGCGATCATATTCAGGGCCCACGGCCGGTCCTGCGTTGCGGAGCGGGAAAGCCCGTGCTGACGCTCTGATTTGCCCACTCGCCTCACTTGTGAAGAAATATAATTGTTCGTCGCCGTTTTTTCTGAATCTTCACTTGAATCCTGGAGTGCGGCACCCTAGGCTACAGTGGCTGTGGAAAACATTGCCGGCATATGCCGGATGTGGAGCCACGAACGATCACGTACCTGTAGAGCCGTTTCGCTACGGCACGGCTCTGCCTACTGAGCCCGCAAACGCGCGGGTTCTCCCCACCTGTTCCCCGGGTTTCAGCGATAGGTATTCACGCCGAATATCGCAACCCATCCGAAGGAGTACAGCATGGCAACGAAACTCATCGACCGTGAGACGAGATCGACCAGACAGAGCACCGGCGCCGAACAGCTTCGAGTCGACCATGTCCTCGATTCGCGGCACAAGTTCGTGGCAGCCGCACCGACGTACGTCACCGTTGAGCATGAGGGCGAGGACCTCCGCCTGGCCTTGCCCAGCAATTGCCCGGAGTGCGATTTCCACGTCAAGGGCGCCGTCGGCGAGTTCCTGTTCCTGATCGGCAGCCAGCATCCGGGTCGGGACGGTGAAACCTACCGCGGTGCCGTCGTGGTGGCACGGAGGCGGAGTGACGGGGTCTACGCCACGGAGCTCTGGCACGAGACGCATCTCTCGTTCGTGATGCGAGTTGCCACGGCGTTCTGAACGCCCCACCGGCGCGGTCGTCAGGCAGCATCACAAACTTGCGCCGCCGGCTTGCGCGGCCGGCAGCAGGTCTCGGGAACCGCCCGGTGATCCGGCATTCCCAGGTCGACACTCCGTTGTGTTCGCTCTTTTCTGATCAGGACCCGCGGGTCGATTCCGCGGCAGCCTCATTGTGGACTTACCATGAGCGGCTAAGGCCTTGGCGCCCAGGCTGGCCCGGACCAGAGCCGGCCCGGCCTCAGCTCCGGCGCCGCTGTATCGCTTCAAAACTCATCAATAAACTCAGGTCAAAAGGAAAAAGGATGCAAACGAGGTTTGCGGAATCAACGAGGCCGGCGCTTGTGGGGCCGGATTTCAGCCTGGTGGGCAAGAAGGCGTACGTGACCGGAGGCTCGCGGGGCATTGGCCGAGCGGTCGCCCTGGCGCTGGCGTCGGCGGGGGCTGACGTCGCGATCGGCTGCAACACCAGCAGCGACTCGGTCGAGGAAGTCTGCCAGAGCATCCGGGAGGCGGGCCGGAAGGCCGAGTTTTACCCTCACGACCTCTCCCGGCCCGAGGAAGTGACTCGCGCCTGCGGCGAGGTCCTCGAGGCCTTCGAGGGCATCGACATCCTGGTGAACAACGCGGGAATCACCCGCGACCGGTCGTTCAAGAAGATGGCCTCCACCGACTGGAACGAGGTCATCGACACGAACCTGAGCAGCGTCTTCCATGTGACCAAGCCGTTCATCGACGGCATGGCCGAGCGCGGCTGGGGACGGGTGGTGAACATTTCGAGTGTGGTCGGGGTGATCGGCAACTTCGGTCAGGCGAACTACGCGGCCGCCAAGGCGGGTATGATCGGGCTCACCAAGACGCTGGCTCGCGAGTACGCTCGCAAAGGTGTGACGGTCAACGCGGTCGCTCCCGGGTTCATTCGCACGCGGATGGTCGACGGTATCCCCGAGAAGGCCATCGAGGCGGTGGTGGCCATGACTCCGGTGGGCCGTCTTGGAGACCCGGCCGAGATCGGCGCAGCGGTGCTTTACCTCGCTTCGCCGGCTGCCGGCTTCATCACCGGCCATGTGCTGGACATCAACGGCGGCCTGGCGATGTGACCCGGAACCGGAATCGGCCATGAGGAATTCGGAGCGCGGAGTGATAGAGTATTCGCGTTCCGATTTCTTTTCGATCGTCCGCGTACCGTTGCCGGCCGCGGGCGGGTTCCGGAGAACAGGGTCGTGCAATGGCAGGCCAGGTTGCGGATATTGGCCGCGGGCAGAGCCTATCCCTGGCTCGTGGTCGTTTTGCTCTGGTTTTGCGGCTTCTTCAACTACGCGGATCGCCAGGGCGTCAACTCCGTCTTTCCACTCCTCGAGCGCGAGTTCTCGCTCTCGGACACCCAGCTCGGAGCGCTCGGCACGGCCTTCATGATCGTCTATGCGGTCTGCTCGCCGCTGGCCGGTTACGTGGTGGATCGCACGAGGCGCCGGATTCTCATTCCCGCGGGGCTGGCCGTCTGGAGCCTGATCTGCGTGGCGACGGGCATGGCCCGGTCGTTTGGCCAGTTGCTTTTTTTTCGAGCCGCCGAGGGGCTGGGAGAATCGTTTTACTTCCCCGCGTCCGTGTCTCTCCTGGCCGATTATCACGGCAGTGCCACCCGCTCCCGTGCTCTGGGGATCCATCAGACGAGCGTCTACGTTGGCACGGCCGCCGGCGCGGCGCTGGCCGGCCGCCTGGCCCGCCACTTCGGATGGCGGTTTCCCTTCTACGTGCTGGGGCTGGCGGGTACCGCTTATGCTCTCATGCTGGCATTCTTGCTCGTGGAACCGCTGCGGGGCCAGTCTGATGGTCCAGCGCCGCGGGCAACTCCCGAATCAGAACCGGGGCAATCCGGCGAGGAACAGGGCGGTGCGGCGCCTCAGCCACTACTGAAGGTTGCACGCGTCCTGGCCAACCGGCCGGCCTTACTGCTCTTGTGTGTGTTCATCGGCGCGAACTTCGTGGCTGCGGCCTTCCTGACCTGGTTGCCGACATACATCTATCGCAGCTATGCCCTGGACATCGCCGATTCCTCGCTGACTTCCACGGCCTGGCCGCTGGCCAGCCTGGCCGGAGCCCTTTGTGGAGGCGCGCTGGCGGACCGGATGGCGCGGAGGCGACGGGGGGGACGCATCCTGGTGCAGTCGGCCGGCCTGCTCCTGGCCGCCCCGTTCGTGTTCCTGGCCGGGCGGGCCGGAACGGTCCCCATGCTCGTCGTCTGGTTGCTGGCCGCGGGGCTGTGCAAGGGGGTCTACGATGCGAACATCTTCGCCTCGCTCTTCGACGTGGTGGAAGCCGAGGACCGGGGAACGGCGGCCGGATTGATGAATTCAGTGGGCTGGACCGGCGGCGCGCTGGCGCCTCTGGTCGTCGGCATGGGATCGAAGCACTATGGCCTGGGCCTGGCGATCGCCTCGACGGCCGGTGTTTACCTGGCGGTCGGCCTGCTGGCCTTGCGTGTCAGTTACCTCGTGGACGATCGCGGCTTGCTTCCCCGACGGTCGTGATCTCGGCATGGAGAAGACGAAGTTGGACACTGTGAGCGTCTCCACGAACGCCCCGCGCCACCACGGAAGCGGCTATCACTGGATTCGCGGGGGCGACCTCAATGCGTTCTTCGGCCTGATGATTGACAACGTCGGCGGCATGATCCTGATGACGAGCCTGCTGGTCGGCTTCGGCCTGCCTCATCATTTCGTGCTGGGCCGGATGATCCCGGGCACGGCGGTCGGCGTGCTCGTGGGCGATCTTATCTTCACGGGTATGGCGTTCCGTCTGGCGCGGCGGAGCGGACGGCACGACGTCACGGCGATGCCGCTGGGGCTCGATACGCCCAGCACGTTCGGCTCCGTGATCCTGATCATCGGCCCGTCGTTCCGCGCTGCGCTGGGACGCGGCCTGGCGGCGGAGGCGGCGGCCCAGCACGCCTGGTTCCTGGGAATGACCATGCTGCTGGCCTCCGGCATTTTCAAGCTGGCCTGCGCCCCGATGAGCGGACGCTTGCGTGCGCTGGTGCCGCGTGCCGGGCTGCTCGGCTCGCTGGCGTCGATCGCCCTGGCGATCATCAGCTTTCTCCCCCTGCTCGACATCGCGGCCTTCCCGGTGGCCGGCTTCGTCTCGCTGGCGATCATCCTGGCGACCTTGACGGCGCGGTGGCGGCTTCCCGGGGGCGTTCCCGGCGGCGCTCATGGCTGTGTCGCTGGGGTGCCTGGTCTATTACGCGATGCACCTGGCCGGCCTGGGGCCCGGCGCCGGCGGCTCGGGCCCGGCACCAGAGTCGCTCTCCCGGTTCGCCCTGCCTTTGCCCCTGTCCCGCTGGTGGCCCTGGCTTGGAGAGTCGTGGCCCGAAATTGTGAGTTACCTGCCCGTGGCGCTGCCGCTGGCCCTGGCGACCGTCGTGGGCGGGATCGACTGCACGGAAAGCGCCGCGGCCGCCGGCGACGATTACCCGACCGGCCAGATCATCGCCGCCGAGGGAGTGGCCACGCTGGTCGGCGGCCTCTTCGGCGGCATCATCCAGTCGACGCCCTACATCGGCCATCCCGCCTACAAGGCCATGGGCGCCAGGGCCGGCTACACGCTGGCCACCGCGGTCTTCATTGGCACGGCAGGTGTCTTCGGCTATTTCGACTGGATCTTCTTCCTGGTTCCCCGGGCCGTCGTTTTTCCGATCCTCATCTTCATTGGCCTGGAGATCACGGCCCAGTCCTTTCACGCGACCCCCGTGCGGCACTATGCGGCGGTTGCCCTGGCGTGCGTTCCCGCACTGGCCTACCTCGCCCAGATCAATCTCAACCAGGTACTCCCGGAGCTGACCAGGCCCTATGCCGAGCTTTCACCGATGACCCAGCACTGGATCGCCACGGTGACCATGCTTTCGGGAGGGTTCATCATCACGTCGCTGCTCTGGGGAACCTTGCTGGCGGAGATGATCGACGGCAGGGTCAAGCGGGCAGCCGGGACGCTGCTGCTGGCGGCTGCATGCTCCTGGTTTGGCATCATTCATTCGCCCCTGCCGTCGAGCCCGGTGACATCCCCGGCCGCGGTTCTCCGCCAGCTGCGCGAGCAGGGACGGGCGGCAGCCGCCAGCGAGCAGACGCCGTATCACTGGGGCGCGGCGTACGCCGCCATGGCCATCACGCTGCTGGTGGTCGGAAAAATCAGCACGCGACCGGCGGCCGGCCAGCAAGAACCCCGCGGCGCCACCTGATTCGCCGGCACTCTGATATCGAACCCGACGTTCCGGCCCTGGAGCCGGCAGGACCAAGCTAGACGCCGCCGGAGTAAGACCTTAGTCTATTCATGGTCGAGCCAGGACGTGTCTCCAGGCCGGACCCCGCTCGCAACGGAACCGCGGGTCGGATTCATGTCTCGGACGTCCGGCACGGTGTCGAGCGGCTCTATGACTTGCATGTGTGGATTGGCTGTGGGTTGACCTGGGATCGTTTCGCGCTTAAATTGGCCAATATCCGGAACCGTGCTGTGGCAGTGGGTGTCCTGTAGTAGTCCGTTGCGTCGGTACCTTCTCGATGGGCTCGTCATGCACAGTGGTATCGGTGTCAGTCCTGGGGTGGTAGTGGGTGTGGCCTACCGGGTCGAATCGGTGCTCGGCATGGCCGAAGCGAAGACCCTGGAGAGTCCGGCCCTGGTGGATGCCGAGATGGCGCGCTTTGACCGGGCCGTGGAGGAGGCCGAGTCCGAGCTCGAGGGCCTGGTGCAGCGGGTTGCGCAGGAACTCGGCCCCTCGGCAGCGGAGATCTTCCAGACCCACCTTCAGATCCTGGGGGATCCCGGTCTGCTTTCCAGGGTCCATTCGCACATCGAGCAGCAGCACCTCACGGCGCTTTCCGCGCTCCACCTGGTGATGAATAGTTACGCGGCCCAGTTCGCCCGCATCGAACAGGACTATTTCCGTGAGCGGCTTACCGATCTGCGTGACGTGATCTCGCGGATCGGCTCGCACCTGACTCGCCAGAAGGAGCCCAGCAGCAACGGGGCCACCGAGTCCCACGACGGCGAGGAGCCGGTGATCCTGGTGGCCCACGAGATCCTTCCCAGCCAGGCGATGAGCCTGGGAGATCTGCCGATCGCCGGAATCGTCACGGAGGTCGGCGGCAGCACCAGCCACGCGGCCATCCTGCGCGAAGCCGCGGCATTCCGGCCGTCTCGGGGGTCGAGGGGATCATGAACGACGTGGCCAGCGGCGACACGATGGTCGTCGATGGCCGCGAGGGCCACGTCCTGGTCCGCCCGGACCAGGAAGCGACCATGGCGTACCGCAAGGTTCAGCGCGAGTTCTTCCATCTCAAGGATAGCCTCGTCTCCAACCGCGACGAGCCGGCCCGCAGCCTCGACGGCACACGTGCCGAGTTGCTGGCGAACATCAATAATTTGGCCGACGCCCATGCCGCGGGCGCCGTGGGTGCTTCGGGAGTGGGCCTGTTCCGGACCGAGTATCTTTTCCTGACCCACCATGACGTCCCGGGCGAGGAAGAACAGTACGAGTATTACCGGCAGATCGTGCTCAACTCCCCCGACCAAACCGTCACGATCCGCACGCTCGACCTGGGAGGAGACAAGACGGTTCCCTACCTGGGACGCCGGAGCGAGCCGAATCCGTTCATGGGCTGGCGCTCGATCCGCATTTTCTTCGAGAACCCGAAACTGCTCACCACCCAGATCCGTGCCATTCTCCGCGCGGGGCGGCACGGCAAGGTCTCCATGCTCTTCCCCATGGTCACCACCCTGGAAGAGCTACGCAAGATCAACAAGATGGTCAAGGATACACGTGATAACCTCCGCCGCGAGGGGGTGCCGTACGCCGACGACGTGAAGACGGGGGTCATGGTTGAGGTTCCCGCGGCCGCCTTCTGCATCGAGGCGCTGCTGCGCGAGACAGACTTCATCTCGATCGGCTCCAATGACCTGATCCAGTACCTGGTGGCGGCCGACCGCGATAACCCCAAGGTGGCCCACCTCTGCGAGCCGTTGAGCCCGGCCATCTTCCGGGTCTTGCAGATGGTGCTCGATGCATGCGGACGCACGGGAACTCCCGTGACGCTGTGCGGAGAGATGGCCGGCCAGCCACGATCGGCGCTGGTGCTCTTCGGCATGGGGCTGAGGCGTTTCAGCATGAGCCCGGCCTTCGTTCCCACGATCAAGAACCTGCTCGCTGGGGTCACCACGGCGCAGGCCGAGCGATTCTCCCACCACGTGCTCCAGCTGTCGACCAGTGATGAGATCCGGGCCTATCTCACGGCCAGACTGCGGGAGATTTCCAGCACCCTGGAAATCCTCGATTCGGTCTGACCCTGCCACGCCGGGGCCGGCCGATGCGCGGGGACCAGCATGTTGCCCCGCGATCCTCGGCTTGATAGGCTGTACGCCCTCAGGGGCCTGACTCCGCCATGCCGCGCCGGAGGCCGTGCGGTTGCACTGAGGGCGGCAAGCGCCGGCGCGGGGGCTTGCATCGGGTATAGCTCCCGCCACTCGCGTCGTGCTTTCGTTCCACGATCTGGGAATCCAATCCGAGAGAGTTTCTCAGCTTTGAGAAGGCCGGTCTTCGCGGGCCTCATCTCGTTTTTCAGAAACCGTTCGGCTGTATCCGATTACGTCCGTTTGACCTGGCGTTGTGGAAGTGGCACTCGGTTTGCGACTATTTGTCTTTTCGCTTCCACGAGATGAAGTCAGGCAACTCACCGCCCCGTTGAGACGGCGGCACCCAGGAATCCAAGCCATGGCAAAACGTCCCAGTGTTCAAGAAATTCTGGAGGCGGCACGAAAGGGCGGCGCGGCCAGTCCCGCGGCCGCACCCGAACCTGTGGCGGAGCCAGCATCTGTCGAGGAAGCAGTGGAACTGGCGCCCGCCGCGGCCGACGAGGTGGCTGCGGTGGAGCCTGCGCCGCGGCGCCGGCGGCTCCGCCCGCGCACGTGCCGACACCGGCCACGCTGGGTCGGCCATTGACGCTCAAGGAGAAGCTGGCCGCGGCCCGCGCGGGCGGCGCGGTCCAGCCGGCCGCCTCGGCCTCGGCCCCGGCCGTGGCGGCCCCGGCTGTGACGGAGGATGCCGCACCCGCGGCCCCCGCAGTGAAGCCGGCCGTCCCGCCGCCGGCCAGCCCGCTGGGCCGACCGATGACGCTCCAGGAGAAGCTGGCCGCGGCGCGCGGCGCCGCGGCTGCACCGGCCGCCGGAACCGCTCCGGCCGCCAGGCCGGCCGCGGCCAAGGCCGCCGCTCCGGCCGCCAGGGCCGGGGCCGCACGCGTCCTGCCCCCGCTCGAGAAGATCACGGACCCGCGCGACCTGGCCGAGGCCCTGCGCCAGGCAGGAGCCAGGAAGGCCAAGGAAGCAAGCGCCAAGTCTGCCGAGGCCGCTCCGGCGAAGCCCGCCGCCAAGGCGGCTCCGGCTCCGGCCAAGCCGCAGTCGGTCCTGCCGAAGCCCAGCAAGACCGCCGCGACCGCACCGGCCGCCGGCCAGACCGATCGCCGCGGTTTCCTGATCGCCGGCCTCTTCGTCTCCTGGGCCGCCGTCGGCTGGACGGCGTTCACGGCCGGCTGCGTCGCGTTCACCGGCATGATGGGCCGGTTCATGTTCCCCAACGTGCTGGCCGAACCGCCCAGCACGCTCAAGGTCGGTGAGCCGTCCAGCTACGACCCGAACGACGTGAACGAGCGCTTCAAGGCGGAAGCCGGCTTCTGGATCGTGCGCTCGAATCGCTACAGCGGGCAGGATATCATCTACGCCTTGCAGTCGGTCTGCACGCACCTGGGGTGCCCCCCCAACTGGCTGGCCAACGAGCAGAAGTTCAAGTGTCCCTGCCATGGCAGCGGTTTCTACATCACCGGCATCAACTTCGAAGGTCCGGCCCCGCGCCCGCTGGAGCGGTTCAAGGTCACCCTCGCCGACGACGGGCAGATCGTGGTGGACAAGAGCCAGAAATTCCAGCAAGAGCTGGGTCAGTGGTCGGACCCGGACAGCTTCATCGCCGTCTGATCGGCCCATCGAAGTGCTCCCGAGGCGCACCGGCGCCCCTGGACTCAGCAACTGTAGGCAGTTTGACGAGGCCCCGGTTTCTATCCGAATAAGGCAACGAGAGCCCCATGCCCATCCTGGACAAGATCACCGAGACCCAGCTCTGGAAGAGTGTCTTCCGGCATCCCATGCCCACCGACCGGCGGAACCGGGTGGTGGTGATGCTGACCAACTTCTTCCTCCACCTCCACCCCGTGAGCGTCCGCAAGCAGGGCATCGCGCTGAGCTACACCTGGTGCATGGGCGGGACGACGTTCTTCCTGTTCATCGTCGAGGTCGTGACCGGCGTGCTGCTCATGTTCTATTACCGGCCGACCCTGGAACACGCTTACAACGACATCCTTGCCCTGCGCGACGTGACCACCCTGGGCATCCTCCGCGAGCTGCATCGCTGGGGCGCCCACGCCATGGTGATCGCGGTGTGGCTGCACATGTACCGGGTGTTCCTGACCGGCAGCTACAAGCCCCCGCGCGAGTTCAACTGGGTGGTCGGCGTGCTTTTGCTGGTGCTCACGCTGCTGCTGTCGTTCACCGGCTACCTGCTTCCCTGGGATCAACTGGCGATCTGGGCCATCACCGTGGGCTCCAACATGGCGCGGGCCACTCCCGGCGTGGGCGTCGAGGGCCCAGGAGCATCGATGCTTTCGCTCAACGGCGTGAAGCTGATCACTTCCGGCTCGGATGCGAAATTCGCCCTGCTGGGCGGACGAGCCGTGGGTGAGATGACGCTCAACCGGTTTTACGTGCTGCACTGCGTGGCGATTCCGCTGGCCGTCTCGCTACTGATCATGATTCACTTCTGGCGGGTGCGCAAGGACGGCGGCATCAGCGGCCCCCTCTGATGATGTGCGCGCGGCGTTCGCTACTGCAACGTGGGCAAGCAAGACTGTCTGCTCCAGTTCGGCCCTGGCGATTCCCCGGAAACCTCGGTCTGTAGGTGCTCATGCGTCAAGACTTAAACGATAGCGTGATGGCCGGCCTGGCGTGGTATTACCTGCTGGCGGCCATGCTGAACGCGGCCGCGGCCGCCTACGTCGCGTACATGGAACTGGTCTCGGAGGGCGCCTCGCGCGTGGGGCTGGCGCCGCGCACCCGGCGGCTGCCCGACTGGCTGGCGATCGCGTTCTTCGGCCTCTACGGGCTGGCGATCCTGGCCATCCTGGGCCGGCAGGTGCTCCCCGGCGCGATCGATGTGGCGTATTGCCTGTGTGCCCTGGCGAACTCCTTGGTGGCCATCGCCGCCGGCGCCGACGCGGCCCACTTCGCGGAATTGCGCGAGGTGGTCTCCGGCCACGGCAACGCCGCCCCGGCGGCCACGCCCACGCTCGACGACCATCTGCCGGCGGTCGGGCTGGGTGGGCCCATCAACCGCACCTTGTGGACCCTCATCTGGGCGATCATCGGGCTCGTCTTTCAGGCCATGGGCCTGTGCTACCTCTTCGGCGGCAAGATCATCCTCCCGCCCTTCGTCCGCGACGCCATTGATTACGTCTCCGGCCCGACCACCTTCTTCGTCGGAGCCACCATCGGCTTCGCCGCGTTGATCGCCTATCGCCGCTTCTTCGCCAACGGGCTCGTCGCGTGGTCGATCGTGAACCTGTTCCTGCTCTTCTTCGGGCTGAGCATGAGCGACTACGACTTCCGCGACATCGTCACCAAGCCCGATAACGTGCCGATCGTCGGCCTCATCGTGCTGGTGGGCTTCTTCACCTGGCTGGCCCTGCGTCGCGCCGTGATCAACGACTCCCGGATGGCCCAGGGTCTGCCCAACCTCGAGGAACTGGAGCCGGACAAGACCCTCACCTGGCCGGACCTGGTCTACACCGAGCTGATCGCCATGGTGGCGCAAACCATCTTCCTGGTGGTCTGGGGCATCGCCCTGCAAGCCCCGCTCGAGCAGCCCGCCAGCTCCACCGTGGCGCCCAACCCGTCGAAGGCGCCCTGGTACTTCCTGGGTCTCCAGGAGATGCTCGTGTATTTCGATCCTTGGATGGCCGGCGTGGTGCTTCCCAGCATGATCATCGTCGGGCTCATGGCAATCCCCTACATCGACACGAACAAGCAAGGCAACGGCTATTACACGATCGTGCAGCGGAAGTTTGCCTACCTCACGTTCCAGTACGGCTTCCTGGTGCTCTGGGTGGTGCTGATCCTGCTGGGGACCTTCCTGCGCGGCCCCAACTGGAACTTTTTCGGACCCTATGAGTACTGGGACCTCCACAAGCTGATTCCGCTGAACAACGTGAATCTCTCGGAGATCGTCTGGATCCAGCTTATGGGCACCACCAAGCCGTCATGGATCCTGGTCCGCGAGGCTCCCGGGCTGCTGCTCTGCCTGCTCTACTTCACCGTATTGCCGGAGCTGATGCGCCGGCTCTTCTTCAAGAAATATGCCGAGCAGGCGGGCCTGCTGCGGTACATGACGCTGGCGATCCTGCTGCTGTTCATGGCCAGCCTGCCGATCAAGATGGTGTTCCGCTGGACCATCAACCTGAAATACCTGGTGGCCATTCCCGAGTACTTTTTCAATATCTAGAATAGCTCGGGTGGTGTGCGTTCCGCCGCGCGACCCGCCCGCCGTACTCGAAGCCGTCCACGGCGTCGAGCGCGATTCCCGTTCGACATAGGACCGACGAACATGGCTGCATCCGAGGAAACCTACCGACGCCAGCCCACGCTGCACATCATCTTCGCGGTCACGTCGATCGCGATGACGCTGTCCATCGTGTGGATGATCATGGCCGACCACCTCCGGCCCTGGAAGCAGGTCCAGCGCGAATTCCAGGTCGTGGAGCGTGAGAAGCTCAAGGCCGTCGAGCAGGAGACGCTCAAGAAACGGGCCGGCGCCGTCCAGAGCCAGATCGAAGCGCTGGACCGCCAGATCAGCCAGGCCGAGCAGGGGGCGGCGCAGCGCGCGGCCGACCTGAGCCGGCTCGACAAAGAGCTCAAGACCATTCAGGCGCGGACCGAGAAGCTGGACACGGAACGGCGCTTCAAGAAGGCCGAGCTGGACAGTCTCCGCAGCCTCTACGACGGCATGATCGAGCGGGGAGAAGAACGGCAGGCGAAGAACTATCTGAACACGACCGTCGCCAACGCCGAGAAGCAGCTTGGCGAGCTCTCGCGGAAACTCGAGGCGTCGCAGGCGGACCTGAAGATCAAAGAAGATGAACGGGAGCGGTTGCTGGGCTACGTGGACAACCTGGTCAAGGACCGTGAGAAGCTGACCCGGGAGGCGGACCGGGTGAAGCGCTTGATCGACCAGAAAGAGGCCCAGTATTTCGGCCTCCTGGCCTGGCTCCGGGGCCTGCCCGGCATCGACATGGCGGCCCCGCCGACCAAGATCCAGCAGATCAGCCTTCCCGATCTGACCATCAACTACAACTTCAAGGAGGTTCCCCGGTACGACCGCTGCACCACCTGCCACCAGGGCATCGACCGCGTGGGTTACGACAAGGACGCCCACGGCAAGCCGATGCCCAAGGTGTTCGCGTCGCACCCCATGGTGAACACGGGTACGACCACGGTGGACATCAAGGGTCGCGTGGTCACCGCCGGGCTCTACCTCGACCCCAACGGTCCCCACCCCATCAACGCCTTCGGGTGCACCATCTGCCATGGCGGGCAAGGCTCAGGCACGGACTTCACGTTCGCCTCGCACACACCGGCCGATCTGAAGGAACAGGATCGATGGCGCGAGGAATACGGCTGGCAGCAAATTCACCACTGGGACTACCCGATGCTGCCGGACCGGTTCATCGAGTCGAGCTGCGTGAAGTGCCATCACCAGATCACGGATATACCCCAGGCCAAGAAGCTCCAGGCAGGCTACCAGCGGATCGTGCAGTACGGCTGCACGGGCTGCCACACCATCGGCGGAGAGGGCTCCTTCGGCCCCGACCTGACCGACGAGCGCACGGTGGGGCCGAACCTCAGCCACATCGCTTCCAAGCTCACCAGGGACTGGGTGGTAAAGTGGATCAAGGACCCGCACGCGTTCCGGCCCGATTCGCGCATGCCCCGTTTCTACGGGGTGACCAACAACGATGCCCCGGACGACCTGCCCAAGAGTCACGCCGAGATCCAGGCGATCACGCACTACCTGTTCTCGCGGAGCACCCCGCCAGAGGATTTCCAGGCCCCGCCCGCACAGATGGACGCCAAGAAGGGCAAGGAGCTGTTCCTCCAGAAGGGATGCATGGCCTGTCATCAGCACCGGCCCTACGACGCCAGCTCCGTGCAGATCGCCGATCGGGGCGCACTCAATCCCGCTTACAAGCCCGATCCGGCGGCGATGTATGACCCCAAGAATTTCCCGGAATCGGCGCGGCCGTATGCCCAGGCGGATTACGGCCCGAACCTGGGGAACATCGCGGCCAAGTTCCACATGCAGTCCGACAAGGGGCTGAAGTGGCTTTCCAACTGGATCCAGAACCCCGAGAAGTACCATCCCAAGAGCCTGATGCCGAAGCTCCAGCTCACCTTCCAGGACGCCGCCGACATTGCTTCGTGGCTGATCACGGTGCCCGGCGAGTGGCCCGTGACGGTGGACGTGCCGCCCGTCGCGGACCAGAGCGTCAGCTCGGCCCTCAATGACCTGGTGAAGCTTTACGTGACCAAGGGCGGCTACAAGAACCGGGACGGTAAAACGGTTTCCGTGGCGCTGAGCGAGGTGGATCCGTTCGTCGCCAAGCTGGGCACGGAAGAGAAGTTGTACTTCCTGGGAGAGAAGACGATCTCGCGTCTTGGCTGCTTCGGCTGCCACTCGATCCCCGGGTTCGAGAACGCCAAGCCGATCGGCACACCGCTCAACGACTGGGGCATCAAGAACCCCGCCCGGCTCGACTTCGGCCACATCCACGAATACCTCGAAGCCCAGGTCGAGAGTCCCGAAGGCGATCGCGACGGGACCGCGCCCTTCTTCCAGGAGCAGCTCGAGCACGAGTCGCGGATGGGCTTCCTGTACCAGAAGCTGCACCGCCCGCGCAGCTATGACTTCCTCAAGGACAAGGAAAAGTACAAGACCTGGGACGACCGCCTGCGCATGCCGCAGTTTGCCTGGGCCAATGATCCGGCCGCCGTCGAGGAGGTGATGACGTTCATCCTGGGCCTGACAGGCGAGAAGATCAGCAGCAAGTATCTGGCGAAGGCGAACTACAACGAGGTGCAGACCGCCCTGGCCAAGGGGGGCCGGGTGATCAACCGGTATAACTGCACGGGCTGCCACGTGCTGGAGATGCCCAGGTACACCGTCCCCGAGGGGATGAAGGTGGCCGAGGCCTTCACCAACCTGAAGGCGAACTTGCGGTCGTCGTACTCGGCACGGAACAACGATTTCCTTGCCCAGCTGTACCCCGGATTGACCTACGATCCGTCGAAGAAGCTGGACAGCGACGCCATTGAATCGGAGCTCGGCCTCCAGCCCGACGAGGGCAAGCCGGTGACGGTCGAGGGAATGCCGATCGGCGTCTTTGAGAATGAGCTCACGGTGCAACTCTGGAAACCGGCCACGGTACGCGGCTACACCTTCAACGTCGGCGACAATGTCACGCTTGACCAGACCAAGGTGCAGAAGACGCCGGCGGTGGGTGGCGACTTCGCCTGGCTGTATGCGATCACGGCCCAGGAGCGCGCCGGCACCAGCTTCGAGTCGTTCTGGAACCGGCTGCCGCCCCCGCTGGTGCGCGAGGGGAACAAGGTGCAGACTCCCTGGTTCGCTCTCTTCCTGCGCGACCCATACGCCATTCGCCCGGCGGCCCAGCTGCGCATGCCGCGATTCCATTACGGCAAGGTGATAGGCGTGCCCTCGCGAGAGACCGAGGAGCTGGCCGATTACTTCGCGGCCCGCGACGGCGCCGAGTTCCCCTACCAGACGATTCCCCAGCAGCAGGTCGGGTACGTCGCCGAGCGCGACCAGACGCATCCCAACTACCTGAATGCCGGCTGGTCGATGATCGCGAACCGGGGCTCGCCGTGCATCCAGTGCCATGCGATCGGCCAGTTCAAGCCGACAGGCGGCGAGCAGGTCGTCAACGGTCCCGACCTGCGGCAGGTCGCAACCCGGTTCCGTCCCGGCTTCCTGGAGACCTGGATCGCCAACCCGAAGCGTCTGGTGCCTTACACGGCAATGCCCCAGAACGTGGTGCCCCATGGCGCACCGCAACTGCCGGTGCCCAAGACCTTCGAGAATCAACCGATCGAGATGGTCCGGGCGATTCGCGATACCCTGCTGAACTACACGAACGTGGTCGAGCAGCAACTGGCTGCCGCCAAACCCGCGGTGGAGCAACCCGCCCCGGCTGCCGCGACACCCCCCAAGCCCACCGGGTCGGGCGAGTGAGCCCACACCGTCCATGGACCTCCGCCGCCGGCTTGCCCCTGGGCATGGCCCCCGGCGGGAGCCCATGGCTTCCCGCCTCAAAAACTGAGATGCTCTCGTAGAGCGGCAAGAGCGGCGGATCGCCCAAGGCTCGGTCCGTTCCGCCCAGGTGCCAGATGGTCAGAACAGCCTGAAATTCGTAGGAGAAACGCAATGAACACACGCTGGATGCACAAGCCGGCGACCCTCGCATTGTCCCTGGGAGCCGCGCTGGCTGCGGCCGTCTTTGGCTGCGGAGGTCAGGGGACGGAGCATGGCGACGCCGTGGTTGTGCCTGATTCGACAGTGACCACCTCGAGCAGCAAGGCCCCGGCGGCGGGAGCCCCGGCCACATCGGGCGCCTCCGCGCCGGCCGCGGCCACCAGCACGGCGGCCGCGCCGGTCCGGGCGGAAGGGTTTGGCACCCTGAAGGGCCAGGTGACCTTCGCCGGCGATCCTCCGGCGCAGAAGGTCCTCTTCGAGAAGGGCAAGGCGGCCAAGGACCCCGAGGTCTGTGCCAAGGACGCGCCCTCATGTCCGAGCGCCTGGTGGTCGATGGCGGCACCAAGGGCGTGAAGAACGTGCTGGTTTACTTGCCCCGGCCGACGAGCGTGAGCGATGAGGCCAAGAAGGCCGTCGAGAAGGTCGCCGTGGTCTTCGACCAGACCAAGTGCATCTTCGAGCCCCACGTGCTGGGCGTGCTGGCGAACGCGACGATCACCCTGAAGTCGAGCGATCCGGTGAACCACAACATCAACGCCAAGCTGAAGGCCTCCACGGCTTTCAACCAGCTTCTGGCCCCGCAGGGTACGACAAAGTTCACCCCCACCGACCCGGAGCGGACGCCCGCGGAGGTAACCTGCGATATTCACCCGTGGATGAAGGCCTGGTGGATGGTCTTCAATCATCCGTACTTTGCCGTGACCGACGACAAGGGCTATTTCGAGATCAAGAACGCGCCGGCCGGAACCCAGAAGGTCGTGGTCTGGCAGGAGGCCGTGGACAAGAACGGCTTCGTGACCGCTCCGTCGGGTGAGGACGTGGTCGTCAAGGCCAACGACACCGTGGTCAAGGATTTCAAGGTCGAACCGTCCCGGCTGCGGGCGGAGTAAGTTTTTTCCGCGGCTCGCGGGCGGAATCGCCCGCGGGCCGGAACAAGCCGGGCCACCTCTCGAAACCCGCCAGGTTTCCGTGGTGGCCTCTTTTTTCCACTCCGAGGATGACCATGCGACCGAGCTTCCGCCCCGGTACGATCACCGCTCTGGGTCTGGCGCTGCTGTCGATGGGGCCACGGCCCACGTGGGCCGCGAATCCACCGGCCGGCGCCCTGGCTGCCTGTACCAGCGCCCAGGCTGCGTATGGCACGATCAAGGGCCGGCTGGTCTGGGGCGGCAGCGAGGTTCCCGCACCGCGCGTCATGGTCGAGCAGGGGCGGGCCACCAAGGATCCGGAAGTCTGCGCCCGCAATGGTGCCATCATCGACCAGGAGCTTGTGGTCGATCCCGCGACCAGGGGAGTGGCCAACGGCTTTGCCTATCTCATCCGCCCCCAGGGTGCCAACCCGGATGCGGTGAAAGCCCTGCTGGAACGGAAGCCGAAGGTCGAGCTCGACCAGAAGGGCTGCCAGTTCACGCCGTTCGCCCTGGCTCTCCACCAGGATCAGGCGCTGCTGGTCAAGTCCAGCGACCCGGTCAACCACAACGTCCGGTACGCGGCGTTCACCAACTCACCGTTCAATCAGATCCTCAGCCCCAACGGGCAGGCGGAACTGAAGCTTGTCGCCGAGCGCCGGCCGATTGTCGTCGCCTGCGACATTCATCCCTGGATGAAGGCCTATCTCATGGTCTTCGATCACTCCTTCTTCGCCGTGACCGGGACCGACGGCAGCTTCGAGATCGCCGGGGTGCCCGCGGGCGAGCAGCACCTCGTGCTCTGGCAAGGCAAAGTCGGCTACGTGGGCTATCGTGATCCCGCGAAGAAGACGCAGGGAATGCCCGTCACGGTCCGCGCGGGAGAAGTGACCGACGTGGGACCGATCAAGCTCGAGCTCGGCCTGTCGAAGTAACGGATGAGGAACTGAACCCCCGTCCTTGCAGGCTGCGTGCTGGGGATACCGATTTCTCGCGCAGCTCTCCTCTCCTGAACCCGGATCACCGCGCTCCATGTATCGCTTCGGTCGCCTGCTGCAACTCCTGGGTATGATCGTCCTCCCCTTCGGGATCGCTTCCGAATTGATGGGTAAGGTGGGATTGGGCCAGTCGCTGCTGATCGCGGCCGCGGGGACCCTCATCTTCTACATCGGCTACGTGATCCAGACCAGATCCTGACGGTCCGCAACTTCAGAGAGCAGCGGACCAGGGTTGGGTTGGCATCGTCCCAGGACGTCCTACGGCGTCTACGGTTCGGCGCACGCAAGGCCCTGCTAGCCGGTCGGCGCGCCGTGGCCATTGTGGGACGATGCCGCTTCGTTCGCCGTTCTGCCGCGCGTAAACGCAGGCGTGCTTTCCTGTTCCGATCGGATGGCCGGGCTCGGCAAGGTGTCGAACGGGTTTGCCGGCCTGGGGCCGCCCGCCCGCGTCGTCGCCCGGACCGCCACGGTATCCCCGGCGCTCGGAGGAGAGGCTTTCCCGCCCGAGGAAACCAGACCCTCGGTCCCGGCCCGCCCGAAACATCGCTTGAAGTGAGGGCGAGAATGCACAATCCGTTGGCAAGCGCGATGCGGAGCCTCCTTTCATCGTAACCTCTATTTGGCTGGAGACGGCAACTCGGAGCGACTTGGTACTGGATTTGCCGTTGCATGCTGGGGGTGATCTGGTGTCCAATGAATTTCGATACGCGCCGCGCATCATTTCCCCAACGATCATCGCAGCTTCTCCCGCTCCCGAGGGAAGGATCATTCAGGGAAGGGACCGCCAGCTCCTCCGCCATCGACCGAACTCGGCTCCAGGAATGGAGATCAACCAGGTTGACGCGATCTTCTAGTTTCCAGGTCGGTATTCTGTGCTCGGGCCCGTCGTTCCAGGTCCAGCGATCGTCGGGTGTGAGCCGCAGCCGTCGCGGCGGTCTGGTGGCGTCGGCCGCAGTCACAGCGCTCTTGATGGGGCTGTACATCGCGGCGCCCAGGCCGGCATGCGGTCAGGGACCCGGCCACAGCGCTTTCGAAGTTTTACCCCGACTCCAGCGAGAAGGCCGAAACGCTGCTGCGCAACGCGGGCAGCCACGCAAGCGACGGCCAGTGGTCCGAGGCCATCGAGATCTATCAGCGGATCATCGAACAGTACGGCGACAAGGTGGCCAAGCTTCCCAGGGAGAAGGACGCTCAGAAAGAGAAAGTTGAGGACCCTTCGGCTGACGAGTTCCTGCTCTTTGTCGACCTGCGGGCTTACTGCCACCGGGCCATCGCCAAGCTGCCTCCCGCGGCGCGGGCCATCTACCGCAACCGCATGGACGGCCTGGCCGAGCGCTGGTTTCAGGAAGGGGCCCGCCAGCGCGATCCGGCCTTGTTGCGGCGGGTCGTGGAACTGACGTTTTGCAGTTCCTGGGGTGACGAGGTGCTCGAGTTACTGGGCGACCTGGCATTCCAGGATGGGCGGTTTGGCGAGGCGCTGGCAATGTACCGGCCGCTTGTCCCGGACCGCCCCGAGGACACGTCTTCCCTGGTCCATCCCGACCCCAGCGTGGATCTGCCCCGGATTGCGGCCAAGAAGCTGCTGTGCCGGGCGGCGACCGGCGAGAAGCTGGACGCCGACGCCGAGCTGGACGCCTACCGCAAGCGCTACCCGCAAGCCGCCGGCGAGCTGACCGGCCGGAAGGGTGCCTACGCAAGGATCCTCCAGGAATCGCTGCGGCTCGACCACCTGTTTCCCCCCGCCCAGCCTGATAGCCGCTGGCCCACCTTCGCCGGCGCCTTCTGCGCAGCCGGGTGGTCAACGAACCGATCGACGTCGGCTCGCTCCAGTGGAAGGTGGCACTGGAGCGGATCATGCCGGGACGGCCGACCTATCCCTACGGATTTCCGCGGAATGTGCCCTCCAACCAGACGCTGCCGCCGGACCGGCTGCTTGGTTACCACCCGATCGTCCTGGGAGACCAGGTCATCGTGTGCGACGGGTCGCGCGTGCTGGCGTACAACCTGAGCGATCGGCCGGGCAACCGTGACAGCGGCCTGGCGCTGGCCATCGAACCGGCGTGGAAGCATGATCCCGAGACCGCGGCGCCGCAGGCCTATCGGACCAATTCCGGCATCCCCCGTTACACGCTCACCGCGGTGGGCAATCGCATTTACGCCCGCATGGGTGCGGCGACGCCTTCACCGTTTGGCGGCGGCCGGGGAGCCTCGTTCAGCTCCAGCTTCATCATCGCCTTGGACTGGAGTGCCCAGGGCAAGCTCATCTGGATGCAGCGGTCGAGCGACCTGGTCCTGCCCAATCGCGCCGCCGACCGGATGAACCGGTCGGTGAACTTCGAGGGGACGCCGGTGGCCGACAGCCGCAACGTCTTCGTCGCGGTGACCGATCGCCGTGAGCAGACGGCGACGTACGTGGCCTGTTTCGACGCAGACACCGGCACGGTGCGCTGGGTGCGGTACCTCGGCGCGGCAACCACCGAGGTGGACAACTTCATGGGCGGTATGGGCGGGATGGGATTCGCCGCCCCGATGGCCAGCGACTACGGCCACCGGCTGCTCTCGCTCGACGGCCCGTTTCTCTATTACCAGACCAACCTGGGTGCCGTGGTGGCGCTCGAGGCCGAGACCGGGGTTGTTCGCTGGGTGGCCAATTACCCGCGTCAGGATCAGGGCCGTTTCGGCGGCAGCGACCGCGACCTGAACCCGGCGGTCGTGCACGACGGTCTGGTGATCGTGGCGCCCAGTGATGCCGCGGCCATCTACGCGTTCGCCGCCGACACCGGCCGGCTGGTCTGGAAGACCGACCCGATTGCCGAGGAGATCAAGCTGACGCACCTCCTGGGGGTGGCCAAGGGACGGCTGGTGGCCACCGGCGATCGCGTTCTGCTCTTCGACGTCAAGACGGGCAAGCTGGCGGCCACCTGGCCCGACTCGGGCAAGTTCGAGGGTTACGGCCGCGGCCTGCTGGCGGGAAGTCGGATCTACTGGCCCACCCGGGACCGGATCGAAATTCTCGATCAGGGTTCAGGGCAGCGGGCCGAGCCGCCCATCAAGCTGATGGAGATCTACCGCACGCCCGGGGGCAACCTGGTTGCCGGCGACGGCTACCTGATCGTGGCACAACCCGACGCGCTGGTCGTCTTCTGCCAGAACAGCCGGCTGATCGAGCGCTATCGCGACGAGATCGCGCACAACCCGGAGCATGCCGCGACTCATTACCGTCTGGCGCGGGCCGCGGAGGCCGTGGGCCGCGAACAGCTCGCGCTCGATTCGTACGCTCAGGCCAGCGAGCGGGCGCGACCCTCGGAGACCATCGACGGCGTACCCCTGGCGGAGGCTGCTCAGGACCATCGCTTCCGCCTGCTCTTGCGGGTGGCGTCGGCGGCACGCCAGGGGAAGAAATATGCCGAGGCGATCCGGGGACTGGAGACGGCCGGGCGGATCGCCCGTTCCGATGGCGACCGGCTGCGCGCCCGGCTGCTGCTGGCCGAGACCGAGGTGCAGGACGAACGGCCCGGGCGAGCCATCGGCATCCTCGAGCGGGTGCTCGCGGATGACCGGCTGCGGGTCCTGACCGTGAGCAGCGAGGACGGCCACCGCGCCATCCGCGCGGACCTGCTGATTGCCGATCGGCTGGGGGAGCTGGTCCGCGACCGTGGGCGGGCGATCTACGCCGCCTCGGACCACACCGCACGCACGCTCTATGAACGGGGACAGCGCGAGCAGGATCCGCGGCTGCTCGAGGAAGTCAGCCGGATCTTCCCGGCTGCGGAGGTGGTTCCGGAGGCCTTGCTGGAGCTGGGACGGCTGCACCAGAAGGCCGGGCGGCCGGCGGCCGCCACCGTGGCGTACAAGCGGCTGCTCGCCTCCAGCGGGGTCTCGGACATGGCGCGTGCCCGGGCGCTCTGGAAGCTGGCCCATGTCTACGAGGAGGAAAACTACCTGGTCTCGGCGCGCGACGCCTACGTGCAGCTTCAGAGCCGCTACGGCCGTATCAAGCTGCCGGAACTGGGCGGCGAGGTGGCGCTGGGGGAGCGGGTCTCGGCCGAGCTGGCCCGTGGTTCGCTGGCGCAGATCGCGGTGGACCGCCCCCGGGCGGCCATTCCACTCCCTCTGGGACGACGCTGGCACGTCCCTCAGCACGCCGCCCGCAATCTGCGGATCCTGAGCGCCTGCGGCACTCCTCCCGGCCTGCAATCCAGCCGCGCCTTCCTGGTGGAGGGACCGACGCTCACGCCGCTGGATCCCGCGACGGGCTCCCCCCGCTGGACCGTGGAGCTGGGGGCGCCCGCGGTCTGGGTGGGCTACCTGTCGGACAAGGTGGTGGCTGCCTCGGCGTTGCGGCTGGTCGGGCTTGACCCGGCCAGCGGGGCCGAGCAGTGGTCGTTCGCAGCCGCGGCGCCGGTCCGTGCCCGCCGCCTTCCCGACCCCTTCGCCCGCGCCGAGCAGGCGCCCGCGGAAGAGTCCAGGGCCCAGTTCCACGATTTCCACGCGGTCAACGGCCGGCTCTTCTGCCTGCGCGGTGACGAGGAGCTGATCGCCATCGACGCTGACCGCGGTGCGGTGGACTGGTCATTCACCTCCCGCGACGGGGCCATCAACCCCAGGCTCTGGATCGGTAGCGAGCGCGTGCTCCTCCAGGTGCAGAACCCCAACCGCCTGCTGGTGCTCGAGACCGAGACCGGCCGGCAGGTGGCGCGCACCCCTCTGGCCGACGGCGATGCGCTGGAAAGCGCACCGGTGCCGATTGGCGAGGACCATGTTCTGCTGGTGCCGGATCGCCGCACCGTCAAGAAATACGACCTCGAGCGCGGCGCGTTCGTCTGGAATTATCGCGAGAGCACGGAGATGCCGGTGAACGGGCCGCCCCGGGTCCTGGTCGACGCCGAGCGCGTGCTGGTCCTGCACGACGGCCGCGTGCTCATTCGCCTGGACCCCCAGAGCGGAGCCCGGCGCTGGGCGACCGTGCTGGGCATCGAGGACCTGAGCAACCGCCCCGAGGCGATCGCCTGGGATGATCGTCGGGTCTACTGTGCCAGCCAGCAAACCCTGCGGGCGCTTTCCCTGGACGACGGCACGTCGCTGTGGATGCGCCACCTCTCGGGACCGGAGAACGCGCTCTGGTCGCTGGCCCTGTCCGATCGCTGCGTGATCGCTTATCCCAGCCTCTCGAATCTTTCCGAGGGCGAGACCGAAAGCATGCCGGTCGTCGTCCGGCGGCAAGAGACCGGCGCCCTGGTGCAACGGTTCGTCTTTCCCGCGACGATCGCCGATGTGAATGTGAAACTGGACTCCCGTGGAGTGCTCGTGGCGACGTATCGCGGCCTCTGGGCGCTGGGCGGTCGGGACGGCGGTGGTGAGACGAAGCCCTCCCCTCTTCCCTGAAGGTGCGCTGCGATAGGCTCAACCTTGAAGTTGATTGATCTGGTCCGCCGGTCCGTGCTGCTGCGCAGGTTCGTGCTACCCGCGCGGGCCGTCAGCCGCCCCTTGATGGAGAAACCCGCGTGAGCGACATTCCAGAAGAAGCCCCGGTTCCGCTCGAGGGCGACGACCTTGCCTCCGTGGAGCGCCTCAAGGAGGCGTTCGGGCTGCTCAAGTCCGAGATGAGCAAGGTGATCGTCGGCCAGCACGCCGTGCTCGAGGAACTGCTGATCGCCATCTTCGCACGCGGGCATTGCCTGCTGATCGGCGTGCCGGGGCTGGCCAAGACCCTCATGATCCACACCCTGGCCGATGCGCTGAACCTGACGTACAACCGCATCCAGTTCACGCCCGACCTGATGCCCTCGGACATCACCGGCACCGAGGTCATCCAGGAGGACAAGGCGACCGGTCTGCGACAGTTCAAGTTCCTCCGCGGGCCGGTGTTCGCCAACATCGTGCTGGCCGACGAGGTGAACCGGACGCCGCCGAAGACGCAGGCCGCGCTGCTGGAGGCCATGCAAGAACGGCAGGTGACCGTGGGCGGCGAGCGGCACCGTCTGCCAGACCCCTTCTTCGTGCTGGCCACCCAGAACCCGATCGAGCAGGAAGGGACCTACCCGCTTCCCGAGGCCCAGCTCGACCGGTTCATGCTCAACATCCTGGTCGACTACCCCTCGGAGGAAGAGGAGCTGGACATCGTCCGGCTGACGACGTCGATCCATCGTCCAGTGGTGACCAAGGTGCTCTCGGGCAACGACATCCTCAACTTGCAGGAGATCGTCCGCAAGGTGCCCGTGGCCGACCATGCGGCGCGCTACGCCGTCCGCCTGACGCGCAGCACGCGCAGGGACAAGGAGGACGCTCCTGCCTTCGTGCGTGATTTCGTGAGCTGGGGCGCGGGACCGCGCGCCAGCCAGTACCTGATCCTGGCGGCCAAGGCCCGGGCCGTGCTGCACGGCAACTATCATGTCTCGATCGAGGACATCCGCGCCGTGGCCGGTCCGGTATTGCGGCACCGGATCATCACCAACTTCAACGCCGAGGCCGAGGGACTGAAGCCCGACGACATCGTCGCGCGGCTGATCAAGACGCTTCCGATCGATGACCACGAGGCCGAGCAAGGTGGAAAACTCCCAAAACTATTTAGATCCGCAAACGCTGGCTAGTCTCGAGGGACTCGACCTGCAAGCGCGGCTTGTGGTCGAGGGCTACGTGGCAGGCATGCACCCCAGCCCCTACCACGGCTTCTCCGTCGAGTTCGCCGAGCACCGCGAGTACGTGCCCGGCGACGACATCCGCCACGTCGACTGGAAAGTCTGGTCCAAGACGGACAAGCTCTACCTCAAGCAGTACGAGGAAGAGACCAACCTGCTGCTCTACCTGCTGCTGGATACCAGCGAGTCGATGTCGTATGCATCGGGCCAGAACGTCTCCAAGCTGAGGTACTCGCAGTTCGTGATCGCCGCGCTGGCGTACCTGGTCATCCAGCAGCAAGATTCTGTGGGCCTGGGCCTGTTCGACGACTCGGTCCGCCGCTTCCTCCGGCCGGCCAGCCAGCCCTCGCACTTGAAGGAGCTGCTGCACGTCCTGGACGCCACGCCGGCCCGCGAGAAGTCCGACCTGGGCGCCGTGCTGCACGACCTGGCGGAGCGGTTCAAGAAGCGCGGGGTCGTCGCCATCTTCTCGGACTTCTTCGACGATCCCGGCCGGATCCTTGCCGGGCTCAAGCACTTTCGCCACCGCCGGCACGAGGTCATCGTGTTCCACGTGCTCGACCCGGCGGAGCTCGAATTCCCGTTCCGGGAAACCACGCTGTTCAAGGGCCTGGAAGGCATGCCCGAGGTGCTCACCGAGCCGCACGCGCTGCGCAGGGCTTACCAGGAGGAGCTGAGCACCTTCCTCGAGGAGCTCAAGAAAGGCTGCCGCATGATCGACATCGACTACGTTCCCCTGCGCACCGACCAGAGCCTGGAAGGCCCGCTCTCCAGTTATCTGGCTTCCAGGTCGGCGCGCGCTCTCTAGGTTTCGAGACGACACAACAATTTCACGAGGGTTAGGGACCTGCGGGCCGGAGCGCATTGCGGCCCGTGGAATCGCTGACCCTGCTCAAGGCCTCATCGGGTGTACCTGGACTCACGCCTCATGCTTCCGCACGTGTCATTACCGCTGCTCTGGGCGCTCGAGTTCGCCAACCCCGGCCTGCTGGCCGGCGTGGCGGCCGCGTCGATCCCGATCATCATCCACCTGCTGAACCGCCGCAAGTTCCGCGAGATGTCGTGGGCGGCCATGCAGTTCCTGATGGCGGCGATCCGCAAGAACCAGCGCCGGGTGCGGATCGAACAGTGGCTGCTGCTGGCCCTGCGCACGCTGCTCATCCTGCTCATCGTCGCGGCCATGGCCAAGCCCTTTCTGGAGAGCTTCGGCAACGTGATCGCCGGCCGGCGGACGCACCGGGTGCTGGTGCTCGACGGGTCCCTGAGCATGGGCTACAGCAACGGCGATTCCAGCCGCTTCGACCAGGCCAAGGCGGTTGCGACGCAGCTTGTCAAGGACTCGCGGCAGGGCGATTCGATCAGCCTGATCGTCATGAGCGAGCCCCCGCGGGTCGTCATCGGCGACCCGTCGCCGAACCTTGCCGAGGTGCAGAAGGAAGTCGCGGAGCTCACGTTGACGCACGGGGCGACCGACCTCCAGGCAACGTTCGAGGCCATCGATCGCGTCCTCGATGTCTCGAGCATCGACCAGAAAGAGATCATCTTCCTGTCCGACCTGCAAAACACGAGCTGGCGCCGGCCGGCGTCGAGCGGCAAGGACGGCCTGGAGCGGGTGCTGGCGAAGATCGAGGCGCGGCGGCCGCGCTCGGTGGTCATCGATCTGGGCAAGACGGGCAGCGAGAACAGGGCGGTCACCGGCCTGGCCATCGACGTCCCCGTGGTCACGGCCGGAGCGACACCCCTGGTCCGCGGGACCCTGCGCAATTTCGGTCCGTCGCGGGCGGAGAGCGTGCTCATCCGCCTGGTGATGGACGGCCGGGTGAGCGCGGAGCAGTCCGTCGAGCTGCCCGTCGGCGAGGATGTGCCGGTGATCTTCAACCAGACCTTCGGTTCGCCCGGCGATCACACGCTTGAATTGACGATGGACAATGATCCGCTTCCCCTGGACGATCGGCGCTGGCTGGTCGTGCCGGTGCGCGAGTCGATCTCGGTGCTCCTGGTGGACGGCCACTTCCGCTCCGAGCCATTCCAGGCCGAGACCGACTACCTCGCCCAGGCGCTGGCGCCGACGGAGGGTTCGCCCGGCCAACCGGGGATGATCCGCTCCGACGTGGTGACCGAATCGCGACTCTCGGGACGCGACCTGGCGGCCTACGACGTGGTGGCCCTGTGCAACGTGGCCCAGTTCAGCCAGGCCGAGGTCACCGCGCTGACGGACTATCTCAAGCAGGGCGGAGGACTCATCGTCTTCGGCGGCGACCAGGTCATCACTGATAATTACAACCGGCTGCTCTACGCCGACGGCAAGGGCATCTTGCCGGCCGCGCTGGGGCCGGCCGTGGGGGACGCCGCCCGCAAGCAAGCCGGCTTCGCCTTCAACCCGCTGGGATACCGGCACCCGCTCTTGACCGAGTTCCGGGGCCAGCGCGACCCGGTCCTGGCGGGCCTCACGCAGGCGGTGGTGTGGCAGTATCACAAGCTGGTGCTGCCGCCGGAGAGCCCCGCCCAGGTCGCCCTCCGCTTCGACACCGGAGACCCGGCGGTGATCGAGGCGCCCGTCGCGCACGGCAAGGTGATCGTCGTGGCCACCTCGGCCGACGCGGGCTGGACGAGCTGGCCCCTGCACAACAGCTACCCGCCGATCATGCAGCAGATGGTGCTCCAGGCCGCCTCGGGCCGGCTCGCCGAGCGGAACATCCGGGTTGGCCAGCCCTTCGATCAGACCTACGGGGCCACCGGCGCGCTGGCCAGCGCGACGGTGCTTAACCCCAAGGGCCAGAGTTTGCCGGCCCGGCTCAAGGCCGCCGGAAATACCAGCCAGCTCCATTTCGAGCAGACGGAGCTCTCCGGCACGTACCAGGTGCGGATCGGGGCGCCCCTGGCCGTGGAGAATAGCTTCGCCGCCAACCCCGACCCCGCCGAGAGCGACCTGGCCAAGCTGGACCGCGCGGGGCTCGAGCAGAGGCTTCCCGGCTGGAACTTCGTGCACATGGCCAACTGGCGTGAGCTCAGCCAGAACGCCGCGTCCGTGGGCCGGCGCGGGGAGCTGCACCGTCCCTTGCTCTACGGAGCGCTCGTGGTCTTGCTGCTGGAATCGTTCCTGGCCTGGAAGTTCGGACATCACAGTACCTCTGGATAAGGCAGGTTCCCGGTGAGGGAGTGGATCTATCAGAAGCTGGCGGACGCCCTGAGCGTGCCGCCTCCCCAGGCCGGTGAGGCGATCTCGCCGCAACTGCGGTTCGAGCAGCCCTGGCCGCAGTGGCTGCTGCTGGCCGTCGTGCTTGGCGGCTCGGCGCTGTTCCTCGGCGTCTATCGCCGCGAGGGCAGGGCCTCGGCGGCCATGAAGTATTTCCTGGCCTCCATCCGCATCGGCCTGCTGCTGCTCCTGGTGCTGATGATCTCCGAGGCGGTGCTCTCGGTGGAACGCACCGGCTTGCCCTACCTGACGATCTTGATCGACGACTCGGCGAGCCAGCAGATCGCCGACCAGTACGAGCGCACCGAGACCCGCGCGGCGCTCCAGGCGCTGGCGCGTCAGGCGTCGGCTCCATCGGCGGCGAGCACTGCTGCCGGCAACACGGGCACAGCAGCCGGCGCCGCTCTGGCCGCCAGCGACGTGCCCAGGATCGAGATCTCCAAGGGGCTGCTCATGAAGGACAAGGCCCACCTGCTCCAGGAGCTCCAGAAGCAGCACAAGGTCCGTCTTTACCTGGTGTCCAATTCCGCGCGGCTGCTCGCCGAGGTGGACCGCCCTGGCGACATTCCGGAGGCCCTGGAAAAGCTGCGGGCCGTCCAGGGAAGCGGTAGCCAGACCCGCCTGGGTGACAGCACGCGGCAGGTGCTCACCGAGCTGCGCGGCGCACCGCCGTCGGCGATCGTGCTCCTCTCCGACGGCCAGACCACCGAGGGGGAAGGGCTGGCCAAGGCTGCCGAGATGGCGGCGCGGAAGGGGGTTCCCATGTTCATCGTGGGCATGGGCAGCGCCGAGCCGGCACGCGACCTGGAGCTCACCGAGCTGCTCGTCGACGACGTGGTCTTCGTGGATGACGCGGTTCGCTTCCAGGCCAAGCTGCTGCGCGCGGCTTCCAGGGGCAGAGCGTCACAGTCCGGCTGCTCGAGAAGGACCCGGCGAGCCCCGACCCCAGGGCCGCGCGAGCTGGCCCAGGTGCAGGTGGAAGCGCCCGCCGACGGCCAGCCGAGACGCGTGGAGCTGGTGCACCGTCCCAGGACCACCGGCGAGCGCACGTTCGTGCTGGAGGTGGAGCCGAAGCCGCGCGAGCTTCAGGTCGAGAACAACCGGATCGAGCGGGCCGTCACCGTGCGCAAGGAAAAGCTCAAGGTGCTGCTGGTGGAGAGCGAGCCGAGGTATGAGTTCCGGTATCTGAAGAACTACCTCGAGCGCGAGGAGACGATCGACCTCTCGGTCGTGCTGCTCTCCTCGGATCCCGAGTACAGCGAGCAGGACCGATCGGCCCTGCCCACCTTCCCCGCCGCCAAGGATGAGCTTTTCGCCTTCGACGTGGTGATCGTGGGCGATGCCGATCCGGGCTTCCTGAGCCATTCGCAGATGCAGAACCTCTCCGAGTTCGTGACCGACAAGGGAGGGGGCATCCTGTTCGTGGCCGGCGAAACGTTCAACCCGCTCGGTTACCGCGGCACGCCGCTGGAATTGCTGCTGCCGATCGAGCTGGCCGATGCCCGCAACCCCACGGCGGTGGGCAATGCGCTCAGCGCGTACCGGCCGGAGCTCACCGTCGAGGGACGCTCGAGCCCGATCTTCCGCTTTGGCGACAGCGAGGCGGCCAGCGCACTGATCTGGCAAAACCTGCCCATGCTGTACTGGTACTTCGAGGCGCCCCGCAAGAAGCCCGCGGCCCTGGTGCTGGCGGAGCACCCCACCGCCATGGGGAGCGAGGGCAAGCTGCCTCTGGATCTCTACCAGTTCGCGGGCGCCGGCAAGGCCATGTTCCATGCCTTCGACGACACCTGGCGCTGGCGGTTCCGCTCCGGCGACCGCTACTTCGGCCGGTTCTGGGTCCAGGCCATCCGTTTCCTGGCGCGCTCGAAGCTGGTTGGCCAGCGGCAGGCGGAGATCCAGACCGACCGCGTGAAGTACGAGCGCGGGCAGCCCATCCGGCTGCGGGTGCGTTTCCCCAACCCCGGCCTCGCGCCCGCCACGGGGTCGGTCACGGTACAGATCGAGCGCAACGGGTCCAGCCCGCGGAAGCTGACGCTCAACCAGTTGACGGGCCTCCGCAATGTCTTCGAGGGGGCGCTGCCGCAGGCGACCGAGGGGGAGTACGAGGTGCGGCTCTTGCCTCCGCCCATCCTTGACGGCCCGATTCCCACCGCGAGCTTCCGAGTCGAGGCGCCGGCCAGCGAGCTGGAGCGGGTGCAGATGAACGAGGCCGAGATGGTCCGGGCCGCGGCCGCCACCGGGGGCAAGTTCTACACGCCCCTTGCCGCCGATTCCCTGTTACAGGACCTGCCCAGGCCGTCCAAGGTCCCGCTCGATACCGACCCGCCGATCCCGCTCTGGAACACGTATCCGGTGCTGGGCCTGTTCCTGGCCCTGATCACCCTGGAGTGGGTTCTCCGGAAACGCAAGCAGATGGTATGATCGTTGCTCACTTGGTAGGTGACCTCAGATGATTGCCGAACCGCCGTCCGGACAGATCGAATCGAGCCACGCGTTTCCGCCCGGGACTCACCGGGTGGGGGCCCACCACACTCTTACTTGGGCCGGGAGGGGTCGATGAGCGTACGCCTGCTGGAGTCTCGAATCGCCGCCCTCCGCGGACAGGTCCGGAGGCTGCTCGTCTTTCACGGCGTGAGCTGGCTGGTCACCGCAGTGGTGCCGCTGGTGATCCTCGCCGGACTGGCGGACTGGCTGTTCCATCTTGACGTCTTCGTTCGCCTGGCGCTGCTGGTCGCGGTGGCGTCGGCCGGGCTCTGGGTGCTCCTGAAACTCGTCCTGCGGCCGCTGTTCGTGCGGTTCGCCGACCTCGATATCGCCATGCGGATCGAAGAGCGCTGGCCGGGCCTGCACGACCGTCTCGCCAGCACGATCCAGTTCCTGCGGCTGAGCCCCGAGGACGATCGCTTCGGCTCGCCCGCCCTCCGCGCGGCGACCATCAAGCAGGCCATCGAGGAGACCCGGGCGATTGATTTTCGCCAGGCCATCGACCGCCGGCCGATCCTCCGCGCGGCCGCCATGGCGCTGGGCTGCCTGGCCCTGGCCGGGCTCTTCGGCGTCTTTGACCCCGCGTCCAGCCGGCTCGCCCTCAAGCGGCTCTTCGTTCCCTGGGCCGGAGATCGCTGGCCCCAGCAAACGCACCTGGCTCTGGACGAGGCCGGAACGACCCTGAAGATCGCCCGTGGTGACTCGTTCGCGCTGGCGGTCCAGGTGCGCCGCGGCGATCGCATCCCGGACACCGCGCGGGTGAGCTACCGGTTCCTCGACGGCGAAGAGATCACCGAGCCGCTTCGGCCCGGCGACGGGGGCGCCTTCCGCGGCCGCATCGAGACGGTCAACCAGCCGTTCAAGTTCTCGGTGGCCGGCGGCGACGACAGCACGTCGATCCGCGACGTCGAGGTCAAGGTGGTTCCTCCTCCGGCCATCAGCCGGCTCAATATCCGCCTCGTCTCGCCCCAGTACACGGGGCTGGGAACCCAGACCCTGGCCGCCGGGCTCACCTCGTTCCGGGTTCTCGAGGGGACTCGCGTCGAGCTCGACGCGCAGGTGAACAAGGCGCTGGCGTCCGCCGAGCTGTTCCTGGGTGAACGGTCCTCCCCGCAGAAAGTTGCGTTTGGGCCCGGTCAAACCAGCTTTCAGGCGAGCTTCCCGGTCAAGGAGAACGTGTCGTTCTGGTTCGCACTCAAGGACACCGAAGGGTTCCGCGACCGCGACTCCGTGCGCCACGATGTGCGCATGTTCAAGGACGAGGCGCCGCGCGTGGTCATGGACGAACCGCGGAGCGATCGCGACGTCCCCGCGGACGCCCTGGTACCGATCCATCTCGAGGTGGACGACGACTTTGGCATCCATTCAGCGCGGCTGCTGTACAAGATCTCCACAGGCGATTCCGAACCTCACGACGCCGTGGTCATCCCGCTCTGGTCGGCGCCCGCCCAGGAGCCCCAGCTGGCCCAGCCGGCTTATGTCAAGCACCAGGAGATCGCCTACGAGTGGAGCCTGGCTCCGCTCAAGCTGGCGATCGGCTCCATCATCACCCTGCATGCCGACGCACGTGACTTTGATACGGTGAGCGGACCGAATGTGGGCAAGAGCCGCGAGCTGAGGCTGCGGATCGTCTCCAAGGAAGACGCCTCCCGGCAGCTCGACGACGGCCGCCGCGAGCTGCGTGAGGAGATTGCCCGCATTCTCGCGATGCAGCGCCAGGCGATCACCCCGGTCGAGGACGCCGCGCGTACGCTCGCGCGGACGGACCGCCTGCCGCGCACCCAGCGCGACAGCCTGAACAATGCCGGCCTGATCCAGCGGCAGGTGGGCAGCCGGATGAGCAACCGCGATGAAGGGCTCGAGCAGAAGCTGCGCCGGCTGCTCGATGATCTGCGTAATTTCAAGATCGCCAACCCTGATGCCCAGCAGCAGATGCAGAACATGCTGGGCCAGCTTGCCATGCTCCGCGACCGCCATCTCGGCCCCGCCGAACAGGGTCTCAGCCAGGCCGGCAAGAGCCTGGCGCAGATCCCGGAATCGCAGCCGACACCCGCCGGCCGCGAGGACCAGGGCCAGAAGCCGCAGGACGGCCAGCCCCAGGAGTCCGGCAAGAACGCCACTCCCCCGCCGGACGCCACGCAGGGTCCGTCCAGGAACTCGCAGGCGTCCAGGGCGGCCGACCAGCAAGACGCCGCCGGCCGGCAGACGCCCGCCCAGGCTGCCGGCAAGCCGGCGAACGACCCCGCCGAGAGCCGGAAGACTGCCGGGCAGCCATCCCAGGAAGGCACGAAGAACCAGGCGTCGCAGCCATCCCAGGAGGGCGCGAAGAACCAGGCGTCGCAGCCATCCCAGGAGGGCACGAAGAACCAGGCGTCGCAGCCATCCCAGGAGGGCGCGAAGAACCAGGCGTCGCAGCCATCCCAGGAGGGCACGAAGAACCAGGCGTCGCAGCCATCCCAGGAGGGCGCGAAGAATCCGGCGTCGCAGGCGCCGCAAGACATCGCCCGCCGCTCGCTCGCGGAAGCGAAGACGAATCAGAAGGCGATCGCCGACGAGCTTCAGAAGATGCTCGAGAGCCTGGGCGAGTTCGAGAGCTACCGGGGCGTGGTCAAGGATGCGCAGGCCCTGCTGAAGAAGCAGGAAGAGACGATGAAGCAGGCGGCCGAGGCGGCCACCCGTCCCGACCTGATGGGCAAGTCGGCCGATGCCCTCTCGCAAGAACAGAAGGCCGAGCTGGGCAACCTCTCCTCACGTCAGTCCGATCTGGCCAAGAATCTCCAGAACTTGCAGGAGCGCATGGACGACCTGGGCAAGCGGCTGGAGGAGTCTGATCCGCTGGCCGCCTCGGCAATGCGCGAGGCCGCCAGCAAGAGCCGCCAGCAAGGGACCAGCGGCAAGATGGGGCAGGCCGCCGAGCAGCTCGACAAGAACCAGATGGGCCAGGCTCGCGCCCAGCAGGACAAGGCCCGCCAGGAGCTGCGCGAGCTTGTCGACGCGGTGCAGAACCGCCGCGAGCGCGAGCTATCGCGGCTGGTCAAGGAGCTGAAGAAGGCCGAATCCGAGATGCGCGAGCTGCGCAAGCGGCAGGCCCAGAACCTCAAGGCCACGCGCGACGCGAAGCAAAACCCGAACGCCCAGGAGCGCAAGAACCAGCTCAAGAAGCTGGCCAAGGAGCAGGAGCAGATTCAGCAGGAGCTCAAGCGGCAGCTCCAGAGGCTGGCCAAGCTGGCCGCCGACCGGGCCGGACGGGCGGCCTCGGATGCCTCGGGTAAGATGTCCAAGGCGCAGCAGGAGCTCGACCAGGACCAGGGAGATGAGGCAGACAAGAACGAGGAAGAAGCCCTGGCTGACCTGAATGACGCCCAGGACGAGCTCGAGCAGGACCGCAAGGATGCCAAGGAGCGGCTGGCCATGGAGCAGCTTGCCCGCATGGGCGACCAGCTCAAGTCACTCGCCGAGCGGCAGGCCAAGATGGTCACCGATACCGAAAGCTACGACAATCTCCGCAAGCAGGCCGACGGCAAGCTCACCATCGCTCAGCGTGCCGGGGTCCGCGGTCTGGGACAGATCCAGTCCGGGCTGAAGGACGAGACGACCGGGCTTGTTGAACAGCTTGAAGGTGCGCCTGTCTTCTCGCTGACACTCAAGCAGGCCGCCGAGAACATGGAGCAGGCGGCCGAGCGGCTCCAGGCCACCAAGACCGACGAAGAAACCCAGAAGGCTATCAAGTCGGCGGCGCACCGTTACCAGCAGCTCATTGATGCGCTCAAGGCCGATGAGGCCAAGCAGCAGGCTGGCGGCGGAGGGGGCGGTGGCGGCGGTGGAGGAGGAGGCGGGGCCGGCCAGAACGGAGGCGACGGGATTCCCGCGACGGCGCAGCTCAAGATGCTCAAGACCTTGCAGCAAGAGCTCAACGAGCGGACCGAGGCGTTCGACGAGCTGCGGCGGAGAAACCAGAAGCTGACGCCCGACCAGACCAGGGACGCCGACCGGCTGGCCACCGACCAGGGCGCTCTGGCCGACCTCGTGCGCGATCTGACCAAGCCCAGACGGGACGACGGGGAGGAATGACCATGATCTTCGATCGGATGCTGATGCCGGCCCTCGCACTGGCCACCGCCATCGCCTGGTGCGGCCCCGCAGGCGCCGAGGAGACCGGCAAGAGCGAGGACGAGGCGCTCGATTCCCTGCTCCAGAAGCTGGAGCGTCCCGGCGGCGACCTGACGTCGAAAAAAGAATCGCAGGGCTCGAAGCCGCAGACCGCGGGAGCCGACGGTAAGGCGGCTGCCAGGCCGTCCGGCACGATCGCACCGAGCCGCGGCGAGAAGGCAGGGAAGGACGGCAAGCCCGCCACGAAGGCTGCCAGTGGCGGCAAGAACGGCTCCGGCGAGGTCGCGACGCAAGACAAGGAAATTGACGAGCTGCTCGAGAAGCTCGGCGAGACCAGGGACGAGCCGGCGGCCGAGGAGCACTCGCGTTCGCGGTCCCAGCCCGTCGAGCCCGACGGCCCGTCACGGCCTGACGCCGGTGGAGGCCCTGAGCACAAGACCAAACCCAGCAGCAAGCCCAGGTCCGCAGAGCAGGGGCTCGAGGGCAAGGACAAGGAGCTCGATGCGAAGCTCGAGGAGTTGCTCGGCAAGAAGCGGAAGAAGAACCGCGAGCAGCAGGAAGACGGCTCTGGCCCGCTCGGCGAGATCATCAAGGAGATGCGTGACGTCGAGCAGCGCCTGGGAAAGCCGGAGACCGGCGATGACACGCAGTCCAGGCAGAAGCAGATCGTCAAGCGGATCGAGACCCTGATCCAGCAGATCAAGCAGTCGGGCTCGTCCGGCTCGATGGCCATGCGCATGGTGCGGCAGCCCGGGCAGAAGCCCGGCAACCAGCAAGGGCAGAACCCCGGCGCCAATGCCGCCGGAGCACCACCCATGAAACCCATGAAACCTTCGGACCGCCATGCCCCGGCCGGCGGACAGGACGTCTGGGGCCACCTGCCTCCGGAGCTGAGGCAAGAGATGGAGAACAGCTTCAAGGAAGAAGCGCTCGATACGAAGGCCGAGCTGATCCGCCGCTATTACCTTTCGGTTGCCAAGCAGCGCCTGGTGCGGGGGGACTGATCCATGAAACGGCGAGACATCATGGCCAGTTGGCATCTGTTCCTCGTGGCGGCCATTGCCCTGGCCGGCATGCTGGCGAGCCGGAGCGCCACGGCCCAGACGAAGTCTGACGGTGCCGGTAAGGAAAACTCCAAGTCAGTGGGCGCCTTCGGGGAGGGCCGGCGCGGGGACGTTCCCGAAGGCACCGCCGAGATGCTCACGCCCGACACCGACAAGGCCATCGAGAGCGGCCTGGAATGGCTTGCCCACGCACAGAACGCCGATGGCTCGTTCGGCACCGGAACCTACCGGGGCAACATCGCCGTGACCAGCCTGGCCGGCCTGGCGTTCATGTCCAACGGCTCCAGCCCCGGCCGCGGCCCCTACGGTCCCCAGATCGACAAGGCCCTTGGCTACGTGATGGAGAACACCTCGCCCTCAGGCTTCATCGCCGTGGCATCCTCGTCGACGCACGGCCCGATGTACTCGCACGGCTTCGGGGCCCTGTTCCTTGCCGAAGCCTACGGCATGACGCACCGGGCGGACATCCGCGAGAAGCTCCAGAAAGCCGTGCGGCTGATCATCGATACGCAGAATAACGAGGGTGGCTGGCGCTATCAGCCGGTGCGCAGGGATGCCGATCTCTCGGTCACCATCTGCCAGATCAACGCCCTCCGCGCTGCACGCAACGCGGGCCTGTACGTCCCCAAGGAGACGGTCGAAGCCTGCATTCGCTACGTCAAGCAGTCTCAGAACCCGGACGGCGGCTTCCGCTACATGCTCCAGGGAGGCGCCAGCGCCTTTCCACGCTCGGCCGCGGGAGTGGTCGCCCTGCAAAGTGCAGGCGAGTACGACAACAAGGAAATTCGTGACGGAATCTCCTATCTTCGCCAGTACATGAAAGAGATCAAGCTGGGCAGCCGATACAGCCACTACTATTACGGCCACTACTACGCGGCCCAGGCGATGTGGATCCGCGGGGGTGAGGACTGGACCGAATGGTTCCCGGCGATCCGCGCCGAGTTGCTCCGCCGCCAGTCCACGTCGGGCTACTGGACCGACAGCATCTGCAACGAGTACGGTACGGCGATGGCCCTCATCATCTTGCAAATCCCCAACAATTACCTGCCCATCTTCCAGCGTTAACCGCGCGAGGTCCAGGCCGTCATGTTGCGTGTGCGTGGTCGTCACCGGTTCGGCTTGCTCTCTCTGGCAGTTGCCGTCGCGCTCGGGACCGCCGCCGGATCAGGCGGTGCGCGTGGAATGGCAGGCGAGGCCTCGCCTGCGGCCGGCGGCCCGGTCTTTCGCGGCCTCCGGGTCGATGGCACCAGCGTCGCGGGGAAGCTTCAGGGCTTCACGGCGGATTCCGTCGTCCTGGCGGTGGACGAAAAGCAGAAGCTGGAGCTGCCACTCCGCACCCTGGTCAAGCTCACGCGGGATCCCCGCGTGCCCACCCTGGCGGTCGAGGGCTCTCATGTCCTGCTGCCCGAGGGCGACCGCCTGATGCGGGTGATCGTTGGCGCATCGACCGATACCGCCGTCGAGGTGCAATCCCAGTCGGCACTCGGCAAGCTCGCGGTTCCGCTGGAGTCCATCCTCGGGCTGGTTCTCACCGCGCCCGGTGAGTCGGAAGGGTTCGACCAGCTCTGGAACCGTGTGGCCGGCGAACCCAGGACCACCGAGGTCGTCTGGATGGCCAACGGCGACCGCATGACCGGCGGGTTCCTCGGTCTCGATGACCGCGCCGTCAGGCTCCAGGTTGACGCCAAGCCCGTGGAGATCGATCGCACCGGGGTGGTCGCCGTGGGGTTTGATCCGGCGCTGGTCGCCTACCCCCAGCGTCCAGCCGCGTACCTTGATCTGACCTTGACCGATGGCTCGCGGTTCGGCGTCACCGGCGCGGATCGAGCGGGGACAGTTGCTCGCGACCACGCGGTTCGGCCAGACCGTCTCCCTGCCACTGGCCGAACTGGCCCGTCTCGATTCGCGTACCGACGCGGTGGTCTATCTCACCGAGCGCAAGGTGGCCGCGCAGAGCAACTCCGGTTACCTGGGCGCACCGCGCCCTGTGCGCAGCGATCGCACCGTGGACGGCCACCTCTTCCAGCTCGGCGGACAGACCTATGATCGCGGGCTGGGAACGCAAAGCCAGACGCTGCTGGCCTACAAGATCGAGCCCGGCGACCGCCGCTTCCAGGCGCTCGTGGGTGTGGACGATCGCGCGGGGCCGCTGGGCAATGTGGTCTTTCGCGTGTTGACCGATCGAAACCCGAGGTTCACGTCGCCCCCGCTTTCCGCGAGGGACGCGCCGCGGGGCATTGATATCGACCTGGGCAATGCCAGGCTGCTGATCCTCGTCACCGAGTTTGGTGAGCGGGGCGACGTTCGCGACCTGGCCGACTGGGTCGAGGCAAGGATCATTCGCTAGACGCGGCGATGCTGCGGATGGTTGCGGCGGTCGCACCAGCCTCGTGTGGAGGCATGACAATTGCACGGTTGTGAGGCGCAAGTGTTCTTTGCGGCCGTCACGGCCCCAAGGTGAAACCATGGACAGGACGGACCTCAGACCCTACCTGGGCCATCTTTGCTCGTCAGCCGGGCATCTCATCATCAACTGTTTCAGCACGATTGTCAGCCAGGGGGAGATTGTGCGCACGCTCACCGAATCGGGGGGGGCACAATCTCATCAGGAGATCCTCCACAGGATCGACACGATCATCCGCACTGCGCTCGATGCGGCCGGCACCGCCAGGCGGTTGATCGACTTCAGCCACGAATGCACGGCGATCGAACTGGATGAGTCGGGTCGGGCAACGGGGCTCGTTCAGCTCGATCGCCTGCTCGCCGAACTGGTCGCCGCGGAGAAGGCCAGGCTTGCATCGGCGGCGAACTGGGTCCTGAAGCTGGAACCGGTGCCGCCCATCCGCGGCCATGCCGAAGCTTTGCGGGCGATGTTCCGGCAGTTCTTCCTGAATGCCGTCGAGTCGTTCCCGCAGGGCACGGGAACCATCACGATCTCCACCCGGACCGACGCGCAGAACTGGCTGTCCGTGGAGATTCTCGACGACGGTTCAGGTATGGAAGACGAGGCGCTACAGCGTGCCTTCGAGCCGTTCTACAGTACCAAGCCGGACCATGGCGGCATCGGCCTGGCCATTGCCCGAAGCATCTGGCGCAGGCATCGCGGGACGATCTCACTGGAGAGCCTGCCCGAGCAAGGGACCGTAGTCCGACTCTCGGCCGCTGGCCTGGAAACCTGAGCTCGCGGGCACGAATCACCCGAAGATCGCGGTGATCGGCTGGCCGGCCGCGATCGGCAAGGGCCGATTCAGGCCGTCGTGAACCTCCGTGGCCGGGTCGATGCCGAGCACCAGTACATGGTGGCGGCGATGTCGTCGGGCGTGACCGGGTCGGCCGCGGGGTAGGCGCCGAGGCGGTCGCTGGAGCCGAACACGGCGCCGGGGATGGTTCCGCCGCCGGCGAAGAGAACCGTGTAGCAGAAGGGCCAGTGATCGCGCCCGTCCGGGCCGAACTGCTTGGTGTTCATCACTCTGGGCGTACGCCCGAACTCCCCCATCCAGACCACGAGTGTCTCCTCCAGTAAACCGCGGGCGGCAAGGTCGCGGATGAGCGTGGGGACTGTCTGGTCGGTGATGGGCAGAAGCCTCTGCTTGAGCTGGTTGAAATTATCGCCGTGCGTGTCCCAGCCGCCATTGCCTTTGCCGCCGATCGAGGCCGAGTAATAGACCGAGACGAACCGCACTCCGGCCTCGACGAGCCTGCGGGCCAGCAGGCAGCTTTGACCGTACGTGGTACGGCCGTAGTCGTCGCGCAGGCGGGCGGGCTCGTGCGACAGGTCGAACGCCTGCTTGACGCGTGGTGCGGCCAGCATGGTCAGTGCGCGGCTGTAGAACGCGTCGATGCCCCGGGCCGTTTCCGACCAGGTCTCGAGATCGGTCTGAGCGTCGATGAGCTGCTGCATGCTTCGCCGGTCATCAAGGCGAGACAGGGGCAGGTGCTCGGGCAGGGTCAGCTCGGGAAGCCGGAACGAGGCGCGGTTGGGGTCCTGGCCGATGAAGAACGGATCAAACGCCTTGCCCAGGAAGCTGGCGTGCTGTCCGGGCGTGACGCTGCCATCGCGCAGGACGTGGGGAAACGCCACGAAGCTGGGCATCGCCGGGTCGTCAGCCGGCCGCAGGCGTGCGACGGTGCTGCCGTAGGCGGGGTAGAGCTCCTGCGTATCGCGGAGGCGGATGTCGTCCAGCGGCGGGGCATGCCCGGTCAGGCTGTAGTAGGTGGCCGAGTTATGGTTCCGCATCTTGTGGTGCACCGAGCGCACCTGCGCAAAGCGGTCCAGTACGGTGGAGAAGCGCGGCAGATGCTCGGTGATCGTGAGTCCGGGCTGGCCGGTGGCGATCGGCCGGAACTCGCCGCGGATCCCGTCAGGCGCACCCGGCTTCATGTCGAACGTATCGATGTGTGACGGGCCGCCGAACTGGTGCAGGAAGATGATGTTCCGCGCGCGCGGCCGGAGGCTGCTGCCCCTCTCCGCGGCGCTCAGCCATTGGCCCAGGTTCAGCCCCGCGATGCCCGCGGTTCCCGCACGCAGCAAGGCACGCCGCGACAACCGGCAGGCGGCTCGATAATCTCCACAGGCACGCGCCATGGCTGGGACTCCCTCAATGCCGCAACAGGAATTCCTTGCTGTTGATCACCGCCCAGGCCACGTCCTGCCACACGTCGCGCAGGCGCTCGGCGCGCGCCACGCGAGCCAGGATTGCCGCCTTCTCCGCGCCGGTCGGCCGGCGCGCGAGCGCGGCCAGGAAGAGCTCTTCGAGGATGGCCTCGGACCGGGCGTGCCGCTCCACGAGTGTCGCCAGCCGGTTGCCGGGATCGTCCAGCTTGCGGCGCACCGCCGGGCCGTTGATCATCTGGAACGCCTGTGCCAGTGTCGTCGTTTCTGATCGTTCGCATTCGCACGTGAGAAGTCGTTCCGGCTTGCCGAAGACCTTCAAAAAGCCGATCTCGATCGCGGCCCCGGGAAGCTGGGTGGCGCGGAGGCTGCGGGGAGCCGCGGGGAAGCGGTCCGGAACTTCGAGGACCTGGCTGATGGCGTCGAGCAGCACCTCGGCGGGCAGGAGCCGCACAGAGGCCCGCGCGAAATTCGCCACATCGCCGGCGTTGGTGGCGTTCGGGGTCGCCGCAAGCTGGTACGTTGCCGATTTCATGATCAGTGCGACGAGCGGCCGCAGCCGCATGCCGTGGTTCTGGAGCGTGTCGGCCAGGGCCTCGAGCAGCTCTGTATTCGCGGGGGGGTTCGAGGCGCGAAAGTCGTCCACCGGTTCGACGATGCCCCGGCCCATCAGGTGGAACCAGGTCCGGTTTGCCAGGTTGCGCGTGAACTGGCGGTTGTCGCGGGTCAGCCAGTCCGCAAGCTGGTCGATGGGCGTGAACGCCTGCTCCGTGCGAAACGCCGCGGAGTGCAGGGGGGTGGGCGGCAGGGTCGTCCGGCTGCGCGGCTGGACCATGCCGGGCGAGCCGGCCAGGTAAATGACCTCATCGCCGTTGATCTCGTGCTTGTCCAGGTTGTCCCGGCGCGTGTTGTTGATTTCCTTGTGCTTCACCGTTGAGAAGCAGGCCGCCAGGCCGTAGTAGTCGTCTTGCGTCCAGTCGTCGAACGGATGGTTGTGGCAGCGTGCGCACTGGAGCCGGACGCCCAGGAACACCTGCGCCACGGCCTCGGCCGCGGCCGTGGGGTCGCGGTTGGTGCGATAGAAGCTGGAGGGGGGGTTGTTCCAGGTGGAACCGCGGGCGGAGACGATCCGCCGCACCATCTCGTCGAGCGGCACGTCGGCGGCGATCTGGTCGCGCAGCCAGCGCTGTAAGACCCAGACCCCCTTGGCTCCCATGGTCTTCTCTTCGTTGCGCAGCAGGTCAGCCCACTTCAGCGCCCAGAAGTCCGCGAACTCGGGACGTTCGAGCAGGCGGTCGATGAGCTTCGATCGTTTCGCCGGACCTCGATCATCCAGGAAGGCGCGGACCTCGGCCGGTTCGGGGAGCCGGCCGATCGCATCGAGGAACGCGCGGCGGAGAAAGACCTCGTCCCCCGCCAGGGGCGATGGGTTAACCTTCAGCAGCCGCAGCTTGCGAAAGACGTGCTCGTCGACCTGGTTGGCCGGCGGCGGGCCGCACCAGGCGAAGTTCGGCCGGTCGGGGAGGAAGGCGATGCGGCAGACGGCGCGGCCGCGCAGGTAGCGCACGGCCACAGCCAGCTCGCACGGATGATGGGCCGTCACCACGCCGGTCGCCGAGACGGCGGCCAGTGTCGGGTCGCTGAGATCGAAGCACGCCTGCCGCGTGACGTCGCGCGTCGAGCCATCAGCGAACCGGGCCGTGACGTGGAGCTGTTCCCGGCGGTTCGCAGTGGAGCTGATGATCGTCTCCGGCGCGACGGAGATGGACTGGAGGCGTGGAGCGGTCTCCTTGTCGTCCCTGGCCCCGGCGGCGATCCAGTCGCGCAGCGTCCGGGCCTCGTCCGATCCGGCCGCGAAGCGTATCCCCCCTTCGTGCGGCACGGATCCCGTGGGCTTCAGCAGTACCAGGCTCTGGTCGGGCGCCGCGACCGACACGCGCCGGCCGAGCAGCTCTCGTGTGATCGCCTGGAAGTCAAAATCCGGATCGTCGCCGCGCAAGCTGAGCCGGAAACCGCCCTTGCCCGATGCGTTGCCATGGCATGACCCCATGTTGCAGCCGGCACGGGACAGCAAGGGCGCAACGTCGTTGCGATAGCTGACCGGCTTTCGGACCGGCCCCGGCGACTCCGCACCGTGCCCTTCCACGGCACAGGCCATGGCCGTCAGCACGCAGGCTAGGCGCGTTCCCCAGATCAGGGACCCATTGCCGCGCCGGACCAGCAAGCACTTCTGGTGGGCCACGGTGAATTCCTCCGGATCCGGTTTCAGATTGGATTTCGTGCCGCGCAGCAACCGCGGGCGGCGGTCCTGGCGCAGGTGGTATGACGTTTGTTAAACATAGCCCGGCTCCAGGGCATGCGTCAAGGGTTCGCATCCTGCGCCACGCGGGCGGTGGGGTGCTCGAACTGCGCGACAGACGCGGTTGCGATGCGGTGCCCCGGTCTCAGCAAGCAATCAAACAAGCATAAACATGAATTGAAATTCATGGGTAACTTGAAATGGTTATCATCGCGAGGTTCATTTAACATGAATAGCCGAATAGGAGAGCGACAGACCGATGGCCGGTGCGGATCGCTTGCGCCCGCCGCGCGCGGGAGTCGCGGGATTCAGGGGAATCCTTCCATGAATTTGAGTTGCCGGAACGAAGACACGGCATTCGTGACGGCCGTGGAGCCGAATGGGGCGCTGGAGGCGCAGGTTCTGCTCATGGCGGAGAGCCTCAGGAAGTGGGGCGGACGACTGGCGAATGCGCCGATCCTGTGTGTTTCGCCGCGGCTCGCTCCGCCCTTGCACCGGCCAACTCTGCGGGCATTCAACCGGCTCGACGTCACTCACATGAGCTGCAATTTCCGCCATCCGTACGCATGGTACGCATTCACGAACAAGGCGCTGGCGATGGTGGCCGCACGCGAGGCTTGCAACGCGAGGACCCTGGTCTGGCTGGATGCCGACGTGGTCATTCTCGACGAGCCCGCGGCGTTCCTGGAGGATGACTCCGACTTCGCCGCATGTCTGACCTGGGGCGACCTGGCGACCTCCGGTCCAGGACATCCCTGCGATCGTTACTGGAAAGCGGTCTGCGATCTTTTCGCGCTGAACCTTGACGAGCTGCCGTGGGTCACCGCGGCTGGCCAGTGCTTCCGTTACTGCATCCAGGCCGGTGTCTTCCGCATGCGGCGTAGCTCGCTGGTCGTGGAGCACTACCTCCGGAACCTGGAAGTCCTCATGGACTCGCAGCTCGTCGCCTCGGGCAGCCTTTTCTACAGTGAGACGGTGGCATTGACATTGGCCCCGTTCACCGCGCGTGCTTCCTGGTCCGAATTGCCGCGGTCTCACAACTTCGTGGTTGCCTCGAGATCGCAGGACAGCGAATACCGCGGCCTGGAGACCGCCCGCGTCGTGCACTACCACGACGCGATGTTCGCGCCCAACTGGGACGTGCTTCGCTCTTATTTCTTGAAGCTGCGGCCGGACCGCCTGGACTGGCTCGAGCGCCAGGCGCACTCGCGCCCTCCTCCGCGAGGCCGTTTCAGCGAGTACTGAGGCGTTTTCTGGAGGCGGCACGCCGGCGCAAGATGAAACGCTACCTGGAGACCTGCCGGTCGATCGACGTTCACTCGCCGCCGATGGAGTCCGCACTCTCGAGCTGACCCCTCTGCGCCGCGCCCGGGGCCACCACCTCTCGCGAGGCGCCTGAACACGAGCAAATTGCTGATGTAGTGCCTCGATACGGAGCCAGATCGCTCCCAGGCCTGTTTCCAGCGATCGGCCAGATCGTGCTCGCAGGCGTATCCGCGGCTCTGAAACCTGGCGATCCAGTAAGCGGGCGGTTGCTCGTTGACATGGTCCGTCCCGCCCTGCCCGGGCGTGGCTGCCGTGAACACGACGCAGGGCGCGACGGTCGTCAGCAGCGCGACGTAGCGGTCGGCACAGCTCTCGGGCAGGTGCTCTGCCACTTCCATGCTCACCGCGACGTCATAGGATGGAAACCCGACAACCGACATCCGCTCGATGTCGAACCTCTGGACGTCGAGGTTCCGGCGGCGGCAGTACTCCAGTGCGGACTCGGCGTATTCCAGCCCGAAGACCCGGCACCCCGCGCTGGAAGACCGCGAGCAAGGCGCCCGTCCCACAGCCGACGTCGATCACGCTGGCCGGTTCCAGATCGCCGAGGATCGAGCTGGCCATGATCTCAGCGCTGCGGGCTGCGGAGTGCTCGACCTCCCTCTCGAAATAAGCGGCATCGTAGATGCGGTCATGGTACTCCTTGCCAAGGAGCTGAAAATACGACGACTTGATCCATCTTGCCGGAGGCGTGTCGCGGAGCGCTGGCGGCATGATCGCTCGCCAGATGCTCCTGCTTACCGTCAGCAGGTCTGACATGAATTCTCTCTCATCCCCGGACATCGATCAATCATTGAAAACCATCCTAACACGAGAGCCCCTGAAGAAAGCCTCCCTGAACGGGCATCCCACGCTGCTTTCATGCCCGGCAGAAACACGGATCTCGCGGGGCAGGGTATCGGACCGCGAGATGAGGCGTATCGATCGGGCGGTGGGACTTCTGCCTGGAATCGAGACAGCTTTCCAGCACGCCGCTGACCAGCAGGGTGCGCTCGGCCGGGTAGGGGGCCTTGCCGGAAGCCGTCATGGTCTCGACCTGGTGCATCAGGCAGGCGGAATAGGCAACGTTCGGTACCGGCGGCAGCAAGAACTGGCACGAGAGCGGCTCGCGTACACCGCGAATCCGCGCCGCGAAGTTGTAGTCTCCCAGCGCTCCGTCGAGCATGAGCAGGGTCGCCCGAGTTCCGTCCCGGTACTCGATGAAGTACGCGACGGGATGCCGGACCAGCGATTGGACCGCTCCGTTTTTCGCCAGGTTCTGCGTCCGGCCGTCGCGCACGCTCAGGCCCTGGATGGAGTCGGAGCACGACAGGGCCGATGCGAGCAGTTCCCAGGACCAGCGCCCGGCATCACCAGACTTCCAGACCCCGTCACCTTCCACCAGTTGCACGCTCCGGACGCCGGTCTCGCCGCCAGCGCGGCGCTCGAGCATGCACTGCATTGCCTCCAGGGCATGAAAGTCCATGGCGTCGGAACCGCCAATGCCAATCATCAAGGCCTGTTCGATGGTGCAGCCCAGTGGCAGATCGATGGCCGGCAGCCGCCAGGTCACCGGCAGCGATGAGCCTGCAAGCAGCGGAAAGCCCAGCCGGTGAGCGTCATCCACCATGGCCTTCGCCTTCGTGAAGCTGTACGAGAGATGCTTGTCGTTGAACACGGGAACAGACTGGCCCTCGGCCTCGAAAACCTGCACGGCCTGGCGGAAGAACTCGAAGCGCGGGTAGAGCGTCTGCCCCTTTTCGTTGCGCGGATAGTCGCCGTGCTCGGCGATGATCAGAACACCGTCGACGGCGAGCCCGGGCCCCCCGCAGCGCAGCGCCTCGGCGATGGTGGGGTAGACCGAAAAGCCGTACGTCCGGCGCGCTGGGCACTCTGATCGTCGGCCGGCTTCTGGTCCACGTAGAGCGAGACCACCTCGAACGGGGGGTGGTGCCATCGACCGTGCCAGGGGTAACCGGCAAGGAACCGGTCTCCCATGTGCTGAGCGTGCGACAGGTACCGCCAGACGGTCGTGACGATCGCGAGCTTCCGGGTGCGCGGCCGCGCGGCCTCCCGAGCGGGCCATTCCGGATTCTCGGTTGCTTTCGTGTCCATGGCCTTGCAGCCGGCGAACAGCGATTGCCGAGGTGGCTGGTACTTGACCTCCCTGAGGTGAGGAGTTTCGACCCTTATCTGTCCCGCACTCAGCGAGTCCACCGCGGCGCAAAGGATTCCAGTGGTAAGCAGAGTGCGTTCCACGGGGTAGGGGGGCTTCCCGGTCAGGAACAGCGTCTCGATGTGCCTTGCCAGCGCGCTGAAGAAGTTCGGTAGGGTCTGCCCGGGGTTGAGTCCGGGAAGGTACATCTGGGTGGAGAATGGCTCGGCCTGGTTCTCGATGCGGAGAGCCACCGTGAAATCCTTCACCAGCGATGAGAGCAGGATCAGGGTGCTCTTCGTCCCGTCGACGTGCTGGATCTGGTACATGACGGGATCAGGCGCCAGCGACCGCATCTGCGCGAGGTCAGGCAGCACGTGGCCGTAGCCGGGCCGAGCCGACGCCAGTGTGAAACTGCGGCACAGGCATGCTTCGACGAGTTGCGGCAAGGCGCGGCGCTCGCTGCGGGCCTGCTCGGCCAGGATCTCCCAGACGGCATTGCCGCGCACGGCGCGCACGGCCATGACGCCGGTTTCACCACCGCTGCGCCGCTCCAGCAAGCACTGCAACGATTCCAGGCCGTGGAAATCATAGCTGTCCACGTTCCCGTAGCCGAGGCACAGGGCCTCGCGCACTCGTGTGCCCCAGGGAAGCTCCGCCGAGGGGATGCGCCAGGTGACCGGCAAGGACGAGCCCGCCAGGAGCGGAAAGCCCAGTGCGCGGGCCGTGTCCACCATCTCCCGCGCCCAGTCCCAGCGCCACGAGAGGTGCTTGTCGATGAACACCGGCGCTGTGCGGCCCGATCTGCGATAGACCGCAACGATCTGCTGGAAAAACTCGTATCGCGGATACTGCGTCTGCCCCCGGGGGGTGCGGGGATAATTGCCGTGCTCGCCGATCAGCAGCACGCCATCGACGGCAAGCGTGCCCGTCCCCCGGGTGAGCGCCTCGGCAATTGTGGGATAGATCTTCAGCTCCGGGTGCCGCGCGGCCCGCTCAGGCGAGAGGTCTCCTGGCGGCTTCTGGTCCACGTACAGGGCAACGACGTCCACGGCCGGCATGTGGTGCCGGCCCTGCCACCCGTAGCCCTCCAGGAAGCGATCGACGATGCCCTGGCCGTGCGATGCCTTGCGATACTCGGTAACCAGTGCGCCGATTGCCGGCCTGCGCCGGTTCGCAGGTGCGCCGGCCGTCGCCAGTGCCTGGGCCAGCGGCAGGCCGGCCGCCAGTGCGCCGGCGAGCTGACGCCGTGTCAGACTCGATCCGCTTGCAACCGGATCAACCCCGCCCGAAATCCTGGTCGCCGAACCTCCAGCCGCTTCGCAGTTGAGATGTTGTCGAGGCACCGTTGAGCCCATGTCTGTATTCCGATCTGGACCGAGTGACCTGGGGGGAGCGAACTTGTTGAACAGATCTCAAACATGGTATGATCCCGCTCTCTGACATTCCATGGGTCAGCGCGGCGGCACGGCTTCCTGGGAGGACCCACCCCGTGAGAAGGGCGAACGCACGCCTCATGCAGGTCATCGTTCTGCACGCCCTGATTGGCGCGCCCACTTCGGCCATTTGCGGGGGCCTTGCCCCGCCGGCCGCTGACGAGGAATTCGAGATCCAGGTCCGGCCCGTGCTGGTGCAGACGTGCGTGCCTTGCCACGGCGGCAAGAAGACCAGCGGAGGATTGAAGCTGAGCACCCGGGAGGACCTGATCCGGGGGGGCGACAGCGGGCCGGCCGTCGTTCCCGGCCGTCCCGATGAGAGCCTGCTGGTGCGGGCGATCGGGCATGGTGACGACTCGCTCCAGATGCCTCCGGACGGGAAATTGCCCGGGCCAACCATCGCGGCCTTCTCGCGCTGGATTGCCGCGGGAGCGCCCTGGCCGCGATCGGCCGTTCCAGCGCGCGTGGCAGATCGGAGCAAACCTGTGCGGCACTGGGCATTCGAGCCGGTCAAGCCAGTGCAGCCGCCGGCCGATCCGACCGGTTGGTCGGAAAGCCCGATCGACCGGTTCATCGCCGCCAGACGCGGGTTACAGGGCGTCCAGCCGGTGCCCGATGCTGACCGGCGGACCTGGATCCGCCGTGTCACCTTCGACCTGGTCGGCTTGCCTCCAGCGCCCGAGGAGATCGACGCGTTCGTTTCGGACAGCCATGCCGACGCCTTCGCCCGGGTGGTGGATCGGCTGCTGGCCTCGCCGCACTACGGAGAACGGTGGGGCCGGCACTGGATGGACGTGGCACGCTACGCGGACACCGCCGGCGACAATGCCGATTACCCGGTGCCCGAGGTGGCGCGCTACCGCGACTACGTCATCGCCGCATTCAACCGCGACATGCCGTTCAACCAGTTCGTCCGCGAACAGCTTGCCGGTGACATCCTGGCGCGTGAGGGCAGCCGCGAGCGAGCCGACGCGGCCATCGTTGCCACCGGCTTTCTGGCGCTGGCGCGCCGGTACGCCACCGGCCCGTACGAGCTCTGGCATCTCACGCTGGAGGATGCCATCGAGACCACGGGCAGGGCGTTCCTGGGGCTCACCCTGAGATGCGCGCGCTGTCACGACCACAAGTATGATCCCTTCCTCCAGCGCGACTATTACGCACTCTACGGCATCTTCGAGAGTACGAACTTCCCTTACGGCGGCTCGGAAGAACTCCAGACCAAGGGATTCCCCCGCCAGAAATTCGTCGCCACCGCAGGCGCGGACGAGGTGGCCGGCAGGGTGCGTACGCGCGACGAACAAATGCGATGGCTGGAACGCCAGATCGAGGAACTCAAGCGCGATCCGCAGCGGAATCCGGAACGCCTGGCCTCCGTGCGCAAGCAGCATGAACGGCTGCGCCGCCTTGGCCTTCCGCCCGACCTGCCGTGTGCCTACGCCGTCTCGGAGGGAAAGCCGCGTGACGCGGCGCTCCAGCGCGGCGGAGATCCGGGCCGGCCCGGAGCCATCGTGCCGCGCGGAGTTCCCCGCCTGGGATACCTGGAAGGCCCTGCGCCGCCGGCGGTTGCACCCGGTTCCAGCGGCCGCCTGGCGCTGGCCGACTGGATCTCGCGGCCAGACCATCCCCTCACGGCCCGGGTCATCGCCAACCGGATCTGGCAGTACCATTTCGGAAGGGGGATCGTGCCCACGCCTTCGAATTTCGGGGTCCGCGGCGAGGCTCCCAGTCATCCCGAATTGCTCGACTGGCTGGCGGCCCGGCTCATCTCCCGCGGCTGGTCGATCAAGGATCTGCACCGGCAGATCGTCCTCTCTCGAACCTACCGGCTCTCCAGCGCCGCGCATCCGCGGAACGAGCAGGTCGACCCCGGGAACCAGCTTCTCTGGCGGTTCGAGCGCCGGCGGCTGGACGCGGAATCGATTCGCGATGCCATGCTTCTTGTCTCCGGTGAGCTCGATCTGCGACGGCCCACGGCCCAGCCATTTCCGCCCATCGAGGAGTGGCACTGGACGCAGCACAACGCCTTCAAGGTGGTTTACCCGAGCCGGCAGCGAAGCGTTTTCCTGATGACCCAGCGGCTGGTGAAACACCCGTTTCTGGCCATCTTCGACGGACCCGACACGAACACCTCGACCGACGTCCGTGCCCGCTCCACGGTGCCAATCCAGGCACTCTTCCTCATGAACAACCCGTTCGTCCAGGAACGGTCCGCTGCACTGGCTCGCAGGCTGCTGCGGGAGAACGTCGGTGTTCCCGATCGCCTGGCGCTGGCCTGGGAGCTTGCCTGGGGCCGCCCGGCCACCGCTCGCGAGGCCGAGCGCGCCGGCCGCTACCTCGTGGACTGCACCTGGGCGGTCCTGGGGAGTGGGACGTCCGCGAACCAGGCCGAGCTGGAAGCCTGGACAAGCCTGGCCCGTATCCTGTTGACCGCCAACGAGTTCCTGTACATCGACTGAACGTGCGAGCGCGTCGTACCGCGACGCGGCCCAACCTGGGGAGGCTTGTAAACATGGCCAGCTCCATCTGCCGCCATGACGGCCCGGACCGTCGCGGGTTCCTGAAGGTCACCGCGGCTCTTGCCGGGGCATCCTTTCCCGCGCGGTACGCGCGACTGGTGCAGGCTGCGGAGCAGGCGGAGGCGGGGTTGGTCGCCCCGCGCCGGCCCCACCACGACGCACCGGCCCGGCAGTTGATTGTCATCTTCCTCTCGGGCGGGTTTTCGCATGTCGACACGTTTGATTACAAGCCCAGGCTGACGCGTGACAGCGGCAAGCCGGTGCCCTCGAACGGACTGCGCGACAATGAGGCCGGCCGCCGGCCGCTGCTCGGCTCCCCGTTCCGGTTTCGTCCCTGCGGCGCATCCGGCCTCATGATCAGCGAGCTGTTTCCCTGCCTGAGCGAGATGGCCGACGAGCTGTGCGTGATCCGGTCGCTGCACACCGACATCGTGGAGCACTTCCAGGCGGTTCTCGCCATGCATACCGGCTCGGCCACGATTCCGCTGCCCAGCATGGGAGCCTGGATCAGCCACGGCCTGGGGACCTTCAACGCCAATCTCCCCTCGCACGTCGTGCTCTGCGAGCACCTGCCCTATGGCGGGTCGCAGGTCTGGGACAGCAGCTTCCTGCCGCCCATCCACCAGGGAGTGCGCATCATCCCCGGCCCGGACCCGATTCCCGACCTGCACCCCCCGGCACGGCCCGCCTCGGTACGCGAGCTGGAACGGATGATGCTGGAGGAAGTGAACGCCGAGCATGCCCAGGCGCGGCCCGGCGATGCCGAGCTGCGGGCGCGGATTGCCACGTATGCCACCGCACGCGGCATGATCCGCGAGGCCCCCGAGGTGCTCGAAGCGCAGGGGGAAACCGCGGCCACACGTGCTCTCTACGGAGTCGCCGCGGGCGATCAAAAGTCCTTCGGGTACCAGTGCCTGATCGCACGCCGGCTCATCGAGCGGGGTGTCCGCGTCGTCGAGCTCATCGATACCGGCTCCAGCAATAACTGGGACGCGCACGGCGACATGCAGGACCACCGTCCCCGGGCCGCCAGCGTCGATCGTGCGATCGCCGCCCTGATCCGCGACCTCAAGGGACGCGGGCTGCTTGGCCAGACACTCGTGGCGATTTGCACCGAGTTCGGACGCACGCCCTGGACCGACGGCCCCGGCGCACGGGGTCGCAACCACTACGCCAGGGCGTTCACGGCGCTGCTGGCGGGCGCCGGGGTACGCGGAGGACATGTCCACGGGGTGACGGACGACTACGGTATCGAGATCCTCGCCAACCCAGTGCACGTCCATGATTACCACGCCACCATCCTGCATCTCATGGGAATCGACCATACGCGGCTCGTCTATCGCTACGCTGGCCGGGACTTCCGGCTGACCGACGTCGATGGTAAAGTCGTCCGGCAAGTCCTCGCCTGAGCCCGAGTCCGAGCCGGATCCGGATCCAAAGCCGTTGCCCGATGATCCAACCGGAGGAGCTGAAGACCGACCTGCCCTTCGGGCCCTGGTCCTGCCGGGGGTGCGATGTCTGGGACATGCTCCGTGCGGCCGCCAGCGGCGATGCGATCGAGCTGCGCAAACTGCTCCAGCGTGATCCCAACCTGTATCGCGCGGAGTACTGGTACACGCAGCCGATCCACCTGGCCGTGCGCGAAGGCCATATCGAGGCGGTTCAGATCTTGCTCGACGCCGGCGCGGACCCGGCCGCAGTGGGTCTTCAGGACGACTTGCTCGTCACGGCGCGCGATCGCGGACACGAGCTGGTGGCACAGCTTCTTGAAGAAGCGCGTGCCCGGCGCAGGAGTGCGGTCCCAGCCGCGGCCGACCACGCCATTCACCGGGCGGCTGCCGCCGGCGATGTGGTGGAGATTTGCAGCCTCCTGGACAGCGATCCGCGGCTGGTGGCTGGCCTCGACCGCACGGGCGGCACACCTCTGCACCGGGCGGTGGCCGCCTCGCGGCGCGATGTGGTCCGGGTCTTGCTGGACCGCGGTGCGGACCTGCACGCCGTGCATGGCGATGGTCCCGGCCTTGAAACCGGCTACGCGGCCGTGGGCTTTCAGGCGATTGATCTGGCGCTCTGGAACAGCCCTTTCTGGGGTATCCGTGGAGACATCGAGACCGCGCAACTGCTCGTCGAGCGCGGCGCGGCCTGTGATGTGGTCATTGCATCCGCCCTCGGCGACCGCGCACGGGTGACGGACATCCTCAATGAGAACCCACGGCAGATCTCGACCGCCCGACCCTCCGGCAAGCGCGCCCTCTCGTCCGCGGTCGAATTCGGGCATGATGACATCGCGCGCCTCCTGCTGGACCGCGGCGCCGATCCGAACTGGCCCGAGGGCGCCATGGCGCCGCGCGGAGCCGCTTTGCACGCCGCGGCCCGGAAAGGAAACCGGCCGATCGTGCAGCTCCTGCTCGAGCATGGAGCCGATCCCAATAGCGGGATTGATTCCTGTGGAAGCGCCACGTATGCGGCATCCTCAAGCGAGTTACGCGCGCTGCTGTTCGAGCGCGGAGGATCACTCGACGCGTTCGACCTGGTGTGGATGGGCGAGGAGGACGAGGTCGTGCGCCGGGTGAGCGCGGACCCGGCGGCCGCGAATACGGGTTGCGGTGGCGTGTTCACCGCGGCGTGCAAGCTGGGGAAGGCGGGACTGGTGGGCCGTCTGCTGGAAGCCGGGCGCGGGTCCCGCCGATGCTCACGGCCTGCCGGTCGTACCTGATGCACGACCCGGAGTGCCTCCGTTTGCTGCTTGCCGGCGGAATGGACGCCAACCTGCCCAACTGGCAACGGATGACGCCCCTGCACGACCTCTGCGGGCGAGACAGCCGGGGTCGAGCCCATCCCCAGCGCAGCCAGTGCGCGGGCATTTTGATTGAAGCCGGTGCCGACGTCCATGCGCGTGATGACCATTATCGTTCGACTCCGCTCGCCTGGGCGGCCCGGTGCGATTTGCCAGAAATGGTCGAGCTGCTGCTCTCCAGCGGAGCCCCGGCCATCGAGGCGGACGCAGAGCCCTGGGCCACGCCCCTGGCATGGGCGTTACGGCGCGGGCATGCCCGGATAGCCGACATCCTGCGCGTGGCGGGGGCAACGGACCCAACGATCCGCACCGCCTGACCGGTCATTGCTCCGGGGGTTCGACCAGTTCGTCGTATTTCGGGTACCAGATGAAGCTGTCGAGTACCGATGCGATGGACTGGTCAGGGATCATCCGGCCCAGGTTCAGCCGCCGGGCCTCGCCAATAACGCTGGCGGCGATACTACGGGCAACGAGGCGCAGCCGGCTCTGGTCGGGATAGATCCGGCCGACGGCCAGATCCTCGTCGGTGACACAGGCCGCGAGGGTCTCGGCGGCGGCAAGGAACATCGAGTCGCTCACCTCGTGGGTCTCGGAGAGGATTGCCCCCAGGCCGATTCCTGGAAAGATATAAACATTATTGGCCTGTCCGATGTGCCGTACCGCGCCGTCGAACTCGAGTGGTCCGAACGGACTGCCGGTGGCCACGATGGCGCGGCCGTCGGTCCAGTGCAGCGCCTCGTAAGGGCTGCATTCGGTCCTCGATGTGGGGTTCGAGAGCGGCAGGATCACGGGCCGCTCCACGTGCCGCGCCATCTCGCGAATGACATCCTGAGTGAAGACGCCGGGGTTGCCCGTGGTGCCGACCAGCACCGTCGGCTTCACATGCGCCGCAACGTCCAGCAGGGAGAAGGGGCCGTCGCCCGAGAATCCGTAGCGGCCGGCGTCGTCCCGGGACCAGGCGAACTCACTCTTGTAGGGGTCGCGGTCGTCGCGGCGGTTGAAGACCAGGCCCTGCGAATCGACCATCGCCTGGGCGCGCCGCGTGGCCGTCGCGTCGGCGCCGTCCTTCTCGATGCCCGTTTTCACAAGGCGGGCGATGCCCACCCCGGCCGCCCCGGCCCCGAGGTAGACGATGCGCTGTTCGGACAGCCGTCCCCCGGTGATCCGCAACGCCGAGAGGATGCCCGCCAGTGTGACGGCCGCGGTTCCCTGGATGTCGTCGTTGAAGCAGGGGATGCGCTTGCGATAACGGTCCAGCAGCAAGAGGGCCGTGTTCTTGTGGAAGTCTTCCCATTGCAGCAACGCATGCGGGAAGACCCTGCGCACGCCGTCGACGAACGCCTCGATGAACTGCTCGTACTGCTCGCCGCGGAGCCGGCGGTGGCGATAGCCGCGGTAGAACGGGTCGGCCAGAAGCTCGACATTGTCGGTGCCGACGTCGAGCGAGATGGGCAGGCAAAGCGCCGGGTGGATGCCGGCCGCCGCCGTGTAGAGGGCCAGCTTGCCGACCGGAATTCCCATGCCTCCCGCGCCCTGGTCGCCCAGGCCGAGGATCCGCTCGTTGTCGGTGACCACGATCAATCGCACGTCGACGTTCGGTGCGTTGCGCAGCACGGCGGGGATGTCGGCCACGTCCTCGGGGGTGATCCAGAGCCCGCGTGGGTTACGGACGATGTGGCTGTAAAGCTGGCAGGCTTTACCAACCGTGGGCGTGTAGATGATGGGCAGAAGCTCGCTGAAGTTCTCGATCAAGACGCGGTAAAAGAGCGTCTCGTTACGGTCTTGAAGTGCCGCCAGGCCGATGAATTTCTCCAGGTTGTCGGCCTTCGCGCGCACTGCGCTCGAGCTCAAGGCTCACCTGCTGCTCGATGGTCAGCCGGGCATGCGGCAGGAGCCCGCGCAGGCCCAGGCGGTCGCGCTCGGCACGGGAGAACGACGCCTCCTTGTTCAGCAGCGGGTCGCGCAGCAGTCGAGTTCCCCGCGGTTCGTGCTCACGCGGTTCAGGAGTCGAAGCGCGCGCATCCGGGTTCGAGTACCGTCGGGGCGACATGCGTATTCTCCCAGAGATCGGCGGACCGTCGTACTGGCGGGCTGCGACGCGGCAGCCAGCGGTGCCGACACCGCAAGTCCTCAGGGGACAGCGATGTCTGCTCGGCAGGAATGATTATGACGTCTCCTCGTCTGCAAATCGCGGGTGAGCCGGCCCGATCACTGCGGCGCGCCGCCACGGCGTCGTGCTGCGGCAACCTCGAGTCCGGGGCTCATGACGCCTTCTGCGGTGCGGGCTGGGCGGTGCCCTGTTCCAGTTCGCTGAGCCGCTCTTCGAGCCGGTCCAGGGAAGTGCGTTCATCCGATGCGCTTCGCGCTGGCTCGGAGCCCGGGGTCTGAGCTGGCTTGCGAAGTTTCGGAGTGTGCTCCTCCAGCCGCTCCAGCCGCTCCTCGATTTCCGAAATTCGGGTCCCCAGCTCGGCCCGCGAAGATGTCATCGATGAAGCCTCCGGAGGCCGGCCGGCAGGGAAGGGAAGGGGCGGCGGAATCAGGGCGCGCATCCAGTCCATGGGCGCGAGAAACGGGGAAAGGTGGGCCGGTTGCTGCATCTGCTCCAGGATCGCCAGGGACTGGCGGAGATAGCTCCGCAAGAAATCCAGGACCAGGTCGTTGGCCTGAAGGATGCCGTGCAGCATCGCCACGGGGAACATTTCCATCTTCTCGGGATGCCGCTCGAGCAAGATCTGCGTGAGGATCGATCGGGTCAGGTCTTCGCCGGTCCTGCTGTCGCGCACCTCGATCTTCTTGCCCGAGAGGACCAGGTCTTCGAGGTCCTGAAGCGTGATGTAACGCCGGGCCTGGCGGTCGTAGAGGCGGCGGTTGGGGTAACGCTTGATGGAGACGACTTCAGCAGCAGCGGTAGTAGCCACGGCGCGGCCCCTTGGCAAGAATTTCCGGGCCGTGCCGTGCGCCGGCAGCCCTCGTCTGCTTGAGTCGGCTGCGATCCGGCGCGTCGTGGTCACGCTCCCGGCAAGGTCCTCTGGTCATTCTACGAGAGCCCATGATGCAACTGCAATACAGGGTGCCCCGCCGTCCCCTTGAGGACTGCCAAACTTGTGTCGAATAGCCGAGCGCCGTCAATATTGCGGTCGCAGCATCAGACTCTTGACAGGGGCTTCGGACGCGGCGACGATGAGGTCTCTAGATCCCTTCTCGCGCCGGGCTTCTCCGGCTCGGAGCGTTGCAGTGGCCTGACGGAGCTGTGGTATCGGAGCTTGCTCTTCTGGAGGGTGTTGAGGCCGCAGAATCCGGCGGAGGTTGAACCATGTTCGAGCCGATCTTCGATGAGTATCGCAAGGTGGTGGATACGTCGTTCCGGATGCAGCAGGACCTGTACCGTCAATGGATGAACGGCTGGCCGGTCAAGCCTCCGGACATTCCGCACTCGAGTGAACTGGGGGCGACGAAGGAGAAGATCCGAAGCTACCAGAAGAAATGGAGCCAGACCCTCGCCGAGACGATGGAGAAGCATCGCGAGGTGCTCAACCAGCAGTACAAGAGCGGGATCGACACGATCGCCTCGGCCTTCAAGATGACCGAGGCTCGTACCCCCGAGGAATACTGGCGGATGACGCAGGAGTTCTGGCGGAAAAGCATCGATTCGTACAAGACCGTTTTCGAGGCGCAGAGCAAGTACGTCGACGGCCTGGCCCAGATGTGGCTGGAAATGGTCACTCGCGGTAAGGTCTAGGGAGACGCGGACATGGGGCAGCCGCAGAGGGCCGGTCAGCCCGGCCGGGCTGCCCGCGGGCGCGGCAAGCGGCCGGGTTCGAGGAGCCTGGGACCATGACACCGGTGTTGATGGATCTGGTCCTCGAGCAGCAAAAAAGAGTCTGGACCGAAGCGTGCCGGCTGGTGCGGTGCGCCTCTCAGGCACCATGGCTCGCCCGCCCCGTAGACTGGCGCCGGGGGCTGGCCACTCCGTACCGCGTGGTGTATGCCATTGGCCCTGTCCGGCTGCTCCACTTTGAACGCCAGGGCCCTCCGGTCTGGGCCGAGCCAATCCTCATCTGCCCAGCCCCAATCTACGGCCCGGAAATCCTGGATCTGGCCCCCCGGCGCAGCGTGGTCCGGCACTTGCTCGCCGCCGGGCTGGACGCCTATCTGCTGGACTGGGGCGACGCCCTTCCACTGGATCGCGGCACGGGGCTGGCAGACCTCGTGAACACGAACCTGAAGAACACCGTCCAGCTCATCCGGCAACGCTCGCGGATGCCCCACTTCCACCTCATGGGCTACTGCCTTGGGGGCACGCTGGTCACGATCTTCACCGCGCTTTACCCCGCCGTGGTCAAGGACCTGATCCTCCTGGCGGCGCCGATCGACGCCAGCCGCGATGAGGGCCTGCTGAAAGCCTGGGCGGTCCAGGGCGGGTACGGAGCGGATGAGCTTCTGAACACCTTCGGCAACCTGAGCCCGTCCGGCTTCCTCCCCCTGCTGCTGGCCCTGCTCGATCCCGCACAGAAAACTTATGGCGTGCCGGCCGGGCTGGCCGCCGGACTGCGCGACCCGGAGTACCTCGAGAGCCTGATCGCACTGACGCGCTGGGCCGCCGCTCGCGTCCACGTGCCCCGCGGGGTCTACCGCGACGTTGTCGACTGGATTTACCAGCGGAACATGCTGGCGGAGGGCCGGCTCATGCTCGACGATAGCCCGGTGCGCCTGAAGCGGGTCGCCTGCTCGTTGCTGCTGCTGACCGCGACGGCCGACCGGCTCGTGCCACCCGGCTCGACGCTCGGTCTCCTGCCGCTGGCCGGCTCGCGCGATGTCGTCTCGATGGAGCTTGAGGGAGGGCATGAAACACTGGCTTTCGGCCGGAAAGCCCACGAGACGTTCTGGCCGGCGGCCGCGCAGTGGATCGCCGACCACTCGACACCCAGAACCGGTCCCTGGATTCGACCGGGTGAAAGTGCCTCTGGCCGGCCTCAGTTCGACTTCAACGAGCAGGCTGATCCGGCAAGCACGCGTTTTCCGCAACCGACCGGCTGAGCACCAGGGCTGCGGCAGGCCAGAGCGGCGCGTGGCAAGTCCACCGAGGCAAGAGAGGACACCATGAACATTCAGGGTAGATGCGCCATTGTGACAGGTGCGGCCAGCGGCATCGGGCAGGCGGTCGCTCTCGAGCTTGCCGAACGAGGGGCCAAGGCCGTCGCGCTTGTGGATCGGTCCGAGGATGTGCTCCGGGTCGCGCGGATGGTCAACGACCGCATGGAGACACCCCTGGCCGAGGCGATGATCGGCGATGTGACGGACGAGGATTTCCGCCGCAGGACGTTTGACCTGATGTGTGCAAAGTACGGGCCGCCCGGTACTTGCGTGCCCGCGGCCGGCATCACCCGCGATCAGCTTGCCGTGAAGGTGGACAAGACGACGGGCAAGGCCGTGATCTATCCCCTGGCGAACTTCAAGCTCGTGCTCGATGTCAACCTGGTGGCTCCGGTGTACTGGGGGATGGAGATGATCGCCCGGATTGCCGAATATCGCAAGACGCACGGCCTGGGCCGCTGGGACCCTTCCGAGGGCATCCAGGGAACGGTGATCTTCATTGGCTCGATCTCGTCATCGGGTATTCCGGGGCAGATCTCTTACTCCTCGACGAAGGCTGCCCTGGAGGGCGCCGCGGCCACCCTTGGGAAGGAAGCCATTTACCACGGAGTGCGCTGTGCCGTGATTCACCCGGGCTTCACCGACACACCCATGGTGCGGGCGCTGGGCCGCGAGTACATCGAGAAGAACATCCTGCCGTACACGCAGCTCAAGCGGCTTATCGATCCCGCCGAGATTGCCGATGCGATTTACTTCATGATCTGCAACTCGGCGGTCAGCGGCGAGCTCTGGGCCGATGCAGGCTGGCATCCGCCGGCCTGACTTGGCGCCGGCCCGCCACACTCCGGCCGGCCGACGACCCGAGCTCATCGGCCGCTCCCCGGCTGCTGTCCAACCGCCGGCTCGCCGGGGAACCTGCCGATCAGCCGATACATCGTGATCAGTGCCTGATCCAGCATGGCCTCCCCCGCGCCCAGGGCAACCGGCGACATCGGCGCATCGGCGCCGTAGCCGCCTTCCGCGGCCGCCTCGATCGTCGGAAAGTAAAGCTGGTGGCCGTTGCAGTAGCCGAAAACGAGCACCCAGGGAAGCTCCGCGCGCTGGCGAAGCCGCACAGCATGACGGCAGAATGGCTCACCGGAGAGCCCCACGATGGCCAGCTCGCCATTGAGCACCACCGTCGTCGCCTCGGTCTTGATCGCGTCCTGGAACTCCTCCAGGTAATTCTGGATCAGCTCGGGGAAGAACGCCTGGGCATAGAGCAGGGCCGTGATGGCTCCTCGGAAATTCACCCGCGAGGGAAATGAGAACTGGTCGATCTTGCCAGCCAAGGAGGGTCTGTGCGGTGCGGCAGTGGTCAGACCGCGCACCAGCCTGAGCACCTGGGCGGCCAGCAGTTCTCCGTAGATTCTGGGATCACGCTGCTCGGCGGGCGGATTGGGACTCAGATCGCCCGCGGCCCCCTGGATGAACACGCACGGGACGCCCAGCTCTCGTTCGACCCGGGCACACAGAACGCCGGGGTAATCGGCGGAGAACTTCATCAGCTCCGCTGGCGTCAGGATCGGGTGTGCCGCGTAGTGCACCAGGACGGCCAGCGGCTGACCTTCCAGGCTGTCGAACCGCATCACCGTCAGCCGGGGATCGGTGGGACGCTCGGCGCGCCGGGTCTGGCGGTTGCGGTTGAGGTTCAGGTCGCACCCCTGGATGCCCATCCGGGCCGGACGTCGTGCGGCGTCGGCCTCGACGATCGCCGCCAGGATCGATTCCGGCAATTCCCTGGCATACGCCACGGCGTCGTCGAATTTCCCCTTGCCGAATCCTGGCCGATCCGTCAGCTCGATCACCGGCCCGTGGTGCGTATGGCTGCCGCAGACGAGCACATGAGCGATGCCGAGAGCCGCCGTCCGCTGACGGATTTGCCGCATCATGGCGGGCGTTGGTCCGCGGCCCAGGTCCATCCCGACGATGGCCAGCTTGACGTCGCCAGCTTCAATCACCAGGGCCCGAGCCCTGAGAGGGTCGAGCACTCCCTCAGAGAGCCGGTCATGACGAGCGCCATAGCCCCAGAGCGGGACGGGTCGGGTCGGGGTGACGTCACGCTGCGCCACGCCCACCTTGAAGCTGGCTGCGGGGCTGGAGGAGGAATTCGCCCTGGCCGGCGCCGGGGGGTCGGCGGCGTGGAGATCTGTCCCCGTGAGCGAGCCTGCCGCCACGAAACTCAGTACGAGCTGTGCCGCGCGCGTGACGGCGAAAGCTTGGATGACACCGATCAACCTTCGATTGAACATGATGAGCCGTGGGCTGCCGGGACCCTTGCGTCGCTGCCCCGCTCGTGTAAAATAGTGCAGCCGCACCGCGGTATGCACATCCTGACCACCGTGTTCTCGGTAACGAAGGCTGCGGGCCTGAGGCATGGATTGATCCCAGTCTTTTCATTTCAGAGAGATTGAAACGATCGGTCCGGACACTGCTCCTGGACGGGGAGTCATGACGTTTCGCTCCACCAGAGGGATGCCGGCGATTCGATGACAACCAGGGCAGGAACTCTTCACCAGCTCATGATTCGCCGGTACGCATGCTCTTCGCAATATTCGATCCCAGACTCCGGTTCCGGACGGAGCGAGTCACTCTCAGGCGGAGGCCAGGGTCCATGGCGGATAAGGTGTCCGAGTCCTCTCCGGTCCGGATCATCGGCAGTCGCGAGCTGCATCAGAACTTACCAGGAATTCTGCGCGACCTGGAGAACGATAAGGCACGCTACGTGCTGACCGTCCACGGCAAGCCGCGCGCCGTCCTGATTGGCGCAGAGCCCTACCTGAACATGATCCTCGAGGGCCCCAGGCCCAGCGAGGCCCTGGTCGGTCTTCAGCTCACGGCTCTTCTCGGGGGGAACATGGACACTCATTCCCTCGACGCGTTGGAGCGTGCCCTGGACCCCAATACCGACTGAACCCGAGCGAGAGCCGCCAGTCACTTGTCGTCGTCAGCCGCTCGCCGCCTCGTCAACCACCTCGGCCGGCGTGGCGGCCGGCCGGCTGTTGCGGGCGGCCAGGCGGGTGCGCACGAAATGCAAAATCGGCGGCAAGACCGAGATCGCGATGATGACCAGGATCACCAGGTGGAAGTTCTTCTGCACCGTCTCCAGCCCGCCGAACTTCCACCCGCCCAGCAGGAATAACAGGACCCAGGCCACCCCCCCCGTGATGTTGTAGACGGCGAAGCGGGCGTACGTCATCTTGCCGATCCCGGCCACGAAGGGGGCGAACGTGCGGATGATGGGCATGAACCGGGCCAGGATGATGGTGACGCCCCCGTACCGCTCGTAGAACTCGTGTGCCTCCAGCAGGTGTTTGCGGTTCAGCAGCCAGGAATCCTCGCGGGCAAAGACCCTGGGCCCGACGTGATAGCCGATCGCGTAGTTGACCGCGTCTCCGGCCACGGCCGCGATCACCAGCAGCAGGCAAGTCAGTCCCAGGTTGATCGACGATCCTGGCGCCGCGGCCACGGCACCCACCGCGAAGAGCAGCGAGTCGCCCGGCAAGAAGGGCGTGGCGACCAGCCCGGTCTCGGCAAAGATGATCGCGAAGAGGATGGCGTAGAGCCCCGGCCCAACCTGGTTCGCCAGCGCGCCGACGGTCGTCGGATTCAGGTGCACGAGCGTGTCGAAAAGCTGCCTCATCAATTCCATCGTCGGCTCCATGAGCGCCCGGCGCGTGATCGTGGCGCTTTCAGTGACTTTCCTCGCTGCCCGCGCCCCGCGTGCGCACAGGCAAACGCACGTTGCGGATACCCGCTGCATCGCACACGGAAAGCACGTCGGCCAGGTCCTGGTAGGCCAGCGTGGCCTCACCGCGAATCATCACGCCCTGGTTTGTGTACTGCTGCCGCGCCTGCTTGAGGAATGCGCCCAGGCCATCAAGGTCGTACGTCGCCTCGTTCACGGCGACCGCACCGGGACGGAGCACGGTGAGCACCAGGTCGTCGGGTGCGGCTGTCAGGGGCGCCGCGCTGCCAACTTCGGGGACCTTCACCGCGAATTCGCTCTCGTCCCAATCATAAAGCCGGGTGGCCGCCATGAAGAAGACCAGCAGGCAGAGGATGACGTCCACCATGGGCGTCATGTTGATATGGGGCACCTCGTCGCTCTGCAACCGGTTCGTCAGCATGGCGATGCGACTCGAAGTTCCGGGCCGCGCCGCCGCGGCAAGGCCGGGAGAGGGCAGGCCCGAGGACCATGGGTGATCTCGCTCTGGAATGCGCGGCGGCTCAATAGACGCGTGTTTCCTGTCGCAGTGCTTCGCCTCCCGGCAGGGCACCGTGCCGCCGGTCCAGGCCGCCAGGTCGAACCGCCTCGCCGCAGACCAGTTCAATGACCTGCCGCGCATGCTCGTCGAGTTCTCGAATCAAGAGATCGACGCGGCCGAGCAGGTAGTAGTACGCGGCGACCGCGATGATGGCGATCACCAGCCCGCAGGCCGTCGCGACGAGCGCCAGGCTGATGCCCTGCGCCAGGGCCTCGCCTCGCGCGGGTCCCACGCGGCCGCCGAGCGCGTCGAACGACTGGATGATGCCGACGACGGTGCCCAGCAGGCCGAGCAGGGGACCGAGCGTGGCCATGCCGTTGAGGGCGCGGAGGTTCCGCTTCAGCTCGACGACCTCGCCGGCGGCATCAAAACCGAGGTTCTGACGGATGGTCCAGCCGGGCTGCCCCCAGGCCTTGACGACCATGGCAAAGACGCGGGCGGCGGTGCTCTCATTGGCCTTGCAGAGCTCCAGTGCACGGTCGCGATCGAGCTTGCCCGAGGAGAGCCGCTCCAGGAACCGATCGATGAATTCCCGGGGCACGATCTTGCTGCGCCGCAATGCCAGGAAACGCTCCAGGGCCAGGCCCAGAGTGAAGATGGAACACGCCGCCAGCGGCCAGAGCATGGGGTTGGCCCGCAGCAGGAGCTGAGACACGGTGGCCCGGTTCACGCCGGGCCGCTGGGCTGGAGCATCGTTCGCGGCACCCGAGCCCTTTACCGTCCCGCCCGCGGCCGGAGCCGTTGCCGGGGCCGGGGGAGACGCTGCTTCCGCGTCAGTCCGGCGGGAACTTGTGGGAGCTTGCGCCAGCACGGCGACGTGGGTCCGATTCAGGACCGCGATCACCGCGAGCATCGCGATCACCCGGAACACGGTGGTTGCACGAGGCATGAAACCGTCCCTTGAGGATTGCCTCCGCATCGGCGTGAACTCGACGCGTCGTCCGTACGCGATGACGAATCTCGAATGCGGGACACGCTGCGCTCGGGTCTTGCGGCAGCTAGTGATTCTAGCTCTCCCCCCCTCCCTGTCAATCGATCCCGCAAAAGCGAGCATGGATCGGGCAGCGTGCCGCCTTCACCGACATTCTCCGGAGTGCCGCAGTGTGCTCCGTGCCGGCCCTGCGCGTCACCGCTTCGGCTGCTCCACAATCAGCAGGGTTGGGCGACGGGCTTCCCATTGGCCCTTGGCTTCCCTGCTGACGAACATGTAGCCCGACCAGTTGATCTTCTTACCTGAGCGGTCCTCGCTCAGGAACCGCAGCAAGAGGCCGTGTCGACCGCTGGAGGCAGCGGCCTGAGCGCGGACCAGAGGCGTCACGTCGAATACCTTCCAGCCATCGCCTGCGGTGAACTCGTACCTGGCGAGAGGCTCCGGGGAGTATTCGGGCTGAGTCTCCCAGGAAACCTTCTCTGGCCAGTCCTGCGTGACCTCGAACGCCAGCACAGATCCCGGCCTCGCATGCACCGTCGTCCTGCGGGAGTAGAGTGCCAGGACGAAACGCCGCTCCGGCGAGCCGGCATCCTGGACCGGCACCGCTCCCCACTGTATGAGCGTACGGACACCGCCATCGTTATTGGCAACGCCCAGGTTGTCCACCTCACCGTGTGCCCAGTCGGGCATGTACGACAGCACCATGCCGTCCCTGGTGATCGCCGAGGTACCGACGATGTGCCCCTCGACGGAACGGGCCAGGTCTGGATCGATCCCTTTCGGCCCTGGCGGCTCCTGTTTCGGGTTGGCCTGGGTGGCTTGCGGAAGGGAGTTCGACGATCCGGTCCTGTCCCCTCCGGATGGCCGATTCAGCGCGCCTGGGGTTTCCACGCCGTGCTTGGTCACGGCAACGACCCCGACGAGCATGATAGAGGCTGGAATCAGCACGCAAGCAATCGCTTTCGACGTGTACAAGAGCATGAGCTTGAGCACTCCCTGACTACGGGAAAACAATTCTGGTAGAACCAGGCCGGTGGGGCTGACCCCGCGGGTAACGCCCAACGAGGCCCGGACGGTCGAGCTAAGCAGTTCGGGTGGAACGCTCACCGGGAACTCCGGCAGCCTTGGATGAATGAAAAAGCGAGAACCCGGGACGAGACCACGGCGGATGAGCCGGTCCCGCAACATCGAGCGTGCCCGTGCCAGCCGGCCGCGCACGGTATCTTCTTTCACACGGAGTTGCCGGGCCGCCTCCAGGTAGCTCATGCCTTCGAGATGGCAGAGCACGATGGGCGCCTGGTACTTCTCGGGCAGCGTACGGATCTCCTCGTGAAGCTCCGGGGCAAAACGGTGCCGGTCATCGCTGACGAGATCGGAAGTCATCGCGGCGGCCGCCGTCTCGTGCCGTCGCCTTCGAGCGCTGCTGATCCTCGCTTTCAGGGCCGTCCGGTGGGCGACTCCAAAGAGCCAGTTGCTCAATCGGTCCCGGTCGGCGATCCGCCGGGCCTTGCGCCAGCACCAGGAAAGTGGCCTGGAAAGCGTCCTCGGCGGCATGAGGGTCGGCCAGAACCGACCGGCAGACGCGCAGGACCATCGGCCCGTGCCGCCGGACCAGGAGCTCGAAGGCGGCCTCGGCGGTCTCACCCGGCTCGCTGGAGAAGAGTTCCAGCAATCGGCCGTCCGACAACCCGCCGAGTGCTCCGCAGCCCAGGAGCGTTTGCACGGAACCGACGACGCCCATGTGTCCGCTCGCCATTGCCCGGCCCCTTTCCGACGCTTGCCGTTCCTGATGTACTGCCCGCTCGTGGGCTTTCCTCACGGGCTGTGCGCCGTTTTCCAGAAGTCGTCAGCAGGTTCTGAGCGACAGGATCACTGGCACTCTCTTTGGTCTTGATGAGAAGATGACGCGATCGGCCTTCAGGCTGGCTGGCCCCGAGCGCACGATTGGACCTCTCCCAGGCGCCGGGCTTTCGCTCATCCGCAAGGTACGAACTTCTGCCGCGATCATCCTCGACGAATCATGTGCACGTCCACAAGCAAGGGAGGCGCGACGTATGTTCGGGCGCAAGAGCACGAGTGCCGCGGGCAGTCTCCTGCTGGCCCTGGGATTTCTGCTGGCTGGCTGTGCCGGCAAGCATGAGGGCCCGGCGAGTCCCAGCCCGGATCCCGAGCTCTCCAGGCGGGGGACAATCGAGGTCACTGCCCGGCTGCTGGAGATCCCCGAGGGAGCGATCTTCGAGCGGCAGCTCTACAACTACGCGACTGTCCTGAAGTACCAGGTGCTGGAGGTCCACCGCGGAAGGGTCAAGGGCGATATCATCTACGTCGGCCACTACAACCCGGCCAGGCCCCGTTCCAAGGTGGCCGACAAGCGGGTCACGGACGTTGGCGGCAACCTGAAGGAGTTCCGCCCCGGCCAGGTGGAGCGCATGGCGCTGGAGGGCTCCATGCTTGACCACTTCTCAGGCGGGATCCTCAACAAGTATTCCGGGGAAGACACCGATCCGATCTACTGGGCCGTCTGGACCGACCTGGTCAGCAATTGAGCGGCCATGCGATGCGGGCACACGCGCCTTGACCGATCTCCCGCGCTCACCCGGTTTGGCGGACCATGGTCTTCACGACGCACCTCTTCGTCTTCTACTTCTTGCCGCTGGTCCTGGCCCTCTACTACGCCCTGCATGTGTCGCTGCGCCAGGCGGGCCAGCCGTACGGGCGCATGGAGCTGGTGCTCAACGGCTTTCTCATGGCGGCCAGCTACGTCTTTTACGGCTGGTGGAACCCCTGGTTCATTCTGCTCATGCTGGCCGTCACCGTGCTCAACCACGTGTGCGGACGGATCATCGACCGGCCAGGTCTCGGGCCTGCCCTGAAGTTCTGGGTCGTCACCTGGGCCATCGTCGCCAGTCTGGCCACGCTCGGCTTCTTCAAGTACTTCACGTTCTTCGAGACCAACCTGAACCACGTGCTCGCCTGGTCGGGAGCCCCCACGGTGCGTGTGCTGGCAATTACCTTGCCCATCGGCATCTCCTTCTACACGTTCCATGCGCTCAGCTACACCATCGACGTCTATCGCGGAACGGCCCATCGGGTGCGCTCGTTCGTGGATTTCGCCTGCTACATCGCGCTCTTTCCCCAGCTCGTCGCCGGGCCGATCATCCGCTACAACACAGTGGCCGACCAGCTCGTGAGCCGCGCACACCCGGGAGAAATTCGCATCCGGGGTCGTGCTGTTCATCCTGGGCTTCGCCAAGAAGGTCTTGCTGGCCAATCCGCTGGGGCGGGTCGCGGACGCCGCGTTCAACGCCGAGTCGCTCGCCATGCCGGACGCCTGGTTCGGCGCGGTGGCCTACGCTTTCCAGATTTACTTTGATTTCTCGGGCTATTCCGACATGGCCATCGGGCTGGGACGGATGTTCGGATTCGAGTTCCTGAAGAACTTCGATGCTCCCTACAAGGCCGACAGCATCACGGACTTCTGGCGCCGCTGGCACATTTCGCTCAGTACGTTCCTGCGCGATTATCTTTACATTCCTCTGGGAGGCAACCGGAAAGGACCGCGGCGGACGTACGTCAACCTGATCGTGGTGATGCTGCTGGGCGGCCTCTGGCACGGGGCGAACTGGACCTTCGTGGCCTGGGGCGCGTATCACGGCTGCCTGCTGGCGCTGGAGCGGTTCCGGGGCAAGCGCAGCACCTATGAAACCTGGCCGCGCGCCGTGCGCTTGGCGGTCACCTTCGTCCTGGTCCTGTTTTCCTGGGTCCTGTTCCGCTCGGCAAGCCTGCACGATGCGATCCAGTACGCGAGCGTGATGATCGGCCGCGGGCAGGCTGGCACCGGCATGCTGCTGCTGCCTGCGTTGCTCTACACGCAAGGGACCATCCTCATCATGGCGCTCGGGGCCCTGGTCATCGCTTCACCGGTGCAGGCGCACGAGTGGAGCAGGGATGTCACCTGCACCAGAGCCGCGCTGGTGCTGCCGCTCTTTTGCGGCTCGCTCCTGGCCATGTTCGCGCAAGCCTTCAACCCGTTCCTCTACTTCCAGTTCTGATTGGCCAGCAGGTGAAACATGCGCTCGGACCGCTGGGGGCAGATCATCGTGGTGGGCGGTTTCCTGGCCGTGATCACCGCGCCAGGGGTCGTTCAGCTCGTCGCCGAGCTGCAAAGCGGAGAGCGGCCACGCGTACTCGACATTTTCCACCAGCCGCCGACGGCCCGCAACCTGCACGCCTATGAGAAGGGCCTGGAGCAAGGCAGTCCCGTGGTTGAGAAGCTTCGGCCAAGGATGCAATACTTCCAGTGGAGGTTTCTCGCCGATGCCGGCGAGAACGCGGTCCTGGGACGTCGCGGCTGGCTCTTCTACCGGCCGAGCGTTCGCTATGCCATCGAGCGCCCGGCCGTGGCTGCCGAGGCAGATTCCCCCGGTCCGCTGGCCGCAATCGTGTCCTTCCGCGATCAGTTGCAAGCGCGGGATCGGGCTGATGGTCGTTCCTGTGCCGGACAAGGAGAGCGTGTATCCGGAGCAGCTTGCCCGACGCGCGGAGGACGCGGGCGTTGTCATGTGCGGGGAGACGCGTGCCTTGCTTCGCCAGATGCAGCAGTCCGGCATCGAGTTCGTGGACCTCTTCGAGGCCTTCGGCCGCGCCAGGCTGGAGCAAGACCGCCCGCTCGCCACACCGCTCTACCTGGCGCAGGACAGCCACTGGTCGCCCGCGGGGATCCGCGTGGCCGCGGCCGCCGTGGCCCGGCGCGTGCGCGCGGGAGGTGTCATCTCCTCCCAGGGGAACCGGAGCTACGCGGAGCGTCCGATTGCCGTGGAACGCCATGGAGATCTCGTGGAGATGCTCCAGGTGCCGCAGATCGAGCGCACGCTCACGCCGGAACGGATCGTCTGCCGCCAGGTCGTCCTGCCGGACACCGAAGCGTCCTACCGCGACGCGGTGGAATCCGAGATCTTGATCCTCGGCGACAGCTTCCTGCGGATCTTCGAGCAGGACGAGCCGCAAGCCGCCGGGTTCATCGCGCACCTGGCCCGTGAGCTTCGCCAGCCGCTGACCTCGATCGTGAATGACGGCGGAGCGTCCACGCTGGTCCGCCAGGCCCTGGCACGAAGGCCCGCGCTGCTCGTGAACAAGAGGCTGGTGATCTGGGAATTCGCCGAGCGCGATATCCGCTTCGGTACCGAAGGGTGGCAGGTCGTTCCCCTCACCCGCACGGCAGGGTCCCCTCGGTGAGCGCTTCTTTCCGCGTCCGGAAATCTTGCTGGACGCTTCGCGATCTGCGTCATGTCGCCTTGCAACGCATCTCCCCGACAACACAAGATGAAGTGAACGTTTCTCGCGCACCTTTTTTCGATGGTGCTTGCTCAACTTCCCTGCCAGGTGGCTCGAGCGATGAGGAGAGACCCGGAGGCCAGGCCATGAATTCGATCAGCGGCGGATTGCGACTGGCTCTCCTGGGAGCCTGCGTGCTGGGAGCGGCCGGCTGCGCGGAGGACAATGAGGCTGCCATCAAGGAGCAGGCGGCCCGTGCCAAAGGGACGATCCCCGGGTCTCGCACGGCCCAGGCAAAGACCCAGGAAGAGTATTACGAGATCACTCCCGGGCTTCAGGGGGCAGGGTCGCCCGCCGGGGTCCGCCCGGACCAGGGCGCCGGTTATCCCGTCGCGAAGAAATAGCCGCGATCCGCGGCCTGATGGTCACGCATCGTCAGAGGAGGAGAGGGAACATGCGTCGGAGGAACCACGGATTTACCTTGATCGAGCTGCTGGTGGTGATTTCCATCATTGCCATACTCATCTCCTTGCTTCTGCCGGCCGTTCAGTCCGCCCGCGAAGCGGCCCGGCGGACGCAGTGCACGAACAATCTCAAGCAACTCGGCCTGGCCATGCAAAACTACGTCAGTTCCAATGAGGCCTTGCCGCCGGTCACGGTGGACTGTCCGGCGAGCAATTGCGCCTACGGCCCCTTGCCGAATAACTCTCCGTTTCCGCATCAAAACTGGTCGCAGCAGGCGCGGCTCTTGCCGTATCTGGAGCAGACGCCGCTCTACAACGCCATCAACTGGACCTTCGGCGCCCGCTGGGGCGACGGCGACAACGTGTATAACGACACCAATCCGCCGGACAACGCAACGGGAGGCAGGGACAGCATCCCTCAGATGACCGTCCTGGTCACGTCGGTCGCTGCGTTCCTCTGCCCATCGGATATCAACCCCGGCTCCTCCGGCACCTTCGCCGTCGGGGGCTTCAACAGGCTGGTGGGCGCCAGCAACTACGCGGGCAACATCGGACTGAACCGCCGGCTGACCGGCGGCAAGGTCGATTCGAGCTGGAAGCTGAACGGCCCCAATTACGTCGCCAGCACCTGGGATGCCACCGTCAACCAGACCACGAACCTCGCCACGTTCGAGGACGGCACGAGCAACACGGCCATCTTCAGCGAGTGGATCAAGGGGCAGGGAGTGGCGACGGGCGCTTCCAGGAACGGTCTGCTGGAAGTGTACAACCTGGGCGAAAATTCCAACTTCTATTCATCCGATTATCAATTCATGCAGCTTTGCAACACGGTTCCAATCACCAGCGCCAACCAGCAGTGGCAATGGAAGGGAGAGTGGTGGGGTTACGGCGGGACAATGATCTACTCACACACCCAGACTCCCAACCGCACCAGTTGCGTTTATCACGACCTGAACCAGGACCCTCGCGGCTCCATCACCATGATCGGGGCCAGCTCCAACCACCCCGGCGGTGTCAACGTGCTGTTCATGGACGGTTCGGTCCGGTTCGTCAAGAACTCGGTCAATTTCCTCTACTGGTATGCCATCGCCACGCCGAAGTACGGCGAGATCGTCAGTGCGGACGCATTCTGACGTGTGCCTGAAAGAGGGGACGACGAAGCCAGTCCGATCCGCGCGCCGCATCGGGTTTGCGGATCGGGACCGGCCTGCGTGCCTGAACCCGTGAGGCAAGCCCTTGATCCCCCTTCAGAGGGCCGCCTCACAATGGACCTTTCCCCGGGCCAGGCTCCTGAGCTTCTGCAAGGCCCCTTCCTGGATCTGGCGGACCCGCTCCTTCGAGACGTCGAGCAGCTCGCTGACCTGGCTCAGTGAATGGATTTCCCTGCCGGCAAGGCCATATCGGAGCTGGAGCACCACCTGCTCGCGCGGTTTGAGCTGTTCCAGCAGGGTAACCAGGTACTCGTCCAGCTCTGCCGGCTGCGATTCCTCCGCCGGGGGATAGGTCAGCCCTTCCAGCAGCGATGAGCCCTCGTCGGTTCGCAGGCTGGCGTTCAGCGAGATCGTCGGACGGGTCGCCGATTGGATCTGGCGGATCGTGTCGGCCGAACCGCCCGGGCGCGGTTTCGCCCCGGTTTCCGTGACTCCGTGTGCCCGGTGTTGCTCATGGCGAGCTGTTGCAGATGCCGCGGGTTGAGCCGCACCGGGTACGCCCCTGCGGCAACTGCACGCTGTAGCGACTGGCGGATCCACCACACCGCGTACGAGGCCAGCCGGGTGTCCCTCGAAGGCTGGAAACGGTCGATGCCCTTGAGCAGTCCGCAGAACCCCTCTTGCAAGAGGTCCGAATTGGCGATTCCGCGGTTCTGATACCGCCTGGCCACGTGGGCCACCAGCCGCAGGTTGGCCATGGCCAGCCTGGTGCGGATCTCGTTGTACTGCACGGCCAGCGAGACGAGCGAGCGCAAGAGATCGTTCTTCGCCGTGTGACCGTTCAGGAGGTGCCGGACGATTGCCTGAATCTCCGCCTCCTCCGCGAACGTACCGTCCAGCATGGGGCGCAGATCGAGTAGCCGTTTCTTCAAGCCGTCGAGTTCCAGGATCAGGACTCGCTCCTGGTCAGCACTCAGGACCTGCACGTCGGGCCGGTTCAAAAGCGCCGCGCTCACCTGGTCATAATTCTGGAGATAATCCCCCGACATCGCTCGTCGCTCCCTGCAAAATCCAGCTCGAACACGGAATCCTCGACAGCATCGAAATCGAGAAACAGCATATGTCGTAGTGCGGGCGCGTTCGCGTCCGCGCGGTGCGTCCGGCCCTGGCTGATCGCGATCGGCCAGGGACGAAACACGTCCGTTCGTTGCACGGCCGCACCCGGCGCGGCTCTTCATCGATCTGGCGATGGAGATCGCAAAGATCGAAAATGGCGTTGGGGAAGGCCCCTGCAACCCGCAAGGTTGCGACGGATTCCCGTCCGAGGGGTCAGGTGCGGATGACGCGGCCCCAAGATTTTACATGTGTGGTGGGACGATAGCCCGTGTCGTACCGCACCGGGATCGGCTGGCACCGCCAGGGTCGCGGAACGCCGCAACCCGCCACCGCTGACAGCAATCGATCGGCAGCCCGTTCGAGCGTCCCCAACCAGCACACCCGCCCGCTGCTCGCGGCAGCCGGCCAGAGGAGCCGATTCCGACCCAGATCAGGATTGCGATCGAAAACCATGCGGCCCTTCACGGTCGAGACTCCAGAGGAACCCACAAGGAGCTTTTCCCACTCCAACCTCGCCTTGCTGTTCCTACCTCCCTATACGAAGCAGGTGCCTGACTGTCTCGCGCGATTCGCGTTTTTTGTTCGACGAGATCTCCAAACGTGGTAACATCAACGTCTGGAAGTCCTCGAATGAATTGACTCAATTTCCGTGCTGTTCGGCATTTATGTCCGGGAGTCGAGGTCTTGGAAGACGTACGGAACGAGCCCCGGCTGAGCGAGCTGTCCACGCAATGGACCATGCTTTTTCGGGCGCACCAGGGTACACCGGAGGAAGTCGGCGACGCCTTGCGGTTGATGATGCTGCGCTATTCCGGAGCCGTGCATCGCTACTTCTTGAAGACCGTCGGGGATCCAGAGGAGGTCAACGAGCTGGACCAGGAGTTCGCGTTGCGGTTCCTGAAAGGAAGCTTCCTGAAGTACAACCCGAGCTTCGGCCGGTTCCGAGACTACGTCAAGGGAGCGGTTCGCAACCTGATGATCGACTACCACCGCCGCCGGGGCAAAACGGTCCCGCTGGACACCGAACTGGAGATGCAGGTCGTCGGGGCATCGGGGCTCGAGGACCTGGACGAGAAGATCATCGACGCCTGGCGCGATGACCTGCTGGACCGCGCGTGGAACGCGCTCATCGACTTCGAGAAGCGCACCGGGCAGCCTTATCACACGGTCCTGAAATTCCGGGTGAGCCATCCCGACGACACCTCGGCGCAGATGGCGGAGAAGCTTGCGCCTCGGCTGGGCCGTCCACTCACCGCCGGTGCCTTCCGACAGCTCTTGCTCCGCGCGGGACAGGTGGGCGGGATCGCTCATCGATGAGGTCAAGGTCAGCCTCAAGGAGCCCACGCGGGAGAACGTGGAGGAGGAGCTTGCGGACCTGCGTCTCCTGCACCTGTGCAAGCCGGTACTCGGCCGCGTGAAGTTCGATGGAAAGGACAACTGAACCGCTGTGGATCGGCCTGTCCGGGCCAGACCAGGCCTGGCCAGGCGAGCTTCGGTGGTCAGCTTCCCACAAGGGCCTGGATCGCCGTGCCGGTGCTGATGGTGTAGGGGCGCCCGAGCGGATCGCGAATCACCGAGTCGCCGGGCAGGCCCATCGCGCGATAGATGGTGGCGACGATGTCCTGCGGAGTGACGGCGTCGCGGGCGGGGTATGCCGCGTGGGCATCGCTGGCGCCGAAGACTGCCCCGGCGGGCATCCCGCCGCCGGCAAACAGCGCCGTGTAGCAGGCCGGCCAGTGATCGCGGCCGCCCCGATCGGCCCCGGCACTGCTGGTGATCTGGCCGACTCTGGGTGTGCGTCCGAACTCGCCCATGGCCACCACCAGCGTGGAGTCCAGCAGGCCGCGCTGGTGCAGGTCGGCCAGAAGCGCGGAGAATGCGCGATCGAACATGGGCAGGATCGACTGCTTGAGCAACGGGAAATGCTGCCGGTGAGTGTCCCAGGTCTGGTCGTAACGGGCGCCGGTGCAAACCGTGACCACCCGCACGCCGGCCTCGACCAGGCGGCGAGCCAGCAGCAGGCACTGCCCCAGGTGTGGCAGACCGCCGAACTGCCGCGCTTCCCTGGTGCGTGGGTTGTCCGGGTCAAGGCCGTAGCGCTCGCGGACCGCCTCCGGCTCACTCTCGATATTGAAGGCCCGCCGCGCTTCCGGGCTGGCGATCAGTGCGAAGGCCTTGCGGTAGTGAGTGTCAAGACGTTCCACGGCGGAACCGTCGCCCAGGGCATGATCAACGGCAGCAAGCAACGCCCGGCGCTCTTTCACGCGCAGGTCGGAGACCCCTTGCGGGGGCCTCAGCCCGGGCACCCGGTAGCCAGGGCGGCTCGGGTCGCCGGTGACGAACGGATCGAAAGCGGCGCCCAGAAAGCCCGAGGACTGGCCGGGCAGGAACGAGCCGTTGTTGCTCATCCAGTCCGGCGTCTGCACGAAGTCAGGCAGCGGCCGGCCGCCTGGCCGCAAGCTTGCGAGTACCGCACCGACGGGCGGAAAATTCTCTGGCCGTGGCGTGGTGATCAGCCCACCGGAGGCCGTGGGATCGCGACCGGTCATCGCCAGGTAGGCTCCGGCGTTATGGTCGTTGATCGTGTGATGGATCGAGCGGACGAGCGCCAGGTGGTGCGCCTGCTGCGCCAGAAGCGGCAGATGCTCGCAGAATAGCAGGCCGGGGAGGGTGGTGGCGATTGGTTTGAACTCGCCGCGCACATTTTCCGGCGCGTCCGGCTTCATGTCCCAGAGATCCTGGCCCGCCGGCCCTCCTTCTAAAAAGAAAAAGATGAGCGATTTTGCCCTGGCCCGCGGAGCGGCCGCACGCACCAGGTCGGCCAGGCTCGGGCCCAGGAAAGAGGCCGAGCCCACCTGGAGCACCTCGCGGCGTGAAACGCCCTGGCAGAGCCGCCCACCGGCGACGGAGTTGATCCGCAGCATGGCTGATTCCCGAGAGCGCTAAAGGACGTTGACCACCTGCGCGGCATTGTTCACGCTCGATAGGACCATTCTCGCGCCCCGCACGCGTTTGGACCAGAGTGTTCTCACCCAGCGGGCCGGCAAGTCGCCCCGGAGCCGTGTGTGCCCCTCGCGTCAAGGTTGACGCAAAATCGAATCACATTTCCGCAAAAGCGGATTGCGGCTCCCGTTCACAGGAGGTCAAATCCCCTTGGCAGAGTGAATCTCCCCACAGCAGCCGCGTCGCCCGGACGCGAGCAACCACGGTCCTTCCAGATTGGGATTCGTTGACATGATGCGCCGATCACCATGCCTTGCCATGCTCTTTGCCACGCCCTTGATGGCCGTCGGGGCAGCCTTCGGCGCACCGCCCGTGACCTGGAACGAGTTGCGGCACTTGCCCGCTGATTGCCCGGTCGTCTACGACAACGACTGGATCAGCGACACGAACGATGATGAGTATCTGCTGGCAAGGGCTCATCTCGGGAAGGCCAATCTCAAAGGGCTCATTCTCTCGAAGGACGAGTGGGATCACGGTCGCCAGTACACGGTGCAGGACGGCCGGAAAGATTTCGAGCACAACCTGGCGATCGCGCGCCGCGCGGGATTGCGCAACGTCCCCGACTTGGCGACCGGCGCCGATCGGCTTCTGGAACGACCGGCGGGCGGCTCGATCGAGGATTCGAAACCCGTGGCCTCGGCCGGGACTGACCTGATCGTCCGGGAAGCGAGGAGAGCAAGTCCCCGGAAGCCGCTGGTGGTCATTGTCGGCGGCCCACTCTGCACTGTGGCCAGCGCCTACCTGAGCGACCCGTCGATCGCCGGGCGCATGATCGTGATGATGACCGATATTGACGGCTACAACGGCGCCGACCCGTGGGCCAACTACATCGTGGCCACGCGCTGCAAGCTGGTCAATTTCGGTGCCAGCCCGCTCTGGTGGCCGCAACGTCCCGAGCCGCCTATCATGCCACCGGGCCGCTTCGACTCGCTGCCGGACCTCGAGCTCACCCGTCGCATGAAGGAACTGGCCCAGAAGTTCTGGGACCGGAGCACTCGCAAGGAGAAGCCCGACCGGGACGACGGGTTTGCCGACGGTGCCGGCACCTTCCTGCTGTACCGGCCCGAGACGTGGACGGGGGTCAAGAAAGTGCGGGTGACCGGGGCCTGGTCGCACGAGGACGGCCTTGAGGACGACTACCACTACCTCGATGCAACCGGTATCAATCCTCGGATCATGACCGAGGAATTCTTCGGGACGTTGTCGCTCGCTCTCGGATCCACCGTTTCCAGCCGGAACAGAACAGAGACGCCCTATCCTGTGCGTGTCAGCGAGAACCGCCACTTCCTGATCGATCAGCACGGTCGACCGTTCTTTTATCTCGGCGACACCGCATGGGAACTCTTCCACAGGCTCGACCGGGACGAGGCCGGGGTGTACCTGAAAGATCGGGCAGCGAAGCGTTTCACCGTCATCCAGGCAGTCGTGCTGGCCGAGCACGGTGGACTCGACGCGCCGAATGCCCATGGCGATTTGCCGCTCAAGGCCAGGGATCCGACCCGGCCTGTCGAGGCGTACTTCAAGCACGTCGACTTCGTCGTGAATCAGGCCGAAAAACAGGGGCTGGTCATCGGGATGCTTCCCACCTGGGGCAGTTGGTGGCACGATGGCCAGGGAATCTTCACGCCGGAGACGGCGGAATCGTTTGGCGAGTACGTGGGCCGACGCTATCGGGACAAGCCGCTCATCTGGATTCTCGGCGGTGACCGTCCTGTCGAGAATGACCACCAGAGGTCCATCATCCGGGCGATGGCCCGAGGCCTCCGGCAAGGGGATGAAGGCCGCCATCTCATGACCTTCCATCCGCCTGGAGGCCGGGGCTCGTCGGAATGGTTCCTCAACGAAAACTGGCTGGACCTCAATATGATCCAAACGGGACACGGCTACAACCATGCCAATTATGAAATGATCGCTACCGACTACGCCCGCAAGCCGTACAAGCCCTGCATCGACGGCGAGCCCGGCTATGAGGACCATCCCGCCGAGTTCAACCCAAAGAACGGCTATTTGAACGAGTACGATACACGCAAGTCCGCTTACTGGTCGCTCTTCGCTGGTGCCTGCGGACACACGTACGGCTGTCACGACATCTGGCAGTTCTTCGCTCCGGGACGACCTCCAATCACGTCGGCCCGGACGCCGTGGCTGACGGCGAAGGATCTCCCCGGTGCCTCTCAGATGCAATACGCACGTGCGCTTGTGGAATCCCGTCCCATCCTGGCTCGCATCCCCGATCAATCGCTGCTGGCATCCGACCCCGGCCGGGGCACAAACCATCTCCAGGCGACCCGGGCCGCGGACGGAAGCTATGCCTTCGTCTATTCCCCCTCAGGTAGACCTTTTTCGGTGAGCCTGCAAAAACTCTCCGGCATAAGGTTGCAAGCCTTCTGGTATGACCCTCGGAACGGCAAGGCGAAGGCAATCGCCACATTCCCGCGAGCCGGCCAGAAGGAGTTCCGTCCTCCCTCCGAGGGTGATGGTAAGGACTGGGTGCTGGTCATCGACGACGAGGCGGTGGGATATCCAGAGCCGGGCAAGACGGGACGTTGAGGCGTGCTCTCGGCCGATGAACCGCGTTGTCAACCCGTCCTGGGGGAGGCGTGTCGAAACAAATTCGACTCCACTCCTGCGTCCGGCAGACCGGTCACTTCCAGACGTACGTTCCCACGGCGCCGGCAGACAGGGTTGAAGTCAGCAGCTTGTCCCCGTCCCGGATACGGAACGTCTGCGGCGTGCGGCCGTCGTTGAGCACGATCAGCACGGTCTGCCCGCCCGGTGCCTTGAAGGCCACGTTTGGCAGCAGGCGCGACACGCTGGACGCGACACGCACGGATCCTGGCCGGACGAACTTCGAGGCATGCGCAACGATGTAATAAGCGGGATTGCGCGTGACCCTGTCGCCGTCAATCGTGACCGCTCCCAGACAACGAGAACAGCCTCCCGGCGTATGGGGCCGAAAGCTCGAATCGGCCGCCAGGTTCCATTCCAGCACCGTGCGGCTCCAGTTGCGGCTGGCGCCGATTGTCAGCTCGCGAGTGTGCCAGACGAGGTCGCCTTTCAGGTTTCCCGGCGCGCCGATCCACTGCTCGGTGAAGTAAACGTTCTTCCCCGGATGGGCCTCGTGGACGGTGGACATCGCGTCAATCTTCCCGGCGTAAAGGTGGAACGCACTACCATCCACATATTTGCACGCTTCGGCGTCATTGAGCACGGAGATCGGATAATCCGGCCGATCACAGTTGTGGTCGTAAATGATGATCCTGGTGTCGAGCCCGGCCTGCTCGATTGCGGGGCCAAGGTGCTGCTTGATGAACTCGGCCTGCTCCGAGGCCTGCATCAGGAGACTCGGGTTGTTTCCCGGGTGCAGTGGTTCGTTCTGAACGGTCACCGCGTCAATGCGGATGCCCTCTGCCCTCATGCCCAGGACATACTTCACGAAGTACCTGGCGTAGGCCCCATAGAACTCAGGTTTCAGGCTCCCGCCGATTGTTTTGTGGTTGCTCTTCATCCAGGCCGGCGGTGACCAGGGCGAGCCCATGATCTTGATGCCCGGGGCGATCTTCAGGACCTCCTTCAACACGGGGATCACGTCCCCGAGATCCGGCGCCAGGCTGAACCGGTTCAACTGAGGATCGACTTGCCCGTCAGGAAGATCATCGTAGGAGAAGACGCGCTCGTTCAGATCGGAGGCGCCGATCGACACCCGCAAGTAACTGACGCCGATGTTCGTGCCATCGGTGGCGAATAGCTCCTTCAGCAAGGCGCCTCGACTACCCGCGTTCATGCGGATGATGTGCCTGGCACTGCCGCCGGTCAGGCTAAAGCCAAAACCATCGATGGTCTGATACGTCTTCTGCTCATCGATTTCGATCGTGGGGTTCTGGCTTCCGGCGCCGCCCACGACCACGCCGTCCTTCTGTTTTTCGAACCGCGCCGAACCATCGGGGTCCGTGAGCCAGAGATCCACCTGCGCGTGAACATTCGATGCTGGGAGGAATGCTCCGCAGATCAGGAGCACGAAGAGCCGCGCGTGTCGGCGGCAGGTCTCCGCGGGCCCCGGGATGGCGCCAATCCCCGCGCATACGGGCCGGCTCGTAGTGACGATCCGCATGGGGAACATGACGCGCCTTTCCAGTAATGAGGCCGGAACCTGGCCAACAAGAGGCCCGGCGGGCCATCTCGCCGAGTAGCAACCCCCAGGATACCAGAGGCCGGTAGGGAATCGCACGGGTCAACGGCATTGCCCCCACACTCGAACGGCGCGCCGACTCGCTCGTGTTGCTGGCGGGACGGTTGCCGGCTCGCATGACATGAGAGATCGCTCACCCGAGCCCATACAAGACCGCGCGGTTTGAAAACCGGCGGCAAGGCCAGCGAGAGTGAGCGGAAACGGACCTGAAGCCCGGAACCTGCGTCCGCGTCCCTTGCAGGCCCGCCGGCTCGCCAATACCCCCCTGAGGCCACGGTCGTTCCTCGATCGCTGCACGCGGGACGAGCCCGGTCTAACCGAGCGCCAGGGTAGGGGCCTTCCTTCTGCGCATGGCAATGAGGGCGGGGCTGGCGGCTGGACTGTATGTGATGGTCGCCCTGCCGGACACGCCATTGGCTGTGGCCTGCACCACGGCGGTGCCACTGCCGGATTGCGGGGCTGTGTAAAGGCCGGTCTTGCTGATCGCGCCGCGTCCGCTGGGCTTCGACCACGAAAACCTGGGCTGGGTCGCCATCGCCTGCGAGAACTGGTCGAGCACCTCGGCAGAGAACTGTTGCGTCGCTCGGTCTGCCAGGCTGACCGAGGAAGGAGTCACCAGGATGCTGGTGGTGACCTGTTTCACGGTCACATTCACGCTGCTGGTCACGCTCAGTCCTCCCTGGTCGGTGATGGTGACCAGGAACGTGTAAGCACCGGCGCGGTTGAAGGTCACAACGGTCTTCTTGGCGGCATTTGTGCCGTTCGCGCTGTATACGGGTGTCGCCCCGCCCGGCTCGGCGGTGGCCTTCCAGGTGTACCTGAGGTTCGATTCGCCTCCGTCATCAGCACCCAGGGCGGCGAGACTCGTTGTCGTTCCGCGGACCGGGTTCGGCGTCGCGGATGCGGGCTGGGCCACGGTCGGCGACTTGGTTGCCGCTCGACTCGTAGGTGAACTGGTCGGCGGCCACTACAGGAGACGTTCCGTAACCGAAGACCGGGTTGTTAGGCGAGCGGCAGGTCTTAGTTTCCCTGCTGCTCGGTGATTCTCGGTTTGATAGTGATGTCATACTTCGGCAGGGTCGCCGATCTTTCCAATCGAGCTTCGTACTGCTTCATCTCCTTGGCGGCGACTCGAACGCCATCGGGATACTCGCCGTGGAGGCGTTTCACGATCGGGTGCCGGCGCTTCCAGGTCATTCGTAGGGCGCATTGCAGGACCACCTTCAGGCAGTTCAGTAACACGCCGTTCCATTTCTTCTCCAGGGCCGACCAGCAGCGTTCAATCGGGTTGTATTTGCTGTGGTAGGGGGGATAGTACACCAACCGAATCTCCAACCCCGACCAGTCGGCAAACTGGACCATCCGTTTCAGGAACTGGGTCCGCCGACCGGAGTTCTTGGGGCCGTTGTCCAGATAGATCACCAGGCGCTTGACATGCCCGAAGCCTGACCGGACCTGCAGCCACCACATGCGGAGCGCATCGGCCCAAGCGTCGCTGGTCTCGCGCGATCCGAACAGGAGCATCAATACCCCGGTCACCCGCATCACGATGCCGAAAGGGACCAGCTTCTCCTTGGCTGGCGGATCGTGATCCCATCCCTTGGCCACTTGACCGTCGGCGGCGGTCCTGGTTTTTCCCCCCACGAGCGTAATCGCCCAATCCCACCTTCGCCTTGGTGTCCATGGAGATCTCCAGCGCCTCAGGATCGTCCCGAGCCTGTTGCTGCACCTCCTTCACGTTGGCGAAGATCGCGTCGGTCTCCTTGGTCTTCTTCAGCGGCCTGCCCTTCTGAATCCGCTTGAGGCGGAAGTTCATGCGGTTGAGGATGTCCCGCATGGTGCGCTCGCTGGGCAACGCGTCTCGGGGATAGCCCTTGTCAATCAAGGCTCCTCGCACCTCCGCCGCCGACAGGTTCATGTACCGTCGCGACGACTTCAGTTCCGGATCGGCGTAGGTATGGGGCTCGACGATCGCACGGATGTCCGCAGCCAGTTGCGGGTCCTTCTCTTCGCTGCGCAGCCGACCTCTCGCGACGAAATTCTCGAGACAGCGTATCCCTTGACGGGCCTCGTGCAGTCCTTTCAGGACCGTTTCTCGTCCCCAGCCGAAGCGTCGTTCAGCTTGGCGGGCGCTGCCTTCACAGAGTTCCGTGGCCACCTCGGCCATGAACAATCGGCGCTGGTATCCGGTCAGCCGTCTGGCTCCCGAACAGATCAAGGCGTCGAGGCACTCAGTGGATCCTTCCATGACGGTTCCCCTCCCTGGTGTACAGACGGCAACAGGCCAGGCTCTAGCCTTGCATCATCTCACAGAACGGGGAAGCTCAATTCCGGGTAGATCTCGACGTGCCGGTCGCCTTAATGTTGTCGGAATCGGACTCCGTCACTCCGGACTGCACCGTGACGTTCACGGTTCCTGTACCCGACGGAACAACGGCGGTCACGTGCGAATCATCAACGACCGTCACCTTGGTGGATGCGGTATTACCGAAGAAAACCTGAAGATGGCCGGCGGCACCGGAGTTGTTCGCGCCGGTGATTGTGACGGTTGATCCGGCCGAACCCGACGAGGCGCTCAGCCCCGACACCGACGGCGTCAGGTTCACGACCTCAAAGTCGCTGAACGTCAAGCTTTTCAGACCGTGCACGGTATCCTGGATGTCGCTGTCGTTCCATGTCGATGTGAAATTATTGTTGGCATCAACGGAATAGCTTGACCCGCCGATGTAGAAATTGCTGCCATTGTCCGCGACGATCACGCCGTAGGTTTTCATGGCCTGCGCAATGATCTGCGACTCCGGATCAAGCTGCGAGATATCGACACTGGCTTTCAGCCGCAGCCGCGCACCCATGGGAGGCTGTACGGCGGCATTGGTCCCCGAGTTCGCGATATGCGACGCAGGATAGAGAAACTTATCTAGGATGATGTTGTTCTGGAGTGTCATCCGGATCGCGTGGTTGATGACTCCCTGTCCACCCTGGCTGACCGGCAGTGCCTCGTCGGGCCGGGTCAAACCCGGAAGAATTGGCAGGCCCGCGGCGTCGGCGGAGGTCCAGCCGATGGTCCGGAATGTGTTGGTATTCAGATTCCACACGCTCTCCTGGTCAGCGTGCCACAGCCCATCCGAATTCTCACTTGGCCGGGATGCATGGTAGAACTCGTAAACAATATTGTTGTCTTCATCCCAGACGAGCAGATGCGAATCGCCCCGGTTTGCCAGGCCCACGGTCGGCCCGTTCTGCATGTCGCCCTCGAGGACCGCATTGGCAGGAATTGGAGCATTCTGCTGGTCACTCTCGGACGCGTAGGCGCCAAGAACAACCTGGACCTTGGCCTGGGTGTTCCCGTGCACGACGTTGAATGGAATGCCGTAGAGCGGATTATTGCTCTGCGTGTCCTGGCCAAAGTCGGGATGCAGGTTCCCGTTGCCGTAAAGGCTGATGATGTTGTTGATGATCGCCGTCGAATTGGGGGCCGCAGGCGCCGAGGCAATGTTCTGGTTCCAGGGATTGTCAGAAGGGAAGAGCTGCTGCCCCAGAAGAGTCAGGAGCTCACGACTCTCCAGCGAGTCGACACGAGGCAAGGCACGATGCCCAGGGTGGCGCGCAGGCCTTCCCGACCTGGAGCAGGGACGATTCAAGCTGCCGAGCATGGGGGAATTCCTTGAGGAGAAAGGACGATCGCATCCCCGCACCGCGAATGTGGCATCGATAGGTTTCGCCAGGGACACGAGTGAATGCGGTGCAGAAACGAGAGGCCGGTCCAGCGTTCGATCGGGGCACTCACGCAGTGCCGCGCGAGAGAACTTGCAAGGGTTGCACGACTCTTCATGAATCGGTGGCAATCATTCGTCTGCGCGATCCGCGCTTCATGAAGCCGCACCGACGCGGCTGATTCTATCACCATCATCTTGCTCTTGACGACCGTTCCGTCAGACGGCCTCTGCGAATCTCGATCTAACCTTGCGATCGTGAATTCACATAAGGATTGAGGCTCGGAGGGCCGGGTACGTTCAGTCGCTTCGCGCTGACCAAAGTCAAATGAGTAGAAATAGAAGTACGAAGATATTCGGAGCGAATGACGTCATGGTGCCTTGTGTGACGTTCTGTGAAGTCCTGATCCGGATGCCGTGACATGCCGCGCGGTCAGGCCAGGGGCGAGCACGCGGCTGGCGGGAAACGCATCACGGCAGCGGGTTCAGTGGGTCAAGGGGCGCTCGGAAGTGAAACGGAACAGCTTGTCGTGCAGAATGGCGGCGTAGTCGCGCGAGCTGGTTGCGGGGCGAGAGGCGCAGCGCGGTCGTCGCCTCGGCCAGCGCCCCCCTCAGCGTTCGTTCGATCACGGGGTAATCCAGGACCTGCCAGCCGTTCTTGGCTTCCTGTTCGAGCGCCGTGCACAGGATGAGGTGAAACCAGGGCTCGTTGGCGTCCCTTCTTGCCAGGGTCCTGGCGAAGGCCGACAGCCATGCGGCGGTGTGGCGTGCGTTGTCCAGGCGCTTTTCCCGCCGTTGCGCCGCGGCCCGACTCGCCATCATGCAGGCCAGCTTATAGCCAGCGATGGGTACCACGGAATGATTCAGCCCCAGTGATTCGCAGTTCGATTCCAGTGCCCGGATGACCGCGTCGGCCCGGGCACCTGGTGCCGCGCTTCCGTTCTCTCGGCCCGCCGCTTCCATCGAGATTGCGCTTGGGTAGACCAGTTCAGCAATCCAGCAGCCGAGATGCTCACTGGCCGGCGCAGGAACATCCTCATCGGCCGGGAACCTGCGGATCGCTGCCCGGATCATCGCGAACGAGCGCTCATCGGCCGCCAGGTCCAACCTCGCAACCGCCGCGATGAGCCCGATCAAGGGGGCGCATGCGCCATCCTTGCCCGGGCTCTCGAGCATGCGAATGTTCGTTTCCAGCAACTTTCGCCGCTGATCCTCCAGTCCGCGGGCACCCAGCCGAGTGGCGATCGATCGTCGCAATGAACCGAGTAACAGGATGGTCTCCAGCCGTCGCGGGTCCTGAACCAGGCTTGCCAGAACTTCGCCGGCACATTCGGTCCGGGCGAGCGCCGCGTCAAACCGGCCCTGAACAAGGTCGCACTGGCCCAGGTTCAGCAGGGCGCGACTGTACGCTTCGTCGACATCCGGGTCGTGCACGGTTTTTCTTCGCTCCTCCAGGATCTCCAGGCTGTCCTCGAGCAGTGCGCGCGCCTCGGAGAACCCCCCGCGCGACAAAAAGGCGATCGCCAGCTTGCTCTCGAGGTCACAGATCGCGACGACGTTGGAGGTGGCGAACTGTCGATCCTGGCGTGGCCTGAGAGTCAGCTCGCGGACAACGTGGGAGGCCTCGCCAAGGCGTTCGGACATGAGCATCCGAGGTGTATCGACGGTCGCTGTGATGAGATCGACGAGATCGTGCACTGCGCTAAAGGCGGCCTTGTCGCTCTCGATCGCATAAGCCAGGGCGGTCTCGGCACGCGCGCGGTCAGCCTCGGAAAGCCGCCAGAGAGCAAGCAATCCGACAAGGCTTGACGCCACGGTGAACGCGAGCAAGCCCAGCAGCGAGGCGAATGCAGGGCGTCGCCGGCACCATCTCAGTACGTGGTCCAGAGTCGAGGCGGGACGTGCCCGGATCGGAAACCCATCAAGCCAGCGCTCGATGTCGTCAGCCAGCGCGCCGGCGGAAGCGTATCGCCGTTGCGGGTCCTTCCGCAGGGCAGTCGCGGCAATGGTTTCCAGATCGCGCGGCAGCCCCGGGACCAGCGCTTGCGCGGGGGCGGGCTCGCGTGTACGAACCAGGTCGAGCGTCTCGATCACCGATGCGGCCTGGAACGGAGGACGCCCCGTCAACAGGGCGTACAGGGTTGCCCCCAGGGCAAAGACGTCGGCAGGCGGCCCGATCCCGCCAGGACCGCCGACAATCTGCTCCGGCGCCATGTACGAGGGTGTGCCCCGCGGTTCGGCGGGACCGTTCGCGGTTGCGACCGGGTCGTCGCCCACCCAGGCAATTCCGAAGTCTGCGAGCATCGGCGTGACCCGGTCCCAACCCTCCTCGGGGAGGCCGTCGAGCAAGATGTTTGAAGGCTTGATGTCAAGATGCAACGTCCCGGCGTAGTGGATCTGCTCGACGGCCCGAGCGACCTGCACCATCAACCCGGCCGCGACGCGCGCCGGTAAGGGGCCGTTCACGCGCTCCGCAAGACTTCCCCCGGCGATCAGATCGAGCACAAGATAAAGGCAGCCGTCCCGTTCGCCCGCTTCGTGAATCTGGACCACGTTGGGATGGCGAACTCGCCCGATTGCCCGCGCCTCGCGAAGCCAGCGCCTGCGATCCTCCGCACCGATGCCGATACTCGCCCGAACCACCTTGATGGCCACACGGTGCGCCAGGCGCGGCTGCCACGCCTGATAGACGACGCCCATGGCGCCGCGCCCCAGCTCGCGTTCGATCACGAAGCCGGGGAACGCAAGGGGGTCCAACGGCGTGACAACGGTTGCGGGGCCCGGTTCCTCGCCATGGGACAAAGAAACCGCCAGCCGTTCCAGGATCTCCTGGCAACTCGCGCACTCCTGGACGTGAGACTCCATCGCCGCGAATCCGCAGCCGCTCGATGGGTGACACGCGACATGGCTGAGCGTCTCGGGACTGGGACATGGCGACATGGGGCAATCTCGCACCCGCCTGGGAACCTGGTCAATTCTCGACTCGTCGGACTTCCGGCTCGCCCTGCGATTCGGTCAGGATCCGCTGGCTCTCATCGCGCAGCATGCGGCTCACTCGCTTCTCGGCTGCAAAATCGGCGTAGTACGAGATGCCGGCATCCTCCGCGCTCTCTCAGACCGACTTCCCTTCGATGGCAATGTTCCAGAACACCTGCCACGTCCGTTCGTGCACGCGGCCTCGCACGGTGTTCTGAACCTTCTCGGCCTCGCGGAGCAGGCTTGTCTGCTCGCGAGCCACGCTCTCCTCGACCTAGAACGTCATGGAAGGGGCCTCCACAAGCACTGCCCCTGGCTGATCCTCCAGAGAGGCAACAGGATTGGCTTTCTGCTTCCGCAGCAGGTCGATGGCCCGCGATTGACACAGCCGTCAGAGCCATCCGCGAAACGTCTTTCCCGGATCGTAGCGGTAGGTTCGCATGCGTCGCGCGACCTCGATCCAGACCCGCTGGTGATAAGGTAAGGTGATAAGAAGGTGATAAGGGGCCACCCACACTTCTAGGTGATAAGAAGGTGATAAGGGGCCACCCACACTTCTGGCCTCCTACTGGACAAACGGCTCCGACTTGGATACGTTTGTTCATTATGAGATGGGCCAGGTCGAAGTCGACCGCAGGAGGATAAGAGCAGGAGGATAACAAGGATAAGCAAGGATAAGCACAGGATAAGGGCCACCCACACTTCCTTCAGGTACTGGACAAACGGTGCCGGATTAGGTACGTTTGATCATCACTAGGCGGACCAGGTCGATGTCGGACCGGCCACCGATCGTCAGTCGATCAGGAGCACACCAGCATGGCACGGCGGAATCGTGCGGAAATCGTCGTCGCGGATGAGATGGGGGTCTACCACTGTGTGCAGCGGGTCGTACGCAGGGCGTTTCTCTGCGGGGTCGATCCGCTCTCAGGCAAGTCCTACGATCATCGCAGGGCATGGATCCGGGACCGCCTCGAGTCGCTCGCGGGGCTCTTCGGCGTGGAGATCGCCGCCTTTGCGGTGATGTCCAACCATCTTCATGTGATGCTCCGCATCCGTCCTGATGTGGTCATGCTCTGGCCCGATCACGAGGTCGCCAGGCGCTGGCTGGTCCTCTTCCCCGGCCGGGTGGAGACCACGCCGGATCCCTCCACAATCCCGACCGCCATGGCCTGGCCGGTCGAACAGCACGGTCCAAGCCAGGCACCCGGCACCACGGCCTTGCCCTCCAGCGGAGCATTCACCGACCCGCTGGAACAGGCGGTCGCCATCCTCACCGCGGATCCTTCGCTGATGGCAACGATCCGCGGCCGACTCTCCAGTCTCTCATGGTTCATGCGTGCCCTGGCCGAGCCGATCGCCCGCCGGGCCAACCGCGAGGACCGCTGCACCGGCCGCTTCTGGGAGGGCCGGTTCAAGTCGCAACGGCTGCTGGACGAGGCGGCCTTGCTGGCGTGCAGCATCTACGTCGATCTGAACCCGATTCGCGCCGGGCTGTCTGATCGACCGGAGACCAGCGAGTTGACTTCCGCCCACGAGCGGATCATGGCCCTGCTCCAGGATGTCCCAGCCCACTGTGCACCCAGCGCATCACGTCTTGACGTCAGTCCTGTGGCAGTGGCACGGCCGAACGAGGCTCTGTCGTCTGCGGCGGAACAGGATACGCAAGTGCTTGTGGGAGAACCCCCTGTGGCGTCACCGGCTGCGGAAACCGTCCGCCGGGCCCGACCGCACGAACACGAACGCGAGCAGGCTCACATGACGCTCCGCGATGGCTGGCTCAGCCCGATCGAGCTGGATGCAGCGCTCCGAACCGCTGACCACAGCCATGGCAGAACCGCGAGCGGCCGCGGCCGAGACGCCGGGCGAGCCGACGCGAGCGCGGCGGGCCAGCAATCGCGGGCTGCTGCCGATGACGCTGGAGAACTACCTCGATTTGCTGGACTGGACGGGTCGACAATTGCGAACCGGGAGCCTTGGCGTGATACCCGCGGGGCTGGCGTCGCTTCTCGATCGGCTGCAAATCTGCGCCGGGACATGGCTGGAGACAGTGACGCGGTTCGGCCGCCGGTTCCACCGCGCGGTGGGGCTGGCAGACCACCTGAAGGCGGAAGCTCAGCGGCTGGGCGTGACCTGGCTGCACGGCGTCCGCTGGAGCCAGCAAGCGTTCGCACCACCCGGTTCGTGAGCCCGTGGGTCCCCGCCTCGTTTCGAGCGATCGCGGCAAGTCTGGTAGGCCAGGTCTGATCGAGGCCGTGTGACCATCGCGGTCCTCGATTCGCGAATTCGGCACCGATGGCCAGTGCTCCGTCGCGTGGAAGGATTGTCCACGCCCGCGCAGCGAGCCTCCGCACGTTTTTGCTCCTCCAAGTTCGGGTCTGGGATGTCGGGACGCGCCGGGAGTGACTCACCGCCGCGGCGCGAGCATCCTGCAGAATGTGGGTGGCACCAATCAGACACTTGCAGAATGTGGGTGGCACCAATCAGACACCAATCAGACACTCCAATCAGACACTGCACCAATCAGACACCACCAATCAGACACCCCAATCAGACACCAATCAGACAGCACCAATCAGACACCGCCGCGGCGCGAGCATCCTGCAGAATGTGGGTGGCACCTAACTTGCTGTGCAGAACGTGTTGCAGAACGTGGGTGGGACTTAACTTGTTGCTTAACTTGTTGCAGAACGTGGGTGGCACTTAACTTGCACTAACTTCTGCAGAACGTGTTGCAGAACGTGGGTGGCACTTAACTTGTTGCTTAACTTGTTGCAGAACGTGGGTGGCACTTAACTTGCACTCAGAACGTGGGTGGCACTTAACTTGCTTGGGTGGCACTTAACTTGCTTAACTTGCACTTAACTTGTATTTTAACTTCCTCGCGGGACCGCGAAGGGTCGGGCCGGGAAGAGTGCGAAGAAGCGGCAGAAAGGGCAGTAAATTGCGGCTCGTGGTTGCGTGGTGCCCAGGGCCTTTGCGGCTGCTCCGGATGACCATGCGGAGAAGCGCATTCGCGCGGCGGACTCGCGTCAGGGGCGGCGTGCGCGGTTGCCGGTACACTTCAGGTGACGAGGTGCCGCCCGGCACCAGGCGGCGTTGACACGAGTCAGAGTTGCGGATAGATTCCCGGCGCACGTCGCGGCTGTGGGGCGGCGATCGGTCTGATACCCATACCTGATCCTCCATCAGCGAACCTGTTCGCACCGTACCGTGGCTCATCGGTCGAGGCGCGTGCTCGGGCAGTCCCAGGGACGGAGACGCATTCCGGCACGTGTCGCTCTTTGACGGGCGAGGGTTACTCATGGATGATGTCCCCGCCGGTCCGGCGAGCTTGGAGCCGCGGAGGCCACTGCTTTCGGTCGTCGTTCCTGTCCGCGATGGGGGTGCCGACTTCGAGCACTGCCTCCGCCGGCTTCGCCACTCGACCTGGACGGATTTTGAACTGATCGTGATTGATGACGGGTCGACTGACGGCTCGAGCGCCGTGGCCAGGCGCCTGGGTGCCCTCGTTGTGTGCAACGACCGCCCGCTGGGGCCCGCGGCCGCACGGAACCACGGAGCCCAGCTTGCCACCGCGCCCTTGATCTTCTTTCTGGACGCCGACGTGGCAGTGCACGCTGATACCCTGGCCCGCGGCATGGCCCGGTTTCTTGCAGATCCGGGACTTACCGCGCTATTCGGCTCCTACGACAACCAGCCGTCGGCCCGCGGCCTGGTCAGCCAGTTTCGCAACCTGCTCCATCACTTCGTGCATCAGCAAGGTCACTTCCAGGACGGCACTCGCCCCGCACACACCTTCTGGACCGGCTGCGGGATGATCCGCCGCCAGGTCTTTCTCGATTTTGGCGGCTTTGATCCTCGGCTCTACCCCCGCCCGGCGATCGAGGATATCGAGCTGGGTTACCGCCTCACCCGCGCGGGCCACCGCATCGTGCTGGCGCGCGACGTCCTGGCCACTCATATGAAGCGCTGGACCCTTTTCGAGATGGTCCGCACCGACATCTTCCGCCGGGGTGTCCCGTGGATGCTGTTGATCAGGCGAAGCGGCACGATCGAGACCGATCTGAACGTCAAGCCCGCCCAGCGAATGTGCGTGGCCATCACGGGGCTGATCTGGTTGGCTCTCGTGATCTGCCCCTGGAACGTCTGGGCTGCCCCGGTCGCACTGGGGGGGTCGGGGATGATCGTCTGTTTGAACCGGGACTTTTACTGGTTCCTCACCCAGCGCCGGGGACTGGCGTTCGCCGTCCAGGCCCTGCCCATGCATCTGGTCTACTACAGTTGTTGCGCGGTCTCCGTGTTCCTTGCGCTGCTGCAATGGCACGTGGTCCATCCGATAACGCTCAAGAGCGCAGCCGTCGGCCCGCGCCGGGATCGCGTGGACCGGGGCGTGAAGCCAATCCCCGAGCCGTTTCTGGCTCGCGTCGCACGGAGGCTGGCACGATGGACAGCACGATCAAAGTAGCAGTGGTCCGTGGCGACCGCCGTCGCGGGGCCGTGGCCGAAGCCCTGGCACTCATCGCCGAAGACGTGCGCGAACGGGTGTCGGCCGGCTCGTGCCCGGTGGTCGTACCGAACCTGGACAACCCGGCGCGACCCTGGACGTGCACGCATCGCGACACCCTCTCCGCGGCAGCCGATGCGGTGTATGGGGCCGGGGCGGCATCGATTCTGGTCGCTGGGGGCCGCGGCCGGCGGATGCCTCAGGCACACGACCGACGTGACGGCGCCGGACGCGACGCCTTCGAAAAGCTGGGCTACCGGGCCGAACTCTGGCAGCGTCCGGCCGCATTTCTGGATCTAGATCGGTCCGGGCCGGACCAGTCCGGCGAATCTCCCTGGACGACGATCCTCTGGGGCAGCCCAGGCGCAAATCGGCCGGCTCCCATCAGCCTGTGCACACGCGTGGCGGCTGCCCGCTGCCGCGTGGCGCTGGGGGTCTTCAAGACTCACTCCATCTACCGTGTGGGCCTGGGACTGACCGACCTCACCGGCGTCTTCCATGCCGATGGACGACTGCATCCGGGGCATGAGATTTCCGCGCGTGCGGGGCTCTCGAGGCCGCCCGGCCCGGCGGCATGCCTGCTGACCTCCTGGCGCGGCGGGCTGGTGCGGGCATGGCTCGGTCTGCGAACGATTGCCGGCGGGATGCGGCTAACCGCTTCGGAGCTCCGCTGGCTGGCCGATGTGGAGCAGGCGACCCGGAGAATGCTTTCGCTCGCGGCGCTCGATGATGCCGCGCGTCAGCGTGATCGACGGTTTCTCCGCGATGCAAGGGGAAGGGCCCGAGCAAGGTAGGAAGCGATCTCTGCGGACGGTTGTGGCAGGAACGGACCCGGTTGCCGTCGATGCCGTGGCGGCCGCGATCATGGGCTTCAAGCCCGGTGAGATCGCCTACCTGAGGCTGGCCGAGAGCATGGGGCTGGGGAAGGCCGACCTGGAGAGCATTCACATCGTCGGCGATTCCATCTCCGCGTCGCGCAGGCGGCTTGTCCGGCATTCCTCGGATCGTCTGCTGCGGCTCGCGGGCAGCGTGCCGGTGGCCTCGCCCCCGGTGCGGCCTCCGCATTTCGATACCATCACCAGGCCGTCGCGGACCCAGGCCCTCGCGCGGCCGCAGTGAACCTGACACGGCCGGCAAGGACCCGCCCACCCATGCGCATAGGATTTGACGGCAGCTGCCTGTCGAACCGCCGCGGCTTCGGTCGCTTCTCCCGACTGCTCCTCGATGCGCTGGCGCGGCACGATCGAGGCCACGAGATCGTGGTGTTTCTGGACCAGGATGCCGACCGGCTGGTCGACATTACCGGGTCGCTGGAGCGTGTCGCGGTGAGTCTCCGCGAGCCGCCCTCCCTGGCCGCCTCGGCACGGGGCCGCCGGCGCATCACCGACATGCTCGCGATGGGCCGGGCCGTGGCCCGGTGCCGGCTGGACCTGATGTACTTCCCGGCAACCTACACGTTTTACCCGGTCTGGAACGTGCCGCGCCTGGTCGTCACCATGCACGACACACTCGCCCTGGAGCATCCCGAGCTCGTATTCCCGACGCGCCGGGGCCGGCTGGCCTGGCTGCTCAAGGAGCATGTCGCGGTCCGCATGGCTCACCGCATCGTGACGGTTTCGGAGACGTCGCGCCAGACGCTGGCGACCTGGTTTCGCCTTGATCCTCAGACGCTCCGGGTGGTCACCGAAGGTCCTGACCCGATCTTCCGGCACCGGCCAGACGACCCCGGGGCGATGGAGGTGCTGAGGAAGCATGGTCTTGGCCCGGGAACACGTTACCTTCTGTATGTAGGCGGACTGAGCCCCCACAAGAACCTGCCGCGGCTGATCCAGGCGTTCTCCGGGCTCGACGACCGCTCCCTGGCCCTGGTGATCGTCGGCGATCTCGACGACGTTTTTCACACCCACGTCCCGGAAATCCGCCGGGTGATCGCCAGCGCCCAGGCCGGAGGGGCGGGAAGCATCATCCTTCCCGGGTTTGTTGGCGATCACGAACTCGTGCACCTTTACAACCGCGCGTACGCGCTGGTGCAACCCTCGCTCATGGAAGGCTTCGGGCTGCCACCGGTGGAGGCGATGGCCTGTGGTACCCCGGTGCTGGCCAGCCGTGCCGGCTCGCTTCCCGAGATCGTGGGGGACGCCGGCCTCTTCTTTGAGCCTTCCGACGTGGAGTCCATTCGCGCCACCCTTGCGCGGTTGAACGCACAGCCGGACCTCAGGAACCAGCTCGCCACCCTGGCGCTCCACCGCGCGAGCCGCTTCTCATGGGACCGCGCCGCCGCGGAACTCCTCGATTGCTTCGAGGAATTCGGGTGTGGAAATCGCCCGCGCGGGCGTTCCCTCGCCTTCCGTCCGTCGCGACACACTCAGAGAAATCAGCCCACGAGTGAACACGTCCAGTGAAGCCTGGTAGACTGGAGAATGGTGTAAGCTGTCTCATGTCGTCCCAGTTTCACCAGCTTCGCTCGAAATGATCCATGAATTTTCACGAATGAAGATCGCATCATCAATCTGCTTGAGAGCGATCCGGTACAAATCGTTAACTCCTGTTCATGGGTAATGTGCCGGCATTCTCTTTGCACGACTCGGGTGGTCGGCATAGCTTCCCCCTGCTGGCGATGGATGATGAGGCACCGACGGGTCTGCATTGCGCCAAGCAGAAACCAGAGTGCGGTTGACCGCCCGGTCATGCGAGCCGGACAGTTCCGTGACGGATGCTGAAAGCACAGGCGAGCTTACATGATGAGCGGTCTCTCCCTTGCTGAAAAGCGAAGGCTTCTCGAGCAGCACCTCCGACGCAAGGCCCCTGGAGTGCCGGTGCACGAGCAGATTGCATCGCAGGCCCGGCGCACTCCGGAGGCTGTCGCGGTTGTATCCGGATCGGAGCGGCTGACCTATGCGGAGCTGGAGAGCCGGGCGTGCCGGCTGGCCGGGACGCTGCGAACGCTCGGCGCCGGCCCCGAGTCCCTCGTCGGCCTGGAAGTGGAGCGCTCGGCGGATATGGTGGTCGGGCTGCTTGGCATCTTGAAGACCGGGGCCGCGTATGTCCCGCTGGACCCGGCATATCCCCGCGACCGTCTCACGTTCATGGCGGAGGACTCCCGCCTGTCGTTGCTGGTCAGCCAGGAGGCGCTCCGTGGCAGCCTGCCGCGGGCTGATCTTGGTGCCGTGACCCTGGAATCAACTCGAGATGCCTCTCCCTGCGCTGAAGGGGTGCCTGGCGAGCCAGTGAGTGACGCGCCCGATCTCCTCGCTTATGTGATCTACACCTCCGGCTCGACGGGCAGGCCGAAGGGGGTCTGCGTCACGCACCGTGCTCTGAGCAACTTTCTTGGCTCGATGCGCGCGCTCTTCCCGATGAGCGGAGGCGATACCCTGCTGGCCGTCACGACCTTGTCGTTCGACATCGCCGGGCTGGAGATCTTCCTTCCGTTAATCCAGGGGGCGCGGGTGGAAGTCGTATCAAGGGAAGACGGCGGCGACGGCCGCTGGCTCTCCCGGCGGCTCGAGGAGGGCGATCTACGCTTCATGCAGGCCACGCCGTCAACCTGGCGCATGCTCCTGGCGGCGGGCTGGCGTGGTGCACCCGAGTTGACGCTCCTGTGTGGCGGGGAAGCTCTGCCACGGGACCTTGCCGATGAGCTGCTGTCCCGGGGCAAGGCGCTGTGGAATCTGTACGGGCCCACCGAGACGACGATCTGGTCCACCGCCGGGAAAATGGAGCCAGACGCCACGGCGGTCACCATCGGGGTACCCATCGAATCAACCCGTCTCTACGTGCTCGACGCACACCTTCAGCTCGTCCCCCAGGGCGTTCCCGGCGAGCTTTACATCGGCGGCGCGGGCGTCGCGCGCGGCTACCTGAACCGACCGGGTCTGACCGCCGAGCGATTCCTTCCCGACCCGTTCGACCAGACCCCTGGCGCCCGGATGTATCGCACGGGCGATCGGGTGCGGGCACGTGCGAGCGGCCAGCTTGAATGCCTGGGCCGGATCGACCAGCAGGTGAAGATCCGCGGCCATCGCATCGAGCTGGAAGAAATCGAGATCGCATTGCGCAGGCACGCCAGGGTCCGCGAGGCGGTGGTCGCCGCGCGCCCCGCTCAGGACGGGTCGCTCCAGCTCGCTGCCTACATCGTGTCCCGGGAAGGTGGCAAACCGGCGGTGGCCGAGCTTCGCGGCCTGCTGCTGGAGCTGCTGCCGGACTACATGGTTCCCTCGAGCTTCACCTTGCTGAGCGCCTTGCCGCTGACGCCCAGCGGCAAGATCGACCGCCGGGCCTTGCCTGACCCGGTCGAGCTGCCTTCCGTATTCGCTCCACCGCGCGGGCCGGTCGAGGAAGGGATCGCTCAGGTCTGGAGCGAATGCCTTGGCCGTGCCGGCGTCGGCGTCCAGGACAACTTCTTCGACGTCGGCGGACACTCCCTGCTGGCCACGCAGATCCTCACCCGGGTTCGCGAGCTCTTCGACGTCGAGTTATCGTTGCGGGAATTCCTCGACCGGCCGACGGTCGCCGGGCTGGCCCAGCGCGTGGAAGAGCAGATGAGCCAGGGCGCCAGGGCGCAGGTTCCGCCCATCGTGGCCGTCCCGCGAGACGGGCCGGCGCCGCTCTCGTTCGCACAGCAACGGCTCTGGTTCCTGGATCAGCTCGAGCCGGCAAGCCCCGTTTACAACATGCCGGTGTGCGTGCGGCTTGAGGGTGAGCTTGACCGGACTGCCCTGGCTCGCTCGTTCAACGAGATCGTCCGGCGGCACGAGGTCCTGCGCGCGTCGTTCACCGCGGTGCACGGCCATCCTTGTCAGCGGTTCGAGCCCTCTCTGGGAGTGGAATTCCCGGTCCTCGACCTGAGAACGCTGCCGGCAGACGAGCGCGAGCCGGAGGCGCGGCGCCTGTTGCTCGATGAAGCCAGGCGGCCGTTCGATTTGGCTGCCGGCCCGCTTGTCCGCGCGTGCTTGATCCGGCTTCAGGACCAATTGCATTTCCTGCTTGTGACGGTGCACCATATCGTCGCGGACGCGTGGTCGCTGGGCGTCATGGTTCGTGAGTCCTCGCTGCTTTACGACGCCTTTCAAAACGGCGATCCGTCGCCTTTGCCCGAGCTGGCCGTGCAGTACGCCGACTATGCCGCCTGGCAACGGGAACGGCTTGCCGGAGACGATTTGCAGGCACAGCTTGCCTACTGGACCGAGCAACTGCGAGCCGTGCCGGCGCTCAATCTTCCCACGGACCGGCCTCGTCCCTCGGTAGCCAGCGGCCGCGGTGGGGAACGGTCACGCGACATGCCCGCCGCGCTGGTCGGCTCACTGAAGGTGCTTGGCCGGCAGGAGCGGGTGACCTTGCACATGACGCTGATGGCGGCCTTCCAGGTGCTCTTGCACCGCTATTGCGGCCAGGACGACTTCGCGGTGGGGATGCCCATCGCGGGCCGCACGCGGGGTGAGATCGAGGGGCTGGTGGGGCTCTTCGTGAACACGCTGGCCATTCGCGCCCAGCTCTCCGGCAACCCTGATTTTCGCACGGTCCTCCGCCGGGTGCGACACGCCTCGCTGGAGGCGTACGCGCACCAGGACCTTCCCTTCGACCAGCTTGTCGCGCAGCTTCATCCGCACCGCGATCCCGCTCTCTCGCCCATTTTTCAGACGCTCTTCGCGTTTCAGAACGTGCCCTTGCCCGTCTTCCAGTCCGGCGTGCTCGCCGCGACCCCGATGGACTTCCACAACGGCACGGCCAAGTTCGATCTGGCTCTCTTCGCCAGCGAGACCGAAAGCGGCTTGCAACTGAGCATGGAATTCAGCAGCGACCTCTTCGACGCCGAGACCGTGGATCGCATGCTGGAACACTACCAGGTGCTGCTGGAGGGCATCGCCGCGGATCCTGACGGATCCATCAGCGCTCTTCCCTTGCTCTCGGAAGCCGAGCGCCAGAGCGTGCTCGGGTCAGGGACCGACCCGATGCGGGATCTCGATCAACTCTCGGATGAGGAGGTCGAGGAACTCCTTCTCCGGATCGAGTCCAACCTTTATGCTTGAGCGTGAATGTGATGAAACGGCCCGGCATGGCCGCAAGCGTGCCGACGATCGCCTCCGGCTGGCGCATCTGCTCAGGCAGAGCGCCGCGGCCGATGCGGACGCGGGGAGTTGCTTGCATGACCGCTTCCAGAGGCAGGCGCGGCAATCGCCGGGCTCGCTTGCGGTCTCGTGTGAGGGCCGGCACCTCACGTATCATGAGCTTGATGACTGGTCGAGCCGGCTGGCCTCTCGCCTGATGAGCGCGGGGGTGGGGCCGGAGGTTCGCGTGGGGCTCTTTGCCGAGCGATCACTGGAGATGGTCGTCGGGTTGCTGGCCATTCTCAAGGCGGGGGGAGCTTATGTCCCGCTGGACCCGGCGTATCCCCGCGAGCGTATCGAGTTCCAGCTCAGCGACTCGTGTGCCGGGATCGTGCTGGTGCAGGAGCAGTTGCTGGATCGCCTCGGCAGCTTTCCGGGTCGCCGGCTCTTGCTGGAGCGGCCGGGCGACAATGGGAGGGCCCCGTCAAGCCCGCTCGCCCGCGGCGTACGCGTCACGCCGCAGAACCTGGCTTACATCATCTACACGTCCGGCTCGACGGGTACGCCCAAGGGGGTTCCCGTCACTCATGCCAACGTGTGCCGGCTCTTCACGGCGACCGATCGCTGGTTCCGTTTCACGCGCGACGACGTCTGGACACTGTTTCATTCCATCGCGTTCGACTTCTCGGTCTGGGAGCTGTGGGGCGCCTTGCTGTACGGCGGACGGCTGGTCGTCGTGCCCTACTGGGTGGCCCGTTCGCCGCAGGCGTTTCACGAGCTGCTGTGCAGCGAGCGGGTGACAGTGCTGAACCAGACGCCGTCGGCCTTCCGCCAGCTCGCCGCGGTGGATGCGGCCGGCGACCCGGCACTGCTCGGCTTGCGGCTGGTGATCTTCGGCGGCGAGGCCCTGGAGCTCCAGGGCTTGCGCACCTGGCTGGACCGCCACGGAGACGCGAACCCGCGGCTTGTGAATATGTATGGCATCACGGAAACCACTGTGCACGTGACCTACCGGCCCATCGCCCGCGCCGATCTTGATCTGCCCCGTCAAGCCAGCCCGATCGGCCGGCCGATTCCAGACCTTCAGCTTTACGCCCTGGACGCGAACCTGGAGCCGGTCCCTCCCGGAGCCATCGGCGAGGCCTTCGTGGGCGGCGCGGGGCTGGCGCGAGGTTACCTGGGCCGGCCCGCGCTGACGGCCGAGCGGTTCGTCCCGGATCCGTGGAGCGGCCGGCCCGGCAGCCGGCTCTACCGCAGTGGAGACCTGGTCCGCGCCAGGCCTGGCGGAGAGCTCGAGTACGTCGGTCGGTCCGACCGCCAGGTGAAGATCCGGGGCTTCCGGATCGAGCTGGGGGAAATCGAGGCGGCGCTGGCGCGGCAGCCCGGAATTCGCGAGGTTGCCGTCGTGCCGCGTCCAGACAGCCGGGGCATCTGCGCCTGGTGGCCTTCCTTGTGCCGCTGACGGCGACCCCGCCGGCTGCCGGCGAGCTGCGCCGCGGACTGAAGCAGCTCTTGCCCGACTACATGATCCCGTCCGCCTACATGATGCTGGACGCCTTCCCGCTCACGAACCACGGCAAGCTCGATCATGAAGCCCTGGCCGCGCTGGAGATCGCCGAGCCGCCAGCGGCCGCGGAGAACGTCGCGCCTCGAACCGCGGCCGAGCGCGCGGTCGCCAGCGTCTGGTCCGAAGTCCTGGAGATCGGCCCGCTGGGCGCCCTTGATGACTTCTTCGAGCGCGGGGGGCATTCGCTGCTCGCCGCCCAGGCAGTGGCCCATTTGCAGAGCCTGCTCGATGTGGACATCCCGCTCCGGCTCCTGTTCGAGTCGCCCACGGTGGAGGGCCTGGCCCGCCGGATCGATGAGCTCCGGGCCGAGGGAAGCCGGCAGCGCGAAACGCCCATCACCCCGGTTCCTCGTGAGGGGACACTTCCGCTCTCCTGCTCGCAGCGCGCGCTCTGGTTCCTGGACCGCCTCACCCCCGGCTCGCCCCTCTACAACGTGCACGCGGCCGTGCGGATCACGGGCGTGCTCGACCGGCAGGCGCTGGAGCGCGGCTTCCAGGAGATCGTCAGGCGCCATGAAGCAGTCCGCACCTCGTTCCCGGCCCTCGATGGCCTCCCGGTGCAGAGGGTCTCCGGCGGGTCGGAGATCTGCCTCGAGCGGATTGACCTGGGTTCGGTTCCCGAACACGAACGCGAGGCCGAAGCGCGCAGGCTCGCACTGCTGGAACGCCAGACGCCGTTCGACCTGGCCGCCGGCCCGCTGGTGCGGGCAAAGCTGATCCGGCTTGGCGATCGCGATCACGCCGTGCTGTTGACCATGCACCACATCGTCACCGATGGTTGGTCCATGCGCGTGGCCGCAGGCGAGCTTGCCGCGCTCTACGATGCCTACACCCGAGGCGACCCCTCGCCGCTGCCGGAGCCGACCCTTCAATACGCAGACTACGCCGCCTGGCAGAACCAGCGGCTCCAGGGCGCGCGGCTGGAAGAACTGCTGAGCTTCTGGCGAAGCGATCTCGAGGGCCTCGAACCGCTCCGGCTGCCGACCGATCGGCCCCGGCCGGCGGTCCGGACCCCGCGCGGCGGTCTGCGCTTCTTTACGCTCGACAGGGAGCTTTCCGGTTCCCTGCGCGCGCTGGCACGCGCCTCTGGCGCCACGCTCTTCATGGCCCTGCTCGCGGCGTTTCAGTCGTTGCTGGCACGCTACAGCGGGCAGCGCGACATCGCCGTCGGAGTTCCCGTGGCGAACCGGAACCGTCCAGAGCTCGAGCCCATGGTCGGTTACTTCATGAACATGATCGTGCTCCGGACCACCCTTGCAGACAACCCCACATTCCGCACCCTGCTGAGCAAGGTTCGCGCGCACGCCATTCGCGCGTTCGAGCACCAGGAATTGCCGTTCGACAGGCTCGTGGAACTGTTGCAGCCGCCACGCGACCCGAGCCGCTCACCATTCTTTGATGTCATGTTCGTGCTCCAGAACAACCGCATGCCGGACGTGACGCGCCAGGATCTCACGCTCGCCTTCCTGACCGATGAGTCCGGGTCCGGCACCGCGAAGTTCGACCTGACCCTGGCCGCTGTCGACGACGACGAGACCATCTCCGGTTCCCTGGAGTTCAATGCCGACCTGTTCGACGCTGCGACCATCGAGCGCATGCTCGGCCACTTCCAGGCTCTGATCCGAGGAGCAGTCGCCAACCCGGATCAGCCGATCCTGGAGGTTTCGCTTCTCGATGAGACCGAACAGGTGCTCGTGCTGTCCCGCTGGAACGAGACGGCCCGGGCACTCCCGGTCGATGGCTTCGCGCACCGGCTCTTCGAGGTGCAGGCCCGGTGCAGCCCAGATGCCGTGGCGCTCCGTCATGAAGAAGTTTCCTTGACGTATGAATCATTGAACGTGCGAGCGAACCAGATCGCGCATTACCTCAGGTCAATCGGGGTGGGACCGGAAGTTCGCGTGGGCCTGCAACTGGAACGCTCGCCGGAAATGGCCGCGGGATTGCTGGGCATTCTCAAGGCGGGCGGGGCTTATGTCCCACTGGACCCCGCGGAGCCCGCGGCGCGGCGGGGCGTCATGCTCCATGAGGCAGGTGTGCGCCATGTCGTCACGACCCGCTCACTTGCAAGGGCGCTGGAGCGCCCGGCCGGGTGGTCTGCCTGGACGCCGACGGACCCGCGATCGCGCCAGCCGGTGCATGATCTGCAACTGCCGGGCACGCCCGAGCACGCGGCTTACATCCTCTTCACATCTGGTTCCACGGGGACGCCCCGCGGGGTTGTGGTCTCCCACCGGTCGGTGGTGAACCACAGCCTGGCGGCGGTCCGACTGTTTGCGCTGGAGCCCGGCGACCGGGTCCTCCAGTTCGCGCCGCTCCAGTTTGATATCTCCGTGGAAGAGATCTTCCCCACCTGGACCGCGGGGGCGTGCCTGGTCCTGCGGGACGGAGACGAACTGCTTGACCCGCACCGCTTCGCCCGCTGGACCGAACGCCAGGGGATCACGGTCCTTGACCTGCCCACCGCGTTCTGGCACGCCTGCGTCCAGCGCTGGTCGCAGACCGGGGAGGTGTCGCTGGGTGCCGTCCGGCTGATGGTGGTCGGCGGCGAGGAGGCACTGCCCGAGGCGTATCAGCAGTGGCGCAAGCTCACCGGGGGACGTGTGCGCTGGCTCAATACCTACGGCCCCACCGAGGCGACCGTCGCGGCGACGGCCTTCGAGCCCCCGGAATGCGGCGACGGCTCCTGCCTTGCCGTCTTGCCGATAGGCAGGCCGCTGGCCAACTGCCGCGCCTATGTCCTGGATGATCGGCTTCACGCGGTGCCGATCGGGTTGCCCGGCGAGCTTTATCTGGGCGGCGCAGGCGTGGGCCGGTGCTACGTCAACCAGCCCGCGGCCACCGCCAGCCGGTTCATTCCCGACCCGTTCAGCGGCGCGCCGGCGCACGGCTCTATCGCACGGGCGATCGCGTGCGCTGGCGGGCCGACGGCCAGCTTGTGTTCCTGGGGCGCCTCGATGCACAGGCCAAGGTGCGCGGCTTCCGGATCGAGCTCGGTGAGGTGGAAGCGGCCCTGCGGGAACATCCTCAGGTCAGTTCGGCCGCGGTCGTTGCCGCGGGCGATACTTACCATGGAGGCCGCCTGGATGCGTTTCTGGTCCCCCGAGGCTCGGGCCCCATCGAGGACGAGGCGATTCAGCAGTTCCTGAGAGGCCGTTTGCCAGCCTACATGATTCCCTCCCGGCTGACGCAGCTTGCGGCCCTCCCCTTGACCCGATCCGGCAAGCTCGACCGCGCCGCGCTGGCCGCCCTGCGCAGGACGGCCCATCAACTGAGCCCCCCGATCCGCCCCGGGACGACTTCGAGGCGCGCGTGGCGGCGATCTGGGAAGAGCTGCTCGACGTCCGGCCGGTGAGTATCCGGCGGAGCTTCTTCGATCTCGGCGGTCATTCGTTGCTTGCCATCCGCATGCTCGCGGGCCTGGAGAAGGAGTTCGGCCGGGCGCCCTCCATCGCCAGTCTGCTGGCAGGAGCTTCCATCTCCGAGATCGCCCGGGAGCTGAGGCAGCCGGGATCCGTAGTCTCGCAACGCCCACTCGTGCCCATGCGTTCCGAGGGCCGTGGGCGCCCGCTCTTCTGCGTCCATCCGGCTGGAGGAATCGCGTACTGCTTCCTGGAGCTGGCTCGAGCCGCCGGCACATTGCGTCCGCTTTATGTATTTCAGGCCCCGGGCCTTGAGCCGGGAGAGGAACCGGTTCGCTCGATTGTGGAGCAGGCCGCAATCTACGTCGAGGCGCTGCGGTGCGTGCAGCAGCAGGGGCCTTACCACCTGGGCGGTTACTCGCTGGGAGCGACCGTGGCCCTGGAGATGGCCCAGCAGCTTGTCGCCACGGGAGCCGAGGTCTCCACGCTGGTCGTCTTCGACGCACTGGCGCCAGTTGCCCCGGCCCATCCGCGCCCTGAGCATCTTCAGCTTGCCAGGCAGGCGGTGAAGCTGCCCCTCTTCGGTTCGAGCATCGGCCTGCGTGGCGACGACGATCCGTCCCTCGAGGAGCTGGCGTTCATTCTCCGGTCGCTCCAGCCCTCGGCTTCCGGTCTCCGCCGTCTGATCGATCGGCTGGCACGGCTCTCGCCGGAGCAGCAGGTGGCGACGGCCCTTGAGTTTTTTGGCCTCAGGGACGTGTATCACCGCGAGCGTGACCCCGGACCGATGCACCGGCTCTGGAGCGTGCTTTGCACGAACCTCGCGCGGCTGCCCGTTATGTCCCCGCTCCCTTCGGCGGGCGTGTCGTGCTCTTCCGCGCGGGGGCCTCGGTCGGACACGAGCCGACTATGGGCTGGAGCGGACTTGGAGCGTCGCTGACCGTGCACGTGATGCCCGGCGATCATGCGTCGATCCTGCGGCCTCCCGCGGTCGATCGGCTCGCCTCGATCCTGGAATCCGAGCTCGGCGAAACGCCCTCCGACGAGGACGATGCGGCCAACCGCACGGCGCAAGCCGGCCACGAATCGGCCCGGTCATGATCTACCTGCTGCGGCTGCTTCTGGCCCGGACGCTGGTTCACCAGTTCGAGGGGGTGACGCTTGATTCCTGGGTTCGCCTGCTGCGCCGGGAGAAGTTCCGCATCGCGCCGGTCTTCTGGCCGCGGGCTCTCTGGATCACGGCACTGAGCCTGGCCAACTCGGCCGCGGCACGCGCCGCATCAAGGCGGTTCGCAGACCAGCTTGAACAGGTGCGCGTGCAGGCGCCGGTGTTCATCCTGGGGCACTACCGGAGCGGCACCACGTTTCTCCACGAGTTGCTGCGGAGCGACCCGCGGTACGCCTCGCCCACCAGGTTCCAGACGTTCAACCCCGGAACGTTCCTGCTCACCGAGCGCTGGCTGGCCCCCGTCGTTGAACCGTTCATGCTGCCTCGCCGCGTCCAGGAAGACGAGGTCGCCTACATGGTCCTCACGCAGTGCTCGCCTTACATGGACTGGTGCTTTCCGCGCAGCCGCGCCGGCGGGTATGGCCGATACCTGACCTTTCGCGATGCCGCGCCGGCAGAGGTGGCCGCGTGGTCCGAGGCGGTGGTCCGGTTCCTCAAGGCCGTGACCCTGAGGACGTCCCGCCCGCTGATCCTCAAATCGCCGCCCCACACCGCGCGCGTGCGGCTGCTGCTGGAGCTCTTTCCCGATGCGCGCTTCATTCACATCAGGCGCGATCCGTACGCGGTGTTCGTCTCCACCCTGGGGCTGCTCCGCGCCCTCTACCCGGTTTTCGGCCTCCAGAAGAGGCCCCGGGCCCTCGACACGGACGCCGTCCTGCACACTTATACCGAGATGTACAACGCCTACTTCACCGACCGCATGCTGATCCCCCACGGCCAGCATGTGGAAATTGCGTACGAGGATCTCGAGAGCGATCCCATCTCCGAGCTCGAGCGCATCTACGAAACGCTGTCGCTGGGTGATTTCGAGCCGGTGCGCGGCCCGGTCCAGGCCTACCTCGCGTCCGTGTCCGGCTATCGCAAGAACAGCCATCCCCGGCTCGACGACGCAACCCGCGAGAGGGTCGCCACCGCCTGGCGTCGCAATTTCGAGGCCTGGAACTATCCGCGCTGAGAACGGCTCATCGGACCGCTGCTGAGAACGGCTCGGCGGATCGCTGCGCTCAATGGCGGGACGTGGTCGCAGAGAACTTCGTCCACGGCTGGCTCTTCATGTCTCGGAGCAGGTCGCGCATCCAGCCGTACTCGGGATGCCTGGTGACGAACGGACCGGCCAGGAAGTCCGAGCCGTGGTGACCGGCCTGGGCCCAGAATTCCAGGCGCACGGCCAGGGTCGAATCCGTGACCTTGGACTGCACCGTGCCGCCGGGGTAAAACGGCGCCCAGCCCCATTCGGGCACGCCGCGCGGCGAGATCTCGACCCGGCCGCAGAGCGTGCGCTCGTTCGCTTCACGCTTGTGGGTGATGGCGTCCAGGTCGTCGTTCTCCAGCGCCTTGCCAAGCTCGACGTCGATGGCCCCCCTGTGCTGTCCCATCAGCTCATCCCAGCGCTGCCGGCGCGCGTTGGGTGAGGAGTCTTTCTTCTTCGGGTCGAACTTCGTCTCCTCGCGGATGAGAGCGGGATCGACGGGAAAGTTCGCGCCGACGAAGCAGCCGTCCCTGGTGCGGGCGACGGAATGGTACTTCAGGCCAAGCTCGAAGCGAGCGATCTCGCCGCTCTTGCGGTCCCCGATCAGCCAGTCGTTGGCGTAGCCGCCATTGTTGCCGTCGAGCATGATCCGCACCACGTCGTCGATCGACCGGCTGTACTGGATGGCCTTGCGGGCGCGGGCGAATTCCGGCTTGCCCGCCGGGTTCCAGCCCTCGAACTGAGTGATCGTGGTCTCGGTGATCATGATCCCGGCCGCGTTCACGCCGAAGTCGTCGTCGCTCACGATCACGCCCGGCAGCCCGTCCATGAGCATCCGCGACCCTTCCTTCGGCACGATGTCGAAGACGATGTTCCAGCGCGTGCCCACCACGTAATTGGTCCAGGCGTTGTGGCCCATGACGATGCGGCCGTCCTTCGTGTACGAACCGGTCGCGATGAAGGCGCTGCAATTCCCCGGCGCATGGCTCGTCGGTGTCTTGCCCTGCTTCCTGTCGAGCCAGGGAACATAGTAGTACGGCAGCTCCTCGATGGCGTTCAGCGCGACGATATCCCAGCGGTCGGCCGCCTTGCCGCGCATTTTCAAACCGGCCACGATGCCATCGATCTCGCGCTGATACTCCGGATCGATACCGGGCCAGAGCATCTCCTCGGAGGCCCGGCGATAGAAGTTCCAGTCGTGTTTGGTGGACTTTTCGAGGTAGGGCCTGGTCACCCGCAGCAGTTCGGCGATCTCGTCGGCCAGCAGGTATCCGTGCTGGTAGCCGATCTGTTCCGGTCCCCCTTCGAGGTGAACGAACACCCAGCCGTTCTTCTCCACGCGCAGGCTGCCGGCCATCCGGTTCACCTCGACCGGGTGTTTCTCCTCCGCGACAGAGCAGGGCTGTGGGATCATGAGGACCATGACCATGATGGATGCGAACGAAGCTCTGTGAATCATCGGGTTCAGTATCCTGTGCGAGGTCCGGCATGATCCCTCACTCACGCCCACGCTGGGCATGACGTGCCGCGGCGACTTTAGATTTTGCCCTCACCCCGTTCGCGACGGCAAGGGGCCCTCCGTCAGACCGCTTTCCGTGGGAAGAAAAGAGGAGCGAAACCGGGACATCGTGGACGCTGGGTGTCGCGGCAACGCTGGTTCCATGCCACGAACTGCGCGATCGATCGGGGCGGAGTGGATCGGGCGAACGGACGGTTGCGAGACCTATTGGTCGAGTTAAATTGCTTTGAATGACACTAGATAAATGCCATAGTTGTAAATATGCGATTTAACGAGACGAGATCGCGAAGAACTGACCCGTTGCCACTCGAGATGAGCAACCGACATGGTCGAAAGCTTGCTTTGGGCTGCACCTGGGGATCGAATGGAGTGACCCCATAGACCTTCGAAAAGAAGGCCACTTTGAGGGAGAGATGACCGAGTGGGGAGGCGCCGGGATGACTGAAAACGATCAAAAGGAAGCGATCAGCAGGGCTTACGTGAAAGCCGTCGCGGCGGCAGCCGGTTTTGCGAGTTACCAGCCGTGCGTCGATGATGACAGCATCGATCTGGGCATAGCCGCCAGCGGGACGAGCGGGTTTCCTGAAGGCCCGCGACTAAAGATGCAACTCAAATGTACCGCATCTGGTCGCCCGGAGGAGCCCACGCTCTCGTTCCGCGTAAAGCGAATGAATTACGACGACCTTCGACCAAGCGATGTTGCCATTCCGAGAAGTAAACGCTCGGCCGAACCATCCTGAGCGCGGATGGTAGCCTGCTGTATCCGTTCGGCCAAAATCCGTCGCGCCGTGCTCGATAAAACCCCAAGTGTTTGAATCGCTACGCGAGACCCCCTCCGGCAATCTCGGCCTTTGGCCCGAAAACCGATTCGACCTTGCAATGCCTCGAAGCTTGATGTATCGTGCCGCTCATGAGCACTCGACGCACGAATCCGCCCTTCTTGAATGGCGTGCCGGAGCTCTTGGTGCTGCAATTGTTGGCTCGCAAGCCGATGTACGGCTACGAGCTGGTGCAGGCGATCAAGACGACGACCGACCACGCGTTCGAGTTCGGTGAAGGTTGCATCTACCCCATACTCCATCGCCTGGAAGCCGATCGGATATTGTCGGCCCGACGAGAGACAGTGGCTGGCCGCTGCCGCGTCGTGTATCAGGTGACGGACAAGGGACGTAAACAGTTAGTGACGTCGGTCGCTTGCTGGGAGCAGGTTGTGAAGGCGGTAGACTGCGTCCTGCGAGGAGGAGCAGACGATGGTCAACCCGCCTTGGCTTGACGAATTACTGGATCAACTGAAACGGGAGGGACTCCCGCCGCCGTACGTGGAGCGGCTCCGGCGGGAACTCAGTGACCATCTCCACGACATTCAGGAGGAGAAGCAAGGCATGGACGCCGGAATGGTCCGCACCCCCAACGTCCGGATGGGCGAACCGGATGATCTCGCTCAGTTTATCGGCAGCGAATTCCGCAAGCAGTCGTTCAGCCAGAAGCATCCCATCGTGACCTTCGTGGGGATGCCGGTCCTGCTGCTGCTGGGAATCTGGGCCGGGCTCGAGACCGGCCTGTTGCTTCTCGACTGCGTGCTCGTCGGCCTGCTGGGAGAGCCGACAGTATGGGAATGGGAAACGGTGGCAACCGGTCTCAGCCTGACGGATCGGCTCATCATCTACGGTGAGATCTGGATCCCGGTGGCCCTGACGACCGTGATCTTCTGCCGCGCGGCCCGGCGCAGGCGAGTGAGCTGGCGCTGGCCGCTGCTGACGGCGGCGACGCTCGGGGTGTTCCCAGGCATGACGATGAGACTGGCGTCCAGCGGTGATCCCGCCGGGTGGGTGCTCCTCATTGGTGTCCCATCGGCGATCACCGCGACGTTGATCCTCCAAGCGCTGCTCCCGCTGACAATCGCCGGCTGGTACAGTTGGCGCATGTCTCGGCTGGAGCGCGCGTAGACTGGGCGATTGACCTGCGCGACTCGTAAGCCGCGATGATTGAAAGCGGCCCGCCTCCGTGCTGGCCGGGCCGCTGAGCGTTTGGAGTCAGGCTGATTCTCTGCCACGAACTTCGAGATGGAAGACACGATCCAGGGAGGGATGCCGTGCGACGACCTCGAATCTCAGTCGCCTCGATCCTGGCAATCGTCGCGCTTTCCGCCTTGGATTGCTTCGCCTTCAAATGGGCCTACTCACGGATCGCCGCCTCGTTGAACTCCGACGACAAAGCCATCGAGGCGTATTTCGAGGGGATGATATCCGTCGGCCTCATCCCGGTTGGCAACGCTGCCGCGGTGGCCCTCTCCTTGGCCGCCCACCGGCGTCGGGCGGCTCGGCCTGGCCGTTGCGAAGGGGCGAGCGCCCGGGCCGCCCTCACCTTTGCGCTATGCGCCGCGTTTGGGATGCTCCTGGTCGTGACGCTCTGGGCAACCGCCCCGAAGTGCCTTCTTGCCTACTTCGGCGTCGTTAGTCGCCCTACCGTATGGCTCGTCACATGGTCGGGCCTCGTCCGAGTCGCTACGGATGTGGAGAAGCCCCTCTTCCGTTTCGTCATCGATCCGTTGTTCATGGCCTTCACGCTGTCGGGGCCGCTGATTCTCCTCGCCTGGATCGCGGGTGTGATCGCGCGGGACAAAACGGGACACGGGACAAAACGATGGGACAAAACGGGCCATCATTGGTTTTGAAGCGGCTGGGTGTTTCGGCCAAGCTGATTCCATGCCACGAACTGCGCGATCGATCGAGGCGAGAATGGATCGAGCACGTTCTCAAACGAGAGAACCGGCGGGTGCGGAAGGGATAAGGAAACGCAACTGACGTTTCTCGATCTGTCCCGTTTTCCTGACTGATCTCGCGCGGCCGTTGCAAACTCCCGGAAAGTCCGGCGAGAATGCCGTGGCAACCTGGATGATGCAGGAGGATGGGTATCAGACAACGGGTCCGTGCAGAGGCCGAATACGCCTCGGATGCGAGATCGCAGAGCAGGTCTGCCGGTTTGCTGTCAACGCGTATCCAGCAGTCGGCGGGTGTTCCCTGGTACCTCGTTCCTGAGCGACCTGGGAGGTAACTCGATGGGCCCGCATGATGAACTCCTGGCCAGGACTCTCTTCTGGGCTGTCGTCTCTGGCCTGTTGGCGATTGTCGCTCCCTGGATCGCACTCCTGTTCAATCGGTGGGCTGCTGCGGCCGTCGCCGGAGTGCTGGCGCTCGCATCGACGATACTGTATTACATCTGCACGAGGCATATACCCAGTAGCGTCAACATCCGAGCTGACGTGGTCATCATGTGCCCACTTCTGCTCGTGGCCTGGTTGGAGTGCTTCGGCTTGACCGGCTTTGCGGCTTTCAAGAAGCCGAGCAAGACCGCCCAATAAGGCGAGCGGCAGGTCTTAGTTTCCCTGCTGCTCGGTGATTCTCGGTTTGATAGTGATGTCATACTTCGGCAGGGTCGCCGATCTTTCCAATCGAGCTTCGTACTGCTTCATCTCCTTGGCGGCGACTCGAACGCCATCGGGATACTCGCCGTGGAGGCGTTTCACGATCGGGTGCCGGCGCTTCCAGGTCATTCGTAGGGCGCATTGCAGGACCACCTTCAGGCAGTTCAGTAACACGCCGTTCCATTTCTTCTCCAGGGCCGACCAGCAGCGTTCAATCGGGTTGTATTTGCTGTGGTAGGGGGGATAGTACACCAACCGAATCTCCAACCCCGACCAGTCGGCAAACTGGACCATCCGTTTCAGGAACTGGGTCCGCCGACCGGAGTTCTTGGGGCCGTTGTCCAGATAGATCACCAGGCGCTTGACATGCCCGAAGCCTGACCGGACCTGCAGCCACCACATGCGGAGCGCATCGGCCCAAGCGTCGCTGGTCTCGCGCGATCCGAACAGGAGCATCAATACCCCGGTCACCCGCATCACGATGCCGAAAGGGACCAGCTTCTCCTTGGCTGGCGGATCGTGATCCCATCCCTTGGCCACTTGACCGTCGGCGGCGGTCCTGGTTTTTCCCCCCACGAGCGTAATCGCCCAATCCCACCTTCGCCTTGGTGTCCATGGAGATCTCCAGCGCCTCAGGATCGTCCCGAGCCTGTTGCTGCACCTCCTTCACGTTGGCGAAGATCGCGTCGGTCTCCTTGGTCTTCTTCAGCGGCCTGCCCTTCTGAATCCGCTTGAGGCGGAAGTTCATGCGGTTGAGGATGTCCCGCATGGTGCGCTCGCTGGGCAACGCGTCTCGGGGATAGCCCTTGTCAATCAAGGCTCCTCGCACCTCCGCCGCCGACAGGTTCATGTACCGTCGCGACGACTTCAGTTCCGGATCGGCGTAGGTATGGGGCTCGACGATCGCACGGATGTCCGCAGCCAGTTGCGGGTCCTTCTCTTCGCTGCGCAGCCGACCTCTCGCGACGAAATTCTCGAGACAGCGTATCCCTTGACGGGCCTCGTGCAGTCCTTTCAGGACCGTTTCTCGTCCCCAGCCGAAGCGTCGTTCAGCTTGGCGGGCGCTGCCTTCACAGAGTTCCGTGGCCACCTCGGCCATGAACAATCGGCGCTGGTATCCGGTCAGCCGTCTGGCTCCCGAACAGATCAAGGCGTCGAGGCACTCAGTGGATCCTTCCATGACGGTTCCCCTCCCTGGTGTACAGACGGCAACAGGCCAGGCTCTAGCCTTGCATCATCTCACAGAACGGGGAAGCTCAATTCCGGGTAGATCTCGACGTGCCGGTCGCCTAACAGGATTCCCTACACGATGCGCCAGTCGACCTTATGAACCAAGGGGTGCATAAAGAAGGAGGTAAAGCAGTCAAGGCCACCCGAAAGCAGCCTTTCAGCAGAACCTCCGACTTTGAATGAGACCGTTCTTACACACTGGTCAAGGCAGAGAAAAGGGAGGGAAAACGCGAAGTTGTTGACCTTGAAGCCTACTTTCCGCACATCTCCCTTTGATTTCCCCGAATTCGACCTGAGGCCATCTTCTCAGACGCGGCCCCAGGGTCGGTAAACATCTACAAGTCGATCGGCACGGGGACCTTGTTCGGTTCAGATGGTTCGCCAACCGGACCGTTCCTGAACTCGAGCCATTCTTCGCCTTGTCTTATAACTTGGCAATGTCCAGCCGCGCGCCGCGATTCTCGCCGCGACGACTTGTGACACGGGCTATGAGCGTAAGTTGAGCGGCTCACAACTTACGTCAAGGCAAATTATCATAAGTGAATCACAAGATTTTTTGTCCTTGACGTCCCGATCTCCTCCGCCATCATTGCGGCAAGCCCTGCGGCGGTCGGCCTGCTCCCCTCACGGCCCTGGAAGGCCCGGCGGCGGACACCGGCCAACTCGCTGCAAACCCTCCGGAGATGATCCGCATGAACGAACCTCAACGACCGCGCCAACCCGGCGAGACGGCCCGCTCGAAGGGACGCACGCGCACGCTCAACACGCGGCGGATTGCCGCCGTGCCCATCCTGGAACACTTCCTGAGTCGGCTCCGCCTTCGCGAGTTTCTCTGCGACCACCTGCCCCATGAGGACGGCCGCACTCGGGTCCCCACGGCCACGGCCTTGCTCGTCCTGCTGCGCAACCTGCTGATCTCGCGTGAGCCACTCTATGGTGTCGGTGAGTGGGTGGCCCGCCATGAGCCGAAACTGTTCGGGTTGTCCGATGTCCAAGTCGCCGCAATGAACGACGATCGAGTTGGCCGGGCCCTCGACCGTCTCTTCGACGCCAATCTCTCGGGGTTGGCCCTGAAGGTCGCGGCCCATGCCGTACGCGAATTCGACGTCAGCCTCGACCAGTTACACAACGACTCGACCACCATCACTTTCCACGGTGACTACGAGTCGGCGGAGGCGGAGCGAACCCTGCGGGGACAATTGCGGTTGGCGGTGACCTGGGGTCATAACAAAGACCACCGCCCCGACCTCAAGCAGCTACTCTACATCCTCACCGTGACCGGCGACGGTGCCGTCCCGGTGCACTTTCGCGTCGAGAGCGGCAACGCCACCGACGACCGCTCTCACCAGGAGACCTGGGAGTTGCTCTGTCAACTGACCGGACGCCGAGACTTTCTCTACATCGCCGACTGCAAGCTGGCCACCACCGAGAACATGGCCTATCTGCATCAGCGCGGCGGTCGGTTCCTCAGCGTGCTGCCGCGAACTCGCAGTGAGGACGGTGCCTTCCGCGGCGCCGTACTCCGGGGAGAGATCCAGTGGCGATGGACCCACGACAAGTACGACGACAAGGGACAGTTGACCGACCGCTTCTCGATCTGCAAACCTGCGAGCCAGACCACCGAGGGTTACCGGCTGATCTGGTATCACAGCACACGCAAGGCCGAGTTGGATGCGGAGGTACGGCTGACCCGGCTGGAGAAGGCGTTGAAACGACTGGACGAACTGCGTGCCAAGCTCGCCTCGTCCCGAACCCGGTACCGCAGTCGAGCCAAGGTCGCCGAGGCGGTCGAGGAGCTGCTCCGAGACTGTGAGGTCACCGAGTGGATCTCGGTCGAGATCGAGGAGCAGGTCACCGAAAAGTTCCGCCAGGAGCGACGCGGCCGGCCTGGACAGGACACGCGGTACGTCCGAGAGGAGAAGCTCCGTTACTCGTTGAAGCATCGGATTGAGTTGGAGCGACTGGATGAGGAGGCCCGCTGTGATGGCATTTTCCCGCTGGTGAGCAACGAATCGAAGATGACGGAGCAGGATCTGCTCTTGGCCTACAAACAGCAACCGGCCATCGAACGACGGTTCGAGCACCTGAAGACTGACTTCGTGGTAGCGCCTATGTACCTGAAGGAGGTGAGTCGGATTCAGGCCTTGCTCTGCGTGTACTTCTTCGTGTTGCTGGTCGAGGCGCTGTTGGAGCGAGAACTCCGCCGCGCGATGGAACGAGCGGGAATCGAGAGCCTGCCACTGTATTCCGAAGGTCGGGCCTGCCGACGCCCGACGGCTCGAAAAGTGATCGACCTGTACGAGGACGTTCAAGAGCATTCCCTGAAGGCTGGGAAACGCCCTCTTGAGGTGTTCAGCACAGAGTTAACTCGGCTCCAGAAGAGGATCCTGCGCCTGCTGGGGATACCCAAAGCCTACGAGATTTGAGCCTGACAGGCCGAAAGACGGCACACGGAAATTAGGAGATAGTCAAGGCGAGATGTGCGGAAAGTAGGTTGAAGCGGCTGAGTGTCTCGGCCAAGCTGATTCCATGCCACGAACTGCGTGGTCGATCAGGGCGGGAATGGATCGATCACGTTTTCAATCGGGAGAACGGGCAGTTGCGGCAGGAATACGTGGACACAGCGAACAACTTGTCAATGACGCCCCGTTTTCCTGTCCTTTGTTGATGGGTCGATGTGCCAGTTCCACGGGTGCGCAACACGGCTCTGGTACTTGCTCGGTTCAGCATAAGGCCCGGGTACATGAGCACAAGGCGTTGCCAGTGCAAGCGGACCAGAACCAGAGGTTGCTGGCCGACGCCAGTCCGGTGTTCCACGCTCTGCACCGAGTCCCTGGCTCATGAGGGCGCCAGGATGGCGATAGAAAGAGCCCCGGGGCGATCGCGGAGAAGGGCTTCGGTCGATCCGACCGACGCACGCAACGGGGATCCCGCATTTCGGGAGTGAGGAATGGACGAGACCTTGGGCCGCCTCGTCCATCCGCCGTCGGAACCCTCAGTACAGTGCGACGACTACTTCTCGTTCTTCTGCCTTTTGGCCTCGATATCCCATTCCCGCTTCTCGCCTCCGAATTCCGCTGCGCCCTTCCCCTTGAGCTGATCACCGTCAATCTTCAGCTTGTACTCGATGGCGATGCCGTCTTCCATCCCCCCCAGCTTCCGCTCGGCGGAGAACGTCAGCGTACCGTCCTTCAGCTTCAGGTCTTTGACCTTCTGCTCGTCCTGGTCCGGCCAGCTCATCGTCCCGGAGAGGTTGTCCCCGTCCTTCTTGATCTTCAAGGTGGCCGTCCGCTGCTGTCCGCCGATCTCATACTCGCACTTCCATGTCCCGACCGGATCTGCCACCTTGTCGTCCGCTGCGCTCGCCAGGCCACATGCCCCGAAAACCAACGCCATTGAGAGAATCGTCTTCATGGTCACCTCCGAGATCGTGGCGCAGCGGAAGCAGTCCAACGTAGACCGCCACCCGCCGCAGGCGGCGATTATACCCATGCCGCGACCGGTGGTCAGGGCTATGAGCGCCGAGACGGGGCAACTCGCAGCAATCGCGCGTTGCGATGGGTCTTTCGCAGTCGCTGAACCTCGCGAGCGGAGTTTGAATGACTTGATCGGTGTTGCGCGCCTCGGTCGACCAGACGAATGGCACTCGCATGAGAACCATTCGGAGCGATCCTTCGTCTGTTCGGCCACGGCTCGCAGCTGGTGCAGGTAGGCCGCCGGCATCCGCCGGCGCTTTCTTGCCCTCGGTTCCTGGCGCCCCGGGCGGTCGCCGACGCGGTGGTAGGCGATTACCGTCCGCAGTGCATTTGGCCAGGCCGACGCCGCTCTCGCCGGCCAGATTGCCGGCGACCTCGACCGGACCTGCCGCCCGATCGGCCGATGCGATCCGATGACTGCCTCCCTTGCTATTCATCACGGGCTTGAACTCGTGACCGGCAACACCTCGCACTATCAGCATCAGCGTGTTCAGCAACTCGGATACCCGCTCGTGCTGGTGCCTGGCGTACACTATCGGTGATAGCGTGCTGCTGTGACATAGCGTTAGACTGGTAACCTTGTGAGAGAGGAGCGTGTCCGGTGAGGCTTGCGACGATGGCCAAGAAACGGGAATTGAAACTCACTGCGGTTAAGGTCGATGCCACCTTGGCCCGCAAGGCAAAGACGATTGCCGAGGATCGCGGCATACCGCTTTCAACCGACATGTCCGGAGCGGTCGAGGCAGCCGTGACCAAGGATTGGCCGAAGGTCCTCAAGAAGCTTGTGGAGGAAGGGAGCGGGAAGTGAGCACGGCCACCAAACCACAAATCACGAAACCATCCGGGCATCCCGTGATCTCGGTCGACCAGTTCCGCCGGATGCAGGACGCCGGAATCTTCGAGGGCCAGCACGTCGAGTTGCTCGATGGGGAGCTGTACGAGGTGACGAAGAATCCCCCGCACGATTACACGGTCGACGCCCTTGCCGAGGCGCTGCGATCGCTACTGCCTCAGGACGCCTACCGGGTTCGTGAGGAGAAGTCGATCGAGCCATGGGGGCACTGGTGGCCCGAGCCCGACATCACGGTGGCGCGCGGACCCAAACGGCGTTACCAGGGCCGGCGCCCGGGGCCAGCCGACATCGTCATGGTTGCCGAGGTCTGTGAGAACTCACCGCAAGATCGGACCAGGAAGCTCGCCGGCTATGCCGAGGCCGGGTTTCAGGTCTACTGGCTCCTCGATCTCAACCTGCGCCGGCTCGAAGTCTACGCCAATCCGATCGGCGGAGAGTACTCAGCTCCCACGATCCTGGGAGAGACGGAGTCGGTTGATCTCGTCATCGACGGGCAGGTTGTCGGCCGGATCGCCGTGGCGGACTTGCTGCCATGATCTCGATCCTCCGCCAGCTTGTGGCCGCTCGCCCGTTCCGGCCGTTCCGCCTGGTGCTCACTGGCGGCCACGAGGTTCCGGTATCAAGCCCGGAGCGAATCCGGATCCAGGAGGAGAGGGAATCGGCCCGGGTGTGGACCGACGACGGGCATGAGCAAATCATCGACCTGAACCACTTGATCGAGGTGCGATCGTGACTCCGCCGGTACCGACCGAGTCGATCTCACCGAATCCGAACGGGGCAGAGGGCGACAGTGCCATCCACTCTGGTTCCCATTAGCCGCGACGCGTAGCTGGTACGGCATCGCTCAGGGATAATCGGTGTCAGCCGTCATGCCGCCATTCTGGCGGCACCCGAACCCATGAAAATAGGGCGATCTCAGGCTAAAATGGCCTCGGCCCCTCGCACGGCCTTACGCCGGATTGGAACTGGTGCTTCGAGCCCGCGTGTCAGCCTGGCGGAGGCATCGCGCGTACCCGAACCTGTCGCCCGAGGGCGCCGCGTCGTTCGCGGTGCCAGGTCCCAAGGTCCAAGGTCACCAAGGTCCAAGGTCAAAAAAAGGACAAGGTCAAAAAAAAGGACAAGGTCAAAAAAAGGACATGCAATGCAGTTTTCCCCTGGTCGGATGAGGGTCAAAAAGAGGTCAAAAAAAGGAAAGAGGTCAAAAAAAGGACATGCAATGCAGTTTTCCCCTAAAAAAAGAAAGAAAAAGAAAGGACATGCAATGCAGTTTTCCCCTGGTCGGATGGATCTGGTAAGCTGTGCGGATCTTGCCAGGAGAATCGAACATGACGATCGCGCAGTGCGCATCTGGTGGATCCGTCGGTTACCCGCTGGTATCACTGCATCACGCGGTGCGTGCGGCGGGCGTTCCTGCTGGGGGAGGGCGGTCTCGACCGCAAGGAATGGATCGAACGGCGAGTCCAGGAACTTGCGGAGATCTTCTCGATCGCCGTGGGCGGGTTCGCCGTCCTCGATAATCACTTACATCTGCTGGTGCGGCTCGACCCGGATGTGGCGGCGGGGTGGGCAGATGAGGAGGTTGTGCGGCGCTGGGGGAGGCTCTTCCCACCGCGCGACAAGGCACGAAAGGCACTGCCGGTCTCGGACTCGTGGGTCAAGGAACGGCTGAAGGACGTGAAGTGGGTTGCGATGGCACGCCAGCGGCTGCAAAGCCTGAGCTGGTTCATGAAGTGCCTGAAGGAGCCGCTGTCGCGACTGGCGAACCGCGAGGAGAACACCCGCGGGGCGTTCTTCGAGGGGCGGTTCCAGAGCGTCGCCATCCTGGACGAGGAATCATTGCTGGCGACCTGCGCTTACATCGATCTGAACCCGGTGGCGGCGGGGATCGCCCAGGTTCCGGAGGCCAGCCCGCACACGTCCATCAAGCAGCGGGTCGAGCATGTGCAGGAACAGGAGCGCCGCCGAGGATCTGAAGGCCGCGAAGCAAGGCAGCATGGCGGGGTCGAAGGCGGCGAGTGGGATGGAGGAGCAGCTCTGGCTCTGCCCGATCGAGGACCGCCGGCGGCTCGACTCGATGCGGGAAGGTATGCTCGAGGGGTTCAGCCTGGGGAACTACCTGCTCCTGGTGGACTACACCGGGCGGGTGTTTCGCGAAGGGAAGGCGATGATCTCGGCGGAGCTGGCCGGGATATTGGAGCGGCTGGGAAGCAACGCCGAGAACTGGCAGGCACGGCTGCTGAAGCTGGCGGGCGGGCGGCTGCTGGGGAGGTTCTTCGCCGCCAGCCGGGAACGTCTGCGGGATGTGGCCGGTCGGCTGGGCCGGCATCACCTGGCGAACCTGGGCGGCTGCCCGGCACGGTGAGCCGGGCGAGATGCGCGGCGTGTTGGTCTCAGGTGCTGGTCGGCCTCACGGCCGAGGTTGGGGGCTGCACCCGTCCGAACCACGTGCTCACGCACGTGGTCACGCGCATGAGCCTGGCGGGATCGCCCAGCCGAGCCACATGATCACGTACATAGGTGCCGACCTGAGCGGAAGTGGAGGCCGCGCCCGTCCGAACGACGTGGTCACGCACGTGGTCACTCACCCCGCGCCAGGCAGATGACGAGATCGCGTGGCGAGCCTTTCGCCGACTGTCATTACAGGTTCGTGGATGACCGCGAGAACCATCTGGCCACGGTTCCACGAAAGGTGGGCCTCGCGGGGACGCTCGACCCACCCTACCGGGCGGCCAATCCCCGGGCCAGTTCGACGCGCATCCGGCCACGGTTCCACGAAAGGTGGGCCTCGCGGGGACGCTCGACCCACCCTACCGGGCGGCCAATCCCCGGGCCAGTTCGACGCGCATCCGGCCACGGTTCCACGAAAGGTGGGCCTCGCGGGGACGCTCGACCCACCCTACCGGGCGGCCAATCCCCGGGCCAGTTCGACGCGCTTCCGGCCACGGTTCCACGAAAGGTGGGCCTCGCGGGAACGCTCGACCCACCCTACCGGGCGGCCAATCCCCGGGCCAGTTCGACGCGCTTCCGGCCACGGGGGCGAGCATGGGATTCGCTTGCTGAGCCGATCAACGGACGCCCTGGGAGCGGGTCAGGTCGTCACAGGCTTCAATCAGAGTGCTGCGCGGAATGGCTCGCCATGACGTTCACGCATCGGTCGCAGCGCGTCGGGATCTGCGGGTTCTGACCGACGCTGGGCCGATAGTTCCAGTGCAGGCTAAATTACCCGTCCTCTCTTTCCCCTTGTTCAGCAGCTCGGATATCCGCTCGTGCTGGTCAACTGGCGGATTTGATCGCCCCCCGCGACTACCAAGAGAGCGGGCCGTTGTGGAAGGGATAACGCGACGCGACTGACATATCGTCAATGAAGCTTTGTTCTCCTGTTAAATCCAGCACTATGATCTCGCTTTTAACGTCTATTCCCTGTACCCCTTCCAGGTCTTCATCACCTCGAGACTTGACAGCGTTAGCATATATTCGCAGAGGTCCGCATAATCGTCTCCCGCCTCCGGCGACCAGCGATCGACAATGTGGTACGTACCGGCCATGACGCTCTCAAGAATGACTTGGTCGCCATCCAGACCATAGATTTCAGATTTTTCGGTGGGCAACTTCCAGGGTTTGGCCTTGTCCAGCCGCCTTTGGAATTCATCCCACTGCTGCTTGCTCAACCTGGTGTTCTTGCTATCAGCGATCTTTCCGGGTTCGTAGCCCCCGCGTCCGTCGAGCAAGACGGCTCGAAGAATCGCTCCTTCCGAGGACTTATCCAGTCGCACAGAGACGGGGTGGTGGAACGTGGGTAGCCACAACAAGCGATACACAGTCGATGACCGGTTCTCCTGAGACAACTTCCACAACGATTGTTGCTTCATCGCCTTCAGGTGCTCGGAGTACCATGCGACGATGAAGTCATTGCCGGCCCTGTCGGCTTTGAAAGCAAGATCGGGGAAGAAGGGCTCGTCTTCTTTGGCCATGCCATCCGCGCGGATGAGACCGACTGCCACGAGCACCGCGGCAGCCATCATCTGTCTTCGAGTGCTGATACGAGGAATCTGCATGGCCGCCTGTCGAGAAGCCTGATTTCCACTTCGCCGGTGAGTTGGCGCCGGGCCGTGGCTTGAGAAGAAGGTTCCAACTCCGTTGAGTTATCACTTCCCTGGGTTTGTGTGTTTCACAAGTGCGCGTAATCGGTCCACGTCAATCTTGAGCGGTGGCATGCCTGCGTCATCACGCTTCAGGTTCGCGGGAGCGGCTTCGATCTTCGAGACCTTCGCGACGACGATCAGCTCGCTGTATGCCGCCATGTCTTTGACCTCGACATTTCCGACGTCCGCCCTTGAGCCAGCCGGGAGACAGAGCCAGGCAACGAGGGCTATCAGCCAGCGAGGTCTGGAATTGCTCGTCCAAACCTGTCCGAACGACGTCATGTCTTACACCCTCCATCCTGTTTCAGCCGTCCATGGCGGAATTCCGGCCCCGATTTCGACACCATCCGTCCATGTTCCGCCGTCATGCTGCCCCGAGGTGTTTGTTACACCTATCGATCATCCGGGACGGAATTCCCATCGATTTACCACACAGAGGGCGACAGGGCCATCCAGGTTGGTTCCCAGTGGCCCGCGACGCGTAGCTGCTCCGGCGTCGCTCAGGCCATCCTTGTCGATGAGCAGGCGTCCGGGCGACCGAGTTCTCCTTCCCTTCCCTTCAGGACAGGCATCAGGGGGCGGACCGCCGCAAGGGCGAACGGCAACCCGGAATCGGCGCGGTTGCCGGCGTTTCCACCGTAGACTGAATATGACGGGGCAGTGCGGATGCTCTTTCATAATCCGGTGATGGAAAGGACCAGTGCGCTGCCGCGGCAGCCGGGCAGCGCACTGGATCGGCGGGGCTTTTCGCCGGGCAGCCGGGCTCGAGAAGGCAGTGAGCAGTCTCAAGAATGGCCGAACGAACCCATTCGAAAAAGGCGACTTAAGTTTATTGATGCGAAGGAGTAAGGTCCGGTGGCTTCGACCGTGTCATCCTGAGAACGAACCCAAAATCCTCGCGGTGGCCGGCCTGAGCCGGCTCCGGACCCTGGGCCCGGCCGCGGGCAGGGTCTTTCCCGGCAGCAGGTTGACCATGGGTGAGGCGGCCGCGGAGAATCAGGCTGGTCCGTGATGATCCGCGGCCGTGCCAGAGGCCGAACGTCCCAGAGGCTGGAGAGACCACCTCCATGAACCGCCCGCCGATCGATCTCAGGTCTGACACCGTGACACGGCCGACCCCCGCGATGCGCAGGGCCATGGCGGAGGCGGAGGTGGGCGACGACGTGTTTGGCGACGACCCCACGGTGCACGCACTCGAGGGCCGCACGGCGGAACTGCTGGGCAAGGAGGCGGCGGTGTTTGTTCCCTCGGGAACAATGGCCAACCAGATCGCCGTCGGCGTGCACACCCGTCCCGGCGATGAGCTGATCTGCGCCGGGACGGCACACGTCTATGTCTGGGAAGCCGGGGGGATCGCGCGGCTCTCGGGCGTCACGGCACGCACGTTCGAGGGCGATTTCGGCCTTCTGAGCGCGGACGAGATCCGCGACGCCATCCGCCCGGACGACATCCATTATGTCCGGAGCCGCCTGGTCTGGCTCGAGAATACCCACAATCGCGGGGGCGGGCGAATTCATCCCATCGAGCAGATCGCGGCCATCCGGCACTGGGCGCGCGAGCATCGGCTGGCGATGCACCTGGACGGCGCCCGGCTGATGAACGCGGTGGTGGCGACAAAGCGGCCGGCAAGGGAGTGGGCCCAGCACTTCGACACGGTTTCGATCTGCTTCTCGAAGGGCCTGGGTGCGCCGGTCGGCTCGGCACTGGCGGGATCGGCCGAGGCCATCCAGCAGGCGCGCCGGCTGCGCAAGGTCTTCGGCGGCGGGATGCGGCAGGCGGGGATCATCGCCGCGGGCGCACTGCACGCCCTGGAGCACCATGTCGACCGCCTGGCCGAGGACCACGCCCACGCCCAGATGCTTGCCGAGGCGTTCGAGGGCACGGAGGGATTCGCGCTGGAGTCCGGTCCGGTGCAGACGAACCTGGTCTGGGTGCGGGTGGACCCGGCGCTGGGGACGGCGGCCGAGGTGGCCGCGTACCTCAAGTCGCGGGGGATCCTGGTCGCGGCGCTCGGGGCGCAGGTGATCCGGGCCTGCACGCATCTGGATGTCACTTCCGCGGAGATCGGCTACGCCGCCAGCGTGATCCGCCAGGTCGAGCCGGCCATGATCACGGCGGTGACGCTGGTCTACTGATTGGTGGACCTTCGCATCCGCGACCCTCTTCGGATTGCCGTTGCCGGTTCTTGAGGATTTGACTAAAGTTCCGGCCGGGTGGAACCGCGGGTCGCCGCGGCGTCGGGCCGTACGTCCGGGGCGGGCGAACTTCACCGAGTGACTGTTCACGGAAGAGCAGTGTGGGGATGAAGCGCCTGGCCGCGGTTTGCACTGTGATCGTCCTGACGACGCCCCTGGCGGGATGCGGGCTGGGCCCGCGCAATTTCCGCAAGATCACGCATCCGGCGCCGCTGGTTCGGGCGCGTGCCGTCAGCCTGGGCGACTCCAGGCCGGACGCTGTCGTGATCCCGGCTCTGGTCGGCCGCATGAACGACCCGGACGTCGTGGTTCGGATGGCCGCGAATGAAGAGCTGAAGCGCCGGACCGGACAGGATTTCGGCTTTCAGGCGTGGGCCAGCTCTCCGGAGCGTGCCAACGCCGTGGCGCTGGCGGGCCTGGCTGGACGGCGGGCGGACTGCGCGTGGACCAACGCCCGCTCAACCGAGAAAAAGCTTGCCCCGGCCGTCGCCTCAAGGACGCACTGGCGGCCCGGCAGGAGGACCCTGGCCATGACCACAAGCGCCACCGCAATCGCCTCCGCTCCGGCTTCCGCTTCCGGCGTGCCGTTCTGGCTGAGCCCGATTGCCTGGCTGGGCCGGAGCGTCATCGGCGTGCTGTCGTACCTGGGGGGAGTGACGGCCCTGTTCGTGTCGGCCTGGACCTCGCTCCTGCGCTTCCCCCGCAGCGCGGAGCGGCCGCTCTTCTGGCCCGTGCTGAAAGAGGAGCTCTGGTGGCTGCTCCTGTTCGGGATTCCGCTGGTCGGCCTGGTGCACGTGGCCATGGGCTCGTTCCTGTCGATGCAGGCCTACTTCGGCAGCACGTTCCTGGACGGGACCGGCGCGGTGGTCGGCGTCGGGCTGTTGCGTAACCTGGCCACGCTCATGACCGGGCTGACCATGTCCGGACTGCTCGCCTGCCGCTTCATCCCTCTGCGGCTGGGACTGGCGCCCGCACGGAGCCCGGACGACCCGGACGCGGCCGACGAGCCGGGACAGGACGTACCGCCCGCTCGGCTGGCGGCGCCCCGTATCATCGCCGCGGGGCTGGCCTCCATGCTGCTGGCGCTCTGGGGGTTCGTGGTCGGCACCGCGGTGGGCTGGCAGGCGGCCGGCACGCTGATGGGCTTGTCGTCCACCATGTATTTTCAGATGTTCTACCTGATGATCTGGTTCCGCGACGTGGTGGGTATGATCGTCAAGGGGCTGCTGTTCGGGATCTTCCCGGCGACGATCTGCTGTTTCGAATCGCTGCGGGCCGCCCGACGGATGGCGGCCGGGACCGGGAGTGAAGCAGACCACACGGCCGTGGCGGCGCTGACGGCACCCGTCGTGCGCGGGGCTTGCCTGTCGATGGTGTCGATCTTGCTGCTGAACATGACCTGGTTCTTGCTGGTCTACCATGCGGTACCGGTTTACGGGCCGTCGCTCTTGCAACCGCCAACGCCCTGATCAAACGCCGGCTCGCCCCGGCGCGTGATCATCAAGGGGAGGGAACCCCACGATGAGTGCTCGAACTGCGGTACGGGACGTCACGGTGGGCCTGGTCGTCATAGCGGCCCTGGCCGGGCTGCTGGCGCTCATGAGCGTGGCCAGCGACGGCCCCGGCTTCCTCGCCGCGCAGAAGACGATCGACGTCGTCTTCCGCGACGGCCAGGGCATCCGGGTCGGCAGCCCGGTGCGGGTGGCCGGGCTGGACGCGGGCAACGTCGTGGACCTGGACCTGGTTGAGGTGGAGGGAAGCCTGCGGGCACGGGTGCGGATCTCGCTGCCGGTGACCCTGGTCAAGAAGCTGCGCCAGGACGTGAAGATCAGCATCACCCAGGGGCTGACGGGGATGAGCCACGTGAACATCGTGGCCACGGGCAAGTCGGCCGTCAGCCTTGTGCCCGGCCAGTCGATCCCGGGGGTCGAGAGCTCGTTCTTCGACCCGATCATCGAGCAGGTGGGTCTGGGCCCGGTCGAGCGCAGTCATCTCAGCCATACCATTGCGGAGGTCCGCCAGACGGTCGACGCCATCGGTCCGCGGCTCCAGCAAATGCTCACCGCGTTCCAGGAAACCTCGGGGAACCTGAAGGACATGAGCGAGTCCATCCGGCCCGCGGTCGAGTCCACGGTGGGCCACGTGGAGGACCTGTCCCGGCGGATCAGCGCGAACGCCCCCAAGATTGAAGCCACGCTCGCCAGGCTGGAAGCCATCACCCGGCAGGCGGACGGGATCCTGGGTGAGAACCGTGACAACTTGCGTGCCAGCATGGCATCGGTGCGCGACCTGACCTACTCGGTGAACGACGTCGTGGCCAAGGACCGCGTCAAGGTGGAGAAGCTGCTCGAGGGCGTGGACATGACCCGGGCCCGGGCCGACCGCGTGCTCTACCAGGCGGACGTGATCGCCGGCCAGGGAGTGCAGATCATGTCTCGCAGCCGCACCGAGATCGAGCGTTCGGTCACGAACGTCCGCGATGCGACCGACTGGGGAAACCGGCTGGTCCAGAAACTCTTCACCAATCCGTTCGTGCTGAGCCCATTCTACAAGCCGTCGAGCGACGACCTCCGCGTCGAGTCGATCTACAACACGGCCCAGGTCTTCGCCAGAGGGGCGCAGGAGCTCAACGACGCGGTCAAGACGCTGCAAAGCGTGCGGGCGCAACCGAGAACACCGGATCAGCAGCAGGAGGTGCTGCAATTGCAGCAAAAGGCGATGGCGCTCACGGAGCAGCTTGGCCAGACGTCGGCCCTGCTGGCCGAAGGGCTGAAGCGGCCGGCGGATGCAAACCGCCGCAGGCGTTGAGGCAGCGATCCCGGTTCGGGCGAACGGCGGATTTTCCCGATTTTGGTCAAGGTCCCCCAAGCTTCACGCCGATAACTCAAACAAGCGACGTCCGGCAACGGGCGTGCAGGCGTGGACGGGAACCGGAGTCAGGAGATCCGACTGTCGTCAGCCGGCTCACCAACTCGTGTCGGCTCCGAACAAGCACAACATGAGCAACACCCGGAACTGCCGAGGGTGGAGCCATCGGTCAGAGCACCAATTTGGGAGGCCCAATGGAAATTTTCGGTGCAGGGGGAACACAAGGCCCTCAACCCATCTTCCCGCGACTGAGCGCCTTTGGCGTGGACGCCGGACAGACGATTCACGCAGGCGCCCCGCGTGACCACGTGGAGATCTCGCCGCTGGGACAGATGCTTGACGGCATCAGCCAGTTGCCCGAGATCCGCCATGAAAAGGTGGAAGAGATTCGCCGCCAGATCGCCAGTGGGGCCTACGAGACCCCGGAAAAGCTGGAGCTCGCACTCGATCGCATGCTCGACGAGCTGATCGGCCGCTGAGCTCCGGCCGGTCACGGCACCCGAACAAAATGATCCGACGTTCAAGCCGCCGCCAGGCCTGCCCTGGCAGCGGCTTGGTGGCGTTTGGTGCGGTTGAGAGGCGCGTGCCCGGGGAATTCCCAGGTCCCGGTCGGGACCTTCTTGGCAAGTCCACAGGTTTGCGGAAGAATACGATCTCTGTCCGGATCAGGACGTCGATGTTTCAGCCGAGGAGGCCACGGACGTGGATCCGCTGCCCGGTAATTCAGCCGCACTGACCCCTGCCGCGAGCCCGAACTCGAATGCCTCGGTGATCGCGTCAGCCGCGCCGGATCGACCGGGAGACCCGGCTCCCGCAACCAGCGCAAAACCCCCCGCGCCGTTAACCGGTGACGAGCAGGTGCTGGTGGGAGTGTTGATCAAACGCGGACTGGTGACGTCCGACCAGGTGCGCTCGGCCCAGGAATACGGCGCCGCGCATCACCGCGACCTGCGGCAATCGATCCTCGAGCTGAACCTCATCTCGCCCGAGCTGCTCAACGAGCTGGCCTTCGAGCGGCTCGCGGCCATGGCCCGCGACGTCCCCGAGAAGGTTGTTCCCCTCAAGCCGCAGGCGCCGGTGCCGATCTCGTCGGTTCCCCTCCTGCCCGATCGCACGCAGCATCACCGCGACGTGCGCAAGGAGCTCCAGGAGGCCACCCTGACCGCGCCCTTGCCCATCGTGGTGGGGCAGATCCTGGAACGCGCCTTCGACTGCCGCGCCACCGACATCCACTTTGATTCGCAGGAGACCGGCCTGCGGGTGCGCTACCGGATTGACGGCCAGCTCCAGGACATCCTCTTCGTCGAGACGGCGATGGCCAATGCCATGATCAGCCGGCTCAAGGTGATGTCCAACCTGAACATCGTGGAGCGCCGGCATTCCCAGGACGGGCGCATCTCGATCATGCACCACAACCGGCCGCGCGACCTCCGCCTGGCCACGTTCCCCACGGTGCACGGCGAGAAGATCGTGATCCGGATTCATGAAGTCCTCACGGCCGTGGTCGGCTTCACGCACCTGGGGATGAGCCAGGAGCAGGCCGAAACCATGGACCGGCTGGTCGTTCAGCCCTACGGCGCCGTGCTGGTCGCGGGTCCGGTGGGGGCCGGCAAGACATCGACCCTGTACAACTGCCTCGAGCGGATCAATTCTCCGCTCCGCAACGTCATGACCATCGAGGACCCGATCGAGCACCGCATCCCCGGCGTGAACCAGACTCAGATCAACAACCAGGGAGAGATGGGCTTCAGCGAGGGCTTGCGCGCCATGCTGCGGCAGGATCCGGACGTGATCATGATTGGCGAGATCCGCGACGAGGAGACCGCGCGGATCGGCATCCGCGCGGCGCTCACCGGCGTGCTGGTCTTCAGCACCCTGCACGGGTCGGACTCGCCGAGCACGATCAGCAACCTGTACAACTTCGGGATCCCCGGTTACCAGCTTTCCAGCAGTCTCCTGGCGATCGCTTCCCAGCGCCTGATCCGCAAGATTTGCCCGTACTGCCGGGTCACCATCGCGGCCGACGAGAAGGTCCTCGTCGGGCTGGAGCTCGACCCGGACGAGCATCGCGATCTGCGGCTGCACCGCGGCCTGGGGTGCCCGGCCTGCTTTCAGACGGGTTACATGGGCCGTACGGGAATCTTCGAGATCATGCTGGTGGGAGAGGAGTTACGCGACTTGATCTTCCAGCAGATCCCCAAGGACGTGCTGCGCCGCGTGGCTGTTGACCTGGGAATGCGAACGTTGAAGCAGAGTGCGGTCGATAAGATTCTTGACGGCACGACGACGGTCGAGGAGGTGTACCGCGTCGTCTCGTTCTGAGGACCGGGACAAGCACAAGCTCGGAGGGGATTGACGGTCCTCCGGAACAGCCCGGGCCAGGTCGATGCAAACCGGCAAGGAGGTCGGCGATGCGCGGCGGTTTCTGGAAGATGGGTGCCGCTCTGACGGCGTCGGGATGCCTGGCTCTTGGAGCGCTGGCGCCAGCGGCCCGGGCCGATGACAATGGATTCTTCGGACGTCTGTTCCGGCTCGGCGGGAATTCGTCGCAGTCGTCCGGCGCGGCGGGCGGCTCCAGCAGCACCAGCCGGAACGGGTTTCCGGGCGGGCCAGCTCCCCGGTCGGCTGCCACGTCGGCTTCGGCCTACGGGGACATCGGCAGCGGAGGCTCGTTCATTCCCCCCGCCGGCAGCGTCTCCCGCGCTCCGAACCCGACGCCCGTGAGCGGGCCGATCTCCTCGGACGGGCCGTCCACCCCGGACATTTCCGGGACGCCGGATGCACATCCCAGGATCGCTCCGCGCCCGCGCACCAGCGCCGCGGTGACCTCGGCCGACCCGCTCCTGACCCGCATGGCCCTGGGCCGGTCGAACGACGGCAGCCAGTTCGCCATGCTGCTTCAGGTCTTCACGGACGGCACGGTGATCGACTCTGATGGCGTGCACCGGCTCTCGCCCGCCGACCTGCGGCCCCTGCTGGAGGCCACCCAGAACAGCGAACTGGCGCGGGTGCGCGGCCATTGCGGCACGCCCTCGAGCGACTTCATCGAGTACGTCCACATCATCGTTTTCGAGCGCCGTATGGGCCGTCTTCAGGCCCACGCGTTCTCGTACGCCGGTAATCCGCAAGGTTGTGACAGCGGCATCCGCTACCTGCACACCGCGATCGAGAACCTTCAGGCCAAGCTGAGCCGCCAGCCCGCATCGAGTGCCTCCGCGGCCGGAACCTCCTCATTGCTGGGCCCGGCTACCGGATCTCCGCGGCCCGCGGCCGCACCGTATGCGACGCCGGTTCCGCTCGGCGGATCAGCACTGGCCGCGCCGCCGCTCCCCGATCCGTCGGCAGTGCCCGGCGGAGGAGCCACGTCCGGCAGCGTCATCAGACTGACGCCTCTGCCATTGCACTGACCGGCGCATGCCACGGCACCAGCACAATCCTGGATCGGACGCCCAGCGTAGCAAATCGCCGTCGGAGACAGGCTCTCCGGCGCGGTCGGCCGTCGCTGGGCGCCCTGGTTTCGTGTATGCCTGGACAGCAAATTCCCGTTGCGGCGTTCGCCAGCGTGCGGCTGCCGGCGGCAGCGGAGGTCCGGCCACGGCCTTCGATTGGTCGCCCGGCGTTGCGTCTGCCCTCTCGCACGCTCTCCAGTCCCGGTCCGGGGTCCGACGGATGGTCAGTGCTCGAAATTTGCAGGGCACGCTGCTATGCTACGCGACAGAGACGCCTGCTCCCACTGTCTCCGGGACTCATCCGGCTCTGGCTGGAACCGCGACCTCGCTTCTTTGCTCGCTTTGAACAGGCACCGGTGCAAGGGTCGTAAAGGAAGCCGCCCCGATGTGGTTGTACCGAGTGAACAAGATGGCCGGCCAGTTACTGAGGCCCTACTGGCGGCTGCACCTGGACTTCACGGCGGGGACAATTCCGCTGTCGGGCCCGCTCATCGTGGCGGCGAATCACCAGTCGTTTCTCGACCCCTGGTTCCTGGGATTCGTTTTTCCCAGGCCGGTCCGGTACCTGATGACGCATCACTGGTACTACCGCTCACCGCTCTGGACCCGCGCCTTCTCGGCCCTGGGAACATGCCCGGTGGCCAGCGGCTCCCCACGCGACACGGTGAGCGCGGTGCTCAGGCTGCTCGGCGAGGACCAGGTCGTGGGAATATTTCCCGAGGGGCGGATCGCGGCGGATGGCCGGCTGCAACGCTTCCAGCCGGGACTCTCCTGGGTGGCCGCACTGAGCGGGGCGCCCGTACTGCCGGTGGGGATCCACGGCGCCTTCAACGCACTGCCGCGCCATCGCCGCGTTCCTCGGCCGGCAAGAGTGACCATCGCGGTGGGTGAAACGTGCGTCTTTCCCGGCTCACCACACGCCACGCGGCCTCCGCGTGGAATCGCCCAGCGGTTTATGGAGCAGGTTCAATCACAGGTTGCACACCTGTCCGGAGAGTCCGTGCCCGCACCACGCCGACGCCCGGGTGAGGATCTCCGTGATCGACTTCATCACACCCGGCTGGCTGAAGCAGAGCCGTCAGCTCCCGCCCGACCTGCTGGACCCTGACAGCCTGGCATGAACCTGCGTGGGACCCGTGGAGCGCCTCCGTGGAGATGGGTCAATATGGGCGTTCGAGGCATGCTCGCGCTGTAGATTCAAGGGCTTCCTGGAACACATCCTGCGGAGCCGAGTTTTTCACCGGAAAATGGGATCCATGCGCGGTTCGATGAGGTGTCGAACGACTTCAGCGGCGCGTCGACTGGGCCAGGCTCGCGCCTCCATGTGCTTTCTCGAGCGCCCTGGAGAGGAAGTCCGCGAACACTTCGGGTGCGTTGTAGCCGCCCATCGCCGAGACCAGCTTGCCATCGGGCGAGAGCACCACGTAGAACGGGTTCGTCGCTTCCTGCGTGAGGTCGAGCTGGAGGTTCTGGTTCTTCGTGGCCAGTTCCCTGCGCTGGGCCGAGCTGAGCGTGCCGATCTCCACGAAGTCGGTGTAAAGCTGAATGGTGACGAACTGGGAAAGGAGCTTGACCACTTCGGGCCTGGGCAGCACGCGATACTCCATGAGCCGGCAATTGGAGCAGTTCACGCCGGTGAAGTCGATCAGGATGGGCTTCTTCTGCTCGGCCGCCAGCTCCCTGGCCTGCTCGAAGCTGAGGCCCCAGACGACCCCGTGCACCTTCTTCTCTTCCCGCTCCGCGACTGCCGGATCGGTTGACGTGGCCTTGACCGCGACGGGACCGGCGGCCTGCGTGGCGCTGCCGCTCGAGCCCGCGACGACCGTCTGGGCCGGTGCGCTGAACTCCGCGGCGTCCGGCGGCAGGATGCCCACGATCACGCGGTCCCAGAGAAGGCCTTGCGGGGGCCTGCTGAACAGCGCAGGGGCCATGTAGAGCGCCAGTCCCAGGAAGAGCGTGCCGAAGACCATCCGGCCGGGTCCCACCTTCGCCACGTCATGATCGTGGTCCGTGCGGAAGAAGCCCAGCAGGTAGAACCCGCAGACCGCCGACAGCACGACCCAGGCGGTCACGACGACCTGGGCGTCGCACCAGGCGTTCTCGGCGGTCACGAAGCCCAGCTCGGCGGTGTTGAGAAACTTCAGGGCCGCGCCGATCTCGACCAGCCCGCCCACGACCTTCACCGCGTTCATCCAGTCACCGCTGCGCGGCAGGCTTGCCAGCAGTCCCGGGCTCAGCGCCAGCAGCAAGAACGGCAAGGCCAGCACGGTGGAGAACGTGGCCAGGCCGAGGATCGGATAGAGGAAGTTGCCGTTCGCGGCCATGATCAGCAGTCCCCCCACCACGGGGAACGTGCAGGTGAACGACGTGATGGTCAGGGTCAAAGCCATGAACACCACTCCAACAAGCCCGCCCCGGCTCTCACCGCGCGCCGAGGCATTGAGCAGGAAGTTCGGCAGGCGGATCTCGAAGAGCCCGAGCAGGCTCAGGCCGAAGGCGATGAAGAGCGCGGCGACGCCCAGGTTGAGCCACGGGTTGTTGGCCAGGTTTTGCAGGAATGAGGGCGAGAACGCGAAGGAGAAGAAGACGCCCACGGCGGTGAACACGGCGATGATCGCCAGGCAGTAGGTGATCGCCAGGCCGGTCGTGCTCGTCTTGCCCTTGCCGTCCTTGCCCCCCTGTCCCTGCTTGACGAAGAAGTTCACGGTGATGGGAACCATGGGCCAGACGCAGGGCATGAGCAGCGCGAAGAGCCCGCCCAGGGCCGATGCAAGGAGGAACGGCACGAGCCCCTCCTGCGCCTTCCGCGCGATCTCGCTCACCGGCGGTGCCGGCACGGGGGCAGGAGCGGGCGCGGGCACGGGTGCGGGCTCCGGCGCGGTCGCCGCGGTCGATGGGGTCCCAGCGCCGGGGCCGGTTGAGGAGCCGCCCGCGGGGGCTGCCGTGGCAGGCTGCCGCGCTGGAACGGGGGCCGCGGCCACCGGTGTTCGGGCGCTGGCCGGGGCCGGCGGTGCCGCGGAACCAGAAGCTGGCGGCAGGATGTTCAGGCTGACGTCGGCCAGTGTCCAGCGGCCCGGCGGGAAGCACGACTGGTTGGTGCAAACCTGGTACCCGGCCTGGCAGCGCAGCGTCCGCCGCCCAGGCGCTGCGTCCGGGGGTATGGTCAGCGTGGTGCTCCAGGCGACCTCGTTCTCGAAGTATTCGATGACCTGGTTGTCGAACGCCGGCTCGGGTTTCGCCTCGGGCGGATGGTCGGGCTTCCATTCCCCCGAGACCTTGAGACCGGCGGGGTCGAAGAAGTCAAACGTCGTGGGAATCGGCCCCGGCTGGCTCTGGTTTTCCTTGCCCACGGCGTAGATGTGCAGGCCGGGCTCGAGCCGTACGGCGATCTTGTACGTGACCGAATCGCCGGGCCGCGCCTCGGCCGGCTCGACCGACGGCGTCATGGTGACGCCCTTCGACCGGATCCGCTCCGAGCTATCCTTCTGCGCGGGGGCCGGAGACTTGAGTGCGGTTTCCTGTGCCGGCTTCGGCGGCTCGGCCGCGGCAGCGGTGGAACCCAGGACGGTGAGCGTGGCTTCGGGCAGCGTCCACCGGCCAGGAAAGCTGCAACTCTGGGCATTGCAGATCTGGTAGCTGGCCTGGCAACGGATCACCTTCTTGCCCGGGGCGATGCCGGCGGGGACCTTGAGCGGAATACTCCAGGTGACCTGATCCTCGAAGTACTCGAAGACCTGGTTCTCGAAGGCTGGTTCGGCCCTGGATTCCGGCTTGCGGTCCGCCTTCCAGCCGCCCGCGACCTCCAGCCCGCCGGTGTCGAAGAGGTCGAAGACCGTCTTCCGTGGGCCGTCCCCTTCCTGGGTCTTCGCCTGTGTGTAGACGTGCCATCCGGGATGGAGCCTGGCCGTGATCTTGAGCGTGACCGTGTCGCCCGGACGTGCCTCGGCCGGCACGATCGAAGTCGTCAACTCCACGTCCTTGGGCCGGGCGCGCGTCGGGCTGTCCTTCTGGGCCGGCCGGGGAGGCTCGTCCCCCGCGCGGTGGCAGGACCGCCCAACCAACCGCAGACCAGCACCAGGCAAGCCACCACGTGACCGACATGGAAACGACTGCCGTGTGGACGGAGAGCCATGGCGAGGATCCTCAGAAAACCGGGCGGCGACCCGCGACCGTGGGAGCGGCTTGACCTAGCTCATGTTAAGGCGTTCCTGCCGCGGGGACAAGGCAAGCAGCCGCGCGGCCATGCCTCGGTGTGCGCCATTCCATGAATCGTCGGCGACCTGAAGACGGCTCGTGGTACTGGATTCCAATCTTGTCGCTTCAATCATGATCGATGTACTTCTGTACTGCGCAGTGCACCGGTTCGCATTGACCGGTGGCCGGAAGTTGCCTACCATGCCCGCCCGCTCCGGCTGGTTCACACCCTGCGCCTCTCACACCTGTGCCTGCGACCGCACGGAGCCCGACCATCTGCGTCAGAGCCGGTTGTTTTTCTCGTCCGCGAGACACGATCCGATGCGCAAGCTGCCGTTGGCCCTGATGTTCCTGACGAGCGCGGGAGTGGCGAGCTGGCTGGTCCTGCTGGATCGTCAGAACCGGCTGCACTGGGACCACTGGGATGTGGTCAAGCCGGGAGTCCTCTACCGCAGTGGCCAGCTCACGAGCGCCCAGCTCACCGAGGCCGTCAAGCGCTACGGTCTGCGTACCGTGGTGAACTTTCAATTGCCCGGTAAGGAGATGGAGACCGAGCGCGCCCTGGCCGCCAGCCTGGGCATCGGCTTCGTGAATCTGCCGATGCCTGGCGACGGACTCGGCGAGGAGACCCAGTTCCGCAAGGTGCTCGAGATCCTCGACGATCCCGAGCGGCAGCCGGTGCTGGTGCACTGCGCCCGGGGAACGTGCCGCACCGGCTCGGCCGTGGCTCTGTACCGCTACGAGCGCGACGGCTGGACCATTCAGGACGTGGCGGCGGAGCTGCGGCGCCAGACCTATCGCGACGGTCACATCGCGGGATACATCTACGCGATGGCCAGGACCAAGCCGTCGCTGGCACTGCATCATCCGGTGACCATCGAGGACCGCAACGACGTGCGCCCGCGGACGGCGGCGGGACCGCCCCCCGAGGTACCCGCCGGCAACGGCAGGGGGAAGGAAGTGGCCGATGCACCATGATCTGGCAAGGGCAGGGCTCCTCCGGAGGCGGCGGGTCTTCCGCGTGGACGGGGGACGCATACGCATCGGGGCGTCGCGCATCGAGACGCTGGCGGCTCCGCTGCTGCTGGCGATGGCCGCTGGATTCGTGCTGCTTGGCGGGGCAAGTCTGGACCTGGGTCAGACGGATGCTCGGCTGGGAATCGCCGCGGGCGAGCCGCTGGGGCCGCTGGGCCAGGTGTTCGGCTCGTGGGCACCGGATCTCTGGCCGGCGCGGGTGCTTGCCGGCCAGGTCGCCACGTTCCTGGAGGGAGGCAGGCATCCGGGGCCCGGCTCGGTGCTCTGGCCCGCCGCCCTGGCCGCGGCCGCCATCGGCTGGACGATCTCCCGCCGCCTCATGGCGGTCTCCGGACCCCGGGCCGGCCTGGCCTTTGGCCTTTGCTGGTTTGGCTGCCTGGGCGCCATCGATCATTCCGGAAGCGCGGGCCTGGAGTTCGTCTCCGGCCTCGCAATCGTCGCGGCCGTCGATCGCTTGCTGGCACACGGTGCCGACTGGAAGACCGGGACCTGGACGGCCCTTGCGTTCTGCTGTGGAGGCTGGTCGCCCGTCGTCCTGATCCTGCTCATCGTGCTGGTGATCGGCCGGCGCGAGTCGAGCTTTTCGGCGCGATTGCTGGTTCCCCCGCTGGCCACGGCGGTCGTCTGGTCGATCTGGGCCTTCCGCTCGGCCTCGGCCGAAGCGTGGGCGGCCGCGCTTGTCTTCCCGCTCACCCAGCGCCCAGACTGGTGGCTGGGACTGAAGGTGCTGGGCCTGGGTCTGCCCTTCTCGCTGCTGGCCGCCATGTCCTTTTGCCGCGAGGTCCGCGATCATTCCGGCGCGGACGCACGGCGGATGACTGTCGGGTGGCTGCAAGCGGCACTCGCCTGCACGATTGCCGGCACGGTCGTCCCCGGTCTGTCCCAGGCGGCGCGCGTCCCGGCGCTGGCGGGCGTTCTGGTGCTTTCCTGTACGGTGCTGGAGGCCGCATGGGCGGGCGCTCAGACCAGGGCGGTCCGCCGCGGGTTCCTGGGCCTGTGCTTCGCCCTGGCCGCCCTCTGGCTCGTTCCCCTGCTCTATGGCAGCTACCTGTGGCTGGTGGTCTTCCCCTATTACCGTCCCGTCGGCATCGCGGTCGTGCTCGTGAGCCTGCCGGCGCTCGTTCTCTGCTGGAGTGCCATGGACACAGGCCGCACGCGCCGGGGTGCGGTCGTGCTTGTGCTTTTGACCGTCGCCCTCAAGCTGGCACACTGGGGCTACTATGTTCCGGAACTGAACTACCGCTCCGGGCAGGGGCCCTGGGGCCGGGCCATCGGCCAGTGGCTGCTGCCTCAGTGGACGCTCTACACCTTCCATGACTGGCCGGAGGACCTGGCCTTCGCCACCGGACGGCGGATGCGCCAGCTTCGCAGCCCCCGGCATCTGGCTTTTGAGGAGCCAGGCCACGCCAAGCACGTCTTGCTGCTCGCCTCCGAGTACGAGCACTGGCCCGAGGATGCCCCCGCCGTGAGCGTGGTCGCCACGTTTCAGGACCAGGACGGCGCCCGGCGCGTGGTCGCTCGCACCGCAGGAGTGCTGGTGACACCCACCGGCGCGCTGCCCGAAATCGATGCCGATCGCTAGACTGCATGCGCCTGGCCGAGGCCGCGTCTGCGCCGGTTCTGTCAAACCTGGAGCGCATGCATGCCTGCGGAATATCGACCGAGGTGGTCACCAGGGCTCGCTTCCATCGTATGTTTCGTGGAGAATTTACGCAAGAACGACGGTCAGGCCAACGAATCGTTCTGGGGCATCCAGACCAGAGACGGAACCGCCGGGGAAGCGAGGCTCGGCTAGAGCATACACGCAACTACTGCCTCGGGAGGTTTCCTGACGATGCTAGCCAGGTTGAAGGAAATGTTCGCGGCCGGCCCCTCGGCGCCGGGAGACGCTCCGCGCAGCCGGGTGGACGTGCAGCGTCGTTTCACCATCCTCGCCGATGCATCCAGCCAAGGAAGCATGTCGCGCGTCTACAAGGCCTTCGACCGGGAAACCGGGCGCACGATCTGCCTCAAGGTGCAGCACCGCGAGAAGAACGCCGCGGCAGCCGCGCGGGCCTCACGCGAGGAGAGCCGGCCCCCGGAAGGTGCCATTGCCATTGCGGTCGTACACCCCCATGTGGTTCGCACCCTCGAATACGGATCCACGAGCGGGGGCGAACAGTACCTGGTCATGGACTACATTGACGGCCACAGCTTCCAGTACCTGCGCGACCTCAAGCTCGGCCGGACCGCGCAGAAGGTCGAGTGGCTGGCGCAGGCGGCCGAGGGCCTGGCCGCGGTTCATGCCGCGGGGTTCATCCACCACGACGTGAATCCGCGCAACTTCCTGCTGAACCGCGAGCACCAGGTCAAGCTCATCGATTTCGGACTTGCCGTCCCCAACACGGCGGCATTCCGGGGGCCCGGAAACCGCACCGGAACCCTCCAGTACATGGCCCCCGAGCTGATTCGCCGCGAACCGATCGACGAGCGTATCGATATCTTCAGCTTCGGCGTTCTGGCCTTCGAGCTGCTCACCGACCGGCTCCCCTACGTGGCCACCAACTCCACGGCCACGATGATCCAGCGCATCAACGCCGAACCGCTCGAGGCCGCCCAGGTGAAGCCCAAGCTTTCCGACGAGCTCAGCAACCTGCTCCGCAAGCTGACGGCGCGGAAGCTCGATGATCGCTGGCCTGCCATGGCCACCGTGGCCGAGGCGCTCCGCTCGGTTCCCCCGAAACGGCCCAAAGCCTGAACCGGCGGGCGCGGTGCAACGCCCGGCTTCGGCTCGTCTCGCGTCCTCTTCACAGGGCCCGCCGGACCGCGTGGATGACCCTCGGGTGCTTGTGCAGGTCGTGGATCGTCGGCGCGACGCGAAATCGCGCCCTGCGCCTCCAGCAGGGAGCGGACGGGCTGCTCCTGGGCCGTGCCGATCTCCAGGATCAGGTGCCCCTCGGGCCGCAGCGCCGAGGCGGACTGCTCGATGAGCCGGGCGACCACGCGCAGACCATCGCCCCCTCCGTCGAGCGCTCCGTGCGGTTCGTGCTCGCGCACGCCGGCCTCCAGCGTCGGGATCACCGTGGTCGGGATATAAGGCGGGTTGGAAACAATGATGTCGAACGCTGGCTCGCCGGCGGCCGGCTCCAGCAGGTCCCCCAGGCGGAAGTCGATGCGATCCGCCACGCCGTGCCGCACCGCGTTCTTGCGGGCCAGCGCCAGCGCGGACGGGGAACAATCCGTCGCCACGAAACGGGCCGAAGGATGCTGGTGTGTGCAGGCGATGGCCAGGCACCCCGAGCCTGTTCCCACGTCGGCGGCCCGCGGCTGTTCCATCGCCCGGGCCAGCTCGAGGAACTCGACGACCACGAACTCGGTCTCGGGACGCGGGATGAGGACGGCGGGCGAGACTTCCAGGGTCAGCGAATAGAATTCCTTGCGCCCCACGAGGTACGCCACGGGTGCTCCCCCGGCGCGGCAGCGCACCAGCTCGCGGTAGGCCCCGCGTGCCTGCTCGCCCGTTTCCTCGTCGTAATGCGTATAGAGCTGTACCCGCTGCCACTCGAGCACGTGCGCCAGCAGAACCTCGGCGTCCAGCCGCGGGCTCTCCGACCCGCGCTTGCGCAGGTAGTCGGTGGTCCAGGCGAGAAGCCGTCCGATCGTCCAGGGTTCCGTTGCAATCTTCTCGTCGCCGGACACGGAATCCTCCCGATGTCCCACACAGGTCACGTGTCGCCAAGCTGCTCGCGGCGGTCGTGGTCGACGAGCGCCCTGGTCAATGACAGCAGATCGCCCTGGATCACCTGGTCCAGGTTGTAGAGCGTCAGGCCGATGCGATGGTCGGTGACCCGGTTCTGGGGAAAGTTGTACGTGCGAATGCGCTGGGAGCGATCTCCCGAGCCGATCAAGGTGCGCCGGGCGTGGTCGCGCTGGGACCGCGCTTTTTCCTGGATCTGGTCGTAGAGCCGGCTGCGGAGGATGCGCATGGCCTTGGTCTTGTTCTTGTGCTGGCTGCGCTCGTCGCGGCAATTGACCACCAGGCCGCTCGGCAGATGGGTGATGCGCACGCCGCTCTCGGTCTTGTTCTGGTGCTGGCCGCCCGGTCCTCCGGAACGCATCACGTCGATCTGCAAGTCCTCGGTACGGATGTCGATCTCGACGTCCTCGGGTTCGGGCAATACGGCCACCGTGGCGGCCGAGGTGTGGATCCTCCCCTGGGTCTCGGTTTGCGGCACGCGCTGCACGCGGTGTCCCCCGCTCTCGAACTGGAGATGCCGGAAGACGCTTTCACCGGCAAGGCTGAATGACACCTCGCGAAAGCCGCCCAGCTCGGTCGGCTCCATGTCCATGACCTCGAACTTCCAGCCCATGGTGTCGGAGAAGCGGCGGTACATCTCGTAGAGATCTCGTGCGAAGAGCGCAGCCTCGTCGCCGCCGGTACCGGCACGGATCTCCATGATCAAGGCCGCGTGGTCCGCGCCCGCTTCGCGATCATAGATCAGGTCCCGCAGCGCCTCGCCTTCGGCCGCGTGCCGCTGCCGCAAGCTTTCCAGCTCGGCCTCCGCGTACGACCGCATTTCCGGGTCTGTCTCGGTTGCGGAAAGTCCCTCCGCCTCGCTGACTTGCCTTCCGAGCTCAAGGTAGCGCCCGTAGGCCACGGCGGCCTTGGCAAGCTTGCCTCGCTCCTTGGCCAGGGCCGTGACGCGCGCCACGTCGGCCGTGACCTCGGAATCAAGCAACAGGCGCTCGATCTCGAGGAACCTCTGGTAATCGGCCTGGAGCTTCTCGAACACGTGAACGCAAGTCCTGTGACGTCGATTCAGAACCGGCCAGCACACTGACGGCGCACGGCAAAACCGAGACGGCCCGCCCAGCCGCGTCCTCTCGAACGCGGTGCCGGGCGGGCCGTCTCAGGCTCTGGCAAGCGGCTCTAGGCCTTTGTGGCCTCGGCCTTCTCTTTCTTGGCCTTGCCGTAGGTGCCCATGAACTTCTTGTTGAACTTGTCAACCCGTCCGGCGGCGTCCACGAACTTTACCGAACCGGTGAAGAACGGATGACACTTGGAGCAAACCTCGACCATGATCTTCGCCTTGGTGCTGCGCGTATTGAAGGTGTTCCCACAACCGCAGGTCACCACGCAATCGACATATTTGGGATGGATGCCGTCTTTCATATCAATCCGTCTGGGTTTGGAAGGATCGGACGCATCACCTGCCATGTTCACTACGATGGAGGCCGGAGGCAGGTTCAACTTCAGAACGATTCATACTATCAGGCAGGTACCTGCCTTCCCAAGAGCAATTATTGTTTCGCACCGGGCGCCTTGGCCCCGTCAAACAACGCGATCAGCTCTTTTTCCACCTCGTCATAGGTGAACTGGTTATTCGGATCATCCATTGTGAACCGTTTCACTTCCTTGCCGTCAGCACCGAAGATGAAGACGGCCGGGATGGTGTTGATGTTCAGCCGGTCAAAGCCGTCACCATAGGTCTCGTCGAGCAGAACGTTGGTGAAGACCGCCTTTTTCTGACGCAGGAATTTCTCGGCCTCGGCCACCGCCTTGGCGTCGGTAGGGTCGTCCAGGGTCAGCGAGATCACCGCAAGGCCCTTTGCCGCGTACTTCCGGTGCATCTCGATGAGGTGCGGGAAATTCTCCTTGCACGGCCCACACGTCGTGGCCCAGGCGTCGACCAGAGTGTATTTCGCCCGCCCGCCCGCGGCCAGCCGCTCCTTGAATTGAGCCCATTTCAGGGTCTCCAGCTTCACGTTTCCGCTCGAAGCCAGATCTTCGGCCGCGAGACGGCCAGCAAGACCGCCGAGCACAATCTGCGCGGTCAGCAAGCAGGGCGCGAGCAAGACGGCGATCAACCGCATGGCAATTCTCCTGGCGGGATCCTCAGTGAGCAAGGTCGATGGAAGCGTTCCGCGGCGAAAGCAATGGGCGAGAAGAGCCGCCGGTGGCTTCCGGCGGCCCTTCCGAATTCACGTTGGCGGATCGAGTCGCGAAGCCGAGAGCTGCGCGAATTCGATCTCAGTTGCTCTTCTTGTATTGAATACCGCAACCGATGGCCTTGGTCTCGTCGACCGCGGGGGCCTTGCCGGCGAGGAGTGCATCCACCGCGTCGCGCAGATAATGCTTGGTGGCCTTCGCCTCGTCCATGACGTTGTTGTCCATCGCCCCCATGTAGCGGATCTTCCGCTCCTTGTCGAGGACGAAGAAGTTCGGCGTGGCCGTCGCACCGTAGGCGCGGCCAATCGCCTGGGTCTCATCGTATCCGTAAGTGTAATTGAGCTTCTTCTCCTTCGTCATCCGCTCCTTGATGCCCGGCAGACGGTCCTCGTCATGGCCCAGGTCGACGCAGACGCCCACGAGTTTGACCGGCTTGTCCTTGTAGTCGATCGCGAAATCGATGATCCGGTCATCGGCAGCCTGCACGGCAGGGCAGTGATTGGCCAGGAAGACCAGGACGACCACGTCTTCCTTCAGGTCGGAGAGCGAGAGACTGGTTTGCTCTCCATTGGGAGCGTAGGCGGGAATGCCCGAGAAAGTAGGGGCCTGGTCGCCGACCTTGACGGCCTTGTTGTAATGATCGGCGAAGGCGGGAACGCCCAGGGCAACAACCGCCAGGCTGAGAAGAATCTTCCGCATCGATGCTCACTCCATTCACAGGGGATGGGAACCACGTGAGCCGGTGACGGACCGACCCATACACCTCAACAGGACGAAACGCGAACGATTGCGTGCACCCCCGCAGGGACTGGCGCAGCCGCCACGGGAGAGTGGGCGGTCTCCGAAAGAAGCGATAAACCTGTCATTTTCGGACGCCAGAACTTGCTTCGTCGCGAAATTGAGGGAACTCCTCTTGATCGGATTCGAGTCCAGCTCAGGGTGGATTATAAGCCGCACTCGGCGGGGGTCAACAGCCGGGACAGCCGCCGAGCCCCGCTCAGGGTGCCGGGCCGCGTAATGCACGCAGGCTGGCGTGGATTGCGGCGGTAGCGTGATCGGCAGGTTCGCAATTGTTCTTTGACAGGCATTCAGCAGGTTGATGCGATCCTGGATGGCCGGGAGGCCGCTTGTCGTGGGACACGATTCCGCTCGTGTCACTTCATCGATCTGCTGGACCAGGAATGGCACGATGGGAATCGTACCCCATGAGGAGAGCGGTCAGGCAGGGCTCTCAGCCCCTGGCAAGCGAGCTGCAATCCTGTCCAAAGACTTCTCCGGATCTGCTCAGGAACGGTGGGCCGCCCAGAGGACGGAGTTCGCGATGGCACGGCGGATCGACGGGTGAAAGAGGATCGGGTAGGACTCTGGTCCGGTGCGGAGATACACCACACGCCCCTTGCCCACGCTCCAGGTGAGACCGCTCCGGAGGGTCTCGCCCTTCTCCCAGGTGGAGACGAAGACAACGGTTTCCGGCTCGGGGACGGCGAATGGTTCGGAAAACATGTCGGTCCTGGAGATGGTGAACGGGCCAATCCCGGCGGCGATCGGGTGCTGGGGCGAACGGACGCTCACATATTCGGGGCGGCCGTCCTCGCGCCAGGGACCGGGCTCGCAGGTCGTGCTCATCATCAGCTTGAACGGCCTGCTGCAACACGAGGCGTACAGGGCGACGAAGCCGAGACGGCCCTCGCGCACGCGCTTCACAACGGCCGCAGCGCGGTCGGGCGGGACGTCGTCGTGTCTCAGGTGTCCCCACCACACCAGCACGTCCGTGGCATCAAGGGCCTCGTCGGACAGTCCGGACGATGGGTCTCCCAGTCGTGCCCTGGCGGCGATGATCCCCGGCACGCGACCGAGTTGATCGGCCAGTGCGCCGTCAACGTCTTCGCGGTACACCGAGGGCGGAGCCGTCCCTTCGGACCAGACGCGCGCTCTCAAGGGCCGGTCTTGCCCCGGCGTTTCGAAGGCCGGGGCCCGTACGGGGAGCAGAAAACCCAGTGCCGGAAGGACTGCGTGCGCACAGCTCAGCGCGGCAGTTCGGCGCACGAACGATCGGCGATCGACGTGCATGGAAGCACCTCTCTTGAACTAGCTCTGCGTCGCGTTCAGCGCTCGCTTCGGCTCGCGGTAGGCCAGGGGTTCGGAGGGTCGATCAACGGCAGTGGTAAGGCGGGTTCAAGGCATCCTCAATCCTACTTCAGATATCACACAATCGCAAGCCGGTGAGGCCTGAGCTGTTCCGCTTGACCGTCCCACTCTTTCGCGCTAAGATCCGGCCCGCGAATGGGAACTGCCGGTCCCGGGAGCCGCATTCCGGCCGCAGGCCTTCATCCCCATCGTACGGCTCACGGAGGAGCACCAGCCATGCGCGACCACAACAAGGCTTTCTGCCGCCTTGTGGCCGATTCGTTCAATTGTCCCGCCCCGGTCTACGAGTTCGGCTCGTACCAGGTGGAGGGCCAGGAGGGCTACGCGAACCTCCGCGCGCTCTTCCCCGGCAAGACCTATATCGGCTGCGACATGCGGCCCGGGCCAGGTGTGGACCGGGTGGAAGACGTCTCGGCCGTCAAGCTGCCCGACAGCTCGGCGGGCACCGTCTTGTGCATCGAGACCTTCGAGCACGTGTTCGAGGTGAGACGCGCTTTCGACGAGGTCTTCCGAATCCTGCGGCCGGGCGGCGTCTGCGTCATCACCACACCGCTCAACTTCCGGATCCACGGCTATCCGGACGACTACTGGCGGCTCACACCGAGCTGCTTGAGGCGCCTGATGTCCATCTACCCGGCACGGGTCGTGGGCGCCCAGGGGCACTCGCCGTTTCCCCACTCGGTCATGGCGATGGGCATCAAATGGCCGGCCCCGGCGGATTTTACGGCCCGCGCCGCGGCAATGGTCGCCGGCTATCATGACTGGCTGCAACAGGCGCGGGCTGGCCTGCCCGTCGGCGTCAAGCTGCGCCGAGCCCTGGGGCAACTGTACCGGTCCAAGGGCGAGCGGTCGCAGATTGCCCAGTACTACTCGGCCAATCTTTCCATCGACATCGACGACCGGCTGGCCCACGCGGGCTGATTCCAATCACAGCGGGATGATGAGACGGCACTGCCTCTCGCGCGGACATGGCCGAGATGCCCGGTGCCTGAGGGCGTATGCATGCGTAAATCAATCGATCGTCTCCTTGTTCTCGGGCTGGATGGTGCCACCTGGACCGTCCTGGACCCGATGCGTCAGCGCGGGCTCATGCCGAACCTGGACGCGCTTCTGGCACGCGCGGCGCACGGCACGCTGAGGTCGATCGTACCTCCGGTCACCACCGCGGCATGGACCACCATGATGACCGGGTGCCATCCTCCCAGGCACGGAGTCTTCGACCACCGCTACTATGATGCGGCCGCCGGCAGGATGAAGGTCAATCACTCCGGGCGGATCCGCGTACCGACGCTCTGGCAGCAGCTTTCCGACGCGGGCCGCAGCATCGCCTGCCTGAACTTGCCCGGGCTCTTCCCGCCTCCCGCCATCAACGGCGTCGTGGTCTCGGGCATGGACGCCCCGCACCTGGAAGGTGCCCTCCAGGCCTGTCCCGCGTTCGGCGCTGCACTCCGCGCCGAGGTCCCGGATTACACGCTCCGCTATTTCTGGAAGCACGCGCCCGCGTCGCTCGATGAGTCGCAGCGCCAACGCCCGGCTCACGGTGGATAGTTTTCGCGGCCGCGCCCAGGGAGGGCTCCTTGCCGACCGCCACGTTCCGGACTGGTCCGTGCTGATGGTCCAGTTCCAGAACCTGGACCCATTCCAGCACCGGGTCTGGCGGTACCTGAACGTCGACGAAACGGGAATCGATGAGCCCGCATGGAATCACGCTGCTGCCGAGGTGATCCGCGGACTCGACGATGCCATCGGCATGCTCTGCGAGCTGGCCGATCGCCGGGGCGCGGCGGTGATGGCGGTGAGCGACCATGGCTTCGGGCCCTGCCTGGGTCGAGTCGACGTGAACCGGATCCTGCTGGACGCGGGCATCGTGCGCCTGCCGAACTGGGCCGGCCACCTCCGCCGGCGTCTGAAGCAAGGGCGCGACCGGCTGCGGGTCTGGAAGGCGAAGCGGGGCGACCCGACCGCCCGGTCGGCATCATTCGACCAATCGATCTCGTCCCAGTTCCCATTCGACTGGAAGCGCACCCTGGCTTTTGCCCCGCACCAGGACACGGCGGCCATGGTCTATGTCAACTCCGTGGCGCGCCAGGGGCCGTCGCGGCATGCCGCCCCCCTGTTCACGCCCCGCCAGATTGACGACGCCTGCCAGGCGGCCGCCCAGGCACTGCAAGAGGCGCGACATCCCGAGACCGGGGAGCACCTCTTCCCGCAGATCATCCCCATGGCGCAAACCTACCAGCTCGACCCGGCACGCGAGGGGTATCCCGACCTGATCGCCATGCCCGCCGCTCCGTACTGGGTGCGCACGCGGCTCTCCGGCGACGGCTCCTGGGTCACGCTCGACCCGAACCTGCCCGGTACCCACCGTCCCGAAGGCATCGTCGTGCTGGCCGGTGCGGGCTTGCCGTCGGGCCGGACGCTCCAGGCACAACTGATCGACGCCACGCCCACCATCCTCGACCTTCTCGGACTGCCGATCCCGGCCCACGTCGAGGGTCAGCCAATCGCCGCGCACGCGACCGCCCCGACAGACTCCCGCAGCGCGTTCACTCCCTTCCGTCAGGACGCCGCGGAAAATCCTCTGGATGGTCCGCATCGGCGGCCGTTCGAGTACACTGCCGAGGAGCAGGCGATCCTCGAACAACGGCTGGCCGATCTGGGCTACCTGGAATGACCCAAGGCGCAACTCGCCGCACCATCGCCATCGGCGATATCCACGGCTGCCTGGCCGCACTTGACGCGATCCTCCGCGCGGTGGGCCCTCGGCCTGAAGACCAGATCGTCACCCTTGGCGATTACATCGATCGCGGCCCGGACAGCCGGGGCGTGCTCCAGCGGCTCATCGAACTCTCCCGGCAATGCCGCCTGGCCCCGATCCTGGGCAACCACGATGACATGTTCCTGAGGGCACGCCACACCCCTTCGTCCACGGCCTTCTATAGCATGGGCGGTAAGGCCACCCTGGCATCGTACAAGGCGGCATCCCCGCCCGACTTCTCGAGGGTCCCGGGGGAGCACTTCAGCTTCCTCGAGTCATGTCTCGACTACTTCGAGACCGAAACACACATCTTCTTGCATGCCTCTTACGTGTCGCACCTGCCGATGACCGACCAACCCTACCTGGCCCTGCGCTGGGAATCGCTCCGCGACGGTGTTCCCGAACCGCACCAGTCCGGCAAGATCGTGATCGTCGGACATACCTCGCAAAAGAGCGGAGACGTCCTCGACCTTGGCTACATCAAGTGCATCGACACGTACTGCTACGGCGGCGGATGGCTGACGGCGCTCGACGTGGATTCCGGCCGGGTCTGGCAGGCCAACCGTGACGGGAAGATGCGGCGGACCTAGAGCGGTTTTTGACGGGTTGCAGGCCGTTTCTGACTTCTGGAGAGGGGGGGCAGACATTCCTGTCTGCCAGGGCAAGCCTGCTCCGGCAGGCAGGAATGGCTGCCTCCCGGCCTCTGTCTGCGATCCGAGTGAAAACCGCCCTGGCTCCGCCGACCGCGGAACAAAGTCGCGCACTGGCCCGACTCAGGTGACGACGGCTCCCTCCGGGCAATCCTTGCCGCAGGAAGCACGCTCGATCGCTCGTGCCGGTTACCCGCGACCGGATCGGCTGGTACAATCCGTTGCCGCAAGCCAGTGCGTGAGCGGGCTGAGCCGGAAGCTGCGACATCGTTGTCGTCCATGACAGGTTGTGTCATCGGTCAGGGGTCAGGTGATGCGGGAGGAAGAGAAGTTACAAGAAGAGCCCACGTCGGGCTGGACGTTCCTGAGCAATCACGGGCACGTACTGCTCTGTATCGACCGCGAGCCGGAGATCCGGCTGCGGGACGTGGCGCAGAGGGTCGGCATCACCGAGCGGGCGGTGCAGCGGATCGTGGCCGATCTCGAAGCAGGGCGCTACCTGAAGCGGGTGCGCAACGGCAGGCGCAATGTGTACGAGGTGCATCGCGACGTGCCCATGAGGCACCCTGTGGAGGCGCACCGCGATGTCGGAGCGCTGCTCGCCCTGGCGCTGCGGCCCGGCGAGGCCCCGGAGCCCATCAGCAACACGGCCAGACCGCCTGCCTCCGCCCCGATGAGGCGCGCGAAGGCGCCCAGGAAACCCGCAGTGACCGGTTAGGGTCAATACTGCTGAAATACTGAAATAGTGTTAACGAGAAGGGGGCAAGAGATATGCGAGACACTGGTTCCCACGCTCGTACGTGTTTAGCGGCATAGCCTTTGCTGGCCTGAACTGACCAGGTGAGATGGTCAGTCCAGCAGGGTGGGCCATGAGATCCTCCGATCGGGCCGAGCTCGAACGCTTGCGTGAAGAAAACCGGACTCTGCGCGCTCGAGTCGCCGTCTTGGAGCAGACGGTCCAGGAACTCACGGACCAGAATCGACAGCTCCAGGAGAAGCTCGACGAGCAGACGCAGGCCGCGGCTCGACAGGCCGCCCCGTTCCGGCGGCGCGAGTCCAGGAAGGTCCCCGACGGTTCCAAGAAGCGGCCCGGTCGACCGCGCGGCCACACCGGGATCCACCGGAAGGTCCCCGAGCATGTCGATGAACATGCCCACGTACCCTTGACCGGCTGCCCACACTGCGGCGGGCCGGTGACCGCAGTGGAGCCGATCGAGCAGTTCATCGAAGAAATCCCACCGGTCCGGCCCCACGTTCTCCACTTGATCACGTACCGGGGCTGCTGCGCCCACTGCGGCGAGGTGCACAGCTCTCATCCCATGCAGACCTCGACAGCTACCGGCGCCGCCAAGGTTCAGCTTGGCCCCCGGGCCCATGCCTTGGCGGCCGCATTAAACAAGCAGTTCGGCTTGACCATGCGTAAGACCTGCCGCGTGCTACAGCTTGTCGCGGGTTTGGTGCTCAGCCCTGGTGGGCTGGCCCAAGCCGTGCAGCGCACCGCCGCGAAGGTCCAGCCGGCCTTTGACAGTTTGGTTACCGAAGTCCGTGGCGCGGCCGCAGTGTTCGTCGATGAGACGAGCTGGTATGTCGGGACCCCGGGGTACTGGCTCTGGACGTTCACGACTGCCGACACCACGGTCTACCACGTGGACAAAAGCCGCGGCCGACAGGTGGTGCTGGACACTCTGGGCGAGCACTTCGCCGGCATCCTGGTCAGCGACTGCCTGGCCAGCTACGAGAACGTGCCGTACCGGACGCACAAGTGCATCGGCCACCACCTGAAGAAGATCGCCGAAGCGCGCGACCGACCGGACACAAAAGATCCAAGCTACCTCAACCAGTGGAAGCTACTCTTCACGATGGTCAACGCACTCTGGAAACACCGTGCGGATCTGGGCGAGGAAGAGTTTGCCCGGCAACGTGGCCACCTGGAGGGGTGGCTGGATCGGTTGCTCAAGGAGCCGCGGACCCAGCCAGGGGACAAGGCAATCCAGCAACGCATCGGCAAGCGTCGCGGGGTGGTCCTGGGGTGCCTGGACGACCCCGCTGCGGAGCCGACGAACAACCGTGCGGAGCGGTCGCTGCGCGACCCTGGCGTGATTGCGCGGAAGGTGTCGTGCGGGAACAAGACTGAGGCAGGCAAGGTCGCGTGGGAGCGGCTGACCAGCTTGGCGATGACTTGCCAGCAACGCTCCCAGGATTTCGTCTCCTGGCTGGCCTCGTGCTTGCCCCTCGACGCCCTGGTAACCACTGTCCCCACCACTCCTAACCAAGCCCGCTAAACACGTACCCACGCTCTGCGTGGGAACACTGGTCAGGACGCTCTGCGTCCCACGAATCTCCCAGCCTCGGCACGGGCCCGATCGACGCAGAGCGTCGAGGACGGCATTCCCACGCGGAGCGTGGGAACGAGAGACAAACCTCTGCACACACTCAACTTACGGCTATTCCTATGGTATTGCAGTTAGGGCGGACTTCCGGACGCGAACGATTCCTCACCGCGCGCGGCAGGTCATCCCGGCTGCGCCGGCGGTCCGGTCATGCTTGAAAGCGAGGCATTCCGCGAGCGCGGTCAGATCAGGTCGAGCCTGCGTCTCGGGCTATGGCTGCGGCTGCATGCCGAGCAGACGCCAGTGATGAGGAACCTGTGGCCGGACGGTCGAAAACCGTGTGCCCGGCTCACGGCGTCGCGGATGGTGCGGATCTCGTCATTGCGAAACTCGACCACGCGGTTGCAGACGGTGCAGTGCATGTGGTCGTGGGCGGGGTAACCGTAATCATGCTCGTAGGCCGTCCGGTTGGTCAGCCGCAGCTCGCGCAGCAGACCGGCCTCGACCAGCAGCCGGAGCGTGCGGTAGACCGTGGCCCGGCTGATGGCGTGGCCCGCGTCGTGCACGTCGCGCACCAGCTCGTCGGCGTCGAAGTGCTTGTGGCTGTCAAAGATCTGCCGCACCAGGACGCGCCTTGGCTCGGTCAGCTTCTCGCCGCGGATCTCCAGAAACTCGCGAAACTTGGACTCGGGCGTTTCCGAGACGGAGAGCGGTACCAGTTGGTCGGCGGCGGCGATGTCGGGCACGATGCGTTCCCTGAAGCCTTCGTTCCTGGGCCGTCCGCGGACGACCCGCATCACAGATCACAGATCACGAATAACGATTCTTCATTCTAGCCAGTCGCACTCCACCCTTCCAGTCGGCGAAGCGTGATGGCAGCACCAGCGAGAGATTGATCGATTGCGCAACACGCAACACGTACCAGAGCGCCTAGCGGTTGCCGCAGTAGAGCCGTTCCAGGCCCAGGCTTTGCCGCATGTGCTCCACCTGGAATGGATCGTTCACCGGGTACTGGGGGGGAATGCCCTGGAGCACGGAAGCCACGTCCTGGGCCACCATCGTGGCCATGTTCCGCAGGCCCTCCTCGGTCTGGGCGGCACTGTGGGGGGTGAGCATCACATCCGGGCGGCCGATGAGGGGATGACCAGGAGGCGGGGGTTCCTCGGCGAAGACGTCGGCGCCGAAGCCCCAGAGCTTGCCCGCGTCGAGGGCCTCGGCCACCGCACGCTCGTCTACGACCGGGCCGCGGCTGGTGTTGATGAGGATCGTGTTCGGCCCCATGCGCGCGAGCGCGGCCTGGTCGATCATCTTCCGGGTGCTGGCGTCGAGCGGCACATGAAGGGTGACGTAGTCGGCTGACTCGAGCAGCAGCCGCATGCTCACGCGCCGTGCTCCCGCGCAGCTCCACATCGTCCGGGGCGGCGACGATGTCGTGGTACAGCACCTTCATTGCAAAGCCCCGGTGGGCGATCTCGCCGACCCTGCGGCCGATCCGGCCAAAGCCGATGATGCCAATCGTCTTGCCTGCGATCTCGCGTCCGGTCCAGCTCGTCCGGGCCGCGTAGTTTCCCCGGGTCAGCTCCGACATCATCCGCGGGAAATGCCTGGAGAGCCCGATCATCAGCGCGAAGACATGCTCGCTGACGCTTTGCGTGTTGGCGCCGGGGGTGTAGACCACCTGGATGCCCCGCGCGGTGGCAGCGTCGATGTCGATCTGGTCGTATCCCACGCCATGCCGGCCAATCACCTTCAGGTCCGTGCCCCGGTCCATGAGCGGGCCGTCGATCACGCCGCCCGTGCGGATCACCAGCGCCGAGGCGCCTGCGACCTCACGCTGGAGCGTCTCCGGGTCCGAGCCGGTGGCCATGCGCAGCTCTCCGGCCTGGCGCAGCAGGGCGATACCCGATTCATCCATGTTGTGAACCAGCAAGATCAGCGGGGTTTTCGGCATGGTCCGGCTCAATTTCCCTGGGCAAGGCCCGGTTCCTGGGCAGGCAACGGTGAGAGTTTCTATTATAGGAGAGAGCCGGCGGCTTCGCGCTTGGTTCGCCGGGACGGACTTTCAAACTGGGAAACCTACCGCCAGACCGGCCCGACTTCCATGCGTTTCGGATCCCGACCCTATCCGAGTGCGAAGCTGGCCGTTGCGGCCGCCCTGTTCGCGTCAATCCTGGTTCGCGGAGCGCTCTGCGCCACGGCCAGCGGTTCGTCAGGCGACCCGGATAACTACCTGCCACTGGCGCACTCCCTGGCGGCCGGCCACGGACTGGCCTGGAAGGGGCGGCCGACGGCGTACCGGCCGCCACTCTATCCGCTTGTCCTGGCACCGATTGTGGCGGCCCTGGGGGCGCGGGCCGGCGCAGGGGTTGCCGTGCTACACGGCGTCCTCGGAGGCGCCACGGTTGCCGCGATTGTCCTGGCAGCCCGGCGCTGGGGGCTCTCCGGGGGGCGGGTCGCCGTCGCGGCGTGGATTGTGGCCCTTGACCCGGCGCTTGCCTGGCAGAGCCGTTTCGTGATGACCGAGACCCTCGCGGCCTTCCTCACGGCCGCGGCCATCGCCGTCCTGAGCGGGCCCGGCTGGCGAGGCTGGCTCCCTGGCGGCATCGTCCTCGGACTGGCTGGCCTCGCGCGCCGAGCATGCTGGCCGGGGCCGCCCTGGTGATGGCGGCCAGCCTGTTCGCCCCTGATCGCGGATTCCGCGCGCGGCTGGTGCGCACTGCGGGCCTGGTGCTCGGCCTGGTCGCGGTGCTGCTGCCCTGGGTCATACGCAACGCCTGGGTCCTTGGCGAGCCCGTTTGGACCACAACTCATGGCGGATACACGCTGAGCCTGGCCAACAATGAGGTGTACTACCGCGACGTCGTGAATGGTCCCCCGGGACGCGTCTGGACGGGCCACGACCAGTGGCTGTGGTGGGACTCGGTGAACCGCGACACCGCCGGCATGCCCGAGCCGAGTGCCGATCGGTTCTTGCGGAACCGCGCCCTCGCATTGATCGTCGCGCAGCCGCGCACCTTCCTGCGCGCAGCCTCGAGCGGCTGGGCCGCTTCTGGAGCCTGGCGCCGGCCGGGGCCGTGTACGCGCCCGCCGTGCGCTGGGCGAGCGTGGTCTGGACGCTGCCACTCTGGGCCTTGCTGGTGCTCGGCCTGGTCCGGCCGAGGCTCTGGCGCTGGCCCCAGGTGGCTGCGCCGCTGATGATTGCCGGTCTCAGCCTGGTGCACACCGTTTACTGGACCGACCTGCGGATGCGCGCTTCCATCGTACCGGCAATTGCCCTGGTCGCCGCGTCGGCGCAGTTGCCAACGCGGAGACCGCCTGTCCGCAGCCAGGACTGAAGCACGAGCATCATTCCACGATGTGGCCGTGGGGCAGGATGTAGCCCAGCGACAGCAGCTTGTTGACGATCCGATCAACGCAGTCGGCCACCGAAAGCGTGCTGGTGTCGAGGGTCACCTCGGGGTTGAGGGGAGGTTCGTAGGGGTCGTCCACGCCGGTGAAGCCCATGGGCTTACCCTCGGCGAGCGCGGCCCTTGCCTTCGAGTACATCCCCTTCACGTCGCGCTGCTCGCAGACCTCGATGGGCGTCTCGCAGTAGACCTCCACGAAGTTATTCCGCGACAGCTTCCGCGCCTCATCGCGGATGGCGCGGTAGGGGCTGATCACCGAGCAGAGCGTGGTGCCGCCGTGCAGCGCCACCATGCCGGCGACGTAACCGACGCGGCGAATGTTCGTGTCCCGGTCTTCCTTGCTGAAGCCGAGGCCCTTGGAGAGGTGGGTGCGGATCTCGTCGCCGTCGAGCAGCGAGCAGTTCCGGCCGAACTCGGCCAGCCGTTCAATGAGCGCGTGAGCGATGGTGCTCTTGCCCGAGCCGGAAAGGCCCGTGAACCAGATTGTCAGGCCCTGCCGGAACCGTGGCGGGTTGGTCTCGTTGAGGATCTCGGCCACGGCCGGCCTGCTGAACCAATCGGGGAGCTGGAGCCCGCGAGCGAGGTACTTGTCTCGGACCTCGGTGCCGGAGATGTCAGCGGTTCTGACACCGGCGGGTACCTCGTCGACCGGGCTGTAGCGGTTTTCGTCGGGAAGGAAGACCATCTGCTTGAAGTCGACCATCTCCATGCCGAGCTCGTCGGCGAACTTGGCCATCGATTCCTGCGCGGCGTAGGGAGGGTAGAACGGCTTGCCGGTGGAATCGGCTCCGGGACCGGCGTGGTCGCGGCCGACGATGAAGTGCGTGCAGCCATAATTGCGGCGGATGATGGCGTGCAGCAGGACCTCGCGGGGGCCGGCCATGCGCATCGCCAGCGGCAAGAGGCTGAGCACCACCGATCCGGGCTCATAGTAGTTGTCGACCAGGGCCCGGTAGCAGCGCACGCGGGTGTAGTGGTCGACGTCGCCGGGCTTGGTGACGCCGACGACCGGATGGATCAGCAGGCCGCCGCCAATCTGCTCGGCCGCCCGCTTGGTCAGCTCTTCATGGGCGCGGTGCAGGGGGTTACGGGTCTGGAACGCCACGATTCGCGACCAGCCAAGGGACTGGAAATGCGCCCGCAGCTCCGCCGGAGTGCGGCGCAGCTCGACGAAGTCGTAGTGGGGTGGGACGCGGATGACCTCGAGCCGGCCGGCGGCCTGGTGCCCGGGATGGCGGTCAAGGTATGCCACCGCGGGATGCTTCTTATCGAGCGTGCCATAGGCATGTTCGGCTTCCCGGTTCTTATCGATGGCGTAGATTTCCTCGACGTGCAGGAACGCCAGCAGGTTGCCGAAGACGTCGCGGAGGGCCAGGGGTTTGCCCTCCTCGACACCCTTGCCGGGCGTGACGGGCAGGGTGACGGGCAGGGGCCAGAGGGTACCGTCCGCCAGCCGCATCTCGGCGACGACCCCCTCGTAATCCGCCTTGCCCATGAAACCGTGTAGCGGCGAGAAACCGCCCACGGCGAGCAGCTCCAGGTCGCACAGTCCGCGTTCGTCAAGAGTAAGGCTGGCGTGGTCCTTGGACGTCGCCTTCATTTCCGCGGCCCGCTCCGGGCTGACCAGTAGGTTGACCAGAGATCCACCAAACGGGGCGTTCAGCTCGGACTTTGTCTTCGCATGGGAACCGTTCAATCGTCTTCCTCCAGAGATCCTGCAACACTTGCCATTGATTCCAGCCGCTTCGATCCCGGCTGGCGAAGCGGGAAAGCCCTATTCTCATGACAACCAGCGGTCATCGCCACCCGAACACCGGAACTTTTCTGATCAATGTTTTCCCGCGGCATCATGAATCGGTCCGGGGCGGGTAAGAGCAGTCGACGATGCAAGGATGCAGAGAGACGGGGGGCATCGTCCTCGTCAGATCGTCCATTCGTGGGGCTGGTTCTGCTCGACCAGCTCGGCAATGGTGGTGGCGTCGAGCACGCTCCGCTCCGCGGCGCGGACGCGCTGCCAGACAACCGAAAGCACCCGCGCGGCGGGCCGGGTCTCCGGCACGGCTCCCTCCGCGGATGGATCGGGACCGTCGATCACGTCCAGGATATCGCCGAGCGTGATCCGCGCCGCGGGGCGCGACAGCCGGTACCCTCCCGACGCGCCTCGGGTGCTCACCACCAGGCCGGCGGCCTTCAATTGCAGGAGGATCTGAACAAGGTAGCGCTCGGGGATGGACTGGGCCCGGGAGATCTCGCGGATCCGCAAGGGGGGCGCGTCGCGGCTACGCTCCGCCAGCTCCAGTAACGCCAGACAGGCGTATTCCGCCTTCGCCGAGATCTTCATCAGGTACTGGCTCTTCCGCCCTCAACTCCGGCAGGCGTCCGCTCAGAGCTGGCTGCTGTCCAGCGAATGGAGCCCGCATTCCGTCTTCGCCTGGCCCGCCCAGCGCCCGGCCCGCTCATCCTGGCCCTCGGCCACCGGCCGGGTGCACGGCCAGCAGCCGATCGAGGGATATCCCTGGTCGTGCAACGGGTTGTAGGGAACGCGGTTGGCCACGATGTAGGCCCACACGTCGCGACGCGTCCAGCTCAGGAGCGGGTTCACCTTCATGAGCCGGAACTTGGGGTCCCAGCCCACCACTTTCGCCTGCGCCCGATCGGTCGATTGTTCGGCCCGGATCGCCGTGATCCATGCATCATATCCGACCAGGGCGCGGCGGAGCGGAACGATCTTGCGCTCGTAGCAGCACTGCTCGGAATTCGACACGTACAGCGGACCGCCGTGGATCCGCTCGTAATCCGCGACCGAGGTCTCCGGCCGCACCATTTCCACCTCGATGCCGTAGCGGTCGACGATCTGGTCCCGCAGCGCCAGGGTCTCGGCGAACTGATAGCCGGTATCCAGGTTGAAGACCCGGACGCGGGGCTCAACCTCCGCCAGAAGGTGAATCAGGATACAGCCTTCGGGCCCAAACGCCGTTGCCATCGTCAACCGCGGGAAGTAACGGTCGACGGCCCACTGGAGGATTTCGCTGGGCGTTGCGGAAGCCAGTTGTTCGTTGGCGTCCAGCAGCTCCTCCTCGGCCGGCATCACTTGAACCTCGGATTGGACCATGTTCGCTCCTCCAGAACGGTTCAGTCGGGGGCAATGTTACGTTTGTTCGTAAGCAAAGTCAACATTGCGCCATTGACCGCCAGGCCGTTTGGTTTTCGGGCAGGGAACACAGAGCACCGAACTCGAAGGGGCAACTCGAAGCAACTCGAAGAACTGGCAACTCGAAGGCAACTCGAAGGGGCCGCCCACAGTTCACAACTCGAAAGCAACACGAAGGCAACACGAAGGCGGCAACACGAAGGAACACGAAGGGGCCACCCACAGTACATCAAACGGCGAGCAGGGGCGCGAAGGGGCCACCCACGGAGGCGAGGAAGCACGAAGGGGCCACCCACCAAGCACGAAGGGGCCACGAAGGGGCCACCCACAGTTCAAGGCTCGAAGCAGGGAAGGCACTAAGAGGGAGTTCGGAAACTTGGGTGGTCTGGACAGATTTTCTGAATTGAGCAGAATCTTCTCAGGGGAAGGGTAGTCATCGAACAAGGGCGGAGCCCGATCATGGAGCACGAAGGGGCCACCCACAGTCCATCCAACAGTGTGGGTGGCCCGACTGCACGGGTTTGTGGGTGGCCCGACTGCACGGGTTTGTGGGTGGCCCCAAGCATGGCCCGGGTTTCAGGGGCTCTTGAACGAGCAGATTGCGGATGAAGTCGGGCTCAACCGCCAGCAGGTCGGCGTGTGGCGGAAGCGGTGGCGAGATGCCGGAGTCACGAAAGTCACGGGGGAACACGAAGGGAACACAAAGGGGCCACCCACAATTCAAGAGGCACGAAGGGGCCACCCACAGTGAAGGCGGCGTGGGGCCGTCCGTCGGAGTTCGGTGGCGGAGGTGGCGCCTGGAGGCACGAAGGAGGCACGAAGGGGCCACCCACAATTCAGAGGAGGCACGAAGGGGCCACCCACAATTCAGAGGCACGAAGCACGAAGGGGAAGCACGAAGGGGCCGAAGCACGAAGGGGCCACCCACAATTCAAGAGGCACGAAGGGAGAGGCACGAAGGGGCCACCCACAGTGAGGGCGGCGTGGGGCCGTCCGTCGGAGTTCGGTGGCGGAGGTGGCGCCTGGCTTGTCGTCGTCGAGCCGCTCGGTGCTGAGCGCAGGTCGGGGAAAAAGGCAGGCCGCACGGTGCCTCACCGGATCAGAGGTTCACCAGACCGGCATCAGGTAGGCTCAGACGAGGATCCGACGGAGCCATACTTCCACCAGCATGCCTGGCCGTAGATGCCCGGGTCCGTGGGTGGCCCCAATCATCGGTGGGTGGCCCCAATCATCGGGCTCCAAGGATCGTTTGTCGGGCTGACGCCCGAGGTTGGCAGTCACGAAGGGGCCACACACGAATGCCGCGAAGTTAATTTTAACTAATTGTGCCATTTGATCTTGCGCCATGGGTGAGGCTCCGGGCATCCTGTGGGAAGTACCAGGACCCACAGTTGCTGGAGGGAGCCCCACCCATGCCGCCTCGCATCATCCCTATTCTCGATCGACTGCGCCAAGATATCGCCGCGGGATTGTCCCGGGAGACGATCGAAGAAGCCTGCCGCCAGGCGAAACACCGCTGGCGGAATCGCGTTCTCGACCCCGCGACGACCATTTATCTGTTCCTTCTCCAGGTCCTTCATGGCAACACGGCCTGTCGCCACGTGGTGCACTTCGGCGCTTGGACCTTCACCGACAGCGCCTACTGCATGGCGCGAAAGCGGCTTCCGCTGGCCGTCTTCGACTGGCTCGTGGAGCGGACCGCTGCCGCCGTGCGGACTGCTTCGGATGGCGCGCGGTGGCTCGGGCACCGAATCTGGGTCGTCGACAGCTCCAGCTTCTCCATGCCGGACCAACCAGAACTGCAACGTCACTTCGGCCAACCCAGCGGTCAACGCAAGGGCTGTGGCTTCCCGGTGGCGAAATGGCTGGCCCTCTTCGACGTCACCACCGGCATGCTTCTGCGTTCGAGGACGGCCCCTTTGCGGACCCACGAGATGTCCCAGGTTGGCCCGATCTCCGACGGCCTGGAGCCGGGAGACATCGTGCTCGGTGACCGCGGATTTTGCTCGTATGCTCATCTGGCGATATTACTGCAACGCGGTCTGCATGCGGTTTTCCGCGTGCACCAGCAGCAGATCGTCGATTTCACGCCGGGTCGTCCGATGGCCAGGAGGAAGGGTCCGTACCCCAGGCCGCAGGGTCTGCCGAGTTCGCGGTGGGTGTTGGCGCAGGGAACCGCAGATCAGATTGTCACATGGTTTAAATCGAAATCCCATCCGAAGTGGATGTCGACGGATGAGTTCGAGGTGCTGCCCTCCGAGATCACCGTGCGCGAGCTGAGGTACCGGGTCGAGACACCCGGGTATCGGGTGCGCGAAATCACGCTGGTCACGACTCTGTTAGACGCATCGACCTACCCGGCGACAGAGCTGGCCGAACTCTACTACAAGAGGTGGAGAGTCGAACTCAATTTTCGTCATATAAAGATTAGCATGAAGATGGATGTTCTGCGTTGCGAGACAGTCGAAGGGGTTCTCAAAGAGCTGGCGATTTTCAGCCTGGCGTATAACCTGGTAAGATCGGTCATGCTGGAGTCGGCACGCATGCGCGGCGTTGATCCGGATCGGATCGGCTTGATCGACGCGGTGCGCTGGCTGATCGGGTCCGAAGGGGGTTCTGAGCCCGCGCGGATCGTCATCAACCCATTGCGCCGTGGACGCGTCGAGCCCCGAGTCGTAAAGCGACGACCAAAACAATACATGCGGATGACTAGGCCCAGATCCGAACTCCGCAAACAGTTGCCAATGAAGCACTTCTGACTAACTTTGTGGCATTCGGGCCACACACAGTTCAGGGCGGCGTGAGAGCCGTCCGGTGGCGGACGTGAGCTGGGCTCGTTGTCGTCGAGCCGCTCGGTGCTGAGCGCAGGTCGGGGAGAAGAAGGCTGGCCCCACGGTGCCCCACCGGATCAGCGGAGACCAGACCGGGATCAGACAGGGGTCAGACGAGGATTGGACGAGGATCAGCTGGGACCATACTTCCACCAGCGTGGCTGGCGGTAGATGCCTGGGTCCGTGGGTGGGCCCGATTATCCCTCGATTATCCCAGGTAGAAGAGCATGGACGGATCGTCGAGCCGCTCGGCCAGGCTCGGACATGAAACGATCCTCGACGAGACCCCTTGCAAGCCGGGTCTGGATATGCCAGAATTAGCCTAGAATGGGCACCGGCGAATCCGAGGAATCAAAGCCGCTCTTCTGGATGGGCTCGAGCCGGAGTGACTTGCGAGAGTTCCCGGAGGAGGTCAGGCATTCGATGGGCTTTGCCCTCTGGCAGGCCCAGCTTGGCCGCAAGCACCGGGACGCGAAGGTCTTGAAGGGCTATCGCGGGGCGGGGGTCATCGAAGTGGTCGAGGACCACGATGGGAACACGTATCGAGCCGTCTACACGGTGAAGTTCGCCGCTGCGGTCTACGTGCTGCACGCCTTCCAGAAGAAGTCGAAGAAGGGCATCAAGACGCCCGTGGCCGAGATGAAGCTCATCCGCCAGCGGTTCAAGGCAGCAGAGGAACACCATGAGGAAAGAAGAGCGGAAGCAGAAAAGCGTGGAGCCGGTCCCCATTGAGCCGTCGAGCGGGAACGTGTTCGCCGACCTCGGGCTCGACAATCCGCAAGAGCTGCTCGCCAAGGCCGAGCTGGTGCAGCGCATCGCCGAAATCATCGCCGAGCGGAAACTCACGCAAGTTCGAGCCGCGAAGCTCCTGGGAGTCGACCAACCGAAGGTGTCGGCGCTCCTGCGGGGCAAGCTCGATGGGTTCTCCACCGACCGTCTGTTCCGGTTCTTGAACGCCCTGGGCCGTGATGTCGAGATCGTGATCCGGCCGGCGAAACCCTCACAGGAAGCGGAAACCCGCGTGGTCTGACCCTGGAGCCTGGCCCGAAGCAAGCCGTTTGAGGACGGGTCGCATCCCACGATCCCATCTGCCGGCATGCCTCACGACCTCCCCACAGGCAGCCCGAAGGGGCCACCCACAGTTGAGGGCGCGTGCGGCAATCCATGCCGGTGGCGACGATACAGATTCCAGAGGGTCAGGGCCTGCGGCGGGCGCGGACTCACGGGGCGAGCCAGGCCGGCGTGCGCTGCTCGTGGTTGGTGATGGCAGCATCGAGCAGCAGGGTTTCGGCGATGGCATCCAGGCCGTTGATGAGGCGGTGGCGCTGGGCCTCGGGAACGTCGATGGGGTAGACGGCGTCGGCCTGGCCGGGCCGGTGCAGCGTGAGCGTCTGGGAAGGCAGATCGATGGTGGCCTCGGCGCCGCCGGGTTCCATGCCGGCCGCGGCGATCGCGCGCCATTGCGTCTCGGGAAGCTCCAGCGGGAGCAGGCCGTTGTTGTAGGCGTTGCCCTCGAAGATATCGGCGAATCCCTCGCCCTTGCCGGGTGCGATCACGGCGCGGAAGCCGGCCTGGGCGATGGCCCAGACGGCGTGCTCGCGGCTAGATCCGCAGCCGAAGTTACGGCCCGCCACAAGGATGCTCGCGTCGGCGAAGCCGTTTCGGTTCAAGGGGAAATCGGCCTCCAGGGGGCCGTGTGCATCGGGATCGTCGACGGGTGGGGAAGTTCCCGGAGCGTAGCGGCGGTCGGCGAAGAGCAGGGGGCCGTATCCGGTGCGTTCAATCCGCTTGAGATACCGGGCCGGGATGATCAGGTCGGTATTCACGTCGGTCCATTCGAGGACGGCAATCCGGCCGCGGTGCGTGACAAACGGATCCACGAGTGCTTCTCCTCCTACCTGGAAAGCATGGTTCGTACGTCGGTGAACCGCCCGGTGACGGCCGCGGCCGCGGCCATGGCGGGGCTGACCAGGTGCGTGCGTCCTCCCGGCCCCTGGCGTCCCTCGAAGTTGCGGTTGCTGGTGCTGGCGGCGCGCTGGCCGGGCTGGAGCCGGTCGGGATTCATCGCCAGGCACATGCTGCATCCGGCCTCGCGCCACTCGGCACCCGAGTCCACGAAGATGCGGTCCAGCCCCTCCTGCTCGGCCTGGCGCCGGACCTGCTCGCTGCCGGGGACGACCAGCACCCGCACGCCCGCGGCGACCTTGCGGCCCTCGAACACGCGGGCCGCCGAGCGCAGGTCCTCGATGCGTCCGTTGGTGCACGAGCCGATGAACACGACATCCACGGGGATCTCTCCGACCGGCGTGCCGGGTTTCAGGCCCATGTATTCCAGAGCCCGCAGCGCCTCGTTGCGCGCCGGTGGAGCGATCTCCGAGAGATCGGGAATGCGCCCGGTCACATCGACGGTCATCCCGGGGTTGGTGCCCCAGGTGACCTGTGGAACGAGCGCCGAGGCGTCAATCTGCACGCGCTGGTTGAAGGCCGAGAGATCGTCCGTCTTGAGGGTCTTCCAGTCCGCGATGGCGTCATCGAGGGCACGGCCCCTGGGTGCGAACGGCCGATCCGTGCGGCTGATGTAATCCAAGGTGGTGTCGTCCGGCGCGATCAGGCCCGCGCGGCGCCTGCCTCGATGGACATGTTGCAGACGGTCATCCGCCCTTCCATCGACAGTGCCTTGATGGCGGAGCCGTGATACTCGATCACGTGCCCGGTGCCGCCGCCGGTGCCGATGGTGCGGATGATTGCCAGGATGATGTCCTTTGGCTCCAGGCCTGCGGGGAGCCTGCCGGTCACCTCGATGCCGAGCGACGGCGGCCGCGGGCCCTGCCAGAGAGTCTGGGTGGCCAGCACGTGCTCGACCTCGCTGGTGCCGATGCCAAATGCGAGCGCGCCGAAGGCGCCATGGGTGCTGGTGTGGCTGTCGCCGCAGACGATGGTCATGCCGGGCAGCGTCATTCCGAGCTCGGGCCCAATCACATGGACGATTCCCTGGCGGCCGCTCTTGATGTCGTGGAGCGGAATGTCGAACTCGCGGCAGTTGTCGCGGAGCCGGTCGATCTGCCTGCGCGAGAGCGGGTCGCGAATGTCGATCTGGTTGTCCGTCGGCACGTTATGGTCAATCGTGGCGACCGTCAGTCCAGGCCGGCGTACCCGCCGGCCGGCGAGGCGCAGGCCGTCAAAGGCCTGGGGACTGGTCACCTCGTGAACCAGGTGGCGATCGATGTAAAGCAGGGTCGCCTCGGCCGACGACCACACCACGTGGCGATTCCACACCTTCTCGAAGAGCGTCTCTGGCATGCCGGAGGGACCTCTAACTTTCTGCGGGGTGTGCCGGTGAAAGCGGCGCTGCGGGCAGCGCGGCCATCTCGTCGGCATGGTAGCTGGAGCGGACGAAGGGGCCGCTGGCCACCCGGGAGAACCCCAGGCCGCGGGCGATCCCCGCCAGGATGTCAAACTCGGCGGGTGGAAGATCGCGCTCGACCGGGAGATGACGCGGCGAGGGCTGAAGATACTGTCCCAGCGTCAGGAAGTCGCAGCCGGCGGCCCGCAGGTCGGCCAGGGTCTCCACGATCTCCTCGGTGGTCTCGCCGAGTCCGAGCATCAGGCCGCTCTTGGTCCAGGTGGCCGGGCTGACGTCCTTGACGTGCCGAAGTACCTGAAGGCTGACATTGTACTGGCTCTTGCGGCGCACCTGCTGCTGCAAGCGGGCGACCGTCTCGAGGTTGTGATTGAAGACCTCGGGGCGGGCGTCCAGCACGCGCTCGATGCAGTCGGCCCGGCCGTCGAAATCGGGCGTGAGCACTTCCACCGTGGCGCCGGTGCGGCGCCTCACGGCCAGCACGCAGTTGCGGAAATGCGCGGCGCCGCCGTCCTCCAGGTCGTCGCGGGTGACGGAGGTGATGACCACGTGCCGCAGCCCGAGCCGGAGCGCCGCTTCGGCCAGCCGGTCCGGCTCGTCGGCCGCGACCGCTTCCGGCCTTCCCCGCTTCACCGCGCAGAAACCACAGGGCCGGGTGCAGGTCTCGCCGAGGATCATGAACGTGGCGGTTCGCCGCGTCCAGCACTCGGAGCGATTCGGGCACCGCGCGCTCTCGCAGATGGTCTCGAGCCCCAGCTCCGCGACCAGGCTTTTTGTGAAATAAGTGCCGCCGGAGCTGGGAATGGGCCGTTTCAGCCATGCCGGCAGCCGGCGGGTGAGCGGTGCCGGCTCGCCATCGGCGAGCACTGCTTCGGCGGCGGGGAGCAAGGGCCACGGGCCGGAATCATCCAGGACTGGGAGCGTAGGCATGCGACAGGACCTTGCGGCGAATCAGGGGATGCCCGGTATAAACGTGGTGCCGCTCGAGCCCGAAAGCACGTTCCAGGTGGCGGATCAGCGCCTCGCGCACCTTGGGCATGGGCGTCAACCTCTGGCGGCGTGATTCCATCGAGGTTTGCCGCAGCGCGGCGGGCCCGATGCCGGGCTCCTCGATCACGCCGAACAGGTCGAGAACCGGCCCCACGTTGATCGTCAGTCCATGATACGCGATCCAGCGGTTCACAGCCACACCGACCGTGGCCACGCGTGCCTGTCCGAGAAAAACCCCCGGCAGGTCGGCGCGCAGGCTGCCGCGCAGATCGAACTCCTGGAGGACTCCCAGAATGGCTTCATGAAGGCACGACACGTATCCTGTCAGGCTCAGGCCGAGAGGCTCCAGCGGCACGGCGAGATAGGCGGCCAGCTGACCCGGGAGATGCAGCACGCAGCCTCCCCCCCGGTTCACCCAGTGGGTGCGGATGCCCAGCGAGCGGAGGCCGTCGTCGGTGGCCGCGATGTGAGCGCGGCTGCCCGCTCGACCCACGCTGATGGTGGGCGGGTGCTCGCAGAGCAAAAGCGACGCGGTGCCCTCGTCCCCGACCTGGTAGACGATCTTCCGTTGCAGCATGAGCAGCTCGCGGAGGTCGACGAGTCCCAGCAGGTGAATTTCCAGCGGAGTGGAAACGGGGGACGCATTCATCGGCGATCGGTCCCCCAGCGAATCGGAGGCCAGGATTCAGGTTCGCAACGGCAGCGGGCCAGACGCCCGTACGGTCAACTCACTCTACAGAGAGACGACTCGGCCCGGCAAGCCAGGCTGGGCGGAACGTCGGTGGGGCGTCACACGGGCGCTGCCAGAGGCTGCACATGCGGCCGGCAACCGGGCTCGCCCCGGTCAGAACTGCTCCGAGCTGATGATTTCCCCGGCGTTGACCGTTGCCAGGGCACGCCACGTCGGCAGGCTGACCGTTTCCTTCACGAAATGGACGCTGCCGTCGGCGAAGAGCACCAGAACGCCGCCAGGATGATAGCTCCGGCTCGTGACCGCGGCGTAGGTGGGGCCGCCGGAAACCTCTGGAATACCGACCAGGTCCAGGTCCACGTTCGAGGGAGCGCCGAGCTTGGCCCCGTCGTCTTCGGAGAGGATCACCTTGGTGTTCGGCGCCCAGGCCGTGGTGATGCCGCTCTGGTCCACGCTGCCATCTGCCCAGGAGACGTGTCCGGCCTGCGAGAGCGGGCAGGCGCCGGCGTCGCTGCCCAGAATCGGAGTGACCTGTGTGGGTGACGGGAAATTCGGGTTCCCCGGGTCGATGTTCGCGATGGACGAGAGCACCCCGCAGCCGGTCCGCTCGTACTGGTGGCTACGTACTTCCGAAGCCAGCATGGTCATGCTGGTGCCATCACGAAAGTCCGCGATGGGCCGGCTGCGGATGGGGCCGAACGCCGTCGAGTTCGGGTAATTGCCGAAACCCCCCCAGACATACCAGTCGCCCACGCACCAGCCCAGGGTGGAAACGGCACTGGTTCCGAAGGTGGCATCGAAGGGCTGCGGGCTCACCTCGCTGGGGCAGACGAACGAGCCGATCGTCTGCGCCGTCACCGTCAGGTTCACGGGCGCTTGCTGATGCGTCGTGAAATTGATCGCGGAGTACAGTACGTTTTGTTCGATGTAAGGCAGAATCCGCGCGTTGATGCTCCAGCCGCCCACCCACTCGGTCGTCGTCCCGGAGCCCGACATGTACATGGAAGCCGGATAGACGCCATAGTTCAATTCATATTCGCTCAGCGCAAGGCCAAGCTGCTTCAGGTTGTTACTGCACTGAAGCCGGCGTGCCGCCTCGCGCACTGCCTGAAGGGCAGGGAGCAGGAACGCCAGGATCACCATGATGATGAAGAGGACGACGAGCAACTCGATGAGTGTGAAACCTGTTTTCGTGGCACGAGCCATGTCAGAGTCCACTTCCGCAGGTAATCAGTTACCGAGCGACCTGCTCAGGCTTCGGGGGCGCAATTCCGCAATCCAAGCAATCTCCGAGTGGTTGGTGTCATAAGCATGCGGTGCGGGGCTGGTGGCCGGGCAAGGATCGGAGCCACGACTATAATCGGCTGACCAGGAAGAATCCATCGTCTCTTCGTCAATTTCCGAAAGCTTCCAAGGGTCGCTGTCTCCTGGCCGCAAATGTGCTTTTCCGATCAGAGATTGTGCAAGGATGGACTCGAATGACCGCTAGGTTCGGTTGCGCCAGCCTGGCCGGTTGCAACCTGCATGCTTCAGGAACGATACGGATCGAGGGGCGTACCGAAGGTTGGCCCTCTCCTGCCAGCTCAGGTGTGCGCTTCGGTGTGCAGAGGGTGGTCATGCGACTTGCCTATCAATGGTGCATGATTGAAAGCTGTCATCATGCCGCAGCGGTGCGCAAACGCGTCTGGTTCGTGCCGGCTGTTGTGGATCAGCCGGAGATCTGGAGCGGCTGGTGACGGTCACGGGGCCTGGATGACGGAGACGCCGTTGAGCAGGCGCCGGCCCTGGTGTTCGTCGATGTGGAGGTGTTCGAGCAGGCGGAGGCGTAGCAGCTTGAGCAGGGGGTCGAGCGTTGCGGGGTCCTTGTCGGAGAGGTTGATCATGCCTCCTGCGCGCTTGTCATGCCCGCCCGCTGCGCCCAGGCCGCCGAGCACTTGCCGCAGGACTTCTCCTGCGCCGCTGCCGAGTCCCGCGGCTCGCAGCGACAGCTTGAGACCCTGATCGAAGAGCCCGATCGCCAGGGCCCAGTTGACCTGATCGAACCGGATGAAGAAATCGGCAATCTCGGCGATGATGTCCGGCTGAGAGACTTCACCGCACCAGCTCACGATCACGTCGCGGTAGAGGAAGGCGTTGATCAGGGCGTTCTGGAAGGTCGCGAAATGGCTCTGGGGCAGCTTGGGGTTGCGGATCCGTGCGAGCAGGTCCTTGTTGGCACGCGGGAAGAGCCAGACCAGGGCGCCATCGTCCAGGGTGCTCGCCTCGCGGGGGTATCCGGTCGTCTCGGACTCGATCCCGTACAGGAGGGCCGTCGCAAGCTCCGGAGAGACGGTGACCTTCTGCTCGATGAGGTATCCCGTGATCATCGTGCTCGTGGCGCCGAGATGATACCGGATATCCTGAAACGTGACGCCGTTGAGAGAGCCTCCGGTCTGGTGGTGGTCGATCACGAACTGAGGCTGGAGCTCCTCACTGTGCCGGCCCGTGAAGGGCTGGCTATCCACCATGATCACCGCGGTCTCCGGATCGACGCTGGCGTTTTCGACGGGAGTCAGGGCGATGGGGATCATCTCCACCATGGCGCGGTTCTCGGCCCTGGCGATCATGCCATCGACGGTCAGGACGACAGACTTGCCGGGTTGGCGGCATTCCACGAGCGCCTTGATCCCGAGCATGCTCGCCAGCGAGTCGGGATCCGGATTGACATGAGAAACCACAACCAGGCGCCGGTAGACAGCCAGGGCTTGCAGGAAACGGTCCGAGCGGATCTGCCGGACGGTTTCAGGCTGGCACTCGGGTTCCCGAGTCTCGGGATCCGTCTCCATCGTTTACCGTGTCCGGGGATCATGGAGAATCAAAGGAGGGCCGATTGGCGTCCCGTGCGGATGGCCGCAGCTCGCTGCTGCACGGTCATTCAGTTTAACTCAATGATCCGGCTGGGTGCCAGATTGCCCTGGCGGAGTGGTGACCGCCCCGGGCTGCGCCGGCTCCGTGTTCTGGAGTCTTGCCGGGCCGGTCCCCCGTCCCCGCGCCAGGTCGCGGGCCTTCTTTTGCTCGTAGTACGATTCGATCTCGCGGACCATCTCGGGATCAAGGTCGGATGCCGCGGCAGGCGGCTGCCCGGTACGTGCATCACCCCCCGTCCGGAATCCGTACTTCACCTCCACCTGCTCGATGACCTCGTTCAGCCCCGCGTCAAACCGCGCCTGCTCGCCGGGACTCAACTGCCTGAGCCCCGATGTCCGCGGTACCGGGCGGTTCACCAGTGCGATCAGGAGCCCGATGCCGATCAGGAGCACCAGCACATTGAGCCAATCTGCCTGCCGGTGCAGCCCCTGGAGCCGGACGCGGCCGCTCTCTCCGGCATCACGCGCGGCGTTGATGGCCGGCGTGAGCGAGTTGCCCGCATAGAGCATGATCAACGTACCGCCAAGGATGAGCATGGCCTGAATTGCAACAGTGGGCCCTCGATATTCGGGGTAGCAGAGAGGCACAGCCACGCAGGCAGGCAAGGCGACCGCGCCGCAGATTGCTCCCCATGTGTAGTATACGGGAAAGAACGCGCGGACGAACTTGCCTGCGCTTTCCGGCCCGAGGACCTTGAAGATCATCGGGGTCACGGCGAACGAGAAGAAAAGGATGCTTCCCGCCCAGGCCGTGAGCGCCACGACATAGGCCGAGTCAAAGAGCCCGAGCAAGAATTGAGCGGACACGCGGCGGAAACCCCCAGTCAAGTATCAGGAGGCAGGGCGCGGAAATGCCGGACGAGAACGGTCGCGGCGCTCACCCGGCCCGGCGGCAACGCCTGCCAGATTCCAGGTTATGCGCTGGCAACCGGATCCGCAACCGTCCTCGAGAGCACGGCCAACCCGGCAGAGCTGGACTCCTGGAAAAACCTGGTAAGACCCGCCACGGCGGCCGCCCCATGGTCCACGAATTCTTTCAAGAGGCTGTTCAGGCAGGGCCGATCTTCCCGATACGCCACACGGTTTCCCGCGGCTCGTTCAAGAAATGCGCCGGGCGGACGAATGACGATGAGGCGAATGGCCGAGGTCGATGCGAGAGGGACTGACCATGGGACTGGATCTGGCCTTGGGCGGAATGATCTTGATTTCGGCCCTCCGCGGCTGGATGAAGGGACTCGTCGCTCAGGCGGTACGTATTGCGGGGTTGGTTGCATGCTTTTATCTGGCTGACCCGGTCCGCGATCTCGTGCGTCCGTCGGTCCTGGGCAAGATGCCGGCGATGGAGCCCGGCCTGCTGGACCGCATTCTCTGGTGGGTTGCGGCAGTGGTCTCGTTCATTGTCCTGGTCGGATTGACGACCCTGGCCATCCAGTTGACGCGCACGCCGCCTCCGCCCGGGGCACCGAAGTCCCGGCGTGACGACCAGTTCGGCGGCCTCTTGCTGGGGGCCGCGAAGGGGCTGCTGGTGACCGCGTTCCTCGCGGCCGCCGTGGAAAAATACGGCGCGGACGTGGTTCGCAGCAGCCAGTGGGCCCAGCGTCAGACCAACGGGTCATACGCCCTGAAGTGGACGGAACGTTATCAGCCGGTTCCACGAATCTGGTCGACTCCGCCGGTTCAAAGTTTTGTCCAGCACATCCAGCGGAACGGTCTGGGCGGCGCCATGCCGCCCGAGCTCGACCCCCAGGTCCCGCGCCAGGCGGCCGCCGAGGGTCAGACCGAGAAGCGGTTTCCCCGGCTCGACATGCCAAACGCGGAAGCCCCACCGAGTGACCAGGCGGCGCCGACGCTTGACCTGGATGCCGACCTCGCCCATGAGATCGAAGGCTACAAGTCTGAACTGGAGAATCGTCTGCCGCGGTGAACGGCGCAGGACCGTGGCATTGCGGCAGCCTCCCTGCGCGGGCCCGAGCCAGCAGTACGGCAGGTTTCCCCGACGGTCTGACTGACGTTGACCGGACGTCGCGACCGCGGCACACTTCGGTCCATGAACGCCGAAGCCGACAGCTCCCCGGCGCTCCCGCTGGAACGGAGTTGAAGCCTGACGGCCCAGGACCCGGGCGGTGGCTCCCGTATTGCCTCATCCTGGGCCTCTACTTCACCTTGCGCGGCTACCACAGCCTGGATGGCGACCAGGCGTATCGCCTGCCTCTGCTGCTGCATCGGCTTGATCCCACGCTTTACGCCAGCGACCCGTTTGTGCGGGCTTTTGACGCCTTCAATCCGCACAGAGGCTCGCTCCTGGTGCTGGAGCAGATGCAGCGGTGGCTCGGCTTACCCTGCGGACTCGCTTGCCTCTTCGTCGCCACCTTTCTCGCCACCTGCCGCGGCTTTGACCGTCTGGCTCGCGCGGCCCGGGCCGGTACCATCGACTCACCCTGGGCCGGGCCAGTCACGATCGTGCTGGTGCTGGCCGCCAAGGCGGGAAACATTGGCACCAACCACCTCTTCGAGGCGATGGTGCTGGACCGCCTGATGGCGCTTGCGTTTGGCTGGCTGGCGCTTGCGGCTGTTGTGGCTGACCCGAGACACGGATGGCACCGTGCGGCGCTCTGGATTGGTGCCGCAACGGTGATCCACCCGTCGCTTGGCATGCAGCTCGGGCTCCTGGTCGCGTGCTCCTACGTCGTCTGGGCGCTGCCGGGCCTGTCCGCAGAAGTCCGCTGGACGCACGCCTTGCCTGCCACGCTTGCCGTGATCATCGCCTGGCTACCGGGGCTGGCCTTGAATCTGAACTCGGGCGCCTCCTTGCTTGAAGGTTTACCGCCATCGGACTTCTGGACGCTGGCGGTGGAGCTTCAAGGTCCTCAGCACATGCTGCCGCATCTCTGGCGTATACCGCAGTGGCTGGCATGGGCTTCCTACTTCGTGCTCGCGGCGCCCGCGCTGCGGTACTGGAGCCCGGGGCGGTTACGCCTGGTTGTGATGCTTGCCGTCACGCTCGCCGGGCTCGGGGTGAGCTGGCTGGCCATCGAGCTGCTGCATGAGCCGCGCGTGACCGTGTTCCAGCCGTTTCGCATGGCCACCGTGGCTCGCGGCCTCGCCCTGGTGCTGGTGGCCGGCCGGCTGGTCGAGCTCTGGCGGCGTGGAGATTGGCTGGCGCGGGCCCGTTGTTCACTGATCGCGGTCGGACTGGCGGGCGACTGGACGCTCGCGGTCGTGACGGTCATCGAAACGGCCGCGACACTGGTGGAGGCCCTGCGTGCCTCCCGGCGTCTCGTCGTGGCAGCCTGGGCCGTGACCTCGGTGTGCGGCCTTGCCTTCCTCGCACGCCATGACACCCAGTCGGGCCACCGGCAACTCGGCATCGCTCTGGGGGCCGGTCTCGCGGTCTCGCTCGTCTTGCAGGCGCGCCCCCGGCTTGCCTGTGCTTGCCGTCTGCCCCTGCACTGGATGATGCCGCTGGCCTGGGGGGTGCCGGCATCGCTCTGGTGGCAAACGTCATTCCCCCCGATCATTCCCTGTCGCAGAGCGCGCTGTGCCGCGCGTTGACGGCCCGCTGCCGGTTCGCGGACAGGCCGGTGGATGATGTCGAGCGGCTGGCAAGCTGGTGCCGCGAGCACACTCCGCCGGAGGCACGGTTCATCGGTCCCCCCGGCCCCAAGACGTTCCGGCTCTGGTCCCGGCGATCGCTGGCGTTCAACCGGGCCGCAAGTCCCTATCATGCGGCGGGTCTGGCCGACTGGTTCTCCAGGTTCCAGGACCATGTCGCTCTGCACGCGGCGCCGGAAGTCTTTGTTAGAAAGTATCTCCGGGCAAGGCACGAGCTGGAGTCCCGGTACGATGAACTGGGCGCGGAGGAGCTGGCCGGGCTGGCGCGGCGACAGGGTGCCGATCATGTGTTTGCCCTCGCGGAGGCGGGTTGCAGCGGGCCCGGCCCGCTGGAGCTCCTGCATCGCGAGGGCCGCTACGCGGTCTACCGGGTCGTCCCCGGTCTTCCGGCCGGATCGCCGCGGCCGGTGCCGGCCAGGGACGTCGCCCTGGTCAGGACCAGGACCAGCGATAACGCAGGCGATGAGTGAAGTCCGCGGCGTTGATGGCGGCAAGCGCCTGCACCCGCGTGGCGGTCCTTCCAGCCTCTGCCAGTGCGACCGAGCCGGGTGCATCAGAGCTCAGCTCGAGGCGGCGTTCCGGTTCCTCGGACCCGGTCGTCCGCTGGCTCCAGCGGATGGTCTGTGTGCTGGCGTCCACAAGGTCACCAGACCCGAGGCGGACCAGGTAGGTCGCGGCCAGGGCCAGGACCGGCTCTCGGCAACGGTCCGCAACGTCGATCTCGAGCACGATCGACGGGTCCCCGTCCACCTGGCGATAGAGGGAGACCGCGGCCGAGAAGTGATGCCGCAGCATGTGGCCCGTGAGCAGCACGCACACGCCGCGAAACCGGTCACCGGCAAGCTCGTGGCGCTGAAGTTCCTGGTAAACCGGGCTCACGATCCGCGCGGGCTCCTCTCGGCCGGGCTCAACCTCGATGGATGAGACCATTGGCGTCGCGGTCCCACCCGCACTCCGGGGAAGCCACTCGAGCTGGTGCGTCCAGCAGCCGTTGAGCCGGGTGAAACAGAGGCTTGCACCCGGCCCATCGATCACGAAGCGGTCATCGGTCTGGGCCCAGATGAACTCTTGTTGTGGCATGGTTGTCGCGGTTCGTGGCGGACCGTCTCAGGTATTGGCCAGATCGCCGGTCCCCTTCGCCAGCTTCATTCGCAGGTAGGATTCGATGAACCCGTCGATCCCGCCGTCGAGCACGGAGCGGGGGTTACCCACCTCGTGGCCGGTGCGGGAATCCTTCACAAGCTGGTACGGCTGGAGCACGTACGAGCGGATCTGGCTGCCGAAGCTGACATCGCCCTTCTCGTCATATTTCTTCGCGTACTCGGCCTCGCGTTTTTCTTCTTCCATGCGGATCAGCTTGGCCTTGAGCAGGGCCAGGGCGTTGGCATCGTTCTTGTGCTGCGAGCGTTCACCCCGGGACTCGGCCGCCACCCCGGTGGGGAGGTGGGTGTAGCGGACGCCGGATTCGGTCTTGTTCTGGTGCTGTCCGCCGGGGCCGCCGGAGCGGAAGGTGTCCCGCTTCAGCTCGTCGTCGCGGAGCACGATGTCGATCGTCTCATCCACCTCGGGAAGAACGTCCACCGAGGCGAACGACGTGTGCCGCCGGGCCGCCGAATCGTAAGGGCTGATCCGTACCAGGCGATGGACGCCGGTCTCGCCGCGGAGGTAGCCATAGGCGTAGTCACCCTTGATGTGGATGGTCGCCTCGGCGATGCCGGCTGCGCCGCCTTCCTCGCGATCGGTGATCTGAACCGCGAGCTTCTTGCTCTCGGCCCACATCAGGTACATGCGCATCAGCATCTCGGCCCAGTCACAGGCTTCGGTGCCACCCGCGCCGGCGTGGATCGTCACGAAGGCATTGCAGTGATCGTTGGGGCCGCCCAGCATCGAACGCAGCTCAAAGGCCTCAAGATCGGCCACGGCCTGCGCGGCAGCCGCGCGGACCTCTTCGTCGAACTCGTCGCCGCCGGCCTCCTCGGCCAGCTCGAGCAGGGCTTGCAGGTCCTCGGCCTGCCTGACCACATCCTCGAACGGCTTCAGAACACCGTTGAGGGTCTTGAGCTCGGCGATGATGCCCTTGGCGCGGTCCTGGTCGTTCCAGAAGCTCGGGCTCTGCATCTGCTGGTCCAGCTCGCCGCGGCGTTTCTGCTTTTCGCCCAGGTCAAAGAGAGTCTCGTAAATGGAGGATCCGGTCGATCACACCTCGGGCGGTTCGATTCAGGTCGGCATCCACGGCGAATCTCTCCTCGAGAACCATTGCGGGCCTGACGCTCGGAGATCAGACGCTCCGCGACCTTGATTAGAGCCGAAGCCTTGAAGTCGGACCAGACCAACTCATAGACTTACGGCGAGCGATGCAGGTTCAGGCCACAGGGGAACCCGCCTCCGATGCCGCCCGCAGCCACCGTCGCCGGCCGTCTGGCACCCTCCCCCACGGGGGGGCTGCATCTCGGGCACGCGCGGACGTTCCTGATTGCCTGGCTGGCGGCGCGGAGCGCGCAGGGGAGAGTCGTCCTGCGGATCGAGGACCTGGACGCCACGCGCGTTCGAGCCAGCGCCGCGGAGTCTGCCGTGGTGGACCTCAGGTGGCTCGGTCTCGACTGGGACGAAGGCCCTTTTCTTCAGAGCCAGCGCGGCGCGTTGTACGACCGGGCCCTGCATCAGCTCAGGGCCGCGGAGTTGATCTACCCATGCACCTGCACCCGTTCCGACATCGCCCGGGCCGCGAGTGCCCCCCATGCCGAGGACGAAGCTCCAAGCTACCCCGGTACCTGCTCCGGCCTCCGCGCCAGCGCCGCGGACGCCCTGGCCCAGCGGCCGTTCGCCTGGCGGTTCCGGGTTCCACCGGGGCCGGTGTCCTGGGAGGATCAGTTCCTGGGCCCGACCTCGCTGGAGCCATCCCGGCAAGGCGGCGACTTCGTGGTGGCACGCCACGGGTTTGGGCCCGCATACCAGTTGGCGGTCGTGGTGGACGATGCCCTGATGGGCATCACGCAGGTGATTCGCGGCGACGATCTGGCGCCAAGCACCCCCCGGCAGATCCTCCTCTATCGTGCGCTCGGAGCAGCCCCTCCGGACTTCGGGCATGTTCCCCTGGCGGTCACTGCCGACGGCCGCCGTCTGGCCAAGAGGGACGGGTCGATCAAGCTGGCCGCCCTCCGCGAGCAGGGAGTCGATCCACGGCAGCTTGTCGGTCGGCTTGTGCAGTCATGCGGCTGGTCCAGAACCATCGAACCGTCGTGGCCCTCGGCGTGGACTTCGCGGTACGATCCCGGCGCCCTGCCGCGTGAACCGTGGGTGGCATGCTGGTAAGCGGGCCAGGGCGGAAGGAACGCGGGTCTTCAGTAAGAGTCGGCCGAGATCACCTCGCTGCCGGCTCGTGTGCCCAGGGCCTGGAGGACCATGCTGCTGGGGGAGTAGATGGTTGAACCGTCGGGGCGCTGGCCCGAGTTCCGCAGCACGCTCTTGAGGAAGTGGACTGAACCGTCGGCGAAGACGGCGTTGGCCCCGCCCGGATGTCGGCTGGAGAAGTCGTCCAGGCCGCCGTCCGGGTCGGTGTCCGTGTTCAGCACGTTGCAGTGAGCCTGAACCATGGATGCGGCCAGGTAGTAGAGCGCCCCGGTGCGTGGACAGGGATTAGCGGGCCCCCGGCCGATGACTCCGTTCGTCGCCACGCCGGCCCACGGGCCGCTGTTGATCGACCAGGCGCGCTCGGCCACCACGATGGTTTGACTGGCGCCGTCGGTGATCGCGGCCATGCGGACCGCACTGTTCCGGAACAGCACGCCGTTGCCCTGTCCGTCGTTGTTCAGGCCCGTGGTCGTGTCCGCGAAGTCGTTGCCCACGCACGCGGCGTAGCTCGTGGGGCCCATGAATGCCAGCACGTTGCCGGCGGAGTCGGTGACGGGGAACGTCCCACCGGGTAATGGATCGGACGGGCAGAGATAGACGTTCTGGATCGTCTGGACCACCGTGGAATTCTGAGCGCTTCCACGGCCAGGCCGACGTTGATGGCGGCATGGAGCGGCCCCTGCTCGATCTGGGGCAGGATCATGGAGCCCCAGCCCCAGCCGGGTGCGGTGTCCGTGGCCCCGTTGATGAAGCGGCTGCGGGCCATGTAGCTCATGGGAAAGGTGCCCACCGTGTCGTGATAGTTGTTGAGCGCCAGGCCCATCTGCTTCAGGTTGTTCACGCACGAGGCGCGCTGCGCCGCCTCACGCGCGGCCTGCACGGCGGGTAAGAGCAAGCTGATCAGGACGGCGATGATGGCGATCACAACCAGCAGCTCGATGAGCGTGAACCCGCGACGGAGACGGAGTTGCTCCATGGACCTGTTCCTTCCCTTGACGGCAATGCCCTGTCTTGAGCCAGCCTCGTACGAGCGCCCGGACGATTGACAAGGCAATCATCGTTCCTTCAGTATGAGATTCTCTAAATTCCAGTGATTCTTGGGTTTGCGTGCTGGCCTTGAAGGCCCGCGCGTTGCCTGCCGGCGAGAAAACCGCCACGCGTGGCGAAAAAGTCGCCGGGGAATCGGGTCTGGCACGGGTGAGGTCGCATGCGCTGGTCGATCCGCCAACAGGTGCTGCTGCCGATCGTGGCGATCCAGGCCCTGGCGATCGCGGCGATCACCGTCGCCTCCATGCTGCTGGCGGCGCGGCGGACCGAGCGGCAGATCATCGAGCGTGTCACCGGTGTGGTCGATGCGCTGGGCGGCTCAGCCTTTCCTCTCACCGAGGGGATCTTGAACCGCATGCACAGTCTCTCCGGCGCCCGCTTTGTGGCCTACGGGCGAGACGGCTTGCCGGCGGCCGCCAGCGAACCGGGACTGGCGGCCGGTGCACCAGCGATCGAGGCCATCCCGGTACGCAGCCAGGAACGCATCGACAGACTGAGCGGCGCGCCGGCCGTGACGATCCGGGGCGAGAGCCATCTCGCCGTGCTCATCGGCCCGCGCCCGGCCACATCCGGGACCGCGCTGCTGGTGCTTTATCCGGAGTCGAGCTGGCGCGAGGCGCGGTGGGAATCTGCCCAGGTGCCGCTGGTCCTGGGGGCAGGGGCGCTGGTGCTGCTGGCCTGCGCGACGTCCTGGGTTGCTCACCGCATCAGCGAGCGCGTCCGCATCCTCGAACACCAGGTGGCCCGCATCGCGGAAGGCGATTTCCGAGAGCTGGCGATCCCCCATAACCGCCCGCGTGACGAGGTGACCGACCTGGCCCGCTCCATCAACCGCATGTGCGTGCAGTTGCGCCAGATGAGCCAGACGATCCGCCAGAACGAACGCGCCCACACACTGGCGCAGCTCGCCGCGGGGACCGCGCACCAGCTTCGCAACGCCCTCACCGGCGCGGCTGAGCCTTCAGCTCCACGGCAAGCGGTGCGACCTGGCGCGCACCGACCCCAGCCTGGAGGTGGCCCAGAAGCAACTGGCACTGATCGAGGAGCAGGTGCGGGGGCTCCTGACGCTTGGCCAGCTCGAGGTCCGGACGCTTGCCGACTGCAAGCTTGTGGCACTCTTGCACGAGGTCGCCGCGCTGCTGGAAGCCACCAGCCAGCACGCCCGGGTCTCGCTCCGCGTGGAACCCGGACCGGACGGATCGGACGTCCTGGTTTCGGCCGACGCGCCGAGCCTGCGCCAGCCGTCCTGAACATGGTCCTCAACGGTATCGAGGCCGCCGGCCCGGGCGGCTCGGTGCTGCTGGCCCTCCGGGGCGGCGGTGCGGCACACACCATCGAGGTGAGCGATGATGGACCGGGTCCTCCAGAGGACCTCGGAGACAGCGTCTTCGATCCGTTCGTGACCGCCAAGCCCGAGGGAGTGGGGCTCGGCCTTGCTCTGGCCCGCCAGGTGGCCCAAGCGCATCATGGAAGCGTGTCGTGGGCACGCGAGGGAGGATTCACCCGGTTCCGGCTGACCTTGCCCGGCAATGGCACACCCGGCCACGCAAACGAAGCTCATGAGCCATGTCCTGATCGTTGATGATGAGGCGAGCATCTGCTGGGCGCTGCGGGAGTTCCTGGGGGACCTCGGGCATACCGTCGATGTGGCGTCGTCCGCGGAAGAAGGGCTGGAGCTGGCCGGGCGCGGGCCCCCCGACGCCGTGATCCTCGACGTTCGCCTGCCGGGGGTCGACGGCCTCTCGGCGCTGGGCCGGTTCCGCGAGCTGGCCGGCCCGGCTCCCATCATCGTGATCACGGCGTTCGGCAACCTGGACACGGCGGTCCGGGCACTGGAGGGCGGCGCGTTCGATTACCTGGTGAAGCCTTTCGATCTCGATCAAGCTTCCTCCGTGATCGCCCGCGCCCTCACCGGACGGCCAGGCCCGGCGGAGAACGACGGCAAGACGGCGGCCTCGGGCACGCTCACCAGGGCGGAATCTTCGCTTCTGATCGGCCACTCACCGGCCATGCAGGAGCTCTACAAGCAGATTGCGCTGGTGGCGCCGACGGACGTTCCGGTACTGATCACCGGTGAGAGCGGCACCGGCAAGGAGCTCGTGGCCCGGGCCATCCATCGCCACAGTGCGCGACGGAGCAGGACATTCGTCCCCATCTGCGTGGCGGCCCTCAGCTCGAGCCTCATCGAACGCGAGCTGTTCGGCCACCTCCGCGGCTCGTTCACCGGCGCCGTTCAGGATCGCAAGGGGGTGCTGGAGCTGGCGGCCGGCGGCACGGTGCTGCTCGATGAGATCGGCGACGTGCCGCCGGCCGTTCAGGTGAAGCTGCTGCGCACCATCGAGCACCACGAGGTGACTCCCGTGGGCGATGCCCGTCCCCGGCCGGTGGATGTGCGCTTCCTGGCCGCGACTAACCGGCCGCTGGGCGAGCTCATGGCGTCCGGCGAATTCCGGGAGGATCTCTTCTTCAGGCTCAGCGTCTTTCCGATCCGCCTGCCTCCGCTGCGCGACCGGCGCGACGACATCCCGGCGCTGGCCGCCCATTTCCTCAGCCTCTTGAACGGGCCGAGCCCCGAGCGGGTCGTGCTCCGCGAGGAGGTGGTCCGAGAGCTGCGGTCACGGCCCTGGCTGGGCAACGTCCGCGAGCTCCGGAATGCGATCGAGCGGGCGGCGATCGTTGCCCGCGGCCGCGACATCCACCTTGAGCACCTGCCTCCGCCCGCGGAGCCCGTGCCAGGGCCACCCGCGCCCTCCGCGGTCGCCGAGGCGATCAGCGGCCAGATCACCGCCTGGTTCGAGCACGAGCGGCATGCAACCAACCAGTCGGCAGCCGCCGAGGCCACACTCTACGACCGGTTCCTTGCGGTGGTCGAACCCCCGTTGCTGCGGGCACTGCTCAGCCGCAACCAGGGCAACCGTGCCAGCGCGGCCGTCGAGCTGGGCATCCACCGTGCCACCTTGCGGCAGAAGCTGAAACGCTACGGCATCGAATGAACGGGTCCCGCCTTTGGGCTCATGCCTGATCCACCCTACGGTCAAGGTGTTCGGCCGGTATCCACCACGGACCCGGCGCGGGCGGGCGGTAGGGCTCGAGCCGGACGGGACGCAGGCCCCGCGTCCCGCCCAGGTGATGGGCTGGAACCGACCGGACCGGCACGGGCACAAGCGCTCGGAACAGGCGCTGTCGGGCGCGCACCAGCAGGCCGAGATTCACCGCACCGGCCAGCAGCGGGCCGCCAAACACCCAGAACGCCAGCAACCCCGTCCGGGGCAGGCGGATGGAGTGGTTCTGGATACCGGCCTTCAGGAACAGGAACTCCACGAGCAGGCCCATCATCAGGCCCGTCATCACGAGCATGAACCGCCAGCGGTTGCATGCAATCCAGTCCAGGGGGGCGAGGATGGTCAGCCAGAGTGCGATGATCCCGGCAACCGCGGGGAAACCCATTGAAAAGTTGCTCATTGCACCCTCCAGGCTCCAGCAATTCAGTCCAAAGCAGACGCTGGAGATCAGTAAGACCGAGGCGTTCAGGCCGGGCAAGATCGTGACCGGGTAGCTCAGGGCCGCGGCGCACCAGCGCCAAGCGGTGATCTGACCTCGACGGTGCTTGGCGCTCAAATCCATGCTCGACCCCATTCCGGACCGATGGCGCACGCCATCATGCGGCGGTCCGCGTTTCAATCTATCGGGATCTGGGCCCGCGGCCTGAAGCCGGAACGCATGAACCGGATGACTGCCCCTCTCCGCTTCGGACCCTGTCCTACAGTTGATGGTGCTGGGACCCTGCACCCGGTGCGCGAGGCGCGCTGGCCTTGGGGCATGGCCCGGCAGTGCCCACCGCCCCCTCTGGAGCGTCTCGTGACCAACCGGCGCGGATCGGCCCTGCTCATCCTCTTCGGGCTCACGCTCTTCACCGGAGCGCTCCTGCTCTTCTGCGTGCAGCCGATGGCCGCCAGGATGGTCCTGCCGTTGCTCGGCGGCTCGCCGGCGGTCTGGACCACCTGCATGGTCTTCTTTCAGGCGATGCTCCTGGCGGGTTATGCCTACGCGCACGCCTCGACGCGCTGGCTCGGTCCGCGCTTTCAAGTGGCGGTCCAGTCCATCTTGCTCCTGCTTCCTCTCGCTTCCCTCCCCTTTGGCATTCCCGCGACCGCGGCTCGGTCGTTGTCCCCCGGAACGGACCCCACCGGCTGGCTCTTCGGAGTCTTGCTGCACATGGTCGCCTTGCCGTTCTTCGTGGTGGCCACCACGGCTCCCCTCCTGCAAAGCTGGTTCAGCCGATCCAGTCATCCCGCGGCGTCCGACCCCTATTTCCTGTACATCGCCAGCAACTGCGGCAGCATGCTGGCGCTGGCTGCCTACCCGCTGCTGATCGAGCCCAACCTGCTGCTGGGACAGCAGAGCCTGGCCTGGTCCGCCGGTTACGCGGCTTATGCCGTGCTGGTCTGCGCCTGTGCCGCGACCTGGGGCATGGGGCAAGGCCACACAACCATGTCTGCCGGTGCGGTCGGCCGGCGCGCCGCGCCATCGGAGCTCTCAAGCCGGCAGGTCCTCCACTGGGTCGTCCTCTCGTTCATTCCGACCGGCCTCATGCTGGGTGTGACCGCGTACATGACGACCGACATTGCCGCCATTCCCATGCTCTGGGTGATCCCCCTGGGCCTTTACCTGCTCTCGTTCATCGTCACCTTCGCGCGGCGTCCGGTGCTTCCGCACGCCTGGATGGTGCGGGCCTTACCGATGGCGGCCGTTCTCCTGACGCTCATCCTCAGCATCTCATCCGTGGCGCAGCCGATCGTCCTGCCCGTTCACCTGGCCGCGTTCTTCCTGGCGGCCATGGTGTGTCATGGCGAGCTCGTGCGGCGCAGGCCCACCCAGGAGCACCTCACGGCGTTCTACCTGGCGCTTTCTTGTGGAGGAGTGCTGGGCGGAGTCTTCAATGCTCTGCTGGCTCCGCTTCTGTTCGACCGGATCGCGGAGTATCCGCTGGCCCTGGTGCTTGCCTGCCTGGTCTTGCCGCAGGCCCGCGCCGACCGCGAGGAAAGGTCCCGGTGGTTCCTCGACGCAGCCGTGGCGCTGGGGGTCGGGCTGCTCGCGCTGGGACTGGCCAGGTGGACCCAGGGTCCATCGGCCTCCACGCGGGACGGCCTTTCCGCCAGGCTCGCGTTCGGGCTGCCAGCAATGCTCTGTTATGCCTTCAAGGATCGTCCGCCGCGGTTCGCGCTGGGCCTCGGCGCCGTGCTGCTGGCTGCCGGTGTCTCACCGGGGACCTCCGGCCTGGTGCTCTTCCAGGAGCGCAACTACTTTGGGGTTGTCCGCGTCACACGCGACCAGGACGGCCGATTCCACCGCCTGATCCACGGCCATACTCTTCATGGCCAGCAAGCGCTCGACCCCGCGCGGCGGTCGGAACCTCTCACCTACTACCACCGCACGGGGCCAGTCGGACAGGTCTTCGAGACGCTGCAAACGCGGCAGACGGGGTTGAACGTGGCCCTGGTGGGACTGGGCGCGGGGTCTCTGGCCGCCTATGGCCGGCCTGGTGATCGCATGACCTATTACGAGATCGATCCCATCGTGGTCCGGATCGCGCGTGATCCAGGCTATTTTACCTTTCTGAGCGGCAGCAGGGCGGGCTCCGTGAACGTCGTCCTGGGCGATGCGCGGCTGCGGCTGGCCGATGCGCCCGATCGCGACGTCGACCTGCTCGTCCTGGACGCCTTCAGCTCGGACGCCATTCCCGCGCACCTGCTGACCCGGGAGGCCCTGCGGCTCTACCGCCAGAAGCTGGCAGAGGGTGGCATGATGGCCTTTCACATCAGCAACAAGTGCATCGATCTGGCACCCATCCTGGGCCTGCTGGCTCGGGACGCGGGCCTCCGCTGCCTGGTCCGCCGTGACCTGGACCTTCCGGCCGTCGACCTGGAGTCAGGGAAGGAGCCGTCAACCTGGGCGGTGCTCGCCGCCCCCAGCGCGGATCTGGGCTCCATCGCGGCCGATGCGCCTGGGCCGCACCACGCGTGCCCGAACGGGAAGCCGTGTGGACCGATGACTTCTCGAGCATCATCGGCCACCTGCGGTGGCAGCCCTGATCGCGCCGGGCGCCTCGTGGGCCGGAGCGTGTTCCTGCTGGATCTGGCAGAGCCCAGGAAACGGCTCGACCCGGGCCACGAGCCCGGGTCGGCCTGGAGCTGGTCGGGTCGATAAGCGGTCACGAACGATCCCCCGACGGGAGGACGATCCGGTTCAATCCTTCAGCAGCTTCGGCACGTCTTCCATGATGGCATGGATATCCTGGTCGTTCAGCTCGCCCTTGAAGGCGCGGTTGAACTTGACCTGGTGGTGTTTCCACATCAGCACGGTGACGTCCGCATCACGAGCAAGCTCGTAGTCGGGAGGACCGTCGGGGCTTTCGCCGATGGTCAGGGGGACATGCTGGATGCCGGCGTCCTTGGCCAGCTTCACCAGGGCTTCCGCGGGGTGTTCGCCCTTCTTGGGCGTGAGAACCACAAAGCTCTTCAGCTTGTTGTTTTCGCCGATCTGCGCGTCAATCTGCTTGACCAGACTGGCCAAGGGTTCGGAGGTCTTGCGGGCGAAGACGCAGACCACCGGAGCATTACCGTACCTTCAGCGGTAGCACAGGGTTTTACCCTTGTTCGGCCCGGTGATGTCGTCAACCTCGAACGGGCTGACGGCATCGCCGGGCTTCAAACCAGATTTTGCGGCATCACCCGCGACGATGGTCCCCACCAGGGCGATGGAGACCAGCGCGACGGGGAAGCCGACAGCGAAGCGGTATCGCATGGGCATCTCCTCGAGCTGGACCCGACCAGGAGTCCAGCATCCAGTGTCGATTTCCGGCCATCCCTGTCAAGAGGTCGGGGACGGCACGCGGCCGGCGTGCGGCAGAAGCCAGCCATTCCCGGTGCCGGACCGCTCGGACGCCCGCACAGCCTTAGCTTGGCCCGTGTGCACGGGCAGGGCGGGAGGCGGCACGTTCCACCAGTCCCAGCGATACGAGGCCGGCGGAGGCAGGCCGATGCCCGGAATTCCCAGGTCCTCGGGCCGTCTCAGCTTTTGCCGCAGCAGCTCCGCGCTCTGGGCGAAGCGCTGGTGCTTCGCCTCTCGCTCCGTCGAATCGTAACGGGCCACGCAGCCGTGCTTGTAGTACATGCCCGACTTGACGCACGCTCCGGCCCAGACTCCGTCGTCCACCTGGAAGTGCGCGGCGCACTGCCAGGGGTCCAGGTGCGGAGGGGCGCTCCCCTCTTGCCCCAGGCCCAGCGCCCGCCGCTCGTAGAGCCGGTCAAGCACGGCCTGCGCCAGGTTCAAATGACTGGCGAAGCTGGGGTGGTGGGCGTCGTGGCAGATGGCGTCGTCGAGGATCCCATGCCGGCTGCCGGGCCGGAGGACCTCGGAGCCCTCGACCAGGATGCAGTGATGGCGGGCCGCGACCTCCTTGTAAAACTGCGCGAAGTCGCTGCGGCAGCGGACCGGAAAACCGTCGAGGTCGCGAGCACGGATGTAATGAGCCCGCGCCTCGTCGTAGGCGCCCGCGTGCTCCAGCAGGCGTCCCAGCCGGAAATGGGCCTCGGCAAAACGCTCCTGGCGGTCAAGCAGCGCTCGATACCGCGCCTGGGCCAGCGCCGAGTCGCTCGCTTCGGTCGCCCGCGCCTCCTCGAACTGCCTCGTCAGCGCGGCCCGCTCTGCCGCCGTGACGCGCGCCGGCAGGACGGTGCGGTTCGGCTCGAAGCCCGACTCATTGCTCGGCGGGATCACCAGGATCGGCACCGCGCCGATCTGCTCGCAGTAGCTGACGATCGCCTCCAGCCGGCGTCGAAAACCGGTGACGATGTCCAGCAGCTCCGACGGAGTGAAGGCCGGGGCGTCGATGATCTGATGGTCGCGGATGGTCGGGGGCGGCCCGCCCAGACGGTGCTTGCGCACGGTCTCATAGACCCACAGGCAAAAAGGCGAATGCAGGCTGAGCTGGTAGGCTGCGCTCAGCAAGGCGCCTTCGGGCGCTTCAGTGTATCCCGCGTCACGCAGCGTTTCGAACCGTGAGAGGAATTCGTTGTGGCCCGAGAAGACGATGATGGCGTCGGGCCTTCGCGTCAGTTTCGTGAGCTCCATGTGCATATCTTCCAGGCTCCGTCCCAGGTTGGCCCGGATGTCCAGGTCCACGTGCCTGCCGGGCCGCGCCAGCTCAAGTTGCCAGCCGACGAGACGGCCCATCGAGATGACCGGATCGTAGGGGTAGCCCATGGCACTTGAGCCGCCCAGGACCACCAGGGAGAGCGCATCGCCGGCCGGCGCAGGGTCGGCAAAACGCGTGGGAAGCACCGGCATCCGGTGGACCCAGCCCAGCCAGGCCGCGGCCGCCAGCTCCAGGCACAGGACGGCCAGCACTGCCGACCCGCACACCAGCGCCAGTCTGGCCACAAACCGCCTGCGCTGGCCGCGCCGGCGGGCCCGGATCACCAGCCAGACCGAGCCGGCCAGAAGCAGCGGAGCCAGGACCACGACCAGCCCGTAGGCCGCCAGCAGCGCCCGCAGGAAGAGCTCGGTGAGGCGCCGGCCCAGCTCTCTGGGAACCAGCGGGGCCCAGGCGTCCCCGACGAACAGACCGCTGGACAGCAGCGACAGGAAAGCGAACGGCAAGACCCAGCGCGCCACGTTGCGCCACTGCACGCGCCGCGACGCCGAATCACTACTTTCTGGGTGTGTTCCCTCGGTCATCGATCACGCGCCTTCTTGAGCCTCAGAGCGGGACCAGAGTCGTGCCGGCCAGCCAGTCGTGCGGTCCGCGATGACGCCACCGTAGCCCGATCGCCAGGTAGACGGCCAGGAGCAGCACGGCCCCGAGCCACAGGGCATGTGCCAGGCCGGCATCCTCGGGGACGCCATGCTGTGGCAGGCTCGCGCCGGCCAGCAGGACGGTGGGCAGCATCCAGACCAGCAGGGCCCGGAGCCCGCAAGCCAGGCGGCTGGCCCGGCGTCCGTCCTTGCGTGCCAGGGCGATGCCGGCCACGGAAAAGCTCAGTCCGCCCCGCGTCAGGAACGCCCAGACGATCCAGCAGCCGGGAATGGCGGCAAGCAGCGTTAGATTGTTCGGGTACATCTCCGGCTCGAGCTCGAGCACGGGTCGGGAGAGGGCCAGCATTCCCGCCAGTCCCGGGAGCAGGAATAACCCCTGAATTCCCAGGTGGACCGCGCGGCGGACCAGGCTGATTTCGGCGGGGCGGACCGCCGCCGTGTCAAGCTCCACGCGCAGGCTCTGGAGCGAGCTGAACGGAGCGCGGGTCTCGGTCAACCGGTCGAGGATCCACCGCGCGTGCTCCGGAACCGCAGCCTGGATCCGCCGGCCGCTCACCGCCGAGCGCCGGGAGATCCGCCCTGACGCGGTGCCCGGCTCGGGTTGTTCCGAGGCAGCCGGCTGCACGCCGGGCTGGAGCTGCTGCTTCGCCGGGCGTCTTCCTGAACCCTCCAGTGCCAGACGGGCCACCTCGGCGATGAACTCCAGCAGTTCGTGGTCGCGGCTGCCGCGGGCGAACGAGCCGCCCGGCAGCTCCCGGGTGGATCCCCCGGCCGGGTCCGGCGCCGCGGGCCTGTCAGGTACCAGCAGCGACCCGGAGTCGGATGGATGGAAGATGTCTACGAGCTGCACGCCGCCATCCGGCTGGATCCAGACCTGGTCGAGCGACAGCCGGCGCGGCAGCGTGGCATCGTCGCGAGCGGCCTCGAGCTCGGCGGCGAGCTGGCGGAGCATGGGCAGCACGTCGCCCCAGCCCAGCCCCTCGCTGCCGGCAAGCTCGCCGAGCGGGATGCCCGAGGGCGAGGTGAACGCATCCCAGCGCCCGCCGGCATGCTCGCCCCCGCCGATCCAGCGCGGGCGGCCATGGCGGCTCAGGGACCGGCGTGCGGGCGACGGCGGCGCCGTCCCTTCCCGCAGCACGATCCAGACCGGCCGCTCGAGCGTCGAGTCGTGCCCGAGCACGATCTTCTGATCGGGCTGCCAGCGGATCGCCCCGCGCACCAGGTAGGGACCGATCCGGTCCAGGGCCGGCGGCGCGGTGCTCGTCGTGCTCGTTGCGAGGCGCGAGTCGCTCAGGGCACGCAGCCGCCGGCCAGGAAGGCGCCGCCGGAATCGTTGCGTCTGGACCACCCGGGTCCCGCTCAGCCACTCGTGAGGGCCTCGAAAGCCGTTCCGCTTGCGCATCGTGGAGACCAGGGCGACCAGCCCCAGCCCCTTGACGATGCGGCCCAGGGCCCAGAACCTGATGAACATGCCGGCACCTTGGTTGGCAGGCTCCAGCTCAGCCACGAGCAGCGCCGGCAGCTCCGTGAGAGCGACAAACACGAGGGTGCGCAGCAACACCCGCCCCAGCCCCGCGGGCCCCCCGCGATCCGCGGCAGTCACGCGCAGGCCCAGCAGCCATTTGCCCGCCGAGGCGCCGGTGAGGCCTTCCAGGGCGGCGAAGTAGAAAAACCAGATGCCCTGCCGGATCCAGCCGATGACCGCGGCGTTGCGCTCCAGGAACCTCTGCGTCTCGAAGAACTCGCCATGGTGGAAGAGTATGATGATGCCGGATAGGGCCGAGTTCACGAGGTACGCCAGGCCAAGATCGATGCAGAAGGCGCCCAGACGCAGGCCGATCCCGGCCATCGACGACCCTCTGGGAACGAAGGGCAGCAGTGCGTCGTGGAGCTCTTGCAGGCTGCGCCAGCGACGGGCCGGATCGCGCTCCAGGCCGCGGTGAATGACGGCTTCCAGGGCTCGGGAGATGTCCGGGCGATGGCCGCGCAGGGGCGGCGCGGGCTCCGAGACGATCCGCGCCAGCGCCTCGGCCGCGTCCTTTGCCTGCACGGGGGGCCTGCCGGCCAGCAGGTAATAGAGCGTTGCCGCCACCGAGTACACATCGGTCCGCTCGTCCAGCTCGTCCCGCTTGATCTGCTCGGGCGATGCGTACAGCGGCGTGCCGACGAAGCTTCCCGTCCGGGTCAGGTCGGCTCCCCCTTCCAGCGACTTCGAGAGGCCGAAGTCGCCGATCTTCACCCGTCCCTGCTCGTCCAGGAAACAGTTCGAGGGCTTGACGTCGCGGTGGATCAAGCCGCGATTGTGGAACTGCTGAAGGCCCTCGATCACATCGAAGATCTTCAGGATGGCGGTCGCGGGATCGAGCGTGCCGGTCGTCTCCACCATGGTCTGGAGCGTCGTTCCGGGCATGAACTCCATGACGATGTACGGAGCACCCTGGAACTCGTCGACGGCCAGCACGAAGACGCATCGGGGATGGGTGACCGCGCTGGCGAGCCGGCCCTCCTGGCGAAACCGCTCGACGGCCTCGCGCGAACCGATCTGGTCTCGTTTGATCAGCTTCAAGGCCACCCGCTGGGCCTGCGTCTCGTCCTCGGCCTCGAACACGGTTCCCATGCCGCCGGCGCCCAGCTTGCGCACCAGCCGGTAACCGGCGATCTGCTCGGGGAATTCCTCATCGCCGGAGCTGCGGCCCTCCCGCTGACCGGGCCGGTATTCGGCCGTCTGAGAAAGCGTCGAGGGCTCGACCGGCTGTGTCGCGCCCGGGTCGACCCCCGACCCGGTGCCCCCGTCGGGCAAAGCCAGGGTCCGCACGGGCCGTTCGGCAACGGCCAGAGAGGAACCGCAGTAGGCACAGAACGACGGCCGATCGCCCGAGTATTCCAGGACGCGCCGGCATCGTGGACAATCGATCTGCATCAAGGCTTCCTGGATCGGTTCTCTGGGCCGGAGATGCGACGTCCGCAACGCGGCCAGACGGAGTCGCTGCGGTCCTGCCGCCTCGGCCGGTTCACCGGGCTCCGTCGATGGCGCGCTGAAAAACGCAACTGCCTATCGTTGCGGTGGGCCGCGGAGGCGTCAAGCAAATCGCAAGGTTTGTCATCGCGATGGGTCCGGCGGCCCGGGCCGCCTGCTGAGCAAGCCGGACCCGGCCGAGGGCGGCCGGCTGAAGATCAGCCGGACCTGTTTTCTGGCCAGCACAAGGTACATCAGCGCCATGCAGATCGCAGAGGCGGTGCCGGTCCTCAGCCGGGCGATCTCCAGGGCCAGCTCGAACGCAAGGGCGAAGACCGCGACCCAGAGCATGATCTTGCCAATGGATACCTGGTGACCCCGGATCATGCCGGTGCGCCATCCTTCAGGGTAAGGCGGCCTCCTGGTGCTTCCAGCTTGCCGCTTCCTCGCCGTCGATCCGCAGGGTCAGGCACTTGGCGCTGCCGCCGGACTTGATGAACTCGGAGAACTCCAGCGGGCAGACGCCGAACCCGAGGCTCTCCAGCGCCCGCGCCAGCTTGGGGGCGCCTCGATTGAGGATGACCGTGCGGCCGACGACCACCGCGTTGCAACTGAAGCTCACCGCCTCCTCGGCTGAGACCTCGATGAGCGGGTCGATGCGGTCCCTGAGCACCGAGCGGCCGTACTCGTCGAAGGCGCCCGGATAGTACATCGCCGCCCCGGGCGCGATCGGGCAGAAGCAGGTATCCAGGTGGTAGAAGCGAGGGTCCACCAGCTCCATGGGCAGGACCGGAACGCCCAGCCGCTCGGCAACCCACTGGTGGCTCTTGACGTTGCTGCGGAAGCGGTAGCCGGCGAAGAGCGTGTCGCCGCAGAACAGCGCGTCCCCGGCACCCTCGAAGTTCATGCCCTCGGGCAGAGGCGTGATTGTGAATCCCTGCTCCCGCGCCCACCGCACGTAATGCAGGCTTTCTCCCTGCCGCACCCCGAAGCGAAAGTTCGCGGGCAGGAAGAGGTCGCGGAAGACCAGCCCGGCGTTGGCCGTGAACACCAGGTCCGGCAGCCCCGATACCGGCTCCAGCAGGTCCACCGTCACGCCCAGGTTGCGAAGTGTCCCATGCAGATCCTCCCACTGCGTGCGCGCCAGCACGGGGTCGCTGCCCTGCTGGAGGCTCATCCAGGGGTTGATCTCGTATTCGATGCCGAAATAATCAGGCGGACACATCAAGATGCGCGGCGATGTGGATGAAGCCGTCACGGCGGTGCATCCCTCCGCTAGGACACGTCGCCGGCCGTTGTCGACCCCAGCTCCACGGCCAGGGATCGCACGAACGGCTCGACGTCGGTGACCAGCCCGATGGTCTGGAAGGTTCCCCGGTCGGTCAGCTTGGTCACCGTGGCCGGGTTGATGTCCACGCACACCACCTTCACCCAGGCGGGCAGCAGGTTGCCCGTGGCGATGGAGTGCAGGGCAGTGGCGATCAGGAGCGCGAAGCCGACGTCGCGGATGGCCTGCCGCATCCGGTCCTGTGCCGCGAGCGTGTCGCTGATCACCTCCGGCAGCGGCCCGTCGTCGCGGATCGAGCCGGCCAGGACCAGCTCGACGTTGTGCTTGATGCATTCGTACATGATGCCGGATGTCAGCAGGCCGGTCTCCACGGCACGTGCCATGCCGCCAGCCCGGCGGATGGCGTTGATGGCGCGGAGGTGGTGCTCGTGGCCGTGCTCGATGGGCTCGCCGCGCTCGATCGAGACACCCAGGCTCGTGCCATAGAGGGCCTGCTCGACATCGTGCGTGGCCAGCGCATTGCCGGCGAAGAGCGTCTGGATCCAGCCCTCGCGGATGAGCCGGGCGACGTGGGGCACCGAGCCGGTGTGGACGATGGCCGGTCCGCCCACCAGCAGCACCTTCTTGCCGGCGGCCCTGGTGGCCCGGATCGCCCCGGCCACGCTCTTCAGACTGACCGACTTGGGCTTCTCGCTGGAAACCGTGGAGCTCATGAAGCCGAAGAGGGTGGACTCGCGCGGCCGCTCGACGGGCAGCACCCTCACGCCGGCATGGCCGACGACGATCGGCAGGCCGGGACCGACGTGGATCATCGGCACGCACCGGGCCGTGCCGGCATTCACGTCCAGCGCGATGCCGCAGTCCATTTCCTGATCCTGAACGTCGACCCAGCGGCTCCTCAGCCGCACCTGGGTGTGCTGGTTGGTCGTGCTGTAAAAGCCGTCCGGGAAGGCACCCGCGATGTCGGCCGGCACCGCGCGGGCGTCCTCCGCGTGCACCGGCGAGGCGCCATGCTCCACCAGGTCGCCGATGATCGCGTCAATTTCCTCCGGGCTGCCGGCACGGATGCCGATCCGGGCGTAGCTCGGGTCCGACCGGCGTACGCCGATCCGGCACTCCTGGATCTCGAAACTCCCCCCCATCTGCAAGATCCGATCCAGGATCTTCGGCAGGAGCAGCGAATCCACGATGTGGCCGCGGACCTCAATCTCATCCACCGCTGCGGATGCCGGTGCAGGGTGGGCAAAGCTCGGGCCGCTCGAGGCGGACCCTGGGCCTGGAAGTGTCATTGGCGGCTGTCCTCTGGTCATCCCGAATGACTGCCAACCGCCAGTCTGTGTGTGAACTGCCCTGATTGCAAGGGCATCTGCGGGGTCACCCTGTATCGGGCCCGCTCATGCAGCCACGCACTTGCGTGGGCGCTTCCGCATCCAGCCCAGCCTGGCCACTGCTCCAATTGCGCACAGGAGCACGCTGGGCGGCTCGGGAACGGCGGCCGACGACACGATGTCCAGTGCCCAGTTGCCGGTGCGCTGTATGCCGGAGGCGTCCCAGAAATAGCCGCTGGCTCCCGCCGGAGTGTTCGGAAACGACAGGGTGAAATTCGGGTTAGCCGCCTCGGAAAAGCCGTCGGCCAGAGTGCCGCTGGTGCTGCCGGTCGAAAGGTACTCTAAATAAGCATTTGCATAATTGTCGTACTGCGTCAGAGCTACCGTGTAGGTCCCCGGGGCCAGCGCGTGTTCGGACAGCAGCGCGTCCCAGTTGCCGTTGTTGTAGTTGATGTCGTCGTTGAAGTCGAGATACCCTCCACCGGGGCCGAAGAGGGTGAGCAGGGTGTCAAACCCGCCGGCAGGAATGACCTGGCCTGCGTAGTTGGTTCCTCCCAGGAACGACCAGGTGCGGAGGGTAACGTCCGACGCCGCGCTGAGGGTGAACGTCTCGATCTGGACCTGGTTGTCCAGATTGAACGTCCCGGTGTAGGACACGCCGCCGGCGCGACTGCCGCCAGGCCAGGCCAGCACGCCGCAGAGGACAACCGCGGACGCCAGCATCACGGGCGCCGGCACGCGAAAACCATGAGGATCCATTGATGTGTTCTCCTGAACCATTCCGATCGGATTCAGTCCGGACAGATAAACGAAAACCGCCATGTCGCCCGCGAGACCGTCGAATCTGCTGACCCAAATATCCGGGCTCACTTCCGTATCAGGGTCTCCACGCCAAAGGTGGTCGCAAAGGTCGGCAAGAAGCTCGACTTAGAGGCGCCCGGAGTGCGCGGCATCGGCTTAAGAATACAAAAGGCGGGATCATCCCTTGAAGTCAGACTTCGTTACCAGCGGTCCGCCGAATCAAAGAGAAGAACATGCATGGACCACTTGTGGCAAGAGCCGTTCCACAATTCTCGGGAAAACTTCAAAATCATCGCTCTCTACCAGCGCAAGGCAGGGCGCCATGGCCCATGAATGCATCAAATTGTTGCAAAAAAGATTCATGCGAGCAGACGGCGAGTGATCCAGCGCCCCGGGAACCGGTCCGCTCCGGGGGTTACAGGTCGATCTCAGCGCGACGGAGTGGCCGGGCCTTGCAGCGTGGCGGAAGCCGGTCCTGGTTCGTACTTCAGCTCGCCGGCCGTCACGGGCAGGCTCAGGCGGTTCTGCGGCGGAGCGAGCGGGCAGGTGGAGAACGGGATGTACGCGCAGGGCAGGTTCGTCGCCTTGTTGAAGTCCAGGATGAGGGTGTCCCCCACGGGCGCCGGAACCACGAGCTGGCGGGCTCCCCCGTGGGTCGTGCGGCCGCTCGTGCCGTCTCGAAAGACGAACCAGAAGGACCCGTCCGCCTCGCGTGCGGCCTGGAGCTTGTACGTCTTTCCTCCACGCTCGAAGACGGCGTGGCCCGGGCTGTCGCTCACCTCCGCTTCGCCGACCACCGTCTCGAAGGTCAGCTTCGTCTGCTCGGCCGCGGGGACAAACCGCGCGGTGATCCTCCAGCTCTCGTCGATCGGATACCAGCGCAGGCCCGCGAACGTCCGCCGCGCCGGGCTCCGGTTGTCTTTCACCCGCAGGGCGTGCCGGTTGCCTCGCTTCAACAGGATGAGCCGTACCTGAGCAATGGCCAGCACGTCGGCCTTGCCATCCGCGTCCGAGCGCATTTCCGTCTCGGTGACCGGCAGGCCGTTCCGGGTAACCGGGACGCCGGCCCCGGCGCAAAGAGCCCGCGGCCGTCCCGCAAGATGAGACTCCCCGCGACACCAGGCGATCCCTCGGGCAGCATGATGTCGCAGGTTGGATCGCTGCCCAGCGTCGTCTCGCCCTCGTGCAGCCAGTGCAACCCCACGACGCTCAGCCAGCCGTCCTCGGCCTTGAGCGCTTCCTGCCTTTGCTGGCGGAACCGCGCCATGTCTTGCCGGTACGCATCGTCTCCCCGCACGGCCGGCAGCAAGCCGCACCCTGCCAGTGCCGCCAGACACCCCCCGATCATCCAATGACGAATCAACACGTAAAGGCCCTCATGCTCGTGGACGGTGGATCGCGGATGGGAGGGTCACGGGTGCCATTGCTTATGCTTATACCAGAAACCAGGGCCGCGCCGCACGAGCAGCGCGGCAGCCGCCGGCCCGGCCCGTTGCAAGTTCAGGGCGCCACATGAAGGGTTGCGGTCAGGTCCAGCGGGGGTTCACCGGCGAGGTCGGTGTGCACGCGGAAGAGATGCCTCAGGTCGCCGCGGGTGCTTCCCTCCTCCGGTTTGTACACCACCGTCAGGATGTGCGTCGTCTTCTTCGCGGGATCCGCGGGCTGCACCGCGAAGCCGTCCCCGCTTCCTTCCACGGCCCTGATGGTGAACGGATGCGCGCCGCGGATCAGGAACCGGCCCTGCTTGCCGGCCGCCGAGGTCACCTCGCCCATCGCCAGAATCGAAGGTGCCGCGCTCAGCTCACCGCGCACGTAAGCCGTCACCAGGATCGGGATGCTCGGGGCCTCCCGATCGTTGCTCAGCAGCCGGATCTCGTCGCGCAGTGGGCCGGCTGGCGCATCCGGCTTGATACCCACGGTGAGCGCATAGCTCACGTTTCCCTTGGGGTCGCGGCGTGACTCGACCAGCTGTGCCGAAAGTGCGCGGCTGGCCGAGACCATGCGCTCGAACCGCCATCCCGGCGCACCGATGCGGTCGATCGACAGCACCTGGCTGGGCGTCTGGCCCCGTGCGACGGTGCCGAAGTCGACCGAGCCGGGGTTCAGGACGATGTCGGCAAGAATGTTCGAGGTGACGCCCAGGCGCACCTCCGCCTCGCGTCCGCCGGCCGTCACCAGGGTCACGAACAGGACGGTGGCCTTGATGCCCAGGAAGTTGCGCGTGTCCATCTGTGCCTGGATGACCGCGCTGCCGCCAGGCGCCAGCACCGAGGTGCTCGCCTTGCCGCTGGTGCAGCCGCACGAGGGCCGGAGATTGAGGATCGTCACCGGTTCCGCCAGCCGGTTCGTCATCACGAAGTCGTGCTTGACAATCGCCCCGCGTGGCACCGGGCCGAAATCGAACGCACGCTCGCCGAAGAGCGAGTCGGCCCAGCCCGCCGCCTGGACCGGTGCGAGGGCCGGCCCCAGAACGAAGCATGGAACCACCAAGGCCACGCACAGAAGCCCGCGTCGAGTCATCTTCGCCTCCTGCGATCCGCCTATGATCCTCCCAGCGCTCGATGCAACCTGAGCGCGTCTCCTCTGGTTTTCCTATCGGAAGGATCAGCCGGAGCGCTCAGTTTTGCACGCCGCGGGGACTGGCACTGGCGGTCTCGAAATGCCGGCCGTGCCGGTCCTGAGGATCGTGCTGAAAAGGTGCCGTGAGAGCCAGGCTTTCTGGGGCTCGAGCCGAGCGATTGCGCCGACGATCCCCTGTGATCCGGGCGCGTGCGTCCGGAGCCAAGCTTGTTCCCGCCTCTCCCTCCTCCTGCCCGTGTCCTCTCTCGCCCCCTCCATTCGCATCCTGCCCGAGGCGCGTGCCCGATTGGGTTCCTTCTGGCCGCCGATTTCGCTCCGAAACGGCTGTATCCTCTTTGCCAATCTCAACTTGCGTCTCCACCAGATTGGCTTCGTTCAAGATACTCTCAATAACTCGTGGAGCACCACCCGTAGGGTGGGTCAGCGCAGCGCAACCCACCGTCTTGCAGACCTTTACGTGCGGGATGCCCCCGCTCGACGGCATTCCGGCACCATCCCCGTCGTTCCGGCCGTCGCGCGATTCATCGTGTGGTTGACGTGCGACTGGCTCGGGCGCGGGGCCGATCTGTGGCTCATGGACAACCGGCATGGGGGGACGGTCGGCCTCGTTGTTGTTGTCGGCGCCGAGCTCGGCTTTTTGCAGGTTCGACAGCGTGGTCAGCGTACGCAGCAGCTCGCGGGTCAGCGCACCCTGGTGCCGGCGCAGGACCGCGACGGCCTTGCTGGCGGCGAAGACCGCGCGGTCGGGCTCGGCGTCGGCTTCGATCTGCTCCAGGTCCTCGTGCTCGCCGAGCCGCGCTTCCAGCCGGTGGATCGCCTCGTCCACGATCGAGCTGAGGACCTCCCAGCCCTCTTTCGGGCTGGCCGGCGGGCGCGACAGGCGCCGCCACGGCATCGCGCCGCTGAAATAGGGGCCGGAACTGGCTTTCATGTTGCGGAACAGCTCCCAGAGCTCGCGGCCCTGACCCGGCTCGATCGCATCGACGGCCTGAAACACGCGGTTGGCGGCCGGGTCGATCATGCCTTCCAGGAAGCTCTTGCCCATGAGCCGCAGGAACCGGTAGTGGTCGGTCTCGCACCATGCGGCCCGCACGTCGATGAGGTTGCGGAACTCGGACCACCGCGCCAGCAGCCAGCGGCAGCCCTCGGGGAGCTGCTCGAGCCGGGCCAGGAACACGGCGGGCATGTCGTCGTAGTACTCGGCCTTGCCAAACCGCTCACGCGGGTCGAGGGTGTCCAGCAGCTTGCGGCCCAGGATGTGAGCCTGCTTCAGCCGCGTGGCCTCATCGCGGTCGCGCTGGCGGTGGACGCGAGCCGCGAGGTAGGCCGTCTCGGCCCGCTCGGCGCGGTCGATCTGCCAGTCGATGCGCGCCGCGTGGCCGACGAGAGTGCGTTCGACGTCGTTGCGCGGCACGAGTTCAAATGTCCACTGGAGGATCCGTTCGGCGAGCTCCCTGGGATCTTCCTGGGGCAGGACGGGGATGGCGATGCGGGCGTTGGCGCCATGCCTCAGCGCGTTGAGCCGGGCGCGGGCCTTGCCTTGATCGCTCTTCGGCCCCGTGCTTTTTGCGGCGTTGCGGCGATTGGCCGCGATCTGGGCTGTGGTGGCCACGGAGTTGCTCTTTTTGTTATTGGTGCAGGTCGTGTATGCGGTGTGCAGAGCGGCCCTGGCCGGCGGTTCACCGGAGAAGCGGCGCGGGGAGCGGCCTCCTCGGCGAGCCAGCGGCCGGTGCGCCGCGATCTGCCGTCTATCTATGAGGATCCGTCCAAAACTGCCCCAGAATCGCGAAAACTCGGATTTTTGTTTTTTTCCCCGGCCGTCGGGCAAGTGTGTCCTTTCGGCAGGCGATCCTTGCGTGCCGGTGCTTGCACGTGGCCTGCAATCGCACGTCCTGGAGTCGCTCCGTCCGGGGCGTCGTGGACATCGTCGCGACCGTTTCCGCCTGAGCCCAGGCCGCGAATCGGTGCGTCGTCGCTGCGCTGGACGCACCCTGCGCAACAGCTTCCGTCCGGGGCCTTGTGAACATCGCGGCGCTCGCTTCCACGTGGTGTCCGCGAGGTATGGCCACGTGCGTGAGCACGTGGTTTTCACGGGCGCAGCCTCCAACCTCGGGCGTGAGCCCGACCAGTGAGGAAGCCCGGTTCGCAGATTGGTGCATCGTCGCTGCGCTCGGCACACCCGACGCACCTGGAGCCCGGGCGCATGGCCAGGTGCGCCAGCGCCATGGACTCTGCGGCGCATGGCCACGAGCGTGAGCACGTGGTTTTCACGGGCGCCGCCTCCAACCTCGGGCGTGAGCCCGACCAGCCCTTGAACCGGGTCGCCCTCACGGGCGAGGTTGGGGGCTGCGCCCGTCCGAACCACGCCCTCACGGGCGTGGTCGCGGCAATGCCACGGGCGTGGTCACGGCACCTCCCGGCTGGGGTGAATCCGTTCCAGACAGCAGCGTCGTCTGGCACCGGTGACCACGGTCGTCAAGGCCGTGGTCCGGACGGGCGCAGCCTTCACCCTCGGGCGTGAGCCCGACCTGCATCGCGCCGCATCGGACCGATCGCCGGGCCCCCGGTCCGCACGTCCCGCCGCCTGGCCCGTCTGGCCACGAGCGTGAGCACGTGGTTTTCACGGGCGCAGCCTCCAACCCCGGGCGTGAGCCCGACCTGCACATCGGCGCACCACGCTCATCCCCCGTCGCTGGCCCGCCAGTCCCGGCGCTGGCGCGCATGGCACATGGCCACGTGCGTGAGCACGTTGTTTCCACGGGCGGAGCCTCCAACCTCGGGCGTGAGCCCGACCCGTCGAGCACCCGGCATGCAATAGCACGCCTTGCAGTCCGTCCGAGGCGTTCACGGCATCACGACCGGCCGCATTCACGCACTTCCCTTTCCTTCAATCCATGGCCTGCCCGCGGTATGGGATATCGGCCGTCAGGCCGTCAGGCCAGGCCCGCTCACCTGAAAAACCTTGGCGAGCGAGCGTCGGTCGGTGGTAGGATGCTCCTTATCTCAACATCCCGAGCGGCCGGTCGATCGACCGGAAAGCCAGCCCGTTTCTCCTGCGGGAACGGATACTTTTTTATGCGACACCTGTGGCTTGCGGACTGGCGTGGCGCGTTTCATCAGTGGCTGCTCGGAGGCGCGGTGTTGGGCCTGCTTGCGGTCCGGCCAGCCAGCGCGGGCGAGGCAGCCGCGCCGGACGATGCGTTTGTCAGCGACTACTGCGCGCGCTGCCACGATGATGTGAACCGGAAGGGCCGGCTCGACCTGACGAGCCTGGAGTTTAACCCGAGTGATGCGGCCAACCTGTCCGTCTGGATCAAGGTGCATGATCGAGTGAAGGCCGGCGAGATGCCGCCCAGGAGCCGCGCCCGGCCGGACGAGACACGGCGGAAAGCCTTTGTCGCCGGCCTCGCACAGTCGATCATCGCCGCGGAGCGGATGGCCCTGGCCGGCGAGGGCCGGGCAATTCAGCGCCGGCTCAATCGCAATGAGTATGAGAACGCCTTGCGCGACCTGCTCGGCATCCCGTGGGCGCAGATCGCCAGCCGGCTGCCGGAAGACGGCGAGGCCTATCACTTCAACAAGAGCGGAGAGGCGCTCGACGTGTCTTACCTCCAGATCGCGCGGTTCATGGAGTCGGCCGATCACGCCATGCGGCTGGCGATGGGGATGCACATCGAGCGGCCGGCGAAATCGACCCGCAAGCTGTACGCCCGCGACGAGCGGAGCTTGCGCAACTGGTGGCCGCGCGAGAACGGCACTCTGCCGGATCGGCTGTCTTTCCCCGTGCTCGATGCGCACGCCCAGCCGGACGTGCGGGCCGGCCGTGCGCCGGCGACCAGCGCGGCAACGCGTGAGCGGGAGGCGGTCGGCAGGGTGTCGAGCATCTTCAGCGACGCGGGTGGCTATAGCTGGAGCGGCTGGCGGGCGCCGGTGGCGGCGCGCTACAGGCTGCGCATCGCCGGCTACACGATCTGGGTCGCCGGCGGCGGAGTGGCGCGATGGTTCTTTGAAGGCCAGGGGGCCGAGAAGGCGCCGGTGTATCACACGCTCCTGTGGCACCGCCCGAACCTGGACGAGGTCTATCCCGGCCGGCGCAACGAACCGATCGGCGTGTACGCACAGGGTGGCAGCCAGACCCGCCCGATCGGGGCGGTCGATTTCACCCCGCAGCCGACGGTGAGCGAGCTGGAAGTCTTCCTGCTGGCGAACGAGGTTGTGCGGACCGACGGCTCCCGGCTCTTCCGGACGCGGGTCAACGGCACGGACGAGCAATATGTCAATCCCCTGGCGACCGAGGACGGCATGCCGGGCTACGCCATCCAGTGGATCGAGGTGGAAGGCCCGTTCGGCGACGACCCGGCCGGCGGGGCGGGCACAGGCTATGAACGGTTGTTTGACAAGTTACGGCTGGTGCCGTCCGAGCGGCGCGCGGGGGAGTCGCGCTGGAGATCGTTCCGAGCACGTCGGCAAGTCCGGGCCCAGCCACAGGAAGAGGCACTGGCGGAGGGCGGCGCGGGCCGCCGTCAGCCCGGCCCGGCGGCGTGCGCGAAGCGTTTTTTGAAGTCGAATCCGCGGCGCCGCGGCAAGATGCGGAGCGGCTCTTGCGGTCGTTCCTGAAGCAGGCGTATCGCCGGCCGGTCGCCGAGGCCGACGTGCAGCGGTTCCTGCGGCTGTTCGATGACCAGTTCCAGCACGGCTCCGGCTTCACCCGGTCGCTGCTCTCAACCTACATGGCCGTGCTGTCGTCGCCGGGCTTCGTGTTCGTCGAAGCCAATCCGGGCAGGCTCGACGGATACGCGCTGGCCACCCGGCTGGCCCTCTTCCTGTGGAACTCGACTCCCGACGACTCACTGCGGGCACTGGCCAGGTGCGGCGACCTGAGCAAGCCGGACGTGCTGCGCGCCGAGACGAAGCGCATGCTCGAGGATGACAAGGCGCGCCGCTTCGTCGAGGCGTTCACCGATTACTGGCTTGACCTGCGGAAGATCGACGACACCTCGCCGTCGACCACGCTCTACAACGATTACGAGCTCGACGACACGCTGAAGCTGGCTGCGCTGGAGGAGACGCGGCTTTTCTTCGCCGAGCTGCTGCGAGCCGACTTACCGGCGCGGAACATCGTCGCCTCGGACTTCACGTTCCTGAACGAACGGCTGGCCGAACACTATGGCATCGGCGGGGTCTCCGGCGCCAGGTTCCGCAAGGTGAAGCTGCCGGCCGATAGTCTTCGTGGCGGAGTGATGACGCAGGCCAGCGTGCTGAAGGTGACTGCCAACGGGACAACGACCTCGCCGGTGCTGCGCGGCCACTGGATCACCGAGCGAATCCTGGGACTGGAGACGCCGCCCCCACCGCCGACGGTCAAGGCGGTCGAGCCGGATATCCGTGGCGCGGTGACGATCCGCCAGCAACTGGAGAAGCACCGGGCCGACCAGAGCTGTGCCTCGTGCCATAGCAAGATGGACCCGCCAGGCTTCGCGCTCGAAAGCTTTGACGTGATGGGCGGCTACCGCGAGCGCTACCGGGCTGTGTCCGAGCAGGTACCTCCGGTCCGGGGTTTCGGCATCAACGGGCAGGCCTTCGCATTCCATTATGCCCTACCAGTTGATTCGGCCGGTGCGTTGCCCGACGGTCGGCCGTTCCAGGACGTGCGCGAGCTCAGGAGAATCCTGGTTCAAGATGAACGGCAGATCGCCAGGAACCTGGCACATCAATTGACGATTTTCGCGACCGGCGCCGGTGCGGTTCTCCGATCGCGAGCAGATCGACAGGATCCTCGACGCGGCGCAGGCCAGCCAGTACGGCGTGCGCAGCATCGTCCACGCGATCGTCCAGAGCGACCTGTTCCGGAACAAATAGGAAACTCCAGAGATGCACGCGCAAACCGTGTCAAGATTCGCGGCTGCATTCGCGTCCAGGCGCCGGCCGATCTCACGGCGGCGCTTCCTGCGGGGCTCGGCCGTGGCGCTGGCACTGCCGTTCCTGGAATCGATGAATACCCCATTCGCGCGCAGCCGCCGTCCCGGAGCCGCGCCGGATGTTCTGCATTTGCAACAACCTGGGCGTGCTGCCCCAGCCCTTCTTCCCCAGCGATGCAGGCCGCGAGTACACCTCCTCACCGTACCTGAAGTTTCTCGAAGAGCACCGCGCGGACTTCACCGTGCTGAGCGGCGTCTCGCACCCGTTCGTGGATGGCGGCCACCCATCGGACATCAGCTTCCTGACCGCTGCCCCGCACCCGGCCAGCAGCTCGTTCCGGAACTCGATCTCGCTGGACCAGCTCGTGGCCGAACGGATCGGAATGTTCACGCGGTTCCCATCACTGACTCTGGCAGTCAACGGCGGCCGGAGCCTGTCGTGGACGCGCACGGGCGTGGCGATCCCGCCGGAGGGCCAGGCGTCCGGGGTCTTCAAGCAGCTCTTCCTGCAAGGTACGCGCGCGGAGATCGAGCAGCAGATTCATGAAATCGACACGGGGCGGAGCATTCTCGACGTGGTTTCCGAACAGGCCAGGGAACTTCAGCAAAAAGTCGGCGTCCGCGACTGGACACGGCTTGACCAGTATTATTCCAGCGTGCGCGATCTGGAACACCGGCTCCAGGAGTCGCGCGGTTGGGCCAACAGGCCGAAGCCGGCCGTCAAGGCCAGTCCGCCGACCGACCCGGCCAGCCCTGCGCAGTACATGGCCAAGGTGCAGATCATGTATGACCTGGCGCGCCTGGCGTTCGAGACCGATTCGACCCGCGCGATCACGCTCATGCTCAACAGCGTCGGTACGCCTGTCGTGCAGATCGCCGGGGCGACGATCACCGACAGCTATCACAACCTGTCGCACCACGGCATGTCGGAGGAGAAGCTGACGCAGCTCAAGGTGATCGACGAATGGCACATGAAGCTGCTGGCCCACCTGTTCCAGGGCTTGAAGTCCTCCAGGGAAGGAGGCGCAACACTGCTGGACCGGACGATGGTCCTGTACGGCTCAAACCTCGGCGACGCGAATGCGCACTCGACGACGAACCTGCCGACCCTGCTAGCGGGCGGCGGCTTCCGGCATGGCCAGCACCTGGCCTTCGACCGCAGCCGCAACTACCCGCTGCCGAACCTGTTCGTGTCGATGCTCCAGCGGATGGGGATCGAGGAGTCGCGGTTCGGCCCCTCGATGGGAACGGTGCGCGGGCTGGAAATGACCTGAGCCATGACGCACGCCCGCACAATGGTCCTGGCGGTTGTCATCGTCCTTGGCGCGCTCGCCGGCGCCGCACCCGCCGATGGCCCGGTCAGAATCACCTTCGACAAGGTGGAAACCGGCAAGACGATGCCGAGCTACACCGACCAGGGCGTCGTCTTCGCCCTGTCGCGTCCGCCGAGTCGGAGTCGTGCCGCCGGTCGGGTGATGTTCTTCCCGCACCTGAAGACACCGCGGAAGGGCATCCTGAACGCGATGGCGAACGAGTCGATCCCGGTCGAAATCCGCTTTCCGAAGCCGGTGGCAGCCGTCACTCTCGTGCTCTGGGGTTCGATCGGCAGCGCCGCGGTCGTCGAGGCCTACGATGCGGACGGAAAAGTGGCGGACCGGGTGTCCAGAGACACGGTCCCGGCACGGACCGGGCCAGAGCAGCCGATTCCCAGCGTCGAGCTGACGGTGAAAGCATCGGCCATTGTGTCCGTTCGCTTTTCGGCGCGCCCCCCGGCGGCTACCTGGTCTGCGACGAGCTGCGCTTCACCCTCTGCCCGACGCAGTGAAATGAGCGTGCCGGATGACCGCACAATGAGTCCGCTTACCGTTTTGGTTAGTTGGCATTCTCTACAGATCTTTGAACAATCTCTATCCTTATGAACCCGACGCGAGTCGTGTGCGCCCGTACAATACTTGGCCACGGCCTAGCGATCCCCGAGCAGCCTGGACCGCGAGCAGCGCTCAGAACCTTTCATGCAACTCCGCGTTCCGTCTGTTCCGGACTGGATCGCTTGCATAGAATAAAACTTTGGTACCAAATGTCCTGAACGGGAGTCGCGCATGGATGTCTGTTCACCTAGAGTTTGTGGTTCTGGGGCCCCCGATTTCCAACCAACAAAGCACCCCGCAAGGAAGGGCGAACCTGACCACATGGCGGGCTACCGTCGCAGGAGCAGCGCAGAATCTATGGGCCTCTCCCATACTCACAGGGATACTTAAGGCGATCATCATTAACTTTCACACTGGGAACAGACCATCAGTTGATGTTGATAATATGTCAAAACCGATTCTGGATGTGCTGGAGAACATCGTCTATGGCGATGACCGTCAAATCCGGCAGGCCCAGATCACACATCTCAAAATAGGTGCACCTTTCTCGATTGTCGGCGTTTCCAAGATCATCGTCGATGCCATCCAGACGGGGCAACAATTTGTTTACGTCCGCATTGAAGACCCGGTTGATCCTTACCCGCTCCCGAGGTGATTCATGAATACCCAGGAACGATTGGAGCAAGTGGCGGAACGATACCGGGATCAGGGATACAGGGTTATTCTTAACCCAACTCCGAAGGACCTGCCGTCGTTCGCGAAGGATTTCAAGGTGGAAATCCTCGCCAGCCGCCCGGACGGAAATGTGTTGGCATCCGCCAAAGCCAGCTCCTTGGAATTCGAGAGAGATAAGAATCTCTCGGTCTATGCGGAGATTATCGCGGGTCAGCCAGGATGGAGGTACGATGTGTTCGTTCTCGGGCCACAGCCGCCCATGCCAGCCTCCGGCGACATTACCGACGCCTCGGATGATGAGATCGAGCGAACTTTAGCCTCTGCGGATCATCTCCTCCAGGCCGGGTTCCAACCTCAAGCGGTTCTTGTGTCGTGGGCGGCATTGGAGTCAGCAATGCGCCATAGACTTCGGTCTCTCGGCGAAAAGGCGGAATGGGGAGCGTCGCCACGATCCATGATCAACGAATTGGTCTCGTCCGGGGTTCTGACGCATAGCGATTTCCGCGACATCGAAGAACTTTCCCGCTTGAGAAACATCATCGCTCATGGATTCTCGGTGCCGGAGATAAGGCCAGACACCGTTTCATTTCTTGCCCGCACTGCTCGAAGGTTGCTCGAGGAATCCAAGGAGCATGAGCCGGCCGCTTAGTAGCTGGGTAAAGCATTGCCTACGACGGAACCCATGGAAGTGGCGACGGTGCCAGCCATGACGCCCTACCCGATCCAATTACGCCCCTTGACCGAAACAGGAAGGGGCCACCCACAGTTTGGCGCTGTGTCCACTGCGGAGGTGAATGTGGATTGCCACCACGGCGCCAACGAGGGAGGGAAACCTGGATGGCTCCATGATGTTCCTGAATGGGAATGTGGATGGTCCCATGGTCCCACCATGGTCCCACCGGAGGAAACAACCTTTCCGTCATGGTCATGAAGCGGATGCACTTCAAGTTACAATTATGGTAGATCGCTCAATGTCAGCAGATGGGATCGAGCGACCGACGGGTTAAAGTCGTATTCACCTTTTCGGCGGATGAGCAGTTTAACGGCTTGCTCAATCCAGTGGGTCTCTTTCGAGTTCAACGGGGTCCTTGTGGCCGCGGTGTTGAACTTTCGAGCTTCCCCTTCACCACCTCGCGTAGAAGTTAATTCACCGAGTTCGTCGAGAACCGGTCGGTCAATATTGTATCGACGAGCGGCCTCACCGCGGGCGCCGTAAATCAGTCCGGTGCTTCCCTCAAGAACTGTTAAACAGAAATACGCCATGGAGAGTAAAGGTTCTCCATGTTTCTTATATAATAGATACATCGACCACATTATATTTACGTCATCAGATGCCTTGAAATCTGTTGGAGGTGGCGGGTAATCCCGACGGGTTACCTGAACCACAGCCATATCGAGAAAGCCAATCGAATCGAGTGCAGTTACCTGTATCGTTTGGTCTTCACCAGGGCCTGGCGGATCACGGTCAATAATCTCTGATCGCTCGAACTCAAAGCGGAACGACTGCTGGTCATCTGCTAGACCAGCGGCAATTTCCCAAGCCCGAAGCCATGCCTCAATTCGCACTTTTGCGCTTTCTTCAGTTGGGTGGTGCTCCTTCATTTCGACCGTTAGCTGACCTTGGTTCAGTTTGGCCTCGAACGGGATGGTCTCATAAGCCACAGGAGACGGGTTGTCATAGTCGACCCTGTCTCCCGGGTGCAGGAGGTAGAAGAGCCTTTCAACATGCGGGTCCCTCATTTATCACCACCTCCAGGTTGCTTGTCCGGTCATGTCCTGAAGTGAAGGGAGGCAGCATAAGGGGCCATCCACATTTCAGGGCGGCATCATTTCTGCCCGCACAGGATTCAAGGTCGGAAGGTGGTCTGACGGTTCGGCTTGCTGTGCCGGGCCGGTTGATGCGGTGCGCGGGTCGGAGGGGAATGTGGATGACCTCGGGATTCCTCCAGGCGGCGCCGATTACGATCTGGCACCTCTTTCCAGGACCAGCAGGCGACGACGAGCTTCTTCAGGGCCGAGCATTGACGCGAGCATGAGGATGTCCCTCTGTTCCGGTGGGGGTAGAGCGTTTTTCTCCAGTTCATGCTCCTGGATGGTCAGTGACAGCCGGGCACCGACCGCAGCAGCGTATCGATACAGTGTGTCCAGAGTCGGGTTCGGGTTCTTACCATTTTCAAGTCGGCTCAGAGCCTCCGAGTTGAGGCCAGCGCGCCCGGCGGCCTGCCGAAGACTCAGACCCCTCTCTTCGCGGATCCGCTTCAACCGGCACACCAGTTCGGTGAGCTGGTCGAGTTGTGCCGGGACGCGGATATCGCCATCCTGAACATCGCCCCGCTCGATCTGTACGGCGAGCCCCGGATTGTCCCGGAACTCCTCCCGAATGGATTGCTCCTCGGCCTGAGCTTCCGGGGTCCGGCGTTTGGCCCGAAAATTTGCCAGCCTGGCGGCTTGTTCGGGGGTCATGTCAGACTCATTGATCTTTTTCATGATCCTCGATCCTCGTCCGGGTAACAGGCCGTGACAGGGCGGATGATGAGGAAATCGCCGTCTTCCTCACGCACGTGAACGGCACCGATATAATGGCCGTCAGCGGTGTAGCCATAGGCAATCCATCGCGTCTCGCCAGATGGATTCTTACGGCGGCTGACTTCGAGGCCGAAGCGGTTATGGATAACGTCCTCGAATTCTTCCCTGGTCACCCCAGAATCGAGCACGTGCCGGGTGTTCCCTCCTGGGTCAGCCTCGTCATCCCAATCAAAGATGATTGAAAAAGGCAAAAGGAAGGCCCACGAGCCACGGCTGAAGCCGAGCCATCCGGCCGTACAGCCGATTTAAAAGTTATGGAACCCGACTCAAATATAGCGGCCCTGGCTAAAAAGTCAAACCACGACGCCACGGCTTCAGGGCCAATCATAGTTAGGAGATGCCCAACTTGGTGAAGAGTTCGCCGACTCGGGCAGCGTTTCTCCTCATGGCCTCCGCGATATTGTTCGCTTGCCACGAGCGCAGCAAACCGATGGCCAGGTTTCGGAACGCTGCCATGACCTCTGGCCCAGAGTTCTTGCGGATGCGGCTGGCATCCTCTCCCAGGGTCACGTCGCGTACGTAGTGAGACTTGTTTTCGATCGTCCAATGGCCTCGTGACCATTGAAGAAGCCGCTCAGCGCCGGCGACTGCACGCGGCACGCTCGTGATGAAATAGCGAGTCTCCGTCGTGCACTTGCCGTCGCGTTTGACAACCGACTCGATCCGACCCACCTGGCTGACACCCGGCCAGTCGAGGTAAGTATTCAGCGCGGTCGTGGCCGTCAGCGTGCGGCGCTCATGGCGGCCGTGCCCTTTGTCGATCGTCGTCGCCGTGTCCATCGCCTCAAGCCAGAGCCGGCGCTGCCGAGGGGGAAAAAGACCCGTCAGCCTGCGGGGCCATCGCCGCTTGGATGTCGGCCAGGAGCGTCGGCTGATTGTCTTTGACAACCCAGAGATAATGGCCACCGCTGTCTATGATTTGTCGACTCAGGTCGCGCTGGCAGAACATGGCATCACCGGTGATCACGCGACCCTCCAGGACCAAGTCCAAGAGCAATTTGAGGGCGGCCTTATGCTCATTGGTCTTATCGACCCCGCCGCGCGGTACCTCGGCTTGGGCGACCGTCAGCCCTGACTCGTGCGCCACCAGCGAGAGTAGATGGACCGCCTTGCTCAGCCCATCGAAGCTGCCGCGTGCCGACTTGCCATCAAGGGCAAAAGCTTCAGGGGAACCCGTCTCGGCCGCCGGTAGTCGGCCCAGCATGGCGTCGGCCCACCGAGTTAAGGCGGCCTCCAGCGCGGCTGGATCCAAGCTCATGAGCACCTTGCGGATCCCGCCGGACTTGGGAGGGCGCCGCGTGAAGCCAAGCCGGTGCATCAGCGCGATGTCATGGTCCTGGGCCCATTGGGCGATCGCCGCATAGCTGCGGGCTCCGCACATGATGGCGCAACAGGTCAACGCCAGGATCGCTCTAAGCGGATGCTGGCGGCCATGACGGCTGCGAGGGTCCGGAATCTCGCCGAGGAAATGAAGCAAGCCTAGGAGTGGGGACGCGTCCATGCCATGGCCCTCGTTGGTGTCATCCTGAGCAACGAAGACTTAACTATCTACTCCAGGCTAAATCTGTCAATAGCCCTGGCCACGGCTTCAGTGATGGGTGCGAAAGCAAATTATCCCGCTTGTTTTCAGGACTCCCTCGTCCGACACAGCAGCGAATTCGGCCATGGCCGGAGGGGGAAGGCGGAGGGGGGAAGGGGGAAGGGGCCATCCACATTTCAGGGCGGCATCATTTCTGCCCGCACAGGATTCAAGGTCGGAAGGTGGTCTGACGGTTCGGCTTGCTGTGCCGGGCCGGTTGATGCGGTGCGCGGGTCGGAGGGGAATGTGGATGGCCCTGGGATTCCACTCCACGATTCCACTCCACTGGTCTTGAACTGCTGGATGCCAGGCGCGGCAGGCGGGCCGCTTCCCGCGCCTGGGGTCTACCGGCTCAGGCCGGCTCGACGTTGGGGAGCTCGTAGCCTTTGCGGTACTCGCGGCCGAGCAGGACGTTCGCCTCGGTGTCGGGAGATCCCTTCTGGTCCAGGATCGTCTCGCTGGCGGCGTCCCAGTAGATCTTCCGGCCAAGCTTGTAGGAGATGTTGCCCAGGTGGCAGACGGCCGTCGAGGTATGGCCGGTCTCGACGTCGCTGATGCACCGCTCGCGCGACTTGACGCACTTCAGGAAGTCTTGCACGTGCGGCCAGTTCTGGTCCGAACTGCCGCTCTTGATGGCCGCGGTGCGCTGGCGCTCGGGGATGACCTGGAAACCCGAGCGATCCAGGTGCAGCGTGGCGTCGGTGCCGTGGAACTGCATGCCGTGGCCGGGATCGCCGCCGATGCCGTGGTTATTCCCCTTGCGCATCTCGTAGACGTGCACGAACGGGCCGTGCGGGCCGTCGAACTCATAAGTGACCAGCAGGGTGTCGGGCGTGTCGCGGATGTCGTCGAGCGTGAACTTACCGCCCGCGGCGTGGACGGACTTCGGCGCGGTCACGCCCATCGCCCAGTGGATGATGTCCTGAAGATGCACGTTCCAGTCGCCGATCATGCCGGCGGCGTAGTCGAAGAACCAGCGGAACGTGCCGTGGAACCGCACGCGGTTGAACGGGCGCACGGGGGCGGGGCCCAGCCAGCGGTCGTAGTCGACGCCCTCGGGGGCCGCGTCGGCATCCATGGGCTTGCCGCAGCCGTAGGGAGCCTCGTTGCTGAAGTTCCAGGTGCGGGTCAGGCTCACCCGGCCCAGCTTCCCGTCCTGAACGAGCTTCACGGCCTTCTGAAAGTGCTCGCCGGAGCGCTGCTGGGTGCCGATCTGGCTGACGCGCTTGTCGCGCCTGGCCGCGTTCACCATGGCCCGGCCCTCCCGGATGTTGTGGCAGATGGGCTTCTCGCAGTACACGTCCTTGCCGGCCATGCAGGCATAGACGAAGGGGATGGCATGCCAGTGATCGGGCGTGCCGATGATCACCGCGTCCACATCCTTGCGATCGAGGATCGCGTGGAAGTCGCCGGTGGTCATGGGCTTCTTGCCGTACTTCTTCTCCACGCGCTCCGCCGTGCGGTTGAGGTGCCGTTCGTCGACGTCGCAGAGGGCCGCCACCGAGACTTCCGGCGCGCGCATGAAGACGCTCAGGTCATAGCTTCCCTGGCCCCCGCAGCCGATGAGTGCCACGCGGAGGGTCTCGCTGGGCGCGGCACTTTCGCCGCGGGCCGTGCGGACTGCGGGATGCAGCGCCGACCAGGCGGCAACGCCGGCCGATGACGCGGCCAGGCGGCCGGAACCCTCGATGAAGGTACGCCGATTCACGGTGTGGCTCATGGGTGGCTCCTCGAGGCGTGGGTCGAAGGGGGCGGCAACGGCAGGAAACCGCCGCGCGCTCTTCAGGTGGTTCTAATGGCGGCTGGAGCGGCAAGCAAGAGCGAAGCGGTTCGCCGGCCTCGATTGCTAAGGACAATTCGAGGTCAGATCACCAGCCGTGCGGACTCGCGGTCGAGATAGAGGGTGGCTCCGGGATGTCGCCGCAGTGCGGTGGCGGGGCAGGCCTCGCTGATCGGGCCCTTCAGCGTGGTCAGGACCGCGCTGGCCTTGCGCGCACCGGGGACGACCACCGAGACCCTGGGCGCTGAGAGGAGGGCCGGGACGGTCAGAGTGTAGGCGTGCGTGGGCACGTCCTCGATACGCCCGAAGCAGCCGTCGTGCACCTGCTGGGCGCGACAGGCCTGGTCCAACCGCACGACCTTGACCTGCACGGGGTCCAGGAAATCAGCCACGGGGGGGTCGTTGAAGGCAAGATGGCCGTTCTCGCCGATCCCCGCACAGACGAGGTCCGGCGGTTCGGCCATGAGCCTCTGCTCGTACTCGAGGCAGATGCGGAGCGGCCGATCGGAATGCTCGGCCGGGATCAGCCGCAGCCGGCCGGAATCCAGGCCCACCAGGCCGAAGAGATGTTCGGCCAGGTAGCGGCGGAATGCCGCGGGGTGGTCGGCTGTCAGCCCGAGGTACTCATCCATGTGAAAGGCGACGACGCGGGCCCAGTCGATTTCCTTGCTGGCCACCAGCCCGGCCAGGAACTCGTTCTGGCTCGGGGCGGCCGCGAAGATGACGCGGGCGAGACCGCCCGTTTGCTGGCACTCGCGAAGCGTCCGCGCAACGGCCAGTGCCGCGGCCCGTCCGGCCAGTGCCCGGTCGTCGTACACTAGGACCTGAAGCGAATCGACGGAAAAGCGCGCCGCCAGGCCGGAATCCGCAAGGCTCATGGGCAGACCCTCGCACGTCCCGCAACGCCAGCGCACGCGGCGTGGGGGCCGCTCGCGGTGCTCCGGGGATGCGAGCAAGTTATCCGAACCGGGCGAGGTTCGCCACCGGGACGGCCGGAGAACTGGCACACGCTCGGGATGTTTCGCTCAGGAGAGAGCAAGATCGGTGGCGTGAGCAACCGATCCCTTGGTTGCGGACCGATCGGACCGCAGGGCCTGGCAGAGGCGCTGGCATTCGAGCAGATCGCCGATCATTGCCTCGGTCAGGAACGATTGGGTGCTGCCGTCGCCAGCCCACTGTAGCTGGTCATGGCACCGGGACATGTGGTCGATGAGGTCTTTCATCCACAATAACGTCCGCCGCCGATTGCTCATGGAAGTGATCCTTCACTGATTTCCAGAAAACGCTGGGCCGGGGTTTCACTCACCCGGCGAACGCGTTGGTCACGTCGCGATGTCGCCGCCATGGCTCACCGAAGAGCCGACGAACAAGGAAAAAGCAAAGGCCGTGCCAGAGCGGAAAGCCGGCCGGCCGCGATGCTCAAAACACGGCCCCGTCCAAACTTGAGAAAAAATCGGCGGATTTCCCCATACCTCGTCCGGACCGCCCTCGGGTTGTAAGGATTACAGGCCCAGAGCCGAAGGATGCACGCCGTGAGCTTGCGGAACGAGCCGTTCTGGAGTCTGCCGGGAACCGCGACCACCGCCTTTCCATTGCCCGGGGCAGGCTCTAGACTGGGGGTAGACGATCCTGCAAGCGGAGGGAACTGGCCGATGCCCACGTGGGAGCGACTCGCGAGCACAGCACCCGCATCGCAGCAGCGCAGCCTGGCCATGGTGCGTGAGTGGCCCAGGTCCGTGGTGCGCTGGCTGCTCGGGCCCGGCGAGGAGGTGAGCGAGTCGCCGGACAGCGTGCGCAGCGTGGCGCGGTTCCAGAACATCTGCCTGAGCCGGGAAGCCGGGGCAGGGGGCGGGACGATTGCCCGCATGGTGGGCCAGCGCCTGGGCTGGAAGGTTTACGACCATGAATTGCTGGAAGCGATCGCTCACCGCATGGGGCTGCCCGTCGATGAGGTACGCACTTTCGACGAGCTGGCACCGAGCGTGGTGCAGGACTGGCTGCTGCCGCTCCGGGAAGAGCATTATGCTCCCCAGGAGGCGTACCTTGACCATCTTGCCAAGCTGATCGAGGCGATCGGACGGGCCGGCGAGTCGGTCCTGGTAGGGCGCGGCGCCGGGTTCTTGCTGCCCCGTGAGACGACGCTCTCGCTGCGGGTGATTGCACCCTTACGGATCCGCTCGGTGCGGCTGGCCGAGCGCATGGGGGTGTCCGTGCGCACGGCGCGGCGGGCCGCCCGGGACCTGGACCGACGGCGCGCCCAGTTCGACCGGACCATGCACCGCATGGCCTCCGCGGACCCCCATAACTACGACCTGGTGCTCGATTCGCAGAGCCTGGGCCTGGACATTGCCGTCGAGATGATCGTGAAAGCCGTGGAAGCCGGCCGGCCTGGTACGCTTTCGTCCGCCGGCGGATCACGATGGGTCTTCACTCCGGGGAATCCCGGCGCGTCCCTGCCCGAGCCCGGGGCTGCTCCCGCCGGCGAGACGCCGCGATTCTCCATCCTGCCCGCATCCCCGCCCAAACTGGAAGCCCCCCCGAGAGAGAACGAGGCCGGTCCGATCGAGCCCTCCGGAGACTGAGGCTGCTCTGCTCCGGAGCCCCGGCCAGGCCGGTGACCTACCCTGAGGAAGCATTCTTGCGGCTGCCACGACGCAGCCTTCTTGCCGTTGCACCGGGCAAGCCCATGACGGCTTGCGGCGACCCTGAACCTCCATCGCAGGAGCACACTCATGCACGACTCCGTCCGGACTGAGCAGTCCTCGAGACGGCATTTCCTGTCGGCTTCCGCCACGGCGGTGGCCGCCGGCGCGGCACTGGAACGGGCCATCGCCGCCCGTGCCCACGCGGGCGAGGAGCACACGATCTCCATTGCGTTGGTGGGCTGCGGCGGGCGCGGCACCGGCGCGGCGACGCAGGCGCTGAGCACCAGCGGTCCGACCCGGCTGGCGGCCATGGCCGACGTCTTCGAGGATCGTCTCAAGGGGAGCCTGGGCGAGCTGACCCAGCAGCACTCGCACCAGCTCGACGTACCGCCGGATCGGCAGTTCCTGGGTATGGACGCCTATCGCAAGGCGATCGACTGCGTGGCCCCCGGCGGCGTGGTGCTGCTGGCCACGCCGCCGGCGTTCCGGCCCATGCACGTGGAGTACGCGATCTCGCGGGGCTGCCATGTCTTCATGGAGAAGTCATTTGGCGTGGACGCCCCGGGCGTCCGGCGCATCCTTCAGGCGGGCGAGGCGGCGCGCAAGCAAAACCTGAAGATCGCCGGCGGGCTCATGAGCCGGCACTACCGGCCGCTCGAGCAGGCCGTGGAGCAGATTCACAAGGGAGCCATCGGCGAAGTCATCACCTGCTACGCGTACCGGATGCACTCGCCGGTCGGCCTGGGCCCGAAAGCTCCCGGCGAGAGCGAGCTGGCCCACCAGATTCGCAACTACTCCAACTTCACCTGGCTCAACGGCAGCTTCCTGCTGGACTGGTTGATCCACAACCTCGATATCTGTTGCTGGGTGAAGGGCGCCTGGCCGGTTTCGTGCCAGGGCCAGGGCGGGCGCCAGGTGAGGTCGCTGCCCGACCAGATGTTCGACCACTACCTGGTGGAGTACACGTTCCCCGACGGCACGCGGCTGATGGCGGAGGGCCGCCACATGGACCAGTGCTGGGGCTTCTTCGGCGACGTGATCCACGGCTCGAAGGGCTGTGCGGTGCTCGGTGAAGGGATCACCGATCCGCGCCTCTATCGCGGGCATCAGCCGGTTCCCAGGAACCTGATCTGGAAGTACCAGGGCACGCCGAGCCACCACTACCAGGTGGAGCACGACTTGCTGTTCGAGGCGATCCGCCAGGACAGGCCGTACAACGAGGCCGAGCGCTGCGGGTACGCGGCCCTGGTGGGCATCATGGGCCGCATGGCGGCCGAGTCCGGCAAGATGATCACCTGGGACGAGGCCCTGAATTCCACCAGGCAGCTCGCTCCGGGCCTGGACAACCTGACGATGCAGTCCCCCGCGCCGGTGCAGTCGGACGCCTCCGGCCGTTACCCGATTGCCATGCCGGGGTTCACGGACGTCGTCTGACGGGCCGGGCTCGACGGTCCCGGGCCTCGAGTCGTGGTGCTCGAGCGTTCCCGTGGCCATCGAGCCCCTGGTCATACGTTTGTCCCTCGTTCCCACGCTCCGCGCTTGTCATTCCCGGAAAACTGCATCCATGCATATGAAATTAGTAGTGTACATGTGCATTGATTCTCGCGCGCTCAAGCTTTGCTCCCCTTACCAGCAGCCGGAGCACCTTCATGCCGCGCCAGAGCGTGATTCAGCCGGGCATCCCGTCTCGTCGCCGGTTCATATGCCCACCGAGCCGCCCCAGGGCAAGCAACACGTCTGCCACGGTCTTGAGTTCACGCTCGACCGCCAGACCGAGCACCTCCAGCTCGGGCTCCTCCAGGCCAGTGCTTGCCGCGGGAGCTCCCGGGAAGCCCTTGCCGAGGCTCGCGCAGATCCAGCAGCCGAAGCGCCACCACGCTCATCACGGCGATCGCAGCGAACAATCGGTTGCCCCGCTCCAGCTGCAAATCCTCAGCCTTCATGCCCGTCTTGAGGCCCTTGTGAAACTCCTCGATCAGAAAGCGTGTGCCGTAGTCCATCACCACCATGATCGCAGCGCTGAAGCTCTCCGTCGGGCTGTCCGTGTAGAGCACCCATTCCAGCGGCGCGACGCCTTCAGGCGGGTCTTGCTCCCAGACCCGCACGAACCAGCCGTCGATCGGCTCGCCCGTGCCGGCCGCGCGGCCCGCACGCTCGGGTGCCCGCACGCGCACCGGACCACAACTGATCAGGAGCTTCGCGCGCTGCGCGGCCTTACCATCGCGGCCACGCAGGTCCAGATACATTCCCCCCACGGACGCCACGCCCACGATGTGCTCGAAGACCAGCCCGAGCCGCTTACCATCGGCCGGATTGAGCAGAATGCGATTTTGACTGACCCGGATCACGAAACCGTGGCCTGCTGCGCGACAGGACTCCATGTACTCATGAATATCTGCTTCTCGATCGGCGACGCGCACCCAGCGGACCTCCGGGTTCTCTGGTGCCGGGCCAATCCGCTTGCCCGACTCGAGCCAGCGATCCGACTCCCGATCCCGGATCTGCCGTTGCCGCGATCCGGCCTGTTTCGGCGTGTCGGGATCCCGCGGGATGCGGATGAGGTATTGCTGGTCGGCGAGCCCCAGGATCGTGACCGGGGGCCGACGACCGCTCGCATCAGGTACGGGCGACGAGTCGGCACGCATCGCAAGGATGGAGTGGAGGAGAAAGCCCTGCTGTCCCGGCTCCGAGTCACCAATCGGCCCAAGCCCGGGTATTGGCTGCTTGCGATGAGAGAACGAGGGAAACGTGGTGTCTTCGATGAGGAGATATCGCCCCGGTTTGCGGAGTTCGGCCATCACCAGTCGGCGGTGAGTCGCCTGGATCGCATCGGGGACCACCTCGCGTTCGTCGAGGAGGTCATAGGTCGCGTTGATGTCGTACTTGCGGGTGAACAACTCGGGGATCATCTTCCCGGGTTGCTCAGCGAGGGCCTCCGCAAACGCCATGAGGCGATTCCTCCTGGTGCAATGGCCGAGCCTGATCCCGTCGAACTGCATCCGAGCCCATTGGGCGGGCGGGGATTGGTGGACTGACATCCCTGTGAACATAGTTGGCTCCATCCATGACCATGCTGGTAGAATCCAGCCAACCATGTTAACAAATTCTCGGGAATGACAAGCGCTCTGCGCGGGAACAAATCTGTGGCAAACCTGTTACAGCTTCCAGGGCGGTTTCTGAGGGATTGCAGGCGGTTTCTGAGATTCTGGAAAGGGGGGCAGACAGGAATGCCTGCCCCCCGGTCTCAGTCTGCGATCCGAGTGAAAACCGCTCTAGTTATCCCTATATGTTTGTCCCTCGTTCCCACGCTCCGCGCGGGAACCAGTCTGCGGCATACCTCTTACCCGCTTCTCGTTAACACTTTTTCAACAGTACTGTGCCTGGATGAGCGGCTCACCTGCCCCGAAGACCTCCGGATCAACTGTTGGTAGCCGGCAGGCCGGCGCTCTTCCGCCGTGCGAAGAAGCCGGCTCCGTAGTTGCCAAGCGCCGTCCTGCCGCCGGTGTTGATGGCTGCGCCGGGCATTGTCGCCTTCGAGTATGACGCGGCGTAGCGCCCATGGCCGAGCGCGGCCGTGCTGGTGCCGGTGATGGAGCCGTTGCCGAGCGTTGCCGTGCTGGTGCGGTAGACGTACTGCCCCGTGGTGGCGTTCCGCGCGGGACGGACCGTGGCCGAGTCGACGCTGTTGATCAGGTCGCCGCGCTGGGTCAGCCGCGCGATCCGGCTGGCCGCGCGAGTCGCCTCCAGACCGGCCAGGTACGACTGGTAGTCGAAGCCGGTCTTTATCTCGGAGTTGAGCTGGTTGCCGGTGACGCTGACGCTGCCGATGGACCCCTGGGTTGTGATGGCCGCGTTGGTTAGCGCGGTACCGGGGTTGACCATGTAGGCCGTGGCCGCACCGGTCGAGCCTGTCATGACGAACTTCGGGTTCTGGGCGGTAAGCGTTGTGTAGTTGGCCGCGCCGACCTTGAGCGACCTGATGTTCCGGGCCGCGATCACGCCGCCGAGGAGCCCATGCGCCGGGTATCCTTCGGACCCCAGCGGCACGCCGTAGCTGGTGGCCGGCAGATAGACGGTCGTTGCCGTGAGGTTGGGGTTGGTATTGGGCACGGTCGCCGTGGAGTTGAACACGTAGGCGGGGTTGCCCAGTCCGCGCTTGAAGTTCAACTTGTCGATGGATCCCTTGACCTGCAACGCCACGGCGTCCGCGTTGCCGCCAAAGGTGGCCTTCCTGATATAGTTCAGCCCGTTCAAGCTGGAATTGAACGGCGTCGTGCCGCGCTGGGCGGTGAAGTTCACGGCGCTGCCGCGGACATTCAGGTTCTTGATCGCCAGCGCCGAGAGCGACGTCCGTCCGGTCGTTCCGACGACATTGAACTGGAACTGGTAGCCTGCCGGGATCGGTCCGGATTGCGGCACGCCGGTCCAGTCGTTGACGGTGCCGCCCTTTGACTGGGACACGTAGTTCGGAGGTACCGGCGACTGGGTGATTGAGACGACGTTGAAGTTTTCGACCACGCCGTTGATGCTGAACTGGACGCTGGGGGTCGTCAGCGGGCCCGTGGGCACGGTCGTCGACGAGCTGTCGAAGACGGAGTTGTAGATCGAGTTGATGGTGATCGAGGGCGCGACCTTCAGCGGGGTGGAGGGGTCGCCGATGACGATCTGGTAAGCGGTCGGGTTCAGGTTGGTGTTGGCGGTCGACGAGGTGTCGATGAGCGCGTCGATGTTGTTGAACTTGAGCGTACCCACGCCGCCGTAGAGGAAGATGCCCGGCGTCTGCACCACGGACGGGGTGACGTTGGCCGAGAGATCAAAGCCGTTGAGCACGATCGACTTCACGCCATTGGTCGCGATCAGGCGATCGAAGAGCACCGTCCCTGAGTCCAGCACCCGGTTCGAGCTGATCACGGTTCCTGTGACATATGTGGTATTGGGATTGGAATTGATGATCTGGATGGTGGCGATGTCGTCGTCCAGGGAGCCGTCGGTGGGAGTCGTGTCGGTGACGATCACCTGGCCGGGCCCGTGCACGGTGATCGTCCACTGATCGCCGGCGCGGTCCGTCCCCGAGACGATCTTCCCCTGGTTGCTCAGGAGCGAGCTATTGGGATTGTTGTGCTGGTTCAGCGCGCGGACCGAGACCGGGATCCGCTGGTTGGTGATCGGGTTGGTGATGAGCAGATCGCTCGGGGTGTAGAGCGCACCATAGCCCGCGGAGCTGACGGAGAGCACCAGGCGGCTCTCGAGCTGTTCCGGAAGATCAAATTGCCTGCGCCGGGCCGGATCGGGCCGGTCAGACCGCTGTCGCGTGAACCTCATCGAAGACTCCCTCCCGGCGACTCGCCAGGCAGTTCGGTCCCCCGATCCCGTGGATCGGTGACGCCCGCCCCTGGCCGCCCTCCCTGATTCGGATACTCGACCGGCAATGAACCGACAGACGCGCCGCCACCGTCACCGGATTGATCCGAGGACGGCCGGGCCGCGATGACGTCTCCCAGGCCCGGCGCGGTGAGTCGCTGACACGTCTAAGAGTCGGACGGGGTGCGAGAACGACTTCATCCGACGTGGGAAGATGGGAAGGCCGGGGTGTCGAGGAAAGCGAAGGGATTGATTAGACCGTAGAAACCGGACGGAGCGTGGCCATTGCGGCGTCCTCGTCATCGGCCAGGGTGAAGTAGCGATCGAGCTTCATGACCTTGAGCAGGTCGGCGACGACGGGATGGACCTGAAAGAGGACGATCTTGCCCTGCCGGGTCTCGATACGTCGTTTCAGCCCGACGAGGATCGCGACGCCGGAGCTTGACAGGTAATCGATGCGCCCCAGGTCGAGGGCGACGCGCGGCTCGGGGCGGCTCTGGACCAGGTCGTACAGCGAATCTCGCAGTGCGTTGTTCCGGAAGTCATTCAGCCCTGCGGCGCTATCGAAACTGATGACCAGGGCGTCCGACTGGTCGCGCGTGTTGAACGTCATACCTCGCAGACCTTTCCCGGAGACGAACCGAACCGGCAAGACGGCAGCGCCGGCCCATATCGCTGCCCGGTGCCGCAGCTCTGTTGCGCTGCGCGGAAGTACTCGACATGGGTTGATCTTATCGCGCCGATGACGAGAATTGCAATTCAACGTTGCCGGCAAACCCGGTGCTCTGGCGGTTTTCTCGGAGGTTAGGGAATGTTAGATTAGGGACGGTCATGACGTGGTCAGCCGGCCGGCTCGTGGTGCCCTCACGAGCGGCCGGGTGGCGCGGTGCTCCGGTTCGTCCCGGGCTGCGCCGGGACCGGGCTGGCTGTCTCTGGACGATCGCGGTTCGATGACGGCCGATTTGGGCGCGGGGTTTCTGCGTTGAATCGACTCTTGCTGGCACTCAAAGTATTCTGGCGCATTCTCACCGAGCCCGACTTCGCCGCGCGGGTTGAGCCGCTCCTGTCGCGCGCGCCGACCGGCCCGGACCTGCGGATCCTCGCGGTCCTGCAACGCGACGGGCGGCTCGTGGACTTCCTCCAGGAGGAGATCGACGGCTACAGCGACGCCCAGATCGGGGCGGCGGTGCGCGACATCCACCGGGGTTGCCGCAAGTCGCTGCACGATTACCTGAGCATCGAGCCGATCATCAACGCGGCCGAGGAAGCCCCGGTGCAGGTCCCCACCGACTTTGACCCGGCCGCCATTCGTCTGCTGGGCAAGGTGGACGGCAAGCCCCCCTTCCAGGGAGTGCTCAAGCACCACGGCTGGCGTGTGCGTTCGGTTCACCTGCCGGTCCTGCCGGCCACCCGCGATGACACATCGGTTCTCTCGCCGGCCGAGGTGGAGCTGTCGTGAGCCGTTGCCGGGGCTCTGGCCAATGCCAAAGGAACCTCCATGTCCCGCTATGTCGTCGGCATCGATCTGGGCACGACCAACAGCGCACTGGCGTTCGCCGCGATGGATGCGAGTGAAGCCGCCGGGGCCGACCAGCAGCCGGGCCCCGTCGACACCCTGCCGATCCCGCAGGTGGTCGGCGTCAACGACGTGTCCGAGCGCGCGCTGCTGCCGTCGTTTCTGTACCTGCCATCGCCCCGCGAGTTTCCCCCGGGCGCGCTGGACCTGCCCTGGAAATCGCCGCCGGACCGGCTGGTGGGGACCTTCGCGCGTGACCACGGCGCGCGGGTGCCCGGCCGGCTTATCGCCTCGGCGAAGAGCTGGCTCTCGCACGCCGGAGTTGACCGCCGCAGCCCGATACTGCCCTGGACGGCGGCGGACGACCTGGTCAAGGTGTCACCGGTGGCTGCGTCGGCCGCCTACCTGGAGCACCTGCGTGATGCCTGGAATGCCCGGCTGGGCGGCAAGAAGGCCGACGAGCGGCTGGAGAACCAGGATGTGCTGCTGACCGTGCCGGCCTCGTTCGACGCCGTCGTGCGCGAGCTGACCATGGAAGCCGCGGGCCAGGCCGGGCTGAAGCAGGTGACCCTGCTGGAGGAGCCCCAGGCCGCCTTCTACGCCTGGCTGGCGATGCAGGGCGAGAAGTGGCGCAAGCAGGTCAAGGTTGGCGACATCATCCTCGTCTGCGACGTGGGCGGTGGCACCACGGACTTCACGCTCATCTCCGTGAGCGATGAGGGTGGCGACCTGGTGCTGGCGCGGCTGGCGGTTGGCGAGCACATCCTGCTGGGCGGCGACAACATGGACCTGGCGCTCGCCCACGCCGTGGCGGCCACGCTGCCTCAGGGAATGGACGGGCTTGACGCCACCCAGCGCGTGGCGCTCGGCTACGCCTGCCGCAGCGCCAAGGAAACGCTCTTCGCCGAGCCGCGCAAGTCCGCCGCGCCGGTCACGGTGCTGGGCCGCAGCTCGAAGGTGATCGGCGGCTCGATCAAGACCGAGCTCACGCGTGAATTGCTCAATCAAACACTTCTTGAAGGGTTTCTGCCGCGCGGCGCGGCAACCGACCTGCCGCTCCGCGGGCGGCGCGTGGGCCTGACCGAGATTGGCCTGCCGTACGCCGCGGACCCCGCGATCACCCGCCACCTGGCGCGGTTCCTGGGCCAGCAGGCCGGCTCGCTGCACACGGGAGGGTCCATGGTACGGCCCTCGGCCGTGCTCTTCAACGGCGGCGTGTTCAAGGCCCTGGAGCTGCGCCAGCGCGTGCTGGACGTGCTCTCCGATTGGGGCGGCCAGCCCGTGCCGGAGCTGCAAGCGACCGACGTGGACCTTGCCGTGGCCCGGGGCGCCGCGTATTACGGCCAGGTCCGCCGGGGCAGGGGCGTGCGGATTCGCGGAGGCGTGGCCCGGTCGTACTATGTGGGCCTGGAAACCTCGGCCCCGGCGGTGCCGGGAGTGCCGCCGCCGATCAAGGCGCTCTGCGTCGTGCCGCAGGGCATGGAAGAAGGCACCGAGACCGACGTGCCCAGCTCAGAGCTCGGCCTGGTGGTCGGCGAGCCGGCCGTCTTCCGCTTTCTTAGCTCCACCACCCGTCGCGACGACCCCGTGGGCATCATCCTGGAACGCTGGAGTCCCGACGAGATCCAGGAGCTTGCCCCGCTGGAGATGGCGCTTGCCGCCGAGGACGGCGCCGAGGGCGAGACCGTGCCAGTGCGTCTGCACTCGAACGTCAACGAGGTGGGTACGCTCGAGCTCTCGGTGCCAGAGCACCCGCGATCCGCGCCGCTGGAAACTGGAGTTCAACGTGCGCGAGCCGGCGGCGCCTGGAACCTGACAGGCTGGCATGCGAGGCGGCCGGTCACCCGCAGGCCTCTTGTTTGCTTCAGCGCGGGCACGCCCCGGAATGGCCCACGGATCGGCGCTGGCGGATGGCGGTTCGCGTGTTGGACAGCCAGCGGTCAAGAGCTACCATCGGCGTGCCATGAGTGTGCATGCGCAGCGCGTCGATGCGCTCTTCCAGCGCCACGCATTCGGCCGGGCTGGATTTCCGCTTCAGCATCGCGTGCACATCGTGGGCAATCTGCCGGACACCCTGTGCCAGGGCAGCAGGGTCGATTGCCGTGGCGGTGGATGCCCCGCTCCTGTGCCGAGATTGACACTCCAGAACTTCCATTGCAAAACTCCCTGAACGATCAGTGGATCCTCTGCAACAACCCTAGGTCCGGCGCCTGCCGGGAATGCCGGATTTCATGATCGCGCCCGCCGGGTGGCGTGCCCGGGCAACACGAATTGCAAATACCCGGTTTCCGAAGTATGTTCGGACCAGCGACGGGAACAGCGATTGCCAATGCTCACGTTTCGCGAGACGGGGTACAGCGGGGATGGCCAGCGAGAATGTCTTGATCGTGGACGGTGCCGTAAGCAACCGCCTGGAACTGCGGCTTGCGGACCTCGCGGCGTTTCCCGCGGCCGATCAGATCGGGGACGTTTCCCGGTTCCATCCCGGGCGTCCGGGGGGCGGCGTGGCGCTGGAGGCGCTCCTCACCGCCGCGCAGCCGCACGCCGAGGCCAACTACCTGACCCTGCACGCCGAGCGCGACGACTTCCACGTCTCGGTCCCGCTCGCGGCCGTGCGCGCGGAGGGGATTGTGGTCTATCACCGCGCGGCGCGCCGCTGCCGGTCGAGCAAGGAGGGCCGATCCGTTTCCTGATCCGCGATCCAGCGGCCTGCCATACCGACGAGCTCGACGACTGCGCCAACGTGAAGTTTCTCAGCCGCATCGAGCTGTCGGTGCGGCGCGGCCGCGACACCCGCCCGCAGACCGAGGAAGAGCACGCCCGGCTGCACGCGGACTGAACGGCGGCAGCCGCCCGTTTCAGGCCGGGATGATGGCCGGGTCTACTGCACCCAGCCCAGAAGCTGAGCAAGCTTCCAGGACAGGACGGTCAGGGTGACGGCTCCCGAGCCGAAGGCCGCCACGAGCACGCCGGCGGCGGCAATCTCGCGGGCCATGCAGAGCCGTGGCTCCTCGGGGTCGCCGATGGCGCGGGCCAGTGTATCCACGGCGCTGTGTGCCAGCTCGGCGATCAGGACCAGGGAGGCGGCGATCACCAGCAGGCACCAGCTCCACTGGTTCACCCCCAGCAGGCCGGCGGTGATGACGATGAGCGTGCCCCGATAGGCGTGGGCGAAGAAGCTCGAGTCGCCCCGGATGGCGTGCTTCAGACCGCGCACGCCGGCCAGCATCTTGCTGCGCGTGTTGCGCCGGTCGGCGCGGGCGGTCAACTGGGGAACGGCGTCCAGGTCGAGCTGGAGCCGGGCCTCGTCGAAATCGGGGACTGGAAGCAGCCCGCGGGAGGAACCGCCCGCGGCCAGGGTTTCACGCGGAGTCTGTTGTGTGCTCGATTCGGTCATGGTCCCGGCGGTTCCGTCCTTGGTCATGAAAGGCCGTCAGCCTCGTGCTCACTGCGTCGGGGCGTAACGCGAGTCGAACTGGTTCAGTCCCACGGCACCGCCAAGCCGGAGGTTCGGCGACAGCCGGGGCGAGATTTGAACCGCGAAGGTCGACGCGTTGCGCTGAGGATCGTACGACAGGCCGACGGATGTCAAGTAGTCGGCCCCGATGCGGGTGAACGAGAACATCGAGCCCAGCGGAATCTTGTTGCCGAAGTCATACGATGTGGAGAATGTACCAAACCATTTGGGGCTTAACCAGTACGAGACCGAGGCGTTGAGTGCCGAGGTATTGATCGTCCCGGTGTTGATCACCGTGTAGCCGATGAACACGTTGCCCCGGGGCGGGCGGCTCAGCGAGACTCCCGTGGTGATCACGTTCAGTCCACGCGGGTTGTAGCCGGCGACGGTGTAGTTGGACAGCGGCTGGCTGCCGGTGATGGGGAAGTAGTCGAACCAGCCATAAGAGATCAGGCTCGTCCGGTCGCCGACGAACCACTGGTAGTTGTACATCGTCTGGCCCCAGGGCGTGCCGAAGTTGTCGCGCTGGGCGTCGGGGAAGTAGGTGCCCATGACGTCCACCGTCATCCAGTCAACGATCCGCCGCTTCCCCATGGGCCCGCGCTTGGTTTGCAGCCGCTGGTGAACGCCCATCTGAAGGGTCGTGATCGACGACTGGATATCGGTCGTGCCGGTGATCGGCGAGAGCGCGCGGCGGAGGATCAGGTGCCGCGGGTCGTACGGACCCGGGAGGATGCCGCCGGTCCAGTTGGTGATCGCGAAGTAACGGCGGACGAATTCGTACCAGTTGTCGTCCAGGTCATCCTGGACGGCGATCGAGTTGAGCTGGTGGTTGGCGTACGCGGCGCGGAAGTCGGCGTACAGGCTGATCTTGTTATTCAGGCCGTGGACGTTGAGGATCTCGTTCTCCACGTCGGGATAGAGCTTGTAGGCGGTGCTCTCGGCATGCATGCCGGCGGCGCCCCAGAAGCGGGCCATCCCGCCGGTGCTCTGCTGATTGAAGGGGCCGCCACCGAGCTGGTTGCTCCAGCCGACGATCTGCCCTTGCAGATAAGGCACGATCCGCACCACGTCGTAGATGTTCAGCGGCATGTCGATCTCGTGGTTCGTGTAGGCGCGGAACGACGACCAGGGGCCGCTGGTGTTGGAAACCGGGTCATACGGGATGAACGCGAACAGGTTGGGATTGTTCACCATGACGTCGGTGTGCACGTTGGCGTAGTCCGCACCCGTATGCGTGTAATAATTGAGCCTGTGGTTCAGCAGTGAATCGCCCAGGCGATAGTAGTCCAGCCGCGGCAGCCACTGGGTGTCGGTATAGAAGTTCTGGAGGTTGACCTCGCCCCAGGCGTCCCAGGCCCAGTTATTCTTCTGGTACTGCATGTATCCCAGGGTTTCCTGGTCCATGCCGGTTTCCGCCAGCCGCTTGTAGTATTCCTCCAGGAAGTGCCGGTCGGAGACGTACCCGGCCTCGACCTGGAGCCGCAGGTCCTCGAACGGATGCTCGTCGTCGTCCGGCAGGAAGCGCTGCATGTGGCGGGTGTTGAACCGGCCGCGGATGCTCTGGAATGGTGGTACGTCGATGCGCTGGTAGCCCCGCTTGCCGGCGCCCGGCGGTCCGTTGGTGACGATCGCTGGCCCAGAGCCCAGCACGTCATTGCCCGAGTCCTTCAGTCCCCAGATGTCGAGGTAGCCGAAGTAGTCGTAAGTCAGGTGCTGGCCCGGATTGCGGATCTTGTGGTAAGGATCGGTGAGATCGCGGACCAGGTCGCTGCCATACCAACCCAGCTCGCTGCCCAGCGCCGGAAAGTCCTTGGTCCGGGCACTCAGGTAGTCAAGGTCCAGGTTCCAGATATCCACCCAGGCCGGCCTTCGCACGCCGATCACCTTGAAACCGTTCCAGTCGCTGAGCACCTGCTCGCCGAAGTAGTTGTTCTGCCGGAACGAGATCTGGCGCAGGGGCGCTTCCAGGTCGTCTGTCTCGCCGACGAGGCGCGGCCAGTAGAAGACCGGAACCGGTCCCATGTAGAAGAAATTCTGCCGCGCCTCGTAGCGCCAGAGGTAGTCAAGCGGAGCGCCGGGGTCATCCGGATTGCCGATCTGCTTGCCCGTGTTGGGGTCCTGCTGGGTCCTCTGCTTGCGCGTCAGATCGACGGTACGGTTGTTGATCTGGTAGGCGGGGTCCGGGAACCGGCTGCCCGTCATGACGGTGCGTTCGGTGCGGATCTCCGGGTTGGGGTCCATGATGAGCGTGCCGTCGGCGCGCTGCGTGAGCCTGTGGAACTGCTCGATCTTCGGCGACTTGAGCTTCATGGGCGCGATGAAGCCCGGCGCGAAGACATCGACCTCGGCGTTGTAGGCCATGAGCCGATCGGTCAGGAAGTCGTAGTAGGCGCGGGGCGCGGAAGGTGCGCTGGTCTCCCTTGCCCGCCACCCGGTTCTCATCCTGCCGGAGGATGACGTTCCCTTCGAGGTAGACCTCCATGGGCTGGTTGGCGTTCTCGATCAGCTCTCCGCTGGGCCCACGCACTTCCTCCCCCTTCTTCGGGTCGGGATGGCGCCAGACCACCGCCTCGTCGGCCTCGATGTCGATGATGCCGAACTTGGGAGACTGGGTGATCATGTTGATGCCGTTCCGGTAGATGATCACCCTTGTCCCGTCGGGGAGTGGAGGCCGGAAGTCGACATCGGGCTTGCGGCCACTGCGCGGGAAAATGTTGGTCACGCGCTGCGAACCCGGCGTGATGGGCGCAGTGGGCGAGGCGGGCCGCGCCGGCGCGGTGCGGGCCCCGGGCCCTTGTCCCCGCCCCGGCCTGGCCGGGCGGGCTGGCGCGGCCGGCTGGCCGCCGTTGCTTGCGCCGGTACCAGCGCCCTGCGCCGGCTTCCGGCAATGGCTGAGTCTCGCGGTACGTCCTCGGGGTTTGCCAGGTTGGGAACTTCCACCTCGCTGGCGCCCTCGATAGGGGGCAAGTCCACCACGGGCGGCTCGCCGCTCTCCGGCGCCGGCGCCGCGGTTGGCGGGACCTCGGCGGGCGTCGCGGGCTGGCTGTCGCCGGGTGCCTGCGCCCGCTGGACCGCGGGATCCACGCCATCAAACCGGGCGCGCTGAACCTGCGGGTCTCTGCGCGGCGGTCTGGGCACGGGCACGGGTTCGAGGGGCGGTAATTCCGGGGGCACAACCACGCTGTCCGTGGCCGCCACGATCGGACTTCCCGCCAGCGTGGTGCCGGCCAGGGGACCGGCTCCCGGCGCGGCCGGCCCGGCGGTGACCGGAGCGGGCACCAGGTCTGGCATCGCAGCCGTGGACGCCTGGGAAGGTGGGGCAGGGGCCCCTGGAGCCAGTGCCGGCTGAGCCGGTAGGTCTCCGGCCTCCGGTGCGGCCAGGGCGGGCGGGGTTGCCGCGAGCGAAGCGGGCGTCCGCGTCGCGTACGCGACCTTGCGCGTCTCGGTCGCCACTCGCCTCTCCGCTGCCGCGGTCGACGCCCTCAGGCCCGAGCGGCGGAGGATCATGAGTTCTTGCGGGGGCTCGTGGCAATGGGTCACGCCACCGGGCCGGTAGGTGCGCAACTGGACGTGCTTGCGCGTCCGCAGCGCGAGACGTGACTGGGGTCGCGGCGCCTCGTTTTTTCCAGAGACCTGGACGTCGCCCTCCGCGTAGACGTCGACCACGTACTCGCGGTCACCGTCGGCCGGCATCTCGCTGATGCGCACGACGGCCGCGCGGCTGCGCAGGCCCTCGCCGGCCAGGAGCACGGCCGCCTCGCCGGAGAGCACGGCCCAGCGCTCGTTGGCAACTTCCCAGACCTGCGCGCGCTGGGCCGACAGATCGATCACGTCGGCGCCCGCGTCCGTGGCCGTGGCCGTGGCCGTGGCCGTGGCCGTGGCCGTGGCCGTGGCCGTGGCCGTGGCCGGCGAAGTCGGAGGCTGAGCCGCCGATTCACGAGGAATCGCCAGCGCGAACAGGAATATCCACCACACGCATGGCCGCATGTGGCGTCTGGGCTGGTCGTGCTCTCGCACGGTTCCTCCCAAGGTACGACCGGACCCCTTTGCGGCCGGCCTTCCCTGGCCAGACCGCGATTGAGCGTCGCTCGGAGTTTCAACGCATCCGCCACGAAGCCTTGCCGACGCGGCAGGGTCTCGCCGGCCTCGTGTTGCGTCGCGCCCGACCGGCCTGATTCCGAGAGGCGGCCAGGACGAGCGCGGAGCTCTGTTCGGAGATGCGAGTGACGGGACAATCGTCGGGAAGGCTAACGCTCCCGGCGATTCCGGTCAAGGTCGACAACGACGAAGTGCAGGGGCGCAGGGGCACGCCTTGTGCAATCGCCGTTCGTTCCGATCCATGTGGTCACTGATCGACTCGCAAAGGAAGTGCGCCCGGCGCACCCACCGGCCGACCCGGTGATACCTCAGGGTCACGGAGGCTCGACCAGGAACGCCCGGGCCGTTCGTCGCGCACGGACCTCCATGCAAGATCCACTGAACACGGGATCGCACCGGGCCTGGCCATGCGGCGTCGCATGATCCCTCTTGGTACTGAATCTGACATTCTTCACAGTCCCTTGTTGTTCTGAATACGCAGGTTTCGGGATGTAGACCCCTGGTTGGCCCGGACAGGCGACGAATTTGTTCGGTTTTGAATGAGAAGAGCGGAAAAAAATTGAACGTCCCTTGACAAGCGCGTATGGCCGTAGGTATTTGTGCCTCACAGGATCAAATCAGCCTCGCCCTTTCAGAAAAGCGTCAAATCCGTTTTCAGGCGTCGCTGGGTCTCGCGGCAAATCTGTGCTGCACCGGATGCTCTGGTGAGGCTTCGAGGATTCAGAGCGAACGCAGGCCAGCGGTCACGAGCGTCACTGAACTGGAACCCTATTGAGGCCACTGACAATGCACGAACCATCAAGGGCATCGCGGTTCCCCGCAACCTGCTGCACACGAGGAACACGCGTGGCGTGGCGTGGTGCGATGGTCGCCTCGCTCATGGGCGCAGCCATCTTCCTGCTCTCTGCCACATCGCTCCACGCCGAGGGCGGCATCTTCGTGACAGGCCACGATCCGGACTTCCACGCCTATCAAGGCTCCAATACGGCTGGCGCCCAGCACATCATCCAGCAGGCACTCAACTTCGTCACCGACGGGCATTCCGGTAAGGTCCTCCTTGTCACCAGCCTGATCAATCCGGGAGGGGGATACAGCGACCCGCGCCTGGGGCTCCAGGCTGCCGGACTGTCGTTCGATGTGGCCGATGATGGGTCGGCAGGCGGAAGCGTACTGAACCTGCACACGGTGAACCTCTCCGCGTACAGCGCGATCGTGGTCGCCTCGGACTTCGGCGGCTGGCTCCGGCAATCCGAGCTCAACATTCTCCTGTCGCGTGAGTCCGACCTTCTGAACTACGTCAACGCGGGCGGCGGCCTGATCGCCTTCGCCGAGTCCGGTCCACCACTACCGGGCCTGCTCACAAGCAACGCGTTCGGGTACCTGCCCTTCCTTGTCTCGAGCGCTGCGAAGAATCAAACCGAGGTGGGCAACACGCTCACACCATTCGGCTCGTCCCTCGGTCTTTCTGTTTCCGACATCAATGGGAATGCGTCGCACAACATTTTCACCGCGACCGGCGGTATGAACATCGTTGACAAGGATTCGTCGGGCGACATCCTGTCGCTGGCGGCCTACGGGAATTTCTCGCCAGGTGGTGTGGTACCCGAGCCCGGCACACTGACACTGGGGCTACTTGGAGCCCTTGGTGGCGCAGCCTTGTGCATGCGGCAGAGATCGATTCGGGGCCGTGCAAAACAGGTTTAGACAGGCTGTCGGGACAGAGCGCCGGGAGTCGATTCGCGTCCGAACACCTCTGATCGTCAGCGAGCACCCGTCTCCAACGGGCACACGATCGGGTGGTTGCTCGTGCGCAGGCAGGCCGAAGCGGAAGCTGACGTTCGGGGGGTTCTTCCAGCGGGACGGCACGTTTGGCGTCGCCGGTCATGCGGGACTGGTCGATCTCGATCAGGCGGGCCGGCGGCTTCACGCCGTGGCGGGCAAACCTGAGCCCGAGCCGGGCGAGCCACGCTGCCTCCCGTGCGACCTCCGCGGTGGCCGGCCTGTGGCAGAAGACGGCCAGAAGGCGTGTCGGCCACGATTCCCGTCCGAGCACTCCGCTCACAAGCTCTCGACCACGAGAACCCAGTCGTTGAAGTTGTCGCTGTGGGCCGCAGGGTAGGGGACCGAGCGGCTGGAGTTCTTTGGCTCAGAAGCCGAGATCACCGTATGTGTTCCGCTCGTCGGATCATACCAGCGAAGCCTGACCTTCCGCCCGCCGGCGATGGCTGTGGTATCAACCGTGATCTCGCGACTGCCAGGGAAATAGACGAGCCCTGCGGATGTTGAATATCCCGATGCAGCCTTGTCATCACCGCTGCCGAGGCCGCTTTTCAGGAAGGTTCCGTCGTCCGGCGTCCAGGAACTGTCCCGGACATAGGTGTCAACAAGCGTCCAGGCGTATCTGGCACAACGTTGCGGCGGTTCGGTGATGATTTTCATCCAGTCCGGCCCGCCGTCGAAAAGTCCGGTGACGCCAAAGGGCCACCACTTTTCGTGGCCATAGTTGATCCCGGCGCCACCGCGGATGAATGTCGCATAGTTGCGTTCGCGCAGCTCCTGGTTCTGCTGCCCCTTGTAATGCGGCGCGTTGACGTACGGCGGCTCGATATCGACGACCGGATAGCTCTTGGTGCCGGCTCGGTCGTAGACCGTGTCAAACTGCTGGACAGAATTGCTGCCGTAATCATAAACCGTGTTGGCGCTTTGCCTGAACCATTGATAACCTCCGGATCCTTCCTGTGATATGAACTGATCGAACGAGGTCGAGCCATTGACCGGCTCGGCGATGATCAGCCTGTGTGTGGACCCCTCTGCATCTCTGATACCATGGAAAATGGCATCGAGTCCGCGCGCGGGAGCTTGATTGTACGACCACCGGAAGTCCCCCATCACATGCCAGACGATGTTGGGGTAGCGGGCATAGCGGGACTCCAGTGTCCTTCCAAAGGCATAGGCATCCGTCGTCGCTGCGCGGGCCAGATCGGGAGTCGTGCCGGTATTGTCCATGCTCAGAAACAGGGAAAGAACCACGGTCATCTGGAGCCTGGTCGCCTCTGACATGATCCAGTCCATCGTCGACCAGGCCGGGCCGAATGAGGAAGCGTACGGTGCACCGGTGAAGAAACGTTGCCGGGCCCTGTTCTGGTACCTGTCGCCGAAGCTGTCGTTCATGTGGACCCCGAACGGCGAGACGGTCACGGCATTGAAACCGAGTCCTCTCAAACCCTCGAGAGCACTGGTGATCTCGGCGTTCGTGCAGTTCTGTGCCATGGCCCAGGAGGACATGGTCTTGAGCAAATAGACATTGCCATTCTGGTCGAGGAAACGCCGTTTCTCGGTACTCACGCGGACGGGCCAGGCAAAGGTTGAAGTGGTTCCCGGGGACCCCTGTGCGGACGAACGACCCGGGTCGGCGCCAACATTTCCCGAGTTTGCGCTTCCGTGCCAGGTTCTGTTCCCGGGCGCTGAGCTCAGCGTGCCAGTTGAAGCGAGGGACAGAAGCAGAGCCGACCCGAGAATCATCTCAGCCCGGAACGCGTAGCGACGACGCAGAGATCGAGTATTCATGCAGCCCTCCTGCCGAGAGAGGAGGAGTCGTTGATTCGAAATCGTACATGGCGAATGCGCGATTCTCGATCATCGGTCGTCGCAAGGGAAGAGACTGGAGCCCATGGGGATGGATGCCTTCGTCCTCACCGGCCGCCGGCAAGGCAGGGGAAGCATCATCATGCCGTGCTCGGCCGGAGGAAGGCCTCGGGCGGCAGGCCCTGTGGAGGTGCCAGGGTTTCGGAATGTCAACACCACGCGGCCCCGGGTCGAGCGATCGAGTTTGATCGCGCAGTAGACTTGATTTGCCCGGATCATGCACGCAGCCTGGACATGGCGCCGGCGACCGAGGATGGAGAATCTCATTTTTTGTCCTTTCAAATCGCACTTTGGCGCTCATACTGTTGCTAGCACCGTCAGTACGCTGATCGTTTCGGCGAACCGCACCTGGAGATGGCACCATGCCCCGCCGACCTCGTCGAACGCTTCGCGCTGGTTGCGAGCCGCTGGAGGATCGAAGCCTGCTGTCGATGCTGACTCCGGCGCAGGTGCGGGAGGCGTACGGGATGAACTCCGTGGCCTTCAATATCAACGGGCAGTCGCACGCGGGTACCGGCCAGGGGCAGACCATCGCCATCATCGGCGCGTACCATAACCCGAACGTCACGGCCGAATTGCGGGCGTTCGACGCAACCTACGGGCTGTTCAACCCTCCGGTCTTGCAGCTTGACCTGGCCGGGTCGACGACGAACCTCGGCTGGGCCCAGGAAGAAGCCCTGGACGTGGAATGGAGCCACGTGATGGCCCCCGGTGCGTCGATCATCGTGGTCGAGGCCGCATCGGATAGCACCGCCGACCTGATGACCGCGGTCAATTTCGCGCGCACGCTGCCAGGCGTTTCGGTGGTCTCGATGAGCTGGGGCGGGGGGGAGTTCCGCGGTCAGGCCGCTTACGACCCGATCTTCACGACGCCGGCCGGGCACAACGGCGTGACTTTCGTGACGGCCAGCGGTGACAACGGTGCTGCCGGAGGGGCAGGCTGGCCCGCATCCTCGCCCAACGTCGTGGGCGTCGGCGGCACCTCGCTGTGGGTTGACGCCGCGGGGAACATGCTGCTGGAAACGGCCTGGTCCGGCAGCGGAGGGGGTTACAGCGTGCTCGAGTCGGAACCAAGCTATCAGCGGGCCGTCCAGCGCAGCGCGCGGCGCTCCACTCCCGACGTCGCGATGCTGGCCGACCCCGGTACCGGCGTTCCGGTCCTGCTGGTCGACCCCAACTCGTCCCAGGCGTCATGGTCGGTCTACGGCGGTACCAGTCTTTCCGCCCAGCTCTTCGCCGGCATCGTCGCCGTGGCCGACCAGGGGCGGACGCTCGAGGGGGTAGCGACCCTGGACGGTCCCTCGCAGACCTTACCGCTGCTCTACTCGGTCTCCGCGGCGGACTTTCACGACGTGACCGCCGGCTCCAGCGGCCACCGGGCCACCGCGGGCTACGACCAGGCGACCGGGCTGGGCTCGCCCCGCGCCGCGAGCCTGATCAGCGACCTGAGCAACCCGAACATCCGCATCACCATTCAGGCTCCGGTTTCGCGGGCCCGGTCGCGGGTCATCCGGTCGCGGGTCATCCGGCCGCGGATCGAGGCGCCGGCCTTGCTTTCGCTGAGCAGGGCGTCGCAGATGATCAGCCGGCGGCACGCTCCGTCGCAACGAGCTTGAGGATGGGTCGAGCGAACTGCTTCGGTCGATCGGTGCTGTGCCGGCTCAGCTCAGTCGGCCTCGTCGAGCGGCACGTTCCAGTAAGCGTCGGAGAGGAACCGGGACCACGAGGCGATGCGCACCGACGAAGCGTCGTAGAGCGGCTTCCAGGCGGGCCGGATGGGAGACTTGCGCAGTTTCATGCTGGCCTGGTCGGGAGTGCGGTTCGCCTTGCGGGCATTGCAGGCGACACAGGCCAGTGCGCAGTTCTCCCAGGTGGTCTGCCCTCCCTGCGAGCGCGGAATCACGTGGTCGATGGTCAGCTCCGACGTGCCGGGTCGGCCTCCGCAGTACTGGCACGTGGAATGGTCTCGCTTGAAGAGATTGCGCCGGCTGAAGGTCACGGCGTTGTACCGCGGACGATCGTGATGTGTCAGCGTGAGGACTTCGGGGACGCGCAGCCGGAACCGCACGGTGCGGATGAAGAGCTCGCCGTCCTGCGGGGTTAGCTTCGCCCAGTCCGCCCACGAATAGAGCTGGAAGTTGTCCGGATCCACGACATGAGCGGCGTGGTTCCAGAGCAGGACGAGCGACCGCGCCACGGTGGCCACATGAACTGGCTGCCAGTGGCGGTTCAGCACCAGTGTCGGTCGTTGCAGAACGCTCACAGCCATGATGTACGAACTCCCCGCCCCATCCGCTGTCTCCCTGGCTCGAGATCTCGGCTGGACAATCGGCAAAGACTCCGCTTGAGTCATCATAACCAGGAGACACGGCACACCTGCAACCGGGTTCTCGGAAAAGCGGCAGGAACCGGCGGAACCTGGTAGACTGGGCGCACGCCCGGATGGCGCCCGGAGATGCTCTGCCCACAGGCAGGAACTCACGTTCATGAGAGCCGAAATCATCGCCATCGGCAGCGAGCTGCTGAGCGGCCAGGGGCTGGATACCAATAGCCAGTGGCTGAGCCGGGAACTGGCGGCCCTGGGCATTCCGGTGGGGTTCCACACGACGATCGGCGACCAGCTCGGCGACCATCTCGCGGCGTTTCGGATCGCCGCGGGCCGGGCCGCCCTGGTGATCGTCACAGGCGGACTCGGTCCGACGCAGGACGACCTGACGCGTGAGGCGCTAGCCGTGACGGCCGGTGTGGCCCTGCGCGAGGACCCCGCGTCGCTGGAGGCAATCCGCGCCATGTTCGCCCGCCGCAACCGGCCAATGGCCGAGCGGAACAAGGTCCAGGCGCTCGTTCCCGAAGGCGCGGGCCCATTGCCAAACCGCGTCGGCACCGCACCGGGAATCTGGATGGGGCTGGGCACGGCCACGTTCGCCTGCCTGCCCGGCGTCCCTTCCGAGATGCGCATCATGTTCCACGAGCAGGTCCTGCCCAGGCTCCGGCAGCTCGGCTGGGGCGGCCGGGTGATCCTCGAGCGCAAGATCAACCTCTTCGGGCGGGGCGAGTCCGACATCGAGGCCAGCGCCCTTGACCTGACGGCCCGCGGCCGTGTGCCCGAGGTGGGAATCACCGCGCACGACGCCACCATCAGCCTGCGGATCCGCGGCGAGGGTGCCACCCCGGACGAGGCGCTCCAGCAGACCGAGGCCACCGCCGCGATGATTCATGAGCGGTTCGGCGACCTGGTCCTGGGCGAGGGCACCACGGACGTCTCCGACGCCGTCGTCCTGGACTTATTGCGCACCGGAGCGACCCTGGCCACGGCCGAATCGTGCACCGGCGGGCTGGTCGCCCAGCTCATCACGGCCATCGCCGGGGTGAGCCCGTTCTTCCTGGGTGGCGTGGTTAGCTACTCGAACGCGGCGAAGACCGCGCTGCTGGGCGTGCCGGCCGGGCTGATCCAGGCCCACGGCGCGGTCAGCCCCGAGGTCGCCGCGGCCATGGCGCGGGCGCCCGCGACCGCCTGGGCGCCGACCTCGCCATCAGCACCACCGGCGTGGCGGGGCCCACCGGCGGCACGGCCGAGAAGCCTGTGGGATTGGTTTACCTTGGCCTGGCCACGCCGTCCGGCGTTGAGACCCGGCGGTTGGACATTGGCCCGGAACAGCCCCGTGATATCATCCAGCGGCGCTCCGCCAAGCTCGCGCTGAACTGGGTGCGGCTCACGCTCCGCGGATGGCCGGACCGCCAACCCGCCACCCCCTGATCGAAGGCGTGCCGAGCCCGCCACGCAAAAAAGCGGGAACAAAGCTCCGGGTTGCCCGCAGTATCATGGCAGGAACACACTGTCACCAGGGAGCCCAGCAATGCCGGTCGAGCCAGTGGTCCTGTTTCGTTCCATCGACCAGCTACTGCATCAAGGGACCGTCGCGGGTCTGGATGAGCGCGCACTGCTGGAGCGGTTCGCCACTCATCGTGACGGCCGTGCACTCGGCGCGCTGATCGCCGCGCACGGGCCGATGGTGCTGGGCGTGTGCCAGCGCGTCCTGCGCGAACCGCAAGATGTCGAGGATGCCTTCCAGACCACGTTTCTGGTCCTGGTTCGCAGAGCCGGCTCCATCCGCGACCCCGGCCGGCTGGGTGCCTGGCTCTACGGAGTGGCCCGCCGCACGGCCTTGCGGCTGCGGAGACGCCTGCAAACGCGCGGAGCCCGGGCCCTGGACCGGAGCGCTCTGCTCGCCGACCCCGCACCCGGACCCTCGCAGCGCGCCGAGGACGCCGAGATCGTGGGCCTGATCGACGGCGAGCTGGCCCGGCTGCCCAGGCGCTACAGGGACGTCCTGATCCTCTGTGACCTGGAAGGCCGGACCTACACCGAAGCCGCGAAGCAACTGCGCTGCCCGCTGGGCACGGTGCAGAGCCGCCTGGCGCGGGGCCGAGCGCAACTCCGCGGGCGGCTGGAACGCAGGCGGCTCGATCCGGTGGCGTCGGCCTTCCCTTTAGCGCAGGTGCTGCCCGTGAGTCTGCCTCGATCGCTGGCCGACGCAACGCTCCGCGCCTGCGAGGCAGCGTGGCCGTCTGGCCCTGCCATGGGACCGGGCGCTGGACTGGTGGAATGGTCCGTGGGACTGGGCCAATCGACACTCCGCGGGATCGCGGCCCTGTCGCTCATCACCGTACTTGTGGCGACCTCGTTCGCCGCCTTTGGCTTCGCTCACCGCCGGAACCAGGCTGCCCGGCCGGATCCAGCCGCACCACCCCTCGCCCAGGAACGCGTGGCGGACCAGAAGCCCGAACACGAACGCAAACTTCAGCTCGAGGTCCGCTCGGCCGCCGAGAACCGCCCGTTACCCGGCGCATCGGTCTGGGTCCAGGTGCGGGGTGGCAAGTCATCGGTTCCCATCATCGCCCGGACAGACGAGGCAGGGCGGTACTCGATCGAGCTGGCGGGCGAGAACATCGCGGCCGTCGACGTCGTGGCCGCGGCGGAGGGCCATGTACCCAGGTTCATCCGCTGGCAAGGTGCAAGCCTTCCGGAAGACCCGGTGATCGGGCTGGAACGCGGCCTGCACATGGGTGGCAAGGTCGTCGACGAGCAAGGCCGGCCGATCGCCGGGGCGCGAGTCCTTCACTGGTCGGTCGTCGCGGAGGGCGAGGAGGTTGCCGGTGCGCTCACCGACGCACAGGGGCGCTGGCGGTCCGAGTCGTTGCCGTCCACGGCGGTCCGCAATGGAAAAGACAGCGCGATGGGCCTTCGCGTCAGCCATACCGATCATGTGACGGCGATGGCGGAGGTGAGTGTCGCCGCGGCGCGAGCGGGGACCTGCGTCGTCACGCTGAAACAGGGCGGACAGGTTGGGGGCCGCGTTGTCGGACCCGACGGCGGAGCGGTCGCGGGGGCCCTGGTCGTGCTCGACCAGACCGTGGGCACGCGCTGTTTCAACCGGACCACGACCGATGCCGCCGGGCGGTTCCAGTTCGGCCACTGGGCCGCGCCCGAGAGCCGCTCGGTAAGCATCAGCGTGCAGGCGCCCGGCCTGGCCGCGGCCGTCAAGTCGTTGCTTGTCACGCCGTCCATCCCCCCGCAAACCATCCAGCTCACGAGGTTGAGCCCGCTCGCAGGCCGGGTGCTCGATTCTCAGGGCAGGCCGGTGGCCGGGGCATGGGTGGGAGCGTCGGAGATCCTTCCGGCTGGCTGGCTGGACTGGAATGCCGTCACCGATACCGAAGGCCGGTTCGAGTGGCCCCAGGCGCCCACGTCCGACGAGATCGCGCTCGACCTCCGCAAGCCGGGCTTCGAGGAAGCGATCGGCCGCCGTCTCGAGGCCGGCAGCCGGAAGATCACCATCACCATGCATCGTCCTTTGCACCTGCACGGCAGGGTGACCGACGCGGAGACCGGTCAGCCGATCGATCGCTTCACGCTCATTCGCGGCTGGGGCCCGCACCGGCCGGGAGCCGGCGTGGAATGGCTGCGCCAGGGGAGCAACCTCCCGAACATGGCGGGCGGCCGGTTCGATCTTCAGGGCGGCCTGTTCCCGGACCAGGGCCAGCCGCGCTCGATTCGCATCGAGGCCGAAGGTTACTTGCCCGCCGAGCTGATCGGCTTTCGCGACGATGCCGAGGACATTGCCCACGACTTCAAGCTGCGCAAGGCAACGCCGATCACGGGGGTCGTGCGCGGACCCGATGGCCGGCCCGTGGCGGGCGCCGAGGTTTCCCTGAGCAACTCCGACAACCATGTGCGGCTCGAGAATGGCCGGCTGGTCACGAACCTCACCGTCGGCACGGCCACCCACACACGAACAGGCGCGGATGGCCGCTTCACGTTCCGGCCCCAGGAAGGTCCGGCTGCGGTCGTCGCGGTGCACGACCAGGGCTTTGGCGTCCTGAAATCGGCACGCCACGGCGGTTCTGCCGACGTGGAGCTGAAGCCGTGGGGACGGATCGAGGGGGTACTGAGGATCGGTAAGAACCCGGCGGCGCGGCGGAAGGTGAGTGCCTGGCTGAACAACTCACCGTTCTACGGCCGGGACGACTACGAGACCCAGACGGACGCTCAGGGCCGCTTCGTGCTCGAGCGCGTGACGCCCGGCGCGCTCACTGTTTATCGCTACGTTGATACCCCGGACCACCGCGGCTGGGTTCCCTCGAACCCGGAGTTCGTGGAAGTGAAGCCGGGCCAGACCGTCGCCATCGAGGTCGGTGGTCGCGGCCGACCCGTGATCGGCCGGATCCAGGCCCCCGCGGGCTTCGCGCTGGCGAACCTGGTCCCGGGCTTCGCCGAGCTCAGCGCCATCCATCCCGAGCCGCGTCAACCCGACGATTTCCCCGGGTTCAACCGGGATCAGCGGAACGCCTGGTACGAAAGCTACTACAAAACCGCCGAGGGCCGCAACGCTTACCAGCAGGACCGCAAGTACGCCGTCGAGCTCGACGAGGCCGGCGCCTTCCACATCGACGACGTCCCCGCCGGGCAATACGCCTTGAGGCTCCCTTTCCGCGCGCGCACCGGCAACGACGCGTTCGAGCTGCGGGCACTCGCCTGGCGCGCGCTCACGGTACCCTCCATGCCGGGCGGCCGCAGCGACGAACCGCTCGACCTGGGCACGATCCGGCTCGACGTGTACCGGCTGAACCAGCTCAAGACCGGCGACCTCGTGCCCGCCTCCTCCCGCAACGCCGCGGACGGACGGCCCTTCGATCTGGCTTCCTACCGCGGCAGGTTTGTGCTGCTGCATTTCTGGGCGACGTACCGTGAGGAGTCGATCGCCGATCTTGCCTTCCTGGAAGAGGTGGATAGGGACTTCGGCTCCGATCCGCGTTTCGCCATGGTCAGCCTGAGCATGGACCTCCAGCCGGACGCACCACGGCGCTATGCGGCCCATCGCGGCCTGCGCTGGGAGCAGCGGTTCCTGGGGATCAAGGGCGAGATCTGCGATCCGATCGCCGCGTCGCTGGGGGTCGAGTTCCCACCCCAGATGGTGCTCATCGGGCCCGATGGCCGGCTCATCGCCACGGACCTGAAAGGCCCGGAGACTCACCAGGCCGTCGCCCGCGCGCTGCGAGCCAGACCCTGAGCGCTGACGCGCTCTCTCACGGCGCGGCCGCTGGCGTGATGGAATTGCCTTGCACCGTCCAGCCCTGCCAGATGCGGGCGGTCTCCTGGTGATGCTCGCGGTTCCAGAGCGTGGCGCGGTCAAGGAGTGCAATGCGGTGCGGCTCGTCGCACTGGACGGCCTCCAGCAAGAGCGCGGCAAGCTCGTGTTCCGGGGCACTGGAGACGGCCGCCTGCTGGATCTCGACGCTCGTCTGGGGGTCCGGCCGGGTCTGCACGGCCAGCGCGTAGAGTGCCCAGAGGCGGAGGATCGGGTCGCGCAGCCGGCAGATCTCGCCCAGCCGCTCGCGGGAGATGGCGTGTCCATGGGTCGCGGCGTAGGCCAGAGGCCGCACGAGCGCCAGCCGCAGCCAGCCGGGCCAGTCCGGGCTGCGGGCCAGGGCGGTCACGTAGCCCTGCGGATCCTCGGCCACGAACCCGACACCGATGCCCTCGGCCGTGACCGCACGGGCCATGTCGGGAATCTGCCGGCTCAGGCTCAGGTCCCACAACTGGCGCTGCTCGACGCGCGGATCGCGGCTCAGCGCGTAAGCGGCCTGCACCCGGCGGACCTCGGGCTGGCGCGCGTCGTTCAGCACGTAGATGCGTGCCCACACGTCGCGCAGCGTCCAGGCACGATAGCCGAACCAGCTGACCAACGCGATCACGATGACCAGACCCAGGATGCCGAGATAAAAGAGCGATCCGTATTTCTCGCTCTGGCTCCGGGCGGGGACCTGCGGATTGTTCAGGATGGGCAAGGAGGGAAGCTGAGATCGTTGCGGTTCGCTGGAATTCATCATCATTCCGGGACTTTTTCAGACGGAAGCCGCGCCGGCCATGCGGGGAAGGTGGGACTGAGGGTATTCGAGTCAGCGCTTTTGACCGGGCGAAGGAGGGAGCCTAGGCTTCTTCAAGAAGTCCCAACCCGCCGTGGCCAGGTGATTCGAGTTCAGGTCCATTGGAATCCCGCGGGCGCGACCACGACAAGACACGATCCCGGATTTTCTCTGAGGGTATTGCGATGTTCAGGCCGTTATTGCAATTCTACCGGGATGACCAGGCGGCCACTGCGGTGGAATACGCGGTGCTCCTGGCCCTCATCCTCGTGGCCGTGATGACCGCGATCAACGCAGTGGGTGATAGCACGCACGGCATCTGGGCCAACGACGCCAGCACGATCGAGACGGCGACCGGAGGCTCCTGATTCCTGGCCGGCCGCTCCGCATCCAGCCGCTTGCGAGCACGATTCCGGATTTCCGCCGGCGGCGTGCGGCTGTTAGGATGGTACAGGCGTCCGGCCTGGATCGTATCGGCGGCACGGCCCGCGCGGGTCGCGCACCGCGGCACCCGAGCGCCGTCCGTCCGCCAAGCTGCCAGGCCGCCAGGCCCGCCCGTGTCGTCCATGAAGCTCAAGTGCACCCCCGATGATTTCCAGGTCGAGGAGTTGACGTCGCTGGAGCCGGCGCCACGGGGCGGCACGTCCTGTATCGCCTCAGCAAGCGTGGGCTGGGCACCATCGAGGCGGTCGAGGCGGTCTGCCGGCGCTGGAACCTGGCGAGCCAGCGCATCAGCTATGGCGGGCTGAAGGACAGGCACGCCGCGACGGTTCAGTATCTCACCATCCGCGACGGGCCGGACCGGGCGCTCCACCAGACGAGCTTCGAGCTCCAGCCCATCGGCCGGCTGAATCATCCTTACGGCCCCCAGCACTTCCACGGCAACCGGTTTCGCCTGGTCGTGCGCGACCTCAGCCGCGCCGAGACCGAGCGCGCGCTGGAACGGCTGCAATCGGTCACCGCCGACGGCCTGCCGAATTACTTCGACGACCAGCGGTTCGGCTCGCTGGGCCGCTCCGGCGAGTTCATCGGCCAAGCCTGGCTGCGCGGCGATCACGAGCGAGCGCTCTGGCTGGCCCTGGCCGAGCCCTTGCCGTTTGACCGCTCGGCGGACAAGGCGCAGAAGGCGATCCTGCGCGAGTGCTGGGGCCGCTGGGCCGAGGCCAAGGCCCGCCTCGACCGGTCGTCCGCCCGGAGCATCGTGACCTACCTGGTCGATCATCCGGCCGACTGTCGCGGCGCGTTCGCCCGGCTCAACCGGCAGCTTCGTTCGCTCTATTTCTCGGCGTTCCAGAGCCATCTCTGGAACCTGTTGCTGTCGCGCTGGGTCGAGCACAGACCCGGCCCGAACAGCGCGCGGTGGTGGACATGAAGGCTGCCCTGCTGACATTCCCGCGGCGCTGGAGCCCGAGCAGCGCCAGAAGCTCGAGGCGGCGCCGCTGCCGCTTCCATCCGCCCGGACGCCCTTGCCGGGCGAGCCGCACGGACCGATCATCGCCGAGGTCCTGGAGCCGTTCGGCCTCTCCTGGAACGACCTGCGCGTGCGGCACCTGAAGGACGTCTTCCTCTCCAAGGGAGTGCGGCAGCCCCTCTTCGTCCCGGGAACCTCCAGGCCGCGGGGTCCGACGACGAGCTCCACGCAGGCCGCCACGCCGTGACCATGAGTTTCGAGCTGGGCAAGGGCTCGTACGCGACCATCCTGGTGAAACGGGTCTTCGAGGTGGCCGAGGAACAGGCTTGACCACGGCGGGCGGCGGATGACCATCGACATCCTCTACGAGGACAATCACTGCCTGGCGGTGAACAAGCCCGCGGGGCTGCTCTCGCAAGGCGATGCGAGCGGCGACCCGTGCCTCGTCTCGTGGGCGCGAGACTACCTGAAAACGCACTACGGAAAGCCGGGGAACGTCTATGTCGGCCTGGTCCATCGGCTTGACCGTCCCACCTCGGGGGTGGTGCTGCTGGCCCGCACCAGCAAGGCGGCAGGTCGGCTCTCCGCGCAGTTCCGCTCGGGCCAGGTCGCCAAGATTTACTGGGCCATCGTCGAGGGCCGGCCGCCCGCGGCCGAGGGCGAGTGGGTGGACTTCCTGGAGAAGGACCGCCGCCTCAATCGCGTTCACCGGATCGATGATCCCGGCGGAGACGAGCAGGTGGCCCGGGTGAGTTACCGGGTCCTGGGTCCTGTCGGCAAGCTCTGCAAGCTGGAACTGCGTCCCGCCACGGGTCGAAGCCACCAGCTCCGGGTTCAGCTCGCCGGCCGCGGTTTGCCGATCATGGGCGATCTCAAGTATGGGTCCGTGACACGACTGGATGCCAAGGATGGGAAGCCGCGGATCGCGCTGCATGCGCGGCAGGTCAGCTTCACGCATCCAACGCGCGGGGAAGTGCTCTCGATCGTCGCGCCGGTGCCGGCAGACTGGCCAGAGTCCGGGTCAGGATGACGGGAACCGCGGAGCGGCCCCAGAGGGCCAGGGGAAGACCGACGCCCGTTGCCAGGATGGCGGCGTACGGTTGCCAGCCGGTGCTCTGGACGGGTGCGGGATAGGAAGGGGTTGGCAAGTGAGAAGACAGCAGCGATCGGGAGGCCGAGGCTGAGAGCGGCGGAACCAGCGCGGCGTGCGACGGTCGGGTCTGCTCGTTCGAGGCCGCGCGATCGGGGCTGGCGGTTGCGGATGGCGGAGGGGCCGGATCGGTCGACGTGGTGCTTTCTCGCCGTGCCTGGGTGCGTTCCTGCTCGAGGTGTTCAAGGTATTGCCGCGCGGCGGTCCAGTACTCCTCGTTCTTCAGTCCCAGTGACTCGGCCTCGCGGCGCGCGATCTCGTTGCTGACCCGGTCCACGGCGATCCGCCGGATGTACCAGAGAGCGCCTGCGCGGGTGCCGTCGGAGTCGAAGAAGTAGAGCGGGCGGGCCTCGCCCATGGCGACCTCCAGGTCGAAGCGTGCCACGTGCGCGCGGTCGAGCGTCGTCCGATCCACGGGCAGGGCGACGTAACGCAAGCCGCGGCGTGCGGTCTCGGCGATGAACGCCAGATCGGTCTCGGACGACGGCCGCAGGTCGACAAGGGTCTTGTAGCCCTTCTCGGAGAGCCAGTCGAGCCCGGCAGGTGTCGGTGCGGAGCCGGCCGCCAGCTTCAGATCGACGGCGACGAACCGGCGGATGCCGGGCGCCCCGCTCGTGGATCGTGAGACCTCGGCGCCCGGCAGGCCCGCCTCGGTCACCGCCGGGTCGGGCTCGCTCTCGGGACGTCCGCTGGCGGCATGATTCTCCGGGCTGGAGGCAGCCGAGGGCGCCGGCGCCGGCGGTGGCGCCGTCGGCCGCGCTGCCGCCGGCGTGGCGGCCGGTCTCGTGGGTGGCAGGGTGCGTGGCGCCGCGGGGGCCGGCGGTGGCGTGACCGTCCTCTCGGTCACGTCGCCGGGCAGGTCCAGTGGCGGCAGGTGGTCAAGCATGCTCGAGGCGGATCCGGTCACCTCGGCGGCCTCGGCTGGCAGCTCGTCGCGCGACGAGGAGGCCAGCCGCTGGGCAGACTCCTGCGCCGACCGGGTGGCCGGCACAGGTGTCGAGGTCAAGCTGCGAGCCACGGAACTGCCGGTGTAACCGTAGATTCGCGGATCGCCCCTCTGGGTTTCATAGCTCGAGGTCTTGCCCTTGGTGCTGGTGCTCCCGGTGTTGGACGGGTACGACCGCACCGGCGAAGAGCCGGGGCTGGCCTGGGGCACGGCCTCGAGATTGGTCGGGGAGTCCTGCACGTTGGACGGCGTGGTCCCGCCTGGAATGACAGTTCCGCCCGGCACGACGACCGGAGCGGCGCCCACTCCGACGGGCACTCCGCTGGGGAAGCATCCTCCGTCAGCCACGACCTCGGAGCCGCAGCTACTGCAACCGTGGCGGAACGGTCGCGTCAGGAAGCTGGTGGTGCGGCCCACGAAGCCGCAGGGACTGAACGGGCCCGACTGGCAGCCGGTCTGAAGCAGACATCCAGCCAGCAGGAGCCCGAGCGCCATGAGCCTTCGGCCATGCCCGCCGGGCAGGCCTGGCTTCCCGCGGTTGATCCCGCGGGCACGAAACCATCGCAAGCGGAACATCTCAGTTTTCTCCCGTTTTCCGGCATCCTCCCGCGAATCGAACCGGCCACGGCTGCACGAGGCAGGCTCCGGCCCGGTGGGCGACGGCACGACACACGGTCGCGCCCCGGCCTTGATCCGGACCAGCCATCGAGACGGCGACATGCCGGCAGCCTTTCTGGCCGGCCGGGGAACCCGGCGCGAGGCGAAGCACTGCCAGTGGTCAAAAGCGAAGACGCGCATCGGGATGCTCGGGGTGCTGCTCAAAGGGGATCGTTGACGGTTCCCGGACGCGACGAGAGGGTTCCTGGCCCGCAGACGCCAGGATGTCCAGATCGGAATCGGCCGGAAGCCGATCCCGCGGCTGGCAAACCTGGCCCGCACAGTCCGCCCTATCGGCGCCAAAGGGTGTGCAACCGTGGCCGACAACCCAGGTCAATCTGGGCAGTCGCTGAAACTTAGCCGACAATCGGATGGTTGCCAAAGATTCAAGTGGGTTTCTAGAATCAGGTCTAAAGTTCATCTCGTGCAGTCGTTAAACTTTCCCAGGCTTCACCCCGAGACCCAGCCAAGATGCCGACATCACAGGCTTTGCAATCGGCGAAAACGCATGGCAGCGCACGATCGCCGGCCGCCCTCTTCTGGCTCATCGGCCTGGTCGCGGCTGCCTGTTTCAGCCTGGGCCTGCGCAATGCGCCGTTCGTGGACGAATATGCTTACATCACCCAGTCGTACCAGCCCGATCTCGTCTTTGCCGGCAAGCTCAATGACATCTCCTGGCTTGATACTCCGGGCTACGACCTGGTTCCCCTGCCAAAGTACTGGATCAACCTGGCGTTTCGCGCCGCCGCGATCGCGCGCCGCGCCCCGCAATGCCCTGAAATGGTATGACGATACCTCGTACCGCTGGGGCACCTCGTTCGACCTGCTGATCGCCCGGCTGCCCTCGGTCCTCCTGGGGGCGATCGGCTGCGCGGCGGTCTTTGCTCTGGGCACCATGATCCGGGATCAGTGCACCGGCGCCATTGCGGCACTGCTGCTGGCCATCAACCCGCTCTACGCCCTGCACGCCCACCGCGCCATGTCCGAGCCTTCCTGCGAGGCGTTCTTGCTGCTGGCCCTGGTTCTGGGATTGAAAGGCTGCAAGCGGGTGGTGAGTAGGGACGGTGCCGCGGCGGGCGTGCGCTGGCTGATCGCGGCCGGAGGCGTTGCGGGCCTGGCGATCCTCTCGAAGTTCAGCGGCGTGCTCGCCTTGCTGGTGCTGGTGAGCTGGGCCGGTCTTGCCTCGGCCCTGCCGTTCGTGACACGGTCCGCGCACCTTCGCCTCGGTGCCGGCGCGGGGGGAGCCGTCGTGGCGGCCTGGGCCGTCTTCATCGCGCTGAACCCGTTCATGACGGCCCAGCCCGGCGGCGCCCTGCCGCCCCAGATCCAGACCGTCGCCGCGCTCTCACGCTGGCAGCGGCTTGGTTTCCTGGTGAAGCACCGTGCCCGGGTCTCCGCCGACCAGCAGGTCATGTTCCCGCACAATGCGCTGCACGGCCTGGGTGGGAGGGCCGCCGTGGTTCTCGTGCAGGGCTTCGGACGTTTCGGGCCGCTCGGCCCGCGCCAGTCGGATTCAACCCGCCGTTACGACCGAGCCCAGGACGCCGGAGTGCTCCTCTGGCTGCCCTGGGTGATCAGCGGCGCCCTCGCCGCCATCCGGCTGGGCAAGCAGCAAGCGGCCCTGGGGCAGGTGCCCGCCGCCTGGGCCCTGGTGGTCTGGGAAGCGCTCGCGGTGGCCGTGGTCACAGCGTACCTGCCCATGGCATGGGACCGCTATCTGCTGCCCATCCAGGCGCCGGCGGCCCTGCTGGCGGCCCTGCCGATGAGCATCGCCGCCGAGGCACTGCTGCTGCGGCTGCGCCGGCCGCGCTCTTTCCCGAGGCCCGGATGACACTCCCCCGGGTCCGCGTGCACTGGCTGGTCTTTCTGCTGCTGCTCTCCAGCTATGCCTTCTTCCGGCATTCGCGTGACTGGAACACCGCCAGCCGGCTCATCCTCACCTACGCCCTGGCCGACCGGGGAACCGTTTGCCTGGACGGCCTTGACGGGCACACGCGTGACATCGCCCATTTTCAGGGCCACTACTACTGCGACAAGCTCCCCGGCTTCTCGCTGGTGGCCACCATTCCTTACGGCCTGGCGAGGCTGGCTCTCGGGCTCCCCGCGCACCCGCTGCATTCCTCGGCCGAGGACCAGAAGTACTGGCCGGCCGACTACTGGATCACGCTGGGCACGTCGGGGTTCTTCACGGCATGCACGGCCGTCTTGCTGATGAGCCTGGCTTGCGAGCTGGGATGCTCACCGCGCCGGGCCGCGCTCGTGGGACTGGCTTACGGCCTGGCCACGCCGGCCTACGTGTACGCGACTCTGGCCTACGGCCACCAGCTCAGCGCCCTGGCCTTGCTGGGCTCATTCGTCTTGATTGCCCGACCGGGAAACCGCCGGGACGCCCTGCGCACGGGAATCGCCGGCTTCCTGGCGGCGTACGCGCCGGCCACCGAGCTCCAGGTGGCCCCGGCCTCGGCGATACTTGGTCTTTACCTGCTCTTCCAGTGTCTCAGGGGCCAGCGCAGGCCCGACGCCCTGGCATACTTCGGCCTTGGCGCGGCCGCGCCCGTTCTGCTCGTGCTGGGCTACAACCTGTTCACCTTCGGCTCGCCCTGGGACATGGGCTATTTCCACGAAGCCACGCCCCAGTTCGCCAGGGTCCACAACCGGCAAAACCCGCTGGGCCTGCGCATGCCCGACGGCCGATTGATCACCCGGCTGCTCTGGGGCGAGTATCGCGGGCTCTTCTTTTACGCGCCCATCCTGCTGCTGGCACTGCCCGGATGGCCCGTGCTAGCCTTGAACAGGCGCTGCCGCCGGCCGGGCCTGGCCCTGGTTTCGTTGTCCATCGCCACGGCACTTTTCGGGGTGAACCTGAGCTATCCCGAGTGGACCGGCGGCTGGTCGACCGGTCCCCGCCTGCTGCTGCCGTTGATCCCGTTCGCCATGATCGCCGTGGCCGCCAGCCTGGCGGGCGAAGGGCGCTGGACCGGGATTGCGACCGCACTTGCCGTGCTGCTCTCGCTCGCCGGCGGTGCGCTCATGCTGCTCTTCCAGGGCGCGGGGGGACGCGTTCCGCAGTACGTCGAGGCGCCGCTGAGAGAGTTTGTCTGGCCACTCTGGACGGCCCGCATGGCCATGCATTACCTGCCGCTCGTGGCCATGCAACTCGCCAGCATGGCGCTCATCTTCGGGACCGCGCGGCCGCGCCCGCGCACGGTCCACGAAGCTGTATCCGGAGCCCAGTCCCGTCCGCGGTCCGCGATGTCACACCTGGGTATTGATCAGCAGCAGCAGGGCCGTCGTGCCGATGAGGATGCCCAGGATCCAGAGCGACAGCCGGGCGGCGTGGATCCAGATCCTCGGCCATGATTCGTGCCGCGAGGCGGAGTAGACCAGGCTGATCACCATGACCAGGGGCAGCACCAGCCAGTAGACGTTCGCGGGTGCCATGATCATGCGGCACCTCCGGCCTTGACCGGCTCGCCGGTGACGAGGGTACCGGCGGCGACGGCGCTCGTGCCGGCGTCGGCGGGCTCCTCCGCTTCGATGTACGCCGGGCCTTCAAAAGCGTCGTAGATCGCGAGCACGTTCAGCAGCCCGGCGACCGTCGTGTAGATGGTGCCAATCTCCACCAGCTTGCTGAGCCGGGGTTGCAGGCCGTTGAGCACGTTCTGGGAAGGCTCGGCCATGAATCCCCAGAGCAGCTGGCCCGTGTCGGGCCAGAGCGTGTGGATGGTGCCCTGAATCAAGGCGGGCAAGGCCGCCAGTCCGACCCAGAACTGCCCCAGGTAGTAGAGGCAGAACTTCTCGGGGTTGTTGAGCGGGTTGATCCAGCGCCAGTAGACGATCTTGCCCTCGCCCAGAAAGAAGCCCGCGAAGTAGAGCCCGAGAATGCAGATCGCGTACAGCCAGCCCTTTGCGGTACGCCCCTGGTAGAAGTGGCCAAGCCCGGGAACCAGCCAGGCGAGCAGTGCGGCTTGGTAGGGCTCTTTCAGAGGGACCGTCGGTTGGCTCATGAGCAGAAGCTTGATCCGGGACCAGGAAAAGGAGGAGGTAACTCTCAGATGCTATCACGAGGCGGCACCGGGAATCTACCCGCGTTTGAGGCGCCGCCAGGTATGGCTCGATCTGGGCCGGCGCAGCCTGCGCGGGGGCGCACCGAGGCCGCCTGCTTCAGGGCCCGCTCGCTGCCGATGTCGGTGTCGATGACGCGGGGTTCCTCCTCCGGCGTCCCTGCCGTTCCATTCCCTCGGGTCTTATGTTAGGAGAGAAAGCGAGCTTTTCCCATGAACGTGCAGTCTGTCTGCGTCTGAGCGTGCACGGGATGGCCGTCCGAACGGCGAAATTCATGAGCCGATGAGGAAATCGAGCCGTTCATGCTGACGAGAATCCAGATCAGGAACTTCAAGAGGTTTCACGACGTCGTCGTCGAACTGGGTAGCCCGGTGGTTCTCATAGGACCGAATGACTCGGGGAAAACCACGGCATTGCAAGCGATTGCCCTGTGGGACATCGGTCTGCGGCGCTGGATCGAAAAGCGCGAGGGAAGAACAGCGCCGGACAGGAGACCAGGCGTCACCATCAACCGCCGCGACCTGATCGCCGTACCGGTGCCCGATGCCGGATTGCTGTGGCGCAATTTGCACGTTCGCGCTGGTCAGAAGGCCAACGGCGTGCAGGAGACGAAGAACATCCGGGTCGAGATCATTGTGGACGGAGCAACCGCGAACCAGACCTGGTCATGCGGCCTTGAGTTCGACTACGCGAACGACGAGTCCCTCTATTGTCGGCCCTTGCGCCTCGCCGAGGGGAAAAACCCTCAACGGATGAAGGTGCCTGACCCGGCGAAGGTCGTTCGAGTGGCGTTTCTGCCGCCGATGTCCGGGCTGCTCGCCAACGAGACGAGGCTCGATCAAGGCGCCATCAATGTCCGCCTGGGCGAGGGCAGGACCGCCGAGGTCCTGCGCAACCTGTGCTACCAGATCTCCTCGACCGACGATGAATCGCAGCGATGGGATGGGCTCGTTGCCCGGATGCTCCGCCTCTTCGGAGTGACTCTCGAGCGGCCCAGTTATCTGGCGGAGCGCGGGGAGCTCACCATGAGCTACAGGGACCAGAAAGGATACCGGCTGGACCTGTCGGCCTCGGGACGAGGGATGCAGCAGACGCTTCTTCTGCTCGCGCACATCGAGGCGAACCCTCGCACCGTGCTGCTGCTGGACGAGCCTGACGCACATCTCGAGATCCTGCGCCAGAGACAGATCTACGAGATTCTCTGCACCGCGGCGCGCGAGCGAGCCTGCCAGGTCGTCATCGCCAGCCATTCCGAGGTCGTGCTCAACGAGGCCGCCGACAGGGACGTGGTCGTGGCGTTTGTCGGCAAGCCGCATCGCATCGATGATCGCGGCAAGGAGGTTTTGAAGTCCCTCAAGGACATCGGATTCGACCAGTTCTACCAGGCCGAGCTCACGGGCTTCGTGCTCTACCTGGAGGGCCCGACGGACCTGAACATCCTTCAGGCATTCGCAGGGGTTCTGGATCATCCCGCGATCGACGTTCTGGAGCGGCCGTTCGTCCACTACGTTCAAAACCAGCCTCAGAAGGCGAGGCGGCACTTCTACGGACTGCGGGAAGCGAAGCCTGACCTCGTCGGCTTCACGCTCTGTGATCGGCTTGATAAGGTACTGGAACCCACGCCGGAGTTGCAGGAGTATGCCTGGCCGCGGCGCGAGATCGAGAACTACCTGTGCCAGCCGGAGACCCTGCTGGCCTTCGCCAGGGCGCAGGAAGAACTGGGGGCTCCAGGGCCCTTGTTCTCGCGTCAAGAGTCAGCGGCACGCGAGCAGGCCATGCGAGAGGCAATCACCGACAACATGCCGCCCGCCGCCCTGCGCGATCCGGGCCATCCCTGGTGGGTCAACGTGAAGGCAAGCGACGAATTCCTGGATCCCGCTTTTCGATCATTCCTGGCGAGGCTGGCCTTGCCTCCAGATCTCATGAAGAAGACCGATTACCACAGGCTGGCGCGCTTTGTACCCAGGCCCCTGGTCGCATCCGAGGTCGTCGTCGTTCTCGACGCGATCGTGCAACAGAGCCGGCGGGCCGTTCCCGCGGCTCCGGAGACCTGAGGCAGAGCGGCACATGGTAGTCTTGATCGCCACTCATGGCCCGGTTCATGGGACTTGCAGGCATTCCTCGGGCAGATGGCACTGGCCCACAATGTTCTCGACCACGCCCGAGGCGATGGCCTCGAGCTTGCGGTCGGCGGCCGCCATGAGGCAGAGCGCTGCCAGACCGTCAAGTCTCGCGGGGTTGCCGCGGCTATGCAGGTGCAGGCGGGTCGCGGCGCGCTGGCCGAACACCTGCTCGCGGTTTCCGGCCGCGGCGAGCTTGGCCGAGAGATAGGTTTCGACCTCGGAACAGGAGAGCGGCTTCAGGCCAATCGCCAGAGTCCAGGGGTTCACGAGCCCCGACGGCTCGAGACCCTCGTCGCTCAGGACCAGCACAACGGTGACGCGTCCCGCCGACCTGCCGGCAAGGTGACGGAGGTGCAATAGGTCCATGGCGCCGCCGCCTGCAACCAGCGGCCAGCCCTCGTCCACCGCGAGCACGACCTGAAAGCCCTGCGCCACCCAGGCCCGCACCGCTTGCTCCAGTGCCTGCCAGGCCTGGATCCGGCCAGAGCCGTCCGGGCAGAACGTCCCCAGCGCCCCGGCCAGCTTCTGGAAGAGCTGTCCGCCGTCCAGCGGGTTGAGCACCCGGGCGAATCGGCGGCGCGGATGGCGCGCCTCGGCCAGCGCCCGGCTCAGCACCAGGCTCTTACCCATTCCGGTCGACGCACGGAGCACGGCCAGTGCATGTCCGGCATCGACGGCATGGAGCAGCCGCGCGACCGCCTCCTCGTGCCCGGCAAGCGGAACATAGATGCCCCCCCGCTCGCCGAACGGGTCCCGTTTCAGTCCCCAGTGCTCGAGCCAGCTCACTCCACGGCTCTCCTCTCCCCAGTCGTCGCCGATACGATGCGCTGCGTGCTTTTGGCCCCAGCCGCGATTCCAGAGGCCGCCGCATCCCACCCTGTCCCTACAATCGGATAGGATGCGGGAGGGACTTTGGCCCGAATCGGAGCCGAGCGTGTCGCGACGTTTTTATTGCCCCGAACCACCCCGGAGCGGCCGCTTCAGTCTTCAGGCCGAGGAATCGCGTCATCTCCTGCGGGTCTGCCGCCACGTGCCGGGGGACGTCGTGGAAATCTTCGACGGCCGGGGGTTTGCGACGGCCGCGCGGATCGTTGAATCCGGTCAGGACGCCGCCGTCCTGGTCGCCGAAGGTCCGCCCATCCCGGACACGCCCGCACCCTGCATCTTGACCCTGGCCACCGCGATTCCCAAGGGCGACCGGTTCGACTGGCTCGTCGAGAAGGCCACCGAGCTGGGGGTGGCGCGGCTGATTCCCCTGCGCTGCGAGCATTCGGTGGTGGATCCGCGCGGTTCGAAGCTGGACCGCCTGCGGCGCACGATTGTCGAGGCATGCAAGCAAGCGGGACGGAACTCGCTGATGGTCCTGGATACCCCGAGCCGCTGGACCGACCTGGTGGCCTCCTCGGCGCAACCATTTCGTTTCCTCGGGCATCCCGCCGGCCTGCCGCCCTCGCGCTGGCCGCGGCTCACCGGACCGTGCGAGGTCGTCCTGGCGATCGGTCCGGAAGGGGGGCTCAGCCCAGCCGAGCACGACCTGGCGCTGGCCGCTGGCTGGCTGCCCATTCGCCTGGCGCCGCACGTCTTGCGCGTGGAGACCGCCGGGCTGGCGGGCGCCGCGGCGCTGCTGTCCAGGTGCGAGCCCACAGACCACGGCGCCGGCCCGTCCTCTGGTTTTCAGCCGGTCCACTGACCGCCCGACTTGTCCTGGTAAACCGACCAGACGAAGCCGTCGGGATCTCGCAGGGCGAACTCGCGCCAGCCCCATGCCTGGTCGGCCGGCTCGCCAGAGACGCTGAGGATCGCCCCCTGGTCCAGGCAATGCGTGTAAAAGGCGTCAACGTCGTCCACCTGGAGCTGAAGGTGGATGCCGACGCCCAGGCGGGTGTCGGTGAACTCGTCGGCATGCGCTTCCTGAGGGTGGATCATCAGGGTGAAGTCCTCGATCCGCAGAATTGCCAGGCTGAACGGGGCACCCTCGTGCTCGGCATGGACCTGGAGGATCTCCGCGCCCACCACCTCGTTATAGAACTCGAGCGAGCGGCGAACGTCCTTGACGTACAGGAAGACGCTCGTGACCCTGGTCGCCATTCGCTCCCCCCTCTTTCACCTCGATGGCATGGTTCCGGCTCGAAGTTTTCGGCAGGATACTCCTAACCCCGGATCATGACAACGTTAACCGCTCCAGCAAGCAGGCTCGGCGGCTACGCCCGCAGGCACCACGTGCTTGCCGGGTGGTCATCGGCCCCGAACTGCTGCGCGTGCCGGCCCCCGATGACGTCCGGGCAAGTTCCTGGCACGCCTGGCCGCCCGCGCTGACTCCGGAGCCTATCGCGTCTTCGATCCGACTGTTTTCAGATCCGTCCCTGGTCTCGCCACGGTCCTGGCCTTGCCGGAATTCCTCTCCGGATACACGAACTCTCCGGTCGGCTATGCTGGTATCAGCCGGACGGTCTGCACTTCGATCGGGAAATCTGCCGCCGGCGCGGAGTCTTACCCGCATGCGCATTGACAATGAGCCCAAGCTTGACTTTGACGATGTCCTGATTCGCCCCAAGCGGTCCGAGGCGCCCACCCGGGCGAGCGTGGTCCTGGAGCGCGAGTACCGCTTCCTGAACAGCAAGGGAAGCTGGAAAGGCATCCCCATCGTGGCCTCGAACATGGACACCATCGGCACCATGGCGATGGCCCGGGCGATCAGCCCCGCCATGATGACTTCCCTGCACAAGCATTACCCGGAGGACCGGCTCATCGAATTCTTCCGGGAGCCCGCGCACCAGACCAGCGTCTTTTACACGCTGGGAATCAAGGACGAGGAGTTCAACAAGTTCAGAGCCGTGAAGGCCCGGATGGACCTGCGCCTTGTCTGCGTGGATGCGGCCAACGGCTATACCAAGTACTTCGTCGAACGGGTCAAGCGGATCCGCGAAACCTTCCCGCAGATGACCATCATGGCGGGCAACGTCGCCACGCCCGACATGGTGCAGGAGCTGCTCATCTCCGGCGCAGCGGATATTGTGAAAATCGGCATCGGCCCGGGCAGCGTGTGCACAACCCGGATCATGACCGGGGTGGGGTATCCCCAGCTCTCGGCCATCATCGAGTGCGCCGATGCGGCGCACGGGCTGCGGGGGCACGTCTGCGCCGACGGCGGCTGCCGCTCGCCGGGCGACGTCGTCAAGGCGTTCGCCGCAGGCGCGGACTTCGTCATGCTCGGCGGCCTGCTCGCCGGCGTCGACGAGTGCGAGGGCGAATGGATCGTCAAGGACGGAGAGCGCGCGGCCCTGTCGTTCTACGGCATGTCCAGCCGCAAGGCACTCGACCGGTACTCCGGCGGCCGGAGAGATTACCGGGCGTGCGAGGGGAGAGAGGTCGAGATTGCCGCCAAGGGGCCGGTCAAGGAAACCCTCCAGGAGATCACCGGCGGTATCCGCAGCGCCTGTGCGTATGTCGGAGCCACACGCCTCAAGGACCTCTCCAAATGCACGACATTCGTCCTCCGGGCCCGTCCGCTGGGCCGGGAATGAGGCCGGCGCCAGGCTGTTCCGGCATTCGGTCTCAGGCGTGATGCTTGGGCGGCACGACTTGGAGGCCGAAGACGCGGCTGGCATGGCCGACATGCCCCACTTCATCGACCGCACGGACCGCCAGGTGATACTTGCCGACAGCCAGCGGTGTGGTGATGTGCAGCGCGTACTGGCCGTTCTGAGACACGATGGACGTGCCGATCACCTGTCCCGTGGTCACGTTCACCATCTGGATGGTCGTACCGCTCTCGTAGCTGCCCACATAGGTCGGCGCGGGCAGCGGCGTGACCGCGACCCGCGGGTTCACCTGGTGGCCCGTGCCCTTGGTGATCGTCGGCGCCCGGGCGCGGGCATCTGCTGGCCGATCACGAGGGCCAGTTGAAGGATGTACGCATTGTCATTCGTTGCCAGGAACGTGGGGTTGATGCTCGCCGTGTCCACCTGGCTCACGAGCTGATTGACGGACGTCACAATGTTGGTGAGGCCCGGGTTGGGGGTGTTGGCCGAGATGAGCACCGAGCTGAACAGGTGGTTGAGCCGCTGGGCGTTGGCGGAGCTGAGCGACGAGGCGAAGACGATGTTCCGCAGGGCCATGTTGTAATCGGTCAGTCCCTGTGGGGGCGGCGGGGTGATCTGCGACATGATCTCGTTCAGGCCGAGCTGAATCTGGTTGATGGTGATCGGCGGCAGGATCCGGTTCGGCCCCAGCGCGCGCAGATTGATGGGCATCTTCTGGATGCGCAGCTCTTTTTGCTGGAAGGTGATCGGTAAAGGCTGCGTGGTCGTGGTGTTGCCCAGGAAGTTGAAGCCGCTCCCCGTGGTGGCAAGGAGCATGCGGCCTTCCAGGCCCTCGCTCGAGGGAAGGAAGCGACGGCGGTGGCGGAGGCGGTCCATCGCGCGGATCTCCAGCGGAGAGAGCGATCTGTTCGCCGGCACAGCGACGCCGGGACAAACCGGCGATTCCATCATTCCGAGACGCACCAACAATCCCGCGAAATGCAAAGCGGGGATTGGCGTTGCTCGCCAGAAACGACATGCCTGTACAGTCCCCTGCATGAGGACCGGCGATGTCATACCACAAGGCCCGTGGCGTGCCTAGAGCGGCTTTGGGCCGGCGGCGAAACGGGGTGTAAGACGCGGTTCGCGCCGCCCGAGGCCGGTGGTAGCATGTCAAGTCAAGTTTCCCAAATTGTCCGTCACCGGAAGTCCAAGGAGGGACCTGCTATGCCTTTCCGTAAGTCACCATCGATGGATCGCACCGGGGTCGAGCAGATGGCCAAAGGGTGGGGGAAAACTGTGGCGCGACGGGTCCACGAAGAAGTTGGGCCTGACCTGGACCTCGATGCCGACGACATGGAACAAATGGCCATGACCGCGGCCTGTGCCGTGGCCAAGGGAACCATCGAGGAACTCCTGAAGCAGAAAGCCTCCCTCTTGGGGGCCGAGCAGCCTTGTCCCAACTGCAAGCGGCTCTGTCCGGTGCAACGCAACGATCGAACCATTGAATTCTGGGGAGGCAAGGTCACCTACGCCGAACCGAAGTGCCACTGCCCGGCATGTCGCCGGGATTTTTTTCCCTCAGCGTCCGGCCTTGCGCCTCACGCCACATGACTACAGCCCTTCGGTGCTGCGCAAGATCGTCCGTTGCGGTGCCCGGGAGCCCTCCTTCCGGGAGGCGGCCGAGGCGATGGCGGAATTGGCCGAGGTGACCATCGGCAGTCGGCAGATCGGCCGCATCGCCCAGGAGGTCGGCCAACAATTGCAGGCCGAGAGAGATCAGCATGTGAGCGAACTTCAAGCCCATAAGCTCGAGCCGCGAGTCGAGACACGGCCGGCTCTGGCAGTGGTCGAGGTTGACGGCGGCCGGCTGCAGATTCGCGGCCAGGGGGAAGGGCCCGGTGCCCATGATGCGTCCTGGCGTGAGGACAAGATCGCGATTCTGGCCACCATGGCCAATGTCGTCTCGGACTGCGACCCGGAGCCGGAGTTGCCCGCCTGCTACCGCGACCGGGGATACGTCGAGAAGCTTGTCGGCGGGATCAGCGGGTCGAGCTCGATGGGCCTACAGGAGGCCCCGGCGGAGAACATCGACGAAGCATCTCTGCCGTCCCCCGGGGATCGGTCCGAGCCGAGGGAAAGGCCCGAACTGGTGGTGCGGACTTACGTGGCGAGCACCTGCTCCAGCGAGCAATTCGGGCCGATGGTGGCCGCGGAGGCGTGGCGACGCAATCTCATGAAAGCGGCTCATCGGGCGTTCCTGGGGGACGGCTCGGCCTGGATCTGGAAATTGCAGCAACGGCATTTTCCGACCTTTCTGGCCATCGTTGATTTTCTCCACGCCCTGGGTCACCTGTTCGCGGCCGCCAAGGCTGCGGCGATCGAGACCGAAGGCCGCTGGGAGTTGTTCCAGGCATGGGCGGAGGCCTGCTGGAAGGGACGCGTGGGCCAGGTGATTGAGGAACTCCGTACCCTGCGAGATGCCCAGGCGTCCTTATCCGGAGACGAGCTCGAACGGCTGGCCGACGATGACCCGCGCAAGATCATCGCCCAAGAACTCGGCTACCTGGAGCATAATCGAGAGCGGATGGACTACCCTGCTTATCGACGCGGGGGATTGCCGTGGACGAGCAGTCACGTGGAGTCGACCGTGAAGATCTTCAACCGGCGGGTCAAGGGGTCGGAGAAATTCTGGAGCGACGCCGGTGCCGAGACGATGCTTCAGCTTCGAGCGTCGTTCCTCTCGGAGGACGGACGCCTGGATCGGTACCTCAAAGAGAGGCCCAGCAGCCCCTTCCGCAACTATAAAGCCAGGGAAACTGGGAAAGCGGCGTAGGACCTCAGAAAAACGAACCGTGTCTTACACCCGGCGAAACGGGAAACCGGGCAAAATGAGAGCCAGAGTGGTCCGATCGCGGGGTTTTGTCGCTCAATCCTTGCATTGCCGCTGGCTGCTCCACTCTGGCCATGGCGCGTCTCGCGGCATCCCGACTTCCTGGGCACCGGCCATTCGGTGCCGGTCGGCCGCAGCACCAGGATCGGTGACTGGCCCTGTTTCCCCAACGCCCTGATGCTTCCTGGAGATCGTCCCTGTATCATGGCCCTGGCGACCTGACCTTGCGGCTCTCCTCTCCCGTCCCCGCACTCCACCCCGCCGACGCTTCGACCGGTGAAGCCCGGCTCGGCACACCACTTCGGAGACCTGCATTCATGATTGCTGTCGTCAAGAGAAGACTTCTGTTGCTGACCATCTCCACGTCATTGCTGCCGCTGGCCCTGCGCGCCCAGGAACCGCCGCCGGCCAGGCCCGCCAGTCCTGAAGCCGCCAGGCCGGCCGCGACCGCCGCGGAACCGAAGGCGGCGACCGACCCGATCGAACGCATCAAGGACCAGGGGCTACATCATTCCCAGGTCATGGCGACACTGTCGTACCTCACCGACGTGATCGGCCCGCGGCTCACCGGGTCGCCCAACCTGAAGCGGGCCAATGAATGGACCTGCCAGACCTTGACGAAATGGGGGCTTGCCAATGCCCACCTCGAGGCCTGGGGACCCTTCGGCAAGGGCTGGACGCTGAAGCGCTTCTCCGCCCAGATCATCGAGCCGCAGTGCATTCCGCTGATCGCGTTTCCCAAGGCCTGGTCGCCGTCCACCGAGGGGCCGTTGGCCGGGCAAGTCGTCTACTTCGACGCCAGGACCGAGGCCGATTTCGCGAAGTTCAAGGGCAAGCTGAAAGGGGCCATCGTGCTGACTGGCCCGCCGCATGCCGTGTCGCCCGGCTTCGAGCCGATCGCCACGCGCCGGACCGATACCCAGTTGCTCGAGATGGCCGACGCCGACATGCCCGGGGCCGCGCGCTCTGGCATGGGCGGGCCGCCCGCCAGTCGCAATGCCGGCCAGAACCCGAGCCCGGGCCAGAACGCATCGCCGAATCGCGCCGCCGGAACAGGCCCGCAGGCGAGCGCCTCGGCGCCCGGCAGGCGCCCCGCCGAGCGCGCGGCGGAACCGCTTCAGTCCCGAGATGCGTGCCCAGCGGGAACTGGCCAGCAAGAAGGCCAAGTTCCTGGCCGACGAGGGCGCTGCCCTGCTGGTCGATTGCAGCAACCAGGGCGACGGCGGCACGCTTTTCGTTGCCCAGGCCAGCGTGCCCGGCGTCGCGGCGTTCCCGGTCCCCGGCCAGGCGCAGCAGGCCCGGCGGGTCTCGGCCTGGGACAAGGACGCGCCCAGGATCCCGCCCCAGATCGTGGTGGCCAAGGAACACTACAACCGGATGGTGCGGATGATCGAGCAGGGCGAGACTCTGAAGATCGTCGTCGACATCGCGGCCCAGTTCCACGACGACGACCTCATGGCGTATAACACCATCGCCGAGATTCCCGGGTCGGATCTCAAGGATGAGGTCGTCATGCTGGGCGGCCACCTCGACTCCTGGCATAGCGGCACCGGCGCCACGGATAACGGGGCCGGCTGCGCCGTGACGATGGAGGCCGTGCGGATCCTCAAGACGCTGGACCTGAAGCCCCGGCGGACCATCCGCATCGGTCTTTGGTCGGGCGAGGAGCAGGGCATCTACGGCTCACGCGCCTACGTGGCCCAGCATTTCGGCAAATCGTCGGATCCCATGGCGGCAATGATGGGCGCGCCCGAGAGTTCCGCGGCGCGCACTGAAGGCGAGAACGGCAAGGCCGCGCCGGAGCCCAAGCCCGAGTTCACCAGGTTCTCCGGCTACTTCAACCTGGATAATGGCACCGGCAAGATCCGCGGCGTCTACATGCAGGGGAACGAGGGCGTCCGGCCGATCTTCCGCAAGTGGCTCCAGCCGTTCCGCGAGATGGGTGCCGCCACCCTGACCCTGAACAACACCGGCGGCACCGACCACCTGTCGTTCGACGGCATCGGCCTGCCCGGCTTCCAGTTCATCCAGGACGAGATCCACTACAGTACCAGGACCCACCACTCCAACCAGGACGTCTACGACCAGATCCAGGCCGACGACCTGAAACAGGCCTCGGTGATCATGGCGGCGTTTGTCTACAACACAGCCATGCTGGACGCGAAGCTGCCGCGCAAGCCGCAAGCACGCGCGGCCCGCTGAGCGAGTGACCCGCTGAGCGAGTGAGCAGGCGTACGAGCCGGGAGGGGCCGTCGCGAACCTGGATGGGGTCGCGACGGCCTTTTCACTGGCGTCGGTCGTCTTCAGGCGGCCGAGGGATAGCGCCGCTCCAGGTCGTCAAGGAACCGCTTGATCTGGCGCGTGCCCGAACGGTGCATGCCCGGAAACTGTTTCTGGAACCAGATCTCGGCCCTGGAAAAGAGACGCGGCCAGAGCGTGACCGCTCCGAGCAGGAGGAACGGACTGCCCACCGGGCCGGGTAGGAGAATGCCGCCCACGCCGGCGACCAGCAGCAGCACGCCCACTTCTCTGGGCAACTGGCCAATTCGCTCCGGGGGATCATTGGTCCATGAGGATTCCGGAATACGCGAGCTCCTGGACGCCATGATCAGTGCCCCCGGGTCTGGTTTTGCGAGACGGCCCCCCGTCCGCACTTTTCAAGATTCCCTGCGAAACCTGGGCCAGACGCGGTGGCCGCCCGCGGCGACCGGCTCTCGCGCGGTGTCACGGAACGATGCCGCGGCGTGATGCAGCCCACCTTTTCCCTGGGCAGGGCGTTCTGATTCGCTGGACGAATCCTCGGCGTGGGCGCCGTGCGCGCCGGGCCACCACCACCGGGTGGTCAGGCAGATCGCGAGAATGCCGATGCGCAGGGTCCACGCTGCCCAGTGCGGGAAGGCCAGTTCCACCCCCTGGGCCATCCGGGTGCGGTAGAAGACCTCGCAGTCCTGGAGCATCAGGTCGGCCGCGGTGAGTGCGAGCACGGCAGTACCCACGTAGGCAATCCAGCGATAGCGGCTCATGATCTCCACGATCACAGCGCTCAGGAGCAGCAGCATGGAGATAGACAGAAAGAGGCCAAGGATGATGCGGATCGGGTCGGACTGGCTGGCACCGGCGATCGCCACCACGTTGTCCAGGCTCATGATAAAATCGGCCATCGCAATGCGCGTGATGGCCTTCATGAGTGAGCCCGGCGGCGGTTTGGTCTCGTCGCCGGCATCGTCGTGCTCGAGGATCAAGCGGCAGGCGATCCAGACCAGCATCAGTGCCCCGGCGAACCGCAAACCGGGAAACAGCAAGAGCTGAGCCACGAGCAGCGTGAGGATCACGCGCATCACGATCGCCATGCCGCAGCCCCAGAGCATGGCCTGACGGCGCTGGGGCGGGGGCAAGAGGTGAGCCGCGAGCCCGATGACGACGGCATTGTCGCCCGAGAGGACAAGGTCGAAGAGAATAATCTTGAAGATTGAGCCCAGGTAATCCAGCGTCATGGGCAAGACCTGCGTTCCAGCAAGGGGCGGTCGGTCATGGGTCCACCTCGACCCGGACGAGCGATCGCCGAGCCGCCTCGTCCTCTTCGGCTGCTGCTGGCTTCATCGGGTCATGGAAGCGGATGGCTCGTGAACAACGGGCACTTATGCCTGCCGGCATGCACCAAGCCAGGGCAACCGCCCCTGCCGGCACCTTTTCAGGCCGGCTTTGCCTGGTCGAGTCACGGCAGCCCGTTGCAGCAGCCTCCGCTTTCATTGTGGCGGTGCAGGAAACACGGATGCAACTGGCGAGTCCATTGCCCGGAGCTTGATCTCGTGCGTGAGGCCCTCAGTCTACAGAATGGAAACCCGAATTCAAACCGCAAGTTGGCCGCTTGCAACATTCGTGGATTTTGAGGATGTGGCGGGGCCGTCTACCGCCGGGAACCGTCCGTGTGCCGCCAGTCTCATTCACTTGCGGATTCCGGATCGCCGGCCGGGACCCTGTCGACCTGGCTGCGGAAACCACGCGTTTTCCAGGCTCCGTAGGCCAGGCCGGCGGCCAGCCAGGCCAGCCCCGCCCCCTTGGCCACGGGCTGGAGGCTCCACCAGAGGTACAGGCAGACGACAAAGCCTGCCAGCGGCGCTGCCAGGTTCACGGTCTTCCTGCGCTCGGCGCGCACGTAGTACCGCACCAGGGCCGCGAGGTTCACTCCCATGAAGCCGATGAAGGCCCCGAAGTTGAGCAGCTCCGCGCCGAGCTGGTAGCTCAGCGTGAGTGCGCCGAGGAGTGCAAGCGCCCCCACCAGCAAGATGTTGTTGCGCGGGACGCGGGTGTGCGGATCGACGGCACCGAAGAAGCGGGCGGGGATGGCGTGGTCCCGGCCCATGCCGTAGAGCAGCCGGCCCGCGGCCAGGTGCGATCCCGCGCCGGAGCCGATGGTGGCCAGCAGCAGGGCCAGGTTCACCGTGAGGAAGAGCGCAGGCCCTCCCGCCTGGCCGGCGATGAACACGAACGCGGTGTCCACGTCCGGGAAGCCCTCATGCCGCGGCCAGATGAGCTGCGCGGCGTAGACCTGGGACGCGGCCAGGACACCGGTCACCAGGCATACCAGCACGGTCGCCAGCAGGATATTCCGCCTCGGGTCGTGAGCCTCTTCCGAAAGCGTCGAGATACCGTCAAAGCCAATGTAGGTGAGCATCGCGATCGAGGTCCCCGTGGAGATGGCTTTCCACGAGAAGGTCGACGGGTCGTAGAACGGCCGCAGGAAGTAAGCCGCGTCGTGATCGGGCATTCTCAGGACGAACCGCGCCGCGGCTGCGAAGAACAGGACGATGACCACGCCCAGGCCGGCCGTGATCACCTCGTTGGTGCGCGCACTGGCCTCGATGCCGCGCAGGTTCAGCAGCGTGAACAGTCCGGAGAAGCCCACTGCCCAGAGGACGAACGGCACCTCGGGCGCCAGGTTCAGCGCCGCCTTGCTGCACCAGATCACGCAGATGATCGGGTTCAAAACATAATCAAAAATCATCGACCAGCCGGTGAGGTAGCCCAGCGCCGGGTGCAGCTCGCGGCCGACGTATGTATAGGCCGAGCCCGCGCTGGGGTAGGCGCGGGCCATGCGCCCGTAACTGATCGCCGTCAGCAGCATGGCCACCATGCCGATGAGGATGGTGGTCACGACATGCCCTCGGGCCTCCTGGCAGACCACTCCGTAGAGCGGCATGGGGGCCGTCGGCTGGATGAGGACGATCCCGTAGATCACCAGTTGCCTGAGGCCGAGTGCGCGTTTCAACCCGGCTTCTGGCACGCTCGCGTCTCCCTGATGAACACCGAATGCCGGCTCACACCGCCGCGCCGTGCGGTCACCGCACCTCGAACCGGTCGGTCACCCGGATGTCCTGGGACGATGAGCCCACCAGCACCCGGAACTCGCCCGGCTCGACCACGCGTTTCAGGTTCCTGTCGTACAGTGCCAGATCGTCGGGCGTCAACCGTAGGGTACAGCGCCTGGACTGTCCCGGATCCAGGAACACGCGCGTAAAGCCGCGCAGTTGCTGCACTGGCGTGGCCACGCTGCCCAGGACGTCCTCAACGTAAAGCTGCACGGTCTCCGTGCCCGGGTGCCTGCCGGTGTTCGACACCTCGACCTGAAGTTCAATCCCCTCGGACGGCGTGATCGAGTGCGCGCTGAGGTGCAGCCCGCGATACGCGAACGAGGTGTAGCTGAGGCCGTGGCCGAAGGGGTACAGGGGCGACGGTTCCAGGTCGACATAGGCATGCCCCCAGCCTCTTTCCACCCACATCCGCTTCGATTTCTTGAAGTTGTAATACACCGGCAACTGGCCCGCATGGCGCGGAACCGTCACGGGGAGCCTGCCGCTGGGATTCACCGCGCCGAAGAGGACCTCGGCCACGGCCCGGCCCCCCTGCTCGCCCGGGAGCCAGGCCTCGACCAGGGCGGGCACGTGCTCCGCGATCCAGCGCACGGCCAGGGCACGGCCGTTGACCAGCACCACGACCGTCGGCTTGCCCGTGGACTGGACGGCCTCGACCAGTTCTTCCTGCCTGCCCGTCAATTCCAGCGTGGCGGCGTCGTGGCCCTCACCATCGGTGGGCCCGCTCCCCTGGGAATCGTGCTGGTTCTCGCCAACCACGACGATGGCCACATCCGCTCCGGCCGCCGCTTCCCGGGCCCTGGCAATCTCATCAACGCCGCGTCCCGTCACGTCGCATCCCCGCACGTAGGTCACCTTCGTGCCCGGCGAAACCATCTCCTTGATGCCCTCGAGGACCGTGACCACGTGCTGCGGGATGACCGTCGGCGCGTAATCGCCCAGCAGGTTCCGCGCGTCATCCGCGTTCGGGCCGATCACGGCGATGGAACCGAGCGACCTGCTCAGGGGGAGCCGCTGGTTCTCGTTCTTGAGCAAGACGATCCCCTGCCGTGCCGCTTGCAGCGCCAGGCTTTGATGGGCCGGCTGATGCACGATCCGCGCGGCACGTTCAGGATCGACCAGCGGGTTCTCGAAGAGGCCCAATCGCAGCTTTTGCTTGAGGATGCGCCGAACGCTGCGGTCGACAAGGCGCTCGGACACCTTCCCGGCGCGCACGCTGTCGATCAGGTCCCGCATATATCCCGATTCGAACGAGATCCCCACGTCGACACCCGCGGCCAGCGCCATGGCGCCGGCATCCTTTTGCGTGGCTGCCAGACCCTCGTACACGAGTGTGCCGATTCCCCCGCCTTCGGAGAGTACCAGGCCGTCGAAGCCCATCTCGTCATGCAGGATGCGCGTCAGGAGCCAGTCCGAGGCGTGGGTCGGCACGCCATCGACGGCCGGATACGTGGCCATGACGCCGAGTGCTCCGCCGCGCTGGATTCCCGCCTGCCAGGGAGGGAGGAAGGTTTCGCGCAGGACCCGCTCCGAGACCTCCATGGCTCCGCGCTCCAGGCCGCTCACTGGCTGGCTCTGTCCGGGATAATGGCAAAGCCCCGAGACGACCTTGTCGGCAGCGGCAAGGTTGTCGCCTTGCACCGAGCGGGCGATGGTCTCGGCGATCCGGCGCACAGAAACGGGTCCTCGCTGAACGCTTCCTGATTGCGTCCCAGGCGAGGATCGCGGATCGGCTCGACGACCAGGGTAAAGATCTGGTGCACGCCAATTGCTCGAGCCTCGAGCGCGGCGGAGGCATAAACCTGGCTGAGCAGATCCATGTCCCAGGTACTTCCCAGTGCTGGGCCCTCCGGGAAGATCGTGGCGCCCGCGCACATCAGGCCGTGCGTTCCTTCTTCCGTCTCCAGCAGGGGAATGCCCAGGCGCGTTTGCTGCCGCGCCAGCTTCTGGAGCCGGTTCAGGAACTCAGCCTGCTGCCGGGGACCCTGGTGCAGGATCGTGTTCGGCAGCGTGAAGAAACCGCCGCCCGGTCCGAAGCTTGGCACCAGGGTACCCGCCGCGAACTTCTGCACGGCCTCGGTCTTCGCGGCGATGTCCTTGCCCAGCCCGGCCTCGTAGACGCAGGGCATGTTCATCTGTCCGACTTTTTCCTCGAGCGTCATGCGGCCGAGCAGATCGTCGATGCGCCGCTGGACCGGCTGGCTGGGGTCGCTGGAGAAGGCTGTTCTGGGTTCCTGCCCGAGAGCCAGGCCGCCGGCCAGAACCGGGGTCAGGAGCAGGGTGATGGTGTGGCGAAGCCGTGTCATGGGCTTTTCTCCTTGGCCCTGGCACACGCTGCGCTCGGTGCGTTCCAGGGCTTCCCGGCACCGTAACAGCTGGTCTGACGGCGTTCAATGACCCCGTGCACTGGGGCGTGACTTGTTCGGAGCCGGGCTCTTGAATGTTGGGATGCTCCTGATGCTTGCGCCGGGGCGGATTATAGTGAGGCTGTCCGTTTCGTTCTTCCCGGTCCCTCCCTGCCGGACGGGAGTCCAGGCTATGGCTCGCAACTCGCGATCAAACACTGGTTTACATGGTATCGCACGGGTACTGCTGATGGCCTGGATCGCCGCCTGGCCGTCACTCGCGGCTCCCGGGAGCGACCGTCCGCCGCCCATGGATATCGCCCCCTTCGCGCTGCCGAACTGTGCGCCCGGCGAGATCCGCTTTGAAGAAACGCGCGATATCGTGGCCGTCGATGTGACCCTGGACGGAACGGTTCCGCAGGCAATCGGCCTGTCCTACCTTCAGCAGCACTGGCCCGGGACCAGGCTCGAGTTCGCCAGCGACCGATCGCAAGCCTGCCAGTTCGGCTGGACCAAGGTCGACGACTGGTTCAACGGGAAGTGGAGGAGGGCGGCGACCCGGCTGATCGCTGGCCCACCGGGGCATGCGCGCATCGAGTTCGAGCCGCTCACACGCGAGTTTCCGGAGCACCGCGATTACGACGTTCGTTTCCGGCGGACGCTGGGACTGCGCATCGAGGGCCCAAAGCCTGAGGCGATCCGCCAGGTCCGGGTCTTTACCCGATCGGAACCTGCGCGGACGGTCCTCCGGGTGACTCTGAACGCGGCTGCACGAACGCCCGGCAAGCTGCTTCGGTTCGAGGGCTACAACGCACGCGTGGAGGCCATTTCTGCTCTGAGCCACTGCCGGGTGGACGGAGCCGCTCTGGCCTGGGATGGGGCTGGACAGACCGAGTTCCAGATCCGGGTGGCCCATCTGGCTCCCGCCTTTCGCTACAGTGGAGACGATGGGCTCGTCGAATTTCACCTGGACGGTGACGCCTTCACGATCTCGCTGCCGGTCCTCAAGGCGCAGGGGCCGATCTGGTTCGCCGAGCAAGGCGTGTTCATCGCCGACGCAGCAGACACGACCACCGCAGAGCAGTACATCGCCCGCTCGGCTGGAAAGAAGACGATCGCCCAGCGGGTCCGGGAAATGCCCGAGCAGAGCTATGCGGGCACCTTCCTGGGCCAGCCGCGGCCGCACAGCGTGGCCTGGAGCCTTGGCTTCAAGAACTGCCGGCAGCGGTTCTGGCAGGATCCCAACGGAGACATCACCCTCGAGAGCACGACCGTCCGCCAGCTCCCGGCCGCCGATACGGCGCGCTATGCCAATGGCGACCGCGAAGGAGGCGGGCACGGCCGCTTCTTCTTCGGGCTGGAAGACTGGATCATGCAAGGACGCGGCACAGATCCCGCCCCGGCGCTGGTGTCGCGGCTCCGGGCCCGCAACGACGATATCGAGATCGAACAGACCAGCCTGGCCGGACCCCTGGATGGCCAGGTGGAATCAAAAGTCATCGCCGGGGACAGGACGCTGGTCTGCCTGGTTCATTTCCGACTCAGCAACGCCGGTGCGGAAGTGCGCAGGGCCGCTCTGCACGTGGAGTACTCGTCGCGGAGCGGGCGCTCGCCGGGCTTCCACGCCGCAAATCGGCGAGACGGCTCGCTGAACGACTGGCTCGTGCCCGACTCCCCACGCGAGCCGCTGGCGTACGACGGGGCGTTGCTGCACGGCACCTGGAACGGGCGGCGGGTCTTGCGGGCACGCGTGCAGACGGCCATGACCGCCGGCCAGGAAGGGTCGGGCGTCACCTTCTGGCGCGTGCTGGCCCCCGGAGCGAGCGCCGAGCTGGTGCTCAAGATCCCGTTTGTCGCCCTCGATGAGGCAGCCGAATCCGGCCAGCTCAAGGCGCTCGACTTCGATGCGATGAGAAGCCGGCTCGCGGCCTTCTGGAGGGGTGAAGAGGCACGCGGCGCACGCGTCTCCACGCCGGTCCCCCAGCTCGATGCCTTGCACCGGGCGCACCTCACTTACGTTCAGATCAGCGATCCCGCCATGCCGGGGGCGCCGGAGCTTGTGAACACCTCGGTCGGCACCTCGACGTACAGCAATTGCGGCAACGAATCGTGCATGATCAACCAGGAGCTGGACCAGCGGGGCCTCGCCGACGCGGCGCGCCGCCGGCTGGAAGTCTGGGTGCGATACCAGGGGAGCGAGCCGCTTCTGGGGCGGTTCACGGATCAGCGCGGCGTGCTCCATGGTGCGGGCGGGTTCTCGTTCTCGGCGTCGTACAATCAGAATCACGGCTGGATCCTCTGGAGGCTGGCCGAGCACGCGCTGTACACGCGGGACCGCGCCTGGTTCAACCACGTCAGCCCCACCCTGGTTGAGGCCTGCGACTGGGTCTTCCGCCAGCGCAGGCAGACGATGCAGCCTCTGCCCCATTCGCGTGGCTGGGAGCACGGCTTTCTGCCGGCCGGTGCGCTGGAGGACGTCGAGGAATACCGCTACTGGCTGACGACGAACACGATGATCTGGCGTGGAGTGGACGCCGCCGCCGGTGCGCTGGAGGTCTTTGGCCACCCCGAGTCGAAACGCATCCGCCGGGAAGCGCAGCAGTACCGCGCCGACCTGAGGCGCGGCTTCGAGACCATGCGCCGGCACACGCCACTGGTGCGCCTCAGGAACGGCCGCTGGGTCCCTGACTATCCGGGGCAGCTCTATCGCCGCGGCCGCGACATCGGCTGGATCCGCGAGACGCTGGAGGGCTCCGTCTACCTGCTGTTGAGCGGCCTGTACGACCCGCGCGGCCGCGAGGCGCAGTGGATCCTCGACGACTACCAGGACAACCGCTACATGTCGCCCCCCTACGGCTACGCGATGGTGGATGAAGAAAGCGACTGGTTCAGCCGCGGAGGAATCTCGATCCAGCCCAACCTGCTCGCCGGACTGATGCCGTATCTCGATCGAGATGAGCCCGAGGTCTATCTCTGGATGTTCTTCAACGCCTGGTTGGCCTGCTACCGCGAGGAGGTCAACGCCATGGTGGAGCATCCTTATCCCGAGCTCGGCTATTCGAACACGGCCCATCCCAAGACCAGCGACGAGGCCAACGCCGTCATGTGGCTGCGCTACTTATTTGTTTATGGCAATCGGGATGGCCTGTTCCTCGGCCGCGCCATCCCCCGCGCCTGGCTGGGACAGGATCGGCCCATCGGCCTGAGGCGCGTACATACGCCCTGGGGGGAGGCCAGCGTGACGTACTTCCCGAGCCGCTCGACCGAGATCATCCGGGCCCGGGTCGAGCTGAAGCTCTCGAGCCGTCCGCCCCGGGTCCTGATCCGCTTTCGCCATCCCCGGAACAAGCCGATCACCGGGGTGACCGTCAACGGCCGCCCGCACGCCGGGTTCGACGCAGTGAGCCAGGACGTGGATCTCTCCGGCCTGGATGGGCCGCTGGAGCTCCAGGTTCGGTTTTGAGGTTTCCCGGGCAAATGGCGGAGCGGCCGACTTACTCGGGGCGCCGGCGCGGTTATGATGGCGGCAGACTGCGCCGGGATGGGCCGGCTCCGTCCGAGCCAGGTCCAGGGCTCTTTCCTTCTGTCCTTGAGGGCTCTTCTGATGCGACAGCCAGAGACAAGCCGCCGCCGGTTTCTCGAGACGGCCGGAGCGGCGATCGCCTTTCCTTACGTCATCACGTCCTCCGCGCTGGGGGCGGGTGCCAGGCCGGCCGCGAGCGAGCGCATCGTCATGGCCACCATCGGCTGCGGCGGGCAGGGCACCGGCGACATGCAGGGGTTCCTGGGATTTCCCCAGGTGCAGATGGTCGCCGTCTGCGACGTGGTGGCCAGCCATCGCGAAAACGCCAAACGCATTGTCAACGACCATTACCACAACCAGGACTGCAAGGACTATAACGACTTTCGCGAGGTCCTGGCGCGGCCCGAGATCGACGCGGTGCTCATCGGCACTCCCGACCACTGGCACGCCCTGATCACGATCGAGGCCTGTAAGCACGGCAAGGACGTCTACTGCGAGAAGCCGGAGTGCCTGACCATCAAGGAAGGCCGGGCCATGGTCCAGGCAGTCCAGCGCTACGGGCGCGTCTTCTCCGGAGGCAGCCAGCGCGTGCTGGGCGATTACGGCGACTGGCCGCGCATGGTGCGCGGCGGTGCGCTCGGTGAAATCAAGGAAATCTTCGTGGATTGCTGGGGACCCTCGGGAGACTGCTACCTCGAGCCGCAGTCCATTCCGCCGGGCGTCGACTGGGAGATGTGGCTTGGCCCCGCGCCTGCGCGGCCGTTCCACGACAGCCTGATCAACGGCGGCTTCCGTCCGTTCCGCGATTATTCGGGCGGCGGCATGACCGACTGGGGCGCCCACCGCTTCGGCGCGGCGATGTTCGCCGCCGGGCTGCACAAGACGGGCCCCGTCGAGATCATTCCGCCCGACGGCAAGGACCACAAGCTGCTGACTTACGTCTTCGCCAGCGGCACGCGGATGTACCACGGCGGCACGTCCGACATCACCTACAAGGGCACCGAGGGCGAGCTGCCCGGCAAGCACCGCACCACCACCGCGCGGGTGGACATGGAAGGCTACAGGGGCGAAGGCGGCATCTTCGGCGATTTCTTGCACTGCGTGAAGACCCGCGAGCTGCCGTTCCGCAACATCGAGGTCGCCCATCGCGCCACGACGGTCTGCCACCTGGGCAACATCGCCTACTGGCTGAAGCGGCCGCTCAGGTGGGACCCGGCCGCCGAGCAGATCATCGGTGATCCCGAGGCCAATCGCTGGCTCGACCGTCCCAAGCGCGAACCCTGGACCCTCTGATCCGAGGCGACACAAGGAGCACATGCAAGATGAACATCCGACGATGGACAATGATCGCGGCTGCGTGCCTCTTCAGCCTGGCGGCGGCACGAGCCGACGATGCCGATCTGAAGCAGACCTTCGCAAAGCTTCTGCCGTCGATGGACCAGGAAGCGGCGCAGCAGCAGTGGCAAGACATCTGCTGGAACGCCGGCGCACCCGGCCACGAGGCCAGGCGGAGCGAGGCGTGCAAGCTGATGGCCGACAAGCTCGGCCCGGGCACGCCGGTCGCCGCGCGCGTCTGGCTGCTCAAGCAGCTCGAGCGCATCGGCAGGGGCGAGTGCGTCGCTGAGGTGGCCGCGATCGTGAACGACGGCGAAAAGCTGGTGCGCGATGCCGCCATCCGGGCGCTCGCCAATAACCCGGACCCGGCCGCCGGAGACCGGCTGGCGCGGCCTTCAAGGACTCGGCCGATCCCATGCAGCGGGTTGCGCTGGCCAACGCGCTGGGCTTCCGCGCCGAGCCATCGAGCGTGGACGTCCTGGTGCACTCCGGACTGGAACGCGGCCACGATGCGACAGTCCTGGTGGCGTCGGCCCGTGCGCTCGGCAAGATCGCCACACCCGAGGCCATCGCCGGGCTACAGCAGGCACTGGAACGCACGCATGGCCCGGTACGGCTTCAGGTGGGCGACGCCCTGGCGAAGTGCTGCCTGAAACTGTGTGCCGAGGGCAAGACGGCCGAGGCCAGGGAAATTGCGCTCCGGCTCTACCATCTTGACCAGCCGACCAAGCTCGCCGGGCTGGAGGGATTGCTCCACAGCCGAGGCGAGGACGTGGCCATGACGATTCTCCGTGCCCTGGCGAACAATGATGCCCTGGAGAGGAGCGCGGCGGTGGGCTTTGTTGGCCAGGTCGGCAGCGACGCGGTGAAGCAGCTGGCCGCGGGACTCACCGAATTGCCGGCGGCCGGCAAGATTGCCCTGCTGCAAGCCCTGGGCGCGCGCCGCGATCGTGCGGCCTTGCCCGCCGTGGCCGCGGCCGCGGCCAGCGACGACCCCGCGGTGAAGGCTGCCGCGCTCGCGGCCCTGGGCGGCCTCGGCGACCGCTCGACGGTGCCCCTGCTCGTACAGGCCATCGAAAAAGGCGGCGATGCGGCGAACTCCGCCCGGCACAGCCTGGAGACCATCTTCGCCGACGGCGTCGACCAGGCGCTCGTCGAGACAATGAAGCAAACCGGCGACCGCGGCCGCAGGGCGCTCTTCATCGAGATTCTCGACCAGCGCCGGGCCGTCGCGGCCGTGCCCGCATTTCTCGAGGAGCTGGCCAGCGACGACGGCAACGTCCGCCGCAAGGCCATCTCGGCGCTCGGCAATGTGGCGGGGCCCGAAGACGCGGCAAGCCTGATCCGCGCACTGCTGAAGATCCGCGATGCCGGCGAGCGCGACGAGGCGGGACGCGCCGTCGCCGCTGTCTGCGGCCGCATGGTCGACGACAGCCAGCAAGCCGACCCGGTCCTGACGGCGTACGGCAACGTGTCCGGCGAGGACCAGCTTTTGCTCTTGCCGGTGCTGGGCCGGATCGGCGGCAAGAAGGTCCTGGCGGTCGTCCGCGAGGCCGTGGCCAGCAGTGATCCGAAGCGCCGGGAGAGCGGCCAGCAGGCCCTCTTCCACTGGCCCGACTCCACCGTGGCTGACGACCTGGCGAACCTGGCCGAACAGGCTCGGGACGACGCGCTGAAGGTCCGGGCCATCCACGAGCTGGCGCGCGTCGTCATCCTGCCGGGCGACCGCAGTGACGACGCCCGGCTGGCCTTCCTGGCCAGGGCCATGAAGCAGGCCACTCGCAATGAGGACCGGCGAATGATCCTGGACAAGGTGCGCGAGATTCACACGCTGCCGGCCGTCCGCTTCGCTGCCGGGTTCCTCGACCAGCCCCGGCTTGCCAGCCAGGCCTGCGCCACGGTTGCGGACCTGCTGCATCACGACGAGGTCCGCAACGCAAACCGGGCAGAGGTGAACAAGATCATCGACCAGGTGGTCGCGGCCAGCAAGGACAAGAGCCTCGTGGAGCGAGTGAAGAGCTTCAAGGCCGCTCAGTAACCGCAGCGACGCGTGGCGAGTGGACCGCTTAGCTCGGCGCTGCGGTCCGCTTCGCTCCGCTCCACTCGACTCGACTCCACTCCACTCATTCGCCAGACGCTTCACGAACGTCCGGGCCGGACCAGACCGGCCGTGACATCCATATCAAGAGCCCCGACCTGGCCCGCGCCCAGCTTGGCCAGGGCGATGCCGGCCATGGCGGCGTTGTCCGTGCACAGTGCCAGCGGCGGGATGAACAGCTCCACTCCTTGCTGGCGCGCCAGCTCCGAGATGCGCTCGCGGAACCGCGCGTTCGCGGCCACGCCGCCCCCGACGCCCAGCCGGCTCGCGCCCGTCTTCACGAGTGCCTGTCGGGTCTTGGCCACGAGCACGTCGACCACGGCTTCCTGGAAGCTCGCCGCGAGGTCGGCCACCTGCGTGGGCGTGGGCCGCACCGCCCCGCGCTCCTCGTTCGGTCCGCGCAGGGCGTAGAGCACGGCGGTCTTCAAGCCCGAGAAGCTGAAGGCCAGGCGCTCGTCGTGCAGGAACGATCGGGGGAAGGCAAAAGCCCGCGGATTGCCGGACCGCGCAGCGCGTTCGATCTCGGGCCCGCCGGGGTATCCCAGCTCCAGCAGGCTGGCCACCTTGTCGAACGCCTCGCCGGCCGCGTCGTCGAGCGTTCCGCCCAGGAGCTCGCAGTCCAGGGGGCCGCGGCAAAGGAACAGGCTGGTGTGTCCGCCGGAGACCACCAGGCCGACGCAGGGGTAGACGTCACGATCGGGGCTGGCAAGCTGGCAGGCGTAGAGATGGGCTTCCAGGTGATCGATGGCCACCAGCGGCACGCCCAGCACGAGCGCCAGGGTCTTCGCCGCGGTGAGTCCCACCACCAGGGCACCGACCAGGCCGGGCCGAGTCGCGACGGCAATCATCTCCAGGTCGTCGAGCAGGACGCCGGCCTGCCGGAGGGCCTCATCGATGATCGGCAAGACCTGCCGCACGTGGGCCCGCGAGGCGATCTCCGGTACCACGCCGCCGAACCGCTGGTGCAGGCTGACCTGCGAGGCGACCACGCTGGAAAGGATGCGGGGCACGCCCGAGGCCGGCGGCCGAGGCCCTTCCAGCACCGCCGCACCGGTCTCATCGCAGGTCGTCTCGATGGCCAGGAAGATCAGTCGCGAGGGATCTTTTCGGGATCCAGCCTGCGGCTGCGGGTCCCGGTTCACGCCGCCTTGGCTTTCTGCCCCTCGGCGATCTTCGCCTTGATCACCTCGAGGGCCTTGTCCAGCACCTTGTCCACGAACGGCCCGGATACGCCCCGCAGCGAGCGGAGCCGGGACCGCGAGGTCCCCTTCTCGGGCTCCTTATCCTTATCCTTGCTCTGGTCCTTCTCGTGGTCGTCTGGCCGGGCCTTCTCCGTATCCTTGGGCTTCTCGTTGTTCTTGGCCTTGTCCTTGTCCTGGTCCTGGTCCTTGCCGTCGCCGGGGGCCTTGTCGGCTTCGGCTCTGGTCGCGGGGGCGTGGGGATGGCCCTTGGCGGCGGACTGCAAATCGCGACCGCGGCGACCCGCGAACCAGCGGACATACTCACTGGGGTTCAGCTTCACCTCCATGCCCGGGTTGGGAGAGACGCCCCACTTGTCGGTGGTCTTGGAGTCGCGGAAGCGGTGAATGTTGTCGCCGTTGGGCCGGTGATAGCTGGCCACCGTCAGCTTCAGCACGCTGCTGCCGTCTTCCAGTTCCAGGATGTTCTGCACCGAGCCCTTGCCGTAGGAGCGCTGGCCAATGATCGTGGCCCGCTTGTTGTCTTGCAGGGCGGCCGAGACGATCTCCGAGGCCGAGGCCGAGTTCTGGTTGATGAGTACGACCATGGGCAGCTCCTCGTAAGGGCTGTCCTTCTGGGCAAGGTACGACTTGGGAATGGTGTTCCGCCCCTCGGTGCTGACGACCTTGCCGCGCTCCAGGAACATGTCCGAAACCTCGACCGCGGCGCTCAAGAGGCCGCCGGGGTTGTCGCGGAGGTCGAGGATCAGGCCCTTGACGTCCTCTCCCTTGAGCTGTTCCAGGGCCTTGCGCAGCTCGTCGGCCGTGTTCTGGAGGAAGCTGGAGATGCGCACGTAGCCGATCTTCTTGTCCTTGTCGATCAGGAACTCCCACTCGTCGTTGGGGCCGCGGTGGTCGCCCAGCACGCTGGGGACCTCGATGATGGCCCGGCGGATGGTCACCGTCTCGGGCTGCTCGGTCCCTTCGTGAAGCACGTTCAGCTTGACGTCGGTACCGGGCCGTCCGGTGAGCACGTCGACGGCCTTGTCCGGCCCCATCCCCTCGGTCGAGGTGCCGTCGATGTCCATGATCTGGTCGCCGGCGAGCACTCCGGCCTCGTAGGCGGGCGTCCCCACCATCGGGGCGATCACCCGCAGGCGATTGGTCTCCGGATCGACGCCCACCTGGATGCCGATACCGCCGAACTTGCCCTCGATCTGCTTGCGGAACTGCTTCCATTCGCTGGTATTGATGAAAGAGGAGTGCTGGTCCAGGCTCTGGAGCATTCCCTCCAGTGCGCTCTCCAGCAGCTCGCGGCGTGACACGGGACGGACATAATTGGCCTCGACCTTCTCGACGGCGTCCACGAAGAGGCCGTAGAGCTCAAGCATCTCGTCCTTCGGCTTGGCTCCCTGCGTCGCCTGCCAGCAGCACAGGCATAGCGCCACGATCATGGATACGGCGAGAACGTTCCGTCTTGGCATCGACACGTCCCTTTCCTCTGTTTCCCGGAGTCACCGCGGAGACCGGTCTTGCCCGCAGCGGAGTTATGCCCGGCTGTTCAGCTTGCGGGAACCAGCGAATCTTGCTAACTGGAAGTCTAGTCGAAACCCCGCGGCAGTGGCAAGCGCCCTGCTGGCGGTCCATCCCCTGACGCTCAGGTAACGGCCGGTCGACCCGACGAACCCGGGTCCGCGATAAGATCCTCTCATGCGCATCATCGCCGGGGAATACGGTGGCCGGAAGATCCTCGCTCCGCTCTCGGAGACCACTCGGCCAATCACCGACCGGGCCAAGCAATCGCTGTTCGACACGCTCGGCGAGCGAGTCGACGGGGCCGTCGTCCTGGACGCGTTCGCGGGCACCGGCTCGATGGGGCTGGAGTGCCTGTCTCGAGGCGCGCGCCGGGTGGTCTTCATCGAGCGCGACCGCAGCGCCGTGGCGCTGCTGCGCAAGAACATCGCCGCGCTGGACGTCGCAGCGCGCAGCCTGGTGCTGCCCGTTGACGCGTACCGGGCCCTCCGCCAGGCCGTGCAGGTGCGCGAGGACTTCGAACCGTTCGGGCTTGCCTTCGTGGACCCTCCCTACGCCCACACCGAACCCGGCCCCGACCTGGCGCGGCTGACACGTTTGCTCGCGGAGCTGGCCGCATCCGCCCTTGCCCCCGACGGCCTGATCAGCCTGCGGCATCCCACCGCGGTCTCGGTCCAGGCGATCGTCCCCGGCGAACTCCAGATCATCCGCGAGCTGACCTACGGCTCGATGCGTGTGAGCTGGCTGGCGCGGGATGCCGAGGATTGAGCCAGGGTCGCAGCGGGTACGCGGCGATTCGATCCAGAGCGCACGCGTGCCGGCCGCGAGTGCGGAAGCCTCGCGTGCTCCGGATCGCCACCAGGCTCCTCGGCACCGCGCCCCACGCACGCTCATTGGCCCGACCGTGAAGGCTCAGGTCAAGCCGTGGCGTCACGTCTTGCTTGAACCCAGTGCGGAGGCCACCGCTTCCACGCCCACAACCGGGTCCAGGCAGGTCGAATTCTCGCAGATGTAGGTTGTGGTCCGGCTCTCACGGCTGGGCCGGTCGGCCAGCAGCGGGATCCGCTCGAGCAGGGTCCCGTCCTGGCCCGCGGCTGCGGGTGCGACCACTGCGCCTGGCTGGAAGCGGGCATGGACTGTCTCCAGGACCTTGCGGAACTCGTCCGGGTCCACACCGGCAATGACGGCGATCTCGCGCCGGGGTGACAGCTCGAAATCCAGGGCGATCAGGCTCTGGCCGGCGGCCGCCGGAGCGTTCTTGATCACAGCCTTGACGGCTTCGAGCGCGGCCAGGCCGGAACCCCGCAGGTCCTCGCGGCCGGTCAGGGCGCCAAGCCGCAGCAGGGCCGTCGCGGCCATGGCATTGCCCGAGGGCGTCGCGTTGTCGAACAGGTCCTTCGTCCGCGCGATCAAGGCCTCATGGCTCTTCCCGGTGTAGAAGAAGCCACCGCGCTCGGCGTCGGCGAACTCGTCCATCATGACCCCTGCCAGGTCGATGGCGGCCTCGATCCAGCGCGGCTCTCCCGAGGCCTCGTATAGCCGGGTCAGACCGTCAATGAAGTTCGCATAGTCGTCCAGGTAAGCGTTCAGCCGGGCCTGGCCATCCTTGAAGGTGTGCAGTAAACGGCCGTCCGGGGCGCGCAGCCGGTCGAGGATGAAGCCCGCGGCGCGCGCGGCCGCATCGAGATAGCGTGGGGCCGCCAGCGCACGGCCCGCGACGGCCAGGGCCGCGATCGCCAGGCCGTTCCACGAGACCAGCACCTTCGTGTCCTTGTGGGGAGGAATGCGCTGGTCGCGCACGGCCAATAGCTGCGCGCGGCTGTCGGCCAGCTCAGCCGCCAGGTCGTCCTCGGTGCGCGACAGGAGCTTGGCCGCCTGGTCGATGGGCCGGGGCAGGTTGAGGATGTTCTGGCCCTCCCAGTTACCCGCCTCGGTCACGTCGTAAACGTAGCAGAAGGTCTTGCCGCGATCCGCACCCAGGACGTCCCGGATCTGGCTTTGCGACCAGACGTAGTACTTCCCTTCCACGCCCTCGCTGTCGGCGTCCTCGGTGGCGTAGAAGCCGCCTTCGGGCGCGGTCATCCGTTCCAGCAAGTAATCGAGTGTTTCCCGCGCCACCTGGTCCCAGCGCCAGGCCGGTGTGCTGGAAGGCCTCGACGTAGGCGGACGCAAGCAGCGCATTGTCGTAGAGCATCTTCTCGAAATGAGGCACGAGCCAGCGTTCGTCGGTGGAGTAGCGCGCGAAGCCGCCGCCCAGGTGGTCGTAGATGCCTCCGCGGGCCATCTTGTCGAGCGTGAGCGTGACCGCGTGCAGCGCCTGGTCGTCTCCTTTGCGGGCGGCCTGGCGCAAGAGCACCTTCAGGTCCATGGGATGCGGGAACTTGGGTGCCGAGCCGAACCCGCCGTGAAGCGCGTCGAAATTCTTGACCAGCGACCGGGCCGCCTGGTCGAGCTGGCCGGCGTGAAGCGGCTGCTCGCTCCCGGCCGCCAGCTCGCCCATGGTCCGCAGCCGCCCGGTCATGTCCGCGGCCGCGTCCAGGATCTCGTCCCGGCGCTCGTCCCAGGCCTTGTGCACGCTCAGGAGCACGCGTGGAAAGCCCGGCATGCCGCGGGCATCCGACGGCGGAAAATAGGTGCCTCCGTAGAACGGCTCGAGTCCGGGCGTGAGGAACACGGACATCGGCCAGCCGCCGTGCCCGGTCATCGCCTGCACCGCGTTCATGTAAATCTGGTCCAGGTCGGGCCGCTCCTCGCGATCCACCTTGATATTCACGAAGTGCGCGTTCATGATTGCCGCGATGTCCGCATTCTCGAAGCTTTCCCGCTCCATGACATGGCACCAGTGGCACGCCGAGTAGCCGATGGACAGGAAGATCGGCTTGTTCTCGCTCCGGGCGCGCTCGATCGCCTCCGGGCCCCAGGGATGCCAGTCCACCGGGTTGTGTGCGTGTTGCAGCAGGTACGGGCTCGTCTCGCCGGCGAGCCGGTTGGCCGGCCGGTCAGCCGGATGCAAGGCGTTCGTGTGCGTCGTTGCCATGGCAATCGTTCTCCTCGCGAGCGGGTGTGGCATGATCGGGAGCCGGCAGTGCATTGTAGAAAGGTTGGCCCGTGCGTCCATGAGCTGTCTGCCGGCGCCGCGGTCCACCGAGCACTACGCGACGGCAGCCGCTCCGCACGCACACCGCGGCCCGCTCCGCGGTGCTGGCCAGAGAATCCTTCTCCTCCACCCGCCTGTGGATTGGCGACTGATTTCGGATCGCCAAGAACGGTGGCACTACCTGACGAACGAATTGCTCCAGCAACTCGATCGTGGGCGGACCGTCGAGAACTGCTTGTCGTACCAGAACGTCGGTCTATGCGGGGGCTCCTCAAATGAGACGTCTCGCTTCACGCTGAGCCTATGGGAAGAACAGATTCGCGAAGGATCACCTGTTTTAGCGGTAGGGTGTGTCGAGCGCAGCGACGACGCACCGGTGTGGAATCCGGAGCGGTGAACCGGTGCGTCGTCGCTGCGCTGGGTGCACCATACAGTCGGGCACATCTGGCTCCATCCGACTCGGTTCATGAGCGCCAGCGTGCAGCGTAACCGGCCCTTCGGCGGTGAGGACTGGGTCCACCAGACCAAAGTCGCGCCGGGACTGGTCTCCTCGCTCACCCTTCACGGCAATCCAGTCCGAAGGCCGTCCCGAAGGAGCTGGTTGACCACGCGTCACTTCCCCTGTCATCCAACCAGCCGGCGTGCCTCGAGAGGTCCCCCCCTCGGCTCCGTGCGTTGTCTTATTCTCCGTTGCTATCGGAACCCGGCTGTGACCAATGCGAACGGTCTACACCGCACGGAAACGAGCGCTCTGTTCGCTAAGGCGAGCGGCAGGTCTTAGTTTCCCTGCTGCTCGGTGATTCTCGGTTTGATAGTGATGTCATACTTCGGCAGGGTCGCCGATCTTTCCAATCGAGCTTCGTACTGCTTCATCTCCTTGGCGGCGACTCGAACGCCATCGGGATACTCGCCGTGGAGGCGTTTCACGATCGGGTGCCGGCGCTTCCAGGTCATTCGTAGGGCGCATTGCAGGACCACCTTCAGGCAGTTCAGTAACACGCCGTTCCATTTCTTCTCCAGGGCCGACCAGCAGCGTTCAATCGGGTTGTATTTGCTGTGGTAGGGGGGATAGTACACCAACCGAATCTCCAACCCCGACCAGTCGGCAAACTGGACCATCCGTTTCAGGAACTGGGTCCGCCGACCGGAGTTCTTGGGGCCGTTGTCCAGATAGATCACCAGGCGCTTGACATGCCCGAAGCCTGACCGGACCTGCAGCCACCACATGCGGAGCGCATCGGCCCAAGCGTCGCTGGTCTCGCGCGATCCGAACAGGAGCATCAATACCCCGGTCACCCGCATCACGATGCCGAAAGGGACCAGCTTCTCCTTGGCTGGCGGATCGTGATCCCATCCCTTGGCCACTTGACCGTCGGCGGCGGTCCTGGTTTTTCCCCCCACGAGCGTAATCGCCCAATCCCACCTTCGCCTTGGTGTCCATGGAGATCTCCAGCGCCTCAGGATCGTCCCGAGCCTGTTGCTGCACCTCCTTCACGTTGGCGAAGATCGCGTCGGTCTCCTTGGTCTTCTTCAGCGGCCTGCCCTTCTGAATCCGCTTGAGGCGGAAGTTCATGCGGTTGAGGATGTCCCGCATGGTGCGCTCGCTGGGCAACGCGTCTCGGGGATAGCCCTTGTCAATCAAGGCTCCTCGCACCTCCGCCGCCGACAGGTTCATGTACCGTCGCGACGACTTCAGTTCCGGATCGGCGTAGGTATGGGGCTCGACGATCGCACGGATGTCCGCAGCCAGTTGCGGGTCCTTCTCTTCGCTGCGCAGCCGACCTCTCGCGACGAAATTCTCGAGACAGCGTATCCCTTGACGGGCCTCGTGCAGTCCTTTCAGGACCGTTTCTCGTCCCCAGCCGAAGCGTCGTTCAGCTTGGCGGGCGCTGCCTTCACAGAGTTCCGTGGCCACCTCGGCCATGAACAATCGGCGCTGGTATCCGGTCAGCCGTCTGGCTCCCGAACAGATCAAGGCGTCGAGGCACTCAGTGGATCCTTCCATGACGGTTCCCCTCCCTGGTGTACAGACGGCAACAGGCCAGGCTCTAGCCTTGCATCATCTCACAGAACGGGGAAGCTCAATTCCGGGTAGATCTCGACGTGCCGGTCGCCTAAGGACGACAAATGAGCCAGGCAGGCGGTCCTCATGATGCCGCAGCAAGTGACGAACTCGCGCCAGCTTGGAGTGGCTGTCCGCGGGGTTCATGAGGAGCAGGACGATCCCATAGGCAGGGTGTTTCAGACGCACGACCAGTTCGCCGAAGTCTTTGTCTTCGGTCAGGAGTACCCGCTCTTGGTCGGCCGCCAGCTTCAACACCGTCTCGTCAGCCGCACCCGGAGCAATCTCCTTGACGTACAGAACGTCCACGCCGCTGTGACGCAGGCCATCCACCAGCAGAGCATCACAACATTCATCCGCGACGAACTTCACAGAGCCTCACCCGATGCGACCACAATGTCTTCATTCGCCAGGTGATCCGCGGCGAAGGCTGCCGCCGCCCGTATGTCTTCCTCTCTCAGGTGAGGATGGTGGACGAGGATTTGTTCGTCCGTCATCCCCTCGGCCAGTTTACGCAGGATCAGTTCCACCGTGATGCGCGTTCCCTTGATCACGGGTTTGCCGAACATGACCTTGGGGTCCACGCTGATGCGCTCATGAATCATGGGGCCGTTCTCCCGCCTGGAGGAAACACCATCTGGCAGTTCTCTATACATTGTACCGCGGGGGCCGAAAGCCGGTAGCGTCCCGCGCGATAAGGGCGAAAAGTAAGGTAGGGCCCCGCAAAGGGCACGTTGCTCTTCATACTGAGCCTCTGGGAATAACATATTAACAACGCATCTTATTTATTGATGGTAGGGTGTGTCAAGCGCAGCGACGACGCACCGTTGGTGAATCCTGTGCCGTGAATCGGTGCGTCGTCGCTGCGCTTGACACACCCTACGCTCGGGCACTTCTGGCTCCATCCGACTCGGTTCATGAGCGCGAGCGTGCAGCGTAACAGGCCCTTCGGCGGTGAGGACTGGGTCCACCAGACGGCAGTCGCGCCGGGACTGGTCTCCTCGCTCACCAGCCCGGGGAATCCGGTCCAGGACGCCTCTCCGAAGGATCTGGTTGATCACGGGTCGCTTCCCATGCTATCCAACATGCCGGCACGACTCACGATGTCCCCCTGGAATCCCTCGTCCCCCCTGGAATCCCTCGCAGTGAAGCATATCGCTCCCTGCTCCGGTTTGTCTTGCGCCCGAAACTTGCTATAGGAAGTCATGGCGAAAAAACGTACAGCCACTGGCCCGGCCCCCGTCCGGAGCGACAGCAGCACCTATGATGCCGTCCTGGCCAGCGTCACCGCGCTGCTGGAAGCCGCCCGCCATGCCGCGGCCCGCAGCGTCAACTCCGTCATCACGACCACGTACTGGGAGATCGGCAGGCGCATCGTCGAGGAGGAGCAACGCGGGCACGAGCGCGCCGCGTACGGCGCGCGGCTCATCGACCGCTTGTCCGATGACCTCATCCAGCGCTTCGGCCGCGGCTTCAGCAGGGTCAACCTCAAACAGATGCGAAGATTCTACCTGGAATGGAGCGCCCCCAAGATTGGTCAGACAGCGTCTGCCGAATTCGCAGGGGTCGTGCCCTTGCCGTCAGCGTCAGTCCACCCGCTGTTTTCCGCTCTCCTGGTCCCACTATGTCAGGTTGCTCTCGGTGGAGAAGCACCCGGCCCGCCTCTTCTACGAGGCCGAAGCCTTGCGCGGCGGATGGACCGTCCGCCAGCTTGACCGCTAGATTGGCACCCAGTTCTACGAGCGCACCCTGCTCTCCCGCGACAAGGCTGCCGTGCTCACGAAGGGGCAGAGGCCCAAGCCCGAAGATGCCTTGACCCCCGAGGAAGAAATCAAGGATCCCTTCCTGCTCGAATTCCTCGATCTGAAAGACGAATATTCCGAGAGCGATCTTGAAGACGCCCTGATCCGCCACCTGGAATCCTTCCTGCTGGAATTGGGCGATGATTTCGCCTTCGTCGGACGTCAGCGCCGCCTACGCATTGACGACGAGTGGTATCGCGTCGATCTTGTATTCTTCCATCGCCGCCTGCGCTGCCTCGTTCTCATCGACTTGAAACTCGGTAAGCTCACGCCAGGCGACGCCGGCCAAATGCACCTCTACTTATCCTACGCCCGCGAGCACTGGACCCGCCCCGACGAGAGTCCCCCGGTCGGATTGATTCTTTGTGCCGAGCACCACGCAGGGGTGGCCAGATATGCCCTCGAAGGGTTGCCCAACAAGGTGCTGGCGGCGCGGTACCGTACTGCCCTGCCGAGCGAGGAAACGCTGGCCGCAGAGGTCGAACGCACGCGCAAGATGCTGGAGGCACGCCCCAAACGCGCCTCCAAAAAACCAAGGGAGCGCTGATCGTCCCCACGTGGTTGACCGGGTCGCAGACGATCTATGTGTTCGCCGCCGTGCCCGAGCCGCCGATCGTCCGCGAGATCGACGTGTCGCGGTTACCCAGTCCCCGCAAAGAACTCGTTGCGCTTCATGCTGAGCCAATGGGAATAACTGGTTAACGAAGCATCACCTGTATTGTTGGTAGGCTGTGCCCAGCGCAGCGACGTCGCACCGGTGGGGAAACCAGGGCCGTGAATCGGTGTGTCGTCGCTGCGCTCGACACACCCTACGAGCCAGCATCGGTGCCTCGTCGCTGCGCTCGACACGACCTGCGAGCCAGAATCGGTGCGTCGTCGCTGCGCTCGACGCGCCCTACGGGCTGACAGGATGGCTGCCGTGGGTGAGCCACACGTCAAGCAGGGCCAGATCGTTTTTTCTGCGTTGAGGGATGAACAGTAGGATTCGCGCCCGGGCGCTGCCATCATGAGAAGAATTCGCCACGCCCCACCGCGAGCCCGCTTATCAAACCGGCTCGCGCGATGGAGACCCGCCATGATCCGCGCAAAGAGATTCCCAGCCGCTCTTCCCGTCGCCCTGATGATCGCCTGCTCGTCGCACGCGGCAGAGGAGGGCGGCCCTGGCCCAGGCCCGCCAGCGCCTGGCCGGGTTGGAGCGGCCTGCAAGCTTGTGGTGCACGCCACGGAAGCGGCCGGGAACCTCCTCAAGGACAGTGCCTGGAAGCCGCTGGAGCAGGGCTACGAGCGGCGGGGAAACGAGTTCGTCTGCGCCAGTGGCAAGGCGGAGCGGTCGCGCCGCGGGGCGATCCAGCGCGTGGTGCTGAACCAGAGAACTCCCCAGCCAATCGTCGCCAGTGCCTGGAGCCAGGCGGAGGGAGTGAGCGGCACGATGGACCCGGGGTACGCAATCTACCTCGACCTCGTATTTGACGACGGCAGCGAGCTATGGGGCCAGCTCGCCGGGTTTCGTACCGGCACGCACGACTGGCAACGTGAGGAAGTGGTCGTGTTCCCGGAGAAGCCGATCCGGTCCGTCGACGTCAACCTACTGTTCCGCGAGCACGCGGGAACGGCGTCGTTCCGCGACCCCGCGCTCCGACCGCTCGACGCCCAGGGCCAGTCCATCCTCTTTGACGGCGTGCCGGTGGTTCCCCAGGGTCCGGCGGTGGAAGGGTTCCAGGTGCGCGACGTGGCGGCAAACGGCGATTTCGTCCGCATCGCGAATGAGGCGCTGGGGCTGCGGCTGGAGGTCCGCTCCACCGGCCAGGAGCAGGCCACCGTATTCGACGTCACGGTGCGTGAGACGACAGGCAAGGACCGGGCCGTGACGCTGCTGTATGCGATTCCCGTCCCGCCGCAGGGCCTGAGCTGGCTGGACGACCCGCGACGATCGACCACCGTCGCGCCGAAGCGGGAGTACGCGCACACCGTGCCCTTTCGCGCGGGTGCCGGCGGGCGGATGTCGAGCTATCCGCTGGGCGCCGTGGCATGCCCGGGGGGCCAGGGTGGGGAGGGCCTGAGTTTGGGCCTGGGCCTGGGCATCGACATGGCCCATCCGGCGTTCTACCGGGTGGGCTACAACGCGGGAACCGGTGAGCTCTGGATCGCCTACGACCTGGGCCTGGCCCCCGAGAAGCCCGAGGCGCACCTACGTTTCTGCCGGTTTTCGTTCGCGCCGGAGTGGGGCTTCCGTGCGGCGCTCGAAGCCTATTACCACCTTTTCCCCGACGCCTTCCGCAGGCGGATCGACGGGCAGGGGCTGTGGATGCCCTTCGCCAGGATCAGCCAGGTGAAGGGCTGGGAGGATTTCGGGTTCCGCTTCAAGGAGGGCGATGGCGAGACCGCCTGGGACGACGAGCACGGCATCCTCACGTTCCATTACACCGAGCCACTGACCTGGTGGATGCCCATGCCCTCCGCGATGCCCCGCACAATCGAGGCCGCCCTGAGCGAGGCCCGCCGCCTGGCCGGCCTGGGAAATCGCGAGGCCAGGGCCCTGCTCAGCAGCGGATACCACAACGCCGACGGTGCGCCTGTGGCCCTGTTTCGTGACGAGCCCTGGAACCACGGAGCGGTCTGGAGCATGAATTCGAGCCCGGGCATCTCCGGCCCGGTCAACGACTTTCAGGTGAAGTGGAGCCCGGCTATCCGCGACCGGCTCTACGGGCCGGGCCACAAGGGAGTGCTCGACGGCGAATACATCGATTCGAGCGAGGGCTACGTGACCGACGAGCTGGACTTCCGCCGCGAACACTTCGCTGCGGCCGGGACCCCGCTGGTCTTCAGCCTGGGCACGCACCGGCCGGCGGTCTTCCGCGGCCTGATCGCTTTCGGGTACATCCGGGCCATCGCGGACGACAGGCACGCCGCCGGCAAGCTGATGATGGCCAACGCCACGCCCGACCGCCTCTGCTGGCTGGCGCCTCTGGTGGACGTGCTGGGCACCGAGATCGACTGGAACCCCCGGGGCAAGTGGCGGCCCATGGATGACGCCCAGTTGCTCTACCGCCGCGCTCTCTGCCGCACGAAGCCTTATTGTTTTCTCATGAACACCAATTTCAGCAAGCTGCCGCACGATCTGGTGGAACGCTACATGAAGCGTGCGCTGGCTTACGGTTTCTTCCCGGGCTTCTTCAGCGAGAACGCGTCGGAGGGCCACTACTTCAGTCAGCCCGTGCTCTACGACCGCGACCGGCCGCTCTTCCGCAAGTACGTGCCGCTCTGCAAGCTCGTTGCCGAGGCCGGCTGGGAGCCGGTGACCGGCGCGCGCTCGAGCGACGAGCACGTTCACCTGGAACGCTTCGGCACCACCGGAACCCGCTACCTGACGGTCTTCAATGACAGCCGCCAGCCGCGCACCGCAACGCTCACCCTGGAGCTGAAGGCGGCGGAGAGCGGCCGCGAGCTGGTGCGCGGAAACGCGGTCTCCTGGTCCGGCGGCAAGACCCGGATCACGCTCGACGGCGAGGACGTGGCCGTGCTCGAGCTGCGGCCCTGATACGATCGCGGGCGGCTGGCTCGTGCCCACCTTGGCGGAGCTGGGCTCGTCCCATTGGTGCGCGATCGTTCTGCGTCGGATGGCAAGACCTCTCTTCTGGCCCATGGTTTGCATGTCCTGGAGGAAGCCGAAGCAGGGGGGGCCGACGGGCCAGGAGTTACTTGATGGCGATGACATCGGACGTCGGGACAGGGCGGGTCTTCGTGATCGTGAACGCAAAATCCGGCAATTCCGCGCCCGATGAGGTGCGTGAAAGGCTGGCGTCGTGCGGCGCAAGGTGAAGGGGCGTGCCAGATCCACGAGCCCGCCGAGGGTGAGGATATCCTGACGATCGTACGCGAAGCCGTGGCGCAGGGGTTCGATACGGTCGCGGCGGCCGGTGGCGACGGGACGGTCTCGGCGGTGGCCAACGGGCTCATCGGCAGCCGGGCGCGGCTGGGAATCATCCCGCTCGGGACCGCGAACGTGCTGGCGCGAGCTGGGGATTCCGCTCGCACTGCAAGACGCCTGTGCGCTACTGAATGGACCGCATCGGATCGTACGCATCGACGCCATGAAAGTGAAGGAGAGTCACTACTTCACGCAGATTGGCATCGGTGTGGATGCGGTCATGATCCGGGATACCAAGGTGGAGCACAAGCGCCTTTTGGGTAACATGGCCTACGTCTGGACGGCGGCGACGAGGTTCGTCGGCTTTCAGCCGCACCGGTTCTCGATTGCGTCGGACGAGGAGCGCACGCGGCCGAGGGCCGTGCAGGTGATCCTCGCCAACAGCGGCAGCCTGGGCACTTCCGGGCTGCGGTGGGGGCCGGACGTCCGGATTGATGACGGTGAGATCGATGTGTGCATCCTGCGCGCGCAAACCATGCTGGATTTCCTCAGCGCCGGCTGGAGCGTGATCCGCAGCCGGCACCATGAAGACCGCAACATCCAGATCTTGAAGGCCAGGCGCGCGGTGGCCATCCACGCCGACCGGCCTCTGGCGGTGCAGGGCGATGGCGAGGTCATCGGCGAGACGCCCCTGGAGGTCCAGGTGGTGCCGGAGGCACTCAGCGTCATCGTTCCCGCAGAGCAGCCGGCCGCCTGAGGGCCGAATCAACGCCGGGCGCAAGGTCCCTGCCTCGCGCCTGCATCAGGATGATAAAGACCTTTTGCGGAACCCGCTTCATGAAGATCGTGCATCTTTCGGATGTTCACGTCTGGCGTTACACGCTGGACCCGCGGCAGCTCTTCGGCAGGCGGGCGCTGGGGATGATGGAATTGCTCATGGGCCGCGCCCGGCGGTTCCAGCTCGATCGCCTGGCGGCCGTGGTCGATCGGGTGGCGGGGCTGGCGCCCGACCATCTTCTGATCACCGGGGACCTGACGACCACGGCCTTGCCCGCCGAGTTCCGCGACGCGGCGCGGCTTCTGGGACCGCTGCTGACGGACCCGGCCAGGGTGACCGTGGTGCCTGGCAATCATGATCGGGCGACGGGCCGCTCGTTCCGCACCAGGCGGTTCGAGGGGAGCTTCGGCGCATTCATGCCGGCACCGGAGTTCCCCTGGCTGCGCCGGCTGGATGGAGACATCGGCATCATCGGGCTGGATCCCGCGCGCACCCGGTTCTCGCCGCGGGGCCGGCTGCCGGCGGATCAGCTCGCGGCCGCTCAGGCACTGACGGCGCACCCGGACCAGCGGCCCAGGGTGCTGATCATAGCCTGCCATTACCCTGTGACGGCGCCTGTGCGGTACCAGCGTGAGCTCCATCACAAGCGGATCGACAACGACCGGGCCATCATCGCCTGGCTGGCCGGCATCGGCCCGCACATCTACTGCTGCGGCCACGTGCACGCGGCCTGGGCCTTTCAGCCCCCTTCCTTGCCGAACCAGGTCTGCCTGTGCGCGGGAGCCCCCCTGATGCGCGACCCGACCGGTCTGCGGCTTCCCGGGTTCCTGGAGCTGGAGCTCGACGGCGAACGGCTCTCGGTGGTCCATCACGCCTGGGCAGGCACCGAGTGGACCACCGTGCCGATGCTCCAGGATCTGAACCTCGGCGCGCTCGATGAGACCCCGATCGCGGAGGAAGCCAGAACGCATTGAAGCCGGCCGTTCGAGCAGCCTTCATCGACGCTTCCCGCTCCGCCGCCCGCCCGGCTTGACAGCCACGACCACATGGTTCATGCAGGTGATCGTCAGGTCCGGAGCAGACAGCAGGAACATCCGTGAGCGGGGGCTGGCCAGGCGGCGGAAGAGGGTGCGCAGGCTGGGCTCCAGGTGAGGTCGTGTCCGGCGCTCGAGGTCTTTCAGGTAGGCAGTGAAGAAGGCACGCGCCGGGCGGTCAAGGGGTGCTTGCCGGGTGAAGACCACCCCGCGCGCCTGGCACCGCCGCAGCCCGGCGGCGCGGAAGAGCCGGCAGAGGTCGCGGCCGACGTAGTATTTTCGAGGCCGCTCGGAACTTTCCACGAACGAGGCCAGCTCGGCTTGCCGCAGCGCGAGCTCGATCTCGACCGGCCAGGGGAAGACCACATGGTGCAGCTCATCGTTCTCAAGCACGGCCACGTGGCCGCCCGGCCGCACTGTCCGGGCCATTTGCCGCAGGGCTTGCACCGGGTCGGGCAGGCTGTACAGGCTTTGCGCGCACCAGGCCAGGTCGACGCCGCCGTCCGCCAGCGGCAGGTTCCGGATGTCGGCCTGCACAAATCGGACCGCAGCCGCGGACCTGGCACGACGCAGTCCCTGCCGCGCGTGTGCGAGGAACGCCGGCGAGATGTCCAGGGCCACGACTTCACCCTCCGCACCCACGCGGTCCGCCAGCCACCCAGAATAGGAACCGTCGCCGCAGGCGAAGTCGAGCACGCGCCGGGCGCGATCCAGCGGCAGCTCGTCGATGATGGCCTTCAGCTCCGGCGCGAATGCCTGATGGTAGGCGGCCATCATGCCCGCATAGGCAGGTAGTCTGGGCTGCGCCGGTTGCTTCTGCGCCGTGGCCAAGGTCCGCATCTCCGACGGTTCGGTCTGCCGCCGTACCGGGCGGGCTCGTATCACGTGGAGGACGCGGCAGGCCGCGCGTGAGACTTCAGCAAGCGGCGTGCCAGGCCCTTGCGGCGCGCGGCGATGGCGCGGCGTGGTGGAACCGCCCGCAAGGCGCCGCAGCGCGGAGAATCCCGAACGGCGTGCCGACGCGGAACGCGGAACCGAACTCTCTGCCCTGGCCGCTGCCGGCTCGCCGGAGCCGCCGTGGCGTGGCTCCCGCTCAGGTGCGCTGCTCCTGGGTCCGGACCAGCCTCTGGTACTCCTTCTCGGTGATGATGTCGCGGGTGCTCTCCAGACGGTCGAAAAAGACGATGCCCTGGAGGTGGTCCTGTTCGTGCTGGAAGATGCGGGCCACGAAATCGTCGAGCTCGCGGTCGATCGCCGGGCCGTCAGGCGTGTGGTAACGCACGCGGATGTGGCGATGGCGCGGGACATCGCCGCGCATTCCGGGGATGCTCAGGCAGCCTTCCCAGCCCCTGACCATCTCGGTCGAGGACTCGAGGATCTCGGGGTTGATCATGACCTGCGGCGCCATCTCAGGCGCGTCGGGGTAACGGGCGCTGGGACGCGAGGCGACGATGAAGATCGCGTGCGAGGCGTGAACCTGCGGCGCGGCGATGCCCACGCCCTCGGCCTCGCGGAGCGTCACGAGCATGTCATCGATCAGCGTCCTCAGCTCGGCGGTCAAGGGCAGCCGCACCGGGGCAGCCACAAGGCGCAGGACGGGATGCCCAAGCTGAGCAATCTGGCGGAGAATCGGCATGGGGACGCCCCGGAAACAAAGGGATCGCGATCGTGTAACGGTCGATCGCCGCAGGGGACGGTTCAATGGCGAAGGACCCGATCGTTGCACATCCTCGCGTGCTCGCCAAGCTCTCCTCTTCCATCCATCCGGGATGGCACGCCGCAGAGGTAGGCAGACGGCCGCCATGGGAGTTATCATCACGGATCGGCATTTGCCCAGGCCCGGTGCCATCGCACCAGCGTACGAGGAGAGCAGCAACGATGTTGAAGAGACGATCGATCCGCCGGTCCCTGGTTTCAAATCGTCGCCGCACCACCCGCCCCCTCATGCCGGAGCCATTGCCTCTGGAAGCGCGGCTGGTCCTGTCCACGACCCCGGAGGTCACCCTGCTCTCGGCGACCACGCACGACGCGCAGAGCCTGTCCATCACCTACCAGGTGCAGGGCACAGCACCGTTCGAGATCACGGCGTTCCGGTCGCCGAACGCAAGTTACGACGGCTTGACGGATCCGAAAGATGTGATCATCGATACCGCGACGGTTGATCCCGGTGCCAACCCCAGCTCGGACACCCTTGGCCTGGGCACGCCGCTGGCCATCGATCCTTCGCGGCCCTACGTCTGGGTCGTGGCCTCTCCCACGGGTCCCGGAGGCACAAGCAGTCCGTACAGCGAAACGGAATTCCACATCTTCACGATGGGAGTGGTGACGCATGGCTTCGAGTACACCGCCGCCGATGCGAACTGGGTGGACACGATGGCCCAGTCGCTCAAGAGCGACGGCTACAACGCGGTGATCCCGTTCAAGTGGACCGCCTTCAGCAGCTTGCCCATCAAGGGTATGACGGTGCTTGCCGGCGAGCTGATGGCCCATGACATCCTGGTCACCGCGGCGCAGCAGCTTGCCCCGCAGATGACGCCCAACGACGTGGTCGCACTGCACATGATCGGCCACAGCCGCGGGTCCGCCGTGATCAGCCAGGCGAGCCTCGATCTGCAAAACTTCGTGGGCACGCATCCCGCCTGGAGCCCGCTCCTGGCCGGACCCTGGAAGATGACCTTCCTCGACCCACATCCGGCGCACAACATCCCCGGCAAGACCTTCTACGACGCGGCGCCGACGCCGCTGGGCAAGCTGGCGACGGGAATCTACACGGCCTTTCAGGCCCTGGCACAGGACCCGTCGGTCGTGGTCCCCAGCGGCGTGGACTGGGCCGAGGTCTACTACCAGCACACACCCGTCTCCCAGGCCGCGGACGCCACTGAGCAGACCTTCATCTCCTGGGGAGAAATCCCCGTCTATCCCCAGAGTACGTCCACCACCGTCGAGTACGCCGACCTCACGGGCACCGTCTTCGGCCACTACGCGGTGCACGACTGGTACCAGCAGAACGTCGTGCCGTTGCTCTCCGGCAACCCGGGGTTCGTGACGCCGCCGGGAACAGGCCCGCAGACGATCGCATCCCCGGGCGCCTCATCCGCCGTGGCGAGGGGCGACTCCTCGGCATTGCTTGCCGGCGCCGCAGGCCAGCCCGCACGCGTGAAGCTCGGCGTCAGGGCCCTGGGAATCGAGTTGCGGCTGACAGCCCTGTTCAAGAGGCTCGGAACGATGAAGACCCCCCGGGCCCCAGCGCTGGGCGGGAGTCATCGTTCTTGAGCTGAACTGAGCGGGGAGCCGCCACGGCTGTAGGTGAAGCATCAGCCAGCTCCGGGGCAGGAAGGGCTGCGGCCTGGCTCACGGTACGCCCATGAAGAAAAGCACGACCGCGACGACCGCTCCGGCGACCGCCACGGCCAGGCCAGGCGTCCGGCGCAGCTTGAGGTAGAACAGGAGGATGAGTCCCGAGAGTGAGATAAGCGTGAGCACGATGGCCGAGGCATCGACGAGGATGGACCAGACCGGTCCCGTGTCGCGGCCCTTGTGCAGGTCGTTGAGTACCGCGATGACGCCGTGGAACGTTTGCGACAGGGTGTAATGCCCGGAGTCGCGGTCAATGAAGGCGTCGGCAGCGTACCCCGGGCCTTTGAAGGCAACCACGCACTCGGCCTCGTCCACCCGGAAATCGGCCAGGGCGCCCCGGATGCCGTGCGTTCTCCTCAGGAACTCGACGACCTCCAGCTTGTTCACCTGGGACGAGGCCTCGGCGGCGGACTCGGAGTTCGCTTCCGCGGCCGGCGGCTCTCCGCGCAGCCAGCGCGCATTGACGCTCCCCTCGGACTGCGTGGTCCGCTCGGCCTCGCCGAAGAACCAGTCCGGGTGGTTGAGCGTGATGCCGGTGGCGCTGAAGAAGAGCACCACGGCCAGACCGAACATCGACACGTAAATATGAAGCCAGCGGGCCAGCTTGGCGAAGCGGATGGCCAGCCTGCGGCTCAGGGGTCGGCGAGTCACCGGGAACACCTCGTGCGTTGTACTTCGTTTCAGGTCACCTGGAGGCCTGGGGGGAGCTGCCGCCTTGCGGCGATAGGAGAGCGTGGCGGACTTGATCTCAAGATTGCCCGGGAGCGGCTCGTCGAATGGCTGGGCGCCGAGAGTCACTGTCTTGCGGATGTTCTGGTAGGTCCCGTGCTCGCGCGCCGCGTCGATGAGGATGGTGTACTCGCCTTGCGGGAGCAGCTTGCCATGGTCGTCCTTGCCGTCCCAGACCACCTTGTACTTGCCCGGCGGGCGAGTGGGTCGGGCCGTGGAGAAGATGAGGTCCTTCTTCTCGACGTGCTTGCGCTCCTGGTCGGCGCGATACCAGCGCTTCAGGTCGGGGAGCCACTGGAAGGGGCCCGCCCCGCCCTGCGACACCCAGAGCGTGAGGTTGCGCACAGGGTAGCCGTCCTTGTTCTCCACCCAGATGGCGACGTAGGGCCGGCGGTAGCGGCGTCCCTGGCCGTCGGGCTGGTTGATCTCGAAATCGACCTGGAGCTCGAAGTCCCGGCCCCACAGGGCGGCATTGCCCGGTGCCGCCGGTGCGGGGCTGGAAGATGGCGGCTGTCCGGCGCTGGCCGGCATGCCCGGCGGCGGCGCGGACGCCAGCTCGTACCGGCTCCAGCCCGCGCTGCGGAGGACCCGCCGCCCGGCCGTGATGATCAGACATTCCACTCCGCGGAGGGAGCGGACCAGCCGCAGGCTCTCCTCCGGATCGAGCACGTTGCAGATGGTGGCCAGGGCATCGGCGTCGATCGACCGGGGCGCGACCACCGTGGCACTCGAGACGGCAGCAACGGGCATGCCGGAGCGTGGGTCAATGATGTGAGAATACCACTCAGAACCAATGCGAAAGCCGCGCTGGGAGCTGCCGCTGGTGGAGACGGCGCGGTCCTTGACTTGCAGAATCGCCAGCGGCTCGGCCGATTCGGAGTCGGCCCAGGGAGCGGCGATGCCGAGGCTGCGCGGGGCGTCGCCGCGAACGCAGAGATCGCCGCCCACGTTCAGGAGCAGCCCGTGCACGTCCTGGCCGGCGGCCATGCCGGCGTTCGCGGCCCGATCGACGATGTAGCCCTTGGCAATGGCATTCAGGCTGAGCGGGCAGTCCGAGAGTCGCAGGACGGCATGTTCTCCGGCGATCCTCCATGCCGGCTGCGCCAGCAGGCTGCGCCGCGGCCAGTTCCGGGTCCGCCGGCAGCCGCCCGGCGCGTTCGGCCCGGGCCCAGAGGTGGGACAGCAGCTCGACCCGCGGATCGAACGCCCCGGCGCTGCGCTGCCGCCACGATTCGGCGGCGGAGAGGACCTCGAAAAGCTCCGCGGAGACCGCCGCCGTCTTCCTGGGCGCCGCCTGCCAGCGGCGGAATTCGCTCACGTCATCGTAACCGCTGAAGACAAGCGAGAGCCGGTCGATCTCAGCGAGAACACGTTCCTCGGCACGCCGCGCCGCGGGTTCATCGTCCGCGAGCACGCGCAGCTCCAGCGCGGTGCCCAGCACGTTCTCGTGGTAGAACGCAAAGTCGCGAACGTCACGGGCAAGACCGAGGCTCGAGCTGCAATTCCAGGCACACAGTCCCACGAGGATCACCCGTCCGATCCGGTGCATGATGTCATTCCCGTTCCAGATGATTTCCGCATTCGCAGCCCCGCAGGCTTCCGGCGGTGCGGTTTCCGGGGCACCCGATCATGTTATCAAAGCACCCATTCCGCCGCGAAGAGAAGGACTCTCGGCGCACCGAGACATCCGTGGCAGGCGCGGCGAATGCACGCTGGACCGTGCGTCAAAGCGGAGACGAAGAGGGTGGAGCGGCAGAGCAGGGCAGAGCAATGCCGCCCCGGGATGCACTGACCGGGCGATCAGAACAGCTTCCCGCCGAGGTGCACGAACTCGATGGCCAGGTACGAGATGACCGCGGCCAGGAACAGGACCGCCATCGCACCGCAGTAGATCGCGACCGCGGCGATCCTGCCCAGCCGCTGCTCGAGCCGGCTCGCGGCATGCCAGCCGAGCCAGCAGACCAACCCGTACGTCGCGTACCCGCCCGAGGCGATCGAGATCAGCCAGGGATCATGCCGGCACCAGCTCTGCACGTCCACGATCGCGACCGCCACAAAGGCCACCAGGATGGCCATCTGCCAGCACCGGAACTGGACCAGTGACGATGGCCCACGCTCGGGAAATGCATGCGTCGGCATGGCTCGCCCCCCTGAGATCGCGAACGAGGCACTGATACTGTTACAATTGTCGGACGCAAGGGCTCTCGTTGCAAGGGCTGGTTCCCGGAGTGTGATGGCAGCCGTGCCGGAATTCCTGCCGGATGGTGGCGAGGGGTTGGTCAGCAAGTTAGCATGAGGCCAGTGGTTCGCCGGCCCTGTCGCTGCGTCCGGGCGCGGATCGTTCCCCACCGCACGGGGTCCTCTCGATGGGCGAGAGGTTTTATCCATGGACCGAGCAGGCGCGCGCGCCGCTTCGTGGTCTCGGCCGTCACTCCGTTCTTTTGTGGAAGGGGCCTCCCCATGGTGCGCCTTTGTCTGGTTTCTCTGGTCATTCTCGTGATTGGCTCGGTAAGCCGGAATTCCTGTGCCAGCGGGTCGAAAGCGAAGCTTGTTCCCGCGGCGATCGTCGCGGCACATGACGCCACGTTCACCGAGCGGCTCGCGGCCCGGGAAATCCGCCGTTACGTGTATCTTCGGTCCGGGCGCTTGTTGCCCCTCCTCGAACAGCCGGAAGCGGGCAAGAGCGGCCTGGTCGTCGTCGGCAGCAAGCAGAATGCCCTGGTTCGAGCATTGCTCGAACAGCGGATCCCGCGGGATGCCGCACTGGGCCTCGCCAGTACGCAGGATCTGGGACCGGAGCAATATGTGTTGACATATGCGTCCTGGAACGGGCGGCAGGTCTTGCTGGTTGCCGGCGGCGACCCCGTGGGCACACTCTACGGGGCCTATCGTCTGGCCGAACGTCTGGGTGTGCGATTCTCTCTGCACGGCGATGTCGTCCCCGATCGCCGCATCGGTCCTGAGTTGCCTGCACTGTGCGAGCGGGGCAAGCCGCTCTTCGCGGTCCGGGGCATCCAGCCCTTCCATGATTTCCCCGAAGGACCGGACTGGTGGAACCTCGACGCCTACAAGGCTTACATCGGCCAGCTTCCCAAGCTGGGCATGAACTTCCTCGGCCTGCACACCTATCCCGAGGGAGGCGTGGGGCCGGAGCCGCTGACCTGGATTGGCACACCCGGCGAGATCGCTCAGGGCGGGCGCGTGCGGGCCAGCTACCCGGCCCGGCACTTCACCACCCTGAGCGGGACCTGGGGCTACGCGCCCATGAAGACCGGCGATTACCTGTTCGGCGCGGCGGAGCTGTTCGATCGCGACGACTTCGGTGCTGACTACATGAAGGGGATGACGCCCTGGCCGCACTCGCCTGACGCCGAGAACGAGCTCTTCGACCGCATGGGCCGCCTGCTCGACGCAGCGTTCGGCGAGGCGCGCGCGCTGGGCGTGAAGACGTGCCTGGGCACCGAGACACCGCTTGTCATCCCCGCGCGAGTGCAGGCCCGGTTGAAGCAGGCGGGGAAGAACCCCGCGGCCCCGGCTGTTGTTCAGGAGCTGTACGAGGGGATATTCCGGCGCATCGGGCAGACGCACCCGCTGGACTATTACTGGCTCTGGACGCCCGAATCCTGGACCTGGAGCGCGGTCAGCCAGTCCCAGATCGACGCCACGCTCGCCGACCTCCGCGCGGCGGTCGCCGCCCACGGCAAGGTCCGTCCCCGGTTCACGCTGGCCACCTGCGGCTGGGTGCTCGGACCGCCCCAGCAACCGGCCCTGTTCGACCACTTCCTGCCGCCGGAGATGCCCATGAGCTGCATCAACCGCCAGGTGGGGAACACGCCGGTCGAGCCGGGATTCGCGCAGGTCAGCGGCCGACCGAAGTGGGCGATTCCCTGGCTCGAAGACGACCCCGGTTTGACCTCGATCCAGCTCTGGGCAGGGCGAATGCGGAAGGACGCGGCCAATGCGCTGGAGTACGGCTGCACGGGCCTGGTGGGCATTCACTGGCGGACCCGAGTGCTGGGCCCCACCGTGGCCGCCCTCGCCGCGGCCGCCTGGGAGGCACCGCGCGTGGCGAAGAGCACTGGCACTGCGGCCCCAGGTTCCCGTAACGCGGGCCAGGCCACACCCCGCTACCTTCCGGCTGACGACCTGTTCACCGACTGGGCCGAGATCCAGTTTGGCGCCGAGGTGGGCCGCCCGGCGGCGGCGCTCTTCAGCCGGCTCGATTGCCACATGACCAGGCCGATCGACTGGACGAACGGCCCGGGCGGCATCAAGCCCGATTCCCGTCCCTGGGAAAAGGTCCAGGACGAGTATGCGTTCATCGACGACCTCGCCACCCTGCGGCCGCAGGTTCGAGGCGCCGGGAACCTGGAGCGGTTCGACTACTGGCTGAATAGCTTCCTCTACCTGAAGCAAACTGCCCGGGTGAACGGCATCTGGTACCGGCTGGACGAGACGCTGGCCCGGATGAGAGCCGAGAAGAACCCGGAGACGCGGCGGACGCTGGCGGTTGACCGGGCGCTGCCGGTTTACATGGAGCTGCTCGCTGCCCTGGCCGACCTGCACCGGTATCTGCTGGCCACGGTCTCCACTCCCGGAGAACTCGGTACGGTCGCCAACTGGCAGCAGCACAACGTGCCAGAGCTTGTGCACAAGCCCGCGCGGGAGCTGGCGCAGGCCCTGAGCGTCAACGGCGGCAGCGCCGCTTTGCCCGCTGCTGCCCTCCCGACACGGTCATACCAGGGGGCGCCGCGGCTCATCGTCCCGGTGGCTCGCACCACGATGACTGCCGGCGAGCCACTGGATTTGAGCGTGATCGTGCTCGGGGCCCGGCCTGCTCACGGTGTCGTGGCATGGCGCCGGCTCGGCGATCGAGACGTGAAGTTCCAGGAAGTGCCGCTGTCCCACGAGGCCCGTGGTGTCTGGGCCGTCTCGCTGCCGACGGAAGCCACGCGTGATGATTTCGAGTACTTCGTCGAGGTCTCGCCCGTCGGCGGGCCGGTGCTCCGCTTTCCGGCCACTGCCCCCGAGCTGAACCAGACGGTGGTCGTCACGCACCCCGGATGAGCTCAGGACGAGTTGACCACTCGAGCCGCGCGGTCCGGCCGGCTTGTCTGGAGCCTTGCCGGCCCCTCGATCAGGCCTGGCGCGGTTTGCGCCGCAGGACCGCCGCGGCCGCCAGCCCGAGAGTCCAGCAGGCCAGGGTGGCAGGCTCGGGAACTGGCTTGCCATCGAGCAACTGAGCACCCTGGATGTTGGTCAAGGCCGCGCTGCCGTTGGAAGCAAGGGCCGCCTGAAGAGCCTGGGCCGCACCCTGGCTGAAGGCGGAGCCGGGGCTGACCATCATTGACCAGTTGGCGTTCCGGGCGTCGATGTAGTTTCCGGTCTGGTCGTAATTCTCGCCCACGCCGAAGGCAAGCATGAGCTCGTGGGAGATGTTGTGTGCGACGATCCATTGCAGCTGGTCGAGGCTCTGGGCCGATTTGGCTTCCTGATCGATGAAGCTGAATCCGCTGCCGCCCACCTGGGTCATGCCGATAACCCCGGGCGTCGTGTTGCTGGTGGTGCCGGAAACAAGGCTCAGCGTGTGCAGCGCGGGGGCGGTGGAGTTCAGTGTCAGGTTGATGGGCACGCCGCTTTGCTGGAATGTCTGCTCCACCCGCTGGAGGACCACGTTATCGAAGCTGGAGATCTGCTGGGCCGTGGGCTGGCCGCCGAAGAGACCGGTGATCTGGGGGCTGGTGTACCAGGGCTGTGAATTACCTGTGGTGATCACGCTTGCCAGCGGGTAAGGACCCGTGCCCAGGTTCAGATTCGCGTTGGCGATGGGAACGGGCGAGGGCGCGAGCAAGGCCGCGGACGTTAATGGAACGGCGCTCGGCGGCAAGACGTTGGTGTTTGTGCTGGCAGGGGCGTAGAACGAGGTCGCGAAGGAGCTTGCCGAAGTATTATTTGCGGCCATGCTGGCATAGGACGGCGACCACCACCACCACGCGCCTGAAGTTGAGTTCACCGGTGCCGCGGTGGCCGAGGGAGCCACCATGCCGGCGATGAGCACGCTCAAGGCGACGTACTTGAAGGCGGTCATCACGAACCTCCTGTTCGCTCAACCTCGAGCGGCCGTCCTGGCTGCCCAAAGACGATTACCCCGATTTCGTTTCGATAAGCGACACCTTATTTGCACTGACCTGCGGCTCGGAGTGCAGACCAAGCGTCCGTTGCGGCTTGTGATCTGGTTCGCCCAGTCACTTCGGCGTTACCGGAGGCGAGAATCACGATCCGGAGCAGGCGGCGACGTCAAAGTTAGCAACTGACGTGCCAATCTCTGGACGAAAGTCCGCCACGGTCGTAACACACGGGGCCGCACCGGGGTACAAGGAGAAGTGGCCGGTACACCCGGCCCACGTCGCGCTCTCGCCCACCCTGCGTGCGGCACGCTCGATTTTGCTGAAAAAACCGAGAATTCACGCATTCTTTGCCAGGTCGGCGGCGGTGCGACCATCATTGACTTACCGGATGAGGGGCAAGCTCCAGGGGCCGTGACAAGGTCTCAGATTTCCAGCCCGGCCGCGTCCTTGAGCGGCAGCCTGGGCCTCGCGCTGTGAGGTCGTCGAGGCAAAAATGACAACGCCCCGAGTAAAAGTTGCAAGAACCGTACCGTGAGAGCGATTCGGGCCGGCCCGAGCGGCGCACGGTCGCATCCTGGTCCGGCGGCGCCGGGCCGATCTGCCCGATCAATCTCAGCGGTCCTGCGCCGGGCGGCGCACGGTCACCTCGCTGGGAGTCTCATGCCGGCCCCGGAACGCGCGCTGCTGCTCGTCGAGCAGGTGGCGGCGGTCCAGCGCCCGCACCTGCGTCGTGGGAATGGTTCCGGCGTAAGTCGAAGGGAGGCTTGTGCCTGGGCGTTGGCGCGAAGGTTGCATGGGCTCGGATCCTTGTTGAAGATCAAAAATGAATGGCCCGAACGATCGGCGGCGAGGTCTTTCCCGGCAGTGCACCAAGGTCCACAATGTGTGTCGAGCAACCCGTCAGGCGGAACGCTGAACGCGGAGCCGTCGACTCCGCGGCTGAACCACGATGGCTGGTCAACGGCTGATCCCATTTCGGAACGCGCAGACCTTGATGAGCAAGCACCTGAACTGGAACCTCATTCGAGGAATCGTCTTCGATGCGGTGGGAACTTTAATCAAACCCGTGCCTTCGGTGGCTGAGGCTTACGCCGTGGCGGCGCGGCGCCAGGGGGTGGACCTGGACGTGGGCGAGGTGCGCTGCGCTTCCAGCGTCATTTTCGAGCGGACCTGGTGCAGGCGGACCGCGGCATGCACTCGACCGACGAGGCTACCGAGGTCCTCCGCTGGCGCCGCATCGTCACCGAGGTCTTGCCCGAAGTCCTTGACCCGGAGCGCGCCTTCGAGGAGCTCTGGCAACATTTCCGCCAACCCGAGTCGTGGCGCTGCTTTGCCGACGTGGCCCCGGCGCTTGCGGCCATTCACGAGGCCGGTATCGCCGTCTGCGTGGGCTCCAACTTTGACAGCCGGCTGCGCCAGGTGGTCCTGGGGCTGGACGAGCTGCGGTGGGCCGTGGACGCACTGGTCATTTCGTCGGAAGTGGGCTTCCGCAAGCCTCACGGCCGCTTCTTCGAGGCGGTCTGCCAGCACCTCGGGCTGCCACCCGGGCGCATCCTGTGCGTGGGGGACGACCTGGAAAACGACGTCCGGGGCGCCTTGGAGGCGGGGCTCTCGGCGTTACTCGTGGATCGGGGAGGCCAGCAGCCGAACCATTGCCCTGTGGTCCCGGATCTGGCGGCCCTGGCGCGGTCGCGGCTGACCTAGACCTGAAGTTCTACGAGGCATTTTGACGATGATCCGGTAAGAGGCCGGCCGCGGGGCAGGCGCCGGAGAATTCCGCGCCGTCCTTCCCGCGGGACTCGGCTTGCCTGACTGGATCACTTGGTTTAGATTCCGGCGCGGCCAGGAAGGCCCTTCGACGAATCGCGAGCACGAGTTCCACCTGATCTCGGCCGGGCTGGACGGAATTGGTTCGCGGGGAGTGGAAGCCTGGTTCATGTCCGCTCCTTTCAGGGAAGAAAGGAAGTCGCCCGTGGTCGCTACGGTCGAACAGCTTGCGGCCCTGGTTCAAGGACGTCTTGTGGGTGATGGAAGCCTGCCGATCCGCTCCGCACGGCCGGTGGCCGAGGCGGGCCCGGGCGACATCACCTTCATCGAGAGCGAACGCTACGCCAAACTGCTGCGCAGCTCGCCCGCATCGGCCGCCATCGTGGGACCCCACTTCCGCCAGCAGACGCCCTCCCACAACGAGGACCTGGTGGTCATCGAGGTGGATGACCCCATTTCCGCGTTCCTGGCGGTCCGCAACCACCTTTCCGGCACGGAGAAAACCCGCTGGTCGGGAATTCATCCGCAAGCTTCTGTGGCATCCACGGCTCAGATCGGTAAAGACGTGGCGATCTATCCCTTCGTCTATGTCGGCGAGCAGGCCGAGATCGGTGAGGGAACCACGCTCTTCCCGGGTGCGGTTGTGGGAGCCGGTTGCAAGATCGGGCAGGGATGCACCATCCATCCCAACGCGGTGCTTTACCCGGAAGTCGTGCTTCGCGACCGCGTGGAGATTCATGCCGGCACGGTCCTCGGGGGCGACGGCTTCGGATACCGCCAGGTGGACGGCCGGCACATCAAGGTTCCCCATAGCGGCGGGCTCGAGGTGGGCAACGATGTGGAGGTCGGCGCGAACTGTACCATCGACCGGGCCACCTTCGAGTCAACGCATATCGGCGAGGGAACCAAGATCGATAACCTCGTGATGATTGGCCATAACAACCAGATCGGCCGCCATAACCTGCTCTGTGGGCAGGTGGGCATCGCCGGTAGCTGCACCACCGGCGATTACGTGGTGATGGCCGGCCAGGCCGGGATCAAGGACAAGACCCAGATCGGCGACAACGTGATCGTGGGCGCCCAGGCGGGCGTGCATCGCAACATCCCCAGCGGCCAGCAGGTCCTGGGCTCGCCGGCCATACCGGTGCGCGAACAGCGCAGGCTGTTTCAGATGATCGCGCGGCTGCCGGAGATGCACCGCCAGCTCCGCGAGCTCGGGGCGCAGATCGATGTGCTCACTGCGGCCCTGGCAAAGGCCACCGGGGACGACCATGACGCGCCGGCGGACGACTCCCCGGGCGTGCCGAGCATCCCCAGCGAGGAGCAAGCGGCATGACTCCGCCACTCCTGAGACAGACCATTGCCCGGGTCTCCGCGCCGCCGCGGGCGTCAACATCGCGTCACTCCGCCGGCGGCAGGATCCTTCGTTCGGACCGCAGCCCGGCCAGCGGCAACATGGTCGGACTGATCGCGGGGAGCGGCCGGTTCCCCATCGTCTTCGCCGAGGCGGCCCGGCAGCAGGGGCTCTCGGTCGCCTGCGTCGGCATCAAGTACGAGTATCCCCAGGAGCTGCACGCGCTGTGCACCTCGCTGGAGATCGTGGGTGTGGCCAGGCTCGGCAAGATGATCCGCGTTCTCCGCCGGCAGGGCGTCCAGCGGGTGGTCATGGCGGGCAAGGTGACCAAGAACGTGATCTACACGCCCTGGCGGTTCATCCAGCTCTGGCCCGACCTGCGCACCTTGCAGTGGTGGTATCGCCGCAGCCGTGCCGACAACCGTGATGATTCTCTCTTGCTCTCGGTGATCGACGAGTTCGGTCGTGACGGGATGACGTTCGCTTCGGCCCTGGATTTTTGCCCGGAGTTGCTCGTGAAAGAGGGAGTACTCACGCGCCGCGCGCCGACCGCGGCGGAACGTAGCGACATCGAGTTCGGCTGGGTGATGGCCAAGGAGATGGGCCGGCTCGACGTGGGTCAGTCCGTGGCCGTCAAGGAGAAGGCGACCCTGGCCGTGGAGGCCATCGAGGGGACCGACCGCTGCATCGCCCGCGCCGGCCAGCTTTGCCGCGCCGGTGGCTGGAGCCTGGTGAAGGTGGCCAAGCCCCAGCAAGACATGCGCTTCGACGTGCCGACCATCGGGGTCACCACGATCGAGAACCTGCACCGCGCGGGTGCTCGTGTGCTGGCCATCGAGGCCGGCAAGACCATCGTCATCGACCAGCCCGACGTCGTGGCGCTCGCCGACAGGTTCGGCATGTCCATCATCGCCTTGCCGGAGGGGTGGAGCGCCTGAGGCGGCCCGCGAGCCGGGCTCGCCGCCAGCGGGATGATGCAGGACGATCCTGACTTCGGCCGGAAGGGGCTGCTGCGGCGGATCACCACCGCCAGAGCACGGTACCCCAGTTCAATCCCGAGCCGAAGCCGGAGACCAGGAGGTTGTCGCCGCCGTAGACGTTGCCGAGAGCCAGAACCTCATCCAGAGCGATGGGGATCGAGCCGGCCGAGGTGTTGCCGTATCGCTCCAGGTTCTTGTAAACCTTATCGCGGTGGAAGCCGAGCACGTCGCTGGCCGCGTGGATGATGCGCACGTTGGCCTGGTGCGGGATGAACCAGCGGATGTCGCCCACCTTGCAGCCGGCATGGTCCAGGACGGCCAGAGTGGAGTCGGCCAGGATGCGAACCGCCCACTTGAAGATGGCTCTGCCGTCCATCGTCAGGTAGTGCAGGCCCTGCTCGACGGTTTCCGCCGAAGGAGGAATGCGGCTGCCGCCGGCGGGCCGGCTGAGCAGGTCGCCGCCCGAGCCATCCGAGCCAAGCTGGTAGGCGATCATCCCCTGATGATCGCTGCCGGGGCCCAGCAAGACCGCCCCGGCGCCGTCGCCAAAGAGCGGAAAGCTCTTCTGGTCGCCCGGGTTGATCACCCGGCTGTTGCAGTCGCCGCCGATCACCAGGGCGCGCCGGCTATTGCCCGTGGCCACGAACTGCGAGCCAATCACCAGTGCGAAGACGAAACCGGCACAGGCAGCCTGGATATCAAAGGCCGGGCAGTTCAGCTTGAGGCGGTCCTGCACCAGGTTCGCCGTGGATGGAAAGGCCATGTCCGGAGTGAACGTGGCCAGCACCAGCAGGTCGACGTCGCCCGGATCGCAATCGGCGGCACGCAGACAGCGCAGGGCGGCCTGGGTGCAGAGGTCGCTGGTCGCCTGATGCGGCAAGGCGAACCGGCGTTCGTGAATTCCTGTCCGGTTGACAATCCACTCCGGGTCGAAGCCCAGCGAATCCTGAAGGTCCAGGTTGCTGACGACGTTCTCCGGAACATAACTTCCCGTACCGAGAATCTGCACGCCGGTCAGCGTACGGGTCCTCGGAGCGATATGAACCTGGCCATTGCTCATGGGCAACAAGCGACCGTCAGCCATCGGCGCTGGAGCGACGCAACCGTGAGTCCCCGATGGTTCGCACATACCGGTTCGAGGACCCCTCCATGGGAACTTCGGGCGGGCTCGATCGCGAGCCGACACCAAGCACAATAGGCCGTCAGTCGGCTGCCTGGGGCAAAGCTGACCAACGCTCCCGGAACAATGGCAGAGTACTGGATGGATCCGGCAAGACCTTGACTATAATAGGACCATGGCGCAATGACCATAGCAAAGCGGTGGTGATTCCGGGGCGAAGTTCGCGGCTTTTTCCTGCCGCACGGCACTCCGGACCGGCGGCCTGCGAGCCGCCCCCGTTGCGATCGCACGGCGGTTCGGCCGAGGATGGATGGAGTCAATGAGCGCGACCGAACACGTCATCCGCCTCCGCCAGGGATGGGAGCTGACCACAAGAGGTCCTCTCGACGAGGCTTCAAGGCGCGTCAGCCTGCCTCTGCCGGCGGTACCCGGCAACGGCCTTCCGCTCCGCCTCGTCCGCCGCTTCGGATGTCCGCCCTTTGACCCGCGGACCGAATCGCTATGCCTGCGCCTTCGATCCGTGCCCGGTCTGGCCGGTCTGACGCTCAACGGAGTCGCACTTTCCGGAAGTCCTGACCTGGATTTCAGCCTGGAAATTCCGCTCCCCGGCCTCAGCCCACGGAACGAGCTGGCCCTGGAGCTTGTGCCCGCGCCAGGCTGCACGGCCGAGAGCCATCCGGATTGGGGAGACGTTGCGCTGGTGGTCCGCCCGCTGCCGTTGAGCGCACAACCCGTGGTCCCGCCGGCACCTGGCCGCCCTTTCTTCTGACTGCCGGCCGCCGGCTGTCCACCTCGAGGCCAAGGCTTGGCCGGGAACCGCGGCCGCGATACGATGGAGATACGATTCCATAGAGCCTTGACACCAGGCGACTCACCCGGGACGACATGGCGCATGCTCGAATACGATCCAGACCAGGTGCGCAGAACCTATCAGCTTTGCCGGATCGGTTTTCTTTTGCTGGCCATCGCGCTGGTCCCGGCATGCCTGCTGATGTTGCTCTCGATGGTTGGCCTGCTGGGTGACCCTCAGCTCTTCAACCGCATTGCCGAGTCGCCCTGGAACCAGTGGGTCTCCACGATCAGCGTCTGGGGCAGCCTGGTGGGGACGATGCTGCTCTGGGGCCGCTGGGAGCATAAGAGCTGGCAGCGCAGGACCGGTCTGCTGCTGGTCATGTGCATCGTCGACCTGGTGGTCTGGTTCATCGATCGCGGCGAGAACCAGCCGCCCGGGCAGGGGAACTGGTTCCGTTCCAACCTGGGCCAGGCCCTCGGCTGGGCGGAGTTCGCCCTCATCGCCAGCCTCTCCGGCGACTACCTGGTGCACATGGGCCTCACCCAGGCGGACGACTCGGCGCGGTCCACCCGTTCCCTTTCCGCTACCGGCGCGGTCGTCTGGCTGCTCATGTTCTGCGAGCTGACCCACTGGGACGCCGGCTGGCCCTTGCGGCGCCGAAATCTGAACATGCATAGCTGGCTGCTGTTTGTCGGCTCGGAGCTGATCTGGACGATCACCCTCATCCAGGTGACCGCGCTGGTGGTTGCCTCGTTGCGGCAATCCAACCGCACGCTGGCCGAGATGGAGACCGAGTACCAGGACCACGAGCTACTGCGGTTCCACTCCGATTCCCCGGACCAGAGTGCCCTGGTGAAGGCTCAGCCGAAGTCGTTCGGTCCGGAGGTCTGAGCGGTTCTCGTTTGTGCTTCGCAGATCCAGGGCCCGGCATGGCATGACCTGGCTTTTCCGGCTTTTCCGCCGAGCGAGCCAGCGTTCCGTGGCTCAGCACTCGATGTCGGCAGCAGCGACGGGCTCGGCTGCGGTGGGTCGTAGCTCGCGGAGCGAACGGGGCAGGGGGAAGTGGACGTTCTCTTCGCGCACGAACGCTTCCTCGATGGTCGCGCCGTGGTGGTTTACGAGATACTCGATGCACTGGCCCACCACCTCCTCGGGCGCCGAGGCTCCCGCGGTGATGAGCACCGTGTCCACGCCCTCGAACCAGTGGGACTGGATGTCCGAGACTCCATCAACCAGGTGGGCGGGGATGCCCATCGAGGCGGCAATCTCCGCCAGCCTGCGGCTGTTCGAGCTGTTCTGGCTGCCCAGCACCAGAACCAGGTCGGCACGCGCCGCCAGCTCGCGAACGGCCTCCTGGCGATTCTGGGTGGCGTAGCAGATGTCGTCCTTGGGAGGGTTGGCGATCTGCGGGAACTTTTCTCTCAGCGCCGCGATCACCAGGTTCGCGTCGTCAACGCTGAGGGTTGTCTGGGTAAGATAGGCGACCTTCATCGGGTCTGCGACTTCGAGGTGCCAGACATCCTCGGCGGTCTCGACAAGCACCATCCGCTCGGGTGCTTCGCCCATGGTGCCGATCACCTCGTCGTGCCCCTCGTGACCGATGAGGACGATGGTGTACCCCTCGCGGGCGTACTTGATGGCTTCCAGGTGCACCTTGGTGACCAGCGGGCAGGTGGCGTCGATGGCGAGCAACTGCCGGCGACGTGCCTGATCGCGGATCTGGGGCGAGACGCCATGGGCGCTGTAGAGAAGAGGCGATCCCTCAGGAACCTCCTCGAGCGACTCGACGAACACGGTCCCGCGCTTCTTGAAGCGGTCAACCACATACTTGTTATGGACGATCTCGTGGTACACGTAGACCGGAGCCCCAAAGTAATCGAGCACGCGTTCAAGGCACTCGATTGCCATGTTCACGCCCGCGCAGAATCCGCGGGGATTGGCCAGGATAATCTTCATGATGCGCCGGTTCCTCGGGAACTAGAAAAGGACCCAAGTATCCTAGGCTGCAAGCCGGCTCAGGGGAAGCGAGGATCGCGCGCGTCCCGGCGCCGGCACCTGGCGTCCCGGGGGCCGCATTTCCTATCCTTGACTCTCTGACCTTTCGTTGATTCGCTGAACACGAGACGAGATCGCGTGGTCTCTGAAGCCGCAACGTTAGGCGGACAAAACGCGAAGGAGGCAATGATGAATGAACTGCACCCCATAGACCGGGCCATCGCGGCACATGCCCGGTGGAAGTCCAACCTTCGGCTGGCGATCCAGACCGGCAAGAGCGAGTCGACCGTCGAGCAGGCCCATCGCGACGATGCATGCGCCCTGGGACACTGGCTGATTGATCGCCCGCAACATGAAAAGCACGGCGAGCACTTCCGCAACGTCCACGACCTGCACTCACGGTTTCACCGGGAAGCCGCGCACGTGCTGGAACTGGCCCTGGCCGGCAAACGCACGGAGGCCACCGCTGCCATGGCCATCGACGGGTCCTTCACGGCCGTCTCCGTCAAGCTGACGGCTGCCCTCACGGCCTGGAAGAAGGTCCTCGACCCGAAGTAAGCCGCGCTCGTGGGACAAAACTCCGTTCTTCTCGACTCCCTTACCGCCGTGGGACAGGACTCCGTTCTCGTTGACTCCTCCTCCGAAGGTCCTCGACCCGGAGTGAGCCGCGCCGGCACACTTGTGATAGCCGCCTTCAAGTCTTGGCGAAACTTGCCTCGAAATTGCGCGCTTCGCCGGGTCAATCTGCGTGATCCTTGGTAGCCGGACCTGAAACGACAGCCTCGAACGGAACGAGCGGACCGCGAGAGCCCGCCGCTTGCCGACGGATCGCTCGCCAGACACTCAGGATCGCTCAGGTAACAACACAACTCGAACTGACTGCGCCGGCCCATCGCTCAGCATCATCACGGGCGTTGCGAGCGGGCAGGCCTTGACCACCAGGTTCCTGGAGACCCAGAGATGCAACGCTGGCTGAAGCCACTCCATGAGATCATCGCGAGCCATCGCAACCTGCGCCCACGGAAGCCACGCGCATCGAAGCGCATCGACCTTTCGTGCGACGCACTCGAAGATCGAGTGACGCCATCGCATTTCGCCGCGGTTCACCATCTTGCCGTGGTGCACGTGCATGCAGCCGCCAATGTACATCATGTCGCCCGACATACGACGAACACGACCACAAGTCACACAACGTCCAAGACCGGCCTTCCCGTCACGTCGGCCGCGGCCACGACGCCGCACTCTGCGCCCGCCACATCGGCGACCATCACGACGATCACCAGCCAGCCCGCCACAGCGAGCCTGCCTTCCCCGCCGAGCACGACCTCGGGCACATCGACGACCACCGGAACGTCCCCGGGCAATCAGGAATCCGAGGGAGGGGCCGAGCATGGCGCGGCGAATTCCGCGCTTTCGACGGCCATTCAAACCCTTCAGAGCGACATCCAGACGATCCAGCTTGCGTCGGGAACCACGGTCGGCGAGCAGACGGCGCTACGGGTTGCTTACCAGAAGCTGGCCTCCGACGGGCTCTACCCGAGCAGCCATGCGTCGCTCTCGTCGTTCGAGAATACCCTGGTGACAACGAACGCCACCACTCCGGGCAGCCTGACCGGTAACACGACGCTTTTGACCCAGTTCCAGACCCTGTACACGCCCAGCACCGGAACGCTCTCCACCCAGCAGACGGCCGATGTGACCGCGGCGTACAACGCGCTGGCAGCCGCGGTGACCTCCGCCGGCATCACTGCCTCGGACGTCACGACAGTCAACACCGACTGGTCGGCCGTGCTGGCGGCCGCCGGCAGCACCAGTACCGCGACCTATCCGTATTTCTCACTCGTGACCGGGCAGGGAATAGGTGACAGGGGCGGATTCGGGTTCGGCCCTGGTTTCGGGTTCGACCGCGGGTTCGGGTTCGGCGATGAAGGGATGGTCTCCTCGACGTTCTCCACCGCGATGCAGACGCTTCAGAGCGACGTCCAGACGATCCAGCTTGCGTCGGGAACCACGGTCGGCGAGCAGACGGCACTGCGGGTTGCGTTCCAGAAGCTGGCCTCCGACGGGCTCTACCCGAGCAGCCATGCGTCGCTCTCGTCGTTCGAGAATACCCTGGTGACAACGAACGCCACCACTCCGGGCAGCCTGACCGGTAACACGACGCTTTTGACCCGGTTCCAGACCCTGTACACGCCCAGCTCCGGAACGCTCTCCACCCAGCAGACGGCCGATGTGACCGCGGCGTACAACGCGCTGGCAGCCGCGGTGACCTCCGCCGGCATCACTGCCTCGGACGTCACGACAGTCAACGCCGACTGGTCGGCCGTGCTGGCGGCCGCCGGCAGCACCAGCACGGCGACCTATCCCTACTTCACGTTGGTGACCGGGGAAGGCCATGGCGACGTCTTCGGGCCGGGCATGGGCATGAATGGGGCCTGCTGAAGAGGGATGAGCTTGCTTGCCCGCGTGGGACCCGTCTGATCCGTGAGCCCGCCCGCTCAGTGGGCCGGGTCCCACTTCTTCCTCCAGCGCGCGTATTCCGCGGCCACTCCCTCGCCCCAGCGGCCATACCAGGCATATCCATTCCGGCGCTCGGCTTCAATCCGGCTCAGATCGTACTGGATCACGCCGTCGCGGCCACAGAAGATCGGCCGGTTGGAGCCGATCTCGTAAAACCGGGCCCAGAGCGCGGGTGCGTCCTTGTCGGCCACGATGACCCTGTCGCCATTGCGGACCTCCTGGCGTATTCCCGGCATCTCCGCCGAGCGGAACCACCGCGCTGCGGCATGGACGGCCTGCTGGATCTCGGGCCCCGGCTGATCCAGGCTCATCAGCAGCCGCACGATCCCCGCGCTCTCGGCGCTGGTCAATGCGGGCGGCTCGAAGGCACGTCCCCAGCGCGGTTCCAGCGTCGTCTCGTCGTGCTGCGCGCACCAGATCGTTGGAGCGCCCTTGACCTTGATCTGGCAGCTGAGTATGCACTGAATGCCCGAGTCGAAGGCCCGGCGCGCCTGCTGCCGCGAGGCCCCGTCCAGGAACGAGAACCTGGGTGAGCGCTGTACGTCGCGGAGGAATTCGAGGATGTTCACCATGGCGTCATCATTGAATGTGATGTGCCGGTGATAGCCCTTGCCCGGAGGGTCAAACTGGGGCCAGCCTCCGCAGGGATACTGAGCCTTCAGTACGTGCGTGAGGCCCTTCAGAAAGGCATCGCGGTTCTGGTCCATGCGCGTGGCCTGGAAGGCGCGTGCCAGGAATCGCAGCTCGCGGAAGGTAGCCCCGTTGTCGAAAGTGCCCTGAAGCTGGCTGCGGTCTCCCGTGAATGGTCGAGACGCCGTATCGATGTTCTTCGGCCAGCTTCCCCGGTCGGACTGGAAGGAACGGATGTTCGAGGCGACCTGAATGCCTGCGGGGCTGCGGAACCATTCGTCGGGTTTGTCCAGCAGTTCGTTCCACGGCCCGTCGGCGGCCCGCGTGGAAAGCCAGGTCGTGCCCACGGTCAGCAGAAATGCTGCCGTGCGGGTGATCTTCGATGGCAGCATCCAGCATCTCCTTTCCCGTATGGTCCTCAGTCTCGGTCTCGGTCTCAGCCTCAGGACCCCGCTCCATTCGCCCTGCTTTCGACCTTGGGAAACCTCATGTGTCCAGAGAAAGCGGAGAGGAAGTAAGGGAAAAGGCACAGGCCGTGCAACCTCGAAGTATCGGCCCGAGTTCTCGCGGTCCGTCTGCTACCCTCCGCGCTGGGGCTCTCGCAGCGCCGCGGTGGATGCCTGCGCAGGCGTGAGCCCTGGAAAGCGGCAAGCTTGAATTTGAGACGGTTTGGCCTATTGACGATTGTAAATGGTATCCTAATCTGAGCGGGCAGCGCGCGCTTGGCGCTCATTTCGTTCTCGATTCCGATCACGGACCTCGAAAGGGTTACCGCATGTTCGACCCATCTGCACGCAGACCCGTAACGGCTGGCGCGAGCCTGCTGTTATGGGCGGGGATTTGCCTTGGCGCGAGTTTGCCGGCTCATGCCCAGGAGGCCTGGGACGCCGTGTTTTTGAAGGGCCACAAGATCGGGTACGTCCACACATTCATCGAGAAGCTCACGGAGAAAGGCCGGCCGCTCTACCGTGTTCGCCAGGACCAGGTCTACACGTTCGCCCGGCTCGAGGACACCGTCACCATGAGCATGATGTACGGGACGATCGAGACTCCGGACGGCGAAGTCCTCCGGCTTGATACCCGCACGCTCACCAGCGACAACGAGATCCGGGTTTTCGGTGACGCCGTCAAGGGCCAGATGAAGCTGATCATGGAAGGGACCAAGCAGTCTCAGCATGTGACCATCCCCTGGGGCAAGGACATCCGCGGGCCGTACGCCGCCGAGCAAAGCATGGCCAGGAAGCCGATGGAGGAAAATGAGACCCGCAAGATCAAGATGTACATTCCCGACCTCAATCGCGTGGTCGATTTCGCCTTCAAGGCCGGCCCCATGGAGGAAGTGCCGCTTGGCGACGGCTCGCGCCGGCAGCTCCGCAAGGTCACCCAGACGGCGACGCTCGACGGCAAGCCGCAGCCCGTGCTCGACGCGGTGCTCTGGGCCGATTCCAGCGGCCAGGTGCTGAAGCTCGAGACCGACATGATGGGCGGCATCGTGATGTACCGTACCACCAAGGAAGGCGCGATCGACCTGGCCTCGCGCGGCAGCGCCAGGCTTGACGAGATCCGCAGCACCATGATCACGCTCAACAAGCTCATCCCCGACCCGCGCAAGACCCGCTACGTCCAGTACCGCATCAGCCTGAAGGATGCCGATCCCAAGCAGATCTTTCCGTCAGACGGGCGCCAGACGATCCTGCCCGGCGGCGAGAAGAACTCGGTCACGCTCAACGTCTTCTCCGCCGGTCCCGGCGACGGCGCGGCCGGCCCCGCCACGGTCGAGGAGAAGTATCTCCGGCCCAACGGAATCATCACCAGCGAGGACGATCGGGTCAAATCCCTCGCCAGACGCGTCATCGGCAACCGGCAAAACCCCTGGGATCAGGCGGTGGAAATCGAGCACTGGGTCTTCGAGAACATCCGCGACAAGAACTTCGCGACCGCTTTTGCCCCGGCCGACGAGGTCGCGCGGAACCTGACCGGAGACTGCTCGGAGCATGCCGTGCTGGCCGCGGCCATGTCACGTGCCGCCGGCATCCCGTCGCGCCTCGCCGTGGGACTGCTCTACGTGGATAACACCAAGCAGAAGCTCCAGGGCTTCGGTTACCACGTCTGGCACGAGGTCTACGTCAACCAGCGCTGGGTGGCGCTTGACGCGTCCTGGGACCAGTCCGTGGTGGACGCAACCCATATCAAACTTGCCGACACCAGCATGGAAGGCGTCGCCCCGTTCGAGGCCTTCCTGCCGATCGCCCGCATCCAGGGCAAGGTGGAGATCGAGCCGATCGAGTATCGGTGAGAACAGTAGGCAGTGGGCAGTTGTAGGGTGGGCCTCGCCTGCGGCTCGACCCACCCTACAACTGCCCACTACCCACTGCCGCCTTGGTGGGCCTCGCCTGCGGCTCGACCCACCCTACAAACTCGACCCACCCTACAAACTTGACCGACACGACAAACTGCCCACTGCCCACCGCCCACTGCCGCCCTGGTGGGCCTCGCCTGCGGCTCGACCCACCCTACAAACTTGACCGACACGACAAACTGCCCACTGCCCACCGCCCACTGCCGCCCTGGTGGGCCTCGCCTGCGGCTCGACCCACCCTACAAACTTGACCGACACGACAAACTGCCCACTGCCCACTGCCGCCCTGGTGGGCCTGGCCTGCGGCTCGACCCACCCTACAAACTGCCCACTACCCACTGCCGCCTTGGTGGGCCTCGCCTGCGGCTCGACCCACCCTACAAACTGCCTACTGCCCACTGCCTACTGCCCGCTGCCTTTTTCCCCTCATCGCCCTTGCCGGCCGCGGGAGCGGGCCGTAGACTGAGGCAAGAAAACCTGTCCATTCGTCGCTATGACTCGCCGCGAAGGACGTCAATGTCATGGAACGGCACCTCGCGCTCCGCCTGGCCCCGGTGGCCATCACCGTTCTGGCCGTCGTGCCATTGCCCGCGGCATACGGTCAACAAAGAAACCGTCCTGGTGCCGAAGCCCGAATGAGTGCTCCGGCCATGGAGCGTCGCGGCCAGCCCGACGCCGTGGTCCAGGGCGCCCTGCGCGCAACCCCTACACGGCGCCTTATCCCATCTCGGCGCTCTGGCGGAACGGTAGGCTGGTGCTGGCGGGCCGGGTCGGCACGAAGGTCATTCACGATATGGCCGTTCGTACCGTGATCGACCTGGGCTATCCGCTCCGTGACGACCTGGTCATCGACACCGCACTGGCTCACCAGGTGGCGATGGCACAGACGGCGATGGCGCAGGCGGCCTGGGCCGGCGGGGCGGCTTCGGGGGCTCCCGTGGCCGGTGGAGTGGTCGGAGCGTCCGCGCCCTATGTCGTCTATCCGCCTCCGCTTTTCGGCCGAGTCGACGATCCGTTCTTCGGGTTCGAGCCTCCGCTGGTGTCGTTCCCGCCCTGGGCGACCTCCGGCAATCCGGATCCGCGCCTGAACCGCGTGGGGCTGATGGCCCCCGGGGCCACGCCAGGTGCAAATGGACCAGCGCGGCCGGCCCAGGAAGGAGCAGCCCAGGGGCCGATCAAGGGCCGCTTGCAGCTCACCGTGGACATGGCGGGTCAGGTTCACCTGAGCGGTGAAGTGGCCAGCGAACAGGACAAGCAACTGATCGAGGAGGAAGCCAGGAACACTCCGGGAGTGAGTCATGTGTACAGCGAGCTTCGGGTCGCCGCGGCACCGGGTTCCGAGCTCCCACCGCCGCCACCGCAGCCAGTCCTCGTTCCCGACCAGCAGCAACCGCTCGCTGCGCCCGCCGGGCATCAGGAACCGCCGGCTCCGCCCCGGCCCGCGCCGCAGCGCCGGTGCAGGACCCCCAATCTCGCTCCAACCCGCCGCAGCCGCTGAAGCCGGACCTGTCCATGGCGCGCGATGCTCAGAAGCTCACGAGGCGCGTCGCCGAGGCGCTTGCGCGTCGCGGCCCGCTGGCTGACCAGGCGATCGCGGTGCAATCGCATGAGGACATCGTGACACTTTCGGGGAACGTCACCTCGGCCTACGAGGCGATGCTCGCCTACCGCACCGTCGAGCAGACGCCTGGCGTGCGCGAGGTCGTCGACCAGTTGCAGTTCCAGGTTCCCGACGAGGACCATCCCAATCCACTCCGTCAGCAAGGCCGTCCCGAAGACCTGGAGCCGTACCTGATCTCACAGGTCCGCCGCCACGTGGGCGACCTGGCGCACATCGATCGGCTCAAGGTGCGCGGGGATCGCCTGGAAATCGAGGGGACCATCTCCGACGGCCAGGATGCCGGCCGGTTGAAGGCGATCCTGCGTTCGATGCCCCTGCTGCGCGATTTTCATCTCGATGCGACCTTTCGTCCCGAATGACGCGCCCGCGGAATCGGAGCGGGCGATCTCTCGACTTCATTTCGACTATATGTCCATAGCCTTGTTTTTACCTGTTGGGTTTACCTCGGTGACCAGTTGAACTCTCCGCGATTTCGTTCCCTGACTTCAAAGCCGAGATCGAGGGCAACGCGTTATCGCCCACACCGGGCGAGAAAGCCTCCTCAACTCAGGCGGGATCAGTTTGAAACGGCTCGGCCCCGATTGGTGGCAACTGGAGCTTGCGGATGACGCTTATCGAGAGGAAGAGGTGGTTCGGATCGTCGATCAAGGGGATGAAGCCGAACCTCAGGTAGAACTGGCGGGCCGCATCATCAATGGCATGAACCTCCACTGCCCGAACGCCGACATGCTCAGCGAGGTGCTGTGCACGCCGTAATGCGTCGATCAGAAGCAGAGAGCCGAGACCTTGGCCTTGAGCCGAGCGGTCTACAGCCAGTCGTCCGAGGAGCACGACGGGGACATCCAGCCGGGGCAGCCCCTTCGCCTCATCGGCAGGGAGGGCCTTGTAAGTGACATGGTGGTTCGAGATGGCGTAGTAACCGACCACGATCTGGTCAGCAGACCTCGTGGCGACGTAGGTACGAGCCAGGTCTCGCTTCTCGAACTGGCTGGCTCTCTGCTTCAACCAGTCGGTCAAGATCGGGTTCCCGCAGTCGAACACCCTGCGATCGTGGCTTGACCCGAGCCGTTCGATCGTCCAGTCCTTGCTCGGTGGCTCAGCCAAGAGTCTTCTTGTACCTCTTGGCGGCTCTGACGAGTGCGGCATTGGGCCGAGTTTCAGCGTCGTCCAGGAGGGCGATAAAGCGGTCCCGATCACGGTCGCTCAGCGTCGTCACATTCCGCTGCTCGATGACCGAACGGGCCTGCTGGACGAGCGTGCTGACGGCAAAGTCGCTCACCGACTGCCCGAGGGATACGGCAGCTTCCTCGATCACTTCCTTGAGGTCGGCAGGGAGCCGGAAGTTCAGTCGGGCATCCCTTGCTCCGGTTGCCATGTTTCACCTCGGTCTCGCGCCGTCGTATAAGCGGACTTCCACACGATCATTTTAACGCGTCGTGTGGCAATCTGCCACCCACAGGAGAGAGAGAGTGTGTGGAGAGAGGGCGAGTAGAGAGGGGACAGTCAATGCGGTCGACTGGTGGAACACCCGCAAGATCAGATCGCCGACCTTTGCGCCGTAGACTCACCTCGACGGTGCGGTGCGCAGGCTCTCTGTCCATTCGGTCGCTTGTGATAACCTTCGCGCGCCGCGAGGGTCAGGTCGCGCGCGAAGGTCCGACCCCGCCTCAACCCGCGTGGGGCATTCCGCCGCCCGGGCGGGATGAAACTCGCCGGGCCTGGTCTGCTCGCTCACCATCCCGGGGAATCCAGTCGAAGAGGCCGTGCCGAAGGAAGTCGGTTGATGACGGGTCGCCCCCCCTCTCATCCAACCTGCCGGCGTGCTTCACCATGTCCCCCTCAAGTCTCCCCAAGGCACGCGGGGATCGCCTGGAAATCGAGGGGACCATCTCCGACGGCCAGGATGCCGGTCGGTTGAAGGCGATCCTGCGTTCGATGCCCCTGCTGCGCGACTTTCATCTCGATGCGACATTTCGTCCCGAATGACGCGCCCGCCGGATCGGAGCGGGCTCTCGCTCCTCGTGTCGAGGTCCGCAGAGCCGTGCTGGCCGGTCTGAAGGTGGGGCGTTATAATCGACGCTTTGCCGAGAATGGGGCGGCCGCTCGGAGGACGACCGCGCAGCCCGCTGGAGAGGAGTGTGGAGGATGAGGCGCTTGATCGTGCCGGTCCTGTTTATGGGCCTGATGCTCGGACTGGCGGTTGCCGGCCTTGTGTCGTTGCGGGCCCAGAGCGGCACCCAGGGTGCCGTGGCGGACCCCGCTCACTCGCCCCGCGAACCGTCCGGTGCGAATCCGCGGACGCAATCCGCGTCGATCCAGGAATCGCTCCTGAAGCCGTTCGCGTTTCGATTTGCCCGGCCCACACCCCTGGCCGACGTGGTCCAGATGCTCAATCGCGAGCTGGGATCACCCGTGGTCCTGGACCGCGCAGCGCTCGACCGCCTTGACGTCAAACCCGACGACACGGTCCAGCTCGAGCTGCACGGCGTCCGGCTCAAGACCGGCCTCAAGCTGCTGCTCGATCAGCTCGGGCTGACTTACAAGGTGGTGGCCGAGGATAACCTGCTGATCCTCACCGACAGGCAAGGCTCTGAGGACCCGATCGAGCGGGTGATGGCCGAGGTCCACGAGCTGCACCGCGATATCCATGACATCCAGGACGCCCTCGACGAGGTACGGGAGCTCATGGGGCTCGCGGACGAGGAAGGGGCGAAGGTGCGGAAGCCGACGATCATCGAGGAGCTGCCCGAAAAGCCGGAGGGGAACGGGCCTGTACTCCGCCCGCCTTCGAAGCCGCCCACGCAATCTGATCCGGCGCCCAGGCCCTCGGCCGCACCTGTCCCGCGCCCGCGCACTCGCCTGTGAAGCAAGCGGCCGCCATTCCCCGGGACCTCGACCAGCATGCAGCCAGGGAGCAAGACGAGCAGCGGGAACGGCGGCCCACCGCCCGGTGGCTCTGCCGGCGGTCGCGACGACGAACCGCAGCCAACGGGGCTGGACCCGCGATCTCCGCGCCGCGCACTCGCCGGGGTGCCCTGGCCAGGGGGCGGAACTGGCTCACCGAGCCGCGGACCACCGTGCTGATCGTGCTGGGCGGCGTGGTCCTGGTGGGCGGAGCCCAGAGGCTGCGCCAGGCGTGGAAGGCCAGGCGGGCCGTGCACCGCCTGGGTGAGCCGGACCTCAGCCCGCCGGAGGTCGAAGCGGCCGCGGCGCACGGCCGCTCCTGCCTTCCCGAGTTGTTCCGGATCCTCGGCGAGACGCCCGCGCACTCGCCACTGCACGATGCGGCCGGCCGTGCCATCGCCGCGCTCTGGACCCAGGACCAGCTCATCGCCGAGGAGGAACAGGCCCTGGTCCGCCGCGGGTTCGTCGCCGAGTGGTACGCACGCCGGCGCTATCCTCGAGACATCGCCAGCGAGATTCCCATCCGGGCAAGTTACGGGCTGCCGTTTCTGAGGGGGGAAGGGCCGGGCATCACGCCGGAAAACCTGGAATGGTCGCACCGGGTCACGGGCGCCCGGCGTGCGGCGCTCGAGGAGTTCTCGGCCTGGGCGCCGGGCCCGGGGCAGGTGCAGTTCTCACTGGTTCCCGCCGACTTTGACAGCAACGGCCCGCACCGCCTGACGCTGCAAGCGCGCGTGCGCACCCGCGGCCTGACCGACGCATGGCAGCTCGAGTTGCCCCATCTGCCGTTCAGCTTCGAGTTCGACCCCCGGCTCAAGGTTCGCTCGCTGCTGGCCCTGCCGGACGCGGAGCGCGCCCTGACCCTGGCGCGCGCGGTGCGCCTGGAGCCCATCGCTGTGCCGGCCACCGACGCCTCGCGGTTCTTGTCGATCGGGGGCGAGATGCTCGTGCGCAATCCGCCCGAGATCGTGATTGCGACGCCCCTGCCGTGCGACCTGGCACACCGGGTCTTCCTGGAATTCGAGCCGCCCGCCGGCCGCGTCCCGGCAGGGCTTGTGCTCCTCAGCGGGCAGGGCGAGGGCCGGGGCCAGCAACAGCCCGGCTCCGGAGAACCCCGGCGCTGGGCGATCGGCCCCGTCGAGCCGGCCGCTCCGGCTCTCAGCATCCAGCCGGGGAGCCTGCGCCTGCGCGCCTGTCTGGAGCCGGATCCGGATCGGGGCTGGACGGATCCCGACATCCGCTCGATCTGGCCGGGCGCCATCGAGACCGGCTGGGTCACGGTCGAGATCGTCCGTCGCTGAGCCGAGCCGAGCCGGGCCGGGTCGGGCCATGCCACCTCAGGTATCGCGGCCGTTTACCAGGCGGGCGGCGACGCGGACGGCTTCAATGAGGCTGGACGGGTCCGCGATCCCCTTCCAGGCGATGTCGAACGCCGTGCCATGCGCCACGCTGGTGCGGACGATGGGCAAGCCAAGCGTGACGTTGACCGCGCGGCGAAACCCGGCCGTCTTGAGCGCGATGTGCCCCTGGTCGTGGTACATGGCCACCACGGCGTCGAAGGCCCCCGCGAGGGCGTGGTGGTAGAGCGTGTCGTTGGGAAACGGGCCGTGCACGTCGAATCCCTGGGCGCAGGTCTCCTCGACGGCAGGCCGGATGATGCGGATCTCCTCGTCGCCGAAAAGCCCGTTCTCTCCGGCGTGCGGATTGAGCGACGACACTGCCACGCGTGGACGGCGCCCCCCTGTGAGCGGCCGCATGGCGCGGTCGGCCAGCCGGATCTTCGCCGCGACGGCGTCGGTCGAGAGCAGGGCAAAGACCTGCCGCAGGGCCACGTGCAGTGTCACGTGGACCACCCCGAGCCCGGGACGGCGCTCGCCAGAGCCGGGGTCGGGAAACCGATCCGGATTGGCCGCGAGGTAGAGCATCATGGCGTGATCGGCCACACCGCAGCGCTCGGCGAGGATCTCCGTGTGACCGGGATGCGGCACGCCGGCGAGCCGGAGCGATTCCTTGGTCAAGGGCAGCGTGGTGACGGCGTCGATGGTGCCCGCGCGCGCCATATCGATGGCGGCGATCAGGAACGCGTGGGCCGCGGCGCCCGCGCGGGCGTCTACCTGCCCGGGCGGCACCTCGCTGAGCGGGCCAAGGTCCCGGATCGCGTCCGGCTCGATGCAAGGGATGAGGTCGCCCGCCGGCTCGGCGTTCCCGGAATCAGGCACGCACTTCACCCGGGCCGGGCTGCCCACCAGGGCGAGCGCCCGCCGCAGCACCTCGGCATCGCCAATGACCAGCGGCCGGCAGAGCGCGTGCAGTGCGGGGTCGTTCCAGCCCAGGGCGATGACCTCCGGCCCGATGCCGGCCACGTCCCCCATGGTCAGGGCAATGCGCGGTAGGTTGCTGTCTCGAGTCGGAGAAAGAGCCATGTAGGTTGCTGTCTCGAGTCGAAGAAGAAGCGATGCTGGTTCACGAAACACCTTGGTGGATCATCGGCCGTCGCGGCACACATTCTTCGAGGGTAAGCATCTGAGAGCTCCTCTCCAGCGACGGCCAGGCGCTGATCGCCGGGGTCATCGGACGTCTGGAACAACGGATCGCCGACCTCGAAGCGCGGCTCAATACCAGCTCCACCAGCTCCTCGGGACCTTCTTGCGTGTGCCGGGTGAGGGCCTGTCGAACAATGTGGCGGAGCGCGCCTTGAGGCATGCGGTGCTCTGGCGCAAGACCGGTGGCGGAACCGAGTGCGATTCGGCGAGCCTGTTCGGTGAGCGGATGCTGTTGGTGGTGGCGACCTGCCGCCAGCGGAACCGCAACGCGTTGGACTTCCTCATCGCCTGCCATGAGGCCCACCTGTCTGGCCATCCTGCTCCCTCATCGTTACCCAGAGAGGCCGCTGGAAGCGCTACTGCTGACCTCGGGCCGCGGTCGTTATTTCTTGCCAGGGAATTCGACCAGCGTCCGCCGCATGGCGTCGGGCGGCCTGGGTGCGAAAACCCGGCCGCCGAGACTGTTGATGATGTGGGTGATCTCGCTGCCGGACCGGCCGTCCAGCCAGACGGTCGTGAGGTCTCGAAACCTGACACCGGGGACGGCGGGAGCCTCGACGGCGCTCTGGAGCTTCACGGCCGCGTCGCGGAAATAGCAATACACCCCCACGCCCCAGGCATCGTGGCTGGTCACGCCGTCGGCGACCTTGTACGAGGCGAAGCCGTTACTTTTGCCGCTCATCCAGGACGCTTGATCCGGTACGTCATAAGGAATCTCCGACTGGTACATGTAGACGCGGCCGCCGTTGCCGTTCCAGAGCGTCTGGTACTCCTCGTGGTGCTCGTTGAACAGGCCGTAGATGGTCACGTCGTTGCCGTTGACGACCAGGCCGTTCTTCGTCGGGTTGGTCGTCCACGCGGCGCCGGTGCCGTGGTCCGCACGCCAGATCCAGATCTGGTCCGCCACAACATGGTTGCTGTTGATCTGGATGCCCACGTCGTTCCTGCCCGCCGCAGGTCCGCCGGTACGCACCGTCAGGTCGTAGAGGAAGGTGGGGTTGGCCGAATGATCGGCCTTGCTGTCCGCGGGTCCAACCTCCAGCAGCGTCGACGATCTGACCGCCCCCGCGTCGAGAATCAGCCCGGCGATCTTCACACCGTCCACGTCGGCCACCGAGAGAATCGGCAGGCCTTTTTTCGGAATCAGCGACGGCACGCCGAGACCGAGCAGAATGGTATCGGCCCTGGTGATCCGCAGGGTGTCGTCGAGCGCATAAACCCCGGGCGTGAACAGGATGTGCTGGCCTTTGGCCAGTGCGGCATTGATCCTTTCGGCCGTTGCCTCTTTGGGCCGGGCGATGTAGAAGCGGTCGATGGGAATCGATTCGCCGGGAGTTGGGCCGTCGAGCCAGCTAACGCCCCGGGCGTCGGTCTGGAGCGTCGGAACGAAGACGCGGTATGCGCCGGAGCCGTCGAGGAAGAGGTAAGGCTTTTCCCGAATCACGGGCGTCTTGTCCACCACCGTGTAGGCCGGGTTCGGGAACGTGCCCTGGGGGGTGTTGATGCAGCCAACGAACACCATGTTCCACACGGCGTTGCTCCACTCGGACCATTTGCTGTTGCGCGAAAGCCATTGCTGCTGCGAGGCGGGGACGACCTTGCCGTCCACGACCGAGTCCGCCAGGAACCCACCGCTGGCGTAGCCCACGTTGCCTTTCGGGCCCCAGTCGAACAGTTGAAGCTCGCCCTTGACGTGCAGGCGGCGCAGGGGGGCAGCCTGGGAGACCGCAATGCGCGTGACGCCTCTGGTGGTCTTGTAGGGCACGTTGGACGACGGCGTGACGGCGAAGTTCTCCAGCGTCCGCCAGAAGTTGTTCAGCGCGTTGCCGTTGGGATCCCACTTGGCGTTCACAGTCAGAGCGCCGTCGATGTGTACGTCGTCGGGGTTTTGCCCCAGGCCGGCCACATGGGTGTAGAAGCCGACGTTGAAGTTGATCTTGTACTTGCCCGGCTTGAAGAGCAGTGCATAGCGTTCGGAGCCGAACTGGTTCTTCTCCATTTTCGAGAAGATGTCGTTCGCAGTTTTCTCGACTTCGGCGGCGGGCATCTCTGGGTCGAACACGAACACGTTCGGGCCGAAGAGGGTGGCATTGGCACTGGAGGGCGGTGCGCCGAAGGCGGCAACCGGGACCGCAGCGCAGAGGACAGCGAGGGCGGGCAAAGCCAGGGGGATGAAACGTGCTCGCGAGAACATTCTGTGCGCTCCATGAAGGCTGGACGCTGCTTCCCGGCATACCCGGTGGAGGATCTGGCTTCCGGAACAGCCCGAATCGGTGACCGTCAGTATAGGGGCTCTGCTGCTTCCGGGCTATCCCGGCTCGTGAACGATTGCCTTCGAGGAAGCCGCCCCGTCTGTCCAGCCAGCCCGTGGCCCCACCGATGGCGAAACGCGCTTCGTGCCTGGCGCCGCGTGTTGGCGGCGTCGGCCCGAACCGCTATGATAACTACGTTCCGCTCACCGGTTTCCCCGTGTCTTTCCCGGGTGGTCGATCGCGCTGGACGATGATCGGGCGTGCGAGGTACGGGCCGTCCCGGGCACCGCGCACCGGGCCGTTCCAGGTGTCGCCTGGCTTTCGTCTGCTCCCCTCCGGGACCGCTTTTTTCTCTCTAGAGATGGCAGGGCCATGCTCAATCAAGCGATCAAGGATGCCGTCCTCACGCGAGTCTTGCCCGGAGTTCGAACCCCGGCGCAGTACATCGGCGGGGAGCTGAACAGCATTGCGAAGGACCATCGCAGCGCGCGCGGAACGGTTTGCCTGGCGTTTCCCGACACCTATGCACTGGGCATGAGCCACCACGGGCTCCAGGTGCTCTACAGCCTCATGAACGCGAGCGGCTGGGCCTGCGAGCGGGTCTTCACGCCCCTGCCGGATTTCGAGGCCGGTCTCCGCGAGCACGATCTGCCGCTGTACGGTCTGGAGACGTTCACGCCGCTCTGCCATTTCGACGTGCTCGGCTTCTCGCTCCAGTACGAGGTCTGCTACACCAACGTGCTGACGATGCTGGACCTGGGCCGGATCACGCTGCACGCCGAGGACCGCGGGCCGGACGAGACGCTGGTGATCGCGGGCGGACCGGGCGGTCAGAACCCGGAGCTGCTCGCGCCGTATGTGGACCTCTTCGTGATGGGCGACGGCGAGCCCAGCCTGCCTGTCGTGTGCGGCCTCTGGTGCGAGATGAAAGGCTCGGGGCTTTCTCGGGACGAGAAGCTGCGCGCATCGCCGGCAGCGTGTCTTGGGCCTATGTGCCGCGGTTCTACGAGCCGATCTATGCGGAGGACGGCACGATCGTCGAGATCCGCCGGCTGCGCGACGACGTCCCTGAGGGAATTCGCCCGTGCGTGATCGCGGACCTGGAGGGAACGCCCTTGCCCACGCGGCCGGTGGTCCCTTTCGTCGAGACCGCGCACGACCGCATCGCCATCGAGATCATGCGCGGCTGCCCGTGGCAGTGCCGCTTCTGCCAGAGCACCGTCATCAAGCGGCCCCTGCGCTACCGCACGGTGGAGACCATCGTCCAGGCCGCGCTCGAGAGTTATTACAGCACCGGCTACGATGAGATCAGCCTGCTGTCTCTCTCCACCAGCGACTATCCCCACTTCGAAGAGCTGGTCACGCGGATGAGCGAGGTGTTCACTCCGCTGGACGTGAAGATCTCGCTTCCCAGCCTGCGCATCACCGAGACCTTGAAGAAGATTCCGGCGCTGTTGCAGGAAGGACGCCGCAGCGGGCTGACCCTGGCCCCCGAGGTGGCGCGTGACGACATGCGCGAGCAGATCCGCAAGCCGATCAACAATGAAGACCTCTACGAGGGCTGCGCCGAGGCGTTTCGCAGGGGCTGGCGCAAGGTGAAGCTGTACTTCATGTGCGGCTTGCCCGGCGAGCGCACGGCCGATCTCGACGGCATCATCGACATGGCCGAGACCATCGCGCGGATTGGCAAGGAGGTCACCGGACGGTTTGCCGAGGTCACGGCCGCCGTCTCGAACTTCGTCCCCAAACCGCACACGCCCTACCAGTGGAACGGGATGAAGCCGCGCGATTACTTCCAGTGGGCGCACCGCTACCTGCGCGCGCGGGTCCGGCTCCGCTCGGTGACGGTCAAGGTGCACGACATCGAGCGCAGCCTGCTCGAGGGTATCTTGACCCGCGGCGACCGCCGCGTGGCCTTGGCGATCGAGGAGGCCTGGAGGCGCGGGGCCCGGCTCGACGGCTGGTCCGAGCATTTCGACGCGCAGCTCTGGTGGCAAACCTTCGAGGACCTGGGCATCGATGTGGCGTTCTACAGCCAGCGCGAGCGCCCCGTCGACGAGGTCCTGCCCTGGGATCATATCCACATCAAGTACGGCCGTGATTACCTGGCCAAGGAGCAAGGCCTCGCGGTGGTGCAGCTCGAGTCCATGGCAGGCGCGGGGTGAGAGCGAGCAAGCGGGACGAGCAGGCCGTGCGTCAGCCCCTGGCGGCCACGGCCGCCTGCTCTGGGACGGCCTCGAAATACAGGACGGCGTAGCTCGCCCGGACCCGGCCGCCGGGCAAGGCGCACACGGCGCTGTCGCGCTCGGCCAGCCGCCTCAGCTCTCCGCGCGTGAGCAAGGCGGAGGATGCAGCGAGCGGCCCTCCCGTGAACCCCAGTTCCTTGATCTCCCGGAACAGGCCGCGGGTGCTGTCGTGCTCGGTATGCAGCGTTTCCTGACGGGAGCCGAGGACGCGGAACCCCGCCCGACGCAGGCCCTCCAGCGTCATCGCCACGGGCGGCAGCCGGTCGCGCGGGGGCTTGTGCGGCGCGATCTCGGCGCGGAGGCGGTGCAGCTCCCCGAGCGTCCCTTCCACCATCAGGGAGCAGAGCAGCCGGCCCGACGGCTTGATCAGCGTGGCCAGGTGCACGAACAGCGAATCCAGCGGCTGCATCCACTGGAGCGACGAGCTGCTGGCGATCAGGTCGTAGACCGCCCCCGCGCGATGCGCGCGGGCGTCGTTGACGAGCCAGCGCACACGGACGCCGGCATTCAGCGTGCGCCGGGCTTGCTCGATCATCGCGGCCGAGAGGTCGATGGCGTCGATCTGGGCGTGCGGATGCCGCTCCAGCAGGCCGCCGGTGAGGAAGCCAGTGCCGCAGCCGAGCTCGAGAATGCGCCCGGCCGGAATCGGCGCGCTCGCGTACTCCAGGAGCGTGCGCGCCACGGCCCGCTGGAGGCCGGCCCGGCCGTGATAGACCGGCGCCGCACGGGAAAAGTGAAGCTCCGTGGATCGGTTGTCGCTCATGCCCGAAGACAGTCCGCGGTCAAGAATTGCCGGATGGCCGGAGCCACCAGCTCCGGCGCGGTGGCGGGCAGGCTGTGGCCGGCATCCGGTATCAGAAGCAGCTTGCTGCCGGAGATCTCCGCCTGAAGCAGACGGCTCGCCTTCCACGAGAGCACCCGGTCCTCGCGGCCGTGGAGGATGAGCAGGGGCTGATGGACCTCCGCCAGCCGCGGCGCAGGTCGAAGGCCTGAATGTATTCCAGACCGTGGATCAGGCGAGCAGGATCGCAGGCCAGGGCGTGGCGAAGATCGGTCGCCAGGCGAGCTTCCGCTCCCCCCGGCGCATGCACGAGCGACAGGAAGCTCCGCAGCGTCTCCACAGGGTCGCGCCTCAGCCCGTCGATCAGCGCGCGCACCGGATCCGCCGGCGTCCGGCGGCGATCTCCGGCCGGCGGACAGAACTGCGCAGGAGGCAATCAGCACGAGCCCGGCCACCCGGTCTGGAAAGTGGAGGGCCGTTTCCAGGGCCGCCATGCCTCCCATGGACCAGCCGATGAGCAGGGACGGACGGCCATCCCGCGCGAGCTCGGACGCCAGGGCGGCCGCATTCGCGGAGGGCGCGCCCGGGCCGGCGAAGGCTGGCTTGCCGCAGGGCGCGCGAGGCAGCGCATCGACCGAGATTGTTCTCGCAATCGCCGCGTCTCCGCTGGCCGCGCGCGGGACGGATCCGCGGCAGAGGGCCTGCGCCAGCGGCTCCAGGGCCTGCGCGCTCTGGGCCCAGCCGGCAATCAGGATGACGCGCGCCGGGCCGTTCACAGAACTCCCTCCTCGCGGGCGGCCTCGGCGATCAGGCCGGCGGCCCGATCGAGGTCACCCGCGCTGTGCGCCAGCGTCACCGAGAGCCGCAGCCGGGCGGTGCCCCGCGGCACGGTCGGCTCGCGGATGGCCATGGCGAGGATGCCCCTGGACCTCAGCCGCGCCGAGAGCCCCAGCGCGCGGGTATTGTCGCCGATGAGGAGAGGAACGATCTGCGTGCCGGAGCTCATGACGTTCAGTCCGTGCTCGCGCAGCCGGCCGCGGAACCGGTCGGCGCGTGCCAGCAGGGACGGCCCCAGCCCGGGCTCGGCCTGGAGGATCTCCAGCGCCGCCAGGGCCGCGGCCGCGCTGGCGGGCGGCAAGGCGGTACTGTAGATGAACATGCGCGACCGGTTCACCAGCAAGTTCCGCAGGTCGTAGGACCCGGCCACGAACCCGCCGTAGCTTCCCAGCGCCTTGCTCAGCGTGGCCGTGCAGGCGTTCACCCGCGAGCCGAGCCCGTACGCCGGCACCAGTCCGGCGCCCCCTGGCCCGAAAACCCCCAGCGCATGGGCCTCGTCCACGAGCAGCATGGCCTCGTGGCGGGCGGCTGCCTCGCACAGGGATTCCAGCGGTGCCATATCTCCGTCCATGCTGAAGACCGACTCGGTGGCCACCAGGAACCGCGCGCCCGGCGCTCGGCAGGCTGCGGCCCGGGCCATCATGCGAGCCAGCTCGTCCACGTCGTTATGCGCGAAGCGGTATAGCCGGGCGCGGCTGAGCACGATCCCATCGATGATGGTCGCATGAACGAGCCGGTCCGCGAAGACGACGTCGTTGCGGCCCAGCAGCGAGCAGAGTACGCCCAGGTTCGCCAGGCAGCCGGAGCCGTACACGATCGCGGACGGGCGGTCGAGGAAGGCGGCCAGCTTCTCCTCGATCTCGGCATGGCAGTCGAGTGTGCCCGTCACCAGCCGCGAGGCGCGGGCTCCGGCACCGTAGCGGTCCAGGGCCGCGGCGGCGCGGGCTCGCACACGGGGGTCGCCTGAGAGGTTCAAGTAGTCGTTGCAGGAGAAGTTAAGGTGCTCGCGGCCGCCCAGGGAAAACTTGCCACCCGCCTGCGGCAGCACGTTCAGTTCGCGCCGCAGTCCGTCGGCGCGCAACTGGTCTAGTAGCGGCGCGATCCAGCTTTCATTATCCATCGACGCTCTCGAGCACCGCTTCGAAGCCAAGGTCCTGGATCATCCGGTAATCCTCGTCCGGGGGCTGGCCCTTGGTGGTCAGGTAATCGCCCACGAAGACGGAATTGGCCACGTAGAGCCCGAGCGGTTGCAGGCTTCCCAGCCGCAGCTCCCGCCCCGCGCCGATACGCAGCTCGCACTTCGGGTTCGCCAGCCGGAACAGGCACAGGACGCGCAGGCAGTGACGCGGGCTCACCTCGGGCCGCTCGGCCAGTGGAGTGCCGGCAATGGGGATGAGGAAGTTCACGGGGACCGACTCGGCCTGCAAGGCACCGAGCTGCAAGGCAAGCTCGACGATGTCGGCGTCATTCTCGCCCATGCCGATGATTCCGCCGGAGCACATCTCCAGGCCCGCGGCGCGCACCGCCTGGAGTGTCTCCACGCGGTCGTCATAGGTGTGCGTGGTGCAGATGCTGGGGTAGAACCGGCGGCTGGTGTTCAGGTTGTGGTTCACCCGGTCGACGCCGCAGGCTTTCAACCGGTGAGCTTGCTCGGGCGTGAGCAGCCCCAGCGAGACGCAGACCTCCATGCCGGGATGGTCCGTCTTGATCCGGGGAACGACCGCGTCCAGGCACTTCAGCTCCGTTTCCGTGGGGCCGCGCCGCGCCGTGACGATGCAGTATGTGCCGGCCTGGCGCTCGGCCGCCCGCTGGGCCCCGGCCAGCACCTCCTCCGGATCGAGCATCCCATAGCGGGCGATGTCCGAGCTGGCTGTGCCCGACTGCGAGCAGTAGGAACAATCCTCGGCACACCGGCCGCTCTTGGCATTGAGCAGGAAGTTCAGGTGCACCTTGTTGCCGTGCCAGTGCTGGCGCACGCGATAGGCCGCGGCCAGCAGATCGAGCAGCTCCTCGTCGGCCGAGCCCAGGATCGCCTGCCCCTCGTCTTCCGTGAGCTGGTGGCCGCCGAGCACCCGCGACGCCAGTTCCTGCCAGTAGCCAGGCGGGCGAGCCGCAACCCGCGACCGTTCTTCAAGCACGCTTTGCATGGATTCATCCTGCAATCTTCGGACGAGCACATCTTCGTGGCACGTATTCGCCGTACCACCACCGTGCAGCGATTGCCCCGGAACCCTCCGGAGCCAACCAGATATGGGTCCCATGGTACGAAGTTTCGGCCCTGGCGCGGAGAGAATCCCGCGACCGCATGAGGGCCTGGTCCGGCAGCATCATCGGCCGCCCGGCTTATCTCCGGTCAAGTCCCGGCCTGGCCCTCACACGGTGCCTTGGCTCTGCGGCAGCAGCTCGAGCAAGGGGATCTGGCCAATAAACTGGCCGTCGATCACGAGGTCGACAACCTCGGTCTCGCGGAGTGTCCGCGTTGCCAGGTAGCGTCCGCCGCAGGGCTGCTCGTGGATCTCAACCTGCCGCCTCGGAAGGTTGACGATCCAGCAGGCGGGAACGCCACCTGCCGCGCACACGCCGGCCAGCTTCCGGTCTGTCGCGGCGCTCGTGCGCGTGACCTCGACCACCAGGGCGACATCGCCGGCACCCGGATTGCGGTCGGGATAATCCTCAGGCTGGCCGCGCACGACCGACGCATCCGGCTCAGGCTCGCTCCTGCTGCCGGGAACGCCGACTGGTTCTTCTTTGTTCGCGTGCCAGCCACCCGGCAGTCGTCGCTCGATAGCCTCCAGCGTCTTCCGGGTGGCGATCCGGTGGCCCGGTCCAATGACATCCTTCTCCACGATCCTGCCGCGGATCAGCTCGAAGCGGTTCGTTTCGGGCAGAATACCTTTCCGCACCATTTTTTCGTAAGTCTCGACCGAGAGACCCTTGATGCCGGTGCTCATCGCGCATGGCCCTCGTAACGATTCCATCATCCTACAGTGAGGTCGACCCGGAAAGTTTCGGCCGGAGGTTCGTGATCCGATACGAAACGCCCTCCCAGAACGACTGTGGCGGACACCAGAACCGGTGGCAGGTTCCAGGAGCTGGTTCCAATCTCCGCCCGCCAAGGCGAGCTGTGCCCTCAAGCACCGGGAAAGCATTGAAGGTGGAACTGGACCGGCTTGCTGGAGCCGTTCTTGAGCATGAAGTAGGTGCTGCCTGCGGGAAGTGTCACCTTGCCTTCGTATGTCGGCCCCGGGAAATCTGCGGTGAACAGCACGTCCGCGCGGTTGATCGCCTTCATATCTTTGGCCATGAGGGACTTGAATGCCGCGCCGGTGAGGATTGTCACGCTGAACGGGCCCTGCGACTCGACCCGGTAGGAGATCGTGCCGGGACCTCGGGCGATCGCTTCCCGGTTCCATTCCATACCAGGAGGAACCTCGTGTTTTTCATCGATGAAGGCGCGGGTTTGCGACCGCGAGTTGGTGGCCACAGGCGCCGCCGAGGACGAAGGCAGGGGGGCGGGTGCCGAGCCGGTCACCGGCGTGGCTTGCTGCTTCGGGCTCGACGCGGGCCTTGCCGCAGAGCTCGGCGGATTTCTCTCCTCTTCGCACCCGCCGCAAAGCACGATCAGGACCCAGGCACTCGCTGCGCCGAATGATCGCATGGCATGAATCTCACGTTGATTCGAGTGGAACGGACGTGGAAACATCGGACGCTGGACAGGGATGTTGACACGTTGGACGTACGAAGATACCCGCCACATCCCGTGGAAGGCAAGGACAACTCTCATGCATGCCTCCTGGCAACGGAAGGCTGCCAATGACCGTGTGGTCACTCCAGGCCGGCCACGGCGTGGCGGATGGCGGTGGCGATGCGGTCCAATGATGCTTCGGAGGTGCAGAAGGGGGGCATGGCGTAGAGCACCGAGCCGAGCGGGCGCAGCAGCACGCCGTGCTCCAGGCACGCCGACCGCAACTGGGTGCCCACGGGTGCGAGGTAGCCGCCGGAGAGATTGAGCTCGACGGCGGCGATGATGCCGCGAATGCGGATCTCGCGCACCAGCGGGTGCTCACGCAACGGCTCGAGGGCGCTGGTCCAGAACGCCTCCATGCGGCTTGCCGCCGTCGGTGGGGCGGAGGTGAGCAGCTTCCAGTTGGCCACGGCGACGGCGCAGGCCTGGGGGTGGGCCGTGAAGGAATGGCCGTGGAAGAAGGTGCGGCTGCGGTCTGCTGTCTCCCAGGCGGCCACGATCGACGGCGCGGCGAGCGTCGCCGCCAGCGAGAGTAAGCCGCCGGCGAGGGTCTTGGCCGCGCAGATGAGATCGGGCGCAATACCCGCGGCCTGGTGGGCCCAGAGCGTTCCCGTGCGGCCGCCGCCGGTCATGGCCTCGTCGGCGATGAACAGCACGCCGTGCCGGTGCGCCGCTTCGGCCATCGCGGCCAGCTCCGCGGGCGAGTGCATGCGCATGCCCCCCGCGCCCTGCACCAGCGGCTCGACGATCACGGCGGCCACCTTCCCCGCGTGCCGCGTCAGGGCGTCGTCCAGCCGCTCGGCGACCGGCGGGACCATCTCGGCCTGGAAGAGCAGGGGCTCGAACCGGCCGAAGAAGAGCGGGTCGCGGCCGACCGACATCGCGCCGAAGGTGTCGCCGTGGTAGCCTCCTTCCAGGCCCAGAAAGAGCGTGCGGCCGGGCTCGCCCTGGTGGCACCAGTACTGGTAAGCCATCTTCAGCGCCACCTCGACCGCCGTGCTGCCGTTGTCGGAGTAGAACACGTGCCCGCCGGGCCAGGGCGCCGTGCTCAGCAGCAGCTCGGCCAGGGTGACGGCGTGCGGATGGGTCACTCCCGCGAAGTGGACGTGGTCGAGCTCATCCGCGGCCCGGTGGAGCGCCGCCATGAGTGCGGGAGGGCGGTGCCCGTGCAGGATCGTCCACCACGAGGAGATGCCGTCGATGATGCGCGTGCCATCGGCCAGCTCGAGGAATTCGTTCTCGGCCGCCACGGCGACCAGGGGTGGGACCGGGTCCCGGAGCGAAGTGTACGGGTGCCAGACGAATTGCCGATCGGCGGCCAGAACCTGCTGGGCATCGCAGCGTTCGCGATCCGGGAGGCGCGGTGGCGCGGAAAGTGCGCTCCCGGCGCAGACCGAGGGGCCTGCCGCGGTCTGTCTGGCGAGCAGGGCCCGCAGCGCGTGCAGCACGGCGGACTGCCCGCGCGCCGAGGCCGCCACGCCCGCTTCATCCCAGGTGGGAGGGAACTCCAGGTGGAAGCATGCCGCGTGCGGGGCGTGGCGGCCGATCTGCTCCAGCGCGAAGAAGTCGGGGGGGCCGATGAGGATGACCGCCCCGGGATGGACGCCGTGCTGGTGCAGGGCGTTCAGGCATTGCAGCGTCCGGCCGATGGCGCCGACGGCCGACGAGCAGGTCAAAACAGTGGGAAGCCGAAGCGCGTGGATCAGTACGAGTTGCAGTTCCGTCTCGTTCAGGGGCGAGAAGGGGCTGCCGAAGGTCTCGACGAGCAGGTGGCGCCGGGGGAATTGCAGTTGCGGCCGGCGCGCGGCGATGATATCCGCACGGGGGATCTCGCGGCCGGCCCCGCGCGCGGCCAGCAGCGGCGCGACGGGCTGCTCGAACCGCTCAAGTGCAGGATGAACATGCGCTGCCGGCAGGCAGCGCCGGATGCGCTCTGAGTCCGGGTCGCCGGTCTCCAGGGGCTTCCAGTACTCGTAGTCTTCCGGGAATGCCGCCAGCCACAAAAGCGCGAGTGTGGTCTTCCCCTGGTCGGTATCCGTGCCCATGATCAACAGATCGCTCATCGTGAACCCCGCACTGGCATACGGCGTGGTCCCGGGCCCGTCCGATGCGTGACGGAACTCCAGGGTAATTCGCGAGTACTGATTGTCGAGCCGGCTTGCCGGTTCGTAAAATGAGTTTGCTGGTGCGGTGGGAAAGGTGCAAGTGCCCGAAACGAAAGGCCAGGCCAGCATGCTTCAACGGGGCCGTAAGCGGAAAGCGTGGGAGTGCGGGGCGGTTGCGCTGGCGGCCTGGCTGCTGGCCTGCGCCCAGGCCCGGCCAGACGTCATCGAGCTCAGGGGCGGAGGCGAGATCCAGGGAAAAGTGATCGCCGATCCCGCGAAGCCGGAAACGGTGCAGGTGCTGCTGCTGAAGGGGAAGAACCCGCTCACGTTCCAGAGCAAGCAGATCCTCAAGGTGATTCCCAAGGCCAGCCCGCTGGACGAGTACCTGCGCCGCAAGCAGCAGATGTCGGCCACGGCACCGGCCGAGCACGAAATGGGCCTGTGGTGCGAGCGGAACGGGCTTCCCGACCTGGCACGGGCCCACTTCGAGGCGGCGATCACCCAGGATCGTGCTTACGAGCCGGCACGCAAGAAGCTGGGCCATATCCAGATTGGCGACCAGTGGTTCTCGGCCGACGAACTGCGTCAGATGCAGGGAATGGTGAAGTACAAGGGGCGCTGGATGACCGAGGAGGCACGCGCCAAGATCGAGGAGACCGCGCACCTGACCGCGAACCAGGCGACCTGGGCGCGGCGCATCAAGATGCTCCGGCAGGCCATCGTCACCGGTCCCGACGATCGACGCCGGGAGGCGGAAGCCGAGCTGATGCGGATCCACGAGAGTGAGGCCGTGCATCCGCTCGTGAAGGTGCTGGGCAGCGACCTGGCGCCCATTCGCACCATGCTGGCGCACGTCCTGGGGGCGATTTCCGCCAAGGAGGCGGCGCGGGGCCTGGCGGACATGCTGCTGGCCGAGCCCGAGAACGATGTCCGGATCGTGATCCTCGACGAGCTCAAGGCCAAGGACGACCCGGGCGCCGTACCGTACTTCGTCAAGGCGTTGCGGACCGGAAATGTGAAGGTGGTGAACCGGGCCGCGTGGGCCCTGGGGAACCTGGACGCCGTGGCTGCGGTGCCGCATCTTGTAGCGGTACTGCTGACCAGCGAGGACCGGATGATCATGGTCCCCGAGACCCAGGGAGCGAGCTACACGGCGGGGCTTGGCCCGGGCCCGGCGCTCATGGCCATGGCGCCCACCGCCCTGGCGTACCTTTCGCCGCCGACCGTGGGGCCGGGCGTGGTGGCCTACGGTGCCTTCGTCACGCCGTACTACGGCCCGGACCAGCTTCTGGGCGGGGGGGGCGGGATGCTTGGCGTGGTGCCTCCGCCCAGCCGTTCGCCCTCGCCTCGCGTGGTCACCTACACCTATGAGAACGTCGAGGTCCTGGCCGCGCTCGTGAAGCTGACCGGTCAGGATTTCGGTTACAACACCGGCGCCTGGCGGCGATGGATCAACACCTCGTTCAATCCTAATCCGATGCCCGTCCGGCAGATTCCCCAGCCCTGAGCCGCGCCCGGCGGCCTGGTGGAAAGGTCTTCACGTGCACGGTGATGAGCAGGGGCAAGAGCAGGGCCAGGGCGGAGATTCGGCCGGAAGATTGATTCGCGAGCTGCGGCAACGGCTGGAGGGCCTGCACCGCGCGGGTGTGCGCGACCTGCCGCGCACCAGCCTGCCCTTGCTTGCAAGGGCGAATCGAGCCGCGCGTGGTCAGGTTGCCGGGAATGCGGAGCCGGCCAGCGTTGCCATGCCGCAGCCCGCGGCGCGGCCGCCCGCGGCCAGCCCGCCACCCGCGGGGCGTTCCGCGGAACTGCCTGACGCGGCCCCGATCGTGAAGGAGCCCGCGCGGCCGCCCGCGGCGCCGCCGGCTCGCGCTGCGGCTCCCCCACCCGTGCCTTCCCGACCCGTTGCCTCGCTCTTCCAGGAGCCGGGCTTCGAGACGCCGCCCACGGACCCGGCGGAGCGTCCGCGGGTACTGCGCGTGCTGGCCGACGAGGTGGCCGCCTGCCGCAAGTGCGCCCATCTGGCGGCGAGCCGGACGCAGACGGTCTTCGCCGACGGTTCCGCGACGGCCCGGCTGATGTTCGTGGGCGAAGCGCCGGGGGCCGAGGAGGACCGGACCGGAATCCCGTTCGTCGGCCGCGCCGGTCAACTGCTCACCGACATGATCACCAAGGGCATGGGACTGAACCGCCAGGACGTGTACATCGCCAACATCCTCAAGTGCCGGCCTCCCGAGAACCGCTTGCCCACCGGCGAGGAGTGCGCGAACTGCTTGTCGTATCTGGAACGCCAGATCGAGATCATCCGGCCCGAGTTCCTCTGCCTTCTGGGGCTGGTGGCCGCGTCCAACTTGCTGGCGACAACGCTGAGCGTCGGCAGGCTGCGCGGTAAGTGGCACCGCTACCATGGCATCCCCACGCTGGTCACCTACCATCCGTCCTACCTGCTCAGAACCCCAAGCGCGAAGAAAGAGGCATGGGCGGACTTGCAAATCTTGATGAACGCGATGGGTGTGCCCATCCCGTCGCGAACCAGGGGCCAGGCCTGAGGCGCGCCCGCGACGGCTTGCAGCACCCCCGCGCAGGGGCGGGAACCGCGGCGCACCCTGCCCGCGGCGCGGCCGATTCGCACAACCTGCCCTGCTGCGCGCGTATGATGGTAGTAGGCCGCGTGCTCATCCACGCCGTGGGTTTGCCTGGCCCCAGGACCGAGATACTCATTCATGGATCATTCGGGACGTTTTACGAGCCGGTACCGGATCACGACCGTCCTGGCCGCGATCATGATCATCCTGGGGGTGGTTGCCCTGCTTGCCTTCCAGACGACGACACGTATGATCCGCGATCGCGACTGGGTCGCGCACAGCCACCAGGTGCTTGCGGAGATCCAGGAGACCCGGGCCCTGATCGACGATACCGAGGACGCTCAGCGCGGGTATCTGATCACCGGCGAGGAGAGCATGCTGGGGCAGTTTGAAGCAAACATGCAGCGTTTCGTCTCCAAGCTGGTTCCGCTCCGCAAGCTGGCCGACGACCAGCCGGTCCAGGTCCGGCGCATCGACCGGCTGGCGACCGCGGCGCAGGCCGAGTTCGCCCAGATGCGCGCGATCATCGACACCAGGCGCTTGCTTGGTCCGCGCGAGGCGCGTGCCGAGGTTGCTACGGAGGTGCGCACGCACCCGGTGAGCGTACCGCGCTCGATCTTGCTGGAGATGGTCGGTTACGAGCAAGAACTGCTCCAGTCGCGCATCGATCAGGCACGGGTCAGCGACATGAGAGCCATTGCACTTTTGCTCTTGCTGCTGGTCTCGTTTCTGGGCTGCCTGACCTCTTTCTTCTGGATGATCACCACCAGCCTGCGCAAGCAGGCCCAGTCGGCCCTGGAGCTGCACCAGAGCCGGGAGCAGTTCGAACTGGCCGTGCGCGGGTCGAATGACGGCCTGTGGGACTGGGACATCGAGTCCGACGCGGTGTTCTTCTCGCCGCGCTGGAAGTCTCAACTGGGATACAAGGATCACGAGGTTTCGCATCAGTTCGATGAGTTCGAATTGCGCCTGCACCCGGAGGACCATGACCGCGTCCTCAAGACCGTGAGCGATTACCTGGAAGGCCGGCTGCCCGAGTACTCGGTGGAGTTCCGGATGCGCTGCAAGGACGGCTCCTACCGCTGGATCCTGGCGCGCGCGATGGCGCTGCGGAGGGAAGACGGCACGCCCTACCGCATGGCCGGCTCGCACACCGACGTGACGAAGCGCAAGGAATTCGAGAGCAAGCTCGCCGAGCAGAATGAACAGCTCGAGCGCGCCATGAAGGCCGAGCGCGAGACCAACGTCGCGCTCAAGCGGCGCAGGCCATGATGGTCCAGAATGAGAAGATGGCCGGTCTGGGCCAGATGGTGGCCGGCGTGGCGCACGAGATCAACAACCCGCTGGCCTTCATCACGAACAATGTCGCCGTGTTGCAGCGCGATTTCCACGAGATCTGTCAGTTGCTGCGGCTATACGAGTCCGCACGAGGTGACGGCGCAGGCAACGGCGTGGGGCGGGACGCGGAACGGCCCGACGATCCCATCGCCAGCTTTCGCAGGAGCGTGGAGATCGATGAGACGCTGACTGCACTTCCCGACCTGCTGGGCCGCACGGCCGATGGACTGAAGCGCATTCGCCAGATCGTCGGCGACCTGCGGCTCTTCGCCCGGCTCGACGAGGGAGAGAACAATGAGGCCGACTTGAACGCAGGCATTCGCTCCACCGCGACGATCATTCAGGGGCACGCCCGCAACAAGGATGTGAGCCTGGAGCTGGACCTCGATCCGCTGCCCAGGATCACCTGCCGTGCCGCGCGAGTGAACCAGGTGGTGATGAACCTGCTCTCCAATGCCATCGACGCCTGCACCCTGGGCGGAAAGGTGACCGTACGCACGAGCACGGAGGACGGCCAGGTGCGGATCGACGTGACCGACAACGGCCACGGCATCAACCCGATCATCCGCGAGCGGATCTTCGATCCGTTCTTCACCACCAAGCCGATCGGCAAGGGAACCGGCCTGGGTCTGTCCATCAGCTATGGAATTGTGCAGGATCACGGCGGCACGATCGAGGTGGACTCAACACCCGGCGGCGGTTCGCGCTTCACCGTCCGCCTGCCGGTGCACACGGCGGATTGGAGCCACTTGCCCGGTGCTGCCCGATGACGTGGTAGCTCGCGGTCGCCGATTGCCGATTGCCGGCTGCCGCGATTCCGACCCTGGCGGCCAGGGCTGCACGCCCGAGCGTGGTCAGCCCACTCCGGCCATCCGCTCGAACTCGGCCTCGTCGATGACGGCGATACCCAGGGCACGGGCCTTCTCCAGCTTGCTGCCGGCCTCTTCGCCCGCAAGGACGAAGGACGTCATCTTGGAGACCGAGCCGCTCACCTTGCCACCGAGCTGCTTGATGAGGGCCTCGGCTTCGGGGCGGGTCCGCTTCGGCAGGGTGCCGGTCAGGACGAAGCTCCTGCCGGCGAAGGGGAGCGCGCCGCCGGCGGCGGTCGGTGCCTGGTAGGCCCTCGGTGCCAGGCCCACGGCGGCCAGGTCCGCGAGCAGCCGCTGGTTTTCCGGGTTCTGGAAGAAGTCATGGACACTGGCGGCCACCACCGGGCCGATCTCGGGAGTGGCTTCCAGCTCCGCCAGGGAAGCGTTTTGCAGCCTCTCCAGGGTGTGGTACCGGCCCGCGAGGACCTCGGCCATGCGCGTGCCCACATGACGGATGGCCAGGCCGGAGATCAAACGGTCGATGGTGCGGTGCTTCGACGCCTCGACCGCGGCGACCAGGTTCTCGGCCGACTTCTTGCCCATCCGCTCCAGCTCGGCGAGGGTCGGCACGTCGAGGCGGTACAGATCCGCGAGGCTGCGCACCAGGCCGCCCGTGACGAGCTGCTCGATGAGCTTCTCGCCCAGACCCTCGATGTCCATGGCGTCGCGGTGGGCGTAGTAGCGCAACCGCCCCTTGAGCTGCTCGGAGCAGGCCGACGGGGGGTTCGAGCAGCGGTAGTCGACCTCGCCTGGATCCCGCAGCACCGGGGCGCCGCAGTTCGGGCAGTGCGTGGGAAAGACGAACGGAACCTCAGACCCGTCGCGGCCCTCGTGCTCCACGCGAACCACCTGCGGGATGATCTCACCCGCCTTCTGGATGACGACCGTGTCACCCACGCGGATGTCCTTGCGGGCGATCTCGTCCGCGTTGTGCAGGGTGGCACGCTTGACCGTCGTGCCGGCCAGGCGCACGGGCTGGAGGTCCGCGACCGGCGTCAGCTTGCCGGTCTTGCCCACCTGCACGCCGATGTTCACGATCTTCGTGATCGCCTGCTCGGCCTCGTACTTGAACGCGATGGTCCAGCGCGGGCTCTTGCTGCGCGCCCAGGCGTTGCCTCTGGCCCAGGTCGTCCACCTTGATCACCAGGCCGTCGGTCTGGAAGTCGAGCGTGTTCCGCTGCTGCTCCCACTGGCGGGCGTGTTCGATGACCTCGTCGATGGACGTGTAGCGGCGGGTGAGGGGACTGATGGGCACTCCCCAGGATTTGAGTTTCTGAGTGATCTGGTAATAAGAGGGCTCGTCCAGGCCCTGTGCCTCGCCCAGCCCGTGCGAGACGAAGCGCAGCCGGCGTCGGCGCAGATCCGTGAGTCGAGCAGCTTGAGCGTACCGGCGGTCGAGTTCCGCGGATTCTCGAACGGCTTTTCGCCTTCGGCCCGCCGCCGCTCGTTGATCCGCGCCAGCTCCGGGTTGGTCATGAACACCTCGCCGCGGATCTCGAGAAGGGCCGGGGGGCTGCCGTGCAGCCGCAGGGGGATCTCGCGGACGGTGCGCAGGTTAGCCGTGATGTCGTCGCCGCGTTCGCCATCGCCGCGTGTCGCCCCCACCACGAACCGGCCCTGCTCGTAGCGCAGGGAGACGGCCACGCCGTCCACCTTCAGCTCCACCACGTAGGTCACCGGCTCGCCGGGGTTGAGGCCCTTGCGGATGCGCGCGTCCCACTCGCGCATCTCGTCATAGCTGTACGTGTTGTCAATGGAAAGCATGGGCACGGCGTGGGCCACGGTGGCGAAGGCAGCCAGCGGCGCGCCCCCGACGCGCTGGGATGGACTCTCTGTGCTGGCCAGCTCGGGATGCTGCGCCTCCAGCTCCATGAGCCGTTCCATCAGCCGATCGTACTCGCGATCGCTGATCTCCGGATCGGCGTCGAGGTAATAGAGCCGGTTGTGCCGGTCGATTTCCGCGCGCAGCTTGTGAATCTCGGCCTCAACGGCCTTTGAAGCCATGCCTGGCCTCCCGATGGGTCTCTCCGCCGGCCCCTGTCAGCCCGATCCTGTGTCGTGTCAGCGTCTCGGGCGGGCCGTCGGTGATGACATAGTTGCGCTCGAATCGCATGCCGCCCACCCCCGGGACGTAGAGGCCCGGCTCGAGCGCGACCACGTCGTTGAGCTGGAGTGTCTCGGTGCTCTCGGGCACGAGGTAAGGCGGCTCGGGATGCCCCAGCCCCAGCCCATGGCCCGTGTGCGAGGTGAACGCGGAGGCCACGCCGTGCTGCTCGAAGTGGCCCCGGACCGCGCGGTCCACATCCCGGGCCGCCACTCCCCGGTGCAGCAGGCGCTCGCCGGCCGCGAGGGCCGCGGCACAGAGGCTCGAACAGCTCATCCTGCCGCGGTGTGGGATCGCCGCCCACGGTGAACGTGTTGGCGAAGTCGGCCCGGTAGCCATGGACGACGACGGAAAAGTCGAGCAGGAAGAGATCGCCCGGCTCGATCACCCGGCCGGTCGGCGGCCCGCCCTGCTCGCTCGCGCACCGCGGCCCGGAGACGAAATCTCCGTAGACCAGCACGGGCTCGCCGACCTCTCGCGTGGCTGCCTCCTGGACGATCAGGAACGCATCGAGCTCGGTCATCCCCGGCTCGAGCCGGGCCATTGCGGCCGCATGACCGGCCTCGCCAGCGGCCACCGAACGGCGGATCACGGCCAGTTCGTCCTCAGCCTTGCCCCGCCGCAGCGACCGGATCAGCGGGTCGAGGGAAAAACTGGCGTTCTGGCGGAACAGCGGCGACCAGAAACCCTCGGTTCCCACAATCGTGTCGGCCCCGGACGGAAGCCGGTCCAGCACTGCCCCGGCAAGACCCAGCCGCCGAGCTCGCGCCGATTTCCGGCCGGTGTACCACTCCAGGCTGACGACCTCGTCCACGAAGCTGCGCTCGAGAAACGGCTCCAGCAGGTTGTCGCCGATGAGGATCGACCGGTCAGGCAGCATCAGCACTACCGCCGCCGATTCGACCGTGCGGAACACGAACGGCGAAGGGGCGTAGTTCGCGAAGTAGACCAGGCTCTCCGGCGAGGTGATCAGCAGCGCGCTGGTGTCTCCGCCGTCCAGCACGCTCTGACGGAGCCACTCGCGGCGCACGGCGCACCCGGGCGCAGTCAGCATCGTGGCCGGCCTGGGGCCTGGCTCGAGCGGCACCGAGGTCGACGGCATGTCCATGAGCCCTCACTCGATCGGCTTGATCCAGATGTTGCGGTACTGGACCGGGTTGCCGTGGTCCTGCAAGAGGATCGGGCCGTCGTGGCCCTCGGGTGTTCCCATACCGCCCGGAGTGGGGGAAATCTGCGCGTCATCGATGATCTTGATGCCGTTCTGGATCACGGTGATGCGCGCTTTTTGCGCGACCTTCCCGTCCGCTAGCTTGGCCTTGTGGAAGGTGATGTCGTAGGTCTGCCACTGGAGCGGGGGCTTGCAGGCGTTGACCGCCGGCGTGACCTGGTGGTAGATCGAGCCGCAGTCGTTGTCCTGGCTCTTCTGGCCATACGAGTCAAGCACCTGGAGCTCGTAGTTGCCCGTCAGGTAAACGCCGCTGTTGCCCCGGCCCTGGCCGTGTGCGCTGGGCATGTAGGGAATGTTGAACTCGACGTGCAGCTCGAAGTTCCCGAACGGCTTGTCGGTCATGATATCGCCGCCGCCAACCGTGAGGATGCCGTCGGCGAACTTCCAGTGCGCCGGCGTCTTGCTTGCCGCGCCAACCCAGCCTTCGAGACTTCCAGAGCCAAGCAAGGCGATGGCACCGGCCGGCGGCCTGGCGCCCAGGGTGGCGTCACCAGGCTGCTGCGGGGGCTCGGCTGCGGGCGCAATGGTCACGGCGAAGGCGGTGGCGAGTCCGAGGATGGCTGTCAGAAGCGGCAAACGCATGGTGAGTTTCCTCCGGAAGCAACGTTCAGCGCGGGGCGATCCCAGCATCGATCATGAGCAATTCCCGTTTCTTCTCTCGCCTGCCAGTGTACCCTGGTGGAACCGGAACACAAGCTGCCCGCGCCCCGGGGAGCAGGGCGAATGAACAGTATGATCCCGCGATGCGACCCACGCGACGAAAGGAGTGACGATGTGCCCGACGGACCGCCCTGACGACGAGCCAATCTCGGACGCCGAGGATCCGGCGTCGAACGACACCGGCGTCTGGCCGCTTCCGCCGGTCCTCGATGCCGCTCCCGCCGGCTCTTCCCTGGATTCGCAAGATCAGGCCGTCTGCCCCGAAGACCGGAACGACGCGCGGGCGGGCTCGAAGGAAATGCCCGCGCGCGGAGGTCACGAGCCGGATCGCACCCCAGAGCTTCCCGCTGACTCGGCACCGCGCATCATCGCCGCGATTGGCCAGCTTGAAAGGCTGGTGGAGGACCGGCTCACCGCCCTGCAAACGCTCTTCGACCGCGAGGTCCGCGCCGAGGCGACCCGCGAGCGGATCGTCGATCGGCTGCACGCCGAACTACAGGATTACAAGCAGGATCTGCTGCTGAAAGTGCAGAGGCCGATCTTTCTGGACCTGATCCAGCTCCACGACGATATCGGCAAGATGATCGAGGCCCAGCCGGCCGGCGATCTCGACCAGGCCGAAGCCATGCGCGGGACCCTGGAGTCGATCCGCACCGCCATCGAGGACACGCTCTATCGCCAGGGAGTCGAGCCATTCCAGAACCAGGGGGACGAGTTCGACCCGCGCCGCCAGCGATCGGTCAAGACCCTGCCGACGGACGACCCCGAGCGCAACAAGGCCATCGCGTCCCGGCTCCGGCCTGGCTTCCAGTCCGGCGACAAGGTCATCCGCCCCGAGATCGTGGCCGTGCACGTCTTGAGGAAAGCCGCGCCGTGACGCGCGGGTTCCTGCAAGGCCGCGGGAACCGCCACCGGAGTGCGACTCCGGCGCAGGCTCCCTGCATCGTTCATGTGCCGGCCCCGGCCCCTGGCCTTACGGTTCGATGCGATAGACGGTCCCGGCCAGCTTGACGGTCACCGGCTCGGCGAACGTGAGGTACTGGTTCAGCTCGGCGGATTGCGACCGCGACAGGGTGAAGAACTCGTCACTGAACTGGCGGATCTTGCGCGCACGCGTTTCCTCAGCCGGCTGCACGGTCGAATCCACCCAGTGATTGTCCTTGAAATAGAACGTCTTGGAGCCAAGCTGGCGAAGCCTCGTCTGGACATTCCGGGCCAGTTGCTGTGCCTCGCTCAGAGGTTCGCCCGGCTGGCTGGCAGGAGACGCGGTAACGTTGAGCGCGGGCACGGCCTGCTGCGCGGGAGCCGCACCTCGACTGTCGCTGTGCCCGTACCCGTAACCGCCCACGCCGGCAGCCTTCGCGGGGGCCTGGACCTGGCCGTTCTGCGTCATCGCGCCGCCCATCATCCGGCCGCCGACGGAGCGAAGGATGAGGTCGGTCTTGCCCAGCATCTTGGCCTCCTGGCTCTGCGCCGCGGAGTCAGCCTGCATGTACGACTGCTTCAGGTCGCGCTGCGCGACGCCGAACTCGCCGCTGACGGAGTTCAGGGCGTCGAGGGATTCCCTCGTCCGCCCGGCATTCTCGAGCGCCGCATGGAGCGGCACGCGCTCGTCGGCCAGGAACGCCGTGTAGGGGGTGAGGATGCCGTAGCGGGTGCTCAGGCTCACCAGCTCGTCGACCAGTTCCCGGTTCTGTCCGGACATATCGATCTGGTCGATCAGATACCCCACACGGCGCGTGGCCCAGAGCCGCTCCACGAACTCATGTTCGCTGCCGTGGCCGGTATCGGCCAGCTCGGCCGGGAACTCGAACGTCCTGCGCTCACCGCCGACCTTCCCCGTGATGCGGATGGTCGTCCTGCCGGGCTGGCGATAGCGGCCCACCCAGATGATTTGCCCCCCCTCGAAGAGATCGGGCACGTCCCCGGGGTAGGTCCGGTTGACGTCGATGCCCGAGAGCTCGACGCGTGGCCCGGCCAGCACGGGGCTGGTCATCTTGCCGTAGAAGCGGCCCACGTGGGCCTCGATGTCTTCGTCGGGCTTGACGTACTCGCTGGTGCCGCTGTTGCCTCCGCTCAGCCGGTCGAGGAGCCGGGCGTTGACGTCGTAGCCCACGCCGAAACAGAACAGCCGCGCCCGATTCCGGTTAGCGTGCCGGCAGTTGTCCGCAATCTTCAGCTCCTGAGTCTCGCCGCTGGTGGGCAGACCATCGGTCAGGAAGAGGATGTAACTGGGCCGGGAATCGTCCCGCACCTGTCCGAGGGCTGTGTCAAGCGCCGCGGCGATGTTGGTCGAGCCGCCCTCCCGGATGTTGTCGACGAACCGCTCGGCGTCCCGGCGCGACTGCGGTCCGTAGCGCTCCAGCTCGGGCCGGTAGCTCTCGACGCGGTCATCATAGACGACAATGTTGAACAGGTCGTCATCCCGGAGGTTGTTGAGCACCGATTTCAGGGCGTTGCGCCTGCTCGATCTTCTTGCCGGCCATCGATCCGGAGCGGTCGAGCACGAAGATGACCGTCTTGGGCAGGGGCCGGCTGTCGGCCGCCTTCACTTCCGGGCTGGCCAGCAGCAGGAAGTAGCCGTCGTCTCCGGAGCTGGGCCGATAGCTCAGGAGCGATGCCCCGACTGTCCCGTCGCCGAGCCCGTAGATCAGCCGAAAATCATTGGTTGGCACAAGATCGCGCCGTTCCAGGCTGACCCGCGCCTGATGATCGCCCGCACGGTCGATGCGCGCGTCGTCACCCGGACAGTAGACCGACTTGATGGCGTTCCGGCTCTCCAGCAGCACGTGCACCGCCAGCCGCTGGACCGGCCTGGCCGTGAACCTGGCGGTACTCAGAGGATAACTGAACTCGACCAGGTCGCGGTCGCGGCGACAGAGCTGCGTGTAGCGCATCGTCACCTTGCGGTCAGCCCCCGGAGGAATCGGGAAGACACTCGTGCGGTAGAGCCCCCGCCCCATGTATTCCAGGAGGGCCGGGTCGCGCCGGGCGCGGACGATTTCCTCGTAGATCCGCCGCGCCTCGTCCTTGTTCATCAACCGTCCGGGCAGCTCCTTGCCGTCGACCAGCAGCACAAAGTTCTGGACGGCCCCATCTTCGGGCAGAGGGAAAAGGAACTCCGACTCGATCGGGGCGGACCCCGGGTTGTGAAAGGTCTGGGAGATCTGGACCTCGGCAACCTGGTCGCGCACCCGGGCGTCGATGCTCACCTCGCGGATCTCGTACGATCGTCCCACCGGAACGGTCCGGCGCTGATCGACAATGAAACCCTGCGACCGGGCTGGCTGGCCGGAGCCGAGCACAAGCAGGGTCGTTCCCACCGCCCACACGCTCCATCCTCGAAACTCGCGCGCATTCATGGCCGTTTCGCTCCTCGGTTCTGCCGCTGGTCCCGTACCCGCTGATACCGCTTCCCACCAGTTAGACGGCCGAAGCGTTCGGTCCTGAGACAAGCAGCAAGATTTCTCGAGCCGAAACGCCCGCGAACGTCCCCTATTTCGGACTTGCGAGTGCCATGGAATGCCTTCAACCACAGAGAGCACAGAGAATGCAGGAAATAAGAATCAAGGACGTTTGAATTGTTCTTCTCTTCCTCTGTGTTCTCTGTGCTCTCCGTGGTTAGTTGCCTTGGAGGTTTTGCGCGGACCATCTGGCTTCGCACTTGAGTCGACATTCCATGCCGACCCAAAAGGACATGAGCACGATGCCAGGCGCTGCCGACCGCGCGCGACGCCAGGTCAGATCGTGATTTGCAGGCCCGGCAATGACTTGAGTAGCCGCCTGATCCCTTGGGGCGTGACCTTCGTCTTGCCGAGATCAAGGGACTTCAGCATCTTCAGCCCCGTGAGCAACTCCAGCCCCTTGTCCGATATTTGGGTATAGTTTAAATCCAGAGTCACCAGGCTTCTCATCTTGCCCAGGTGCACAAGCTCCTCGTCGTTGATCGGGCAGGAGCCGAGGTCGAGCTCGCGAACTTGAGGCAGCTTCCCGAGTTGAACGAGCCCGGCGCTCTGCAACTTGCAGAACGAAAGGTTGAGGAAAGCCAGCGCGGACAGGCCGCTGAGCTCGGCGAGACCGTCTCCTGAAATCTGCGTGCCCGCGAGGTTCACGGAGTGAAGTTGCTTGAGCGTTCTGAGGTGCGGTAGTGCACGGTCCGTGATATGGGTGTTGCCGAGGTTGAGCACTTCCAGATGCGTAAGCGGCTCCAGGCCCACGAGTCCATCATCACTCACCCGGCTGCTATCGAGCGAGATGGACTTCAGGCCGGCCATGCCGGCCAGGTTGGCCAGACCGTGCCCGTCGATGGCGGTGCCGTTGAGCGACAGGGACGCCAGCTTCGTCAGACCGCGGGGAGCTTCCTGTCCCCCGTCGGAACCCGTCACCCGGAAAAAGACCAGTGCCTTGTCGCTGATTCCCGTGAACCCGAGGTCCAGTGCCCGCAGCGATGACATGCTGGAGATCCTGGCCAGCCCTTCATCGCCCAGAGGTGTGCACTGCAAGTTCAAGACCTGGAGCCGGTGCAGCGTGCCGAGACGCAGCAGCCCGGCACCACGAACCCGGGTGGACATCAGGTTCAGGCTGCGCAGCTCGGAAAGCTCGCTGATCGGGATGATGTCCTCGTCAGTGACCGGCGTCTCCAGGAGACTGAGATATCTCAGGTGGGGCAGTCGGCCCACGGCCCTGATGCCATCGCCGTCGACTTCGCTGAACGAGAGATCGACCCTGATGATGGGCTTGTCCGGAAGCGTCTCATCAATCCGATACGACCCGGCGCAGTCCGCAATCTCGGCGATGGCTTGCTCCTGCCCGGTGCCAAAAAGCTCGAGCCGCATGTTCTTGCAAAAATGGGAGATGGAGCTGCCGAACAGCGCGACTGGCAGGAGTGCCAGAGGGGCACTCCGGAGGATTCGCCACTTCATGTGCTGGGCTCCTCGATGGTAGATTTGAGACGGCGTCATCATAACGCGATCGGTGCCCAAAAAATGCAAAATCCCGGCGTTCGCCCGTTCCTGAACTTTGTGTGTGGCCTGTGCATCGAGGCGTGCGTGGTTGGTGGCGCATGGAAGGTGATACGACGGCGGCTGAGTGCCGGCACCGGCAGCGAGGTGTGCTGATGAGCAAACGCGATGCCCGCCGGCCGCGGCCAGCCTCCGCGGCCGCATCCAGACCCGGCAAGCCGGGGGGACCACGGCCTGCCGGCGACCCGGTTGCTGCCGCCAGTGCCATCCGTCTGGCCGAGGTGCCGGCCGGCTCGGGATACTTCGAGCTGGACCACCCGGCTTGCGTCTTCGAGCGGGAGCCCGATTATCGGGAGGGCCTGGAACTCTGGAAGGCCGGCGATCCGGAAGAAGCGCGCGACGCCCTGCGGTATGCGCTCGAGGGGTGCGCCTCCAACCTCTGGGTGCACGCCGCTCTGGGGCGGATCGCCCTGGAGGCTTTCAACGATCCCCAGCTGGCCCGAGGGCACCTCGGCTACGCGGTGGAGCTGGCGCGGCAGGCACTCCCGGCGGGATTCGCCGGGCGTCTGCCGCGGCAACGCCCGGCCAACGCCCCGTTTTACGACGCCGTGGACGGGCTGGCGCAATGCCTGCGCAAGCTGGGCAAGAGCGCGGACGCCGACCGCTTGACGGCGTTCGCCCGGCGGCTGGAAAACGGGGCTGGCGGAGGCCCGGGCAGGCCTCTTCCATGAGCTTTGAAAAAAATTCAAAGCCAGTCCGTCGCCCGATCTGCGTCGATTTCGACTTTAGGGCTTTTTCGGGCTTGCGGGGATCGGTCGATCGGTATAGAACGACCGCCCTGTGGGACTGGCGACCCGATTGAATGGCAGGGTCGATGGCCTTGCGGCTCTGCGAATCAGGATGCCACCCATGATGCTTCGTTCCATCGCCGGCGGCGTGGAAGTCCTCGCGCCGGCGAAGTTAAACCTGTTCCTCGAAGTCCTGGCGCGCCGGCAGGACGGTTATCACGAGATCGAATCGCTGATGGTCGCCGTGAACCTGTACGACACACTGACCGTCACCGATCACGACTCGGGAGCCATCGTCCTGGAGTGCGACGACACGAGCTTGCCCGCCGGTCCGCAAAACCTGGTTGTGCAGGCTGCCGAACGACTCAGGTCCGCAACCGGCTGCACGCACGGGGCGCGGATCCGCCTGCACAAGGTCATTCCAGCCCAGGCGGGACTGGGCGGCGGCTCAAGCGATGCGGCCGCGACTCTCGCCGCGCTGGTTCGGCTCTGGGACCTGGGGATGCCCGCCACTGCGCTCGACGCGGTCGCGGGTGAAGTTGGCAGCGATGTGGCCTTTTTCTTGCACGCACCCGCGGCAATCTGCCGGGGGCGCGGCGAACGTGTGCAAGCCGTAGCGATCCGTCAGCCCTTACACTTCGTGCTGGTCGCCCCGACCATCGGCTCGAGTACGGCCGAGGTGTACCGCAACGTGAGACCGCCCGAGACGACCCACAGCCTCCAGGCGGTGTGTGGCGCGCTGGCCGGCGACGGCACGGCCGCCCTGGGTCGAAGCCTCTTCAATCGGCTTCAACCCGTTGCCGAAGCGCTCCAGCCCGAACTTCTCCGGGTGCGTGACGCTCTGGCGAACCTGGACCCTCCCCTGGAAGGGTCCCTCATGAGTGGCAGCGGCTCGGCCTACTTCGGCCTTTGCCGCGATACCACCGCGGCAGAGAAGGCCGCGGAAGATCTGCAACCGCTCGGACTAGGATGGGTCCGGGTCGTGACCTGCGGCCCCTGAGCAGAGAAGCAAAGCCCTCGTAAAGGAGTACCGGCTGTGGAGATCACTGAAGTTCGCATCAAGCTCATGGAAGACAACTCGGGCAGCAACGAACGCTTGCAAGCCTTTTGCAGCATCACGTTTGACGACATGTTCGTCATCCGTGACTTGAAAATCATCGAGGGCGCCAAGGGCTTCTTCGTGGCCATGCCCTCGCGCAAGCTCACCGACCGGTGTCACAACTGCGGCACCAAGAACCACCTGCGCAGCCGTTTCTGCAACCAGTGCGGCTGCCGCCTGGACGAGAACCGCGCCCTTCGGGACGCCGATGGACGGGCGAAGCTGCACGCCGACATTGCCCACCCCATCAACTCGATGTGCCGCGAGAAGATCCAGTCCGCCGTCCTGGCCTCGTACGCCGAAGAGCTCGAACGTGCCAAGATGCCAGGCTACATCTCGCGCTACGACGATTATGAGGTCGACGACTTCGACGTTCCATTCGACAACCACGCCCCCGCGGGCCACGCCTCCGCCGGCGAGCCGCCGATCCGTCGCGGTCCTTTGCGTGGGCACACGCAACACGCTCGCGGCAACCAGTCGGTGCTCCGCGGTCCCCACGTTCCGCCCCGGCGGGACAGCAGCGAGCAGGAAATCGCGTCGGAATACCATCGTCGCGGGGAGTCGTCCTTCGGCAACGGCATCTGAGCCACCCGTAGGCCCAGCCGGCGCGTTCCCGGGTGCAACCGCGGGTGCCAGCAATCCTTGATTCCTCATCATCCCCGCTGCCGATAGCCGCCGCCTGCTCTCACCCGGGGCACTCGCGGCCAGCCCCATGACCCAAGCCCACCCCCTGGTTCACTCAGCCGGGCTCGTTGCGCTGCGGTTCCAACCGCTGCACCGGTCCCGGCGTTTTGTTTTTGCCGGTGGCGCCTTGCTGGTAAGATATCCAGCAGCCGCCACGACCTTCGGCACCCAGCCCCTCATGAGATTGACCTTCCGACCCGCGCGTCAGACTCACGGCCAGCCCGGGGCGCAGCCGCCCACGGGACCGCGGGTCTCACGGTCCGGGCGCTGGCGTTCGCTGCTGGCTGTCACCGCGCGTTTGCTGTTTCTGGTCCTGCTGGGTTTCCTCACCTTGCTCTACTTACTTCAAGACCGCATGATCTTCCCGGGAACTGCCACGCAAGGCAGCCTGGAAGCGGCCGTGCATCCCCGGTCCGGCGCCGAGCGCATCGAGCTGGCCACGCCGCGAGGCGATCGCGTGATCGCACTCTACGGTCCGGCCCTCTTGCCAGACGGCTCTCCCCACCCTGACCCATCCACCCAGCCGGCGCTGGCCTACTTCTACGGCAACGCCATGTGCCTGGCCTACGCCGAGCCAGAGTTCGAACGCTTCCGGCGCCTCGGGCTGAACGTCCTGATTCCCGACTACCTGGGATACGGCTGTAGCACGGGGAAGGCGTCAGAAGCGGGTTGCCGCGAGACGGCCGAGGCCGTCTACCAGGCACTTCGGGACCGCGGGTTCGCGCCGCCGCGAATCATCGCCGGCGGCTGGTCGCTGGGCGGCGCGGTGGCGATTGACCTGGCTTCGAGACGGCCGGTCGGCGGCCTGATCGCCTTCAGCACGTTCACCAGCACCCACGACATGGCCCTCGCAATCTGCCCCATGCCCCTGCCGCGCTGGTTCTTCGCCCACAAGTTCGATAGCCTGGGGAAGCTTCCCTCCATCACCTGCCCGGTCTTGCTCGGGCATGGCCGACAGGATCGCCTCGTTCCTTTTTACATGTTCCAGCGGCTGGTGTCTGCCGTTCGCGGGCCACTCTCCACCATCGTGCTCGATCACGCGGAACACAACGACTTCTACGATGTGGGCGGCCGGCGGATCGACGACGCCATCCTCCGGTTTGCCGACCATTTGTCCCCGTAGGTTCGCCGTGGCCGTATGCACGCGGGCCCTCTCTGTTCGCTGCCCGTCCTGTGCCGGGAATGCCCCATGCAAACGCTGCCCTGGATCGACCACCTGACCACCGAGCGGCTGATCCTGCGGATGTTTCGCGACAGCGACCTGGACGCCTACGCCGACATGTGCGGCGACGCCGAGGTGATGAGATACCTGGGCGGCATCACCATGAGCCGCGCGGAGGCCTGGAGAAACATGGCGACGGTGGTGGGGCACTGGCAGCTACGCGGTTTCGGGCTGTACGCCGTGGAGGAGCAATCGACCGGCACGATGGTGGGCCGGGTGGGCTGCTGGCAGCCGGAAGGGTGGCCCGGCATGGAACTCGCCTGGACCCTGCGCCAGGCGTACTGGGGGCGCGGCTACGCGACGGAGGCCGCCAGAACGGTGCTGGACCTGGCCCTGCAAGGCGCCCGGCAGACGCGCCTCATCAGCATGATCCACGCCGACAACCAGCCGTCGATCCGCGTGGCGCAGCGGCTCCGGATGCGGCTGGAAGGCCGGACCGCGCTGCTGGGTGATCCGGTCGTGGTTTATGGAATTCGCCGCTCGCCTGCCGTGGCGCAGCCTGGCTGAGCGGACCTGGCCGGGCTGGCGGCGTGCCGCGCCACAAATCTCCGACAGGCATCTGGCAACGGGGTTTTTATTCCGATTCACCTTTCTTTTGCGTCGATGGATCTCTATACTTGGCTCGGTTGGAGGCCGATGAGTGCATGCCGTGATTTCTTTCAGGCTCTCACTCTGCCTCATCCGGGGCTTTCCACCGGTCGGGCCTCCAGCGGCCGTCATCGGAGGGGGGCCCGGCACGTTCGTCGTGTGAACTGCCGCTTGTTTGAGGAGTTTGACGGTGGGCAAGAAACTGTACGTGGGAAACCTGACCTATCGCACGAACGGCTCCGATCTGGAGCAACTGTTCTCGCAATTCGGCACCGTGGAGAGCGCGGAGGTCATCTCCGACCGGGAGACCGGACGAAGCAAGGGCTTTGGTTTCGTCGAGATGGGCACCGAAGCCGAGGCCAGGGCGGCGATTGAAAACCTGCACGAGCACGATGTGGATGGACGCCGCCTCACCGTCAACGAGGCGCGTCCGCGCGAGCCACGCAGCGGAGGCGGTGGATACCGTGGCGGCTCCGATGGCGGCAGCCGCGACGGCGGCTACGACAGCCAGCGCTACTGAGCCGGCCGGCTCTGGTGCCGGCCTGGCGGTGGCAGTGATCCGGCAGTTGCTGAGCTGAGCGCCGCGAACCGCGCGCTCAGCCGTCGGCCTTCTTCGGTGCGGCCGCGAGCGGCCGGAGTACCGCCAGCATCGTGTTCAGGTGCGCCAGCCGGGGGCCGAAGCGATCGACGAAATCGCTCAGCGAGAAGTCGCCCTCGAGCAGGTTCTCATGGTTCTCATCGACATACGTAGCAAGATCACCCATGAGTGACGCATGAACTTGCTCGAGCCGCCCTAGCGTGTCGCGGCAGGCCTCGATCACATGCTCATGACCGACTTGCCAGCGCTCGAGCTCCGCGCTTCGCCGCGCCCGCTGCTCGCGGTTGACCTGCACCATTTCCCGCGACAGGTCCAGTTGCTGGCGCTGCACTTCCAGAAGCTGACGCAACGCGTCGACGGTCTGGTTTTGCAGGTTGACCATGAGGTGGAGCAAAACGATCGGTTCGTTGGCGTTCGACGAGCCGGCCGCGGCGCCCGGTCCCGTGGGAGAGACTTCCATGCGATAGGTCCAGGCCGCAGATGATGGGTTCTCGCGAGATGACAATCCAACCTCCTGCGTTCCGTTGGGCATCAGGATCGTGGCGACAGATTCCCGGCCCTGGCCGCTCGGGCAGATCTGCGTGTTCAAGCCAATCTAAGTATACCCGAGGGGGGAAGGGTGGCCTAGGCCATTGGCCGCGTGATTCTGCGAAGCCTTCCCGGTCAACCGCCTGCCGGAGCGGCCCGCTTCCGGGAGAGCCCGCGCGCGGACGCCGTCAGTCTTCTTCGTCCCCCTGGCCGGCATGGTCAAATGCGTCGGGCAAGGCGTCCACGATATCGCCGGCGATCATGCCGATCGTGCCGCTCTGATCGCGCGCGATGTCGCCGGCGAGTCCGTGCATGTAGACGCCAAGCTGCGCGGCATCGAAGGCCGTGAGCTTTTGCCCCAGCAGGGCCGCGATCACACCGGTGAGGACGTCGCCCGCACCGCCGGTCGCCATTCCGGGATTGCCGGTACGGTTGACATACACCCGCCGGCCATCGGTCACCACCGACGCCGCACCCTTGAGCACGACGACCAGATGGTCCGAACGGGCGGCTAGCCTGGCGGCACTCTGCGTGCGGTTCGCCTGCACCTCGGCGACCTCGCTGCCCGAAAGCCTGGCGAACTCGCCCGGGTGCGGGGTCAGCACCACCGGGTGCTTCAACGACCCCAGCAGTTCCGGCTGGGCCGCCAGCGCATTGAGCCCGTCGGCGTCGATCACCAGCGGCTTGTCAGTCGCGGTGATGAGCCACCGGACGAGCCCCCGGATATCGTCCGACTGCCCCAGCCCGGGCCCGATCGCCACCACGTCCGCGGAGACGATCAGCCGCTCCAGCACCGGAATGGACGGCGCAAGATGCACCAGGCCGTCGGCGTCGTGGGGCAGGGGGTAGGTCATGTAGCAGGGCTCGAAGCTCGCCACCGTGGATTGAACTTCCTGGGGCGTGGCGACGCGGACCAACCCCGCGCCGGAACGCAATGCCGACGCCCCGCAGAGCGCCGCGGCGCCGGCCATGCCGCGGCCGCCGGCAATCACCAGCACGGACCCGTACATCCCCTTGTGGCCATCGCTCACGCGGGGTCGCAGAGCGGGCAGAGTCTCGATCATCTCAAGGTTCATGGGCAGTTCCATCGCGTGTCTCATTCGCTCGCAGCGACCGCCTGGCCGGTACGGTTTCCACCGGGTGCATCGCCGGCGCCGGCACTCGCGCTGGCTCCGATCCGTGCCAGTCCGGCGCAGCGCGCAATCAGCCCGGCCATGTGCCCGCCGTTGAAGCCCGCGTCGATGTTCACCACCACCACGTTCGAGGCACAACTGTTCAGCATGCCCAGGAGCGCGGCCAGCCCCTGGAAATGGGCACCGTAACCGATGCTGGTGGGGACCGCGATCACCGGGCAATCGACGAGTCCGCCCACGACGCTGGGCAGCGCCCCTTCCATTCCCGCCACCACGACCAGGGCGTCGGCGTTCCCCAGGCGGGGCAACTGGTGCAAGAGCCGGTGCAGCCCGGCCACGCCCACATCGGCCACCAGCGCCACGTCGCAGTTCCACGCCTCGGCCGTCACGCGTGCTTCCTCGGCCACGGGCAGGTCGCTCGTGCCGGCGGTGACGATCACCACCCGGCCCACCTTGGCAGCACCCGCATCGGGCCCCTCGATCCGGAAGGTCCGGCCCAGAACGTTGTGCCGGCCCTCCGGGAATGCAGCCCGCAGATGGCCGGCCGCCGCCGGGTCCACCCGCGTCACCAGCCCTCCCTGGCCGTGGGTGACCAGCGTCCGCAGGATCGCCTCGATCTGCTCCGCCGTCTTCCCTTGCCCGAAGATCACCTCGGGAAAACCGCAGCGGAGGCGCCGGTGCAGGTCCACCTTGGCGAAGCCGCCGGCGTCCACGTAAGGCTGGGTGCGGATTCGCTGCACGGCATCAGCCGAGGTCAGTGTTCCCGCCGCGACCGCGTCCAGCAAGCGTGTGAGCTCTTCTGGGTCCATGAACCTTGCCACCCCCTGAAACAGCAGCCCCGGCGTCGACTCACGCTTGATGTTCTCTTGTAACCCCCCGACCCGTGGCATGCAACCCACCGCGCTGCCATTGCAGGCCGCGCAGTCGTCCCACGCATCATTCTGCCCTCTTTCCGGCCGCTTACGCCACGTCACCCGCGGTTCGATCCCCGGCGCACCGGCAGGGCAATTTGGGTTCGATTTGCAGATCCGCAAGCAAAGCCATCGGACGCAAACCGTTCGGGGGCATGAGGGTTATCTGCTCATTCTTCCATTTTCGGTTGGCCGATGATCTTTGTTCTGGCTACTCTTGGGTCTGGACTCCAGGGCGCCGCCCGGAGGCGGAGGCGACGCGCTGGATAGAACCATCGATCAGGTTGTCAAAGAGCACTGGCACCGTACCGTCTCATTCAGTCTACGCTGGGAACGGCGGCCGCTGGCGAGATTCGTTGCGGTTTGCTCCGCTTATGCCCGCGCGGTCAGATCCGTTCGCCTCAGTTGTTCCATGCGATTGCTCGTCTGCTCGATTCACTACTACCTCGACCGCTCTGGCGGCGAGTCCCTCTACACGCGAGCTGCTGGAAGCGCTCGCTGCGCGGGGGGCCTGAGGCGTCAGCCTGGGCAGCACCTCGCCGCATCACGTGCACAGCCACGGAGCGGGTCCGCCGGTCCCGGCGTTCGGGTGCAAGGTCCATGGCCACGTGCGTGAGCACGTGGTTTTCACGGGCGTAGCCCCCAACCTCGGGCGTGAGCCCGACCAGTGAGGAAGCCAGTGCCGCAAATCGGTGCGTCGTCGCTGCGCTTGACACACCCTACGCAACAGCCTCCGTCCGGGGCCTTATGGACACCGCGGCGTCCGCTTCCACTTCGGCCCCCGCGGCCTATGGCCACGTGCGTGAGCACGTGGTTTTCACGGGCATAGCCCCCAACCTCGGGCGTGAGTCCGACCACCTGGTCGCCGCATCACGCGCAGTGCAACCGCGAAGCGTAAACGGAAATGAAGACACCTGACCACATAGAGCACAGAGAGAACTCCGTAGGGGATCGTATCGAGGCAGCCGCACATTCCGGCCTGGCTTCGCCTGAACCCTGGTTCCCCGGCCCATGAACGATCCCGTTGACCTTCCGCTGTCGATCAATTCTGCGCTCGTCCATCGTCTTCTTTCTGACCTCTGTGGTTCCCTGGTTCGGGCGCCGATCAGGGGTTCGTGGCGATTGATCATTCTCTCTATCGCAGACGGGCGGGGCACGGACTCGTGGAATGAGACCGCCATGGCATCCAGCCGATTTGAACTTTCGAGCCGCGCGGTGGGCGTGGTAAGTTCGAACATCCGAGGACCGCGGCTGGACCGGAAGCCTCGACTGTGGGCACGGTTCCCGCAGGCGGGCCGGCGGGCACGGTAGCGAGCTTGCGCATGGCCGTCAAGGCGTCGAAACCCCAGGCGATCCGGGCCCCGAGCGACTTCCCGGCGGGGCCGGCCGGGCACTCCGGCGCCCCGGCTCTGCTGCCGGCCGCGGAGCAGCAGCCCTCGCTCGCGGAACGTCTGGAGGACTGGGCGTTCCTGGCCTGGGAACAGCTCTGGAACCCCGTGAGCTTGCGGAGCTGGGGCGGTGCGGTCGGGCTCCACGGCTTCCTGCTGGTCTGCCTGGCGCTCTGGTACTTCTCGCCGCCCGTACACCGGCCGATCCATTTTGACAGCCGCCTTGCCGGCAGCCCCAAAGGCGTTCCCGAGGGCCTGTCGCTGAGCGGGGGCATGAACACGCCGCTGGCCATGCCCGACGTGCCCGACAACCTGCTTCCCGGTGCCGACGAACCGCTCCTGGAGCTGGTCGCGCCGCCGCTGGAGCCGGCCGAGCTGGCGCTGGCCCGGGGCGGCAGGCCAAGCGGAGGGGGCGGCGTCGCGAACAACAACCCGGGCGCCGGTGAGGGCGACGGATTCGGCCTGGCCCGCTTCGGCGAAGGGGGCGAGGTGGTGCGCGGCGTCTCGGTCAAGGTGGGCGACCCACAGTTCACGCTCATCTGGGACAGCTCCGCCGACCTCGACCTCCACGTCATCGAGCCAGGCGGCAAGGAGATCTACTGGGAAGAGCCCAAGGGCGCCCGCGGCGGTGAGCTCGACGTGGACAACACCAAGGGGTTCGGCCCGGAGAACGTCTACTGGCTTGTGGAGTCGGATGGCCCGGGCTCGAAGAAGGTGAAGGGTCCTGGACCGGCTGGCGCGTACCAATGGTTCGTCGTCTACTGGGGCGGCTTCGGCGGCATCCCCAAGCCCACGCACTGGAAGGTCCGCATCAAGCACAATGGCAAGCTGACGATCGTCAACGGCAAGTTCCAGGCCCTGAACGAGCACAGCAAGACGTACACCTTCAAGGTCGACGCACCCGCACCTGTCCTGGGCGGCGACACCCCCATTCCCGCCGAGACGCCGTGATTGCCCCGCAGGCTGGGCGAGCTGGCCGACGGACGTCGCGAGCTGCATAGCGGGTCCGCGACCGTCCGGATAACCCGCTGCGGCCCTCGCCCATCGAGCTGCCGGATGCGGGGAGAGCCAGGATTGCCCGCGCGATGACGTGGGTGGTCGCGGCATGTGGGCCCGCCGTCGAGAGTTGAGCTGGTTCCTCGCCGAGCCAGGCGATGTGGCCGGGTTTCTTGATCTCGCACGCAGACCCTACCGCGCCGCGGCCGCCTCTCCGCGGGCGATGGCGGAGGGTGAATCGGAGGCTGGCTTCCTGGTGATCACCAGGCAGTCGGCCATCTCGCCGGAATCCGTCCAGGCGCGGTACGTCAGGCGGTCTTCCACGTCGTCGATCTCGATCGTCTGATAAGTCGGAGTGGACGTCAGGCCGACCTCCATGTAGTCGCGCGGGGGCTGGTCGCAGAACTTGTCACCGGCCACCGAGACGACGTAGACCGTTCCCTCGTGCGGGGTCGAGCCGGGCACGTGCGCCGCGCATCGGATAGGTGCGCATGTACGCGTGGTCGTGGCCCTGAAAAACCATGTCCACGCGGTGCTTGTCGAAGATCGGCACCCAGTAGCGCCGCATCGCCGGCTCGTCGCGCGTGGGGTGCGAGGGATACGTCGGGTGGTGGAACATCACGAACTTCCAGCGCGCGGACGTTCGCGATAGCGCATCGTCCAGCCACAGGGCCTGGACCTGGGCGGCCCGACGATCGGACACCGCCAGCGTGCTGTCGAGTACCGCGAAGAAGGCCGTGCCGGTCTCGAAGTGGTAGACCAGCCCGGTGTCGATGCCGGCAGGGCCGTTGGTCGGCAGGGCGAGGTACGATTGGTAGAGCCAGGGGCCGCGGTCGAGGTATTCGTGGTTCCCCACGCAGGGCATGAGCGGGATGCGCTCGAAGATAGGCTCGGCGCGGAGGAAGAAGTGGTCCCAGTTGGTCCGCTCGTTGCCGCGGTCGACCAGGTCGCCGGCCATGAGGATGAACTCGATGCCCGGGTGCCGCCGGTAGGCGCTGAAGAGCCGTTTGCCCCAGTCTTGCAGCCCGGTCTGGGCATCGCCCATGTAGAGGAACTCGAGCCGTCCCGGTCTGCTCTTGCCGGTCTTGGCGGTGCGCCACGGTCCCCAGCCCGGCTTCGAGCCGTCGGCCAGCGAGTAAAGGTAGACCGTGTCGGCCGCCAGCTCGCCGGCGCGCACGACGTGGCGGCGGATGACCGGATCGTTGAGCAGGTTCTGTGAGTGGACGAGGCTGGACGTCCCCTCGATCACGCGCACACCGGTGAGGTCGGGGTCCTGGCGGGCCTCGTTCTCGGCCGAGGAGAAGCGGGCCGGCACCATGCGGATGGCCGTCCGCCCCACGTCCGCCGCCGTGCGCCAGCTCCAGGTCAGCTCGTGGGCCGGATCGGCACCATAGCTGATGGTCACCTGGTCGGCGGCCTGCGCCGCCGGGACGTGCGTTTTCCAGACCCGGCCCGTGGCCAGCAGCGTGCCGTGGCGGGACTCGTGGCGGGGTTGCAGCAGGATCGAGCCGATCAGCTCCTCGGGGAGCGCCTCGAACGGCCGCATCGAGTCGCTCGCCGCGCTGCTGCCGGGCCGGGCAATGACCGGGCGCCAGGAGCCGCTCGGGAACTCGTCGTGACCCAGGTGGATGGCGGATTCGCTGAGCGCTGGCTGGCCCGGTGGCGTTCGCAGGAAGACCACGTAATGCGCTGGCGGGGTGCGGTCCAGGCCGTTCACCCCCAGGCCGATCCACCCCGCAGGGAAGCTCTTGCGAAAGAGCGTCCAGCGACCGTCTGGGTTGGCCAGCTTCGTCTCGACGGCCTTGAAGCTCTGGTCGGCGATCCAGAACGGCACCGATCTGGAGGGCGCGGCCACGTAGACAACGACCGGAACCTCGGTCTGGAACCTGAGGTAGCCTCGCCCCAGGGCATCGCGCTCGCTGTCCCACAGTGTGGCAAGCAGCTCCGGCCCGTGCGTGGCCAGTACCGTGAGCCGGGCCTCGGAGAGCGCTGCGCTGAGGCGGCGTCCGGCGTCCGCGAGCGTCTGGTCGACGGAAGGCAGAGATTCCACGGGGCTCTGCGGCTGGCAACCGGCAAGCAGTGCCAGCGCCAACACCATGAGCCTGCGGCCCCGCATTCTCCGCATCATATCATCCATGACGCCGGCCCCGACATCCTTCCCTGGCGCAGGCGCAGTCACGAGCGTAGATAACGCATCCGCGACTAAATTGTAATGGCGTTTTGGAAGATTGGCCGTGGGCGCCGTGGGCCGTGGGGCACCCGTCGGCCATCTGTGGTCCGAGGGGGCCGTAGCCGCTCCGGGTGGAAGGGAGGCCGGCGTGTCGCGATCCGCGGTGGAGTGGACTCTCGGCTTGCTTGCGGCCGGGACCGCCATGTTCCTGGCCCGGATGTTCCCGGGCCTGCGCGGCCTGGAGCCCTGGCTCGCCGCGCTCGCAGGGGGAGTGGTGTTCCTCATCGCCTGCCTCATCCGCGGCCCGGGCCGGAGACCCGATCGGCAGCCCGCTCGATGCCATCCGCCCGCCAGCGCGCTGGCCCCTGGCTCCTCGCCCGCGCTCTCGATCGTCTCGCTTCAGGGCGTGCGGAAGGCGGCCAACTTCCGTGATCCGCGGTTCTTCCGCTACGATGCCGGGGCGGAGGCTGCGCCGGACCCGGCTCATCCTCCAGCCGCTTATACCGGCCGGCCGGGCGCACAGCCGCCGGCATTGCTTGGCAACTGGGCCCTGGTGTCGGTCTTCGCGGGATGCGATGGACGGTCATGGTCCGAATCCGAGATCGCCGGCCGCCTGGACGGCTTGATCCAGGCTGCGCAGTGGCTTGCCGGCGAGGCGGCCCGCTACGGCGCAGCGGTGCGGCTGGGCGTGTGTGATACGTATCTGGCCATCGACGACGACTCCGTTGAACCGGTCGAGATTGGATTTGCCCCCCAGGGGAATGAGATCGCGCCTTTCGAGGGGGATCAGGAGGCACGCGCGTTGGTGCTGATCAGCCGCGGCGCGCGGCAGATGGGCTTTCGCGATGCGGCTGAGCTGGTGGCGCAGGTCGAATCGCGGCTGTCTGGCTGGAGGAGCGTCTGGCTGCTCCATGTCCGCCGGGCCGGTGGCTCACTGGCCATTCCCGCGGACCTGGCTGACCTCCCCGGCGTGAGCCTCGCGGTCTGCTACGCTCGGGAAGCCAGCTTCACCGAGCCGGTGGTGCGCGTACCTGCCGCGGATCCGGTCACCTTCGTGCACGAGGTGCTTCATCTCTTCGGCGCGACCGACAAGTACGGGAGCAAGCTCGATGCCTTCGCGCCGGGCAGCGTGACGGCTTCAGAGATCATGCGGCTGGATCGGGACCGCCTCGATCAGCTTCGTATCGATGCGCTCACCGCCGAGGAGATTGGCTGGTGCGCCCGGCCAGGCAATGCGGAACGCGACCGAACCGTAGGGGACGGACCGCCGGGCTGAGAGGCGGCCCGCCGAGCCCAAAAAACAACCGTGACCCATCATCGCAGGCGCGACGAGGATCACGGTTCGTTCGATACCGGGAGGATCGAGGAACAGTTCAGTTCGATTCCGGAGAGCTGGCTGCCTTGCCAAGCTGATTCACCAGGTTGGCGGCATCCGTCGCGCGCCGGAAATCCGAGTACTTCGCCATGGGCGCTGAACAGCTTTCGTCCCTGTAAACGCCGACGACCGTGTATAGACCATTCATCTCGCCCGTCTCGGCCCTGAGGAACAAACCCGACCGGATCAGCGATGCCAGGTTATGCTGCCACAGTTGGGTTTCGGCCAGTTTCGCAGTCATGGCGAGCCTCACTTTTCATCTCGGGAAAGTTCGACCTCGATCTGTGGGACATTGAAGAGGGAGAGCCAGACTGGAATCGAGTTCTCTCTCACGGGTAACCAGTAATGGATTCGTTGCCCCGGCTGAAAGCTTCTCACCGGCACAGTATTCCCGATTTCCTCTTACTCGTGTAGACGATCTTCGAGCCACGTCGGTTCGCTTGATCCGTCATGACTGAAGATGTTGCCTCCTATAATCAAACTGTAGCCCAAAAGCGGCCTTCAGAAAGGGGGAAATCGAGAATTACGCGGGTGACGGTCGGGACATTCCAACAATGAGCAAACGCAAGGCCGATTCTCGAGAAAGCGCCACGGCACCCGCCGGGCGCCGGCTGGGACCGCTGGTTCAATGCCTTGCAGCGCCGCCTCCGTGGTGCTTGCCTGGGTCGTCAACCGTTCTCGCCGCAGTTCCGCGCGGCGGATTCAACTCGAACGTCCTTCGCGAGTTAAGAAAAAACATTGGACTGGCCGGCATGCCCTGCGCCCGCCCGCTGCCGTGACTTTCGACGTCATCGCAGCGGTTTCGACCACACGTGGTTTGACCATATTCCATGGATAAGCGATCTCGGCCTGCATTTCAAGGCAGCAGATCCCCTACGTCAACTTTGCAACAACGGCAAGCAAACGCTGCACAGGTTCTAGACGACGGAGACAGCCGCGCGAGCAGGGTCGACGCGAGGGTCCGCGTATGGATCGTCGTCGGGGCGAGCCGTGGCACGATCACTCCATTCAGGCCCGTTCAGTCGCTCTCTGGCCGAGCCCGGTCCGCCAGCGCCAGGGCCCCGTGCACGACCACCTGCTCGCCGAGCGCGGCCGGGACGATGTCGAACGTGCCGCGGAAGGGCGGGAACACGCTGGCATCGACCAGCGCCCGGATGGGCCCGAACCAGTGCGCCTCGCCGATCAGCGAGACTCCCCCTCCCAGGATGATCCGCCGGGGTGAGCAGAGCGCGATCGCCTGGCGAAGCGCGAACGCCAGGCTCCGCCGGGCGGCGTCCAGGATCGCCGCGGCGCGCTCATCGCCGGCGAACGCGGCCTCGGCGACCATCTCGGTGGTGATGGCTCCCGGATCGGCACCCGCGGCCTCGAGGACAACCCAGTGCCCTTTTGACTCGGTCCCGGGGGCGATTGCCTGCCGGCGTGCTTGCCGCGCGATGCCCCAGCCGGAGGCCGCGTCCTCCAGGGGCACGATCTGGACATCAGCCCCCGCACCAAGGGGAACTTCCGTGTGGCCGATCTCCACGGCCCCCACGCCGCAGCCGCGGTAGATTTGCTGCTCAATGATGAGAGCGCCGCCGATGCCGCTGCCGATCGTCAGGTAAAGCAGTGGCGAGCAACCCGCTCCCGCACCGAAGATCGCCTCGGCCAGGCCAGCCGTATCGGCGTCATTCTCGACCACGGCCCTGGCAATCCCGGTGCTTTGCCGCAGCCGCTCAGCCAGAGGGAAGTCCGACCATCCCTCGACCTGGTAGGACGTTCGCACGCTTCCAGCGGATGAGTCCACGGGCCCGCCAAAGCCGACGCCCAGCGCCCGCAGGTCTTCGGCTCTCAGCCCGGTGCGCGCCAGCAAGACGCCAAGTGCCTCGTCGATCTGGTCGAGGATGCCGCCGGCACCGCGGGCGGGATCGACCTTGCGGCGCTCCAGCACGCGGATTGAACCGTCGCCCCGGCCGATACCAAGCTGGAGCTTCGTGCCGCCGATCTCGATCCCGAGCAGCCAGCCCTGGTCCCGCGTCGCGTTCATCGGCCCGCTTCAGCCTGACTCAGTGCGCGCCGGCTCCGTTGAGCGCGGCGACTTTCTGGGAGAACCGCCGGTGCAGGTCGTCGATCAGCCAGTGGAAGACCACCTGGTGCAGCGACTCGGTGACTCCCATGTCGTCGATGCCCACGTGCAGGTTGTGATGGGCCAGGGTCTTCAGTTTCCCGCCCGAGAACCCCGTGAAACCGACGGTGACCAGCCCGGTACGGTTCGCCCACTCGACGGCCCGCAGGATGTTGGGGCTGTTGCCGCTTCCGGAGATGGCCAGCAGCAAGTCACCCGGCGAGGCCAGGTTCTTGAGCTGCTCAAGGAAGACGCGCTCGTAGCCCTCATCATTGGCCCAGGCCATGATGCCGGCCGTGTTATCGGTGAGGCTGAGCACCTTGAGCCGCTTCTGGTTCTCGAAGTCGCAGAGGGTGCACTTGGCGAGGTCCTCGCAGAGGTGCGACGCGTTGGCCCCGGAGCCGCCATTGCCGATGATGAAGACGAAGCGACCGGAATCGTAGGCCTGCTCGATCAGGTCGCTCACGTTCTCGACCTGGGCAGTGTCGAGCCGCTGGATCTCCTGGCAGACGCGTGCAAGGTAGTCGTCCGCCGACATCGTCGCTCCGATCATTCTGATTCTCCGGGTGCTCCATGGCCATGGGACCATGGATGAAATGCCATGACGCTACAGCGAGATCATAATCTTCGCTGCCGGGTGGCGTAAAGCGAATCAGCCCGGCAGCGCGGGGGCGGGGTGGTAAATCTCAACATTGGCGTGAACGCGGAGCCACACCTGGACGCCGATGCTCTTCAGCTCCTCACTCGTGAGCGGTTCGGCCGCGGCCATGGCGGGCGTCCGGGCCACCGTGTAAATCTGCACCCGGGCGATGCGGCCTCCCGAAACGAGAATTCTTTTCAGCTTCTGGCAGTAGGCATCGACCTCCATACCCGATGGCCCGAGGCCCTGCCAGCGCAGGAACAGGCTCTGGATCACCACCGGCCGGACCCACGCGGCTGCCTTGATGTTGGCCTGAACGCTGAGAAAGGGGACGCTGGTCCGGTGGATCGCGCGGTAATAGCCCTCTGTCCCGGCGTCGAGCTTGGCCCAGATCTCTCCGCCACTGGCGTCGAGCGTCCGCAACGCCCTCTCCACTCCGGGCCGGTGCAGCAAGGTGGCATTGGTGATGAGCACGAGCTTGACTTCGTCCAGGTGCCGGGCGCGCCGCAAGTCCGCCACGCGCGTCACGATGCGCTCGAAACCGGGGTAGGCCGTCGGCTCGCCGTCGCCGGAGAACGCAATGTCGTTCAGTCGCCGTAGCGACGTGGGCACGCCCGCGAAGCGCTCGATGCCGAAGATCCGCCCCGAACGCACCAGCTCGACGGTGGTTTCCAGCTCCTGCATCAGCCGGTCTTCGTCCACCTCCGTCGCAATCGCCGGCCTTTGCCTGTCCACCTGGCAGTAGACGCAATCGAAGTTGCAGCTCTTGTCCGGGTTGAGGTTGATGCCGATGGAGATCCCCCAGCTGCGCCGTGAGAGCACCGGGTAGACGTACAGGTTCTCCTCGAATTGCCGCGCATGGTCGGCATACAGGCCGCCCGGCATTTCGGCGGCAGGCTCGGAAACGGACTCTGAAGATGGTTTGCGCATGCTCGAGAACCGCGGTCTGGTTCGGGAAGCTCCGGCACTCTTTTCCTGACCAGTCTACCGCAGACCGGCCAGGGTGGCCCACGGCGCAGACCCTCGGTTCAGGAATTCTCTGGAGAAGAGGCTGCACGCTGAGCCTTGCAGCGTGGTCATTCCACCTCCCACTCGCTGATGCCGCCAGACCAGCCGGGCCGGAGCTGCACTTTCAGGCGCAGAGCGGAAGTGGTGACGGGCGGGAAGGAGGTCTCGTTGAACTGGTCGGCACGCACGCCGTAGCCGGAGACGTTCTGGAGCGGAGTCCACGCGGCACCGTCCCGGTAGAGCAGACGCCACGATACGGGCAAGTCGCAGCCGCCCCGGGCCGGGCGGTCGGCGAACCAGTAGACGCGTGATCTGGAGAGCGTCGTGGGTGCCGGGAAGTCGTACTGCACCCACTCCGCCGTCCCCTTGCGATCCCACCAGCTCATCCGGGGCTTGCCCGTATCGCTGGAGCGCGCCGGGACAATGCCATCCTGGAGCGCGGCGAGTGAGTCTCCCGCGTAGCAATGGGAAGCGGAAACGGTGGCCAGTTGCGCCAGGGTGGTCTGTTCCGCATCCGCTTCGTTCTCGGGAACCCAGACACGCAGCTCGGAAGGGCCGCGGTTCAGGTAGGCGAAGTAGGGAATCGCATCGAGTGCCACAGGCCGCGCGGAGGGTTGACCTTTCTGGCGTGTCATCAAGCCGCTTTTGACCACGACGACTCCGCCCAGCCGATCGGCACGGTACGCCGATGAGAGCGGCGCATCGGGCGGCAAGAACAGGCTGCCGGCCGCATACCGGGCAGCGACCGGCTCGAAGGCGTACACCACCGGGCCGCGCTTCAGCGCAACGAGCCCCTTATCGGCCGGGACCCCTGGAGCCCGCACCCGGCGGACCGGCATCTCCATGATCACGTCCACAAGGTCTCCCGGCTTCCAGGTCCTGTGGATCCGGGCGTAGCCCTTGCGGACGACCGGCTGGAACTCCGTTCCATTCACCCTGAGCCGGAACGCCCCCTGCTCGGGCAGGCCTTCCACCTGGTAGAGAGCGTCGGCAGACGCTTTCCCCTGGCACCAGCCAGGCACGCGCACACACAGGTCGAAGGCTCTGTCGCCATCGGGCTCGACGGCGATCGACACCGAGCCGTCCCAGGGATATCGAGTCTTCTGCCGCAGCACGACGTTCCGGCCGCCAGCAGCCACCCTCGCCTGGCAGCCGATAAACAGGTTCACGTACACGGCGCCGGCGTCCTGAGCATAGATGTAACCCGGCAGCGCGCCGATGAGCTTCAAGAACATGGGCGGGCAGCAGGGGCAGTCGTGCCAGCTCCAGCGCGCCTGTCCGCGCCCGAAGGCGAGCGGGTTCACGTAGGAATAGGTGTTGCCCGCCTGCGACGTGTGCCCGAGCGCTCCGTTGTAGAGCACCGTTTCCAGCTCATCCACGAACCGGGCGTCCCCGAAGACGCGGTTCATGTTCTGGCTGAAGAAGCCGCCGCCGATCGCCGCGCAGGTCTCCAGGTAGCCCGTGTTGGGTAAGTCGTAGTCCGGACCGAACGCCTCGCCCTCGCTGGTCGCCCCCACGCCGCCGGTGATGTACAGCTTGCGCCCGGCCATGTTCTCCCAGAGCCGGAGCGCCGCTTGCTGGTACTCAGGGCGGCCGTTCGCCGCCGCCAGCGCCGCGACGCCGGTGGCCATGAGCGTGGCGCGGACGGCGTGCCCCTCGATGGTGCGCTGGTCGAAGACGGGCTGGTGGTCCTGGTCGTAGGCCCCGAAGTCCTTGCGTCCTGCGTGATGCCCGCGCGCCTCGATGAAGAACTCGGCGAGCCGGAGATAACGCACCTCGTCGACGGGGAAACGCAGCCGGGCCTTGAGCGCGGGCTGCTCGCGAAACAGCTCATACATCCGCACCAGCGCTTCCTCCGCCAGCGCATGTCCCGGGACGACGTTCTGTCGGGGAGGCGGGCCGATGGTCTCGCACATGAGGTTCGCCATCCGGACCGCGGCCGCCAGCAGGTCGGTCTTGCCGGTGGCGCGGTAGAAGTGCACTCCGGCCTCGATCAGGCAGCCGGCGTTGTACACGTCGTGCTGCTGGACGTCGTTGCCGCCGTTCAGCCCCCACCGCTTCCCCGGCGCCACGAGCTGCGTCCAGGTATTGAGGTAGCCGTCCGGCTCCCTGGCCTGGGCCGCGACGATGCGTGCGATGTAGCCGTCCAGCCGTTTTTCGAGCGCAGGGTCGGGCCGCTGGGCCAGGAAGTCGGCCGCGCCGCGGATCATCTCGTAGATCAGCCCATCGTACCACTCCGGCCCGGCATGCCCCCCGCGCTTGCCGTCGCGCACCCGGTCAAAGTTGTGGATCGCCCCACCTCGGTCGTTCTCGAACTTGGTGAAGCAGTCGTTGATCGTGACCGTGCGCCAGACTTCCAGCCGGGGCGACCAGAAGGCGTCGTCGATGACCACCCGCGAGATGGGAACCGGAGCCAGGGGGTGCGGGTCCGGCCGCGGCTCACTGGCATGGGCGAGAGTCGCCAGGCAAGCGACCAGAAGCAGTGGACCGGGTCTCGAGACAAGTCTGAGCGTCTTCATGGCGGCTCTTGAGGTCTTGCGGTCTTGCGGTACGAAGGCGGGGAGGAACGAAGGCACGGAGCGCGAGGTCGAAAGGCCGGCGACATCGCGCCTCGATCCATTCTGGCGCGCCGGCTGGCGGTTTTCCATTCACAGCGAGCGGTCTTCCTTCATTGTGCTCACATCGACGCCCTGGCTCCTCATGGCCGGCCGCATCCCAGAAAGGCAATCGCTAAACAGAGAGGACAAGCAATGTAGCCCTTTTTTCGAGGGCAGGCTGCATTGCCTGTCCTTTACCTTTTTTACCTTTTCTAGAGGCAGCATGCTGGAACCGCCAAATGAGCACGGGTCAGCAAGTCTTCCCGCCCCCAACTGAGGAAGCTATTTCGTGATATGCCATCTCAGTTCAGGATGAGATAATAGCCCCGCTACGTTGGCATGATTGAGACCGATCGTTGTCAAGGACCGAGCAATGGATGAGACGAAGAGCCTGTCTGAAAATGAAGGCACGAAACCGCCCACTGAGGGGTCGAATGACTTTTCAGAAGGCGATGTCAAGAAGATCGGGCGTTACACGATCCTCGGGATCTTGGGCAAGGGCGGGTTCGGAAGGGTCTATTTTGCCCACGACGATGACCTCAACAGGGCGGTTGCGATCAAAGTTCCCCGCCCAGATCGAGTCTCGCAGCCCAAGGATATCGACGCATACCTCAACGAAGCCCGCATCCTCGCCAGCCTCGACCACCCCCATATCGTGCCTGTTTATGACGTGGGACGTAACGACGATGGGCTATGTTTCGTTGTGTCCAAGCTCATCGAGGGAAGTGACCTTGCCAAGAGGATCAAGGAAAGCCGCCCCGGCTTTCACGAGTCTACGGCACTGGTGGCGACGGTCGCAGAAGCCCTGCATTACGCTCATACTCGTGGCTTGGTCCACCGGGATATCAAGCCCGCCAACATCCTGATTGATTCCTCGGGCAAGGCGTTCGTTGCCGATTTCGGACTTGCCCTCAGAGACGAAGACTTCGGCAAGGGTGGAGGGATCGCCGGGACACCTGCCTACATGAGCCCGGAGCAGGCGTGCGGCGAGGGGCATCGTGTCGATGGTCGATCTGACATCTTCAGTTTGGGCGTTGTTTTCTACGAGTTGTTGACCGGGAGGCGGCCTTTCACAGCGAATGCTGAGGACAAGAGCGATGCTCTCGACGAACTCTTAGAACTCATCACCATGATCGAGCCTCGTCCACCCCGTCAGGTCGATGACACAATCCCGAAGGAACTCGAACGGATTTGCTTGAAAGCGATGACTAAGCGAGCGTCCGACCGGTACACAACCGGACGGGACATGGCTGAGGATCTTCGGGAGTTTCTCAAAACGGCAGGTGCTACGGTCACACTTCCTCTCCCTGCGGTTCCGGTCGCCATCTCACCGGCATCGACCCTCGAAGCCGCTCCACCCCCCACTACTTACAGGCAATCGGACTCCGACCAGCGACCGATCAACATCGTCCCGAAGGGTCTGCGGTCGTTCGATGAGCATGATGCCGACTTTTTCCTGGAATTGCTTCCTGGTCCAAGGGACCGAGATGGTTTGCCCGACAGCATTCGATTCTGGAAGTGTCTTGCTTCAGCCGGAAATGGAGAGACGTACCACCCGAGTTATACGACAACTCGGCAGGAGTCTCACCATGCGAAAGCCCCGCAAGAACTATACGCCTGTCGAGAAGGTCGCCATCCTCCGGCGCCACCTCATCGATCGCGTCGCCGTTTCCGATCTCTGCGACGAGCACCAGCTGTCGCCCACGTTGTTCTACCTCTGGCAGAAGCAGTTCTTCGAGGGGGGCACGGCGGCCTTCCAGCGCAAGAACGGACCCTCTGAGAGCCAGCACCTTCGCACCATCGCAGCCCTCCGCGACAAGCTCCAGCGCAAGAATGAAGTCGTCGCCGAGCTCATGGAGGAACACATCCAGCTAAAAAAAGAGCTTGGGGAGCTCTGACCAAGGCATGGGTTCCCCACGATACCCGCGACGGCATCGTTGACTTCGTCAGGCGCTGGTCGCAGCGAACCGAGATCCCCGTCGCCAGGTTCATCACCTGGCTGGGGATCGCAGCCAGCAAGTTCCAGAACTGGAAGACTGGCTATGGACTGGCCAACGAGCACAATGCCTTGGTTCCACGCGACTGGTGGCTGGAGCCGTGGGAAAAGCGAGCCATCATCGAGTTCCACAAGGACCATCCCGTCGACGGCTACCGGCGACTGGCGTTCATGATGCTCGACGGCGATGTCGTCGCGGTCAGCCCTTCCAGCGTCTATCGCGTGCTCCGTGATGCGTGGTTGGTAAAGCATCATAACAGCAAACCTTCACTCAAAGGCAAAGGCTTCCAGCAGCCACTTTTGCCCCACGAGCACTGGCACGTGGACATGTCGCACATCAACGTCGCCGGCACGTTCTACTCGCTTTGCAGCCTGCTCGACGGCTGCAGCCGGTTCATCGTCCACTGGGAGATCCGCGCGAGCATGACCGAGGCTGAAGTCGAGACGATCATCCAGCGCGCACGCGAGCGATACCCTGACGCCCGCCCGCGGATCATCTCTGACAACGGGCCCCAGTTCATCGCCAGGGATTTCAAGGAGTTCATTCGGATTTGCGGTATGACACATGTGAGAACATCGCCATATTATCCGCAAAGCAACGGCAAGATCGAGCGCTGGCACCGCTCGCTGAAATCCGAGTGCATCCGGCCCGGCGTGCCGCTGTCGCTGGAGGATGCCCGTCGTCTCGTGGAACGTTATGTTGATCACTACAATCAAGTGCGTCTTCATTCTGCGATCGGTTACATCGCCCCGGCCGACAAGCTGGCCGGCCGTGGTCCAGCGATCTTCGCCGACCGCGACCGTAAGCTGGAGACTGCCCGTGAAAGGAGGGAACAGGTGCGTGCGACGACCCGAGCGACGGGTTGATCACAGGGAGGCGATTGTCTCGTTCAGCTCGGTGCGGCTACGATGAGAGATGGCCTGGGCGGAAGGTAGGGCAACGTGGCGACACGACCTGAGCGCCGACCCAGGGACCAAGACCGAAGGGGGCGGCACGATGCCGCCCTGTCTTCTCCTTCGGGATTGGTAAGAAAGCGGAAAACCGGTCCATCTGTGTGAGTGTTCACTCCACCTTATCTTTCGACCCCGGTTTCTCCATTTCACGCTGAACCATTACACTTCGGGGGTAGTCGCACCTTTCAAATGAAGCACAAGAAGCGGAGAGAGTTGAAGGCCTCGGTTGAGCTCACTCATGGCAGTCTACTTATCATGCGAGGCGGCACCCAGGCGAATTGGCTGCACCAGATTCCAAAGACGGCGAAGCCAGTTCCCGAGCGGCTCAATCTGACGTTCCGCCGGATTGTCACGTAAGCCCACTTCTCTCTCAGCTTAGCTCCGCCGCCACATCGGCGAATTCCACATTGTCATACTCATCAATCACTGCGACGGCCGACCCGGTGATGACCTCACCTGTTGGCCGGTTTGCTTCGTCCGTGCCTTCCATCACAAAGGTGAAGTCGGCCCTGATTGGGTCTCCGGTCTGAGAGTCTTTGACGGTGAACGACTTCATGAACCAGGAATATGTGTCGAGTGACTCTTGAAGCTTGCTTACCGGTTCCTCGTCAGCCACGTCGGTCCAACGGCTCTGAAGGAACACCGCAATCTGGTCTTGCCGTTCGTCTTCATCATCCGAGATGTAATCTTGAAGGGGCATCAGTCGCTCTCTCGTTCGACGCCTCACAGCACCAACCCAGCCTCGACGCTAAAGAACGGGGGGTGCGGTAATATCGCTCACTTCATTATAGAACCGGCCTAGGCGACCCAGAAGACGGCAGGGTCTTTCGCCACGGGGAGGAAGGCTTTCCTTCCTGGGGGACCCACCTTCGTGCCAGACTTGGAAGAGATTTGGGAGTATCGAGTCATGGAAATCTCTTTGACCGCTGACGTCCGAAGGCCTTGTCTCGCAAGGCTGGTAGCGACAAGGGAACTCAGAGGAGTTCTGAAAAACTGGCAAATGTGAGTGTAAACTTATGCTTCGTTTGCCATTCTACTTTTAGGCCGTCTGCTACTTCAACGCTCAGGGCATTGGCTCTCAGGAGCGAGAGAATTAAGTCGACAGTGCCCAATACCTCAAGCGACGAGTCGAAACTCGCACATCGCTTGCGGGCAAGCCTATCATCTAAGGCGACGACATAGGACTGCACCGAGGCAAGAGCGATGGCAGCACACTCTCCCAACCCAAGCCGTCCGTCGGCTGTGAGGTGGGCAAAGGTTTCTAGCTCTTTGAGGCCCGTTACACTGACCTGCTCAAGTAGCTGCGCGTCGAGGGCTATATCAAGCCGGGCCAACTGGTCGGCATCGGTGACTTCCCCTCGCACGTGGTCTGTGACAAGGAATCTGTATTGCGGATGAGACGTGAGGAGGTCTACCCGGTCAACCGCGAGGAAGTTTATCAGAACCGATGCATCGATAACGACTATTGAACGGCCATCCGTGGCCATGCTCCTGCTCCGTTAATCGTGGGGATCGTTCAAAGCAGCCTCGCCTAGGTCGAGTAAATCCTTGGCGGGAATGTCGAGCAACCGGCTCAGCTCCTTCAGCCGAGACTTCGTGATCTCTTCGCGCCTGTAAGCTTCGATGGCCAAGTGGGCGACCTGACTTACAAGCTCAGAGTCATTTCTCGGACTGCCATCTGCATGGAGAATGTCGATATACCTGCGCCCCGCATCGGCCTTCTCAATGAGCGCTTCGCGCTCCGGGAACGTGACAATTCTCAGATCGCTTAGCCGATACACCGCGGCATGGTAGCTGACCCCAAAGTGGTGGGCGAGCGCAGCGACGTCCTGATACGTAATTTGCTGAGTGCCCGGTACGGTGCGAGCTTCGGTAACCACCTCCTCACAGGCAGTCTCATCGTAGCTCAGATAGAGGTGACGGCTAGGTCCCCCCTTCTCAAGCCGGTCTAGGAACCCCTCGATGCCCGCTACCGGCATTAAGAACCCGCTTGCGAAAGCATTTGCTCGTCTCTCAATGAGGTCTTTCGAGTTCTCGCTTGTACTCACGATTGCCGACACGTTCCTGTCGAGCAAGGCGTGCGCATACTCATGAGCGTAGGAGAACCGCTTCCTCGCCCTGGGATGGGAGAAATTCACCAGGATGAACATCCCAATCGACGAATCGCGAAGGAAGAGCCCGGACATTTCATCAGGGAGCTTCGTCCCAGACGCCCAAATCCCCTGACTAGAGATGAGGTCGGCCATGTCGGCGATAGCCCCGTGACCGAGTCCAAGCCGTTTCCGCTCCTCGGCGGCAACGCGGAGGCCTTGCTCAATCGCGTCCGACGCTTTCGTGAGGGGCGGCAGCTCATAACTCGGGACCCGCACCCGTCGCGAATACCCGAGGAGGTTTTCAAGCTTCACTCCCTCGCGGCAGATGCCGACGCATCGAGTGACTTCTTGCCTCACCTCTGGATTGTCGCGGTACCCGACGGGAAGACGGTGGAGAGCCAGAAGGGCGTCTTCCGCAGCCGGCGAAGCTTCCTCCTGGACGAAAAAGTCGGTGATGCGCCGACCGTAGAGTTCGGCCAGGCCGGCAAGTTCCAGGGTGGAAAGAGTTCGGTTTCCAGCCTCGATGTTAACCATCGCCGTGCGCTGGATCCCGAGGTTCTCTGCTGCCTGCCCTTGGCTGAGACCACAGTTGACGCGAGCCTCCTTGAGCCTCCTTCCTAAAGTCTGCTGATCTAATGGCATAGCAGAATTCCTTTAACAGGGACTGACGATCGCTTGGGCTCCCAAGAAGCCTTGCCACAGCACGCGAAGTACGTAAATCGTTAAGAGCAAACGATTTTCTGATTGGATGGACCGACTCTCGGAGAGCCGGAGCCACCGTACCGGTGCCGGACAACCAGGTCAAGTTCTATCTCTAGTGTACAGCCAAAATACAAAAGAGTCAAAGCCTTCCTTGACTGTCTGAATTTCGGACATACAATATAGGCAGGAGGGCTGAGGGTCCAGCTCCGTAGAACATGGCCGAGTGAAGGGGGGTTCAAGGAAATGGCGACGATGCCAAAGATGGTGACGGCCTCGATGAACGTGGCTCTTGATAGCTTGCTCGAGGAGTTGTGCGAGACGGTCCAACTGACTGAAACGCAGTTTAAGGAGGCTAGGGGCCACTATCATGCGGTCGGCGACTGGTTGGCCGACCCGAAGAACCCCTTTGCCATCTATAAACCAAGGATTCGCTCGCAGGGCTCAGCGAGGCTAAAGACCACCGTAAAGCCGGTCAGGCAGAACGAACACGATATCGACCTCATCCTGTTTCTCGACCTACCTTACAGCAGCTTCTCTCAACCAAAGGCCGTCTTTGACCTTGTCGAAGCGAGACTTTGCGAGAACGAGTTCTTCCGGAAGAACATGGAGCACTACAAGCGGTGCATCCGAATCACGTATGCATCTGAGTTCCATCTCGACATCACCCCCGCCCGTCAGGACTGGACCCGTGGGGGAAACAACATGCTCGTCCCGGACCGGAAAATCCGGGAATGGAAAGAGTCGAATCCTATCGACTACGCCGACTTCTGGTTCGACTCCCGCGCATTGATGAGCCGGACCACAAAGGCGGCACGTTACATCGAGTCGCTTCCGGAGCGGGAGTCGGCTCGGCAGAAGGCCCCGCTGCGCCGCGCTGTGCAGCTCATGAAGCGGCATCGGGACATTCGTTTCAAGGACGACCCGGATGCTCCACGGTCGATCGTCTTGACCACACTCGCCGGGCTCCATTACGGAGGCGAAGAGCTTGTCTCGGACGCTCTTCTTACCGTCCTAGACGGCATCGTCGACCAGATCGCATCGGAACCCAATGGCGTCATTGAGGTGCCGAATCCGGTGAACCCGGCTGAGATGTTTTGTGAGGCCTGGGCGAAGAACCCTGAGGCGTACCAGAAGTTCGTCAACTACGTTCAAGACTTCCGAGCCAAGCTCGTTCAACTTCTCTCGACGAGAGGCCTTGAGAACATTGCCAAGGGGCTCAACGTGCTCTTTGGCGAACCGCTCACGAAGCAGGCCGTTGCGTCCTACACGCGCAAGTTCCAGCACGACCGCGATAGCGGCCGAGTCGAGTTCTCAAAGACGAACGTGGGCCTTTCAACGGCGGCCTCGGCCGTAGCCGCCACCCGCACTGTCCCGGGGAACACTTTCCATGGGGACTAGCCAGGTCTTGAGGATTCACACCCTCGGGATCCACGAGCAGGCCGCGTGGATGCGGCGAGAACATCCGGGGTTCAAAACCCGGGTTGACGGCGGTCTGCTTGTGACTCGTGGCCTCGTGCAGCCGACCGAGCTTAACGACACCTACCAGGTCCGTGTTGAATACCGAGCGTGGGACCCTCCGAGGGCCTGGGTTGAGGAGCCGAAGCTCAAGAGGCTAGAGACCGATGAGCGGATCCCGCACACCTACCTCGATGACGATGGTACTGAGCGGCCGTGCCTGTATTTGCCCCAGACCGGCGAGTGGTCCACTGAAAAGAAGCTCGCCCTGACAATCATCCCCTGGTTATCGGTCTGGCTCCTCTTCTACGAGACGTGGCGGGTGACGGGCGAATGGCTAGGTGGTGGGGTCCATCCGGCGCCGCAGGAGCCCATCGTCAGACGTCCCATAACATGGAGTCCCAATCGGTGAGCCGATTCCGGATCTTGAGCCTTGATGGCGGGGGTATTAAAGGCACCTTCACGGCGTCTTTCCTCGCTGAACTGGAGAGCATGACCAAGACACCAATTCATAAATATTTTGACCTAATAACCGGTACCTCAACCGGCGGGATCATCGCCATTGCCCTCGGCTTGGGAATCCCGGCGTCCGAAATTCTCGATTTCTACGTTAAGAAGGGCCCGGAGATTTTCCCCGCCATCGGCATCAAGAAGAAATCTCAGCACTTCCTCCGCTGGATGTTTCGGACCAAGTACGGCCAGAAATCCCTCTTAAACGCCATCGGCTCGGTGACCGGTAATCGCAAGCTCGGGGACTCGAAAGTGCGGCTTGTCATCCCCTCGTTTAACGCGGTAAACGGCAACGTCCAGCTCTTCAAGACTTCGCACCACCCGAGGCTTCGTCGCGATTACCTTCGCCCGGCTGTCGAAGTTGCTCTCGCGACGTCTGCGGCCCCAACCTACTTTCCGGCGTTCATCGGTGAGGATGGTCTGGCCTGCATCGACGGTGGTATCTGGTCCAACTGCCCTGCCGCAGTCGGCGTCATCGAAGCCATTTCAGTCCTTGGCCAGGATCTGAAAGACGTCCATGTTCTCAGTATCGGAACGACGGACGTGCCCTACCACGTCTCAGAGGCACGACGTCAAAAGGGAGGCGTGCTTCGCTGGGGCCTTTTTAGCAAAGACTTCATCGGACTCCTGATGCAGGCGCAGATGCGGGCCTCGATTGCACAGGCCAAGGTCATGTTGAACTATGACGAGGAGCCCCACAGGTTCCACCGCATCGACGAGGTGACCAACCCGTCACGCTTCAGCTTGGATAGCGTCTCCGGGATTCCCGACTTGAGGGCCCTGGGTGCCGAGACCGCCCGACACCAGGCAAGCGTTGTCCAGCGCCTCTTTCTGGACAAGGAAGCCGACCCCTTTGTCCCTTGCCATTCCCTCCCCTGTCTCTAGGAAGGTCCCAGCGATCAAGGCAGCGTCATGGAAGCGGAAGCGAAGCTTCGGTGACATCCTTCGGCAGCTTCGCCTAGCCATCGGCGTGAACGATGCAGTCTCTTAGCGTACAACTTTTCCCGTTTCCAGGTCACTGTTCGTCCTAGCCGGGGACTATCATGCCCAGCCGAAAGCCGCTAATTCCGCCAAGCTGGCAGCGTTACGACGTGAGTCACCTTGTGCAGGAACACATCAACTCGTGGCAGGCCTTTTGCCGCCAAAGGGATGTGCTTCAACAAGGCCCCCTCGGGCACTCCCCAGGCGAGATGCATCGGAAGAACCGAGAGCGTCCTCGCTTGGAAACCACAACTAAATTGCTCGACATCGCCCTGCGAGTGACCGGACCCGTGCGATTCAACGGCCGGCTCTACAAGTCCTCGGAATCTACGTACATGGGCACCGAGCCAGCCGATGGCTCGGTGCAAGCTGCCGAAGGCTTGTTCGTCGAGATCCATTCACCAATTAACGGCCTAGGCCGACTCGCACCGGCAAAGCAACGCAGGTAACCTGCCACGCCACCGACAGCGAGGCCTTAGGAGCCCTTATCCCCCAATGCTTTCCGTACGTGTAATCACGTTCCCTGGACTAAGAGGTGCAGACTTTGCTTACAACTACGTTGGCACCGACGATGGAGTCGCGATTCATTTCTCAGTCGATATGGCCCAGGTCTTTGGCGAGCGTCAAGCGTTTAAGCTAGTTGAGGAACGGATCCAAAAGACTGAGCTTGACTGGGTTAGGCCCGGAGCCGACCGCTGGGTCATATACCTCGATAGACTTAAACGACCAGGTACCCCCTTAGCTGAGCTAGATTGGCTTCAAGGCAAGGCGGAAGTTAGACCTGAGCTAGACGTAATAGTGAGCCCCCCAAATCTCTCGGGCTTGATGGCATCTTGCCCGCCTCAAGGTCGAGTAATCCTTTTCATTCGACCGGAGAACGTCATGAGCAGCGTGGCCGGTATCCCACTCTTTTACAGCTATTCACATGCAAATGAGCGGTACAGGAAACAATTGGAAACCCACCTTAGCACCCTAAAGCGGGAAGGCCTTATATCAGAATGGCATGACCGCGCTATTACACCGGGCAGTGAATGGAACAAGGAGATCCGGAGGCAACTTGAAACCGCCCGCACCATCCTTCTCTTGGTCAGTGCCGACTTTATCCATTCCGAGTTCTGCTCGAGCGTTGAGCTAAAACGAGCCATGGAGCGCCATGAGTCCGGCGATGCCCGCGTCATTCCCATTATCGTAAAGCCCTGCGATTGGCACTCAGCCCCCTTTGGGAAGCTCCAGGCGCTGCCGAAGGATGGAAAGGCGATTACGACCTGGAAGAACAAGGACGGAGCTTACCTTGATATCGTAAACGGCATACGCCGTGTCATTGAGGAGTTGAACGAGCACCCTTAGACGCCCCACCGCCGGATTCACGGCTCGAGGTGGCAGGGGCAGAACGAGACAAGAGCCAGAAGGCCAGCACCACGGCTGGGGCGTTGGAGGCGCGTCTGACGACCAATGTCTCTGACCAGATGCTTAAGACGGTGGGTTGTCCCAGCCTTTTACTTACTCTTGTCTGTCGCGGTACGAAACCCGCTCGCATTCGCGGAGCTGAGCTTAGACTCAAAGGCCCCCAGTTTGTGGCCTTTCTTAAGTCACTTGAGCATGCGTTCGGCAGCGACTTTGATTACAAGCCTGTCGGGAAGGAACCTCACTCGACCGGCGACTGTGCAGCGGTGTCCTTTCTACCAGCCTCCCGGCCAATTTCACCGAACGGGTTTATCGTCGAGCCGGATGACGTGTGCCATTTCATCCTACCCGCATTAGGGATCCCAGTTACTTTCGCCGAGAGCCCACCTGACGACCTGTCTGTCGCTGCTATTTTCTTCGACGAGAGCGAGGAGACAGTCCTTGAAGGCGAGAAGGTCTCTCTCCAAGACGAAAAAGACGAAAAAGACGAAAAAAGGACATGCATTGCAGTCTTCCGCTGGCCGGGCCGATCTGGTAGATTGCGTGGATCTTGCCAGGAGGGACGGCCATGACGATCGCGCGCTGCGCATCTGGTTGATCCCAGTGTCACCCGCTGGTATCACTGCATCACGCGGTGCGTGCGGCGGGCGTTTCTGCTGGGGGAGGGCGGGCTCGACCGCAAGGAATGGATCGAACGGCGAGTCCAGGAACTTGCGGAGATCTTCTCCGTGGCCGTGGGCGGGTTCGCCATCCTCGATAACCACCTGCACCTGCTGGTGCGGCTCGACCCGGATGTGGCGGCGGGGTGGTCGGATGAAGAGGTCGTGCGGCGCTGGGGGAGGCTGTTTCCGCCCCGCGACAGGGCGCGGCGGGCACTGCCGGTCTCGGACGGGTGGGTCCAGGAACGGCTGAAAGACGTGAAGTGGGTGGCGATGGCACGCCAGCGGCTGCAAGGCCTGAGCTGGTTCATGAAGTGCCTGAAGGAGCCGCTGTCGCGACTGGCCAACCGCGAGGAGAACACCCGCGGGGCGTTCTTCGAGGGGCGGTTCCAGAGCGTGGCGATCCTGGATGAGGAATCTCTGCTGGCGACGTGTGCTTATATCGATCTGAACCCGGTGGCGGCGGGGATCGCCCAGGTTCCGGAAGCCAGCCCGCACACGTCGATCAAGCAGCGAGTGGAGCACGTGCAGGAACAGGAGCGCGCGGAGGATCTGCAAGCCGCGAAGCAAGGCAGCGTGGCGGGGTCGAAAGCGGCGAGTGGGATGGAGGAGCAGCTCTGGCTCTGTCCGATCGAGGACCGCCGGGGGCTCGACTCGATGCGGGAAGGGATGCTCGAGGGGTTCTCGCTGGGGAACTACCTGCTGCTTGTGGACTACACCGGGCGGCTGTTTCGCGAAGGGAAGGCGATGATCTCGGCGGAGCTGGCCGGGATATTGGAGCGGCTGGGGAGCAACTCGGAGAACTGGCAGGCGCGGCTGCTGAAGCTGGCCGGTGGCCGGCTGCTGGGCCGGTTCTTTGCGGCGAGCCGGGAACGGCTGCGGGATGTGGCCGGGCGGCTGGGCCGGCATCACCTGGCGAACCTGGGCGGGTGCCCGGCGCGGTGAAGCCGCGGCGAGATGCGCGGCGTGTTGGTCTCAGGTGCTGGTCGGCCTCACGGCCGAGGTTGGGGGCTGCACCCGTCCGAACCACGCGCTCACGCACGTGGTCACGCGTATCAGCCTGGCGGGATCGCCCAGCCGAGCCACATGATCACGTACATAGGTGCCGACCTGAGCGGAAGTGGAGGCCGCGCCCGTCCGACCCACGCGCTCACGCACGTGGTCACTCACCCCGCGCCAGGCAGATGACGAGATCGCGTGGCGAGCCTTTCGCCGACTGTCATTACAGGTTCGTGGATGACCGCGAGAACCATCCGGCCACGGTTCCACGAATGGTGGGCCTCGCGGGGACGCTCGACCCACCCTACCGGGCGGCCAATCCCCGGGCCAGTTCGACGCGCTTCCGGCCACGGTTCCAGGAAAGGTGGGCCTCGCGGGGACGCTCGACCCACCCTACCGGGCGGCCAATCCCCGTGCCAGTCCGACGCGCTTCCGGCCACGGCAACGAGCATGGGATTCGGTTGCTGAGCCGATCAAGGGACGCCCTGGGAGGGAGAGAGTCCAATGCCTGTCCTTTCTTCTCTCTTCTCCTTTCTTCTCTCTGTCCTTTCTTCTTCCTTTCTTCTCTCGGCATGGCGGCCGCCAGGCAGCCTCATGTCTTCCTGGGCGTCTTTCGCTTCGACTCCGAGACCGAAGCCTCGCACCGCGCGATATACTTCCGCGCGGGTACGCGCCGGATCGTGTCGCCGATCACCTCGAGTGCCAGGTCGTCCAACTTCTTGAAGCGGATGCACGACTTGCCCATGTCGAGTTTCTTGCCGGTCTGCGCCAGGCCTCCCGAAACGAGTTCGCCTGCTCGCTGTCGGCGTAGACGCACATCAGGTAAAGCGACATGTAATTCTTCTGCGAGGCAAGCGCCGCGAACGGCAAGGGTTGCTTCGGGTCGCAGTGGTAGCCCGCCGGGTGCACGCGGTGCGGCACATAATACCCGATCATGCCGTACTGGATGCCTTCTTCGTAGTCCTTGTCCAGGTTCCTGAGAATGACCTGGCGCACTCCCTGGAGCGCGCTGCGGCGATCCTCCGGCAGTGCGGCGAGATACTCTTCAACGGTCGCGGGCTTCTCGGGCATGGGGCACCTCAGGCGGTGGGGAAGGGTTGGGGACAAGGATGGGGAAGGCTGCGGTCGACATCGTCCTGAGCCGGTGAGCGGGGGGACCGACATGGTCCTTGAGTAACGCCTGGATCGCCTCCTGATCTCCTGGGTAAGTCGGAAGGCGGCGATGTGGTTGGGCACCTTGACGCGCAGTACGAACGGTTCGTCGACCCACTCCCACCCGCGGATCCTGTCCCAGGAATAGAAATTGGTACTCCACAAGAGCCCGTGCTCGCGGAATTCGAGATAGGTAGGGCGTAGGCAAGGGTACATGCAGACGAGTGCCCCGCAGGTTCCCAGGATCCAGACATCAACCAGATTCATCACGACATCCGTCGTGGTACATGCCCTGCCGGGGGCAGGGGAGTTAATTGCCACCCGGTGGCTCATGGGGACGATCAGCAGCAAGCCGCAAGCCAGGGCGAGGACTCTCTCCCAGCGTTGCGCACGCGGGCGAACGGCCGTGTATTGCCGGCTGCCCGCCTGCCTGAGGTGTTGCCAGCGCACCACCCAGCAGTGGCATACGGGAAAGATCATGGGCAGGAACGCCACGCCCGCGCCGAGCACCAGTGCGACGGCCGCCACCGCGACCATCATTCCCCGGATCGAGAAACGCAGCCAGTGCAACCGCATGACGCTTCCTCCGCTTGGTTCGCTCAATGGGCGCGCTTCAGCCTGCGCCAGGTCTCGTCGACGTCGATGGCCGTCCCGGGGGCGGACCTGATGGATAGCTCATCCCCCTTGTACTTGAGGATGTAGGCGTATTCGTTGCCCTTGAGGTGGTCGAAGCCCGGGCTCACGAACTCGCATTTCTCTCGGTAGATGTCGCCGCTGAGCGTCCACGTTCCGCCCGCGGTGGCCAGCACGGTCATCTTCTTGGTGTCGTAGGTGACCCACGTGAAATGGGTGGAAGTGACGTGCTTGATGCTCTTCACGTCCTTGAATTGCGCGGGGAGCCGCAGTGAGAGGTTCATCCAGGTGCCGAGTATCCCGTTCTTGATGCGCTCCTCGTCCGGCTCCGCTCCATTCCCGCCAGCCGCCCGCAGAGCCACCAGCCCGATCGCGATGCCGATGAGCAGCCTCTTCATGGTCATGCCCCTTCCTGTCCGATGTCACCCGCAGCCGCGTGCGGCGCAACGTTATTTGTGGAATTCAGGCGCGGGCAAGAAACGATTGTCGTGCAGGTCTCCATGCTCGTTGAAGTAGCGCTTGCGCTTGGCCGAGTTCTGATAGAAAGTGGTCAAGGACGGGTAGGCCAGCAGCAGGACCAGGACCAGAACGTATGCCGGCCGGCCCAGCCGGGCGCGCACCACCCGCGTGCCCTCGGCGATCATCAGGTAAAACGGAGGCACGAGCTCGATCATCAGGCGACCATGCAAGGGATATTTTCTCAGGCCGGCGGCCGCCACCGCCAGCAAAATCGGCAGCGTGAGGACGAGCCATGCCGCGCCGTCCCGCGCGGCCATTGAGCCGGCACCGATCAGCAGCAGCACGATGGGCAAGGCCACCCACCAGGCCGGCAGCACGGGTGCCAGCAGGTTGAGCGGGTTGACGAAGATCTCCAGCAGCACTCCCGCCACCTTCACCACGTCCGCCCAGCCTGACGGCGGCAAGGGCAAGAAAGCAAAGTTCCAGAACACATACATGGAGGTCGCGGGATGCAGCAAGGCGTGTGATGCCCGGTACGCCAGGGTAAAGTTCAGGGTCCAGCCCGCGGCGATGGCCAGCAGCCAGCCGACTTCGGCCCACGCTCGTTTTGACAGCCGGTTGATCAGCAGGGCCGTGCCGCACCCGGCGATCACGAACGACGAAGAGAACGAGAACCAGGGGGCCGCAACCATGAGCACGACGAGCGCCGCCAGCGCTCTGCCGCGCAGCGCGCCGTCGAGCCATTGCAGGCTCAGCAGCGTGATCGCCAGCCCGATCAGCAGATCGCAGGAATATGGCTTCAGCTCGCTGGAGTAATAGACCATGTCGTCCGACAGGGCAAAGAGCACCAGGGCGACCATCGCGGGCCCGGGCGCGAGCAACCGGAAGGCCAGCCGCTTGAACAGCCAGAGTGACGCGATGCCGCAGATGAGCGGGACCAGGCGCGTGGCGTAGCCCGAGGTCCCAAGGAGCGTCACGATCACCCGCTCGACGATCACGAAGCCGAAAGGCGCGAGCTGGTCGCCGCTGAGACAGGTGGAGAAGTCGAGGATCCGCACTCCGATGAAGTTGCTCAGAAGCGAGCCCTCGTCCATCCAGTAGGGGCGGTTCCAGAGATACGCCACAACCCGCAGCAGCACACCCAGCCAGCAGAGATCCTCGACCGGATGATCCCTGAGGGCCAGCCAGAGGGGTCGCAGGTCGACCTCCATGGAGAGGATTCGCCGGGACAATCCCATGAGCATGCGCCCTCGAACGTGGCCTCGAGCCTCGACTTCCCTCAAAAGAATGAGGATATCGTCACCATGCCGGATCTGGCTGTCAATCGAGCGCAGAGCGGCTGCAACGTGCCTGCGGGGGCCGGACCCGGTAAACTGGAGCACCAGCCCGAACGATCCTGACCCGAGGGCACCCTCACCATGCGCATCACCTGGTACGGCCACGCCGCGTTCCTCATCGAAACGGAGGGATCGCGGATCATCCTTGACCCGTATCGCTCGCCCGATTCGGGCGGTTATTTGCCGATCGACGAGCCGGCCGACATCGTGGTCGTCAGTCACGAGAACGACCGCTACCACAGCCACACCGGGCAGATCGTGCCTCCCTTCCAGCTCATCCGTGCTCTCGATCTGCCGCCCGCCGGAAACGAGGCCCGCGGCATCCGCTTCCGGGCGATCCACGTATTCGAGACGCCCGAGCGCAAGGCCGAGGACGAGGTGACCATCGTCCACTTCACCACGGAAGGGCTGCACCTGGTGTTCCTGGGCGACCTGGGGCATGCACTCGAGGAAGCGGATCTGGTCCCCCTGCGCGGGGCCGACGTGCTGCTGGTGCCGGCCGGAGGGCCCCCGACCATCGATTTCCCGCTCATCCCTGCCCTGGTCGACGCCATCGGCCCCCGGCTGGTGCTGCCGATGCACTACAAGACGCCGAAGATCAACCTCAACATCCAGCCCGTGGAGCGGTTTCTGGCGGTGCTGCCGGACGAGCTTGTGGAGCGCGCTGGGGCAAGCTCGGTCGAAGTCACGCGAGCCAGCTTGCCGGCACGGCGGACAATCGTCTTGCTCGACCACGCACGCTGAAGGGCCAGGACAGGAAACCGCCGGGTGGACGCTTGACCGGGCTGGTGGCACCGCGTCCAATGAGCTTCCTGGGGGAAAGAACAACCTGACGCTGGAAACCGAGCATGAAACGTTACCTTGCGGTGGCCCTGGTCGCTTTTGGCGGAACCCTTGTCTCGGCGGCCGAGCCGGCCGCGGCACTGCCGCGTTCCAGTCCCGAGGCCCAGGGAATGGCCTCGTCGGCCATCCTGGCGTTCGTCGAGGCAGCCGACAGGTCGGTGGATGCGATCCACAGCGTCGTGGTCGTGAGGCACGGGCACGTCGTCGCCGCGGGCTGGTGGTCTCCCTACGAGGCCGGCTCACCGCACTCGCTCTACTCGCTGAGCAAGAGCTTCACCTCCACGGCCGTGGGGCTGGCTGTGGGCGAAGGCAAGCTGAGCGTCGATGATGAGGTGCTCAAGTTCTTCCCGGATGAGGCCCCCGAGTCACCGAGCTCCAACCTCAAGGCCATGCGCGTGCGCGACCTGTTGCGCATGTCCACCGGGCACCAGTCCGAGCCGAGCGTCAACGGCAAGCCGAACTGGGCCAGGGCCTTCCTGGCGCAGGCGGTCCCGAACAAGCCGGGGACGCATTTCCTGTACAACACGGCGGCCACCTACATGCTCTCGGCCATCGTCCAGAAGGCCACCGGCATGACGGTGCTCGACTACCTGCGGCCCCGCCTCTTCGACCCGCTGGGCATCGAACATCCCACCTGGGGCACCAGCCCGCAGGGCGTGTCCCTGGGCGGCTACGGCCTGAGCATCCGCACCGAGGACATCGCCCGCTTCGGCCAGCTTTACCTCCAGAAGGGAGAATGGCAGGGCAGGCAGCTCGTCCCCGCAGCCTGGGTGCACGCCGCCACGGCGCGTCAGACCTCCAACGGCAGCAACCCCAGGAGCGACTGGGAGCAGGGCTACGGCTACCAGTTCTGGCGCTGCCGGCATGGAGCGTTTCGCGGTGACGGAGCCTTCGGCCAGTTCTGCATCGTGCTTCCCGAACAGGACGCGGTCATCGCCATCACCAGCGGCACGAAGAACATGCAGAACGTGCTGAACCTGGTGTGGGAGCACCTCCTGCCCGCCATGAAGCCCGCTCCTCTGGCCGAGGACGAGAGCGCCCGCAAGGCGCTTGAGCATGCCCTGGGCAGCCTCGCGCTGCACCCGCAGGAGGGTTCGGGCACGCCCTCCGCCGCGACCATCGCGAGCCTGATGAACAAGAAATACGTCTTCCCCGAGAATGACCGCAAGCTCGAGGCCATCACGCTGGAAGGCGGAGGCCCCGGCGGCGAGACGACGATCGTGGCGCGCACGGGGGGCAGCGACCAGCGCATCGTCTGCGACCGGGGCGCCTGGCACAAGGGCGAGCTGGCGCTCGGGATGCTGCCACGGCAGCCGGCGGCGGCCAGCGGCGCCTGGACTGCCGACGACACGTTCACGGCCCGGATCTGCTTCTACGAGACGCCCTTCCTGTACACGCTGCACTTCAAGCTTGCGGACGGGAAGCTGCTCCTGGATGCGGAGTCCAACGTCGGCTTCGGGCCCACCCGGCAGCCGCAACTGGTCGGAACCACGGAGTGACAGCCGGACCGCGCGGCGGTCACGAGGGGTCCTCCGTGACCCGCACGCCGTGCGCCGCGGCGCGTTCCAGGATCTCGTCGAGTGCTTGCTTCACCAGGTCTCCGGCGTGCACGGTCTGTGTCTCGCCCGACCTGGTCAGGCAGTTCAGGTGGACGTTCACCTTCCCCCGGGCTCCCCGCACCCGCGCGATGTGGATCTCGCGCAGGCTGTCGAAGCGGATGCTGTGCACCGTTGGGCTGAACCACATGCCGTAGCTGCACTCGAAGTGCTGGTCGTCCACCACCACGCGGTTACTGTACATGGCCGGCACCACCGCAACCAGCAGGAACGGACCCAGGAACAGCAGGCCATAGCCCATGCGCTTGTTGACCGAGCGCAGGAACCATCCGGCCGGCAGCGCGGCGATCGCTCCGGCGATGATCGCCGGGCCCATCCACCAGGCGAAGTGGTAGACCGGCTGATCTCCTTTCTCGACGCGCTCGTAGCAGCCCGAGAAGAACAGCAAGGCTGGCAGCACAAGGGAAGCGGCCAGTCGTGGCACACAAGGTGTGGGAAGTGGACGTTCCAAGTTATGTGTCCTCCGGAAACGCTTGAATCGGGTACCCTTGCGGTCCGCGCAGCAGCGAACCCCGAGCGCCGCTGCCGGTGAGATGCACGATCACTTCCGTAGCAGGCGATTTTCGGCCGCTGACAGGGCGCTCATAGTTCGCGTAAGGCCGCGATGACCTCCAGGCGCACGGCGCGGAGAGCCGGCAGCATGCCGCCGAAGAGTCCCATGGCCAGGGTCATGATCACCGCCACCGCGGCGACCGTCCAGCCGAACCGGAACGAGATCGAGATCGAGGCGAAGCTGCCCATGTTGAAGGTCTCGATCGTCAGGAAGTTGAGCGGCAGCGTGGCCAGCAGGCCCAGTGCGCCGCCCAGGGCGCACAGCAGGAACGATTCGCCCAGGAAGGAGATGAGGATATCGGACTGGGGGAACCCCAGGGCCCTCATGGTACCGATCTCGCGGGTCCGCGAGCTGACGGCGGCGAACATCGTGTTGGCCGCGGCGAACATGGCTCCGAAGGTGAGCAGCACGGCGATCAACGTTCCGGCGGCCTGAAGGAACAGGCTCATGCGCGATTGTTCCTCGAAGTAGGCCTTCTCGGACTTGGCCTCGAGCTTGAACTCGGTGTTGTCGTTGATGGTCTTCTGGAGCTTCTCGAAATCGGGCAGGCTGGCGGCGCGCAACTGGACACAGGAGACCGATCCGTCCCGTCCCGTGTTCTTCTCGACGTCCTTCAGATCGGCCCAGACCTCGCTCTCCGCCGCACTGCCGCCGGCCGTGAAGATGCCCACCACGCGGTACTGTTCCTTGTCGCCGAAGGAGAGCAGCCCGCCGATCTGTCCACCCTTGAACTTACGCGCGATCGTCTTGCTGACGATGCACTCGCCGCGGCCCTCGACGAAGTCGCGCCCGGCCACGATCTTGAACTCGGGCCGCAGCAGACGAGACGCCGGCTGCACGCCCCGGATGATGATGTTGTTGCGGGTGCCGTTGGCGCGCTCGCCGTTGGCGATGTTCAGCAGCTCCTTGGCGGCCAGCGGCATGCCCGAATTGTGCTCGATGCCGTCGAGGGTCAGCAGCTTGTCAGCCTTGTCGCTCTCGAACCCGCCCGACGTCTCATTCGAGGAGCCCTTGCGGAGCACGATCAGGTCGAGCGGATCGCCCGAGATCTTCAGGCTGTACTCGAGACCCTCCACCAGGCCGAAGAGGATGCACGACGATGCCACCAGGAGCGCCGTGCCGACGACCGTCATGAGCGTCGTCTTCCAGCGGACCCGGAGGTTGCGCACGTTGTATTTGAGCGGGATCATGACGACTTACACCACCTTCCTCAGTCCATTGATCACCGACGAATTGGCTGCGAGGAGCGCGGGGGCCAGGCCGCTGGCGAAGCCAACGAAGAGCGCGACGCCCAGGCCGAAGAGGGCGATGTCCCAGGAGACGTAAAAGAACGGCAAAAAGCCGCCGGTGTAGGGGGCGATGTCGACGAAGTCGAAGAAGTACTTGCTTCCCACCGCGCCGATCAGGCCACCCAGGCCGGCCACCAGAACGGCCTCGGAGAGCACCAGGAAGAGCACCAGGCCCTTGGGGAAGCCGATCGCCTTGAGGATCGCGACCTCGCTGGTGCGCTCGCGCATCGCCATCGCCATGGCGTTGCCCGCCACGAACAGCAGCGCCACCACGATCGCCAGGCCAATCCCGTAGATGGCATAGCGCAGGTCGCCCAGCATGTCGGCGAACATCTTGTCGAAGGCTTCCTCCGTCTGGGTGCGCGTCGGGTAATTGCTGTTGCGGTACAGGTCGTCGATCTTGTTGCCCAGCGAGGGCATGATATTGCCGTTCTTGCACTTCAGAAAGATGATGCCGGCGTTGCCCGAGACACGGGCGCTGGCCGGCGCCAGCGAGCCGCCGGAGGCCGCGCTCATCGTCACCCGCTTCAGCGCCTCGTCGAAATAATCAAAGTGGAACAGGCACATCCGCTGGTCGCTGTTCGATGGGCCGCTGTAGATTCCGCGGATGGTCAGGTTCATGTCCACCGGGTAGAGGTCGCCCTTCAGCGGCAGCGAGTCGCCGACCTTCAGGCCGCGGTCCCGGGCCAGTTTGGCGCCGATGATGCAGCCGTCCTTGTTCGCCTTGAAAGCCTGAAGCTGCGCGGGCGGCACGACCAGCTCATCCATGACGTTGAAGATGGTCTCCGCGTCAACCGCGAACTGGGAGAACGGCACGACCTCGTCATGGTACTTGCCGCCGTACCAGTTGAAAGGAGTGGCCGCCAGCACGCCGTCCATCCGCGCCACCTCGCCCACGAACGAGATCGGCACCATCCCGGCGAAGCCGTTGGCGTTCATCGTCACCAGGCGGTTGTGGATCTTCGATGCCGCGGCGATCTCGTTGTTGATGGCGAAGAACGCCAGCAGCAGCATCATCAGGAACAGGCAGATCGCCGTCGAGGCGATCGTCAGCAGCGATCGGACAGGATTGCGGCGCGCATTCCGGAAGATGTAAGGGAGGTGCTTCATGACCGCTAGACTACCTTCCTCAGTCCATTGATCACCGACGAGTTGGCGGCCGTGAGGGCCGGCACCACCCCGCTCACCAGCCCCACCAGCACGGACACCGCCAGGCCCAGGCTTGCCACGCGCCAGGGCACGAAGAACACCGGCAAGAACCCGTTCGTGTACCGGGCCACGTCCACCAGGTCGCACAGCGCCTTGCACCCCAGCGTCCCCAATGCGCCCCCCACACTCGCCACCAGCACCGCCTCGGTCAGCACCAGGAAGAGCACCTTGGCCCTGGAGAAGCCGATTGCCTTGAGGATCGCGACCTCGCTGGTGCGCTCGCGCATCGCCATCGCCATGGCGTTGCCCGCCACGAACAGCAGCGCCACCACGATCGCCACGCCGATCCCGTAAATTGCGTTTTGCAGGTCGCCCATCATGTCGGCGAACATCTTGCCGAACGCCTCCTCGGTCTGCGTCCGGGTGGGAAACTCGCTGTTGTGATAGAGGTCGTCGATCTTCTGGCTCACCGCCGGCATGACATCGGCGTTCTTGCACTTGATGAACACCATGCCGGCGTTCCCCGAAGTCCGCGAGCTGTTCGTGGCCAGCGAGCCGCCGGAGGCCGCGCTCATCGTCACCCGCTTCAGCGACTCATCGAAGTACTCGTAGTGGAACAGGCACATCCGCAGGTTGCGGTTCGAGGGGCCGTCGTAGATGGCCTTGATGGTGAGGTCCATGTCCACCGGGTAGATGTCGCCCTTCAGCGGCAGCGAGTCTCCGACCTTCAGGTCCCAGTCGCTGGCCAGACGCCGCCCGATCGCGGCTCCGTCCTGGCTGGCCTGGAAGTCCGCGAGCTGCTTCTCGGGAACGTGGAATTCATTGAGCACCTTGAAGACGGTGCCGGCGTCCACGGCAAACTGCGCGAAGGGGAGCTGCTGGTCATGATACTTGCCGCCGTACCAGCTAAATGGGCTGACGGCCAGGACGCCGTCGAGCTGCGCGATCTCGGGTACCCGGCCGATGGGCACCATGCCGGCAAACCCGTTCCTGTTCATGCAGATGATGCGGTTGAACACCACGTTCGACCGCGCCGCGTCGTCACGCATGGCGAAGAAGGCCAGCAGGATCATCATCAGGAACAGGCAGATCGCCGTGGACGCCACCGTCAGCAGCGTGCGAATGGGGTTCCTGCGGGCGTTGCGGAAGATGTAGGTGAGGTACTTCATCATGACACCGCCGAGACCCGGGCTTCCTGGATCACGTCATCGACGAGCCGGCCCTTGTCCAGGTGCAGGATGCGGCTGGCCCGCGCCGCGGCCAGCGGGTCGTGCGTGACCATGACGATCGTCTTTTGAAACTCGCGGTTGAGCAGCTCCAGGAGGTCGAGGATCTCGCCGGCCGTCGTGCGGTCGAGGTCGCCGGTGGGCTCGTCGGCCACCAGCAGGTACGGATCGGTGACGATCGCGCGGGCAATGGCCACGCGCTGCTCCTGGCCGCCGGAAAGCTGCCGGGGGTAGTGATGCTCGCGGCTTTCCAGGCCCACGATCCGCAAGGCCGTCATGACGTTCTCGCGGCGCTTGCGGCGTGAGAGGTGCGTGAGCAGGAGCGGCAGCTCCACGTTCTCGAACGCCGTGAGCACCGGGATCAGGTTGTAGGTCTGGAAAATGAAGCCGACGTTGTTGGCGCGCCAGCGAGTGATCTCGGCCTCGGAGAGCTCGCCCAGCGGCTGGTCGTGGACGACGACCTCGCCCTTGGTCGCCTGGTCCAGCCCGGCAATCAGGTTCAATAGGGTGGTCTTCCCCGATCCCGACGGCCCCATGAGCGCCAGGTACTCGCCCTCCGCCACCTCCAGGTCGAGGCTTGCCAGGACGGGCACCACGAATTCGTCCCGGCGATACTCCTTGTACACGCCCCTGAGCACGATCGACGACGTCTGGCCCATGTCAGGAATCACCTTTCGCTTCGCCACAAAAAAGTCCCGGCGTCCCAGGCGTCATTCGGCGATCCGTACCTCTTCATTGTCTTTGAACGTTTTCGGAGGATTCAGCACCACGGTCTCGCCCGCGGCCAGCCCGGACTCGACCCGGGCCAGGTCCTCGCGCGTTGTGGCCACTTCCACCTGCCGCTTCAGGAGCCGCGACCTCGGGCCCACCACCCACACGTAATCGTGCCCGTTCTGCTGGAACACGGCCGACTTGGAGACGAACAGGTACGATTTCGAGGTCTCCGCTGCGAGGCCCGTCTTGAAGGGAAGGAAGTGGACCGTCGCCGCCAGCTCGGGGAAGAGTTTCTCGTCCGGGTCGATGATCTCCACCTTCACCTTCACGGTGCCGCGGGTGCGGTCGCCCATGGGGATGATCTGCCGCAGCTTGCCGTGATAGCGCTTGTTTGGATTGGCGCTCACGGACACCTCCGCGGGCTGGCCCAGCTCGATCCGCGACATCATGTTCTCGGAGATGTCGGTCTCCACGTCCATGTGGGCCAGGTCGGCAAGCGTGACCACCGCCGAGCGGCCCAGCGACGAGCTCATGGCCATGGGCGAGATGATCTCGCCCACCTCGCCCTGCTTCTCCACCACGGTGCCGTCAAACGGCGCCACAATCTGCATCTGGTACTTGCGGGTGTATTCCATCTCGTCGATATTGGCCTTCATCATCTTGATGGAAGCCTCCAGCGCCGCCACCTTGGCGGTGGACATCTTGCGCAGCGACGATGCCTTCTCGAAGTCTTCCTGGGGGAGCATCTTCTTGGCCACCAGGCGTTCGGACCGCCTGGCTTCGCGGTCCTTCTCCCAGAGGTCGGCCTTGGCTTCCTCCAGCTCGGCCCGCGCGCGCTCCATGCCGGCCTTGCGCTGCTCGATCATGGCCAGCAGGTCGTGATGCTCGATGATGGCCAGGATATCGCCTGTCTTCACCTGGTCGTGCTCCTTGACGCGCATCTCCTCGACACGGCCCGCGACCTTGGTGCCGATCATCGCCTGCTTCTGAGACTTGAGATAACCCTTGGCGGTGAGCAGCTTCTCGGCCTCGCCGGTGGTCATCTGCTGGACCAGGCCAACGGTCACCTCCGGCCGCGAGCGCACGCGGTCGTACTCGCGGTAGCCGACAATCCCGGCCCCGCTGACGACCCCCAGCGGTATCAGCCACAGCAGCCACGAAAGCAGCCGCAGCCCGCCCCCCCGGCGGCGGTATTCGGTACCTGTCTGCCCCTTGCTGCTGGCCGGACGGAACTGGTCCGGCCGCTCGATCTTGAGCGACGCAAGCTCGTCGCGCAGTGTGCTCGCCATGAGAGCTCAAAGCCTTTCTGGACCAGGAAACGGACGCCGAGTCCTTGGAACGGCAGGCGAAAGCACCACCCACTTTAGCACAGATCGGTATCGGCATCGAGACTGAACTGACCGCCTGCCCAGGCGCGGGTGTAAGACGCGGTTCGCGCCGCCCGAGGCCGGTGGTAGCATGTCAAGTCAAGTTTCCCAAATTGTCCGTCACCGGAAGTCCAAGGAGGGACCTGCTATGCCTTTCCGTAAGTCACCATCGATGGATCGCACCGGGGTCGAGCAGATGGCCAAAGGGTGGGGGAAAACTGTGGCGCGACGGGTCCACGAAGAAGTTGGGCCTGACCTGGACCTCGATGCCGACGACATGGAACAAATGGCCATGACCGCGGCCTGTGCCGTGGCCAAGGGAACCATCGAGGAACTCCTGAAGCAGAAAGCCTCCCTCTTGGGGGCCGAGCAGCCTTGTCCCAACTGCAAGCGGCTCTGTCCGGTGCAACGCAACGATCGAACCATTGAATTCTGGGGAGGCAAGGTCACCTACGCCGAACCGAAGTGCCACTGCCCGGCATGTCGCCGGGATTTTTTTCCCTCAGCGTCCGGCCTTGCGCCTCACGCCACATGACTACAGCCCTTCGGTGCTGCGCAAGATCGTCCGTTGCGGTGCCCGGGAGCCCTCCTTCCGGGAGGCGGCCGAGGCGATGGCGGAATTGGCCGAGGTGACCATCGGCAGTCGGCAGATCGGCCGCATCGCCCAGGAGGTCGGCCAACAATTGCAGGCCGAGAGAGATCAGCATGTGAGCGAACTTCAAGCCCATAAGCTCGAGCCGCGAGTCGAGACACGGCCGGCTCTGGCAGTGGTCGAGGTTGACGGCGGCCGGCTGCAGATTCGCGGCCAGGGGGAAGGGCCCGGTGCCCATGATGCGTCCTGGCGTGAGGACAAGATCGCGATTCTGGCCACCATGGCCAATGTCGTCTCGGACTGCGACCCGGAGCCGGAGTTGCCCGCCTGCTACCGCGACCGGGGATACGTCGAGAAGCTTGTCGGCGGGATCAGCGGGTCGAGCTCGATGGGCCTACAGGAGGCCCCGGCGGAGAACATCGACGAAGCATCTCTGCCGTCCCCCGGGGATCGGTCCGAGCCGAGGGAAAGGCCCGAACTGGTGGTGCGGACTTACGTGGCGAGCACCTGCTCCAGCGAGCAATTCGGGCCGATGGTGGCCGCGGAGGCGTGGCGACGCAATCTCATGAAAGCGGCTCATCGGGCGTTCCTGGGGGACGGCTCGGCCTGGATCTGGAAATTGCAGCAACGGCATTTTCCGACCTTTCTGGCCATCGTTGATTTTCTCCACGCCCTGGGTCACCTGTTCGCGGCCGCCAAGGCTGCGGCGATCGAGACCGAAGGCCGCTGGGAGTTGTTCCAGGCATGGGCGGAGGCCTGCTGGAAGGGACGCGTGGGCCAGGTGATTGAGGAACTCCGTACCCTGCGAGATGCCCAGGCGTCCTTATCCGGAGACGAGCTCGAACGGCTGGCCGACGATGACCCGCGCAAGATCATCGCCCAAGAACTCGGCTACCTGGAGCATAATCGAGAGCGGATGGACTACCCTGCTTATCGACGCGGGGGATTGCCGTGGACGAGCAGTCACGTGGAGTCGACCGTGAAGATCTTCAACCGGCGGGTCAAGGGGTCGGAGAAATTCTGGAGCGACGCCGGTGCCGAGACGATGCTTCAGCTTCGAGCGTCGTTCCTCTCGGAGGACGGACGCCTGGATCGGTACCTCAAAGAGAGGCCCAGCAGCCCCTTCCGCAACTATAAAGCCAGGGAAACTGGGAAAGCGGCGTAGGACCTCAGAAAAACGAACCGTGTCTTACACCCCCCAGGCGCGCTGGCGGGGCATCGATTCCCTATATGTGCAACCATGCGTGATACACAAAGAAAGAAGTTCGAAGAACACCGGAAATCGTGGAAGGATCGAGGTGCCAACGCATCCTCTGCAAACTCGCGGATGGCGTCGATACACCCTCTACCGGTGGATCAGCACTCTGCACCTCTTGGCCAGGGGCCCCGGGGTTCACGGAATCAGGCCCCACTGGCATGCAGGAATCCGCGATCGCAAAGCGCTTGGAGTGAATGGTCAAGGAGAAGGTAGTAAAGCGCCTCGATCACGGGAAGTCGGTGTCGGAGAGGTCAAAGACTGCGATGGCATGCGTGGAAACGCTGCTCAACCTCGGCTCACCGAATTCGGCTCGCCTCAGGCGGGATCCCCTTGTGGCTGCCTCACGGGACGGTATCTCGAACGCTGCTCCACAAGTTCAAATCTGCACCCGGTGCCCGTCGATCCCCGCCTCCTTTTCCACTTCCAGGCTTTCGCAAGGAGACGCGATGCCGCACGAGGATCCGGCGCGCTCTGGCGGAACACGCCGCGGAAGTGCGTCAAGTTCCGGGAGGGGAACGCGGGCGGCCGCTTCCCACGAATGCGATCGCGAACCCGGGCCGGACCGTCTGAGCGAGCGCACGGGCGGCGTGCTCTCGGCTGGACGCGGCACAACCGGGTTCAGGGACGCTGATTCTGCCACGCCACGCTAACCCCGCACTCGCAGCAGCCTGGCGCTGGGGCAGGACAGAGTCGGACCGCGCGCATTTCCCAGCAAGCCGTGGGACTTTCTTTCAAACTCAACAGGAGCCACACCCGTGCTTCGATCCTCACCAAGATCCGGGCGACATGCGGAAGAGCCGCCTCGGCGGCAGGCCGGGCGGCGGTACCGGCGTCCCGCCATCGATTTGCTGGAGAGCCGCCAGTTGATGGCGGCCGCCTTGACGGCCAGCAGCGTGCCGCTTGTTCCCTCACCTATTGAAGGTCAGTCCTTCACCGGGATCGTCGCCCGTTTCAGCGACGCCGATTCAAACACCGATCCCACCGCATATGCGGTGTCGGTTCAGTGGGGTGACGGCACGGCCTCGCAGGGCACGGTGACGGTCGATCCGAACGGCGGGTTCGATGTCACCGGTACGCACACTTACGCCAGGCCCGGCGCAGTTCCGGCTCACGGCCCAGATCGCCGACCAGGACGCCGACGCGACCTCGATCTCCACCACCAACGTGGTCTCCGAGGCCGCCATCACGGCCGCGGGGACGACCATCAACCTGATGCACGGCAGAATGCTGTCGAACGTCGTCGTGGGCACGTTCACAGACGCTGACCCGGCCCTTCGTGCCTCGGCGTTCTCCGCAACGATCGACTGGGGCGACGGACGAACCTCGGTGGGACGGGTTGTGGCGCTCAGGTCCGGAGGTTTCGAGGTCCGGGGTTCGCATACTTACGCCGCGCCCGGTTCCTATGCCGCGAGCGTGCACATCCAGCAAGGGAAGCTGGGTAGCCCGGCCCAGTTCTTCACGGAGTCCGACCTCATCTCCGATGGGTCGATCCCCGCCGACCACATCGACCCGGAGCTGGTCAATCCCTGGGGGCTGGTGGCGAGCGGGGCCAGCCCGTTCTGGGACGGCAATAACGGAACCGGGACATCCTCGCTCTTTGATGGAGCGGGCAATGTGAGCACGGGTCTGCCCTTCGTCACCGTGCCTCCGCCTGGCGGCAGCGCGCCGGGAACGACGTCGGCACCTACCGGAATCGTCGCGAACGGGACCTCGTCCTTCGTGGTGAGCTTCACAAACGCCCAGGGCGTGACAACCAGCGGGCCGTCGGCGTTTCTCTTCGCCACCGAGGACGGCACCATCAGCGGCTGGAACCCCAGGGTCTCGCCCACCGGATCCAGCTTCTCGGTGCAGGCCGTGCTCGGGGTGGACAACTCGGCCTCGGGTGCGGTTTACAAGGGTTTGACCGAGGTGACCTTCGGTACTGGCGAGGCACTGCCCGCCGGTTCGTACCTGTTCGCCACGAACTTCCATGCCGGCACGATCGACGTATTCAACTCCAGCTTCCAGCCGGTGAGCGTTCCCGCCGGGGCGTTCCAGGACACCAGTCTGCCCGCCGGCTACGCACCCTTCGGCATCCAGACCATCGGCAACGCGATCTACGTGAGCTACGCCATGCAGGACGCAGCCAGGCACGATGACGTCGCAGGCGCAGGGCACGGCTTTGTGGACGTCTATTCCTTGAGTGGATCGCTGCTCATGAAGCTGGGAGGTCCGGGGCTTCAACCCGAGCTCAATTCTCCGTGGGGCATCGTCCAGGCGCCGGCGAGCTTCGGCCCGTTTGGGAATGCGATCCTGGTCGGCAACTTCGGCGATAGCCACATCAGTGCCTTCGACTCGACCACGGGCGCCTTTCTCGGCCAGTTGAGCGACGCCCAGGGCCATCCGCTGGTGCTCGCCGGCGGTGTGTCGGGCAGCGATACGAAGGGTCTTTGGGGACTCTCCTTCGGGAATGGCAAAGGGTCGGGAAGCACCAGCACGCTCTACTTCAACACTGGCTTCAACGACGAGCAGGACGGGCTCTTCGGCAGCCTGACGGCCAGCTCGGCCGCCACGGCCAGCGCGCACTCGATCGTCGCGATTCCCGCGCACTCCGCTGGTGCGGCCTCGGCCCCGTCAGGCCGGACTTCCGCGGCCGCGGAGGCGATCGACATCGCCATCCTGTCTCTGCTGGAGCATCGCGATCGGCTGCACCATCGCTCTGCGTGAGAGGTCAGATCGGGCTCTCTCGAGTACGGCTGGGTGCGCGGGGTCAGGGACGAGCCCGCGGCACTCGGCCATCGCGCTTTCCGGATGTTACGAGATCCGTGCCGCGGCAGGCACCGTGGATGGCTCACGCCACCGGCATCCGGCTGGGGTTATGGCGCCCGGGCCTGCAACGATAAGATGATCCTCGACACGGGAACGGAGGTGAGGCGTGAGCAGTGAGACATCGCAGGGAACAGTCGGTGAGTACATCGCGCGTATCCGGGCCGGCGACGAGGACGCGGCAAGCGAGCTGCTGCGGCGCTACGAACCGAAGGTGCGGCTGGTCGTACGGCGGCAACTGCCGCGGTTGCTGCGCTCGAAGTTCGACTCGCTGGATTTTCTCCAGAGCGTCTGGGGCAGCTTTTTCCATCGCGTTCGCACGGGAAGCACTGACATCGAGGACGAGCCGAACCTGGTCGCCTTTCTTACCTGGGCCGCACGCAATCGCGTCTTCGACGAGTACCGGCGCGCCTCGACCCGTAAGCATGACGTGCGCCGGGAGGAGCCGCTGGGCCAGGGCGATGATCCGGAGCAGGGCCTGGTCGCGTCCCTGGAAACCGCCAGCGAGATCGTGCAGGCCCGGGAGACCTACGAGCAACTGCGGAAACGGGTTCCCGAGGATCGGCAAGCCGTCTTGATGTTGAAAGCAGAAGGGTACTCCTGCCGCGAGATTGGCGAGCGCCTGGGCCTGAGCGAGCGGACCGTGCAGCGCGTCATCGAGAGCCTCCGGGAGAGCACGCGGGATAGCTCGTGACGAGGTGGACCGATGATTTCCGACCCACTCTGGGACCAGGCGGACGGCCCCGAGCCGCGATTGCTGGCAGAGCGGTTCGAGACCGCGTGGCGCGCGGGCCACATGCGGCGCCCGGACCCGGCAGAGTTCCTGAGCAGTGATCGTGCCGCGGACCCGGCCGCCCTGCTGGCTCTGCTGCGCACCGACCTGGTCTTGCATCACGAAGTGGGTGAGCCCCTCGCCGTCGAGAGCTACCGTGACCGCTTTCCCGGCCTGCCCGCCGCCGTGCTGGTCGCCCTGCTCTACGAGGAATACTGCCTGCGCGAGGACACCGCCCAGGCTCCGACCCTGAGCGAATACGAGCGCCGCTTTCCCGCGCTCGCGGGCGAGCTGCGCGAGATCCTCGAGATCCACAGCCTCGTCCGCAATGGACAGCACCGGGTCTCGCCCGCCACCGGCCTTCCCGCCTCTCCGTTCCCCGAGGTCAGCCAGACGATTGCCGGTTACCACCTGGTGGAGGAGCTGGGCCGCGGCGCCTTCGCGCGGGTCTTTCTGGCACGCGAACGCGCGCTGGCAGACCGCCTTGTGGCGCTGAAGGTGGCCCGCAACGGCTCGCGAGAGCCCCAGACGCTGGCCCGATTGCAGCACACACACATCGTGCCGGTGTACTCGTACCGGATCGATCCGGCGACGGGCCTGCACATGTTATGCATGCCTTACCTGGGCAGCGTGACTCTCGCCGACATCCTGGCCTATCCTCGGTCAAGGAGCTGGAGATCCGGGGCCGACCTCGTCGCCGCGCTCGATGCGCTCGGCGCAAGCCCGATGACCGAAGTGCAACGTCCCGAGGGGAGGCGAGAGCTGATCGGCCGCTCCCATGCGCGTGCCGTCGCCTGGTGGGGAGCCCGGCTTGCCGAGGCGCTTCAGCATGCGCACGACCGTGGCGTGCTGCACCGCGACGTCAAGCCCTCGAACATCCTCATCACTGGCGACGGTTTGCCGATGCTGCTGGATTTCAACCTGGCGCAGGAGTGCTGGGTGTCCGATCCACAGGCCGCCTCCGCCGCGCTGGGCGGAACCCTGGCCTACATGGCACCGGAGCATCTGGAAGCCCTCGCGGATGGGCATGGCCAGCGCGTGGACGGCCGTGCCGACGTGTATGCGCTGGGAGTGGTGCTGTTCGAGGCGTTGAATGACGGCCGGCGGCTTTTTGCGTCTCCGCGAACAAGCACTTCCGTCCCCGAGCTGTTACGCCGCGCCGCAAGGGAGCGGCGCGCAACGGTGCTCAGGCTGCGCGCCGTGCGTCCAGACATTCCACTGGAGCTCGAGGCCGTGGTAAGGCGCTGCCTGGCTCCGGACCCGGCGGAGCGGTATGCCGCCCCCTCTGAGCTTGCGGCGGACCTGCAAGCCGTTGCCGACGATGCGCCCTTGCGGCACGCCCCGGAACCGCTGACCAGCCAGGCCAGGCGCTGGCTGCGCCGGCATCGCCGTACGCTGGCCCTGGCCGCTCCTGTCGTCCTGGTCCTGGCGTCGCTCGCCGTGATGACCGTCAATGCCAGGCTTGCCGGGCTCAAGCTCGCCGCGGAGATCGAGCTCGAGATGCGCGAGGCCGAGCATTCCTTTGCCGCCGATCAGCTCGAGCAGGCGGCGGGCCAGTTCGGCACGGCCATGCGGCTGGCGGCTGGCAGTCCGGCGCTCGTGTCGCTCCGGGACACCTGCCTGGAGCGCCGAAGTCTCGCGCTCGCGGCCAGGGAGGTGCGCGACCGTGCCGATGCACTCTCGCGGCAAGCCGAGACATTGCGCTTCGGTCTGCTTGGGTTCGGCGGCGATCCGCAAGCCGCGCTGCACGATGTCGAGGAGGTCCTCGGCAAGTTCGCGATTCCCGCCAGGGTGAACTGGTCCGATCAGCAGGAGCTGCAACTTCTGGATGCCCCTCGCCGCGCTCGCCTGTTTGCGGAAGCCAACGAGCTGCTGTTCCTGTGGATCCTGGCGCTGGACCGCGGCCGTCCGGCGGAGCCGGAGAGAGACCGCCGGTCGCTGGAGCTCTGTCATGCCGCTCAGGTCTTTGCCGCGGATGCGGGTCCCTGGCCCGCCCTGACAGCACGCTACGAGGCACGCCTGGCCGGGCGGCGGGTGCGCCCGGCCGCGGATCTACCTCCGCCGGACGCATCGGCCCTGGCCTGCTTCCAGTGGGGCCTGCTACGTCACCTGGAGGGAAAGCCGGATGCAGCCATCGCCTGCCTGGAGCGCGCGGTACAGCTCAAGCCCGATGATTTCTGGTTTCAGTTCTACCTGGGCTACCGGCACCAACGCGCAGGACGCGTCCAGCAGGCGATCGAACACGACAGCGTGGCCATTTCGCATCGCTCCGAAATGCCCTGGGCCCTGTACAACCGGGCGCAGCTCCGCCGCCAGCAGGGGGAGTGGGAACTGGCCCTCGCCGACATCCAGAATGCCCTCGCCGCCGCCCGGAAAGGGGGCTTCGAGTTCATCGAGGCACGCCTGGAGCTGGGAGTCGTGCGCGAGTTTCTGGGCGATCTTGCGGCAGCACGCGCCGAGTATCAGAAGGTCATCGACGCCGGCGGAAAGGAAGCCTACACCCGGGCGGCCCGGCTCAACCTGGCCAAGCTCGATCTCAACAACGGATCCCGGGCACGGGCCCAGGCCCTGTGGAGCGTTCTCCGCACGCACGAGTCGCTTGATCCTGGCGAGCGTTTCAGCCTTGCCGTGCTGGCGATGCGGCTCGGTGAACCGGCATGGGCGGAGTCCAGCCTGACATCGCTGCTCCGCGACCGCGGTGGCGATGCAGCCGAGATCCGCTCGCAGCGCGCGGTCTGCCGGCTGGCGCTCGGCAAGAGCGCCGAGGCCTGGGCGGACGCTGATGCGGCGCTTTCACTTCATCCCTGCCCCGGGCACGAGCGGCTGCGGCTTCGCGCACTCCTCGCCAGTCGTCCCGCAGCCGACCTGCACGAGCTGTTCGTCCTGGACGACCCGGAGGAGGTCCGGCGGCTGGATGTGGCCGGTGGCACGTTCCAGCAGGATCTCCGCACCGCGGCACAGCGACTGCGCGTGCTGGCCCGGCGCCGAGCCGTCCTCGCCGCCCCGGCGTTGCGCACCTGCGCGGTGCTGCTTGCCACCCTTCGCGACCCGGACGCCGGACCGGAAGCAACCCGGGCGGTGGCTGCGGCGCCGACATCCGCCGATGGCTACCTGGTCCGTGCCCGCATCGCGCGGCTGGCGGGCAACTTGCACGCCGCGCTGGCCGATATCGGCGTGGGCCTGACACTCGCTCCGGCGGATCCAAGGCTGCGCGAGCTGCGCGGCCGGCTGCTGCTGGATCTGGGCAAGCCGGCAGCCGCTCTGACCGATCTCGACCACGTAGGCGTACGCGGGGTCCGCGGCCCGGCGCACGCGGCCCGCGCCTCGGCACTCGAGCTCCCTCGCTCGCGACCACGAAGCGCTGGACGCCTGGTCCGCTGCGCTGGCCTTCGACGCTGAGGATGCGCAGGCCTACCTGGGCCGGGCGCGGAGCTTGCTGCGGCTGGGCCGCTGGCAGGACGCCTGTGCCGACCTGGAGCAGGCGGCAGGATGGTCGCGGAACCGCCCCGGCCTGCTCCTCCGCATCACGCTGACGTATGCGACCTCCGTGGCGCTCCATCCCGGCAAGCTCCCTCATGCCAGGGACCTTGCTCGCCAGACCCTGCAAGCCTGGACCAGCTCGCTGGCCACGGCGGGGACGGGAGCTGCATCCGGAGAGTGAGCCCCCGCGGATCAGAGCAGGGGGAATGGTCCATTGCGCGGCTTCCTGGCCGCCCGAGTCGGGACTCGGGGCCGGAAGAACGCACGCCGGTGCGGCAACAGATCGAGGAACTGTGCCGGATCGATGGATATGCCGTAAGCTGCGGCCAGGGCCGCGTAGCACGTGCCCGCGGAGACGGAGGGCGGACCGGCCGGCTGCTGTGCTCGCAACCCCGGGGCCGCAATGGCCACCATCAAGGGGCCAAGGGCGGCCGCGCATGGTTCCGTTGTGGTCGTGACCGCACCTTCGATGAGCCCGTGGCCATTGGCCCGGGACGTCGTCTCCCGCTCGCCTTCTTGCCAGTCACCGGTCGCGGTCGCGGCCAGGACCGGCAACCCGCCCGGCCCCTGGATGGCGACCAGGGGCCGCGGTCCCTCGGAATCATCTCCATCGCCTGAACGATTCTCGAATGCGTGGGCGAAAGCCACTGCACCCGAGGGTCGGTCCGCGAGCAAGTCCGAGCGACCTGGCGCCGGGGCGGCCATGGCAAGCGTGACGGTGGGAGCGGTGTCGGACAGGAATCCGGCCGAAGGGGCAGCCGCCAGCGCCGAGGAGTGGGCCGAGGTCAATGCCGACGCACTCATGGCGGACGCGCTGCCGGTAGACCCTGCCGAGACGGACACGTCCCGTCCCGGTCCTGCGAAATTGAGAGGGCCGGCTGCCGTGATCGCGGCCTCGGACGCACCTCCGTCCAGGCTCAACCCCGCGGACCCCGCCTCGGCGGACGAGGCTCGCAGGAACCACAGCTGGTAATTCACGGCGGTTCCATCCTGGCCGGAGTTCGCGGAATCAACTCCGATATAGACGTTCGAGCCGCTCACGAGCCCGGAGAGCCCGGACACGACGCTCCGGTCGACCACGCCGCCGGAGGTCGTCGCCGTCGCGAGCACCCGCCCCTGGGCGTCAAAGATCCACAGCCGCAGCGTGGGGGTACTGCCGTTCAGGCCCGCAGCAACAGCCAGGCGCAGGGCGAGTATCCCCGAGCCGAGCTGCACGCGGTAAAGATCGACCGCGTCGCCGCTGTCGTATGAGCCGGGGACCCCGACGAACGGAACATTCGGGATCTCCTGCGCCGTGGCGACGGTGCCATGAAATCCCGGCGTCTCCGGCACGACCACGTACGAAGCCGAACCCGAAGACGGAGCGTACGACTCGTTATGCTCTGAGGATGCAGCCGGCCCCGGGTTTTCGTGAGAGTCGACGCCAGGACGAGCGACCGCTGCCGCGGGTTGTGGCGCGAGGGTCCACCTGCGGACCGCCAGGAACGGGTCCAGGCCGGCGGCCCGAGCGTCCATGAGAGACGAGCCGCCCGCCATCAGGAGACGAGGCTCCAGGACTTCCAGGCAGATTCGCGATCGATCCGCGCGCTGCCTGGAAAGGACCGGGTCTCGTTTCCGCCGGCCTGAACTGGGACGGAGAGGTCGGCGCTGCATTGCGAACTTTCCGCAGTTAAAGCCTGATGCGGGGACGACGCCGACGTGTGATCATCCTACGGTGCCGGGAACCTCGAATACCAACTGAAAATCTCGGAACCCGCATGCCCGCGGGCCATTTCGCCGGACTCTCCTTCTGCTTTGACGCGGAACCAGGACGGATCCCGACACGATTTCTTGTGACATTTTTCGATCGCCCGCGCTGGCGCGATCGCCCCGGGCTCGGTCCGCTGGATCACGTAGCAGCAAGCGCCCCGGCGCGCCTGGTGGGAACGCTCGGTTCTGCTCAACGGTGGACACGAAAACCAGATTCGCGGCGAGGTCTTCCTCTGGCAGGGCGCAGGGATGCGTCCGGCCTGGCCGCCTTCCGGCCTTGAAGCTCTCTTGCATGAGAGACGCACAAGGTGCTGAACTGGGGTGGCTTCCCGAGGAAGATGGCGTCGTGACCCGGTTGGCGAGAGACGTCCCCTCGCGGTTTCAGGCTCCTGTACCCACGGCTTGTCCATGTCGCGATTGACTCTCTGGCTGTGCCTGGCGGCGTCGCTTGGCTGGGGCGTTTTGCTGCGCATCCCGCTCATGATCAACGCCCAGGCGCACCTGGATAGCGACCTGGCGGTGGACGGGCTGACGCTGCGGGAGGCCGTGCATGGGCACTGGCGCTGGCACTACCCAGGCACGCCGTACACGGGCACCGGGGCAGTGCTTCTGAGCTGGCCGCAGGCGCGGATCTGGGGGGCGAATGCGGTCACGCTCGTGAGCGGGGGAACGGTCGCGCACGGGCTTGTGACGCTGGCCGTCTTTCTGCTGGCCTGGCGCGTCTTCGGGCGCACCGTGGCACTCTGCAGCCTTTTCCCGCTGACCTTCGCGTCCACCGGCGAGCTCTGGCTGTCGGGGCGGATCACCGGCGGGCACCTCCTGGTTGTGGCCTGGAGCGCGTGGGCGTGGCTGCTGCTGCATGAGTTCTGCCTGCGCCGCAGCGTGCCGGCGGCGCTTGTGCTGGGGCTCTGGTGTGGTCTGGGCATGTATCTGGACTCGATGTTCACGATCACGCTGGCGGCGCTGGCTGGCGGCGGACTGGCGGCCCTGGTGCTGGCCCGAAGGGAGAGTCGCCGCGCCGGCGGCGCCGCGCCGGCAAGCCAGCGCACGCGGGCTGCCGCGCTGGCAGGTCGTGCGGTGCTGGTGCTGGCATTCCTTGTGGGGCTGGCGCCGCGGATCATTGGCCAGCAGCTCGATCCGCACGACCCCTACCACGAGCAGTTCTCCTGGAGCCTCGAATCGCAGGTTCTGGCCGGGCACGGGCGCATCCTCGTGCTCGATTGCCTTCCCCGGCTGGTGGCCGGCCACCGCCTGCCTGGCCTGGAGGCCGACCCGGACCCCGCGCTGCTGGGCACCGCAGGGCCAGTCCGGCGCGGTGTGGGAGGCGGAGGATCGTTTCACGGCTGGTCGCTGCTGCTTGCGGTCCTGGCGCTTGGTTACTTCGCCGCGTCGCTCGCAGCGCTCGGTGCCATGGCCGTCCGCGGTCGCGAGCCCGGCCAGCGGGTCGTCGCCGCGGGACTCTTTGCATCGGCGCTGGTGATTGCCGCCGGGTTCCTGGTCAATCGCAATATCTTCAACTCGGACAACTACCGGTATCTCGTGCTACTGATCGTCCCCCAGGCGATTGGCAGCGGGCTGGTGCTGCGCCTTGCGGCGCACGCGCGACGGCCGATCCGGTGCGGGGCCACGGCCCTGGTGCTCACCCTGGGCGCGCTCTACACCGGCGACGCCGTGACGTGGTATCGTCGTTTCGGGTGGATCGATGGGAGGTTGGTGCCGGTCCAGGCTCGGCCGGTTGACCAGGCGCTTGCGTGGCTGCGGGACCATCCCGAGATCCGTTCGATCTTCGGCGATTACTGGGATGTTTACCGGCTGGCTTTCCTGAGCGGCAGAGCGGTGGAAGGCGTGCCGTTCCCGCTCTATCCGAACCGCTTTCCGGAGTGGTCGGCCGGACTGCCTGAGGATCGGCCGGAAACGCTGCTGGCCCGGCGGTCGCCGGAGGGTCGACTGTTCCTGCGTCGTGCGCTTCGCCAGGGTGGAACCGTCCTCCACCAGCAAGGCGGGCTGACCGTCGTACACTGGCCGTGGCCGGCGTCGGCGTCGGAGTCGGAATCGGCGCCGGTGTCGGCAGAGGCATCAGCGCCCTGAGTCAGTCGGGGCATCGTCCAGCTTGTTCGCGGGCCTGGCAACGTATCGAGGGGCCGTCGTGGCAGGAGCAGTTGCAGAGCCGGAGGCAACGCAGGCCCCGGCGCAAGGTGATACCTGGTTCGTGCGAACGGCCCGGAGCCCGGCGGACCTGGCTGCCCTGCTGGTCTGGACACTCGCAGTGGTCTGGCTCTTCCGCGAGGCCGTCCTGCTCCGCGGCGCGCTCTTCTACTTCGACATCACCGAGATCAACTTCCCCTACCGGGCGTTCTTCGCCGCCGAGCTGAGGGCTGGGCGATTCTCGCGCTGGTGTCCGCTGCTGTACTGCGGCATGCCGCTCTACAGCGAAAGTCAGGCGGGCTACCTGCACCCGCTGAAGTACCTGCTCTATCCCTGGATGGAGACCTGGAAGGCGTTCAACCTGGACACGGTGCTCTCGATCTGGCTCACCGGCCTTGGCACGTACGGATGGCTGCGCCGGCACGTTCGCCCGGCGGCCGCGCTCACGGGCGCGGGTCTCTTCGGGCTGGGAGGCTTCACCTGGGCGCACCTGGTTCACACCAGCATGATCAACGCGCTGGCGAGCGTGCCGTTTGTCATCTGGGGGCTGGAATGGTCCTGGCAGGACGGCCGCTGGCGCGGGATCATCCTGGCGGCCCTGGCCCTGGCGTGTGAGGTCTTCGCGGGGCATCTCCAGGACGTGCTGCTCACGTCTGGAATCGTCGCGCTCTATGGGCTGTACCGGTTCGCCACCGGGCCGCCGAGGCCAGCGCGGCGCGATCTGGCAATGGCCGCGGGGCTGATCGGCCTGGGCGTGCTGATCTCGGCCGTGCAATGGATCCCGTCCAAGGAGCTGCTCGACCGCTCGCCCAGGGCCGGCGGGCTGAGTTACAAGGAACTGACCTACGCTTCCTGGTCTCTCGAGCTGCTGCCGACGCTGGCGATGCGCGAAGCCTACGGCACGCGGGCCCGCGATACCGACTGGATGAACGGGTTCTATCCCTATCACGAAATGGACGCCTACCTCGGGCTGCTGGGGCTGGCCCTGGCGGTGATCGGCGCGGGAGGGCCGGGTCTGCGCGATCGCTGGACGGGCTTCTGGGTGCTGCTGGCGGCCCTCGGCGGGGTGCTCATGCTCGGTCGGTTCACTTTCCTGTTCGACTACGCGAACCGGATTCCCGTGCTGGGCAGCTCGCGGGAGCCGGTCCGGTTCCACCTCTGGGTGTCGCTGGCGGTGGCCGCGCTGGCGGCCACCGGCGTGGAGCGACTGGCCCGGCCGGGCTTCGTGCGGCTCCGCTGGGCGGCCCTGCTGGTTGCGGGGCTGATCGCCGTCTCGATCCCGATCATGGTCTTCATCTATTCGCCCGTCTGGACCGATCCGGGGCGCTGGAGCACCGCGTACCACCTTCAGCGTTACGCCTGGCTGGGGAAAGAGCTCCAGCGCGCCGGGGCGCGCGACGCGGTCTTGATCGTGCTGGGTCTGGCGGTTGCCTGGTGCGCCAGCCGATCCCGGCTGGCCCGGACGAGGGGGGTCCTGGCCTGGGTGTTCCCGATTCTCGTCCTGGTTGACCTGGGCTGGGCACACATGCACGATGCACCGACGGTGGACCCGGCCTACTGGACCACTCCGCCGGAGACGGTGGTCCGGCTCAAGTCCGACCCGGGCTTCATCCGGGTGTTTGGGCGCGGCGACAAGCATTCCGGCGAGCCGGGCCATGCGTCGGAGGCCATCGATTATCTGCCGGCGCGCGACGCGCTGGACTGGAGCTTGCCGGCGGTCTGGGGGCTGGCCTCATCCAAGGGAGAGACGCCGATGATTCCGCGCCGCCTGCTGGATTACTTCGACCACGTGCAGCGCGGGACCGGGCGGTTCGACATCGAGTGCGTCAGCCACTTCGTCACGGGACGAGCCCTGAGGAAAACTTCGACCTCGGGCGAGCCCGTGGGCATTGCGTTCATTCATCGCAACCCCGGCGTGCTCCCCAGGGCCCGGTTGCTGGGCCGGCCGGTGTACGTGGCAGACGCGGCCGAGGGAGTGCAGGCTCTGGAGCGTCTCGGACCGGAGAACTTGAAACGGCTGATCGTGGAGGACGCGGACCGGCCGCTCGACCCGGACGCCGGGGTTTCGGGAACGGCCCGGATCATCACCGATCTGCCCGAGCGGGTGGCCGTCGCGACTGAAGCTTCAACGCCGGCCTACCTGTTCCTGGCCGACACCTTCGATCCCGGCTGGTCGGCCACCGTGGATGGTAAGCCAGCGCCGATCCGCCCGGCCTACGTGGCATTTCGAGCGGTGGCACTGCCGGCGGGGTCGCATACGGTCGTGTTCCGTTACGTGCCCGCCGGCTTCAAGCTGGGGCTGGCGATCTCGCTCGCAGGGCTCTTGCTTGCGATCCTCGTCTGGCTGCGGCCGGCTCTGGCCATTTCCATGACCCGTTTGAGTTCGACGAGCATCTTGCTCGCGAGCGTCCTCCGGCTGCGGCCGGCTGCGGCCGGTTCACCGTACGGCGACCACCTGGTGCTGGACCGGGCGCCCTGGTTCCGCAAGCGGCTCTTCCTGGCGCTGGCGTTCATCGTGGCGGTCTCCACTGTGAAAATCGCTCCGGGGCCGAGGCTCACGGTGCACGACCGCTGGACCGGCGGCGTTCACCGTTTCACCTGGGGCGCGGGGATCGCGGCGATGAAGGATAACCGGCAATGATTCAGCCGGAGTTCGCAGCGGACGCCATCCCTTGCATGCTGAACCCGTGCGATCGCGCCGGGGTTGAGGTCGGGAAGTGCCGGCAACCGCGGAACTCCGTTTCTTGAAGCTCAGGATCCTCTCCGGTACTCATCCCCGGGCGCGAGGAATCCCCCTTGTCCCTGGTCCGGCAGTCCCATCTTACCCATAGATGCAAGCATGATGCGGCGGCTCGCTGATGAGGGATTGAATTCCGCCGCGTCTTTGCCTATTGTTGGTACCTTAAAGTGTTGTACGGTTTCACAATGACGGCCGTCGGACGAAGGGCGGCGGTAGTGGGGTCAGAGATGTCGATCACCAGGGAGAAGAAGTCGGAACTGATCGAGTCGTTCAAGCGGGGCGAACACGACACGGGTTCGCCGGAGGTGCAGATCGCGCTGTTGACGGCCCGGATCAATGACTTGACGGACCATTTCAAGACGCACGCCAAGGACCATGCCAGCCGCCGCGGACTGCTCATGATGGTCTCGAAGCGGTCGGGGCTGCTCAAGTACTTGCGGCTGCACGATCGGAAGAAGTATCTCGACGTGATCGGCCGCCTGGGAATTCGCAAGTAGCCTGCTCCCCGATCGCGGGGCAGGCATGCCGCGCAGTCAGGCAGCCGCGGCCCGTAGCATCTGGGACAGACGCCGGTTCCATCCGGCCTGATTTGCGTTTCATCGAAGATTGTTTTCTTGCCGGTGCAATGCCAGCAACGGGATCCGAGTTCACCGTGACAATTCGCCCGCGTTCTGCCGGGGAGCCCTGCGATGGTGAGCCTGCGAGCAGCCGAGGCCTGGCTGGCGTAGTCGAACTCCACGCGCCGGGTCAGCGGGCTGGCGGACTTGCGGTCGGTCCCCGCGGAGACGCGTGCACGCTCCCACGGAGCGCGTGCCGCCGGCAGCGGGCATTCCACTCCTCCTCTTACATTCAGTGACGCCGCCTCGGGCGGCCTTGCAGGTAGTATTCCATGTCCAGTAACGCCTTAGCTCGCAAGATTGTGGAACGGACCATCGGTGGGAAAGTGATCAGCATCGAGACGGGCTTCCTGGCCAAGCAGGCCAGCGGCGCCGTGGTCGTGCGCATCGGCGATACCATGTCGCTGGTGGCAACCATGGCCGCGCCGGACGGGAGGGCCTTGATTTCTTTCCGCTCACCGTGGATTACCGCGAGAAGACCTATGCCGCGGGCAAGTTTCCCGGCGGCTTCATCAAACGTGAAGGGCGGCCTTCCACCAAGGAGATCCTCACCGCCCGCCTCATCGACCGGCCGATCCGCCCGCTTTTCCCGGAGTGGTATCGCGAGGAGGTGCAAATCCAGGCCGGGCCGATCTCGGCCGATCGCCAGAACGATCCGGACGTTCCCTCGATCATCGGGGCCTCGGCCTCGCTGTTGCTGACCAAGGCGCCTTTCCAGGGGCCGATCGGCGCTGTGCGGCTGGCGCGCGTCGAGGGCGCGCTCATCGCGTTCCCCACGGTGGAAGAGCTGGAGAACAGCGATCTGGACCTGGTCGTTTGCAGTACCTCGAAGGCCGTGGTGATGATCGAGGGCTTCGGCGACGAGCTGCCCGAGCCCGAGATGGCCGACGCGATCATGCACGCACACGGGCTGAACCAGGAGGTCATCCAGCTTCAGTTCGATCTGCTCGAGGCCCTGGGTCTGCCCATACCCGAGCATGCCGAGACGCACCCCGACGCGCTCCGACAGTTGCTTTACGACCGCTTTGCCGAGCGGCTCCGCGAGGTGAAGCAGATTGTGCTCAAGCAGGAACGGAACAGCGCCACGAAGGCCCTGCTGGAGCAGGTGATCAAGGAGCTGATCCCCGCCGAGGGCGAGCCGCTGGCCGTTGCCGCGGCAACACCGGCCGGGGGCAGCGAGGGAGCCGAAGCACCGGGGCCGACGCCCGTGACGCCCGGCCGGATCAAGGCCGCGTTCACGGCGGTCGAGGAGCGGGTGGTGCGTGAGCTGATCCTCGACGGCAAGCGGCCCGACGGCCGCGGCCCGCGCGACCTGCGCTCCATCCGCTGCGAGGTGGGTCTGTTGCCGCGCGCCCACGGCTCGGCCATCTTCCAGCGCGGCGAGACCCAGGCCCTGGTGACCACGGTGCTGGGCACCACCGCCGACGAGCAGCGCGTCGATGGCATCATGGACGAATATAGCAAGAAGTTCATGCTCGATTACAACATGCCGCCGTTCGCCGTCGGCGAGATCCGGCCCATTCGCGGGCCGGGCCGGCGTGAGATCGGCCATGGCGCCCTGGCGGAACGCTCGGTGGCGCCGATCCTGCCCAATCCCGCGAAGTTTCCGTACACGATCCGGGTGATCTCCGACATCCTCGAGTCCAACGGCTCCAGCTCGATGGCCTCGGTCTGCGGTGCCACGCTCAGCCTGATGGACGCAGGCGTACCGATCAGCGACCCGGTGGGGGGAATCTCGATCGGCCTGGTGCAGGACGAGTCCGGCGGCCGTCACACCCTCCTGACCGACATCATCGGCGACGAGGACCACTTCGGCGACATGGATTTCAAGGTCGCCGGCACGCAGCGCGGGGTCACCGGCATCCAGCTTGATCTCAAGAACAAGGGGATCACCGAGGAAATCATCCGCGAGACCCTGGAGCAGGCCCACGAGGCACGGCTGGAGATCCTGCGGGCCATGCTGCGGGCCATCAAGCGGCCGCGTGACGAGATCTCGTCGAACGCTCCTCGGCTCATCCAGATCCAGATCAATCCCGAGAAGATCGGCCTGATCATCGGCCCGGGTGGCAAGACCATCCGCCGGCTCCAGGACGAGACGGGCGCCAAGATCGACATCGAGGACAGCGGCGTGGTCACGCTCTCGAGCCCCGATGCGACCGGGGCCGAGGCGGCCCGCGACAAGATCGTCGCCATGACCGAGGGCGTGCAGATTGGCCGCATCTACGAGGGCCGGGTCACCTCCATCAAGGAGTTCGGGGCCTTCGTGGAGATCCTTCCCGGCAAGGACGGCCTGGTGCACATCAGCGAGCTTTCCGACGGCTACGTCTCGAGCGTGACGGACATCTGTCGGGTCGGCGATCCGATGCTGGTGAAGGCCATTGCGGTGGACGACCAGGACCGTGTGAAGCTCTCGCGCAAGGCGGCGATGGCCGAACGCGGCCTGCCCGACGAATTCGCGAGCAGGACCCGGCCGCCGGGCGGCCCCGCCGAGAGACCGCCGGGCGGCGGGCCGGGAGCCGCGCCGCGACGCGTTCCAGGGCCTCCGGGAGACCCCGGCAGGGATCGCGACCGTGAACGCGAACGGGGCTTCGCCGGCGGCGACCGTGATCGTGATCGTGATCGTGATCGTGATCGTGGCGGCGCGCGGGGACCCTCTCGGCCCTGACCGACAAGCGATGCAAAACGCGGGCCGGCCCGGTTGTTGCGGGGAGGTCCATTTGCCCACAGCCGGGAATCGAGGGATTCCGCGAAGGGGTCTCATGGTGAACCCTGCTCCCCGCTCCGCTGCCGATCCAGTCGTCGAGCCGGCCGGCAGCACCGGGCCGCACGCCCGGGCCGCCAGTCCGGCCGCGTCTGCGTCTGGGTCTGCATCCGCGTCTCCGTCTGCATCCGCGTCCGCACCGCCGCGATCGCAGGCCGGCGGTGCGAACCCGCGCGTGCTGTCCCGTCCGCCCGGGCCGGATGCCGATGCCCCACCGGTCGACCAGCCGGGCGACCCTGATCTGACGAATCGATTGCGGGCGCAGTATGCCGAGATCTCCCAGCTTGCGGGCGGGCTGGCACACGAGATTCGCAATCCGCTGTCCACGCTATCCCTCAACCTGGACCTGCTGGCCGAGGATTTCCAGACGCCCGAATCGCCGCGCGACCGCCGGGTCAAGCAGCGGCTGGAGCGGCTCAAGCGCGAGACGCAACGGCTCTACGACATCCTGGAAAACTTCCTGCGCTTCGCCCGGGTGCAGGAGCTGAAGCGATCCGCCACCGATCTGAACGCGCTGGCCGCCGAGCTGACCGACTTCTACGAGCCGCAGGCCTCGACCCGGGGCATTCTGGTGCGCACTTACTTCGCCCCCGACCTGCCGCGGCTGGAGATCGACGCCGACCTGATCAAGCAGGCGCTCCTGAACCTGATGCTCAACGCCGAGCAAGCCATGGGTCAGGGTGGAGAGCTGATCATGACCACCAGGCGCGAGGGACCCTGGCTCGTGCTCGAGGTGACCGACACGGGCAGCGGCATGGCGGCGGACGTCCAGCGCAGGATCTTTGATCCGTTTTACTCCACGCGTCCCGGCGGCAGCGGCCTGGGCCTGCCGACCACCCGGAAAATCATCGAGGCGCACGGCGGGACGATCGAGGTTCACAGCGAGCCGGGCAAGGGGTCGCGCTTCTCCCTGCGGTTGCCCCTGCGGACCCCGGCGCAGACGATCGCCTCCGAGACGTCGTGAGTGGGCGGCGTCCTGCTTTCCTTCCCCGTGAGCGGTCCTGGTTGGCCCGGCATTCGAGTGTCGTCATGCAGGGCAAATCGGGTCCCGCGGAAACCAACGCACCACCCGGACGAGCTGAGAAGCGGCCGATGGACCAGCAGATTCGCGTGCTTGTGGTCGACGACGATGAGCCCCATGCCGAGGCCGTGGCCGAGAGCCTGGAGCGCGTGGGCTACGAGTGCGTCGTGGCCAACAGCGGTCGCGAGGGACTGCGGCTGATCGAGGAACAGACCTTCGACATCATCATCTCCGACCTGATCATGGAAGGCGTGGGCGGGCTGGAGATCCTGGCCAAGGCCAAGCGCGAGCTGCCCGACGCCGAGGTGGTCATCCTCACCGGGCACGGTACGATCAAGACCGCCGTCACGGCCATGCAGGCGGGCGCCACCACGTACCTTACCAAGCCGCTCGATATCGGCGAGCTGCGCACGGTCGTGGACAAGGCATCGCAGTCCCAGCGCCTGGCGCGGTCGAACGTCGAGTTGCAGAAGCAGCTCAACGAGAAGTTCGGCTTCGAGGGGGTGATCGGCAACTCGCCGGCGATGCACACCGTCGTCGCCCGGCTGCGGCAGATCGCACCCACCTCGGCCTCGGTGCTGATCACCGGCGAGTCAGGCACCGGCAAGGAGCTGGTCGCCAAGGCGCTGCACAATAACAGCCCCCGGCGGTACAAGCCGTTCGTCGCGCTGAACTGTGCCGCGCTCTCCGACAACATCCTGGAAAGCGAGCTGTTCGGGCACGTCAAGGGCGCCTTCACCGGGGCTGACCGGGAGCGCAAGGGGTGGTTCGAGCACGCCAACGGCGGCACGCTCTTCCTGGACGAGGTGGGCGACATCCCGCTGGGCACCCAGGTGAAGCTGCTGCGCGCACTCGAGAGCGGCGAGATCGTCCGCGTGGGCACGAACGAGCCGATCAAGGTCAACGTCCGGCTCATCTCGGCCACCAACCGCGAGCTCAGCGACGCCATCGCCGCCAGCGACTTCCGCCAGGACCTGTACCACCGGCTCAAGGTGGTGAGCATCAAGCTTCCGCCGCTCCGCGAACGGCGCGAGGACATGGACCTGCTGATCGACCACTTCCTCAAGGAATTCTCCGCGTCCCACAGTCGCAAGATCAGCGCCGTCACTGCCGCGGTGCGCAAGCTCTTGCGGCAATACTCCTGGCCGGGAAACGTCCGAGAGCTGAAGAACGTGATCGAGAGCATGGTGGTCATTGACACCGACGGCGTGCTTGACGTCGACGACCTCACCGAGGACATCCAGGCCGCCACCGTGGCCAGGACCGGCGACAGCGGCAGCGTCTCCGATGCACTCCTGGGCAAGCCGCTCGATGTCATCGAGAAGCACTTCATCCTGGAAACGCTGAAGCTCTGCGGAGGCAACCGCGAGGAGGCCGCGCGGATGCTCGGCATCGGCGAGCGCACGCTGTACCGCAAGCTCAAGGAGTATGGCGGAGGCTGATGCGGTCCGGCCATTTCGATGGCACATGTTCCTGTAGACAATGGGAGATCCCGTTCATGGAAATGACGCTCGAGACCGGCGCGGCGGGCCGCGCTGCCCTGACATCGATGTTCTTCTGTGTGCTGCCCCTGGTGCTCGAGCCGGCGGGCCGGTCCCAGGAGGTCCTTCCGCGCGCCACTCCCGAGTCGGTCGGCGTCTCCTCCGAGCGACTCCAGCGCGTCGGCACGGCCATCCAGCGGCACATTGACGCGCAGCACATCTCCGGGGCCGTCACCCTGGTGGCTCGCAAGGGGTTCGTCGTTCAGTATGAAGCGTACGGCGTGCGGGATGTCGCATCGAAGGCGCCCATGACCCGCGACACGATCTTCAGGATGGCCTCGTCGACCAAGCCGGTCACCGGAGCGGCCGTGCTGATGATGGTCGAGGAGGGAAAGCTCCATCTGGCCGATCCGGTTTCGAAGTACATCCCGGAGTTCAAGGACCTGAAGGTCGCCGTCGAGAAGGAGCATTCGTCCGATGTGGAGCTGGTGAAGGCCGACCGCGAGATCACCGTGCGCGACCTGCTCACCCACACGTCCGGCTTGCTCAGCGGCGGTGCGGGCACGCGGAAATCACCCCAGGACCTGATGTGGCCGAAAGGCGAGGACACGCTTGCAACGCACGTCCCCCGGCTGGCCGCGGCCGCGCTGGATTTCCAGCCGGGCACGAAGTGGCGTTACAGCGGCCTGGCCGGCATCGACACCCTGGGGCGCCTCGTCGAGATCGCCTCGGGCGAGAGCTTCGACGCCTTCCTGCGACAGCGGATCTTCGAGCCCCTGGGCATGCGCGATACCTGTTTCGTCGTTCCCGACGACCGCCAGGCGCGGGTCGCGACGATCTACCGGAGCACGGGTAACGGGCTGGAACAGAACCCCATGCAACTGCGGTTCCCGAAGACCTATTTCTCGGGAGCCGGCGGGCTCGCCTCCACGGCCGCGGACTACTTCCGCTTCGGCCAGATGCTGCTGAACCGCGGCGCACTCGACGGCAAGCAGATCCTCAGCCCGCGCAGCGTGGCGCTCATGTCCTCGAACCACGTCGGCGAGATGTTCCCGGGTCAGCTTGGCCGGCCCGAGGGCATGGGGTTCGGCTTCACGGTCGAAGTGGTGGTCGACCCGATCGCCGCCGGGACCTATCGCTCGGCCGGCAGCTTCGGCTGGGATGGCGCCTTCGGCACCCACTTCTGGGTCGACCCCGAGGAGCAGCTCGTCGCCGTACTCATGATCCAGACCTCCGCCGCCCGCCCCATTCACCGCGACTTCGAGACCGCCGTGATGCAGGCGATCGTGGAGTAGCTCCCAGGTACTCAGGACGAACCTCCCGGCGCAGCAGGCGACTGGCCGCCCCTGGTGCGCCTGAGAGTGGGGTCGACGAACTCGAAGCGTGACCGAGCCGGTCGTCGAGCAGGCTGATGACCTGGCTCGACCTGCCGGGGACGGCCGCCCGGTGGCCCCCGCCGTCTCCATCCGGTAAGATGGCGCACAGGTACCCGCGCTCTGCTGCGCGTTCCCGATGCCGGACCGAAAGCATGCCCCGGCGCCTGGGGTTGACGGGTACCTCGATCGGTCCGGAGCGGAGCCCTCACATGGCGGTCTCGTCCAGCCCATGGACCCAGGCGGTGGACAGCGTTGTCCATGCTCGGGGTGCCTTGCCGATCGCTCTCCTGCTCGCGGGGCATTTCCTCTTCCTGGCAGCCTTTTTCGCACCGGCGATCTCAACCCCTGATGCGAATGGGTACATGGCCCAGGCGCGGCTGATCGCGCGGCAGGGGCGGACGGACATCGTGGTCGAATCGCCCGCGCAGTACGTGGGCGACCACTGGATGCCCGTGGCCGACGGCGAGTACTACGGGCAATATCCGCCGGGACTGCCTGCGTTGCTGGCGCTGGTCTTCAGGCCGCTGGGTTGGTATGCCACGCTCTGGGTGATCCCGATCCTTGGCTCGCTGTCGCTGCTGGGGCTCTATCTCGTGGTCCGAGACTGGGTCGGGCCGGAATGGGCGCTTCTGGCCGCGGTGCTCATGGCGGTCAATCCGTTCGCGAACAAGCATGCGCTGGGGGCGGACTCGCACACGGCCGTCTGCTTCTTTCTGATCTGGGCGCTGTACGCGCTGGTGCGCTGGGAGCGCAGCCGCGCGCCGGGGTGGGCCGCCCTGGTGGGGTTCTGCCTGGGCGTCATCCCCAGCATCCGCTACGCCGAAACACTGTTCCTCGTTCCCTTCGTTGTGTACGTTCTGGCCAGCCCGCCGCGCGGTGGCCGCTGGTGGCGGTCGATGCTGACGGCGCTGGTGTGTGCCAGTGTCCCGCTGATCGCCCTGGCCGTGCGCAACCAGGTCGCATTCGGTGCCTTCTGGAAGACCGGCTACAGCGTCTCTGGTGAGCAGACCGTATTCGGCCTGGGATACTTCGTGCGGCACGCGATCCCCTACCTGGTGATGCTGCTGATCCTGGGCGTGGCACTGCACTGGGGCCTTCCCTATTCCACGATCGCGCTGTACCGCCTGAAACAGGAAAACCTGGCCATCGCCCGGGTGACGCGGGCGGTGCAGGAGCACGTGCAGCCTGGCAGTGTGCTGATCGCGCAGAGCGGACTGTTGCAGCACCTCGATTATCTGGGCGACTGGCGGCTGGCCCCCGAGGAAGCGTTCGAGCGGCCGGTGCGTCACTCCGGGCCGCGCGGTCCGGGAGCACAGTGGAGCGAGGAGGCGGCCGAGCCCGGTTCGAGTCCCGCCGGGTACGCCCGCGGCTTCCTGGGCGACATCGCGCGCTGGGCGGGCCCCGCGGGGCAGGTGTACTGGCTGACGACCGCGGATCAACTCCAGGCTATTCGCGCGCGCCTCGGGCCGGAGGCGGGCCACTGCGAGCCGATCGCGGAGGTTCATGTCGACCTGCGCCGGTCCGGGTCCGCCACGCTTCGGCGGCGGTTCTCCGGACGCGCGCCGCGGTGGCCCGCCCCGCGGCCCGGGAATGTTTCCCTGGGCCGGGCCGCCGCCCGGCGGCATGAACCTTCCGGGCCCTCCCGCGCACTTCGACCCTCCCGAGGACGGCCAGTTCGTGCTCATCCGCTGGACGCCGCACGCGACTTCCCGCGCGGCGACTCCGAGCGGGGCAGGGGGAGGCGGATCGATCGCACTGCGGCTCCAACCTTTGCATTCTGTAGCATATTGATTGAAAGATTATTGAACATGTTCATCCTGAATTCAGGTGGCCGTCTCGTCCGGTTCTTGACGCGTTCCTTCTCCCGAACCACAGGCGTGGACAATCGCCCGTCGGGGCGCTCGCGTCATCAGTCATCCTGCCGGCTCGTGGAGCGGCTCGAGCGGAGGGAGCTGCTGGCGACGCTGATGGTCTCCACCCTGGCCGACTCCGGGCCGGGCTCACTCCGCGCGGAGATCTCGCAGGGCAACGTGGATACGAGCCCGGATACGATCACCTTCGGTCCCGGGGTGGTCGGGACCATCGTGCTGGTCTCCCCTTTGCCGGACCTGTCCGCAACGCTCTCGATCATGGGTCCCGGGTCCTCGGCGCTGGCGGTCGCGAGGAGCAGCGCCTTCGGAACGCCCTCGTTCCGAATCTTCAGCGTGGCTCAAGGCGCACGCGTCGTGATGTCCGGACTGACCATCACGGGAGGGAGCTTCACGGCGGTGCCGCCGACGGGAACCGATGGCGCGGGGATCCATAACGCCGGCGTGCTCACGCTCAGCGGCTGCACCATCGAGAACAATTCCAGCTCCGGCAATGGCGGAGGCATCCTGAACTCCGGCACCCTGTCGCTCATCGATTCATCGGTGAGCGGCAACAGCGCGGGGTTCGAGGGGGGCGGAATCGAGAGCTGGGGCACGCTCACGGTGAAAAACTCTATGATCGGCAACAACACGGCCGGAACATCGGGTGGCGGAATCAACAGCAATTACCCTGGGAGCCTGAATCTGGTGGGTTCGACCGTCTCCGGCAACATGGCGGATGGGACCGGAGGGCGTGGTGGCGGCGTGGGCGGGGGCATCTTCAGCGAGGGTCCGATCACGGTCAGCAACTCCACCTTGAGCGACAACACCGCCATCGGTGAGGTCCAGTATGGCGGCGGAGCGGGAGGCGGGATCATCTGCTCCAACCCGCCTTTCGGACTGACGATCACCGGCTCGACCGTCAGCGGCAACAAGGTGGTCACGGTCGGCGGCGTTTCGGGATTCACCGGGCAGGGGGGCGGCATCTGGTGCGGCAATGCTCCGCTGCTCATGACCAACTGCACCGTGAGCGGCAATAGCGCCTTCGACGGCGGCGGAATTCTCGGCTCTCTCGGCCGCATCGTGTTCTCGACGATCAGCGACAACTCGGCAACGCGCGGCGGTGGCATCGCGCTCTCGGAGCTTCAGGGGCCGGTGCTGACGCTCGGCGACTCGCTCCTCTCCAATCCTCAGGGTGGAAACCTGGCGCTGTCCTTCAACTCGAACGGTTCCTACGTGTCTCTGGGACACAACCTCTTCTCCGACGTTCCGCCGATCGCTCTGGCTGCGACCGACCTCGTGAACACCAACCCGCTGCTTGGTCCACTGGGCGATCACGGTGGACCTACCTTCACACGGGCGTTGCTGCCGGGCAGTCCGGCCATCGACGCCGGTGTGACCATCGGCGGGGTTCTGACCGACCAGCGCGGGATTTTCCGTCCTCAGGGTAAGGCGCCGGACATCGGCGCGTTCGAGGTCGAAGCGACGTCGCCGACGGTCATCCTCCTGCAACGCCTCGGGGTCCACGACCAGCCGACCTCCTTGCTGGTCACGTTCAGCTTGCCCATCGATCCCATGCGCGCCGAGGACCTCGCGAATTACCGCTTGGTCTGGTCCGGCCCGGATGCGAAGTTCGGCACCAGGGACGGTCGACTGATCCCGATCGTGACGGCCCGGTACGATGCCGCGACGCAGACGGTGACTCTCCGTCCGCGGTGGCGTTTGCCGCTCCGCGACACGTTCCGGCTCACGGTGGTCGGCACGCCGCCTGGCGGACTGGCCACCCCGACGGCGGCCTACCTCGCTGGCTCACCGGGCGCCCGGCCAGGCACGAACTACGTCGCGCGGATCACGGGCAAATTACTGTCGCCACCAATCGAGCATCCCCGGGCGCAGCGGGCAGCCGCGGTCCGCGAACACGCATCTCGATCCAGACCCGGTCCCGTCCCCGTTCCCATCCATTCAGCGCGCTCGCTGTCTGGCTGGCACCGGGCAACTGCCGCCAGGCCGCGTGCCAGGGTGTTCCACCCGGCTACCTTGTCGCCGCTGCCGCGGTAGGCTGCGGTCCGGAAGCGGTAGTCCATGCCGGGTGCACGCACAGCCTTCGCATGGTTCTGAAGATTCATTGATCATTCATTCGAATCATGCATCAATATTGATCGGAGAACCTTGGGTCAGTCCCCCCGCGGTCCAGTCACAGTGCCAGCCCGGGAAGGCCACCTGCGGGTAGGGGTCCGGGGCAATCAGGTCCCGGGACTCGTGCACAACCTCGAACTGGCGATCGGCCCGCACCCGGCCGAGACGGAATCGCTTGTATGCGTGCTGAGTCTTCGGGTCGATGGTGAGCGTCCCTCCGGGCGCGTCGAACTCGATGCCTGCGCAAGGCCTGCCGGACCCGCTCCACCTCGAATCCGCCGGCTTTTTCCACGGCCAGCTTCCAGAGATGCACCTGGGAGTACGCGGCCTCGATGGGGTCATCGGTCACGCGGTCGTAGCCGAACTCGCTTTGAAACCGGTCGATGAATTCCCGGTTCTTCGACGACTCGACGCTTTGGAAGTAGCTCCACACGGAGTAATGACCCGCGACACGCGACGGCAGGATCCCCCGCAATTCGTCCTCGCCGACACTCGTGGCCAGCACCGGGAGCTGCTTTGCGGTGATCCCCTGCGCGGCCAGTTCATCGTAAAAGCTGGCGTTACTGTCGCCGTTGATCGTACTGATGATGGCATCCGGATCGGCCTTGCGAATGTTCTGGATGGTCTCCTTGAAATCACGATGGCCGAGCGGTACGTAGGTCTTGCCCACGATGCGGGCGCTGCGCCCTGCAAGCACCTGGTGATGATGTAGTTGGCCGTACGCGGGAAGACGTAGTCCGAGCCGATCAGGTAGAGTCGCTTGCGAGCGCCCGCGGCCTCGCTCATGAGCCAGTCGATGGCTGGCAGAATTTGCTGGTTGGGCGTGGCGCCCGTGTAGACGATGTTGCGTGAAGACTCGTTTCCCTCGTACTGGACCGGGTAGAAGAGCAGGCCGTCGAGCTCCTCGAACACCGGCAGCACGGCCTTGCGGCTCGCGGATGTCCAGCAGCCGAACACGACGGCGACCTTGTCCTCGACAAGCAGCTTCCGGGCCTTCTTCGGGAAGACCGTCGTGAACCGCGAGCGCCCGTCCTCGACGACGGGTTCGAGCTGGCGGCCGAGGATTCCGCCCGACGCGTTGATCTCCTCGATGGCCAGGATCTCGGCGTCGCGCAGCGAGGTCTCGCTGATCGACATCGTTCCGGTCTGCGAGTGCAGGATGCCCACCTTGACCTTCTCCGGGCGCGTGCGAAAGCCCGGGACGCAACCGGACGTGACCAGCGGCGCCACCGTGTTCGTCGCGGCCAGGGCCAGCGCGCGGCCCCACTGTCGGATGTGGTCGCGGCGCGTCGATGCGCCGGTCTGGATGCCGCTGGTCATCTTCGAGCCCTTCCTCCGTCAGCCATCTGTCCATTCAATCAGTAGGAGTCCTCGATCATCATCCTGTGCAGGTTCTCGAACGCCTCGGGAGTCACGCTCACCTCGCCCCGGAACGGGTTGTCCATCGCCGCGATCAGGAAGATCATGGCCCCCAGAAAAAAGGCAAGCAACCCTCCCAGGACAAGCTGGGTGATGAGCCGCATCTCGAACATCCACAGGAACGCGAGGTTGATGGCGGCGCCCAGGATGACAACGTACCAGAGGACGGCGGGGATTCCGGTCGTGACGGTGTTGATGCGCATCCGACGCGCCTCGAGGAACGTGTTGAACTGGCGGAGGGTCTCGGCGTGGAGGATCTCCTCGGCCTTCGTCTGCGGCTGAAATGTGGTGAGCCGCTCCTGAAAGGCCACCACGCGCACCTGGCCTTCCTCCGGGATGATTCCGCGCTGCTGGAGCGGCCAGGCATACTTGACCACGTAGCGGCAGTAGTCGCGCAGCAGCCAGCGCAGGTTCTGGTTGTAGGGCTCGGGGAAGCTCTTGCAATCCAGGTACAGGGCCGAAAGTGTGACCACTTCTTTCGAGACGTTTGATTCCACCTCGCTCAGGTTCTGGTACGAAGCCACCGCGATCAGGCCCAGCAGCAGGCCGTAAAAGACACCGAAGCAGGAGAGAATGTGGCCGACGATGTCATTGGACCCGGAGGTCGACCGCACGATCAACCGAAGGATCGGCCGGATTACGAGACAGCCCGCCCAGAAGACCCCGACAAATGTGCCCGAAACCAGGAGCGCCAGTTCCGTGCTCGAGAAGTCATAAATCCAGTAAAACATGTCGCAGGCCCTCTCCGTCGCAACGCAGCAGAAAGGCTTCCTCGATCGGCGACGAGGCGGAGATCCGCTGCATGGACCGCCAGCACCAGCACCAGCACCGGCACCGGCACCAGCACCAGCACCAGCACCGGTCGCCAGAGCCGGTATGGGGCATGGGACGCCGGTCTGGCCCGGAAGCTCTCCGGCCATGGCTGCTGGATACCTACTGCACAGGCTCTCGCCAATCATGGCCTGGCCTGCTGGGTGGTACAAGCCGGAAGCCCGCAAATGGCGCCGGGGAGTGGTCAGGTCGCGCCGTCTGTCATGCTCCGCTGCCGCAATCCGGGCCGTTCCGTTCCGTCCTTTCCTTTCCTGTGTCTTCGTCTTTCTGTACGCAAGATCAGCAAGGTACAATGGGGGGTGCTCACGCAGAGCTGGCGATGGCGATGGGCACCAGGGAGGACGCTACGATGGGAGTGATCCGTCAGTTACCGCAGTCGGTGGTGAACCAGATCGCCGCGGGCGAGGTGGTGGAGCGGCCGGCGAGCGTGGTCAAGGAACTGCTTGAAAACGCCATCGACGCCGGCGCCACACGCGTGGACGTGAGCGTGGAGCGCGGGGGGAAGGACCTGGTGCGGATCGCCGACAACGGCCTGGGGATGGCCCCGGAGGACCTCACCCTGGCGTTTCAGCCGCACGCGACCAGCAAGCTGACGGACGTGGACGATCTCTGCCGGGTGCGCACGCTCGGGTTTCGCGGCGAGGCGCTGGCGGCCATTGCCGAGGTGTCGCGGGTACGCTGCCAGACGCGGCAGGCCGACGCAACGGAAGGCTCGGAGATCGCGATCGAGGCGGGGATTGCCGGCCCGATCAAGACCTGCGGGTGCCCGCCTGGCACCATGATGGAGGTGCGTAACCTGTTCTTCAATACGCCCGTCCGGCGCACCTTCCTGAAATCCGACAGCACCGAGGCCGGGCACGTCGCCGAGACGTTCTCGCGGATCGCCCTGGCGCACCCGGAGGTCCACCTCACGTTCCGCTCCGGCGGCAAGATCGTCCACGACCTGCCGCCGGTGACCGGCATGCGCGAGCGGATCGCCATCTTCTTCGGCCGCGAGCTGGCCGAATCGCTGCTCTGGATCGAGGGGAAGCTCGACAGCCTGTCGCTCTGGGGCTACGTCGCCCACCCGTCGCAGAGCCGGTCGAGCAACAAGGCCCAGTTCCTCTTCCTGGGAGGGCGCTTCGTCCGCGACCGCTCGCTCAGCCACGCACTGAGCGAGGCCTACCGCGGGCTCCTCATGGTCGGCCGCAACCCGATCGCCTTCCTGCACCTGGAGATTCCACCCGAGGAAGTGGACGTGAACGTGCACCCGACGAAGATCGAGGTCCGGTTCCGCGACCCCCAGCGCGTTTACAGCCACCTCCTTTCCACCCTCCGCCAGACGTTCCTCGCCAGCGACCTGCACGCCCGGCTTCAGTCCGCCCAGGATCAGCCTGCCGAACCGGCAGGCACCATGGATGACCGGGTCGGCTTCACCGCCGGCGGCCTTGACCGGGCTGGCAGCGCCGGCTTCGCCGCGGGAACCAGCCCGGGCGCCCACGCTGGCCCCGCTCCGGGCACGGGCGCGACCTACGAGCTGTCGGCACGGGCTCCCGACCGGCAGCTCGTCTCCTCGTGGTTCGAACCGTCATCCTCCGGGCGGCCGGCGCCGGCGATCCCGGACTCGGTGGGCCGCGTGGAGCCGCCTGCGTGGTCCCGGTCGCTCCCGGGTCAATTCCAGTTCGAAGGCGCGGACAGCTTCAATGAGTTCTCGGGCCCGGCGGAATTCTCGGGCCCGGCGGCACGGCCGGGGGCGTCCGGCTCCGGCAGCGAACCAGGCTCCCACACCAACGGGGATGCGGGTCTGCCGCCGGACCGTCCCGGACCTTTGCCTCCCCGCGCGATCCAGGTGCACGACAGCTACCTGATCGCCGAGACCAGCGACGGCATGATGGTCATCGATCAGCACGCGCTGCACGAGCGGATCCTCTACGAGGAGCTCCGCCAGCGGGTGGCCGCGGGCAAGGCGGAATCGCAGGGCCTGCTCGTGCCCGAGCCGGTTCACCTGAGTGCCGATGAGGCCGCCGTGATCCTCGAGCAGCGCGCGCTGCTGGCCGAGCTGGGCCTGGATGTGGAGCCCTTCGGCGGCGATACGGTCGTGGTGCGCGGCACGCCTGCGATGCTGGCTCATCTGCCGCCCGACCGCCTGGTCCGCGACCTGGCCGAGCATCTGCACGCCCAGCCCGTCCCCCCGTCGCGTGATGCACTCCTGGCCGACATCCTGCACACCGTCGCCTGCAAGGCGGCCGTGAAGGCCGGCGACCGGCTCGGGCCCGAGGAGATCGAGGCCCTGCTGCGCGCAGGCACCTGGTGGCCGACTCGCACCATTGCCCGCACGGCCGCCCCACGGCGCTGGTCTTCACCAAGGCCGAGCTGGAGAAACAGTTCGGCAGGACCTGATCGTTCAATTCATCCAGGGCAAGGGCGACCGGACACACCCCTACAACGTTCAGGCCAGGCAAAGGCCCATTCGAATCGACCGGTTCAGGGACCGGCGCACCACGGGCCAGACGCGGTCGGGAGTGAGCTCGGTGAAGCAGTCGAGCCGATCGCACGTCTTCCGGCAGCTCGATGCACACGGCACCTGGCTCTGAACGGCGGAGACATTGCGGCCGTAAGGACCCGTGAGTGCTGGGTTCGTGCATGTGTAAATGCCGACAACACTCGCGTCGGCGGCAGCCGCCACGTGCAAGGGGCCCGAATCGTTCGAGACGAACAGGTCCGCCTGCCGCGCCAGCGCGGCGAGCCGCGGCAGCGTCGTCCTGCCGGTGAGGTCCAGCAGGGGCAGCGGATCAAGGGCGCCGGCCAGTGCGCTCGCAAGCGGGGCATCCTCGGCAGCTCCCACGCAGATCAGCCCCGCGCCGAATTCCGTGGCGGTGCGCCGGGCGATCTCGGCGAAGTGTTCCACGGGCCAGCGCTTGGTGACCCAGCGGGCGCCGAGGTTGAGGACCAGCCGCGGGCTCGGGACGCCCTCGAGCACCTGCCCGGCCCAGAACGTGTCCTTGTCGCTGGTGCAGACCTGGAAGGACGGCTCGAACCCCGCCAGACCAAGGCATTCGACCACGCGGACCACGCGATCCACGGCGTGCATCCGCAGCCGCGAGGCGGTCACCTGGTGGGTGTAAAACCAGCGCGCGCCCTCGCGTGCGTCGGCCATGCCGACACGCACCGCGCGCGGGTCGCCGCGGTCATCAGGCCGGATCGCAGCAGTCCTTGCAGATCGATGGTCAGGTCGAACCCGTGCGCCAGCAGCCGGCGGCAAACCCGGCCGATTCCGGCGACCCCGCTGGATGAGATCCCGGTTTTGCCTCGATCGAAGACGATCACCCGAGCGAGGAGCGGATGATGATCGAGCAGGCCGCGGAACGCGGCGCTGACCACCCAGGTGATCTCGGCCTCGGGAAAGAGATGGTGAAGGCCAGGCAAGATGCAAAGGCTGTGGGAGATATCACCCAGCGAGCTTGGCTTGATGATGCAAATTTTCCGAGGCTTCAGCCTCCGCACCCGATTGGCCAGGTTTTCCATGAGAGAAGGCCTTCCTTTGCAAGGAGAAGTTCGGTCGCAAACGCCCGGGGAGCGGATCGGGCAGCGCAGGGCCCGATTTTCGTGCCCCTCCGGACGGGACATGACCCAGGACAACCGATGCGCCCGCCTCAGCGCTCCCGGCCACCGGGCCGCCGGGCGGAGCAGTGCCCGGTCGGGACAAGATTCAGAGGACAGATCCTGGCCGCGGCAAAGCATGTCGCCGGGCCACGGCGTGTCCGCGCACGGCCGGCAGCCCCTGGGGGGACAGGATTGCCCAGACCACAAGAAGGAGGACACGCGCCCGCGGCACCGAACCTGGCGGGTTCAAAGGGCCTTTACTCCGACCCGCGCTGGCCGGCGTGCGGCCTCCGCAACAGGAATCGCGCTTTCTGGCTCGGAGCGCGCGCTCAGGATGAGAAATCGATCGCGCGGCCGGCCGTCTCGCCGGTCCGCGAGGCGAGCGGCTTGCGAACGGGTCCGCGACGTCCCACTATCCTTGAGCGGCTGGGTTCTCGTACAATCAACGACCTTGATAGGGGCCTGTTTCCGAGGGTCGTGGTCAAGGCATCCGGGCGCAGGTTCTTGAAAACGGGGCCTGTCAGTATGATTTGCGTGACGATAGGACGGGGGAGGCATTCCTCGCTGGTTGAGGAGTGGCAGGCAGCCGCCAGGGCGGGGGCTGATCTGGTCGAGCTGCGGATTGATTGCCTGCGCAGGGATCCGGATCTGAAGCGGATCCTCAAGGAGCGGCACACCCCCATGGTCTTTACCATCCGCCGAGGCGCCGATGGCGGCCTCTGGCGCGGGCAGGAAGAGAAGCGGCAGCAGTTGCTGCGTGAGGCGATCGCGCTGGGCGTCGATTACGTCGACCTGGAGCAGGACATCGCCGCCAAGATCCGTCGCTTCGGCAAGACGAAGCGGATCATCAGCCATCACAACCTGAAATCGACGCCGACCGACATCCAGGACGTTGCCGAGCAGTGCGAGGAACTCGACCCGGACATCGTCAAGGTCGCCACCACGGCGACGACCCTGGCCGAGGCCTCGCGGGTGCTCCACCTGGGCGTGACCGGCAAGTTTCCCACGATCCCGATCGCCATGGGAGAGATCGGCGTCTTCACGCGCATCCTGGGTGCGAAGTTCGGAGCGCCCTTCACGTACGCGGGGTACAACCCGGAGCGCGTCTTCGCGGTGGGCATGCCCCGGTTCGCGGTGCTCAAGAAGGACTATTTCTACAACAGTATCGACTCCAAGACCGAGATTTACGGCGTCATCGGCGACCCGGTCGAGCAGAGCCTGAGCCCGGCGGTGCACAACGCGGCGTTCCGCCACCTCGGTCTGAACAAGCTGCTGGTGCCATTTCTGGTTCCCAACGGCGAACTCGAGGCGTTCTTTCGTGAGCTGCTCTGGTTGGAAATCAAGGGTTGCTCCGTGACCATCCCGCACAAGGAGGCGATCGTCCCTCTCCTCCAGCAGAAGGAGGGCGCCGTCGACCGGACCGGGTCGTGCAACACGGTGGTCTTCGACGCCGCCGGCCGGCGGATCGGCTACAACACCGACTACCGCGCGGCCATGGAGTCGCTCGAGGCGGCCATGGGGGGGACCGCCGGCGGCGACGAGGATTCCAGCCCGCTCATCGACAAGCAGGTGCTCATCCTGGGCGCCGGCGGAGTGGCCCGGTCGATTGCCTTCGGCGTGCTGCGCAGAGGCGCCCACGTCACCGTGACCAACCGGCACGACGAGCGCGCCACCAGCCTGGCCGAGGAGGTCGGATGCCGGATGATCACCTGGTCGCAGCGTGCCACGGCCATCGCCGACGTGATCATCAACTGCACTCCGGTGGGCATGTACCCCAACGTGGACGACACGGCGCTGCCGCCGGCGGCGTTTCCCCGTCCCGGCATCGTGCTCTTCGACACGGTCTACCACCCCGAGAGCACGATGCTGCTGAAGCTGGGCCGGGAACGCCAGGCCGTCACGATCAGCGGTGTGGACATGTTCCTCCGCCAGGCCGCCCTCCAGTTCAAGATCTACACGGGGCAAGACGCCCCGCTCGAGGTCATGAAAACCGCCTTGAAACGGAAGCTGGGGCAAGTACGCGACGAATGAGCCATCCTTCCACGCCGATCTCGAGTGATCGCCGCGGCCCCGGTCTGGTCCTCGTGGGCTATAGAGGAAGCGGCAAGACCACCGTGGGCACGATGGTAGCCGGATCCCGGCGGCGCCCGTTTCTGGACCTGGATCACGAGATCGAGACGCGGGCCGGACGGCCGATCCGGGCAATCTTCGCCGAGTCGGGAGAGGAGGTCTTCCGCGACTGGGAAGAGCTCGCCTTGCGGGCGCTGGCCACGCAATACCCGGGCGCTGTGCTGGCCAGCGGTGGCGGCACCGTGCTTCGTGCGGTCAACCGCCGGCTGCTGCGCGCGTTTGGCATCGTCGTCTGGCTGCGGGCCGAGCCGGCCGCCCTGGCGCAGCGGATCGAGTCCGACGTGCGAGCGGGCCGCGAGCGCCCGGCACTCACAACCGCCGGGGCGGTCGCCGAGGTCGCCCACGTGCTCGCGCAGCGCACGCCGTTGTACGAGGAAGTCGCGGACGCTGCCATCGAGACCCGTGACCGCGCACCCGAGGAGATCGCCGCCTTGATTCTGGACCTCTGGCCCGCTGATCCTGACGCCTTCCGGGAGAACCTGCCGCCGTGCTTGTGATGGGACCGGTCCTGGTGCTGCTTGGCTGCTTCGTCTTCGCGATCGGCACGGTCGTGGGCAGCTTTCTGAACGTCTGTATCTACCGGATCCCCTGGGAGAAGAGCGTGATCTGGCCCAGTTCCCGCTGTCCCCACTGCTGGAACCCGATCGCGGCTTACGACAATATCCCGATCGTGAGCTGGCTGGCCCTGCGCGGGGAGTGCCGGCAGTGCGGTGCTCCCATCTCCCGGCGCTATCCACTGATCGAGCTGCTCGTGGGGTTGCTATTCGTCGGGGTCTTCTATGTGGACGTGATTCTGGGCGAGCGCGGGCGGTACGGTTATGACATCGGTCTGCCCCTGGCGCGCCTGGGCTATCACGCAATCCTGGTGGCCCTGCTGGTGGCAGCGACCTTCATCGATTACGACCTCTACATCATCCCGGACTCGATCACCCTCACCGGGATGGTTCTGGGGCTCGCCCTGGGGACCGCCATGCCAGGGCTGCGGCTCGAGCCGGCGGCCGCGACCACCACCGCGCATGGGCTCTGGACGGGGGTTCTGGGGCTGGTCATCGGCGGCGGGATCACCCAGACGGTGCGGGTGGTTGGCACCTGGGTCTTCCGGCGTGAGGCGATGGGCTTTGGCGATGTGACGCTCATGGGGATGATCGGCGCGTTCCTGGGCTGGCAGGCGGCGATCCTGTCCTTCTTCGCCGGGGCCTTCTTCGGGCTCGCCCACGCGCTCTGGAAACTTTCCATTTACGTGCGGAAATGGATCCGGGGCCAGCAATTATCGTCGGCCGATCGCGAACTCCCTCTGGGGCCCTACCTGAGCATGGGAGCCGTCGCCATGCTCCTGTCCTGGCCGTGGACCTGGAACGACTGCTTCCGGATCCAGTTCGCCACCATCGGCTGGCTCTTCTGGCACATGCTGGGAGTCCGGGTGTCGATACCAGACTGAGATGGTGCCATCGCCCATGAGCAGGGAGCGTCATCCATGGCTTACCAGTACAGGCGGCTGCGGCCGTCCATCATCCGCAACCTCTGGGTGTACCGCAGGCTGGTCGGCTCGGCCATCCTGCTGGGGCTCATGCTCTGGTTCATCTGGGCCAATGACACGCTCGTGACCGTCGCCTTCCCCTTCCGGCTCGGAAACCTGACAAGCAGGCTGGGCATCGTCATCCTGCTCAGCGGCATGGTCGGGGCACTGGCGACGTTCCTGATCATGACCGTGGTGCGCACGGCGCGGCGGATCCGCGGTTCGCATGGCTCCCCGGCGTCCCAGGTCCCCGCCGAGATGCCCGAGGACCGCCCGCCCCCCGACTATGCCGCCAAGACCACCGAGGGATTCTCGGGTGCTCCCTGGTCGCCCCGGAACTGAGCCGGAATTTCGCAACATCCGCCCCTCGAACGGTCGAAAAGAAGACTGGAACGTCATCACCGCTTCGATGTACTTTTGAACACAGGATGCCGTGGGCTCGCACAGGACCGATTCTCCATGCCTGGGGCCTTCGCGCTTGCGGCGATTCGCAACCACGCCGTCAGCCAGGCCTTGCGCTGCGCCGAGGCAGTCTGGAGCCGGCCTGGCGCTGCTGGCGCTGGCGCTCTGCGGCACGGCGGGCTGCGCGGACCGCGAGAGCTTCCTGAGGACTGGCCCGTCGACGAGCCAGCTCAAGGTCAGCCTCAGCCATGTCCAGTTCGAGAACGAGCAGTTGCGGACCGAGGTGGCGCGGCTGAAGGAAGAATCGCGGTCGATGGAGGACCGCCTGGTCCAGGAGCAGATTCATAACGGAGACCTGGCCGCGCGGCTTGACGACGCGCGCAACGTCCTCAGGGATCGCGGGTTGGATTCGGGGACGCGGCTCGGCGCACGCGCCGGGGGAAAGGCACTCCCGGATCCTGACGACGCCAGCACGCGGCCGCGTACCTTGCCGGCCGGCCGGACCACGCGCAAGCCGCGCAAACCGCCCGCCGCCAGCATCCCCGGCGAGCTTGACCTGCCCACGGCCGCGGAGGATACCGAGACGCAGACCGGAACCATCTCGCTGCTCTCGCCCACCCCTCCCTCGCGCCGCGCCGTCTTCCCCGACGATTCCTCGGGATTCAGCGCCGATGACGACCTGCGCTGGCAGCCGGTGGCGACCGCCCCGGCCGCGCAGCCGGTACCCAGGCGCTGAGCCACCCGGCTCGAAGCGTTGCGAGCGCCGCGCCGGCGCTGCTACGATCGCTGCGGTGAATTGCAGGGGCTCTGCCGGGATCCGCTTTCATGATCGCGATCATCGACTATGGGATGGGCAACCTGAGGAGCGTGCAGAAGGCCGTCGAGGCCGTCGGGCACCAGGCGGTGGTGACTTCCGATCCGGATACCGTGCGCCGGGCCAGTCACGTCATCCTGCCCGGAGTCGGGGCATTCGCCGACGCCATGGCCGAGCTCGATCGTAGCGGGCTGGGCGCGGCGTTCGTGGAGGCCGTGCGTGCCGGCACGCCATGCCTGGGGGTCTGCCTCGGGCTCCAGTTGCTCTTTGAGAGCAGCAGCGAGGACGGCGCGCACCAGGGCCTGGGACTTTTGCCCGGGAAGGTCGAGCGGTTCGTCTCGCGTCCAGGCCTGAAGATCCCGCACATGGGTTGGAACACGCTCGCGGCGCGACGGGACGTTCCCTTGCTGGCGGGGCTGGGTCCCGAGCCGTCGGTCTATTTCGTGCATTCGTACCACGCCGTTGCCGGCAACCCCGACGACGTCGCCGCCGTGGCTCTTTATCCCGACCCGTTCGCGGCCATCGTCTGGCGCGAGAACCTCATGGCTTGCCAGTTCCACCCCGAGAAGAGCCAGCGCGTGGGCCTGGCGATGTACGCCAACTTCGCGGCACTCTGAGGCGGACTCGCAACTTGCGGCGACCCGCGGTCAGAGATACAGTGTGAGGTTGTTGAAGGACCTCTGTCGTTTTGGTGAACCCATGCAAGTGATCCCGGCGATCGACCTGCGCGGAGGGCTGTGTGTCCGTCTCCGTCAGGGCGATTACGACCGTGAGACCGTCTTTGGCGACGACCCGGCGGCGATGGCCGCGCGATGGCAGGGCGAAGGGGCGAGCCGGATTCACCTGGTCGATCTCGACGGTGCGAAATCGGGCCGGCCGGCGAATGAAGCAGCCGTGCGGAAGATCCTCGAATCGGTGCGGGTGCCCTGCCAGCTTGGCGGCGGCATCCGCGACGAAGCGATGATCGAGCGCTGGCTTCGCGCCGGGGTCGATCGGGTCATCGTCGGCACCCGTGCCGTGCGCGATCCGGACTGGTTCCGGTTGATGATCGAGTCCTATCCCGGCCGGTTGCTGCTGGGGCTCGACGCCCGCTCGGGCAAGGTGGCCACCGAGGGCTGGCTGGAGACGTCCTCGGTCGACGCCGCGACCCTGGCCGGGGAGTTCAGTGGGCTGCCGCTGGCCGGCATCATCTACACCGACATTGCGCGGGACGGCATGCTCGAGGGCCCGAATCTTGAAGCCACCCAGGACCTGGCGGTGCGGGTGAAGGCGCCGGTGATCGCTTCCGGCGGCGTGGGCAGCCTCAGCGACATCGGTCGTCTCAGCCAGTTGCCGATCGCCGGCTGCATTGTCGGTCGGGCTCTCTACGACGGTCGGTTCTCGCTGGCCGAGGCCATCGCACGCGCCTCAAAAACGCCAGAACGAAGAGGTGCTGCCTCCGTACCGGACGAAGGCTGAAGCACCGTCTGCGCACGCGACCGTACCGAACCACGTTCCATTCGCCATCAAGGCCGATCCATCGGAGATTCTCGTTCCATGACCACAACCTATCACATCGCCGATATTCGCAACGTTGCCCTGGTTGGACATGGGGCGTCGGGCAAGACCAGCCTTGCCGACGCCCTGCTCTTTGCGGCTGGCGCCATCACGCGCAAGGGGTCGGTGGACGAGGGAACCAGCACGCTGGATATCGACGACGAGGAAAAGCGCAGGCACTTCACGATCGACTGCCACCTGGGCCACCTTGCCTGGACCGGCAAGCAGATCCACCTGGTGGACTCGCCCGGTTATCCCGATTTCATCGGCAATGCCTTGAGCGCGCTGGCGGCCGTGGAGAACGTGGTGCTGGCCGTTTCCGGTCCTTCGGGCATCGAGGTAAACACGCGGCGGATGTTCCAGGAAGCACGCAAGTGCGGGCTGGGCCGGTTCATCGCCATCACCAAGATGGACGCCGAGAATGTGGACTACCGTTCCGACCTGGAGGCGATCCGCGAGCACTTCGGCTCGCAGTGCGTGCCCTTCAACGTGCCGGTAGGCCATGGATCCACGTTCACAGGAGTCATCGATGTACTCCAGGAGCATGAGGCGAACCCGCCGGAGTGTCCGCTGCCGCCGACCGAGGCCTACCAGATGGTCGTCGAGCAGATCGTCGAGACCGACGAAGAGCTGATGATGCGCTACCTGGAGGGAGAGGCGATCGGTGTTGACGAGCTGCGCAAGGCCGCCCATGACGCCATCGCCGCAGGCAAACTGGTTCCCGTCCTCTGCGTCTGCACCCGCAAGGACCTGGGAGTCAGGGAACTCCTCGATCTGATCGCCACCTGCGGCCTGAGCCCCGCCGACGTGCACCGCTATGGCACCCGCGGCAACGGTGAGGCGGTCGACGCGGAACCGGAAGAGGAGATCATGCCCGCGGAGGATGGCACCCTGGTGGCCCAGGTGTTCAAGACCACCAATGACCAGTTCATGGGCAAGATGGGCTATCTGAGGATCCTCAGCGGCCGGCTCACGCCCGACACCACGATCGTGAATCTGCGCAACGGCAGGACCGGCAAGGCGGGGCACATCTACGTGCTCCAGGGCAAGCAGCAGGAAGAGGTGACCGAGGCCATCGCCGGCGACATCGTGGCGATTGCCAAGTTCGAGGAACTGCACGTCTCCGACACGCTCAGCAACGTGGGCGGCAATACGACGGTGGCCCAGTTGCGGGTACGGCCGATCAAGTTCCCCACCCCCATGGTCCCCCGCGCCGTGCAGCCGAAGGCCCGGGAGGACGAGGCCAAGATCTCTGCCGGGCTGGCCAAGATCGCCGATGAGGACCCGACCTTCTCGATCCGCCGCGACGTGCAGACCCACGAGCTGGTGATCTCGGGCATGAGCGACCTGCATCTGGACATCATCCAGCAGCGGCTCAAGAATCGCTACAAGCTGGAGATGACCACGCACATCCCGCACGTTCCGTATCTCGAGACCATCCTGGGCAATGCGGAGGCCGACCACCGGCACAAGAAGCAGACCGGAGGCCGCGGCCAGTTCGGCGAGGTGCACTTGCGGGTGCGCCCGCTGGAGCGGGGCAAGGGATTCAACTTCTCGAACGCCGTCAAGGGCGGCACCATCCCCGGCCAGTACATACCCGCCGTCGAGAAGGGCGTGCGCGAGCAGATGGAGAAGGGGGTGATCTCCGGCAATCAGGTGGTCGACATGGAAGTCGAGGTCTACTTCGGCAAGGACCACCCGGTGGACAGCTCGGAACAGGCTTTCAAGACCGCTGCGGCGACGGCGTTCCGCAAGGCCTTCGAGAAAGCCTCGCCGGTCCTCCTGGAGCCGATCGTGGCCGTCGAGGTGACTGTGCCTGCAACCAGCTTCGGCGACATCTCCGCCGACATGTCCACCCGGCGCGGCCACATCTCCGGTATGGACTCGATCCCCGGCAACCTCCAGGTGATCCAGTCAATCGTCCCCCTGGCCGAGATGCTCTCTTACGCCACCAACCTCAAAAGCATGACCGCCGGCCAGGGCTCCTTCACCATGGAGCTGCGCGGTTATGAGCCGGTCCCGCCCAACGTCCAGCAGCAGATCGTCGAGAAGTACAAGAAGTCGCGCGCGGGCGTTGAGGAAGAGTGATATCCAGGTGCCGGCCGGCCAGACCCAGCATGCGGGCTGTGCGCAGTCCGAAGGCGCACGGCCCCACCAGCGCCTGCTCACTTCAAGTGCAGCGCACGGCACGCGGAACTTCCAGGCTCACCAGAATCCGCCGAAGTTGCCGACGCCGAAGCCCATGCCGTAGACGAACCGCGGCATGGCGTAGTTGTCGATATGCCGCTGGATCGAGTTGTACCGCGAGATGCCAATCTGCTGCGCCTGCATCTGCTCGGCGCGGCTGGGATAGCCACCGACCCCGAACTGGGCCACGCGCACCGGGTCGTTCTCAACCTGGAAGCGGTCGCCGGGCGGATAGTACTCGGCATAGCGTCCCACTCCGCCCGGATTGCGGAATCCGGCCGTCTGATCGCTGTTGTAGTAACCGGGGTAGGGGTACGCATAGTGCTGGACGATGCTCCGGCGCCGCTGGGGAGCGTAAGCCTGGGGGTGGATGTGATCCGGCACCGCCGGGCGGCCGGCCTGGGAACGTGCGGCCGCTGCCGCGTTCGGCGGTGTCGGTGATGCGGCCGGGTTGGCCTGCTGCTGGGCCCTTGCCGCGGGTAGCCCGCACAGCAAGAGAGCACCGGCTCCGAGAAGCCTGGTTACACTGCCCGCCAGCCGAGTCCGTTGGACACGCATGAATGCCAGGTCCTGCAAGAAAGGGGATCTATGTTGCTTCTTTGATGCTATTCGTGCAAACCCTATTCCAACCTACATCACGACGGGCAAGAGCCGCGACGACAATCCTCTCGTTTTTTTCACTTTCCCGGGCCAGCCGCGGAGTTGTGGCGACGCACGTCTCAGCCGGTTCATCATGTCCTGCCGAGTCACTTCCCCCCGCGCCCTTCTGCGATCTCGCTTGCTTGGCTCCTCATATCGCGCCGGACGAAGCGCGGGTCGCTTCCAGGTTCGCAGCATCCATTGGCGTTGACGCCTTACTCTGGAGTGCGTGCTCGGCATGCCATCGCATGACATGCCGTCCTTGTTGAGACCACGGTGCAAATGCCGTGTACCTGCCAATCTGCCCGCGGTTCGAGCCCTGCGCGAGGACAGGGCCGACGGCCTCGTGCAGCCGCCAGGACAGCGCACGTGGCCTCATGCGGCAGCACGTGGTCTGGCTCCTGACCTTCAATCAAGGCTCAGGAGCGGCTCGACGAGCCCGTCGGTCGTGAACCGGCCAACCAGCCACCGCGCACTGGTCTGGTAACCCAGGAACGATCTCGAGGCGGGTGCGCCAGGCTGCGATAGATCACGAGCGTATCTTCACGTCCCCAGCTCACGCGCACCGCAAAGGCGGTGTCGGGGGCACAGACGCGGGACTGCTGGGCAACGGTGAGCACCCTCCAGTTTGGCGGCCTGCGGCAGCGCCTGGGATCCCAGGTGAGCAGGAGCGGCATCCAGAGCTTTCGTCCTTGCGCCATGGCGGCGAGCGACAGGCGAGTCCCGTCATCGGCCGCGCGAAGGTGGCCGCGGTCGGTGTCGTAGGGCGCGGCCGGCAAGGCGAGCGGGAGCGCCTGGGCTTTCACGCGGCCCCGGGCGGAGCGCAAGAGCATTCCGCGACAGTTTTCAAGGCGCTCGGCCGTGATTCCGGGCGGAAGACAGAACTCGGTATGGCAGAGGGTTCCGGCGAGCGTTCCGGCCTCGGCCTGGACGGCCAGCAGCGCCGTCTTGCGGCCGCGGAAGAGTACGGCAAGCTGTCGGAGCCGCAAAGCGCCGGAGCGGTAAGACCATTCCAGGCAATCGGCGGCCGAGCTGGTCACCCACGTTCCCGGCCGCGCTGCTGTGGTGAGTGCGTCCAGGCCGGGCTGCCGCCATTCCGGGCCGAGCCAGGAACAGCCCGCGCCCACCAGCTCCAGCCGGGTCTGGGCCGTTGTGCCGCGATGATCGACGACCAGCAGGTCGTCGTCCTTCTTCCAGCCTCCGCGCAGTACCGCCAGCACGCGGCGCTGGCACGACCAGGCCGGCAAGGGAGGTGGAACGACCTTGCGGCTCTGGCGTCCCAGCCACCAGCCGAGCACGCGCCCTTCGGCGGCCCGAGAATGGCGATCGAAAAGCTCGGCAAAAAGAGCCCGGTGATCCGCATCCCTGGTGCCACCGTCAAGGTCGGTGGCGATGGAGCCTGCGGGCCTGGAGAAACGCAAGGCAGCGCGCAGCAGGCCGAGCACGCGCTCCTCGACGGGCTGTGGCCAGCCCGGGCGGCTGCGTGCGGCGCGCATCAAGGCGGCAACACAGTCCCACCATTCAAGGAGGTCCAGGCGGACCGGAACGCCGTCGGCGTCCAGCTCCCGGCCCAACCATCGAACCAGCTTCGTCGCGTCGCGCTGGTGAATCCAGTGGTCGACCGCCGCGGCCAGTGCATCGAGCGCCGGTGAAGCGGCGCGAACTGCGGGTTGCGTCGTCAATCCGGGAAGACTCCTGATCACGGCGCGGACGGAGAGCCGCCTGAAGGAACGGGCGCCCGGGTCCGGAGCACCAGGGGCGTCTCGAGGCCAGTCAAGAGTAATGGATCCGCGGCCCGATCCCCAGTGGCCAGGCAGGAAGAACGTGGGAGTGCCCAGGTCACCCTCCCTCTGTCTGCTGGATTCTTGGGCGGCCGTGCACACGAAAGTGACTCGGGTTTTTCGCGGCGTGGAGAGCGCGCGATATTCCGCGAGCCGGGATGCGCTCAGAGCCCTCGACGTAACTCCCGATCGCCTCTCGCAGTCCGGCAGCGGCACGAGAGCGGGCCGGGGGAGAATCGATTTGTCTCAAGTTCGGAGAAAGTCTCTGGCATTGTGTTTGCTCTATACCCTGACGTGACCTGGAAGAGAAGAAGAAAACAAAGGCTGCACGAGACATACGCAGCCAGGTAGCTCAGGCAGAGCTTCATCTTACAAGCAGCCACCCCACTGGCGACGGTCGTTCTGCTCCGGTAGAACGGCTCCCCCGCCAAAGGGCGAGCGGGACGCCTCGCACGACCCCCCGCTCGCCCTTTCTCGAACAATGGTTGAGCTCGAAGCAAGGCTTCTGGAGTTCCCATCCCGCTAACCGGCCAGTTGATTTCGTACCGTACGACTAAGGGAGAGGTAGTCGTACGATACGGAGTCTCTGGCCGGTTTTTTTATTGCCTGCCAGACGCCAGGCCTGGTCTCAGGGCCGCTCGGATTTTGATCCGCTGTCCAGGAAACCTTGACCCTTGAGCCAGGTCGCGCAGAGCTTCGGCCACTCCCCAAACGCCGCGTTGGGACCGATGCCGAACTGGCGAGCGCCTCGGCCCAGCCCCAGGCCGTGCTGGCCCTTCTCGAAGAGGTGGAACTCGACGGGCACCTTCGCGGCCCGCAGCGCCATCACGAAAAGCAGGCTGTTCTCCGCGGGTACGCCCGTGTCCTCATTGGTGTGTGCCAGGAAAGTCGGCGGCGTCGCGGAGGTCACCTGGGTCTCGTTGGACAGCGAATGAACGAGTTCGTCCGGGGCATGGTCGCCCAGCAGGTTTCGTTTGGAACCGGTATGTCCATACGGCGTGGCCAGGGCGATCACAGGGTAGAGCAGGATCATCCGGTCTGGCCGCGAGCTGACACGCTCGATGGGGTCCTCGGCATCGGTCTTGCCGGCGTCGAAATGCGTGCCGGCCGTCGAGGCCAGGTGTCCTCCGGCCGAGAACCCGAGAATGGCGATCCGGCGCGGGTCGATGTTCCATTTCTGGGGACCGGCCGCCCTGACCGTGCGGATCGCCCGGGCGGCGTCCTGGAGCATGGCCGGGTGGTGATACCGCGGACCGAGCCGGTACTTCAGTACGAACGCCGAGACGCCCAGCGAGTTGAGCCACTCCGCGACCTGTTTGCCTTCGTGGTCCATCGCCAGCATGCCGTAGCCCCCGCCCGGGCAGATGACCACCGCGGCTCCCGTGGCTTTTTCCGGCGGCGGCAGCCAGACCGTCAGGGTGGGGACGTCGAGTTGCGGATCGGAACCCTTGGCACTCGGAGTTCCCGCCGGCCAGAGGGCCACGACGGGGTGCTGGGTGGGCTGGTCCTGCCCGGTGGCCTCCACTGCCCGCCCGCCCACCAGCGCCAGCCCGCAGAGCAGGCTCGCCAGGCCAAGCTTCATCCGCTTCCTTCCAGCCATTCCGCGCATCGTTCCGCCTCCGGTTGACCACGCCATCAGGGACCACAACCCGTTCGAGGGTATACCGGCCGCCGGGACGGAGCAATCGGCTGGACCGTCGGTGCGGTCGGAGGCGCGGAACCGATCCCTCGTGTCAATGTCCGGCCTGCTCGGCGATGAGCGCAGCCACGGCACGATCCAGGTCGTCCCCGCGGACGTCCTTGAAGCGGATCACGCCCGCGGGGTCGAGCACGAAGATCGAGGGAAAGGAAAGAACCCCCCAGCGGCTGGTGATCGGCCCGGTCATGCCACCATCCCACCAGCAGCGCCAGGTGATCTCTTTCTTCGCCACGGCGGCGCGCAGCGTCTGAACATCCGCGTCGGTGTTCACGCTCAGGAGCGCGAAGGGCTTGCCCGCGTAGCGCGCGACGAGCTCTCGCTCCTGGGGATACATGCCCACGCAGGGTCCGCACCAGTTCCCCGAAAACGTCAGCACGACGACCTTGCCGCGAGACTCGCTGAGCACGAATTGGCTGCCGTCCTGGTCGTGGCCGGTGATCTCAGGTGCTACCTGGCCGATCGCAAGGTTGCGCCGGGCGAAGAGCTCGCCGGCGGCGATCACCCCCAATGGCCGCTGATCGTACCAGTCCGGAATCGCGCCGAACTCGGCGACGACCCGCTCCAGCAAGGCCTCGGCTTGCCGCTCCAGTCCAGGAACGTCGGCCTGGTCGACGAACCGGGTCGTGGCCGCCTTGTGCCGCTCGTGCACATACTCGTCGATCGCCGGCGGCCGCGCGCGGACCTGCGTGACCATCCTGGCCTGGTTGAGCAGGTAACTCGCCAGCGCGTGGCAAGCCCGGCCACGGTCGAGGTGGTTCGGGTTCTGCTCGAGCACCGAGCGCATCAGGGCCTCGGCCTCCGGGGCATGTGCGAAATAAAAGAGCCGTGCGCAGACGCGGCCCATACCCGGGTCGCGGATGTGGTCGCGCCGTGCCAGGCCGATCGCCCGGTACGACTGGTCGCCGGGGCCTGCCTTGGCCGAGGCGATCACGAACTCGATAGCCTCGACGTCCGTGGGATCCTCCGGGTTGTCGCGAATCAGGTTCAGGGCCTCTTCCGTGTTCGCGGCCGTAACGGCGTGGTAACGGTCGACCGCGTCTTTCCGGGCCTCCGTCCCGGTCCCCGCGCAGCTCCTCCCCGAACCGGACCCTGGCCTTGTCCTGCCGCTCGACAAGCGCGGCGAGCCGGTCCCTGGCGAGCACGCCTGGCGGCCCCGAGCCCGCAAGACCGGGCAGAGACAGCATCAACGCGGCCACGCACAGCACTCGCCGTATCATGTGGAATGCTCCCGTGCCCTCCCCGGAACCTTTTCTCGGGCACTGGTCTGACAGTAGTAAAACTTTAGAGGCTGTCTGTCAACAGCCGGCCGGCCACGGAATGACAAAAAGCGGCCGAGGCTGCCACATTGGCAGAGGGAGGATGGCCGTCCATTCCAGACCACTCGACGAAAACCGTTTCCGCATCAATGTTTATGCAATTCGGGCGGCGTGGTACATGAGTTGCATTTCGGTGCACCATCTTGCTGTGGAGAAGCTGTCGACAAGACGTGACTCGCAGAGGGTGCCGGGCAGTCAGTCCTCGGCGCACATGCAGAATACGGCAAAGGAGATCGAACGTGGCGAAGATTCTGGCGTACGAAGACGAGGCTCGTCAAAAGCTGGCCAGTGGCGTGGGCAAGCTGGCCCGGGCGGTGCGGAGCACGCTGGGCCCGCGCGGTCGCAACGCGGTGATCGACAAGGGATGGGGCGCGCCGACGGTCACGAAGGACGGCGTGACGGTCGCCGAGGAGATCGAGCTGACGGACCCCTACGAGAACATGGGGGCCCAGCTCGTCAAGGAAGCGGCATCGAAGACTTCCGACGCGGCCGGCGACGGCACGACCACGGCGACCGTGCTGGCTGAAGCGATCTACAAGGAAGGTCTCAAGTCGCTCTCCGCCGGCGCCGACCCGATGGCGCTGAAGCGCGGCATCGACAAGGCCGTGCAGGCCGTGGTCGAGAACGTCAAGAGCCAGTCCAAGAAGGTCTCCGGCAAGAAGGAGATCACCGAGGTGGCCTCGATCGCGGCCAATAATGACCGTTCGATCGGCGAGAAGCTGGCGGACGCGTTCGAGAAGGTCGGGACCGACGGCGTGATCACCGTCGAGGAGGCGAAGGGTTTCGAGACCACGGTGGACGTGGTCGAGGGCATGCAGTTTGATCGCGGCTTCCTCAGCCCGCACTTCGTGACCGACGCCGACCGCATGGAGGTCGTGCTCGAGGACACCTACGTGCTGATCCACGAGGAGAAGGTCAGCTCCCCCACGAAGCTGATCCCGCTTCTGGAGAAGATCGCCAAGTCCGGCAAGCCGCTCTTGATCATTGCCGAGGACGTGGAAGGCGAGGCGCTGGCCACCCTGGTGGTCAACAAGCTGCGCGGCATTCTGAAGGTGGCCGCGGTGAAGGCGCCCGGCTACGGCGATCGCCGCAAGGCGATGCTCGGCGACATCGCGGTGCTGACCGGCGGCAAAGCCATCTTCAAGGACCTGGGAATCGACCTGGAAAGCATCCAGCTCAGCGACCTGGGCCGCGCCCGCAAGGTGACGATCGACAGCGAGAACACCACCATCGTGGAAGGCTCGGGCTCGTCGGAGGAGATAAAGGGCCGGGCCGAGATGATCCGCAAGGAGATCACCACGACCGATAGCGAGTACGACCGCGAGAAGCTTCAGGAACGGCTTGCCAAGCTCGCCGGCGGCATCGCCCAGATCAACGTGGGCGCCGCGACCGAGACCGAGATGAAGGAGCGCAAGGCGCTGGTGGAGGATGCCCTGCACGCCACCCGCGCGGCCATCGAGGAGGGAGTCGTCCCCGGCGGAGGCACGGCGCTGATCCGCGCCAGCAAGGCGATCGACGGCCTCAAGCTCACCGGCGATGAGAAGATGGGCGCTGAGATCGTCCGCCGCGCCGCCGAACAGCCGGCCCGGTACATCGCCGAGAACGCGGGCGTGGACGGGGCCGTCGTGGTCAGCCGCATCAAGCGCAGCGACGACGCCCATTACGGCTACAACGCCGATTCGGGCCAGTGGGGCAACATGCTGGAGGCAGGCATCGTCGACCCCGCCAAGGTCACGCGCATGGCCCTTCAGAATGCGGCGTCCGTGGCGGGTCTTCTTTTGACCACCGAGGCGCTCGTCGCCGAGCCACCCAAGAAGAAGGAGCCGGCCGGCCATGACCCCCACGGTGGAGGAATGGGCGGTGGCATGGGTGGAATGGGCGGCATGGGAGGTATGGGTGGCATGGGCGGAATGGGTGACATGGGGATGATGTGATCACAGGTTCCCGTCACGCAGCGACGACTATCCGGCAACACTGACTTTTCAGGCAATTCTTGAATAAGGGTGACAAGGCGATGGCAAAGAACACGATTCGTCCGCTCGAGGACCGGGTGGTGATCCAGCAGATTGAGGCCGAGGAGAAGACGGCCGGAGGCATCGTGCTCCCCGATACGGCGAAGGAGAAGCCCCAGCGCGGCAAGGTCCTTGCCGTGGGCCCCGGCAAGCTCCTGGATTCCGGCGAGCGTGCCCCGATCGGCGTGGTCGAGGGTGACGAGGTCCTCTTCGGCAAGTACTCGGGCACGGAGATCAAGGTCGACGGCGAGGAGATCAAGATCCTCCGCGAGTCCGACATCCTGGCCAAGATCATGAAGTAACGCGGCATCGCTGCTGGTCTTTCCATCCATCCGTCCGAGGAGCAAATGTCCGTGGCAAAGCAATTGATCTTTTCCGATGCTGGCCGTCGCAAGATGTTCGGCGGCGTCGACATTCTCGCCAGGGCGGTCGGCTCGACGCTTGGCCCGACCGGCCGTAACGTGATTCTCAGCAAGTCGTTCGGCGGTCCGCTGGTGACCAAGGACGGAGTCACCGTCTCGAAGGAGATCGAGCTGGCCGACCCGTTCGAGAACATGGGCGCCAAGCTGGTCAACGTGGTGGCCTCGAAGACGTCGGACGTGGCCGGTGACGGCACGACGACCGCAACCATCCTGGCCCGGTCGATCTATCGCGAAGGCCTTCGCAACGTGACCTCGGGCGCCAACCCCACGGCCATCCGCAGGGGAATCGAGAAGGCGGTCGAGGTGGCGATCGAGGAGCTTCATGGAAAGCTCTCGAGGCCGGTCTCCAAGAAGGAAGAGATCGCCCAGGTGGGTTCGATCTCGGCCAACAACGACCCGACCATCGGCGCCATGCTGGCCGACGCGGTCGAGAAGGTGGGCCGTGACGGCGTGATCACCGTCGAGGAAGGCAAGACCGCCAGCACGGTGCTCGAGTTCGTCGAGGGCATGCAGTTTGACAAGGGCTATCTGAGCCCGTACTTCGTGACCTCGCCGACCACCATGGAGGTGCTCTTCGAGGACGCGCTGATCTTGCTGCATGAGAAGAAGATCAGCAATCTGCGCGACATGATTCCGCTGCTCGAGAAGGTGGCCCAGTCGGGCAAGCCGCTCCTGATCATTGCCGAGGAGGTCGAGGGCGAGGCGCTGGCCACCCTGGTGGTCAACAAGCTGCGCGGTGTGCTGAACATCGCCGCGGTGAAGGCCCCCGGCTTCGGCGACCGCCGCAAGGCGATGCTCGGCGACATGGCCGTGCTCACCGGCGGCACCGTGATCAGCGAGGACCTTGGGCTGAAGCTCGAGAACCTCCAGCTCAACCAGCTCGGCCAGGCCAAGCAGATCAAGGTCGACAAGGACACGACCACGATCATCCAGGGGGCCGGCAAGAAGGCCGAGATCCAGCGGCGGATCGATCAGCTGCGCCGTCAGATCGAGGAGACCGACAGCGAGTACGACAAGGAGAAGTTCCAGGAGCGGCTCGCCAAGCTCTCCGGCGGCGTGGCGCTGATTCGCGTCGGCGCCCCGACGGAGGCCGACATGAAGCAGACCAAGGCGCGGATCGAGGACGCCTTGCACGCGACCCGGGCCGCGGCCGAGGAAGGGATCGTTCCGGGCGGCGGCGTGGCGTTGATCCGTGTGATCCCGGCCGTCGAGAAGCTCGAGTCCGAGCTGACCGGCGACGAGAAGCTGGGCGCCGGCATCATCCTGCGGGCGCTCGAGGAGCCCATCCGTCACATCGCCTCGAATTCGGGCCACGACGGCGGCGTCATTGCCGAGGAGGTCAAGGAGAAGTCGGGCGCCGTGGGCTTTGACGCCAATACCGGCAGCTTCGTGGACATGTTCGAGGCCGGAATCATCGACCCGACGAAGGTCACGCGCACGGCACTTCAGAACGCGGCCTCCATCGCCGCCTTGATGCTCACGACCGAGGCCATGATCACCAGCATCAAGGACGACGAGAAGCCCGGCGCGGCGGGGATCGAGGGATCGGTCCGCTGATCGATTTGCGGACGGGTGGCTGGGACGCGAGCCGCGGGAGAAGGCTGCTCTCTTCCCGTGCAGCCGCGGCAAATGTACCAGCCGCCCGGTCGCGATCCTTATAAAACCTGCTCGAGAGGCACGATTCCGTAACTCATCGGGTCATCTGTCACGAACCGGCGTCGTATGATATTCTGGAAATATCAATGGAGACGGGGAGGGTCGATGGACGGCCCACGCCGATCCGGGAACGTCCATGAGGACTGCTGAGACGCCATGCCGATGGCCACGACCAAGCGCGATTTCTACGAGGTGCTCGGGGTTGCTCGAGATGCCGAGCTTGATGACGTAAAAAAAGCTTACAGGCAGATGGCGCTCAAGTTCCATCCGGACCGGAACCCGGGTGACCAGGAGGCCGAGAAGAGGTTCAAGGAGGCCGCCGAGGCGTACGAGGTTCTTTCGGACCCCGAAAAGCGGCAGCGCTACGACCGTTACGGCCACGCGGGGCTGGAAGGCGCTGCCTTCCACGACTTCCGGTCCACCGACGATATCATGTCGGCGTTCAGCGACATCTTCGGGGGCGGGCTCTTCGGCGATCTCTTCGGTGAGCGCCGGCGCGGGCCGCGTCCCGGCCCCGACCTGCTCATGAAGGTGGAAATCGAGCTGGTGGAAGCGGCACGCGGCACTTCCCGCACGATCGAAGTGAGCCGGCAGGATTTTTGCGGTGAATGCCGCGGGTCGGGGGCACGCAGAGGAACGGTGGCCACCACCTGCAATTACTGTGGCGGCCGCGGCCAGATCGTGCAGGCCCGCGGCTTCTTCCAGGTGGCCACCACCTGCCCGGCTTGCGGAGGCGACGGCGTTCGCATCACCGACCCCTGCCCGACCTGCCGGGGCGCGGGCCGCCTCCCCGCCGCCGCCAGGCTCCAGGTCGATGTGCCGCCGGGCGTGGAAAGCGGCATGTGGCTGCAGTTACGCGGACAGGGCGAACTGGGAGATCTGGGAGCGCCGCGTGGAAACCTGCGCATCCAGGTGGTCGTCAAGCGGCACCCGTTCTTCGAGCGGCGTCGCAACGACCTGTTCACCCAGGTTCCCATCAGCTTCGCCCAGGCCGCCCTGGGCGCGGAGATCCAGGTCCCGACGCTGGACGGACCCGACAAGGTCGCCGTTCCCCGAGGAACCCAGAGCGGGGAAATCATCCGCATCAAGGGGCGCGGCATGCCGGACGTGAGCGGCCGGGGACGGGGCGACGAGCTTGTCGAGGTGATGGTCGAGACGCCGCGGCACCTCACGGCTCGTCAGGAAGAGTTGCTCAGAGAATTCGCCGAGATCGAGCACAATCAGGTGAGTCCCCGGCGCAGGAGCTTCTTCGACAAGCTGCGGGATTACTTCACCGAGGAAACCGAGACAGACGAGCCCGGCGAGGCGACGTGAACGTGCGCGGGCCGGGCCGCCCCCTGCGATCAGACCGGCCGCGAATTGCCACACGAGGTGAATCATGAACAATCTCAACCCCGAGTCCGAACGGATGGATGAACCGGCCACCGGCCCGGAGAGTGGTGACGATCCTGCGAACGGTCCGGACGGCGGCTCGGGCCCACGCGGCCGAACCGCGCCGGAGCGCGGCGACGAGATCGGCGTGCTGCAAGGGGAGCGGGACGCGCTGAAGGAGCAACTCCTGAGGCTTCAGGCCGACTTCGCCAACTACCAGAAGCGTGCCAAGCAGCAGGCCGACGAGGTGCGCACCTTCGCCGTGGGCAACCTGGCGCAGGATGTTCTCGGGGGAATCGACAACCTCGAACGCGCCATCGACGCCCTGCGTTCCTCGGCCAACCAGGGAATCTCCGCGGGACTGGACATGGTCCAGAAACAACTGCTGGGCATCCTGGCCAAGTATGGGGTCGAGCCGATTCCGGCCCTCGGCGAGCCCTTCGACCCGCATTACCACGAGGCGCTCCTGCAACAGCCCAGCGACCAGCATCCGGAGGGAACCGTGGTCGCTGAGCTTGGCAAGGGCTACAAGATTCACGACCGCGTGCTCAGGCCCAGCAAGGTGGCCGTGTCGGTCCGGCCCTGATCTGATCGGCCGGCCAGGGAAGTCGAGAGGGAGTCATCCTATGCCAACATACGACTATATTTGTGATGCTTGCGGGCACGAGTTCGAGGCCTTCGAGTCGATCACATCGCAGCCGCAGACGGATTGCGAGAAGTGCAAGGCGCCCGAAGCTGCGCCGCAAGATCGGCCCCGGAGCGGCAATCCTCTTCAAAGGGTCCGGCTTCTACCAGACCGACTATCGCAGCGATTCGTACAAGAGTGCGGCGAAGGCCGAGAAATCGTCGTCCGACTCCACGAGTGCGTCCAAGTCCGACTCGGGCAAGTCCGACTCCGGCAAGAGCGACTCCAGCAAGTCGAGCTCGTCATCCTCTTCGGGATCGTCCAGCGGAGCCGCATGATGATCCGGGGCCGCTGTCCCATCTGCTCCAAGCGATTTGAAGCCGCCCGGCTGGACGACGCGCCCTTCTTTCCCTTCTGCTCGGAACGCTGTCGCCTGGTGGACCTGGGCCGGTGGATCGACGGCAACTACACGATTCCCGCCACCTCATCGGCCTCGGCTGATTCCTCTGAGGACGATCGTGCCCCTGAACGGGTCGACGACAACGAGGCCGAGGATTTCTAAATAGGTCCTCGCCTCTTGGAATGTGGGCCAGCCGCCCTCGGCTGGCTCAGGACGGCCGAGGGCGGCCGTTCCACACTTTCCCTCTTACGGGGAGCTATTTAGGACCCATTGCCCGCAGCAGCTCAGCAGGCACCGCTGGCTGCTGTCCAGGCTGCCGGTGTGCCTCAGATATTCACCGATTCGCCCAGACCCTGGCCTGCCGCTTCCATGATCGACTCGGAGAAGGTCGGGTGCGGGTGCATGATGTGGTGAATCTCGTCCTCGGTCGCCTCGAGCTTCTTGGCCATGACCAGTTCGCTGATCATCTCGGTGGCCATGGCGCCGATGAGGTGCGCGCCGAGTAGCTCGCCGTACTTCGCGTCGAAGATCAGCTTGACGAAGCCGTCGGTCTCGCCGGCGGCGAGAGCCCGGCCGCTGAACTGGAACGGGAACTTGCCGATGCGGATCTCGTGCCCGGCCGCGCGCGCGGCCTTCTCGGTCATTCCCACGCTGGCCACGCCCGGCTCGGTGTAGGTGCAGCCGGGAATGGTCGAATAGTCGACGGTGCGGTCGGAGACCCCGCAGAGCCTCTCGACACAGCAGATCGCCTCGAAATGCGCCACGTGCGCCAGCCAGGGGGGGCCGATCACGTCACCCACGGCGTAGATCCCCGGAACGCTGGTCACATAGCCGTTCCTGGGATCGACCTGGATGTGGTTCTTGACGATCTGGACCTTGACGGAGTCAGCAAAGAGCCCCTCGACGTTGCCGACCACTCCGATCGCCACCAGCATCACGTCAGCCTCGACCGTGGTCGTGCCCGAGGGCGTCTCGATCTCGGCCTTCACGCCCCGCGCCGTCTTTTCCACCCTGGTGGTCTTCGAGCTGGTGAGGATGGTCAAGCCCTTGGCACTGAGGCTCTTCTTGAGGGCCGCGGAGATTTCCTCGTCCTCACCGGGGACGATGCGGTCCAGCATCTCGACGACCGTCACCTTGGTGCCGATGGCGTTGTAGAAGTAACCGAACTCCATGCCGATCGGCCCCGCGCCGATGATCAGCATGGCCTTCGGCTGCTTCGTGAGCGACATTGCTTCCTTGGACGAGATGACGACCTTGCCGTCGAACTCGGCGCCGGGGAGCGGGCGCGGCCGGGCGCCGGTGGCGATGACAATGGATTCGGCCGTGAGCGTCTCGTCGCCGACCTGCACCTGGTGGGGGCCGGTCACTTTCGCGGTACCGAGTTTGGACGCCACCTTGTACTTGCGGAACAGGCCCTCGATTCCCTTGTTGAGCTGGCCGGCCACGTTCCGGCTGCGGCCGATGATCTGGCCAAAATCCCAATCGCCCTGGCCGTTGTAGCCGAAACGCTTGCCGTGGTGGTTGATCAACTCCACGAGGTGGGCGTTGGACAGCAGCGCCTTGGTCGGGATGCAGCCCCAGTTCAAGCAGATCCCGCCCAGCTTATCTCGCTCCACGCAGATGACCCGCTTCTTGAGCTGTGCTGCACGAATTGCTCCGGCGTATCCGGCCGGACCGCCGCCGATCACCACGAAGTCGAAATCGTATGCCATGTTGTCCTTCTCTTGTGCCACCTGTCATCCAGAATCCGTCAGGCGAACTTTCTTGCCACTGTGGAGCCTGATCTGGCTTTGCGCCTCAGCCGACCGGAGAATGGGCTGTCGCTGTGTCACCGCGGGATGGTGGCATCGTACCAGGATGACGTGCCTGCTGGCAGCCCTTCCGGTCTGAAGAGGATTGCCGCGGCACCAGCGGCAGGGTCCGCGTGCTCGGTCATTGAGCGGTTTTTCGTCTCCTTCGAGCACGGGCTGCCGGCATGCAACGCGAGATTGCACTTCGCCACCATCTTCAGGGAGTGACACCATGGCGTGGTCAGCGGATCGATCCACCCCCTTGCGCCGCCGCAATCGTCCGGTACGCAGGCACAGATTCACTCCGTCCTCCGGAGGGCTGCTTCTGGAGCCGCGCGTGCTGCTATCGAATGTCGATGTCCTCCAGTATCGTAATGACCCCGGCAATACCGGGCAGAACCTGCTGGAGACGGCGCTCACGCCCAGTAACGTGAACCCGGCGGACTTCGGCAAGCTCTACCAGTACCCGGTCGATGGTTACATCTACGCCCAGCCCCTGTACGTGGCGAACCTGGCGGTGCCGGGGCAGGGGACGCACAACGTGGTGTTCGTGGCGACCGAGCACGACAGCGTCTACGCCTTTGATGCCAACGGCAACGTCGGTGTGAACGGGACCCCGCTCTGGCACGACAGCTTCATCAACCCGGCCGCCGGCATCACCACGCTCAGCCAGGGCGATGTGTTCGGCGTGGGCGACATCGTGCCGGAGGTCGGTATTACGGCGACTCCGGTGATCAACCCCTCCGCCGGGCCCAACGGGGCGCTCTACGTGGTCACCAAGACCAAGGACATGGAAAACGGCGTGGAGCACATCGTGCAGCAACTGCACGCGCTGGACGTGGCGACCGGGGCCGAGCTCTTCGGCGGTCCGGTCATGATCGCCGACACGACGGTCAACGCGGATGGTAGCTACACCTACAACAGCGGCCCATCGGTTGCCGGCACCGGTGACGGTAGCGTCAACGGCGTGCTCAATTTCAACTCGCTGACGCAGAACGAGCGTGGGGCACTGGTGCTGAATAACGGCGTCATCTACCTGTCCTACAGCTCGCACGGTGATGTGCCACCCAACCACGGCTGGGTCCTCGGTTACAACGCCACCACCTTGCAGCAGTCCGCGGTCCTTTGCACCACGCCCAACGGCACGGACGGCACGATCTGGGGTGGCGGCGAGGCCCTGGCCGTCGATCCCCAGGGAAACATGTATTTAGTGACGGGCAACGGAACATTTGACACGACGTTGAACTCGAGCGGCTTCCCGAGTAGTGGCGACTACGGCGACTCGGTCGTGAAGATCGCCGTCGATCCGAGCAGCAACCCGAAGAATCCGAACATCAATGGCTGGGGCCTGAAGGTCCTCGATTACTTCACTCCCTCGGACCAGCAGAACCTGAACAACAACGATACGGATTATGGCTCGGGTGGTCCGCTTTTGCTGCCGGCCACATCCACCGGCCCTCAGGTTCTGGTTACCGCCGGCAAGGAGGGCACAATCTACGTGCTGAACACCGGCACCGGGAAGATGGGCAAGTTCAATTCCAGTCAGAACTACGTTTACCAGGAAATCCAGGGCCAGATGGGTGGAATCTGGGGAGCGCCCGCGTACTGGAACGGCTCGATTTATTATGGACCGGTGGGAGATTATGTGAAGGCCTTCCAGGTGCATGCCAACAACATGCTGAGCACCAGCCCCACGTCCACGTCGCCGGAAGGCTTTGGATATCCCGGACCGAACCCGGCCGTCTCGGCGAATGGCTCATCCAGTGGCATCGTCTGGGCAATCGACGCGACGGCTTACGGTGGGCCGGGGCCGGCCGTGCTCCACGCCTACGACGCGACCAATCTGCAAAACGAGCTTTATAGCTCGTCGACCTCCGGCAGTCGCGACCAGGCGGCCGGCGCGGTGAAGTTCGTCGTCCCCACGATCACGAACGGGCAGGTGTTTGTCGGGGGCGAATATGCGCTGAGCATTTATGGAGAGATCGGCAACGTCGTTCTCCCCGCGGCGCCATCGCAGCTCGTGGCCACCGCCCTTTCCAGCAGCCAGATCACACTCACCTGGAAGAACCACTCGGCCAACGAGACCGGGTTCACCATCGAGCGCTCCAGCGACGGCGTGAACTACAGTCCCGTCGCCACCATCAGCGCCTACTTGACGAGTTACACCGACACCGGGCTCTCTCCGTTGACCACCTACCACTACAAGGTGGTCGCCAGCAATGCCGCGGGCAGTTCTCTGCCCTCGAACGCCGCACAGGCCAGGACCAAGGCGTCGACGCTGCCAGCCGGCTGGACCCAGGCAGACATCGGCGGTCCCTCGTATGCGGGCTCGGCCTCATACGCCAGGGGCGTGTATACGGTCACTGCCTCCGGCAACGACATCTGGAACTCCGCCGACCAGTTCCACTTCACTTACACCACGATGACGGGCGACGGCACGATCGTCGCCGAGATTGCCAGCGAGGGCAACACCGACCCCTGGGCCAAGGCAGGCGTGATGATCCGCCAGAGCCTCGACGCCGACTCGCCGTTCGTGGACGCCTTCGTCACGCCCGGAAACGGTGTGGACATGCAGTGGCGCCCTGCTCAGGGAGCCGGGGCGACCTGGGGCGGTAACATCGGGGTGAACGCCTCGGCGCCCTACTGGGTGAAACTCGTTCGTGCCGGCACCTCGATCACCGGCTACGCCTCGGCGGATGGCCATAACTGGACCAATCTCGGCTCGATCGTGGTGCCGATGTCGACCCAGGTCTACGTCGGGCTGTCACTCACGGCCCACAACGATGCGGCGGTCAACACCTCGACATTCAGCAATGTCCAGGTCACGACCGCGCGTTCCAGGGGATACGTTGCGATCGAGGCCGGGGGTGGTCCGACGGGAACCTACCAGGCGGACACGAACGTGAGCGGCGGGTACACGGCTCAGACAGGAGCCTCCATCGACATGAGCAATGTGACAGACCCCGCTCCGATGGCAGTCTATCAAAGCGAGCGTTACGGGACGTTCACGTACACCATGCCCAACCTCAACCGCGGCCAGCTCTACACGGTCCGGCTCCATTTCTCCGAGAACTTTGACACCTACGCGGGGCAGCGGGTCTTCGATGTTTCCATCAATGGCACGCAGGTGCTCTCCAGTTTCGACATCCTGGCCGCCACGGGGGCCATGGACACGGCGATCGTCGAGCAGTTCTCGGCCCAGCCGAACGCCAGCGGGCAGATGATCATCGCGTTCAATCCGACTCCGGGCAGTCCGGACCAGAATGCCAAGGTGGACGGCATCGAGCTCGTCCCCGTCCACTTCAACGGGCAGATCGTCGCGCAGGCGGTGAGCGTCGCACCGGTGCAGGGGCAGGCATTCACCGGCACGGTCGCGACATTTGTCGATAGCGACCCGGGCGGACTGGCTGGCGACTACATCGCGACGATCAAGTGGGGCGACGGATCGACCTCCATCGGCACGATCCAGCCCGATCCCAGCGGCACGGGCTTCGACGTGGTGGGCAGCCATACCTATTCCAGGCACGGCCGTGTCACCCTGAATATCACGATCCAGAGCGCCAACGGCGCCGGGGTGAAGCTTACGAATCCGGTCACGGTCGCGTTGCCGGCAGCCAGCCCCGTCCCGGCGTCCCTCACGGGTGCCGGGGGAGTCACGCCGCCCGCACCGTTCGCTCTGTCCACGCTCGGCGGCGTGAGCCGCAAGCAGGCGTCTGTCCCCGGCTCCTCGGTTGCGAGCGCGATGCTCGCCGCGCTGGTGAGGACGCGGCGCCCTGGCCTGGCTTCCTGGTCAACGGCAGTGCGTTCCGTTTCCATGGTCCGCAAGAACCAGGGTTAACTCGGTTTTCTGACGCGTTGCGGGCAGTTACTGAGTTTCGGAGAGGGGGGCAGACATTCCTGTCTGCCAGGACAGGCATACTCCGGCAGGCAGGAATGCCTGCCCCCCGGTCTCAGTCTGCGATCCGAGTGAAAACCGCTCTAAGACACGGAAGTGCGCGACTCGCGCGGCTCAGAGCAGCATCATCGCCGGCTCCTCCAGCAGCCGTTTGACGGTGCGGACGAACTCCGCGGCCATCGCGCCATCGACGGCGCGATGGTCGGCGGTGAGAGTCACCGTGAGCAGGGTGCCGGGAACCAGCGCATCGCCCTCGACCACGGGACGCCGCTCAGCCGCCGAGACGGCCAGGATGCCCACCTCGGGCATGTTCAGGATGGCGTCGAACTGGCGGACGCCGTACATGCCCAGGTTGCTGATCGTGAAGCTACCGCCGGTGAGCTGCTCGGTCGTGAGCTGGCTGGAACGCGCCGCGGCCGCCAGTGCTGCGCCCTGGCGCCGGATCTCCGCCAGGCCGAGCATGTCGGCGTTCCGCAGCACGGGCACGATCAGGCCCTCCTCGAGTGCGACGGCGATGCCGATGTTGATCTCGCCGTGACGGACAATCGCGTCGGGCTCGAAGCTGGCGTTCAGCCCGGGATGCTTGCGCAGGGCCATGGCCACGGCCTTGGTCACGAAGTCGCCGAGTGAGAGCTTGAGGTTCTCGGTGGCAAGCTGTCGGTTCAGCTCCTCGCGAACGGCCATCAGCTTGTCGACGCGGATCTCCACGGTGACGTGGATCTCCGGGGCCGTCTGCTTGGCCTGAAGCATGCGCTGAGCGATGGTCTTGCGCATCCGGGTGTGCGGAATCCGCTGATCGGCGGGCGCGGCCGCGGCGAACGCCGGCTGGCTGCGCGCGGGGGGTACGGCGGCCGCGGGACGCGCGGCCGGAGGCTGCGTGGTCGCGGGCTGGTGCGAGGGCTCGGATCTGGTCTCGAGGGCGGGGGCCTGCGCGGGCGGCCGGAGCCGTGCCGGCGAGCAACGCCTCGATGTCTCTGCGGATGATCCGGCCGCCTGGTCCGGTCCCCTGGATACCGGCCAGATCAACCTGGGACGACTCGGCCATCTTCCGCGCCAGCGGGCTGGCCTTGAGCCGGCCGCCGTGGGACACCGGCGAGGACTCGGCCGATTCCTGCTGGCCATTCCCGGTTGTCGTGGCCCCGCCGGAGCCCGCGGCCGAGAGGGCCGGCCTGGTCACCGTCTCGGACGGTTTCTGGGCCGGTGCGCTGGCTGGCGCGGCCGCGGCCTGGGCGCCGCCGAGACCCAGCCCCTGCGCCACCTTGCTGGCATCCTCGCCCTTCTTGGCCAGCACCATCACGCGCTGGCCGAGTGCGACCTCGTCGCCGGCGGGATGATCGATGTGCACGATCACCCCGTCGTCGTACGACTTCATCTGCATCGTGGCCTTGTCGGTCTCGATGTCGGCCAGGATGTCGCCTTCCTTGATGGAGTCGCCCACCTTCACCAGCCACTGCGCGATCACGCCGGATTCCATGGTGGGGCTGAGCTTGGGCATCGTCACTTCAATCGGCACGTTCAGTCTCCAGCGAAAAGCACCAGGCTCGATTACCGGTAGAGCACGTCATGGACCGCGGCGACCACCCGGGGTACCGACGGCAGCATGGACTCTTCGAGCCCGCGGTTATACGGGACCGGGGCGTCCTTCGACGCCACCCGGCGGATGGGGGCATCCAGCTCGTCGAAGACGCGCTGGGTGATCCGGTCGGCGATGCCGGCGCCCAGTCCGCAGTAGGGCCAGTCCTCCTCGACGATCACCGCGCGATGCGTCTTGACGACCGATTGCAGCAGCGTGTCGAGATCGAGAGGGCGGATCGTCCGCAGGTCGATCACCTCGGCCGAGATGTCTTCCTTCTCGAGCTGGGCCGCGGCCGCGAGGGTGGTCTTGAGCGACCGCGAGTAGCTGATGAGCGTCACGTCGCTGCCGGCTCGTTTGATATCGGCCTTGCCGATGGGCACGATGTGCTCGCCCTCCGGAACCTCGCCGCGGTCGTGGTAGAGCACCTCGTGCTCCATGAAGATCACCGGGTCGTCCGAGCGGATCGCGCTTTTCAGCATGCCCTTGGCGTCGGCCGGCGTGGCGGGCATCATCACCGTCAGGCCGGGCACGTGGGCGTACCAGGCCTCCAGCCGGTGCGAGTGCGTGGCGGCCAGGCAGCCGGCCATGCCGGAGCTGCCCCGGAACACGATCGGCACGGCGAACTGGCCTCCGCTCATGTACCGCATGTTGGCCGCGTTATTGACGATCTGGTCGATGGCGACGATGCTGAAGCTGAACGTCATGAACTCGATGACCGGCCGCAGCCCCACCATCGCCGCGCCGATGCCGATCCCGGCGAAACCCTCCTCGGAGATCGGCGTGTCGATCACCCTGCGGGCTCCGAACCGCTTGAGCATTCCCTGGCTCACCTTGTAGGCGCCGTCGTACTGCGCCACTTCCTCGCCCATGAGAAAAACGCGATCGTCCCGGTCCATCTCCTCGGTCATCGCCTGGTTCAGGGCTTCCCGGTAAGAAAGCAGAGCCATCATCACTCCTGCGGAAGAAAAGGGGCCACGGTGATATCCTCGTAAAGCTGGTCGAGCGCCGGCGGTTCGCTTTGCTCGGCGAACTCGATGGCTTCCTCGACCTCGTGCTTGATCTCCTCGCGGAGCTTTTCGAAGGCCGCCTCGTCGATCCAGCCGCGCTCCTTGAGGATGTTCTCGTAAACGACGATCGGGTCGTTTTTCATGGCGCTGTCCAGCTCGTCGCGGAGCCGGTACTTGCCCGGATCACTGATGGAGTGTCCCTTGTAGCGGTAGGTGCGGGCCTCGATGAACGTGGGCCCCTCGCCGGCACGCGCCCGGTTGGCGGCCTCGCGCGTGGTCTTCGCCATGAGCTCGATGTCGTTGCCGTTGATGGTGATTCCCGGGATGCCGTACGCGGTGGCGCCGCGGAGCCGTAAATCGAGCACGGCCGTGGACCGCTCCAGCGAGGTGCCCATCGCGTACAGGTTATTCTCCACGATGTAGATCACCGGAAGCTTCCAGAGCGCGGCCATGTTGAAGGCCTCGTGCACCGAGCCCTGGTTGATGGCCCCGTCGCCGAAGTAACAGACGCAGACGCGATCCTCGCCCCGGTACTGTAGCGCGAAGGCCACGCCGGTGGCCAGCGGGATATGGCTGCCCACGATCGCGTGTCCGCCGAGAAACCCCTTCTCGACGTCGAAGAAGTGCATCGAACCGCCCTTGCCGCGCGAGCAGCCCGTGGCCTTGCCGAGGAGCTCGGCCATCCCTGACCGCGCGCTCATTCCACGGGCCAGCGCGTGGCCGTGGTCGCGATAGGCGGTGATCACGTAGTCGTTTTCTCGCAGAACGCCGATCGAGCCCACAGCCACCGGCTCCTGGCCGCTGTACTGGTGGAAGAAGCCGCCAATCTTGTTGCCTTTCTGGTAGAGCATCTCGGCCCGTTCCTCGAACCGGCGGATCAGCATCATCTGGCGAAGCCAGACCAGGGCCTGAGTCCGGTTCACGATCGGCTTGGCTTCGGTTTGCGTCTGGGCCATATCTCCTCAGCTCCTGGGTCCATGCGGGGATCTTGCGGCCGGTGGAGTCGCAGATCCACCTCTTGAAAAAGTCAATTGCCGGGGGCCGGTCAAGGAAGGACGGGGTCGATACCCGACGCAACAGGCTGGTCATCAAGCAGGGCTGGCTCACAAAGCGGGGCGAGGAGGCAGGCTGCCGGCGGACCCTTCCGTACCCCGGTACGCGATCGATGATTTCAACTGATACCCCGTTATTTTACACGGGAGGCCAGCCACCTCGCCAGGAAGGTTTTCCAAGGAATTGGCGGCCGTCAATCCGGCCGGGACCATCCACGATAACCGGTTGCCCCGCGCTGCTCGGCCACCGGACTCAGATCCCCGCAATCCGCCAGACGAGCCAGGCCATCAAGCCGAAAGCGAGTACGTAAACCCATAGAAGAATCTGGGTTCTGGTGGAAATGCCGGCCGGAGTCGGCGCTCCCCGAAGATACCGCTCCTCGACCGCATCGCATGCGTGCGTGTTGGCGTGGACTAGCCAGGCCGATGCCCCGCAGTCACGGCAATAGAACTGGGCGAGCAGGGGCGAGAGCAGCAGCACGCCGAGCGAAGCGCAGAACAGGAGCACGTTGCGTGTCCGCAACGAGTGCTGGATGAGTGCGACGGCGGAGAGGGCGCAGAGCACGGGCCAGAGCGGGTTGACCAGCAGCCGCTGGTGTGCGGGCACCTGCTCGGCGGGCAAGCCGACCGGACGCCCGCCGGCGACGCCGGCGGTGGCATCCAGAGACGCGTCGTAAAGGGATGAGCTGGAATCGTTGTTCACGTCGAGGCACGCTTCGGCGAACTTGCCGGTCCGGGCTCCGCTGCCGCAGGACCAGGCGAGCTGGGCTCCACTTTCCATTTTACAGATTGCCGGCCGCCGGCAATGAAGAATCCCGGCGGCGCGGCGGATCGCGCCGGTGACAGCGCCAGCGACCCTTCACCAGTGCTTCACTCAAGTCCGGGGGTGCGCGAGCCTCCGGCCTGGAGAGGCCGCGCGCGAGGCCGATCGGGCACTTGAGTGTGGACCTGGCGGAGCGCTTCATGAGAAAGTGAAACGCTCCGAGAGCGATTGCGAGCCGAACCGTGGCGGGGAGGCCTGGGGTGGGATGGCCCGTGCAGCCGGATCGCCGCTCGCCCGGGCCGACCTGCCCGAACCGACCGAGGCCGGAGACACGTATGCTTCGCGGCAAGATCGCCCTGCTCGTGTTCCTGACGAGCGCCCTGCTCAGCCATTCGCGTACCACGGCCCACGAGCCGCAGCCACCCACCCCTCCCCGGGCCGAACGCAAACCGGAACGCCTCGAGAAATTTGGCAAGACCCGGACCGACGACTACTTCTGGCTGCGCAACCGCCAGGACCCGCGTGTCATCGCCTACCTGGACTCGGAGAACAGCTACACCGACAAGATGACGGCGCATACCCGGGCCCTCCAGCACGCGCTCTTCGAGGAGATCGTCGGCCGCATCAAGCAAACCGATCGCTCTGCGCCCATCTTCGATCATGGATATGATTACTATTCGCGACTGGAAGCGGGCCGCGATTATCCGGTGCTTGCCAGGGCGCGGAGGGTACGGGGAGCCGTGGAGGAGGTGCTGGTCGACGAGAATGCCCTGGCGCGCGGTCTCGGCTACTTCTCGCTGGCGGGCAACCACGTCAGTCCCGACAACCGCATACTGGCCTTCGGCATTGACACCGGCGGCCGGCGCTTCCACACGATCCAGTTCAAGGACCTGGAAAGCGGCAAGCTGCTCGAGGATCGCATCGCCGACACGACGGCGAACATGGCCTGGGCGAACGACAGCAGGACGATCTTTTACACCCGTCAAGACCCGGTCACGCTCCGCGCCTACCGCATTTACCGGCACCGGCTGGGCACGCGGCCGGCCGACGACCGGCTGGTCTACGAGGAGCCTGATGAAACATTCTCGTGCCATATCTCGCGGACGAAGTCCGACCGGTTCCTCCTCATCGCATGCACGCAGACGCTGAGCACCGAGTTCCGCTACCTCGATGCGGACCATCCCGAGGGCGAATTCCGGATCGTCCAGGCACGCCGGCCGAACCTGGAATACAGGGTCGATCACCTGGGAGATCACTTCTACTTTCGTACGAACCTCGGGGCCCGGAATTTCCGGCTCATGCGTGCGCCGGTCGCTGCACCGGGGCTGGAACACTGGGAGGAGGTCGTGCCGCAGCGCGCCGGGGTCTTCCTGGAGAGCTTCGAGCTGTTCCGTGACTTTCTGGTGCTCGAGGAACGGCGTGACGGCCTGATCCGGCTACGTGTCCGCCGCTGGTCCGATGGAGAGGGACACCAGGTCGGGTTCGACGAGCCGGCCTACGACGCGGCCATCGGCGAGAACCACGAGATGGATACCGACTGCCTGCGCTTCACGTACGCCTCACTGACGACTCCCCGATCGTCGTTCGACTATGACATGAAGCATCGCACGAAGACGCTTGTCAAGCGCGACGAGGTCCTGGGCGGATTCGACCCCGCCAGCTACGTGACCGAGCGCCTGCACGCGACGGCGGCCGACGGCACCAGGGTGCCCATCTCGATCGTGATGCGGAAGGGGTTTCGCAAGGACGGCCGCGCACCGCTCTTGCTCTATGGCTACGGCTCTTACGGGGCCAGCAGCGACGCGACGTTTCAGCCGGAGCGGCTTGCTCTGCTGGACCGCGGGTTCGCCTTCGCGATCGCCCACGTCCGGGGCGGCCAGGAACTGGGCCGGGCGTGGTACGAGGGCGGCAAGCTGCTCCACAAGAAGAACACCTTCACGGACTTCATCGCCTGCGCCGAGCATTTGATCCGCGAGCAATACACCCGCCCCGACCGCCTCTTCGCTCAGGGCGCCAGTGCCGGCGGACTGCTCATGGGGGCCGTCATCAATATGCGACCGGACCTGTTCAAGGGGGTCGTCGCCATGGTTCCTTTCGTGGACGTGGTCACGACCATGCTCGACGCGTCGATACCGCTGACGACGTCCGAGTACGACGAGTGGGGCAATCCCGCGGACAGGACGTATTTTGACTACATGCTCTCCTATTCGCCCTATGACAACGTCGTGCCCGGAAACTATCCCAGCCTGCTGGTGACCACGGCGCTTCAGGACTCGCAGGTGCAGTACTGGGAACCCGCCAAGTGGGTTGCCAGGCTCCGCGCCACCAAGACGGATTCCAATCGACTGCTGCTGCGAACGTACAAGGAGGGGAGCCACGGCGGGGTCTCGGGCCGCTACAAGCGGTACGAGCAGACGGCGTTCGTGTACGCATTCCTGCTGGATCTTGCCGGGCAGGGCGGGGGTTGAAGGAGAGGGCTGGCGGCGGCTCGGGCGCAGCTCGGGGTGCCGTGTGAGCGGATCACTCCAGCGCCGGGGCTGGGCGGTCCGTGTATAATGATCCGTAAATGATGCATCAACGAGGGATGGCCGGAGCAACTGAACGTGTGTCTGCCCAGCCGTCCTCGTGGAACAGGACGTGCCGATGAGCGAGGATCTGTCCAGGATCGACGATGCCATTCAGGCCCTGCGCGAGGGACGCCCGATCATTGTCGTGGACGATGAAAACCGCGAGAACGAGGGCGATTTCGTGGCGGCCGCGGAGAAAGCGACCCCCGAGCTGATCGCCTTCATGATCACGCATGGACGCGGGCAGCTCTGCATGCCCATTTTGCCGGAAGTGGCGACCCGGCTGCATCTACCCCCACTGGTGGACCACAACACGGCCCCGCACCAGACGGCGTACACGATACCCGTCGATCACATTTCCTGCCGCACGGGCATCAGCGCGTCGGAGCGGCGCGGACCATCCAGGCGATTCTGGACCCGGCGACACGGCCCTCGGACCTGGTTCGTCCGGGACATCTGCACCCGCTGGTGGCCAAGGAAGGGGGCGTGCTGCGCCGCGCCGGGCACACCGAGGCGGCCGTGGACCTGGCACGGCTGGCGGGGATGGCTGCCGCCGGTGTGATCTGCGAGATCACGGACGGCATCCACATGGCGGGCCGGGAGAAGCTCCAGGAAATTGCACGCGAGCACGGCCTGCCCATGGTCTCCATCGAGGCCCTGATCAAGTTTCGCCGGCTTCGCGAGAAGCTGGTGCACCGCGCCACCGAGGCCGACCTGCCCACGCGCTACGGTCCCGGGCGGATCATCGCCTACAAGGTTCAGCACGAGCCGGGTAACGAGCCGATCGCCCTGGTCATGGGGAACTTGAAAGCGGCCGACGCGCCGCTGGTCCGCCTGCACTCCTCGTGCTTCACCGGCGACCTGCTGGATTCCCTGCGGTGCGACTGCGGCGACCAGCTTCACATGGCCCTTGCCATGATCGGGGCCGAGGGCGTCGGCGCTCTCATCTATCTTCCCCAGGAAGGCCGCGGGATCGGCCTCATCGAGAAGATTCGGGCCTATAACCTGCAAGACAAGGGAATGGACACCGTCCAGGCGAACATCGCGCTGGGCTACCAGGCGGACCTCCGCGACTACGGGATCGGATTGCAGATCCTCAAGGATCTCGGGCTCACCAGGGTCCGCCTGCTGACCAACAACCCCAAGAAGACGGATGCCTTTGTCTACTACGGGTACGATCTGGCGGTGGTCGACCAGGTGCCCATCATTGCCCCGGTCCGAGCCGAACGCCAGCGCTACCTGGACGCGAAACGAGACAAGATGGGCCATCTGCTGCCGCCCCGTCCGTGTTGCGGGGGCGTGGGCGAGCCGGCCCCGGCCGGCGCTCCCGGCGAGCCGTAGGGACGCGTTCCTGCCGCCAGAACCGTGTTTCGGCCGCAGGGATCGAGTCCGCAGTGATCGGGCCGGTAACGGCTGCTGCCGCGAAGAGGAGATCAATTCATGAGCTCATTTCAAGAGACGCCGATCGTGCTGGTGCATGGCTTCCTCGGGTACGACGAGCTGGATCTCCCCGGGTTGTCGATCTCATATTTCCGGGGAATTCCCGACGCACTCCGCGGCGCTGGTTACAGCGTCCCCGAACCGCCCAAGCTGAACTCTGGCGGCAGCGTCAAGGAACGCGCCTCTGATCTGCGTGAATACCTGGAGAGCAACGATGAGGTGGCCGGCCGCAAGGTCCATCTGATCGGCTACAGCATGGGCGGGCTCGATTGCCGTTACCTCGTCTCCTGCATGGGCATGGCGGAACGCGTGATGAGCTTGACAACGCTGGGGGCACCGCACCGGGGTACCGCGCTGGCGGACGTCGCCGTCGAGGTACTCGGGAGCCTGGTGAAGGCCATCGATGCCACACGCCTCCTCGACCTCCGCGGCTCCTTCGACCTCACGGTGCGCAACTGCAAGGAGTTCAACCGCGAGGATGTGCCCGACACGGACCATGTCCGCTACTATTCCGTGGCGGGCCTCTACCATCCGGAGTCCACCGATGGCCCCGACCTGCTGGGGCTGTCGCACAAGTACCTGATGGAGCGTGAAGGAGACAATGACGGCCTGGTCTCGGTGCGGTCGGCCACCTACGGCACGTTCCTCGGCACCTGGCCCGGCAACCATTTCCGCCTTGTCAACTGCCCGACGAACCTCATCGAGCCGGCCGAGGAGCTTGACGACCCATCGGTCATCCAGCGCTACCTCGATCTTGTAGCACGGCTGGCCCGGGATATGCCTTGAAGCGTTTTTGTGCCCACGCATGGTGGCGCGCGATCACACCCGGCTGGCTCCGCATAAATCTCGACGATCAGAGAAGTTGAGATATAGAATCAGGAGATCGAATGCCGTCGGGCGAGCGGGCGGGCACAAGGCGCGGTCGCGGATCCGGCTTCAACTTCCAGAAGGATTCCGTGATGACAGCCTCGAAGACCTGGGAACGCCTGGGCCGGCCCGCCATCCGCGCCGGTGTCGTTCTCGTGGCCCTGGGCCCGGTCGTGGCCTGGGGTTTGACCCGCCCGCAGGAGACCCCGGTGCAGCCCAAGGCCAGCGTTGCGGCCGCCGCCAGGCCTGCCGATCCCAGGGCGCTGGCGCTGCTGGCGGAGGTGGCCAAGGCTTACAAGAATCTCGGTACGTACAGCGATGACGGCCATTTCGTCATGGCCATGACGATCGCCGGCAAGCCGCAAAAGCAGACCTTGCCGCTGAAGCTCCGCTTCGCTCGTCCCAACAAGCTTGACCTCGACGCGGGCCCCGTGCGGCTGGTGAGCGACGGCAAGACCATGATCACCACGGTGCTCCCGCTCAAGCGCTATACCAGCGAGCCCGCCCCCGAGCAGATCGACATCGAGACCTTTCGCCGCGGCCCCTCGGCGCGATCGTCTTTGGCGGGCCTTCGGGAACCGCGATGTTCATCCTGCTGAACTTGCTCACGGCCCCGGATGCGGCCGCCTCCCTGCATGAGCTCGGCGGCTCGCTCCAGCTTGCCGGCGATGCCCAGGGGGCCGGCAGTACGCCCCCTTCGATCCTCATCGACCAGCAGGAAGGGCCAGACATCCGCATGGTGGTTGATCCGGCCACCAAGCTGCTCTCCCGCATCGAGTTCCAGATTGATGAACCGACCCTGGCGCAGAGCGCGCCGGCTGGTCAGAAGCTCACCGTCGAGCAGTTCGGCTGGGCTGCCGGTCCCGTCAGCACTGAGCCCGCGAAAACTGATGCCTTCGCCTACGAGGTCCCCAAGGGGTTCACCAAGGTGGATTCTCTGCTCGAGCGTCCCGGCGCCGGCGCTGGCGCTGAGCCCAGGTTCGCGGTCAACGAACTGGTCGGCAAACCAGCGCCCGAGTTCACGCTGACCATCCTGGATGGTCCCGAAAAGACGCGCACCGTGACCAGGACCGAGCTCGCCGGCAAGGTCGTCCTCATCGATTTCTGGGCCACCTGGTGCGGACCCTGCATGCAGGAGCTGCCGGAGCTTCAGAAGGTGATCGAGGCACTGGCCAGGGACAAGAAAGAAGTCGTTGTCGTTGCGCTCAGCCAGGACTCGGAGCCGCAAGAACTCTCCGAGGTTCGCAAGCTCGTCGAGAAGACGCTGGACACCAAGAAGATCCAGCTCACGGCAAGCAAGGTTGGCTGGATCGGTCTGGACCCCAGCCGATCCGTGGGCAAGGTCTTCGACGTGGAAGGTTTGCCCACGCTGGTGGTGCTCGACGCCAAGGGCGTCGTCCAGGCCGCTCACGTGGGGAACAGCCCGGACATCCGCGAGCAGCTCACCCGCGAGATCGACACGCTGCTCGCGGGCAAGTCTCTGCTCAAGGAAAAGCCAGTGCCAGCCGTCAACAAGAAGGATGCGAAGACTGACAAGGAATGAGCGAAGAGCGCCGGTGCGAACGTGATCACGCGCCGCGACCGCGGGATCACTCGGGTGGGCTGAGCGCGGGCACCTGGAAATCAGACGCGAAGACCAGGGTCGTCGCGCCCCCCTTGGCCGGCCTGATGGTCCCCGAGAGCATCCGCATGGCCAGCGGGTCGCCCTGGCGGCTGTTCAGGGTGTAGATCTCGCTGGCGGACCAGTCGTAATCGATGATCCGGATCGTCACCGGGTCGCCCAGCTTCCAGGTGACGGGCCGGGGGAAGGTGTAGTCCCAGACAGGCCGGTGGCTGTTCGGGATGACCGACGAGGGGCCGTAGACGGCGCCCGCGACCTCGATCACAACGCCCAGGTCGGGCGCACCGCCGGCGAGGTACTTGCCCACGGTCGGCTCGACCGTGCCCCGGCGCAGCGTGACGCGATACTCGCCGGGGACCGAGACCTTGTCCCACCATTGCAGGTACCCGCGCGCGTCGCCGGCGAAGCGTCCGTCGGGGTGATCGCGGAGATAATCGCGGAGCCGGCGGGCCACTTCCGCCACGTCATCGGCGTGGGCCAAACTGTAGTCGTACGCCTCACGGTACGCGTGGCTGTCCCATTCGCGCAGGATGCGGTCGCGGGCGTCCATCGCCTCCCTGAGGAACCGGCCTCCCGCCTGGTGGGCCTTGAGGTAGTCCTGATAGCGCTCGATGCGGGCGGCGAAGCTGGTGGGATGGCTCCGCGAGTACTCCCGGGACCGGTCAATGTCGCGCTGGTCGAGCGTGGCCGTGTACTGCTCCAGCCGGGACTCCACCTCGGAACGGAGCGGGCTATCAGGGTGCTCGTCCAGGAATTGCCTGGCCCGGTCAATCAGGTCGGGCAGGGATGCGTCAGGCAACGCCGCGCTACGAACCAGATCGTCCAGGATCTTGCGCTCGGCCGCGACCCGGCGCTCCGCCTGCGTGCTCTTGAGCGACCGGGCCAGCGCCGCGACATCCGCGCGGCGCTGGCTGTCGGGGAACTCGCGCAGAAAGAGGTCGAGCTGGACCAGAGGCGTCTCGGGATCATCCGCCGCCGAGAGCGACAGGGCCAGCGCCCGGACGTCCTTCCAGCGCTCGTCGTGCCGCGAGCGCTCATGCGCTTCCTCGACGGCCCGGATGGCCGGTGCGAGCTCGGGCGCCTGCTCCTTGATCCCGTCCAGCCGGGCAGCCAGGTCGGGGGTGGGCAGGCCGCTGGCGATGCGCACGCCCGCGGCCTTCACGGCCCATTCGTTTCGCTTCAACCGCGCTTGCCTGGCCAGCGCGGGCCAGAAGACGTCCAGCGAGGGATGGGCGGTGAACAGGCCGGACCAGCGGCGAGCCACCTGCGGTGCGGCGTTCTGATCCTCGCGCTCGAACGCCATTGCCCGCTGGAAGCCCCAGAAGTCGTATCCGGCCAGCACGGCGGGCAGCACGGCGGCCATGGCCATGATGCCTGCCACACGCCGCCATCGCCGATGCCGGCCCAGGGCCTGGAGGCGAGAGCGAAACTCGTAAGAGCGGTTCGACCGCGGGTAGCGGCGCTCGTAGGCGTTGACGCACCGCTGGAGCCGGGGCAGGTCCCGCGGGGCGAGCTTCCAGAGCCATTCCATCTGCAACCGGTCGCGAGACTCTAGCTGAGCGGCCAGCCAGCTCAGGGGCCCTTCCAGTCCCATGGGCTGGAGCTCCGTCGGCGGGCGATTGCCCGCCGACCCCGGCCCGTACGAGCTCACGCCGAAGATCACGCCGTCGGGGGCATGCTGCCGCAGCGCGTGCCGCGTCATGCCGTACTGCTCGTCCACCAGGCGCTCGACCAACGTGCCCGACAGGTCGGGCGCGGAGTCAGGGTCAGGCGCGGAGTCAGAATCCTGAGCGGAGTCAGAATCCTGGGCGGCTGGCGTCAGGGTCTGGCCGGCTTGCGGCTGCCCATCACAGGGCAGCGACCGCGCCAGGACGCGGTCGAACTTCGTCAGGAGCAGGGCGATCGGCCGATCGGTGCTCAGGTCGTCGGACCGGTCGATGTACCGTTCCAGCAGATTTTCGATTTCCTGCTGGCGTTTCCTCCGCTCGACGGGACTGGCGGAGCCGTCGGGATCGAGGCAGAGCAGGACTGCATCGCAGCCGGCGAAGAACTGCTGGATGGGCTCCTCGGAGCCGAGCGTGACGTGCTCGCCCTGGTAGTCCATGACAATGAGCTCCAGCCTGGCTGGTCCGTGGTAGAGCCGCAGCCTGAGCTCGGTCTCCGCCAGCGTTCCCGACATCGGCTGCCCCGACTCGACCTGGGCAATCTTGTCGGCCAGGTACTGGGCGCTGGTCGCGTCGGCAGCGGCCAGCCGGATTCCAGGGATTGCGCCGCTGGCCGCCTGACGGTAGAGCATCGCCAGCAGCGTGGTCTTGCCCACGTTGCGATGCCCGAACAGCGCGATCCGCTTCGGCCCGGTGAGACGCCGTTCAAGCGCATCGAGAATGTCGGAACTGCGCGACCGCATGCTCAAGATCCCTCTGGTGGAGAGCCAGAAAACGTCCCCTCGCCAATGACCCAGACCCGGCAAGCCACTCCTTGGTACCTCGCCGTGGTCCTCGATTCCGGGTGCCTTCCAGGGCAGAACTCGCCCCGCTTACTGCGGCGCTCCTCAACGCGGCGAATCAGCGGGCCAGCCGTGGCTCGCGCCCGCTGCCGGCCCCTGCGTTCTTTTTCGGAGCAGCAGGGCGAACGGCCAGGTGATCGGCCGCAGCAGGAGGCGCACCGGCAGGCCCACGATCACCAGCAATGCTCCGATGGCGACCAGGCTCGCCAGTGCCATGCCGCAGTAGCGGAACAGCGGCCGGTCCAGGCCGTGCGCGGCGAGAGCCTGGCCGACGGAGGATTCCAGGCCATCCGCGGCACCCTGGCCCACGGCCGCGGCCAGGGTGATTCCAGCCCTGGCGAACTCCCGCACGGCGTACTGCGTCGCCTGCCCGGCGTAATCGACAAACCGGTCGGGATCGATCAGGAACGCGGCCAGGACCCCGGCGGCCGCCAGCTTCTTCTTGTGAGGAAGTACCTGATGCACGAAAAACGCCCAGCCGCCCTTGCCCGTCTTGCGCAGCACGTTGACGCTTTCGGGACCTTCCTTGACAATTGTCTCGGCCACGTCGTCCCCAAAGGCGCGGACGGCCGAGAGCCCTTCCGGACCAAGCCGGCGCACCATGGTCTCGGCCTGCTCGGGGTAGCGTTCGGCCAGGCGGCGGGCGGCCTCTCCCATCTCGACCACCAGCCGCTTCTCCGCCGGCTCCAGTGCGCCGAAGGCCCGCAAGGCCTGGGGATCGTGCTCCAGGAGCCGCGACATCCGGCCCTCGAGCAGAGCCTCGGTGGAATGGTCGATGCGCCGGCCGGCGTGCGCCAGCTCATCAGACCGCTTGACAAGCTGCTCCAGGCCCTCCTCGGCGTCATGCGAGGCGAACAAGCGCTCCGCCGCGCGCAGTTCGGTACGGCCGCCCTCGCCGCGCCGCAGCAGCGATCGGCCACCCGCGCGGGCTTCGGCGATCACCTCGCGGACGACGTCATCCAACCACGAGAGCTTTCCCGCCCGCGCCGGTGCGGCTGGCCCGAGCAGGACCGTCAACGTGAGCAGCATCCCCACTGTTCCGCGCGTCGCGACATGAGCCGTCATGGGTCTCATTCCTTCAAGGCGTCTCGCCCGAGCTCGATACTTGCAGCCTTGCTACGTCTGGTCCCCGCCCATCGTTCATTTCCCGGCCTCGCCGCTGGAGAGATGTGCGGCCGGGGTTCCGTCCCGTCAGGAGCGCTTCGGCCTCGCGCGGCCAGGTGCTCTTCCATCTTCTGAAAGCCAACGACGCCCACGGACGCTTGCACCAGCTGGGCGGCGACATATTTCAACCCGCGATCGGCAGGAATCTGGAACGGGACCGCCATCCCGGCACGCAGGAGCTGGACTGGCCGCCACGAGCTGAGCCGGATGCCGGCCCTGGTGCAAAGCGGCCGGGCCAGCGCGACCACCTGGTCAAGGCTCATGCGCGGCAACGCCTCGGGCAGCCGCTCGAACAGGGAAAAGAGGCCGCCGGCCGACCGGACAGCCGACCACCGCGCCTTGCGCTGGGCAGCCAGGTCCGCCGCGGCGACGGTCCCCGCGCCGGCAACAGCACGGGCGGCCCGGCCGCCTCCGACGTCCTTGCCCAGCGCTTCTCCAGCGGCCCCGGCCAGCTCGCGGCCGGCCGACCGGGCGCCTGCACGCGCCGCGGCCTTCACCTCGGACCGGACCACCTCGGCCACCGCGGCGCCCTCCGGCTGCACGGCGGCAAGGCTGAGCACGTCGGCAATCACGAAGCAGCCGTCCACCACGGCCCAGGTCATCTCGCCCGAGGTCGGCGCATGGCCGCGAGTCAGGACCTTGCCCAGATGCGCCACGTCGTAGAGCGGCAGGAACTGGTAGAAGCGGAGCTCGCTCTGGTTCAGGTCGGCCGCCCGCTCCAGTCCGTCCCGCCGGATGGTCCGGATCACGGCCTGTCCGTTCTCGCCGGCAGCCAGCAGCGCCAGCTTGGCCAGCGATTCGCCCACCGACCGCTGGCTCCTGGCCTGGAGCGCGACCAGCGCTTCCGGGCTGCTGTCGGCCTGGGCGATTGCGGGGATGATGGCGCCGCCGTGCTTTCGCAAGATCTCGCGGAAATCCGCGTCAGCCGCGTACTTGTCCAGGATGTAGAGTGCCATCGAGCCATGCTCGCCCAGCGCGGCTGCGGCCTGGTGCCGCAGTGTCGGGTCCGCGAAGTCTCCGAAAACCACGTCGGCCGCGTCCGGGCCGGCCAGGGCCAGGGCGCGTTCGCCCGGCTCCCCGAACTCGATGGCCAGCCTGAGGGCCTGCGAACCGCCGCCCACCGCCTGCACCAGGCCGCGGGAAGCCAGGTGGGCCAGGTGTCCGGCCAGCGTTTCGGGCTGGTGCGTCTGGAGGTACTCGTCCACGTAGTCGGCATTGACACGCAGCACGATCAGGCATTGATCCAGCGGCAGGGCAGGGCCGACTGCCTCCAGCACCGGTCCGTACAGGCAGACCAGCGCGAACCCTTCCAGACCCTGCCCGCGGAACGCCTCGAACGCCAGGGCGCGATGGTTCTCGAACGCCCGCAGCCCGACGCGCAGGTCGGAGGCACCCTTGTCCAGGCTGATCATGCTCAGGATCAAAAGCGCGTCGGCCGTCTCCTTCGGGTCGTCCTTCAGCCCTTCCAGCAGGCCGGTCACGCCGGAGGGATCCGCCAGCAAGAGCGGCAGGGCGCCGGGATAGCGGGACGCCAGCTTGCGCTGGAGCGGGCTCAGCCGCGCCAGCTCATCCACCAGGATGTCGCGGTCGGTGTCGTCGCTCCGCTTCAGCCCGAAATACTCGCGCCAGTGCAGCAGCAAGTCCGCGGCCGCGTCGTCGGAGAGGACCTGCCGCAGGCGATGGAACTGCCTGGGGTACTTCTCGTACATGAAGACGGCTTCCAGATCAAGCTGGTCGAGCAGCTTGAGGCCGGCGAGGCCGTCGGTCCTGTCGATCGCCACGGCCGTCTGGCGAAAACGCTCGGCCACCCGGGCCACCAGCTCCCGTTCCGGACCGGGACGGTTCGCGTACCGCTGCTCGAGCTCCCGCCGCAGCTCCGCCGCCGGGACAGCGCCCGGCTCATCGCTCAGCGACGGCCGGCCCGGGGGCGGCTGGGTCCCGGACCCGTGCGGCTTGAGTGCAAGCTTGCAGAGCACTCCGAGTGCCGCGAGCAGCAGAACGACGGCAAAGGTTCTCTTCATCAGGATCGCACCGCGGGAGACCTGGGAAACGGCAGAGTGAGCATCGGTTAACGACTTCCCCCGCGGAATTGTCCATGACACTTGCCGGAAGGTCAATTCGGACCGGGCACATCCTGCGGAAAAGACTCCGGGTGGCGCCTGCCGTCGCGGTTCGGCCCGTCTTCTCGACATCCGTATAAGCCGGTTCGCTGCGACCTTCCGGATATTCCGGATTCCCGGGCCCGCCCCGGGGCTCCGGCATGGGCTCCGGCTACCCGGCGACCCGCCCGGACGATTAGAATATCGCCGCCCGTGAGGACGGCAGAGCAGGGGGAGCCTGGCGCTGACGACAGGAGCTGGAATGGCATCCATGACGAGTTCCAATGTTGAACCGCTCGGCAAGGTCCGCACCAAGATCGTGGCGACGCTGGGGCCGGCGTCGCGCACGCCGGAAGTGATCCGCAAGATGGTCGAGGCCGGAGTGGACGTGTTCCGGCTGAATTTTTCGCATGGAACGCACGAGGAGCATTCGGCCACGGTTGCGACCATCCGTCAACTCACCCACGAAACCGGGCGCCATCTCTCCATCCTCCAGGACCTCTGCGGTCCCAAGATCCGCCTCGGAGACATCCCCGGGGATGTCGTCGAGTGCGATTACGGGGCCGAGTTCCGGCTCGTCACCGAACCGAAATCCCATGATGACCCCCACGAGCTGAGTTGCAGCTACAAATCGCTCACCGAGGACCTCGAGGTCGGCCAGAGCGTGCTCTTCGCCGATGGCACCGTCGCCATGGAAGTGACCGACCGCGGCCCCGGCTGTGCCTGGCTCAAGGTGACTCTGCCGGGCCGCATCCGCTCGCACCAGGGCATCAACGTGCCGAGTGCGGCCCTGAGCGTCTCTGCCCTCACGGAGAAGGACCTGGAAGATCTGAACTGGACGGCGAAACACGCGGTGGCCTACGTCGGGCTCTCGTTCGTCCGCAGGGTCGAGGACGTGATGCGGCTGCGCGAGGAGCTGCGGAAGCGGGGCAGCCGGGCGCGGATCGTCGCCAAGATCGAGAAGCCGCAGGCCGTGGCCAACCTGGAAAGCATTGTCGCCGAGGCCGACGCCGTCATGGTGGCACGCGGCGACCTGGGGGTGGAGATCGACGTCTCCAAGGTTCCCGGCGTCCAGAAGCAGATCATTGCCGTTTGCCACAATGCGCAGGATTCCGGTGATCACGGCCACCCAGATGCTCAATAGCATGGAGTCGTCAAGCCGGCCCACCAGGGCGGAAGCCAGCGACGTCTTCAACGCCGTGCTCGACGGCAGCGACGCCGTGATGCTCTCGGGAGAGACGGCCATTGGCCAGTATCCCATCGAGGCGGTCTCCATGATGAGCGAGATCGCGCTGGCGGCGGAAAACCTCATGTTCTCGGAGTTCCGCCACCACGCTCCCTGGACCTGGTCGGTCGAGAACTGGCCGGGCGTGAACGGGCACGGAACCCAGCACCCCGCGCCGGTGGCCCGGGCCGGCCAGGTTCTGCCCGTGACCGACGCGATTGTCGAGGCGGCCAGCGCGGTCTGCCGGCGGCTCAACGCCGCGCTCCTGGTAGTGGCGACGCACTCCGGCCGTACGGCCCTGGCCGCCTCCAAGCAGCGCCACGCCACGCCCACCCTGGCATTGACCGACGACGTCGAGATCGCACGAGCCATGGGGCTGTACTGGGGGGTGACCGCCCTGCACATTCCGGAGCTGTTCGAGACCGGGCAGGTGCTCTCCTGGGCCGACGAATGGTGCCGGGCCAACGACCTGATCGACTCGGGCGACCGGGTGGTCATCGTGCGCGGCGTCATCCCCAACAATCCCAACCACAACGCCCTGCTGGTGCACGAAGTGGAATGACAGCCTTCAACCGAGGGAGCGGAAGAATTCGGTGAGCCATTGCCCGGATCCCTGCCGAGGACTCTTGCCGCTGGCCGCAATCGCCGTTGCCTGGATCGGCACCGGTGCCGTCGCCGCGCCGCTGGGTCCAGGCCCGGTCGAGGCCAACCGCGTTCTCGAGATCTCCTTCACGTCCGGGCGCCCGTCCCTGGACCCGGACGCGGCCGATGCGATCGAGCTCGATGTCCGCTTCACGCCGCCCTCCGGCAAGGCGGTCCGGCTGCCAGCCTTCTGGGCCGGCGGCAAGACCTGGCGCGTCCGCTACGCGTCGCCCGAGCCGGGCGTTCATTCCTACGTGACAAGCTGCTCGAAACACGATGAGCCCGGCCTCGACGGCGTCCGCGGCAGCGTCGAGGTGGTGCCCTACCGTGGGGAGAACCCGCTCTACCGGCACGGCCCGGTTCGCGTCGCGACGGATAGACGCCATTTCGCCCATGCCGACGGCACGCCCTTCTTCTGGCTGGGCGACACCTGGTGGATGGGACTTTGCCAGCGGCTCCAGTGGCCCGACGAGTTCCGCACCCTGGCCCGCGACCGGCAGGCCAAGGGGTTCACGGTCATCCAGATCGTCGCCGGGCTCTACCCGGACATGCCGGCCTTCGATCCGCGGGGTCGCAACGAGGCCGGCTTTCCCTGGACTGTAAATTACGGGCACATTCGCCCCGAGTACTTCGACCAGGCCGACCAGCGGCTCTTCGACCTGGCCGATCGCGGGCTGGTCCCGTGCATCGTGATGGCCTGGGGATATCACCTTCCCTGGATGGGCGCGGAAAAGGTCAAGAAACATGTGCGGTACGTGCTGGCTCGCTATGGTGCGCTGCCGGTGGTATGGTGCCTGGCCGGCGAGGTCAACCTGCCGTACTACATGGCGCAGGGCTTCCCACGCGGGGGAGAACCGCAGACCAAGGACTGGGAGGCCGTACTGCGCTACGCGCGCGGTGTGAACGGGCTCGATCGGCCCTGGACCGTGCACCCCACCGGCATCGAGCCGCTGAGCGGCCGCCTGCTCTTGCAGGATCCCGCCCTCCTCGACTTTGACATGCTCCAGACCGGCCACGGCCTGCGCGAGGTTTTGCCGCCCACGATCCGCGCCCTGCACGCCTCTTACGCCGCGAAGCCCACCATGCCCGTCGTCAATGCCGAGGTGTGCTACGAGGCGCTCTCGGGCCGGATCCCCGCCGAGATTCCTCGGCTCATGTTCTGGACGTGCATGCTCTCCGGCGCCGGCGGTCATACCTACGGTGCCAACGGCATCTGGCAGTTGAACCGCCGCGATCAGCCTTATGGCAAGTCGCCCCACGGCGGTACCTACGGACCGATCCCCTGGGACGACGCCATGCGCCTGCCGGGTTCGCGGCAGCTTGGCCAGGCGAAGGCCCTGCTCGAGCAATATCCCTGGTACCGCCTCGAGCCTCATCCGGAGTGGGCCGCGTGGACGCTGACGGGGACCCATGACGCCACCGGAACCGGTTTCGAGGTCCCCTACGCCGCCGGCATTCCCGGATCGTTGCGGATCATCTACGCCCCGCTTCCCCGCCCTGTGCAGATCAGGCACCTGGAGGCAGGGCGTACTTTTCATGCCTTCTGCCATGATCCGGTGACCGCCCGCCGGACCGACCTGGGGATGGTTCGTCCCGCGGCGGATGCTTCCTGGACGGCCAGTCCCCCGCAGGGTACGGCCACCGACTGGGTGCTCATTCTGGAGCCAGAGCAGCACTGAGAATCGCCCAGGGAAGGTCAAGACCGCCGGCAGTCGCCGGTCCATGGGACCATTCTCAGGAACGCGTGGCCGAGAGCTGGAAAACCGCGAACCGGACACGCCCCCGCGCAGCCGGCTGACCCCCGCGCAGTCGCCCACCCGAGGCGACACGCCGTGGGCGCTCGGGGGCCAGTTCCGCGCGGGCGGGCCAGTCAGGCATGCGACGGCATGCCGGGTTCGCCAGGGCGCGCGGGGAATGCGTGTTCTCCGGATCAACGCTACAGTGCACCGCGATCTTTACGGGTCCCGGGATGACGGGGCTCTTTCTTTCTCATTGCCGTCGCGTTCTATTACAACAAGCATGTTGGGCACGCACGCTGGCTCGGGCTGGATCTTGGCGGGAGAGTCGCGTCTGAGCCGATCGGGCGGAGGCTTTGGGGGAGCAGCGATGAGACGGCTTCTGGTGCAGGGCAAGACGCGGGACAGCCGGCTGGGCGTGGCATGGTACGGGCTTCTGGTCGCTGGGTCTCTGTGGGGTTCCTCATGGGCTGGGGCCGCCGCCCCGGTCGCCGACAAGGTGAGGCCGGTCGTCCCGATCCAGGCGATCCCCTTCAACCTGGAAGACGTCCGGCTGCTGCCGGGTCCGTTCCGGCATGCCATGGAGCTCGATCAGAAATACATCCTCGCGCTCGACGTCGACCGGCTGCTTCATAGCTTCCGGCTCAACGCGGGGCTGCCCTCGACCGCGCGGCCGCTGGGCGGGTGGGAAGCGCCCAAGGGCGAACTGCGCGGGCATTTCACTGGGCATTACCTCTCGGCCTGCGCTCATGTATGCCAGCACCGGGGACGACCGCTTCAAGGCCAGGGGAGACCAGCTTGTCGCCGGACTGGCGGAATGCCAGCGGAAGATCGGCTCGGGATACCTGAGTGCTTTTCCCGAGACGTTCATCGATCGTGTCGAGAATCGCAAGCCGGTCTGGGCGCCCTGGTACACCTTGCACAAGATCCTGGCTGGCCTGCTCGATATGAACGAGCACTGTGGCAACGCCCAGGCGCTGGAGGCGGCCTGCAAGTTCGCCGACTGGGTCAAGGTCCGCACCGACCGGCTCAGTGATGACCGCATGCAGGCGATGCTGGGCACCGAGCACGGCGGCATGAACGAGGCCCTGGCGAACCTCTACGCGCGGACCGGCGAGGAGCGGTACCTGAAGCTGGCCGAGCGCTTCAACCACCTGGCAGTGCTGCGCCCGGCGGCGCAGGGCCGCGACACGCTCACCGGGCTGCACGCCAATACTCAGATCCCCAAGTTCATCGGCACGGCCCGCGAGTACGAGCTGACGGGCGAGGACTGGCTCAGATCCGCCTCGCGGTTCTTCTGGGACACCGTGGTTCACGAGCGCTCCTACGTGATCGGCGGTCACAGCGACGGCGAGATGTTCTCGCCCAAGGAGCGGCTCTCCAAGGCGCTCGGCCCGAACACGACGGAGACCTGCAATACCTACAACATGCTCAAGCTGACGCGGCACCTGTTCACCTGGGACCCGCGCGCCGAGTATGCCGATTACGAGGAACGCGCGCTGGTCAACCACATCCTGGCGTCGCAGAATCCCGAGACCGGCATGATGTGCTACTACCTGCCCCTGCGCTCGGGCTCCCGGAAGGTCTTCAACGGCTTCGATGACGCCTTCTGGTGCTGCACCGGGACCGGCGTGGAGAACCACGGCCGGTATGGGGAAAGCGTCTATTTTCACGACGCCGGCAGGACACTCTATGTGAACCTGTTCCTGGCCTCCGAGGCTCGACTGGAAAGCCCGAGGGGTGAAGCTCCGCCAGGAGACGCAGTTTCCCCGCGAACAGGCGACGCGGCTGGTCGTCACGTGCCAGCAGCCGACGGAGTTCACGCTCAAGCTGCGCCATCCGGCGTGGGCCGCGTCGAGGTCCGGCTCGGGCTCGGGGTCCGGCCCGGGGTTCACGATCACACTCAACGGCGAGTCCCTGAGCGAGGAGAGCAAGCCGGGGAGTTACGCGGAAATCAAGAGGCTCTGGAAGACCGGCGACGTGGTCGAGGTTGCGTTCCCGTTTCGCCTCCACACCGAAGGGTTCCACGACAACCCGAACCGCCTGGCGTTCCTGCACGGCCCGGTGGTCCTCTGCGGCGCGGTGGATCCGGCTTCGCCCGTGCCGGTCATCGTCGCCGATCCCGGGAAACTGCTCGGGGCGGTCGAGGCTGTGGCGGGCCAGGACTCCACATTCACCGCGTTGCCCGAGCTCTTCCAGACGCCAGGGACCGCACATGCCAGCCGCGCGGTGACGCTCGAGCCTCTCTATGCAATGCACGGCCAGCGGCATTACGCGGTCTACTGGGACCTGCTCACGCCGGCGGAGTGGCAAGCCTGGCAGGCCGAGGCGGCCGCCGAGCAGGCACGCCATGAAGACCTGGTGCGCCAGACTGTCGATTTTGTGGATCCCGCCCAGAGCGAGAGCGAGCGGGACCACCGCCTGGAGTCGGAAAAGTCCGCCCGCGGGACCTTCAACGACCGGGGCTGGAGGCACGCGGTCGACGGCGGCTGGTTTCGCTATGAGGTGAAGGTATCGCCGGGCCAGAAGGAACTGCTCGTGGTGACCTACTGGAGCGGCGAATCCGGCGGGCGCGCCTTCGACGTGGTGGTGGACGGGCGGAAACTGGCCAGCGAAACGTCCGAGAGCAACCGGCCCGGCATGTTCTACGATCAGTCCTACCCTCTTCCACCGGAGCTCACGAAGGGGAAGAATCATGTGATGGTGACGTTCCAGGCGCGGTTTCGCCGGATGGCTGGCCGCGTCTTCGGCGTGCGTGTGGTGCGCGTGCCGTGACCGCGGGCGCAGCGGTCCGGATCCGATTCGACCTTGCGAGGACTCATCCATGAACGCCAGGGTGCTCAGCGGACTCTTGCTCTTGCTTCTGTTCGCCCCCGCGCGGGACGCGCGCTGCGACGAGTGGAAGCTCGTCTGGAGCGACGAGTTCAACGGCTCCGGGTTGCCCGATGCGACGAAGTGGACTTATGAAACCGGGTTGATCCGGAACCACGAGCGGCAGTACTACACCCGCACCCGCACCGAGAACGCCCGGATCGAGGACGGCAAGCTTGTGATCGAAGCCCGTCACGAGAAATGGGGCGAGCCCAGCGCCTCGGCCGCGAAGGCCAAGGGTGCCGCGCGCAATCGCCGTGCCGGCGGCTCCGCGGAATTCACCTCGGCCAGCCTGACGACCCAGGGGAAGGCCTCCTGGACTTACGGCCGCATCGAGGTGCGCGCCCAGGTTCCCTCGGCGCGCGGCACCTGGCCGGCGATCTGGACCCTGGGCAGCAACATCCACGAGGTCGGCTGGCCCGCCTGCGGCGAGATCGACATCATGGAGTTCGTGGGCTACGAACCGGGCGTCATTCATGCCAATGTCCACACGAAGAAATACAACCATGTCGCCCACACCGGCAAGGGCGATCAGCTCTCGGTCCCCGACGCCTCGCGGGCGTTCCACGTTTATGCCGTGGAGTGGGATTCCAAGCAGATGGACTTCTTCGTGGATGATCACAAGTACTTCACGTTCCGCAATGAAGGATCAGGCCCGGACGCCTGGCCATACGACAAGCCGCAGTACCTGATCCTCAACCTGGCCATCGGCGGCGACTGGGGCGGGCAGAAGGGCGTCGATGAGAGCAGCTTCCCGCAGGAGTTCCTCATCGATTACGTGCGCGTGTATCAGAAGCAGGCCGCCACCAGGTAGGAGCGCGCGCATGCCAGAACGCCTCTCCCGCGCGCGTGGCTTGCGGTGCCTGAGCATTCCGTGCGCCCTCGCCGTGCTGCTGCTCATCGGGGCCTGCGGCGCGCCGGCCTGCCGGGCCGGGGCACGGGCGGACAAGCGCCCGAACATCGTGCTCATCTTCTGCGATGACCACGCTTACCAGGCCATCAGCGCCTATGGCGACGCGCGCCGGCTGGTGCGTACCCCGAACATTGACCGGATCGCGCGTGAGGGGATGCGGTTCGACCGCTGCCTGGTGCCCAACTCGATCTGCGGACCGAGCCGGGCCACCGTGCTCACCGGCAAGTACAGCCACTCCAATGGCTTCTACAACAACACGAACAGCCGGTTCGACGGTTCGCAGACGACCTTCCCCAAGCTGCTCCGCGCCGCAGGCTACCAGACCGCCATCTTCGGCAAGTGGCACCTGGTCACGGACCCCACCGGCTTTGACCGGTGGCAGGTCCTCCCCGGCCAGGGCGTCTATTACAACCCTCCCATGCTCACGCCCGGCGGCCGGGTGCGGCACCAGGGCTACGTGACCGATCTCATCACCGACCTGTCGCTCGAGTGGCTCAGGAACCGCGACCCCGCGCGTCCCTTCCTGCTCATGTGCCAGCACAAGGCGCCCCACCGCGAGTGGCAGCCCGCGCTGCGGCACCTGGACCACGACCACGGCCGGGTCTATCCCGAGCCTGCCACCCTGTTCGACGACTACGCCGGCCGGGGCAAGGCCGAGCACGGCCAGGACATGACCATCGCCGCGACGCTCACCGCCAGCGACCTGAAGCTCACCCCACCTGCCGAGCTCACCGCCGACCAGAAGACCATCTGGAGCGCCTATTACGAGCCGCGCAACCAGGCGTTCCGCAGCGCAAGGCTCACGGGCAAGGACCTGGTGCGCTGGAAGTACAACCGTTACATGCACGACTACCTGGGCTGCATCCAGGCTGTGGACGAGAGCGTGGGCCGGCTGCTGTCGTTTCTCGACGAGCAGAAGCTGACCGGCGACACGATCGTCGTGTACACCTCGGACCAGGGTTTTTACCTGGGGGAGCACGGCTGGTTTGACAAGCGCTGGATCTTCGAAGAGTCGCTGCGGACGCCGCTACTCGTCCGCTGGCCGGGCGTGGTCCACGCGGGCAGCCAGTGCGAACGCCTGGTCTCCAATCTCGACCTCGCCGAGACCTTCCTCGATGCGGCCGGCCTGCCGGTCCCCGGGGAGATGCAGGGGCAGAGCCTGGTGCCCTTGCTCAAGGGGAGCACCCCGGCGGGCTGGAGAGCCAGCTTCTATTATCATTACTACGAGTTCCCCGGGCCGCACAGTGTGCACCGGCACTACGGTGTGGTGACCGATCGCTACAAGCTCGTCCACTTCTATGAGCCGGGAATTGATGAATGGGAGCTCTTCGATCGACAGGCCGACCCGCGTGAACTGCACAGCGTTTTCGGTGCCGCCGAATATGCCGCGGCCCAGCGCGCGCTCGCGGAAGAGCTGAAGCGGCTGCGGGGACAACTGGGCGTGCCCGCGCAGGACCCGCCCGCCTCCCTGATTCCGGCCCCGAGCCGCTGATCCGGCCTGGCCCACTGCGCCCTTCGCATGAGGGATGGTCAAATGAAAATCTTCGGCATTTTTTTGCTGCTGCTCGCGGGAGCCGTCCAGGTTCGGGCCGATGAGCCCTTCCGCGACCGCTGGGTCTGGGTCTTCGGCTGGAACCTGGAGCGGTCGGGTGACGTGGATCAGGTCTCCCGGGTGCTCGCCACGGCCGGTGCTCACGGTCTGAACGGGGCCGTGGTTTCCTTCGGACTGGACACGCTCTGCCAGAAGTCCTCGGAGTTCTTTGACCGGTTCGAGCAGGTCAGGCAGGCGAGCGAGCGGCACGGACTGGAGCTGATCCCGTCCGTCTTCTCCATCGGTTACGCGGGCGCCGTGCTCGGACATGACCGCAACCTGGCCGAAGGCCTGCCCGTCGCGGACGCACCTTTTCTGGTTCGTGGCGGACAAGCCCGGTTCCTTGCGCCCGAGACGCAAGCTCTGGCAAACGGCGGCTTCGAGGACGTCTCCGGCAACTCTTTTGCTCGCTACGAGTTTCATGACCAGCCGGGGGAGATCAGCTTCGCCGACACCCGTGTGGCCCACGGCGGCAAGGCGGCGATCCGCATGGAGAACTTCACGGCCAACCGCTACGGCCACGGCCGGGTGATGCAGGTTCTCCGGGTGCAGCCGCACAGGTGCTACCGGGTGAGCCTCTGGGTGAAGACCGAAGGTCTCGAGCCCGCCGGGTCGTTCCAGGTGATGGTGCGGGCCAGAGACCGCGACATCGCCCCGCGCACGTTTCATGTCCCCGCGACCACGGACTGGCGAAAGCTCTCGTTCCTCTTCAACAGCCTGGAAGAAGAACGCGTCCAGATCTACGCCGGCGTCTGGGGAGGCAAGGCGGGCAAATTCTGGATCGACGACTGGAGCGTACAGCAGGTTGGCCCGCTCAACGTGCTGCACCGCGGGGGCACTCCGGTCACCGTGCGCGATTCCAAGGGCGCCGTGACGTACGCCCCTGGGAAGGACTACGCACCGCTCGTCGATGCGCATTTCAACGTCGGCCGTGTGGATCGCGAGGCGGCCGCCCTGACGATCACACCTGGCAGCCGGATCAAGGATGGCGATCGCCTCCTGGTTAGCTGGTATCACGCGATGGTCATCCATGAATGGCAGCAGGCGGCCTGCATGGCCGAGCCGGCCGTCTATGACATCTTCGACCACGAAGCGAAGCTGCTGGCCGAGCACCTCAAGCCCAGGCGCGTGCTGCTGAACATGGACGAGATCCGCATGGGGGGAACTTGCGCGGCTTGCCGCGGCCGCAACATGGGAGAGCTGCTTGGCGAATGCATCACGCGCCAGGTGCAGATTCTCCGGAATCACTTACCGGGCGTGGAGGTGCTCATCTGGTCGGACATGCTCGACCCCCATCACAACGCCCACGGCAATTACTACCTCGTTTCCGGAGACTTTACGGGCTCGTGGCGGCACGTGCCGAAGGACCTGATCATGGCCGTCTGGGGAGACAAGCCCCAGGAGAAGAACCTTCGCTTCTTCTCCGAACAGGGGTTCCGCACCCTGGGCGCCTGCTATTACGACGCGGATGACCTGAACGATGTGCGCGGCTGGATCGAGCTGGCCCGGAAAACGCGCGGCACGCAAGGGCTCTTGTACACGCCCTGGCAACGAAAGTACGCCCTGCTGGCCGAGTTCGGCGACCTCCTGCGGCCGCGCTGACCGTGCCGAATGACCGCTCACGCAATGGATCGGCTGCCCCATTCAGTCTGGATCCCAGATGGTGGCGGCGATGTACCGCTCGGGGCCTGTCCGGCGATCCCAGAAGTAGTAGACAGTCACGACCTTGCCGTCGGGGCGCTGGACGCTGCGCGGGTATCCCAGGTCGCGTCCTCCGCCGTCGTCGCGGAGGGTGATCTCAGGCTCCCAGGTACGCCCGCCGTCTCGGCTCAATCGGCCGCGGATGGAGAATGGCGCGGCACGATGGCCGTAGGTCAGGCAGAGCCGGCCATCAGCCAGGCGGATCAAGCTGGCCGGGTTGCCTTCGCCCAGGTCCGCGGCCGGCACCGAATCGAGCGTCCAGGTGCGGCCATCGTCGCGCGAGCGGTAGGTCTCGATCCAGTGCCTTATCCCTTCGTGGCGTCGAATGGCCGAGAGCAGCTCCGTACCGTTCAGGCGGACGGTCGCGGGCATGATCGCGAACCCCGCCGGCTCGGGGCTGATCCAGCCGACCGTTCGCCAGGTCTTGCCGCCATCGGTCGTACGCACGCAGAGGGGGCGCCCCTCCTGGCCGTTCGCCTTCGACGCCGTCAGGAAGAGCATGCAGTCGGAGGGACCGTTGATAATATAGTCCGTGCGGGCGGCAATGCCGGGCTGGCCGAAGAGAGGCAAGGAGAATGGGCCTTCCCAGTGATGGCCTCGGTCCATCGAATAGGAGAATCGCGACGGTCCGGCAGCGACGTCGGTCATCCGGACCGTGAGCGCAAAGCCGGGCTGAGTGAAGTTCACGCCGCCCGGACAGGCGCGCCAGGGCTTTTCCGCCAGCCCCGGCGGCGTGACGCCGTGCAGTGCCTTTCCCACGGGAATGAGGGCACCGGCTGCGCCTGGGTTCTCGATGGTCCAGGATTCCCCGCCGTCGCGGCTCCGCGCCAGCAGGTGCTCCTCCGGCTTGCCGTGATCGATGGCATGCCGCTCCGGGCCGTGGTCCTGGTAGTACCCCGCGCTGAAGCCGACGAGGATCTCATTCCCCCAGCACCAGATCCCGTGGTTGGCCGGCCAGCCGCCGAACCGCCCGGGCCGGTGGTAGACCATCACGTGGACCAGGCGCCGGCTGGCGGGCGCGCTCTTGGTGGACGGTGGCTCGGGTGAGCTCCACGGCAGTGAGAGGCTCATGAGAGCCGCGACCGACATCCACATGGTACGCCATTTCCCCAGGCCGTTGATGCGGGCGAGCGAGGTGTGACGCCACGCGCGGATTGATGGACGACGGCCGATGCGGTTGCCGGGTTCGATCCGCGCCGCGGGCACACGAAAGTGCGTGCGAGCCCGCGACGCCCAGGCAGGATCATTACCTTGTGAACCCGAGCCGGGACAGCTCGCGATCGATCAGCTCCAGGTTCCAGATCTCGATGATTGGCTCGGTGCCGTCGCACCTGCATGCCAGCCGTCGGCCGGCAGGGTCGAAGGCGAGGTTCCTCACCACGCCGCGCTGGCCCGGGAGCCGGAGGTCGACGTGCGGGTGGGCCGGATCGACCATCGACCAGAGCAGGACCTGGCCCTGCGGCGAGCCGACGGCAAGCTGCTTGCCGTCCGGCGAAAAGGCCAGCGTGAAGATGGCGCCCACGGCCTCCTCGCAGGGCGGATCGATGCGTCCCACCACATTCATGCGCGCCGTGTCCACCAGTGTCACCGTTCCGGTCCGATCACCCACCGCCAGCAGCGTCCCGTCCGGCCGCAACGCCAGGCTGAACAGCCACTCCGGCAAGGGATCAACGAGCTCCACCTTGCGCGCCCTGATCCGGCCGCCGCCGGCTTCAGGTTCGAGTGCCCAGGTGACAAGCTTGTTCATCTCGGCAAGCATGTAAAGGCGGTCGCCACCGGGCGCAAGCTGAACGGCCATCGGGTCGCGCGGCGGGGCCGTGCCGCGGTTCGAGTTCCCCCCACGCTGGCCGCGCGATTCCCGTCTTGTGCCAGGACCCTGGGGGCCGCCCGTGGTCAATGAGGCCCGGGGCGATGGAGCGGCGTTCGGCGTCCGCTCGTCCTCCTCCGTCCGCGGCGGTGCGATGACAGGGCGGAGGCGATCCGGGTGGGATGAGTCCCAGATCAGGACGTCGGTGGACCTCACCAGTGCCAGCGTCCGACCGTCCGTCGAACGGGTGAGCAGGTTCTGGGTCCAGGGCCCAGCCGGCTTCTGGGGGATGCGAAGGAGCGCGGGACTCTGGGAGAGCAGCGAGCCGTCATTCCAGATCCGCAGCCCCTGCGCGTCATGAGCGATGAGCCGTCCGGCAGCGTCGTAGGCGACATGAGTGCGGCGGTTCCGTTCGGCCTCACGGTCGTGATTGCGCGTCGCGCTGTCGCCCGAGGTGATCGGGGCGGCGCTCGTGCAGTGGTTACCGCCGTCGCGATAGAACCAGACGTCTCCGTTGTTCAGGCCGATACTCAGGCAGCCTTCGGTGTTGAACGCCATTGATGAGGGCCGCGCCTGAGCCTCGAAGCCGCCGAGCTGGACGCGCGCCGCCGAATCAGACACGCGCCAGACCGTGGTCGCCGTGGAGCGGCCTCCACTGCCCACGGCGAGCGTGCGGCCGTCCGGTGTGAAGCTCACATCGGTGATCCAGTCCGCGGCTGGTAGCACGGCCAGCAGCTTGTGCGAGACAGTGTCCCAGAGCTCCGCGTGGTTGCCGATGATCGCGGCCAGGAGGTTTCCCTGAGGGTTGAACCGCATCAGCCGCGGGGTGCCTCGTGAGGAAGAGAGGCTGCTCAGGATCGTCCCGGCTTCACGGTCCCAGAGCTGGATCGTGTTCCCGGAGGCGGTGGCCATCATGTTGCTTGCGCCCAGGGCCAGCGACGACAGGAACTCAACCTGAGCGTCGATCTGACCGGTCGGCTGGCCGTCCCAGGCGGAACGGAGCGCGACGGTGACGGTTGTGGGAAGCGCCGTGACCGCACTGCTCCGGTTCATGGCGATGGCCACCGTCTTGCCGTCGGGGCTGAACGCCGCAATCAAGGCGAACACCCGGCGCAGCGAATCGGGCTTGATCCGGTCCAGAGTCGCGATCGGCTGCTCCATCCGGTTCAAATCCCAGAGCAGCACCTCGAGTTCCCCTTCGACCTGGCCGGGGCCCTGGCGTGATCGAAACTCGCCACGTCCCCGTCGCCCGGTCTCAAGGATGGTCTCGACGGTTAGCAATCGCTCGCTGGTCGGGTTGGCCATCATGCTCAAAACTCGGCGCCCGGGCGCACCAGTTCGTGCAGGGCGGAGCCCGTGCGGATGTCGAAAAGCCGCAGCGCCGCGTCGTCCGGGCGGATCACCACCAGGATGTGACCGGCCAGGGCCAGGCGATCTCCCCATGGATTACGGGGTGGTGGCGGCGGGGTCGTGGTGCCTGTGCTGGAACTGTTTCCGCCCGGGGTCGGTGTCGAGCTGGAGCCCGAGGTCGAGGGCGCGTTCGAGCCCGAGGTCGAAGGCGGCGAGGGCGAGGTCGAGTTCGAGGCGGCCGCGGCGCGGGGCGAGCCTGCCTGGCTGCGGCTTGCCGGCCTGGCGGCGCCGGCCTCCGCCGCGGAGGCTTCGCGCCGGGGGACTGAGTGTAGGATGGACCGGAACCGTCATCCAGGGCGATGGTCTCGAACCGCTGTCGCTGCTCCACGTTCCACAGGCTCACTTCCAGCCCGTCATCGGAAAGCGATGCGAGCACCGTGCCGCCCGGTCCGAACTCGATGCCGCGTGTGGGACCTGTGGGAAATTCCGGGCCCGGACGCACGTCCCGCAGCACCAGGAATTCGACGGCCCTGTCGCGGAGCTGTTCCGGAGTCAACTGGGCGTTCTGGTCCAGCTCGACGGCTTTCTCCGGGTCCGCGGCCCGCTGAAGCAGATCCAGGCCCCGGGCGCGGCGGTCGGGCAGGTCCGAGAGCAGCAGGTTGGAGGCACTGGCGAACAGAGCCCGCCGGGCCGCGGCACGGGCCTTGTCGGCCTCTTGCTCCTTGTCGTGCAGCGCGACGTTTTTCTCGTTGCTGGCCTGGATCGCCAGCTCGCTGGCCAGAATTGCGTCGTTCTTCTCGTGCAGGATCCGGACGTATGCATACGTCGCGATGCTCAGGACCGCCATGCTGGCAACCGCCGTGACGGCGGAGATGCCCGGATGGCGGCGGGTCACCCGCAGGAAGCGGCCCACCGGGCTGATCCGGCGCGCTTTCACCGGCTCGTGGTTCAAGAACCGAGCCAGGTCGTCCGCCAGGGCCGTGGCCGTCGCGTAGCGATCGCCGGGCCGCTTGGCGAGGGTCTTGAGCACGATCGTTTCCAGATCGCGGGGAACCCTGCGGTTGAACAGCCGCGGGGCCAGCGGATCCTTGCCGCCAATCTGGTCCAGCAACTCCGCGGCGCTGGAGCCGTCAAACGGCGGCCGGAGCGTGAGCAGCTCGTAGAGCGTGGCGCCCAGGCTGTACACGTCCGTGCGGCCGTCAATGGCACCGGTTCGAGCCTGCTCCGGGCTCATGTAGCGGGGCGTGCCCAGCAGGCTGTCATGATGCGTCAGCCCCGGGTCGGCCAGCCGGCGCGCCAGCCCGAAATCAGTCATCCAGATAGTTCCCTCTTCATCGATGAGCAGGTTGGATGGCTTGACGTCGCGGTGGATGACTCCATGGTGATGCGCGTGGGCCAGGGCTTCCGCGGATTGCAGGCCGACCTCGGCCACCCAGCGGAAGAAGGCAAAGCCGCGCGGGGGCTCGAGCGGCGGTCCGCTCTCATCATCGTCCTGAAATTGCGGCGGTAGAAAGGCGGGCGACCGCTTGCCGCCGTCAAGGTCGGCGGCCAGCGGCTCGTCCTGCCCCTCCTGCACGGCGCTGCGTTTTCCCATCCATGAGCCGGTCGGGTCATTCCCGCCGAAGAATCCCGGTCCCAGCGGCGGCGCCGCGGGCGCGGAGACATTCGAGAATTGCGCCAGGCCGCTGACGGCCGGCTCCAGTCCGGCACCCGCCGGCGTGCAGGCGCTGCCGGTCCACTCCAGGACGTCCACGGCACCGTTGCGCGCCGCAGGCTGGCCCTCATGTGCGCTGTCGTCCTGGAAATGGCGGGGGCGTTTCCATGGCAAGCTGGACGAAACGCGCTCCCAGAGGCGGCTGAAGTTCGAGCCAAGCTGGGAGGCCGAGCCGGTGTCACGCCCGCTCCCCGGGCGCGCTCCCCCGCCTCCGCCTCCGGAGCTTGAACCTGACGCTGTGGACCGTGTCTTGCGGAGGTGGCGGATGACCTTGTCCAGTCCGCTCCCGTCGATCTTCTGCATGGCGTAGTAGCAGAGACCGCCGGCCTGGCCGACATCGAAGACCGGCACGATGTGGGTGTGATGCAGACCGGCGGCGGTCCGCGCCTCGTTCAGGAACCGTCTCCGCGCCGAGGAATCCGGGGCCGCGTGGACTCCCAGAACCTTCAGCGCCACCGGCCGGTCCAGCCCTACATGGACCGCCTCGTACACGGTCCCCATACCGCCGCGTCCCAGTTCGCGAACGACCCGGTAACCCGCGATCCGCCGTCCCGACTCGATGCACCGGCCCGGCCCCGCGGCCGCCGACCCGTACCCTGACCCGTGGCCGGACGCCTGGCCGACCAGCCCGTTCACCAGCTCCAGGCCCTCGAGTGCCGAACGGATGTCTTCACGCAGATCGGGGTAGCCGGCGGCGAAGTTTTCCGGATCCGGCGCGGTGCCTTGCTCGAGCAAAGCCAGATAGGTCTCGATCGCCTCGCCCAGGCGATCGTCGCTGTCGCCGTCGCCCCCGCCGCTGTCGGGGCTGGCGGAAAGACCAGTGCTGTCGTCATCACGCCGGTGAGCCATCTTCGTACCTCAGAGACCCCCCAGGTGGGCCCTCGAGCGATCGTCTCAGTCGTTTCAGACCCCGCGCCCAGATCCCCCGGACCGACTTTCGGCTCAGCGCCATTCGCTCGCCGATCGCCTCGAAGGACAGGTTCTCGGCATGGTAAAGCCAGAGCACATCGGCTTCGGGCTCGGGCAGCACGTCCAGAGCGTCGGCCAGCAGGACGATGAGCTCACGCCGGCTGACCACCTCGCTGGGACTGGTCTGGCTCAGGGCCAGCATGTCCAGGAGCCGCCCGCCTCCCTCGCTGGCCCGGACCGAGCCCCCCGGCTCGTAGGGCGCGTCCAGCGGCAGGATGCTGCCGGCGCCGGTGCGCTTGGACCGGCTGTGATAGCGCCCCAGGTCCGCCAGCTTCTGTCCGACCAGCCGCCTCAGCCATCCCACCAGGGCGGCCTCATTCTGGCCGGTGAACTGGGGAAACTGCCGGACGACCTCGACGAGGGCCTCCTGAACCACGTCGGAGAGCTCCAGCCGCTCGCGCAGCCGGGGACCCAGACCGGTCCGTACGATCATCCTCAGGTAATTGCGATAGAGGGCGCAGAGTTCGCCCAGCGCTTCGGTTTCACCCGCGCGTGCCCGGGTCAGCAGTTCGATCGGACCATCGGCCATCTGCATCGGCTCTATTGCTGGAATACCGCATGACCGGAGCCTGTGGGATGGAGCAGGTCTGAACGCGAACCCTCGTGGTCCGGCGGGATTGAGCCGGAAGGTCGGCCGCGACTTGCCCGCTCGCGGGGCCCTCCCGAACCAGCCGACGGCTGAACGATTCTCTACTCACTTAGGCGTCAGCCTGCCATCCTCTGGACCCGGTTCCCCGAAAATCGGCTCTCCTGGCTGCGGTCTGCGTACCACCATCTCCACTCTCTTCATGATCGAGAGAATCCGCGCCCGCGGCAAGCCAAATACCGGGTCCGGCCAGCCGGCGAACCCGGGTGCGCGGAGGCCCTGGCGGTTCCGCGCGCTGCGGGCTTCCGCGCCCACCGGGTTTTGGGGGTCGCCGCGCGTGGCTGCCAGCGATCAGTCCCGCGCAAGAAAAGGGCCCGGCGACGCATGACTGCATCGCCGGGCCTGGTATCTGTCCAGTAGTTGCCTGGGCTCCGGACCCGCGGTTCGGAAGGAGACTGCTCAGGCCGTGGCCTTGCGGCGCCGAAACTGAACGTAGCGCCTCAGGCCGAGTCCGCCCACGGTGGTCAGGAAGAGGGCGATGGTGCTCGGTTCGGGAACCGGAGATTCCACCAGCGTGACCAGCCCCTGCGCGGAGGTGGTGCCATTGTTCGAGGTCGAGGGCGAAAGCAGCAGCGAGGTGGTGGGCAGGCTGAATTCCGCCGTGCCATTGCCGCCCAGGCTGATCAGCCCGTTGGGGACCGGGTTGAAGGTGGCCGTCACCGTTGAACTCGAGGGCCCGCTATTCGCACCATTGAGCACGCCGCTCAGCACCACGGGAGAGTCCGTGGAAATGGTCGCGTTCGAGCCGTAGGCCGCGGGCAGCAGGCTGATCTGGAAGGGCGTGTTCTTGTAGGTCGTCGTGACTCCGGCCGCCAGCGGCGAGATCACGAAATTTCCCAGGCTCAGGTTGGTCTGGCCGGTGCTCAGGTCGACATTGTTGCCGGTATTGAGCGGGACGAAGCTGATGACGTTCGTGCCGGTGACTCCCGTCTTGGTGTCGACCTGGCCGGACGTGGTGTAGGAAAGGGGAGCGGCCGTGGCACCAGTCGCAGTCCAGGCGACGAGTCCCAGGGCGATGACCGTGGCCCGCAGCCCAGTCCACCCTTGAATCTTGACCATCATTTCCTCCTGAAAAGGATGGGATTGTGACGTCACAATCCATTCGCTTGGCAATGTCTTCGTCTGGACTCGAGCTGTGGCGTCCTCACCTGGACTGACACGCCCCGGGCCAACGCACGGCACGGGCCAGGCCTGGTCGCAAGGTGGACGAACGACACCAGATCAAAGCATCACATCCCCGACCGGATCCCTTCACCGGTCTGCACAGCGGACTCGCTGCCGTAGCGTTGCACGACCTGGAACGAGAGGAGGCAAAGAATTGAAGTCATCGAGCATCCCTGCCAGCCTCGAAACCCGACCATGAGTTCCGTCGTCGCGAGCCAAGGGTGTGAAAGAACGGCGGAACGATAACCCGGGACGCACGGGCTGTAAACGCGACTTTGCGGTTTCTTGAGTTTTTTTTCCCTTTTGTCGATCGTCCCACGATCCCCGGCATTCATCACAACATGCTGATCGGGTCGACATCCACGGCCAGCTCGATACCCTGCGGAGGAGGGAAACGCCCGGGCAGGTCGCGCACCAGCGCTTGCAGCGGGCGGGCGCTGGCGCACCGCGCCTGGAGATGAAAGCGGTACAGGTTGCGAATCTTCAGGATGGGCGCGGGGGCTGGCCCGAGCATCCGCACTGACGCGGGCGCGGCCTGGCGCAGCGTGTCGGCCAGGCGGCAGAGGTACGCGTCCACGTCGGCCTCTTTCGTTCCGCGTGCGATGATGCGCACCAGCCTGCCGAATGGCGGCGCGCCGAACCGCTCGCGTTCCGGCAGCTCGCTCTGGACGAACCCTTCGTAGTCGTGCCCGGCGGCATGGCGGATCGCCGGATGATCGGGAGAGTAGGTCTGCACCAGCACGCGCCCCGGCCGGTCGCCGCGGCCGGTGCGGCCGGCCACCTGGGCCACGAGCTGGAAGGTGCGCTCCGCGGCACGAAAGTCGGGCAGGTGCAGTGCCGTATCGGCGCTCACCACGCCCACCAGCGTCACGTTGGGAAAGTCCAGCCCCTTGGCGATCATCTGCGTTCCCAGCAGGATGTGCACCTTGCCGGCCTTGAAATCCGCGAGCACTTCCTCGTGGCTGCCTGGCCGGCGCATCGAATCGGAATCCATGCGCCGCACGACGCGCTCGGGGAACGTCTCCCTGACCTCGCGCTCCAGCCGCTCGGTGCCGATTCCCCCGTAATGCAGTGCGGGTGCCGCACACGCCGGGCAGGCGGGCGGGCAGGGCCGTTCGGCATCGCACGTATGGCAAATGAGCAGGTGCCTGCCGCGATGGTACGTCACCGAGACATCGCAGGCATGGCACTTCACCACGTACCCGCACCTGGGACAGACGACGAACGTGTGATATCCCCGGCGGTTCAGCAGCAGAATGACCTGTCCGCCTTCGTCCAGGGCCCGCATCATGGCCTGCCGCAGGGTCTCGCTGAGCCCGCCGGCGAGGTGTTTCTCGTGCCGCAGGTCAATGAGATCCACGGCCGGCATCGGCCGGCCCTCCACCCGGCTGGGCAGCACCAGCCGTGTGTACCGCTGGCGCTCGGCGTTGTGCCAGCTTTCCAGCGACGGCGTCGCCGAGCCCAGCAGCACGGGCACCTGCTCGAGCTGGGCACGCTTCACGGCCACGTCGCGGGCATGATAGCGCGGCGCCGTCTCTTGCTTGAACGTGCCTTCGTGCTCCTCATCAATGACGATCAGCCCCAGCCTTCGCGCCGGTGCGAAGATCGCCGAGCGCACGCCAACGACCACCTCCACGTCGCCCGCGGCGATGCTCTGCCAGTGGCGGTGCCGCTCGGCATCGCTCAGGTGGCTGTGCAGCACCGCGACCCGCGCAAAGCGCCGGCGGAAGCGCCTTATGGTCTGCGGCGTGAGGCTGATCTCGGGCACCAGCACGATGGCCTCGCGGCCACGCGCCACCACCTGCTCGATCGCCGTCAGGTAGATCTCGGTCTTGCCGCTGCCGGTCACTCCGTGGATCAGCACCGGAGTGAACCCGCCCTCCTGCAAGGCCGGCCGCAGCGCGGTCATCGCGGCGTCCTGCTCCGCGGTCAGCACCAGGCGGGGCCGCGCAGCCGGGGCGTCACGGGCGCCATCGTCCGAGAGTCCGGCACCCGAACCCTCTGCGGACTTCTCCGCGGGCGCGAGCGTCACCATCGACCCGGGCTTGACGGCGGCCGGCTCTGATCGGGAAGCGAGCCGGCGACGGACCGAATGCACCAATCCCCGGCGCCGCAGGGCCAGCACCGGGCCGGTGGCGCAGCGCCAGGCGGCACACGTCGGCCAGCGAGAGCGGCTCCTCCGCGCGACAGAGGACCTCCAGCGCGGCCGCCTGCTTGGGGGAAAGCCGCGGCCGTGCAGCCTCGTCCAGAAGCGACTGGCGAACGTCCTCGGGAACCAGCAGGAACGTGCCGACCCGGGTTCCCGCCTGGTTGCGCACCCCCGCAGGTACGGCGGCGTCGAGCGCCTGGCCCCACGAGCAGACGTAGTACTCGGCAATCCACCGCGTCAGCTCGAGCATCCGGGCATCGATCAGCGGTACGGCGTCGAGGATCTCCGCCACGTCCTTGAGCTTGACCGGGCCGAGGTCCGGCGGCGGCGACTCGTCCACGCGCACGCAATAGCCCGTCGCCATCCGGTCGCCGCGTCCCAGGGGCACCCGGACGCGCTGGCCGGGAAGGATGGCCCCGGCAAGCCGCTCGGGGACCCGGTAAGTCAGGACCTGCTCGATCGGCCGGTTCACAACCACTCCCACGAACGGCCCGCGGGGTGGCGGAGGTACCTCGTTCCGCAGCACGAACCCGGAGTCCTCCCGACCATCGGGACCGGCGTTTTCGCGCTGGGAGTCCGCGTCCATCATGATTGACAAGGCTCTGCTCTCGGGCCTATCGTCGAGGGTCGACGCCGGGTGGATGAAGTTCGCACAGCCATGCCTCGCGGAGCGTCGCCCTCTTGCCAGTTCACTCGATTTCTGCACGTCTGTCCACAAGAAAGTGGGGCAAGACCAGGCAGGACAAGGCCAGGCCGGGCGGGGCGGATGGTTTCAGGCCGGAGAGGACTGGGAGATTCTCGAAGCCATGCGACTGGGCCTTTACGGGGGGACCTTCGATCCCATCCACCTCGGGCACCTGATTCTGGCGGAGCAGTGCCGTGAAGCCTGCCGCCTGGACCGTGTCTGGTTCGTGGTCGCCGGCGCACCCCCGCACAAGCCGGGCGACCGCACTCCGGTTGCGCACCGCCTGGAGATGGCCAGCATTGCCATTGCCGGCCATCCCGCCTTCGAGGTCTCCGACATCGAGGCCAGACGTCCCGGCCCGCACTACAGCGTCGAGACGCTCCAGGCCGTCCATGCCCAGCGGTCGGCGGACGACCTCTTTTTCCTGATCGGCGGCGACAGCCTGATCGATCTGCCCACCTGGCGTGAGCCGGCGGCCATCGCCCGGCTGGCGACGATCGTCGTGGCCAACCGCCCTGGCATCCAGGAAGTGGACGCGGCCTCGCTGCCGGGGTTCGGCCCCGGCACGAAGCCCCTCCAGCTCGTCACCATTCCGCCCATCGGCATCGCCTCGCACGAGCTCCGCCGGCGGCTCGCTGAACGCCGCTCCGTCCGCTATCTGGTACCCCGCGGAGTCGAGGCCTACATTGAAGCCCATGGACTGTACCGCGAGGCCTGCTGATCGCTGCACGCCGGTCGATCGGTCCAGTGCATCGCGCCCTACTTAAAAAGCGAAAAAAACGCCGAACAGTCACCCGGACTTCGTCCAGACCGGTCGCGGCGGCGTCTTGGCTTGAGGACGCGGTGAGAAAAGGACGATTCGATGCCGTCCTGGCCCGGGTCCTTGCGTGATGCCGCTTCCTGGCGCGGGAGGGTTCGTCGACCCGCGACGGATTTCGTTGTTGGCACCTGATACCGACTTGCTCGAAAGCGATGCCCGGTTGGTCACGCGGTTCCAGGCCGGGGATCAGGAAGCTTTCACGATCCTGGTCCGGCGATGGGAAGGTCCGCTCCTGCGAGTGGCCTACCGCATCACGGGGCGAATGGCCGAGGCGGAGGATGTACGCCAGCGCGTACTTCTGAAGCTTCTCGAAAACCCAGGTGCGGTGCGCCGGCCCGAGCTTTTCGCCTCCTGGATGCACCGTACCGCCGTGAACGACGCACTCAGCGCCCTTCGTCAGAAGAAGCGGCGTGAGCGGCGGATCGAACGGCTGGCGCGGCGTGTTGTGCCGTCCAACGTATCGTCCCCCGGCGATTCCCTGATCGCCGAGGAACAGGCGCACCGCCTCAACGATGCGCTGAGCCGGCTGGAACCGCAGATACGGGCGATGCTCTCGCTGCGGTTCGATGAAAACCTGACCTTCGCGGAGATCGCCGCCGTGCTTGGCCGTCCGGCAAGCACGATCAAGTCGCGGTTTGGCCGGGCGGTTGACCGGCTTCGCGAGTTGATGACCATCACGACGCATGAGCAAGACGAGGCGTCTCCATGACCGAGGACCAGCAGCCTGACCGTCCTCCGGATCAACCCGACGGCGAGGACTCACGCGTGCTCGGGACTGGCTCGAGCCCGATCAGCGCCGGCGATCGCGGAGACGATGACGACCTGCGAGAGCTGTTTCGCGTCTCGGCTCCGCCGGCCAGCCCCGTCGACATCGACCGGCTCTGGCTCGCGGCACGGGCAGGCCGTTCTTCCCGTGCCCGGCTTGCCTGGCCGCACGGGATGCACCGATCGGGCAGCGTTCCCGACCGCGCCGCCACCGTGTTCTTACCCACGAGGAGAATCATGATCACGACGCTGAAAATCGCGACCGCGACTCTGATGGCCGTATGTGGCTGGATTTACTTCGCGGTTTTTCCACCGGCGGAAGCCTCGGCCTTCGCCGAGATGGCGCAGAAGCTGCGCAACGCTCACACGCTCTCTTACAGAACCAGCACGGAGATCCCCACTCTCAAGGCCCCGATGAGTATGAAGTTTTTCTTCAAGGAGCCGAACCTGATGCGTTTGGAGGGATCCGGAGGAGTGGTCACCGTGGTCGATGGCGTTCAAGGGAAGCAGCTCGTCCTCGACCCGACGTCCAGGACCGCAATGCTCCTGGAGGGCAAGGGCAGCGAACCGCCTCGTGGCGCCGGGGGATTGCTGGAACGACTGCGCCAGCTCACGCAGGGCGATGCGAAGGCCGTGGGCGAGAAGGTCATAGGCGGGGTCCGGGCTCTCGGCTATCTGGTCAAGAAACACGGAAGCGAGATGACGATCTGGGTCGATCCCGCCACGCGGCTCCCCGTGCAGATGGATGTTTCTGATCGCTTCATGGGCCAGCAAGTCCGGTCCACCGCGTCCGACTTCCAGATCGACCCCGAGCTGGATGACGCGCTCTTTCGTCTCGATCCGCCCGCGGGCTACACGGTGCGCAAGTCGGCATCTGACATCCTGGGGATGGACGAGAAGACGTTCCTCGATCCGGAGAAGGCGACAGCGGACTACCTTCGCAATTTCGCGGAGAAGACCGGCGGACGATTCCCGAAGCGGCTCGACGTTCTCTCCGAATTCGACCAGGTGTTTCCGAAGAAGCAGGTCGGCTCACTGCTGGACGGCGAAACGCTGCGCGTCGTTCAGTCGCTCACTCGCTTCATGATGGCGACGCGCCCGCTCAACGGGAAGTTCGGCTACCGCTCCGAGGGGGTGAAGCTCGGTGATGCGGACAAGATCATCTTCTGGTATCGCCCCGAAGGTGCCACCACGTACCGAGCGCTGTACGGCGACCTGCATGCGGCGGATGTTCCAGAAGACAAACTGCCCGTGGCACCGAAGCCCTGAGCGGGCCTGGAACACCTTACTGCACCAGAAGATAACGCGCAGCGAGGCCGCTTCCCGGAGGCCCTGTCACCAGGCCGGGAAGCGGTCTGGCTCTTATTCATTTCGGATATAGCCTCGCTTCGAGATCTCTAACGAATTAAGAGTATCGAGTCATCAGAAAATACGGAACATGGCGTTTTTTTCCTTGACTGTGGCCCCGCAATTTTCGATAAAGTTTTGATCCTTGTGAAGCCTGTCGTTCAGCGTTTCAGTCGCGCCGCTTTGGTCGTCAGTGTCCTCGCTGCCTGGGGAATCGTGCGCCTGTCCATTTGACCGTTCCGATCTGACCGCACACTGGAATGGGTCATCACGAAGTGCTGCCTTGGGGGCGTCTGAATTCCCGGTGCGCGCCGGGGATTCCGGCGTCCAGGTAAGGTTGTCTCCGCGAACACTCTCTGCCGGGGTTGCTCCGTGACAGTAGGCCCTGGCCTCGAACGTGCGCGGCTGTTCAGTTTGTCTTGACTCTCATGGCTCGGTCACTGCACGTCGTTCCGTCCGGCTTGTGGCAGAACGTGATGCAACCCGCGTTGAGAACGAAACCGTTCATTTAGTAGCTTATGCAAACGTGCATCGCTGGGGTCTCTGGTCATTCTCCGATTCTTTTTCGGAGAGTTCTTTCGGGGCGTGCGGCTTCTAGGTCTGCCTTCAGGCGTTCTTGCGGAGGGTTCAAGATGAATCGAAGAGTTCGCGGTTTCACTCTGATCGAGCTGCTCGTGGTGATTGCCATCATCGCTGTTCTGATCTCCCTTCTTCTGCCGGCCGTTCAGTCCGCGCGGGAGGCGGCACGGCGGGCGCAGTGTACGAACAATATGAAGCAGATAGGCCTGGCGATGCACAACTACGTCAGCGCCAACGATGCTCTGCCGCCGGTCTGCATTGACCAGCAGTGGAACAGCAGTAACAGTGCTTTGCCGCAGCCGCATCAGAACTGGTCCCAGCATGCGCGGCTCCTGCCTTACATGGAGCAGGCGCCGCTGTACAACTCGATCAACTGGAACTTCGGCGCTCGCTGGAGCGACGGCGATACCGTCTACAGCGACGTCAATCCGCCGGACATCAACGCCGCGGGCGGCAGCGACAGCATTCCCCAGTGCACGGTGCTGGTCCAGACGATCAGCTCGTTGCTCTGTCCGTCGGACAGCAATCGCGGTGGCGTCGGTCAGTTTGCTATCGGCGGCATGGCACGGACGGTGGGGAGCTTCAGCTATCCGGCGAATATCGGGCTGAACCGGCGGATCACCGGCAACTCGCTGGGCATGACGCCCGTCGATTCAAGCTGGAAGCTGAACGGTCCCAACTACGTGGCCAGCAGCTGGGACAACGCGGTCAACGCCACCACCAACCTGTCGACGTTTTCCGACGGCACCAGCAACACGGCGATCTTCAGCGAGTGGCTCAACGCCACGGGGACCGGGAACCCCCCTCCTCAGCAGGGGCTCTCGATCGTGTACAACTTCGTCCCGTCGACGGCTTCCAACGGATACCCGACGGACCTCCAGTTCAAGCAAGTGTGCGACAACACGCCCATTCTCAGTGCCAACTTCAACTGGGGCTGGAAGGGTGAATGGTGGTGCTTCGGCGGCACCTCGATTTACTCGCACACGCAGACGCCCAACCGGACGTCGTGCGCCTACTCCGACATCGGCCAGGACGGTCGCGGGACGATCACAGCGGTTACCGCCAGCTCGAAGCACCCCGGTGGTGTGAACGTGCTGTTCATGGACGGCTCCGTGCGTTTCATCAAGAGCTCGGTGAGTTACCAGGCATGGTACGCCATCGCCACTCCGAGCTACGGTGAAGTCGTCAGCGCGGATTCGTACTGAGCCTGATCTGTTCCAGCAAATGTAGTTGCCCGTCGTCGAGCCGCAGATTCTTCTGGCTCGGCGGCGGGCATCGTGCATTGATCGGGACACGGGCTATTCTTGGCGGAGCGGAAAAGGCTCTTTGATCAGGGGACTTGCTCGCGCAGTGCTTCCCGTGAGCCCAGCAGGGCAATCAGGCCGTCGGCGATCGACCCGCGCCAGCAGCAGTAGTCGTGGCCCCCGACGTATTCCGAGTAGGCCACGGCATGGCCTCTGGCTTCGAGAACATCGCGCAGCCGCCGGTTCTCCAGAACCATGTTTTGCACGGCGCCTTGTTTGAACTGGCCGACCTCGAGATAGAACCGCAGGGGTTTCATAGAGGACCTGGCGAACTGCCGTGTCAGCCAGCCCGTCTCCATATCGAAAGTCGCGGCGTGCCGGTCGCCGGCCGCAGGGGAGTACCAGAACGAGCCAGATTGGGACAGGACGCCACCGAAGACCTCGGGGTGGCGCAGGGCCGCGTGGGCCGCGGCCAGACCTCCCAGGCTCTGGCCGGCGATGATCGTATGCGCGGGGTCAAGGCCGGCATGGTGTTCGGCGCGCACCCACGGGACGAGCTCCCGGGAAAGGAAGTCGGAGAAGTGCTCCGAACAGCGCAGGTTTCGCGTCCGGTTCGCCGCACTCACTGAACCGACAAGAACCACGACCGTGCGTGGGATTTTGCCAGCACTCTGGAGGTTCGCAACGATCCGCGGAATCGGAATCATGGTGTCGTCTGCCTTACCTCCGTTGCTCTCGCCATCGAGAGCCACGAGCAGGCTGGATGGAGCATCGGCGCCGCCTCCGACGGCGGTGCGTGCAATCCAGATCCTGGAAGGATGCTCGAGGATCGCGCTGCGGATCTCGACTTCGAGCACCGCGGGCTCCGGCACGCCGGCCCTTGCATTCAGCCAGGGCTGCGGGGGTGCCTGCGGCAACTCCACGAGCGAACTGATGCCGAGCCTCCTGGGGTTGAGCGGATCGGATCTTGGGAAAGGGTTACGTGACGATTCGCCGGGGACCATCTTCGGGTAGTTGACCAGAAACATGTAGCCGAAGCGCGCGAGCGGGGACCTTTTGCGTCAGGAACCAGACGTCGGTTCCCGCAAGGCAATCGAGCGTCTCGTCACCTCCGGGAACACCTCCGATCAAGAAGACCCGCCTGGTCTTCTCGTCTCCGTGCCAGACGAACGTGATCTGCACCCGATCCGCTGAACCGTGGATCGGCTCGATGATCGGCGTGTTCCCCTCGATCTCTTGCCAGAATCGCCTCAGCGCCGTCGGATCGCCGTGTCGAATCGCCTCGTCCAGGGCTGCAATGCGCGGGCTTTCCGGTCGTTCGTCGGGAACAGGTGGACCCGCGCCGCCGACTCGACGGCCAGCAACCGTGACGATCAAAAGCAGCGCGGTCACGATCCGAGAGCGGGCAACTAACGCCAGCATGGTGTTTCCCCGGGAACTTCCAGTCTCATTAATGATAATTACACTATTTCATAAAATGGGGTGCCGTTGATGCCGGCGCTGCCCTCCGCTAGGCTCCCGTTCATTGCGACGGATTCCGATTCTGCTCGACGATGCGCACGATGATATCATCGTGAAAGTCAGGGCATTCCAGTTGGGGCCTGGTTCCTTCACGCGTGCCGAGGTCTGAAGTCTTCAGCGTCTTCCCTGAGGAGGGGTCAATCCACTCCAGGCGATAGGATCGCGCCGGCAGGTTCAATGTGATCGCCGGCATACGTCCGCTGGAGACGTACAGCAAGTAAATGCCGTGTTTCCGGTCTGACATACCCATGATCTGGGTTGTGTTCCCTTCGAGCCTGTCATGGAAGCTGCTGTCCGCGACGGTGTGGGCCAGGTCAAGGCCATCGAAGATCTTCTTCAGCACCGAGAGCTGCCGGCGCAGGCTCGGGCCGCCGCCGCCGGGGGTGGGGTCGCTCACGCGGGCCGCGCCGGTGGGACGCTCGGCCGTGAAGGAGTAGTCCAGGTTGCTGAAGACCGCGCCGCCGGCCATCAGGAACTGCCATGCCTGGCGGCTGTAGACCGCGTCGCTGGTCCCCTTGAAGCCGGTCTCATCGAAGGCGATCGGCTTGCGCAGGGCCGCGTTCTCGCGCACGGCGTCCGGGGGCGACGCGTAGTGAAAATTGAAAATCGATACCCACGGGTCCGGATTCGTGATCCTGGCACTGCCGTTGGCGATGTTCTGGGCGATCAGGTGCTTGTTCGGCAGGTCTTCTTCGGCAGCCGCGATGGCCTCGGAGATCTTTCGCTGCCAGTCGAGCGTCACGCCGCCGAAGTATGGCTCGTTGCAGATCTCGAAGTACAGGTTGTCGAACGCGTTCAGTTCGGTGACGAGGCGAGTCACCAGTGCGACCTGCCGGCGCAGGAGGTCTGGGTGTTTGAGTGTGTAGGCCTCGTCACGCGGGCAATGGCCCACGCCGTTCCGATTGTTGCGACCGTTCATGGGGTTCACGGACCAGAGGTTTTCCTCGTAGAACGGGCAGAAGAGGACAAACTCGACCACGATCCCCCGTCTGCCGGCCTCGGTCATGAACCGCCGGAGACGAGCCAGGTACTCCGGATCGATCTCATCCAGGTCGTACTTGCCGTCGCGCAGCATCCAGGGAGACTGGTAGCGCCCGGGCTCAGGCGCCAGGGTGTTGCCCTGGATCTTGAAGGAACCGGGAACCTCGCGGTACGTGCCGGAAAAGGTCCGCGTCAGGTTGAACCCGCGCGCCTCAAGCTCGGCCAGGTAGGGCACGAAATCGAACTGCCGATTGAGCACGGCGCCGTAGTGCTCTCCCGAGGTCAGCAAAACGGTGGGCTTGCCCCGGAACAGGAAGTAATGCGGATTCTCAGGGAGCAGCGTCAGCGGACTGCTCGCCGTGATCATGCAGGCGGCCAGGAGGACGGCAGAAAGATCCATGGTGATCTCGATCTCCGCGCCGGGAAGAGGTCGGGTCATGCGCCGGAAACGACGACATCATCGTACGGAGGCCCCTGGACCGAAACCATGGTCTCGGGCTGCTCTGTGGCATGTGACGTCCGCGCCTCGTAAAATGCTGCCGTCCGGTCCCACCACGACACCGCTCGGATCCTGCCTGCTGGAGCAACGACAGGCGAGCCAGACCCATGAGGACTTCCCCATGAACCACGCCGTCCATCGCCGCTCATTCCTCCACGGAGCCTCGGTTGCGGGATTCGGTATCTTCGCCAGCGGGCGGCACGGAGAGGCGGGAGCCGTGAGCCCGAACGAAACCCTGAACATCGCGTGCATTGGCGTGGGGGGGAAGGGGGAGAGCGACACGCGGCACGCGTCGAAATTCGGCAAGATCGTCGCGGTCTGCGATATCGACGAGCAGCGCGGGGGTGCGAACTTTGAACGGTTCAAGGACGCGAAGCGCTACCACGACTATCGCAAGCTGCTCGAGGAGATGGGCTCGAAGATCGATGCGGTGACCGTCTCGGCGCCCGATCATCATCACGCGCCGGCCGCCGTGATGGCCATGCGGCTGGGAAAGCACGTCTATTGCCAGAAGCCGCTGACGCATTCGGTCTGGGAAGCGCGATTGATGCGCGAAACAGCCAGGGAAAAGGGCGTCTGCACACAGATGGGCAACCAGGGGACGGCGAATCCCGGTTTTCGGCGCGGCGTGGAGATCATCCGCTCCGGCGCCATTGGAGAGATTCGCGAGGTTCACGTCTGGACGAACCGGCCGTTCAAGTACTGGAAGCAGGCGCCCGACCTGGTGGCGCGCCCGCAGGACACTCCGGGGATTCCCAACCACGTACACTGGTACGAATTTCTCGGCCCCGCGCCCGACCGGCCGTATCATCCGGTGTATCACCCGCACAACTGGCGGGGATGGTGGGATTTCGGTACCGGCTCGCTGGGCGACATGGCCTGTCACACCACCAACCTGGCGTTCATGGCGCTCAAGCTGGGGCTGCCCACGCGCGTCTCCGCCCACAGCGGCGAGATCAACCCGGAGACCTATCCGGCCTGGGCGACGATCACCTACGAGTTCCCGGCCCGCGAGGGCCTGCCGCCGGTAAAGCTGACGTGGAACGAGGGAGCCAGGGACGGCCGGCGCAACCTGCCTTTCGCCGAACTGTTCCCGCCCGGGTTCAGGTACAGCGACAGCGGATCCCTCTTTGTCGGGTCGAAAGGCAAGCTCTATTCCCCCAGCGACAACGGCGCCGACCAGATCCTCTTGCCGGAGGCCGAGTTCAAGGGCTTTCATGCTCCCCCGCCATCGCTTCCCAGGATCGAGGGGAAGGATGACGAGGACCAGGATCACAAGCAGGAGTGGATCGAGGCCATCCGCGCGAACAAGCCGGCGCACGCCCTTTCCAACTTCGCGTACGCGTCCACCGTCACCGAGGCGATGTTGCTGGGCAACGTGGCGGTGCGCTCCGGCGAGACGATCGAATACGACCCGGCCAGCGGACGGATCACGAACAGCTCGAGTGCAAGCCAGTACCTCAAACCCTATTTCCGCAAGGGATGGGAGATCTGAGAATCACCGCCAGCCTTGCCGCAGCTCTCAGAAAATCTTCGCCAGGCAGCCGCCGTCCACGGTGATGCAGGCGCCGGTGATGTAGCTGCCGGCATCGCTGGCCAGCAGGAGCGCGGGGCCGGCAAGCTCCTCGGGCTGGCCCCAGCGGTTCAGGGACGTGGTCCGGGCGAACTCGTCCTGCTTCTCCTTGGAAAGCAGCCCCAGCGGCAGATCGGTCAGAAACGGACCAGGCGCCAGGCAGTTCACCGTGATGCCGTATGGCCCCAGGTCGCTGGCGCTGGCGCGTGCCAGGCCCAGGAGCGCGCTCTTGGTGGCCGAGTAGGCATTGCGCCCGCCTGCCGAGCTGAACCCCATGATCGACGAGATGTGAATGATCCGCCCCCAGCGCCGCTCTTTCATATAAGGCACGAGCGCGCGGGCAAGCGCCATGCACGACGTCAGGTTGAGCTCCACGAGGTTGTCCCAGTCTTCATCGCGGATCTCATCAATGGGCTGTGGGATGTTGTTCCCCGCGTTGTTGACCAGGATGTCGACCCGACCCAGGGCCTCGATGGCCGCACGGGCCAGACTGTCGGCCTGACCGCGCTGGCTCATGTCGGCCACGGCATACTCCGCTCGACTGCTGGAGGCGGACCGGATCTCGGTGGCCGCGGCTTGCAGCTCATTCTCGTGGCGGCTGGAGATGAAGACGTCCGCACCGGCCTGGGCGAACCCGAGCGCCATGGCCTTGCCCAGCCCCTTGCTGCCGCCCGTGACAAGTGCCGCTCTGCCTGACAGATCGAATTTCTTTGAGATCATCATCATCTCCATGGAAACCGCCGTGATGTGCGTTGGCTTGTGCCTGCCCGCTCCGACTCTGGGGTCCAGGAACCATGAAGCGAATTATTCCTGGAGCTCGTTCCGGAAGGTCTGTAGTTCCGGGCAGAGGGCGGCAAGCTGGACCAGCTCCTTGAGCCTCGCCTCGTCGCTCACGGTGTCGAGCCGGGCGGCAAAGTCTTCGGCCTGAGGACCGAACCGTGCTGAGAGGAGTTCCACAATGGTCCGGCGCCTGGTCTGAAGCGCCGCCTCGCGTGCTGCTTCACGGGTCCATTCTTCTTTCAGTTCTTGAAGCACGGGTGATTCGATCATGGCGTTTCGTCCTCCCAGGAGCTGCAAAAGACCTCGCTCATTATACCGCAAACTTGCAAGCACCTGCGTGACGGCCAGCAGGTTCTCTCGTTGCTCCTCTGTCGTACTCTTGCATCGAGTGATCCTTATTGAGCGCAACCCATCCGGAAGGGTTCCCGAGGGGCGCAGCTCAATCGACCCCGCAGGCGGCGCGGGCGCGGTCGAGAACCTTGTGGGCCGTGGCGCAGGCGCGCTCGGCGCCTGCGGCGCGGATCTGGGCCACGCGCTCGGGGTGGGCGGCCCACTCCGCGCGCGCCTCGCGGGCCGGGCCGAAGTGGCCAATGATCGCCTCGGCCAGGCGAGTCTTCATCTCGCCGTAACCGATGCCCCCTTCACGGTAGCGTCGGTCCACCTCGGCAAGGTCGTCGGACGGGGCGAAGAGCTTGTAGAGCGCGAAGAGCGAGCTGTCATCCGGGTTCTTGGGCGCCTCGACCGGGGCGCTGTCGGTGACGATCCGCTTCACCTTCTTGCGAATGGTGGCGGGGTCGTCGAAGATCTCGATCGTGTTGCTGTAGCTCTTGGACATCTTCTGACCGTCGAGGCCCGGCACCACCGCCACGTTGTCCAGGATGTAGGGCTTGGGCAGCCGGAACACATCCTCGTTGCCGCCATACACGCGGTTGAACCGCTCGGCGATATCGCGGGTGATCTCCAGGTGTTGCTTCTGGTCCTGCCCCACGGGCACGAGGTCGGCGTCGTAGAGCAAGATGTCGGCCGCCTGAAGCACCGGGTAGGCGAACAGTCCGTGCTCGGCAGGCAGCCCTTGCTGAACCTTGTCCTTGAAGCTCACGCATTTCTCCAGCCAGCCCATGGGGGTGACCGACGTCAACAGCCAGGCCAGTTCGGTGGTTTCCGGAACGTCGGACTGGACGAAGACCGTGGCCTTTTGCGGGTCGAGCCCCAGCGCGAGCAGGTCAGCCAGCACGTCAAAGACGTGCTGGCGCATCCGCGGCGCGTCGCGCACGCTGGTGAGCGCATGGTAGTTGGCCACGAAGTAGTAGGCTTCATTGCCCTCTTGCAGCGCGATGTACTGGCGGATGGCACCAAAGTAATTACCGATGTGCAAGGCGCCCGAGGGCTGGATTCCGGAAAGGATGCGCATGAAAAGAAAAACTCGCTGAGGACGGCTGCGGCGGAAGGTTCCTGGCATGATCCGGGGACAACAGCCTGATCCCGATGAACGGGCCCCGGCTGACGGTCCGCAGTCTGATCAGTCTACCAGCCAAGGAGATGCCGTCCAAGACGCCGAGCCGAATCAGTAACACGCTCGATCAATGGATCAACCGGCACGCGGGCACCTCCCATGGTATCGCGTGGTGGTCGCATATCTTCGTTGTATCCTCTTTGGTCAGGCTGTTTGAGGCCGGAAATGGGTGCAAGTACTCCTTGAATGCTGCTGCTGGCATGCACGCTGTCGGGCCGCGCAAATCGAGCCGGTGGGGTCGGTGCTCTGGGTGAGAGCATCATCTAGGGCGGTTTTCACTCGGATCGCAGACTGAGACCGTGGGGCAGGCATTCCTGCCTGCCGGAGCAGGCCTGTCCTGGCAGACAGGAATGTCTGCCCCCATTTCCAAAGATCTCAGAAACTGCTTGCAACCCGTCAGAAAACCGCCCCAGGAGTATCAGTCTAATGCGGATCGAGCGTGGGCTCGCATCGGCTTGCGCTGCGACAGGGGCAGAAGTCCGGTATGGCCCGGCAGGTGGCCCGCGGCGAGATCCGATTTTTTCGACGTCTTCATCGTCGCAAACGACTTCGGTGCGGCCCTGAGGTCCCAACTTGAGACGGCCGATCTGCGGGCTTTCGTGGCCGATGCCGGCGCGAATGTTTCTACCGCGATCGAGACGATTGCGTACGCGAGCCCAGACGCCGGGATCGTCCTCGTCGCGATTCCCGATGTGCCATTCCTGCCGGACCTCCCGGGCGCAGTCCCGCGCGGCGGTTGTTAACGCTTACGCGCCGAAGCCTGACGCATCGGATCCGAACTCGAGACAGACCAGCACACGCCGCGCGGCGCCACGCGATGATCCGGCTTTGGTGCTTTCTTTTGTCCGCCAGGTTCTGGTAGACTCATTCATCTCCAGGTCCACAGTTCGGTCCGGCAGGAGAATCATGCGCCCTTCATCTTCACCGGTGTCAGAGCATGAGACCTATCTCAGGCTCTTCATCACCAACGCCGGCGGCTGGTAGCATCGTCGTCGCGCTGTGCCTGTCGCTTTTCCGCCCGGGGCAGCCCGGTTCCTGGGCAGTTTGATCCAACCGTCACGGGCCTCTCGATTTTGTGAGTCGAGAACCCGGCACAACTCCCGCTGAGTAAAGCGTGCGTGGATCATTCCAGCGCAGATCGCGCGCCCGCGCTGCGACATGTCGCCGCTACCCATCACCATTCGCCACGGAGGCCTGCATGCACAAGGTCGCAGGTGATTCAACCGTTCTCCCAAGGCCATTCAGCCGTTCCGCCATTCGGATGAGCATGATTGTCACGGTGGTTCTCGCCACCCTGGTGGCAGCGTTCGGGGTCTGGATTGGGTGGTATTTTCAAGCACGCGATGAAGCTCACGGCGACTCTCTTCCTGCAAGGGCCGACACGGCCGACGATAGCGCCGGACCGGTAGCGGCTTCCTTGACAGATGATGATCTGACGGTCCGACTGACCGAGGATCAGGAAAGGGCTATCGGTTTGCGCACTGCATTGGTGAAGACCAGTGATGTCCATGATGTCTCGTTCGCACCGGGACAGATCGCACCCAATGAGTTGCAATATGCTTACATCACGCCTAGAGCTGCGGGCGTTGTCCGCTCCGTGACGGCACAGGTCGGCCAGGACGTGAAAGCCGGTGATTTGCTGGCGACGATCGACAGTCCCGAGGTCGGACGAGCACGGCTCGAGCTCTACACCATGCTTCAATCTCTGGAAGTCGCTCGCGCCCAGGCGGACTGGGAAGTCACAATTTACAACAACACCCGCGATCTGCTGGAACGAATCCATCGCGGTGAAACCCCAGATCACATACACACAGCTTTCAAGGACCGCGCGCTCGGTGAGAACCGGGAACGCATGATGACGGCCTATGCTCAGTATCGCCTCGCCGTGGCCACGATCGAGCGGAATCGCGAGCTGCACGCGCAGCAACTGATCACCACCAAGCAATTCGAGAAGGTCAACGCCGATTTTGAGGTGGCCCAGGCGACATACCAGAGTCTGATGGATCAGATGGGATACCAGGCCAGGCTGGCGAACACACGGGCTCACCAGGCACTCAAGCAAGCCGAAACTTCCGTCCGCGCGGCAAGGGAACGGCTGCGGATCCTGGGAGTTAAACCTGACGGCACCGAACCGGAGGTCGCCGCGGGCAAGGTCCTAGGGGTCAAGCCCGACGGCACGCTTCCCGCGTCAAGCCAGGAAGACCCGACCGCCGAGAGACCAGAGAAGATACTGCCCGACGGGGCGGAACAGAACGTGGCCGTCAAGCCGGTCGGCGCCGGGCCCGACCAGCCGGCGAAGCCCAAGGAGGCTCCCGTGAGCACCTACTCGATCTGGGCACCCTTCGACGGCACGATACTCGAACGAGAGATGATTGTGCCGGGTGTCGCCGTGGACACGACGCACCGCATCTTCACCATGGCTAACCTGGCTTCGGTCTGGGTGGAGGTCAGCGTTCACGAGAGCCATTTCAACCTGCTGGCACGCAGCCGGGGTGGCCAGATCCGGTTTCACACAGCGGCTTACCCCGGGCAAGAATTTGACGGTGACGTGATCTATTCCGGCGACGTGGTTGATGAGAAGAGTCGCACAGTGAAGCTGCTGGCCAGGGCTCAGAATCCCGGCCGGCTGCTCAAGCCGGGGATGTTCGTGGACGTGCAGGTTTTCAGCCCCCGGACCCAGCCCGCCGCCCTGGTCCCGACCGCGGCAGTCCTGACCCAGGGCAGCCGCTCGTTCGTCTACGTGCGGACCGGGCCCGCCACCTTCAGGCGGCGCGACATCGAAGTCGAGACGCGTCCGGGCGATACGGCCGTCGTCCGCGCCGGCCTCCAGCCCGGTGAAGAAGTCGTTGTCGAGGGAAGCTCCAAGCTCAAATCGCTGACCATCCAGCTTGTGAGCGCCGAGCGTCAGGATTGACAGCCATCGTCCCAGGGATGCCGGGAGCCCGCTCATGTTTCAGACCGTCATCAGCGAGTCGCTGGAGCAGCGTGGACTTGTTGCCCTGGTCTTGCTGGGGCTTGTTGCCTCAGGATTCTATTCACTCGTGAACTTGCCCATCGACGCCGTGCCGGACATCACCAATGTCCAGGTCATGGCGCTGACCAGCGCTCCGGCGCTGGGGCCGGAGGAAGTGGAGCAATTCATCACGATCCCGGTGGAAAACGCGATGAACGGCATCCCGCGGATCAAGGAGGTTCGATCGTTCTCGCAATTCGGGATGTCCGGCGTCACGATCATCTTCGAGAACGGCACCGACATCTACTGGGCGCGCCAGCAGGTGGGGGAGCGGCTCGACCAGGTACGAGCCGGTATCCCCCCCGAATTCGGCCAGCCCGAGATGGGGCCGATTGCCACCGGACTGGGGGAGGTGTATCAGTTCGAGGTTCGCAACGCCGAGGACAGCCCCGCCCCACGCTCGCTCATGGAACTGCGGACGATCCTCGACTGGGAGGTGACCCGGCGCCTCAAGAGTGTGCCCGGAGTGGTGGAGGTCAACCCGCTGGGTGGCGAATTGAAGACGTACGAGGTCGAGCTTGATCCCCACCGGCTCCAAGCCCGTGGTATTGCACTGAATCAGGTATATGAGGCGATCCGCCGCAATAATGCGAATGCCGGAGGCGGCTACATTCAGCGCAATGGCGAGTTGCGCGTGATCCGGGGGGTGGGGTTGATCGACAGCCTCGAGAAGCTTGAGAAGGTGGTCCTGTCGACGACCGCGAACGGGACACCCATCTACGTACGGGACGTGGCCACGGTTCGTTATGCGCCGATGATACGCCAGGGAGCCGCCACGCGCGACGGCCGCGGTGAGGCCGTCACCGCGATCGCTTACTTGCTTGCCGGCGAGAATGGCCGGATCGTTGTCGACCGCGTGAAGGCCAAGGTCCAGGAGATCCAGAAGTCGCTTCCAGAGGGCGTGGTCATCGATGCCTATTACGACCGCACCAGGCTGATCGACAAGACGATCCGCACGGTCGCGCACAACTTGATCGAAGGAGGCTTCCTGGTCCTGGCTGTGCTGCTGATCCTGCTGGGCAACCTGCGGGCCGGATTGATCGTGGCGTCGGCGATCCCATTGTCGATGCTTTTCGCGGGCAACCTGATGCTCGCGTTCGGTATCGCCGGCAGCCTGATGAGCCTGGGAGCCATCGATTTCGGCCTGGTCGTGGATAGTGCCGTGATCGTGATCGAGAACTGCGTCAGCCACCTGGCGCACGCTTCGCCAGAGTCGAACGCCCCTCAGGTCATTCGCCGTGCCACGCTCGAGGTTCGTCGCCCCGTCATCTTCGGCGTGGCCATCATCACCATGGTGCACTTGCCAATCCTGGCCCTGGAGGGCGTTGAGGGGAAGATGTTCCGGCCGATGGCCGCGACGGTGATCTTCGCGTTGAGCGGTTCACTCGTACTGTCGCTGACGGCCATCCCGGTGCTGGCCTCGTTCTTTCTCAAGCCGGGTCTTTCGGAACGCGACACCCTTCCTGTTCGATGGGCCAAGCGCGCTTACAAACCCGTTCTGGAGTGGGCGATCCTGCATCCGCAGGTTGTGGCGGTGGCGTCGCTCGCGGGTTTTGCCGCTTGCGTTCCGCTGGCGCTCGGCCTGGGAGGCGAGTTCATTCCTCAGCTCGACGAGGGCGATCTGGTCATCGTCCAGGTGCGGCCGCCGAGCAGCTCGCTCCAGGAGGCCATCGCCGATTCCACGCGCCTCGAAGCCGCGCTGCGCCAGGAGCTGCCGGACGAGATCCGTACGATCGTCAGCAGGATCGGCCGCCCCGAGATCGGCCTGGAACCGGCGGGAGTGAACCTCACCGACACGTGGGTGCTGCTCAACGAGCGCGAGCAGTGGAAGCGTGCCCACGACAGGGACGAACTCATCGACAAGATCAACGCGGTGTGCCAGCGAGTCATCCCGGGCACGTTCTGGAGTTTCAGCCAACCCATTGAATTGCGGTTCAACGAACTCCTCTCCGGCGTGCGCGCAGACGTGGGGATTGGAGTCTACGGGGACGACCTGGAAGTGCTTCAGCAGAAGGCTGATGCCATTGCGAAAGTCGTCCGGTCGGTTCCCGGCGCCACGGGGGTCAAGGCGCAGGTTCTCGGCGGCCTGCCGTTCCTTCGCATCGAGGTCGACAGGGACCGGATCGCTCGATACGGAATCAACGCAGGCGACGTCCTCGACGCTGTCGCGGCTCTGGGAGGCAAGACCGTTGGCCAGGTCGTCGAGGGCCAGCGGCGGTTCGCCATCCAGGTGCGCTTCGGGACTCGCTACCGCAACGACATCGAGACGATTCGCACGCTCAAGATCGTCGATCCTCAAGGCCGGATGATCCCGATTGAAGATCTGGCCGACATCCAGCTTGAAGAGGACACTTACGAGATCTGGCGGAAGGATCGCCATCGGCGAATCATGGTGCAGGCGAACGTCCGGGGACGCGACCTTGCCGGCTTCGTCGCGGAGTTGCAGCGACGCGTGGCTCAGGAAGTGCCCTTGCCGCGAAATTATGAGTTGAAGTGGGGCGGTACATTCGAGAACTTGCAATCCGCCGCGCATCGTCTCCTGCTTGTCGTCCCTCTGGCACTCATGTTGATCTTCTTGTTACTTTACTCCACGTTCCATTCGATCAGTCTCGCAGTGCTCATCTTCCTCTCGGTCCCCCTGGGCGCGATCGGAGGCATCCTCGCTCTCTGGGTTCGTGGTCTGGACTTCAGCATCTCGGCCGGAGTTGGCTTCATCGCGCTCTCGGGAGTTGCGGTGCTTGATGGACTGGTGCTGGTCTCGGCCATCCGGCAGCTGATGTTAAGAGGGATGCCCGTCGACCGGTCGGTTTCTGAAGCCTCCACGGCGCGTCTCAGGCCAATCCTGATGACCGGGCTGGTTGCCAGCCTGGGGTTCGTCCCCATGGCCTTTTCCTCGGGCGCTGGCGCGGAAGTTCAGCGTCCCCTGGCCACGGTTGTCATTGGCGGCCTGCTCACGAGCATGATTCTTAAATTGATCGTCCTGCCGGCGGTGTACCGCTGGTTCGACCCGGGACCTCCGTTGCCGACGAGCCGGGCGGTCGATGAGGCGGCCGCATAGAGGTTCACCGGCCAGAGTGTTGTTCAAGGCAGCAGCCGCTGGCCAACTGTGGTATTCAGGTGAAGCATGGAGCGGCGGTGCCGGACCAGCATGTCGCGGTACTGCCGGGCCGCCTCATTCAACTCTCGCTGGGCGTTCAGGTAGACGATCATTTCCTCCTCACCCTGGACGACCAGGCGATAGGCATCGTCGCGTACCCGGGTGGCGGGAGGCAGCAGCTTTTCCTCGATCCGCTTGACGGCCGCGCGGGTGAGAGCGTACTCGCGTTCGGCCTTGCGCACCTCGTTGGCCGCCTGCTGCTCGCGTTCGGCCAGCTCCACGGACGACTGGGCCCGGTTGATGCGGGCGCGCTCGATATTGCCCTGGTTTCGGTTGTACACCGGCAGCGGGACGGTGACACCGAGTGCCCACGACGTCGCACTCTGCTTGTCGAATGGGGTGTTGTTCTGGAAGGTGTAGGGCTGGTAGAGCACGTAGACATCGGACATGCGGTTGGCTCGCGCCAGCTTGACCTCGGCGTCGGCCCTGCGAATTCCCAGCCGGAACGCGACGACGTCGGGCCGGCATTCAAGAGCAAGGCGGATCAGTTCGTCGACCGGCGGCGGTGGAGGAAACGAATCGTGGATCGTCCCCCGAATTTGCAACGCCTCGGCCTCGGGACCCGGAACGTTGAGCAGCACTCCGAGGTTGCGCCTGGTCTGAAGCAACGTCTCGCGCATCCATGAGCTCGACCTCGGCGGCCTCGAAGAGAGCCTCGACGCGGCTGACATCGGCCACGGTGCGGCTGCCGCCCCTGTACAACCGCTGAGTCCGGTCCAGAAGTGACGCAAGGCCTTGCCGCGCAGCCTCGGCAAAGCGGATGGTCTCCCTTGCACCGAGTACATCGCTATAGACGGTGTAAAGGTTGTCAATCTGGATTCGCACGGCATCCTGATACTGCGCTTGAAGCGTGTTCTTCGCTCGTTGCGCCACGAGCATGCGTGCGCGCCGCTTGCGCGTGACATCGAGCGGGTAGGTGATGTTGAGATCATACTGAAGCGGGCCGCCCGGCCTCCGCAACGAATAGGAGCCGTAAGGGATGAGCTGACTGTCGGCGTACAGCAGCGGATTGGCACGGAGACTGGCAGTGAGCATGTCCGCGTCGGCCTGGGGTAGCTCGAACGCTCGTGCTCGGAGGGCGAGGTTGTCATGGACGACACGCTCGATTGCCTGGTCCAGCGTCAATCCGTCGGCAGGGCCTTCGTCTTCGCGTCCTTCAGGAACCGCCAGCTTGCCGAAAAGCGGGACCTTGGCCAGCGGTAGACTCGACGGCGTGGTGATCTCTTCACGCAGGGGAACTCCCGACGTACGCTGCCCGGGCGTGGTAGCCGTGGCCGGGACACGAGGCACGGATGGGCCCGGCCGGCCGCCGAGAAGCTCCTGTTGCCCGCCGATGCTCAGATCGCCAGTTCCGGTCAGGGCGCCGGGAGACGACAGCGAAAGCGGACGTTCCGTTCCAGGAGCCCTCGGGATCCCCGCGGGCAAAGTCGGCCCTTGCCCGAATGACTCGGCCGCCAGGCTGATGAGCAGTCCGCATAACGCGGGGCTCAATTTCGTCGTCCTTGAAGCCATTCCTGACTCACCCCCTGGCTTGACCATCAGCCTTCGGCCCCGATTCCGCTTCCTGCCATGAGCGACTTGCCAATCTTACTCATCGGAGAGATTGTCGGGACATCGCCGGCTCGGTTTGAATTGTCATCTTCCAACTGCCCATACAATCGGGACAATCCGGACGGTCACAGGTAAGGCGGAATTGACCCTTTCAACCGCGTTCGACCGCCGGCTCCTGATGTTCTGGCTCTTCCTTGCGAAACCAGCCTGACACCAGCACATCGGTTGATGAGTGGGCCAGGATTGAACCAACGATCACGAGCGCAATCAGGTGGAAGAGCTGGACTGAGAGCTTCAAGCCCGCCTGGAGCACCAGCAAACCCATCAGGACCGAGGCGAAACCCTTGGGGCCGAACCATGCGGCTGCGGCGCGCTCACGCTTGCCCAGTTCACTCCGGCACAGCGCGATCGCCAGCGCGGCCGGCCGCGCCACGAAGAGGGCCAGCACCGCAAAGACATAGCCGCCCCTCGAGATCTCTCCGAGAAACTGCGGCGAGATGAGTGAGCCGAAGATCATGAGCGTCGACAGCTTCAGCAGTTCGCCCAGTAGTTCCCCGAAAAAGTGGAACGATTGCTTCAGCCTTGGCTCCACGGAGGCCACGGTCATCCCGCCGGCAAAAGCCGCCAGGTACTCGTTGGCGCCCAGCACCATGGCGCATGCGAAGACGATCAGCCCGATCGAGAACGCGTACAGAGGTTCATAGGCCGCATGTGTAGAGAACCAGGGCGTGCGCTCCATGAGGATGGCAATCCAGGGAACCAGGATGCCGATCGCCACGCCCAGGGCAACCTCGCTCAGGACTTTCCAGACGTTGAAATTCTCATGCCCGGCGAATGCCATCAGTCCCACGACCAGAGGAAGGGCCAGCCCGTCATTCAGGCCGCTCTCGACGTTGAGCAGCCTCCGCAGGCGCTGGGGGACCTCTTCACGACCCACGATCGCCGAGGCGAAGACGGGATCGGTGGGGCTGAGCACTGCGCCTGTGAGCAGTGCTTCCGGCCAGGGGATGCCCACGGCAAAGTGGGCCGCGACGGCCGTGAAAAGAAGCGTCAAGGGCATGCCGAAGAGCAGCGCCCGTCCGGGAAGGTGCCATGCGGCCGTCAGCTCGTGGAGATTGGTGCTCATGCCGTCCGTGAAGAGCACTGTCACAAGTGCTAGCTCCGCGAAGGCGTGCACCACGGGGTGGTCGGGTTCCAGGTGGATCATACCGGCGATCCCTGGTCCCAGGACGAACCCCGCTGCCAGGAAGAGGACCGCGGTGGAGAGGATGCTGCGATGCGCGAGCTCGGAAACCAGCACGGCCACGAGCAGCACGATTCCAAAGGCCAGAACGACGACCACCTGGGGCAGCTCCGTTCTCGGTGGCGATGTTCCGTGTTGCTTGCCGCGTCTCGCGTGTCCGGATCGGTGTCGTGATCTAGCCACGGACACGACGCTCGTGGCAAGCCCTTCGATCCCAGCGCCGCGGGCCGGCTCCATCTGAAAAAATGAAGGCAATCCCGGTGCCGGCCTCGTCGAGAACCTCGAAAACCACCGTCCGTCAAGTCGCGGCCCAAGATGTGCCCGGGTCATTGGCGGAGGCTCGCCGCGCTGCTAGGATGAGAGAGTCTGTTCATGAACTGCGAAGGAGGCAGCCCTTGACCCTTGAGAGCTACAACGACCGCGGCCTGCACTTCGAGTACCCGTCGACCTGGGAGCTGGAGGTGACCAATCATGACCAGGTGACGACCGTGGCCGTGCAGGATCCCGGCGGCCTCGGCTTCGCGCTGATCACCACCGACGAATCCCGTCCCGACCCGGCCGAGGTGGCCGACGCGGCACTGGAGGCCATGCGCGAAGAATATCCCGATCTTGACGCTTCCCCGGCCATGGAGACGATCAACGAGCGGGTCGCCACGGGCCACGACGTCGAATTCTTCGCCATGGACATGACCAACGCGGCGAGCATCCGCTGCTTTCGCACCCCTCATCGCACCGTCCTGGTGTTCGGACAGTGGTCCGATATCGGCGAGGCCGACCTTCCCGACCTGATCCGCGGCGTCTTCCGGTCGATCGAAGACACACAAGCGTAAGCGCTGGATTTCACCTCAGCTCCGGCTATTTCGCTGCAACGCGATTCCCAGGCGCATCCCGTCGTCCCCGGCCGAGAGCGGCGCTGATCGTCCGCACTTGCCGGCCCCGCGAGGTCGAAATGAGTTGCAGACTCGACCGGAGCCAATTCCGACCGCAAGGATGGGGTCATGCGACTGACGCTCGTTCCACTGCAAGCCGGCGTCACGATTCTTCTGACTTTGCTCGCCCTCGCGCCTGCGCAAGCCGAACGAACCGCGGCTTCCCGGGGCGTCGCCTTTCAGCTCTACGATTCCGGCCGCTACGGCGACGCCATCCCCGCGCTGGACGCCGTGCTGGCAAAGCACCCGCGCGATCTGGAAGCTCTGATCAAGCGGGGGAACTGTTACCTTCGGATCAACCAGCCGGAGCGCGCGCTGCCGGATTTCGATCGGATGATTCACTACAGCCCCCGGCTCCCAGGCGGCCATACCGGCCGCGGCATCGCCCTCTTGATGCTCGGCCGCAATGAGGACGCGCTGGACAGTTTCCAGCGGGCGACCCAGGTCTGGGCCGGCCCCGCGGATTCCGGGTTCGATCTCATCCCCGGGCTTTTCTCGGTCCCCAACACGGCGGGCAGCCTGTCGGGTAAGAAATCATTGCTGATCACGCAGGGGCATGCCACCGCCTACAGTGGTCTTGGCCAGGCGCATCATCGCTTGGCCCATGACGAGCAGGCGATCGCCGCCTACAACCAGGCGATCGAGATCTACGCATCAGATCCCAATGCCTTCGTCGGCAGGGCCGATTGCTGGGCCGCGCTGGGAGATCATGACCAGGCACTGGCTGACTATGGCGAGGCGCTGCGACTGAACCCCAATCACTCCCGCGCCTTCTCCAGACGGGGCAGGCTGTACGAGGCGCTGGGGCAGTACGCCCGGGCCGAGGCCGACTACGACCGCGCCATCCGTTTCGATCCCGGCTTCACCGACGCCCTGCGAATGCGCGCGGCCCTGCTGTCGCGGCTGGGGCGCAACGACAGCGCGATCCAGGACGTTGAGGCCGCCAACCGGCTCCGTCCCGAAGACCCGGGCTTGCTCAAGGATCGGGGCGGCGTGCTCGTCCGTCTCGGCAAGTACCAGGAGGCGGTCACAGCACTCGATCGGGCCATTGCGCTGGACCCCAACCGCGCGGCCTCCTACCTCAACCGCGGCGCGGCGTACAACAGCCTGGGCCAGTACGAGCGCGCCATAGACGACCTGAACAAGGCGCTGGAGCTCGACCCCAAGAACCCAGGAGCCCACACGAACATCGGGCTGGCCTACTTCATGATCGGGCAATACGAGCGCGCGATCGAGGACCTGAGCGAGGCGGTGCGGCTGGCGCCGAAGAACGCGATCGTGCACCTGAACCGGGGCAATGTCTACGCTCGCCTTGGGTTCCGGGAGCAGGCCTCGAACGATTACGAGGTTGCCGGCACGATCGACCCGAGACTCATCGCCTATTACGGAGGTGCGGCCAGGCTGCTCGACGGCATGGGCCGGAACACCCTGGCGGTCCGGGACGATAAGAAGATGGCGCTGCGGACCGAGCCCGCCGACCTGTCCGCACAGCTCGAGCAAGGAAACCTCTTGCGCGAGCGCGGCGACTGGAAAGGGGCGCTCGCCCAGTTCGATCGCGTCATCGGCCGCGCCCGGACCGCGCCGATGCCTATGTGGCACGCGGCTGGGCCAGGCTCTGCGCCGGACAGCCCGGAGCGCTGGCCGACGCCCGTTCTTATCTCAAGCTCAAGGGCTGGCGCGATCGGCTCTCGCTGTACATGGCCCTGCTGGGCTACCTGGGTGCGCGCCAGGAGCACCGGGAAGACGACGCGATCGGCTTCCTTGATGAAGCCCTCCAGGCCACGGCCGAGCCGGCCTGGCCCTTGCCGGTCCTGCGCTTCCTGCGGCACCAGATCACCGCGGACGGCCTGCTCAGGGCGGCCGGCAGCGACACGCAAAAGACCGAGGCCCATACGTACCTGGCCCTGGAGCTGATCCATCGCGGCGAGACCCGCAAGGCGCGTGAGCACCTGATCTGGGTGCGTGACCACGGCGCTCTGCGCACGATCGCCAGCGACCTGGCAAAGGCCGCGCTCGACCGCCTGGACCATCCGCCGGAAGCCCTCTCGCGCCTGATCGACACGATGCTGGACCGCTAGAGCGGATTTCACTCGGATCGCAGACTGCCCCCTTCCAAAACTCAGGAACTGCCTTCAACCGGTCAGAAAACCGCCCTGAGCTAGGGCGGCAAGCTAAATAGATCCTCGCCTCTTGGAATGTGGGCCAGCCGCCCTCGGCTGGCTCAGGACGGCCGAGGGCGGCCGTTCCACACTTTCCCTCTTACGGGGAGCTATTTAGCCGCGACAGACTCCAGGAACGCGATCACTTGCTCGAGCAGTGCCTCTCCGCCCACCGCCACGACGTCTGAGTGCTTCGCACCGGGCACCTCGATGAAAGACGTGCGACCTGGAAACGCAGCCGCGAGCTGTCGGGCTGCGCCGACCGTGATCAGCGTGTCGTCGCTGCCGTGCATGACCAGTACCGGACAGCGCACCTGCCGGGCGGCCTCGACCGGGCGCGGGTTCACCAGGGAGACGCCCGCGATGCGGCCGGCTCTCCGGGTGACCCGCCGGGCCAGGAACTGCGCCGCGGGGAGCCGGCGGGCACGGAACCAGGCCTCCATGGCCTGATCAAGATCCGCCATGGGCGATTCCAGGACAATCGCCCGGATCCGCCCGTCCTCGGCGGCGGTGCGCACGGCAATCGCCGCGCCCATCGACCTGCCCCAGACGATCGGCAAGAGCGGACGCGATGGGCTCGCCATTCGCTCCAGCCCATCCAGCCAGGCGCGCAGGTCGCCGGCCTCCCGGCCGCCGAACGAAGCAAAAAGGCCGCCACTTCGCCCGTAACCGCGGAGGTCGATCGCGGCGACGTTCCAGCCCGCTCGCTGCAAGCAGGCCACGCGCTGGGCCTGCACGGCGAGCGAAGCCTCGGCAAACCCGTGCACCAGAACAGCCGTCCGGCCCGTGTCTTCGGCTCCGAGCGCGGGATGCCAGAGCCCCGCCAGCATCATACCGTCGCCGGCCAGGGCGCTGATCGGTCTCATTTCCGAGGCGGCCGCGTCCCTGCCCGCGTCCGTGCCCATGCTTCCGCCGTCCGCCTCGCGCCTCGTGCGCGGAGGCACCACCAGGGCCCAGGCGCCATATTCGATGATGGCCAGCACCGCGAACGACAGGGCTCCGAGCAGAAAACCGGCCAGGCCGGTGAAGAACGTCATCGAGCCAGGCGGCAACCATCGCATTCGGGTATGATGAATCCTCGGATTGTCCCGCTTCCCGCGCGCTGGGCGGACCTGGGTCATTTGCCTCGATGGTACGCGAAGCCGCAGAATGTTGCTCGAGCGTGCAGCGCACGCGACATCTTCCCGAACCTCTTCGGCGATGATCAGGGCCTGGACTACGGTGACTTCTCAGGGGCCCCTGTCGGCCAGCCGCCTTGCTTCCCCCAGTCGAGAATACGCAGGGCGGTTGCCTCGTCAAGATCGTAGCGGTCGAGGACTGCCCGGTGCTCGGACCGGAAGACATGATAGCGGACTTGCCGCTGACGATCACCCCTTGGAAGCGCCTTTGCGGCGGTCAGCGATCTTTCCCGGGCGGCGATGAGCTCGCGGAAGATGACCTTGTCCTGCGCCTGGTGGGCCAGGGCCAGAGGGCGGGCGGACCCCCAGGTCTCATCCGTGTACCGCTCCGGAGGTTCCACCCGGATCCGCGAGTTCTTGCGGAGGTGTTTCGCTTCGATCCAGCCGGCTCGAACCTCCTGCTGCCCTTGCAGGAGACGGATCTCTTGAACCGATCGAACAATGGGGCCAACCGACATCCCTCCGCCCCGGATCACCAGGCACCGTGTGCCGCTCTCGACCCAGAAAACATCGCCGCGTTTTTCCAGTTCCTTGCACCTATGGTGGTCCCTGGCATATTCGGCCTTCTCCAGGCCGACGAAGGCGGCGAACGAGGCCGCGACCGGCAGTTTGCTGATCTGTCCCTGCTGTTCGGCCTCGGGAGAGTACGTATACACAATCGCCTCTTCTCTCTCCTCGAAGACCGAATCGCTGGTGCAAACCTGTCCCAGGAGTGTGATCGCAACCATGAAACCCGCACATCGCATGATGAAAACTCCCTGATCCGTGACCGGGCACAACGGAACCAGACGGGCCGCGCGACCGATCCGGCCGCGCCCTCCACCTGATTCATGTGAGCTTCCGGGCCTCCGGATACAGGATTTTTTCGAGATTCTTCCGCTCAGCTCTGGCGACGGCCGGGCTGCTGTCGACCGCTCGTTCCAGGAGCGTGACGGCGTTGCCGTGGTGACGCCTGGTGAACGCACAAGTGCGATCCAGAGGCTGGCATCACCTCATGGTGAACTGGCCCTTGTCGGCGTACGAGGGAGGGGCGGGACCGACGTCGAGTGGCGCGCGCAGCGTCTTGAGGAACGCGATCACGTCGGCGCATTCCTCCGAGCTGAGATGCTCGAACAAGAACAGGACATTCTTCGCATCTCCGCGGTGACGGCGCACGGCTTCCTCGAGTGTCGCGCAACTTCCGTCGTGCAGGTAGGGCGCCGAGTCTGCCACACCCCAGAGAGGTGGAGTTTTCCATTCGTCGGGACGGGGATGGTCCTCTGGAAGCGGTACGGGGGAAGCGTCTCCATAGTCACCTGCGCTGGAGTCCAGATCGTCCATCCGGTGGAGCAGGAAATCGCTGTATACCCCGCGGACTCCGCCCATGTCGGGGATGTGGCAGACCGCACAGCCGATCGAATCAAAGAGGCTTCGCCCGCGATCAGCTTGTGCCCGCTGCCTGGCGTCGTCGGGGACCACCTCGATCGGGCGTGGGATCGTGTCGACGAAGGCCACCAGGGCCTGGAACCGTTCCGGGTCCAGGTCGTTCGCGGTCGCGCCTTCGCCGCCACAGGCCATCGGCCTGGCTTGCGTCATCAGCGGATTTCCCAGGCCGATCTCATTGGCGCATGCCGCGGCCACAAACTCCTGCAAGGTGGCGAACTGTGCCTTCCACCCGAACCTGCCCACCCGACCGTCCGGCAGGATGCGCAGCCTTCCCGTCGTCGTGACCCGGAAGTCGCCGCCGAGCTCTCGCCAGAGTGCGGCCCTCGAGGTCTTCGCGCTCACCGTCCGGATGGCCTTCTCCGAGATCCGGTCGATCCAGCCCACGCCGAAGAGCGAGGTTGGGTTGACGCTCTGAAGGTGAACGGGGTTGTAGTCGCGGACCTCGGCCTGGCAGCCGTTGATCACCAGGGTCACACGGGGGATGAGCGGAAACAGGCGCTCCAGCTCCTTGCTCCCCTCGAGGAACTGGCTGTCCGTCGCAAAGTGGTGGACGAGCCCTCCTTTGACGACGGGCCGGTCTTTCGTCGGGAATGCCTCGAACACGGTGACATTGTGCGAGTTGTCACCCGCTCCGCCAGTTCCTGCCTGAGAATGACACGCGACGCAGGACCGAGCGTTGTAGACCGGGCCCAGGCCGTCGCCCAGAGCCTGAGGATCGTTCGGTTCCCATTCGTGGCGGAACAATTCCAGGCCCGTTTGCTTTAACTGCGGCGGTGCCGACGGCTCGCGCAAGACCGGCACTCCCGGCGAGAGCGACCAGATCGCCCCGACCACCACGATGCTGAACATCCCCGCGCCGACGCGACAGCGCACGCGCTTGAGTGGCGACTCGTACATGGCACTTCCCTCCGGAACCGGATCGTTGCCCGAACGGGCGGAACTGATCAGAACGAGCACCTGGACCTCGTATCTCTGACAACTGTAATAACAGCCGCGCAGGAACTCAAGCGTTTTTTTGCTCGGCTGGTAAAAGCCGGCCCTCCCCGCTACACCTCAGGAAAGGGAAGAAGCGAGAGCAGGGAAAAAGGGACGTGACTGCCGTCGGCTGCGTGGGATCGTGGGTGCCGTACAAATCAACAGCCAGCATGATCGGTGCTGAAGGAGTCAGGAGCCAGACAGGTCCTAGTCAGCGAAGTCGCCCTTTTTCCCGGCCCAGCGGAACATCGCCGTGGCGATGGGTGGGATTCGGGGCGAGGTGCAGGTCGGGCTCACGCCCGAGGTTGGAGGCTGCGCCCGTGAAAACCACGTGCTGGCGCACGTGGCCATGGGCCATGCGCCGCGGACGCCAGGTCGGGTGGAGCAGCGCCGTGGGGATGAGCGTGATGCGCCGATGTGCAGGTCGGGCTCACGCCCGAGGGTGAAGGCTGCGGGGTGTAAGACACGGTTCGTTTTTCTGAGGTCCTACGCCGCTTTCCCAGTTTCCCTGGCTTTATAGTTGCGGAAGGGGCTGCTGGGCCTCTCTTTGAGGTACCGATCCAGGCGTCCGTCCTCCGAGAGGAACGACGCTCGAAGCTGAAGCATCGTCTCGGCACCGGCGTCGCTCCAGAATTTCTCCGACCCCTTGACCCGCCGGTTGAAGATCTTCACGGTCGACTCCACGTGACTGCTCGTCCACGGCAATCCCCCGCGTCGATAAGCAGGGTAGTCCATCCGCTCTCGATTATGCTCCAGGTAGCCGAGTTCTTGGGCGATGATCTTGCGCGGGTCATCGTCGGCCAGCCGTTCGAGCTCGTCTCCGGATAAGGACGCCTGGGCATCTCGCAGGGTACGGAGTTCCTCAATCACCTGGCCCACGCGTCCCTTCCAGCAGGCCTCCGCCCATGCCTGGAACAACTCCCAGCGGCCTTCGGTCTCGATCGCCGCAGCCTTGGCGGCCGCGAACAGGTGACCCAGGGCGTGGAGAAAATCAACGATGGCCAGAAAGGTCGGAAAATGCCGTTGCTGCAATTTCCAGATCCAGGCCGAGCCGTCCCCCAGGAACGCCCGATGAGCCGCTTTCATGAGATTGCGTCGCCACGCCTCCGCGGCCACCATCGGCCCGAATTGCTCGCTGGAGCAGGTGCTCGCCACGTAAGTCCGCACCACCAGTTCGGGCCTTTCCCTCGGCTCGGACCGATCCCCGGGGGACGGCAGAGATGCTTCGTCGATGTTCTCCGCCGGGGCCTCCTGTAGGCCCATCGAGCTCGACCCGCTGATCCCGCCGACAAGCTTCTCGACGTATCCCCGGTCGCGGTAGCAGGCGGGCAACTCCGGCTCCGGGTCGCAGTCCGAGACGACATTGGCCATGGTGGCCAGAATCGCGATCTTGTCCTCACGCCAGGACGCATCATGGGCACCGGGCCCTTCCCCCTGGCCGCGAATCTGCAGCCGGCCGCCGTCAACCTCGACCACTGCCAGAGCCGGCCGTGTCTCGACTCGCGGCTCGAGCTTATGGGCTTGAAGTTCGCTCACATGCTGATCTCTCTCGGCCTGCAATTGTTGGCCGACCTCCTGGGCGATGCGGCCGATCTGCCGACTGCCGATGGTCACCTCGGCCAATTCCGCCATCGCCTCGGCCGCCTCCCGGAAGGAGGGCTCCCGGGCACCGCAACGGACGATCTTGCGCAGCACCGAAGGGCTGTAGTCATGTGGCGTGAGGCGCAAGGCCGGACGCTGAGGGAAAAAAATCCCGGCGACATGCCGGGCAGTGGCACTTCGGTTCGGCGTAGGTGACCTTGCCTCCCCAGAATTCAATGGTTCGATCGTTGCGTTGCACCGGACAGAGCCGCTTGCAGTTGGGACAAGGCTGCTCGGCCCCCAAGAGGGAGGCTTTCTGCTTCAGGAGTTCCTCGATGGTTCCCTTGGCCACGGCACAGGCCGCGGTCATGGCCATTTGTTCCATGTCGTCGGCATCGAGGTCCAGGTCAGGCCCAACTTCTTCGTGGACCCGTCGCGCCACAGTTTTCCCCCACCCTTTGGCCATCTGCTCGACCCCGGTGCGATCCATCGATGGTGACTTACGGAAAGGCATAGCAGGTCCCTCCTTGGACTTCCGGTGACGGACAATTTGGGAAACTTGACTTGACATGCTACCACCGGCCTCGGGCGGCGCGAACCGCGTCTTACACCCAAGGCTGCGCCCGTCCGGACCACGGCCTTGACGACCGTGGTCACCGGTGCCAGACGACGCTGCTGTCTGGAACGGATTCACCCCAGCCGGGAGGTGCCGTGACCACGCCCGTGAGATTGACATGACCACGCCCGTGAGGGCGTGGTTCGGACGGGCGCAGCCCCCAACCTCGCCCGTGAGGGCGACCCGGTTCAAGTGCAGGTCGGGCTCACGCCCGAGGTTGGGGGCTGCGCCCGTGAAAACCACGTGCTGGCGCACGTGGCCATGGGCCATGCGCCGCGGACGCCAGGTCGGGTGGAGCAGCGCCGTGGGGATGAGCGTGATGCGCCGATGTGCAGGTCGGGCTCACGCCCGAGGGTGAAGGCTGCGCCCGTCCGGACCACGGCCTTGACGACCGTGGTCACCGGTGCCAGACGACGCTGCTGTCTGGAACGGATTCACCCCAGCCGGGAGGTGCCGTGACCACGCCCGTGAGATTGACATGACCACGCCCGTGAGGGCGTGGTTCGGACGGGCGCAGCCCCCAACCTCGCCCGTGAGGGCGACCCGGTTCAAGTGCAGGTCGGGCTCACGCCCGAGGTTGGAGGCTGCGCCCGTGAAAACCACGTGCTGACGCACGTGGCCATGGGCCAAAACCACGTACAGACGCACGTGGCCATGGGCGGCGGGCCGCCGTCGGCCAGGTCGAGGAGGATCGGGCCTCCCGGCGGGGCGGGCGAGCGCTCGGCGCGGCTGGATACCTTGGGCATGAGTGTCACGCGGACCCCGATCGCGGTCGGGTCGAGCATTTCGTCCCTTCCGCCGGTTGCCAGCCTGTGCTGGAACCGCGGCGCGGCACGCGCCAGCGCCGCGGGCACCTCGTCGAGCGGTGTTTGGCCTTCCGGGTTCATGTTCCCGGTCGTGAGTGCCCGGCAATCCGCCGGCCCCCATGCCGCCAGCCGTTCCACCTGTTCGCGCGTGCACAGCGCCGCAGCGCCGGAGGGGTCGAGATCGCAGTGGATCGAGCCAGGGAGCCAGCGCATGGGTCGCCGGGGATAAGGGCCTGAGGTCCGTGCCCCAGGAGGACATCTAATTGGTGGCGGTTCTCGAGACCCGCAGCCTTTGCAACGTAAACTGATCATGACGGTGCAGCGCGGGCTCCTTGGCAATTCGGTCGTTTGTGATAAAACCCGCCGCACCGTCGAGGCACGGCGGCGCGCAGAGGTTTGACCTGCCTCAACCCTACAAAAAGGGTGATCCGCGGCGGGGCGAGGCGAAATCAGCATTCCGTGTGCAGCCGATGAGCGGCGGAGAAACTGACTTTAAGTCCTCTCACAGTATGGTTTAACGTCGAAATGGGTCCGCTCGATCGAACCCAAATCGAAGCCAATCCGGAAGGGGCGGAATCGCGGGGTCGGACATGATGGAGCCGGGTGCTGCGGCTGGCGCGGAGCCCGCCGCACGCGCTTGCTTACCCAGCCAGCGCGTCCGTAGCTGGGGCGTCCGCGGCAGCGGGCGGTTGCCACGTCGGCAGGTCGCACAGGCCGCCCCCGCAGTAGATGTGGTGCCAGAGCTGGGTGGAGACCACGCATGTGAGCGCCACGTCGAAGACGAACCGAGCCGGCGTGATCCGGGGCAGGACGGTTTGCAGCGACCGCTGCTTGAGCACCGAGGCCACGTCGAAGTAGCCGGTGGCGCGCAGCGATTCCGGGCTCAAGAGCTGGTCCACCCAGGGAGGACGCTGGGGGCCCAGGAACGTCTGTGCCAGGCTGGCGCGGAACATGGTCTTGGGACGGTTGGCGATCTGCCGGGGCAGGATCTGGCCGGCCACCTTGCGGAGGATCCACTTCTCTGTCATGCCATGCAGCTTGTACTGCGGCGCGATACCCGCACAGAAGCGGATGACGTCGTCGTCGAGATACGGATAGCGCGTCTCCACCGACGCATTCATGGCGATGCGGTCCCCTTTGGAGATCATAAGCAGGCCGGCCAGCATCACCTTGTAGCCCACATAGAGTGACTGGTTCAGGGGGTGCCAGCGGTGCATCCGGTCGGTGGTGATGTCGAGATCGGAGTAGGAACTGTGATCGCCGAGCTGTTGCCACATCGACTCGGAGTAGAGGACCGGCTTGGACTGCGAGATCATCTCGTAGAGGTCCTGCTGCGCGGTGCGGACCCCGCCGATGGCCCGCTCGGCGGGGACGGTCATTCGCCCGCCCGAAACCCAGCTGGCAAGCAGGTTGCGCGCCAGCCGAGGCGCCTTGTAGCCCACGGTGCGGTAGGCGCCGTCGCGGATCTTCTGGGTCTTGTACCAGACGTAGCCGGCCAGGGCCTCGTCGGCCCCCTCACCGGTGAGCGCCACCTTGTAGCCCTGCCCGTGCACCGCCTGCGCCAGGCGCAGCAGCGCCGCACAGGAGGTGTCGAGTACGGGTCCCTCGGCGGCGCGGACAAGCTCGGGGAATGTCGCGCCGATCTTGGAGCGGTCCATGACCACGGTCGTCAAGGGCGAGTTCATCACCGAGGCGGCCTCGGTGGCGTGGATTCGCTCGTCTGGCCCAGCGCCCTCGAAGCCGATGGTGAATGCCGGGATCGGCTCACCGCGGTACCGTGCGCAGATGCCCAGGACGACGGTGGAATCCAGCCCGCCGCTGATATAGGTGACCACGGGCACGTCGCTGCGCAGCCTGCGTTCGACGGCCTGCTGCAAGAGGTTCTGAAGCTCGTCAACCAAGATCGCGGGGTCGGCCGCGCGGCGTTCCTGACCCGCATCCGGGAAGTCTAGGTCCCAGTAGAGGTGCTTCGAGACGCGCCCGTCGCGGACCTTGAGGAAATGGCCCGGCGGAAGGGAGTGGATTCCCTCGAAGAAGGTGCGCGAGGTTCCCGTGCAGAAGAACGTGAAAAGATGATCGATGCCGCGCACATCGGGCTGCGCCCGGATCATGCCCGAGGCGAGGAGCGCCTTGATTTCCGAGCCCCAGAGCAGCCAGCCGTCGACTTCCGCGTAATGGAGCGGGCAGATGCCCACGCGGTCCCGGCCCAGGATCAGCGTCCTGGTGCCGCGGTCCCAGAGCGAGACGGCGAACTGTCCGCGGGCCTTCTCGAACATCGCCTCGCCGGCGTCCTCGTAGAGATGGACCCAGGCTTCCGTATCGCACCTGGTAGCCAGCCGATGACCCCGGGACAGCAGCTCCTGCCTCAGCTCCGGGTACTCGAACAGCTCGCCGTTGAAGGCCACCCAGATCGAGCCGTCCTCGTTGGCCAGGGGCTGCCGGCCCCCTGCGAGGTCGATGATGGAGAGCCTCCGCGCCCCGAGGGCGACCCCGGGCTCGATGTGAATCTGCTCATCGTCCGGCCCCCGATGGGCGATCGCCGCGGTCATGGCCAGCAGCCGTCGCGCGGGGAACTCTCTGCGACCCGTCAGATCAACGGCTCCTGCAATCCCGCACATGAAGAAACCTCATCCTGTTGCGCAGCGGTTTCACCGGGGTCATTCGGCCGCCAGCAGCTCCGCGAGGGCGACGGAGAGTGCCGGGTTGGCCCCGACCAGCTCCCTGCGGCGCGCTGCCTTGCGGTAGACGGCCCCGCCCATGAGCCCGATGACGAATGTGCCAACCCTCAGGAGGAAGCCGCGGACGCCAAGTGGGACGTAAAACTCCACGATTTCAGACCTCGCCTGGAATGGATGGTGATGGGAGCGACAAGGACCGAGAGCTCGCGGTCGGCCCGCACGGGGGTGCCGTGGTGGCCGTCGCAAATGCTGCTCTGTCCCGCGAAGCGATCGAGAATGCACGTGTGCAGCACGGGTATGGTGGTCCTGGTCTCGCCACACTGGTTGGCGAAGAGTACCGGAATACCCAGGTCGCTGGCAACTTTCTCGGGGATCGCACAGGAGAGTGGACCGACGTGCCCCAGCAGCCAGTGTCTCTTGCCGGTGTCGCGATTGGCGAAATCCGGCCAGGCAGCCGCGACGACTGCCAGGTCGATCTTTCCCCGGTATTCTTCCCACACCCGCCGATAGATCATGTCCGCGCAGATGCCGAAACCGATCCGCCCGAAGGGAGTGCCAACGATGAGCGGGGCACTTCCCGGATGGAACCGGAAGCGTTCCCAGAACACCAGGTTGCGTTTGCGGTAGACGCGCATCTCACCATCGGGCGTGCAGAAGGCGAGCGAGTCGAAGAGATGCCGTCCGTCCCGCTCGACAAAGCCCGCGGCGATGGCCATCTTCCAGCGCATGCTACGCTGCCGCAGGTACGAGAGCGTGGGCCCTTCGGCCGTCTCACTGCAAGGGCCGAAATCCGGGCAGAGGCTGTACCCCGTGTTGAACAGCTCGGGCAAAACCACGAGCTCCGAGCCTGCGTCGCGGGCCACCCGCAGCAGCTCGTCGGCGCGTTGGAGGTTGGCAGGCAGGTCCAGTATGGCGCACGGCATCTGAATCGCGGCTGCCTGGATCTTCATGCCAGTTCACCTCCACGTCCCTGAGGATGGCGAACCGAGGTCACAAGTGGGCCTCGACCGCAATACGAGCCCGGCAACGAGCCGATGGTACCGGCCCGCGCCACTTCCTACAGCCGTTGCAACCGCAGTGTCCGTGTCGCCGATCGGGGTATCGCTGGTCCACTCATCGGCCGGGCTGACTTCACGACTTCAATTCTTGTCCACTTCCGCGGACCAGCCGGGTCTCGTGACGCCTGCTGCGATCGAGCCACTACCCGTCCGGTTCGAGCCCAGCGTCTCCGCCTTCCATGATGGTTGATCTGACCGCGCAGTCCGCGGCGTCCGGCACAGGAAACATCACGTGAGCGGCAAAGCTGGCTCAATCCACGAATCCCAGCCAGCCCAGAAACCCGCCCCGGCGTGGCTTGGGCAAGACATGGGCCTCGCTGCGCAGTTGCTCGGCACGGTCGCGCAGCTCGCCGGTCCGAGGCGTGGCGGCCGGGGCGAGCTGGTACTTGAACTCGCGTTCGTCCCGGAGGTGGAATGGAACCATGTTCTCGGTGAAGAATTCCGTGAACAGGTTGTCCCACCACGGCGCCTTGATGGGCTCGATGATCGTCCTGGTCTCGTAGCCATCGAGAATGAAAGTGATCTCCCGGTCCCCGTAGTAATAGAAGGAACGGGAAACCGGGGTCTGGCCCACTTCTTCACCGTTGACGATCGCCAGCGCACCCGGCGGTTCGGTACGCAGGGTGTAGCGGCGTTCCACGCACCCCGTGCAAACGAGCGCACCGGTCAAGGCCAGGCACGCCGCCAGGCGACGATCGATCACGAGCGACTTGACCATCCTTGGCTCTCCTGGCCCGCTGAGAGGTCGGCCCGGTCAGCGAGTGGGCGAATTGTAACGACGAGTGCCAGAGCCGGCAAGTCGGCTTGGCGCACGCCGGGACCGGCTGCCATCATGAGTTCCACCTCAAACTACCGAGGTACGTAAGGGCTTGATCCATCCTTTCCGCTTCCTGCCGATATCCTGCCATGATCATCCACTTGCAGCGCCAGTCCTGGGCAGAAAGCCAGTCGTCCTGGCTTGTCATGTTTCTCATGGAAGATGCCGGCGCGCCACCCGCCGAGGTCAGGGGCACACCGCTGGGAGAGCAGCTCGACCGGCTGCTCGCTCAGAAGGACCTGACCGGCTCGACGTGCGAGCTGACGGCCGTCCATGCCCCGTCTGGCTACCCGGCCGGCTCCGTCATGGTGGTGGGGCTCGGCCATTCTGGCAAGTTCAACGCGGCCGTGGCCTACTCGGCCGGCTTCGCATTGGCCAAGCGACTGGCCGGCAAGCCCCGCGAGAGCGTGTCGCTGGCCATTCCCGAGATCAGCGTCCGCCCCAATTCCGAGTGGGTCCCTGCACTGGTGGCGGGCGCGCTCTCCGGCACGCGCGGGCCTGGCCTGTGCAAGTCCGAGCCCAATCGGCACCCGTTCGGCACCCTGAACCTGATTGTGAGCCCGTCCACCCCCGACGACACCGTGCGCGAGATTGAAGCGCTGATGCGCCAGGGTGAGATCATCGGCCAGGCGATCAGCCTGGCGCGCGACCTGGCGAACACGCCTCCTTCACAGAAGTGCCCCGCCCGGCTGGCCGAAGAGATTCGCACCATGGCTTCGGATGCGGGCATCTCCGCCCAGGTCTGGGATGAAACGCGGATCCGCCAGGAGCGGTTCGGCGGCTTGCTCGGCGTGGCCTCGGGTTCCGAGAACCCTCCCGCGTTCGTCATTCTCGATTACCGCCGTGGCGGCGATGCCCCCACCCTGGCACTTGTGGGTAAAGGGGTCACCTTCGACTCTGGCGGCTTGAGCCTCAAGCCGAGCGCCTCGATGGAGGACATGAAGAGCGATATGACTGGTGCCGCCGTGGTGGCTGCGACCATGCAGGCCGTGGCCCGGCTTGGTCTGCCGGTCAATGTCACAGGTTACCTGGCCCTCACCGAGAACATGACCGGTGGCAAGGCCATGAAACTCGGCGACGTTCTGACCATGAGGAACGGCAAGACGGTCGAGGTCCTGAACACCGATGCCGAGGGCAGACTGATCCTGGCCGATGCCCTCAGCTTCGCGGCCGAAAGCCGTCCCGCGCGGATCGTGGACCTGGCCACGCTGACGGGAGCCTGTATGGTGGCTCTGGGACCAAAGGTGGCCGGTCTCTTCTCGAACAACGAGGAGCTCAGCCAGGCCTTGCAGTCAGCTTGCCGCAGCAGCGGTGAACGCGTGTGGCGGCTGCCGCTGGACGACGACTACAAGGAGCAGCTCAAGAGCCATGTCGCCGACCTGAAGAACGTGGGCGGAAAGTGGGGTGGAGCGATCACGGCCGCGAAATTCCTGGAGCAGTTCGTGGATGGCAAGGCCTGGTGCCACCTCGACATCGCCGGCCCCAGCTGGAGTGACTCCGAGAACGCCGCGCGCGACGCAGGCGCGACCGGCTGCTTCGTGAGAACCCTCGTGACGCTCATTCAGGAACTGGCCACGGCACCTGCTCCGGCGCCAGAGTAGACGGCGGCTTACCCAGCACCCTGGACCAACCGAAAAGGTCCGACCCGCGACGAACGGAGGCCCACGTTTCCGGGAAGCCCGGTCTTGCCGTCAGGGCGCCTGGCAGCCCTGCTTCGCGAGGTACTGGTCCTTCCTGGGCTCAAACTCGCAGCGGATCCGGCAGCTGTTGACATCCAGCTCCTCCAGGATATCCAACACCTCGTCCATCTCGCTGCGCGAGAACACTTCCTGTGCCCACAAGATGATGTCCAGGTTTTCTTTGAGAACCTTGAGGCGGTCGAGGATGGGATTGATCAGGGGAGACGTGCGGAAGCGGCGCTGGAGCAGCCCGAAATCCTCCTTCTGCAACTCGATCCAGCAAGTTTTTCCCTGGAGATGCTCGATCCAGCGCTGGCGCAGGAAGCCGTTCCAGTGGTGAAGCACCCAAAGCTTGATCGCACTTTCCCCGAGGTCGCGCCCTTCCTTCTCACTCTGGATCCACTTGAATCGCTGAGCCTCTTCCTGGCCGTACCGCTGAAGGCTCATCTCCGTTTCGGGGAAGGTCTCAATGAATTGTCCGGACAAGGTGGAGAGCATCGAGTCCTCCCGGCAAGAAGGCGGCTCAAGTCCTTGAGATCTCGTGGCTGCCACGTGGTGCCTCAGGACACGCAAGGGCCTCAATCTTCAACAAGCATGCCATGAGTCTTTTTTACTCGAAATTGTCGCGCCGTGTCAGGGGTGTGTAACATTTTTCTAGATTAGTCGATTTCTTAAACGTGGCTGACTGTACCAGTGAGCACACCGGTAGTCAAATCTCGGCTCACGTCGTTCCGCATCAGTCCACGGATGAGTGAAGCCCTTGTTGATCCCCTAACCCAATTATAGGAAGCGGGAGAGCAAGAGGGACACCACAATCACAGGTCCAGTGTGAAGTTGACGGGGGCGGCCATCCATCCGTGCGAGCCGGATTGGCGAGGACTTCCTGATCCGATTACATGCTTGCGCTGCTCCTGAATCACTCTCGGGGTGCACGAGCTTCTCCCGCCCCGAACCAGGCCAGCGACCGGCCCATCATGATGGCGACACCGGCGGGGCCGGCCGCGAAGGGGCCAAGAGGGACCTCGCTCACGGCCCGCCACCGGACACGGCCATCCAGGGTTGCACAGATCAGGTGGACCTCGCGCCGGCTGATCCGCACCGGCTCACCGTGCTCGTCCACGGTGAACAGATCGCTGGAATTGCCGCTTGCGGGGCCTTCGAAGCGGGTCTTGCCGGAGCCATCGACGGCCTGGACCCGACCGTCGGCCGAAGCCACCACTGCGAACCGTCCCAGCCTGGCCAGCGACCATCCCTCGAAGGCGATCTGCCGGGTCCAGACGGCCTTGCCGCTTGCATCATGGCCGCTGAGTTGCTGCGACCTGCGGGACACTGTCAGCCAGGTCACTTTGCTCGGCGAATCGTCCGGTGCCTCGATGAGCAGCGGGGGATCCGCCGGATCGAAGGTCGCGCCGACGCTCGGCTCGCCGGCGGGGTCGAAGACCAGGAGCTGTCCCTCGCTCGTGGTGACGGCCGCGGAGCCTTCAGGGCCGATCGCCACGTCCTCCACAGCGCTGCGGAGTTCCCGCTTCCAGACCCAGCGGGACGAGGGAGTGACCCTGCCGATCCGGTCTCGCTCCTGCACCAGGATCAGCCCGAACGTATCCGGGCGAATCGCCAGGTGGGTCAGTTCAACAAGGCTCAAATCCAGCTTCTGCTGTGTCTTACGCCGCAAGTCGCAGAGCAGGATCTGGCGGTCAGTCGCTGCCGCCAGCCAGCCTGGCGCGGTTCGCAAAATGCGCCCGACGCCGGACATCTGCGGACCCTGTCCCAGCCTCTCTCCGGTGACCGAGTGGATCTCCAGGCGATGAGGGCTTGTGAACGAGGCCACGCAGGGCGGCTCATCGGCCACGATAAGCACCGCTGTTTCGGCCTGCTCGTCCGAGGCGACGATGGGCGCCGTCCAGTCCGGCTGGCGGACCGAGCCTGTCGCCGTTCGCGTCCCCGTGCGTGCAGGGCGCCCCTCGGTTTTTCGCTTCGCGGCACCGGTGCGGGGAAGGTCTGGCTCCGCAGTCGGACCAGGACCGAACAGGTCCAGCCGGATGATCTCGCCCGTGGAGTGCCCATAAACCACGTAACGACCCAGCGGATCGATCTCCAGGGCGATCGCCGGCCGGGACAGACGCGTCTTCCAGCGCACGTTGCCGGCCGAGCTCATGATGGCCAGCTCGCCTTCCAGGGTTGCAGCCGCGATGGTCCGGCCCGGAAAGTCCGGGACCGCGTGCGAGACCGTCCCGCCCAGGTGATACGAGCCCTCGCTCCGGCCCTTGAGGTCGAACCGTTGAATTCCATGGGTGAAGCAACTGGCAAGGATCATGGCTCCGTCGCCACTGGTTGTCAGCCGGCCCACGTTCGACATGAGGCGGTCCTGCCAGACGATCTCGGGTTCCAGCCGGCCAGAACCGTGCGATGCCAGGACTTCCAGCCCGATCAGCATCCCGAACGCCGCGGCGCCGACCAGGAATGGGCGATCGGCCAGGAAGCAGAGGTGGGCCAGCGGTTGAATGGTCTCCAGGCGCCCCGCCGACCGGCCGTAGCGGTTGAGGAAAGTCACGGCTCCCAGCCGGCTGCCGATCGCGATGTAGCGCCCGTGGGGATCGATGGTCACCAGCGCCGGATCGCTGGGCGCCTGCTTCTCCACGGTCACGTCGAAATCCGCACTGAGCAGCAGCAGGCCGCCTTCGTCGGCCTCTCCCACCAGGGCTATGAGCGAACCTTCATCGCTGATGGCCCCGTGGGCGATCTTCTGGGGAAGTCGTGAAAAGGAGAGCGATTCGCCTTGGGCGTTCAGCAGGTAGAGCTGGTTGCCCTCGTCCCAGGCGAGTATCCGGCCCGCCTCGCGCGCGAACGCCAAACCCTTGAGCGGCGACTCCGTGACCATGGTCCAGGCCGTCACTGGATCCAGCCGGCTTCCGGTTCTGTCACTCATCTCGGGCATCTGCAAGCTCGCCGCATCGGGAACCTACCTTTGGAACAGGCCTCAGCCCCGACGTTGACTGGTCAGCGAACCGCGAGAGCCTGCCGGCCGGGAGATGTTCGGGATTACAGATACCCCAGATGTCTGCGCCACCAGGCACCAAAGGGGACGGAGAGGACCGCGGCGAGGATCATGCTCATCATCCCTTGCGAGCCGCCCTCGGTGAAGCCGTAGCTGTGCAGGCCCACGCCCAGCACGAAATTCACGCCATACAGGCACATCACCACCGACAGGAAGCAAATGACCGACGCCTGGGTCAGGCCGAAGGTGTTCACCCAGCCGGCAAACCGGCCGTGCAGCGGAACCAGGTAGACCAGCAGCGTGATCAGAGCCCACACCTCTTTTGGATCCCAGCCCCAGAAACGGCCCCATGAGTAATCAGCCCAGACGCCGCCCAGGATGGTCCCGGCGGCGATCAGCAGCACGCCGACCTGCATGGCCCTGTAAACGAAGTTGGCCAGCGGCTTGATGATCAGCGCCGTCTCCTGCATGGCTCGCCCCCGGGCGTCGAGCTGCGCCGGTGCGGCCACCGCGCGCACGCGGTCGGCGGCGTCCAGAGATTCAGGAGGGGTCGGCGCGTGAACTCCCGGAGCAGGACTGGCGACAGGCTGAGATTCCTCGCTGTCGTCGTTCAGCTCATTGTCGTCCTCGCCGTTGCCGTTGCCGTGAAGAGCATCGCGGAACTTCACACGATTCACGAGCTCGCCGGCCATGGCCAGCAGCGCGCCCAGCGACACCAGCCCGCCCGCTCCGGCCATGATCGCGAAGACGTAGAAGAGGAGGTCGCCGGTGACCCACTGCGTGCCGAACGCGCCGTACGAAGCGGCCACGCCCAGGGTGCCGGCAGCCAGCAAGGGAAGGCCGGGAACCATCGGCAAGGCCACTTCGCCCAGGCTCGGAGTGCGGCGATAGGTGGCCGTGAGGTAATAGGCCATGGCAATCAACCCCAGCGCGCAGGCCAGGCCAAACGCGGCATAGCTGGAGACTTCGGTCAGAACGTGGATGGTGAGCCAGAAGTTGCTCCGCAGCACCGGCTGCAAGCTCTTGATGCTGGGGTCGAGCAGAGGGACGTTCACCGCCGTGATCGTGCCCAGAAGCGCCACGCCAGCCCCGGCCAGGGCCGTGTAGGTACGGCGGAAGATGAGCTCGAAGACGAACGCGAGCGTGGCCGCCACCAGCGCCACCCAGATGACGACCTCGTACATGTTGGTCACCGGCGCCCAGCCCGAGATCTGGATCCGCAGCATGAAGCCGTAGACCTCCAGCGCGATGCCCGTCGCCAGGGCCAGCATGCCCAGCGGGTAGAAGCCCTGACCCAGCAAGCCGGTGAACGACTTGCGTCCCGCCGTGAAGCCCAGGCTGATGGTCAAGAGGAGCAAGGCGGTGCCGTAGGCAATGGGCGCCTGCCAGAACGGGTTCATCGTATTGAAGTGTGTCTCTCGCTCGATGGCCGCCAGGCTGGGATACTTCCGGGGGTTCACGGCCTCGCCAAGTTGTCGCGACGTGGAGAGAATCGCGTCGGCGGCCGGCTGCGCAAGCTGGCCCGGATAGTTCCGTTCGGCGAGCTCCAGCGCGTGGTAGGCAGAACGGAATGCCGCCACCTCGTCCGCCGGATAACCGGCCGACTGAAGATCCTGGTCGCTGGCCTTGAGCAAGACCTTGAGCGGCACCCAGGCCGAGTTGTCGCGCAGCCAGTCGGCAAACTTCTCATCGAGCTTCGCATTCTCGCCCGGAGGCACGCGCTCTGCCTGGGGAGTGTCGTTCCAGTAGGTATCCAGCGCCTTGAGCGTATCGAACTCGATGGGGGCCAGCTCGCGCAGGTTCTCGGTCTTGCGTGCTTTCTTGATCACCTCGGCGATATAGCCCAGGGCCTTGAAGCTGAATGGCCGGGGCATCACGCGCACCAGCCCGGCGGAGCGCATCTCATCGCCGCTGTAGGCCTTGTAGGTCATCAAGCGGCGCCCGGCATCGATGGCCCGGCGCTCGACCTCGGTGAGCCGCTCGGCCGTGGCCGGGCTGGCATCAAACTTCTGCTTCTGCTCTTCCAGGCCGGCCACCCAGTCCATGAAGGGAAGGGGCTCGCCGTTCCGAGAAATCCTGGCGTCTTCCAGCTCACGGGGGGGCAGCCACTTGGGCTCCTCGCCGAGCCTGGCGGCCAGTTCGGCGACAGCCCTGCGATCGGCCTCGGCAAGCGAGCAGCTCTTGAGGTAAGCCGTGAGGGAGGCGGTGGTCGGATCCTCGGGGCTTTCGGCCAGCCGCGCCAGCCCCGTACGGTCGGCCGCGCTGGTCGATTCCCTGGCGGCGATGTCCTTGAGCCGTGACCGGGTGGAGCCGGCCAGGATCAGCTTGCGCAACGGCCAGTAATCGACCAGGACGAACGGCTGGTCGTCCCAGAATTCGGGACGGACCATCCAGTCGAAGAACGCGGCGACCGGGCCCCAGGTCTCGACGACGGTGCTGGCCGCGTCGTGAAGCTTGATCGTTTCGCGGCCGAAGACGTGCTTGACCTCCTCGCGGGCCACCGTGTCCAGCGGCTTGACGCGGCCCGCGTGCATCACGGCCAGCTTGCCGAGCTGCTCGTAGGCCGGGGTTTGGCCCAGCACCTTCGCCCTGGGTTCCTCACCGCGGGCAGGCAAGGCTGCCTGCGAGAGACCTGCAAGGACCAGACAAAGTCCCACGGATCGCGTGATCGATTGCGTCATATCGATTCTCCAGGCTTACGCGGCTTTGCCTCGGTGTCTGTGATCAGGATCGAAGGGCTCACCCTCGATTCGCGCTCCACTTCCACTTGCGGAACACGCGGTCCTACGCTTTGAGCAGTCACAATCGCTCGTCCTCGAAGACCTTCCCATCCATCCTGGGAGTTGAGCCGGTACCGACGGTGTTTCCCGCGCGGGCGGCCCGCTCGCGTTCTTTCCGGCCGCCGTCGGTGAAGACCCCGGCCCGCATGTAGAACTGCGTGAAGATGCCCAGCACCAGGATCACGCAGCCCGCGTACTTGATGGGCCGGCCGGGATCGATGCCCACCTGGAGCACCGACTGGAACTGCCCGGTGCGCTGGCCGGTGTCCGGGTCTTGCATGGCCGAGTAGCGCATCTGGTAAAACGAGTACCCGTCGTGAGAGAGCGGGTTGTTCATGGAGATCACGTGGGGCCGATCCTTGATGCCCTCGGCCGGGTCGGAAAGCCGGACGTTGCTGACGAACTTGGTCGCTTGCTCGGTTCCCGGCTCGAACGCGACCTCGAACTTGTCCAGCTTCAGATCAAAACCCATCGGCCGGCGGTCCACGTCGTAGGCGATCTCGAAGAGCCGATCGCCGAACGGCACGGGCTTGAAGGATGGGCCTGCTGGCGACTCGCTGCGCTGGATCCAGATCTCACGTGTGACGCCGCCGACGGTCATCTCGATCAGGCTGGCGGGAACGGCCTCCTCCATCTGGTTCTTGGGCAAGAAGAGGGGCTCGAAGATCTGTTTTTCCACGCCCGCGGGCAGGTAGTCGTCCACGAGAAAGCTGATCGTCATGGGCATATTGGCACCGCCACCGAAGGCAGCGATGGGCTTGTCCGGCACGACGGTCCCCGAGGATCGCAATTCCGTCTTGCCGTCCTTCCCCCGGCCGAAGACGCGGTAGTAGAGCGAGTGGTCCGGTCCGGCCAGCACCTCGATCTGACCGAAGCGGCCGTTGGTGCGCGGGTCGATCACCGGCGGGACCATGAGGTGAATCGACACCAGCGGCACCGGTGGTCTGGCCTCGGGTTCACGCGGGTTCGGCATCACGTTGGGCACCATCGGCAGTGAACCCATGGCGAAATGCTCGACCTCCGGCCCGTTCCCCTTCCGCACCTGGAACATTCCCACCGGCATGGACGGTTCCCCGAGCACCCCGGAGAGCCCTCCTTCGCTGGTGGGAAACTCGGCGAGCTTCTCGACTTTCACGGTCAGGTCGCTCCCTGGCAACTGGACCGACTTGCCTTCCTGACCTTCCATCGCCAGGTCGAAGACGCCAGTTTGCCCATCCGACTTCTGATAACGGAACCGGGCCACGCCGCTTGAGCCTGCGCCCTGTGGAGGCCTGAGGAAGTCCTCGACAAGTTCGGGCCGGTCGACGTATGAGAACGCCAGCAGGGCCGGGTTGACGTCGCGGGCCGCGCGGTAGAACCGCCGATCCAGCTTGAACCACTGGTCTTTCTCCAGCGGCAGCGCCTCGCGAGCCTGTGGCATGCCGGGCGCCTTGAACTGGAGCCGGATCCGGGCCATCGGCTGGCCCGCGGGATCAGCCTGGTGCAGCACAGCGGCCGTGGAGGCCGGCAAGTGTTTGCGCACCGCCAGGGTGAAGGGATCACCGGGCTGACTGAGCAATTCACCAGTACGTGAGGGCGCCGGAAACCTGCCGCCGGAAACCGCGTTCAGGGCAATGTCCAGAAGAGTGCGCAGGTGCGGCTCGCCTTCTCCCCAGGGGAAGGGGCCGGGCTGAAAGTGCATCTCGTAAGACGGTCCCGGCTCCTGGGTGTGCGGGTCGAGCTCGCGGACCCGGATCACCGGATCGTTGCGGCGGACCAGCTCGGAGCGCGTCTCGCCCTCCAGCATCGCCACGAACCCTTCGTCGGCGGTGCGCATGCTCCAGTAGGAACCGAAGATCAGCACCAGCAGCCCCGCGTGCGTGATGACAAAGCCCGTTTGCCGCTTCTTCCAGGGAAAGCGAATGAGCGCCGCAGAGAGGATATTGACCGCCAGGAATGCCAGCAGCAGGGCGAACCAGGTGCTGCGGTACACATAGTCCTGGGCCGCGGAGGTTCCATGGCTGGACTCGATGAAGGTTGCGAACGCGAGCGAGGCGGCCAGCGTCAGCAGGCTGAAGACGGCCAGTTTCAGCGAGGCGAGAAACCGGTAGATCGCGTCAATGCCGCGTAAGAGCGGATGAACCAGCAAGCTTGAAGCGGGAGCCGGGTTGCCAGCCCGGCTCGATGCGGCAGCGGACGCCTTCTTCGTGGCAATCGCCATGGTCTCTCACCTGCACAGGAGGGACATCGCGCCGATGCGGAAGCTGGCGGGCGGGATTCGGTCCGCATCAGTGTCGCGAGGGAACATTGGGATTCTATCCGTGGGAGCCGCCCGGAACCAGACTTGCCGGCCCGATTGAACAGTCCGACGGCTTGACATCGAGGCTCGGAGGGCGACTTTCCGCGGCAGCAGGCGGCAGCCTCCTTACCAGGTACGGAAGGCCGTGTGGCATCCCACGCACGAGGCATCCAGCCGGCGCGCTGCGCCCAGCAGGGCCAGCCGATCGCCGTTCCTGGCCGCCTCGCCAAGGTCGATGGCCGCCAGTCTCATCTTCGCCGCATGGAAGAGCCAGACTTCGCGATCACGGCCCGAGTCGATCCCGGCGGTCTGCTCGGCCACCCACTGAAACGTACGTGCGAGCGCTTCGACCTGTTCGGCCGAACAAGCCGCTCCCTGGTCGCTTTCCAGAGTCCGGAGCCGGTCGCGGGCGTCCCCGGCACCCGGAGAAGCCAGCGTGAGCGACTGCATGACCTGACGCATCGAGCAGTGTGCTGCCTCGGCCTCGTGGCCCGAATGGCTGATCCGCGAGAACGCCAATCCGGCCGCGACGGCACCGAGAAACGCGATCAAGCCACATCTGGCCAAACGCTGACGGAGCATGGAGCGGGCGCGCTCGAGCCGGCGCGACATCGTTCCGGCCGGCCATCCAAGCTGACGCGCGGCCTCCTGGTTGGTCTTGCCTTCCAGGTAGCAGAGGACCACGGGTGCACGGTATTTCTCGGGAAGCTGGCCGAGCGCCGTGCGGACGACTCGCCGCAGCTCGCTGCGTTCCAGGCCATCGTCCGGCTGGTCGAGCGGATGATAGCAGTCCGGGATCAGGCCGCCGGGTTCACCGCTTCGCCCCGGGCTGAGCGCCGTGGCGGGCCGCTCGAGTCGAGCGCGACGGCCAAGGCCGGCGCGTGTGTGCAGGACAAGCCGCCGAGCGACCGAGCAGAGCCAGCGGTCGACCGAGCCATTCCAGGAGATGTCGGCCGCCTTGTCGGCCAGGACAAAGAACGTCGCCTGAAAGACGTCCTCCGCGTCGTGCTCGCTGGCCAGCCCGCGCCGGCAGACCCGGCGCACCTGGGGGCCATGCCTCCTTACCAGTTCGCCGAACGCCGCCTCGTCCCGCTGGTTCGCAAACCGCTGGAGCAGCAGCGCATCACTGACCGGTTCGGTCACCAAGTCCGCGTCCTCCCGGAAGCCCCCGTGCCTCCTCCCTATTATGCCCGGAAAGGCCGCGTTGAAATGCACGAATCTGCCGGAAATGACGTCAGCCTCAATGGAAAGAGCCGGTGGTTACCCTTCGAGGACCGCGATCAAGCGGTACTGGCGGCGAAAAGGCGCAGCCAGGTCATGCACCGAAACTCTTTTTCACAATGTATTTACGTGTCGAGCACCGAAGCGGCGGGAGTTCGCCGGGGGAACATCCGGAATGCTCCTGCGCGGGGGCGAGAGGCTTCTTCAGGACATCTGGAGCACCTGGTTCATCCGCCGGACAACGTCTTTCATCGTCGCCAGGTCGCCCAGGCCGACCTCGGCCGTGATCCAGCCTTCATAGCCGATGTCCACGAGCGCCTGGTGGACAGCCTGCCAGTCGATCTCGCCTTCGCCCAGCTTGTAATCGAAGCGTCTGGGCTTGGCGTACTCCTTGATGTGGATCTTGAGGATGCGCTTGCCCAGCTCGCGGATCCACTCCTCGGGGTAACCGTACTCGACAACGTTGCCGACGTCGAAGTACGCGCCGACGGTGGGTGTACCGAACTCGTCGATGTAACGCGTGAACTCGACGGGGCTGAGCAGGAACCGGTTCCACACCTCCTCGATCGCGATTTTCACACCGGCGGCTTCAGCCAGGGGAATCAGCTTGCGGATATTCTGCTGCGAACGGGTGTAGGCGTCGCGGTAGGAGACCTTCCGGTTCACGACGGCTGGCACCACCAGGACCGTGGTCCCACCGTAGGCCTTGCAATCCTGAAACGCTTGCTCGATGGCGGCCATGCCCCGTTCGACGACCCGGGGGTCAGGGTCAGAGAGCGGTTCCCGCCAGTGCCTGGAGCCGCTCACGCCGTGAATGACCAGGCCCGTCTTCTCACGCGCGGCGAGGACTTCCTTGATGTCGAGCTGGTTGGGGCTGAGCAGTTCCACGCCCTGGAACCCGGCCTCCTTGAGGAGCTGGAAGGCAGGCAGGACGGGTCCCTTCGAGACATCACCAAGCATGAACGCCTTGTGCCAGCGGCCGCCACCGGGACTGGAGGCCGGCTGAACCCCGGGACTGGAGGCCGGCTGAGCCCGAAGGATTCCAGGCAGCAGAGCGCCCGTCACGACGGCGGCGCCTGCATTCACGAACGACCTGCGGTCGATGCCGACCATGTTCCTGCCCTCGAAGAAGAATTCCGTGTCGGTACTAATTCAGTTCAGCGATTCGGCGAGCATGGCCTCGAGCAGCTCGCCGACCACGGCCGGGTTGGCCTTGCCGCCGGTCTGCTTCATCACCTGGCCACGGAGGAAACCCTTCACGGCCTCGGGCTTCTTCTTGCCGCGCCTGAGGTCCTCGATCGCCTGCGGATTGGCGGCGATGGCGGCCGCCACGGCCCTGGTAATCTGGTCACGATCAGAGACCATGCGGTAGCCGCCCATCTCGATGATGATCTCGGCCGGATCGCCGGTCTCGATCATGCGGCCCAGGACCTCGCGCCCCTGGTTGGTATTCAGCTCGCCCCGCTTCACGCGGTTGATCAGGTCGGCAAGGCCCTCGGGGTTCACGGGAAAGTCAGCCACCGCCAGCTTCTTCTCCTTGATGGTGCGAAGCACGTCTTGCTGGATCCAGTTGCTGGCGAGCTTGTACTCGCCGGTGGCGCTGGCGACCGCATCATAGTAGTCTGCCACGTCCTCCCCCTGCTCGACGAGCACGTTGGCGTCATAAGGAGAGAGCCCGTATGCCGACTCGAAGCGATCCCGCCGCGCCGCGGGCAGCTCGCCGATCGACGAGCGGATCTGATCAAGCCAGGCCGATTCAGGGACGACCGGAACCAGGTCCGGCTCCGGGAAATAGCGGTAATCCGCCACGCTCTCCTTCTCGCGCTGGGGCTTGGTGACCTCCTCGACGTCGTTCCAGCCGCGGGTCGTCTTGGCAGCGTCCTTGATTGTCAGCCCATCTTCCCGCCACTTCGCATATTGCCGCTCCACCTCGTAGTGGAGCGCCTTCTCCACGGCCCGAAAGCTATTCAGGTTCTTGATCTCCACAATTGGCGTGGCGATCTTGCCGCCGTCCTGGTGGATGTGCAGGTTGACGTTGGCGTCGCACCGCAGCGACCCCTCCTGCATCTCGCAATCGGAGACGGCCAGGTAGCGCAGGGTGAGCCGCAGCTCTTCAAGGCAGCCGCGGGCGTCGGCCGGGCTGCGGAGATCCGGCTCGGTGACAATCTCCAAGAGCGGAATGCCGGCGCGGTTCAGGTCGACCTCTGAAAGCCCGCCCGCGGCATGCATGAGCTTGCCGGTGTCTTCCTCCAGGTGGATGCGCGTCAGCCCGCAACGGCCGCCCCCGCCGCCGTCCTTGCGAAGGGGAATCGGGATGGAGCCTCCGCGCGAGAATGGCAGGTCATACTGGCTGATCTGGTAGTTCTTGGGCAGGTCGGGATAGTAGTAGTTCTTGCGGTCCCACTTGGTGAACGGGGCGATCTCGGCCCCCAGCGCGATGGCCGTCTTGAGCGCCAGCTCGAAGGCCTTGCGGTTCATGACCGGCAAGCTTCCCGGCAGCCCCAGCGAGACTGGATCGCACTGCGTATTCGGCGGCAGCCCGAACTCGGTGCCGCACCACGAGAACATCTTGCTCTCGGTCTGGAGCTGTACGTGAATCTCGAGGCCGATGATGACGTCGTAGGAATGGTCCATGTCGCTCAACTCGGGTTAGTTCTTCGCGGCCTGCGCGGGAGAGATTGTCCAGAACTCCTCGAAGTCCGTTGGAAACTGCTCGTAACCGGGTCCGATAGCGCCCAGACCACCGCGGTCAACCTCAGCCTTGCCCCGCACAACCAGGGAGACGTATCTGAGGATTTCCGGATCGTCCTTGAAGCGATCAATAAGATATTTCCAGACATCGACGTGGCGTCCCCGTTCGTCTTTCGCATCAAAGCCCTTTGCGACGAACACGAAGCTGACGACGTCCCATTCCGCGTCAATCGAATAATAGATCCAGTACTCCCCTTCAGACCACTTATGGTCTTTCGCATATTGCGTGAGTGCGAAGGAGATCTCGCCAACAACTCTCTTCAGGACTGTCTTTGGATCCACCGTATGAGCCCTTCATTCTCATCATTCAGGCGGACGAGGAATGTCTCCGCGCTTTCCTGGGTCCATCTGGAGTCGGGTGAATACCGTAACGCCTCAAGCTTCTTGGATACATCCCAGACACTCAACCAATTCAGGCCGGTGGCCGTCTGCTTGAACTCAGGATCGTCGATCGTCTGTCGCAGGCCCGCGCACGTCGCAAGGCCCTGGAGATCATGAATCTCGAAGACTCTGGGAAGTTGCTCAAGATTTAGAATTGTGCAGATCCTCGTTTTCAAGAGGATTTCCAGAGCATAGAGACCCGCGGCGATGGCTGCCGCGTGCCGACCGGAGTTCAGCAACGAATTGGCATCGGCCAGACGATCCTGCCATGCCGCGTTCAGATCCGCCAATGAGGCGCCGAGCGAGTAGAATCTGGCAACTTCCGCCATTATACCAGTCCCGGCCGCTTCAGGTGCCAGTCGGTGGCACGCTCGAAGACCCGGGCGATGCGCAGCAGTTTCTCCTCCGCGAAGGCCGGCGCCAGGAGCTGCAACCCGATCGGCAGGCCCGACTTCGTCATCCCGCAGGGGATGCTGATGCCGGGAATGCCCGCCAGGTTGGCCGTGATCGTGTAGATGTCCGAAAGATACATGGCCAGCGGGTTGGCCGTCCGCTCGCCCAGCTTGAACGCCGCGGTGGGCGAGGTCGGGCCAAGCAGCACGTCCACGTCGCGGAACGCCGTGTCAAAGTCGTTGCGAATCAGCCGCCGGACCTTGAGTGCCTGGTTGTAGTACTGGTCGGCGTAGCCTGCCGAAAGGACGAAGGTCCCCAGCATGATCCGCCGCTTCACCTCGGCGCCGAAACCCTCGGCCCGGCTGACCATCATCATCCGCAGGAGCGGGGCGATATTCTCCTCACCGGGATAAATCGGCGAGAAGTCCGCCGCACGGTGCCCGTAGATGGTGCCGTCGTAACGGGCCAGGTTGCTCGAACATTCGGCCGGAGCGACGATGTAATAGGCGGCAATGCCCGCCTTCGAATGCGGCAGTGACACCTCCTTGATGGTGGCCCCCGCCTGCTCGTAAACCCGGATCGCCTCGCGGACGGCGGTCTCGACCTCGGCATCCAGCCCCTCGCCGAAGAACTCGGGGACCACGCCGATGCGCAGCGATTCCGGAGGAGTGTCAAGCGTGGCGGGGTAGTCGGGCACCGCGTCATCCACACTCGTCGAATCGAGGGGGTCGTGTCCGGAGATGGCCTGCAAGATCAGCGCGGTGTCGGCCAAATCATGAGCGAACGGGCCGATCTGGTCGAGCGAGCTGGCGAAAGCGATGAGCCCGTAGCGGCTGACGCGGCCGTAGGTCGGCTTGAGCCCGACGATGCCGCAGACCGCGGCCGGCTGGCGGATGGACCCTCCCGTATCGGACCCCAGCGCGATCGGTGCCAGCGAACCGGCCACCGCGGCCGCCGAACCGCCCGAGGAGCCGCCGGGCACGCGGGCCTCGTCCCACGGGTTGAGCGTCGGCCCGTACGCGCTGTTCTCGGTGGACGAGCCCATGGCGAACTCATCCATGTTCGTCTTGCCGAAGAGGATGGCGCCGGCGTTCTTGAGCCGGCGGATGACCGTGGCGTCATAGGGTGGACGAAACGATTGGAGCATCCGGCTGCCGCAGGTCGTGGGCTCGCCTTGCACGCAGATCAGGTCCTTGATGGCCACGGGAACGCCCGCCAGAGGGCCCAGGGCCTCACCGGACTGCCGGCGCCTGTCGACGTCCCGGGCCTGGTCAAGAATTCGCTCGGCATCAAGCTGAACGAAAACGTTCAGCCGCCCGAGCCGCTCCGCGCGATCGAGCAATCCGCTGACGATCTCCTCGGAGCGGATGGTTCCCTTCTGCAAGCCGGCAGCCAGGGCCGTCGCCGTCGCCGTGACGCTGTCCATCAATCCGGATCCTCTTGCGGGTTCTCATTCCAGCACGGCCGGAACCAGGAAACAGTCCTGGTTCCGTTTCGGCGCGTTGGCGAGTGCCGCCTCGCGGGGCAGGGCCTCGCCGCGGATGTCCTCGCGAAACACGTTGCGCACCTCGATGCCGTGGGCCAGCGGCTCCACGCCGCTGGTGTCGAACTGCTGGAGCTGAGCCACGTAGTCCATGATCGAGTTGAGCTGACCGGTGAACATCTGGAGCTCATCCGGGCTGACGCGCAGCCGGGCCAGCAGCGCCACCTTCGCGACGTCCTCGGCGGATAGCGACATGGGTTGATCGGTCCTCCCGCAAGCGGATCGAGCGGTTGCGATGGTCAGGGTCTCGAAGCCGCACGCGCACCAGGGCATTCGCGGCCAGAAGCCGCCAGTCTCCCAGATTCTCCCGGAGCCTTCAAGGTTCGCGCATTGCGAGGTTCCTCGCAAGCTCGCAGCGGAATCCGTCGCGGGTGGGGGAGAAACCTGTTCCCAGATCGGTGATGGTTATTCAGAGACGGTCGCTCACGCGATCGGACAGAACCAGCAGCCCCTCGTCGGGACGACCACCAGATTCACCTGGACGCCGGAGCACGGCAAGTGGCATCACAAGGGTACGCTCCGGGTCGGCCAGGCCACGCAGGAAACCGAGGAGATCCTCGAACGCGCTCCGAATACTCAAGAGGAACAGGGGAACAAGCCGCGGAAACACGCCGTTTCGCCTAAATAACTCGCTTCGCGTGAGGAATCGCACGGACCATCGCGGCCACCAGCCAGCAGAGAGGCACCGCGAACGCGGTCAGGATGGCGAATTTCAGGACGGCGATGGTATGCAGCCAGCGCAAGGCGTAGCCCAGGCCGACGAGTACCAGGGGATGGATGATGTAGACTGCATAGCAGTGCGCGGACATGAAGGAGGCGAGCGGTCCCTGGTGGTTCACTTTCTGATGGTACAGCACGAGCAGGGCCACGATCACCCCGGCGGCGAAGAGCGACTCCCAGATCGCATAAGCGGACGGAGCCCAGGTGCGGGTGTTCGCCGCAAAGACGGTTCTGGCCAGGACGGCCACCAATGCGACCAACAGCGTTGCGACCAGGGCCTGCGCCAGTCCGTACCAGCCCGCCGACACGGGAAGGGCCTGCGCCCAGCCGCGCCGGCACGCGACGAGTCCGACGACGAAGAGGGTGGCGTACTGCGGCATGTACGCAGGCGTGGGCAGGCCCAGGATGGGCCAGAATTGTCCGGCGGGCACGACTGTGCGCCAGAGGCACGTGAGCAAGGCGAGCGTCAGCGAATAACCGAGAATGGCAGCCATGAAATGCCGGGCCGGCCGGGTGCGTGCGGCGGAGGCCGGAGGAGCGACGGCACACCGAGGCAGGAAACGGCGAGCCAGAGCATAGACGGCGCAGAACACCAAAAGGACTTCAACGAACCAGAGCGGCCCGGGATTCCACGAGCTGAGGTAGAACCGCCAGTAAGAAAGCTCGGCTCCCTTCGCCGCGGCCTCGGCACTCACGCTGGCGTACCTGCGAGCCTCGAGGACCGGCCGCAGCAGGAAGGCAAAGAGCGCCAGGGGGATGCCCAGACGGATGAGCCGGTCCCGCAGGAACTCCCGGCCGCCCTTGTGATCGTACGAGGTCGGGACGAAATAGCCTGAGAGCAGGAAGAAGAAGCCCATGAAGAACGACTGATCAAGGATCAGGAGGACGTCCAGGATCACGCTGGAGCGGTCCGTCGGCGGCTCGTTGTAGTACCACAACGGGATGTCGCTGTAACCGACCGCGGCGTGGTGAACGACCACGAGCACGGTGAGCAGGATGCGCAGATTGTCGATATACGGGATCCGTTGCCGGGAGGTCCCACCACCCGCCGGCGCCGGGGTGGCGACGACGGCAATGCCCTCATCGACGGTCAGGGGCAACTCGCTGAGCTCGTTCATCAAGAGGCCTCCACCTGCGCACGTGGACCTGCTTGCTCGCGCCTCGGTCCACGCAGCAACCCTTGCACCTGACTTCAGGAAACGACGCTGAACTGTTTCAGATCACCGGGCCATTGAGCGGGTCGGCTCCGGTCGGATTCTGGCTGAGCGTCTGCTGTCGGAGCGCGGCGGCGCCAAGCAGGCCGCCCAGTCCCATGGATTCGACAGCCGTGCTGGGCACGAGCATCAGCGCACCCTTCTCCTTGAGCCCCTCGTAGAGGATGTTCATCGGCGCAGGTGGAGCGCGGTCGGATTGTGCTCGTACGACTTGGCGGCCTCGGAGAAGAGCTGGGCGATCTCCACCTCGGCCTGGCCGAGGATGATCCGCGCCTCCTTCTCACGCGCGGCCTGGGCCTCCCGCGACATGGCGTCCTGCAAGGACTCCGGGATCACCACGTCGCGCATCTCGACCGATTGCACGGTCACGCCCCAGGGGTTCGACCGCTCGTCGATCAGCTTCTGAAGCTGTGCCTCGATCTGCTCCCGCCCGCGCAGCAGCACGGTTAGCGGTGTGCGGCCAATGATGTCCCGAAGCGCCGTCTGCGCCGCCCAGCTCACAGCGAGCTTGTAATCCTGGACCTCCAGCGCCGCCTTCTCGGGGTCGTACACCATCCAGAACATCACGGCGTCCACATTCACCGGCACGGTGTCCGAGGTGAGCGTCTGCTCGGCCGCGAAGCTGGTGGTGATGATCCGCTGATCGATCCAGGAATTGACCTGCTCGAAACCGGGGATGATCCAGAACAGTCCCGGCCCGTGCAAGCCGCTGTACTTGCCCAACCTCAGGACCACCGCCCGCTCCCACTCCTGGGCGACCTGGGGCCCGAGCGCCGCAATCCATCCCATGAGCCACCCCACGGCGATCGCCCAGCGATTGCCCCAGAACACGAAGATCTCGAACCCCAGGCCCGCGCCGGCGACAAGCAAGAGGAGCGCGATGACGTTGAACTGCGGCAGCCCGATCGAACCGCGACGCGTCCTCAGACCCTCGGCAATGCTTGTTCGGCTAGTCATCGGATTGTCCCCGTTTCATGTCGATCCAGCGCACTTGCAGGAAGTTGATCGCTTCATCCGCCGAGAACCCCAGCGAGGCGGCACCCGCCAGGAAGCCATCCGCGAGCTCCACGAGCAGCCGTTCGCGATCCGGCACTGTGGGACCTCGAACCCCGTCCTGCCGGATGAAAGTCCCCACTCCCCGCCGTGTTTCGAGCACGCCGCAGCGCTCCAGTTCGCCATAAACCTTCGCCACCGTGTTCGCATTGATCTTCAGATCCACCGCCAGTTGCCGCACCGTCGGCAGCTTGTCTCCCACTTCCAGCCGCCCGGTCGAGATCGCCACCCGGATCGCTCGATCGAGTTGGGCATACAACGGGGTCGGGTCGTTTTCATCGATCGCGAACATGGCCGGATCAGATTCCTCGGTGCTTCGTCTATCCTGGTTGGTGATGCCGAACTCGATCGCGCAGGGAAGGACCGGCCTGGAGCGAATCGCGCACGTCGACCGAAGCGCCGTCATCACGGTTTCGGCTCCGACAAGGCAAGGTCAATGAATCGGGGTAGCATCGCCGTCAGCTCGCTCGAGAACCTTCCGGGGGCGACGGGTTCAATTCGTCCGACGATGGGCCGGAATCGAGGGGCCTCGATCACAGCCTGGTCCGACACGAGCGAGTGACGGGCCCGTAATGCGGTCGTTCCCTCGCGACCGGTCAAGCGAATCAGGCTGTGCTGCTCGAGGGCCGGTTGCTCGCGGAAGGTGCCCACCCGCAGTCGTACCGCGAGCGCGACGTCCGCACGCGTCTCCGCAAGGATCCGCGCCTCGGCCATTGCCCGAGCCTGCCGGCTGCCTTGCAGGACGCTCAGGCCCGGCGCCGCAACGGTCCGTGTGTGCAGAACGGTTCCCGTATCGGTACCCAGTGGATTGAGCATCATCAGTGGCGACGACCTGGTCACGCTCTGCTTGGGCAGCTCACCATACCCGGGACTCGAATGCAATTCATCCGGAGAAACCACGACCAGCCCGCGCCCGCCGAGGTCTTGAACCAGGCTCTGGTAGAGATCGCCGGCCAGCGCTTGCTGTTGCTCCTGGGCCAGCCAGGAACTTCTCCGTCCAACGCCGATCAGCCTCATGACCAGGTGCACCGGATTAAGAGAGATCGGTGGCGGCCTGAGAATGAGCTGGCGCGGAGTGGGTAGTTGAAACTGGAAATCCACGAACTCCACGTCAAATTCCGTGACGACGACGCGCCGTCCCTTGCTGAGTGCGACTCGCGGATCTAACTCACCGGAACATTTCCAGCAATCCGCCGGCAGCCCCGTTTGGTGAACGTGAGCCGGCACCTCGCAAGACACGGCCGCAGTCGAGGCATTCCCCATCATCTCCGAAGCGCGTCGAGGCGGACTGAAACAGCCCGGCACGAATGCCAGGATCAGTGGAACTGCCGCCCGGTGACATCGCAAACCAGAGCAGCCGCCTGCGCGGGCTCCGCGCGCGCGAGCGCCGGTCCCTCCATGTCTCCTGGTTGTGTCATTGAAATCTGATCGGCACATGACGACCTCCCTGTGTGATTGTGCCATCCTGGCCATTTGTGCCCTTTGCGGCCCCGGAAACGGGTTTGTCGGCCGAGGGGCCGGTGAAAGCAAGCGTCTCCCCTTACAAAGACTCCGTAACAGGTGTTCTGAACCGGGCGCAGCAACATCCGCCAGGCCCCGCATTCCTGAAACGGATTCTCGCCTGGCCCTCACTTCAGAAATGGCAGAAGTCGTGGCTTGCCCACTTGTCATATTAGAATAGTACAAGTCGGGGACAAGATGTCAAGGGCCTGTGATCTCATTCTGAAACTTCGGCACCAGGGCTCTCTGCGGATGAATGGCCGCGTTTTCTCAGCATCATCCTCTTACGCCAGCAGGCGACGCCCTGCCGCCACCTTCCGCCTCGGTGGGACAATCAAGGAGCCGTAAGGTATCGCCAGGACTGCCGTGGTCAGAGTGTTGAGACGCTTATCGAGCGGGTCTTGGATTGCTGGTGGCCGGAATTTAACATGGGAGCCGCCGGCGGAGGCAGGGCTCGGGATCGAACTCGCGGAGCACGCAGCATGGGGCAACACCATCCGGTCGCTTTCTCTGGACAGAGCTGCTGGCCACGCATTCTCCCCGATGCGGCCATGGCGCTCTTGCTCGCGGCCGCTGGCTTGCTGGCGGGCGGGCCGTCCTCCGCACGTGAAGAGCCGGCGATGCTGGACCTGACGCGGGCCGTCGTGGTGACCGCACCTGGATTGTCCGGTCCCGAGCGCAAGGCGGTCGACCTGCTCGTGGAGGACGTGGCCCGGCGCTCAGGCGTGCGCTGGGACGTCACGTCGCAGTGGCCCTCCGGGCCGGCCCAGGTGATCGCGGTCGGGTCCCTGTCTCAGCCGCTCTTCGAGGAGGGCCGGCTGTCCAGGAGCGTCCGGGAAAAGCTGCGCAATCGGCCCGCGGAGGGCTTCCACATCCATCTCGATGGTTCCGGTCGGGCCTTGCTGGTGGCGGGCAACGATGCGCGCGGCATGCTCTTTGGCGTGGGCCGACTGCTCCGCGAATTGCGAACCACCGAGGGTCATGTCCTGCTGCCGGCCGGCCTGAGCATCGACACCAGCCCGAGGTATCCGCTGCGCGGACACCAGCTCGGCTACCGTCCCAAGACGAACTCGTACGACGCCTGGGACCTGCGGCGCTGGGAGCGTTACATCCGCGACCTGGCGATCTTCGGCGCCAATGCGGTCGAGCTGATTCCGCCCCGGTCGGACGACGACGCCGAGAGCCCGCACTTTCCTCTGCCTCCCGAGGAGATGATGGTGGGCATGTCGCGGCTGCTGGACGCGTACGGGCTGGACGTCTGGATCTGGTATCCGGCCATGGACAGGGATTATTCGGATCCGGCGACGGTCGAAGCAGCGCTACGGGAGTGGGACGGCGTGTTCCGCAAGCTCCCCCGGCTGGACGCGGTCTTCGTGCCTGGTGGCGACCCTGGACACACCCCTCCGCCAGTGCTCATGCCCTTCCTGGCGAGCGTCGCGGAGGTGCTGCATCGCAGTCACCCTCGCGCCACGCTCTGGGTCTCGCCTCAGGGGTTCAACCAGCAGTGGCTCGACCAGTTCCTGGAAATCCTCAAACAGGAACCGGCATGGCTGGCCGGCGTGGTCCATGGCCCGCAGGTCCGCATCAGCATGGCCGAGCTGCGCAAGGCGGTCCCTGCGCGCTATCCGATCCGCACCTATCCCGACATCACCCACTGCCAGCAGTGCCAGTTCCCCGTGCCGGACTGGGACCTGGCGTTCTCGCTCACCGAGGGCCGCGAGGCCATCAACCCTCGCCCCCGCGACGAGGCGGCGATCTTTCGCTATTACCAGCCCGGCTCGATCGGCTTCATCACCTATTCCGAGGGCTGCAATGACGATGTCAACAAGTGCGTCTGGAGCTGCCTGGGGTGGGACCCCGATATGCCGGTCGAGGAGATCCTCCGCCAGTACACCCGCGCGTACCTGAGCGAGGAGCTGGCTGCGGGCTTTCCCGAGGTTCTGCTGGGGCTCGAGCGGAACTGGCGGGGTGCCGTGGCGGAGAACCGAGGTGTCGACCAGACGCTCGCGCAACTGGAGGAACTCGACCGGGGGACCCGTCTGCACTTACGCGGCAACTGGCGGTTCCAGCAGGGCCTTTACCGGGCCTGGTACGACTTCCACGTTCGATCGCGGCTCCTGATTGAGACACGGCAAGAATCTCGGGCGATGGAAGCGCTCGGGCGAAGCGGCAGTGTCGGCTCGGTGGAGTCGATCCGAAACGCGGAGCGCGCCCTGACACCCTCGGCGGAAGAGCCGACTCCCGGCAAGCCCTTGGTCCGCGAACTGGCCGAAGACCTCTTCGTCAGCATCCGCATGCAGCTCAGCGTCCCGCTCTACGACGCGATCGCCGTGGACCGTGGAGCGAACCTCGATACGATTGACGTCCCCCTGAATGATCGGCTCTGGTTGCGCGACCAGTTCGCCAGGATCAGGAGCCTCGCGACCGAGGCCGAGCGGCTGCGAGAGATCGAGGCGATCCTGCATCGTACCGACGCCGGACCGGGCGGCTATTATGACGACCTGGGAAACCCGGGGTGCCAGCCGCACCTGGTGCGAACGAGCGAGTACGCGACGGACCCCGACTTCCGGCACTCCTCGCTGGTCGGTTTCGGCTCCCGGGCCGGCTGGCCGCTGGCCTGGTGCCAGAACGCACAGACGCTGCACGACGCACCACTGCGGATGCGCTACGAAGATCTCCTGGGCAAAGCCCATTACAAGGTCCGCGTGGTTTACGCCGGCGACAGCTTCCGCAATCTGATCCGGCTCGACGCCGATGGACATGCCGTTCACGACTGGTTGAAGAAGCCCGATCCGCCGGTCCCGCTGGAGTTCGACGTCCCCCCGCAGGCCACCGCCGATGGCACGCTGGAGCTCACCTGGCGGCAAGAGCCCGGCAAAGGGGGAAATGGACGCGGCTGCCAGGTGGCCGAGGTCTGGTTGATCCGGAAATGACCCAGAGTTCCAGGTCGGGAGGCGTCGATGGCTGCGGAAAGCGAAGCGAAGCAAAGTCATCCGCGCGCGGCCCTGAGCCTGCCCGCGCGTTTTTACACGGACCCTGTCCACCACCAGGCGGAGCTGGAGCGGTTCTTCCTGGGCATGTGGGTGCACGCCGGACGCGAGGACGAGATTTGCTCATCCGGTGATTTCGTCCTGCGCGACATCGCGGGCGAGAGCGTGATCGTCACGCGTGCGGACGACGGAACCATTCGCGCATTCTACAACGTTTGCCGGCACCGGGGCACGCGGCTCTGCGAAGCGGCCGCCGGACGATTCGACGGCCTGATCCGCTGCCCGTACCATGCCTGGGCCTTCGATCTTTCCGGCCGGCTGGTGGCCGCACCCCAGATGCACGACCTCCCCGATTTTCGTCTCGAGGATTATCCGCTCGCCGCGGTGGCCGTCGAGCTCTGGGACGGCCATCTCTTCCTGAACCTGGGCGAGTCTCCCCGGCCGCTCACCGAGCAGCTTGGCGACTTGCCGGACAGGTTCCGGCCCTGGGGCATGGCGGGGCTCCGGCTGGTTCAGAGGACCGTCTACGATGTGGCCAGCAACTGGAAGCTGATCATCCAGAACTACTCCGAGTGTCTCCACTGCCCCGGCGTCCACCCCGCGCTCCAGCGATTGTCCCATTATCTCAGCGGGCAAAACGAGCCGGCGTGCCCGGGCTACCTGGGCGGCCGGATGGACCTGCGGGAGGGAGTCGAGACGCTCTCCACCGGAGGCCGGCTCGTCGGCGCCTGGCTTCCCGGCCTGCCCGCCGAGGACCGGCGCCGGGTTTATTACTACGCCGTGCTGCCAAACCTGCTGCTGAGTTTGCATCCTGATTATATGGTGGCCTATACGCTCTGGCCGCGCTCGGTCGACCGGACCGAGATCGTCTGCGAGTGGCACTTCCATCCCGACGCAATCGCCGGGTCGGACTTCCGTCCTCAGGAAGCGGTTGCCTTCTGGGACATGACCAATCGCCAGGACTGGCACGTCTGCGAGCAGATGCAGCTTGGGCTCAGCTCGCGCGCGTACCGGCCCGGCCCGTACTCCGGCGCGAGGAGCTGTTGCACGCCTTTGACCAGATGATCGCGGGCGACTCGGAGACGGCCAGCAGCACCAGATCCCAGAAGAGAGGCCAGCCATGAGCGACCTATCGCCGCGGCGCAGGGACGACGAGCTCCTGTTCGATCGGCAGATCGATCCGTATCAACCCCCGGCCGATACCACCGGCGACGAACCGGTGCGATATCCCATGGAAAGAGCGGGGGCCGGAACACGCCTCCTGGGATTTGTGATTGATTACATCGCACATATCGTGCTCTTGTTCGCTATCCTGTTTCTCGCAGGCTTCGTCCGGGCCGTGGTCAAGGGCGATGAGGACGCTGGCGACTTTCTCGGCGATCAGCTTGAGGGCGTCTTGAACCTGATCAGCGCGCTGGGGCTTTTCCTTTATTACGTGTTCTTTGAGGGGTTCTTCTCGCGGACCCTGGGCAAGTTCGTGACTGGCACGATCGTCGTACAACGTGATGGGTACCCGCCCTCATTCCGACAGATCCTGGGTCGAACGCTCGCCAGGTTCATCCCGTTTGATCCCCTGTCGTACCTTAGCTCCGGTTCGCGAGGCTGGCACGACAGCCTGTCGGGAACTTACGTGGTCATGCGCCGCAGGGCGCGGGGCAGGGGTGAGGAATGAGCATTGGAAGTTGAGCTCTGATGCTTGCCGCTCAGGGGACCTCCTGGCGATCTCCGTCATTGCCGATGGCTTCCACGGGGCATTCCTCCAGCGCGGCCATGCACGCGGCGAGCTGGGAGGGGTCCTCCGGCTGACGGTAGACGTAGCTGTGGCCTCGCTCGTCGTTGCGCCGAAAGCTTCCGGGAGCCGTTTCCCGGCAGAGGTCGCAGTCGATGCAGGTGGCGTCGACGTAGAACGATCCGGGCGTGTTCTCGGCCAGCTTCTGGGATACCTCGGCCATGGTGAAAACCAACGAAGAGGAGGGCAGGCGGAGTGTTCAAATCGATGAGAGTCAACCGGCTACACTTGCAGTTCGTTGCCGCTGAGCGAGTCCGCATCGGCGTTCTGTTCCTGCTGGCAGGCTTCCCAGTAGTAGAGGAAGACGAGGCAGTGAAAGAACACGGCGAAGACGCTGATCAGGCAATCGCAGACTTCGGCGACCGGGAAGACGTTGATCAGCCCCGCAAGTTCCACGAGTTTTGCCAGCAGCAATGAGAAGGCCATGATGAGGCCCATGGAGACCACAAAAACAGCAACGAGCCGCAGGCCGCGGCCAAAGGTCAATTGCGCACTGCGTCGACGCGCCGCGGCTGCACCCGCGCCCTCCAGGACGACGGCTTCGTCCAGAAACATGAAGCGGATCGCCAGCAGGATCCCCGGGACGATGAATGCAATGATCCCGACGAGCACGAGCAGCCCGGACATGAGTCGGGCCAGGAACAGTCGTCCCCAGTGATGCAAGCCAGCGCGCATTGCCTCCAGGTACGAGAGCCGGGCGCCGGCCATTCTGGCAGCCAGCGTGGTGATGATGGCGGCGGTGTAGATGGGCCCGAAGACCATTTCCACAAGCTGACCGAGCTGGAGCATCTTGAGCGGGTCGGCCTGGTTCGGGTTCCCGGCCAGCGCCAGGTCGATGAGCGCGTGGCCGGGGATCCAGACCGTCAGCACCAGTGCGGCAAAGAGCGGGAGCTGGCCGAAGAGGAGCCGGAAGGCCATCACCAGCTTGCCGCCGAAGCCGGCCGGGATGGTTGCTTCCGGGGCGTTCTGCGGGGCCAGCGCCGGGCCGGGGGGTGCATAGGGGTTCTCGTCGTCCCGCTCCCAGCCGGCTGGCATGTCCGTATCGGAGGCAAGCCGGGCGCCGCAGTACGGACACTCGCCGCGGCCCGAGGCGATCTGTCCGCTGGTGAGCAGGGCACGGCAGGAAGGGCATTCCCGGTAGGTTCTCATCGACGGAGCTCTTGGCGATGGCCGCGTTTCGGCAGAGGTTCACACCGTCCGGGCATTGATCCAGGGCATGAGCGCACGCAGCCGCTTGCCCACCTGCTCCACGGGGTGCTCGCGTTCGAGACGCTTGGTGGCATTGAACACGGGGCGATTGGCCCGGTTCTCCAGGATCCACTCCCGTGCGAACTGCCCGCTACGGATCTCCTGGAGAATCTTCTTCATCTCGGCCCTGGTCTGCTCGGTGACGATCCGCGGGCCACGGGTGTAATCTCCGTACTCGGCCGTGTTCGAGATGCTGTAACGCATGTAGTTCAGCCCGCCCTGGTAGATCAGATCGACGATGAGCTTGAGCTCGTGGAGGCACTCGAAGTAGGCGCTCTCGGGCTGGTAACCGGCCTCCACGAGGGTTTCGAAGGCCATCTTGACCAGGGCGCTGACGCCTCCGCAGAGCACGACCTGCTCGCCGAAGAGGTCGGTCTCTGTCTCCTCCGCGAAGGTCGTCTGGAGCACGCCCGCGCGGGTTCCGCCGATGCCCTTGGCATACGCCAGTGCCAGGGCCTTGCCCCCCGGAGAACAGGCCTCGGTGGTGGCGATCAGGCAGGGCACTCCGCCCCCTTTGACGAACTCGCTCCGGACGAGGTGGCCGGGCCCCTTCGGCGCCACCAGCGCACAGTCGACGCCCTCCGGCGGGACGACCTGTCCGAAATGGATGTTGAACCCGTGCGAGCAGAGCAGCAGGTTGCCCGGTTCGAGCTGCGGCTTGATGTCGCGGGCATAGACGTCGCCCTGAATCTCGTCGGGCAAGAGAATGTTGAGCAGATCGCCGGCGGCGGCGGCCTCGGCGGCGGAGACCGGCGTGAAGCCGTCACGAACGGCCGCCTCATGGTTGGCCGAACCGGGCCGCTGCCCGACCACGACGTCGCACCCCGAGTCTCGCAGGTTCAAGGCCTGGGCATGCCCCTGGCTGCCATAGCCGATGATCGCGATGGTCTTCCCCTTGAGCAGCGAGAAATCGGCGTCCTGATCGTAGTACATCTGGGCGGGCATGAGCGTTCTCCTGGGAATCAGATGGCTTCATGGACAAAACGACCCGGGACTGAAGCGGTCAGCCCCGGGCAGGGATCGGGCGAGTGCAGGCGCTGCACCTCGATTTCAAAGCTCGCTATGCCCCTGCACCGAACCGTCGCCGTCGTCGGGCTCGGCGGCGTTCTGGGCAGACTCCTGGACGTCGTCGTCGTGGTGCCGGGTGCCTCGCACCAGCGCGATGCGGCCGGTGCGAGCCAGCTCCACGATCTCATAGGAGCGCACCGCCTCGATAAACGCTTCGATCTTCTTTTCCTGGCCGGAGATCTCGATCATCAGCTCCTCGGGGCTGACGTCCACGATGCGGCCGCGGAAGATCTGCACCAGCGACTGGATCTCCGGGCGCCGCTCCGCCGGGACTCGAAGCTTGATGAGCATCAGGTCGCGCTCGACGTAATCCTCGCGCGAGATATCCTGGACCTGGACCACCGGGACCAGCTTCTCGAGCTGCTTGCGCACCTGCTCAAGATGGCGGTCGTCGCCCTTCACCACCACGGTGATGCGCGAGAGCTTCGGCGCCTCGGTCTCACCGACCGCGAGGCTGTCGATGTTGAAACCGCGGGAAGCGAACATGCCGGAAACCTGGGCCAGCACGCCGGGCTGGTTTTGCACCAGCGCGGAGAGGACATGTCGAATCCGCCCGGTGCGCGACGATCCGGGAGCGGTCACCGTGGTGGAACCTGAAAGCGGACCTGCTGGAGTGGACATCAACGCGCCCTCGACCGGGTGGCCCGCATCGGCGCGCTCCCGAAATCTGGCCAACTTGAACCGACAACGAATCTGACTGTACGATCTTTCGCGAATTCGGGGCAAGAGCCTGGCGGGCGCAGGGGCCGCCCGCCGGCTGCGTGAGCGAGTCTCACGGCTGGACCGGAGGCAGGGTGGTGGGCAGCGAGGGACCGCCGCCCGGGAACGAGCCGCCGCCGGGGAACGAGGGCAGGGCTCCTCCCGCGGGATTCGGCGCGGCGGGCCGCTTCGGCCGCACCAGGGCCGGCCGGTCCAGGTCGATCGACCGGAAGCTGTCTCCCGGAGTCACGTAGTACCAGGCGGCAAACCGGTTCGCCAGCTCGTCGACGCGCTTCTTGCCGTCGGCGATTTTCTGATCGTATTCCTTCTGCTCGCGCTCCGCCTTCTCCTTGGCTTCCTTCTGATCGGCAATGTACTTCGGATCCTTCGGGTCCGGCCCGAACGGGTTGGCCGGCACCTCCAGCGGCTGACCGGGCTTTGCCGCCGCCGTCTTGTCCGCGTCCCTGGGATCGTCGTTCTTGGGCCTGGAAATCAAGGTGGGATCGAAGGTGACGGTGACCATGAGGAAGCGGTTTTCCGTCGTTCCCTCGGCTTTCTTGGCCTTGTCCTGGTCGCCGGCCTTCTTGTCGGCCTCGTCGGCCGTGCCCGCGGTGAGCTGCTCGCCGGTGCCGAAGAAGACCTCGCCAAAGCGCAGGGTGTAGACCACGCCCTCGTCGGTATAGACCCGGACGTCGCCCTGGTTGGACAGCACCCGGCCGTCCTTGATCATGTAGAAGCCCTTGTTTTGCAGGGAGGTCACCGTGGCCAGGGCCTGGATTCCCTTGGTCTCGGTAAGCTTGAGATCGCGGGTCAGTCCTTGCGGCTTGGTACGCACGCCGACGATCTTGAGGTCGGCCAGGGCGTCGGTGAGCGTGCGCAGCTTATCGCTGTCAAGCTCCTGATCGGCGGACAAGCCCTCCATCGTCCAGGGAGCGGCCGAGTCCTTGCGCTCGATGTCGAGCACCTCACCGGGCCGGTAGCCTTCCTCCGGGCTGGCCTTGTAATTGTCGAACTCGATCTTGCGGATGTGAGTCGCCTCGAGTTTCAGCAAGTTCGTCTCGATCCAGTCGGCGAAGCGGGTCGACGGTTCGGCCTTGAGCTTCACGCCGTAGGTACGTTTCTCGCCCGGAACCCGCACGTACTTCTGGCCCGTCTTGTCCTTGATGTCGTTGCCGATGATGTAGTCGGCCAGCACCGCGCCGGCCGAGTCGCGCAGGGTGATACGCTTGCCGCGGCCCTTGAGCGTGGTCGTCTTGGCGTCGAGCGGGTCGATGACCCCCATCTCTTCCTGGTCCTGGACGCGGTCCGAGCGGATCGTGTCCTTGGTCAGGTCCGTCACGGCGGCCGCCGTCTTGGAGAGCCGGTCGCGGGCGTCCGCGGGATAGTTATGGTGGGAGGGGATCACCCACTTGCCATTCTCGAACTTCACCTGGAACCGCGAGGCCGTGGCCGTCGAGGCGTCAAAGTCGACGACCTCCAGGTCCGTGCACGCGAGCGGCTCCTTGAATTCGGGGAAGAAGGGCTGCCCCTGATCGTTGAAGGACGCGTCATTGATGCTGCGGTCCCGGGTGGTCACGAACGCCGCGCCACAGAGGGCCAGGGCGACAACGCTGAAGATCAACGTCTTGGTGAGTTCGCGCATGTCTCATCCTCAAGTTCCAACCGCCCGCAACCGCGGGGCCGGTATGATCGTTGGCTACTCTCAGGTCGATCTGCCGGGGCCACGAATCTTTGACATGTCCGTTCACGCCAGCCGCCGGGGATTGGCGCCCAGGTTCTCGCGGCGGAGCCGGGTGCCAAAGACGAGCAGGCCGAGAATCAGCGAGGGCAGGGGCGGAATGAGGGCCGCCATGTACCGCACACGGTTCTCGATGGACCGGGTCTTCTCTTCCGAGACCGCCTTGGCATCGCGAATCTTGATCTGCTTCTCATCCTCGATCTTCGCCTTCTCGACCTCGAGCCGGCGCTGGGCAACATCCTGGAGGTTGGCGAGCATGATCTCCTTGGTACGCTCGTCGAGGTCGGTCCGGCTCTTCACCTGGTCGACCTGCTTGTCAAACGCCTTCTGGGCCTGGTCGAGCTTGTCCTTGGCGGCGTCCTCGGCGGACTTGGTCTGGCGCTGTAGCTCCTCGTTGAAGTTCTTGGTCTGAGCCTCGAGCGTCAGCAGCGTGCGATGCTGGGTGCGCTTCTTCCGCAGGGTCACGAACGATTCGTCGCCCGCGAGTACGTCCACGCAGTTCAGCACGAATGTGACGTTGTCGAAATCCAGGTTGCCAATCTTCTGCCTGCGGAGCTCGAAGAACTGCTCGGAGATGAGGTCCAGATCGGCGATGGCGATGACCTTGATGGTCGCCGGCTTGTCGTCCTTCCTGGGCTCATCTTTCTTGGCCTGGTCCTTTTTGGCGTCATCCTTGGCGGCGTCCTTGTCCTTGTCTTTGTCGACAGCGGCAGTTCCCGAGAGTCGGGCGGCCAGCGTGTAGCTGGTGTCGGTGGGAATGTGGCGGCGGCGCGGGTTGATCCCGGACATGCCGAGGAAGCTCTGCTGCACCGCGTCGGACCAGGAAACCGTGCCGCCGGCGTCGTTGGTGCGAAGCAGGGGGACGAACTCCGGCCCCGACCCGCCGCTCCTGGGACGCAACATGCCCGGGAAGAGCATGACCATTTCCTGCAAGCCGGAGGAGGCGATCTGCTCGGGATTGAAGGCTCCCTCGGCGCCGCTTCCCTTGCCGACGAAGACGACCTCTGGCTCCAGCATCGCGAGCTGGGGATGGGGGTTGTAGGGGTTCCAGACGATCTCGGTGGTGGGCCAGTCCAGCCCGATCAGCTCCAGCAAGGGCCGCAGGTTCCCCTTGGGCTCCGGCTGTGCACCGCCGCCGAACGGTCCTCCGGGGGGCATCTTGGGCATCTCGGGCGCCGTCTGCTGGATCTGCGGATCGACGGGCAGCGGGTCGAGAAACAGCAGCGCCGGTCCGCCCTTCTTGATGTAGGCGGTCAGGTTGTCGATCTGCGGCTGGGTGAGCGAGGAGGGCTGGGCGACGATGAGGGCGTCAAGCTCGGCGGTGATCGGCGTATCGGCCGAGACCGAGCTCACCTCGTACTGCTTCTTGAGCTCGGTGACGACCGACCACTCTGGCGTCTGGTTGAAGCTGCGGGCGTCGAAGCCGCCCATCATCTTGGCGTCGGTGCTGAGGATCCCCACCTTCTTCCGCGCGGCCCGGGACACGACGCGGATTGACCGCGTGAGCTCGTACTCCACCGGCAGGCCGCGATCGAAGAACGGGATGACCACCTCCTCGAGGCCCGATGTGAAGGCCACCCCGAGGAAGATTTCTGAAACCGTCCGCTTGGCCAGGTCGTCCGACGCCACCCGCTTCGGCTCGATGGCGAATCGCTTCTCGGCGTCGCGGGCCGCCTCGGAGTAGAGCTCGGTGGGCACCAGGTTGAGCCGGATCTTGCCCCGGCTGCGGGCCGCGTACTCGCGCAGCATCGCCAGCAGGTCGGTCTTCGTCTCGATGTACTCTCGCGGCACGTCCGGACTGTAATACGCCTGGATCAGGACCGGCCGGTCCTCGGGGATCTGCTGGATCAGCTCCAGCGACTCTGGCGAGGGAGTATGCACCTGTTCGCTGCTGAGGTCGCGCCGTGCGCCCAGCCGCTCGATCATCACGCTTACGCTGAAGAGGGCCACCAGCACCGCCACGAAGCGGACGGCGGAATGGACCCAGAGCCCCCGGCTGGCCTCGCCGCCGGCCCAGTGCCGCCGGCCCAGCAGCATCATGTTCAGGTAAAGCAGGGCGGCGGCCAGCGACACGAAGTAGAAGATCCCCGAGAGCGAGACGACGCCGGTGCCGAAATCGCGGAACTGCGCGGGCACCGACCAGCTTTCCAGATGCCGGCGCAGGGCGCTGCTGCCGGGCGACCCAAGCGACTCGAGGCCGACCGGCACGGCGCAGAAGAGCACGCCCAGCAGGAACGACACGGTCACGTTCGACGACAGCAGCGACGCGACCAGGGCCACGGCAATGAGCATCACGCCCATCAGCCAGTAGCCCAGGTAGGTGGAGAACATCACTCCCCAGTCAGGCCCGCCCAGGTAGTTCAGCACCAGCAGGTGGCTGAGCGAGAACGCCAGCGCCACGGTGTAGATTCCCAGGGTGGCCAGGTACTTGCCCAGCACGACGTCCAGATCGTGCGCCGGCAGCGTCAGCAGCAGTTCGTCGGTGCCCTGCCTGCGCTCGTCGGACCAGGCGGTCATGGCGATCGCCGGCACGAACAGCAAGAGCACGTAGGGCATGTACTTGTTGAGCTGATCCAGGTTCGCCAGGTTGCTCGAGAAGAACTCGGGCGACCAGAACGCGAGCCAGGCGCTCGCCAGCACGAACAGTGTGATGAACACATATCCGGCCGGATTACTGAAATAGCTTTGCAGGTTGCGTTTGAAGATGGCCCAGATGACATGCGGTCGGAACGGCAAGGGTCCGTCGGATCGCGACGCCGGGGGAGCCGGCGCCTTGGTGGTCGGTTTGGTCTCGAGCGTGGTCACCGGGAGAATCCTCTTTCAGGGTGGCGCGTGCTGAATGGTACGGTGAGCGGCGTGTTCAGAACCTGCGGGATTTCAGGCCGGGGCAAACAGGCCCCGGAACAACGCCTCTCGACACGTGCCTCGACGCCTCGCCACTCGTTCCTCGATACTCGCAACTCTCAAGGACATTCAAACAGGCTGTGCCGTCATCGTATAGAACGCCTGCTCCAGGTTGCCGTTCTCGCGTGCCAGATCAGCCGGCTTGCCGTCGTAAACGATCTGGCCCTCGTGAATGAAGAGCACCCGGTCGGCCACGGGCTCGACCTCCTGGAGGATGTGGGTCGAGACCAGGATCGTCTTCGATTTGCCCAGGTCGCGGATCAGCGCGCGCACGCCGCGAATCTGGTTCGGGTCCAGCCCGCTGGTGGGCTCGTCCATGATCAAGACTTCCGGATCGTGGAGCAGCGCCTGAGCCATCGACACACGCTGCCGGTATCCCTTGGAGAGCTTGCCGATGGGCTTGTGCTGAACAGATTCCAGTGCGCACTGCGCGATCACGTCGTCCACGCGGCTGTGCAGTCTTGAACTGCCCAGGCCGCGCGCGCCGCCGAAGAACCGCAGCAGGCCCAGCGGCGTCATGTCCGGATAAAGGGGTCCGTTCTCCGGCAGGTACCCCAGGTGGTCCGCGGCGCTGATGCGGTCCGCCTGGACGTCGATTCCCGCGATCCGTGCCGTCCCGTGGGTCGGCGCCACAAAACCGGTGAGCAGCCGCATCGTCGTCGTCTTGCCCGCCCCGTTGGGACCGAGAAAGGCCACGACCTGCCCCCTGGGTATCGAGAACGACACGTCGCGAACCGCCAGGAACGATCCAAACTGCTTGCACAGACCTTCGGCTTCAATCATGACGGGCGTGGACATGCCGCAATGTTCCTCCCAGGCCTCGGATCAACGTCGGCCAGAAGATCGAGACGTACGACCGATCACGCAACCAGCCCGGTCAAGCGGGTACCGGGCCCATCGGTCGGTCATCCCGCGGTGCACAGGCGCACATCGCGCGGGCCTCGCTCCACTTCCCTACTTACGAGGGCTGGCCGAATGGGTTCATTATGCGCACACCGAAATCTGAACGCAACCGTCACGTTGGACATGTTGGACCTGGTCCCTTTCCCGGCGGCCTGCCCCGGCGTACACTCGATGGGTCGGCCAGCCTTCCATCAAGCAAGAACAGAAGCATCCATGTCCAGCGCACCCGCCAGGCTTCGAGGCGCCCTGATCGGCTGCGGCTACGTCTCACAGCACCACCTTCAGGGTTGGACCCAGGTTCCCCGGGCCAGCCTGGTGGCGCTCTGCGACCTCGACCCGGCGCGCCTCGAGCGCGCGCAGGCGATCATACCGGCAGCAACGTGCTACACTTCGGCGTCCGCGCTCTTCGAGGCAGACCCAGCACTTGATTTCGTGGAAATCTGCACCCGGCCGGAGGCGCATCGGCCGCTCGTCGAACTGGCGGCGCGGCATGCAGCGCACGTGCTCTGCCAGAAGCCGGCGGCCGTGGAGAGGGCTGATCTGGAAGCGATGATCGCGGCCTGCGCGGAGTCCGGCGTGCGCCTCATGTTTCACGAGAACTGGCGCTATCGGCCCTGGTACCGCGCCTTGCGAGCCGAGATCGCCGCCGGCGCCATCGGCCGGCCGGTGCGGCTGCGGATCGCCCATCGCGACACCCGCGCCTGCGCGCCGGCGGCTACGACGACCAGCCCTATTTCCGGGAAATGCCCCGGCTCATCCTGCTGGAGATGGGCTGTCACCTGGTTGATACGGCCCGCTTTCTCATCGGCGAGGTCCGCTCGGTTTCGGCCACCCTGGGAAAGTTCGGGCCGTACACCCGGGGCGAGGACGTCGCGACGTTGTCGCTGGGTTTCGCCGGCGGCTGCCTGGGCCTCCTGGACATGAGCTGGTGCGCGCCGGCGGACCGGGCGCGTTCCGAGTGGGCGCTCAATGAGACGGTTGTGGAAGGAACGGCCGGCACGCTGCGGCTCCTGACCGACGGCACTCTGGAGTGGATCAGCCTGGAGGGGCGCAGCGAGCGCAGGCCCGTTGCCTTGCCTCCGGATCCCCAGGTTTACGTGGACGCCTACTTGCGCACGCAGACGCACTTCATCGACGGCCTGCTGACGGGCGCCCCACACGAAACCAGTGGCGCCGATACCCTGCGCACCATGGACGTGGTGTGGACTGCCTACCGTTCGGCTGACGAGGGCAGAACGCTGGCGATCGAGCCGGCTGGGCAAACGTAAAGGACGATCGCACCGCAAGTTCTTACAAATCTCGGTACCAACAAGCTTGCTTTTCCGTCATGGTTGCATCTGCGACCTAGTGGTCTGTCACAGCTAAGAATTGGGGTTGGGCGCCCCTTGGCCTATCGGGGCTGATGAGGGGACCACGAAGGTTCTCCAGGAATAAGAAAGACATCGTGCGGCTGACGGATGAGGAGCGGGTTGAGTTGGCGGTGACAGCCGGTGCAACTATTGAAGGAGACGCGCGTGCCGGTTCCTGCAACCCGCCGGCATCCCAGGAGGGTCGACTACGAGTATGAGCGCACCGTGACGGCCGACATCTTCATGTTCGTTGAGCCGCTACATGCCCAAGCACGGCAGTTGGCTCAACATCGCCGAGAACGAACTGAGTTGTCTGCCCCCCCAGTGCGTCGCCGGTCGTCGCTTCGGCATTGCTCCGACCCTGCGCGGAGGCCACAGCCTGGTCCACCGATATCAATAGCATCCAACGCGCCTTGGACTGGCAGCTGAAGATCGACGACGCCCGATGCAAGCTGAAGTCGGTGTACCCCAAAATCAAGCGGTGACAGACCACTCGCTTGTGTCAGCCGTCCTGTCCGGGACCGGCGGCGGCGACCCGAATGCCCCCGGCCTTCTTTTCGCAAACCGTAGAGTTTCGCTAAACGGTTAAATTACCTCAGCCATCCCTCTCTTCCCAGATTTTCATGCTACATTAGAGCAGCACCTGTGAGGAGAGCGACATCCATGAGCGCCTTGACCACGCCCGGATTGAGTCTGGCGGGCGATTCGTTTCCCCGCGAGCTGATTGAGCTGAAGGAGAAGATCGCGGCTCAGCCGCCTGCGGTCCGCGCCGAGCTGGAGCCCCTGGTGGACGACGCCATGGAACACGCCTGGTTCCGAGGTCGCGCCATGGATCTGGCGCGGGACGCCCTGGAGAGCTTCCGATTCGAGATTGCCTTGCTGGAGTTCGACCTGGAGGCGACACGGAAGGAGCGAGAATGCGCGCGGGCAAGGGATTGCTGAGCGACCCGGCCGCGCGCTCAGCGCCTGGCCCGGCGCTTGGGCTGGGCCAGCCAGGCGGTGACCACCCGGCCAACTTCCGCCAGGCTGTCGGCCGAGCAATTCTTGGGCAGGTCATCGGCCTTGTGCCAGTAGGGATATTCGAAGTCGATGAGGTCGATCGCGGGGATGCCCGCGTTGTTGAGCGCGAGGTGGTCGTCGAGGACCTCCCGCCCCACCTGGAATCGGAAACCCTTGGCATTGAGTTGCCGGGCCACGGCCCAGACGTCGCGAACCAGGTTGCCGGCCAGGTTCAGGCTGTTGGGCTCCTGATTGATTTGCAATTCCTTGCCGCCGATCATGTCCAGGACCAGGCCGGCGACGTAGCGGACGCGGCTGTGCCGCGCTTCGACGTCCTCGACGTAGGCGCGGGCGAACTCCTTGGAGCCCAGGAAGTACTCGCCCTGCGTTTCGGGATGCCGCCCGTAGACCAGTTCTTCTCCGTCCAGGAGGACGAAATCGACACCCCAGGGGGTGTTCAGCTCGCCCAGGTGGTGGGCCATCTCCATGAGCAGGGCCACGCCGGAGGCGCAGTCGTTGGCGCCCAGGAAGGGAAGCTGGTGCCGCTGGGGATCCGTCTCCTCGTCCGGGTGGGGGCGGGTGTCATAATGGGCCGTGATCACCACGCGCTGGGTGCGTTCGGGATGCCAGGAGCCGATCAGGTTGACCATGTTCACGCGCTGGCCGCCCAGCGGGTGCTGGGTGGAGAATGGCTGTTCGCGAATCGAGGCCCCCATCGCTTTCCAGTGGGCGGCGACCAGCTTGCGCTGCTTGGTATTTGCTTCGGAGCCGGCGATCCGCGGGCCCAGCTCGCAGATTCTCTCCAGGTAGCTGAAGGCACGCTTGCCGTCGATCGGGGCCGGGCTTGCTGCCATGGCGGAATTCGCCTCCAGGGTGCCGAGCCAGGAGGAGAATGGCACGATCGCGGCCACGGCGGCCAGGATGGCGAGCGCAATCACCAGGCCGCCCACGAGACGTGCGGCTCTCGAATGTCCCTTGTCTTTGCTTTCGCCTCTGGGCATCGGATCGGCTCCTTGCTCCTGCCGGACCAGCACAACCACAGGAAACCCCCGTCTTGCCGACGTCACCGGGTGAGTTCAGGATAGGTGCGAAGCAAGAGGGCCAGCCGCTCCATCGGCAGGCCGACCACGTTGGAGAAGCTCCCCCGGATGACCGTCACGAACGGGTCGTCATCCTGCACGCCGTAGCCGCCCGATTTCCCCATCCAGAGGTTCGAATCGAGGTAGCGGATCCGCTCAGGATCCCTGAGCGGCCGGAACCGTACGACGCTATGCTCGATCGCCCCGACCCACTCGTCCCGGCCCGCGCGATAGAGGCACAGGCCGGTGACCACAGTCGTGTCGCGTCCTTCCTGGAGGCTCAATCATGCGGCGGGCGTCGGCCCGGTCCAGCGGCTTGTTGAGGATCTCCGACCCGACCGCACACACCGTGTCCGCCGCCAGGATCAGTGCGGAAGGTTGCTGATTGCCCACGGCCACGGCTTTCCGCCAGGCCAGGTCCGCCGCGTAGGCCGCCGGCGACGTACCGGCGGCTGGGTCTGGCTCGCTGATCTCGGAAGGATGAACCTCGAAAGTATAGCCCGCCTCCGTGAGCAACTGCCGGCGCCGGGGCGAGCTGCTGGCCAGGATGAGCGTCGGCTTCATTGAGTGGTCCAGAGCCGCCGGAGACCTTTTTTTCACGAGTTTCGTTGCGACCTGGACTGATCGTACGCCACCTCCCTCTTGTCAACAAGCCGGAAACCGAACAACCTGAAGAGGGAGACACTTCGCGCAGCTCAGGGAGCGCACCATGCGTTGGCATCAACCTTTGCGAGCAAAACGGCCGCTGGCTGTCTTGTTTCCCTGCGCACTGCTGCTCTTATCGGCCTCATGGGTCCGGGGAAGAGTCCCTACCACTTCCGAGGGGGAGCGCTCCGGGGGGATGCCTCCGCGCGAGTCCCGGGACGCGATCCGCGTTCCACCGGGCTTCAAGGTGGATCTCGCCGCTTGCGAGCCCCTGGTGCGTGACCCCATCGCCCTGGACTGGGGCGCCGATGGCCGGCTCTGGGTCCTGGAGATGGGCGACTACCCCCTGGGGGCCGACGGCAAAGGCAAGCCCGCGGGGCAGGTGCGAGTGCTGGAAGATGTTGATGGCGATGGAGTTTATGACAAGGCTACCACATTCCTGGACGGCCTTGCCTTTCCCACCGGACTGATGCCCTGGCGGCAGGGACTGCTGGTCGCCGCGGCGCCGGATATCTTCTATGCCGAGGACCGTGACGGCGATGGCAGGGCCGACCATCGCAGCGTACTCTACACCGGCTTCGTACAGGGGAACCCGCAGCACCGCGTCAACGGGTTCGAGCTCGGACTGGACGGCTGGGTTTACGGTGCCAATGGGGATAGCGGAGGAACGATCCGCTCGCTCAAGACGGGAAAGACGGTGAATATCCAGGGTCGGGACTTCCGGTTCCATCCGGATACGGGCGAGTTCGAGGCCGAGAGCGGGCAGACCCAGTACGGCCGGCATCGTGACGACTGGGGCGACTGGTTCGGGACGAACAACCCGAGCTGGGGCTGGCACTTCGTGCTCAGCGAGTCCGATCTGAAGCGCAATCCGTACTATGCCGCTCCCGACCCCCGGCAACCGCTCGAGCCTGACACCAGGCTCTATCCCATGAGCCGCATCCAGCCTCGATTCAATGATCCCGGCGCGGCCGGCCATGTCACTTCGGGAAACAGCCCGACGCCATACCGCGATGACCTTTTCGGTCCCGAATTCGCTGCCAGCCTGTTCGTGAGCGAGCCCGTGCACAACCTGGTGCACCGGATGAAGCTTGAGCCAAACGGGGCAACCTATCGCGGAGTCCGGGCCGCGACCGAGACGAAGAGCGAGTTCCTGGCCTCGCGCGATAGCTGGTTCCGGCCCACCCAGATGAAGACCGGGCCCGACGGGGCGCTCTGGGTGGCCGATATGTACCGGGCGGTGATCGAGCACCCGGAGTGGATTCCCGCGCCGGTGCAGAAGCGAATCGACCTCCGCGCCGGCAGCGAGGAGGGGCGGATCTACCGGGTCTATCCGGCAGATCGCTCTCCGCGTCCCATCCCTCGGCTTGACAGGCTTGACACTGCCGGGCTGGTGGCGGCACTGGATGCGCCCGGCGGGTGGCAGCGCGACACAGCCCAGCGGCTGCTGCTGCATCGCAGGGATCCATCGGCCGTCGGGCCCCTGCAAGCGCTGGCCCGCACGACCAGGCGTCCGCAAACGCGGGTGCAGGCGCTCTGGACCCTGGCCGACCTGAATGCCCTGGACGAGACGACGGCCATCGCGGTGCTGGCCGATGATCACCCGCTGGTGCGCCGGGCCGCTCTCAAGGCCGGCGAGACGCTGCTGGCAAAAGCACCCGCGTTCGCCTCCGCGGCACTCCGGGCCGTTGATGACCCCGATGCCCGTGTGCGGTTCCAGCTTGCGCTCGCGCTGGGGAGCTGGGCCGATCCGCGGCGCGGCAAGGCGCTGCGCAGCTTGCCCGCCGCGACCCGTTCGACCACTGGATCCGCGCCGCGGTCCTGAGCTCCGCGGCGCCACACGTGACCAGTTTCCTGGTCGAGCTCTTTCATTCCCCTGCCGAGCCGCCTCCGCTGGGCCTCGTTGAGCCCCTGGTTGTGCTGCTGGGGTCGACGGGCGACAGCGCGGCTGCCTCCGCACTGATCGACGTGCTGAGCAAGCCGGCGGGGCAGGGGGGCAAGCATGCGGCATGGCAGCTTGCCGCGGCGCGCGGCCTGCTCGAGGGAGCCGGACGCTCGCAGCACCCGATTGACCTTGCCCGTGAGCCCCGGCTGCACGGTCTGATGCAGGCGGCACGCGAGCTCGCGCGTGACCAGTCCGCCCCGCAGGCCGACCGGATCCTCGCCGTGAACCTCCTCCAGCACGACGCCGCGACGGTCGAGGACGATCTCACTCTGCTGGTCGATCTGCTCTCGCCGCAGGTTCCCATCGCGGTGTCCCGTGCGGCCATCGTGGCACTGGGCCGGCTGGCGATCCCCCAGCTTCCCGATCGCTTGCTGGCGGGCTGGAAGAACCACTCGCCAGCCATCCGCAGCGCGGTGGTGGACTTGCTTCTCAGCCGCAAGGCGTGGACGAAGTCGCTCCTCAGCGCCATTGATGCGGCCCGGGTTGCGCCCGGGGAGATCAACCCGACCCAGCGCCTCGAATTGCTCGCCCACCGCGACCCGGAGACGAGAAAGCGTGCCCAGGTCGCCTTCTCGCACGTGGAGCAATCCAGGCAGAAAGTCGTGGAGGCGTACCAGCCTGCGCTGTCGATGAGGGGCGACCCGGCCGCAGGGAAGGCGGTCTTCACGCAGGTCTGCGCAGGCTGCCATCGCCTGGGTGAACTGGGCGTCGAGGTCGGTCCCAATCTCGGCATCCTCACCGACAAGACGCCTGAGCCGCTCCTGATCTCGATACTCGACCCCAACCGTGCGTTCGAATTGCGCTACGCCAACTTCACCATCGCCACCAGGGACGGGCGCCTTGTCTCCGGGCTGATCGCCAGCGAAACCGCCAACGCGGTGACGCTGCGCCGCCAGGACGGCAAGGAGGACGTCGTGCTCCGCACGGACATCGAGGAAATGACTTGCTCCGGCCAGTCGCTCATGCCCGAAGGCCTGGAAAAAGAGCTGAGCTTGCAAGACATGGCGAACCTGATCGCGTTTCTGGAGGGTGTGGAGCTTCCGCCCAAGGTCTTTCAGGGGAACCATCCGCACGTCGTGAAGCCAGGCTTCGACGGTACGATCCTGCTGCATGCGGCGGATGCGGAAATCCGCGGCGACCGCCTCATCTTCGAGAGCAACCGCGGCGACCTCGGCTACTGGATGGCCGCCAACGATCGAGCCGCCTGGAAAATCGAGGTTCCCCGGCCCGGCAAGTACAGCGTCTGGCTGGACTGGGCCTGCGCGTCTGATTCGGCCGGCAACCTGCTGGAGATCGACCTGGGCAAGCAGCGGATCCTGTTCCGCGTCCCCGCCACCGGAACCTGGGATCATTACTCTCGCAGTGTGATCGGTAGTCTCGAAGCACCGGCGGGAACCAACCGCGTCGAAATCCGCCCGGCGGCACCGCCCAGGAACTCACTTCTGGAGCTGCGCTGCATCGAGTTGCGGCCCATCAAGTCGACGGCCCGGGTTTCGGCCGTCGTACCCGGCCGTGCGACAGGCCCTGGCCCTCATGCCCGGCCCTGAGCCCGTGAAGAACTGAGCCTTTTCCATGAGCCAGCCATTTGATGTTCGGCCGGTCGCCGCGGAACTTTACTTCCTGCCCATCAAAACCAGGGTCCCGCTGAAGTTCGGCCCCGAGATCACCACCGAGGTGACCTGCGCGGGTCCGCGTCACGCTGGCGGATGCGCAGGGCCGCAGAGCGAGCGGCTGGGGCGAGACCCCGCTCTCGGTGCAGTGGGTCTGGCCCAGCGCGCTGGGCTACGACGAGCGGCACCAGGCGCTCCGCGCCTTGACCGCCCGGATCACGGAATGCTGGCTCACAACGCCGGATCGGACCGGGCACCCCATCGAGCTGGGCCACCAGTTCCTGGAAGGCCGCCTGCCCGGCTTGCTGGCTCGATTCAACAGCGAGCAGCGTCAGGGAAAAGAGCCTGTTCCCTGGCTGGCGGCCCTTGTCTCCGCTTCGGCCTTCGATCTGGCAGTGCACGATGCGTATGGCGTGCTCCACGGGCGGCCGACTTACGAGACATATAACAGCCATTACATGAATACGGACCTTGCTGCGTACCTGGAGCCAGCAAGCGCGGGGGTCTCCTTCGCCGGGCGCTCTCCCGAGGACTACCTGGTCCGTCCCCGGCCCGCGGCCGTGCCTGCCTGGCACCTGGTGGGCGGAACCGACCCGCTCGACGCCTCGGAATTGACCGGCGCCGAGCCCGATGACGGCCATCCGGTGCTGCTCGCCGACTGGATCCGCCGGGATGGCCTGAAGTGCCTGAAGGTCAAGCTGCGCGGCAACGACGCAGAATGGGACTGGAACAGGCTGCTGCGCGTGGGACGGATCGCACAGGACCAGCGCGTGGACTGGCTCACCGCCGACTTCAACTGCACGGTCGACGAGCCCGGCTACGTCATCGAGATCCTCGACCGGCTGCTGCGCGAAGCACCGCGCGTGTTCGGCATGCTGCTCTACGTGGAGCAGCCGTTCCCCTACGACCTCGAGGCCCATCGAATTGACGTACACGCAGTATCCGCACGAAAGCCGCTGTTCATGGACGAGAGCGCGCACGACTGGCGGATGGTGCGGCTGGGCCGCTCGCTGGGCTGGACGGGCGTCGCGCTGAAGACCTGCAAGACCCAGACCGGCGCACTCCTTTCCTTGTGCTGGGCGCGTGCCCACGGCATGACGCTCATGGTCCAGGACCTGACCAACCCGATGCTCGCGCAGGTCCCTCATGTGCTGCTTGCCGCCCACGCCGGCACGATCATGGGCGTCGAATCCAACGGCATGCAATTCTATCCCGATGCCTCGCTGCCCGAGTCTGCCGTCCACCCGGGGCTGTACCGCCGTCGCAACGGCATGCTCGACCTCTCGACGATCCGCGGCCCCGGCTTCGGCTACCGCGCCGGCGAGATCCATCGCACCTTGCCGGAACCCCACCTGAGAATCGCGGACTGATCGCCCCCCCGATGGAAAACCGCCGCGCACAGAAAAAACGCCTTGACTCCTCAGACATGGCGTCTTAGAATCCGATTCAGACAACATGTCTGGGGGAGGGTTCATGAAGCGGATCCAGGCGGATGTGACGGAGGCGGAGCTGGCGGTCTTGCAGGCGCTCTGGGATGCCGGGCCGGCCACGATCCGGCAACTGGTGGAACGCGTCTACGGCCAGGAGGGCACCTCGGTGTATGCGACCGTGCAAAAGCTGCTGGAACGCCTCGAGGCCAAGGGCTGCGTGCAGCGTGACCGTAGCGAGGCTGTGCATGTGTTCCGTGCCGCGGTCGGCCGCGAGGATCTCATCGACCGGCGCTTGCGGGCTGTGGCCGATGCGCTTTGTGGTGGCTCACTGGCACCACTCTTGACCCACCTTGTCGCGGGAGGCGAGCTCACCGCACGCGAACGCAAGGACCTGCGAGATTTGATTGATCGACTCGACCGCCAGCGAAGGAGGTGAGCCGTGGACCAGCTCTTGATGATCGGGTTCCGGAACGCGGCACTGGCGACGGTCCTGTGCTGCGCGGTTGCCATGATCGCGCGCGGGCTCGCCCGCCGGCCGGCCATCGTCCACGGTCTCTGGCTGATGGTCTTGCTGAAGCTGATCACTCCGCCCCTCTTCGATCTGCCGATCCCCGGCAGGGATCTCGGGTTCTCGATCGCCTCCTCGGCGCCAGAACATCCCCGGCCGCGGTTCATGGCAGAGGTCGGGACGGCACGGCCGCAGCCTGGGCCTGCCGTGCCGCCAGCACCCGACTGGACCAGGTGGCAATGGCAAGCCCTGCTGGTCCCCTGCCTTGCGTGGGCATGGCTGGTCGGCTCGACACTGGTGCTCGTCCAGGCGGTGCTGCGAATCGTCCGGTTCCAGCAGGTCCTTCGCCAGGCCGCTCCCGCGCCTGAGCATCTGCGCGGCCAGGCTCGCACGCTCGCGGCCTGGCTGGGGCTGAAGCGAGCACCGCAGATCAAGCTGGTGGACTACCCGCTCCGGCCCTTGCTCTGGGCCGTGGGCCGTCATCCCGTGGTGATCCTGCCGCGCGGCCTGTGGGAACGATTGGACGAACACCAGCAGTCGATGATTCTCGCTCATGAGCTGGCACACCTGCGGCGCGGGGATCATGTCGTCCGAATGCTCGAGCTGGCGGTCACCGTCATGTACTGGTGGCTGCCGGCCGTCTGGTGGGCGCGTGCCGCGCTCCGCGACTCTGAAGAAGAATGCTGTGACGCCTGGGTGGTCTGGGCGTTTCCGGACGGAGCCCGCCAATATGCCGAGGCTCTCGTCGATACCGTGGAGTTCCTTGATCAGCCCCGGATCCTCAAGCCGCTGGCGGCCAGCGGCTTTGGCCGGGCACACCACTTGCGCAGGAGATTGACCATGATCATGATGGGGAAGACGCCGCGCCGCCTGGGCTGGGCCGGGCGCTGAGCATCCTTGGACTCTGTGCCTTGCTCTTGCCGGTCGCGCCAAGCTGGGCCCAGAAGCCCGCTGAGAAGAGGCCGGGGGACACCACGACTGCCGCGGAGAAGATTCAGGAGCCGGCCAAGGCCGCGGAGCCCCACCGGTGGAGCGTGATCGTTCTTTCCGCGGACGGCGGCGAGAAAGTGATCAAGGCGGATTCGCTCGACCAGGCCACTACCATCATTCAACAGCACATCGAGAACATTAGCAAGCAAGCGCGAACGCCGGAGCGTGCGGCCCAGCTCGACGCCCTGGCACAGGTCCTTGCTCAGCTTCAGAAGTTGAAGGCACCGGCGCTCCACGCCGCGGTGGTCCGCTCCAATACCGTCACGGTCAAGGACAATCCCGGCTCATTCGTCATCCGCAATCCCGGCGCGGTCAAGGACGATCCCGGCTCATTCGTCATCCGCTGGGACACTGACACCAGGGATGAGAAAGACAAGACCGGCACCAAGGCCAGGATCGACCAGGCCAGGTCACGGATCGAGATACTGACTGCGGAACTGGAGCAGGGGCAGCAGCGACTGAAGGCAGCCCAGAAAGAACTGGACGCGCTGATCACCGGACAAACCCACGCCGAAGCGACAGCCGCGATCGTGGAGAACCCGCAACTGGGTTGGAAACTGACGAAACATGTGACGCCGGTATATTCCGCGCAGCTCCAGACGCCGGCGACCACCCCGCGGCTCTCGAAAGACACAGACCGCTTGCAGACGCTGGAGAAGAGGCTCGCGGAGCTGTCGGAGCTATTCCAGCAATTGAAGCAGCAAGAAAAGCCGAAGTGATGGGGCGCCGCGGCTGTACCGGCCCGCGGGCTCGGTCAACGCCGCGCGACTCACGTCGGGCGGACCCGGGCGGGACTTGTTCCCGCCCTTTATGCTTTCGAACAGGCGAGGCATCGCAGGAGATGCACCACGATCGGCTCAAGAGCCACCCGGGGAGGCGGACGCGCGGCTGGCGGCCTCGAACTCGGCGAGGTAGGCCAGGGTGCGCTCGAGCTGGTTCTCCAGGTGGCGAACGCGCAGCAGGCTGCGGATGCGGCACAAGAGCTCGGTCTTGTTCACCGGCTTGGTAAGAAAGTCGTCCGTGCCGGCCTGTACCCCGCGCTCGAAATCGGAGGCCTCGTTGAGCGCAGTGACCATCAGGATGAGCAGGTCCTTGGTCTGCGGGTTGGCGCGGATCGTCCGGCAAACCTCGAAACCCGAGAGCCGGGGCATCATGATATCGAGCAGCAACAGGTCGGGCTGGAACTCCTCGACCAGTCGAAGCGTCTCTTCACCGTCATTGGCTGTCTCGAGCTCGCACTCCAGATCGCCAAGGTACGCCTCGAGCAATTCGACGTTCTGCGCGTTGTCGTCGGCGATGAGTATCTTCGGGATCGTTCTGGGCTCGTTCAACGCCAAACCTCCTCGGGGAACCAATCGGCCGCCGGCATTCCTATAGGGGAGCCAATCAAACTCTGCCACGCGGGGCCGGGTCGTCCGGAGCGCCGCGAGGCACGGCCGAATTCCCAAGGGCTCGACCAGAGGCGAACTTTCGGTCCTTGAAGACGGAGCCGCCCAGCGCTCGCGGATGGACGCGAATCGCCGTTGGCCACGGCCTGCACACGGGTTATCGGTCCGCGCTCGCCGCCGATTCTACTCCTTCAGTCGTCTCGCAGGAATCGGAATTGCAATGTGGTTGCACCATGACGGAGGAATCAGAAGTGCGGATCGTGTGATCTTTGGCGAAACTTCCTGGCGATGTGGGAAAAGCCAGCGCTCCCCAGATTGCCTCCCGGTCCAATTCTGCTAAGATTATAATAATTTCGCGGATACATCCTGTGCCGATCAGGCTCGACCTCCTCAAGTCTCCACTCTGGGAGTTGCCACCGTGCCTCTGAGCGAGATTGATCGTAAGCTGATCGACCGATGCTTGGGACGCGAGCCCGGAGCCTGGAACGAATTTGTCGACCGCTACGTGGGGCTGATCTACCATGTCATCCAGCACGTGGCCCATGCTCGCAGCCGCGTCGTCTCTCAGGCCGACATGGAAGATATTGCGGCCGAGGTGCTGCTGCGTGTCGTCGACGACGACTACGAGATTCTGCGGCGCTACAAGGGGGCCAGCTCCTTACCCACTTACCTGACGGTGATCGCCCGACGGACCTGCATCAAGGAGATGATCAAGCGCCGGCGCGAGGCGGAACTTGGCCACGCGAACGCCCATCGGGCCAACATCAGCGATCCCTCCGGTGAGGTTGAGGCCATTGCCACGGCGGAAGAAGTGGAGCGCATGCTCGAGGACCTGCCCGAGCGTGAGGCTGAGGTTGTCCGCCTTTACCACCTCAAGTTCATGAATTACCGCGAGATCGGCAAGCGGCTGGGAATCCCGGAAGCCTCGGTCGGGCCGATTCTCTCCAAGGCGCGGAAACGGCTGCGAAACACCGCGGAGCACCGCACCGCCATGTGAGTGGGCGAATTGAGCTCAGCGCTCCAGAGCAATCCCCGGGTTGACGGCCAGCGACGTGCCGACTCCTGCGGCCGGGTCTCCGGGTGCCGTGGGAACGGGGGCCTCCACGACATCGAGATCGACGATCGGCAGCAGGATGACATTGCTGGAGCGGTCCTTGTTCCGCTGCCCGCGTAGATTGGCCGTGGTGTCGTCGCCCGTCGAACTCGCGGGCGGCGCGAGGCGGACGTGCGCCTTCGGCTCCGGCACCGGGATCGATTCGCGAACGGCCGTAGCGCCGGCGCCGGCGCCGGCAGTTTGCTTGCGGCGGGCTGCCTCGGCCAGGTTCACCGCCGTGTAACCGGAAATGGTCGGTTGCACGAACCGGGCCGTCCGCTTGCTGGTGTCAAACTGGTTTACCCGAGCATCCTTGAGCACGACATCCAGCGTGAGTAGCTCCTTCTTCCATTGCAGGACGATGCTCTCCGGCAAGACGCACATCGGCCTGTCGGCCGAGCTGGCAGGGTCCGGCTCCCCGGCGTCCACGGGTAACTTGCGATACTTCTTGATGCTGGCCTGGGCAATCACCTCCTTGCCGTCGACCGAGATCACCCGGAACTCCTTGACCCTGCGGGTGCTGTCCGAAACGACCATCACACGTGAGTACTTCTGCCCGCCGGCCACCCTGGGAGCGAACGTGAGCAGCGTCGTACCCGGGTCGGGCCCGGGACGGATCCTGATGCGGGCGGCCTCGTTGGTACTGATCTCCTTCAGTCCCATGGCCTCCACGATCCAATCGGGCTGGTAGCTCACGGCCAGGTTGGTGGAATTCAGGTCGGCATAGTCGCAGAAATAGACCGAGCGGTCCTTGCTGTTCTTGTACCAGAACCAGAACCGTTCGTCGTTGGAACCGATATCGGCAATGGTGGACATCTTCGTGGCCAGCTCGAGCTTGAAGTTGCGGGGTCGCTCGACCGCCAGATGTCCTGCCACCGCGCCGCTGCGGGTGTCGCCCTGCGGTCCCATGGTGATCGTGATCGCTGGCCTGGCCTCGACGCTGGAGATCAATTCGGCATTGCGATTGTGTTCGGCCACGAACTCGTTGAGGTCGAAGGCCGTCTCCAGCGGCTGGACGGCCGGCGCCCGGTTGCGGGCGATCGACTCGGTACCGGCCGTACGACAACCGGCCAGGCCCAGGGCAGCCATGATCATCAGCATCGCCAGTCGCGGACGTGGCGCGAGTATCATGGCTCAATCCCCTGGAAACCGGAAAACCCGGGCCTCGGACTAGGATCCTTCATCCCCCCGGTGAAGTGCATTCCCGGCACCCCGGTGGAGAGCAAGGACCGATCCAAAACCGGCACGCAAGATGAACACGGAGTGGAAATCACGAAGGGACGCTCAACTTAGTGCATCTTGGCCGGGAGCACAAGCGCGATCTCCGGCGGGAATGCGGAACGCTCCGGCTCTTCGTATCGGCCGCGAGAGTGCTCAACTTGCGAGAAATCGCTCCAGGGAATCGAATCCCTGGTCGATGGTGCTCATGTCGGTGGCAAAGGACATCCGCGCATAGCCCTCGGCCCCGAAAGCCGAACCCATCACCAGGGCAACCCCGGCCATGGTCAGGGCGGTCATGCAGAACGAGGTCGAGTCCACCACGCTCGTTCCGCCCAGTGAACGGCCGAAGTGACCGCTGACGTTCATGAACGCGTAGAACGCCCCGCCCGGAGGAGTGCAGCGGACGCCAGGCAAACCGCCGATCCGGTCCAGCACATGATCGCGGCGACGAGAAAACTCGGCCTTCATCGCCACAACAGAGTCCTGTGGCCCCGTGATCGCTTCCAGCGCGGCCCACTGGCTGATCGAGCAGGGATTGCTGGTCTCCTGGCTTTGCAAGTCCCCCATGAACCTGGAGATCGCCGGAGGCGACACGGTCCAGCCGATGCGCCACCCTGTCATCGCATAACTCTTGCTGACCCCGGAAACCGTGATCGTCCGATCTTTTAACCCGGGCCGCAAGCTTGCGAAACAGGTCGGCACGGCGTCGCCGTAAGTGAGCTGCTCGTAGATCTCATCGGACAGCACGCCCACATCGGTCTGTAGCACCGCGTCGGCGAGGGCCTCGAGTTCGGACCGGGAGTAGACCACTCCCGTGGGATTGGAAGGGCTGTTCATCATCAGCAATCGCGTCCGCGGAGTGACTGCATCCAGCAACTGCGCCACGGACAGCTTGAAGCCGCATTCTTCCGATGTCTCGAGAATGACCGGAATCGCCCCCGTCAGCTTCACCAGGTCCGCGTAGCTCACCCAGTAGGGAGCGGGAATGACCACCTCATCCCCAGGCCCGCATACAGCCATGAGTGCATTGTGGATGGAATGCTTCGCACCGTTGGAGATGACCACTTCCCCCATGGCGGTCGGCAAATGGTGATGCCGCGTGTACAGATCGGCGACGGCCTGGCGCAGCTCCGGGATGCCCGCGGCCGGAGTGTAATGGGTCTTGCCCTCCCTCATGGCACGAATCGCCGAATCCCGGATGTTTGCAGGCGTGTCGAAATCCGGCTCTCCCAGGGCGAAATCAAAGATTTGCAAACCCTTGGACTTCAACCGTTTAGCTTCGGCTGCCATGGCCAGTGTTGCGGACGGCTCAATCAACCCAGACCTTGCCGCGAGTGGAAGTGGCATGCCAGTTCCTTTCTTCGCTCATTAGTTCCTTGGTAGCCATCGAAGGTAGCCGATGAGGTACCAGCAGAAACCGCTCGTCCATTCAATCCCCGGGACCTGGTGGTCTCTCCCGTCGCTCCCTTTGTCTTCCAAGCATACACCGGCTGACAATCCCAGGTTCCGACCGCGGCCCGGTCACGCGCCACATTCGCGGTATGGCCCGGGGAAGTGATCGCCGCGAAACGCAACGGGACGATGTCTAACCGAGGCAACAGACGAAGTTTACCGATCCCCCTTACTTCTCCTAGCTTCCGTAAACGATTTGCACGTGCCAGCGGGGCATGATAAGTTATGCTATCAGGGCAAGCAGTGACGATTTTGGACCGCCCCGGATCGGGAATTCTGAGAGGACCTGCTTCTGGAACTCGGATTTTGCAGGGCCGCCATCAACGAAGCAAGGGAAGCGGGCAGGTCCAGGACAAACAGGATTTATACGGGTCAGGCGCGGGTCGACCGGGGCGGCTTCGGCCATCGATACGTCGCCGGCGTCGGGCCAGCAGAAAAGGATTGACGGGTTCGCGGATAGGGAATCCCACGCTGCATCCAGGTTGTCGCTACGTCCGAGGGTGGGAGAGGAACATGTGCCGCGTCGTCGTGACCGGAATTGGTGTCGTCGCTCCCAACGGGATTGGCCGCCAGCAGTTTTGCGAGGCCATCCTGGAAGGGCGTTCCGGCGTCGGTTACATCGAAAGCTTCGATACAACGGGGCTGCCGATCAAGATCGCCGGTGAGGTTCGAGACTTCGACGTCCTTCCCTACCTCGGCGAGTATCGCAAGAACGCCAAGCTGATGAGCCGTGCGGTTCGCTTTGGCGTGGGCGCGGCAGCCATGGCGGTGGATGATTCCGGCATACGCCCTGACCGGCTTGACCCGGGTCGGATTGGCGTCTGCATGGGAACCGGAATCACCCCGATGGACGTGGGTGAGCTGGTCACCCCCATCTTGAGGAGCATCGACTCCAGCGGCAGTTTCGACCTGGCGCGGTTTACCCAGGAGCGATCGGAATCCATTTTCCCACTCTGGTTGCTCCAGCACCTGCCGAACATGGCGGCGGCGCACATCTCGATCCTCCATCACGCCATGGGGCCGAATAACACCATCGTCACGGCATGCGCGGCGGGAACCCAGGCCGTGGGCGAGGCCTTCCGGCTCATCGCTCGCGGCGATGCCGACGTCATGCTGGCGGGCGGCTGCGACAGCCGGCTTGATCCGCAACTCATGGTGGCGTACTCCGCCATGAAGGCGGTGAGTGCCTCGCTCCGTCCTCCCTCCGAGGTATCGCGGCCCTTTGACGCCGAGCGCGACGGCTTCGTCCTGGGCGAAGGGGCCGCGGTCCTGGTGCTCGAAAGTTACCCGCGTGCGCGGCAGAGAGGGCGCGAATCTATGCGGAGATCACCGGCTACGGGTCATCGTTCGATGCGTTTGGAATCACCCGCCCCGAGCCCGAGGGCAAAGGGGCTGCGCTGTCCATGACCGCGGCGCTTCGCGAGGCCCGGCTGGACGCCTCCGACATTGACTACATCAACGCACACGGTACGAGCACGCGGCTGAACGACCTGATGGAGACCGTTGCGGTCAAGAGAGTCTTCGGCCCGCGTGCCACGTCGATTCCCATCAGCTCGCAGAAATCGATGATCGGACACCTGATCGGTGCCTCCGGGGCCGTTGAGGCCGCGGCGACCGCGCTGTCCCTCGAACGCGGCGTGGTTCCTCCCACCATCAACCTGGCCACTCCCGACCCCGCGTGCGATCTCGACTACGTTCCGAACACCGCCAGGGAAGTACCGGTGCACGCGGCCATCTCCAACAGCTTTGGTTTCGGCGGCCAGAATGCCTCGCTTGTCATGTCGCGCGTGTGACGGGGGGTCTTGGGCGGCTGCCTGTTCGCTCATGGGACGGCATGGCACCGCCGGTTGTCAGCAGGTGCGGCCTTCTACCGGCGCGGTGCCTCCACAGCGCGCTCTTTGACATCCCCCGCGCCAGGACGTAGGTTTCTTCTTGGAGTCCGCCTGACATCGTCGCGGGCCCCCGCGAATCAAGGTTGAGCAGAGGACCGCGTTGGACAACGGTCACGCGGATCCACCGGAACATCGCCATGAGCGCTTCAGGACGAGATCGTGGTAGGTATGGATCAGCAATCTCCGGCCACGGAATGGACAGGCGCCAGTCCTGCCGCTACCCAGCGGTGATCAAGGCGATGGTGCTTTCGCTGAACGACACCGCAACGCCCACGGATCACTCCGTTCAACTGGAAAACGTGTCAATGCAAGGCTGCTTGATCAAGTCGCCGCGCGGTACCAGGATCACGCCCGGGCAGCGGGTGCGGATGCGCGCATTAGGCGAGATCAGCACCCCGTCGGTTGAAGGCATCGTCCTTTCCGTGTTCAAGCCGTTGCTCGGCAAGCGATCCGTTCGCATTCGGTTCCTGGCGCCTCTGTCGTACCAGACCTTCAAGATGCTGGTCTACGGGGTGGAAGGGGTCGACAAGAACCAGCGGGATCGCCCGGAATACGAGAACGACCAGTTCTGGAGATAAGAGCCACCCGCCCGCTGCCCCGGCACCGTCGCCTCAAGCACCGGCGGCCAGGTCCGGCCGTAGCACCACCCGTTCCCCTTCCTTCAGTCCCGCTGTGACCTCGAGCCACTCCCTGGTCGCGTGCCGCGTGACGACGGCGCGCCGTTCGGGACCCCGGGGCCCGATCACGAAGCAGTATTGCTGGTGGCTGAGAACCGTCATGGCGGAAACCGGTATCACCAGCGCCCCGGTCATCGTTCCGGTATCGATCTGCACGACGGCCGACATCAGCGGCAAGAGTCGCGGAGGGGTTTTGTCCAGGCGTACGTGCACGATGAAGTGCCGTATGCGCTCATCCCATTCCTTGTCGTTGGTCGAGGAGAGCAACGTGACGGAACTGACCGTTCCGGGGAGTTTACGACCGCCCAGGGAGGCCACCTCGACTGCGGCCTTCATGCCCACCTTGACCCGCGGCCCCATCGTTTCGTTGACCGAGGCCTCGACCTCCATGCTCGAAAGGTCGGGCAGCGTGAACAGCTCCTGCTTCTCGTAAACGCGCAGGCCAGGCTGGAGCGGGGTTCGTCTCCAGAACCCTTTCAGGGAGTAAACGGCGATGCCTTTCTGAGGCGCTCGAATCACGCAGCGATCGACCTGCTTCCGGATGTATGCCAGTTCCTCTTCCTCGGAGCGAACCCGGGCCGATTCCAGCAGGTCATTGTGCCGGGCCATCGCGATCTCGCCCTCCAGACCAACCATCTCCTTATGAATCTGGAACTTACGGAACAGATTGAACTCCCCCTCGGTCTTTCGCAGCTCATGCTCGGCCTGGGCCAGCGTCTGCCGCTCGGCAACGAGCTGCGCCTGCGAGGCATAACCCTTGGCGAACATCCCCTCGGTCCACGCGAGGTGATCGCGCATCTTTTGCGTGTCCGCTCGACCCAGGGCAACCTTGCCCTCGAACTCCTTGGTGCGCTGCTCGACCAGACCATCGCGGTATTCGCGCAGGGCGATTTCCGCCGTTTCCAGCCGCAGCCGTGCCTGGACCGAGGCGGAACGTGCCTCGCCGAGGCGGATCTCCTGCTTGCGGGCTAGCTCGTCCAGTTCCGATGAATCCAGGCGGCAGAGCTCGTCTCCCTTGTTCACAGGCGTGCCGTTCTCTACCACGCTGATGACCGTTGTTCCCTCGGACACGGTGATGTCCTCGACCTCGCATTCAATCGCCGTTTCCTTGGTCGCCTGGAGATCGCCGCCGGCCAGGATCGACGTCTCCAGATCCATCCGGCGGACCTCGACCCATGGAAGCTCTGTTTCGGGCCCCCGGCTGGCGGGCACATTCCGGTCGGCGGCCAGCAGCCAGGCTCCGCCGATGCACGCCGGGGCTGCCAGCACGCAGAGACACAGCCAGCACCAGGACACCCTCGAAAGTCGACCTGCCATCCCGGCGCTCCCCTTGTGACGACCCCGCTCAAGCCCCGGCCCCCCACCGGGCGCCGCGGAACTACTACCTGGCAGGATGACCGAGCGAACCCTCCGCCATGTCAACGACAATTGTAAGATGAAATTCTTTGCAAAGCAATGGGGACCTCGAGCGCGGATGGCATTTCGTCTGGACGGCGATCGTAGCCCGACATCCAGTTGAGACGCACGACGATGGTTAGCGGTGCTGTTGTCGCGATCGAAACTCTTCACGAGAAGGTATCAGTCGGGCGGATCGATCCGGCGACACTGATAACACCCGCCCCGTTACTCAGGGCTGTAGCACACTTTGGGGAATGGAACAATTCCAGGCCAGTTCAACATATCCCGGGTCCATGGCCCGGGGGTGTGGAGCAGACCGCCGGTGCCCACCTTGTCGACCTCGGACCCTGCCGGCTATGGGATGGGGTGCGAGCGAACGAACGAATTGAGGAGGTCATCGCCGCAGAGGGTAGCAAGCGAACGAACGAAGTGTAGGAACGTCGTGGCGGGGGACTTAGTTCGTTCACTCACATCGCTCGCAGGGCTGAAGACCAGGGGAGGAGGGGCATGCCAGCGGAATGCCGGAACGGTTGAGGCCGGGGTAGTCGGGGCGGGTGGCTCTGCTTCCTGGAGCCGGTCTCCGCCATCTCCGTGATTTTCTCCCGCCGCCCTTTCAGATCCCATAACGCCTGACAGATCGGGTGGGCAAATCATCGACCTCTTTCCAGTCAAGCAGCCAGGCTTTCACCAGCTCGAACGCCTGTCCCATGTTCTCGAAAGTGCCCGCTTCGCTCCATGCCCCTCGGAAAGCCCCGGCAGACCCCTTCAGGCTGCTTGGCAACACGGAGATGGCCCCCTGCATGTTGTAATGCAGCGTCCCCAGAGGTTCGTCAGCAGGACCTGTCCCAGGCAACAAATCCTTTCGCCAAAACCACACCCATCGCCGGTCCTTGATAAAGACGTCATCCTTGCGCAGACGCTCCAGATCGACTCCTTGCTCAAGAGCAAGGGAAATCAGCTCACGCGCCACCGCCCGGGAATTGTCGATCGGATCCATTTGCTCCTCCTTTCATCCCAACCACGGATCGTGCCGCTACTCGATCAGCAGCCATCGTGGCGTAGAGTTGTCCGCTGTAACCCCCCACATCAGATTGCCATCGGCATCAGGAATCTGGGGAAGGAAGTCTCGCAGTACCTGCGTCCTTTGGGCCAGATCCGGTGGCATATCCGGTGGCAGCACCTGCTCTTTGACGAGGAAGCCCTGTCGGGGATCAGCGGGGGCCTGGGCCTTGACCACGTTGTCGGGCCGGATCGCCCGAGCCCTCTCCAGATTCTGGAACTCGTTCCCGGCCTGGACCGGGGAGGTGCCGCCCGGGTGGAACTCCTTGACGACCCACCCCGGCTGATCGAGGTTCTCGTAGACCACGCCCTCGGCGCCACGCCCGAGCTCTTGACCGATGCGAGGCATCCCGCCCATACCCGACGTGTTCGGCATCAGGGCTTGCCTCTCGCCCACAACGGAGCCCACGACGAAGATGAGCCGCCCCTCGGCGTTGTGGTCCCACACGGGCGTCTTCTCAAGTCCCCCAGCCATTCGTCATGCCGACCCGCTGCAACCTCGAGGCCAACTTCGATCTTACCGCCGACGCCGGCCGACGCAATGTCCGACGAAGAGTTCTTCAAGGGCCTGGAGGACGTGGAGACGCTGAAGCGACGGAAGGGATGACTGTCCGTCCCTCCGCCTTCTGCGGGCATGCGACACCTTGCCCCTTTCCCGAGCCTGGGCTCTACCGGGGGCTGACGGCGGTTCCGCTGGGATGACCGCCACGTCTTGAACCGGGGCGATTTCGTCAGCCTTGGCGTAACTCGTTGCCATGACCTGTCACAGCGGAGAGGACGGGACGGCCATTGAACTTTTTATCGCCGGGATTCGGGGCTGGCAAGCCGATGTGCGGCGGCATTTCCCTGGAAAACCAGAGCAAGAGTGAACCATTCGTGTTCGGGATGAAACCGGCCCGCCATTACGGAGTTCTACTCGACTCCGGTAAACTCAAGAACCGAGTGGCCGTGGCCCGGCACTTGAGCGTCAGCCGGGCACGGGTCACGCAGGTGTTGCGGCGGCTGGCTAGCGTTCCTGTCGAGTAGGAACGTCCCTAAAAAGCGTCCATCGAGGCTCCCCAGTCATATCAAAAAGGCGTTGTGTTTCGCCTCTTTTCTTGTATGATTGGGGCATGAGCAGCATTCAGGAATTTGTCGATTCACAGCTTGTCCGAGGTCGGAGTTTCTTCACGAAACCAGCCCTGGCCGATCTCGCCCTATCGCCGGAGGCGCTGAAGTCCGCAATCGCCCGGCTTTCCAGGAAAGGCGGCCTTGTTTCCCCGCGCCGGGGATTCTACCTGATCCTTCGGCCTGAAGACCGTGTGCTCGGCGCTCCCGATCCTGCCCGGTGGATTGACCCATTGATGAAGTTCCTTGAAGTTGACTACCGCATCTCCCTGCTTCGCGCGGCCGCGTTTCATGGGGCTGCCCATCAGGCGGCGATGGTCTTTCAGGTCATCGCGCCGCGACAACAGCCAGACATCGAAATCGGTCGGCAACGAATCGAGTTCCTGTTCCAGTCGCCGCGAGCATTCTCCAAGGCAAATCGTCCCGAATGGCTGGCACAACTGAAAACGGACGCCGGGTTCGCCAAGGTGGCGGGTGTGGAACTGACCCTGCTCGACATCTGCCGTTATTTCCATCAGGCCGGAGGGATCAACGGAGCCGCGCAGGCCGTTCACGATCTGGGCAAGAAAGCCGACGCCCGCATCCTCGCCAAGGCAGCCAGCGTATACGAGAATTCGGCCGTCCGGCGACTTGGCTACCTTCTGGAACGATTCGGACATTCGCGGCAGGCCAAGGCACTCCGGCCCTTGGCCGAGAAGGCCAAATCCTTCAAGGCACTCGACCCGTCGGTTAAGCCCATCGTCCCGGAACTGGCCGCAACGGACGAACGAAACGCGGATTGGAAGCTCATCATCAGTGTGCCCGTGGAGATTGACTTGTGATCCCAATGGCACATATCCAGGAATGGACGGCGCACGCTCGCTGGCCGGAATTGCGGCAGGTGGAGCAGGATTTGATGATCTGCCGGGCCATGTGCGACCTGTTCCATAGCCCGCAGTTGCAGGGCAAGATCGCCTTTCGCGGCGGCAAGGCCATCAACAAACTATTGCGAGCACTACTTCAAAGAGACAAGCACCGGGACTTATTCGACCTCAACGAAGGGCTACTCCAACTTGGCCTGGACTGTGACAAGTTGATTTCCTGTTTCCATCATTCTCTTGCCCAGGACGGCCGTCCGATCAGCCGGGCGAACGCCGAGGAGCGAATGCTCAAGAAGCTCAACAGAAGCCTCACGGAAGACATCGCGCCATTGCTGCCTACCGGGGTGAGCTTCGACGACGATGCCGCTATCGCGGCATTCGGCAGGGTCTGGGGAGAGCTGATCGCACGTATTCCGGGTGAGTCGTGGAAGTCTTCGAAGACGGTGATCGAGGCCATCCGCAATTCGAAGATTCCGTCACTGCTGGATGGCGTCATCAAGTGAATCCGCCTTCGCCGGGGTGCGCGAATTGTCAGGCGGCTGGGTGATGCAGGGTGACAGCCAACGCCAACACAATACGAATGCAATTCCACTGCAATGTCAGCGGAGAGGGCGGGACGGCAATTGAACTTTTTATCGCCGGCGTCCGGGGCTGGGACGCTGGATTGCGAGCATTTCTCGACACTTCGGCGGGTAGGAACGACACAGCTCAGCAGCGGCGGGGGCCGAGTGAGCTACGAATCTGGGAAAGCCGACATGCCCCTCCGTCTGCTGTAGCGCCTGGTTCGGCCTCCGCCGCGCCGCGCTGGAGCCACGCGCGCCGCGACACGCCCGCGCGCCCAACACCACTTCGCGGCCCTACCGCTTCTTCCCCCCGACTCCGGGCAGGGCCGCGACCTGTTTCATCCACTCCGCGATCTGGCGTTCGTCGAGGTCGTCCACTGATTCGAGTTCCACGCCCCGCGTAGACTTGCCCATCCCCACCGGCGTCACAGGCGGTACAGGCACGAGTGCCGCACCGTTCACGAACATGAGTTTGACGTGGCCGGCGAATCCGCCGCAACAGAAGCACCAGCCGTCGCCGACGCCATAGTACGACATGCCCCATTTCACGGAGCGCTTTAGGCCGGGAAGCGTCTTGGCGGCTAGAGCATCGATGCATTCAGTGATGCCGCGCTGCGGCTGCGGCAGGCTGGCGATGTAGGCGAAGACCGGCTTGTCGCCGACCGCAGCCTTCGCGGGGCTTGCCTTTCCGGTCGCCATGGATTCCGGCAACGTCGTGGGGGCCGTGCCTTGTGCCGCCGCGCTTGGCCGGTTTGCGGACTGCGGGCTTGGAAGTCTTGTCAGACTTGCGGGCGGGCATGGTGCTCTCCTGTACCTCGGATGTGTCTCGGCCGACGCCTTAGCTCAGCAAACGGCGGCCGCGCTGTGAGCCATGATAGCACGAGGACCCAGAATCGCGGCCGCCGTCTGCTGTAGCGAATTGTTCGGCGAGCCAGCGACCACCGCAATTCAAAGCATCGCCGATCCGTTTGCAGGTCTGGACGGTCTGTCGATTAACGTAAGTATCGCCAGAAGGAACGGCACCAGTGCCGCTCCTACGATCTGAAGCGTGTGCATTCCGAGTTGGGGATGCTCCTTGCGGATCTTCTCTCTTCCCTCCCGGGAATAAGATTCCAAAAAACCATTACTTCGCTCGCCTCGCCGCATCTGTCGGACCACCGTCGCGCACACCGCTGCGGCATTGGCTGCCACTCCGAGACACCCTACAGGCCACAGGAAATTGCCCTGGACGAATGTTGCTTCGCCGATGAAGAGTGCGGCCAACGCAACGACGGTGAACTCGACCAGGACAAAGCGGAAGCCGTTGAGAGTGTTGTGCTCGTAAAGGACCTTCCGCATCGTCGCTCCGTTCCGCCACGGTCTCCCCCGCCCGAGCAGTTTGCATCCAAGCGGCCGAACTTGTGATTCTCTGAATCGAATGCGTTGAGAGTACCAGACGGTCTCCGCATGTCAATCTCCGCAAGGCCATTGGGATGCGTTGAATCGACCGCGAGAATTGACCCAGCAATCATCTCATGCTTGACGGTTGTCCAAGCCAGCGATTAGCCCAGAGATCATCCGCGAAATCTCTTCGAGAGTTTCTTTGAACGCCAGGTGATCAGCAGAAGAAATGAAACCACGGCGAGACGCGATTTTCCAACGGAGGCACGCACTCTTGGACGGAACCTCGTGCGATCGTGAAGAAGTTTTTCCGATCAGGTTTTGTGAATCGCCCATTGCCTTCGGCAAGGTTGGTCGCGATCGAGAGGGCGGCGCGATTGAGTTGATCGACGAGGAAGTAGTAACCGCGAGGGAAGGATTCGGTCAGGACCGAGATCCGATCGGCAAAATCAACGGCCTTCTGGTAGACCTGAAGATTCTCAAACATGAAGGCCATGAGACAAGATCTGAAGAGGAGCAGGAGATCAGTGGAACAGTAGTCCGCAGTCGAGCACGTTGTCTCTCTACTGATCCACTGTTCTCCCGCTCGACTGCTCTCTTTTTTGCCTGGAAGGCAAAAAAGCGGAGAGGGGGGGATTCGAACCCCCGAGACCGGTTGCCCAGTCTAACGGTTTAGCAAACCGTCGCTATCGACCACTCAGCCACCTCTCCTGGGTATCTCGGCGCGTCGGCCGGATGGCAGAGTCGAGTGTATCCGAGAACAATACCAGATCCGGCGCGGGATCGTCAATTCCGCGGCTCACCCGCAGGCCGAGCACGGCCCGTACGCCCGCACGGGAACTCCCGTGCCATCTGGACCGGTGGCGGCCTTTCAGAAACTGGTCGTCCTGCGCATTTTCCTGGATTGGTCCTGGCCCGGGTTGCACTAAGCTGGGTAGAAAACCAGAAATGCGAGGGCGGCCAATGGGTAATGTCGACCGAGCGGTCTTGCTGAAGCAGATGGACCGGCTCCATCGCGACGGGACGTACACCCACCAGAGCGACTCGCAGCTCCTCGACCGCTACCTGCGGTCGCGCGATGAAGGGGCGTTCGAGGCGATCGTTCAGCTGCACGGTCCCCTGGTGCTGGCCCTCTGCCGGCGCTTCCTGCGTGATCCGCGGGACATCGAGGACGCCTTCCAGGCCACATTCCTGATCCTGGCCCGGAAGGCCGGGTCGATCCGTGACCGCGCCGTCCTCTCGAGCTGGATTTACGGAGTGGCCTACCGGGTTGCGGTCCGTGCCCGGGCCGACGTGCTCAGGCGGCGGTCGCTCGAAATGGGCGTTCCGCTCCTGGATGATTTCTCCGCCGCGGTCTTGCCCGAGCCCGACGAGACCGGGCTGTTGCTCGATCAGGAGCTGAACCGCCTGCCGGAGAAGTACCGCGCACCGATTGTCCTGTGCTATCTCAACGAGCAGACCCACGACCAGGCGGCCGCGGCGCTGGCCTGTCCGGTGGGAACCGTGCGCAGCCGGCTGGCGCGAGGCCGTGCGCTGCTCAAGGAGCGGCTGGCGCGCCGGGGTTGTACACAGGCCGCGCCCCTGCTGGGCCTGACGCCTGGGATCTCCATCCGGTCATTGACGACGGCCGTGCCAGAGCCGCTGGTGCGGGCGACGGTCGCGGCCGCGGCTCGGGCCCTGGAGATGACAGGCACTGGAGTTCGCCCGGCCTTGCTCTCTCTCATCAGTTCCGGATCTCCTTCTCTCTCCGGGTCGGCCACGACCCTGGCTCAAGGAGTGCTCACGACCATGGCAGTGACTCAGATGAAGATCATCGCGGCAGGACTGACGACGGCGGGCCTGCTCGCCGGCGGGCTCTCCGCCGGCGCATTCGCGCTGGGATCGTCGGGGCCGGGCCAGCAGGATGCGCAGCCCGTGCCGGCTCAAAAGACCGCGCCGAGGACCTCCGTGCCGCCGGCCACGCCAACTCCCGAGCTTGACATGATCCCCGCCGCCAGGCCGCCGGTGTCCGTTCCTGGTCCGGGCCCTGGTGCGTCCGGCGTGGAAACACGGCTGGCCGAGCTGGAACGCAAGCTGGACCTGTTGCTCGAGCGAATGGGTCGGCCGCAAGCCCCCGCGGCCGGGGCGCAAGACCTCGTTTTCCCCTTTCGAACTCACGGAGTCGTTCCGAATGAGCCCCCCCCGGTTTCTGCGGTCCCGAGCGTGAATCCTCCTGACTCCGCGCCGCTTCAAGGGCCGCAAACGCAAGGGCCGCAAACGCAACTTCCTCCGGCTCGTGCTGAGGATCTCGGCCCGTCCGACGTAGTTGCCCCGGCAGTCGCCCAGCGGCAGTTGCCGCCTGTGCCGGTCGTTCTGCCGATGCCCGCCACGTTCGATCAACTCACTGGCCTGCCGAATCCGCCACCGCCGCCTCAAGACGCATTGAATAATCTTCCACTGCTAGAAAGGAGAGTCCCAGCGCTGCCCAGGGGAAACGATGTGTTGGGGATGATGGATTCCGGGCATTCGTCGCTCCGGGAAGTCAATGCGCAGCTTGATATCGCGGTGGCGCATTTCCGGAGAAGCAAGCAGCTTCTTGACGTTGGAGCCATCGACCGCGAGGCTTATCAGAAGTGTCTGGATGACATCCGGCTGCTGATGGCCAAGCTTCAGGGGATGGGTGAGGACCTGTCCGACGAACTCGTGCGGCTGAAGATCGAGCTGCTCAAGAAGCAGGCCGAGCTCAAGCTCGCCGACAGTCAACGGGCCTCGACAGCCAGGACCGCGGCAAGCACGAAGAAGATGGCAGAGAAAAAAGTGGTCAGCCCGGACGAGGCAGCCCATGCCATGGATGATCTTGGCGCCGCCGAGGCTCGGGTTGTGATCCAGCGCACCGAGGTTCAACTGGCCGAGATGCGCATGGAGCAAGTCGAACGGCGCAAGCAGGCGATCTTGCAGGATCTCAGCGAAGTCCTGAGGATCCCGGAACTCAAGCAGGAGCTTGGCGTCCGGCGTCGGACTGCCGAGCCGGATCAGTCCAGGACTGGTCCCACCTCGTAGAACACGTCAAGCTGTCCCTACGGGGGGCGGTACACGCGACGGGAGCCCGCGGATTGCCTGAAGGCAACGCGGCTCACGTCGCTCGCTCTTTCACCATCGTGCTGATGGTCTTGAACTCGGGGCGGTCGGCCGATTCTAGCCATTCGAAGAGGACGGCTTCGGTGCTGGAGACGACGGCTCCGGCGTGCTCGAGGCGGCGGATGGCGAACTCCCAGTCGAAGCGGTGACGCGAGCTGACGGCATCGGCGGGAACTTGCACACGAAAGCCGAGGTCAAGCAATTCGACGGCGGTCTGGGCCACGCAGACGTGGGCCTCGATGCCGGCCACCGTGATGTGGCGAATGTGCCGGCTGTAAAGCTGCTCCACCAGTCGCGGCACGGCACAGCAATGGAAGGTCATCTTGGAGGGCCGTTCGGGGAGCAGGGCGGCCAGGGGGCCCACGGTGGGGCCCAGCCCGCGGGGGTATTGCTCGGTGGCCCAGACGGGCATCTCCAGCAGTGTGGCGGCACGGATCAGCCGCACGATGTTCTCGGTGAGCAGCACCCGGTCAGCCATGGCCGCCAGAAGCTTTTCTTGCATGTCCACGACCAGCAAGGCGCCATGCTGGGCGGTGAGCCTTTCGGTCAATCGCATGGGGAATGCCTTCTGCGGAGCGCCGCTGCTCGAGATCTCGGGCACCTGGTGCCCATGACTGGACATCCTGAAGTTACGTCGGCCGGTGCCCCCGGTCAAGCGGCCGTCACGCCTGACCGCGGCTTGCCTTGCCCCTTCCCATGCTCTAGCGTTAGGATGTTCTCCACCATGTACTTTCGTCCGTGTGCCGGCGCGTGCGCCGGAACGTCTCCTCCGGCCGTGCCGCGCCTGAGCCAGGATCCGAGCCGTGGCCGACAACCCTCGACTGCTGGTCATCGATCGCGAAACGTCGCGCGGCAAGTCCACGCTCGAAAAGCTGGGCCAGGCGTTCGACCTGGAGACGGTGCATTCCATCTCCAGGGCCATCGCCCTGCTGCGCGACACGGACTTCTGCGGGGTGTTCGTCGATGCCACGCAGCTTGCGGCCGTGCGCTGGGTGGGCATGATCATCCAGGCCGAGGAGATTCTCGACGCGATTGCCGACGGCGTGGCCGTGGTCGACCCGGACCTGCGGATCATCTGGGCAAACCCCGAGTTCGTGTCGCTGGCAGACCCCCAGGCGCAGGCCGCCGGGGGCACCTTCTACCAGGTGCTGGCCGAATCGGAGATCCTCGATAAGCAAACCTGTCCGTTCACCACAGCGGCCGCCTCGCGTGCGCCGGCGAGCACGGTGATGAAGATCCGCGGGTGCCGCTACGTGCGGGTGACGGTGACGCCCGTCCATGACGCGGCCGGCACGCTCACCCACCTCATTGCCCTCACCCGCGAGATCACCGACGAGACCCAGCAGCAGCTCAAGGTCACCGCGATTGCCAAGGCAGGAGACGAACTCGCGGATCTCACGCCCGAGGAACTGGCGCAGCTTGGAGTCGAGGAACGGACGGACCTCCTGAAGTACAACATCGCCCGTCACATGAAAGATCTGATGGGCCTGGACTACATCGAGATCCGCCTGCTCAAGAAGGACACCGGCAAGCTTGTCCCCCTGCTCAGTGAGGGCATGTCTCCGCTCTCCGCCACGCGCGAGCTGATGGCGAGTAAAGAAGGGAACGGTGTGACGGGCTTCGTGGCCGCAACCGGCCAGAGCTACCTGGCGCCGGACACCACCAAGGATCCGCTGTACATCACGGGCGCCGAGAATGCGCGGAGCTCGCTGACGGTCCCCCTGGTGTTCCACGGCACGGTGGTGGGGACGCTCAACGTGGAGAGCCCCCAGCCGAACAACTTTGACGACCGCGACCGCCAGTTCCTGGAGATCTATGGCCGCAACATCGCCTCGGCCCTGAACACGCTGGAATTGCTCCAGGCCGAGAAGCACAGCACGGCGAGTGCCTCGGTCCAGGCGATCAGCCGCGAGCTGGCACTGCCGCTGGACGACATCATCACCGATGCCACGACGGTGCTCGACCGCTACGCCGGCCATGACGACGACATCGTGGCCCGGCTGCGCCATTTGCTCTTCCGCGCTCGAGAGATCCGCAGCATCATTCACAACGTGGGCGCGGCGATCGTATCGCAGCCCCGGCAGAACGTGCAGGTACCGGTCTCGCGGCTGGCGGGCGTGCGGCTGCTGGTGGTCGATGCCGACGAATCGATCCGCAAATCGGCCCATCATCTGCTTGGCGTGCAGGGCGCCTTCGTGGAGACAGCCCGCGACGGCCACGAGGCGGTCGCCCTGATGCGCCAGACCCATTATTCCGCCGCGCTCGTGGACATCCGGCTCCCCGACCTCGACGGCTACCAGATCTATCACAGGCTGCACGAGGTCCAGCCGCAGACGCCGATCATCCTCATGACAGGCTTTGGCTACGACCCCACGCATTCGATCGTCAAGGCGCGCCAGGAGGGGTTGCAGACGGTGCTCTACAAGCCGTTCCGCTCCGATCGCTTGATGGAGGCCGTCGAGCAGGCGCTGCGGGCGGCCACCTCACCCGGACCAGTAAGCCACGGAACCGAGGGCAACGACGGCGTGCCGCCGGCGCCGGCGGCGCCTGAGGCGGCCGGCGACGGCCCCAGCGCGGGGTCACGGGCCGCGGAGGCGATTCGCCATGAGTCTTGAGCAGCCGTGGCTCGGGGCACTCGGCACCCTGGCCGTGCCGGCGCTGGGCCACCTCTATCACTTCGTCCTGGCCGTGAATATCACCAGCGGCTGGGGCCTGAGCGAGCGGAACCTGGGGCGGCTACGCCTCGTGCTGCTGGCCGTCGTGGGCGGCTCGGCAGCCTTCCTGCTCTGCCGGCATCTCCGCGAGCCCTGGTGGACCTGGCCGTGGCCCTTGCGCGGTTATGCCCTGCTTTGCACCGTCTCCGGCGGCCTGGTCTTGCCGATCAGCTCGCTGCTCCTGGGCATGCGGCCGCGGCCCGCGGGCGTGGAAGGCCGGACGGACCTTCTCGATCTTGACGACCAGCACGGCGTCGACGCCTTCGTCGGCGCGGGCAAAGGCCACTGGCTCTTGCGGTTGCCCGGAAACGAATCGCTCAAGCTGCGGCGCAGCGAGTGGACCCTGATCGATCCCGGCCTGCCGCCTGCGCTGGATGGGCTGACGATCGTGCAGCTCAGCGACCTGCACTTCGCGCCTGTTACCGGCGCACCTATTTCGAGCGCGTGGTGGACGCCTGCCTGGAGTGGAGGGCCGACCTGGTGCTCGTGACCGGAGACCTGGTCGACGCCGACGAAGCCGTGGCCTGGATCGAACCGGTGCTCGCGCCGCTGGAGGGCCGGCTGGGCAAGTATGCGATCCTCGGGAACCACGACGTCGAGCACGGCCCCCAGCGCGTCATGACGGCGCTGGAGGACGCCGGGTTCAGTTCGCTGGAGGGCCGCTGGTGCGTGCTCGAGCACGCCGGCGCCCGGCTGGCGATCGGCGGAACCTCGGCTCCCTGGGGCCCGGCACTGGCCGCGGATCTCGTCCCCCCGGCCGATTTCCGGATCTTGCTGAGCCATTCGCCGGACCAGTTCTACAAGGCCCGCGACTGGGGCGTGGAGCTGATGCTCTCCGGCCACAACCACGGCGGCCAGATTCGCCTGCCGGCGTTCGGCCCGCTGTTCATGCCCAGCGTCTATTCAAGGCGGTTCGACCGCGGCTTCTTCCGAGCGGGGCAGACGCTCTTGCATGTCAGCGAGGGCGTCGCCGGCAAGCACCCGTACCGCTACGGCTGCCCGCCCGAAGTGAGCTGCTTCGTGCTCCGGACCACTTCCGTATGAAGGAATTGATGCTGCCTTCGAGCTTGCTGGTCGCGGCGCGTACGGCTTGCCCATTCGGCGGAAAATCGCATTACTAAATATAAACGCGCTTGTTGTAGATGTACCACTCCACCAGCAGGATAGCCAGGGCGGCGCAGGCGAAGTATTTCCACCAGTCCTGCTGCCGCTCCTTGATTTGCTGGGTGGCGGCGACGGTGCTGTAGCCGATCTTGATCTTGTAGGATTCGGCCAGGTTCTCGGGTGTGCCCTCGGGCACCAGGCCGCGCGGTGCGAGGTCGCTCTCGCGGAAGTCGAAGAGATTGACGGCGAAGGGAAGCATGCCGGCGGGCTCCCAGCGCGCGTGGTAGAGGCCCGTCGTGGCGGCCTGGTTATACACGAAGGTGCCTTGCGGAGTGTGCGACAGCCGCTCCCCGGCACCTCCGCCAGGAGGAGCGATCACCAGGTCCTTCCCGAGGGTCTCGGCGCGGAGGATGACAGGGCGGCCGGGGGACCGGGTCTCGTCTCCGGTGCCTTCGCGGACGTTGCCCAGGGCCTGCATGCTGTTCAGCAGGAACAGCGGAAAGCTGATGAAGCGAAACCAGGTCGTGTTCGCCGTCGTCCCGTCGAGCAGCGGGAACAGGACCACCACGTCGGTGAAGCCTTCGCGCGGGGCAGTGAACGCCAGGGGTCCCAGGTTGCTCTCGATCAGCGAGGTCGCGCCCGGCGGCAGCTCGATGATGCTGGCCCTGGCGACGAAGACAAGCGAGAGGTCGCGGACGTACTGCATCAGCGGGTGCGAGATGTTCCAGTCCAGGATGACCGGCTGCTCGACCGGCCTGGGGTTCGCGTACGCAGGGCCGGGTGGAAGCGCTCCGAAGTAGAGGGTGTTGGCCTCGGGGGGAGCATCGGGGCGGACGCCGTCGTAGATCACCAGGTCGAACCGGCCCCCGCGGATCTCGCGTGCCAGGTCCTCACCTTTGGCTTCCTCGGGCGTGGCGATACGCACGTCTGCGCTGGTGATCGCGGTGGGCGTGTTGAAGGCGTCGCTCAGGTAGCGGTTGCCCGCGGTGATTGCCAGCACCTGGGCCTTGCGGGCGTTGCCCACAATCGCGAAGGCACGGTTGTCCACTTCCAGGGCGTCCTTGATCGTGAGTTTCACCTCGAGCTCGGCCAGTCCCGTGTCGGGGATGTCGAACTTGAAGGACTGGTCGCTCTGGGGCGGTAGCTGGAGAGCGATCGCGTCAATCAGTTCGCCCTCGGCCGCGGGATTGTCGGCGGAGTGGCGGATGAGCTGTGCCTCGGTGTCCACACGCTCGCCGCGGAAGTTGTGCACCCGTCCGAAAAGCTGGTAGATATCGGGCCGCTCGTCGCCGGTCCGAGCCTGGAGCGCGACGATCGCCACGTTGTCGGACGGGTTCTGCGCCCTGGCTTTCGCACCAGGTGCATCGGCGGCCTCGGCCGTCCCAGGCGCCCTGTAGGGCGGAGCCGGCGGGCCGATCACCACGACCTCGGGTTCCAGGTTCCCCAGGCTGAATCCCTCCACATCCGGGAATCCGCCGTCGGTGTAGACGTAGAGCTTGGGCGTGGCGGGGGCAAGGGTGGCGACAACGCCCTCGCCGAGCTGTCGGGACGGGTTGGCCAGGCCGGCGGCCACCTGGAGCGCCTCGCGGAGCGACGTGGTCGCCTGGCTTGCGGGGATGGCGTCGATGCGCTGGAGCAAGGAACGCTTGTCACTGGTGTAGTTCGACACCACCCGGGCGGACTCGCCGAAGGAGATGACCATCGCCAGGTCGTCCCCCTCCATCGCCTGCACCACCTTGCGCGCCTTCTCCCTGGCGTTCTCCAGCCGGCTGGGCGGCACGTCAGTGGCGGACATGCTGGCCGAGTTATCGATCATGAGCACGTAGCGCTGGCCGGGCCCGCTGGTTCCCCGGCTGCGCAGTCCGGCCAGCGCCAGCATTGCCAGCGCCACGGCGAGAAGTTGAAGGAAGAGCAGCAAATTGCGTCGCAGCCGCTGAAAGAGGCTGTTGACATGCAGGTCCTCGAGGCTCTTGCACAGAGCAGCGTGCTGGGGACATTGACCGGCCTGCGCTTCAGCTTCAGAAAGTAGAGTGCGATGATCCCCACCGGCACTCCGGCGAGGACCGCCCACCGCGCCGCGGACAGGGGAGAGATCAGATCGAGCGAGCCGCCAATCGCGTTCAGGCGGCCGAACAGGTTCCAGAACATGCCGGGTCAACCTCCGCTTCCTGACTCAGAGCCTCCCGCTCGCGGCCGGCAAGCTGCGAGCGCTCGCCCTTGCGCCTGCTGAGCATCATGTAAAGCACATAAGCCACGACGGCGCCCGCGATGCCGTAAAAGATCCAGGGGCTCGTGATCCACCAGCCGTTCATTTCACGAGCCCCCGCTCCCGCAGGTAATTGAGGATGAGCTTGTCGAAGGGATACTGGTTGGTAGTAAAGATATAAGTAATTCCACGCCTGGTGCACCACTCCTTGAGCCCGCCGACGAACGCGTTCAGGTTGTCCTTGTACTTCTTGAGCAAGGGCGCGCTCATGGTGATCTCGGCCACGTCGTCGTCCTCGACGTCGACGAGCCTCAGGTCCCCCACCAGCTCCGGCTCGACCTCCTCCTGGCTCAGGAGGTGGATCACGTAGATGTCCATGTTCCGTGCCAGCAGGTAACGCAGCGCGTCTTCATATCCATGCTTGTCAAGAAAATCAGAGATGACGACGACAACCCCCTTGCCGGCGTGCCGGATGGCGAACTCGCGGGCGGCGGCCTTGAGGTCGCTCTCTCCGGAGGCCGCCAGGTTCTCGAGATAACTGATCACCCGCCACATCTGCGACCGGCCGCGGACGCTGGGAATGCCCTGGTCCAGCCGGGTCGCGAATGTGTCCATGATCACCCGGTCGTGGTTGCACAAGCCCACGAACGCCAGGGCGGCCGCCACCTGCTTGCCGTAACGCAGCTTGCTCGGCGTGCCGAAGTTCATGGACAGGCTGGTGTCCAGAAGCGTGTACACATGCAGGTCTTCTTCCTCGAGAAAGAGCTTGAGGAAGAGCTTGTCGAGACGGCCGTAGACGTTCCAGTCAATATGCCGGAGGTCGTCACCCACCGTGTAGTTGCGATGCTCGGCGAACTCAACCGACGAGCCCCTCCTGCGGCTCTTGCGCTCACCCTTCATGCGGCCCATGATGATCTTGCGGCTGACCAGCTCGAGCTGCTCCAGCCTGTGCAGGAAGTCGGGGTCCAGCAGCGGGCCGGCACCCGAACCCGCGCCGTTTCGAGGCGCGGGACGCTCCGTCGGGTTCCTCGCGGTCGGGGTAGGCTGCGCGGTTTCAGACATTGGCAAGCCTCGGTGCGGGGCAGGGGCTCAAGAAAAACACCACCCTCGGTGGGTTTTCACACCAGGTGGTCCGAGATCCAGAACAGGCACAGCAGAAGCGCCACGGCGAAGCCCAGGCCGACCAGCCAGGGGACGATCGCGGCCAGGAAGATCGTCCAGCGGAATTTCAGGCTGACCGGCGGGCAGCGGTGCAGGAATCCGAGTGCCGTGAACCAGCTCTCCAGGATCACCAGCGTACCCGCGCAGGCCGAGATCAGGGCCAGGATCGGCTCGTTCCGCCAGGCGAGCAGCGCGATGGTCATGAGGCCCGCGCAGAGCGCGGCCAGGCAGAGCACGTCACCCCTGGAGAAGACGAGCGGCTCGCTGCGGGTCGGCTCCCAGTCCACTTCTGGGACGGGAGGAGGGTCGTAGATGTCGTGCATGGGGTGGTTCCGCCTGGTGGTGTCGCGCTCTGGATCAACGGCGTCTAGGCCACGGCCGCAACCCGCGCCTCGGCTTTCTCGGGAACGGATTCCAGGACCTTCAGCAGCACCTCGTCCGGATCAACGCCTTCGGCCTGGGCCTCGAAGTTGAGCAGCACGCGGTGCCGCAACCCCGGCAGGTAGACGCGCCGCAGGTCCTCGAACGACACGTTGTAGCGGCCGTCGAGCAGGGCCCGCACCTTGGCCGCGAGCACCAGGGTCTGCACCCCGCGGGGACTTGACCCCCAGCGGATGTACTGGTTCGTCACGTCGGCAGCGAACGGTCCGCGGGGATGCGTGGCCAGGGCAAGGCGGATGGCATAGTCCTGCACGTGCGGTGCGATGATCACCTCGCGCACCAGGTTCTGGAAGCGGATCAAAGTCTCTCCGTCCATCGATTTCTCGGCCCGGGGAGACTCGCCGCGCGTGGTGCGGTCCAGAATCGTCACCAGCTCGTCCCGGGTCGAGTAACCCACGATCAGCTTGAACAGGAACCGGTCGAGCTGGGCTTCGGGCAGGGGATACGTTCCTTCCTGCTCGATCGGGTTCTGGGTCGCCATCACGAAGAACGGCTCCTTGAGCCGGTGCATGTGGCCGCCGATGGTGACCGAGTGCTCCTGCATGGCCTCGAGCAGGGCCGACTGGGTCTTGGGCGTCGCCCGGTTGATCTCGTCGGCCAGGACGATCTGACTGAAGACCGGCCCGGGCTGGAACTCGAAGAGCCGGCGGCCGTCGGGCGCCTCCATCACGATGTTCGTACCGATGATGTCCGCGGGCATCAGGTCGGGGGTGAACTGGATGCGATTGAAATCGAGGCTGAGCGCATCGGCGAGGGTGCGCACCAGCAGCGTCTTGCCCAGGCCCGGCACGCCTTCCAGCAGGGCATGCCCGCCGATGAAGAGGCAGGTGAGGACTCCGTGGACGATCTCATCATGGCCCACGATCACCTTGGAGATCTCGTCCTTCACCTGGTTGTACCGGGTCCGGAACTCGTCGGTGCGGGCTTCCATCGACTCTGACGACGCGAGGGACATCGGCGGCGATCCTTTCTTGTCTGGTCTGCGAGGCTGGTGATGTTCGTCATGTCTCGAGCGGCTTCTTGCTGGCCGGGGGCCGGCCCCGGCTCACGTCCCGGCCCCGGCTCACGTCCCGGCCCCGGGATCGCGCTTGTCCTTGTCTTTCTCTTTCTCGCGGTCTTCCCAGACGCGCTGCTTGGCCTTGAGCAGGCGGTTGGTGTAGCTGGCCTCTTCGGCCCTGGGGGCATCCGGAGCCAGCCCGCCGCCGGGGCCTGGTCCCGCTGCCGGGCGCAAGGTCTCGCGCTCCTCGCGCGCGAGCCGCCGAGCACCGCGGCGCCGCTGGCCGCGGCCTCGCGGCCGGGCGCATCCGCGGCCGGGGTATCAAACCGCGAAGCGAACCGCGAGCGATCGAGCTGCTCGCCGACCTCGGCCTTGCGCGTGCGCAGCTTGTCGAGGTAGTCGCTGCTCTTCTCGAGGTTGTGGCCGCGCAGCCGGTTCCACTCGTTGGCCAGGGCAAGCTTCACCCGGTCCATATCCGGAGCGATCCGGCGGACGGCGACGTCGCCCAGGAACAGGCAGGCCGCCAGCCAGAGCAAGGTCGGCCAGAGCGCCGCGAACGAGCGGGGGATGACAAGACCAGGGTCGCGGCGGAAGTGGTCCACTGCACCGAGTGTCCGCGGCAGGTCGATGCGGCCGTCGGTGCTGGCCTTCCAGGAGGTCACCTGGCCGTCGGTGAGGCTCGCCAGTGTTTCCAGCGTGGTCGGGTTCGACGCAGCTCGCGGTACTCGTCGGAATAGGGGACCGAGACGCCCGAGGAGATGACTCCCTGGGTCTTGTCGGGGCCGCGGTATCCCAGGTTCACGAAGTAGTTGCCGCTCGCCTCGGCATTCTCGATCGTGGCCTCGTACCGGCCCGGCGAGGTCTGGACCAGCTCCACAGTGTGCGACTTGAGCTCGGGATCGACCATGTTGCCCTGGATCTGCAAGAAGTTGAGGAACTGGTTCTCCTTGTCCAGCGCGTCGACCACCACCTTGATCCGCCCTTCCTCCCGGCGCAACGAGAGCGTGAGGTTGCCGCGGTCGGCGGGCCGCATGCTCCAGCGCACCACCTGCGACCAGAAGGCCGCGTAGGTGGGCCAGTCCGGCCAGGCCTTGGCCCAGCGCCGGCCGGCGTCCGAAGTGAAGGCGACCGCGCGGCCCAGCCCGTAGCTCCAGTGCGCCAGTACCGGGTTGACCTGCCCGGTGGGTTGGGGCGAGACGATCGGGATCTCCACCAGCTCGTTCTCCTTGGGCGAGGTCAGCACCAGACCGGTGATCGGCGGCAGGTCGTCACTGAGGCGCATCACCGGCTCGGTCAGCGGGCTGTTCAGCCGCGGCGCCCAGGGGGTCTGTTGCTCGTAGATGAGCGGGCGGGAAATCGTTCGTGCTTCCTTCTGGTAGATGCGAGGCAAGGCGCGCGGGTTGGTGACGTTGTAGAAGCGTCCCTTGGTCCTTTGCGCCAGGTTGCGCATCACATTCGTGGCGTTACTGTCTGCTCCGTGGGCGGCCGTGAGCACCGTGGTGACGGTGACGCGGCTGGCGACGAGCTGGTTGATCACGCTGCTGGTCGGCGGCGTGGGGTCGCCGTCGCTGATGACGACGATGTGCTTCGTCATCGCATCGCGCACGCCGTTGAGCCCCTTCATGGCCATGATCAGCGAGGGGTCGAAATCGGGCATGTCGCCGGGCGTCATCCGGTCAATCGCCTTGAGCATCGTCCCCCGGCCCGTGCCGATCGGCCGCAGCGTGAACAGCCAGGCTTCCTGGCCCTCCCAGTGGATCATCCCCGTGTAGTCGTAGCTGGAAAGCGCATTGATGGCCGCCTTGGCCACCACCTTCTGCCAGTAGTTGCCCTCGGCGATCTCGCTGGCGTGCATGATCAGCACCATGGCGCCGATGCCCTGCACCTTGAGCGCCTTGATCTGCATGTCCACCGGCAGGGCTTTCTCGACCGGAGTGTTCATCCACCCCCCGGCGCCAAAGCTGTCGCGGCCGCCGAGCATCAGCAGCCCCGCGCCCATGTCATGACAGTTCGAGGCCAGGAGCTGGTGCTGAGACTCGGTGAACGCTTCCTTGGGGACGTTCGCCAGGATCACCGCATCGTAGGGTTGAAGCTGCCCAGGTCGGTCGGCAAGAGGTCGCCGCCGACCCCGCCCGAGCCGTCGATCCGGGGCGCCACCAGCGGCTTGACCTCGATCTCCTTCTCGCGCAGGGCCTTGATCAACTCGACGTGCTCTCCGGCGGTCCCCTCGATCAACAGCACCTGCGCCTTGCCGCGAGCGTGGGTGAAGCCCTCCGCAACGTTGTTGATCGACCGCTTGTCGCCGCTGTCCTGTTCGGGGATGAACTCGGCTGTGAAGGTGTAGAAGTTCGGCTCGGTGATGAGCTGCTGGAGCGTGAAGACATTGATGCCGCGCTGTAGCTCCACGGGCACGGGCTTCTCGTTGCCGGACGCGGGGGCACGGTAGTTGTCGGCTTTCTGGAAAACTTGCAACGTGCCGCGGGTGGGCTCGCTGGCGCGGATGACCACGTTGATGTTGACCGTCTCACCCTTCTTCACGTCGGGCGGAATCGAGACCTTCTCCACCAGGACCTCACGGTCGTAGCGGTAGTCGATCGGTACGACGTCGACCTGGACGCCCAGCGCCTTGGCCGCCATGGCTTGCTCGAGCAGGTTGCCCCGGTTCTCGTTCCCGTCAGAGATCATCACGACCCGCCGCGCCGTGTCTTCGGGAAAGGCGGCCAGTGCGAGCTTGAGCGCAGCGCCGGGATCGGTGTTCTCGGGGTCGATCGTGCTCTCGATGCCCATCGGCAGGTTGAGCTCGCTGGGAGCGGGCGGGACCTCGACGCGGGGCGACTTGCCGAAGACGATCATGCCGGCCATGTCGTCGCGGCGGCGCTTCCGAGACGCGCCCCGGACGTAGTCGATGGCCCCCATCTGCTGCTCGCGGGGCATGCTGTTCGACGCGTCGACAACGAAGAGCGTGGTCAGCCGGTCCGACCGGCGCACGCTCTGTGTTTCCGCCAGCGCCAGCACGATGAGCGTGATCACGGCGGCCCGGAAGAGGATGGACAGGGCCCGCCGCGCCCGGCCCAGCCCCGCCAGGCTGCGGAAGCTCACCCAGACCAGGGGAGGCAGGATGAGCGGAAGCAGGATCAGCCACCAGGGCTGGCCGAACGCGATCGACAGGTTTCCGACCATCGCCCTTTGATCCTCCAGGAAGCCTCGTTGCTCCGCGAATCCGCTGCCGCCTGGCCGCTAGAGCCGGAACCGCTGGACACGGTGGTTGTTCGAGTCGATCACCGAGACCTCACCCAGATGGTCCACGGCCAGGGCCCAGGGATTGAACAGCTCGCCCGGCCCGCGCCCCGACCGGCCCCACGTCCCCAGGGGCAGACCGTCGCGTGTGAATTTCTGGACGCGGTGATTGCCGTACTCGCAGACGTAGAGGTTGTGGTCCGGCCCCAGCGCCAGGTCGTACGGATAGCTGAGCTGGCCGGGCTCGGTTCCCCGCGTGCCCCACATCCGTAGCAGTTTTCCATCCGTGTCGAACACCTGGATGCGGTGGTTGCAGCTATCAGCCACATAGAGCCGGTCGTTCTCGTCGATGGCCAGCGCCCGCGGCCGCAGGAACTCGCCCGGCTCGTAACCATGGCCGCCCCACTCGCGCAGCCACTTGCCTTCCGGCGAGAAGACCTGAATGCGATCGTTCTCACCATACTCGGCGACGTAAAACCGGCCGGCACTGTCGAGGACGACGTCCGTCGGGTAACCGAACCGGCCCGGCGTGGTACCCTGGATCCCGTCGCCGATCTGGAACAGCATCGACCCCTCCCGCGAGTACACCAGCACCCGGTAGAAGTGGGTGTCCGCCACCAGCAAGCGGCCATGGCGATCGATGGAGAGCCCGCTCGGGCCGTCGACGTTAAAATCGGGCGTGCGCCAGCCCCGCAGGTACTGCCCGTCGCGGTCGAAGACCTGGATCCGGTCCGTCAGGTCGGCGATGTAGAGCTGGTCCTCGGCGTCAAACGCGGCGACCCGCGGCTTGTGCAGCCAGCCGGGATGCGTGCCGTGGATGCCCCAGACGAGGTCAGGCACCGAATGCTCCTTGAGGTCGCAGCCCGCCTGCAAGCAGGCCAGCACAACCAGGCACCAGGCAGGCACCAAACGGGAGAGAGGACGCTGCACCGGAAGACACCCCGCACGAGCACCAGGTCGGACCACGGCAAGGCCTTGGGCAAGGCCGACACGAATTCCTAAAATGTACAGTTGTGGCAGCCTCGGACGCAAGTCCTAGGCTCGCTGATTTCCGACCGGGATCGATTGGATGAGGGCACGGTATGGCCGAATGGGTCAAAATGTGCCGGCTTGACGAGTTGCCCGCTGGGCGCGGCCTCGCCCGCGAGGTGCTTGGCCTGCGTGTGGCCCTCTTCCGGGAGGGGAACACCGCCGCAGCGCTCGGGGACCGCTGCCCGCACGCTGGCGGGTCGCTGGGTCAGGGCTGGATCGCCGAGGGCGAGGTGGTCTGCCCCTTGCACCGCTGGCAATTCCGACTCCGCGACGGCCGGTGCACCACCATCCCTGGAGAACGGGTGCACCGCTTTCCCGTGCAGGTCCGCGACGGGGATGTCTGGGTTCTGGTGTGAACCCGTTGCGTTCGCGCACGCCTTGATTGCGCTCACGTCATCCCACGCCCGAGGGGATGCCAGTGACACGCCCTGCCGCCCGAAGGCGGTCGGTCCGCTGAGCGCCCACGGCAGTGGCGTTCACTCTGCGTCGATGAGCACCCCCTGCTCGCGCAGCTTGCTCCGTTCGGCCGCCGAGAGACTCCGGCGGCGGAGCAGGACGACGGATTCGCTGAGACGTTCGACCTCCTTCCTGAGCACCGCCACAACCCGGTCAGCCGTTTCGGCATCAGGGCAGCGGATGATCGTGCCGGTCGACACCTTCGCCCTGCGGACCCAGCCGCACCAGTCGCTGACCTGGCGAAGTACGTTGGCGGGGACATCATTGCTGGCCACGCCCTGGAGCCGGCCAATGATCTCCGAGGGCGACATGCCTTGCGCCACGGCCCGGACCAGGGATTCCCGTGTCAATCGAAGCGTGAGGGCCCCGTGACCGCCGTGCTTCTCACGATCACAGAAGGGGACCAGCTCGGCCGCAGGAGCCATATCAACTCCAATGACGATGATGCTGAAATCCGGCTGGACCACCACGCGCGTCTGAGATGGCGCCGGTGTCGACGTCTCGGCCGCCGCCGGCTTGCGACCGAAGTAGGCGTCGAGCCGGGGCGTGCGGGCAACGCACAAGATATGTCTGGCCGTGACGGCCGTCTGCACGCAGCCCAGCGGAATCAGCCGCTTGTGGAAGAGAGCCGCCAGCATGGACCGGGCTACCTCCTCCCTGCGCTCGAACAGGGGCGGGACGTGCCGGGAAGCCACAAATACGTTGACCTCTTCATGGCTCTTCCGCCCGAGCAGAAGAGGATTGAACTCGCCGAAGACCAGATGGCCCAGGAGATCCTCCAATGCGTGAAAGACCCCTGGCTGCATCATCTCAAGAGAACGGAACATCGAATCGCGGAGCGCCTGGTGGTCGCCGGTCCGGACCTGGCGGCGTTTCGGTTTCTCGTCCCCGCGGACTGGCACGGCGGACACGTCATACGCCAGGAACCGGAAGTCGGCGCCGAAGCCGTGGTACTCGCCGTCAAGAAGTGAGAACAACTCCAGGCCTTGATTGACGTCGCCTTGTTCGGGTTGGAGAAGGGGCAATTCATAGACCGCCTCGTACTGTGCCTCAAGACTGCTGGAAAGCCAGGCCCTTCCCCGGGGAGAGACCTCCAGACGCCGCGGCACGGATTGCTTGATGTCGCTCACCAATTCCAGAAGCCGCGCCCATCCGCCGGCCTGGGAGAGCCGCCTGTCAAAGGTCAGCTTCAGGGCATGGACCAGATCCAGGGGGTATGGCGTGAACCCGCCCAGGATCCGATCCATGTCCTTCTGATAGATCTGGCCGTCCTGCCGCAACCTGGCCGGCTCGACAAGCATTTCCAGCAAGAAGGCTCGCAGATCGTCCACCACGAACCCTGCTTCCGGCCCGTAAACCTCGAGCTGACTGGCCACGGCCAGCGGTGGACGCGCGCGGGGCTGAAGCGCACGCGCCATGCCCGCGCGCACGATGGGCAACAGCCCGATGACGATCTCCAGAGTTGCCGGGTCGAGATCCTCGAACAGAACCAGGCAAGCCTTCAGGACATCAAGGGCTTCCTGGAGCGCGGGGGCCGGCACGTCGGGCAGCTTCGCAACAATCCGGTCGCGCGTGAGCGGGCCGTTCGCCTCGCGCAGCACCTGGAGAACTTGAGGCGCAGACGGGGTTCTGGAGCCATCCGGAGACCCATTCGGGCCAGCGATGACTGGCCACGTAATTTCCCACGATCTCCTCAAACTCGAGATACTCATCGATGCCGACTTCCTGGAGCAGAGTGTCGACGATCACATCCGCCCCCATGTTGGAGGCGTCGCTCACGTAAGCTTGCAGCAGCGTCGGATTCACCTTCCGGAGCAGGTGATACCGGTCGAGTGCGCGCACATGCTCCAGGAACTCGGAACTGAGCAGCGTCGCGAAGACCCGATCACGCGGTTTGCCGAACCGCTCGCTCTTCCGCTCCACCAATCCGGCCGCTTCCAGTTCCTGAAGCACTTCGGGAGCGAAGATGTCAGCGCTTGCGCCCTGCGCAGGGCCGGTCGCGCGCCGGGAACGATCCTGCGCCGGCACCTCGTTCAGATAGGCCAGCCGGGCCGCTGGAGACAGCTTCTGCCACGCGGCCTCGCAGCGCCCCAACTGCTTGGCACTGTCAGCCCGGAACGGAAAAGCAGACATGATCCAGGACCGCACTTCCTTCCAGCCGGTGGTTCTGGACATGACGTCTGGCCGCCTCCATCACTCTGGACAAGCCGGGTTTCCCCGCGCCACAATCGGGCAAGTCGCAACGCTGAACACCCACACCGAAAATACCAGCGGAGTTCCGTGCATGGCCACTGAAGAAGAACGCAAGCACGCTTACAAGGCATTCAAGAAGCGGCTCAAGCTGATGCGTCTGGACGATCAGTCCGGGCTGAGCCCCGGCAGCAAGACGTCGCGCATCGGCGGCATCACGCCGCCTCCGGGCCATCCCGCCGGCGTCTGGGATGAGCTCGTGGCCGAGGGCAAGCTCAAGCAAGAAGGGCACGGCATCTATTCGATGGCCAACGAGATCTGAGCAGGTCCGCGGAAGTCTTTGGGCAGGATTGCCGTTCGCTTGCCCCGGCGGCTCAGGGCCCTGCCTGGCCGCTCTCCTCGTGGGGTACGATTCCAATCGTGCCATGCCATTCTCGTGGGGCACGATTCCGATCGTGCCATTCCTGGTCCATCAGATAAAAGAAGTGACACGATCGGAATCGTATCCCACGAGGAGGAGAGGATGGAAGAAGCGACACGAATGGTATCGTGGCCCACAAAGAGCGGCCTCCTGGTCATCCAGGATCGCATCAACCCGCTGAATGCCTGTCAAGGAACCATTGCAAACCTGCTGAACAGCCGGCACGCCACCAGCCTCCGACATCGTGGGGGGTGGTCACGGTGCTTCTGGCTGGGGCATGTCGCTGGTGCGGATCAGCTCGCCCCAGGCGCGGAGGTAGGCCACCAGGCCGTCGAACCGCCAGCCGCCATCCTCCGGGATGAACTGGAACACCGCGCCCACGCGGTTGGTCGGGCAGATCCAGACGTTCGGCCCATCACGCCAGGCCTGGAAGTTCTTGTTGATGGTGCGCGGCAGACCGGCAATGCCTCCCTCGGGTCCGAACGCCAGCTCGTGAGCGGCAAGGTAGCGCCGGGAACAGAGCTGGCGCGCCATGCCCAGGCGGTCGGCCTCCGGCAGATCGGTCTGGTCGCCCAGGCTCACCAGCTCCGAATAGACGCGCACGGCCTCACGCACCGGCCGGGTCGCCGCAATCTCGTAAGCCAGGCCGGCACAGGCCACGATCACGATTGTCCCGATGATGAGCTTCAGGCGGGTGCGGTGCTGCATCGGCGTTCCTGGTTCTTTCCTTTCGGGCAATGGACAGGCAACAGGCATGGTCGCTGGCTTCATTTCATTTCCTGAGCCGCTTCTTGAGGTCGTCCCGCAGGCGCTCGATGACCGAGTCGGTCTTGGCCTGCACGAGCAAGTGCTGGACGACGGTCTTGATTCCCTTGGGTCCCCACTGGCAGCCCTGGCGGAGGTACGTACTGGCGCCGTGCCCGATGACGTATGAGGTCGACGCCGCGGCCGCGGCCTGGGTGATCCCGATGGCCCCGTAGCCCAGGGCCGTGAGCGGGCCGGCCAGGCCGCCGGTCATGATGGTCAGCCCCGCCATCGCCGACTTGACCCCGCTGGCGACCAGGCGGGTCGCTACCTGGAGCAGGCCCATCGCCCCCAGCGCGATGCTCATGTCGCGCACCAGCTTGATGGCCGAGGTCCTCGTGAGCGGAATGCCATAGACCCGGGACAGTGACAGGATCATCGCCACGTCCACCGCCACGCCGCCGGCCAGGTCGGCCACGGGAATGGGGTTGATGCCCACCGCCGCACCCTTGGCCAGCGAGAAGTTCCAGATCAGCCGGTTCGCCGCCTCGTCGCGAATCCGCACCTTGCGGCGGACGATCTCCTCGTGCAGGTCGCCGGCCAGAAGCAGCGTGTTCAGGGCCACCAGCGCCTTACCCTCGCGCTCGAGGACGTCGAGGATCCTCGCCTTGAGCGGCTCGATCACCGGCGCGGGGCGTTCCCAGATGATCTTCGACGTGCCGTCGGGCTCCTGGATCTTGATTCGCACCGGGTCCGGCCGGGCCGCGGTCAGCACGATGTCCTCCGGCCGGATGAGCCCTTTCACGCGCTCGTCCTCAAGCTTGGCGTGGATCTGCTGGCGGTCGGCCTCGGGATAGCGGTCGATCTGGTTGAATACCAGGAGGATCGGCTTCTGGTGCGACCGGAGCTGTGACAGCGCCTGAACTTCCCTGCGCTGCATGTCGCCGGAGATGATGAAGAGAATCAGGTCCGCCGTCCGGGCCACCTCGCGAGCGAGGATCTCCCGGACCTCGCCGGCCACCTCGTCGATGCCCGGCGTGTCCACAAGGACAAGCCTGGCCTGGTTCAGCCCCGCGGAGCCCGTGGCCCCCTCCTCCCAGCGCTGGGCCAGCCGCGAAGTCGTGGTGCCATGCGTGGCGCCGACCTCGAACACGTCGCGGCCGAGCAGGGCATTGAGCACCGACGACTTGCCCCGGCTCACCATGCCGAAGGCCGCGATCTCGATCGTCGTCTCGTCCAGCTTCTTCGTCAGCTCGCGGAGCTGAGCAATCTCCGTGGCAAGCGCTTTTTCCTCCTCGGGCGTGAGCTTGAGCCCGGCGAGCGTCGTTTCCAGGCTGTCGCGGGCACGTATGACGGCGTCGGAGGAGTCCGCTCCGGTGTGGTTTGGCGGGAGTTGCGCGGACGGTCTTGGTGCAGGTCCCGCAGCCGGCGGCGCATCACCCGGCTGGGCCGCGGCCTGGTCCGAGTTGTCCGGGGTTGGCTCGGTCTCAAGCTCGGCCATCAAGGGCATTCCTCATGCGTTCGTGGACATCGTGGGTCCAGGACTCACATAGCCGTGCCAGTCCGAGCAAATCGCGATCCGCGCCGGGCCGGCCGACAAGCTGGATACCCAGGGGAAGACCCTGCCGGCAAAAACCGACAGGGAAGCAGACCGTCGGAAAACCGAGATAACTCCAGGGCGCCTGGAACACGGGATCCCCGGTCGTCGAACGGTCCGGTGCGGGACCGATCGCCGCGGGAATGACGAAGCCATCCGCATCCCCCAGGAGCGCGAGCATGCGGGTGACAGACTCTGCCTTCTGCCAGCGGGCCAGCGCCACGTCCGCGTCGCGATAGCTTTCCCCTTCGCGAATGAGTTCGGTGATCCGCGGCGGATAGGCTTCCGGATAGAGTGCAAGCCGATGCCGATGAACCGAGCTCGCCTCACTCGCCATGATCATCCTGTGGCTCGTGAGCAGGGTCTCGAACAGGTCGGGTGCCTCCCGCTCCCCGACGCGGGCCGCACCCCAGCCTTCAAACCACTTCAGAAACGCCCCCATCGCCCAGCGCATCTCGGCGTGGGCACGGTCGTCGAAGAACCCGGCCAGGCGGACTAACTGCACAGGACTGCGCTCCGGATATCGCGCTTCCAGCGGCTGTTCCTCCAGGCCCTGCAACGCCTCGTAGATGATCCTCAGGGCGCCCACGTTGCGAGCGAGGGGCCCAGGATGGTCAAGACTGGGAGCCAGCGGATAGATTCCCTCCGTGCTGAGCTGCCCGAAGCTCGGCTTCATCCCGCAGACACCGCAGAACGCGGCCGGCCGGATGATCGAGCCGCCGGTCTGAGTGCCCAGCGCGCCCAGGCACATGCCGCACGCGACCGCAGCCGCCGACCCGCTCGATGACCCGCCAGGCGTGCGATCCAGGTTCCACGGGTTGCGTGTGACGGGAGGATCAACCCAGGCGTAGGCCGTGGTCACCGTCTTGCCGAGGATCACCGCTCCTGCCGCGCGCAGCCGCGCGACGATCGCCGCATCGCGGTCCCTGGGCCGATCGTCGCCGCGCGGGGAGCCGCAGAGCGAGGGCATACCCTGGACGTCGATGATGTCCTTGACCCCGATCGGCATCCCGTGCATTGGCCCGCGGTCACGGCCGGCGTGCAGCTCGGCATCCAGCTCCCGGGCCCGAGCCAGGGCGCCATCCCGGTCCACACGCACCCAGGCCCGCACCTCGTGCTCGCGCCGATCGATCTGATCGAGGCAGTTTTGAAGGATCTGGACGCACGTCGTTTCGCCGAGGCGCAGGCGGCGGGCCGTGCCGGCGATGGTCCCAGAATCTTCGGGAAGGAGCCTCATCGCGCCCCCTTCCGCGGCGATGAGACGGGGCCGGCGCTCGAGGAAGGTTGCAGCTTCTGGAGGATCCGGTGCACGAACTGCCCGGCGAAGTCCTGCAAAAACTCGGTCCGGCTGGTCTCCTCGAACTGGCGCAGCACCACGCTGTCAATTCCCCCCGCGCCCCAGGACTGCTCCTGGCGGAAGTACTCCAGGAACGCCTTGCCGGAGATGCGCGTCAGGTAGGCCATCGTCACCGCCTGGACCGCGCCGCCGGCCGCGAAGCCCACCAGCGAGCGCTTGAAGATGCCGGCGATCAGCGACGTGGCGGCCTCAATGAGCCCGAGCTTGAGCACCGATTGCACCATCTGGCCTGCCAGCCCGCGCACCTGGCCTGCCGAGAGCTCCGCCCCCTGCACGCGCCAGCTCGGCGATCATCTCGAGCTGCACGGCGCCTCCGGAGAGGATGTCGAGCGCGGGAATCGGGTTGGCGAAGACCGTGGCCGCGGTGATCCACTGGTGCTGGTCCACGACCTCGATCGCTCGTCGCTCCCGCTCGCGGCGAAGCTGCTCCTGGGCCTCCTGCTCGAGCACCCGGCCGCGCACCAGCAGGTTCATGGCGTGCAGAAGTTTTCCCTCGCCGCGAAGCAGCTCGACCATCCGCGACAGGAGCCCGGCGATGTCCGGGTCTTCCTTCTCGATCACGGTCTCGAACGTGCCGTCCCCGCGCTGGATGCGGACCGGCAGGGGCCGGGGTGCGGCCGCCACGGCCACGATGTCCTCCGGCTCGATCACGCCGGAGAGCCGCTCGCGCAGCCTGGACCGGATCGCCGCCAGGTCGGCGTCGGGGAACTGGTCCTTCTTGTTGAGCACGACGATCGACCGCTTGCCCAGCCGGGCCAGCTCGACCAGGGGCGTATACTCGCTGCGGATCAGGTCATGATCCACCACGAACAGCAAGAGGTCGGCACGCACCGCCAGGGACCGGGCCAGGGTCTCGCGCGCCTCGCCGCCTTCGCCGGCTTCGGACATGCCGGGCGTGTCGGTCAGCTCCACGAGGGCGTCCACCGACCGGAGCTGATAAGTGTGCGCGGCACCCTCGAGTGTCGTTCCCATCACCGCTTCGGTCTTGCCGACCTCCTGGCCGATCAGGGCGTTGATCAGTGAGGTCTTGCCCGCCGAGACCGTGCCGAAGACGACGACGCTCAGCTTGTTGAGCTCCTCCTGCCGCTCGGCATGCAGCCGCGCGAGCTCGCGGGCAAGCTTGGCCCTTTGAGACGGATCATTCACCCGGTCGATGAATTCCCCGGCGCGTTCCGCCTGGAGCCGGGCGGACGCGGCCAGGGTGCCGGGTACCGGCTCCGCCGCGGAACGCGACGCAGCATCGCTGCCGCGCCGACCGGGTCGCCGGAACCACCGACCCACGGCCAGGGGCGCGCCGAGCCCGACGGCCAATGTCAGCAACAGTGCCGCTGGCAGACTCATGCCGCGGATCCAGGGACCGGACCGCCCCTGGTTCCCAGCGAGCACGACGACCCCGGCCGCCAGCAACAGCAGCGCCGCCGCGAGCAGAAGGTAGACGTAAGCGTTGCGCGTGCGACGGATGCTCATGCCGGCGGCCGCCTCCCCGGGCCAGTTGGTTGCGGCGTCATGAGCACGGCCAACCCCGACCCAGGCGCCCTTCTTCGATTCTGACGCCAGATGCCACGCAGTGGCTAGGGGTCTTCAGCAGGGCTCCAGCGCAGCAAGCCCGCGTCAGGGCGGACCCCAAGGAGCCAGACCCGGCTGGAGCATCCGTGGGACGAGCTTAAAACGAGCAAGGCGCTACGTCCCACCCTCGCTTCCCAGACTCTGTCGAGAGGCCCCATGGATGAGAATCTGATGATTCGTAATGGAATGCCATTGCCCTCTTGAGCCAGGGTGTCCGGCAAAGCAAACGGCCCTTACGGCTGGCGATCGCGTACCGGATCGATTCCTGAGACCTTTGCTCTCACCAAGCAGAGAACATGGCTCGTGGGAAAGTCGAAACTTCCGAGCATGGACCTCGCCGTGAGCGTAGCCATGGCCCGGATTCGAAGCTCAACGGCAACGACCCCGCGTTAATCATCGACTGCTTTGTTTACCCCTGGACCCCAACCGGCCCTATCGGCATGATGAAGGCCAAGGGAGCCACGCGGCGGGATCACGGCCAGTCGGCGGGCAGGTAGTGGGCGTCGTTGATCCTGTTTTTGCCCGCGATGTTGCCGCACAGTCCGGCACGGTCGTGATCCGCGCCGTAGCCGGAAATGAGCGTGAAGTTCGGCTGGCCGGAGCCGCCGAGGAGGAAGGAAGTCGAGCCAGTGAGCATGCGGGCGAATCCTCTGCAATCGAAGTACAGGCACGTCCAGAGCTTGATCCATCCCGCGCAGTTTGCTCGCGATCAGACGAATGCCCCTTCGCCATCCGTGAGCACGCGGCGGAGGAGCCGGGTGCCTTGATCTCCAGGCTAATGGACTCCAGAGAGGGGCACGCCAACCGTTTGGGCGGCGGATTTCAGCTTGTCATCAAGGGTTGCCAGCGGCAATCCCCGCCGCATGGCCAGCTCCAGGTAGGCGGCGTCATGGGCCGAAAGATGATGATCGCGGGCAAGGTTCAACGTATTCCCGAACGCATGGGCCTTTGTTTCGTCATCGACGGCGATGGGGAGCGAGGACAGAAACCCAATCCAGGTGACCGTATTGGCCTGGGTTGACCGTTTACGGCGTTCTCCGACCAGCAGGGTGTTCGCCACCTCAAGATGCCAGAGATCGGGCACAAAAGCCTGCTCGCAAGCCAATGCGTCGAGCACGGTCTGCGAGTAGGCGTCCTGCTCGTCGGGGAAGCACCACGCCACGGAAACCGAACTGTCGATGACCAGCCCAGTCTCGGGCGCCTTGGCGGCTGTTTTCTTCCGGCTCAAGGCCGTCCCTCCTCGATCATCTCCTTGATTTCGCGGGCCTTGAGAGAGCCGTGCTTGCGGGCATGGTCCTGGCTATAGGCCCGGAACTGGGCGATCACGGCGGATACGTCGTGGGCGGGCACGGCCTGGGCGGGGGACAAAACCGCGACAGGCTTGCCGCGTTTGGTGATGGTGATCGTTTCACCCTTCTCCACCTGGCTCAAGAGCGGGGCAGGTGCGTCTTGGCTTCGTAGCTGCCAACAGAGTTCATCTGGTACACTCCATGCATGAACTGGTCTAATGCACCTAGTCTAACCGATCTTGCCAAGCCGGTTTAATCGCTGGCCCACCCTTCCGCGTACTCAACCAGTATCCTGAGCGTCGTCTGCACGTGGTCCGTCATGCCCAGCCCGGAAGGGAAATCAAGCGATGTGCTCTCGGCCTGGATTTGGTAGCCATGCGAACACCTCCTGGAAAAGGGACAGGGAAAGTCGCGATTGTGCCAAATGGCATGGAGCGGCAATCCACCCTGCGAAACAGGTCCGTGACAGTTGGCATCCATCGCGAATAGTGCCAGCCCGACGCAAGTTACGACTCCTGGATCGGAGACAGACCGGGGCACCGTCGGACGCTTGTCCGGAGGCCGGGTGGCACTATTCCCCTTTAGCTTCCCATCACTCGCCGATCGCCAGTTTTCCTGTCACACTCGCAAAGCGTTCGGAGGTATTCTCTTCGGAGGCAGGAGATGAGCATTCAAAACGATGACCGCGAGGCTGATGAAATGTTTCCCCTGCTCGTCGAGGCCGGTAAGGGAAATCGCGACGCCTTCGAGAAAGCATTCAACCAGCACCGCGTGGAGTTGCGCCGCGTGGTTGCCCGGCGGCTGGACCGATCGCTACGCGGCCGCCTGGATCCTTCGGACATTGTCCAGGAAGCCCACCTGGAGGCCCTGGAACGTCTTCCGGAGTACATGGTACGCCGGCCGATGCCGTTTCGTGCCTGGATTTTCCGGACCGCGCTCCAACGATTGCTCAAGCTCCGCCAGCATGCTCTGGCTGCCCGCCGCGACGTCGGCCGGGAAAAGCCACTGCCCGAGCCCGCATCATCCGCGGGCATCCGGCCGATGCTGACGTCCGGCTTGACGCCCAGTCAGGACGCGGCGGCGCGTGAGCGGACGAACCGGCTGAACCAGGTACTTCACCAGCTCGCTCCAGCCGATCGGACCATCCTTGAACTTCGCACCTTTCAGGGGTTGTCTTACGAGGAAGTTGGCAATCGCATGGAGATTGATCCCGCGGCAGCGCGGAAGCGCTATGGGCGGGCGTTGCTGCGGCTTCGCGTCCTGCTCCTTGCCAACGGACTTACGGAGTCGCGACTGTGAGCCATCACGGTGTTGCCACGGGAACCTCGCTGTCCGCGCTGGTTGCCCGTGCCGCGGACGAATTCCTGGACCAGCTTGGTCGGGGCGACCAGCCCGAGGTCTCCGAGTTTGCCCTGCGCTACCCGCAGATTGCCGGAGTTCTTCCTCAGATTCTTCCCTTTTTACGCATGCTTCAGGACTTCGATCCCGCTTCGAATCAGCCGTTTTCCCTCGCCCCTGAGACCGGTACGCTGGGGGATTTCCGCCTGGTTCGTGAGCTTGGCCGGGGAGGGATGGGCATCGTCTATGAGGCCGAGCAAATTTCACTGGCGCGGCGCGTGGCGCTCAAAGTGCTTCCGGTCAACCCCGGGCTCAGCAACAGGCAACTCGCGAGGTTCCAGATCGAGGCCCAGGTCGCGGCGGTTCTCAATCATCCCCACATTGTCCCGATCTTCGCTGTGGGATGCGACCAGGGGGTGCACTTTCACGCGATGCAACTGATCGAGGGATCCTCGATTGCGGGGCTGCTTCACCAGCCCGCCCAACGCCACGATGGGGCCGCCGGATTTCCTGCCCGCGAGGCGGCCCGGATGGCGATGCAGGCGGCTGATGCCCTTGAGCACGCTCATGCCCTGGGCATCCTTCACCGCGACATCAAGCCCGGCAACTTGCTGCTCGATGGGCGCGGGCATCTCTGGGTCAGCGATTTCGGCCTGGCCCACCTCCAGGGAGTCAGCGACCTGACGCTCACCGGAGACCTGCTGGGGACACTCAGGTACATGAGCCCTGAGCAAGCGGCCGGCGGTCGAGTTCTCGATCCGCGGACAGACGTCTACTCCCTGGGCGCTACCCTTTACGAGCTGCTTGCCGCGGAGCCGGCTTTCGACGCGGCCGATCGCCAGGAGTTGCAGCGACAGATTGCCGGTGCAGAGCCCCGCCCACTCAAGGAACGCGATGCCAGCATTCCCCGTGACCTCGAGACCATTGTCTTGAAAGCCATGGCCAAGGAGCCGGCCCACCGCTACGGCTCGGCGGGGGAGCTGGCCGAAGACCTTGGCCGCTTCCTTGCGGATCAGCCGGTTCTCGCGCGTCGGCCAAGCCTCACCGAGAAAGCTTCCCAATGGTCTCGCCGCCATCACCGCCTCATGGTCGCGGGTGCTTTCTTGCTGATGCTGGTCGCCGTGTCGCTGGCCGGAGGTATGGCGGTCTTGTGGAAAGAGCGGCAGAGGTCGAATGCCGCGCTTTCCACGGCTCAGGAAGCGAGGAATCGCGAACGCGAAGCGCTTCGATTCACCTTCGCGGCATCGGACCGGATCACTTCCAGGGCGCTGGCACTGGTCGCCGCTCCAGATTCCGCGATCAGCGAACTAGACCGGGAATTCTGCCGTGCGGCGATGGCGTATTACCAGGCGATCTCCGATCGCTATCGCGACGACCCGGAGATGCGCCGGATCGCCGCGGCCGCCGATCACCGCATCGGCTTCATCCGGATGATTCTCGATGAACCGGGTGCGGAGGACGCCTATCGCCGGTCGCTCGCGCTCTACGAGAGCGTGCGTTCCAGTTCGCTCAGAGATCCAGAACTGGAGACCGAACTGACTCTCGTGCTCGCCGATCAATCGCTCCTGCTCCGGAAAAGGAGGCAGTATACAGAGGCGGCGGATTGCCTGCGCCGGGTGTTGCAGGTTCAACAAGGCCTGGTCGACGAGCGACCGTTGGTAACATCGTTCCTGATCAGCCTGCTCTTCCGTCAAGCCGAGCTTATGGTACTTCTGGAAGACACGAATCAGGCGAGCCAGGCCGAGAAAATTCACTCTCGGCTTCAGGAGAACTTCGCCCTGGCACGGCATCGAGGGGCCGGAAACTCCACCATCTGGAACAGACTTGCCTGGCCGCTGGTAAGTCGGCCGGGTGCCACGGCCCAGGACGCGAGCATGGCCGTCGCGATTGCCCGCGAGGCCGTGACCCTGGCACCCAAGGATGGAGCTTGCTGGAACACCCTGGGCATTGCCTGTTACCGTGCCGGAGATTTCACAGCGGCCGATGCCGCCCTGGATCGGTCCATGGACTTGCGCTCCGGGGGCGATCCTTATGACTGGTTCTTTGTCGCCATGATCCGGGACCATCAGGGACAACGAGACACGGCCTTGCAATGGTTCCAGCGTGCCCACCGCTGGCTGGACGCTCAACCACATCGGGACGCGCTCGCGGAACTGCCTGGCTTTCAGTCTGAGGCCATGCGCGTCCTGAAGATTGAGACAACCTCCTCGAAATGAGCCTCTCCCTGACATTCTCACGAGGACGACGCTGCTCCTGAGGCGCCCTCGACAGGATCGTTCCGCGCCGCTCGCTGCCGGTTCGTGGGATCAGACCACCGGGCCGAACGGCGAGGTTGCGCCCAGGGTTCGCGCCTGGCCAAGGCTCTCCGGCGCGGCTCCCTGAAGCTCAGCACCAAGAGCCGATCGTGAAGGAGTATTCGTTCATGCCGCTGCCTGATCTTCGTCGCGCCAGTTTCGTTGCCTTTGCCTTGACCATCCTCGCCTGCCAGCAGGCCGCGCGGGCGGATAACATTTACAACGTGACCGGTTTGAACTCCAGCGACTTCATTCCGTTCGAAAACGATGGCACCCCCAATCGTCCGCCCGGCGATCACCTGGGCAATGAGATCACCTTTGCCGGCACGGCGCGGGAACTCGACCACGTCCAGGTCGTCTTCGCCTCGATCGGTCCCATCGAGACCGACACTTATACCCTGGACCTCTACCGCAATAACGGACCAATCGACCCAGGCAGCGGTCTGGCCATGCCCGGCACCTTGATCGCAGAGTTCAAGACCAGCGCTCTGAATCAACCGCTACCCGGTAATGGTGGCTACGGTGTGGACTGGTATTTCAACCCCATCCTGGTTCCCGACACGCTTACCGCCGTGATCAGTTCCAGCTACAGCACGACCACTCCCGGCCAGTATATGGGCCCATACGCGGCGGTTTATCCCCCGCTGAACGGCAGTGCCATCAACACCGTATGGTACGGTGACGGCACCCCCGGCAACTGGCAAGCGAACAACACCTGGGCTCTGAGCGACGGCGGCACGACCAATTACTTCGACATGCGGTTCGACGCTGTTCCGGAACCATCGTCCATGTGCCTGGCCGTGATGGGCGCCGTCCTGGTTCTTGGCTCCAGCCTGTTTCCTCGGATTCGAGAACGTCTGGCTCGCCGTGAATGACCAATGCTTGTTTTTTCCCCGGGGCCGTGTTTCGTACACACCGGGCATGGGCGAACTCGCAAGGTTCACCCATGCCCAGCACCGAAATCCCGCTCGATCTCTGCACCATACGTTTCGATTCAAGTATTCAGAGACCGGACCGCCCCTGGTTCCCCGCGAGCACGACGACCCCGACCGCCAGCAACACCAGCGCCGCCGCGAGCAGAAGGTAGACGTAAGCGTTGCGCGTGCGACGGATGCTCATGCCGGCGGCCGCCTCCCCGGGCCAGTTGGTTGCGGCGTCATGAGCACGGCCAACCCCGACCCAGGCGCCCTCCTTCGATTCTGACGCCCGATGCCACGCAGTGGCTAGGGGTCTTCAGCAGGGCTCCAGCGCAGCAAGCCCGCGTCAGGGCGGACCCCAAGGAGCCAGACCCGGCTGGAGCATCCGTGGGACGAGCTTAAAACGAGCAAGGCGCTACGTCCCACCCTCGCTTCCCAGACTCTGTCGAGAGGCCCCATGGATGAGAATCTGATGATTCGTAATGGAATGCCATTGCCCTCTTGAGCCAGGGTGTCCGGCAAAGCAAACGGCCCTGACGGCTGGCGATCGTGGGGAAATAAAGGAAATAAAGGAAATAAAGAAATAAGAAGAAATAAAGGGACAGGCATTGTAAGGGAAAGAAAGGGGAAAGAAAGGGAAAGAAAGGGACAGGCATTGTTGCTTGCCCCGAGACGCTTGCAAGACTGCAATGCCTGTCCCTTTCTTCTGTGTCCCTTTCTTCTGCAAGCGGGGCGACGAGATCGCGCCACGCGGACGACGCTACGAGGGTCGCGTCGTCGTGTTGATCGGGGCGGTGAATAGTTCGGCCACCTTCCAGTTCGCCCAGGTCGTGAAAGAAAGCAAGCTGGCGACGCTTGTCGGTCAGACTACCGGGGGCAATCAGAGGGGGATCAACGGCAGCGCCTTCTTCTTCGTTACCCTGCCGAACTCGAAGATCGAGGTCGATCTGCCGCTGGTGGCTAATTTCATCGGCGACGAGCGGCCCACGGGCGAGAAGATACCGTTTCAGACGATTCCCGATGCCGGTATTGACCCTGACGTTTTGGTTAAGCCCAGCGTCGAGGACATTGCGGCGGGCGTGGATAGCGAGTTGAAGGCGGCCAGGGCGCTGCTGAAGGGCGGGAAGTAGGGGGGAAGCCAGGATGGAGCACGTCAGAATCTTGCCCTGCTTCGCGTTCTGGGCGACCGCCGCCAGTACGAGCGCCTTGAACGCGTCTGCATCGACCTCCTCGCCTTCGTGTGGGTCGATCGCCCATCTCGCGTTTCCTTCCAGGCTGGAATTGAAGAGGCCCGATGGGTCAGGGATACTCGCTCCCTTGGCGAAGGTCAGCTTGACCTAAGGGTTGCCGGTGCAGACGATCCCGTCGCGAGACCAGGTAAGAGCTCCCGCGGGATTCGACGGCTTGAACCATTTCCGCTCCTCGGTCGTCTCAGGATCAACCCGGTGGCCGCGGGGATCGCAGAGGTGCCCGAGGCCAGCCCGCACACGTCGATCAAGGAGCGGGTCGGCCACGTCCATTAGCAGGGGCGAGCGGAGGACCTGAAGGCCGCCGAGGCCGGCAGCGTGGCGGGGTCGCAGGCGGCGGAGGACCTGGAAGAGGGCCTGTGGCTGTACCCGATCGAGTACCGCCGGGGGCTGGAATCGGAGTCGGGTCGCAGTCGCGAAGGGATCGTCGAGGAGTTCTCACTGGGCAGCTAGTGTCCTGAGTTACAAATTCACCAAATAACCTTGACTTATCATGTATTCGTCATATAATCTCTCAAAGGAGATTTATGATGAATAAAGGTGGTCGCCCCAAGGCTACTCTCACTTTGAATGATGTCGAGCGCCAGAAACTCGAAGCGTGGTCGCGCCGGCCCAAGACCAGCCAGCGTCTCGCCCTCCGTTCGCGGATCATCTTGGCTTGCGCTCAAGGTTTCGATAATCAGGAAGTCGCCGCACAGCTCCGGGTGAATGTCGTGACGGTCGGGAAATGGCGGAAACGTTTCCTCCTCGATCGTCTCGACGGCCTGTCCGACGAGCCAAGGCCGGGGGCGCCCTGCAAAATCACGGACGCAATGGTCGAGGCCGTTGTGACCAAGACTCTGGAGGAGAAACCCAAGGCCGCCACGCATTGGAGCACTCGGGGCATGGCGGAAGCCGTCGGCTTGTCTCAGACAGCGATCTCGCGTATCTGGCGAGCGTTCGAGTTGAAGCCTCACCGCAGCGAGACGTTCAAGCTTTCCACGGACCCCTTTTTCATCGAGAAGGTCCGCGACATCGTCGGGTTGTATATGAGCCCGCCGGAGCGCGCTATCGTCTTGAGCATCGACGAGAAGAGCCAGGTGCAAGCGTTGGACCGTACCCAGCCGTTGCTTCCCATGGGGCCTGGCCAGGCGGAGAGGCGAACTCCGGATTATGTACGCAATGGGACGACTTCGCTGTTCGCCGCCTTGGACGTCGCGACAGGTCGTGTGATTGGCAAATGCTACCGTCGCCATCGACAACAAGAATTCCTCAAATTCCTCAACGAGATCGATAGCCAGATCGCCAAAGCACCAGGCGTCGAGATTCACCTCGTCATGGACAACTACGGCACACACAAAGCTCCAGCCGTGAAGCGGTGGTTCGCTCGCCATCCCGAGTATCATCTGCATTTCACTCCCACCAGCGGCTCTTGGCTGAACCAGGTTGAACGATTCTTCGCGGAGATTACCGAGAAGCGAATTCGCCGTGGAGTATTCCGGAGCGTGGCGGCGTTGGAACAGGCGATCCATGAATTCCTGGCAAAACACAACGTAAATCCCAAGCCTTTCGTATGGACGGCAGATGCTGATATGATCTTAGATCGAGTGGCGAGGGTTTGTGAGCGAACTTCTAACTCAGGACACTAGTTATTGCTGGTGGATTACACGGGCCGGCTGTATCGCGAGGGGAAGGCGGCGATCTCGGCGGAGCTGGCCGGGATTCCTGGAAGAAGGACAAGGACAGAAGGACAAGGACAGGCATTGTTGCTTGCCCCGAGATGCTTGCAAAATGGCAATGCCTGTCCCTTTCGTCCCTTGTCCCTTTCGTCCCTTTCGTCTCTCCTGGCTCGAAATTCCTCGCTTGAAGGACTTTTCGCGCGCGCTTCGTGAGCCGAGGCGCGATGGCTCTATCGACGTAGCGGGCGTTGCTGATGATCCATGCGCATGTGGATGCGCAAAAAATACCCCATCGCAACTTATGAGTTGAACATTCAAAGGCTCCGTCCTATGCTTCGGAGGCGCAATTGCCTTCAACGTCGATGTGCTTCGCATGAAGGCATTCGATAGAACGATGAATGCGTTCACGCAAGATTCCTGCTAACCACGTTTCCAAGCGAGCCTGGCCGCATTGAATATCGCGGTGGGCTGTGGTTCCCCCGCGACCCGGACAGCACCATCCGAGACGTGGCGAGCGCGGCTGCGCGCTGGCCACACGTCCAACCCGTGTGCGAACCGCGTTAAATCTCCCATGCAGGACACAACCATGCGAAAGGAAAGTTCTGATCGCGCCAGTCCCACCCGGCGGAAAATCCCCGCCCTACTGGGCCTCGGACTCGCGGCGTCCATGCTACTCGTCGCGGGCCTGCTGCCGCCCCTTCTCAATTCAGGCGATGCGCGCGCCGAGGGTACGAAGAACCGGGCTAAGAGCAGCCCCAGCCGCGTACAGGCAAGGCGGCGCAAACCGATACCAAAACCAAGCCCCGCGCCGGCACCTGCGCCCTCGCCCACACCCAGGCCAGCCGTAGTCAGCACACCATGGGTCGTGTTCGGCTACAGCGACCTGGGAATGCACTGCATGAACCAAGACGACTCCGAGCTCTGCTTGCTGCCGCCCTACAGCACCTATCGCGCTCAGGTGATCATCCGCGGAGAGGAGCCGCACATCGTCACCTCGGGAGCAACCGTTTCTTACAGCATCCCGGGCAACACCTATTCCGTCGGCAAATCCAACTTCTGGAACTACGTCCAGGCGCTCTTCGGAGTGAAACTGCCACCGAATATCGGTCTGACGGGAAACGGGCTCACGGGGAGGATGTCGCCGACAAGCAACAACGACTGGCAGGTCACGGCAGTCCCCCTGACGCCCATCATGGATAACGGCAAGACGAATACGTTTGCCCTCGGTAAGATCACCGTGACGCAAGGCAGCAAGACAATGGCCACCACCCAGGCAGTCCTGCCGGTGTCTTGGGAGATCAGTTGCAACCTCTGCCACAATCGGCCCGGCTTCCCGACCACCGCGGCCGACATCCTGGAGGCGCATGACCGCCTTCACAACACAAATCTTCAAAACCAGAAACCTGTGCTTTGCGCGATCTGCCACGCCGACCCGGCGCTGGGCACGACCGGCGTCGCGGGAGTTCCAACGCTGTCGGCCTCGATGCACACGGCCCACGCCAGCCGATTCACGCCTCCGGTGCTGGCTCAGGTCAATGGCATCAACTGCTATGCGTGTCATCCTGGCATCAACACCCAGTGCCAGCGCGACATCCACCTCACCAAGGGCATCCACTGCGGCGATTGCCACGGCACCATGACGGCCGTAGGCAACCCAAACCGTATCCCGTGGACTGACGAGCCCAAGTGCGCGAACTGCCACAACGTGCCCGGGCACCAGTATGAGGAGCCAGGCAAGCTCTACAAGCAGTCGCGCGGACATAACGGCGTGATGTGCACCAGCTGCCATGGCGCACCGCACGCCATCACCCCGACCGTGACCGCCAACGATAACGTCCAGGCGATCACGCTCCAGGGATACGCCGGAACGATCGACAACTGCGTGGTCTGCCACAAGCGGCGCCCCGACGACAGTTTCAACCACTCGCTCGGCGAAGGAGGTGGTGGCGACTGATCTGAAATCAGCCGCGGCGTGAGCAACTCGAACAGACTCCACAACGTCGACGCGGCCGGGATCGGTTCCAGGCGTCGGTCCCGGCCGCCGTCCTCTGGGAACAGACAACACATCCCTTCGGTGTCTTCCCTCTCGACTCCTGAAGCACATTCGTCCACATCGACTCCGGGGAGTTCTCTCCAGCCCGCCTGCGCACACGCCACGACGCCAAGGGACAGGACAAAAACAGGACAAAAAGGACAGGCAACGCATTCATGACCTGGGCGGTGGAATCGGGTAGCTTGTGCGGATCTTGCTGGGAGGTCCGTGCATAATGATTGCCCGTGCGCATCTGGTGGATCCGTCGGTTACCGGCTGGTACCACTGCATCACGCGGTGCGTGCGACGGGCGTTTCTGCTGGGTGAAGGCGGGCTCGACCGCAAGGAATGGATCGAACGGCGGTTGCGGGAACTTGCGGAGATCTTTTCTGTTGCCGTGGGCGGGTTCGCCATCCTCGACAACCGCCTGCACCTGCTGGTGCGGCTCGATCCTGATGTCGCCGCCGGGTGGTCGGATGAGGAGGCCGTTCGCCGCTGGGGCCGGCTCGTTCCGCCCCGCGACAAGGCCAGGCAGGCTCTGGCGGTCTCGGAAGCCTGGATGCAGGACCGGAGAAAGAAAGGACAGGAGAAAGAAAGGACAGGCATCTTGCGACTTCCCATTTTACAAAAGTGGCTGGTCTGAACCGCTATGGGTTCTTCCCCGTGAGTCATGAAGAGGAAGGGGCTGAGTCGCTTTGAGTGAGTTCGAGTCGATGAGAACCTCTCAAACCTCACCCAGGAAGCGATTACCCAGGCGGTCACGATGTCGGAGTCTCGGTGATGCGTCGCGGGGACTAGAGTTCGTCCTCGTGCGGCAGGAGCCGAGCCACCGTCTCGGTAAGGCGACACTGTCCGAGCGTGGCCAGATATTCGGCCGCGGTCTTCGGGGGCCGCGTCAGGCCCTCCCGCTGACGCCGTGCCGACTCGAGTACGGCAGCCGGGGCCTCGTCCCAGAGACGGACGATGAACTCATCTGGGTGCACGGCTTCGATGTGGTAGCCGCCCAAGACCGAGGCTGGGAAGTCGCTCAAGTTGAACGTGACGATGACCCCTGCTCCGCCGTGGATGGCTGCGGCGAGTACGTGACGGTCATCTGGGTCAGGGAGCGTGACGGTCCGGATGAGGAATTCATACCGGGTGATCAGGCAGTCCGGGACGTGCCGGTCCATGAGTTCTCGACACCGGTCAAGGCTTTCCCGGGTGATGTCCGGACGGTCCGCCAGGACGCTCCGTATCCACTCGTCGTGGATTTCGTCGGTCCAACGGGCTTGGAAGAGGCTCGTCAAAGCAAGCCGCATGAGGAAATCGCGGAGCGGGGCCGGGTAGAGCACGCAGGCGTCGAGGACAACGATTCGAGCCATGCGGTCAGTAGCCCATATCGAGGTCTTGGCTCAATGCCGCAAGCTCATCGAGGGCTTCGTGCCGCCTGGCCTCGAAATCCCGCTTGTAGGCGAGGAGGTCCGTCAGTAGCACGCGGCGGTGACTCCCCACCTTCCGGCCGGGAATCGCCCCCTCGTCCAGGAGCTTCACCAGGTGCGGCCGGGAGACGTTCAGGAGGTCAGCTGCTTGCTGGGTCGTCAGTTCCGCATGAACCGGCGTCAGGGTCACCGCGTTCCCCTGGCCCAGCTCCGCCAGTGCCCGGACGAGCAACCGCAACGCCAACGGAGGTAGCACCAGCTCCTCCCTCTCGGTGCCGGTTCTTAGCTCCAGCCGGAGCCCGCCTTTTTGACCCAGGTGGGCCGCGAGTTTCTCGCCCATTTCCCTGGCCAGGGCCGCGTCGGCCTCGCTCGGTGTGACCACCTCATTGCCGTTTGCCAGTTGGGCCATCGCTTGCCGCCTCCTTCCGTCGGTTCTCGACTCCCAATTACGCTACCACATCCGAACCATAATCGCAACAAACGAAACAATGCCACCGGGCGGCATGGGCGTCGATTACACCGGAAGGTCAGGCATCTTGCGACTTCTCAACAAGCGGAGGGCTTACGATCGGCAGATATTCTCATGAAGCGCGGTCCAACGGGCTTTCTTCAGGCTTGTTATCCATGAAAGCTTGCGCGATGGCTTCCGGTGCGTCCATCGTTAGGATGCGTTGCATGTCCCATCGCTCCTCATCGCTCCTATCGCTCCTTGGAGCGGCTTGACCACGGCAAGCCAGGCGGCCAGGGCAAGTTCGGACAACGAATCCCGCACGGACGGCTTGCACGCCACCCTGAACTGTGGCTGGCCCCATTCGTGCTCCTGGACGATCCGGCCGCGGAGCCGACGAACAACCGCGCGGAGCGGTTGCTTCGCGACCCGGGCGTCATCGCGCGGAAGGTATCGTGCGGGAACCAGACCGAGGCGGGTCAGGGCGCATGGGAGCGGCTGACCAGCGTGGCGATGACCTGCCAGCAACACTCCCAAGACTTCGTCTCCTGGCTGGCCGGGTGCCTGCCCCTCGACGCTCAGGTGCTCCCTATCCCGCCGCCCCCAACCCAGGCCGCTCGACCCGAACGCCGGGAGTAATCCCCCGGGGCCACCCGGCCCGTTTCCGTCCCCGGCCTGAGTCGATGATCGCGTGAAGAGCTTCGCGTCCCCTCGGCATCAATACCTCCTTACATCAAGATCACGCTTTACTGCCTTTCAGGGTAAACGACGTGTTGATCTCGGCTGAAACATCACGGCCCGCCACGATAGACGTCCTTGCGATGACCAAGCCGAAGCACGATCACGATCAAACGGTCATCCCGGATGGCGTAAATCACACGGTAGTTGCCCACGCGAATTCGATAGAGGTCGTCTTCCCCGCTCAGCTTTTTGACGCCTCGCGGACGTGGCTCAAACCCCAAAGCCTCAATGTGAGCCGCGATGCGTTCGCGAGGTTTTCGGGGAAGATCGGAGAGCTGCTTGAGTGCTGATGGAGTGATCTCGATCTGATACCTGGGTTCCGGTCCTGTAGCCACCTGTCAGAGCCCTAGTTCGGCCTTGGCCTGATCCCAAGGGATCGTTCCTCCGCGCTCGATTTCCTCCAAGGCTTGCCGGGCGGCCTTGAGGTCTCGACGGCGCTCGATTACCTCCAGGAGTGCCAGATCCTCAACAGAGACAATCGCGGCGATCCCCTTGTTGTGCCTGTGGATCAGGTATCGAGCGCCCTTCCGTGCGCGTCTTACCACGCCAGCGAAATCCTTCCTTGCCTCGCTAGCAGTCACTTTGATCATCAAGTGATGCCTCCCATATTTTTGTACAAAGCTGCCAAGCACAGCTATCTCTATCATACGGTATTTTCAGCATTCTTGAACACGCCGCATAGACATTTTGTACAAAGTATTCCAGACAAATGGGATAGGGAAACGCTGAGCAACCAGAGCACGCCACAGCCCCTCCTGCCCCGCCGGTACCCCGCCAATTGGACGAAGCGGCTTCGCCGCGGGCTGGCATCCTTGAGACGAATCGCTACTGGCCACTTGCACTGACATCGACCTGAATCCAGTGGCAGCGGGCCTGGCCAGCGCGCCAGAGACGAGCGCTCATACGTCAATCAAGGAGCGGGTGGAGCACGTCCAGGAGCAGGGCCGGACCGAGGACCTGGAGGCCGCCAGGGCCGGCAGTGTGGCGGGGTCGCAGGCGGCTGCGGGGCTGGAGGAGGGGCTGTGGCTCTGCCCGATCGAGGACCGCCGCAGCCTCGGCTCACCGCGCGAAGGGATGCTCGAGGGATTCGCGCTGGGCAGCTACCTGCTGCTGGTGGATGACACGGGCCGGCTGTTCCGGGAGGGGAAGGCGGCCATCTCGGTGGAGCTGGCCGGGATCCTGGAGCGGCTGGGAACGAGCGCCGAGAGCTGGCGGGCGCGGCTGCTGAAGCTGGCTGGCGGCCGGCTACTGGGGCGGTTCTTCGCGGCGACCCGAGGACGCTTGCGGGAGATTGCCGGGCGGCTGAACGTGCACCACCTGGCGAACCTGGGCGGCTGCGCCGCGGGGTGAGCGCCCCGCGGACTCGAAGGTTTCGGGAGACGCGAGGTGGACGCGCGATGGTCGCTGTCTCGGTCGAGGATCGGGTCGGCTCTTGAGCTCGTGTCCGCGAGAGCACGGACAGCACAGGCAAGACCAGGGTCTCGCCCCCACGGACCCGGAAGAATTTCGATCCTGTCGCGGATCGGTCCTCGCGGGACCGATCAGGGTGTGCACCGCAAGCACACGGCCATTCATCACCCACGCCGATACTGGCCGGAGGTCCGATAAAGCCACCGCAAGATCCCGGGGCTTTGTGCCGTAGACTGATCATGACGGCGTCGTGCGCCGGCTCCTTGACAATGCGGTTGTTTGTGACGATCACGCGCGCCGCCAGGGTCCGGCGGCGCGCGGAGATCCATCCCGTTTTCCACACGGCCCCGGGCAACCCGCCCTGAAGTGTGCCAGGAAAAAACTCCAATCGAAGCCAATCGAAGAACGGAAAAACGATGTCTAAGTCGTTGTAGCGGAGCGAATAGCGTCTGGTGGCTTCGCTCCTGGGAGCTCGAGAACGAAGCCATTCTGGTCCGGCCAGGGCGAGCCGTGGAAGGGAGCGGCATTTCCAGGGGGGGGGTGGTCGAGCGCCGGGCTACCACGGCGAGCGAGGAATGCCGTGCACCGTGCCCGAGTTCTTGAAACAGGGTGCATTGCTCCACGCCGACCGACCCCGCCAGGCGGTGCAAGAGTCGCACCATGGAGGGGCTTTAGCGACTATACCGTTGAAATAGCGTTAGAGCGGTTTTCTGGCGCGTTGCAGGCAGTTTCTGAGTTTCTAAAGGGGGGGGCAGACATTCCTGTCTGCCTGGACAGGCCTGCTCCGGCAGGCAGGAATGCCTGCCCCCCGGTTCCAGTCTGCGATCCGAGTGAAAACCGCTCTAACGAAAAGGGGCAAGAGGATTGCGACAGACTTGTTCCCACGCTCTGCGTGGGGACACCGGTCGGGACGCTCCGCGTTCCACGGATTTCCCAGCCTCGGCGCGGGCTCAATCGACGCGGTGCGTCGCAGACGGCATTCCCACGGAGCGTGGGAACGAGGGAAGCGTCGCACCATGTTGGGGCTGAGCGAAGCCAATGAAAAACCGAAAGACCGGATCTAAATGGATATCGATAAAGGATTAACGTCGAGAGAACTCGTTTCAGTCGGTCCGAAATCGAAGCCAATTTGCCCGGGGCGGACTCGCGTGGTGAACCAGGACGGGTCCGCACCGGATGGCCGGGGCCGTAGCGCGGTCATCGGGCGGGGGCGGCTGGATCAGCGTCTCAGCCAGTTCATTCCCAGGCCGGCGAAGAACGAGCTGATGGGCCCGCGGCGGGCAGGAGGCGGGGGCTGCGGGGCCGCCGGCGCCTGATCAGGGGCCGCATTGGTGCCGGCTGGAGCGGGATCATTCTGGGTCACATCCGCCAGCGGAGCAGCGGAATGCGAAGCGGTGCCATCGGCCTCTTCCACGGCAGGCAGGGTGGCATCGGACATTGCCAGGATCGGTCCGGGGTCGCTCTGCCGGCGCTCGTTGCTGCGCTGCCGGTTCCACGAGGTGCGCGGCGGGGCGGCGGCGGGCCGGCCGGGTGCGGCAAGCTCCGGTCCACCTGGGGCGGAGCCGGCCGGAGCCGCGGGTCGAGCGGACCTCGAGGCCTGAGGCCGTCCGGCCGGGTTGGAGTCTGGAACGTCGAACGGGGAGGTTTCGGTCGCGGGGGCCGGCGTGTTCAGCCGTGGGACCTGGGTCCCGTTCCGCGGTGCTCCGGCTCCGGGCGTGGGACGAACAGCCGGAGGGTTCGCGGGGTTGTCCATCTCGAAGGGCGACCGCTCATCCTCGGCCGGCGGATTCGGGATCGGAGGCTTCACGCCGGGCTCGATACCAGGGGCCTCCTGGTCGCCGCCCTCGATATCCGAGGGAGGTGGCTTGGGTGCCTCGATCGGCAGCTTGCGCAGCTCTTCCTGCGTGTTCGGGCCATACTCGCTGGGCAGGTTCCATCCCCTGGGGAACTGACGCCACTGCGTGGGGAAATAGCCGTAGTACTGGTCGCGGTAGAGCTTGTAGATCGGCTCTTCCTGCGAGCACGGCGTTCGCTGCCGCTTGATCGGATGCAGAGGAAAAAGCCCGCTCTGTTGCGCCTGGGCCAGTCCCGAAAAGCTCATGACGGCCGCAGTGACGGCAAGAGCCAGACCCGGTTTCCGACGCCATCGTTTCGTCAGCATTCCTTGCCTCGACCGGTCGCGGTGGCTTGGTTCGCCTCCTGAGTCCTGGGCGGAGGCTGACCCGGCATCTCACAGTCTTCCGAGGAACTTGGATCGGGTACGAAAGCGAGTTTACTCCAGAGGATCTGGGTAATTTCGGAAGATTCCGTACTTTACGCAAGAACCGATCGCGCGAGGTTTGCTCGTGGGCGGGACTCTACCTGTTCCATGCATTTGAGCGAGGAAAACGTTGATAGGGCGCCGGGGACCAGCCGATTTCCAAAGAGAGAACGACGCGGCGAGCGCCGGACTGTGGCGGCGCAGGAAGCCGCCGGCACGTGGTGGAAAGGAGTGTCCTCGATGCGCGGATGCGGATGGAGATCCTGGTTTCGCGGTGCGGCCTGTGCCGGCCTGCTGGGCGTGGCATGGGTACCGGGACTGCACGCCCAGACGCAAGCCAGCGCCGCGGCGCTGCCGGGGATTGGCTTTTTGCCACAGACGGCACTCGGCGGTTCGACGACGGGCGGCGTCGGAGTCATGGCGTTTCCGATGCTTGCGGGCACGGGGGCAGGAACCGCGCAGGCGGGCTCATCGGGTGCCGTGAACCCGGCGCTGGATCCGCTTGGCCTGAGCTACATCTATGGGCCGGCGGCAATCCCGATGACGCAAGCACAAGCCGGACTGTTCATGCTCTCGGCGGAGCAGCGGATGCTCGGGCTGGGCAACGGCCAGATCAGCGGGACTCGCCCCGGGGGCCAGGGCACCGGCGTGCGTGGAGCCAGAGGCGCACAGCCGGTGCAGGCCTCGGCGGCACACCCCAGGAAGGCGAATACTCCGGGGGGGCTGGCGGCCAGCTACTTTCACCGCGGCATGGCCGCGCCGGCACGCTCCGCGCCCCACTTCCAGCGTCCCCTGCGTTATTTCCCGTTGCCCCAAAGAGGGCAATAACGCGAATCCAGGGGTTTTGGATTTGAGCGAGCGCGGGATTGTGCCGATTGTAAGTCGTGTCAAGACCGATCCGGAAGAATCAGAACCGGTCGGCCCCTCGGTGAACAATGCAGGGATCGGGGGCAGGATGGCCTGCACGGCGGGCAGAACCGTCCGTGGAGGATCACGGCGGTTGCGATGGTCCGAAACTTCGGGGCCTGCTCGGCCGGACTCGGAGTGCCGGGAGGGAGTGGTGCATGGATCGCACAGGAACTATCCGCCGGGCGGGCTGGCTGCTGACGCTGGTCGTTTGCGCCGCAAGCGGATGCCAGACGGTCAGAACGCCCGAAGAGAAGATCGCCAGCAGCAGTATTCCCAGCGAGTTCAAGAAGGTCTCGATGCCAGACTATGTGCTCGAGCCTCCGGACCTTGTGCTCGTCGAGGTCCTGGAGGCCCTGCCGGGCAGGCCCATCTCCGGTGAACGGCTGGTGCGGCCCGACGGGAAGATCTCGCTAGGCTTTTACGGCGACGTGTATGTGACAGGCCTGACCATTCCTGAGGTGAAGGAAAAGATCGTCTTGCACCTGCGCAAGTTCCTCACCGATGAGGTGCTGGGCCTGGTGATGCTGGACCCCATGACCGGCGGCCCGGCACTCGACGAGAAGGGCAAGCCGAAGATCGTCGAGCCGAAGGACAGCGACCGCGTATTCGTGGACGTAACGGCTTATAACAGCAAGAATTATTACGTCCTGGGTGACGTCGGCGCGCCCGGCAAGCTGCCGATCACCGGCAACGAAACGGTGCTCGACGCCATCCAGTACGCCGGCGGGTTGATCCCCACCGCGGCTCCCAACAACGTGCGGCTGGTGCGCCCTGCGCCGCCTGGGGCCTGCTGCGAGCAGGTCTTGCCGGTGAACCTGGCGGCGATCATGAGCGGCGGTGACTCCACCACCAACTACCAGCTCATGCCCGGCGACCGGGTCGTGGTCTATCGCGACCCGATCGTGCGGACGACCATCTTCATCGACCGGCTCGCCGCCCCGTTCCAGACGGTGCTGAACTCCATCTTGCAGTACTCCTTCACGGCCCGCTCGGTCGAGTTCTTGAGACTGGGCGCACGAGGAGTTGGAACCGCGGCATCGACTTCCACGACCCCCACCCTGGCGACCCAGCCGGGGGCCCGTTGACTCCGGATCTGCCCGGGGTCTGAAAATGTGAGCTGCTGAGAGTAGCGCGAAGGCATTCCGACAGCCGAGCCAGTCCTTTTCTCGGGGCTGGCTCGGCTGTGTGCATGAGGCCGCCTCCCTCCGGGGCACCCGCCGAATACGGCCCTGCCGCCGGCGATCAGGCTTGACCTCAGGCCTGGCCTCGGTAGATTTCTGAGGGTCGACGATTCCTTGATGCCTGGAGTGATTGTCCTTGGAAGCAGCCGTGCGCGGGGCAATTTCTGGCGTTCGCGATCAGCAGTCACCCAGGCCGCGCCGATCCATGCGCGCTCGGGTCGTCAGATTGGCCCTGGCGCTTGCCATGCTTGCGGCTGCCTTGCCCGTAGGCTTTCTGCTACGCCCGCTGGTCGATAGCAACCTGGCCGCCGTCGTCCCCGGCAAGCTCTTCCGGGCGGCCCAACCCACCTCGCGGCTCCTCCGGATCATCAAGGAAAACCAGCTCGCCGCGATCCTCAACCTGCGCGGCGGGTCGGCAAGGGACTGGTGGTACACCGCCGAGGTCCGCACGGCCGGGGCCAACGGCGTCGCGTTCTTCGACTTCCCCATGAGCGCGACGAAGCGGCCGTCGCGCCGGGAATTGCTCACGCTGATCGATTTCTTCGACCATTGCCCGTACCCCTTGCTCATCCATTGCAAGGCCGGCGCCGACCGGACCGGCCTGGCCACGGCAATGTACCTGATGATGAAGGAAGGCGAGCCGCCGCGCCAGGCGTTACGGGCGTTCACGCTCTATCATGGCCATGTCCCCATGTTTGGACCGCAGCATCTGCATGAACCTGTGGATGAGTATGCGGCCTGGCTCGATGCGGAACGGCTCGAGCACACTCCCGCACGGCTCCGCGCCTGGGTTAAAGACACCTATCACTCTGCCGATCCGAGTGTGAATCCCGCGCCACTTCCCAGGGGCCCGCGCAGAGCGTTACCGTACCTTGAATAGATGGTCCGCGCCGGTCCGGACCAGACGGCTGCCCCCGCCTCCAAGCTTCAATCCCGCTCCGTCTCACTGCCGACGCATCGCTTGCCGCATTCGAATAGCAAGCTTAAAATGCCAACGACTCGCTAGACGACCAAAGCCTTTTTATGCCGAGCATGCCACGTTCAGCCCATTGCACCCCCCTGGCCACTCCAAGTGACCGTGGATGTCTGTCTGCGGGTACGCATGTTTCCCTATGTCAACATGTAGACCCGTCATGGGGCTCGTAACGCATCCAGATCACGGAGCAGTTCGTTGAAAAGCTTTCATCTTGGTGCCAGGGCCGCACTTTGACGCTATACAACAAGGCTCCTCTCAGACCAGCGTCAGCCCACGGGGACGTACCATGAGTATTGCGGACCGCCCAGAAAGCGCTTTGGTACACTCGCAATCAAGTTTCCCGCGCTCCAGTTCGCAGGCCAGGCCTTCTTTCGAACGCGACTTCGAGATCGTGCTCCATGTGGGTCATCCCAAGACCGCGACGACATGGCTGCAAGCAAACCTCTTCGAGAAACCTGAGTCGGGTTTCCTCATCCCCTGGCCCGATTCGCGCTCGCTGGCGATCGCTGCTTTTGTGACGGTGAATCCTTATCTGCGCGATCCCGAATGGTCGCGGAGCCTGTTCCAGAGCGGACTGGATCGCGCGGGCGAGGACGAGGCCGGCCGGGTGCCCGTCCTTTCGGACGAGACCCTGTGCGGCGACCCCGTGCAGCGCCGCTACACCGGGCGCGACGTTGCCGACCGGATTCACGCGGCGTTTCCACGCGCCAGGGTGCTGATTGGCATTCGCGAGCAGAAGGCCATGGCGCTCTCGGCATTCCGCGAGTATATCTTCATGGGAGGTACCTTGCCGCTGAGGGATTTCATCGGCACCGGATGCGAGCCGCTCAGCTTCACCCCCATTCTCCGCGAGGACTTTCTCAGTTACGACCTGATCGTCGGCTATTACCAGGAGCTTTATGGCTCCGAGAACGTGCTCGTGCTGCCCATCGAGCAGCTTCGCAAGGACCGCTCGCTTTACGTCCGCAACCTGCGTTCGTTCTGCGGCTGTCCGGGCGAGTTCGAGGTCGATGCCCAGCCGGCTCACGTAGGCTGGTCCGCGCTCACGCTGGGGATACGCCGCAGGCTCAATCCGCTCCTCCCGACCAGTCCGTTATCACTGGGCCGTCGCCAGATGCAGAACCGCATCGCCTACCGAATCTGCGACGCGATCGACCGCATGCCAAGGCGGTGGAGCCATGCCATCGAACGGCGCTGGAAGGAGCAGATCTCCCGGCGCTATGAGGGTGCCTTCGGCGAATCCAACCGCCGCCTGGCGCGATTGACCGGAATCGACCTTGGCGCGCTGGGCTATGACCTGGGCTGAGCGGCTTGCGGGCGCTTCGCTCGCGTGATTTTTCCGTCATTCCTGCCCGGCCTTCTGGCAGCTTTCTCGAGAAGCAATCGACCATGCCGATACGGTGTCTCCACGCACTGGTTCTGGGGCTGCCAGGCCTGGTGTGCAACGTCCCCGCGCAGGCCGCCGAGCCGCTCCGGGTGGTGGTCTTCGGAGCCCATCCCGACGATTGCGAGTATGACGCCGGAGGCACTGCCGCGCGTTCGGCGCAAGCCGGCTTCAGGGTCAAGTTCATCGCACTCACCAACGGCGACATTGGCCATCACAAGATCGGCGGCATGTTCCTGGCGCGCCGCCGCGCGGACGAGGCCCGGAAGGCCGCCGCCATACTCGGGGTCGAGACCGAGGTGCTGGACCATCACGACGGTGAGCTCATGCCAACGCTGGAAAACCGCCGCGAGGTCGTCTGCAAGATCCGCCAGTGGCGGGCCGACGTGGTTGTGGCCAACCGACCCAACGACTACCATCCCGACCATCGCTACACGGGCGTTCTGGTCCAGGATGCGGCCTTCATGGTCACGGTGCCCGGTTTCTGCCCGGACGTCCCCGCGCTGCGGAAGAACCCCGTCTTCCTGTACACCGAGGACGAGTTCCAGCGACCCAACCCCTTCTCGGCGGACATCGTCGTGCCGATCGATACGGTGGCCGGGCTCAAGCTGGCGGCCTTCGACGCCATCGAGTCGCAGTTCTACGAGTGGGACCCGTTCATGGGCGACGACCTCGACCAGGTGCCCGCCGACAAGATCGAGCGCAAGCGCTGGCTGGCGTCTCAAAACCTGCCGATCTTCGGCAGGGTCGCCGACCGCTTCCGCGATCGGCTGGTGCGCGAACTGGGCGAGCGCCGGGGCAGGGCGGTGAAGTACGCTGAGGCGTTCGAGGTCTGCGAGTACGGCAGCCAGCCAACCGAGGAAGATCTGCGGCGGATCTTTCCGTTCCTCTGGGCCGCCCCAACCGCGAGTGATTCTCACAAGCCCTGACACGGCCTCACGGGCGATCGCGGGATTCTTTACGAGCCGCCGGCGGCCCGGCATTCGGCCCGGCCGGCGCGCCCTTGGGCCTGGTCCGGGGAATCGTCTTGAACCGCGAGGACTCGAAGACCCGTGTTCCCTGCGGCGTGGATCGGATGTAAAGCGCCGCGGTGCCCGGCATCGATTCGATGAGCTTCATTCCCTGCTCGGGTCCCAGCAGGTAGACCGAGGTCTCCAGGGCGTCCGAGGTGCGGCCGTCGGGCGCCACGACCGTCACGCTGGCGCGATCTTCCACGCCGACCCCGGTCATCGGATTGATGATGTGCGAGTAGCGGTGTCCGTCGATGATCACGAAGCGTTCGGCATCGCCTGAGGTCGAGATCGCGGCGTTGGCCAGCAGGACGTAGGTCTGAGGCTCGGATTCTTGAGGGTTGAGGCCGGCGACCGCGATCGTCCAGCCGTCGGCGTCCGGCGGTGGGTCGGCGACGACAATGTCGCCGGCGGCCGCTGCGAGGGCACGTGTGATGCCCTGCGATTTTAGCACGTCGATGGCCGCCTGTGCCGCGTACCCCTTGGCAATGCCTCCGACGTCCAGCCGCATGCCGGTCCTGGTGAGCTGGACCGTCCGCTTCCCCGGGTCGAGCAGCAGCTTGTCGCTGCCGACCAGGGCACGAGCCTCGGCGATCTTCTGAGGATCGGGCAGCTTGCGGTCGCGCCGCGCCCGCCGCCAGAGCCGGCCCACGGGGGCAATCGTCACGTCGAACACGCCGCCGGTGCGCGACCAGTACTCCTTCGACAGGGCCAGCACGTCGAACAGGTCGGCGCTCACGGCGACGGGCGGGCCGCCGGCCATTTGCCCGAGGCGCGACAGCTCGCTCTCCGGCTGGTAGTCGCTGAGGGTGGCGTCGAGTGCGGCGACGCGGTCGAAGGCCAGGCGGGAGGCGCGTCTAGCAGTCGCCGCGTCGCTGGAGTATAAGAGAATTTTGAAGGAACACCCCATGTGAGTTTCGACGAACTCGAACCGCGCTGGATGTTCTGCCGAATCCGCATACGCGAAGGTGCCCGCGGTGACCGCAAGAACCAGCCAGGCGCCCGGCAACGATGCGAACATGAGTCCCCCATGAACAACTTCGTTTTGAAACTCAAGACCGACGGACGACCTGAAAGCCGATCCGACCTGTGGAGCATACCAAACGTGAGCCTTCTGTCGCACGCCCATCGATTTGCCGCGTCCGCCGTACTGGTGCTCGGTATCACCGGTACGGCCGCGGCCTTCCCGCAAGAACCCGCCCCGGCGTCCGCAACGGACATGAAGCCCTATGTCGAATCGATTCCCGGCACCGAAGTGAAGTTCGACCTGGTGCCGATTCCCGGAGGCGAGTACGTGATGGGCTCGCCCGCCGAGGAGGCGAAGCGGAATGAGGATGAGGGACCGCAGCACCCGGTGAAGATTGCCCCGTTCTGGATGGGCAAGTGCGAGGTGACCTGGGAGGAGTACGACCAGTTCGCCTTCTCGCTGGACCTGAAGAAGAAGAAGCGCGAGGGCGTGGACCCGGCCACACAGCCGGAGACCGAGACGAAGGCCGATGCGGTCACCCGCCCCACGCCGCCTTACGCCGACGAGACCTTCGGCTTCGGCCGCAAGGGGCAGCCGGTCATCTGCATCACCCATCACGCCGCGATGGAGTACTGCCGCTGGCTCTCCGCCAAGACGGGCAAGGTGTACCGCCTGCCCACCGAGGCGGAATGGGAATATGCCTGCCGCGCCGGCACGAAGACATCCTACTTCTTCGGTGATGATGCGGCCCAGCTTGGCGACTACGCCTGGTACGTGGAGATCGCCGAGAAGCCTCAGCCGGTGGGCAAGAAGAAGGCCAACCCGTGGGGCCTGTACGACATCCACGGCAACGTCGCGGAATGGTGCCTGGACCACTACGTGCCCGACTTCTACAAGACCTGCGCGGCCGCGACCGCGCCAACGGCCGGACCGGTGGTCGTGCCGGACGCCAAGGAATACTCCTACGTGGCTCGAGGCGGTTCCTGGGACGACGACGCCGACCGGCTCCGCAGCGCTGCGCGGAGGTCGTCCAACCCCGAGTGGAGCGTCCAGGACCCGCAAAGGCCCCAGAGCATCTGGTGGCACACCGATGCCACGTTCGTTGGCTTCCGCGTGGTCCGACCCCTCAATGAGCAGGCCAACCTGAGAGGACTCAAGTCGCTGGTCGTCAAGGGTAAGACCACTCGCTAGACGGTGGCCCTGGCCGTTTCTTTTCGCCTTCCCCGGGCTCCACCTGGCCGCATCGTGCATCCGGGACGAACCCGTTTCTTGATCCCCTGGAGAACGCACCCATGACCGAACCCTCCACCCCCAGTCGCCGCGATTTTCTCAAGGCGTCGACCGCTGCGACGGCCGGCCTGGCCTTCCTGCCCAACGCCCACGCCAAGGGCAACGACACCATCAAGGTCGGATTGATTGGCTGCGGAGGCCGCGGTACCGGGGCGGCCGATAACATCTGCGAGGCGGCCGGCACCACCTACAACATCAAGATTCACGCACTTGCCGACGTCTTCGAGGATCGCCTCCGCAACTGCCGCGACGCGATCAAGAATTCCAATCATGGCCGGGACAAGTTCGACATCTCCGACGACCGCTGCTTCGTCGGCTTCGACGCCTACCAGAAGGTGATCGAGTGCTGCGACCTGGTGATGCTGGCAACCCCGCCGGGCTTCCGTCCCCAGCACATCGAGGCGGTGGTGAAAGCCGGCAAGAACCTGTTCACGGAGAAGCCCGTGGGCGTGGACCCGACCGGCATCCGCAAGGTGCTCGCCGCACACGAGGTGGCCAGGGACAAGAAGCTCTGCGTCGTCGCGGGAACCCAGCGCCGCCATGAGGCCGGGTACATCGAGGGAATCAAGCGCATCCACGACGGTGCCATCGGCGATGTCACCTCGGGCCGGGTCTACTGGAACGGCGGGGCCATCTGGGCCAACAAGCGGCAGCCAGGCTGGAGCGATACGGAGTACCAGATGCGCAACTGGTACCACTTCACCTGGCTGTGCGGCGACCATATCGTCGAGCAGCACGTGCACAACCTGGACGTCACCTGCTGGGTGCTGGGCCATCCTCCGGTCCGCGCCGTGGGCATGGGCGGCCGCCAGGGGCCCAGCGAGCCCGAGAAGGGGCAGAGCTACGACCACTTCGCGGTCGACTTCGAGTTCCCCAATGATGTGCACATCATGAGCATGTGCCGCCAGATCGAAGGCTGCGAGAACAATGTCTCCGAATCGTTCACCGGCACCACCGGGCAGTTCCATAGCGGCGGCTTCCGGTTCACTGGCAAGTCGAACACGCGGGTCCGCGCCCGGGGCATCAACCCCTACGTGCAGGAGCACATCGACCTGCTCGAGAGCATCGTTTCCGGCAAGCCGATCAATGAGCTGAAGCAGGTGGCCGAGAGCACTCTCGTGGCCATCATGGGACGGTTGTCCGCCTACACGGGCAAAGCGCTCACCTGGGATCAGGTGCTCAACTCCAAGCTGGACACCTTCCCGCAGCACCTGGACATGAAGGGCTCCATGGAAGAAGGCCAGCTGGCAAGGCCGGGCGTCACCGAATTCATCTGACCCTTCGAGCGACCGCGCGGGCCAGGGGAGTGGAGCAAGCCAGCACCATTCCGCTGGCCCGTGCCGCGCCGGAACATTCGAGAGGCGGTCTCATGCTCAAGACACTCTGTGCAAGCCTGCTCGCGCTCGTCCTCGGAACCACGCTGCACGCCGCGGATACCACCAAGGTCGTCCTGGTGGCCGGGCATCCCAGCCATGGACCCGGCGAGCATGAGTTCAATGCGGGCTGCAAGCTCCTCGGCAAGTGCCTGGCCCAGGTGCCGGGCATCGAGCCCGTTATTGTCACCGGCGGCTGGCCCAGGGATGAGTCGGTCTTCGAGGGTGCCAGGGCACTGGTGTTCTTCATGGACGGCGGGGGCGGCCACCCCATGATCCAGCGCGATCACCTGGCGAAACTTCAGAAGCTGATGGACAAGGGTGTCGGCGTGGCCTGCCTGCACTATGCCGTTGAGGTGCCCAGGGGAGAGCCCGGCAACAAGTTCCTCGACTGGCTGGGTGGGTACTACGAGACCGGATATTCCACCAACCCGCACTGGAAGGCCGAGATCGTGTCCCTGCCGCGGCATCCCATCACCTCCGGCGTGCAGCCGTTTGCCCTGCGCGACGAGTGGTACTTCAACATCCGCTTCCGCCCCGAGATGAAGGGCATCACGCCGATCCTTATGGCCAGGCCCGACGACCGTACACGGCAGGGGGTGTCCTCGGCCCCGCGCGGGCCGTACAGGCACATCGTGGAGGCCAAGGGCCGCGACGAGGTGCTTGCCTGGGCCGTGGAGCGGCCCGACGGCGGCCGCGGGTTTGGCTTCACCGGAGCACACTTCCACAGCAACTGGGGCGACCCGAACTTCCGCAAGCTGGTCCTGAACGCCATCCTCTGGACGGCCGGAGTGGACGTGCCCGCGGCCGGGGTGGAAAGCCGCCTGACTCCCGAGGAGCTGAAGGCGAACCTCGACCCGAAGTGATGCGCACGGTCCCGAACGACATCTCGCAAATCGAACCGGCTCGCCCTGGTCACGGGGCGGGCTTCTTCTCTCTGTCCCTGCACCAGCCCCTCGAAAAACCTGGGGCTGTGCCCCGTTGACAACGGGCCGGATCCAGCTAGACTCCTCAAGGTAATCGATTACCCTGCGCGATTTCTGGAAACGCCGGCGCAGCGAGGGTCGCCGATGTTCGATCGCACGTCGTGGATGCCTGATCCCGTCGGGAAGGTCGCCCGCGGCCCCGGCAGCAGCACCTCACGGCCGGACTCTCCGGTGACGTGCCCGATGCTCTGGCCGCGTCCTGAGCCGGCCTGGGTCCAGGCCGCGCCTTCGGAGGGTCTTGCTTGCCTGTTGCGCCGGGCGGTGTTCCCGTCCTCAGATCCCAACACACACGTCAATGGATTTGCTTATGAACAGGTCGATGAAAGCTCTTGTCATCCTGCTGACGGCCGTCACAGGAGGCAGCCCGGCTCATGGCGAGGGGCATTACCGGAGCTTCACCGTGTCCACCTACGCCATCCAGAGCACCGTCCAGGGCCTGATGCGCGGCAACCCTGATCCCGAGCGGTCGTGGGCCACCCTGACGCGCACGCTCAAGATCGACAAGATCTACCTCGAGGTCATGCGCAACCACACGCTCGTCGATGAAACGGGCCTGGAGAAACTGAAGAAGTTCTTCCAGGATCGGGGCGTGCAGGTTTGCGGTGGCCTGGCCTACAGCAGCAGCGAAAGCAACGGCTATCAGGGCTTCGATTACGCGGACCCGGAGAACCGCCGGTTCGCTCGAGAGGCCGTGGAAATGGCCGCCCGCCATTTCGATGAGATCCTCCTCGACGACTACTACTTCTTCGATCGCAAGACGGATTTCGACATCAAGGCCAAGGGCCGCAGGTCGTGGACGCAGTATCGTCTGGAATCCATGCGCGAGGTGACCGAGAACCTCATCATCAAGCCCGCCAGGGCCGTCAATCCGAAATGCAAGGTCATCATCAAGATGGCGAACTGGTATGACCAGTATGCCGGCATGGGAAACGACACGGAACGAGTGCCGCTGATCGTCGACGGCATGTTCTGCGGCACCGAATCGCGTCTCTGGGCCGGGCAGGAACAGCACCTCCAGCCGTACCTCAGCTATGACATCATGCGCTTCATGGATAACCTCAAGCCGGGTGTCAACAAGGGCGGCTGGGTCGATCAGGGCGGGGCCAATCCCATTGACCGCTACGCCGAGCAGCTTCTGGACACGGTCTTTTCGCGTGGCCCGGAAGTGTGCTGCTTTCACTATTCCGGCATACTGCGGCCGGTCCGGCCCAGCGCGATCACCGAACGCGCCTGGGCCGAGCAGCCCACCAGCCTCAATTTCCAGGAGCTGAAGAAAAGCCTCCGTCCAGACGACGGGAATCCCACTTTCGCCGACGTTGCCGCCTATACCCTGGGCCAGGTCGACAAGGTCCTCGTCAAGCTGGGCAAACCCGTGGGCGTCAAGGCGTACACGCCCTATCACGCTACCGGCGAGGAATTTCTCCACGACTACCTGGGCATGATCGGCGTGCCCATGGACATATTTCCCCAGTTCCCTGCCGACGCCGGCATGGTGCTTCTGACGGAGCAGGCCAGGCTCGACCCCGACATCATCAGCAAGATCCAGGGACAGCTCGAGGCCGGCAAGTCCGTCTGCGTCACCTCCGGATTCCTTCGTGCCATGAAGGGCAAGGGGATCGAGGAGATCTGCGAGGTCGAAACCACCGGCGCCACCGTGCCGGTCCGCGGCTTTGCCTTCGCCGGCGGCCCCGGGGCGCCCTTCCCCAGGGACCGCGGCCCCACCGAAGCCGCGCGTGACATCCTCATCCCCGAGATCAAGTACTTCAACATCCTGACGCACGACGCCTGGGGCGATGCCCTGGGCATCTCTCCCGGCGGCACGACCTACCCGATCCTGCTCTCCTGCGACTACTCCAGGGGCAAGTTCTACGTGCTGACCATTCCCAACGACCCCGCCGACCTCTACGCCCTCCCTGCTCGCGTGCTCGCGGTCATCCGCGCCGCGCTGGGTGCCGCGGAGCCCATCCGCATCGAGACGGCTCCCGCGCAGGTCGCCCTCTTTCGTTACGACAACGGCACCTTCATCGTCCAGAACTACCTGTCCACGGCTGCGGATGTCACCGTCTCCGTCGCCGGCCAGGTCACACAGATTCATAACCTGCAAACCGGCGAGGGCCTGGCGCCCGCCACGGCGGCCGGGCGCGGTTTCGGCGGTTTCCCCGGCCGCAGACCAGCGGCTCCGCCGCGTACCTCCTTCACGTTCACCGTCTTGCCTCATTCGTACATGGCCTTCGAAGCGAAATAAGCCTTCAGGGCCGGTGTTTCACGGCCAGTGAATGCGTGTTCCGCCGACAGATAAGGACCACCTGACGGAGGACATCTTGAAGCGACTGAAACTCGCCATCGGCGTCTTGATTCTCTTGACGGCATGTGTCACCTGCCTTGCCCAGGACTCATCGAAGGCAGCGGTGCCCCGCGATGGCTCCTCGAGCACGCCCGTCAGCACCGCACCTGCGCCCTGCGCGTCGTACCCCAGGGACTTCACTCTCGAGGGGAATCCCTTCTTCAAGGACGATTTCACCGCGGACCCCGCGCCGCTGGTCCACAAGGGCAACCTCTATCTCTATACGGGGCACGACGAGGCCAAGGGGAAGCAGCAGTATACTATGAACAACTGGTTCTGCTTCTCCACCACCGACATGAAACACTGGACCGCCCACGGCGTGCTGCTCTCGGCCAGGGATTTCAAGTGGGCCAAGGGAGACGCCTGGGCCTCGCAGGTCATCGAGCGGGGCGGCAAGTTTTACTGGTACGTCGCGGTTCAGCACGACAGCACTCATAACGGGAAGGCCATCGGCGTGGCGGTGGCGGACGGCCCGACCGGACCCTTCAAGGACGCGCGCGGCTCGGCGCTGGTCACCGAGGAATTGACCAGGGGACGCCCCTGGGACGACATCGACCCCACGGTCCTCATTGATACCGACGGAACTCCCTGGCTCTTCTGGGGCAATGGCACCTGCTATTTCGCCAGGCTCAAGCCCAGCATGATCGAGTTCGACGGTGAGATCCAGCGCACCAACCGCCTGGAGCGCTACGTTGAAGGCCCGTGGGTCCACAAACGGGGCAACATGTATTATCTGACTTATGCCTCGATGGGGAAGGGCCGGGAGACAATCCATTACGCCACGTCCGACAAGATCACCGGCCCATGGACGAACCGCGGCATGATCGTGGACAGCGCCGAGAACAGCTTCACCACCCACCCGGGAGTCGTCGAATTCCAGGGTCAGTGGTACATGTTCTACCACAATGGTGCCATCAAACGACCCGTCGACGGTGGCGGCTCCTTCCGCCGAAGCGTGTGCATCGACTACCTCGATTACAACGAGGACGGCACGATCAAGCCGGTGGTCCAGACCCGTCAAGGCATCACAGTCCCGCCATTGAGACCATGAACAGGGCCGGCCGTACACCGGCCACTCAGGGAGCGTCCGCATGAGCATCAAGTCAGTCCTCGCACTGGTCCCGGTCGTCTTGCTGGGCTTTGGCACCGCCTCGGTGCGCGCGCAGACGGGTCCGACATCGCCCAACGGAGCGGTGCCCGGACAGGTGCCGCAGCGTGGCACCCCGGGAGTTGGCCGCGGCGCCGGGGGCCGGCGCCCGTTCGTTCCTCCGGGACCTCCGGCTCCCGTACCACCGGCCGTCGCCATCACGCGGCCCACCCCCGCGGAACTCGCCACGATCAACGCCCGCCTCAAGCAGTTCATCGAGAGCGACAACTCCCCCGATCAGGAGCTGCTCAAGAGGTTCGAGCCGCTCATCCTGGTGCGGATGCCGCGCGACAATCCCTGTATCCGCCCCGCGCCTGGCATCCGCGGCATGCGGCATGATGCTTTCGTGCAAACCGCCAGGACGGGAGATTATGACATCCTCTTCATTGGAGACTCGATCACCGACCTGTGGAACGTGGAGCGCGATCCGTTCGGGAACCCGGGTGGCAAGCGCGTCTTCAACAGGTACTTCGGCGACATGAAGGTTGCCAATTTCGGCGTCTCGGGAGACACCACCCAGGGCGTCCTGTGGGGCCTGCAAAATGGCGAGGGCCAGGGTCACAAACCCAGGGCCGTCATGCTCATGATCGGCACGAATAACACCGGCAACGCCAGCGGCCCTGAGATCGCCGAGGGCATCGGCGCCGATGTTCTGGAACTTCGGAAAGATTTCCCCGACGCCAGGATCATGCTGCTCGCCATCTTCCCCCGAGGCAGCAGGCCCACCGATCCCAACCGCGTCAAGATCGAGGAGGCGAACAAGATCATCGCCAGGCTCGACGATCAAAAGCACGTCTTCTTCGTCAACATCAATTCCAAATTCCTGGATGAGAAGGGGGGCCTGATCGGCTTCCGACCCAGCGACAACCTGCACCCGACCGAACAGGGGTACGAAATCTGGGCGGCTTCCGTGGCGCCGATGCTGAAGAGCTGGCTCCAGATGCCCACTGCCGCTTCCGAACCCGCGGACACCGCCACGCACCGCCTGAAACGCTGACCGCAACGCCCGCAACGTCTCCCAGCGAGCGCGACGGTCCCTCGTACCGCGTTAATCTCCACGTGGTCACGGCCCGAGCACTGCGCGAGGGGCGGCGCCAGCGGCCTCATCCACCCTGAGCACCTTCACCAGGAACGCGAGCTCGTCGGCGGCCTCCTCGATCTGCTTCGCCGTCGGCTTGCCTGCGCCGTGGCCGGCTTTTGTTTCAATCCGGATGAGCGTGGGGTTATCACAGGACTGGGCGGCCTGGAGCGCGGCCGCGAACTTGAAGCTGTGCGCGGGGACAACCCGGTCGTCGTGGTCTGCCGTCGTGATCAGCGTCGGCGGATAGCATGTTCCCGGCTTGATGTTGTGCAGCGGGCTGTAGGAACGCAGCACCGGGAACTGCCGAGGGTCGTCGGACGAGCCGTAATCATCCACCCAGGCCCAGCCGATCGTGAACCTGTGGAATCGGAGCATGTCCATCACCCCCACGCCGGGCAGGCACGCGCCGTAGAGATCCGGACGCTGGGTCATGCAGGCGCCGACGAGCAGTCCGCCGTTGGATCGGCCCTGGATGGCCAGCTTGCCGCGGTTCGTGTACTTTTCAGCAATCAGCCACTCGGCGGCGGCGATGAAGTCATCGAAGACGTTTTGCTTGCTGGAATGGGTTCCCGCCTGGTGCCAGGCCTCGCCGTATTCGCCGCCCCCGCGCAGGTTGGCCACGGCGTAGACTCCGCCCATTTCCATCCAGGCCAGAGCCACGGGCCTGAAGCTGGGCGTGACGGGGATGTTGAACCCGCCATAGCCCCAGAGCAGGGTGGGGTTCGTTCCATCGCGCTTCAGTCCCTTCTTGTGGCTCAGGAACATGGGAATCCTCGTGCCGTCCTTGCTCGGGAAGAAGACCTGCGAGGTTTCATAGTCCTCCGGGCTGAACTTGAGTCGCGGCCTGCGCCAGAGCGTGCTCGTGCCGCTGGCGACGTCGTAACGGTAGACGGTTTCCGGGGCCTCGAACGAGTTGAACGCGTAGAAGGTCTCGCGGTCCTGACGCTTCCCCTGGAAGCCGGCGACCGCCCCAAGGCCCGGCAGAGCGACGTCGCGCACGTGCCGGCCGCGCTCGTCGAGGACGCGAACCGCCGAGTGCGCGTCTTGCAGGTAAACGGCCACAAACTGCCCGCCCACCAGGTGCACGTTCTGGAGAGTCTCGGCGGCTTCGGGAATGAGCACGCGCCAGTGCTCCGGCTGCGGCTGACGGGTGTCGATCGCGACGACCTTGCCGCGCGGCGCGTCCTTGTTCGTCTTGAAGTAGAAGACCGGTCCGTCGCTGTCGATGAACGAGTACTCGGCCTCGAACGCGCCGACGAGGTGCACCGGCGTCTGCTCCGGACGCTCGAGCGGGCGGTAGAGTACCCGGTGCTTGGCGTCGGTTCCCTTGCCTAGAGTGAGGATAAGATACTTTCCGTCGTCACTGACTTTCGGGTCGGCCCGCCAGTCCTTGTGTTCGTGATCTTCCCAGACGAGGACATCATCGGCCTGAGACGTGCCGATGCGATGCAAGTAAAGCTTCTGAAAGTAATTCGCCGCTCTCAGATCAGCACCTGGGGCGGGCTCGGGAAAGCGGCCGTAGTAGAAACCCTTGCCGCCGGGTTCCCACTCGGCGCCGGAGAACTTGATCCACTTCAGATGGTCGTCCAGGTCGCGTCCCGTCGCGACGTCCCGGACCTTCCATTCGTTCCAGTCCGAGCCGGCGGCAGCGGTCCCGTACGCCAGCAGCTTGCCGTCGCGGCTGGGCTCAACGCCGGCCAGCGCCACGGTACCGTCGCGGGAGAGGGCGTTCGGATCCAGCAGTATCCTGGGCTGGGCGTCGGCCGCGTCGGCCACGAAGAGCACGGCCTGGTTCTGCAACCCGGTGTTGAAGGTGAAGAAAAGGCGATTCCCTTCGATAAGCGGTGGACTGAACTTCTCGTAGTCCCAGAGCGCCTCCAGCCGGGCGCGGATGGCGGGCCGGCGGGCAATTCCCTCCAAAAACCCGAACGTGATCTTGTTCTCCGCCTCGACCCAGGCGCGGGTCGCTACTGCGTCGGGGTCTTCGAGCGGGCGATACGGGTCGGCAACCTTGACGCCATGATAATCCTCGACCGTGTCGCTCCGCGGCGCCTCGGGATAGCGCGGACGCCCGGGAACATCGTCCCCTTGAACCTGGCCAGTAGCCATTCCTCCCACAAGGATCAACACCGCAATCACGTCTCTTCTGGGGCGCATGCCCTTGTCCTTTCAGGCCGCGTGGGAGGCTCCTGGCTCATCGCATCTCCCTTGGCCGGCAAGACCAAGTCTAGAAGGACGGAGCGGCTCCGCCAAGCGCCCACGTCCCGGCTCCGCCGGGCATTCTTTTTTGTCTAAAGAAAATCAAGCTTGACTTGAAGAAAATGGAACTCAATAATCTTCATGTCGGGTTAAATATTCTTGAGGTTGGCACAGGTCGGAGGCACCCAAAGAATGGACGACAACGGAGTGGATCGGCCGGCGTGGATGGCCGCACTCGACCCCGAGGATTGCCAGTTTCTCCGTCGCTTCCTGCTCGCCTCCGGCTCGCTCAAGGAGCTGGCGGAGGAGTACGACGTGTCGTATCCCACGATCAGGTCCCGGCTCGACCGGCTGATCGCGAAGGTGAGCGCGGCCGAGGATCCGAAGGCAACCGATCCGTTCGTGCGCAAGGTCCAGGTTCTCGTGGCCGACGGCGCGTTGCCGCAGGCCGTGGCGAGGGAATTACTTGAGACGTATCGAAAATCGAAACGAGGGAGATCCTGACGATGAATGAGCTCTGGTTCGATCCCAATCACTATGCGTGGATTCCGGGAACGCTGCTCGGCGTCCTGGGCGGGCTCTGGGGATCGCTGGCGGGTCTGCTGGCGCCTCGAGGAAAGGCGAAATCGCTCATGCTCGGCAGCCTCGGACTGATGCTGACCGCCTGCGCTGTCTGCTTGATGCTGGGTGTCATCGCACTCCTGAGGCATCAACCTTACGGCGTATGGTACGCCCTGCTGTTTCCCGGAGTCCTTGGCCTGTTCCTGTTCCCGGTCCTGACCCCCGTGGTCCTCTTGCGTTATCGCGAGGCCGAGAATCGGAAGATCCAGGCACGCGACCTGTAAACTCTTCAGGCGAACCGCTTCAGGGCGGCATCGGCGGCGGCCAGGGTGGCGGCGTCGTCATTGCGGCTGATGGACCCCAGGGCTTCATCGCACTGGCGAAACGCCATGTGCAGGTAAAGCTCGGCGGCCTCGCGGTCGCCCGGACCGTCAGACCTTCTGGCAAGCTGCTCATCCAGCCGGGCCAGCGTGCACGAGGCCGTCACCAGGGCGATGGCTCCATGGGCGATCCGCTCCAGGACGAGCTGCTTGTGTAGCACGGCCTCACGATGAGCCACCAGCACACGCTCAACGGCCCGCGCAAAGCGCACCACCCTGCGCCCAGCGCGGCGGCCAGTGGACGTAGCTCGCCGGATCGGATGGGCACTTCGGGTGCGTGCACAATCCGCCCCATGTGCTCGCGGGAAAACGACCAGAGCGTGGGCAGGAACGAGCGCACGCTTTTCATGCCCTCGAGCGCCGACTTCAGACCCAGGCCGACGTCGCGCATGCCCACAGCGGCGATGAACGCGAGCAGGACCTCGTTGGCCCCTTCGCCGATGGTGTTGATGCGCGCGTCGCGCATCATCCGCTCGTAGGGCTCGTCGGTGAAGTAGCCCTGGCCGCCGAAGACCTGGAGCGTCTCGTAAACGCCCTGCCAGAGGGCGTCGGTGGAGAAGACCTTGAGGATGGCCGTCTCGAGCATGTAATCCTCGCTGCCGCGGTCGATCAGGGCCGCCGTCTCGTAGGTCGTGGCCTCCATCGCGTACGTCGTGGCGGCCAGGAAGGCGAGCTTCTTCTTCACGAGTTCCAGCTCGGCCAGCGGCCGGCCGAACTGCCTGCGCTCGAGCGCGTGCCGAGTGGCCGCGGCCAGGCAAGCCTTGGCCATGCCCGTGCAGCTTGCCCCGAATGTGGTGCGACCGAAATCGAGCACGGTGAGCGCCACCTTGAGGCCCTTGCCCACCGGTCCCAGAACATTCGCCGCCGGCACCCGCATCTCATGAAACGCCAGCTTGGCCGTGGCCGTTCCGCGGATTCCGCACTTCTCCATGCGCGGGTTGACCACCTCGAAACCCGGCATATCGGGCGTGACCAGAAAGGCGGTGATCTTCGACTCGCCCCCGGACGGGTTCGGCGTCCGCGCCATCACCGTCAGCACGTCGGCGATCGCCCCGTTGGTGATGTACCGCTTGGTGCCGTTGAGCACGTAGGTTTGATCGTCGCCGCTGGGCGTTGCGGTGGTCTGGACGTTCGAGGCGTCCGAGCCGGCCTGCTCCTCGGTGAGCGCGAAGGCCGCCAGTTTCTCTCCCCGCGTCAGGGGCGGCAGCCAGCGCGATTTCTGCTCGGGCGTGCCAAAAAGTAAAAGGGCGCGGATGCCGATGGAATGATGCGCGTTCACGAAGACGGCCGTGGACGGGCAGCGCCCGCCGATGACCTCCATGATCCGGCAATACGCCTGCTGCGAGAAACCCTTGCCGCCGACGCTGACCGGCGCCGTCATTCCCAGCACGCCCAGCTCTCCCAGCCCGTCGATCACCGAGCGGGGAATATCGGCCTGGCGATCGATGGCGGCCGGATCGATGTGGGCCAGCGCGAAGGCCCGCACCGCAGCGACGGCGTTCTCGACCTTCTCTGTCTGATCGTCCGGCAGCCGGGGATACGGGAACAGGATGTCCGCGCGGAACTCGCCCCGGAAGAGGGCCTTCGCAAAACCTTCGCGCGGCGGTTCGGAGAACAGCAGCTCCTCGGCCTGCTGCAGCTGCTGGGCGGTCAAGGCTTCGTCGTCGAGCTGGTCCGGGGGCGGCGCCTGATCGTGGCTGATGGTGGACATCCTGCGGCCTCCTTCCGGGAAAGTGAGGTGAGAGCGTGTCGGCGATCAGACCGGGGGCGGAACTTGCTGGCGCTCGGTCGCAGCCGCGGAGCGGGCCCGTCGCGGCAGCATGCGGAATCCCGAGTCCTTCCCCATCCAGTATGCAAAAAAGGCACCGGCGGCGATCATCAGCAAGGTGACGCCGTTCAGCGATGTGACGTTCTTCAAGAAGAAGCCAGGGCCTTGCGGCTGCCCCTGATCATCCACGAACGGGAAAAAGCTCCATTCCGTGAACAGCCCCAGCGCCAGGCCGGCCAATCCGCACATAACGCCGCGCACCTGGGAGGAATGCTGGGCTAGCAAGCCGCAGCCAAGGCCCACCAGCGCGCCGGGGATCATCATCCCGTAAAAACCGTGGTGGTAGATCCACTGGAACGTGTAATATCCCAGGACTCCGCCGCCCACCGCGCCCAGGAGACCCAGGAAATTGCTGACCACCTGCTGCTTCGTGACCGCCATGGGCTTGCCCCCTTGGCAACTTCCGAGGACGTTATCCTCCCGTGATCATAACCCTCTCACGAGGTGAAGACCATGAGCGACGGACAGAGCCAGCCTGCCTGGCGATCGGAAATCAGCCCCGCCGGAGTGCTCACACTCTGGTTCGATGTGCCCGGCCGGTCGCAGAACGTCCTTGACCACGCAGCCTTCGACGACCTGAACCAGCGTCTGGCCGAGATCGAAGGGAACGCCTCAGTTCAGGGGGTCCTGGTCCGCAGCGCGAAGCCGGCGGGCTTCTGCGCGGGGGCCGATCTCAAGACCATCCAGCGAGCCGCGTCGGCAAGCGAGCTTGCCGCTTACTTCCGTCACGGCATGAACGTACTCGACCGGCTCACAGCGCTCAAGGTGCCCACCGCGGCCATTGTCCACGGTGTCTGCCTGGGAGGGGGCCTGGAGCTCGCCCTGGCGTGTCGCTGCCGCGCGGCACTGGCATCGAGCGTTCCCCTGCAAATGGGCTCTCCCGAGGTGCAGCTCGGCATTCTTCCGGCCTGGGGGGCCATCGTCAAGCTCTGCCGGCTGCTGGCTCCCCGGGACGCCCTGAACCTGCTCTTGACCGGCAACCCCGTCGGCTTTCTACACGCTAAGTCGCAGGGGCTCGTCGACCGCCTGGTCGCGCACGACGAGCAGAGCCGGATCGCCGAGACGCTGCAACAGGAACCACGACCCGTTCGCTCCCTGGACCGAGCCACCTGGGAGGAAGAGCTGCAATTTGCCGAGGCCAAGGCCGAGGAGCAGCCGGCCGAGTTTCCCGAAGCCCAGCGCGAGATCATGAAGCTCATCGAGATCGATCTCGACCAGGGACCTGAGGCAGCCGGTGCGGCCGCCATCGAGCGCTGCGCCGCACTGGGCGTTCTTCCCGTCACCCAGCATGCCATCGCCGTCTTTTTTCAGCGGCGGAAGGCGCGATCCGAGACGGCTGCGCGATCGCAAGAGTTCAATCCGCCAGGTCAATGACTCTGGCAGTCGGGCAGCACGATTCGACCACGTCCCGGGCCAGGTTGAACCAGCACTCGCAGTGATCGAGGATGGCGCTGTCCGCCGTGGCGATGATCTCCCGCGACTTCTTGAGCACCGGGTCCGGGCTATCAACCAGCTCCACCGTCCAGGGCCAGCCTGAGGCCTTGGCGGTCTCGCGTACGATCGCGCCGATGCGCCCGCTGTTGGAGACGGGCCGATCGAAATACCAGTGCGCCTGGCTCACTTCCAGTGCGACGAGCTTCGAGCCGATCAAGGTCAGGGCGGGAAGCGTTTCGGCGACATTGCGGTAGGTCCCGTGCACACCGGCGATATCGCGATAAGTGCCGTCGCGGCAGGCCAGAACAACACCTCCGCCCAGAGCTGCCTCGACGGTGGTCACGACGTTGAACCCGTCGATGAGCAAGCTCCGGCCTCGTATGCCGGCCGCGGCCTCCTGCTTTTGCCGCCGTCGCAGACGCGCCGTTTCCGGGCAAGCCGCCCTGCGCACTGCCAGGCGCTGGCGCTCGGTGAGCGACCAGCGATCGCCCACCAGCTTCACGGCCGAGACGATTGCGTATCCGCGTTCCAGCAACCACGAGAGGTCGGCCACCGCCCCCCGCAAGACCGGCAGTGCGGCCGGCCCGAAGGCATCGCCGTCACGCGGGTCGGCACCGCGATGGGTTCTGGAATCGGGCACGAGACGCCTTTCCGGCTCATTTCCTCTCGTAGGTCCCCACCAGCTCGGCCTCGGCCAGGACATGCCCCCGCATTGCGGCAAGCAGCGCGGGCTTGTCGACCCCGGCGGCAAGGTTCAAGGTCGCGTTCAATGCATAGAGCCTGAAATGGTAAAGATGCACGCCATGCCCCCTGGGCGGTGCCGGTCCCCGATAACCGATCGTCCCCCAGGAATTCTTGCCTTGCACCGCCCCTGCGGGGAAGCTGGGGGCGGGCCTGGGGTGTACGCCCTCGGCCATCGCGGAAGTGCTCGTTGGGATCTTGTAGATCACCCAGTGAACCCACGGCTGCGGGCTGGGCGCATCGGGGTCGTGCAAAATGAGGGCAAGCTCGCGAGTTTCCGGCGGCAGGTCCGACCACTCCAGGGGCGGCGACAGATCCTCGCCATCCCCCGCATGCCGCCTGGGTATATTTGTGCCAGGCGCGAAAGCCGCGCTCTTCAAGGCCAGCGTCATCGGCGTGCTCCAGGCTGGGGCTGTTCCATGCTCTCGCTCGCGTTCCAGACCCTTGCTGGTCAAGGGCCGTGCGAATCACCGCATCGTAAACCATCCCACTTGACGCCGCGAAGATAGGACCGTGACCCGACCGCGATGGTGAGCCGGCCGGACAGATACAGAGCTGCCGTCTGCACGAGATCGCGGCTACCCCTGGAGATTGTTGACAGCAGCCCCCCGGATGGCGAGAGTCGAAGATGGACCAGGACACGCGCGGGGCCAACCGGCTCGATGAACGGCCTCTTGTACGGGATCCAGGCGGTTGCCAACGCCTGGCTTCCGCGGCGATAACCATTCAGGGCGGCCATCTTCGCATTCCGCTCCCGAGCCGTTAAGGCTGGCCTCCTGGTTTCAAACGCGGGATGCAATCAGGCATGGTCCGTGGTACGCTATGAAATGTTGGCTGGAGGCACATATAAACGTTTAGCCATCGCTCAGACGAGCACCCAGACGTACCCAAAGGTGTCAAGGGTGATTATGCCCCACGGATCATCGGGTTTTGTTTGATCGAATGACAACTTCCGTCGAATGGCGAGTGTGAAGGGCGAACGGGAATTCAAGGTTTCCACGTTGACGATCGGCCATGTCGAGGTCTCGGCCATGCACCTTCCTTACTGCCGATTCACAGTACGAAGGACGATGGCAACCATTGTGGTGTTCGCCGCTTGCCTGGCGGCGATCCAGGGGAACTACCAGGCACGCCTCTATAGCGATACCTCGGTGGTCAAAATCCTATCCTTAGCCGACCGCACCCCGGAGCGCATGGCGGCCCATGCCCGGCGGTTGGTCTCGCCCGAAACCCTCAGCCACGCTTCGCTCGACCCCCGACTCTCGGGCTTGCACCAGCCACTCCGCGCGGGCGATCGCGAGGACATGATCGGTTCCTCGCCAGGTCCACAGGTATACGCCTATGTAGACTCCGTCGAGGACGGGACGCTCTGGGTTGACTCCATAGCTGAGGGGTCGGCGGTCGAGGCGACCTCCATCGCTCTGGCGGTCACAGCCGCTTACATCGCGGACCAGGGGCCAAATCGGGTTGTCCCTTGGACCGCAGGGATCCCCATGCGCTGTGAATTTCAGCCGAAGCCCCTCGCTGAGCCCCGGGAGTTGGCGGCGGCGCTGGCGCTGGCGGTCCTCGCCTCAGCCCTGGTGCTCGTCGTCCCGACCAAGCTGCTCTCGTTCCGGCGGTGGATGGCCGTGGCGGGGGTAGTGCCGATCGTGTTAGTGCTTACCTTGGAACTTTGGCAACCCTTCCCTCCAGGAAGCGGTGCGATCGACGTCGTGGTCGGCGCTGTGGTGTCCGGGGCGTTCGCCGTGGGGGCGGTGCGGCGCCCCTGGGTCTTTCTTGCTATCGCTCTCTTGGTCTGGGAGGGCTCCCCCGTGATGCACGACGGCTTCAACGCGGTCACCATGTCCGCTCAGGGCTGTGTCCTGGCCTGGATGGTCGGTGCACCGGCCGGATGGATCTCTCGAAGCATGACTAAGGGGAGGAAAGCTTCGCCCGGATGAGTCCCCTGGGCTGGGTCGAGTGAAGCCGATTTGTGGAACGGGTGAACCAGGAGTCGAAAAGGGGGACGGTCTTAATATCGACATTTGTACGAATCTGACCAGCCGTTGCAGCGGACCGGCCCTCGGCGGGCCGCTGAACTTGATCGTTAGGCGGTGGAGGAGCGATGTTCCAAACTGACCGTTACACCTGCCCTCATTGTGGACTCGTGATTCGGTGCAAGACGGACGATATCTTTCGCCACGACGACGTCCGCACCTGTCCCGGCTGCCGCACGCGTGTCCGGATCAACCTGCCGCGACCGCCTGTCCCCCTCGATACCGTCCCCTACGGCCCCTCGTTGGCCGAGCGGGTCGCCGATTACCTCGAGGCCGGTGGGGAGATCCCCGACCGCCATCCCTACTTCGATGGCGTCTGTCTCGCCCGGTGCGACGGGGCCTTCCTGTACGGCTACGCGAACGACGGAGGCGCCCCGGCCTTCGACTTCCGCGACTCCTCCGCCGTCATCCGCCGGTTCGGGGACCGGGCCGGCTTCGTCGCGTGGTTGGCCGCTCAGAGCGACGACAGCCTGAACCGGGGGCCGGATACCGGGCTTCGGCCCGGGGATATGGGGATCACCCGCCGGATACTCGAGGAGGCCCTCGGGCGCTGACCCTGCCTAACCTCGCGCTGCAGCCGACCTGGCCCTACTCGCACGAATTCCTTCGTGCGCAAACGATGAACCATTGTTGAGACTTTCCAATCGGGCCTCTGCCCGGCTGAAAAGCGCAACGGGTGATCTAGCAACCACGTATTACATTAAGTGTAGGGTTCGCTATGCGGACCGTGATGAGGCGAGAGCAGAAGAGGCCCACACCAACGACCCTACATGGCTGAGGGATTCAGCCAAGCGAGCAATTCCGGGTAACCCACGGCGATAAGGAGCCAGGGCGATGAAGGTTGCCACGTATGAGGCCACAGTCGAGAACGGCCAGATCAGGCTCTCCGAGCGGGTACAGCTGCCGGAACGTGCGAAGGTCTATGTGGTCGTCCCAGGCGTCGAGGAGGGGCCGCAGTTTCACATCGCCAGCCCCCGCCTCGCCCGGCCGGAACTCGCCGCGGACTTCGTGAAGGAGGTATCCGAGGAACCGCGCAATGCCCCCCTATGACGACTGCCTCTTCGTCCCGCCCGCCCCGCTCGCGCGGGTTGTCGTCCGCCATCCGGAGCGCGAGCAGAGCATCGAGGACGTGCCGATGTTGATCGATTCGGGTGCCGACGCGACGTTGCTGCCCAGATCGGCGGCCACGTCACTCGGGCTGGAGGGGACCGGGGAGCGGTATCAGCCTGTGGGGTTCGACGGCACGGTGAGCGAGTCGGAAGCCGTGCTCGCCAGCCTGACATTCCTGCGGAGGAATTTCCGGGGAAGATATCTCCTGACCGAAGCGGAGGTCGGTGTCATCGGCCGCGACATCCTCAACCAACTGGAGATCAGGATTTCGATCACCACGGATGTATGTCCACCAGGCTCAGGCGTTTGACGGCCATAGTGTGATGCCTGGACACGCCTCTGGTACAATCGAGGAGGGTGGCTGTGAGCGTGGTTGCGCCCGGAGATTGTGTGTGAACATCCGGTATTACCTGGATCCCGAAACCGGTTTACCCCATATCTACGACCATGGAGTCACTGAGGCCGAGGTTGAATGGATCCTGGCTCGTGCCGGCGAGGACGGGCCTTCTTCGGGTGGGGCAAGACAGTCCATCGGGCAGACTCCGGCGGGTCGCTGCCTGCGGGTTGTCTATGTTCCAGACGGAGATGGAGACGGCGTTTTCGTAGTAACGGCCTATCCGCTGAGCGGGAAACCACTGAAGGCATACCGTCGGCGCACGAAGAGGCGAAAACGATGAGTGAACAAAGATTTCCAGGCGGTTGGGATGAACAGCGGGTTCGGGAGCTTCTGGCCGAACTCGACAGCCGGACCGAGGAGGAATGGGTCGCCGCTGACGAAGCCTCCGCATCGGAACAGGAAGATCAAACCGTCGTCACGGTTCCCGTCGGCTTGCTGCCCGAGATCCGCAGGCTCCTGGCCACATACAAGCCCAGGTCAGCTTGATGTCTTGTCGCCGCGAGGTCTGGAAACGCTGTGCTATTGTTGAGATTTTACGCTGGCCGCCCCCTCTCCTCCTTGTTTAATCACCACCCCCTGGAGGTTGGCGAATTCATCCCCCTGCTGGAGCGGGATTCGTGAACAGCACGCCTGAAGACGCATCACATCAGCCCGCGGACCCGGGTGCACAAACGGCCGCGTCATCGCCCGTCGCAGCTCAGCAACGCATCCTCAGCCATCATGATCCAGCCTTCGTGCGGATTCTGGCCGAGCTGAATGTTTCACTCCTCATCTCCACCTACCAGGCGGGCAAGGTGGCCGTGGTGCAGGTTCGCGAGGGGGAGCTCTTCATCACCTATCACAACTTCCAGAGGGCCATGGGGGTGGCTGTCTCCGCCGAACAGATCGCGGTGGGCACCACGAACCAGGTCTGGTTCCTGCTCCATTCGCGTCAGGTTCCCAGGGTGGCCGGGCCGGCGTTCGACGCCATTTACCTGGCCCGCGTTGCGCAGTTCACCGGCGCGATTCATGTCCACGAGATGGAGTGGTCGGGCCGCGAGCTCTGGGTCGTGAATACGCTCTTCTCCTGCCTTTGCACGCTCTCCGGCTCCTATAGCTTCGTTCCCCGGTGGAAGCCGCGGTTCGTTTCTCAGCTCGCCGCGGAGGACCGCTGCCACCTCAATGGGCTGGCGCTCGAGAACGGCCGGCCGCGGTTCGTGACCGCACTCGGAGAGACCGACTCGGCACGGGGCTGGAAGAGCAACCAGGCGGCCGGGGGCTGCCTCATCGATGTGGCCTCCAGCCAGTTCGTGCTCCGGGGACGATGCTTGCCCCATTCGCCGCGGATTCATGAAGGGCAGATCTGGTTCCTGGAGTCCGGCCTCGGCCGCCTGCAACGGATCGATCCCGTGTCCGGCGTACACACCGTGGCCGAGCTGCCGGGCTACGCGCGCGGGCTAGCAATCGTCGGGCCCTATGCGTTTGTCGGACTCTCGAAGATCCGCCCCAGCTCCGGTTTCCAGGACCTTCCCATCGCAGCCTCCGCCCCATCGCTGAGCTGCGGTGTGGCCGCCGTGGAGCTGGCAAGCGGACGGATCCTGGGCCTCCTCGAATTCGCCGAGGGCATCGAGGAGATCTTTGACGTCCGCGCCAATCACTTCTCACGCTCGCCCGTCTTCTCCGGCCCCGACGTGCGCGACGACGGAACACCGCCGTTCTGGATGATCCCGCCCACGGCCATCTAACTTCCTCAGTGAGCGAGGTATTGCTGTCCCCGGACGGCGACTCGGCTTGTGGAAATTGGCAAGGGATGGCATCCTCCCGGCACTCGTGCGGGGAGATGGTCACCGCGGGTCGCCTGCGGGCCAACGGAACGGTCTCGCACCGAAGGAGCAAGCACGGATGCTGCCGATCCTCGTCGACCTACCGGGCTGGGGCATCAGGATCCACTCCTACGGTGTGGTGATCTTGCTCGCCTGTACGGCCGCGCTGTGCATCACCGCGTGGCGGGCCGGACGCGAAGGCCTCCGTGTGAACAGCGTGTACGAGCTGGCGGGCTGGCTCTTCCTGGGCGGGGCGCTCGGTGCCCGCGCCCTCTTCGTGGTGCAGTACCCGGAAACGGTCCACTCCGTGCTCGACCTGGTCTCGGGGTGGCAAGGGGGGAACGTCTTCTACGGCTGCATCCTGGGAGGTCTTGCCGGCTCACTGCTGTACTGCAAAAGGCGGCCCTTCCCGTTCTGGCCCATGGCCGACGCCGTCGCCCCTGCGCTGGCGATCGGGGTCACGATCGGCCGCATAGGCTGCCACCTCAACGGCTGCTGTTTCGGATCGGTCTGCGAACTTCCCTGGGCGGTGCGGTTCCCGCGCGGGTCACATGCCTGGCTGTCGCAAGTGGACCAGGGAATCCTGGCACCGGTTGCGAACTTCTCGCTGCCCGTTCATCCGACCCAGCTCTACGAGGCGTTCGCGGGAACAATGATCCTGGCGCTGCTGGCGCTTTACTATCCGCGCCGCAGGCGTGACGGCGAGGTGATGGCACTGGTCATGATTCTCTACGCGACGGCGCGATGGCTGATCGAGAGCGTTCGTGGCGATGAGCCTGCGATCCTTGCGGGGATGACGCTCTCCCAGGTGATCAGCGTCGGCCTGTTTCTGCTGGGCGTCTACTTCTGGTTCCGCCCGCGCTCCGGCGTGGCGGGTCGTCACGCCGATGCCGCTCTTCCGGCCAGCAGGCTCGACGGTTCGTCCAAAGGTGAAGCGAGCCCGGCCCTTGTGTTGCCGCGGACGGCGGGTGCGGCGCAGGGCGGGTCGTGAGCGCTTTGCTGCGTGGAACGGAGCGTTCCGGCCTCAATCGTCGGACGATCCCAGCGAACGCCGGTGCGCCTTGGTCTCACTTTGCTGCCGCTTGGACTCGAGCCGGCGCTTCCGCGACGCGTGGGTTGGCCGGGTCTGCCGGCGTGGCGTGGGACGCTCACAGGCCTTCCGGATCAGCTCCACCAGGCGGTCGATCGCATCGCGCCGGTTCGCTTCCTGAGTCCGCCGGGCGCGGGCGTGGATGGTCAGGCAGCCGTCGCTGCCGATCCTCTTGCCTGCCAGGTGCACCAGCCGCTGGCGCACCTCCTCCGGCAGGGAGGGAGAGTTTGCGACGTGAAAGCTGAGTCGCACCGCCGTGGAGACCTTGTTGACGTTCTGGCCCCCGGGCCCCGATGCCCGGATGAACTCGAATTCAAGCTCCGATTCCTCCAGGGCGACGCGGTCGGTGATCGGGATCATGGCAGCATTTCCATCTCGGACACGGCCAGAGCGGCGCGGGGGCCATTCGAGCCGGCGGGACGTCCTTGCAAGGGCATCCTCGCGACCCGCGGCCGGGCGTTCCGCCAGCCGTTCTCGATTCCTGCCCCGCCTGGCTCGCCGCCCGATCATCGGCTGCATGCGTCCTGCATTCAACCCCGGAATCCCTTCATCCATTCTTCATGTCGCGTTGTTAGAATTGGATCTTCTTGTCGGGCAGCGGCTCGGACCCGGGCGAGTCGGCGACTGGTGACCGATTTCGGACCGTGGCGGGATTCCGTAAACTAGGGCTCAGGATGAGCTTTCCCGCACGGCGAGGCCGTGCCGCAAGCCCTATGCGAGACCGGTGATGGAGCCTGCGAGGTTCGTTGAGCAGACGGCATCGAGCGCTCTTGCCGGTCCAGCATCTTGCGCTGGACAGACAAACTCTCCTGCAAACGAGAAAGAGATCCCGATGTTGTCGATGCCCGGAAAACTGGCGTGCGCCGGTCTGGTACTGGCGGGTCTTGCGCTTGGCGGCTGCGGAGCAACCAGTGAGACGGACACGGCCGGCGGTCCCAAGGGAAGCAAGGCAGCCGCGGCTGTGGTGGTGGACGGTTCCAGCACCGTCTACCGGATCAGCAAGGCCGCCCAGGAAGCGTTCGAGGCGATTAACCCGGAAATCACCGTGGTGGTCGATAATCATTCCACCGGCGGCGGGTTCAGCCGTTACCTTCAGGGCGAGGTCGATATCGTGGACGCCTCGCGCACGGCCAAGCCGGACGAGGAGTCCAAGGCCAAGGCCCAGGGGATCGAGTGGACGAGATTCCTGGTCGGGTATGACGGCATCACCGTGGCGGTGAACCCCAAGAACACATTCGTCGAGTCGCTCTCGGTCGATCAGCTCAAGAAGCTCTGGCAGCCCGGTTCGTCTGTCAAGACATGGAAAGACCTGGATCCCTCGTGGCCCGACCGCAAGGTCATCCTCTACTCGCCCGACAATGACTCGGGAACGTTCGAGTTCTTCACGGAGGCGATCGTCGGCAAGGCGAAGTCCCAGCGCGACGGCGTGCAGCAGAGCGCTGACGACAACACGCTGGTGAACGGCGTGGCCAATGATGACGACGGCATCGGGTACTTCGGCTACGCTTACTACGCGGCCAACAAGGAGCGGCTGAAGGCGGTCGCGGTGCAGAACGGTGCCGATGCCAGGCCCTTGCTGCCCAGCCCGGAGACGATTGCCAACAAGAGCTACGCACCGCTCTCGCGCCCGCTCTTCATTTATGTCAAGAACTCGGCCGCGCGGCGCCCGGAGGTCAAGCAGTTCCTCAGCTACTATCTCGACAACATCGAGAAGCTCGCGGTCAAGGGCGGCTATGATCCGCCGACTCCGGAAGAGGCGAAGGCCAACGGCGAGATTCTCTCGAAGCTTTACGGCGGAGCCGGGCCCGCGGCTGCGGCGCCCGCTGGCACAGCGCATGCCGAGAGCCCGGCAACCGGCGCGCCGGCGGCTGGTAAGTGAGCCTGCCGCATGACCACTCTCGCACACGCTGGTTCGCCGCCGCCTCGATGGGCCAGGCGGTGAGCCGATCCTCCCCGGAGAACCGCGAGTGACCACGCCCGATCCATCGTCCGCCCCGTCGTCCGGGGCAGTGCTCAAGCCTGATGCGCGGGCCCAGCATGACCTCTGGTCGGGACATTCGCGGTTCTCGAACTTCTCGGAGCTCGCCATCGCTCTGGGGCTGGCTTTCTGTGCCCTGGTCACGGTCTTGACCACACTGGGCATCGTCATGGTTCTCAGTGCGCAGACCCTCGAATTCTTCGTTCAGTCTCATGTCGGCATCTTTGAATTCCTGCTGGGAACCGAGCTCAAGCCAGAGGCCGAGCCGCCCAGGTTTGGTATTCTGCCGCTGGCCTGGGGAACCTTCGCAATCGCCTTCGGCTCATCGTGCCTGGCCTTGCCGATAGGGCTCCTGAGTGCAATCTATCTCAGCGAATACGCTCCGCGCAAGCTGCGCGCGGTTCTGAAACCGGCGCTGGAGCTGCTCGCGGGCATACCGACCATTGTTTACGGCTACCTGGCCCTGCTGCTGATCACCCCGGCACTCAAGGCGATCTTCGGGCCGATGGGCATCCGGGTGCCGCAATTCAACGCGCTGTCCGCCTGTATCGTCGTCGGCGTCATGATCATTCCGCTCGTCTCGTCGCTCAGCGAGGACGTCCTTTCCGCGGTCCCCCAGGGATTGCGCGAGGCCGCCTACGGGCTGGGAGCCACCAAGTTCGAGGTCTCAACCCGGATCGTGCTTCCCGCGGGGCTCTCCGGGGTGGTTGCCTCGTTCATCCTGGCGATCAGCCGGGCCGTCGGCGAGACCATGGCCGTGGTGCTGGCCGCAGGCATGCTGCCGCAGATCACGCTCAACCCGCTCGACTCGCTCGAGACCATGACCACGTACATCGTCCAGGTGATCAGCGGCGAAGCTTCCTACGGCACTCCCAAGTATCTTTCGCTCTTTGCCGTGGGTCTGTCGCTCTTCGTCATCACCCTGGGCCTGAACATCATCTCGGGGCTGGTGCTGCGCCGCTATCGCGAGGTCTATCAATGAGCGTGACCGCTGCACCGCTGTTCCGGCCGCACCGCATGGTTCGCAGCCTGCTGGGTCCCGTTTTCGGCGTCGCCTGCTTGCTGGCCACGCTCACCGGAGTGGTGGTGCTGCTGGTGCTCATGGGCTCCATCCTCTTCGCCGCGCTTTCGGGGAAACCAGAAAACCCCTGGTACGCGATCACGGCGAACCTGCGTGAGCTCTGGGGTCTCCTGAGCGCCGTCGCGGTGCGACCCCCGGCGACAGATCCCCAGAACGCCGGGTTCCGGGGAGGCATCATCGGCAGTCTCTGGCTGCTTGGACTGGTGACTGCCATGGCAATTCCCGTGGGCGTCGGGGCAGGCGTCTACCTCGAGGAATACGCGCCCCCGGGACGGCTCAGGCGCATCATCCAGACGAACATCGCGAACCTGGCCGGAGTTCCTTCGATCGTCTATGGCATCCTCGGACTGGCCCTCTTCGTGCGCGCATTCGGCGTGAAGTCCCTGGCGCTGGGATCTTCCCTGCTGGCCGGCGCCCTGACGCTCAGCCTGCTCATCCTGCCGATCATCGTGATCACCACCCAGGAGGCGCTGCGGACGGTTCCCTCGTCGCTCCGCCAGGCGGCCCTTGCGCTGGGGGCAACCCGCTGGCAGATGATCGTCGGGCATGTGCTGCCCTCGGCACTTCCCGGCATCATGACTGGCACGATCCTCGGCTTGTCCCGTGCCATCGGCGAGACCGCACCGCTGCTCATGGTGGGCGCGGCCGGAAGTCTCTTCAAGCTGCCGAAGGGCCCCATGGATCGCTACACCGCGCTGCCGGTGGAGATTTATAACTACGCCAAGGAGCCCGCCAGAGCGTTCCAGGTTGTCTCCGCCGGCGGCATCATCATCCTGCTCATCCTGCTGCTTTCAATGAACGCGGCCGCCATCCTCATTCGCAACCGTTTCCGGCGCTACCAGTAATTCCGGCCGCATTCCCATGAGCGAAAGCGACCCTTTATTTATGAATGCCACTGAGCCTCTCATCCAGTCCACCCCCGCGCCTTCCGGGGCCGCGGCTCCGGCCGGCGATGTCCCGTCCATGGTCCTCACCACCCGGAGCCTCTCGGTCTGGTATGGCCAGGCGCTGGCTCTGCGCGAGATCTCCATCGACATCCCGCGGAACAAGATCACCGCGCTCATCGGCCCTTCCGGCTGCGGCAAGAGTACGCTGCTGCGCTGCTTCAACCGCATGAACGACCTGATCCCCGGCACTCACATGGAAGGTGACATCCGCTTTGACGGCGACCTCATCTCCACGCCCGGCACCGACGCGGTCTCTCTGCGACGGCGCATCGGCATGGTCTTCCAGAAGCCGAACCCTTTCCCCAAGAGCATCTACAACAATATTGCCTGGGGCGCGCGGATCAACGGCTACCAGGGCGACATGGACGAACTGGTGGAGCGATCGCTCCGCCGCGCTGCCCTCTGGGACGAGGTGAAGAACAAGCTCCATCGCTCGGGACTGGAGCTCTCCGGCGGCCAGCAGCAACGGCTCTGCATCGCTCGCACCCTGGCCGTCGAGCCCGAGGTCATCCTCATGGACGAGCCCTGTTCGGCGCTCGACCCGGTCTCCACGGCGCGCGTCGAGGACCTCATGGACGACCTCAAGGCCGACTACACCATCCTCGTGGTCACACACAACATGCAGCAGGCGCACCGCGTCAGCGACTTGACCGCCTGCCTGATGCTCGACGAGACGGTCTCCGCCGACGTTCATCGCACCGGCATCCTCGCCGAGTTCAGCCCCACCGACATCCTCTTCACCAACCCCAAGGACAAGCGCACGGAAGCCTACATCACCGGCCGTATCGGCTGAGGCAATCACCATGACATGGCTCCTGCGACGAAGCCGGGCTGCTTTGCGATTTTTTGCCTCTCTGACCATCGTCCTGAACGCCGGCGGAGTCTCTTCCCGGGCGGCCGAGCCCCCTGGTCTACCTTTTCCCGAGCGCTGGGTCTATTGCAGCACCAACCTGCTGGTCGATCAGCAGGTCGAGCGCTTGCTCGAACTGATCGAACGCGCTCGCAAGAGCGGCTACACCGCGATCATGCTGGCCGACTACAAGTTCCAGATCCTCGACCGCATGGAGGAGCGTTACTTCCGCAATGCCGAGCGGGTCAAGGCGGCCGCAGCCCGAGCGAAGATCGAGATCATCCCGGCCGTCTGTAGCATTGGCTACAGCAACGGCATCCTGGCGCACGACCCGAACCTGGCCGAAGGGATCGTGGCGCACGACATCCCGCACAGGGTCAGCCACGGCGCCGGGGTGCTCGAGGAGCTTCCCGAGGCACACATCCAGAACGGCGGCTTCGAGCAGGCCAGCGCGCACAGGTTCGCGGGCTTCGGATTTCAGGACGACCCGGGCAAGTCCACCAGCGCCGACGCAGAAGTGGTGCACGGCGGGCGGTTCTCGTGCCGGGTCGAGCCGGGCAAGAACACACAGGGAGGAGGCAACGCGCGCCGTGACCCAGACCGTGAAGGTGCGGCCGCACGCCTGCTACCGGATCTCGTGCTGGGTGAAGTCGCGGCGCTCAGCTCGCCCGGCTCGTTCCACTTGCTGGCCCTGGGGGCCAGCGGACGCTCCCTTACCTTCCAGGAAGGCGGACTCGAGCCGACGACCGGATGGAAGAAAGTCTCCGTCGTGTTCAATACGCTCGATCAGAGCGCCGTGAACATCTATGCGGGATACTGGGGCGACGGCACGGGCACGCTCTGGCTCGACGACCTCAAGCTCGAGGAGCTGTCGCTGCTCAACGTCCTGAGGCGCAAGGGCTGTCCCTTCGAGGTCAAGTCTTCCGACGGCAAGATGATCTATCACGAGGGGCGAGACTACCTGCCCGTTGCCGATCCCAGGCTGGGGCAGGTTCCCTTCGCCGGCGAGTTCGACAACGACCACGAGAGCCCGCGCCTCGAGATGGCCCCCCGGTCGCGCATCCGGGAAGGCCAGCGCCTGCTGATGAGCTGGTACCACCCGTTCCTCACGCTCGACTCGCAGGTGATGTGCTGCCTGAGCGACCCGCAGGTCATGGAGATCGTGCGTGACCAGGCAAGCCGGGTGAATGCCCTCTTTCACCCCCGAACCTTCTTCATGTCGCATGACGAGATCCGCTTCGCCAACTGGTGCCGCGACTGCCAGGACCGCAAGCAGACACCCGGGCAGATGCTGGCACAGAACGTTCAGGACTGCGCGGCGATCCTCAGGAAGATCAACCCGCAAGCCCGGATCGTGGTCTGGTCAGACATGTTCGACCCGCACCACAACGCCATCGACCACTACTATCTCGTCAACGGCACGCTCAAGGGCTCGTGGGCGGGCCTGCCGCGCGACGCGATCATCGCCAACTGGAATAGCGGCAAGGCCCGCGAGAGCCTGAACTGGTTCGCCAGCCAGGGTCATCGCCAGGTCATCGCCGGCTATTACGACTCGGACGACCTGGCCGGCCTGGAAGCCTGGAAGTCCGCCGCCCGCGGCGTGGACGGCGTCTTCGGCTTCATGTACACCACCTGGGCGTCGCGTTACGGCATGCTGGAACGCTACGGCGAGGAGCTCGGGAAGAGCCGCTGACCGGTCTACCGGGCTTCAGTGCTCCCCCGCATTCCCGGTACGCGTCATCCGCCGTTCTCCATCGCCCACCCGGAAGATGGCCCCGGTCACCCGCCCTTCTCGGTCCTTCTCGAATGTGAGCTGACCGTCGGTGCGAGGCATGAAAAAGAGCGTGTCGGAGACCGGATCAACCCGCACTGGGATCTCCCGGAACGGCAGCTTGATGAGCAGGTGTCCGCCCTCCGGCCGGATCGAGAACTGCAAGTCGCCCGGCTTCGCTCCGGCCGAATACTGCCCGGCATAGGCGGCCAGTGCGTCGGAAGAGAGGGTGACGATGTCCGGGCGCTTCAGGTCCTCGGCCGAGGGTGCGGGCCGCTCGGGCAGGTCGCGCACCCAGATGTTCCGGAACCGCACGCGATGGCCATGGTCCTGAAGCTCGATGGGTCCACGCTCCACCCTGGGATCGTAATCGTTCGGCTCCAGCCACGACGTCTGCCCCCAGGGCTCCTCGTTGTTCTGGACCAGGATGCCGTTCAGGAACACCGTGATTCGCGCGGGCTCGTGCAGCTTGCCGCCGGCATCGAACCGCGGCCGGCGGAACGCGATGTCGTAAGTCTGCCACCGGCCCGGCGGCCGCGCCGCGTTCGCCAGCGGCGGGTACTGACCGTAAATGGACCCCACGTACCCGTCGGCGTACGTGTCGGCATGATAGGAATCGATCACCTGGATCTCGAACTGGCCCATCAGGAAGATGCCGCTGTTGCCACGGTCCTGCCCCTTGCCGACGGGAGGATCCGGCGCGGCCCACTCGACGTGCAACTGCATATCGCCGAACTTTGTCCTGGTCTGGATGCCCCCCGCGCCGGGAACGACCTCGAAGTAGCCCTGCTTCACGGCCCAGCGCCGGCCTGCCGTCGCTGCCCTGCCAGGCGTTCAGATTCGAGCCGTCGAAGAGCACCGTGGCATCGCCGGGTGCGGTGCCGGCGCGCGCATCCTCGCTTGCCGGTTCAACAACGGGTGGCCTGGGGCGCCGGATGTCGTGCTGCCGCCAGTGCGGGGGCGCCGGCTCGTCCGCTGCGAAGGCCGCCGTCGCGGCGATCGGCAGACTGATGCTGAAAACGAGCCAGTGAGCTACGCTTCGAGTCGGTCGCGCAGGCATGACATCGGTCCTCAAAGGGGTAAACGCGCGGTACCGCACGCGGGATGGGCAGACCTAAAAGCTTAGCGTCTTTCCCGGCCGACTCAACGGCCTGCTCCGCCCGCCGGCTCGTCGGAGAGTGGACCGAGGTATGCCCGGCCGCGCAGCGCCTCCGGCAAGCAGGACATCTGCTCGCGGGCCTGCGGGTCATCATGAACATAGCGATATCCCTGCCCGTAGCCGACCCGTTTCATGAGCGGCGTGACGGCGTTCCGCAGGTGATGAGGAACCGGTTCGCGGCTGGTCCTGGCGGCGTCGGCCGCGGCCGCGGTATACGCCCGCAGCACGGCGTTCGACTTGGGGGCTCCGGCCAGGTAGATGGTCGCCTGCGCCAGCGGGAAGAGCCCCTCCGGCATGCCGATGAGGTGGACAATCTGGGCCGCGGCCGCGGCCTGAACCATCGCCTGCGGGTCGGCCAGGCCAATGTCCTCGGACGCCAGGATGCATAGCCGCCGGGCGATGAACAAGGGGTCAGCACCGCCCTCGATCAACCGCGCCAGCCAGTACAGCGCAGCGTTCCCGTCCGAGTTTCGCAGGCTCTTGATGAGCGCAGAGATCAGGTTGTAGTGGTCCTCGCCCTGGCGATCGTACGCATACCGCGCGTGGCCCAGCGCCTCGACCAGCGCGGACTCGGTGACCTGCCTCGTTCCGTCGGCTCCAGCAGGAGCCGCCAGCACGGCGTCCTCGAGGGTTGTCAAGGCCACGCGGGCGTCGCCCTCGGCCCAGCCGGCGAGCTGCGCCAGCAGCTCGGGGGCGATCGCCGGCCGCAGACCTGCCAGCCCGCGCGGGGCGTCGGCCAGGGCGCGGTTCAGGATGAGCACGACCTCCTCGGCGGCCAGCGGCTCCAGCACGGCGACCCGGCAGCGCGACAGGAGCGCCGCGTTGACCTCGAACGACGGGTTCTCGGTGGTGGCCCCGATGAGGTGGACCGTGCCCTGCTCGACGGCGTGCAACAGGGCGTCCTGCTGGGCCTTGTTGAAGCGGTGGATCTCGTCGATGAAGAGGATGACGCGTTTTCCCCGGCGTCGCATCGAGCCCGCCTCGTCGATCGCCGCGCGGACCTCCTTGACGCCGGCAAGCACCGCCGAAAGCGCGATCAACCGGGCGCCGCTGGCCCGCGCTACCAGCCGCGCCAGCGTGGTCTTTCCCGTCCCTGGCGGCCCCCAAAGAATCAGCGACGGCAGCTTGCCGCCGGGGCCGAGGGCACGTGCCAGCACCGAATCGCCGCCCACGAGCGCGCTCTGCCCCACGAACTCCTCGAGCGAGCGGGGCCGCATCCGCTCCGCCAGCGGCGCGTCCGCCGCGATCACCGGCTCCTCGTCAGGAAGATCGAACAGGGTCATCGGCTCATTCCTGGCCACGGAGCCATCCTCGGAAGGTGCAGGAAATGGAGGCCGGATCTTTACTGAGTTTGCGTACACATTATAGCGGATTGACTGCCAACGAGCCATCGTCGACAGGCGTGTCCGTCTGGCTGCCGTTTCACGGCCGCTCTTGCTTGCGCCACGGTGGTGTCGATCCATGCCCCTCGGAAATGGGTTCGTTCTCGCCGTGCTGCCATCGAAGCCATCGGACGTAACCCCTTTTGCAGATTGGTTTTCAACACGGTTTTTCGCGTTTTTGCCTGGGTTCGTTCATCGTTATTCCGCATGCCGATCCCTCGCCAGACCCTGTCAAGCCGACCTGATACCAGGCGGACCGCCGCCCGCCGGCGCGGCGCCGGACTTCCCCCCTGGCGGCGCGCCGGTCCGTGCAAACTACCGAAATGCCAAGGAGCCGGCGCGGTACGCCGTCACTATTGAGTCTACGGTGCAAACGCCGGGAATCCTGGGAACCAGCACACGGTTTCTCTCCCTGTGCCGGCGCGGTTGGGTCCTTCCATCTCAGGTGACGCATGCGTCGGCTCGAATCGCTTGCGGCCCCGGGGTTGAATTGCGGCGCGTTCACGATGGGAATCATGGCCCCCGAACGAAAGTCCGCGCTCGTTGAGTTCAGGGCTGCGGGCTAACGACGGTGCGTCGTCGCTCGGATCGACTCACCCGACGGTTTCAGCTTCCGGGCCTGGCCGATCCCGTGATCCCCGCCCGACCCCCCTCGATCGCATCGTCGCCGCGGCCCCCGACCCGAAATACGTCACGTTCATCCACCCCGCAGCCGTCCAGGGCCGTCACGGACTTCGCGCGGCTCGCCGCCAGCTTGAACCAGCGCCGCCTCGAAATCCCCTGCTGTTGCTGAAGAGCCGTGGAATCTCTGACAATTGTAGAGGGGATGGTTGCCTCGCGGAGAGATTCGCAGTGTTTCGGACGTGTCTCCGCGACGCAACCATCTTCTCCCTCGGGTTTTCGGGCAAGTTTCCTGCCCTCCGGTACACCTATATCTTAAAGAATTAATGGTCTTTCGTAAGTACCTACGGACATGCAACTTGCGGCGTCAACCATATCAGGGCGTGTCGAGCGCAGCGACGACGCACCGATTTTGCGTTCCTGGGATCCTCCCTGGTCGGGCTCACGCCCGAGGTTGGAGGCTGCGCCCGTGAAAACCACGTGCTAACGCACGTGGCCATGTGCCGCGGAGTCCATGGCGCTGACGCACGTGGCCATGTGCCGCGGACGCCAGGGCGCTCGCGCACGTGGGCATGCGCTACGAAAGCCGGGACCGGCGGACCGGCGCCGGGGCCTTGCGTGCGATGCGGCGACGTGCAGGTCGGGCTTACGCCCGAGGTTGGAGGCTGCACCCGTGAAAACCACGCGCTGACGCACGTGGTCATCCGGCCTGGACTCCGTGGTGCTGGCGTCCGAGGTCATCCGACTTGAAAGAAAGAGAGGGCGACCGTCCGGGTAGGTATCTGTCCCTGTAGGATGAGTATGCTGTACCCGGAACCCGACGCGCAAGAGGTGAGCCGAGGGGCAACTCGCCGCTATACTCGATGGTGAGCGAGGGGCCCGAGGATGACAGGGAATGAAACGATCACGATGAGCCGGCCGGGTGAGATGAGGAACGCCCAGCGCGCGGCCGCCTGGCCTCCGCGTTGAAAAGACGGTTCTCAAGGAGCCAGTTATGAGAGGTGCCCGGATTCACCGCCGCGGATTCCTCGGGGCAACCGCCGGGGTAGGCGGACTCCTGGTGAGGGTTCACGCAGGGGGAGAGACCGGCCCAGAATTGAGGGTTGGACCCATCCAACGCGTGGGAGCCTACGGAGCGAAATACTTCGAGCCGTGGATCGCTGCCAACCCGCGCGACGCCACAAACCTGGTAGTTGTTGCTTCGCGCGATTTGAGCGCGGCGTCTCCAGCACGCTTCCACATGGAACCGGCGTCCTGGTTCAGCCTTGACGGAGGCTCCTCGTGGAACCAGGGGAAGCTCGACGGCACTGAAAACCTGGCTCGGGATCGGGCGTTTTTCGTCGATGCCTGCGCCACCTTCGCGCCCGACGGGACGGCGTTCTGTGTTTTCATGAGCAGGACCAAGGGCAGCGACAGCGATTTGTGGATCTACCGCTCCGAGGATGGCGGCCGGCGCTGGCAGGGCCCGGCGACCGTGCCCGGCTTTCTCGACTATCCTCGGCTCGCTGCTGGGCTGGACGGCGGCAAGCCCCGCCTCTTCGTCCTAGCCAACGGTTCGGGGGACGGGCCGTTCTTTGGCAAGTCAAAAAGATCGGGATACGGCTGTGTGGTGCTGAGATCGGACGATGGCGGCCGGACCTTTTCGGCCGTGAACCTGATCGCTCCAACGACGCTTCTGCACACGCCGATCGAGTCGCCTTTGATCCTCCCGGACGGCAGACTGCTGGTCGGGTTCGCGGACTTCCCGGACATGCCTGCGGAGAAGAGACCTCGGGCCCACATTGCCCACGGCCGCTACTACGCCACATCATCGCGGGACGGCGGAGCGACGTTCTCATTGCCCGCTCCGATCCGAGACTCCTCACTTCACGAAGGCTACGGGGACGGCTTCGTGGCGATCACAGTCGATCAGTCGGAGGGCCCTCGCAAAGGGCTTGTTTACGCGCTTGCTTACAATCGGAGCGACGATCCCCCTGGGCTTCAGCTCCAGTTGAGCCAGGACGCCGTCGACTGGACGCCGCCTGTGACAGTACCCGGCCTTCGCGCAGGGCCCACCCCCTATGCGGCCATCGCCGTGTCGTCGCGGGGAGTGCTGGGCTTGTCCTGGATCCAGGGAATCCACGGGGACCTGGTGCGCTACAATGACAAGGCGTGGACTTCTCGGGAACATGTCTGGGACCTGTACTTCACCGCCTCGGCGGACGGCGGGAAGAGCTTTGCCGCTCCGGTCCGGGTGCTCCAGACTCCGTACCGCACCGACGCGAGGTTTCCCAACTGGCCCTATCGCGCTGACTACCTCTCCATCGCCGCCTCAGCAGATGGTGCTTTCCACCCGCTGTGGGTCGACACTCGCGAGAGCAAGGGAGAGATCCAGACGACGCGAATCGAGGTTCAGCCATAGGGATGAGCAAAGATCTCGAGGCGTGGGCAGGAGAGAGGAATCCGACGGAAGAAGGAACGCAACCGGTGAAAGTACATCCTTCCACAGTCATTCCGTCGCGCACAAGGCTGGTTGTGACCAGGCAGGAAGCCTTCCGAGAGGATGCGTCACTCAGAAGTGTCCTCATAACCCCCGGCTGCCAGTTTCTTCCAGAGTATCCCACCCTGGTCAACGAATTCACCGGACACATGAAGCGATCCAAACTCTTGCCGAGGCGCGGTGACTTGCTCGCTCAATTCCTCGACTTGAAGCTCAAGCCGGCGTTCTTCGCTTTCGACGACTCGTGGAGTTTCTGCTCATGCGCGAGGCGTTCCTTCACGAGGCCTTCAGCGAAACTTCCTGAACTTCAAGTTTGGCCCGTCCGCGGCCGATGAATGATGAAGCCGTCACCCCATGGCCCGTGGTGGCGCGGATCCCCCTCCTGGCAAGGAATGCCCATGATCTCGCGCCCCCTTCGTGCCGTCCGCGTCGATGCCCTGGAGCTCGAGGGGCGTCTGCTCCTGGCGGCCCCGGCGGTGCCAAGCACCGTTGCGTCAGCTCAGAAACCCGTCCTCGTGCAAACCCACCTATCCCTGGGATTCGCCGGCACACCGACTCCGGGCACGTCGCAGGTGACCCAGGTCGTTTACCAGCAAGACGGCACGGCGACCGTGACGCTGTCGGAGAGCGGTTACGTGCCGATGCAGGTGGAGGTCAAGACCGACCCGTCGTCGCCGGCCGTGGGTGTGAACGTGGGGCCGGTCGACCAGATGGTCACGTTCGCAAACCAGACGAAAGCCACCCTGAGCGTGCCGATTCTCGCCGGCGCACAGAACCCGGGCGAGGTGGATGTCGCCTTGACGGTCACACCTGTCAATCCGCCGGCACCCATCACCGTTACGGGCCCCCTCGTGCTCCGCATCCTGGCGTCGAGTGCGCCGGCACCGCCAACCATCACCGCCGAACAGGGAACCCCTCAGGGCATCGTGCTCACGTTCAGCAAGCCGATGGACCCGGCCAGAGCCTCCGACGTGAATAACTATGCGGTGCATTCGTCGTACGCTGACTCCTATCTGCTCGGCGGCTTCCTCGGTCAGCTCCTCGGCTCTCGGCTGCACACAGTCTCTTTCTTGCATTCGGTGCCGCTCCGGGCCGCCGTGTACGATCCCGCGACGAACTCGGTGACGCTCATCCCCAGGCGTAGGCTGACCTACAAGGCCCAGATCACCGTGACCCAGGGGTCCGGGTTGAACAACTCGTCACGGCCAGGACACCCGTCGGACGCCCCCCTCGGTCTCGGCGACCTGGCAGGCAATTCGATCAATGGGGACTCGACCCCAGGAAAATTCTCGGTTGTCGTCACGACCGGGAATCCGCAGCCTGTTACGACCGGGAATCCGCAGCCTGTTTCGACCGGGGATCCGCAGCCTAATACGACCGGGAATCCGCGGCCGGCCACGACCGGGAATCCGCGGCCGTATCGGCGACTGTGAGTGTCCCTATGCATGCCTCGGGGGCACAGCAGAAACTGAACCGGCAGTCATTGAGAGCGGGCAAGACCAGCGACACAAGTCCGATCAACACAACCGCCGCTTGACCCCGGGCCGAGCAAGGGACGGGTATCACCGGAATTGCATAGGCTGCTCAAGGAACACTCCGGGCTGACCCTGGGAACGCCCCGGGGTCGAAGCCTTCGCCTGCCAGGATGTTGCGGCAGAATGCTCGGATCCATTCAAAGTCCAATGTCCGGATCCAGGCCCGTTCGGTCCCTGGTGTAGGGAGGACTGCACGGCGGTGCTTCCGCACAGCATGCCACAGCCGCGACGACCAGGGACCAGGGACCAGGAAACCAGGACCCGTGCTGGCGAACCCGTCTTGACTGTTGCACCGACATGGCGCGGAAGGCCTGGGGATCACCACGCATCATGATCAACACTCTTAATAAATGAAAACTCAATGTCTTGGTATAGTTTATTCACCGTTTGGATTTGACCTTCCGATACAGTAACGCGAGATGTGGGCATGAGCACATTCAGCGGGCCCTCCGCGGTAATCCCCAGCCGGCTCACGTCAGCCGATCCCGGTCTTAAAAAACCTGCGCCACGACGGTCGCGGGCGCTCAACTCCATGCCCGGAGCAAAACATGAAGTTTTCACCCGGTACTCACGGTGCTTCCACGGTGACGCGACCGACCCGGCCCGCCGGGCGCCCCTCCAGGGCCCGCCGCCCCAGCCTGGACGTCGAGCGCTGCGAGCAGCGAATTCTGCTTTCGGTCGCGCTGGTGAGCGTCAACTCCGCGGGCACCGGCAGCGCCAATAGTGGTTCGGATTTTCAATATGCCAATATCAACTCCGCAGCCAATTCTCCGGTCCCGTCGGCCCAGACCAACCTGAGCAGCGACGGGTCACGGCTTGTGTTCGACAGCGAGGCGAGCAATCTGGTTCCATCCTTGAAAGATACCAACCTGGCAAGCGACGTGTTCCTGCGTGACGTGAAGGCGGGCACCACCTCACTCATCAGCGCGACTCCTGGCGGCCAACCCGGCAATGGCGCCTCGTTTGACCCGACGATCAGCCCCAACGGCCGGTACGTCGCGTTCGTCAGTCAGGCCACCAACCTCACCAGCATCCCCGTCCCGTCGATAGACACCACAGGTGGCCAGGCGACCGGCTACCTCTACGTCCGCGACCTTCAGACGAATACGACGACTCTCCTTGAACAAACCCCGGCAGGACAGGCAGCGGACGGCTTGAGCACCGGTCAATTCGTCTTCAGTCCCGACAGCATGAAGCTCGCCTTCACCGACACTTCCGACAACCTGACCACGGTGGCCGTCGATCCCGGCGCGAACTCGAGCCCGGGCGGCCAGCCCGACCCCTGGAACGGCTCGTTGACCTACGTTTACGTACGGAACCTGGCGGCACGGACCACGTCGCTCGTGAGCGTCTCGACAAGCGGCCTGGCGGCCGGCGACTATCCCGGGGCCGTGCCCGGCGGAGAGCCGGGCCCGGTGTGGAGTCCGGATAGCCAGTCTCTCGCCTTCAGCAGCAGCGCGGCCGATCTGACAGCCAATGCTGCTGACAGCGTCTCTAATCCCGACCAGATCTCCGCAGGTATTCCCGGCAGCGAAAACCTCTACCTCCGCAACACCTCGGCGGGAACCACGACGCTGCTCAGCGTTACCACCAAGGGACTGATCTCGGCCGGCGAGAGTCTTGGTGCGGTCTTCAGTCCCGATGGCAAGTCGGTTGCGTTTGTCAGCAGCGCCGCCAACCTGACGGCCAGCGCCGTCGATACCACACCGCCGATCGCGGGACTTGCTGATGCAAAAACATATGAGAATGTTTATGTGAAAAGTCTGGCCTCTGGCACGACTACCCTGGTCAGCGCCACGCCCGGAGGTCTGCAGTCCAACGGAATCGCCTCCCAGCCCGTTTTCAGTCCCGATAGCCGCTCCCTGGCGTACATCACCAACGCCAACGACCTCGCCAACAAGTCGCTGGACTCCACTCCACCGCCTGGCGCCTCGTTTTTTGGGATGCCCAGCCTGCCTGCTGACAACCTCTTCCTGACCAATCTGGCGACTGGTACCACCACGCTCGTCAGCGCGACTCCCACAGGTATCTTGTCGAGCGGCATGGTGGGTCAAATCCTCTTCAGTCCCGATGGCAAACTGCTGGCTTTCACGAGCAACGCCGGCGACTTGACGAATAACCCGGTGGAAAGCTCGCCTCCCGCGGCCCCCGGATCTTTCGCTGGCAGTCCGAGCGGCAGCCTGTTTCCTATTAGCAACGTCTTCGTCCGCGACCTGACCGCCCAAACAACGACACTTGCGTCGGTGACCGCGAGCGGCCAGCTCTCGAACAGCGTCGCCGGCGGCTTGATTTTCAGCCCTGACAGCAAGTTGCTGTTCTTCAGCAGCACTGCCGGCAACTTGACGGGCAACCTGCCGGACGCGGCTACCTCGGCAGGCCCGACCACGAATCTGTTTGTGCGCGATTTGCCGGCGGCTGCGACATCTCTGATCTCGGCCACGACGAGTGGACGGCTCTCGGACAATTCCACCTCCGCCAGCGCGTTCCTCTCACCGGACGGGAAGACACTTTACTTTGAGAGCGGCGCCAGTTTGCTGACGGCCGGAGACTCGAATGGCTCCGTCGACATCTTCGCGGCATCGGCACCATTCACGGCTCCGAACGTCTCCCCCCCTCCCCGTGCCAGCCCACCTCCCCGGCCGCAGCCGCGCCGCAGCCTGGCCCGGCTGTCGTCGGTTTGACACCCCTGGACAGTCGGCACGGCATCACCAGCGTGGTTGTCACGTTCAATCAGGCGCTCGACCCCGCGTCAGCCCAGAACCTGGCCAACTATCAGATCACTTTGCCTGGCCGCACCGTGCATACACACCCCGGCCACCTGACCACCACCCATCCAGGCCGCTCCGTGGTCATCAAGAACGCGGGCTACAATGCAGCGACGCACCAGGTCACCTTGACTCTGCGCACGCCACTCCGGCGCGGCGCGGCGTATCAATTCCGGGTGAATGGCGCCGCAGCGAGCGGCGTGGAAAGCACGAGCGGCGCTTCGCTCAACAGCCCGGGCAAGCTGAAGCCAGGGAAGGACTATCAGGCCGTACTGGACCTGGCAACGCCGCGGTCGTGAGGTTCGGAGCTCAAGCTCGCGCCACGCGCAAGTTCCAGAGAGCTCATGCTGGTCTCCGTCATAAACCTTCGGACACATGGTGCTGATGCCACCAGGTCGTGTCCGGAGGCTCGAAGAGCAAGCTCTCACTGCGCGGAAGGCCCTGAGAACGCGCTCGCGTGGTCGGTCTCGGTGTACGCGGTGGCTCCCTGGGTGCTGCGGCGATCAGTTGGCGTGAGGAGCCCATTGTCCCGAGGGCAAGGCAGGGAGCCACTGGGGCGGTTTTCTGTCGGGTTGAAAGAAGCTTCTGAGATCTTGGAAAGGCGGGCAGACATTCCTGTCTGCCAGGCCAGGCCTGCTCCGGCAGGCAGGAATGCCAGTCCCCCCGGTCTCAGTCCGCGATCCGAGTGAAAACCGCTCTCGATTTTCCTTGCCGGAGCTACAGTGGCGATGGACTCAGGACTTCACCTGCTTGACTAGGATACTGGTCGACGGCTATGATCTTTTTGGAGTGTATGTCGACGGAGACGTATGCCATGACCGGGCCGAGCTATCTCATCCGCGGGCTATGCATCGCAACGGTACTGGCAATGCTGGCGACGATGGTGTTGCCCTTGCGGCTCAACCTCGCCGCCACAATCGAGCATGCTGATCGTCGATCCGCTCATCCGGTCCGCGCGCAACCCCACCATGTCAAAGCCGTCCTGATGGAAGAGAAGGTGCCGAGACCGGCCAGGCGCGTGTTCAGGTTCCGGTTCGCCCCGTACGAACGGCGGTTCCTCACATCCCTTGTTTTTCCCGATCGCGATCCGGCCACGCCCCGTCTGAGGTCGGCGCTTCCGCCGCTCCGCTGTTAGGTCGGCACCAGACGCCGGCGCGTAGTGGGTATGCCTGCCGATTCTGACGATACCCTGACGTCTTTCACCATAGGCGGTCTTGCGTGGCCCACACTCCCGAGGGACAAATGCTTTCGGGATGAGTGACTCGCCGATCCGCCGGGGACAAAACAGTTTTCGCCATTCCGGTGGGCGATCCTGGTTTTCGGCTTTTGCAGCCGAAGAGTCATGATGGTCCAACCGAGCGATCCCATCGACTCCACGTTTGTCCAAAGTTCCGGACGCTTGCCGGCAGTTCAACGCATCGAACTGGTGGGGCGTGGTAGCGATTGAGGTCGATTGATCAAACAAGGTGAATCCCAAGGGGGGGCGAAGATGTCCCCCGAAACTCCAACGACAGAAGTGAACGCGCCGACCAGGTTTCCACGGACTTGTCCGTGATCGATCCGCCGAGAGCGCGGAACGACGGCCCCGCCAGGTCACGCGCGGGAGACCACTCCATGAATCCCATCGGTTTCCTCAGACGGCGACCCGTCATTTCTCTCATGCTGTTCGTCGCGCTTCTCAGCGGCGGGGTCTTGTTATTGTCGGGGATTCAGCCCGACATCTACCCGCTCAATACGCCAGGAATTCGCGCATACATGGCTCACATCGACACGCGTACCAACAATGTGAAAACGTACGTTGTCGACCAGTATGAGTCATATTCTCACACGCTCGACGAAGAACCCGGCGCGGAGAGCCAGACGATCGTCGTCAGCACGGCTCTGGTCAAGGACGTCACCATCACCCAGCAGTATGTCTGCCAGATTCACTCGCGGCAACACATCGATGTGCGGGCCCTGGAGGACGGTTATCTCGAGCAGATCAAGGTCAAGGAGGGCCAGGCGGTGAAACAGGACGATGTGATGTTCACGATCGTGCCAACTCTTTACGAGGCAAGGCTGGACGCCGAGGTGGCCGCGAGAGACATCGCGCAACTGGAGTTGAATAACACCAAGAGGTTAGCCACCAGGAATGCTGTCTCTCCGAATGAGGTGAAGCTGTTCGAGGCCAAGCTGGCACAGACCCAGGCGAAGGCGAACCAGCAGAAGGCGGAACTGTATTTCACCATCGTCCGGGCACCTTTCGACGGTATCATGAACCGTTTACGTGAGCAGAAAGGAAGCCTGGTCCAGAAGGGTGACGTTCTCACGACTCTGTCCGACAACAGCGTGATGTGGGTCTATTTCAACGTCCCGGAGGCTCGCTACCTCCAGTACAAGGCCCTCCAAGGTAAGCCCGATCTGGACCATCCGGAACGACTCAAACTCGTGGATTCGCGAATCGTGCTCGTGCTCGCGGACGGAAGCACGTTCAAACAGACCGCCGGTGATGTCCTTACCGTCGAGGGCAGTTTCGACAACCAGACCGGAAACATTTCCTTCCGCGCGGATTTTCCGAACCCGGATGGCCTGCTGCGCCATGGTCAGACCGGCGACGTGTTGATCCACCGCGCGTTGCATAATGCCATCGTCATCCCGCTCCGGGCCACGTTCGAGGTTCTCGACAAGCGCTACGTTTACGTGGTCGGCGAGGATCATGTGGTGCATCAGCGCCTGATCACCGTCGAGCACGAACTGGAGGACATCTTCGTGATCAAGAAGGGGCTTGAGGCGGAGGACAGGATCGTGCTCGAGGGGGTCCGGCAGGTCCAGGACGGCCGGAAGGTGGAATACGAGTTTCGTGCCCCGGAACTCGTGCTGGCAAACCAGAAGAATCATGCGGAATAGCAATCACTTCGCGTCACGAAGCGGAACTTAACCTGATCGTCTCAGAACCATGTTCACGAACATCCTCTATCGGCCGGCACTGGCGATCGTCATCTCGATCATCATCCTGTTCCTGGGAGGACTGGGGATCGCAACGCTGCCGACATCCCAGTTTCCCGATGTCGCACCGCCGACCGTTCAGGTTGCCATTGCTTATCCCGGTGCCAGTGCCAATGTTCTGGTCGATTCGGTCCTGATTCCGTTGGAGCAATCCATCAACGGCGTTCAGAACATGCGTTACATGGTCTCCGACGCGACAAGTGCCGGGGAAGCAACGATCCGGATCTTCTTCGAGCCAGGCACGAACCCAGACATCAATGTGGTGAACGTGCAAAACCGGGTCAACATCATGATGAACCGTCTCCCGCCACTGGTGCAGCGCGAGGGCATCCTCGTCAGCCAGGTCGTGCCGAGCATGCTGATGTATGTGAACATCTACAGTACAGATCCAAACGCCGACCAGAAGACGCTTTACAATTTCGCCAACGTCAACGTCATGCCCGTGCTCAAACGGATCCAGGGCATGGGTATTCCCAGGAACCTTGGCAACCGCTCCTTCGCGATGCGGATCTGGCTGAACCCCGACCGCATGCGCGCCTACTCGATATCCACCGAGGATATCATGAAGGCCGTGGCGGAACAAAGCGTGATCGGTTCACCTGGACGGCTCGGGCAGGCCACGGGCAGGACGTCGCAATCACGCGAATACGTCTTGACCTATATCGGGCGCTATAACAAGCCGGAACAGTACGCGAGCATCGTTTTGAGAGCAAACCCCGACGGTGAGATCTTGCACCTCAAGGACGTCGCCGAGGTCGAACTGGGCTCCGAGTTCTTTGACATTTACTCGGATATCAATGGACATCCCGCGGCATCCATCATTCTCAAGCAAAGCCCCGGCTCCAACGCAGCCGCGGTCATCGAGGAAATCAAGCGCGAACTGGAGCAGATCAAGAAGGAGTCCTTCCCCCCCGGTATGGACTACGAACTCGCCTACGACGTTTCCCGGTTTCTGGACGCCTCCATCGAAAAGGTGCTGCATACCCTGCTCGAGGCGTTCATCTTGGTGTCTCTGGTGGTTTATCTGTTCCTAGGCAATTTACGATCCACGCTCATTCCGACCCTCGCGGTCCCGGTGTCGCTGGTCGGGACCTTCTTTGTCTTGAAGTTGATGGGTCTATCAATCAACCTGATCACGCTTTTCGCAATGGTCCTCGCGATCGGTGTCGTGGTGGACGACGCAATCGTGGTGGTCGAGGCGGTGCACGCCAAGATGGCCGCGAAGGACCTTTCGCCCTATCGGGCGGCCATGGAAGTTCTTCGCGAGATCAGTGGCGCGATCATTGCCATCACTCTGGTGATGACGGCCGTCTTCATTCCGGTGACCTTCATTCCGGGTCCGGTGGGCCAGTTCTACCGCCAGTTCGGTATCACGATGGCCACGTCCATCGTTCTCTCCGGCCTGGTGGCCCTGACGCTGACACCCGTGCTCTGTGCGATGATTCTCAAGCCCCACACTCACACTCATAAGGGCCATGCGAAAAAGCAGTTCAAGCCAAAGGTCGTTCTACTGTATGTTCTCGGCGGGTTGCCGATCCTGGGGCTGATCACTTATCTGGCGTATTATTTGTGGGGGCCGGTCGGCTTCCTCTTCCCGCTCCTTCCCTTTGTCCAGAAAACGATTGACCGGCTCGTCGAGAAGGTCACGGGGGGTTACGCCAGGATCTTGCGGCGGATCGTCACACGCCGCACGCTGACCATGGCCGTCGTGGCGATTTTTGCCCTCGGTATCGTTTACGTCAACACGCGGCTACCGTCGGGCTTCATCCCGGGTGAGGACCAGGGCATCATCTACGCAGTCCTCCAGACGCCTCCGGGCTCGACGCTCGAGTACACCAACGCCAAGTCCGAGGAACTCAAGGAGATCGCCAAGAAGATCAACGAAGTCACCTCGGTCACCTCGTTGGCCGGTTACGAGGTCCTGACTGAAGGCCGCGGCTCGAACGCGGGAACGTGTATCATCAACCTGAAGAACTGGTCCAACCGCCAGCGAACCGCGCGCCAGATCATTGCCGAGCTCGAGAAAAAATGCAGTCGGATGACCAACGTCAAGCTCGAGTTCTATGAGCCCCCCGCAGTCCCTGGCTTTGGCGCGGCCGGGGGCTTCTCCATGCGGCTCCTCGACAAGACGAACACGTCCGATTACCAGCGGCTCGGAGAAGTCACCGACAAGTTCATGGCTGCGTTGTCCAAGCGCAAGGAATTGAAGAACCTGTTCACATTTTATACAGCCGACTACCCGCAGTACGAGCTGATCATCAACAACGACCGGGCCATGCAGAAAGGCGTATCCATCGGCAGGGCGCTGGACAATCTGAACATCCTCATCGGAAGTACTTACGAACAGGGCTTCATTCGCTTCAACCAGTTCTTCAAAGTTTACGTCCAGGCGTTGCCGGAGTTCCGGCGCAACCCGGAGGACCTGGGCAACATGTTTGTCAAGAACGAGGCCGGGAACATGGTCCCCTACTCCTCGTTCATGAAGATCGAAAAGAAGCAGGGCTTGAACGAAATCACGCGATATAACCTGTATCCGTCCGCCGCTATTCAGGGTGCTCCTGCTCCCGGATTCAGCAGCGGTCAGGCCATCAAGGCGATCAATGAGGTCGCCGCCAGGACCCTACCACACGGTTACGGCGTCGGCTGGGAAGGCCTCTCTTACGACGAGGCGAGAAAGGGCAACGAGGCCATTTATGTCTTCCTGATCGTCGTTGCGTTCGTCTATCTGGTACTGGTGGCGCAATACGAGAGCTTCCTCCTGCCGCTGGCCGTGGTCCTGTCACTGCCGGTCGGCATCTTCGGGTCCTTCCTGTTACTGCGGCTCATGGGGTTGGCCAATGACGTCTACGCCCAGATTGGTCTGGTCATGCTGATCGGTCTGCTCGGCAAGAACGCGATCTTGATCGTCGAATTCGCGGTCCAGCGGCGTCTGGAAGGCGCGTCTCTGATGGAGGCGGCCGTCGAAGGAGGAAAGCTGCGATTTCGGCCGATTCAAATGACCTCCTTCGCCTTCATCGCTGGTCTCATTCCGTTGGTCTTTGCCACCGGCGCCGGGGCGATCGGCAACCGCACCATTGGCAGCACGGGGGCCGGCGGGATGCTCCTGGGCACCGTGATCGGAGTCCTCGTCATTCCCGGCCTTTATTACGTCTTCGGCCGGATGGCCGACGGGCGCGAACTTCCTCGGGGACGAGGTGGCTGAGCCTCTCAGCGAGATTCATCGCGTGAGTCGCGAGACAACAGAAGGCCGGTCCAAGGGTAATGTGGCCGATCGTGGTCGGAGAGAGCGCACCCCGTCCGGCAGGGCATCCCGCCGCGGCCCAACCAGGCCCACGCGCTCCCCCGTCCGCACGGGTCGCGTATGATGCAAGGGAGCGGGCATCCGCTGGCTGACGATGACGGTTCGCGGTCGGGCCCACGAATGAAGCCAAGCGGGATTGGCGGACCGTCCGCCGTGGTCCGGTAAGTTGGTCCCGCCAGGCCATCCAACGGTTACATGTAACAATACAATTACAAACATCGTACCAGAGTCACCGTGAAGCGCTTCAGGGCCGCGTCCGTCCCGGCAGCGACGGTCACACCGAGATGGGCATGCTGTCCCCGGAACCCGTGCAGTCAGGCCCGCGCAGCAAAGCGGCCGCAAACATCGGCTCAGCCTGGTAGGAACGCCGAGGGCCGCACGCCGAAGTACCGGGCCAACACGATCACCTGCTCCTTCGTCAGTGAGCGAGTGCCGTTCATGATGGCCGAGATCGTCGACTGCGTGATTCCGACCCTGGCTTCGAGCATCTTCTGGGTCAGTCCGTTTGCCCGCATCAGTTCTTTCAGCACGTCGCCTTCGAAAACCTCGCGGGCCGGCTCGTGGACCGCCTCGTAACGCTCTACCAGGTCGGTCAGGGCGTCGAGATACAGCTCGGTCCCCTTATCCGAAGGGACCCGGAGCAGCTCATCCAGGATCGCCTGGGCTCGCTTCAAGTGCGCATCGTCTCGAATGCTGGCCAGGGGGAAACGTTCCACGAGCTTGAAGTAACTTGCCGGAGCCGTCTTTACCGCCATGGATTACTTGCCTTTCTTCCGCTTCGGCGGCGGCTCGTGACACCCGCAATCGTCGATCCAGCGCCCTTTGTCGTATTGGGCATGGTCCATCACCTTGAGCACGTACACGATGCCCCTGGCATAGTTCACGCGCCCGATCAAACGGTACCGATTGTTGCCGACATCGAACACCACGCAGTTGCCCACCGTGCCTGCCGATTGGAATGCTTGCCTGAGCACTCCGAAGTTCGGCCAATCTGCGTTTTCGGTCACCTTGCGCCAGGTCGATATGTCACGCTCCGCAATCAGCGAATCAGCGCCGCGCGACTCCCAGAACTCGCGCAACCGGCGATTGGAAATAACCCTCACTTCCGTGATCTCCTTCCGCACGCCTGGCCGGGCGCGGTAGGTCCTCCGTCGACATTATCGCTGAGTGCGATATTCCAGTCAACCCGAGTATCGCACTGTGCGATCGTCATCCGCACGGAGAAATTTGAGAGACATTGGTGTCGGAGAAATTCGTGTCAGAGAGGAATGGCACTCGGATAGTGCAAACCGATCACCCCAACAACACTCGGGCGGTTTTCTGACGGGTTGCAGGGAGTTTCTGAGTTTGGAAAGGGGGGCAGTCTGCGATCCGAGTGAAAACCGCTCCAGGGGTTACGTTATCCGAGTGCCAGTCTGAACCGACACCGAATTCCGGACATGAACTAGAGTTTCGGTATGGGCGGTCCACCCCGATGCTGCATTGCGAAGGTGCGATGGACGGTGGCTCGTCCTTGGAGGAACTGCCCCATGCCTCAGACGGATTTGCCATCTGGGCTAACGCGCCTTGGTTGCTTCTCATGGTGGGCTCGGGTCCTCGTGTTCTCCACCTCAGCCCTCATCTCGTCGGCAGCGGAGGGCAAGTCGTCTGAAACGACGTTCGCCGAGGTCATCGGCCAGCACTTCCAGGCCTGGGACCTGAATGGAGACGGTCGGCTCGAGGTCCACGAGATCGACCGCTTGACGTCCGAACCTTCGATCCGAGGCGACGCTGCCGCGGCGCTTGCAGCCATCAAGATTCACGAGCGAAAGATTGGCGGGGCGGAGCACCGTAGGTTCGCCCCCGGACTTGACGAGCTCCAGGGCCGTATTGTGAGCGGGCCCCGTCCGATGGTCCCAGCAGGGCCGTTGATCACCGGGCCGACCGTGCCATATTCCTATGAGCATGCGTTTCGCCGGCTAAGCGCCGAACTCGGCGCGGTGCCCTCCTTCCTCTTCGCTCACGACGTCCCTGACTTCGGTGTCCTGCGTCAGGGCTCGATCAAAGACTGCTTCTTCTTCAGCGTGATCGGAAGCATCGCGGCGCTTCGACCACGACGAATCGTCTCGATGATCGAGCCCATGGCCGGCGGCGGTTTTGTCGTGCGATTCCCAGATGGGCCCCTGGTCCGTGTGCCACCCGTGACGCAGGCCGAGGCCCTCGTGAACAATACGCTCTCCACGCTAGCAGATGGGCTCTGGCCCGTCGTCCTGGAGAAGGCCGTCGGTGAGATCGACCGCGAACATACCACACGCGACCGCCGGACCGCCGAGCCGACAGACTCTATCGCGCACGGCGGTTCGACCAAGAGGACGATGTGGCTCTTCACCGGTCACGCCTCATACGAGTTCATCCTGCGCCGTCCGCAATACGAAGCCCGAGACCTGGCCGAGATCCGCCGAATCCTACCGCAGACATTGGAAGCCGGCCGGCTGGCCACCGCATCGATGGGGCGGTACCCGGCCGGCCCGAAGAAGGTTCCGAAGCTGGGCTACAAGCACGGCTACGGCGTGATCGGCTTCGACCGTCGAACCGACGAGCTTGTCCTATGGAATCCGTGGGGTAACACATTCACCCCGAACGGCCCTGAAGGCCTCGAACACGGCTTTATTACCAAACACGGCGTCTTCCGGGTCTCCCTGAAGACGTTCTACGAAAACTTCTCGACTCTCCACGTCGAGTCAGCCGAGCTGCTGCCTTCCCGCTACAGAAAGATATGATGAAGGCTGCGCAAGAGCATAACGGCTGCATGGGGTCAGGGAAGGGACAAGGGGACTGGAGTCGATTTCCCAGTCGAAATGACTCGATTCCCCTTTGAGTTCTCCGAAGTCTGGTGCGGATTCTGGAGACGGCTGTCTGTGGCTTTTCCAGGAGGACTCATGCCCTCAAGTCCTCACGGTCAAGAGTAGGGGAGATACTCGACCCGGTTTTGCAGATCGTCCGGGTCGAGGGTTCTGGCAATCAACTCCAGGTCGCGAACGGCCTGGCCAATGGAAATACCGAACTGGTGCGCGTACACGACGCCAGAGAAAGCCGTCCCTGTTTGCAGACGCCCGTGCGCGATGACCAGCAGATCTTGGTCCTGACTGAAAAGCACGCGGCCAGGTGACGTGGCTCGGTCCAGGAGAGGGTCGTCGTCAAGCCTTGCTGACCCATCCTCTTGAGCGGTAAGTACGTCCACTCCCCGGTTCCGCAATCCCGCAGTGATCGCCGCAGGCACGTGATGATCCATGTACAGCGATACCATCAGGAGGCAAGACCTTCGAGCCTTGATCTTGGCTCGCAGAACGGATTCACTTTGATGTCCCCGGAGATGCTCGACCGCACGCAACTGTTCATCGATGGCTCGATCCATTTCCTCCTGATGGTCGTGATAATAGGCCAGGCAACTGTGAATTTGTCCCAGCGTGAGGTGCGGGTGTTGGCGCTGAATCTCATCGGCATCCCAGTGGTGTGCCAGACGATCCAGGGCGACCTCAAGAACTTTCGTTTGTGTCCCAATCAGCCAAACTTGACCGTCGGCGCGATTCTCGACGTGAGGGTAGTTGGTCGGAGTCGACATGGTTTTCAGCTCCTGTGGAGGACTCGCACGAGTCCCATGGATATCATACACAGGACGCAACGCCGGGGCATGGCTCGAATCGCAAAGGCCCCGTCTGTCGGCACAGGAGCGACAGCGAGATCGGAGCGGCTCGGAACGGGATGCCGCCAGCAGGATTGACCGACCAAGAGTTGCGGGGACGGACACCAAACGCAATTCTTGACGGCATGCAACTGGTCTCGGTCCATTTTTCGACGGGACGAGTTACGATCAACGCTGATCGCGCTGATCCAGGAACCCTTCCGTGATGATCCCGTCCGATCGCCATTGTAAGTGGACGGCCCCGAGTTGCCAGGTGCGCAGCAGGAGAGAGGAGAAATCAGTGTCGAGAAATCAGTGTCAGTTCATTTTTCTGAGAAATCAGTAAAAGAGAAATCAGCAGAGAGAGAAATCAGTGTCAGTTCATTTTTCTTGACGGAGCAGCAGAGAAATCAGCGTCGAGAAATCAGTGTCAGAGAGAAATCAGGAGAGAAATCAGAGAGAAATCAGTGTCAGTTCATTTTTCTTGACGGAGCAGCAGAGAAATCAGCGTCGAGAAATCAGTGTCAGAGAGAAATCAGAGAGAAATCAGGAGAGAAATCAGTGTCAGTTCATTTTTCTTGACAGAGAAATCAGTGTCAGTTCATTTTTTTTGACGGAGAAATCAGGGAGAAATCAGTGTCAGTTCATTTTTCTTGACGGAGAGAAATCAGTGTCAGTTCATTTTTCTTGACAGAGAAATCAGTGTCAGTTCATTTTTTTTGACGGAGAAATCAGGGAGAAATCAGTGTCAGTTCATTTTTCTTGACGTAAGCCCGCATCTCGCCGTAACATGGGCATCATGGGACGTCTTCCTCGCGCCACCGACGACGGTCTGGTTTACCACGCGATGAACCGCGGGAACAACCGCGCCGACGTCTTCGTCGGCGATGGCGATCATGAGGCCTTCCTCGAGTCGCTCCGGGCTGCGAAGGACCGTTATCCCTTCGCACTATTCGGTTATTGCCTGATGAGCAACCACTTCCACCTCCTGCTCAAGCCGAGCTCAGGGCAGTCGATCAGCCGGATCCTCCAGTCGCTCAGCGTGGCCCACACGTGGCGATACCACAAACGGCACCGCACCTCGGGGCACGTGTGGCAGGGCCGCTTCAAGAGCCCGGTGATCCAGGACGATGACCACCTGCTGGTCGTGCTACAGTACATCGAGGCCAACCCTGTCCGCGCCGGTATGGTCGCCGACCCGAGGGCCTACCGGTGGTCGAGCTATGGCCAGCACGGACTGGGACTGGTTGACAAGCTTTTGGACGGTTTCCCCGAGTGGGAGCATCTCGGCCCGTCCGAGGTGGAGCGTAGGCGGCGGTGGCGGGCAAAGCTGCTGTCGGCGCAGAGGCAGGACGAACTGACAGCGGTACGCGACTCGTTGCGAACCGGACGCCCGCTGGGCTCTCCCGCCTGGGTCGAGGGAGTCGCGACTCGATTGGGCATTAACCTGACCCCGCGCCCGCGGGGCCGGCCTCGAAAGGAGGAATCGGCATCGGCCGGAAGTGCCCGAAAAATGAACTGACACCGATTATCACGAAAAATGAACTGACACCGATTATCTCCCGAAAAATGAACTGACACGCGATTATCAGCCCGAGCAGGACGAATGAAGCGTAGGACTCAACCGGACTCCGCTGGCTCTCCTGGCACTCGATTGCATCTCTTGACCCCGCGCGCGGGGCCGGCCTCGAAAGGAGCAATCGGCATCGGCCAATGAACTGACACCGATTATCACGAAAATGAACTGACACCGATTATCTCCCGAAAAATGAACTGACACCGATTATCTCCTGACACCGATTATCTTCGCGAAAGGAGCAATGGCATCGGCCAGAAGTGCCCGAAAAATGAACTGACACCGATTATCCCCCGAAAAATGAACTGACACCACGATTATCCCCGAAAAATGAACTGACACCGATTATCTCGACACCGATTATCTCGCGGAGGACGAGTCAGGCGGTGGAACCCTCTAGCAGCCGTGTCTGGCGGGGTTCTCAAGACGATTGATTGCGTGCAATCGGGACTTTGGTCCCAAACGTTCAGCTTACGAGGCGATCTTGAACCGCTCTGCGAGCAAGTCGAACTCGTTCTCTCCCTGGATTGCCCTCCTCTTGGGAAACCGGATCGGCAGGCTTTCGAGATTCCATATCTGGGTCACAATCTCATCCCATGGCAGCGACCCACGCGGCATGGTCGATCGCTGGTCGTTGGGGTCAACGGGTTTGACCCTTAGCACCTGGATGATCAGAGTGCCGAAGCCGATCGTCATCGCGTACGCGCGGTCGCCTGCCCCTTCTCCCCTCATCTCCAACAGCCTGGCGACGACAAAAGGTCCAGGCGATCCTTCCCATCGACATACCCACACATGCGTTTGGATAGGAATTGGACGATTCTCATACGAATAGAAGACCGTCCGCTCCTGATCGGTGAACCGCCAGACACCTGGGGGATTTCTCGTCTCGGAACACATCGCGGTCATCACAGCCCAAGAGGTCAGCAGCTTGCATTCGCAAGCATCGAAAGAGACAGACGAATTCGATAGAAGGGACTTGATGAGCGGCTTCGCGCCTTCCTGCAAGCGGCTCATCCATCCAACATTGCAATATTGACAGACGGATCTTACGGTCAGCCTCAGATCAGTGACCCTCGTGCATAAAACGGGCGAGTTCATGTCTCCCTGGTATTCGAGCGTCCCGTGCCCCTTGAACTCCTTTCGCAGCCAATTAGGGAACACGTGTTCCTCCGAGCCAGCCTCTTTGCCACAGAAGATGCACTTCTCGGTCGTCGAGTATTTCTTGCTCATCACGTGACCTTGCGAACAAGCTGATCCGTCGATTGAGATTGATTGTGTGCTGGAACGTGCCGCGAGTGGAATACTTCACCCGCATCTTGAAGCAGCCGAGGTCGTGGCGCGGGAGGGGGATGCGGTCGACTGGAATACAGGGCAGGCGGCTCCGCTCGATACGCAAGTCCTAACAACTTACGGGAGCGGCATCAAGCGAGGAGGCAGAACTGCCCAACAGGTGAAGTCCGAATCGCGAAACGACGCTCGTAGGCGGGAAGCGTGGCAAGTCAGCTAAGGAATGCGATCGCGTGATGTTCGTCGCTGACAGAATTTTCATTTATTTTGAAATGTCTGAATCGCCAGAATCTTCTTGAATCCATCCACGCAGATAGTTGGAATGAATGAACGCTGGTCCAGAGCTAAGTTTGCAGCTCGTAGACTAACTGTAGGACAGTAAGAGGGGCTTCTGGATGTACCGGCATTACATGCAGAGATCCATAGTTGAATTGGAGGCGATCTATCGAGGATCGTTATCTGACGAGGGAACCCTACGCCAGTTGCTTTTAGAGCTTAATCACCGCAATACCAGACGAGCAATGGTTTTACTGGATTTGGTCACCAGCAGGCTGAGTGAGATCGCGTCTGATAAGATGCTCGCCAGGAACCCATGTCCGTGAACAGGTCGATTGTGGGAAGATTGCCTGACGCGAGAGTAATCGAGTGCTCTCTTCCGAGGAAATCGCAGTCAGGCAGGACTTTACGTTCGACCTCGAAAAGCGCTTCAAGAGAGCTTTCCCTGCCGACGTGCGTAGCCTTGCCAGCCCCAGCCCAGGAATGCTTCGGTGTCAGTTCATTTTTCTGGCGCAGGAATGCTTCGGTGTCGGAATGCTTCGGTGTCAGTTCATTTTTCTGGCGGAATGCTTCGGTGTCAGATCATTTTTCCCGAGGCAGGAGTTGTGGTCCAGTTTGATGCGGGTGATCCAGGAACCCCTCCGTGATGATCTGATCCGAACGCCACTTGAAGTGCACGGCCCCGCGCTGCCAGGTCCGCAGGAGTGGAATCCCGCTTCGCTCAAGGGGCATGAGGGCGTCGCTCGTCCCGGGGGCGGGCATCCTCTGGCTAACCACAACGGCTCGGGGTTTGGCCCAGGAGTAGAGCCAGGGAGGATTGGCGGACCGTCCGCCATGGTGGGGGGAGAGCATCAGGTCGATGGGCTCGGGCTGAGCCTGGGCGACCAGCTCGACGAGGCCGAGCTGGTCCAGGTCGCCGGTGAGCAGGAGGTGGTGGCCAAGGTGCTCGACGTCGAGGACCAGGCTGCGGGCGTTGTCGGGCGTTTCCGGGTGCCAGCCCCGAGGCGGATGGAGCACCGTGAAATGAACGGTGGCCTGGGTCCACTGCCGCGGCGCGGCAATGGTGCGGATCGGAATGCGCCGGGCCCGGAACTGATCCAGCAGCAAGGTCACGCCTGGGTTTTCCTCGGTCTCGGTCACGAAGCCAGCCGGGAGGACCAGCTCGCCGACCTGGAAGCGGTCCAGCAGGTCGGGAATCCCGTTGTAGTGGTCCTGGTCGGCGTGGCTGAGGTAGATGGCGTCGATCCGAGCGATCCCGCGTGACCAGAGCGCCGGGGCGATGATCCGCCGCCCCACGCGCGGGTCGCCCATGCGCCCGCAGTCATAGAGCAGGGTCCGGCCGTCGGGCAGATGCAGCACGACCGCCAGACCGTGACCGATGGCCAGCAGATCGCCTTCGAGCGTTCCGCCCGTTCGAGCCGGTGAACCGAGCAGCCAACCGGGAAACGTGCAGGCCGGCACGGCCAGCCAGAGGAGGAACCGCCAGAATCGCCAGCGCGGAATGAGGCCCTCCAGTGCGCACGCGGCGCTGGCGACCGTCGCCAGCAGGAGCAGCAGGTAGAAGACCGCGACGGTGACCCAGGTCGGGCCGGGCACGAAGACGTATCCCCACGGCTGGGAGGCACCCCAGCGGACGATCTGCTCCGAGAGCCGCAGCAGCAGATCGGCGGCATGCACCGGCACGCTGGCCAGCGGGCTCCAGATCGCGCCCACGACCATGCCCCCGGCCCCCAGCAGCAGGGCCAGCGAGGTGAACGGGATGAGCGGGATGTTCAGCAGGACGCCGATCGGTGAGACGAGATGGAACCGCAGCGCGACCAGCGGCAACGCGGCCAGCCAGACGACCGCGGAGGTGAGAAGGCCCCTGCCCAGCCAGGACAGGGCCCAGTCCAGACGCCTTCGCCAGCGCGGCTGATACGTACGCTTGAGCGCTTCGATGGCGTCAGACGGACGTTTGAGCATGGTCTTGACCGTGGAGACGATCTCCCCGAGCAATCCCCGGGCCATGGGGACCAGCCAGAAGAGCGCGGCGATGGCCAGGAAGGAAAGCTGGCAGCCAACGTCGAACAGGAAGAACGGGTCCCATGCCAGGGTGAGCAGGGCGGCCAGTGCCAGGGTGTTGGCCGGCGCGAGGACCGTTCGACAATCGCGGCCAGGCAGAAGGTGAAAGTCATGACGGCGGAACGCACCACCGAGGGAGCCAGGCCAACCAGGAGGGCGTAGCCCACGGTGCCGGCAGCCACGCCGCCGTAAACCAGCCGGCGCGGCAGGCCCAGCAGGCGCAAAAGCAGGCCGAGTGCGACGGCCAGGATCTGGATTTGAAGGCCCGAAATCGCCAGCAGGTGGGTGGTGCCGGTGCGGGCGAAGGCGTCGTTGGTCTCCGGATCGATGTCCTCGCGCTGGCCGAGGATCAGGGCTGAGGCCAGAGGCGCGGTACGTTCGTCGAGCGGAGCGACGAGACGGTCGCGGCAGGCGGCCCGCAGGTCACCCAGCCAGCGGTGCAGGGGCCACGCCTGGCCGTCGGGATTGACCGCAATTCCCGAGCCCTGGTCGACCGTGATGCGCAGGCGAATCCCCCGCGCCCGCAGGTACGCGCGGTAATCAAACTCGCCGGGGTTGAGCGGTCCGGCGACCCTGGAGAGCTGACCGGCCAGCTCGACGGGCTGGCCCGCGTGCAGGTCGCTCCGGTCGGCCGCGACGGTCACAAGAACGCGGCAGGAGACGTGGCGCCAGCGGCTGCCGTCGCAGACCGCGGTGAGCTCGACCTCCAGGCGCGTGAGAATGCGCTCGGGGTCCCCGGGGCCATAGCCTGTTGCGCTGCGGGTGCCCAGCGTTTCGGCGATGACTCCGCGTGCCCAGACCGCCTGGCTGGCCTCGCCGACACTGCTGCTCACATCGTCATCCGGCAGGTCGTTCCAGCAGTGGTGGTGCCAGCCCGCGGCCAGGGCCAGGATGGCCGCCAGCATGCTCGCCCGCGAGCCCAGCGCGTGACGCAGGGCCAGGCAGGCGACGGTGGAGGCGGCGAGGGCCAGGCCGGCCCAGGTTTCCGTAGCCAGGGAGCCAAGATGGCGATCGATGATGATTCCGCAGGCGAACGCTGCCAGGGCCGGAGCCAGCGGTGCGATCGACACGCAGGGGCGCTGCGAATCCTGGATGGCTGCCAGCGGATCTGGAGCGCTCAGGGAACCGTGCACGAGCTGTCCTCACGCGGACACCGCGATCCACGAAGCGGGGTGTGGACGGAGCCCCGCCGTGGGCCACTCCATCGTACCTCAGGGCCGGCATCGCTCCGATCATCCACCCCGGGAACCGCGCGAAATGCTTCTGTCGAACCCGCGTGCCGCACGAGATTGTTCTGGTCGAGGGGCGAGCCGCTCATTATCCTGGAGCCATCTGATCGTGCCGGCGTCCTCGAGCGCAGCGCGATCCCCGTTTCCCATCCGCTCCGCATCGGCAGTCCATCACCGGGATTGTGGCGTCCAAGATCTCACCTGAGGTGCCGTCTCATGCATCGCGTTCATCCCTGCGGCGGAGTGAGCCGCCGCCAGCTCCTCGCCTCCATTCCCGCCTCTGCTTCAGTTCTGGGGGCCATCGCGGGCGCTTGCGCGCTGGCGGAGCAGGCTCAGGAGCAAGGCCCGGCAAGCGTCTCGCATGCGGGATCCGGCAAGGGTCCCAGGAGCAAGTTCGCGGCGCCTGGTGCTTACCCAGGCCGGGTGATCGAGGTGAAGAACGCCGCGATGATCCACCAGGGGGTCAAGAGCCACGAGGCCATCAAGGCATCGCTCGAGAAGGGGCTCATGGAGCTGACGGGCGCGCCGCACGCGGTGGACGCCTGGAAGACCTTCTTCGAGCCTGGCGACGTGGTGGGCATCAAGGTCGTGCCCAACGGCCAGCCGTACGCGCATTCCTCCTTTGAGCTGGTTCTGGAGATCATCGAGGGGCTGAAGGCGGCCGGCGTCAAGACGCAGGACATGTTCGTCTACGATCGTTACCGCGACGAATTCTTGCAAGCCGGTTATCAGAAGATCCTGCCGGCAGGCATCCGCTGGGGCGGCCTGACGGCGGAAGGAGGCGACCAGTTCCAGCTCGACTATCCCTCGTTCCGCAACGACCCGATCGCCGGCTACGACCGCGACACGTTCGTCCGCATGGATCTCATCCCGTACGGCCACGACCCGAAAGACGAGCGGATGTACCGCTCGCACCTGGGCAAGCTGGTTTCACGAGTGGTGAACAAGATCGTCGCGGTTCCGGTGCTCAAGGACCATCACGCGGCCGGCGTGACGGGCGCGCTCAAGAACATGAGCCACGGTTCGGTGAACAACGTGGCGCGCTCGCACAGCAACAGCTTCACGGTCGTGTGCAACCAGTTCATTCCCCAGGTGGTGACGCATCCGGTCATCCGGGAGAAGTTCGTCCTGCACATCATGGACGGGATCCGCGGCGTCTTCCACAACGGTCCGTTCGCCTGGGCGAAGGATGAAGGCAAGTGGTGCTGGGAGCACAATGCGTTGCTGCTGGCGACAGACCCGGTCGCGCTGGACCACATCGAGTGGGACATCATCGACGCGGAGCGGGCGCGCCGGAAGCTGGCGCCGGTTGGGGGATCGGGCAAGCTGGCGGCCAACCCTCTCGGCGACGAGGGCTTCGACGTCCGCCAGCCGCAGTACATCGCGCTGGCCGGGGCCCTGGGCATGGGGAGCTTTGAGAAGGTCTCGTCGCCGCGCGGCCGGAGATACCTCATCCAGCACAAGGTCGTGACCGTGTGAGTGACAGGTCCGGTTCTTGCCGTCGTCACTGCTTGGGGACGAAGAAGATCCGCACGCTCGACATCAGCCATTTGTCCCCTTGCTTCACACGCACCTGGTAGAAGGGGATCTTGGGTGAATCGAGCTTGAGCGTGTTGGTGTCGAACGTGCCGGCGATCACCAGGATGTCGGGGGCGAGGAACTTCGCATACTCGACGGTGTTCCTGGACTTGATGGTCTCCGGCTTCTTGAACAGGTCGGCGTAGAACCGCTCGATCTCGGCGCGGCCGTCGTAGGTCTTGGTCTTCAGGCCCGAGTCGTCGCGGGTGGTCATGGAGACCTGTGCGTCTTCGAGGTAATAGTCCGCCATCTCCCTGGCATTGCAGGTATCGAAGGTCGCGGCACCCTGCTCGGTGAGCTTGAGCGCCAGGGTCATGGCCTCGTCGGCCGGAGCGTCGCTGTTGGAGCCCGCCAGACAGGCGGTGCCAGCCGCAGCCAGAACGATGGCGGCGGCCAGGAAGAGCGGAAACGCGGCTTCACGCATCATGGCAACTCTCCTTGCAGTGGGGTGTGAAAGTCCTCTGTCTCCTATTGCAACGGCTCGGAGGGCAGATCGCAATGCGTGAGCGGCATCGGGCCGGTGATGTTCGGGCCTGTCGATCACGGACCCGGCTGGCGAGAAGCGGCCGCAGTGGAGGGTGGCTGAGCCGGCTGCGACGCGGGCGCACCCGCCACGGGGTCGGGGTTTGTGTCGGGCTTGCGCGGTTCCAGCGTCTTGATCATGCGCAGCAGTGCGCTATCGGTCGTCAGGATGAGCCGGGTCTCTCCCTTGAACGCCTCCTTGTAGACTTCCAGCGTGCGGACGAAGTTATAGAACTCTCCCGATTCCCGGATGGCCTTGGCGTACGCGTCGATGATGTCGGCGTCGGCCTTTCCCTTGAGCGAGTTCGCCTCCTGCTTGCCCTCGCCCTCGATCTTCTGGACCTCCGCCTGCGTCTTGTTGATGATTTCCTTCTTGCGCTGTTCTCCCTCGCTGGTGGTCTTGGTGGCGATCGCCTCCATGAGCGACACGGTGCGCTCGAAGGCGGCTTCGCGCACCTGGGGCACGAACTCGATCCGCGAGAGGCCCACATCCACCAGCTCGATGCCGCGGCCCTTGCCCGAGCCGGTCTTGTTTCCGTCCTGGGCCAGCGCGTGCTGGGCTTCTTCCTTGATCTGATCCATGAGGTGCAGCCTGCCGAGGGTCACGGACTCCCTGGCCTCGGGCGGGACGACAAAGTCGGGGACGGACTGCTGGAGGGCGCCGCGCGCCTGGTACCGGCGGCGGGGTCTCCGGTCGCGGAGACCGCGGCCCCGGCGAGAGCCTCGGGAGGCAGCCCCAGGGTGTAGGTCATTCCTCGGTTGGTGCTGCGAACGATCTCGGAGAGGTTGTGCGTGGTGATGGTGTCTTCGAGCCGTGCTGCGCACGAACTCCTTGACGCGCGACTCGGCGTTGGCCACCGTGCGCAAGGTTTGCACGAACTGGGCGGGGTCGGTGATCCGCCAGACGGCCCAGACGGTCACTTCCACCTTCTTGCCGTCGGCTGTGGGTACGTCGACCAGCTTTTCGGTCTGTCTGGTGCCGTGCCAGACCTGGAGCGTCTTGGGGAGGCGCAGGACCTCCTGGAAGAGCGGCAGCTTCATGTACAGCCCGGGCCTGGTCCGGCTGGCGACCGGCTGGCCGAACTGCAAGAGCACGGCCAGCTCACGCTCGCTCACCGTGTAGAAGAGCATCTGGCTGAGCGGTGCGGAAAGGACCAGGAGCACGCCGGCCGCCAGCGCGATCCATTGACGGCGCGTCATCATCTCCGGTCTCCTTTCGAGTCGATGTTCAGGAGCGGCAAGAGCTGTTTCAGATCCGCGTCGATGATGGTCTTGTCCTTGACGCTGACGAGCAGGTCCTGCATGGCTTCAAGGTAGAGCCGCTGGCGTGTCACGTCGGGTGCCCGCTGGTAGGCGTGGTACTTGGCCAGCAGCGCCTCGATTTCACCCTGGGCCTCGGCCCGGCGCCGGGCCGCATATCCTTCGGCCTCGCGGATCAGCTTGTCGCGTGCGGCCCTCGCTTCCGGCAGCAGCTTGTTGCGCTCGGATTCGGCCTCGTTTTCCAGCTTCTGCTTCTGCTGGATTGCCGCGTTGACCTTGTCGAACGCGGGCCGGACGCGGTCGGGCGGGATGACGCGCTGCATTTGCAGGGCGGTGATGGTGATGCCGCATTCGTAAGTATCAAGGATGCGCTGGGTGTCGGCGCGCGCCTCGTAGGCGATGTGGCTGCGCTCGGGGCCGATGACCTCGTCGAAGGAGTGATCGCCCACCAGCCGGTTCATGACGGTGCGGGAGACGAAGGTGATCAGGTCCGAGGCGAAGTCGTCCTTCGCCTCACGAGGAAAGCGGAAGAGGTATTGCTCCGGCTCGGTGACCCGCCACTGCACGGTCCATTCCACCGAAGCGGCGTTGAGATCCCCGGTGAGCATGAGCGTCTCGTCCTCGTGTCCGGGCTCAGCGACGTTCTGGCCGCTTGACTCGGAGCCCAGGGGCAGGCGCATGCCGTGCTCCTCGACGCTGACCTTGAAGACCTGGTCAAACAGCGGGAGCTTGAAATGCAGGCCAGGCATCGTCGTCGCCTGGTACTTGCCGAACCGCAGGACGACGGCCTGCTCGTGCGGGGCCACGGTGTACGAGGAGTCAACCAGGATCATCAGCAGGAGCAGGAGACCGATGGCCCAGGGGATGAACGGGAGATAACGCTGCCAGTGCTCGCCGCGTGAACCGCGGCGCCGGACCCGGCGGGCGTATTCTTCGTAAGATTCCATGCGCGAATGCCTTGGGATTGAGAACGTAGGGCAGAGCCATGTGGGTCTGCCGGAAACACGGGCCGTCCAGGTGTACCCGGTCCGGCCCGAGTGCGGGAATCTGCCAGGCTGCGTCGTACGGGTGTCTTCGTCGCACTGGCGAAAAACTTGGATGGCTGCCCGCCGCCGGGCGAGCCGGAACTCACGCCAGACTGAGCCGATCACGGGCCTCGGCGATACCCGGAGCGGGGCGGCCGAACTCGCTGGCGGTGACCCGGGCCAGTGCCACGAGCTGTCGCCACCGGAACGCCGGCCGGGTCGCGGCAAACTCCTCGCTGACAGTACGATAATACTTCTCGGCGTGCAGCGCGCCATCCTCGGTCACCGCGAACCGCAGCAGCAGATCGAACACTGGCCGGGCCGGCAGATCGAGCGATCCGATCTTCTGAGTCACGGCGCAGGCGCGGGCCTGGTCCTGGCCGCGGACCGCGGTCTCGAGCTCGGCCAGCAATGCGCCGGGGTGCGTCTCCTTGATGGCGTCCAGGTCGGCGCCAATCGGCCGCGGGGACCAGTGCAGGAAGTCTCCCCCACGGTTGACCCGGTCGTCGGCCACCTGGTAAGCGCCCAGGATCAGGCAGGCGATCGTGTTGCGGCGGTTGCCAAGGTGCGCGATGTTGCGCCAGGCGTTCGCGGAATCACACGCGTGAACGCCGATCGAGTCGCCGTGGACGCTGCCGGGGGGCTTGCCGGGCTGGGCCTCGCGCGCGGTCCGGCCGGCATCGCGGAGGATGAGCTGGTTGGCGGCCAGTGCGATCGCCTCACCGATGCCGTCCGCCGCGATCCCCTCACCGAGCGCGGCCGCGACGGCCTCCGCGGCCTGTTCCGGCGTCCCCTCGAAGATGGTGCGGCTTATGCGGTTGACCCAGTCGTCGTCCGGACGACGCGAGCCCGGCGCCTGACCCAGAAGGTGATACTCGTCCAGCAGCCTGGGCAGAACGGTGCGCGGCCGATCGATCTTCGCCGTATGCTCCCATTGCCGTTCGCTCTTGACGCAGTAACGGACCGACTGGCGCAGCAGCGTGAGAGCCCGCTCCGTCCCGATCAGCGAGAGCAGATCCCAGGCGCGGTAGGGCAGGACTGTGCGATGCACTTCCGCGTTGTCCTGGACGGCGTAAAGCAGATCGTTGAACGCCTCGTCGGCACCTCGGCCGGCCAGCGCCGCGAAGGTGCGCTCGGCGGCCTCAAGGTCCCTGGAGCGCACGGCGTCGCGGAGTAGCTCGCCTCCGGGGTGACCGGCCGGGAGGGCAGCCGGGACAACCGGATGCAGGACCTCGTGCCCGGGACCGCCGCTCTCGTGGATCCGGTTGCTATTGCGGTACAGCACCTTGATCACGGGGAGCGGCTGCTGCTCCACGGAGAGTTCACGCGCCATGTGAAACGCCGGCGCGAAGGCCATCATGGTGTGGAAGCCCACGTAATCCTCGCCGCCGAACGTCCGTGCGTTCGCCAGCGCGGCTGCCGCGACGATCTGCTTCAGCGCGGTGCCCTGCCGGAGCTGATCGACGATTACCCCGACGATCCGGGCGGGCGGCGTTTCCTCCATGAGAGTGACCAGCGGCTCGATCGGCCCGAACGTCAGTCGCTCCGGCGGATTCCCTGCTTCCACGGTTCCCAGGCCAAGGTCGGCCACGGTCGTGGAGCCAACCGTGGCGATCAGCATCCCCTTGCCCACGTCCGCAAGGAATTCCCGACGCTTGTTCCGCGTGCGCATCGAAGTCTCCTTTCTCGAGGCAGAACGCCTCTCGACTTGATTGCCAGCCCGCGCTGGAAAGGAAATCGAGGCAGCCGTCATTGTTGATGCGGGAGCGCCGCGGCGACAAGCGGCCTCCCGGGAACGGCGCCCCTGGCGGCCATGGGCCACGCACGCGATGGCACGGCTTGCACCGGCAAGGAACAATGGCTAGGCTACCGGTCGCATCCGTTGCATGTCCCGGATTGGTCTGTCGGATTGGTCCCGGACGGGTCGAGGTCCGTGTCACGATCGAGAGTCACACGCCATGAGCCGACAACGCGTCTTCGCTTGCCTCGCGACCGCCCTCTTGGTTCTTCTGCTCGCGGTGAAGGGATCGATCCTGTCGGCCCGGCAGGACGCACCCAAATCTCTCGTGCAGCCGCCGGCCAGGGCGGAGCAGCCCAAGGCAAAGGTCACGCCTCCGCCAGTGGGCGGAGTGAACCACGAGCGTGCCGACATGGAAGCCGCGTTCCGCAAGACGGAAGCGGCCATCGAGAAGATGTTTGCCGCGCACGATCTGCGGCCCCACGGCCTGCCTGCCATTCCCGATGACCCGCCACCGCACGAGGGGGCCATGATCGCGTATCCGGAAGTCATTGAACCACCCGACCTGCTTCTGGTGGAAGTCCTGGAGTCGCTTCCCGGCCGGCCGATCTCGGGCGAGCGGCTGGTCCGCTCCGACGGCACGATCAGCCTGGGCTTCTATGGCGAGGTCCACGTGGCCGGCCTCACTCCTTCGCAGGCGAAGGTGAGGATCATCCAGCACCTGAGACGATATCTGAACGACGAGCTGCTGGGCTTGTATCAGGTGAATTACGAGGAAGAAGAGATGGTACCTCAGGCGCCTGCCGATCCGGCCGGAGACCCGTTCCAGGCACCGAAGAAGGAAGAGCGCAGGCAAGAAGCCACCAAGGCGCGTACCGTCCCATCTGCGTCCAGGGTCGCGCCGGTCAGGCCGCGGCTGGTGCCCGGGCGCAGTGCCCGGAGCACTCCGCATCATGGAAGGGTGCGGCCGGTGGCGCGCCGCCAGGAGGTGGAGAAGAAGCCCGAGGAAGCGAGGAAGACCGTCCGGATCCCCCTTGAAGCTGGCGGGCAGGCCACCATCACCGTCGAGGTTCACCCAGGCGGCCAGGCCGCCGAGCCGGCCATGCAGCCCGAGGAGATCGCGGGGTTGTTCTGGGAAGGCCTGCCCCTGCCGCCCGGCCCTGTGATCCCTCCGGAAGACTCCGACCGGGTCTTCGTCGACATCACTGCGTATAACTCGAAGACCTATTATCTTGAAGGAGATTTCACATCGCCCGGCCGCCTGCCGTTCACCGGACACGAGACCGTGATGGACGCCATCGCCTTTGGGGGCGGCCTGCTGCCCACGGCGGACCCGAAAGACATCCGCCTGGTGCGCCCGGCGCGCGGAGGCAAGCTGGCGAAGGTCTACAAGGTGGACCTGGAAGCGATCCGCGACAAGGGAGAGCAGAACTTGAACTACCAGGTGTTTCCCGGCGACCGGCTCATCGCGGGCCGCAACGACGTGGTGAAGAAGACCGTGCAGATCGATCGCCTTGCGGCCGCTATCCAGGCGGTCACCAGCTCCATCTCGCAGGAGTCGTCGCTCTTGCGCTCGCTCCAGACCGCCAGTCCTGCGCACCACGACGCAATCCTCGAGGACCTGGTCGAGTTCTGGATCCAGCAGATGAAGCGGACCGATGACATGACGCTCGACGACCAGACATTGCGTGACGCACTCATCCGGCGACTGAGACCAAGGCCAATGGAGAAGCGGAAGTAAAGATCCGGCCGGGGTGAACCTTGCGGGGTATTATCACTCCGGCAGCGGCTGCCCGCGCGTCTCCACTGCGAAGGGGAGGGCCAGCAGGCCGAGGAAGAAGACCGAGCACATGGCCACACCGGCGTAACGCATCGGCTCGTCGTAGCCATGAAAGACCTGGCTGGTCAGGAGGCCCAGGACTGACGGGCCCGCAGCGGCGACCAGCCGGCCCACGTTGTAGCAGAACGAGGTTCCCGTGCTCCGCAGCCGGGTGGGAAAGAGCTCCGGGAAGTAAATCGCGTAACCGCCGAAGAGCGAGAGCTGGCAAAACCCCATGATGGGTATGAACACAAAAATCTGCCAGAACGCGTCGAGAAACCAGAACGTGAAGGCCGTGGAGACCGCGGCCAGCACGAACGCGATGGCGAATGCCGGCCTGCGGCCGAGCCGGTGCGTCACCTGGGCGAACGCCTGGATGCCGAAGAACGAGCCGGCGTTCTGGACCAGAGAGGTGATCCCCGCCCACAACGTCAGCTTGCCGGCAATGGTCTGAGGGTCGAGCCCCTGCGCCTCGAAGTGCTTGCGAAAGACGGCACGCATGAGGTCGAAGCTGAAGAAGCCGATCCCCCACAGGCCGACCACGCCGGCGAAGGCCAGCACCATGCCGACGATCGTGTTGCGCCGCCACCGCGGGTCGCCGAACAGCTCGGCGATCGAGCCCAGCTTGTGGGCATGTTTCGGATCGCCGGCCAGCTCCGCCTCTTCCTCCTGTACCGCGGCCTTCCAGCGCTCCGGTTCCTTGAGGCGGGCAAAGATAGGGATGGCCAGCAGGGCAGGGGCCAGGCCAACCAGGAACATCACGCGCCAGGCGCTGGCGATTGCTCCCGATTGCTCCAGAGTCCCCAGACCGATGCCCACGCAAGCCGCCAGCATGTTGCCCACCGCAGACAATGCCTGGAGCCACCCCAGCGCGAAGGGCCGGGCGCGGTCGGACATCACCTCGGCCACCAGGGCCACGCCCACGGCGAACTGACCGCCGACGCCCAGGCCGGTGAGCAACCGGTACAGGGCGAAGTCCCAGACGCCGGTCGAGATCGCACTCAGTCCGGTGAACGCCGAGTAGCAGAGCACGGTCAGGAGCATGGTCCTCGCCCGGCCGATCTTGTCGCCAAGGACGCCGAAAAGGATACCCCCGAGTGCCCAGCCGATCATGAAGATGCTCGTGGCGTAGCCGCCGTACTCGTCGACAAGCCCAGCAGATTTCGGGTCACCCGGAACGACGTGCAGGAGGCTGGTCACCGCCGGTTTTCGCGCCATGGCGAAGAGCTGCTGGTCCATGGTGTCGAACAGCCAGCCCAGCGATGCGACGGCGAAGACGAACCACTGGTAGCGCGTGACATCGCGCCACCACGAAGCGCCGGACTGGCCGGAGGGCGGCTTGCCCGAGTGGTTGCCGTTGCTCAGCATCGCGAGAATCCTCCAGGAGGTGGCCTTTCGATCCGAATCACGATCAGACCATGCAGACGGGGCGTTCGCAACCGCCCTGGACGTTGAGTCGCCCGAAACTCCCTCGCGGCCGCGCGGGCGAGCCGATAAGATCGGCGGCATGAAGACGAAGCTGCGGCTCATTCTGGCGGTGCAGGCCGTCCTGGTCGTCTTGCTCACCACGGCCATCGCCAGCAAGCGGATACCCCTGGGGATTCCCGGCGAATGGGAATGGCTGAGGGTCCATTCCGTCCCTCAGGCCGCGTGGCTGGCCTTCGCGGCAATCGCCGTGGGCGTGTACGCCGGCCTGGCCGCGCTGGGCTTCCGCTCGCTGTCCCGCCGCCCAGTACTCTCACGCTGGCGGGAGATATTCTGGGTCGCTCTTCTCTTCCTGGCTTCAATCGTGATCCAGGTGTTGATCCCGGCGGGCGCCGCGGACGAGTATGACCTGACTCGATGGGCCTACGTGAACTACCTCGGTGCCTCGACCGGCTACTACCAGGTCGCCCGCACTCAGGCCGCAGTCAACCCCTGGCGGTTCCTGGCAGACTACCCGGTGTGGATCCAGCGCCAGGACTCACTGCACATCGGTACGCATCCTCCCGGACTGATCGTCACCCAGTGCCTGTTGCTGCGGGCGATGGCGCGGAGCCCGGGCGCCGCCGATGCGCTGCTGCGAAGCATGCCGGCATCGACCGCGGAAGGGTTCCGGCAGCTCGAGCTGCTGGACGGCAAGCCAATCCCGCGAGCCGACCGCGCCGCGCTCTATCTCAGCAGCCTCATCACGCTGATTGCGAGCGCGGGGACCGTGCTGCCGCTCTACCTGCTGGCACGTTCGGCCTTGCCGCCCCCTGCCGCCTGGGCGGCCGCGGCGCTCTGGCCGCTGGTGCCCGCGGCGAACCTGTTCCAGCCCGACGCGGACACGGCTTACCCCTTGCTCTCGTCCGCGGCACTCGCCCTTGCGGCCTGGTCCACGCGGAGCGCAGTGGCCGGGCGTTATGGCTTCGGGCAAGCCGTGCTGGGCGCAGGCTCGGGCATCGTGCTGGCGTTTGGCACGTTCTTCACCCTCGCGTTCCTGCCCGTGGGCCTGATCGTGGGGCTCCTGATCGCGCTGGCACCGGGGCTGGCGATCCGGCACAAGGCCGGCGCGGTCGTCGTGGTCGGGGCCGGCTTCTTGCTGCTCACGGCCCTGGGGTGGGCGATCACGGGCGCGGATCCCATCACCGTGTGGACCTGGAACCTGAAGAATCACGCCCGTTTCTATGTGGAGTATCCACGCACGTACCTGGCGTGGCTGGTGCTCAACCCGGTCGAGCTGGCGATCGCGCTGGGGCTGCCGGCGGTCACCTGGTGTCTGCTGGGTCTGGGAGGTCTGCGCACCGTGCCGCGAGTCTCCGTGGTCGCGTTCGCCGTGCTTTGTCTGCTGGACGTGATCGGCCGCAACATGGGTGAGGTCGCCCGGCTCTGGATTCTCTACCTGCCCGCGCTCCTCCCCGCGGCCGGTACCGGGTTCGTTCGTGCCGGAGGCACGCCGCGCACGCTGGCGGTTTCGGCCGGGTTGCTCGGTTTGCAGACGCTGGCCTTGCAGTCGTTGATCCAGGTGGTCTATCCGGTGTGACCGGGTCAGAGGAAGACGTTCGTCACCCGGACACCCAGCTCCGTGTCGATGAGCACCAGCTCTCCCCGTGCGACCAGGCGGCCGCTGGAGGTCAGCTCGACTGGCTCGCGGCTGTGCCGGCCGAGCTCGACCACGTCGCCGGGCTTGAGGTCAGCCAGGCGGCTCAGGGTCAGGTTCACGCGCCCCAGCTCCACGGTGAGGGTGACCGGGACGTCCAGGGGCGTGGGGGCCGGCGCGGCAGCGGACGAGGGGCCGGCGCCGGGACTGGGGTTGGCGGCGGGGGAGGGGCCGGAACTCATGGCTTGATTGGTTCCCGGGGTCAGGGGTTCACGGGGTTCGATGTGGCACGTGAGTGGACCGGTGATCTTCAACTGCCGGCCCGCCGCGTCCTCGACCGGCTCGGCGGTGATCTCGAAGCGTTCGCCCGAAGCGCCCGGGCCGCACTCCAGCGTGATTGGCCCGCTCGGACTCCTGGGTGTTCCCCTGAGCCGCGAGTCGATGAGGGGAAGGACGCCCCCCCTGCGCAGCCGCTTGAGCCCGTCGGGCATGGCCACGAAGCCGGCCACGGCGCGCCAGTGCGACGAAAGGGCGCCGGCCTTCGAGGTTCCTGGGGCCGGCGTGCTCTTGCTGGTCGGCCGCTCCCAGGCGCTCAGGGCGCCCAGGGCGGACTCGGGAATCCATAGCCAGGCCGTGCCCTTGGTCGTCCCCACCCGCACGAGCACGCGCACGGTGACAATGGCCCCCAGGTCCGCCGGATCGAACGGGTCGGGACCAACGCGATCCAGCAGCAGCTCCGAGGAACCGGTCCGAGGCGGAGCGCCTGCGCGTGCTCGCGCGCCGCCGTACTTCAGGTCGAGCGTTTCCAGGGCGCGGAGCAGGAGATACGTCCAGACGCCCCATTCGACGGGTGTCAGTTGCAGCCGGCTCTCGGCGAATGGCCGGTTGTGCCCGAGGAGGCGGTCAACGATGGCGTGCGCGACGGCCACTTCCACGCCCACGGCCAGACGGGTGTGCAGGGCTGTCGCTCGGAGCTGGGCGATCAGGCCGGGCCTGCGCAGGCCCGAGGCGCGCCAGAGGATCTCCGGCCGGCCCAGCTCCAGGTCCTCGTCCAGGGATTCCAGGTTCCAGCCCAGCCAGTCGAGCGCACGGCCCGCGCCGGTCCAGCAGGCCAGCGAGGCCTCCAGCCGGACCTGCCGTGAAGCGAGGCGGGGCAGCCAGGACCAGAGCTCGGCGGGGGGGCTGCCGGCAAGATCCCGCAGGTCCGGCGCGCCGGGGCCGGAGTCGGCGTCCGGGGTCTCGAGGGCGGGGCCGTGTTCAAGGGGCATGGTGCGGTCTCGCGGGCTCTGGCGGTGGCATGACCGGGATCCGGCCTTCCCCCGCAAGCCGTTCCCAGGCGGATTCCAGGACGGCCTGCTCCTGCCCGCGGAGCGACGGGCCGATCCGCGGCGCGGCCGCCATCGTCGACCGAATCCGCTTGGCGATGGCGTAAGGCACATGCTGGAGTACCCAGCGCACCCGGTAAGGCTCGCAGGCGGAAAGCAGCCGCGCGAGCGTGTTCAGCCCGAGTGCGGCAAGCCGGCGCCGCTTGCCCCCGCCCGGTGCCGGCCTGGTCATCTGCAAATCGCGTGCGGCCCAGGCGCGCAGGGCGGCCGGTTCGGTGCCGGACCGATCCATCGGGCGGGCGGCAAACCACTCCGCTCGCTGCCGGTCACGCGCGCGTCCGGAAACCAGTGCTTCCGGATCGCCGGCCAGCACCGCCTTGGCCTGGCCGGCGGCATGACAGAGCGCGTAAAGCTCTCGCGGAGCGAGCATCGCAAGGGCAACGATCGCCGGCGGTTCGTCGGGCTGAGCAGCCTCTCCGCCGACGAGGCGCTCGGTCCAGAGCGAGAGCACCCATTCAGCGGCCTGCGCATCCGGAGGCCGCAACCCGGAGGTGTCGATCATGTCGCCGGACTGCTGCCGCACAGCGGCTCGCACCTCTGGCGGGCCCAACCGCGCAACCAGGCTCTGCACGGCGGGAGACTCCCCCTGGAGCGCGCGCGACCACCAGCTCGGGTGAATCTCCGCGGGGTTCGCGTGGCACTGGTCCGCGTGCGCGCGGCGGAGCAAGCTCAGGGCGTGCTCCGGGCGGCGAGGCTCATGACCGCTCGTGGCATCGTCGAGACGCTGCCGCCAGTCACCGGCCAGCCAGCGCCGGCACGATGCGGAGGCGGCTCCCTGAACAGCGGGGCCCCAGGCGGCAAGGCAGCACACCAGCGCCAGATCGGCGTTGAGCACGGGGCGCGGCATCTCTGCGGAGACGAGATCCGCCGGTGGCTGCGAAAGTCGCTGCACGTGGTCGGTTCCTGGTCGAGTTGTATCGTCAGGCGCGTCAGGTTGACGGAAAGTTCTTGATGAAACAGACCGAGCGGTCGGAAGTCTCAAGGGAAACGTGGTCGAACCCCGCGGCGCTCACCTCGGTGCTGGAGTCCTGGACGAGAACGGGGATCCTGTCCATCCAGCCAGTGGCGTCGCGGAATTCCAGCACCAATTTCTCCGCGGTGAACGTGTAGGTCAAGGTGGTGATATGAACGCCCGGCTCACCCTGGGCCCATTCGTCGGCGACGCACCAGACCTCCTTGATGGCCCGGCCGATCTGGGCGACGGCCTCCTGTGAGAGGGCGGTGCGGGCGAAGACGAGGCTGCGCAACTGACCCAGCCGGCGGAGGACCTCGCCGTCGTCGTCATCGTTGAACGAGACGCTGGCCTGAATCTGGCCAGCGCGGGTCTGGTCGGACCAGCGTACGGCCTGTTCCAGGGCCTGAAAGATGCGGTCCGGCGTGTAGGGCTTGGCGATGTAGTCGTCGGCACCAATACAAAAACTCTCGATGCGGTTCTCGGCGGCGATCCGCGCCGTGATGATCACCAGGGGGATGAGGCTGGTTCCCCGGGAGGACTTGAGGATCTTGCAGATCTCATAGCCGTTGAGGTCCGGCAGCATCAGGTCCAGGAAGATGATATCGGGCTGAGCCCGGGCCACCAGGTTGAGTGCTTCCTTGCCCGTGAAGGCTGATTCGGTGCGGTAGCCACGGAGGCGCAGCAGCATTCCCAGCAGCTTGTTGGCTTCGGGCTCGTCTTCGACGATCAGCGCGGTGGGCATCTGACGTCCTCAAAAGAAACGAGAGGCCGGATCACCAGGCCAGCGGCGCGTCACCGGCACCCGCACTGGCGACCCTGCGACTAGGTCGAAGCCTCCTGGTAGGGTGCCAGAGAGGGTGAAGGAGGGGACGCGTCCTCGCTGGCCCCCGCGGCGCGGCGAGGCAGGCGTACCGTGATTCGCGTGCCGCCTTCGGCCACGCTTTCCGCTTCGATCGTCCCCCGATGCATCTCGACGAACTGCTTGCAAATGCTCAGGCCAAGCCCGAGCCCGCGCTTGCAGAACCCGAAGTCCCCCGAGGAATGCCGGCTGGGATCGAACTGCGTGAAGAACGGCTGGAACAGGTGCTTGAGCGCCTGCGGCTCAAGCCCGACGCCATGGTCGGTCACGCAGATCCGGGCCTCGTCGTCATCCTCGAGCTCGGCGGACAGCTCGATCAGGCCATGGTCGGGCGTGAACTTGATGGCGTTGGTGAGCAAGTTAACGAGCACCGCGCTGATCTTGTCGGCATCGACCTCGAAAGTCCCCAGGTCATCCGCCACAGCGAGCCGAATTTCTAGCTGTCGCGCGTGCACAAACGGTAGAACCTGCTCGGCGACGCCGTGAATGAAGGTGCTCAGCTCGACCGGACTGCGCTGAAGAGTTCTCCGGAAATCATCCGCACGCAGCAGCGTGAGCATGCTCGTGACCAGCCGGGCGAGCTGCTTGCCGCTGGCGGTGATCTGGCGAAGAATGTCGCGCTCGTCGTCCGCGGGATCGGGATTGGCCATCTTCAGCAGTTCCGTGAGCCCAAGTACGAGCGTGATCGGCGTGTTGAATTCATGGCTGGCCACTTCAATGAACGCCGTCTTCAGTTGACCGGCCCGAGCCAGCTCTTCATTGGCAAGCACAAGCTGGGTGTTGGCCGCTTGCAGCTCCGCGATCAGCCGTTTCCTCTCGGCCAGCAAATCGTACTGCTCGGCGGCCTGCCGGATGATTCCCTCGAACTCCACCGTGTCCCACGGCTTCAGGATATAACGAAAGATGTGCCCCTCGTTGACGGCGTTGATCACGGCCTGGATGTCCGCGTAGCCGGTGAACAGCATGCGGATGGCGTCGGGCTGGAGCCGGCGCCTGGCTCAGGAACGCATCGCCCTGCATGCCGGGCATGCGCTGGTCCGAGAGGATCAGTTGCACCTGGTTCTCGCTCAGCAGCGAGATCGCCTGACTGCCAGACCCGGCGGTCAGGACCTTGTACGTACGGTGAAACTGGTGCCGCAGGCTCTCCAGGACGTCCACTTCGTCATCGACAATCAGTAACGTGTGCCGCCTCTGCTCCATCCGATACGCTCCGCCCCCCCCACGCAAGGCCGCCTGGGCCGGCTTGTTCCACGCCGGACGCCGGCTCATTTCATCGCGGTCGATACATTGCTTGCTTGCAGGTTTGCACCGCTTCGGGAACCTCGGGCAGACTCCCGACCGGGGCATCGGCACTTCCAGCATCCCTCGCCGCCATTCCTCATTACGCTTTCATCATACAGGTTTGGCCATCATTATAGTGGAGAAATATAGTGGAGAAATGCGGTCGGAAAATGGCGCTGTCGGGTAACTGCCATCCCCTGCATTCTGAACGGATGGTCATATCTCCTGGCTCCGTGTCACGCACTAATGCGGCAATTCCGGTGCCTCGCCGTCCTGCGGCGAGGATCCGGGAAGTACATGCAGCCGGTGTACAGCCGCCTCGATCGCGGAGAGCCGGTTCTTCAAACCGTCGATCTCGTCGAGCAGTAGCTCCCGGTCGCGAGCCATCATCTCCAGCCGGTCATACTCGGCGGCCGCTTGCTGCACGGCCATCTGGAGCTCCTCGGGTTGCCAGGGCTTACGCACGAACTGGAACACGTGCCCCTGGTTGATGGCCGAGATCACTGATTCGAGGTCGGCGAAACCCGTGAACAGCATGCGAATGGCCTGCGGATAGCGCGCCTTGACCTTGGTGAGCAGTTCTACGCCGGAAATTTGCGGCATGCGCTGGTCGGACATGACGATGTGCACTTCCTCCTGTTGCATGAGCCGGTAGCCTTCCTCGGCGCTGTGTGCCTTGAGAACCCGGAAGTCGCGGCGAAGCAGGTCGTGCACCGAGTCGCAAACGTTCGGTTCGTCGTCCACGATGAGGAGGCAATGCTTGTTCTTGGCCATGGCGTTCGTCAGACCCTCCTCGGGCGAAGCTCCTTTCGACCGGAACCAGGATGCGGTACGCAACCCGCCGATCGTCACGGACGGAAGACGCAAAGAACCGAGATTTGCAGGAGCGACGAGGGCCGATCGGGAGCCTGGGGGATGGCAATCCGCGGGACTGATCCGCCGTTCGTGTCGCGTCTCTGTCATTCTATCACGCGCCGGCTCACCGGTCATACGGGTGGTGGCGGAAGAATCGGCGGCCTTGCCAGCGCCCGTGCAGCCGGAGCGGGGCGCTGCGGCAGCAGGATGCGGAAGTTGCTCCCCTCGCCCTTGCGGCTTTCGACCTCGATGCGTCCGCCATGGCCGGAGATGATGCCGTGGCTGATGGCCAAACCCAGTCCGGTTCCCTCGCCCACCGGCTTGGTCGTGAAGAACGGATCAAAGATCCGCTGGCGATGGTCCGGCTCGATGCCCGGACCGTTATCGCTCACGCTGATGGCGACCCAGGGTCCCATCAGGCGGCCCTCCACCGTGATCCGTCCGCCATCGTGCCGGCCCGCGCCCTCGATCGCCTGAAGCGCGTTGATGAGCAGGTTGAGCAGTACCTGGCCGATCTGGTCGGCCACACCCTCGACCGGGGGCAGATCGTCGATTTTCACCACCACCTCAACGTGTTCCCGCTGGAGGCGGCCATGCATCATCTCCAGCGTGTTCTCCACCAGCTCCACCAGCGAGAACGGCTCCCACTGCGGTGGCGATGTCCGGGCGAGCCCGCGCATCTTCTCGACAATTCCGGCCACTCGTTTCACGCCCACCCGCGTTCGCTCGATCATCGGGCCCAGGTTTTCGCGAATATAGGGCCAATCGATGTCGACGGCGAACTCATCGAGCGGCTCGAACTCCAGCCGGGCGGCCGGATCAAGACGCTCCCGCGCCTGCTCGTAAAGCTGAACCATGCGGAGCAGGAAGCCCAGCTCCCGTTGCAGCACCACCAGGTTATTCAGCACGTAGGCCAGCGGGTTATTGATCTCGTGAGCGACCCCCGCGCTCAGGAGCCCGATCGACGCCAGCTTGTCGGTGTGCGCCAGCATTGCGTGCATCCGCTGCCGCTCGGTCTGGTCGCGGATCGAAGCGATGTACTGGGGCTGGCCATCGTGCACCACCGCGCTCAGCGATAGCTCCAGCGGGAACTCGGTGCCGTCCTGCTTGCGGCCGGAGAGCTCCTCTGTCTTGCCCACCAGCGGCGAGAGCTGAGGTGCACGAGCGTCCTCGCGGTCCCCGTCGCGCGGCTCGCCTGCGCTCTGGCCGTCTGCTCCGTACGGCTCCCATGCGGGGAAGACACCCGGGATCAGCAGCTCCAAGGGCTGTCCGAGAACCTGGCGCGGTTCGTAACCAAAAATCTTCTCGGCCGCCGGGTTGAACAGGCTGATCCGGCCTTCAGCGTCGGCCGCGATGATGGCGTCGAGGCTCCCCTCGGCAAGCTGGCGATACCTGGCCTCGGATTCGGACAGCGCCCGGTTCTTCAGCTCCATCTCCTGGGCGTTGCGCATCTGGGCCTCGGCAAACTCGCGGCGCGTTCGCTCCAGCGCCTTGCGCTCGGTGATGTCCCGGAGGATCGCCAGCACGGCAATCTGGCGATCGAAATGGATTGTCGAGGTGGTCACCTCCACGGGGATGATCCGCCCGCTCTTGGTCCGGTGCAGGCCCTCGCAGCGCAACGTGCCCTGCTGGAGCTGGTAATGCAGCCGTTCCTGGAAGCCGGCGGCGAACTCCGGAGCGTCGATCTGGCTGGTGGACATGCCCACGAGCTCCTCACGCGTGTAGCCGAGCTGGCGGCAGGCCGCGGCGTTGGCGTCGAGGATTCGTCCCTCCTGGTCATGCACGAATACCGCATCGTGGATCCCGTCGAAGAGCGCGCGGGCGCGGCGCTCGGACTCGACCAGGGCAGCTTCAGCCTGGCTGCGCTTCGATACGTCTTGAAGCACGCTCCGCAACCCCGAGATCCGGCCATCGGCATCGCGGCGTTCCCGCTCCTGAATCTCCACGACCAGGTCGCGGCCATCGCGCGTCACCAGAACTTGCTGGTACACCTCCAGGGGCAAGCTGCCGGCCAGCTTGGACTTCAGCCTTTGACCGGCCAGCGCGCGTTCGGCCGGCCTGATCAGATCCAGCACCGACCGGCCCAGCAGTTCTTCCTTGTCGTACCCCAGCAACTCGCAGGCGGTCCGATTGATGCTCACGATCCGCGCCTCCAGATCGATCGCATGGTAACCCACAGGCGCCTCGTCGTAGAGCGCGCGATAGCGCTGTTCCGACTTCCGCAGGGCCTCCTCCGCGCACATGCGCTCCGAGATGTCGGTCACGAACGCGTACACGCCGCGGGGGACGCCCTGCTCGTCACGAAACGCGTCGAGGATCAGCTCGACCGGCACCAGCGTCCCATCCTTGCGGCGATAGAACTTGACGGCACGCTCGTTCTTGCCCGTCGCCAGCACCTCCAGATGGTATTTCCGCGTCAACTCCCGCGATTCCGGCGCGGTGACATCCATGATCGACATCGAGAGCAGCTCGTCGCGCGTGTAGCCGACCAGGCGGCAGAATGCGTCATTGATCTGAACGATGCGCTGCTCCAGGTCGGCAACCGCGAACGGCTGCGGCCCTTCCTCGAGGAGACGGTAGAGCCAGCGCCCGCGCACGCCGCGGGAGTCCTGCGGATCGTTGAGCAATTGCCGGAGATCCTCGGCATTGCCCTGCACCGCGGCCTCGGTCGCAGACGCGGGTATCGGCTCCTCTGGCTTGGCGATGGAATTCACGGCAACACTCGTGAGACGTGCGGACAGTCGTGCCCGTATCTGCACCAGTATAACGACAGAACGGAAGCGGATCGAAGGCTCCATGACCCCGATGTGCGGGAAATCACGGAGTTCGGGCGCCCATCCGGACCGGACTGAGCGTGCGGAAAGATCGCAGAACCGTGCGCTCCCACAGCCCAGAAGCCGCTCTCAGAAGCCCAGCCAGGCGCCGATGCGGCGCAGGAATCCCTGCTTCTGAGGCTGCGCCGTCCGGTCGGCCATCACCTCGGCGGGATGGGTCCATGGTCCAGGAGCGCTTTCCTGGAACCGGATGAGACCGTCCTGGTGGGAAGGGGGCTCGGTTTTCCTCGCCAGCGATTGCGACTGGAGTGCCTCGAGGTGAGCCAGCAGCGTCCTGGCGGTCGTGCCGCGCGCGGCCAGAAGCTGGGAGAGTGGCCTGGGACGGGCGCCGCCGCGTCCCTGGGCCAGGTACTCCAGCAACAGCGGCTTGCCGCGTTGCGGATCGGCGAGCATCATATGCACCCACGCCCAGGACTCCCGGTAGTCGCGCGGAGTCATGTCGTGGATGTCGGTGAGCGACTCCAGCCGGGCCAGGTCCGGTGCCCAGCCCTTCTTGAGGTCATCCGGTATCCTGGACAGATGCTCATCCTGAGCGTCGATCGTGTCGGTTCTGGTCTCGAAGTACTCGGCCAGCCCCTCGTCGAGCCAGAGCGGCAGATCGCCGTAGCAGCCGCGGACTAGGGCGTGCGTCGCCTCGTGCCGCAGGTCCTCCTCGAGCCGGTCGCTCAGGTAGGTGTAGACGACGCGCCGCGGCCCCTGGGCCAGAAAGAAGGCGCGCCGCGTGGGGAGTTCGGGAAAATAGAATTTGAGGAAGTGCGCGTACGCGTTGCGACTGTCCAGCACATAGATCTCGACGGGTTCGTCGTCGGTTCCGGAGCGGTAGTCGAGCCGGCTGCTCAGGTCCGTCTCCAGCGCGTGCAGGCAGCGGATCGACGGCGAATCGGCCGGCAGCGGCGTGCTGGAATAGACCAAAAAGGGGCCAGTACGGATCTGGTACCGAGTAGGGACCAGGGCCCGAGCTTCTCCATGCTCGCCCAGTGTGGCGCAGCCGGCCACGAGCACGAGCGGGACCAGTGCAACCCAGGGCCGGGATGTCTTGCCGTAAAGACGGATCCGGGTTGGTTCGCTCATGCATGGGCTCCCGAGTTCCGGATTCAGGAGAGGGGCCGTCCGCGCCGCTGGTTCCGCGCCCGCTTGGCCAGAACGGCACGTTCCGTGCTCTTCCAGACGCTCTTCCAGTCGGAGAGCGGAGACAGGCCCCAGGGCAGGTAGGCGCGGAGGAAGCGGAGCGCTTCGGTGCGAGTTCGCCCCACGGCGCCCGCCAGGCTGACGCTCAGCCGAGCCAGGTTCTTGATGCGTCGTCGCTGCGGAACCGGATGCATCAGGCGGACGCCCACCAGGTCGATCAGGCTCAGGAAATCGCCGGAATCCAGGCGGTCCAGATGGACCAGGATATTGGTCGCTTTCAAGTCGCGGTGCGATAGCGAGCGCTCGTGGAGGTTGCGAATCAGGTGGGCCAGCGCCAGGTTGAGGTGGCGCACCCGGTGGCGGCGCGACGGCTCATCGAGCGCGGGGAGGAGCTTGCGCCACGTACTCCGCGAGCGTCGTGACATGGTCGTGCTTGATCGTCGCCAGGTAGGTCTCGTGCGGCAGAAACCAGCAGAGTGGGCTGGACCCGAACGGCCGCTTGCGTGCCAGAAAGAGCAGGTTTCGCGGCGTGGAGATGCCTCGGCTGACCAGGTGCTGCCCGGCCTGCCAGGACCGCCAGGCGCACGACGGCCGCACCAGATTCAGCCAGGGATCGATCCATTTCTTCCGGTTGAACCGCTTGTAGATCACGCGGGCGGGCCGGCCATCGACGCTCATGGTGACCTCGGCGACCGTCGAGGTGCGCGAGTTCTTGAGCACAATCGTCCCCGGCGCGGAGAACGGCGCGTCCGGATCGGCCAGCAACAACTCCACCTCCGAGCCGTCCAGTTCACGTGCGGCGATGGACCAGGCATGCGGGCCCTGAAAAAGCTGAAAGTACTTGTTGCTGGAACAGCAACGGCGGCCCCAGCGCCGCCAGAGCCGCTCGGCCCAGGCGCGCGTCGAGCTTTCGATGCCCGCGGCGAACCGCCGCGGATCGGCGATCGTCTCCGTCCGGTTTTCCATGTAAGTCCGGAAGAACCGCAGGCAGTCGGACCGGCTGCACCGCAGCCAGAAATAATGATGCAGCAGGGCCAGGTTCTGCTGCGCCGCGGTCCAGCTCATGCGCCCCTTCTTGTTGCTGCGCAGGGCATCAAGATCAATCATCGTCAGGACGGGCATCTGCTCCACGTTCAGGTGAACCAGGACATTTCCGGGATGAAAATCGATGTGCGCCATGCCAGCGTTGTGCAGCCGCGCGGTGAGCACCGCCAGGGCCCTCGCCAGGCGATGGCGGATCTGCGAGCGCAGGGGCTCGGCGTAGCCGTCCAGCCGCTCCTCGATGAACTCGTCGAGCGCCACGGTTCCCGGGATCTCCCAGGTGACGAGATAGTTCTCGAAGAGGAACTTGCGGTGCCTTTGCTCGCCCAGCGCAATGGGATGGATGGTCGGGATGCCGATCGCCGCGAGCACTTCCGATCGTTTTCCCTCATTTCGTCCCTTGCCGCGACGCACCCACTGCCGGACCATGGCTCGGTAGTCGGGCACGAGATAGTGCTTGATGTAGATGGCGCCCTCGGGAAGGTCGACCCGGTAGACGACCCGGTGCGGGCCCGACTTGACGGTTCGCAACCGTCCCTCGTCGCGCCACTGGGCAAGCCGCAGCCCGTCCGGCCCAAGCAGCATCTCCTCCCAGGGCCCGCGCAGCCACCAGCCCACCGGGCCGGTCTGCACCCACCGCCAGTCGGGGGGCTGAAACATCCGTTGCAGGCCCGTCGTGGTCGTATCCTCGTCTGCCTTGACGTTGATCAGCATATACGATGGCTACAGTAGCAGCCGAGTGCCGGCTTGGTCCTCTCAGGTGTCATCGCGTTCGCCTCCGGACCAGGCGCGAGACACGACACGGTGAAAGCCGCCAGAACGTCGGGAGCGCAGGAAGAACGGATCGGGAATCGCCCTCGAGGCCGCGCGGCCCAGTGGCGCTGGCTCCTGTGGAACCGCTGGCTCGACAGCGCTTACCGAGTCCACAAAGGCGCTTGCCCACGCCTCCGTGGAGTATCCGGCCTGCACCCGGCTCCGCGCCGTCTGCCCCATGGCTTGCCTCAATGCGGGATCGCCACAGAGCGTGCGTATCGCCTCAATCCAGTCATCAACCGCCCGCGGTAGGAAGCCCGTTTGGCCGGGTTCCACCAGCTCCACATGCATGCCGAAGGGATTGGCGACCACGGGCAGCCCGGCCGCCTGGTACTGGAGCACCTTGAGCCCGCACTTTCCCTGACTCCACGAGTCCTCGGGCAGCCAGCTCACGCCGATCTGACCGGCCGCCAGGTCGCGCGCTTCCCACGCTTGCGACCAGGGCACAGGCACAATCGGCAGCGCTCCGAAATCGGGGAAGCGGTCACAAATCACTCGCAACCTCAAGCCCGGGATCTCCCGGCCCAGCCGGTCCCAGAGCGAGTGCTGCTGCTCGAGGCCCCGGAGCGTGCTCGAAGAGCCGATCCAGACCAGGTCGCACCCGCGCGACGCACCGCGCGGCCGCTCGGCCACGGCACGCTGCGGATAAAGCTCGGGGTCCACACAGGTCGGGATCATCCGGACGCGCGCCGCGGGCGCTCCGGACCGCAGCGCACAGTCGGCCAGGAAGTCATTCCCCGCAATCACCACGTCGGCGGCTTGCACGGTGGACTCGAACCGCTTCTGCCGGACCCGCGACTCAGTGCCCCGGCGGGCAAACGAGTCGCGGAACAGGACCGCGTCGTCGAAGTCGAACACCAGGTGCCGCGCGTGCTTGCGGAGGATCGCAAGCTGCCACCCCGGCAACAACCGGCGCTGCATGATCACCGCATCGTACGAGGAAACCGAGGAGAGCTGGGCAACGCGTGCAAGCAGCGAACGTTTCCACGGCCAGCAGTCGAGAGACCAGCCGGCGCGAGTGAGCGCCGGCGCGAATGCCCGGATACGATATCGGCAGCAGACGTGGTCCGGTGCGTCGACCAGGGCAAGAAGTCTCATACCGTCCTCCGTGACGGCGGGGCGGCCTGGAAGCTGCGGCGCAAAAAGCCCGATCCCTCACGCCGAAGCGATCTTAGTCATCCCCTATAAAAAAGCAAGGCGGAATGAAGGATCCGGGCAAGGTAAGCTGCAAGGCTTGGCTCTGCCGCGGGGGGGGCCGGCGAGAGACGGGTAAATGGCAGCCAGCGACCAACTCGGATTGCTGAGGCGGGGCTTTCCTGGTAGGGATACGGCCGCTCGATGGTCGGAGCTCGCCCTGACGCTCCGAGCATGCACGGAAGCTTGTCGGGCGACCTCACGGCGACGTTGTTGCACATGAAGAACTTCGTTCGGCTGGTACGCTTTGCCTGGCCACATCGCTACCGTTTCCTGATCTCCGTCGCGTGTGCCGCGATGGTGGCCCTCTTCTTCTTCACCGAGCTGGCGGCGGTGCTGCCGCTTCTGAACATCCTGTTCAAGAGTGAGAACCCCCAGCGCTGGGTTTCCAGCAAGATCGATGCGGTGGGCGAGCGCATCATTCTTCTTGATGCGCAGGCCGAGGAAGCTCGGAAGTTCCTCAGGGCCGGGGAGGCCGGAGATCTTCAGGCACCGGAGATCGCGCGTGAGTACCGTGAGCTGGACGACCAGGCTGCCGAGATGCGCAGCAAGCTCAATGAACACCAGCGCGCCGTGGACATGCCCGATCTGAAAGGGTTCTCGCCGCAGTTTGTCAAGAAAGAGCTGGCCGAGATCGAGGTCCTGCAAAAACGACTCGACATCGTCGACGGCCGCCTCGCCGAGCTGCGCCGGGGTAGTAACTGGCTCAAGGCCGGCGATCTGGCGTCGATCCGATATCGTCTGGTACAGCTCAAGCAAGAGACAGGAGACGAGCAAAAATGGCTGGGGAGGTATCAGCGGCTGAAGCCGCTGGTATTCCGCTATCTCCCCTCCGACGCGTTTCGCAACCTGCTGCTCCTGATCGGCCTGGTGATCCTTGGCGTGGCCGTCAAGGGGTTCTTCATGTTCCTCCAGGAGGTGCTGGTCGCGGACGTCATGCAGCGCACGCAGTTTGACATCCGCAACCTGTTCTTCCGCCGCACGATCAACCTGGACCCGGGAAGCTTCTCCGACCAGGGGTCCGCCGAGCTGATGGCCCGGTTCACCAACGACATGGACTCCTTTGGCCAGGGCCTTGTCACGTTGCTCAGCAAGCTGATCCGCGAGCCGATGCGCGTGGTCTTTTGTCTGAGCGGAGCGCTTTATCTCAACTGGCGGCTCACCTGCCTGACGCTCGTGGTCGTTCCCATCTCCGCGCTCACCACCGTGCGCGTCGGCCGGATCATGAAGCGCGCGATGAGGCGGTCGCTGGAGAGCATGTCGTCGATCTACAAGATCCTCCAGGAAAGCTTCCAGGGGATCCGTGTGGTCAAGGCCTTCGCCATGGAGCGGGTCGAGCGCAGGCGGTTCTTCATCGAGACCAAGAATTTCTACCGCAAGGCGATCCGGGTGGCGATGATCGACGCCATGTCGGACCCGGTCCTGGAGATGCTCACCCTGGTCACTGTGGCCATCGCGCTGCTCGCGGGATCGTACCTCGTGCTCAAGAAGACCATCTTCCTGAGCGTCGGCCCTTTTCACATTCAGCTTGCCTCCCAGGTCATGGCCATCGAGGAACTCTTGACCCTGTACGCCGTGCTGGCCGGCGCCTCCGACCCGATCCGCAAGCTGTCCAACGTGCATTCCAAGATCCAGCGCGCGGCCGCGGCCGCCGACCGGATCTGTGCCATGATGGATCGCGAACCGAAGGTCGTGGAGCGTCCCGACGCGATCGAACTGCCAAAACCCCCCCGAATCCTCGAGTTCCAGGACGTTCATTTCAGCTACCCCGGCCGTCCGCCCGTGCTGCAAGGCATATCGCTGGTGGTTCACCACGGCGAAACGGTTGCCCTGGTTGGCCCCAACGGCTGCGGCAAGACCACGCTCATGAACCTGCTGCCCCGGTTCTGGGACGTCGATTCCGGGTCCATCACGATTGATGGACACAACATCCGTGACCTGCGTATCCGCAATTTCCGCCGCCAGATCGGCATCGTCCCGCAAGAGACGATCCTGTTCCAGGATACCATCGCCCACAACATTGCCTACGGGGACCCGACCGCCAGCCGCGACCGTATCATCGAGGCCGCCCAGCGCGCCTACGCGCACCAGTTCATCACGACCCTTCCCGACGGCTACGACACGCTCATCGGCGAGCGCGGGCACGGCCTCTCCGGAGGCCAGCGTCAGCGCATCGCCCTGGCACGCGCCATGCTTCGCGACCCCTCGATCCTGATCCTCGACGAGGCCACCAGCGCTGTGGATATCCAGGACGAGGCCCTGATCCGCAAGGCGATCGAGGAGTTCTCGAAGGGCCGCACCACGTTCTTGATCTCGCACAGCCTGGGCACGATCCAGTTCGCCGACCGGATCATCCTCATCGACGACGGCCGCATCGTCGCCTCGGGCACCGATCACGAGCTGCGCCGCAACTCGCCCTTGTACCGCCGGCTCTACGAGATCCATTACCAGCGGGGAGCCTGAGAAAGGGCGCGGCGCTCGCCAGTGGGCAATCGCGACGGTTGGTTCCACGAGATCGCACGGCCGCCGGTCGCGACAAAGTTCAGGAGCCGCGTCGAAGCAGTCAAGCCGCGCGCATTCATCGACCGATAGGTTCTCTGGTGACGGCTACGCTGCTCGCGCTTCACGATCATGAAGGGTGATGGAGTTCGCCCGACGTTGAACCGCTCCCCCGGGGGCTGATGACTCCTACTGAAAGGCCGCTGGCCTGACGGTAGGCGTTTTTTTTTGCGCCACGTGCCAGCGGTTCAAGGGGTGTTTTCTTGGACCGACTCCTGCACAGTCCCTGGCGCATGGGGATGCCGGCTCTGGCGGCCGTGCTGATCGTCCTGGGTGGCAGCGTCGTTGCCCAGGAAGGCCCTGCGCCCGATCCCGCGCAGCCGGGGGAGGCCAGACGCCTGTCCTTCTGGGAAGTTGCAGGCGAGTCGCTCGCCGGCGAGGCCTCCGTCGACCTCTGGACTCCGCTCTCCTGGCGCGGTCTCTTCACCGAAGGCTGGAACACTCCGTTTGTCTTCTCACCTCCCAGTGACTCAGGCGCTCTACGGCAGGAGTGGATCAACGCAGCCAACGGAGTATTCTATCGCCAGTGGGTCCTCGATTACGCCTACCACAACCACGTTGGATCACACGGCGATCAACACATCGGCTCCTGGTTCATCTTCGCGCCGCTCAGCCGCCGCCTGGAAATCCTCTTCACCGTGCCGTTCGTCGATTACAGCCAGGCGGGCGCCGGCAGGAGCCCGAGTACACCGGGCAGCGGTCGCTCCGGCTCTGTAAATGGGGGAGGAGTCGGACGCTCCGGTAACGATCAGGGCGACATCGGCGATCTCAGCATCACGCCCCAGGTGCTGGTCCACGAGACGCGCAACACATCAATCATGTCCATCATGACCATCCGTACGCCCACCGGAAGCCTCGCGCAGGACAATGGCCATACCTCGCTTGGACCGCAGATCCAGTTCTGGCAAGGCCTGCCCCGCCGCTGGGTGGTCCGGGGCGGTTGCGGCCCCACGATCCCGCTTGGCGATACGGGCCTGCGAACGACTTTCGACAGCAACTTGACCCTGGGCAAGTTTCTCACCATCGACGAATACCGCTACTTCAAGGAGTTCACGGTCTACCTCGCCGCCAACGCCTCCAGCTCGGTCGATCATCGCGGGCCGAACGCGACCACGCTCACCCTGCTGCCCGGGCTGCGGTTCCGGGTCACGCCGAATTACTGGCTTCTCTATGGGGTCGAGACCTCCCTGGTAGGCCCGGGCCATGAGGATTACGGCATGTATTTCCGCCTCGTGCGACGGTTTTGAGCCATCCTGGGGCCGCTTGCTTTCGGCGTGCTCACCGGGCGCCCGCAGCCGTCTGGCGCGGGACGATCCTGGTAACGCAGCGTCCCGTTGTCGATCTCAAGACGTGCTCGCCGCGCACAAAGCCTGAAGGGCAGGCAGGCAGGGAAGAGGAAAGCATTTCCCGGGTCTGCCAGCACTCTCCAGGCAAGGTGCCCGGCGCGATTGCGGATCCTGGTCATCAGAGCGCGGCAACGCCTTGCGGACGAACCAGATTCGGGACGGGCAAGACCGTTGGCGAGGACGGTACCTCCATCAACGTGCCGTCCGCACCCACGCTGAAGACGTGCAAGGCGTTGGCCTCGGGCGTGGACATGGCGGAGAACTGCTGGGTGACGACGTGCAGGAAGCTCTCCGTCGGGTCCAGAGCGAACTGGTATCCGCCGGGGTTGCTTCCCGGCGCCACATCAAGATCAATCTTCTGAATCTCGACGGGCTGGGACGGGTCGGTCGCGATGTCAAACACCGAGATGCTGGGGTCACCGGTATTGCTGGCGTAAAGTCGCGTGCCTGCCTTGTTCACCAGCAGCCAGCAGACGCCGTTACCCGAATCGGCAACCGAGCGCAGAAAGTGCAGGCCGCCGATCGGAGTGTACCGGTACACTCCCACCCGGTTGATCGTGACGAAGCCGACGTAGAGGAAAGGGCGATGCGGGTGCACCGCCAGGCCCAGCGGCAAGGGCGGCGCGCCCGAGGCCGCGAACTCCATGGGCGGTAACGCCAGGGCGGCTTGCGGCGCGAGGCGGCCCTTTTCCCCGATCGAGAGGGTACGCAGCAAGCCGCCCAGAAAGTCCGCCCCGAAGAGGAGCCGGCCCGACGGCGAGATGAGCGCCTGCGAGGGGTTGGATCCCAGATCGTCATAGAGCGTCGAGTTGGGAACCGGACGGAGCTGACCCTTCGGGGACACCTTGAACGAGGTGTAGTTTGGCAGTGTCTTGCCGGGATGATTCGGGTCATCGTCCTTGTTCACGACGCACAGAATGTCTCCCGCGAGCCCCAGGCTCACGGGGTTCGACCCGCCAGAGGAAAACGGCGAGCCTGGAACCGGGGTGAGAGATCCGTCGCCCTGGATCGAGAACACGGCGATCGTGTCGGAGCCTCCGTTGACGGCAAACAAGAGCGTGTGCGAGGGGTTGACGATGATCTCCTGATCCGAGTCGTATGGTCCCAGGTCGAACGTCGGCGTCACGCCCAACCCGGCGGTCGAAAATGGCGAGCCCGGCAGCGGGGACAGGCTTCCATCGGCCCCTCTCGTGTATGCCAGGATGGCATTGCCGCCGGGATCGTTGCTCTCCACATAGACGAGGTTCCTTGGTCCCTGAGCCTGGGCCGTGGCCAACTGGCCAGACGTAACCAGCAGCGCAACAGCAAGCGACGCTAGCAAACACGAGCTGCGCAAGCGAACCACGACCGATGAAACCGGTTGCGGTCGTTCTGTGACCCGGGCGCTTCTCCTGAAGTTGAACAGCACGGTCGATTCTCCCTCGATTGGAATGATGCGAGATTCCTGGCGAGGCCGGCCCACCAGATGCCTGGGCGCGGTCAGCGAGCCCGACCACGGGTGGACGCGATTGGTCCGCCGGTGGATGACAGATCAGGGCCGCCGGGAATGAGTCGACCGGCGTGCGGATTCCTGACAGCGTTCGTGTCGAAATGGCGGCGAAAGGCTCACTCGCCATCGAGCGCGCGGTGGATCCGTGCGCGCGCGTCGGCCGGCAAGCCAGGGCCTGGCAAGGGCAGGGGAAGGTCCGTGTCCAGACGACTGGCCAGCAGTCGCAAGGAGCGGCTCAAGAGTGCAATTTGCCTCGAGTACCGGCGGCAGGCCGCGCAATATAGAAAGTGGCTTCGAAGGGCGAAACGCTCCGTCGGCGACAGCTCGCGGTCGAGCGACTCGCAGGCCAGGCGAGACATTCCCTCGCAGGGAAGGTTCATCAGATGCCAGATCCGGCCGAGAGCGCTCATGCGCGCAGTACGCCTTTCACGGCAGATGGTTTCCGTTTCGAATGGCCGAACCAGTTCGACTCCAGGCATTGACGAAGCAGTGAGCGTGCCCGATGAAGGCGCTTCCAGAAGTTCGAGGGCGTGATGGCCAGGATCTCCTGGACCTGCTCGGCGTCAAGTCCATCCACCTCGCGCAGGAAGAACGAGTCGGCGATTCCCCGTGGTAAGTTCTCCAGGCACCGGCCAAAGACCTCCCAGAACTCGCGTGTCTCGATCTCTGCGACCGGATCACCCCTCCAGGCGGCCGGACCGGCACGCCAGAGGCCGCGACGGTCGAAGGGAGACTCGCGCGCGGCCCCACCTTCATGCCCCATGACCGCGACCGGGCCCCGACTCGCCTTGCGCAAGCGGTCGATGACCTTGTGCTTGAGAATGCCCACCAGCCAGGTGCGCTCGCTGGAACGACCCGCGAAGGAGTCCTGGACGCGGAGTGCCTCCAGGAAGGTGTCCTGAACCACGTCCGCGGCCTGATCGGGTGAACGGAGGCGCAACAGCGCATAACGGTAGAGCACATCTCCGTGCCTCTCTACCCAGAGGTGCGGGTCCAGCGGCGCGTCGTGACTCTCGGGCCGACAACCCGCCGATCGTTGACCGGTCTGCAAGCTCATGATGGTGAGTCGTCCAGACCCTGCAATTCCTGACAAAGTTTTTTTCTTACCGGCCCGGCGCCCTGGCATGACACTCAGACCGCTTGCGGTCAATCTCCTGGTCGGTGGGCGGGAACCGGCTCGAGCACGCCCAGACGAACACCGGGGACTTCACCCCGAGGGTAAGCACCCAGGGCAATGGCGGGGCTGTCGCGCGGGACCCTGAAGTCGAGCGTCAGGTCATCTTCCAGACGGAACGGAGCGACGCGGCTCCCTTGCTCGAGATTCAGTTGCTGGCGGACCTCGTCGAGCGAGGCGTACGCCTTGTGTGTTTTCCACTCCACACCCCAGTGGAAGGGAGCCTCACCGGCGGGTGGGTCATACAGATTGTTCACAAAGGTCATGTGAAGCGCTTCCAGCGAGGGCCCCTTGTGGCGGGCCTGTGTGTGCTCGGGGGATGCCGCTGGCCAGTGACGGCCGTCATCGTTGTCGAACCAGCCCCACACCTGCGCCGAGCGGTTCGCGGCGAAGACGTTGTGGCGAATCACCTCATCGTGATTCCAGACCGGCTCCTCACGGGCGCCCCTTCGGCCGTCGATCCGCGGGGTCGTCCGGTCCTGCTCGCGGAAGCAGAACCCTTCCTGGTTGGCCAGAATGAGGTTCCGCTCGATCACGCAGTCGGGCGACGACGACACACAGATGCCCCCCGATGCGCCCGAGCGCCCGGGGTATCCGCCCGGCCGTTACCGAAGATCACATTGTCGGTCGCGTGCAGGCCAAAACTGATCTCGTAGAAGATGCCGGCATCCTGGTTCCCCGCGATCAGGCAGTTCTTCACCGTGCAATCCTCGTTGCCGATATCGAACCAGACGCCCGTGCCGTAGTTCTCTTCGAACCGGCTGTGCGCGATGACGACTCCCCGGCTCTGGCAGATCTTGTCGCCGCCGGCCTCCCAGCCGCGATCGAAGTTCTTGGTGTTATTGCGGCGGGTGACGCAGTCGGTCATGAGCAGACGGTGGGCCCGGTTCGCACCCCAGCCAAGCTGGCCGTTGTCCTGGAACGTGCACCGCCGGACCACCTGGCCTGGCCCCAGGAACACGGCACCGCTGGAGTTAGTTTGCTCGAAGACGCAATCCTCAATCACGTCGCCACGGCCGTGGAACTGCGCCGCGCCCTGCTGTGCGGCGTTCGCGGCGTGCCGGAAACGCATACCCCTCACAGACACATGATCGCCCCGTCCATCCCACGACACGGAGCGCACGGACGCCTCGACGCGCAGCGTGTTCAGGTCTTCGTTGCCCGCACCCCAGGCAAAGAGCCGCCCGGCCTGCTCGTCCACGAAGAAGGTCCCGCGTTCCATGCGTTCGCGCTGGAGCACCTGGCGGAGGGGGAAGTCCTGCACGAAGACCTGCTCGGCCCGGCCGATCAAAAGGTGATGGTCGTCATCCGGATGCGTCCTCGTCTTCGACCAGCCGAGGAACTGGTGCGTCCAGGGCACGCTGAAGATCCGCTCTCCCCGCTCCTTTTCCGCCCGCCATCCCGTGATCGCATCGGCACCATCAATGATCACGCGGGCCAGGGGCGCAGCCACGAAACGGACAGGCCGTTCCGCCGTGCCGCTTCGGGTCACCACCACGGACTCGCGGTAGAGACCGTCATGAACGACGACGGTGTCTCCCGGCTGAACACTGGCGGCCGCGGCGGAGATCGTCCGGAACTGCTGGCTTGCGGAGAGACCGGTCAGAGGCTCTGACGACACGTGCAGCACCCGGCCTTCGGGTCCGGAAGCTTGCCCCGCGGCTTCTGCAAGACAGACGGCGGTGAGTTGAAACGCCGCAAGCGCGCACGCGCACACGGACACGAGTCTGACCGGAAGCAGTCTCATGACGAGAGGTCCTGGCGGGTCAAAGAGGAGTGTCGTCGCAGTCTCTATGATAACCCGACCTGTTGCGTGGCAGAACCGCGCGGCATCCGAGGTGCCAGTTCCGAGCGCACCCAGGCGCGGAGACGGCGCGCCCAGTCCGAATGGTCACTGGAATCCTCGTCCACGACCCAGCGCAGGATCTCGTCGGCCCGAACCGGTAAAAACACGCTGATTTCCACGGGTTCGTAGGTTGAATCGTCTCTCAGACGCTCAATGATGATCCTGCCTTGCTGGTGGTCAAAGCGCCAGAGCTCGGCGACGGCGAGCGCGGCATAGATTCCCGGCCGGTCAATTCTGGATCGGGAGATATCGACTTCAATGGACAGGTCGGGGTTGGGATAGTCCGCGACATTCTCGGAGCGTTGCGACTTCGCCATGTTGGAAGCCGCGAGTTTTTCAGGCTTGAAGTAGTAGCACTCATCAGACTCAAGGCCGCGGGCGACTTCGGGTCGTTTCCAGGTGGTCTGCCCCAGGCCTTTGTAAGGGATGGCAAGTTCCTGCGCGACCGCCTCCACGAACTGACCGAACAGTGTCTTGACCTCATCGTGGAACGGGCCGATCGGCGACATGAGCTCCAGATCCTTGCCGTCATAGTCGACGTGGACGTGCCAGCCATCGGGTATCGAGTCCACGAGCTGCTCATAAAACGCCCAGTCCACTCCCCGGATCACGTGACGTTGATCAGGGATGGTCAGCTTCTGGTAGAGCTCGCCCAGGGAAGGAACGGCATGTGGCGGGAAGGAAATGGGCTCGGAAGAAACCAACGGATTGTCAAGCGATGGCCTGCTCATTCTACCTCCATCGACTCGGGGTCGTGCCGCTCAGAGTCACTTGAGGCAGTGCGAGTTCGATTGCGAGAGAAAGCGAGGATGACGCGGCTTGAACCCGCAGCTGCGGCGTGACAAGCAGGAGATGCGTGCCATGGGCTCACATCATAACTGATTGGCAATAAGGACTTACGTCGATCAGGCGGTTACGTCACTTCTCATATTTTACCAGGATTTCGAACGATTTGCCGGCAATTCTCTGAAGGAATTCTGAATCCGAATATGATCGACCATTATTGCAATCCGCAATAGCCCTGCATCCGCATGGGCGATGATGGCCGGTCAAGTAAACTGAACGAGGCATAGGTATAACGTTGCAGCGCGAGGTCAGGTATCGACTGGGACCTCCAGCATCCTATCGATGAGTCGATCGATCATCTCGGTGTCGAAATCATCGCCTAGACGGCAGTGTTGCTCCGGATCGTCGTTGACGATGAGCGGACCAGCATCGATGCCGCCACCATTCTCGCGAATCGACAGTCGATAGATGTGGTAGCCGGTCCAACTCCGATAGAAGTCGAGAGAGTGCGAGCGGAGAATGCCGAACCACTTGTCCTCCATGCTTTGAGGGATAAGCCCGCGCCTGAGCAGTTCCACCTCAGCTTCGGTGAAAGAGCGCTTGAAAGGGAGTTCCACTCGAGACAGGGACATCGGCTTGCTGCCACGATCCCAGGGCTCCGTTTGAGCGCTCATCGAATAGCTTCCTGAGGAGTGATTGTGTGTACGACCGAGCGAGTTGCCTCACGCCCTCGAATGCATGCGTCAAACACTATACCAATAGACCGCCTCCCCCGCCGGACGAAACCTTGTCGCTGGAGTCGAGTACGAGTTTGCCGAAACTCCAGCACGGGCGGCCCCGGCACGTTCTCTGCCCGCCCCGGGTGAGCTCCCGTACTCGCGAGCCTCGCGGCGCTGATCATGGAGTCCTCATGGGTCTGTCTGGACACCCTCCAGCACCCCGCGCCAGAAGGCTGGCATGCCGCCATAGGCGGCCTGGTAGGTCGGCTCCAGCGGCGCATTGATATAGCGGTCGGGACGCAAAAAGAGCGGCATATCGGGCAATAAAGCGCCGAAGGCGACGTGCTCGACATAGATCTCCACCACCGACCCCGTGGCGTAGCTCGCCAGCGTTGCCGGTTCGTCCACCGGCACATCGTAGGGCTGGTCGGAGCCTTCAAGCCGCTGGACAATCGCGCCATGCATACCGCAGGGATCATGGGAGCCGGGAGGAAACACGTCCACCAAGAGCAGATGCACGCCCAGGTCCAGGGCGGACACAGCCTTGGCGGCAAAGTCCTCGACCTGGCTGGCGCGGTCCTTGTTTGTTGGCGAGACGATCTCGATCAGAGCGACGAGGCGGTGACCGCTCACGTGGCGAATGGCCAGCGAGCGGCGACGGGCCACCGCCGCAGGTTCCACCGTGTGCCTCCGCCGCGTCCGTGGGGGCGCGTCGGCCAGGGCGACGCCGCCGGTTGCCGGGGGTAGGGGCAATCGTGCCGGCACCGGCTCCAGACTGGCAGGGCTGGCGTGGAGGGTCAGTACATCCGCGATCGCTCGGCCGGCATGCTGCTCCGCCAGAGCATAGTAACCCTCCGGCAACAGGCCGCCGTTGAGAAACTTCTGGATTTCCGGGATCCAGGCGACGTGAAACGCGTGAAAAATCCCGGCTTCAACCCGGGTCCAGTCGTGCAAAGGCATGGTGGATTCTGCTTCTCCTCCGCCATTGGTCCATCGTACCGCCGCCGACTGGCTGGAGTAAGGATCCTTTCCAGAGTGCGCATGAGTCTCGGAACGCAAAGAAGGTGGAAGGCTGCCAACCCTTCCCGACTTTGCCGAACCATCCCCGCAGGCGATCCGTACCTCGCTCGGTCTACGCCCGGGAGGGTCGCCGCGATGCCTCTGCTCAACAGATCGAAGAGTCATCAGACGTGTTGGTCACCGAGGATGATGAAACACCTTCTGGAGAAACATCAGCGAGGATGATGGGGCTCGAACCCACAACCTCCGGCGTGATAGGCCGGAAACGGCGACTTCTGGCCGCGACACCTGACCATTATTGAGAAAGAACTTACGATCACTCGGGCGGTCGCGTTTGATACTAGACATTACCGGGATTTCAGACGATTTGCCAGCAATCCTCTGAAGAGATTCTGGAGCCGAATATCAATGCTCCGAGTGGGCTGCCGGAGTCAAGCCGAGCGAACTCGCCTCACAACGGTCGGTGAAGGGCAACGCGTCGCTCGGAGGCGCCAGGCCCTGAAATCCGAGCAGCCGATTGCGGACTGGTCTTACAGTCGATGGATCTATGCGATCAGCTTTAAGACGGAAAGCCTCGGCGCATGACCCTGTTGATCTGCGGGTTATCACCAGCTCGATCAATGACGAGAGTGGCACGGGCGGGCAAGCGAAGCTCGCCCGTATGCTCAACTGGCATCACAGCACGCTTTGGCGGAATCTGAACGAGAAGTCGCGGATCACCCTGACCCATTTTCCCCTCCTCTTCCCCTCGGGCACCGGACTTCTACCGGGGCGGCCGATGCCTCAGCTCGCGCCGCGATGGACCGCGCTTGCCGGGGATGGGAGGTGATTTACCCGAGGGCGATTTGTCTTGATCGGAAGTCGACCGTCAGAAACCCACCCCTTAAGCAATCCAGCCCGAGCAGGCCATGGACCGACGTGCTGACGGGGAGCGTGTGGGCCAGGACGGGAAACCCGATGGGATGCTGGCCAAGGGCCGTCAGTCGCGTCAAGATGACCTTCGGAACGGAGGTTTCCAGGCTGCCGGTTGTCATCCGGACACGATCGGGCACGCTCGCCAGGTCGTAACCCAGGGCCAGCAACACAGCGTCGTTGAGCAAGCTGGTCGTCGCGCCGGTGTCGAGGATGAGTTGAAGGGCCAGGCTCCGATCGGGCCCGGTGACTTCCGCCTTGACCAGGATCGGTCCGTGCCTGGGGTCGAAAGGAAAGCTCACAGGACGAGCACCAGATCCTCGGGGATCGTGCCCAAGAACTGGAGCGCGTACCGTCCGGGCGGGTATTCCATGGCCTTGCGACAGACCTCGTCTCGATCCGGGCCGTGGAAGAGGACTCGCCCCGCTCGGAGTTCGAGCGCCTCGTCGGTCTCGGGCTCACAGATCAGGACCCAATCCGGCGTGTAGCGCGCTTTGATCTCGTCGATCGTCAAGATTTCATCCATGGCGGTGTCTACGCGGGCAAAAAAACCGGAACCACCGATAAACCCGAGCGAGGTTAAGCCTTCCAGGCAGGTCGTGGCTTGTCCGAGGATCTCATCGACGGAATGACTGGCAGCTGGACACTTAGATTGCCCGGGAGTACACAAGTCTAGATTTGAATGTTAGATTGTTCCGACTTAACTGTCTGGCAGCGGCCACACCTCCTCGGCCTACAAAAACTTAGAAGCGAGGATGATGGGGCTCGAACCCACAACCTCCGGCGTGACAGGCCGGTGCTCTAACCAATTGAGCTACATCCCCAATCCCGCATGGTGGGTGCGTATGTGAAGATATCCCCGGGCCGGGGCAAAGTCAAGGCTCGGGGGTTGCTGGACGGAGGGGCAGGCAGTAGGCTGAGTTGCCGAAATTCCGCATTGGCGTAGGGTTGCGATCGTGAGCACCCGACGGCGCTGGCCGGGGCGATCCGGGCGTTGGGTCCCTGAAGGGGTGAGGCATCGTGCAGGTCACCAGGGCGGTCATCACCGCGGCAGGACGCGGGGCGCGGCAGTACCCGGCCTCGGATACCGTGCAGAAGGCCATGCTGCCGGTCGTCGATCGCGACGGGCTCTCCAAGCCGGTCCTCCAGATCATCGCCGAGGAGGCGATCGAAAGCGGCATCGAGGAAATCTGCGTCGTCAGCGCGCCGGGCGACGAGGCCGTCTACCGCGGCCACTTTCGCAATTACGCGGCCAACCTGCGCACGGCCTTCAAGGGGGTGGATTGGGCCGAGGAGCAAGCGCGCCGGCTCGTCGACCTGGAACGCCGGCTGCGGTTCACGGTCCAGGCCGAACCCCTGGGCTATGGCCACGCGGTCTGGTGTGCCCGCGAGTTCGCCGCCGGCCAGCCGTTCCTGCTGCTGCTGGGCGATCACCTCTATGTTTCCGCCGAACCCCGGCGCTGCGCCGGCAGTTGATCGACCTGGCCGCGGCCGAAACCTGCGCGGTCTCCGCCGTCCAGGCGACGCGCGAGCACCTGATCCACCAGTACGGCACGCTGAACGGCCGCAGGCTCGCCGAGCGGGCGGACGTCTACGCGATCGACGAGATCATCGAGAAGCCCAACCCCACCCTGGCGGAGCTGCGGCTCCAGGTGCCTGGGCTGCGGGCCGGTCATTACCTCTGCTTCTTCGGCATGCACGTGCTCACTCCGACGGTCTTCGAGCTGCTCGACGGCCTGGTGCAACAGAACGTCCGCGAGCACGGCCAGATCCAGCTCACCACGGCGCTGAACGCCCTGGCGCGGCGCGAACGCTACCTGGCACTCGAGACCCGCGGTTCGCGGTTCAACCTCGGAGTCAAGTTCGGGGTCGTGGAGGCGCAGATCGCCCTGGCCCTGGCGGGCGTCGACCGCGAGCGTATCCTCGCGCTGCTCGTGGAAACGCTGGCCAGGCTGGAGCAGCAACCGACCCGCTGAGCCGAGCCACCCGGCCAGCCTGCGCCGGCTCGGCCCGACCCCGCGGACCTCTTGAAGAAGACCATGGAACCACCCGGCAAGACCCTGATCGAGACCATCACCAGCGCCGATCCTGGCGTCCGCGATCGTTCCGCGCGAATGCTCATCGCCCCGCTTGGCCTTGCCGCCAAGCTGCGCGCCTGCGAGGAGCTGGAAGAGTTCCGGCAGCGTAGCGAGAACCTCTACGAGCGGGTTCGGGCGTGCCTGTTCCTGCAATCTATTTACCGTTACGACGTCCAGGAAGATCCGGCCATTCGCACTGCCGGGCTGGTGCCCTTCAGCGGCTTCATGGACATGATGGCCAGGCGCTACGAGCAGGCGCTCACCGCCTTCCGCAGGGCGATGAAGAGCGACGGCCCCAACGGCGCGATCTGCAGCGCGCTGGCACAGGCCTACGACCAGGTTGCCTTTCAGACCCTTGCCGATCAGGTCCGCCGGTCGGTGCGGAGCTGCGCCGGGAACCGCTGGATGTTCCGCGTCGGCGCGATCGACGAGCATCCCCTGCACCTTCATCCTCGGCTCCTGGAGCGTGAATCCGAGGACGGCCTGTACCCCATTCTCGTCGAGCGGACGCCGGTCCGGCTGGATCTGTCGCACAGTGCCTGGTCGGACATCTTCTTCCTGGGCATGGATTACCCCGAGGGCGCGCGGGTGCTGAACATCTCCGTGGACCTGGGCGTTCACGGCCGCGACCAGAGTCCCTCCCCGCCCATCGAGTGCCGGGTGCGAGTGATCGCTCAGCCCATCCTGCGGATCACCAGCATCGACCTGAACGCCTGCAAGGACGTGGACACCCTGGAAGAGCTGTTCAACTTCGGCAACGACTACCTGGGGCTGGTGAAGGCGGGCGTGATCGCCTCGGGCCTCGTGCCGCCCTCGCTCGAAGGCACGTCGGTCCCGCTTGCGGACCTGCTGGCGCGGGTGGTGCGCCCGGGCACGGGCTGGAGATCGTCAGCAAGGTGAACGACATTCCCAAGGGATCGCGGCTGGCCGTTTCCACGAACCTGCTGGCATCGCTCATCGCCATCCTGATGCGCGCCACGGGCCAGACGCGTAGCCTGACCGGCCCGCTCGACCTGGAAGAGGCTCGCGTGGTCGTGGCCCGGGCCATCCTCGGCGAGTGGCTAGGGGGATCGGGAGGCGGGTGGCAAGACTCGGGCGGGGTCTTTCCCGGCATCAAGCTGATCCATGGCGTGCCCGCGACCGCGACCGACCCGGAGTGGGGCGTCAGCCGGGGACGGCTGCTGCCTGCCCACCGGCTCATTGACGGTCAAAACGGCCATTCCGGCACGGCTGGGCCGCAGCCTGGCGTACGGCCGTTCCCGGAGGCGCTGGCGGACAGCCTGGTGCTGGTGCACGGGGGCATGGCCCAGAATGTGGGGCCCATCCTCAACATGGTGACCACGAAGTACCTGCTGCGCGGCCACGAGGAATGGCTGGCGCGGCAGCGGGCGCTCCAGGTCTTCGATCGGGTGCTGGCCGCGGTGGACGAGTCCGACGTGCGCGGCGTCGGCCACTGGACGACCGAGAACTGGAACGGCCCGCTGAAGGCGATCATCCCCTGGGTCTCGAACGCCTTCACGGAGGCGATCATCGCCGAGGCGCGGCAGGCCCTGGGCAATGATTTCTGGGGGTTTCTCATGCTCGGCGGCATGTCGGGCGGGGGGATGGCGTTCTTCGTCGCTCCCCACCGGCACGATGAGTTTCAGGACCAGGTCCTGAGCATCATGCGCCGGGTCAAGTCCGACCTGGACGACGCCCTGCCGTTCGCGATGGAGCCGGTGGTGTACGACTTCCGGATCAATCCCCGCGGCACCTGGGCCGAGCTGGAATGCGGCGACGGTGCCATGATGCCCCCGCGGTACTACACGCTCCAGGTTCCCCGGATGATCACCGCGGGAACCGCCGCGCTCGATCCGTTGCGGAAAGCGGATGTCGACCATTTCGCCAACCGGTGCCCGGCCACGAGCGAGCTGGTCGGCGTGTTCCGCACCATGATCAACCATCTCTTCCCCGTGACCCGCAGCGCTCGAGACGACGCATTGGCGCGGTGGGACGAGGAGGCCCGGCGCATCCGCGCGGAGAACGGATTCGACCCGAAGCAGCACGAGAGCCTGCGCGAGGACCTGCTCCGCGGCCGCATCGGCCTGTCCCGCAACCGCCTGCCGGTGGATCTGGAAATCCGCGACGTGGACGACGCCGACCTGATCCAGGCCCATGGTCCGGTACCGGCCGGCGCCCGCAAGCAGGGAGAAGAGTCGCTCCGCAAGGGAGAGGTGGCCGTCGTGAGCCTGGCGGCCGGGGTGGGCAGCCGGTGGACGACCGGGGCGGGGGTGGTCAAGGCGGTCAACCCGTTCGTCGCGCTGGCCGGAAAACATCGCAGTTTCCTGGAGATCCACCTGGCCAAGACCCGCGCGATCGAGCAGTCGCTGGGCATCGCCATCCCGCACATCGTGACGACCAGCTATCTGACGCACGCCGCGGTCGAGCGCCACCTGGCCCGAACCAGCAACTACGGTCATGAAGGGCCGGTCTTCCTGTCCCGCGGCCAGTCGATTGCGCAACGGCTGGTGCCCATGGCGCGAGACCTGACATTCCTGTGGGAAGAGACGACGCACGAGACGCTCGACGAGAACAAGCAGAAGGTGCGCGAGGCCGGCCGCCGGGCCATCCTTCAGTGGGCCCGGGACGTGGGCGAGGGAACCGACTACACCGACAACCTGCCAATCCAGCGGTTCGCCCCGCCCGGCCATTTCTTCGAGCTGCCCAACCTGCTGCGGAACGGTACGCTGGGCCGCATTCTGGACGCGTATCCGAACCTCCAGTGGCTGATGCTGCACAACATCGACACGCTGGGCGCGACCGTCGACCCGGCCATCCTGGGGCTCGCCTGCCAGAGCGCGGCGACCCTCAGCTTCGAGGTGATTCCCCGCCGCATCGACGACCGCGGGGGCGGCCTGGCCCGCGTCGCCGGCCGGCTACGCATCCTGGAAGGACTGGCCCAGCCGCGCGAGGAGACCGAGTTCGCTCTGAGGTACTACAATACACTCACGACGTGGGTGCGCATCGACGGCTTCCTCCAGACCCTGCACCTGACGCGCGATGACCTGCGCTCGGCACCGGAGAAGGTGGCCGACGCGATCCGGTCGCTGGCGGCCAGGGTGCCCACCTACGTGACCATCAAGGACGTGAAGCGGCGCTGGGGGCATGGCCAGGAGGATGTCTTTCCGGTCGCACAGTTCGAGAAGCTCTGGGGCGATCTGACCTCGCTGCCTGACCTGCCGTGTGCGTTCCTGGCCGTGTCGCGGCTGCGCGGACAGCAGCTCAAGGACGCGGCCCAGCTCGACGGCTGGGTGAGCGACGGCAGCCGCGACCACGTCCAGTCCCTCTGTGCCTTTCCCCCGTAACCCGAGCGAGCGGTCAAGAAGCCATGAGCAAGAGCGAGCGAGTGCTGGTCACTGGCGGAGCCGGGTTCATCGGCTCGCACCTGGTCGAGGCCCTGGTGCAGCAGGGCTACCGCGTACGCGTGGTCGACAACCTGGCCACGGGGCACCGGTCGAACCTCGCCCACCTGGAGGGCCGTTTCGAGTGGATCGAGGGCGACCTTGCAAACCTGGAAGTTTGCCGCCAGGCGGCCGAAGGCATGGGCTACGTCTTTCACCAGGGTGCGATTCCCAGCGTGCCGCGCTCGGTGCGCGAACCGCTCGAGTCGCACACGAGCGGGCCGACGGCCACGCTGAACATGCTGGAGGCCGCCCGCAGGGCAGGGGCCCGGCGGTTCATGTTCGCCGCGTCCAGCAGTGCCTATGGCGACACCGTCGAATTGCCCAAGCACGAGGGCATGCTGCCCACGCCTCTCTCTCCCTACGCCGCGGGGAAGCTGGCCGGCGAGCATTACGTCAGCGTCTATGCCCGCACGATGGGCCTGGACGGCGTGAGCCTGCGGTACTTCAACATCTTCGGCCCGCGCCAGGACCCTTCCAGCCCGTACAGCGGCGTGATCTCGCTCTTCATCCGGTTCATGTCCCAGGGCCGGCGGCCGACGATCTACGGTGACGGCCAGCAAACCCGCGACTTCACCTACGTGGCCAACGCCGTGGCCGCCAATCTGGCCGCCATGCGGTCGGCCGAGCCGCTTGGGGGCCGTGTCTTCAATGTCGGCACCGGCCAGCGGATCAGCCTGCTGGACCTGGTCTCCACGCTCAACAAGATTCTTGGCACCGACCTGGAGCCGAACTTCCTGGAGCCGCGCGCCGGCGACGTGCGCGACTCGCTGGCCAGCCTGGAGCGGATTGAGCAGGTCCTGGGCTACAGGCCGGTCATCGCCTTCGAGGAGGGGCTGCGCCGGACCGTCGAGGCTTCTCTTGAACCGGCCGCATCATGATAATCTCGGAAAAGAGCTGAAACAAAACGCCTCTCCGCCGGCACTATTCCCGATTCCTCTTCAACCAGGGAGTGGCTTGGCGATGCGGAACGCCTCCCGTACCGAGGTTGTGCAGACCGTCGGAACTCTTTTCCAGCTTGGCACAACGGCCGAGTGGTCCGACGGCGATCTGCTCGACCGCTTCGTGGCCGGCGAGGAGCAAGCCCGGGCGTCCGCGTTCGAGGTGCTCATCGATCGGCACGGTTCGATGGTCCTGGACGTCTGCCGCAACGTCCTGCGCAACGAGCATGAGGCCGAGGACGCCTTCCAGGCAACCTTTCTCATCCTCGCGCAGCAGGCGCAGTCGATTCGCAAGCGGGGTTCGGTCGGGAGCTGGCTCTTCGGGGTCGCCAGCCGGGTGGCCGCGCGAGCGCGAGTGAATGCCGCCCGGCAAATGGCACGCGAACGGGCGTCCGCCCGGATCGTCTCCGTTCCTGCAACGTCCGATCCAGACGGAGACGTGATCGCCGCGCTTCATGAGGAGATCGCTCGCTTGCCGGAGAAGTACCGCCAGCCTTTGATTCTCTGCGAGATCGAGGGGTTGTCGTACCAAACGGCTGCGACGCGGCTCGGCTGTCCCATCGGGACGGTTGGCGTCCGGCTCAAACGCGCCCGCGAGAAGCTACGGTCTCAACTGCTCGGCAGAGGGGATCTGGACGGTCTAGATGGGGATTGGGAGAAACTGGCGAGCCGCCGCAACCGCCAGCCAGCCGCTCCCGCACTGATCGCGACCCTTACTGAGCGAGCATCTCAACTGATCTCCGGCCGGCTACCCGAGGCCGGAGTGCTTCCTACCACCATCAGCACCCTCGTTCGGGAGACTTCCATGGCCATCTCAGTCAGGCAACTCATGACACGAGCGGCCGCCTTTCTGGTTATCGGATCCTCGGTCGCTGGCACGGGGGCCATCGGCTATCAGGCGGTGGTCCGGGGCGCTGCTCACGAGCCGCCCCTCCAGACGCCCGTGGCGCTGGCTTTCCGGGCTGCCGCACAGGTACCCAAGGTGCCGGTGAAACAGGACCCGGGAGATCCGGCGAAGAAGCCGCCCGTTTTCGCCCAGCGCGAGATCGCCAGGAGGGCGGTACAGGCCATCGAGCAGATGCAGAAGCAGGCCGTGCCGACGCCGCCAGAGATTCAGCACAGGTGGGCACTGAGGCTGCTGGATGCGGAACGAGCGACAGCCCCGTCGAAAGTCGAAGAGATTGCCGCCCTGGAAGAATATGCCGCCCGGATGAAGCAGCTCTTGGAACGCGCGAAGAGCATGTACACCACCGGGCAGCTCGGCCTGCTCGATTCGCTGGAAGCGGAATACTGGTACAACGAGGCCGCAGCCTGGCTGGAAAAGGCCAGGGACGAGGCAAAGCGGCCGTGACGCCGATACGTCAGCCTCCGCGCTCACGCCGGACAGAGCCCGGCGAGGTCGCGGATGGCCGCCTGGGCGATCGGCGTGGGGCACGACCAGACCAGGAAGAAGAGCGCCTGGCGCGCCCAGCGCTGGGCGGGCTCGGAGCGCAGGAATCCGCTCCCCTTGCGCCGTCAAGTAGGCTTGCGTGGCCCGCAAGGCCAGCGCATTGGCCTGGGCCCGCACCTGGCTTGCTGCTGCCGCGTCCTTTTCGCCCCGTGCACAGGCCATGAGCAGTGCCCAGGCTTGCTGCCAGGTGTCGCAGAGCACGTCGGCCGGATCGGCCAGCTCCGCCCGGTCGGAAGCAAGGCCCGTGAGTGCCGCAAGCGCCGCGCGGGCCTGGCCGAGCGCCAGGGCCGAGGTCTCCAGACCCGCCGTTCCGACCGCGCCGGGCTGGGCCGAGAGATCCTGGCTGGGGCCGGCAAGCAGGTCGTCCGCGGTCACCCGCACGTGCTCGAGGGCGACCTCGGTGGTGCACGAGGCTTGCAGCGCGGCCAGCTCGAACGCCGGGCGGACGGTCAGCCCGGGCCTGTCCACGGGCAGGGCGATGAGCATCTGCCGGCCGTCGTCGAGAAGTGCACCGGTCACCAGGACGTCAGCCCGCTCGGCCGCGGTCACCCACGGCATGGCACCGTCGAGCTGATAGGTTCCCGGCTCGATCTCCCTGGCGACCAGCGCCTGGGTGCCAAGCCGCCTGGAGGTCGTGAGCTGGGAGATTCCCACCGTGGAGAAAGCGCTTCCTTCCGCGATCGCACGCAGCCAGGGACGTGCCGCCGGCCGATCGCTCGCACCGGAGAGCCTGCGCACGGCGGCGTCATGCTGAGAGAGGATGAAGACCGCCGTCAGGCTGCCGCAGGCAAGCTGAGCATAGCGCTGAACCAGGAGCGGCCGCGGGCAGGCCTCGCCGCCGAACTCGCGCGGCAGAGACCAGCGCGTCGCGCCCGCGTCCACGAGTTGCCGCCAGAGCGTCTCCGGCCAGGTTCCCGCCAGATCGGCGGGCCCGTCCTCGGCGGCCAGGCTCTCGACCAGCCGCGCCATCCCTGCCTCTTCGTGGTCGTCCTCGGTCCATGGCGGCAGCGATGCGATCGGGTTGCTCATGGTGCTTCCGGATGGGAGAATCCAGTCGTGTCGGTACGATGGTTATGGTCTCACAGGTCCAGAATCGATGCCAGCCCCGTATTGCTATGAACACCCGCGTCCCATGGTGACGGTCGACCTGGTGGTCTTCGCGCTCTTGCAGGGGGCGTTGCATGTCTTGCTGGTTCGCCGCCGGCACGATCCGTTCGCGGGCCAGTGGGCGATTCCCGGCGGCTACCTGGAAATGAATGAGACGGCGGAAGCCGGCGCACGCCGCGAGCTGCGTGAGGAAACCGGCCTGGACGTCCCCTGCGCCATCGAGCCGATCGGCTTCTTCGCCCGGCCCGACCGCGACCCGCGCGGTCGCACCATCACCCTGGCGTATGCGGCCGTCTTGCCGCCCGGCGAATACCTGGTCCAGGGCTCGGACGATGCCGTCGGGGCGGAATGGCTGCCCTTGAAAACGCGGATCGACCTGGCGTTCGACCACGGCGAGATCCTGGCAAACGCCATCGCCTGGGTGAAGCGCGGAGTGCTGGCGCGCTCGCGGGCGCTCGCCTTCCAGCTTCTGCCCGAGACCTTCGACCGCGATCACTTGCAGGCGCTGATGGAGGACCTGGGCCTGCCGCGCTGGCACGCCGATACGTGGCTGGGCCGCATGGCACAGTCCGGGCGAGTCGAAGCACTCGATCCGCAAGCTTCCCACTTCCGGCAGGTTCCACCCGGCCGACCCGGGCGGTCGTAAAGAGCCAGCCCGCGGCCTGAACCCGGATCTCGCTCCGCTCACCGGCCGGATCAGTTCGTCAGGTCAGCCTCGCAGAGCACCTCAAAGCCCATTTCCTGGAGGGTGCGGGTGGCCTGCTCGTTATTGTCGATATGCATGGCCACCGCCGCGCGGCCGCGCGGATGGACGATCAGGGGGTAGGCGTAGTGGATATTGATCTCGGCCTGAAGCAGCGCCTTGCAGAGCTCCACCATCGCGTGGGGCGTACTGGGAAGCTCGGCGGCCACCAGCTCATTCTCGGCGAAGGCCAGCTTGTTCAGCGACAGGATCTCGCGGCCCTGTTCGGGATGACTGAGGATGAGGCGAAGGATGGAGCAATCCGCCGAGTCCGAGATCGTCAGGCCCACGATCTTGACCTTCGTCCCCTGGAACGAGCGCACCACCTCCAGCAACTGGCCGACGCGGTTCTCGAGGAAGACAGAGAATTGAGTGACAGTGGGCCAGGTCCGCCCGTGCAGGGTTTCCAGTTCAACTTCGCTGCCGCCGTCGTCCTCGCCGAAGCTCATGAGGCCCTCATCTACCTGGGCGGAAGGGGGACCAGTACCGGATTACCTAAGTTACTGGCGGCAATGCATCCCGGTCAATGGCATCGATCACGCCACGGGCTGCGGAAGCGGCGACCGGATCGGACAGGCGGCGACATCTTCCCCCCGGTCTTTCGCCGAGCCGCGACGGAGGCGCGCGGAAGCGGCGACCGGATCGGACAGGCGGCGACATACCAGGCAGCGGTGCCGAGGAGCCTTGACCATGGCTGAGATTCCGTGCGTTCTCGTCTTACTGCCGATCTGGCTTATCCTGATGGTCTGGCAGGTCCGCTTCTACTGGGTTGTCGTGCCCGCGGCTGTGGACAACTGGGCAGAGCGTGCCGGTTACAGGCTCCTCGTGAAGCAGCGCAGGAACTTCTTTCGTGGCCCTTTCTTCTGGATGACCAGCAACGTGCAGTCCGTCTATCGGATCGAGGTGCAAGATCGCCAAGGTCTGCGCAGGTCGGGCTGGCTGCGGACGGGCACCTACTGGTGGCCCTCGACCGAGCCCATCGACGTGCGCTGGGACGAGCCGCAATCGCCGGTGCCCGACCCGGATGACGATCCCACCGCCGGCAAACCCCTGATGTGGGACCGCGACCTGGATGCATGAGCCGTGCCCGGGTTCCCGCCTTGCAAGCTGAAGGCCATCGCTTCGGCTCAGGAAGCCTTGCTCAGACGATCCAATGGAAGCGGTGAACCGGGTCCGCGAAGGCGCGGACTTTCGTCTGGGCCTGGGGCATCGTCCCTTCTATGATGTGCGGCGGACGTGGCGTGGTCACCGGCTGTGCCACTCCGGTGGGCCAGCGGACGGTTGCTGAGACCTCAAGAATGGAGTCCGACACATCATGAACGGAGCCAGATTCACGCGGTGCGTGGCACAGGCGGTAACCCTTCCGGTTTCCTGCGCCGCTGCCTTGCTTCTCCTGATTCTGTTCGCCCCCACCGCCTGGTCCGACCAGGCGCCGGACCTGCCTGGCAGCCACACGGGCGGAGGCACGCAGGCGGAGGGCGCCAGGAAATCGCCATCCAGAGCGCTCAAGACCGAGGTTGTCAAGGAAACGGATGTGCCCTTCTACAGCACGTTCAAGACGTCGATCGAGGCCGTCCGCGCGGCGAGTCTGCGTGCCGCCGTTTCGGGACGCATCGCGGAGATTGCCGTCAAGCCAGGGGATGAGGTGAAGAAAGGCCAGCTCCTGGTGCGGATCGAGGCACCGGAGATCGAGGCGGAGCTCGAGGAGAGCCGGTCTGGCGTGGAACGCGCCCGGACGCATGCCCGCAAGGCCCAGGCGCTGCTCGCGCTGGAGAGGATCAAGCGGGAAGCGGCACAGGCGAAGCGCGATCCGGATCAAGGGCTCGCAGTCCGCGAAGCGAGCGCCCGCATCGAGGTCGCCGAAACCGAGGTCGCCGAGGCGGACGCCGCGGTCCAGGTTGCTCGCGATGCGGTCGGCAAGGTCATGGCACGCCTCGCTCTTGCCAGGATGGTCTTCCCTTTCGACGGGACCGTGACCAGCGTGGAATGCCGGGAAAGCGACCTCGTGCAGGCCGGCGGTGGGAAGGATGATCCGGTGCTGGTGACGGTCATGGACATGTCGCGTGTCCGGATCGCCGTCGATCTCAACGAGCAGGACGCGATCTACCTGAAGAAAATGCCCGCCGCGAAACACAGGATCACTCCAACGGGCATGCCGCCGATCGAGGCCAGCTTCACGCGCTTCGCCCCGGTAATCGATCCGGCCAGCAGCACCGTGCGGGCGGAGTTCGAGCTTGGTAATTCACAAAGGACCCTGACCCCCGGCCAGTCCACCGAGGTCGTCGTGCGCGTTGAGGACCGGCATCACGTGATCACGATCCCGATCTCGGCGGTCGTGATGCCGGACATAGGCGACCATTACTGCTATCGCCTGATCGATGGCCGACCACAACGTGTCTTCTTTCTCTACTCGAGCTTTGAGAGAGGCAGTCGCGTCGAAGTCACGGGGCTCAAGCCGGGTGATCTCGTGGTGCTGGACGCCACACAGGTCGACCTGCCTGAATCGACCTCGGCGCCCGTGGTTTCGCCTTGAAGGCAGCTTCCGGGGGCGATCATGACCGCGTCATGTCTGCGAACCAGTGCCGGAAAATTTCTTCGAGAAAAGTGAAACCATTTCGCCCCCGTGCGCCTCCACGAGGATGGAGGAGGGGTCCGAGAGGGTTCGTTCACATGGCAAAGCCAGGCCGCGCCGGCGTGATTGATGATCTGGGCATGCTGCTCTCCGCGGGAACCCCCTGCGGGCTGCCTGATGACTGGCTCCTTGAAATGTTCGTCAGCCGGCCCGACGGTTCTGGCCAGGCGGCGTTCGCGGCGCTCGTCCAGCGGCACGGCCCGATGGTGCATCGAGTTTGCCGGGGCGTGCTCCGCGAGTGGCACGACGCCGATGACGCGTATCAGGCCACGTTCCTGATCCTCGCCCGCAAGGCGCGCTCGATCCGTGCGGGAGGTTCGATCGGGAGCTGGCTCTACGGTGTCGTGCGCCGGGTGGCCATTCACGCCCGCAAGGAGCGAACCCATCGCGGTGAGCGGGAGCGATCGGCCGGGATGGCGCTGCACGAGCGCCTGGCTTGCAGGGAGCAGGCCGAGCTCATGCCGGAGGTCCAGGAGGAGCTGGACCGGCTGCCCGAGAAGTATCGGGCCTCGGTGGTCCTTTGCGATCTCGAAGGCTTGACGCATGAAGCCGCCGCAAGCGCCCTGAGGGTGCCGGTCGGCACGCTCAAGGTGCGGCTGTTCCGGGGACGCGAGCGGCTGCGCGGGCAGTTCCGGCGCCGGGGTCTCGCTCCGGAGCCGCTGGCGGTTGGCATCCCTGCATCGGGTCTCTCTCCACCCCCCTCCAGGCTGGTCAATTCCACCATACGGGCCGCGATGAAGATCGCGGCAGGCAAGGCGGCCGGGACCTCCGCCCCGGTCACCGCTCTGGTCCAGGGAGCACTTCGCGCCATGTTTCTTGCAAGGCTGAAATCATTGGTCCTGCTCGTGTTTCTGTCCTTACCCGTGATCCTTTCGGCCACGCTGTCGCGCAGCGCGGGCCCGCAAGACCGCGAGCCGCCGAAGGCCGCCGCCGGCAAAGCACAGCAAGAAGACGCTCAGGGTGAAGTCGAGCGCTTCACCGAAACCCTCAAGAGGTCCGAATTTGCCGGGACCCTGAGCCAGGCGACATCACTTGAGGCCAGAGCGAAGATCAACCTGTTTGCCTCCGTGGACGGCAGGCTGGAGAAAGTCCTGGTCGATGTCGGCGATCACGTGACCGCGGGCCAGGTGCTGGCGGAGATCGAAGCACCGCTGCTGCTTGCCGACCTGCAAGAGGCCGATGCGCTCGTCGCACGGGAAGCCGCTCGAGTCGACCTGGCGACGGCTCACCTTCAGGCCACCCAGGCTGGGCTCACACCGGAGTTATCGTCGAGGAACAGCAGCAATTCCGTGATCGGATTCGCGACTGCTCAGGCAAAGGCCGAGCTGGCGATGGCCCAGGCCGAGCTCAAGGTTGCCAAGGCACGTTTCGAGCGCGCCCGTTCCCGCGTGAGCGCCGCCAGGGTCGTGTCCCCGATCGAGGGAGTGGTGAGCCGCCGCTTGCTGCAACAGGGCGAGATGATCCGATCTGCCGAGGAACGATCGTCGCACCTCTTCGAGATCCTGGAAACCTCTCGGTTGAGAGGCAGGTTCTCTGTTCCAGAGGGACAGGTGCCGTACCTTCACAAGGGCTTTCCCGTGATCCTGCGTTCGAAATCCGAGATGAACCGTCTCTACCTGGGCAAGGTTGTCCGTATCGACACCTTTGCGGCGGAGATGCTCGGCGGGGAGATGGCGGTTCCCGCCCTGCTCGAGTTCGAGAACCCGGACATGCGGTTGCGAATCAATCAGCGCGTCATGGTCACCGTCAAGCTCGCCCTCAAGCCAGCGGCCCTGACCGTCCCCATGAGCGCGGTCCTGAACCGGGCGGGCTTTGAGGGCACCGAGGTGGGAGAGTGTTTCACCGTCGTGGATGGCAAGGCGTCCTTGACCAGGCTCAAACTTGGCGCCGTGGACGATCAAGGCAAGCGCATCGAGGTCCGTTCCGGCCTCAAGGAAGGCGACGAGGTGATCACGATCGTCACTCCTGATATCAGGAGTGGAGAGCCGATCGGTTCAATCAAGAAGTAGGGGCTGCCCAGCCGGCAGCCGACCGGGCAGAATGCTCCCAGCGAACCAGATCGGTGCGGGGAGCCGGGTGATGAGGATATTATGGATAGGCACCTTGCGACGTCAGCCAGGGCAGCGGCCCGGTGTGCCGTCGCCGCGCTGGGCACACCCTATAAGGTGATCATCATGATCATCTTGAGCGCCTTGATCATCTTGATCACCTTGAGCGCCTGACAGGCCGGGGAGGACCGACCTGGACGCCGCTCGGCTCCTGACGTTATCCCGTGAACGGGAATACTAACTAAGCGGACCCGCAGAAGTCTCTGGACAGGATTGCCGTTTGCTTGCCCGGGGCTGAGAGCCCTGCCTGGCCGCTCTTCTCGTGGGGTACGATTCCAATCGTGCCTTTCCTGGTCCATCAGACAGAAGAAGTGACACGATCGGAATCGTGTCCCACGACAGGATCGAAGAAGTGACACGAGCGGAATCGTGTCCCACGAGGAGAGCGGCTTCCCGGTCATCCAGGATCGCATCAACCTGATGAATGCCTGTCAAAGAACGATTGCGAACCTGCTTGGCCAGAAATATCCCTTATAGAGGATAGCCCCCAGGGTGGCTCCGCACAGGGCAGCGCAGCGGAACCCACGGCACTGGGCCGGCTCAGCCACCCTATCGATCCACCAGTTTTCAGGAACAGGCTCCGGATGGGGGGGGGTAAGGCGCTCAAGATGATCAAGGCGCTCAAGATGATCATGATGATCACCTTGTAGGGTGTGTCAAGCGCAGCGACGGCACACCGGGCCGCTGCCCTGGCTGACGTCGCAAGATGCCAATCCGTATAATCCTTACGGTGTGCTACGGATGCTACAGAGGCTTCCGTCCCCCAGGCCGTCCTGACTCTCAGGCTGTCAGATGGTCAGGCTGTCAGATGGTCAGGCTGTCAAAGGAGAGCGCATCGAGGTCCGTTCCGGCCTCAAGCAAGGCGACACCGTGATCACGATCGCCACCCCGGAGATCAATCAGGGACGGACGGAGAGTCGATCGTCGATCAAGAAGTAGACCCTGGCCTCCGGGCAGACGACCGGGCAGAATGCTTCCGTCAGCCGTCATGTGCTGCCGGGGATTCTCATCATTCATGAGTCCGTCCGTCTACGCCGTCGCCACCATGGACACCAAGGGCCAGGAGCTTGCCTTCCTGGGCCTGCGGCTGCGCTCGGCCGGCGTCCCCACGGTGATGGTGGACGTGGGAACGCAATCGGCGCCGACCGCTGATCCGGACATCGATCGCGCCGCGGTGATCGCGTGCCTGCATGACGCGAATCTTCGCGGGGTTCTCAGCGCCGCGACCGACCGCGGTCAAGCCATAGCCGCGATGGGGCAGGCGCTCGAAAACTTTCTCACCCGCGAGTACCAGGCCGGGCGGATGACCGGAGTGGTCGGGATTGGCGGCAGCGGAGGTACGGCGCTCGTCACCCAGGCCATGAGAGCCCTGCCGGTGGGGCTGCCCAAGCTCATGGTCTCCACGGTCGCCAGCGGCAACACCTCGGCTTATGTGGGCTGCTCCGACATCACGCTCATGCATTCGGTCGTCGACGTGGCGGGTCTGAATTCGGTCTCGCGGCGCATCCTGGCGAATGCCGCCCACGCGATGGCGGGCATGGTGACGCATGCCGTACCGCCCGAGACCGACAAGCCGGCGCTCGGCCTGACCATGTTCGGCGTGACCACGCCCTGCGTCACGGCCGTTCGCCAGGCGCTCGAGGCGCAGGGGTTCGACTGCCTGGTCTTCCACGCCACCGGTACCGGCGGCCAGGCGATGGAGAAGCTGGTCGCCGCGGGCCTGATCGGCGGCGTACTCGACATCACCACCACCGAGGTCGCCGATCACCTGGTCGGGGGAGTGCTCCCGTGCGGACCTGACCGTTTCGATGCCATCCTCGCCGCGCGCATTCCCTTCGTGGTCAGCACCGGCGCGCTCGACATGGTCAATTTCGGGCCGATGGAGACTGTCCCGGAGCGGTTTCGCGGCCGCAAGCTGCACGTCCACAATGCCCACGTGACGTTGATGCGAACGACGGCCGAGGAGAATCGCGCGTGCGCGCGCTGGATCGCCGCGAAGCTGAACCGCTCCGTGGCTCCTTTGACCATGCTGCTCCCGGAACGCGGCGTCTCGGCTCTTGATGCTCCGGGCCAGCCGTTCCACGATCCGGAAGCCGACGCGGCGCTCTTCGAGACGCTCGAGGCAGCGCTCATCACGACCACGACGCGGCGGGTCCGCCGTCTGCCCTATCATATCAACGATCCGGAGTTTGCGCGGGCGATCGTGGCACAGTTCCGTGAACTGGAGCCGGCTCCGCGTTGAGCAGATCTTCTGTTCCGAGGTGCTCATGGCCGAAACACGCGCTGCGGTGCTCAAGAGGTTCCACGACAAGGTGCGATCGGGCCGGCCGATCATCGGCGGCGGCGCGGGGACCGGGCTGAGCGCCCGCTGCGAGGAGGCCGGCGGCATCGACCTGATCGTGATCTACAACTCGGGCCGCTTCCGGATGGCTGGCCGCGGCTCGCTGGCCGGCATGATGCCCTATGGCAATGCGAACGCGATCGTCAAGGAGATGGCCTTCGAGGTGCTCACCGCCGTGGCGCACACGCCCGTCCTGGCCGGGGTCTGCGCAACCGACCCGTTCCTGATCCTGGAGCATTTCCTGAACGAGCTGCGCGCGCTCGGTTTCGCGGGCGTCCAAAACTTCCCCACCGTCGGACTGATCGATGGCTCGTTCCGCCAGGGCCTGGAAGAGACGGGCATGGGGTTCGGCAAGGAGATCGACTGCATCGGCCTGGCTCATCAGCTCGACCTGCTCACGACCCCCTATGCCTTCGACCCCGAGCAGGCGCGGCGGTTCGCCGAGGTCGGCGCGGACCTGATCGTGGCGCACATGGGCCTGACCACCAGCGGGGCAATCGGCGCCCGCACGTCGCGCTCGCTGGACGACTGCGTGCGCGCGGTCGCAGCCATGGTGGATGCCGCCAGATCGGTGCGCGATGACGTCCTGGTGCTCTGCCACGGCGGCCCCATCGCCAACCCGCCTGATGCGCAGTACGTGCTGGATCGGGTGCAGGGGCTGGACGGCTTCTACGGCGCCAGCTCGATGGAGCGTCTGCCCACCGAGACGGCCATCGCGCGGCAGACCCGGGAGTTCGCGGAGCTGCGTCTCAGGCCGTAGTGACGTCCCGCTTGCCGGAGGGCGAGTAGGTCGCCGCGGCCTCGTCCGCGGGCCCGGGCCATGCCACGAAGAACGTGGCACCCTTCTCGGGCTCGCTCTCCACCCAGATCCGCCCGCCATGCGCCTGGGCGATCTTGGTGCAGATGGCCAGCCCCACGCCGCTTCCCTCGTAGTCTTCCTGTGCATGGAGCCGCCGGAAGACCTGGAAGACACGGTCGTGATGGCGCGGGTCGATGCCGATGCCGTTGTCGCGCACGTAGAGCGTCTGGGACGGACCTGTGCCCTCGGCGCCGCGCGGATTACCGTCGGCCAGGCCGAGCGTGCCGACCTCGACGCTGGGAACCGGCGACTGGTTGTACTTGATCGCGTTGGTGACCAGGTTGGTCAGGAGCTGGTGCAGCCTGCGGCGATCACCCTGAAGCACCGCGTCCGGGCTCGCCACGCGAACCTCGGCGTGGCGGCTGCGAATCAGTTCGGAGAGGTCGGCGCGAACGTCATCAACGAGCGGACCGAGCGGCACGGGCACCGATTCCCCGGTCACCTTGCCGGCCCGGGAGAGGTTCAGGAGCGCATGGATCATGGTCCTCATCCGCCGCGCGGCACTGGCAAGCCGCCTGGTATATTCCTGCCCCGCGGAATCGAGCCCGCCTGAGTGATCCTGAAGCAGGTAATCGGCAAGCGCCGTGAGCGTGCGGAGCGGCTCCTGGAGATCGTGCGAGATGACATAGACGAATTCGTCGAGCTCGCGGTTCTTCCGGGACAGCTCGGTATTAGCGCGGGCGAGCGACCGGTTGCTCTCCTGGAGCTGCGCTTCCAGCCTGTGCATGGCCGTCAGGTCCTGGGCGATGCAGCGGGTCTGCTCCACGTTTCCCTTCGGTCCGCGGATCACCTTCCCGCTGATCCAGACCGGCAGGGTCGCGCCGCGGGAGCTCACCCAGCGCGACTCGGTTTCCAGGGAGCCGGTTTCGAGCAACCGGGCGTAGAGAGCCTGGCAACGCACCAGCTCGTCGCCTGCCAGGAAGCGATCGAAGCCCTGGCCGACCAGTTCCTCGCGGCCGCGCTGGAGTGTGGACAGGAAGGTCTGGTTGCATTCGACCAGGCGGCCTGACGGGTCCAGGCTGAAGTACATGGCCGGCGCGTTCTGGTACAGATCGCCGTAGCGGTCCTTCAGCTCTTCGAGCTCGCGGTTGATTTGCCGCAATTGCTCATTGAGCTGCATCAGCTCGCGGGCGCGGAGGCGCAGTTCCCGCTCGGCCCGGACCTTGATGGTCACGTCGGTGAGGTGGCAGCGCACGTAGGAGACATGGCCGTCGGAGGTGAACCGCGCGCCGGCGTTGATCTCGACGGCCCGGCTCCTGCCCTGCGCGGTCTTGATGCGTACGACCAGGCCCAGCAGTTCCCCCTTCGCCAGCGCCTGGTTCAGACCCTCCTCGGCCCGGCCGCGATCATCGGCGTGGACGATCTCGAAAAACGACTTCCCTTGCAGCTCGCTCAGGCTCCAGCCCAGGAACTGCTGCTCGGCCAGGCTCGACTCGAGCCAGCGGAACTGCCGCGGTTCCAGGCGATTGACCATGTCGATGATCAAGAAATCCCCCGTGTGCCGGACGTCCCGGTGCAGGGAATCGGGCTGGCTGGGGGCCGCGAAGTAGCCGCTCCGGGTCATCGAGTCTTCCTCGACGGCTTCCGGAATGCGCGGTGATGAAGCATGCGAAGGGTGTTGCCGGCCGTCACCCGAGGACGGATCCTCGACCTCCCGTGACCGGACCAGCCGCGGTGCGCGGTCGGCCCTGTGCCGCAGGCACAGCGCGCAGGTGGCGGCTGCCGGAACGATCGCCAGCAGGGCGACCACCCATCCGTCTGCCGGTTTCAGCCGGGCAATCGCGAACGCCAGGAGCGACAGCCAGCACAGGCAGATGGCGATCGCCGTCCTCCACGGTGGGCCCGCGCGGGGCGGGCCGGACTGCGACCACTTCCAGGACATGGGTCTGCCCCCTGTTCGACCGTCGTGGTCAGGACCCCGCGATGGATGGAAACCGCCCAGGCCATGGCCAGAGCCCTGCCGCCAATCGACGTCAGGAGGTCCCCACGGCCGACGCGGCCGAGGTTCGATCGCCGTTCAGCGGCAACCAGATGGACAGGCACGCGCCCCCGTCGGCGTTGTTGCATGCGGTCAACCTTCCGCCTTGCTCCTTGAGGATCTCGGAAGCGAGGTAGAGCCCGTAGCCGGTGCCCCCCTGGCGGGTGGTGAAGAAGGGCTCGAAGATGCGATCGAGATAGACCTCAGGGATGCCCGGGCCGTCGTCGCGGATATCCACCTTCACCCACCGGCCTGCATCATGCTCCACGACCCTGGCCTCCAGCCGGATGTGCCCTTCCTCACGCACGCCCGTGATCGCCTGGTGCGCATTACTCAGCAGGTCGATCAGCACCTGCATGATCCGGCCGCCATCGGCGCGGACGGGTGGCGGGTCCGAGGCGAGCTCGGTCTGCACCGAGACACCGCGGCCGCTGGCGGGCAGCCCCTTGACGAAGAGGTCGATGGATTCGCGCAGCAGCGTGGCCAGGTCAACGGTCTGGAACTGGGGCGGTCCCGTACGGACCGTGGACATCAGGTGCTCCAGCCGGCTCTGGAGCAACTGGGTGCCGCGGAGAATGGAATCCACCCACTGGACATTGGAGTCCTCGGGTTGCAGGTTGAGCCGGAGCAACTCCGCGCTACCGCGTATGACCGAGAGGGGCCCGCGTATCTCATGGATGATCCCCGCGAGCAGGCGCCCCACCTGGACGAGCTGGCGGTTCAGCATGGAAAGCGTTACAAGCTGGCGATACTGCACCAGCCTGCGCACCCGTGCCAGGACCAGCTCCGGGGCGGAATCCTTCGCGACGTAGTCGTCAGCGCCGGCGTGCAGCCCTGCCAGGACATCCGTGTCGTCATGCCGTACGGTGAGCATGAGCACAGGTATCCCGCCGGCCAGCGCGTCGGCCCGCAGCGCCCGGCAAACTTCCAGGCCGCTCAGATCAGGCAGGTTCACGTCCAGGACAATCACGTGCGGACGGAGTTCCAGCGCCTTCGCGACGGTCTGGGTTCCGTGAGCGATGTCGAAGACCGTGTAACCTCCCCGTTCGAGAACCGTCCGGAACAACGCGCGGTCCGCGGCGCTATCGTCAACAATGAGGACGCTACCCTTATGCTCCATCCATCATTCCTTGCCATGTCCCTTTCAGCGCCGAACACCGGGCGAATCTCGATGCACGAATCGCCGTTCCTGACAATCAAACACCAGCCCTTTCGGTGCGGTCGATCGTTTCTTGACTCCTCCGCGCTTATAATACGCGATGAGGTCAATTTCTGAGACAGGGGAGGCGACCTTTTCAGGGACCGGCCAGATTGACTGGCCCGCATACATCGCATCAGGTTCTCACAGAAGCATCATCACACTCATGACCACAGGATTGATTACTTCGGCCGCCCCGGCACCGCTCCCCTTTCCGGACTACCGTCACCGGCCCGATGCGGAGCTGGAGTCGCGGATCCGCGAGGTCAAGCACGATCTGGGCGAGGCTTTGCTGATCCTCGGACACCATTACCAGCAAGACCCGGTGATCCGTTTCGCCGATCTGCGGGGAGACAGTCTGAAGCTCAGCCAGCTCGCGGGGGCCAGCCAGAACTGCCGGTCCATCGTCTTCTGCGGCGTCCATTTCATGGCGGAGACCGCGGACATCCTGTCGCGGCCCGAGGTGGAGACGTATCTGCCGGACCTGTCCGCCGGTTGCAGCATGGCCGACATGGCCGATCTCGACGCCGTGGAGGCCGCCTGGGCCGACCTGGGCGAGTGCATTGACACCGCGGACCTGATGCCGGTGACCTACATCAACTCGACCGCGGCCCTGAAGGCGTTCTGCGGCCGCCATGGCGGCACGGTCTGCACCAGCTCCAACGCGCGGGCGGTGCTGGACTGGGCGCTGGCCAGGCGCCGCCGCGTGCTCTTCTTCCCGGACCAGCACCTGGGGCGGAACACGGCCCGCGCGATGGGGATACCACTGGATCAAATGGTTCTCTGGGACCCCCGCGAAGCGCTCGGGGGCCATTCGCCCAAGGCGGTTCAGAACGCCCGCATCCTGCTCTGGAAGGGGCACTGCTCGGTGCATCAGATGTTCAAGCCCGCGCATGTGGCGCAGTTTCGCGCGCAGTATCCGGGAATCCGCGTTCTGGTGCATCCGGAGTGCATGATGGAGGTTGTGGATCAGGCGGATCTCGTCGGCTCGACCGAATTCATCATCCAGACCATCGAACGGGCGCCGGCCGGATCGAGCTGGGCGATCGGCACCGAACTTCACCTGGTGAACCGGCTGGCCGCCGAGCACCCCGAGCAGAGCATCCGGTTCCTCTCGCCCATGGTCTGCATGTGCGCCACGATGTACCGCATTGACCTGCCCCACCTGGCATGGTGCCTGGAGAACCTGGCCCGGGGCACTCCCGTGAACCGCGTCCAGGTTGAGCCGGAAACCAAGGCGTGGGCCAGAATTGCTCTTGAGAGAATGCTTGGGCTGAAATAACCTCCAGACGTGATGCCTCGCCCACCCGCCGTATTTTCTGCTCGTCTGACCAGTCTTCCCCGCTCCGGCCCGTGGTTGTCTTCCCGGGACCACCACGAGACGGAGCCAGCCGGCCATCGCAGCCGCAGCATGGACACGAGAGAACGGATGGTTCGAGAGAGCTCTAACTGCTGACCTTGAAACAGAACCGATCTGGGAGAGCGAGTCTACCAACATGGCCGTCATGACAGGACAGGCGCCCGTCACCGCGCAGACCGACATCGAATTGATCATTCACGCCGATCACTGGAACCCGTTCACCGTGCTGGGCCTGCACGAGGTGACCGGTGGCTCGGGCAAGATGAAGGATTGGGTGGTGCGGGCCTTCTTCCCCGAGGCACGCGCGGCCTGGGTCGTCGACCTGCGGCGCGGTGAGCCCGGCACGCTGGTGCCCATGGAGCTGATCCATGCCGACGGCCTTTTCCAGGCGGTCTTCTCCGACCGGCCGGAGCCTTTTCCCTACCGGCTGAAGATCGAGAACCACGAGGGGCACCAGTGGCAGGTCGTCGACCCTTATCGCTTCGGCACGGTCCTCACCGACTTCGATTTGCACTTGCTCGGCGAAGGGACCCACCTGCGCAACTATGAGCGGCTGGGCGCCCACCTCATCACCCACGAGGGGTTCCGCGGCGTGCACTTCGCCATCTGGGCGCCCAACGCGCTGCGGGTGAGCGTGACCGGCAATTTCAATCACTGGGACGGCCGCCGGCATCCCATGCGCAACCGCGGCGCAACAGGCATCTGGGAGCTGTTCATCCCCGACCTGTGCGAGGGCGAGGTCTACAAGTTCGAGATCAAGAGCCGCAACCACGGCTACATCGTCAAGAAGTCCGACCCGTACGGCTTCGCTTCCGAGGTCCGTCCCAAGACGGCATCGGTCGTCTGGGACCTTTCCAAGTTCACCTGGAGCGACGACGAGTGGATGGCCAGCCGGGCACGGCGGCAGGGCCTCGACCGGCCGATCTCGATCTACGAGGTCCATCTCGGCTCGTGGAAGAAGACCGCCGACACGGCGACCGGCTTCCTGAACTATCGCCAGCTTGCACACGACCTGGCCGCGCACCTGGAGCACACGCACTTCACGCACATCGAGCTCTTGCCGATCACCGAGCACCCGTTCGACGGAAGCTGGGGCTACCAGCCCGTCGGCTACTTCGCACCGACGGCCCGGCACGGCAACCCGGACGACTTCGCGTATTTCGTCGATTACCTGCACCGCCACGGCATCGGCGTCATCCTCGACTGGGTCCCCGCGCACTTTCCCAACGACCTGCACGGCCTGGGATACTTCGACGGCACCCACCTCTACGAACACGCCGACCCGCGGCTGGGCGAGCACCGCGACTGGGGCACGAAGATCTTCAACTACGGCCGCGCGGAGGTCCGCAACTTCCTCTTCGGCAACGCGCTCTTCTGGCTCGACCGCTACCACCTGGACGGGCTGCGGGTCGACGCGGTGGCCTCCATGCTCTACCTTGACTACTCGCGCAAGCCGGGCGAGTGGATCCCCAACATCTTCGGCGGCAACGAGAACCTCGAGGCCATCGACTTCCTCAAGCGGCTCAACGAGATCTGCCACCACGAGCACCCGGGCATCCTGACCATCGCCGAGGAATCGACGAGCTGGTCCGGCGTGTCGCGGCCCACCTACCTGGGCGGTCTGGGGTTCAGCCTGAAGTGGAACATGGGGTGGATGAACGACACCCTGCGGTACATCGAGAAAGACCCCGTCTACCGCAAGTACGAGCACGGCTCACTCACCTTCAGCATGATCTATGCGTTCAGCGAGAACTTCATCCTGCCGCTCTCGCACGACGAGGTTGTGCACGGCAAGCGCTCGCTGCTGGACAAGATGCCGGGGGACCTCTGGCAAAAGTTCGCCAACCTGCGCCTGCTTTACGCCTACATGTACGGCCATCCTGGCAAGAAGCTGCTCTTCATGGGCGCCGAGATCGCTCAGTGGCGGGAATGGAACCACGACGAGAGCCTGGACTGGCACCTCTTGCAATGGCGCGACCACCAGGGGACCATGCAGCTGGTGTGCGACCTGAACGCGCTCTACCAGCAGGAAGCCTCGCTGCACGAGGTTGATTTCGACTGGCAGGGCTACGAGTGGCTGGAGCTGCATGACTGGGAGAACAGCGTGCTGGCCTTCCTCCGCCGGGCCAGGAACCCCGCTGATTCCATGGTCGTTGTCTGCAATTTCACCCCGGTGGTGCGCGAGCATTACCGCATCGGAGTGCCGACCGGCGGCTTCTATCGCGAGATCATGAACACCGACGCCGAATACTACGGCGGTACGAACGTCGGCAATTCAGGAGGCGGCTGGGCCATCCCCGAACCCCATGCCGGCCGCCCGTTCCACCTGTCCCTGCGCTTGCCGCCCCTGGGAGTCCTCTACCTGAAGACGCCCGCCGTGAGCTGAAGCGCGAGCGCCGGCGCGGGCCGCGGATGGCGGCTGCAATCAATCGGCCTCGAACTCCTCCAGCGGCCGGACCGCCGGCGGCTTGACGGTCCTGGAAGGGGCCGCCGGGGTTGCCTCATCGGGAACGCGGCTGACCTGCGGGACCAGCTCGTCGATGGCCACGTCCCAGGTCACGTGGCCGATTGCCACCACCGCGGTCTTCTTGCGTGAGTCGAGCTTCACGATCCGGCCAGGCCGGTCGTAGCCCAGGCGGGGGACCACCACGCGGTCCCCTGGCTGGAGCCGGGCGCGGGCATCGGCCAGCAGCTCCTCGCGCCGGGCCTCGCGCTGAAGGTCCGCCAGCCGCTGTCCGAGTGCCTCGCGCGAGCGCTCGGCCTCGGCCTGGGCGGCCAGCGCGGACTGGCGTGCGTCCTCCGCCTCCTTCCTCAGCCGAGCGACCAGCTCCCATTCGGTCGCGACACCCTGCCCGCCGGCCTGTTCAAGATAGGCTCCAGCGCGGTCGACGACATGCCCGGCGAGCCCGAGCCGCCGGGCGATCTGCAACGCGTTCGACTGGCCGATATCGCCGATGTGCAGGCGGTACCGCGGCTGAAGCGTCTCGATGTCGAACTCGACCGCGGCGTTCTCGGCCCGCGGGTTGGCCAGGGCGTATGATTTCAGGTCGCCGATGTGGGTCGTCACCATCGCGCGGCAGCCGATGCTGTCAAGCTCATCAAGGATGGCTCGCCCCATCGCTGCGCCCTCGGCAGGGTCGGTTCCCGCCCCCAGTTCGTCCAGCAGCACCAGCGAGTGTTCCGTCGCCTGACCAAGGATCTGCGAGATCCGCCGCACGTGCGACGAGAACGTCGAGAGCGATTGCTCCAGGCTCTGCTCGTCGCCGATATCGGCGAGCACGTGGTCGAAGACCGGAAGCTGAGAGCCTTCCGCGGCCGGGACATGCAGGCCGCTTTGCGCCATGGCCGCCAGCAGGCCCACGGTCTTGAGCGCGACGGTCTTGCCGCCGGTGTTCGGACCGGTCACCACCAGGATCTGAAACGAAGAGCCCAGGTGGACATCGATGGGCACGACCGAGCGGCCCGGGCCAGCGCCCGCGGCAGCCGGGACAGGCTCCGCCGAGGCCGAGGGTATGGTCGGAGACAGCGCTCCGTCGCGCACGGCGATCGCCTCGAGCAGCGGATGCCTGGCCTGCCGCAGGACGAGCCGGCCCTGGTCGTTCATGTCCGGTGCCGACATCCGGTAGTCGTGGCTGAAGCGGGCGCGGGCATGGATCAGGTCGAGCTCGGCCATGATCGCCAGCGTCTGCAAGAGTGCGTCGGCCACCTGACCCACCTGGGCGCTTAGCCAGCGCAAGATCCGCCGCATCTCCTTGGCCTCGCGCGAGCGGAGATACGAAAGCTGTGCCGACTGTTCCGAGATCGCCGTCGGTTCGATGTAGACGGTCTCGTTGGTCGCGCTGGAACGCTGGACCGAGCCGGAGAGCTCGCCGCGATGGTCCTTGGCCACCGGCAGAACATAATGGTGCCCGACCATCGTGAAGTTGGGGTAGCGGAGGATCCGCTTGATCTCCGGCGAGCGGAGCATGCGGCGCAAAGTCTCCTGGATCTTCTCCTCGGCCGCGGCGATCTCCCGGCGCAGCATGGAGAGCCTGCGGCTTGCGGTATCGAGCATCTTGGCCCGGCTGTCCAGGCAGCCCTCGATCGCCGTGGCCACGCCCGAGAACTCGCCCACGCCGTGACGCAGGCCGCCAAGCCGGGGAAACTGCTCGCCGAGCTTTGCCAGCCAGCGGTCCAGGTAGCCGATTGCCCGCAGCGTCTCGGCGGTCTCGGCCAGCTCTTCCGGCTCGAGCATCGCGCCGACCTGCGCGCGGCGGACGTGGCCGCGAATGTCGTGCAGACCGCCCAGCGGGGGCGAGAGTCCCGACCGGCTGGCCTCGACCATCTCGGTGGTGAGCGCGTGGCGGCCGTGGATCGCGCCCAGGTCGAACAGCGGCTGCATGGCGAGGGCGGCTTCCTTCCCCAGCGAACATGCCGCGCGTGCGGCGACCAGCGTGCGGATCCTGTCGAACTCCAGCAGGTCGAGCGTGTGCGTGTCCATCTCGTCTCGCGGCCCGGGATGCGCGGGCGGCCGCTTCCGTCCGAAAGCCGCACGACCCTGCCGGCCCTGTGCCTCTGCCGCGGTGCGCGGAACGGACGGCACCGGGTGGGCGATCCCGGTTGCAAATCATACCGCATCGGGTCAAGGGCGAGCGAGCGGTGCGGAGGTGGCAGAGGCGGGGGTGGAGGCAGAGGCGGAGGCGGAGGGGGAGGGGGCACGCGCCACAGCGGGGGCCGTGGCGGCGGATTGCGCGGGTGAGCGGGCCGAGAGCGGATCGAGCATGGGCTTGAGCTGCTTTCGCCACTCGGCGGGGGTGGTGCCGTGATCCTTGCCCGTGAGCTTGCGCAGCGCGGTGAGCGACGCCAGGCGGATGGCCGGGTCGTCGTGGTCCATGTTCTCGACGAGCACGTGGTAGATCCGCGGGTCCTTGGTTTTGAGCTCGGCGATCCCCTCGATGGCGGCGATCCGCGCGTCTTCGAGGTTATCCAGGGTCATCACCTGGGCAAGGATGGTGGCGTCCTCGGATCGGCCCACCTTGCCAAGCGCCCGGCATGCTTCGATCTTGATCACGGGCTCGGCGCTGCTGACCGCGGCGACCAGCAGGTCGTGCGCGCGGGGGTCACCGAGCTGTCCCAGGGTTCTACAGATCATGGCGCGGGTGGCGAGTGGTTCGTGCCCGTGCTCGTACCGGTCGATGAGGGTCCACACGGCCTCGGCCTTCTCCTGCTCGCTGTCGTAGGCTCGCGGATCGGCGAGCTTGGTGTACGCGACGTAGCGGATGTTGGGGTCGGGATCGTTGCGGACGTGCTTCATGAAGCTCTTGGCCGTGGACCCGATGTAGGTCGAGCAGCCGGCGGCCGCCAGCAAGCAGAGTGCCAGCAGGTCGAGGAGCCGAAGGCGGCCAGCCGCCTGGGTTCTGGAACTTTCATCCATGACCATGGACCCTGCCCTCGCAAAACCTGACCGCTCGCCGCTTGCGCGCGGCAGCGTTCGCCACCGCGGGAGCCAGCATGAATCGCGACCTTGCGGTCTGGCGGCCGGGAACGGGCGAGATGTCAGAACGGGACCGGACCGCAACCGCGCGGGGATCATAGCGGGTGGGCGATGAAACGCCAAGGCCGACTTCAGCCGGCCAGTGCGGCACGGCACGGCCAGCGCGGCATCACTCGGCGGCGAGTGAGCCCAAGAGGGGGGTAGACAGGAGGTGCGGTCGTAAAAGTCGAGGTCGGGCCCGTTCCGTTCAAGCCCGGTCGGAGCGAGCTGCCAGCCTGGCTGACAGCTCGCGACGCGGACCGGCGGCTGCTGTCACAGGCTCAGCTCGACGGCGGCGAGCTGGACTCGGAGCTCGTCGTCGGGCTGCCCGCTGCGGGCGAGTGCTTCGCTCCCAGCTTGGTGATGTGGTAGCGGAACTGGTCGCCCTCTTTCTTGCCCTTCTTCACGAGCTTCTTCTCGAGCAGCAAGCCAAAGGTCTTGGCGTTGCTCTTGGTGCTGACGACGCCCTCTTCCTTGGTGGCGGCGACGGACTCCAGCAGCTTCTTCTGCGGGTCGGTCAGCTTGACACCGGCCGCCTTCTTGGGAGCGGCCTTGGCGGCGCTGGCCTTGGGAGCGGCGGTCTTGGCGGCGCTGGCCTTCTTGGGCGCCGCCTGCTTGGGAGCAGCCTTCTTGACTGCCGGCTTGGCCTTCACCATCTTCGTGCCGCCCTTGGGTGCCGTCGACTTCTTCACTGCCATCGCTCTCACCTCGTTGCTAAACATGTTCGCTCGTCTTCGACCAACTCTGATCGAGCGGTCCCTGCGCCAATTCATACCAAATCTTTGAATTAGTGGAAGAGGAAGATTGCCCAAAAACGGTGATTTTCTCCGGTTTTTTTTGAGTTTACTCCCCAGTGCACTTCTCAAATCAGTAAGCGATGGAACCATCGCATAAAATGAGCTTAAATCATGATATTCTATTGATAAATGAGGCGACCGGCGAATTCTCCCGTGTTTTATTGGGTTTTCCGGCGCATGACCGGGAGGCCCGCGCGCCTTGCCATGCAGAGAGCGCCTCAGCCTGCGCGGTGTCGCGCCACAAGCTTCTTCAGCGCCGGCGCAAAAAATGTTTCAGCCTGCGCGGTTTGTGGGTTCCGGGCAACCGAACCGCGCAGCGCGGCGCAGCGCGGCATCACGACCCGGTCAGCGCGACGGTACCGCGGCGCGGCAGCAGTCGCCGCGGTGCGGCCGGTCCGCGCGCTGGCGGCTCGGGCTCGACCTCCGGCTCCGACACCCGCGGCGAGCGGCCCCGTCGCTCCGACCGCCGCGCGGGCATCGGGCCGGCCGCGCCACCCGGCCTGCACTTGCATCGCCGGGGAACGTCAGGCATAATGACTGAACAAAATACCAGATCTCCACGTGCTCGCGCGAAAGGACGAAGTTAGCCGTGATCACGCACGTCCGGGGCATCTTGCGGGGCCTTGCCGAGGAGACGCTCACGCTGGGCGTCGAGCCGTTCGAGCTTGAGGTGCTTGTGCCGGAGCACACCAGGCGCCAGCTTCAGGGCAAGCTCGGCGAGCCGATCCGCCTGCATACCTCGCTGTACCTGGACGGCAACGCCATGACCAGCAGGATGGTCCCCCGCCTGGTGGGCTTCCTCTCGGCCGTGGATCGCGAGTTCTTCGAGATCTTCTGCTCCGTGGACGGCGTGGGCGTGCGCAAGGCGCTGCGGGCCATGGTCCGCCCGGTACGCGAGCTGGCCCGGACCATCGAGGACCAGGACGTGCGGATGCTCGCGACCTTCCCGGGCATCGGCGAGGCCATGGCCGAGCGGATCGTCGCCAAGCTGCGCCGCAAGGTCGGCAAGTTCGCCCTGATCATCGAGCCGGAGGGCTCTCCCATTGGTGCGGGACACCCCGACGGCAATGGCGAGGCTGAGCACGCCGGGCACGACGTGATTCGTGATACCTACGCCGCGCTGCTCTCGGTCGGCCATAACGAGAGCCAGGCGCGGCAGGCCATCGACCGCGTCCTGTCCGGCAAGAAAAAATTCAAGACCGTGGCCGATATGATCGAAGCGATCTATCACCTGAGTAAAGAATAGCGGGCAAGGGGCGAGGGGCCGGTGGCAGGAGTCGGTGGGCCGTGGCCGGTGGGCCGCAGGCGGTCTGCATTTTGCAAGGAATCTCATGAGAGAGCCAATCATCCAGGGGAAGCGTGAGGGTGGCGGCGAGGAAAGCGATCCGGCCGACCTTTCGGGTCACGAGGGGCGGCAGCCTCGGGTCATCGATCCGGCCGATGAGAAGCTGCGTCCCCAGCGGCTGGACGAGATCGTCGGCCAGCGCGCCGTGGCCGATCGGCTGGCCATCGCTCTCCTGGCGGCCCGCAAGCGAGGTGAGCCGCTGCCGCACATTCTGTTCGATGGCCCGCCGGGCCTGGGCAAGACGACGTTTGCCACGGTGCTGCACAATGAGCTGGGCGTCGAGCTGAACATGACCAGCGGCGCGGCGCTCGACAAGAAGATGGACGTCATGCCCTACCTGACGAACGCCGCGGAAGGCTCGATCCTGTTCATCGATGAGATCCACCGCCTGCCCAAGGCCGTCGAGGAGTTCATCTACCCGGTGATGGAAGATTTCCGGGTTGACGTGGTGCTCGGCGAGGGGATGTCTGCGCGGACCATCAACCTGCCGCTCAAGAAGTTCACCATCATTGGTGCGACCACTCGCAGCGGAATGCTCTCCGGGCCGCTCCGCGAGCGTTTCCACATGCACGAGCACCTCGAGTTCTACGATCGCGACGACCTGGCGCAGATCATCACCGTGAACTCGGCCAAGCTGCGCACGCGGATTGACGGTCCTGCGGCACTGGAGCTCGCCGGCCGTAGCCGCGGCACGCCGCGGATCGCCAACGCCCGCCTGCGCTGGGTCCGCGATTACGCGCTGGCGCGGAGCGACGGCAACATCAATCTGACCATCGCCCGGGACGCGCTGGCCATGCAAGAGATTGATACCGAGGGCCTGGACAAGCAAGACAGGCGCTATCTGGAAACGCTGATCCGCGTCTTCAAGGGCGGCCCGACGGGCGTCGAGGCGCTGGCGGCCACGATGAACGTCGCCGTCGATACCCTCCGTGACGAGGTGGAGCCCTACCTGCTGCGCCGCGAGTTCGTGGTCCGCACCCCGCGCGGCCGCCAGGCCTGCTCGTCAGCCTACCAGCACATGGGGATCGCCGAGCCCGTGGTCGAGCCCGACTATCCGCTCCTGGAGCAGCAGAGGCGGCTGTTCGACTAGATTCCCGCGATATCGGACGAGAGCTCAGGGGCCTGCTGGCACGAATTGCCGTGCCCAGGCCGCATCCTCTGCCAACAGGGCCGGCTCTGGCTCGCCGCTGTAAATGAAATGCTCGTAGCCCGGCCCGTCATGGGCGCGGTGGAGCGCTTCCTGGAGGTCGACCGGCGCGGCTTCATCCGGGAACCGCAGGGGAATCGGGATGACCGGCAGGCGATCCCGCAGGTGGATCGGCCAGAAGTCCGCGGCCCGCCGCTTCTCCGCCCGGCTGACCATCACCGAGTAGTCGCACTCGGGCCGGCTCTCCTGGGGCATGGGAGCCCACCCTCGCAGGAGGTCGATCTCGACGAGGTGGCTCGGGCTGCGGAGCAGTTCCCGACGCTTGGCAAGGTACTGGTCGCGATCCGCACCAGTCCGCTTCTTCGACGGACTCAGGAGTTCGATGGCCGTCACCAGTTCACGGCCGAGCCGGTCCCGAACCTCCAGGAACGGGACTTTCTCAACTTCCTGCACCCGGAGCCAGACTTCCGCCGGGGCTTCAAGCACGCCGGTCGCTGACCGCGCCTGTTCGCGACCGGAAGACTGGACCAGCGACAGGTCAGACGTTCCCAGTCGTTGGCGAGGTTCTGGAGGCAAATCGTGAATAAAGATGTGCTCTTCGAGCTGAACGATGTACCTGGGGCCGACTTGCGGGGCCAGCAGGCGGCGCACTGACGACAGGAACTCGGAGTGAAAATCGAGCCAGAGGGCCGACTGCTCAAAGTAAGGATTCATGCCGGGAAAGGGTGAAGGCATGGCACTTCTCCTTGGAGTTCCGAATCATCAGTATCACGATCAGAAGGCTCAAATGCCAGGGCAAGCGGCACGTCCGCTCCCGGGCGGTCAGGCGCCCGCGGGCTTCGTCGCTCGCAACAGGCGGTCGCGGATGGCACGCCAGGCGGGCTCATCGGGCGGCAGCACCACGACGATGACGTTGAGGCCGAGTACGTCGTGGTCGTGCAGAACGGCATAGAGCCGGCGTGCGGCGTCAGCGGGATCGCGCAGCCAGGTCACGGCCGTCCCGGCGGGGAGATCCGGCATGCGATGCGGCCCGAAACCGATTACCGCGGACTGCACCGGCAGGCGGATTCTGGCCAGGTCGGAAATGGAATCCACGCGCAGCGCCGGCGTACAGGGCGCGTAATGGACGGGCAGCATGCCCGGGGCCGGTGCGGGCCGGTCGTCATCCACCCGCTGATCGGACCACTGGTCCTGCACCTGGCCGATCCCTGCCAGGCACGCCACAAGCTCCTCGGCCTGGACCGGTCCCGGCCGGAGGATACGGAATGGCTCGGCCGTGAGGTCGAGGACCGTCGACTCCAGGCCGAAGGCGGTCGGGCCGCTGTCGAGGACCAGGTCGATCCGGCCGGTCAGGTCCGCCAGCACGTGCCCGGCCCGCGTCGGCGAAAGGCGGTTGGAGCGATTGGCGCTGGGAGCGGCCAGCGGTTGACCAACCCGGGCGATCAACCCCAGTGCGACGGGTGTTGCCGGAACCCGCAGCGCCACCGTGTCGCGTCCGCCCGTGACCGCGTCGGGAACCAGGCTCGAGCGTGGCAGCACGAGAGTGAGCGGTCCCGGCCAGAACGTGCGGGCGAGCCGGTCGGCCGCCTCGGGCCAGGCCGAGACGCAGTGCGAAGCCTGGTCGATTCCGGCCACGTGAACGATAAGCGGATTGAACGCTGGCCGCCCCTTGGCCGCGAAGATTCGTTCGACGGCCACGGGATCGGCGGCCAGCGCACCGAGGCCGTAAACGGTTTCGGTGGCGAACGCGACGAGTCCTCGGTGCAGCAGGACACTGGCCGCTTCCGAGAGGGCTGCTTCGGATGGCTCTCGCGGATCAACCTGGATGAGGCGTGTTGGCACCAGGACGTCCCGGTCATCGGCCCGTTCAATCGATCTTTTTTCGAGCGGAAGGGTCGGGCGGCTGCTCACCCCTGGCGTGGAAGTCGGCCTTGAGGGCTGCGTAGTCGCTGGCGCGGCGGTCGTAGAGCCGCTTCAGCGGCCGAGGTGCGTGGCGGGCCAGGGAGTACGCGGTCAGGAGCGGCAGGGCAATGGTGGAGTCGGTGTAGCAGGTGACGCTGTCGGGTAAGGTATCCGGGTCGATCTTGCCCCAGGTCATCGCCTCGCTGGCCGTGGCGCCCGAGAGGCCGCCGGTGTCGGGCCGGGCGTCCGTGATCTGCAAGAAGTAGTCGTGGCCGCTCTCGGCCAGGCCGAGCACTTCCTGGATCTGCGGCTCGGTCTGGAGGATGAAGTTTTTTGGGCTGCCTCCGCCCAGGATGAGCACGCCCGACTTGCCGCTGTTCTTCTTGGCGTTGTAGACGATGGCCGCGGTCTCGTTGACGTCGCGGAGGGTGTCGATTTGCAGCTTCCCCTCCTGGAGCGAAAGCGCGGCGAGGTTCATGCCGATGGAGCTGTCGCCGGGGCTCGAGGTGTACACCGGCACGGCGGCCTCGTAGGCCGCGGCCAGCAGGCTGTGGGCCGGCCGCCCCAGGGTCTCGGCGCGGGCGTAGAGATACTTGCCCACCAGGTGGTGGAACTCGGCGGTCCCCATGCTGTGGGCGAAGCTCTCATCCCGGATCAGCTCGCGGTAGAAGGCGTCGGTATCGAGCAGCGTCTTGTAATGAAAGACGACGTCGTAGATGCGGATGACGTCGTTCTGCCGGAGGGCGAAGTCGTCCAGGTTGGGACGGCTCTGGTGCAGTGGCAGGTCCAGCGCGAAGTGGGTGTCGTGGTAGAGGTTGGCGCCGGTGGAGACGATCCAGTCCACGAAACCGGCCTTGATGAGGGGGATGAGGCAGCTCATCCCCAGGCCGGCCGGAGTCAGCGCCGGAGATCGTCAGCCCGACGGTGCAATCCGGGTCCAGGAACTTGCGTGTGAAAACCTGGCAGACTTCACGCAGCCGCCCCGCGTTGTAGCTGAGAAAGGCGTGATCGATGAGGTCGGCGGCCACCTCCCGGCCGGTGACGGCGGGCGGACCGATCCGGTGCAGGCTGATCTTTTTGAGATACTCCATGCTCATCCACCTTGCGGGGTGCTTCGAATCGCCATCAGGCCAGCAGGATCGCCGCGGCGACCACGGTGGACCAGAGACCGTCCTTGTGGCCGATGGCGGTCTGAGTCACTTCCTTGGTCTTGAAGATCACGTCCGCGACCTTCCAGATCTCGCGCTTCTCGTCCCACGAGCTGTTCGGGTTGAACTCCACGCCCAGGACGGTGGCCAGCATCTCGGCGGCCAGGTCCTCGGCATAGTCGGCCGCGGTCTTCGCCGTCTGGCCGTAGGCATGGTGCTCCGATAGGTAGCCGAAGGTATCGCGGTTCCGCGGAATCGCCACGCCCACGCTGGCGGCCACCAGGCGGTTGGGCTCGGCCGTGGCGCACTCGCTCATGACAACGTGAACGATCTGGCCGGGCTGGAGCTGCTTCAGACCTTGCTCGATGGAGATTTCCTTGCAACGCGGAGGGAAGATGCTCGAGACCCGCACCAGGTTGTAGCAGGCGATCCGCGCGTCCCGCAGGGCAAGCTCGAAGCTCGTCAGTTTCTCTCGGTGCGTGCCCACCCCTTTGGTGAAGAACAGCTTTGTGGGTACATACATCTCTGGTCTGGCACCTCGCGGACCGGCGGACCCCGCGGGATCACGCTGGAAAATACGCCTGGAGATCGATACATCACGCCGCCGTGGCGCGGACGGACCATGGCAGGAACTGAATTATTATGGTACGCAGGCCGTCGCATCAAGCCCTTCGATCATGAAGCCGCGATGAAGGCACTGCCGACAAGACCGGTCAGGCAATTCAGGGAGCTCCTTCACAGCTCTGCGCCGCCATTCACCCGTCCAGCTTCTTGTCCCAGAGGATCGTTCGCACGCAAGCGCCGCGCTTGCCGGCCCGCGCGGGTCTGATTGCGAGGGGTCCCACTGCACGTCCATGCTCATCACATCGGACCACCAGCGTCCGTCAATCCAAACCCAGCCGCCCCGGGCGCCGTCGGTGAGTCTTGTTTCAGGCTTTCCGCAAGTCGGCGCAGGCCCTCCTCGATGCCCACGATGGGCGCGTAACCCAGGTCGCGCCGAGCGGCGTCCAGGTTGTACCAGTGCGCGGTGGACAGCTCGCGGGCCAGAAACCGCGTCATCTGGGGTTCTCCAGGAAGCTTGAGCAGCGAGTAGCAGCCCTCGAGCACGCCGCCGGCGGCCACCGCAAGTGCGCGCGGCACGCTGCGTTTCACCGGCGGCAAGTGGGCGACCTCCAGGAACCGATTCACCATGTCCCAGAGCGGAACGGGCTGGCCCTGCGCGATGAAGTACGCCCGGCCGCAGATCGCCGCGCCCGGATCCAGCCGGGCCGCGGCCAGCACGTGGGCGTGTGCGGCATTGTCGATGTAGGTCAGGTCGATGAGCGGGTTCCGGCGGCCGATCCGGTAGAGCCGTCGCGCCCGCGCGCGGGCGAAGATTCGCGGCAGGATGTTGTTGTCGCCAGGGCCCCAGATCAGATGAGGCCGCAGCGCCACGGTGGCCAGCGAGGCGTCGTTATTCGCCAGCACGAGCTTCTCGGCAATGGCCTTGGTGGCAGGATAGGCCGCGTCATAGTGTGAGGCATACGGGACCGATTCATCCGCGCCTTCCAGATCGTGTCCCGTGAACACCACGCTGGGCGAGCTGGTGTAAATCAGCCGCCTCACCTGGTGCGTGCGGCACGCGGCGAGAACGTTTTCCGTGCCCACCACATTGATCCGGTGGTACTGCGGGTAAGCCCCCCAGAGGCCCGCCTTGGCGGCCACGTGGAAGACGATCGAGCAGCCGTCAACCGCCCGCGAGACGAGCGTGGCGTCCGCAACGTCGCCCACGAATTGCTCCACCCCAAGAGCGTCCAGTGCTGCGTACCGCCGCCGGTTCAGCGAGCGGACCGGCCGGCCCCGCAAGCGCAGCAAGCGCACGATCGCCGACCCGAGGAAGCCCCCGCCGCCGGTCACCAGTACGGGTCCTGCTCGATCGCCGGTCATGGCAGCTTTCTCGCGGCCCATGCCGCCAGCTGCTCGCGAAAAATCTTGGAGTTATGGCGGATGTCCACCGGGAACGAGCGATGAAAGAGGATCGTGGCGATGCGGGCCGTGTGCGCGAACTGCTCTCCCCGGCTAAGCAGCTCGCGGCGCAGCCGTGCCTGGTCCGCGCGGCCGAGCGGCACGTCCGGCTCCACGCACAGCACGGGGACCATCACGCCGTCGCGCCGCACCCCGACCAGCGCTGATCGAGCAACCTCGGGATGGACGTCGAAGACGCGCTCGCAGCAGACGGTGTACAGCGTGACGTCGTGCAGTACAATCCGGTGCGACTTGCGGCCGCAGAACCAGAGCCGCCCTTGCTCGTCACGATAGCCCAGGTCTCCCATGCGGTGAAAGAAGCGGTTCCGGTGCGGATCGGCAATCTTGGCGAGCGCCGTGGCCTCCGGCCGCCGGAAATACTCCCGCGTGACCACCGGCCCCGCCACGGCGATCTCTCCGATGCTGCCGGGGCTCAGTTCCAGCTCCCCGGACCACTCCGGGATGGCCTCGTCGCTGACGCGGATGATCCGCACGTCCATGCCTTCCACCGGCTGCCCCACACACACGCCGGCTCCGCGGTCGGTCTGGAAGCGGGTGTCCTCGAGGATCTCGTTGCTGCCGATCGAGGCCACCGGCAGGGCCTCGGTGGCACCGTAAGGCGTGAAGATCTGGGCCGGCCGCTCGAGCAAGCCGGCGAACGTCTCCAGCACCCGCGGCGCCGCGGGTGCTCCGGCGGTGACCACGCGTTTCAAGGTCGCAACCTTCCGGCCCTGCGCCGCGCCGCCGGGCCCACGCGCCGCAGCAGGGCGGGAGAGCCGAACATGTTGGTGGGGCCGAAATCGTCGATGGCCTGAAAGAGCCTGTCGGGATCCACGCTGCGCCGGCCGCGTGGGGTCCATCTCCGGGACAATCGCCGTCATCCCCAGCGCCGGGGCGAAGAGGGCGAAGAGCGGGAACGTACAGAGATCGGTCTCGCCCGGCTCGATCGCGTACAGCGATCGGAACATTTCGACCTGCGATTGGAAGATCGCATGAGTGTAGACCGCGCCCTTGGGCGATCCCGTGCTGCCGCTGGTGAAGAGGATCGCGGCAAGGCCGTCCGCTACAGTCGGCCGGAAGACGGGCGTGGGGATCGTCCCCTCGTCGATGGCGCGCTGACCGAACCGGCGCAGCGTGTCAAGCGTTTCCACTCCCGGCCAGTTTCGCCCCTGCGTCACGGCGATGACGCGCCGCACCGAGCCGCTTCCCCAGCCCAGGACCTGCCTGGCCAGCAGGGCGCGCGGGATACCGAAGAAGAGTTCCGGCTCAGCCTGGCGCATGCACCCGCCAATGCTCTTGATTCCCATGCCGGGATCGATCATCACCGGGGCCACGCCGGCCTTGAACAGCGCGAAGACCAGGGCGAAGAAATCGAGCCCAGGCCTGACCATGACGGCGGCGCGCGTCTGCGGCCGCACGCCCGAGGCGGCCAGTCCCGCCGCGATCCGGTCACTCTCGTCGTCGAGCTGGCGGTAGGTCAGGTGGGAGTAGCGAACCCGTCCCGCGCGGTTCCGTCCCTCCGGCACCACGACGGCGAGGGTATGCGGCTGCCGGGCGGCCATGGCATGCAAATGCCAGGCGATGTTGTCCTGCGCGTCGAGCGTCGTGGTCGGGCGTGAAGCAATCAAGGCTCCGGGAGGCTCCTCATCGGCACGGGACATCGCGGGCGATCACTCCGCCCGACCAACGAATCCGGGCTCGCTCCGCAACAGAGAGACGCCAGGATACGAAACTCCGCCGCCGGATTCCAAGTGCCGTCACGCGGGAGACCCGTCCATGCCCGTTTCGTCTCTCTCCCGGCCTTGCCCCGGGAGCACGAAACGGCGCGGGCTGCTCGGCCAGGCGCTTGACTGACACGGCGTGTCGTTTATGATTGTTCCTTGTAGACTGCCCCCATCGTCTAGCGGCCTAGGATACTTGGTTCTCAGCCAAGGGACCGGGGTTCGAGTCCCCGTGGGGGTGCTGTTGGTTGTTCCATCGGCTAGCGACCGGAAGGGTCGTGCGGTGCTGGCCGGTTACCACGGCCGCTTTGTTGGCCTGCAAGCCACCGGCGGCTCGTGGTCTTTCCATCCCCTGGATCCCGCTGTCCTTCAAGGGTTTATTGGCGGCGTGGGCCTGGGCTCCTGGCTCCTGGCCCATCACAATCGGCCGGGCACGCTGCCCCTGGACGCGGAGAGTTCGCTCGTCTTCGCCCTCAGCCCGCTGGTGGGAACCCCGCTGACCACCTCGGCGAAGTTCGCCGTCGTGGCGATCAGCCCGCTCACGGGACGGGTTTGCGATGCGCTTTCCTCCTCGCACTTCGCCCTGGCGGCCAAGCGGCTGGGCGTCGACGCCATCGTGATCTCGGGATGCTGCCCGGAACCTTCGATTGTGTTCCTCGCAGGAGAAGCGGACGGTTCGATCCGGGTGGAATGGCGGCCGGCGGGCTCGCTCTGGGGGTTGCCGGCCCGGCAGGCGGAGGAGGCCATCCGCGACCGTCACGGGCACGACTGGCAGGTGGCGTCGATCGGGCCGGCGGGAGAACGCCTCGTTCCGTTTGCCACCATCAGCCATGACGGCCGGCACGCCGGCCGCGGCGGGCTGGGCGCGGTGCTGGGATCGAAGCGCATCAAGGCCGTCGCCGTGCGCGGGCAGGTGCGAACGCCGGTGGCCGACGCGGAGGGGACCATCGCCCTGGCCCGGCGGCTGTCGGCCCTGTCGTTCGGGCCGGCCACGGAGAAGTATCGCGAGCTGGGCACGGTGGCCAACCTCTTGACGTTCAACCGCCTGGCGACCCTGCCCACCCGGAACTTCCAGGGCAGCTCGTTCCCGGAGGCCGAGCGGCTCGCGGCGGAGGCGCTTGGCCCCGCCCGGCGCGTGGCGCGCAAGTCGTGTGCTTCTTGCACCATCGGCTGCGAGCATCTGTATGCCGGCGAGCCCGGGGCGGGCCAGGCGGGAGTGCGCCTGGAATACGAGTCGCTGTACGCGCTGGGGCCGCTCTGCGGGGTCAGCGACCCGGCCGCCGTACGCGCCGCGGCGCGGGCTTGCGACGACCTGGGAATCGATACCATCAGCACCGGCGCGACGATCGCATTCCTCACGGAATGCGCGGAAAACGGCTGGATCGAGGGCCGGCTCGCCAGATCCGGAAAGTTCCTGCGATTCGGTGACGGCGACGCCGTGCGGGAAGCGATCGAGTCCCTGCTGGAGCGTCATGGCGAGGTGGGCGAGCTGATGGCGCTGGGCAGCCGCGCAGCGGCCGAGTCGATTGGCCCCCAGGCCCGCGAGATCGCACCGCACGTGAAGGGCATGGAGCTGCCGGGATACGATCCGCGCGGCCTGCACGCCATGGCGCTGGGGCTGGCGGTGGGCACCCGCGGGGCGGACCACAATCGCTCGGGCGCCTACGAGGCGGACTTCTCCAGCCGCGTCGACCGATTGGCCGGCGGAGTGGATTCCGCCCTCGCCGCGATCGAGACCGAGGACCGCGCGGCGCTCATGGATTCGCTCATCCTCTGCAAGTTTCTCCGCGGGGTGTTCGAGGACTTCTACGAGGAATCGGCCCAGATGCTGCACCTCCTCACGGGCTGGCCGTTCACGACCCAGGAGCTGAGGACGGCCGCCCGGCGTATCGTCACCGCGCGGAAGTGCCTGAACCAGCGCGAGGGATGGACGGCCCGGGAAGACACCCTCCCCGCGCGTCTGCTGGCTAATGAACCGTTGCAGCCAGGCGGGTCGTCCCTGTCGCGATCGCGCTTGGAAGCGATGATCGCTGCCTATTATGAGGAGCGCGGCTGGACCGCCGACGGCCGCGTGCCCGCTGGCGCTCCGGGCCGAACTGGGCCTTGGCGACCCCATGTTCGGCTAAGGGACGACCAAGCCTGCCGGCCAACGCCGGCGAACGCCGGGACGTTTCTTGCGATAGGCAGCGGAGAGACCGATCCGGTACACTCGGTGAAGTCGCTCCTTGAACCCGCGGGCGCAGGGAGTGTCTGGCGAATGGATCCTCACGGAACGGATCTCGCGCAGGACTTCGGAAGCAGTTGAATGGCTGAAAACACCCCTTCGATGAACCAACCCACTCCGCCTTCAAAATCCTCCGTACGCGCGAAATCGCTGCGCGGCGCTCGGTGAAGGCGGCGCAGGACGAAGTGACCTCGCGCGCCGTCGAGCGGAGCGATCCGGAGCGAGTCAACCAGGCGCTCGAGCATGCACGGCTGGCCGCCCGCATGGCCGAGGAGAATGGCGGCAAGGACGTCGTGCTCCTCGATCTCCGCAAGGCGACACCGCTGCTCGACTTCTTCGTGATCGCCACGGCCAGCTCGCGGCGGCTCAGCCACGCCATCGCCAGCGAGATCGACGCCGAGATGAAGAAGCGGGGCGAGCGGAAGCTTGGCATGGAGGGCTCGGAAGAAGGGCGCTGGATTCTCATCGACTACGGCGACTTCGTCGTCCACGTGTTCTCAGGGGACGGCCGCGCCTACTATTCGCTCGAGGAGCTGTGGGGCGATCCTCCGCGTCTGGAGTGGAACGAGCCCTCGCAGACCAGTTGACGCCGGACTCATCCAATCCCATCCACCCCAGCAGAGCCCGGGCCGCCGGCGCTTCACCATGAATGTCCTGGAACGACTCCGAACCGCCTTTGCCGCGGCCACGCCTGAAGGAGGCGACGCCGCCACCTTCCGGTCAGCCGTCCGTGCCACGAACGACCCCAAGTTCGGCGATTACCAGGCCAACGGCTGCATGGCGCTGGCAAAGACGCTGAAGCTGAATCCACGCGTGCTGGCGTCGCAGGTCGCCGCGGCCGTTGACCTGGCGCCGCTGGCGGGTGCTCCCGATGTCGCCGGGCCGGGGTTCCTGAATGTCCGCCTGCACGACGCCTGGATTGCCCAGGCCCTCACCGAGCTGCTCCAGGGCGGCTTCCCCGGGATCGACCCCCCCGCGCTGCCGCGCACCGTGGTGATCGATTTTTCTTCTCCCAACGTCGCCAAGCCGATGCACGTGGGGCATATCCGGTCGACCGTGATCGGCAACAGCCTGGCCCGCATCTTCCAGTCACTCGGGCATCACGTCGTCCGCGACAACCACCTGGGCGACTGGGGCTCCCAGTTCGGGATGATCCTCTGGGGCTGGAAGAACGCCCGGGATGATGCCGCCTACGAGGCGGACCCGGTGGCCGAGCTGGCAAGGCTTTATCGAGCGGCCCAGGACCGCATCAGGGCCGGCGATCGCTCGGTCGAGGACGCCGCCCGCGCCGAGACGGCCAAGCTGCACGCGGGCGATGCCCAGAACCGTGAGCTCTGGAACCGGTTCATGCCGCATTGCCTCCAGGCCTTGCAAAAGATTTACGACCGCCTGGGTGTCGCGTTCGACGTCGAGCTGGGCGAGAGCTTCTACGACCCGATGCTCGCCGGAGTGGTCGAAGACCTCCAGAACAGGAGCATCGCGGAAGAGAGCGAGGGGGCCATCGTCGTCTTCACGCCCGAGACGCCGGCCCCTTTCATCATCCGCAAACGCGACGGGGCCTTCAATTACGGCACCACCGACCTGGCGACCATCAAGTACCGGGCCGAGACCTGGAACCCGCAGCAGGTCCTTTACGTGGTCGACCATCGCCAGGGCGACCACTTCAAGCAGCTCTTCGCCGTGGCCCGGCGCTGGGGTTACGATTCGATCGACCTGGAGCACGTCGCCTTCGGCACGATCCTGGGCGCGGATCGCCGGCCGTTCAAGACCCGCGAGGGCGACGTGGTGGGCCTGGAATCACTGCTCGACGAGGCCGTCTCCGAAGCGCGCAAGGTGGTTGATGCCAACAGCCCCGACCTGGAAGAGGACGCCCGCGCCCGGGTGGCCGAGGTGGTCGGCCTGGGCGCCATCAAGTATGCGGACCTCTCGCAGAACCGGCTCAGCGACTACATCTTCGACTGGCAGAAGATGCTCGCCATGAACGGCAACACGGCCACCTACCTGCAATACGCCTACGCACGCATCCAGAGCATCTTCCGCAAGGGGCAGACCGATCCGCGGAGTATCCGCGAGCGGCCGCCGGAGATCGTGCTCAACCACCCGGCGGAGCGAGCGCCTCGGGGTTCGTATTCTGCGGCTGCCGGAAGTGCTGGAGCTGGCGGCCCTGGAGCTGAAGCCCAACATCCTGACCGACTACCTGTTCGACCTGGCGAACGCCTTCAGCACGTTTTTCGAGGAGTGCCCCGTGCTCAAGGCCGAGTCCCCCGCCCGGCGCGACAGCCGCCTGGCCATCTGCGACCTCACGGCGCAGACCTTGAAATCCGGGCTCGATTTGCTAGGAATCGACGTCGTTGATCGCATGTAAGATCCTGTACAGACCCACGATGACCGCCGGGTTCGCCCACCCCGTCGGTGCACCCCGACCTCATTCCAACCTCCGGGAGCCTGCCAGATGACCACGCCAGGCCACTTCGCCAGGATCGCCGAGGGCCTTGGTCTTGGACTGGGCGCGGTTTTTCTCGCCGTGGCCATGCCCTGTCTGCGGCCTGACCTCCGGGCGCGGAGCCGGCTCCGGCCGCGTCTGCCCCCGGTGAAGGACCGCATCGTTCGCCCATCTCCGTGAGTCTCAGTCGCGACGGCCGCCGGCTGCTGGTGGCCAACCAGACGGCCGGCTCGGTTTCGCTCGTCGATCCGGTCGAGGGCAAGGTCCTCCACGAACTATCGACCGGTGAGAAGCCGGCGGGCGTGGCCCTCTGTGCCGACGCCACGCGCGGCGTGGTGACGCACTGGTACGGCTACGACCTGGCCCTGCTGGAGATCGATCATGACCGCATGACCGTACGCGGACGGGTCGAGGTTGGGCCGGAGCCGCGGGGGGTGGCCATCGATGCCGCCGGCAAGACGGCCTTCGTGGCCGTGGGAGTGGCGAACGAGGTGGTCCAGGTCGACCTGGAGACCATGCGAGTGACCGCGCGCGTCGCCGTGGGCCGCGAGCCGCGGGGTATTGCCCTGGCGCCCGACGGCTCGTTCCTGCTGGTCGGCAACGCGCGGTCGCAGGACGTCGCCGTCGTCTCCACTCAGTCGCTGGCCGTGTTCCGGACAATCCCGATCGACGGTGACAACCTGCGGCAGGTGACGATCAGCGCTGATGGCAAGCACGGCTACGTGGCGAACATGAGGAACCGGGGCTTCGCGACCACCGCGAACAACATCGACCTGGGCTGGGTGCTCGGCCAGCGCCTCACCCGCATCGACCTGGACGCACCCGAACCCACGTTCGCCACGCTGTCGCTCGACCCGCACGGCAAGGCCGCCTCGGATGCCCACGGCGTGGCCGTGAGCCACGACAACCGCTTCGTTGCCGTCAGCCTGGGTGGGACGCACGAGGTGATGATCTTCCGGACCGACCAGCGCAGGCTCCCCTGGCGCATTGGCAGCTCACGGGACCTCATGTCGGCGGAGCTGCTCAGCGGCGACGGCCGGCTGCGCCGCGTCCCCCTGGGGGGACGGCCCACCGAGCTGGCCTTCGCGCCTGACGGCAAGACCCTCTACGTGGCGAACTACCTGAACGACGCCGTGCAGGTGGTCGACGCCGGATCGGCTCGATTGGTCCGCACGATCGCGCTGGGAGGCCCGCACACCCTGTCCCTGGCGCGCCAGGGCGAGATCCTCTTTCACGCCGCCGAGCGGTCGTTCAACCAGTGGTACAGTTGCAACACCTGCCACAGTGACGGGCATACCAACGGCCTGAGCTTTGACACGCTCAACGACGGCCGGCAGGACCTCAGCACAACCCATCTGCGCAGCCACAAGAAGGTGCCCACGCTGCGGCGCGTCACACGGACCGGCCCGTGGACCTGGCACGGCTGGCAGACCGATCTCGACGACGCCGTGGTCGAGTCGTTCACCAAGAGCATGCGGGGTCCGCAGCCTTCGTCCGACGAGGTCAAGGCGCTGGTCGCGTACCTTGGCACGCTGGAGTATCCGCGCAACCCCTACCTCGGTCCCGGCGGTCGGCTTTCGGCCGCAGCCGAGCGCGGTCAGGCCGTCTATCGCTCGGCCAAGGCCGCCTGCAACACCTGCCACGGCGGTCCCGAGCTCAGCGATGGCAAGGTTCACGTGGTCGGGCTCGAAGAACCCGAAGACGCCTACCGCGGCTACAACCCGCCCTCGCTGCGCGGCGTCTACGACAAGGACCCCTACTTTCACGACGGCCGCACCGCGACTCTCCGTGAAGCCCTCTCGGGACCGCACAGCACCGATGCGGTCTCGGGGCTGGGCGAGCTCAGCGATGCCGAGTTAAACGACCTGATCGCATACCTGAAAACGCTGTGAAGCAAAGTCGGACGTCTGCTCGTTAGGCGCAGCCGATGTGCGCTCAGGCCCATTGCTTCTCCAGGCTGTAGGAGATCACCTTCACTCCGCGGTCGCGGAGAGGTGCGAGCGCCTCCTTGAGGGCCTGCCGCTCCTCCTCCCATTCCTCGGGCGGAAGCTCCCCGTGGAGGTCGGCTTCTTCCTCCCCTGCGCTGAGCTCACGCTCGTCGAGCAAGAAAACGAGGTCGCCGCGCCCCAGCTCCAGCGCCGACAGGAGACGCGCAGTCTCCGAGCGGTGCTGCGCGGCGTTCTCGTGGCCTCCGGCACCGGCCAGGATCAGCAGGCTGAGGCGGATGCCCGCGGATTTCAGACCCGAAACGACCCCTTGCAGGTCTTCGTCGCGCCACGCCTTGTGATACCGCTCGCGAATCCGCGGCGCGCCCGATTCGATGCCCAGAGTGACGTGTGCAAGATGGCGTTCGCGGAAGGCCCGCCATCCCGCCGGGTCGGGGCAGGGGGGGCTGAAATCGTCCAGGAAGGCAAAGACCTCCATCTTCCGCGTCAGTGGATCGCGGGCATTCTCGGGCAAGGCCAGCTCCTGCCCGGTCATTCCGAACGCGCGGTCGACAACGTCCAGGTATGCCGCGACGAGGTCCGCGTGGAGGCGGAGCACCTCGCCACCGCTCAGGAAGACCATACGCGACTGGAGCAGGCGTCGGCCAAGGAGCCGGACGACATCTTCAACGTGCTGCCGGAACTCGCCGGCCGAGCGCACCACTATTGCGCTGGCCGGACCCTTGCCGAGGCCCGAACCCCGGCCCGCGTCGAACGTGGCCTGGGCCACCACCGCGTTCTGGCAGTCGGGAGGCAGAAACGGGAGCGGCCCATAGGTGGCATGATATTGCCGGCGATGCGCGTCCCAGGCCCCGCTGTCCCAGCCGGCGATGCGGGCGAGGAACTCACGCAGGTCGTCCCGGCTGAGCGGCTGTGCCTTGCCCGCTGGCGGCTCGCGTCGGGCGACCTGGTTGCGGTCCAGCACGTCCATCAGGTCCAGCGCGACAGAGCGAACCTGATCATCGAGCGCGCGGGTCTCGGCCTCCGTGTAGGTCCGGCGTTTGAGGATAAGATTCGCACCTTCGCGGACCCGGTCGATGGCGTGGACGCTTGTATCCAGGCTCTTGAGGTAATGCGTCGCGCCAATGTACGCGCGTTGCCAGCGGCCCTCGAGGTCGAAGTGGTAGATGGGCGCGTCGTCGAAGTAGAGCGAGAACGCACCTTGCTTGAAACCCGCGAACGCCAGGTCGGACAGGCCGGGCAACTCCAGCAGCCCCACGCGGCTGCGGTAGAGGGCCCCTGATTCCAGCAAGCAAGCGGCTTCGGTCTTGGGCACGGAGGTCATCCCAGTCAGTCCAGGTATGGCGCTGTAGCGAGCATTCGCGGCACGGCCAAACGGACCGGCATGGGTGTAAGACACGGTTCGTTTTTCTGAGGTCCTACGCCGCTTTCCCAGTTTCCCTGGCTTTATAGTTGCGGAAGGGGCTGCTGGGCCTCTCTTTGAGGTACCGATCCAGGCGTCCGTCCTCCGAGAGGAACGACGCTCGAAGCTGAAGCATCGTCTCGGCACCGGCGTCGCTCCAGAATTTCTCCGACCCCTTGACCCGCCGGTTGAAGATCTTCACGGTCGACTCCACGTGACTGCTCGTCCACGGCAATCCCCCGCGTCGATAAGCAGGGTAGTCCATCCGCTCTCGATTATGCTCCAGGTAGCCGAGTTCTTGGGCGATGATCTTGCGCGGGTCATCGTCGGCCAGCCGTTCGAGCTCGTCTCCGGATAAGGACGCCTGGGCATCTCGCAGGGTACGGAGTTCCTCAATCACCTGGCCCACGCGTCCCTTCCAGCAGGCCTCCGCCCATGCCTGGAACAACTCCCAGCGGCCTTCGGTCTCGATCGCCGCAGCCTTGGCGGCCGCGAACAGGTGACCCAGGGCGTGGAGAAAATCAACGATGGCCAGAAAGGTCGGAAAATGCCGTTGCTGCAATTTCCAGATCCAGGCCGAGCCGTCCCCCAGGAACGCCCGATGAGCCGCTTTCATGAGATTGCGTCGCCACGCCTCCGCGGCCACCATCGGCCCGAATTGCTCGCTGGAGCAGGTGCTCGCCACGTAAGTCCGCACCACCAGTTCGGGCCTTTCCCTCGGCTCGGACCGATCCCCGGGGGACGGCAGAGATGCTTCGTCGATGTTCTCCGCCGGGGCCTCCTGTAGGCCCATCGAGCTCGACCCGCTGATCCCGCCGACAAGCTTCTCGACGTATCCCCGGTCGCGGTAGCAGGCGGGCAACTCCGGCTCCGGGTCGCAGTCCGAGACGACATTGGCCATGGTGGCCAGAATCGCGATCTTGTCCTCACGCCAGGACGCATCATGGGCACCGGGCCCTTCCCCCTGGCCGCGAATCTGCAGCCGGCCGCCGTCAACCTCGACCACTGCCAGAGCCGGCCGTGTCTCGACTCGCGGCTCGAGCTTATGGGCTTGAAGTTCGCTCACATGCTGATCTCTCTCGGCCTGCAATTGTTGGCCGACCTCCTGGGCGATGCGGCCGATCTGCCGACTGCCGATGGTCACCTCGGCCAATTCCGCCATCGCCTCGGCCGCCTCCCGGAAGGAGGGCTCCCGGGCACCGCAACGGACGATCTTGCGCAGCACCGAAGGGCTGTAGTCATGTGGCGTGAGGCGCAAGGCCGGACGCTGAGGGAAAAAAATCCCGGCGACATGCCGGGCAGTGGCACTTCGGTTCGGCGTAGGTGACCTTGCCTCCCCAGAATTCAATGGTTCGATCGTTGCGTTGCACCGGACAGAGCCGCTTGCAGTTGGGACAAGGCTGCTCGGCCCCCAAGAGGGAGGCTTTCTGCTTCAGGAGTTCCTCGATGGTTCCCTTGGCCACGGCACAGGCCGCGGTCATGGCCATTTGTTCCATGTCGTCGGCATCGAGGTCCAGGTCAGGCCCAACTTCTTCGTGGACCCGTCGCGCCACAGTTTTCCCCCACCCTTTGGCCATCTGCTCGACCCCGGTGCGATCCATCGATGGTGACTTACGGAAAGGCATAGCAGGTCCCTCCTTGGACTTCCGGTGACGGACAATTTGGGAAACTTGACTTGACATGCTACCACCGGCCTCGGGCGGCGCGAACCGCGTCTTACACCCGACCGGCATGGGTGTAAGACACGGTTCGTTTTTCTGAGGTCCTACGCCGCTTTCCCAGTTTCCCTGGCTTTATAGTTGCGGAAGGGGCTGCTGGGCCTCTCTTTGAGGTACCGATCCAGGCGTCCGTCCTCCGAGAGGAACGACGCTCGAAGCTGAAGCATCGTCTCGGCACCGGCGTCGCTCCAGAATTTCTCCGACCCCTTGACCCGCCGGTTGAAGATCTTCACGGTCGACTCCACGTGACTGCTCGTCCACGGCAATCCCCCGCGTCGATAAGCAGGGTAGTCCATCCGCTCTCGATTATGCTCCAGGTAGCCGAGTTCTTGGGCGATGATCTTGCGCGGGTCATCGTCGGCCAGCCGTTCGAGCTCGTCTCCGGATAAGGACGCCTGGGCATCTCGCAGGGTACGGAGTTCCTCAATCACCTGGCCCACGCGTCCCTTCCAGCAGGCCTCCGCCCATGCCTGGAACAACTCCCAGCGGCCTTCGGTCTCGATCGCCGCAGCCTTGGCGGCCGCGAACAGGTGACCCAGGGCGTGGAGAAAATCAACGATGGCCAGAAAGGTCGGAAAATGCCGTTGCTGCAATTTCCAGATCCAGGCCGAGCCGTCCCCCAGGAACGCCCGATGAGCCGCTTTCATGAGATTGCGTCGCCACGCCTCCGCGGCCACCATCGGCCCGAATTGCTCGCTGGAGCAGGTGCTCGCCACGTAAGTCCGCACCACCAGTTCGGGCCTTTCCCTCGGCTCGGACCGATCCCCGGGGGACGGCAGAGATGCTTCGTCGATGTTCTCCGCCGGGGCCTCCTGTAGGCCCATCGAGCTCGACCCGCTGATCCCGCCGACAAGCTTCTCGACGTATCCCCGGTCGCGGTAGCAGGCGGGCAACTCCGGCTCCGGGTCGCAGTCCGAGACGACATTGGCCATGGTGGCCAAAATCGCGATCTTGTCCTCACGCCAGGACGCATCATGGGCACCGGGCCCTTCCCCCTGGCCGCGAATCTGCAGCCGGCCGCCGTCAACCTCGACCACTGCCAGAGCCGGCCGTGTCTCGACTCGCGGCTCGAGCTTATGGGCTTGAAGTTCGCTCACATGCTGATCTCTCTCGGCCTGCAATTGTTGGCCGACCTCCTGGGCGATGCGGCCGATCTGCCGACTGCCGATGGTCACCTCGGCCAATTCCGCCATCGCCTCGGCCGCCTCCCGGAAGGAGGGCTCCCGGGCACCGCAACGGACGATCTTGCGCAGCACCGAAGGGCTGTAGTCATGTGGCGTGAGGCGCAAGGCCGGACGCTGAGGGAAAAAAATCCCGGCGACATGCCGGGCAGTGGCACTTCGGTTCGGCGTAGGTGACCTTGCCTCCCCAGAATTCAATGGTTCGATCGTTGCGTTGCACCGGACAGAGCCGCTTGCAGTTGGGACAAGGCTGCTCGGCCCCCAAGAGGGAGGCTTTCTGCTTCAGGAGTTCCTCGATGGTTCCCTTGGCCACGGCACAGGCCGCGGTCATGGCCATTTGTTCCATGTCGTCGGCATCGAGGTCCAGGTCAGGCCCAACTTCTTCGTGGACCCGTCGCGCCACAATTTTCCCCCACCCTTTGGCCATCTGCTCGACCCCGGTGCGATCCATCGATGGTGACTTACGGAAAGGCATAGCAGGTCCCTCCTTGGACTTCCGGTGACGGACAATTTGGGAAACTTGACTTGACATGCTACCACCGGCCTCGGGCGGCGCGAACCGCGTCTTACACCCGACCGGCATCGCTGTCCGGAAACGGTCTCGCCAGTTTCTGGCCTTTCATTATACTGCCGGATCCTGGACAGGGGTGCGGAGGGCGCTTCAGGTAAGGGATGCCCGCGGTCTTCAGCCGACAGGACCGACGATGAGCGATGTAATCGGGAACCAGGTTGATCTGGGCGCTCCCGGAGCGGGGGACGGCTCCGGCCGGGCCGCAGGGCGATGGGGCTGGACTGCCAGCCTTCTGATCGGGGCGGTCGCTCTGGGCATGAACCTCGCGGGCAATGCGCGGACGGGGCTCTGGGATCGCGACGAGCCCCGGTACGCGGTGGCCGTGCGCGAGATGCACGCCAGCGGCGACTGGATCTTCCCCACGTTCAACGGCCAGCCGCGCTACCACAAGCCCATCCTGATCTACTGGCTGATGGGGCTGAGCACGGCAGTGGCCGGGGATACGCCGTTTGGCGTGCGGCTCGTCTCGGCCATCGCGGGGGCGTGCACCTGCGTGCTGGTCGGTGGCATGGGCCGGCGCAGTCTGGGGACCGCGCACGGGTCTGCTTGCCGGGCTGATGCTCGCGGTGGCGCCGATCATGGTGGCCGACTCCAAGCTGGCGACCACCGATGCCACGCTGGCGCTCTGGGTCGTGGCCTGCCAGTGCTGCCTCCGCGAGCTGACCCTGCGTCCCTCCCGGTTGCTGGCGGGGACGTTCTGGACCTGCCTGGGCCTGGCCTGCCTGACGAAGGGGCCGATCGGGCCGACGCTGCTGGCCGTGTCCGCCGCCTTGGCATGGTGGTGGGGCTGGCCGGCACGCACGGTCTGGAAGCGGCTGCATCCACGCCTGGGCTTGCTCGGCCTCGCCGCAATCACGTTACCCTGGTTCTTGACCATCGCGGTGGTCTCCCGCGGCGACTTCGTTCGCTTCGCCGTGGGCAAGCAGCTCGTCGAGCGGGTGACGACGGGCGTGGAACAGCACGGCGGCTTCCCGGGGTATTACGCCTTGCTTTCGCTGCTGGCCTTCTACCCCTGGTCGGCCCTGGTTCCGGCCGCCCTGTGGGCCATCTGGAGCCGGCGGCGCACGAATCCGGATCTGGGATTCCTGCTCGGCTGGGTGCTCGGTCCGTGGCTGCTGCTGGAGTGCCTGCCCACGCGGCTGCTGCATTACTTCTTGCCGGCCTATCCCGCGTGTGCCCTGGCGGTGGCCTGGATGCTGGAAACCATCATCGCGGAGGAAGTGACCCTGCGACGCTGGCCGCTCGGACGGTTGGGCCTGGGGCTGCTGGGAGGGATCGGCATCGCGGGAACGCTCATCTTGCTGGCCATGGCGGTTCCCGCGCCGGGGTTCCTGCGGCTGCCGCTGGCCGCCGTCTCCATCGTCCTGGGTGCAGGAACGCTCATGGCCATGCTCTGGCTGCATCGCGGCGCGACCCGGCAGGCCGTGGCCGCGCTGGGCGCGGCCTGGGTGGTTCTCATGCTCGTGGTGGGGGGATGGTTGATTCCCGCGGCCGAGCCCTACCGCACCTCCAGCAAGATTGGCCGCAGGTTCGCCGAGCTGGCGTCGGCCACCGGCATCAAGCCGGTGCTCCTGAACTACCAGGAGCCGGGTGTGGTGTACTGCATGAAGCAGACCGTCGCCACGGTCCGCAACCGCCACGAGTTCTACGGCCTGCTGGATCAGCACCAGCAGTTGCTCACGATCATCGGCATCGAGGAAGCACCGGTGCTGCGGCAGAAGTACCAGATCGACGTCGATCTGGTGGAGGGCCTGGAGGGCTTCAGCCTGACCAAGTGGCAAAAACAGACGCTCCAGATTGCCCTGCTCCGCCGCGCGGGGGCTGAACCGCCCTCGCTGCCGTCAATCGCCCGCGCCGGGCGCGGCGAGCAGACGCTCGTAAAGTGAGCGCAGTTGCCGGGTCATCGTCTCGTGCCGGAACTGCTCCGCGAACCGGCGCCGCCCCTCCCGGCCCATGGCGTGGCGCAGGGAGGCGTCTCCGGCCAGCCGGAGGATGGCCGCCGTGAGGCCGGGGAGGTCCCGCGGCCGCAGCAGGATGCCCGTTTCCGGCAGAACGACCTCCGCGGCGCCGTCGATGTCGTAGCTGATCACCGGGCGGCCCGCCAGGAGCGCCTGCGGGAGCACCCGGGCGAGGCCCTCGCGCAGGCTGGGATGGATCACGGCGTCGACCGCGCCGAGCAACTCGGGAATCCGGTCGGGAGGAACCAGGCCGGTGAGCACGAAGGCGCCGCGGATGCCCCGCCCTTCCAGCTCCGCGATGAGCGTGTCGCGGAGAATGCCGTCGCCAATCCAGACGAACCGGACCTCGGGGTGGCCGCGCAGCACGTCGGCGGCCACGGCCACGATGTCCTCGTGTCCCTTGAGCTCGAAGAGCCGCGCGACTGTTGCGAAGGCCACATGCTCAGGGGACAGGCCCAGCTCCTGCCGGACCTCGTCCCGCGATCTGCGGGGTTGCAGGAATGCCTCGGTATCCATGCCGCTGTAGATGGTCAGGAACTGTTCGGGCCGGCCCACACCGGCGGCAAGCGCCTGGCGGGTCATGGCATCGCACACGCTGACGATGGCGTGGCAGCGCCGGGCCGCCCAGCGCTCCAGCCCGATGTAGAGCCGGTTCCGGGCCGGGGTCTCAAATGCCCCGAAGGGCATGCCGTGGATCGTGTGTACGATCGCCGGAACGCGCTCGTGCCAGGCGGCGGCGCGGCCCAGAATCCCTGCTTTCGAGCTGTGAGTGTGGACGACCTCCGGCCTGAGCCTGCGGAACGCCGCCCGCAGCGTCCAGTAGGCTTTCTGGTCGGTCCAGGGGCGGAGCGGCCGGACAAGCTCGGGCATGACCTCGATCTGCAATTGCCGCTCCCGGCCGCGGTCGAAGAGATCGCCCTCCGGCCCCTCCGCCGGGCCTGTGAGCAGCGTCACCTCATCATGGTAGGCGTGCTGGAGGCCGTCCACCGTCAGCAGCGTGTTCTCCTGTGCGCCGCCCAGGATCAGGCGCGTGATCACGTGGACGATTCGCATTGAAAACGGTTCCTTCGCTGGCGGGGGCGCGGCCGAGACGGAGGCCGGCCTGTCATGTCGCTGGTTCGGGGGCTGGTGTCCCGGGTCTCGGGGCGTGCTGCACGTAAACGAGGAACAATCCCTGCGGGGGCGCCGTTGGACCCGCCGCCACGCGGCTACCGGCGCGCAGCACGTCGCCCACCCACGATTCGGGCCGCTTGCCCGAGCCCACCCACGCGAGCGTGCCGGCGATGGCACGCACCATATTGTACAGGAAGCCGTCGGCCTCGACCTCGAGAGCCACCCGATCGTCGTCCTGTCGCGCGACGGCAAGCTCGAAGATCGTCCGCACGCTGCTGGTCCGGTTCGGCCATTCGGTCTCGAAGCTGCGGAAATCGTGCCGGCCCACCAGCGCCCGCCCCGCGCGGTTCATGGCGTCGATGTCGAGTCGGTGCGGAAACTGCCAGCTATAGCGCAGATGGAACGGGCTGGGGATCGGACCGTCATCGATCACGTAGCGATACCGCTTCGACGTGGCGTCGAGCGTGGAATGGAACGACTGCGGCATCGCGCGGGCCTCGAGGACCCGCAGGTCGCGCGGGAGCAAAGCGTTCAGCGCCCGGGTGATGACGTCCTCGCGATGCCGGCAGTCAGTGAAGAAGTGGACCACCTGCCCGAGCGCATGAACGCCCGCGTCGGTGCGGCTGCTGGCTGTCGTCTTCGGCCGCACCTGCGTGAGCGAGTTGATAGCGTCCTCGAGCGTTTCCTGGACGGTCCTCAGTCCCGGCTGACGCTGCCAGCCGCGGAAGTCCGTGCCGTCATAGCTGAGGATCAGCTTGATGTTGCGCATGATCCTGTTCGATTGCCCGAACGCCTCCTTCCCGGGCTCAGGACCGGGCCGGCTCCAGCTTGAGGAGTTCTTCGGCGATCTGGACGGCGTTGGTGGCCGCCCCCTTGCGGAGGTTGTCGCTGACGCACCAGAAGAGCAAGGTATTGGGGCGGCTGAGATCCTGGCGAATGCGTCCCACGAAGACGTCGTCACAGCCGGCAGCCGAGGCAGCCAGCGGATAGCTGCCGGTGGCTGGATCGTCGAGCAGGGTCACGCCCGGCGCGTTCGACCAGAGCCCGCGCGCTTGCTCGACGCTGATCGGCCGCTCGGTCTCGACAAGGATCGATTCGCTGTGGCTGTAGGCCACGGGCACGCGCACGCAGGTGGGAGAGACCTCCATCGTCTCGTCGCCCATGATCTTGCGCGTCTCGTTGACCATCTTCATCTCCTCCTTGGTGTAACCGCCGGCCAGGAAGTCGTCAATGTGCGGGATGCAGTTGCCGACGATGGGATGCGCGAACTTCGCCGGCGCGGGCATCGCCTGCTTCTGGACCGCGGCTCCGAGCTGGGACTCCAGCTCCTGGATCCCTCTCATGCCCGCGCCCGAGACCGACTGGTACGTGCTGACGACGACACGGCGCACCCGCGCCACATCGTGCAGGGGCTTGAGCGCGACGACCATCTGGATGGTCGAGCAATTGGGGTTGGCGATGATCCCTTCGTTCCAGGCGATGTCGTGGGGGTTGACCTCGGGAACCACCAGGGGCACGCGCGGATCCATGCGAAAGGCGCTCGAGTTGTCCACGACGACGGCGCCGGCGGCCGCGGCGATCGGGCTCCACTGCCGTGAGATGCTCGCCGGGGTGCTCGAGAGCACGATATCGACGCCGCGGAAGGCGTCCTGGGTGATCGGCTCGATGACATGCTGCTGGCCGCGAAACTTCACGGCCTTGCCGGCGCTGCGTTCGGAAGCCAGGAACTTGATGCTGGCCACGGGAAAGGCCCGCTCTTCGAGCAGGCGGATCATCCGCTCTCCCACGGCCCCGCTGGCCCCCACGACGGCGATGTTCTTCACGGCCAAACTCCTCACACGACAAGAATCCACGGCACGCAGCGCAAACACGAGAGCCGCGACCGATCGTCCCACGCCGGCCGGAACGCCGCGGGCGTGCTCGCATCGCCTTGATCGTATCACAAGAGCGGAATGTCCGGGAGACCGTGCGCCGCGCCGCAAGCCCTTCGCGATAAAACTGGCTCAATGGAAACTGTCAACGCGCCCGGATAGGACATCCCCTGTTTCCCGCGAAGGAGACCGCCCATGCCGAATGTCATGATCCCTGAAGAAACCTTCCTGACGCATGGTTCGGCACTGGACCGGCACCGCGAGGCGACTCGTGGGTCGCGGCCGTGAACGCACCGGTGTTCGAATCCGAGGTCGAGTCGATCCGCCCTTGCCTTCCGTGTAACCGGCCTTTCCGCGGCGAGGACTGGGGCCACCAGACCGCGGTCGCGCTGGGCTTGGTCTCGTCGCTGGCAATCCCTGGAGATCCAGTTCAGGGGGCCGTCCCGAAGAAACTCCACTGATGACGGGCCGCTTCCCATGTTATCCAACCTGACGTCATGCCTCACTATTTCTACTGTATCTCTACGTTCGTAGTTGGTTCTTCAAAGGGGGTAAGAGTTTGCGTGAGTAATGCTGGAAGAATCGGGCGAGCTCGTTGCGTTCCAACCAACGTGTGGTGCACCGGGAGAGCTTCTCGGGGCTGTTGACGTTGAGACGTTCCTCGATGATCCCTGCGATCAGTTGCCGCAACCGCGGTGACGTCAATGCCGGTGTCTGTATTTTTTCCCCGCCGCGTCTCCTGATTCAGGAACCACGCGGCCACGAGCGACATGGTTTGATGGTGATGCCAGGCGATCCAGTTCCGCACCTGGTAATCGGCCAGGCCCGCCTCCCCTTTGCCCCGCTCCAGGCACTCCTCGATCCGATGCGCCAGTTTGGCCACCCGGCCAAATTCGATCAACGGAGTTTCGGCTTTACTATTTGATAAATAATAATCATGTTTAACAGTTCCATCGGCCTGTTGCTCACGCGTGATGAAGAGGACCTCCTCGAAACCTGCACGATTGCCCGGTCCTCGAGATTGGACGCGCCGCTTGATCGCGTCGACCACCAAAGGTCCCTTCTCGCCATCACGGACGTCGAGCCTCGTCCACGCCGATTCCGGCAGGGCCGCACGCCAATGATCCACACGCATGAAAGGAGCCTTGGGGGGTTGACCCCGCCCCCCATATTCCGGTGGCGGTGCCTCCAGATCGCGGATCGTCGTGTTCGACGGAACCGCCAACAGATACTGCTCCCCCCGCTCCCTCAACGCCTGGCGAAAACTCGCGGGACGGCCCATTTCATCGTCCCCCGCCACCCACGCGTGTGGCAGCAACCCACCTTGCTCATCCAGCATCGCCAGGGCCAATTGATGGCGCGTCTGGAACTTGATGGACTTGGGGACGCCAGCCTTGTTCCGGCGGTCGCGATCCTTGGCCCATTCCTTGGGCAAGTAAAGCCTTACATTGGTAATCGTATGCTCTTTTCTAGACGCATAAGCCATGTAGACGCCAACCTGACAGTTCTCAACCTTCCCCAGCCGGCCGCACCACTGCCGCGCGACGCCCACCGACATAGTCCCTTTCTTGGGGAAGCCCGAAGGGTCGAAGATAATCACCCCATCCTTCTCGCCCAGTTGCTCGCCGACCTGCTGCGCCAGGATCGTGAGCAGGGGTTGATGATCCCATGGCACGTGCCCGATGAACTTTTGGATTCCTTGTCGTTCTTGATCGTGGAGATAAGCGATTCCCTCGCCGGTCTTGTGCTCAAGCTTCGACAGCAGACCGGTAACGTACTCGGTTGCATGTCGATGTTGTTCAGGTTCACTCAGGGTCGCAGCGAACGGCTCGATGAAGACGTCCAACCGTTCCAGCAGACCATCGACCAAGTCAGGCGACACCTGCGATTGTGCCAGCATGTCAGCCAACCGTGCTTCGTATCGTCGATCCATGACGCCCTCGCTTCCTTGTAATATCCTTGACGGAAGCGAATATCAGAAAAAACCTTACAGTTCGTCAACCCCAGGATACAGTAGAACTATTCACTGAATAACCGATTACTGGAACGTGCAGGGAGATCTTCCCAATTAAGCCAGACTGTCTCGACAGTTCGCTCTTTGACCTGCCCTCCCGATGAATGATTCGGCATGTCAAACTCTAACTTTCTCCAGCCGGTGAAAAGTCCATCGTAGACAGTTGATGGATAACCACTTAATACTACTTTCGATTTGCATGAATTGAGAAGCCTTGCCAAATCACGATGATGTTCTTCGCTCATTTCGGCCCCATAGATCTTACGAGCACTGGGACTTCGCGTCGCATGTACATATGGTAGATCGCAATACATGAGAGTATCCGGCCCATCCCAATTACGGATGACCTCAAACGCATCTCGCTCCAAGATTTGGACCGATCGAAATCGCTCAACGACTTGGGGAAGCACCTCATCGATCGCAGACAGATAACCTGATACGACGTCGGCCATTCCCCTTCTGACTCTGTGTTTCGTGAAGCTGAATGACTCGTCCCTCCCTCCGACCGATTGTCGCCACCGGACAAAATCCTGCCTTGCTCTCTCGATGTCGTCTCCTTCATCCTCGGTACACGCCTTCCATTCGACCTCGCTGTACGGAGTCAACGATAAACGCCGCTGGAACTCTGTGCCATGGTCGCGAATTACTCGGAAAAGTCGCGTGATTCGGTGATCAAGATCGTTGTACACCTCGACCTGGGCTGGGGCCTTGTTGAGCAACACTGAAGCCGCACCGCCGAAAGGCTCCACATATGTATTATGTGCTGCAAAAAGAGCAATAATCCTATGGCAAAGGTAGTGCTTGCCTCCATGCCATTTTACGGGAGGTCGAAGGGGGTCAGCCATGCTTTCGCTTTCTGCTTCTACTGCTCTGTGAGACAAGCGGACGACATTGGACGAAAGGCTTATTCTTTGTCGCGTTACTTCCTAACACCTACACGGCGGCATCTAGCAACCAGAGGACAAATGCTGCAACGGGGGACCAGCGGAGTACAGATGTCGCGTCCAAATGCTATCATGTTAACGTGCAGGTCGTATCGTAGGTCTGGCGGGATTTTGTTCTGCAATCGGTCCATGTCCTTCGGAGAGCAACTCTTATTGGGTCGCGTTGGACGAATCCAACCTAATCGCCGCGATATTCTCCAGCAATGAGTATCAACTGGGAAAACCTCCCTTTCCAGAGCATACATCATTACGCACCTGGCGATTTTCCTGCCGACACCGGGGAGGCTGGTAAGAAACTGTTCGCATTCTTGGTCGCTGCGTTGCTGCAGCGGCGAGAGGGTCACTTCATCGAAAATATTGTTAATACGAGTTAATATACGCTTGATGATTCCTGCCTTTTGTGCCGCCAGCCCAGCCTCTCGAAAGCAATCTGCGATATCCGAAGTCGGGGCTTCTACGAGTTGCTCTATCAGTGGATAACGATCTCTCAGTGTTTTATAAGACGCACGGTATTTCCGCTCATCGGTGCGGACACTACAGACGACGAATAGCAGATCGTCTAAAGGGTCCTTGTAGTTGTAGTGATCGGGGCTACCGTAACGATCTCTGAGTATCGAGGTTATTAAATGCACATGTGATGCGTATGGCATTGGGGCGATCGTCTCTGAATTGTCACCTTGCCGGACGCGGCAACTAGTGAACCCTCTAGAGCTGTGAGAAAAGGTTCATCTGGGTACCAGGTGCTAATTTTATCGGCTTCCCATCCTTGAGGTTCATGGCAACTCGGATTACCTCGCCGAGTGCTCTGCCTAGGAGTGGAGGAACCGCGTTTCCAACTTGCTTCAGCTGCTGCCATTCACTCGTTCGTAGCACGAACCCGTCATGAAAACTCTGTAATCGCATGGCCTCACGAACGGTGATCCAGCGATCAAGAGTAGGGTGAACCCATTCGCTGAGATCCCGGTGCATTTGGGCCATCAACGTGTATGCAACCTGATCCGGGTGGAACCTTCGCCATTTCTCGGGTCTTGCGTTGTCCCAAACGTGCTTGGGTAAGGAATCTGCTTTCTTGCCAGGAGCTAGGAGTTTGATCAGATTAAGCCTCCTCTCCTGTATTTCTTTAGTGTGATGATTGAATAGCAGCACTTTCTGGGAATGAAGGTCGAACCGTCTCTGCTTCTCGTCCTTTGTGTAAGCCTTGCCATCCGCATCAAGACGCATCTCTCTTTGAAACTGCGTAAGTGACTTTCCCTTCGGGTAGAGGAGGGGTGTATCGGAGTCGGGTGCTTGAAGCGACGGTAGATCGCCTATCGCTTCAATGACGCTGGGTCCGGGATTTTTCAACTGACGCAGAGCAGCAGTGAAGACGTGCTCGATCTCAATATTGAGTACATCTGGCCGAGTCGCTAGGAAGATTGCACGCCTGCGTGCCTGCGGCACACCGAACTCCGACGCATCGACTATTTGTACTGAGAGATTAGAGTAGCCAACCGCGGAGAGTGCTTTTTGAATTCGACTGCGAAATAAGCCTTTTTTCATTAATAACATATTCGGCACATTTTCTATGATTACGAATTCAGGCTTGAGCATGGGTGCGAGGCGGCATAGATGCATGTATAGCTCATTCCTTGGGTCTGCCACGTCTCGCGGTCCAATTTGGCTGTAACCCTAAACCCAGAGAAAGGACAGGCAACGCATTCTTGACCTGGGCTGTGGGATCGGGTAGCTTGTGCGGATCTTGCTGGGAGGTCCGCTCATGACGATTGCCCGTGCGCATCTGGTCGATCCGACTGTGACCCGCTGGTATCACTGCATCACGCGGTGCGTACGGCGGGCGTTTCTGCTGGGTGAAGGCGGGATCGACCGCAAGGAATGGATCGAACGGCGAGTCCAGGAACTTGCGGAGATCTTCTCGGTCGGCGTGGGCGGGTTCGCTGTCCTGGATAATCACCTGCATCTGCTGGTGCGGCTCGACCCGGATGTGGCGGCGGGGTGGGCGGATGAAGACGTCGTGCGGCGCTGGGGGAGGCTCTTTCCACCGCGCGACAAGGCGCGGCGGGCACTGCCGGTCTCGGACGCGTGGGTCAAGGAACGGCTGAAAGACGCGAAGTGGGTGGCGATGGCACGCCAGCGGCTGCAAAGCCTGAGCTGGTTCATGAAGTGCCTCAAGGAGCCGCTGTCGCGACTGGCGAACCGCGAGGAGAATGCCCGCGGGGCGTTCTTCGAGGGGCGATTCCAGAGCGTGGCGATCCTCGATGACGAATCGCTGCTGGCGACGTGCGCCTACATCGATCTGAACCCGGTGGCGGCGGGGATCGCCGAGGTGCCCGAGTCGAGCGCCCACACGTCGATCAAGGAGCGGGTGGAGCACGTCCAGGAGCAGGGCCGGGCGGAGGACCTGAAGGCTGCCGAGGCCGGCAGCGTGGCGGGGTCGCAGGCGGCGGAGGGGCTGGAAGAAGGGCTGTGGCTGTGCCCGATCGAGGACCGCCGGAGGCTGGACTCGGACTCGGACTCGGGTCGCGGTCGCGAAGGGATGGTCGAGGGGTTTTCGCTGGGCAGCTACCTGCTGCTTGTGGACTACACGGGTCGGCTGTATCGCGAGGGGAAGGCGGCGAGCTCGGCGGAGCTGGCGGGGATCCTGGAGCGACTGGGGAGCAATGCCGAGAGCTGGCAGGCACGGCTGCTGAAGCTGGCCGGCGGCAGGCTGCTGGGGCGGTTCTTCGCGGCGAGCCGGGAACGGCTGCGGGAGATCGCGGGGCGGCTGGGCCGGCATCACCTGGCGAACCTGGGCGGGTGCGCGGTGAGGTGACGTGGCGACGACGCGGCGATGAGCGTGATGCTCGAGATGCTGGTCGGGCTCACGCCCGAGGTTGGGGGCTGCGCCCGTGAAAACCACGTGCTCACGCACGTGGCCATCCGTCGCGGACGCCAGGGCGCTGGAGCACGTGGCCATCCGGCGCTGGGTCGGCATCACCTGGCGAACCTGGCCGGCTGCCCGGCGCGGTGAGCGGCGACCACGAGGAGGGGAAACTCGAGTCCGTTCATTTGTTGGCCACTTTAAACGAACTGACACTGATTTTCCCTAAACGAACTGACACTGATTTTCCTCTCTCTGATTTCCCTCTGATTTCCCTTCAGGCTAAGTCGACCAAGGGAGACAGGAGAGGCAAAGTCTGCTAGAATGGCCACAATGGCGGCGTAAACACGTGCAAGGATCGAACGATGACGCATAACGAATTCAACCATCTCCTGGGCAGCATCAAAGCCCTGTCGCCGGAGCAGATGCGGCAGCTTCGCCAGCAGATCGACAGCGAACTCGCTCATGATGTTCCGCGTTCCGGGAGGCCGCCGAAGAAACCGCCTGCCCAGGCGTCCGGCAAGGGAGCCAAACGCGCCAAGGCCGCTCCGCAGTCGGCGAAGAAGCCGATGACCAAGGACGAATTCCACCGCCACCTGATCGAGATCGGCCTGATGAGCCAGCTCCCCGATACCGCCGCCGATTTTGACGATCCCGCCGACGAGCCGATCCCCATCAAGGGAGAGCCCTTGTCGGAAACCGTCATCCGCGAGCGGCGGTGAGATGGCGGATTTTTTTTTCGACACGTCCGGCCTGGTCAAGCGCCATGTGATCGAGGTCGGAAGCGCCTGGGTTCGCTCCCTGGTCCACGCCAAGGCGGCCCATGACCTCTATATCGCCCGCGTCACCGCCGTCGAGGTCACGTCCGCGATCACTCGCCGGCAGCACAGCGGTCATCTTTCGCGCGCTCAGGCCGACGCGATGCTCGGGCATTTCCGTCGGCATCTCGCCCAGCGCTATCACATCCTCGAGCTGACACCCGCCCTGTTCGATCAGGCAATGCAGGCGGCGCGGAAGCATCGGCTCAGGGCCTACGATGCCGTCCAGCTGGCCGTCGTCCTCGGTTTGCACCAGCGCCACCAGGATGTTGGCTTAGGGGCGGTGACGCTGATATCCGCCGACCAGACACTCAACGGCGCCGCGACCGCCGAAGGGCTGACCGTGGACGATCCGCGGACCCATCCCTGAGCCGTCAGCAGGAGGAAAAAGAGGAAAAAGGAAAAAAAGGACATGCAACGCAGTCTTCCCCTAGAAGTGCCCGAGGCGAGCCCGCACACGTCGATCAAGGAGCGGGTCGAGCACGTTCAGGAGCAGGGGCGAGCCGAGGACCTGAAAGCCGCAAAGGCCGGCAGTGTGGCGGGGTCGCAGGCGGCGGAGGGACTGGAAGAGGGTCTGTGGCTGTGCCCGATCGAGGACCGCAGGAGGCTGGACTCGGGCCGCGGTCGCGGTCGCGAAGGGATGGTCGAGGGGTTCTCGCTGGGGAGCTACCTGCTGCTGGTGGACTACACCGGGCGGCTGTATCGCGAGGGGAAGGCGGCGGTCTCGGCGGAGCTGGCGGGGATCCTGGAGCGGCTGGGGAGCAATGCCGAGAGCTGGGATGCGCGCCTGCTGAAGCTGGCGGGTGGGCGGCTGCTGGGAAGGTTCTTCGCCGCGAGCCGGGAGCGGCTGCGAGACGTGGCCGGGCGGCTGGGCCGGCATCATCTGGCGAACCTGGGCGGGTGCGCGGTGAGGTGACGACGAGGCGGTGATACGCGTGATGCGGCGCGGTGCCCGAGACGCTGGTCGGACTCACGCCCGAGGTTGGGGGCTGCGCCCGTGAAAACCACGTGCTCACGCACGTGGCCATGCGCCGCGGACTCCCAGGGCGCACGCGCACATGGCCATGCGCCGCGAACGCCAGGGCGCTGGAGCACGTGGCCATCCGCCGCTGGGTTGGCATCACCGGGCGTATCAAGGGGGCGCCGCTGTTCGCGGCCGGCGATCGATCCTAGAATACAGGTCTACCGGATCATTGACCATTCTGGGGGGGACCGAGGTTGAAAGTTCTGGTGATCGGCAAGGGAGGGCGCGAGCACGCCCTTTGCTGGAAGCTCAAGCAATCGCCGCGGGTCAGCGCGGTCTTCTGCGCTCCGGGCAACGCGGGTACGGCCATGGAAGTGCAAAACGTGCCCATCGAGCCGGGCGACCAGCGCGGTCTCCTCCAGTTTGCCCGGCGTGAGGCAATCGGGCTGACCGTGGTAGGTCCCGAAGAGCCGCTCGCCCGGGGAATTGTTGACGTGTTCCAGCGCGACGGCCAGCGCATCTTCGGTCCGCGGCAGGACGCGGCCGAGCTGGAGGGCTCCAAGGTGTTTGCCAAGGACCTGATGCGTCAGGCCGGGATTCCCACGGCCGATTACCGGGTTTTCCGCTCGGGGCCGGACGCCGAGCACTACATCTTCTCTCGTGAGGTCTCGCTGGTGGTGCGGTCGCGCGGACGGTCGACCATTCGCCACACGCTGCATTGCCGGACGGCCGGCGAGACCATCGAAGCGATCGAGCGCATCCTCGACCCGCGCGAGATGCTCAGCCCGGGGGTCCAGGTGGAGATCGAGGAGCGAGGGCATCGCCGCGTCTTCGACACAGCCGCGGACGCCCGCGACTTCGTCCTGGGCAGGCCGCTGGGCCTGGTGCTCAAGGCCGACGGACTGGCCGCCGGCAAGGGCGTGTACGTTTGTAGCAACCTGCGCCAGGCACTCGAGGCGATCGATCAGATCATGGTCCGGCGCATCTTTGGCCAGGCCGGCGACCGGCTGGTCGTCGAGGAGCGACTCGACGGTCAGGAGACGAGCATCCAGGCGCTCACCGACGGCCGCACGATCGTGCCGCTGGAATCCAGTCAGGACTACAAGCGCGCATTCGACCACGACGAGGGCCCGAACACCGGCGGGATGGGCGCCTACTCGCCGTCAGCCCGCGTGACGCCGCGACTCATGGAAGACATCGAGCGGGAGATCCTGGTGCCCGCTGTCCATGCGCTGAAGCGTGCGCGCCGACCGTTCCGGGGCGTCCTCTACGCCGGCCTGATGCTTACCAACCAGGGTCCCAAGGTGCTGGAATTCAACGTCCGCTTTGGCGACCCGGAGACGCAGGTCATGCTCATGCGTCTCAAGTCCGATCTGCTCGACGCCCTCGAAGCCGTGGTCGAGGAGCGGCTCGATTCCGTCGCCTTGGAGTGGGACGAGCGGCCGTCGGTGACCGTCGTCATGGCCTCGGACGGATACCCCGGCCATTACGAGCGCGATCATCCCATCGAGAACCTGGAAGCCGTTGCCGGGATGCCCGACGTCAAGGTGTTCCACGCCGGCACGACCCTGCGCGTGGACGCCGCGGCCGCGGACAGCCGAGAGCCGCGTATCGTAAGCGACGGCGGCCGCGTGCTGAACGTCACCGCGCTGGGTGCCAATCTTGCCGAGGCGCGTGACCGGGCGTACCAGGCCGCACGCCTGATTCGCTTTCCCGGAGGCTACTTTCGCCATGATATCGCCGCCCGTGAAGCGGCCGGCGAGCACTGACCCTTGGACCGGGTTTACTTCTTCCGCGCAGGGCCCTTGGGCAGCGTCACGGAATTGTCGATCTTGAAGAGCCCCGCCAGCGAGCTCTGGGAACGTCCGTAATGGACGGGAGACTTGTACGGCGCCTGGGGAACGTTCGGCGGCACCACCGGCAGATGAGTGAGGTACACCTGCTTGGCGAAGAACGCCGAGGTCGACGGGATATTCGGGTCGACCAGGGGGCTGGTTCCCTGCTGCAAGCCCGTGTTATTCACCTGGCCTTCCACCTTCACGCTGAGCACTCCCCTGGGCAGGATGATGTTTTCTGGCGCTCCGAAGGGGAACGTGGTGCTGGTGAGCTGCTGGAACTGACCCGGGTTGTTGACGCCCGAAGGATTGGGATCGACCGACACGGAGATGATCGAGTTGGTCACGTTGCCGGCGATCCGGCCGTGGATCTCGCCTCCGCCATGTGCCAGCGGACTGTACGTGGCCTGGTTCAAGAGGGCGTTCGAGATCCGGTTGAAGATCGTCGGGGGCGCCTCACCGTTGAAGACTCCGCCGGCCGGTACGGTCTGACCCTGGATGGACGTGACCGGGGAGTTCGCAACGGCCGAGAGCTCCTGGTCGTAGCCAGACTGGATGAAGCTGTTGATGACGTCGCCGCCCATCACCATGTTGCCGATATTCCGCTTCACGGTGACGGCCGACCCGACGGCGCCCCGGTTGGCCTGGAGGTTCTGGATGAAGGCGGTGTTGATGTAGGTGTTGTCCATGCCCTGGCCGAAGTAGATGTTCCTGGACCCGGCCGGCGCGACAAGGATGACGTTCTGCGTCTGGCCGCCGATGAAGAAGTTGCTCACCTGCGGCCCGGAAATCGGGTCGGCGGACGGGAATGTGAACAGGTCGGTATCCATGGCCATGGCGGTGAAGTTGGTGACATTGCCGCCAATGCGCACGTCGCCGATCTGACCGGTCGTCACGCCGCCGCCGACGTCGGAAACGAGGTAGGTACCGCCGGGCAACTGGCTGGTTGTGGTGGACGTGGGTGCAGTAAACTGCGTGGGTGTCAACCCTGATCCGGTGGACCCGTCGATCTCGTTCGCCTGGAACAGGTCGATCCGGCCGTTGACCACGAAGCTGACGCTGTCCTGAAAGGTTGTCGTCGTGGTTCCTGAGGTGCTCGAGCTGCCGTCGGTGATGACCTTGTTGACGATGATGCTGGTGCCGCTGACAATCGGCGGGCCCAGGTTGATGATGAATTCATTATTCTGGTTGGTCTTGTTCAGCGGGGTTCCGCCGGCTGGCGTGTACGTCGTGTCGACGCCTCCAAAACGAAGCGTGTTGATTCCTTCCGGCGCCTCGATACCGCCGGCCAGCTTGAACGGTGTAGAGCCAATGACGCCGGCAACGGAGTGGTAATTCGAGTTCGCCGTTGGCGCCGTGCCGCTGGTATCGCCCAGCCAGAAATTCGGCATGTCGACGGCGGCGATGCCGTTCTGCGGCGCAGCCGCCTTGGGCCGCACCAGCGCGGTATTGAGCTCCGGGTACGCACCCGTGTTGTTGACATTGAGCTGCTGGAAGAACACGCGGCCATCGGAGCCTGTAGGAACATAGGTGACCTTGCCGACCAGCCGGCTCTGGGACGTGACCGTGCCGGACACCGTGATCAGGTAGATGTCATTCGGCGTGTACTGGTTGGCCTTGGTGAAAGCCACACCGCTTTTGTCCACAACATTCAGGGTTCCCGGACCGTAGAGCGTCAGTGTCCACCTGTCGCCCTTGCTGTCTGTCCCGGAGACCGTGGCGGAGGGCACGGTCGAGAGCGAAGAAAGCAACTGGCGGGTTTCCAGGCTCTCGGCCAAGGGTCGAAGAGACCTCCTCGCTGGCGCCGGCTTTCGCGTCGACATGGATCTGACACCTTATTCCAGGAAGCGGGGCCGGCCGACCGACCGAGCGCATCGCTCGAACATCGATTGAGGCTCGACCTGATCCATTTCTCCCAGGGAAACGCCCGCGGATCAGGGATACCTTTTGCACGCAACGATGATTGTGTGCGATCTTGACGGGCACTCTTCGTGTCCGGAGAAATGGTGGACGTTCTTAGAGAATCGGCCACGGGATCGGAATCCTTGAGAAATTCGTTAGAATTGTTCCAGTCCCTACAGCCCCGACAACCGGAAGTCTTTTTCTGGAGCAACGATCCGTGCGTTGGCGGAGTCGCGGGAAAGAATGGATTTAGATCCCGCAAGCGGATCAATCGCGACCGATGCCGGTTGCTGCCTGCACGCCGCAGCCACTGTCGATGCGCAACTTTTGTCGCGGACCTTTCACGGTCCTGACTGGACGGTCCATCATGCCCAAGCCTGCAAATACGCGACGTCGGCCTTCGGTTCACATCACCTTGCAACGTGCGGCAAGACTCCATCGGCTGGTCTGGTTCCTGGCTGATACCGCCCGGACAAGGGACGCGATCCTGACCCATCTGAACATCGGATTGAGAACCTTCTACCGCGAGCTCGAGCTATTCAAGCGTTGCGGCATCAAGGTCCGGCACCGCAACAAGCAGTACGCGCTGGTGGCCACCGCCACGCAGGCCGAGGGGCGGTTGCCGTTTCCCGACCCCCAGCTCAGCTTTGCGGAAATGGTCGAACTGGCGGCCTGCTCCTGTGACGCGGGCCGGCGCCTTGCCGAACTGCTGGCCGCGGTTGTCAACGAGCCGGTCCCCGTGAAGAAGGGAACAGGGCATTCACGCCGGAAAAAATCGGATACGAAGAAGTGATCCGACTCCGGAAACCGGGTGCCACCACCTTGATACAGCCGAGAACGAAATCGAGTTCAGACGTGATCTAGACTTGAAAAAATGGCACCTCGTCGTTTTCCGAACTCGGCATATCGGAACGGGAATCACTCATTCACGGCTGGTCGGACGGAAACAGCCTGATGAACTCCATGGCGCAAACGGCGACTGCTCTCCCCGGCCCGGATCAACCGGAACCCGCAACGCACGGCCCCGCGGATCTTGAACCACCCATTCTCGTTGATTTCTTCAAGAAGATGCTCGACGAGCTCTACGACGGTGTCTACTTCGTCGATACCAGGCGGCGGATTCTCTACTGGAACGACGGCGCAGAGCGGATCTCGGGCCATGCTGCGTCCGAAGTCGTGGGGAGCTTCTGCTTCGACAACATTCTGGATCATACCGACCCAACCGGTTGCCACCTTTGCCAGGACCGCTGTCCTCTGGTCGCCAGCATCCAGACCAGGTCGCAACACTGCAAGCGGGTTTTCCTCAGGCACAAGAATGGCGGACGTGTGCCGGTCGAGGTACGCACGTCTCCCGTGACCGACGACTGCGGCAGGGTGGTTGGAGCGGTGGAGATCTTCCGTGACGCCGGAGTGGACCTGGCGCTGGAGTCGGCATACCGTTCGGCGCGGGAACTAGCGGAGCGCGATCCACTGACCGGACTGGCCAACAGGCACTCCCTGACCGCGTTCGTCACCGAGCAGGTGATGCTCTGCCGCCATTCGGGCCGCCGGTTCTCGGTTATCATGGTCGACCTCGACCATTTCAAGGAAATCAACGATTCCCTTGGCCATCCCGCAGGGGATACCGTGCTGGTCGGTATCGCCAGGCTGCTGCTGAGCGCCTGCCGCGATACGGATCTCGCCGGGCGCTACGGAGGCGACGAGTTCCTGGTGCTCCTGCCCAACACCGGCCTGGACTTCGCGACCGCCATCGCGGAGCGAATTCGAGCGGGGATCATGGACTCCAGTCGCTCAGGGAACGCGAGCCTGCCAGGCTTATCGGCGAGCATCGGGGTTGCCGAGACGACCCCCGCGGATAGCTGGGACTCGCTGATCGCACGCGCCGATGCCGCCCTCTACCGCGCCAAGCACCAAGGCCGCAACTGCGTCCGCTCGTAAGCGGAACGAAGCGCCGGGGCATGCTCTGCTTTCTTTTTTGAATGACCGGGGAGGGGCTCGAACCCTCGACCAACGGATTAACTTGCCTCATCGGCTTTCACCGACCACCCTGACCGCATCGAGCTGGCGCACGTATCGCGGACAGGATGTTGATGGTCTGGACTATCTCTTCGCCATCGCAGGCGTGCCGCGTCTAGTCTCTGGGGCCGGGGCCGGTGCTCCACCGGTCCCTTGCCTGCTGATTACCCAATCCCCCTGCTTTTCAGGCCATCACGCTCGCCGTTGCCGGCCACGTTGTGGCGAGTGGGCTCTGAGGGCGTCCCAGCATACTGCGGCATCCACTCGTCGCGGTTCCGCTTCTTCCCGCGCGAGGCTCCGAACGGCGCGTCCCTTTCAAGAAGCGCTCGAAGTCCGTTGCTCTACCGACTGAGCTACCCGGTCCGGGATCGATCAGACACTCCTACGTTAAGCTCCGGCGTCGCGTTCGTCCAGTCTCCAGACACCCGTCCTCCTGGCTGACTGCTCGCTCTTCCACCCGGAGGGGTGCTTTTTCTTTGGAGAGGCGCAACAGCCCTGGTATGTTCGCGAGTGAGGCACCCAGGGTCGGAATCGCGGTCAGAACAATGTCGTTAGGAGCCAGGCCATGAACCAGAGCCGGGCATGCAGCAAGCGGACGGTGGTCTTTTCGGTCGCGGCCGCAGCACTCGGGATTGCGCTGGGCCTTTCCTCCCAGGTGTGGGCGCAAACGGAAGCCGCGCCATCGCTGAGCCGGTGCATCCCCGCGGAAGGTCTGGGCGCGGTCCTGGTTCACGAGGGGTCAGGAAGCAACCCCGGCGCCTGGAAGTCGACCTCCTTTCAGAAGATGCTCAACGAGACAACGCTCGGCGCTATGCTCGAGGACGTGCTGGCACAGCTCGCCGACCATGGATTGCGCTCGGCTCGCCGACTGCCGTTCTCCGGTAAGCAGATCACTGAGCTGGTCACATGGCTGCTCGATCACGGTTTCGCCGTCGCCGTGCTGGAGAAACCGCAGGTGCGTGGCCCGGCTGGTTATCTCGTCGTGGTGCGAGACGCCAGGCGGAATGAGCTCTTCCGCCGCGTCTTGAAGAGCATCCCTCCGCTCAATCCGCCGGCCGCGCGGGAGGTCCAGGAGGGGGGTCGCAAGCTCTGGTTGTTCGATAACGGCTTGCTGGGTGGCATCCGCTGGTGGTTCGAAAAGGACGATTTCGTGTTCCAGCTCGCGGCGAGCGATCGCGGCAACATGATCGCCGCGGCTCTTGACGGCAAGACGCCCAGCGTGCTGAGAGATCCGAATTACACGAAGGTCGAGCGGCTTGACGCCGGCGCGGCGCCGCTGGGCAGGCTGTTCGTGAAGCTCTCGGTCTTGCCGCCGATGCCGCCTCGGGCCCACGAGCTTGGCCTGGATGACATCGAGCGGATCGAGGCGCGCTGGGGGCTCGATGGCAAGAAGACGGTCTTCTCGGTTGGCGTCCAGGCACCGCGGCCCCGGCGCGGGCTCCTCGCCCTGCTCGAGCAGCCTGCCATCCCGGCCGGAACGAGCATCAGGACAGCCAGGGGGGCCGATGGGTACACGCTGCTGTCGATCGATCCCGTCAAGACGGCCCAGACAATCATGGCCCTTCTGGAACGGGACGATCCGAATTCCGCCGCACGGATTCAACAACTGGCCGCGTCGTTCCGGGAGCGCAGTGGTCTGAGCCTGCGCGATGACCTGTTCGCGCACGTCGGGCCGCGGGTCGTCATCCTCCAGCCGGCCGGAAGCTCTCTGGGGAGCATTTTCTCGTTCTGGTTCCACCCACCCGACTGGGCGGTAGCCGCCGAGCTGAAGGACGCGAGCGCCTTCGCGGCGACCCTCGATCGGCTGATCGACTTCGCCAACCGCGAGCTCAAACGCGCGGGGGCGATGGTGCCGTCGAGGGCCGGGCAGACGCTTCTTCCGGGGGCGGAGTTCGCGGAGTTCCGACGCCTGCCGGCTTCCGAGCACGGCTACACCCTGGCCGTGCCTCCGGCCGTCGTCCCCACTCCCGCGGGCCTGCGGCCGACGATCCTCATCGACTCCGAGCACAAGACGCTCATCCTGGCCGGATCCCCGAAGGTGGCGCGCGCGGCCCGGTCGGTGGTTGCCTGGAACGGTCCACCGGGCGAGGAGACGTGGGGACGGGAGGCCATGTTTGTTTCCCGTTTCGACCCGAGTGGGTTGCTCCCCGAACTGCTCTGCAACGTTCCCTCGCTCGTTCAGTTGATCGGCCTGGCCGCCAGCCAGCAGCGGGCACCCGGCGCGCCGCCGGCCATGCCTGGCCAGGGTGCGAGATCGGCCCTCAGGCTGCAAATCGATCCCGACCGCATTCCCGACCCCGACCAGCTACGAACGTACCTCTTTCCTTCCCATCTTACGATCGCGGTCGGCGATGAGTCGATCCGCATGACGTCGACTCAGGCGTTTCCCTTCCCGGCTCCCTCGCTCAACGTGGGCACGGAAATGCCGGTGCTGATCGCCCTGCTGCTGCCGGCCGTCCAGGCTGCCCGCGAGGCGGCGCGGCGGGCCCAGTGCACGAACAACATGAAGCTGATCATGCTGGCGATGCACAACTACCATTCGGCCACGAACGCCTTCCCGCGCAACATCACCAGCAAGGACGGCAAGCGGCTCCTGAGCTGGCGCGTGGCGATCTTGCCCTACATCGATCAAGCGGTGCTCTACAGCAAGTTCAAGCTGGACGAGCCCTGGGACAGTCCGCACAACAAGGAGCTCATCCCCGCCATGCCGGGTGTGTTCCAGTGCCCGAGCCGGGGGACTGGCCCGCCCTTCACCACGACGTACCGCGGCTTCACGGGCCCCGGCGCGTTTTTTGAACCCGGCCGCGACCTGAGCATTGCGGATTTCACGGACGGGACCTCAAACACGCTGGCGATCGTCGAGGCCAGGGAGGCCGTTCTCTGGACGATGCCCGACGAGCTCCTCTTCCCGAACCAGGCGGAGGGCGCTCCCTGGGCGCAGGCTCCGCGCATCCCGGCGGGTTCAACGCGGCCACGGCCGATGGCGCCATCCGCTTCATCAAGATGTCCATCAGCCCGGAGACGCTGAAGGCTCTCATCACCCGTAGTGCGGGCGAGGTCATCCGGTCCGACAGCTTGTGAGCAATCGCCACGCGCAACCGCCTTTTCGAGGACGGAAGCAACATGTTCCAGCTTGGCATCGTGACCTACAACATCGCGAAGGACTGGGACCTGCCGACCATTCTGGCCCGGCTTGAAAAGCTCGGCTATGCGGGCGTGGAGCTGCGTACCGGGCATGCCCACAAGGTGGAGGTCAGCCTGACGGCGGACGAGCGCTCGGAAGTCCGCAAGCGATTCCAGGACTCCCCGGTGCATCTTGCCGGCCTGGGAAGCGCGTTCGAATACCAGGCGATGGATCCTGCGGTGGTCCGCCAGAACATCGCTGGCACGAAGGAGTACGTCCGCCTCGCCCACGACATCGGCGCGCCGGGCGTGAAGGTGCGGCCCAATGGCATTCCTCGCGGTGCGAACCTGGATGCCACGCTCCGGCAGATCGGCCGCTCGCTCCATGAGGTTGCCGAGGATGCCGCCGGCTTCGGAATTGAGATCCGTGTCGAGGTGCATGGAGCGATCACGCAGGAGCTGAAGCACTTCGCCCGCATCATCACCTACGCCGACCACCCCAACGTCTTCACCTGCTGGAACTCGAACCCGACGGACGTGCAAGCCGGATCGATCAAGGAGACGTTCGCCCTGGTGGCACGCTCGGTCCGCGAGGTACACCTCCGCGACCTGTACGACGCGTCCTATCCCTGGCGCGAGCTCTTCGCCTTGCTGGCGGCTCAGAAGTTCGAGGGCTATACCCTGGCCGAGATTCCCGAGAGCTCCGATCCGGAGCGCGTCCTGCGCTATTTCAAGGCGCTCTGGTTGAGCGACCAGCCCGCCGCGCGGTGATGGCGCGGGACCTGCCGCGGTCACCGCCTTGAACCAGGGCCGTGTTGCCGCACTCAGCGTTCCGCCCAGTGCCTGAGCAAGAGAAACAAGGCCAGCAGCGCAGGGAGGCCGATGGCGATCAAGAACAGCAGGCTCCGCCGCAGTGCGTCTCCCTCGTCGGCGAGATCCGCGCGATCCGGTTCCGCTGCCTGGGGCGCGTCATCTCCACTGCCATTGACCTCGTCCTCGACCTCGTCCTCGTCCTCAGGCTCCAAGTCCAGTTCCGCGGCGAGGGCTGTCCAGGTTTGCGCGAGGATGATCCGCGCCTCGCCGGTGTATCGCTCCGGCACCTTCAACGGGACTCCCCGACCGTGTGCATGGTACAGGGACGGGGCGCCCATGTACCCTTCATCCAGCAGGGTTGGAATTCCCTCGGCCTCAAGCCTGATGCGCGGCGCCTGCGCGGCCAGCGAGCTGGAGCAATGGCAGACCGTGACCCAGTGGACAGGAGCCTCGAGCCGTTCGAGGAGCAACGGCGGACCCTGCTCGTCCAGTGGCAAGTCGTGCTTGGGGCAGGACGTGCCGGCGGCCAGCAGCCAGAAATCCTCACAGACCGGACAGTATCCCTGCCGGATCAGCCGATCGCCGCAGGCCGGACAGAGGCCCTCTCGCACCCCGGCAGCCGCGGGTGTGCGACAGCCGGGACAGAAGAGGGGACCGCGCCCAGTGCCCGACTGTGATTGTGAGGAAGAGAAGGGGCCAATCATCACGAATCGTTCTCGAGGGGAAGTCAAAGCGGGCCGAAAACGGACCGGTGCCGCGGCATATCAGGAAGCATGCGAATGTAATCTGGCAGAGCACCTGAAGCCAGGGTTCTTCTGGACAAGGTGACCGGCATGCACGAATACCCCCGCATCGAGGATTGACAGGCATGCCGATCTTCCCTACAGTTCAGTAGGTACCGGTCATCCTCAGTACTCGAGGCCCGATGATTCGTTCAGACCTCGACCATATCCTGTTTCGATCCGCGATCTCCATTGCATTGGTCGCCGCGCTCTCCCTATCGCCAATGCATGCCGAGAATGGTCTCAGTGCCAGCACCCTGCGGCGTCACTTCGCGCTGCCCGCCAAGAGCCTTTCGCCACTGGCGGCCTCTTCGCACCTTTCCGGGCTGGCTCGCCTGAAGGCCATCTCCAGGCATGAGCAAATGGAGCGGAACGGCTCTCACGGGCCGCGCACCATTCGCCTCGTGTCCACGCCGTCTCGCACCTTGCGAAGTTATCAGGACGTCACATTCGCGGAGTTCGGCAACGACCACTATCCCCTCCGCTGTTAGATCAACCCTGCGGGCTGAAGTCACTGATCGATAATTCAATCGATGCATTTCCTCAGGCATGCCATGCCATGCCAGCAGCGACGCACTCCGACAGGCGCCCCGCCACGGGTCGTGCGCACGTTCTGCTTTGAGTGGCACGGATCTCGCCTCAGGTGACTGCGCACTGGCTTCGTGAACGGTCGAGCTGCTCATCCGCCGCGCCGCACCCGCTCTCCTTCTCTGCGAGAGGGACTCCGGGGTGACGCGTACGATGGCGGCACCGCGTCCAGGGCCGCGGCTCCTGGCGGAGCGGTTCGCACGGGCCAGTGCCGGGCACACGGGCTGGTTTTCGTAGTTTGTTTGTGAACCTGTAACGACAGCGGATCACGGCTGCTCCGTCTCCGGGAACGTGCAGGCCGCGGGGAGTCGCGGCCAGGGCATGCGGCGAGTCCTTTGGGAGTCACTCTGTCCATGAATCCAACCGTATTTGCCATGCGGCGTCCCGTGACGACCATGATGATGGTCGTGGCGCTCATCAGCGGGGGCGTCCTCGCTTACAGCCGCATGCGCGTCGACATCTTTCCCTCGCTCAACACACCAAAAATCTACGTCTTTCTCGACTACATCGGCATGAGTCCGGACCAGGTCGAGGGCTTCATCGTCAACCAGCTGGAACTCTACTTCCAGTACGTGGATGGCATCCAGGACATCAATACCCGGAACATCCAGCAGGTGGCGCTCTGTGAACTGTCGTTCTTTCCCGGCACCGACATGGGCCAGGCAATGGCTCAGGTGGTAGCGATGTCCGACCGGGCCATGTCGTGGATGCCCAAGGGGACGTTGCCGCCGATGATCATGCGCATGGACGCCGGCAGCGTGCCGGTGGGCTACCTGGTCTTCGAGAGCAAGGAGACGTCCCTGGGGGCGATGGGGGACCTGGCGCAGAACGTGGTGCGGCCGCTGGTGCAGAAGTTTGTGCCCGGCACGGTGGCGATCTCGCCGTTCGGCCCGAACATGCGGTCCATCGTCATCAATGTCGATCCGAACAAGCTACTGGACTACAACGTCACGCCGCAGCAAATCATCACCGCCCTGTCGAAGGGGAACACGATCATTCCGGCGGGGAACATTTACATCAAGGATTCCATGCCGGTGGTCGCCAACAATGCGACCGTGGTGGACATCAAGCGTCTGGGAGACATTCCGGTCAAGCTAGGGCTGAACGTTTACCTGCGCGACGTGGCAACGTTCTCGGATGACACCGACATCACCTACGGCTACGCGCTGGTCAACGGCAAGAAGTCGGTGTACTTGCCGATCATCAAGAAAGACACCGGCTCGACCCTCACGGTCGTGGCCGACGTTCACAGGTCGATGCAGCTCTTCCGCGACGCGGTGCCCAAGGACGTGACGGTGAACTTCGAGTTCGACGAATCGCCCACGGTGGTCGCCGCGGTGGAGAGCGTCGCCACCGAGGGATTGATCGGCGCGGGTCTGACGGGGCTGATGATCCTCCTGTTCCTTAAGGACTGGAGGAGCGTGCTGGTCGTGGTATCGAACATCCCGCTGGCCCTGCTCGGCTCGCTGTTCGGGCTCTGGGTGACGGGCAACACCATCAACATCATGTCGCTGGGCGGCATGGCGCTGGCCATCGGCATCCTCGTGGACGAGTCCACCGTGACCGTGGAATGTATTCACGTGCAGATGGAACATACGCAGAATATAGCGTCGGCCGTGCTCCACGGCAGCTTGATCACGGCAGTGCCCCGGCTGCTGGCCCTGCTGTGCATCCTCTCTGTGTTCATACCGGCGTTCATCATGGCCGACCCGTTGCGGTCTCTGTTCATGCCCCTGACCCTGGGCGTGGGCTTTGCCATGATCTCGTCGTATCTCCTCTCCAGCACGTTCGTGCCGATCATGTGCGTGACCTTGCTGCGGCACATGGGTCATCACGATGAGGAAGCGGGATTCTTCGGTAAGATCCTGCACGTCTATCGCAAGCTGGTGAACGCGTTCGTGCGTGCCCGCTGGCTCCTGGTGCCGGGATATCTCGCAGCTTGCGGACTCATCCTCTGGCTGCTGGGGTTGCAGGTCGGCAAGGAGCTCTTCCCGCAGATCGATTCGGGACAGTTCGTGCTGCGGTTCCGGCCTCCGCCGGGCTCGAACTTCGAGCTCACCCGGCAGATGGCCGTGAAGTGCCTGGAAGAGATCGAGCGCGAGGCGAAGCCCGAGAACATCCAGATCACGATGGGTTTCGTGGGTCAGGTGGCGCCGAACTTCGGCATCGATAACATGGTGCTGTTCATGCGCGGGCCCGACGACGGCCAGCTACGCGTGGCCTTGCGGGAAGAGAGTGGAATCAAGCTGGACCGGTTCCGGGAGAAACTGCGCAAGGTGCTTCCCGAGCGCGTGATCCCCTGGCTGGCCCAGCGGCTGGAGCAGGGGGGCCTGTCGAAGAACGACGCCCTGATCGAGGCCAAGAAGTCGACCTTCGGTTTCGAGCCCGGCGACATCGTGACCAACGTCATGAGCTTCGGCTCGGCCAAGCCCATCGCGGTGCGCGTGGTCGGCACCGACCTGAAGATGGTGCGGCAGCACGCCGAGAAGATCGCCGCCGAGATGAAGCGCATCCCGTTCTTGCGGGACGTTGAGTTCCAGCAGACGCTCGATTACCCCACCGTCGAGGTGGAGATCGATCGCGAGAAGGCGGGCCTCAGCGGTGCCAGCGTCGAGGACGTGGCGCACGCCCTGGTCATGGCCACGGCCTCCACCCGCTTCGCCAACCTGAACTACTGGGTGGACGTCAAGACGGGCTTTGACTACCTGGTCCAGATCCAGATTCCGCCCCTCCGCATGAACAAGGCGGAGGACGTGGAGACGCTGCCGCTGGAATCGGTCAATCCACTGGTGAACCTGATGATCCGGGACGTGGCGAAGGTGCGCCAGGGCGTTCGCCCCGGCGAGCTCGACCGCGACATGTCCCAGCGTTACCTGACGCTGGTGGCCAACGTGGAAGGCGAGGACATGGGCCGGGCGTCGGACCAGGTGGCGCAGGCGATTGCCACGGCTGGTGAACCGCCCCGCGGAGTCCGCGTCGAGCCGATGGGTCAGTTGCCGCCCATGCTGGAGATGTTCAAGGCCTTGTATGTGGGAATGGGAGTGGCGGTGTTCGTGATCTTCGTGCTGCTCACGGCCTACTTCCAGTCGCCCCGGCTGGCCCTGATCTCCATCGGCGCCGTCCCCGGCGTGCTGGCCGGCATCGCGACCATGCTTTACTTCACCAACACCTCGCTGAACATCGAGTCGTTCATGGGTTCGATCATGAGCCTGGGCGTCTCGGTTTCCAACTCGGTCATGCTGGTCACGTTCATGGACGAACACTGGAAAGGCGGGGCGCCGGCGACCAAGGCGGCCATCCTGGGCGCCGGCGACCGACTGCGGCCGATTCTCATGACGGCCTGTGCCATGACGGTGGGTATGGTGCCCATGGCGCTGGCGCTGGAACGAGGCAGCCAGATGCAGGCCCCGCTGGGACTGGCGGTGATCGGCGGACTGGTGATGTCCACCTTCGCTACCCTGCTGGTGCTCCCCTCGATCTTCTCGGTGGTGATCGGCCGCAGCGCCTACCGCTCGCCGTCCATCTATCCGGATGACCGTGAGAGCGTGCACTACGACCCGCGGGTGTTTGCCGACGAGGTCGACCATGGCGAGGAGGCCGAGTCGTCTGCCCACGAGGTGGTGAAGCACCACACGGTGGACGAGCTTCTCGGGTTCCTCAGGAGCATCCTGCACGAGGTCCGCTCGAAGCGGCATGACATGCTCACCCACCACACCGTGGACGATCTGCTGCACACCCTCGGCTTCACCAAGGAGCATCCGGATGCTGCCGGGCCCGAGGAGTTCAATGGTGGCGAGGATTCAGGTTCCGATCCACACGGTGCGCCACGCGTACCCCACTGATCTGGAGATCTCCATGTATTTCCAGCATGCCAGGCAAAAGACGCTGTTGCGGTTACACATTGGAAAGATGTTCGGGGCGGTCGCCCGTGTGCACCGCCCATTCCTCTGGAGGTCCCTGATGAATCGAGTTGCCACGTGCTTCGTTCGTGAACGCTGCCTGGGTTTACGCCCGGTGGCATGTCTTGCGCTGTTCCTAGCCGCGGTGCCAGGCTGCGGATCTCATGAAAAGGCCGATGGCAAGAGCGTCGCTGAGCCGCCCACCGTGCGGATCGTGCAGCCCGAGGTGCGCAAGATCGTGCGGGAAGTCGGCCAGCCCAGCTTCATCGAGTCGTTCGAACGAACCTCGATCTATCCCAAGCTCACGGCGTACATCGATCACTGGATCGCCGACATCGGCGACAAGGTGAAGAAGGGGGACGTTCTGGCCACGCTCTTCGTGCCCGAGCTGGTGGAGGATTTCGGCACCAAGAACGCCACCGTCCAGCTTGACGTGGAACGCGTGGACCTTGCCACCAAGATGGTGCAGGTGGCCTCGGCGGACGTACAGGCTGCCGAGGCGCGGCTGGTGGAGGCGAAAGCGATCCTGGCCAAGTACGAGGCCGAAGTCGATCGCTGGGACACCGAGGTCAAGCGGCTCACGCACGAGGTCAGGCAGGGCGTCGTCGATCCGCAGATCCTCCTGGAATCCACCAACCAGTGGAAGTCGGCCTCGGCTTCGAGAGACGCGGCGAAAGCCAGCATCGCCAAGGCGGACGCACAACTGCTTTCCAGGAGGGCCACTCTGGCCAAGACGCGGGTGGACGTCTCGGTGGCCAAGGCCGACCTGGCGGTGGCCACCAGCGAGGCCAAGCGGATCGAAGCGTGGGTCGGCTACCTCACGCTCACCGCGCCCTTCGACGGGGTCGTGGTGTCCCGGAACGCCAACACGTTTGACTTCGTCCTGCCGTCCTCGGGAGATCCGACCACGGACATCCGTGCTTCGCACCTTTCGCCCTCCGGAAACGCCGCTCCGATCTACGTCGTCGACCGGACCGACAAGGTACGCATCTTCGTGGATATTCCCGAGCAAGACGCCAATTCAGTGATGGTCGGCACCAAGGCGAGCGTGCTGGCGCGGGCGTACCGCGACGAGCCGATCGTCGGCACCGTGACGCGCACCTCGTGGGCGCTGAATGTCAAGAGCCGCACGCTGCGCGCCGAGGTCGACCTGCCCAACCCCGGCGGACAGCTCTTGCCCGGTATGTACGCCTACGCGAACGTGATCATCGATGCCCGGGGGTTCGTGCCCTGCCGGTCTCGGCGCTGATGCACAGCGGCGACCAGACCTTCTGCTGGCTGTACCAGGACGGCCATGCCCGGCGCGTCGAGATCCAGACCGGCGTCAGCGACGGCGAATGGATCGAGGTCACCAACCTGGAGCGGCCCAGGGCAAAACCCACGGACCACCCCTGGAAGCGAATCAACGGATCGGAGCAGGTGATCCTGGGCGACCTGTCGACCCTGGCCGACGGCGCACCCGTGAAGGTGGCGTCGGCACAGGGGCAGACGGAAGTCGCCAGCACAGCAAACCCGCTTGAAACGGCGACTCCGCCCGTGGCGGGGATCCGCGAGTGAACTCATCAACCCTGGGCGGTTTTCTGACGGTTGCAGGCCGTTTCTGAGTTGTGAAAGGGGGGGCAGACATTCCTGTCTGCCAGGGCAGGCCTGCTCCGGCAGGCAGGAATGCCTGCCCCCCGGTCTCAGTCTGCGATCCGAGTGAAAACCGCTCAAGCCCGCCATCGGCTCCCATCGAGACAACCTCGGTGGGTGCCGACCCGCGAAGTCCGCGAAGAATGCGGCCATGGCGGCCTTATTCCGCACGCGAACCCATCGGCCAGTGACTCCGAGGAACTCCGGATGGGCGTCTATCCCGAGTTACTGGAAGAGTTCATCTCTCCCCTGTCGAAGGCGCGCGATTGCTGGCCCGGACGGAAGCGCGAACCGGATCATTCCCATGTCGACGTCACGAGCTGCGCGGCGTCACCTGATGTCATCCCGGGCGGAACAGCGAATTCTTCCCGATATCGGCTGTACCCACTTGCCAGCAGTCATCCAACGGTGTCTAAACAAGGAGAGGCAAATCACGTCCATGCTTTATCGTGAAAATATCTTAATGAACCAAAGGGTACACACCTTCACTCTCGTGCGACCGGCGCGCTTTCGGCGTGAGTAGATCTCACGCGAGCGAGCCGGTTGGGGGATCGCTTCATGAATCCCACCGTCTTCGCGATGCGGCGTCCCGTGACGACCATGATGATGGTCGTGGCTCTGGTCAGCGGTGGCATCCTTGCCTACAACCGCATGCGAGTGGATATCTTTCCCTCGCTGAACACACCAAAAATCTACGTCTTTCTCGACTACATCGGCATGAGCGCCGACCAGATCGAGGGCTTCATCGTCAACCAGCTGGAACTCTACTTCCAGTACGTGGATGGCATCCAGGACATCAATACCCGGAACATCCAGCAGGTGGCTCTCTGTGAACTGTCGTTCTTTCCCGGCACCGACATGGGCCAGGCAATGGCTCAGGTGGTAGCAATGTCCGACCGGGCCATGTCGTGGATGCCCAAGGGGACGTTGCCGCCGATGATCATGCGCATGGACGCCGGCAGCGTGCCGGTGGGCTACCTGGTCTTCGAGAGCAAGGAGACGTCCCTGGGGGCGATGGGGGACCTGGCGCAGAACGTGGTGCGGCCGCTGGTGCAGAAGTTCGTGCCCGGCACGGTGGCGATCTCGCCGTTCGGCCCGAACATGCGGTCCATCGTCATCAATGTCGATCCGCACAAGCTGCGCGATTACAACGTCACGCCGCATCAGGTGATCGAGGCCCTGTCGAAGGGGAACACGATCATTCCGGCGGGGAATATTTACATCAAGGATTCCATGCCGGTGGTCGCCAACAATGCGACCGTGGTGGACATCAGCCGTCTGGGAGATATTCCGCTCAAGATCGGTCTGAACGTTTACCTGCGCGACGTGGCGACGTTCTCGGATGACACCGACATCACCTACGGCTACGCGCTGGTCAACGGCAAGAAGTCGGTGTACTTGCCGATCATCAAGAAGGACACCGGCTCGACGCTGGCCGTCGTGGCCGACGTTCACAGGTCGATGCAGCTCTTCCGCGACGCGGTGCCCAAGGACGTGACGGTGAACTTCGAGTTCGACGAATCGCCCACGGTGGTCGCCGCGGTGGAGAGCGTCGCCACCGAGGGATTGATCGGCGCGGGCCTGACGGGGCTGATGATCCTGCTGTTCCTCCGCGACTGGAGGAGCGTGGTGGTCGTGGTGCTCACCATTCCCCTGGCCCTGCTGGGCTCGCTCTTCGGGCTCTGGGTGACGGGCAACACCATCAACATCATGTCGCTGGGCGGGCTGGCTCTGGCCATCGGCATCCTTGTGGATATGGCAACGGTCACCATCGAGAATGTGAACGTGCAGATGGCGCGCACGCCGAAGATCGCCACGGCCGTACTCCACGGTAGCCTTACCACGGCGGTGCCCATACTGCTCGCCCTGCTGTGCATCTTGTCGGTATTCGTCCCCGCATTCATCATGGCCGACCCGTTGCGGTCGCTCTTCATGCCGCTGACACTGGCCGTGGGTTTCGCCATGATCACGGCCTACCTGCTTTCCAGCACGCTCGTGCCCATTCTGTGTGTGAGTCTGCTGTCCCATGCGGGTCATCATGACCAGGCCGGCGGGTTGTTCGCTCGTTTCCTTGGCGGCTATCGAATGCTGGTGGGCTGGTTCGTGCGCGCGCGGCGCGTCGTCGTCCCGGCTTACCTGGCGATCTGCGGCCTGATTCTCTGGTTGTTCGGTTCTCAGGTCGGCAAGGAACTGTTCCCGCAGATCGATTCGGGGCAGTTCGTGCTGCGGTTCCGGCCTCCGCCGGGCTCGAACTTCGAGCTCACCCGGCAGATGGCCGTGAAGTGCCTGGAAGAGATCGAGCGCGAGGCGAAACCCGAGAACATCCAGATCACTATGGGTTTCGTGGGTCAGGTGGCGCCGAACTTCGGCATCGACAACATGGTGCTGTTCATGCGCGGGCCCGACGACGGCCAGCTGCGCGTGGCCTTGCGCGAAGACAGTGGAATCAAGCTGGACCGGTTCCGGGAGAAGCTGCGCAAGGTGCTTCCCGAGCGCGTGATTCCCTGGCTGGCCCAGCGGCTGGAGCAGGGGGGCCTGTCGAAGAACGACGCCCAGATCGAGGCCAGGAAGTCGACCTTCGGTTTCGAGCCCGGCGACATCGTGACCAGCGTCATGAGCTTCGGCTCGGCCAAGCCCATCGCGGTGCGCGTGGTCGGCACCGACCTGAAGATGGTGCGGCAGCACGCCGAGAAGATCGCCGGAAGACTCAAGGAGAACCCGTTCCTGCGCGACGTTTCGTTCGACCAGACGCTCGATTATCCGAGTGTCGAGGTCAATATCGACCGCGAGAAGGCCGGTCTGAGCAATGTGAACGTCGAGGACGTGGCCCACGCCCTGGTGATGGCGACGGCCTCCACACGCTTCGCCAACCTGAACTACTGGGTGGACGTGAAGACCGGCTTTGACTACCTGGTCCAGATCCAGATTCCGCCCCTCCGCATGGAGAAGCCCGAGGACGTGGAGATCTTGCCGCTGGAATCGGTCAATCCGCTGGTGAACCTGATGATCCGCGACGTGGCGAAGGTGCGCCAGGGCGTTCGCCCCGGTGAGCTCGACCGCGACATGTCGCAGCGCTACGTGACGCTCGTGTCCAACGTGGAAGGCGAGGACATGGGCCGGGCGTCGGACCAGGTGGCGCAGGCGATTGCCACGGCTGGTGAGCCGCCCCGCGGCGTCCGCGTCGAGCCGATGGGTCAGTTGCCGCCCATGCTGGAGATGTTCAAGGCCTTGTATGTGGGAATGGGAGTGGCGGTGTTCGTGATCTTCGTGCTGCTCACGGCCTACTTCCAGTCGCCCCGGCTGGCCCTGATCTCCATCGGTGCCGTCCCCGGCGTGCTCGCCGGCATCGCGACCATTCTTTACTTCACCAACACCTCGCTGAACATCGAGTCGTTCATGGGTTCGATCATGAGTCTGGGCGTCTCGGTGTCCAACTCGGTCCTGCTGGTCACGTTCATGGATGAATACTGGAAAGCGGGAGCAAGAGCCAGCGAGGCTGCGGTGGTGGGCGCGGGCGACCGGCTGCGGCCGATTCTCATGACGGCCTGCGCCATGACGGTGGGTATGGTGCCCATGGCGCTGGCGCTGGAACGAGGCAGCCAGATGCAGGCCCCGCTGGGACTGGCTGTGATCGGCGGACTGGTCATGTCCACCTTCGCGACCCTGCTGGTGCTCCCCTCGATCTTCTCCATGGTGATCGGCAGTCGCATCTTCCACACTCCATCGATCTACCCGGATGACCGCCAGAGCGTGCACTATGACGCAACGGTTTTCGCGGAGGATGGCGATCACGAGAGCCAGAGAGCCAGCGGGATCACGGGCGCGAGTGCAGCTCGGACGTCGGATGAGATCATCGGGTTCCTCAGGAGCATCCTGCACGAGGTGCGGTCGAAGCGGGACGACATGGTCACACACCACAACGTCAATGACCTGCTGCGCACCCTGGGCTTTGGCAAGGAGCGACCCTCGGAGGGAGGCGACTCTGGCCCGCACGATGGATCTGCCCCGCCGCTTGATGGCCTGGACGCAGGACTTGAACCGGTCGAGCCCCCGGTCGTTACAATGCAAGGAGAGAAATGATGTCGACGGTTCCGCCCAGTGCGGAGGAATGTCAATGCTCCAGGGCGGTGGCGCCGCGTCGCCGCCCTCATACCTGGAGATCCATGATGCGCCGCCAAGTCTGCCAACCCCGCGCGAGATGGTCTTCCCCATGCTTGCCCGCTGGACTCTGCCTGCTGGCCGCCCTGGCGACGGCAGGCTGCGGTGAAGAGGAAAAGTCGCATTACACGAGCGTCGCCGAGCCGCCGACTGTGCGGGTTGTCCAGCCTGAGGTGCGCACGATCACGCGGCTTGTCGGCCAGCCGAGCTTCATCGAGGCGTACGAGCGGACCTCGATCTATCCCAAGCTCACGGCGTACATCGACAAGTGGATCGTCGACATCGGCGACAAGGTGAAGAAGGGGGACGTACTGGCCACCCTTTTCGTACCCGAGCTGGTGGAGGACTTCGGCACCAAGAAGGCCACCGTGAAGCTGGATGAAGAGCGTGTCGACCTTGCCAGCAAGCTGGTGGAAGTCGCGGAAGCGGACGTCAAGGCCGCCGAGGCGCAACTGGTGGAAGCCAAGGCGATTCTGGCCAAGTACGAGGCCGAGGTCGATCGCTGGGACACGGAAGTCAAGCGGCTCACGCGCGAGGTGAAGCAGGGCGTCGTTGACCCGCAGATCCTCCTGGAATCCACCAACCAGTGGAAGTCCAGCGTGGCCTCGCGGGATGCCGCCAGGGCCACGATCACCAAGGCCGAGGCCGAGCTGCTCTCCCGGCGAGCCACACTCGCGAAGGCGCGCGTGGACGTCTCGGTGGCCAAGGCCGACCTGGCGGTGGCCACCAGCGAGGCCAAGCGGATCGAGGCGTGGGTTGGCTACCTCACGCTCACCGCCCCCTTCAACGGAGTGATCGTCACCCGTAATGCCAACACGTTCGACTTCGTCCTGCCATCCTCCGGCGACCCGACGGCCGATGCGCGTGCCCCGCACCTCTCTCCCTCCGGAGGCGCCGCCCCCATCTATGTCGTCGACCGGACCGACGTGGTGCGGATTTTCGTCGATATTCCCGAGCAAGACGCAGACTACGTGCACGGCAGCGACTTGCGGCTCATGCCGGCGATCAAGGAACCCGGCGAGCTGCCGTCTGCCGGCAAGGACCTCGTGGTTCTGGCGAACCGCGGCGGTGTGCTCTGGGTGCGAATTTTCAACTCCGCCGGAAAGCGGGTCGTGGACGGCGACGAGAAGCAGTTCGCCGCGAAGGAATCGGTGCTCGGCGAGCTCAAGTCCTTGCTCGCCGTGCTCTGGAAGACTCCGCGCATCTCTCCGCTGGACAAGGACCGTGTCCTCGCAGTGCTTGGCTCGCTCTGCGGCGAGTCCGCGGTCCCCGTCGGGACCAGGGCCACCGTGCTGGCGCAGGCCTACCGCGACGAGCCCATTCCCGGCACCGTCACCCGCACGTCGTGGGCGCTGAACGTCAAGAGCCGCACGCTGCGCGCGGAGATCGACCTTCCCAACCCAGGCAGCCAGCTCCTGCCGGGGATGTATGCCTACGCCAACGTGATCATTGATCGGCCTGGGGTCCGTGCGCTGCCGGTCTCGGCGCTGACGCACAGCGGCGATCAGACCTTCTGCTGGATCTACAGAGATGGCCATGCCGAACGCGCCGAGATCCAGACCGGCGTGAGCGACGGTCTCTGGGTGGAAGTCACCAACCTCGGGCAAAAGAAGAGCGGTCCGGACGATCGCGGCTGGCGGCCGATCAGCGGGACCGAGCAGGTGATCCTGGGCGACCTGTCGATTCTCGCCGAGGGCACGGCTGTGCAACTCTCCGCCGAACCCGCGGCCGCTCAGGCCCCGGAAACCGGGACTGCGGCCGGAACGGCCACATCCCAGACAGGTGAAGGGAAGCTGGTCCGATCTCGCTGAAGCCCTGGCCGCGGAGCCTTTCACTGGCTCTCTGATACGCCCCTCGGCCGTCATGATCCGCACGATCCTCAAACTCGAACCGCATTTCACGGTTCGGGGCGGGGGTTGCCCCGTCACCAGAGTAAGATCCTGGAATTCAGACCCTTTAATCATTCAATCACACTGACGCTGAAAACCGATAAATCCCGTGAACCGGTCGGAACGGCGCAGGCCGCTTCCTCCGCAGGGAACGGTACAGGGATGTCATGAGGTGCAGAACGATGGAACGATCCACCTGGGCATGGATGCCCGCGGCGGCTCTGCTGCTCTGCGGGGTGGGCGCCTCGCGGGCTTTCGCGCAGGCACCGGTACCGCCTTCCCCGATGCCTTCGACCGTGAACCCGCTGGCCGGCCCGACTCTGGGGCCGCCACCGTTTCCGCCGTCCGCGGGGGGCCTGCCCGGAACGAGCCCGGCGCTCGGCGGCGGCTCTGGCACTGGCGGACGCAGCGGACAGCCCGCGTTCCCATTACCGCCGGCCTTGCCGGGAACCTCCGGGCCGCAGCCGCCGGTACGGCTTCCGGGAACGCCGGCGGGCGCCAATCCCGTCGCGCGGCCGGAGGTCAATCCGCTGGCCACCGGCATGCGGCTGCGGCCGGTTCCCTACGAATCCACGGACCTGCGCTTCCCGATCAGCCTGGCGGCCGCGCTGCGGCTGGCGGACGCCCGGCCGCTGATCGTGGCGGCCGCGCAGGCGGGCGTCTGGGTGGCCGAGGCCCAGTTGCTGCGCGCCAAGGTGCTCTGGATTCCCACGCTCAACATCGGCTTCGACTACCTGCGGCACGACGGCGGCGGCCCGGACTTCAACAAGGGCATCATGACCGCCCCGAGCGTGAACTTCTTCTACGGCGGTGCCGGCATGTGGGGCGTCCTCTCCGGAACCGACATCATCTTCCAGCCGCTGGCCGCTCGGCAGTACCTCAACTCGGCACACTGGGGAATTCAGTACGCCAAGAACGAGGCGCTGCTCCAGACTGCGATGGCCTACTTCAGCGTCCACCAGTATCGCGGCATGTACGCCGGCGGCCTGTACGTCGTCGAACGCGGCCACGAGCTGGTCGACCGCATCGCCAACCTGAGCCGCGAGTTCGTGCCCAGGGTGGAAGTCGACCGGGCGCGGAACCTGCTGGCCGAGCTCGAGCAGCAAACGGTCTACTCGCGGCAGGAGTGGCGTGTCGCCAGCGCCAACCTGACCCAGGTGCTGCGGCTCGACCCGCGCTGTCGTCGAGCCGCTGGAGCACGACCACGCGCAGGTCACACTCATCGACCCCACGAGGTCGCTCGATGAAATGATGCCGATCGCGCTCACCAACCGCCCCGAGCTGGGCGCCTACCAGGCCATTGTGCAGGCGTTCATGCGGCAGATCCAGCGCGAGAAGGCGCGGCCGTTCCTGCCCAGCGTGCTGATCAACGGCTTTCAGACTCCGTACGAGATGATCCAGGCCGGTATCTTCGGCCTTGGCCCCAACAGCAGCATGAACCAGTGGCGCGGCCGCGACGATTTGAGCTACCAGCCCCTGTGGCAGCTCGAGGCGTTCGGCATCGGCAACCTGGCGCGGATCAAGGAGCAGCGCGGGATGCAGTCGAAGGCCATCATCGACTACTTCATGAACCAGGACGCGGTGGCGGCCGACGTGACCCGGGCCCTGGCTCGGGTGCAGTCATCGGCGGCCCGGGTTGTCCAGGCCGACCGTGCCATGCGCACGGCGATCATCACCTTCAACGGCAACTACGAGGGCTTGCAGCAGACCACGCGGCTGGGCAACGTGCTGGTGCTGGTCAACCGGCCGCAGGAAGCGGTGTTCGCCCTCCAGCTTCTGAAGCTGGCCTTCGACGAGTACTTCACCACGGTCGCCGAGTACAACCGGTCGCAGTTCGAGCTCTTCCACGCGCTGGGCTACCCGGCACGCGAGCTGGCACAACTGAGATCCCCGGGTGCCGTTGTGCCGGTGGACACGGCGCGGCCTCCGTACTTGCCGCGGGTGGGCAATGGTCCTCCGCCGGCAACCCGCTGATCGCTGGCTGATTGTGATCGCCCGTCGCGTCGTGGTTTGGTCTACCTGCGGTCGCCTGAGGGACCTGATCGATGCACCGTACGACTCCGAAATATCATCCCAGGCTCGAGCCCCTGGAAGAGAAACGGCTGCTCAGTGCCGGGGGAACCGGGGCGGCGCAGGCGCACGCGAAGCCTGCCCCGCGGATCCTGCCTGCGCACGCGGCCCACATCGCGCCGGCTCCAGCGGTCGCCGGCGGTACGACGGCTTCGGGGGGTGTCCAGACCCCGCTGGCCGGAGCAAAGAAGCCCACAAAGGGCTTTCTCATGTACCGCATCACCAACGCCGACCGCTTCAACAACCACTTCGTCCTGCCGTTCCAGCAGGTGATGGTACAGACACAGCAGCCGGTGCCGGGTCATACGTATAACCTGCTCTATGTGGTCGCACGAAACGGAACCGCGCAGACCTTCGATGCGAACAGCGGCTTCTACGTGAAGATCCCCCAGTCGCCGACCAAGTTCCCCATCCTCACGGGCAACGAGCAGTGGAAGCCGGGACACTGGATCATCTTCTACATTCTCACGCAGAAATACTATCCGATGCCATCGCAGGTGCACTCGGGATTCCAGTTCGATCTCGCGGGTGCCCGATCCGTCGCGATTCCCGGCCCGTCGGCGATCGCTCTGCGGATCACGTATGAGCCGAACCAGTTCAGCACGACGCTGGATCGGATCGTTGTCTTCGGCCAGGGGAACCAGGGAGGGGCAGGCATCAAGAACGGGGGACTGGCGAACACCGCCATCAACCAGTTCGTCTTTGCCCTCACCCAGCGCAATGATTTCGGCGGCTATTTCTAGTCGACACGGAAGTCGACCGGACCGTCCAGAACGGGAACATGAGAGCCAAAAGCGCAGGAAGCGAACATGGCACTGGTCTCCTGGAGAGCCAAGGAAATCGAGGGGGGCTCCTCATGAAAAGCGCCGCCGGCTGGTCCACGACCATGGGACTGGCCGCTCTACTGGCCTGCCTTGCCGTCACGCCCGGCAGGGCGCAGGCCCCGACGCCAGCGAGGACCCCGAGCGCCACCCGTCCCGATCTGCCGGGCCGGCTGGAGCCGATGACGCTCCCCCCGCCCGTCGATCCCGACCCGAAGGACGGCGTCGGCGGTCCATCGGCGCTGCCGTCGACAGTCTCTCCGGCCATCGAGCGGTACGTCAAGCAAAGCGGCCGGGTGCTGCCTCCGCTGCGGCTCTCTCCGGCAGCGGCCATGATCGAGCGGCGGCAGGAGCAGCCTTCGCCGGCCAGGGCCACGGCGCCGCTGCGTTCCGGCACCGTGTCGCCCCCGCTGGCCCAGGCGGGTCAGCCGAACTTGCGGCAAGGCGCGCCTTCCTTGCCAGCGCCGTTACTCCCGATCGCACAACCTCCGAGGGCCGGCATCCCCGTGACGGGTGCCTCGCCTTTGGCCTTCAACCTCAAGCTCAAGTCCGCTCCACTCGAGCCGACGGACCTGCGGTTTCCCATCAACCTGGCGACCGCTCTGCGGCTGGCCGACGCGCGGCCGCTCATCGTCGCCTCCGCCCAGGCGAGCGTGTGGGTCGCCGAGGCACAGCTCACCCGTGCCAAGATCCTCTGGGTGCCGTCGGTTCTGCTGGGCGCCGATTACATCCGCCATGACGGCGGCGGCCCGGATATCAACAAGGGCGTCATGACGTTTCCCAGTGCGAACTTCTTCTACGCCGGTCCAAGTTTGTACCAGTACGTCAACCTCACGGATGTCATCTTCGAGCCGCTGGCCGCACGGCAGGAGCTGAACGCGAGACAGTGGGACACGCAGGCCGCCAAGAACGACGCCCTGCTCCAGACCGCGGACGCCTACTTCCTGGTTCACCAGTATCGCGGGATGTACGCCGGCGCACTCTACACCGTTGACCTGGGTCAGGACCTGGTCGATCGCATCGCCAGCCTGAGCAGCGAACTGGTCTCCGCGGTGGAGGTGGACCGGGCCAGAAACTTCCTGGCCGACCTGGAGCAGCGCGCCGTGATGGCGCGGCAGGAATGGCGTGTCTCGAGCGCCAATCTCACCCAGGTGCTGCGGCTCGATCCCCGGGCCGTCGTCGACCCGATGGAGCACGACCACACCCAGGTCACGCTCATCGACCCTGCGCGCTCCTATGACGACCTGATGCCGATTGCCCTCACCAACCGTCCCGAGATCCTCTCGCGGCGGGCGCTGGTGCAGAGGGCGGAGCTCACCGTCCGCCGCGAGAAATCACGTCCGCTCCTGCCGCTGATCATGCTCAACGGCTTCCAGAGCGCGGGCATGTTCATCCAGGGCGGCGTCTTCGCGCTGGGTCCCAACAGCAGCCTCAACCAGTGGGTTGGCCGCGACGACGTCACGATCCAGCTCATGTGGCAGCTGGAAAACTTCGGCATGGGCAACCTGGGCAGGATCAAGGCGCAGCGCGGCAACGAGTCGCGGACGATCATTGAACTGCGGAATGCTCAGGACAGGGCGGTGGCCGAGGTGACACGCGCCGTCTCACGACTGCAATCGGCGGCGGCCCGTGTGCTGCAAGCCGACCGAGCGCTCCGCGCGGGCATCATCACGTTCAACGGGCACCTTGAGGGCCTGGGTCAGACCCGGCGCCTGGGGAACGTGCTGGTCCTGACATTCCGGCCCCAGGAGGCGGTCTACTCGCTCGACCTCCTGAGTCTGGCCTTCAATGAATACTTCACGACGGTCGCGGAGTACAACCGCGCCCAGTTCGATCTCTACCACGCTCTGGGCTTCCCGGCGGCCGAGCTGGCACGGTTCCGTCCCGCTGGCGAGGTCTTGCCGGTGGACACCTCTCGGCCGGCATTCCTTCCGCGGGTGGGCAATGGGCCGCCGGCGGCCACCCGTTAGCGGTCGCCGGCGAGCAGGGACGCTCGCCAGCGCATGGGTTGGAACATTCCTACGGATCCACGATATTGACAGGAGCTCGCCGATGGTCAGGCACAGGCGGGGCAGAGGCGCGAACACCGGAAAGTGGGTGGCCCTGGTGCTGGGAGCGACGCTCCTTCGCGGCACCGAGGTGCAGGCACAAACGGGGTCCATGGAGGTGGCTTCGCAAGTTCTGGTTCCACCCCCGCCAGTGACGGCGGTCCCGCCGATCAAGGCGGGCTGGCTGCACCACCCGCCTACGACGGCCGGCACGCTGGGCTACGGGCCTCCAGGCGTGTATCCCGGCTTCCAGGGGTTTGGACTGGGTTATCACCTGGGCTACGGCTACGGCGGATACGCCCTGGGTCCCGGCCTGTTCGGAGGCTACCCCTTCTACGGAGGGCCCGGCTATCCCTGCGGGATGGTGCCGCAGCTTCGGCGGCTCGGCCCCATCGTTCCGTTCCCCTACAATGGAAGCCCCGGCTATCCCACGCCCGAGCATCCCAACTATTACGGTCAGTTCGGCCCGCTCGTCCCTGACAGGCCGGTGGTCACGGTTATCAGCGATCGCGGCGAGGAGGTCACAGGAACCGGCTACGGGGACTTCACGGGCGCCGTCGCCAACCCGGAAGCTCTCTTCGCCCCGTTCACCGCGCGGGCCGCGGCGGGCGTCTCCTCGATGCGGGCACGATCCACCAACCCGGTGCTGGGCTCGCCTCCACTGCCAGGCGCCGGCGCAGGGCAACCGGTCAACGGCGGGATCGACGGGCTATCTCCCTCGCCCCGCGCCCGTAACCTTCTGGGCCTCGAGGCCGAGCCTGCTGCCGCGCCTGATGGGGCAAAAGGCATGAGGATCACCCAGATCGCTCCCGGCTCGGCAGCCGAGCGGGCCGGTCTCCACGTGGGCGATCTCATCCTGTCCATCAACAATTACCTGACCCAGCAGAGAGGCAACATGGAGTGGGTCTTCGTGAATGCCGCGCCCAGCAACATCTTGCAGATCAACGTGAAGTCCGCGAGCGACGGCCAGGTCCACCCGGTCACCACCCAGGTTCCCTGACACGGGCCCCAGAACGGCCACATGCCCTGCGACGGCTGTTTCTCATCCATCCTCTCGACAGAACCCGCGGGCGCGGCAAGCCATACCTTGCCGCGCCCGCCTGTTTTCTCATTTTGGGCAGTTTGCCATACCTTATACAGTTTCGCCCGCATAACTTCTCTTGACATTCCCCCTATCTTGCCGCATGATTCTTCTCGCTAGCCTATCCAGGGCACTCAGTTTACCAGGTCTACGGAAACGGCATGCTTCAGCACCAGGTTGTTGTCACTCCGCCTTCCGACAAGCGCCGGATGCCGGGGGTATGCAACCCGGCTGAAACATTGTCGCCGGGTTTTCGCCCGGCGGCATGACGTGATCTCTGACGGCCTGGAAACAGGGTTCGGCAAGGTTGCCACGCCGGGGTTGCCCGGCGATAGGTGAGCGGTTGGGCGATCGAACGACATCTTCGGTTCAGTTCATCCGTGATGAAACCGGGCTTGATTCACATCACACGAGGGTACCCATGACGAAGTCTCGAAGCTCCATCCTGACACTGGCCACAACGGGAGTTCTCACCCTGGCACTCGGCGCCGGCCCCGTGCTTGCAGCGGGCGGCTCCAGCGGAGGCGGCTCCAGCGGAGGCGGTTCCAGTGGTGGCGGGCTCTTCCACCACAAGAAGAGCGGTGGCTCCAGCGGAGGCGGTTCCAGTGGCGGCGGGTTCATGCACCACGGCTCCAGCGGCGGCTCCAGTGGTGGCGGGTTCATGCACCACAGCGGAGGCTCGAGCGGAGGCTCCAGCGGTGGCGGCCATCACAAGAAAAGCGGCGGTTCCAGCGGTGGCGGCCTGTTCCACCACAAGAGCGGCGGTTCCAGCGGTGGCGGCTCGAGCGGCGGATCGTACTGAGCCGCGTCCTCTTGCAGGCCCTCCCGTCGCGCTCGTTCAGACTCACGCTGAAAGGAAGCGTGACGCGGAGGGTGATTCGTCGACTCCTACCGGGAACGATCGCAGGACACGATCTTCCCGGTTGTTCGTTGTTCAGGCTGCATGACCCAGCGGGAGATCCTCTCATGTCCAGCAACTTCCTTGCGGACGCCAGCGGTTCGCGGCCGGACTCCGCCCAGCGCCCACGCTTCAGCCGGTATGGCCGCTGGCTGGTCAGTCTCTGGCTGGTCTTTCATGTCGTGGCCATCACCAGCGCCCCGGCCGCCCTGGAGCCAACGTCCGATCTTTTCGCCTCGATCCACGAGGCCTGCCAGCCCTATCTCGAGGCGCTCTTTCTGGACCATGGCTACCACTTCTTCGCACCCGAGCCGGAAGAGAGCAACCTGCTGGCGTTCGAGGCACAGCGTCCGGACGGATCGGTCGTCGCGGGGCGCATCCCCGATCGGGCCACGCGGCCCCGTCTGCTCTACCACCGCTACTTCATGCTCACCGAGCACATGAGCAAGGCCCCTGAAGAATTCCGGGATCTCTGGAACCGGTCGTACGCAGATCACCTGGGCCACGAACATGGGGCCACGCAAGTGGAGCTGACGCAGCAGACGCACCTGCTGTCGTCGATGGAGCGAGTTCGAGAGGGAGGACGGCTGGACGATCCGGAGAGCTACGAGGACCACTTTCTGGGGAGCTTCGCATGCGACGGGCACTGAGCGGGTTCGCTCGGCGAGTCACGGCAACGGCAGGCTCGCTGGCCGACGGCTGGAACAGCTTCTGGTTCCGGCCCGCCGATCCCACCCTGCTGGGGCTGGTGCGCATCCTGACGGGGCTCATGCTCCTCTACACGCATGCCGTCTGGAGCCTGGCACTGCGGCAGTTCTTCCGGCCCGATGGATGGCTCAGTCCGGAACTGGTGCGGGCGATGCAGCACCCGGCCGCATGCTCCTTCTGGTGGCTCGTCCCCGACGGCGCGATGTGGACGGCCTACGGGTTGTCGATGATTGTGCTCTTGCTCTTCACGCTCGGCCTCTGGACGAGGATCACGTCGGTCCTCTCGCTGCTGGTGGTGCTCTCCTTCGTCCACCGCGTCCCCCAGGCCACCTTCGGGCTGGACCAGATCAACGCGATGCTGACCCTGTACCTGGCCATCGGACCAAGCGGCCAGGCGCTCTCGCTCGATCGGCTCTTCGCACGGCGGAGACGGGGCCGGTCTGCGCTGCGTCCCGCGCCCAGCGCGGGGGCAAACCTGGCGCTGCGGCTGATCAACGTGCACATGTGCGTCATCTACTTCTTCGCCGGGGTCACCAAGCTCCAGGGAGAGTCATGGTGGACCGGCGAGGCGATGTGGCGCGCCTTCGCGAACCTGGAGTACCAGTCGATCGACATGACCTGGATGGCATGGCATCCCTGGCTGATGAACGTGGCCACGCACGTTTCGGTGCTCTGGGAGACTTTCTTCTGCGTGCTCATCTGGCGCCCGCGCTGGCGGCCCGTGATGCTAGCGGGAGCCCTGGTCGTGCATCTCGGTATCGGCGCCTGCCTGGGAATGTGGACTTTTGGCCTGATCATGCTTGTTGGCTGTGCCTCGTTCCTGCCCCCGACAGCCGTTTCCGGCTGGCTCTCGGCGCTGCTGCCCGCCGCGCGGCCGCCCCGGGTACGCTCTAGCGCTTCGGCCCGTCTGGCACAGGCCGTTGTTCCCTGGCCCGGTCATCCGCGCGTGACGGAGCCAGCGGAACCAGCCCGGTTCTGATCGCCACGCTGGCCAGAAGACAAAGCGGCTGCCACGTCGTATGTTCTTGCTAAACTAGACTTCTTGCAATACTCTGATGGAGTCGTACACCCACGCGCCAGGCTCCCCGCCTCGGATACGACGCGAACATTGCATGGCCCCGACGAGGCCGCCGGGGACTCGATCATGCAGAGAACCAGTTCTGCTCTTGAGGAAAGACCCGGACTCGCTGTGGTGGCCGACAGAGCCCTGTGGTCGCTCGGGCCCGTTCTGGTTGTCGTCCCCACCCTGCGGCTCGGGGGATCGTCGCTGGGCGGGCTGGCCAATCCTGCGTGGCTCTGCGCGCTGGCGGTGGTGTTCGCCACGGTGCGCGGCGGTCTCGCGTCCGGGCTCTGCGCTGCGGCCGTGTCCGCGGCAGCCGTCGGGCTGGACATTGCCGGCGAGCACCCAGGTGTGGCCGTGTCCTGCGGAGACTGGTTGCCACGGCTGGCGCTTGCGTCGCTCTGGTTCTCTTCTCTGGTCCTGGCCGTGGCGGCGGGCCGCTTCGGCCGTATGTCGGGTCGCGGGAAGGACGCATCTCGCCTGCGGCTGCTGCTGGAGCAATCGCGTGACGGCATCGTCGTGCTTGACAGCCGTGGGCAGGTCTGCGATGTGAACCGCCGGTTTGCCGAGATGCTGGGCTACACCGCCGAGGAGCTCGGGCGGCTCCATGTCTGGGATTTCGACGCGCTGCTGGACCGGTCGCAGATCGAGGCCAGGTTGAATGGCAGGGGTCGGGACGGCGACCTCTTCCACACGCGCCATCGCCGCAAGGACGGCACCGAGTACGACGCCGAGGTGAGCGCCAGTGCCGCGTACGACGGAGGCCGAAGACTGATCCTCTGCGTTTGCAGGGACATCTCGTGGCGGATCGAGGCTGAGCGGTCGCTGCGTGACGGTGAAGCCCGGTACCGGGCCCTCATGGAGACCACGCCCGACGGCTTTTACGTCACGGATCCCATGGGCCGGTTCCTCGAGGTGAATGACGCCTATGTGCGGCTTTCCGGCTATTCGCACGAGGAGCTGCGGTCGATGCGGATCAGCGACGTCGACTTTCGCGAGAGCGCTGAAGAGACCGAGCGGCACAGATCCCGCATCCGGGAGAGCGGCTACGATTGCTTCGAAAGCCTGCACCGGGCGCGCGACGGCAGGCTCTGGGCAGTGGAATGCAACGTGTCCTACTGGCCGGGAAAGGGCGGTATTTTCTTCACGTTTCTCCGCGACATCACCCAGCGTAACGCGTTACAGACCGAGCTGCGCCGCTGGGCCGATGCGTTCGAGAGCTGTGCACACGGCATCGCGCTGGGCGACCCCGAGACAAGCCGGATCCTGGCCTGCAACTCCGCCTACGCGCGGCTACAGGGGCGGAAGTCTGGCGACCTGACCGGCGCCGACATCCTCTCGCTCTACGCGCCTGCCGACCTCGAGTGGGTGAAGACCAGGATCGAGGAGTCCGACCGGGTTGGGCAGGTGGCGTACGAGGCCCGTCTGCTTCACTGTGACGGATCATTGATCCCCGTGCAGATCGATCTGGTGAGCGTGCGTGACGACCGCGGCCGGCTGCTGCACCGCGTGGCCACCGTCCAGGACATCCGCGAGCGGAAGCGTGCCCAGCAGAGGCTGCTCGACAGCGAGCTGCGACTGCGCAAGCTGGGAGACAACCTCCCCGATAGTTGCCTTTACCAGTACATGCGCTGTCCCGACGGGACAGCTCGGTTCGTTTACATGAGCGCAGGTGCGGAACGCGTGACGGGAGTCAAGATTGAGGATGCGATGCGCGACGCCCAGCTGCTGTTCGGGCTCGTCGAGCCGGAATCCTTGCCGGCGCTCCTCGAAGGCGAAGCCGTGTCTGCCCGTGACCTCTCTATCTTCGATATGGAGCTGCCGATCCGCCGTGCCGACGGCCAGCACCGCTGGGTGCGCCTGCGCTCGCAACCCCGCAGTCTGCCTGGCGGCGAGACGCTCTGGGATGGCGTGCTCATGGACATCACGGAGCTGAAGCTGGCCGAAGCTGAGATCCGCGGCTTGAATGCGTCCCTGGAGCGAATGGTTGCGGAGCGCACGGCCGAGGTGGACTCGATGCTCGCCAACGCGACGGTCGGCCTGGCGTTCGCCAACCGGAAGTACGAATGCATCCGGATCAACCAGTACCTCGCCGACATCGACGGCATTCCCGTCGAGCAGCACATCGGCCGAAAACTGTGCGAGCTCTTGCCCCATGCCAGCAGCTTCATCGAGAGCGATCTGGAAAGGGTCTTTGAAACCGGCCGTCCCATCTCGGGGCGAGAACTCGCTCTACAGAACCCGGTCCGGCCCTGGGAGACCCGCTACCTGGTCCTCGGGCATTTTCCGGTCTTGCACGCGGACGGCTCGGTGCGCTCGGTCGGCACCTCGGTCACCGACGTCACGACACGGATCCGCTCCGAGAAGACGCAGGCCGAATTGAACCGCACGCTTCAGGCCGAGATCACGCAGCGAGCAGAGCTGGAAGCCCGGATCCGTATGCTGGCGACGGTCTTCGAGGCCACGTCCGACTTCGTCGGCATCGCCGATCCTTCCCATCGCGTCATCTACCTGAACCGGGCGTTCAGCGAGGCCCTCGGTCGCTGGCATGATCGCGAGCAGCTGACGGTCTCCGACTGTCATCCCCAGGCATCCTTGCAAACGATCGAGAGCGAGGCACTGCCCGCGGCTGAACGGGGCGAGGTCTGGTGTGGCGAGACCCAGTTCCAGTACCTCGACGGACGCGTGATTCCAATGTCTCAGATCGTCCTGGCGCATCGCGACGAGGATGGCGCGCTCCAATTCTATGCCACGATCATGCGCGACATTTCCGGGCGGAGGCAGATGGAAGGCATGCTTCGCCGCCATTCCGAGGAACTCCTCGAGGCCAATTGCCTGCTCGCCAGGGCCTCCCGCCTGAAGGACGAGTTCCTGGCCAGCATGAGCCACGAGCTGCGCACCCCGCTCAACGGCATCCTGGCGCTCTCGCAGAGCTTGCTCGACGAGGTCTACGGGCCGATCGACCCCAGGCAGCGCCGGGCGATGCTCGATGTCGAGGACTGCGGGCGGCACTTGCTCGCCCTCATCAACGACATCCTCGACGTTGCAAAAATCGAGGCCGGTAAGATCGAGCTCCACACCGGGGCGCTGGACGTCGGCGAGGTGGTCCAGGCGTCACTCCGCCTGGTGAAAGAGGCGGCGATCCGCAAGCGCATCTCCATCTCGTTCTCCCTTGACGGCGCACCCGGCAGGCTGCTGGCCGATCAGCTCCGGGTCAAGCAGGTCCTCGTGAATCTCCTTTCCAACGCCGTGAAGTTCACGAACGAAAGCGGCAAGGTCGGCATCGACGTGACGGGCGACCCGTCGCGCAAGGAAGTGCGGTTCACGGTTTGGGACACCGGCATCGGCATCAGCCGGGAGGACCAGGGACGTCTCTTCCAGCCCTTCATCCAGCTCGATTCGGGTCTCGCTCGGAAATACGAGGGCACCGGGCTGGGACTGGTCCTCGTGAAGCGGCTCACCGAGCTGCACGGCGGCCGGCTGGAGCTCGAAAGCGAGCCGGGCAAGGGGAGTCGGTTCACGGTCGTCATCCCCTGGGTCGAGTACGGCGCCCAGGCACTCTCTGCCGATCGAAACCTGCCGCCTGAAACGGCGGGCAAGCCGGCGCAGATCGCGACTCCAGACCCACCCGCGGGCCCCGCGGCCCCGCTCATCCTGATCGTGGACGACCACCCCCTCAGCGCCCGCAGCCTGAAAGACTACCTGGCCTTCAAGGGCTGCCGGGTCGAGCTTGCCGGCGACGGCGGCGAAGCGCTCCGCCTGGCCGGGCTGATTCACCCGGACCTGATCATCATGGACGTTCAGATGCCAGGAATGGACGGACTGGAAGCCATCCGGCGGCTGCGCGCCTTGCCCGATATGAAAGCCACTCCCATCATCGCGCTCACCGCACTGGCGATGCCCGGCGATCGCGACCGTACCATGGAAGCGGGCGCCACCGAATACGTCAGCAAGCCAGCCCGCCTGGAACAGCTGCACAAGCTGATCCGCTCGCTCCTGCAAAGGGGCGGCTCGTCCTGAAAGCGATGCACTACTTCAATGCGCTGCGCCACGGCTTGCAAGCGGAACTGGCGGTCCGGACTCGCTTGCACGCCGCCGCCCCCTCTTCCCGCCGGGCATTCGGAAAGGCGATCCTTGGCCCGGGAGCGCTGAGGGTGACCACCTGGGCTTGAAAATCTGGCTGGATCGCGGACGTCGACCGGGCATGGGACGAGGCTCGTGCGAAGCCAGTCATTGATCGGGAAACCGGTACAATCCCGGGCGCGCATGTCCTTTTCTCTCGCCGATCGCGGAGAGCCCGTTCACGGTGAGTCATTGCCGGCGCCCGCTGCTGCCCGCGCGGCGGGCCGGGCCAGCAGGCGGCACGACTCGTCGAGCAGGAAGTCGACATCCATGAACGGCTCGTGCCCGATGTCCCACCAGCGGACGAGACCACTCCCGTCGATCAGGAACGTGCCGTGCAACGGCTGTGAGGAGACCAGGTCGAAAAGATGATATCTCCTGAACACGGAGAGCGCCTGATCGGAGAGGAGGGGGAACGGGAATGCCTCATCGCCGTAATCCTTCATGGATTTCTGGAGCTTCTCACGGCCGTCGGTGCTCACGCCAATCAGAGCGATGCCGGCGGCGGCGAAGTCCCGGGTGCGCGGCGCAATCGCCTCGAGCTGCTGGACGCAGTGCAGGCAGCCGACGCCCAGGTAGAAGATCACGACAACCGGGCGCCCGCGATAGGAGGAGAGTGAGAGCCGCTTTCCCGTGCCGTCTTCCAGCGTCCAGTCCGGGGCCTGGGCAGGCTGCCAGCGGGCCGGGCCTAGCGCGTCAAGCTCGGGCCGGTTCTGGGTGTCCGACGGCCGCGGCGTGCGCAGACGCCAGTCCGCCGGGTAGCCAAGGGCGCTGGCAATCGGAGCAAGCCGCTTGAACGGGGGAGCGTCCAGGTCGGCCTGCCCGGACTTCTCACGCAGCGCGGCGAACGCTTGCTCGGCGTCCTGAAGGCGTCCCAGCCGCCAGCGTAGTTCCACCAGAAGAGCGCGGGGCAGGGGATTGCCCGGCTGCCGCGCGATCAGTTCCATGAGTGCGTTCTCCGCTGCCTCGTTCTGACCAGCCCGGATTTGCGTCCGGGCCAGATCGGCCGGATCGAGGTCTCCGGCCTGGACGAGCAGCCGCATTCCTCGATCGACCTCACCGCCGGCGATGGCGTCGCGGCCTTCCAGCTCCGCGCAGGCCGCACGCACGGCACGTGCAGCTACCGCGAAGCGAGTGCGGATTCCGGGCTGATCGGAGTTCGCGGCCCTGGCAAGCTCGACTCGCTCCAGCTCGGGTAGCTTGCTCATCATTCCGGACAGCCAGGCCAGTGCGGCGCGCCCGCCGTGACAGTCTCCCGTGGCGAAACGAGCCCTTCCCAGGTAGCGTACCTCGAGCCACTCGCCGGGCCGACCGGCGGCCGGCGTGGTTGCCGGCAATCGGCTTGTCGCCCTCAGGTCGTCCCACAACTCGTAGCGGCTGAGCGACTCGAAACGCAGCCGGGTTCCACGCGTGCTGCAAGCGGGCCGTTGCTCGGTGTCGAAGAGCGGGTGCCGGGGCATCGCGATCATTGCCTCGGCCTCCTCGATCGCCTGTCGCACGCGTCCGGCTTCCAGCAGGCTCCGCACCAGGCACTCGCTGTTGTGCGCGTATCCGGGAGCCTGATCGGGAAGCAGCCCGTTGCGCTCCTGGTAAGCGTGGTAGGCCCGCGCCGCCGCTTGCAGGTGCCAGATCGCATCGTCCTGACGGCCGAGGCCGGCGTAAAGGTGGCTGGGGAGATGCCAGAGCGGAGGGATCGAAGGTGACACGAGCCCGCAGCGCGCCGCGGAATCGAGCGCCAGTTCAGGCTGCTCGTCGCACCACAGGAGGACCCGCTCCAGGTGGCTGGGATGCCCGGGGACGCTCTGGATCGTGAGGCGGAGCAGGGCGTCGGCGGCCGCCAGGCTGCTCCCTTCCCGACCTTCGGAATGGTCGGCCGCAAGCTGGTGGGCGAGGAACAGGCGGGCCGATGCGTCGGCGGGATCATCACGCACGATACGATCAAGCGCGCGGGCATAGGTGCTGCGCCGCTCCGGGTCGCGCCGCGAGCCGGCATCAAGAAATGCCGCCAGCGCGTCAATATACATGCCCTCATGAGATCGTACTGTGCGGACGGATGTCTTGATGGCCACGGCCGCGTCAATGAACTTCCGGGCGCGCGGCTCGTCGTCAAGGTTCGCCATGGCCATGCCCCAGCAGGCTGCCGCGCAGCGCGGGTCCAGAATCGCGGCCTCGCGGAAGCAGCGTTCGGCCTCCTTGAGCCAGCAGGCGTGCAATTGCATCACGCCCAGGTTCATCAGCGCCTGAGCGCGCGGGCTGGTCGTGCGAACCGGAAACGTGACGACGCAATCGGTGCTCGCTGTGACGGAAAGGTCAGCGGCAAGCTCGCCGGGCCATGCTCCCAGTTCGCACCTGCCGGTCCACGATCCTGGATGCGCGGCGGAGACAGGGTCCCCTGAGCGGATGGTGGGGCGGTCCTGCTCATCGGCCCGCAGCAAAACTGAAGCTGTAAGCAGCAGAGCCGGTACACAAGCAAGCACTTTATCCACCTGTCTCATTGCGCACGCGCCTCCGTGGTTCGGAGCAGGGGCCGGGCCAGGAACGCGTTCAAGGCCCCCGGGGAGACTATCTCGTATTAACGAGACTTAATATTTTTAGCGGTGCGGGGAGGAACGAAGTAGCCCGTGTGCGCGGAATAGACCGCACACTCCACACAGAACGATCGGCCTGGTGGCAATGTTGACTTCAGATGTTTGGAGTCTTCACCTGCTATTCCGAAAACAAGTAACAACTCCGGAAGTTACCGTCCCGAGCACGGGGCGAGACCCCTGACTTTCCATCACCCGAGAACAGCGCCGCGCTCGCCGAGCAACTCACATTCAGAGGAGACCATGGATATGACTATTGGCCGGTCGTTGCGGATCGCCGTGGCGGCATTGCTCGCCATCGTCCTGATGATGGCGGTCGGCAGCCGCCCCGCGCAGGCCGCCAACGAGAACCACCCTTACGGCGTGCTCCCCTATGGCTTCGCCTACCCGACCGATGCTCACATCTGGGCCGCCCTGAACATCGTCTATCACTATGACATGCTCTACACGTTCAACTGGGGACCTCACGGTCCGGGTTATTACGGCTGTGGACCAGGCTGCCAGGGACCTTACGGTTACAGCGGCTGCTGCGGATTGACTCCACCGCACTACAACGCCATCGCGCCGGCCAGCTTCGTCAAGCCGTATAGCGAGACGGCAGGCCTCAGCTACTACAACTTCACTCCCGTCGCGTACCAGCCAATTCCGGGATGGGACATTCCCGAGTACCCCCCGGGCGTCTGGCAGCACCCCAGCGGCTACACGTCGATGCACGGCTTCCGCCCCTACACGAAGCGCACGACCACTCCGGGAGGAATCTGGTACGCGGGTAGAGAGATGGAGATGAACTTCTGGGCGAGCGGGCCAACTTACCCCAGCCAGCGGCCCTGACCCCTGGCGTGGAGCTTACGCGCTGGAGCCGTGCCGGGCCGGAGAACCGGGACGATCCGTGGCAACAACCTGTGGAACACGGGTCCGGATCGACGGCAGGAGTAAACCGATACGCGGGTCGGGCGGGAGGGGCGGGACGCCTGCCTGAGGGAGTGCAATGATCCATCCCGCCTCGCGTCGCCGGATCTCCGCTCAACCTCGGGCACTGCATCCGCCGCGGCTGGTTGAGTGCGTGCCTTCCTGGACCATGCCCGTAACTGCCAGGGCCGAACGGGGAGCCTCGCTCTCGACCGCCGATCTCGGATGGCGGACCGCAAACACACGGAAGAAAATGCCATGAGACTCAGTTCGATCCGATCCCTCAGTCCCGCCCGGCGCCCCGGTCCAGCACGGTTGCGGCCCTGCGCGGAATCTCTCGAGGCCCGCACGCTGCTCTCGGCCGACCTCCAGATCTCGGAGTCCGCCCTGCCACTCACGGTCCAGGTTGGCCAGCCGGTGCAGCTCTCGATCACCGTGTCAAACACCGGGCTCAATCCCGCAAGCGCGGTGACCGTGGTCGACGCACTGCCGGAGAACTTCCGGTTCGTCACGTCCACTCCTCCCAGCGGGATCTTCGACCCGAACGCGCACGTCGTCTATTTCAATCTCGGCCAGCTCAACGCGGGCCAGAGCCAGACGCTGAACCTCAGCGTGGTTCCCACGCAGGTGGGTGCCTGGTCGGACTGGTCCAGCGTCTACACCACCACGCCGGGCGGGGGCACGGCCAATACCGGCACGCGCATCACCGCCTTGCCGAACATGCCTGATCAGGCCGACGTCGGCGTGAACGTCACCGGCTATCCAACCCCAACCATGCCCGGCAGCCCGGTCACCTACAACTTCGATGTCAGCAACTACGGCCCGAACACGGCCACCGGCGTGGTGGTCACCGATGCGCTGCCGCAGTCCTTCACCTATATGTCCTCGAGTCCTGGCGGCACCTACAACGCGGCGAACAACACCGTGACATTCCAGCTCGGTAGCCTGACCAACTTGCAGGACATCCCGTTGCAGGTGACGGGCGTTCCTCAGTACGCCGGCGACTACACCAACTGGGTGGACATCCGCTCGCAGCTGCCTGACCCGGTGGAGTCGAACAACGACGCCAGCATCACGACCTTGGTCCACGGCACGCCCACCACCGGCATCGCCGACGTTGCCGTCTATCAGAACGTCAAGAACACGCCGAACTCGGTGGCGCAAGCAACACGTACAATGTGCATGTTCAGAACCTTGGCCCGGGCCCCGCGACCAATGTGGTGGCCATCGACTACCTGCCCGCCGGCGTGACATACAACTCGTCGAACGTGCCGGGCACGTATGACCCGGCTACTCGCTCCGTGACGTACCAACTGGGAACGATGGCTTCGGGGGCCAGCCAGGACGTCACCATCATGGTAACCGGCGCCGCGACCGGCACGTGGGACAATCGCGTCCAGGTCCGCGCTCTCCAGCAGGACGCCAGCCCCACGTATTACGAAGGAACCGAGGCGGGCAACGGGCAAGAGAACGGACCGAGCGCCGACGAGAGCAATGTGATGAACGGCCCTGACGACGATGCGGTGCTGAATAACCTGACGTCGTCGCCTTATGCCATCCTGCCGGCCCCGGCACCCCCCAATACCGACATTGAGATCGCCACAACCGTCTCACCCGTCGGGCCAGTGGTCCAGGGAACCCCGGTGACCTACACCTTCACCATCAGCAATAACGGCCCGGCCACGGCGCCCAACGTCATCGTCACTGATCAGCTTGCTTCCAGCGTGCTGTACCAGACCTCGAGCCCGGCCGGCACGCTGCTGCCCACGCTCGGCATCGTGTACTTCAACCTGGGCAGCCTGGCGGCGATGGGCACAGACACCGTCACCGTCACCGTCACGCCGGTCGCGACCGGTGACGTCAACAATGTGGCGATTGTCAGGCCGGGCATCACCGACAGCACGCCGCCGAATAATATCGTCACGAACGATCTATCGGTCATCCCGGCGCCTCAGGTCCAGAGCACGGTCTGGTACGGTATCCACCAGCAGCCCACCACGCTGGCCGTGACCTACAACCAGCCGATGGATCCGACCTCGGCCGGAACCCTGAGCAACTACACGCTCGTGCAGATTGGACGATCCGGACGGCTCAACGCCCCGGGCAATCGCACAATCCCGCTGAGATCGGTAACTTACCTCGCGTCCCAGCAAGCCGTGCTCATCAACCCGGCCATGCACCTGAACAAGCGCCAGCGATACGCACTCCTGATCAACGGCTCTCAGCCCGGCGGCGTGCGGAACATCCTCAATGTGCCTCTGCTCGACAACCAGACGTTCACGCTCGGCGGGCAGTACGTGCAGGGCATCAACCGGTTTTATTCCGGAAACCTCGTTTCCGAGGTCCCCGGCAGCCCATTCACGCCGCCTCCGCAACCGCCGGCCCTGCCTTCCCAGCACCTGCGGCTGGCGGCACGGCACCCACGGCGTGGCTGAGCCAATGGTTCCTCAGCGCCGCAGTGCCGGCGATGAGGGACGACCGCTTGCGGGAACCGCTCTCGCCTGGATTGTGGGCGGAGCCGGCGCGGCACAGGGAACAATACGCTGGCCAACGGTCGAGTTCAGCTTCGTGACACTACGCCGATGGCGGACGACGGCATCGCGGTAAGCTTCCAGGGCATTATCGAGTCTCGCTCTTCGCGCCGCGGTACCCGTCCGCTCCAAGCCGGCCGGCCTGTACCGCACGGCCCGCTTCTGCCAGCGCCTCGCTCACCACCGGCAGCACTTGGGCTTCAATCTCTTGCTGGTCTGCAAGACTGGTCTGAAAATCATTCCAGGCTTCGTGCACCTCATCGGCCACCTGGCGCTCGACATCGGCGACGGCGGACTGCATCTTGGAGATCTCCAGCCGGGCGCGCTGGATGTTCCCCTGGTTGCGGTCGAAGACCGGTAACGGAGCGAACAGTGCAATGGCCCAGGTGTTGACGCCGCGCTCTCCCTGGTTGGTTTGCCCGGTCTGGTAATCCCAGGGCTCGTAAAGGATGTACGTGTCGCGAAGGCGCCGGGAGTATTCCATCTTCTCCAGGGCCACCGCGCGGTCAACGCTCAGCCGCTGGGCGACCAGATCGGCCCGGCAGGACTGGGCAATATGCATGAGCACTTCGATGGGTGGTGCGCCGGATGAGTCGCGGAGCGGCGCATAAGGCTCAATCTGGTCGGCGTCCTGGGCCGGGATGCCCAGCAGCGCGGCCAGGTTGCGCCTGGCTCCGTGGAGCCGGTCCTCCGCGTTACGCAGGGACATGATTCGCAACGCTCGCTCGGCAGCCTTCCTGCGTCCACCTGGTGGCTGGAGCGATTGCCGGGCCTGTGCATCGTCCGCGGCCTGGGCTGCAGCCCGGCGCGCTGCGCGGACGCCGGCACGCGCCTCGAGCAGGTCGACGAATGTTTTGTCCAGGACGTCAATCTTGCGGCGGACCTCGTCCTGGTAGCGCGCGTCGAGCACGCGCTTCGAGGTCTTGGCCACTTGAACTCGAGCGACTCGCCGGCCCGTGAGGTCCAGCAAGTAAGTGATCACAATCGGGTAGTCGCGGACGCCTGGCTGGTTCGAGAACCGGCCGTAAGGCGTACCGCCGGCGCTCCAGAAGATGATGGGATTGCCCCGCAGGCCGGCGGTGAGGATATCGGCCTCCGCCTGCGGAATCTCGTGGAACTTCGTTCGCAGGTCCTGATTGTTGTGGATCAGCTGACCGATGGCCTGGTCGAGTGTCAGACCGCCGGGCGGGCCGGGGTCAATCAGGTCCCGGGCCACGACGGCAGCCAGGCGCGCAGCAGTCGACTCTTTGGGCCGGTTCAGCGGCTCGGGCAGAGGCGGTAATTCCATCGTCCCGCGCTCGGCCGGACCTCCCAGAGCCTCGCTTCCCGGACGCGACGCGTTCACGCGGGGGGGCTTCAGCGATCTGCCGGCCTCCTCGAGCATGTACCCCTGTCCCGGCTCGAACCGGGTCGATAGCGGACGGTGAAACGGATCATCTCCCAGGGTGGACTCGTACGGCTCCGGCGGGGTCTTCTCCTCGGGGCGCTCGTCGACCCGGTGCACGTTCGGCAGGTTCAGCGTCTCGGCCGGTCCGAGCAGGATGATGTTGTCGAGAATCTCCTTCTGCGCCCTGGCGGTGTGGCACCAGGTCGCCGCGACCACAAGCGTGACAAGCGCCGTCTGGATTGGTCGTGGCATCTCCACTCCCTGTGACTGGGGCGGTTTTTGACGGGTCGCAGGCAGTTTCCGAGATCTTGGAAGAGGAGGCAGACATTCCTGTCTGCCAGGGCAGGACCGCTCCGGCAGGCAGGAATGCCCGCCCCCCGGTCTCGGTCTGCGATCCGAGTGAAAACCGCTCTCGCTGCAATGGATGTGCAGGCCGCCCCGGCCGCCGGCAGGACGGCGCACCGGGATCAACCGGGATGGAACAACTGAGGAGTCTGCACGAGGAACACCAGGCCGGAAATCTCGGCCGCAGAGATCCCTCGCTGCACACCGCCGTAGACGATCTGGGTGGGCTGCCGTGCGTTCGGACCGTACTTGATGGCCATCAGTCCGTTGCCGGTTGCGCCGGCATAAATGCCCGAGCTTGCCGAGCCATTGACACTCCACTTCAGCTCGGTGGGCAAGACGCGATCCTGCGGCTGCACCTGGGTGGTCAGGTACTGCAAGTTCAGAATCAGGTTTCCTTCAGGCGCGGTACGGCCAGGGCCCTGGATGGTGGCTGTGAGTTGTGGCGACGCGCCGGGGTCCTTGGGCGTGTAGACCGTGATCGCCATGTATCCCGAGTGGGTCTTCACCCAGGTGTGGCTGTCCTGACCCCAGATGACCGTCTGCGAGATGTTGTCGGCGAACTGGGGAGGCCCGACGATGTAACTGCCCGTAAAGACAGCACCGAATGAGGATTTGAGCAGCTCGTGCGGCAGCGCCGTCTCGGTGTTGCCGGCGATCTCACCGGCCTGGATGGGCGGTGGAAGATTGAACGGATTGGGCCGCGGATGGCCGGCGGACGACAGGAGCGCACGACCCTCCAGCCCTTCGATCACCGGGCGGAGTCGGCGCGTCGGTCCTCTGCTCCGATCGAAGACGGTCATCAGAGGTTCACTCCTTGAATATTAATTGTGTTTCATTTTTTGTTAACCTACCCGGTGGAGGTCGCACGATGTACCAGCACGGCCAGTCCTCCCTTCCATCGGAAGTCAAACGCGGCGCAATGAGACAATCCGGCTTCGCTGGCGTTCCTGCTACCGCCAGGAAGTTCGTTTGCATCCGCATGTCCGGAAAAACCGCTTCACTGCTCCCATTCGTCTGTCGATAAGCAACACAGGTGATGTAGAGCCAAGACGAATGGCGGCTTGCCTCCATGCGGGCGGCCGGCCCTGGTCCGTGGGCAGGGAGGAGATGGAGATGAAAAAGAGTTCCCAGGTCCAGGGCGGCCTGCTGGCGGTCGCGCTAGCTGGCTTCCTGGCGGAGCCTGGAAGTAGCCAGACGGTGCCCCGCGGAGCCGAAGCTGCGGCGTCTATGGACGGCCTTTCAGCCGGCTCGTCCGCACCGTTGACGCCACCGGTGAATCCAGCGGTCACAGCGCGGCAGCCCGAGCAAGGGGGCCCGCGCTGGTTCAAGCGACTGAAACAAACATCGAGTGCTCCGGCCGGGACGCAGGCCGCACCCGCAGCCGCGCCGGCAACGCCGCGACGAGATCTGGCCCAGGCACCGCGGCCCGTACCAGTCCCGGCACCACAGCCCGTACCAGTCCCGGCGTTGCGGGTGGCACAGTCGGTGAAGCCACACGCGGGATCGCCGGACCGGCCGGTCCAGGTTCCCTTGCCACCGCCGCCGGCGGTATCCCCCGGAACCGAAAGCGAGTCGCGGCAGCTCATGACTCCACCGCCGCGCGGCACGCCGGTCGATGCCGAGTCGTCAGCGCGCGAGCTCCAGCCGGGCGTCGGCGAGATCTTCGTCCCACCCCCGCCTCTGCCCCCCGTTCCGCCCGGCATGCGCGCACTTCAGATGGGTGACGCCGAGGCCGCCAAACGCACGCCGCTCACGCTGGAACAACTCGAGAGCCTGGCTTGCCAGAACAACGCCACCCTCAAGCAGGCGCGAGCCCAGGTGGAAGTGGCGTTCGGCACGGCCATCCAGGCCGGGCTCTGGCCGAACCCCACCGTCTCCTGGATCGACTCGGGCATCAACCCGAACCTGGGCTTCATGAACATGACCGTCACCCAGACCGTGCCAACCATGGGCAAGATGCGGCTGGACCGGGCGCGCTGGCTCGAAGTCACCAAGGCGGGCCAGTGGAAGGCCATGGCCGTCGAGTACCGCGTGCTCAACGACATCCGCCGCTACTACTTCCTGACACTCGGCTGGCAGGCCATGGCCGAGATCCAGAAAGACCTGGTGAAGAACGCCGAGGACTACATCGTCACCTCGCGCGAAGGTTACAACATGGGCCTGGACAATATGCAGACCATGCATCTGAACAACGCCACGCTTCAGGAACAGCGTATCCTCTATTTGCGCTATCAAAACATGTATCGCATGTACTGGCAAAGGCTGATGGCGACCGTGGGCGTGCAGATGCCCTTCACCCACCTGGCCGGCGTGCTGGAGGGCGATACCACGCCCATCGAGTGGGACCAGGCGCTCGCCCGTATTCTGGAGTACAGCCCCGAGCTGCACTCGGCCTACGCCAACCTCAGGTTCGAGCAGATCAACCTCAAGTGGCAGCGCGTTCAGCCCTGGCCGAATATCCAGTTCGTGGGCGTGGAAGGATACAACTACACAAGCAAGATCCCGCAAACCACCGTGCAGGTTCATCTTCTGGGTGTGCCCATATGGAACTGGAACCAGGGCTTCATCCGCCAGGCCAACGCCAACGTGATCCGGCAGCAGGCCGAGATCAAGCGCATGCAGCAGCAGTTCCAGGACGAGCTGGCGGTCGTTTACCAGGCCTATCTCACGGCCATCCAGCACGTCGAGAGCTATCAAAAGGTGATCCTGCCGGAGCTCCGGCGGAATTACGAGACGGCCCTGGACAGCTACGAGAATGATCGGACCGACTGGACGCGCGTGCTGGCGGCGCAGCGCACCTACTTCAGCACGCGCCAGTCCTACGCCACGCAACTGATGACCTGGCGCGAGAGCGAAGTACTCATTGTCGGCTTTCTGCTCACCGGCGGCACCACGCCTGCTCCGGCGGCAGTCCCGGCCGGCCGCGTGCTGCTGACGGCGCCCAACCCCGCTGCGGCTTCCCAGTTCGTGACACCGGGCCAGTTCCTGACGGCACCCTGACGCACCATGCGGCACCCGGTTGCCAGGCCATTACCTAATCGCAGAGAGGAGCGATTCATGTCTGAGCCAGAGAACCGCAGGGGCTTTCTCAAGAAAGGATCGGCAGTCGCGGCCGCTGCCGCCGTGGCCACCAGCGCCAGGGGAGCCGCTGGCCAGGAACCCGCGCAGGAGAAGGCTCCGCAGGGAGGTCCCGAGACCCGCAAGGCGCAGATTCCGGTCCAGGAGGGGGTCGTGGAGATCCCGATCCGGCCGGAGAACCAGTTCCAGGGCAAGTTCGACCTGCCCGACGAATACAAGATCTATGACCGCTACTACCCGACCTTCGGCGGACCTCCCGAGAGCCCGACCTACCTGGGCAAGCTGGTGCCGGGCCTGCGCGCCTCGGGGTTGCCGCCTGTACCTTTCGTTCAGCCCGACGTGGCCGCGCTCCCCTGGAAGATGGTCGACGGCGTCAAGGAATATCACCTCATCCTCGAGCACGTGCGCCGCGAGCTCATGCCCGGCCAGTGGTTCGATTTCTACGGTGCCAATGGCAGCATGCCCGGGCCGTACATCGAGCTCACCCAGGGCGACGTGATCCGGATCGTTGTGCACAACCATCTCCCCGAGCCCACCTCGGTGCACTGGCACGGGGCCGAATTGCCGATCAACATGGACGGCGTCCCGGGCACCACGCAGGACCTGATCGAGCCGGGCTCAAGCTTTGTCTACCAGTTCCGCGTGCACCAGATTGGCACGTTCTTCTATCACGCGCATGTCCCATTCCAGGAAGCCATCGGCATCGTCGGCTTCTTCATAGTCCATCCCCGGATTGCCTGGGACCCGCCGGTGGACCGCGACTTCGGCTACTTCTTCATGAATACCTCGATCTCGCCGAATACCACGGTCGCCACGCCCTTCCCCGAGCATCCCGGGATCGCCTTCACGCCGGGCGGGCAGAACTGGCAGATCGTCAACGGCCGTTCGGCGCCCTACATCACGCCGTTTGTCTGCAAGCTGGGAGAACGGGTGCGCATTCGCCTGTTCAACTTCAGCGTGGTCGATATCCACGCCATGCACATGCACGGTACGAATTTCTGGATCACGGGGCACGAAGGGGCGCGGCAGCCGGTGTCGGGCTGGCAATGCCGCAACACGACGCAGGTCCACGTGGCGCAGGCCAATGACATCGAGTTCATTGCCAACGACCCGGGGGACTGGGTCTTCCATTGCCACATGGCCATGCACATGCTGCTGCACCCGTACCCGCAGATGGGCCCGCGCATCCGCTCGGGCGATTCGCTCTCCCGTTACAAGGCGAATCTGGATACCCGTCCCGACGTCAAGTATCCGCACACCGACCCGGGTTTCCTCGTGCCGGGTTACCCCAGGATGCGCTTCGCCAAGCTGGAGTTCACGCCGGCCGAGCTGGAGAAGCTGAACGCGAAGCGCGAGGTCCGCGGCATGCGGCACAACTGGTACGAGGCGCCCAAGGCGCTCTTCAATATCGTGCGGGTCCTGCCCGAGGACCTCTACGACCTGGTGATGCACAGTGACGAGCCGGTCGGACCGGGCGCCGTGTTCGATGAGATCGTCCGGCGTCGCAATCGCCAGATCGGCGTCCGCGAGGAGATGCGCCGCCGCGGCCTGAGCCTGAACCAGTGGAACGGCTGGATGCTGGCCAACGAAGGGTTGCGGAAAAAGGGATTGGCCTGATGGAACAATGCCTCTGAGCCTGCGATCGCCAGCCGCCCTCAGTGGCGGCTGGCGCCGACGCCCGGATTGACCGGATCAAGTTCCGGCGGGACGTTCTTGCGGATCCAGAGCTTGGTGACGTAGTGCTCCGGATTCTCCTCGACAATGCTGTAGATGCGCTGGCCCTCGAGCGCGTGGATGTCGAGATTCTCCCTGGTCGTGCCATCGACCATGACGAAAATCGTTTCCGGGTAAAGCCGGATCTCATAGGCCCGGTTGTTGCCGTCCTGGATGAGCGTGATCTTCTGAAACCGGGCGTCGATCGACTTCACGCGGCCCCACATCTCGACGGCCGGGGCCGGCAAGGCCGCCATCACAAGCAGTACAGCGCAACCGGCACCACCGCGTAGCATGGTCATGGTCGGAACCTCCCGGAGCCCCACCCAGCATTGTTATATCTATAGGATCATCCAGAGAACACAGCGGGAATGAGTCCACAGGAAGGGCGAGGGTCCCGCCGGGCTCCGATCCGATGGGCCGCGGCACGGGCCTCGCTCTACCTTGTCAGTGTCATTCCGATAGTTACTCTAACACCAATACCGTTGAAATAGCGCTTACGAGAAGAAGGCAAGAGCTTGGCGACAGACTTGTTCCCACGCTCGCTCTGCGTGGGAACACCGGTCGGGACGCTCGGCGTCCCATGGATTTCCCACGGGCACGGGCCAAGTCGACGCGAAGCGTCGCAGACGGCATTCCCACGCGGAGCGTGGGAACGAGGAACAAACCTCTGCCTGCACTGAACTTATCGCTATTTCAACGGTATTGACTCTCTCACAGAGATGATATTCCGCGGAGCGAGCGTGGCGGTGGTTGCCACTAATTCTGTTCGCGCTCCACGGTCACGTGGTATTGCGTCTGCCGGAGTCCAAGATTCAGCCGGATCATGGTCTTTCCTTCCTTCTGGGCCTGGAACAGAGCCATGGCGCGCACCATGCCGGTGATGGGCCGGGGTTGGCCGCCAACCATGGCCACAGGGACCAGCTCGCGAACTCCGATGGGCACCATCTCCAGGATCTCCTTGTCCGCCACGTTGAAGCTGATGTTGCCATGAATGTTCTTGGGGATGGCACACTCCAGCTCCAGGACATCGCCCGGCCTGAGGGTGAACGAGCCTTCTTCCGGCGCCGATGGCCCGTAATCGCCCGCCGCAACCATGGGCCGGATGAGTTTTCCACTGAAGATTTGCGTATCGGCCTTGTTTTGTCCCTGGTCGCCCTGGCTGCCGCTCCCCCCGGCCTTCAACCGTCCTCCCTGCTGCTGGAACACGTTGCCCGCCTGTGAGCCCTTGGTCTTCCCTTTCTGAGCGTCACTGTCCTTGCCATCCCGTGAGGATTGCTCCTGACGTCCGCCCTCCTGCGGAGATCCCGAGCCAACCACCGATGCGGTGAGGAAACCTCCCGCTGTAACGAGTGTAAATGCCAGTGTGACGAAGACGCGTCGAATTCTCATTGAAAAATACCCCCCATCAGTAACGGCGGTCATCCTTCACTCGGCCGCCTGGCTTGACGCGAACGGCTGGCCCGCGGGCCTCCTATCCGGGACCTCGCGGAGAATCCTCCAGATCACGCCGGTACCGACGTGGGCGTTCATTGTCCAGTCCTTTTCTTGCTGCCGCACCGTGATGGTCCCTATGTCAACGACGTACAGAGCGCCGTCGGGTCCCCATTCGAGCTGCAATGGCCTCTCGAGCCCGCGGCCGCGCCAGGCCGTGGAGGGACCGGGCAGTTCGTTGACCAGGAAGTTCGCCCTCTCCCCCGTGTCCAGGTTGATGCGCTGCACCTTGAAGCCGGGCCAGTGCAGCTCGGCATCTGGCGGAATGTTCGTGGGCATGTGCTGCTGGATGAAGTAGCGCTCCTCGCGGTCGGCGGCCGTCCAGACAAGCTGGTCCCCCTTGAAGAACGGCTCGATGGATCCCATCTCGGCAACCAGGACCTCCCTGGCATCAAGTCCAAACTCGGGACGGCCGAACACCATGCCCTGAGGCGCCGAGTGGGGCGGCAGCCGCACCAGCGGGGGCCGAGGCCGGTCCTGCCCCTTGAGCAGCCTGCGGTGCGTATCCTCGGTGAGCAGGAACCGAGGCCGGTCGCCCCCCTCGTGGAACCGCGCATCCGTGACCGGAAGGCCGCCGAAAAAATCGGGCCAGCCGTACCAGTCCCCGGCCACAACCTCCTTGATTGATGCAGAATCGAACCAGAACCCGCGCGGTCGGGACGGGCCGACGCCGGCTTCGGTGCAATAGAGCCGCCCATCGGGCGCAACGCGGTAACCGCCGCTGGTGTGAAAACCCCAGGCAATTCGCTGCAAGTCCGAGCCGTCGGGGTTGCATCGAAAGAAAGCGCCGTTGCAGATCTTCTGACCCTTGATCACCTGCCCCGCCCGGCTCTCGGTCCAGAGCGGCAGGTAAGCACCTGTCCGTGCGTTCTCGCCGGGCGCGACGAGGTTGTTGATGTGAGTGTACGGGATGGGCGGCATGAAGGGCCGCTGGAGATCGATCGCCACCAGTTCGTCCGGCGCGTACATGAATGGCTCGCCCCGGTTGGCCCGGTCCAGCGGGACCGAGAAGCTGGCACCAGTGAGCACCACGTCCTCGCCGGGAATGTCATGTGCCTGAAGTTTGTTATAAATCAGCACATGCTGGCACATGTCCTCGTCCACGATGCCTGTATTGCTTTGCGTGGGCACGAAGAAGACCATCTTGCCGTCGCGGTCGAAGATCGGCTTGCCGTTGATGGACGGGCCCCAGCAGGGGAGACCGTTGATGATGGTCTTGAACTTCGTTCGCGGATCCGGGTCCTCCGGGTCGAGAACCGAATAACGGCCGCGATGGGCAATATAGATCTTGCCCTTGTGCCAGGTGATTCCCATGATCGGCGGGATGATGCCCTCGGGAACCTGGTCGACCGTTCGAGCGTTCCGGATATCATCCGTCGACACGGTCCGCTCGTAGACCACGCTTCTGGTGCGGTCCGGACGAATCTGGATGATCTGGGGCGGCGGACTGCGCAACGGATCGTTGCTGAAGCCGTGGAAGCCCGATTCGGCAATGTACGCGTCGCCCTCGTCACTGAAGGTGATGTCACTGGGGAAATGCAAGGACGTGGCGAACAACTCCACGCGGTAACCCGGCGGCGCCAGGACTTCCAGCGGTGAGGCCTCGCGATAGGAGGGCGTCGCATCAGGCGCCGGCACCTGTGATGCCAGCACGTCCCGTGCAGGCCGGATGCCCCCCTCCGTCGTCTTCTCCTGCCCGTTCGCCTGGTCCTGGAGGGGCGGCAAGCAGAACACCAGGCACCACGCCAGCAGCCGCGCGCCCACGCCGCGCCCGTTCTCGCTCGAGTCTGCAAAGCCGCTTGCCGTGTGTCCATGCCAGGCCTCACGTCGCCATGATGTGTCTGTTCCCGGGTGATGGTACAAGACGAAGATCGGGCCGCGGCGGCGCGTCATCGAGGCGCCAGTCTGCCTGTGGGAGACTGCCGTTTCCAGATGTCCACCGGGGGGTTCACGCGCAGAGCCGTAGCTGTTCCACGAGCCTCGCCCGTACTCGAGCGGACGAGCGTCATACTTCTGCGGAAAGTAAGAGGTGACCAGGAACCTCGAGCCGCCGATGACTTCCTGGCCAAACGAATAAGAGCGGTCGAAGACCACGTATCCACCGCTATAGTGCAGTTTCAGCCAGCCGGCCTCGCCGCCCTGGTAGCCCCAGGGCGTGTACCCGCCCAGGGGCGCGCCACTATGCGGCGGAAAGCCACCAGGCGGAAGAAAGCCCCCATACAACGAGAGGCGATCCTCAATGCGTGCTCCGGGAAGGGCCTGCGCCTGCGCGTTCGTGTGGGGCAGGACCAGGGCCCCGGCAACCGCCAGAAGCCAGATCCAGCGCTTCTCCGGGTGCAGACACACAGCAGTCACTCGTGTTTTCGGCATGTGCACCTCCTCGCTGGATCTCCCAGGACCCGCAATTCCACATGCAGGTCATTCGACAGCAAGGCGGATGCCATGATCAAGTTAACTTTGATTCATGAAGATTTACAAGGAAGTGGGCGGCTGCCGTTGAGGTGTCTGAACTTCCGATCTTCGGGAGTGCGCGGTTCCCGCCCGCCCTGGTTGCGATCCAGGTTGGCGCACACGCTCTTCACGGGCCGGTTGCTCCGTGAGCCTGCTGGGTGCTCCAGTCACGCGGGGGTGGGATTGCGCTCGAGGCGCGGGCACGGCCCACCCTGATCGCGGGCGTGCGCGGGGCGGTTGCGCTGAGCTGAGCCGCAGCGGGCGCAGCACCTGGCGGAGCAGAGACGGCCAGGGTGGCGTCAGCGGGCGCGGCCCCCGATGGGATCTCACCCGGGCTAGGAGCGGGCCTCGGTTCAGCAGGCCGGCTGGCAGTCGCGGTTGCGGCCGTGCTCGCGGCGCTGGATGCGACAGCCTGCGCGGGGTTGGGCCGGGCAAGCTTCCTGGCCAGGCCGTCGAGGTTGATTCTGAGATCCAGCGCGCGCAATTCCTTGCGAGCGGCTGCCACGCGGGCCTTGCGCCTGGAAAGCGGCTCGCCGGACTTCCGCGCGCCCGGCTGGCCAGGCGGACCACCAGGCACGGCAGTCCCCGGGCCGGTGGAGGCCGTCCGGGCACCCGGATCCAGCGTCGCCGCTCCGAGCGGCATGTCTGCGCTTGCGGCAGAGCCCGCGGGGAAGGCGCCCGGCTGCGATCCGAAAAGTGCCGGGTCGGTCACGCTGCCCGGCATGCCCGGTCCCGGTGTCAGGCCCGGTGCGGAAAGCAAGGGACTCGGTTCCACCACTCCGGCCGGACTGACGCTCTGCGCCAGACCGGGCACGGGCGACAAACCCAGCGTCAGAGCCGCGATCATGGAAAGCGACAGTCGCCTGCAAAGCACCATGGTTCCGTTCCCTCCTGGTTTGCCCGGTACCCTGTTTCGCCCGCGAGGGGCTGGACTCAATACCCTTTAAATAAGGATAAATCGAGTGTAGGCAGCGGTTTATTCCTCATTCCCGCGCTCCGCGTGGGAATGCCGTCTGCGACGCTCCGCGTCAATCGGGCTTGCGCTCACGCTGGAGAATCCATGGGACGCACAGCGTCCTGACGGGTGTTCCCACCCAGAGCGAGTGGGAACAAGTCAGCCTCAGATCTCTCACCTTTCTCGTTTCGGCCGCGTCCCGGCCGCTGATTCAGCAAAATCGACAAATCCGTGCCCCTGGAGATCCGCCCCTTGATCAGAGGGCCAGGGGACCGGTCGGTCCATTAAGATCTGTTAGTATGGCATGAATTACCTGGAGCCGGGCTGCCGCGCTACATGGCTTCCTTCATGCCGCTCTTGACCAGCCACCAGTTGGCGGGATAGCTCGTCAGGAATCCGGCGATCATGGCCAGTTGCATCATGAACCAGTAGACCGCCGAGCTCGGCTCGGGCGGTTCGCTGAAGAAAACGAGCTGATTGAGAGCCATGAAGGCGAACATGCCGATCTCGAACGCGACCAGCGAGATGGTATCAGCCTTCACCGCCGCCCAGACGCCCTCCTTGAATCCAAGATGGCGCATGGGTGCAATGGTGAAGTACTGGAAAACAATCCCGAAGACGTAAGCCAGCGTGAAGTCCACGACGTACATCGTCATGAGCTTCGATCCGAACCACGTGATTCCCAGCAAGAAGATGCCCCATTCACCGATGGTGTCGCCCAGCGTGCAGCCGGCGCCGCAGTGGCTGGTCGCCTTGAATACGGTCTGCCAGAACGGCTTCTGGGGCTTGTCATGATCCTCGCCATGAGCCTGCGCCGCGCCCTCCTCATGCGCCGGCTCGCCACCGTGCGGAGCGGCCCGGCCCATGGAGTAGTAGGCCCAGAGCCCGATCGGCCCGGAATAGAGCGCCGTGATCGGCCAGACCAGGTTCATGATCATCATCTTTTGATGTCTACCGCCGAGGATGTCGATGAGGATGATGCCGGCCGAGATGGCCGAGAGCATCAGCGACAGGGAAGCAACCATGGTCAGCCAGCCGGAGCCCGAGGAAACGCCCAGGCTACGGGCTGCGGAAAACAGGCTCTCCTGCATCATGGACATCATTGAACCGCCTCGCTTTCCGCAGCCTCGGTGTTCCAGCGAAATAGCTCCCCGTAAGAGGGAAAGTGTGGAACGGCCGCCCTCGGCCGTCCTGAGCCAGCCGAGGGCGGCTGGCCCACATTCCAAGAGGCGAGGATCTATTTAGCCCTTCTGCGAGATGTAGACTTCCGGGTTCTTGTGCACGAAGTGAATGTCGAGCGTGCGCAGGTACGTGTGCAGCCCGGCGTCCTGGATGGGCATCAGGTGCGCCGGAGCGCCTGATTCGTTGTGATGCGAGTGCCAGTGTCCGGGCGGTGTCACGAATGCAGACCCCGGTTTCCAGTCGGCGCGGTGGCCCTTGTCGATGTTCCCCTTGTCGTCGAGCCTGGTGCCGACGAGCGTGTAGCATCCTGGCTGGCAGTCGATGATGAAATCGAGCGCGACCGACTCGTGGCGGTGGGCCGCTTGCACCGCATTCCTGGGCAAGACGCCGAACATTGCCCAGATCACATGAGTGATGGTGCGGGTCTGGGGAAACGCCGAGTTCGCCAGCAGCACGCTCACGCGGCTCTTCTTCGCGGCGTCGGGATCATGGGCCACCTTCTCCAGCTCCATGACCGCCCGCTCCTTGGGATAGAGCGTGGGCTCGAACCGGGGGGTGCTCGCGGTCACGCCCAGGTAACGGAGCAGGGGCTCGTCGTGCACCCAGTAGAAGGCCGCGTCTTCGTCGCCCTCGGCATGGTGCTCCGCGTTGCTGCCCGCGGGCAGAGCCAGGAAGTCTCCCTCGCTCCAGGGAATGTCCTGCTCCCGAACTCGCGAACGGCCCTTGCCGCGGATCACGTAGTACAGCTCGGAGGTGGCGTTGGGCGAGGTCCGGATCGATTCGCCCTTCACGATGCGTATGAAGTTCGAGCAGAGCGCAGGGCTGGTCGCGGGGCCGTCGCAGCCGAGCTTCTCGCTCAGGTCGAAGGGAATGATGCGCGTCGGTCCGCTCTCGTGCAGATGGCAGGGAAAATCGGCAAGCGGGACCTTCGGGATGAGTCCCGCGCCGATCGGGTTGGCGGCCCTGCTGTACTCAAAATACTGCCCGTCACGAGTTGAGCGATCCTCGTCGCGATGTGTGTCCGGCATGAAAGGACTCCCCTGCATGGCCCCTGGTACACCGGCACGCGGCCGGTTCTGCTTGCCGCCGACAACGAGCCGGCCCGGCTTCTGATCCGCTTCCGGAAGTGGTAGGGACAGTCAGGACACGACCACTCGAAAGTTCCGGCCCTCCCAGCGTTCCGCGTCGGTCCAGAAGAAGGTCAGCTCCACGGTCTGCCGGCTCGTGAGCTTCCCCGTATCCAGGTCCGCCACATGGATCCCCAGGCCCGTGTCGCGGGTTTTCCGCTCGTGACTGGTCTGCCAGCCGTCGCTCGTCCAGTGAACGGCAGCCGGAGCAAGTGCCTCGATGCGCAGCACGTCTCCCGGCGCGATCCAGGTGCGCTGGTTGTCAAACCGCCAGATCACCCGGTTGGAAGCCGCCTTGTCCTTCAGGTAGCGTGCCACGGTCTGTGGAGGAGTGTCGTAGATGCGATTGTCCTGGAGCGACCGGCGCAGCTTGAGGTACTCGGCGTGAGCCCAGGCCAGCGGCATGGCCGAGCCCGTGGCATGGCCCTGCAAGAGACCTCGCTCGGGCAGGTCATCGCCATCCCAGACCTGCTCCGGGATCATGCCCCCGGGGCCGGCGAACAGTTCCATGGCGTGCAGCAGCCGCACGGCCTGCTCACGCCGTCCGGCGGCCAGCTCGAAGTGCGCCCGCTCGCCGGTGAGAAGCGGCCACGATCGGCCCACTCCCTCGCGGGTGGCTCTCACGAAGGGCGACCCATCCTCCTGCTCGCCGTAGCGGTCGCCGTTGTAACGCCGCCAGGACGGCCCATAGGGCGTGTCTCGCTTCAGCAAGTCGTCGATTGCCCGCACGGTGGCGACGATCCGCGGGTCGTCCGGCTGGCGCAGGCCAAACCGCACAAGAGCCAGGGCATCGGGGCTGACCACCTCGGTGGCCGGGATGTCATCGCCGGGAACCGACGTTTCCTTCAGCCGGACGTGGCCCAGCCGGGGTGTCGCGCCCTCGTCCAGCTCGGGCGGTATGATCCGCGCATAGTATCCGTCGATCCCCAGCCGTTGCGCCAGGTCGGTCCCAGTGACGTACAGCCAGCTCTCGACGGCCGAGTTCCAGGCATCGGCCGATTCGCGCAGGTAGATACCGGCGTCGGGTTCTCCCTGGCTGTCGGCGTGATCGGCCACCAGCAGCGCGGCGACGGCCGCGGCCACGGTGAAGGGCGTGTACCCGCGCTGGTTTTCCCAGCGGTCCTGCTGTGTCGAGGGGCCGTTGCGAACGATGTAGCCCGCGCCGCGCCGGACCATGGGCCAGTAGCGCGCAAGCTCCCCGGCGGAGAGCGCGCCTTCCCTGCGCAGCAGATCCACCAGCAAGAGGGGCAGGGCCGTTTCACCCATCTGGGTACCCGTCTGGTGGGACGCGGAATCGACCCAGAAATTCTGCGTCCAGTGACCGTCGGCCATCTGGGTGGCGCGCAGGTAAGCCAGCACTTGCCTGGCTTCACGCACGGCCCCGGCGGCCAGCAGTCCGCCAGCGGACTCGACCAGGTCGCGCGGCCAGACCAGGTGATATCCGCCCGTTCCTCGTTGCGTTTCCGAGTCGCCCCGCGTCTCACCCCAGGGCTCGGACAGGCTGGCAATCATCGCCCCAGGGATTGCGTGGTCGCCGTGCGTCCTGAGCACGGCCGTGCTAATGCGGTACAGGTCACGGCCGCCCGGGGCGCCAGCCGCCCGGGGCGCCGGCAGCGAGCTCTGCCACTCGTTCCAGGCTCGCGCACACTCGGCCTGGGCTGCCTGGAGATCGTCCGCCAGCACGCTCAGGGTCCGGTGGCCGGCCTCCGCGGCCTCGGTTCCGAACCCGAGAACCAGCACGAAGTTTCCGGCACAGTCCGCCAGGTCCAGCTCGCCTGAGAGCATGACGTTGCCGTCCTCGGCACGGTCGTACTCTCGAGTGAGACGCTTGTGCTCCTGCAAGTCGTGCCAGCCGTCGAACGGCCCCACGAAGCCGGCCGAGCCCGCAGTCCACCGGGCCGAGCACCCCAGCGCCACAGCTTGCTGCGCGCGGCTGGCCATGAGCATGGGATGTCCGCGATGCTCTCCGAGCCAGGCCGTGTTGCCGCGTCCCCGGTTGTCAATATGGGGCGTCAGCAGGACATGGAGACGGTAATCGCCAAGACTGCCTCGGATGGGCTCAAATCGGGTGGTCTGGACGATCGCGTCGTGATGCGGATGGGCGAAGATGGTCTTCACCAGACGGTAACGTCCCTGGCGGCAGGTGTTGATCAGCCGGTAGAGCGGAACTCCTTCGATGGGCAGCTCGATACGATGGTCCGTATCGGTCCGCTCGTCGGAAAAGAACTCCTCGCCGTCGGTGACCACGAGGGCCAGGCTGCGCGTGCAGGCGCGGTCGCAACGCGGATGAAAGACCTCTGTCAGCATGCCTTGCGCGAGCGTGAACCAGACCCGGCTCGGCTCGCCCGCGCCGGTACCGAGCGCTGTGCCGACGCCGTCCTTGGCCGAGCTGGACCAGTGGGTTTCGTCTCCCGGACCTCCCGGCGCAAGGAGACGCACGGCAGACTCGGCGTGCCGCGGCAGCCACCCCGAGGACCGCACCTGAAACACCTGCGCAGGTGCGGCCGGTTTCACGTCCAGGTTGGACTTCCGAGGCCGTTGAGGTCGCTTCGTCCCCGGCATGAGGGCCTGGTCTCCTGTTACCGCTTGCCGGACCGGGATGGGACAGTGCAAGCCTTATCCGAAAGCGCATCGGCGGCCGCCCCGGATGCCCCTACAGGCTCTCGGTGATTGACAGGATGATGAGCAAATGGCATGCCCCGGCATCGATCCGCCTGCCGTCCGGGGCCGATCCGCACCTGCCCAACAATGAAGGCCGCCTCACTTGCACCGGTCGAGCGGCAGCTTCATGATGACGTTCCGTGCCATATCCCGGAAATCTGCTTCGCTTCTGAGACTCGAGGGCCGAACCGCATGACTCTCCGACGCCTCTGGTTGGCCGCCGTACTGGGTTACGTCGCCTGCGGCCAGCTTGCCAGCGATCCGGCACACGCGGCCGGCGCGGCAGGGCCGCCGAACATCGTGCTCATCTACGCGGACGACCTGGGCTACGGCGATGTCGGCTGCCATGGCGCAACGAAGGTTCGAACGCCGAACATCAACCGGCTGGCTCGGGAGGGCCTGCGGTTCCGCGACGCGCATGCGGCATCCTCGACATGCACTCCCTCGCGGTACGCCCTGCTCACGGGACAGTACGCCTGGAGACGCAAGGGGACGAGCGTGCTGCCGGGCGACGCCGCGCTCATCATCGAGCCGGGACGCCAGACGCTGCCCGCGCTCTTGAAGCGCGCGGGGCTGGCCACGGGCATCGTCGGCAAGTGGCATCTCGGGCTCGGGTCCGGGTCGGTCGACTGGAACGGCGAGATCCAGCCGGGACCGCTCGAGGTCGGCTTTGATGAAGCCTTCATCATGCCGGCCACGGGCGACCGCGTCCCCTGCGTCTACGTCCGCGGCCATCGCGTCGAGGGTCTCGATCCCGGCGACCCGATCCGGGTCAGCTACGGCCAGCCGGTGGGAAGCGAGCCCACCGGCGCGGGGCGGCCCGACCTGCTGACGCTGAAGCCCAGTCACGGACACGACCAGACGATCGTCAACGGCATCAGCCGGATCGGTTTCATGGAAGGTGGAAAGGCCGCGCGATGGGTGGATGAAGACATGGCTCGCGTGTACACGCGCGAGGCCGTTGCGTTCATCGAGCGGCATGCCGGAACGCCGTTCTTCCTGGAGCTGGCCACGCACGACGTGCACGTCCCGCGCGTACCTGGCCCGGGGTTCCGGGGCACCAGCGACTGCGGAGTGCGCGGGGACGTGATCCAGGAGCTCGACTGGTCGGTCGGCGAGGTCCTGAACGCCCTGGACCGGCTCAAGCTCGCCGGGCATACCCTGGTGATCTTCACCAGCGACAACGGCCCCGTGATCGACGACGGCTACGCCGACGGGGCCGTGCGCGACCTCAACGGCCATCGCCCGGCGGGGCCGCTCCGCGGGGGCAAGTACAGCCTGTTCGAGGGAGGCACGCGAGTTCCGTTCCTGGTACGCTGGCCGGGGCGCGTGCGGCCGGGCGAGTCCGATGCGCTCGTGAACCAGGTGGACCTGCTGGCCAGCCTGGCAGCGCTCTGCGGACAGATTCCGGCGGAGAACGTGGCGCCCGATAGCCAGAACGTGCTGCCGGCCCTGCTGGGAGATTCTCCGACGGGCCGCGACCACTCGGTCCATCACTCGGGGCGGCTGGCGCTGCGGGAGGGATCGTGGAAGTACATCCCGGCCGGCCGGGGCGCTGCGGTCATGTCAAACACCGGCATCGAAACGGGTGAAGCCCCCACGGACCAGCTTTATGACCTGGCCCGCGACATCGGCGAGACGACCAACCTCGCGGCCCGGCACCCGGACCGGGTCCGGCGCATGGCCGCGCGGTTGCAGGCCATGACCACCGCGGGCCGCGACACGCCGTGACGTGAACATTGTGGGCCTGCCCTGGCAGACAGGAATGTCTGCCCCCCCCTTCCAGAACTCAGGAACTGCCTTGGCAGACAGGAATGCCTGCCCCCCTTTCCAGAACTCGGGCCTGCCCGGGCAGACAGGAATGTCTGCTCCCCCTTCCAAAAAGCAGGCCTGCCCTGCAGACAGGAATGTCTGCCCCCCCTTCCAAAAAGCAAGCCTGCCCTGGCAGACAGGAATGTCTGCCCCCCCCTTTCCAGAACTCGGGCCTGCCCGGGCAGACAGGAAAGTCTGCCCCCTTTCCAGAACTCGGGGACTGCCTGCAACCCGTCAGAAAACCGCCCTAGGCAGCCTCCTCCCGGGCCGCATCCGCCGGTTCGTTCTCCTCGCCGCTCTGCTGGCTGGCCTGCCAGCGGCGATAGAGGACCAGCGCCAGGCCGAACGAGTTGGTGACGATCAGGCAGGCGTTCACCGAAAAGTAGACCCAGTTGCCCAGCATCCAGCTATAGATGATCTGCCCGATGGCCCCGGCCAGGGCGAGCACAAAGAAGATGATTTCCGAAGCGGGAGCCTGCTCACTGCGGCTGCGCCACTGTTTGTGAGCCTGGATCCCGAAGACGGGCAGCGAGACGAGGGCGCTGCCCCAGCCAATAAGCTCTTGCATGATGGAGAATCCTGGGCACGAGACGGCGGGCGGCGCCGCGCGTGTCGTGAGTGGAGTAAGGCGAATGTCCTTCGTTGCCGTGAAGCCGGAAGGACGAGCCGGTCTGGCTCGACATGCCGGCTCCGGCGGCCCGGCACAAGAAACGTCCCTGGAGGAGTGCGGATGGCGTTCCCTGGCGTGGATCCGCACGTGGCCGGTCGGGCCAACCCGACAGATCTGGCTTGCAAGTGCCGTTCCCTTGCTTTCCCGTGAAGGTTATGCGAACCCGCCCGGCGTTCCGACCGACGTCTTGTGACGGGAGGAGGGCTCGATTACCCTTGGCTCGTCGCCTCTCGTGCGATTCCTTCCCCACGTTCATCAAAAGTTCCATGAGCTGGAGAGACATCATGAGCAAGCTTGGATTCGTTGCCGGTCTCGCCGTCGCGGCGTCACTGGTGGTCACGAGCCCCGCCATGGCGCAAGCCGCCAAGAAGAAGGCCCGGCAGCGCGTCAGCCCCCATGAGACCATCACGGCGACCATCGACGGCGACGAGCTGAAGCTGGTTTACGGCCGGCCCTACACCACGAAGCCCGGCACCACCGAGGCGCGGAAGATCTGGGGGAGCCTCGTCCCCTACGGCAAGGTCTGGCGCATGGGTGCCGATGAGGCCACGCTGCTGACCACGAAGGAGCCCATCGAGATCGGCGGCTTCGCGCTGCCGGCCGGCACCTATTCGCTGTTCATGGTGCCGTCCGAGGACGGGACCGCGAAACTGATCCTCAACAAGAAGACCGGCCAGTGGGGCGTGCCGTACAACGAGGGCTCGGAGAAAACCAACGAGCTGGCGCGAGTGGACCTCAAGAAGACGACCCTGGACAAGCCGGTCGAGCAGTACACCATGGCGATCGAGCCGGCGGGCGGGGGCGGGGGAGAGATCAAGATGATGTGGGAGAGCACGCAGTATTCCGTCCCCTTCACGGTGAAGAAATAAGGGGCCGGGTTGCTTGCCGGTGTCGCTTCCTTCTAGTGCGGCCAGCGCGGCGGGGTGAACGTGCGCGCTGGCCGTTTTCAAGACATGGAGACTTGCTATGCCCTCTCCCGGTCGATCGCCTGGGCTGCGCCGGAACCTCTGCTGGATCGTCCTGGTGCTGTCGGCCGGCGTCCTCCAGGCCGGCGGACTGGCCGCGGCCCGGGCCGCCGATCCGAGCGCTGGCCAGACGGCCCTGCGCGAGCTGCGCGGATTTCGGGAGCTGGGCAGCGTGCTCTACGTGGCGGCCCATCCCGACGATGAGAACACCCAGCTCATCGCGGCGCTCGCCCGCGGACGCGGTTACCGCACGGCCTATCTCTCGCTCACCCGCGGCGACGGCGGCCAGAACGTGATCGGCCCGGAGCTTTTCGAGGAGCTCGGCGTGATTCGCACCCAGGAGCTGCTCGCCGCGCCGGCAGGACGGCGGCCAGCAGTTCTTCAGCCGCGCAATCGATTTCGGCTTCTCCAAGAGCCCGCAGGAAACCCTGCGGATCTGGAACCGCGCGGAGGTTGTGGCCGACATCGTGCGTGTCATCCGGGCGTTCCGTCCGGACGTGGTGATCACGCGCTTCTCACCCCAGGGGGGTGGTCATGGCCACCACACCGCGTCCGCCATCCTGACCATCGAGGCCTTCCCGCTGGCGGGCGACCCCAGCGTGCTTCCCGGCGAGCCCGGGCTGGCTCCCTGGAAACCAAAGCGCCTCTTGCAGAACGGCGGCGGGTTCGGCGGCGGACGTGGTGCCGGTGGAGGTAGGGCCGGCGGAGGCGGTGCGGCTACAGGCAGGGGTGGCGCGGGCGGAGCCGGCGCTGGTGCAGGCAGGGGTGGCGCGGCTTCCGGGACGAACTCGCTTCGCATCGAGATCGGCGGGAATGACCCGGTCAGCGGTGAGCCGCTTGCCGCCATCGCTGGCAAGAGCCGGTCGATGCACCGCAGCCAGGGTTTCGGCGGGTTCGGTGCTGGAGGCGGAGGCGGCGGCCCGCGCAGCGAGTCGTTCACGCTGCTGGCCGGTGAGCCCGCCAGCAAGGACATCCTGGATGGCGTCGAGACCACCTGGGCCCGGTTTCCAGGCGGTGCCGGAATCGCCCGGCTGGCCGATGAGGCGGTCACCCGGTTGGATCTGGACCATCCGGAGGCCAGCGTACCCGCGCTCCTGGCCATCCGCAAGCAGGTGAGCCAGCTCGACCCCGACCCCGTCGTGATCGAGAAACGACGGCAGCTCGATCGCGCCATCCAGGCGTGCCTGGGCCTGGTGGTGCGCACCACCGTGCCCCGCGCCGACGTGGTGCCGGGTGAAAAAATCGCGCTGCATCACGAGGCGGCGGTCGCGGCCGGCATCCCGGTGCGCTGGATCTCCGTCCGGTACGGCCTCACGGACCAGACGCTCGATTCGCCCATCGATCTGGCGGCCGGCCGCACCGCCACGCGCGACGGCGTTCAAACCATCCCCGCGGCGACACCGCTGACCCAGCCTTTCTGGCTGCGCGACGACCATTCCACGGGCATGTTTCACGTGCCGGCCGGCGAGCCGGAGTATCGGCCCGAAAACCCGCCGGTGTTCCCGGTCACGCACCGGTTCCAGGTGGGAGACCAGTCGCTGGAGCTTCTTGACCGTGCCGTCCCGTCCGAGACCAGCGCCGCCGGCCAGCCTTCGCGTGAGCTGGGCGTCATCGCTCCCGTGTCGCTGCGGTTTCTCTCGGACGTGCGGCTCTTCGCGCCGGGGTCCGAGCGTGGCGTGGATGTGGAGATCACCGCCGCGCGTGACGATGTCTCCGGCACGCTCGGGCTGGGCACGCCGGACGGATGGAAGGCCGCGCCGGAGAGCCAGCCGTTCCGGCTGAAATCCGCGGGCGACCGCAAGACGCTCTCCTTCACGGTGAAGGCGCCTGCTCAGGCCGGTGCGGCCGTCTTCACGGCCCGGGCTCACGTGGGAACGGCAACATGGACCAGCGAGCGCGTGACGCTCGAGCACGAGCATATCCCCGTGCAACTGCTCCAGCCCCCCGCGCGGCTCAAGGCCCTGGCACTGGACCTGAAGATCAAGGGGAAGCATGTCGGGTACATTCCCGGCGCGGGCGACCGGGTGGCCGAAAGCCTGGCGGAGATGGGCTACCAGGTCAGCCGCCTGGAGGGCGCGGACCTCACCCCCGAGAAGCTGCGCGGGCTGGACGCCGTGGTGATCGGCGTTCGTGCCTTCAACGTCCGCAAGGACCTGGAGGGGCATCTCCAGGCACTTTTCGATTACGTCCAGGACGGCGGCACGGTGGTGGCCCAGTACAACCGACCCGGCGGCGGGCGCAGCGCGCGGCTGGCTCCTTACAGCCTGACCCTCTCGAACCAGCGCGTCACCGACGAAGCCGCGCCGGTGAAGTTCCTGGTTCCCGACCACCCGGCGCTGAACGTCCCGAACAAGATCACCGCGGCCGACATGGAGGGCTGGGTCCAGGAGCGCGGCATCTACTTCCCCTCGGAGTGGGATCGCGCGCACTTCACGCCCATCGTGGCGTCGGGGGATCCGGGGGAAGTGCCGCTGGAAGGCGGCCTGCTCGTGGCGAAGCACGGCCGCGGCCATTTCGTGTACACGGGGCTGGTCTTCTTCAGGCAGCTTCCGGCCGGGGTGCCCGGGGCATACCGGCTCTTCGCCAACCTGGTCGCGCTGGGCCAATGACCCCCGGTGCCGAGACGAGCGCCGGCCAGCCGCACGACTCCGCCGCGCTGGACGAGCCGGCCGAGGACGCCACGGGGCTGCCCTGGCCGCGCACCTGGCCCGGGGTTTACCTGCTGGTGATCGGCAGCTTCGTGCTCTGGGTCGTTCTTCTGGTCGTGCTGGAGTGGGCCTTCTCATGAGCGTGCTCGACTTCGCGGTGCTGGTCGCGAGCATGCTCGGGATTGCGGCCTATGGAATCTGGCAGTCGCGCGGTCGTTCCGGGCTGCATCATTACCTGCGGGGCGACCGCCGCACCGGCTGGGCCACCATCGGCATCTCGGTCATGGCCACGCAGGCCAGCGCCGTGACGTTTCTGTCGATGCCCGGGCAAGGCTACCAGGACGGTCTGGGGTTCGTGCAGAACTACTTCGGAGCCCCGCTCGCGCTCATCCTCATTGCCGCGGTGTTCCTGCCGATGTACCGCCGGCTCAACGTCTACACGGCGTACGAATATCTTGGCCGCCGTTTCGACGCCAAGACGCGGCTGCTGGGCGCGGGCCTGTTTCTCTTGCAGCGCGGCCTCCAGGCGGGGATCACCATCTACGCGCCGGCCATCATCCTCTCGTCCGTGCTGCACTGGCGCACCGACGCGACCATTCTCCTTACCGGGCTGGTGGTGATTGCTTACACGGCCAGCGGGGGAAGCCAGGCGGTGAACGTCACGCAGAAGTACCAGCTCGGTGTGATCCTCTGCGGGATGATCGCGGCCTTCGTGCTGCTGCTTCGAAGGCTGCCGGAAGGCGTGGGGCTGGAGGGCGCCTTGACCGTGGCCGGCGGCTTCCGCAAGCTGGTAGGGGTGGATTTCTCGGTCGATGTGAACCGCCGTTACACGTTCTGGTCGGGGCTGCTGGGCGGCTTCTTCCTGGCCCTGTCGTACTTCGGAACCGACCAGTCACAGGTGCAACGTTATCTCTCGGGTGGTTCTCTGCGCGAGAGCCGGCTAGGCCTGATGTTCAACGCCGTGCTGAAGATTCCCATGCAGTTCTGCATCCTGCTTCTGGGGACGATGCTCTTCACCTTCTACCAGTTCGAGCCGCCTCCGCTCTCATTCAACCAGCAGGTCTGGGAGAGAGCATTGAAGCAGGACACGGGCGGCCGCCTGCGGGCGCTCGAGGAACGCTACCGCGAGATCCACTACCAGAAACGCCAGGCCATCGAGGCCTGGCTCTCCGCGCGGCGGTACGACGATGGGGCGTCAGCGGCCGCGGCGCGGGCCGAGGCTCTGGACGCGCACCAGAGCGCCCTGGCGGTACGGGACGAGGCGCGCGCGGCGCTCGGTTCGACCACCTCCGGCGCCCGGTCGCCGGATACCGACTACGTGTTCATCACGTTCATCCTCGATCATCTGCCACACGGCATGATCGGCCTGCTGGTCGCGGCCTTCTTCGCCGCCACGCTCTCATCGAAGGCGGCCGAGCTGAACGCCCTGGCCTCGACCACCACGGTGGATATTTATCGTTTTCTGGTGCGGAAGGACGCCAGCGATGTGCACTACGTCACGGCGTCACGGTGCTTCACGGTGGCCTGGGGTGCTGTCGCTCTGGGCTTCGCGCTCTTCGCCAGCATGGCCGAGAACCTGATCCAGGCCGTGAACATCGTCGCTTCCATCTTTTACGGCGTCGTGCTGGCGATGTTCCTGGTGGCCTTCTTCTGTCGCTGGGTCCATGGCACGGCGGTGTTCTGGGCGGCCGTCGCGGCGCAGCTTCTGGTCTTCGCCATGTACTCCAGCCTTCCCATCAGCTATCTCTGGTACAACGTCATCGGCTGCGGGGCCTGCGTCGCCTTCAGCCTGGCCCTTCAGGCCGTGCTCGGGCCAGGAGCCGCACCCGCAAAGGAGCTGGAAGCGCCATGACGGGTACCCCGATCATCTGCTTTGGCCAGCAGCCGTGCGGTTTCTTCCCGCGCCGCTACCTCTACGCCAAGATCATCACGGCGCGGCGGCTCCGGGAGCGGATTGGCGGCGAGATCGTCTATTTCTGCCACGACAGCGACCACGACTTCCGCGAGACCCGCACCACGCTCGTCCACCGCAAGACCGGCGAGCCGCTCCAGCTCAATTTCGCTTTCGACAACCAGATCCAGCGCAAGTTCTCCCCGCTTCACTTGAAGAGAATTCAGGAAGGGTGGCACGAGCGGACCGGGCACCAGATTGGTCCCTACGTGGAGCCCGTCTGGGCGCAGGCGTTCCGCGCGGTGCGGGCCCGGCTGGTCGCGGATTTCTGCCTCGAGATGTACGAGCGAATGGGGCTGCTGGAAAACGTGCGCGTGGCCCGCTCGAGCGATCCGGCCTTCCGCCGCAGTGCCTGCCCCGTGGACGATTACTTCGTGGACGTGCCGTACCAGGGCGAGATCGTCCGGGCCCGGCTGGTCGACGGCCGGCTCAAGCTCTACAAGGGTGGGGACCAGTACGTTGACCTGCCCGAGCAGGACTACACCCCGGAGCAGATCAGCCCGACGCGCGATACCCGGCTGCGATGGATGCAGTCGGTGATCCGATGCACCCACTACGTGGCGGGGGCCAGCGAGCAGGACTATCTGCGCAAGGAGGACGCGCCGGAGATCACCTACGTCGTCCGCGATAGCATCGAGCGGGCCGAGGACGCCTATGTCGAACCCCCTGGCTGAGCACACATTCCTGGTTGCCTTCGGAGCCCATCCCGACGACGTCGAGTTTGGCTGCGGAGGCGTGATCGCGCTGGAAACCCGCGCCGGGCGTGCGGCGCACATCGTCGTCTGCTCACGGGGCGAGTCGGCCACGCATGGCACGGCCGGGGAGCGGGCCCGCGAATCCGAAGTCGCGGCGCAGGTCCTGGGCGCCAGCCTGGAGCAGATCGAGCTGGATGGCGACGCCCGCCTGGAAATGAAATCGAAGCACGCGATCCGCATCGCCCAGATCATTCGCAGGCAACGCCCCATGATCGTGCTGGCCCCGAGCGTGGCGGAGAACCAGCACCCGGACCACTCGCGCCTCGGCCGCCTGGTGCGTGACGCGGCCCGCATTGCGCGCTACGGCGGTGTTGCCGACCTGAAGCACCTGCCCGCGCACGCGGTGGAGCAGGTCTTCTTCTACGTGCTCTCGCCGGGCGCCGAGCCGCCTGGCGTCACGCCGATCCTCGTCGACGTGTCGGCGCCCGAGGTCGTCGCGGCCTGGACTGCGGCGATGCAGGCGCATGCCACGCAGGTCAAAGCCCGCAACTACGTCGAGTTGCAGATCGCGCGTGCCCGCGTGTCCGGTCTTCGCGCGGGCGTCGGCCACGCCATCGCGCTGTACCCGAACGATCCGCCCGTCGTCGATTCGCTGTCCCGGCTAGGCCCCAGTGCGAGTCGCTTCTGACATGGAACCCGCGCGACCGCTCCGCATTGGGATCACCTGCTACCCGTCCATCGGCGGCAGCGGCATCCTGGCCTCGGCGCTGGGGATCGAGCTGGCCGGCCGCGGGCACGAGGTGCATTTCATCAGCTACGAGCGGCCGGTACGCCTGCCGTCGCATCTGCCACGGGTGGCGTTTCACCCGGTCGGCATCAACGCATACGGCCTGTTCAAGTATCCTGATTACACGCTGCCGCTCTCGGTGAAGCTGGCCGAGGTGAGCCGCGAGCACCGGCTGGACGTGCTGCACGTCCACTACGCGGTTCCCCATGCGACGGCGGCCATCCTGGCGCGGTCCATGCTGCCGGAGGGCCAGCGCCCAAGGATCGTCACCACGCTGCACGGAACGGATTCCACGCTGCTGGGCCGCGACCCCGGCTACGGGCCGGCAATCCGCCATGCGCTGGCGGCCTCCGACGCCGTCACCGTGGTCTCGGACTACCTGCGCGAAGAGACGCGGCAGGTGCTCGGCATCGAGCGGCCGATCGACGTGGTGCACAACTTCTACAAGCCGCGCGCGCCGGAATGGTCGCGCGAGGAAGTGCGCCGCGAGCTCGGGGTAGGCACCCAGGTACTCGTGCTCCATAGCTCCAACCTGCGGCCGGTGAAGAGGATCGACGTCTTGCTCGAGGCCGCGGCGCGGGTGCGCCCGCGAGACTCCTTCCGGCTGCTCATCCTCGCGGGCGAAGATTTCAACCCGTTCGCCGCCGATGTGCACCGGCTGGGGCTGGAAGGCCAGGTGATTGTGCTGGAGCGCGTCACCGACATCGAGGATTACCTGCAAGCGGCCGACCTGGGTCTCTTCGCGTCGGATTCCGAGAGCTTCTGCCTGAGCATACTGGAGGCGATGAGCTTTGGCCGGCCCTGCGTCGCGACGGATGTGGGCGGCATTCCGGAAGTCGTCGAGGACGGCGTTTCGGGGCTGCTGGTCGCGCCGGGTGACGCCTCGGCCCTGGCGCGTGGGCTCGAGTTGCTGATTGCCGACCCCGCGCGACGAAGTGCGATGGGCGCCGTTGCGCAAAGGACTGCGCGTGAACGCTTCTCGGCCGAGGTGATCGTGCCCAGGTACGAGGCGGTCTACCGGCGCGTGTGCGCTGCGCGAACCGCGGCCGGTGGCGAACTGCCCTGAACCCCTGGGCGAAAGAGCAGCCGCCCGTATTTCTGGCACTCCAGCGGTTACTGAGAGTGCAGGCCGATTGCACGAGGAAGCCATGCCTCTGACCCTGGAATGGAGCGACATCGCGATTCGGCTGGCGCTGACCGTGCTCGCCGGAACCGTCATCGGCATCGACCGCACTGAGCATGGTCAGGCTGCCGGCCTGCGCACCATGATCCTGGTGGGCCTGGCCGCGGCCGTCGCGATGATCCAGGTGAACCTGCTCTTGCCGATGGGAGGCAAGACGCCCGACGCATTCGCCAACCTCGACCTCATGCGGCTGCCGCTGGGCATTCTCACGGGAATGGGGTTCATCGGCGGCGGCGCGATCCTGCGCCGGGGGAACATGATCCAGGGCGTGACCACCGCGGCGACTCTCTGGATTGTCACCGTGATCGGGCTTTGCTTCGGCGGCGGGCAGCTTGCGCTGGGGCTCGCGACACTGGTCCTGGCCGTGATCGTCGTCTGGGGCCTGAAGCACCTGGAGCGGCGCAGTGCGCTTCGAGCGCCGCGCGACGCTCTCGCTCAGCCTGACCGCGGAGGGACCCACGGCCGACGACCTCCGGACCATGCTCGCGCGGGCGGGCTTCGAGATCCTCTCGTGGAGCATGACCTCGCGCCCGGGCGACCAGGACCCGCGCCACAAGGTGCGCTGTGAGCTGAGCTGGCGCGGGCGACGAGACCTCTCCTTGACCCCGCCGATTCTCATGCAGCTTGCCGGTCGCACCGGCGTGACGAAGCTGAAGTGGAAAACGTAGTGGCAAGTCCGCAGCGGATTCGCGTTCAGGGCTGTTCCCCGTGCGGGGCCGGGCGGATGTCCCTGCGCGTCGGGATCAAGCTGCCCAGGGCGATAAACACGCCGGTGAAGACCGTGGCGAGTGGGCTCCAGGCCGCGGCGTTCATGACGCGCAGGAGGACGGCGTCTTCCCCGTCGTCCCGCACGCCGGCCGTGTGCAGCGCCTGCCGCGCGCGGCGGGTCGCATCCAGCTCGATGGGCAGGTTCATGAGCTGCAACAGCACGGTGATCGAGAACACGGCCAGTCCCCAGACCGTGAACCGGAAGATGCCCAGGAGCAGACCGGCGAAGATCAAGAACCAGGCCGTGATGGACCCGAGTGTCGCGAGCGGGACGATGGCTACGCGAACCATCAGCCCGGGGAAATGCGCGGCGTGCTGAAAGGAGTGACCGGCCTCGTGGGCCGCGACGCCGATGGCCGCCGGCGACCGGCCTTCAAACACGCTCCGGGAGAGCTGCAAGACGCGCCGGCTGCGATCATAGTGGTTGGCAAGCGGGCCGGAGGCGATCACGACCTCGACCGGTTCCATCCCGCCGGCCCGCATCACTTCGCCGGCCGTCTTCGCCCCCGTGAACCCTGACGACGACGCCCGGCGGGCACCTTCCCGGCCAGCCGAGACGGAGCGCCAGAGTGCCCACAGCGAGAGTGCAATTCCCGGCAGGCCCAGGAGTATATAATCCACATCCAGCAGCATGGCCGCCTCCCTTGGGTCCTTCTTCACGGCGGAGCCGGATGGCGGCCGCCCGGGCACGAGCATTTGATTATAATCGACCCCTCGCCGAAGCTCTTGCGGTCGGCTCCTTGGTCCGATCTGATGGTTTCTGCGTGCCCGCGACGGGAGCAATGCACGAGCACGAGGAACCAGGCGTGAACCTGTCGACCGTCATCCGCAGCGAGCGATTCACCTTCGCCGACCTGCGCCAGGTCTTCGCGATGGCCAACGAGCCGAAATCAGGCGATGCGCTGGCCGGCCTGGGTGCAGGCCACGAGCGCCAGCGGGTCGCGGCCAAGCAGGTCCTCTCCGAGCTCACCCTTCAGGAGATCGTCGAGAACCCGCTCATCGACCCGGACGAGGACGAGGTGAGCCGCCTGCTGCTGGACGGTCTCGATCGCCGGGCGTTCGAGTCCATTCGAAGCCTCTCCATCGGCGAGTTCCGGGAATGGCTTCTCCATGACACGACCGGCGGCGAGGAGCTGGAAGCGATCCGGCGCGGCATCACGCCGGAGGTTGCGGCCGCGGTCGCAAAGCTGATGAGCAACAAGGACCTGGTGCTGGCCGCGGTCAAGGTCCGCGTCGTGACCCGGTGCCGCAACACCATGGGCCAGCGCGGGGTACTGGGCATCCGGACCCAGCCGAACCATCCCGCGGACCGCCTGGAGGGCATCTTGCTGGCGGCCGCCGACGGTCTGCTGTACGGCTGCGGGGATGCCGTCATCGGCGTGAACCCGGCCGCGGAATCGGTCGACGCGGTGGAGGCCGTTCTCCGCGGGCTGAACCGGCTCATCACCGTGCTGGAGATCCCGACGCAGGCCTGCTGCCTCGCCCACATTACGACCCAGCTCGCCTGCCTCGACCGCCAGGCGCCCGTGGATCTGCTTTTCCAGTCCATCGCGGGAACCGAGGCCGCCAACCGGAGTTTCGGCGTGAACCTGGCCATGCTCCGCGAGGGCCGTCAGCGCGTGCTCGAAGACCACCAGCGGCGGGATGTTCGCTGGGCCGGCGCACAGGTGATGTATTTCGAGACGGGCCAGGGCTCGGCGCTTTCCGCCGGGGCGCATCACGGCGTGGATCAGCTCACGCTCGAGTCCCGCGCCTACGGTCTGGCGCGGGAGCTCGATCCATTCCTGGTCAACAGCGTGGTCGGGTTCATTGGCCCGGAATACCTCTTCGACGAGCGCCAGATCGTGCGGGCCGGGCTGGAGGACCATTTCATGGGCAAGTTGCTGGGCTTGCCGATGGGCGTGGATGTCTGCTACACCAATCACGCCGAGGCCGACCAGAACTCGGCGGAGAACCTGCTCATGCTGCTGACCGCGGCCGGCTGCAACTACTTCATGGGCGTGCCCTGCTCGGATGACGTGATGCTCAATTACCAGTCGACCAGCTTCCACGACGCGCTGGCGATGCGCCGGCTCTTCGGTCTGCGTCCTGCACCCGAGTTCGCTGACTGGCTGGCGGAGCGTGGCTGGCCGGATGGCGGGTCGCTGGCGGGCGTGCCTGCGGAAGCGGATGCCGGAGCCGTGTCGGCCGATGGAGCGTTACTCCGGCAGCTTGAAACCGTACTGGCGGATGCCCGGAGCCGCGCGGAATGAGGCCATCGAGAGACCAGGACGAGGCCATCCGCAACGATGTCGGGCGGCTTCATGGGCTCGGCTACATCCAGGAGCTCGCCCGCCGCCTGGGCGGGTTCTCGAACTTCGCCATCTCTCTCTCCGCGATCTGCATTCTGGCCGGCGGCGTGACCTCGTTTCATCTTGGCCTGTGCAGCGTGGGCGGAGCAGCCATCGGCGTGGGGTGGCCGCTGGTGGCGCTCTTCTCGCTGGTGGTTGCGGCCACGATGGGCCAGCTTGCCTCGCGATTCCCCACCGCCGGCGGGCTCTACCACTGGTCGTCCATCCTGGGTGGACGGGGCTGGGGCTGGGCCACGGCGTGGTTCAACCTCGCCGGGCTGGTGACGGTCCTGGCCGCCATCAACGTGGGCACGTACCGTTTTGCCCTGGGAGCGTTTGGCTCTTCGGAGGGGGCCGTCTCAATCTGGACTGCCTATGGCATGCAGGCGGCCGTGGTGGTGGCAATCACGGCATCACAGGCGGCCGTCAATCACCTGGGAATCGGCGTCACGGCTCGACTCACGGACTTCAGCGGCTACCTCATCGTGCTGGCGGCCGGAACGCTCACGGTCTGCCTGCTGGCCTTCGCCCCGGCGCTGGACGCCTCGCGTCTTTTCACTTTCGGCAACTTTAGCGGCACGTCCGGCGGCGATGTCTGGCCGCGCAGCGAGCAGATACTCCTGCTGTTTGTGCTGGGGGCCCTGCTGCCCGCGTACACGATCACGGGCTTCGACGCCTCGGCGCACGCGGCCGAGGAGACCGTCGGGGCCGCCCTCAGCGTGCCGCGCGGCATCGTGCGTTCGGTCCTTGTCTCGGGCATCACCGGCTGGATCATGCTCTCGGCCGTCGTCCTGGCCGCGCCCAGCGTGGGCGAGGCCGCCGGACGCGGTGAAGGCGCGTTCTTGTGGATCCTGAGAACCGTGCTGCCCGGGTCGCTGGCGACCGGGCTGATCATGGCGATCCTGGTGGCGCAGTACCTCTGCGGGCTGGCCACGCTCACCTCGGCGTCGCGCATGGCCTACGCCTTCGCACGCGACGGAGGGGTCCCGTTCTCCAGGGCCGTGCGCTGGGTCTGTCCGCGGCGAAGATCGCCGGCCGTGAGCGTCTGGAGCGTTGCGGGCCTGTCGGTGCTGTTCACGCTTTCCACCCCGGTCTACTCCACCATCACCGCGGTCTGCACGAACCTGCTCTATCTCTCGTATGTCCTTCCCGTCGCGCTGGGCGCTCGAGCGCACGGCCGAACCTGGACCGAGATGGGGCCCTGGCACCTGGGCGCCTGGTTCCGGCCGCTCGCCTGGATCAGTGTTGCCGGCTGCCTGGCGCTACTGGCCATCGGCATGCAGCCGCCCAATGAGCGAGCGATCTGGGTCATCGCCGGGACGAGCCTTGTACTCTGGCTCGTCTGGACCTGCCGGGAGCGGCATCGCTTTGCCGGTCCGCCCTGCCTGGCGACAGGCAGTTAACCTCAAGAGGCACCCCCGTTGAGCGGCACCGACCCGATTCCCAAGCACGACCAGGACCGATCTCCGGTGCACCCGGCGGCCGGCTTGCAGCGTCTCCGCGGGGCGACGCCCGCGCGCATCCTGGCGGGCCGCGCCGGTGCCTCGTACCGCACCGAGACCTACCTGCAATTGCGTGCAGACCACGCCTTCGCGCGCGACGCGGTGCTCGGCGAGCTCGATCTCGCGCGTGATCTCGGCCAGGAGTTCGTGGACCGCTGGGGCATCTTCGAGGTCGGGACGCAAGCCCTTTTCCGAAAGGAGTTCCTGCTCCGGCCCGACCTGGGACGAGCGTTCAGCGCGGCGGCACGCGCCGAGGTCGCGCAGCGCTGCCCGATCGGGGTGGACGTGCAGACGGTCATCGGCGACGGGCTGTCGGCGGCGGCGGTGGCCGCGCAGGTGCCCACGTTCTTGCCCTTGCTGCGGGACGAATGCACACGACTCGGCTGGAGTTGGGGCCAGTTGTTTTTCGTCCGGCACTGCCGCGTCGGCGTGATCAACGATGTGGGCGACCTGCTCGACCCGGCAGTTGTGATCCTGCTCATCGGCGAGCGGCCCGGCCTGGCCACCGCGCAGAGCCTCTCCGCCTACATGGCCTACCGGCCGCGCCACGGCCATGACGATTCGCTGCGCAATCTCATCTCCAACATCCACGCCCACGGCGTACGCCCTCCGCAGGCGGCCCGGAGAATCGCCAGCCTGGCAGGGCAGATGATCCGGTTGCGAACCAGCGGCGTGACCATCAAGGAGGCGGCCATCGCCGGCCCGGCTCCTGGCCTGGACTCCGAGGCCGCGAAGGCCATCGAGGAATGACAGCTCCCGCCGGATGGTGCCGTCAGGCGAGGAGCCGCTCACGCCAGGAAGCCTCGGCCTGGCCGAGGAGACGCTCGCACGCCTCGATATCATGCCCTGCCGCGAACACGGTGAGAATCGGCTCGCCGGCGGCGATCTCCGTTCCGGGCTGCGGCACGTCCGCAAAAGCTGGGATAGCGAATCGATCGCCATTCGGCGGACAACCCATGTCAATCTCAGGCGCCACGAAATGGCACCGGGCATAAACGATGGCTTTCCCCACGACGCGAGGCCTGAAGCACCCGGACGCATAGCTTGCAGGCCGTGCCGGAGAATCGGCGCGCCCGCTCCCGCAGGTACGCAGGTGCTGGCCCAGGCGCGCCCGGCCGGTGGCCAGCTCGAGAACCTCCACCGACGCGGTGTATCGGGGATTCAGCTCCACCGGCCAGGGCTGACCGCACTGATCAACAATGTAGTCCACTCCGAACAGTCCGCGCAGTCCAAAACCCATCTGGATCGCATCGCCAATCCGTTCCAGGACCGATCGCAGCTCAGCGTGCACGGTACACGGTCCAATGCTTCCCCGGTAGAGAAACGGCGCGCCGGGGATGCCGGTCAACTGCCGGGTAACGCCCACCAGCTCGGCGCCACCGCCAGCGTGCGCGACGAAGAGCGCGGAGTGGCTTGCACCTTCCATGAACTGCTGAAGGTAGCAGGGTTCAGGGCAGGGGAGCGCGGCCGGCTCGAGCCGCTGGATCCCTCGCCCGCCCGCCGAGGCGACCGGCTTGATGAGCCACGTTCCGCTGTGTGGTGCTCTTTCCGCGCTGCTCCGGACATCGAGAGCGGGAAGCTCGTGGGATCGCAGGACCGCGACGAGCCGAACGGGATCGCGGGCCGAGCGCAGTGTGCAGGCCGCGTTTCCCTGGAGGCGATGGATCGTGGAGATGTGCTCGACGCGATCGGCATGATTCTCGAGCGGGCCGGTGTAGAGCCAGGGCCCTGGCGCCAGTGCCAGTGCCGCGCGCTCCAGACCGGCGATGCCCTCGCGGGCGTCCACTCGCTGCACGGCACAGGCGGCCGCCAGGTCGCGGTCGGCGAACCAGTCCACGCACCGCGGCGTGAGACCGGCCCGCAGCGCGGAGAACGCGGCGGCGCGTGTGCTGCCGCCGACGATCAGTATCGTCTGTACTGGCATCGGTTCATGAAAACCCCGTCCTGGCGGAGGACGGGGCGGGGTGGAATCGTAAACCGGCCACGGCAATGTGTTGCCGTCGGAACGAGTCTCGATCAGTCGATCTTCTTCAGCTTCTCGGTGAGCGTGAGCACGTTCTTGCCGTCCTTCTCCTCGCATGTGCCGGTGGCTTCGACCTTGATCGGCTCGTCCTTCGACGCGCCGCAGAAGCCCATGCTCTTGTGCGCCTCGTCGGACAGCTTACCGGCGAGGTAGTACTTGGTTTCCTTGCCGTCCTTCTTGACGACAACCACGTTCCGGCACTTCTTGGCATCGGCTTCCTTCAGGCCGCACTTGGCGCACAGGCCTTCGCCCTTGATGGTGATGGTCTTGCCGTCGTCGGCCCGCAACAGTCCCAGGCCTGAGAACAGCACGCCGGCGGCCAGCAGAGTCAGAATCTTGCGCATCACTCGATCTCCCAGGTACAAAAAAACGGAAGCGTTCGAGAACGGGGAGGTCGGGAGGCGAGCAGCTTGAAGACTTCACCTCCGTTCCGGAGCCATTGAACCACCTGGGTTGATCCGCGACAACCGGATTCCCGCGAAACTCAAACGGATTTCCGCTCGCTGCCAGGGGTTGCTGCGCATCGGTGGGCCGTCTATCATGCGGGATCGAGCGGCTTGGGAGCGGGCGGCACCGATGCGCAGCACGTCACCCGGCCGCAGGACACCATCACGACGGAGACTCCTGGAAGATGGCTACCGACATCGTCATGAATATCGGCGAGGCCCTGGCCGGCGAAGGCAACGAGATCGCTCACATCGACCTCCTGATCGGCAAGAAGGACGGTCCGGTCGGGGTCGCCTTCGCCAGTGCGCTGGCCAATCAGTCGGCCGGGCACAACAACCTGCTGGCCGTGCTCACTCCCAACCTGATCGCCAAGCCGGCCACGGTCATGGTCACGAAGGTGACCATCAAGGGGATGAAGCAGGCGGTGCAGATGTTCGGCCCCGCGCAAGCGGCCGTGGCGAAGGCGGTTGCCGATTGCGTGGCGGACGGAACAATCCCCGCAAGTGCCGCCGAGGACCTGGTGATCATCTGCGGCGTCTTCATCCATCCCGCGGCCGAAGACAACGCCAAGATCCTCAAGTACAACCACGAGGCCACCAAGCTGGCCATCCAGCGTGCCATGAAGAACCAGCCGGCCATCGACGAGATCACGGCGCAGAAAGACAAGGTCGAGCACCCCTTCGCCAAGTGAGGTAAGAGTGCGAGCAATCGTCCGCGGAGCGCCGGGACCAGCGTGCCCCGGCGCTCCCGGACCTTGCGTTTGAGCCAGCCTGTCCACTTTTGCCGCCGAGCTGCACAGAGCCATGTCCAGCACCAAGCCGACGATCCTGGTTCAACTCGACACGGACGCGCAACCCAGCGTGTTCGACGGGGTCGTTGCCGTGGATGCCGGCGTGCAGCACCTGTTCCGGCACGGCGGCGTCACGCCCGAGAACGTGCGCGACCTCGTGTACGGCACCATCTTCACGCGCGGACCCGCCAGTCTGAGGGACACCGCAATCTTCCTGGGCGGATCGAATGTGGCTGCCGGCGAAGCCGTCCTGGAGGCGGTCAAGAAGACCTTCTTCGGCGCGTTCCGGGTCTCTGTACTGTTTGACGGCAACGGTGCGAACACGACCGCGGCCGCGGCCGTGCTGTCGGCCCTGCAAGCCTGCGGCGGGTCGCTCAGCGGCTGCCGCGTGGCCGTTCCCGCGGCCACCGGGCCGGTCGGCCAGCGCGTCGCTCGCCTGCTCGGCCGCCAGGGCGCCACGGTGGCCGTCGGCTCACGTGACCGCGCCCGCGCCGCGGCGCTTGCCGAGCGGATGCATACGATCACCGGGGCCCGCTTCGTCCCGTTCGATATGACCAGCGCGCACGACCTGGCCGAGCAGCTCGAGGCGGCTTCCGTGGTCATCAGCACCGGCCCGCTGGGCGTGACCCTGGTGCCGGCCTCGCTCTGGCAGGGACGGCAGAACCTCAAGGCCGTGATCGACCTCAACGCGGTGCCTCCTCTGGGCATCGAGGGCATCGAGGCGTCCGACAAGAATCAGGATCGCTCGGGCGTGCGCGCCTGGGGAGCCCTCGGCGTCGGCGGGACCAAGATGAAGATCCACAAGAAGGCCGTCCAGCAGCTCTTCGCCGCCAGCGACCAGGTCCTCGACGCCGAAGAAGTCCTGGCGCTCGGCATGGAGCTGGCCTGAACCGCGGCCGGGCTCGAGCACGAGGAACCACGTTGCTGCGGGTTGTGGGAACCGATCCTGGAACCTCGAGTCTGGACCTGCTCCTGCTCGAGGAAGGCCGAGTCGCCAGCCAGCACCGGTTCCGCCCCGGGGAGCTCCAGCAGGATCCCCACGCACTCGCCGCGCTCCTGGAAACCTGGGCGCCCATCACGCTGATCGCGGGCCCTTCGGGCTACGGCCTGCCGCTGGTGAGCGGAGACGCGCTCACCGAGGACCATCTCGACCAGATGTCACTCGTCCGGCCCGATCAGCGCGGGCAGCAGACGGGCGTCTCCGGCTTCCGCGGCTGGGTGCGGACCCTGTTGAAAACGGGCCTGCCGGTCACGTTCCTGCCCGGCGGGTTCCACCTGCCCACGATCCCGCCCCATCGCAAGGTGAACCGGGTGGACATGGGCACCGCGGACAAGGTGGCGATCGCCGCGCTGGCGCTCTGGTTTGAAGCCCGCGACCGCGGCAGCTTCGCGGATGCAACCTGCGCCGTCGTCGAGATCGGCTCGGCGTTCTCGGCAATACTCGTCGTGCAAGGTGGCAAGATGGTTGATGCCTGGGCCGGAACCAACGGGCCGATCGGCCTGCGATCCGGCGGCGCCTGGGACGGCGAGATGGCTTACTGGAGAGGCCCGCTGTCGAAGCAAGACCTGTTTCGCGGTGGGCTGGAAGACCTGGGTGCGCTCGGGCCGGACGCGTTTCGAGAATCGCTGGCCAGGCACCTGGGCGGCTTGAAAGCGATCACGCCGTTCGACAAGGTCTACCTGTCGGGTGCCGGGCTGGATCGGCCAGACGTGCTCCGGCTGGTCGAGCAGGCTGTCTCCACGATCGCTCCCTTCGTGCTGCTGCCTTCCTTGCCCGGTGCCTGGGTCAAGCATGCGGCGCAGGGATCGGCCATACTCGCCAATGCCTTGATGGGTGGCCAGTTCGTCGGCCTGGCCCGATCGCTGGAGCTGCACGCGGCGCAGGGATCGATCTGGGACGCCGTCAACCGCCGCGCGACCTGATCTGCTTCCAGACTGCGTGCAGGCGGCGGGCAGGCACCGCACGCAGTCCTCTGCTGGTCAGAATCCCAGCCCCCTGGTGTTCAGCTTGATCCGGCCAATGAACATATCGGCCGTGATGTACAGCACTGAGCCGTCCTCGCCCCAGTTGCAGTTGGCCGTCGCCTGGCCCGTGGCGAGCGTTCCCAGGTGAGTGCCGTCGGGCGCGTAGATGAGCACTCCGCCAGGGCCGGTGGCAAACAGGTTGCCGGCCTGGTCCACCTTCATGCCGTCGGGAAGGCCGGGCCGGGTGCCGACCGAATGCGTTACGTCGGCGAAAACGCGGCCGTCGGCCAGGGTGCCGTCGGCTTTCACGGGGAAGGCCATCCAGATGGCTTTCCTGGGATCCGAGTTCGCCACGTAGAGGGTCTTCTCGTCGGGAGCGAAGGCGATACCGTTGGGGAACGTCATGGCCCGCGTGAGCAGCGTGACCTCGCCGTTGACGGCCGACAGCCGGTAGACACCATTGACGTCGAGCTGCTTGCCGGGGTCGCTATTCAGGCCGATGAGTCCGTAGGGCGGGTCGGTGAAGTAGAGGTCGCCATTGGACTTGAACACCCCGTCGTTGGGGCTGTTGAACTGCTTTCCCTTGTACTTGTCGGCCAGCGTGGTGAAGATCCCGCTGGTCTCCAGCCGGGCCACCCGGCGGTCGCCGTGCTGGCAGAGGACGAGCCGACCCTGTGCATCCATGAGCAAACCGTTGGACCCCATCTCTCCTCGCCGGGTGATCTTGCCGGTGTAGCCGCTCGGCCTCAAAAAGACGCTCACGCCCTTGCCCGCCTGCCACTTGAAGACCGTGTTCATGGGCACGTCGGAGAACAGCAAGTACCCGCCGCGCCGGTCCCAGACCGGGCCTTCCGCCCAGTCGAAGCCCTCGGCGATGCGCTCGACCACCGCGTCCTTCGGAACGATCTGGTCGAGCCGCGCATCGAGCCGCTCGATGGTTCCCAGCGGCACCGCCGCCGTCTGCTGGGCATGGACGCCCCTGCTGCCAATGAAGGTCAGAACCATCCAGCCAAGAACGGCCAGCGCCTGTCCAGAGCGTGACGATCGATCTTTTTCGGTTCGCATCACGGGCCGCCTTTGTTTGAGAGAGGAGTTGCAACGGAGGCGGAGGGCCATGCTCCCGCCTAGATGTTCTGAGGTTATCTCTCCGAGCCGCGGCAAGCAACGGAGTGGCTGCGAATCGGGTGCAACGCCGGAACACGCTTGCGGGGGCCGCCTGGAATCGATCCAATGCTTTCGGCGCTGCGGCGAAGCACTCCAGAAGATGTCGTTGCGGATCTCGAAGGATGATGCCCGTGGACGTGATCTTGAACTCTCGGTTTGCTCCGGAGGTGCTGAGGGTACTGATCACCGGCGCGCTGTTCGCGGCGGGAATGGTCCTCGGCTGGCTGCTTGGCCTGTGGCGCTGGCGGAGACTGCGCAGGCAGGCGGAACGCGGCGAGGCGCGCGAAGTTCTGACCATCGAGAAGGTCGTGCTCGAAAGACGACCCGACGGGCCGGAGATCCTCCGTATCCGGTCGTGCGGGCGCGACCCGATCGAGACGGTCTTCCCCAACCACGCCGCGCGCGACGCCTTCCTGGATCGCGCCCGGCGCACCAGGCCGGTGCAGCCACTGGTCTCGATGGAGGACAAGCTTGGCTCGTACCTGCTTCAGGAACTGGCGATCTGGGTGTGCGGCCAGGTGGGCGACCGCGATTTCGCCCACGACCTCTGGGTCATGGCGCCGGTGTTCGAGAGCGGCGAGCTGTACCTGGGCGGCCACCACTCGTCGACGGTTTTGCTCGTCCGCAAGGACGATCTGACGTTCTTCGCCGACTGGGCGCGGTGCCGCGGCGTGCACGTGGAGCACCGTTCGCACGGCGAGCGGATCGTCACCCTGTTCCGGATGGCCGCGGAATTCGACCGCCAGGATGCCCTGGTGCGCCAGCGCAGGGCCAAAGGCAAGGGGTCCAGCTACGAGGAGACGATGTATCTCCTGGACCTCTCCCTCGATACGCGCGCCATGGACCTGCCCGCCGTGCCCGTTCCCTGGGAGCGCTTCGAGGACATCGTGCCGAACGGAAAACGCCATGAAGTGAAACGCTGATGCGCCACGGCTGTGTGGCTTCACGGCAGAAAAGAGATCCGAGATGAGCAGTCCGAGGGGTCTCGTTCGGTCCGGTGCGTTTCAGAGTGTCAGAGGGGCAGGACAAGCGCGGGGCTGCGAGCCGCTGGATCACTCATTTCAATCCAGTGGATGGCCGGCCAACCGGCCAGCGTAAGTACGTTCGTCCAGTCCACGGACAAGTTCATATCCACGACGAGTTGAACCCTCATTGACCCACCAGTTCCTCTTCTCGTTCCTCCAGTCTCCAGGCCGCGTAGGCTAGAGCCTCGTCCAGATCGGCCGGTTCCAGAGAGGGGTAGGCCTCGAGAATCCGCTCACGCGACTCGCAGGACGCCATCAGCCCGACGACGGTTCCGACTGTCACACGCAGCCCACGTATGCATGGTGTTCCGCCCATCACCAGAGGGTCACGAGTGATTCGACTGAATTTGACCAAGCCTGTTCCACCCTTTCTCTCTTTTTTTATTGCCGGACCATCATGTCTGAATCGCGTTAACCCCGGTCGAACCGTTCCAGGCTTCCTGCCATCATCCCGGTCCACGAGGAAGGCCGTCCATATCGCGATCCCAGAGAGGATGCGATGACGGAGGCCGCGGGGGCGGGTCGGGCATCCTGGACTCGGGCCTTCTGGACTCGGGCCTTCTGGGCTCGGGCCCTGTGGGCTCGCGGCTCTGGCCGAATGTATTGGAATCTCGACTCTGGAAGATCTGGCTGATCGCAAAGAGGATGAGCCACCAGGGCACCTGAAAGAACCATGAGGACGAATGATCGTGCATCGCCTTGATTCCATCGCGGAAGCAAAATCGTCAGGAAAGACATGGCACCGTGAATTCAAGGTACCACATCAACGGCTGTTGTGAACACCTGCCGCACACCGGTGCGGCCGTCGATCCAGAGGGCCTGGAAAATACCGCTGGCGGCGGCCGCCAGGCCCGCGGTATGGCCCGGTCCGGTTCGCCAGTAACCTGCCTCCTCCTCCGGCTGGGCATACTTCTGTTTCACCGCGGCCGTCCAGAGCGTGCTCGGAACGCTGATCGCGACGCTGGGCAGCCAGGTGCTTCCCCCATCGCACGAGGCGCGAAAGCGGATGGCGTACCCGGCCTGCTTCACGGGCAGGCCGCGGGTGTCATACCAGGAGACACCGACCACCCCGTTCCTGTTCACGGCGATGGCCGGCAGGTAGGACGCGTGCGTGACCGTGCCGGCCTGCGCGACCTGCCGGCGCCCGAGCTGCTCGGAGAGGATCACGGGCGGTTTCCACGTGGCTCCGGCGTCGCTGGAACGGGAGAAGAGGACGGGTGAGCCGGTCTCGGGCTCGTCGGATTTCCAGATGACGAAGAGATCGTCCGCATACGGGCAACCGCGCGGCGCCGCGGCGATCGACGGCGGTAATGAGGCGATGGGTCCCTCGAAGACCACACGCTCGGGACCGAACGTCGCACCGCCGTCCCGCGAGATGCGCACGGCCAGGTAGGCGGGCGGGCGTTTCGAGCCGGCCGCGCCGGGATCAGGTCCGCTGCGAACGCCGTTGTAAAGCGCGGCCACCCGGCCGTCCGAGAGCACCACGGCGTTGCCGCAGCCGACCGGCCCGTAGCCCGGCTGCCGTTCCAGCTTGACGGCCGGGCCGAAGGTCTTGCCCGAGTCCACGGACGTGAAGACCCCGTCCGCGGCATTGCAGTAGAGACGGCCCCTGTACTTGCCACTGGTGCCGTCGACGGCCAGGAACGGCCGGTCGCACCAGCCGAGAATGCGCGCGGGACGGCCCCAGGTCTCGCCGCCATCACGCGAGGAAACAACTTCCACGGCACCCTGCGAGCTGCCCAGCTCTGGACCTCGCAGGTAAGCGACGTGAAGCTGTCCATCGGGTCCGTAGACCGCGGTCGGGTCGGCGAAGACCTCGTCTCGGGCACCCAGGCACTCGAGCGCAAGCCGCCAGGTCTGGCCGCCATCCGAGGAGGTCGAGAAGACGACCTTGGGAACGCCATAGTTGATGGGCGGCGGATTGCAGATCGAGCCCGCGACCAGCCGGCGCGTTCGGCCGGGTCGGCCGCAAGTATGACTTCCCAGTGCGGCACGCTGCTGCGCTCGCGGCTGACCTGGACATTGGGCGAGCAGGTGTAGGAACCGGGCCTGAACGCAGGCAGCGAAGGACGGTCATAGACGGGCGTGGCCGCGAACTCGTCCTCCGTTTTCGGTGGAGGTTTCCGTGCCGCCTTCGGCCCGCTCACGTAGGCGCGGCCCTCGGGCGTGCGCTGCGCAACGATGTGCCGGTCCGGCCCCAGGCGAAAGTAGGTGATCTCGCGCTTGCCGCCCTCGAGCGAGTAAGTGTATTCCTTGCCGTCCCGGGTGAAGGAGAGAGGAATCCGGAACGCCTCGCCCACGGGTTTCCCCTCGGGCGAGAGCCGGTGCGCCACGAAATCATCGCCCTCCAGCCGCCAGGAAAACCGGCTGCCATCCGGGTTCTCGCCGGTTCCATCCGGGCGATAGACGGTGCGGCTGCCCTCCTTGTTCTGCCAGACGCCGACGAGGGAGTGCGCCGGCGCTGGCGTAACCGCCTGAACTTCCGCCTGCGCGGAGGCGGTGCCGCACGCCGCCAGCAGGACCACGAGCAGAGGCGTGACCCCGGGATGAGCCATGACGGCACCCTCTTCACGGGCGGGGAGCGGCGGTTTCTTGGCTCACGCTCTCATCCGGCGGTCGGCGCACTGCACCAGCTCCACGACGGGCAGGCCGTGGGGGCACGCTTCGGCGGCGGCCGAGAGGTTGGCCTCCGCCAGGTTGCGGGCGACCGGCGGCAAGGCCTGGTAGAGCGCCCGGGCTTCCTGGCGCTTGCCGTAGACCTCGTAATAACGCAGATAGCGCAGGACGGTGGCGACGGGTACGCCTCGCGCGGCGGTCTCGCAGAGATGGCCGCAGCCGTGGCAGTAAAGGTGGGCCGAGGCGAGGCGGTAATCCTCGAGCAGCTTCTGCTCGCGCCAGGAAAGGGCCGGCGAGCCGGTCGCGGCCACGTTCTCGCGAAGGTCGCTGCGGGTGGTCATCTCGCTCACGGCGACGTGAACCCGCCCGTCCATCCACACGGTTTTCACGGCGGCCACTTCCTTCTTGAAGCCCTTCTCCTGGAGCTGCTTCATCTTGTCCGGGAAGTTGATGGCGCCGCCCTGGGTCTTCATGGCGATGAGGCCAAGGTTTGCCTTGGTGGCCTTGTCGATGGCGCGTTGCAGGTCGTCGTGCCGGTCCCGGCCGCCGATATCGCGGAAATTGAACTTGAACATCACCTGGTCAATCCAGCCGCATTCGGCCGCGGCTTCCAGGATCTCGGGAAGGCGCGCATCGTGGCAGCTCAGGCCGCAGAAGACGGTCTTGCCCTTCTTCTTGAGGTTCTCGAAGGCGTCCTTCACGATGGGGTCGTGGAGCATGGCGATCTGGTCGCCGGCCAGGCCGTGCAGGTAATAGCAGTCCACATGATCTGTCTTGAGGCGTTCCAGGCTGGCCGTGAGCCGCTCCTCGAACATCTTGGCCGCCCCGGTGCCCATGCTGCGGCGGTACTTGGTGTTCTTGGTGACGAGGTAGACGTCCTTGCGCAGCTTCGTCCGGTCCAGTACCTCGCCGAGGATCTTCTCGGCCCGGGTGTTCTCGTAGACCTCCGACGTGTCGATGTAGCGAACGCCCGAATAAATGGCGGCCTGCACGAAGCTGGGCGACAGCGCCCAGCTTGTGCCCATGCCCAGGATCGTGACCTTCCGTCCGGTGCGGCCAAGCGTGACCGTCGGCACGCCGGGCTGGCTGGGAACCGGCTCCCCGGCGCCCTCGGCTGGCACGGAGGCCAGGGCTCCCGCCACGCCTCCGGCGGCCGCGGATTTCAGGAAGTGCCGTCGCGAGGATCCGCTGCAAACCCTTTCGGTCAGCTCGCTCATGGTCGGTGGTCCTGGTTGGTCGCTTGATACTTGCCGCAACACGCACGGGTCAGGGGCGCGGCGGAGAGGGCCTGCGCTATGCTCAGTATTGTGGCTGGCCGCGCAGGCTGCGGTCAACCATGATCTTGCGCAAGGTCAACCGTGATCTTGCGCAAGGAGGAGGGCCGGCGCCTCAGTGGAGAGGCGCCGGCCCTCGGCATGACGACAGACGGCGGGAGGAGGGATTGTGGTCGCCCGGCGGCATTGCCGGGATCGGAAGTTACCTGGGCAGCGGAGGCAGGCCGATCTCCGCGGGCAGTTCGGGCAAGTCCTCCGGGGGCGCGGCGCGCCGGCGCCCGCGGCTGGAGCCGCGGAGGGAGGCGGTTGCGGCGCAGCGGGTGCGGAGGCCGGCAGTGGCGGAAGCGCCGCGCTGTTCCCCACGGGAACACTCGCCGACCCTGCTCCAGGCCCTGTGCCCGGTCCGAGGATCGCCGGAGTCACGAAGGGAGTATTGCCGCTCATGGGTGCGGAGGGCCCGGCGGCGGGCGTGGTGGAACCGTCGACCCGGGGCCGGGCACTTCCGGCCAGGCCCGCCGGCAGTTCGCCGGCGGCCGGTGCTGTGCCCGCCGGGCCGCCTCCGGGCGACGGCCGGGCCGGGTTCTGCGAGAGGATCTGGGCCTCGCCGGCCGGACGGTACGGCGGCAGGGGCGTGGGCGGCGGGCCAAGCGGGCCGACCGGGGCCGGCATCGGCGGGATGATCTCGCGCTTCACGTCCGGCGGCGGATTGGCCGGCACGGGGTCGGGATTGAGCGGGCCGGTCACTCGCTCTTTATACTTCGTACCGTTGGGCGGAATCGGCAGCCTGCGGTGGGCGTCCTGGATGTCCTTCGCCTGCACATAGGCCTTCCGCGGGTGCGGCCCCTCGGCGACCGCGATATTGTTGTAGGCCAGCAGCGTTCCCTTGGCTTCCTCCAGGGCAACGATGGAGATGTTGTACGTGGTCTTGAACTGGGCTTCCTGGGCCACGGCCTGGGCATACTGGCTGACGGCGTCCAGGAAGCGGTCGATGGTGATCCGGCCTTCCTCGTAGTAGGCGCGCTGGGCTTCCAGCCGCTGGGCGGCCGCGGCACGAAGTCGCGAGGCTGTCTTGAACTGTTTGTAGTTGGCATCCACTTCCAGGAAGAACCGGGCCAGCGAGTGCGTCGTCTGGTGGACGATCTGCTGGAGGTAAGCCCGCTGCCGCAAGAGCACGTACTGGGCGCTGCGGACGTTCGCCAGGGGAGACCTCATGCCCAGCGGCATCTGGAACGAAAAGCCTACCTGCCAGGTGTGAAAGTCGTTGTAGTAGCCGGGATTGGACGTCAGGCCCGCGGCACGCTCCTTGGCCGCGACCACCGGCTCGAGGGCCTTGATCGTCGCCCCGGTCATCACCGCCTCGGCACTGTCAAGCTGTTGCCCCAGGCCGTTGAGCTGGTAGAGCACGCTCAGGTTCAACTGCGGCAGCAACTGGTTCCGGGCCACCAGGAGCTGGAGCTCGGCAATCCGCACGAGCAACTGTTCCTGCACGATGTCCGGCTGGAACGTCACCATCTGGGCCAGGCTCGATTCCCAGTCTGGCTCCAGTCGGGCCTCGACCGGCGGCGTGACGGGGATGATGCGACGGTTGTCGGCAGGCGGTAAACCCAGAATGTTCCGGAGCTGGCGTTCGGTCGTGATCACGTCCGAGGTCTTCGTCACCAGGTCGAGGTTGAACTGCTCCAGCCGCTGCTGAGCCTCGGCGACGTCGGCCACGGTTCCCTTGCCCACGACCAGCTCGGCCTGCTCGCGATTGACGATCTCGCGGGCCAGCTCCACGGCCTTCTCCGAGCTCCAGAGCTGCACGTGCTGCTGGGCCAGGCTCCAGTATTGCTGCTCGATTGACCGCACATGGGCGAGCACGCCGGCCTTGAACCGCCAGATGGCGGCGTCGGCGTTCAACCGGGCAATGACGATCGGCGCCCGGTTGGCTTCCAGACCCACGGGAGGGCCAGCCGCCTGGCCGGGCAGCGGAGCGCTACCCATGAGGGGCTGCGTCAAGCTCATCTGGATGTTCGTGGTGTAAGCCGACGGGTACGTAAGGAACGTGCTGTTCTGGTACAGCCAGTTCACGTTGTGCACGATGCCCAGCAAGGCACCGGTCGCGGTTCGCTTCTGCAAGCCGATCTGGAAGTTCGCCGTATCCTGAACGGAGAGCACCACCGTCCTGGGGCCGGTCAGCGTGAGCGAACCGCCCTGGATGGCGTTGTTGAACGGCTGCGTGTTCTTGCCCCACGTCATGTTCGTGGTGAACGCGGTATCGAAGACCGAGAGCGCCTGTGCGATCTGGGTCTCCTGGACGGCCGGGTCATAGACCGATTCCAGCGAGCCGGAACCAAGGGCACCGGCCACACCGGCACCGGCACCCGTATTCAGAGGCGAAGGCTCGAACCCGCCGATCGGGATGCCCTGGGCACCGAACGGAATGACGCGGACGATTTCCGAGTTATCCAGGCCGATCCGGATGGCCTCTTGCAAGGTCATCGGCCAGACCTCCTCGGCCTCCGGGTCGTTGGTGGTCCGCGGCTTGTGCACCTTGGGCATCTGCATCGTCAGCCCGCTGCTCAGGAAGTCGGCCTGCTTGACCTCCTTGTCTTCCAGAGCCGTGGCGGCCATCGGGTCGTGAGGCACACTCTTGGACTGGTCGATGTAGGGAAGCCGCTGGCAACCGGAGGAAAACGCCCAGGCCGCCAGGACGGCCACCTGAGTCCACCGGTTCGTGCATAAGGTCAATCGCATGGCCCGCCGTCCTTGACTAAGTTCGCCATGTGACGCGTCAATCAAGCCGTGGGAACGCGCCGCGCCATCCTTGGCCTGGCTCTTGCCAACCACCGGCCCGCATTCCGGAGTGCCTCAGCCGCATCCCGGACAGTCAGACCGCGACTCTTCCCGATCAACCGCGTGACCCGGGGTCAGGCCAGAAAGACATGCCAGGCCCGTACCCCCCCACGCCGTCCAGAATCCGTGAACAAACAAACATGACAACGAGGCCGATCTCCGGAAGCGAAGAGTGCGGAGACCTGGCCTATCGGACTGTATCGGATCTGCCGGGCGCGGGACTTGAATCGATGGGGGGGATCTTACGGATTATTACGATTTGTCCTAGACCAAATTCACCGTTCCGCCACCGGAGATGCAGGCGGACGGCACGCCGGTCGAGCGCCGCGGGGCAGCCCTCCACAAGGGGACAGACCCGGCGGCCGCGTTCCTGTCGGTTCGCAATCCGCACGCAAGCGGCCGGCTTCCACCGGCATTGCCGTCAGGCGGCCTCTGCCGGTTCGCGAACCGGCTTGCGGCCCGGCGCGAACTCGACATAGGGTAAGCCCAGCTTGCGTTTGAAATAGATGATCTCCCCCGGGTCGGTCCCTTCCAGGGCATGGCCCGCGAACTGTAGCAGGTAGCCCCCGATGAACAGGGCCAGGGCGAGTACGAAGACCAGCCGCGAGAACAGGCCGACGTACACGGAGAACAGCAGCACGCCGAGGATCGTGGGCGGGATGCCGATCATGTGGAGCAGGAAGCTGGCCGGGTTGCGATGCCGTTCAATCCAGTGCTGCACCAGCGGATTGGGGACCTGCGGAGAGTAGACCATGAGCCAATGCCCTGTCGGTGGGTGGGTCCGTGTCGCGCTTGACGGCGGGTGGAGCGAGAACTACCCTTGCCCGCACGATTTCAATCTAGCAGCCCTTCCGCGAATCGCAAGGCGGTGGGGCACGCGGAGTCGCGGAGATGGGGCTGGTTGGGCGGCCCGGCCGGTCTGTGCCTCGAGCGATTGGAGTGATCCATGCCCGTGGACGCCCAGAGCTTCCTGCGGCTCATCCGTGGTCCGTCACGCGGACCGGCGGACCGCCTGGCGCGGTTCGGCCTGAGCCTGTGCGCCGGCCTTTACGGCGCCGGTGCAGCGGTCCGCAACCGGGCCTATGACCGGAGCTGGAAGCCGTCGCACCGGGCGGGAGTGCCGGTGATCTCGGTGGGCAACATCACGCTCGGTGGAACCGGCAAGACGCCGATGGTCGAGTGGATCGGCCGCTGGTATCGCCGGCACGGCGTGCGCGTCGTCCTCATCAGCCGTGGATACGGCCACGCCGGCGGCATCAACGACGAGGGCCTGGTGCTCGAGGAGAACCTGCCGGACGTCCCCCACCTTCAGGCGCCCGACCGCGTCCAGCTCGCCGCGATCGCGCGGGAGGAGCTCGAGGCCGAGCTGATCATCCTGGACGACGGCTTTCAGCACCGCCGGCTGGCGCGCGACCTGGACATCGTGATGCTCGACGCCCTCGACCCGTTCGGGCTCGGCAAACTCTTTCCCCGCGGACTCTTGCGTGAGCCCGTCGGCTCGCTGCGCCGGGCCTCCGCGGTGGTCCTTGCGCGCGCGGACCTGCTCGAGCCCGCGGCACGAGAGCCGATCCGTGAGGCGGTCCACCGCGCGGCGCCGCGTGTCCCCTTCCTCACGGCGCGGCATTCGCCCCTGGACCTCGTCGACGGCGACGGCGGAACGTACCCCCTGGACGAGCTGGCCGGCAAGAGTCTCGCCGCCTTCTGCGGCATCGGCAACCCCGAAGGATTTCGCCGCACCCTGGAGCCGCTGTGCGGGCGGATCGTGGACCTGAAGGTTTTCCCCGACCACCATCCCTATCTCGCCCCGGACGTTCACGCCCTCGCCGGCTGGGCCAGCCAGTCCGGGGCGGATCTCGCCTTGACCACTCAGAAAGATTTGGTGAAGCTTCGCACCACGACCCTCGGTCGTGTTCCCCTGCGCCCTGCGCATCGGGCTGGAGATCATGGAAGGTCTGCAAGCCCTGGAACGGCTGCTTGAAGCGCTCTTGCCGGTTCAGCACGCCGTTCCACCGCAGCAGTCAAAGGATTGACCCCGGAACCACGTCGCGGCGATGAAGATCGCGGTTTTCTGCCCCAACCTGATCGGCGATACCGTCATGGCAACGCCGCTCTTCCGCGCACTGCGGAACCGGTTTCCGGACGCCCAGCTCACCGCGGTGATCCGGCCGCACGTCGCCCCGGTGCTCGACGGCACACAGTGGTTCGACGACACCATCCTGTTCCACCACCGCTCAAAACGCCGGGACGAGCGCACCTGGGCAGTCATCGGGCGGCTGCGGCGGATGACTCCCGATGCCGCCGTCCTGCTGCCGAACTCCTTCCGAGCGGCCTGGCTGGCCTGGCTGGCCGGGATCCCCAGGCGCATCGGCTACGTGCGCTACGCCCGCGGAATGCTGCTCACCGACCGGCTGCAACCGCTGCGCGACGCATCCGGCCGGCTGCTCCCCACGCCCATCGTCGAGTATTACCTGGCGCTGGCGAAAGTGCTGGGATGCCGGGGCGGCTCGCCACGGCTCGAGCTCGCCACCACGCCTGACGACGAGCAAGCCGCCGACCGTGCCTGGCAAGCGCTGGGCTTACCGGCGGGTGAGCGCGTGGTTTGCCTGAACACCGGCGGTGCGTTCGGGCCGGCCAAGAACTGGCCTGCGGCCTCGTTCGCGGAGCTGGCACGCCGGCTCACGGTCGAGACCGGCGTCTCCGTGCTGGTGCTCTGTGGTCCCGCCGAACGGTCCGCGGCCGCCGAGATCACGCGGCTGGCGAATCACCCCCGGGTGGTCAGCCTGGCCGAGCAGCCGTCCAGCCTGGGACTCTCCAAGGCCTGCGTGCGCCGGGCGGCTCTCCTGGTCACCACGGATTCCGGCCCCCGGCATTTCGCCGCGGCCTTCGATACGCCCGTGATCACCCTGTTCGGCCCCACGCACATGGCCTGGACGCGCACCGCACACCCGCTGGCACTCCACCTGGCCCACCCGCTGCCGTGCGGTCCCTGTCAGCGGCCCGTCTGTCCCGAGGGCCACCACAACTGCATGAAACGGCTCACGGCCGACGCGGTGTTCCGCGCGGCCCTGCGGTTCCTGGAACCCGCGCCGCGGCACCCGGTCACCCGGCGCGTCGACCGCGTCTCGACCGAATCCCTACCGTCCGGAGCACTTGCTTCGCGACCACACGTTTCTCACGGGCAGGAGGCAACGACCAGGCCATGGCCAGATGGTTGATCACCGGCGCGACGGGTTTCGTGGGCTGTCACGTGCTGGGCACACTCCAGCACGAGCTCGCGCAGGCGGGCCGAAGTGGCGATGCTGTGCTGGTGCTCGGCCGGCGCTGTCCTCGAGACTGGCCGGAAGCGTGTTTCGTGCATGCCGACCTGGAGGACGCCGAGAGCCTGCGCACGGCAATTGACCGCGTTGCGCCGGATCATGTCATCCACACGGCGGGACAGACGCCTCCCGCGCCGGATGAGCACCTCTACCGGGCCAACTTCTGGTCCACGATCCGCTTGCTGAACGCGCTGCGCGATCTGAACCGGCCCGTCCGCGTGACGCTCACCGGATCGGCCGCGGAGCTGGGCCCGGTGCCGCTGGCCGATCTGCCGGTGGCCGAGGATTATCCCTGCGCGCCCTGGACGCCTATGGCCGCAGCAAGCAGCTCTCCACGATTGCCGGCCTGGCCGAGCGTTCGCCGCTGGAGGTGTCCGTCGCCCGGGTGTTCAACCCGATCGGCCCTGGCATGCCCGCAACCCAGGCCTTCGGCGAGTTCGCGGTGCAGTTGCGGGCTGGCTCGTTCGATCCCTTGCCGCTGATCGTCGGCGATCTGGAAACCCGGCGCGACTTCATCGACGTCCGCGACGTCGCCCGCGCCCTGATCGCGATCTCGCTGCGCGGCAAGCCCGGCCTGGTCTACCACGTGGGCACGGGCCAGTCACGGTCGGTCGGCGAGGGTCTGGAGCACCTCATCCAGATGAGCGGCCGCCTGGTGCGGACCTGCATCGACCCCAGCCGGCATCATCGCAAGAGCCCCGTGGACTCCCGCGCCGACATCAAACGCATCGCCACCCACACCGGCTGGACGCCCGCGATCCCGTTCGAACAGAGCCTGGCGGATCTGTGGGAGGAGCTGGTCCCGGCCGGCCACGGAGCCCCCGAAAGGACTGCTTCGCTCCTGCCCCTGACCGCGTAGGTAAATCTCGGATCCGGGTGAGGCCGGGTCCCTGCGGTCACTTTTGGCCGTGCGCACCAACCGCAGGATATGCCGTCTCCAGGAGCGGCTGAGTGCGGCCCGCGCGACCATGACGGCGCCGGCCGCAGCCGCTAAAACCACCGCCACTTCAAGCCATGACCACCGAGCCGCGGGCACCAGTGCCCGACCGGTCCAGCTTCTCAAGCGGGGAAGGCGGTCATAGTCTGTGATCTGCGGAGCGTGGGGGGGTCCAGGACCTGGACCATGGTACCAGTCGTGCCGACGGGGCGGAGCACTGCGAAGTGCCCGCCGGCGTTGTCCATAAGGTACACGATGGCGGGCCTTCCGCGCAGCGACCCGCGGGTTTCAAGGCGGACCCCGCGCAGCCGCACGCCGAACGATCGAGCGGCCTCGGACAGCTCGGCCATCGAGCGGCCTTGAGGATGTTGGGCGGGCAGCACAGCCTCGAGCCGAGCCAGCGATACGGGCCTGCCCTGGAGCTGAAGCAGTATGAACAGCGAGTTCACTCCGCAGTCGAGGCCCGAACGCCCATTCTCCTGACCCGCGGGTGCGAAGCCGACGGAGAAGACGGCTGCCGCCAATGCCAGGATCGTCGCGCGGCCAGCCGAGGATGACGTCCAGGGGTGCACCATTGCCGCGACCTTCGCTAGTTTGTCCGGGGTGAGTCACGTGCGATTCGGGTCAACGCCTGTGCTGCCGGACCCAAAGCAGCGTTGAAGATGCCAACGCAACTGCACCAAATCCCCACGCGAGCCACGTGGTCCACTCGAAAAACCCGGGCCTCGGGGCTGCGGAAAGGCCCGACTTCTGCTCGTCGGCCTCCGCGAGGTGCTGGCGAAGCATGGCCTCAGCCTCGGGCTTTGTTGGCTTGGTCCCCAGTTTCTGCTGTCCGAACTCATAGGCCAGCTTTCGTAGGTTATCGGAGACCAGTGTGCCCGGCTTGTACTTGATTGTGAACGATTCGCGGCGGGGATGCTTGTTGAACTCCATGGTACCTCCTACCACGTGGATCGAGGTGAGCACCGTCGGCGTCTTCGAAACGGGCGGCCCGTCCTTGGACGCGTCGGCGTAGCCGACGTTCTGCCCCGCGATGGGCATCCAGACCCTCCTGGCGCCGAGATCGAAAGGCGCAAGCTCGACGTCCAGTCGGGCGGCCAGCACGCCCGCGGGGCCGTATCCTTCCTGGCGCACCACCTGCCCGCACTTCCGCAAGTCAATCCAGTACCGGAAGATCGGGGAGCCCGGCAGGCCCTTGAGACCGATGGTCAGAATCTTGAGCGGTCGGTTATCGACGAGCTCCTCGCCCACGCTGGAATCAAACTGGTCGTCGGCCACCTCTCGCTTGATCTTGTCGATCAGGAAGACGAAGCCGAAGCTCGCCGGGTCCCATGAGTTCACCAGCTTAGGACTTTGGATGACTGAGTAGCCAATCGGCGCATCGTTCAGCCGGCGGTATTGCTCGGCCTGGTTGTCACGCGGGCGGACAACGAGTGTCTCGCGGACAATCGTCGAGTCGCCTGCCCGCTGATGGAAACAGTCGTTGCGGGTGTCGCCGTCGCGCCTCCAGATGAACATGCCGCTAAATGACTCGTAGAGCCCGTCCGGGCCGAGCGCCTGGAGCGCCGCTGCCGCTCCCTGGTACCGAATTGCCCCCTCGAACTCGCACCGAAAGTCCTCGATCGGCTGCTGGAGCGACTCCATCGTGTCGACCAGCAGCCGTGCCTCCGCGCGGGAGCCTCCGGCATCCACCCCGATGGACGATAGCAGGATGCAAAGGGCGAGGGACGACATGGACCGCTCCAAAAAGTGCGAGGGCATATCACAAGCCGGAGAACCGTCGTTAAAACGGCATCGGCTCACGCCTCATTGAATGGTCGGCGGGCTCGGTGGGATCGCGCAGTTCGCGCCGCTCATTGTGACCTTGTTGCAGACGCCCGGACCGTTGCAGAGTCCGAGCCAGTTGGCTCCGCAGGAGCCCGCGCCGGTCCCCTTGTCGTAACCTCCAGTACCAGGCACTGTATCAGTGTACATGCTGCTCGCGCACGCCTTGCAAGGGTCGCCCTGCTTGGCGCATACCGGATTTCCCTGAAGGGTGTTGCAAGAGGGATTGCCGAGAGATAATGCGGGGTTGCCGCCACGCGAGACGGTGAGCTCGTCCGCGCTGAGGTACGAGTCCGCAGACTCGGCCCACACTGCCAAAGCGGATGCGGCCAGAAGAGCCGAGGCAAAAGACACGAAGAGCCCCGAGCTGAAAGGCGCTGAATGCCTCAATGGAATCTCCTTTCATGGTTCACGGTTACGGACAAACACAGAAACGATCTGTGTGGCGGAACCGGGATGCCCGCTCTGATGTCCGGCTCCATTCACTCCACCAGCTCGTCTCCGTTCCTGGTGCCAAGGCCACGCCAGACCCTGCGGGCGATTGTTTCCCTTGTGAATCGTACCGAGCCGTCGGCCATCAGGCAGTTCACGCCACCGGGATGGTGGCTTCTCGCCGTCGTGATACCGATCCATGCTCCGGCCACCAGAGCGTCGGGTATCTTGCCGTTTGGCTCCTGAGCATGGTTGTACGCCGTACACTCGAGGTCGCCATAAAACCATGTGAAGCCGCCCATCCGGTAGGTGGGGAAGTTCAGCGATGAAGCTAGCTGGCAACAGGCCAGAGCGTAGTCCGCGTCCCTTTCCACACAGTACGCTTCGACCTCGATGTACCCATAATCGCGGTCCAGGGCCAGGCCGCCATCCTGCCCCGTGCCCCGCAAGCGTTCGCTGTAGGCGACCGTGTGAGAGAGGCCGTCCGGGAAAGACTCCGCCCCGAGCACTGCTGGAAAGGTATAGAAGCCATTCCCGCTGTCGTAGGATTGCTGGTTCGTGGCGATCATCGGGCCGACCCCGTAGTTACCCCGGTAGTTACACCCATGCGAACTGGGGGCCTGTGTGCCGTCGGAGGGGCACAGATAAACGGGGACGCTCACGGCAAAGGCCGTCATGTTCTGCGGGAATGGGAAGCCGGGGCCATCGTCAGGGCCTTGGTCATCCGCGAACCGCTCGAAGTCGAAGTTGATTGAGGCGAAAAGAGGCTGCTGCTCCAGGAAGGGAAGGAGCCTTGTCAGGGCAGAGTAAGGCCTGCCGCCGGTGACCCACGGCCTTCCCAGCTTGGGGTCAGTGCGCGGATCTCCCCAGTTCAAGGGGAAGCATCCGCTGGAGGCCTCGTAGCTGTGTAGGGCCAGACCGATTTGCTTCAGGTTGTTCTCGCACTGAGTTCGTCGAGCGGCCTCTCGAGATGCTTGCACGGCGGGGACCAGCAGAGCGGCCAGCAGTCCGACAATCGAGATGACGACCACGGTCTCGAGCAGGGTGAACCCACGCCGGTTGGCCCGGGCGGCCGTTGCTCCAGGTACTTCCTGCGGCGATGTCATGGTCGGCTACCTCCGGATCTCGCCCTATTCGATGACAATAAGTGGTACCTTGACCTTCGCTTGAGCTGGATGGTCCGTGGACAAGGTAATGGTACCCCTTGTTCCGCGGAGGACCGAAGTCGCCTTGAGGTGGACCGTCCGCGTGGTACCCGCACCGGGCTCTACGGGCTGGACGCGAATGCCTGCGACATCGCAACCGAACCCTGTGATGTGGAAGGCAGTTTGGTCATGGGACCGAACTGCGATGCGACACTCGTTCGAGGAAGGGTCCACAACTGCGACCTTGGGCGAGGTCGTGATCGTTGCCATCACGTCCCAGCACAACCCTCGTCGGCACACGACCTCACGATCCCTTTCGAGGAGAACCTCGCCCCTCCGCTCACCCGGCTGGCCGCTGGTGTCGAGCCAGACTTCGAACCGTCGCGAGTCCTCGCGAAGCGTGTCGTCGAACACGCCGGTGTCCTTGTCCCCGATCCATTTCGTCTTCACATCTGAACGCAGAACCATGCCATCCAGGTCAAGAGGAGGATCGGATACTAACCCGTAGGCATAGGCGGTGAACTCGCATCTCCGCGGCTTCGAAGACGAAAGAAGTGTCAAGGCGCCAGCCTGGGAGCGTTCCTCGATCCGGACCGGAGGGTAAACCTCGGCAAGCGTCCTCAGCATGAGTTCCTCGGTACCAGGAGAGTCGGTGACCAAGAGCGTCTCGTGGACGAGCTGGCCGAACTGCCCACTGAGGGACAGCACGACCTTGACTGACGCCTCCTGGCGATCCGCCAGCACACTTCTGCTGAGGTTCACCGATCCGCAGCACGGCTTTCGGTTCACAACGTCGAGGATGCGGACCGTTCTTCCCGTGTTGTTTACTAAATTGTAGATGTGCTCAAGCGTGCGTCCTGGCCGGCCTATCACTGTCCCGAAATCGTGTGCCCGTGAATTCTGGTCGACCAGAAACGGGGGGGGGGGACGAGAGACTAACCCCTTTGTCACAGCCGATCACCGGCACGCTCGTTGTCAGCAGAGCGACGAAGAATTGATTTCGATTCATGATCCGCTCCCCTTGTAACCTGACCACAAAAGGGGGCTTTCTCGCTCGTGGAGAGAATACGCTCGGCAATCAGTCTCGTCAATAAATTCATGCCCTGCTTAGCTCAGTTTCCGGGCGCATGCGTGCCCGCGAATAGATGCACTTGTGGGATCGCCGACCCGGCCTGGTCTACCACGTGGGCACGGGCCAGTCACGGTCGGTCGGCGAGGGTCTGGAGCACCTCATCCAGATGAGCGGCCGCCTGGTGCGGACCTGCATCGACCCCAGCCGGCATCATCGCAAGAGCCCCGTGGACTCCCGCGCCGACATCAAACGCATCGCCACCCACACCGGCTGGACGCCCGCGATCCCGTTCGAACAGAGCCTGGCGGATCTGTGGGAGGAGCTTGCTCGCGATGGGTTCAGGGCCGATCCCGCGGCCGCGTCATTCCTGCCACTCACGGCGTGAAGGTCTGATCACTGCCGTTCTTGATGCGTGACGATGGGAACATAGCCGTATTCCAGCCCCTTTGGCGGCGTCACGATGAGCGCGGGGTCAAGTGTCACGAGAGTGCCGCGGCTGGGCGGGGGCATGTAATCGCGGTCGATCGGCCAGCTTGCGTGGATCTTCTCCGCCAGAGCTTGCAACGCGGCCTTCCGGGCGTCGCTCCAGGCGTACTGCTGGAACGAGGGCTGGTCGACGAAGCGGTACCACGCGTACGTCACCACCGAACCGTCGCCGAGCCGCGCCTGGAATGGGCCTGTCCTGGGGCCTGGCCGGCTCCAGGCGCCGGCTGCCGGCGAGGTGTAAGGCGCACCTGGCCTGGCACCCGGGAACTGGCGGGCCTGGAGCAGAGTCTCCGCCGGCACCTTCGCCGCGGGCACGGCCACGCGGCGCTGGCCGATCTGCCGGAAGTACTCCGGGAAAACGCCCCTCGGGCTGAGATCGCTCGGGAACCATTGCAGGCCCCACACGTTGCCCTCGAAGACCCGGGTGTCGAAGACCTTCTCGACATCCGCCAGCGCCTTGCCATCCTGGTCGTAGCGCGTCGTGTGCGTGGTCAGTGAGGACTTCCATGCGCCCTTCGCGTCGAATCGGCCCGATGCGGGCGGACCGCCGTCGCGCCATGCCCTGAACGAGTCGAAGAGCGCGGCCCTGGAGTAATAGGTCACGTCCTGGACGAGATACGTGCGCCCCTGGCCATCGACCGGGAAATGCAGCCGGGGGATCTTCGAGTACACCTCGCCGCGTTCATCGGTGCTGTCGAACCTCGGCACCGTGTTGATCTCCATGGCGCCTCCGCCCATGATGCCCGGCCGCGCATCGAGCCCGCGTCCATGGAGAAAGGGATCGTGGAAGAGCTTGCCGATCTTGCTCCAGGTCTCGGGAATGTAATAGGCGATCGGCCCCTTGAAATTGGCCGTGCTCAGGAAGCAGGTCCAGCTCTGGTCGCCCGTGGGCGGATCGCCCGTCGTGGCAGCGGTGAACGGCAAGGCCATCCAGGTATAGCCCAGAAACTCGCCATCGGGATGGCCCTGAAACGGCAGGGCGTCCGGCGGAATCAGCAGCCGGTTGCTGAGCTGCGCGATTCCCAGCCGCTGATCGGGCAGCGCCTCGTTGCTGTAGAAGAACGACCACCCGGGCGAGCCGATCTCGTAGTCGTAGCACTGCGGGGTCGCGTTCATGCTGAACTTGGGCGGGCCGTAACGGAAATGGTTGCCCGCCCAGTAGCCCAGCCCGCCTTCCACCGTCTGAAACACGCTATCCCAGGTCGGCCCCCGTTCCTTCCAGGTCCGCGCCAGCGTGCCCACCGGAGCGAGCGGGTGGTCCTTGTTGTCCGAGTTGTCGGGCGTGATCCAGGCGCTGGCCAGGCCGATCTGGAAATCGGCGATCGGCTCCTCGATGAGCGGCCAGACCGCCGAGTAAAAACCCATCCCCGCACTGAACTCCGATTGCGCCGGCGGACGCGACGCCGTGAATCCGATGTATCCATGAAGCCCGTTCGAGTGCAGGCGCACCGTCCCGCTCGGCGCCTCAGCAGCCTGCCTGGAATCCTGCGCCAGGCACGTTGAAGCTAGCAGCGCTGTGATCACGAGAAAGTGGCCCGGTCGGAGTTCCGTCATGATTCGTCTTGCTTGTGAGAGTATGGACAGCCCGCGATGGGCCGATGGCTGCAACGCCCCGGCCCGAGGTCGCGATATGAGCCTCCGGCAGGAACGCCTTCGCCGGCTGCCCTGTCGCTCGCGCATGATTCCAGCAGGTCCCCGAGGCAGGATCAAGCCACCGGTGCGCGGAACCAGACCAGGCGCGGGTGCCGCACCGGGGAACGTCCAGAAGGCCAGGATGCTCGGGGAGCGAGCACTTTTGATCGTCATGGGCCAGGAGGTTGTTCGCGGACGGCCCTTGCGGGGTGGTCACCGACCCGATAGGAAAGGGGCAGAGCAAGAGGCTCCGATGACGAGCCGTCGCGAGCGATTCCTCCCCTGACTTCGTGAAACAGGAAGCCTCCATGCCAAGAAACCTCTGCCCACTCGTGTGTATCGTGCTGGCCGGCCCGTGGTTCGTACCGGGCGTGGCGCTCGCCGACGAGCCGGCATTCGACCGCACGGAGGATGTCGTCTACGGCCGGGTCGACGGCACCTCCCTGACGCTCGACGTGTTCCGGCCACGCCGCCCCAACGGCCTCGGCATTGTCCAGGTGGTCAGCGGCGGGTACATCTCGGCGCACCAGATGATCCGGCCCGAGTCCTTCCGGGTGTTGCTGGACCGGGGCTACACGGTCTTCGCCGTCGTGCCTGGCAGCCAGCCGCGCTTTCAGGTGCCCGAGATCCAGAGCCACGTCAACCGCGCCGTCCGGTTCATCCGGCACAACGCCCGGACCTACGGCGTCGACCCGGGCCGCATCGGCATCACCGGAGGTTCGGCGGGCGGCAACCTCGCGCTGCTGGTGGCCATGGCCGGGGACGACGGCGACAAGAAGGCCAGGGACCCGGTCGACCGCGAGCCGAGCCGGGTGCAGGCGGCCGCGGTCTTCTTCCCGCTTACCGACCTGCTGAACTGGGGCAAGCCGGGCGAAGAGCATATCGGCGTGAACGGCCACCCGACACCATTCAAGGCGGCGTTCGACTACCGGGCGCTGGACCGCGCATCGGGAACCATGGAGCGGGTCACCGACCCGGCGAAGCTGCGCGCCATCACACGGGCCATCTCGCCGATCTACGCCGTGAGCCCGGACGACCCGCCCATCCTGCTGATGCACGGCGACAAGGACGGGCTGGTTCCACTCCAGCAGTCCAGGACCTTCCTCGCGGCCTTGCAGAAGGCCGGGGTCGAGGCAAGGCTGGACGTCAAGGAGGGAGGCAACCACGGCTGGCCCGGGATGGAGAAGGATATGGAGCGGTTCGCGGACTGGTTCGACAGGTACCTCAAGAAGAACTGAGTCTGGATCTCCGCGCAACTTCCATGCAGTAATGAACAAACTCTCAGAGGCGCACCTCCCTGCCCAGGCCCGGGCCGTCGCGCCGGCGCACGGGCAGGCGAGAAGGAGGAAACGATGATGATCCGAGTGATTCGCTGGCCGCTGGCCATCCTGATCATGACGGCGAGCGGCGCCGCCCTGGCCCAGGCGCCCGGCGCGGGCTCGTCGACCTCGCCGCGGGAGGCCCCGGAGGAGATCCCGCTGTACCCCGGCGTGGCCCCGGGCTCGGAGAAATGGGACTGGTCCGAGCGGTCAGTCACCACGCCGTCGGGCCAGCCCGTCGTGACGGACGTTGTGCGGCCCGCGCTGCTGCGCTTCCCGGCCGAGATGGACAAGGAAGTGGGCGCGGCCATGATCGTCGCGCCGGGCGGCGGGTTCCGCGCACTGATGATGAGCTACGAGGGCGTGGACATCGCCCGCCGGCTGAACGCAATGGGCATCGAAGCGTTCGTCCTGAAGTACCGGCTCATCCACAATCCCGGGCCAGGCACCCCGGGCGGCCAGGCCCGGCAGGACGCGATCAAGCTGGCGGCCGACGATGGCAGGCAGGCCGTGCGGCTGGTGCGCAATAGTGCACCCAAGTTCGGGTACCGGCCAGAACGGGTCGGCATGATCGGCTTCTCGGCTGGCGGCATGGTCACATCGGACGCCCTCTTCGGCCCGGCGGAGACGCGCCCGGACTTCGCGGCGATCATCTACGGCGCCCGTGAGGTCAAGGAGGTTCCGAACCCCGCGCCTCCGCTCTTCCTGGCGGTTGCGGCCGATGACGCGATGGCGGTCGGCCGGACGGTTGACATGTTCACTGCCTATCGCAAGGGAAACGGCCTGGCCGAGCTGCACGTCTTCCAGATGGGAGGGCACGGCTTTTCCAGGAAAGGTGGCGGCGCAGACCACTTCATGGACCGCCTGGAGGAGTGGCTCGCGGCCAACAAGCTGCTGTCCCAGTAGCGTGACAAGGCCCTGCCAGCGTCGCTCGCTTCGGGGAATCCGCTCATCGGTTGCCATTGACGGCCTAACCTGACCTCTTATCATCCGGTGCGCGGCCTGCGATTGCGCCGCGCGTGGAGTGATCTCTAGGGGATTGTCCCGGGACGCCGTGGGGCGGGTGCAACCTGCCGCATTCAAGCTCTGGCCACAAAGTGGGTTGTGCTGCGTCTTACCCACACTGCAAGAGGCCGGTTATAAGCAATCCTGGAACGATCTCTCCATTCCATCAAGCTTATCGTTCTGGCCCAGGGTCAAGGAGGATCGGGATGGCCGGACGGCGATTCCTGGTTGCGGCCGTGGTGCTGTCGGCACCCCTGCATGCCCTCTCGATTTCTCGTTCGCTCTTGCCGGCCTAAGGTAAAAAGAGGCTTCAGAGAGGGGGCCTAACGACGGACCCGAAGGATTACCGAGGCGCAAGTAGGACCGCCCCGAGGGTCGCCATAAGAGTCACCGTGGCGATTCGCTTTAGCGACCCGGAGGCGGGGACGAGAGCGCGGCCCGTCCAGACAGGCGATCTAGAGAGTTGCTCAAAATCGATGATCCGCGGAGCATACGGAGGATCGAGCATCTGCACCATCGTCTCGGTCGTGCCAACGGGACGAAGGACCGCGAAATGACCCCGGCGATTGTCCGCGAGGTGAATGATTGCGGGACGCCCACGGAGCGCCCTGCACGTTTCAAGGCGGATCCCGTCGAGCCGATCGCCAAGACGGCGCGCAGTCTCAGCAAGCTCAGACATGGAGTAGCCTGAGGAGCCACGGGCTGGTAGGGCCGCGTCAAGTTGATCGAGCGACACCGACCGGCCCTGGAGTTGAAGGAGCAAAAAAAGCGCCGGCGACCCGCAGTCGAGCACGTGCGTGTTGTCAGCCTGCTCAGCATGCGTCTGGCCGGCCCAGCAAACACCGAGGGCAAGGATGATGCAGGCGATCAGGTGACGAGCTGGCATGAGGCACCGCTTGAAAGGGAAAGCGAAATGGACGTGTCGTTCGTCCGTGTGTTTCCCTAGCGCCCGTAGCGTTGACGCCAGAGAAGCAGAAGAGACGCCAGCACGATCGCGCCGAAGCCCCAGGGAAGCCACGCGATCCAGCTCTGGCCCGGGGCGGGAGGGGCAGCGGTAAGCTCCGAAACCTGCTGCTGGGCTTCGGCGAGATGTTGCTTCAGCATGGCCTCGGCTTCGGCCTTGCTCGGTTTGAGATCGATCTTCTGCTGTCCAAACGCGTAAGCGATCTGTCGCAGATGGTCGGAGATCGGCGTGCCGGGCTTGTGCTTCATGGTGAATGTCTCGCGGCCCGGATGCCGGTTGAACTGAATGGCGCCGTCCGCTATGTAGGTCGAGATCAGTACCGTCGGCGTTTTCGAGATTGGATGGGCCATGTCGGTCCCGTCGGCATAGCCGGCTTTTTCGCCTGAAACGGGCATCCAGACGGTCTTGCCTCCAACGTGAAACGACTTCAGCTCGACGTCGAGCCGAAACGCCAGCGCGCCGCCGACGCCGTAGCCTTCCTGACGCACGACCTGACCGCTCCTGCGCAAGTCGATCCAATAGCGGAAGATCGGGATGTCTGGCCTACCACGGAGCGACTGCGACAGGACCTTCAGCTTACGCCCATCCACGGTCTCCTCGGAGACAACGGCGTTATGACCGTCGGGATCGACATCTCTTCGGAGCTTATCAAGCAAGAAGATCGTTCCGTAGCCGTCCGTGTTCCAGGAGTTGGCGTGGTCCGGCTTCTCGATCACCGAATAGCCGATCGGGGCATCGTTGTTGCGAAAATACCGCTCGGCCTGGTTCTCGTGCGGCCGAACCACGAGAGTCTCGCGTTCGATCGTCGCGTTGCTGGCGAGCATGTGATAGCACTCGACGCGGGTATCGCCTCCGCGACTCCAAACAAACCTCCCGCTGAACGACTGGTAGAGACCGTCCGGCCCGAGCTTCTGAACCTTGTCAACGGACCCTTTGTGGCGTACGCTTCCCTCGAACTCGCAGGTGAAATCTTCGATCGGCTGCTGAAGTGACTCCATCATGTCCAACAGAAGCCGCGGGTCTGTGTCCGGGGTGCCATTGCCCATCCCCGCGCAGGTGAGGAACAGGCACAGGGAAAGAGCCATCATGGGAAAGCTCCACCGGGTTCGGGACGACGAACCCGGAATATGAATTGTCACCCTCTTGTGCGATACGCGTCACGGCTGGACAGTCGGTGAACTTGGCGGAGGAACACACGCCTTGTTCATATTAACCAGTTGATCGCAGTAAAGCTGGTTGTTCGCGTTGTTGTTACAGAGCCCGATCCAGTTCTGCCCGCATTGACCTACACCCACGCCCTTGTTGTACCCAGCACCCGCACCGATGACGACCGTGTAACCGTAGACCGCGCACGTTGCGCAGCCTTGCCCCAACTTCTGGCACGCCGGGATTCCCGACAGCTGAATGCACGTCAGTGAATTCAGTGCATTGCCCTGGTTGTTTCCACGGGAAGCATCGAGGTCCAACGGGCTGAGAGACGTGTCTCCCGCCCCTGTCGCGAAGATTGTCGCGGATCCAGCCAGAAGCGCTACGGCCAAGACTCCGGAAGACCATGTCCGACAAACCGGTAAGAGCCTCATTCGAGCCTCCCTTTCACGATGACGAGACACACAGCACACAGGAACCCCACCGCGCCGTCTGTAGCGAAAGGCATGCGACCGGCCATTACTCCACCAGCTCACCGCCGTTCCTGGTGCCCAGCGCCCTCCAAACGGCTCGTACTGTGGTCCCGCTGACAAACCGCACGGAGCCATCGGCCATGAGACAGTTCACGCCGCCGGGATGATGGCTTCTTGCGGTGGAAACCCCATCCCAGGTCGCGTTACCGAGCAGTGCATCGGGGATCTTGCCATTGGGCTCCTGTGCGTGGTTGTACGCTGCGCACTCGAAATCGCCATAAAACCAGGTGAAGCCGCTCATCCGGTAGGTCGGAAAATTCTGGATCGCGGCTAACTGGCAGCAGGCCAAAGCGTAGTCCGCATCCCGGTCGGCGCAGTATTTCTCGACCTGGATGAATCCGTAGTCGCGGTCGAGGGCAAGACCGTAATCGACGCCCGTGCCCACTGGGCGCTCACTGTAGGCGGCGGTGTGGGAAAGGCCATCCGGGAATGATTGCGGACCAAACACGACCCCTCCCGAGTAGAACCCGTTGCCGCTGTCATAGGTCTGCTGGTTTGTCGCGACACTCGGCCCCACGCCGAAATTCCCCCGGTAGTTGCAGCCGTGGGCGCTGAGGGGGCTGAGGCCGTCGCTCGGGCAGAGATAGGTCGAAACCTGGACGGCGAACGCCGTCACGTTCTGCGGGAACGGAAAACTGGGGCCGTCCTCGGGCATATTGGGATCCGCGAAGGTCTCCATCTCGAAGTTGATCGAGGCGTAGAGCGGCTGTTGCTCGAGCTGCGGGAGAATCCTGGTGAGCGCCGAGTAGGGCCGCCCTCCGGTGTAGAATGGATGTCTAAGCACTGGATCCTCGCGAGGAGTTCCCCAGTTCAGGGGGAAGCAACGGTTCGACTCTTCATAGGCGTGCAGCGCCAGGCCGATCTGCTTCAGATTATTCTCGCACTGGGCACGGCGGGCTGCCTCACGCGACGACTGCACGGCGGGAAGCAGCAGGGCGACGAGCAGGCCGATGACCGAGACGACGACCATCGTTTCGATGAGTGTCATACCGGACGCGTGGGCATGCGCTGAAGGCAAACGAAGAACCCTCGAAGGCGGCTTCATGGGGGGCTGTCTCCCGATCCAAGTAGAACGACCGGCACCCGGATTTTCGACTGCACTGGATGGTCGGTTTCGAGGGTGAGCGTTCCCTTTGCCTCCCGGGAGTGCGGCCGGGACTCGATGCGGACGCTTCGCGCGAGACCCGCGCCGGGCTCGAAAGGGCGCGCTCTCACGCCGGGAACGTCACAGCTGGCATTGACGACGCGAAAGGCGGTATGGTCGTGCGATCTCACCTCGATCCGGCATTCCCCACCGGCAGGATCGACGACGGCGACGCTTGGCGAGGTCGTGATTCGTGCCAGGACCTCCCAGAACAGTTCATGTCGGAGCGCAACCTCACCACCTCGCAGTAAACAGACTTCGCCCCGCCTGGCTCCGGGCTCACCCGCGGCGTCCAGCCAAACGAAGAAGGACCGTGAATCCTCCCGCAGTTCCCCGTCCGTAGACTCCGATGACTTGGGACCGCACCATTCCCCTTTCAGCGTGGAACGCAGTTCCAGGGAGTTAAGATCAAGCGGCGCATCAAGAGCCGTACCGTAGGCGAAGGCGGTGAACAGGTACTTCCTGGGGCTGGTTGAAGAGAGCAGTGGCGCCCTCTCACCGTCCGCAGGCTCCTCGATTCGCAACGGCGGGTACACCTCGGCCTGGCTGACAAGACGTAGCTCCTCCGGTGCTGGTGGGTCGGTTTGAACGACCGCCTCATGGGTCACCCGGCCGAACGGCACATGAGGACGCAGTGTCACCCTGACCTCGGCCGATCCGTTTGGGGCGAGCGCGTTGGCGCTAACACTTACCGACCCGCAGCACGGTTTCAAGTTGACGACTTCCACAATTCGCACCGTCCGGGAGGAATGGTTTTCCAGCCGGTAAATGTGCTCCCGCGTCGTCCCAGCCTGGCCAATCAGTTTGCCGAAGTTGTAAGTGCGCGAAACCTGATTGATAAGCTGCTGCATGGGGGGGGGGCGTAACGCGGAGTGGCTCGCCAGCATCCCATGACTGGCACGAGAGACGTGAAAAACAATGCCGTGACATGACGTGGCCGCATGGCACTGATACCTTCTGGACGCATCATCGGCCCGACGCAGCTTCTGAACGTCAGAATATCAACCCGTCCGATCATTGAGTCAAGTAGATTTTTTTCTTTTTCTTGTGTCAGGCGCATGCCCATCCACCGAATGGCAGGCTTGACCGTTCGCCCCAGTGGCAGATCCTCAGGCCCGCTCCGGAGTTCGCTGCCCGACAACAGGTTTTGGTACCTTGATTGACTCGTCGATCTGTGCCATCAGCCGGCCGCTTGCCATTGACGCCCACCGGGCCCCTTCTATAATCCGGCTCGCGGGCAGGGATTGCGCCGCGGGTTCGGTGCTTGATTCTGTCGAGCTCGGCGTTCTGGCCCAGGGTCATCAAGGAGGATCGGCATGGCCGGGCGGCGTTTCCTGGTTGCGGCGGTCGTCCTTTCGGCGGTCCTGCATGGCCTGTCGATTGCCCGGTCGCGCGTCCCGGCACAGGACGGGCTCAAGTTCATTGCAGTCGCCCGCCAGTTCCAGACGGATTCCTGGCCCGACGTCGTGCGCGACACCGACCAGCACCCGCTCTACCCGGCGCTTGTGGCTGCGGTCGAACCGGCGGTGGCCTTCTTCACCGGGCCCGGTCCGGACGCCTGGCGGCTGGCCGCGCAGATTGTCGCGGCCGTTGCTTCGGTGCTCATCCTCCTACCGCTTTTTGGCCTGGCGCGCGCGCTCTTCGACGGCTGGATCGCCGGCATGGCCGTGATGATCTACGCCCTCTTGCCGGTTCCCGGGGAGATCGGGCATGACACGCTGAGCGACAGCCTGGGGCTGCTCGCGCTGGTCCTTTGCCTGCGTTACGGCGCCTTGGCGGTGCGGACCGGCGGCTGGCAATACGCCCTGGCAGCCGGGCTTGCCGGCGGCGTCGGCTACCTGGCGCGGCCGGAGGTCATCCTGGCGCCGCTGGCGCTGGGGCTGACGTGGGTGATCGTCAAGGTCCGTGCCTGGGACGTGCGCTCGCTCGTGACCGCGCCGGCCCTCCCCGTACTGTGCGTCTCCGCAATGGTGTTCGTGGGCGGATATGCCCTGGTGAAGGGGCAGGTGACGGAGAAGCTGGCCCTGCGACACGGCGCGGCGCTCGGCGCGCAGCAGCTCCTGCTCCGGCCGGTCCCGCAGCTCTTGCCGAAGGGTCTGGACGACCGGCGCTGGGACTTCTCGCCGAAGGAGGACGCGGAGCGAACCCAGGTGCGGCATACCTCGCGGGCCCTGCACTGGATGCTCTCGGAGTGGTGGGATGCGCTCTGCTGGGGCTTCGCCGCGATGGCGGTCTGGGGGCTGGCACGGCAGCGGTTCATTCTCGGGCTTTGCCGCGCGGGCGACCCGGGCCATGCAGGACAGACCGAGCGCCTGGTGCTGGCCACATTCGCGGTTGTGTTCGTGCTGGCCCTGTTGCGGCACACCGCGGCGCTGGGGTATCTCTCGGGTCGGCACACGCTGCCGCTGGTCTTGATCTCGGTTCCCTGGGCGGCCGCGGGCACATTCGTGTGCCTGCGCGGGCTGGGGGTGAAGCTTCCCTGGAGCCGGCGCACGGCGTGGGCGTCGTGCATGGCGGCCTCCGCGGTCGTCATGCTGGTCATGGTGGTTTACCAGCTTCGTCCCGCTCATCCCACGCGCATGGGCCACTGGGCGGCGGGCCGCTGGCTGGCCCAGCATGCGGGGCCGTCGGAGCTGGTGCTCGATACCCGGGGCTGGGCGCGTTTCGTTTCGGCGCGCCGGGCTACGATTACTGGCACGTCCGCCAGGCGTTGACCGATTCTCACCTGGCTTACGTGGTCGTGGGCCGTGAGGAGCTGGAGGCGGATACCCCCCGGGCACGCACGCTGGGAGCGCTGCTGGCCTACGCGGCGACACCCGTCCAGGACTTCTCCGTGATGGTGCGGCACCATGACGTCGGGGCCAGGATCTACCGCTTCCACAAGCCTGCATCCTGGGAGGAGCTAACGCCAATACCTATGAAATAGCGTTCGTTTACGAGAAGGCTCAAAAACTTTGCGACAAACTTGTTCCCACGAAGAGCGTGGGAACACCGGTCGGGACGCACTGCGTCCCCTGGATTTCCCAGCTTCAGCACGGGCCCAATCGACGCGGAGCGTCGCAGACGGCATTCCCACGCGGAGCGTGGGAACGAGGGAAAAACCTATGCCGGCACCCAACCTATCGCCATTTCCACGGTATTGGGGCTAACGCCTTGAACTACGGGTCGCTCTGGGACCGCCTGTTCCGCGGCGTACGCTGGTCGTGGATCGACCCGCGCTATCAACGGGCGTTGCCGCCGGACCTGGACGCGGCAGTGATGACGCTGGAGACGCGCGACCGGCTGCACGCCAAGCAGGGACGCTCGACGGCTCGCGTCGTGTTCCATCCGCCCGCAACGCAAACCCGGCGCGACGCGAGGCCGCCGGCCGAGGGCGTTCCCGGCGCCGTGACGGTTTACCTGAAGCGGCATTTTCGGCTCCCCTGGCGGACCCGGCTTGGCGCCCTCTTGAATCCGGCCGGGCATCACTCGCCGGCCGCGGCGGAATGGGACCACCTGCGCAGGGCGCGTGCCCTGGGCGTGCCGGTTCCCGACGTCGTGGCCACGGGCGAGCGGATCGGCCCCTGGTCCTGCCTGCAAAGCTACCTGATGGTCGCCGAGCTGACCGGCTGCCTGGAGCTGAACGTCGCCCTGCCCGATCTGGAAGAGACGATGGCACCGCCGGCCTTCGCCGCCTTCAAGCGAAGGCTGATTGCCGAGATGGCCCGGATCACGTCAGCCCTGCACGCGGCGCACGTGTTCCACAAGGACCTCTACCTGTGCCACTTCTTCCTGGATCTCCAGAGGCTCCGCGCGGATGCGGACGACGTCCGGCTCGTGCTCATTGATCTCCATCGCCTGGCCGAGCATCGCCTCTGGCCGGACCGCTGGCGCTGGAAGGACCTGGGCCAGTTGCTCTATTCCACCCGCGGAGTCGCCGGAATTGACGATCGCGACGTCCTGAGGTTCTGGAGCAATTATCGCGGCCGGCTCGCCCTGCGATCGCACCGCTGGCAGGCGCGGATGATCCGGCTGAAGGCGGCAAAGTACTTCGAGCACAACCGCAGGAGGTCCCAGGATGCGGGAGTCTGACGGTTGCCAGCATGAGGGCTGCGGATGAGCACGCGTGTGGCGGGAAACGCCTCCAGTTCCGGGCCTCGGAGGTGCGAAGGATTGAAGGATACCGGCACGCGTCCGATGTGCCGGATCCTTCTCGGGAGAGCTCAACCATGCACCTGGCCTTGAACTTTCCGCGCATCGACCCCGCGCGCGGCGGTGCCGAGACCTACATCGTGGACCTGTGCCGTAGCTTGATCCAGGCCGGCCACAGCGTGGACCTGTACGCGGAGCGCTGGCAGGAAGGCGCGCTTCCCGGCGAGGTGCGGTGCGTGGCCGTGCCCGCTCCCGGGCGCAGCCGGCGCCAGCAGATCTGGAACTTCGCGCGGAACTCGGCGGCCGCTCTGGAGCAGTCGGAGCACGACTGCTCGGTTGGCTTCATCAACACCTACGCCCACGACGTGATCATCCCCCAGGGAGGCGTGCAGGCCGGTAGCCTGGAAGCGAACTCCCGGCGCTTTGCCGCGGGCCTGCCGCGCCGGCTGTACCTGCTGGGCAAGAAGCTGAATCCGAAATACGCGACCTTCCGCGCCATCGAGCACCGGCAATACCACCCGGACCGTCCGGCGCGGGTGATCGCGGTCAGCCACATGGTGCGGAAGCATCTCCAGCAGTATCACCACGTCTCGCGCGAGCGGATCACGGTGGTTCCCAACGCCATCGATCCCCAGCGCGTGCGGTCCGGGCAGCCCGGTGCATTGCGGTGCGCGTTCCGCAACCGGCTTGGGCTCGAGCCGGACGACGTGGTGGGCCTGTTCGTGGGACATAACTTCGCGCTCAAGGGGCTCAGGCCCTTGTTGCAGGCCCTGGGCGCACGGGCTCGCGGATCGCGCCGTGCCATTCACCTGCTCGTCTCCGGGGCCGGAAATGCCGGTCCCTACCGCCGGCTGGCGAGTGGTCTGGGCGTCTTGCCGCAGGTCCATTTCCTCGGGTTTCACGCCGAGATCCGCGAGTGCTACGCTGCCAGCGACTTCTTCGTCTTGCCGACTTACTACGACCCCTGCTCGCTGGTCGTGCTGGAGGCCCTGGCGTGCGGCTTGCCGGTCATCACCACGCTCCAGAACGGGGCGGGCGAGCTGATCAGCGACGGCCGGCAAGGCTACCTGCTGACCTCGCCGGACGCCCAGGGCGAGCTGGTCACGGCACTCGAGCACATGACCGTGGGGGCGCACCGCCTCGCCATGTCGGTGGAGGCCGCCAGGCTGGGCGGCGAGCAGACCTTCGACCGCCATGCCGCGGCTCTCACGAAGGTCTTCGAGGAGGTGGCCGCCTCGAAGCGGAGCCGGCGCGCAGGGCAAGGCGGGCGGCACGACGCCGCACGGCCGGTCACGCTCCGGCTCCCGGTCCGGCAGCCAGGCGCGGCGCCACCATCCCTGAACAAGGGCCAGGGCCCGCACAGCGCGGGCCGAGCCCACGCCGATCGATCCAGGAAAGGGAATTCCCAGATGCGAGCCGTACTGCTGGCAGGAGGTAAGGGGACACGGTTGCGGCCCTACACTCACGTGCTGCCGAAGCCGCTCATGCCGCTGGGCGAGGACGACCCGATGCCCATCATCGAGGTCGTCCTGCGGCAGCTCGCACGCTATGGCTTCAACGATGTCACCGTGATCACCGGATATCTCACCGAGCTCATCGAAGCATTCTGCGGCGACGGCCGCAAGTTCGGCACCCGCCTGCACTATCGCCGCGAGCAGACGCCGCTGGGAACCGCCGGCGGCCTGACGCTGCTGAAGCGCCCGGCCGAGCCCGTTCTGGTGATCAACGGCGACATCCTCACGACCCTGAACTACGGTGCGATGTATGAGTTTCATCGCCTGCGCGGCGCGGCCGCGACGATCGCGTCGTATCCGCGCGAGGTGAAGATCGACTTCGGCGTCCTGGAGTTCGGTGATGATCCGCACATCTTGACCGGATACCGGGAGAAGCCGGAGTATTCCTTTCAGGTGAGCATGGGCGTTTACATCCTCGATCCCGTCGCCTGGGATTTCCTCGCTCCGGACCAGGCTTTGCCGATGCCCGATCTGCTGGAAAGCTTGCGGACCCGCGGCCATGCCGTGCACTGCTATCGCCAGCCCTGTTACTGGCTGGACATCGGCCGCCACGACGATTACGCCACCGCCAACGAGATCTTCGACACGCGCCGGGCCTCGTTCCTGGGCGGCGCAGAGCGGCCGGTGCGGCAAATGGGGCGCGACCTGTGAGCTGGGCCGCGCACGCCTGGGCCCTGTACCCGCCTGGCATCCTGGCCGGCTACCTGATCGGCGCGATCCCCTTCGGATACCTCGTTTTTTACGCAGTCAAGGGTGTCGACATCCGCACGGTCGGGTCCGGCAACATCGGCGCCACCAACGTGGGCCGCAATCTTGGCTTCCGCTTCTTCGTGCTGGTCTTTCTGCTCGACGTGCTCAAGGGGCTGGCGCCGACGGCCGGCATCCCCCGGGCGCTGAAGGCCCTGGGCATGAGCGTGCCCGCCGACCTCGCCGTGTATATCGCCATCGCGGCGGTGCTCGGACATAACTTTCCCGTCTACCTGCGTTTCAAGGGGGGCAAGGGGGTCGCCACCAGCCTGGGCAGCTTGCTGGCGCTCGACCTGTTCGCCTGCGGCGCGGCGGCCGTGGGCTTCTTCCTCGTGTTCCTGCCAACGCGATACGTCTCACTTTCCTCGATTGCCGGCGCCCTGGCATTCGCGGCCGGCCACTTCGCCCGGACCGCAGGTCCCTGGAATTCGGAGAACCTGGCCATGAGCCTGCTGTCGATCGCGATTCCCACCCTGCTGCTGGTCCGGCATCACAAGAACCTGGGGCGGATTCTCCAGGGCACCGAGCCGAAGGTGCCGCTACGGCGCAAAGCAGGCGCTGTCGCGGCGAATGGAACCGATCAGCCGGGGAAGCCGGGCGGTCGAGTCCATCCCTTCCTGCTCATGGGCGTCGCGGCCCTGTGCGCGTTTCTGGCATGTTGCGGGCTGCTGGTCCAGCGCCGCCTGAGCCAGCCGATCGAGGTCGTCGCCGGACCCTGGGTACTGCGCGAGACGCACCGTGAACAGAGCGGCCAGCAGCGTGCCACCCGCGTTGCCTTTGCGCCCGGAGGCCGGCAGCTTGCCGTACTTTGCCCGCGCTACAACAAGGTTCTGCTCTATGACGTCACGGCCAGCGCGAGGCTGGCCCTGGCGCGGGAGATCGAGGTTCCAGGCCGGCCGGTGGCGCTGGCGCTCGCGGCAGGACGCCTGGTCGTGCTCCAGCGGCCGCTGGGAGACGACAAGCACCTGGCGCAAGGCTGGTGGGACGTCTTCCGCCTGGAGGACGGAGCCGCGGGCGTACGTGTTCCGGCCGGTTACTATCCGGACGACCTGGCCGTGACTCCGGACGGCCGGCACGTGATCGTGCTGAACTCAGGAAGCGCCGAGGGTGACTCGAAGAAGCCGCTGCCGGGCATCGACGTCTTTCCCCTCGCAGGCGACGAGACGATCGATCCCTCCCGCCCGGTCGGCCACCTGGACCTGGAGCCGGGCGACGACGCCGACCGGCTCTTCCTCTCGGCGGCCGGCACCCGGCTGCTGGTCACCCTGCCGCACGCAAAGCAGGCGGTGGCCATTGACCTTCAGGACCCGGCCCATCCCCGCCGCGCGGGCCGGACGGAACTCTCCAGCGCGGGCACGCCGTACCTGTCGATCGCCCCCGACGGAGACTGGATGATCATGCCGACCGTGCACGAGGCCGAGGCCGTGGCCCTGGCCATCGGCGGCCAGGTGCCGCGGGATGACGAGGCCGCGACCACGAGTCGGCCGGCCTCTTACCTGGTTTACACGCGGCCCGACGATTCAGCACTCGAGCTCGCGCGCACCGCACCGCTCGAGGCCCTGGGTCAATTCCCCCTCAAAGGGCCTTTGAATTTCGCAGGCACACGACCCTCCGGCATCGCCTTCTCTCCCGAGCGCGGGCTCATCGCCGTCGCCACCAAGCCGGGCACCGTGCACCTCGTGTCGATCACGTCCCGGCTCGAGAGCGGAACGGCCGCCGTCAAGAAGAGCAGTCAGGATGCCCGTCCCCTCCGGATCGCCCGCTCGCGCTTGTCGGAAGATGGTTCTCGAAGCGACGACTCCGAGCCGACGGAGCGCGGTCGCTCGGTGCGCTGAGGTGCCCGGGCGCCCGGGAGCCACGCGTCGTTCGGGACTCTTGACGAAGCCGCCGGACGAGATGGAGGTCGAGGCCGGATCTCGAAGCGCCGAACAAATGCATTGCACCACCGGTTGCGGGGGATCCGGGACCATTTGCCTTGCTTCGGTGGGACTTGCGAGTCTCTTTCTCTCCCTCTCGGAGGGGCTGAGCAGTGTTGAAGGTCGACAAATCGAGATCCCGCGGCACGAATGGCGGTGAGAGAAGCCTGATCGTGCAGCGGATCGAGTGCCGAAAGTGTGCCGAAAGCGAAAGGGTTCGGGAACCTTCGACGCAGGCTCCCCAACCCTTTCCGGCTTATTGATTCAGACCTGGGCCATGCCGCCGTCCACGAACAGCTCGACTCCGGTCACGTAGCTCGCGTCGTCGGACGCCAGGAACACGGCCGCCCTGGCGATCTCGTCGGGCTGGCCCAACCGGCCAAGCGGCACGCTGGCGGCCATGCCCGCCTTGATCTCCCGTGTCTGCTCCGGCGTCGCCCCCAGACCCTCCAGGGCTGGAGTCTCGATCGGCCCGGGGCTGATCGCGTTGACACGGATCTTGCGGGCCTTGAGGTCTGCCGTCCAGGTGCGGGCGAACGATCGCACCGCGGCCTTCGTCGCGCTGTACACGCTGAAGGCCTCCATTCCCTTGATCGACACGATCGAGGCGTTGAGGATGATTGACCCGCCGTCGGGGATCAGCGGCAGGGCCTTCTGAACGGAGAAGAGCAGGCCCTTCACGTTGATGTTGAATGCCTTGTCGAAGTGCTCCTCGGTGATCTGGCCGAGTGGGGCGAACTCTGCGCCGCCGGCGTTGGCGAACAGGATGTCGACCCGCCCGTGCTGCTCCTTGACCGTGGCGTACAGCCGGTCGAGGTCGGCCAGTTTCGCAACGTCCCCGCGGAACCCGACCGCGTTCCCGCCGATGTCCTTGACCGCGGCGTCCAGCTCGGCCTGGCGCCGACCGGTCACCACGACCTTCGCTCCCTCGGCCGCAAACCGCTTGGCGGTCGCCAGCCCGATCCCGCTCGTGCCGCCGGTGATGACTGCGACCTTGCCGTCGAGCTTACCCATCGAATCACCTCGCTACTGGTAAAAGGTCGGAACCGAGGCTATTCTTAGTAGAAGCTTTCGGCGGGGCAAGTACTCACCTTTTCGTAAGTGCCCCGGCACCGGAGGCAGCGAGACGAGGAAACCGATGCGAAGACGATCGTACGGCTGCGGCATCGAAGCGGCGCTGGCCGTCGTCGGAGGCAAGTGGAAGCCGATCGTGCTGTGGCATCTCTCGGGCGACCCCCGCCGGTTCAGCGAGTTGCGACGCCGGGTGACCGGCATCAGCGAGAAGATGTTGATCCAGCAACTGCGCGAGATGCAGGCGGACGGAATCGTTGTGCGGAGAGACTTTCAAGAAGTCCCACCGCGCGTCGAGTATGCCCTCACCGAGTTCGGCGTCTCGCTTGTCGAAGCGCTCCGGCCGCTCTGCGATTGGGGTCGAGAGCACATGGAACGCATCGAGGGGGCGAAAGAAGAAGCCGGCTGATCGGCCCAGGAGAGAACGGACGCGATTGACTTTTTTCTTGTCCCGCTTTCGCCCCTGCGCGGATAAGGGGTATGGGGACAGTCATGGACCACTCTTCCACCGGTGCAACCGATCCGATCGAGCGGCTCCGCAAGGGCCACCGGCAGGCGCTGGCGGTGCTCTTCGAGTCCTGCCGCGAGCGGCTCTGCCGCATGGTGGAGCTGCGTATGGATCCGCGGCTGAGGGCCCGGCTTGACGCCGCCGACGTGCTTCAGGAGGCGTTCCTGGAGATTGCCCGCGATCTGGACGCGTACCTGGCCGACCCCGTGCTTCCTCCCTTGCTCTGGCTGCGGCTGCATGTCGGCAGGAAACTGACGACCCTGCACCGCCAGCACCTGGGCACGAAAATGCGCGCCGCCGGCATGGAGATCTCGCTCTATCGCGATGCCCTGCCGCAGGCCAGCTCCGCTGCGCTGGCCTCCATGCTGCTGGGAAAGCACACGTCGCCCAGCCAGGCCGCCCAGCGCGCCGAGCGGTTGCTGAGGATTCAGGAAGCTCTCAATTCCCTCGACTCGCTGGACCGCGAAGTCCTGGCCTTGCGGCACTTCGAACAGCTCAATCGCTCCGAGACCGCGAAGGTCCTGGGGATCAGTCAGGACGCCGGCGCCAAGCGTTACTATCGGGCTCTGAAGCGGCTCAAGGACGTCCTCACGGCGATGCCCGGTGGAATGGAGGACCTCTGACCATGACGGAACCTCGAGACAGCAGCACGGGCGAGTTCGGGCTGTTTGATGAGCTGGCCGAGGAGTTCGTGGAGCGGTTTCGTACGGGCGAACGGCCCGCGATCCAGGAGTATGTCGATCGTTATCCGCGGATGGAGCGGCAGATTCGAGAGCTGTTCCCCGCGCTGGTGAATGTCGAGCAGGCGAAGGAAATCCTCGACGATGCCACCGGGCCGGCGGCGTCCAGTTCCCCCCCGGCGTCACGGCAGGTGGGAGATTACCGGATCATCCGGGAGGTTGGCCGGGGCGGCATGGGCGTGGTGTTCGAGGCCGAGCAGGTCTCGCTCGGTCGCCGCGTGGCACTGAAGATGCTTCCCGTCACGGTGGCCAGGGACCTCAAAGCGCTGGAGCGGTTTCGCCGCGAGGCGCGGGCCGCGGCGCGGCTTCATCACACGAATATCGTGCCCGTGTTCGAGGTAGGGAAGGACGGCGAGGCCGTCTTCTACGCCATGCAGTTCATCCAGGGCCAGGGTCTCGACGCGGTCATCGAGGAGCTCTCTCGCCAGCGCAAGAAGCCCGGCTCATTGCCTGCCAGCCATGCCCGGGACGAAGCCCGGTGCGCGGAGCGAGCAGTGTTGGCGCGCACGCGGCCCGCACAGCAGAGCGGCGTTTCCGAGCTCGCGGACCCGGCCGCGGCACCCGCCAGGAGCGCGACCTCGGCCGCGGTCTCGGTTGCCGGACCGCGGGCACGCGAGGTGCACCGGATGGCACGGTCGCTGGTAACCGGAACATTCGTTGCCGACACGGTCGAGTCGGACGAGTCGTCCGGCGGAATTCACCTGACCGCGACCGAGGCGTCCGAAGGCTCGCCCGGCGACGGTTTCGACGGGTTTTCCCTCGACCCGAATGGGCTTTCGTCCGCCGTGGGATCGACCTCGGCCATGCTGCCGGGGGGCGCCCAGGTCTCGTCGCTCGAGTCCTCAGGCCGGCGCTTGCCGTTCTTTCGGAGCGTGGCGAGGATTGGCTTGCAGGCGGCTCAGGGGCTTGCCTACGCCCATGCCCGGGGAGTGATCCACCGCGACATCAAGCCCTCCAACCTGCTGCTGGATACCGCCGGAGTCGTCTGGATCACGGATTTTGGTTTGGCCAAGGCGGGTGATGAGGGACTGACGGCAACCGGCGATATCCTGGGAACCATTCGCTATATGGCGCCCGAGCGGTTTCGCGGCGAGGGCGACGGCCGCTCCGACGTCTACGCGCTCGGTCTCACGCTCTATGAGCTGCTCACGTTCCGTCCTGGCTACTGGTCGTCAGACCGGCTGCAAATGATCGAGCAGATCAAGACGACCGACCCGATCCGGCCGCGCGTGCTGGACCGGCGGATCCCCCGGGACCTGGAAACGATCGTCCTCAAGGCGATCGACAAGGAGACGCACCGCAGGTATGCAACGGCTGATGCCCTGGCCGAGGACCTCCGGCGCTTTCTCGACGACGAGCCAATCCAGGCGCGGCGGGCGTCGGCGGCGGAACGCTATGCCCGGTGGGCGCGCAGGCACCCCGGAATTGCAATCCTGGGAGGCGTGCTCACGGCCGTGCTGTTGCTGGTGACGGCCGGCTCGCTCATCGTGGCTGGCCGCATGAGCCGGCTGGCCGACGAACAGGCCCAGGCGGCCCATGACGCCGAAGAAGCGCGTGTGCAGGAAGCCAGACAGCACAGCCTGGCGGAAAAAGCCCTCATCCAGGCCGAGGCCAGCCAGGCCGAGGCACTGGCGCAATCGCAGGCGGCGAGCGCCAACTTCGCGCGGGCGCGCCAGGCCGTGAACGAATTCTTCACCAAGGTCAGCGAGAGCAAGCTGAAGGCGGTACCCGGGCTGCAAACGCTCGCGCCGAGCTGCTCGGGTCGGCTCTCTCGTATTACACCGAGCTTGTCCGGGAACACTCCAACGACCCGACGCTGCGCCAGGACCTCTTGCAGTCGCGCTTCCTTGCCGGCAGGGTCCTCCACGAGCTGGGCCGGGACGCCGACGCCGTGGCCGCGCTCGACTCCGCGTGCGCCGGTTACGAACGGGAGCTGCGCGACCACCCGGATGATGCCGGGCTCAACAGCGGCCTTGCCGCAGCGCTGTACCTGAGCGCCACCATCAGCCCGGTTCCCGAGCAAAGACTCGCGGGGTTTCGCCGCGCCATCGAGCTGCGCGAGCGGATCCTCGCCGCGCGGCCGGCCGACCGCGGCAACGCCATGGAGCTTGCGGACGTCTACAATGCCCTGGGCAACTCGCTCATCGAACGTCGCGAGGGTGACGCCCTTTCCGCCTACGAGCGCAGCCTGACCTTGAAGCTGGATCTGGCCACGGCCGCCCCCGATGATCCGGAAACGCTGCGCGGGCTCTCCCAGGCTTATAACAACCTGGCCAACATGTTCGCGTCGGACCACGCGCGGGGCCAGGTGCTCGCCATGTACCAGCAGGCCATGGACCTGACGCGGGAGGCGCTCCGGCTGCGGCCCGGCGATACGAACCTGGGGCGCAAGCTGTTCATCGTGACCGGGAACCTGGCGTCCACACTCGCCGAGCTGCATCGCGATGATGAGGCCATCGCCCTGTGGGGGCGCACCGTGGCCGCGCTCCAGTCGATGGCCCGCGCCAATCCCGAGGTGCCCGACGTGCACCTCGCTCACCTCCAGTCACGAACCGAACTGGCGAACGCCATGGTTCATTTGAACAGGAACCGTGCAGAAGAGGCAGTCAGCGCACTGCTCGACGGTCAAGATTCTCTGGAACACTTGCCCCAGCAGAACGCTCCGGACCTGGTTGCGCTGGCGCGGCAAAGGTTGGCGTTCGTGGATCGTCTCCGAGCCATCAAACCACAGCTCACGCGGGCGACCGCGCTGGCCAGCGATGACCAGCTCGATCGAGCGATCGCCGCGTTTCGACGAGCCGTCGCGGCAGGCTGGAATGGTCTTGCCGAGATCAGGAGCGCGGAAGCCTTGCGTTCGCGACCGGCGTACCTCTCCTTGCTGTCCGAGGCAGAACAGGCAGCCCGGTCTGCCGAGCTGTCATCCACACCGTCCGGTACCCGCACCTCGGCTCCAGCAACCGGTGCGCTGGCCGCCTCGCCGCACTCCAAACTGGACCTGCGCCGCAGCCATGCCATTGCTCTGGGCGCGATTGGCCGGACCCGGTTTGAAGCCGGCCAGCATGCAGCCGGGCAAGAGGCGCTCGAGCGATCGTTGAAGATCTTCCGAGACATCAACCGTGACCAGCCCCAGGACCCCTTGGCCATTGCGGATGTTGCGTCCGGCCAGACGGCGATCGGTCAGGTTCTCTGGGGAGCGAACCGTTTGCAGGAGGCCGCAGAGCAATGGCGGGCGGCTTGCTTGACGCTCCGATCCTTCTCTCGAATGTCAGGCCGGCAAGCGACCTCGATCTCAGATGAGCAAGCCGTCGCCGCCGAGACCGCCCTGGAGTCGTGGCAAGCGATTGCTCGAACGTATGCGCAGCACGGTCTTTGCCAGCAGGCGGCAGAGGTTTACGAGGAGGCCGCTCCCCTGGCTCGCCAGACGCTCCGGAAACGCGTGGCGCTCGATCTCTACGACTTCAACGCCACATGCCTGCGCCTGCAATCCGGCGATCTGCATGCCTATCAGCGTCACTGCGCCGAGTTGGTTGCCCTCTATGGAAGCTCGGACGATCCCTGGGTTCAGCTCTTGCTCGCCTGGGTGACGGCACTGCACCCGCAAAGCGGCGTTGACCCGGACCGGCGATTGCGCCTGGCAGCGGCCGCCGAATCCGCCCTCCAGGGAGAATACCTGCTCCCGCTCGCTCACCATGTCCTCGGCATGGCTTACCTGCGGTCTGGCCAGTGGGATCAGGCGGCTCTCAAGCTCGGCGAGTCTGAAGAGGCCCTGCGCGGCTGGCCAAGCCAGCCGGCAAACTGGTCCCTCCAGGCGATAATCGCCTACCGGCGAGGAAAGCTTGACGAGGCGCGCATCTGGCTCGATCGCGCCAGATCGCGCTGCTGCGGATTCGCGCACCTCTGCGGAACTCGGCCGATCTGACGATCTTGCCTTCAGACCACATCACCTTCGGGCCATTCTGGCATCATCCCATTACATGGCACGAATGGCTGCCGGTGGAGCTGCTCGCCACGGAGGCAACACAACTCATCTCGGGCACACCCGCGCCGCAACTGGCCGAGGATCAGATCGTGCGCGGAGTTGTCCAGCGCGTCTGGGCAACACGCGCGAGTGCGATGCCGGGCTGGAAGCGGCCGTCTTGCGGGCTCCCGCCTCTCCCGCGGTACGGCTCACCAGAAGCCACGCGTACCGGCTGCTGGGACGGCCGGATCAGGCCCGCCTTGATTTCCAGGCCGCCCTGAGACTACCCGGCGAACCGCTGGAAACCTGGGTCAAGGAGTATCGCTGGCTCGTGGAGCACGGCGAGAGCCACCTCGCCGGGCAGGTGTTTGCACGCCTCATGTCCGGGACGCCAGGAACGCCCCTCGAGTGGTCGGAGCGTGCTCTTGCGCTGGTCGGTGCCGGTGATTTCCAGGCCGCTGTGCACGACCTGGCACGCGCCGGGGAGGCGAGCGCGGCTTCGTCCGAGTTCGATCTGGTCAACGCGACCGTGATCGATTGCCTGAAGAAACCGGTTCGCGAGCGCCGCTGGTCCGAGGCCCGCTCCCTGATCCGCGCGTACAACCCTTCCCACCGTGCCGGAGCGACGACCGTTCTCGAGGCCGTGCTGGAGCGCATCGAGGCCAGCCTGATGATCCTCTGTGGCGAAGGGCCGGCCTTTACCCTTTACGCCCGGACCATCGTCGACCGGCCGCGCGTGGAAAACCATGACACGCTGGCCGGCGAGCTTGCGCTGGCCTGCAATCTGGCCCCGCAGGACTCGGTTCCTGCCGCAACCATCCTCCGGCTCGCCGAGGAGACGATCGCCCGGCGGCCGCCATCCGAGGTATGGTGGCGCACTCCCCGGATCTGCGGCCTGATCCGCGCCGGGCAATACGAGAACGCCATCCAGGCCCTCGACGACGTGCTCCGCATGGCACCAGAATGGAGTTCGGCGACCAATGACGTCCTGCGCGCCATGGCGCACCACCAGCTCGGTCACGCCGGCCTCGCGCGCGACTGTCTGGGGACAGGCATCCGCAAGATGTCGGCGCCTGCGGCTTCCGGCTCTGCCTGGACGGCATGGGCGGGCGAGTACGTCCAGGACGCCCTGTTGCATGAGACACTCACGCAAGAGGCCGTGTCGCTGATCTACGACCCTGTTTTTCCGCGGGATCCTTTCGGCAAGTGAATCCCAGGAGCTCGGGAAGCGAAATCCGCCTGCATTCGCCTCGACGTCCATGATCGCTTCCCGAGGCACGGTATTGCGGAACACGCCCTACTGGCCGGAGCCCCACCACTTCTTCAGCACGAACTCGCCGGTGCCGAAGTAGTTCCCGCCCAGGTCCGAGCCGCCATCGGCCGGATACAGACTGACGTGCGGCCAGCCCCGGTACAGCATCGGCAGGAAGAGGGTGAAGGTTCCGTCGCCCCTGTTCACCATTGCCGTCTGAACCTTGTACGAGTCGCCCCGTCCATGCTCCGGGTCCTTCGCCGTCGTGTAGGCGGCGATCATGGCCCGGTCGCACGAGGCGAGCGTGTACGTGCCCTTGATCCAGTAAATGTGGCCCGGCTGGAATGTCTCGGCGGTGCCGCGAATTTCCAGGATCTTGATACTGTCGCCGTTCTCGAAGTGCGTTGCGCCTTGCTGGAAATGTACCACGTACGGAAGCTGTTCAGCCGCCGGAGCCTCGGCCTTCGAGGCAGTCGCCGCGGGTGGCTCGGCTGGCGTCTCGGCGCGTGACTCGGTGCTGCTGAGCGACACAGAGAACGGCAGCACAAAGCCGCCCATGACGGCCAGCATGTACAGCGACCGCCGCGAGACCTGGGGTGCGAACTGTCCTTGCAGAACCATTTCGATCCTCGCTTTCAGGGACAGGGAACGAAGAAAGGGACTTGCCGCGAAGAACCCGGCCGCGGCCCCGGACCAGCGGCCGTGTGGACAACCTTCTGCAACCGCAAGCAGCACCTCGGCGTAGCGCCTGGCGCAGCCGGGGAAGAGCCAGCGCACCCAGGCATCGCAGCAGAGCTCCTCGGCTTCATGAGTCTGGCGGCGGATCCACCAGGCCAGAGGGTTCCACCAGTGCAGCGCCGCGACCACCAGCTCGGCGGCACGGATCCAGTGGTCGCGCCGTTTCACGTGCGACAGCTCGTGAGCCAGCACCAGCATCAGGCTCTGTTCGTCAATGAATCCGGGAGCCGTCGCCGGCAGGAGCACCACGGGCCGGCCACCGGCGCACCAGACCAGCGGCAGCGCAGTACCTTCCAGAGTCCTGACTGCCGGCACCCGTCGTATGCCAAGCCTGGCGGCGATTTCACTGGTAAGCTCTTGAACGTGCCGCGGTGCCGGAGGCGCGCTGCGGACGATTCGCTCGAACCGCCAGATGCGCTGGGTGGCGACACACACACACACCGCCGCGCCGCCGAGCCAGAGCGCCGGCAGCAAGGTGTGCCACAGAAAGTTGTCCGGGCTCACGCGGTTCCAGAACATAGCTTCCGGCACGGGCGTGGCGAGCAGGACGTCCGGCCCATCTGCCGCATCGGCATGGCCGCGGGTTCCGGTCCCTTGCGCGGGGACGTCCGCGGCAGGCCCGCTGGTCGGCTTGCGCCATTCTGCCAGCAAGTGATGCGGCCCCGCGATGGGCACGATGGGCGGAGCGACCAGCCTCAGCAGCACGATCACCCAGAGCCAGTGTGCCAGGGGCGGATTGGGTCGCAGACGCGTCACCAGCGCGATCGGGAGGGCCAGCAGGAACGCGGCAATCGAATTGTACGCGGCCAGCACCAGCAGCGCGTGCATACGGGGTCTCCCGTCATGGAGCATAGCGCTCCAGCAACTTGCGGATCTCTGCCGCCTCTTTCCGGCTGAGACGCTTCTCGTCGATGAGCTGCATGACCAGAGGCGCGATTGACCCGCCTCCCAGGCGGTCGATGAGCGTGGTCAGCTCTTGCCCGAGAATATCCGCCTGGGTGGCTGCCGCGGAGAAGACGTGCACGAACGCGCTGCGGTCGCGGCGGACCAGGTGCTTGCGTTCCAGGCGCTGGAGGAACGAGTGCACGGCCGCGAACTCCGTTTCCGCACCGGCCGGGTAAATCGCCTCCGCGATGGCCCGGGCCGGCAACGCGCCGCGTGCCCAGAGCACCTTCAGCACCGCCAGTTCCGCATCCGTCACACGAGCCGGTTTCCTGGCCACGGCCGCCTGTCCCCCGGAGTTCATAAGCAATCCGCTGATAACCATAAGCAGAGTGCTTACGAGAGTCAAGCGATTTCACACGGAACCAGGAAACGATTCAGGGCGTGCGTCAGAACGGGATGTCGTCGACGGCTTCCTCGGAGCTGGGCGGGGTTTGCCGGCGCGGCTTCGGGGCGCGGCCGGTGCGGGTGCGCGCGCGCTTGCGGCTGTGCGTCTGCTCGGGCTTGGCCAGGGCCGCCTGCTGGCGCCTGGCCTCTTCCTCGAGGATCTCCGCCGATTGCTCCAGGTGGCCCATGATCAAACCGAGGAAATGCAGACGCGCCCCCTGCGATTCCAGGAACTCGTGGAACTGGAAGCCCCCCTCCAGAAGGTTTTCCCGCTGGTCCAGCACCTCGTCCGCAAGACCCTCGACCAGGAGATCGTGGCCTTTTTGCAGGACGTCCATCGCGGCACGGTACTTGTTGTTGGGCAGGTCACGCATCGCGGTTGTTTGCTCCCAGGTTGGCCCCCGACCGATGGTGCGGGAGCGTGGCAGGATCCAGTTGCTCTCTCGAGAGGCCCCAGCGCCTGGCCAGCCAGGCCGCCAGACGCGCTTCCAGCCAGCGCCGGTCCCCTTGCCAGGGGACGCGGCTGATGTACCCCAGGTGGCCGCCGTGCCGTACCAGCTCGAATTCCAGGTGGGCGGGAAACCGGACCTGCTGGAAGGCGGCCGCGGGGATGAACGGGTCATCGGCCGCGTGCACCACCAGGCCGGGCACGCGAATCCGCGGAATCCACGGCAGTGCACTGCTGCGCGTGTAGTAGTCGAGCACGGAGGCGAACCCATTGCGGGGCGCGGTGTAGCAGGCGTCGAATTCCGGGACGGATCGGACGTGGTGCAGCTCCGCGGCACCAAGCTCCGGAAAGGCGCGGTGCAAGCGCGTGACCTCGGCGCAGCCAGCGCACGAAGTTCCAGTTGTAGAAGCGGTTCTCGGGCCGCTCCATGGCAGCCGCGCACGCGGCCAGATCGATTGGCGGGTTGGCCGCCAGCACGCAGTCCAGGGCGGGCACATCGTTGCCTTCGTCGTCGGCCTCGCCGGCCAGCTTCAGCGCCAGGTTGGCTCCCAGTGAGAAGCCGGCCAGCGCGATCGGTGAGCCGGGCGCCCACCGCATCAGCCAGTGCAGCACGGAACGCACGTCGGCGGTGCGGCCGGCATGGTAAATGCCCCGGGCCATACCGAACCCGGCACCCGCTCCGCGCAGGTTCATGCGGACGACCCGCACGCCCAGCCGCACCAGGCGCCGGGCGAACCGCACGACATAAGGCGAGTGGGCACAGCCTGCCAGGCCGTGCACCAGTACGGCCGCTGGGCGTCCCTCGGTCCAGCCGCGCGGCAGCGAATCGAGCACGCAGAGCCGGTCGCCGTCGGCCAGGGGAATCTCGTGCGCGCTCGTGTCCAGCCGCCCGCCGCCGGGCATCAGGTAGCGGCCCGCCACGGTCTGTGCGTGGCTGCCCCGCAGCCAGGCAGGCGGCTCAAAACGGGGAACCTCCGCCAGGGTCGAAGCGCACTCAACCGGCTCCCCGTGGACGATCCTTCTCATCGGTACGTGATCTCAGCGAGGCCAGATCGGGTCAACGTGTTGTGATTGTACCAGGCAGGGGGGTGATTTGAAAATTCCCAGACCTCGAGAGGTCACCGCGAGACAGACCCGACACATGAAAAAAGAACAACCTGAAGGGGCGCCCGTCGGCTCCATGACTCCGCCGCGTGACGCCCCTGCCTTGACGAGCCGAACACGTCTCGCTAATATTCAACTTTGAGGTTGAATAATGACCAACCAGGAAAACGCACACGGGCTGGACCAGACCCTGATGGCCCTGGCCGATCCCACGAGGCGAGCACTCTTGCAGCGCCTGGCGGAGGGCGAGGCGCGGGTGACCGAGCTGGCGCGGCCCTTCGCAATGTCGCTGAACGCGGTCTCCAAGCACCTGCGGACGCTGGAACGTGCCTCGCTGGTGCGGCGCCGGAAGGCCGGACGCGAGCACTACCTCTCGATCAATCCGAAACCGCTTGACGAGGCGGCGGCGTGGATCGAGGCCCAGCGCGCCGCCTGGACCGCCCGGCTCGACCTGCTCGACTCCCTGCTCAAGGCCGAAGATTCCGCGCAGCACCAGAAAAATGAGGCGTGACGATGGAAGCCGCGAAGCTCGTACAGCTCCAGATCATCCGCCGTTTTCAAGCCGCCCCGGAGCGCGTCTTCGACGCCTGGCTCGACCCTGATCGCGCAGGCCAGTGGCTCTTCGCCACCGCGTCGGGCCAGATGATCCGGGTCGAGATCGACCCGCGGCCTGGCGGCTCCTTCAACTTCACGCGTCGCGATGGCGGGGACGACGTCGAGCACGTCGGAGAGTACCTGGAGATTGACCGTCCCAGGCGCCTCGTGTTCACGTTCAGCGTCCCGAGATTCTCCACGCACATCACCCGCGTCACGGTCGACATCGTCCCGCTCGAGAGCGGCTGCCAGCTCACGCTGACCCACGACGGCGTCCTGCCGGAATGGGCCAGCCCCACCGAAGCCGGCTGGGGAATGATCCTCGATACGCTCGCCAGGACGCTCGCGTGACGCCCACCGGACCTCGACGAAACCGAAGCACCCAGCTCATCGATTCTGCGCCTTTGCATTCCCGCACGGTTTGAGTTCTGCTCGAGGAAGGAGGAAGAAGCCGGGAAGTCGCGGACAGGCCGGGAAGTCGCGGACAGGCAACACCTTTTTCGTGGAGTCGAGCTTCGGCCGGCAGCCCGTCACCAGGCCAACCTGGCTCGCTCGCTCGGCCGGGCGACTCTGGCTGGCACCCGCAACGCGATCGCGAGCGGCCTTGCTTGCGCAGTGTCTCAGGAATTCGTCGGATTCCATGTCCGGAAATCGGATCGCTTCGTCAGTAGAGGTGAATGAGCACTCTCATGGAGCAGAATTCGGAGCGGACGGTCCGGCTCATCGAGCTCGCCCGGAGCGGGGACCTGAACGCTCTTGATCAGATCTTCTCTGTTCACCGGGAGCGGTTACGCCGGATGGTCGAGATGCGCCTGGATACGCGGCTGCGCGGCCGGATCGACGCCTCGGATGTCATCCAGGACGCCTACCTGGATATCGCGGGCCGGCTGGAGGAGTACTTCCGAGACCCCAAGCTGCCACTGTTCCTCTGGATGCGTCTGCTTGTCGGAGACCGTCTGGTGCGGCTGCACCGCCATCATCTGGGCACGCAGATGCGCGACGCCGCGCTCGAGGTGTCGATTTACCGTGGCGCCTTGCCGGCCGCGTCTTCCGCTGCGCTCGCGGCTCAGCTTCTGGGCAAGCAGACCTCCCCTCCTCAGGCAGCGGTTCGCATCGAGCGGATGCTGCGGCTACAGGAAGCGCTCAACACGCTGGATGCCACCGACCGGGAAGTGCTTTCGCTGCGGCATTTCGAGGAGCTGACCTTCGGCGAGGTCGCCCAGGTTCTCGGCATCGAAGAATCGACCGCGCGGAAACGCTACTTTCGCGCGCTCAAGCGGCTCAAGTCGACTCTCGACGCAATGCCGGGTGGGCTGGAGAGTCTGTGACACAGAGGGACAGTCGCCATGGCCGATGACAGTTCCCAGAAGTTTGCCTTGCTGGCAAGACTGGCTGAGGATTTTGAGGAACGGTTACGCCGCGGCGAGCGTCCAGCCCTCGCGGAATACATCGCTCGCCACCCGGACCTGGCCGACGACATCCGCGACCTGTTTCCGGCGATGGTCCAGATCGAGCAAGTCAAGGATGATCGCCAGGAGATCCTGGAAAGCATGATTCCGCCTCCGGCGCCGGCACTTCAGCGCCTTGGTGATTTTCGAATTCTCCAGGAGATCGGCCGCGGCGGGATGGGCATCGTTTATGAAGCCGAGCAGGTTTCGCTGGGCCGGCGCGTGGCCTTGAAAGTACTGCCCCAGAAGGCGCTCATTGACGCCAGGTCCAAGCACCGATTCGAACGCGAGGCCCGCGCGGCGGCGAAGCTGCATCACACGAACATCGTGCCGGTCTTCGGCGTGGGAGAACACGACGGCTTGCCGTATTACGTCATGCAGTTCATCCAGGGGCTGGGTCTGGACAAGGTTCTGGAAGAGCTGAAGCACGTGCGGAACGGATCGTTGGCGAACGCATCGCTGGCCGGCAGCGAGATCCGGGTCACTCCGAGGAAACTCTCGGCACAGGAGATCGCGCGCTCGCTATGGACCGGTGCGTCTCCCTCGCAGGCGGACAACGGGCTGGACGGCGAGCCGACGGAGCCAGTGGCGCCTTCGGTCGATGGCGCGGAACCCGGCCAGGCGCCGTCCGGTTGGTCGAACGCGATGGATCCGTCGGGTCTGCCTTCGTCGTCGGTCGTCTTGCCGGGCAGAAGTCTCGACGGCAGCCGGTCCCGCCACAATCGGCACTCATACTGGCACAGCGTCGCGAACATTGGCGTTCAGGTTGCCGAGGCCCTGGACTACGCGCACAGGCAGGGCATACAGCACCGGGACATCAAGCCATCAAACCTGCTGCTGGATACGCGTGCCACCGTCTGGGTTGCCGATTTTGGCCTGGCCAAGGCGGATGATCAGCCAAACCTGACCCACACTGGCGACATCCTTGGCACGCTGCGCTACATGCCTCCCGAGGCATTCGAAGGACGGAACGACGCCGCGGGGACATCTATTCCCTTGGCCTGACACTTTACGAGTTGCTGGCCTTCCGGCCCGCGTTCCACGACGACGATCGCAACCGGCTCATCAGACAGGTGGCTGAACAGGAACCGGAACGCCTGCGCAAGCTGAACCGGGAAGTCCCGCGCAACCTGGAGACGATCGTCGCCAAGGCCATCGAGAAAGAGCCGGCGCAGCGGTACCAGACGGCGGCGGACCTGCGCGACGACCTCGTCCGCTTTCTGGACGACGAACCGATCATCGGCGCAGAGCCTCATTGCCCGAGCGTCTGCGCGCTGGGTGCGTCGCAACCGGAGCATTGCCGCGGCCCTGGCCGCGGTCGCGCTGCTCTTGATCGTGCTGGCGGTCGGTTCAACACTGGCGGCGGCCTTTTTCCGCGCTCAGGAGCGAGAGCAGCGCAGCCTCGCGACCAGAAATGAGAACCTGGCCCTGGAGATGAAACGTCAAGCCGAGGAACGAGGAACACTGGCCGACGAGATGACGCGGTTGGCCGCCGAGAAGGAGAACCAGCGAGCGGCCGCGGAGCAGGCCAAGAACGACGCTCTGGCCGCCCGGAAGCAGTCGGAAGAGCGCGGTCAAGAGCTGCGCCGGAACCTCTACTTCTCGGAGATGAACCAGGCCGGCCAGGCCATCGGCAAGCCGGGCGGCCTGCGCCGAACTCAGGAAATCCTGGCGCCCTGGCTGGAGTTGCCGGACATCCGCAACTGGGAGTGGTATTACCTCAGCGGTTTGTGCGACCGCGAGCGGATGAAGCTGACGGGACACACCGACGGCGTCCATTCGGTGGCCTGGAGCCCCGATGGAAAAAGGCTTGCCTCGAGCAGCCGGGATAAGACCGTCAAGATCTGGGAGGCGGACAGCGGCAGGCTTGTGAAGACACTCTGGGGCCACGCCGCGGCCGTTCAGGAAGTGGCCTGGAGCCCCGACGGATCTTCCCTGGCAACGGCCGGTGTGGACCGGACGATCAAGATCTGGGACCTGACCGGGCGCGGACCGGAACGGACCCTGCACGGGCATCGAGACCGAGTCAATTCCGTGGCCTGGAATCCACGGGGAGACCGACTCTTCTCGGCAAGCGCGGACCGCACCGTGCGGATCTGGGACCCTGTCTCCGGCAAGACGCTTTCCAGCCTCACGGTACAGAGCGCCAGCGTCAATTCCGTTTGCTGTAGCCCGGACGGCAGCAGGCTGGCCGCGGCCGGTCCGGATTTCACGATTCAAGTCTGGGACGCCTCCACCGGGAAAGAAATCCGCAGGCTCACGGGCCACACCCAGAATGTGAACAAGATCGCCTGGAGTCCCGACGGCCGCCGGCTCGCATCCTCGGCGTGGGATCACACGATCCGCGTCTGGGATGCAGGCAGCGGCCAGCTTCTGCACACGCTGCGCGGGCATACCGCCTGGTGGATCGATGGCGTGGCCTGGAGTCCTGACGGTAAACGACTGGCATCGGCAGGAACCTGGGATGAGACCGTGCGCATCTGGGACGCGGACCGCGGGGAAGAATTGCTGACCCTGCGCGGTCATGCCGGCCATACCTGGGGAGTCTCCTGGAGCCCTGACGGCAAACGCCTGGCCTCGTCGAGCTGGGATACGACCATTCGCGTCTGGGATGTCAGCCGCGCGGGAACCGCTCCGGCCACCGCAAAGCGGGCCGCCGGCATCCATTCCTTGAGCTGGAGGCCGGATGGGCAGAGCGTCCTCGCGGCGCGGGATGACGGCTCGGTGACGATCCAGGACCCGGACGCCAGCCAGCCTCGGCCGATCCTCGCGGATCGACGGACAAAACTCTGGTGTGCCGCCTGGAGCCCCGACGGCAAGAAATTCGCCGCAGGCGGTGACGATTGCCTGATCAGAATTCACGACGCCACGAGCGGCCAGGCGCTCCTGACCCTGCAAGGGCACCAGAACAGCGTGCGCTGCCTGTCCTGGAACCCGAGCGGGCGTCAACTGGCTTCGGCAAGCCTGGACGGTACGGTGAGGGTATGGGACCTCTCCAGCGGCAAGGTGCTCGCGACCTATCGCCAGGACCATGACGGCGGCTTCAACGAGCAGCCATCCATCTATTCGGTGGCCTGGAGCCCTGACGGCAAACGCCTGGCGTCCGGCGGCAATGACAAGCTGGTTCGCATCTGGGCCGAGGGATCGCTCAGTTTTACGATGCCAGGGCATACGGACCGGGTCATGGACGTGGCCTGGAGCCCTGATGGACGCACCGTGGCCTCGGCCGGAGGAGATGACAGCGTCAGGCTCTGGGACGTGGCCTCGCACAAGCAAATCCACGTGCTTCGGGGGCACACCAGCCGCGTCACTTCCGTGTCGTGGAGCCCCGGCGGAGAGCGGCTCGCGTCGGCAAGCTGGGACGGCACGATCAGGGTCTGGGCCCCGGCATCAGGCGCCGGAACGCTGTCCATACCGCTGGCCACGCGCGGAGACGCCCGCGTCGCCTGGAGTCCCGACGGCATGAAGCTCGTCATGGCAGGGGAAGATGGCCGGCTCGATTTCCATGATGCGGCCGCGGGATATGCCATCGAGCTTTCTCCGCTCCTGTTGCCGGAGCTCGATCGCCGGCTCGCGGCGCACCCGGAGAGCGCAGCCGATCACAAGCTGCGCGGGCAGATCCTGGGCAAGTGCGGCCAGTGGTCCAGGGCCGCCGCGGACTTCCAGCAATATCTCGAGCACGCCCGGTCGGAAACCGGCTCCATCCCTCACGTGGGATGGTCGGTCGCTGGCCCGTACCCGGAAGACCTGATGACAGTCTGCCCGCCGGAACTGGATGTGCACTCGCCTGGATGGGTCGACACGAGTTCGGGCGACGCTCGATCGGATCGGAGCAGCACCCCGACACGGGCGACCTGGCGCGCGGTGGCGGAAGGCTCTGGTGGAGGGCTCGACTTCAAGCCCCTCATGAACAACACCGACCACGTATCAGCGTATGCTCGCACATGCGTTTATTCTCCGCGCAGGCAGGAGGCGGCGCTCTTGCTCGGCTCCGATAACGGCCGGCGGGTCTGGCTCAATGGCCGGCTGTGCGATCAGAAGCCGTTCTCGGCTCGCGCGGTCCCGGACGAGGATGCCGTGCCTGTCACGCTCGAGGCCGGCTGGAATACCGTCCTCGTGAAAGTGAATAATCCCTGGGGACCACACGAGCTCTACCTCCGGTTTTCAGACGTGCCCGAGGATCGCATCCGCGCGGCTCAGAACTCCCGCACCTGGGACACCGCGGAACCAGTCGTCAGGCAGCTGCTCGAGCAGGCTCCCGACGACCCACGGGTCCTGGCGCGTGCCGCCAAGTGCTACGAGGAACGGGCGGAAAACATCGAGCAAGCAAGGGTCCGTCCCTGGCTGGGTGTGTTCCACGTGCCCGCGGGTCCTGGCACCGCCGCCGTCACTTCCGGTCAGCAAGCAGGCGGCTTTCGCGTCGCTGCTGTCGTTGCCGGCAGCGCGGCGGAGAGAGCCGGCATCCGCCCCGAAGACGTCATCGTGAGCGTCGACCGGAAGCCGATCGTCTCGCACCAGGACCTGCATTCGGCAGTGTCTTCCCTGGAGCCTGGAAGCCGCGTTGCACTGGGCATCATGCGGAACGGCCAATCGCTGACCCTGGCTGCGGTCGTTGGCGAACGCACCGACCCGACGTCCGACAAATACCGTGCCGCGGACTGGCAACGCCCGCGCGTCGAGTCGGCTGAAGTTCCCGGCCCGGCGCGGATCGCACGCGCCGAGGGGTACCGAAAGCAGGCTCGCTCGCTCTACGAAAGACTGATCCGGATCGAGCCGTATGACTTGAATTATCTGAATGAGTTCGCTCGTTTCCTGGTCAGCTCGTGGAGTTCCTCGTCCGCGTTCAAAGGCGGAGAGATGATGCAGGCGGCCGAGGCGAGATCGGCGGCGGGTGCGAACCTCACCCGGCTGGCCGACGGCTCGTTCCTGGCCAGCGGCATCAATCCGGTATCTGATGTGTACACTTTGCGAATGGATTGCCAGGCCAGCGGATTTCACCTCCTGAGACTGGATGCGCTCCCCGATCCCTCGCTCCCGAACAATGGGCCGGGAAGGACCTTGAACGGCAATTTTGTCCTCTGTCCGATCCGCGCCGAGGCCGCGGGCCAGGTACTTCCCTTGCATGGCCTGAGTGCCAGCTTCGCACAGGATTTCTTTCCGGTTCGCGCCGCCGTGAATGCTCAGCCTCAGTCCAACTCGGGATGGGCGATCGCCCCCCGGATGGGTCACGCTCACTGGGCATTATTCCTGCTGGACGCGCGGTCGATTTCCCCGACCGGGGCATCTGTGACAATCCGGCTGTGTTTCCAGAGTAGCAATGCGCAGCACACGCTGGGCCGATTCCGCCTGGCCCTGTCTCCAGCGATTCCTTCCAGGCTGACCGAACCGCTCCTGGCTCTCTGGCCGCTCGCCACGGATGACGGCATTGGCTGGCGACGACTGGCGGCGATTCACACGCTGCGTGAAGAATGGCAGCCAGCCATCGGCGCTTGCCAGAAGGCGATCGACCACGACCCGGAAGTGGGACCCCGGCAGCTCTCGCTCATGGCGCTCGCGCTCCACGAATGCGGCGAGACGGACGAGGCGCGCCGCAGACTGGATGAGGCGATCGCCTGGTTGAAAGCGGCACGAGTCCGAGCCGTCCGATCTGCCACTTGCCGCCCTCGCGCTCTCCAGGGTCGCCTCACAGAATGACACCCAGGTTCGTTCCACGCTCGAGGAAATCGCCAGCCAGAGCCGGCTCAGAGAGCTGGCCCGCGCCATCGCAGCGGAACCGAAAAATGTCGCTCTCTACGCTGCGCGGGCCGAGTTCCATGCCCGGCGCGGCGAGTGGCGGGAATCGGCTGCCGATCTGCAAAAAGCCTCCGAACTGGACCCAAACCGGAGCCCGGAGAATGGAGTCCGCCTGCTCCGGCTGGCAAACATGTTCCTGCTCGCCGGGAATCGTTCCGGCTATGACCGGCTCTGCCAGCAGCAACTCAGGGAACTCGGTGCGCTCCCGCGCGACACGGTGTCCGCAAACACTGCGGTCTGGCTTTTCTGCCTGGCTCCCGGCGTGGCAGCCGATTACAACGACCTGGTCTCGCTGATGGAACGAACCGTGCAATCGGCCAGCCAGGCGGACAGGGCCAACTATCTGCTGAACACGCTGGGAGCGATCCTCTATCGGGCCGGCCGCTACCAGGAAGCCGTCGACCGCCTGGATGCAGGGCTCGCCGCCAGGAAGACGGAGGGCTTGCCGCACGACTGGGCCTTCCTCGCGCTCGCGCATCATCGGCTTGGCAACACGGTGGAAGCGCGTCGCTGGCGAGACAAGCTGAAAGCCTTTACGGCACCCGCCGATGCCCCGACCTTCGAGTTCTGGAATAACCTGGAAATCCCTGTTCTTCTGAAGGAGATCGAGGCCATTCCAGTCTCCCCGTGAGGGAACGTTGCGGTACCAACCCGTGCCCAGACCTGGAGCGGCTGGGGAGCCGCCCCGGGAACTCGCGGGCGCGGCTGCTGATGATGCAGGAGTCGGCGGCCGGGCCGGTGCTTCGCGGCGCGGGGAGATGACGACGACGCGGCGATGCGTGCGATTCGCGGCGAGACGCAGGTCGGGCTCATGCCCGAGGTTGGAGGCTGCGCCCGTGAAAACCATGTGCTCACGCACGTGGCCATGCGCCGCAGAGTCCATGGTGCTCACGCACGTGGCCATCTGCCGCGGAGTCCATGGTGCTGGCGCACGTGGCCATCTGCCGCGAAGTCCACGGTGCTGGCGCACGTGGCCATGTGCCGCGGAGTCCATGGTGCTCACGCACGTGGCCATCTGCCGCGAAGTCCACGGTGCTGGCGCACGTGGCCATGTGCCGCGGGCTCTGGGTTTAACCGGACGCGGCAAGGTCCGCAACGCCCCGGACGGAGTCGCTGGAAGGCATGCGATTGCATGCCATGTGCGCGACACGGCACGCAGCAGGTCGACAGCAAACGGCTGAAGAAATGCCTTGACGCATGAAACCCGGCAGTATTCTTTTCGGGTACTGAAGTCGGACCAGTTTGTTTGTTTCATCATGAGGAAGGCTCTCATGAGCCATCTTGCAACCCTGATCATCATTGCCTCACTGCTCGTGCTGGGCCTGGACGAGACCGCTTCAGCAGCGCCACAGCAGCCGCAGACCAACGCGCAGCCGTCCGGTGCCGGACGACAACAGGCCCGGCCGCCTGAGACTGCCGACGGCCGTGCCGATGATGAGACCATGGACGCGACGAGGATTCGGCTCACCGCAAAGGTCGAGAGAGTGAAACGGGGCGTGCGGAGATGGGCAAGCACCGGGCGCGATCCATCGGCAATCCTCAAGACGATGGACGAGAAGGTCAAGCCCCTGCTCCAGGCGGGCAACGTCGCGAATGCGGAACGCGAACTCGATCGTGTCCTGGACCAGCTCCGCGACGAAGGGCCGCAAACCGGCGATCTGTATCGCGGCTTCGGCGTGCCACAACGGGTGACCATCCGCGGTTACAATGGGCACGCGATGGAGCCGTTCCTCACGCGCGATGGCAATTATCTGATGTTCAATAATCTGAATGAGCCTCAGGAAAACACGAACCTGCACTATGCCGAGCGGAAGGACGATCTGACGTTCGAGTACAAGGGCGAGATCAAGGGCGTCAATACGCGGTCGCTCGAAGGCGTGCCGAGCATGGATGAGGAGGGCATGCTCTACTTCGTGTCTCCACGGAGTTATGACAAGACGTTATCAACCCTGTACCGCGGGCGTTTCAAGGATGGGTCGGTGGATGGCGTGGAACTCGTCCCTGGAGTTTCGCGCAGGCAGCCGGGCATCGTGAACTTCGACGTCGAGATCAGCGCGGATGGCAAGACACTGTACTTTGTCGATGCACTCTTCGTGCAGGGCGGCCCGAAGACTGCGGATCTGGTCATCGCGACTCGCACTGGAACAGGATTCAAGCGCGACACGAAGAGCAGCGCGATCCTCAAGCAAGTCAATACCACCGCGCTGGAGTACGCCGCGGATATCTCCGCCGATGGGCTGGAACTGTTCTTCACGCGCATGAATTCCCCGCCTACCATGCCCCCGGCGATCTTTCGGGCCGCGCGAAAGAGCCAGGACGATCCCTTCGAGAAGCCGCAGAAAGTTGCCGGCCCCACCGGGTTCGTCGAAGCCTCAACGCTCTCGCATGACGGAAAGACCATGTATTATCACACGGTCGAAAATGAACGGCGCGTCATCTATTGCATGAAACGCTGAGCGGGCCGCTCACGTGGCACGGTGCCGCTCGAACCAGGGCAAGCACCCTTGCGCCTGAGTCGGCGATGGGCCGCAAGACGGCTCGAAGCGACGCATCCAGATTCCATCACAGAGCAGACCAGTGCTCAGCAATCGTCTCCGCACGATCGGGGTGGCCCTTCTGCCATCCCTCGCGCCTTGCGTGGAGTCACCAGATTCAGAGATGAACGCAGCGTATAAGACGCTGGATGCGACGACTGAGCCGACCGTGAGCCAGAATGTGGTTGGCCCCATCTGCTCCATCTGCTGCCATCTGCCATCTGCCATTCCATCTGCCATCGTATGAGCGGGGACCGCGAAGAGCGGGGGAGGAGGAGGCGCCTACCCCGATGTCGGTGTGCGGAATCAACGCACCCTCTCTTGGTCTTTGCTGGCTGCGAGGTCTCAACCGTTGGTGTACGTGCCGTAGATGTTGTTCCCGGCGGTGGTGGCCTTGTTGTTGACGACCAGGGTGTTGGTCAGCACGGTGATGGCGCCGGTGCTGATGTAAATGCCGCCGCCGTAGGCGTTGCCGTCGCCCGGGGCGACGCTCGTCGAGTTGCCGGCGATCAGGTCATTGGTGAACGAGGCCTGGGCGGAGGACCCCGCGATATAGACGCCTCCACCGCCGTTGTCGCTGAAGAAGACGGGGCCGTTGGCGCCGGCGACGGCGGAGTTGCCCACGATGATGCTATCGGTGACCTGGATCAACCCTCCGCAGTGGATGCCTCCGCCCTGGCCTGTGCCTGCGAAAGCGGTGCCTGGCGGGTCGCTCGCGGGAACGGCCCCACCGGTGGCGTTGTTCCCGGCGATGAGGCAATCGGTCACCGTCAGGGAGCCGCCGTCGATGGCCCCACCGTTGGCGTTACCGCCAAAAACGTAATTGGTCTCGCTGGCCGGTCCGGCGGAGCCGCCCACGGCGCTGTTCCCGGTGAAGGTCGATCCGGTGATCGTCCCGCTGCCGGCCAGGGCGCCTCCGTCTGCGCCGCCCCCGTTGATGCCGCCAATTGCGGTGTTGCCGGTGAAGAGGCTGGACGCGACGGTGAGGGCGCCGGAGTTCGTGACGGCACCGCCAACGGAGACACCACCGAGGCCGCTCTGGACGCTGTTGTTGATGAACGTGCTGCCGCTGATCGTCAGCGGGGAAGATCCAAAGCGACCGGAAATCGCCCCGCCGAACGCGCCCCCCGTGTAATCGCCGGGAGGGTTGTTGATCCCCGAAAGCGCCTGGTCGCCGCTGAACGTGCAGTTGACCATGGTCGCGGCGACGCCGCTACCGTTCATGAAGACGGCTCCGCCATCGGCCTCCGAGGCCCCGTTCGCGGAGTTGTCCACGAACGAGCTGTTGCTCACGGACATGACCGCGTTGGAGATGTCAATCGCGCCACCCCAGGCGTTGCCTCCGGCGATGGCCTGGTTGTTCTGGATCGTGCAACCGCGGATTGTCAGGACGTTCGAGTTCATTTCGATTCCGCCGCCGACAGCGAAGAAGCCCTCGGCCGTGTTGCCCGAGATCGTGCTGCCGGTGATGGTCAAATCGCCATTGGCGTTGATGCCGCCCCCGTTCGCCGACCCATTGGGCCCCACGTCGTTCGTGTTGTTCACGATCTGGCTGTTGGTGATGGTTGATGACCCAAAGCACCACATGGCGAGCCCCGTGTTGCCGCTGACGGCGCTCCTGACGAGGTCCAGTCCGCCGAACGAGTTGATGGCGCCATCCGAGCCGGAGTTGCCCGAGATCGTGCTGCCGGTGATGGTCAGCAGGTTATAGCCCTCGATGCCCCCAACGCCGTAGCCGACGTTGGCGCTGTTGCCGGAGATGGTGCTGCCGGTGATGGTCAGCGGCCCAAAGCTGTTGATGCCCCCCGCGACGGGACCGTAATTCTGCGAGATCATGCTGTTGCCGATCGTCATCGTGCCGGCGTTTTCGATGCCGCCGGCCCCGGCGTACGTTCCCGCGGGGGCCGAGTTGCCGGTGACCACGGCATTGGTGAGGGTCAGGGTGCCCTGGTTGAAGATCCCACCGGCTTCGTAATAGTTGGGCGACACGCCGTCGGTGATGGTCATCCCCGAAATCGAGGCAGTCACCCCGTTGCCGATATCGAATACGTTGGAGCTGTTGTCGCCGCTGACGGTGAGCTTGCCGGCGCCCGGTCCCTGGATGCTGACCCCGGTGGCGACCTCGAGCGGGCCGCTGGTGAGCGTGATGGTGCCGTGGGCCTTGGGCGAGAAGACGATGGTGTCGCCGTTCTGGGCCAGGGCCAGCTCGGCGCGGAGCGAGCCCGTGCCGCTGTCGGAGTCGTTGGTGACGGTGAGCGTGCTCAACAGGGTGCGGTCCTCCAGCCGAAGGAGGCCAGGTGCGAATCGGCGCCCACGCTCTCGACGAGCACCGAGCCGGGACCGCCGGGAAGAGTCATTCTGTGCTGCTGGGAACCTGCGAAGGAACATGATGTAGCCTCCCTCTGCACGACAAAGGATGTGAACTTGCATCAAATTGTCGATGAGTGCGTTGCCCGCCCGCAGCCTGGTATGACCATCGACGAGGGCCTCGTGCTGCGGCTCTTGGTTCCGGTAGTATGGGTATCCAGCCGCCATGCCCGAAATCGATCGTTGAGGTGCTGGTTCGGTGATCCCATCGGCCCCGGGGCGGGCGGACCGGTCGCGACGGACCAATCCGATCGCCGCCGGAGGGTTGTCAGGGTCGTTCGACCGCCCTTCGGATGGAGGGTGGGCCACACGGAGGGGCTTTTCGCGCGGCGATACACGGATTCCGCCCCGGATTTCGGGCTTTGCCCGCCAAATCCCATTTGAACAGGCAGGCGCCGCGCGGAGACGTGCTTCGCGCGACGCATGCCGCCGGCGATCGAACAGGAACCGGTTCCATGGGAGTCGAGGTGAATCTGAATGGATCGCTCACGCGGCTGGCCCAGGAGGTGTATTCGCCGGACCCGATCCGGAGGGACGAGGCGGCCCGAGAGATGTGGCTGCGCTTCTCGGACCGGATCGCGACGATCGTGCGGCGTCGGCTCGATCCGCGGATCCTTCGGCGGGCGGGACTGGAGGATGTCATGCAAAGCCTGTTTGCCGACTATTTCGCGGCTGGCCCCGGGCCGAGCGGGCCGCCCCGCGACCGAGTGGAGCTCTGGCGGCGCCTGGTCCGGTTCACACTCTACAAGATCGCCAACACGGTCGACCGCCATGGCGCCAGGCGGCGGGACGTCCGGCGCGAGCAGCTCGTTGGCGATTTTGTCGGCCCGGCCGAGCCGGTGGACTTCCGCCACCGGGCCCCGGAAGAGGAAGCCGCCGCCCGCGAAGAATTCGACCGCCTGCTGGATGTCTTGCCCGACGACCTCCGCCGCGTCCTGGCGATGCGGATCGAGGGTTACTCGAATGCTGAGATCGCCCTGGAGATCGGCCGCGTTGAGCGAACTGTGGAGCTGAAGCTCCGGACGATCCGGAGTCTCCTGCATCCTCACCTGCGGGATGTGGTCGCGCCGGACGACGAGCCTGATAAATCTTGACCAACGTTGCCCCACCGCGAACCGTCGCCCTGGCTACCCGAGGCTCGCCATGGTCCGCCCCGATTCGAAAGTCTCAGGCGACGACGGCAACCACGCACTTCGCCTGCTCCGCCTGGTCGAGTCGTTCGAGGACGGGTGGGTCGCCGGGTCCCCCATTTCCCTGGAGGACTGGCTCGCCACGGTCGCGAGCAGCGCCGACGACAGGGATGAGTTGCTCCGCCACGGCCTGGCTGTCGAGGTCGCTCACCGCCGGCGCCGGGGCGAGTCTCCGTCGGCCTGCGATTACCTGCACCGCTTCCCGGATCGCCGCTCACTCATCCATGAGGCTCTCGCCGAGACGCGGCTGCGGCCCGGCTTTGACTCGTGCTGCGAAAGCTGGCCGCACCCCGCCGGCACAGTGATGCAGGCTCTCGACCGATCGGCCGGGCCCATGCCCCGCGTCGTGCTGGACGACGCGCCGGGCGACGCCGAAGCCATGGTCCTGCGTCCGTCGCCGCCCGAGCTGCGCGCGACGGCCAGTCCGCCGCGGCTGCAATTGCTGGGCGAGATCGCCCGCGGCGCCATGGGGGCCGTGCTCAAGGGGTGCGATCCCGACCTCGGCCGCGACCTGGCGGTCAAGGTCTTGCTCGAGGAGCATCTCCATCGGCCCGACCTGATACGGCGCTTCGTGGAAGAGGCGCAGATCGGCGGCCAGCTCCAGCATCCTGGCATCGTCCCGGTGTACGAGCTGGGGACCTTCGACGACGCACGGCCTTATTTCACGATGAAGCTGGTCAAGGGGCAGACCCTCGCCGGCTTGCTGGCCATGCGGACGGCTTCCTCGTCCGAGCTTCCCCGGTTTCTGGAGACGTTCCTCCGTGTGGCCCAGACGGTGGCCTACGCGCATGCGCGGGGCGTGGTCCACCGCGACCTCAAGCCGTTGAATATCATGGTGGGGAGCTTCGGCGAGGTCCAGGTGATGGACTGGGGCCTGGCCAAGGTCTTGCCCCGCGGTGTTACGGACGACGATCGAGAGGCCGGGGAGGGCCTCGCGACGGAGACGGCCATCGCGACGACACGGAACGGCTCGGAGGTCGACCGCTCGCGCGCGGGGAGTGTTCTGGGCACGCCTTCCTACATGGCTCCCGAGCAGGCCAACGGGCAGATCGAGTGGGTGGACGAGCGAGCCGACGTGTTCGCACTGGGGTCGATCCTCTGCGAGATTGTCGCGGGCCGTCCGGCGTACACCGGGCCGTCCTCGGAGGACGTCCTGCGCACTGCGCGGCGGGCTGATCTCGCGGGTGCCCTGGCCCGGCTGGGATCGTGCGTCGCGGACAATGAGCTGGTGCGGCTCGTGCGGGACTGCCTCGCTCCGACCAGGGGCGATCGCCTGCGCAACGCGCAAGCTGTCGCCCACCGCATGCAAGCCTACCTCGAGGGTGTTCATCGGCGGATTCGCGAGGCGGAACTGGCCCGGGCGGCCGAGGCGGCCAGGGCCGAGGAGGCACAGGCGACCGCCCTGGCCGCTGAGGGACGGGCGCGGGCCGAGCGGCGGGCGCGTCGGATGACCGCAGGATTGGCTGCCACGGTCCTGGTCGCAGTTGCGCTCGGCACCGTCGGCGGAAGGTGGGTGGAGCTGGACCGGATGCGGCGGCGGGAGTTGATCTCGGCCCGGGTCAATGCGGCATTGCAGGAGGCGACGCGGTTGCGGGGTCAGGCCCAGAGGACGGCCGCCGGTGACCTGACGCCCTGGGTCCAGGCGCTCGCGGCCGCCGACAAGGCCGGCGGACTGCTGGAGCCGGGCAGCTCCCCGGCGCTCGGGGCGCAGGTCGAGTCCCTGCTGGCCGACATCACCGCCGAGAAGCAGGCGGCCGATGCAGCCATCCGCAGCGAGAGGGCCGATCAAGCGTTCATGCAGAGGCTGGTCGAAGTACGATCGAGCGACGCCAGGGAAGACGACGGTTTGCAGGCCGACGCAGATTTTGCCCGCGCCTTCCGCGAGGCCGGGTTGGACGTCGACGTTCTCTCACCGGCCAAGGCGGGTGCCCGGATCCGTGCCCGGCGCGCGGCCGTGGCCGAGGCGATCGTCGCGGCGCTGGACGCCTGGGCGCTCTTGCGACGGTCGTACCGCCGCGACCTGCCCGGCGCGCGCAGGCTCTCGGAAATCGCGAGTGCCGCCGATCCCGACTCCTGGCGGGTCGGGCTCCGCCGCGCACTCAACCTGGTCGACCGGCCATCACGCAGCCGGGAGCTCGAGGCCCTCGCCGCGGGCGCGAAGCTCGACACCATACCCGCGATCAATCTGCACCTGCTGGGCACGTCCCTGGCCGATGTCGGTGAGTCGCAGGCGGCAGAGCATGTTTTGCGGGCAGGGCAGGGGAGGTTCCCCGATGACCTCTGGCTCAACCTCGACCTGGCCTTCTTCCTGTATGCGCACGCGCACTACGAGGAGGCAATCCGCTATTTTTCGGTCTGCCGTGCCCTGCGCCCGGAGACGGCACTGCCACTGGCAACGTTGCTGGCGAAGCAGGGAGAATTGAATGAGGCCATCTCGGTCTTCAGCGACCTCCTACGACGGCGCCCTGGCGGCGGGCTTGCCTGGGCCACCTATGGTGGGCTGCTCAAGGAGCGGGGTGATCGCGCAGGGTCGGCCTCGGCCCTGGAGAAGAGCGTCGCGATCTCGCGCGAGCGCATCCGACTCCGACCCAATGACCCCAGTGCATACGCCGACCTCGGATGCGCGCTCGACTACCAGGGGAAGTTGGCGGAGGCGATCGATGCGCATCGGACCGCCGTCCGTCTCCGGCCCGACCTCGCCGTCTATTACATCAACCTCGGTTCGTGCCTGAATGAATTGCGTAAAGGATCCGATGAGGCGGTTGCTGCGTTTCGCACCGCCGTCCGCCTCCAGCCTGAGAGCGCCGTGGGTCATTTCCACCTCGGCGTCACCCTGCGGCTCCAGGGAAAGCTGGCGGAGTCGATCGCCGAGTTACGCACCGCAGTCCGCCTCCGGCCCAACGACGCCGTTGCCCACTTCAACCTCGGCCTCGCGCTGCAACTCCAGGGGGAGTTGTCGGAGGCGGCCGACATGTATCGGACCGTCATCCGCCTCCGGCCCGATCACGCCCCTGCTCACCTCAACCTCGGGCTCGTGTTGCAGCACCAGGGGCAACTGACCGATGCCGAGGCTGCATTCCGAGCGGCGATCCGTCTCGAGCCCGGCCTCGCCGAGGCTCATTGCGCCCTGGGCAAGATGTTCAGTGCGCAGGCCAGATTTGACGAGGCTCTCGCTGAGTTCCGCATGGGTCACCGGCTCGGCTCGAGCCGGCCCGACGGGATTTCCCCCTCGTGGCAGTGGGTCCGCGATGCCGAGCGCGCGGTGGCCCTGTCGCACCGGCTGCCAGCCGTGCTGAAGGGAGATGACCTCCCCGCAAAGCCTGCCGAATACCTGGAGTTCGCTCGGCTCTGCGCCCGGATGCACCACCACGTCGCGGCAGCCCGACTCTACGCCGATGCCCTGCGGGCCGAGCCCAGGCTGGCAGACGACCGCCGCGCCGGTCACGCCTACTTCGCGGCCCGCAACGCCGCACTGGCCGGTTGCGGCCTGAGCGGGGATGTCCCACCTCCGGATGAAGCCGCCCGGGCCAGGCTTCGCGGCCAGGCACTCGACTGGCTCCGCGGCGAGCTTCGGACCTGGTCCAGGGCCCTTGATGCGTGCAAGCCCGAGGAAAGCGGCGCGATACACCACGCCCTCGAGCAATGGAAGACCGATCCCGCCCTGGCGGGCCTGCGCGAACCGACGCGGCTGGCAAAGCTCCCGGAGGGAGAGCGCCCGGCCTGGCTTGCCCTGTGGAGGGACCTCGAGGCTCTGCTTACGAAAGGTCCGGGCGACCGCCCCTAGTACGACTCCCCGCTGCGTTCAAGAAGTAGCAGCGTGCGTCGCATGATGGCGGTGGCCGACGCAACCGGGATGCTGCCGACAGCCTGGAGCCGATGCTGAGGATAAAGGGCATGAACTCCGCAACGACCGCGACCGCCGAAATCAGCCAGGGCACCTTGGCCCCCGCGGGGACCGACGCCCCGCTCCGCGCCGTGCATACGCTCAATTTCCCGGCGTTGCTGCGCCGGCTGGGCGCCTCGCTCCTGGTCACGACCTACCAGGCAGGTAAGCTGGTAATGGTCCGCGACGAGGGCGACCACCTCAACGCCCACTTCCGCACGTTCCCCGCCCCGATGGGGTTGGCCCTGCATGTTGACCGCCTGTGCATCGGCACCTCGATGCAGATCTGGGAATACCGCGACGTCCCGGCCGTCACGTCCAAACTCGCGCCTCCCGGTCGTCACGACGCCTGTTTCCTGCCCTGCCGTTGCCACGTCACGGGCAACGTCTCGGTCCACGAGATGGCCTTCGGCGGCGACGAGTTGTGGTTCGTCAACACCCGGTTTTCCTCCCTTTGCACCCTCGACCCCTCGTCGAGCTTCGTGCCTCGCTGGCGGCCGTCGTTTGTCACGGCCCTGGAGCCGACTGACCGTTGCCACCTCAACGGCCTGGCGATGGAGGGCGGCCGGCCCCGCTACGTCACGGCGCTGGGCGCCACCGACTCCGCCGCCGGCTGGCGGGCGAACAAGGCAAGGGGCGGCGTGCTGCTGGAGGTCCCCGGTGGCGAGGTGGTCGTCTCCGGCATGTCGATGCCTCACTCGCCGCGCCTGCACCACGGGCGGCTCTGGGTCTGCGAATCGGGGGCCGGCACGCTCGGTATCGTCGAACTGAACACCGGGAGATACGAGCCGGTGGTGGCCGTGCCGGGCTTCACCCGCGGCCTGGACTTCGCCGGTGGGATTGCGTTCGTGGGGATGTCGCAGGTGCGCGAGTCGGCCGTCTTCAGCGGAATCCCAATCACCGAGCGGCTGCCCCAATCGGAGCGGACCTGCGGCGTCTGCGCCGTGGAGCTGACCAGCGGCAAGGCGGTGGCCTTGCTGCGGTTCGAGTCGGCCGTGCAGGAGGTCTTCGCGGTGCAGGTCCTCCCCGGCCGCCGCTACCCGGACCTGATCAACGACGACGAGACGCTCTTGCAAAACTCCTTCGTCGTTCCCGACGAGGTTCTTACCGACGTGCCGGCCGCCATGAAGGCGCCCCGACTCCTGCCCCAGTGAGGCTCTTCCCGCTCCTCACCCACGCGCCGGAAAGGCCAAGGGCGAAGAACATAATGACGGATGTACCAACAGAACACGCACGCCACCGTGAACTGTGAGCGGCCCCATTCGTGCTCCGCCTGTCGGGCTCACGCCCGAGGTTGGGGGCTGCGCCCGTGAAAACCACGTGCTGACGCACGTGGCCATGTGCCGCAGAGTGGCATCGTCCCAGAATGGCCTTGGCGCACCGACCGTAGCAACCCACCGGCTGGCAGGGCCTTGCGTGCGCCGAACCGCACACGCCGTACGACGTCCTGGGACGATGCCCGCAGAGTCCATCACGCCCGCGCACGGTGGCGTGCGTCGCGGGCTCCAGGTGTGTCGGGTGTGTCCAGCGCAGCGACGACGCACCGTTTTGCGTTCCTGGCTTCCTCACTGGTCGGGCTCACGCCCGAGGTTGGGGGCTGCGCCCGTGAAAACCACGTGCTCACGCACGTGGCCATGCGCCGCATAGTCCATGGCGCTGGCGCACCTGGCCATGTGCCCGGGCTCCAGGCGGAGAAGTCATAGTGCACGACCCGGCCCGCAAGGATCTCGTGCCCTGCGACGACGCGGATACGGATGCCCCGGCACGCAAGGATTGCGTGCCCTGCGGCGATGCGGATGCGGACGCAGACGCCCCGGCACGCAAGCATCGCCTGCCGTACGAATACACCTGCCCGACGGCTGGGGGGGAAAATCAAAAATTCCCCCGGATTCCTCCGATTTTTGGCAGTTTCGGTCGGATCCTCATAGATAGACGGCAGATCCCGGCGCATCGGCCGCGGCTCGCCGAGGGAGGTCGCTCCTCAGGTGAACCGCCGGCCAGGGCCGCTCTGCACACCGCATACACGACCTGCACCAAAAACAAAAAGAGCAACATCGTGGCCAGTACAGCCCAGATCGCGGCCAATCGCCGCAACGCCGCAAAAAGCACAGGGCCGAAGAGCGACCAGGGCAAGGCCCGCGCCCGGCTCAACGCGCTGAGGCATGGCGCCAACGCCCGCATCGCCATCCCCGTCCTGCCACAGGAAGATCCGAAGGAGCTCGCCGAACGGATCTTGCAGTGGACGTTCGAACTCGTGCCGCGCAACGACGTCGAACGCACCCTGGTCGGCCATGCCGCACGCCTCGACTGGCAGATCGACCGCGCCGAGCGGGCCGAGACGGCTTACCTCGCGGCTCGCGTCCACCGCCAGCGCGACCGCGACGAGGCCACGCGGCTGAAGCAGGCCCACATCCTGGGCCGCAAGCTGCTGGACACCCTCGACCCGCGTGAGCGGTTCGGCAAGGCCGAGTACTACGACGACATGCCCACCGTCTTCCTCACCCGGCTCGAGCAGCTCCCCGAGGGCTGCCGCTGGCTGCTGGCGCGGTGGTCCGAGTTCCGCAACCTCATCGACGTGCGGGCCGCATGGAGCGAGACCGACCACTACCGGTTCCTGCGGCTCATGGGCAAGAGCTTCCTGGAAGGCATGATCGACCCGGCCGCCAACCGCGTATTCCAGGCCGTCGACGCGATCGAACCGGGTCAGGGCCGCGAGCTCTGGGAGCTGTTCCGGAACATGAAAGCCAGTTCCGGCCCCTATTTCAGCGGCGCGATGCCGTGGCGGCGCTCTCGCGCCCGCCGGCGAACGCGAAAGAGGGCTGGGAGGTCCTCAGCTCGATCGTGGACGAGGCGATCCACCGGCTGGAAGCGCGGCTCGGCGAGCACGAGGACCTGGAGCAGATCGAAGCCGACGCCGAGCCCGACCGCGCGGTCTTCGCCGCCAGCAAGGCCGTCGCGGTCCTGCGCAGGCACCAGGGCGCGCTGACCCGCGAGCTGCTGCGCACGCTGACCACGCTGTCGAAGCTGCAAAAAGCCGAGCTCGGCGCCGACAACAATAATGAAGCCGACCGCCTCCCCATGCCGGTTGTCCATGAGCCGCAGGTCGACCCGCGCCGGAGCCGGACGCACGTCAACCACACGATGAATCGCGCGATGGCCGGAATGAAGGGGATGGTGCCGGGATGGCGTCGAGCGGGGGCATCCCGCACGTAAAGGTCTGCAAGACGGTGGGTTGCGCTGCGCTGACCCACCCTACGGGTGGTGCTTCGCGCGTTTCTCAGAGTATCTTGAACGAAGCCAATGTTTTGGCGATGCAAGTTGAGAGTGGCAAGGAGGATACAGCCGTTGCGGAGCGCATCCTGCAGCCAGAACGGAGCCAAATCCGTGAGGGCCGGCGGAAGTCGCGGATCGGCCCCGCGCCCGAGCCGGACGCACGTCAACCACACGATGAATCGCGCGACGGCCGGAACGAAGGGGATGATTCCGGGATGTCGCCGGGCGGGGGCATCCCGCACGCAAGCGTCTGCAAGCCGGTGGGTTGCGCTGCGCTGACCCACCCTACGGGGGGTTCTTCAAGAGTTATTGCGAGTAGCCTGAACGAAGCCAATGATCTGGCGATGCAAGTGGAGAGTGGTAAGGAGGATACAGCCGTTGCAGAGCGAAACTGCCGGCCAGAACGAACCCAATCGGGCACGCGCCTCGGGCAGGATGCGAATGGAGGGGGCGGAATTGGCGACACGCAAAAAGGGAATGGAAAGGAAGATGAGAAGGGCGGCAGAAAACAGAAGATAAAGGGATGAGTAGAGGAATGGCTTCACAAGCATCGAGACGGAGGAGCAACGCAGAGGTAGGAGGAAGCAATAAATTTGACTCGAATGCGGGATCTGCACCGAAGTGGCGCTGAACTTGCGAGAGGCCGGTGCGGAAGGCTCGCTCTTGAGCCAAGCCCTGTCAGGAGCCCGGGCCGAGGTCACGAAACGGGCATGTGAAGCAAGTTCGTGGTAGAATTCGTGTTTTCGGGGCTTTTCGCTGTCGCGACGGGATGGGTGGGGCTAGGATACTCGGTGATCTTGCATCTGTCTGTCCGTCAATTCCGGAACCCGCCAAAGTAGAGATCAGAACTTCATGGCCGATATCGTCATCATCAATCCGCGCTTCGAGGCATCCTACTGGGGCATGGACCACGCCCTGCCGCTATTTGGCAAGTCCGCGAACTTGCCCGTCGCCTGTCTGCCCTTGCTGGCAGCGCTCACACCGCCCGAGCACACCGTCACGCTCATCGACGAGAGTGCCGAGCCGATCGACTGGGAGCGTTGCGCTCGGGCCGACATCGTGGGTCTCACCGGCTTGAGCGTGCAGCGCTTCCGGATGACGGAGATCATCACGGAGCTGAAGAGGCGCGGCTGCTTCGTGGTGGTGGGAGGACCGTGGGTGACGGTGGAGGAGGGATATTTCGAGGGGCTGGCCGACGTGGTGTTCATCGGCGAGGCGGAAGAGACCTGGCCGCAGTTTCTCCGCGAGTGGGCCCAAGGGCTGCACCAGATGCGCTACGAGCAGCTCGAAAAGTCCGACATGACGAAGCTTCCCACGCCGCGGTTCGACCTGCTGAAGATGAACCGGTACGCCTTCGGCAGCCTGCAATTCTCGCGCGGGTGCCCATTCCAGTGCGAGTTCTGCGACATCATCGTCACGTTCGGGCGGCGGCCCCGGATCAAGACGGCCACGCAGGTCGTGGCCGAGCTGGAGGCCATCCGCAAGACCGGCCTGCGGATCGTCTTCATCGTGGACGACAACTTCATTGGCAACAAGAAAGCCATCAAGGAGTTGCTCCGCGAAATGATTCTCTGGCAGCGCCGTAATGGCTACCCGCTGACGCTCTTCACCGAGGCTTCGATTGACCTGGCCGACGATCCCGAGCTGCTCGATCTGATGGTGGAGGCCAACTTCATCTCGACGTTCGTGGGTATCGAGAGCCCCAGTGAGGAGGCCTTGCGGGAGACGAAGAAGTTCCAGAACGTGCGTGCGGGAGGCACGATGCTGGAGAAGGTGAAGCGGATCCAGGACGCCGGCATCGAGGTCTGGTGCGGCATGATCATGGGCTTCGACAGCGACGATGCGGGGATCTTCGACCGCCAGATCGAGTTCATCAAGAACGGGCGGATCTCGTTCTCGATGTCCGGGATGCTCAGCGCCATTCCCAAGACGCCCTTGCACGACAGGCTGGCGGCGGAAGGCCGGCTCGACCTGGCCGACCGGCCGGAATTCGGGACCAACGTGATTCCACTCCAGCTCGGCCGCGAGGAGCTGCTGGAGGGCTATCTGCGCGTGCTGCGAGAGCTGTACGAGCCGGACGCCTACTTCGGGCGCACCGACGCGCTGTTCATGACGCCCGGGTTCGAAATCGGCATCACCAAGAAGCGGCGCTGGTGGACCATCTCGTCGCGCTGGCTGATTTCCGAGGTTCGGAGCGGCATCGAGAGCGTGGGCCTGATCATCCGCCTGATGACGCATGTGCCGGACCCATCGTTGCGGAAGCTCTACCGGCAGCGGCTCTGGGACTTTTTGAAAGTGCATCGCCGGCCCGGACTGCTGCTTCATTACCTGGTTCACCTGGCAATGCACTACCACGTTTCCAAGCTGACCCACGACATGACGACGAGGCAGTCACAACTCGTGAACTCGTTTTGACATACGAACAATCCCAAGGCGACCTGTCCATTTCCGAGCGGTTGAGTGCTTTCCGGCCAAGCACCTTGACGCGATCAGCGGGCATCGGCTAACTTGCCGTACCGCCCCGGTGATGGGTTTGCTCGCGGATCCCAGGTTCCGCAACGGCAGCGGAAAAATCCCCCGTTCCGGCGATCGACAGGAAGACCACTGTCCTATGATCTCGGTTGGAATGGGCTGGATGAGCTCCGCCCGTGACTCTTCGAGAACCTCCGTCCTTGCTCGAATTCCTCAGCCAACCCGAGTATCCGACGCCGGATCCTCGTGACTCGCCCTGACTGAAATGATGCTCTCACCCTGTGAAGACACCATGGGACCCTGTCCCTGCGACATTCTTCGACTCTCAGAAAAGGTTGATCATGACGACGACCGCGACCATCCGGCAACCCTCCCTGCACGTGGCCTGGCCATCGGTGATCTGGATTGGCGCCATGCACGCGGGAGCGTTGCTCGTCTTCGTGCCGTCCTACTTTAGCTGGTCAGGCGTGCTGGTCTGCCTGTTCCTGCACTGGCTGACTGGCGGCATCGGCATCTGCATGATCTATCACCGCCTGCTGACGCATCGCAGCTTCACGCTGCGTCCGCGCTGGCTCGAGTACCCGTTAACGGCCATTGGAGCGATGGCCTCGGAGGGGGGTGCGATCGGCTGGGTCGCCGACCATCGCCGCCATCACGCGCACTCGGACGATGAGAATGACACGCACACGCCGGTTCAGGGTTTTCTGTGGGCTCACATGGTGTGGTGGATGCTTGTGGAGGAGTCCTCCAACCATAGCCTGGAATACTACGACCGGTGGGCGCCGGACCTGAACCGCGACCCGGTACACCGCTGGCTCGACCGTTACCACTTCGCTTTTCCGCTGGCGCTTTTTGGGCTCTTGTACTACCTGGGCGGCATGAGCTGGCTGGTCTGGGGCGGTTTCTTCCGGACCATCTTCGTGTTGCACACGACCTGGCTGGTCAATTCGGCCAGTCACATCTGGGGCTACCGCTCTCACCCCACGCGTGACAAGTCCACGAACCTCTGGTGGGTGGCATTGCTCACCTATGGAGAGGGATGGCACAACAACCACCACGCGTTTCAGACCTCGGCGCGACACGGCCTGGACTGGTGGGAGATCGATCCGACCTACCTGGTCATCAAGCTCCTCTCGTTCGTCGGTGTGGCGGGCAACATCAAGCTGCCGAAGATCACCCGGAAGTCGCTGGCTGCCGACGCCCTCGTGACGGCAGGCGGCGAGAACGCGGACGCGCTGGTGGACGATCCGAACCAGTTCGTTCCCACCGAGGTGTGAGCTGAGCCAGGGCCTGCGGGTCTGCCTGGTGGCGTGGCGGTGCGGCCGGTTCTGTTCCGGGACGATCGTGTGTCGATCCGCCCCGCGCACGCTTCGCCGGCCTTGTCATCGGCCGGGCCGCCGACCAAGATGGTAGTGACAGTTCAGTCAGGATGCGGCCCTAGCTCAACGGCAGAGCAGGGGACTCATCAGATTCTCAAAGGTGCCGCCGGCGGGAAAGCCTCCGGATGTGAACCGGGTGAATTGCGGGAAACCTAAACCCTGATCGTGGCCGATGTGGAATGGCCGGGTGCCGCGTGAGGAACGCGGCCTCGGTCGCCGCAGGCGTGCTCGGGGCACGGCAATCCGCAGCCAAGCCTGGCCGGGCTCTGGTGGCCAGGAAGGTTCAGAGACTAGCGAAGTGAGCCCCAACAATAATCTTCGCCATGAGCGCCCGGCCTCCTCGGGTTGGTTCAGCGTGCGGTTGCGGTCGGAACACGACGGACCGGCTTGCCAGGCCACTCGTTGGGGGATGAGATAGTCCAAGCCTCGTGGAAACGCGAGGGCCCTTGAATCCCTTGGTTGCAGGTTCGAATCCTGCGGGCCGCATTTGCCGTGGTTGCTCACGCCTGAGAGAACGGGGAGTGCCGGGTCGGCCGACGGGCGGAAAAAGTGCATGGCTGATCTCGATCCCATCCCGTTCGCGGACGAGAATCCGCGCAGCGCGACGGACGCCGCCATCGCGGCTCCGGCCAGGAGCAGAGACTTGCCGCGGGCTGCCGCCTGGGAGGCCCCGCGCTGGGCGGGCCCTGTCGCGGCCGTCCTCTGCCTCTTCACCCTTGGCCTGGGGCATGACCTGGCCATCTGGAGGGGCATGGGGGGACTGGAGGAGGTGACCGGCCCGTGGCCCATCTGGCGCGACGACCATCCCCTGTACTATCACAGTGCCCTGGTGACCCGAGCATTTCTTGATCGATCCGGGATGACGGCCGGGTACGACCCCGCGTTCATGGCGGGTTATGCCAAGAGCGTGGTCTTTCCGTCGTCCTCGACTCTTCCCGAAGTCGTCCTCTGGGCGTTTCGCGGTGTCCGCCCGGAGCTTGCGTACAAGCTTTACGTGCTGGTTTCGGCCGCGGCAGTCCCCTGGCTGGTGGCCCTGGCCGCGGGGTGCTGGGGCCTGCGGGCGCGGGGCGTGGCGCTGGCGGTGCTGCTTTTTCTGCTTTACGTCTGGACCGATTTCCCGATCAACTACGCGGGGTTCGGCATGCTGCCGTATTTCTTGGGAATCCCGCTTGGCTTGCTGTCCGCGGGGGTCTTCGCGAACTATCTGGTCCGTGGCGGAATCGGCCGCTGGCTGGCCGCGGCGATCCTCATGAGCCTGAGCGTGATGGTGCACCTGACCGCAGCGATGGTTGTGGTGCCCGCGGCAGCTCTGGCCTACGGGGCCGCGCTGCGCACCGGCCGTCCGCTCGCCAGCGGGTTGCGCAGGCCGGCCCGGCGGTCCTGGCCGAGCGCGTCCGCTGGGGAACGAGCAGCGCAGGGGGCTGCGGCTCGGGCGGCACCTGGGCACGTTGAGCTTGCCACTGGTCGTTCTGGCCGGCAACGCCTTCTGGTGGCTGCCAGGGCTCTGGCTGGCGGAGACCAAGGGAACCAGTGACTTCGCGTTCGCTCACTCGTCCGAGGGAGTTGTGCGCCGCCTGATCCAGATCTTCACGGTGGAGGCTCCGGTCGAGTCTTTGCTCATTGCCGTGGGCCTGCCCGGGTTGATGGTGCTGACGCGGCGGTGTGGTGTCCGGGGTGCTGCGATCGCGGGCTTCTGGGTGGCGGGCGCGTTCTGGGGATATTTCGCCGGGGGATTCCGGGCCCTCGATTTCCTGCAACCGGGCCGGCATACCTACGCCTGCTACACGGCCCTGGCCCTGGCGGCCGGCGCCAGCATCGACGCGATCTTGCTGAAGCTCCGCGGCAGGGCCGAGCAGGGTTTGCGGCTGGATCGCTGGGCGCTGGCGGCGATGCTGATCGTCACCCTGCGGATGACGGGGTTGCCGCTCGTCGAGTCGGTCCGCGATCGGGTCTGGGCCGGTGTGCCATTTCTCTCCAGCCGCCCGTCGCCGCGGCTCCTCTGGGTGATCAGCCGGGTGCAGGCCCATGTGAAGCCGGGGGAGCGGCTGCTTTACGAGGAGGGGGGAAAGGACCTGGCAGGCGTCCCGGACCCATTCGGGCGGGGCCGTTTCAGCGGGCTGTTGCCGGAGCGAACGGGCGTGGAGCTGATTGGCGGGCCGTACCTGCACGCATCGCTGGCCGCGAACTTCACCCAGTTCGGCGAGGGCGCCCTGTTCGGCGCGTGGACTGGGACCGCCCTTACTTTGAAAAGTATGCCCGGCTCTACAGGCCCGGTGCCATGCTCTGCTGGAGCCCGCGCGCGCGGCGGTTCTGCCGGTCGAATCCGGACCTGATCACGGTGCTGGAGGATGATGGGGCCGTACTCATCGGGCGGGTACACGGGTTCGAGGGCGACGCGATCGAGGGAAGCGCGCGGGTGGTGGCGGAGCCGGGGCGGCTCCGGGTGCAGGCGATGTCTATCGGGGTTGACGGATCGATTGTGTTGCGATATCACTCCGTCCCGAGTCTGCGGGCCCGGCCATCGATCCCGCTGGAGCAACGGACGGAGGAAGGGGATCCCGTCCCGTTTATCGCATTGCGGCCGCCTCCAGGTCTCACCGAGGTGGAACTGGAGATGGCAGCCCCCTTCACGGTTCCGTGGCGATGAAGTGGTGGTTCGAGCACGCGAGGTCAGATCGCGGCGGCGCACGGATCAATCGATATCCTGCGTGGCTTTCTCCAGGGAGGGAGTATGCCGTGCTAGAGAACGGCTCCGTAGCGCGACGTCGCCCACTGGATCGGTATTCTTACCACGTCTTCTGGGCCCTCTGGGCCACGATCGTGGTCATTGCGGCTGCCTTCTACTACCCCAAGGCCGCCGATCACCGCAGTGCCTTCGTGCGCTGGAGGCCCCAGGTTGTCAAATTCTGGGAGGGAATCAACGTTTATGACAAGATGCTTTTTCCCAACCCGCCGATCTTGCCCATCACGCTCGGGCCGTTGATGTCGCTGCCGCCGGTGGCGGGGGCGATGACCTGGTTCGCCATCAAGGTGGCGCTCACAACGGTGGCATTGTGGCTCTGCATGGGCTTCGTGAGAATCCGCGAGGGGCCGTTTCCGCCCTTCTTCCTGAGTGCGGTGTTACTTCTGAGCTTGCGGCCGATCGTGGGAGATCTTCATCACGGCAACATCAACCTGCTGATCCTGTTCTTGATCGTGGCGATGTTCCAGGCCTGGCGTCAGGGTTACGACGTCTTGGCGGGCTTGCTGCTGGGCCTGGCGATCTCGTACAAGGTGACGCCCGCGCTGTTTGTGCCGTATTTCCTTTACAAGAGGTCCTGGCGGACCGTCGGCGCGACGTGTCTGGGTCTGGGGATGTTCCTGCTGGTGGTACCGAGCCTGATTGTGGGGTTCCGGTTCAATCTCGACTGCCTGATCATGTGGTGGCACCGCATGCTTACGCCGTTCCTGGTCGAGGGGAATACCAGTCCCCAGGAGATCAACCAGTCGATGGTGGGCGTGCTGACCCGGTTGCTGACGGAGATTCCGCCGGGAACCAACCGATACGACCTGCACATCGACGTGAACGTCGTCTCCTGGCCGCCCCAGGTTGTGAGCTACCTGGTCAAGTGCCTGGCACTTGGGCTGGTCGGCTTGCTGGCGTTTTTCTGCCGGACGCGGGCAGCGGATCGCCGCGATCCGCGCTATCTGGGAGAGATCGCCCTGGTTGTGCTGACGATGCTCTTCGTCTCGGAACGGAGCTGGAAGCACCATTTCGTCACCCTGCTGCTGCCGTACGCGTTCCTGGTGCGTGAGCTGTACCTGCCGGCAACCCGGCCGCGTGAGCGGCTGGCGATCGCCTCCGCCCTGCTGGCCTCTTTCGTGTTCATGGCGACGACCTCCACCGAGTTCGGCGGCTTGTTCGCGGGCGGCCGGGGTCACGAGATCGCACAGGGTTATGGCATGTTCCTGTGGGCCGCCGTGGTCCTCTACGTGGCGGTCGCCTGGCGGATGCGGTCCAGCGGCAGCGCAACCATGGCGAGGCCGCTGCCGGGGCCTCACCGGGCGTGGTTGGCTCGCGGGGAAGAAAGGTCGGAAACCCTTGAAGCCCTGTGAAGTGATGGTGGCTTCCGCCCGGAAAGGACTGGCGCGGAAGCATGCTCGAGGCCGATCAAGAAAGTGCGCAGCTTCACCGGCTTTGGCCCGTTCCATGAGTGAGGAAGAGCCTCACTGCGGGCAACACGCCTGTCGCTTCTGGCCGGGAACGCGCGATCTGAGCATTCATTTCTGTCTGATGAGTTCGCGTGTACATTGGCCGACGCGTCACGTCAATTTCGGCCGAGGGCCAAGGAGGGCCTATGAGTCCGTCACATACGCATTCGCCCAGGAAACGCCGCCGGGACCTCACGCTCGAGCCGATGGAGGAGCGCAGGCTCCTGAGTGCCGGGCAGGGAAGCACGTTCGCCATCCTTTCCGGTTCGATCTCCGCGGCCAAGCAGGTGTCCACGGTGCAGTTTCATATCAACCCAGGTGAATTCACGGCCGGCAAGGGAGGCAGGATCCTGCTGGGTATCGACGTGGCCGGAAATCCGAGTACGTCCATTCAGCCCCAGATCATTGGCGTGAAGAACTCCCGCGGCGGGTCGGCCGGGGCGCTCATCCATTCGGTATACTCAAGGCAGATCATCAAGGCCAAGAAGCTTACCAACCCGGTGAGGCTCGGCGGTCATGATCAGCCTGCCGGTGCCGAAGGCCGGGCAGGTCGCGGCCACCTACACCGTGCAGGTCAGGGCAAGCGGGAACACGACGGGTGACTACCTGCTCGGGTTCTACCTGCCCGGCGACGTCGCGGGCACGGGCACGGTGACCACGTCAGACCTTCAATCCATCAAGTCGCTGATCGGTACCCAGGCGAGCTCGTCGAGCTATAGCTTCGACGCCGATGTCAACCGCGATGGCATCATTGCCCCGGCGGACCTCGCGTTCGCCTCGATGAACCTGAACGCCGGTACGAACGTCAGTCCGATCATCAGCGTCAACCTGAACCCGACGGCCGACCCGCTGAATAACCGGATCACCAGCCAGCAGGTGGTGAACTTCACCGGCACGGTCAGCCCCGGGGCGACGGTCAGTTTCAAGGAGATTAACGGCAACTCGCCGGGCGCCTCGACGACGGCGAATTCCCAGGGGCAGTACAGCATCAATGTGCCCCTGGGCAACGGCTCGAACACGTTCCAGGTGACGACGCTGGACGGGTTTGGCCAGTCGATCAGCGGCCAGATCTCGCCGGTCACGTACCAGGCGAACCCGCCCCGGGTCGTGAACACGCCGCCTTCCGGCACGAGTACGACCACCACCGGTTGATCCGGGCGGCGATCAATGCTGCAAGCCAGCCAGAGCCAGTCCGTCCTGGTTGACGATGTGGTCAGCCAGGCGGCTGGTTCGGTTCTTCTGGAGCCCGAGGCAACGAAACGGATGCGGCTGAGATCCGCGGCGCCGGCGAACCCTGTGCGGTGTACCGGAGCAAGGCCTCGAGCGCCGGCCCATCGCCGATCCGCGAGAGCGCCCAGGCTGCGGCGTCTCGGATCACAGGGTCTTCCTCCTCGTCGGCCAGCCTGCGAACAAGGGCCGGAACCGCTTCAGCAACCAGGCGGTCGCCGAGCACCAGCGCGGCGTTGCGCACCAGACCCACGCGCCTGGCACGCGCCAGAGCAGTCCCGCGCAGGGCCGCTTTCCAGTCCGCCGGAGCACGGTCCAGCCAGGCGATGAGATCCGGATTCGTCCACTCGGGGCGTCCCATGAGCGCCTCCACGCGTCCCACGGGCGCCTTGCGATTCCAGGGACAGACGTCCTGGCAGACGTCGCACCCGAAGACCCATCCGTGGAGCTCACCGGCGGCCTCCTTGCCAATCGGTCCCCTGTGCTCGATGGTCCAGTAGCTGATGCATTTGCGGGCGTCAAGCTGGTAGGGGGAAGTCAATGCTTCAGTGGGGCATGCGTCCAGACAGCGCGTGCAGGTGCCGCAATGAGTGGCATGGTGTGGCTCATCCGTGACAAGCTCGCAATCCAGGAGCAACGCGCCCAGCACCGTGAAGCTGCCCAGGCCGCGGTTGATGAGCATGGTGTTCTTGCCAATCCAGCCGAGGCCGGCCAGCCGGGCGTAATCGCGCTCCATGAGCGGCGCCGTGTCCGCGACGGCCCGGCCGCGAACGCCGGGCATGTGCACGCGCAGCCACGCCAAAAGCTCCTCGAGGGTGTTCCAGAGCACACGGTGATAGTCTTGTCCCCTGGCGTATCGCGCGACCATGCCGGCGCTGGGGCTTTGCGGCGTGGGGGCCGGCTCTCCATAGACCATGGCCGCCACCACGATGCTGCGGACGCCGTCGAGCAGGTTAGCGGGATCACGCCGCGGGTCCGCATGCCGCTCCATGTAGCTCATCCCCGCGGCATGACCGGACGCGATCCAGTCGAGGAGTCTTGCATGGCCAGGCGCCGGGACGGCCGGCGCAACGCCCACGCGGTCAAAGCCGAGCCGCAGTGCTTCCGCCTTGAGGTCTCGTGTCAGGCTGTCGTTGTCCATGGTCGTCGCGGCATCACGAGCGAAGTCCGCCCCCCAGCGCGCGTGAGTCCTTGACCCCCAGGTTCTCGTAGATCTGCCGCGTCGCGTCGGAGCGGTTCAGCGTGTAGAAATGGATTCCGCGCACCTGGTTATCCAGCAGGTCGCGGCATTGCTCGGTCGCCCAGTGCACGCCCACCCGGGCCACGGCGCGCGAGTCGTCTGCACAGCGTTCGATGGCGCGCTGGAGCCGGGCGGGAATCCGTACTCCCAGCGCCAGCTCCGCAATCCGGATCATGGTTTCCCTGGATGTGATCGGCATGATGCCGGCGAGGATGGGAACCCGGATGCCGGCCAGGTCGCAACGTTCCCGGAAATCGTAGAAGTCGGGGTTACAGAAGAAAAGCTGAGTGCATATGTAATTGGCGCCGGCGTCAACCTTGCGCTTCAGATGGTCCATCTCCTGCAAGCGGTTGGGCGTGCCCGGATGGCCCTCGGGGAAGCCGGCCACACCGATGCCGAAGCCGCGCGGATCGGCAAGGCTGTTGTGTTCGCGGATGAACTGGACAAGCTGTTCCGCGTACTGGAAGGCGTCAGCCGAGCGATCGTAGTTCCCCAGGTTCCGGGGAGGATCTCCCCTCAGTGCGAGGATGTTCTCGATGCCCGAGGAGGAATAACGGTCGAGTATGGCTTCAAGTTCCTCACGGCGATGGCAGACGCAGGTGAGATGGGAAATCGCCGTCAGGTTGGTTTCGCTCTGGATCCGCACTACAAGGTCATGGGTGCGTTCGCGCGTGGAGCCGCCGGCTCCATAGGTCACCGAGACGAACGCAGGCATGAGCGCCTGCAAGTGGGCGATCGTCTCGAACAGCTCCGCGGACGCCCGATCCGTTTTCGGCGGGAAGAACTCGAAGCTGAAGGTTGTTGGATGGCCCTGAAAAATGTCGAGTATATGCATATGTGTGATCGTCTCACTCTTGAACAGCGATGATACGGCGAGCGAGAGCTGCCCCCATAGCATAACCGGGCTGATGCGGTAACGGGAGTCCGAACCGGCCCATGCGCTTGCGCCAGCCGGCCGTGTCAGGCGGAGGAGGTTACTCCTCTTTGGGGACAGAGCTTCGCCAGGGCGCACCGGCTGCACCTTGGTTTGCGGGACAGGCAGACGCTCCGGCCATGCTGGATCAGGCGATGGCTCAGGTTCACCCATTCCGAGCGCGGCACCACGGCCATGAGGTCGAGCTCGATCTTGGCGGGAACCTTGTGGCTGCTCAACCCCAGCCGCCAGGCCAGCCGCTTGACATGGGTGTCAACCACAACGCCGGTTGCGATCTGGAACGCGGTTCCCAGCACCACGTTGGCGGTCTTCCGGCCGACGCCGGCGAGCTGGATCAGCGTCTCGGCGTCACGCGGAACCTGGCCGTCGAACCGTTCGACCAGGTGCCTGGCCATGCTCTGGATGTTCCGCGCCTTGGACCGGAAAAAACCCGTGGGACGGATGATCTCTTCCAGCGTCTGCGGCTCACAGCCTGCCATGCTGGCAGCATCCGGGAAGCGATCGAAGAGGCTGTTTGTGACCTGGTTGACTCGAACGTCCGTGCACTGAGCCGAGAGGATGGTGGCCACGAGCAGCTCGAAGGGGTTCCGGTGCACCAGGGCGCAGGTTGCCTGGGGATAGAGACGCTTGAGGGCTCGAACGACCTGGCGGGCATGCGTTCGAGGATCGGCGTCCGGGATCGGTGCTTTGACCATGATCAGGGTCCTGGGCCGCGGCTCAGCTTCCGGACCGCGACGAGTGGCGGAAACTCTTTTCAAGGCCTGAATTGCATTGGCCTTGCCGCCACGCCGTGGCGAACTACAATTCGTTCCGTTGGGTCATTTTCGAGCCGGCGGAGAAGGCGGGGAACCTGCCCTGCGGATCCCGAGTGTTCGATCGCTGTTCATGGTCCGCCCTGTGACTGCTCATGGGTCGCTGGCGTCACGCAACGTTCCTGGGTTGGAGCTGGCACTGCTGGCAGTCGGAATCATGGATCACGATCTCGACTTAAGAGAGTTCCACAATATAACAAAGCTCTTCCCGTTACCCAACATCGTGATGTTTCCGCACGTCGTGCTCCCCCTGCACATCTTCGAGCCGCGGTACCGGCAAATGACCGAGGACGCGCTGGCGGGCGACCGCCTGATCACCATCGTCCAGATCAGTCCGTCGCCGGAGGGAAAGAACTGGACCGACCCCGTGCCGGTCGAGCCCGTGGGATGCCTGGGGAAGATCATCCAGCACGAGCGGCTGGCCGACGGCCGCTTTAACCTGCTGCTCCTGGGCTGCAAGCGTGTCCGCCTGCTACGAGAACTTGCAAGCCAGAAACTCTACCGGATCGCCAGGGTGGAAATCGTGGAAGACGAGCCAGCCTCGCCGCTGGACGCCTCGTCGCGGGTCGAGCTGGTGAAGCTCTTCCGCCAGGTTTTCGAGAGCCAGCAACGGATCGATCCGGACCTCGCCGACCTGCTCGAGAAGCCCGTCCCGCTGGGACTGCTTGTGGACATCATGACGTATGCACTGGATTTGCCTCAGGCGCTCAAGCAGGTGCTGCTCGCCGAGAGCTCTGTGAGTCGACGAATCGAGACGCTCCGGTCGCTGCTTCGGCAGGCCGCCGCCGCCGACAATCCCCGCCGGCCGTTTCCCCCACCCTTCAGTCTGAACTGAAGGACAGCCGTGCCGGTTCGTCCCAGCTTGATTTTCTCCGGCGGGCCGCATAGAATACAGAAAGTCAGTCCGAAGTCAAAACCCAGCCTTGAGTTACGGTTCCCAGGAGTGGCGTGCGGATTGCGGGTTGAGCCGCGTCACGCTGCCGGAACGGGCCACTGCATATTTGGTCTTCCAGAGCGTGTCGCATAAGCAGTTCGGAATGACGGCACGCTGTATGTCCTTTCCTGATGTGATGGATTCTCGAGCATGCCCTCCAAGACAGCACCGCAAGCTTACAACGGTCTTTCCAGCGGCGTCCCGGTCTTCCCTGCCGGTTGCGGTGACGACGAACCAGAGCCGGTGCGGAAACAGGCCGGCACGCCCGTTGACCTGGAACGAATCCAGCGAGCCGTCCGCGAGATCTTGCTGGCGGTTGGCGAGGACCCGGACCGCGAGGGTCTGCGGCAGACTCCCGATCGCGTGGCCCGCATGTACGCCGAGGTCTTCCAGGGGCTGAACCAGGACCCGCGCGTGCACCTCAAGACCCTGTTCTCGCAAAAGTATGACGAGATGGTGCTGATTCGGGACATACGTTTTGTTAGTTTTTGTGAGCATCACTTATTGCCAGTCATAGGAAAGGGGCATGTGGCCTACATTCCCAATGGCAAGGTGATCGGGCTCTCGAAGATTCCCCGTGCGCTCGATGTGCTGTCCAGGCGGCCCCAGATGCAGGAACGCCTCACCGAGGAGCTCGCTGACCTGCTGATGAAGGAGCTTGGCGCCAAGGGGGTGGCCGTGGTCATCGAGGCCAGCCATAGTTGCATGACGATCCGGGGGGTCAACAAGCCTGATAGCTCGTTCGTCACCAGCGCGATGCGAGGCGCTTTCAAGGAGAAACTGGCGACGCGCTCCGAGGTGATGTCGCTGATCTTCGGGTCCAAGAGCTGATCCGTACAGGAACTCGCCCGGGTGCTTGCGGCGAGTTCGCCCTGCCGGCCCCCTCGTGTCCGGCGGGTGTTTCCAGACGCCCCTGAGCGGGCCGGGACAGACCATGCCGCAGTACCCGCCCATGCTGGCCGACTTCTCCGTACGGCTTGCTTTCGGGCTCGCCACGCTTTTGCTGGCGACCCGCTGGCAGCGCGTTCCCCTGCCTTTTTTTCGGACGCAATGTCAGATCATCCTGGGCCTGGTGGTCCTCGCGTCGCTCGACGCGTCGCGATCCACACAATCCGCAGCACTGGTCTGGACCACCATCCTGGCGGCCTTGCTCGCCTATTTCGCCGCCGTGGCATGGGGGCTGGGGCTGGTGCGGATCGCGCAGCCAACCACGTGTCTGGTCGTCATCGCCACGCTGGTCTGGGTAACCATTGCCTCCTTTTCCAGCTCCGGCTCGCGTCCCGTGGAGGTCTTCAACACGGCAAGCCGGCTCGCCTCCGGCCTGCTGCTGGGCGCATCGTTGACGGCAATGCTGCTGGGGCATCACTACTTGACGGCACCCACCATGTCCATCGAGCCGCTCCGGCAGTACGTACGGATCATGGGAGCCGCACTGCTGCTGCGCGGAATGCTGGCGATCGGCGGTCTCTGGCTGGCGCACATCCTGTCCACGGGGGGCGAAGCACAGGCGACCGAAAACGGGATCACGCTCCTCTGCGCCGCACGCTGGGCCGTGGGGTATGCGGGGCCCATTCTCGCCACCATCCTCGCCTGGAAGACGGTTCAGATCCGATCCACACAGTCGGCCACAGGCATCCTCTACGTCGCGACCGCACTGGTCCTCTTTGGCGAGCTCACGTCGCTGATCAGCACCCGGGCCGGCGGTCTGTCAGGGTAAGCCGCACAGCGCCCTGACCCGCTCCTGCACGGGCCCGCCCGCGCGGGCTCCAAGGCCGGTCCCCTTTCCTGCAATCCGGCAAGCAATCCACGCATGGGGACATCTCCACTGCTGTGTGCTCACCCACGCGCATGGATGCGACGATTCCAGGCACGCCTGCATGGACATTTTCAGGCCGCGCCGCCGCGCCACGACCTATAGAAACGATAGAGCCTGCCGCGCAGGAACGACGATCGGCCAGCGGGCTTGCAGGCACGAATGCAGGATTAGTGCATAGCACTAATGATGGATTCACATAGTTCTAAGAGACTAGTAATGACTTTCCTTTTCAAAGATTCATGGATAGGTTCTTGACAACACTAATGTGCGGGGTGATATTAACTCGCCGCTTGCAGCTGGCATGAGCGTCGCGCGCGACGCACAGCCCTTGAGACTCTGCGCAGAGCCCGGCCAACCTGACCTGACTTCCGGGGCAGAAGTGTCCTGAGTTCGAGAGCACGATCTCCCGGAACGACCCTGGTCGACGACGGACAAGAGTGAATCCATGACGGTTCGATTGCCGGGACGCGGTTCCAGCCCGGTCGCTCCCCGCGCGGTGCGGTAGTGCTACCAGGCACGGCAACTGTGTTTCGCTGGTTCACTTGAACACAGGAGATGAGCCATGCTTCAAAAGTTGACGCAGCGATTCTTCACACCGGCCGTTCGGCGCAGAAGAACGAGCCGCCGGCTCCAGGTTGAGAGCCTTGAAGGCCGTGCATTGCTTACCGGAACAGTGACAGGCCTCACTCTCCCTTACGGTGCCACCCTCACGACCGGTTTCGTGTCGGCGAACGGGGACATGTTCTTCGGGGCCCATGACGCGACCCATGGCTACCAGCTCTGGGAGAGCAACGGCACCTCGTCCGGTACCCAGATGTTGACGAATATCAACGCTCCTTACGGGATCTGCCCTTCTTACCTCACTGCGGTGGGCAACACTCTGTACTTCTCCGCCAACGACGGCCACGACGGAATGCAACTCTGGAAGAGCAACGGTACGCCGGGCGGCACCACCATGGTCACCACTGTCAACCCGGGACTCGGGCTCATGCCCAGCTCGATCACCAACGTGAACGGTACAGCCTACATGATCGGCTACAAGTCCGGCGCGGGGCACCAGATCTTCAAGAGCGACGGTACCGCCGGCGGGACGGTCGCGGTGACGAATATCAACCCGACGGGCGGCGGCGCCAACGCCTCGCAACTCACGGCGATGGGCAGCACGCTCTTCTTTCGCGCCAACGACGGCAGTCATGGATACCAGCTCTGGGATACCACCGGCAGCGGAGCGACCATGCTGACCACATCGAACTACAGTGGGGCGGGTACGCTGCCCGGGTGTCTCACGGCGGTCAGCGGTACGCTGTTCTTCGATGGCTACGACGGTTCGGGCTACCAGCTCTGGGAGAGCAATGGCACTGCCGGCGGTACGCAGAAGCTCACCAGTGGCGGCCCTGCGCATGTCGGTTTGATGCCGGCATCACTGACGGCCGTGGGAAACGAGCTATTCTTCTCGGCCAGCGACGGCACGCATGGCAGCCAGCTCTGGAAAAGCAATGGCTCGGCCAGCGGCACGGCGATGGTCACGAATGTCAATCCCGGTCCGATGGGGCTCGCACCCAAGTCGCTGACAGCGATTGGAAGCGAACTCTACTTCGCGGCCTGTGACGGGACCCATGGCAGCCAGCTCTGGAAGAGCGACGGCTCATCGAGCGGCACCGTCATGGTCACCACCATCAACGGCAGTTCGGGCTGCTACCTGGGGAACCTGACCAACGTGAACGGCACACTCCACTTCACCGCCTACACCGCTGCCAACGGCTACCAGGTCTGGCAAAGCAACGGCACGGCGCAGGGGACCGTCATGGACACCACCATGACTCAGGGAAAAACCTCGGCACCCTCGAACCTCACGCCCCTGGCAGGAGCTCTATTCTTCACGGAACCAGGCGCGTCACTCTGGGTCCTGTCGTGACGTGAGCCAGCACAGGGTAACGATGGCACTCCGCAGCTGCGGAGTGCCACGCAATTGCACGCGATGAAGCGTGCCGTTTACCGACTGGGCAGACGACGCACCTCGAGCGAAGACAGGCGTTCGCTCGAGGTGTCGTGTCATTGCATCAAGCGTTGGCGAGGGACGTGCGCCGGCGCAGCCAGGCAATACCCAGAAGCGGAATCGGCAGGCCGATGAGCATGGTGACCATGCTTGCCGGCTCCGGAACGGCAGTGGCCTTCGACGTGACCGAGAAGCCGTCGACCGGACCTGTGCCCGGCACGAGGCTGAAAGAAATGTAGTTGGTCAGCATGTAAGGCGAGGCGAAGCTGGTGATCATGGTCGAAGCGCCGTTGCCTTCGAAGTCCGGGCCCGTCTTGGTCGACGCCACTGTGTACAGCGGGGTTGACGGGGACGCGTTGAAGGTACTGTCCGCCATGTGCGAGTTCCCCGTGCCGGCGTTGTTGAAGTTGCCGGTGGACGAGCTGGCGAGCGTTCCAGAGGATGCACCCGAAGTGGTGAAGCCGCTTTCCGTCTCGGTGATCGTCAGGCTGGTGCTTCCTGTCATGCCCGAGGGAATGGAGATTCCGCCGGAGAGCGACAGGATGCCCCCAGCTTGCGCACTGCCGTAATTGCTGCTGCCGCCGAGTGCCGAGAACTGGTAGGCCGACCCGGCGCCCGCGAGGAGGCCGTTCAGTGTGGTCAAGTCCACAGTTCCGTAGTTCGTCGAAGACGCACCACTCAGGACCAGCCCATCCACGGGGATGGTCACACCGTTGGCCACAATGGTGATCGAGATGATCTCGGCGGATGCCGATCGGCTGGCGATCGGCAACAAGGCAAGACCGCATGCGATCCCTGTCAGGATCCCCCAGCGGTGAAACGTGGCGACTTTCCTCATGCGTCAACTCCTGTTGTCAAAATACAGTTCAGTCTCATTCCGCGAATTGATCGTGTCCATGAAAACAATGGTTCATCCTTGTGTGCATTTTCCGGTCGAGCCTCTGGCAGCTTCGTTCCATGATGCTCCGCTTGATCGGGGCCTTCCCCGCCATCACTCCTTGTGTTCAATGTTGCGTGTGCGCACTCGACTTGCCTTTCCCGCAAAGGCGTTTACTCGTTCCCCGCCGACGTCCAAGAGGCTCGACCTGTCGTCTCGGTAACCTTTCTGGACAGCTTCATGCTTTGACGGATCTGGACGCTCGCACGAGTTTGCACCTTGGGGATATCGTGGCGGCATAGGCCTGTAAACGAGAAAGCGTGAATCTTAATCGCTTTTAATAATGTCTACGAAATAATTCTCATAATTGCTTACCCAAGAAACAGAGCTGTGCTTGCAAACCCTGACCGCGTAAAGACCTGAGAAGACATGATGATGAGCGGAGGCGTCCGGGGTCCGGACTCACATGGCGTTTTTTGTCAACAATGTTTTTCAGGATTCCGGGCACGTAAGCGTGGTTTCGAAGAGCCTGCTGAGCGATTCTCCGAGAAACCGAACGAGTCGAGGTATTGACAAGCCTGTCTCACTTCATGTCCGGCTGCGAGCGAGCGTGTCCGCGTGCTTTCGGGTGCGGGCGACGTTGGGCATTGGTGCACAAGATTGCTCGCCCAGCCGAGACCGAATGGCGGCTGGGAGGCCAACGGGTGACGCGGGCCTCATGGGCCTCATGTCTTACTTCTATTCTTGCTTCCAGAAATCCGCTAGAATCTATGTGCTGGCAGCGAGATACCTTCTGGGTACCACGTCATCGCGTGAAGCCCGGGAAGTTCGGCCTGATCTCTCGCATGGAGATCCGTTCCGTTCACCGCGGGATGCACGACCCTCCCGGGGCTGAACTATCTCCGTATCCCGTTGCCCAGCCAGGATCGCCGCCGGCGTGTAACTTCATGGAGCTGACGTACCTTTGTGCCGAGTGCGGGACCGTGAACCGGGTGGAGTCTCTGGCAACAGCCGGGCGGGCGGCTTGCCGGGCTTGCCGGGCTGAGCGCCCGCTTCACCACGAACTGATCGAGGGCGGCGCGTTGCGGGCGTGTCCGTGGTGCGCAACGGAAGATCTCTACATCCAGAAAGACTTTCCCCAGGGGCTCGGCCTGTTCATCGTGATCGTCGGCTTCGTGATCAGTACGGTCTTCTGGTATTTCGAGAAGCCCCTTTTTACCTACCTGGTGCTTCTTGCCTCCGCGCTGCTGGACATGGTGCTCTATTACCGGGTGCCCGACGTCACCATCTGCTACCGCTGCTTGAGCCAGGTCCGTGGACCCGGTACGAACCCGGACAGTCGCTTCCGTCCCTTCGATCTGGCCATCGCTGAGCGCTATCGCCAGGAACGCCTGAGGATCGAGGAAATACGGAAGCGTGGCAACACGGCCCAGGCAACCCCGTCCAACGTGTCCAGCTCTCACTGACTCACTCGGAACACCGGGTGAGATGAGTTCTTTTTGTCCTGGTCCCGCGGGAGACGGCCCGATCTTCCGCCCTGCCATCGAGGTCCACCGCCTGCCGTGGATGAGCGTCGTGCCCGAATCTACGAGGATTTGCGAGGGGTCGTCACGGGCGAGCTCCATTTCGAGCCGCTCGATCGTGCCCCATACGCACACGACGCCAGCCTGTACGAGATCGATCCGCTGGGCGTGGTCGTTCCGCGCACCCAGGACGACGTCGTCACGGTTGTCCGCTACGCCAGCGAGCATCAGATTCCGCTGCACGCTCGTGGTGCGGGAAGCGATACCGCCGGCGGCAGCCTGGGCGATGGGCTGGTCATCGACTTCAGCCGCCATCTCAGGAAGATCGTCGCCATCGCCACAGACCATGTGGTTGTCGAGCCCGGTGTGGTGTTGCAGACGCTGAATGCCGAGCTGGCACCTCTGGGCCGGCGATTGGAGCCCGTGCCCGCCAACGCCAAGATCGGTACCGTGGGCGGGATGATCGGCGTCGATTCCGCGGGCGGCCGCTCGGCGCGGTTCGGTTCCATGAGCGACCAGGTCGAGCAGCTTCGGGTGGTCCTGGCGCAGGGAGAGGTTGCGGATCTCGGCTTCAGGCCGTGGCCCGACTACGATGCTGAGGCGGTCACCTTTCCGGACCTGATCGTCCGCAAGCTTCAGAATGTCTACCGACAAAGTCAGAAGCGGCTCTCCCGGCTGATGCCTGCCGTCCCGCGCAACCGTGCCGGTTATGCATTCGGGCGCGCAGCCGGTGCCGAGGGGGTGAACCTCGCCCGGCTGGTGAGCGGCTCGGAGGGGACCCTTGCCCTTGTCTTGCAAGCGGTGCTCAGGACGGTGCCCCTGCCGGCGGCCCAGGCGGTCGTCGTCCTCCCCTTCGCGCGACTGGCTGACGCGGCCGTGGGGGCCAGCCTCTGCCTGGAGCTCGGGCTGGAGCCCTCGATCTGCGATCTCTACGACTGGAGGCTGCTGAGCCTGGCACGCGACGCCGATGAGTGCTTCCACGCCTGGATTGACGAGGCGGCCGAGTCGGTTCTGATCGTCGAATTCGAGGGAGACAGCCAGGACGAGGTCACCGGCAAGACGCGCATGCTTGCGGAGCGGATCGGCCGCGAAGGACTGCTGAGGTCCGACCCGGTGACCGTGCACCGCCGCGCCGAGTGCGAGCAGGTGGTGGCCCTGCGGCGACTGGCCGAACCCCTGCTGCTGAAGTCGCGAAGCCGATCCAGGCCGCTGGCGATCATGGACGACCTTGCCGTGCCGCCGGACCGGCTCGCCACGGTGCTGCACCAGCTTCAGAACGTCCTCAAGCGGCACAACGTGCTCTGGACCTTGAATGCCTACGCCGGGGATGGCCGCATACGTCTGCGACCGTTTCTGGACCTGGCGGACCCGGCCGACCGTGCGCGGCTGGAACCCCTGACTCGTGAAGTCTACGAACTGGCAATCGACGCTGGTGGGACGGTCTCGGCGGCACAGGGCTGCGGCCTGGCCCGCACCCAGTTCTTGCCTCGCCAGTACGGCGAGCTGGTCGCGGTGTTCCGGGAGATCAAGGACGCCTTCGACCCCTCGAACCTGCTGAACCCTGGCAAGGTCGTGGGCGACGATCCTCACCTCATGCTCCGGCATTTGAAGCACTTCCCCGCGTCCCTGCCAGAATCCCAGAACGGGAACGGGACCCTCGCCACCCCCGGCGAACCTTCGAAGATCCATGGCGAGGACGCGACTCTGCCAGCTTCAGACTCGGCTGAAGGAGGCGGAGCCTGCATCCTTCCGGTCCTGCGCTGGCCCGAGCCTGGAGCGGAGGCGATGGCCGCGGCTTGCCACGGCTGCGGCGAGTGCCGCAATCTTGATCCCGCGTTGCGCATGTGCCCGAGCTACCGGGCCCATCGCCGCGAGGCGGCAACTCCCAGGTCCCAGGCCAACCTGATCCGCCAGATCGCGGTCGGGCAGATCGATCCGAAGCTCTGGGGGACCGAGCAATTCAAGGCCCACGCCGGGCTCTGCATCCATTGCAAGCTTTGTCTCAGCGAGTGCCCGGCGGGAGTGGACGTCTCCAGCTTGATGCTCGAGGCCAAGGCCGCCTTCGTCGAGAACCATGGCCTGCCGCCCAGCGACTGGGTCTTCTCGCGCCTGGAGATGTGGGCGCGGCTGGCCAGCCGTTTCCCCATTCTTGCCAATTTCCTGATGTCGCGCCGCAGCGCCCGCTGGTTGATCGAGCGCACCCTGGGAGTCTCCCGGCACAGGGTCCTGCCGCGCGTCCGGCGCACCCCGTTCACGCGCCGGGCCATGCACCTGGGGCTGGCCCGGCCGCGGCCGCACCAGTCCGGCCCGCGCGTCGTCTACTTCGTGGATGTGTACGCCAATTATTATGATCACGAGCTGGCCGAGTCGGTGGTGGCCGTGCTGCAACAGGCCGATGTGAACGTCTTCGTGCCCCCTCGCCAGCGGAGCTGCGGCATGGCCTCCTTGATCGTTGGCGACATCGACCATGCGCGTGATCTTGCCCTGAACAACCTGCGCGTGCTGGGCAACGCCGTGCGCGACGGCTACACCGTGGTCTGCTCCGAGCCGACCGCGGCGCTGATGCTCCGGCACGAATATGTCAAGCTGACCGACGACCTCGACGCCGAGCTGGTCGCTCAGAACACCATGGACCTGGGCCAGTATCTTGTCGGCCTGGACGTGCGCGGCCAGCTACCCCGCCCGCACGCACCTCTGAACGCCCGCGCGGGTTACCATCAGCCCTGCCATCTGCTGCGCTGGAGGTCGGCATGCCGGGCTTCGACCTGATCCGGCACATACCCGGACTGGATGTCGAGTTCATCAATCGCGGCTGCTCTGGAATGGGAGGCACCTACGGGCTCGGCCGCGAACAGTTCCGCACCTCGCTGCTGCCGGCCGCGAGCTGCTCCGGAGACTCAAGGACGACGACATCGAGGTGGGCGTCACGGAATGCGGCGCCTGCCGGATGCAGATGGAGCAGGGCTTGACGAAGCGGACGCTGCACCCGATCAAGCTGCTGAGCCTGGGATACGGCCTGAACCCGTCGCTCCGTGAGCGTTTCAAACAGAGCAAGCCGCGGCACGTCATGTCGTGAGGGTTGGCCTCGGCCCGCAAGAGCGCTGCCTACGAGGAGTCTGCCCCGGCTGGAAGGCCGCGACAATCGGGGTGTCTGCCCGGGTCTTCCGTCAGACGGCATCACTCGTCGAGATGAACCGGAAGTCGCGGGCGCGGATCGCGGGAACGACCGTGGCAAGGCACTCGTCGCCGCGCTCGAGGAGCATTCGGCGATCGTCTCGCGCTGGAACCCGAAATTGCCCTGCTTGTCGGCGACGGCGCTTCGAGCCGGTGGAGGGGCACTCTGCCAGCGCGAGGGAACGAAATCCAGCGAGAAGGCCTGATTTCCGAGCTGCTGCTTGTGCTCTTGCGGGAATCCGGTATCTGCGGTAAAAGCCTCAAGCCAGTCATGTCTTCGATCAGCGACGCCAGGGGACAAGGCAAGATCACGGCCAGGGATGGCCACGGTCCGAGCCCGGTCGATGAATGCCCTCCGGGCCAGATCCTGTCGTTATGGCTGTCCGGGCGGGGTCCGATCATGGTCCCCTGGTTCCGACTGGAAGTTTCGGCCTGTCCGCAACGCCGTCTCGATCTGTCCGCCACGGCCAGCCGTCCGGCGGAGGACTGCCGCGGGCCTCGCCGCCGGTGATGCGGCGGTGCCGTGCTCCTCGGGGCGCGGCGAGCTCGGACGTGAGGCGATGTGCGGCGAGGCGTCTCAGGATCGGTTCGCTTCAGGAACGATCGCTCATGGGAAGATCCCGTAAACTGCTCTCACTGGCGCACCGCTCGGCCTGGTATCAGGCCGGCGCCGTGGTCTTCTGGCTGGCACTCCTGGCTGCCGATCCGGCGGGCCTGTGGATCGCGGCAGCCATGCCTGGCAAAGCGACAAGCTTCCCGAGGGGACGGTCACCGAGCTGCGGATCGAGGGCAACACCACCATCCCCACGGACAAGGTGCGGGGCAAGCTGCTCAGCCGCGCCGGCCAGCCGCTCGACCAGCAAAAAGTCGAGGCCGATATCAAGAGCCTGTACGCCACCAAGTGGTTCTCCGAAGTGCAGGCGCGTTACGACGAAGCTCCGCCCCATAGCCACAAGTTCGTCCTGGTTTTCCGGGTACGCGAGATGCCCGTGATCAAGTCCGTCGAGTTCCGGGGCCGGAAGGGCGTGCCGCTCAAAGAAATCGAGGAGAATACGGACCTCAAGGTCGGCAACCGTGCCGACCCGACCAAGACCCGGCTCGCCCTGGGCCAGGTTCAGCGGCTTTACCAGGAAAAGGGCTACGAGCTGGCCGAGGTGAAGCTCATCGAGGGCGGGAATGCCGGTGACCTGAGAGTCATCTTCCAGATCTTCGAGGGCCCCAAGTTCAAGATCGCCAGCGTCGACTTCAAGGGGAACGTGTTCGCCTCCGACTCCCAGCTCTGGACCAAGATCGGCAGCCGCAAGCCGATCCTCGGCCTCCTGGGGGGCAAGTACCACCGCGAGATGCTCGAGGAAGACAAGGCGCAAGCTGACCGACTACTACCAGTCGCAAGGGTTCTTCGAGGTGAAGATCACACCCGTGACCCGGGCGGGTGCGAACCTGGGAGACATCAACCTGACCTTCGTGATCTCCGAGGGAACGCGCTACAAGGTGCGCAACCTTGTCTTCGAGGGAAACCACCAGCTCAAGACGGCCGAGCTGCGCGAGGGCTTGCAGCTGCACTCGGGCAAGCCGTTCCTCGACACGGTGCGCGAGGCCGATCTGAGATTGATGATGTCGCGTTACAACGCGCTGGGCTGCATCAAGACCGAGATCGCCTACGAGCCGCGCTTCACCAACGAGCTGGGCGTGGTCGACCTGGTGTACAAGATCGAGGAGCATGACCCGTACCTGCTGGGCGAGCTGAAGATCGTCGGCAACACACGGACCAAGGACAAGGTCATCCGCCGCGAGGCCGTGATGGCGGGTCTCTTGCCAGGCGAGGTCCTGGACAAGAACCGGATCGAGATTTTCCAGCGGCGGCTCCAGTCGCTGGGCTACTTCCACAACACGCCGGAGATGGGCAAGCCGCTGGAGATCAAGATCGTCAACGAGCGGCCCAAGGACAAGCCCTACGGGGACCTGATGATGCCGCTGCTGGGCGAGGGGGGATCGCAGGCCAGAATGCAGGACCCGGGACCGGAGGTCGATCTGGTTCCGGCACCCGAGCCGCTCCCCGCGCCGAGTAACGTGCCCCGGCTGGAGCCGAACAACGGGCCGGCGGGCGCTGCCCCCTTCGGCGGAGGCAACCTTTTCAGTCCCGATCCGGATTCCACCCCTCCCATCGTGGTGCCACCGCCCAGGACCCCCGGCCGGCCGCCTGGCGCGGCGCCACCGCAGGGTCGGCCCTCGGCTGTGCCGCCGGTCGGGTCGGGAGAGCCCTCCGGTACCTTTCCCAGCGTGCCCGGCCTGAACATGACGGACGTCGGGCCCGACCGCCAGGATCCGTTTCCCAATCGCGCGTTCGCGGACATCGTCACCGCCGTGGACGAGGCCCCCACCGGCCGGTTCATGGTTGGCGTGGCCGCCAGCAGCTTTCAGGGGCTCTTCGGCAACTTCACCGTCTACGAGAAGAACTTCGACCTCTTCAACTTTCCCAGGTCGTTCAACGACATCTTCAACGGGACGGCCTTCCGCGGTGCGGGCCAGGAGTTCCGCATCGACGTCCAGCCGGGCACAAACATCAACCGCTTCCAGGTCAGCCTGCGAGAACCGTACCTCTTCGACCTGCCCATCGGGGCCGGCGTCGCGGGCTACTGGTTCAACCGTTTTTACCCGGACTGGGACGAGCGCCGGGGTGGCGGCCGGTTCTCGCTTGGCCGGCAGTTCGGCACGAGCATCTACGCCGATACGGCCGTGCGGGTGGAAGACATCAATTTCTACGGCTTCCGCACGCCGGCCCCCGCGCAGTACCTGGCGGCCGCGGGCGAGTCGTTCCTGGCTTCGATCCGGCCGAGTCTCCGCTTCGACAACCGCAATAGCCCGTTCCAGGCGACGAAGGGACAGTACGCGGAATTCGCCGTCGAGCAGGGCTGGGGCACCTTCACCTGGTCCAAGTTCGACGCCGAGGGCCGTGCCTACTTCACCACCGGAACCCGTCCCGACGGGACCGGCAAGCGGTTCGTCACGCTCCGCGGACACTTCGGCATCGCCACGCAGGGCATTCCGGTCTACGAGCGGTACTTTGCTGGTAACTTCGGTAGCCTGCGCGGGTTCCAGTACCGCACCGTGAGCCCCCACGCCCTGGGCGTGCCGGTCGGTGGCGTGATGATGGCCCTGGGCTCAGTGGAGTACCAGTTCCCGCTCACCGCCAGCGATGCGTTCCAGCAGGTGGTCTTCACCGACTTCGGCACCGTGGAGGGCGACTACACCTTCACCAAGATCCGTGCCTCGATCGGTACCGGCCTGCGCATGAAGATTCCCCAGATGGGCCCGGTTCCACTGGGTTTCGACCTTGCCTTTCCCATCGCCTACGCAGAGGGCGACCGGCTGCGTTACTTCAATTTCAGCATGAGCGCCATGTACTGAGTGCGGCTGCCGGGTTCTTGTCGCAGCCGCGTGTGAAGTTCCCTCCTGGTTGTCAGAGCCCAGCCGGCTGGCATACTCTACAAGGAACGACCAACGACGTCTCTCCGGGCGCCCCGGGCTGGAGCCACGGCCTGGCGCGGATCGGGTTCTCCGCCCTCTTCTCATGCTGGCTGCCGGATTCTTCGATGATTCGCTCCTTCCTGGTACTGGCTGTCACGGGCGGCTCCCTGCTGTTCGCGGATTTCGTGCTCGGGATGTTTGCCGCGGGCGAGCCGCGCGGACCGCACGCGGTCTGGCGCCTGTCCACCTGCTCTTTTCCCTGCTGACGGTCGTCTTGCTGCTGGGCATCCACTCGATCGTCTACACCTACTTCATGGCCACGACGAAGTGGGCCAAGGAGGTCGTGCGCGTCTATCAGCTTCCGGACTGGTTCGTGGCCCAGGCAACGCGGAACAAGCGGCGGGCGTTCCGGTTCATCATGGGAGCGATGACCGCGATCGCCGTGACGGCGTGGCTGGGGGCCGCCGCCGACACGCAGGGTGAAGGGTACGCCCCCTGGCACCTGGGTCTTGCCGCCTTCACGATCGCTTTCAATCTGGGCTCGTTCGTGGTCGAATACGGGGGTATCGTCGCCCATGCACGGCTGCTCCTGGAGTTGAAGTCGCAAGCCGACCAGCTCCGCGAGGCGCGCTACGGCGCGGCCAGCACGGCCGAGTCTCCCGCGAACCTGTAAAGAGCGAGGCGGCCCAAACGTGCCCGGCTCCCGCTTGACGCATGACACCCAAGGAGATCCGCATCGCTGATGTCGCCGCTAGGGATCGTGGTCCTGATCGTGCTGATCGACCTGCTCGGCTTCACGGTGGTGATGCCGCTTCTGGCCCCCTTCGCCGAGCAGTACGGTTTTCGCGAATGGCAAATCGGACTGCTGTTTTCGGCCTACCCGCTCTGCCAGTTGATTGCCGGCCCGATCCTGGGCCGGATGAGCGACCGCTACGGACGCCGGCCCATCCTCATCCTCAGCCAGGCCGGTACGGCGGTCTCGTTCCTCATCCTGGGACTCTCGCGGAATTTCACGGTGATGCTGCTGGCGCGGATGCTCGACGGCGCGTCGGGGGGCAACATCCTCGTCGCCCAGGCGTATGTGGCCGACGTGACGACCCCCGAGAACCGATCACGCGGCATGGGGCTGATCGGCATGGCCTTCGGCGTGGGCTTCGTGCTGGGCCCGTTCCTGGGCGGCGAACTGGTGGGGCTTCCCGTGGCGCCCGAATGGCGGCTGCGATTGCCTTTCCTGGTGGCCGCCGGCTTCTCCACCGTGGCCTGGTTCCTGGTACTGTGCTGCCTGCCCGAATCGAGAGTGTCGACCGATCGCCAGCGCGAAGGCGCGCGCGTCCTCTCGTGGCGCGGGCTCGCCGATACGATCAGGCTGCCCGGAGTCGGCCAGATGGTACTGCTCGGGTTCCTCACGGTGCTGGCCTTCGCGGCGCTCGAGGGAACGCTCTCACTTTACCTGCGCCGGCGCTTCGACTGGAACGCGCGCTCCGCGGCGTTCGTGTTCGCCGGGCTGGGCTTGCTGACGGCCCTGGTGCAGGGGGGCCTCATCCGCCGGCTGGTGCCCCGGTTCGGCGAGGCCCGGCTCATGAGCGTGGGGATCATCCTGGTGGCACTCGGCTTCGCCGGGCTGGCGGTCGTGTCACGAGCCCCGGAGCTGGCCGCGGCGCTTTTTTTCGTGGGCATCGGCCAGGGCCTGATCGGTCCCTGTGTCAGCGGCCTGCTGTCGCGGCTGACCCCCGGCAGCGAGCAAGGGGTGGTCTTCGGCACGCTCTCGTCCGCCCAGACCCTGGCGCGGATGGTCAGCTACCTGGCCGCGAATATTCTGCTGGGCCGCGTCTCCGCTGCCGCTCCCTACTGGTTCGGGTTTACCGTCTACCTGACGGCCGGCCTGGCCCTGATCCGCTTCTTCCCCTACCTGAGCCGCCGGCTCAGTGCAGGGGAAGCGGAGTCGGAAGACACGGATCCCGTGATGCAGTCCGCCAGGGCCGATTCCCCCTGATCACGGCGGCAGGTCACGGTCGAGGTCGCCGCCGATCCATGCCGGGTCGGTGTAGCCGTAGCGCGACATCACGGCGACCACGGCGTCCGGATGCTGGACGAGGATCTCTGCGCCCTCCACCAGCGCTTCGGGCGCGCGGCCAGCAGCCGGTCCAGCAGTAATCGCCGCGTCGCAACGGCCTTCTGGCTGGGTTGACGCGTGAGCAGGTTAACCAGGCGCTTTCCCGCCTCGTCGGCCGGCGCCCGCGCGCGGTGGCGACCTGCCGGGCGGCTGCCACCAGGCCCTGCGCGTCGCTGCGAGCCCAGTCGAGCACCGCCTGGTTCAGAGTCAACCGGTTCACCCGGGGCGGCTCCTTGGGCAGCGGATCGGGGGCATCCAGCAAGAGCTCGAGCGCCAACGCCCGGGAGACGGCCACGGGGTCGGCCACGGACACGACGCGGAGACCGTCCAGTTGCCCGGGCCTGCGCTCGTACCAGGGATGCATGGCGAAGAGCAGCCGCGTGAATGCCGAGGACTTGGAATCCTGGGTCTGCATCCAGACGTAGCCGATCCTGTCGTACTCCCGGTAGTGCTGCTGGACATCCTCGCCGAGCTTGATGTCGCCGCGGAGCTTGCCCAGCGTTTGCAGCTCCTCGAAGGTCATGGGATTGGTCATATCGTTGGGGAAATCGACCTCGGCCCCGGTTGGCAGCCGTGCGTTGATCTCATCGAGCGTCTGGCCGTTGAAACCGTCGAACCAGTAGGTGAGCTCGAAGCCGCGACGCCACGCGCCCCGCGGCCCTCCGATCAGGGTGTTGTAATACGAAAGCTCGAACGGGTGGATCCGCGCCAGCTCCACGGCGGCAGGGACGATCACGACGAGTCCCAGGCCCCATGCGGCGAGTGCCGCGGGCAGGCCCGTGCGCAGCGCGAGTGCCCGGGCCAGGGCCGCGGTTCCCCACCCCGCGTAGGCTGCCAGAAAGAAGAAGGTTGGTAGGAAAAGGCGCACGCCATCGTGGGCGGGCGTGGTCGGCAGCATCCGCAGCGCGGGGAGTGCCAGAAAATGGACCAGGAAGTAGAGGGGCAGCCGGTCCTGGCGCATCCGCCGAAAGGACCAGACCAGGCCCGCCACCGAGGCCCCCAGAATCGTCACCGGCACCGTGATCGCCAGCAAGACCCAGCCGTTGTGCCAGGGGAGCGTGTACTCGTAGATCTGCCCGAAGTAGATGATCTGGATGTCGGGCAGCGCGGCCCGGCGATTACCCGAGAGTGTGTAGTAATGAGCGAGCCGGATCAAGGTGTCGCGCCACCAGGCCGGGTTCCCCAGCCAGCCGACGAAAGGAGCGAAGGCCAGAATGGCGGTCCAAGTCTCCAGCGCGGGCCGTTCCACGCCCCAGAGCTTGCTGCCCGGGAAGACCCGCCCGAGCAGCCTGCGGATCAGCCAGACAAGGAGCGGCAGGGCCAGGATCGCTCCGGGCAGGTCGCTCGTGGGCCGGTTGATGAACAGGTTCGCCTGGGCGGGAGGGGGAAGCTGCCTCTGCATGCCCTGGATCTCCAGGAAGGCCAGTCCCAGCGGAGCGAGCATGAGCCCGGATGTGACCAGCCCGTCAATCCAATCCGCCCGGCTGCCGGTACGCCAGAGCGAGCGCGGCAGGTGGCCGAGGACGAGCCACAGCAGGAGGGGCAGCAGCACGCCGACGGCCGCCAGCTTCTCCACGAAGGCCAGGCCCAGGAGCACCCCGACCGCCACGCGCCACCAGCGGGCCTTCTCCTCGTACAGGCCCTTCCAGAACGCCAGCGCGGTCGCCGCCCAGAGCAGCAGGCCGGGGGTGTCGGTGTCGACCAGATGGGCCTGACCGTAGAGCCGCGGCATGAGCAGCAGCGCGCCGGCCATCACCAGCCCGGCGGTTGTCCCATAACGTCTGGCCAGGAAGCCGTAACCGATGGCCACGGTGAGGGCGAACTCGATCACCGACGCCATCCGCCGCGCGGGGATGTCCTGCATCCACGAACCGAAAAGGGCGTGTGTGGCCAGGTTCATCTGGCCGGCGAGGGGAGGGTGGAAGTTGATGCCGAAGCGGCCGTACGGCCAGTAGTACAGCAGCGTCTGGGGATCAAGCAAATCGTGGACCTCGCTCCACGAGCGGGCATGACGAAGCTGCTCCCACCACTGGGCAGACATCACCTGGCTGTAGCGGTAAGCCGGCTCATCCCAGGTCAGGCCGATATCGCCCGTGGTCGGCACCAGCACCACCAGGGCCCCCGCGCACACCAGGAGCGGCGACGGTCTCCAGCGTGCCTTGCCGGACTGAAGCCGGCTGGCGGTATCCGTGTCCGTCCGGTCCGCGTGCGTGCGTTCTGCGGTCAGCGCGGGCGCGGTCATCATGCGGGGTCCTGACTTGCGATCGAGATCTCACCGAACCACCGCAGATTATCATAGACCAGATCCGATCAGACATGCACGCCCAGCACGCGGCGGAAAGCCAGTGCCGCAACCATGGAGACCGCAAACCAGTAGATCACCCAGGTATCGGTGCCACAGGTCCAGGCGGACCGTTCTGGGTAGGCAATGGCGATGGAGCGGACCGGCGAGCCGGTGCCGAAGGGGGCCTCCCCGGGGTTGAGGAGGACCTCCAGCAGGTCGCGGCCCGGGCGGAGGGCGCTGACGCGCAGAAAGCCGTCACCGACGGCCAGTTCCTTCTCATAGCTCTGGCTGCCCGTGTCGAAGACCAGGCGGTGCACGCCGCTCTCCCTGGCCTGGATCCTCCAGAGCAGCTCACCCTTGCCGCGCACGTGCACGGGGCCGGCCATCACCGTGGCGGCCGGCGTTGGCCGGAGCGTCACTTCCGGCCAGGCTTTATTGTCCGCGCAGTCGAGTGCCAGCCGGACGACGGCGTCCTCTCCCACTCGCAAGGGGCGGGCCTGGTACCAGAGCGAGAGCTGCGCCAGCAGCAGTACCACGGGCAGGGCCATCACCAGCATCGGCACGAGTGCCAGCATGAGGAGCTGCAAACCTCCGCCGAGCATCCGTCCCTGGGCGCGCAGGGTCACGGCGGTGCTGTCCTTGAACAGCCGCAGGGCCAGCAGGTTGGCGCTGATCTGGTCGCGCACCCGTTGCACCGCGGCCTGGTTCGAGGTGTGCTTGAAGACGACGAGCAGGCCGATGCCCGTCACCGCCGAGATGAGCGTGGCGGAGACCCATCCCGGCACGATCGAGATTGGCGCAAGCATGAGCCGGCCCAGCGCGCTGGCCGCCAGGTTCAGCCAGGCCAGAATACGGAGGAGCGCTGTGGTCATTCAATGTATCCCAGGCCGCGCAACTGGTTGGTGACGTGGGCGTCCTCCTCCTTCACCTTCATCCGCGCGACCTCCTTCTCCACGCAGGCCGCGATGAACTCCTCCACACAGCTGTAGCCGGCGGCCTCGGCCGTGCGCTGGCGCGCTCGTACAGTCCCGATTCGATCTTCAGCTTGACCATGCGATTCTCCTTTCCGAGCCACGCTCTGTCAGCTCCGAGCACGTTCTGTCAGCCACGGAGCACGTTCTTGCCCACCATCTGCGAGGGGACATCAAGCCCGAACTCGGAGAGAATCGAGGGCGCGATGTCCACCAGCGACGGTGATCCCCGGGCGATGCGCCGGTTGCAGAAGAGCACGCCCGGCACCTCGAGTGCGTCGGCGCAATGGTCGGCGCTCCAGGCCGAGTCATTGTCGAGCAAGACCTCCTCGGTGAGGTCGCCCAGGCAGGTGGCCCATGAGGCACGGTAGCCGCGGGCGTAGCCGATGATGAGGTCCGGTGCCAGTCCGGTCGCGTTCCCTGAATAGATCTGGTCCGAGCGGTAGACACCGCGGATCACGGGCTGGCCGTCGCGATCGGTCAGGGCCGTGAGCCGGGCGGTCAACTCGGCAAGCACGGCCTCGCGCTGCTCTCCCGGCTCGACGATCCCGTCGCGCTCGCGGCCTTTCATGTTGAGGTAGAGCCCGTTGATGCCCAGCCCGTAGGCGATGGTCTGGGACCAGTCGGCGTCGCGGAGGATGGAGGTGCACTCGGGCGGGCCGAGATAGCCCCAGGCGCGGAGCCAGGAGTTCAGGTTGAACTGGCGGCCGAAGTTGGCGAAGCCGTGATCGCTCATCACCAGGATGGTCGCCGTCTGACCGTAGCGGTCCAGCAGGTCGCCGATCACCGTGTCGAGCTTCTGGTACAGCCGCTGGACCTGGCCGAACCGCGCCTTCGCCTCCGGGCCGGTCCGGATCGGGTGCCGGGCGTCGGAATCCCACCAGAAGATGTGCGACTGGAGATCGCTGCTGGAGAAGTAGAAGAACAGGAGCCCGTCCTCGTAGTTGTCGATCGCGTATTCGAACAGCCGCAGCCGTTCTTCCAGCACCATGTCGGCCTGCCGGGCGTACTCATCGTCGGAGAAGACGCCGTTGGAGCGCGCCTTGTGGTCCTCCTGAAAGCCGGTCGTGTAAAAAGGCCCCAGCGCCCCGGCCACATCGGAGACGAACGAGGTCGGCTCGGACATCTTCTGGGCTGGTCTGGCCGGGTCCATGTTCACCGGGGTCACATAGAGCTTGAAGACCGGAGCGACCTCTTGAAGGTAGAACCGGACGATCCCGGAGACGTGTTGCCCGGGCAGGAACGAAGGGGTTGAGAGGGCGAAATCCAGCTTCGTCCACGGGCTCCACTCACCGGCCCCGAGCACGATCGTCCGCCCCTGGAGCTCGATGGCCGCGGCATTCGCCGCGCGGTCGCGATGGACCAAGAAGTCGACCAGGATCGGCCGCGGCTGTTTTCGCAGGCTGTCGTCCGGACCGACAAGCCGAGCGCTCGACGTGTCATCGTCGAACCGGAGGCGCGATCGCTTTCCCCCGCCCTCTTCCACGGGCTCGGCCGGCCCGTCCTCGGCGAAGTACTGGTAGGTGCCGTAGGTGCCGAGCATGTCGGGCGTCCCCATCCCGCAGAGGCAGCGATGATGGCCGTGATGCGAGGGGCTGGCCGGATAGTTCGACGGCAGGTCGTAGAAGGTTGACGGCACGCCGGCCGCGTCGAGATAGTCCCAGAACGGTGTGCCCTGCCGGCGCAGGACCGTTGCCGGCGGCTTGTGGTTGAAGGGCCAGAAGTCCAGCGGGATGCGGTGCTCGCCCAGCTCCCAGGCGCCCTGGCCGGGAACCGTTTCGGCCGCGGAATAAAAGGGTGCGCACTGCTCCTCGGGATGGCGGTGGATGAAGTCGAAGATCCCGTGCGAGCCCGGCCCCGCGCCATTGATGAAGTTGGCCCAGGCGACCGGGCTCTGCGGCGGAACGCTTGTGCCCAGGCCGCTGAAGCCGCCGCCCGACCGGAGCTTCGCCAGGTTCGGAAGCATGCCGGCGTCCATCATCCGCCCGCACAGCCGCGGGTCCATGCCGTCGACGCCGACGATGATCACCTTCTTGCCCAGGCTCCGCGAGACATGGCTGCCGCGCCCCAGCCAGTGGTTGCCCGCGCCCAGAGCGGCCACTCCGGCGGCCGTCGCGGCGGCGCCCTTGAGAATCGTCCGGCGGTTGATGCTCGTGTCCGCTCCGCTGCCAATCATGAGACCACCTCGGCCAGTTCTTGCGCGGGCTTGCTCGACGGTAATGCAGGCTCATCCCCGATCACCAGCGCCCTGCCGTCCATGTAGTCCGGAACCGGCACGCCGAAGAGTTTCAGTACCGTGGGTGCGATATCGATCAGGCGCGGGTTCGGGGAGGCGATGGGATGGTTGGAAAAGAGGATCCCGGGCACCAGCGACGGATCCACGCAATGATCGCCGCTCCACGCCTTCCGGTTCGAATGGAAGACGCTTTCGGTGGTGCGGCCGATGGCCGTCTCCCAGGCCACGCGATAACCGCGCTGGTAACCGACGATCAGGTCCGGAGCATTTTCGCTGTAGGGTCCCCGGTAGAACCGGGAAGCGATGTAAACCCGCTTGACCGCACTCTCGCCGGTTTCCGGGTCGCAGAGGCCGGTCAGCCGCTCGACGATCTCCTCGCGGAGCCGGTCTGCCTCGGCCCCGGGCGACACGATTCCCTGCGCAAACTTGTCCTTCACGTTCAGGTAGATGCCCGCAAGGCCGATCGCGAAGGCGCGGGTGCGGCTCCAGTCCACGCCCGCCAGATGGTCGGCGTCGCCCTTGCCGGCGAGCACGAGATAGCCGTTCTCTTGCAGCCAGCGGTTCAGGTCGACTCCACGCCGGAACGGACCGAAGCCATGGTCCGAAAGCACCAGCAGCAGCTCGTCCTTGCGCCGGCAACAGGCGGACGTCCTGCCCACCAGGTCGTCCATCCGGCGATAGAGATCCTCGATCACATGCCGGCCTTCCCGGACGGCCGGATCAGGACGCGCCGGATGCCGCTCGTCGATATCGCGCCAGAACGTGTGCTGAAGGCGGTCGGTGCCGTCGAACACGCACGCGACAAGGCCGCTCGGCACCTTCTCCAGCGCATCGAAGAACATGGCCTCGCGCTCGCGGTCCATGTCCAGGCACTGCTGAATGAACTGGTCATCGCTGATCACGTGCTCGTTGAGCGCCCAGGTATCCTCGGCCAATCCCAGCGTGGCGAACGGACCTTGCTTCCTGGCGAGATAGACCGGGTACACCGCCGGATACCCCACGGGCATCACCGCGTGCTCGGGGTCGATGTTGATCGGCGTGACATAGAGCTCGAACTCCGGCTCGGTGCTCAGCAGCAGGAACTTGCAGAGCCCGCGCACCGTTACACCGGGGACCACCCGGAACGACACGCGGATCCAATCCGTGTAGACATCCCGGGCAAGCTTGAACGTCTGGCCGCAGATCTTCAGTTTCGCCTGGCCCGGGCCCGTGATCGTGACGGCGAACGGAAGCCTCATCTCACCGTGCCGCGGCCGCAGGGGGTCCTCCGGACCAACGAGCGCCGCGCGGACCACGTTCCCGACCCGCCTGACGCGATGGACGTCGCCGCCGGTCCGCTCGCCCTCGGCTTGCGCACGGGTCGTGTAGAAAGCGAACATGCCCTGCGTGCCGCGCAGGTCCGGTACGCACATCGCGGAAAGCAGCACGCCCCTGAGCTTTTCAGGCGGGTAGGTAATCGGCACGCGCAGGATGCAATTGAAGATGCCGTAGCCGCTGAGGATGCTCCAGAAAGGCTGGCTCTTACGCAGCAGGCGCACCTCGGCCTTCCCGAGCGGAATGCGGAGCGGGCCGATCCGGATCGCGCGGCGCGGCGGATGGACCTCCACCGAGCTCAGCTTGGCGTGGTAGTGCGTCAGGTCGGGCGTCAGAAAATCAAAGATGTTGTGCTTGCCGGGGTTCACGCCGGTCTGGAACGTTGACCAGGCCACCGGCGAAAGCGGGGGCACAGTCGTTCCCAGCGGCCGGAAGCTCCCCTGGGAGCGAAGGGCCGCCAGGTGGGGGAGCTTGCCCTCGGCCAGCATGCGTTCGGTCAGCTCGTGATCCATGCCGTCCAGGCCCAGGATGACGATCCGCCGGAACCGGCTGCGGTTCAGTCGCCGCAAGGAAAGCAGCGATCGCACGAGCAGGCGGACGGGCCAGGTGAGGAAGGTCAGAAGCGCCGAGAACACCGCGGCGAAGACCGTGAAGAACGACCCCGCCAGCGCGAACCCCGCCCCCGGCCCGATATAGGCGTGCGCCTGGCCGGGCGCCAGTAGTAAAAGAAGCAGCACCAGCAGCACCAGCCGCCCGCGCTTGCGAGCCATCGATCGCGCGGCAGCGGCCCGTACTTGCGTCCGCTGCGCCCCGCCTGGAGTTCCGTCCGCCGCCTGCGCCCCGAGCCGTTCCCCCGCCGATTGTGAGGGAGCCGCGGTCAGGCCCGCCCCGCGCGAATGACGGACGCCGGAGAGCCCATTCATCATCGCTGCCCTCTCACTTCGGCTCCGGTGCCTTCGGCTCCAGCTCGTCGATGTTCTTACCAGGCGTCAGCTTCTTGCCGGCGAGGCCCGGGTAGTCCGGATCGTAGCGGTAGGCACGGAACACGCTGCCTCCGCCCGGAGGCCCGCCGAATCCCGGAGGCCCGCCAAATCCCGGAGGCCCGCCAGGACCACCGGGAGGCCCGCCAGGACCACCGGGAGGCCCGCCAGGACCACCGAATCCGGGAGGTCCCCCGGGACCGCCACCGGGCGGGGGACCACCGTCAGGTCCGGGACCGGCACCAGGTGGTCCTCCCGGACCGCCCGGCCGACCATGACCGAACCCCGGCGGGCCGCCCCGCGCAAAGTCGTCGCGCATCCGCTTGAGCTGGTCTTTCTGCCTGGCCGAAAGCAGCGTGTCGAGCTTCACGTCCACCCGCTTCTGCAACTGCACCACCTGGCTTTTCTGATCGGGGGTGAGCTTCAGCAAGATCTGGGTGGGAAGCGTCATGAGCTGGCCGGGAGGGGTGAACGCCCCGGGCCCGAAGCTGCCGCGAGTCTCGAGCCTTTTATGCTGGTCGGCCGACAGCAAGGCCTGCAAGCTGTCGCCCACTTCCTTCTGGAACGCGTCCAGGTCCTTGCGCTGCTGGGACGAAAGGTTGAGCATGTCTCTGAGGAAGAAGGGGAGCACGTCGCCAGGCCGGGGCGGTCCGAACGGTCCTCCCGGTCCCATGCGCTCCTGCACCGGATTGACGTACTTCCAGACGATCTTGCCCGCCGGCGTGACCTCGAAGATCGTGCCGTTGTTCCCCGAGCAGATGAGCGTATCGCCGTTGGGAAGCCGCTGGGCACCGGAGATCGTGGCCGAGAAGAAGTCGGACCTCTTCGGTGCCGAGTAGCTCCAGAGCGGCTTGTCGGGTCCGAAGGGTGCACCCTCGGCGCGCGTGTAATGTCCGGAGGAATCTACCGGCAAAGCAATCTCCTCGACCGACGAGTACTCGCCGCCGGGACGCCTCATGCCGTTGTTGTAGAGCAGGATGTGGCCCGCACCCGGTCGTCCTTTGGGAATCCAGTGCGTGTTGTGCTGATGGAAGAGCTGCTGATCCTGCGCGGATCCCGCACGATAGCGCGCGGGTTTCCCCAGCGGTAGAGCAGGTCGCCTCCCTTGCCGGAGCGGCCGCCCTGATGCCCGGCGGCTTCCGCGGTCGTGGTGCTGTGGTCGATGATCCAGAACTCGCTGAAGCCATGCACGCTCATGACAATCTGGTCCAGTTCCGGGTTGTAGTCCACGCCGTTGATGTGGGTCCAGTCCGGCTCGAACCGCTGCGGTCCCCCCTTCCTGCCCGCCGGAGAACCGCCCAGGTAGCCGATCGACTTGAGCTTGTCGATCCCCGCCTTGGTGGCCAGCAAGGGCGCGATCGCGTTGTCGTCGTAGTTGATGTCCACCCGCTCCGGATGCTCGGCCACCTTCCCGTAGTTTGGTTTGGCCGCATCGTAATCCTGGATCAGGTGGTCCCAGAGGTGCCACTCCCAGACAACCTCGCCGGTCGTCTTGCCGGTCGGCTTCACTTCGTAGAGCGCATCGAGCTGGAACGGCCGGTCGCCGGTCAGCTCGGCCTTGCGGCCGGCCGCGACGGCCTCCTCGGGCGTCTTCCGGTCCCAGACGATGAGCACGACATGGCCGCTGGGCAGCTTCATGATGTCGTGATGGGGAAGCTGCTTCTCGTTGGCGAAGCGGTAGTCCCACACCAGGGAACCGTCCCAGGTGAACTCCTGGACCCGGCCACCGGCACCAGGGCCTCCGCCAAACGGCTGGTCCCGCAGCTCTGCCGGTCGCAGCAGGTGACCATTTTCCAGCAAATAAGCGCTCAGGGCGGGGTGCGCATCGCTATCCCAGGTCCGTACGGCACGTCCCTGCATGTCGATCAGGTAGGTCTTCAGCGACTTCATCGGTGCCAGCAGAGTATACCCCTGGAACGCTCCGGGATCGTTCGTCACCAGGCCCCGCTTGACCTTCGGCTGGTCGCTCGACCCGCCCGGACCGTCCGCCTGCGCGGCACCCGCGCCCTTGATCGACAAGGCGAGGCCAGCGGCGAGAATGGCAATGGCCGTGGAAAGCGTTGCCGCGATCTGCATCGCCGGACGCATCCAGCTCGTGGTCCGCACTCTCATGGAAACGACCCTCCCCGGACGGCTCCTGGCATGTTGAAGGGACCTGCTCGGTCACCGAGCGTCCGAGGATTCTAGCAAGGCCCCGCGCGGCCTTCCGTAAAAGAATGTCAAGAGCCGCGAGGCACGACCGCACACGGAACGCGACGCCAGATCCTGCCGGATGGAACAGAACGATCTGAAGCTTCACTCCGGGACGGCGGTACGGCAAACCTTGCGGGTTTCGTCAGGCGGGGTGGCCTGTTGTTGCATTCGGTCGGTAGATTATTTACCCTAGTTTGCGGGCACACCTGTGATTTACCAACTTTGATCCGCGGAAGGCTGCACCGTGTGTTCCTGATCCGCGGTCGAGTCCCTGGAGATTGATGAGATGAAGAGAGCCTTTTTGACATTCGTTCTGGGCGGCTTGATGGGCTCGTTCCTGCTGGCGGGCGATGCTCAGGCCTGCCACAAGAAGAAGTGCACCTGCGCCCCGACCTGCGTGACGGTCATGCCGGCCCCGGCTCCCGCTCCCGTGTGCGAGCCGACGTGCGCGCCGAAGAAGAAGTGCGGGATGTTCTCGTGCTTCAAGGGCATGAAACTCTGCCACAAGAAGGCCACGTGCGTGACATCGGCACCCTGCGAGACCGTCGCCTATTCGGCCCCCATGACCTATGCGGCTCCCGCCGTTTATTCCTCCCCCCAGGCGTCGGCTCAGCACTGAGCACCGCTTCCTTCCCGATCATTACCTGATCAAGGCATGCTCCGTGTGTGAGTGCTTGCGGAAGCATGCGCGGCAAACGCTGGCCGGACGCGGGCACACGACTCTCGCGTCCGGTCTTGCTTTCACCTCGACAGCGCTGGCAGGCCGGATTCCCGCTCCGCCTTTGCGTACTCCGTCATCGCAAAGATCCAGACGAGCGGCACACCGAACTTCGGGACCGCGTAGGCCGGGCTTGCATGCTCTACCAGCCACCGGTCCATCGCCGACCAGGCGCTGGGCGATTCTGAAGCACGTACCATGCGGGCAGGCCGCGGTCGAGCGGCTCCAGCCGGTGCGGCAACTCGCCGACTTGCCGCAGGTACAGCCAGGACGTGGGGAAGCTTGCAAAACGGACCGTCTCACCAGGATGCGTCTGCTCCCGCAGCCACTGCCGCGCCCGAGCATCCAGCGCGTCCCAGTAATACGTGGGTTCCATGCCCAGGCGCACGGCGCCGGGAAGGCCACAGGCCAGCGGGCTGAAGTACGATAGCGGGACGGGCATGAAAAGGCAGACGCTGGCGACGGCCTCGGCCATGGCGGCCGCCACCAGCATCCGGGCACGGCCACCGAGGGCGTCGATGGCCTGCCTCGCTCCCATCGCAACCAGGAACGAGAGAACTCCGAAGGCCGGCAGGAAGAGGCGCACACCGTCGTGACCGGGTGTGTGCGGCAAGGCCCTGAGCACGATCAGCAGCACCCAGTTTGCCACGACCAGCACGCCGATGCGGTCGGTCTGGCGCTGGCGAAGTCCCCGCAACGTACCCAGTATGGCCAGCAGCAGCAGGCCGACCGGGGTCACCAGGACGGTCCAGACCAGCGTGTTGTACCAGGGGAGCGATTCTCGGGGCGTGAGATAGACCAAGCCCAGGAACTGGACCGGGATGGGGATGGTCTGCCCTCGTGAGAGGTTCGAGTCGAAGAAACGGAGCACGCCCGCCAACGGCTCGGTCCACCAGGGGGGATTGCAGATCAGCAGCACGCCGAGAGCCAGCGGCAGCCCGAGCAACAGGGCGAGCGCTGCGCGGCGGTCGCGCGTCCATGCCGTCCAGAACAAGAAGGGCAGAGGCAGGAACCAGCCGGTGAGCTTCGTCGCCTGGGCACAACCCAGCACCAGCCCGAAGACGAGTGTGGCTGCCGCATGCGGTCGGCGGTCGCGGCCCGAGCCTGATCTTCCCGCATCCGACCCTGGCGGCACCGCCTCGGCGAAAGCCATGATCGCCAGGGCCCAGAGCGACGTGAGCACGCCGTCATAGGCAGCGTAATGTCCGTGGCCGAAGAGGTTGGGCTGAAAGACCCAGGCGGCAGCAGCCGCCAGCCCGGGCACCAGGCCCCAGCGCCGGGTGCAGAACCAGAACAGGAACCCGGCCGTCACGCTGAAGAGCGCGATGGGGCCGAGCCGCGCGCGGGGCAGGTCCTGCCAGGAGGGCGTTAGCAGGTCGCCCAGCAGACCCAGCAACGCATAAAAGGGCGGGTGGCCATGGGGCTCGGCCCGCGCGAACGGCCAGAAGTAGGCGAGCACCTGGGTGTCGAGGAGCAGCTTGCCCCGCGTATTGACGGCTTCCGGAGCAGGGGCGGACGCTCCCGCCTGCTGGACCAGCTCCAGGGTGGGAGGCGTCCAGTGCCTGGCGAAATCGGCCGGATCTCGCAGGGCGTGGAACCAGGTACGCAGCCTGGCCTCGCGGCCCAGGGTGTAGCCCTCGTCCCAGACGATCGCCATCCGCGGTTCGGTGGCCAGCATGATGCCGAGGGTGGCAAGGCCCACCCCCAGGCTCGCCATCACCAGACGGCCATCAGAACGTCTCATGAGCGTGCCGGCACCATGCTGCGTGTTGCCTGCCGGGCCGCGGCAGGCGGGCTAGTGTTCGATACCGGCCGGGACCAGCTCCGGCATGACGCCCACACCGGTCGCCGCGGGCTCATGCGAGCGTATCAGCGCCACTTCCTGGCAGCTCGGGAAGAGCGGGCAGCGCACGCACTCGTTCCAGATCTTGTGAGGTAGCTCGGCCTTGTCAATCTGGCGGTAACCGCAGTGCTCGAAGAAGCCGACGGCGTAGGTGAGGGCGAACACGGAGGCGATCTCCAGTTCGCGGGCCGCCTCCCAGCAGGCGTCGACCAGCCGGCGGCCCAGGCTCTGACCCTGGACTTCCTCGGCCACGGCCAGGCACTTCAGCTCGGCAAGATCCTCCCAGAACACGTGCAAGGCAACACACCCGACGACCCGGTTCGCGTCGTCCACGGCCACGAGGAACTCGCGGATCGACTCGTAAAGCTCTCCCATCGACCTCCGGATCATCAGCTTCCGGTCGGCGAAGGTCCTGATTAGCTCATAAATTGCGGGTACATCACCAACACGAGCGGGACGGATGTTCAACCGAGGAACCTCCCGGGCCGGCCTTCAGGCCGAAAAATGACGAGAAGCGTTCACCGCGGACTCCACAGCCTGCGATAAACGCTCCGGTCGGAACATCCCAATTCTAGGAAATCCAGTCGCGGAATCAAGGAAAGCTCGAGTCGGCGTGGACCGCGGCCGCGCTGGCCGCAACAGAGCCTGGCGGACGGCGATGAGAGGGGCGGGGCCATAGGGCCCTAGCGCACCAGAGGTGCTGCCTTGGCAGCAGCAGTCGCCGCGGCAACCGCTGGCAGGGCGGCCCGGCCGGCGGGCTCCGGCGCCGCTCGCTCACTCTCCGCGCAGGCGCGGAGGGGCAGTACGTGATTCTGATAGTATTCCACCATCCGGCGATAGTCGGGCCCGTGGGTGACCTTCACCAGTCCGACGGTCCTGGCGACCTCGTCGGTGGCCTGGTCGAGCGTCCATCCGCAGAACCGGGTGCGATAGGCAATCTGCACCATCGAGGCCCGGTTCAGCCCGTGGTGGCAATGGAAGAAGATCGGGTAGTTCCCGGGGTCGGCAAGCACGCCGGCGGCCTCGTCCAGCAGCTCGCCGAGCGTGCGGGGATTGGCCATGTTCCGCTCGTCGATGATCGGAATATGAATCCAGCGCAGCCCGAGCTCGGCGGCCAGCTCGCGCTCGCTCACCGACAGCGGGTGATCGTCGGGATGGGCCAGCGCCAGAACCGTGCGAATCTTGCACTGGCTGACGATCCGACGCATCGGCCAGTTCTTCTGCCAGGCTCCGCGATAGATCTTGCCGGGTTCGACGACCGCGAATTCGCGTGCAAGGACATAGTCATGGCCATGCCTCCACGTCTGCTCGCCCGCCAGGGCGAGCAATCCAGCAGCCAGTCCACGACGAACCCAGGTCCTGCGGGTAGTCATCCGGCCGGTCTCCTCAGAGCTCAGTGCCAGCGGCGACGTCGACTTCGGCCTGCTTCCCGAGGAGGTCGCTGGGAGCTTCCGGCGAAGGCGGCGGATCGTAACATGTCTTCCTGGCGCGAACAAGCCAGACCGTAGGCCCGTTGCCCGGCCTTGATCGAGCTTGTTTCTCATCGTCGCCGGTCCCCGGAGCTCTCCAGAAAATCCGAAAAAACCGGGGCACTGTCAATTCGCGGTCGCGAAAACCGAGCAAGCTGGTATGGTTTGCTCTCGCGATCGACACCGGACGTGCCGGTCGCTGGCCGCTGATTCCTGGTCGAGTGCGGCTGGCAAGACGGGAAAGGACCGGGCATGATGATAGGGCTTCAGACCAAGATCTTGCGCCTCGATCGTGCAGCGAAGACTCCGGAGTTTTCCTTGCAGCCCCGAGCCGAACGACCCAGCGGACCGATCTCGCGGGTGGTGGGCCTCTACCAGTCGCTGCTCCGGAAGACCCTGGAGCATTTCTTCCCCAACGCCATCCTGGAGGTCGAGGGCGACCGGAGCGTGATCGACTGGGATGGCTCGCCCGAGGAGGAACATTTTCGCTTCAGGGACGACCTCGACGGGATCGGGCTCCAGATCGACTGGCTGGGCACGCGCTTCAACTTCCGGCCCGAGAGCCCGGCACCCTTGCTGCCGCTGGAACGGCGGCTGGTCGAGGTCGTCGTCCAGGCCCTCGACCACCGCTTCCGCGGACTCTTCGACCTGAGCCTGGATGATCGCCTTGTGCGGTTCGAGTACCTCAATGAAGATCTCATCGTCTCCGACTTCCTCCAGCCGCCCAGTCCCTCCCGGGTACCCGCGGCGCTCGAGCGCACTGCGCGTGGCTGCCCTGTCGACCTATGAGAACCGGCGGCTCTCCACCGGTGCGCTCTTGCTGGGAACCGATCAGGATCCGGCCGACCCCCATCGAAAAAACACCCAGGGCGCACCCCGGTTCAACGCCCGGCTGACGGCCATCAAGGGCTTCCATCGCCTCTGCGACGGCGTTCAAACCCAGTTCATCGTCGACGTTCAGGGCAATTTGCTGCGCATGGCCGACATCGAGCAATGGGCGCGCCTGGTGCAGGGCTCCGAGCCGCCCGAGCATCCCTGTCCGCGTCAGTACGAGAGCCATGCCAAGGCCACGCGCACGGGTGGCCACGTCTGCCTCATGCTCACCCCGAGCCAGGAGATCAAGGTCTTCGCCGGCGGAACCATGGTCTTCAGCCTGAGCGATGCACGCTGGCGGCTGCTCGATATCCCCAGCAAGTTCGCGGCCTGGCGCCAGGCCGTCGGCACTTCCACGCCCCCCGACCTCGCTCTCTGGCTGTTCCAGGCCGCCCTGAACCTGAGCGAGGCCCGTACCGGAGCCCTCTTCGTGGTGGTTCGCGACCAGGAACGCGCGGTCCGCGACCTGATTCCCCCGGCCGATCGGATGACCGAGGAGGAAGTCGCCGACGATCCGCAGGACCCGGAAAACCTCTCCCCGCGGATGGCCAAGCGCGCGCTGCACCACGCCGTCCGAGGCGCCACCCTCTGCGACTTCGAGCCCGCGGTGCTCGAGGCCATCGCCAGCCTCGATGGCGCCGTGGTGGTTGGTTCGGATGGCCGCCTGCTCACCTTCGGTGCGATCCTCAAGATCGCCCCGGACACGCTTCAGCTCGTGCGCTCGGTGCAGGGAGCGCGCACGCTCGCCGCCCTGGCGGCCTCACAGTTCGGCCCGGTCCTGAAGGTCAGCCAGGACGGCTACCTGACGATGTTCCTCAAGGGGCGCCGGGTCTGGGAGCTGTGAACGCGGGGAACGCAATCCCGGGCTGATCCGGGAATGCGCCCCCTGCCGGGTTTGTCGTCTGCCTCAGCTCAGATGGTTTCCATGATCTTCGCCAGGGCTTCCGGACCGGGCCGCAAGGCCGGGCCGTCGAGCAGGGCCAGGGGCGTCTGCACGACATTCAGGTTCGTGATGAAGTCCGGATGCTTGGTGTCCAGGTAGAGCATGCCGGTGAGCAGCTCTTCCTTGTGCCGCGCCTGCTCCAGCAACTGGAGGGCGGAGCCGCGGTCGGTGACGTTATGCTCGTCGTGATGGAGGGCCCGGAGCGTGATCCACGAGCCGTCGTGAAGCTGCACGCGGGTTGCCTGGCCGGCCTTCTGCTCCACCTCGATCTCCGGCAGCCGCGGGACGAAACCCACCTCCTGGAGCTGCTCCTCATGCTCCTTGGCGTAGTCCCAGCTCTTGGTCGAGCCGTCGAAGTCATTGAACGTCACGCACGGACTGACGATGTCGAGGAACGCCGTTCCCTTGTGCTTGAGCGCGGCCTTGAGCAGGGGCACGAGCTGCTTCTTGTCGCCGGCGAACGACCGCGCCACGAACGTCGCGCCGGCCACCAGGGCTTCCATGCACAGATCGAACGGGGCCACGTTGTTCGGCTCGCCGCTGGACCGTCGGAGCGGGCTGTTCAGGTCGGCCGTGGCCGAGAACTGGCCCTTGGTCAAGCCGTAGCAGCCGTTGTCCTCGACGATGTACACCATGGGCACGTTCCGGCGGCAGGCGTGCTTGAACTGTCCCATGCCGATGTTCGCGGTGTCGCCGTCGCCGCTGATGCCGATGCAGACGAGCTTGTGGTTCGCGAGCAAGGCGCCCGTGGCGACCGACGGCATGCGCCCGTGCAGGGCGTTGAAGCCGTGGCTCGACTGCAAGAAGTACGCCGGGGTCTTGCTCGAGCAGCCGATGCCGCTGAGCTTGACGGTGAAGTAGGGGTTCACCCCAATCGACTTGCAGGCCTCGATCAGGTAGCTGGTGATGCTGTTGTGGCCGCAGCCCTTGCAGAGCGTGGACGGCAGCCCCTGGAAGGCGAGGGTCGGCAGGGAAAGGGTATGCCCGTTGGACTGGACCGTGATGGTCGCTTCGCTGGCCATGGATTCATTGCCTCGATAAGAACATGTATTGAAAGAGTTCCGATATTTGCCCGCTGCAACGGTGACCGCCCCGGCTCACTCGGGGGAGACGTCCTCGTCGTGCGGGACCCTGGGGTTGTCATGTTCCACGTTGCCGGTGGGCCAGCCCGGTCCCGACGGGTGCTTTTCCCAGCTCAGGATAGGACGGACAATGTTCTGGGCGGCGATCGGCATGCCGTTGTAGTGAGTGATGGGAACCAGTCGATCCGCCAGGGCGCCGCGAAGCTGCGAGCGCAAGAGTGTGGTCACCTGGGCATCGCGGTTCTGTTCGATCACGTACACGCGCTGATGCCGTTCGATGAACCGGACGACGTCATCCGACACCGGCAGAGCGCGGATCCGGCAGTACTCCGTGTTGATGCCTTCCTGGCTCAGAAGGTCGCGCGCCTCGGCCATGGCGAAGTCGGTGCCGCCATAGGCGATGAGGCCGACAGGGGCCCCGAACTGACCCTCGATGATCGGAGCCGGAACGGTCTTCCGCGCCGTCTCCAGCTTGAGTGCCAGCCGGTCCAGGTTCTTCTTCCAGTCCTGCGGCCGTTCGCTGTAGCCGGATTTCTCGTTGTGGCCGGTACCGCGCGTGAAGTAAGCGGCCAGCGGGTTCTCGGTGCCGGGGATGGTGCGATAGCAGATGCCGTCGCCGTCGACGTCCCTGTAGCGCTCGAACTGGCCAAGCCGTTCCAGGTCAGCCGCGTTCAGCACCTTGCCGCGCTGGATCGGCTTCTCGGGATAGACAAAAGGCTTGCTCAGCCAGAGGTTCATGCCCAGGTCCAGGTCCGTGGCCATGAAGACCGGCGTCTGGAACTGCTGCGCCAGGTCGAGCGCCTCGATGGTCATCGAGTAGCACTCCTCCACCGAGCCGGGTATGAGCACGATATGCCGGCAGTCGCCGTGTCCCAGAAGGTGCAGCTTGAGGATGTCGCCCTGGCTGGTCCGCGTGGGCAGACCCGTGCTTGGCCCCATGCGCTGGACGTCGATGATCACGACGGGGATCTCGGCGAAGTACGCCAGGCCGACGAACTCGCTCATGAGCGAGATGCCGGGGCCCGAGGTTGCCGTCAGCGCCCGCGCTCCGCCCCAGCCGGCGCCGATGGCCATGCCGACGGCGGCCAGCTCGTCCTCAGCCTGCACGATCGCGTAGGTGTGCTTGCCGTCGGCCAGCGTGCGGTGCTTCTTCAGGAACTCCTCGGCGTACTCGGCCAGGCTGCTGGAAGGCGTGATCGGGTACCAGGTGAGCACGCTCGCACCGCCGAAGAGCACCCCCAGGGCGGCAGCCTTGTTCCCCTCGATGAGGATCCGGTCCTGCGCTGACTCCATCGGCTCCACGCGGAACGGCAGATCGGCAGGGAGGTTCTCCCGGGCCCACTCATAACCGCGTGTCGCCGCGCTGATGTTGATCTCCGCGGCTTTGGCCTTGCGGCCGGGAAACTCGCGGCGAATGCCTTTCTCCACGGCCTCCATCCGGATGTCGCAGACCGAGGCCAGGACACCCACGTAGACCATGTTGATGACCTTGCGCAGCTTGTCGCGATAGCCCTTGTCGGTCTTGTCGGGAGGGTACGCCTGCTCGACGAGCTTCTGGAACGGCACCGGCAAGAACAGGACGTCGTCGCGCAGCCCGCGCAACTGGACGTCGAAATCGTCCCGGTAAATGCAGACTGTCCCGGGGACAAGCTGCATCAGGTCGTCCTTGGCGGTCGCCTCGTTCATGCAGACCAGGATCTGCGGATCAACGCGATGAGAGACGTATCCCCTGGCGCTGGCACGGATGTGAAACCACGTCGGCAGGCCTTCGATGTTCGACGGAAAGATGTTCTTTCCACTGCAAGGCAGACCCATGGAGTACAGGGCGCGGAGCAGGACCAGGTTGGCGGACTGGCTTCCCGAGCCGTTGACCGTTCCAACCCGGATCGCCAGGTCGTTGATTTGCGGGACGGCTGGAAATCGCGCGGCCAGGTCAGGAGAGATCTCGACCGGGGAGAGGGTGGCGGACATAAGCACCTCAAAAGGTGGGTGCCACGGCCATGACCCCGCCCCTCGTTACTTTCAACGAATCAACAGATAAAGGCGGGTCATACAGTGAGAGGTCGCCGAACCGTGGCGTACTTTCCCAGCATCAAGTCCAACATATCGGCCATGCAATGGCAAGAGCGTCGTGCCCTCGGTCAGCGGCCCTCGCGCGCGCCGGGTGCTCCACATTAAAGTCCTTCAATGACATGGGCTTACGAATGGCGGTCCAGGATCTTATCAGCGCGGAGCGACGCCGGTGCAGCGGTCCCTCGGCATCACCGAACACGCGGTCGATCGGCTGTGATTGGGATCGTCCCCGAAGGTCGTGCGGAACCGCTCGTAGGGTGGGTCAGCGCAGCGCAACCCACCGGCTGGCAGAGCTTTGCGTGCGGTTGGATGCACCCGCCAGACGACCTCTTGAGACACTCTCCTTCCTTCGCATGGTGTTCGTGCCATGGGGCCGCGAGGGTGCAACGCGCGAGACAGGTTCGTGATCCAGTCGTGGTGGAAAGCATGGAACAACTTCGCATCAACACGGGTCCAGTCGTGAACGGGCATGATGCTGCCCTCCGCGGACGAACAGGCGATTGATACCAACGATTGTACGCCCGCGAGCGTCCCGGAATCGACAGCTCGGCGGCAAGACAGACATCGGCAACGTTGTCCGATGGCCTCCTGGCAGCCCCACGCGATTGCGCCCCTGTCCTTGAGGAAATGCCCAAGGTTACAATGACGATGAGGGGGGACAGGCCGCCCGAGGCGAAGCGGATTGCAGGCAGCCGTCCTGGATGACCAGCCGGCGCGGCAATGCGCCCAGGTTCTGAACCTTCAAACCCAGGGCACGCTCGGCCTGATTCTCGTGGCCAGGCAGCAAGGTTTGATCGAGGCCGTACGCCGGGTACTCGAACAACTGAGGCAGGCGGGGATGTACCTGTCCGATCGGCTCGAGAAGCAGATCCTCCGCGCCGCGGGAGAGTCTTCATGATGCCCTACCCTAACTTCCGCACCCTGGGCCGGGGAACCACTTGAAAATCAGGGTCCCGTCGATTTTTCAGTCACTATTGGGCCGGCTTTGCTCCCAGGTTTTTACTGGACGTATGATCTGTATCGGAACTCCGAGCGCCTCGTACAGAACCTTGTGGTCGGGCTCGGGCGTGGCGCTCCGACGTATCCGCAGCATTCCATTCTGGTCGGTGGGCAGAACGATTGTCGTAATCTCGTGTTTGGCAAGCAGGTCCCGAACCGTTGCCCACGACGTGTGTATGTCTTGACGCAGCAATGTCGTCTCGATGGCAACCAATAAGTGGTATGCCAGAACGCACAGAAAAATATGCGATTCCACCCTGTGCTCCAGGTGATGGAAGATGGGACGCTCGCACAACGGGCTTTTCATGCACCGGAAGGCATTCTCGGCTCGAGTGAGAGAGCCGTAGATCCGCCACCCCTCGTCGCCAGTAAGCTCCAGACGGTCGCTACGCAGCAAATAGCTGCCATCAAGGCTCGCTGCAACCTTCTGCTTCTCTTCATCGGGTTGGTTCTTGAGTTGTCGGGTTTTGACGTCGAAGGTCAGTGAGTAATAGCGAGCCACCCGAGGGTAGCGTTCCTTGAGCCGGCCAACCGCCTCGCCGATCTTGATCTCCTTCTTGAGCCGTCCCTTCTCGATTCGTCCTTGAAGTCGCGCCACATCCTTCAGGTAACGCCCCTCTTGCTTGGTGCGGATAGCGCGGTCCTTCTCCACCCGCTCTTGGCTTATGCACAATATCAGAAGCTCATTATTCGATGGGTGAGCCTTGACCCGCACGGACGATTTCTTCTGACCAGGATTGCGGGGTGAAGGTTGGCGGATGACTTCTGTGAATCCCTCAGCCGTCTCGAATTCGGCGAGGAGGCGATCGCGTTCCTTCTGTCCAGCGGCTACGACGTAATGCAAGTTGCGTCGACGGAGCTCCGCGATGTTCTCCGCGAAGGCCATCCCGCGGTCGACGACAATCGTGGAGCCTTCAGGAAGCCCCACGCGCTGCTTGAGCAAGTCGAGCATCGTGCTGAGCGTTTGCCTATCCTGAGCGTTGCCCTCGAAGATTTCGTGAGCGCGGGGGAACCCCTCACGACCGATGACGAGCCCCACCACAAGTTGCTTACAGTCGGGCCGGTGATCGCGGGAGTAGCCGCGTTTGGCTTTGGGGATGAGATCCGCTTTCCCCTCGAAATAGGTGCTCGTCAGGTCATAGAGCAGGACCGTATTTCCCAGGTTGAAGAGGCTTTGCTCGCGCTGGGCCAGGGCCGATTCAATGGTGGCGCGGTGGTGGTGCAGGCGATCCAGGTTGCGGTACAGGGGATCGTCGGGGAGGCGCGAGAAGTCGACGCCCAGGATGTCGGCCAAAGCCGTGGATCGAATCCAGTCGGGCATGGAGTATTCGGCCGCGGGATGAATGAGCCGATTGAGCGTCATCGCGCAGGTCAATGATATCAGCCACGGGGTGAAGCCCAGTGATTTCAAGATGTCGTCCAGGCCCAATCGCTTCCAGAATTCGCGACCGACATGGACGTGACCGGCGGGCCGGGGCGATTCGGAGGTGACGCGATCGACGTGCACCGAAATCAGATCGTCCGCCGAGGAGGTCGAGGACGCAGTCACGCCGCCTTCGCCGGGGGGAGTGGCTTGCAGGGGAAGCGCTGCTTGAGTCGCTCGAGTTCCGGATCCTCATCGACCATCCCCGGGAGGGACAATTGACCGGTGAGTGCGTCCTGGAGCTTGCGGGCCAAGGCAAGCCACTCTTGGGGCGGCGCGGGCGAGAGATCACCGAGTGAACAGATTACCTTTTGCCGCGGTCCCTTGTCGGTGAGGACGGACTCGACCAACAAGAAATTCACGTATGTTTTATCTTTGTATCGTCGGACCGTCTTGCGGATGTACATGGTCACTATAGATGACATGGCGCCCTTAGAAAATCAAGGCGGGAGCCACTAGAATTAGTCACTATTTTGGGATGAAGTGGGAAATGAGCCTGGTTTCGGTTGTCAACCTTATCCAGACTGCCTAGTCTGAGCATGGAGACGTCAGGATGGGAGGATTATGTGAATTAGCGAGCCTGTCTTCTAATTCCTTCCTGCGAAAGTCGGGCTACCTGAAGCAGCGGGCCGGGGTCATCATTCAGAGCGGAGTCGAGGAGAACGGGACTGCATCACGCATTGTGTCATCAGAGCGTAGGAACGGCCCCTCGCCCGGCCGCACCCCGGCTGGAAGAGGGGCACACGAACATCATTCGTCAGGACCGCGAAGGTTCGCCTCCGAACCACCCGCGCCGGCCTTGCGGCTTCGTCAGACTGAAGGCTTGCAGGATCACACCGTCGAGAGGACCAAGCTGTACGACCGGGCCGCCGCTACCAAGCTTCGTCACGGGTAGCATGCCGGAGAGATCGAGACCTGCCGGGACCGTTCGCCCGGAGATACCCGGAGCGTATCCCTTCATGGCGGGCTTGCTCACCGGCGTCCATCCGCTCAACACGCTATCAATCGCCATGAGGCCCTGGCTCGTTGTGTCCGGAGCCGGCGACTCCGACAAGACAGGCGATGCTACGTTGCCGGCGCCGTAGTCTTCGGCGCATGGTGGTTCTCCTGGGCTGAAGGAACAATCGTGGGATGAGACAAGGCGATCATCGACCCGAGCGCGCAGTCCGAGCGCCCGGACCTGTCGAGGTCAGTTCCTTAAGAACGCAAACCGCGTCAGAACTAGCCGGTGACGTTGTAACGTCGAGTCATCGTGTCCGATCCCGGCGAGCGAGCTTGTCCAGCCTCAATCCGTTCCAGAGGTCGGGGTTGGGCCGATGAATACCGAAAGATACTCACGTTTGGGTGCTGCATTTGAGCTTTGAATCCGTCGCGCTCGCGGGCGACGTACGTCGCAGGAGTCCGCGGAGAGAAAGGTCCACACAGTGCTTGCCCCGCGCGGTGTGGACCAAACCGAACTTGAACAGAAGGACGCGAAGGAAACGAAGAACGAGAGCGCAGCGCAGAGCGGCGCGTGGAGCAACCGCTCGCGAGCCCAGGTTGGGTCCTTTGCTGCGGCGCGCGCAAACCAACAAGCGGTGACCGTTTCGAGCGTCTTGTGCATCGTGTGCATCTCCCTGCCTGGTTCGGCCTGGGGTAGAATCAGATTAATCACCGAGTGTTGGGATCACTGCCAGGAGCCAGAGTGATGACCTTGACCGTCGAAGCCATCTACGAGAACGGCGTGCTGAAGCCGGTCCAGCCGCTGCCGCTGAAGGAGCAGGAAGTGGTCCGCATCACCATTGAGTCGCAGCTCAGTTGGGTCGAGCGGACGGCTGGAATGATGAAATGGACCGGCGACCCCGAGGTTCTGCGGAGGATCGCCGAGGACGATGAGTACGGCATTCTGGAGTCGCGATGACCTTCGACCAGATCCCGGCTGCTGCGGCCGTGTTCCTTGATGCAAATACGCTCGTTTACCACTTCACCAACCATCCCACGTTCGGTCGGCCCTGCACCCAGCTCCTGAAGCGGATCGAGCACCAGCAGCACGTTGGCTCCGTCTCGACGCACGTCCTGAGTGAGATGGCCCATCGCCTGATGACACTGGAAGCGCTCGATCGGTTTGGCTGGCAGCCGGCCGGGATCGCGACTCGACTGCGCAAACATCACATCGAGATCCCCAGGTTGACCCTTCACGTTCAGGCCGTCGCTCAGATCCCGCTCCTGGGTATTCAGACCGTTGCCATCACCCCGCCCCTGGTCGAAGCTGCGACTCTCGTGAGCCGTCAGCATGAGCTCCTCATGGGTGATGCGCTCGTCGTCGCGGTGATGCAATCCCAAGGTCTCAGTCACCTCGCCAGTAACGATGCCGACTTCGACCGGGTACCCGGGTTGACGCGGTATGAGCCGATTTAAGAATATTTTCATCGGTAGCCTCCGGCGAAGTGTGTTCCCACGGCGCTGGTGCCGCAACCGCCGCCGGCGCGCAAACCGAGCGCCCGGACCGATCAGGGTCCTTTACTTGAGAAGGCAGCCCACGCCACTCTCAGCCGGCAGTCAGACAGCCTTGGATCATGGTGCCGGTTCAGGTTCTTAGAGGGGAAAGGCTCCTTGGCGAGGCGCGGGTTCGCGGCTTCGGTCGTGGGTCGGTATGTCTTGCTTCAGCCGCAAATGGAGAGACATCACACCCGAGTTATACGACAACTCGGCAGGAGTCTCACCATGCGAAAGCCCCGCAATGAGCTGCTCACGGGCCGGCCTGTCGCCACCGCTGGCCCGCTCCATGATCTGCTCCCAGTCCGGACCGGTTGAAGACACCATGCTTGCTCCCGACTAGAGCTGTTGTGCGCAGAACCGTCGGAAAAGTTACAGCAAAATAAGAAACGTGCGAAATGAACGGAATCAGATGGGATTCTCGATGAGGTGAAACCTATGGTTTGAGTCAGATTCTGGGTGATGGGAGCGGTTGATTCAAGCTCTCGGAGCCGGGAAGAAGAGAATCCGGGTGATCAGCGGAATAGGCCGACTCTTCGAGAGCCAATTTGCGGCAAACAGAATGACGAGGCGACCTTGTGTTGCACAGCACCACGGGTTCGAAAAGAGGAGCGGGCCGGAACAGGAGATGTTTCGACCCGCTTGCGAGTGTCGAGAGGTTTTTCAAAGCCATGGCGGAGAGGTCATCCCCGCCCGGGTGGTCACGGGTTGGGCGCCGGCGCGGGAGGTGCGACTGCGCCGGATGAGGACGCGGATCCGGGCAAGGTCGGGTTCGTCATCCCCTCGGCGCGGTTCATCACGTTGCCGACGCCAGTGTTCAGGTTGCCGGACTGAGTGCCGGGAATTCCCGGAGCATTGTTCACGGCACCCGGTTGACCGTTTCCCTGGTTCATCACGGCACCCGGTTGACCGTTTCCCTGGTTCATGATGTTGCCTGGCACCGTCCGGCCGTAAGTTGAGGAGTAGGTCGATGTCCCGGGCGTGCCCATGATACCCGTGTTGCCGGTTGTGCCCGCGTTCATCATTCCGGGCGTGCCGTAATAGACGGGAGTCCCGCCTTGCGAGTAAGGCTGGTACGTGGTTGCCGGCGAGGCGTACCCATAATTTCCCTGGCTGTATCCGGCCATCTGTCCGTAGCCCGCGCCGCCGTAGGACATCGGAGCGTAGGCCATCCGGTTCCCGCCGCGGAAGAATCCCCTCTGGACAAGCCCGCCACCGTAACCGGCTCCGCCATAGGAGCCGCCGCCGCCATAACATCCGCCGCCGTAGCACCCGCCCCCGCCATAGCACCCGCCGCTGTAGCAGGCGCTGTAGCAAGCATGGCGGTGCCCGCCGCCGTGTCGGCAACCGTGACAACCCATCGTACTCAAGGAGATTGTCAGTGCCAGGACCACAGTCTGCATTGGTGTGTGCCTCCGTGATGGTGCGAAAAACTGAGAAACGACCCGCCACGCAGGCGTGCAAAAAGAGTGCCGGCAAGACCGGTCAGGCGGACTCTGCCGGTTCCGCCGGTGAAACAGAGCGGTAGGGATCACCGGAGGCAGCCGAGCGCTCAACGGTGGGGCGGGTCGGTGGGGTCGAGATGACTCCGGGCTCCGTCGCGATATCCCTGCTCGTAGAACCGCTCGCGCAGCTCGCGTTCGTAGACCTCCATCCGATCCTCATGATCTTCGGGGGTCTGGGCACCGGTCCAGCGAATGAGCTGTGCGAGACGGGCGAGCTGGTCCGCCAGGAACCGGCCGGTCGCCGTGCCCCAGGCGCGATACCCCATCGCTTCGTGCTCGACGATCTCCAGGAAGGTCGTGGGCTGGCCGTTGACGGGGACGACGTCGGCGGCTCGATGCGGAGGACGGGGCAGCGGACCCTCGTCCGTCGGGAGCGGCCCGGATGCCACTTCGCCGACCGCCTGGTCGATCAGTCCGCAGGCCACCAAAGCCTGGACGTGCTTGCAGCCGTGCGGGTCAATTCCCTCGCGCTTGAACGTGAAATCGGGACAATCGCAGACCGGGCCGTGAACGGTCTCGGCGACATCGTATTCGGTGCCGTCGAATTTCCTGAGCCGGAAGGCCTTGCTGGCGATCCCTGGGTCGGCGGCCATGCGGTGGATATGATATGCGGTGCCGTTGATAAAAAGGCTCAGCCGGGCCGACGGCTGGGCCGGAGCGGCAGGCCGTCCGGCTGCCGAACCGGCCTGCTCGTGGAGGCGCGGGTAGTGGGCGTGTAGGCTTGTCATGAGTTCTCTCGGCAACTCTGGAAGGCGCGGCGAGGTGCAACTTGCCAGCGGCCACGGAATTCTGCTCCTCTATGGAATTGTACGCGCCCAATGTAACGATGTACACCGTGTCTTGGTGGCCAGTCAGATTCCTGCGGATGCGTCGTCTCCCGGCGCGGGGGTGCATGAATGGAGCTTGGGCTGTTCCATCGGGCGATCTATCTGACCGGTCCGACGGCCTCGGGGAAGACGGCGGTCGGCGTGGAGCTCGCCCGGCGGCTGAACGCGGAGATCGTGGCCGTCGACTCGATGACCCTCTACCGCGGCATGGACATCGGCACGGCCAAGCCAGGGATCGAGCAGCGCGGCGGGGTGGCCCACCACCTCATCGACATGCTCGATCCTTGGGAATCCGCCAGCGTGGCCGATTTTCGGCGGTGGGCGATGGAGGCGGCCGAGTCCATTGAACGGCGAGGCAAGCGGTTTCTTTTCGTCGGCGGCACGCCGCTGTACCTGAAGGCCCTGCTACGCGGGCTCTTTGAAGGCCCCGGGGCGGACCTCGCGGTCCGGGGCCGGCTGGAGGAGGAGGCGCGGCAGCACGGAGCGGAGGCGCTGCACCATCGGCTGGCAGCGCTGGACCCGAGCGCCGCGGCGCGGCTCCATCCCCACGACCAGCGCCGGGTGATCCGGGCCCTGGAGCTGATCGAGCTCACCGGCGCAACTCTGGGCCAGCTTCAGCAGCAGCATGATCGCACCGCACCGGTCGAGACCGTGGTCTTCGCGCTCGATTTGCCGCGCGCCGAGCTGCACGCGCGGATCAACGCGCGCGTTCGGGCGATGTTCGGCGCGGGGCTGGTCGAGGAGGTGCGTGCCTTGTGGTCGGCACCCCGTCCCCCGAGCGCCGTGGCGGCGCAGGCCGTGGGCTATCGCGAGGTGCACGAGATGCTGGAGGGCCAGTTCTCACAGGCTGCCACCATGGAGCGGATCGCCACGCGGACCCGGCAGTTTGCCAAGCGGCAGTGCACCTGGTTCCGCGGACTGGCCGAGGTGCGCTCGTGGCCCGTGCTGCCAGCCGACGACGTGGGCAGCCTTGCCGGCCGGCTGGCCGATGCCGTCGCGAGCGCCGAGGCCATGCGGCGGAGCTGAGGAACAGGTGGCATGGGAACGGCGAATCCGCCAAGTTGCCCTTCCCGGGCCGGACGTGTTTTGCTATCAAGCGGATCGTCCGAGTGGCCGAGCTCCGGCCTGCGCCGCAGGTGCGCTCGCCTGGCCGGGCTGCGCTGGATTGACCCTCTCTGTTTGTCTGGAACGGGTCCTGACCGGTGTACTGTCTGATCGGCGCGGCGTCGAGCGGGGCCGTTCCCAAGGAGGGGACCGTTTCCATGGGCCGGCGACTTCTCATCATGATCGGTTGTGTGCTGGTCCTGACCGGGCCCCTGGCGCTCGGGCAGGAACCAAAGGCCGCGGACAGGTCGGCCGACTTCAGCGCGATGCCGATCACACCCTTGCCTCCGATCTCTCCCAGCGATGATGCCGCGCAGGATCCGAACGGAGCTGCGCCGGCATCGGCACCCGGCACCCTGCGCAGGTCTGCCGGCGGCGCCATGGAGGAGCCGGGTGATTTGCCGATCGTCATCGGAGCAAAGCCGAGGACCGCGGCTGCGTCCCCGGCGGCGGGCGACAAAGGCACGCGCCGGCTGGTTCCCGCGCCGCGCGACGATGCGGTGCAGCGGGTTGCCGAACCGGCGGCCGCGGACGGTGCCAAGAGCGTTGCAAGCCCGCTTGCGCGGGCGGCCGCGCCGGCCGGGCAGGGGGGCGCGGCACCGCCTGAGGAAGAATCGGGCGAGGGTTCCAGCTTCGTCCTTCCACCCGACCGTCTCACGCTGGGCAAGCAGGAGGTGGTGCTGAGCGTCGACGTGCAGGCGCCGGCGAACATGATTTTCAACCGCGACTCGATCGTCAAGATCGTCGTCAAGAACAGCGGCTCGACCGACGCGCAGGGCGTGATGGTGCGCGACCGGCTGCCGGCCGGATTGGCGTATGTCAGCAGCCAGCCGGCGGCCCAGCAGGTGGGTGAATCGCTGCTGAGCTGGCGTATCAGTGCCTTGCCCGCGGGTTCCGACCGGACCATCCTGCTCAAGGTCCGGCCGACGAAGACCGATGGCGCCTTCGACCACGCCGCGACGGTGACGTTCCAGGCCGGCAGCAAGGCCACCAGCCGGGTCCTGCGGCCGCGGCTCAAGCTCGAGGTGGTGCAGGCCCCCATCGAGGGCAAGGTGCTCAAGAACAAGACGGCCGAGTTCCGGATCGCGATCACGAACTCCGGCAACGGCCCGGCGCGGAACGTGATCGTCAAGGCCAAGCTGAGCGCGGGGCTGAGGCACGACACGGGCGAGCGCAACGAGGACAACAGCTTCGAGCTGCCGATCCAGGAGCTGCGCGCCGGCCAGCGTGAAGATCTGGACCCGCTCACCGTCGAGGCGATCCAGGGCGGCGACCAGACGTGCACGGTCACGGCCACCAGCGAGGATGTGGACGTGGACAAGGAAGCGGCCGAGGTTGTTCGCAACGTCACGGTTGTCGAGCCCAAGCTGACCATGACCCTGACCGGCCCTGACAAGCGTTTCACCGATACGATCGCCAACTATGCGATCGCGCTGGAGAACCCCGGCACAGCGCCGGCACGGAACGTCAAGGTGCTGGCGACCCTGGGCGTGAGCGGCCGGCTCATGGCCATTCCGCAGGGAGCAAAGTACGACACGGCCTCGCGCCGGTTGCAATGGACCATTCCGCAGATCGATCCGGGTGAGAAGCCGCGCCCTTGATCTTCGAGGTGCGCATGGGCGGCATCAGCGCCTACGAGGTGCACGTGGAGTCGCGCTGCGACAACGTGGCAGCGCTCAAGGATCGCAAGATCACCGACGTGCAGGGCATGCCCGACGTCGACCTGGTGGTGCGCGAGCGGCGCAGGGTTGTCGATGTCGAAGGCACCACGACGTTCCAGATCCGCCTGCGCAACTACGGCACCAAGGAAGCCACGCGGCTGCTGGTCTCGGCCAAGCTGTCCGACAACTTCGAGGTGAAAGACACGGCGGGCGGCCCGGAGGGTCAGTCGTTCCAGAAGGGTGACCGGCTGCTCTTCCCGCTCATCGAGCGGCTCGGGCCGGGCAAGGAGATGGTCCTGGGCATCAAGGTCAAGGTGACCAAGTCGCAACCCAAGATCGGCACCTGCCGCGTCTTCTTGCAGCACGACGACCTCACCGAGCCGCTCGAAGACATGGCCGCGGTGAAGGTCACCGAATCGGCCCGCGGCGCCACCACCGGCCCGTGAGCCGGGGCGGGGCAACAGGCCCCTGGATTGTGGGCCGATCCACGTTGCCCGGGCGCCGCGCGACCAGCCGAGGTTGGTTCGCCGCCGGTTTCACCTTAGAATCAACGTGTCGGCCGTGCGCCCGGAAGCCAGCGCCAGGGTCGCCTTTGCCTGGCTGTGCTTCCGGCGATCGCTTCGCTCATGATGCAGGGACACTCGATGCAGCAACCGAGATTCGCCAGGTTCGCCTTCGACTGCCGGTTGAACGTTGCGGTCTGCGTCCTGCTCGCTCTGGCCGGCACAATGGGCCGGGGCAGCGATGCGGGCGCCCAGGAGCCTGCCGGCAAGGACGCTCGGCCCACCAACAGGCTGAGCAAGGAAACCAGCCCCTACCTGCTCTTGCACGCGCACAACCCGGTGGACTGGTATCCCTGGGGACCGGAGGCGTTCGCCAGGGCGAAGGCGGAAAACAAGCCGGTCTTCCTGTCCATTGGCTACAGCTCCTGCTACTGGTGCCACGTGATGGAGCGCGAGAGCTTCTCTGACGCGGAGATTGCCCGGTTCCTGAACGAGCACTTCGTGTGCATCAAGGTGGACCGCGAGGAGCGCCCGGACGTTGACCAGATCTACATGGCCGCGCTCCAGGCGTTCAGCACCGGCGGCTGGCCGATGTCGATGTTCCTCCTGCCTGACGGCCGCCCGTTCTACGGCGAGACCTATCTGCCGCCTCGCGACCACCAGGGATTCGCCGGCTTGCTGAGCGTGCTCAAAGGAATCGTCAAGTCCTGGCGCGAGGAACGTGCGGAGATTGACCGGTCGGCGGCCGGGCTGACCGAGATCGTCCGCCGCAAGCTGGCGAGCCCGGCCAATCGCAAGAAGCCGGAGCTCTCGCCCGCCCTGGCCGCCTCCGGGCGCGAAGCCCTGGCCGAGCAGTTCGATCCCGAGTTCGGAGGTTTCGGCTTCAGCGCGGCGAACCCGCGCCGGCCCAAGTTCCCCGAGCCCGCCAACCTCGTCTTCCTGCTCGACCAGGAGCGCCGGGATGCAGCCAGAAGCGGCGCAAGCAAACCGTCCACCAGCAGGCCCGCGCGAAACGACCCTCTGTTCATGGCACTCTTCACCCTCGACCGCATGGCGCGGGGAGGGATTCGAGATCAGCTCGCCGGCGGCTATCACCGCTACGCCACCAGCCGCTACTGGATCGTGCCGCACTTCGAGAAGATGCTGTATGACAACGCCCAGCTCGCCTCGGTTCACCTGATGGCGTTTGAGCGCACTGGCGATCTCCGCTGGCGACGGGAGGCCGAGGCCACCTTCGCCTTTGTGGCCCGGACGATGACCGCGCCGCAGGGGGGCTTCTACTCCTCGCTCGACGCCGAGTCGGCCGATGGCGAGGGGGCCTATTACGTCTGGACGCGCGAGGAGGTCAAGGACGCGCTCGGCAGCGGACCCGAGGCCGAGGCTTTCTTGCAGGTTTACGGGCTGAAAAGGGAGCCGAATTTCGAGCATGGCCGCTACGTTCTGCTCCAGCCCAGACCACTCGCGGAACAGGCCGGCAAGCTGCAAACCACGCCGGCCAGGCTCGAAGAACAACTCGCCCCGCTCCGCGCCCGCCTGCTCGCGGCGCGCGCCAGCCGCCAGGCCCCGCGCTGCGACGACAAGATCATCACCGCCTGGAACGGACTGATGATCGCCGCCTATGCCGACGGCTATCGCGTTCTCAAGAACGAACAATATCGCCGCGCCGCCGAGAACTGCGCCGGGTTCCTGCTGGAGAAGCTGCGCGAGCCCGGCGGACGGCTGCTCAGGACCTACCGCGCAGGCAGCGCCAGATTGCCCGCTTACCTGGAGGATTATGCGTTCCTGGTCCACGGGCTGCTGCGGCTGCACGCGGCCACGGGGCAGTCGCGCTGGCTCGACGAGGCGCGGACCCTGGCCGATCGCATGGTCGCCGACTTCTTCGATACCAGGCAAGGCGGTTTCTTCTTCACGGCCGGCGATCATGAGAGCCTGCTCGCCCGTCCCAAGGACCTGTACGACGGCGCACTGCCCAGCGGCAACAGCGCAGCGGTGCTCGACCTCGTGGCCCTGGCCCGCGCCACGCGTGAGCCGCGCTACCTGGAGCCGGCCCGGCGCACGCTCGAGGCCCTCGGCTCGGCCATGCAACAGAACCCCGCCGCCATGCCGCTCCTGCTGGTCGGCTTGCAAGACTACCTCGACGCGCGGGGCAGCGCGGTTGTGCCCAGGCCGGACGGAGGCGGGTCGGAGCCCGCGGCGCGGGCGGGCCCTTCCCATGTCAAGGCCACCGCGCGGTGGCTTGACACCCGTTCGCCGTCCACCAGCGGCTTGCTGCGCGCGGTCGTCTCCCTGGAGATCGAGCCGGGCTGGCACATCTACGCCAACCCGGCCGGCGACCCGCTCATGAAGCCGACGTCGCTGACGCTCAACGAGGGAACGTCCGCGGCGAAGCTCACTGTCGAGTATCCCCCAGGGAAAACCGGTCCAGGCGGTACACCGGACGCGCGGCCGCCGCTGGTCTACGAGGGGAAAGTCGAACTGCCGATCCGCCTCTCTTTGACCTCCGAAGGCTTGTCGTCCAACCTGACGCTGCGGTTGAAGCTCGGTTTTCAGGCTTGCGACGACGGCGTCTGCCTTCCCCCGGCAAGCCTGATGGTCCCCCTGGAAGTGTCTTCTCTGCCGCAAGCCCGTCCCGCGGAGAGCCGGCCATGAGCACCGTGACAAGAATCCGCATCGGCCCCGCCGACCAGGGACGCGCCATGAGCCTGGCGGAGTTCGAGCACGCCGAGACCGAGGGAGGCCGGCTCTTCGAGCTGGGCAGGGGAATTGTCGCCATGGTCGATGTACCGAAACCGGGCCATTTCAAGCTTGTCGACGCGATCCGCGAGCAATTCTCGGAACTTCGCAAGCAGCGGCCCCAGCTCATTTATGGTGTCGCAGGGGGTGCGGAGTGCAAGCTGCTGATCTCGGACCTGGAATCGGAACGGCATCCCGACCTGGCCGTCTACAAGACGCCGCCTCCGGAGGCAGAGAGCGACGATGAAATCTGGTCGCAGTGGGTTCCCGAGATCGTCATCGAGGTGGTCTCGGCCAGCTCTCGCCAGCGCGATTACCACGAGAAGCCGGAGGACTACCTGCGCCTCGGCGTGATCGAATACTGGATCGTCGATGCCGACGAGGGGTTCATGAAGGTCCTGCGGCGCTCGCGGGGCCGGTGGGCCGAGCAGGCCGTGCGCCCTCCCGCTCTTTACCGGACGCGGCTGCTGCCCGGATTCGAGTTCTCCATCGAGGCCGTCTTCCATGCCGCACGCGGTTCCTGAAAGGTGAAGCTCGATTTCCAGGCTTGCGGCGAACGCGTCTGCCTTCCGGCAAGCTTGATGGTTCCCCTGGAAGTGTCTTCTCTGCCCCAAGCCCGTCCCGCGGAGAGCCGGCCATGAGCACCGTGACGAGAATCCGCATCGGCCCCTCTGACCAGGGACGCGCCATGAGCCTGGCGGAGTTCGAGCACGCCGAGACCGAGGGAGGCCGGCTCTTCGAGCTGGGCAGGGGAATTGTCGCCATGGTCGATGTGCCGAAACCTTATCACCTGGCCATGATTCACGCGATACGCCGCCAGCTTCACGAGTACGACGCAGCCAAACCCGGTCGCATTCACACCATCGCTGCCGGCGGCGAGTGCAAGCTGCTGATCTCTGACCTGGAATCGGAACGGCATCCCGACCTGGCCGTCTACAAGACGCCGCCTCCGGAGGCAGAGAGCGACGATGAAATCTGGTCGCAGTGGGTTCCCGAGATCGTCATCGAGGTGGTCTCGGCCAGCTCTCGCCAGCGCGATTACCACGAGAAGCCGGAGGACTACCTGCGCCTCGGCGTGATCGAATACTGGATCGTCGATGCCGACGAGGGGTTCATGAAGGTCCTGCGGCGCTCGCGGGGCCGGTGGGCCGAGCAGGCCGTGCGCCCTCCCGCTTTATACCGGACGCGGCTGCTGCCCGGATTCGAGTTCTCCATCGAGGCCGTCTTCCATGCCGCACGCGGTTCCTGAAAGCGGCGCAGTTCCGCAAAGCGGTGTGGTTCCGGAAAGCGGCTCGGTACCAGAAAGCGGCAAGTCCGGAAGCCCGGCACTCTCACGATCCAGGCTCGCCGCCGTCTGGCTGCGCAGGCTTGCACTCGCCGTTCCCATCGCCTTGCTCATCCTGACCATGATCGTGTTGCCGGGATGGATTCCCTTGCTCCCGCGGACGCTCTTGCGAGCCGCGACAGAACTATTTCTGCGTGGCGTGCTGCTCTCGTATGCCGCACTTCTGGTCGCGGGGATTGCCGGCCTGCCGGTCGCCGCCTGGCTCTGGGCCAGGTCGCTGCGGCGTGCGCGGCGACGCGCCTGGATCGACCGCCTGTTCCTGACCTGTCTCTCGTGCCTGCTCGCACTGGTGGTTCTGGAGGTGGGATCGTTCGCCTGGCGGAGCTGGATGCACCGGCTTCCGGCCATGCCGTACCGCTTTGCCGAGCAGCCCCGGGAAGTACCAGGATCGTCGTGCTCGGAGGCTCCAGCGCCCTGGGCGAGCCTTTCAGGCCCTGGATCTCGGTCGGCCAGATCGTGGCCTGGCGATTGCAGGAGGCCCTGCCCGCGCGATCCGTCGAGCTCGATATCCTGGCGTTCCTGGGCGACTCGCTGGAACAGCAACACAGGAAGTTGAGCAGCATCACCCGGCGGCCCGACGTGGTGATCATCTACTCGGGCCATAACGAGTTCACGGCCCGGTTCGAGGAAGACCGGGGCGACGCCGTCGCGGAGGAGCCAGGGCTCTGGTGGCTCCAGGCGTTCTACCGCCAGAGCCTGCATTCGTCCTTCTGCCGGCTGGTCTACGAGCTGGTGAGCAAGAACCGGCTGGACAGTCCGCCGCCCTTGAAAGGCCGCCATCAGCTCATCGATCCGCCGCTTTGCAGCCCGAGTGAAAGGGCCGAGGTGCTGGCCAACTTCCGGCTTCGCCTGGAAGCGCTGGCCTCCTACTGCGAGCAGATCAGCGCCCTGCCCATCCTTATCATCCCGCCGGCGAACGAGGCGGATTACGAGCCCAGCCGTTCGGTCTTGCCGGCGTGGACCTCCGCGGAGCAGCGGACGCGCCTGGCGAACGAATTCGGCGCGGTGCGCAGCGTCGAGCCGGCAGATCCGGCCCGCGCCGAGTCGCTCTATCGGGCGATCCTTGATCGTCATCCGGGCTTTGCCGAGGCCCATTACCGGCTCGGTCGGCTCTTGACGCGGTCGGGCCGGAGCGGCGAGGCGCGCAGTCATTTCAACCTGGCACTCGAGCATGACGGCTTGCCGAACCGCTGCAAGGCCGAGTTCCGCCAGGTCTACACCGATGTCGCGGCACGCCATCCGCGCTGCATCCTGATTGATGGGCGGCAGGAGCTGATGGCCGCAAGCCCGACGGGGCTGCTCGACGACAACCTACTGGAGGATACGCACCATCCGAATCTGAAGGGCCAGATGGTGATCGCGGGGGCCGTGCTGCGGGAGCTCGACGCCCGGCAGGCGTTTGGCACCAAGAAGCTTGCTCATCCCCTGGGCCCGCGGGAATGCCGCGACCATTTTCAACTTGACGGTGCGCGGCTGGCCGCGGCCTGCGAGCGCACGAGCGTGCATTATCGCCGCGTGGCGGGCTATCGTTATGATCCCGCGGAACGGCTGGAAAAGTCGCGTGTCTTCGGCGAGGCCGCTCGTCAGCTCCGCGCCGGGGCGGAACCCGAGCAGGTCGGCCTGCCCGGCTTCGACTTTCGCCAGATCGCGTCTGCAACGGCCCCCGCATCGGGCCATTGAATGATGATGCAGACGTGGGCGAACGGGTTCGAGACCGTGGTTGCAACAGGCAGCTCACTCGTCGATCTGCTCGACCTGCCAGTCCTGGAGGTCCACGGTCGCGCCGCGGCCGAGGAAGTGGACGACTGCCACGAGCTGGTCCTTCTTACCGCGCCTGATGACGGTTCCCTCGATGCCGGTCAGGGGCCCCGTGGTGACCCGAACCCGAGCGCCAACGGGTACGGCCGGCTCGGGCAGCACGGCAAGGCCGGAGCCGAGCATCGTGTGAATCTGCCGCAGGTCTCGCTCCAGTGCAGCCTGGTCCTGAACCTCCAGGACGTTCACCAGGCGGTTGCCCTGCAAGGCGGTCAGGCGGGCGTTGCGGTCGCCGAGCAGGAACAGATAACCTGGAAAGAGTGGGATTACTGAACGGATCTTCCGTCCCTGGGGCGTGCGATCTTCCTTGACGACCTGGGGCAGGAAAAAGCTGATGGCCTGCTTGCGGAGCTCACGCCCGGTGGCTTTCTCCTGGCGCGGGCGAGCATGCAAGCACCACCAGACGGCCTCCGGGCTGTTCCGGGGAACGCCTGCCGGTTGGTCCCACAGGTCGGGCGGAAAGAAGTCGGGTTCGGCGGGCAGGATCGGCATGAGTCGCTCGATCAGGGGTGACGCCAGCATCCCGGCGAGCACGGCCTCAGCGAAGACAGGCGCCGCCCGGCATCAAGACAGCGCAACGTACGAGGTGAGCATACTTCAGTTTCGTGTGTTCGTCGAGAAGTCAGTACGCCAGCGCTCTCCTGGAAACAAGGTTTGAACCACAGTTGAATGCGATCATGCAGGGTCTTTTGAATCTGAACAAGCCATCGGGGATGACGTCGCGTGCCGCGCTCGATCAGGCGGTGCGCTGGTTTCCTCGGAAACTGAAGGCGGGACACACCGGCACGCTCGATCCGTTGGCCTCGGGCGTGCTGGTGCTGGCGCTCGGGTCCGCCACGAGGCTCGTCGACCTGGTGCAGCGCATGCCCAAGCTGTACCGCACACGCATTCTCCTGGGCGCGAGGAGTGACACTCTCGACGCCGACGGGCGTGTGGAGAACGTCTCCATTCCCGTCATTCCAGACGTGGAGAGTATTCGCCAGGTTCTCGCCGGCCAGGTCGGCGAGATTCTTCAGCGCCCGCCCGCGTTCTCGGCGGTGAAGGTGAATGGCCGGCGCGCTTACGACCTGGCCCGAGCGGGTCAGGCGGTGGAGATTTCTCCCAGGCCCGTACGCATCGACCGTATTGAGGTGCTGAGCTATACCTGGCCGCTGCTGGAGCTCGAGGTGGAGTGCGGTGGCGGGACGTATATCCGTTCCATTGCGCGCGACCTGGGCGACGCGCTGGGATGCGGAGGGCTGGTGCAGACGCTGGTGCGTACCCGGATTGGCCCGTTCACGCTCGGCGACGCGCTCGATCTCGCAGAGGTCAACCATGATACGCTGATTGCCCGTCTCCTCCCCGCCCGGTCTGCAACGGCGAACCTGCCGAGCATTTCCCTCGACGAGGACCAGACCCGCTCCGTCAGCCAGGGACGAGCGCTCGACGCGGCGAGCCTGTTCCCAGGTTCGGTCCCGCAAGGAGAGATTGCTCTGCTGGACGCACAGGGACGGCTGCTGGGCCTTGGCGAGTGCGACGGCGTGCGGTGGATTCATCCCCGCAAGGTGCTGGTGTGAAACCCGGAACAGTCCCAGCCCGAGCCGGGCCGCGAACCTGCTCGGCAAGCGTGTGTCCATTGCGGTGCGGGCCACGGAGCGCGGTTCCGGCCCGGCAGGGTTCCGGTCCGGTCCTGCCTTCTGCCCTCCTGTCCCGAGTCTTTGTTTCTTCGTTGACCTGAACATCGGGGCGTCATAGAATTTGGGCGAGCCGGGTGAGCGTTGCCTTCCCGTCAACCCTCAGATGGAAACGAGGTCCAATCTTATCTTGATCGATACAAAACGAAGCGAGCGTTTGGAACGCCCTGAACGCACCATCCTCGTGGGTGTGATTCTGCCGGATCACGACACCACCCAGGACGACCCGCTCGACGAGATCCGCGGGCTGGCCAAGACCGCCGGCCTTCATGTCATTGGCACCATGCTCCAGAAGCGGCAGCAAATCGACATCGCGACGTATATCGGCTCCGGCAAGGTGCAGGAGCTCAAGGAGCTGGTGCAGGCGCACGAGGCCGACGTGGTTGTCTTCGACAACGACCTGGGCCCTGCACAGATGCGCAACCTGGAGCGGGCCATCGAGGTCAAGGTCGTGGACCGCACCGAGGTCATCCTGGACATCTTTGCCACCCACGCGCGGACGCACGAGGCGCATCTTCAGGTGGAGCTGGCCCAGCTTGAATACGCCATGCCCCGCCTCAAGCGGATGTGGACGCACCTGTCACGGTACAAGGGCGGAATTGGCGTCCGCGGGCCTGGCGAGAAGCAGCTCGAGGAAGACCGCCGGCTGGTCGCCCACCGGATCCAGGAGCTGAAGACGAAGCTGGCGCGGATCCAGGCGCGGAAGGAGCGCGAGGTCGCCGGACGGGCCGACATCCCGACCGTCTCCCTGGTCGGCTACACCAACGCCGGCAAGAGCACGCTCATGAATGCGCTCACCGGCGCCGGGGTGCTGGTCGAGGACAAGCTCTTCGCCACGCTCGACACCCGCACGCGGAAGTGGCGGTTCCAGGGAGGCGGCCAGGCCCTGCTCTCGGACACCGTCGGCTTCATTCGCAACCTGCCGCACGCTCTGGTGGCGTCGTTCAAGGCGACACTCGAGGAGGCCAGGCAGGCCGACCTTTTGCTGCACGTCGTGGACGCTTCCAGCCCCGAGGCCGAAGCCCAGGTGAAGGCCGTTGTGGATGTGCTGGCCGAGCTCGGACTGGAGGATCACCCCACGCTCCTGGTGCTGAACAAGGCTGACCGCATCAAGGATCACTCGTTCCTTCATGTGCTGCGAGCGCACCACCGTGACTCGGTGACCATCAGTGCGGCCCGGGGTGAGGGTCTCGATGACCTGGAGCGGGCCGTACGCGAGGCGCTGCTCGAGCATGCGCTCGACGCCGAGGTGGAGACCGGTGTGGCCAACGGCCGCGTGCTGGCCTACCTGGCCCAGCACGCGCAGATCTGGGATCGCACGTACGACCAGGATCGCGTGCTGTTGCAGTGCCGCATCCCGCGCCGCTGTCTCGATTTCCTCCAGGAAAACGGTGTCGCCGTGCGGGCCAACGGGCAAAGGATGTATGCCTGAGCTGAGAGCCGTTGCCGCTGGCAACTCTCCATGAGCCTGAACTCGAAGATCGAATGGACCGACGCGACCTGGAACCCGATCCGGGGCTGCACCAAGATCAGCCCGGGATGCGCGCACTGCTACGCCGAGACGTTCGCCGAACGCTTCCGCGGCGTGCCCGGTCATCCCTATGAACAGGGGTTCGATCTCAGGCTCATGCCCGGAAAAGTGCAAGAGCCCCTGCGCTGGCCGAAGCCGCGGATGGTCTTCGTCAACTCGATGAGCGATCTGTTCCATGAAGAGGTGCAGGACGATTACATCGAACAGGTTTGCCGCGTCATGCGGCAGGCGAACTGGCACACCTTTCAGGTGCTCACCAAGCGCTCCGAGCGAATGCGCGACCTGCTCCGATCGCGGCTCTCCTTTGCCGCCGATCAGCCGCACATCTGGTTCGGGGTGAGTGTTGAGAACCGCAAGCACGGCCTGCCGCGGATCGAGCACCTGAGGACCGCACCGGCGGGGCTGCGGATGCTGTCGGTCGAGCCCTTGCTCGAAGACCTGGGAGAAGTGGATCTGACAGGCATCGGCTGGGTGATCCTGGGCGGAGAGAGCGGTCCCGGCGCCCGGCCGATGGAGGCTGGCTGGGTACGATCGATCCGCGACCAGTGCGCCGCGGCGGGCGTGCCTTTCTTCTTCAAGCAATGGGGCGGCGTGCGCAAGAAAGCGTCCGGCCGAGAGCTCGACGGCCGGACGCACGATGAGGTTCCAGTGCGGATCAACCAGGTGGCGGTCAGAGACTTGCCAGGCGCCGGGCGATCGCCCAGGGCTCACTGAGCCGCGGGCGGTGCCGGAGCCGGAGCCGGCGTGGGCGCGGGTTTCAGCGGCTCCACGCTCTGCCAGAACTGCTTGTCCATGCGCAGTACCGGACGCTGAAAGAGCGCGGGGACGTCATCTGCGAAGACGCGCGCGGTGAGTCGTGACGAAGGCTGGAGAGTCGCGAACGATCGCTTCGTACGCAGGTCCCAGAGCGAGACGGTCCGGTCGTCGGCGATGAGCGCAACCGTGGTGCCGTCAGCCTCAATCGCCGCACCGATCCAGCGTCGGCCACCGGAAACCTCGGGGTGAAGATGATCCACGGCGGCCAACGACTTGGCGTCCCGGAGCGTGACCTCGGTCCCTTCCGTGTTCAGGGTGACGAACCGGTAGGAGGGAGGCTGATCCTGTCGAAAGGAGAGCGGTCGGAGCACCTCGCCGGGAAGATCCTTGATGAGCGCACCGGTCACGCCGTTCCAGAAACGGACCGATCTTTCCGCCGAGGTGACCAGCATCTCGTTATCCGCGAAACCGATCTCCCGTATCGGAGTCGTGTCGCGCAGGGGCGGACAGACCGGATCCTTCGCTTTCAAACTCCAGAGCTTTGCGGTGCCATCCTGGTAGAGGATGGCCTCGCGAGTGACCGATGTCCCTGCTTCCCGTTTGTCGCGGTCAGAAAGACAATTGCCGATGATGGCGATGAGATAATTCTCGTACCGCCTGGCGTCATGGGCGAACTCAGGATTGAAGTTCGGATTTTTGTCCACGCCCGGAGTCGGCGTTTCATCCGTCCCGGCGGACTTCGCAACCTTTTTTGAGTCTGGAACGCTCTCCTGAAACGGCCTCGCTCCTGGCATTCCCGACCCGGCCAAGGCCTTGAAAGACAGGACCGAGACGAGACAGACTGCGGCTGTGGCAAGCCCCGTGCTTGCAACCGATTTCCACCTGTTCATGAGCATGCTCCTGGTAAGCTCGCGGCTGAGCCTGCCGGCACCGGCGGCAACGATGCTGCCAGAAGCTTGTGCCGAGAGCTCGAACCCAGCGCGGGCCGTGGATTCCACCAGAGAGATGGGAACGCAGGTGGAGGATGCGTCGATTGCCAGGGCCGAGGTGAAGGTTGCCGCGGCCGGAGCGATGCCTCGCCGTATGAGACGGCTCCGCAGTTTCTCCCTGCCCCGGGCAAGCCGGCTGCCGAGCGTGCCGATCGGGCAGCCAAGCTGCCGCGCCGTCTGCTCGCACGATTGCCCTTCCAGGTCGCACAGCACGATCGCCGCGCGGTAGTGATCCGGCAGCCGATCGAGCTCTTCATGGATGATGGCCAGCAGATCCGGATGCTCCACCGTGCCGCGTGGCTCGGCCGCCCTGGCTGCAAACTCGTGCAGCACTGCCCGGCGGCGATTGTGCTGGCTCCGTAGGCGGTTCGACGCCCGACAGGCAACGCGGTGTAGCCAGGGGCCAAGCGATTCGCCCACCCAGAGCGTCTGGCACTTTCGTGCCAGCATCAGGAAGGCGATCTGAAAAGCATCCTGAGCGTCGTGATCGTTTCCCAGCAACCGCCGGCAGGTCCGGTAGACCATCGGCCCGTGCCGTTCCACGATCGTCCCGAAAGCCGCTTCCGCGTGCACACGCGGGGCGGCCTGGAACCGCTCGATCAACTGTCGGTCGCTCAGGCCGACCTGGCTGCCAGCCTCGAACAGCACGCGAAGCTCGTGTCCGCTGTTGAACGCCGGTCTTCTGGCCACGGCAATCTCCTCATCCCGTTCCATGTTCCCATCGCCACAACCAGAAAGGCGCGGGAGCCGCGGTTTTTTCCATTTTTCTCTCGCTGGCAGCGACGATGGCCATGAAAAGCACGCGTGCGAATCGGATCTCTGCACGCAAAGCCAATAGCAGTCAGGCCTTGACGTCATCCGCCAGGGTGGCCGGCTGCTTCCGGGCCGGTGCTGAGGACGCAATATCCGGTCGCCTCATCGCGATGTGATGGCTCATCGAGAGATCCGGGGCCGGATGATCCAGGCGCGAATGGACCCGCGCGACTCCGTGCGCACCGTGGCGGCCGCGATCATCAGCCGCGCCGTGATGAGCATGTTCTGCATGGTCCAGCCGGAGGGATCGTCGAACACATGCGGCAGGACGTAACGGCACCAGTGGTCCACCTGAGCGGCCGCCTCCTCCAGCCCCTGCGCATTGCGGGTGATCCCCATGCGCCGCCACATCAGGGCGCGGAGCGAGGTGAGCATGTCGTCCAGGTCGATGCGCGAGCGGCCTTCCTTGATCGGGGCGGGCGTCCCGGACGTGGAGACCGGCGGCACCTCGAGCTGCCAGGGCCCGGCCTGATCCAGCTCGGCAGCGATGTCGTGCGCAACGCGGGTACCGTAAACCAGCCCCTCCAGCAGGCTGTTCGACGCCAGCCGGTTCGCCCCGTGAAGCCCGGAGCTCGACACCTCGCCAGCCGCCCAGAGCCCCGGCAGCGTGGTCCGGCCATTGGCATCGACCGTCATGCCGCCGATCATGTAGTGAGCTCCGGGACAGACCGGGATGGAATCACGCGTGATGTCCAGATCGAAGCTCTGACAGAGCCGGACGATACCGGGGAAGCGACTGCGAATGTGGTCCGGGTCGAGATGGGAGAGATCGAGGTAAACGTTGGGATGGTGCGTCCTGGCCATCTGCCGTGCGATCGCCAGCGAGACGTCGTCGCGCGGAGCCAGCTCTGCCAGGGGATGGCATTCAGGCATGAACCGGTGGCCGTCCTTGTCGCGGAGATAGGCCCCCTCGCCGCGCAGGGCTTCAGTCAGCAGGTGCCGCGCCGAGCCCGCCATGTAGAGCACGGTGGGGTGGAACTGCATGAACTCCATGTCGCGCAGCTCCACACCGGCGCGGTAGGCCATGGCATGGCCGTCGCCGGTGGCGATCGGCGGGTTGGTGGTCTCCCGGTAAAGCTGACCCGCGCCTCCGGTGGCCAGCACCACGGCCCGCGCCCAGACCAGCGCGAAGCCGCGCCGCTTGTCCCAGACCAGCACTCCGCGGCAGCGCCCCTGGTGAGTCAAGAGATCGATGGTCGAGCAGTTCTGCCAGATGCGAATCGACCGCCGCGCCCGGGCCTGCTGGATCATGGCCCGCATGATCTCGCGGCCGGTCTCGTCGCCCAGCGCGTGCGCGATCCGAGCGTGCGAGTGACCTCCCTCCAGCCCGAGCGAGACCTTGCCATTGACCTGGTCGAACCTGGTGCCCCACTCGATGAGCTCGTGGATTCGTTCGGGCGCTTCCCGCACCACCATCTCGACAACCGCGGGATCACAGAGCCCCTTGCCGGCGGCGAGGGTATCGGCGATGTGGTGGTCGAACCGGTCCTCCGGGGCCAGGACCCCGGCAATGCCGCCCTGGGCGTAATGGCTGTTGCTCTCGCGGACCTCATCCTTGGTGATGACAAGCGCGCGGTACGCTTCCGGAACCCCGAGCGCCGCACGCAGGCCCGCAATGCCGCCGCCGACGACCAGGACGTCGGTGAAGTGGTGGGGCAGCTCGCGTGGATCGAAACCCACCAGGTAGCGGCGCGGCAGTGCGAGAGGAGCTAGCATGGGCATTCCGGCGAGGCAAGAGAAGGCGGCGATGTCGCCGGCTCATTTTCCTCCACCCGGCGCCGCGCTGGGGCGGGCCGGAGCAGTGCGGTTCGACGAGCCCGTACGGGACCGTGCCAGCGCGCTGCGGAAGCTCTCGAACTTCGACCGCAGCTCCGGAGGAGGCTTGAAGCTGATGCCCTCCATGTTGTTCCGCGCGTCGTCGTGGTACGTCTGGCCCCGGTCCTTCTGGTTCTTGGTGGAGAACCGATCCTGGCGGCCGAAGCCGGGCAGATTGGCCGAGGGCGTGTCGTTGGCTTGCGGATCGCCGGGCTTGACGGTGATCTCGCGCCCGGGGCCCGCGGGCGCGGCCTTGACGCCCTCGTATTTCTTGACGAACTGCTCCATCTGCTCGCGCGACATCCCGGTCTCCTTCTCCAGGTCGGGCGTCACGGCATCCTTGTCGAGCAGGTCCTTGATGGTCCTGAGAACCATGTCAGACTGGGGCGTACCTTCCGGGGCAAGATCATCGGGCGGTGCGCCCTCTCGATCGGCAGCGTGGGGCGACGGCTTGCTGTTGTCCTGGGCAGGATCACCAGTCGAGGCCGGCCCGGACGTGCCACCGCCGCCGATGGGGCTGCCACCCGCGCCGCCTGGCTGCTTGCCCTGACCGGGCTCTCCGGTGGGGGTGCCATCACCCGGCTGCGAGCCGCCCGCGGCGCCCGCGGGGCTTCCCGGTGCGCCGGCCTGACCGCCGGCCTGCGACTGCGAGCCGCCACTGCCTCCCTGGGATGGTGAGCCGCCACCACCACTGCTCTGGCTTCCCTGACTCCCCTTGCCGCCCTGGCTCCCCTTGCCGCCCTGGCTTCCCTTGCCGCCCTGGCTCCCCTTGCCCTCTCCTCCCTCACTCCCCTCGCTGCCGCTGGAGCCTTCGCCCGGGTTCTTGCCGTGGCTGGCTTCCGTCGATCCTCGTGAGCCGGACTCGCCGGCGCCGGCCTGGTTGCCACCGGTGCCCTGAGACTGGCTCGAAGCGCCGGACTTCCCGCTCGATCCCGAGCCGGATTGGGAACCGCCCGAACTCTTCGAAGCGGCTCCGCTCGAATCCTGGGAAGGACTGCTACCTGACCCTTGAGCCGGGCTGCCGCTGGCGGCCTCCGATCCCGATGGAGAGCCGCCGGGGCTCTCCTTGCCGGCCTGGCCGTCACTCGAGGGCTGCCCCCCCTGGCTCTTGCCAGCGCTGCCGGCGCCTTGCTGGGGCGGCATGCCGCCTTGCTGGCTGGAGCTTTCACCCGGTCTCGAACCCGCACCGCGGGTTTCGTCACCACGGGAGCCTTGCGGGGCCTGGCTGCCGGCCGGGGCCTGGCTACCGGCCGGGGCCTGGTTCTGCGGGGGGCTCTGGCTCGACTGCGTTCCGGAGGGCGGCGATCCGGATGTCTCGCGTGCCTGCTGCGGCGGTGCGGTCTCCGGCGGGGCGTTTGAAGGATCGGACATCTCGCGCTCGGTGGGCTGCTTGGCCGTCTTGCCTGCTTCCTTCGACTTCTCGGCAGGGCTCTTGTATTCATCCTGCCCCTTCTTCGTGGGCTGCCCGGCCGCCGTCTTGCCTGCTTCCTTCGTCTTCTCCTGCGCGGAGGTTGCATTCTTGGGTGTCGCCGCACCGGGCCGATTCTTCTGGGGCCTGGCCTGACCGGGTGCCTGCTCCTTTCCAGCACCCGCCTGGGTCCCCGTCTCGGCGTTCTTCGCATCCGGTTTTCCTGTGCCATTTGCAGGCGCGGTCGCTGGCTCGCGGGCCGCCTTCTCGGAAGGACTTGATCCCGGATTGGACGCGTTCTTCGACCCGGACGCCTCCTGTGCGTTTCGTTCCGACGCGGACTGAGTCTCCCGCCCCTGCATTTCTCGCCGGCCATCTTCGCGGACTGTTCACCCTTCGGCTCGGTCCCGGCCTGCTTCTTCGGCGTGCCCTCGGCGCCGGCCGGCTGGTCCTGGCTGGATCGCGCGCCCTTGCCGGCTTCCGGGCTGCGGCGCACTCGCGGATCTTCGGATTGATTGCGCTCATCCGGAGTGATCCGCGGGTCGCTCCCCTGGTTTCGCGGGTCGCCGGAAGCCGCCCGACCGGGATTCTGGGGCTTCGACGCTCCGCTTTCCGCCGTGGCATTTTGTGGTGAGCGTTGCGAGGCCTCGCCACCGTCGTTCTTCATGCCGCCGGATGGCGTGCCGGGCCGTCCCTGCTTGGGCTCCCCGCCCGCGGAGGCAGGGTTGCCGGCGGCGTCTCTGGCCGTGGGATTCGCTGGCGGCGTGGCACTTTGACCGGGTGTGTTCGGCTGTCCGTCCTGCGATTGCTGGTTGGAATTTGCGCCGCTGCCCTGGTTACCCGTCTTCTCCGTGGGCTGCCCGGCGCCGGTCTTGCCGGCGGCCTGCGATCCGTTACTCCTGGCGCCAGTCGGCGGCTTGTTGTCAGAGCCGCCTGGCGTGGGCTCCCCGCCGGAGGGGTTCTGCGGGTTGTTGTTCTGGGGCATCTCCCGGCCGCTCTTCGCTCCCGGCCCCTGGGCGCTCCTGTCGCCGGTCTGGGTCTTGCCGGCTTCCTGTCCCGGGGTCTGTTCGCCGCCCTTGCCACCGGAGCCCGAGCCCGGCTCGGAGCCGGTGCGTGCCGCCGGCTGCTGTGGCTCGCCGGGACCCTGCGGCTGGGTACCGCTCGCTGTCTTGCCTGCGCCGCCGGGCTGTTTCTCGGTCCCGGCTCGCTCGGACGGGATGGGAGCCGTACTCCTTTGCGTGTCGCTCTGCGTGCCGCTTCCCGGAGCCCCCGAGTTCCGCTCTCGCGGGCTGGCGCCGGCGGGATTGGACGACGAGTTTGCTCCGGCCTGCGGCTCGCCCCTGGACTGTGAGCCCGCCCCTTCCTGGCCTCCCTTGCCCTGGCGGTCCGCCTGCGCAGGGTCGCTGCCGGCCGCCTTCTTGCCTCCCTGGCCATCCGACGAGCCGGTCTTGCCGCCATCCTGGTTCGTCCCCTCGGCGGGCGGGTTCTTCGCCGCCTCTCCAGCGGTCGGGCTTTGCGGCTGGCTTGAGTCGGTCCCCTTTCCACTCTCCGAGGACGAGGACGTGGAGCCATCGCGGGAGCCTGCTGAGCCCGTGCCATCACGCGAGCCAGACCCCGGCTCGCCCTTGGGCCGGGTGCCCGCCGCGTTGTCCTTGCCGGTCCCGGTCGTCTCCTTCGTGGTGCCGTTGTTCGTCTGGGTCGTCTCCGGGTTTTGCCGATTCTGCGGGTCGGCGGTGTCCGGTGGCGAGGAGGCGTCGGTGCGCTGCGGGTTCGAGCCCGGCGCCGCGGAGCCGCCTGTGCCGGGGCTGTTTTTGCCCGTCTGCGGCGTGCGCGGAGGGGTTCGGGGCTTGCCTGGACTGCGGGGCGTTTTCAGGCCTGGTTCCCTGTCCGGTCGCATCGCGCTGGCCTGGAGCAACCGAGTCATTGGCTGCCGGATTGCTCCCCGGCGCAGCCTGGTTCGAGCCGCCTGGCGTCCCTGAGGTGGGATTCGGACTGCCCTGGTTCAGCCCCGACGTGCCGGTGGCATCGGCGCGCGGCTGGTCGCTGCCCTTCTCGCCGCTCTGCACCGGGTTGCCTGACGAATCCGTGTTCTGGGTGCCGGAGGGCCGAGGCTGGCTAGCCTCCCTGCTGCCTGCCGGGCCGGCGGGGTTCTGCATGGGGTTCCCCCGGGAGTTCTGCGACGTCCCGGACGACCCGCTACGGCCCGGGTTGCCCCCTGCATTTTGCGGCCCCGCGCCCGGATTACCTTGCTGCGGCGGATTCCCTGCGCCGCCGGCCTGCGGCTGTGGCGATGGCGGTGTATTGCCCTTGTTCTGGTTCTGGTTCAGAAGCCCCCGTTTCTGAAGGGCGTCTTTCATCTTGTTGTAGTTCGGATCAGCGCTGGGGGGCGGGGCACCGGCCGGGTTCTCGCTGCCGGGTTGACCGCCCTCGTTGGGGTTCGCTGTGCCCGGGTCGGCTCCGCCATTGGGCTGCTGGGAGCCGCGGCCGCCCTGGTCGGGGGTCTGGCGCTGGGTGCCCGCGCCGCCCTGCTGCGCACCCTTGTCGCCTGGCTGGCGTTCGGTGGTGTCGTTCTGTCCCTGCGCAGCGTCACTCTCGTCCGGCGGGGGGACCTGCTCCTTCGCCTGGTCGGTTTCCGGAGGCGGAGGCTGCTCGAACGGCTGGCGGTCCTTCGCCTGCTGCTGCTCGATCTGCTTCTTCTCCTCGGGCTTGGCCGGCTCGCCAACCTCGATGGTCTGCGCGGCGGTGGGCACGCTATGGGCGGCCGGCTCGTGGTTGTCGCGCACCGTCAGCCAGTAGCGGAGGGTCTGGCCGGGCTTGACGTGCAGCTGGGCCAGATCGAGGACCTCGGTGGCGCGGAACTCGGGCGCCGGGGAGCGGCCTTCGAGCACGTTCTTCGAAACCAGGCTCTCATTCTCCTGGTTCACGTGCAGGGTCGCGTCCTTGACCGCGTGGTCATCCCAGCCGCTCATCGTCAGATCGACCTTGACGTTCACCGGGACCTTGATGGCCGGGCGGTCGGGCCGGAGGAACTTGGCCTGGGGAGGACGGTCGGCGATGGCCAGGATGTCGTAGACCACCGGGTTGGGGTTGAGCTGCCCGCCGGTCGTGCGGAAACTGATGGTGTACGTGCCCGACTTGCTCACCTTGAACTGGCCTGTCAGCTTGTACGGGTCGTCGGCCGCGACGGTCATGGGCGCCGGGTCGCCCATGGTGAGGTTCAGCGTGCCCCCCCGCGACGGCTCGTTGGTCGTGGCATGGACCGTGACCGTCGTGTCCTCGATGGCCTCCACGCTGCCGCCGTCAATGTCGCGGCGCGGGGGAACCTGGGTATAGGATGGAAAGTCATAGTCGATCTTGACGGACGTCACCATCGGCGCCGGCAGGACGGTGAGCGTGTAGTGGAGCGACTCGGCGTCGCCGCCGGTCACAAAGTAATCCATCGTCTGCTGCACGTTATTGAAGGTTAGCTGCCACGGGTCGTAGTAGTTCGGCCCAGGCTCGAAGTCCTTGATGGCATAGAATTTACCGCCGTCCACACTGAAGTGCAGCTTGACCGCTTCGGGGCGGATGCCGCTCGTGGTGTCCACCGAGAAGACCACCTGCTTGCCCGCGACCACCTCGTCATTGCCGGGCTTGATGTCGGCCAGCCGCGTGTTCGTGGGACGGACCACGTCGGCCAGGAAGGCGCGCTTGGTGGAATCGAGAATGCTCTTGGGCTGGATCGCGGCGTAGAGGATGAAGACCACGGCCACGCCGCAGAACGCGTAGATGGTCTTCATCAAATACTGCTGGTTCACCGCCTGATCGACCTCGACGTGCGCCAGGTCGCTGACGGCGCGTGCTTCCAGCGTGGCCAGCACGGCCTTGGGGAGCCGGTCGCGATGACTGCGCAGCGTGAGGTAGTTGACCAGGCTATTCTTGAACGTGGCGTCCACGCCCTCGATGGTCTTGGCGGCGTAGACGGCGTTGATCCGCAGCACCAGGGGGAGCACCAGCCGCAGCAGGGTATAGGAGAACGCCGTGGTCAGACCGACGACCAGCACGCCGCGGCGGACAGCCAGAGGCAGGCCGAAGGCGTGATCGAGGACGATCTCCAGAAGCAGGGTGCCCACGAAGCCGATGAGCAGGATGAACGCGGCCGTGGCGAGATCGGTCATCTTGATCCGCGCACGCGTGCGGGCAAGCTGGTGGTCAATGAACTGTTCGTAATCCAGGAGCTTGCCGTAGGGTTGGGTTTGCGTGCCCAGGCTCATGTCCGCGTGCTCCCTGAAGATGTGTGCCGGGGTGCCGACTGTCTCGCATTATACGTTTTTCCACGCGGAAAAGCACGTCTGTGTAACGAATCTCTTCGGCTTCCGGCTTCCGCTCAGGACCAGACCACGTTGCGGTCGCCCGCGACCACCGTGCCGATGGTCCAGGCGGGGACCTGAGCCTGGTGCCGCAGATGGCGCACGATCGAGTCCGCATAATACTCGGCCACGATCATCACCAGGCCGATGCCCATGTTGAAGACGCGGTACATCTCGGCGTCCGGCACCGTGCCCAAAGTCTGGAGCCACGGAAAGACCGGCGGCACGGTCCAGGACCCGCGCTCCAGGCAGATGGCGCAGCCCTCGGGCAGGACGCGCGGGGGATTGTCGATGAGCCCGCCCCCGGTGATGTGCGCGATTGCGTGGACGATCCGCTTCACCCGGTAATTGCGGCGCACCAGCTTCATGGCGCGGGTGTAGATGCGCGTCGGCTCCAGAAACTCGTCGGCGACCGTGCGGCCGAGCCGCTCGACATGGGTCGAGGCCGTCAGGCCGGCGTGGTCGAAGACGATCTTCCGCGCCAGGCTGTAGCCGTTGGAGTGCAGGCCGGAGCTGCCCAGCCCGATCACGCGGTCGCCCACGCGGACGTCCCTGCCGTCCAGGATCTGCTTCCGCTCCACCACGCCCAGGCAGAAGCCGGCCAGGTCGTACTCCCCCGGCTGGTAGAACTCCGGGAGGATGGCGGTCTCGCCGCCGAGGAGGGCGCATTCCGCCTCGATGCACCCGTCGCTGATGCCGCCGACGACCTGCGCGGTCAGCTCGGGGTCGTCGCGGCTCATCGCCACGTAATCAAGGAAGAGGAGCGGCTCGGCCCCCGCGCACAGGCAGTCGTTCACGGACATCGCCACCAGGTCGATGCCGACGGTGCGGTGGCGGCCGGTGGCGAATGCCAGCTTCAGCTTGGTACCCACTCCGTCGCTGGAGGCCACCAGGACCGGATCGCGATAGGTTCGCGACAGCAGGCCGATCTGGTCGTGCAGCCGGAAGAGTCCCGCGAACCCATCCTTCCACTCCATCACCCGCGGCGTGTAGGTGCGCCGCAGCAGGGGGGGCAGGCGCCCCATCGTCTCCTCGTACTTCGAGAGATCCACCCCGGCCGCACGGTAGTCCAGCGAATCAGGCATAACCCACACAGGTTCTTGAAGGCCGCGAAGTTTGGAGATACTTTAAAGTTCCCCGGATCGTTCATCTGAGGAACACCGAGGTCCGGATCGGCGCGTGCACCGATCCTGCCCAGCCATCCTCATTATCCTACCCTGATTTCGTCACAGGAGTTGCCTCTCATGAACCGCAAGTGGATCGGTTTCGCCGTCGTCGCGTGCTCGGTCATCGCCGGAGGCTTCGCAGGCGGGCTCTCACTCGGCCAGGAGCAGGAAAAGCACAAGGAGAACGAGACGCCCCTGGGCCGTATCATGGAGAAGGTCCAGAAGCACAACATCGCCATCACCAAGGGAACCCGCACGATTGCGGCCTTCCGGAAGAGTCAGAAAGAGGTGGCGAAGTCCTCCCAGGAACTCGCCAAGCTCGCCAAGGAGAGTAAGAAATACAAGGAAGGGTACTTGAAGAACGCCAAGGATGAGGCCAATCCGCAGAGGAAATGGGACGACATCATGGACGCCTTCGCCAAGACCTCGGAGGACCTCGCCTCGGCCGCGACCAAGGACGGGGCCGAACAGAAGCACATCAAGGACATGTTCCAGGTGGTGAAGAAGACCTGCTCCGACTGCCACACCGTCTTCCGCGTTGAACAGGACTTTTGAACGGTCTGGGAGGTCGGGACGCGCGTCCCTGCGGGTCATGTCCGTTGATCTGGCTCTGCTGGACCTGACCCTCGAGACCGCGGAGGCGAACCTGGCGCTCGACGAGGCCCTCCTGGTCGCGGCCGACGAAGGCCGGGCAGGCATGTCCTCAGGTTCTGGGAACTGCCCACGCTGGCCGTGGTCCTGGGTGCGTCGCGCCGGCTCAGGGATGAGGTGCTCCTCGCCGCCTGCCAGGCGGATGGAGTGCCCATCGTCCGCAGGTCGAGCGGTGGCGGCACGGTGGTCATCGGCCCGGGAACCCTGAACGCGACCCTCATCCTTTCCGGCACGGCCGCACCCGGGCTCACCGCGGTCGACACGGCCCAGCGCTTCGTGCTCGAGCGGATCGCCCGGGTATTGCAACTGGCCGGACGCCCCGTCGTGGTGGCCGGCTCGGGTGACCTGACGATCGACGGCCGCAAGTTCGCCGGCAGCGCCCAGCGCCGGCTGCGGCACTGGTTCTTCGTTCATTGCACCATCATGCACTCGTTTCCGCTCGAGCGGATCAGCCGTTACCTGGCCCTGCCCGGGCGCCAGCCCGATTATCGCGCGGGCCGCAGCCACGCCGAGTTCTTGAGGAACCTGGAGCTACCGCGTAAAATCGTGATCGATTCGATTTGTTCGGCATTCTCGCCTTCCTCGATCCTGCCGGCCGCCGATGTTCCTCACGACTTGCTCCAGGCGCTGCTTGCGGAACGATTCGCCAACCGCTCCTGGATCGAGCGGCTTTGAGAGGCAGGGCACGCCTCTCACCGCGCTCGTTCGCGAGCTCGTGGCCCATTGCTTGCTTTCGCGCCTATATTTAACAACAGGCAGCTGCGGGACGACTCGGTTGCTGGCCGGGGGGCGTCTGGACCCCCGTGACCACGGGCGGAAGACCGAACCGCGGCGATCGTGCGGGCCTCTGATCCCGAACGCGCGATCTCAGCCGCCTGCACTCATTCCGAGACAATCATGACACGTACGATGGCCGCGAATCGGGGCAACCTGGAGCTGATCGAGGGTTATTACCAGCAATGGCGACAGGACCCTGCGGCGGTCGACGCTTCGTGGCGTCACTTCTTCGAGGGGTTCGAGCTGGGCCAGTCCGCGGATGCCGGCGGGGACGTGCCCGGCCAGGAGGCGGTGAAGGCGGTCACCCGGCTGGTGGACGCTTATCGCGAGATGGGCCATTTCCTGGCCGACCTCGACCCGCTCAAGCTGGTTCCGCGACCGCACACCCACGAACAGCTTGAGCTGGCCGCGTTCGGGCTCTCGGAAGCGGACCTTGACCACGTCTTCTACAGCAAGCTGGCACCTGGCGAGCACTGCACGCTGCGCGAGCTGCTGGCCATCCTGCGCACGACCTACTGCCGCACCATCGGCGTCGAGTTCATGCATATCCGCGACCTGAACATCCGCCACTGGCTCTTCGAGCGCATGGAGCCGCACCGCAACCTGCCGGCGTTCGACCTCAAGAAGAAGCGGCGGATCATCTACAAGTTGAACGCGGCCGAGCTCTTCGAGAACTTCCTGCACAAGAACTACGTGGGCCAGAAGCGTTTCTCGCTCGAGGGCGGCGAGATGCTCATCCCCTTGCTGGATGCCGTCATCGAGCGCAGCGGGTCGCACGGCGTGCTCGAGATCGTCATGGGGATGCCGCACCGCGGCCGCCTCAACGTGCTGGCCAACATCCTGCACAAGCCCTACGGCATGATCTTCAGCGAGTTCGAGGGGAACATGCCGGAGACCGTGGCGGGTGACGGCGACGTGAAGTATCACCTCGGCTTTTCGGCCGATCACACCACCCAGGAGAAGCACTCCGTCCACCTCACGCTCACGCCCAACCCGAGCCACCTGGAAGCCGTCAACCCGGTGGCCGAGGGCCGGATGCGGGCCAAGCAGAGACGGCATCCGGACAGGGGGCGCAAGCTCGGTTTGCCCATCCTGATCCACGGCGACGCGGCCTTCGCCGGCCAGGGGCTGGTGGCCGAGACGCTCAACCTGTCGCAGTTGCCGGGCTACCGCACCGGCGGCACGATCCACATCGTGGTCAACAACCAGATCGGCTTCACCACCTCGCCCAGCGAGGCCCGCTCGACGCGCTACTGCACCGACGTGGCGAAGATGATCGAGGTGCCCATTTTCCACGTCAACGGCGAGGACCCCGAGGCGGTCGTCTACGTGGGTGAGCTGGCCACGGACTTCCGCCAGACCTTCGGCCAGGACGTGGTCATTGACATGATCTGCTATCGCCGCCACGGCCACAACGAGGGCGACGAGCCGGGGTTCACCCAGCCGCTGATGTACGAGAAGATCCGCAACCGGATCAGCATCCGCGAACTGTACACCGAGCAGCTCGTCATGTCCGGCGAGCTCTCCAGCCGCGAGGCGGAAACGATTGCCGAGACCTTCGCGGAGAAGATGCAGGAAGTGTTCGAGGAGGTGAAGGTGCGCGGCGTGGAGCCCCGCACCGTGCCGCCCGGATATGCCACGGGCCCGTGGGCCAGCCTCACTCCGCACTACTCGTTTCAGGACGTTGAAACGGGGGTCGCCGAGGACGTCCTCACATCGATCACCAGCGTGGCCGCCCATCCGCCCGTGGGGTTCGTGGTGAACCCCAAACTGGCGCGCATCTTCGCCGGCCGCGTCAAGACCATCGAGTCGCGCGGGTCGATCGACTGGTCGTTCGCCGAGACGCTCGCGTTTGGCTCGCTCTTGCTCGAGGGCACACCCGTGCGCCTGAGCGGCCAGGACAGTGCCCGCGGGACGTTCAGCCAGCGGCACGCGGTGCTCGTCGACCAGCATACCGCCGCGCGCTGGAAGCCGCTCGATCATTTGAGTTCCGGGCAGCCCGAGTTCTGCGTCTATGACAGCCTGCTCTCCGAGGCCGCCGTGCTCGGCTTCGATTACGGCTACTCGCTGGAAGAGCCGAACATGCTCATCATGTGGGAGGCCCAGTTCGGCGATTTCGCCAACGGCGCCCAGGTGATCATCGACCAGTTCATCGCTTGCTCCGAATCGAAGTGGGGCCGCGGCAGCGGCCTGGTCCTGCTCTTGCCGCACGGATACGAAGGGCAGGGGCCCGAACACTCCAGCGCCCGCCTGGAGCGTTTTCTCCAGCTCAGCGCCGAGGAGAATATCCAGGTGGCGGTGCCTTCCACGCCAGCACAGTACTTTCACCTGCTGCGCCGCCAGGTGCGGCGCAACTTTCGCAAGCCGCTGGTGGTGATGACGCCCAAGAGCCTGCTGCGTCTCAAGGCGGCCGTCTCGCCGCTGGATGAGCTGACCCGGGGCCGGTTCCACAACGTGCTGGACGACGCGTCGGCCCCGGACCGCTGCCGGCGCGTGCTGCTCTGCGCGGGCAAGGTTTACTATGACCTGCTGGCGCGCCGCGAGCAGGCCGGCAAGCAGCGCGATGTCGCCATCGTGCGCATCGAGCAGCTCTACCCCTGGCCGGCCGACGAGCTCAAGGCGGTACTCGACCGCTACCGGGCGGCCCGCGACTGGGTCTGGGTGCAGGAGGAATCGCAGAACATGGGGGGATGGACGTTCGTGGCGCCCCGGCTCCAGGAACTGATGGGCTTTCCCTTCCAGTACGTCGGCCGCGACGCCAGCGCCAGCCCCGCCACGGGCTCGAAGCTGGTGCACGACCAGGAGCAGTCCGAGCTGGTCGAGGCGGCCATCGGTGCGGCGGTCCCCCACCTCGTCGCGGCAACCCCGGTGCGATCGCTGGCCGCGGCGATCGTCCAGCAAGGAGCACATTAGTCATGGCGGCCGTGCCGATCACCGTTCCGGGCGTGGGCGAATCGATCTCCGAGGGCATCCTGGCGCGCTGGCTCAAGCCCGACGGTGCGCAGGTTCAGGCCGGCGAGCCGCTCTTCGAGCTGGAGACCGACAAGGCGAGCAGCGTGGTCCCCGCGGCAACCTCCGGCGTCCTCAAGATCAACGTCGCCGAGGGTGAAACCGTGGCCATCGGCGCCACCGTGGGCGCGCTCGACCCCGCGGCCAGGCCGGCCGAACCAGCCGCTCCGGCCGCACAGGCGCCGGGCCCAGCGCCAGCCCCGGCCGCGGCCTCGTCCGTGTCTTCCAACGGCGGAGCCGGGGCGCACTCCGGCGCGGCCCTTTCCCCGGCCGTGCGCCGCCTGGTCGCCGAGCACGAGGTCGATCCGGCGCGGGTGACTGCCACCGGGCCGGGCGGCCGGATCACCAAGGGCGACGTGCTGGAGTACCTGGAGCCGCAGCCGGCGGACGGCAGCAAGACAGAAACACAGACTCAGACCGCGGCCGCTCCCACTGCACCTGCACCCGCGCCCGCTCAGCGGCCTTCGGCCGATCTCGCTCCGGCCAGCGCCGCGGCCCCGCCCGTGGGGAAAGCCCCCGCAACGCAGGCCGTCAGTGCCAGCCCGTCCAGCCGCGAGACCCGCCAGCGTATGAGCGGCCTGCGCCAGCGCGTGGCCCAGCGCCTCGTGCAGGCCCAGCAGACCGCGGCCATCCTGACCACGTTCAACGAAGCCGACATGTCGCGCGTGCAGGACCTGAGGGCCCAGTTCAAGGAGCTCTTCCGCACCCGGCACGGCGTGGGCCTGGGGTTCATGTCGTTCTTCGTGAAGGCGGTCATCGAGGCCTTGAAAGCCTACCCGGCGGTGAACGGCCGGATCGACGGCACCGACATTGTGTACCACAACTTCTACGATATCGGCGTGGCCGTGAGCACTGACCGGGGCCTCATGGTTCCCGTCCTCCGCGGTGCCGACGCCCTCTCGTTCGCCGACATCGAAAAAGGAATCGCCGGCTTCGCCGACAAGGCCCGCAAGGGGACCATTACCGTCGACGACCTCCAGGGCGGCACGTTCACCATCACCAACGGCGGTACCTTCGGCTCGCTCATGTCGACGCCGATCTTGAACCCGCCGCAAAGCGGCATCCTCGGCATGCACGCCATCAAGAAGCGCCCCGTGGTCGTGGACGACCAGATCGTCATCCGTCCGATGATGTACCTGGCATTGTCGTACGATCACCGCCTGATCGACGGCCGTGAGGCCGTCAGCTTCCTCGTCCGTGTCAAGGAATGCATCGAGGATCCGGAGCGGCTGCTGCTGGCGCTTTGAGCCCGAGGTCGCCTGCCGCGTTCACGAATGAGCCTGGTGGAATTCGCGGACGTTTGCGAGCCGGCGACCCAGGGGCGGATAGGTCAGGTACTGCTTGAGCAGCCAGCCGGTAAGCCCGGAATAGATGTACTTCGATTCCGCTTCGAGGAACTGCTCATTGAGCCGGTGGTGCATCTTGTTGCCCACGCACAGCCGCTTGAGGGCAGTCTTCGCGGCCGAGACGTCGCCCGCGGCCGCGCAACCGCAGTTGTCGCAGGTGAACTCACGGGCCGCCTTGAACGCCGCAGGCCGATAGATAAGGAACTTGCCGCCCATGGTGTCGTCAAGGACCAGATGGGCCAGCTCATGGCCGATGAGGAACCGCAGTTCCGCCGGCTGGTCGATGATTCCTTCGAGCACCTCCGAGAGCAGCACGATCACTTTCTTGCGCGCGAAGCGGACGGCAAACGCGTTCATCTCGCCGGAGCTGAGAACAAGGACTTTGGGCTCCTTGGTGACGCCGAACTGGCGGCATGTTGCCGCCAGCGCCTGCGCCACCTCAGGAAATTGATCCAGGGTCGCGGCCGTTCCCAGTGCCTGCAACTTCCGTACGTGGTACTCGGCAAGCAACCGGTTGATCAACCAGCCGAAGAACCAGACGACCAGCAGAACGCCGTAGCTCGCCAGCATGAAGATGCTGAGGACCAGCCAGATCAGCAGGCTGACCAGAAACGCGCTCGTCTTTCTCTTTTTCTCCTCGCGGGAGATGCACTGCTTGATCGAGGTTACGCGGGCCAGCCCGCTCATGGGCGTTCCGTTGGGCGTGGCTTGTTGACGCATCACGGGAGGAGACGGGACGGGCTCCTCGGCGACCGCAACGGCAACCGTGACCGAGCTCGAAGTCATCGTCGAAGAGCCCCTTGATCAGGTTGGCTGCAACCCACTTCCCCTCGTTCCGCCGAACCTGATCCGTCCGGCTCAGCTTGCCGCCCTGCGCCAGGGACCGCAGTTGCTTCGCCGTGATCGGTCCTTTCGCGGCTCCATCGGACATCAGGTACCATTCCGCGGTCATCGCACTGTCTCCTGCCTGAGTGAATGTCCTTTCCAGGTCGATCCGCGGCAAGAACCGGGAGGACGGTCCTGTCCGCATGGAACAATTCAAGCAGGCAGGATATTATCGAAGCAGGAAGGGCCTGTCCACCGTTCAGTGCGACAACGATCGACTGATCGACTTTCGGTGGTCGCAGGCAACGCGGTGGTGTTCAGAGGCGGAGCTTCCGAACCAGAAGCTAACGATGGAGGCTCTGGTCAGCTATCCACGAACACACGTGTCTGGACCACGGCCTGGCTGGAAAAGCCGATCGGCCCGAAGGTGGGCTGATACGCCAGTGCGGCCAGTTCGGGGATGGTCGGCTTCTCGGAGGGCCGGGTCGGCTTCCTGGGGGAGCTTCTCCGTGCGGCGAGAGCCTCGCGCCAGTCTCTGGGGTTGCGGCCAAGGTCCTTACCGGCGACCTCGCGGGCGACTCCCATGACACGGTCGTTGAACTGCTTGCGGTCCGCATTGATATTCTTGATCGCGGCCACGTCCGACTGGAGCTGGGACTGGGCCATGACGGCTCCCCGCTGAGCCTCGAGCATCAGCTGGTAGGGCGAGATCGTCTCGTAATAGTCCACTTCCTTGGTCGTTTGCTTCACCAGGGTCTTCGAGCCCGGCACGCCCACCGTACTGGTGGCCACATAACTTGTTCCAGTGCGATGCGCGATGACGGGCATGCCGGAGGCATCGTAGGTGGCAATGTCTCCCGGGCCGAAGGGGATGTTGGGGGCTGCCGGCGGAGCGTAGAACCGCATGGAGTTGAATCGCTCGCCTTTCACGAAAAGGACGCCGGGTGAACCCGGGCCGCCGACCGGCCTCACGTCGAAGCGGATCGGGTCCACCATCAGTCCAACCAGCAGGTCCAGAGAGTCGCTGGAGGGTCTTGACCGCAAAGTCTGGGTGGCGCGTCCCCGGACCTCGGGCGTGCTGCCGTAGACGGCGAGCATGGCCAGGACCTGGGTGGAGACGGGTCGTTCGATCTGGCCCAGAGCCTGCACGAGGATCAACTGGTCGGACTGGCCCGCGCCGCCGAACTCGCGGTAGAGCGGCAGCACGGCCCGCGAATCCGAGATCTCGGCCAGCGCGGTGCGGGCCAGTTCTTGCTTCCTGGCTCCGCTACCGCCATGAATGTCCCGGTGCAACTTCTTCAGGCGAGACGACCAGACCTTGTCGGCCTTCTTCTGAAGTCCGTCCTCGGCAATCTGCTCCGGGGTCATCCACCGGCCGCCGACCTTCTTGAGCCCCAGCTTCCTCCAGGCGGCGTCGCGGCTAGGATCAAGCCGCGCGGCCTCCGAAAAATGCGTGTACGCTTCCGGCTTGAGCCCATTCTTTTCGCACCAGAGCCCGAGCTTCCACTGGCCGGCGGCGGTCGCAGGAGTCCTGTCGCGAAGCGTCTCGTACTCGGCCATCGCCTTGCGGGAATCGCCGTCGGCATCGCTCTGCGCCTGCGCAGGCGCCTGTGCAGGCGGCTTCTTCTCCACGGCGGGACGGGACGCTGCCGGTACCTGAAAGGCGAGAATCGCCGAGGAGAGGAGCGCCAATCCAATCATCTGGGGTTCTCCAAGGTCGCGGATGTTCCTGATAGTTCAGCAGGCCGGCGGTGGTCTTGAGTCTGAGCTGAAATGGAACCACGCATCATGGTCCTGAAGTCGGACGGTCGCCCACGAACGAGTCTCGGCTTGCCGCAGAGCGGCCAGGCGAAGGCTTCGTGCGACAGCCGATTTCTGAAAGCACTGCGTGAGTCCTGCAACAGAGTGCACCGCAACGAGCGAGCGAATACAGCTTTCTTGTTTTTCAGGGTTCCTGCACACGGGGAGACGCGGCATGATCTCGCGCCACGGCGATCAGGCCTCGATTCGCCGTTCTCGCGTGGCGCACCGTGCACTCCTGGTTCGCGTTGACTACCATAGGGTTCGGCAAGCAACTTTCCGGTTGCGGCTCGATGATTCGAGGAGCAAATTGTGGCACAGCGGTTTGACCTGGTCGTGGTTGGTGCGGGCCCGGGCGGCTACGTAGCCGCCATCCGTGCGGCGCAGCTTGGCATGAAGGTGGCCTGCGTCGAGAAGCGCGCCAGCCTGGGCGGCACCTGCCTGAACGTCGGTTGCATTCCCAGCAAGGCCCTGCTCGATTCCAGCGAGCTTTACCACCTGGCGCGCGACCGCTTCGGCCGGCACGGCATCAAGGTGGACGGCCTGGGACTGGACCTGCCCGCGATGCTCAAGCGCAAGGATGGCGTTGTCAAGAGCCTCACCGACGGCGTCCGCTTCCTCTTCCGCAAGAACAAGATCGAGACGATGCAGGGCACGGGGCGACTGACCTCGGCGACCAGCCTCCAGGTGAAGCAGATCGAAGGAGAGCCGGTCGACCTGGAAGCCGGCCACATCCTGCTGGCCACCGGGTCCGAACCGACTCCCTTGCCGTTCCTGCCCTTCGACGGCAAGGCGATCGTGAGCTCGACCGATGCCCTGTGCTTCGACAAGGTCCCCGAACACCTCGTGGTGGTGGGCGGCGGTTACATCGGGCTGGAGCTCGGCTCGGTCTGGCGGCGGCTGGGCTCGAAGGTCACTGTCATCGAGTTCCTGCCGCGGATCGTCCCCATGGCCGACCTGGAGATCGGCGAGCAGCTCAAGAAAAGCCTGGTCAAGCAGGGCCTCGAGCTGCACCTGGAAACCAGGGTCACCGGGGCGAAGATCCAGGGCGCCGCGGTCACCGTTTCCGCGGAGACGAAGGTGGGCAAGCCGCTCGCCGTCTCGTGCGACAAGGTGCTGGTGGCCGTGGGCCGCCGGCCGTACACCGAGGGGCTGAACCTGGAGGGCGTGGGCGTGCAGGTCGAGGCGAAGACGGGCAAGGTCCCCGTCGACGACCACTTCCGCACCAACGTCCCCACGATCTCGGCGATCGGCGACCTGATTGCCGGCCCGATGCTGGCCCACAAGGCCGAGGACGAGGGCGTGGCCTGCGCCGAGATCCTTGCCGGCAAGCCGGGCCACGTGAATTATGACACGATCCCGAGTGTGATCTACACCTGGCCGGAGATGGCGAGCGTGGGCATCACCGAGGAGCAGGCGAAGGAGCGAGGCCTGAAGTACCAGGTCGGCAGGTTCCCCTTCCTGGCCAACGGGCGGGCCAAGGCGATGGACGAGACCGAGGGCCTGGTGAAGGTGATCGCCGACGCCGCGACCGACCGCGTGCTGGGCGTGCACATCATCGGCCCGCGCGCCTCGGACATGATCGCCGAGGCCGTGGCCGTCATGGAATTCGCCGGCAGCGCCGAGGACATCGCCCGCACCTGTCACGCCCACCCCACGCTCAGCGAAGCCCTCCGCGAGGCCGCGCTCGCCGTGGAGAAACGGGCGATCCACAGTTGATCCGGAGCACGCCTCATCCGCGGCGACCGAGCGCGCTGATGATTGCGTCGGTATCGTAGACGCAGCCGGCCCAGGTGCCGCCGGCGACGGACTGGAGCGCCGCCCAGAGGCGCGTATCGTCGGGCAGGTCGGGATCAGGCGAGAGGTCCGGATGCGGGGTGCGGGAGGCAAGCACGCGCGTTCCTTCATCGGCACCCTGCTCGAATTCCTTTCCCCCTGCTGCGCCCACCAGGTTCAGCGTGCCCTCGAGGTTCACGCGGTCGACCACGATGCGGATCAGGTCGCCGTCGCGGACCTTGCCGAGCGGGCCGCCGGCCAGGGCTTCGGGGCTGATGTGGCCGATGCAGGCACCCGTCGAGACTCCCGAGAAGCGGGCGTCGGTGAGCACAGCCACCTGCTTGCCGAACGAGAGGTGGCGCAGCGAGGCGGTGATCTGGTAGATCTCCTCCATCCCCGCGCCCATCGGGCCGCGCCCATCAGCACCAGCACGTCGCCGGGCCTGATCGGCCGATCTCCCTGGCCCTTGATCGCGGCGATGGCGTCCTTCTCACGCGTGAAGACGCGCGCCGGACCGGTCTTGCGGTAGACTCCGTCGGAATCCACCACGCTCGGGTCGATCGCGGTGCTCTTGATGACGGCGCCGTCCGGCGACAGATTGCCGCGCGGGAAGGTCACGGTGCTGGTCAGCCCGCGCTCGCGGGCGCGTGCAGGGCTCATGATCACGTCGTCCGGATCCACCTGGTCCGCCTCGAAGAGGCGCTCGCGAAGCCGCTTGCGGCGCTCGCTCGCTTCCCACCATTCGAGGGTCTGCCCGAGCGGCTGGCCCGCCACGGTCAGGACCGAGAGGTCGAGCAGGCCAAGCGCCCTCAGGTGCAGCATCACCTCCGGAACGCCTCCGGCCAGGTAGGCCCGCACGGTGGGGTGGTCATACGGGCCGTTGGGGAGCACGCTCACCAGGCGCGGAACCTTCAGGTTGACGGCGTGCCAGTCGTCCACCGTGGGCCGGCGCAGGCCGGCGGCGAAGGCGATGGCCGGGATGTGCAGCAGCAGGTTCGTGGAACCGCCGAAGGCCGCATGAACGCACATGGAGTTGCGGATGGCGGCGTCGCTGAGGATCTGCCGTGACGTGATGCCGCGCCCGGCCAGGGCCACCAGCGCCCGCGCGGAGCGGCGGGCGACGTCGCGCCAGATCGGCTGGCCGGAGGGGACCAGGGCCGAGTGAGGCAAGGCCATGCCCAGCGCCTCGACCACGACCTGCGACGTGGCCGCGGTGCCGAGGAACTGGCACCCTCCGCCAGGGCTGGCACACGCCCGGCAGCCGAGCTCGGCGGCCTCTTGCAGGCTCAGCTCACCGTGGGCGTAGCGGGCACCGACGGACTGAATCTTGCCGGCGTCCTCGCCCTGGCGCGGGGGCAGGGTGACCCCGCCCGGCACCAGCACGGTGGGCAGGTCTCGTGAGCCGGCCAGGGCCATGGCCATGGCGGGCAGGCCCTTGTCGCAGGTGGCGATGCCAAGAACGCCCTTGCGCCTGGGAAGTGAGCGGACCAGCCGCCGGAACACGATTGCCGCGTCGTTCCGGTAGGGCAGGCTGTCCATCATGCCGGGCGTTCCCTGGGTGCGGCCGTCGCAGGGGTCGGAGACCATGCCGGCGAACGGCACAGCGCCTAGCCGCTTGAACTCCTCGGCCGCCTCGTGGACCAGCAGGCCAATCTCCCAGTGCCCGGTGTGGTAGCCCAGGGCGATCGGCGTTCCGTCCGGCGCGCGCAGACCGCCCTGGGTGCTGAGGATGAGAAACGGATCGCGCGCGACCTCGACCGCCTGCCAGCCCATGCCGGCGTTCTGGCTGAGCCCAAAGAGGTCGCCCGAGGGCCAGTGCCTGAGCATCTCATCGCTCAGCGGCAACGAACCGGCCGGACCGTCGGCCTTTGTCTGTACGCCAGCCCAGTCCATCCCCGGTGATTCAAGGACCGGCGGATCTTGCGATTCAGAAGAGACAGCCATGACGGACCTTTCCTCGCTGGGCTTGCTTCGCCCGACCCTTTTCACGGAAGACTGACCGACCCCACGATCTCATCATGACCGCTCCCGCCGGTTCGCGGCAACGTGCGGGAGACCGTCGATCTACGCGCATTCGCCACTTGCTCGCATGATCGGCGCATGAATTGCCACTCTGATTCGCTGGAAGTTCGTATCGCCCGGGCCAACCTGACACTCGCGCTTGCAACGGGAGAACAAAATGGATCGTCGTGAAGCACTCAGCTGGATCGGCGCCGGTACCGCGGGAGTGGTTTTCGCCGGAGGGAACAGCCTCCAGGCGCAGGAACATGAAGCTCACCCGATGGCCGAACATCTGAAAACCCTGGGCGAGTGCATCAGGGCGTGCAACCAGACCGCTCATCATTGCCTTCAGATCCTGATGAAGGAGAGCGCGGAGCATCGTGACGTGCATGCCCGGGCCGTCGCGCTCGCCACGGACTGCCAGGCCTTCTGCGTCCTGGCCGCAACGCTTGACGCCCGCTCCAGCCCGATCGCCGAATTCGCGAACGCAGCCTGTGCCGAGGCCTGCCGCTGTTGCGCCGAAACGTGCGAGCAGGGGCCGGGCGAGGTCATGAAGGAGTGTGCGGCACGCTGCCGCGATTGTGAGCGGGCATGCCGCAGCATGACGAAATCAACCGATGCGCACCACAAGTCGACCTCTTGAGGCCCGTTTGAAGGCCGCCCTGCACAGCGGATGCGCGGCAACCAGGCCGGAATGATGGGAGCGGGCGTATGCTTGATCGGGCACGCCCGCTCGTCGAATATGAAGACGGTCATCGTGCATCGGCACACCCGTTCCTTTTCTGGAGCACCTTCGATGGGTTCGCAGCGCACTCGGAGTCAGCGGTCCGCGGGCAAGCCGGCGGCGGCTCGTAAGCAGGCAGGCCTTGAAGACGACTCCGAGATCCGGCTCTCGGAAGAGCACAACCTGCTCACGGTCCGGGACCGCAGGATGTTCCAGCGCGGGCAGGAATCCGTTTGCCGTGCCCTCATCTGTGCCGCGGCGCGGCAGCCAGAGGTCCGCGCGGCACAGGTGGACCTGGGCGCAAGCCTGTTCCGGCTGGAGTTCAACCCGGGCCGGGCCAGCGAGCAGGAGATGGCGGAACGGTTCGCCGCGGCGATGCGCCAGGCCCTGGCCGAAGCAGAGCACGACGGCCGCCCTGATGGCAAGCGGACCAACTGGGCCGCCATGGCGGCATTTCCCGCACACCAGTCCGTCTCCACCTGGGAGATCGTCCGCGAGGAAACCAACGGCATCAAGCTCCGTAACGTGATCCTCCGGCATGATTCCCACATGGCGCGAAGAATTGCCAAGGAGATGCGCAGGCGGCCCGGCATCCTCTCGGCGCGGGTCAGCCAATGGCGGCGCGACCTGAAGATCCGCTACGAGGAAGGCCAGATGTCCGATCTGGCGGTCGTGAATGCTGCCGAGGAGATCCTCCAGCGTCTCCTTCGCAACGAGATTGAGCCGGCCCACGCCGGCTCCGACGAGGCGCCCGCGGTCGCCACCGGAATTCGCAAGGTCTACTACATCGTGCTGGCCAGTGGCTCGTTTGCCCTCACCGTGCTGGGGTTCATCGTTCCGGGCGTGCCAACCGTGCCGTTCCTGATGGCCACGAGTTACTACCTGGTGCGCTCCTCGCCGTGGCTCAATAACAAGCTCCGGGACGCGCCGTTCTTCGGGCCAATCCTCAAGGACTTACAGTCGGCGGGGGCCCTCCGACCCATCAACAAGGTCAAGCTGATCGGGCTCACGCTCGTGGTCGGCACGCTCACCGTACTGATCACCCTGCCGCCTGTCGGCCTCATCTTGCTGATCTCGGCCGTGTCGGGCCTGAGCATGTACGCCGTCTCGCGGATTCCCACCCTCGGGGGCAAGCCGGAAGAATCGGACCTCGGAGTGAAGGCCCCGGCCATGGCCTGAGCCCGGCGCGGTGAAACCGCGGGCGGTTCGGTTGCGGTCCGGTTCCCTGGCGCGGTTCCACTCGCGTTTCGCGTTCTCGCAAGAGACGAGAGCTCAGAGCAGTTCGCGGGGTGGCTGGCCGTTATCGACGATGCGGATCGGCCGGCCGTCGGGTGCCTCGAACTTGCGCTCGGGGTCAATGCCAAGCTTCAGGTAAATCACGGCCGCCAGGTCCGCCGGCGTCACGGGGCGGTCGGCGGGCAGGTCGCCGCGGGCGTCCGTCTTGCCCAGCACCAGGCCGCCGGGAATGCCCGCACCGGCAAGCAGCACGCTGTTGGCCCGGCCGTGATGGTCGCGGCCGGCATTGGCGTTGATCTTGGGGGTGCGCCCGAATTCGCCCATCATCACCAGCAGGGTGTCTTGCAGCAGCCTGCGCTCCGAGAGGTCCTCGAGCAGGGCGGAGAGGCCCTGATCGAGGGGCGGCGCCAGGGTGTTCTTGATTGTCGGGAAGTTCTGCGCGTGCGTATCCCAGCCCAGCGGGCCGGTACCGCGGTCGTTCAGCGTGACGAACGAAACGCCGGCTTCCACGAGCCTGCGCCAGCAGGCAAGACTGGCCGAACGTGGTGCGGCCGTATTTCTCGCGGACCGCGGGCGATTCATCGTCGATCCGGAACGCGGCCTGGGTGGCGCTCGAGGTCATCAGCGAATAGGCCCGTTCGGCGAACTGGTCCCGGCTGGTGGTCAGTGGCGTGGCCGGCACATCGCGGGCAAACTCGTCCAGCGACTTGACCATGGCCTTGCGCCGCAGCAGCCGCTCGAGGGTCAGCCGGTCGGGCGGAGTGAGGTCGCGCACCCGGAAATTCGCCTGGTTGGGATCTCCGGCAACCGCAAAGGGGTCGTACGCGGGAGTCAGGTAACCGCTGGAAGAGAAGGCCGGCCCGTCCGGAATGGCCACATACGGGGGCAGCATCCCGTTCCTCGATTGCCGCAGCTTCGAGACGACGCTGCCGTAGCTGGGATACTCCAGCGCCGGCGAGGGGCGATAGCCGGTCATCAAATGGTGTGAGGCGCGGCCGTGGTCGGCCTCGGGTGAGGTCATGCTGCGGACCAGCGTCACCCGGTGCATCGATCTGGCAAGCCGGGGGAAGACCTCGCTGACCTGCAAACCCGGAACGCTTGTGGCGATCGGTTTGAACTCACCGCGGACGTCCGGCGGCGCATCGGGCTTGGGGTCGAAGGTATCCAGATGCGACGGCCCGCCGGCCAGCCAGATCAGGATGCAGTTCCGCACCGGCGAAGCGCGGCGCGTCACGTCGCCGGCCATGGCGCGAAGCCGGAAGAGATCGTCCAGCCCCAGGCCCAGGAAGCCGAGGACTCCGGCTTTCAGCACGTCGCGCCGGATCGGACCGGTGCAGGCCACGGACTTGCGCGAGGTCGGCATGAGATCAGCTCCTGGATTCGGGCTGGATGAGAGACGAATTCCCGGTCAGTGGTTGAAAGCGAACTCACGTGAATTGAGCAGGGCCCAGAACAGGTCCTCGGCGGCTTCACGCAACGAGGACGCCTGCTTCAGCTCGGCCGACCAGCGCGACAGCTCCTCGGCGCTGGGCGGTCGGCAGACGGTACGCAGGTAGAGGTTCTCGATCAGTTCTTCAGGCGTCAGCTCGAGTGCCAGAGCGCTGGCGAGGTATCCGCTGAGGTGAGTCACCTTGGCCTCGATCGTGTCGCCGCCGATCACCAGCAGCGCCTGCTTGAGACTCAAAGGGGGCGTCTGGACCGCGCGCAGGTCGCCGTGCGCGGGCAACGGCCGAAGGTGTCCAGGATGGTGCTGGCCACACCAGGGTCACTGATGCGGATTGCCAGACGGGTCCCCAGCGGACCGAACGTGTTGGGCACGTCCGTCGCCTGCGCGAGGGCGTCGGCCATCTGGTGGGCCGTCAAGGGACGCGGGGTCTGGTGCGAGAAGAGCCTTTGATCGTGCTCGTTGCCGGCGATGGCGGCGCTGGAGGCCCCATACGACTGCGAGATGGCGATCGTGCGGATCAGGTCGCGAAGGTTGTACCTGTGCGCCACGAAGTGGCCGGCGAGGGCGTCCAGCAGCTCGGGATGAACCGGCGGGTTTGACCGGCTCAGATCGTCGGGCGGGTCCACCAGGCCCTTGCCGAAGAGCTGCGCCCAGACCCAGTTCACGGCGGCACGGGCAAAGTAGGGATTCTCGGGCGACGTCATCCAGCGCGCCAGCGGCACGCGCGGATCGTCGCTGGCTGCCAGGGTCACCGCGCTGCCGCCGGGCAGCCGGGGCTGGGCCGGGCGCTTGGTCCGCAGATGCAGCACCTTCCCGTTCGGGTTCACCGACAGCACGGGACGGTTCATCGTCATCCCCGCGCCGCCCATGCCGCCACGCTGAACCTTGGCAAAGAACGCGGCCAGGCCGAAATAATCGTCCTGCGTCCAGACGTCGAAGGGGTGATCGTGGCACTGGGCGCAGCGCATCCTCAGGCCCAGGAACCGCTGGGCGGTCTGCTCGGCCGCCACCGTGGCCTCGAGCGTGTCGAAGGCGTAATTCACAGGGCCGCCGGTATCCGGGTCATTGGGGTCGCCGAGCGCCGTGAGCATCTTTCGGACCATCACGTCCCAGGGCGTGTTCTCGGTCAGGCAGCGGTCGATCCACTCCTGGTAGCGATAGGCCCCGTTCCCCTGCCGCGCCTGGCTGATCTGGAGCAGGTCGCCCAGCTTGATGCGCCAGAACCAGACGAACTCGGGGCGCGCCAGCAGGCGATCCACCAGCGCGGCCCGCTTGTCCTGGTCCTTGTCGGCCAGGAACCGCCGAATCTGCTCGGGAGTGGGTTGCTCACCGGTCAGGTCGAGCGTGATGCGCCGCAGGAAGGTGGCGTCGCCGGCGGGCGGGCTGGGAGGGACCGCGAGCGCTTGTAGACGCTTGTAGAGTTTGTCGTCGATGAGGTTCTTGCGGGGCAACCGGCCGAAATCGAATTTCAGATCGGGGTTGATCACGGTCGCCAGGCGGGCCGTCTCGACGTGCGCGCCGTAACGGACGATCACGTCGGCCTCGGCGCGCTTCAGCAACTGGCTTCGGCCGGCCGGGCTGATCGCCAGCGCGGCGTCATCGTTCACCTTGAAGATGGCCAGCCGGGTGACGTCGCGGTCGTGGCCGTCGGCGTGATGGGCCACCACCCGCAACTGCTGGAAGCCCGGCTCAGGCAGGCGGATGCCCGCCGGCTCGACGCGGACCGAGACCACGTCGCCATGCGATTTGCCGCGCTGCCGAGGAGCCCCGGCACGGACCCAGTCGAGCAGCAGACGGTACTCGGGAGCACTCGCCGCCACCCGTGGTCCGCCGGCGTGCGGCGTGCGGCCGGCAGCCTTGGCCAGGAACAGGCTCTCCTCAGGAGCGACGAGCGAAACCCTGCGCTGCCCGGCATCTCGCACCAGGCTCTGGTAGTCGCCGTCCGGATCGTAGCCGAAGAGCGACAGGTGAAAGCCGTTCTGGCCGTCGGCCCGGCCGTGACAGCTACCGGTATTGCATCCCAGTCGGGTGAGAACCGGTACGATATCGTGCGCAACTCCCAGTCGCGTCGATCACGCGGCTCGACGCGGACCGATGCCGTGACCTCCTGCCCCTCGAACTCGGCCCGGACCGTGGCCTTTCCCCCGGCCCTGGGACGAAGATAGCCCCCAGCTTCGACGTCCGCCACGCCGGGCGGCTGCACGCGCCAGCGCGCTCTCCCCGTCAGGTCCCGCACCGTCCCATCGGCCGAATGCTGGAGAACGAGCAGTTGCACGCCGGGGTCGTCGGCCGTTATCGTAGCGGACTCGGGTTGGATCGCAAGCACCCGGGACGTTGCCGCGGCTGGAGGAACGGGAGCAGGCCGCAAACTCGCCACGCCCGGTTTTGGGGGGCCGTCGACCACAGCCGAGATCGCCGAAGCAGGGTGCAAGGCGTTCCCCGGCGCCGGGGTCGATCGCACGCCGCAGCCTGCAACCACCAGGCAACCCAGCAGCGCGTACGCTTCGCCGATGTACAGACGACGGGGCATCGAGAAGTCTCCTCCCGCCGAGAACCGGTACAGACGGGGCTCACGACAAACGTCGGATATGGAAGTATCGTAATCGCACGCCACGGGAAACTCAAGGACAATCATCAATCCGGCGCGACGGCCGCGAGAGCCATCCTGGGACGGACCACGATGGGACACTTTTCGAGATCGTTGCCCGGCACACAGGAGCGAATGGGATATGGGCAAGGGTGACAAGCGATCCAAGCGGGGCAAGCTGTTCAAAGGCACCTTCGGCAAGCGCCGGCTCCGGCCCGAAAAGGCGGCCAAGCATGCGAAGGCCGCGGCCGCAGGCGGTTCGTGAACGCCGGGTGCTGCGTCCCGGGACCGGACACTGCCGGCTCCGAGTCGTCTGGCCGGTTCTGGGCTGCCGCATTACAATTCAGCCTGGTCTAGAATGGAGCGGGGAGTCCGCCGGTGTTGGCTGACACCAGCGACTCGGTTTCTGTGCAATGCTGTGGGACCGGACGCGATCGCGCCGGAGACCGCGGAGAGGGCTTTGCGGCTGCCATGCCGCACGCGGAGAGAGAAGGAGACTCGAACCATGGCCAGGCTCCGGCTGCTGAAAACGGGACACGGCGACCTGACGCTCGCCGAGTGGGACAAGGACCATCCGGAAACCGTCGCCTCCGCGAGCGCGCAGTTCACGGAGCACTTCACCGCTGGCCGGATGGCATTCCGGCTGGACGGTCCGGGGCAGACCCGCCCGATCCGCCAGTTCGACGCCACGGCCCCGGAAATCCTCATCGTTCCGGCCATCCAGGGCGGTTGACCGGAGCTCAGGGCCATGTCTCCCGGTCGCGAGACGACTGGCGAGGCTGCGCTTCGCGTGTCCATTCGAGCGGTCCGAACATGATCCGCACCGGATACCTGCGCTGGGAGATCGAGGTCGACGACGTGCGCAGCGCCGTGGACTTCCAGGCGCGCGAGGTCGTCTTTCTTGCCCGGCCAACGCATCGCCGCGTACGTATCAAGCGCACCGGTCATGTCGATGCGGCAGAGCAGTTCGCCCGTGGCGACGCAGCTTATGATGCGGTTTTGCGGACCCTCCAGCGCGAGGGCGGCGAGGTCGAGCTGACAATTCCCGACGTCGGTCCGCAGCACTTCCGCTATTCCGAGGCCGACCGGGCGCGGATGGTTCGCTACTGGATGGAAAAGCTCCAGCGCGAGGCCAGCGGCTTTGCCCACGAAGTGGTGCGCGTGGCCTCCTCATTCCCGCAGCTCGTGATCACCAGCCCCGCGCTGCGAGCGGGCTATGCCCGCCTGGTGGAGGCCGAGATCTTCCGGGTCATCGAAGGCAAGAGCACGCCTCAACCCACGTCGGAGCAGCCATTCACGCTGGACGAGTCGGCCTACCAGCAGGGGGTCCCCGAGCTGGTGGCCGCGGAGCTGGTGCGCAACGTGGTCGAGCCCAAGGAGTTTCACGAGTTCTGCCAGTTCGACTGCGTGACGGTGAAGAACGGCGGCCACTATTACCGCATCCCGCGCCGGCCGCACAGCCTGATCGAGGTCTGGGAGGCCGCGACCCGGCGCCCGCACGCCCGGCTCTGCGTGGTCTTCGAGGATGCGGGCATGCCCCCCTCCGACGAGGTGGTCATGAAGTACCTGCTGGCCAAGCACCAGCCCGAGCTGCTCTGGCAGATCGGCGTGCGCTTCAGCCCCCCCACCGGCAAGTTCGAGGTCACCCCACCGAGGCGCTGGACGGTGGACTGAAGAAGGCGTCATGAGCAAGCTGCTTCCGTTCGACACAACCGAGCCGGGACTCGGGCGTGGCTGGAAGCGTGCTGGGCAAGACGACACTGGTGCCGTCAGCGCCGATTCGAAGATGACCGGGGCATCCTCCGCGTGCGATGAGGGCTCGCGGCGCGACAAGAGCTCAGCTCTTCGGGGCTTTGATGGTGGGCAGACTGATCACCTTGATGGTGTCAGAACCCTCGGTGATCTCGATCATCTGGTCGGCCTTGATGTCGTGCAAGGTCTGTGTGGTCTTGCTGGTGGGCCAGGAAACGATGAGCTGGCTGACCGTTGCGGAGTCCACCAGTCCCACGTGCTCCACCAGGCTATTGCCGCCGAAGCTCGAGTTGTTGCCGATGGTGCGGTGAACTGAAACGGTCGAACCGTCGGCGGTCTTGCGATCCACGCGAATGCTGGCACCCAGCGCGGCGCGGTTGGTCGTGGTGCCGACGAGCTTCACCTTCAGCCAGTGGCGATGATGGCCGGGGTTCTTGAAGAGCGCGTTGTATCCCTGGTCGCCCGGCGTTGCGCCGCCGAGCTCGACGAAGAGGTCGAGATCACCATCGCAATCAAAGTCGGCAAACGACACTCCGTGGCCTTTTTGCAGGTGTCCGGTTCCGGAGCTGGTCGTGACGTCGGCGAACTGCATCCCGTCGACATTCTTGAAGAGCAGGTTGATATCGAGACCCTCGTACGACATATCGCCGGTTCCCAGGTAGAGGTCCAGGAAGCCGTCGTTATCGATATCACCGAAATTCACGCCCATCGGGGCCATGGCGCGGTCGAGGCCGACGCTCCGGGTCACCTCCTCGAACTGGCCGGATCCCAGGCCGCGGTAGAGCCGGGGCCTGCTGGACCCCTCCAGATGCGCTCCCATGGCGGTTCCCAGCACCTCGGCAACCTTGGCGCGGTAGTCGTTCACGTAGAGGTCGAGGTTGCCGTCGTTGTCAAAGTCCCAGAACCAGCAGGCAAAGCTGAAGGCCGAGCCAGTCACTCCCAGTTGCGGAGCGACATCCACGAACTTGCCGCCTCCCTCATTGTGAAAGAGCCGGCATTCCTGACCCATATTGGAGACGAACAGATCGAGCCGGCCGTCCTTATCATAGTCGCCCCAGGCCGAACCCTTGGCGCACCGGCCGTTCGTCACGCCGGCCTGCTCGGCCACGTTGCGGAACTTGCCGTTCCCCTCGTTATGGTAGAGCCGGCAGAAGTTGCGCCGGTCGTGGGGGGCCTTCGCCGCTTCGGCTTCGCTGGCGCCGGGCGAGAGGTACTCGCCGCACATGAACACGTCGACCAGGCCGTCGTCGTCGTAGTCTCCCCAGGCCGCCGATTCGCCGGCGATCGGTTCGACGAGGCCGGCGGCGATGGTCACGTCCTCGAACTCGCCGTTGCCCAGGTTCCGCAGCAGCGAGGGCCGCAAGGGGTTCTCCCAGCCGCCCCGCAGCAGCAGGACGTCCAGGCTGCCGTCATTGTCGAAGTCCGCGCGCGTGAGATTGAGGGCGTATACCTGCTCTCCCAGCCGGGCCGACGCGGATCGGTCGTCAAACGTGCCGTCGCCACGGTTGATGAACAGCGATGCGCCCAGGTCGGCGTCCAGCGACGTGGTCAGCAGGTCGGGGAGGTGGTCGCCGTTGAAGTCGTCGAAGATGCTGCCGCCGGCGAGGTTCGGGCCCCGGGTGGTCAAGCCGGACTGCGTGGCGACGTTCTCGAACCGGCCGACATCCTGCCTGGACTGGAAAAACTCGGTCTTCAGCAGGTACCGGGGCGGTACCTTGTCGGGATACTCCCCCAGCGTCATGTAGGCAATGTTCAGCAGCCAGATGACCCGCAGGTCCCGGGGAGAGCCATCCAGATAGCGGGTGAACCACTCGACCGCCTCGCGTGATCCGGTCTGGTTGCGATGCATGGCCTGGGAGGAAATCGGAAAGATGCAGCTCGACGGGCCAACGCACTCCAGGCAGTTCTCCACCTCGCCCTGACGCAGCGAGATGATTCCCATCAGTGCCTGGAGCCGGCTTCGGACCGCCGCCGGGAACCCCGGGCCCTGCGCGGTCGCCAGCGACTTCTCGAGCCAGCTCTTCGCCTCTCGAAATCTTCCTTCGTACATGAACAGAAAACCCAGCGATTGCTCGAGCGATGCCTTGGCAATGAGCTGCTGCTGCGTCGGGGGAGTGTCAAATTGCAGCGACTCGTAAAGCCCGTGGACCTGTGTGATGCCGCGCCGGGCCCGGCCTCGAACGGACTCGCGCAGTTCCTGGAGCGACCGAGTGTCGCGGATCGGGGCAGCGAAGCTCATCGCCGTCTTGTAGCCGCCGTCCTCGAAGCGGTCCTCGTTGAGATCGTAGACAAGCGGCTGGCTCGGGTCCGCGGCCGTCTTGCGGGAGACCGAGGCGTCCGTGCTGCCAGGAGCACCGGAGCGCCAGCCGGCCAGGAGGGCAGGCTTCTTGAACCAGACGGCCCCGGCCACAGCCAACCCTGCGCAGCCCAGCACAACGAGCAACAGCCGCATGGCAGAACGCATCGAACTCCCCCAATGAATCGGTCATCCGCTGGCAATGCACCGAAGTGTCACGAAGCAAAACCCGTGGAGTAATCAGGCGCTGGGAGGGAGACGCCTTGTCTCTCCGAATCTGGCTTCTGGTACAAAGCCTCCACGTGCATGTGAGCAACGCGCGCACCTTCCACGCGAACGGGGGTGATTGACCTCCGCCCCGGTTCGACCTGTGGTGTCCCAATGTATTCGGTGTCAATTCGCAGGAAATCGGCCCAGGTTTCTTGGCCGGCTCCGGGATTTCTTGCGAACTTCATGCTGGGGGCGATCTCGCGGCCGGCATACGCCGGGCGCAAGGCTGCGCCGCTTCCCCGGCATCATTCAGGCCTTCTGCGCGCTTCGATGAAGCGGACGACGTCGAAGTTGTCGCGCAGGATGTTCTGCCACTCCTCGTCGTACAGGTTCGCGTTCTGATCGTCGGAGGGGAGGGTGGGAAGCCAGAGTTCCGGCGCGATGGAATCCAGCTGCGCCAGCGCGCTCGCGTAGCGCTCGGGGTCGCCGGGTGCATGCGTCAGGTCATAGATCAGGCGCTCGCCAACGGGCTGGTTCACCTTCACCGGGATGATCCCGGAGCAGAGCACGCGCTTCCCGGAGAGTTCGAACTGGTAGGCGATCGGGTGGTTTCCCCGGCCGTCCAGCATGTGGGTCGCCACGACGACCCACCCCTTGGCGGCCAGCAGGTTCGCCGCGATGAACCGGGTCTGGGGCGGACAGGCCTTCGTCAGATCCGCGATTCCCTCGGCAGGAGCCACCACCTCGACATGATATTTCTCGATCAGCTCGCCCAGGCCGGCCGTCTTCAGAGCATCGCACGAGGTCAGGATCACCGCGGTCGGCGGCCTTGGCTGTACGCCCAGCGCGGAGCCGCTCGTTCACGAAGTCCACCAGACCCGGTCCGCCGGGCGCGTCGATCAGAAGCAGCCGGGCCGCGCTCACGAGGCCGTACACCGCCGCCCCGTGAAATGTCCCCAGGTAGTAGAGATCCGGGAGCAGACGCTTGGGGTTCCCGTCCAGGAAGTCCGCACCGTCGGCCTCGTAGCGGGCCAGCAGGGTTTCCATGTCGTGAATCCCCCGATCCAGCAGGGCCTCCCACCGCGTCTGCGTCAGGCAGGGGCTTTCCGGAGACACGTCCGCGCGGATGTCCGGGAAGGACAAGGTCGGGAACGGGCATGGACCGGAGCAGCCGGAGCGAGTTCAGGAAGTTGCGGGCATCGCCCCGGTAGCGCGGGGCCAGGTAGGCCGAATAGGTGCCCAGCGGCTTGCCCAGCTCGTTGCGCGGCTTCGCGTCGCCGCGCAGCATGAGGATGACATCGCCCGCGAAGAGGATGCGCAGTCCCGCCTGCTCGACCTGGTAGCAGATGCTTCCCGGCGTGTGGCCCGGCGTACCGATGGCGCGCACCACGGTCTTGCCGAACGGAAGCGTCTCTCCGCCCCGCAGCGCGACGTCCACGGTCGTCGCGTGCAGTTCCTGGTTGGGCATGTGAAACGTGCTGAAGAAAGCCTCGCGCGGTTCGCCCGCGCGGAGCACGTCGAGGTCGCCCGCTCCGGCGTAGACCTTCGCCCCGGTCTGCTCCCTGAGCGCCTGGGCGCCGCCGGTGTGGTCTCCGTGCGCGTGCGTCAGGAAGATGGCGACGATTGCCTTCCAGTCAAGCCGGAGGCTGGCCATCTGGGCCTTCAGCGAGGCGGCGTCGGCGTCCAGTCCGGAGTCGAAGAGCACGAGGCCCGCCGACGTCTCCACGACGTATGCCGCCGACGGCGAGAGGCCTCCCAGCAGGTACACCCCCGGAACGACGGAGATGGGCCGGTGCACCAGCCGGGGCACGCGGTCCGGCGCGTAGCGAAACGCCGTCGCCGCGCGGTACTGGCGAATTCCCTCGACCAGGCCGGCTCCCACCAGCAGAAGAACGAGCGCGGCAATGAGTGCGCGTTTCAACACGGGGCGTTTCATCGTGCCGGGCATGGCCACTTTTCCGATCCTGCTTGCAGGAAGCCGCTGAGCGCCGGCCTCCGCGCGTTGGAGCCCGTTCTATCCTGGAGCCCGATCTGGTACCTTACTGGCCGGACCGGCCGGCCGGCCAGTGCGAATCGATCGCGGTGCACCGGGACTTGCCCGACCGCCGTCGTTCACCCGGGAAAACGTCATGAGCCAGTCAAGGAAGATCGCCGTTGGCCCGCAGATCACAACCGACCGCTCGGAGCTGGAATCCGGCTCCGGCGGACGCCTCCGCAAGCGGAACATCACCCTTGCGGCAGGCCTGGCGCTCGGGTCGTTCATCCCGCTGCTGGTCACGGTCGGCCCCTGGGTCCTCTCCGGCCGGGAGATCGACGAATTCAACACGATCGACAAGCTCTACTATTCCGTTGCCGACCGCATCTGCGAAGGGCAGGTTCCCTACCGCGACTTCCCGCTCGAGTATCCCATCGGTTCCCTTCCCCAGATCCTGCTGCCGATCCTCGTGGGGCGCAGCATGCCGGCCTACCGCATCGGCTACATCGGCGAGATGCTCCTGGTCAACGCCCTGCTGCTTCAGGTCGTCGCCTGGCAGGTCGGCCAGCGAGAAGGAGAAGCGGCCGTCGCGGGCCGGCTTGGCTGGTATTTCCTCTGCTTCTTCTTCCTGTGCCGGATGATCGTCAGCCGCATCGACCTTGTGCCAGGTCTGATCGCGCTGCTCGCCGCGCTTGGCTGGGCCGGCGGCCGGCCGATCGCGGGCGGCGTCCTCGCGGCCCTGGGCGGACTGGTCAAGATCTTTCCCGTTCTGGCTGCGGTTCCGGGGGCGCTTCAGGAGCTCTTGCACCCGAGAACAACAAGGTTGAAGGGCTCGCTCGCTTTTGCCGGCACAGGCCTGCTGGGGATGGTGCTCTGGTACGGCGTGGGCGGCTCGGGCGCCACGGCCTCGCTGCTGTACCACGCCGAGCGGGGGCTGGAAGTCGAGTCGCTGTACGCCGGTCCGCTCTTGCTGCTGGGCCGGCTGAGCGGCGAGCCCATGGCCGTGGAGCTTGGCCATGGCTCGTACGAACTGATCTCCGCGCGGGCACCCGGCGCCGTGGCCGCGTCGCGCTATGTTCAGTTGCTGGTGCTGGCCGCCAGTGTTGCCCCGTTTCTGCTGCGGCGTCACGCCTCCGCGCTGCAATGCTCGTGTGCCCTCATCCTGGGTTTGGTCCTGGCCTCACCGGTCTTTTCCCCGCAGTTCATCATCTGGGTCTTCCCCCTGATGTGCGTGCTGTGCGGTCCGCCGGGCCGCCGGGCCCGCCCGCTCTACGCCGCGATCTGCGTGCTCACGTTCCTGATCTACCCGGTCTTCTTCCACCGCGGCCTGGTCCCCATGCGGCTGCCCGCGATCCTGCTCCTGAACCTGCGAAACACCCTGCTTGTCGTGCTGTGGGGGCTGGTCGCGTTCGGAGCCGGGTCCACGGCGCCTTCCGCAGAGGGATCGGGCCACCGCCGCGCACCCGCGGACTGAATTGGGGCCATCAAGGAGTGTTCCATGTGGGTCTTCACCAGACACGGATTCTTCAGTGCGGTCTGTGCCCGGCAGGGTGATGGCAAACTTGGCCAGGCCGTCGATCCTGACCGCATCATGATCAGAACCAGAGTCCGAGACCATCTCGAAGCCTTGAAGCAGACATTCCCAGATCTTCTCGGCGAAAGCACAATCCAGGTCTTTCCCGGCACCGATTACGCCTACCGGATATTTGTGCGGAAATCCGCTTGGACTCAGGTGCTCGCCAGGCTTGCCGAGGAAACCGACTACGACAACTTCAAGTCTGAGGTCGCACGGTATCAGGGTCGTGCCGGTGCGGCCTATGAGCACGCGCTGCATGAAGTCTGGTCCGTGATGCACGGATTGCAGGAATAGGAGAGGGGGGAAGCGGCCCGTGGATGATTGGAGCGGAACGCGAGGCGGGTTGCACGCCCGGAATTCCTCGGGTTTCTTGTGTCTGGGCTTCCTCCGTGCAGCTACCTACGTTGTAAGGCAGCTGAGCAAGTGGCTGGTCGCATCTACCTTCTGAAAGAAGATTCAACGCTGCTTGCCATGGAGGAAGCTCTGTACGACTCAGAGAGCCTCTTGGAGAAGCTGCTCGCGGATCACCCGGATCTCCTTGGCGGGGACCAGATCAACGCTGAGGAGCCGAGGCGTTGGCTACTCGAGACCCGTGAGATGGCTGTGCCCGGCGAGCAGGATGGGGCGGGTCGCTGGTCGCTCGACCACCTTTTCCTTGACCAGGAGGCCATCCCCACCCTGGTCGAGGTGAAGCGAAGTTCCGACACCCGGATTCGCCGGGAAGTCATCGGTCAGATGCTCGACTACGCCGCCAACGCCGTTGCCTACTGGCCCGTCGAGGAGATCAAGGCCAGGTTCGAAAGTCGATGCAGGGAGGACGGGATCGACGCCGAGGCCGAACTCGCCGGATTTCCAGACGAAAGTCAGGACGCATCCGCTTTCTGGCAGCAAGTCAAAACGAACCTCCAGGCTGGGCGGGTCCGCTTGCTCTTCATCGCCGACGAGATCCCGCCCGAGTTGCGGAGGATCGTGGAATTCCTCAATAGCCAGATGGACCCGGCGGAGGTACTCGCCATCGAGGTCAAGCAGTTCGTGGGCGAGAACCTCAAGACGCTTGTGCCCCGCGTGCTGGGGCAGACCGAACTGGCTCGCCAGAAGAAGAGCCCCGATCGGGGCCAGTCACGCCAGTGGGACGAGCCCTCGTTTTTTGAAGCATTGCTCAAGCGGCGAGGTGAGCAGGAGACGGCAGTCGCCGGGCGACTTCTTGAATGGGCGAAGCAACAGGGTCTCCGTATTTGGTGGGGGCAAGGCACGAAAGACGGGTCGTTCTTCCCCATGTATGACAACAATTTCGGCAAGAACTTTCTCTTCTCGGTCTGGACCTATGGAACCTTGGAGCTTCAGTTCCAGCACATGAGGCTTCCTCCATTCTCTGAGGCTGAGAAACGTGCAGAGCTTGCCCGTCGGCTCTCCGAGATTCAGGGATTGTCCATTTCTGAATCCGCCCTGTGCAAGAGACCGTCGTTCAAGCTCGGCGTGCTTGCTGGCTCTGGTCCTCTGGAGACGTTCTTGGCAGCGTTCGACTGGATGCTTACCGAGATCAGGAAGGGTGAGGTCGTTTCGAGTTTCGAGTGAAAGAAAAAGACACGCCATCAAAGCTGGTGGACCACACGAGTCGTCTGCGGGGCCAGGGCTTCGCGGCGAGCCGGGAGGCGATGCGTGTGATGCGGCGAGGTGCTGGCCAGGCTGGAAGCTGGATCCTGGTCGGGCTGGCGGCTGGATCCTGGTCGGGCTCACGCCCGAGGTTGGAGGCTGCGCCCGTGAAAACCACGCGCTGACGCACGTGGCCATGCGCCCGGGACTCCAGGGCGGTGGCGCACGTGGCCATACGCTCCGGACTCCAGGACAGTGGCGCACGTGGCCTTCCGCCCGGGACGCCGGGGCGTGTGGGACTGCCGCAACGACCTGCGTACGATGGGCTAACGCACGAAGAGAGTTCGGGCTGGCCAGTCGCCGGCCCGTCCCGGCGAGGCGGTGACAACAGGCGGGCCGAAGCAGGCGCCGTGCATCCGGGCGCCGGGCGGATCATGGCGGCTCCGCACGCTCGCCGAACGCTCGCATGCTCGCCGATTGCTCTCGAGGCTTGCCCGGGCTCTGCTTGTCGGGTTGTGTCCGAACTTCTTATAGTGCTATGCAGTCGCAGTTCAGCAGTCTGGCCGATCGGAGCGGCAGTCAGGGGGCGTGCACGCGGGCCAATCCATGCCTGCACTGGGGTCAGAGGACGTTGATGGAGAGCGGCCACTCGCTGACTCGTGTCGTGATACTGGGCTCGACGGGGTCAATCGGGCGAAACACGCTGAGCGTGATCGAGCATGACGGCGGCCGCCGGCTGCGGTCCTGGGGGCTCGAGCGCCCACTCGAACGGTTCACTGCTCGCGGATCAGGCCCGGGCGTTCCGGCCCAGGTTCGTCACGGTGACCGATCCCCACCAGTTCCAGGTGGTGCGCCAGATGCTGCACGGCCTGGATGTCGAGGTCCTGGAGGGCCGTGCGGGCATCGTGAGGATGGTGCAGGATCCGGCGACGGACCGGGTTCTCAGCGCGATCGTGGGAGCCGCGGGGCTGGAAGGAACCTGGGCGGCACTCGAGGCGGGCAAGACCGTCGCGCTGGCGAACAAGGAAACGCTGGTGGTGGCCGGCCCGCTGGTGATGGAGCTGGCACGCAGCCGCCAGGCGAAGGTGTTGCCGGTGGACAGCGAGCACTCGGCCATCTTCCAGGCACTGGAATGCGGCCGGCGCGGCGACGTCCGGCGCGTGATCCTGACCTCTTCCGGCGGGCCCTTTCGAGCCCGGTCGCACAGGGAACTGGCCGAGGTCACTCCGGAAGAGGCACTGAAACATCCCACCTGGCAGATGGGACCGAAGATCACCATCGATTCCGCGACGCTCATGAACAAGGCGCTCGAGATCATCGAGGCACGGTGGCTGTTCGGCCTGGAGCCCGAGCAGATCGACGTGGTCATTCATCCGCAGAGCGTGGTGCATTCGATGGTGGAGTTCGTTGACGGCAGCGTGATCGCGCAGCTTTCGCCTCCGGACATGCGTCTGCCCATCCAGTACGCCCTGACGCATCCTGAACGCCTGCCGGCGCCTGGGCCCCGGCTCGACCTGAGCACGGCCGTCGCGCTGCATTTCGAACCGCCCGACCGCGAGACGTTTCCCTGCCTGGAGCTCGGTTACGAGGTGATGCGCCGGGGTGGGACCGCGGGAGCGGCCCTGAACGCCGCCAATGAGGCCGCGGTCTCCCGCTTCCTGGGCGGAGAGATCGGGTTTCTGGATATCCCGCGCGCCTGCCGGGCCGCCCTCGACAATCATACTTTCGATCCCCATCCGACGCTCGACCAGTTGTGGAAGGTCGATGCGCGGGCACGCCTGGAGGTGCAATGCTGGCAACGCTGATCTGGCTCTGGAACATCTTCAAGGTCGTCTTCGGACTGGGCTTCGTCATCTTCATCCACGAGCTCGGGCATTTCGTCCTGGCCAAGTGGAACGGCGTGAAGGTGGAGAAGTTCTCGATCGGCTTTGGCCCCACTCTGATTGGCCGCAAGCACGGTGAGACCGAGTACGTCATCGCCGCGGTGCCCCTGGGCGGCTTCGTGAAGATGCTGGGGGAGGAGCCTGCCGACGAGGAGAGCAAATCCACCGATCCCAGGGCCTACAGCAACAAGAGCGTGGGCGCCCGCATGGCCATCATCTCGGCGGGCGTGATCATGAACGTGATCCTCGGCCTGGGCTGCTTCGTCTTCGCGTACGGGCACGGCATGACGCAGATGCCCGCCCGGGTGGGCGGGGTCGAGCCGGCCTCGCCGGCCTACGACGCGGGCATGCGTGCCGGCGACGAGATCGTCGCCATCGACGGCCGGGGCGACCTGAGCTGGAACAGCATGACGCTGAAGGTTGTGCTCAGCAGCCAGGGGCAGACCCTCGACTTCGACGTCAGGCGGCCTGACCGCGACGGGCTGGTGCGCCTGAAGATTCAGCCCCGGCGCGAGGGCGGTTCGGATCGCCCCCTGATCGGCGTGCACAACAGCAACAGCCTGAACATCAACGGGGTCTTGATTCCCGCGGGCATGGCAAGCCCCCCCGACTATCCGCAGACCGAGGGAACGGAAGAAAGTGCTCCGATCGACACACTGGTCGCCGCCGGGCCGCCGGGACAGGACCCCACCGCGGTCAGCGACGTCCGCCAGTACCAGACGCTGCTGGCGCGGCTGAGCGACCAGCCGGTGGTGCACGTCATCGAGCGCCGAGATGGCACGCTCGATGAGCCGGGCAAGGTGCTGGACCACCTCCAGGTCACGTTCCCGCCCGCGCACTTCGTGGATTTCGGTCTGCGCATGTCGATCGAGCCGATCGTCGCGATTCGCAAGGACTCGCCCGCGGACCAGGCCGGCTTTCGCAAGGGAGATCTGATCCTCAAGGTGGATGGGCGGGAGGTCGACCCGGTTCGCCTGCCGAGCCTCTGCTACGACCGCGCCGGCAAACCCATGACCGTCGAGGTCCAGCGGACTGCGGCCGACGGCTCGAAGGTCAGCCATACCCTGACGGTGACTCCGGACGATTCGCCCCCCTGGACCGATCCTCCGGCCGCCAGCGATGCCCTGGACGTGCCCGGCCTGGGGCTCTGCTACCCCGTCCGTCCGCACGTCGCGGCCGTCGCACCGGACTCGCCCGCGCACCGGGCCGGTATCAAGGCCGGCAACGTGATCAGCGCGATGACGATCGCTCCGCCGCGGGTCGTCGAGGCTGTCAAGCTCAAGGGAGCGAAGGCCACGACACCCTCGTCAAAGCCGGAGACCATCACCTTCGACGAGTCCTCCTCCGGCTGGATCAAGGCCTTCTGGAACCTCCAGTACAGCTCCAGCCTGGCCGTGTCGATGGTCGTGAACAAGAGCTCCAAGCCCATCGAGCTGAGCGCCGAGCCGGATCCAAACTGGTACTTCCCCTCGCGCGGGCTGGTCTTCGGGACGCTCTACCAGAAGCTTCCCCCGCAGTCGATCACCGCGGCCCTGCATCGCGGCTGGGACGACACCGTCGAGAACATCCTGGGGATCTATCGCACGATCCGCAACCTGATCGTGGGCCGGCTCAGCCCCAAGGGCCTGGCCGGGCCGATCCGCATCGTCGGCTTCGCCTACGACAGCGCCCGCTCCGGCATCAACTACCTGATCCACTTTCTGGGCATCCTGAGCATCAACCTGGCCGTGATCAACTTTCTGCCGATCCCGCCCCTGGACGGCGGCCAGATGGTCTTCCTGCTGGCCGAGAAGGTGCGCGGCCGGCCCTTGCCCGAACGGGCCCTGGTGCCCTTGATCATCACCGGTGTCGTCTTCGTCGTCTGCCTGATGATCTTTGTCCTGTATCAGGATGTGCTCTGGAACCTGGAGAAGTGGAAGGTGTTCTGAGCGTGAGCCTGAGCGGCAGGACAGCGCGATGCGAGGTGGCGTGATGGGATCCCTACTTGAGCGAGTCGAAGCGGGCAGTGTGCCCCGGCTGAGAGACTCCGGGCAGCCAGTCGCGGAGATCCTCGAGCGGCTCGAGTCGGCCGGTGTCGCCGGGCTCGCCGCAGTGGACGCCGCCGATCTGCTGGCGTGCGTGGCTCACGCCGCCCTTGGCGATGCGAAGGTGAGCCCGGGGCCGGAACTCATTCGGCAGCCACCGCCGCGCCCCCGCCTGGAGCGCTCATGCAGCGAGCCGGCGCTCGCACGTCTCCTGCCGGAAGCCGCGCGCAACGGCCGCCTGGCCCTCGCCGCGGGGTTGCTCCAGGTCCATGATTTCTGGGAGGCCAGCCACGAGGCCGCGCAGGCTGCCGACGACCTGGGCGAGCGTACCTTCTCGGCCTGGTGGCACGGCATCGCCCATCGCCGCGAGCCCGATCCGGGCAATGCCGCCTACTGGTTTCGCCAGGTGGGCCGCCACCCGCTCTTCGAGGCGATTGCCCGCGCGGCCCGGCCGATCCTCGCGGAGCAGGGCGACGACCGGTGGACCCGGCGGGTGCTTGGCGGCGACACCTGGAATCCCCAGGCGATGATCGATCTCTGCACCGCCGCGCGCCCGGGTTCCTTCGAAGAAGCGCTCGCACGCAAGTTCCAGCGCCTGGAGATGCAGCTCCTGCTTGACGCCACCGCCGCAGCCGTTGCGGGCACGTCCTGATCTGGCTCCGGCTCGCGACACCGGCTCGCGGTGATTGACGCGCTATCGGGGCCCCCTTAAGATCAATACCGTAGAAATAGCAATAAGTTGAGTGCAGGCAGAGGTTTGTTCCTCGTTCCCACGCTCCGCGTGGGAATGCCGTCTGCGACGCTCTGAGACTGTGAGTTTTCGACCGCACGGCGGGTTTTCCCATCGGCGTGCGTCGATTGATCAGGGGTCGGGGTCGCGGTAGTTCCCCTGCGATCACGTCACCTGTGGGTGTTCTCTCCGCTATCGAGGCTCGAAAATGCCCTCCGCTGCCTGTTTTCTACCCCTTTTTACCTCATCCCTGCCCCTCCGCGACCGCCGCGCGCACGTTCCCCTGGTGCATCAGATTATGCGTGATCGCGTACAGCGTCGCCACGATCCGACATTTTGTCCGGCCACGCACCGGCATCCGCCAAAGCCCTCTATTACGGCACATCGCGTTAACCCACTCCGCCGTCTGGGCCCGCAGCTTGTAGATCAACTGCGCCGCCTCCGTGCCCATCCGCTCCCGCCACGCCGCAGTGTTGTCCGTGTCGTGCGGCTTGCGGGCGTACGGGTCTTTGCCCGCCTCCTTCTGCTTCTCCTGGTCCTTGATCGGTGCATACACCTTGCAGCCACGCTCCTCGACCGCATCAATCGCGTCCAAAGATGCAAACCCACCATCGACAAGCATCTCATCCGGCACGTCGTTGTAACGCGTCTCCAGTTGATCGAGCATCGGCGGCATTTCCTCGCTGTCGGTGCCGGCGTTGGTCACGTCCACCCCCACCACGATGCCTGTCGCCGTGTCGGTGGCGAACTGCACGTTGAACGCGGGGCGATAGCCGCCGTCGCTGAAGTTGATGTTCCGCGCCTCCGGATCGGTGGTCGACGCGCCGCGCCTCGGACGATTTCTCTTTTCTCCCCTTGTTTCTTTTCTCTTTCTTCTGCCGCAACTCCTCGCAATGGCGTGCCGCCTCCTCGATCCGCGCTTGACGCTCTGCCGCAGCACGCGCGCAGGCGGCCCGCTGCCGTTTCGACAGTTCGTCAGGGTTGGTTTCAGCCAGTTCTTTGAGCGCCTGGACCTGTGCTTCGGACTCGGCCAGCAACTCCTTGAGCCGCTCCCCACTGCGGAAGGAACTTTTACCGGCGTCGGCCCGCACCCGCATGCCATCCTGGGCCACCCGCTCCATGGTGACCAAGCCTTCGTCCATGAGCGTGGCGACGATCTGGGTGAGCATTTCGTCCCACTTCTCGCCTCCCTGGGAGCGGAAGTCGGCGAGCATGTGGTAGTTCACCGAGACGCCACCGCAGAGCCACTGGTAGGCGAGGTGGTTCTTGCAGAGGCGTTCCAGCTCGCGCGCACTGCCGACCCCCTTGAGGGTGGCGAACACCCAGAGCGCGACCAGCAACCGGGGGTCGGTGGCGTCGCGGCCGACGTGGCCCTCGACGGCCTTGATGTCGGCGAGCCAGGCGTCGTGGTCCAGGCGGCAGACCATGGTCCAGACGACGCGGGCCTGAGAGTCGGGATCGAGGCGATCGTCGAGCGAGGTCCAGGTGAATTCAACCTGATCGCGGTGCGGGACCCGAAGCCTGGGTTTGCCCCGACCGGGCGTGTTGGCGGCCTGCTCGGGGGTGGGCTCGGGGAGGTTGTCCGGCAGCAGGGGGAGGATTGTCACGGGAGCCTCGCGGGGATGAGTGGGTGCAAACGCCAGCAGGACGGAGGGCCATCGCTGTTCTGAATTATATCATGATCACATTTTCAGTACAATGGGGATCTCCGAAAAAATCACAGCCTCTCTGCGTCGATTGAGCCCGTGCTGAGGCCGGGAAATCCATGGCACGCAGAGCGTCCCGACCGGTGTTCCCACGCAGAGCGTGTGAACAAGTCTGTCGCAAAGCTTTTGCCCCTTTCTCGTAAACGCTATTTCAACGTTATTGCGCTTAAGTTCCTCATCAAGCGTGCCTCCGCGATGAGCCCTGCGCCTTCGGACGGCCTTCCCGGGTGTGCGACTCGACGGGCCCGGCCGATGCGCCCATTCCTCTCTCGATCCTGGAGCCTCTGAACATGTCCCTCGAGGTCAAGAGCGGTTCGATCACGAGCGTCCTTCAGGAGACCCGGGTCTTTCCCCCTCCGGCCGACTTCGCCCGCGCGGCCCACGTCTCGAGCCTCGAGGAATACCAGGCGCTCTGGAACCGGGCCAAGGATGACCCGGAGGGTTTCTGGGGCGACCAGGCGCGGCAGCTCCTGTCGTGGTTCAAGCCCTGGGACCAGGTGATCGACTGGAAGCCGCCCTTCGCCCGCTGGTTCGTCGGCGGCCAGCTCAACGCCTCGTACAACTGCATCGACCGGCACTGCGAGGGCCCCAGCAAGAACAAGGCCGCACTCATCTGGGAGGGGGAGCCCGGTGAGCGCCGGGTGCTCCGCTACCAGGACCTGCTGCGCGAGGTCTGCAAGTTCGCCAACGTGCTCAAGAGCCTGGGCGTGGCGAGGGGCGACGTGGTGGCCATCTACATGCCGATGGTCCCCGAGCTGGTGATTGCGGCGCTGGCCTGCGCCCGCATCGGCGCACCGCACATGGTGGTCTTCGGCGGGTTCAGCGCCGAGGCCCTTGCCGGCCGGATGCAAGACTGCAAGGCCAAGGTGCTGGTGACCGCCGACGGCGGCTACCGGCGCGGCAAGATCGTGCCGCTCAAGGACGCCGCCGACGGCGCCGCGGCACTCTGTCCGGACCTTCAGCACATGGTCGTGTTTCGCCGCACCGGGCTGGACATCCCCTGGTCGCACGGCCGCGATCACTGGTGGCACGAGATGACCGCGATCGCCTCGGGCGTGTGCCCTCCCGAGCCCCTGGACAGCGAGCATCCCCTCTTCATCCTGTACACATCCGGTTCGACAGGCAAACCCAAGGGCATCCTCCACACGACCGGCGGTTACCTGCTGGGGACCACCCTCTCCACGCACTGGGTCTTCGACATCAAGCCGTCTGACACCTACTGGTGCACGGCCGACGTGGGCTGGGTGACCGGGCATTCCTACCTGGTCTACGGCCCACTCTCGCTGGGTGCCACCTGTGTCATGTATGAAGGGGCACCGAACTGGCCCGATGAGGGCCGGTTCTGGCAGATCGTCGAGGATTACCAGGTGACCATCCTCTACACCGCGCCCACGGCCATCCGGGCGTTCATGAAGTGGGGCGAGCACTTCCCCCGCCGGCACGACCTGTCCAGCTTGCGTCTGCTGGGCACGGTGGGCGAACCGATCAACCCCGAAGCGTGGATGTGGTACTACCGGGTCATCGGCGGCGGCAAGTGCCCGATCGTGGATACCTGGTGGCAGACGGAGACCGGGGCGATCATGATCTCCCCGCTCCCGGGTGCAACGCCCGCGGTCCCCGGCTCGGCCACGCGGCCCTTGCCGGGGATCATCCCGGAGATCGTCACCAAGGACGGCCAGCCCGTGGGACCGAACCAGGGCGGCTTTCTGGTCATCAAGCAGCCCTGGCCGTCCATGCTGCGGACGCTCTACGGAGACGACAATCGCTACAAGGCGCAGTACTGGAGCGACATCCCGGGGGTCTACTTCACCGGCGACGGTGCGCGGTGCGACGAGCATGGCAATTACTGGATCATGGGCCGCGTCGACGATGTGCTCAACGTCGCCGGCCACCGGCTCTCGACGATGGAAGTCGAGAGTGCCCTGGTCAGCCATCGGGCCGTGGCCGAGGCCGCCGTGGTGGGCAAGCCCGACGACATGAGAGGGCAGGCGATCTCGGCGTTCGTCACCCTGGAATCAGGCTTCGCGCCCAGCGAGGCCCTCCGCAAGGAACTGCGCGACCACGTCGTCAAGGAGATCGGTGCGCTCGCCCGCCCGGACGACATCCACTTCACCGATGCGCTGCCCAAGACCCGCAGCGGCAAGATCATGAGACGCCTGCTGCGGGACATCGCGGCCGGCGTGGAGAGCGGCGGGGACACCTCGACGCTCGAGGACCTCAGCGTGATGGTGCAGCTGCGCCGCCACGAACAGCAGAAGGCCGCCGAGGAGGAATAGGCCCCGATCCGGCAAAAGCAAGAAACGCGATCAGAGACGACAACGCACCAAAGGTGCATCAGGTCAGATCGGGTACAGGTTCTTGAGCTTCTTGCGAGCCTCCGCGCTGCCTTTGGACGCTTTGATGAGCGGAAAGGTTTGCATCTTGCCGTCGACCTCGAGCCTGAGCTCGCCGCCACGGATGACGGAAGTGGCCACGCGGACGTAGCGCGTCTGACCGTTGGGCAGCCAGACGTGGATGCGCTGGAGGTTGGGCTTGAAGGTGCGCCGGCTGATGCCGGTCGTCTTCTTGCCGACGCCGCCCAGGTACTTGGCCTTGCCACGCTCGGTCTTGTGGTTGCCGAACGTGGTCTTCTTGCCGCTGACTTCACATTCACGACCCATGGAAATCTCCTCGCTCGCGACCGCGCGATCCGCCACGGATCGTCTTCCGCCGGCTCGATGCCCGCGCTGTCGTGCAATCGGTCAAACTTATTTCTTGGCTTTCTCTTTGGCCATCGGATTATGCGGCTTGCTGCGTTGCACGTTGCCGCATTCTTCGACCAGCTCGCACACCTTGTGAGGCGGCACGGCGAGCTTGCACTGCGGGCAAACATTCAGGGCAGGAGCGATCAGAAAATCGTGACTCCTTCGTTTCCCTTTTGCTGATATTGACTTACGTCGCTTTGGTACGGCCACGAACGGATTCTCCGAACGGAAATCTCTGGTCTTCCTTGGGTCGAAAAATACTATTATCCGATTCTTTGCCTTGCTTTCAAGACAGACCCGAGCGAGGCATGGCCATCCTCATCGTCCATCGGGCCATTGACCATGCCACGCCACCCGAGCCCTGGCGGTCCAGGCGGACGACCCGTTTACTATGCGCCAGACCGGGGCTGCGAGGACTCGGCGGCAAGCGGACTTGGCTCGTCGTCGGATGCCACGGCCAGGTGTGGCTGGGGTTCGAACTGGGCCAGGTTGGCAAGTGACGCCCGCGCAGCGACTGGAAGGCTGCGCTGGGTCAGCTCGATGACCGCGGCGAGAGTCCAGAGACCGACCGGAAGCGTCGCGTAGTGGGCGTAGCTGTCGGCCGCGGGCAAGACCCATCCGGCGGGTGGCAGCAGCAAGATCAGGGGATACACGAAGCCGGCCAGCAGCGAGGCCGCGCCGGCGGCCATGGCGAGGGCAGCGACCAGGTGGCCGGCCTGCTCTTCGAGGAGCCGCCTGAAACCCCACAGGACCTCGGCCATGGAGCCGCGGCTCCAGGCCACAACGCCGACAAGCCCGATCAACACGAGTGCCGCACCCTGGAAGTCCACCAGGCCCCACCCGAGCTGCCAGCGGATGTACTGGCCGCTTGCTCCCGCTCCAATCCATGTGGGCAGGTGCTGCAAGGACAGAAACACGAGGGTGACCAGGTAACGCGCGGGCAAGGCCACCACGCAGGCGAGCATTGACGCGGGCATCAGCTCCAGTGCCGGGCCGGGATGGAACCGCTCCTCGCCGAGCCGGTCAAAGCCGGCGTTCCGCAACTCGCAGAGGACCCAGGCCAGCAGGTAGCCGTCGCAGATCAGCATGATGAGCGGAACGACCAGCGCCTCGACGACGAGGCATCCGCCGAGCGGTAGATCCATGCTGCCGGAGGCGCGGGCGACCAGACGGTAGAGGATGTACAGGGAGCCGCAGCCCCAGATGACCGTTGACCAGCCGGACCCGCGCTCCTGGCCGAACCTCGAGCTGGCCGTCGCCCGCTCTCCGGCCACATGCCCGATGGCCGGATCAGCGGGCGGCAACATGCCCGAAGACGCCCGAAACACCAGGTACACGGCGCACAAGAGGAGCGGCAGGTTGTCGGCCAGGCCCGCCACGTCGCGAAGCGGCGTCAAACCCGCAAAAACGCCCTGCTCGATCGCGAGCTCCAGCCGCTCGCGGGAGCGCGAAAGCAGCAAGAGATCGGCTCGACCCCTGTCGGCCCTGGCCGCCAGAAAACCAAGGGCCTGGCTGCCAGTCCAGGCAAGCACCGTGAAGGTAATCAGTGTGGAGACCAGCCGCCCCGCGCCAGACGCGGCGGGTGGCTTGCCGGAGGAGCCTCAGGTGGCCGGGGATGTCGACCAGTTGCCCGAGGGCGCGGCGGGGACCTTGCAGCACGATGGCCAGGAGCAAGAGCGTGCCCAGCGCGGCCAGCAACACCCACAATCCATCCATGGACGGCAGCATTTCGGGTGAGCTCAGGGTCAATCCCGAGCACCAGCGGCGTAGCGCCAGCGACGCCATCGCGGCCGGGTTGCCGGCACTCGGGGCCGCACCCGCCGCGCCGGCCGCCCCTGCGGCCTGGCCCGAGGTCGGCCCCGCGGCCTGAGCCCATAACCATGGCATCGTCCAGGTGTCCATGACCTATCCTGTTCTCAGGAACCGAAACCGCGCGGCTCTGTCACCGCCTGGCACGCCGCTGGATGTCTCGTTGGTCCGGTAAAGACAATCTACCGCCCGGAGTCCGAAACCTCTGACGATTGTACTCGGCTCGGACAGACGGGACCAGAGAGTGCCCCCGCTTGCTCAATTTCGGCTTTGCCTGGACCCGACGGCCAGACCACCCCGGACCAGCAGACGTCAAGGAATACAACTTCAGGGAAGATGTCTTCTTAATCTTCCAGCAATGTTAGACAATCAGCCAATCTGGGCGGAACGCGCGTTTTTCTCTGGTCTTTTCTTCCGGGAAAGGGAGCGATAAGACAGAATTCATTTCCGTGATCCGGTAGAATTCTCCATACTGGATGAGTTCCGCCCGTGGCTTCCCTGCGCCACATTGTTTCGGGTGCACGGTTGGTTGCCAAGGCCCAGGGCTCGTTGCAGTCGGCTTATTAAGGTTGTTTCAGGATGCCCGGAGCCTTGATACGGGGCCTCTGGCGGAGGATCCGGCAAGCGGGCTATTTCCTGTGATTCGAGAGGACGGGCTGGATCGGCCCCTGGCCACCGAAAGTAATGGCGTCCGCGCGCTGGGGTCTCCCTGGCTATCGACATGATTTCCTGCCTCGAACCCTGTCCGAAACCGATTGGGTGCGAATCTCAATGGCTTCGTCTCAAAACAGCTTGAATGAACTTTCGTTGCTGATGGAATTGCGCCTGGCTTTTGGCCCGGGCACGCGACTGTGGGCGTACACTTCCCGTGAAGAGCTCTGTTACGACTGGCTTCATTTCAAATCGCGACGTGCCCAGCCGAGTTTTCGCGAATTCGCACTGGGGCTCTACGCACAGGAGAAGGAGCACGCCTTACCCTGTGCCAGCTCGGTGGCGATGCTGAGACGGATTGCAGCGGTGCTCAGGACGTATCGGATCCGGAGGCAGGAGGCCGGTCCCCAGGGGCCTTCCCGGACCGCGCACACCAGCCATGGCGCCAAGCCGCACGGTCCCTCCTGCCCACCCTCGATCCCTCCCACGGGAGTGACCACTGCCACGCTCCCGTCCGCGGACGCCGATCGTCAGGTGGTGGCGCAGCGCGGCCGGTCGGGACAATAGCCGTTCGCCAGGCGGCCGCGAGGGCGGAAGACCGTCCGGGTGCTCTGCTCGCGGAGCGCGCATCCCACCCGGATCGGCATGGACGGGACGTCACCGCGACCAGTGGGCGATCCGCCGCACGCTGGGCCGGTAGGCGGCGGGTCGGCTGCGCGCCTGGGAGAACGTCCGACGGCCCTTGAGGTCGCGCATGGCGACGAGGCAGCCGGCAACCGCCACGGCGGTCGCGAAGGCGAGCCGCGGAGTGGAGCCTTCCCGTGGCTCTTGCTCATCTGGCGAGGCCTCCCGCACGAGGGGAGCGGCCGGCGGCGGGAGCTCGGCCGCCAGACCAGTCTCCGTCGTCCTGCCGCCTGGAGAATTCTTCAAGATGGTGGCAGGCACAAGCGAGGGGGCGCCTGGCAACATGACCGTCGCCGCGCCCGGCAGTCGCGGCGCTGCGGCCTTGTTCGGCACGATGGCCGGCAGCGGACCGCCTCCCATGGGCTCGACGACGTCGATCAGGTCGGCCACCACGGTCCCGGAGCTGAACCGGCTGAACCGGGAATACAGGCTGTCCACAATCATCGGTTGGCCAACGGTGCTGGTGGTGCCCGTCGTATCCGACGGCAGGTTGACCATCGCCGGCGTCTCGAACTGGATGGGGTGCGCGGTGGATGCGAACGGCGAGTGCGCGAGGGTCGTGTTCGGGACGATGGCGATGATCGTTGTCGGGCCCACCGGGATGACGACGATGGTGACGGCCGGGAACGGAACCGGGAAGATCGACGACGTGCTGCTCGTCGCGCTGGAACTCGCCGCCGGGCCGCTGGTGCTCGAGGTCTGGTCCAGGTGCGACACGGTCAGGCCTTGCAGCGAGCCCGCCGGCACGGGCGGCAACGTCAGCAGCGTGCCGTCATGGACTCCCTGGCTGGCCAGGAGCCCGGAGATGATGCCGCCGGCCACCGGTGTTCCCAGGCCGCCGGGGAGATGAACGCCAGACCCGATGATCGAACTGCTGCTGGAGGCCCCTGCCACGGTGTGGAAGGCGGAGGGAGGCAGGGCGTAAAGGGCAGCCTGGGCGTTGTGCAGTGCGCCGACGCCCGCGAGGGCCAGGCCCTGGTCGGCCACGGCAATCAGCCCTGCCCACTGGGGTGCCGCGGCGCTCGTGCCGCCCACGGAGAACCATCCGGACTGGCCGTTGTCGCGCACGGAGTCGAACACCGAGAGCCCCGTCGCGGGGGCGCCCACCGCGGACACGTCAGGGACGCTGCGCGTGCCAGTACCGGAGCCGGCAAGGGCCTGGACAGTGGCCTGGTACGCCGGCGCCGGCTCGTAACGGCTGGAACCGCTGGTGCTGCCCGTCCAGGCGGACTGGCCCGCGGCACTCGATCCGCCGCCCGGCGCCAGCGCCGTGGCACCCACCGAGAGCACGTTCGGAGACGACCCGGGGTACGAGAGCCCGGTCCCCGCGCCGCTGTCGCCGGCAGCGGCGACAAACGTGATTCCGCCGGGCAGTTCGTTACCGCCGATGTGCCCGGCCGGAGTGGTGAACAGGCTGTCGAGCGAGGTCTCGCCCGGGAACTCGCTGGTGCCCCAGCTCATGGAAACGGCCACCACCCCGCTGGTCGACCGCGCGACGTTAACCGCGCTGGCGAGATCAGCCAGGCTGGCCGATGGCGCCTCGACCAGGAGCAGGTTGGCAGCCGGAGCCATCGCGTGCGCCCATTCGACATCGAGCGCCGTTTCCAGCGACCAGCCGGGATCGGTCGCCGTTCCCGGCACGCTGTACGTCGTCAAGGAGGGCGGGGCGGGCAGGCCGTAGGTGCTGTCGAACCGGGCGAGGTCGCTGGCAATGTTGGGATCGTCGTAGGCCACGACCAGGGCGATGGTCTGCCCGGCACCGTTGCCGGCGACGGCCCCGTTCTGGAAAGTGACCTGGTTGACCCCGTAGGCGTGCTGAACCTGGCTGGGGGAGAGGCCCGTCGGGTACAGGCTGGAAAACTCAGGCGTGGGGTTGGAGGCCACGCTCGGCTGTGCCATCACGTGGCTGGGATCGAGCCCCGCCAGCGAGAGTAACTGCCTGGTCTCCAGCCACTCGAGTCTGAGCAGGACCTGCCTGCGGAGGGTTCTCCGGCCGGTTGCCGGGAAACGAGAACGAGTACGCACGCGAGAGGCGAATGGGAAATGGCTCACCTGCGAACCTCGGTGTTGTAGGTGCAAGATGCTTCGGTGTGGGAATGATGACCGTGCCAGTTTAGACGAAGCAGCCGTTTCGATGAAAGGAAAAACAGGCAAGTTCCGCGCGGCTCGCCGGCCCGCCTGTCGCGGTCGTGACGTCCGGAGATGTGAGAAGCCGGCCCGATCTGGTATGGTGGTGGCGTGTCCCGATTTCCGGATCCCTTTCCGGACCAACGTTCACCACGAGACCTGGCAGACTCATGATTCACCCCTGGCACGACGTCACTCCGGGGCACCGCTTGCCACAGGAGTTCATCGCGCTCGTCGAGATTCCCATGGGGTCAAGCATCAAGTACGAGCTGGACAAGAAGACGGGCTTGCTGCGGCTTGACAGGGTGCTCTACTCGGCGGTGTACTACCCGGCCAATTACGGGTTCATCCCCCAGACCTATGCCGAGGACGATGACCCGCTCGACGTCCTGGTACTTTGCCAGGAGCCGCTCTATCCGTTGACGCTCGTCACGGCGCGCGTGATCGGGCTTATGACCATGGTCGATTGCGGCAAGCACGATCACAAGATCCTAGCGGTCGCGGTGGACGATCCCGAGTTCAACAGCTTCAAGGAGGCCGCGGAACTTCCGGCGCACCGGCTGATGATGCTCCGCCGGTTCTTCCAGGATTACAAGATGCTCGAGGGCAAGTCCGTCGAGGTCGACGAGATCCAGCCCGCCGAGAAAGCCATGCCCATCATCCAGGATGCCCTCCAGCGGTACAGCGAGATCCGGCGGCGGGGGTTCCACTGAGATGAGCACGGAGTTAGCAGCCATGCACGCGACGACGGTGCCTGCCAGTGAAGTTGTCAGGCCCTCCGGCAAGCCGCTCCGCGCCGTGGTGATCGGCGGCTCGGGACAGCTTGGCGGCTGGCTCATGAGGATCCTTCAGGAGCGCGGGCATACGGCCGCTGGAACGTTCGCCACGGTGCCGTTTCCCGGCCTGGTTCCGCTCGATGCCGGTGACCTCGAGACCGCGGCCGGGTGGGTTCACGCGCAGCGCCCGACGTCGTCTTTTACCCGGCCGGTTTCACCTGGGTGGATGGCTGCGAGCAGGATCCGGCCAGAGCGTATGCAGCGAACCTGGAGCAGCCGCTGAACCTGGCCAGGGCGGCCGCGGCAACGGGCGCCCGGTTCATCTACTTCTCCACGGATTACGTCTTCGACGGCATCTCCGGCCCGTACTCCGAGGAGTCGGCAACTCACCCGCTGTCGGTGTATGGAAAGGCCAAGTACGACGCCGAGCGGGCGCTTGCCGGCGAGCTGGGCGACGGCCAGCTCACCATCCGCACCTCCTGGGTGTTCGGCCCCGAGCGGCAGGGCAAGAACTTCGCGTACCAGTTGCTGCGCAACCTGGCGCAGGGCAAGCCCACGGTGTGCCCCTCCGACCAGGTCTCCAGCCCCAGCTACGGCCCGGATGTGGCACGGGCAGCGGTGCTGCTCACGGAAAACGGGACGAGCGGGTTGATCCACGTGGTCGGCCCCGAGGTCATGGGCCGGGTTGAGTTCGCGCACGCCATCGCGGCAGCCTTCGGGTACGACGGCCGGCTCATCGTGCCAAGGTCGACCGCGGAGCTGAACCAGGGGGCTCCCAGGCCGCTTTACGGCGGGCTGCTCACCAATCGCCTTGCCGCGGCGCACCCCGGGACCATGAGGCCTCTTTCCGAGGTGCTGCAAGACTTCCGCGGCATCCTGACTGATCCCGGGTTCGGCTCATGGGTGCAACCGGTCCCGGGATTTCCGGCGTGACCGAAGAACAGGCATGAGCGGCGGCGCTCGCCGGTCGGAGGATCGAGGACTTGGACGCCAAGGTGCTTCGTGTCCCCGAAGACGGGGGGCGCCCTCAACCCGGAGAACCGATCGGGCCACAGAAAGACGTGGACGCCCCGGCACCGATCCTGCGTCGCGCGGCCAGCCAGGTGAGCCTGCGTAACCTGACCTTCGTGCTCCTGATCGCCGCCACCAGCCTGTACCTGCTGGAGCGGCTGGAGCCCGTGTTGCGGCCCCTGCTCATCGCCGTACTGCTCTCTTACCTGTTCCTGCCCGTCTACACCTACCTGCGCCGGTCCATGCGGCCGGTCTTCTCGTTCCTGATCATCGTGGTGGCCATCACGCTCGGGCTCCAGGGGCTGGCGCGCATGGTCTACCGGGACGTCATCGTGATCGATCACAACCTGCCGCGCTACATGACCCGGGTGGGAGAGCTGGAGGAGCGGGTGCGGGAGCTCTCCAAGTCCATCGTGCCCCGGTTTCAGAAGCAAAGGACCGGCGACTCCAGCGCAGGGTCCGACGACCTGCTCGCCAGCGAACTCTCCCAGCGGGTGGTCCGGGGTGCGGCGTCGGCGTTCCTGACGGTCTGCCTCGAATCGATCGTGGTGGCGTTTTACATGATCTTCCTGCTGCAATCGGCGTCGCGGCTGCCGGACCGGATTCGCTCGAGCTTCTCGCCGGACCGGGCGTCCGGAATCCTCCAGGTCACGCAGTCGATCAACAAGGCGATCTCGGAATACCTGGTGGTGAAGGTGAAGGCCAGTCTGCTGGTCGGCATACCCGTTGGCCTGGCCTGCTGGGGCTTCGGCGTCACCGGCGCGGTGACCTGGGGGGTGATCACGTTCTTCGGCAACTTCCTCCCGTACGTCGGGGCGCTGGTGGCCATCGTGCCACCGCTGGTCCTGGCGTTCCTGGAGTTCCCCACGTTCGTGCCTCCCCTGCTGTTTGCCCTGGTCCTGCTGTGCATTCACGGCGTCACGGCGAACCTGATCGAGCCGGCGATGACCGGCAAGGCGCTCGGCTTGAGCCCGCTGGTCGTGCTCGTGGGCCTGGCATTCTGGAGCCTGCTCTGGGGTTTCGTGGGCATGGTGCTGGCCGTGCCGCTGACAGTCATCTTCAAGATCATCCTGGAGCACACCCCGGCCACCCGGCCGCTGGCCCGGCTGATCTCGGACGACCAGTGACGGCAGGTCTCAGCCCCGGACCGGCGCGGGCTCGCGGGCGGCTTGCCCGTTCACCAGCAGGCCATCCTCGAGCTCGAAGAGCAGATCGCCCGCGCGGATGTACCGTCGATCGTGGGTGACGACGATCAGCGTGCACCCGCGCTCCTGCTGGTGGTGGCGAAGGATCTGGAAGATCTCATCACCGGCCCTGGAATCGAGCTCGCCGGTCGGCTCGTCCGCAAGGATGAGGAGCGGGTCCTTCACCAGCGCCCGGGCGATCGCCACGCGCTGCTGCTGGCCGCCGGAGAGCTGCGCGGGCCGGTGCTTGAGCCGGTTCCCCAGCCCGACGTCGCCCAGCAGCTGGATGGCTTTCTCACGCCATTCCGCCCAGTTCGTACCCGGCAAGATCGGGATCAGCACGTTATCCAGGGCCGACAGGTTGCCGATGAGGTTGAACGCCTGGAAGACGAACCCGACTTGGTCGTGCCGGAACTCGTCCTGCTCGTTTTCCGTCATCGCCGCGAGGTCGCGGTTGCCGATGAGGACCTGGCCCGAGGTCGGCCGGTCCAGAGCGCCCAGCAAGGTCAGCAGCGTGCTCTTGCCGGAGCCCGAGGGACCGACGATGAACGCACAGGAGCCCTGGGGCACTTGAAATGTCACGCCCCGAAGTGCCTCGACCCGGTTTTCGCCCGTGAGATACGTCTTGGCAACATTGATGACCTCGACCATGGAACCACTCCTCCGGAAATTCAAAAAGGTCCTCGCCGGCTAGCGGGTTCCCTTGCGGATGGCCTCCATGGGCAAGAGCCCTGAAGCGTGCCAGGCCGGGTAGAGCCCGCCGGTCACGCCCATCACCAGGGCCAGGCCGATTCCGAGGAGCAGGTGCAATGGTCTCGCCTCGAGCTGCAACCCGTTCAGGAACTGGTTCACGAGCGTCACGCCGGCGATTGCCAGCAGGCATCCCAGCGCGCCAGAGAGCAAGCCCAGGTAGCTGCTTTCCACGAGCACGAGATGGAGCACGTTCTTCCGCTTCCAGCCGTTGGTCCGGAGGATGCCGAACTCGACGTACCGCTCCATCGTGCTCATGAGCATGGTGTTGATGATGCCGATGCAACCGACGAGCATCGCCAGGCTGATCACCATGAGCAGGAAAACGTCGAGCTGGTTCATGGTCTGGGTGATATTCACCGCCATGTCGGAGGTGGTGCGGGCCTCTGCCTCCGGGACGGCCCGGTCGACGGCCGCGATCACCGCTTGTTGCTGCGCTGGGTCTTCCGGCTCGATGAGGAACGCAGAGACCGTCTCGTCCTTGACCCCGAGAAGTCGCCTGGCGGTGGAGATCTCCATCACAATGATCCGGTCGAGTACCAGGGAGCCGGTCTCGAAGAGCCCCACGATCTCGAACGTTTCATTGGCGATACGCAGCGAATCGCCAACCTTCCGGGGCTGACCGGGCGCCACGGGGAAATCCCCTGCGGTTTTCTTGCTGATGACGACGCGGTTCTTGCCCGTGTCGCCGGGATCGAGAAACCGGCCTCCGCCCTGTTCCGGCGGGATCATGGCCGCGATCAGCGCGGTCTTTTGCAGGCTCAGATGCTGGGGAACGTCCATTCCCTCGATGATCTGGGCGTCGAAGATGCCGAAGGACGACCGGGACCGCTGCCCTGAAACCAGGTTCATGGCCGAGCTGGCCAGGATGCTCTTGCCCTCGATGGGCGGGGCGATCTTCCAGACCTCCGGCGCCACGACGTGAACACCGGGAACCTGGCGGAGCGTTTCCGCCATGCGCGCGGGAAGGTCGCTGAAGATGGGCCCGGGGACGTTCGCCCGGATCACCAGCACGCCGTGCACCTGTCCCAGCGTGCCCTCCATCAAGTTGCGGATGCCCTGCGAGAGCCCCAGCAGCCCCAGCACACCGAAGACGGGAATCGACAGGCCGACGATCGCCAGAACGGTTCGAGATGGCCGCGTCAGGAGATTTTGCCAGGCGAAGCGCCACATGAAGGACCCCCGTGTTCGCAGGCGCAGACGGATAGCCGCGGCAGAAGGACCGCAAGCGGCTTCCCAGCGGCTACCAGTCGAAGCTGCAAGCGCTGCGCCAAATGAAGCAGCGCCTCGACACTGACACCGGGAACGGACGGACCGGCCGGAAGCTGCGCCGAAGTGCCGCGCGCGGCGGGACCTCCACGGGCATTGCCAAGGCCGACGGGCAGAGCTTTTTGGTCCTCACCTTGACGCCTGGGAGCCCCGGCTCTACAACACGTTCCAGCATTGAGATGCGAGCACTGACGACGCCTTTAGTTCATGTTGCGCCGGCGGATAGGTTTAGTCCGCCCTGTTCCGGGCGGCCCGCTGGCGGTACAGGTCCGCGGGCCAATGACCTCGGGCGGTCGCCGAGCCTCACAATCGTAGCTTTTCCACCAGGACGCCTTTCGGCACATCTCCGGAGCCATGAATCGAGTGAAACGGAAGCGGATCGTCATCATCGGGGCGGGGCCCGGCGGGCTGGCAAGCGCGATGCTTCTGGCCGGGGCCGGTTACGATGTCACCGTACTGGAGCGGCGTGGGCAGGTCGGCGGCCGCACCAGCACGATCGGGGGCGATGGTTTCCGGTTCGACCTCGGCCCCACGTTCTTCCTCTATCCGAGGGTGCTTGAATCCATCTTCGCGGCGGTCGGGCGGGACCTCCATGCCGAGGTCCCAATGGTCCGCCTGGACCCGCAATACCACCTCGTCTTCGGCGCTGGCGGCGAGCTCAAGGCCACCCCGGACCCGGCGCGGATGGAAGCCGCGATTGCCGCGATCTGCCCGCACGACGCCGGCGAGCTCCACAGGTTCATGGCTGATAACCGCGCCAAGATGAACGAATTCCGGCAGGTGCTCGAGTCGCCATTCCTGGGCTGGCGCGATCTGCTCTCCCCGCACCTCATGAAGGTGCTGCCGATGCTCCGCCCGTGGCTGTCACTCGACGGCGAGCTGCGGCGCTATTTTGACGATCCGCGCATCCGGCTGGCCATGACATTCCAGTCCAAGTACCTGGGCATGTCACCCTTCAACTGTCCGAGTCTGTTCTCGATCCTCTCATTTCTCGAATACGAGTACGGCGTCTTCCATCCGCTGGGCGGCTGCGGCGTGGTCTCGACGGTCATGGCCCGGATCGCACGGGAGCTGGGTGCGACGATCTCGGTCGACGATGAAGTGCAGGAGATCCTCTTCCAGGGACGGCGGGCGGTGGGGGTCCGCGCGCGATCGGGCTTGCACCCCGCCGATGCCCTGGTCATCAATGCGGACTTCGCCAGGGCCATGACGCGGCTGGTGCCGGATCACCTGCGCCGCCGCTGGAGCAACCGGAATATCGCACGCAAGAAGTTCTCCTGCTCCACGTTCATGCTCTACCTGGGTGTGGAGGGCAGGTATGACGATCTCGCGCACCACACCATCTATCTGGCGGAGGACTACCGTCAGAACCTGCTGGATATCGAGTCCCGCCACGTGCTCTCCAGCGATCCGTCGTTTTATGTCCAGAACGCTTGCGTGACCGATCCTTCGCTGGCCCCGGCCGGCAAGAGCACGCTCTACGTCCTGCTGCCTGTGACGCACCAGCATCCCAACGTGGACTGGTCCGTGGAAGCACCAAGGTTCCGCGCGCTGGCGCTTGCGCAACTGGCCAAGATAGGTGTGCATGGAGTCGAGACACGGATCGTTCACGAGCAGATGGTCACCCCGGCTGACTGGGACCAGCAGTATGAGATCCACCGAGGAGCGACCTTCAACCTGGCCCACAGCCTGGCACAGATGCTCCACCTGAGACCACGAAACCGGTTCGAGGACCTGGATGGCGTGTACCTGGTGGGCGGAGGGACCCACCCCGGTAGCGGCCTGCCGGTCATCTACGAGTCGGCGCGGATCACCAGCCGGCTGCTGGGCAACGACCTGGGCATGCCCGTGCCGCTGGATGGGCCGCTCCATGCCTTGCCGGGCGACCGGCCGCGCAGGACGCCCGACGCGCGTGTGGAACAGTTGATCGAGACGACCGCCGCGCGTGTGGAGCAGTTGATCGAGGTGTCCTGAAGGCCGACCACAAGGTGCCAGGCCTTTGCATGCGGCGGGTTCTCCGCAACAATCCATCTTATGGGTGAGGCGGGCCGGGTGAGCTTGGCTTGAAAGGGTCGAGTCAGGGACAGCGGCAGGCACGCAACACCTGGGGCGGTTTTCTGACGGTTGCAGGCAGTTTCTGAGTTTTGCAAGGGGGGGCAGTCTGCGATCCAGGTGAAAACCGCTCTGAGCTGAGACGTCGAGGGGCTGAAGAAGGGAAACGCGGTGATGGCGAAATCGAGATCGAGGCGGGTGGGAGTGATCGGCGGCGGCCTGGGAGGCCTTGCCTCGGCGTGCACGCTGGCGGCGCGGGGCTACGAGGTCGTGCTCTTCGAGCGGAACGAGTGGCTGGGCGGTAAGGCCGCGGTCCTCTCGGAAGGTGGTTACCGCTTCGACATGGGGCCCACCATCCTGCTCATGCCCTCGGTCCTCGAGCGCATCTTCTGCGAGGCCGGACGTGAGCTTGCCGATGAGCTCGACCTGGTTCGCCTCGATCCCCAGTGGCGGTCATTCTTCCCGGACGGCTCGGTGCTCGACCTCCACGCCGCAACCGAGCCCATGTGCGCCGCGATCGACGCCCTGGCACCCGGAGGCAACGATGCCAGGGGTTATCGGCGTTTTCTCGACCTGTCGGCGCGGCTGGATGAGATCTCGCAGCGTTACTATTTCTGGCGCTCGATCGGCTCGGTCGCCGACATGTTCGATCCATCGACCGCGGCGAGCCTCTCGACCCTGGGCGACGTCGTGAGGATGCGTCCCTGGAGTACGGTCGGCGCGACCATCCGCAGCTTCGTCCGCGACCCGCGCCTGGCCCAGATGCTCGACCACTTCACGCAGTATGTCGGCTCGGCGCCGGACCTGTCGCCGGCGGTGCTGTGCGGCATTGCCCACATGCAAACCGGCGAAGGGGTCTGGTATCCCAGGGGCGGTACCCGGGCCGTCGCCGAAGCGCTGGTCAGGCTCGCCGGCGAGCTTGGTGTCGAGCTGCATTGCGGGACCGGCGTGCGGTCGATCAACATCGATGCGGACGCGGGAGTGGCGGGGATCACGCTCGACGATGGCCGGCAGGTCCCGCTGGCAGCCGTCGTCTCCAACGGCGATTCCGTACGCACGCATCGAGAGCTGCTCGAGGGCACCGCTGCCGCACGTCGGTTCGAGAAACGTCGCCGCTATGAGCCGGCCTGTTCCGGAGTGGTCCTCTACCTGGGGCTTGATCGGCGTTACGATCAACTCCTGCACCACAACTTCGTCTTCTCGCGTGATCCTCACGCGGAGTTCGATTCGATCTACCGCAAGGGAGAGCCGGCGCCCGATCCCACCTGCTACCTGTGCGCTCCGGCCGCCACCGAGCCGGGGGTGGCACCGCAGGGCGGCGAGGCTCTGTATGTCCTGGTCCACACTCCCTACCTGCGGGCAGGACACGACTGGAAGCGGCTCTATCCGAGCTATCGGCAGGTCATCCTGGACAAGCTGAAGACAACCGCGGGCATGGAAGATATCGAGGACCGTATCCGGCTCGAGGCGCTGGCTGACCCCGGAGGACATCGACCAGCGCTACCATGTGCTCGACGGCGCCATTTACGGGCTCGCCAGCCATGGCCGCTTCGGGGGCGCTTTCAAGCCTTCCAACCGCAGCCCCGACGTCCCGCGACTCTACCTGGCCGGCGGCGCGGCCCACCCGGGACCGGGGATGCCCATGGTGTTGATGTCCGGTTGGATCGCCGCGGACTCCTTGCACCGGGACGGGCTGGTCGCGCCGGCTCGCGAGCGGCTGGCCCACGCTGCGGCCGCATCGAGCACCAACGGATCATGATCATGACTTACCAAACGGCGTGAGACGCACCGCGCCGCGGACCCGGCAATGGTTTTCGGCATGAATCATGTCACGATGGGACATCTGGAACCGGCCGCACGAACGCACACCGTCCGTTCCCCGGACGGTCTTCGTCCACGGCGGTCGCCATGGCTTTTCCATCTTTTCCGCAAATACAGCCGGCGATACGTGCGGCGCCATTTCCATGCCTTGCGGCTGTCCCGGAGCGGTCCATCGCCAGGGGGCCTGCCCGGTCCCGTGATCGTGGTTGTGAATCATCCGTCCTGGTGGGATCCGCTTGTCGGACTGGTCCTCACGGAGCTCTTCCCCGCGGACGTGTGCCATTACGTGCCCATGGAATCCGCCGGATTGAAACAGTATCCGTTTCTCGAGCGGCTCGGGTTCTTCGGAGTGGAGGCCGGGACCGCGCATGGCGCACGCGCCTTTCTGCAACAGGCGCTGGCCGTCCTGTCGGACCCGTCCTCGGTCCTCTGGATCACGCCCCAGGGAGAGTTCGTGGATCCCCGGGCCCGCCCCTTGCGGCTCAAGCCGGGCATCGGGCATCTGGTGTGCCGGCTCTGCCCCGTCACCATCGTACCGCTGGCGCTCGAGTATCCGTTCTGGAACGATCGCTGCCCGGAGGCCCTGGCGTGCTTCGGCCCGCCGACGATCGTGACGGCCGCGAGCGGCGAGACGCCGCAAGGGTGGACTGCACGAATCGCCCAGGCCCTGGAGCACACGCAGGATCGGCTTGCCATCGAGGCCGGTTGCCGCGACCCCGGCGCCTTCGTGACGGTGCTCCGTGGCACGTCGGGCGTGGGTGGAATCTACGACGCCTGGCGCCGGCTCCGCACCGCGATGCGGGGCGAACGGTTCGACGTCGATCATCAACTCGCCAGTCGAAGCGGTGCCAGGGCCGGCGGGCCGCTCGGCGAGGGCGGCAACGCGGACACGGCCTGAGCGAACCACCTCCCTTCACCTTCGAGCCGGCTTCACCATGCTTGTGCCTCTGGTTGTGGTTTCATTCCTGTGTGCCCTGGTCCCCGCACTGCTGTTTCGGGCCAATCTCAAAGCCTACGCGCCACCCCCGATTCCCGCCGACCAGGATGAGGATCCGCCGTCGATCTCGGTGCTCATCCCCGCGCGGAATGAGGAAAAGTCGATCGCGCGGTGCGTGCGGTCGACCCTCGCCAGTACGGGAGTCAGGCTCGAGGTTGTCGTCCTGGACGACGGATCGGAAGATCGAACCGCCGCGCTGGTCAGGGAAATCGCCAGCGGCGACGGCCGGGTTCGTCTGGTCTCCGCGCCGGAGCTGCCGGCAGGATGGTGCGGCAAGCAGCACGCCTGCTGGATCCTGGCGCGCGAGGCTCGTCACCCCTGGCTGGTGTTCCTCGACGCCGACGTGAGGCTGACGCCCGACGCGCTGGTGCGGATGCACGCCTTCCTCTGGACCACCGGCGCTGGGCTGGCAAGCGGCATACCGCGTCAGGAAACCGGCGCCTTCCTGGAAAAGCTGCTCATCCCTCTGATCCATTTCATCCTCCTCGGGTTCCTGCCCATGCGCCGGATGAGGCGGAGCCTCGACCCGCGGTTCGCCGCCGGTTGCGGCCAGCTCTTCATGGCCAGGGCCGAGGACTATCACAGATCCGGCGGCCATTCGATGATCCCCACGACACTGCACGACGGGCTGAAGCTCCCTCGCGTCTTTGCGCGGCCGGTTACAGGACCGACCTCTTCGACGCGACCGGGCTGGCTGCCTGCCGGATGTACCGCACGGGTGGAGAAGTCTGGTTCGGGCTCGCCAAGAATGCCGGCGAGGCCCTGGCCGCTCCGGCGATGATCGTCCCCATGACGCTATTCCTGCTCATGGGCCAGGTCTTCCCCGTGATCCTGCTTGGGGCCGGGCTCTGCTCGTGGCCCGCACCATGGCCTGCCTGGGAATTGCTGACGGCCCTGGCGGCGGTGGCTTGCAGTTATTATCCTCGGCTGGCCGCGGCCCGGCGGTTCCACCTGCCGCTCTCTGGAGCCATACTTCATCCCCTGGGAACCCTGGTGCTCCTGGCAATCCAGTGGTTCGCGTTCACGCTGAACGCGCTGGGGCGGCCGTCACGGTGGAAGGGAAGGGCCTACCAGACACCAGGCCGCGCCGCGGCCCCCTTCGCTGAGCGTGAGATCAAGGTCTCCGCCTGACCGGCATGCCCAGGCGCAAGACTGTGCGGAGGCGTCCACCCGGCGCTGGCGATGCAGAGAGCCGCCAAGAACATGAGCAACAGGCTGACGGTCGTCACGGGTGGCGCGGGGTTCATCGGCAGCCACCTGGTGAGCATGCTGGTCGAATCTGGCCACCAGGTGCGCGTGGTAGAGCGTCCCGGCGCCGAGGTCCGCCATTTACCCGCATCGGTCGAGGTCGTCTTCGCGGACATCCGCGAACGCAAGACACTGGTCGCCGCCATGACCGGTGCGCGTCTGGTCTACCACCTGGCGGCCAATCCCAATCTCTGGGTAAGGGACCGGAGCGACTTCGAAGCGGTGAACCATCTGGGAACCGTGCACGTGCTCGAGACAGCGCTCGCGGCCGGCGCTGAACGCGTCCTGCATACGAGCACCGAGAGCATCCTCACGCGGGCGAACGTGGAGGGAACCGTTGATGAGGATGTCCAGATCTCGGAGGCCGATGTCGTTGGCCCCTATTGCCTGTCCAAGCTGAGGGCCGAGGCTGCCGCAATGAAGCTGGCGCAGCAAGGGCGCCCTGTCGTGATTGCCAACCCCACCATGCCCGTCGGGCCCGGTGATCGCGGCCTCTCGCCCCCGACCCGGCTCATCAGCGACTTCTGCCGCGGCCGCCTGCCCGCGCTCATGGACTGCACGCTGAACCTGGTGGATGTGCGGGACGTGGCACATGGGCTGATGCGCGTTTTCGAGCGGGGAGTGCCCGGCCGGCGCTACCTGCTGAGCGGCGAAAACCTCACACTGGCCGGTCTGCTGACCCTGGTATCAAATTCGTGTAGCGTGCCCGTGCCGCGCTGGCGCGTGCCGTACGCGGCCGGCCTGGCCGTTGCTTACCTGAGCGAATTGTGGGCAGACCGCGTCAGCGGCCAGTGCCCCAGGGCGACGGTGACCGGCGTCCGCCTCGCGCCGGATCATGCACTTCGATGCGTCGCGCACCCGCGCGGAACTGGGGCTCTGCCCGCGGCCGGTTGCGAGCGCGGTTGCCGATGCCGTCTCGTGGCTCAAGGAGACCGGGCACATCAGCATCCCCGGGAACACGAAAACCGCCACGGTGCTGGCGGACGACCGTCCTCTCTGGCAATCATGGGAGTGATACGAGCAACCCCCGATCCGCAGTCCGGGCACCGGCCCCGATCCGCGAATCCCACACCGCGACGGCACAAGCGCGTCCTGCCTGCCATGGCGGTTCGGGAACCGTCCGTAATGATTGGTTAACTCGCGTTCTGTCTGCTATGCTCTGTACCCTCTACGTTCTGAAAAAACGACACCGCGGGAGCTGGGAAATCATGGCCAGGTCAAAGTAGTGATGCCCTGCTGTGGTACGGTCCGGCCCGCTGCATCGGAGCCGGGCCGCCGGGAGCCGTGGCGGCTGATACCGGCGCAGGCCGGCAACATGCAGCCAGAGCAGAGCCTCGGTCGCACTGAAACTCCTGTGGCATCACGCTCGAGCGCGCGATCAGGCTCTGCGCCGGCACGGAATCCTCTGCAAACCGCCGGCGGCTTCTGTCAGTTGCGAGGACGAAATGGTGATGATTCTCAGGGTTAGGCGATTCCCTTACGGTCTCCCCATATTATATTTCCAGAAGTAGGCTCCGTACCTCGGCCTTCGGTCATCCGGCGGGAAAGGTGACATAGTCATGCAGGAGGCCTGCCGGCAGCATGGTCAATTCTCTCCGAACACCTTCGAGGCCGGTGCCGGAGAGTCCTGCGAATTTAGTGTTTGAATCACCAGAGTTGTGTTGACTATAATGCGTTCAACCTGGCAGTTCGTCTAAGCCAAGAGTCTGCCACTGGTTTCGTCCACGGGACTTGCCTTCATGACCGCACGACTGGTGGCCCTCGACGAAGGACCTGACATCGTGCTGGATCGAGCCATGGTCGTCGTTGGCCGGCATCCCGCCTGCGACGCCCGCCTCGATTCGCTTCGGGTCTCCCGGCATCATTGCTGTATGATGCAGGAGAGTGGCGACGTCGTGGTGCGTGACCTGGGAAGCACCAACGGGATCCGGATCAACGGACAACGGGTCGAGATGGGAAGGTTAAGACCTGGAGACGAGCTATCTATAGCACATATCCGCTATCGGCTCGACAACGGACAGGCTCACGACCAGACCCTGGCCGAGCCCGGCGACCCGTTTCCTCTGCCGCCGGGCGGACTGCCGGGCGGACTGCCGGGGTCGGCCCCGCGTCCCAATCATCTCGGCCCGAAAATCGACGGTTTCCCACCGGACCAGCCACCGCTCGGACCCTTCCCGGCTGACGAGAAAGCGATGGCGGCCGCCGTGCGAAGGATGCTCCCGTCGGCTCTCGCGGACAAGTATCAGATCAAGGTCATCGTGCAGCTTCCCGAGGAAAAGCCGATCAACGGTGCAGTCCCCTTGCCGGCGCCCGAGTTACGGGCCTCGGAGAACGTGGCCGAATGAATTACCAGCTCGTCCCCGCCGATCAGGGCGTCTCCCCGCCGATTCCCGTGCACCGTCCCGTCTTGCTCATCGGCCGCCATCCCGAATGCGACTTCCGGATCAACCTTCCCAAGATTTCCCGCCGCCATTGCTGCGTTGCCCTGGCCTACGATCGAATCCTGGTGCGCGACCTGGGCAGCCACAACGGCGTGCGCGTGAACGGCGCACGGTGCAGGAAGCCATCCTGCACGCAGGTGACGAGGTCGCCATCGGCCCTCTCATCTACCGGCTGGTGGCCGAACCGGCCGCCCCATCTCCCCCCGCGAGCGGGGGTGCCCGTCCGGCGGCTGCCGGCAGGCCCGCCAGCCCCGTCAAGGCCGCGCCCGCTCCAGCAGTTGGCCCTGCGCAAGAATCCGAGGACAACGACGTCGACCTCGTCCCTCTGGACGATGATTGACTCACTCCGGCACGGAGCTTGCTATAATTACTTTTGAGCGCCGAATGGTTCGGTGGTCCGCCGTACCGGGGCACGCTCGCGGATCTTGCGATTGAGCGCACTTAATCTCAGGACCAGCGGGCCGTATGATTAGTCGATGTGGATCAACGACCTTTACCGGAGCTGGCCGGGTCTGCCCGGAACCGCCAGGTAACTCGGCCGCTGTGTCCGAGGTCCTCGAGCGCGGGTCACGATCGATCACATCCGAGGGAGTAATTCCATGCACCGCAGGTTGACGTTGGCGTTCTGCATAACCGTCTCGCTGGTCGCGCTCTCGGGCCAGGCGCGGGCGCAGTGGGGTTATGGCTTCTATCCGTACGGTTATGGCGGCTTTGGATGGGGTGGCTGGGGCGGGACGGCACAGGGCAGCATTGCCCGGGGCCTTGGTTATTTCAACATGGGCGCCGGCATCTACAACCGGGAGACCGCGGTTGCCAGATCGATCAATACCGACACCATGATTCGCTGGAACCAGTACGTCTACAACTCTCAGCTCGAGGCGACGCGGCACTACTTTGCCCGGCGTGACGCGCACCTGGCCCAGGACCGGGATGCGTACAACGCCCTGCTGAAGAGGCTCCAGGAGACCCCGAACGCCCACGACGTGCAGAACGGCGACGCGCTGAACGCAGCGCTCGACCAGCTTTCCGATCCACGCATTGGCATCTCCGCCCTGCGTACGGCCGACACGACCCTCTCTGCCCGGTCGATCCGCGAGATCCCCTTCCGCAACGCCTCGGAGGCCGTCACCTTCAGCCTGGCACAGCTCAAGAAGTCATCGGAGTGGCCGGCGGTCCTGCTGGAAACCCGGTTCGCCACCGAACGCAAGGAGTTCGAGGACACGGTCGACCAGATCAACAAGGAAAACAACGAGAGCGAGCAGATCTCGCCCAGGACGATCACCAGGCTGCGCAACGTCGCCGGCCAGCTCAAGAACAAGCTCGCCATCATGCCGCTGGACGACTCGGCCGAGAACCAGGAAGCTCTCAAGTTCGTGAAGACCGTGACCGCCCTGGCCCGACTGCTCGAAAAGCCCGAGATCGACGAGGTCCTCAACGAACTGAAGAAGATCGACAAGACCACCGTGGGTAACCTCCTGGCGTTCATGCAGACCTTCAACTTGCGGTTTGCTCCCGCGAGCACCGCGCGGCAGCGTGCCGCGTACAACGAGCTTTACCCGGTCCTGGCCCAGACCCGCGACCGCATCCTCGGCGAGGCCAAGCTGGACAACCCCTCGGACAAGGCAAACAAGGCGAAGGTGCATGACTTCTTCTCCGCCATGGACCTGGACCAGATCGAGGGCAAGAAGAAGCAAGCTCCCGCTCCTCCCGAGCCGCGCCAGCCGTGACCGGTTCGTGAGCGCATTTGCCGCATGGTCGATCGCATACGGGTGCCGCGTGCGCCGACGGCTCTCTATAGCCGCCTCGGTTCTCGCGGCACCTCGGCGCGCCGGGCTGATCACATCAGGAACCGGATCGAGCCAGCAACCCGACCTCCGGGTTCAAGCGTCAATTCGCTGGGATCGACCACGCCCGACTGCACCTGGACCTTCCCCGCCATGGCGAAACCGGTTTCGGATCGTGGATGAATCGCATGTAACGGCCCGGCGCAAGGTAGCCGACGCAAAGGTTCCCCGATCGTCAAAGAGTGCGCGGCGTACTGCAACATTGGGCTCTCTCAACACGCAAAACAACTCGATGCGGTTGTAAGAATCGTTCTTCGGGGCGGGCACTTTCCCGTGATGCAACCGCCCCCAGGCCGACGCTGGGGATCCAGCGCTTGCCAGTCCGGCGTGGCGAACGCCAGTGGTTCCCTGGACACGGGAACCGGCTCCACGCGGAAGAGCGGCGGGCGTGGTCTGCCCCGCGACGACCAGCACCGACCATTCGAAAGAACCCACCACTTCGAACGCCTGGTAGGAAAGTTCACGTCGGCGTGGATGTTCTTCCCTTGTTTGTGTCAAAGCGCCTGATTAGACTCTGGCGGTCGCACCTCGCGAATCCGTCCCTGTCCCTGCTCGAGTCGCCCGTCGCTGGTAAACCATGGCCGACCCGGTCGATATCCTGTTCGTCTCGGCCAACGCACGCGCGCTGCCGCAATTGCAGCTCGACGCGGAGTTCCGCGATGTGGAGGAGATGCTCAAGCGATCCGCCTACGGAGGCACCGTCCGGCTCATTCCCGTGCTCGCGGCTCGCTCGACCGATCTGCTCAAGCGCTGGCTCGAGCACGACCCTGAGGTCATTCATTTCAGCGGCCACGGAATTGCCGCGCAGGGGCTGGTGTTCCAGAGAGCGGACGGCAACCAGGACGTCCTCCACCCTCAAGTTTTCCTGGACCTGATCCGGGCGCTCCAGGGGAGCGTTCGCGTCGTGGTGCTGAACGCCTGCCACTCGGACGATCTGGGCAGGAGCGTCGCGGAGGTTGTCGGCTGCGCCATCGGCATGGACGGAGCCATTGCCGACGCGCAGGCGATCGTTTTTTCGGCCTATCTCTACCTTGCGCTCGGTCACGGAAGGTCCGTGCGGGATGCGTTCGAGATCGGGCTTGCCGCCCTGAAGCTGGGCGCTGCTGCCGATGATCGTGTCATCGACCGGGATCTCGTGCCTGCCGGCTCCGACCCGGCGGGAGGGGCTACAGAGACCTCGATCCCCCGACTCTATTGCCGCCCGGGACTCGATCCGGCGCAGCTCACGCTCTGCCGGAAGCCAGTGCCCCGGGTCTGGCCGCCCCGCGCCGCGGCGTTGGCTCTGCTCATGAGCCTGCTGGCGATCGTGGGAGTCGAAGCGAATGCACGTCGTGCCCGCGTGACGCTCTCGGTACCCAGCCCGGCGGTCCAGGACGAATACCTGCTCAAGGCCACTGTCTATCGCCAGGGACGGTTTGATCGCCTGCTCGACGCGATCCCCTTGCGGCAGGGCGATGAGATCAACCTCGCCGTCTCCGTCGAGAACGGTCTGCTGCCGTCGCTCTTCTGGTTTGATACCGAAGGAAAGCTCTATCGATTCGAGTTCGAGCCGGCGGCCGGCGGCGCGGCGGGCACCCGGAGGTATGCCTGGCCGGGACCTGATCGCTATCAGCCTCTGGGCGGGCCATCTGGTACCGAGCTTCTCCTGGTCTGTGCCACCCGGACCGGCACTCCTTCCGAGGAAGCGGTCAGGGACGCGCTCGCGGGTCCCGCACCCTGGCCGGAGCTACCCGGCGATTCGATGCTTGTGCTCGAGAGAGACGAGGTTCGGATCGTTTCGCCCCGGGGTCCCTCGGGCGCACCGCAAGTACGTCGTGAAGACGCGATCTCCAGAACCCAGCAGCTTCGAAGAGAACTGGCCCGCGCGTTTCCCATGTTCTCCGGTGTTGCATTCCCCCATCGTTGACTGGCACTCTCCGCCGGCAGCGTGCTCGTTTCTGCGTCACGGTCGCCCTTGGGAGCAAGCCTATGCCGTCGCGTTGTTCATGGCCACTCGCCGCACGAGTCCTGTCGAGAGGTGTTCTGCTGCTCGCGATGAATCTCGAACCGGGCGCCAGGAACGCTCTCGCCCAGCCGGGTCCAGCGGCGGAAATGCCCCGGATGGGCGGTGCCCAGGTTGACCAGATGCTCGCCGCTCAGGCGGAGCAGATCAAGTTCGCTCTGATGACACTCAAGAACGATCCTGAGACGCCCAAAAGTTTGGTCGCCGGTCTCCAGGAACAGCTCTCGACGAACTATGAAAAGCTGGGAAGGCTTCCAGAGGCAAAGGCCGCCATCGAGGAAGCCATCCAGACCGAGATCGCAGCGCACCAGAACCAGCAGCACTGGCACCTCGTCAGTGCACGAGCCAGGAAGAAACACGTCGACCTGCTCATGAAGCTCGTCGAACGCCCGGACAAGCGGGATCTGCTCACGACGATCAAGACCCTCCGGGGGAACGCGAACGACGAGAGCGGAAAGTCCAACCCCGCCGGTTTCGCCACGGGCGTGGAACAGATCGGTGCCATCTACAAGCGGGAGCTGGGTGATGACGATGCGGTTTACATCGAGAGCCTGGAGGCGAGCGCCGCCACCCGGCTGGCGATCGGTCAAGCCGCGGAGGCCCGCCGTCTCTGCCGTGAGATGCTCGACGCCCTGAAGAGAGCAGTCGGCGAGCATCATCCTGAGTATGCGTCCGGGTTGTTCTACCTCTCCCAGACCTACGATCCGCTCACCCAGTACAACGTGGTCCGCGACATTCTGCTGGTGGCTCGGTCGGTCTATCAGGAGCAGGGAGTCAAGGAGACGAACCCCGAGCATTTCCAGGTGCTCACCAACCTGGCGCAGATCGCCATGTCACTCGGAGATGAACGCCAGGCGCTGGAGTGCCTCTCGTCGGCCGCCGCCGTGGCCGCCTGGCTGAGAGAGGAACAGCCGCTGGACATCGCGATGTCGAGCTCGGCCGCCCTGGAGCTGGCCTATGACTACGCGGTGCTCCGTCGCCCGGACCTCGCGCTGCCGTTTCTCAAGCAAAGTCACGACATCCTCGAAAAGCTCTCGCCCCTGGAGCGGGTCTCCCCCGAGTATGCGGCCCAGGCCATGCAGTGCGCCCTGGCCTACATGGGAATCCGCTCGTCCGATCCGGCCGAGCAGGCCAGGATGCTGGCCACCGCCCGGACGCTGTTGCGCAGAGCCTCCAACATCTGTTTCAGTCTCGCGACGGCCGATCCCGCCACGGACTACCTGCCGAACATCACGATCCTTGGTTTATTGAATACGTTCGTCGGCGACAAGGCCAACGCCCGCAAGGCCGTGGACCTTGGGTTGGAGCTGTGCAAGAAATTCCCGGCGGAAAGAGCGGATTACGAGTGGCAGCTCCAGAGCACGAAGGCGATGTGCCTGCAACTGGATGACCAGTTCGCGGACGCGGAGCAGGCGGCCAGCCAGGGAGTTCAGTTGCTGCGCAACGACCTGGCGGTCAAGCAGTTTGTCCAGACCGAGGGGCAGCAGCTCGCGCTCCTGGAGTTCAGCCGGGGAACCCTCGACTACTACCTGAGCCTGACACAGCGGAGCGGCACGCCCGCCCAGAACGTCTATCCTCTGGTCCTGCCATGGAAGGGGTCCGTCTTTGCCCACCAGCGCTGGCTCAGGCTGATGCAGCAATCGTCGGCCCTGACGAGTCTCTACCAGAAGTGGAGCGGCCTCATCGGCAAGCTCCCGAGCCCGGTCTCGGGACCGGCGCCACCGAGCCCGGCGAGCACCGAGCAGATCGAAAACTTCCAGCGCGAGCTGAACGCGCTGGCGTCCAGTATTGCTCCAAGCAACCCGAGCCGCACCATCGGCACCACGGTCGAGGAGGTTCAAAAAGCACTGCCGCCCGGTGTGCTGCTCGTCGACTTCCTTGAATATGACAAGGGTTTGCTGCCGAAGGAGTCGATCATGAACGCCGCCCCAGTACCCTGGCTGACGGCGTTCCTGGTACGAAACGACGAGGTCACGCGGGTGGAGATCGGTCCCGCCGCTCCCGTTCGCCAGGCCGTGGATCAGTGGCGTCAGGCCATCGGAGCCGATCTCGCGGCCAGCCGGGCCCGGGCCGGCCGCGACCCGGGGCAGGCCGTGACGCCCGTGGACCCGGCGGCATGGCAGAAGCCCGCTCAATGGCTGCATGAGAATGTGTGGAAGCAACTCGGACCGTTCGTGAGAGAGAACGACGTGCTGCTCATCTCGGCCGACGGTGCGCTGGCGCGGTTCCCGTTCGCCGCCCTCCCCGGCGCGAGCCCCGGCAGGTACCTCATCGAGGATCACGCCATTGCCATGATGCCCGTTCCCCAGTTGCTGCCCGCGCTGCTGGCCGACGAGGGGAAGTCCCTGGCCGCGGACTCCTTGTTGCTCGTCGGTCACGTCAATTACGGCCAGGTCAAGCGGAAGGCGGGCAATCGCATCGCTCCAATCAAAGACATCGCGCGCCTTGACCCCGACAGGGCAGGGCTGAGGGCGCCCGCTCCCCTGGCCGACGGCTCGATCGTGTGGGAAGACCTCAAGGAGACCGACGGCGAGATTCTCAAGATCGGGGCGGAATTCGAGCGGTCCCACGAGCGCGCTCCGGTCCCCCTGCGACTGGACGGGAAGAAAGCCACCGAGGAAGCCTTGAAGCATCAGGCAAGCCGGTTCCGGTACATCCACCTGGCGACCCACGGCTTCTTCGCCCGGGTGGACGCGGGAGAAGCCGGTCAGCCCGATTCCGGATTCACGCTCTATTCGCCGTACCTGGTCTCGAAGAAGGTGGGGGGCTGGCACCCCGGCCTGCTCTCCGGAATTGTCATGGCGGGCGCCAACGAGCCCCAGGATCCGGGCCAGGATAATGAGATCCTCACCGCCCTGGAGTTCGCCACGATCGACCTCCGGGCGACCGACCTGCTGGTGCTCTCAGCCTGCGAAACCGGACTGGGCCCGACGGCCGGAGGTGAAGGACTGCTCGGGCTCCAGCGCGCCTGCCAGGTCGCCGGGGCCCGGACGGTGATTGCCAGCCTCTGGAGAGTTCAGGACCGGAACGCGCGCTCGCTCATGGAGGACTTCTACGTGAACCTCTGGCAGGGCAAGATGTCGAAGCTGGAAGCCATGCGGCAAGCCCAGATCAGTGCGATCAAGGGAGGCCTGGAACGCGGACCAGACGGCGCGGCGCACGCGCGGAAACCGTCCGAGCCGTATCGCGCACCACCGTCTGTATGGGCCGCCTGGATCGTCTCCGGCGACTGGCGGTGAGCCGGCCTGCGCGCCCCGGTTCCAGACCGCTGCGACGGCGGATCGACAGGCGAAACCGAGTTCGCTAGAATGGGACTATTGTCAGAGGCTGCCGTCCGACAGGTCGCGGATTCGCTTTCGGGAGGCCTTTCATGTCGCCAGGTGACTCCGTCGTTGGCCGGTCGCAACGGCCGTCTCCCGCGGCCAGCGTCGGCTCGGGTTTCTCGCGGGTCTATCTGTTTTGTCTCAGGGGGCTGGCGGCCGCGGTTGTGACCGCGGGAGTCCTGGAACTGATCCTGGTTGCCGGGAACGGCATCCTGCTGCTGGGGGAGCTGAGCGGGCCGCTGGGACTGATCGGCATCGTCACGATTCATATGGCGCGGTTCCTGAACAGCATGGTCCTCGTGCCGCTGAATGACCCCATCATCTTCTGGACTCGATCGGAATGGATGATCCGGACTGCTGGAAGCAGTCGTGAATACTTCGTCGGCATGACGGCCGCGCACGTTTGCCTAGGAATGCTCAACATCCTGATCGGGTACGGGCTCTGGCTGCGGCGCCCGCGGGCGAGAACCGCGCTGTTGTGGCTCATGCTCATCGCCGGGGACCTGGCCGCATTTCATGGAGCCGTCCTACTCTTCGGGGGACCGGCCTGGAAGACCTACGGCCTGATCGCGCTGCCGCTGGCGGTGCTGGTGGCCTTGCCGATCATCGTGTTTCTCATGCTGCCTGGAACGGCCGCCCTGTTCCACGATCACGGTCCGGAGCCAAGAATCGCCCACGGCCGCCGTCCGTGGTGGCTCTTGTCAATGCAGTTCCTGGCTGGGCTACTCGTCCTGGCTCTGGGTATCGGAGTGTTGCTGCTCTGGCAGCTTGGCCCACTGGTCGAGGTTGCCTGGGCCGGCACGCACATCGTCGTGGGCTGGACGCTCTGACGAGCGACCCGGCCGGCCGCGATGCCCCGGAGTTGATCGTCTCCCGTCGCCGTGTTAGTCTCGCCATGACACTCCTGCTTTCCCCTGGCGAGGCAACGAACGATGAGCACCCTGATCCGCACGACGGCCGCGTCGATCGCCTTCCTGTTCCTGTCGCTGGGTTCCGCGCAGGCGGGCCCGCCGCAAGGGTCAACCACCTCGTCGAGCGGCTGGCGTGCCCTGTTCGACGGCCGCAGCCTGGACGGCTGGGAGCACGTCGGGCCTGGCAAGTTCGTCATCGAGGATGGCGTGCTGCGTACCGAAGGGGGCATGGGCTTGCTCTGGTACACCCGCGAGAAGTTCGGCGACTGCGTGCTCCGCGTCGTGTACAAGACCGGCGCACCACGCTCCAACTCAGGGGTCTATATCCGGATTGCCGACAAGCCCGGGGATCCCTGGTATGCCGTGCACCACGGCTTCGAGGTCCAGATTGCCGACGGCGGCCGCTCCCGGCGCGGGACCGGCTCCATCTACACGTTCGCGGACACCGCGGCCCAGCCCGCCAGGGCCGGCGAGTGGAACACCCTGGAAATCACCCTCAAGGGAAACCAGATCCGCACCGCGATCAACGGCGTGGCCGTGTCCGAGTTCGACTCCAGCGCGCTCAAGCCCCAGCCCACCGAGGCCACCGGCGAGGGGGACCCCGCACGCGGACCGCGGCCTCCCTCGGGCTACATCGGCCTCCAGAACCACGACGCCAGCTCGGTGGTCCTCTTCAAGGAGGTTTCCGTGCGGCCGCTGGCATCGCCGGCACCGTAGCGGCCCGTTGCAGGAACAGCCGCAATGGCCGATCTCATCGGCCTTGCGCCCGCGACAGAGCGTACTTGCTGACCTGAAGGTTGTCTTGCAGCGTTTGCTGCCAGTCCTTGTCGTAGAGGTTGGCGTTCTGGCCCTCGACGGGCAGGGCTGGCAGCCACAATTGCGGTTGCTGTTGCTGGAGCTTCTGGAGGGACACGACGTAGGCGTGCACGTCGGCTTGTCCATTCAGAAAGTCCACGGTCAGCGACTCTGAGACGCGCGGATTGATCTTGAGCGGTATCCGGCCCGTGAACAGGACGCTGTGGCCCGCGAGCTGCACCTGGTAGGCGGCCTGAGCCAGGCCACGTCCTGCCACGGGAATGGAGACAATCGCCGGCCATGAGGCCCGCGGCAGGTCCTCCGAGGACAGCAGCACGGTGCCGGAGGCACAGCGCTGCCGGAGCCGGGCCAGGCCCTCTGGCGCGGCCGCAACCTGGGGATGCCAGGTGGCGATCAGCTCGTTCAAACCTGCCGTGGAATCAGGATCACACGAGGTCAGGAGCACCCCCGCGGGTGCGATGGGCTCTCGTCCCAAGCCTCTCAGGCCGGCCTTCACGAACCCGGCCAGGCCCGGCCCGCCGGGAGCATTCACCAGGAACCACCGCGACGAGGCGAAGAAACCGTAAACGGCCGTCCCCTGAAAATCACCCAGGTAGTACAGGTCGGCAAGAAGCCGCTTGGGCGCGGCGTCCAGAAAGTCCGCTCCGTCGGCCTCGAAGCGCGCCAGTAACACCTCCATCTCGCGAATCCCCACGTCCATCAGCGCGGTCCAGCGGTCCTGGGTAAAGCAGGGACTCTGCGGCAAGACGTCCGACGCGGGGTGGCCGGGAAGCACAAGGTCCGGCGCTTCCATCGCACGCAGCTTGCGCAGGGACGCAAGCATGTCGCGGGCACTTCCCCGGTAGCGGGGCGGCAGGTAGGGCGAGTACGTTCCCAGCCGCTTCCGCAACGGAAGCGTGGTGTTTTCATCGCCGGCGAGCATCATGATCACATCCCCGGCGAAGAGCACGCGAAGTCCCTGCCGTTCCAGGAGATAACAGGTGGTTCCCGGTGTATGTCCGGGCGCGGAGATGCACTGAATGCGCACATCTCCAAAAGTCAATGTCTCGCCCCCATTGAGGGCGACGTCGATGGTCGTCGGGTGGGGCGCGTCGTGGGGCATGTGGAAGATACTGAAGAAAGCCACACGCGGCGTTCCGGCCCTGAGAATCGCGGCGTCGCCATCCCCGGCATAGACTCTTGCTCCCGTCGCCCCCCGTAATGATTCCGCACCCCCGCAGTGGTCGGCGTGCACGTGCGTGATCAGGATCGCACGCATTCTTCTCCAGTTCAGGCCCAGTTCGGCCAGCTCGGACTTGAGCAATCCGGCGTCGCTCTGAAGTCCGGCATCGATCAGCACCAGGCCCTCGGACGTGTCGACCGCATACGCGGCAGACGGCGCCAGACCGCCGAGCAAGTACACGCCCGGCACGATCCTCATGGGAACCCGACGCAGGGGCGGCACGCCGCCCGCCCGGCACGGGAAGCGACGGCCCGTGAAGTACCCGAGCAAGAGCACAAGGAACACGAGCCCCATCAACAGGGCCGCAACACGGCGGGTACGCCGTGCAAGAATCAGCGAGGTCCATGTTTCCAGCATGTCAGCCACCGCAGGTCGGTCGAGAGTGAGTCCGAATCAATTAAAATATGCCAGGAACGCGGCGCGTCTGATAGACTGTGATGCCGGGCGGAAGTCCCATCCCGCGTGGATTGGCAGAAAGTTCCAGAGGACGGCGCGTCGCCCTCCTCCGGGAAATCAAACGGCCGCGGTCGGAGGCCTGGTCGCGTGACCTTGCTGGAAACACACTTGCAGGGAATTCCCAGGCATCAGGGGAAGGTCCGCGACATTTACGACCTCGGTGACCGGCTGCTCCTGGTCGCCACCGATCGCCTCAGCGCCTTCGACTGGGTGCTGCCGAACGGGATCCCGGACAAGGGACGCGTGCTCACGGGCCTGAGTGCGTTCTGGTTCGGGTTCCTCGGCGTGCCGCATCATGTCGTCTCGATGGACGTCGATCAGCTCGGCATCGACCTCGACGCCGAAACACGCGCGTCGCTGCGCGGTCGCTCGATGCTCGTACGCAAGGCGCGGGTGGTGCCGTTCGAGTGCGTCGTGCGGGGCTACCTGGCCGGGAGCGGCTGGAAAGAATATCGCGCCAAGCGCTCGATTTGCGGCATCCCCCTTCCGGAAGGCCTGGTCGAGAGCGACCGCATCGAGCCGATCTTTACTCCGGCCACCAAGGCGACGAGCGGCCACGACGAGAATGTCTCCTTCGAGGTGATGGCCGGCGCCGTGGGCAGAGAGACCGCCGAGACCCTCCGCGTGCTCAGCCTCGAAGTCTACACCAGGGCCGCGGTGCACGCCCGGCAGCAGGGGCTGATCCTCGCCGACACCAAGTTCGAGTGGGGGTTCGACGACCGCACCGGGGAGCTGCTGCTGGTCGACGAGGTGCTCACGCCCGACAGCTCGCGCTACTGGTCGCTCGACTCATACCGCCCCGGCGGATCGCAGCCCTCGTTCGACAAACAATTCGTGCGCGACTGGCTGGAAACCACGAGCTGGGACAAGGCCAGCCCGCCGCCCGCTCTCCCCGATGACGTGGTCGCTGGCACACGGCTGCGGTACATTGAAGCCTACGAGCGCGTGACCGGCCAGGCGTTTCCCGGGAATGCCTGACCTTGCCGGGGCCGCCATCGTCTCCTCGAGCTCCCGGCTGGACTGGCGCCATGCTTCGCTACCTGACCTCCGGTGAATCGCACGGCCTGGCGCTGACGGCCATCGTCGAGGGTTTCCCCTCCGGCGTGACGCTCGATACGGCGGTGATCGACCGCGAGCTGGCCCGCCGGCAGGGCGGTTACGGGCGGGGCAAGCGGCAGAAGCTCGAAACCGACCGCATCATCGTCGATGCGGGCGTCTACCACGGCGTGACAACCGGCGGTCCCATGACGCTGCGGCTCGTGAACAACGACGCCAAGCTGGAGCGCCTGGCCGAGCCGGCAGCGCCCCGGGGCGGCCACATCGACCTCGCCGGCGCCATCAACTACCAGACCGGCATCCGCCAGGTGCTGGAGCGCGCCAGCGCCCGCGAGACGGCCATGCGCGTGGCCGTGGGAGGGCTTGCCAGGCTCCTGCTGCGCGAGCTGGGCATCTCCGTCTTCGGCTACGTGGTCGAGATCGGCGGCGTGGCGGCCCCGCCGGTTTCCCACGACATGGCCCTGCGCGACGTCAGCCCGGTGTACACCCTGAACCCCCAGGCCGACGCGGCGATCGTCGCGGCCATCGACGCCGCCCAGGCGGCCGGCGACACCCTGGGCGGCGTGATGGAGGCGGTCGTCACCGGCTGTCCGATCGGCCTGGGCAGCCACGTTCAGTGGGACCGCAAGCTGGATGCCCGGCTGGCGGCCGCGGTGATGAGCATCCAGGCAATCAAGGGCGTGGAGATCGGCCTGGGCTTCGAGGCCGCGCGCCGGCCTGGCTCGCGGGTGATGGACCCGTACGCTTACGAGCCCGACCATCCGGACAACGACCGCCGGTTCGGCTTTCGCCGCCCCACGAACAACGCTGGCGGCATCGAAGGGGGAACGTCCAACGGCGAGCCGATCGTCATCCGCGCCGCCAAGAAGCCCATCAGCACCCTGGCCGCGCGCGGGCCGTCGGTGAACATGGCCACCAAGGCGCCCGCCCCGGCCGCGTATGAGCGATCCGACGTCTGCGCTGTGCCGGCCGCGAGCGTGATCGTGGAAAATGTGGTCGCGTTCGAGATCGCAGCCGCAATCGTCGAGAAATATGTCGGCACCAGCCTCGATGCGATCCGCACGGCAATGTCCGCCATGCACGAGCTGAACCGCGAGCGCCTGTCCCACTGGTCCGATCAGATCGGGGTGTGACCGGGCCTCCGGTCAGGCACGCATTCTCGACCTGGGGGCGAGGCGCTCGGGGCATCGGCCTTCGATCAGTTCACGGCCGCCCTTAAAAAGTAACTGGCTCAGTTCCCCCGGCCCTGAGGGCGGAGACTGGCGCCCCGCCAGGTCCGGCAAGCCACGAGCTACCTGTCCGTGGCTCTGCCGATGATGTACCCGAGAACGGCGCCGACGGTGAGGCCGCCCAGAATGTGACCGACCGCCTGTTGCATCTGGGCGGTGACGGTGAAGTCATAGCGCTGAGCCGCCGTGATGGCCGCGAATACGACTCCGATGAGCCCACCGATCCCGGCGAATGACTGAGGCTTGTTCCTCATCAATTCGATCCCCCGGCGAGGCCGTTTACGAACGCGGAGCCTCGGCGGTTCCCAACGCCGTTTACCTGAGGCTTCTTCACGCATCCGACCCGAGCCGCCCCGCCCATCCGGGGCGACATGATACACGAAGAGTCACCGATGCGACATGATGTTCTGGACGGTAAGATATCATGACGCTCGAAACCTCTCAGAGACCACGCCAACGGTCGATCCTTGATAGGCTCGCACGCTGGCCCAGCTCAGCTTTCGCCCCTGAAGCTTCGTATCGATCCCGCGCGTCGACTCGCTCGATCGCTCGAGCTCGATACCAAGTCTCATTGAGCGAAAAAGCGGTTTGATCTATTCTGCACTGCGCAGACGTTTCATGACCGAGGACTCTTGCTCTCCTCTGTAAAGATGGAGAGACCAGGGAGGCAAGGATGTTTCCCTTGACCCGGCCCGTCCGCCAGGGGCTGGCGACAGCGGTGCTCATCGCGTTCACCGTGGTTCCTGTGGGACTGGTCGCCGCTTATGCGTGGCGTATCAATCGTCCCGGGCACATTCGCGACGTCGAGATTGAGCTTGGCCGCCAGCTCGGCCTCCAGGTCACGCTGGACGCGGTCCGTTATCCCAGGCCGGGCGAGGTGGTTTACCTCGGTATTGTGCTGCGGCAGGAGGAGCCGCGCAAGAAGGGGCTCGTGGAGATTGCCCGCGCCGGGGTGGTCCGGGCGGTGCGCGCTGACCGTGAGCTCACGCTGCACGTCGAGAACCTGAAGCTGAGCGGGGAGAGCCCCAGGCAGGCCCTGGCGCAGGTCGGCACGCTCCTGCAAAGGTCCGGCACGCTGCCGTTCGAGCGGGTCAACCTCGCGGCCCCCGTCTGCGAGCTCGACCTGGGGCATGAGACGCTGCGTTATGGCCTCAGCGAGCTGGCCGGCGAATTCGTGGCCGACCCGGCGCACCCCACGTTTCGTCTGGCGTACCGCCTTGCCGAGCCCGGCTGCCCGGCGCATTGCGAGCTGGTCCTGAAGCGAGATCGTGACGCCAGCCCCGTGCGCACCCTGCTGGTGCTCAAGACGCTGGAAGGGCTGCCGCTGCCGGCCCGGGTGCTCGGTGTCTTCTTCGACGCCGCCGACTGGCTTGGCCCAGGCGCACAGGTGGAGGGCACACTGGCCCTGTCACAGGCGGGAGGAAGTGACTGGGACGCCGAGTTCCAGGGAAGCCTGATCGATCTGGATCTCTCCAGCCTGGTCGGCAAGAGGTTTCCCCGGCATCACCTTGCAGGCACGGCGCGTCTGGTCGTGGAGCAGGCGCGCTGGGGCGACCGGCCGGGCCAGGGCCCAGGCTGGCGCGAGGTTAGCGGAGAGCTGACCGCGGGCCGGGGGAGTATTGGCGTGAGCCTGGTCCAGGCGCTTTCCCGCGAGATGAAGTTCCGCCTCGCTCCGCGCACCGCGCGGATCGACCCGAACAGGACGGACATCGACTTCCTGTCGCTCGGCCTTGGCTTCGCCATGGAGTCCAGCGGGGAGATCCAGATCAGCGGGGCGCTGGGGCACCAGGTGAGCCCGGGTACGGTGCTCGCCGGCGCGACGGCGCCTCTGGTCTTCGCACCCGCAGGTACCGCCAGCGTTCACGGGCTGATCAAGACGCTCTTCCCCGTGGCAGACTCCGCGCCCGGGAGCATGGTGCCGCTGACCTCGGAATCGCGGCTCTTGCTCTGCCTTCCCCTCGCCCCCGAGATTGCCGCGAAACCTGGCCGCAGGCTGGGAAGCAACTGAGCGGCTTGAGGACGAGCGCCGGGTGCGGTTGTTTCCAGGGCCGGCGCCCTTGGACTCACTCTTCGGCCTCGGCTTCGGGGGCCCCATTGCCGTTGAGCGCCGGCGCGGGGCCGGTCCGGGTGGTGATGATCCGGGCGGCGATGTCGTCGGCAAGCTCCGGGTTGTCGCGCAGGTACTGCTTGGCGTTCTCCCGTCCCTGGCCCAGCCGCAGCTCGCCGTAGTTGAACCACGAGCCCGACTTCTCGACGAGCTTGTCGGCAATGGCCAGGTCGAGGATGTCTCCCTCGCGGGAGATGCCGTGGGTGTACATCATGTCGAACTCGCACACGCGGAACGGCGGCGCGACCTTGTTCTTGACCACCTTCACCTTGACCCGCGAGCCGGTGACCTCCTCGCCATCCTTGACCGGCCCGATCCGCCGCACGTCCACGCGGGCCGAGCTGTAGAACTTCAGGGCCCGGCCGCCGGGGGTGGTCTCCGGGCTGCCGAACATCACACCGATCTTCTCGCGGATCTGGTTGATGAAGATCAGTATGCACTTAGAGCGCGACACGCCCCCGGTCAGCTTGCGCAGGGCCTGGCTCATGAGCCGCGCCTGCAATCCAACATGCGAGTCGCCGATCTCACCCTCGATCTCGGCCCGGGGCACCAGGGCGGCCACCGAGTCGATCACCACGATGTCGACCGCGTTCGAGAGCACGAGCATCTCGGCGATCTGGAGCGCCTCCTCGGCACTGCTGGGCTGGCTCACCAGGAGCGATTCGATATCGACCCCCAGCCGCTTGCACCACGACGGGTCCAGGGCGTGCTCGGCGTCGATGAACGCGGCCACCCCGCCGTTCCGCTGGGCGTTGGCCACGGCGTGCAGCGCGATGGTCGTCTTGCCGCTGGATTCCGGCCCGAACAGTTCGACAATGCGCCCGCGCGCGAAGCCCTTTCCTCCCAGGGCCAGGTCGAGCGACAGCGCCCCGCTCGAGATCCCCTCCACCTCGAGATGGCTGCCTTCCCCCAGCTTCATGATCGCGCCGGCCCCGAACGTCTTCTCGATCTGGCCGATCGCGTTGTTCAGGGCTTTCATCTCCGCCGACATGGCGGCCGGCTTGACCTCGGTGGTTCCTTGTCGCTTGGCCACGACACTCGCTCCTTCTCTCGGGTCTTTCTGTACGTTAGATCACTATCTTACTTGGTGTTTCGGTTCCGGTCAAGATGTTGCTCGAGCTTTTTTCCCCGCAGCGGAGCGCTTGCAAGTTGGACGTAGTGCGGACCTTCGGGAGCGAGCGTGGAGGCGAACGTGACGATTTCGGTGACGCGGAAGGGTGGGGCGGACCAGTTCGTACGGGAGCCCAGCAGTTCGGTCAGGTCGATGACGGGCGCCTGGCGCCGTTCCTGGCGAATCCGTCCCAGGGTCACGTGGGGTGTGAAGTGCCGTTCATCGGGCCGGTAGCCGGCCGCGGTCACGGCGCGGGCGACGGCTTCCTGAAGCTCGTGGAGAGAGGGTCCGGCCACCGTAGCCAGCCCGACCCAGAGCACGCGCGGCCGCGCGGCGCGGGGAAGGCCCCCACGCCTTGCGGCTTCAGCTCCAGCGGGGCGAAGGGTTCGCAGGCCGCCGCCACGGCCTTGCACACGCGGTTCAGGTCGATGTCCTGCACATCGCCCAGGAAGGCGAGCGTCATGTGGAAGGGGAGGGCTGTCGACCAGCGCGCGGCCGGAACCCTGGGGGCGAGTGCCGACTGCAATCGGGTGAGTTGCTCACCGGTGGAAGCGGGTAGCGGGATCGCGACGAATGTTCGAGTGCTTCTGGCCATGAGCGGCGAACCAGGCTGCCGGTCAAAACGGCGCTGAGGCGAGACGCGAGACGCGTCATTGAGCTGGGATACCCTCGATGGTGAATTCCTCGCCAATCCGGTCGCGCAGCCGGCTCAGAGGCGTTGAGGCTGTCTCGTCGTCCATGTATTTGAGGACTTCATTGGGCTTGATTTGAATGATCAGCTTCAAGCCATTCCTGTGCATGTCACGGGGGTCATAGTCGGCAACCAGAAAGCCCGACATCGGGTTTCCCTGCTGCGTGAACGCCAGGGAGAGCGTGCCTTTTCCGGTCCCGGTCATACCGACGTTCCGGGTCTCACCGGGCGCCAGATGGCCCGCGCCGATGCGGCTCCCCTCGAAGGAGACCACCAGGTCGTTGATGGGCGTCTGGCCCATGTTGGTGATCTCCACGCTCGTCCTGACGGAGTCGGAGAGCCGCACCACGGCCTCGATTCCGACGGCGAGAACGACGGCAACGATCAGGCAGATCCGGACTCGGCGCGACATCCCAGGTCCCTCCAGTTTGACTTCTACAACAGGATCGCTCCGCGCAGGGCTGAGAGCAAGATGAAACCTGGAGCGGGGCGCGGAAACCGCGGCTACCGCGCCAGGCCGGCGCGGAGGATCCGCAGGTAGTTCGAGCGGGCGATCGGCCGCGCACCCAGGCTCAGCATGTGGCTGCTGGGGACCTGGCAGTCGATGAGTACGGTCCCCTCCGAATCCAGCCGGCGCACCAGGGCCGCGAGCGCCACCTTCGAGGCATCGCTCTGGAGATGAAACATCGATTCACCGCAGAAGCAAGAGCCAGTGCGCACGCCGTAGATCCCGCCCACGAGGCTCCCCTCACGCCAGCTTTCCATGCTCTGCGCGTGGCCCAGTTCGTGCAGCCGGATGTAGGCGCGCTGCATCTCGCGGGTGATCCAGGTTCCGTCCTCATGTTTTCGCGGCACCTGCGCAGGCCTCGATGACGCGGGCGAACGCGGTGTTGTACCGGGTCTCGAAGCGGCCCTGCTCGATCGTGCGTTTCAGCCTGCGCGAGAGCCGCAGCTCACCGGGGAAGAGGACGAAGCGTGGATCCGGCGACCACCAGAGGATCGGTCCTCCCGCCTCGTACCAGGGGAAGATGCCCTCGCGATAGGCGGCCAGCAGCCGGTCCGGTTCGAGATCGCCGCCCATGGCCAGCAAGCCGTCCGGCTCGGCCAGGCCGGGGGGAGGGAAGACCGGTTCGGGGCCCAGGCGGAAGACCGGCATGGCGGTCCTCGATGTTCGTGAAGCAGCCGCGGCGAACCGCCGCGGCGAGGCTCAGCTCTTGCCGCGGGCTCCCTGCCTGAGCTGCTCGATCTCGGGTGAGGGCCCGTAGTTTTGCAGGTAACGAGCCACGAACTCGTCGATCGTATACGTGTGCTCCTGGGTTCCAGGATGCTCGATGGCGTGAACCGCGGTCAAGGCCGCCACGCGCCCGACCACGGGCCAGGAGAAGCCGCGGCGCAGGCCCATCACGAACCCGGCCCGGAAGGCGTCGCCCGCGCCGGTGGGGTCCACCACCTTGGTGGGCTGAGCAGGGGGGATCTCGTGCTCCTGCCCGTCCACCGTGATCAGCGCTCCGGCCTCGCCGCGGGTCATGACCGTGACCGGCACCAGCCTGCGCAGCTCCGGCTCGGAAAGGCCCATTTTCTCGGCCATGAGGCCGAACTCGTAGTCGTTGCCGGCCAGGATTCTGGCCCCCCGGCATCCCTCTTGCAGCTCGGCCCGGTCCATGCGGGGCAACTGCATGGATGGGTCGTACAGATAGGGAATTCCGGCCGCCGTGCATTCCGCGGCGTAGCGGGCGATCGCCCTGGGGTCGTTCGGGGCGATGATCACCAGGTCCTCAGGCGTCACTTTCAGGTCGTGCAGCGACACGCTGGCCGCGTGGGCCATCGCTCCGGGATAGAAGGCGCTGATCTGGTTGTCTTGAAGGTCGGTATTGATGAAGCAGGAAGCGGTATGCTCGCCGCTGATCACCTTGATGGCCGAGGTGTCCACGCCCTTGCCGTCGAGCCAGGCCCGGTAATCGGCGAAGTCGTCGCCCACGGTCCCCACGACCACCGGCCGTTCGCCCAGGAGGGCCAGGTTGTAGGCGATGTTGGCCGCGGTTCCGCCCCGCCGGCGCGTGAGCGAATCGACCAGGAACGACACGGACAGAACGTGCATCCGATCAGGCAGGATGTGGTCGCGGAACCGCCCCGGGAAGACCATGATGTAGTCGTAGGCGATGGAACCACTGACAAAAATGCGCATGGACTGGTCCTTGAACGTTCCCCTCCGCGTCAGGTTGCGGAGGGCTTGGTACCGAGCATCACGAGCGTCTCTGCGATGCGGGCCCGGCAGGTATCCCGGCCCAGGATGAACAGGCAGTCGTAGAGGCCAGGGCCGACGCCCTGCCCGGTGGTCGCCACGCGCAAGGGGTTCACCACGTCGCCCATCTTGCGGCCCGACCGCTCGGCGTATTCGTGCACGGCCTGCTCAAGCGTTGCCAGGTTGTAAGGTTCCACCTCGGCCAGGACCGCGTCCAGCTCGGCGAGCATGCCAGGCACGCCCTCCTTGCGGAGCCGCTTCTTCACCGCGTCCGGATCGTGGGTCAGTTCCGCCGTGAAGAAGAACCGGCCCAGCTTGACGATATCGGAGAAGGTCTTCAGCCGGTCGCCGAGCGCCAGGATGACCGCCTCGATCTTCGCCCGCTCGGCGTCGGTGGCCGGGTCGGCAACCAGGCCCGCGCTCTTCAGAAAGGGGATCACTCCGGCGACCTTGCGGTCGAGCGGGAGCATCTTCATCCACTCGCCCTCGATCCAGAACAGCTTGTCCTGGTCGTGGCTGGCCGGCGAGCTGTTGACTCGCTCGAGCGTGAACTTCTCGATCAGCTCGGGCCGCATGAAGATCTCCTGCGTACCGTCATAGCTCCATCCCAGCCGCGCCAGGTAGTTGAGCACCGCGTCGGGCAGGTAGCCGCGCTCGATGTAATGGTGCAGGTAAACGAGCACGCCCTTCTTTTCGTACTCCTCGATCTTGCGCTTCGACATCTTCGCCTTCGACCCCGGCTCGGCCACATAGGGAACGTGAGCGAACGCCGGCAGGGCGGCCCCGAGCGCCTCGAAGACCAGGAGCTGAGGGAACGTATTGGAGAGGTGCTCCTCCGCGCGGACGACATGCGTGATCTGCATGGCGATGTCGTCCACCACGCTGGCGAAGTTATACAGCGGCGAGCCATCCGGCCGGACCACCACGAAGTCGCCGATCTCATCGGTGGAGAACGAAACGTCCCCCTTGATCAAGTCGTGGACCACGAGGGTGCGCCCCAGGGGAACCTGGAACCGCAAGGCATAAGGCCGGCCCTCGCTCGCATAGCGGGCTTCTTGCTCGGGCGCCAGCGGCAGCCGGCGGAACCGGTACGCGCGTTTGCGCGCTCGGCAGCGGCCTTCTCGGCGGCTCGCTCCGGCTCCGTGCTGTAGTCACGATAGACGTGGCCGGAGGCGACCAGGCGCTCGACGGCCGCGCGATAGTGATCAGCCCGTTGCGACTGGTAGTACGGACCATGCGGACCACCCCTGTCCGGGCCCTCGTCCCAGTCGATACCGATCCAGCGAAAGCCGTCCAGAATCTTCTGGACCGCGTCCTCGACGTGCCGCTCCTGGTCGGTGTCGTCGATCCGCAGCAGGAACTGTCCCCCCGAGTGCCGGGCCAGCAGCCAGTTGAAGAGGGCCGTCCGCACACCGCCAATATGAAGGAAGCCTGTGGGACTGGGAGCGAAGCGGGTGCGTACGGTCATGGGGCGTCTTCGAGAGCCTCGGGCAAGTCGTTGACAGCCAGTAGCTTGCCTGCATGAGGCGGCCTGGCGGAATGCGAATCGGCGTCGCCGAACTGGACTCACGATAGGATCTGGGGCCGTGGCTGTCAACGCACCGCGCGGGCAAGCGGTGCGCAGCACTTCACTCACACCCGGCGAACCAGATGCCCGGCAGCCGGCGTTCTCTTCCACGCGCTCCCTGCGCCGGCATGTGCGCTGTCCGCCGGGCTAACCCCCGCGGTCGGAGACTCACGTCCGCTTCGCATCGATGTTCCAGTGCAGGCGCTGGAGGGGTTCCGCGTTCCGCGAGCGCCGCGGACAATGACTGGCTTTCGCAGGGGGTTGCGCGGTACCTTCTTCCGGTCACATGATCGCCGGACTGCGCGGGATGCCGATCGGGCTGATGCGCGCTGCGATACGGCTTCCTGTAAGCCCAGGAGAGTGCGATGATCAGGATCTTGCTCGGCGGCGTTGTCGGGGGAATCGTCCTCTTCTTCTGGGGATTCGTGGCGCACATGCTGCTTCCCCTTGGAGAGCTGGGCCTGAAGACCCTGCCGAAGGAGGACGACCTGGTTGCTGCGATCAAGAAGGAGGTCGGCGAACCGGGGCTGTACTTCGTGCCTGGAAGAGACATGAACAAGTCTCAGTCCCAGGAGGAGATGGAAGCGTACATGACGAAGATCACCAGCGGTCCTTACGGCTTCATGGTACTTTACCCCAACGGGCGCGACCCGTCCCTGGGGAAGCGCTTGCCCATCGAGCTTGGAACCAACATCGTCTGCGCTCTCCTGGCCGCCATCCTCGTGTCTCAGATCCGTCCCGGTTTCCCGGTGCGGGTGACGTGTGTGACCCTCGTCGGCATTCTCGCCTCCGTCATGACCCTGGTGCCCTACTGGAACTGGTACGGCTTCCCGACCGATTACACCCTGGCCCAGATCGCAGAGAATACCATTGGCTGGCTGCTGGCGGGTGCTGCGCTCGCCCTCATCGTACGCAGCCCGACCATGAAGCCGGAGATGGCTTGATTGGTGATGCCGGGGTCCGCGTCGGAGTCATCTCATGCAGGTCCAATCCGCCCTCAAGTCTCAGTATCATGCGGCGCTGAAGACTCTCCGTGAGGCGGTCGACAGGTGTCCGGACACAATGTGGTCCCACTCCGACGACGGCTCCGCCCCGTTCTGGCGTGTGGCCTACCACACGTTGTTCTTCACGCACCTGTACCTCCAGCAGGAACAGAAGGCGTTCACGCCCTGGTCAAGGCATCGCAACGAGGCGCAATACATCGCCAGCGTGCCCTGGGAGGACCACCGTCCGCCGAAGCCGTGTGAGCCGTACACGCGCACGGACATTCTGGAATACTGGCGGGAGTGCGATGACATGGTCGATGCCGGCATCGATGCCCTGGACCTGTCGGCCCCACAGTGCGGCTTCCCCTGGTACCAGATGTCGACCTTCGAGCACCAGATCCTGAACATCCGGCACGTCCAGCATCACGCGGCCGTGCTGTCGAGCCGGCTGCGGCGAGCGGCCGGCATCGCGGTCCCCTGGGTCGGCCGCGGATCGCCATCCGAAGAGTGAACGGACCGGTCTTCTCGACGTCCACGGACCCCGGGGGCAGCGATCGCTGCAAGCCGAAGAGAGACTCCATCGAGGTTGCGGGCGGCGGTCCATGGGCTGGTCCGGTTTCCGCCCCGGCCACGGCCTGCCTCGTGAAACCGGCGTTCATGGAATTCCGAAAGGCCCTGATCAAGATGAGTGTTCAACCCGCGCAGGACGGTTCAAGCCAGCGCCATCGGCTGGATCATGGAAGGATCATCGAGTGTGCCGAGACGCTGGCGCGGCGCGTGAGCGATCGCCTGCCGCAGAGCCAGCTCGCGGAGCTGGCCCACGAACTGCTGCGGATCGCCCGCGTCACCGACGCGCGCGCCAGGCAGGCGCGGCAGCCCATCTACACGATCAGGGCCGCCTGTGCCGGGGCGATCGTCGTCTGCCTGTCGGCGTTCGGTTATCTCTTCTGGCATGTTCGTACGCGCTGGGAGTTCGCCACGATCACGGAGCTGTTCGAGGCGACCGATGCCGGTTTCAACGTCCTGGTGATGCTTGCAGGCGCGCTCTGGTTTTTGGTCACGCTCGAAAACCGCGTGAAGCGAAACCGGGCCATGGCGTCTCTTGGAGAGCTGCTCGACCTGATCCACGTCATCGATCTCACGCAGATCTACTACACGCCGGAGCTTTACCAGGACGAAACCCTGCCGGCACGCAGCCCGTTCTCCTTCGACCATACCTATCTGCTGTTCTGCACGGAGATGCTCGCGGTGATCCGCAACCTCGCTCCGCTGTACGCCAGGGGGAGCGTGAGCGACTCGATCTGGCGAGCGGTCTCGGAAGTCGTGATGCTGGCCAACGCCATCGAGGATCGGCTCTTCTCCAAGGCCGAGGTCGTTCGCCTGGCTACGGCGGCGGCGAGGGTCACGGAGACGAGCTGAGGCGCGTTGGATTCGGCGATCGGGCCCCTGAGCCGGCAGTCTGTCGAACGGCGCCGCGGTGCCGCGCTTCATCGTTCTGTGCCGGCACGGCGGGAAAAGCGGGCTGGCCGAATGGTGCTTTCATGCGGTTTCTCCTGCCCCGGGGCGGTCGAGCGCTGACCATCCAAAGTTCAGAAGCGGCAGCGCGGCCTCGGCGAACCCGGCGATTTCCTGGATCAGGCGTGGCCGGCCCAGGATATCCTCGGAGAGGGGCCGCTTGACGACGAAGGACCTGAGCTTCACGTTCTCTGCCGCGGGACCGTCCGCAACGTGCTCGAAGCCGCGCGGCAGGCGCTTCAGAGCGTCTTCGCGGCCCAGCGTCAGCCGGGCCTTCCGGAGCGCTTGCTCCACCCGCTGGAATTCGTCCGGAGAACCGGCGATCGACCGCCGCAGGGCAAGGAGCGGCCCGGCCTCCGGGCAGTAGAAGCCGGCCGCGGTGAACGACCCCTCTGGCGCGACGTGAATGTAGAGCAAGCCTGGAGAGCTCTTGGATCCGTCGCGCGTGAGCACCGCGCCGGCGTGGGTCTTGTAGGGGCTCTTGTCGCTGGAGAAGCGGACGTCGCGGTGGATCCGGAAGATCGACCGCTTCGGATCGCCGATCAAGGGGATGTCTCGCCGCGCGAGCTCTGCCGCCAGGGCCGTGACGAGCGCCGCCATCGGCCGCTGGACTTCCTGTTCGTAGATCGCCTGGTGCTCCTGAAACCACGCCCGGTCCTGGTGCAGGGCGAGGTCGTGGAAGAACCCTAATGCCTGCGGGGCGAATCCCTGAAACGGCTCCGGCGCGTGGTCGGCTGGTGCGGGCTTGCTGGGCGTGCGAGGCATGCGCGTGCTCCCTCAAAACGTGGGCGGCCAGAAGTGGGCGGCCAGAAGAATGATCCTAAATAGGTCCACACCACCTGGAAAGTGGGACAGCCGCCCTCGGCTGTCGTTCCCAGCCGAGGGCGGCTGGGCCACACTTTCCCGTTTCCAAGCTTCTATTTAGCGGAACGGAGACGTGATCGCCCGTCCCGGGCGCGGGCAAATAGACGAAAACCCGTTCGATGAAGCGGCGTGCCCGCGGCCCGAATTGACCGATCGCTTCCCCTCAATCCCGGCAATCGCCAATAATAAGAGATCCGGACAGGCGAACATGATGGCAAGGAGATCGGATTGCGCGCGAAGATTTGCCTGCGGACGATCTCTGGTGTTCCAATCATTCAGGGCGTCGACGACATCGCGAGCAACGGGAGCCCCTGACGTGTCTGACGGTGAAGGCCTCAAGCGAGTTTACGGGATTGACCTGGGAACGACGTACTCGGCCATCGCGTACGTGGACGAGCACGGCAAGGCGGTGATCGTCCCCAACCAGGAGAGCGAGCGGATCACGCCCTCGGTCGTGCTTTTCGACGGCGACAACATCATCGTGGGCAACACCGCCAAGGAGTCGGCCAAGGTCGAGCCGCACCGGGTCGTCTCGCGCATCAAGCAGCACATGGGCGACCCGAATTTCGTCTTCCAGTACTCGGGGCAATCGTTTGGCCCCGAGGACATCTCGTCGTTCATCCTCCGCAAGGTGGCGGGCGACGCCCAGATCGTCACCGGTGAGGCGATCACCGACGTCGTCATCACCTGCCCGGCCTACTTCGGTACGCCCGAGCGCGAGGCGACCGCCAACGCCGGACGCCTGGCGGGGCTGAACGTGCGCGCCATCCTGAATGAGCCGACGGCGGCGGCCATTGCCTACGGCCTGGAGCAGGGGGAGGACCAGACGGTCCTGGTGTACGACCTGGGCGGAGGCACGTTCGACATCACGATGATCGAGATCAAGGATCGACTCATCCGCGTGATCTGCACCGGCGGCGATCATCGCCTGGGAGGCGTGCTCTGGGACGAGGCCATCGTCATGTACCTGGCCGAGCAGTTCCGGCAGCAGACCGCCGAGGAATCGGACCCGCTGGACGATCCGGAAGTCCTCAATGACCTGTTCCTCCAGGCAGAGCGCGGCAAGAAGACGCTCACCCAGCGCGAGAAGGCGCCATTCCGGGTGACCCACGCCGGCAAGCAGGCCCGCGTCGAGCTCGACCGCCCCAAGTTCGAGGAGATCACGCGGCACCTGCTGGACCGCACCGTCGAGCTGACGCGCGAGATGCTTGCAGACGCCCGTACCAAGGGCCACACAACGTTTGACAAGGTCATCCTGGTGGGCGGAGCGACGCGCATGCCTCAGGTCAATGACCGCCTGGTCGCCGAGTTCAATCTTCAGCCCGAGATCTACGATCCCGATGAGGCCGTGGCCAAGGGTGCCGCGCTCTACGGGCTGAAGGAGTCGCTGCACGACGAGGTCCAGGAGATTCTCGCGAGCCGCGAGCTGGGCCAGGCCGGCGTCACCGGCCCGATCGACCTGAGCGACGTCCCCGAACAAGCGGTCGCCGAGGCGCTCGACCACCTGGAGAAGCAGCTCGGGTTCACGCTCACCGGACCGGTGCGCGAGCTGGTGGGCACGCGCATCGTGAACGTCCTGTCCAAGAGCCTGGGCGTGGTGGCGCGCGACCAGGAGAGCCGGGACGTGGTCGTCTACCTCTTGCCTCGCAACACCGAGGTGCCCATGGAGCGGATGAGCGACTTCGGCACCGACGCCGACAACCAGTCGGCCGTTGACATCCGGGTCATGTCCGGCGAACGCGACAGTACCGAGCCGGCGGACTGCCAGGAAGTCGGCGTCGCCACGCTCAACCTCCCCGAAAAGCTTCCCGCACGCAGCCCCATCCGCGTCAAGTTCGCCATCAACCAGGACGGCCGCCTGAACGTCTCGGCCGTGGACCTGACTGCCGGCGGCTCGATCGACGTCGAGTTCCAGACCGAGGCCGTGATGAACGCCGAGCAGGTCGAGGAACGATCCACGGCGCTGCGGTTGTTGACGGTGTCATGAAGGAGAAAGGAATGTCGACCGCGGAGACCGCAGCTTTCATACGCGATGACCAACCCGGCACCGACACCCAGTGGGCCAGGGCCCTCCGGCAATGGGTGCGCGAAACGATCCTGCGGCGGGCACGATCCGCCGACCAGGGGTCCAGGAATCCATGACATCATCCCTGGCGGGGCAACTCGACGAGATCATCCGGCGCCTCGTTGCTGAGCTTGATCCGGATCGTGTCATGCTCTTCGGGTCGCACGCGTGGGGCCATCACGCCGAGGACAGCGACGTCGATCTTCTCGTCATCATCCCGGAGACGAAGGAACCTTCCGCATCGCGGGCTGCCCGGGCCCACCGCTGCTTGCGGGGCATTCCCCTTGCCATGGACCTGATCGTCAAGACGCGACAGGAGATGGACCGCTTCGGCGGCGTCGCGGGTTCCCTTGAAGCCGAGATTCTCAGCCGGGGAAAGGTTTTGTATGGACGAAGCGAAACGAGAGCTCGTGCAGAGCTGGCTCCGCAAGGCCGTCCATGACCTGAAGGCGGCCGGATTGCTGGGCAAGAGCGACCCTCCACTCCTGGACGCGGCATTGTATCATTGTCAGGAAGCCGCGGAGAAAGCACTGAAAGGGTTTCTGGTCTACTTTGACCAGAGAGCGGGTCAGGTTCATGACGTTGGTCTTCTTCTGGAGCAGGCCGGGTCGATTGAACCGGTGCTCGCGACCTGGCACGACGCGGCCGATCGCCTCACTCCGCTCGCAGCCATGTATCGATACCCGATTTCATGGGACGAGCCTTTGCCGGAGCAATTCGAGGAAGCCTACCAGGATGCGGAGACGATCGTCAGACAGGTCCTCACGTTCTTACCCGGTGTCGTCCGTCCCGAGGCCTGAAAAGGAACCCGACCATGGCAACCGCCCTTGAGACTGCGGCCAGAACCGGCGCCGGCGAACAACGCGTGCTCATCCGCGGGGTCGGCTGGCAGGGCTACCAGGAACTGCTGCGGATGGTAGGAAACCAACCGGTTCGCCTTACCTACGACCGGGGAGAAGTGGAGCTCATGTCGCCGCTGTACCGGCACGAAAGAAATCGCACACGCCTGGCTCGAATCGTCGAAATCCTGGCCGAGGAGTTGGGCATTCCCCTCATTGCCGCCGGTTCGACCACTCTCAATCGCGAGGACCTCGATCGCGGTCTCGAGGCAGACGCCGCGTTCTACCTGGGCGATCTGACGCGGATCAAAGACCGGGATGAGCTTGATCTGGAGTCTGACCCGCCACCGGACCTTGCGATCGAGATCGAGATCACTCACTCTGTACTCAGCAGACTGGGTATCTACGGCGCGCTCGGTGTTCCCGAAATCTGGAGGTTCGACGGCAAGATCTTACGAATCCTCGCTCGCCAGGCGGACGGTTCTTATCGTGAGGCCCCCGGCAGCAAGTTCATGCCCTGGTTCTCGATCGCTGAGATCGCTCAATCCATGCGGCTCGAGGAGGACCGTGACGACAGCCAATGGGCTCGAGCGTTCCGAGCGTGGATCGCAGAGGTTGTGGCGCCGCGACTCAGGCAGGTCGACGATGATCGCACAGGGATTGCCAACGTGAGTACCTGACATGTCTACCTTCGTCGGCATTGACCTGGGCACCACCAACTCCGTCGTGGCGTATCGCAACCGCTACGGCCGTCCGGAGGTGATCGCCAACCGCGAGGGGCAGAACATCACGCCGTCGGTGACCTACTTCGGCAGTTCACCCCTTCACTCAAGTCGGCGAGGCACATCGCAGCCATGTATCGATACCCGATTTCATGGGACGAGCCTTTGCCGGAGCAATTCGAGGAAGCCTACCAGGATGCGGAGACGATTGTCAGACAGGTCCTCACCTTCTTACCCGGTGTCGTCCGTCCCGAGGCCTGAAAAGGAACCCGACCATGGCAACCGCCCTTGAGACTGCGGCCAGAACCGGCGCCGGCGAACAGCGCGTGCTCATCCGCGGGGTCGGCTGGCAGGGCTACCAGGCTCTCATGGAAATGGTGGCCGAACAGCCGCTCCGGCTCACCTACGATCAGGGAGATCTTGAGCTGATGTCGCCCTTGTTCAAGCATGAGCGCCATCGATGTCTCCTGGCCCGGATCGTGGAAATCATCACGGTTGAACTTCAGATACCGAGGCTCACCGCGGGGTCGACAACGCTGAAACGACAGGACCTTGACCGCGGACTGGAGGCCGACGCGGCGTTTTACCTGGGTGACCTGTCGCGCATCTCCAACCGGGATGATCTCAACCTCGATGTGGACCCACCACCCGATCTCGCCATCGAGGTCGAGATCACGCGATCGGTACTCAGCAGGCTAGGAATCTACGGGGCCCTGGGTGTTCCAGAGATCTGGAGATTCGATGGTCGAACGTTACGGATTCTCGAACGGCAGATCGATGGATCATATCAGGAAACCACGACGAGTAAGGTATTACCCTTTGTTTCTGTCCATGAGATAATGCAATTGGCGACAGAGGACCAACCGGACGAGTCTCGCTGGGAGCTAAGCGTGAGGCAGTGGGTCCAGGATGTCGTCTTGCCCAGGCTCCCTCGGGACGGGAGTGAATGACCTCGGCCATGTCCACCTTCGTCGGCATTGACCTGGGCACCACCAACTCCGTCGTGGCGTATCGCAACCGCTACGGCCATCCGGAGGTGATCGCCAATCGCGAGGGGCAGAACATCACGCCGTCGGTGACCTACTTCGGCAGTTCACCCCTTCACTCGAGTCGGCGAGGCACACGAGATCACCCAATGGGCGCACAAACCGGCAGTTGAGGAGCGAGAAGCTGACGATGAGTGAACCGACCTGCGAACCACTGGCCGAGATCACCCGGCGTCTGGTGGCCGAGCTCAATCCGGATCAAATCATTCTTTTCGGCTCGCGCGCGTGGGGACATCCCCGGGAGGATAGTGATTACGATCTCTTCGTGGTTGTGCCTGAGGGTGGAATCGACGCGCTTCATCTCGCGGTCAAGGCGCATGAGTGCCTGAGCGACCTGGGCATCTCGAAGGATGTGCTCGTCAGTACTCGGGAGAGGTTCGATCGCTTCAGTCGCGTCCCAGCTTCGCTGGAAGCGAAGATCCGCAGTCGAGGACTGGTGCTGTATGGACGAGGCCAAAAGGGAGCTGGTTCAACAATGGCTACGCAAGGCGTCGCATGATCTGATCGCGGCTCGATCGCTCTCCCGAACAGAGCCGACTGTTAGGGACGTGGCGATTTATCATTGCCAGCAAGCGGCCGAGAAGGCCCTGAAAGCCTTTCTCGTCTTCAACGATCGGGAACCCGACCTGACTCACGATGTCGATCGACTCCTCGTTCAGGCTGCGGCCTTGAACTCCTCCTTCGCGGCGAGTCGACCGGCCGGCAGACGACTAACACCCTATGCAACACTGTATCGATATCCAAGTGGGAGCCTGGAGCCGAGCCTGGAACATCTCAACGAGGCTTTGCTTGATGCAGCCTCGATCTTCGATCAGACTCTTTCTTTCCTACCGGTGGACGTTCACCCTGACAGGGTTTGATCGTGCTGAATGACCAGGATGGGTGCCGAAAAGAGACTGGTCAAGGGTTCGCTCATGTTCACTACCTTTTCTCACTTGACGGTCCAGGACGACCGGCGCCAACACGCCCAAGCGACCTGGCGATTGTTTGCCCGAACTGTCACGCGATGATCCGTCGAGGGGGAGAGAACAGGCCCCTCGCAGGTCCTATTCCGGCGTCCCACGCAGACCCCTCCAAACACTGAGGTTTTGTCGAGTCTTCCATGTCTACCTTCGTCGGCATTGACCTGGGCACCACCAACTCCGTCGTGGCGTATCGCAACCGCTACGGCCGTCCGGAGGTGATCGCCAACCGCGAGGGGCAGAACATCACGCCGTCGGTCATCTACTTCGGCACCGATCCGCCCGCGGTGGGCCAGGAGGCCAAGGAGTGGGCGCGGCTGGGTGACGCCGAGATCGCCAGCTTCTTCAAGCCGCACATGGGCTCCCCGCTCTACCAGCTTCAGTTTCACGCCAAGACTTACTCGGCCACCGATCTTTCCACGTTCGTGCTTGCCCGCCTCAAGGCCGACGCCGAGCAGGCGCTTGGCCAGGACGTCGACCGCGCCGTGATCACCGTGCCGGCCTACTTCGGCGACGCCCAGCGCAAGGCCACACTCGAGGCCGGCACTGCCGCCGGGTTCCAGGTGCTGCGCATCATCAACGAACCCACCGCCGCAACCCTCGCTTACGGCCTGAACCGCAACGGTCCGGGGAGTGAGACGGTGCTCATCTACGACCTGGGTGGTGGCACCTTCGATGTCACGGTCGCCCGGATCGCGGCCGAGGACATCACCGTGCTGGCCACGGCGGGCGACCACGACCTGGGCGGCAAGAACTGGGACGACCGCATCGCCACCTTCCTGGCCGAGCAGTTCGCCGCGCGCACCGGGTTCGATCCGCTCGACGATCCGGTCGCACTGAACGAGGTGCTCGTCCGCAGCGAGCAGGCCAAGTGGGCGCTTTCGGAACGGACGACGACCCGGATCACGCTTCAGCTTGGCACCCGGCGGGAAAGCTTCGAGCTGGCGCGAACCGAGTTCGAGGCCATGACGTTCCCGCTCATGGACCGGACGCGCCGGCTCACCGAGGAAGCGCTGGCCGAGGCCCGGCTGGACTGGCATCGCCTGGATGGCGTGCTGCTGGTGGGCGGATCGACCCGCATGCCCATGGTCCGCTCCTACGTCTCGGAGATGGCCGGCAAGCCACCCCGGACGGGAGTGAACGTGGACGAGGTGGTCGCGCTGGGCGCGGCAGTCCAGGCGGCCATCGAGGTCGGCGAGCCGATCGGCGACGCCGTGCCGAAGTTCACGCTCGCGTCGGGCGGTACCCGGGTGGCTGCCGCGCAGCCGGCCGCGCGCCGGGTCACCGACGTCATGTCGCATAGCCTGGGAACGGTGGCCATCAGCGCTGACGCCTCGAGCTACGTCAACGACATCCTGATCCGCCGCAACATCCCCATTCCGGCGCGGAACACGAAGACCTACATTCATGCCACGCACGGCGGGGCCAATAACCGGCTCGAGGTCTTCCTGACCCAGGGCGAGAGCACCTCCCCGCTGGACTGCACCATCCTCGGCAAGTACGTCTTCACGGGCATCCACGCCACCGACGCCGAGGTGAAGGTGGACGTGGGCATTTCGTATGACGTCAATGGCGTGGTGCAGGTCCAGGCGCAGCAGCGCGACACGGGCCACAGCCTGGCCCTCGCGGTCGAGCCGGTTCCGGACGACCTGTCGTGGCTGGGCCAGCCGCCCGAGTTTGCCGTCGTGGGTGAGCCACAGCGGATCCGCGTGTTCCTGCTCATCGACGTCTCCTCGAGCATGATCGGCCAGCCGCTCATCGAGGCTCAGACGGCAGCCGCGGAGTTCCTCGAGCGCTGCGACTTCACCACCATGGAAGTGGGTTTGATCTCGTTCTCGAGCCTGGTGGCGCTCCAGTGCGCGGCGACGAGCAACGCGCGCAGGCTGCACGCCGCGGTTGGCCGGCTCGAGGCGGAAGGTTCGACGAACCTCACCGACGCCCTGGAGATGGCGCGCGGACAGCTTGTGGCCAGCGACTGGAAGCGGTACGTCGTGATCCTCACCGACGGCTATCCCGACGCCGCCGAGAGTGCCGTCGAGCAGGCCTTGGCGGCGCGCGGCCAGGGGATCGAGATCGTTGCCATCGGCACCGGTGAGGCCGACCGCGATTACCTGAGCCGCCTGGCCAGCAGCGAGCGGGCGTCGATCTTCGCCCGCAGTGGCGAGCTGGTGCAGACGTTCGGGCATATCGCCCGGATGATCGCCGAGGGAGGCCGCGGCCTGCGGGTGCTGACATGACGCGGACCGCCCCGGCGCCCAACATCGTCCAGGCTCCGCCGCGACCGCGGCCCCGGTCCGCCGCCCGCTCGGCCAGCCTGCGGCAGGCGTACGACCTGGCGCTCGCCGGCGCGATCGGCGCCCTGTTCGGGCTGTACCTCTATGTTGAGCTGGTGCAGGCCGAATCCGTCTACGTGCGCGATGCCCTGGCCGGAGGCATCATCGGCGGGTCGATCGGCTGTTTCCTGTCGGCCTGGGGGCCGTTCCGCGATGGCGCCTGGCACAAGCTCGCGCGCGCCGTGTCCTGGGGAGTGCCGGCGGCCGCGGTGGGCGGAGCGATCGGGCTCGTGGCCGGCGAGCTCGTCATCGGCCTGCTGCGGGGGGGCCTGCTGGGCCGTGCCTGTTCCTGGGCCGTCCTGGGGCTGGGCATTGGCCTGGGCCAGGGCCTTGCCGAGCGGTCGCGGCAACGTCTTGTCTTCGGACTCATCGGCGGCGGGCTCGGCGGCTTCGTCGGCGGTTACTGCTTCGAGCTGCTGCGGGTCGCGCTGGGCAACCGCTACGACCTGGGCCAGGCCGTGGGCATTGTCATCCTGGGCGGCGGGCTGGGCCTCTTCCTGGCGCTCGTGGAGCAGGCCTTGCGGAGGGCCTGGATCCAGGTGCAGAGCGGTCGACAAGAGGGCCGTACGTACCTGCTGGCGCACCGGCACTGCCGGCTTGGCCTGGACGAGCGGGCCGAGGTGGGCCTCTTCGGCGATCCGGAAATTGCGCGCCAGCATGCCGAGATCGAGGCCACGCCCCAGGGATTCATTTTCCGCCACCTGGCGGCGCAGCGGTCCTCGCGGCTGAACGGGAAGCCGGTCACCGGTCCGGAGCCCTTGCACGACGGCGACCGGCTGGAGCTCGGCAAGACTACCCTGCTGTTCCGACAGCGCTAGCGAGCGGACATGGCAAGCAGGCAAGACCCCACTCACTGGATTCTCGAACTGGCCCGCGGCCGGGAGATCGGGCACCGGTACACCCTCGCCAGCGGCGACACCGTGCTGGGCAACGACCTGGCCGGCGCGGCCGGGTTTGATATGTCCGGGCAGGAGCCGAGCTCTCCCCGGCGCATGGCCGGCCGGCATGCCTGCCTTACCCTGGCCGGTGGATCACTCGGCATCCGGGACATGGAGAGCCCCGGCGGCACCTTCGTGAACCGCCAGCGCCTGCTTTCCGGCCAGACGCGCGCGCTCCAGCCCGGCGACGTGATCCAGATGGGCGGCATTCAGCTCGTCGTGAAGCGGGAAGCCGCGTCCCCGGCACCTGCGCCATCACCCCCGCCCGTGCCGACGCCACTCCAAGCAGAACCGCGACCGCAACGGCAACCAGAACCGCCCACGCAGGCCAAGGCCGGCCCGCTTGCCGTGCCGTTCACGATACAGGGCGGTCCCACGTGCCGGAGCTGGGATGATTTCTTGACGATCTCGGCCCAGCGCTGGAGCGTCATGCGGGACGAGCTGACCTCGGGCCGCATCGGTGCGCACCTGAGGCGGGCGGGCCGTACCGACCTGGTCCCGCGTCTGGACCCGGCACTGTCGGCCGACGAGCAGCTCGACGCCTGGCTGGCGCAATTGCCGGCGAGCCGGTCCAGTGCGCCGGAGCTCGAGGTGCATCCGCCGTTGTTGATCGTGAAAGGCCCGGGCGGCGGGGTGATCCGCAAATCGCTGCGCGTCACCAACGTCGGCTACCGGCTCTTGCGGAGCACGGCGCGCATCGAACCGCCAGCAAGCACGAACCTGCGGATTGGTGCCGAGCTCGCCTCCAGGAGCTTCGCCACCATCGACTCCACCGACCTTCCTGTTGAGATCACGCTCCCGGAACGCGGTGAGACCGCGGCGCTGGGCTTGGTCGTCATCGACAGCAATGGCGGCACTCAAAAGGTGGAGGTGCGCTTCGAGCGTTCCGTCGCCGGTTTCCTGCCGGCCGACGCGTTCCCTGCGACCGCAGCGCCCGACCTGCTCGCGGGAACCCGGCCCCTGGGCGAGCGGGTGTCTGCGCAGCCCTTTGTCCGCCGGCTGATCGTGCTGCCGATCGTCCTGGTGGTCTTCCGGTTGCTGGTCCTGGCGGCGGGACAGATCCCGATCGGGACCCCGAACGCCGGCGGGTTCGAGCCGCGCCTGGGCTCGCTGGCGCTGGTGCTGGGTGCCGTGGGGGCGGTCCTGGCCAGCACGCGGCAGCGCGCCGGCGGCGATCGTTTGGCGTGCGGGTTCAGCGGTGCGATCGCCGGAGTGCTGGCCGCGGCCATCGGTTTCGCCGTGGTCCGCGGCGTCGAGGCGACGCTTGGCAGTTGGGCCGGCTCGCCGGTCGCCGCACTCGCGCTCTGGGCGGTGATGGGGCTGCTCATCGCGCTGGTCTCGTGGCTGGCTTTTCCACCGGCCCCAGCGCTTTCCGCGCTTCCACCGGAGCCGCAACCATGACAATCAGAGCCATCACGGCAAGTCTGCTGGCCGCACTGGCCCTCGTGGCCTGCACGGGGTCAGCCGGCGCGGCGTGGGACGAGGAGCCACCCGATCGCGGTGTGGCGAACCAGCCCGGCGAGAGCACGGTCGTGGTGACGGGCGCCAGCCAGCAGCAGTTTCCCCGCATCGCCGTTCAGTTCGAGGTCCGCCAGCCCGATGGCTCGTTCCTGCTCGACGCGACGCGCAACGAGTTCCGGGTCACGGAGGATGGCAAGGACGTCGAGGTGCTCGACTTTCAGGCACCCCGGACCAGGGAATCCATTCCCACCACGATCGTACTGGTCGTCGATCACAGCGGCAGCATGGAGCAAGAGCACCGGATCAGCTCGCTCAAGGAGGCCGTCATTTCGTTCCTGCAAAAGGTGCCCGAGGGCTCGCGGGTGGCCGTCGTCGGCTTCAGCTCGGAAGTCCGCGAGCTCTGCCCGTTCACGACGGACCGCGCGCAGGTCGGCCGATCCGTCAATCGGCTCAGGCCGGGAGGTGCCACCCGGTTTTACGACGCCGTCTCGCACGCGCTGGGGATGCTCGACGAGCAGACCGGACGACGGGCGGTGCTTGCCCTCACCGACGGGGAAGACACATCCAGTGAGGACGATACGATCGAGACGGCCATCGCCAAGGCGCAACGGCTGGGATTGCCGGTCTACACCCTGGGCCTTGGCACCGAGGAAGAGATCGCCAGCGCCGACCTGCGCCGCCTGGCCACTTCCACACGCGGCCAGTATTACCCGGCGCACAACGCCGACCAGCTCAAGACCATCTACGAGACCATCGCCGCCCGCATCGGCGCCGGTTACACGCTGGTTTACCAGAGCGACCGGCGTCTTCCTGACGGCACGCTGCGGCCCGTGAAGATCTTTCATCGCGGCAGCCAGAAAGCGGGCGAAACGGAAGTCTTCATACCCGGCATGGTGGTCCCCGCGGGTGGCTGGTCGGGTCTCTTCCTGGCGCTGCTGGCACTCCTGTCAACGCTCGCGCTGCTTCCATCGTGGACGAAACGACGCGGTGGAACTCGTTGAGATCGAGCTTCGGCCGACCCGCGAGGGCATTCTGACGGGGGCACGGCATGGGACCGCGACGTCATCTGGCTCGCTGGCTCCGCCTCGCCATGATCTCGGCGACTGGTGCGCTTTTGATCCTGAGCCTGATGCTGCTTCCGGACCTGGCGGGATTTCTTCCCCGTGTGATTCGCAACCACGCGCTGGAATGGTCGGCCCTGGCACTCGTGCTGGCATTGTGGCGGCTGCACGTTGTCACCTTGGCTCAACCGCCGGATGATCCCGCGGCTGCGCGGCTGCGCCGGTTGTTCGCGGGTCTCGATTCGCTTTCCGCCTTCGTCCTCGATAGCGGGTTCGTCGTCCTGCTGGGCATCATGGCCGCGGCGATGCTGGCGAGCTGGATCCCCCACTACTTGACGTGGCCCTGGAGCCGCGACGCAGACAGTTACGCCACGCTCGCCCTGTCCTGGGATGCGGGCGTCCGGCCGTACCGCGATATCCTCTTCTATAACTTCCCCGGGCACGTTTACTTGCACTGGCTCATCGGCCGGACCTTTGGCTGGGGGCGGACTGTCCCGTTCTACGCGGTGGACGCGACGGCCCTGCTAGCGCTCGGTGCGGTTCTCCTGGCCTGGAGCCGGCGCGCGCTGGGACGCTGGCTGCCGGGTCTGCTGGGGTACGTCGTGTTCCTTGGCTTCTACCTGGGCCGAGATTTCGAGCAGGTCGCCCAGCGCGACTGGCATACGTCGCTGGCCGCGGCCCTGGCGCTCTTGACGCTGGAGGCCTGGCCGCGACGCGCCGGGCTCTGGGCGGCGGCCCTGCTCACGGCCCTGGCGCTGACCATCCGGCCTCACGCGGTGCTGTTCTTGCCGGCGCTCGTCGCGGCCGTGGTCCAGCGTCCTCGACCCTGGCAATCCCTTGCGGAATGGATCTCAGTGCTCGTGCTCCTTGTCGCGCTCGGGTTCGTGCCGGTGGCGGCGCAGGGGTTGCTGCACGACCTGGTACGCAACCTGAGAGTCGCCAGCTACGGCGGTCCTTACAACAAGGCGACTCTCCCCGGCGCGCTCGAGATCCTCGCCGCCGAGCTGAGCGAGCCCTGGACGCTGCTTCTGGCTGGCTCGCTGATCGTGCTCTCCTTTGCGGGCCGGGAACGCATCCGTCCCATGGCGCGGACCTGGCTGCTTGCCCTGGGAGCAGCCATCCTGTACCGGACGGTTCATCCCCGCCAGCACGCCTACCTGGCGCATCCGCTGGTTCTCTTCAGCTCCATCGCCCTGGCGTTGCTGGTGGACAGCCTGATCGCGGCGTCCTGGCCTGGCCGGTCCGTGCGCGCGCTCGTGCTGCTGGTGCTCTTCCTCGAAGCCTTTCCGGGCGTGCCGCAGTTCTGCGATTCGCGCGCCAGTATCGAGGCCATCGGGCCGCTGGTTCGGGGCGAGGAGCCCGCCGACCCTCCCCCCAGTGTTCGCTATCTCTGGTTCCAGCCCGTGGCGTGCCCCTACGAGTGGACCGACTACCGCGACACGCTGAACTACCTGCGCCGAACCACGAGTCCGGCCACCGAGATCGCCAACGTGCTCAAGCAGCCTCCGTTTCCTGCCATCAATGGGCCGGTGGGCCGGCTTTCGCCGTTCCATGCCGACTCGGGCATCTGCTGGATGTGGCTGGTGGACCTGGATCTGGAGATCCCCTTCGCCGAAGCTCTGGAACGCACGCCGGATTCGGTGGTCGTCTGGTCGCCCGCCGAGGTGAACCTGCCGACCCGCCTGCGGCTCGAGCGGATCACGGAGGTGATCCTCCACTTCTATCGTCCCGCAGCGCGGTTCGGCGCGATCGAGGTCTGGACGCGTCAGCCGGATGTGGACAGCGGACGGACGCCGGTTGCGGGGAATCCGGGCTCCTCGGGGACGCTTCCACCGGTCCAGCAGTAGTGAGCCGAAGGCATGATGACCCGGACGAAATGGAGGCACTGGCTACGCATGCTGCTGGCGGCGGTTGCGATCGCGCTGGCGGGCGCCGGACTGATGATCGTTCCGGACACGATCCGGTTGTGGCCACGCTTCCTCCGCGACCATCCCCTGGAATGGCTATGCCTGGGGCTCGTGATCGCGTTCCAGCAGGCCAGATCGCACGCGCGGTCCCGGCCGCTCGATGACCCGGGAGCCGTCCGGCTGCGCGGGTCTCTGGCCCGGCTCGAAGAATCTCAGCGGCCGCGCCTTGAACGGGGGATTCACGGTGGCCCTGGCCATCCTTATTATCATCCTCCTGGCAAGCTGGATCCCCCATTACCTGACCTGGCCCTGGTGCCGCGATGAGGACACCTTCGCCACGCTCGCCCAGTCGTGGGACGCCGGCATCCGACCGTATCGCGACATTCGCGCGTATAACTTTCCGGGCCATATCTATCTGCACTGGCTGCTCGGCAAGGTTCTGGGGTGGGGACACACGGCGCCCTTTTACGCCGTTGATGCGTCCGCGGTGCTGGGGCTGGGCGTGGCGCTGGTGTTCTGGAGCCGGCGACGACTGGGAGGATGGCTGCCCGGCCTGCTGTCCTTCGTGGCGTTCCTTCAGTTCTATCTCAGCCGCGAGTACGAGCAGGTCGCCGAGCGTGACTGGCACGCGACGCTCGCAGCCGTCCTGGCGATCATGACGCTCGAGGCATGGCCGCAGCGACCGGCCGTCTGGCTGGCCGCGGCGCTGGAGGCGGCAGCCGTGACAATCCGTCCCCATGCCATCTTCTTCCTGCCCGCGATCGCCTCGGCCCTCATGGAGCGGCGCCGGCCGCGCCGAGGGCTCGCCGAGTGGGGCCTGGCGTTCACCGCGTTCGTCGCCCTGGCCTTCGCGCCGCTGGTGATCGACGGATTGCTCGACGACCTGATCCGCGGACTCCGCGTTGCCGCGTACGGAGGTCCCTACAGCAAGGCCTCTCTGACCGTGGCCAGAGAGGCGCTTGAGCTCGAGCTGCGTGATCCCTGGACAATCTTCCTGGCGGCGTCGCTGATCGTGGTCTGGGCGTTCCACCGCCTTGTCGGCCGTCCCATGGCGCGGACCTGGCTGCTCGCCCTGGCAGCCGCGATCCTTTACCGGACGGTTCATCCGGTTCAGCATGCGTACCTGATGCATCCGCTGGCCCTGGTGAGCGCGATGGTCCTGGCCCTGCCGGTCGCCTCATTGCTTTCCCTGTCCTGGATTGCGCAGCCGGTGCGCGCGCTGCTGATCCTGCTTCTTTTCCTAAAAGCCTTTCCCGGTCGGCCCTTGAACTGCGATCCGGGCGACAGCCTGCGCGCGATCGTCTCGATAGCGTGCGGCCAGGACCCGGAGGCTCCGCCCTCAGGCTGCCGCTACTTCTGGTTCCGGCCGAAGGCGTGCAATTACGAGTGGCGTGACTACTGCCGGACGCTGGCCTACCTGCGGCACACCACCAGTCCGGCGACCGAGATCGCCAACGTGCTGCGGCTCCAGCCGTTTCCATCGCTCAATGGGCCGGTGGGCCGGCTTTCGCCATTCCGGGCGGAATCCGGGATCTGCTGGATGTGGCTGATCGACATCGACCTGGATGGTCCATTCGCCGAGGCCCTGGAAAACACTCCGGATTCGGTGGTGGTCTGGTCGCCCGATGAGGGTGATCGCCAGCCGCGCCTGCGGCTCGAGCGGGTCTCGGCGGTGATCCGGCGTTGCTATCGTTTCGACGCCCGGTTCGGTGCCATCGAGGTGTGGAGGCGATCCGCTGCGGACGAAGCCGCGCGAACTCCAATGCCCGGCAGCCCCGCGGCATCGGGGTCGAGCCCGCCCGCGATCGCAGTGCCACCCCGACGATAGCGCGCGATCCACTCCACCCGTTCGGCCGGATCATAGCGGATGTACGCCGTCCGCTCGAAGAACGTCACACCCCAGTCGCAGGCCACCTTCCACGCCTTCGCATCCATGCCGAACCGCGCCGCGCACCGGGCTGGGTCGAGCTTCGGTGCCGGTGTGGCATCGGGCCAGCCGAACGCCCCACGCTGCTTCAGTGATTCGAGAATCGCTTGTGCCAGTGCCGCGTGGCCGCGCACGCTGGGGTGCATCGCGTCCAGAAAGAGCGTGTCGCCGGGAATGCCGCTGGGGCTCGCGGCCTCGAGCACGGCCTGGCCGTCGACCAGGATCGCTTGCGGATGACGCGCGGCCACCTCGCGATAGACGTCCTGGAAGTCGCCCGGGCAGCGCATCGGCAGACCGTCATGGTCCCTGGCCGCGCGGAAGTGCCGGCCGGCTTCGGCAAGCTCTCCGCTCTGTTCGAGGAGGCGGCCAAGACGGTAATGCGCCTCCGCAAAACCAGGCTGGTCGGCGAGCAGCTCCCGGTAGAGGCCGACCGCCCCGGAGGGATCGGTTTGCTCGGCGCCGCGCACGGCGAGGAACCTCCGGGTGAACGCCTCGCGCCCGGCCTTCGCGGTTGCGGCGGGCAGGCAGGAGCGATTGGGCTCGAACCCCGCGTCGTTGCCCGGGGGAATGAGCAGCACGGCGAGCGTGCCGATCTGCTCGCAGTGTGCCACGATCGCCTCCAGCCGGCGCTGGAATTCGTGGAGCTGGAAGGCGTACTCCTCGGGCGTGACGGCCGGCACGTCGACGAGCTGCCGCGTGACCTCCGGCGGCGGTGGTTCGCCCAGCCCGTTGGCCTCGATGGCGTCCTGAATCAGACCGCAAAGCGGCGAACAGCTGCCCGCGAGCCTGCGCAGGATCTTCCGCGGCCGCGAGGGAATCTCATCCAGGTAATGATCCACCGAACGAGACCAGCGGTAGCGGTACGTGAACTCGTTGTGGCCCGAGAAGATGATCACGAGATGCGGCTTGCGAGTGTAGCCGCCGAGCTTCTGGTACATCCATTCCAGGTGCACTCCCGGCTCGGCCAGGACGTCCAGCCGGAACCGGCGATCAGGGATGGCATCGCCCAGCGCGGCCGCGACGATGCGGCCCGTGGAGAGCCATTTCTCGAACGGCAGGCCGTAAGCAGCCGATCCGCCCAGGACCACGACATTCACCTCGCGCTCGTCCTGCTTCTCGAACCGCGTGCGCAAGGGGAGCAATGGCAGCTCGCGCCCCACGCGCGCTCTCCAGACCGCGGCCCCACCTTCCGCGATGAAAATCGCGAACAACCCGGCGGCGCAGAGCACGAGCAGCCGCGAGGCGAGCATGGCGCGGCGTCCTCGCCTGCGGGACCGCAGCACCAGCAAGGCCGTGACCGGCAAGACGGCCAGGAGAACCGCCAGCGCCACTCCGTAGGCTGGCTGTGCCGCCAGCAGGAACGCTTGCGCCACGTGCCGAAGCTGCCGCTCGGGGACCGTGGCACGCACCCAGAGGGGAACAACCAGGCCCCCTGTCACGAGCGCCGTGAGCAAAAGAGCAATCATCGCCAGCCGGGCCCATCGCACGGTAACCAGCGCCTCTCCTCTGTCCGACGCCACCGCCTCCCCCCGAGCGCCCGCGTCACGCATTGTGGAATCGCGGGTCTTCGAGGGTCGAGGTCTCCACAGCGGCCGGACTGCCGGACACCGATACCGGCATTGAAGGATCGGGTTCCCGGGACGTCGTCGCGTCGTTGCTGCTTGTTCGGACATTCAGTTCGGACCGATGGCGATACAGGATCGCGAGCAGTTCATCGTCGTCGATCTCCCCAAGGCCCCGACCAAGATGAGCTTCTCCCAGAAAGCCCAGGTGAGCGAGCAACTGGCCGAGCCGCACATCCGGTGACAGGGCCCAGATCTCGGCCAGAACGGCGAGCGGTTCTCTCTGCGTGGTCGGGGTCATCGAAGCAGATCTCCAATCCTGGGCTCGGCAGCAAAAGCCCTGGGAAGCTTGCCGATCACCTCGACGCGGAGGAGAACCCCTGGCGCGAGCTTGGCAATGCGGGTCGCACGAGTCACTCCAGTATACCGGACGAGCACGCCGTCTGACGCCTCGTCAACCCAGGGCGGTGGCATCCCGATCGATGATCTGCCGAAGAGCGAGATCTGCCTGGCCAACCGCGCCGGATCGGCTCCCTGCCGCCTCGAGGGAGGAACTCGCAGCTCCCGAGGGTCCACATCACGGAAGTCCTGCATCGAGTCGAAACCTGGCATGAACCCAGCGATACGCAAGAGCTGCTTGCGATCTGGCGGGAGCGTATGGGAATCGAACCCACCAGGAGCCTGTTTCCAGACCCCTCACCGGTTTTGAAGACCGGGCCCGGCACCAGCCATGGACACGCTCCCCGCGCGAGGCTTTATTCTGACCGAGCCCGAACCGTCCCGTCCAGTGCCCGGAAGGGGCCTCTTTTTCAGGGTCTGGGGCATGGCCGGCGTGTGAGGCTGAACTCGGACGATGCCGCCGTCGGTTCCCGTCCGATACACCGGCAATGAGAATCATGGGCCTGTCCCTCGAGAGTCTTGTTCCAATGAGGTGCGACCCGGACATCACGCCCGTCCGGGTTCCGCTGGACCAGAACGCATACGCACGCGTTGAATTGAAAACGACCCAGGAATCAGGGTTCGTAGCAGCCGGGGATCAGTATCGAGGGGACGCGACCGGCGGCGTGCAGGCGAAGCAGCGCGTGGCCCGTGCCCGCCAGGCCGAGCATGAGCGAGGGGTTCACGGCCGTGGACACCAGGCCGGAGGGGTAATCACAGGCTGTGCCGTGACGCTCGATGAGCACCCGCGCGATCTCGCCGGCCTGGTCGAGACACGCAGGGTCCTGGAGCTGAATTCCGGCGCAGAGCAGCACTTCAAGCAGTCCGGCCAGTCCGTGGCAAAGCGACGCGTCATGCCCGCGCCGTGGAAGGTTTTCCTGGACCGCGGCCAGGGTCGTCGCCAGGGCAGCCTGCGCCATCGCGCGGTGCCCTTCCCCTTGCTCCGGGTCCAGGGCCATGGCGCGCAGGCGGGCGAGTGCGATCCCGGGCGCGCCATGGCACCAGGCCCGGCCATGACCGGGAGGACGGGGCGGTCCCAGGGCATCCACGGTGAACCTCAGATCCGGCCAGTTGCCGGCGGCCTCGTCGAAGAGGGAATCCTCGTAAGCGAAGGCGCCGCGGGCAGCTTCCTGGTAACCGGGGCGTCCCGTTGCCGCATGCAGCTCCAGCAGGGCCAGGGCAATGCCCGAGGCGCCGTGGCTCATGCCCGTGAGCGGTAGCGTCGCGGCGGACCCATCGCCGACGGCACCGGAGGACCACATCCAGATCGGGCCGGCACGGTCGGCCTGGCGGCAAAGCTGGTCACCGAGAGCCCGCGCCCATGCAAGGTGACGCTCGCTCCGGACAGGCGGGGCCAGCTCCCGGTGCAGGGCCAGCAGCGCGAGGATCGCCCCGGCGCTGCCGCCGATCAGGTCGATGGCATGCGGTTCGTCGACGGCCTCGTCGAGATGATCGAGCAGGATCTCCGCCCGTGCGTGCAGTTCGTCGGCGCGGGTGAGGACGGCCACGCGATGCGCTGCGTACGCCACGCCGAGCTGGCCCGCGAACAGTGAAATGGGCGCCAGAGCGGAGACCGGGTCCTGCCAGTCGGTGACGGCCCGGAGCGAGCGGTTCATGGCGGCCATGGCGGTGCGGCGCAGCCCATGGTCCCCGGTGAGCCCGTGAACCTCGGCCAGGAAGAGGGCAACGCCCGCTGATCCGCCGTAGAGCTCCGGCCCGAGCGCCGCGGACGCGGGAACGATCGCACCACCGGGCTTCAGTTCGTCGGGAGAACGGCCCATCCAGTTGCAGAGAAGACCCGACGTGTCCCAGAAGGCCGCACGGCACAGGCTCTCAGCAATGCGGACTGCCGCGTCCAGCGGCGAAAGGGTCCGCTGTACAGCAGGCGCCGGGCCGCCCGCACTTGCGATCGACGGACGACGCTCCGCACAGGGCCTCCAGCCGGATAACGGCTCGAACGACGCGAACGTCGAGCCGGGCGCGAGATACGGGTACGCGGGGTCGAGTTGATTCTGGCGGAACGACTCGATGACCACCTGCAAACGGTCATCACCGATGCGGCCCCTGGCAAAAGCGTCCCAGAGCGCCCCTGCAATCAGCCGGCAGCGATGCTCGCCGTAGCTTGGTGAAGCCGGCGAGACCTCGACCATGGCCAGGCCGTCCGCCAGGCGATGCGTGAGCAGGGGCGTTTCAGGCCGCAGCTCCGCGGCGACGGACTCATAGATCGGCCCCATGGCACCGGCCAGGGCAGGGGCGTGGCGGCGGCCCACGTACAGGACTCCGGCGTCGGCGCGATGGTAGGCATCCGGATCTCTCAGGACCTTGAGCCGGAACGGGATGGCGCGCGCGTTCAGAGCGGAGCTTGCCACGGCGACGAAGCGTGTTGCGGCCTGGCGCGTGAGGTGCCAGTAGAACCGCCATTGTCGATCGCCGCCGTTTACCACGTCATCCAGCGCATCCTCGTCGGCATCGCCGTGAACGTAGAAGAACCCGGGCATGAGATGCCGCAGTTCCCTGGGAACGCGAAGCCGGCAGTGCTCTCCGGGAATCAGGCGGCCGCTGCCGGTGCGGACGTCCCGCGCGCTGGCCCGGACCTCGAGGTCCCCGCGGCCGACGACGACCTGACCGTCGTCTTCGACCACACGGACGGTCCAGTCCGGGCTCCAGGCGCCTTGCCCCGCATTCGCCGCCGACAGCGCGGCCAGGAAGTCGCGGCGGTCGCTCCAGCCCGAGCCGCAGGGAATTCCGGCTGGCGCGCTTCGGGTGTAGAGCCGGCGGTAGAGCTCACCGGCGAGCGAGTTCAACAGCGGCGCTGGACCTGGTTGTGGATCGTCCGACGCATCCCCCTCGCATTCTTCGAATTGCCGCGTGTCGTCCAGGATCCGGTAGCCCGCGGGCGAGAGGATCTGGACAGCCTGCACCATGGTTTCCAGGTCGGGATGGAAATGGACTTGCGGCATCACGCGGACGACCCGGTGGAAAGGCCGTAGAAACCAAGCCGGCCGCGACACGTATCGGCCAGCAGGTTGGCGCCAAGCTGGAGCAGGAGCACGGCCTGTGTGGGCAGGACTTCCCGCTCCAGCGACAGCTCGTGCGCCGCCTGGATGAGACGTGCCGCCGAGAAGGCGACCGCGCGCTCGAGCAATTCCAGGGCGCTTGAGCCACCGGCGCCGGCGTGGCATGACGCCGTCTGGGAGTACCCTTCCCAGAGCGCTCGGATGGCGGGTCGCAGCGCGCTCAGGGGATACTTCGCCCGACCGATCATCTCTTCCACGGCGAGTTCCGGCTTCAGGGGCATGGACCCGATCCAGAGCATGACAAAATCGTGCAGGGCCGAGGCCAGGTCCCAGGCGGGGTCGCCGCGGTGCACGAATTCCCAGTCGACGAGCCAGATGGAAGCACTCGCGACCGATTGCCCCTCGTGTGTGCTGGCGACAAGGATGTTGTCGGCCTTGATATCGCCGTGAATGACCGTCTCTTCCCGCCACATCGCACCGAGACGCTCGACGCGGCTCCCAGGCCGGCTGCGCTGCGAAGGAGCCGGAACACGTCGGCCCCGGCAGGGCTAAGGTCGATGAGCATGCCCGGAGTCGGTTTCCGATGGGCCGCGAAGACCCAGGGCACCGGCCGCCCCAGCCAGCCTAGGCTGTCGTGGGCTGCCAGTTCCGGCCCGCGGAACACCCCGTGCAACGTGCCCAGCGCCCGGCCCAGGGCGTGGCTGGGCGCGACCGGGAACGCATCGGCCGGGTGTCCAAGATGGTGGGCGAGCAGAGTCCGGCGCCGGGAATCAGTTCCAGGGCGTGGGCCCCGTCCTCGCGGTCGAGCCAGCGGAGGCCTGGCAAGTACCTTGCCAGTTCCGCGGCTGCCGGTTCGTTGTGGCAAAAGTCGTAGAAGTGCGCTTCGTTCCTGAGCGTGTGGGAACTGGCCGGCGAGAGCGCATCGGGCTGCTTCACGAGCAGGCCGGCGCCGCCGGGTCCCTCCACCCTGAGGTTGCGGTTGCGCCGCGCCGCGCTGCGGACGGTCAGGCGGCCTTGAACGATCCAGTCTCGGTCCACGAGATTCTGTTCGAGCAAGAACGGGATCACGGTGTCGACGTCCAGCATCGAGCGGCTCGCGGGTAAGGTCAGCCGGCAAAACAGGGCGGCTTGAGACGTCGGGTAACGGGTCGCATGGGCCTGCGGCGTCCGAACCGCGGCACGACATCAAGGGTAAGGGTGAGGGTAGATTGGATCCGACACGCACACGCCGGTCAGGTGGCAATTGGAGGTCCCGCCAGTGCCGCCTGTGCCGCCGGTGCCACTGGGTGTCTCAACGCCTGACAGTGGCCTGCACGGCGTGGTGTGCACGAGGTTCTTGTCCTCGTTCTCGACCAGGATGTTCACGGTGAGGCCGGCCGCGGACGTGGACAGGCTTTTTGAGGAGATCGCGCCTTTCAGATACCCGGCCTCGACCTGCTGCGACGAGACCACTCGATTGATACTGGCGGTGGCGCTGACCACCAGCTTCGTGGGACTCGATTGCTGCCCGGGGACCGATCGCTCGGCCCAGACAATCTCGCCCCTGGGGATCTCCAGGTAGCAGCGCAGGTCCAGGTCCGGATAGATGGTCACGGTCTGTTCGGTGACCGTGTCGATGTAGCCGTGAAGGATGATGAACTGGCGCTGGTCGTCGGGCCTGGGCTTGAGGGCCTGGAGAAGCGGATTGGTGAAGAGTTCCAGGGAGTTGCTCACAGGACCTGCTCCTTCGACGTAGTAGAAAAGTGCTGGATGGTTCAGAGTCTAACGAAGCCGGATTCTTGACGGTGAGCCGTCTTCGGGCGGCCGGATCAGCGGACTCGGTTCCCCGCGAGGGAACGGCGTGCCGTCCAGGCGCTGGAGTCAAGTACGTGGATCACGCCATCGTCGCCAAGGCCAAGCCCGGTGAGGCTCTCGAGTTCGGCGGCGACATTGGCTGCATCCGCCACATCGGCGGCCTCCGCGGCGGACGGGGCGGCAGCCACGCTCCAGAGGCGCGCCGTGAGGTCTTCACAGCGCGTCAGGACCGCGCGATCGTCCGGCGAGAGGGCAACGCTGAAGACCTCAAAAGGGTCTCCGCCCGGTTTGCGAGGATGCGCAAGGGCCGGGCCGATGGGCCGTCCCGTGCCGGCATCCCAGAGGCTGGCCGTCCCGTCCTGGCTGCCTGTCAGGGCCAGCCGTCCGTCCCGGCTGAAGGCCACGGTCGTCACCGCGGCCTGATGCAGCAAGGGCTGACCGCGCGGCGTGCGGGACGCGGCATCCCACAATCTGGCACGCCCGTCGATGCAGCCTGTGAGGACGGTCTGGCCGTCTGGACTGACGGCCACGGCGGCCACGCCGGCCGGGTGGATCAGGGGGGCTCCGCGCTGCACCCCGGTTGTGATGCTCCAGAACCGGGCCTGGTTGTCGAGGCAGCCGCTGACCAGGGTCTCTCCATCCGGGCAGAGCGCCAGCGCCACGACCGGCCCGGTATGCGGCAGCGGAGGCAGCTTCGCGGCCCCGGTGTCCGGGTCCCAGAGTCGCACGGTCGTATCGACGCTGGCGGTGATGGCCGTGCGTCCGTCCCGACTGAACCGGCCCTCGAAGATCACCGTCTCGTGCCTCAGCACCGCGCCGCGCGGGACTCCGCTCTGCACGTCGCAGAGGCGGGCCGTGCCGTCCAGGCTGCTGAAGAGCACCGTTCTCCCATCCGGGCTGAACGCGGCCGACTTGACCCGCTTCGCGAACCGCAATGCCTGGCCCACTGGCCGGAGAGCCGCCAGGTCCCAGAGCTGGGCCCCGCCGTTTTGTCCGCCCACCGCGACGCACTGTTCGTCCGGGCTCGACGCCAGAACGCTGACCGGCTCGCCCGTGGCAAGAGGAGCGGCTTGCGGCTGCCCGGACGTCGCGGAGCAAAGCAGCACCGTGCCGTCACCTGTCCCCAGCAGGAGGCGCTTGCCGGCGGACCCGTAGGCCGCGTACTGCACCGCGCCGGCATGCGGCAGCTCGCGGACCGCGTTCCTGTCCGGCCGCGCGTCCCAGAGCCGGCTGGTCCGGTCGGCCCCGGCGGTGAGGAGCTTGAGACCGTCGGGACTGAATGCCACGCTGTTGACCCTGCTCTCGTGGCGAAAATCGCGGCCCAGCGGCCGGCCGGTGCGTGCGTCCCAGAGCCGTGCCGAGTGGTCCCAGCTGCCCGTTGCCAGGGTCTGGCCGTCCGGGCTGAACGCGAGGGACCAGACCCGGTCATCGTGCCGCAGAATATCCCCCCGGCGCAGTCCCGTGGCAACCTCCCAGAGCCGCGCCGTATGGTCGGCTCCCGCGGTTGCCAGGGTCTGCCCGACCGGGCTGAAGACGGCCACCCAGACCTCGCCGTCGTGCGCCAGCTTGTGCAGCAGACGGCCGCTGGAGACGTCCCAGAGCCGAGCGAAGTGATCCGCGCTGGCGGTGGCCGCGACCTTGCCGTCGGGGCTGAGATCGACCCACTTGACCTGGTTCTCGTGTCGCCAGGGTTCTCCCAGAGGCCGCCCCGTGGCAACCTCCCAGAGCCGCGCCGTGCCGTCGTCGCCACCGGTGAGAAGCGTCTCTCCGCCGGCTGCCAGCGCCACCGAGACGATCCGGTCCGGATGGCCGGGTAGCTCACGCAGCAGCCGGCCGTCGGCCACGCTCCAGAGGCGCGGCTTACCGTCGGCGCCAGCCGTCACGAGCCGCGTTCCGTCGGAGCTGAAGACCCCCTGAGACACCTCGCCGCGGTGTCCCACGAGGTCGTGCCGCAGTGCCCCGCTGCCGGCATCCCAGAGCCGCGCCTCGCCGCTCAGGCTGGTGGTGAGCACCGTCTTGCCGTCAGGGCTGAACGCCCCGGTCCAGACCACGCCCCGGTGCGGCAAGGGCGGTCCCACGGGCATGCCGCTCGTGGTATCCCAGAGCCGTGCGGCCTGGTCGGCGCCGGCGGTGAGCACCGCCTTGCCGTCGGGGCTGAAGGTGGCGAACTTCACCTCGCCGGCGTGCGAGAACACCGCCTCCAGGTTCGGGTAGGAACGTTGCCAGGCCGCCAGGTTCTCCCGGGCGATGCGCGCAGCGCGGGGTCGCCGGCAGCACGAGCGGCATGCAGACTGCGGGCCAGCCAGTGGAGACCGGGGCCAACATCGCCGCGCTCGCAGGCGGCGCGGCCGAGCCCGAAATCGAGCACTGCAAGCTCACGGGTGGACTGGTTCAGCAGGCGAGCGCGGTTCAGGGAATAGAGGGTCGAGAGGATGGTCACGGCCACCAGGGAGGCCGACATGCCTCCCAGGGCGGATGCCAGCGCGGGGTTGCGCAGGCACCAACGCCAGGCGCGCTCCGCCGAGCTGACCGGCCGGGCCTTGATCGGTTTGTTCTCGAGGAACCGCCGCAGGTCCTCGCTCAGCTCCGCGGCCGTCTGGTAACGGCTGGCAGGGGTCTTGTGCATGGCTTTCAGGCAGATCGTCTCCAGGTCCCGCGGAACCCGGTCGTTGAGCTTACGGGGGGGCCGTGGATCATCATGGATCACCTGGTCCAGCAGCATCCGCGCTGTCCCGTGAAACGGCAGCTCGCCACTGATCATCTGGTAGAGCACGACGCCGAGGCTGTAGACGTCGCTGCGCCGATCCACCTTGCTCTGCTCGCCGCGCGCCTGTTCGGGAGGCATGTACGCCGGGGTGCCGAGGATCTGGCCGTCCACCGTGATCGAGATCTCGCCGGCCTCGCGCTTGGCCAGCCCGAAATCCATGAGGATTGGCTGGCCCTCGTTGTCGATCATGATGTTCTGCGCCTTCACGTCGCGATGCACCACGTTCCCCTGGTGGGCGGCGTGCAAGGCGTCGGCCAGCTCGGCCGCCGTCCAGGCCGCCTCCCGAAACGTGGGCCGGCGGGTCTTGAGCGACTCGGCGAGCGTCACCCCGGTGATGAAGTGGCTGACGATGTACGGGATGCCCTCGAACTCGTCAGCCTCGATCACGCGGACGATGGCTCGATGGTTGAGCCGGGCAACGGTGCGCGCCTCCTCCCAGAACCGCTCGCGCGAGCCGTTCTCACCCAGCGAGCCGGCGCAGCAGCTTCACGGCGACATCACGCTGGAGCTTCGAGTCGTAGGCCCTGTAGACCGTGCCGAACGCGCCGGTGCCGACCGGCTCGACCAGCTCGTACGAGGAAATCCGGTTCGTGCCCAGGGAAACCGTCCGGGGCAGCCTCACGGAGCTGCCAAGGGCAATTCGCGAGTGGCACGTGGGACATTCCAGGTGGTCGGCGGGCGCCTGGTCGACCAGCTCGATGCCCGCCCCACAGTTGGGGCAGTGCAGCTTGAGCGACCGCAAGGGTTCCAGCACGACCCCGTCGCGCGTGGTCTCGTGCGGCGGCGCCAGGAAGTCCTCGCGCTCGGCCTGGGCGTCGCGGGCCAGCAGCCGCTCGACCTCGGCGCGCAGGTCCGGTTCCTCACCGCAACGGCTCTGGAGCAGCGCCTGCCGCTCTTCCGCGGAGAGCGGCAACGCTTCGTGGAACAGCTCGTAGACGCGCTGCCACACACCTTCGGTCATTGCTTGCCTCCCTCGAGCTGGTCGCGCAGCCAGGCACGAGCGAACCGCCAGTCCAGCTCCACGGTTCCCACCGAGACCTCCAGCGCGTCGGCGACCTCGGACACGGAGAGCCCCGCAAAGAACCGCAAGGCGACGACCAGACCCTGCCGCTCGTTGATCTCGGCCAGCCTGTCGAGGGCTGCATTGAGGGCCTCGATGTCCAAGTTCTGCTCCTCGAAAAACGCCAGGGCCTCGTCCAGGGGCACCCGTTTCAGGTCCCCGCCATGGTTTTTTCGCTTGCGGTGATGGTCCACCAGCACGTGGCGCATGGCCCGCATCGCGGCGCCGAAGAGGTAACGGCGGTTCGGGGCCTTCTCGATCGCGTGCCCGTTGATCAGCCGGACGAACGCTTCCCCCACCAGGGCCGTGGGCTGGAGCGTGTGTCCCGGCCGTTCCTTGCTCATGAGAGACACGGCGATGCGATGAAACTCCTCGTAGATGGCGCGGAGCAGTTGATCCCGGGCGGGTCCCTCCCCGTTCCGGGCCGCCTTGATCAGCTCGGTCACGTTCTGCGTCTGGTTCACATTCATCGTCTGACCCTGAAGCCTCCCAGGGCAGGGAAGATCGGTCGCTCTCCCCGCATGGTCATGCGTCACGCCGCTCGACAACCTTAACGCTCACCCGACTTTTTTCTTTCCGTGAATTCTTTCGGGTACCCCAGGCCGGCTTACGTATATGCCTTCTAGAAGGATGATCAGCGAGATGGCAACGAGGCGAAAGGATCGGTCATGGGGAACCCGATGAACACCCGCACCGACTGGCGGCCCGGACCGGCGATCCGGGGACCGCACCAGGCTGAGTGCGACACGCGGAGGCTGATCGTGCCTGATCATCAGGAGAGCCGAGCCCGGCTGCTGGTTCGCCCCGTCGGCGATCTCATCGTCGTCAGGTGTTTCAGCACCCAGGTGGAATGGGACGATCCGGAAACAGGAGACCTGGGCACAAGCCTGCTTGGACTGAGCAAATTGGGCTATGTGCGCATTCTGGTCAATCTCGAGGGTATCAACTACGCGTCGGGATCGCTGCTGGGTAGTCTTGCCCATTTACATCAGGCCACCGTTCGCGCCGGGGGCTTCCTGAAGCTCTTCGGCCTGGAGGCGATCCTGCGGGACGCGCTTGTCATTTGCCGGCTCGATTCCAGGCTGGCGATTTACGCCAGCGAGTCGGAAGCCCTTGAGGGCAGCGTACCGGCCGCGGATCATGCCGGCTTGTGGATTCCGGGGGGACTGTCCCCTCGTTTCTGAGCCCCGTCCGTCAGGGCTCCGATTGCACGGGCGCCAGCCGGATGTCGGCCACCCCGGCGGCTTTCGCACACTCGACCGCGCAGAACCCGCTCGTAGGGAGCCGATTCCGGCGCCACGATCAGCACCTTGACGACCGGTGCACCCTTGACAGCGCGGGCCAGCCACTCGGTCAGCTCGGCGCCTGTTTTTCGCGTTGTCCCGAGCGAGTACCGGTCCGGTTCCGTCTCGACCCGCACGCGCAGCCAGGTGCTGAGGGGCTTGCCGGGTGCGACGGTGGCCATTGCTTCCGGATCTTCGCCCAGGTTCAGACGGCTCCCCTCGCGCACCGCGACAAAGCTGGACTCCTGGTTCTGCATGGTCAGCGTGCCGGCGATCACCTGCTTTCCCGAGGTCCAGAGGATGCCCTGGTAATCCTGCCGGGCCCGCGGAAACTGGATCGTGAACTGGATCTTCTGGTGGAGCTGGTCGTCCACCTTGCCGCTCACGGCATACGAGGAGCCGCTGGCGTCAGACAGGAAGCTTCCGGACACCGAGCCGGCGGCGTCCACGGCCAGTTCCAGAAGCCCGGACCACTGCCCGCCGGCCGCGAGCCGAAAGCGGCCGTTGAAATCCTCGGGCCGCGCGATCTTGCCGTCCGACGGCGTGCCGGCCGCGGGCGCCGGCAGTTCCGGCGCCTTTTCCAGGGTGAAGATTGTCGCCCGCCCCACCGCGCTGACCGCGCCGTCCTCTTCTCCGCGCTGTGCGAAGAGCAGGTCTCCGCCCAGGCCGGCCGGCACCACCTGGCCGCTATCCAGGTCCACCTGGAATCCGGCAAAGAGGACCATGTTCTTCCCCCGTGCCAGGCGGCCCGCGTCGTTGCCGCCGTCGAACACGTCGAACCGTTCCAGCACCAGGATTGGTCGCAACGGCTGGCCGGGCGCTGTCGGTTTGCGAAAACCGGGCGAGACCAGCAGCCGCGCCAGGTTGCCCTGATCGGTCCGCACGATCAGTAACGCCGAACGGGAGTCGCGAAGCACCTGCGGCAGCGCCTCCAGGTCGCGGAAGCCCAGCCCCGCACGCTCTCGAGCCTGGCCGTGGCGCAGCAGGCCAGCCAGCACACCGGGTTGCAGGCGGTCGAATTCGTCACTCTGCGCCGGCGGAGACGCCATGGCCCCACACCACCACAGGATGGCCGCAGCAACCGTCCAGCGCCGGACCATGATCGGCTCCCTCGAGCGAACGTGTTCGCTCGATGTCTGGCCATTCGCAACGTCTCTCGCTCACGGCATCTGCAAAATGTACCCTTTGCCGTCCGCCGCTGCCACCGCCATCCGTTTGCCGTCAGGGCTCCAGGCCAGCCCGTACGTGACCAGCCCATCTCCCATCTTCTGATGCCAGAGCACTTTGGCGGCCTCGGCATCCCAGACGAACAGGCTGCCGCCATACCCCAGCGAGGCCAGCCGCTTGCCGTCGTGGCTGTAGGCGACCACGTAGACGTCGTCGGGATGGCCTTCCAGCTTGTGCCACTCCTTGCCGTCGGCGACATTCCAGAGCCGGATGGAGCGGTCCACGCCACCCGAAGCCAGGCGCGCGCCGTCGGGGTGAAACGACAGGGCGTACACCGCCGCGCCATGCCCCTCGCTCTTCCGCAGCTCCTTGCCATCGGCGGGGTTCCAGTACTTGACGAGCTTGTCGTCGCCGCCGGTCGCCAGCATGTCGCCCCTGGGAGCAAACGCCAGGGCATAGACGACATTGGCGTGCGCGTTCCACTGGCGGAGCTGTTTCCCTCCGGCCGCGTCCCAGAGCCGCACCGTCTTGTCGGCGCCCGAGGTCGCCACGGTCCTCCCGTCCGGCGTCCAGGCGACCGCGTAGACCTGGCCGGCGTGGCCGGTCAACCCGACCGGCTGCAAGGAGCTAACCTTCCAGATCCGGACCTTGCCGTCGCCGTGACCGGTCAGGAGCGACGGCGGATCGGAGCCGAAAGCGAGTGCTTTCACCGGCCCCGATCCGCGGGCGGCGAACGGCTCGGACTCCGCGCTGGCCGAGCCTTCGCCTCCCAGCTCAAAGAGCCGGGCGGAGCCGTCATCCAGGCCGGCCACCACCAGCTTGCCGTCGCGGCTGATTGCCAGGGAACCGATCGGCGCCGGCATTTTTGATTGGACCTGCACGGCCGTGCCGCTGACCGCGTTCCAGACCCGGACGGTGCGATCCTCACCGGCGGAAAGGATCCTCGTACCGTCGGTCGAGATCGCCACCCCGCGCACCGGCGCCGTGTGCCCGGCGAGCGAGCGGATCAGCCCGCCGGTGTTCAGATCGAAGACCAGGAGGGACCCGTCCCCCGCTCCCGCGACCACCTGGCTGCCGTTGGGGTGAACGGCGACCGCGCGCAGGGGTCCGGCATGGCCGATCATGAGCCGTACCGCGGCTGGCTTCCAGATCCGGATCGGCCCCTGCTCGGTCGCCAGGACCACCGAAGCATGATCGGCCAGGAAATCCGCGGAGCCGATGATGCCACTCAGACCGGTGAACCGCTGAAGCTCGCGGCCGCTGGCAGTCTCCCAGAACCGTAAGGGATGATCGTTCACGGCCGTGGCCAGGAACTTGCCATCACTCGAGATCGTCGCCGAGACCACGGGTCCGCCATGGTTGCCGAGCGCGGCCATGACCTTGCCGTCGCCGACGTTCCAGAGCCTGGCCGTCCCGTCTTCGGAGCCCGTCACCAGCTTCGAGCCATCCCCGCAGATGCGCATCTTCAGGATGGCGGCGCCGTGGCCGGCAAACTCGCGGATCACCTTGCCTTCGTTCACGTTCCAGAGCCGCGCCGTCGCGTCTGCCGACGCCGAGAAGAGCTGGTTTCCATCCCGAGGTGCGTACTCCAGCGCGGTGATGCGCTGGCGGTGCCCCTTCAGCTCCTTGACCGTCTTGCCATCCGCGACCGCGATGACCCGCAGCTTGGCATCGTCTCCGCCCAGGACAAGCTGTGCCCCATCACCCCGGAGGGCAAGCGCCCTGATCGAGAACGGGACCGGCCCGATCTTCTTGACCTCCTTGCCGTCATCAACCGAGCAGAGCCGCACCACCCGGTTCGCCAGCACGATCGCAACCCGGCGTCCATCGCCATCGAGTCCGAGCCCCTCCACGGGCTGGTCATTGCCGCCGATCTCCTTCATGAGCTTGCCGTCAGTGAGGTTCCAGACGCGGATGATCCGGTCCCCCCCGCACCCCGCAAGCCGCTTTCGATCGGCGCTCACCGCGAACTGCACGGGCTTCCCGGCGCATCGATCGGTCTGGGCTCGCTCGCCGGCAATTGCCAGAGCCGGGCGACGCCCTCCGGGCCGGACGAGACGAGCAGGGGCTTCCCCGGGACGTAGGCCAGGGCAAGAACTGCGCTCGCGGAGGTCTCGATCTGCCCGTCCGGGTTCAGCGCGTCGTTCCAGAGCCGGATCGTGCCCGAGCCATCGCCTGCGGCAAGCTGCGCTCCATCGTGCCGCCAGGCCAGGCAAGCGACGTCGCCGGAGAAGCCTTCCAGCGTCTTGATCGCGGCTCTCCTGGCCAGGTCCCAGACCTGCACCGACCTTCCCGACGCCGTGGCCGCACGCTTGCCATCCGGAGTCACCGCCAGGGCCGTGATTGCCGGGCCTGGCCCCGGCAGGCTGCCGATCGGTCCACCCCCCGGCACATCCCAGATCCTGGCTGTGCCGTCCAGGCTGGCCGAAGCCAGCCGCCGGCCGTCGGGTGAGAATGCCACGCTCAGGACGATCCTGGAATGACCCTCGAAGCGCTTCACCTCCTTGAACGTCGCGGCATCCCAGAGACGCACCGTGTTGTCGAAGCCGGCTGTCGCCAGCAGCGCCCCGTCCGGGCTCCAGGCCACGGCGTAGACTGGGTCGGTGTGCCCCTCGAGTGTTCCCACAATTCGCGCTCGCGGAGCATCCGCCGCCCCGGCCGTCATGCTGGTGAGGAAGGCGGCAGCCATCAGGTGAAGCAGGTCCGGCATGGTGCGTCTCCCCGACGTCCCCAAGTTCTCAATCTCGTGTTTGACAGATGCTTAACATAATCGTGCCCCCTCCGTCCCGCAATCTGTGGGGCATTGTCGCTCAGCACTGCCGCGCCGGTTCAACGGACATGACTTCCCAGGGTAGGCCTCGATTCGCTAAGATCCGCGAGCGCACTTCTTCTCGTCCCGGCCGACGAACGGAACGGGGTCCTCTCCAGGAGCCATGTCCATGAGATCTTCCTCGACACGGAACCGATCGCGGTGCGTTCTTGTGCTGGGTTGCTGCGCCGTGGTTGCGGTATCGGGCATCCCAGCCGCGGGCCAGCAGAGGTTGACTGCCAAGATGAAAAAAGTCGCGCCGGCGAACTCCCTGGTCTCAGCCGGCGATGCCGCTCGTCCGCTCGACGGGGCGTGGAGGCTGGTCAGAGCGCTCGATCCCCGGAGCGGCCAGTTGCGAGAGATTCCGGCGGGAATCGAGATGACCAAGCTGGTCGTGGGAGGGCGTTTCGCCTGGGTCGTCGCGCAGAACGGCAGAGCCATCGCTGGAGCGGGGGGTACCTATGCCGTGAACGGCGACAGCTACTCGGAGACCGTCTCGTACGCCGTGGGGCAGAATCAGCAGGGACTGATCGGAACCACAACAACGTTCACATGGAAACTCGAAGGCGGCAAGTGGCACCACAAGGGGACGCTGCGCGCTGGCCAGGCCAAGCAGGAGATCGAGGAAATGTGGGAGCGTGTTCCGGAAGAGAAACGCCCGTAGCTGCCATCCACGAAGCGCCCATGAAGCGCGAAACATGACCACTGCCGGCCCTCGGAACATGCCCCTTCCCGATTGCGACGCTCGCCGGTTTCTTGTTATGGTGGGCGCATCAAGGTGGGTGGACGCCGACAACGCCAGCCGCCGGCACAAGCCAACGTAGTCCCTGAGATGCGGCTGATCCGTTCGGCTTGCTTCGCCCTGCCTCTTTGCCGAGGTTCCAGCGCATGTTTCCGATAGTCGCGGCCGAGTTCCTCGCTCCCGATGTGAAGCGGTTCCAGATCGAGGCGCCGCGCGTTGCCCGGAAGCGCAAGGCGGGGCAGTTCGTGATCGTCAGGCTCCATTCCCACGGCGAGCGGATTCCACTCACGATCGCTGATTCCGACCCGGAAAAGGGGACCGTCACCCTCATCGTGCAGGGCATCGGCAAGACGACCAAGCTGCTGAACATGCTCGGCGCGGGCGATATGATTCTGGACCTGGTCGGCCCGCTGGGCAAACCGTCCGAGATCGAACGTTACGGAACCGTCGTGGTGATCGGCGGCGGGGTGGGCGCGGCCATCGCCTATCCCACGGCGAAGGCCATGAAAGAGGCCGGCAACCACGTGATCTCGATCGTCGGTGCGCGCAACAAGGAGCTGGTGATCCTGGAGCCGGAGATCGGCGCGATCAGCGACGAGCTGCTGATCACCACCGACGACGGCAGCTACGGCCTGAAGGGCTTCGTCACCGATCAGCTCAAGGGGCTCATCACCTCGGGCCGGCAGCTCGATTTCGTGCTGGCCATCGGCCCGCCGCGGATGATGCAGGCAGTCGCCGAGACGACCCGGCCGCACACAATCAAGACCGTCGTGAGCCTGAACTCGCTCATGGTCGACGGCACGGGCATGTGCGGCGGTTGCCGCGTGCTCACCACCGAGGGAGCCCAGTTTGCCTGCGTCGACGGTCCCGAGTTCGACGCCCACCACGTCGATTTCGACCTCTTGATCCAGCGCAACAGGAAGTATCTCAAGCAGGAGAGCGAGGCGCTCCAGCGGTTCCTGGAGCATCCTGAACGCGACCTCGAGCTGGTTCATGAGTCGTGCCGGCTGGAACAAAAGCATCCCGAAGTTCGTTGCGAGGTCCGATCCTCATGAGTGCCAATACCCCCACGCCCCCGCTGTCGAACAAGGAGCGCATGAAGATTCCCCGCCAGCACATGCCGGAACAAGATCCCGGCCGGCGGCGGACGAACTTCGAGGAAGTGAACCAGGGACTGACCGTCCTGGGTGCCACCACCGAGGCGCTCCGCTGTCTCCAGTGCACCACTCCCAAGTGCATGGTGGGCTGCCCGGTGGGCGTCAAGGTGAAAGACTTTGTCTCCCTCATCATCGCGGGCGACTACCTCAAGGCCGCGGCCAAGATCCGTGAAGACAACATCCTGCCGGCCATCACCGGACGCGTCTGCCCGCAGGAAACCCAGTGCGAGGGCTGCTGCATCGTGGGCAACAAGTTCGAGCCCGTGGGCATCGGCTACCTCGAGCGGTTCGTGGCCGACTACGAACGCGCATCCGGCCAGATCGGCCTGCCGGAGAGAGCGGCTCCCACCGGCAAGAAGGTCGCCATCGTGGGCAGCGGACCCGCCGGCCTGAGCGCGGCCGGCGACCTGGTCCAGATGGGGCACGAGGTCACGGTCTTCGAGGCCCTGCACGAGATCGGCGGCGTCCTGGTGTACGGCATTCCCGAATTCCGCCTGCCCAAGGAGATCGTCCGGCGCGAGGTGGACGTGATGCGCTCCATGGGCGTGGACTTCCAGACGAACGTCGTCATCGGCAAGACCGTGACGATCGACGAGCTCATGAACGAGGAAGGTTACGACGTCGTGTTCGTGGCCACCGGCGCGGGCTTTCCCAAGTTCCTGGGCGTCCCCGGCGAACACCTCAACGGCGTGTACTCGGCCAACGAGTTCCTCACCCGCGTGAACCTGATGCGGGCCAACGATTTCCCCGACTTCGACGAACCGGTCTACGATTGCCGCGGCAAGGACATCGCGGTCATCGGCGGGGGCAACACGGCGATGGACGCGGTACGCACGGCCGCCCGGCTCGGTGCGAAGACCAGCTATCTCATCTACCGCCGCTCCGAAGCCGAGATGCCCGCGCGGGCTGAAGAGGCCAAGCACGCGAAGGAAGAAGGCATCACGTTCTTGTGCCTGACCAATCCCGTCGCGTTCCTGGGCAGCAAGGAAGGCTTCGTCGAGACCGTCCGCTGCATCAAGATGGAACTGGGCGAGCCGGACGCCTCGGGCAGGCGCTCTCCGGCTCCTGTCGCCGGCTCGGAGTTCGATCTGCCCATCGACGTGGCCATCATCGCCCTGGGAACCGAGGCCAATCCCCTGGTGCAGTCCACCACCCCGGACCTGAAGACGACCCGCAAGGGCTACATCGCCGCGGATCCCGAAACGATGAAAACCTCGAAGCGCGGGGTCTTCGCCGGCGGCGACATCGTCACCGGGGGCGCCACCGTCATCCTGGCGATGGGTGCCGGACGCAAGGCGGCCGCGTCCATCAACGAATACCTGAAGACCGAAGACCGGGATGCGTCCGCATCCTCATGAGGCCCGAAGCGAAGGCCGGAGCGGCGTCCCTGGTCTCGTCACGGTCTCGTGCGTGCCGCCGTCGGGCACTCACCGCATCACGTAGCCGCACTCGCGGAAGAGCTCAACCTTCAGGCGCTGCATGATCGCCACGAAGGTCTCGCGCTCCTGTTCCGTACGCAGGCAAGCAGCCCCGCGCTCGATGGACTGCCCGAGCTGACTCCAGGCAACGGCAAGCGGTACGCCCGCCGCGGTGGCGGCTCGGGCCAGCTTGCGGCAGCTTGTCACAAGGTGCCGTTCGCTCTGACACGTCATCCCGGGAAGCTTCACCACGAACACCCGGGAACGGATCCGGTCGGTCAGCAACAGGTCTTTCATCTTCACTGCTCCACCATCGCGCGTCGTCGTCGCAAGCGTCTGGTCGCGGGCTCTGGGGCACACCCGCCTTCTCCGGCCAAGCGTAGAGTCCGTGTAGGTAGGCCCTTGGCTCGACTTGCGACCGGACGAGGTCCACGGTCACACCCCGCCAGCCACGCGAGACGCGGCAAGATTGCAGGTCTTCCTGGGGATGGAACTTCACGAAGCCGCGGCGTCCGGGGGAGGAAGCGTTGCGCCGCCGCGGTTCTCGTTCGGTGAGCCGATCGTCAGTGCCTTCAACTGCACCGCCACGATGCAAAGTCGAGCTGAATATGAATCCTACCCCGAGTCGGCCGACGCGTCCACGGCAATGCGCAGGGCGATATCATTTTCAGGCCGGACGGTCCAGCCATGCCGTGCCGCCTCGCACGCTACGCCCGCATGGCCCCAGTCGCCTGTGGCTGTTGCTGAATACGCCCCCGAGCCCCGAGTCCATGGTGGGCAGCACCCCTATGCGGTGCCCAGTGCGCGCCAGCTGCGCGTTCGACGGACGCGCTCAATCCTCGAAGTAGCTCATGTGATCGAGATCTTCGATCATTCCGGCCTTTTGTGTCGGCCGCCATCCCAGCCGTTGCTGCGTCAGCGCGCTGGACGCCGGCAGGTCCAGTCCGGCGAAGAATCCAAGCCAGCCGAAGTGACCGGCTGCCTCGTCTGGAGAAATGGAGATCACCGGAATCTTCAGGCCCCGGCCGATCGCCTCCGCGATCTCCCGAACCGGCACCCCCTCTTCGGCGACCGCGTGATACCTCGCCCGGTTCACTCCCTTCTCGAGCACCAGCCTGTAGACGGGTGCGGCATCGAGACGATGCACCGCGGGCCAGCGGTTGCGCCCGTCGCCCACGTAAGCCGAGACGCCCTTTTCGCGGGCGACGGCGATCGTGGGGGTGATGAGTCCCTGCTTCTCCGTGTTATGCACCTGCGGCAGTCGCACCACTGACACGCTCACGCCACGCGCGGCGACCGCCTCTGCCGCGAGTTCCGAGGCTGCACGGGGATTCGGGTGGTCGCGATTGAAATGGTCCTCAGTCGCGGGTTGGCCCGGCACCGCGTTGCCCATCCCCGTCCCGGAGGTGACAACGAGGTGCCGGCCGGAGCCCGCGAGTGCGTCGCCGAGCGCCTCGATGGCCCGCCTGTCTGCCTCGCAGACCTCCTGGAATCTCGAGAAGTCGTGGATGAAAGCGGTGTGAATCACCCCGTCCGATGACGCCGCCCCGCTCCGCAGGCTGTCCAGGTCTTCCAGATCCCCTCGGTGCACCTCGGCCCCGGCCGAGGCGAGCGCCGCGGCGCCCGCGTCCGAACGAGCCAGGCCAAGCACCTTGTGCCCCGCGGCGATGAGATCCTGGACGACGGCGGAGCCCACGAAACCCGTCGCACCCGTAACAAAAACACGCATCACAGCTTCTCCTTGATCGACCTTCCAGACCCTGATTTCAGTCCCTTGGTCCACACAGTAGGCAATCGACCTGATACGATCTATGCTCTGGAGTCCAAAATACCTTCGCGATCGTCCAGGAGAGCCGAATGGATCCCCTTTCAGGCGTGCTGTCGCTCCTGAAGCCACGCAACACCATGTGCGGTGGCTTCGATGTCGGCGGAGCATGGTCGTTCCAGTTCCCCGAACATGAAGGCATCAAATGCTATGCAATGGTTTCCGGCCAGTGCTGGCTGGCCGTGGAGAGGGTCCCCGAGGCGGTGCATCTGAAGACCGGAGACTGCTTCCTGCTGCCGCTGGGACGGTCCTTCCGCCTCGCGAGCGACCTGAGCTTGCCGCCTGTCGACTTCAGGACGATGCATTCCAGGCCGCTGAACGGCGGCGTCGCCTCCTGGAACGGGGGAGGAGACGTCTCCGGCGTTGGCGGCTACTTCGGCCTGGCCGGCAATCATGCCGGTATCCTGCTGGGAGTGCTCCCGCCGATTGTTCATATCAAGAACGAATCGGATAAGCTGGCGTTGCGCTGGTCCATCGAGCGCATGATGCAGGAGCTGCGCGAGCCGCAGCCGGGCAGCTTTCTGGTCCTCCAGCACCTCTCTCACATGATGCTGGTGCAGGCCCTGCGGGCGCATCTTGGGGAAGGCCTGTGCGGACGTGTGGGATGGCTCTTCGCGCTGGCGGACCGGCAAATGAGCGTGGCCATCCGCGCGATGCACGACGACCCTGCGCATCCCTGGACCCTGCAAGAGCTGGCGGATCGAGCCGGGATGTCGCGCTCGAGCTTCGCACAGAAATTCAAGCAGACCGTGGGTGCGACCCCCATGGACTACCTGACGCGCTGGCGGATGCTGCTCGCCGGTGACCGGCTGACAAATTCCAGCGATCCCGTTTCGGTCATCTCTCTCTCGCTCGGCTACGAATCCGAGAGCGCCTTCAGCACCGCGTTCAAACGGGTCATGGGCTGCTCACCGCGGCAATATGGCCGCAGCCGGGACCTGGTTTCCGTGTCTCAGTAAGAAGGCTCAAAGGAAGGCACAAAGGGAAGGCACAAAGGGAAGGCACAAAGGGGACGTTACTGAATGCCGCGAAGTTAATTTTAACTAATTGTGCCATTTGATCTTGCGCCATGGGTGAGGCTCCGGGCATCCTGTGGGAAGTACCAGGACCCACAGTTGCTGGAGGGAGCCCCACCCATGCCGCCTCGCATCATCCCTATTCTCGATCGACTGCGCCAAGATATCGCCGCGGGATTGTCCCGGGAGACGATCGAAGAAGCCTGCCGCCAGGCGAAACACCGCTGGCGGAATCGCGTTCTCGACCCCGCGACGACCATTTATCTGTTCCTTCTCCAGGTCCTTCATGGCAACACGGCCTGTCGCCACGTGGTGCACTTCGGCGGTTGGACCTTCACCGACAGCGCCTACTGCCTGGCGCGAAAGCGGCTTCCGCTGGCCGTCTTCGACTAGCTCGTGGAGCGGACCGCTGCCGCCGTGCGGACTGCTTCGGATGCGCGCGGTGGCTCGGGCACCGAATCTGGGTCGTCGACAGCTCCAGCTTCTCCATGCCGGACCAACCAGAACTGCAACGTCACTTCGGCCAACCCAGCGGTCAACGCAAGGGCTGTGGCTTCCCGGTGGCGAAATGGCTGGCCCTCTTCGATGTCGCCACGGGCATGCTGCTGCGTTCGAGGACGGCCCCTTTGCGGACCCACGACATGTCCCAGGTCGGCCCGATCTCCGACGGCCTGGAGCCGGGAGACATCGTGCTCGGTGACCGCGGATTTTGCTCGTATGCTCATCTGGCAATGTTACTGCAACGCGGTCTGCATGCGGTTTTCCGCGTGCACCAGCAGCAGATCGTCGATTTCACGCCGGGTCGTCCGATGGCCAGGAGGAAGGGTCCGTACCCCAGGCCGCAGGGTCTGCCGAGTTCGCGGTGGGTGTTGGCGCAGGGAACCGCAGATCAGATTGTCACATGGTTTAAATCGAAATCCCATCCGAAGTGGATGTCGGCGGATGAGTTCGAGGTGCTGCCCTCCGAGATCACCGTGCGCGAGCTGAGGTACCGGGTCGAGACACCCGGGTATCGGGTGCGCGAAATCACGCTGGTCACGACTCTGTTAGACGCATCGACCTACCCGGCGACAGAGCTGGCCGAACTCTACTACAAGAGGTGGAGAGTCGAACTCAATTTTCGTCATATAAAGATTAGCATGAAGATGGATGTTCTGCGTTGCGAGACAGTCGAAGGGGTTCTCAAAGAGCTGGCGATTTTCAGCCTGGCGTATAACCTGGTAAGATCGGTCATGCTGGAGTCGGCACGCATGCGCGGCGTTGATCCGGATCGGATCGGCTTGATCGACGCGGTGCGCTGGCTGATCGGGTCCGAAGGGGGTTCTGAGCCCGCGCGGATCGTCATCAACCCATTGCGCCGCGGACGCGTCGAGCCCCGAGTCGTAAAGCGACGACCAAAACAGTACATGCGGATGACCAGGCCCAGATCCGAACTCCGCAAGCAATTGCCAATGAAGCACTTCTGACTAACTTCGCGGCATTCAGCAACGTCCCCTTTGGGCTTCCCCTTTGGGCTTTCTGGTTCGCAGGTGGACACTCGTTCCGTACGATTGGTCCGCCTGCATACTGTGCAGGTTGACCAAATCGGATCCCAACTTGTCCATAGCCCCTCCTCGTCATGTGTATAGGAGGGGGTCAGTTTTAGTGTCGTCAGGGGGGTCAGTTTTAGTGTCGCGTGACAAGCGCTGGCGGCTGCGTACCTGGCCACTGGCCCTGTACTGGTGGGAGGAGAAATCCGCGGCGGGTACGCGGCATCGCCGGTGTTTCCGCCGTAGACTGAATAGGACGGTGCAGTGCGGAGGCTCCTTGACAATGCGGCGGATGGTAGGGACCAGCGCGCCGGCCCGGCGACGCGCTGGCTCCACTCTTTTGCAGACCAGATGGCCCGGTCCGCCGGACGGTTTGAATGCAAAACTCAGGGAACGAAGCGCATCGTCCCACAATGGCCATGGCGCGCCGACCGTAGGGTGGGTCAGCGCAGCGCAACCCACCGGCTGGCAGGGCCTTGCGTGCGCCGAACCGCCGAACCGCACACGCCGTACGACGTCCTGGGACGATGCCGAACGAAGCCAGTGAAAAAACGAAAAACCGATATATAACTCGCAGGCACGTAAGGATTAGCGTCCGATGGCTTCGGTTGTATGGACCCGAGAACGAACCCATTTTTCCCCTGCCTGAGGGGAGACGAGCGACACGACCTCGTGGGCCAGAGGGAAGGGCGCGAACACCGGGGCCAGCCGCACCGGGCGAACCGGGGGCTTGAAGCCGCGAAAGCGCGCTTTTCACGCGGAGAACCCGCAACGAAGCCAACCGCTAATGGAACTGCAAGTCCATGACAAGCAAGGATTAATGGCCAGAAAGTATGATCGGTTTGGACCGAAATCGAACCCAATTCGCCAGTGATCCCAGGACGTGCGACTGACGGTCCCGATGGAGGTCATCAAAGGGAAGACGGGGACGAAGACGCCGCTGCTGCTGGAGCCGGCATCGTCGCGGCTCCGAGCGGGGCCGACGACAGGGCGGCGTCCGGAAGGCGGTGGCCAGGGCCGAGCGTGTCCATGAGGGCCTGGATTTGAAGTTCCAGCACCTCGGTAAGATGCTCCGCGGCGTCACGAGACCTGCGGCCGCCGGGTCCAAGATAGGATCGCACGTCGATGGGCTCGCCCATCTTGACCACCGCCCGGCGCGGTCCGCGCGGGGCCGGGTAGGTCACGCCCAGGGCGTCCTGCTCGAACTTGGTCATGATCTCGGCAAGGCGCTCCAGCGTCGGGTTCTCGCGTACGTAATCTCCGGGGTAGCTGAAGAGCTGGATGGCCACGAACAGGCTGTTCAGGTCGCGCCGCAGGGTGCGCTTCTCTTCCGCGCTGATGCCCGGCACGGCCAGTGCCTTGAGGCACGCCCGGCGCAGCTCCTTGACGCGGAACGGCACCGGCTCATCGGAGCGACGGCCCAGCCGCCGGTCTTCCATCTCTTCCAGGATATGGAACTTGAGCCGGGCGATTCGGTCCTTGAGCGTCCCAGGCTGGGGAGCGTTCAGATACTCGAGCTCCTTGAGCGCCAGCATGCCCTCGGCGTAGCGATACAGCCGCTCGAGGATCGGCCGGCCGCACGGGTCCCACCAGGTGAAGCGTGCTTCGAGCGTGTCCATCAAGCGGTGCAGCTCGGGAAGCGGGTCGTGATTGTCCAGGAACCTGTAGCGGATCGCCGTCGGGATGATCCAGACGGTCCGGCCGCTCTCACCGAGCTTCCGCGCGGCGGACAGCGCCAGTGCGGCCGCCCCCTCGCGCAGCGGTGTGAGCCGGTCGCCCAGGAAGTAGATCTCACCCTCGGGAAAGACGACCAGCGGGTTCTTGCCCTGGGTCAGGACATCCAGGCCTGCCTGGTAGGCCATGCGGTCGGCCCCTTCGCGGTCGACGGGAAAGACGCCCAGCCGGGGCAGGATGAACTTCCGCAGGCCGGCGTTGCCCGTGAAGATCTGGTAGGCCGCCATGTAGCAGAAGGGAACGCCGGTGCGCACGGCTGATCTCGAACATGACCGCGGGGTCGGCCAGATCCGGGTGATTGGGAGTGATCAGGATGCCGTCGCCCTTACCCTTCAATGCGCGAAGCTGATGCAGGCCGACGTCATCGATTTGCCGGACCACCTGGATGCGCCGCAACATGTATCCCACGTAGAGCCGGCTCGCACGCACCCAGAATGGGCTGAGCCTGGGCGGCTGGAACTGGTACGGCAGCTCATCGGGAAGTGGCAGCCGGTGCATGAGCAGTCTCCGTCGCTTGCGCGTGGATGTGGCCTGGTGCATCGAACTTCCGGCAGACAGGCGTATGCAAGGCACTCTACCGCGCCTCCGCGTCGCGGACCACCGGATCGACAGACGTGTGAACGCTGACCCTGGAGATATGCCGATTTCCGATCGCCGTGTGCCACACCGGCGTCGCCGGGTGCCGGCGGCCCAGCCGGCGCTTTGAAGTGCACTGCTGAAGCTGGCGGGCGGAGGGTGGTCAGGCTAAACTAGCCCTGTGATCGAGCCAGGTCGGAGCGATGCCGCGCGGCGCGTGCGATGGCCGCACAACGCCCGCTGATCCGGGACCGACCGTCGAGCGGGAGTGCAAGGCGAGCACCATGAACCTTCCAGAGGCACCGGCCGGAGAGACCGTGACCGGGCGTGTGCCGGAGCCGGTAGTCTCCAGCCGCCGGGACCTGCGGCTGCCTGAGATTTCCGCTGTCCCACACACCTTGAATCGGATGCTCCGCAGACCCATGACTAGCCTGGTGACCGTTGTACTCTGGGTCGTGGGATTGCTGGTAATCTGGACAGTCTGCGTTTTGCTCTATAGACTGACAGATTACCTGTGGAGGCCGGAGAAAACGGCGATCGGCGAGTTCGTGGTCGAGGGGCAGGCCAACCCTTCCTACGCCGCCAAGTTTCAGGATCGGTGGCTCAGCTTTCGCTCGACAGGGCAGGCAGTCGGGCTGCTTCAGGGGTTGCCCTCGGCGGACGGTGCGGATTTCATCCTGGCGGAGGTGGAGGAGCGTTCGACGTCCGATCTGGAGCGGACGATCGGCGATCTGGGCAAGGAGCTGGATCTCAAGGTGGCCGGGATCAGCTTGCCGAGCCTGGCGCGGTTCCTGGATAGTCTCTCGCGCCCCGCCGGCCGCATCATCGAGGGCCGGCTTGGTCGGTTCGGCAACGAGGTGAACCTGACCATCACGCTGAAGCAGGACGGGCATCTGCCCAGGGCCTGGTCGAGCTACCGGAGCGTGGCCGCGGGCGCCGGGGCGGAAGGTCAGCAGGCGGCCGAGGAAGACCTCATCGACGAGGCCATCTGCGAGGTCGCCCTGTACCTGCGGAGAGTCGACCGCCCGGCGGCCGCAAACGGAGACAATGGGATGGCCGACACGACAGAATCCCTCTCGGCGCGAGCTTACGCGGAGCTCAAGAAAGGCCGTCGCAGTCTGGAACGCTACGCTCAGGACAATCACCAGGACGACCTGCTTGCCGCGCAGCAGCACTTCCGCTCGCTGGTGGCCAGCAGCCCGGCTTACACCGACGGTTACTTGCTGCTCAGCCAGACCCTTGCGGAGAACCGGCAGGAGAGGGAAGCCATCGAAGTCTACGACCGGGCGATCCGCCTGCTGAGCCAGGCCGCCAGCACAGACCAGCGCCGGTCCATCGAAGCGCGCTTCCTGAAGGCGAGCTCGCTGCTGCGGTGCTATCGCTGGGCCGACGTCGTGCGGGCCACGGCAGAATTCCGGGCCCTCGCGCGCGACCTGGACGCGATGACGGCAAGGAAGCCCGGCGACCGGGGCAGGCTCACCGCGGCACAGAGATCGCAGCTCGACGCCTGGCGCGAGGACCGCTACATGCTGGCGCGGACGCACGCGGAGACCGCCCATTGCCTGGGGCACATGCTGGTGCTCCTGCCCAAAGACCGGTCCATCCGCAAGGATTTCCTGGGGGACCTGGTCTCGCTCTTCGGCGCTGCCATGGCACAGGACATGAAAGACCCGGACGACCTGGCGGACCGCCGCGCGCTGGCCGACCGGCTGTACGCGATCGCACAGGACGAACAGAAGCAGGCGAAAAAGACCGAGCCCATCTACAAGCAGGAATGGAAGGCCGACCTGTCCGCCCGCCTCAACGAGGTCACCGGCTACGCCCAGTTCCGTCACGCGGAGTGGCTGCCAGCCGGCGAGGACAAGAGATTCCGGACCGAGTGCAACGAGGCGGTGCGCACCCTTCAGGACGCCGAGCTCCGCAAACCTCGGCACTATGCCCTGCTACAGAACATCGGCATGGTCTATCTGAGCCGCCGTTACGACCCGAAGGGCGACGATCTCGACCAGGCGGAACGCTACTACGCGCGGTCACTCGAGCTCAAGCCGTCGGACTACTTCGGCCACGCCCAGCTTGGCCTTGTGGGACTGCGCAGGGCTCTCATCGCAGCGGACGGCGCCGCCCGCGGCGAGATCATCAAGGCGGCCCAGGAGCAAGTCGCCCGGGCGCTCCAGCTGCGCTCCGAAAGCCAGCACACGCGGCTGCTGCGCTGTCACCTCCGGCTGGTTGAGCTGGGGCTGGGCCGCAAGGCTGCCAGGGTTGAAGACCTCGACGCCCTCCAGGCCGACATCGAGGAGCTGGACCCGGACGGGAGCGACGTCACTGCCCGGTTCCTCATGCTGGCCTGCGGCTGGCTGCGTCTCCAGGCCTGCCCGGACGAGGCCGCCTTCGACAGGGCCCGGCCCGTGCTCAAGAGTCGCCTGGAGGCGTTCTCGAGCGATCTGAAGGACCAGCAAGACGCAATCTGGCGCGTGGCCCAGATGCGTACCGCGTCCGAAGGGCTCGCCCGCGAGCTGGAGACCCTGACGTTCGCCAAGCGCCTCAAGCCCCGCTTCGCGTTCGACGCGGCCATCGACTGACCGATCCGACCCGTTCTCATGTGATCCGATCTGAATCGAGCATCGCCTCGCCCGGAGTCCGCCGTGCAGACAAGCATCGTCGAGCGTTTCGGCCGCGACTACTTGCGGCTTTCGCGGCGTTCCCAGGGCCGCTGGCTGGATCGAGCTTTTGACTACTGGCGCGGCTGCGGCTTTCCGTACCCTCAGCTTTCTCTTCCTCAGATCGAGGCCGACGTCCTGGCACTGCGCAGGGTTCAGCCGGCCATGGTGCTGGTGGATGGCCGGGCCACCGTGAGCACCGTCGGCCTGCGCCTGGCGAATGCCTATCATCCCCAGATCTGGGAGATCCGCCGGCACGGCCGATCGGCCCTCGATTGCTTCCTGGATGACCAGCGGCTGCGCAGGGCTCTCGAGAAATCTGCCCGGCTCTATCCCAACCGGCGGTGCTGGAATGCCCAGTGCGTGCGCAGCATCTTGCGGATCCACCATCGCTCACGCGTCTCGAATTTCCGACCGGCGGTCGCGCGGGCCCTGTATCAGCGCTACTCTCCTGAGGGCGGGCGGCTGCTCGATTTCTCGGCCGGGTTCGGAGGCCGCCTGCTCGCTGCCCTGACATTGCGGCGCCATTACCTGGGAATTGACCCGGCCGCGCGGCAGGTCGACGGCCTGCGGCGGATGAACGCCGACCTGGCCGCCCTGGCGAACGGTACCGCCGAGATCGCCAGCGGCTGTGCCGAGGACCTCTTGCCGCTCCTTCCCGACAGGTCTTTCGACGCCATTCTCAGCAGTCCTCCTTACTTCGACACCGAGGAATACGAGCCCTCGGCGCAGCAGAGCTGCCATCGCTACACAAGCTACCCCGCCTGGCGCGAAGGCTTCCTCCGTCCGGCCATCGAGCACGGCTGCCGGCTGCTGCGTCCGGGAGGGGTCTTCCTGCTGAACGTGAAGGACCAGCCTGGCCGCTCGATCGCGACCGACGCCGCCACGATGTTTCCGCGCAGGTTCCGCCGGGAACTGGTGCTCAAGCTGCTGCTCCCCGCCCTGCCGCACCTCCGCGCCAGGGATTCCACGGCCTATCGCTGGGAACCGATCTTGATTGTGCGGAGGCCGAGATGACGCGGTCCCGGATCGAGAGTCCGAGCAAGTGAACTCTGTGACTTGCGGCTGAGCTCAAAGGCCCGCGACCTTCCGATGACGTCTCGTCGAGGGCGAACCAACGTTTGCTGCTCCATAGAATATTGACGAGCCATCTCCAGGCCGCGACGATACAGTCCGGCGGCGATCACGACCGGAGAGGAGGTCTGGATGTCCGAGCAGGTCGATCAATTCCGGCGGCGCGTTGAAAACCTCGTGGGCCGTTTTGAGGGAGACGTGGATCACAATGAATGGTTGACCCGGCGCTACCCCAAGAAGCTTCGGGATGACTCTGGACAGATCTATGAGGTTCCAGCTCTCCGCCTCCAGCGGGGCCCGATCAACCTTCTCCTGGACCCGGTCGGCTTCGACGTGCCGGGAGCCGAAGGCGCCGCGGACCTGTACCTGATGCCGGGATACGACCCCACGGCGAGTGTCTACTTCGAGGAGGGACGATGGGTGATCCACTACACTTTTCCGCCAGACCCTCTCGAGACCCACTCCGTGGTCGAACCGCTGATTCTGCCGCTCTCCTCCGAGAAGATTAACCAGGTACTCAACTCCATAGCCGAGCATGCGGAACCGTAGGTCCGACTGGCACGAACATATTGTGGAGGTCTGGGGCGAGTACCGGTCCATACGGGCGACCTCGATCACAACGACCCTACCCGCGAGATCAGTGCTTCGGTGATGATCGACTCGGTTGGCGGGAAGCGCGGTCGGGGTATCCAGATGGGCATCCGCGAACGTGCCCATGCAGTACGCCGAGTCCGCAACTTCTGGGCCCACGAATCGGATGAGGATCCTGGTCCGATGACCGTCGACGAGGCACGCAAACGGCTCCAGATCTATCTTGCCGAATTGCCCGATGAGTGGGGGTCGTAGCCCCGAGCCCCTCCTCTTTCTCTGGTATGGCATACTTCATGGGAAGCCTGAGCGACTCTCGATTGCCGGTCCAGAAATCGTCTGCCCAAAATCGGCTCATCGCCGCATGCGTGGCAGTCTTCGGAGTCGCGATCGGGCTCATCCTCTGGCGTATCGGGCCTACTAGAACGTCTCATCGCCCGTCGCCGGCCGACACAGGCTCGCCCTATCTGAATGCGCGCCGCGAGGTGAAGTATCTCGGGGATGCCGCCTGCAACCGCTGCCATGCGGAGATCAGCGAGTCTTACGCCCTGCATCCCATGGGTCGTTCTCTCGCGCCGATCACGCCGGAGAAGAATCCGGGGCTCGATGGCGCCGACGGCACATCGAGGTTTGAAGCCGGCGGATTCGAGTACTCCATCGAGAACAGGAATGGTCGACTTCTGCATGTCGAGACCCGGCGCACCGCCTCTGGCGAGAGGATCGCTCAGAATTCGGCCGAGGTCCAGTACACGCTCGGTTCGGGCAGGCAGGCGGTGAGCTACTTGATCGAGCGCGATGGGTTTCTCTTCCAGTCGCCGATCACCCGGTACACGCAAGGAGGCCGATGGGACCTCTCGCCCGGCTATGAGAAGAATAACGTCCACTTCGACAGGCCGGTCCTCGCCGGCTGCCTGTACTGTCATGTGAATCGCGTGGAGCCCGTGCCCGGCACGGTCAATCGCTTCGTGCCGCCGACATTCCGTGGTCATGCAATCGGCTGCGAGCGCTGTCACGGTCCGGGCGAGCTGCACGTCCGGCAACCGGCCATGAGCGCGGGACGCGATCTCACGATCGTCAACCCCGCCGCCCTTGAGCCTTCCTTGCGGGATGCCGTCTGCGAGCAATGCCACCTGGTGGGCGCGCGGAGGATCGAGCGGCTGGATCGGCAGCAGGATGACTTCCGGCCGGGGCTGCCATTCCAGCGGTTCTGGATTGTCCTTTCCGATGCCGGCACGACCGAGAAACGATTCGTGAGCCAGGCCGAGCAGATGAAGCAGAGCCGGTGCTACCGCGCCAGTGAGGGACGCCTCGGGTGTATCTCGTGCCACGATCCCCATCGCATGCCCGATCCCGGGCAGGCAGTGGCCTACTACCGCAAGCGGTGCCTGGAATGCCACGACCAGCGCGGCTGTAGCCTGCCCACGGCGGCCCGGCTGGCGCAAAGCAAGGACGACAATTGCAGCCAGTGCCACCTGCCCCGTTCGCGCAGCTCCGATGTGTTCCACGGTGCCGTGAGCGATCATCGCATCCCGCGCCATGCGGCCCGGGACGATCGTGCCCCGGCGCCGGCCGGGCAGCCGGCTGTCGGCTCCGGCCGCGTGGTTCTCTTCCACGGCAACCTCATGGATGAGCGAGAACGGGCAGCCGCCGGCCGCGAGATCGGCGTGGCGCTGGCGCGATCTTATGAATGGCCGGAGAGTGCGGCCGCGTCGTTACCCTTGCTGGAAGCCGCTCTGTCAGCGCGACCCGATGACGTGACGGCCTGGGAGTGCAAGGCCGTCGCGCTGGGCCGGCTGCGGCGGTTCAAGGAGTCTCTCGCTGCCTTCCAGACGACCCTGTCCCGGGAACCGGACCGGGAGACCGCCCTGGCCGAGGCGGCGGAATACGCGGCCGGGGCAGGCAGGCGTGATGAGGCCATCGCGTATCTGCGGCACGCGATTGCGCTCAGCCCGTGGCGTGCGGTCTACCACGCGAACCTCGCAGAGGCCCTGTTCCAGGATCACCAGTGGCGCGAAGCCGCGGACCAAGGCCGCGCGGCGCTGCGGCTCAACCCGTCCGATCTTGAAGCGCGTCGCCTGCTCGTCCGCTCCGAGCTGCGGCTGGGGAACCGTGAGGCCGCCCTCCAGGCATTTCAGACCCTCGTTGACTTCGACCCGCCCGACCGGACCGAGCTGCTGCGCTGGTTCGCCCCGCTGGCACGCGAGCTGAAGCCGAGGCCCTGAGCAAGCAGACGGCGTGCGCGGCGAACCTCGCCAAGGTCCGCTGGACGGCCCTCCCTGGCCCGCTGCCGGTCGCGACCGAATGACGGTCCTCCCGAATGATGGTTCTCCCGGTCCGCAGACTTCCCGCAGCGCTGAGGCTGGAGTACACTCCGGTCCGGGTCGCTACGACATTCGCGATTGTGTGCCGTGTCAGGAAGGGAAGGCTCGCCATGCCGCCGTGCCGGCCCATCGGTCTTCTGCTTCTGCTGCTGCTCTCGCAGTTCGCCGCCCTGGCGTGCCCGGCGCGAGCAGAGGACGGCTATCGTCTCTGGCTGCGTCACGAACGGCTTCCCGAGCGCGCGATCGCCGTGGACCAGCCCCGGCTTGCCGCCGTGGTGGTGCCCGGTGACTCGCCCACTCTCGATATCCTACGCAGGGAGCTGGCCAGCGGTCTCTCGGGATCGCTCGGCCATCCCGTTCCGGTCGCGGCGGACGCGGATCGCGCTGGGGCCGTCGTTGTGGGCACGCCGCGCAGCTCACCGCGAATCGCCGGGCTGGGCTGGGACATGCGGCTGGCCGAGCTCGGCGACGAGGGGTTCCTGATCCGGTCGGTCAAGATCGGCGGACACCCCGCAACCGTGATCGCCTCGCAGACCGAGATCGGCTCGCTCTACGGCGCCTTTCACTTTCTGAGGCTCGTGCAGACCGGCCAGGACATCCAGAGGCTGGACGTGAGCGAGAAACCCCGCCTGTCCCTCCGCATGCTGGACCACTGGGACAACCTGAACGGCACCATCGAACGCGGTTACGCCGGCCGGTCCCTCTGGGACTGGAACTCCCTGCCCGATGCGCCCGGGCCGCGTCTGCGCGACTACGCCCGCGCCTGCGCCTCGGTGGGCATCAACGGATCCGTTCTTAACAACGTGAACGCGCGTTCGGAGGTCCTTGGCGCCGCATACCTGGGCAAGGTGGCGGCGATTGCCGGCGTGTTCCGCCCCTACGGCCTGAAGGTTTACCTCTCCGCGCGGTTCGCGGCGCCGATCGAGCTGGGAGGGCTGAAGACGGCTGATCCGCTGGATCCTTCCGTGATCGCCTGGTGGAAGGAGAAGGCCGACGAGATTTACCGGCTCATCCCGGACTTCGGCGGCTTCCTGGTGAAGGCCAGCAGCGAGGGTCAGCCGGGACCGCACGTCTACCATCGCAGCCACGCCGACGGGGCAAACCTGCTGGCTGCCGCGCTGGCTCCTCACAAGGGGGTCGTGATCTGGCGCGCCTTTGTTTATGACCCGAAGCCCGGTACCGACCGCGCCGCGGCCGCCTACGATTCGCTCCAGCACCTCGACGGCCAGTTCGCGCCGAACGTCCTGCTCCAGGTGAAGAACGGGCCCATCGACTTTCAGCCGCGCGAGCCGTTCCACCCCCTCTTCGGCGCCATGCCGAAAACTAACCTCATGCTCGAGGTCCAGATCACCCAGGAGTACCTTGGCTCAGCGAACCACCTGGTTTTTCTGGCCCCGATGTGGCGCGAGTGCCTTGATGCGGACACCTTCGCCAGCGGGCCCGGCTCAACCGTGAGCCGGGTACTGGACGGCTCGCTTTCCGGCCGAGGTCTCACCGGCATGGCCGGCGTGGCGAACACCGGCTCGGACCGCAACTGGACCGGCCACCCTTTCGCTCAAGCCAACTGGTATGCCTTCGGCCGTCTCGCCTGGAACCCCAGCCTGCCATCGCAGCAGATCGCGCGTGAGTGGATCGCGCTGACCCTCACTCACGACCGCGCCGCCGCGGACGCCATCGCAGGCATCATGCTCGGATCGCACGAGGCCGAGGTCGATTTCATGACGCCCCTCGGCTTGCACCACATCATGTGGCCCGGCCACCACTATGGCCCTGCCCCCTGGTGGGACCGGGACGTCCGCCCGGACTGGAACGCCGTGTATTACCACCGCGCCGACGCGACGGGCCTGGGCTTCGACCGTACCGCCGCCGGCAGCGGCGCGGTGAGCCAGTATAAGGCACCCGTGAACACCCGCTTCGCCGATCTGGCGACCTGTCCCGAAGCTTTGCTCCTCTGGTTCCACCACGTCCCCTGGGATCACCGCATGCGCTCAGGCCGAACGCTCTGGGACGAACTGGCCTGGCATTATCAGCACGGGGTTGACTGGGTGCGGACCGCGCCGGCAATGGGATGCTCTCGCCGGCGCGATCGACCCGGAGCGGCACGCCGACGTCGCGCGCCGGCTGGCGATCCAGGAGCGCGACGCTGTCTGGTGGAGGAACGCCGTGCTGCTCTACTTCCAGACCTTCTCCCATCGCCCGTTGCCCGCGGGAGTTGAACCACCGGATCGGACGCTGGAAGACTACAGGTCCCGGAGCCTGTTGCGGGCGGAAACTCCCGGGCCGAAGAACACCCCCTGAGCCTGACATGAAGATCACCGACATCAGGGCGACGAGCGTGACCGTGCCGCTGGAGGCACCTTTGAGGCATGCCAACGGCTGCCACTGGGGGCGGTTCGTACGCACGATCATCGAGGTCGAGACGGACGAGGGGCTTATCGGCCTGGGCGAGATGGGCGGAGGAGGAGAGTCCGCCGAGGCGACGTTCCGCGCACTTAAGAGCTATCTGCTGGGTCACGACCCCGCGCGGCTGGAGCAGATGCGGTTCCTCATCGCCAACCCGACCGCCTCGCTCTACAACAACCGCACGCAGGTGCTGGCCGCGCTGGAGTTTGCCTGCCTGGATATCCTCGGGCAAAAGTGGGGCGTGCCGGTCTCGGAGATCCTGGGAGGGCGGCTCCAGGATCGCGTACCGTTCGCCTCGTACCTCTTCTTCCGCTACCCGGACCAGGACGGCAAGGGTGAGGTACGGACGGTCGATCAGCTTGTGGCGAACGCCCGAGCTCTGAAGGCCCGGTACGGCTTCACCGCGCACAAGCTCAAGGGGGGCGTCTTCCCGCCGGAGTACGAGCTGGAGTGCTATCGCCGGCTCGCGGCCGAGCTCGACGGCGACCGGTTCCGGTTCGATCCCAACGGCGTCTGGTCGGCGGAGACGGCCATCTGGTTCGGGCAGCAGATCGAGGGTATCCGCAACGACTACCTGGAGGATCCTGTCTTCGGCATGGCGGGCATGCGCCGGGTGCGTGAGAAGGTGCGCATGCCGCTGGCGACCAACACCGTCGTCGTCAACTTCGAGCAGCTTGCGGCCAATGCGCTGAGCACTGCCGCGGATGTGGTCCTGCTCGACACGACCTTCTGGGGCGGCATCCGGTCGTGCATCCGCGCGGCGGGCGTCTGCGAAACGTTCCAGCTTGGCGTCGCGGTGCATTCCTCGGGCGAGCTGGGCATCCAGCTCGCGACCATGCTGCACCTGGGCGCCGTGATACCCAACCTGTCATTCGCTGCCGACGCTCACTATCACCAGCTGACCGACGATATCGTCCTGGGTGGCAAGCTTGCCTACGAGGGGGGCTCGATCGCCGTGCCCACCGTCCCGGGCCTGGGCGTCCGGCTCGATCGCGAGAAGCTTGGCCTGTACAGCGAGCACTTCCGCCGGCTTGGCTCGTACCCCTATGATCAGGATCCCCTGCGGCCGGGCTGGGCGCCGACGATTCCCAACACCCGCTGGGCCGATCCCGCCGACGCGCGGCAGCCGGCAATGCTCCGCATCTGATCGTCACCTCGGGGGAAGAGCCCATGCCCGGACGTTCGCATGTGGTCGAGACGCCGCAGGCCGCGTCGCAGCCTGGCCCGAACGCGCCGGTCCGCGTCGGCCATTACCGGTGGATCATCTGTGGGTTGTTGTTCCTTGCGACGACGATCAACTACCTGGATCGCCAGGTACTCGGCATCCTGGCGGACCCGCTCCAGAAAGAGCTAGGCTGGTCCGAGTCTCAGTACGGCTGGATCGCGACGGCGTTCACGGGGGCCTACGCGGCCGGGCAGGTCTTCATGGGCGGCCTCATGGACCTGCTGGGGACGCGCATGGGCTTCAGCCTTGCGGTGCTTTGCTGGAGCGTGGCCGCGATGGGGCATGCGCTCGCCCGTTCAGCGCTGGGCTTCAGCATGGCCAGGCTCGCGCTGGGCCTGAGCGAATCGGGCAACTTCCCGGCGGCCGTGAAGACGGTGGCCGAATGGTTTCCGAAGCGTGAGCGCGCCCTGGCGACAGGCATCTTCAACTCCGGCTCGAACCTCGGGGCGATCATCGCACCGCTGACCGTCCCCTGGATCGCGGTCCATTACGGGTGGCAATGGGCCTTCGTGATCACCGGGGCAACGGGTTTCGTGTGGCTGGCCGCCTGGCTGGCCATCTACCGCAGGCCGGAGGAGCATCCGCGGCTCTCGCAGGCGGAGCTCGCTCATATCCGCAGCGACCCGGCCGAGCCGACGACCCGGATTGCCTGGGCAAGTCTGCTGCGCCATCGTCAGACCTGGGCCTTCGCGCTCGGCAAGTTTTGCACCGACCCGATCTGGTGGTTCTTCCTGTTCTGGCTGCCGAAGTTTCTTCATTCGACCTACGGCATCACGCTGCAAGGCCTGGGCGCTCCGCTGGTGGTGATCTACCTGGCCGCGGACCTGGGCAGCATCGGCGGCGGCTGGATCTCCTCGAGCCTGATCCACCGCGGCTGGTCTGTGAACGCCGGCCGGAAAACGGCCATGCTCCTGTGTGCCCTCTGCGTGGTGCCCATCGTGCTGGCCGTGCGTGCGTCGAACCTGTGGACCGCCGTCGGGCTCATCAGCCTGGCGACCGCCGCACACCAGGGCTGGTCGGCGAATCTCTTCACCCTCGTCTCCGACACATTCCCGCGCCGGGCCGTGGGCTCGGTGGTCGGCATCGGCGGCCTGACCGGCTCGGCGGGCGGCATGCTCATCGCCACCGCGACAGGATACCTGCTGGAATGGACAGGAAGCTACGTGCCGATCTTCTGCATGGCCGCGTCGGCCTACCTCGTCGCGCTCGCCATCATTCACCTGCTGGTGCCCGACCTGCGCCCGGCGACATTGCAAGAGACCGAAACATGACCCGGGCATGGTCCGCTCACCTGGCAAGTCGTTATACTGCCCACACAAGTCCAATTCGCGGATTCGACGGAGAACCTTCCATGTCAAGCCCTCGGGTCTTCACCCACGGGCATGCCGTCGCCATTGGAGTCGGCAATGACCTGCCGATGACCGTGACCGACGCGACCGCCGTCGCACAGATCTTGACCGACCCCGCCTGTGAGTGCTCAAGACAATCGATGCGGGCACGGGCAGTTTTGACCAGATTCCCTGATCTTCGGCCGCGGTATCGCCACAGAAACCAAGATCTGTAACGGGTCGCGAGGGAAGCGTCTTCCCCGTGGGCTGGCATCGCATACACGTTGATAAACCTGTGTTATCAGAAATCTGCAGAGGACATGAAGCGTGTGATCGCAGATGGTGAAGCTCCTGCGCTTATTTTTCGCGGAAGGATGCATTTTCCCTTGCATCCCGTTAAGATTATCGGCCAGATCGACATTCCACGAACCGACTAGGCCACAGGCCGTGAACCCGACTTCCCTCAGCTTGCTCGACCGGCTCAAGGCGGCCCGGCCCGACGCCTCCGACTGGGGCCGGATGCAGGGGGTCTATCTGCCCCTGATCGAGCGCTGGCTCAGTCGCGTTCCCGGACTCGGGGATGAGTCCGCCGACCTGGCCCAGGAGGTTCTCGTCGTGGTGTTCCGCGAGGCTCCCCGGTTCGACAGGCAGCGTCATGGGTCGTTCCGGGCCTGGCTTCGGCAGGTGACGGTGAACAAGATCCGGAACTATCGTCGGAAGCGGTACCACCGACCCGCCGTCGGGCTTGATTCAGCCGGCGAGTTTCTCGAACGGATCTCCGACCCGAACGACGACCTCGCTCGGGAGTGGGACCGAGATCACGACAAGCACGTCGTCGAAAAGCTCCTGGCCATCGTGCAACGCGATTTCACTCCGGTGACCTGGGAGGCGTTCCAGCGGTTCGGCCTCGAGGGTGTCCCGGCAGGGCGTGTGGCCGAGGAATTGGGCCTTACCGAGAACGCGGTCATACTGGCCAAATCTCGGGTACTCAAGCGGTTAAGGGAGGAAGCCGGCGAACTACTGCTGTAGGAGATTCTTTTCGCGACAGGTTCGAAGCGGAGCAGGCCTTTCATCTTCTGAAAGAGTCACTCGACCCGGTTCCGGAGACCGACCGATGAACGCCCATGTGGCCCTGCATCCGACCGAACAGACCCTGAGCTTCTTCGCCCTGGGCAAGCTTGACGACGCCTCGTCCGAGGCGGTCAGCAAGCACCTGGAGCAATGCCCGGATTGTCGGAAACGGGCTGGCGAGATGTCGGCCGACAGCTTCCTCAATCAGGTCCGCGGCGCTCAGGCGCGGTTGGACTCGCCCGCTGCGGCCGACTCGCCGGTCGTCGGAGTTTCGATGCCGGCCGGCGGCCCGACTTCCCCGGCACCACCTCCGAAGTGCACGCTGCCTCCGGGCCTGGCCGACCACCCTGATTACGAGATCCTTCGTGAGCTCGGCAGGGGCGGCATGGGGGTGGTCTACCTGGCCCAGAACAGGCTCATGGGGCGGACGGAAGTGCTCAAGGTCGTCGGCGGTCACCTGATCAACCGCCAAGGCGTTCTCGAACGTTTTCAGCGCGAGATCCGGTCCGCGGCAAACCTGCACCATACCAATATCGTCACGGCGTATGCGGCGTTCCGCGCTGGCGAGAGCCTCGTCTATGCCATGGAATACGTGGAGGGCTACGACCTCGCCCAACTCGTCAGGGGAAAAGGCCCGCTCAAGGTGCCGCACGCGTGCAACTTCGTGCATCAGGCGGCCCTGGGTCTTCACTACGCTCACGCGAAGGGCATGGTGCACCGAGACATCAAGCCCAGCAACCTCATGGTGGCCCGCGAGGGAAAAAAGCCGGTCGTGAAGGTGCTCGACTTCGGCCTGGCCAAGGTCACCAGCGAGGGTGCGGTCGACGGCGGCCTGACCCACGAGGGGCAGATGCTCGGCACGCCCGACTACATCGCCCCTGAGCAGATCCGCAACGCCCGGCGCGCTGATATCCGCGCCGATATCTACAGTCTGGGCTGCACGCTGTATTACCTCCTGACCGGCAAGCCGCCGTTCCAGGGGGACAGCCTCTACGATATTCTCCAGGCGCAGCATTCGATGAATGCGACGCCGCTGAACCTGGTGCGGCCGGAGGTGCCGGTTGAAGTGGCCGCGATCGTGGCCAAGATGATGGCCAAGGAGCCGGGCCGGCGGTTCCAGCAGCCCAAGGAGGTCGCCCAGGCGCTCAAGCCCTTCTTCAAGTCGGTGCATCCGGCCGTCCATGGGCAGGAGTCGGAAGTCTCCCGGGCCGGCCAGACGGGATCGGATCGGCCGGTGGCTGGCCTCGTCTCCACGCCGACTCAACCAGCGACCCTCGATGAAGGGAAGGCCGTCCGACCTAAGAGTCCGGCGGAGCCGTCCTCACCCGCGGCGCCTTGGCAGAGCCTGATCGACCTCGGAGAGATGGAACGCACCCAAAACCAGACGCCTGCCCTCGCACCGATGCGGTGGCGTCCCTGGTTCTGGCCGTCGGTCGCCTTCGGGGCCTTGATCCTCGGGCTTCTCATCGCGTGGGGGGTCGTTATCCGGGTCAGGACCACCGATGGGATGATCGAGCTGGTGAACCTCCCGAGGGATGCCGAGGTTCTCGTGAACGGCAAGGTGGTCGCCGTGACCTGGCCGGGCGGTGGCAAGGCGGCGGTGATCACGGTCCCCACCGGCAAACGCAGGGTCGAGGTGAAGAAGGATGGATTCGAGGTTTCCGGTGACGAGGTGACCGTCCTGGCAGGAGTTAAGGAAACGTTCACCGTGCGGCTTGTTCCTCTCGCAGACTCTCGCCCCCAACCGGATACTGCCGCCGATCGCACGGTTCGCTCAGAAGACTCCAGGACGCCATCGGCACCCGTCGAGCGAGGGGCCGCCACGCCGACTCCGACGTCTCCACCAGTCCTCGATGCCAGTTCCAGCACCAAGCCGGCGGTCGCCGGGGACGCCAAGGACCCGAAGCCCGATCCATCTCGGCGCGGCGCGAACGAGCCGGCACACGTTCAGGCGATCGACGCGGCTATCGCGCTGCGCGGGAAGGCGGAGATTGTCTCCGGGAGTTGGCTCGTCGAAGGGGGGGAGTTGATGCAGGCAGACGCGGGCAAGTTGGGCAAGTTGCTATTCGGCGACCTCCGCTGGACCGACTACGATTTCACGGTAGAGCTGATGCGAGACAAAGGACTCGGCGATACAGGTCTGTTTTTCCACCGAACCCTCCGGAACGATAACCAAATCTGGTTCGGGTTCGGGGGCGCCATCGGTGAAGAAAGGGATGCCTGTGGGATCGTCGCCTTCAAGGATGGGAAGGAGAAGATGCTGCACGGCGGGGTTAAGTTCCACCTCGTCGACCGCAGGTGGTATCGGGCTCGCGTCAGCGTTCGCCGCAACCACATCGTCTGCACGCTCCACGACGATCAAGGTAACGAGCCTGTGCACCTTAATGCCGACTACGACCGCCTCCCGTGCGGGCAGGTTGGATTACATACCGGGAGGTCCTCCTATCGGTTCAGGAACATCAAGGTAACGGACCCCGACGGGAAAACCCTGTGGGAGATGCCGCCCGCGATCGGGGAGTCACCTCGGCAGCCGGGAGGCGAAAAGAACGTCGCAGCCGAACGAACGGCTTCCCGACCGACGGCGCCGGCCCCCGCGCAAACGACGCCACCCGGGGAAAGGGCAAACTCGGCCAAGCCAAGTCGGATGGCGCAGATCCTCGATGGATCATGGGAAGTCCGAGGGGATGAATTGGTGTATACGGACGAAGTCGAAGGGGACAACATGATCCTCCTAGGCGATTCTATATTAACACGTTATGACATGAAATTCAAGGCGAATATCGTCTCGGGAGATGACGGGTTTGCGGCAGTCTTTCATCATCAATTCGCAAAATCTGTGAAATCACATATATTCCGCGTCGGCGCTGAACATGGGAGCGTCAACCAGTTGTTAACTCGCGCAAATCGCACCCACGAAGAGAGCATGCGGACGGAAACCGGGCGCTGGTACGATGTTCGGCTCGAGGTCCGTGACGCTCAATATCAGTGCTATCTCAATGATCGGATGCTGTTTCAGGGAAGCGATGAGAATCTCAGCAAAGGCCGGGTGGGTCTGATCTCTTGGGGGGCGACAGTCACTCGTTTCAAGGACATCATCATCTCCACACCGGATGGGAAGACCATCTGGAGCGGCCCGCCGGACTGCCTGACAGACGGCGCGGGGAAGATCGTCTGGCAAGCCTCGGAGAAATCCGGCGGCGGCGTAAGGCGGACTCCGACCGATCCCGGCGGGCGAGGGCGGCGCAACCGTGTCCCGAAACCGAGACGCAACGAGCTCCCTGGCTCCCGCGACACATGAAGAAAACAGCCACCCCAGGCGCTATGGACAGGAGCCCGAATTCTACGAGGGTTGAAGCTCAGATCGCTTGCATGCCGTGTTCAAGCGGTCTCTCTGCTGATCCGATGACATTCGATGAAGGGATCTCGTGACAAGATCCCGCAAAGCATCGACATGAAAAGCGTTGGCGATCGTCTGAAGTTATTACTGTTTCAAGAGTTGTAACCGACAAGGGGACTTGAGCCCCTGACACATCGCCCCTTTCATGCAGGCACTGTGGCGCCGATTCTAACGCGGTCAAGGACTGAGTTTGGTGACGATTGGTGACGAAATACCGAAGAAAATCGAAATGGCTTCAGACGTCGATGTTTCTAACTGCCGAGTAAATTACGACTTATGAATGGAGGATAGGGGACTTGAACCCCTGACCTCTTGCATGCCATGCAAGAAGGTAATTGAGTTTCCCTGGAAAAATACTATACTTTGTGTGATAAACCATCCTGATTTATCACAGAATTTATCACAGATCCAGGGAGACTTATGCTATGCCAGTGAACTACGAAATGACTTGGGAACCGTCCACCAAGAGGTGGCGGAAGATGGTCCACGGGAGAGTTTTGATCATCTCTTTCAGGCAACTAGTGTCCTGAGTTACAAATTCACCAAATAACCTTGACTTATCATGTATTCGTCATATAATCTCTCAAAGGAGATTTATGATGAATAAAGGTGGTCGCCCCAAGGCTACTCTCACTTTGAATGATGTCGAGCGCCAGAAACTCGAAGCGTGGTCGCGCCGGCCCAAGACCAGCCAGCGTCTCGCCCTCCGTTCGCGGATCATCTTGGCTTGCGCTCAAGGTTTCGATAATCAGGAAGTCGCCGCACAGCTCCGGGTGAATGTCGTGACGGTCGGGAAATGGCGGAAACGTTTCCTCCTCGATCGTCTCGACGGCCTGTCCGACGAGCCAAGGCCGGGGGCGCCCTGCAAAATCACGGACGCAATGGTCGAGGCCGTTGTGACCAAGACTCTGGAGGAGAAACCCAAGGCCGCCACGCATTGGAGCACTCGGGGCATGGCGGAAGCCGTCGGCTTGTCTCAGACAGCGATCTCGCGTATCTGGCGAGCGTTCGAGTTGAAGCCTCACCGCAGCGAGACGTTCAAGCTTTCCACGGACCCCTTTTTCATCGAGAAGGTCCGCGACATCGTCGGGTTGTATATGAGCCCGCCGGAGCGCGCTATCGTCTTGAGCATCGACGAGAAGAGCCAGGTGCAAGCGTTGGACCGTACCCAGCCGTTGCTTCCCATGGGGCCTGGCCAGGCGGAGAGGCGAACTCCGGATTATGTACGCAATGGGACGACTTCGCTGTTCGCCGCCTTGGACGTCGCGACAGGTCGTGTGATTGGCAAATGCTACCGTCGCCATCGACAACAAGAATTCCTCAAATTCCTCAACGAGATCGATAGCCAGATCGCCAAAGCACCAGGCGTCGAGATTCACCTCGTCATGGACAACTACGGCACACACAAAGCTCCAGCCGTGAAGCGGTGGTTCGCTCGCCATCCCGAGTATCATCTGCATTTCACTCCCACCAGCGGCTCTTGGCTGAACCAGGTTGAACGATTCTTCGCGGAGATTACCGAGAAGCGAATTCGCCGTGGAGTATTCCGGAGCGTGGCGGCGTTGGAACAGGCGATCCATGAATTCCTGGCAAAACACAACGTAAATCCCAAGCCTTTCGTATGGACGGCAGATGCTGATATGATCTTAGATCGAGTGGCGAGGGTTTGTGAGCGAACTTCTAACTCAGGACACTAGTGAAACTGGGCTACCTGCCCGGTCGCACACCAGAAACGAAAGAGCATTCTCGCGATGCCGCCAACTGCTGGCTCGCCGATCAGTTGGGTAAGAGAACACCCAGCCGATACGACCGCGTGCTCCAAGAACTGGAAGCCCGTAAGGCTTGGTCGCAACAGGAGGGACACGACGCCAGAGGGGTCGATCAGATGATCGCGTTCGTGAGCGGGCTTTCAGAGAATGATCCTGATGCCGCCGATGCCGACGCCTTCATCGACCCCTTCCTTGATGTGCGTGCGGGAGATCCCATGAACCTAGTCTGGCGGGATCGGCTGGCACGGTCCAAGCCCACGCCGACCGACCGCACCGTTGGGTTCTGGATCGCCAAGTTCCTGGAACTGCGGGACGTGGACGTGAAGGCAGGTGAGTTGAGCCGTGACGGGTACGATCAGTGCCGATGGGCTATGGATGCCTTCAAGGAATGGCTCGCGCCGTCCCTGCCCATCGATAAGCTGGACTCCGATCGATGGGTCAGTTGGTACAAGCACGTGCAAAGCCTGGAAAACAAGGCGTGGACCAAGAAGAAGCTGTTCAGCTATCCTGAGAGTGGCCGCGATAATCGATGGCCATCTGGGCAAGATAATCGGTGGTGTATTTCACTGCAGGAGGATCGTTCCGTTCCCCTCTCCGGAAGGGGAACGGAACGGTCCGCTCCGGATGATCAGCGGAGACGTCGCCAGCCTCCAGTTGTGCGGCCGATCTTGCCGGTGCGCTCCAGTGACTCCAGTACCGTCCCTAAACGCTCGTTCTTCACCGCCAGCGAATCACGCAGGCTCGCTCGCGTAAGCACTCGGCCTTGAGCCAGAAGATTCAGCACTTGCCCTTCGAGGTCGCGCCCGTTCCGATCATCAGGCGCTGCGATGACCTCCAGGTGAGCTGTCCCCGCGTCGGTGGCGACCAGCTCCAGATAAACAGGCGCTACTGCCGGCGCCGACCGGTGCTCGCTGGAGAGGATCAGGTGCTCCTTCGTGCGCTGGAGATACAGGTTCGAGTCGCCGAAGGCATGTATGTCACCCGACCCACGCAGGCCCTGACCGGCGGCAACACCGTCCGCGGCGTTCTTCCGCGTGTGATGCACCAGCAGAACCGCCAGGCCAAGCTGACGCTGCAACGACCGCAGATACCCGAGTAATTCGGCGACGTCGCCAGCATGATTCTCGTCGATGCCGTGAAGTCGCACCAGGGGATCCAGCACCAGCAGCCGAGGCCGAAGCCCCCGCACTGTCTCCCACAGCCGCGTGCGGTCTCGATCGTGATCGAGCCGGAGCACCGGGACCGTGATCACGTGGATCGACACCTCGTCGAGATCCAGACCGCGATGCCGGGCCATTCCCTCGATACGTTCGCGCACAGCCCGCAGCGCATCCTCAGCCAGGTAAACCAGAACCGGTCCCGGCTCCGGTACGGCATACTTGCCCAGGCATGGTGTGCCCGTGGCTACGGAGAGGGCCATGTCCAGCCCCAGCCACGTCTTGGCGCACTTCGGAGCGCCGCCGATGACGCCCACCGCGTGGGCACACCAGAGCTGCTCCACCAGCCATCGCTCCGCGAGCTCATCGCTGGGAAGCTCGGCCACACGCACCACCGGAAGCACTTGCTCGCCACTGGTCGCCATCGTCACACCTTCGCTTTCTTCTTCAGCGCGGGCGCGGGCCTCGCGGCTGATAGACCTCGAGGTAGCACTTCTCGTCAAGCTGCCCGATTTCGTGCGCCATGCCATGGGCCAAGAGCTCACCTCCCATAATCATGAGCAAACGGTAGTTCCCCGCGCTGTGGTCGACCAGTGTCTCTGCGAGCTGGGGCGTCATGAGCGCGGCATTGCCGGCCTTGGCCAGCGCGTGTTGAAGCAACTCCAGGAGCTCTTCGCGGGTGGCGGGCTCGGTGACCAGTCGCGTGCGAATCCGGGTGCCCAGGGGCACCAGATCTTCGTGCCGCAACAGTTCCAGCAGTCGTTCATCTCCCGAGAGGATCACGGTCAAAAGCGACGTGGCATCGAAGTCGGCGCTGGAGAGAATACGCAGCTCGCAGAGGACCTCAGGGCTCATCTCCTGGGCTTCGTCGATCAGCAGCACCGGGCGGATCCGCGAGGAGGCCACGTGGGCTTTCCACCGCTCGCGGAGCGCCTTGAACCCGCACCAGCGATTGTGCGGTGCCAGCTTCACCGCGAAGATGTCCCCCAGCTCCCGATAGAAGTCGGGGCTCTTCGACTGGGGTCGCTCGATCACACCGACGGTGACATCCCGCAGCGCCGCCAGCCGCCCGGCCACAATCCGCAGCGCCACCGATTTGCCGGTGCCCGACTCACCCGTGATCAGCGCGAAGCCTCCTTCCTGGACCAGCTGTTCCACGCGCCAGGCAAATTGCTCGATCCTGGGGGGCGCCAGCAGTGCTTCGGGAGGAAGCTCGGGTGAAAACGGGTTCCATTTCAGCCCATAGAGTGCCAGCAGTTTCTTGCTATTCATGAGGGTTCTCCGTTGTCTTTCGGGGATGTCCTGGGCAAATAGGCCGGCGGCATGCCCGTGGCCGAGTACTCCTGGAGGATCCTTTTCAGGAGGGGTGGCAGTTCGCCGGCGTCGCGCCGCTGCTCTGGGGACGGCACCTCGGTGCCACCGGACCCGGTTACGGCCCGGCGGCCGTCGGCGTTGGCGGCTTTGTCGAGGGGATAAATGGGAGCCAGGACGGTTCCACTTTGCTCGTCGACCAGATCGATCCGGCCGAGGTCCCAGCGGGCGTAACGGACGGTCACTGCGCGGAAGTGACGGTACCTTGCCGGAATCTCGAAGCGCCTCCCCTCCAGTGAGATGGTGCCGTCGCTTTGACGCTGGCTCCTCTTGGTCTCCAGGCGGAATGCCGCACGCAGCGCTACACTCGAAGGGCTCGAGCGAAGCACATCGGGGGCCTTGGCGAAGCGGTCGACCGGCGAGCTGCCGGTCTCGCGGTGCACGGCGCGGTTGTACTCAATTTCCATCCAGGCCTGGGTTGCCTCATTGAGCAATTCCAGGGTCAATTCCCTGACACCATCGAGCATCTTCATGAGCCGCCCCTCGAGCGTGCCCCAGAACGCCTCCTGCTTGCCGTTTTGATACGGGCTATAAGGGAGCGTTCGCTCTGCGACGATGCCCAGACGCAAGAGCCCTTCGGTGACTTCCTCGGCCACCATCGCGGAGCCGTTATCGGTCAACAGCGCGCGCGGCAGGCCCCGTTTCTGGATCGCCTGGGAGAGTCCGTGCACCAGGTCCTCGGCGGTCTCCGAGAGATACCACTGAACGTGGCAGCACAGTCGTGAGTGGTCATCGAGGATGCCCAGCGCGATTGGCCGCAGCCACTGGCCGCCGGGAGTGAGCACCTTGAGCGATCCGTGGTGGAAATCGAGATGCCAGAGCGCTCCGACATGGGTGGCTTCGTAGCTGCGGATTTCCCGTGTCTGACGCCTCTCTTGGGCGCGGACTTCGCCAGGGCGTCCGCCGGGCCGGAGCCTCGGTCTGCGCACCAGGCCGTGAGCCTGCATGAAACGCTTGATCGTGGAATAGGAGGGGAGCCGCCCCAGTGAGGGATCGGCCTTCAAGAGCGCGGCGAGGTTGTCGTAGTGCAGTTGATAGCTCCAGTCCGTGTGATCGCGATACTGGAGATGGAGTCGCTCGGCGAGGGTCGCCGCCAGCGAGATCTTTCCGCAGTCTTTCCGCACGGCACGACGCAAGGCGGCGACCGGGTCGTCAGGCTGGTGGAGCGCCGTGTAGTACCAGCGCGCGATGGTGGCGGCCGCGACGCGGACATCGCGCCCCGTCACAGGATGCGACCAGGTCTTTTCGGCAAGGGAGCAGATCGCTGTCTGAAGCGATCCGCGCAGGGGGAGAGCTCAGGAGCGAGCCCACCACGGAGAACCGAAACCGTGCCCACAAGGCAGCGGTTGAACAGGGGTGTCTTTGAGTCATCACATCTCCTCACAAGTCGGGTGAAGGGACCGTGACAACCTCTATAAATCGGCGGATCAAAATCGGCGACGAGCATCTTCTGCGGGTGGAAAGCGATCATCGCGAGACCTCGATTCGCAGGCCGCCGGGGATCGTGATCGGTGCGAGAAACCGCAGCAGGAGCGTCCACCCTTTGCAGATGCGATGGCGGGAGAGGAAGGCGTCGACAAGTGAGTAGGGAAGGGAGAGGATCTCCAGGACCGGCACCAACCGGGCGCCTGCAACCTTCCAGAATGGTGTCTGAGGAAAGCGTTCGCGCCAGAAGACCTGCCAGCGGGCGATGGTCCGGCGGTCGGCGCCGAAGCGTGTGGAAAGCTCGCGGACGCGGCGTGGCGAGGGTCCCTGCCGCATGGCGCTGATGAGGATCACGATCGCGCCCAGGTAGACCTTGCGGCCCAGGAAGCGCACCGACGGCGGTGTGACTCTCTTCCTGCAGCCCTCACGATCGCAGCAGAAGCTCAGTCTGAGGCATTCTTGCTCGGGTAGCTGGACGGCAGTGCCGCGTGGCTTGCGGAGATAGTTGGCGGCGTGCAGGCGGCCGCCACATGAACATGCTTGCTTGCGGGTTTCCTCTGCGAGATGCTGGTCGACAGCCCAAAGAAACGACCAGAGCCTGGCGGTCCGGGGTAAATCATGATACATGGTCGAGTACTCCGCTGTTGTGGTAAACCACGGAGTACACCCCTCGGGAAGCTTGATCAAGTGACCAGGCTCTTCGAGGGGAATTTTGTTGGTACCCTCAGCGATGTTGCTCAGGAATCGCTGATTTCGCGTCGCTTAGCCTGCTCACGCACACTTGTCCCCGTGAACGATTCTGCGACCCCTCTTGACTTGTGCTTCGCTCAGGGTAGCCTCGACGCCGCTTGGACATAACCTCGAAAGGAGATCTCGTCTTCTTGGAAGTCGAGTTGCATGATCCACCTCCTTTGGCAGAAATCGGATCGGGAAGCTGAGGGAACAAGTGCAGTATGCACCATCCCCAAGGTAGACAATGTGAAGAGCGTCAAGGTTCGGGGCGTGGGTTCGTCGCCGGAGTGCCGATCGGTTCAACGGCTCCACAGGCAAACTCTGCATTGTGCTCGGCTCTTTCTTTCGCCGACCCCTTTCGACCCACATTACCATACAGAGGTTGGACTACCCCTTGAGCATGCTTCGACGACGTAATCCACTGGTCCAGATGATCCTGATCGCCTTGGTTTCCGCTCTGGGTATCGGTTCCCGCCGTTACGCCCACAACTTGCCAGGATTCATCGCCATCTAAGCCGGGGACACACTCTGGGCACTGGCGGCGTTCCTCGGCTTCGGGCTGGTGTTGCCCAGGCAGTCAACCTGGAAGGTGGCTGCCTTTGCAATGACATTCTCTGTCTTGATTGAACTCAGCCAGTTGTACCATGCCCCCTGGATCGACTCGATCCGCCGCACGACGCTGGGTGGGTTGATCCTGGGGTTCGGATTCCTTTGGAGCGACCTTGCCTGCTACGCTCTTGGCGTGTTGCTCGGCATATTGATCGAACGACTCGCTCTGGGTGTTCGGATTCAATGGAGGTCGTGACCGTGATGAACCCAATCCTCGCCGCCCTGGTCCTCCTGTCACTCCCCACCTCTTCCGACCCTGTGGTTGCGAGCCCCTTCACACAACGCGGCTACTACATCACGTTCATGCGGATGCCGACCTACGACTTGGCTGACTGGAAGAGGATCGTGGATGGCATCCATGACGACAGCGGTAACACGCTGCTGCTTTGGGTCGCCGGGGCGTTTCGATCGAAGAAGTACCCGATCACGTGGAGGTACAATCAGGAGCATGAGAACCTCCGTCACGATTTCGTGCGGGACTTGATCGACCACGCCCATACCAGGGGTATCAAGGTGCTCCTGGGCTTCACTCCGTTCGGCTACGACGGCGTGAATCAATACCCACTGGAGCACCCAGAGACGAGAGCCGTTGGCAAGGACGGCAAACCCATCGGCTTGGCAGGCATTGGCTGCTGGGGCTACAACCTGTGCCCGTCAAAGCCCGAGTCGCAGCGATTCATGCTGGACTACGTTCGCGAGATGCTCCGCTTCTATCCCAACGCCGATGGGCTGATGATCGAATCATCCGACTACGCCATCTGCCACTGCAAAGACTGTGGACCCCACTTCTTCGACAAGGAGTTCGCCTTCGTAAAGCAGATGTCCGAGGACGTGTGGTCCAAGAAGCTAGACGCCATGATCGTCGTCTACCCCCACTACTTCTCAGGGACCGACGTGCCTGGCTTCGGCGTCAAAGCGGCGAAGCAGGAATTCGACCCTCGTTGGACATTGTTCTTCACCCCGCACAGCGCCCACCTTGACCCCGTGTTGATCAAGCAAGCCAGACGCAGCCTGTGGTGGGACGACTCACCGGCTCTGAGGAGTCCGAAGGATATCCAGCAGGGTGCCACGCGAGCCAGGGACGCAGGTGTGACTGGCTATGTCCCGTCTTTGGAGGCTTACAGTTTCGTCGCCACCGTTGCCGAGGAGGGTCAGGCGTGGCTCAAGGGAAGGAGGCAGATACCTCTCGGGTTCGGCTGGCTTGCCCCCGGAGACCCGCCCTACGATGAGCTTCCCATGCGGGTCAACCGTATCGCCTACCGGGAGTTCAGCCGCAACCCCGATCTGCCGTTTGAGCGATTCAAGGAGATCCTGCGTCGGGAGACTTTTGGCGAGGCATCTACCCCTCAATTGGTCGATGACCTTTTGACGCTCCAGGCGGTCTTCGCCACGGAGCGGACTTGGTGCCAGCCCTCACCCCTGGTTTGCCCTGAGCGGGTGCGAGCGATGAAGGACAAAGGGGAACTCACTGGGGTGAAGCTCGACGGGTACCGCAGGGCGCTGGATCAACTCCGTGCCATCGAAGGAAGACACCGAGCGCCGAGGTCGGAGGGTGAGAAAGAGCTACATCGGATTTCCCGCTGGGTGCTCGATCGGTGGACCGAGGAGAATCAGAAGCTCCTGGTCTCACCCACCGACCAAAGGAAGGACTGAGCCTCACCGATGCCCAGGCAAAACCGTGTTACACCACTCGGAGAGATCATCGCCTGCCGTGAACGCGGGACGATGTTGGGTAACCGGGGCATCCTCCACGACGAGAGTGGGAACATACGGCGATCCTGGAGCGGGAGGCGATGGCTGATATGTCAGTTGGAATTCAGGGGGCGGCGTAGGACAATCATGGCACCTCACCGCTACACGGAACTCTTCTTCCTCGACGAAGCCACGGGGCTCGCTGCTGGTCATCGTCCCTGCTTCGAGTGCCAACGACGAAGGTACTACGAATTCCGTGCTGTCTGGGCAGCGGGCAACCTTTACGATCAATCAATCAGCCCTCTCAGTGCGGGCGAGATTGATATGCGGCTGCATGCCGACCGACTCGACGCGAGCCGCTCCAAACGAGTCTTCCAGGCGAACCTCGATGATTTGCCCAGTGGGGTCTTCATTAGTAAGGACGGAAGAACAGACCAAGCTCTACTCATCCAAGGCGATTCCCTGCTCGTGTGGTCTCCAGGAGGGTATCGGGACCGTCTACGCCGAAGGAAGCATGAAGTTGTTTCGGTGCTCACGCCAAGGTCCACAGTGGCAGCGATCCGAGCGGGGTTCATCCCCGAGATTCATCCGTCAGCGGCTCTGGCTTGATGACTCATATTCGCTTACCGAGTATGGTACTTTCGTCACAGCTTGAAGAAGAGCCCCATGAAGATCGCCACTCCGAGCCAGCAACCGACTGGGACGAAGATCGCCGCCAGATAAGCTCGAACTCGTCCCCGGCGATCGATTGGAGGTTGTGGCAAGTATTTGCCGACGACCGCGATGCCCGGCAGGATGAGCAGCAGGTAAGAGACGATCGAGAGTGGGATGATCCAGATCAGCAGCAGCGGGGCATGGGCGAATCTTGGGATGACGAAAGCTTCAGCCAGCCACCCGGAGAACCCGCAGAGAATCAGCGACTCCCGGACCTCAAGACCGGCGAACCTCAAGACCAGAGCACTGCCGAGCGACCAGCCCATTAGTACCGCCACTCCAACAAAGAACTCTGGGAAGAAACGTGTTCGGCTCTCCCACATCCCCGTCCGTGTCAAGTAGCAAAGAGCTTCTTCGAGGATGCACATCGCCAGGCTGAGCACACGGAAGAATTGCCAACTGTGTGGTTTCTTTATCGGCAGCCTTGCGACGGCAGGAACCAAGCTGACAACTACCACGCCTCCACCGACGCACCAGAGGCTCCAGTACGCCCAGCCTGGTGGTGGTCGGAACTCTGGGAGATGGATCGAGGTGACGAGACCACCGACGATCCAGCCGAGGTTTCCGACGAACCACACGGTCAACCATCGAACAGCGGGAACAACCCAGCCGTGTTGTTCTGGCAAGCGGATGGCGTCCGAGAGACGGGTAATGAGATCGTGCCGGGGGCTCGGCTCAGTCATGGGTCTCAAACTTGAGTGGGCAGTGGGTAGACCAGTCAAGGGCGTTTCGTTGCCCCAGTAAGGGATTCTACTTCACAGCTATTCCCCGGTACATCGATCCCACGATCCTGGGCGTACGGTCAAGCAGGAACCTCTCAACTTGGACATCACGGAATGCCCCCGATTTGACGAGGGCTTCGATATCCACATCCAGGCGACAGCCACCTGCGATCCGCTTCTGAAGGGGCGTGAGGCGACGTTGCCAGTGCTGAATGCGGGGTTCTTCGCTCAGCCCGTGCTCCACGTACAAGAACCGTCCTCCAGCCCTGAGCACGCGACTGATCTCGGCGACCGCCCGCCTGGCATCCGGGATGCTGCACAGCGTCCAGGTGCTCACCACGTAGTCGAAGCTCCCGTCCTCGAATGGAAGTTCCTCGGCGGATTGGACGCTAAGGTCCACGTTGATGTCGCACCGCTCGATCCTACGCCGGGCGATGCGTGCCATCCCCTCCCCAGGATCAATCGCCGCAAGGTGACGGACGTGCTCCGGGTAATGCTCCAGGTTGAGCCCCGTCCCGAAGCCGATCTCCAGGATCTCCCCGTCCACCTCGGTGAGCGTCTCGCTGCGGAGCCGCTCGATGCGGGGATTACGCATGCTCCAGTCGCAGAGCCGGGGGAGGAGCAGGCGGGAGTAGATGCCCATCGCATTATGCCTCATGCACCTCGACCGGCAGAGCAAAGAGGTCTGTCTCGATCAGCATGATCTCAACGTGAGCACTCGATCCCCACAACCGGGGGATGATCCAGGAAGTCCCGCCAATAATCGGGTTCATGCCCCACGTCGGCAATGGGTGAGATCCGGGGGCGGTGCCATCGCACATCCACGAAGCCCGCCGACCGCAACGCCTCTTCGTAAGCCGTGGCGGGTAGCCAGTAGTTCTCGACCTCAACCGGACCCTCGTCGAGATGAAACACCAAGGTGAAGGGCTGCCCCTCATGCGGTTCAGACGATCCACGGACCTCGAACCCGTACTTCAGATATGTCCCTCCTCTCTCGAATTCGATACTAGGGTTGGAGTTCATGGTCACGAACCGCCCGCCCGGCTTGAGGCACCTGACAATGCTTTGGACCATCGCTTCCAGGTCTTCTCTGCTCTGTGAGTAGTTCAGCAGATAAGCTGCTGTTGCCACGTCGAATTCAACCGGCAAAGAGAGCGAGCGACAGTCCTGGACAAGATACTCAAGCCCGAGCGGGTGCTCTGCCTCTTGGGCTCGTGCCAGGGCGATCATCCCCTCCGACCGATCGACTCCCACAACCTTCGCCGCCCCCAAGCTCGGGAGCATCCTAGTATCGCGCCCTTCGCCGCATGCTAGATCGACCACTGCTTTCCCCGTGAGATCTCCCAGCATGCCGAAGAACGTGAACGCCTCGATGTGCCCCCGCCAGGTCTGGCGCGTCACCCCCTGATACTGCCCCGCGATTACGTCGTAGTCGGTTGGCATTTTCAGCACTCTCCCACGCACTCGGTAGAGTTGGTCGTCCCCAGGGCATCTTACCCAAGGACAATGAGGTTAGGGGGGGCATTGATTCCTCTAGGCGATCACGTCGTTGAGAGATTGCAGATGATCAGCGACTTTGTTTAGGCAAGACTCGGAAGACGAGTTCTGAAGATCGGAAACCAGCGCCCTTCCAGGAAACGCGGTAGATTGCGGGCTCTTTGAACTGGTCCCCGAGAGGGCAATCGAATTGAAGGCTCTCTCCAGGCGGCAACGCTCTGAAACGAGCGCCCTTCTGGACGCTGCCGAGGATCACCCCAGAGTCGCTGAGTTCCTTCCCGTTGATGACGATCTGGGACTCCAGGATCTTCGGGTCGATCACCTGGTCGCCGTCGTTGACCAAGGTGAACTCGATTCTCAGGTCTTGTGATTGACCTGCTTTGAAGATGGGATGGTTGACGCTCAATCCCGCCCAGAGGCTTCCCGCGTTCTTCTGGTCGGCGGTGCCGGGCTTGGCGGCAGCCTGGGCTAAAGACGCAGCCCTCTCGTCAGCCAGAGCCCTGGCAAGCTCAGCGTGAGCTACCGCCAGATTCATAGCCACCGCCTGACGGAACGTCCATACGACGAGGGCGAGCGGGAGGGAGCACAACGCCACAGCGACCATGAGCGTCCTGGTTGAGACTCGGAATCGGCGTTGACCGGCAGGTTCAACCATGAATGCCCCCTTATCGCAGCAGGCGACGAAATCACGCTCAATTACAACGTCGGCGTTCGCATCGTTCTACCGACCTCCGGGAGCGAAGAGAGGATTAGCCGCTCCATTCAGTCGTCATCAGTATTCTGAGCATGGGGTTGAAGGATGTCAGCCGCCGATGCTGGCAAGTTGTCAAAGTAGATCGCCATTCCCGCCAAACAGTCCCAGGTTCGATTGCACTTCGATCATTGACCGGGCAACGATTGCATCAGCGGGCGGATCGCAGACCACAACTGGTCCTTGATCTGGACTGGGACGGGGTTCTCCAGCCGATCCGGCGACCTCTCCCGAGACTGATCCTTGACGAGCATGCCAATGGTCAGTTCCCCGTCCGTGAAGTATCGGTCGCCGCCGCCGTTGCGACCCAAGAGAGTCGCCCCGACGCCCGTGACCTGGAACTCTTCTTTCAGCCATCCCTCCTTCCTCAGATCGGCGAACAGTCCGTCCCGCTCGGCGTCTATGTCTGCTCCGATGTGGTGGGTGATCTGTCCGGTTCGGTGGCTCAAACCAACGCTTCGGTCATACGTCACCGCACCGATCCACAGGGGCAACTCGCCTCGTCCATACTCCGTGGACTTCCAGAACCGGACGTGGTGGCGATGGCTGGCGTTCTCGCCGACCGGTTTCTCGAAGGCAAGGTCTTGCTTGCGTCCGAACAGGAACAGGCTGCTGACGGGCGCATCCACATAGGGTCGGTCCCGCAGCACGCTGCGGGCGATGCCGATGCTGGACTTCAGGGTAACCGGATCGGCGGCGTCCCAGCCCGAGCCGAGCAAGGCACGGACAAGTTCCTGCTCGGTCCCGATCAATCCAACGTTGAGCGGGTCGCCAGGGATGCCCTGGGTCGTCCGTGCGGTCTTGGGGGCACTCTCCAGTGCAGGCTGGTGCTCGTAGTGCCGCCAGAGCGCCGGAAGTACCAGATAAGCCAGCAGCAGCCAGGTGACGACGAGGGCGACCACGACCTTCAGTGTTCGGACCAAGAGCCGCCGTGGTCTCGGAGCGGGTTTCGTGGCGTCAACTCCTGCCCCAGATTCGGTCGCTGAGGGCGTCGTCTGACTTTCATCACCGTGATCGTCTGGCATACCGACCTACCTTCTTTCCTCCGATCAATTCCATCATGTCCCAGCAATACAAAACGACCAGTCACAGAAGGAGCCAGAACGCCCAGAAGCACAATCCGGCAGCGGCAACCAAGCCAATGCCCGACAGCCACATGGGGATCTCTTGCGAGCGAAGATCGACCCGCCAGCGGAGGACAAGACGCAACGCATGAAACAGGGCGACCAGCCCGAAGATGATCCCTGAGATGAGGAAGAATACCTGCTGATCAGCCATTGGGACAACTCCTCGCTCCTGGTATAGCCCACCGGACCTGCACAGGTTTTCGAGCCAACGAGATCAGTTCGTCGAGGACGACCACCGTCAATCGAGGCACTGCTCTCGCTGGTCACCACCCGTAGTCTTCAAGGAACCGCTTCTCCAAGACCGCCCTGAACTTGTCCCGCATCTTGGGGCTGAACAACTTATCCTCAGCAAGCGCCTCAAACCCCTCCTCGACCAGTTCCGAGGGCATGGTGGATAGCGCCTTGATGACCGCTCCCAGGTAACGCCGAGTGGTGTTTGAACTCTTGACTCGCTTCAACTCGCCGAACAGCAGGTTGGCACAAGGCTTGGTCTCGATGCCCCTCATTGCCTCAACGATGCTGATTCGCTTCTCCCAGTTGTCGTCACTGTTCACGAGCAGACCCATAAGGAAGATCCCGGCTTCCGTCCGACCATGACCGTACATTGAAGCCAGCAGGTTCAGACCCGACCGGAACTCCTGATGATCATCGGAGAGTGCCTGTTTCAGAGCACCGTCGATGGGAAACTTACCTGGATCGAAGTAACCCTCCTTCGTGATCCAGGGGAACTTCCCGTGAAGCTCTTTGGGGTTCATTGACCATTCTCCGCGAACCTAATCCTGATCAAGAACGTCAGGAGTCATCTTCGTTACATTGGGACTCCCACGCCAGCTTCCGCCAATCAGGCAGTCCCCGCCTCATCCTCTTGGTCGCTTTCTCCGAATCGAAGATATCGGGATCAAACGATCCCCCTATCCACGTCACAAATTGTTCATGCTGATCGTCGCTGGGATCGGTGAGGACGTGCAGGAACTCCTCGTAACTCGAGGTTCCACCCACGTCTTCAGGCGGGCAGGCTCGTTCGCCCTCCACGCAGAGAGGATACCGCTGACCCGGCTCAACCCGCAGGCAGCCCTCGAAGAGCACCTCGTGCCACCAGGAATCTCCGAAGTCGTATTCATACTCGAAAGAAAAACGCTCGCCACTCTTCGGGAGGATCTTGCTTACAGTCGCTTCTCTGGAATTGTCGTAGTTCATCTCCACGAAGTTCTCATCCAGAAGCCAGGGGTCTCCGTAAAGGCTTCCATTGATCTGGAATTGGTGTAGATGGGAGTTGGTCCATCCCATTGCTGTCTGAATACGTTCGTGAAGCTTGTCGAGGGTGCAGTCTCTCACCTGGATTCGACGCCAGATTGGAAGCTTGATATCCCTGAGCGTGATCTTGAACTGGTAGATTCGTTCCTTGGCTGGGATCACGCCTATCCCCTGGAAGGTCTCGATGGACCTCTCCGTGATGTCGAGGACGTGTCTCAAGGAGGTTCGTTTCATGCCTGAGTCAGCCTGACAGATGGCTGGTGCAACCGTCTTGCAGATCAACTTCAGTTCGTCAAGCGTCAGTGAAACCATTCTCTGGTTAGGCTCATCGAGTCTCAGGCGTTGAGACAGTGCCGGGAAGATCTCGGCAACGACGATGCGTTGAGCAAGCGTGAACCTCACGGGGAATTGCCGGTGGTATCCGTTCTTCTCAAACATCATGATGCTCCGTGATCGAGCTACGGGAGTTCCCCATTACCGATTCGACTGGCGGGCAACCAGCCGTGGCTCCAGCCCTCAATCCCTTCGATTGCTCCCCTGCTTGCCCGCCCAGAACGGGCAAAAGGGACAGTCCTCGCCGTCAGGGAAGTCCTCCCCTTCTTCGTGGGGGCAGCCCATGTTGCCTTCACTCATGGCGATCGATTTGACCCCATGCCTCTCGAAGAACTCATTGATCTCCCGCTGAACCTTTGGGCTAGTCGTCACGTCGGTTGCTACCCATCGCTCCAGGAGTGGCTCGGCATTTGGCGACTTGATCACGGCGGCAGCGATCTTGGTCGTAATCGTGTCGTTGGGACCATAAAGTGCCACGGTACCAATGGGGTATTCTGGGCGCTTTTTCGGCTTGCCATCCAGGTCCGTGAGCTTGGGCGACGGTCGCGGCGAGTGGTCTTCGACATCCGTCCTTCGACAGCAATTCTTGTACTTCTTTCCACTGCCACAGGGGCAGGGATCATTACGGGAAACTCGCTGATTGTCCACGAGATTGCTCCGACCACTGCTTGATGTTCTTGTTCGAGGCAGCGTTATCGAACCAGGCAGTCTAACGTCTTCCGCAGCACATCTTGAACTTCTTGCCGCTCCCACAGGGGCAGGGATCGTTTCTTCCGGGGCGTGCAGCTTCCGATCTCCCTGTCGGTGAGGGGATTTGACCACCTGGTTCTGAATAAGCGACATTTGATGACATCCCCGAGGAAAGACAGATTCGGATCACGAGTGCGGCAAGCTCCGCCTCCTTGAACGGGGAGATTTGCTTGAAGTCGAAGGTCTCCGGTGTCTGATTCATCCGCCTCAGTTCGTCGAGGATTCTCCTCGCCGCCGCTGGATTGACGGGTAGAGCCGCTCCACCGGTTGTCAAGAAGCCCTCCATCGGGATGATCCGGGACGCCAAGATCAAGTGTCGCTGAGCGGTGTTCCCGAATCCAACGTCCACAACGAATCCGGTCTCTTTCCGCAGGAGATCCTGAACGCTGATGCCGACCCCTCTCTCCACGTCCGTGATCTGGAAAAGAGAGTAGTATGCCCCGGTCATCGCCCGCAGAACAGACATCTCAACTGAATCGGCGGGCGGTGGCGACTTCTCCAGATGCCGTGCCACCAGGTTGCACCCATCAGGATCGGGGTTGTAGAGGCAATAATCCATGAGAATGGACATTTCAGCCTCGGAACCAAAGACCAGAGTCCCCTTACGGAAGATTCCGAGCTTACGCCCGCAGTCCTCCAGAGTCTTCTTCGGAATCGTGCCGACGAGGAGATTGTTGAGTCGGAAACGAACGTCCCGGATTTGCCTGTATCTGTCGAGTAGATCTGAGTGAGTCGTCATCTCGCGAGACCTCTCAGTGATCCTCCCCGAGTTTCCTGTTCACCTCGTCCACCGAGAACTTCTCCGGGTCAAACTTGCCACCTACCCATTCCAGCATGTCCTCGTGGCTCTCGTGATTTGGGTCAGCAATCGCCTCAAGGAACTCGGCATAACTCCAGACTCCTCCACAGTCCTCGGGTGGACACGCTCGTTCACCCTCAATGCAGCGGGGATACTTGACCTGCGGCTCTGGCTCCAGGGTTTTCTCCAGAACGATCTCGTGCTGCCAGGAATCCCCGAAGTCGTACTCGTATGTGAATCGTGTTTTCCGCCCCATCCTGACAACCTGGCTAATTGAAGTCCCTTCCTCGTCATGCATTTCCTCGTCCCACAGCATGTCCTCGGGACCGAGGGTTCCATAGTAATCGCCCCTGATGATGAACTGGTGCAGATGGCAATCCTCCCAGCCCATGACCACCTGAAGGACTTGATGAAGTTCGCCCAGTGTGCAATCCCGCACTTGACTCCGTCGCCATATTGGCGGATTGCTATCCTTGAGCACGACCTTGAATTGATAGATGGCACCGGGCTTGGTAACCGCTTGGCGTTTCTCTTTCAGTTCCTTCTCTTCAACCTACTTTCCGCACATCTCGCCTTGACTATCTCCTAATTTCCGTGTGCCGTCTTTCGGCCTGTCAGGCTCAAATCTCGTAGGCTTTGGGTATCCCCAGCAGGCGCAGGATCCTCTTCTGGAGCCGAGTTAACTCTGTGCTGAACACCTCAAGAGGGCGTTTCCCAGCCTTCAGGGAATGCTCTTGAACGTCCTCGTACAGGTCGATCACTTTTCGAGCCGTCGGGCGTCGGCAGGCCCGACCTTCGGAATACAGTGGCAGGCTCTCGATTCCCGCTCGTTCCATCGCGCGGCGGAGTTCTCGCTCCAACAGCGCCTCGACCAGCAACACGAAGAAGTACACGCAGAGCAAGGCCTGAATCCGACTCACCTCCTTCAGGTACATAGGCGCTACCACGAAGTCAGTCTTCAGGTGCTCGAACCGTCGTTCGATGGCCGGTTGCTGTTTGTAGGCCAAGAGCAGATCCTGCTCCGTCATCTTCGATTCGTTGCTCACCAGCGGGAAAATGCCATCACAGCGGGCCTCCTCATCCAGTCGCTCCAACTCAATCCGATGCTTCAACGAGTAACGGAGCTTCTCCTCTCGGACGTACCGCGTGTCCTGTCCAGGCCGGCCGCGTCGCTCCTGGCGGAACTTTTCGGTGACCTGCTCCTCGATCTCGACCGAGATCCACTCGGTGACCTCACAGTCTCGGAGCAGCTCCTCGACCGCCTCGGCGACCTTGGCTCGACTGCGGTACCGGGTTCGGGACGAGGCGAGCTTGGCACGCAGTTCGTCCAGTCGTTTCAACGCCTTCTCCAGCCGGGTCAGCCGTACCTCCGCATCCAACTCGGCCTTGCGTGTGCTGTGATACCAGATCAGCCGGTAACCCTCGGTGGTCTGGCTCGCAGGTTTGCAGATCGAGAAGCGGTCGGTCAACTGTCCCTTGTCGTCGTACTTGTCGTGGGTCCATCGCCACTGGATCTCTCCCCGGAGTACGGCGCCGCGGAAGGCACCGTCCTCACTGCGAGTTCGCGGCAGCACGCTGAGGAACCGACCGCCGCGCTGATGCAGATAGGCCATGTTCTCGGTGGTGGCCAGCTTGCAGTCGGCGATGTAGAGAAAGTCTCGGCGTCCGGTCAGTTGACAGAGCAACTCCCAGGTCTCCTGGTGAGAGCGGTCGTCGGTGGCGTTGCCGCTCTCGACGCGAAAGTGCACCGGGACGGCACCGTCGCCGGTCACGGTGAGGATGTAGAGTAGCTGCTTGAGGTCGGGGCGGTGGTCTTTGTTATGACCCCAGGTCACCGCCAACCGCAATTGTCCCCGCAGGGTTCGCTCCGCCTCCGCCGACTCGTAGTCACCGTGGAAAGTGATGGTGGTCGAGTCGTTGTGTAACTGGTCGAGGCTGACGTCGAATTCGCGTACGGCATGGGCCGCGACCTTCAGGGCCAACCCCGAGAGATTGGCGTCGAAGAGACGGTCGAGGGCCCGGCCAACTCGATCGTCGTTCATTGCGGCGACTTGGACATCGGACAACCCGAACAGTTTCGGCTCATGGCGGGCCACCCACTCACCGACACCATAGAGTGGCTCACGCGAGATCAGCAGGTTGCGCAGCAGGACGAGCAAGGCCGTGGCCGTGGGGACCCGAGTGCGGCCGTCCTCATGGGGCAGGTGGTCGCAGAGAAACTCGCGAAGGCGGAGCCGACTCAGGAAGTGTTCCAGGATGGGCACGGCGGCAATCCGCCGCGTGTTGAGCGTGCGCTTGCGTCCCTTCGAGCGTGCCGTCTCGCCGGGTTGGCGCGGTCGTTGAGGTTCGTTCATGCGGATCATCTCCGGAGGGTTTGCAGCGAGTTGGCCGGTGTCCGCCGCCGGGCCTTCCAGGGCCGTGAGGGGAGCAGGCCGACCGCCGCAGGGCTTGCCGCAATGATGGCGGAGGAGATCGGGACGTCAAGGACAAAAAATCTTGTGATTCACTTATGACAATTTGCCTTGACGTAAGTTGTGAGCCGCTCAACTTACGCTCATAGCCCGTGTCACAAGTCGTCGCGGCGAGAATCGCGGCGCGCGGCTGGACATTGCCAAGTCATAAGACAAGGCGAAGAATGGCTCGAGTTCAGGAACGGTCCGGTTGGCGAACCATCTGAACCGAACAAGGTCCCCGTGCCGATCGACTTGTAGATGTTTACCGACCCTGGGGCCGCGTCTGAGAAGATGGCCTCAGGTCGAATTCGGGGAAATCAAAGGGAGATGTGCGGAAAGTAGGCTTCAATGTCAGCCAAGAGGTCGAATATTTTGTCAACGACAGCGTTCAGCCGCTTCCGGTCAGAAGGTGTGGCGAAGTCAAGCGAAAGGTCGATCTCGCCGAGCATCTGATCCAGTTCTTTTTTGGTGAACTCGACGAATCGCTGGTCCTTGGATGACTTCTTGATCCTGGTCTTCAGCACCATCGCAAGCCGAGTTGCACCGATCAGCGAGTCCCTCTGCTTCACGGTCAACTTGAGCGGGTACATCTCGTCTGGTTGCTTCCCCTTCTTGGCTGGCATGAGTGGTTCTCCATCAGCCGATCACGAGGGCGGCATCCTTATCTCAATCCCGTAGCTCGGAGCCGTCTCAAGGAGCTTTTGGATGTCCTCGGGCGTCGGAGTCACGGGTTCGGTTTCCCCTTCAATCGCCTCCCGACCCACTTCCAGGAAGAAGTCCTCAAGTCCCGCAGGCGTCACCACGATCAACATCCTTGCGGGGTTCGCTCCGGTGTTCTTGAAGAAGTGCAGAGAGCCCCTGGCGAGCGTCACCCAGGCTCCAGGAGTCGCGGTGAAACTGCGATCCTCGGCATGGAACTGGAGTTCCCCCTCAAGAACGTAGAATGCCTCATCCTCCCGGCTGTGGATATGCGGCGGGGGACCACCGCCAGGCGGCACGATTGCTTCCATCATGGCGAATGCCCCGCTCGTGTCATTCCCGCTGCACTTTATGGTGTAACGGTCGCCGACAACCCAGATCGACCGACCCTCACCCGCAACCATGACTCCGTTGTTCATCGAGGCGATCCCCCTGATCAATTTGCCTGCTCGTGTAACCTGAAGAAATCCGTGTGCGAGCCAGGCTGCGATTGTCTCCTTCCCTGTCCTCTGGGTCAAATGAGGGGTATCCTTGGGAGAGACCTGCATCCTGATCTGAGCCAAGACCATGCCCACTCAATCCCAACAACCTGAGAATCTGCGTGACTCAGTGATCGACCGCTTCCGCAAGGTTGCCACGGCACCGGAGCAAGAGAGGAAGTTCCCGGTCGGTCCCGAGAGTGCCAAGAAGCTGGGTTACGAGCCTGCTGAGGTCGATGCCCTCCCATCCGCCGCGATCGAATCCTTCTGTGGAGTCGGCAATCCGTTCTCAATGGGCGATCCTCAGCCCGGTCAGACCGTCCTCGATCTTGGCTGCGGGGCGGGCTTTGACACCCTCTTGGCAGCACGGCGAGTTGGCTTTACAGGGAAGGTTATCGGCGTAAATATGACTCCCGATATGATCACCAAAGCCAGGCACAATGCCTCTCTGCTCGGGATGTCGAACGTGTGTTTCATCGAGGGAGAAATTGAAAACCTACCGCTACCTGATGTCTCAGTTGATCTCGTGATCTCCAACGGCGTCTTAAACCTCTGCCCGAACAAACCGAGGGTACTGAGTGAGGTCTTCCGGGTGCTCAAGTCGGGTGGTCGGCTCCAGATGGCAGATATCCTTCTGGAGCCACACGTCACGCCCGAGGAGGTGGCATCCAAGGGCTCGTGGTCCGACTGAATCGCCGGGGCGGTGTGGGAGCGGTCGCTCCTGGGAATGTTGGGTGAAGTGGGATTCGCGGACGGGAAGATTCACGGCTGGACCGAGTATCGAACCTCGTCATGTACTCAGGGGCGCTGCTGACGGCGTGCCGGATAAAGCATGCATAAACGATCGTGTCTCTGAGAACCGAGAGATAAGCGAATGACCGAACGCAACTTCACCCTCTCTCACTATTTCCAGACGACGAGGCTGCTTTGCGCAGAAGACGATTTGGATCTAAAGTGCGGAGCGAAAATCCGGCTCATCAGTGAGAAAGAATCGAGAGACTTGGCGGAAAAGGTGCGGAAGAGGAACGTGTTTGCCCGCCATTCTTGGGAGAATAGTTTCTACTTGGAGAGGATCTCCGCGCTATCAAACCGTACGGTCATCGAAGTCGCCAGACCGGGCGATCCTGATGAGATGATCAAGGCTGCACAGCTTGTCGCCGACGCCGCAGAGAGAGTTGCTCTGCTTTGTGCCTCACTCGTGACACCCAGGAAGAACCTTCATCGTCTTCTCTCGATCGGACCCTACAGACATGCCGAGCTAGACATCACCATAGGTCGAGAATGCTACTACCTGAGATCAAAATCACGCCAGAAGGGTGAGATTAGGGGAATTCCTCTGGACTCAGCATTCCGCAAGCGATTCCATCGGTGTAACTTCCCGGTCTTACTATTTCTACTGTATCTCTACGTTCGTAGTTGGTTCTTCAAAGGGGGTAAGAGTTTGCGTGAGTAATGCTGGAAGAATCGGGCGAGCTCGTTGCGTTCCAACCAACGTGTGGTGCACCGGGAGAGCTTCTCGGGGCTGTTGACGTTGAGACGTTCCTCGATGATCCCTGCGATCAGTTGCCGCAACCGCGGTGACGTCAATGCCGGTGTCTGTATTTTTTCCCCGCCGCGTCTCCTGATTCAGGAACCACGCGGCCACGAGCGACAAGGTTTGATGGTGATGCCAGGCGATCCAGTTCCGCACCTGGTAATCGGCCAGGCCCGCCTCCCCTTTGCCCCGCTCCAGGCACTCCTCGATCCGATGCGCCAGTTTGGCCACCCGGCCAAATTCGATCAACGGAGTTTCGGCTTTACTATTTGATAAATAATAATCATGTTTAACAGTTCCATCGGCCTGTTGCTCACGCGTGATGAAGAGGACCTCCTCGAAACCTGCACGATTGCCCGGTCCTCGAGATTGGACTGCGCCGCTTGATCGCGTCGACCACCAAAGGTCCCTTCTCGCCATCACGGACGTCGAGCCTCGTCCACGCCGATTCCGGCAGGGCCGCACGCCAATGATCCACACGCATGAAAGGAGCCTTGGGGGGTTGACCCCGCCCCCCATATTCCGGTGGCGGTGCCTCCAGATCGCGGATCGTCGTGTTCGACGGAACCGCCAACAGATACTGCTCCCCCCGCTCCCTCAACGCCTGGCGAAAACTCGCGGGACGGCCCATTTCATCGTCCCCCGCCACCCACGCGTGTGGCAGCAACCCACCTTGCTCATCCAGCATCGCCAGGGCCAATTGATGGCGCGTCTGGAACTTGATGGACTTGGGGACGCCAGCCTTGTTCCGGCGGTCGCGATCCTTGGCCCATTCCTTGGGCAAGTAAAGCCTTACATTGGTAATCGTATGCTCTTTTTTAGACGCATAAGCCATGTAGACGCCAACCTGACAGTTCTCAACCTTCCCCAGCCGGCCGCACCACTGCCGCGCGACGCCCACCGACATAGTCCCTTTCTTGGGGAAGCCCGAAGGGTCGAAGATAATCACCCCATCCTTCTCGCCCAGTTGCTCGCCGACCTGCTGCGCCAGGATCGTGAGCAGGGGTTGATGATCCCATGGCACGTGCCCGATGAACTTTTGGATTCCTTGTCGTTCTTGATCGTGGAGATAAGCGATTCCCTCGCCGGTCTTGTGCTCAAGCTTCGACAGCAGACCGGTAACGTACTCGGTTGCATGTCGATGTTGTTCAGGTTCGCTCAGGGTCGCAGCGAACGGCTCGATGAAGACGTCCAACCGTTCCAGCAGACCATCGATCAAGTCAGGCGACACCTGCGATTGTGCCAGCATGTCAGCCAACCGTGCTTCGTATCGTCGATCCATGACGCCCTCGCTTCCTTGTAACATCCTTGACGGAAGCGAATATCAGAAAAAACCTTACAGTTCGTCAACCCCAGGATACAGTAGAACTATCCTTCTGCACTGGAAAGCACGGATTGTCGAGTCGAGTCAACCACGCCGTGGAGTGGGTGTTCGAGTCACGCCTGGAGTTCCATCTGCAAGCCGCTCTAGTCAAGACTGCGATTGCGCTCGAATCTCTTTTGATTTTCAGTGAGTCTGAGTCACTCGAACAAACCCTCGCAGAGAGATCTGCATTTCTCCTCTCTGGGAATCCCGAGACCCGCCAAGCGATTAGCCAACTTGTAAAGAAGTTCTACGACGCGAGGAGCGGTGTTGTACATGGGAGCAGCAAGAAACTGAAGAACCTATCCCCTGCGATTGTCGAGTGCGTCGATAAGCTAATCACTATGAGTATCTTAATTTTGGCTTCCAACCCAGAGAAATGGCAGTCCGTCGATTCACTGAGAGAGTGGTTCAATGCGCAAAGATGGGGTGTCCCTTACGGCGAAGAAGTTATTATCCCTTTTCCCAAGAGTCATCTATCGAACGCCCTTGGTCATCTTTCCGGTTCATGATTTGTCGAGAGCAGACTATCACGGATGGATCAGCCGAAGCGTCTGCGAGTCACCAAGACCCTCACCACCAGCCCGCTCAGCCAAACCGAGCACATCATCATTGATCGTGAAGAACCGACCTGACAGAGCATCCGCACGACCTGAAGCCAGCAGAGCCACGAGGGCGGCAGCGTGGTCGGGCGGCACATCTTCTCCTCTTTTGAAAACCTCACCGAACCAGGGCATCCACCGCTGTCCTTCTTCTGATTTCAGGGCGTGCTCAGCCATCGCCGTGCGGACGGTGCCCGGTTCAATGGCAAAGACCTTCACGCCCTGCTGAGCCGCCTCCAAGGCGAGAATCTCGGTGAACCGGATCAGCGCCGCCTTGCTTGTCACGTAAGCGCCCAGGTAGGGGATGGCGAACGTCCCCGCCCCGCTGGCGACGTTGACGATTCGCCCGCCTCCACGTGCGATCATCCCCGGCAGGACTGCCCGCGAGCAGAGCATCGGTCCTCGCAGATTGACTTCCAGACATCGCCACCAGTCATCGGTGTCGGTCTCCCAGGTGAGTCCGATTGGACCAGCCAACCCGGCATTGTTGACGAGCAGATCCACTGATCCCAGGGACTTTTCGACCTCAAGTACCATCCGCTCAACCGCTCCTGGATCGGAGACATCGGCGATGACTGAGATCGCACGTGAACCCAGTTCCGCGATTTCCTTCACCGTCTCTGCCAGTTGGTCCTCAGAGCGGGCAACGACCGCGACGGAGCAACCCGCCTTCGCCAAGCCCAAGGCGATAGCCCTGCCGATGCCTCTCCCGCCACCGGTGACGATGGCGACTTGTCCATCGAGGTCTTCCATCGCAGAATGTCCACCTACTCCTTGTCCTTGGCGATCGTGACGAGTTTGGCTTCTGTCACGCGGATATAGTCATCTGGGGCAAGCAGGACTTGAAGCCCCCGCAGCCCCGCCGAGATGGAGATCACATCGAATAGCTGGGCAGTCTCGTCGAGGTAGACCGGGTAGTTCTTCTTACACGCTAATGCCGTCACTCCACCCCGAATGTAACCGGTCAGCGGCTCGACCTCCTTCAGCGGCACCGTGTCGATCTTCTTGTCCCCGGTAGCTCTTGCCAAAGTCTTGAGGTCAAGCTCGCAGTTACCCGGTACGACCGCGAGGCAGACACCATGCTTGTCGCCCCTGGCAACGAGAGTCTTGAACACCTGCTCGGGTGGCATGCCCACCTTGCGGGCGACCGTCTCGGCTGACAAGTCCTCGGGATCGACCTCGTAAGCTCGCAACTCGAACAAAACTCCCAGTCGCTCCAGCAGGCGAACCGCGTTGGTCTTGGATGTCGCCACCTTGATACCCTGGCGTTGCTTCTGGTCTTCAATACTCGCATCAGCCAAGCTGTGCGATGAAGCCGTCAGCCCTGGGTGAGATAGCCTACTTATCTGCTTCTCTCGTTGTTTCACCCCGAAGAGCAGAAGATGCCTGCTCCACACGAGATAGGATAAATGCGTTGATGGAATAATTCACGACCCTCTCAAACCAGCCAATAGGCGGAAAAGGCGGTTGCTCGTTGATGAGGGCATCAAATGCGTCCGAGGGCACCCTCGGGGATGGTCCAACGGCTGCGCTTGCAGGGTAGGAATGCCCGCCATGCGTGGCTCCGCTTCTGGTTTGGTATATCTCGCCGATCGCACCCTCGATCGCTGCACCCTTCGGGCACATTTCTCGCGGAACGATAAACAGGTCGTCCTCGCAACTGATTGCTTTGAGGTCGAGATTGTCGAGCAAGAACTTCCTGACCTTGCGATTGGACCAGGGATTGTCCCGACACGCCTCCAACGCGAGCCTCTCTGCTACTTCCTTACCCAGTTTTTCGGTCTTCGTCGCGTAGGAGATCAACGCCCCTTTTGACGCGAGCTTCCGATCCTCGTCGGGCTCCCACCCTTCGAGAACTGCACCAGCCAACGTTTCCACGGCAGATATCAGTAGTTGGTAGGGGATGTCTGGCTCGGATTCCATTCGCTCCATCGCCGAGGCATAGAGCCTCGCTGCCCTGACAAGGGCAGACGCTTCCTTCAGCTTCGGCAACAACGACAGCACGCGCATCACATGTGACGAGTCGAAAGCAACATTCGGCGGATGGTAACTCTTATACTGGACTCCATCGCGTCCGTAGCAAACATCTATGGGGCGCGGATTCCAATAAGCCATTCTCAAGCGAAGCAAGGCTGGGACCGGGAAATCTGCAAGGACGGGAGGAACAACGGCGGTGTCGTACTGCTCACGGACCTTGGTCGCAACGGTAACAAGGCGACGGCAAAGAAGTGTGAGTAGTGCAGCCAGATCTGACGCAATCTCTTCGTCAGGATAATACAGGTGTGTGCTGATGCCGCCTGTTTCCTTGACAAGACGAGCTACAAACCGGAGCACAAGTTCCTGTGGATACTCATCGTAGGGTCGGCTAGCTACGAGAAGCTCGATCGGTAAGCTGAGTAGGATGCGAGCCGCATCGCTCTTGCTCCAGTCACCCACGAGGTGTGTCGGGAAGAGCATGCCACTACAGAGGAGCCGGTATTCGACTCTCACGGAGTCCTTTTCAAGTCGATTGTCGAAGTGGACGACCGACTCCTCATCGACGTGGATCTTCTTTTCGGCATCTTCCAAGTAATCGAGAATATGCATTGCGAGTCACTCGAAAGAACGTGGTCGCCGCGCCGCTGCTTACCTCACTAGCCCATCCTACTCGGGAGTACTTTCTAAACGCTACTTCACTGCCGCTTCCGCTGTTTCCGAGTCACTATCTCAACTGCTTACGTCTCAACTTAGTCCGGGATTCAAGCCAACCTGGCGATCTGCCAGGCGTGTAACTCGTTGTCACCGACTGTCCGAGCCGAGAACCAGACGCTATCCGATCGGTCAAACACCGATCTGTCGTGGAGCCCGTGATTGACCTCAATCGTCGTCCACTTCCTCGGCGGCAATATGACCTCTTCTGGATGGAAGGCATAGGCGTCAGCAAGCAGCAGGTGCTCACCCTGGCGGAACTCGATCCGCAGGTGATGAAGCTCCTCATCATGGCTCAGACGATTTCTGAGTCGGATCTTGCACGAGTAGAGGATGTCGCCTTCGCGCGAACGGGTGACGAAGACAAGAACGTCACCGGGTCGGTTGCCCTCTCGCCGCGACATCTCCCAACCGTCCACGGCGAACTCGACATCGTGCGATCCCAGGGAATCGCCTCCCTGCTCGGAGGCTCCAGAGCCCCGGCTGCTGAGCAGGCGTGATGACTGGTCCTCGGCTTTCTTCTTAAAACCTCTCAGCAGCGTGACCGGATATCGGCTCTGGTCGCTGTCCACAAGCTTCGCGCAGCTTTGACAGAGCCAGATCCCGTTCCGAATCGATCGACGGTCCTTCGGCGACATGCTCGGGTCGTAGCGTGGTCCCCCAGCCGAGGCAGCCGTGATGTGTGCCGCCACGCCGATGTTCACCGCCCTCGCGTCCTCAGTGTGGGGACCGCTGGTGACTTGCCCGCAATCAGGGTTCGAGCATCGGTTGCCCACCCTCTTTGCTAAGGTCTCGATCGTTTGTCTTGGGAAATCGTCACGCATCGCCAAGAGATCACCATCAGATCAGTTGCCCCATTTCAGAAGTTGGGTGGCTCAATACGCCAGCCCTGTCCGGGATCACGCCTCGTAACCCGCCCCGTGGCTTCGCGGCGTCTCCTCGCCACCTCGCGAGCCGACCGTTTTCTCCACTTCGTCTATCGGGACACCAAGAGACAGAAGCAGATTCGCGGTCTGTGGTCGCATGAACGGAAGACTAGTGATGGCAGACTGATTACCCTTGATCATATTACTGAGGTATGTGTCCCAGTCCCCGACTGCCAACATCGGAAGTGCGTTTTTCTCCGTATGCAGCCTCAATGGCGATAACCTCAAGCCATTGCAGAGCATTACCAGTTGCTCCAGGGTTCTGACCGTCATGGCAACGGGTCTCGACGAGAGATTCGGACTTGGGAAGATCGGCGGCGAGAGTTTAGGGTTGGCAAGAGTCATTATGAACGTCTCGAAGTACCAGTCGGCATTCACCAGGGGTATATCACCCAGTGTTACTACGATGCCAAATACCGGCTTGGATTTGTCGATTCCGAGTGCGTCAAGTCTGCCCATATGCAGATCGTGAGCGGTTGCATAGATCTGGGTGACCCCATCGGCGACTCGACGGGTAGATGTGTCGTCTTTGATGGAGTTTTCGGTGAGCACGGTCTTCGTGAAGCCGACTGCCTTGACCTCAAGCAGTACGATTTCGTCTGCCAATTCCAGAAGGAAATCGCAACTCTTACCTGAAACGAGAGGTTTCAAATCCTGTTCACCAAAAAGTGCAACGCGGTTGTCGTAGCATGTCAAGAGCCGCTCAGCGTAAGTCTGGACAGTATCGCCTATATCTTGGCTGAAACCGTCGAATTCTCGCATCAGCCTGTAAAGTCCCTCTATGACATGGCGGAACATGAGGTCGCGGACCAACAGGACGAAGCTCTCAGAGCCGTCAGCGCCCGGTCCCATCTTGATCAAAGGCGTATCGAGCAAAGCGGAGCGGATCGATGAATGCAAGTACCGAGGAAGTTTGACTCTCTCCTCTCGAAATCGCCGTCCAATCTCCTGCGGCGTTCGGCTTGACAAGTCCAGAAAAGATCGGACTGCCTCGTCAGTTATCGCGCCCGAGAGTCCTCGTTCGTGGAGGTAATCACGAATCGCCTCGCCTGGGAAAAGTCCAATCGGGCTGTTCTCTGCCGCTGTGGCGGCAAGAAAGCAGAGACCGACCCATTGAGATGGTGACAGCCTGTGCTTTTCCGCGAGCGCTTTGCTTGAGCGAGGAAGAGATCCCGGAGGCGCGAACAGCATCATTGCACGACCGAAATCGTCCCTCGCAGGTGAGTACTGAAGTTCTATCTGTTCCCGGTACGAAAGCAACACGAAGTGGGCGAGGTTCGTGCTCAGGACATCATGCTGCATCGGGTCCGAATGCTCATGGTAGACGTTCATCGCCTTGAAGATGCGGTTCAACGTTACGGGGTCGCTATTTCCCCGAGCATAGGCACAGCATGCCTCGACGGAGTGAACGACGCGGAAGGGCGGCGTCTGTCGCCACTTGGTTTCGTTCTCGCGGCACTCCCTCATCCTACCTGCCATCGCAAGGATGAATTCGTGGGGATCATGCCGCTTGAGGACTCCTTCAAGCGACTCGTAGAAACGAACCATCCTTCTGTCGTTCTCCCACCTTCGTCTCTCTTCTGTATCCATCGAACTTATCCGGTAGGACGGTCAAGCCTCTGGCTCCAGGTCATCGTGGAGAAAGGGTGCGAGCCTGATGTTCGCCGCGTTCGTGTACACTACGGGCTTGCCGTCAGCATCGAGAATGGGCTTGCTCCCTGGGGCGGTCTCGCTGTGGAAAATATGCCCGCCAAAATCGACGAACCACTCCTCTCCCTTGTGTGAGACCTTGCCCATCATTCCCAGGATTCTGGCGAGTTGGTCGCTATATGGCGTGCAGAAATAGTGCGCCTCATAGGCATCGATTAGGTCACCGAGCGTTGTGAATTCGCGGATCGGTATAGGCGGGTCTGGATGCTCGAACAGTTTCGTGGGCATGGTTTCTGAACTCTCGATGGAAGCCTCTCGCACCTTGCGAACGATGGTTTCCCCAAGATTCACTGTTGTTCCAGGAAGAGCGAGCAGCAGGGGAATCTCACCTGGGTCAATCTCGCTGCCTTTCTTTCCGGGAGGCACATCGTAGAGCTTCGTCATGAAGACCCGGCAGTCGCCATTGTCCTCGATAGTCACAATCACCTGCCGCTGTCCACCAAACCCATAGTTGAGGTATGCGATGACCGAGGAGTAGGGCATTCCCGGATTGCGTTGGTAGACTACACCGACATGAGCCCCCTCAAACGCCAGCTTGATCTCCTCAGACCTCGCATCTCTGACCGCCATTTCCTCGTAAGACCTGTCCATGCATTAGCTCCAAAAAGACTGACCTCGCACTCTCACAGGTCGCCTTCCGATCATCGTGGCTCTGGCTGGCGGGGTCGAGCCTGTTCTCATTCTGGTTCGGTTTGCACGGAGACAGTTCCCAACCCACCACCGATACCGATTCCTCCCACAGAAACGTAGATGTCACGAGGCTTTCTATCTGTCAAGTGCTTAGCAATGTCCCAGTAAAACCACAGGCATCTACATGCGAGAAACACCACTACATAAAGGAGAAACATTGAAGTAAATGAGCCAGACGAACTGCCCTGGTTGGCTTTGAGTATCTGGCTGAGCGGAATAAGCCCAATGGAACTTCCAATGACTATGCTGGTCAGTTTAAGAGCGCGGACCAATTCCGACTTCAATGCTTCCAGAGTCTTTCTTCCTTGCCCGAAGAACTTCCAATTGGAAGACATCAAACTCTTTACGTCATCACCGACAATTGCATCGATGTGCTCTTGGCAGATATCTCGGTCCATGTTTTCCCATGAGCGGCATCTGTTCTTTCGCAGGAGGAAGGTTACATCCCTCTTGTGCTTGGCGTGCTGTATCACTTCGTCCAAGGCTGTCTCTATCTCATTCTCAATTGTTTGCATCCGATAGAGTGCAACAGCCACCAAGAAGGCGAAAGCACTTGCGAGGGATTGAGAGATCGTGCTAACCGTGTAGTAGTATGCGTTGATATCAAGCCGCTCACGCAAGTGGAAGACGAGATCCATGATGACGAGAAGGCTCGCGGTTACGACGAATAGGATCTCCATTCTCCTTGGGCTCATAAACCTCAGTCGAACTCTCTGGTAGGCGTGCTTCGAGCCCTCTCTGGCAATTGAATAGAATCTTGTCCATCCTGGCTTGATCCAGTGGAGCCACTGTTCCAGCGAAGTTCTTGCTGGAAGCAGCCAGGAGTAAATCCGTTCCAAGATAGACTGGCTCATCGTGTAAGGAATCCTGCTAGTCCGAAGAAGTCATGATTGGCAGCCTATTTGGTCTAACCCGCCTGCGAATGACCGCTCAGTTCTTAGGCGACATCGCCGGTTTCCTCGGAAAGCCCCAATTCTCTGAGCGCGGTCCTGATGCCTTCGATTTTCGCCTCGGTGGTCGCATCGCTAGGCGGAACCACGAGGCGAGACTCTAGCTGATGAGCCAAAGCAAGAACGCTTGTTGATCGCACTTCCACATACTCACCTAATAAACCATAAAGCATCCATTATCGGCGGCAATTTCAAGGGCTATCAGGTGATCCTCGTAGTTTTGGACCAGCCACTTCCGATCTTTGTTTGCACGGAAGTACTTCTTCGCCGTCTTTTCGTACTTTCGGAAGTCTCCCAGCAACTTAGCTGCGGTGATGGGTCCGAACCCACCGTAGATCCCACAGTTGATTAGTTCACTGAAGGGAATTCTCTCGTCCTCTGAGTAACCTTCAGGTTGGATTAGCTCAATGATCTCGATCAAGGCTCCACACCACTGACTGTAGCCTGAATTCGTTCCCGCCTGGAACGAGTGACATCTTCCATCGGTCACGTAGAATCCTTCCTTCAATGAGTCGAGACGGGGACCATCCCCACAAGAGGAGAATGAGCAGACATTATCTGGTTCACCTTCCTCGTCGTCTTCGGGTGGAGGCTCAGTCAGTCGAGCTTGGCTCAACGCGGTAATGTAGATGCCCATGTCTAGCCCCGATCACCCAACAACGCCTTGAGGGTATCCATCGAATAGTTCAGCATGATTCATGGGTGTTCCAGAAGTTGCCACACCCGCGAAGCAATTCCTGGTGCGCGACTATCTCTGCAACCTATGCATCACCGACCAGACCTCGTGTAGCGAATGCTCGTACGCTGCTCCGTTCCGTGCCTGATGCCGTGCCACCTCGGACTTGAAGTTGTCGTAGTCGATCTCCTCGGCTAGTCCTGCAAGAACCTGAGTCCATGCAGTTTTCTGCACGAATAGCCGGTAGGCGTAGTCCGTACCGGAAAACTCATAAGTTTCACATTCACTTATAAAGTCGGGGAATCGCTTCTTTAGGGCTTCGAGGTGGTCTCGGACTCTCGCCCGTATCATTATGCGGCTGGGATCGACCGGTTGACCGTGCTTGCCATCACCTTGTCGGGCACAGACCGCACTGAAGAATCCGTACTTCGTGAAAACCCACATGGTTCGTTCCTTTGTCGCTGCCTGTTGACCTCGGTTACGTTTGCGATCAGGAATCCGATCTCATCACCTTCGAGCGGTCATGACTCGGCGTCTTCCTCCTCAGTCAAGCCGCTGGTCTCCTCCCCAGGTTCTTCTGCCTGGAAGGCGCTCTCATCAAACTCGTAATAGTCCACGGTTTTCTTCTTCACGCCGATTTCGTGCTGCATCAGAAGATCGATCAGAGTCTCGCCGTTGATCAGGGTGATCGGAGCAGCACCCATCTCGAAAGCGGCATCCTTGGCACCTTTCCCGTAATCCCCGGTGGTGATGATCGTCCCTTTCTGAGCCTTGAACCTATGGAGTGACCCTCGCAGCATGTCGAGGACTGTGCGCTGAATGTTCGCGCGGTGCCGTTTCACCTGGATAACCTCGTTGATCGTGGTGATCCCAAACTGGGCGACCGCCTTGACATCGACGCCTTTGTCGTTGGAGGGCTGAGTGACCTCGACATCCTCGTAGCCCATCTCGGTCAGCAGGTCGCAGATGAGTCGCTCGAAGGCATAGGGGTCCATCTTCTCCAATCGTTCCCTAAGCGTCTCCCGCTGGGATCGGTTGAACGTCTCAACCCCAGCGAGGAGTTCCTTGGTACGGTTCTGTCCCGCATCAGGCAGCCCGGAAGTAAGCGACTCAAGATACTCCTCGCCTCGCGGAGTCAGTCGATATCGTTGTCCTTCTCGATCGATCAGCTTGCGATCAAGAAGGTTCTGGAGCCGTCTGTAAAGAAAGCCTTTGACGACGGATTCCTGCCTGACTTTGGAATGACTGATTGCGAAGTCACGCCAGCCCGGCAGCAGATCCGAGCGGCGGGCATTGCGTTTGACCTGGACGAGTTTAAGGATTTCGCCCATACCTTCTTGGAGGTCGATGCCCCGTTCCGTCGCCCCAAACTCGGAAGCGAGCAACTCCTTGCCCACCGACGTGACTGTCCACTTTCCGTCACGCTCTTCGATCAGATCATACCGATCGGCGACGATTCCCGGTTCCAGCGAATAGCTAGGGTTGAGCCGATGCCCTGATTTCGACCAGATCAGCTTGGCTAGTGCTTGATCAGAGCCCTTGAGCCGCTCCTCAATCCAGATCTCGGGGTTCTCCCAACTGACCGGCTCTTGTGGTGTTCCCCGGAGTCGTTTGATCGCGGTTTCGAGCGATTCTAGGTCGGAGACGGAGACACCCTCGATTGCCGTGAGGTAACCACGAAGCAGCGAAAAGGTTGGCAGCCACGCACACAGACCGGGTTTCCCAGAGGAGATCCCTTCTCCCCCAGCAATCGAAGTCCCTTTGTTGGCGGCAGGAACCCGCTCAGCCTTCTTCTTGTCATAAGGTCGCAAGACCGGTGTTTGCTGCGCTCTCTGGATCGCGTCAAGGACGACCTCGGCGTCTTCCTTCTGGAGCCGGGTTGGGCTACCCCGCAGGTATCCCGCCCAAGATCGCGCTGGAGAGTGTAGCGATGGCTGAAGTGCCTGGTGTGGGATGCCGTGTTCGGGCAGGAGCAGGATCTCAGCCTCGACGCCCAGCCGCACGGGAAAGACCTCCATGTCCCAGATTCGTTCCTCGGAACGGTAAACGGGTTTTGTGACCCGCAGGACGCCGACCCAACGGCTGATCCCGGTAACGTAGCAAAGCAACTTGTCGCCGGGCTGAATCTGCTCGCAGGTATGGAACCGCCGCTCCCGGAAGCCTGAGACCTTCGCCCCAGCCTTCTGGAACTCCTCAAGCGTCTTCACAGTGAAAAGATCAAGCCAGTAGTTCATAGCGGATTCCAAGTCGCTCGACGAGGTTCAGGGCAGTAGGTCGCCTCGTCCCATCGCCTGGGCGATGTTTTTCAAGTGCTGCCTTACCGCCTGGGGATCATCCAGGTCACGTGATTGAACGACGATCACCGTGTATCCGTCGAGTTCCAGCATCCCACGGATCAACTGGTCTCGCTGGGCAGTCTTCGGGTCGCCGTGTAGACCTCGGCTCATCCCGTCGAGGTAAACAGCCACCTTCGTTTCCTCGTGTACCCAATCCGGCTCCGTCGCAAGCCCTGCCGTCGTCGTGATCCGCTTGCAGCAGATGCCGCTGGGGAAATGGTGGTCTTGGAGCAGTCTCAGCAGCCTTGCCTCGGGCTGGTTTGAGGGGCTGCCATCTTCGGGCTTCTCCTCGTCGTAGACAGGCTGAATGGTGCGATAGAACTCAGGCTGGATGTTCAGTTTCTCAACGAGTTCCAGCGCATGATGCCGGTTCAGAAGCTCGTGGTAATATTGATTGCGGAAGGTCTTGAGACAGGCGTAGCAAGCCGCTCCACACTCTTGAGAACAACCCGCCAGCAGCGTCTTCGACGTGGCGATCAATTCCTGCCACCGATCGAGAATCTGCTCCAAGAGCCCAGAGCCGCCTGGCATCGGGTCATAGATCAGCAGATCGAGCTTTTCGTCGGCTTTGCGGACCAGGAGAAGTTGCAGGTCGTCCGGTCCCATGTCCAACAGGCGGGTGGCTGCCGTCCGCAATGCCTCCCCGATGTTAAAGCCATCCGCCTCGCAGGTAATCGCGTGGAACTGGAGCATGTCTACGTCAGCGTGAGCCGATAACGCCAAACGTATAACCTCTTTCCCACACCGCTCCTTATGAATCTTGAGGAACTGGTTGACCTCGGTGGGCACGGCATAGGGCGACTTGGCGGCACCGCACACCGAACAGATCCAGTGCCCGAGTTCCTGATTCTTGACCCGTCCCGCTTCCCCGATGTTGACCAATTCTATTCCCTGCCCCCGCAGGTAGCTCACGTCCTGGTCGCCGATCTTGATGCCCTTACCGCCCCGAGAGTGCTTGCGAAGTCGCCCCAGGACCGTCACGGGCATTGAGAAACGAAGGTTCTCATCCTCAGTGATTCGACTCTCGTGGGCAAGATCCAGGTCCGCGATCGGTAAGGCGTCGATGGGCACGCCCCCGGTCTGCCCATAGGATGTCTGACCACCTTGGTCGGTGACATATCCCTTGAGCGGATCGACCCGCAGGGTGCGAATGCGAGCCGTCTCGTCCGCACCGAGGTGGTAGCGGGCAACGTAGAACGTCCCCCTGTTGGCATAGAGCCGGTTGCCGGGGACAAACTCACGTAGGGCGACGACGTTGCTGCGGGACAGGTCGAACGCCTTCGGTCCCGAGGTGCGAGCAACACCACGCCGGGCTGAGGCAACGATGCCTCCCTCGTATACGCCGTACCCTGGGAGAAAGCCCTCCACTGCCAGCACTGTCAGCGTGTAGGTCTGGCGGTCGCGGGTGACGATGGAATTGATGAAGTCGTCACATCGTCTAAGCAGTTGCTCTTCCTCCCTGTCGATCAGCCCTGAGTCCTTCTTCCTGTGTAGTTCTGATCGGGTGCTCCTCGCCCATGTCAGGCGGCGATGCAGCCTCTTGACCACCGTGTCCAGTTCGGTTGCCGTACTGTCAATGATCTGCTCGATCGCTGTCCGAGTGGCGAGTTCAGCAGCCTCCTGTGGCCAGTGCTGGGCGAAGAGGGTGACGAGGCGATCTGCCAGCCCTTGCCTCATGGTTGAGATGAGAGATTGAAGAGGAGCCGTGCTGGTCGGGGTCTGACGGAACCGGTTCTCCTCATCGAGCAAGTAGGAACGGATGAATGTCGGGAACAGGATGTCCAGCACCTCCCGAACCTGGCTGCCCGACTCGCCCGATTCCGTGGACCCGAGCAGCAATGACGAGAGGATCGCTGAACGAACATGCTTGGCGACCATCAGCGGGTTACGCAGGTTGAATGCCGGGGCTTCGATTGAGCCTCCCAGCAACCGCAGTGGGTCGTCGAAGAAGTAGCGATCATGATTGGACCGGCGACAGTAGGTGACGACGACCGCCATCCGCTCTTCACGTCCCGCCCGCCCCGCCCGCTGCCAGTAGTTCGATGCCTTTGGTGGGACGTTCCGCATCAATGCCATGTCCAGGACACCAATGTTGACGCCCATCTCCAGCGTTGGAGTGGCAACCAGGCAGTTGGTTCTGCCATGCCTGGACTTGAACTCTTGCTCGATCTTGTTGCGGATCTCACCCGGCACCTGGGCAGTGTGCTCCTCTGCTGTGACCATGACGAAGGGGCGTTGCATCAGCCAAACGTCATAGTTCTCCTGGTCAGGCTGCTCGGTGACGGTCGTACCGTGACAGTTGTGCCGTGTGCATGCCGAGTTGGGAGCCTTCTGGGTCGTGATCCGTTGGCAGGTAGTGCAGCGTTCTTTGACCTGGCTGGACTTGACGACGAACTTCTCTAGGTCCACTTGCCACACGTCGGCTAGCGGAGTCTCCCGCTGAGAGCGCAGTGTCACCTTTCGGAGCACCTTGGCATCATTGGTCAAGAACTCCCAGAGAATCGTCACCGCCTCATTCACATCAAGTCTGTTGGGGTGTGCTGCCCATTTCTTGACGAGTGCCTGGACAGCCGAGGCACCACGCCTGGCGAGAAGTCCTCTCGCGTACTTGTCTGTGTCTCCCGCCGAAAGCAACAATCCCTGCGGATGGAAATCCCGCAGGTTCAGGAGCCCCGCCTGGATGTAGGGGTCGTCCTTCGGATGGTAATGGGAGTAGATCAGGTCGTTGGCGACGAGCAGGTAGCGGCTCCGTCGCCAGTTGTCTAACAGCAAGTGGACCGCTTCGACTGCCTCCTCGGGCGACAACTCCATTACTTCAGCCCACTGCCGCAGTCCCTTGCTCTGGGGATTCACACCCTCGTACACCACCTGTGCCAGTCCCATCGATTCAAGGCAGTCAGTACGCCTCACGCCGGTGGTGAACTCCCGCAGCACCATGAACCGCAGAGCCTTGTAGACGGGCAGCCACTTGTTGTGCCCGAAGATCGCGGGGGCTTCCTCGCCGGTCAATTCCGGCAGGAGCGTATCGATGAGGTTCTGGTCCTTGCGGAACCACTCCATGAGCTTGTCGGTAATCGCGTCGAGCGGCAGCGGCGAGCCATTCTCGACGATCACTTGATGCATCATGTGCCGCAGCCGAATACGCCGGGCGTGGTCCTGCATCCAGCCCGCCTGGAACGCAGCATCCTGGCGGCTATCAGCGAAGATGATCAGCTTCTTGTGATCCTCCGGGGCGGCGTTGATCATCGCCTGAGCCAGAATGTGAACGTCGGAGACCGTGACCGCCTGCACCTTCCTCGCCGGTTCGATCTCCCGCCCGCCGATGCGGAACGACGGGGTACTGCAAGAGGGACAGGCAGACAATCCAGACCCGAAGGCAATCAGGGGCAGAAGCGGCTCTTGGTGACCACACCCATCCGCCAGGCAGCGAGTAGAGGACTCCCGGTGCAACGCCCCACACTGACGACAGAACCACGCCCTCGGATAGCGTGACGTGCGTGTGGATGGTCCCCCGTCTGCTTCTTCCAGGAGCCGGTTGGTCAGCACCAGCCTGGTGCCGGTTCCCTCGGGTGACGTGGACCAAAAAGCGTTTTCTTGCCCGTCCTCGTTCGGTGACGCTTTGCCGTTCTCGAAACCCCGAAGCTGGTTCTTCGCACCTCGGGCAAACTCCAGGTCGAGGCAGTACTTCTCCAGAAAGTGCTGCCCGCAGCTTCGGCAGGTAAGGACCGGGAAGAAGGCGTCATCAAGCCTACCAGGGTAGTGTTCCTTGGCATCGTGGATTGACAGGAAAAGGTGAAGCTTGGGGTCGGCATCGGTCCCGTCCAGAGCGACCACCATCTCGTCCAGTCCCCGGAGGAAGAAGTGGACCTTCGGACGCAGAAGTGACTCACCGGCTTTCTGGGCGGCGGCACCCAGGATGAGGTAAGCCAGCAGTTCGGCGTTTGCCTGGTCCCCCTCCGGGAGCCGACTCATAGCGATCCGCTGAGAGGTTTGCCACGCCACCTCGTTGAGCCGATTGGGGTTCTTCAAGACTTGCGTGGTCTGGAAGACGTACTCGTTCGTGAACAAGTGGTCGAAGAGCGATTCTCGCCAGTCCTGACCGGGATCGAAGATTTGTCCGGTCAGTTCCTCGACGACACGTTTGATCGTATCGATATCGATTGGCTCGGTGATCGCCGCCAGAATTCGGCTCAGCCGTTCCACGCCATCACCGTGAGGTGCAACCGGACGATACCTATGCCGTGCCCATTCCCGACTGACGAAGGACTCGCCAATGAGCCTGACCTTGGTGGGATCGACTCCGAAGAACCTGGAGGCGAACCGCCGAGCCGTCTCCTCGTTGTCGTCGTCCTTCTTGGTGGGATCGGAAAGGGTTGCCGATGTGCCAATGCAGATGATTTCGTCGGGGGACTTTCCCGCCAGGGCACGGACCCGCCGAATCAGGCAGGCTACCTCCGCTCCTGTGGCACCGCCATAGGTATGGGCTTCGTCGAACACGAGATACCGGATGGGTGCCTGGGCAAAGAGCGCCACGTCGGGTAGACGGGTGGTCAGGATCTCCAACTGACGGAAGTTGGTCAGGAGGATGCGAGGCTTCCGCTCGCGGATGTCCTCCTCAGAGCAGCATTCCTCCGGGGGTGCGAGGGGACGGACAGCCCTATCTTCCGCCTGGGCTTCGTCACGGCGTTGCTGACGGGCAGCGAGGTAAGCGGCACGACCAGAACCGGGGAACCGGTCGATCCCTACTTCGCCCTCGGTCGAAGGAGTAGTTCCTACCCACTGGGCAAAGCTGATCCCCGTGCCGCCAAGCATGTCCCGCAGTCGGTCTAACTGGTCGTTGGCAAGGGCGTTCATGGGGTATACAAGGATCGCTGTCAGACCCTCGTGGACGCCCTTGTCGCGTTCCCGCAGAAGGTCGTCGATGATTGGATAGAGGAATGACTCAGTTTTTCCTGAGCCCGTTCCGGTGGCGACCAGGACGTGCTGCCCCGCCTTGACTGACTCCAAGACCTGTTCCTGGTGGAGCCACATCGACGGATAGCCGATCAGACCGGGCATAATCGCGTGGAGCGTTCCTCGATCCGCCATGCCCTGAACCGACTCGCCCTTGGCGAAAGCTTCCGAGAGGGAAACGAACGGTCCTTTGACCAATGGCATGTCGAGCGACGTGTGACCCTTGAGGTTATCGTGAGCCTGCTTGGCGAGGTCGGGGTCCGTGATCGGGAACGCGGAGAAGATGTACCGCAGGAACTCGTCACAGACGTTGTGGGCGAATTGGACTGGGTTGATTGCCATACTGATCACCAGGAAGAATCATCAGCGATTGGTCAACGAATGGGTAGGAGACCACGAAGACGCTCGGCAAGGACGCGCTGACCGATGTCTCGGATCGCCCATTCGATGACATCAAAAGGAACCCCCACGTATTCGCCCCAGAATCGATCAGCGATCCAATACGAGGAACTGGTGAAGTAGGGAAAACCCAAGATACCTTGGGACGACGGGGAGGGACGAGGGACGATTTCGGCGATCTGGACTTCAATAGTGTCCGGTGTTCGCAGGATTTTCTCCTGAACAAGATATCCCAGCAATCTAAGGAGGTTCAGTCGCTCTTCCTTGTGGTCGGATCGCTTACCAAAAGTCTTAGGATTCACGAATCTGAAGGCACGGACCCGAACCTGATTGTCCAGTTGATCGGGTTCCACCACCAAGAGATCACAGTAAAGCTTATGCGAGGCGGTGTCATCTCCTCTCACAGACTGGATCATCGCCTGCATCTCGCCTCGATCGACGCCGACCAACTCCCGTTCAAGTCGTGTTCGCTTCGTTTCATCTTGCCTAACCACGCCCCGGTCGTACTTTCTGTCATACTTGCTCACCAACTCTTTTGCCGTTTCGATAGAACCTTCCTTGAGATCGACGAGCCATTCTTTCTTGCCGGTTGCGTGCTCCAGTTCATCCTCACCGATATCAGCAGCCTTCTTTGAGTGGTTGAATCCACCGCAGTCAGAAAGCATGTTCTGGGTAAACAAGTGCGTTACGGGGCGACCAAACACCCGAACTTGATGTACAAGAATCTCGGCGATCGATGCTTCAAGCCAAAAGCGAGTCTGCGTGGCTATTGTCTGATAGATGGAGTAGAAGCTGACGTACACCTCCTCAAGCGGCTCGTCGTCCATACCTGTGACAAGAGGATAGCGGATCGGATCACGTTCCCTTACGAACTTCGAGTAGCGTTCGTGGACAAACTGAGGTGAGCAATAGCGTTCAAGTTCTTTAGTGAAGATCCTCTGAACGATGTCAATCGCCCAGTTGTAGTTCCTGAGTCCGCTCGGAATGACTCTCTCATCGACGGTTGCCATGACTGGTCCTCCTGCGTAGTTTAGATTCATTGTCGGTCGATTCAGCGGACTACTTTGGGCGGGGGTCTTAGCCAGCAGTCCGATGCCGCCCAGGCGGTCACGACGTGATCGTTCTCACCCACAAACGGGTAGAAGACTCCGTTGGGTGCGGTCAGTTCGAGCATCTGGTCATACCACTGTTCATACTCGGGGTCGGCTCCCCACCCGATGAAGCAGAGATCACGGAACCGCTCGAAGAACTTGTCAGCCAGTCGCTCTGGTGTATCAAACAGTGCGTCCGTCCAGCCGAATGGATGGTGGTTGCCAGAGGTCTCGAAAGGGTCGTGATGCTGTATGACCTTCAGGGTCTCACGCAATTGGTTCATGCGGTGACCATCGGTCAGTGCCCCATTGTCAGCGTCCATGACGATCGAGGGAACGATTGAGCAACTCCAGTTTCCAGGCGACTTGAGATACCCGTTCTGGTGCATCCAAGGGGCAGCCCGAAGGCGTGCGAAGCCCTTGCGGTGGAGATGTCGAAGCATAAGTAGAATCCGGCGAAAGAGTGACCGCTCGACGCGGCTCGCCACGTCCAAAGCGGCAATGTCACGCTTGCGGGTCGTCTGGTTCTTTGAGGAGTTGATCTTGGAACGTGCTACATCCAGAGGACACCAGGAAGACCGGGGAGGTGTGCCCTCTGGTGGTTCGTCGTTATCCTTGATCATTCCAGTGAAGAAGAACGTCGAGCTATTCTCGGTGATCCAGACGTTATGTATTGGGAAGGTACTGGTCGTCCTCCATCCGACCTTCTCTTTGAGGCATCGGCTCAGCGTCATCGCAGCCGATTCGTCAGGCTTCACACGGACTCGGGGCAATGTGGAAATCACGCCGTATGGTTTATCCTCGGGGTCGAGCACGAGTACATGGTCGCGTACATCGAAGGCGATGAACCCGAGGTGAGACACGCCCTCGGGTGCAGAGGCGAGAACGGCTTCAACTGCGTCTTCGTTCATCATGGGACACCATCCCAAGAGCTTACCGCTCACTCAAGACCCTCTGCTCCCCTCAGAACAACGTTCCCTGTTTGGAATCCATCTTCTTACCCTTGAGCCGGAACCCGCCATCCTCCTTCTTATCGCCCTCTGGAGCCTGTGGCACGTCATTCAGGTAGGTCTCCACTGCCACCCTGCTTCCGAGGAGGACAACGGCATCGTCCCAGCAGTCGTCCCAGGTCCAACCGTGGCGGGGGTCGTCCTCGGGGAAAGTCTCTGGCTTCCAGACGTGGCAGCCGTCACGCTTCTCGATGAGGGGACCGGGCAGCCCCTTGGAGTGGGCAGCCTGGGGGTTGGTGAGTTCAGGGATGCCGAGGAGGTTGAAGAATTCGTCGTTGGAGAGTGAGGCGGCGGATTCAGCAGACCACTTGCCCGCCTTGAGTGCCTGGAACGCGGCGGCGGCGAGTCCGGTAAGGCGTTCCCGGAAGGGGAGCTTGCGGTCCACCCGGTAGAAGCCCTTGGGGTCGGTCGGATCATCACGGACGATCCAGTCGAAGTCATCGGGATCGAGCCCGTACAGGTCGGCGCAAAGAGCGTCGATCTCAACTCGCAGCCGTAGACGGTCTGCCTCGGTCACAGCCCACCAGTGCTTCCATTCCTTGGAGGCGAGTTCTGGGTAGACGTGCTTGAGCTTGAGCCATTCGGGGGCAAAGCGGCGGTGGATAAAGGATAGGCATGCCGAGCTGGTTGCGAGGCGATGAATGATTTTGGGACTCGTTGAGATCGAAGGCAGTGGACATTCCTCGACGATGTACCAGTTGAGTGAAGCACCACATAGCCGATTCCTCAGTGTCCAGTCGAACACCATTGAATCAAGGCAAGCCGTGAGTGTCACATTCTTCTGGACAGATGAGTTAGTCGAGAGGAGAGGTACTTTGTTATTGCAGGGAAGAGCGGGTACACAACTTGCGATCATTGTTCGATTGTCGGTATTGCGTGCAATGTCACGGTAGATAACTCTCGTTCCGCTCTGCTGCCCACCGTGACTAAGATAAACGTCCCGAGCCATAAGATTGAGTGGTTCGATACTCTTATGGTCAGCAGACTGGTTTCGCCAGATGGACTTCGACCCATACCCCTCGACATATCCGACCTTCCAGAAGTCAAACTGGTGGATGATCCGACCTTGATATAGCGGCAAAGCCACTTCCCCCGCTGGTCCTATCCACTGTCCAAAAGCATCTGGACGGTATCCCTTCGCCTCCCACTGTTCCCTGGGCGGGAACAGCCGGGAGTCGTTGGTCATGTGGAACTCGGTGGCGAAGGTTATCTCCCAGCCGGGGGCGTTGTCGCCGATGCGGATCGAGTGGTCGTAGATCTTGCGGAAGATCGCCAGGTCACGGGGGCTGCGAAGCTCGACGAGGCTGAGCGACTTTGGGCTGTTTTTCCGCACGTCCTCGGGCGTGAACACCATCGATGCCGAGTCATTCCGCAACAGGTCGTCAGGAATCTCATGGGCTTCGGGCGAGTCGCCCACACCCATGCGAAACCGAGCACAGAAGGCGGTTGTCGTGCCGTCCCGAGTCGCTATAAGAGCGACTTGCTTGTAGGAATGATGGGCAGCGGCGAAGACCCTTTTCTCATTCTGAAACGCATAGAGTAAGTCGAGCCGACCCCGCTGGAGCAGTTCCTCGCGGAAGTCCCTGGTCCCGAAATCGGAGTAGATCCCCGTAGGGAGGATCACTCCGAGACGACCATTGACCTTGAGAAGCAGCCAAAACACCTCTGCGAACATCTTGTAGGAGTTTAGGTCCGCACTACCCTGGAGTCGGAATGGGTGCTTCGGGTCGGCGAAACCCTGACGCTCCTGCCGCCGCCTTGCCCAGACCGCAGACAGGGCTGGTCCTTCTTTGCCCTTGGCGAGAGCCAGGTCGAAGGGTTCTGTGACATTCCTCACCCAGTTTCCCATTGCCTTGAACCGGGCAATGTATTCGTCCCATTGGTCACTCAAGCCAGGCACAGCGGCGAACAACCCCATCTGTCGCCGCAGCGCCGCCTGCTTGTCGTAGGTCCGATAGAGTGGGTCAAAGTCGCTAAAGAACTCCTGGGAACTGGGCTTCATCACATCCCACGGGGGATTACCGGCGAGAGCATCGAACCCGCTGCGATCTGGGGTGAACACGTCGGGGAACTCCAGTTCCCAGTGGAAGAATTTCAGGTCGGAGGCAAGCTGACGAATAATCGAGGAACGAGCATCGGACGGTTCGGCATGCAAGTTCTCTGGCGTAGGGACGTGCCGCAGTGACTCCTCGTCCGTTTGCCAGAACCACACGGCGCACCATTCATTCATCGCCTCTTTAAGTGCCTGGCGTGGTTCACTAGCCTCAATCTCCCGATACCGGGTTTCCTGGACCCCGGCGTCGTAGATCGGTTGATCGTGCAATTTCTGATACTCGTCCCGGAGCCGTGCGATCACATCGAGCGGGCGATGATCAGGCTTCTCCACCAAGGATTGATAGCCCTGGAACCTCGTCTCGATCAGCTTCCGCATCTCAATCTTGATTCGCCCGTCACCCGAGCGGCGGTTCCCGACCTTCTCACCTTTGAGGAAAGTCTCGATCCGCCCTGTACGCTCACCGTTCTTGCCATCGCCGCCTTCTCGCTCCCATGCTTTGAGCGGGTAGTCCTCCACCCGATCCAGCCAGCAACCAACCAGCGAGTTGCCGACCTTGATCTTGTGATCCAGGAAAGAGAATGGGAGACCAGGGTCCAGCGTGGCGATCCAGAGTGAGACTCGCGCCAGTTCCACGGCGAGCGGATTGATGTCTACCCCGTAGATGCACCGTTCTACGACGTACCGCCTCAGTCGAGCCTTTACCCATGCCTCGAAGTTGTCTCCGTAGTACGGATCGTTCGCTGGGAACTTCACGACCTCCTCACCGATCCGCCCCGTTCGTGGCATCCCGAGGGGCAGCGTGAGCGTATTGGCAATTTCCGGGTTATCCAGAAGGCGGTGGTAACACAGAGACCGATATAGGGCATCCGTTTGGTAGTCCAACGCCGCCACTAGGAATGAGGCACTCCCGCAAGCTGGATCGCAAAGTTTCAGGGCGAGGATGACCTCTGGTTCCTTCGGGACGGACGAGCCATTCTCTGCCTTGTCATAGCAGAGAGGCTCCAAGGTTCGGTGGACGGTAGGCACCGCCAGTTCTGGTCTGGTGTAGAACGTACCCGAGCCTTTACGGGTATTGCCCGCCCTCACCAGATAGAACTCACCCAGGACTGTTACCCGCTTGATGAGCTTCGTCGCCTCATTATCGAGGCGGGCTTGATACTCACTGTCCGTCTCCCTGGCTCTTTGCCTGCCCACCATTCCGGCGAGGACAGCCGCGTCCCTTGCCCAGCGCCTTGCAGCTTCCTCTGCCGCGAGGTACTCGCCTGTGCGTGATGCCTCCACTTCGACTGAATCGCCCTCCACAGAGGGTTCTTCTTCGCCGATCTCCTCTGGTTCCTCGGGCTGTTCTTCCTCCTCGGGTGACTCTTCCTCCTCATCCTTGGCACTGGCAGTAACCTGTTCTTTGCGGAGCGTGGTGAGGAGGTTCTTGAGCCCAGTGCGGTCGTGGGTCAGCATGTCCTCCAACCGACGCAGAGGCAGGACCGGCTGCCGACCAATATTCAGGAACACCATCGGACCAAGGGAATCGTCCGTTCGCTTGAGCCGGTAGTCCAGCAGACCTTCATAGATCAGCCCGATGACCTGGGTGCGCAAGTCTGAGAAATCGACCGGTCCTTCTACGTAGGTCTTGGTCCGTCCCCGGATCACCGGCAACTTTGCTCGCAGCAACTTGCGGAGCACGGCATAGATCGTCGAATCGCTTACAGGGACCAGAGTCTCAAGGATGTGCAGTGCCCTGGCGACAGGATCGGAGCCATTGGATGCACCTGGGCGAAACAGCAGACCGCCACGTTCCGGGAACATCAAGTCGGGGTGGAGCGAACCGTCGTGGATCAACCGGAAGAGAGCCATCAAGCGAGACCAAGCAGTGGTCTGGTTGAAGAGGCTGTGAACACCGCCCTCGAAGCGGACAGCTTCCTCCAACTGCTCATACAGAGTGCGTACCCCATAGGAATGGTCGTAGATCGGTCCATTGAACCGCAATTCTGGGCGGGACTCCGCGAATAGGCAGACGACCAGCCGCATGATCAGCCGCACCGTCGCTTGGTAGAGAGCCTCATTCGCCTGGGTATCAGTCAGGGGATCGTCTGCACCGTGATGTACCAGGCTTGCAAACAGTCCTGAGTCCGTTCGGCTCTGCTTGGACACGTCTTCCAGGATGAATTCGATGGCTTCACGGACATTTTCTTGGAGAAAGTCAGACAGCCGTGCCTGGCGGTTGCGTGACTCTTCAACCGCATCCAGCAGCCCCGAGACACCCGCCTTGATCGGCTTGAGGGACTCGGCAGACAGTAGTTGCCGCAGCCCTGCGAGTTCTTCAGAACCTTCGCCGTCGTCAAACCAGCGACCGGACTCCCATTCGCACCAAGACTCAAAGTCCAGCCCTGCATACATCAGCCGGAACTGGTATCCATTGGTCAGTAATCCCAGGCGATGCCCCGTGCCCCGCAAAAGCTCCAGGAAGCGTGCATACGCTGTTCGTCCCCGTCCTCGCCCCACCTGAGCCGAGGTATCCGCCATGACCAGCAGGGCGGGCACAGTGGCGTTGGCATCGCCATAGACGACGCGGTGAGGGCGGATCGTCTCGGAACGGCTGCCGATGCGAACAACGGTTGTGAGCTTCTCTGGTATGGCGTTCTGCCGAACGACCCGCCCCCACTTGTGACCGAGGTATCCATCGAGCAGGGCATCGACCCAGGCGAGGATCGACGGTTCGTCCAGGTTCGGTTCCCCCTCGGCGGCAACCTTGGCGCGGAAACGGGTTTGGGCGTCCCGCAGCTTGTTAGTCACCGCCCAGGGTGCCGGTTCGGGTGCGGACGGATACCGCTCCAGCATCACCACTGGCGACAAGAGCAACCCTTGGTGCCGCAGCCGGGACCACCAAGCATGTGCCGTATCGACTTGGCTCATGGCTGGAGATCCTCTTTGGTCTCCGGGACGAGGTACGTGAGTGCCAGGGGCAGCACCCTCACCTCACGCAATTGGAACCGCTTGGGCAAGACAACCTTGAGCCGGTGGTCTTGCTCCCTGGTCAGTAGTTCTCGGGTCCGTTCCACGTCCTGCCGGATCACTTCCATCTGCTCGTCCAGTTCCTTTTGGCTGACCCGGATTTCCTCCACGACATCGGCAAGGAGGGCATAGCGTTCCATCTCTGCTTCGACCTTGACGATCGCCTTGGCGAGCCTCGCCCGTTCGCGGTCGCTACTGCGATCCTGCAACTCGTTGAGCCGGTAGCGGTAGCTCTCCTTCGCTGCATCGGTTTCTCGCTTCTTCGTCGTATCCGCTCTGGCTTGCAGTTCCTTCTTCAACGCCGATTCCTCGGAACGCAGGAAGGCTTCGAGTTGCCTGCGGTGAGTAAGCCACCGACCCCTGAATGCCCTGACCCAATCATCGCGGCTGGACGGCGACTTGACCGGATGGAACTCACTTGCCAGGACGCTCTGCTCAAAATCGTGATCCACGGCTTCAAGCTGGTGTCCAACGATGCGATAGACCCGGCACACAACTTCGTCGTGGAGCGGCTCCCGCAGTTCGTTGATTGCCGTGATCGTGTAATAGAAGACCAGCAGGGCATCGAACCCAGTGCGATGAAGGGCAGCGATTGACCACCGGAAGATCGGGTCATGGGAGGTCGGGTCGTGAAGCTGGCGACACAGGGTTGCCATTGCCTGCCGCATGATCGGATGACCGAGACGGAGGAGTACCTGGTGCTTCTGGAGCCGCAGCACCCGCCTCCCGCTGACCTCTTTTTCGACGAGAGCCGTGTCGAAAACCAGTTCCATGCGGTCAGTTCGTGGTCCCACGGTGAGGGTTTGGCGAGCCAGTCCTTCCCAGCGTGGCGGCGGCTTGAGCCGGTAGAAGCCTGGTCGCCCCGTGATCTCATCCAGTGCCCCTTGCCCCTCCACCGCGATGGCTGCTCTGAGGATGTCCGCAAGGGATTGGGACGAGATCCCCAGGCGGTTGTCGGTGTTCTCCAGCAGTTCCCTGGCACGCCGGGTCAGGTCAGCAAGGTCGTGAACGGTGGTCTGACCCAGGTCATTCTTCTCAGGGCTGCGTGCGGACTCCTGCTCAATGAACAGGTTGATCTGATCCACCGAGGTCGGCTTGCCCTGAAAGTGCTGCTGGATTGCGGCGTCGAAGATGCGCTCAACGCTGCCGAGGTCATCTTGAATCGTGCTCGCCTTCCCGGCAACGTAGGCGAGGAAGTCCATGTCTTCTTCCTGGTCGCAACGGAAGTAATGCACGCTCACATCCCGAACCTGACCGTGCCGGGACACACGCCCGTTGCGTTGCACGATCTTCGAGGGCGACCAGGGGATGTCGTAGTGGACGATCCACCGACACTCCTCCTGCATGTTGATGCCCTCGGAGGCTGCATCGGTCGCGAGGAGCAGCCGTACGGCGGCGTTGCGGTCCTCGAACTCGGACTTTACCGCCTCGAACTCATCTACGTTCATTCCGCCGTAGAGGAGCCGCAGGGTGTTCTTGTCGAAGCCCTCCTGGAGAAACCGCTGCTCCAAGTAGAAGAGGGTCTCCTTGTATTCCGTGAAAACGATGAGCCGCTCGTCGTCCCTCGGCTTGCCGTTGGCGAACAGGTGATTCTTGACCCAGCAAACCAGGGCTTCAGTCTTCGAGTCCGACTTCTTGGCGAGATGGTTGAGCTTGCCAGGGTCTTCGATCGTGTTTCGGTCGTAGCCGAGGGCTTCCAGGGCTTGATTGACCCTGCGCTGCAAATCCTCAGTGGTCTGTCCCCGGCTGCGGAAGTAAGCACCCGAGTAGCGAGCGGCGTCATCTTCCAAGACCGACCGCTCGTCGTCGCTCTTGGTTTGCTCCTCTGCGCGTTCCGCAGACACCCGTGCCATGTCGAAGAGGCTGCCACCGTCCGGTTCCAGGTCGCCTTCCAGGTGCCTCCACCACGTCCGTGCGAACGCGAATGGGCATGACAGGAGTCGTTTGGTCAGCAGCGAGTAGATGAACTGACCCAGCCACCTTTCGGCTGCCGAGGCATTGCCAAGGGCAGCTTGTCCCTTCTTGCGGTAATCCCGCAAGGCGGCGTAGAGAGCGGTCTCCTTTGAGGACAGATTGAGCTTCAACTCAACTGGGGGAAGCTGATCGGCAAAGGGAGGGCGGATCGACTGCTTGTTGATGTCATCCTTGAGTCGGCGGATGCGGACCTCCGCGAGATGTGCCTTGTCCTTGGCATCCATCTCGGTGGTCATCTGGAACCGGATGGGGTCGAGCAATTCCAGCACGCCGGTGAAGCAGACCGTCTTGCCGTTATGGGGCGTGGCTGAGGCGAAGATGCGGTGCTCGAAGAGAAACCGGATCTCACGAAGCATCCGAGTTCGCTGGCTGGCACGGCTGCCGCTTTGTGGTGCGAAGTGATGTACTTCGTCTACAATAAGTAAATCCCACGGAGCGTGAGCCGTCGTACGGTTACGGTTGGTCTCTGCATCGGCACCCGCTCCAGATGCCTGAAGGAACTGCTGGAGGACATCGGGCATCCGCAGGTAGTCCATCGACGTGATGACGCGGGGGAAGGCTTTCCAGGGATTCGTGTCGATTCCCATTTCCCGCCGCAGCTTGAACGTCGAGTCCGAGTCGATGACCCGGAAGTCCAGGTTGAACTTCCTCCTCAACTCGTACTGCCATTGCCGCTGGAGCATCGCGGGGCAGACGACCAGGATGCGCCGTATGCGTCGTCGCAGCAGCAGTTCTTCCAGCACCAGCCCGGCTTGGATCGTTTTTCCCAAGCCCACGCTATCCGCCAGAAGGAGGCTGACGCGGGGCATCGCCAAGGCTTTGAGCACCGGCTCAAGCTGGTAGGCATGAACCTGGATGGCTGAATTCCAGACACCCAGGAGCGGCTCGTCCTTGATGTCCTCGCCCTCACGCAACCGGTTCAGACGTGTCCAGCGATGGGCGTTCACGAACGCCTGCAATGCCTGGGGGCTGTCAGGTCGGTTGGCATCGACTCCTGGAAGAGTTGTGGTTCCGAGGACGGTGCCGGTTGCCTCGACCTCCCAGAGCAACTGCTCAGCTTCCGGGTATCGCCAGTCATCGAGATACTCGACATCGATGATGTGCAAGCGACCGCTACCGGTGCGGCTGTCGTAGGGCTCAACGGCACGTACCGTCGCCAGGCGGTTGCGAACACGCACAGCCTGACCTACTTCGGGGATCTTCTGAGCGGCGCTGCTTGCCATGTCAGGAGTCTTTGACCCGTCTTGGTCTGGTAAGGCAAGCCACTAGATTCCATGCAAGCACCATCAATGCTTCGCTTCATGGAGGTGGCTGCCTAATTTACCAGCGTACTGGAACCGGTAGGGAGGGACAAGGAACGGGGAATCGTTCCTCTCACCTGGTTCGGGATAGCTCACCCCTCCTGGGCTTGGGGTTCATTCTTGCCCGATTCTCGTCGCCCGCTGACCTATGGACAGGTGTCCAGAGAAGGTGAGATGATGAACGTCTACGGAACGAGCCTCTGGCGTTCTAGTAAACGATTGCGATTGTGATTGAATCGGGCTCAGTAATCTGGCTGCTGGGAGCCACCACATGGATATCGATCTTCGAGGTCGGGTGAACAACACGAAGCTCGCTGTGTCCAATCCTCTTCTTCCGCTCTTCGAGGCGATCATCAACTCGATCCACGCCATCGAGGAAAGAGCAGAGGGAAAGGGGTCGATCGAGGTCTTCGTTGAACGTGATAAATCACAAGGCTTGTTAGAGTCCGATCAGACCTCGATCGCTCTTGGTCCGATAGAGAACTTCGTAATCCGGGATAACGGGATCGGTTTTACGGAGGAGAACTTTCGTGCGTTCAAGACCTCGGACACTACCAAGAAGGTGGCTAAAGGCGGCAAGGGCGTCGGGCGATTGCTGTGGCTGAAGGCATTCGAGAAGGCAGAGATTGACAGCACGTTTATCGAGTCTGAGAGGTGTTGGAGAAGAAGCTTCGAGTTTGCCTTCACGGAACGTGGGATCGAGCGGCAGTCAAAGAAGGAAATGGAAGAAGTACTGCTGACTACTTCTGTGAGGTTGGTCGGTCTGAGGTCGGAATACGAGAAGCCCTGCCCCAAGAGCGCTGAAACAATCTCCAGGCGCATCATCGAGCACTGCTTGGAGTACTTTGCCCTGGACTCCTGCCCGAAGATAACTCTGGTCGATGAGGACGCCGACACCCGGATTGACTTGAAGAGGTTCTTCTCTTCGGAGATGCGTGTCCAATCGCAAACGAGCAAGATCAAGATCAAAGAGAAGAACTTTCGAGTTCATCACATCTTGGTCAATTCTGCTCAAGACGGACAGCACCGCGTTTTCTATTGTGCCCATCAACGAGCAGTCCGATCCGATCCACTCATTGGCAAGATACCGAATCTTCTAACGCCGCTCAGAGGGCAGGACAACGAAGAGCCAGTCATTTACTCCGGTTACATATCCGGCAAGTATCTCGATGAGACCGTCAACACGGAGAGGACGGCGTTCCACATTCACGATCAGTTTGAGCTTCCACTTGGCGACGAACTGACATGGAAAGACTTGATCGATGGTGCAGTTGCCGCAGCAAGCGAGTTCCTCTCCCCGTTCACAGAGCCTATCCGTCGTTCAAAGGAAGAGCGGATTCGGGAGTACGTCCAGAAAGAAGCTCCCCAGTACCGCCCGCTGGTGAAGCATCGTTCCGATTGGCTTGATGAGATCCCCGCTAACCTGCCGGATGACAAGCTTGACGTGGAACTCTATAAGATTGACCAACGCTACGGAATCTAGTTGAGAGTGAAGGCAAGCGAGATACAGGCATCGAATGGCAAGGTCGGATCACCAGACGAGGGTCGAACAGTCTTCGAGACGTTCATCGAGGAGTGGAATGAACATGGTATGGCGAAACTCGCACGCTACGTTGCCCACAGGAAAGCCACTCTCGCATTCCTGACAGACAGGCTGGGACTGCGGGCTGATGGGCGTTACCCGTTGGAAGAGAGCGTCCACCAAATTATATTCCCTTTGAAGAAGACATCCGACGACATCCAATCTGACAGGATGAACCTCTGGATCATCGACGAGAAACTCGCCTATCACTACTATCTTGCTTCCGACAAGCAGTTTAGGCACCTTGAGCCTGTCGAGCTTTCAAGTCAAAACCGTGCCGACCTTGTAATATTCAATAATCCTTTCGCATTCGCAGACTCCGATGCCCCGTTTGGGTCGATTGTGCTAGTCGAGTTCAAGCGTCCAGCCAGAGACGATTACACGGACGAGGATAATCCTATCGCCCAGGTCTACAGCTATGTTCGAGAGATCAAGGCGGGGAAGGCAAAAGACCGCCAAGGGCGTCCAATCAGAGTTCCTGATCGTATTCCGTTCTACGCCTACGTAGTTTGTGATCTAACTCCGAAGCTCATGACCCAAGCTGAAAACGCCCAACTCACGCCCACACCTGATTCTCACGGGTTTTTTGGATACAACCCGAACCTGGGAGTCTACATAGAAGTCCTATCATTCGATAAACTGATCAACGATGCGAAGAAGCGGAATGCTGTTCTTTTCGAGAAACTGGGAATAATCGGCTGACACCGGACACATCGAGGAGGGCTACCGTTCCTCGCCGTTCCCGTTCGAGGAGGTCACGCCGTCCCGCTTCCACCTCGTACAAAAATTGGACATGAACCGACTCGCCGTCCACATGGGCACATGGTCCGGTTCGCTCCGATACTGCAAAGAGACCGGGCGAGATCCGTTTGAGGAGATACGGGAAGAACTCGTCGCAGCATTGGGCAACCCGGATCAGGAGCCGGGGGTCGCCTGGACGCTTCATCTGCGAGTCGGGATGATCACAGGAACGAACCCCTGACAGTGAGCCACTGCCCCGATCAGTCCCTCTCCTCGTGGGAGCCATCGACGTGGAAACACCGCTTTTCATCTGTTACGCCAACTGCTGCCGGTCGGTGCTGGCTTACTACCTCTATCGCCATCTGCACGCAGACGACCCCGCCCTGTCTGCTGGTGTGTGTGCGGGAGAGTGTATCAACGACCGTGCGCTCGGGATGCTGAAACACTGGGGTATCGATGCCAGTGGTCACTGCCCCCTCCAGGTGGACCGTGAACTCTGTAACCAAGCAAGTGCCATCTTCGTGATGGCTCCAGCACACCTCCGTCGTTTGCTGAGGCTCTACGGCGAGGATCTGGACCGGAAGACCTACCTGTTCGCCGACCCCTTTAGCCAGCCTCGCTCGTTCCACTCTGGCGAATACAAGGTCTACGCCCCGTCCTTCGATCCCCGACCTATCGGAGAGTTGGTTCACAAATGCCGTTGGATGCGAGAACGGGTCCAGCAGATCGGGCTATCACTTCGGAGCGAGGGCAATACTCTGGTTGCGGCGTCCCAGTATCTTCCGTTGATCCAAGCGGTCAATCCTGATGATCTCTGAAGCGGCGTTGCGACAGTCATCCGCTCAGAGATAGCGATCAGGCAGGAAGTAGTGCGGCTTCAACTTGGACATGTTGAAAAGCAATATCTCGACGTGGTAATCCACGGCTGGGAATGCATCACGTGGCAGCGAGATGATCGATGTGATCGGCGGGGCTTCGTCCCGCAGCCAACGCCAACGCTTCGACCTCTTCTCCTGGTGGAGCCGCATCCCCATCGGCGTGATCAGGACGATCGGCGTGTGCCGGGGGACCACTTCGACGATCCGCCGCAAGAATCGCTCGGGCTGATAGCCGGTACTGCCTTCGCCATCCTGGCTAAAAGGCGGGTTGCAGAGCACCAGGTCGCACTCGATGCGATCGGGACACTCGAAGAAATCCCTCCCCGCTTCGATCTCGAAACTGATGACCCGCCGACCTCGCCAGGGCTTCGTCATTGCCCGTTGCCCGGCGCAAGGGTCGAGGATGGTCTGCACGTCGTACTCGGGGCTGATGGTCTCGCAAAGGAACCGTGCGAGACCCGGAGGCGTCTCCTGGTCGGATGGTCTCGGTCTCAGCTTGCCGAGCCGGAAGTTGTAGTAGGTGCGTCGGTCAGGGCGATCAGGGTCGTTCGGCGGAATCGAGCCGTTCGCAGAGCGTCTCTTCCCGTCCCTCCCGACCAACTTGTCGAAGTGGATATCGTGACCAGTAGACGTTAAATCATTTCTAACTTTGATGACCGTTGCATGATGGACTCCCAGTGATCTCGCGATCCAGCGATTGGATCTGTCGGGATTCTCCTTGATCTCGTCAGCGATGATCTCCCGCTTTGTTTGCCAATCCAACTGCCGACGTGCCAGATTCAACGCTCTGACCTGGGACCGCTTCTCTTGGTCTGTGAGCCCCTTTGCGACAACGGAAGGGCACTCGTAACCAAGCTCCCTGGCGATCTTCGCCCTTGAGAAGCCATCCAGGATGTAGCCCTTCTCATCACGGACGATCGGGACTTGGACGCCGTTGATGGCGATGTTGGCTTTGAGCCCGGCGTAGGTCTCGGCATCGAGGGGTGGCAGGAGACGGTACGTTGTCTCGTCGCGGAGTGCTTTGGTCTTGGGCATGGTGAGGGCTCCGATAACTGCACGAAGCGACTTCGCTCCCTGTCTCTTTGGCGGATCGGATGATTATGTGATCGCCTCACTTTTCGCTTTGGCGATACACCAGGGATTGCTTGATCAGTGTCCAGGGAGGGCGACCTGACGATCCACGGATCGTTCCAACCCGGACTCGAAAGTGTCGTAGACAAGCCCTGCTACCAGCCACCTCAACGGGACGTGCTTCTCTTGAGCCGTCCGTCGCAGATGGTTCAGGAGGTCAGCGGACAACGTGACCCGAACCTGCGGTCCTGCGGTCATGCCGATCCGATGAGTGAGACCAGTGCAGCCTCGTCGGCATGTTGATTCATGATGAGCGTGGTTCATTTTCTGTTCCTCCAGCAACGGAACCTCAAGGAGAAGAGTCGGGAGGTGACTCAATTCGAGATTCGCCCTTTTCGGTACGCTCGGATCAGGTCGCAATCGACCCTGACGAAGCCCAGCCATCGGGCAAATCGCACCTGCCGGTAGAAGGCGTACCAGGCTTTTCGGGTTTGGTCTCTGGTTCGTCGGCTTCGGTGGGAGTCCAAGATCGTCGCTCGCTGATGATGGCTGGGGAGACATCCCGTCGCAGTCTTCCCGATCCCTCGTGACTTGCGGTGCTGTGCCCCTGGGGCATTGCCGAAGGCAAAAAAAGCCGACGTGGGAAAGCATCTAATTGCTCTCCCACGTCGGCTTACTCTTTAACGAACCTCCCGGCAGCGCCGGGTTGTCCTTCATCTCGTCATCCGACCACTTGTAATGTTGATTATCCGCTTCGGATCGGGGAATGCAAGTGCTTACCCACTCCGACTCTTGGGCGGAACTCGATGGCAAGTCCGCTGGATCGACCCGATTGGCGCTTCGTCGTGCTGGTGGGAACCTGCGACATCAGCGGCAAAGAGAAGACCCTCCAGTCCCGGGACCATGCTCGTTACATAAGGCAGGCGGCTCGGCAGTTGCGTGTCCGACGAGCGGCTGGACAAGGCGGCACGCTGCGGCATCACCGGTAGCTGGGCTTGACCAGCTTCAAAGGGTATGACCCCCTCCGCCGAAGAGGTGGACTGGCATGGCGAGGTCGGCGAAGGTCACCAAGAAAACACCGGTGGCACGGCGATGACGGTCCCGCGCTTATGAGCTATAGGCGAGCGCTCGTTCGCTTGTCGTCTCGTCCGATTCGTAATCCTTCAGCGCTCTCTGAAGTATCTCCACCACGAGAGCGTTGAGGGATGCCTTGTCATCCTTCGCCCAACTTGCCAGTCTTTCATGGAGGACGGGCGGCATCCGAACCTGGAAGTGGACCACGGTTTCGGGCATTGCAGGCTCCTGAGAGTGTTGGTGGGAGCAGGGTTTGACCGGACGAGTAATCATATCCGTTGTCAAATAGAAGGGGCAATCAAAAAAGCAGGAATCAGGAATAGTTCAGGAGGTCAGCGGTCATGGACCGATCAGCGGCTACCGGATTGAGAACCACTGAATCGACCAAGTGACCGACATCGCCCGCAGGGACACCTCCTTGCTCAGATAGTCCCGCCGTTGGCTCGGATGTTCGGCCCGGTGATCCAGCCAGCCTCGTCGCCGACCAGCAAAGCCACTACATTGGCGATGTCCTCGGGCTGCCCCAGCCTCCCTATCGCCGCCATCTGGGCAAACCGCTGCTTGTCTTGCTCGGTCTTGCCCTGCCCAAACAGTTCCGTGTCGGTCGGTCCCGGCGAGACGACCTTGACCGTGATGCCCTTCGGACCCAATTCTTTGGCAAGGACGTGCGACATCTGCTCCACCGCCCCCTTGGTGGCGACGTATGTGCCGTAGGTCGGCAGCATCTTGACGGTCGTGGACGACGAGAAATTGACGATCCGCCTTCCATCCGCCATTCGTTTGGCTGCCTCCTGGCAGGCGAAGAATGTCCCTCTGACGTTGACGGCGAAGATGTGATCGAACTCCTCCTCGGTGACATCCGCAACCGCCTTGTTGAACATGACTCCTGCATTGTTGACGAGGATGTTCAGACTGCCGAAGTGCTCGAAGGTGGCATCGAAGAGCCGCCGAATGTCTCCGACCTTGCCAACGTCGCCCTGCACGGCGACAGCACGACCGCTCTCCGCTTCGATGGCAGAAACGGTCTCACGGGCTGACTCGTGGTTACCAGAGTAATTGACGATGACGGCGGCTCTCTCCTGACCGAGCCGCACAGCAATAGCCCGTCCAATCCCCCTCGATGCACCGGTGACCAGAGCCACTTTCCCATCGAGTCTCATTCGGCTCTTCCGCTTCTGTTGGCTCCGTACGATCGATTCGACGATGAGATCAGGATCTTAGACGACGGGCAAGAGAGCCGCAATTCGTCCCGCTCGGTCAGCCAGGGACGCCTTGGGTGTCCAAATCAGATCACGGCAACCTGAAATGGTTCGACTTCATGACCGGTGTGAATCGTGAACCAAAGGCACCTTGCCTCACCATCTTCGTACTCGACCTCCTCTTCGACGTTGAGGACTTCACGATACGTCAGCTTGGTTACCGGGTCTGTCGTATCCCGGTGATAGTCCCAGACCAGGTAGTCGGCATATTGGAGTTCGTCCTTCTGGACGGACCCGTCCTCGTCGAGATCCTTGAGGACTGTCGCCCGGCACTTGTACGGGTCTCGGACATCATCGACACGCCAGTAGGTCGGCTGATCGTGCTCATCAATCGGATTGCCATCCCGGTCGGCGAGGATCTTGAACACACCTTCCTCGTCAGCCAGCACGTCGAGGAAGTTGTTGTCCTCCGCAAACTTCCAACCGAACTCCATGTAGGGGCGAAGCACCTGGATTTTGTGCCCGAGTTCGTTGGACGAGTCATCGTCGGGTATCACTCGCAGCTTGACCCTGATCGGCTTATCTTGCCCGACAGCCGCCATCGCTTTGAGGTTGTAGTCGGTGTGGTAGAAAGTCTTGTCACCGACCTTGGTCTCCCACACCCAGATCGACTCCACGAAGAACTTGCAGCCAGACAGATCATCTTCGTAACTGATGCTGACAGACCAGCCGACCTTCGCCTGAAGCGGGTTGTAAACGTGAAGCTCCTGGGCGGTCATGTCCCGCTTGTTCCGACCAGTGAGCATCTCAAACAATGTGCGTCCCTTGCCATCTGCGGACTTCATCCCACTCTCCTCAATGACCGCGAGAGTCCGACCGGTCGGTAGAACCCGTGTCCCCCGCGAGCATGCAGGCTTTCATCACTTCCCCCAGCGGACATTGAAGACCACGTAGCCGATTGCCCCGACAGCACCGAGCCCGCAGAGCCATAGCAGGGCTGTCCCCACACCTGACCCACCGCTACTCTGAGACGGCATCGCCGAGGGGCTAGAAGCCACGCTCACCTGAACCGGCATCACCGTGGGGTTGTAAGCCGCCTCCACGTAGTTCTGATCATATTGGTCCGTGGGGTCGGAGGCGAACTCCGGGTCCACGTAGTTCACATCCCGAGAAACCTTCTGGGCTTCCAGGGCGGCGAGTCGTTGCTGCACCGCCGCGTCACGAGCGCCATCCGCATACGCCTCGGCACTGATCCGCGCTTGATTGTGGTAAAGCCAATCAGCCCGACGCTGGGCGTTCCACTCCATCATCATCCACCAGAACCCACCGGAGTAGGGACCGATGCCGTACCCTACCGGGCGACCCCAGTAGTAGTCGTAGGGATGAGCATAGTGGTACACGGTGACGTGCTGGACAAATCGTTCCTGTCGCACGGCGGGTTGAATATAGGTCGATGGCTGCTCACGAAGCTGCGTGACAGAGGGAGACGAGGGATCAACCTTGACAGACCGTCCCCCAATCACCGCTTCGCTCCTGGGAGGGGCTGTCGCCTTCTGGGTGGTGATGTATGCCTGGCGGCTCTCTTCCCGCCTCTGGGCTTGTGCCTTGGTGCTCACACTGCCGGTGGTGGGCTTGGAACTTGTCTGGTTGCCTTTGGGCTTGGAGGAGCTACCGCCGAACATGCCAGAGGTAGTTGAACCACTCTTGTTATCGTTCGACGAGGTGGAGGGTTTGCTTCCGCCAAACATCGAGCTACCCGCACCGGTGGGGCTCTTTCCGCCAACAGAAGAACTGGGCGGCTTACTGCTTGTGCTCGGCTTACTTCCACCGAACATGGAGCCGCCACCCGATGGTCTACTTGATCCACTGCTAGGTTTGCTTGAACTCGAACTGCGCCCCTTCTGGGCATAAGCCGAAGACGAGAAGAGGAAAGCCAGGGCTAACGCCCCGACAAGTAGTTTTGGCACCCGCATGTCAAATCTCTCCGATCGTGAGTGAACCTGGACGACCCCATCTCCATCCATCGTGCCATGATGCTGATCGCGGTCAGAGTCGTCTTGCAGAGAGTATTCTCCGCTTCTCATCCCATATTCAGCGTGGGCGAAGCGCCAGTAGCGATCATGCCCAAACTCGCTTACCATCGCCGAAGGCTGTTGATTCTATTCCTCTGGGGATCGAGCTATGAGGCGCGTCCGTTTTAACATCGCCAGCCTGCTCGTTGTCGTCCTGCTTGTCGCTATTGGTTTCGCCGCACTGAGGGAAGCGAACGAGACGTGGGCTGGCTGGCTCTTTTCCCTGACGCTCTGCGTGCTGCTGATCTCGATCCTTTTCGCCATTCATCGCACAGAATCTAGGCGGGCGTTCTGGATTGGCGTCGCCCTGTTCGGCTGGATCTACCTGGGGCTCTCCCTGATCCCGTCGATCGAGTCCAGGTTGTTGACGAGGAAGGCGCTCACTTACCTTGATTCCATGTTGCCGCGTAGTCCCGTCCTCATCACCGGTCAAGCCTGGGGCGACCTCCAAAACAGCCAGCCAGATCAAACCGTCACAGTCCCATCCCAGAGTTACCTGATCAGAAATGAGCCGCTCACCGCATACTACAAGTGGCTTCTCAAGGGAGGGAGCGGCACGACCGAGAACTTCGTGAGGATCGGGAATTCGCTACTGACGTTGTTCATGGCTTGGTTCGGAGGTCAGCTTTCCAGATACCTCTACACGAAGCACCGTAAGTGGAATTCGGGACCGGTCCCAGCACACGTCCCGACCGAAGGCTCACAGCTATCAAGGAACTGTTAGCGGCGTGCGAGGCGACCCCTGAAACCCACTCTCCTCGGTGGGCTCGCCTCCTCCTGCGATGGGGCGGGCGGGGGTTCCACTTCGATCGGTTGTTCCCTATCCGGGATACCAACCGGCAGGATACGGATTCCGCCTCCCGGCTTGGGACGGACACGTATTGTGCCGTTCAGAATCTCCTGCCGGATGAGTTCCTGGACATCAGGCAGGTGGGCGTTAGATTCGAGTTCACGCCAGCGGGCTTCGACTGGTGGCTGAATCATCGGTTTGTCCTTCGACGGGCTGGTGGTAACGACATCGTTCCACGGAGTCTGCTCGGCACTCCTCCAGAGCAATTACCCCCGATGAGCATACACAGGGTATCCAGCAGTTAGGAAGCGTGAAGATCAAAGAATTCCAGAGATGTCGGCAACAGTTTTTATAAGGCGTATTGGCTGCTTATTCATGCTCGCGAAGAGCCACCACGGATCAGGGACAAGACCGGTTTACGGAGACTCGTCCTCAGTCTCTCGAACCATGCGGCAAGCTCCCAGGCACATCTGGTAGCCCTGTCAGGAAGATGGCATCCGACTGGTGATGGTGGTAAGCCTGAAAGATAAACTCGTTCCACTGGTTCGGCTCTTTCCCATGTTTCAGGAAGTAAGCCAGTCGAATCCCCTCGGGCACCTTCAGATCGAGCAATGACTTGTTGAGGTAGGCAGTCCAGTCCTCTCTGCCGAAGTTCAGGAGGACGTATGGCGTCGTCAGGAATACGCGGTAATTGATCGGGGAAATCGGAGGCAGAACCCGCCCGTACCAGAGTTCCCCGACGTGACCTTGATAGCCCGTGGGTACATGGCACTCGAACTGCTCCTCAGTGATCAACTCCTTGAACAGCCAGCGACCTCCTTTGAGCCCGACATGCTCGTAGATGCCCATCCGGGACTCTGAGCAGGTTCGGATCGCATCCATGACCTTGGCGTCAAAGCCGAGCGCCGTCCCCGCATCCAGCAGGCACTTACCTAGAGTCTCCTTGTAACGTCCGAAGCCAAGATCGAAGAACGCCCAGGTCGTGAAGTAACTCCTTGTCAGGGGGCTCATGGGAGGACCAGAGGGCATGTATTCATGTTCCGCCTTGAGAACGATCTCGAAATAGGGCTCGAACTCGTCAAGCACACTGACCCGCTCAGCGAAGATCGAGGCAGCGTGCTGGACGGCAATGTAAACCGTGTGGAGCGGGTCCAGGGGCTCACCTTCATCCAGGCGAATCGTCTCACCCTTTTTCAATGCCTTGATGGCTTCATCGATCACGGTTGCGGCTTGCCGAAGCTCGGCGACCAGCTTCCGCTGTTTCGGGAGTCGCTTCGAGAACTTGTAGCTGATGTGGTCCATCGGAGATCGTCCAGAGCCTCGGTGCTCAGATCAGGTTGGTTGGCGTTTCCCAGGAATCGAACTCAGCATAAGATCGTCTCTGGCAGATCATCTTTCAACCCTTCCGGGACCATGCCATGAGGCGATTCCGTTTCCACCTCGGCACCCTGGTGATCCTTGTCCTGGTCCTCGGGGTCGGCTTTGCCGCCCTGCGTGAGTCGAATGAGACCTGGGACATCATTACCTTCAGCGTCTTGCTGGGTGGTCTACTGACCTCCGTCCTTCTCGCCGTCCATCGAACTGGCTCGAGGAAGGCATTCTGGCTGGGGTTTGCTCTCTTCGGATCAGCATACCTGGGGCTGTCTCTGGTCCCCGCCATTGAACCGAGGCTGCTCACGACCAAGGCACTGGCTTTTCTTGACTCCAAAGTGCCGAGGTCTATCCCAACAGGATTTGCTTACGCCGATTTCGACAACGACGGCAAGATGGACCTATACCTCGCCAACACGTTCCAGGACATCACAGCGGCTACTGGGTTGAACTCGGCGGGATTATCGCTGACGGGATCAATCGGAACCACCGACAACTTTGTGAGGATTGGTCACTCGCTCATCGTTCTAATCGTCGCATTCGTCGGCGGGCAGCTTTCTTGCCATCTCCACGCTAAGAATCGAGAACCAATTGCGGGATCGGTCAATCCACAGCCTTGATCTCAGATCGCTCGGGAGGCTGAGGCGATGCCTGTACAAACCAGGGCGGCTCCGCTGATCTCATTCCGACTCAATCTGGGTGGGATCGTGATCGGCTACCTCTTCGCTCTCTTTGCTGCCACAGCGGTAGTAGTGGCTTTCCCCTTTTCAACTCTCGTGTTGGGGCTATTGTTCGTCGTGGTCGGCGTCTTCTTCATTGTGGCGGTCCCCGTGATTGTGATGGCGTACGTGTTTCTCACGATCACCATTTCCCGAGCCATCATGAGTCTCAGTCGTCGGCTTCTCTTCGGAGCAGATCAGACCTCTGAGTCGCAAAGGACTGGGAAACCGTCCCTCTTGCAGAAAGACCTGAGACCCCAGGGAACCGATGCCGGGCTTTGGGATCGGTGGATTGACGAGTCTCGGTAATGCCGACGAGGAACGAGTATTCAACGCTGGAAGGCTCCGTTCATGCGCAACCACGAGCGACCGATCAAAGCCCTGAACGAGATCGCCTTACGGGTCACCGATCTGGACACCATGCAGCACTTCTACGAGGAAATCGTTGGCTTGGAAGTGATGCGACGTGCCGATAACGCTGTCTTCTTCAAGATCGCCGATGGCTATGCGGCTCATACTCAAGTCCTCGCTCTCTTCGACCGGTCTTCCAGTCCCGGTTATCGGGGACTTAGTGCCGCAACATCCACGGTTGACCACATCGCCTTCGAGATTGCGTTGGCTGACTATGATGCGGAGAAGGCGAGACTGGAGAGCCTGGGTCAGACGGTCACAACTGCTGAACACGCTTGGGTACATTGGCGGTCGTTATACGTCACTGACCCCGAGGGGAACGTGGTCGAATGGGTGTGCTACGACGAATCGGTTCTGTGAAGGATGGCATCGAGAATTGCAGGTGGCTCCTTCCCATCCCGATCAACAAACGGATGCACTCGTCTGACAGCAATGGTACGGGATGTGGGGGAATCAGAGTAGCCTACGAATGCCAAGTTTCTCTGGATGGCGTCAGTTCTTCAGCACTGTGGCACGATCGCAATTCGGGCACAAAGAGTACAAGAGCGGTTCCAGCGACTTCTCGTCGTACTGCGGTCGGGCACAGTCCTGGCAACAGGCATGGGAGCACTCTGTGGGCTCCCAGAAATCATGGTCATCGATTTCCTGGTCCTTGAAGCGCCCACAGAACGGACACCTCGTGTTCGAGAGCACCGGTTCCGGTGCATCAGCGAAGTGGTAATCCTCGGGCATCTACCATCTCCTTCGGCTAACGACGTTGAACCTTCACCCCATTCTACGTGTAGAGATCTCCATGACCAAGCCACTGAAATTGCTGTTCGACGTGTCGTTCCCCAACATCACCCTGTGGCTCCAGGGCTGCGGCACCGTGGAGATCGGCAACGATGCCAACACGGACAACTTCATCCGAGCGATCGACGAAGGCGGGATGGTCTGGAGCGGGAATAAGAGCTACAAAAGCCTGAACGATGCTCTTCAGCACTTGGAGAAGGGGCTCGGACAGATCCTCTTAGACTTGGGACTCGGTGTCCAGCCTGCTGCCAAGAGCAGACAGTCCGCAAGGCGATCCACATCGAAGCAGAATCAAGTCAAGAGGCAGAAGACTCCATCTGAACCCGCTCTCCCCAAGCAAGTGCAAAAGTTGGAGGAGATCATCGAGGCAATCCAGGGCAAAGAGATTGTTCAGGTCACCCGGCTGACTGTCGTCAAGAAGCTGTGCGAGAACCCCGATGCTGCAAGTGCATTCGCCTTGTTCCTTGCCAAACAGGCTCAGGGGCGGCTACGCGAGAAACCAGGCAAAGAGCGATACGTTGAATTGGCAGATCGGGCGATCAAAGAGATTAAATCCTTTCTGGGCGACCCAACTGATGTCCGCAGACAGCGACTCCGATCTCTGCTCCTGGAGATCCAGGCTGAGCAGAACGAGTGCGTGTCCATCAAGTGGAGTGCAGTGCGGAACATCAAGAGTTGGGACTTGCTGATTGTGGAGAACGCCCTGCGGTCTATCCTGAATCGCGATGAAGCTCCGCTTTGGTTGTATCAAGCCGCAAGGGATTATGTCGGTAGCACAATGGAGTTCGAGAAGAAATCGATCCCTCAACTTGAGGAGATCGCTGGTTTCTGGCGAGAGTATTTCTCAGTCAACGAGTAGGACGGGATCGAATCGATCTCCAAGAGGTAGAGCTATGATCAGCTTCACAGACTGGTTCCCACTCGCAACTGTCGGCTTGACCTTCACGATCCTGGGCAGCCTCAAGCTCTGGGGATTGAAGCGGGGAATTGTCGGTGGCGCTAACAAACCCTTCGCTCAACGGCTGTGCGGCACCTGACCCACCTGGGAGAGCCGTAGTTTGCGGCTGGGATTTCCACTTCTCTTCCTTGGCATCGGGCTGATCTACCTCGGCTGGCTCGGATGGGTGCTGCTTTCGGCGAGGTAAGGTCGAAGAGAGCTTGTCAGTTGGGAGGCACACAAGGCGGCTTATGGGACTTTCCATCACGGTCGGCATCCTCTCTGACCTCCTAGAAAGCGATCCCGAGGGTGCAGAGCTTGTGCGAGGTGACTTTGACATCATCAACGAGATCCTTCGTCTGCACGGTCTCCCCAAACATGAAGAGCCAACATCGTTACCGATGTTGCGTGACCGATCCGGGGTGACCGGGTTCCCATACTCCTTTCTCCACTATCTCAGGCGCTTCTACGCGAGCTGGTTGGATCAGAGACAGCAGCCCTTCGTCCGTCGCCTATATGCGAAATGGACTGGACAGCCCGTTCAGATGCCCCCTCCAGTCGTCGAAGGCGAGAAACCTGCACACGATCCGGTTCTGGAGAAGATCGCTTCACCCAGGCATCACTTGCTCTGGCATTCTGACTGTGAGGGTTACTATGTCCCCATCGACTTTCCAAAGGTCTTGGAGTCTCAGAGGATCGACGGGGGAGGCATAGGTTCGAGCGTGCGTTTGCTGGAGGAACTCATCACTGTCGCCGCACCACTTGGAATCGTGCTTCGTGACCGCCAACTCAGCGATGCCGATGCGAGTGTAATTGCTGAGGAAGCGGAAAAGGGAGGTCCATACTGGATCGAGCGGCTAGCCTGGCTCACTCTCTTCGAGGCAGCCCGACTCAGCATCGAGCATCGTGCCGCCATTCACTTTGGGTAGTGTTCCATTCGAGCGAATAGCATTTCAACGACTTGGAGCGGAATCGGGTGCCACTTTTCATCCTGAACAACTGGCTTGCGGACATCGGCTGGCTGGCACAAGCGTTGTTATCGGGGTGTCAGGTCGCTAATCAGGGCGTGAGATTGTACTTTACTTGTAATTGCCGTGGAGGCTCTCAATACGCTTCTGGGCTTCTGGCTGATAGATTCATCCTCCAAGTTGAGAGACGCCTGGGGAGTCGTATAGAGCGTAGAATGACTCTGATAAACCAGGGGCGACCCCATGACTGACGATGGTCTTGAACCGGTCGAGGTGACGGGTCGGTGGGTCGGGTTCTATCGCTACCAATCAGAGCACCTCGGAGTGTTCCCTCTGGTCGCAGAAATCCACCAGGCTGGTGACAGAGTAACCGGTCAGATGTATGACCAAATCACCGATGTCTCGGATCTCCTCGAAAGGCTGGTGGAGGCTTTTCAGGACGACATCACCCAGGGGAGGAGGCGAAAGCTGGAGAAAGTGATCGAGCAATTCGGCAAGGAAAGCGTCGTTGTGACCACACGACTCCCTGACACGTCCGATCTTGACGGTAGGATCACAGGAGGTGTCGTGGAGTTTACGAAAAGCTATCGAGGGGCAATGGAAACCGATTGGATCGTCAAAGGGCACGAGGTCGTTTCAGCCCAGAGGAGACGGCACAAAGTGCAGTATTCCGGTCACATGGACCGGGAGAGGATGTGCATCGAAGGGGAGTGGATCATCAGGCAAGCGGGGCTGCTCGGTCGATTCTTACCGCCAGAAGCTCGGGGCAGCTTCGAGCTTTACAAGAAGTCGTGAGGGTGGAACGGCTGGGGGCATATCAGACCCGTCTGACGATCTTCAGGAGCCCCCCAGAGCCTCTGTGGGCTCTTCCCTGATGGATTTAACGTCTTGATCCAGAACAGCCTGTAGCGGGCTTATAGGACTTCCGATGACAGCGTAGAATTGAATGAGGACATCGTGCCTCTCATCTCGGTCACCGATCATGGTCGTCGATTTAGATTTCAGCGACATCGGGAAAGACAAGTCCAAGCCCAGGACATGGCGATGGGCTCGCTGGCTCCTCGTCTATCCCCTCCTGGGTCTTGCTGCTTGCCACATGCTAATAACTGGCTCACCGGTTCCCCTCTGGTACTCTGAACGCCTGGATCACCCTGCTGTTGTCAAAGCGCTGACCGACAAGACCCTTTTGCTTGCCGATGGTCGAAGCGTTGCTCTTCCCTTCATCAAGAGGTTGCCAAGGAACGATCCTGTCTTCCTCAAAGCCCTGAAGCACGGCGTCGAAGTCGGGCGAGACGGGGAGGTGGTCGGGTTGATCAGAGACTATCGAACTTGCGGAAACGATCCCTTTGTCTGGAGAGACAGACGCATCAATCTGAGCGACCTGGCTGGGTTCATGGACCCCGATGGCATAGATGATTCGATCGTTCCTCATGAGGTGATCGAGGATCTCAAGGAGAATGAGAACCGGACGCTTGATCGTCATGGATTGCCTTTCTTATTGACGAGCAGAATCTCCAAAGTGCGTCAGATCTACGAGGCGTGTGAACGCAGGATCAACGAACAGTCTTATGTCATCCGGTCATTCAGCCGCGAACAGATCAAGCAGTAAGACGAGCGCCCCTGGACTAGAATGACCCTCCCATCGGTGGATTACGCGAGGTCTTGACATGCCAGCACGAATGACACCTACGGCTTGGGGGCGGGGCGCAACCAATGCCCTGATTTGTGGCTTGATCTGCCTCGTATGCTGGCTGTTGGTCGCAGTGTTGATTTCGTCTGTCTTCCACCGCTCCCTCTCTGACTCGTCCTGGCTCGCTTTTGCCATCCTCTGGGGCTTGATCTTCTTGCTGTTCTTGGGCACCTGGCTCTTCGGCTTGAATGCCGGTGGTCGTGTGCTCTTGGACTGTGGACCTCACCCGACAAGAGTTCTGTTTCTGTTCAACGCGGCACTCTGGCTAGTCATGGGGCTCACTGGAGTCATGACGTTTGGTTCGTTGTTTGGGTCTCTCCGTCTTTTCAGTCCAATGTGCGGTGCTTCCTTTGCGGTTTACTTCCTGATCATGGCGACGGGTCGGCTCCAGATTCGAGAGGGTGGGCTCTGGCAGTACTGGGGATTGCTGCGGTGGGACAAGATCGAGTCTCTCCAATGGAGTGGTGACTTCACGCTGCTGGTGAAGGGGAAGACCCGCTTCCCGCTCTTCGGTCGGGGCGCTCTGCCAGTTCCGCCAGAGCAGAAGCAAGCCGTGGAGGAACTGTTGCAGAAGCACTGCCCGGTCTGGGATCGTGACTTCTAGCCCGTCGCTGATCTGCTTGCCCTCCATTGCACTGGCAACGACCGGCTCGACCTTCGCGATCCTCGGCTGAATTACGTTGGGGGGATTGCGAAGAGGCATCGTAAGAGGTGCTGGTGAACCCTTCGCTCAACGGCTGTGTGGCATGTGACCCACCTGGAAGAGCCGCAGTCTGCGGCTGGGATTTCCAATTCTTGTACTGTGGCACTGGGATGATCACCCCTGGCTGGCTATTTCGTGTAAGGTGCAGCGAGTCTGGTAAGACTCGTCGCCCACAAAAAGAACACTCATGCTCGGTTGGAACCGGCAGAAGGAGAATTACCGGTCGCAGAGCCGCTGTTGAGTCACTCACACCTAAGTTTGTGGTTAAAAGTGCGATTCGCAGTATTTTGTTGTGACGGGCGGGAATTTTGATATGATACTACTATCTAAACACAAGGAGGTGTTGTGATGGTAGACCTGAGCGAGTTCGAGATGCTCAACGTGCGAGATGCGATGCGATTGCTACGGCTGAGCCGTACGATGGTGTACGACTTGTTGAAATGTGGTGCGTTGCCAGGGATCAAGATCGGGGGAACCTGGCGAATTCCCGTGGCTGACCTGCGGCGATGGCTCGACGCGAATCGGGTGATCGTGCCCGAGACCACAGCGGACTGATAGCAACATGCCGATCGGCAGTTCACCTTCGCACAGGGTGGACGCCACATGGTCGGCAGGCTCGATGCCATGTGCATCCGATGGACTCCAGGACGGAGCCCATTGAAGCACAATGACCCGGTGGGAAGAGCCTCCCACCGGGTCACATGTGCGACTCTCATCTTTGCCACACGAGAGTATCAATATGAATGTAGCATGGAAGCAGAAAGATTTCTACAAAAATATCGACCAATCTTTAATTACCGAACCCGACTTCGACTCCATCAACCAGGCGTTGCACGTCATCTGCGACCCCGGTGACGTGCATGAAGTTAGGGTGGCGGACACCAACCTGGGCGTGTTGGCGGGTTGGTTCGATGACCTGGAGGCGATGACCCTAGCCATCCTAGACCTTACCAGGGGCGAGGGAAAGTACGAGGGCAAGTACGGGTTCAAGGAGTTGAGGAGGTTGCCTGAGTCGGTGTACCTTTCTCTCAATCCAGTCACCGACGATCTCCTCGCCTTGGTGGGAAACCGGATCAAGGTATGCGACACAACGACCAAGGATCACGATATCGTCGCCATCAAACGGCTGTTCCTCGATGGCGATCCGTGGAGACGCAAAGGCGTCTCTTCGACTGACGCGGGTCATTCACTGGCGATCACCAAGATGATCGAGGTGAGGGATTACCTGATAGGGATGGGGTTCGCTCAACCGTGCCTTGCGGACAGCGGAAACGGTGCCCACGTGATCCATGCCACGCTGTTGGACAACACACCCGATGATCGGGCACTTGTGGAGGCATACGTCAAGGCGGTCTCCCTCCGGTTCGGTGTGTCCTGCAAGCACGGAGAGAAGAACAAGCCGCCTACCCCTGGCTACGACGACACGATCATCAACATCGACGCCGCCGTCTTCAACCCGTCCCGGATCGTGACCGCCTACGGCACAATGAAACGCAAGGGCACTGACATCCCGAAGCGACCGCACAGGCTCTCCCGCATTCTGGAGTCGCCGGGTCGGCTGGAAATTGTGGAACGAGGTGTGATCGAGAAGGTCATCGCCGACCTTACTCCCAAGTACACGATCACAGTGAAGATGGAGGCGACTGAGCAGAGTCCAGGTGGTGAAGCTGCCTTGGAGGATGAACAGTTCGGGTTCGGCTCAGTCGATTCCGATGAGTTGTGGGCGCAACCGACAGACGAACCACTCAAGCCCATCGCTGGGTTTGACCTGGCAGCCCAACTGGAGGAGATGGGACTTCTGGCGGGGCAACCGCAGATCGCTGGAGTCTTCACGCACTACCCGGTCCAGGAATGCCCATTCAACCCGGAACACAAGAAGGTCAGGCTGTCTCAGCACCGGAGCGGCACCCTCACCTACCTCTGCCCGCATCACTCTTGCCAGGGCAAGAAAGAAGGCTGCGATCGAAAGACCGCCCGTGATTACTTCGCCCATTACGGTGTGACGATACCCGTTGAGACTAAGACCGAGAAGCCGAAGCAGGAGAAGACCAGCCGCGTGTCCTTGTTGGTTCAACTCGCCCGGCAGCACTGCACGATCACCAAGGATTCCGCCACCCATGTCGTGAACGCCACGTTCATGGACCTGAAACAGCGGATCACTTGCCCCGTGGATTCACAATCCTTCCGCCACTGGCTCGTACGGACGTTCAGGGAGCAAACGGGCAAGATCATCAAGAGTTCTGAAGTATCAGACGCCGTGTTGAACCTGATGGCGTGCTACAGTGCCTACGTCACCACCTACCGGCGAATCACACGCCTCGATGATGTTATCTACATCGATACGCTCAACGAGGGAAAGGTCGTCAAGATCACGTGCGATGGCTGGCAGATTCTAGAAACCTGCCCTGACGGCTTGGTCTTCGAGACCAGGAAGGATATGGGCAAGTTGGCACTGCCCAGGCGGGGCGGGAGCCTCGATGACCTGTGGGAGTTCATCAACGTCAGGCAAGAGGATCGGGAGACCTACCTGTGTTTCCTTCTCGCCAGCCTGGCGGGACGGAAGCCGTACCCGATCTTGCTGGGCAACGGACAGGAGGGTTCGGCGAAGACCACGTTCATGAACTTCACCGTCGCCATGATCGACCCGTGCATCCGTGCCAACGGCAAGGACGTGCCGGATACGAGGCGTGATCTGGTGATTCAGGCACGCAACCGGCACTTGATCGCCTATGACAACGTGTCCCGCATTTCCGGCGACATGAGCGATGCCTACTGTCGATTGAGCACGGGTGCCGGGTTCACCGTGCGGGGACTCTATAAAGACGATGAGGAAATGGTCTTCGGCGGTGCAAACCCCGTGCTGTTCAACGGCATCCCGGAGTTGGGCGACAAGAGCGACTTTCTGTCCCGCTCGATCCGGGTCCGCTTGCCCAAGATCCCGCCAGAAAGACGGAAGACCGAGCGGTATCTGGAGGAAGGGTGGGATGAGCGTGGACCAGGCATCCTCGGGACACTCTATGACCTGATTGCCAACGGGCTCAAGCACGAGGCGTCAGTAGTGGAAGATGGCAGGGCTCCTCGGATGATCGACAACTACCAGTGGTTTCGAGCCTGCGAGATGGGGACAGGGTTGCAGTTGGCTGATCGTTTCCGCGAGAACTACGATACGCTGATCCGAGAGGTTGCCTTCGAGACCCTCACGGGCAAGGCGGTGCTGGCGTTCATGAAGGATCGCAGATTGACGAACTGGGGAGAGATGCCCGAGGACTGGGAAATCTGGCGGGGCACGATGTCCGAATTGTACGAGGGCATCAAGCCCAAGTGGCTGGAGGTCTGCGATGGCTCCACCAAGCAGAAGAACCTCCTTCCCGGCTCTCCTGCCCGGCTGACAAACGCCATCGACGCCATCTCTTCGTCCCTGGTCGCCAACGGCATCGTCTTCACCCGAGGTCGATCGAATGACCAGCGCTGGGCACAGATCGACGCCAGGGCGTATTTCCAAGGCGAAGTCGAGGAAGAGCCGGTGTACCTCTGGGATTCTCCACAGGATGTCGCCCAAGATCGTTGGGCAGGATTCGCAGAGGTCATGACGGACGAGGTGACGACTCCGCTCCACTCAGAGGTGACGACGTGACGACTGGGTGACGACTGTGCCGCCCACAGTCGTCACCCTCTATCCCTCCGTCCTGCAAGAAGTTATGTCAAGGGTGACGACGGTGACGACTCTAATTACCTTTTTATACTTTCTCTCAAAATGAAGAATGGAGGGATGGAGAGAGGGGGTGGTCCATTCCATCCATCGCAGAGAGAAAGAGAAAACAGCCCATCGGAGTCGTCACCATCGTCACCAACGACGCAACTCGTTACACCCAATATAGATATATGGTGACGACTCCTCTATTGGGGATCGTCACTGTATCGTCACCCCAGGGTAGCGGAGTCGTCACCTGCTCACTGCCTCATCCTCCTGACGTTGCCTGAGCGTAATTCGCATCTGGAGCGGAGCGGCTCATTTCCAGAACTGCCACCAACTCTTGGTTCTCGTTCCCACTGCCTGCAATGTCGTTGACCTAGTGGGTGAGTCGGACTGCGAAGATTCTCGACCTTCCTTCACAAAACGGAGTTGAGGGTTCGATGGCGATGATTCACTCAGAGCATAAACTTGTCCTCCGTCCATGAATCTTTGCAAATCATCGGCGAGATTCTCCATGCTCTGGTAACGACGGTCAGGCGTTTTTTCCAGGCACCTCATGCAGATCGCGTCCAATCCTGGGTCGATCGAATCTCGCCGCTGACGCGGTGGCACAGGAGGTCTACTTCTGACTTCCGTGATCACCTGGAAGGAGTCTCCGGTGAAGGGCGGTCTCCCGGTCAGCATCTCGTACATGATGGCACCCAGGGAGTAGATGTCGGCAGGAGGACCGACCTCTTCGACTCGACCCCATGCCTGCTCAGGAGCCATGTACTGAGGCGTGCCCATGATGGCTCCCGATTTAGTCAAGTTCTCACGGACCTGCGACTCCGCTGGCAAGTCCAAGGATGCCTGGCGAAGTGCCTCCTGAATGAACTGCCCGATTTCATCCAACCGCTGCTCATCCTCGGCATTTGGTGTCCCGATCTTCCCCTTCCATTCCGTGCGGACAACATAGTCCTCGAAGGTCGTGGTCACATCGTCATTAGCAGTTTCCTTGATGCTCTCGAAGTCCTCCCTCATCCTAGTCAGTTCGGTAAAGCCCCCTGGGAATATGATGGTAAAGTCAGTTGGGCTGTCATCCCCCGTCGTGAACTTAGCCAAGCCGAAGTCGGTGATCTTGGGAATCCCATCAGACATCAGTAGCACGTTCGACGGCTTGAGGTCTCGGTGGATAATCCCTCGTTCATGGGCATGTTGCATGGCAAGTGCGAGTTTCAACGTGATCTGAGCAGTCCAGTCGCAGGGCATTGGATGTGCTCGTATCTTCTCGGCAAGGTTTCCACCTTCGGCGTATTCAAGGACGAAGAAGGGAAACCCAAGATGGACCCCGACCTCATGAATCAGCACGATATTGGGGTGTGCCAGAGAAGCGATAGCCTCTGCCTCGATGCGGAACCTGGCGAGTTCGAGGAAGGCTGCTCCACGCCCGCTGAGGATCATCTTCAAGGCAACGGGGCGGTCATAATTGAGATTCTGAGCCTTGTAGACGATGCCCATGCCGCCTCGACCCAGTTCGCCGAGGATCTTGTAGCCGGGAATGCTCAAGATAGACTCTTCCATCCACCAGTCCCGATCGGATTGGGCATTGGTCGTCAATCGCAGACTAGATTCTGCTCTCGGCTCCTCGCGGATTCCAGGCAAAACACGGAAAGGGGGTGAGTCGGATTGCGGACGGTGTTTTGCACCTTCGAGCTATTGCATTGATGTGCCTGCATCCTCTTCAGAGCCGCCTGAGTACCTACCAGGACGTGTAATCTCGCCATCCCGAGCCCAAGGTCATGCTCTCCAACAAAAAACGCCGAGGACGAGCCCCGGCGTTCAACGAATCAGACTTCAATCTGAAACAAGCTCAGGTGGGAGTGGCTTTGCAGACCCGTCTACGTGCGTCTCTGAGTGCGGTCTCGATCTCGGGGAGGTCGCCAAGTCCCATGATGGTGAAGATCAGCCTGTCGATCTCTGATTCTACTGCCAGGAGAATCGTTGTCCGGGAGGTGTCCTGTCTTCTCGTCTCTGCGATGGTGTTGGTTGTCGCCCTGGTCTCGGTGGCTGGCTTCCTACCACGAGTCTTGGCGGCAGGAGCCGTCGCACCGGGAGTCTGCTTCTTGGTTGCGGTGCGGGGTTTCCCTATTAGTCCCAGGCTCTTCCTGACCTCAGAGACGGTAGTGTGGCTGATCCTCCCCTGCATCCCAGCCTTCGCCCACGCCTCGTTGACTTCCCCGGAAGTCGCATCGGGATGATCGTTGAGAAACTCTTTGGTGAAGCCCGCTTTGCCGGGAGTAGTTGTCGCCTTCCGTCTCCTCTTGGGGGCAGTCTTCGGCTTGGCGGCTACTTTGGACTTCGCACCCAGATTGCCCGTCAGCCCCAGTTTTGCTCTGATCTTGTCCACGACGGACTTGCTGACCGTGCCCCTCATCCCCTCTGCTGTCCACGCCTCGTTCACGGTTCTGAGGTTGCCTTGTGGATTCTTCGCGAGGAACTCGTTCACGAACTTGGTCTTGTCCCCACGAACGGTCGCTGTTGCCATGCTGTAGTCTCCCTGGTTTGTGAGCATCGGTCAGTTCAAGAGTGAACTGTCAGCCTATGATGGTTAGATGGTCAACGAAATCCACGCGGACTTCAAGAGTCAGTCGGGGCTTCCGTTGGTTGAGGGTCTAGTAGGGAACGTGCTATACCGGTTGCGCCAGATGTAGCGTATTTCTAGACGAGCAGTGAAAGCAGAAACAGGAGTCGGCAGTAATGATCGTGGTCCTAATGGGCGTCACAGGTTCGGGTAAATCGACTGTCGGCAAGGTCTTGGCTACGGATCTCGGCTGGAAGTTCTATGACGCAGACGATTACCATCCTGCGGCGAACATCGAGAAGATGCACCGGGGAATCCCCCTGACCGATGAGGATCGCAAGCCCTGGCTCCAGACTCTTGCCAAGCTGATCGACGATGCACGGGACCGTGGCGAGAACATCGTCCTTGCCTGCTCGGCACTCAAGCATGCTTACCAAGAGTACCTGCGGCATCATCTGGATGTGGTTTACTACGTTTGCCTCTGTGGCTCGGAAGAAGTGATCCAAAGGAGACTGGCGGCTCGCAAGGGTCACTTTATGAACCCAAGTTTGTTGGACAGCCAGTTCGAGGTATTGGAGCCGCCCGAAGACGCGATCAAAGTCGATGTGACAGGGAGTCCCCAGGAGATCGCAGATGAGATTCGACGCAGGCTCGGTCTTTGATCTTGTCCTGAGTATTCACAGCAACCGTGCGGGATGCATTTGTTTCATCAACCGGGATACTTACCGATGCACCGTGCCACACTCGTGAGTCGGGCAACTCTCTCGATTACGCTCCTTGTGACCATTGCATCAGTGGCAGCCGCCCAAGACGGTGTGGCTGTTGAGCGCTCTGTCATCGTCGATGGGATCAACCGGAAGTACCTCGTCTTCGCTCCGAAGGAGTTTGACAAGCCACTGCCTGTAGTCTTGGCTCTTCACGGAGGTGGCGGCAACGCCCGGCAGATGGAACGGTATACCCGGTTCAACGATCTGGCTGCGAAAGAGGGCTTCATGGTCGTCTATCCCGAGGCAGTGGATGGTAATTGGAACGACGGTCGTGGCATCGAAGGGGTGAGGGCGCATCAAAAGAACATCGACGACGTGAAGTTCGTGCGACTCGTAGTGGATCGGATCAGCAAGGAGCACAAGATCGACCGCAGCCGAGTCTTCTCCACGGGCATCTCCAATGGTGGGTTCATGTCACACCGCCTTGCAACGGAGGCATCAGATCTAATCCCTGCTATCGCTCCAGTGGTCGGGGGCATGGCACCGGCAATGGCGAAGAAGTTTCATCCCGCTCACCCGGTCTCGATTCTCATCATCCAGGGAGACGCTGATCCCCTGGTCCCGATTCGTGGTGGCACGGTCGGTTTTTTCAGGGGCAGTAGGCGGGGGCACGTGATACCGACCGAGGAGACGATCTCGCTCTACGTGCGGCGCAACGGCAACCAGGGGGAACCGACAATCACGACCTTGGATCGGGATAAGAAGGATGGCACGTCTGTCGAGATAAGGAAGTATCCTGACGGACCTGGCGGGGTGAAGACTCAGGTGTACATCGTGAAAGGCGGCGGGCACACCTGGGCTGGACGCCCGCTTTACCTGCCCGAGATGCTGATCGGGAAGGCGAGCCAGGAGTTCTCGGCGACGGAAGTGATTTGGGAGTTCTTCAACTCGTGTCCACCTCGGCTTGCTGCTCCAGCTTCCAAGAACTCAAAGTGAGTCACCGGCGACATTCATCCGTGAGGGGAGATCATGAACTACGACTTCATCTCCATCCCCGACCAAGATGTTCCTCAAACGACTGACCCACTCTTCCAGCACCTCGTCAGCACCTACGTCAGCGAGACCAACAAGACTGCCAGCATGTGGCGAGCGATCCCTGACGATCTGCTGGACTTCAAGCCTCACGAGAAGATGAACACGATCCGAGCCATCCTGGTCCACCAGATCCTCTCCGAGCGACGGTTCTTCGCCCAGTTCGTCGGCACCGTGGAGCCACCGGTCGAAGAGCTATTGCCTCCTGGCGATAATCCTCCCGTGCAAGCCTATCTGGACCGATACGTCACTCTGGCGAAGAGGCGGTTGCCCCAGCTTGCCGAGGCGAGCGCCGAGTGGTGGCTGACCGAGATGCCTTTCTTCGGTGGGTTGAAACGGCAGCGGATCTGGACCTTCTGGCGGCGTGTCCTTCATACCTGCCACCACCGGACACAGATTCAGACCTGGCTACGGCTTGCAGGTCAACATGTCCCGGCGATTTACGGACCATCGGGCGATGTGAAGTGGAAAGAGGCTGACCCGACCTATTCAGTGGAAGCGGCGAAGCGGGGTGGGTAAGCGGCTTTCCGATGGGGAGGAGCCGGTAATCGCTCACACCTCTGACAAAATGACTCTGGGAGTCAAGGCGTACCGAGCAAGTCTGTCGGAAGGAGCTTATCATCCAGGTCGGCATGCCACTCGTTATCTTCCCAGCCTGTTACTGCCCCACAATTCTTGGCATCCCAACAAGGATTCTCCATCCCACCCTTGTTGAACCATCTGACCCGGTTCCCGTTCACCGTATGATCGTGGCTAGGAGCCTTGGACTGGTTCCACACGTAGATGCCGACGTTTGTGAAAGGTTGCGTCTTGCCGAAGACCTTATTGTCCATTATTTGTATATGATGTCCTCCTGCGATGGCGATACCGTACTGACCGGGATCGACCAGGATGTTGTCCTTGACCACGATGTAAGCGCCGCCGCTATCGCCGGTCATGATGCCACCGCCCGAACCGCTTGGACCTCCTCCCCGGATCGAGTTCCCGATGACCTGAATGGGATCGTTCACTGTGCCGCTCGACTTGTAGATGTTGATCACATCCTCTGGGTTGCTCTTCCCCAGGGTATTTAGAGCCAGGTTGTGGTTGATCCGATTCCCAGCTCCGGTCACCTTGTCGAATTGGGCAAGCTGTCCCCGAGGGAACGGTCCCTGGACGTTCAGGCATCGGTTACGAGTCACCTCGATGTGACGGGAATCCAGGGCATAGACGCCGGTGCTGACGGACTCGAACCGATTCTCGGTCACCGTGACCTCTTCACACGCATAGATATTGACCGCTTCTCCTTTGCAGGGACCGATCTTGCAGCCTTCGATGCGAATCCTCTTCGAGTTCCTGATGGTGATGCCGTTGCCCTTGGGATTCACGATCTCAAGTCCGCTGATCGTCACGTCTGCCTTCCCGTCGATGACCAAGGGCTCCGACCTTTTGAGTTCAACGCTCAGAGAGTCGGTGGTAAGCGCCGAGAATGACAAAATGACGACAAGGAGAAACAAAGTGAATCTGCGGTTCTTCATCGCATCTCCCTCCAGTGGCTCAACCACTTGGTCTTGCTTCTGACATCGGAATACCCTGAGTTCGTTGGAAAGCAATCGGCAAACAATGGCAGCCCAGGATGTCACTGGGACTGCTCGGCATCGACCTGGATCGGTGACCTGCACTCTCCGTTCCAATCCTGTTGAACCCCGATCAAGTCTGACTCCTCGTGCGCTGCTTCTTCTCCAGATCGTCGATTGCTGCTTTCCAGTCTTCGAGCCGCCCGAAGTGAAGCGCTCTCTCGATACCCAGATTCTCAAGGAGCATTCCCTGCACCATAAGCCGCTCGCGGTTACTGGCGAAGATGCCATTGACGTACTCGATCTTCTCGGGTGCTTGGTTGATCCGCTCGTCGAATTCCTCGTGCGACCAGAGCCGCCCCTCACGGCGGATATCCCACTCAATAGGTTTCATTGGATCGTTCCATCTCCTGACCCGCTGTGTCACACAGAGTCTCTTCAGATTGTCCTGCGGGACTCCCTGGGCTTCAATCGACGAGCGAGGCTGAGATAATGAATGTGCAGTCTTGGTTCAATGGGGTCATCGTGGGATCTGATGATGAAGAATGATCGGCTGATCCGGGTCAGCAAGTACCTGGCGAGGTATCTGCGGCATGCCCCTCACGAACTCGGGCTGACTCTCCAGCCAGGCGGATGGGTGCCGGTGGACGACCTCCTCGCTGCCTCCCACAAGCGCGGCTTCCCGATCTCCTACGATGAACTGGTCGAGTGCGTCGAGACCAACGACAAGCAACGGTTCGCCTTCGACGTATCGGGAGAACTGATCCGTGCGAACCAAGGGCACAGCGTGGAGGTGGACCTGCAACTGGAGGAACGTGAACCGCCAGATGTGCTTTACCACGGGACAGTGGAGCGATTCCTTCCGTCGATCTTGAAAGAGGGTCTAGTCAGAGGCAAGCGGCACCATATCCATCTCTCAAAGGACGTGGAGACGGCGACGAAGGTGGGAGCCAGACGAGGTAAGCCGGTCATCCTCACGGTCGATGCTGGGCATATGCACCGTGACGGGCACAAGTTCTTCCTTTCGGTGAATGGGGTCTGGTTGGCGGAAAGCGTTCCGCCCCGATACTTGTCGCGATCGTGAGAATGATGCCTCAGATCGCCTCTTGCGACGACCAAACCTCGCTGAGCACCCGGAAGACCTCCTGGGCGATGACCTTCGCCCCTTCATCGTTCGGGTGCAACTCGTCACCGAAATGCTCGTCACGGAGCTTCGAGGCGATATCGACGAGCGGGACCTCGTTCTCCATGCAGCAGGCTCTGAGCCTTTCATTGTGGTAGTCACAATTGGCGTGCAACTCCTCGGCGATCCTCCGTGGGAACATCGACTCGTTCGCGTACGGCACGTTGAGGAGGATCGGCTGCCTCCCGCCGTCCCGGATCGCCCGCACCATCCCATCGAGATTCTCAATGATCATGGGGCTCGTCCGCTCGACGGGGGACCACATGCTGAGATCATTCGTGCCGTAGCCGACCACGAAGTACCGGGCGGTCGGGAACAAGTCCAGGTAGTCCCGGATCTGTCCGAGCCCGTTGGGGCTCACCTCCCCGGCGATGCCGCAGTTGGCGACGGTCAGCCCCAGCGCGTCACAGAGCCGCTGGAGGAACTCCGGGTAGGTGCGGTAGACCCACCCACTTACGACCCCGAAGTTGTTCCAGCCGGTGATGCTGTCGCCAGCACACACGACATCAACGGAGTGGCGACCCGCCTGAAAGGCGGGCGACTCACAGTTCGCTAGATAGAGGACGGAAGGCATGGTGGTCGCTCTCAAGCCTGTGTGTTCAGACCCACTCTGGCGGCATTTCTCCTCGGATGATCTGGCGTATAAATGGTCTGGCGAAGGACCGACGCCAGTGACCCGATCGATTCGGGTTATGCGTTCATCCCATCGCTCCGACGCACCTCCACCAAAAGTACCCGTCGAAGAGCAGGAGGAACGCTCCCTGCATGAAGACCCCCAGTCCAAAGCCACGCAGCAGGGGCTTCTTGCGACTCAACAAGATCCCGGCGACCACAAGGTAAAGCACGTCGAGCCCGGTGTTGAACCTGAGTATAGGCAGCAATTCAGCAGGAGGTCGCCGCTCACCGAGCAAGACAAACCACGCAATCCCGCCGTCGATCAGTCCCCAGAGCCCGCTCATGAACCAGAAGGAACGCCAGAACTCTCTCGGACGGGCATAGAGTCCCATCGTTGCCGTCCCGAGGGATGCGAGGGACCACAAGAGAAGACCGGCGACCAACTGATGCTGGATATCGTTCGTCATGATTGTTCCTGGCTCATATCCGATGTCCACCGCTGAAGAGGCTGGTGTGCCCCACATGCCGAGGTCATTCGTGTCATATCCCACCACGAAGTACCAGGTGATGGGGAAGAATCCAAGGTAGTTCTCGACCTGTGAGAGTCCGCTCGGGCTGACCTCCCCGGCGATCCCACCGTTGGCTCGGGCGTGTGTTGAGCAGAAAGCCACAGACGTGGCGTCGTGGATTGGCGATAATTGAGCGTCGTGGGACCACTGGCGAAGAGACTTCTGACTCAACTTCGCCCCAAGTGACCGGCGCACCTGGGAGCGAGTTTGGTGCCCTCAGACGCTCGGATTCGCCGAGTTACGGTGAGGACAGTGATGCCGAATTTCTTGATCGTCGAGTACGGGGCTGAACACACCGCTATTCTGAAGAGACTGCTCGCGTTGCGTGGCTACGAAAGCGAGACGGCATCGAGTTGCGAAGAAGCTCTGGCTAAGTTGCGGCGTGAGCGTCCCGACGTGATTACGATCAACCCAATGCTCCCCGACCGTAGCGGGTTTGATCTCTGCGAGTGTCTCAAATCCGAGAGGGTCATGTGCCTGATCCCGGTCATAGTGATTACTTCAGTGCATGAACAAGCGGTCAGGAACCAGGGCTTCCGATCCGGTTCCAACGCCCATCTGACCATGCCGTACTCAGTGGATCAGTTTTTCGAGGCTGTCGAGGAGGCTCTCCGCTGCCCCAAGGACCACGCCGCCCGCTTCGGAGTGGGTGAGATCGTCATCGACACTCGGCACGAGGATAGCCGGTTGCGACAGACCAATGACCTGATAGTGGATGTCCTGACCCTGACTTCTTTGCCAGAGGACGAGGCTGGAGAATTGAAGCAAATTGTGCTGGAGATGGGCGACAAGCTTAGGGACTGGGGAAGTCAGAGGCAGTGTGAGCTTGTCGCTTCGATCCAGTCCAAGGTCGAACGAGACCGAATCAACCTGGCAATCTGTCGAGACGGGCTCCCGGCAGGTTCCCTGGACGACCCCCTGAGCATGAGTCTGGACACCCTGGTCGAGCGATGTAGATTCATCGAATTACCGGAAAGTCGAAGCGGGGGACGAGTGGTGTTGGACAGGATAGTAGGGAAGCCCCGGACGATGGGGCTGTTGCCCTTCGCTTCCTTGCAGTCAGCCTCCCCACCTTTTGTCTGACCTTCGCTGTATGGCATCGAAGGATCATTGGAGGTAGGCGAAGAGATTCCGTTGGGGTCGAACCCTTTGACCTACGCGATGAGTGGCTGGATGGTCCCGCTTGGAATCGGTCCCCATACGATCGCTGACCTGGGGTTCTTCGGGAACACGAATAAGCCCCATGAGCTATGAGCAAGGTATCTCTGGAACCACTCCCCACGATCAAGGGGTTATTCTCCACTCAGCGGGATGAGTTACCAGCAGAAAGATCTTGGCAATAACGGAAGAGCCGACATGGCAAAGAACCAGCCGTTTGACGAGGTATCGATCGGGAAGTTCGACATCCTCGCCACCTACATCTACGCCCATGCCCTCCTCGACGGGATGGACGACGATGAGGCAAAGCAGCGGGGTATGGTCGCCGCGATCATGGGCGCTCAGGCACGCCTGGGCATCCGCAAGGAGCACCACGAGGAGTTCCAGGCGCAGAAGGAAGCCGCCGAGAAGAAGAAAAAGACGACGATCACTGCCGACTCCTTCGACAAGCAAGTGGCTCACAAGATGGGCAGCTTCTTCGACGAGGTGTTCCTGCCCATGATCAAGAAGCTGGTCGAAGCCCGCCGCTCCTACGAAGATGTGAAACGGCTGGTGAAGATTCCAAGCACTTGGGGTGCCAAGATCTCGGGCGAGCAGTTCAGGGAGAGGCTGTCCAAGTTCTTGAAGACCGAAACCCCTCGCTCATGAGATGGAGTCTTCAACAAGCTGTCAGGAGTTCCAAGTCCGAGACTCAATGCATCACACGCGGCAGGAATCTCCCCGTCCGCTGCATGTAGGTCCGATACTCGTCCCCAAATCGCTCGATCAATTTCTCCTCCTCAATTCGAGTGCGGACGACCATCATCGCAAACGCCGAGAGCCCCAAGAGAGCAAAGAGCCAGTTGGCGGTGAGCAGCGCCAAGGAAAGCCCCCAGATGAAACCAACATCATAGAACGGGTGCCGAACCCACCTATAAGGTCCGTGAGTGACCAGTGTATGCTCCCGCCTGGTGACGACGGTATCTGTGAGGTTCTTACCAAGGCTATGAAAGGTCCAGAACAAGAGTGGGGGAACCGCAAACAGCGAAATAAACGCACCGATCCACCGCAGCCATGTGGGCAGGGTGATCGAAGACCAGACCATCCAGGATGGCTTGATCAGATGGACGGATAATGCGATCAAAGCAAGAAGCCCGCAAAGCCGTAAGCCGATCATGATGAAGATCCCTTCTTCCCTCCGTGCCAGCTTCTCTCTCGTTGCCTGGGATCTGATGCGATGGTAGAGACCGATGGGAAGGGTAATGGCGATGCTGACCATGACAATGGATCGAAACACGGATTCATCGGTCATGGATCGGAGTCCTCGCCTACGACTATGTTGTTCGATGTTGAGTAGCTCAGGCATCTGAGCCCGTCTGCCCAAGTACTTTCCATGATACAACGCCAGGTACGCAAAGCCGCTGTCATCCTCGCCAACGGCTACATCCTCTTCTTCTTCTCGGAGCGAGTCTTCTGGTCCTTCTGGCGTCCAGGTGACAATCCCTCTGAGTTCCTGATCACCTGGATCGTCTACTGCCTCCTGGGATGGATCTTCCTCGACCTCGTGAGGCGCTTCAAGGTTGCCTTATTCCCATCGGTATTCCTCTGCGGGGCAGTCTTCGGCTGGGTGGGCGAGGGCGTCGCCGTGGACACGCTCTACGGTGATCCAACGAACCCTTTCCCGCTCTCGGTTTCGTGGACAGGACTGGCATGGCACGCCCTGCTGAGTGTCGGAGTTGGCTGGTATTTGATCGGCAAAGCTTTGACTGAGGAGAGACCAACCAAGATCGCGTTGATCTCTCTTGAAGTAGGAGTCGGTTGGGGGCTGTGGGCCGGGTGGTGGACTGCGGAATTGGGAAAGGAAGCCGACACCTCGCTGTGGGGCTTCGCAATCCACGCCGTGCCATGCTCCATTCCCTTCCTGCTCGCGTGGTTAGTCCTCGGACTGGCTCGACCTGACTGGTTCCAGAGCAGCAGGGTGGCAACAATTGTTCTGTGGGGGCTGGTATTGGCTGTTTTCCTGGTGGCACGAGTCCCTGCCCGACCTTTTGCTGCCCTGATCATGCCTCCCCTCCTGCTCATTTGCATCGTGGGTCTGCACCGAAACGCTCGCAATGAGCAGGGTCCAGAGTGCCTCGATCGAATAATTGGACACATTCGTTCTCGCAACGTGCTTGTGATGATTCTGATCCCTCTCTCCGCAATCGTCGTTTACGCCCTATTCCGCAGCCTCAATCTGCACCTGCCGACCAACGTGGTGCTCTACGTGATCACGATGCCCCTGGGTTTCTGGTTCTTCTTCCGAAGCCTGTGGGTCACCTTCCGCCCGAGGAATGCCTGATTCAGCCAACCCTGCCAAATAGCGTTGGTGAGATTGGACGCGGTGTCAGGAGGTGGGCAAAGTCATGGAATCGGTCTTCCCATTCGTGTTGCTCGGGCTTGCCGTGGGACTCGTGATCTGGGGCGTCAACAACTTTTCCGTGGAGGAGAGATACACGAGACTTTTCGCCACCAGTGCCACGGCTGTCGGCGTGGGGGTACTGGGCTGGTTTTTCACGACGTATGGCAAGGACGCTCTCCTATATGCAGTTTTCTCGGGACTTCTTCTCGTCGGGCTGTTGCTCTGGGGGCTGATCGATCCCATTGTGGGTAGGCGACTTGCCAGAGTCTTTGCCGTGATTGCGATGGGACTGGGAATGGGACTGCTGCTATGGGGGATCATTGGGGCAGTGAGTGGAGAACGTCTTCGCCCGCCCTTTGACACGCAGATCATCACGGTGGTCAGCGAGGCGATTGGTTGGGGAGCAGGGTTCCTCACGGGAGGCATCGTCGCCCTTGTGCTGTCATTCCTTGGGAAGACCAAGAAGGGTGGTCCGCAAGGGTCCGAGCCAACTTCGGAACCACCGCATCACCCCGAATAGCCTTCCTGGGATGATCAACCTCTGTCACCAATGGGTGGCTCGCATCGCAGGCGAGAGGCCATCCCCGCTCTGAGGGAGTGCTCCTACCAGAGACCAGGAAAGTCAAGAGAAGCACACCTCTTACTACCAACCCAAGACGTTTGCCCGCTTAGTCATTTCTTTTCCTAAGAAGATTCGTTATACTTCAATTGGTTGGTCTGACGACTGAGTAAGCACCTCGGGTTCTCATTGAATCACTTTCTGCTTCCCCCTCTCGCCTCTCCCACCTTCTGGGTCCTTTCTCATCGACCCAGAAAGGACTCAACGGGTCGTAGACCTTTGCCACAAGGAGAACCTCGTGGGAAAGAGATTATATATTGGAAATTTGACCTCTTCGGTATCCTCATCGGAACTGCAAGACTGGTTCGCACCGTATGGGACCGTCCAGAGCGCCCAGGTCGTCTCAGACCGTGACACGGGTCGCAGCAAGGGGTTCGGCTTCGTTGAGATGGACACGTACGCCCAAGCTCATGCGGCGATCCAGGGACTCCACGACCTTGAGCATGAGGGGCGGTGGCTCATCGTGAGCGAAGCCAAGTCACGGGAAGATCGTGGTGGCGGGGGTAGCATTGATGGCAGTGATCGCACTGGCGGCGGTGGAGGCTATGGAGGTAGTGACGGTCGCTAGTATGCTCTTCAGGGAAGTCCCTTTTCTTCTCGAAATTGAAAGCGTACCGAGGGTCGTCAGCCTTTAGCTTCGGAGTGCGATCATGGGGAAGAATCTGTACGTAGGCAACCTCACCGGCAACGTCACGAAGTCCGACCTGGAGACGATGTTCTCCAAGTTCGGCACGGTTCAGAGCGCCCATCTCATCACACATCGTGACACGGGGCGCAGCAGGGGGTTCGGCTTCGTCGAGATGGACACGGACGCCCAGGCTCACGCAGCGATCCAAGGACTACGCGATCACGAGCATGGCGGGCGTCGTCTCACGGTGTACGAAGCCAAGCCTGGGGATGATCGTGGTGGCGGCGGCGGCGGCGGCGGTGGAAACGGCGGTGGCTCTGGAGGTAGGAGAGAACGGTCGAGTGGACTTGAACGGAAGCCTCTTTCCTCTCGACCCTGAAAGCGTCCCGATAGGCGCTCGTCATCAAACCGGACAAGGGGGACAAGCCCTGTCGGGCAACCCTCACGTCTTTGATCCTGTGCTGAGAGGAATTCCCCACGGCTGAGTCTGGCTAGGGAAGCACCCTGAGTGCTGTCTATCACTCAGGACAGCGACCAGCCGACCCTCGTGATCGCCATATCCTTGTGAATGAAATTAGCGGCAAGAAAAGCACACCTCTTACTGCCAACCCTAGAAGTTCGCCCGCTCAGTCATTACTTTTTCTAAGAAGCTTCGTTATACTTCAATAGGTTGGTCTGACGACTGAGTGAGCACCTTGGGTTCTCATCGAATCGCTTTCTGCTTTCCCCTCTCGCCTCTCCCACCTCTTGGGCTCCTTTGCCAGCCCCTTTCTCACCGACCCAGAAAGCATTCAACGGGTCGCAAGGTCTTTACCTCAAGGAGAACCCCGTGGGAAAGAAATTGCATGTTGGGAATCTGACCTCTTCGGTAGCTTCATCGGATCTGCGAGAGTGGTTCGCCCCGTTCGGCACCGTGCAGAGCGCCCTGGTCATCTCAGACCGAGACACGGGACACAGCAAGGGTTTCGGTTTTGTCGAGATGGACACGGACGCCCAGGCTCAAGCAGCCATCCACGGACTCCACGATCAAGATCACGACGGGCGGCGGCTCATGGTGAGTGAAGCCAAGCCTCGTGTAGCCCGAACCCGAGGCTTCGCTGGTGGTCGCCTTGACGGCAGTGCTCGCACTGGTCGTGGTGATGGTTATGGAGCCGGTGGCGCGCAGCCGTATTGATCGTCCTCCATCTCGGTGGGTTCCGAGTGGATCTCTCGTAGGGTCCCTCGATTCGTCCGATTTCGCCGATGATTCGGGGCTCTCGGTTGGCTCACCGTCTTCGTGGTCTCTCGCCTGCCGACCATGAGGATCGGAGGTATCTGAACCAATCAATCAAACTGGACTAGAGCAGGCGGAATGAGTCCTGTGCTATCCCGCCGTCCACTCCTGATCAAGTCTCCTTCTGGGAGCCATCAACATGCAGTTGATTTAACCACCATGCATGGTTCGGAGCCTCAAGTGAACAGTTACCCTGCCAGCGAACAAAAGATAAGGGATGTTGAGAGAGGTCGAATCTGCAACGCAATCCTTCCGATGCCGCGTGCAAAGACGCTTTCCGCTGGCGATTCCATCAACTTCGACCTTGCTTATACACAGGCGGGCAAAGAGCCCTGTTACGTCAAGTGTGGGGATTCGGTCTGTGTCTCGCTCACCGAGGTCACTGATCTCGGCGCGACTGATCCCGCAACTGGTCACGCCCTTTATCGGCTTTCGTGGAACCCGCTCGGTCAGAGCGATTCCCCCAGCAATATCGTCAAGCGTGTCGTGAAGTCTCGTGGCTCTCTTGGTTCAGCATGACTGTCACCGGCGCAGGTTCACTTCTACACAGCAGGGGCACCGACGACAAATAGACCTTGAGTCGCAAGGAAGAACCATGCTCCGCAAACAAATCATCAAGCCACACCCGTCAACCCCGAACGCCACCACGGACGAGATCGACATCGCCACCGTTGCCACGGTGCAGGTGACCTCCGAGGCTCCCGACCATCCCATCGATCATGTCTTTGACGACCATCGGGGACCGGGCGGCACTCGCTGGATCGCCGGGGAGCCGGGTGAGCAGACCGTAATCCTTGCCTTCGACACGCCGCAAATGATCAACCAGATCCTCCTGGGAGTTGAAGAGTTGGAAGTACCTCGAACCCAGGAACTCCAGTTGAGTCTTTCTTGCGATGGAGGAAAGACATACAGGGAATTGCTGCGACAGGAATTCAACTTCAGCCCAGACGGAACGACCTTCGAGCGGGAGAAGTGGACAGTCTCAGCCCAGGAAGTGACCCATCTACGGCTCGTGATCAAGCCAGACAAGGGGGACAAGCCCTGTCGGGCAACCCTCACGTCCTTGGTCTTGCGGTGACACAGCCAGGGTGATGGACGAAGCCCGATCTCAGGAATGGGACAACCAGATTACCTGCCCGGTGCGCTAGCCCGAGTTTTCTATCAATCTTTTCCATTTCTTGTTATCCTTTTGTCGGTTGGTCTGACGACCGAATGGTGCCGCTGGCTCTTCCCGATCCGGTCGCTGCTACTCCCTCGTCTTATCTACCCAATAGGCTTCAACGGAAGCCCCTTTCTTCTCGACCCTGAGAGCGTCCCGAGGGTCGTCAGCCTTTCGTTTCGGAGTTCGATCGTGGGTAAGAAGCTATACGTGGGCAACCTGACCTACAACGTCAACGAGTCCGACCTGGAGGCGTTGTTCACGCCCTTCGGGACGGTCCAGAGCGCCCAGGTCATCGTAGACCGGGATACGAACCGCTCGAAGGGGTTTGGGTTCGTGGAGATGGGCTCCGACGCCGAGGCGCAGGCAGCCATTCAGGGTCTCGACGGTCGTGACCACGACGGACGCAACCTGACGGTCAACGAAGCCAAGCCACGGGAAGAGCGTGGTGGCGGTGGTCGCAGCGGTGGCGGCGGCTACGGTGGTGGTCGTGGCGGCGGTGGTGGCTACGGAGGCGGTGGCGGTCGGCGTTATTGATCGTTCGATATTTCCGCGTGGTCAATGAACCTCGCAACGGGGCTCCTTGATCGACCTGACCTGACCGCAACCACTCAACGGGAAAAGCCGAATCCCGTTTTCTCGCACCTCATGAGTAGCGAGGAAGCCGGGCGTCCTTTATTGAACGCCCCTGTCCGGGGTGTAAGGTCAGCCGGTTTTCTTGGGGTTCCCCGCACTCGGATCATTTCCATGCCTGCCCGAGTTGCTGGCTTCGGAAAACAGTGGGTTGATCCGCTCCAGGAAGTCCAAGAACTGGTTCCGCAAGACCTTCGCCTCTCCCAGTGTGAGGTCCGGTGAGCACAGCCGATCCAGCAACCCACGAAGGGTCTCGATCTGGGCGGCTCGCTGCTCGTCGAGGCTCACCATGAACGAAACCCTTCTGATCCTTGGTCTGCGGAGGGTTCGCCTCAACGAACTCCGAGAAACGTAAGTCTGGGAAATGATGAGCAGGAAGTGCCCAGGGCTTCCCTGATCAGGAGCTTCCTCGACGTTCCTAACACCTTTGGTCTTGGGATATGGCAATTTAACCAAAGTACGCAACCGCCCTCAATCAAGAAGTGGGGACAACCCCGGCAAGCGCCCCTGTTCATCGTTCTTCACCGGTTCTGCTTCCATGACGCTGATTCTTACCGATCCGCTTCGCCCCCACTGCCGATTCGTCGATCCAGAGCGTCTGGTAGTACGGATGTCCTCACCCTGTCGAAGCTCCGCAGTTCCCATTATCATCGAACCAGAGCGGCAAAGCAGGAATGACCCATCCGTAATCATCGTACTATGACGAAATGCCCCGATCGTCCGTGAAGGACCAGATTCATGGTAGATCCGTTGGAACGACAAAGCCCGCCCCGGCTCGTGGGCTATGAGTCGTGGTTATACCAGATGCCATGCATCGACAGCAGCGGTGATGTGTTCGTCTCTGTACCGCTCCCGAAGGATGCTGACGACTCGGGCGAGTCGCCGAACCGCTGGCTGATCGCTCTTGGTGACATCAGCGGCAAGGGTGAGATTGCTTCCCGCCTGAAAGACGCCTTGGAGACTGAGGTGATCCGGCTGGTGGGAATCACAACCGAACCTGCCTCGATCCTCAAGGCGCTCACAAGCGATCTGGGTGATTCAACCAAGGATCGATTCGCCACTTTGCTGGTGGTCGTGATCGACAGCGACCGCCATGAACTGACACTCGCCAACGCCGGTTATGTCCCTCCGCTTCTCCGACGTGTTGATCGGCGGGTAGAGTCTCTTGCCGAGGAGATCACAGGGCTTCCCCTCTGGATTGATGCGGGGTGGATCTACGAGTACGCCACTGTGCCGGTTGGTCCCGGCGAGGTCGTGATCTTTCACTCTGACGGAGTGACAGCCGTGATCGACCACCAGAACCAACTTTTTGACCTGAAATCTCTACAACGGGCAATCGCTCAAGCTTCTGACGGTGCGGCATCGGTGGGGCAGTCGATCCTTGAAGCCATTCGCCATTTCGGACAGGGGCGAGCCCAGCAGGACGACATCACTCTGCTCTGCTTGGGGGGGTGGTAACGGAGGTAACGCACAAAGGACAGGGCTAATGTCCGAAAGGAACACCACACGGAGTGACGAGCCCAGATCCGCAGTAGCGGGCTGCCAGCGTCGGCTTTGATCGAGGTAGGAAAGAGGTCACCGATTGCTCGCCTCAGAGCCGCAGGACATGATGTTGAAGGAGTGCAACCCGTCGTGATGCTGCAACGTCGAAAGGACTCGTGACGATGGCAATACCGAGAGAACCTTGGAACATCCGTCCGGCAAAGAAGAGAGCCTCTGTATCTGCCTCGATCAAGGCTGAGGTTGAGGCGAAAGCGAAGGACTTGATTGACAACGTGTTGAAGCTCAAGCACGTTCTGCCTCCTCCCGTTGAAGCGCGGTTCAACTACATCACCGACATCGGGGCGAAGTGGTACAGGAATTACTTCTACTTCTTCTCGATCTATGCCTGCCCAGGTCCGAACGCCCTCTTCCCCACGTTCGAGTCGAGATTCGCCAGGATGGAACCCCTCGGTGGCGGCAAGTTCGCCCTCTACTTCATGCGGTATACGGGGAAGGAGTGGGTTGGCATTGGCGATGCTCTTTCGGTGGACGAGTGCATGAAAGCCATCCAGGACGATGCTTGGTTCGTGCCGTGAGTGACTGAGCTAGACCGATCATCCTATAAGAGATGGGGGTTCGATGAGCGTGCCTGACGAAGTGCGGCGTGACGCTGAAAGGACCGGAGAGCTTGTCCACAAGAAACTCATGGAGATCATGGACTTGCAGGCTGACATCGACACCCTGTTGCGAGGTGACCAGCCCACGCCCTTCGGTTCGAGTAACTGGCAGTACGCCTCACTGGAAGCCCTTCAACGGATTGTGGCGATGACGGCGATCCAGTTCGTCCTGTTCGAGCCACCGGGGAGGGTCAAGGGCAACGACGAGTTTCAGGTCGCTGCCGATAAGCTCATTGAGATCATCATCGCTCAACTGAAAACCCTCAAAACAAAGAAATCCGATTGGTGACGCACATGGACCCCGAGACCGTCGAAAAGCTCGAAGGAAAGATCGAGGAAGCCATCGCCGAGGTCATCGTGAAGATGGGTCTGAAGAAGCTGCCGCTTCTGCCATCCCGCCACACCATGCACCTGATGGCGAAAGCCGCTGTCACGGTGTATGAGGCAGCCGTGGAGAACTGTGCGCTTGGGCGACAATCAGGGGAGACAGCGAACTAATCGTCTTCCCCCAAGAGCCACCCGCGTGCCTGTTCGACCAAGAGCAAATCGCTAGCGGAACGGCGAAGCTCATCCTGGCGCTCATCTTCGACGACTTCCGGGTCTATATCCGCCTCTTCCTCCGCATCCAGCGGTTCATAGAGGCTGGGATCGAATGGCTCGGACTGGCGAGCCTCCTCCAAATATGCAGCCAACTGCCAAGTCTCGAAGATCGTCTTGATCCCGCCGACGAACGCAGGGATCTCAGCACGGAACTCGGCGTCAGTTTCAGCGGCTTGGAGAAAGTTCAGGAACTTCTCCCCGATGACGTAGTCGAGGGCATTTTGAGTGCCGAACTCAGCCTCGATCTGGCGGGTCCCTTCGCATTGCTCAATCCAGATTTCGCAAGGTCTCATTTCCCCTCCTCCAGTTGCCTCTTTAACCGATTACCCTGCCGCCCGATGTCCGATTGGGTCGATCAGCGGCAGGTGATGACACCGCTTCGCGTCAGACCACTTCACCCTCAGATTACCCTGAAGAGCCAGATGTGCAACGTGTTATGATAGCCCCGGAGCATGGCACTGGGATCAATGGGGCGCTGATCACGAGGAGATCCTGTGATGTTGTCGAAGCATCTACCGGCATCCTTGGCATTCCTCCTGCCTTTATTCGTCGTCTGCCTGCCGAGCTATGGCGAAGATGCCAGGCAGCAATCCGATGGTCTGGTCACGATCTCGCCTGAGCAGACCAGCGAGCTTCTCGCAAACCCCGCCATGGGCTGGGAGACCTTCCACCGCTCAAATCGACATGACAGGAACCTCCCGTCATGGATTCCATCGACAGTCTATTACCTCCGATGGGGTTGGGGTGAATTGGAGCCTCGACCTGGACAGATCAACTACGATCTCCTGGATCGAGTTCTGAAAGACAGCCACGACTCAGGGCAAACGCTGGCGTTCAGGGTCATGTGCTGTTCAACGACTCGGAACGAGCCGTACCATCCCAGGTGGTTGAAAGAGGTCGGAGACAAGGAACTGGTCGCCGACTACGAAGGAACTGCATTCCCCATCGCCGACATTGATGATCCGATCACCCTCCAGCGGCATCTCGATTTCATCAAACGGCTTGGCGAGAGGTACTACGGTCACCCTGACATTGCTCATGTTGATATCGGATCGATCGGCTGGTGGGGTGAGTGGCACCTCAGCGGCTCCCAAAAGAACAAAATGCCGTCCTTGGAGAACCGGACCAAGGTGATCGATGCCTATCTTGCCGCCTTCAAGAAGACTCCGTTGTTGATGCTGATCGGTGGCGGTCAGTGCCTCAAGTACGCCTCACAGCATGGGGCGGGTTGGCGTGCTGACTGTCTCGGTGACATGGGCGGATTCTCCAGGACTTGGTACCACATGCGGGACAGTTATCCGATCTCGATCAAGGAAATCGGCATCCAGGACACCTGGAAGACCGCTCCCATCGCCTGGGAGACCTGTTGGGACATGCGAAAGTGGGTAAGAGATGGGTGGTCACTACGGTACATCTTTAATTACGCTCTTGCCCTTCATGCCTCGTATATCAACAACAAGTCGGCACCGCTCCCATCCGGGGATAATGTGCGCCCAGAGCTTGAGAGATTCCTGCGAAGGCTGGGTTATCGGCTGGTGCTCAAGGAGTTAAAGCATCCTTCGGTTGCCAAACCCGGAGCCAAGCTGGATCTGCTGATGAATTGGCAAAACGTCGGCTCCGCTCCTTGCTACAAGCCTTACCGACTTGCTTACCGTCTGAGCAATGATCAGGGCTATGCCAAGGTTTTCGTCTCCAACATCACGGTCAACCACTGGCTGCCCGGCTCGATCGAACTGTTTACGGAGGACTTCTTCAAGGAGCCGAAAGACCTCCCTCCGGGGGAGGTCGCCTCTGTCACCGACTCGATAACGCTGCCAGGGGATATCCCAGCAGGTGTCTACGTCCTGTCCCTGGCTGTTGTGGAAGAGCATCGCTCGAATCCCGTGGTGAGGCTGGGGATCAAGGGGCGTGCGAACGATGGATGGTATCCGCTGAGCCAAATCCGGGTGACATCACATGCTGGCTTACCGACTCACGATAAGTCACGCTGAAGGACGAGATTGCCCCGTACAGAAACCTGGTGGCGTCAGGCTCGTCCGGTAGATTATCGACTGTGAAAGATCGAGAAACGTGCCAACCCAATTCACCCCAGATGATGCCCGGCATTTCTACGACCGGTTCGGGTCCAAGCAGGACACGCAAGGGTTCTACGAGAATCCGGCTCTCGATGATCTGTTAGAATACGCCGACTTCGAGCATGCCCGCTCGGTCCTGGAGTTCGGCTGTGGAACCGGCTCACTTGCCCGAAAACTCTTCGAGACGGTCCTCTCGGCAGATGCTCGATACCTCGGTCTGGACATCAGTGGGACCATGATCGGACTGGCGACTGGCAGGCTGGAGCCGTGGCAGGCTCGTGCAGAGGTGCGACAGGCAGATGGCTCTCCATGTCTCCCTGTGCCCAATGCCTCAGTCGATCGCTTCTTAGCGACCTATGTATTCGACCTCCTCGACCCGATGTATTCCCGCCGCTTGATCGCCGAGGCGCAGCGTGTTCTTATCCCTGGTGGTCTTCTCTGCGCAGTCAACATGACGCAAGGTACAGGAGTCTTCTCTCGGTTCGTGTCGCGGCTCTGGGCATCGATCTGCGACCGCTTCCCCAGGTCAGTCGGCGGTTGTCGCCCAATCCATCTCGCAGAGTTTCTGAAACCGGAAGACTGGCGCATCCAATACCATCGATCCCTCGTCTCTTTCGGGATATCTTCTGAAATCATGGTCGCTGAGCGGCTCGATACCGTGTAAGGGAGCAATGACTCACCAGGCAAGGGTAAACTTAGCCTCTCATGCACCAGGGTGAACCAATCGACCATCAGATCTCTGGAGCCATCATGCCACGACGCCATTCCCCGATCCCGCTGATCATGGCTGCGATCTCGATCTCTGTCGCCTCAATGACCGCTGCCGAGGAACCGACATTCGACCGCAAGGAAGACGTGATCTATGGGCGAAAGTATGGCACCGCCCTGACGATGGATGTCTTCACTCCCAAGAAGGATGCCAAAGGCATCGGAGTCATCTTTGTCGTCAGCGGTCGTTTCTTCTCCTCACACGAGGCAATCAACCCTGCCTTTGTCCGACCATTCATTGACCGGGGCTTCACGGTCTTCGCTGTGGTTCACGGCAGCCAGCCCCGCTTCACCGTCCCCGAGATTGTCCAGGACATGAACCGAGCCGTTCGCTTCATCCGCCATCACGCGAGGGATTACGGAATTGAGCCGGTTCGGATCGGAGTCTACGGCGGCTCGGCAGGTGGGCACTTGTCACTGATGCTCGGCACGGCAGGCGACAAGGGTGATCCGAATGCCAAAGACCCCGTTGATCGGGAATCCAGCCGAGTGCAGGCGGTTGCCTGCTTCTTCCCGCCTACCGATCTGCTCAACTTCGGCAAGCCTGGCAAGGAGATGATCCACGCCACCGATCATCAACCTCCGTTCCGAGCCGCCTTCGACTACCGCGAACTCGACAAGCAGAGCATGCTCTGGGTTCCGATCACTGGTGACCAGCGACTTCGGGAGATCACTCGGCAAATCTCACCGATCACATTCGTCACGCCCGATGACCCGCCGACGCTGATCATTCACGGCGACGGAGACCCGCTGGTGGCGCTCCAGCAATCTGAATTTATCGTGGACAAGTTCAAGAAGACTGGCGTCGAGGCGAAGCTGGTGGTCAAGAAAGGCGCAGGGCACGGCTGGGCAGGACTGGAAAAGGACTTGCCCCTGTTCGCTGATTGGTTCGAGCAGCATCTCAAGAAAGGAAGCAATGAATCCCCCTCCGCTGCCCACAAGCTCATTCCCCAAATCGATGGAGCCTGGTGGCAGATCGCTGGCAATCCCAACCTCGGGGAATTGACGGGTGAGAAACAGCAGCCCGTGGACTTTGCCGTCTGGCAAGCCGAGGACGGGACTTGGCAACTCTGGTCGTGCATCCGCCAGACCAAGGGCGGCGGGAAGACGCGACTGTTCTACCATTGGGAAGGCAAGGCACTGACCGATGCCAACTGGACACCTAAAGGCATAGCCTTGAGAGCCGATCCTGACGTGGGTGAGACGAATGGGGGCTTGCAGGCTCCTCATGTGATCCGGCGCAACGGGACTTTCCTGATGTTCTACGGCGACTGGCAGCACATCGCCCTGGCAACCAGCAACGACGGCAAGACCTTCAATCGCCACTTGAACCGTTCCGGGACAGTTGGACTGTTCGATGAGGGACCGGGCAGCAATACCCGTGACCCTATGATCCTGCCCATCGGCGATGTGCTCTACTGCTATTACACAGCATTTCCCGGAGGGAAGGGAGCCGTCTATTGCCGCACGTCGGAGGGCAATCTGGATGACTGGGGCGCTTCAAAGAGGGTAGCCTTCGGAGGTCAGGCAGGGACCAATCCGTTTTCAGCCGAGTGTCCACATGTGGTCTTCATCGACGGCTACTATTACCTGTTCCGCACTCAGAGATACGGACAAGATGCCCAGACCAGCGTCTATCGATCTCAAGACCCGTTCGACTTCGGTATCGAGGATGATCGTTGCTTCGTTGGCACATTGCCCATAGCGGCTCCTGAGATCATTCAGCATGAGGGGTCATGGTTCATCGCCGCTCTAAACCCCGGACTGAATGGCATCCGCATCGCCAAGCTCAAGTGGTCACCGCAGGAATAGCCCTCGATTCTCACCTCCTGGCGTGTGTGCTGGTTCTTCCGTGGCGGGCGCTGGTATGCTGAGCCCATTCCCATCTTCTAGCGAACCAGGAAAGGGTCTCCAATGGACGATTCACAGAGACGCTCCCCAGATGCCAGCGGATCGACCTCCAGCCGCCGAGGATTCCTGCAACAGACTGCGGGGATCGCTACGGGCATCGCCACACTGACAAGCTCGATTCACGCGGCTGAGCAGCCTGCCTCATCATCGTCCCTGTTGCCGACCGTTCAACTGGGTCCGCATCGGGTGACTCGGCTCATCATCGGGGGCAATCCCGTCTACGGCTACTCCCACTTCAACAAGCACTTCGACCGCCACATGACCGCCTGGCACACACCGGAGCGGGTCATTGAGTTGCTCAAGCGGTGCGAGGAATGCGGGCTCAACACCTTCCAGAACAGTTACTCGGAGCGAACGCTGTCCGACCTGGAACGATACCGGTCATCGGGTGGCACGATGCACTGGCTCTGCCTGGGCAATCCCGACTGGGACCAACATCCCGAGTTCATCGACGACGCTGCCAAACACAAGCCCATCGGCATTTCTCCCCACGGGCACTTGAACGAGCGGCTCCATCGCCAGAAGAAATACAACGTTTTGACCGACCTGTTGAAGCGAATCCGAGACCAGGGTGTTTTGGTCGGTCTCTCAGCCCACGACCCGACCCTGATCGAGACCGCCGAAGAGAAGGGCTGGGATGTCGATTACTACATGACCGCTCTCTACTTCCTTAGCCGAACGAAAGAAGAACAGCGGGCAATCCTGGGCAACGACTTACCCCTGGGCGAGATTTACTTGCCTTCCGACCCTCCCAGGATGTTCAAGGCGATCAAGGCGACCTCGAAGCCTTGCCTGGCTTACAAGCTCTTGGCGGCTGGGCGACGGATCGGCAGTCCCGCCGAGGTGAGGCGGTGCTTCGAGGAGGCATTTTCCAATCTCAAGCTCAAGGATGCGGCGATTGTGGGCATGTACCAGCAATTCGGCGATCAGGTTGCCGAAAATGCCGCCATCGTCCGGGAGATCGGGTCAAGGGGATGAAGCGGTCAAACCCGACTTCGCAATCCTATGGGGTAAGAGGGTCTAGCTGGGTGCGAATACTGGAGGGATGGTGCTGCATGACGGGAGATAAGGCTGAAGTAGGCAAAGCTCTGATCGACGGCGCTCTGACTGCGTTTCGTTCCAACAAGGGCTGGGCAGATAAAGCCATTGCCCAGCTTTCCGATGACAGGTTGCACGTCGCGCTCGATCCCAACACGAACTGCATCGCCGTCATCATGAAGCACGTCGCCGGGAACTTGCTTTCTCGTTGGACGGAATTCCTCACGACTGATGGCGAGAAACCTTCGCGGAACCGGGATGACGAGTTCGTGGACACTTTCAACACACGGGACGAGTTGACCGCCTATTGGGAGTCGGGCTGGCAACGACTACTTGACTCTTTGGTGGACCTCACGCCAAACGATCTGGGCAAGACCGTTACCATCCGTGGCGAGTCGCATTCCGTGCCGCTTGCCATACAACGCTCGCTGGCACATTGTGCCTACCACGTCGGTCAGATCGTGTTGATCGCAAGGATACTCGCCGGGGACCACTGGTCCACCATCACTATCCCCCGTGGTGCCTCCGCAAACTTCAACCAGAAGGTATGGGGCAAGGGGCACTATCAGACGCCGAAGCAAGGAGAGGGGCAGTAATAGGCTACAACGAGTCCGTCTTGTGAGACGCTTTGCTCGTCGGTGTCCTTTGCTAAACGATGACCGATCAGTTAAATCGGTTTCAACTTGTGTGAAATAGGAGACCGACCATGACCGTTCAGCAAGCAGACATCCCCTCCGCTCACCGCTGGGTTCGCAGGCTGGTCCCGGTCTCGATCGTGATTCTGATCGTGGGCAGCCTCTTAGCCGTTCTGGGGCGTGCTGTGAGTCAGGCACGAAACGCCGCCACGTCGGCAGCCACCTCCTGAAATCTGAAGCAGATCTCGTTGGCGGTCGCCAACTATCACGAGAGGTACGGTTGCTTCCCGCCTGCCTATGTTGCTGACCGTGATGGCAACCGTATGCATAGCTGGAGAGTTTTGATCCTGCCGTTTCTGGAGCAGCAGGAACTTTACAACGCATACAACTTCGCTGAACCCTGGAACGGTCCTAGCAACCGGAAGCTGGCAGGCAGGATTGGCAACATCTAACTTCGCTTAGGGCTAGATTCCGACCAGATCCACACCACGAGCTTCGTCGCAGTTGTTGGACCCCAGTCCATGTGGTTGGGCAGCAAGCCGAGAAACCGTAATGACCTCGGTGATGGGGCGCACGACACGCTAATGGTGGTCGAGGTCCAAGACGGGCAGTTCCTCTGGATGGAGCCAAGAGACCTAGAACTCGACAGCATGAGTTTCAGGATCAACGATGGATCGGGACGGGGGCTGGGCAGCAGGCTGGGTGGCGCTCGGGTGGTCTCTGCTGACACGACTGTCCGCACGCTTCCCGACGATTTCGACCCCAACAAGCTCAGGGCGATGCTCACAGCGAACGGCGGGGAGAAGATCGAGGAATAGGCGAATCAGGAGTACTTGATAGAGACGGGAGGCTGCCATGACCAAGCAAGGTAACATGCCGGTTCTCCGAGCCGTGGGCAGAGGAATTCTGGGAGCTTTCGCAGGCATGTGCATCGGATTCTTCCCAGGAACGCTCGTCTTGGTATTCATTCTCCACGTCGTCTTACACTCATACTTCGGTTCTCCGGCTCAAGCTGAACGAACCCTATACTTCGGCATCTCAGCCATTGTGGGAGCCATCTTGGGGGCTATATCGGGCGTCACGATTGGGGAACGACAGGTTGCCAGTGGGGCGGGGCAGATTCCCAGTGGGGCGAACAGAAGGTTCTTCCATCCTCTGGGTATGTTCGTCGGTCTGGTCTGCGGTGCAATCTTCGGAGCAGCATTTGCATCCTTATTCGTTTACAGTTCTCACCCAACGGATGCACATGATGCTCTTGTTGTAACTTGTATTGCCGCCGTTATTGGCAGCATAGGAGGAGGCTTCATTGGATCGACCGGCTGGATGATGATCGGTGGGGCTCTAGTCGGGTGGATCATCGTTGGTATTGGATTCGTATTGGCATACCACCATATCAAAGGAATGATTTACGGGGCACTGTTCGGGGCTCCTCTCGGTGCTTTTTTCGGTTTCTTTCACGGGCTTCGTCAGGAGGAATCAGCGAAACGCTTGAAACCAAAGACACCCGAGTCCTCCTCAGCCGCCAGCGTTTGGGACCGGGAGATTGATTCTTGATCTATCATCAAGTTCCTTTGCTGGAGCCTTTCTCCGCGACCGCTTGCATCTTGCCGAGCAGGTGCATCTCGCCGCAGTGGCATGCCTCGTCGTGCAACCCGTGCAGAATCGCCGAACGGACGCTGCGTTTGGAATTGCTCGCCGATGGACTGTCCAGTTGCTCTTCGGTCAATTCGCCGATGAGTTTTCTCAACCTCTTGTGCTGGGTTTCGAGGTGATGGATTACCTCAGAAAGCTGGGGAAAGTGATCGGCTGGCACAAGAGCGGGGTGGCTCTCTTAACTGAACATATCGTACCACCCATCTGGAATCTGCGGTGTCCGTTTCAGGGATTTCATGGTCACCCATTCGTCCAGGACGTATGCATGACCAGCATGCCACAGAATGGTGTGCTGAAGCCCAGGTGGAACCCAGCATGCGTGATCGACGGGTACGGACTTGAGGATGCGGAGCGTCTTGGCTCGAACCTCATCAAGCAGGAGAAGCAGGCATTTATCGGGCATATCTGTATCTCCTACAGGCGATCCTTACACGCTGCGACGGAATGCCATGAGGGCTTCACCGTATTCCTGGATGAAAGTCGGCTCTCCATACATCTGACGATACTCCGCATCGACGTACACGGCGAAGCTGGTGACGTGACGAATGCCCCGAGAGCCATAGGTTGCCAGATCAGACTCCAGCACGTCTCGTCGCCAGGGCAACTTCACGGCGGGTCGCTTCCAGCCCGAGAACCGGGACACATCCAGCCAGTATTCCAAGACCTGAGCCGTTTCAGTGGGAAACACCTTGAGGTTGGCATCCAGGGATGACAGAGCATCCGGCTGATCAGGAGAGGTCTGCTGCTTGTAGGGGATGTCATACCGCCGCTTGATCGGGGCGTATTCCAGGAAGATTCCCGGCTCGGGCTTGACCGCCCTTGGCGGCGACAGAGTGTTCGCGTAGGCGAGATGTGCCAGGCTCGCCTTGGGGTCGATCGCCCGCAAGGCTCGCACAACTCGGTTCTCGATCAGGAGCGCTTGCTCAGAGGGGATTAGCCCTCTGCATTCTGGGCAGGAGCACCAGGGCTGCCCGTCATCACCCCAGTAGAAGTAGCGTCCCGTAGTCGGTCGTAGCACCTTGGCGATGACGACGGCGTTCTCGGCGATCACGTTCAGCGCCCGATCGGAGTTGGGGCAGCAGTTGGCATCAGGGTTCCGATTGCCCTTGTCGTCCAAGCGGAAGAACTCAGGATTCTTCTTGAAGAGGCGGCGGGGCAGCAACTCCTTCATGGCATGAAGCTCATACTCGACCTCCAGCCCGAGCTTCCCACACGAATCGAGGAATCGCTGCCCGGCGTCGGTCCTGATCCAGTCGATGACCGCCTGGGGCGAGTTCTGATGATGGATGCCAATGGTCGTCAACCCAGCACGCTTGGCACGCTCGGTCCAGTCTGTGAGCGTCAAGTCCTCGGGCACGAGCACGACGCCACGGGTCAGGAGACCGGACTGCTGAGCCCTTGCGTGGAATCCGTCCGTGCAGATAATCGCTGACACGCTCGCAGACAGGAAGCGACGACGGTCGAGCATTGCGTTCACCTGCCTTCCCCAAAGAGTCCCCCAGCCACTCCACGAACCAGAAGACGGACTGACTAACGTTTACCGCCAGTTCATCCAGGTGATCGAGAGTTGCAGAACAGTCGCAATCGAGACCCAGATCAGATACGGCACCTGCGCCACGCCAACCCAGCGATAGTGCTTCCACACAGCGATGATCATCCAGAGGATCGTGCCCCAGACGATCAGGATGTCCAGGGCAGCCAGAGGCAAGTTCCTCAACCCGAACTGGATCGGGGTGAAGATCAGGTTCGCCACAAGGTTGATGGCGAACGGCAACGCCACCTTCCAGCGGATCTTCCTCCGAGCCGCCTGCACGAACACGAAGATAAAGCTGACCAGGATGATCGGGTAGAGGATCTGCCAAATCAGCCCGATGGTCGAAGGTGAGGGAGTCCAGGTCGGTTTCGCCAGCCCGTTGTACCACGTCATCCAGTCCATGCCGTCTCCTCTTCCCGATCATCCTTCAGCGTGGTTGTCTTCTTCATGGTTGCTGATTCGCCGCGATCCGCTTCGCGCCCACTGCCAGTTCGTCGATCCAAAGCGTCTGGTCGTGCGGCACACCGTCATGGAAGTACGGCAACATCATGAACCGGTTGAACTTCATCTTGGGGAAGTCGGTTGAGCGGAACACCACGTCCCTTTGCTCGATGACGAGCTTCCCATCGACCCACCCCCGCAGTTCCCCGTCGCGGTTTGGCACGTCCCTCGCCATGTCCAGGCTGTTGAGCTTGAACATCGCCTCGATGCAGTGCCACTTCCCGTCGTTGAACAGTACCTCCTTGCTGTCGAAGAGTTGCCCATTGTACCCACCCCGCAACGGTCCCTGCGTCAACCCGTGGGGCATGTCCCGGTTCTGGATATCCTGAGCCGCCAGCCGCAGCTTGCCGTTGACCGGCTCGATGTAGAGCGTCAAGTGGCTGGCGGCAGGACCGTGATACTTGTCATTCTCTGTGGTCATGAAGTGGAGCAAGTGCGGACCATAGGGTTTGTTCGTCCATGACCAATTCGGCGAGAGCATCAGGTAGAACCTGAGATAGACGATCTCAGTTGGCTCGATGGAATGACGCACGCCCAATGAGTCCGAGGGCGTCAGCTTCCCGTTGGCAAAGTGGTACTGAATGGCGTGCTTCCCGGCGACCGCATCATCGCTCAAGACGAAGCGGTCGCCATCGTACCAACCACGGCTCGTCAGTCGAGAGTCCTCGAATCCCTCGGCGATGAACAGGGTCGGTGAGGTTTGACCCATCAGCACTAGGGGGACAAGAAGGGTCGTGAGCAGAAGCATTACACCGCCTCCTCGCATGGTCTGAACTTGATGGGGCATGTTTTCACTCTGCCGAAGCCACCCAATTCCCATTATCATCAAACCAGAGGCACAAAGCAGGCTCGCTGGATGCTCCAGAATCCGATGGGGAGAGAACGACCATGATGCGGACAATCTCGAAGGCACTGATTATCACCCTCTTGCTGGGAGGAACGACCGTACTGCGGGCTTCCCAGCACGATGAGCTTCGGGACAAAGCGAGGGCGTTCCAGAAGGCAGCGGCAGCCCTGGCAGAGATAGGCAGGACGCAGGCAGCCGAGCAACTGGAGCGGGAGTCACAGGCGATCATCCGAGAAGCGGAACGCCAGGAGGGGCAAGTAAAGCGGGAAACCCCTCGACCTGACATCGAGCAGGAGTTAGGGCACTTAAAGGAGCGGCTGCAAGACCTGCGGCTCAAGCAGAAGAAGCAAGTCGAGGCGAAAGCATCTGAGCAGGATCAAGCGGTAGTCCGGGAGCACATCTCCGCAACGGAGCGGGAACTGACAGCCTTGAAGCAGCGACTTGCTGGTCGTCAACCTCGACCTGAGTTCGAGGCTCAGGCACGCAATATCGAGGAGGCTGCCCGGCGCATCCACCACATTCGGGTTGCTGCTGAGAATCTCAAGGCGGCGGGCATTCACGAGGTTGCGATGAAGCTCACGGAGCAAGCCGACAAGATGGAGCGTGAGGTCGGAGAAGTCAAGGAGCGGCTTGCCAGGGAGATGGAACGTTCAGGCAGTGCCGACCCTCGTGATGCTGAGATCAGGGAACTGAGGAACCAGAATGAGCGGCTCCAGACGGAGATCCGTGAGTTGCGGCAGAAGCTCGAACGGCAATGACGCCGCTCCACAAGACGGAGGAACCCGACATGCAACTCGTCACGGTGAGAATTGAAAAGCCCGAGGAGATCAATTTTGTCCTCGGGCAGTCCCACTTCATCAAGTCCGTTGAGGACATCCACGAAGCTCTGGTAGGTGCGGTGCCCGGCATCAAGTTCGGGCTGGCGTTCTGCGAAGCCTCTGGCAAGTGCCTGGTACGCTGGTCAGGCACGGATGACTCGATGGTCGAACTGGTGCGCAAGAATGCTGCGGCGATAGCCGCAGGTCACAGTTTCATCCTGTTCCTCAGCGAAGGATTCTACCCGCTCAACGTGCTGAACATCCTGAAGATGGTCCCTGAAGTGTGCCGCATCTTCTGTGCGACCGCCAACCCTACGGAGGTCATCCTCGCAGAGACCGAACAGGGTCGTGGCATCCTAGGCGTAGTGGACGGCTTCTCTCCCAAGGGTGTCGAAGGGGAGGACGATATCGCCTGGCGGAAGGGGTTCCTTCGGCAGATCGGATACAAGCTGTAAGCGGACGCAGAAGGGGGCTGCTCGAAGAGAGCGAAGAGTGGCGAGCGACAACAATGTGGAAGCACCTTCGAGCGATCATTCTACTCCCCGGCGTCGTGACGTTGGTGATCCCTGGGACGATCCTGTGGCGCGAGGGGATGGACACCTATGGCTTGTGGCAGTCGATCCCGGCGTCGAGGGTCATCCTGCCCTTGATCGGAGTCATGTGCATCAGTCTTGGGCTCCTGCTGATGACCGCCACGATCCGGCTGTTCGAGACGGTCGGCGAGGGCACACTTGCCCCGTGGGAGCCCCCGAAGAGGCTCGTGGTCCAGGGCGTCTACCGGCACGTCCGCAATCCGATGATCTCCGGGGTGCTCTGCGTTCTTCTTGGAGAGTCGGTGCTCACGGCTTCACTACCACTTGTCCACTGGTTCCTCATCTTCGCGATCATCAACTTGATCTACATCCCACTCTTGGAAGAGCCTATGCTCGTCAATCGCTTTGGCGAAGAGTACGTGACCTACAAGCGGAACGTGCCGAGATGGGTTCCGAGGTGGAAGCCGTGGGAAGGTAGGTTCAGCGACCAGTCGTGAGAAGTGGGCAGGACTTCGGGCGTCAGGTCAGTCCGAACCAGCCCCGCCAGGTACTTGTTGCCTATAATCGGTGACCCTTGAGAAACCCAGATTTGACCGGAGGGGCGTGCCGTGAAGCCAAGAATCGGATCAAGCGGACACTGATTTTTTCCGGGAAGAATTGTGAGTATCCTGGAGCAAATCATGCGACCAAACTTAGCGGACCTTGGCATTCCGTTTTCGTTGTTTGAAGCCCCGGCAGAAGAGGCATTCGAGTATCTCGGCTTGGAGACATGCTCGCTCTGCCGCAGTCCCAGCATTCATTGTTTCCGCCTGGAGATCGGGGCAGATCTGATAATTGACTGCCCGTCGTGCGGTACTTGCAACGCACTGGACGCTTCAGATCGGCAGTCCACGGAGTGCCGGTCCTGTGGTGTACCCGTCCCGTTCCCTCTCAATGATGGCGATGAGATCCGCTGCTGTTACGACTGTCTCAGATCCGGGAAAGCGGCTTATACTCAGGACACGGTTCTGGGAATGATCACCTGGGAGCATGCCCAGAGTGGAGTTACACACGGCGTCCCCGGAGTCTTGAAGAGGGACGACTTCGAGGTCGTTCCATCGGAGGCTGGCGAAGGGTGGACTTGCGTCCGAGTACCGACCGAGTTACTCCTGGAGCTTACACGCACCCCGACCTATTCGACCATCCAGGGGGAGCGGTGGCAGTTTTGTTGCCGCCGACCCATGATATACCTCGGCTCATGGTCCCGTGACGAGTTCACACGCCGGGCTCCTGACGGGGACGGCAAAGAGTTCTTCACGAAGATCGTCCAGAATCCGGTCGAGGGGCTCTGGGAAGACCGCCTTCATGATATTACAGGGGTTTACGTGTTTCGGTGCGGGGACTGCGGCACGCTCACTGCCCACTGGGACATTGCATAGCCCGATATCGCTCGCACAAGACAAGACGAAGCGTGGTCCCTCGTCGTCTTGCTCGATCCCTATCATGTGCCAGCCAATCTGCGCAATGTCAGCGAGAACTTGACGGTCTTCATCGTCCCTGGCAACCGGTGTCGGGGTTTGTGGGAGTCGTTGCATTTCCAGGCTCTCCGGTCTCTGGGTCAAGTCAACGACCCCGGAGGACTGCATCCAATACCCAGCACCCTCGAACGTGGTCAGCAAGAGTGCGGCAGTGCGACAGAACACCACCATCATCACAGCCCGCCGCTTCCAAGGCTTGCGCCAGTTCGGGCATCCGCTCGAAGGACCGATGCTCGTCAATGGAGCCTGCGAGCGAGATGACCTCGTGCGTACACCAATCTGGAATCGTTGAGTTCCTTGGAGACGGAGGTCTAATCACACACCGGATCAAGTTGCAGGTCGGTGGTCGCTCTTTGACTCCCATCAGACCCATGCCTGCGAGCCGATTGATCTCTGGGATCACCGACCCGCATGCATTCTCACCGGAGGCAACCTCGGCTAGCCATAGGGCATTCCAGTTGGGTGATGCAACGCCGACTAAGACCGGCATACCATGCCGAACCCCATGCACTGCTTGCCTTGCCCTTTTCAGTGATGCCTTTGTTCCACTCCCATCGGCATACTGTTCCGCTGCCCCGATCGCCTCTTCGATCGCATTAGCAGCCTCCTGATCACCCAGCATCGTCGAGAGATGGCGGCAGCAAGCAATGGCGATAAGTCGTAACTCTCGCTCGCTTGCGTAGGAGCGTACCGCTTCCAGCATCGCCATGTCGTCATTGGATGTAAGCCATTCGGAGTCGGTCATGATGCTCCATCCCCGGTCTGACTTAAATGTGTTCAGGACAACGCCCACGTCCGGTCCTGCAATTGTTCACGGGACCGCACCCTCTGGGACTAGATACGAGGGGGCTCCCAGATGGTCCGCTCATCCCACACGTCGCCCGTATTCAATGTCCCGGCAGGCTCGAAGAGCAGCACGTGGACCTCATCCTCGGCAACGGGGCGGTGCTCCACGCCTCGGGGCACAATCAGGAACTCGCCTTCCTCCAGCCAGACATGGCGGTCGCGGTACTCCATCCTGAATCGCCCTTTGACCACCAGGAACAGTTCATCTTCGTGGTCGTGCTTATGCCAGACGAACTCGCCCTCGAACTTGACAAGCTTGACATGCTGCCCATTCAACTCGCCCACAACCCTGGGGCTCCAGTGATCGTGGAACAGGGCGAGCTTCTCCCTGATGTTCACTTTGTCCACGATGGTTTACCCTCTCGTTACCCGTTGTCTTTCTCGGGCTGACTCAAGCAGTCCCCAAGGCTCCGAGTTTCCAGCAGGCTATTTCTTCGGGTCAGGGCTCCAATGACCCTGCTTCAGTTTCTCATACTTCTTCGTCAGGAAGTCCAGGTGATCCCCCTTCGTCATTGCCGCCTCGAATACCTTGATCGCCAGCGGGTTCTTCCCCTTCTTCATTGCCCGGTCTGCGAGTCGGATGATCCGCCTCCACGCCCTTGATCCCATCTCCCTGGCGAGATCCTCGAATTCGTCAAACCGCTCCTGCTCGGCAACCACCTGACCCAAGAATGTGAGCGCCTCCTCACTCTGGTAATCCAGGTCATCTTCACGCAGTGCGGTGACCTCATGGCGTAGATGCTCAACGCATAGGTCTGCCTGACTCTCCGTAAGTCCCCGGAAATAGCCCTCGATCCCATCGTCAGTGAGCCCGTAGTCCTCCCAAATCAGGAAATCCAGGAGGTCGGTGAAGAAGACCCGCTCGTCGATCTCGGTCTGGTCAAGGGGAATCTTGAGGTAGGCGGTGAAGCCGTCATCGAAACTCGCCCCAATAACGCCGAACGAGTCATCCGCTTTCTCGATCAGTTCTATGATCACCGTCATCAAGCTCCGCAAGAGCGCTTGTGCCTGAGCCACCTTATTCGCTGCGAGGAGTTTCTTTGCCTCTTCCACGTAACCGTCGAGGGTTTCAGAAATCCGAAACGACTCATTCTTTGAATAAAACCTCCTGTGGCGGAAGTGAGTGCCGATCTTCTTCGCATAGGACTCTGGCGAGACCGGGAAATTCTTCCAGTAACCACGCAGGGCATGAATTGATCGCCGCTTTCGGGGCGTATCCTTCATAGGCTCCGACAAATCTCGCTCCCGGTAGATGGTCTGGCTCATCCTATCGATCGCTCGTCGCTTCTCCGTTTTGGCGAGATCACCAGCGGCTTTGAAGACCTGATCCGGGGTAATCACCGCTTCGTTCAGGCGGCGTTTGAGATCACGTATGTGGCATCGCTTGCGCTCGATGGAGTCACGGTGTTTGAAGAAACCTCTCCCTTCCTTGATCTGGTTGGCTAGGCGATCCAGGTCGCCGTCATGCGTATGTACGGCGACAATGCAAAACCACAAATCCCAGTAGCTCAGGTCGAGTGATGTGCCCTGGGTGGTGGGAATGGTCAAGGCGTGATCAGTACCGCTGATCGTGGGTCTCTTCTGAGGCTGGGGTTCTGGCTCCCGGATTGACGGACTCGTATTCACTCCCTTCTTCTTTGCCATCTGAGAATCCTCGATCGGGCTTGGCTATTCCTACTTCCGAAGCTTCGTAAGCCAAGATACTCGATCAGCCAACAGAGGAGGGAGCCAGGCACAGCACCAGTTGCGTCTGTCCCCCATCAGTCCTGCTTCCGACCCGATCCGCCTTTCACGATCTTCATGTTGTTCCAATCAACCAGTGGCAGCACGATGGAATTACCCGGACCTTCACCCGTGCCCAACTGACCCATCGAGACGAAGCAGTTCTGAGACAAGAACCAAGCCATCTCCTCCTGGTTGATCGGACCATCGGCGTAAACGTCGATCATCACAGATGCCACAAGCCTATACCTTATCAGTCCCTTGCAGCGCCTCTTGAGAATCCGCCGCATGTCTTGAGTCACAACCAGCGAATCGGCATAGGTCACGGCTTTTCGCTGGTCGTTGGAGAAGCCTCTCCCCGTCCAGTACCGCTCCCTCTCATCCTGGATGATGTACCGGAGCCATTGCGATTCGATAAAAGGAATTGCAGCCAAGGTTGGCTTCTTCATCATGGTGATCCCGTAATACCTCCGACGATCCAAGGAGCCTTCACCGGGCTCTCTCCATATACTTCGTCGGTGTCAGGCGGTGTGCGTGTCGGCTGATCCCCAGGCTGGGTGGCGCTGTCCCTGCCGATTTAAGGAGCCTTCACCGGGCTCTCTCCATATACTTCGTCGGTGTCAGGCGGTGTGCGTGTCGGCTGATCCCCAGGCTGAATGGCGGCGCTCTCTATATAATAATACGAGGGGCGAAGGCTACGGACGCCTCCCGCACCCGTCAGGGGCATTTGTAAGTCGCATGAGACTTACGACTTGGCGACATAATCTCAATCGAGAACGAAGGTTCCGCCAACCCCCATCCTGGCTCACGTCCCCCGTCTGGTCTCATTTCCGCCGCTCCTTCGCAGCCAACTGACACCGCCGATTGCGTCGTTGATAACCAACGACCAACCGGGAGTCAGTCATGCCAACGCAAGAACAACTCAGAGAGCAGATCACCGCACAAGTCATCGCCGCCTTGGAGTCCGGTGACGTGCCGCCGTGGAGAAGACCTTGGCGACTGGGCAAGAATGCTGGTTCCCCCGCCAACGTGGTCTCCAAGCGAGGCTACCGAGGGCTCAACCTGCTGCTCTTGGACGTGGCGGCGACTCGCCACAACCTGTCCAGTCGTTGGTGGGGAACTTTCAATCAGTGGCGGCAACTGGGCGGCAGGGTGATGTCTCGTCCAAGCCACGTTCCTCCTGGCAAATGGGGAACTCAGATCGTCTTCTGGGCTCCCGTCGTCAAGACAGTCGAAAACGAGAACGGCGAGGAGGAAGAAGACCGGTTCTTCTTCATGCGGACTTACTGCGTCTTCAATAGCGAGCAAGTTGATGGGCTTGACCACCTCAAAGCCGGTCAACCTGACACCGGTAAGAACCACGTCGTCGATTTCCAGCCCGCCGAAGAGGCATTGGAAGCCAGTCTCTCTGGGATGCAACTGAGCCTTCGTTTTGGCGGGGGCAAGGCGTTCTACAACCCTGCCCAGGACTACGTGCAGATCCCACCAAAGGCGACCTTCGAGTCACTGAAAGAGTACTACGGAACCGTCTTCCACGAACTCGTTCATGCCACGGAACACGAGTCTCGGCTGAACTGGAGTCGGAAGGACAAAGACAAGACCTATGCCTTCGGGGAACTCATCGCCGAGTTGGGCGGCGTCTTCGTCTGTCGTGAGTTGGGAGTCCCGGCGAGCGATGACCTGACTAATTCTACTGTATCTCTACGTTCGTAGTTGGTTCTTCAAAGGGGGTAAGAGTTTGCGTGAGTAATGCTGGAAGAATCGGGCGAGCTCGTTGCGTTCCAACCAACGTGTGGTGCACCGGGAGAGCTTCTCGGGGCTGTTGACGTTGAGACGTTCCTCGATGATCCCTGCGATCAGTTGCCGCAACCGCGGTGACGTCAATGCCGGTGTCTGTATTTTTTCCCCGCCGCGTCTCCTGATTCAGGAACCACGCGGCCACGAGCGACAAGGTTTGATGGTGATGCCAGGCGATCCAGTTCCGCACCTGGTAATCGGCCAGGCCCGCCTCCCCTTTGCCCCGCTCCAGGCACTCCTCGATCCGATGCGCCAGTTTGGCCACCCGGCCAAATTCGATCAACGGAGTTTCGGCTTTACTATTTGATAAATAATAATCATGTTTAACAGTTCCATCGGCCTGTTGCTCACGCGTGATGAAGAGGACCTCCTCGAAACCTGCACGATTGCCCGGTCCTCGAGATTGGACGCGCCGCTTGATCGCGTCGACCACCAAAGGTCCCTTCTCGCCATCACGGACGTCGAGCCTCGTCCACGCCGATTCCGGCAGGGCCGCACGCCAATGATCCACACGCATGAAAGGAGCCTTGGGGGGTTGACCCCGCCCCCCATATTCCGGTGGCGGTGCCTCCAGATCGCGGATCGTCGTGTTCGACGGAACCGCCAACAGATACTGCTCCCCCCGCTCCCTCAACGCCTGGCGAAAACTCGCGGGACGGCCCATTTCATCGTCCCCCGCCACCCACGCGTGTGGCAGCAACCCACCTTGCTCATCCAGCATCGCCAGGGCCAATTGATGGCGCGTCTGGAACTTGATGGACTTGGGGACGCCAGCCTTGTTCCGGCGGTCGCGATCCTTGGCCCATTCCTTGGGCAAGTAAAGCCTTACATTGGTAATCGTATGCTCTTTTCTAGACGCATAAGCCATGTAGACGCCAACCTGACAGTTCTCAACCTTCCCCAGCCGGCCGCACCACTGCCGCGCGACGCCCACCGACATAGTCCCTTTCTTGGGGAAGCCCGAAGGGTCGAAGATAATCACCCCATCCTTCTCGCCCAGTTGCTCGCCGACCTGCTGCGCCAGGATCGTGAGCAGGGGTTGATGATCCCATGGCACGTGCCCGATGAACTTTTGGATTCCTTGTCGTTCTTGATCGTGGAGATAAGCGATTCCCTCGCCGGTCTTGTGCTCAAGCTTCGACAGCAGACCGGTAACGTACTCGGTTGCATGTCGATGTTGTTCAGGTTCGCTCAGGGTCGCAGCGAACGGCTCGATGAAGACGTCCAACCGTTCCAGCAGACCATCGATCAAGTCAGGCGACACCTGCGATTGTGCCAGCATGTCAGCCAACCGTGCTTCGTATCGTCGATCCATGACGCCCTCGCTTCCTTGTAACATCCTTGACGGAAGCGAATATCAGAAAAAACCTTACAGTTCGTCAACCCCAGGATACAGTAGAACCTACTTTCCGCACATCTCGCCTTGACTATCTCCTAATTTCCGTGTGCCGTCTTTCGGCCTGTCAGGCTCAAATCTCGTAGGCTTTGGGTATCCCCAGCAGGCGCAGGATCCTCTTCTGGAGCCGAGTTAACTCTGTGCTGAACACCTCAAGAGGGCGTTTCCCAGCCTTCAGGGAATGCTCTTGAACGTCCTCGTACAGGTCGATCACTTTTCGAGCCGTCGGGCGTCGGCAGGCCCGACCTTCGGAATACAGTGGCAGGCTCTCGATTCCCGCTCGTTCCATCGCGCGGCGGAGTTCTCGCTCCAACAGCGCCTCGACCAGCAACACGAAGAAGTACACGCAGAGCAAGGCCTGAATCCGACTCACCTCCTTCAGGTACATAGGCGCTACCACGAAGTCAGTCTTCAGGTGCTCGAACCGTCGTTCGATGGCCGGTTGCTGTTTGTAGGCCAAGAGCAGATCCTGCTCCGTCATCTTCGATTCGTTGCTCACCAGCGGGAAAATGCCATCACAGCGGGCCTCCTCATCCAGTCGCTCCAACTCAATCCGATGCTTCAACGAGTAACGGAGCTTCTCCTCTCGGACGTACCGCGTGTCCTGTCCAGGCCGGCCGCGTCGCTCCTGGCGGAACTTTTCGGTGACCTGCTCCTCGATCTCGACCGAGATCCACTCGGTGACCTCACAGTCTCGGAGCAGCTCCTCGACCGCCTCGGCGACCTTGGCTCGACTGCGGTACCGGGTTCGGGACGAGGCGAGCTTGGCACGCAGTTCGTCCAGTCGTTTCAACGCCTTCTCCAGCCGGGTCAGCCGTACCTCCGCATCCAACTCGGCCTTGCGTGTGCTGTGATACCAGATCAGCCGGTAACCCTCGGTGGTCTGGCTCGCAGGTTTGCAGATCGAGAAGCGGTCGGTCAACTGTCCCTTGTCGTCGTACTTGTCGTGGGTCCATCGCCACTGGATCTCTCCCCGGAGTACGGCGCCGCGGAAGGCACCGTCCTCACTGCGAGTTCGCGGCAGCACGCTGAGGAACCGACCGCCGCGCTGATGCAGATAGGCCATGTTCTCGGTGGTGGCCAGCTTGCAGTCGGCGATGTAGAGAAAGTCTCGGCGTCCGGTCAGTTGACAGAGCAACTCCCAGGTCTCCTGGTGAGAGCGGTCGTCGGTGGCGTTGCCGCTCTCGACGCGAAAGTGCACCGGGACGGCACCGTCGCCGGTCACGGTGAGGATGTAGAGTAGCTGCTTGAGGTCGGGGCGGTGGTCTTTGTTATGACCCCAGGTCACCGCCAACCGCAATTGTCCCCGCAGGGTTCGCTCCGCCTCCGCCGACTCGTAGTCACCGTGGAAAGTGATGGTGGTCGAGTCGTTGTGTAACTGGTCGAGGCTGACGTCGAATTCGCGTACGGCATGGGCCGCGACCTTCAGGGCCAACCCCGAGAGATTGGCGTCGAAGAGACGGTCGAGGGCCCGGCCAACTCGATCGTCGTTCATTGCGGCGACTTGGACATCGGACAACCCGAACAGTTTCGGCTCATGGCGGGCCACCCACTCACCGACACCATAGAGTGGCTCACGCGAGATCAGCAGGTTGCGCAGCAGGACGAGCAAGGCCGTGGCCGTGGGGACCCGAGTGCGGCCGTCCTCATGGGGCAGGTGGTCGCAGAGAAACTCGCGAAGGCGGAGCCGACTCAGGAAGTGTTCCAGGATGGGCACGGCGGCAATCCGCCGCGTGTTGAGCGTGCGCTTGCGTCCCTTCGAGCGTGCCGTCTCGCCGGGTTGGCGCGGTCGTTGAGGTTCGTTCATGCGGATCATCTCCGGAGGGTTTGCAGCGAGTTGGCCGGTGTCCGCCGCCGGGCCTTCCAGGGCCGTGAGGGGAGCAGGCCGACCGCCGCAGGGCTTGCCGCAATGATGGCGGAGGAGATCGGGACGTCAAGGACAAAAAATCTTGTGATTCACTTATGACAATTTGCCTTGACGTAAGTTGTGAGCCGCTCAACTTACGCTCATAGCCCGTGTCACAAGTCGTCGCGGCGAGAATCGCGGCGCGCGGCTGGACATTGCCAAGTCATAAGACAAGGCGAAGAATGGCTCGAGTTCAGGAACGGTCCGGTTGGCGAACCATCTGAACCGAACAAGGTCCCCGTGCCGATCGACTTGTAGATGTTTACCGACCCTGGGGCCGCGTCTGAGAAGATGGCCTCAGGTCGAATTCGGGGAAATCAAAGGGAGATGTGCGGAAAGTAGGGTAGAACTAACCACATTGCCTATCTCGGGAACTGGCTCCAAGCCATGAAGAACGATTCCCGGTTCATCATCATGGCGAGTGCTCAGGCGAGCAAAGCCGCCTCTTACATCCTGTCGTTCAGCAGGAAAGAGGAGGAAGTCCCTCAAGAAGACGGTGAACTGGTCACTGCCTGACCTCTTGCGGGAACGGAGTCCCGCAACCTGACACCGCCGAACAAACTGTCCCGATCGAGGACAACCGGAACAGGGACGCCCGAGACGATCAAGTGGCGGCTCGGCTTTAGCGATCTACACGCAGCGTTGAACCGCTCCCTGAACTGCGCAGCAGCGGGCGGAATTCTGCTGCCATTGTGAACGCTCGAAGCCGCACTGGATCAACGACGGCGTTCCCTGTCCGGTCTCTTCTGAACCGACACCGCCGAGAGGGGTGCGAGAGCACCACACCCATAAGGGAGACGACCGTGAGCATTGGTGAAATGACCGCCGAACCTCAACTCGGCGACACGGCGTTTTATCGTGCTGCCATCCCACGAGCCAGGAAGCAACGAGTGACCGTATCGGGGTTGTTCCTGAATGGGCGCATCAAAGTCACCTTCCCGGATGGGAGTTGGAAAAGCCTCCCACGTCATTATCACAAGCGGATTCAGAACGAGCGATTCGGGCTTGTAAGGATCGAATAGCAGTCACAACCGCGACTTCAGCGTCACCGTTTGACACCGCCGAAAGGGATGTGAGATCAACACACACCTAGCAACGGAGATCAACATGACAGCACTGGGTGAAATGACCCTAGAAGATGCCGCAAAGCAAGCGGCAGGAAATTGGCAGCGTTTCGAGTGCTTTGTGTGGTTCAGGGACGAGGAGGTTGATGACCCCGACAACTGGGTGATCATCTACACGCACAACAGAGACAGCGGTCTCCTTGACAAGAGCAACGCCGAAGCCATCGCCGAAGCGATGGAGCCGTTCACGAACGGTCACGACCCGGATGTGGTGGTGGAATCCCATAACCACTGGGCAGTCGGGCACGTGGATGGCTTCAGCATCAGGGTTTACCGGGACGGTGAGATCACCGGAGCCTTCCGCACCTACCACGACCTGATGGAGCAAGTGGACGGCTACCCAATCCTGGATGAAGAGGATTATTGGGAACGGGAACTTGATGCGACCCTCGAAAACATCAGTGACGCCGCATGGCGTGTGAAGCACGAATACACCTTGCCCGAGGGCTGGGAAGGAGACGTTTACTCCTGGCTGAGCGACAACCGCTCGGGAGCCGTCGAGAACCGTGACGACCAAGGGGGCTATCCCGAAGAGGATGACCTTCGGGCGGCGTTCGCTGCCCTGGGCTATGAGCGGATCGAAGAGTAGGACCGGGTGACACCGCCGAGGAGGGTGTGATGAACGCCCTCTTCGATGGAGTGAGACCATGAACGAAAGCCCCGATGAGTGGCTCGAACGGCTCTTCGAGTTCGAGTACTGCCCAGAGTGCGGCGGCGATGCCGACGACCATGAAGTGAGCGTGGTCTTGGGGAATTACTTTGCGTGGTGCAAGCGGTCTCCCTTCGCCGACACCGCCGAGGAGGGTGTGATGAACACCCTCCCCGATGGAGCACGTGGGGCATCTGTGCCATGAGTGACCGAGGCGGGGCTGGCATCTTCAGCCCCGCTCACCTGACACCGGATAACAACCTCGGAGAGCAGTCAATGGCACTGATTGAGCGAAACGGCAGGGTCTATGCCCGCAAACTGTGGATCTTCCTCGGCGCGAGCGAATGGGGCAACGACCTCATGAGGCTGGTCGCGAGGGAAGCCTTCGCCAATGACGCCAGCTTGGATGCCGTCCAGGTACACGAGCACGGTGGCTGGTATCTCACCTTCCTGCGAGGCGGCACGATCGTCGGCATCGCCAACGATCAGGCGCATCTCGATGACAGAGCCAATCGGCGGGAGAGATTCGCCGCCCCTGACACCGACGAGAAGGGCATGGATGCCATGCCGCAGAGCACACGCATGGGGAATACGAATGAGCAACTCAGGAATCACACCACGGTTCAGCCTTCTCCAACTTGACGAGACCAAGTTCTGGGCGGATGAGGTTGTCCGTAGTGCCAAGCAGGTTTTCGGTCTTTACGTCTTTGACCAGAACAGGAGGGTCCATTGTTGCGAGTTCACACCCAGCTACGAGTGCGTCTTCGTCGGTTCCGCTATCGGGAACACCGACCTCGACGAAACCGCCAACGAACGGCTCGACACCGCCATCAGAGAGGGCGATCTGGAAACCGAGCAGGTGAAGTACATCCACTGCCGCGAGATCGACGCCCTTCCGAAGATCGGCGATCAAGACCTCAAGGTGGGCGTCTCCGACCTCAACATCGATGACGAAGAGGAAGCCCTGGAATACGTCCGACAGCGGGCTCTTTGAAGTGACACCGCCGACAAGTGCGACAGGCAACCCCCAACTCAGGAGACCCACATGGCATTCACCGCTGATACCGGGGACCACAAAGTCACCCGCAGCGACATTTACCTCGTAGACCCCACGGCGCTGATCGTGGACTGGCGGAAGAACCTCAGCCGCAACGGCGAGGAGCCACCCGTTGACGAACCTCTCATGGATCTGGCTCGCGACATGATGCCCAAGAGGGGGCAGGGCGACACGGAGGAGGGCACAAGCGGGCAACTCAATCCGATCCTCGTTCGACCCCTCAGCGACCGTCGCCTGGAGGTGGTAGGCGGCTTCCGCCGCATGCGGGCAGCCCTCTGGCTCATCGAGTCGGGCACGTGCCCCGACTTCAAGATCAAGTACGTCGTCAGCCGCCTGTCCGACGCCGAGGCGGCACTGATCAACCTCAGCGAGAACATCCAACGGGAAGATCCCAAGCCCATCCAGCTTGCCCACGCGGTACGGGCACTGACCGAGGATTATGGACTTACTCTCAAGCAGGTTGCAGGACGACTGAAACGCTCCGAGGCTTGGCTGTCGAATTTGCTCAACCTCGTGATGCTTCCCACTTCGATCCAGGAGAGCGTGGCGAACGGGAAGACTCCCGTCTCTGCCGCCCTTGAACTGACCAAGTTCCCGACCGACAAGCAGGTCGAGACCTTCAACGACCTGGCAGCCAGTGGCGAGAAAGTCACCGCTGCCAAGGTGCGGAAGAGGCGGCAGGAGACGCACGAGGCGACCGGTGAGGGCGGTCCCGTGCCCCGCACCCTCAAGCAACTGAGGGCATTCCTCGAAGGAAAGACCGGTCCCGCCGACCCCGGTCACAAGCTCGCCTCCTACCTGCTCGACTACCTGGCGGGCAAGAAGAGCGATGACAACCTGGGCAAGTACTGGGACAAGGCGTTCCCCGAAGGCAACGGCTGACACCAACGTAGGGGGCGTGACCAACGCCCCCATCAAAAACCAAAGGGATCGCACGATGACCTACCCCGCACTGACCCTGATCAACCCGATCCCGGACGAGTCCGCCCAGGTCGCCGAGGAGTCCACGCTCACGGCGCTGGAAGAGCGGCAGAATCTCCTGGCTCATCACGTGCGGCTCGTCGCCCGAGGTCTCTCAGTAGGGCTCTTCGTTTATGGACCGCATGGAGGGCTTGGTAAGAGCCGCACAGTGCTGCGGACACTCGCTGATGAAGGCGTGTCGCCGATTCTCGTGAACTCGCACATCACGCCTCTGGCTCTCTACAGCACGCTCTACTTCAACCGCTCGGGGAAAGTCGTCTTCTTCGACGACGTGGATTCAATCTTTGGCTCTATGTCGCACCTTGGCTTGCTTCGATCGGCTCTCTGGGGCGATCCCAGGATCGTCACATACGGGTCAAGCCAATTGGATGATCTGCTGGGCTCGTTCATCTTCGAGTCCCGTCTCATCTTTTCGGGCAACGTGATCCCCAAGCGGAACGACGCCTTCAAGGCAGTGCTCTCGCGGTGCGACATCTTTCAACTCGATGCGACCCAGGAAGAGGTCATTGAACTCATGAGGTCGGTCTCAAGGCAGGGCTATGAGACGCTGACGCCCGATGACTGCCTCGAAGTCGTAACGTTCATCGAGGAGAACGGTGATGACCGCGCGATCTCGATAAGGCTCTTGGAGCCGAGCTTCCGCAAGGTGATCTACGCACAATCGGAGGGCTTGGACTGGCGACCGCTTGTCCTGACCCAACTCCGCACTCTCGGACGCAAAGAGGATACGTCCCGCCGCGTGGACGCCAAGGCTCGGGAGATTCGCACACTTCACCAAGCCATCGAGCGGTTCCCTGACTCTGTGGCTGAGCAGCAGATGTTCTGGAGCAAAGTAACGAGCAAAAGCCGGGCTTCCTTTTTCCGGCTCATCGCCAAGCACCGTCCACGTTGACGATGAGCAGTGGTCCACAGAGACGGCAAGTGAAAGACTCGCGTCCCGCTTACAAGCTGACTTGCACAGCGAGACGGACAATCACGAGAGTCATGATGACGGTATAAGCAATGCAGAGGGTGGCTCCCGTCAAGGCGAGGTTACGAGACCAGCCAGATGCTCCCTTCGTCATCGAGACAGCCCCAATGGCGATCATCGGGGACACTGGCAATAGCCAGAAGCAGGCTACGCTCAGGATGGCAAACAGCTTCGCCATTCGCCCCCGCATCACTCCAGCAACAGTGTTCATGACGCAAGCTCCTCGTGTCGCATCAGCAACCCTTCTAATCTTGGCACCGTCTACGACATCTGTCAATTCACTGCCTGCCAGTCTTCATTTGCCCAGGAGGAGCCCCTCAACTCCCTGGCTCAACAGTGCGACTGCTGAGCCTGAACTGACACCGCCGATCCTCACGTTGAGAACGACAACCACATCAACGGGAGGATCAACATGATCACGAGATGCGAGCGGCGCGGACAAGTTGAGATAGGGATCGTTGACCATGAGGGACGGTCCTACGCCGCCTTCGGTTCATCCGTCAACGATCACAACGTAACGGGTTACACCCGGAACCGCAACGGGTGCATCAGCCTGACTCGCTGGGAGGGCAGCACAATGCTTGCCAGCCGGTCGAATATCGTACGTGAGTATCACGACGGCTCCATCGCCATCATGTTCCGCCTGACCAACCTCCGGTTCCTCGTCGGCTACGCCCTGGGCGACGACGGCATGTTGTTCAGGGGTGAACTCCTGACCGATTGCGACGGGGAGCGTGCCCGCCACGAGTCGGCTGCCCTGGCTCAGTACTGGTCCGAGATCGATGCCGAGGATGAATCTGACCCCTGGCACGGGGAGCCCGACGAGACTGATGGCGATTACCTGGACAGATAGCAGTTCACGGGTGGGGCGGTAGTAGTGCCGTCTCACTCGACACCGCCGATGGCGGCATCAACTACTACTTGTCTTAAACGGGAGCGACTTCATGAGCGTGAATGAGACCAAGAAGCCCTTGTTCGACCTTGGACAGATCGTCGCGACTCCCGGAGCCTTGGACGCCCTGCGAGACGCCAGGCAGACACTCGCCGAGTTCTTGACCCGTCACGTGAGCGGCGACTGGGGCGACCTCGATCAAGAGGATAGCAACCTCAATGACGCCGCCGTGATCGACGGCAGCCGCATCCTGAGCGCCTATCAGACACGCAAAGGGGAGCGGATTTGGATCATCACCGAAGCGGCTGATGACCAGGGGCACCGCTCTTCAAGCACGCTGCTTTTACCTCGGGAGTATTGAACTCATCCCATTCCATCCCTTCTCGCCGGGCTGACACCGGTGAGACGGGTGTGAGATCAATCCCAGCCGTACCCAAGCACCAAGAGGGACGATCACACCTGCGGCTAAACAGGCTCAGTGGGGTTCCTCTTGCTCCACCGGTGGCAGATCCAGCCAGCAACCAAAGCCGGGATCAATTGGAGCATCGTCAAATAAGCCATAGCTATTCCAAACCTACAGATGTAATCAGCAGCAGACTGCTGAGAAGTAATGGCTCTCACCACTGGACCAAGGGTGCGGCTCAAGTGCTGGTCGAGGGAGATGGGAGCCTGGAAACAGACGGCAACATAAACCAGGAGACCAATCCAGCCAACGACCTCAATCCCCGCGAGAAAAGAGAGCGGCTTGTCCCTTCGTTTTCGCCGTCCAAACAAGACCAGCAGCCCGATGACCAGGACGATCTGAAACGGCAATCCGCCGAAGACAAGGGGATAGAGGACCAGATCAGGCAAGCCCCGGATCGCCAGACAATCCACGGCGACGATGGCGACGATCACCATGATCTCAGCGATCGAGATCCGAGGGGGTCTCACGGCAATCCCTCCCTTTCGTCCATCCGGCACGCTTTCGACCAACACATCGTAACCCGCACGGGCACCTCCTGCACCCGACACCGCCGAGACGAATGTGAAATCAACGCCCTCAAACGTGAAAGGAAGATGTATGACCGACCCAACCGAGGACATCCGGCGTCAGATGCTCGCCGAGATCAACGCCGCCCCCGGCTCCAGGGAGTATCTGGAGCACAAGCACGGTCAGGTCTGGGATACCCAGCAATTGTCTGATGACTTCGAGGTGCTGGGGTTCGCCGCCCCGCTCGTCGTCGTGAAAAGGAAGAGCGACGGGCAGAAGGGGAGCCTCTGCTTCCAGGGCTCTCCCCGGTTCTACTTCGGGTTTGAGGCGCACAAGCCGTGACACCGCCGAAGGGGGCGTTGAGAACGACGCCCCTTTCCCGGAGGAAGACCGATGGCAGTGGCACTCCTGACAACCAGCGCAGTCGAGTCGATCCTGCGTGACGCAGTGGACAAAGGCTGTTACGTGGAACACAGCAAGTCTGATGGGACAGCCAAAGCGTTCCACAGTGGTGACTTGGTGTTCCAGTCCATCCAGAAGGGTAAAGACGGACCCTGGATCTGCCGGTTCGTCAACACGGAACATATCACCTGGACCAGCACGACCGAAGACTGACACCGACGACAAGGGCGGGAAGGGACGCCTGCCCCAATCAATTCCCAGAAGGGGTCGTCCACGCAATGTTTCGCGCCTATTGGCTCTCTCGGAGATCCTGACATGCCCGAAAACCCCTCCGATGACATGACTCACAATGCAAAGCCGAAATCATCCGAGGCTCAACTCGTCTCCAGGATTACCCGCCTGGTCAAGAAGGAGGGCTTGGACTACGAGGGCTGGCGGTATGTAAGCAAGAGGGTGCGGCGGCTCTGTGACCTGCGACCCGAGAAGAAAGGGCGTCGGCTGCCCCGAATCTTGACCACCGAGGAGTTCAGGAGGTTCTATCAGATCGTGGACCGTGCCCAGGACGTTCAGCACTGCCTGATGCTCAGGCTCTTGTTCTTCACGGCAGTAAGGGTCAGTGAACTCTGCAACATCGGAGTTTCCGAAGTTGATATCGAGGCGTGCAAGATCAGGATCAACCAGGGCAAGGGCTCCAAGGATCGCTACGTCCTCTTCGGCAAGTCCTTCGCCACGGCGCTGCGAACGCATATAGCAGCCCACCCGAACAACCGCTGGCTCTTCCAGACCCAAAGGCACGGCAAGTTCAGCACGAGGAGGGTGCAGCAGATCGTCTCCAAGTACGCCGAGGAGGCGGGAGTCAAAGCTACCCCTCACACCTTCCGGCACCAGGCGATTACCTGGTTGACTCGCCATTCAGGGCTTGCTGACGCTGAGCTTCAACTGATCACCGGTCATGCCCGCAGAGAGACCCTTGCTGTCTACCAGCACATGGCTCTCGATGGTGATTTGGAGGCAAAGTATCAGTCGTCCATGAAAGAGATCGAACTTTGACGATGTACAAAAGTGGGACGGCGAAACGCTCGATCGGCTGACACCGCCTAGCGGGCTCCGGAGAACGACCCTCAGCACCCCTCACCGGGAAACTCAGCCGTGTATTTCCTGACCCTAACGCCAGACGAGCGGCGGGCATTTGATTGGGTAGGCTCTCGCTATAACTCGGGCAAGGTCGCCGACCTATTGCTCAATTGCCTGCCGGAAGATCGTGTGTGGGGCGAAGACGCTGATGCTACGTCGCCCAGCGGGTCCACCTGGTCTGTGAGTTGGAGCCTGCCAAGAAGGGGCGCAGACTGCCCCGTGTGGCTAACCGTGCTTCCTACTGATGCTCCGCTTTCGCCGTCCGATTCAAGTAAGGTCGCATCTCCGCTTCTAGTTGCTTCCCGAACTGCATCAGCCGTTCGGCATACGAATGTAAGCTCTTGTCGTCTTCGGCGTGAGGTACCCACTGGGGCACTTCCAGAGATAACCCTTTCTCATCCAACGCCACGAACACTATCACACAGTGAGTCGTCGGGATGAATTGCCGATCTTTCGGATCGCCGCTCCGCACATTCACCGCAATATGCATGCTCGATCGCCCCGTATAGATCAGTTGAGCATGTACCTCCACAATACTCCCAATATGTATGGGTTTATAGAAGCGAATGCCGCCGACATACACAGTGGCACACGGATACCCGCTCCACCCTGCGGCACAGACATACCCTGCTTCATCCATTTATTTCATTACCGCCCCACCGTAAACCTTCCCTAAGATGTTTATGTCGGTCGGTGCGGCAAAGAATCGCAAGGTGATTTCTCGAACCCGTTCAGAAGCTTGTGTCATGGAACTTACCTTATGCTCATGTCCGAAGCCTACTGGCTGAGCAAAACGACGTGCGGCAATGTCAGAAGGCGTCCGACGATGGAGATTGTGTCCCGCAGATCCCCACAGCGAATCACCTCAAAGGTTGATCTATGACATTTCCGCTGATCGATGGCACTCCCGTCGATAACTACCCTTCGGTCGATGGCGTAACAACGGATTCTCTCTGCTCCACTCGACGGATCGCCTCGTAGACCTCTCGCCTGTGGACCGTCACTCCCTTTGGGTGCTCAACCCCAAGCCGCACCTTGTCACCCCTGATCTCGATCACCGTGAGGATGATGTCGTCGCTGATGACGACGCTCTCGCCTATCTTCCGGGGGAGCACGATCACGGCTGAACCTCCTTGATGGGTCTCTTGGATGGGAGAGTCCCGATCCCTCAGCAACCAGCCGGAAATAGAGTTGATACGCCGCGAATCTGACCATTCCTCGACCTTGCTGTCAATGCTATCCACGTGCCCAGAGCGCCACCATATCCGATCCCTTTTTCTTATGTCCCTACGTTAGCATCTCCTGACACCGCCGAACTGGTCGTAAAAATAACCCATCCGGCAATAAGATCAGGAGATCCAGCGATGACCACGACCCAAGAAGCACAAGCGCGATTCGTTGAGGTGGCGTATCCGAGGGCGTTGAAAGCAGTCCATCAGGCATTCAAGTATTGGCACATTAAGAAGCGGCAGGATGCTGTCCAGGAATGCCTTGCGAAAATGTGGGATCAGTGGATTAGGTTGGTGAACAAAGGACGAAACCCGGAGCCAATGCTCGGACGCCTAATTTACTGGTCAATCCTCTGGGTTCGATACGATCGACGCATCGCAGGCAGAGCCCGCAACATCGACGTGACCGATTTCAGATCAGGCATGAAGCAGCAACAAATCAGCAGCAGGGGCGAGGTCAGCCCCACTGATAGAAGCGATCAGATGAACGGCTGGATCAATTGGACCGTGAGCGCGAGAGCGGACGATCCGGCTCTTCTCGCCTCTTCATTGGAGGAAGTGGGGCTCACCCTGGAACAGTGGGTGCGTGTGTAGGATGATCGTCACGGGGCGGTGGGATCACCTGCCGCCCCTGGCTGACAGGAGTGGAGCGGGAAATCTGGCTGCTGACTGACACCGACGAAATAGACGTGAGAGTTGTGAGGGGACGGTAAGGATGGGTTGGTTGCAGAGTTGTTAAAGCAACAATTCCAGGGTTTCTAATGAAAACTCGGTTCCATAGGCGGCGTGGGTGGAACAATACCGAGGGTGGTTTCATTTATTGTTACTTCGGAATCGGAGGATTCCCCCAGGGAGGCTGAAAAGATCGCCAGAAAGTCGAGGTCTGAAAATCGCCGTTGGGAAATCGGGGGCTGGCAGGGTTCGACTAAAGACCTCCCCACCCCTAGTCGGATCAATGTAGATCTCGATCCTCTCGTCGGGGATGGCAACTCTCTCTGTCTTTACTTCCCTCGTTTCCCAACTCGTCTTTCTAACTTTCGTGCGTTGGCGTTATCTGAGAGATGCCTGATGACAAGGTGATTGCAGGCGAGGTACGGCGGTGGCTGCCCAGACCGTGGGCTATATGCCAAGAAAACCGTAGGCTCAATACGGTCTTTGGTAACCCGATCAATTAGTAGCGATGGGTGAGTGAAGACTTCCTTATCGGCGTAAGGGAGCACATGACCCTTTATAATTCTGACAGGTTTCCGCCAATGCACCCCGTCTTCCGACGTACTGAGAACCACACCACTATCCCGATGGTTATGGATGCAGTCCTCGTATCCGAAGACCATCACGTATCTCTGCCATTGGCTGGCGAACTGAACGCTCGGTACAACGCACCAATCGGGATGCTCATCAAAAATAGGCGTGGAATGACCAGGGACACCAGGCTCGGTAAAGTTGCCATTGAAGTACTTATGCCATGCCTGCGGGTTATCAGCGTCATCGAGGGGCGCTTCCGCTAGATCGATCGTGGAATACATATCGGGCGTATCATGCCAGTGTCCGAAGTAACAACGGGCAAACTTCCGGTCACCAGTGATGACGATTGTGGGCTCACCCGTTCCCTGACATCGCCCATTATCGCCGACTGGTTTGTCGTCGGCTCGGTGTTTGGGAGTGTCGTCGGTGATGATAGCGTGACGGGTTCCCCGCTTCAAATCGACCACGCCCACAGAAGCATAGAAGCCGGGTATCTTCCCGCTCATGATACCCATATCGCGAGCATCCTCGGCGTGGTAGAACCCCAAGAATCGGTTGCGATCCCGGATAACGCCAGCGATCCCAGCATACCCATTGTCGAAGCCATCTCCGGGTGCGAGCAATTGCTCTAAGCGGACAGTGGAAGACCATGAGTCCCCGCCATAGAGATAGCTTCCGCCCAATGCCAAGATGACGCGGATGGGATTACGCTCTAACACGACGATCGCCTGATCCGGGATGCCTCTTTCTGGCGACATAAGATCAATTCGTCGCCCAACGGTTACACTCACCTCGGGCGGGGGCATCTTTTCAAAAGGTGCAGCGGTGGCAAGACTCAGTGCCAGGACGATTGTGCAGATCATGATGCATCCGGTTGTAAGAGATTTGAGTTTAGCGTCATCCACAAAGGCGTCGGCACGACACTGATAACCGTCGCAGAGTCGTATGTCGCGCCGGTTTCCCAGTCGCGGTGCGCCGGGTGACCCCCGAAGTCGTGACCGTAGCAGCCGTTGAGCCAAGCCAGGTTCATCCCGCGTACGGGCTGGTACTTCCCGTCGATCTTGAGGAGACGGGTCACCGGAGAGGGTCGAGCCTGGACCCTGTTGCTGCTCTGCACATAGAGGGGATTGGTACCTATGAGCAATAGGACTAACAACATGAACTTTCTCATCATCATTCTCCTTCGATGCTCAACATGGTCGGCCCACCTCAATACAATTCCCCGTCGCATGAGTTGTTCTTGATCTAAGTTGCCACAGGCGGCTCTCGGCGAATAGGTATTCGGGCATGACGGTCTCCGTCAATTGGGAACAGGATAGAGCTTGATCGTAATGGGCTGCTCTGAGCCAAATACTTCGGAGCCCCAATCAGCGCTAGTGGCTTCGGGGATGTGTCCGCTGTAGGGCTGACGGTTGCCGTCTTGGATCAGCGGCGGTACTAGAGGCACGCCATTCTGCGTTGTCTGCATTAGCGCTAAGCCCGTTGCACTGGTGCCGGTACACTTGGAGCTGGTACCATCGAGCACATAGCGGTAGTCGTAGACTACATCACTATTGGTTACCTTACCCGGCTCATAGGAGTTGGTGTGGGTCTCCCAGCGCTCCAGTAGGCTCAAGTGGAATGATTTCTCGCCATTCCAGTTGATGCGCCATGAGTATTGGTCACGAGACTGGTATGAGGGTGAGACCACGATATCCATCTGTAGGCGCTTATGCACACCGCCATTGGTGAACACGAGCAATTCTTCGTTGTTACGGTAGCGATCGACGTGGAAAGCTTGTGATTTGAAGTAGCCGAAGACACCCACGACTTGTTCTCCAGCAAGTGTTACATATAATTCGCAACCATAAGAGACATTGTGTGTGGCGTCATCTTTCGCGCCTATTTGTACGTAGTAGAGTCGCTGACCAGGCTGGACATGATCCGCTAGCGATTTGCGTAACAGGGCATTGCTGGCGGCTGGACCGGGATAGGGCTCAGGCGTAAGAACGGGTAGTGCTGGGGTCTGTGTTGGTGATGGTGTTGGTGTTATCGGTCTAGCCAAATCCCGGACCATGAGGCAAGTTTCAGTACCGATGTTCTCGCCGTCAGTATAGCAGACTTTGATGAGTTGACCAGTCTCGGGGTAGTGCATCATCTCATCATAGTGAACTACGCGAGCATGAGTTATTTGTGTCGTAGTGACGACATATCTGCTCTTACCGTGGTGCGCATATTCCGAGAGGGGACTGTAGTAGGTCACTGTGGTTCGTGGTATACCGACCGGAATTGTGATGATGTCGCCGATTCTGTATTTGCCGTCGTTTGTTCCGAATTGAGGACGCGGTGACGCCGGAACAGCAAGTGCCGGGTCATGAGCAATTCTCTCTGGTTCTGATCGATGGGATAAGGCGATTAGTGTGAGCAAACCACAAACACCGGTCCAAACCCACCGCTGACTCTTGGAGCAATGAGGTTTAGTCCAGGCGAGGAACAATAGGAGCGGAGGAACCATTATGCTTAGCGCCATGACGGCGGGGTGGTGATACCACCGGTTAGTCTCTTGCGGGAGCGGCGGCGGCTGCACTGGCAGTTCTGGTAGCTCTGGCGGCTTGGAGGACCGGGTGGGCGGCGCATGCAATTGCCAGGTGCAGCCGCCTCGCTTGCACGTGAGCTTGCTGCCGACCGGAATGTTGAGTTGGGTGGTCCCGGTGTGCTTGCAATTGGGACACGTGATCGGGGTCATGAGAGTGCTCCTTCGCACTAGTCATTTGTCATGGTTCACGCTGCTTGGATAACAAGTCAGCCGGATCACGTTGCACGAGATCCTCGGACAGACTCGTACATCAAGTCGGCTTCGATCGGTGGGAATACTTGTCACACTGGGTGACAACACCCCGCAGTTCATGAGGCTCTCGGCTCATAAGCCGAGGACAAGAATGCCTAATCCATGACCGTAATCACCCTTTCTTCACCGCCTCGAAGTAAGGTCAGCCGAAGGTCCGGCTTGATGCCCAACTCAATGGCGATTCCCGGCAATTGTGAGGAGTCGTGACAGACGGGAATCCGCTTCTCGTCAATTACGATGAGCATGTCACCGACCTTCATACCTGCGGCAGCGGCAAGTCCGTCCGGTTCGACCCTATCGACAACGACTTGCCCGCGATCGACCCTCAATCCGAGTCCGAGGGGACGGTCTCTTCGTGCTTTGAGAACCACGTTGCAGATGGACCCAGAGGGTGGTGGACCACCCTTCTTCGAGGGAAAGAACAAGGCATCCAGGGTCATCAGTTTTGCCAATTGCTGCTGCGTCTGCGGTAACAGAAGGCGCACCTCGTCAGGTCGGGACAGTTGGATCGTTCTATCGACCATCACGGATTTCTGGTCCCGTCCATTAGCTACCCCGACATCACTGCCAGCCACTCGCAGCGTGGCACTTTCCCGCAGACCGTCCTGTGACTGTAAGTTCAGTGTGACGACGGATGACCCCGAGACGAACTGGACACCGAGTTGTGCATCCGCGAACTCCGTGATGTCTAGGCTCAATGTGCAGGGGAAGCGGAAGGCTCTTGGGTAGACAAGCAGACCAGCGGGCTGCTTCGGGTCGGATGCATGGACGACGAGTGAGGCTCGCTCTTGAATTCCCGACTTTTCTTGGGTCGTTCTTGTGGAAAACCAGTTAGTGACCGGAGTAAGAGCATCTGCCGATAGCTTCGCCTCATCAGGGATCGACCGACCCAGGATCACCCGGCATTCACCTTCCTTGGATACCGTAATGCGTAGTCTGACCGGCTCAGGCTTGGGACTATCCTCACTGATGCGAAGGATCACTCCCATCGGGAGGTCAGGGCGCTGCTCGTGATAGTAGTGGAACTCATTGTCACCTGGACGGAGAAACTTGGTCACGTCGAGGTAGCGCTTCAGATCGGCTCTCTTGTAATCGTTGGTTTCCTCATAAGCGGTCCCCTTCGTATAGTCTTGGAAGACAAATATATTCGGAGGCTTCCCATTGAGGAATTTGACCACGTTCTTCCCATTGATCTGAAGGTGACCTTCCCAGGCAGCATTGAGTGTCTGATCGCTCAAGTCGCCTCGATAGAAGGCAATCTCAGCCTTCGTGAATTGCTGCGGCATGGCGACGTTCCAGGTGCGTCCGCTCTTGGTCAACGTAAATGAGCCCAAATCCTTCACGGCGGGCGAAGATCCAGTCGGTGTGACTGGATTCGCTTGCCGACTAATCACTCCCCGCATCCTCAATAGCCTAATCACCTTGTCATTCCTCGCCAGGGCACATAGCCGACCACTAGCCGAAAGCGCCAAAGAAAGGATGGGAGCCGTTTCGTCGCCGTATTCAAACACCTGCTCACCGGTCTTGGCGTCCCACAGACGGAGGGTCTTGTCCGTGGAACCCGATAGAAGATACCTGCCGTCAGGAGTGTAGGCGACAGATCTAACATTTTTCGTGTGCTTCTTGAACGTGGTCACCTCCCTGGTGCTCTTCAGGTCGATAACTCTGACGACTTCTCCATCTCCGTATGCGATGTTTGAGCCATCGGGCGAGACAACGATGCTCCAAATGCAGAGCCTATTTTGCCCTATTGCCGCTTTTCTTATGTACGGTCGCTGGCTGACATCCCAGACCCAGATCTCAGGAGGGAGTCCGGTCTTTATGGATGGCTTCCCCCTCGGTTCGGTGTTAAAGATGGCACCCTCGAAGAGCGACTTGCCATCGGGCGAATAAGCTAAAGACCAGATACCGTTGTTCTCGGAAGGAATCGTCGTCTTGATCGGGATTCTGGGATCGGTCAGATCCCAGAAATAGACCAAGCCATTGTCAATGTCCGCAGTCGCTAATGTCTTGCCATCGGGGCTGAATGCAATCGCAAGCACGTCGTCGATGTGCTTTCTCAGGATGTGCAGCAATCTCGGTGGCGTCTTGCTGGCATCCCAGAGGACAATACGACCAGCGTTCCCCGCCGCCGCCAGCCATTTCCCGTCCGGTGAGAAAGCGACTTTGTTCAACTCCTTCGGTGGCTCGGTCGATGACGTTGCCAAAGTGATCTGCGTGTTACCCGCTCGGTCTCCGTCGATGTTCCAAAGTCGGACAGTCGAATCCGCAGAGGCACTCGCCAGCCATTTCCCGTCTGGACTGAATGCTACACTCATCACAAGTCCATTGTGTCCCTCAAGCCCTTGTATGCCTTCGATTGAAGGAACGCTGTCAGCAGGCGTCGGCGTCGAAGAGTTCTCCCGTTCAGCCGGGGCAAGAGCGACATGAGAGACTGCGTTCGTTACAGCAGTTTGAGCCCGCGCTTCTTCCGCAGGAGGAGTGGCAACCGTGGGTGGCGGTTCTGGTTCGGGCTTCGCCACAAGCGGTGCTATTGAGGGCTGGGATTGTGACGTTGGCTGATTTGCATCCTGGGCGTTGCGGCTCTGGTTGATCAGGAAGTACCCGCCTAGAAGGAGCCCGAGGCAGACAAGCCCCACCGCGATTGGCAGGATCGGCTGTCCACTTCGTCTCGCATGGATTCTCGGAAGAGGCGCTGGCACCGTCTCAGGTTTATAGCCGCTCGCGACCCCCAAAGCCTCTGGGGCTTCATCGTCACTAACGACTGGGCGTGACCGGTAGGTCTTGTCTACCGGCTTTCCGTCAGCAAAGATCTCCAGCTCTTCCTTGGCATCGGCTTTCCCCGCTCGTTTCCAGAAACGCTCATTTCCCAACTCGACTTCAGAAGTGAACGATGCCCGCTTGGCTTGAGAGGAAGGCACGGGGCGCGTGGGATCAATTAGGAGCATCTCCTGAACGTCCTCACTGGCTCCCTCCTGGTCGCCAATGGCACTACGGCATTCCGCCCGCACCGAGAAGGCGGCGGCATTGCGAGGTTCAAGGGTCAGAGCAAATGTCGCATCGGCAATCGCTTGGTCGAAGTGGTTTCGTCGCTTGAGGATCTCGGCGCGAATCACGTAGGGACCGGACTGCTGGGGGTCAAGGCGAATAGCTACGGCGAGATCGGCAAGCGCACGTTCCAGCTTGTTTAGCTTGCGGAGAGCCTCTGCCCGCACCAGATAGGCGGCGGTTTGCTTACTATCCAGGCGGATCGCCTCGGTCGCTCGTTCTACCGCCTGGTGTAATTGTCCTTGTACGAGATGCAGTCTGGCTGTCTGGAGCAGTTTTTGGACCTCGGATACTGACGTACCCATCGTTGCTCTCACTTTCCTCGAATGATCTCCTGCCTGCCGTGAGCCGATTTAAGAGGTTGCCATCCGTCACTGATCGAGGCAGTGATCCGGCTCCTACTTGGTCAATGTACTGCATCAACGGTGGTGTCAACGCCGCCTTCTAAGAGTCGTCTTGGGAACGTTCCACTGAAAATCTCTCAATACATAGGCGGCGGGACGCCACGCCGAACTACCATGAGCCTGAACAATCTGCATCCCGCTAGTATTCTCACACCAAGGAAAATCGTAATACCAGTAGATTGCCCCGACGTAACCGCCATCCCTGGCGCACCCAAGAAACCTCTCTACCGTCTGGCGCTGAACGTCGTCATTTGCCGCATCCTTGCCGTCTGCGTTAAACTCTCCTAACAAGACGGGCAGCCGAACACCCAACGAGGAAGCAGGCGGCAGCTTGCCATCAGTGTTGTACTCATGAATATCGTTGAAATCCAAACCAAGACCCGAGAAGTAACCGGACTTGACGTTCATTCCTTTAGGATGCCATCCAGAACTACAAGTGACCAAGCGCCCGGGGTCAATTCGGTGAATCAGTAATGCATTCTCTTTGATGAATAACCGCGTGACGTGCCATGAACACCCGTTAGCGGTTTAATTTCCTTCGTTGCCAGCTACTTCTTGTTCGGGCTCGTTCTCAATGTCATAGGCGAAGACGGTGGAATTCCCCTTGAACTGATGGACAAAGGGACGCACCACGTTGTTGAGGTAAGCCTTGCGAGCTTTGAGATCGCTGATGACTTGGGGATATCCCATGTTTCGACAGATGGCGTTGTAGTTATTGGCAAGGCAAAAATAGACGTGGAGGTGATGCTTGGTAGCCAAGTCTACAACTTTGTGAAAGTTGTTCCTTATCTGGTCGCTAACCTTGCTGGCATAGCCATTCTCAAATTCGATGCCCTCCAAGTCCTCGAAGACAAAGATCCTGACGACATTCAGATTCATACGTGCCATGTCTGCGAAGTAGGCATTCAGATCGGCTTGGTCCTTCTCATTCTCAAACGCAACACCCCAATCGGGATGCTCTTGAGATCGCCCGAAGTCATGTCCGTACGACCCGTTCAGCCAGGCTAGGTTGATCCCTCGAATGGGCTGCGGTCTACCGTCCAATTTCAGGAGCTTGGTCTGGGCAAGCAGGGGATTCGCAGAACCCCAAAGCACGAGAAACGCTGCTAACAGTCGGCTGCACGGTTTCATGGTTATCTCCAGTGTCAGCGCATATGCCTCTTGCCGCTAAGCTCGGGGTCGGAAGGCACGTCACTTACTCATTAGATCGTCATCCCATCTGGCGAGAGCCAGGGACACAAGTCCCTCTTCGGTGTGTTGATCTCGGTAAGGTTGGCGATCTCGGATGACGCAATCGGACTGGCTCGGGGAACTTCACGTGCCATTGAGCCTGCGCTCCTATCAGCCAGATCGTAGACCCTCGCTTTTCCGACCGCCTCCTGGAGTTGTCCCTGCGCCGGATGCAACCTCGCAGTCTGGAGAAGTCGTTCGACCTCGGTAGCGGACGGACTCATCGACGCCCTCTCTTTCCTCGAATGATCTCCTAGTTGCCGGCAGGCAACTTGTAATGCCCTACCGTTCAGACGAACGCTTCAGAGACAGCGAGATCATCAACGTGTTGGGAGCCTGATAGGAGCGAAGACTCCTCGGTCTCTCACTGGTTTCGCTTGCGTTGTAGACGTAGCACATCCGTAGCGTGTCGCCGTCTAATTCGTAGATACCCTTGAACCATTGGTGCCCGCCGAGTGGTCCCTTCCCGTGAAAGTCGAAGGTTCGTGCTGCCTGATCGATTTTTATATTGCCAACGTAAACCCCGTTCTTGCCCTCTCTGATCCGGGACATTACGAAGTTGTCACCCGAGATGGTGATCCGACGTTCCTGGGTGATTGGGTCCGCCACACCGTTGGACTCCTCGGTAACCATGACCCAATGACCTTGAAGCTGGTTGAGGACATCCAGGGGCGCTTTAGAGGTCTCGAAGCCAGCCGGGTCTATCTGCGCCGGAATGGAAGCTGACGGCAAAGCCGCCACCCTAGGTAGCGTGAAAGGGTCCGAGGACTTGACTTCGAGAGTCTCGCCGGTGTGTTGGATCGGAACGCTCGGATTCCCACGCTGCTGCACTGTCGGCTCGGGGGAGGTGTTCTGCGTGAGTGATGGTGCCCTCGCGGCTTCGGGAGCGACCGGACCTCGGTTCGGCATCAAGAACCCGATGAAGCCAGCGCCAGCAAGCCCAAGCAAGATCCACAGCCAGGTAGGGTTGCTCCCCTGCCGTGTTGCGCGGATACGAGGAAGAGGAGTCGGAACTGTCTCGGTCTTATAGCCACTGGCTACTCCTAGGGCTTCCGGCGCATCTTCATCACTAATGACACGGCGTGATCGGTAGGACGTATCAACTGGCTTACCATCCGCGAACACCGCTCTGTCGTCCCGGACCTTACTGCCTGCCTCCTTCCAGAAGCGCTCATCATCTGACCCAATCTTGGGAGCGGAGTCGCCGGGTGGAACCCTTGTCCCAAGGGTCGGCACTGGACGGGTGGGATCGATGAGGAGCATCTCCTGCACGTCCTCGTTGGCTCCTTCCACATCCCCGATGGCGCTACGGCATTCCGCTCGTATCGAGAACGCGGCTGAATTACGTGGATCGATGGTCAGGGCATACGTGGCGTCGGCGATAGCCTGGTCGAAGTGGTTCCGCCGCTTGAGGATCTCGGCACGAATAACGAATGGACTAGGGTTTTGAGGGTCAAAACGTATGGCGACAGCAAGATCGGCAAGAGCCCGGTCAGGGTGCTTGAGCCTACGGTGGGCTTCTGCCCGCACCAGATAAGCGGCGGGTTGCTTGCCGTCTCGGCGGATCGCCTCGGTTGCCTGCCCGACTGCTTCGTGAAGTTCACCCTTACCCAGATGCAGCCTCGCAGCCTGGAGCAGTCGGTCGACCTCGGTAGCGGGCGAACTCATCGTCGCCTTCTTTCCTCGAATGATCACCTGCCTGCCGCCAAACAACTGAACCTGTTGCGCTGAGTCCCACGCCCTCGTGAATGACGGTCCCAGCCCCAACGACCGCTTCTGGCTACCTGGGAAAGCGGAAGCAGATGGCAATCAGGCTCACCAGTCGCGCGATCCCGGTGAGAGAACGGTCGCCCCTCTCGGCGGTGTCAGTCCACGACACCCAGGGCTGACGGGCGACCACGCCCGCACTCCTTCCATGATAAAATGCGCCGGGGCTGAATACTAGTTATTGTCTGTCTATTTATCGACTGTCGAGTCGAAGGAGGCACCCATCATAAACTCGCCCCGATGCAAGACATCCGCAAACGCTTCGGAGACCGCATCCGAGCACTCCGCAACGACCGATGCTGGTCGCAGGAGGAGCTTGCCGACCGGGCGGGCTTGCACCGCACGTACATCGGCTCGGTTGAACGCGGCGAACAAAACCTCAGCCTGGTCAACATCGAGCGGCTCGCCGCCACTCTGGGCGTGTCCCTGGCTGAGTTGTTCGCTCCTTTCGCAGACCAGCCCGCCCCGCCTTCCTGAATCCCCGACCAGGCAATGCGCCCTGGACTCGCTGACACCGCCGAGCGTCCCGGACGACCGCTCCCCGACCTCCTCCGTGGACTTGGGGATTGCCAGGCGGTCCTGGGTGGGAGGCTCGGTGTTGATGTCTCGGAAGCTTGACGAGAGGCTCAGGATGGTCCTGGCGATCGCTGAGGCGATGCGGCATGAGTTCGGCGTGGGGATCGACGCTCATCCCGGAGGACAAGGGATCGAAGCGGGGTCGATCAACAGAGCGCTCCGGGTGGCTGCCAGGACGATCGTCGCCGATGTCACCACGGAAGGGGACGACACGGCGAAGCTCTTGACGCAGGTTTTACGGCAGGCAGCGCTACGGCGGCTGACGGAACTTGGCGTACGGCTGGAAGACGCTGAGGTATTGATCTGTTCAGAGCCGAAGCTGGGGGACCGCTGGATCACTTACCTGGCGCTCGCCCCGGTTGCAGTCATCGATGATCTGCTTGATCATCGACACTGAACTCACTTTGCTAGCCCTGGCGTGCTGGACGCCAAGTCGCAAGTCCTTAAAGCCAACCCCCGCCAGCCTTTATCTTGTCAATCTCGTCGATGAACACGATGCCCCTTTGTGCGGCTTCCAGGTCACCACCGGCAGCTTGGATCAATCTGACGAGCAGGCTTTCCACGTCCTCACCGACGTAGCCAGCCTCGGTGAGAGACGTGGCATCACCAATCGCGATGGGAACGTTGAGGTAACTTGCCAGGCTTCTGACTAGGTGGGTTTTGCCTGAGCCCGAGGGACCGATCAGGAGGATGTTGCTCTTCTCGATTCGCACATCCCGTAGGTCGCGGTCAGCGATTATCGGGTCGGGAGCGTCACGATCCCAGGCATCGATGAGACGCTTGTAGTGGTTGGTGACTCCAAGCGCGAGTCGCCTTTTGGCGATCTCTTGCCCGATGACGTATTGGTCAAGATGAGCAACCAGGGACTTGGGGGAAGGGATCGACGCGAGACGCGCCTCACGGGAGGGGGGATCAGCGGGTGGGGTTGGCTCGGGGACTGGCTGGGGAGTGATCTCGGTGACCGCCTGGGCGGCACAGGTGCCACAGATGCGGATTGGATTGTCCCACACGCCGCCCTCGAAAAGCTGGGTGGTCACTTGTTTGCCGAAGTCACAGGAAGAAGGTTGGTCATCGGGCATGGGGACACCGGGGATCAGAGGCGTACCGCGACCACCACGATGGCAGTCGGATGCCCCCTCCGTCGGTGTCAGGCACTTGTGAGCCGATAGCTTGCAGGTCCGAAGGGAGGATGGGTCGGGCTGGCACTGGGCGGTGATTTGAAGACCGGTACAGCCGGGGCGTGCTTCACTTGAGGGGTGCTCGGGAGGTGGGCTCTAGCAAAGGCTGATCCGGGTATTGACTCTCTTGAATCGAGATTCGTCCGTACTCCGGTGAAGTACCCGGGAGTTAGGGTGAAAGCGAGTATCAGATCGTTGATGGATGGACTTGCGGCGGAACGCAGGGAACGTTGCAGGACAAAAAAACCCTGGCGGTATGCCAGGGTTCTTCTCGAAGCTCTCTAATTCTTCGGTTCCAGTGGTCTGTCAGGAGGTGCCATCTGAGGTCCGTAGATGATGCCAACCTCCCTTTTGCCTTCCCGTTTTATCACAGGATTTATCACAGAATTTATCACAAAATTGGCTTGTCGCAAGTCCTTATGGCTATTGGCTTTAGGAGTGGAGGATAGGGGACTTGAACCCCTGACCTCTTGCATGCCATGCAAGCGCTCTCCCAGCTGAGCTAATCCCCCGTGTGTCGAGCAATACCGCGACCGGAAACATCGGTCGTCGCTCGCTTTTCATCAGCAAGAACCATCATAGCCTCCATCCCGATCCGGTTCAATCTCTTCATGGGACGATCTCGACCAGGGGTCGGCTAGGCGGCCGGCATACGCCCGGAGACTCGGGGCGGTCATGCCAGGATGTGCGCGGTGGGGATGCCCGCTTGCCGCTCGGCGTTGAGGATGGCGTCGAACGCGGCCGACTTGTAGAGACCGCCGAGCGTGGGAAGGTTGAAGCAGGTCTCGTCGAACATCTTCGCCCGGCCGTGCGCAAGCATGGCCATCATGCCAATGTGCACCACGTCGGTGGCCTGCTCGCCGATGATGTGCGCTCCGAGGAGTTCCAGGTCGGGAAGGCCGAACAGCAGCTTCAGGAAGCCGCTCGTGTCTCCGCAGATGCGCCCCCTTGCGTTGTCGGCATAGGACGCGTGGCCAACCACGTAACCGATACCCTTTGACTTGAGGGAATCCTCCGTCTCGCCGACCATGCCGATCTCGGGAATTGTCCAGATCCCGTGCGGCAGGATCTGTGGATTACCCTCGTAGACACCAAAGCCGAAGGCGTGCCGCACGGCACGTCGGGCTTGCTCCATGCTCGTCGAGGCGAGGGCCGGAAAACCGATCACGTCGCCAGCGGCATAGATGTGGGGGATGTTCGTACGGAAGGAATCATCCACGGTGACGAGGCCGTGATCGCCCAGAGTGACCCCTGCGGCTTCCAGGTTCAGTCCGGCCGTATTGCTGTGCCTCCCCACAGCCACGAGGACCTCGTCGACCGTGAGCACCTGGCCCGAGCTGAGTTTGAGCAGGAACTGAGCAGGCTTGCCCTGCGCCGGAGGTTCCTGCCTGGTGCACGACTCGGCGCGCTCCTTCCAGTGGAAGACGATACCGCTTCGTTCCATCTGGGCGACCAGAGCACGCGAGATCGCACTGTCAAGGAACGGCATCAGCACGTCGCGACTATCAATAATATGAACCTCGGTCCCGAGCGCGGCGAAGGTGCACGCGTATTCACTGCCGATGGTTCCGGCACCGACGACGGCCATGGTCCGGGGGATGACCACCAGGTCGAGCAGCGTGTCGGAATCGTACACGCCCGGTCCGAAGGGGAACATCGCCGGGCGGACGGGTGACGAGCCGGTTGCAATGAGAATCGTTTCACCGCGGAGGCGGATCTCGCCGTCGTTGCTGGCCGCCTCCACCTTGTGCTGGTCTTGCGCCTGGCTTCGAGGAATCGTCTGCACCCGCACCGTGTGCGCGTCCTCGAACGTGGCGTCCCCGAAGACGACATCGGCGTGAAAGGCATCAAGCTGCTGAGCAAACTGGGCGTTGAGGCCGCTCTTCACCCGGCGTTCATGCCTCAGGAAGTCTCCGACCGTCGCCTCGCGGCGAAGCGAGAGATCCACGCCGTAAAGATCACGCGAGCGTAGGCCGGACAGGGCCACGGCCGTCTCGCGCAGGGTCTTGCTCGGCACTGTCCCGGTGTTCGCGCCTGCGCCTCCGAGCTCGTGATGACGATCCACGAGGGCCACCGTCTTGCCCAGGATTCGTGCGGTCGCGACTCCGTTGAGCCCCGCGGGCCCGCCGCCAATCACGATCAAGTCGTACGATCGGAGCTCATCAGTCATCGTGGTCCTCGGAATTGGCTTCCCGGTCGGCTCCTGGAGTGCAAAGCGCATTCCCGATCCAGGCCGTGATCGCTCGCAGGTGATCATCGCGCTCACAGCGGGCCGGGTCAATCGCGATTCCACGGAACAGCACGAGCGTGGACGCTTTCCGCGTCTTTGGAATCGCGAAACGCATCCACGCTCGAAGTTCGATAGGCCAGGACGGGCTGCTCGGGGCGGGAACCGATCAGCTTACCGGGTTGCATGCTTCGGAGAAGTGCGCCATGTCCTGAGCGACGGCAAGTGAGAGCGACGGAGAAACCGATGGCTTGGGTGCTCTGGAGTCGGCGAACAGAGGAAACCTGAAGAAGCGGGCGATGCTTCCGGGAGAGACCGCGAGGATATGAGGCACGGTGGCCAGGATGATGCGGATATCGAGCCAGAGACACCAGTGATCCACGTAGTGCAGGTCAAAGTCGAGCTTGCTGCGGACCATGTTGAGGTCGGTGTCGGGCGGCTGCAAGACCTGCGCCAGACCTGTCAGACCGGGACGGACGTCGAGACGACGGCAATACCTCGGCAGCGCCTTCTCGAGCTGGACAATGATTTCGGGCCGTTCCGGCCGGGGTCCGACCAGGCTCATGTTTCCCTGAAGGATATTCACCAGCTGCGGAAGCTCATCAAGGTGCGTGCAACGGAGCAGCTTGCCGACGGGAGTCACCCTTGGATCTCCGGGCAAGCACCAGCGGGCTCCCTCAGGCTCGCTATCGAGATACATGGTGCGGATCTTGTAGATCGTGAATGGCTGCCCTTTCCGGCCCAGCCGTTTCTGAGCGTAGATTACCGAGCCTCTCGAGGTCATACGGACAAGTACCAGAGCGACGACGATGATGGGCATCGCGGCGATAAGCATCAGTAGCGCGAGAAGGAACTCAAGCAGGTCCTTGATCTGGCGCGAAGGCGGATCAAGGACCGTCTCCGGCGCCATGGCTTGTCTGTCGTCTGAAATGGCTTGCTCATATAAAAGAGGCACGTCTTTAGATCCCTTCGACCATGGAGGCGCGAAACTCAAGGCAGACTCAACCAGGTACAGCGAGCCGGCTGCGAGACACCCCGAGTCCCGGCAGGGCCCGGCTCAGTCACAATCGCACGTCTTGCACAACCCCAGCCCCACGTGCGGCACGATGGCTCGCCCTCAGGCTCCAGTAGCCATGGGCACAACATACCACGCGAGACCAATCTAATGCACAATAGCAACTAATCATGGCGGTTCAAGTCTTTTCCTCGCGATCAGGACCCGTCGCGCTTTTCAGGTTGCCCGATTTCACCAAGGCTGCATTTTTCTAATCCTGGAGTAGCGTTCAGTGCACTCAGTGCCACCCGATCCAGCAACGATCGGTATCGACGGAAACGTGATCGTTCAGAAACATTCGTGATTCAAGCAGACGGCCCGGTGTACAAGAGCTTTTTTGGCAGGTTCGGATCGCTTGATAGGACATCTCCCGTGGTGCGTGAACCCGTAGCCCATATGTGGCGGCGCACAGGGGATCGCAATTCCAGTAGTCGTATGTTCGACACCAGGGACCCTGACGACTGCTCTCCTGGAACTTAAATCGTACCAAGAGTGGTACTTACGACATCAACGATGGAAGCGATCGCGAGTATAGCCAGATCCGGTCGATCTCGGCTCACTGGCCCTATCTTCTGCCTGCGCAATGGTTCCAGGCACGTGACAATCCAAAACGCATAAGTGCAATCATACACCCGTGTACTCACGGTGGGAGCATGCGTCAATGCACAATAACATGATGCCATGCACTCAAGTTATTTTAGGCGCCACAAATGATGCACGAAAAGGTGCCCAGGCCTCCGAAGGGACTCCCGGACCCGAGATGGAGGGGCAGGCGTCGCCTCTCCCTTGACTGCCATTAGGGAGCGCCTGGTGGGCGGAGGAATGCCGTTGACCAGACCACGGAGCCCCTCAGAGCCGTTGCGAAAAAACAACACGCCCGTCGGGTCCCGGCCCGTATCGTGAGGGCCGATTCGCTTTCTACCCGTTCACGGCTTGCATGGCCTGGGGAGGGTAGCGATCACCCGATGCGAGTCCGGCGGGAATCAACAGATCGATCTGCGAAAGTTCCTCTGATGTGAGGTGAATACTCAGGGCTCCGAGGTTCTCGTCGAGGTAGCCGGCCCGCTTGGTCCCCGGAATGGGCACGATGTCTTCCCCTTGAGCCAGAACCCACGCGAGAGCGAGCTGGCTGGGCGTGCAGCCCTTGGCCCGGGCCAGGTCCTTGATCCTCTCGACAAGCTCGATGTTCTTGTGGAAGTTGTCGCCCTGGAAGCGGGGCGCCTGGCGGCGGTAGTCATCAGCGGCCAGGTCATCGATGGATCGGAACTGTCCGGTGAGGAAGCCACGGCCCAGGGGACTGTAGGCGACGAATCCGACCCCGAGCTCGCGCACGAGGGGCAGCACCTCGGACTCTGGTTCGCGGCTCCAGAGCGAGTATTCGGTCTGAAGGGCCGCGATCGGGTGAACCGTACTTGCCCGCCGGATGGTTGCGGGCGCGGCTTCGGAGAGGCCGAGGTACCGCACCTTTCCCGCCTTGACCAGATCGGCCATGGCCGTCACTGTTTCCTCGATCGGGGTCTTTGGATCAACGCGGTGCTGGTAGTAGAGGTCGATCACATCCACGTTCAGCCGCCTGAGGCTTTCGTCGCAGCATTGCCGGACGTAATCACGGTCGCCCCGAACGCCGAGGAACTCTCCCTTTTCGCCGCGCACATTGCCGAACTTTGTGGCCACGACCACCTGTTGCCGCCGTCCCTGGATGGCTTTGCCCACAAGCAGCTCGTTGCGGCCCGTCCCGTACATGTCCGCCGTATCGAGGAAGGTGCCGCCGGCGTCGAGATAGCGCTGGATGACGCGGATCGACTCGGATTCATCCATCCGGGAGGGGTCATAGAACTCGCTCATCCCCATGCACCCCAGGCCCAGCGCCGAGACGCGCAGTCCACCACGGCCGAGCTCGCGTGCTTTCATTGTTCTTCCTCGCTGGCTGCGGGCAAGCCATCGTGACGATTCGACGCTGATCGCCGACGGTCCGTGCCGGTCATTGAACTCGGGATGATGCCTCGAGGACATCCGCTGGATCGGACAGGCCACTGCTGCCTAGAATAGAGTATTCACGGTCCAGGGTCACGTGTCACATGATAGGTGCACGGGCGTAAAATGTTGTCAAATCCCCGGCCGTCTTCCACGGTTCAGGATGCTGGCTTCGCGGTTGGCGTCCTGAACGTGCAAGGGCTCTGGCCTCGACACGAGGTCGATCGGTCCGCGGGCTTGCGAGCAGGTGCGGCTCCAGAGTACCGCCACCCGGGGAGACGTCCATGTTTTCAGCGTCGATCATACCAGCCGGCGGCCTGGATCAATGGACTCTCAGGGGCCTCGTCCTGGCGTTGCTGATGGTGCCTGCCGGGGGCTGCTTGGCCGAGCTCAAGGCCGCGGACCGGCCACGAGCGGGCGCGGTCAAGAGCGAGAGCGAGGGGCGTGCCGCCTTCATCGACCGGCTGCTCGAGAGCACATGGAAAAAAGCGGGCGTCACGGCGGCCAGGCCCGCAAGCGACGAGGAGTACCTGAGGCGGGCGTATCTCGATGTGCTGGGCCGGATCCCCACAGTCGCTGAGGCGCGGGCGTTCTTGCAGACGAAGGAGCGGGACAAGCGCGACAAGCTGGTGGACTACCTGCTGGGGCACGCCGACTACCCCAAGAACCTCGCGACCCAGTGGACGATTCTGCTGATCGGCCGGGGCAACCAGGGACGGATGGTAGACAGGGCCGCGCTGGCCAGCTGGCTGCGCAAGCAGTTCGCAGCCAATCGCCCCTGGAACGACGTCGTGTACGACCTCGTGACGGCATCCGGCTCGAACAAGGACAACGGCGCGGTCAACTACGTGCTGGCCCATCTGGAATTCGAGGCGGTGCCGCTCACCTCGCGCACTACGAGGCTCTTCCTGGGCCAGCAGATCCAGTGCACTCAGTGTCATGATCACCCCTCGAACGACTGGAAGCAGGGCGATTTCTGGGGCATCAATGCGTTCTTCAAGGGTCTCAGGACCGAGCAAAAGACGGCGACGAGCGCGACCGGTCTGGAGGTCTACGACCACACGGAGCTGCGCGATGAGCCCAGCGACGCGTATGTCCGGTTCGACAAGCGCAACGGCCTGGTCGGCATCGCATTTCCCAAGTTTCTGAATGGAAAGAAGATCAGCCAGGGGGCCGACGTTATCCGGCGCGTCGAGCTGGGCAAGCTGATCGTCGATCCCAGGAACGAAGAGCTGGCGCAGGCGTTTGTGAACCGGACGTGGGCGCACTTCCTCGGCCGCGGGTTCGTCAATCCCGTGGACGACATTGGCCCGCACAATCCACCGAGCAACCCCGAGCTGCTGGACGAGCTGACGCATGCATTCCAGAAGAGCCGATACGATGTCAAGCAACTGATTCGCTGGATCATGGCCAGCCGCGCCTACCAGGCCAGCAGCGTGAAGGGGAAGGGGGCCGAGAAGGAGGAGGGGCTCTTCAACGTCATGCAGCTTCGGCCCATGTCACCCGAGCAGCTTTTTGACTCGCTGCTCACGGCGACCAGCGCCCATCGAGCGGGCAATGGCGCCCGGAGCGACCAGAAACGGGACGCCTGGCTGAAGCAGTTTCTGTTCGCCTTCGGCAATGACGAGGGGGACGAAGCGACGAGCTTCCAGGGCACGATTCCCCAGGCGCTGATGATGATGAACGGCGAACTGCTGCGTGATGCGCTTTCCGGCAAACCGGGGAGCTTCCTTGCCGATTGCCTCGAGCAGGCAAAATCCCAGCCCCGGGCGCCCGCAGCGTTCATGGTGAGTCAGATCTATCTGGCAGCCCTCAGCCGTTATCCCACGCGCAAGGAGTTCCAGCGTGCCGGGCAGTATCTCTCGGCCTATCCGGACTCGCTGCCCGTGCTTCAGGACCTGTTCTGGGCGCTGCTCAATTCCAATGAGTTCATCCTGATCCACTGATCACACGATTCTCCTGCTGGAGCCGCCTGCCGGATTCAGGCATATCGCCTGTACCGGCGTGCCAGCGAGCTTGACCCGAAGGAGCCCTCGCCGTGTTCTCCGCCGACATGAGGCCTCGAATGCAGCCCAATCGACGCCATTTCCTGGGCCACCTGACGGCCACGGCCCTGGGCGTTCCGGCCCTTCAGTTTTTCTCCGCCCTGGCCGCCCGCGGCGAGCAGGCGCGGAAGAACCATCGCAGTTGCATTGTGCTCTGGATGTCCGGCGGTCCGAGCCACCTGGACATCTGGGACCTGAAGCCCGAGAGCGACAAGAACGGCGGCCCCTTCCGGCCGATTGCCACATCCGCGCCCGGCGTCCAGATCTCCGAGCACATGCCCCGGATGGCCAGGCAAATGCAGCACATGAGCATCATTCGCTCTCTCGATTCCAAGGAAGGCAATCACGACCGCGGGACATACCTGATGCACTCGGGATACGCCCCGAACCCGACGGTGGTGCACCCCGGCTGGGGGTCGATCGCCGCTTATGAGCTGGGAGAGCAGCTCAAGAACCTGGATTTGCCCCACTGCGTGGCCATCAACGAGCCCGGCATGGGAGCGGGTTTTCTGGGCATGTCATACTCGCCGTTCGTGGTGCAAAACCCGAACGCGCCGATTGCGAACCTGAAGCCGCCAGGGGATGTCGACTCGCAGCGGTTCGATCGCCGGCTGGAGATGCTCTCACACCTGGAGAACGACTTCATCGCCACGCGCCGCAGCTCCATGGCCGTGGACCACAAGGCGATCTATGGCAAGACGATCCGCATGATGAACTCGAAATACAAGGAAATCTTCAACCTGAAGACCGAGGCGCCGGCCGTTCGAGAAGCCTACGGAGCCGGTTCGTTCGGCTCCGGCTGCCTGATGGCCCGCCGGCTGGTGGAGCAGGGGGTGACCTACGTGGAGGTCGCGCTGGGCGGCTGGGACACGCACGCCAACAACTTCGAGACGCTGTCGAAGCGGCTGCTCCCCGAGCTGGACCAGGGCATGTCCGCCCTGGTGGCCGACCTGGCCCAGCGGGGCTTGCTGGAGAGCACCCTGGTGGTCTGGATGGGCGAGTTCGGCCGTACGCCCCGGATCAACCAGAATGCCGGCCGCGATCACTGGCCGCGGAGCTGGTCGGTGGTGGTCGGCGGGGGCGGGACACGAGGCGGTCAAACGGTGGGCGCGACCGACCGGGACGGCGTGGATATCACGGAACGCCCGGTCGGCGTGATGGACCTGATCGCCACGATGACGAAGAGCATGGGCATCAACATCGATACCCAGTACACCACGCCGCGCGGCCGGCCCTTGAAGGTGGTTGACGGCGGCCAGCCAATTCGCGAGCTGATCGGCTGAAACAGTTCAAACGGCACGCAAGGTGAGTGCTCAGGGCCGGCTCTCACCCGTTCGCGGTGGCAGCCCGGGGCGCAGCCGGCTTGGACCAGCCCAGGCAGGCCGGCAGCAGGCCGCAAATCACGGCCGCCGGTCCGCCCAGCAAGGCGAGCATGCCAAGGCAGCCCGCCAGCATCATCAGGCACATTGTAGCCGGGTGCCTGCGCACCAGCGCCGCGGGGAGCAGCAGCACCAGCAGTCCCAGCGTCAAGATCAGCCGCGCGCGATCGGGAGGCACGCTCTCCAGGGACGTGGGGCTCTCAACCGTTCCGCCAACGCGGGTCGGCGGCTCGTTCAATCCCGAGCTCAGACCGATGAGGTAGGAAGGCCGACCCAGGTGGCGGAGCCGGTCCGGACCAGCCGGCTCGGGCACGGCGGCCCGGAAGCTGGCCGAGGTGCTCGAGCTCAGTCCCAGATAGCTGCGGGCCGCCTCGAGCTCATCATCCATGGCGGCGGTGCGGAGCAGCTCGAGGAGGGCCTTGCGCGTGGATTGAATCACTTCCAGATCACGCTCCGCGCGCTCCTTGCGGGTCCGGTCGCCGGCTCGGGCGCTGTCGCGCAGCGACTGTTCCGCGCTTCTCAGCGCCAGTTCGTGCGCAATCAGGAGGGCCGTGGCTCGTTCCCGGTCGCGGCCCGAGCTGCGATCGATCTGCGCGATGAAGTCGCTGATCTGCTGCGCGATGCGATCGGCCCGCTCCAGCTCCATGCGGTCGGGCACCGTCAGTTCCAGACCCGCGAGCGACGGCTTGGCGGCCAGTGTCTCAGGCAGGTGCAGCGTGAGCAGAGTGCTGATACGACCCAGCCCCGCACGGGGGAGCATGAGCGACCAGTCAAAACCATGGGAGTCTCCTTGCTGGCACGCGGCGTTCCAGAAGAGTGAGACGCGCCCTGGTCCCTGGCCTCCCAGCGGAACCAGCCACTTGCCGTCGCTGGAACGGAATGGCGACGTGGGCGTCTGGTCGACCGTGGCGTGAACCAGCTCGCTGCCGGTGGGGACCTCGGCGACGAGAAACCGTCCGGAGCGAGGCCGGGTCTCGTAGACGGCACGGCCCTGAACCGATTGATCCGGCAAGACCGTGACGTCGATATCGGCCGCAGTCACCACGGCGGATTCGCTGGCCGTTTCCGCGGTATCGTCCGCGGCGACGGGGACCTGGACCTTCAGGGACCAGATCTCTTGCTGGACATGAAACGCCCGGGAGCTCGTTCCGGGAGCCTCGCCGAACTCCGCGTCCGTGAAGTGGTTGGTGCGGCGAACCTCGTGCAGCCCGCTTGATCCCGCGGTGGTCAGCGGCCTCCCGGTGGCATAGACGAGTCCGAGATACGTATCCACGCTGCCGTACCCGAGCGGTGCGATCTCGGGAAACTGCAATTCCTGACCCGGCAAGAGACGTATCGACGAGCGCACCACGAGGTGCTGCACGCCCCAGACGGCGTGTGCGGGCGTGATCTTCCACAGCACGAACGGGCCGAGCGCATCGGAACGGACGTCGAACTTTCCTCCAGCCACAACCACCTGTGCGTTCGCGGCCCACGAAGGGGAAAGCCTGAGATGAATGGAGTCCAGCGCACCTCCTAGCACCCGGTAGCGGAGCACGGCAGTCCACTCTGCGGATTCCGGATTGACGGTGATCTGGCTCTCGATCTGCACGTTCACGCCGGGGGGAGCCGAGCTCCATTTCAGAAGACCGAGCTTCGTCGGGTCGCTTACCCGATAGATCTGCCGCGTGGGTACACCGGACGCCCCGGTTGCCGGCTCTCCGGACCGCGGCGCCAGGCCTGCCGCCTCGCTGACCTGATGGCTCGTCGGGGAGACGATGGTCAGAGTGGACGACGAAGCGTCCATGCCCAGGACCTCAACCCACGGCGTCGCCCGCTGCAAGGGCTGGCTACCGGTTCTCAGGGGATCCTCGGCCACGGGTATCCAGCCGGACAGCTTCAACTGTCGCCGCGATCGAGAAAAGACTCGATCGTACCGCAGCACAAGACGTCCGGGGCCGGGCCGGCTCCAGGCCGAAAGCGCATCGGAATGGACGCTCAGGACGACGAGTTCGGGCGGAATGGCCATCTCCAGGCGGTCCAGTGTGCCGGCCACGTCGTCGAGGTCGGCCTCGAACTGGACGTCGATACGACCCGGCTGGATGCTCAGTAGAACGGACGGCTTGATCTTCACGTGGGGGCGAGCCGGTCCCGTGAGCAGGCTCGGAGAATACTCGCGGCTCAGCCGGCAAGTGCCGGCGAGCGTGAGCCTGTCGTCGGGCAAGGGGCCCCAGAGCTTGACGAAACTCTCGTCGCTCAAGGAGTCCGTGCCCACGACCGGCTCGAGCCGGCCGGTCCAGTGCCCGGGCCTGCGCAGCCCGAGCAGGCCGGAGTAGCGTTCCACGCCGGTGGGCTCCAGGTACGGGAAGCGGCGGACCGATTCACCTGCCGGCCGATCAGCCGGTGCCGTTCTCGCCTCCTCCGCGGCCGGCGGCGACACGGGCCGCCAGAGGTCGAGCATCAGGACATCGCCGTCCTTCAACGGTGGATCCAATCGCGCTGTCCACACCGGCCGCTCGGCAGTGCCGTCCCAGGAGGCGTCGATCAGGCCGGGGATCGCGGCCGAGCGGACCATCAGGCCCGGATCCACCTGAAAGCTCACGCTTGAAGCTCCCCGCGTTCCCCGGTAGGTGAACCTCGCATGAACGCGGTCGCCGGCTGGCTCGATGTCCCAGAGCACGATGCTTTCAAGACTCACTCCGGCGCCTGGGCCGCCGGGTCGAGCCGTTCCCCGGAGTCGATCTCCACCTGCCGTACCGGGCCGAGGTCGGCCAGGAGCGGCTCGCCAGGCGTGTCGGTCAGCTTGCCGCGCGCATTCACAGAGACTTGCGTTCCGGGCCGCGACAGCAAGGAACCGGCCGGACGCTCCAGAATAAGTCGCGCCGAGGGCGAGGGGTTCACGGGAAAGACGAGAGTGGTCGCCGGCCCCTGGGCTGGCGCAGTGATCGACCTGCGAACTCTCAGGTTGAACATGCCTGGCCCCGGAATCGTCATCGTTGCCTGCTGCCCGCCGGCCTCGATGAACAGCGGGACGGCCCGGCCATCGAGCTCCGCGGCGATGTCATGCGCACCAGAGATGGGAACTTTCCAGGAAGCTGCCGGCCCAGCGCTGGCCTCGAACTCCAGCTCGCTCACGAGCAGGACCTCATTCGCGGCGATCCGCTGGACGCGGTGGGTCGCTCCGGTCAGGACCACCTCGCCCGGCGGCGCGGGGGCAGGGCGCCCGGCAAGCTGTTGAAGCCGCTGATAATCGGTCTCACGGAGCAAGACCTGCGTCGCGGGCCGGGCGGGGTCGTACGTACCCTCGTAAGGGAGCAACACGGGAATCGGCCCCTGAACCTCACGGCGGGCTGTGGCCTGGCCCTGCACCAGCAACAAAGCCGCTACCACCAGCAGCGGGGCACTGCGCAAAGACGGGCGCGAGAGCGCGGATCGCGCGGGTTGGCCACGCCCGGGCCGTGCTCCCCGGCCGGGCAGGCGGAAGCTGACCTGACGTCCCAGGCCGTAAAGCAAGCTGGCCAGCGCACCGGCGCAGACTCCCGCCGCCGGAGCGGCCAGGTCTCCATCGCGCCAGAGATGCAGGAGCACCGCCAGCGCGATTGTGACCAGCGCCGCGATTCCATGGAGGGGCGCGCCGGACTGGCGGCGCTGACCGGCCCAAAGGACGACAAACACGACGATGGCGACCAGCCAGCTCACGCAGCATTCCCAGCGTTCGTCCCTCAGCTCCACCTGGCTCCTTTCGGTCGGCCAGGCCGCGCCGATGAATTTCCAGGTCGTCCAGCCGGGCAGCTCGCGCAGCACATTTTCCGCTTTGCTTCCCGGCGGCTCAAACGGGGTGATCTCGCCACGCCAGCGCATGGAAGTCTGAAACCGATCCGATCGATCGGAACCCCACAAGAGCGCCTCACTCACGGCCTGGCTCCAGGAATCTGCCTGCTCCCGCGCTGGCTGCGGTCTGTGACGTGATGAGCAGCGTGGAATCGAAGCGCAGCAGAGCCAGGCCGAACTGTTCGAGGGTAAGTACCGCGGCAGGCCTCCCCCCCGCGGCCGCGCGAATCGGATTGCACCGCGCCCGCGGCCCCAATCCGGCGGCACTCAGGGCAAGCCGGTCGACCAGCAGCGGGGTCGCCGCCGAGTCCCACCGAGTGAACCACTCAGCGACGGTCAGCTCGCCGGGCGGCGCACCGGCCAGCATCTCGTCGAGCCGGCGGTAGACTTCCTCGCCAACCAGCCGGGTGGACGGTGTGCGGTCCAACCAGCGCCATTCCGGTATTCCCAGCATTCCGAACGGCCAGCCCGGCCCGGATGCACGGTCACCGCACAACATACCCGTGCTGGTCGCAGTGAGCTTCCAGTGCGGCTGGGTGATCAGCTCCCAGCTGAAGGAAAGGCATGGCAATCCCAGTCGCGGCACCGCGGGGCGGATGGCCGAGCCCGATGCAACGGTCTTTCCGTTCGTCTCGTAGTCCAGATCCACGGTCTTGTAGCGTAAACCCGAGGCGTTGCGCTGGAGCGCGATCGAGAGCGACGTGCCGTGAACAACTGGCGTCACGGCCGTCCCGTCAAGCTGGGCCGCGATGAGCCGGCTGTCCGGGGGCATGTCGAACCGGAGGTCGGCGAACTGCTCGGCATGCAAGGTGATTCGCAGCCGGTTGAGCCACACTCCGCTAGTGTGCAGGACTGTGGTCAGGTAGGCATCGCGGATGACGCCGGCCCTGGGGTGCTCCTCGAGCGGCTCGGTGCTGAGCTCCAGCGCGCCTCCCGGTTCGGTGAACGTGAAGGCGCAAGCGGTCAGATCGCTCCGGCCTGGTGCTGCCGGCGGTCGCTCCGGCCTCGGTCCGGCCTCCTGCCGTCGCAGGTCGGCGACCCGTTCCGCGTAGCCTGGTTCCAGCCGGCGTAGACCCGCGGTCTTGACCGCCAGCCGCATGTGCACTGGAACCTGCACGAGCACCGTGGTCCTGGGAAGAAGCGTCCTCGGTGCCGAGAGCAGCGGTACCGGGCCGCCATGGTTCCAGGGCAGGCGCGCCTCGAACTCCAGGCGCGTGGGCACGTCAACGGGGGAGCCCAGGCGAACCCCCCAGGCCAGTCCGGCCTCAGGCAGACCGAGGAGCGACCGCACGGGCTGATCCAGGGGCTCCGCGGCCAGCGTGCTCCTGTCTCGGCCGGCTCGGAACGTCCAGGCAACCGAGCCGGAGGACGGCGAATTGATCCAGATTGGCAGGACGTCCAGCGGCCGGCTGCCCGGCTTCACCGTGATCTGCCCCGCCAGCGCCAGGTGGCTGCCGTCCTGCTCGATCCGTGCTCGGTAGCTGATCTCGACCCTGGGATCTTGATCGACCTGGTCGATCTCCACCGTGGCAGACGCAAGCTCGCCGGTCCAGCGCCAGGCAAGGGCGGGGCGGGAGTCCGGGCCAGGGACTGCGGCAGAGTCCTCCGTTTCCTTGGCCGGCGGGGGATCGAGCCATGCCAGCCCGTGCGCCGCGATCGGCCTGAGCGTCGTGCTTTCCTCGGCCGTCGCCACCCAGCTCTCGTCGCTCACAACCATGCCCAGAGGGCGGGCGCGAGGAAGGACCAGCGGTCCGCGGCCATTGGGCGCTGTGGCTGAGGCGGAGATCTGGAGGGTCTGCCCTTGTGGTGCTGCCTCTCCCCCTGGAATCAGGATGTGCAATCGGGTGCTACCGTCGGCCTGGATCGTCGGCTGCCAGGAAATCGCGTCGTCCAGTCCGCCGTAGCGCACCCGTCCAGGCGTCCAGGTTGCCGGCAGGTCGATATCGAGTTCTCGCCCGGAAATGCTGCCGCCCAGGCCGCTCAGTTCGCATTCCATGGCGGGTGCCGACGTGCCGACCAGCAGCCGGCCCCTGACCAGGCACGGCGGCACAGCGGAGGACTGGCGAAAGACGAGGTCGGCAACCGGCTCCGGGGAGCTCGATTCGAAGATGATCGCCCCGGCGCTTGCGGGCTCACTTCCTTGCGACGGCACCCGCCGGCCGGCACGCTCGCGGCAATCCTCGATGATCCGCAGCGGATCGACGGAAACCGCCGTGGTACCGCCGGTCCACACGGCGTCGAGGGGCTGGATGGCCGGAACGGTCCAGAGTCCCTCCAGCGGAGCCCTGGCGTGCGCCTCGAAGGTCACCATCGAGGGAGTCCCGCTGACGGCGGCCAGGGAGACACGAACCCGAGTGCCCGCGCCGGTGCGTTCGGACTGAAAGTCCTTGACGGTCGGTCCGGACACACCGATCAGCTCCAAGCCCGGGCTGAGTTCGGCCGACAGCTGGATCGGGCCGCGGCGATCCGTCTGGACAGTCCAGTCGGTTCTCCAGTTCGCCGGTGCCAGGTTGCCCGCGACGGGCGCGCCGAGAAATATCCGGGTCGGTCCGTTGACCCAGACCAGCGATTGTTCACGCGGTGACGACGGCCGGAGGCTCGGGATCAGGTGCAGGTTGGTCAGCGCCGGCTTGCCATGAAACCTCCACGACCGGAAGCCTTCCGTCGCGCAGGGAAGGGGCCCCTCGCGAAAACCCGCGGGCCCCATGGGCACCAGGCCCACGGGTACCTCGAGGGTAAGCTCGGTGGTGTCTTCGCCGGGGAGTCCCAGGGCGAAGCTTCTGCCATCGGAACCAGGCCGCGCACGCAGGTCCCAGCTCAGGACCACGTCGCGCTGCACGCCGGGGCTGGCTGCCGGCGGCTCGACCCGCAGCACTGTCTGGCCGGCCAGATTCGTGCCGACCAGGGCCTGTCGGTCCGCGATCGGATGGGCCATCGGGGTCCATGGTTCGAGTACAAGGCTGGCTCGCCTCTCGCCCGGGACCGACACCGCCAGCCGGCTCTCTCCGTGCAAGACTCCCGCGTTCCAGCGTGCGCGGTGCCGGGCTCGGATCAACCTGGGTGCCGGCGCGAACCCCTCCGGCGGCACCGCCCGCGTGGCCGCATCCAGCAGTGATTCGAACCGTTCGGCGGAGAGTCTCCGCACCGCGGTCCCCGCAGGAAACCAGTCTCCGGCGGCGGCCGATGGAACGTGCACCCGGATGATCTCAGGGGGCGAAGCACCGGTCGTCGCAATCAGCAAGCCCAGGAGCAGCATGACGGCTCCTGGATGCTTCCCCGATCGTCCACCCCATTCCACCGGCCGTGCGGGCGCCGCGTCACATTGCCGGCGGTGCCGGGAAAACACAAGGGCACCTCCCGCGGGCCCGTCGCCGCTGGGGGCCGAGTGAGCCGATGAGATCATCCCGGATGCCCCAGACGGGAGCCGCGTCCGGTGTTCTGGTCGGGCGCGAGGACCAGCGCCTGAGGCGCAAAGTCCATGGTGGAGGAAGCGCGTGCGCGGATGGCCGTCGAGTCGTCGGAGCCGACACCTTCCGGCCGCACCAGCGAGCCGTCGTCCACGGCCGACGGCGAAGCGGCCGCACCTGCCTGGGACGACGGGGCGATCGTCGGAAGCCGGGCGGACCTGGCGCGTGCAACCAGCCCCTGAAGCGTGAAGCCCAGCACGGTCAGTACGATGCCGCCGAATGCCGACTGTACCGCAAGGACCAGGGCGCTATGATGCACAATAGCAGAGAACACCAGGCCGAGGGTGGCGACAACCACCCAGATCGCGCGGAACGGCACCCGGGAAAACATGAGCACAAAACCGACCAGCAGCACGCCGCCGGAGCAGCAGACGATGAGGCCCACGCGGCTGGCCAGCCACGGGTCCAGGGGTGTGGGCTTGCCCGCGCGGCCGAAGAGGTAGCCGTGCGCGCCGTCGGGCTCCTCCGCCGCCAGTTCGTCCTCGGGCTCGGTCGTCTGTGCCGCCGATCCGGCAACCCAGCTCAGCAGCTTGGCAGCAGCCCTTGATGGCCTTCGTTTCCAGACGTAAGCATCCCAGTACCAATCGTTGGCGTCATCCCAGCCGCGCGGAACGCCCACGATGGCCTCGGTCCAGGGAATCCGGACTTCCCAGAGCGACTGCCCCAGCACCGCGTCGTCGGGCAATTGGGGCGGTGGGCAGAGCCCGCCGGAGGGACGGCTCGCGAGCTGATACTCGACCTCCAGGAGCACTGGCCGCGTGGGCGGCTCGGCAGGCAAGGCGACACGATACGATTGGCCCGGAGCTTCGCGTTCGACCTGGTCGGTCACGCGGCCGTCCACGCGTGCCCGGATCCAGCGGGCGTCATCGGGCAGGCGCAGCGAGACGGCGACCGGATGCGTGTCCATCCAGTACCAGGCACGCGTTCTCGACTCGTGATCGGCAGTCAGCACGGTGCGTAGCAGCGTGCGGGGTACGACCAGGGACGGCAGCGCGAGTTGATCGAGCAGTCCCACCGACAGCGCGAAGCCGGATGCGGGATCAGCGGGCCTGGTGAGGCGGTAACTCCGCGTGCGCTCCCCGGCGGTGACGGTGTCGGCTGGAGCGTCCAGGGGTGTCCAGGCTCCATCGCGACTGGCGAGTGTCACTCCCGGTGCGGACGTGAGGTCGAGCCTGGTTGACGATGACGTTCCTTGCTCGAAGACAAATCGGGGAATGAGCGCCTGCGTCTCGGCAGCTCCCGGTCCGGCCAGCCCCAGTGGAAGCTGGAAGCGGAAGGTCAGCAGCGTGCTTTCGGTGACCGGCGGATCGAAGACGAGCCGGAATCGCCCGGGACCCTCGGGCGGGTGATCCAGCTCCTCTCGCCTGAGCGTCTCCTTGCCCTGGACTTGCCAGACCTGCGAGCGCGACAGCGGTACCAGGACGACCAGAGCACTCAAGGCGCCGTGGCGGACGTGCAGCTCGGTGTCCTGCCGCACCTCGATCAGCCGCTGGTTCACCCTGGCCGAGATCCGGGTGTCATGGTCAATCTGCGTCCTGTGCCGGACGAGCCGGCCGGTCAACCAGCGCGGGTTCTGGCTACTCTTGAGCAAGGCGATGGGCATGCGCTCGATGGACCCGGCTTTCGGGATGGCCGTCGCTTCCGGGGTTGGCAGTTGCCGGAACGACCCGGATTCTCCGCGTCCACGTTCCGCGAGACCGTCGGCAACCTCGAAGCTCACCCGGCGGTCAGCAAGCAGGGACACCAGGTTGGTGTTCGATAGGCCGTCGCGAACCGAGAAGAGACCCAGCCGAACCGGGCCATCACCGCCCGTGCGCTCCTGGCCGCGCAGCCGGAGCGAGAACATCTTCAGAACGCGAGCCTGCGGAGTGAGGTGAAGCACCAGCACCTGCCCCTGCCCATGGTCCGCCTCCCTCTGATCGAGGACGCCCGCCGTGGCTGATTCCGGATGGGCGACCGCGGACTCCACCACTTCCGCCGGTCCCACCGAGGTCAGTTGCAAGCCGGGCGGCACGAGGATCTCGATCTCGAAGAGCCGCCCGCGCACGCGCTGCACCTGGAACACCGAATCTACCTGGACATTCTGTTCATCGATGACCAGCCGGGTCGTCGCGTCCGCGCGATAGAGCGGAGGCGAGCTCCTCGATGCCCAGCGTGAGTCGGAAGGGCTGATCGACAAACTGGTAAGCCGTGGTGGTGCCCGGCCGCGCGCAGCTCGGTGGGCAGTTCGCGGGGATCAATGCGATGCAACCCCTGAGCGGCCTTCACCTGGACCCAGAGATTCGCCGCCTGCGTGATCCCGATGGCGCCGGACTGCTCGGCGGCATTGCCAAGGGGGAACCCGGAGAATGCGTAGGTCCGCGGGGCGGCGATCGGGAAGGCGCGCCGCGTCTCCATCACCAGATGATGTGTCATTCCCGGCCGCATCGCCTCGCCAAGCGGAATGGAAAGCAAATCATGCTCGATGCCCGCGACCAGGAACTGGTCGTCGAGCTTGAGCGTTTGCACGACGTCTTGCTCGTCGATGCGGATCTCGAGCTTGCGGGCGATGCCCCGGACGCAACGGACGACCCACGAGGAGCGCGTGGTCACGGCCTCCAGGTCGGCGTCGATCGAGATCTCCACCTGGGTGGCCAGCAGTGGAGGCGCAGGCGCTCCCGACCCGGCTTCATCGGTCCAGTCCACGATCAACCGGGATCGCGGAGAGAGATGCGCCGTGATGCGCGTTCCCTTTCCTCCCGCAATGGCGGTCCTGGAAAGGGTGCCCGCGGGGCCGACCTCCACGTCCTGCACGGGATGCGGAATCTCCAACTCCAGGGAGGTCGAGGCCGCTTCGGGAATTGCCAGCGCCAGGCGAGTCCGGCCAAGGCTGGAGCTGACCGGCACCTTCAAGGCCAGCCGCACTCGATGCACTCCGGGGCCGTGCAGCCGGGCTTCCCAGAGACCGCCGGGTGTGGCGCAGCTCGAAGAGGTTGGTCACCGTCACGAGCCTCACCGACGATCGGGCCGTCGATACCCAGCGGCACCCATCTCACCTCCGGCGACAGCAGGTTCAGGACCAGGTCGACTCTCAGCTCGGCGAGACTCTCGTCCAGGCGCCCCTGGACCTTGATCGCGGACGTCACGTGTTCAGGAGTGGCGGCAATCCCCGTCCCGGGCGGCTGCGCAGCCGGCGGCAGACTCCCTGGCGGAGGTCTCGTGATGATCAGATCGGGCTGCTTGATCTGCTTCAAGAAATCGCCCAGGTCGGTGCCGTTCTTCAGGATCACCACCTCGCGCGGCCAGGTGTCGGCAGTCCCGGCACTTTTCCCCTGCGCTTGCTCGCCAGCCGCGGCGCCCTGCCCTGCCGGCGAAGGCGTCTGGGCAAGGGATTCCAGTCCCGGGGCAAGAAGCAACGCCCCCAGTCCCGCGATCAGCATCACGCTGCGATTCAAGTTGCCTGACCCTCTGCAAGACCCGGAGCAGCAGTCTCGAAGTGAAATCAGCCCGCGTACAAGATCCGGCCTCGAGCCGTTCATGCAAGAACAGCGAAGAGGGGCGAAAGCGGGCACTGGGCAAGGTGAATCATACCACGATCCACAGACCCGTTCCAACGAATGCAACGACCGGGCAAACTGAAAGGGCGGCAACGCTTGCGGACGTCATCATCCGCGTGACGAACACGGCCACCGTGGCAGAGCGTGCACGGTGGCCGGCTGAGTATCGAGTACAACAGCGCAAGTTCGAGGCCGGAGAAGGCTTGCGAACAGTCAACCAGTCAACCGCTCAACGCACCCTTGGCGCGTAGCGCGGACCGCTCATGCTTCCTGCCGCCCGCTATCCGGCGGCCTTGCGCCTGGCCGCCGCCTTCAGCTCGTTCCTCTCGAGCAGTGACTTCCACGCGGCGAAGGCCTTCTCCGTCGGATTGTCGGGGTCGTAACCCAGATCATCGCGGCCGGTGATTGTTTCCAGGTTATCCAGCGCAAGCTCACGCACGGCCAGGGCCTGGTCTCGTGGCGAGAGCAGTTCGACCAGTCTCTGGAAGGTCTCCTTCCGCGCCGTTTCGTCGGCGGAGTAGCCAACCAGCAGCTTCTCGACGACTGCCGCGGTCGGATCGCCGAACTCTTCACCGAGGCTCGCCCGCAATTGCTTGGTGGCCAGGGGGCCCCGGGCCAGGAACGAGCGCAGGGCCGCAGCCGTGCTCTGGCGTGCGTCGCGGTCCTTCGCACGCGACAGGAGCGGCGTCACGTAAGAGAGATCGCCGAGGGCCTTGACCGCGAAGATGGCCAGCTTCTTGGTCACCGGCGAATCGCTCTCGGTGGCCAGCACGGTGTCCTCGATCACCGAGTGATCCTTGGAGAACTGCTCGAGGAACTGTTCGGCCAGCTTGTGCTCCTTGGCGGAAGGCTCGTTCTCGGTCACCCAGGCGGGCAGGTCACTCCTGGAGAGAGGTTGAAACCGGCCGCCGGGATCAGCCACGGCCGTGCCCGGGCCGGTGACCGTCTGCTTCGTGCCATCCAGTGCGAGTGTGACCTCGCCTTCCGTCGCATGCGCGGCCAGAGGCGGAAGCTGCGTCCCCCCCCGACCGTACTGCCACTGGCTGAGACGCTCCAATCCCAGGACGCCCGCCGAGGGGTGATCGATCGTCACCGTCAATCCCGCGAAACCGACCTTGAGTGTGCCCGGCGGTGCCGAGCCGTCGATCCGCGCGGCCCTCGCTCAACTCGAAGGCGGGCGGCTCCTGCACGGCCTTGGTTGTCAACACCACCAGGGTCTCCCCGATGAGCGTGATGGGTGTGCGGGCGATGAGGATTCGAGCGCGGAAGGGTTCCAGACAGAGCAGTCGATCGGACGTGCTCAGGGGTGTACCCTCGGCGATCCGCTCCCACGCCCGCTTCTCCGCGCTGAACCGCAGCAAGAGCCCATCCACCTTGTCCACGATCCCGATGGATCCCGACGGAACCGCACGCGCGGGGGCAATCGGGGCCGCTTCCCTGGCGGTCTTCTCGGTGTCGACGCTGCCGGCCGGCTTTGCGACCTCCGGTTCCGCGTCCGTGGTCGCGGAGGGCGCCGGAGCGTTCGCGACCAGGGGGCCTGGGACGGTATCGCCAGCGTGTGGCTCCGCTTGACCGGGTACAGGGTTCGCCCCTTGCTGCTCTACGGGGTGCGGCGCCTGAGGATTGACAACGGCCACTGGCTGCTGCACAGGAGTGACCGGTGATGCAGCCGGACGCTCAGGGGTGAGGCTTTGATAAGCCGACCAGCACAGAACTCCAATCAGGAGCAGGCAGCCGGCCAGCGGGCCGAACCTTTCCACCCAGTGCCGGCTGGGCGGCGGCGGCGCCACCCATGGCTGAATTGGCTCGGTCACCGGAGTGCGGACAGTCTTCTTCGCTCCATCCCCACGGTGCTTGGGAATCGATTCGCGGCCCTTGACAAGCTGGTACATCCTGGCCTTCGCCTCGTCGGGCACGTGGACCTTCTGGCCCAGCAGGCTGAGGATCTGGTGAACGCAGGAAGCTTCCGCCAGGTTGACGTCGGAGCTCAGGCACTTCTTCTCGTATTCGGCGACCTCGTCGGCATCAAGGTCGTTGTCGACATAACCCGCAACGACGTTCGGATCCGTCCCGTCCGGCCCGGACCGGCTCGGCACGGTCAGCCTGCGTTGCCGCGTCACTCGATGGATGCGTTCCACCAGCTCCTGGGCGTAAGGGCTTTCAGCCACCTGCCTGCCGATTTCGCGGACCTGCGTCGGGGGAAGCGTGTCGTCCAGCCAGGCGAGCAAGGTTCGCAGCGTCAGTCGCATCGCGGAGGTCCTCCCGGGACAGCAGGATGAATCGAGCGAGCAGCCGCGGACGGTACGCCTGCGCCGCACTCGTTTTGGATATATGTGCCTGCTGGCGCGCCATTCCGTGCGAGATTTTCAAAAAAATGAAATGGGAGCAGCCGGACTGGCGTAGCGAACTTGCCGTCAGGACGACCCGCGCAGCCGGTAAAGCCGGAACCAGGGATCGTTCTGCCGTGCGCCGTAGAGCGGCTCGAAGAGATCGGGATGAGCGTCCGCCCATGTTCTCTCGATGGGAAATCCCTGGGCGTCGGCCACGTTGTGCTGCCCCTCGCCGGGATTGGCACGCGTCACCACGATGAGCTGGATCTTCTGATCACGGAGGTTGGCCAGCCAGGCCTGGAAGTCCGGATGAGCGCGGTCCCAGCCCGGGCGCGCGTTTGGCCAGGTCGGCGCCTGGCGTGCCACCGCGGCCCTGTGGTAATCGTGCATCAGCCATCCTGGGTGGGCGTCGATGTTGACGTATCGCACCTCGTTCCGCAGCCCGGTCCCGAAGAGATAGTAAGGGATGTTGGTCCCCGAGTACGCCACCCGCGTCCCCGCTGGTCCCGCACGGCTCTCCAGTTCCAGCCAGCCGGCGTAGAAGTCGCGAAACGGCGGATAGAAGCGCTGCCTGGAATCGAGCACGGGTGCGCCGGTCTCCAGTGCCCCGAGCGCGGCAAGGCCCGCAACACCGGCCACGGCCAGTGCGAGACCTGCGCACGGTCACCTCGTGACGCCGTCCATCGGCCTCCCGCCCACGCCGCCAGCAACGACAGACTCGCCATACCAAGCGGCAGCAGTATCCCCACGACAGCCCTGGAATCCCATCCCGGGGCCAGCACCCGTGCAAGCCGAGTGGCCAGCGGCAGCGGTGGACCCACCGCGTTGGGCACGTACCGGCTCAGATCCCAGGGGATCCCGGAGTCCTCGGCCGCGACTGGCCATGCCTGCGGCGTCAGCAGGTGGAGCCCCAGCAACCCCGCCGCGGTCAGGCGCAGCCACCGTCCCCGGTCCAGCAGCCGGCTCAGGGGGATTGCGGCCAGTCCCAGCGACTGGAGCATGAACCGCTGCTGGGTGCGGTAGGGAATGCAGATCCAGTAGAGCGCGACGTTCAGTACCGCCAGAACCGCCAGCGCCCAGGTCAGCCGGTCTTGCTGCTTTGATCCGCAGCTGCCGATTGCCCAGGCACCCGCCAGCGCTGCGATCCAGAGCAGCGCCAGGCGCGGGTCCAGGAGGGCCATCAGCATGTCCACCAGGGCCCCCCCGTCCGACATCGGCAGGTAGTACACACTGAAGCGCATGGCGTCGCGCCCGTACCAGCCCGTGAGCAGCGACGTTCCGAAGAGCTCCAGGTGCAGCGGATACAGCGGGTTTCCCGTGATCCGGCAGTTCCGGACGAACCAGAACCCGGTGCTCAAAAACAGGCAGCCCAGCATCAGGCCCGTCGCGGCCGCCATGGCCTTCAGTGCGGGCCGTTTCCACAGCTGGGCCGCCAGTATCAGCATGAGCAGCGGAGGAACGAAGACGATGCCGACGGGCTTCGTCCCCATTGCGTTTCCCGCGGCAAGGAAGCACAGCGCCAGTGCGCCGAACCCCGCGCTCTCGTGCAGGCTGCGGAGAAAGAAGGAGACGGCGATGAGGTAAAACGCGACGAAGATCGTGTCGACGTTCGCCTCGAACGAGAAGATCAGGAGCGGTGTCGACGTGAGGAAACAGCACGTCGCCAGGAGCGCCGCGTTGCGGCCCGCGCCAGCGCGCGGGCGATCCGGTGGACCGCCATTGCCGCCAGCAGCAGAAAGGGCGCCTGCCCGACTCTGGCCAGGCGGTCGCCTCCCCAGGCGGCCATCAGCCAGGTGAACCAGAGATCGCCATTGGCGGGAAAATAGGTTGCGGCGCTCTCACCGAACGGTGCCGGGACCAGAAACAACCTCCCGGCCTTCCACCACTGGACGGCGAAGTAAAGATGATAGATCGGGCCGTCGCTCACCACCTTCACCGGCAGGAGGAGCGACTGCATCGCCAGTTCGGCCGCGACCCAGAGCACCAGAGCGATCGCGATCAGCGTCTCGCATCGCAGCTTCTCCGGCTCCGCTGCACGCCCGCAGGTCGCGATTCCGGCCGCTGCCGGGCCCAAGGCACGCCACCGCCACCGTGCCGCCAGGCCGGCAACGAAGAGCAGCCCCATCCAGATCGCGAGCGGCTCGATCGTCAGCCAGCCGGCAGAACCCAGGAGCTCCAGCCCGAGCAGGCACCAGGTGAAGGCAAGGGTCGTGGAAGCCAGGACGCAGTCCAGCACGCGCGCCTGGCCGAACCCGTATGCGGCCAGCCACCATGCGCCTGAGAACAATAACCCGTTCGCCAGCAAACCAAGCCAGACGGCCATGCGCGTCAGCGATCTCCCCGGAATCCGCTGGGACCCGAGCTGATTGTACCCGCTGATCGAGCCGCGGCGCACGGTTCAACACTCGCGACACGGCTCATGGCCGTGGCAGGCAGGCGCCCATGATGAACGCGATCATGCCGGAACGGAAGCAGCCAGATCGCGTCCGCAGAGGCGGGAACCGGTCGACCATCGGCCCGCCTCCCGGATGACCTCGTGGTACAGGGTGTCGCGCTCGACCGGCACGCGACCGGCCTCCCGGATCAGGCGGCGGATCTCCTCGGCGGTGGCTTCCTGGGGCGTCTCCGCCCCGGCGTCGTGATAGATCTTCTCGTGCACGACGGTCCCATCCAGATCGTCGGCACCAAAGGACAGGGCCACCTGGGCGGTCTTCAGGCCCAGCATCACCCAGTAGGCCTTGATGTGCGGGAAGTTATCGAGCATGAGCCGGCTGATGGCCATGGTTTTCAGGTCCATGAGTCCCGAAGGTTTGGGAATGTGAGCCATCTCGGAGTTGTCCGGATGGAAGGCCAGCGGAATGAAGGTCTGGAAACCCCCCGTCTCATCCTGGAGCTCGCGCAGGCGGATCAGGTGGTCGATCCGGTGCACCGGTCCATCGATGTGGCCGTACAGCATGGTGGCGTTGGAGTGCAAGCCGAGCCGGTGGGCCGTGCGATGTACGTCCAGCCATTCCTCGGTGGACGCCTTGGCGCCGCAGATCCGCTCACGCACCTCCGGATGGAAGATCTCCGCACCGCCGCCCGGCAGGCTGCCCAGCCCGGCGTCGATCAACTGCCGGAGCACCTGCTCGACGGAGAGCCTCGCAATCCTGGCGAAGAACTGGATCTCCACCGCGGTGTACGCCTTGACGTGAATCTCCGGGGCGGTCTCTTTGATCCACCGCACCACGTCCACGTAATAACTGAAAGGAAGCTTGTGATGAAGCCCGCCGACAATGTGCAGCTCGGTGGCCCCGCGGTCGTGCGCCTGCCTGGCCCGCTCGACCACGGCCTCCCGCTCCATCACGTACGCCTTCGCGTCGTTCAGGTCCGCACGGAAGGCGCAAAAATCGCAGGTGTACACGCACACGTTTGTCGGGTTGATGTGCGTGTTCACGTTGTAGTAACCCAGATTGCCGTTGTAACGTTCGCGCACCATGTTGGCGAGCGCTCCCAGCGCGAACAGGTCGGAGGATGCCTCGAGCGCCAGGCCGTCCTCGAACGTCAACCGGGCCGCGGCCTCCACCTTTTCCCGAATGGTGCTCAGATCGGTTCCCTCGCTGGGCATCGCTGCTCCCTTCCCCGTGCGTTGCTCACGAGCCGGTCCGCCGGCCAGTGACGCGATTCTGGCTTGTTCAACCCCGACGCAGCCCACATCTTTTTTGAAATTTTAGTCGAATTTGAAGGCTCCATCAACCTGCGGCGAAGGGATGCAGCCCAAGGCCCGGAGCGAACGCCTCAGCGATCAGGTCCGCAACACCGAATAACAGCAGGCCCATGCTGATGATCACGTTGACGTGGAAGAAGGCAAGGTTCACGCGCGTCAGGTCGTCCGGCCGCACCAGCGTGTGCTCGTAGAAGAGCAGCGCGGCAACCGCGACGATCCCCAGCGCGAAGATGAGGCCCAGGGGATAGGAGAGTTCCAGTCCAATCAGGCACACAATCATCACCGCATGGCAAAGGGCGGCCAGGCGGAGGGCACCCGGAATACCCAGCCGTCGCGGAATACTCTGGAGGCCGGCCTGGGTATCGAACGCGACGTCCTGGCAAGCATAGATGATATCAAAGCCGGAAACCCAGCAAAGGACGCCCAGCGCCAGCAGCAGCGGTGGCCACGCAAGGGTTCCGCGGATGGCGATCCATGCCGCGATTGGTGCCAGGCTGAGCGAGGCTCCCAGCCAGAAATGAGCAAGTGCGGTGAACCTTTTGGTGTAGGAGTAACCGAGCAGCCAGAGCAGGACCGGTACGGCCAGCAGCAGGGGCAGGCGGTTGGGCAAGAACAGCAAGGTCGACGCCAGAAATGCAATCGCGGAAATGCAGGTGAAGAGCAGGACCGAGCCGGCCGAGAGCCGCCCGGCTGGCAAGTGGCGGCTGGCAGTTCGCGGGTTCAGCGCGTCGAACTCTCGATCCACCAGCCGGTTGAAGGCCATGGCGGCGGTCCGCGCCGTGGCCATGCAGAGGAGAATGCCGGCCCAGTCCTGGGGACGTCCCCGCCAGCCCTCAGCGCTGTGCGCCGCGAGCGCTCCGCCCAGCAGGGCGAACGGCAACGCGAAAAGGGTGTGGTGGAACTTGACGAGGTCCAGGTACTCGCGCGCGATCGCGGTGCTCACGGGCTCAGGCCTCCGGATCTCTGAACGCTGGGATCGGCGCCCTCATCGCCCGGGCGTTCCCCGCCCCACCGTGCGATCAGGGAATTGCGGATTCCGAGCTGATCGCAGATCCGGCCGACGATGAAATCGACGAGGTCGTCCAGCGTGCTCGGGCGGTGATACCAGCCGGGCATGGCGGGCAACACAACGGCCCCCGCCCGTGTGACTTGGAGCATGTTTTCCAGGTGAATCAACGAGAGCGGGGTTTCGCGCGGCACCAGGATCAGCTTCCGCCGTTCCTTGAGATGGACGTCGGCCGCGCGCGTGATCAGGTTGGAAGTCACGCCGTGCGCGATGGCCCCCAGGGTGCTCATGCTGCACGGGATGACCACCATGCCGCCGGTGAGGAACGAGCCGCTGGCGATCCCTGCCATGAACTCCGCATGGTGATGGTAGATCAGCTTGCCCGGGGCGAGCTCACCGAAGGCCGATGCATCGAACCGCTTCAGCGACAGCGCGATCCCGGTTTCCTGGAGGAGCACCTGCACGGCACTCGGGCTGGCCGTGAAGTGGATGGTCCGACCCAGGCGGCCCAGCGCGTGGAGCAGCCGCACCGCATAGGGTGCGCCGCTGGCCCCGGTCATGGCAACGACCAGGTCCGGTGAGCGCGCCTCGGTGCTGGCGGTAGGTTCCGGGCTCATCGCACAGGCTCCGGGCCACGGCTTCCGGCGTCCGTTGCTCCAGCCGGCTTGGTGCCCACGTAGAGCGTGGCGATCCCGAATGTCAGGGGATACATCCTCAGGTCCACGAGCCCGCGTGATCCCAGCAGGTCGAGCAGCTCCTGGCCGTCGGGGAAGTTCATCACCGTTTCCGGCAGGTAATGGTAGGCCTGGTCCGGGTTGGGCGCAATGGCCTGGCCAATACGCGGCAGCACCCGCCGGAAGAACGCGCGGTAGAGCCGTCCCACGAGACATCCCCGGGGCCTCGAGAACTCCAGGACGGCCACCTTCCCACCTGGCCGCGCGGCGCGGATCATCTCGTCGATTCCGGTGACCGTGTCGCGCACGTTCCGCAGGCCGAAGGCAACGCTCACCACTCCGAAGGTGTTGCTGGGCACAGGGAGGCGCTGAGTGTCGCCCTCGACCAGGACGACCCGTGCCGAGGCGTCCCGCCGGCGCACCTTACGCTCGCCGAGAACGAGCATTTCGCGGCAGAAGTCGGTGCCGACCACGAGACTTCGTCCGCGACCTGCCCGATCATAGGCCAGTGCCAGGTCGGCTGTTCCCGTGCAGCAATCGAGGACCGGGACGCCCGGTTCGGGAGGGACCTTGCGGGTGGTCAGGCGCCGCCATGAGCGGTCGATGTTCAGGCTCAACAGGTGGTTCAGCAGGTCGTACCGCGCGGCGATCGACGCGAACATCCTCCGCACCCGCCGGTCGGACTTGTCGACCCGGTCCGGGGCAAGTGCCGAGGAGGTCTCGCCGCGATCACGCGGAGCCTGCGGAAAACCAGTAGCAGCAGCGTTCGTGCCATGTCCGGACATGCCGCGAGTTCTCGACTGGGCGGTGCACAGAAAGGGTTATTGTGATCCGGGAGACGGCCTGGCGGCAAGGCGAGAGGCCGTTTCGCAACGCTTTCTCCGCAGCCGCGCCCGCACGATCCGACCGCCGGGTGACGCGGGTCTCTGGATCTGCCTCGGTGGGGCTCTCCACCCCTGGAAATGATTCGCACACCATAGAGACCAAGACATCTCGAATAATAGGCTGGGTTTTTTTCGGATTTCCTATTTTTTTTCCCCTGCTTCCTGATACACTTACAGCGGTTGGTCTGACGACTGAGTGAGCATGTCGGTTTCTCGTTGAACCGTCTTCGGCTTCCCGCTCTCGCCTTTCCCACCTCCTGGGCGCAACTGTGTGCCCCTTTCTCTTCGACCCAGAAAGCGTCTAAAGGGGTCGGATGCTCTTTGCCACATGGGAGATGTCTTGTGGGAAAGAAACTGTACGTTGGCAATTTGACCTATTCGGTGACTTCATCCGACCTTGAGGGGTGGTTCGCCCAGTTCGGGACGGTGCAGAGCGCACAAGTCATCCAGGACCGGGACACCGGGCGGAGCAAAGGCTTTGGGTTCGTGGAGATGGATACCGAGGCGGAAGCTCAGGCAGCCATCCAGGGACTGCATGACCAGGAGTATGAGGGCCGCCGGCTGACCGTGAACGAGGCCAAGCCGCGCGAGCCGCGGAGTGGTGGCGGTGGCTACGGCGGCGGTGGCGGTGGCGGCGGTCGCTCCGGCGGCGGCGGCGGCGGCCGGGGCTACGGCGGTGGCGGCGGTGGCGGCTACGGCGGTGGTGGCGGCGGCCGCGGGCGCTATTGAGCTCCCGATCCCCGCTTGCAGGTTCTACCAGGGAGCCCGGAAGCAACCGGGCTCCCTACCAAGATTTTGATCGCGCGGATGAACAGATTTGTTCGCGCGGATGATCCGGCGTTCCTGGTCCGTGGCCAGGTGCGCTCGGCGTCTGCCCATCATCAAGTTCGACCGCACTTCAGCTTTGTTGGACGTCGAACGCACGAGAGCAAGGATGCTCGATGTCGTCCAAACACGCCCTCATCCTGTTAATCATTGCCTCCGCCCTGCTGCGTCTGCTCGCTGCGGGAGTTCTGGGCCTCGGCAATGACGAAGCCTACCACTTCCTGTACGCTGTCCATCCCGCCTTCAGTTACTACGATCATCCACCGATGCTTGCTTGGATTGAGAGCGTCGGGCTGAATCTTTTGTCCTCGCCCTTCTCCATTCTGGCGTTGCGCAGGGCTTCATCATCCTTTTTGCCGGTTCCACGGTCCTGATGTGGCGGGTCGCGGGGCGCTGGTACGGCCCTCGTGCCGCCTTCCTCGCCGCGTTCGGGCTCAATGTCACGGCCTACTACGGGCTGGCCGTCTCGACCTTTGCCCTGCCCGACGGACCCCTCTTGTTCTTCTGGCTGCTCACGCTGGACCGCCTCAGCCGCGCGATGGAGCAGCCGTCCAGGACATGGCCCTGGATCGGGGTCGGCCTGGCGTGGGGCGGCGCAATGCTCAGCAAGTATCACGCAGTCTTCCTGCCGGCTGGCATGGTCTTGCTGCTGCTGCTTCACAGGCCCCTGCGGCACTGGCTCTTCAGGCCCGGGCCCTACATTGCTGCCGGCCTGGGATGCCTGGTCTTCAGTCCCGTGCTCGTCTGGAACGCCAGCCACCACTGGGCCTCGTTCCTGTTCCAGGGGGGCCGGGCCGTGGGCGGGTTGGTTCCCCATCCTGATTACCTGGCCACCGCCTTGCTGGCACAGGCAGGCTACCTGTTGCCGTGGATCTGGATCCCGCTCGTGGTTCTCCTGTATCAGCATGTGAGGAACTGGAACCGTCTCGGGAACGACCACGAGCGGCTGGCACTTTGCCTGTCGGTCCTGCCGGTCGCGGCGTTCACGGGGGTCGCCTGTTTCCGGCCCGTGCTCCCGCACTGGGGACTGATCGGCCTGGTGTCGCTCCTTCCGGCGCTCGGCGATTCATGGAGCAAGCAGCTCGACCGCCATCACGCGCGTGCCCTGCGCGGGCTCTGCTTCGCGGCGGTCTTCCCGGTGTTGCTCATGGGCCTGACGATCATCGAGCACCGCACCGGCTGGCTACAGCGCGGGGGCCCCGCGCGATGGGGCCTGTTCGAGGCCCGCAACGATCCCACGGCGGATCTCTACGGTTGGGACCTCGTGGCCGAGCGCCTTGAAGAGCTGGGCGTCCTCGACGAGCCCAATACCTTTCTCTTCACACGCAACTGGTACCAGAGTGCGCAGCTCGCTCACGCCATCCGGCTCAGGCTTCCCGTACTCTGCTACAACCTGGACGACCCGCGCGGGTTCGCCTTCTGGAGCAAGCCGGACGACTGGCTGGGCCACGACGGCATCCTGCTGGTGATCAACGATGACTTCGTACCCGTGTCGTTCTACCGACCCTGGTTCCAGGACGTGGTGCCGCTGGCCGAGTTCACCATCGAGCGCAGTGGCCGCCTCATGCGCAAGGTCCAGGTATACCGGCTGATTCAGCAACGGGCACCGTTTCCTTTCGACTTCTCCCCCGAGCGGCTGGCCGCGCGCGAGGCCTTGCGGGCCGGCGGTCATCCGCTGGGTCCACTCCGCCGGACGGTGCAGGGCACGGCCCCGGGCGGCACGTTGCGACGCTGATCTCTGCCGGCCCTGGCGATTTCCCAACCGCCGCCCGTCTGATTAAGATGAGTCATTGATTGGCCCACACGCGCGAGCCGTTCCGGAGGCGACCCGATTGGACTGGCATGCGACGACAATTCTGGCGGTCCGCAAGGCGGGCAAGGTTGCCATGGGAGGCGACGGGCAGGTGACGCTCGGCACCCAGGTGATGAAGGCCGACGCGGTCAAGGTCCGCAAGCTGCTGGATGGTCAGGTGCTGGTCGGCTTTGCGGGATCCGCGGCCGACGGCTTCGCCCTGCTGGAACGATTCGAGGGCAAGCTCAAGGATCATCCCAACAACGTTCCGCGCACGGCGACCGAGCTGGCCAAGCTCTGGCGGACCGACCGGATGCTGCGCCGGCTGGAAGCAGTGCTCCTGGTGGTGGACTCGCGGCACAGTCTGCTGCTGAGCGGCTCTGGCGACGTGATCCAGCCCAGCGACGGCATCCTGGCGACAGGCTCCGGCGGAGGCTATGCGCTGGCGGCCGCCCGGGCACTGCTGAAGCATACGGGGCTCTCGGCCGCCGAGATCGTCCGCGAGTCACTGGCCATCGCCGGGGGAATCGACATCTATACCAACGGCAACCTGACGGTGGAGGAGCTGGAAAGCCTGAGTTGACGGGTGGGAGCCCGTTCTTCTCTCTCTATCGCTTCTGCCAGAGCCGGAGAGATCGCCGGAAGCTCCGCAGTATTCATGGGACACCCGATTGGTCTGGAGCCATTGCCGTGCATGAGTACAAACCCGAGTTGACTCCCCGGCAGATCGTCACCGAACTGGACCGCGATATCGTGGGCCAGGCCGACGCCAAGCGGGCCGTGGCCATTGCCCTGCGGAACAGGTGGCGCCGGCGCCAGTTACAGGAAGATCTGCGCGCCCAGGTCACTCCCAAGAACATCCTCCTGATCGGGCCGACCGGTGTGGGCAAGACCGAGATCGCCCGCAGGCTGGCCATGCTCGTGGGGGCGCCGTTCGTCAAGACCGAGGCCACGAAGTACACCGAGGTCGGGTATTACGGCCGCGACGTCGAGAGCCTGATTCGCGACCTGGTCGAGGCGGCGATCCTGCTGGTGCGAACCGCCGAGCGGCAGACCGTTGAAGAGCAGGCGAAGCTGCGGGTCGAGCAGAAACTTCTGGACCTGCTGCTGCCGCCTGCACCCCATCAGCCGGCGAACTGGAGCGACACCGAAGCGGCCCAGGCCGATGAGGCCTCCGAGCGCCGCCAGCGCTCGCGAGAGAAGATGAAGAACCGGCTGCTCGCCGGCGAGCTCGAGGACCGCGACATCGAGGTTACCATCCCCGGCCGCACGGGTGCGCCGATCTCGATCATGGGCGCGGCCAACATGGAGCAGATGGAGATGGATCTCCAGAGCATGTTCGAGAAGATCATGCCGAAGCAGACGCAAACCCGCCGCCTGACGGTACGCGAGGCCCGGCCCATTTTGCTTCAGCAAGAGACCGATGCACTCATCGACCCCGAGAAGATCAACCAGGCCGCCGTCCGTCTGACCGAGGATTCCGGGATCGTCTTCATCGACGAACTCGACAAGATCGCGGGTGACGAGGGTGCCGTACGGGGCCCGGACGTGTCGCGCCAGGGAGTGCAACGCGACCTGCTGCCCATCGTCGAAGGAACCACCGTGAACACCAAGTACGGACCCGTGAAGACCGACCACGTCCTGTTCGTGGCCGCCGGGGCCTTTCATCGCTCCAAGCCTTCCGACCTGATGCCGGAGCTACAGGGACGGTTTCCGATCCGCGTCGAGATGCACGACCTGGCGCGCGACGACTTCGCGCGGATCCTGCGCGAGCCCCGGGCATCGCTGCTGCGGCAATACGAGGCATTGCTGGGGGCCGAAGGCGTCACGCTCCAGTTCACCAGCGCGGCCATCGAAGCCATGGCCGACCTGGCGTTCCTGGTCAACAGGACCACGCAGAACATCGGTGCACGCCGCCTGCACACCATTCTCGAGCGCGTTCTCGAAGACATCAGCTTCGAAAGCGCCCGACCGCCAGAACGAGACCATCGTGATCGATGAACCGCTCGTCCGCGAACGGCTCGAGACCCTCTCGAAGGACGAGGACCTGAGCCGGTACATCCTCTGATCGCCCCGGCACACCCTCCACCGTCACCTCAAGGCGCCCGTTGAATCTGGAATCGTGTGTGCGCTCCGGACGCACTTGATTTCGCTGGTTTCAGAAATTACTATAACTGAAGCACTGCCGCGAGAACCGCTCCAGCAGTGAGACCATTTGTATGAACGTGAGCGAGGTTGCCACGTCTCATCCGCGTCTTCGGGGTAAACCCAGTGAAGACCACTTCTATGCTGCGCAAGGTCACCAGAGACGGTCACGGTTATTCGGTCGTTGACCTCAATGACGTGAGGCATGTGCTGGCGGTCGCGGTCCCGCGCGGGGATGGCGACCTGAAAACGCAGGCACAGGAAGCGCTGCGGACAATCGAGGCCGTGCACGATGAAGAAGACACTCTCGGCTCGATCGTGCACCAGGCGGTGTTCGTTGCCGATCCGGAGCTGATTCCGTCCTGCCGCGCAATCATCCGCGAGTTTTACGGTGAGGACCTGCCTGCGACCTCGTTCGTGATCCAGCCTCCCTGCCAGGGGAAGTTGCTGGCCATCGAGGCGATCGGCGTGGGCCGGGGCAAGGCGGACGTCCGGATCGAGCGGTTCAGCGACCAGCTCGTCCGCGTCACTCACAACGCGCTCTCGTGGGTGCACTGCGCCAACATCACGCCGCGCGCGGGCGTCAGCGGCGTGTACAACCAGACCGTCAGTGTGCTCTCGCAACTCCGCGGGATGCTGGCGAAGCTCGACGTCGGGTTCGACCACATCATCCGCACCTGGTTCTACCTGGGTGACATTGTCGGCGACGAGGGAGATACCCAGCGCTACAAAGAGCTGAACCGCGCCCGCACTGCTTTCTTTGAGGGCGTGGAGTTCCTGGCCGGCTGCCAGCCCGGCCTGCCCGAACCGCTCTCTCCCTATCCGGCGAGCACGGGCATCGGCGCGCAGGGCAGGGGCCTCATGCTCGGCTGCATCGCGCTGGCGACCAATCGCCCCGAGATCGTGGCCATGCCGCTGGAGAACCCGAACCAGACCTCGGCTTTCCACTACGCATCCTCGTACAGCCCCAAGAGCCCCAAGTTCGCCCGGGCGCTGGCCCTGTCGTGCGGCAACTACGCCACCATTTTCATCTCCGGCACGGCCAGCATCGTGTCCTCGGAATCGCGATATCGGGACGACGTTGAGGCGCAGACGCGCCAGACGCTGGACAACATCGAGCTCCTGATCTCCGAAAACAACCTGAAGCGGCATGGCCTGCCGGGGCTGGGTGCCACGTTCGAGAACATGGGGCTGGTGCGCATCTACATCAAGCGCCAGGAGGACTACGAGAAGACCCGCGCCGTCTGCCAGGCACGGCTGGGCGACGTGCCCACCATCTATGCCGTGGCCGATGTCTGCCGTCCCGAATTGCTGGTCGAGATCGAGGGGATGGCCTTCTCCCGGCGCGGTTGAGCGAACCCCTCCTGGAGTATCATGGATTCCGGGGGCATGTTCGATGCTCCCCTTGTGTCGACCCCGTGGAGCGTAGGCACGATGGTTCGCCTGCATGACCGTGTTTGCCCCAGACGCTTCGGGTTGCTCGCCTTCGTCATCACCGTGCTGGCAGCGGGTGGTTGCCATGGGCCCGCCCCCGAAGCACCGGTGCCCGCACCGCCGGCCGCGCCAGCGCACGACCAGGCGGGCGTGACCGGCGCGACGGCCGGGGCCCTCTCGGCCTTCAACCGCGGAGCGGCCCAGCTGGAACAGTACCAGTACGCGGCTGCCGCGAAGACGCTCGAGGGAGTCGTCGCCTCGTCTCCGGGCTGGATCGCGGCCCGGTTCAACCTGGGCCTGGCGCTCCTCAACCTGCCCGAGACGCCCGACGCCCTGGACCGCGCCGAGGCTCAGTTCCAGAGCGTGCTCGCGTCTGAGCCCGAGAGTCCGTGGGCGCACTTCTGCCTGGGCGCTCTCTACCAGCACCGCGGAGAGTATGACCGGGCCGCCGATCATCTCGCGCGGGTCCATGCGGTCGATCCCCACGACCCCTTCGTGAGCTTTGAGTACGCCGAGTCGCTGCGCAAGCTGAATCGCGACCCCGAGGCGCTGCGCATCCTGGAACAGGTCGTACAGCGTGATCCGGGGTTCGTCTCGGCACTGTACAGCCTGGGCATGCTGTACAACCGGATGCACCAGCGCGAGAAGGCGGTTGCCGTCCTGAAGCGGTTTGGCGAGCTCAAGCCCCAGGAGCTGGCGGTCGGGTCTTACGGAGTGGTGGAACCTTATGCCGGCCGGGGCAAGTATTACACCGCACTGGGAGCTGACGGTCTGCCGGTTCCGGCCAGTGCCGGCACAGAGGCGCCCCGCGTGCTGTTCTCGCCTGAGATCCGCACGCTCGACGCACGGCTGGCGGCATGGACCTGGCACGGCGGCAAGGTGAGCGTCCCGGGCATCGCGGTGGGCGACGTCGATGGTGACGGCGACCAGGACCTGGTGATGGCGGGCACCGGCTCCACGGGCCAGGCGCGCGTGCTGCTCAACGACGGCAAGGCGCATTTCCAGGGCGGACCGATCCTGGCGGAGCAGACCGTCGCACCCTGCCTGGGCGACATCGACAACGACGGCGATCTCGACCTCTGGCTGGGCCGGGAGGGGCAGGACCTGCTGCTTCTGGGTGACGGCAAAGGGACCTTCACCAGGGTTCCCGCACAGCCCGCAGCCGCCGCCGAATTCCTGACCACCTGTGCGCGCCTGCTCGACCTGGATAGTGACGGCGACCTCGACCTGCTGGCGATGCGCATCAAGGGCGGGTCGCTGCCCGCAGGGAACGAGCAGGTGCCCGCGGCCAGCCGCGTTTTCAACAACAACCTCGACGGCACCTTCGCGGACCTGGCGGCCAGCCATGGTCTGGCGCTGACTGGCCAGGCAATCTCGGCTGTCGTCCAAGACGACTTTGACAACGACCGCGACATCGACATGATCCTGCTTTCGCCCGCTGGCCGGCCACTGGGATGGGAAAACTTCCGGATGGGCCAGTACCGCGTGCGGGACGCTCAGGAGACACAGCTTGAGATTGACCATCCCGTGGCAGCGACCACCGGGAACCTGTTCGGCACCGGCAACCGCGATCTGCTCGTCTTCGCCGGCAAGGAGCTGGCCCTGTTCCGGAATCGGGGCCTGTGGCGATTCGAGCGCGACGAGAGCTTCTCGGCAAGTCACGGGTCGCTGGGCGGGACGAGCGGTCAGTTCGTCGATATCGACAACGACGGCGACCTCGATCTGGTCATCGCCGATGCGCACCGCAGCGACGGGACGCGCGGGCCAGCGCTCTTGCTCAATGACTGGCCAAACCGGCGGTTTCTCGATGCGGCCCGCGTCGATCCGGGGAACCTGCTCACGCAATGGAAGTGCGCTGGCCCCGCGCTGGTCGTGGCCGCCGATTTCGACGGCGATGGTAGACCGGACCTGCTCTTCGCGGCCATGGGCCAGGCGCTGTGGTCCTGCTCAACGCCACGCGGGGGGGGAACTGGCTGGCACTCGATCTGGTCGGCCAGCGCGGGCAGGACCAGACCAGCCGTTCGCCGACCTCGGCCCTGGGCGCAAGGGTCGAGTTCCGTGCGGGACACGTCACGCAACAGCTCGTCGTGGGCACGCCATCGGGTGCCACCGCGCTGCCGCCCCTCCGCCTTCTGGCCGGGCTCGGGCCGCATCGCTCGGTGGACTGGCTGCGGATCCAGTGGCCCGATTCGCTCCTCCAGGCCGAGCTCGAGGTGGCGGGCAACCAGGTGCTGACGCTGCCGGAGGTGTGCCGCCGGACCAGCTCCTGCCCGCACCTCTTTGCCTGGGACGGCCACGGCTACGCATTCGTGTCCGACTTCGGCGGGGTCGGCGGGCTGGGTTACCGGACAGGCCCGTCCTCCTTCGCTCGCCCCGATCCCACCGAGTACGTCACCCTGCCCGGGCTCGCGGTGCGCGACGGCGATTACGTCCTCCAGGTCGTCGAGCCGCTCGAGGAGGTCGTGTATCTCGACGAGTTGAAGCTGATTGCCGTGGATCATCCCCGGGGCACGCAAGTTCAACCCCGCGAGATGGCCGCCGTCGCAGCCGATCCGCCGCTGTTCGAGCTTTACTGCTTCAGCCAGGTCGTCGCGCCGGTCCGCGCGGTGAACGACTGCGGTCAGGATGTCACGGCCGCGCTGGAGAAAACCGATCGCGTCTACGCCAGCCCCGCGCTGCGCGACAGCCGCTTCACCGGGTTTGCCCGCGAGCATTTCGTGGAGCTGGATTTCGGGGATCGCCTGGGTGGGTTACCTCCGTGCGTGCACCCCGTGCTCTTGCTGGACGGCTGGGTTGAATATAGCACGTCCACGTCCAACTTTGCCGCGAGCCAGGCAGGGTTGCGGCTGAAGGCGCCGAGCGTCCAGGTCCTGCGTGGCGGCCGATGGGTCGAGCTGCGCACGAGGTCGGCTACCCCGCGGGGATTCGCCATACCATGACCATCGACCTTGCCGGCAAGCTCCGGCCTGGCGACGTCAAGCTGCGGATCACCAGCAACATGGATTTGTCGTGGGACCGGATCACCGTGGCGGCTCATCGCCCCGAGGCGGCCCCGAGACTGACTCAAGCACCCGCGCGCACGGCGGAGCTGCATTTCCTGGGCTATCCCCGCGAGTACTCGCCCGATGGGCGGCAGCCCAACCTGCTGGATCATTCCAACGTCGATCCCTCCGACACATGGAGGCGCATGCCGGTGCCTACACCCGTTACGGCCAGGTCCGGCCCCTGCTGGAGTCCGCCGATGATCGATTCGCGATCCTGGGCGCCGGCGACGAGGTCACGCTTTGCTTCCCGCAGAGCGCATTCGGTCCCATCCCGCCGGGCTGCACGCGTAGCTTCCTGCTCAAGACCGATAGCTTCTGCAAGGACATGGATCTGTACACGGGCGGATCGGCAAGCGTGGACCCGCTGCCCTTCCATGCCATGAGCACTTACCCTTATGGTCCTGCCGAGCGGTACCCGGAGAGCGCGGAGTTTGTGCGCTATCGCCGGGAATACAACACGCGGATCATCGCCCCTTGATGGAGCACGGCGAAAGGGCCGGTTCGGCCTGGACTGTCCGCCCGGATCGAATGGTGCCGAGCACCACGCGACGACTGTTGCTTCCCAGGCTGTCCCAGGCGATGACTCCGGTGACACCCTCGTAGGGGCTGACCAGGCGCAGGGCGTCGCCGATTCTGGAACGGTTCAACCCGGCCTTGCGGATCGCCGCGATGAGCAGCTTGACCGCATCGTACGTGTGTGCCGCGGCATAATCAGGCAGCGCGTGGTACCGCGTTTCGAAAGCAAGGCGGAACGAAGGCGGCAAGGCGTCTGGGTTGCACAATAACGGGAAGAGCACGCCGTCGGCGGCAGGGCCGGCCGTGGCCGCGAATCGCCTCCGGCCCATGGCGTGAGTGCCCAGGATCAATCCGGAAAAACCGGCCGTGCGCAGTTCCCGGACCAGCAGGCCCGATGTTTCCGCCCCGGCCACGAGTACCACCGCGGTCAGGCTTTCCGCCAGGACGGTGCGTACCGTCGCGCTCATGCCGGCCCTTTCCGGCGGCAAAACGTGCACGAATGACGGAGCGGAATGCCGGCGTTTCAGTTCTCGATCAAGCTCGGTGACGAACCGCCTGGAATCATGATCGGGGGCTGACACAAAACCATACTTTCGATCGTTGCAGCGCTCCAGCAGAACCGTCGCCAGCACCGGTGCCTGGAGGTGGTCGCCCGGAAGCACAGAGAACATCCAGGGAACATTCGCGACGTTCGCGCTGCGGTCGCTACTGGCAGGGCAGACCAGCGGCAGCCGCGCCTTGGCGACAACCTGCTCGGCCAGGTGCGCCGAGGGGCCGTCGCTGCCGCCCACGACCGCCCACACGCGATCGCGGTACGCCATCCGGGCGATGAGACCGGCTCCGGTTTTCCAGGGCTCGGCGCTCCATGCGGCGCGGAATCGGAATGGTTTACCGTGGTAGCCGCCCTGGGCGTTGGCCTCATCCACGGCCAGCACCGCGGCCTTCCAGAGATCGCCGCTCTCGGGGTCATCCGGATTGTTCGTGCCGAAATAACCGAGCAGCACCTCTGACACGTCGGCAGTCGTCTCGCGCTCGCGCCCGGGTCCGGCGTAGGGCTGGGCCTGGAGCCGGAAGTCGCGAAACGGCTGGACCGGCGAAGCCCGTGGAGCAAGCGACGTCTGAGCCTGTGCGGTGGCCGCGGACGCCAGAACAGCCAGGGTGAGCAACGGCCAGCGCATGCGGTTTTTGCCTCACTCCCTGGCGCCTGGGGCCGCGGACCTGGAGATCCCCATTTGCTCACGCGAAAGGTACTTCCAGCGGGCCTGCTCGCGCCGGGCCAGGAACACCTCGCCCACATCGTCGAGCACGGGGCTGAAGCGGATCTCGCCGGTCACTCCTTGCCATGGCTCCCTGCGGTAAGCGATCAGGTCGCGCACCTTCGCCCGGTTGAGGCCGGCCTGCTGGATGGCCCAGATCAGCATGTTCATGCCGTCATAAGCATGTGCGGCGTACGTTTCGGGCTCCTCATGGAACCGGCGCGGAAGCGGTTGCGGAATTCCAGGTACATCGGCGCGGTCCGCGTCGGGTCCCACGGGTAGGCGCACACGACGCCTTCGGCATTCGCGCCGGCGATCCGAACGAACTCGTCGGAGACGCAACGGTCGCACGCCACGAACGGCTGGCTCATTCCCGCTGCCCGCATCTGGTTGAGGATCCTGGCGCCGTCGGCGGCGTCGCCCCAGTGGATGACCACGTCCAGGTTCGCGGCCCTGAGCCGCTCCAGCTCGAGGCTGAAGTCCTCTGCGCCGATCTTGTACGCCATCTCGATCTGGATGGGACGCTCGAGCCGCCGGCTGGCATCGCTGATCTCGCGCACGCCGAATCGCCCGTAACGATTGCTCGCCCGGATGATGCCCGCGCGGCGGTACCCGGCCTTGCGGTAGAGGTAGTCGACCAGGATGTAATTCATCTGGCGGTCGTCGCCGATGCAGCGGGCGACCCACGGAATATTGGTCTCGATGAACGTCGGGTCGGTGTCGCCGGTGTTCATGATCAGGACCTCGCACTTGAGCGCGACCCGGATCGCGATGTGGCTGTTGGCGCCGTCGATGGTGCCGAGGATCGCCCAGACCTTGTCCTTGTAAACCTGCTTGATGATCTCGTTGGCGGATGAGCCCCAGAGTCCGTTGTCGTTGGAGACAACCAGCTCGAAGGGAAGCTTGCGCTTCCGATAGCCGCCCTGTGCATTGGCCTCCTCGATCGCCAGCTGGCTCCCCTGGTACATCCTTCTGCCCAGCACTTCCTCATGGCTCTTGCCGCCGGTGGCCGCCGACACGGTCGGGTAGAGCGGCCCCAGGAAGCCGATCTTCACCGTGGACACAGAGACGGGCTCGGGCACGGCCCGGCCTGCCCCGGTCGCTTCAAGCTGGGTCAGGAAATGGGTCCTGAACGGCTCCACGTGGTGAAACGGCTCGAGCTCCTTGACCGTGTGCGCGTACTGCTGCTCGGTCTTCAGGGGAAGACGCGGAACCTGGTAGGCGTTCAGCGCGTTGATCTCCTCGAGGATCGCCCTGGCATCGGCGTCAACGGCCGGTCCCGTCTCCGGAGGCTTCCCCGGCGGAGAGGAACCCTGCCCGAACGCGGGCGGGATCAGCGCAACAAAGATCGACACACAAACAACTCGAATGTATTTCATATTATTGACATTTCTTTTTAAAAAGACATGAGATGCTTCTAGTGATTGCCAGCACGCCGGACTCCGGGGTAGTATCCGTCGCCCTTGCCCCATCCCAGCCCCCTGGCGGTGGCCACCCAGACGTCGTTGCCGTCGAAATCAAGATTGATCACGTAATTGTGCGGCACGGTACGCTCGAGCTCGATGGTCTTGATTGGCTTTCCCCGGCGAAAGACCTTTGCCTCGCCGCGCAGAGTCTGGGGGTTCCGGGTGTAGGCGACATAGGTGTCGGAGAAGAAGTCGGCGACGACGCCCATCCCCTTGTCGGTGGCGAACCAACCTTCCGCCGAGCTGCGCCCCCGCACCGCGTTGGTGAAGTCGCTGGGGATGCCCGTCTCATTGGCATAGAACCCCCGCCAGTTGCGGCCGTCGTAGCGGCAGTTGCCGAAATACGTGGAGACCCAGAGCGCATCACCCACATGGCTGGCTCCGGTGACGATCACGTGGACAATACCGTCATCGCGGTACAGGTCGATCTCCATCTCGCCGTCGGGATCGATGTACTCCTTCCAGTGCGCGGTCTTCAGGTCGTACTCCAGGCAGCCGCTTCCCCACACGCCCAGGTAGACCTTCCCCTGGTCGACGCTCACTGAATAGTTCCAGATCTCCTCCATGGGGGCGTTCTTCTCGTTGAAGATCGCCCACTCGCGCGCCTTGGTGTTGTAGCGGCTGCACCCGGCGGTGGTTGCCGCCCAGACATTGTCGCCCTCCACGGCCACGCCGTAGACGACGTCGTTGACCAGCCCGCTGTTGAGCTGATGGAAATGGTCGAAACGCCCGCCACTGAACCGCGCCAGACCGCCGCCGAACAGCCCCAGCCAGACATCTCCGGTGTTGCGGTCCACGTCGATCGCGGTCACGGCCTGAAACGGCAGGCCGTCCTTCTCTTTCCAGCTCCGGATCTTGCCCGTTCGCTTGTCATAGCAGGCCAGACCGTCCTCGGTGCCGATCCACACTCTGGGCCCGTCCGCCTTGACGGCGAAGATGTGGTCGTTCGGCAGGCCGTCGGCCACCGTGAAGTGCTTCCACTGCGTGTACACGAAGGGCAGGGCGTCATCGGGCACATCCGCGCGCTGGCCGGCTGCCAGCAGCGGCGCCGGAGTGGGGGGTCTGGGCTCATCGCCGCCCAGCAAGCAGGGCAGCAGCGCACCCAGCAGGGCCGGTGCGAAGCCGGCGTTGGTTCGGGCTCTCTTCATACCTGTCCCTCGATCACTATCTTGAAACTTGCATCAGAGCGTTTTGAGGTACTCGATCAGATCGTTGAGCTGGTCCTTGGTCATGTCGTTGGTGACGCCGTGCCGGTCGTCGGGGTTGTACCGCGTCCAGATTTCCTCGAGAGTCTCGGCAATGCCGTTGTGGAGGTAGGGGGCCGAGTCGTAGATGTTGTTCAGGTGCGGCACGTCCACCCGGTCCTCGACGTCCAGCGTCATGCGCGTGCCGACGTCGTGCTTTTCGCGGTCAGTATAAAGCGGTGGAAAATGGCACGAGGCGCACCGTTTCAGCTTGGGTATCGGCCGGCCGTCGGCCGTGACGGCCCGGTCGAAGAGCTGCTTGCCCCGGCGCTGGGCGGCTGTCAGCTCCACGCCCGGCGCGATGGCGGTTCGGCGGCCGGGCGATGGTGCTGATGTAATGATCCACGGCCGCGAGCTCATCCGGAGTGAAGGGCTGGATGCGTGTGAAGTAGACCGACAGCCGTGGTCCGCACTGCCGTGACAGCGTGGGGTTGGTGCCAGCCCACTTGAAAGGGCCGGTGTCGAGAATGCCGCGCAGCGTGCGGTTGTCCACGGGGGCCAGCCCAATGCCGTCGGCCTCGATGTCGTAGGTCAATCCGTCCACGTGACCATCGGGGTGGCACGTATGGCAGGAGAGCTGGCGATGGAAGGAGATGCCGGCATTGTGGAAGAGCCGCTCGCCGCGCCGTGCCTCGGTGACGACCCGCGGACCGCCCAGGTGCACCGTACCGGCCGCTTTCCTGCCGGGGATGTCGATCACCGTCAACGCGTCGTCCAGGGCGCAGGCAACCCACGCCGTCTTGCCGTCGGGAGCAATCGCCAGGCCGCGCGGGTTGCGGCCCGTGGGGACCAGCGCCGTGACGAACCGCGTCGCCTGACCCAGATGGTTGGGCAGCACGTCCCGGCGCTCGTCCTCGGTCGCGCCCTGGACCAGTCCGGTAAGCTGTGCGAGGTCGACGATGGCGACCTGGTCGGACCCGGCGCTGGTGACCAGGGCCAGGGCCCCATCGGGCGTGACGGCCACGTCGGTCGGATCCGGAAACGATTCTCCGGCCTGGTCCAGCAGCACCTGGTCCACCCGGCCGTCCTCCCAGACCAGGCCCAGGCCGCTGGTGACCGTCCAGCCCTGGAGCATCCGGGTCATCGGCACGAGGTTCTTGGTACGCAGCAGCGTGGCCAGCGCGAACCGGCCCGAGGGATGCCAGGCCACCCCCTGGAGCATGTTGGCATCGGGCACCACGAGCCGATCGTCGATCGTCGCGCGGCCGCTGTCGATGATGCTGATCTCGGACTGCGACGACTCCCGAAACTTGACGAACCGCGACAGGGCGTTCGTGACCAGAATCCGGGCGCCGTCCGGCGAGATCGCCAGGGCCCAGGGGCTGCGGCTGGCGGAGAGGCGCTTCCGCTCCCGCAGCGAGGCGGCGTCGAACACCGAGATGTCGTCCGAGGAGGTGTTCAGCACGTAGATCGTCTTGCCGTCACGGTCAGTGCACACCCCGTGCGGCTCATCGCCGACCGGCACGGTGGCGACCACGCGCGCCGCGGACGCGTCCACCACCGACAGGGTGTCATCCAGGCGGTTCGTGACGTAGGCCCTCTGGCCGTCGGGGCTGAACGCCAGGCCGGTCGGTTGACCCCCGACGACGATCTCCGCGCGCTTGCGGCGCTGCGCCGCGTCCAGGACGCAGACCGTCGCGGACGCCTCGCAGGCGACCCAGATCTCCTTGCCCCCCGGCCGGAACGCCACGTTGATGGGAGTCTTGTACACGACCCGCTCGGCCAGCGCCGGCGCTCCTGCCGGGTGGGCGATCAGCGGCATGGCCGCCTTGACATCGAACGGCTTGCCATGCGCCTGGCCATGGCAAGAGAGGCAGGCCGTTTCCCGGACCGCGACCATCCGCTCGGCGGCCACGGCCCCCTGCGTCCTGGCCGCCCGCTCGGTCGCGTGCGAGCTGCCAGGCCCATGGCACGACTCGCAGCCCACGCCTTCCAGGATCGAGTAGCTGTCGGCCGTTCCGGCCGCGGCCCGATGAAAGGCCGTGCTGTGGCATTTCAGGCAGGCCGCGCTGCGCTGGGGGTCGGCCGTGACGCCCGTCTGAACAGCCATCCGGGCGGCTTCCGGAGTGCCAAGCGAGGCGTAGGCACGAGCATGCGGCGTGATCTGCCAGCGGCTGAACGCAAAGCCCTTCTCGGCGGAATCATGGCACTCGGCACAGGCGCTCGAGCCGATGTAGCGGGCCTTTGCGTGGTTGTCGACCGGAGGGATCACGGCAGGCTCGCTGGTCTTTCGCTGCCCGTTCCCGGGTGTGGGATGAGCCAGTTCATGAAGCGCACGGGCAAGGTCAAACGGAACCGCCGGCGTCGCCGGGTGGGCCGCCGGCCGCGCCGGCGCCGCGGAGGCGCGGGCCAGCGACCTCGTGTGCGAGGGCTTCTCCTTGTGGCACTTCATGCAGTCGGCCCCGCTGGGGCTGGTCATGTGAACCGGCGATTCGGCTCTCAGCGCGCCGCCAGCCGTCCAGGATTCGGCATGCTCGCTTCCCGGACCGTGGCATTTCTCGCACTGCACGCCGTTGCGGATGGAGAAGGTCTCGTCCTTTTCCCAGTTTTCGGCGTCGGCGGCCGTGGCATGGCAGCCGAGGCAGAGGGGCGACTTCTGCGGCTCGACGGGCACTCCGCTGATCGCGGCGATGGCATGCGCCTGCGGCGCGGCCAGGCTGGCGTACGCCCGCGCGTGCCGCGAGTGCTGCCAGATGGTCGTCTGGTGCCCCATCCCCGCGCCGTCGTGACAGGTCGCGCACACGCCGGCACCTACGTACACCGGACGCCGCGGCTGGGCCTGAGACGGCGAGCCCGCTAGGATCAGGATGGCGCCGAGCACCAGGCCGGAACGAGGCAACCGGGGTTCGCACGCCGCACTCATGGCTTGATCACTCCGTTCAGCGGGCAGGTTGAACGATGCGCAGGAACTGGTTCGCCGCCACGTCCTTGAGCGCAGTGGTCGTGCCGTCCGGCCAGCGCACCTCGACCTTGTCGGCCCTGACCGCCTTCCCCAGGCCGAAGTGCAGCCGTGCGTCCCCCTGTGAGAGATAGCCGCGCACCGGAATCAGGTCGTCCACCTGCACGAGCGATCCCGCCGTGACGACGACGCGAGCGCCGATGGCGTCGGTCCTGCCGTTGGCAAGCCGGGCCGACACGGTGAGCCAGTGGCCCTGGGTATTGCCGCCGTCGTTGCGCAACAGACGCGGCGAGTCGTTGAGGTTCACGACCAGCAGGTCGACGTCGCCGTCGTTATCGAAATCTCCCCAGGTGGCGCCCCGGCCGACGAACTTCTGGGAAAAGTAGGGCCCGGACCTTCTGGCCACGTCGACGAAATGGCCCTTGCCGTCATTGTGGGCCATCACCGCCCCCTCGCCGTACTCGTGGTGGGCGTCGCCGTTGGCGATGAACAGGTCGAGGTCGCCGTCGTTGTCGAAGTCCTGAAGCACCGCGCCCCAGCCGGTGTACTGGCCACAGATGAGCGCCAGCCCGGAGGCGTTGGTCTGGTCCTCGAAGAACTCGCCGCGGTTCGTGTGCAGGCATCCGTAACCCATGTCGGGAATGTAGAGGTCAAGCCGGCCGTCGCGGTTGATATCGCCGAAGACCGGCCCCATCGAGGAGACGCCCTGGCCACCCTCGCCAAACGCCAGCCCGTAAACCAGTGCGTCGCTGGCGAACTTGCCATGACCCAGGTTGCGGTAGAACGCGCTCTCCATTGCGTCGTTGGCCACGTAGACGTCGAGCCGGCCCGTGTTCAGAAAGTCGGCCGCGGTGGCGCTCATGGCGCGGCCGTCCTTGCTGAAGACGCCGGCATCGCGGCTCACCTCGCGGAACGTGCCGTCGCCATTGTTGCGCATCAGGTGGTCCGGCTGGCCGGGATAGCTCAAGGGCCCGGGATAGCCGGCGGCCGCGTAGTAGTTGCGGAACTTGCCGCCATCATATTTCAGGTACGTCGCCACGAACACGTCGAGCCTGCCGTCGCCGTCGTGGTCGAACCAGACTCCCGAGACGCTCCAGCCGGGCAGGTCCAGGCCCGACTGCTTCGAGACGTCCGTGAAGGTGCCGTTGCCGTTGTTGTGGTAGAGCACGTTCGGCCCGTAGTTCAACACATAGAGGTCGACATGACCGTCACCGTCGTAGTCGGCCGCCGAGCAGGCCACGCCGTAGCTTTCGCCTCCGCCCACGCCGGCCCGGTCGGTCACGTCGGTGAACGTGCCGTCATGGTTGTTGCGGTACAGGCGGTTGCTCAACTTCCCCCGGAGCCGACGGCCCGTGTTGTCGTTCACGTCGCTGCGATAGCGCCCGGAGAGCAGATAAAGATCCAGCCAGCCGTCGCCGTCGTAGTCGAAGAACATCGCACCGGCGCCGGTGCCCTCGACGATGTTGCTCAGCTCGGCATCACCGAAGCTGTGCTTGAAATGGATCCCGGCCTGCTCGGTGACGTCGGTGAATACCGGAACCGGCGGATCGTCGGCCAGCGCCGGCCGTGATCCCAGGACCGCCATCAGAAAGAGCAAAGGCAGGAGCATCCGTCCGCCACAATGAGCGAATTGCCATCCATCCGCTGTGTGGCTGCGGTGAAACGTGGCGCAGGCCCACGCGCTGCGGACCCGGGATTGTTGCTTGGCGTTCATTGGCGTGCTCATGGCCCTCTGGCTGCCCTGGAGTCTTCGTACGGCCCGGCGGTCCGGCGTGCTCCGAGGTCGATCCAGCGCACGATGGTCCGCATTTCGGCGGCAGTAAGCGGCGCGCTCCTGCCCGCGGGGATCGGCCGGGCGGCCGTCGACCCGGCTGCACCGTCCCAGGGCCGGGACGTGTTCCGCCCCAGCAGATGCCAGACCAGAGGGCTGGTCCGCGCACGCCCGGGGTGGACGTACTTTCCCAGCCCGGAGGAGGGATCCGCGGCTGCATCGGGCGCGAGCAGGGCACGGTAGAGGTGATCAGGCGCGGCAGCCCGGTCCCCTTCCGCCGCGGCTGGAGGTGCCAGGTCAATCCCTGCCGCGGCCGAACCGCCCTGATGACAGGGCAGGCACCTGGTGCGAAGGATGGGAACGACGTCGCGCGCAAAGTCCGTGAACCCCTCACCCTGGACGCCGATCGCCGTGGCCGCCGGCGCGTTCAGCGCGTCTGGTACCCGGTTGGGAGGAGTGCGCTCGGGGTCCTCGTGGCAGCCAATGCAGCCCTGTGCCTGGTGATTCCGCGCCCAGATCCAGCCGCAGCTCCGTACCGCGATGCCCTGCTCGTCGAGCAGTTGAAGCTGGATCGGCCGGCTTGCCGGTACGACCACCTGGAACGACCCGTCGCTCTGGATGGGCAGCTCGGTCAGGATCCGCCGCGCGGAGAGCTGGGGAAGCGGTCCCGATCCGTTTGTCGTGCAGGCGGCGCCGAGTCCGCTCGAGCCCTCAGGCGCCGGCAGTCCCTCAACCACGCGGAGAGTCTTCATCATTCCGTGGGTTCGCCACATGCGGTCCGGCAGATCGCTCGTGAAGACGCTCATGCAGTAGAACCTGGCCAGCCGATCCGCGGGGTCGACCACGCTCGAGCGGCCATCGGGGCGCGGCCGGCTGAAGACGGCGCGGGGCTTGAGCTCGTGGAAGCGGGGATCATCGAGAATCAGCGCCCGCTGGCCGGTCGCCGGATCGAAGCGGTACAGGCCGAACGACGAGCCCGCGTCTCCGGAACGCCAGGCCACGACCAGCTGGCCGTCGGGAAACGCCGAGGGAGAGGAATACAGCCCGTCATGCGGCCCGGTGATCGTCCGGTACGTGTGCAGGGGACTGCGCAGCGACGCCCCCGCCAGCCGCCCCGCGCCGTCGCGGGCCGCAGGGTCAGCCTCGACCACGACGAGGTTGCCGTCGGTGGTGATGCACGGCATCCGCCGCAGTCTCCCCGGGCTCCGCGGGACGAGGATGGCCCGATCCGATCCATCGGTGTTGACCGCCTCGAGGGCCAGCCGTCCGGCCACGCCGAGGTCGAGCGTCGCTCGATGCCACGACGCGTAAGCTATCCGCCCATCGGGCATGATCGCCGGGTCAAGGTCGCTCGAGAGATTGTAGGTGATGCGCTCTGGCAGCGAACCGCTGAGCTTGCAGGTGTACAGGCTGGTAACCGGGCCCCCGTCGCGCTCGTCGAGCTGGCCGCCTTGCGTCTTCACGAAGGCGATCTGCTCCCACGGCTCCGGCTGGCTGATCGTGAAGAAGCTCGACGTGTAAATGGGCGACTGGCAACGGCCGACATTGCGGGTGACCTGCCGCTCCTTCAAGCTTTGCAGGTCCATCTCGTACACATCCCAGGCGTCTCCGGGCCGCTTCTGGCCCGCGAACAGGATCCGCCGTCCATCCGGGGAAACGTCCGCGTCGGTCGCGCTGTGGAACGACGGCGTGAGGACCCGCGTCGATCCGTCAGGGGCGAGCAAGACCAGCCGCGCGGGCGGATCCGGGCTGGACACCGAGCCGGCGGACTGCGGCCAGTTCGGCTCTGGAGTCACCGGGACCTGCGTGAAGACCAGCGCGGGCCGGGCGGGCGAGTGGCGGCCGGCGGCCGCGGGGGGCTGAGCAGCGGCCCATTCAGTTCCGCAAAGCGCTGCCAGGCAAGCGAGGACCGCCCGGATGGAACGCCTGGCGCCGCGGGACCGGGCGCGGCACACCGGGCCGACCTCCGGGAACGGCAGTGGCCGTGCCCCGGGGCCGGAGAACGCGTGGATGGCGGTAAGCTCCCTCATGGACGTTGAAACCATTACAGGGATCGGCGACGGCTTCCGCGGCGCCGGCGGTCTTGGTGGCTGGCAACCATCGGCGCAGCCCAAACCCGTACTAGCGAAGCTTCATTGCTGCCTGGCCCGAGCCGGACATGCGCGGGCGGGCTTCACCGGGTCCGCCCTCGGGCACGGTCCGGGAGGCGCGGCACGATCGATTGATCTCCGCGGCTTCAGTCGGCGCTGCGGAGATCAGCAGGGATCGTCTCGCGATCGCTTTATCCTACGACGCAACCGTCGAGAAATCGAGGGCCCACCCACCGTGAAGCAGGCAGTTCCTCTCCCGTGCTACGGGCCCTTTCACTTCGCCCCGTCCGGATGCTCCAGCGCGCGATGCTCCCAGGCCAGGGCCGTGGCGCTGGGGAACCCCGCGTAGATCCGGCCGTCGGGTCCGATGGCGAGGGCCGTGACCCGTTCGCCCGGGCTCGCAATCTTGCCCTCGAGCTGCCAGCTTGCGGTGTCGCGGAGCTCGATGGACCCTTCAGGGGCCGCAAGGACCGCGGTCCTGCCGTCGGCGGAAAACGCCAGCACCTCGGGCACACTCCATTTCGGCCGGGACGGCGTGTTCACCTCGTTGCCGGTAGCCAGGTCCCAGAGTTTCACGATTTCGTTCTCAGACAAGCCGGGGGGACGCGCGAAGCCGAGGGAACTCCCGTGCGAGACGACCGCCAGGCGCTTGCCATCCGGCGACAGGCGAGCCCGAAAAACCTGTGATCCCGCCTCGCCGGCCGCCGGGAATGACCGCACGACCTGGCCGCTGGCCACGTCCCAGAGCCGGACGGCGGCGTTCAAGCCGAAATACTGGACCGTCACGAGTGACTTTCCGCCATCGATGAAGAAGACGGCGCCGGCGTCGCCTTCAAAGCCGGCGAACCGGTTGATGGGTGCACCGCTGGCCAGGTCGATCATGCGCAGCCTGCAACCCGCGAGGGTGGCGTTCGGCTGCGCGGGGTCCTTGTACTGGACCGTCTCGTCGGCCGCGGGCCAGACGAGATAGCGTCCATCCGGACTGAGGGCAAACCCGCGCTGCGCAGACACGTTCACACGGCGAAGGTGCTCGCCCGTGCGAGCGTTCCAGACGTGTGCGTCGCCGTCTTCGCCACGGGTAACGATGTGCTGGCCGTTGGGCGTCACGGCAATCTGGGCGACGGGGCTTTCGCCTCCCTCCGGAATCAGCACCTGGCCAGTGGCCGCATCCCAGCGATCGATCGTGCCGGCGACTGCTGCCACCAGCGTCCTGCCGTCCGCCGCGTAGCGGAGGCCGATCGCACCACGGTCGATCTTCAGGCGTTCCTGGCCGGTCGACGTGTCAAAGAGCCGAGACGTCGAGCTGCCCGAGGCCGCGAGCGTGCGGCCATCCGGTGAGAAGGCAAGCGATCGGACGCGCAGCGGGTCGGGAAAGTCGATGCTCAGCCGCTCCCGGCCGCTGGCGGTGTCGAAGAGCTTGATCGCCAGCGTGTCCCTCGCACGGTCGCCGCCGATGGCGATCGTCGCGCCGTCGGGCGCGTAGGCGACGCAGCGAATGCCGGCCTGGCCGTAGGGCAGCCGGCGCACCTCGCGGCCTGTATCCACCTCCCAGATGCGGGCGAAGTAGACATCGTTCTCGCTGTCGTACCCGCCGGCTACGAGTTCCTTTCCATCGGGCGAGAAGGCGGCCGCGAAGACGACGTTCGCGTGCCGGTACGTGCGTACCACCTTGCCCTGGGCAAGGCTGATCAGGTCCAGGGCGGGGCCCTCGGCGGACGTCATCGCGAGCTGCGTTCCGTCGGGTGAAAAGACGAGGAGGTCGGTGATGATGGTGCTGCTGGGGTAGGGGTACACGACCTGAGCGGTCTGCTCGCCGCTCGTGGCGCTGTAGGCTGTCACGGTGTGTCGGAACGCGTCCCTGGCCGCGATCGTCTTGCCGTCTGGCGAGAGCGCGACGGCCTCGATGAGCACGCCAGGGTCAAAGGTCCGCAGCGCATCGCCCGTGGCAAGATCATAGAGGCGGACCTCGGCGTGGACCCGCCCGCCACTACTGGCCACGGCGCGGGTCCCATCGCGAGAGACGGCCAGGCTATCGATGGTCGTCGGGTGTCGATACAGCGGCGAGCCGTACCGCAGTATGGCTCCCCCGGGAAGCTGATCCCCGGCCCTGGGTTTCCTGGCAGGCAAGACGGGCTCTTCCTTTCGTAAAACCGAAACGGAGTTCTCCGACAGTTGGCGTGGAGCGGCTCTCTCCTCGCTGCCGTCCACCCGTTGAGCCGGGTTGCCGCGACCCAGGCCGATGGCCCCGGCCGCCACGACGGTCATTCCCATGAAGATGGCGGCCGCGACGCCGAGGCGGGGCAGCAGGCGTTGCCAGAGCAGGGTCGTGAGCACGCCCCGCGCCAGCCTGCCTATCGAGGCGGCAGCCAGGCGCGGATCCGCGCCGGCGCCGAGGACGACCGCCTGCTGAAGGGACGCGGGCATGGGTACAGCGAAACGCGGCACCGGAAGATCGCCCCTGAGTAGCAGGCTGGCTGATGGCGAAAAAATGGCGGGGTTGGTGCGCTCCAGCCGCCGGCGGAGCCGCGCGCGGGCGGTGGAGAGCCGGCTCTTGATCGTCCCGACCGGACAGCGCAGGACCTGCGCAGCCTCCTCGTAAGTCCGGCCTTCCATGTGGCAAAGCACCAATGCCGCGCGAAACCGCTCGGGGAGCCGGCCAATCTCCTCGTGCAAGGCCCGCTCAACGTCGTCCGGAGACAGGCTGCCGCTCTCGGTACTGACCGCCCGCGAGGCGGCCCAACGCCTCTCGTGAGCCCGGCGCCGCGCCGAGGCGGCACGGGCTCTGCTCGCGACGCGGAGGGCCACTCCGTACAGCCAGCTTGCCAGGGAGTCGCGCTGGCGAATCGCTCCGGCGGATCGGGCCAGCACCAGGAAGGTTGCCTGAAACGCATCCTGGGCATCGTGATGTTCGCCCAGGATCGCGCGGCAGACCCCCAGAACCATGGGACCGTGCCGTTCCAGGAGCGCCGTGAAGGCCAGGTCATCACGCCGCGCAGCGTACCTCTCCAGCAGTTGACTGTCGCTCGCACCGGTGAGCGTGCCGGCTTCGAGCAGGAGTCGGACATGGCTTGCGACCGCAATGTGTTCGGGATTGTCCATGGATAAATCTCCGGAACCTGAGTCTTTCCGGAATGAGTGCCTCGACGGAAGGCGATTGTTCGTTTTTTCTCGACGAACGCCGAATACTTGAAGGGTGCGCAGGGTGCCAGGCGGGGCCCACCCCGGACCCATTGCCGGCGAGCATGTTGCGCAAGGTCGTCCCGGGACCCGTTAGCGGGCTGGCAATGCCCCAGCACGCGTTGCCTTCGATCTGGCAACCTGCACCGAGTTTCCCGTTGCCGGGTCGTTCGAGGCAGCCCAAGTTGTTTATTAACATAGCTTTATGGTCAATACCGTTGAAATAGTGTTAACGAAAACGGGGCAAGAGGTTTGCAACAGACTTGTTCCCACGCTCTGCGTGGGAACACCGGTCGGGACGTTCTGCGTCCCATGGATTTCCCAGCTTCAGCACGGGCCCAATCGACGCGGAGAGGCTGTGATTTTTTCGGAGATCCCCATTGTACTGAAAATGTGATCATGATATAATTCAGAACAGCGATGGCCCTCCGTCCTGCTGGCGTTTGCACCCACTCATCCCCGCGAGGCTCCCGTGACAATCCTCCCCCTGCTGCCGGACAACCTCCCCGAGCCCACCCCCGAGCAGGCCGCCAACACGCCCGGTCGGGGCAAACCCAGGCTTCGGGTCCCGCACCGCGATCAGGTTGAATTCACCTGGACCTCGCTCGACGATCGCCTCGATCCCGACTCTCAGGCCCGCGTCGTCTGGACCATGGTCTGCCGCCTGGACCACGACGCCTGGCTCGCCGACATCAAGGCCGTCGAGGGCCACGTCGGCCGCGACGCCACCGACCCCCGGTTGCTGGTCGCGCTCTGGGTGTTCGCCACCCTCAAGGGGGTCGGCAGTGCGCGCGAGCTGGAACGCCTCTGCAAGAACCACCTCGCCTACCAGTGGCTCTGCGGTGGCGTCTCGGTGAACTACCACATGCTCGCCGACTTCCGCTCCCAGGGAGGCGAGAAGTGGGACGAAATGCTCACCCAGATCGTCGCCACGCTCATGGACGAAGGCTTGGTCACCATGGAGCGGGTGGCCCAGGATGGCATGCGGGTGCGGGCCGACGCCGGTAAAAGTTCCTTCCGCAGTGGGGAGCGGCTCAAGGAGTTGCTGGCCGAGTCCGAAGCACAGGTCCAGGCGCTCAAAGAACTGGCTGAAACCAACCCTGACGAACTGTCGAAACGGCAGCGGGCCGCCTGCGCGCGTGCTGCGGCAGAGCGTCAAGCGCGGATCGAGGAGGCGGCACGCCATTGCGAGGAGTTGCGGCAGAAGAAAGAGAAAAGAAACAAGGGGAGAAAAGAGAAATCGTCCGAGGCGCGCGCGTCGACCACCGATCCGGAGGCGCGGAACATCAACTTCAGCGACGGCGGCTATCGCCCCGCGTTCAACGTGCAGTTCGCCACCGACACGGCGACAGGCATCGTGGTGGGGGTGGACGTGACCAACGCCGGCACCGACAGCGAGGAAATGCCGCCGATGCTCGATCAACTGGAGACGCGTTACAACGACGTGCCGGATGAGATGCTTGTCGATGGTGGGTTTGCATCTTTGGACGCGATTGATGCGGTCGAGGAGCGTGGCTGCAAGGTGTATGCACCGATCAAGGACCAGGAGAAGCAGAAGGAGGCGGGCAAAGACCCGTACGCCCGCAAGCCGCACGACACGGACAACACTGCGGCGTGGCGGGAGCGGATGGGCACGGAGGCGGCGCAGTTGATCTACAAGCTGCGGGCCCAGACGGCGGAGTGGGTTAACGCGATGTGCCGTAATAGAGGGCTTTGGCGGATGCCGGTGCGTGGCCGGACAAAATGTCGGATCGTGGCGACGCTGTACGCGATCACGCATAATCTGATGCACCAGGGGAACGTGCGCGCGGCGGTCGCGGAGGGGCAGGGATGAGGTAAAAAGGGGTAGAAAACAGGCAGCGGAGGGCATTTTCGAGCCTCGATAGCGGAGAGAACACCCACAGGTGACGTGATCGCAGGGGAACTACCGCGACCCCGACCCCTGATCAATCGACGCACGCCGATGGGAAAACCCGCCGTGCGGTCGAAAACTCACAGTCTCGGAGCGTCGCAGACGGCATTCCCACGCGGAACGTGGGAACGAGGGACAAACCTCTGCCTGCGCTCGACTTATCGCTATTTCAGCGGTATTCGGTTTTGGGTTGAATGAATGGGTGCTTTTCCAGAGGAAGAACCTGCCCGGTCCTTGACTGTCGCAGCACCTGGTAACCTGGGCTGGGCCCCGGGTGATGAGTTCTCGGCTGTGGCCCCGCGGCAAGAGCGCGCACAACGCTTCAGAACACGTTGCCATCGAAGGGGTGCATGGTTATACTCGTTGGTTCGCAATCCTCGGTGAGCTGGGTGTCTGATCCGTCATGTTCAACGATCTTCAACAACGTCTCTCCTCGGCCTTCAAGCGCTTCCGGGTCAGCGGCATTCTGACCGAGGCGAACATGAAGGAAGGTCTGCGCGAGGTCCGCACCGCGCTGCTCGAGGCCGACGTCAACTTCAAGGTCGTCCAGGAATTCATGGATCGGGTTTCCGCCAAGGCGGCGGGAACCAACCTGATCAAGGCAGTTCGGCCCGAGCAGCAGATCGTCCAGATCGTGCACGATGAGCTGATCGAGCCTCATGGGGCCCGTTGATCCGTCGATTCGCTTCGAGAAGTCCGGCGCCACGGTGCTGATGCTCTGCGGCTTGCAGGGGTCGGGCAAGACGACGACCTGCGGCAAGCTGGCCAAACTGCTGGCCGCTCAAGGGCGCAAGCCGATGCTCGTTGCGGCCGACTTGCAGCGCCCGGCGGCCATCGAGCAGCTCAGGGTGATTGGCGGGCAGCTCAACGTGCCGGTGTTCAGCCAGGAGCAGTCGACTCCCATCAAGGTTTGCCAGGAAGCCCTGGCGGAGGCGAACCGGCAGGGCTGCGACACGCTCATCCTCGACACGGCCGGCCGGCTGCACGTCGATGATGAGCTCATGAACGAACTGGTGCAGATTGAGAAGAAGGTCAAGCCGCACCAGGTCTTTTTCGTCTGCGACGCCATGACCGGCCAGGACGCCGTGGCCTCGGCCGAGGCGTTCAACGCCGCGCTCGAGCTCGATGGCGTGATCCTCACCAAGCTGGACGGCGATGCCCGCGGCGGAGCGGCGCTCTCGGTCCGCAAGGTGACCGGCGTGCCCGTCAAGTTCGTGGGCAAGGGCGAAAAGCTCGACAGGCTGGAGGCGTTCGAGCCGGAGCGGCTGGTCGGCCAGATGCTGGGCATGGGCGACATCGTCGACCTGGTGCGGACGGCCCAGCAGGTGGTTGATGAGGAAGAGGCCAAGCGGCAGCAGGAACGGCTGGCGAAGGGGAAGTTCGACCTCAACGACTTTCGCCAGCAGATCATCCAGATGAAGAAGATGGGCTCGGTTGGGGAGCTGCATGAGCAAGATCCCCGGGCTCAACGAGATGTCTTCCGACCTCGGCGGCATCGACGCCGACAGCGAGATCAAGCGCATCCAGGGCATCATCGACAGCATGACCCAGCTGGAGCGCAGCCGTCCGGACCTGATCGACATGTCGCGGAGGCGGCGGATCGCCGCGGGCGCGGGGGTCGATCCATCGGACGTCTCCGGGCTGGTCAAGCAGTTCGACGCCATGGCCGCCTTCGTCCGCTCGATGTCGCAGATGAGCATGCTGGAAAAGCTGCGTGCGCTCACGGGCCTGGGACGGGCGGCCGCCAGCAACCCTGGCGCCCGGCTGTTCGCGCCGAAGGTTGGCACGGGCAAGCGGCTGTCGCCCAAGGAACGTGAGAAGCTGCGAAAACAACGCGAGAAAGAAGAGCGCAAACGGCGCCGCGAGGAGCGAGGCCGACCGACCACATGAGCGCCCGGCCCGCTCTGGCGTGACCCTGCCGGGTCACCACGACATCCCCGATCAAGGGCCGGTGACGGCTTGCCACCAGGGACCGCTGGCGGCGACCCGGCGTGATCGCGACATCACCGGCTGGCCGGTCACTGGCGGCCGGCAAACGAGTCTTGCTGATTTTCTGGAGTTGCGTCCGGGCCCGCCACGTTGGAATCGGGCCGGTAAGGTTCCTGGTTGATCTGAAGAGGAGAACGCGAGTGGTTCGATTACGAATGAAGTCCTTCGGGCGCAGGCACCGCCCCTTTTTCCGGATCTGCGCGATGGACTCGCGGACACCCCGCGACGGCCGTTCCATCGAGGAGCTGGGGCACTACGACCCCATGAATCCGAATGCCGAGACGCAGACGATCCTGAACATCGACCGGATCCGCTACTGGCTGGGTGTGGGCGCGCAGCCTTCGCACAAGGTCCAGGCGCTGCTGAACCGGCACGGCGTGAAGAAACCGGCGCCCGGCGAACCCTGGCAGCTGCCCAGGCCCGTTGCGGTCGAGCCGCCCCCGGCCACCGCACCGCAGCCCGAGGCGGCCATGCCGCAGCCTTCCTGAGCGAAAGTGGTCCGCCATGGACGTGCCGTCGCTCCGCATCGATGTGCTCACGCTCTTTCCAGCGCTCTTTGATGGCTTCCTGAGTCAGAGCATCGTGCGGCGGGCGATCGACAAGGACCTGGTGGCCATCCATTGCTGGGACCTCCGCGAGTGGGCCCCCGGCAGGCACAGGCAGGTGGACGACCGCCCCTTCGGCGGAGGGCCGGGCATGGTCCTCATGGCCCCTGTTGTCGTGGCCGCGGCCGAAGCCGTGCAGGCGCGGGCCGAGCCGCCCGGAACGCTGATCATGCTCTCGCCGCAAGGCCCGCGTCTCGATCAACGCCGGGTCGTCGAGCTGTCTGGCCGGCAGCGGCTGGTCCTGCTCTGCGGGCGGTACGAGGGGTTCGACGAGCGCATTGTCGAGGTCCTCGAACCGGAACTGCTCTCGATCGGCGATTTCGTCGTCTCCGGAGGTGAGGTCGCAGCCATGGTGGTCATCGACGCAGTGGTCCGGCTGGTCCCCGGAGTCCTGGGAGACGCGCAGAGCGCGGTCGATGAATCGTTCGGTCCTGATGGCGGCCTGGAGTATCCACAGTACACGCGGCCCCGCGAGTTCCGGGGCAGAAACGTGCCCGAGGTGCTCTTGAGCGGCGACCACGCCGCCATCGCCCGCTGGCGTACGCAGCACCGCCGTCCTTCGCCTCATCTGGATTGCCACTGAGCCGGCTCGCCTGACCATCAGGCCCAGAACACCCTCTACAGAACTTCGATCTGAACGAAAGGAAATCCCGATGCAGAATCGCTTGATGAGCATGGTCGAGCAAGGCAGCATGAAAACCGCGGTGCCGAAGTTCGACATCGGCGACACGGTGGACGTGCACGTGCGCATCCTGGAAGGTGACAAGGAGCGGATCCAGATCTTCAACGGCGTGGTCATCGCCCGCTCGGGAGGTGGTACCCGCGAGATGTTCGTGGTGCGCCGGATCGTGCAAGGCGAGGGCGTGGAGCGTAAGTTTCCGCTCCACTCGCCACGCATCGCCGACATCGTGGTCAAGCGGTCGGGCAAGGTGCGCCGAGCCAAGCTGTACTTCCTGCGCGAGCGGTCGGGCAAGTCGGTCCGCCTCAAGGAGCGGTTCACGACGAGCGCCGCGGTGACCGAGGCCAAGGCTGCCGCCAAGGCTGAACGGAAGGCCGCAAAGGTGGCGAGTCGAAAAGCCAAGGCAGAGGCCACGGCCGCAGCACGGTCAAAGTGACCTTGGCTCAGTCGTGAGCCGCGCGGAACTTTCGACCCGGCCCGCCGGTCGTCCTCGACAGGTCCCGAAAAGGACTCGCCGCGAATACTCCGGACCGGACGGCCAATGCAATGAGTCTCACGGCTCGACGGGAAACTCGAGCCCGGCGCGGGTGTCGGCCGTGGACGGCTGCACAGCAGGCTGCGCAGGGCAGCGTGATGGTAATGGCCAGTCCCGGACCGGCGTTACGGGCCTCGATCTTACCCTGGTGAACCTCGACGGCCCGGCGCGCGATGGCCAGGCCCAGGCCGACTCCTCCGCTGGCCCGGCTGCGGTCGTTCTCCACCCGGAAAAATGGCTTGAAGATGGCGGCGAGGTGTTGCTGCGGCACGCCTGGTCCATGATCGCGGACCGACACCGTGGCGAGGCCGCCACTGAGGCTCAGCGCGATGTCCACGGCCGCGCCCTCCGGTGAATGTCGGATCGCGTTACGGACGACGTTCTCCACGGCGCGATGCAGCAGCTCCTGTTCTCCGGTGAGCGTGGCGGGCTCCAGCTCCTGAATCCGCAGATGGCAGCCGCGTGTCGCCGCCTCGAGATTGCAGGTGGCGACGATCTCCTGTACCAGGAGATGCAGTCCGACGCGACCACGCGTGCCGGCCGACGGGTCGCCTTCGATGCGAGTGAGCTGGAGTAACTCCCCGACGAGCGAGGTCATGCGCTCGGCCTCCTTGCGCACGCGTGCCAGGGCTTCATCACGCTCTTCGTCCTCGCGTGCCAGCTCAACCGCGAAGCTGAGGCGTGCCAGGGGCGAGCGCAGCTCGTGCGACACGTCCTGGAGCAATCGGCGCTCGGCCGCCAGCAGGGTCTCGATACGGTCGGCCATCTCGTCGAACGCCCGCGCCAGCTCGCCGATCTCGTCCTGACGCGCGGAGCCGGAACGCGCCGCAAGCTCGCCCTTGCCAAATCGCTCGACCACCTGCCGCAGCTTTCGTAGGGGTGCCGCCAGGTGGAGCGCGAGAATTGTGGCCATGCCGGCAATGACCAGCACCACCGCTCCCAGGTAAGGGAAAATGCTCGGCGGCTGCCACCAGGGCCGCACGAGAGTGATGAATCGGTAGGGGCTGCCCCGCGAGGGACCCATCATGATCATCCGGCCGTCGTCCATGCGAGGCGGGCCGGTACCCGGAACAGGCGGTTGCAACAGCTCGGAGTGGTCTTCCCCGGTGACCAGATCGCGGCCGCGGGAGTTCAAGAGGATGTGCTTGCCCGGCAGGTAGGAATCCAGCCGGTGGAGATGTTCGGACAGGCGCTGCGGTCCCCCTTCCTCGTAAGCGCGGCGGACCTCGTCCTCGACCATCAAACTCATGCGGAAGAACGGGTCATTGTCTCTCGGCCCGCGCCGACTCGAGGGTGCGCGAGATGAAACGGTAGGCGAGCAGCGAAAGGACACACGTGACGAGCGACCAGATCAGGATCTTCGCCAGGATTGAGCGCATCTCAGGAATCCTGATCGGCCTGGCGAGTGGTCCGGAAAAGGTAGCCCACGCCGCGAACCGTGTGGATCAACGAGCCCAGGCTACCCAGTTTCTTCCTCAGGTTGCTGATATGCATGTCGAGCACGCGATCGAAGGGCGTGGCCTGACGCCGGTAGAGCGCCGCGGTGAGCTCGTCACGCGAGACGATCCTTCCCGAGGCCCGCACCAGGTACTCCAGGATGTCGTACTCGACCGTGGTGACCGCAAGCGGCGATCCGTCGCAGATCACCTCGCGCACCTTGGTGATGAGTTTGATTCCACCTTCCTCCATGACCTCCGTTCCACTGGGCGGACGGCTGGTGCGGCGCAGCACCGCCCGGATCCGGGCGAGAAGCTCGTCAGGACCGAACGGCTTGGGCAGGTAGTCATCGGCGCCGGCGTCCAGACCACAGATCCGGTCGGACTCGGCCGTGCGGGCCGTGAGCATGATCACCGGGACCTGGCTCTGCCTGCGGAGTTGCCGCAGCAGCTCGAAGCCGTCCAGGCCCGGCATCATGACGTCCAGCAGGAGCAGGGTGTGGCCGCCGGTCAGTGCCCGCGCCAGGCCTCGCCGCCCGTCGTGAACCACTTCCAGATCGACGCTCCGCCGGGTGAAGAAGCGCTGCATCAGCTCACAGAGCTCGATGTCGTCATCAACCAGCAGGATCCTGATCTGTGCGGCGGTGGAGACGCCCGCGGAAAACTGGCTCATTGGGGATCTTGGGGCATGGGCTCGAAATCGAGGCCAGGGTCGGACTCGAGCTCCGCGCCGCGCTCGCTGCTTGGTCTGTGCCTTGGTCCGGGCGCCCGTGCGGTTGCTGCGCATCGCGTTGGGAGCACCGGGACGGAGCAAGGCCGTATCGAATGGCTTGCCCTTCAGCTTCGCGAAGGCCGCTTTCTGCTCGGTGGTGAGCACGTCGGTCAGCTGCGAGGTCGCGGTGGTCCGGATCTTGTCCATGGCCTGGCGCATCTTCTCAAACTGGGCGCGGAACTGGTCGTTGCCGCCGGGAGGGCCGCCTCCACCCTGGAAACCACCGGGAGGGCCGCCTCCACCCTGGAAACCACCGGGAGGGCCGCCTCCACCCTGGAAACCACCGGGAGGGCCGCCTCCACCCTGGAAACCACCGGGAGGGCCGCCGCCTCCCTGGAAACCGCCCTCCTCACCAGGAGCGCCGCCGGGAGGGCCGCCTCCACCCTGGAAGCCGCCGGGAGGGCCGCCTCCACCCTGGAAGCCGCCGGGAGGGCCGCCTCCCTGAATGCCATTTTCACCCGCCGCGCCACCCGGAGGGCCGCCGCCGGGCTGAGGGAACCCTTGCGGAGGGGCGGGCATGGCGGCACGTGTATCCGTTTGCATCTGGTTCACGATCGACTTGACCTGTTCCGACTGTGCGGATGTCAGCTTGAGTTTCTTGGCGATTTCGGGTTTGCCGATGGCGAAGATTCCCTCGAGCTGAAGCTGGATCTCGCTGACCCGCGTCTTCTGCTTGGGCTCCAGGATCTTGGCGATCGCGTCTTCCTGATCGCGCCTCAGCGCGTCCATGGACTTCATCATGCTCTGGAAGTCCCCGTTTTCCCGACGCGGTGAAGAGAAGGCCTGCCGGCGCTTCTGCGATACCGTGGCGTCCAGCTTCTTGAGCTGGGCCTTCTGCCGCTCGGTCAGACCAACCTCCTTCTGGATCGCGGGAGACATGACGAGCCAGGCACTACCTGATCCACCAGGACCACCGAAGCCTCCGGGACCACCGAAGCCTCCAGGGCCGCCAGGACCAGGCGGACCGCCGGGACCGCCGGGCGGACCCTGGGCGGTGGCGGGCCTTGCGAGCACCGCCAGCAGCAAAGCCATGGCTCCGATCGTGAAGTTCCTCCGCGACATGAGAATGCTCCTCAATGCTAGGTGTGGGAACCCGGGACCATGCTCAGCGCCGGGCGTCCGTTCCCGCATTCTACACGGAGCCCGTTCCGCCGACGTAAAAGAATGTAAAGAAGTGACCGCTCCGAACAGAGTGCGGACCCGGGACGTCCGCGGCCGGCGCGATCGCGCGGCTGGTCTTGCCCAGCAGCGATCTCGTCACCCCCGCATGGGGTGCCGTTTTGCTCACGAACTCAGGCGGCGCTGCGCCTCGAGAGCGGAGAGATCAACGTGCGGCCGGGGGGGAACTGGATCGCGTGAGGTTGTGGTTGTGACCTCGTTCAGCAGACCCAGAATGCGGCCACGAAAGAGTGGCAGTGAAAAGCCTTCCGCGCGGTGGCGGGCATGGGCCGGATTGTGCGGGCAGCCGTCCGATTCCCACGCGCTGATCGCCGCTTCGAGAGCTGCGGCAGTGGGCTCGCCGTAGAGTCGGCCGCTCTGGCCGTCGACGGTCTCGACGGCTCCGCCCCGCGCCAGGGCCAGCACCGGGGCACCGCACGCCAGAGCCTCGACAGGCACGATGCCGAAATCTTCCTCACCCGGGAACAGCAAGGCCCGGCAACGGCGGTAGTGGTCGCGAATCACCTCGTCGGACTGCCAGCCCAGGAACTGCACGGTTGGCCCGGCCAGGCGCTCGAGCCTTTCTCGTTCCGGTCCCGCGCCGATGACAACCAGTCTCCGCCCCAGGCGCGAACAGGCGGCCACGGCCTGGTCGACCCGTTTGTACGGGACCAGTGCCGAGACCACGAGGTAGTACTGGTCTCGGGTCTGAAAGTCCGCAGCCGGCGCGTAGAATCCGGTATCCACGGGCGGCGGAATCACCTGGCTCTCACGGTTGTAGCAGGTCGCAATCCGCTCGCGGATGGTCTGCGAGATCGCAACGAAATGAGTCACGCGGCGGGCGGTGTCGCGGTCCCACTCCCTGAGGCGGTCAAGCAATGCGCCGGCCAGCAGTCGCCGGATTGGCCGGTTCGCCCAACCTTGCAGGTACGAATCGCGCCCCTGCCAGGCATAGCGCATCGGCGTGAAGCAATAACAGACATGGGGAACGCCCGGGGGTACGCGGACGGCCTTGGCCACGCAATGGCTCAGGCTGACGACCAGGTCCACGTCTCTCGGCCGCCACGCACGTGCCGCCAGCGGCATGAGGGGCAGCATGTGCCGGTAATGGCGGAAAACTCCGGGCACGCGCTGGAGGGGCGAGGTCCGGATGGCCATCGACTCGATCGCCGGGGAGGTTGCGCCCTCGCGGTGGAGCAGTGTGTACAGGGTTGCGTTCGGGAAAGCCCGGCAGAGAACTTCCAGGCATTTCTCTCCCCGCGCATCCCCGTCAGCCAGTCGTGCACCAGGGCCACGCGGAGATCCGATCGCTCGACCGCGGAGCCGCCTGCGTGCCGCTGCCCCTGAATTGTTGAAGCTGGATCTGCGACCAGCGCTCCCTGACGACGGATGCGGGCTTCCATGCCGGCCTCCCCAGGAAAAGTTTGATGTGCGCGTGTCGTAGCAGCACGACGAGACGAGGTCAGCGCATCGGGATGATTTAGAGCGGTTTTCACTCGGATCGCAGACTGAGACCGGGGGCAGGCATTCCTGCCTGCCGGAGCAGGCCTGTCCTGGCAGACAGGAATGTCTGCTCCCCCTTCAAAGATCTCAGAGACTGCTTGCAACCCGTCAGAAAACCGCCCTGGGGGCGGTGAGCCGAGTTCCCCTTCGTGCCGCAGATCTCCCTGCCGCACCGCTTCAGTGATGCGGATTAGTACCGCAGTTCGCAGAAGTAGGCAAGTCGGCTGTCAGACACTGGTTCTCTCTCGTTGCCAGCTTGCGTGGCTTGCTGCATCCCGACTGAACGCAGGCGGCCGATCCGCATTCTGTTCGATGGTGAATGCTCCAGTAACCAGGTAAGATTCGTGTGGAATCGCCTACATGCCACGGAGGCTCACTACGCCGATAAGGCACCCCCCGAGGAAACCATGTCCGCAACCGCCGCCATTTCCGACGTCACTCCGCTGGCTGCTCGCCTGCTTGCTGAGCTGACGGCGATCGTGGGAGCCGAGAACGTCTTGCACCATGGCGATGAGCTCCTGGTGTACGAGTGCGACGGCTACGTGGTGAACAAGAGCATTCCGGACGTCGTAGTCTTTCCGACCTGCACCGAGCACGTGGTGGATCTCGTGAAACTCTGCAACCGTCACGATGTACCGTTCGTGGCGCGGGGGGCGGGAACAAGCCTGGCGGGCGGAACCCTGGCGGTGGGCGGCGGGGTGATGATCTGTCTGACCCGGATGAAGCGGATCCTGGAGATCAACACGCGCGATCGCTACGCCATCGTCGAACCGGGCGTGGTGAATGTCTGGCTCACGCGTGCACTCGCGGGAACGGGCTTTCACTTCGCCCCGGACCCTTCCAGCCAGACGGCCTGCACCATCGGCGGCAACACGGCGACGAACTCCGGCGGGCCGCACACGCTCAAGTACGGCGTGACGGTGAACCACGTCAAGGGCGTGGAGCTCGTCCTGCCGGACGCGTCGGTCGTCACGATCGGGGGTGTGACGGAGGACGCGCCGGGGCTGGATTTGGCCGGTCTCGTGGTCGGCAGCGAGGGAACCTTCGGCATCGTCACCAAGGTGATCGTCAACCTCACGCGCGACCCCGAGGCCGGGCGGACCCTCCTTGGGGTCTTCGACACGGTCGAGGCCGCGACCGAGACGGTCAGCGGCATCATCGCCGCAGGGATTATCCCCGCCGCGCTCGAGATGCTTGATAACCTCATGATCCAGGCCGTCGAGCAGGCGTTCGGTTTCGGCTTCCCGACCGATGCCGGGGCGATCCTCATCATCGAGGTCGACGGCATCGACGCCGGCCTTGACCTGGAGGCACGGGAGATCACGGCCATCGTCCAGTCGCGTGCGGGACGGGTCCAGAAATCGATCACCTGGCGCACCCGCAAGGAACCGGAATATGTGGCAATCTGGAAGAGCCGGAAGTCGGCCTTCGGGGCGATTGGCCGCCTCAGTCCCACGTTTTGCACCCAGGACGGCGTCGTACCGCGGACGCTGCTGCCGCAGATCCTCCGGTTCATCGAGGGAGTCTCGCGGCGCTATGATCTGCGCATCGCCAATGTCTTCCATGCCGGCGACGGCAACATTCATCCCATACTGCTCTTCGACGAACGCGACGCCGAGCAGGTGAAGCGTGTGCTGCACGCCAGCCATGAGATCCTCGAAGAGTGCATCAGGCTCGGAGGCAGCGTGACCGGTGAGCACGGCATCGGCGTGGAGAAGATGGCGCTCATGCCGCGACTCTTCGCCCCCGAGGACCTGGCCGCGATGGTGGCCGTCCGCAAGGCGCTGAACCCCGAGTCCCGGTGCAGCCCGTCCAAGCTGCTCCCCAGCGGTGGACATTGCCTGGAGCGGACGAAGCCTGGACGGCGGGCCTCGGCCTGACTGGCTGGCGTTGCGGGGGGCAAGGCGGAGCGAGGGCAGGGCGGAGCGAGAGGAAGGGCGGCGCGCCGCATGCGGGGACGGCCCGGACCGGGGCTGCTTGCCGGCCCGGCTGCCGCCCTGTTCGTGGTGCATTCACGAGCAAGGCAAGGCCCGGTATGATGTCACGGTGAGTGGGAAGGTCGGTTGCTGGCAGTTCTGGAACGCGTGCTCTGAAGTGGTGGCGGCCGGAGACCCGGGGGGATGCGGCGCAGTGGGCAAGAGAAATCCTTACTCGCGCTGGCGCAGGCTTCCACCAGTCTTTCGCTCGGGGGAGCACAAGATTCCGGGGCCTGGCGAAGAGCCCCAACGGATCATCGTCTACTTGCCCGGTGCGGTCCTCGATCTGGCCCAGGAACTGGCCGGGCGGGCCGGCGTGGCGACCGTTCAGGACTACTGCGCGGGTCTGCTGCGCCAGGCCATCGACAATGAGCGCGTCAAGGCGCACATGGCCGACGTCGAGGCCAAGCGCGGGCCGCTGGAAGGGTTTCACGCCATTGCCAGCGATCCGGGCTACCTGGCCGAGTGGCGGCGCGTTCCGGCAAGCACGAGGGCGACCAGGACGGCCCCAAGATTTTGAACAGTGTTCCTGAGCATGCCGGAGCGCTGGCAGATCCGTCATCCGTGGAAGACGTCTCGGAGCCCTCCGCTCCCGAAGAGACTCGGGAGGAGGACCACGAGAAGGAGACCCGGAACGACCCATCACCAGCGGCCGAGACGGGCGGCCGATCCGAGCCCCTGCTGGTGCGCATCGCCGGGGCACCAAGGGTCATCGAGCGGGTTGTCGCGGAAAGGATCGTACCCCAAGTGCTTGATGGAACTGCTCTGGAGACTGTGCTGTCCCACGTGGGATCGGCCAGTCATCATCCGCATGGTTTTCTGCCCAGCCTGCGCAGGGGGCAGCCCGCGAGCCCCGCGGCGGTCTCCGAGCTGCTGGCTGCATTGCACAGCCTGGAGCGCGATCACCAGGGAGCCAGCCTGCTGGACCGCAGACTGTCCTATGCACTCTACCGGCTGGCCCTGGAATCTCAGGTTCTGCTCACCGAGGTGTGGCCGGGAGTGTTCGACGAGAACGCCACAAGCGCCATCCGGGCCGTGCAGGACATGGTCGAGCGGATCCTCTCCGGCACGGAGGAGACGCGGTATGACCCGCCTCCCCGGGAAGTTCCGGCTCTGGAGTCGACGTCGTGAACGATCACGGGCAGCCATCCTGGCCCGAGCCGCCGGCCGCGGGTCCGCTGGGCAACGGCCGCTACGCCCTGGCGCACCTTCGGCCGGACAGCGTTTCCGAGCTCTGCCAGGCAATCAGCGCGCACGTCCGCGAGGGACACGCCATCTACCCTCAGGGCGGGGCGACAGCACTCGACTACGGCGGCATTCCGGGCCGTCCCGGCGTGGCCGTCGATACGCGGTCGCTCGGCCAGGTGATCGATTATCCGCACGCCGATATGACCATCACCGTCCAGGCTGGCATCACGGCGGCCGCGCTCCATGCGGTCCTGGCCGACAAGAAACAGCGGCTGCTGATTGATATTCCCCAGCCCGAGCGCGCGACGCTGGGCGGCGTCTTCGCCACCAGTGCCTGCGGACCGCGCCGGTATGGCTCGGGCCGGCCGCGTGACCAGATCATCGGCGTGAGCTTCGTTACCTCGGAGGGCGTCGAGGTGAAGGGTGGCGGGCGCGTGGTCAAGAACGTGGCGGGCTACGATTTCCCCAAGCTGCTCACGGGCTCGCTGGGGACCCTCGGAGTCATCACCCAGATGACGCTCAAGGTTCGGCCCAGACCAGAAGCCTCGGCCGTCGCCTGGGTCCCGTTCGCCGCTCCGGCGCCTCTGGCCGAAGCGCTCGACGCGCTGAACGTGTCGGGCGCTCGGCCCGTGGCTCTCGACCTGCTCGACGCGTACGCGGCGGGCCAGATCGGCGGACCCATGGGCCTGCCAGCGGAGCGCTGGGTGCTGGCGATCGGCCTCGAGGACAACGCCACATCGGTGCGGTGGCAGATCGATCGGCTCAGGAGCGAGCTCGGCCGGCCGGACCTGAACGTTCCTCAGGACGTGGAGGCGGCCGCTTTGTGGGACAATCTGACCGACTTCACGGTGGCCGAGCCCGGTCCGCTCTCGTGCGTCCTGACGACTCGGCCGTCTGCTGTTGTCGCCTTCATCGAGATTCTGGATCCGCTGCGCTGGACTGTCCAGGCGCACGCGGGGAATGGCGTCGTGCGGCTTCATGCCCTGGGTGCCTGGGAAATGCAGCAGGCGGCAGCCGAGATCGACCGCTTCCGGAGCATGGTCAGCACGCAGGGTGGCAGCGTGGTCGTGACCCGCTGCCCGGCGGACTGGAATGAACGCCTGGCCGTCTGGGGGCCATCGCGGCCTGACTGGGAAGTGGCCCGGCGCGTCCAGCAGGCACTCGATCCCGCGGGTGCCATGAACCCGGGACGATTCGTGGGAGCTTGCTGATGCAACTGGAATTGAACCCGGCTCCCGGCACAACGACAACGACGACGAGCCTGCCGCCCGGAGCGGAGGCGGGTGTTGACGTAGGGTGGTTGATGCAGCGGATCGACTACCGCAACTTCCAGGAATGCGTGCACTGCGGCCTCTGCACGGCCAGTTGCCCCACGTACCTGGAAACGGCCAACGAGAACGACAGCCCGCGCGGGCGTATCTACTTGATGCGCGCAGTGGCCGATGGCCGGCTGGGTGTGGGACCGCACGTCCGCCGGCATCTGGAGCTATGCCTGGACTGCCGGGCCTGCGAGTCCGCCTGCCCGTCGGGTGTGCGCTACGGCAGCCTGATCGAGCCATTCAAGATTGCCATGCAGAAGGACGCTCCGGCCGCGGCCAGGTCGAGCCTGCTGGAGCGCATGATCCTCCATCACCTGTTCCCTTACGCGGGACGCGTCAAGACAGCGCTCCTGCCGGCGCGGCTGCTCCAGAAAATGGGGTTTCTGGACTTCGCCGAGCGCTCGGGATTGACCCGGCTGCTGCCCCCGACCCTGCGGCGGATGGCGGCCATGCTCCCACGCTTCGGACGCGCCGCGGGCAGGCTCCCCGACAGACTGCCGCCGGTCGGACCAAGGCGGGCACGAGTCGCCCTCTTCCTCGGCTGCGTGGCCGACGCCATGTATCCCGAGACGAACGCCGCCACGGCCCGCGTGCTCCAGCAAAACGGCTGCGAGGTGGTCATCCCGCGCTCGCAGGTCTGCTGCGGTGCCATCCACTATCATTCCGGAGCCGAGGCTCCCGGGCTGGAACTGGCGCGGCGGAACCTCGCGGCCTTTGATCCCGACCAGTTCGACGCGATCATCGTCAATGCGGCCGGCTGCGGTGCGATGCTCAAGGACTATGGCCATCTCCTTCCCACCAGTGAGCGCGATCAGGCCGCCCGCTTCGTCGCCAAGGTGAAAGACATCTCCGAGTTTCTCGTCGCGCTCGGGCCGGTGCCGCCCACACATTCGCTGCCCCGGAAAGTGGCCTATCACGACGCCTGCCATCTGTGCCACGCCCAGCAGATCCGCAGCCAGCCGCGGCAGCTTCTGGAAATGATTCCCGGTCTCGAGCTGGTTCCCCTGGACGAGAGCGAGCTTTGCTGCGGCGCTGCGGGCACCTACAACCTCACCCAGCCAGAGATGTCGGAGCGGCTGGGCCAGAGGAAGATGGACAGGATTGAAGCCACCGGCGCCTCGGTCGTCGCCGCCGGCAACGTCGGCTGCATCCTCCAGATCGCCCGCAAGATCAAGGAGCGCAAGAGCCCCATCGAGGTGGTTCATCCGGTCGACCTTCTCGATCGGGCTTACCGGGGAAAGCAGGCCTGAATGAGCACGTCTACCGGTCACGAGGAGGTCGCAACCCGCATGAGCACCATGGCCGTGACCCCAAAGCGCCAGGCGGCCGCGCAGCCGCAGGCAGAGACCCGCATCCGGGTGCCGAACGCGTCCTGGAGCCTGTACGAACACTTCGTCAACAATCTCCCTGAACGCTCGCCGATCCGAACCGCGTTCGACGGAAGGGATATGGAGATCATGGTCAAGGGACCGGTGCACGACCACTTCGCCGATTTGCTGGCCGATCTGGTCAAGAACACTGCGGCCGCCCTGGACGTCCGGATCAAAGGTCTCGGGGAGACGACCTGGATTCGACCAAAGATCGAGCGCGGCATCGAGGCCGACCGATCTTACTACCTTGAACCGGGGAAGATCTCGTCCGCTGTGGCGGCCATCAGCCGGCGTGTGAACGACGTGGCCGCTTACCCTGACCCCGATCTGGTGATCGAGGTCGATATTTCTGTTCCCAAGACGGACCGCGCGAGCATTTATGCGGCTCTAGGCGTCACGGAACTCTGGGTCTTCGACGGCGAGATCTTGACGATCCAGCGCCTGAACGAGCACGGTTGCTACCAGCTGGTGGAGCGGAGCGGCTTTTTGCGTGTTCGGGCCGACCAGGTTCCGCGCTGGTTAACCGCCGAAGACGCTTCCGATTACGACGCCTGGACGCGCCGGGTTCGAGAATGGGCGGAAAAAGAACTGCGCGGGCCGTCATAGACCATGAGCATCAGGGGTTCTGCGCCTTGACTTGCCCGACTTCGTCCTGCCCACCGAGCATTCTGGAAAAACCTGTATAGTCGGAGCCCCGTCCGGGCCTTCCATGGCCACGGCGTCGCTCTGGATCGTGCTCGGGCTTGCCGCGGTCGGGCTCGCCGCAACGGCTCGATCGAGGCCCATAGGCGCCCGGGTGCAGGGACGGGTTGTCGACCATATTCCCACGGAACCGGCCCCACCACCCTCGGTCAAGACCGACGACCAGGGACGATTCTCCCTGCGGCGACCGGCGTCCGAGGCCGAAGGGATCGCCATCGTTTGCGAGCAAGGCTGCATTGCCCGTCACTTCATGAGGGAAGAGGAGGAGGAGGGAGCCGCGCCCTACCGTGTTTCGCTCAGCGAAGTGATTCTGCCCAGGCACGCAGGCGATCCTCCCAGGCATCTGGATTGCTGTTGTCCTCGACGACGAGCCAGCGCGTGGCGTCCCGCGACGTGACCGGGAGCCAGCGACTGCGGCCGGTGTCGCGGTACACGCCATCACCGAGCTGCCAGATCGTCACCGTCTGGCCGTCGAACGTCCACAGCTCCGGCACCTGGAGCACCGCGTAGATGGCCGGCCGGTCCACCTGGGGTCGCGAGATGTCGACCTCGACGGCCAGGTCGGGGTTGGGATACTCGGCGACATCGTTCTCCTTGCGGCCCAGCAGCTCTCGCACGACCGCCAGCTTCGCCGGGTCGAACATGTAGCTCTGATCGGCTTCGAGCCCACGCTCGATCTCCGGGCGGATCCATGTCGTCTTGCCGAGTGCCCGGCGGCTGATGCCCAGCACGCGGGCCACCGCCGTGATGAACCGGTCCAGGAGCCAGCCATAGTCGTCGTGCACCGGCCCGGTGACCATGATCTCCAGGTCCTTCCCATCGTAAGCCATCCGCACCGTCGACTGCCGGCAGAGGTCCACATACGTCTCCCACGCCACGTTCGCGAACCCGAGCCGCAGCTCGCCGGCCGGCGGTCTGTCCGTTGCTCTTGTCGCCGTGCTCATGAGTCGCCACCTTTCCGGCCCGGCAGGAGGTCGGCCACGCCCGGTTCGCCTGGGTGCGTGAGCGGCGCGCCCTTCCAGACGATGAGTCCCTGGTACAGCCACACGGGTTCGTCACCGGAGATCATGCCATGCTCGACCATCGCCTCGTACGGTTCGCACGAGAGCCGATAGACCAAGCCCGGCGGAGGCAGAGCGTCGATGTAACGGTGGGGGTGGGGGGTCATCAATTTCATCTCCCGAAAAGGAAACGTGCAAGCCTTGAGGCTCCCCACATCAGCGATGCTGTATCTTACCGCCCGCCCTGGTCCCTGGACAGCGTGGTCGACCGGCAATCGCCGGCCCCCTTCTCACCACGACAGGCGAGGTCGCCTGGGTCGCAGGGAGGTTGCCAGCCAGGACCGTGGCGCTGGAACAGGGCGACTCAGGTTGAGGTTGGCACAGGTAGACACAGGCAGTCGAGCCGGATGGCGATGCGAGGGGGACGTGGTGAGGCATGCCGGCATAGATTAGAGGGGCACATGATCGCGACGCGTTACTCCGGTACGTCCGGCAGAACGGGCTCAGCTCCGTCAGGCAGATCTGGAGTCCCCGTGCTCAATCAGAAAAGGCGGCGTCCGCCTGTGGGGCTTATTCGATTTCGAGTGTGCCGACCGCCTTCGTGCTCGGACAGGACGGGCGGATCCTCTGGCGCGGGCATCCCGCATCAATCGAGCTGGAACGCAAGCTCCAGGAAATGCTCGCACAGCCCCGATGAGCAAGAAAAGCCTTCTCAACGACATCGCCGGACGGTGGGATTCCCATCCGCCCGGCAATGGCTCGTTCGTTCAATGTGCGGCTCCCACGGCCTCGAACTGCTCCTCCTCGGTCGAGCCGGTGAGCGCGGTGGTGGACGATTTGCCGGCGGCGACGCACTGTGAGATCTGGTCGAAGTAGCCGGTGCCGACGAACCGCTGGTGCTTGACGGCGTGGTAGCCGGCCTCGGCCTCGCGGGCGAACTCCACCTGCTGGACCTTGGAGTAGGCGGCCATGCCGGCGTCCTTGTAGGCGCGGGCGAGTTCGAACATCGACAGGTTCAGCACGTGGAAGCCCGCCAGCGTGATGAACTGGAACTTGTAGCCCATCGCGCCCAGCTCGCGCTGGAACTTGGCGATGGTGGCGTCGTCGAGCTTGGCCTTCCAGTTGAACGACGGCGAGCAGTTATACGCCAGCAGCTTGGTCGGGTACTTGTCGTGGATCGACTCGGCAAATTTCTTCGCCTCGGCGACGTTCGGCTCGGAAGTCTCGCACCAGAGCAGGTCGGCGTAGGGCGCGTAGGACAGGCCGCGGCTGATGGCGACGCGGAGCCCGCCGGTGAGGACGAAGAACCCTTCGGGCGTACGGTCGCCCGTAAGGAACGGCCGGTCGCGTTCATCGACGTCGCTGGTGAGCAGATGGGCGGAAAGAGCGTCGGTACGCGCCACGAGCACGGTCGGCACGTCCATCACGTCGGCGGCCAGCCGGGCGGCGTTGAGGGTGCGGAGGAATTGCGAGGTGGGCACGAGTACCTTGCCGCCCATGTGGCCGCACTTCTTCTCGCTGGCAAGCTGATCCTCGAAGTGAACGCCCGCGGCGCCGGCTTCGATGAAGGCCTTCATGATCTCGAACGCGTTCAGCGGCCCGCCGAATCCTGCCTCGGCGTCGGCGACGATGGGGGCGAAGTAGTCGATTGCGTCGCGCCCCTCGGCGTGCTGGATCTGGTCGGCGCGCGGAACGCGTTATTGATCGATCGCACCAGGGCCGGCGCGCTGTTGCAGGGGTAGAGGCTCTGGTCGGGATACATCTGGCCGGCGACGTTGGCGTCGGCCGCGACCTGCCAGCCGCTCAGGTAAATGGCTTTCAGCCCGGCCTCGACCATCTGGATGGCCTGGTTGCCCGTGACGGCGCCCAGGGCCGGCACGAACGGTTCGGTGTGCAGCAGTTGCCAGAGCCGTTCGGAGCCAAGACGCGCCAGGGTGGATTCGATATGGACCGAGCCGCGGAGCGAGGCCACATCCTTCGGTGTGTAGTCTCGCTTGCTCCCTTTCCAGCGCGGGTCCGTCTGCCACCGGGTGCTCAGCTCATCGGCCTTTGGTGCACGGTAGCATTGCATGACCAGGTCCTCCCCTTCCAGGAACCAGCTCGCGACTCGTCGCCCCTCGTCGAGGCGGGCGCGCGGACATGGCGCGCCGGTACTACTGCCGCGATCTATGGAAGGCCCGCAGCGCCGGGCCCTTATGGAAGAAGCTCATACGCGGGAAGAGTCAGAAAGTCGACCAGCGTCGGGCTGGTGGTGACCCTGTCGAAGACTTCCCGGGCGAGCGGAAACTTGCCCTGGTCGAACGCTTCCGGGCCAATGTCCGCTCGGATCTTGTTCAGTTCCTCATTCATGAAGCTGCGGAACAGCTCGGCGGTGATCTTGCGGCCGTCGTCGAGCACGCCTCGGGGATGCCGGATCCATTGCCAGATCTGGGTGCGGGAAATCTCGCAGGTAGCCGCGTCCTCCATCAGGTTGAAGATGGGCACGCAGCCCGAGCCTCGCAGCCAGCTCTCCAGGTAGCGGAGGCCGACGTTGATGTTGGTGCGCAGGCCCGCTTCGGTGATCGGGCCGCTGGGGACCGTCAGCAGGTCGGCGGCGGTGACGTGCACGTCCTCGCGCAGCCGGTGCAGCTGGTTCGGTGTGGGCATCCGTTCGTTGAACACCTCCATGGCGATTGGCACCAGCCCGGGATGAGCCACCCAGGTGCCGTCGTGACCATCGGTCGCCTCCCGGACCTTGTCGTCGCGAACCTTCTGGAGGGCCAGCGCATTGGCCTCCACGTCGGTCTTGATGGGGATCTGGGCGGCCATTCCGCCCATGGCGAAAGCGCCCCGGCGATGGCAGGTCTTGATGGTGAGCAGCGAGTACGAGCGCAGAAAATGTGTGGTCATCGTCACCGTGGCACGGTCGGGCAACACGAATTCGGGCCGGTTGCGGAACTTCTTGATGAAGCTGAAGATGTAGTCCCAGCGCCCGCAATTCAGGCCGACGATGTGGTCTCGCAGCTCGTAGAGGATCTCGTCCATCTGGAACGCGGCGAGGATGGTCTCAACCAGCACGGTCGCCTTGATGGTGCCGACCGGCAGCCCGAGCGCTTCCTGGGCCATCACGAAGACGTCGTTCCAGAGCCTTGCTTCCAGGTGGCTCTCCAGCTTGGGAAGGTAGAAGTAAGGTCCGCTCCCCTTCTCTCGCAGGGCATGCGCGTTGTGGAAGAAGTAGAGAGCGAAATCAAAGAGCGCGCCCGACACCGGCTGCCCGTCCACGGTGACATGACGCTCGGACAGGTGCCAGCCGCGGGGGCGGACCAGCAGCGTGGCCGTGTTCCGGTTCAGACAGTATTTCTTCCCGTCCGGACTCTCGTACGCAATGGTTCCCCGGATCGCGTCGCGGACGTTGATCTGACCTTCGATGGTTGCGTTCCAGGTGGGCGAGTGCGCGTCCTCGAAGTCCGCCATGAACATCTTCGCGCCCGAGTTGAGCGCGTTGATGACCATCTTGCGGTCCACCGGACCGGTGATCTCGACGCGGCGGTCGAGCAGGTCCTCCGGGATCGGCGCCACATTCCAGTCGGCTTCCCGGACGGCGCGCGTCTCCTCCAGAAAGTCCGGCGTCCACCCGGAATCGAGCCGGGCTTGCACGTCGCTGCGGCGCAAGAGCAACTCCTGCCGGCGCCCTTCGAACGCACGGTGCAGCCGGGAGAGGAGCGCCAGGGCCTGGGGTGTGAGGATCTCGGCGAACTCGGGCCTCTGGGGTGCGCTGATCAGCACTCCCGTCCCCGCGCTCGATTCAGTCGCTGGCATGGCTGCGGCCTCCCCTCGTTGTTTCAATAACCTTTTTCATTATTGGTTCGCCAAAAAGTATTTGACAGCACAATTCTTCCAATAGACAGTATTGAGTTCATGGAGCGGTTGCACGTGCCTGACGAAGTTCACGGTCAGTCGTGCAACCTTCGGCGCCGCGGCCTGGCGCGGGAGGTCTGCGCATGTCTATCCAGTTGCCTTCGCACGAGAGCCACGGGAACCGGCTGCGCCGGCTGCGGAGCTTCTGCTTCGCCGCGCAGACCGGCAGCATCTCTCGCGCGGCCGAGCTCGCGCTCCTGAGCCAGCCTTCCGTATCGCTCCAGATCCAGTCGCTCGAGCTGGAATTCAAGGCCCAGCTCTTCCAGCGCCGGGGACCGAAGATCATCCTCACTCCGGAAGGCCAGGCCCTGTACAAGCTGGCCTGGCCGCTTGTCGAGGCCGTCGACTCGTTGCCGGTGACCTTTCACGCCAGCCAGAACGGCATTGAATCCGGCCGGCTGAACATCGCGGCGGGCGAGTCGACCATCCTCTACATCCTGCCCGAGGTCATCCGTCAGTATGCCCATGATCACCCCGGCATCGAGCTGCGGCTTCAGAACGTCACCGGCCGCGATGGCCTGAAGATGCTTCGCAATGACGCTGTCGACTTCGCGGTCGGATCGATGATCGAGGTCCCCGACGACATCGATTACACACCGACCTTCCGCTACGACCCGGTGCTGATCACGGCCCGCGACCATCCCCTGGCCGTGAAGTCCCGGGTCACCATCAAGGACGTCGCGGAGCATCCGCTCATCCTGCCGCCCCAGCATCTGACCACCTGGCGCGTGGTCGATTTCGTGTTCCAGAAATATGGGCTGAACTATCGCGTGGCCCTGGAAGCGGGCGGCTGGGAGGTGATCAAGCGCTACGTCGAGCTGGGGCTCGGAATTTCGATCGTCACCAGCATCTGCCTGACCGGCAAGGAGGACGTGGCGGTCATTCCCTTCAACCGCTACTTCCCGCAGCGCACCTATGGCCTGGTGCAGCGCAAGGGCAAGCTTCCCTCGCCCCCGGCCGCGCGGTTCATGGCCATGCTGAGCGAGCGCGCCGGTAAGAGTCGCGCGCCGCGGCCCCGCAAATCGCGCGGGTCCGCCCGCAGCGCCTCCCCATCACGGGGCGAGTCCCTGGGCGACCTGTCGTGATCCCGGTAATTGCCGGCAGAGCTCCGCGTACGACTTGAACGCTATCCCCGCGCACCGCAGCCGCAGCTCGCAGGCCGGCGGTCTGTCCAGCGGTCTCGTCGCGGTGCTCATCACTTGCCGCCTTTCGGGCCCGGCAGCAGGTCGGCCACGGCGATCCGGGCCGCCACCTGGGCGTCCAGCACCAGCTCGACCGTCTCCGTCTCTCCCAGGATCGTGGGGGCCGGGTAGGCGCCGGCGGCCGGGTGCGCGTACACCTCGAGCTGCCGGTCGGTCACGTTGAGGATCCAGTACACCGCGATGCCGCCCCCGCCATAGGTCGCGGCCATGGCCCGGTCGGCGGCGAGGGTGGAGTCCGAGATCTCGACCACCAGGGCGACGTCCGCCGGGCCGGGATCGGACTTCAGGTAATCGTCCGGGTCGCCGCGTGCCACCGAGATGTCCGGCTCGGGCATGCTCTCACGCGCGGCAATGCGGACCGGAGTCTCGGCCCGAACGTGCCAGCCGGCCGGCAAGACCCGCTCGATCGCCTGGCGTACCTTGACCGAACCCGCGGAGTGTCTCCTGCCCTTGGTCATCTTCTCCACCAGCATCCCTTCGATCAGCTCGAGCCGATCGTCCCTCGTGAACGCTCCCGAGGCAACCATGGCCTCGTACTTCTCAACGCTCAGGCGGGCCATCCGCCGCCCCGGCGGCAAGCCCGCGACCACCGGCGTTTCCGTGCTCGTGCTCATCAGTCACCACCTTCGGCCTTTCGGTTTGACCGTGATCAGTGCCACCTGGTCCAGATCGGTGCTCGACTCGCCGCCGTCGCTGCCCATCACGACGGCGATCCGGTCGCCCGGCTTGTGCCGGACTTGCTCCGGCCGGTCGACGTGCACCCCGACGTCCCAGCCGCCCAGCACGAACGCGAACGGCTGGAAGGGCTGGCGGAGCAGGAGGCCGGCAAGGGTCTGGGAAATCACGACTCACCACCCTTCGCCTTGCGCTTCGGGGCGGGGGACGTAACGAGCTTGCGCATCTCCTCTTCGACATCCCGCTGGATCTGCGGGGCAATCATGGCCTCAAGATACTCGATCACGGACTGCTCGCGACAAGCTGCCACGATCTTGGCTTTCCGCATCAGCTCCTGGTCCAGCTTGACGCTCATTCGCCGCATCTCCAGCAACTCCGGGCCTGTGCTCACGTTCGAGCTCCCATCACAAACAAGGATTCTACCCCGCGCGCCCGGGGGCCCTGAAGCCAGTATCGCCATTGCTCCTGATTCGTCAAGGGGCAAGCTACTTATTGAACTAAGGGGTAAAAGGGAACAAGCTACCATCGTCCCCTCGACGATCCCCCACCCCGGAGCCCCCCACCAGCAAGCCCGAGCTAGCCGGAGTCACCGCGACCGCCACCCTGGTGGCCGCCATCGGCGAGACCATCGCCGCCAGCGAGGCGGGGCGCTCCCGCGAAGACGTCGCCGCGACGATCGCGCACCTGGCAACGCTGCTCGAACGTTGACATGCGATGATCGCGCCCGGGCGTTCCGGGTCGGTCCTGGAAAGGATCGATCGCAAGTGCCCGTTTCCCGCCGGCATGTGCATGGCGCACTCTGCCTTGACCGACACCATGAAGCACCTGGGAATCACCCTGAAGCCACCCCAGGAGCGATCTGATTCACGAGATCCGCGCCGCCCGCCAGGAGCTGCAATGGTGCGAGCGTGCGGCCAGCGCGGCCCGCTTCCAGCTGCGCACCTGCAAGGGCACCCTGATCGATGCCAGGGCCGCGCTGGATGAGCGGCTCGAAGAGCTGGAGAGCGGCGAAAGCAAGTACCCGATGCTCGAGCGGTTGGCCCGCAACGGCGCGCATCACAGGGCGACCCCGTGAGCGACCTTTCATGATCCCGGCCTGCGTCGAGGGCGGCCTTCCGATGTGTGGCCACTTTCTGGTCCGCAACGCGGCGACACGTCCTGGCCCGGCGGCGCCAACCCCAGGCAGAGTCGCTCACAGAATGACATCACCAGGGAGGGGCGAGCGCGGAGAACTGGTGGCCAGGCTCGGCGTGGTCATGCCGCCTGTAATGCTCTGCGTTGACCTTCAGCACCGATCGCTCGACGCAACAAGATCGACGACTCTTTCCAAGGCCCCGCGTTGGAATGCCATCGCTGACGCGCGGCTCTTGTTGCGCATGCTGGGCAACTTCGTCCCATTTTCCAGGCCCTGGCCAGAGCCATCGAGGTAGGAGCGTCGCGGACGGTATTTCGATGCAGGGCGCCGGAACTGATCTCTACCTTGGCGATTCCAGCCTTTCCTCGCTCGCTGCCTGCAACGCACCTCATCGGTGAGTTTCCTGAATTCCTTTGCACCGATGACCAGGGCGATTGACACGATGAGCGCGAGATCCTATCACGAAGTCAGGCTGGCATGCCTCATTTCTTTGTGTCTCCGGGGAATCAAGCGGGAGCGACTTCATGCTGCTCATCACCTCAGTGCTTCTTGTAACCTTCGTTGGAGCTGTGGATGACGAGTCGCGGCCCTCCCTCAATGACATGGAGGTCTATCGAAACGCTGCAACCCGAGCAGGCCGCGACGCCGAGGCGCACGCGCGGCTCGCGCTTTGGTGTGAGGCGCGGCGCATGCAGGACGAGCACGATGCAGAGCTCGCCCTGGCCTTGCGGCACAATCCTCACAGTGCATTGTCGCGCGGCCTCAAGGGAGAGATCTACGAACGAGGGGAATGGCTGACGCCCGACGCGGTGGTCCAACAACAAGAGAAGCCAACGCGGAAGCTGCTTCTCAGCCAGTACGATTCCCGACGCGCTGGGGAGATCGACACGGTCAAGGGGAACCTGGATCTGGCGCAATGGTGCGCCAGGGAAGGCCTGCGCGCAGAGGAGTTCGCACATCTGACGGCCGTGCTTCGCCGCGACCCGAGCCATGCCGAGGCCTGGCGGGCGCTCGGGTATCGCAATCGCGAGGGTGTCTGGGTCAACCCGTCCCACGAGCTGAAAAAACGAAGACTTCTCGCCGAGGCGCGCGAGGCTCACCGGCGGTGGGCCGCTCGGCTGAAACACCTTCTTCGCGCCTGGTCCTCACCCGAGGAACGACAGGCGGCCGATGCCGAGCTGGCCAAGATCCACGATCCGTTTGCGGCTTCCGCGATCGCCGAGGTCCTGGGCAATGGATCGATCGAGCAACGCCAGCTCGCGGTGCGTTTACTCGACCAGATCGGTGGACCGGAGGCGATCAGCAGGCTCACCCTTATGGCTCTGCACGATATCGAGGGACCGGTGTTCGGGGACGCGATCGACGCCCTCTCCCGACACGATCCGCGCCAGTTTCTCGGGCCGGTCATCGACTATGTGCGCGTACCGCCGAAGATCACCGTCAAGCCGATCGGGGGCCCCGGTGAGCCGGGACGCATCGAGGTCGAGGGGATGGAGCCACGGATCTACGCCATCCCGAACATCGCCGAATTCCGCGTCGCAACCGGAAACCCTCCGACGCCAATCGATACGACCTGGCTCTCCGCAATGGCCTCGCGATCCCTGGGGAGCCGGAGTTCGGGTGGGTACAGCTACAGTGTGTCGTACTATCCCTCCGACCCGGTGGTCACCCAAGCGTTCGCGCAGCTTGCGGCTAACCCGGGGGAGGCGGCCCCGATCCTCAAGGGTCTGGCGGGTCTGGCCGCCGGCAAGCACGCCAGCCCGCCCCCGCTGACTTACCGTGTCGTCGTCCCTTACCGGCATACTTATGAGTCTGGATACGAACGCAACCTTGCCAGGAACATGCTGAACGAAGTGCGTAATCATAATATCGAAATAAAAAACATGTACAATATTTACTGTAATCAGATTCGAAAACAGTTCAATGCCGACTCGAAAACGGTACGAAACCAAGCCGGCTCGATTGAGCGGACAGCGCCAACGCACTCGACTTGCTTCATCAGGTGACAGGGCTAGACCTTGGCACGGATCACGGGCGCTGGGTCGCCTGGTGGGCGGAATGGAACCGGTCCGAACCGGCCATCGGCCAAAATGCCGCCGGTGCTCCTGCGGCGGTCGCTGCTAACGCAGTTCCCGCAAGAAGGACGACAAAGCTCCACAGGCCCCGACTTGGCAGGGGGACCCTGGTGTGGACGTCGCGCGGCAAGAAGTCCGTGGAGTCGCTCCGTGTCGGTGACCTGGTGCTCAGCCAGGAGGCGTCGCAGGGCGTTCTCAGCTACCAGGGCGTGGCGGCGATCACGGATCCGGAGTCGGAATCCGTGGTGAGACTTCGGCTGGACCAGGGAGGCCCGATCGTGCTCTCGCCGATTGAGCCCGTCTGGAAGGCCGGAGTGGGCTGGGTTCGCTCCATCGACCTCAGGCCCGGAGACGCTGTCCGAGTGGTCGGCGGTCGGGCAGCCGTGGTTGCGCTGGACCCCGATCCGGACACCTCGTTGCTCAATGTCGTTCTCGTGGACAATGGGTCGCTCTTCGCCGGCGAGCGTGGCTTGCTAGTTCACGACAACAGCATTGTCCATCCTGCCTCTGTCCCGTTCGACGCGGTGCCGGATCTGACAAGCGAGAAGCCGGCGCAGTGAATTCTGATGTCCAGGACCGAAACGCGGATGAAGAGAGAGTCCGGATGTGGTCAAGCCACTCCCCGATGGTCCGGCCGTTCTCGGCCCGGCTCTGTCGGGTCCCGAGCATACCGCGAGAGAGATCCCGGCCGCATCATGTCACGACCGCTTCTCTCATCGGTGTGTGGAATCGATCGCGAGAGATTCGGAGCGAACGGACAGAGACCGTCCAGTTCCTCAGATCCACTCAAATACCTGCGTCTTGGAGGTTTCCTGCGCCGGCTTCATCCGGGACCAGACAGTTTGGCAGATTCTGCAATCGGTGGGGCTTCTGGCAAGTATGCCCGACAGGATTTGAACCTGTAACCTTCGGCTCCGGAGGCCGACGCTCTATCCAGTTGAGCTACGGGCACGCAACAGCTTGTATTGCAACGCGGCCGGCGGAGGTTGTCAAGGGGCCCAAAAAGCCGGTGCGGCCGCCGCCGGTGCACCAGGGCCGCCCATGCAAGGCCTTAGCGGAAGGCCTTCAAGGCGGACGGCTTGTCGTCGTAGATCGCGAACAGGGCATCGAAATGGCCGATCCGGAATGTGTCCAGCAAGACCGGGCCAAGTCCCGTGATCTTGAGCTGGCCGTGGAGCGCGGACACCTCCCGGGCCAGGCGGGCAAGCTCGCCCAGCATCGAGCTGGACATGTAACGCACCTGCGAGAAATCGAGCAGGATCCGGGTGCAGCCGCGGTCGGCCACCAGGCTGTGCAGCTCGGCGCCGATCTCCTTGATCAACGTCTCCTCGAACATGAGCCCGGACTCCACGAACTCCACCACCGTCACGCCGTCCACTTCCTTCATCTGCAAATGTTTGAGCGCGTTTACCGACATCGGGTGCCTCCTTCCAGGTTGCCGTGTTTCAGTTCCCTGATCTCAGATGCGTTGCCCCTTGCAAGTCGTCATCGGGACGGCCCGTGAATCACCCAGCCTTCATCGAATACCGCCTGGTTGACGACCGACCGGCGATCGGAAGTGAATACCACATGGATGCGGCCGTCGCGGGTCTGGAACGCGATCGGGTAGGCGTAGTCGTTGTCGCCCTCACGCAGGTTGCGACGGACCGGATAGGTCCGATCCTGGTCAAAAGAGAGGGCGACGGAAAGCGGCGTCCGCCGGTTCATGCTGTGGTTGTACACCAGGAGCAGCCGGCCACTGCGCAGCTTGAGGAAGTCGACCGCGGCGTTCGGGTTCGGAAACGAGGAATCTTTCCCCTCGCTCCAGGTCAGGCCGCCGTCGCGGGATTCGGAGCGGACGATATAGCCCTGGGTTTCCGGCTTGTAATCCCCCCCGCGCCGGCAATAGGCCACCAGGTGATTGCCCTCGAGCTCGACCACCGCCGGTTGAATATTGCCCCGCGGCGAGCGGATCGGCCCGGTCTTGCTCCACGTTCCGTCGCGATGCGAGCGCCGCAGGAAGAACGAGTAGCTGTCCGAGCCGGTCATCTCGGGGTCATACCCGGTCTCGTGGTAGAGCGGCAAGAGGAAGTCGCCGCTGGCCAGCGTGACGGGTCGGTTCCGTACCAGGGTGCCCTCGTCAAGCACCAGGAGCGAGGCGTCGGACCAGGATGCCGCGCCATCTCTCGAGACCTTGACCTGGACCCTGGAGGTGGACCATGTGTCGCCGTAGCGAACCACGTAGAAAAGCCAGACGATGCCGTCGGGGCTCTCCCAGACCACGGCGTTTCCGACCGAGCGGAACGGGTCGTGCGCGATGCGTTCCGGGGGGGACCACTGGCTGGTTCCCGCACGCAGGCGTGAGCCGAACACACCCGTATCGACGGCGTACTCGCCGCTGCCGCCGTAGTAGACGAGGTAGAGATCGCCATTCTTCAGCTCGGTCATGCAGGCTGGATGCTTGTATGGACCTGTCTTCACCTCCGGCCCAAAGATTCGCTCCACCTGGAGCTGCGCCTCCCCGGCACGGAACCAGGGCCGGAAGGGAACCGATCAGCATGATCCAGGGCGCGATCGTGCGTTTGCTCATCGTGGTATTCCCGCCTTGGGGTGGAATCGCCTGCCTGTCGTGCGACCGCGCATCTCTTCGCTATTCTGTAGAGCGCGGACTCGGCGGGCAAGCCAGCAGCGGATTCGGGTTTGCCGCCTGGTCATGTACGCCACGGCGCGGCCGGATTCTGCTTGCGAACACGTTGGCTCCAGGAGACCGGTCCGCTAACATCGTTGCGCAGGCGTCGAGTGGGGTCCCGAGTCAGGATCAAGGTCAGCAAGTCATGAGCTTACCAGGTACGACACGCGTGGCGGCTGTGCAGATGGAGCCGGAACTCGGCAAGGTCGACGCGAACCTGGAGCGCATCCGGAAACGTCTGGAAGAAGCAGCCTCCGGAGGGGCGAAGCTGGCCGTCTTTCCCGAATGCGCGCTCTCCGGGTACGGCTTCGGCAGCCGGGAAGAGGGACTGGCTCACGCCGTGCCGCTGGACGGCCCCGCGGTGGCCGAGGTCGCCCGGGTCGTCCGGCGAACCGGGTGCGGCTGCATCTTTGGTCTCCTGGAACGGGCCGGATCGAACTTGTTCAACGCCTGCGTGCTGGTGGGCCGCGAAGGCGTACGGGCCGTCTATCACAAGGTGCACCTGCCCTTCCTGGGTATTGACATGTTCGTGGACCCGGGCGACCAGCCGTTCGCCGTTCATGAACAGGACGGTCTGAAGATCGGCATGCATATCTGCTACGACGGGTCGTTCCCGGAGACGGCACGCGTGCTCAGCCTTCTGGGAGCGGATCTGCTGGTGCTGCCGACCAACTGGCCGACCCACTCCGAATGCGCCGCGGAGCACATGATCCCGACGCGGGCGATGGAGAACACGGTCTACGTGATGGCAGTCAACCGGGTCGGCACCGAGAGCGGCTTCCGGTTCATCGGCGCGAGCTCAATTGCCGACCCCTCGGGCACGATGATGGCTCGGGCCAGCACAGACGCCGAAGAAATCATCTATGCCGAGATCGACCCGGTGCGCGCCCGCACCAAGCGGCTGGTCCGCGTGCCGGGCCGGCACGAGGTCAACCGCATCGCCGACCGCCGACCGTCCTTCTATGGCCCGCTGGTGGAACCCAACGGGAGGGGCTGAGCGCAGCAGGTTCCGCTCCGAGAGTCGCCCGGGACGAGTTATCGCAGCCGCAACGACGCTCATGGCCCCGTGAGCACGGGCGCGGCGGGCGGGTCCGCGACGAACTTCCGAGGCGGAGGGATCTGGATCCGGGTTGCGCCGGTCTGCACCACCTGGGCGTCCGCGCTGCTGCCCGGGCCCTTTACCGCCTCGGGACGGGAGGGACCAGGCATGCCGGCCGCGGCGACCTGCTGGGCCTCGACGCGATCAAGCTGGGCCAGCGCCGGCGCGCCAGGGTCAGGCTGGGGCGTAGCGCCAGGGCCTGCAAGTATTGCTCGCGCACAGGCCGATCTGTCCGGTGGCTGCCAGCAGGAACCCGAGGTTGGCGTGGCCGATGGCGTCGCCGCTGTACTGGCTGAGCAGTTCGAGGGCCTCCTTGTTCCGGCCGGTCGCGGCAAGGGTGAGGCCCATGTTGGTCTTCAGCTTCACGTCATCGGGTGCAATCCGCGCACCCGTCTTGAGCGTCCGTTCGGCCTCGGCCCAGCGCCCCTGGAGGTAATAGCTGTAGCCGGCATCATTCCAGACCCGGGCATCGCGCGGGCTGAGCCGGAGCGCTTTCTTGTAATGCATCTCCGCCTGGGCGAAACGGCCCAGGCGGTCCAGCGCGTTGCCGATCCTGCGATGTACCAGCGCCTCGTCCGCATGGCGGCTGCGGCCGATGCCGTGGTGTTCGCAAGCGGCCAGCGCCTGCTGGTATTCCATGAGGGCCGCCTCGGGATTTCCCTGTGTCTCGAAGACGCGTCCCAGATCGATGTGGACGTGGATGCGCTGGTCCGGGGTGACATCCCTGCGAAATCCGTTGGGATCGTAGGCATTCGTCAGATCGACCGCGACGGTCCCCGGCGCGGCATTCGCGGGGGTGGCGGGCGGCTGGCTGCTTGCGTCTGCCTGCTTCCGCGGGGGATCGGCCCAGGCGGTCGAGCAAGCCAGCGCGGTCGCAAGCAGGGCCAGAGCGAAACACCAGGCAGGGTTCGCATGGCGGGGCATGGAGATCGGCCGTGGGCAACCCGGCGCGGCACCGCGGCATCGTGGTACTTTCATGTCATTGTGCTCCCGCACCGCGGCCATAGGCGTAAGCCGCGTTCTGAGGTGTTGGCGGGTAGGTGATCCCGGCTTGCGAGCTGCGCACCAGCACGGTGTTGAAATTGTTACTTGCCTCCGTACCCATGGCGCCAGGATAACGGGACGGGCCAATGAGCACGCGCTCGGGAACGATCGGCTGGCCGGCCTTCTGCATGGTCAGCAGGATGGCCTGCCGGCGCGACTCGGCCAGCCCGGGCTCGTCCGGAGTCCATTCCACGACCACCGGGCCGAGCCAGCTGGCCAGCCGCGAGTACATGAGATTGAAGCGGTAAGCGCCCGTGGGAGAGAACTGGTTCGTGCCGGGCAGAAAATCATCCCGATACAAGGTGAAGCGGTGCGGGTCTGCCTTGGCGACTTGCATAGTCATCTGTTCCCTTACAAAATATGTGATCGGGGGCATGTTGAAGGTTTCGGGATAGCCGATCCACTTGTCCTGCAACGTGGCGGCGGAGTGATGCAGCCAGCGGTGCAAGATGCCCTTCCGCTCCTGGGCCTGCGGGCCCGGCACAGCGTCCGGCGGCTGCGCCCTGGCGACCGCCGCGCCGGCGGCCAGGCCGATGGCGATCGCCATACAGGACCAGCGGGCAAACCGTACCTTCGTCGTTTCCATCACAGTCTCCCTCGAGCGGGCCTTGCCCGTGTTCGCGCCGGGTCAATGGATCGGATCATCCCCTGGACGTGGGGCCGGCGTTTCCGAGCCGCACGATTCTGAAAGACCGGACGTCAATCCGCGTAACCATGAGGTCCCATGACCCATTGCTGTTCGCTCTGGAAATGCTTCATCAGCCGTAGCGGGTCCTGGTCCGCGACGGTCGCACGGAATTCCCGGCCCAGCTTTCCTTCCATGCGGCCGAGAAAATAAAACTCCGCATCATTCGGCTGAAACACGCGGTCGCCGGGAGCTTCCAGCACTTCTTGCCTGTCCAGGGGCGCGACCAGCTCTGGCGTCACCAGAATCATCGTCTCGGTTTCGACCGTGGTGAGCTGAACGTTGCTGAACCAGTTACCGACCAGTGGCAGGTCGCCGAGCCCGGGGATGCGCTGGGACACTCCAGTGGACCGAAGCTGGATCAAACCGGCGATCGCCAGTGTCTGTCCCTCCCTCAGCTCCACCACGGTCCGCGCGCTCCGCTCGAGGATTGCCGGAACGGGTCCGTTGTTCACGACGGTCCCCTGCGAAAAGTCGAGCGAGCTGACCACGGGCTCGACATCAAGCCGGATCACGTCGTTGGCAAGGATCTGTGGAATGAAGTTGAGGATGGTACCGAAGCGCTGGAACTGGATGGTGACCACTGCCGTGCCGCCGGGGACGGAAGAGCTCTGGGGCACCGGGAATGGGAAGAGCCCGCCGACCAGGAACCGCGCCGGCTGCGAATCGAGGGCCACGAGGTTTGGCTCGGCCAGGATCTTGGCCAGGCTGTTGACGCGCAGGGCGTTGATGAAGAGCGAGAAGTGGCCGGAATCAAAGACGCCGAAGAGCTGACCTCCACTCGAGGCACTGCCGTCAGCACTGAAGGTGGAGGTGACCGGCGACAGGAGGCCGATCGGGCTCGACGTATTCACAGCGTGGCTTGCGGCCGCCGTTCCCGAGACGCCACCGATCCCACCAGCGGCCGATCCGATGATCGACTTCCCCTTCGTATCCAGCCAGCTCACGCCCACCTGCCGCAACGCCTGCCGGTTCAGCTCGGCGATCTTCACGTGCAGCAGCACCTGCCGCGGGCCAGGGATGATCACCCGGTTGATGACGGTCAGCCCCATGCCGCCACCCATTCCCCCGCCCATGCCGCCACCCATTCCCCCGCCCATGCCGCCGGCTCCGCCTCCCATGCCGCCACCCATGCCGCCGGCTCCGCCTCCCATGCCGCCACCCATGCTGCTGGTCCCACCTCCCATGCCGCCCATGCCTCCGCTCATCGCACGGAAGCCGATGCTCGTCCGGATCGATCCGATGATCACCTGGAGGATGTCGGACATCATCTTGGAATCCGGCACCTGGCCATCGAGGATGACCTGTCCACCGATCTGGCGTACCTTGACCTGTGCGCCCGGGAATGCCTGGTTGACCCGGGTCTCCAGTTCCTTCGTATCGAGGGTCACGCGGACAAGGAATGAGACCGGCCGGTTGCTCTCATCCCAGATGATCAGGCTGGTCGTGCCGAAACCCTTGCCGGTGATATTCAAGAGTTTGGCCTCCGGCTGATCCGAGAGGATCTCGACGTCGGCCACGGCCGGGTTGGCCACAACAAGCCGCGTCAGGCTGTGGCGGAGCTGGACAACCTTGGATTCCCCGGACACCAGTGCAATCTCCGCCTCCGGCTCCTTCACGGTTTCGATCATATTGACGACATCCCGGGCAACGTCGCTGTTTAGCCGGCGAGGGATGGCTCCTGGAGGACGTCCGGGGACCAGCCCGGTCGTGTCCCGCCGGAGCTGGATCAACCTGGGCCGAGCGGCTCCCTCGCGGGAGGGTGCAAACGGTCCTGGCAGCGGGTCGATCGGAATCACCCTGGGAATTGCAGAAGCTGGAGGAGGAGGAACCGCTCCGCCCTGGCCTGGCATCGGCGCAGGCATGCCGACCCTGGCCTCAATATCCTGTCCCGGCCCTGGCGCAGGCTGCTCGATGGCACCCGCGGAGGGGCCGATCAGCGTACTGGTTGATGAATTTGACGGCGTCCCGCCCGCTCCGCCACGTTGCAAAGGAGGTGGGGGCGGTGGCGGGATGGTGATGATCTTGGTTTCCGAGCTCTGGGCAACTGACCGGGGAGCCACCGTGAGCAGAACCACTGACACGCTCAGGAAAAGCAATGATGGCCGGAACCATAACTGTCGACTGGTTCGGCCTTTGCGGGTCCAGAATTCCGTCATCTGTGACTTGCCCCTGGCCAGCTTCGGCACAGTAAACCTCTGAATTACGGGGGGTTACGTTAGCGAACCCGTTCCAGCGAGACCACGGCCGACAACGTTGGGGTCAGGGTGAGGATCGTCTTGATTAGACCGATCGCACGGGTTCTGACGCATAATTCGGCATTTCGGATGCCACGCCTTGATCGGATCGCGGAAGATCTTGGCTTCAATGACCTTGTCGGCAAGGAAGTCGAGACTGGAGAATGAGGCCCTTCCGGCGGCAGGGGATTCCATGACAAGCAGCCGGTGAACCAGGGATCGCGATGAGCATGAGCCGGCAGGCGTTCGAGATCGAGACCATGGATCGCGACCTGGGCGGTGGATTACTGCCGGGAACGCTGACCGTGATCGCCGGAGCGACCGGAATCGGCAAGACCCAGCTCGGCCTGCGCTGGGCCGCAGCCGGCGCCCGCGCGGAGGGCGTGCCGGGCCTGATTTGCGACCTGACCAGCCGGGGCGATTCGCAGAACCATCTCAATTACGCGCGCAGCCAGTTGCACTGGGAACTCGCCACGTATCCGCTCTCGGCGGCACCCGTCTTCGAGGATGCCTGGGACCCCGGCAAGCCGCTCGGTTCCTATTTTCATCCCATCGAAAGGGCGGGCCGCCGGGTGAGCCGGTCCGACCTCGAGCCCGAGGCCTGGCACGAGTGGAAATCCGAGATGGCGCGGGTCCTTCGTTGTGCCGTTGGCTTCTTCTACCAGCACTTTGCTCGTGGCGCCCGGCGTGTCGTCTTCGACGGTCTGGAGCCGGCCGAGCGCTTCAGCGAGTCGATCCAGTTCGAGTTTTTCGAGTACATCTACCACCACGTGTTGCGCAAGGACAGCGACTGGGCCGCGCGGGAGTGGCTCCGCGAAAAGTACCGGGCTCATGCCCACGAGGTCGCCCAGCACGCCTACGACCACCGCCAGATTGGCTGCGTGTACCTCTACACCACGCCGGAGGTCATGCTCGACGACCTGCTCTCCCGGCCCATTGGACAGGGTGACATCTTCTCCAACGCCAACACGATCATCCTCATGGGCCGCACCCGCCACGACGGGCGGATGGGGCGGGCGCTGGCGGTGACCAAGCATCGTGGCAGCAGCCATGGCGAGGAGATACTCCCTTACCGGATCACGGAAACGGGCCTGGTTTTCGACTGATCTGCTGCGGGGCGTTCACTCCCGCATCAGCGGTCGGCGCCAGGGTGGCACCGGACTTCACCCAGCTCTGGAGCGAACCTCAGCATGAGCGATCCGAAACCCAGGCCCGAAGATCGGAATGCGTCGGAAATCGGCGCGGCCGAGTGGCTGTTTCAGGAGCCGGCCCCGCCCCGGAGCAACGAGCGCGGCGAGGCGGTGATCACTCCCCGGTCCGGAGCAATCGAGGAGTTCGAGGTGCTCGGCGTCTCCGAGCCGGACACCGCCCCGGAAGGCTCGCCGGTCGCCCCCGAGCGTCCCGCGGGGCCTCGGCTGGCTGCCGGCCGTTCGCCGACACCGCCGACTTTGGGGCCTGAGGCCGCCGGGGAGTCAGGCGCAGGAAGCGCCAGCCGCTCTCGAATGGTCGCTCCCGAAACGCCCGCGGTCGAGCAGGTCTGGTCACGCGCCAGCGAGTGGGGACAGACGCTGGCCGTGCTGGCCGCCTGGCTCGTGGCCGTGCTGTTTCTGGCCTATTTAACCCTGGGAGCGGAGTGGTACGCGTTCACGGCGCTGCTGCTGGCTTTCGGCGGCCTGGGTGCCGTGTTGCTCAGCTATCCCATCCTGATCACGCTCGAGCGTCCCGTGCGGATCACGCCCGAGCAGGCCGCGCGTGATTTTTTCAGCGCGCTCTCGCACCACCTGCCGCATCATCGCCGGATGTGGTTGCTGCTCAGTACCAGGGGGCGCGTCTCACCGCAATTCGCATCGTTCGAGGGCTTCCGGAACTACTGGAAAGGGCGGCTCCAGCAACTGCGCGAGGGTCACGCCGGCCAGTACGTGCCGCTGTCGTTCCAGGTCGGGGAGTTCCAGGCGGAGAAGAGCGCAGGGAAGACCGAGATCGATGCCCGGTTCCGTTTGCGGGTGTTCGTTCGAGGACGCCGCGACCAGGGCCCGATCTGGAGCCTCGTGCTCCGGCGCAGCTTCGTTCGCGGCCCGGATGGCATGTGGTACATGAACGACGGAACGCTCTCGGATCGCACGCCGGAAGCCTGATTGACAGGTCGCTCACCGCCCACCCGGAACAGCGGATCAGCCGGAATCTCCTGCCTTCCACCACCGCCAGCGGAACGCCACGTAACTGATTGCCACGAAGACCAGGCTGAGCGGCGGATAGATGGCAAGGAAGATCGCCCAGACCGGCAGCGCGATCTGGGGCGTCAGTTGAATCAGGATTGGCGGCGGGACGTTGAGCGACTGGCTGCTCCAGTTCTCGATCCGGCTGGTGTGCATGGGGACGCTGAGCGCGGCGGAAAACGGACTGGTGATTGTGATCGCGGCCAGCCGCTCGGGAGTGAACGACCTCTCCTGGCTGATTCCCTGAAGATACCAGCTCAGCCCCATGGGCAGTACGAAGAGCACCAGAAGCATCAGGTAAGTGAGGATCATGGCCGTGGAGGTTCGCCGCACGAGCGACGAGCACATGAGCCCCACCGATGACGTGGCCAGGCACGTCGTGGCGATGATGAGCATGAACACGATCAGGGTCCAGAACCGGAATCGCAGTTCCTGGAGCAGGACGTATGCCAGCAAGAGCTGCTCGGTGAGCAGGAACGTGAGCACCGTGGAGACGCGCAGCGCGGCGATCAGCTTCGCCAGGATGATGCGCCCCGGCGTGAGCAGGGTGGTCAGCAGCAAGGCCAGCGTCTGCCGCTCGCGCTCCTGAGTGACGCTGCCCGAAGCAAAGACCGGTCCCACAAGCAGGTTGAACGTGAGAACGTAGGACACGTAATAAGCTGTTTTATCGGACCGCAGGAAGAGCAGCCCGGCCATGAGGGGAATCGACAGGAGCATGCTCACCTGAATCACCACCCGGAGCATGAGCGTTCCCTGGCTGAAGATCTCGCTGCGCAGCTCCTTGTCGAGGACAGGGTTGGTTCCGTCCGGCATGAGATCGACCCGCTTGGCCGGTGCGAACAGCTTGTCCGGGAAGAGATCGCGGTCGATCACCACGCCGATGGCGTACTTCATCTCTTCTTCCTCGTCGACGACGTCTTTCCCCTCGCTGCCCACGTCCGGGGGATGCAGCAGCCGGCGGTTGATGAGAATTTCGAGCACGGTCCAGAGTGCCAGGCACCAGGGGGGTAGGATGGCGATCGAAACGAAGTCGCGCACCACCACGTCGTCGGTACGCGTCAGCGCCACGCAGCAGACCGCCAGGGGAAGCGTCACCAGGTAGCTCACGACCAGCGATGAGCTCGTCCGCCGGAAATAGCTGGAGCAAGCGACGCTCAGCAGTCCGAAAGTCCCGGCCGCCAGGATCAATACCAGGTAGCTGCGGGTGATCTCCGAGAGCAGGAGACCGCCCAGCAGGTAGCAGAGGATCATCAGCGGCAAGCTGGAGAGGATGAGGATCACGAGGTACGAGAGCGAGCTCAGGAGCTTGCCGATGAGAATGGTCCCCGGGCGCAGCGGGCTGGCCAGCAGCATCTCGTAGGTCTTGCGTTCCTTCTCACCGGTGATGCTGCCGGCGGCAAACGTGGGCGCCATCAGCGAGACCAGGAAAAACTGGCCCAGGAAGAAGATGTCGAACAGGCGGCGGGCCACGCCGGGGCTCACCTGGCGAGTCCCATCCTCTCCTGCCGGCCAGTAGAAATAGACCAGAGCGCCCAGCGCGGCCACGTAAACGAGCTGTAGCACGAATGCGCGGGGCGATCGCAGGGTGACCAGCAGTTCGCGCGTCAGTACTGGATTATCGCGGAAGAACATGGCGTTTGGCCTGTGCTGGATGACGTTGCTCTGGGTCCCGCGCGAACGCACCGCGCATCAGCTCACAATTCCCTTGGTGATCATCATGAAGACCTCCTCCAGGCTGAGCGGCTCCTCGGCGAACGACTGGACAGAGATTCCCGAATGGATGAGCCGTCCCAGCAGGCGAGCCATGTCATCGTCATGTCCCTCGAACTCAGCGCTCACGGTGTGATCGTAGGTCTCGACCAGGCGAATCGAGGGGTCGTCTCGCAGTAGAGCGGCAGCGCGGTCGGTGCTTTCGTCGAGCAGCCGGACCTTGAGCACCCGGTGCGAGCGGATCTGCTGCTGGATCTCCTGGATGCTTCCCGCCGCCAGCAGCCTGCCGCGCTCGATGATGCCGATCGAGGTGCAGAAATCGGCCAGCTCGGAAAGAATGTGGCTGGAGATGAGGATGGTCTTCCCCATCTTGCGGAGCTCACCCAGCAACGCCTTCATCTCCAGCCGCGCCCTCGGGTCGAGGCCGGAGGCCGGCTCGTCGAGGATGAGCACGGGTGGGTCGTGGACCAGCGTCTTGGCCAGGCAGAGCCGTTGCTTCATTCCTTTGGAGAGACCGTTGACGTAATCGTCCCGCTTGTGCGTCAGATCGAGCAGCTCGAGCACCTCGTTGATGATCTTCTTGCGCGAGGTGCGAGGGATCTCGTAGGCCACGGCGAAGAAGTCCAGGAACTCCCAGACCTTCATGCCGTCGTAGACCCCGAAGTCGTCGGGCATGAAGCCGATCACACGCCTCACGGCCATCGGGTCGGCCGTCACCGAGTGGCCCGCCACGCGGCCCTCGCCCGAGGTCGGACGCAAGAGCGTGGCCAGGAAGCGGATCGTCGTGCTCTTGCCCGCGCCGTTGGGGCCGATGAACCCGAAGATCTCTCCCTTCCCGATGGAGAAGCTGAGGTCATCGACGGCCACGAACTCGCCGTACCGCTTGGTGAAGTTGAGCACCTCGATCATCGATCAGCCTTCTTCCCTTGCAGCCATGTTTTCGCGGTTTTGCGACATGCCCATGCGTACTTCAGTGTGCCGCCAGGCTGTTGAAGCGCGGACCATCCGGCGAAGGAGGGTTGCCGTAGCGGAGGTGAACCAGCACCGCCGTCATGCCCCGATGCCGGTCCAGAACCGGTTCAAAAGTCTCGCCGGCCATGGGTCTGGGAATCCAGGCGACGAGCCGCAGCTCGCCGGCGTTCTCGGGACGAGACTCCCAGTCCAGCCGCAGCGCTTCCAGAAGCGTCTTCGGGTCCGGGCCCTCGAACCCCTCGATCTGGTCCGGAACGGAGGTCGAAGCGGTCTGGCCCAGGTCCACCGAGCCGCCGGCCGCGATGGTTCCCAGGAAGGTCTCTCCACGCTTCGCGGCGCCCGGAAAATCAACGAGGACCGCGTCCTTGAGTTCGAACTCGGTCTGGTTGACGATCCGGCGGCCCTCTTTCCCCTCTTCCATGAAGATGGGACCGGCCATCCCCAGCATCTGCTCGGACCGGAACATGGCCAGGCTGCGCGGCTGAACGGAGAAGTCCTCCAGCGTGGGCACCGGATAGGACTGCCAGACAGCCGTGGTCACATCCTCCCCCCCGATCGACCGCTCGGTGTTCAAGGGCAGAGCCAGTGCGCTGGGCTCGTTGGGAAACGAGATGGAATAACGGGCGCGGCCCGTGGTGTAGAGAGTGGCGAACCGGCTCAGATGCCCGCGGGCGTAGCCGCCTTGCACCTCGAGCAGGTCAATCTCGTCGCAGGCCGAGTCATAACCCATATCGTAAGCCGCCACGCGCTCCACTCCGATGGCAAACCCCAGCGCCAGCAGGGGCACCGCAATCCAGGCCCACTCCCTGCGGTTCAGGAGCAAGCGGCACACCAGGTAGTTCAGCGGCACGACTGCAAGGAGATAGGCCAGGATCACCTGAAGGACGAACCGGGAGCTCGGCACGGAGATGCCCGACGCCTTCTCCAGCAGATCGCGGCAGAGCCGGGGAATGGTGGTGGAATCGCGCCATTCGGCCACCCCGGTACGATTCTGCACGGCCTCCTCGGCCGGTGAGCTCGGTGACTGGTTCTCCGGCGTCGCCGAGGGAGGTGGCGGCGGAGTGTAGCGGCTGCTCGCCGCCGAGTTTTGCGCCTGGCGGGCGGCCAGGCTTGCCTTCAGTCGGAGGGCTTCGGCCTCGGCCCCGGCGTCGCGGCTGGTGATGCGATACCAGCTCAGGTCCGGGCCCTCCAGCGGCGGCCCGCCGCCGGGTGGAGAGATTCCCAGGCGGTTGTAGGCCAGCGCAGCCGCGCTCTCTTCAGGCCGGCGCAGCACGACGCGGCGGATGAGCGTATCGAGACCGGGCCAGGCCACCAGGGAAGGGTCGGTGGGATTGATCGTCAGCATGGTGATGCGGCCGCGTCCCACCCGGGCTTCCACCGCCAGCAGGTGCGGGCTGCCTTCGCCCAGCGAGATCGTCGCGGCCCCGGGCCGAGGCCGCAGCCCGGCCACGAACAGAGGCCGGTTCTTCGGCGGCCGGATCGGTACGGGCCGGCGGTACGGCCCGGAGGCAAACGAGGACAGGTCGACCTCGCGCTGCGGCCTGGGGTTCATGGGATCTTGCTCGGGCGGCATGCTCTGCTGGGACGACGGCGGATACGCCTCGGCCAGGGGCCTGAGCTCGGCCTCGCCCAGCAGGGCGCTTTCCCCCGTGGGCTCCGCGGGCAGGTAGCCGCCCAGAAAGCTCTCGCGGAAGATCGAGAATGTGGGCCCCGCGCCTCCGACCAGCACAAGCTGGCCGCCCCAGTGCAGCCAGTCGAGCAGCGCCTGCTGATGAGATACCGATAGCGAATCCGGTGGCAAGCCGTCCCAGATGACGTGGCTGATCGATGCCCAGGTGAGCGGATGCGCGGAAAGGAAGCCCTTTTCGGCGTTCTCCGGCAGGACCATCCGGTAGTAACGCTGGAGCTCCAGCGACAGTGGGTCCTCACGCTCGGCCGAAGCCGGAACGCTCGACGGCAGCCGGCTCCAGGTGGCGTACTGGTTCGCGGAGTCCTTGCTGAGCACGACGACCAGCATCTGGTGCGGGGGCAAGAGCCGCAGGGGCACCTGCCAGAGCTCGTCATAACGGATGGCCCCAGGTTGCAGGAGCTCCAGGTTGATCTCCTTCTCCTTGGGAAACCGCGGCAGCATGGCCTGCATGCTCAGCCGCGCGCGCTGCTCCTTCACCAGCCGGGCCTCGCGTGCGTACACGACCTCCTGGGGCATTCCCGGAAGCGGCACCGGAAAAAACTGGAGACTTCCCTCGTAGTCCTCTTCATTGGCCCGCAGGTCGATGAAGACCGTAGTCCACTGGCCGGGCTTGACATAGGGCAGCACGTCAAAAGGTGCCACCTGCGAGCGGAAGAACTCGAAGGGAGGCCGCGTCTTCTCCTTCTCGAGCTTCTTCTTGAGCGCATCGGGATCGCTGAGGATCTGAAGCCGCTCCTCATCGGAGGACGAGAGCTGCGCCCGCGCCGGGCAGACCCCTGCCGCGAGCAGCATGCCGGTCACGAGCAAGAACAGCGGCCACCGCGATGCGTGTGTCTTCACGAGCAGGGCACCTGTGATGGTGAGTCATTCAAGAGAGGACCGAACAAGACTTTGACGCATCCCTGCATCGAACAGCGAGTCTAGCATCCGCCGAACCCGCCGGAAAGATCGTCAGCTCGCGGCAGACTTGCTCTGGACATCTCTCATCGAAGCGATCGACGACAAGTGTAATATGCAAGGGCCGAGCAGGGAAGGGGGAGGAGATCTGATCCACGGAATCGCGATTGCTCCGCCGGCAGTGGACCCTGGAGCGCCTGGCCGTGCCTCTCGCTGCGCTCAGGCTCTGGCAAGCAGCCTCCCAGATTCACGCGAGGGGAGGGAACGAGTAAGATCGAGGATTGATTGGCTGGCCCCGCAAGGGCCTGTTCCGTGCTCATGATCTGGTTGCAGGACCTCCCCGTGCCCGCATCGCTGCTCGATGGAAAAACGCTCGCCCAGCAGATCCGCCACGAGCTCGCGTTCGAGGTCGCCCGGTTTCGGGCGGAAACGGGGGTCATTCCCGGGCTGAGCGTGGTGCTGGTGGGCGATGACCCGGCCAGTCAGGTCTACGTGCGCAACAAGCAGAACGCGACCCGCGCCGCGGGAATGAACGGCAGCCTGGTGCGGCTTCCCGCCCATGCAAGCCAGTCTGAGCTGGTCGAGCTGATCGACCGCTTGAATGAGAACGCCGCGACGCACGGAATTCTCGTCCAGCTTCCGCTGCCGCGGGGGATTGAGGAACGGGTGGTCATCGAGCGCCTTGATCCGCTCAAGGATGTGGACGGGTTCCATCCCATCAACACAGGACTGCTGGCTCAGGGGACGCCCCGGTTTGTGCCGTGCACGCCGCTGGGAATCCGCGAGCTGCTCATCCACGCGCAGATCGAGACGCGGGGCGCCCACGCCGTCGTGCTCGGGCGATCGCAGATCGTGGGCAAGCCGATGGCGCTGTTGCTGCTTCAGAAAGGAGTCGGCGGCGACGCCACGGTCACGGTCTGCCACACGGCCACGGTGAACGCGCCGGCGATTGCGCGGCAGGCGGATGTCCTGATCGTTGCCATGGGCCGTGCGGAGTGTGTCACGGCCGACTGGATCAAGCCGGGCGCTGTGGTCATTGATGTGGGCATTCACAAGCTTGAGGACGGCACGCTCCGCGGCGACGTTGATTTTCAGAGCGTGGCGGCGGTCGCTTCCAGGATCACTCCTGTTCCCGGCGGAGTCGGGCCGCTCACGGTGGCCATGCTACTGCGCAACACGCTGCATGCCGCCCGCCTGGCGGTGTCTGATTCAGCAGGCCATCGGGCCTAGGAGCGAGACAACGATGATTCGACTGGGCATCTGCAACGAGCTGTTCGAGGGCTGGGAGTTCAGCCAGGTGTGCCGGACGGTCAAGGCGATCGGCTACGACGGCCTGGAGATCGCACCGTTCACCATGGCGCCCCGGATCACCGACCTGGCGGCCGACCGCCAACGCGCGCTGCGCGCAATGATCGAGGACGCCGGGCTGGCGACGATTGGCCTGCACTGGCTGCTGGCGAAGACGGAAGGACTCTATCTCACAGCCCCTGATCCGCAGGTTCGGCGGCGAACCGGCGATTACCTGGTCGCGCTTGCGGAAGCGACCAGAGATCTCGGGGGCACCCTCATGGTCCTTGGCTCTCCCAAGCAGCGCGACCTGCTGCCGGGAGTGAGCCACGACCTCGCGGCTGGCTACGCCCTGGAGATCTTCGAACGCGTCATGCCCGCCATCGGCGCGCTGGAGGTGGATCTCTGTCTCGAGCCCCTGGCGCCTTCCGAGACCAATTTCCTGAACACCTGCGACCAGGCCAATGCGCTCATCAGCGCGGTGAACCACCCTCATTTCAAGCTCCACCTGGACGTGAAGGCCCAGAGCGGCGAGACGGGGACCTCGGTTCCCGAGCTGATCCGCCGCCATGCGCGAAACGCAGGCCATTTTCACGCTCAGGATGTGAACCTGCGCGGGCCCGGCATGGGTAGCGTCGACTTCAGGCCAATCGTGCAGGCGCTCGTGGATTCGGGCTACGACCGCTGGGTGTCGGTCGAGGTTTTTGATTATTCCCCAGGCGCCGAGGAGACGGCAAGGCAAAGCATTGCGTGTCTTCAGGATGCGCTGCGGCAGTCCGGTGCACGCGGTGCTTGACGTTCAGGGCACGGCGGTGAGCTGCTTCCGCAGGTCCTCGAAGACCAGGAGCTCCAGAGGATCCATCAAGCGAGGCGAGACGCCGAGCTGTTCCGCTTGCCGGAACATGGCCCGGGCGGAATTCGTGTCGCCGTTCTTCAGGTAGGCCCACGCCATGTGGAAAGCCGTGCTGCCATTCTGAGGATCGTGCTGCCTGAGCGGCTGAAGCTGCTGGAGGGCCCGGCCGGACTGCCCGGCGCGAATCAGCACGACGGCGCGCGTGTCGGCCAGCGACAGGTCCGAGCCATTGACCTCGATGGCCTTGTTGATCAGCGCGAGCGCCTCGCCCGCTCTGGCCCGGTCGTGCATCGCCAGCAGCCATGCCAGGTTGTTGAGTGCTTCGGAATCCTCGGGGTGGTTCTGGAGGACCTGGCGACAAGCGCCTCGGCCTCCTGGAACCGCCCTTGACGGATTCGCAGGCCGCTCAGCTTGACTTGCAGGTCCATGCGTGCGGGCAGACGCCGGGCTGCCTCGGCAACCCAGTCCTCCACCTGATGCCTTTGACCGGCCGTGATCGACGGAGCGTCATAGAGTTCCAGCGCTGCATACGCGACCTGATCCGGCCGGCCGGTTGACCAGGACTTCTCCAGCAGAGGCATGGCCTCCGCCACACGGTCTTGTTTTGCAAGCAGGCTGGCCAGGGCCAGCACGGCGTCGGACTGTCCCGTCTCGCGACCCATGAGCGTCTTGTAAGACTGTTCCGCCTGGCGCGTGAAGCCGTAGCGATTCAGAAGATCGGCAATCCGAGGCAGCTCACCGGGCGTCTCCCGGCCACGTGCCTGGAGCAGGGTCAGCAGCTCGGAGTCCTGCTTGCGGGCCTTGAGCAGGGCCGCCTGCGCCTCCAGAGCGTTCAGCCCCTCCGGCTCGACACGCCGCAGCTCGCCGAGCAGGCTCTCGGCGCGGCCATACTCCTTGCGGCTGGCCAGAAAGTGGATGTAATGCGCCAGTTGTTGCGGATCGGCGTGCTCTTTCCCCTTCGGGGATGTGAGCACATTCATCTGGGCGCGGTAGCCGTCTTCCCGGCCGGCCTGGAGGTCGAGTTGTGCCAGCAGGAAGCGGCCGGCGCGGTCCAGCTCGTTTCTGCTCGCCAGGGAATCGAGTATTTCCAGCGCCTCGCCTCTGCCTGACTGTCGGCTGGCCAGAATGGTCGCCTTCAGCCGTCGGTCCTCTGCGCTCCCGGGCAGCGCGCCGATGTTCTCGTCAATCAGGCGCAGCGCCTGTTCAACGCCGGCCGGCCCTCTTGCCTGAAGCAGCAGGGCGGCTTTTGTTCTGCGGGCCCACGCCAGCTCGGCACGCGAGCTCTGTGGAGCGTCGCTCAACAATCTGTCCAGAAAGCTGCCTGCCAGGTCGGTGCGTCCGCGACCGTGGTAGAAAATGATCGCGGGCGCAAGGCGGCCGGATCTTGCGGATCAGCCTTGAGCGACGACTCGATCTGCGTCTCGGCGAGGGCGTCATCGCCGAGCATCATCGCGCAGACCGCGGCTGTGGCTGCCGCGGGACCGGAAAGCTCGTGTGTGATGGCTTTCCGCAGTGCGGCGCGGGCCTTGTCCGTCTGGTGCGTGTCGACCAGGAACTGGATGCAGGAAAACCAGGCCTCGGGAACACCAGTCCCGAGCTCGGTCGCGTGCCGGAAGTATCCCTCTGCTTGCTCGTCCTTGCCGGCCGCCCGCGCGAAGTGGCCAAGTGTCAGGGGATCACCGAAGTCCGTGGAGTTGCCGGGAATCACTCCGAGCAAAAGCGTAAGCCCTTGAGATGCGTTTCCCTGGCGCGCCGTGGTGATTGCGGTCGCGATGGTGGAAAGGTCCGTCTGTGCGATCCCGCGCTCCTGGAGCAACCGGGCCAGTTCCTCGATGTCCGCGAAGCGTTCATGTCTGAAAAGAAACTGGAGCAGGTGCCGCAGCGTCTGCGGCTGCTGGTCGCCCTGTCTGACCGCCGAGAGGTAAGCTCCCGCCGCCGCTTCGGGCTGGTTATTCAGCTCGGCAAGCTGGGCATTCAGCAGCGACACGCCCCACCATCCTGGCCGTCGCCGGGCGATCTCAGAGACCAGCGCACGCGCGTCTGCTCGAGTGGTGCGGTTGCCACGGCGAGCCTGGTCGAGGAACTTCAGCGCCTGTTCGTACCGCCAGTTCGTTCCATCCTCGCCTTCGATCTCCCGGATCTGCTGTATCAGCTCATTCCCCTCGGTCTCGTCGCGGGCGGCCAGGGCCAGGTCGAAGCGGCCCATGAGCACCTTCAGGTTTCCCGGCTCCAATTTCGAGAGTTCTCGCAGGTGCACGTGCGCGAGTTCGGGCTCGTTCAACCGCGTTTCGGCGGTGGCAAGCTGGTCCAGGAAGCGCGGCAGCTCGGCGGCGGGAATCTGCTTTCGAGACCCGGCCACACGCGCCACGCCGGCAGCGGCATTGGCACCGCCCTGCCGGGCCCAGAACGCAAGCCGGGCGTACTGAATCTCCGGATGCGGCCCCAGTTCGGTCTCGGCCTGGTCGAGGATCGTCAAAGGCTCGGAGCGATCCGTACCCCGACCGGCAAGTCTGGCCAGCGCCAGGCGGCACGGAAGATTCCGTGGATTCCTTGCCAGTGTCGATCTCAGCAGCAGTCGAGCCTCGTCGAACTGCTCCCGGGCGGAGAGCATGTCGGCTTGAAGCAGATCAAGCGCCTCGGTGGCGCCGGGTATCGCCTTGCGGGCTTCTTCGATCCGCCGTTCCACCGTGCGCCAGTCGCGCTCGTTCGCGGGCTGGCGACGCGTTTTCTCGATCGACAGACGTGCGATCTCGAGCCGCAGCTCGGGCAGGCTCTGGGCCAGCGGGTGTAAGAGGGTCAGGGCCTCGTCGAGCCGGTTGGCAACCGCCAGGGCGCGGGCAAGCTCCAGCTGAGCTGCCTGGGAGGGCGCCGAGCCTTCGCTCGCACTGTGCAGGACGGCAACCCGCTGCTCGTCGAGATTCAGACGCCCGTAGCATTCCGCCAGCAACAGCCTGAGCTGGGCGGAGACACGGGCGTCTGAAGCCAGTCCCGCCTGGGCCGACTGTATCTTGGCGATCGCCTTTTCCCAATGTCCCTGCTGAGCTTCGATGCGGGCGTCCAGATACCGGACGTAGTTTTCGCGATAACCGTGCGCCGCCAGGAAATCCAGGAGCGGCCGGGCGCCGTCGGAACCCTCGATCCTGGACCGCAGGATGAGCGTCTCGGCCAGCAGGAACGCCAGCTCGGGCGACGGGCTCTGCTGGAACACCGGCCGCAGTACCAGTTCTGCGCGATCCGGATGCTGCTCCTGAAGCTCCAGCCGTGCCAGCGCCAGGGCGAGGTTCTGGTCCTGGGGATGGGCCTTCCGCCCGCTTTCGAGCAATGCGCGGTGCCTGCCACGTCTTTCTTCTCACCGGCGACCAGTGCGGCGATGTACAGAACCTGGGCGTCCTGGGGCGCCAGCTTCAGGGCCAGCCCGAGATCAGCGTCCCGGGGGGGAGGCCGGAATTCCGCGGCATAGCGATAACGATAAAGATGAGCAAGCCCCGATTGCGGGTTCCTTGCCACCATCCGGTCGATCTCATCGTCAGCTTGCCTGGCGCCTCTGTGCAGCTCATTGCGGAAGAGGCGTGCGCGTTGCACGTAGCCGTTCAGACGGGCCGGGTCCGCAGCGATCGACTCGCCGAAGGAACTGGCCGCGGAGGCAAAATCTGCTTCGAGCACCAGGCAGCTGCCCTCGAGCTCCTTGAGCTCGGCGAACTCAGCCTGGGCGTCGGCCGAGCCGGGGTCTCGTTGCCGCTTTGCGGAACTGGCTTCGAGCAACACCGCCAGATGTCGCCTTGCGTCTGCGGCGCGCTTTGGACGCAGCTCAAGAGCCAGCGCGACGCAGCGCCGCTCCAGTTCGAGATCTCCTGGATTGTGCTGGAGCGCTTCCTCGTAGACGAGGTAAACCGGATCGAGAGGCCAGCTTCCAGCGGATTCGTCGGCGAACGCCCGGGCATACCAGCGCCAGGCGTCCCGATCCGCGGGCCTCAGGTTCAGGTAGCGGCGGAGTGCATCACAGGCCCTGGAGATCTCACCCTGATTCTCCGCGCTCTGCGCATAGTTCAGCAGTCCGCTTGCATTGCGGCGGACCTGCCACTGATGAATCCCGTATCCGGCTGCCGTCAGCGCGAGTGACACCGCGGTCAACCGGGCCAGAAAGACAAGGTTCAGTTTTCTCATCAGCCGCCAAGTCGCAGAGATGTGCCTGGGTGACGCGCCCGCTTCTTGCTCCGAATCGAGACCATATACGCTATCACGACCTGCGTCATGAGTGATAGAGTGCGGCAGAGCAATTGCTGCCGGGTTCGTCCTGCACGGAAGCATCCCGGGCTTTCACGTTGGTCAGGACTCACGACGGAATCAACTCGGAATCTCAAGTGCTTGCATGCGATGATTGAAAAAAGCGACATAGCGACCATGCGCGTCCGGCTGTTTGCTGTGATATATTGGTCAATTCTTGAAGGGGCGCCGTCGCTCGATGCTCGCAGAAAAACCTTGCACGACGGGCCTCATGTATCACGGCTGGCATGGTCCGAGAAGCAAATCCTGGCCGCCCGGCTGGTGGGTTGCAGGCCGCTGAAAGCTGGTTTCACGATAGGATCTGAGAATCACCTGTTTGATCGTGTTCCGTTCGCTCACCTGACGCGACACGGCGGCTTCGGGTCGAGCGAGTCATCATATCGGCATCCGTATGTCTGAGTTTTCGAGGAATCCGATGAACACGCAGAACGATCTCCTCTTCGGTCTGGTCGCATTTCAGACGGGCGCAGTAGACGGGGACCGGCTGGCGGAGACCTGCGCGGACTGGTCGGCAGAACCGGCCGTAGGTTTGGCGGATCGGTTGGTCGGATGCGGCTGCCTCACGATCGAGCAAAAGGAACAGATCGAGAACATCGTGCTCGAGGAGCTCAGGAATCACGGCGGAGACCCACAGGCGACTCTGGCGGCCACGGTGGACGGACGCTTCCTCGATGCGATCCGCGACGTGCCGGCCACACTGGGCGGTGAGCTGGCCCAGCTGGGAGAGACTCTGGCACCGGTTGCGAGCTATGAACGACTGAATGCGCTCGACAATGCCGGGGACGCGACCACCGAGAAATACACGCGCACGCACCTCCATGCCAAGGGGGGCATGGGTCAGGTATGGGTCGCACGGGATGGATCGCTGGGCCGGCAGATCGCACTGAAGGAGCTGCGGCCGGATCAGTCCGACAATTCGATCGTCTGCTCCCGGTTCCTGTACGAGGCCAAGATCACCGCTCAGCTCGAGCATCCCGGCATTGTCCCGGTCTACGAGCTTGGCGGGGGACCGGTTCCCTACTACACGATGCGGTTCGTCAAGGGGCGCACGCTGGGCGAGGCCACACGCGCTTACCACAAGGATCGCCAGGCCGGCAAGGCCGACGCCTTGGGGCTCGTCAAACTGCTCGGTGCGTTCCTGGGAGTTTGCCATGCGATCTCTTACGCCCACTCCCGCGGGGTCATCCACCGCGACCTGAAGGGACAGAACGTCGTCCTCGGCGATTTCGGCGAGGTGATCGTGCTCGACTGGGGAATCGCCAAGCAGATCGGACCGGCGGTTTATTCGCCAGCGTCCTCCGCGGCTGTGGGAGACCCTGGCGATGATCTTCCCTCGCCAGCGCAACGGCGAATGCAAGGCCGGCACAATGGGGGAGTCGCTCGGCGTCCAGGAGACCTTGCCGGCAACCTCAACCGGTAGCTCCAGCGTCTCCGACTCGCGCCCAGGCTCGACTCGGGCGCCGGCCCTGAAGGCACGATGCACGGCCAGTTGCTGGGAACTCCCGGTTTCATGGCGCCCGAGCAGGCCAGCGGCCAGCTCGACCAGATCGACGAGCGCACCGACGTTTACGGCCTCGGAGCGGTTCTCTATGAGGTTCTGACCGGAGAGCCTCCCTTCACCGGCAAGAAAACGACCGAGATCCTCCATCGGGTCAAGAACGAGCCTCCCACACCCCCGCGTGATCGCGACCCCAGCATCGACCCTGCGCTTCAGGCGATCTGCCTGAAGGCTCTCTCCAAGGCCCCAGCACAACGATATGCCTCCGCGGCCGACCTGGCACAGGAGGTTCAGCGCTACCTGGCCGATGAGCCCGTGCAGGCCTGCCCGGACCCCTGGACCCGGCGCGCCCTGCGCCGGCGGCGCCGCCATCGGACTCTGGTGACGACGGCCGCCGGGCTGCTCGTGACCACGACCATCGCGCTGGCGACCGGCACGGTCCTGGTCACCCGCGAGCGCAACGAGGCCGAATTCCAGGGCAAACAGGCGCGGCAGGCCGTCGATGACATGTACACGAAGGTCGCCGAGAACTGGCTGGAAGACCGGCTGGACCCGTTACAGAAGGAGTTCCTGGAGAAAACCCTGGCCCACTACCAGAACATCACCGGGCAGGCCGCCGGTGATGTGGCCGTACGCCTGGAGCACGGCCGCGCCTTCCAGAGAATGGGCGACATCCATCGCAAGCTGGGCCGGCTTGACGAGGCCGGTGAAGCGTTCCGCCATGGTCTGGCGATCCTCGAGCCCCTCCAGGCCCAGCGGCCCGACGATGGTGAAGCGCGCCGGGCCCTGGCAATTTGCCAGACGCACCTGGGAGATCTGCTGGTGCGTAAAGGCACCAACGACCAGGCCGAGCCGCTCTATCGCGCGGCGAGGCAGCTTCTGGAGGCCCAGGCCGGGGCGGACAAGGCAACACCCGAGGATCGCTGGCTGCTGGCCCGCACGCTCAAGAGCCAGGCCGATCTGCTGCGGCGTCAGGGCAATTTCACTGGGGCCCGTCCCCTCTACCAGCAGGCCGTCGACACGCTGGAAAAGGCCGTGGCAAGCGTCCCCGCACCGGCGCCGAGTGATGTGCGCAACGATCTTGCTCTCACGCAAGACGCGCTGGGGCAGTTGCTCATGGAGCTGGGGGACATGGGCACCGCCGAGGCCATGTTCCGCCGCGCCCTCAAGCTGCTGGAGCCGCTCGTTGCCGAATTTCCCACCATTCCCAGGTTCCGAGAGACGCTGGCCAAGGCCAGCAACAGCCTGGGGATGATCGAGCAAGGCGACGGACGGTGGAGCGAATCCGAGGCTCACTACCGGCTCGAGCTCGCTGAGGCGGAGCGGCTCACGCAGGACTTTCCCGACCGCCCCGAGTTCCGGCGCGAGCTGGCACGCACGTGCACGAACCTCGGAGGCCTGCTCGCGGAGCAGAGCCGCGGAGCCGAGGCGGAGCCGATCCTGCGGCGGGGCATCACCCTCAACGCCGAACTTGCAGTCAGCCAGCCGGGCGACGTGCAGTTGCGGCTGGACCTGGCGAAATGCCGCAATAACCTGGGATACTTGCACCTGGAGAACGGGCGCAGCGAGGAAGCGATCAAGGAGATGGAGCAGGCGCGGGATCTGAGCGCCGCTCTCGTCAAGCAGTTCCCGGACGCGCCGCGGTACGACTACAACCTGGCCGGCGACCTCAGAAATCTCGCCCGGGCGTACGAGGCCGCGGGTCAAAAGAGCGCGGAAGCGACCTTCCGGCAATCGCTGAAAATCAGCGAGCAGCTCGCCGGCAAGTACCCTGCAAACGTCGATTACCAGCTCGAGCTGGGACGCTGCCTGAACAACCTCGGCGCACATCTCGCAGGTGAAAACCGGGTGGATCAGGCCGAAGCGTGCTACACCAGGGGGCTGGTCGCTCTCGGGCTCAACGACCGGGCCGCGCGCTCGCCGGTCTCGTTGCGTGAGGAGGCCACGGTACTGAGTAACCTGGGTGAGCTGCGGCGGTCCGCGGGACGCCCCGGTGCCGAGGAATCACTGCGGCGGTCCATCGCCATCTCGCAGGAACTCACCGCTCGCAAACCGGCGGCACGCGCTGATCGCCAGACGCTGGCCATTGCGCAGAACAACCTGGCGGAGGTGCTTCAGGCCGCGGGCCGCAAGGAGGAAGCACGATCCTTCTTCGCGGCCTCGATCGCCAGTCTCGAGCAACTCGCTGCTGAGAACCCCAAAGCGGTCGATACGCAGAACTACCTGGGCTACATTTGCGAGCAGCAAGCCGGCCTGCTGAGCCAGCTCGGCCAGCCGGAACGGGCGCGGAAGTCCATCGAGTCGGCCGTTGCCCATCAGCGCCAGGCCGTGAAGCTCACTGATGGAAAAGTAGGCGCCTTCCGGCGCATGCTTGCGGGGCATCTGACGGTCCTGGCGAAGGTCTGCCTCAAGCAAGGCGCCTATGACGACGCGATCCGGGCAGCCGTCGAGATTCCCAAAGCGGCCCCGTCTTCCGAGCAAGGCCCGCTCGAAGCGGCCCGGGTTCTCGCGCGCTGCCTGGTGACCGCCCGTGAAGATCACAGGCTCGACGGAGCGCGGCGCGACGAGATCAGCCGCAGGTGCACGGGGCGCATTGCGATCTTGCTTCGCGAGGCGGTCGACGCCAACCCCAGGCTGGGCGACCGCCTGAAGGCCGACCCCGACCTGGCCCCCATCCTCGCCCGCCCCGAGTTTCAAGGCCTGCTGGGTAGCCTGGTGAACCTTGCACCCGACCGATTGTGATGACGTCGGCCTTCCGTGGACGAGAACGCAGCGGACTTGACGGTCTGCGCTCCCGGACGCAAGGTCCGCAAGAAAGAGGACAGGACGGACTGCACTCCCTAAGCGTGAGAAGGGCAGTTGTCTCGGCCGCACCGAGCAGGCAAGCCGACGATCGCATGGAACGCCTCGTCCTGCAAGGCAGGAAACGTGGCGCATGGAAAAGCCGGTGGTCATGGTGACAGACCCACCGGCTTTTGGCAATTTACCCGCCAGGCAGCGACACCGCACTTCAGGCGGAGCGTCTCCAGCGTCGGAGCGAGGTGATACCGAGTGCACAGCATCCGACCAGCCCGACAATCACGAGGGACGAAGGCTCAGGCGTCACCAGGAAGCTCACTGTGCCGCCGCCATTCTGTACTCCGCTGCTGTTGTAGCTAGCATACGTGTTCTGAATGAATTCGCCACCAGGCAACGCCGGCAGCTCGGTCGTGTCGAAAATCTTAAAAGTACCAAGATTGACATCGCCGCTACTCGCCGTGATCGGCGTGCCTGTATAGAGGAACCCTACGTCGATCGCCGGGTAAGTAGCCGTTCCAAACTGGGACCCGTTGACGATCAAAGGAGCGTTCGCCGTTGGATTCGCAAATCCGGGCCTCCAAGGAGAAGACAAGAACATCCCGAGAGTAACGAGCGGTTCAGCAGTGAGCGCGCCCGAGGTAACGCCGACAAGTTGCTGAACGATGAAGTAATCGTTCGTGTTTAAAGTGCTTCCATACTGAAGAGTCGCACTGAACTGGTAATACGGATTGGGATCACCCACCCCCGTATAGGAGCCCCCCGAAATCTTGATTCCTGCCTTGGCGTCCGAGCTCGGTGCCAGGACAGTTCCGAGACAAGCGAGACCTACCAGAATCCAGCGGATCGGTGCTCGGTAGCTCATCTGTAAAGCCGTTTCGCAGGAGAGTGAACTTAGCACAAGAACTCATGCATCAAAACAATCCGGATCGTAGCCAACCTGTCGCCGGAATTCAAGACTTTTTCCCCAATTCCAGAACGCCGAGCAAGACCGGCCGAGTTCATGTTGCACCCTGGCATCATTCCTCAACGTGGCGCGCTGAACGGCCAGATCCGCGATGGGCGCGTCAACTGAATTCGTGTTTGCGCGACTCGACTTCGGCACCTGATGAAATTTCGTACAGGATGGATTGCAGGCGGGAAGCCGAAACTGCTATTGTACTCTCTGCCAGACCTGATTTGATTTGTCGGATAATCTCGGGATTGCTGGATTTAGGGACAGGGACGAGAGCCAAGCGATGGCCAAGAGGAACCGCCGGGGCGGTCAGGATCAGCCGGGGAGGTCTCGGCGCGACGGATTCATCGAGGACCTGCCTCTGGCGGAAGCGGCTCGCACGCGGTACCTCAATTACGCGCTCAGCGTGATCACGTCACGGGCGCTGCCAGACGTCCGCGACGGCCTTAAACCGGTGCAGCGGCGCATCTTGTACGCAATGTGGTCGGATTTGCACCTCTCGGCGGAGAGCCGCTACACGAAGTCGGCCGCCGTCGTCGGCGAGGTCATGAAGACCTACCATCCCCACGGTGACCAGTCCATCTACGACGCGCTCGTACGCATGGCGCAGCCGTTCAGCCTGCGCCAGCCGCTGGTGGAAGGTTACGGTAATTTCGGCTCCATCGACGGCGATCCGCCGGCCGCCATGCGGTACACGGAGTGCCGGCTCACCGCCATCGCCGGAACCCTCCTGAGCGAGCTGCGCGACCAGACGGTCAATTTCCGGCCCAACTACGCTTCCACGGCCGAGGAGCCCGAGGTCCTGCCGGCCCAGTTTCCCAACCTTCTCGTCAACGGCGCATCGGGTATCGCCGTTGGCATGGCCACCAATATTCCTCCGCATAATCTCAGGGAGGTGTGCGCGGCGCTCGTTGCCCTGCTCGATAACCGCGAGCTGCCGCTCGAACGGCTGCTCAAGTTCATCCACGGGCCCGACTTCCCCACCGGGGGAGTGATTCTCAATACGGCCGAGGAGATCCGCCAGATCTATGCCACGGGGCAGGGGTCCATCAAGCTCCGCGGCACCTATGTTCCGCATCCCGACCGCCACAATGCCGTGCTCATCACGTCGATTCCCTACGGCATCGAGAAGGATGCCCTGGTCGAACGCATTGGCGAATTGATCGGCAAGGGGCAGGTCCCGCAGCTCGTCAACGTCAAGGACCTGAGCACCGATGACATCCGCATCGTACTCGAGCTGAGGCCCGGTTCCAGCCCCGACGCCGCGCTGGCCTACCTCTTCAAGAATACGGCGCTTCAGGTCAACTACGGCGTGAATCTCACGTGCCTGCTGCCCGCCGAGGGTGCCGAGGTTGCGGTTCCAAGCCGGCTCGATCTGACGTCCATCCTCCAGCACTTCCTCGATTTCCGCATGGAAGTGGTGGTCCGACGCCTGCAATTCGAGCTCAAGAATCTGCTCGACCGGATCCACATCCTCGAAGGCTTCGCGATCGTCTTCAAGAACCTTGATGAGGCCATCCAGATCATCCGCAACAGCGACGGCAAGGCCGACGCCGCACCCAAGCTGATGGCCAGGTTCTCCCTGAGCGACATCCAGGCCGACGCCATCCTCGAGACCAAGCTCTACCGCCTGGGCAAGCTGGAAATCAAGGACATCCTGAACGAGCTCAAGGACAAGCGGAAGCGGGCCGCGGAGATCAAGGAGCTGCTGAACGACGAGCCGGCACGGTGGATGGTCATCAAGACGGAGTTGAAGCAGATCAGCAAGACCTTCGGCGAGCCGCGGCGCACGCTCGTCGAGGCGCCCACGGCGCCCGTCGAGTTCCGCGAGGAAGATTACATCGTCGATGAGGACGCGTGGGTAATCATCACGCGCGACGGCTGGACGAAGCGCCAGCGCTCCTTCGCGGACGTCGCCAGCATTCGCGTCCGCGACAATGATGCGGTGGGCTGGATCTATCGCGCACGGGCACGGCAAACCGTCACCTTTTTCACGGATCGCGGCATCGCCTATACCCTGCGCGTCAATGACATCCCACTGACCACCGGCCACGGCGAGCCGATCCAGAAGCAATTCGCCTTCGAGGACCAGGAGCACATCGTCGGCGTGATCTGCCACGACCCGCGCTGCCTGCCCGACCCGAGCAAGCACGCCCAGACACCTCCCCGGCTGGTGCAACGGCTCTTCGACGTGGATGCCGACGGCGAGGCGGCCGAGGGCGCTGCCGGCGGCGCGAACGGCCAGGCCAACGGACATGCCGACGGCAACGGCAACGGCTCTGCCCCGGCTCTACCGCCTCCTCCCTACGCCATCGCGCTGACGGCCGGCGGCAAGGTCTTGCGGTTCTCGCTGGCGCCTCTGGCCGCGGTCTCCACGCGCAAGGGGCGGATCATCGCGCGGCTCGATCCGACCTTCAAGGACGATGTCGTCGTCGGGGTCGAAGCCACCGACGGGTCCGAGAACGTTTGCCTGGCCACCAGGTCCGCACGCGTACTCATCTTCCCCGTCACCGAAGCCAACGTGGTCGCCGGCGCAGCCCGTGGAGTTGTGGGCATCAAGCTGGAGCCCAAGGACCGCGTGATCGGGTTCGTGCTCGCCAACCGAAAGCGTGAAGGGCTGACCGTCCGGACCAACCGCGGCGCGACCCAGATCGTCCGGGCCACGAAGTACCCGGTCACGGGTCGTGGCGGCCGCGGTTACGCCATCCTCCAGCGCGGTTCGCTGGATGCCGTCGTCCCCGCCGAGCCCGAGCCGATTCCGTCGCAGGAGCAGGTGGGCGACCCCGAGGCCAGGCCCCGACCCGACGAACCGAATGCGCCCTTGCCGGGGTTCGAGTAAGGCGTAACCGGACCTTGCCAGCAGACCCGACGAACTTCCACTACTCGGCGGTGCTCGAGAGTTAAGGACGAAAGCGAAGGACCATGGCGAACGGATCTTCGACTTATAACGCGAAATCGATCACGGTGCTGGAGGGCCTGGAGGCCGTCCGCCGCCGGCCGGGCATGTATATCGGCGGAGTGGACAAGGCGGGGCTGCACCACCTGCTCTGGGAGATCGTCGACAACGCCGTGGACGAGGTGATGAACGGGCACGCCAGCCGCATCGTCGTCACCCTCCAGACCGACGGCAAGACCATCTCGGTGGCGGACAACGGCCGCGGCATCCCCGTCGACATCCACCCGAAGACGGGCAAAAGCGCGCTGGAGGTCATCTTCACGACCCTGCACGCCGGCGGCAAGTTCGACAACGACGCCTACAAGGTGGCCGGAGGCTTGCACGGCGTGGGGGCCAGCGTGGTCAACGCCCTCTCCAGGAGCCTCATTGCCGAGGTTCGCCGCGACGGCACAACGTATATGCAGAAGTACCGCAGGGGCAAGCCGCAGGGCGACATCGAGCAGGGTGAGCCGTCGCGCGGGTCCGGAACGACGGTGACCTTCACGCCCGATCCGGAGATCTTCCAGGCACTCGACTACGACCCCGCGCTCATCGCCGAGCGGCTCGACGTGAAGACCTACCTGAACAAGGGCCTGGTGATCCAGTTTGTGGATCAGAAGAACAAGACGAGCGTTGAGTTCCGCCACGACGGCGGCGTGGCCGACTTCCTCGACGCCATCCACACCCAGCGGCAGGACCAGAAAGTGGCGCCCTTGCCGTTTGTCCTGGAGCGCGAGGACGACGAGGACGGCGTGCGCTGCCACCTGGCGCTGGCCTGGACCGAGGCGACCGACGAGGACATCCGCTCGTTCGTGAACACGATCCCCACGCGCGATGGAGGGACCCACGAACTGGGCATGCTCTCGGCCGTGGGCACGGCCGTGCTCCGGTTCATGGAAACGCACGACCTGCTGAAGAAGGGCGTCGAGATCAAGCGGGAAGACATCCGGGAGGGGCTCACGGCCGTGCTGGCCATCTGCGTGCGTGAGCCGCAGTTCCAGGGCCAGACCAAGGGACGGCTGAACAACCCCGAGGTCCGCGCCCAGGTGGAGTCGATGGTCCGCCCCGCGCTCGAGAACTTCCTGCTCAAGAACAAGAGTGTGGGCGACGCCATCGCCAACCGGGTGCTCCAGGCGGCCCGCGCGCGTGAGGCCAGCCGCGCCGCCGCCTCCCAGGTGCGCCGCAAGACGGCCGTCGGCGGCCGGCTCAACCTGCCCGGCAAGCTTGCCGACTGCGACAGCACCGATCCGGACTACTCGGAGATCTTCATCGTCGAGGGCGACAGCGCGGGCGGCTCGGCCAAGCAGGGCCGCGACCGCGACATCCAGGCCATCCTCCCCCTCCGCGGCAAGGTGCTCAACGCCGAGCAAGCGGGCAAGGCCAAGGTCCTGGACAACAAGGAGCTCACCGACCTGATCAGCGCGCTGGGCTGCGGCCTGGACGATCAGTTCGACCTCTCCCGCCTGCGCTACGGCAAGATCATTCTGCTGACCGACGCCGACAGCGACGGACACCACATCGCGACCCTGCTGCTCACCTTCTTCTACCGGCACGTCCCCGGACTCTTCGCGGACGGCCGAATCTACCTGGCCTGTCCGCCCCTGTACCGGATTGGCTGGGGCAAGGAGATTTACTGGGCCTCCGACGACGCCCACCGCGACCGCATCCTCGCCAAGCTGCCGAAGAACGCCAAACCGAACATCACCCGCTTCAAGGGACTCGGCGAGATGCCCGCGAAGCTTCTCTTCGAGACCACGCTCAACCCGGAAACGCGCCGCCTGCTGCGCGTGGTGATCAACGAGGACGACCGGCCTTACACCGAGCGCACCGTCAGCGACCTGATGGGCAAGGAGCCCGAAGCGCGGTTCAAGTTCATCATGGAAGAAGCCTACACGGCCAAGGATATCGACATTTGAGGTGCGCGTGCCGACTGGCCAGTCGCGGCAGAACGGGACTCATCGATGACGACGAGAAGCCGGCCGCGATTCTGGGAGTGGATCGTCAGCCTGCTGATTCTCCTGGGCCTGGGGGTCCTCGCCCTGGGCATCTACCATCGTGCCGGGCGGCCCGACCCGCTCGCGGCTGCCCGCCTGGCCTACGAGCGCGGGGACTGGCCGCGCGCGGCGAGCCTGGCGCGTGAGCGTCTCCAGTCCGGCAAGGAGGATCCGGCGGCGCTGCGGCTGCTGGCCCGCTCGTCAATCCGCATGGGCCGTGATGCGGCCGGGGCAACCCTTTATCGTGAACGCCTGCCGGACGCCGCAAACGATTCAGAAGACGCCTTTCTGATCGGCCTCTCCGCCGGCCGCATGGGCGACGAGGCCCGGCGCTGGCCGTCTGGTCGAAGGCGGCAGAAGCCGGCGACCATCCGGAAACCCTCATGGCGCTGGCCAACCTGCTCTCGCGCATGCAGCGCTTCGATGAGTCCGCCAGGCTCGCCGAGCGTCTGGCGCGCGTTCCCGGCTGGGAGGCCGCGGGCTTCATGCTGCTGGGCACCAACCGCTTCTCGGTCGAGGACCACGCCGGCGCAAGCGAGGCGCTCCAGCGCGGTCTCGAGCTCGATCCGGAAGCTGCCAGGGCGCCTCTGGAACCGGCCGAGTATCGCAAGCTGCTGGCGCGCTGCCTGCTCCACCTGGGCCGGGCGGACAAGGCCGATCACTGGCTTGAACCTCTTCTTGTCGCTCCGGCGGGCAAGCCTGTCGATCTTGAAGCCGCCTGGCTCGCGAGCCGCTCGGCGCTCCAGCAAAAACAGCCCGATCGGTTCCGGACCGAGCTGGGCCGGTCCGGAGTCTATCGCACCGAGAACCCGCTCCAGCCCGAGCCGGCCCTCTACACGGGATCGGACCGATGCGCGCGCTGCCATGCCGACGTCGCGCGGACACACGCGACCACGCGGCACGCACGCACGTTTCACCGCGGCCAGGCACTGCTCGCGTTGCCGCGGCCGGAAAAGCCGTTGCCCGATCCCGACGATCCCGCCGTGCGGCACGCCTTCGCCCTGGAACGGAACCGGCTCGTCATCAAGAGCCTTATCGAACCCAAGCTCTACGAGCTGGTGCTCGCGTACGCGTTCGGCACCACGGACCGGTACTTGACCATGATCGGCCGCGATGGCGATGGTGGTGGCGGCGATGGCGCCGGCACCTGGCGCGTCACGCCTGTCGTACTTCCACGGTCAGGGGCAATCGGGCTGGGGCAGGACCTCGGGAGACGTGGGCACCTCGGGTGTGGACAGCCTGCGCGGACAGACGATCTCCGTTCGCGACGGCGTGGTCCGGTGCCTTCAATGCCATGTCACCAATCCGCGGCAGTTTCGCAATCCCGACGCGATCGGTCCCGGTCCCGAAGCGGCCGACGCGGGCATTGGCTGCGAGCGCTGCCATGGGCCTGGCGGGAACCACGTGCTCGCGGTGGAGAATGACCTGGCCGACCGAGCGCTCATCAACATCGGTCCAGGCGCGGGCGAGGCCGCCACCGTGCAATGCCGCGACTGCCACGTGGTTGGCGACGCGTCCGAGATCCGCAACCGCCGCGAAGAGCCAATCTGGGTCCGCTCGCCGGGCATCACCCTCACCTTCAGCCGGTGCTACACGGAATCTTCAGGAGCGTTGAGCTGCCTGACCTGCCACGACCCGCATCGCGACGCCGAGCGATCCGCCGCGTTCTACGAGCGGAAATGCCTGGCGTGCCACGGGGCTTCCGGGACCGCAGCCGGGCCAGGCGCGGCAGCCACCACCCGCACGGTGGTCTGCAAGGTGAACCCCGCGCGTGACTGCCTGAACTGCCACATGCCCAGGGTCCCCATGCCCGTGCTCCACACCGGGCTCACCGACCACTTCATCCGCGTGCACCAGGAAGGCACGAGCGGGCCGGCAGCTCCCACCCCGCACTGAGAGGGAGTTCGGAAACTTGGGTGGGCTGGACAGATTTTCTGAATTGAGCAGAATCTTCTCAGGGGAAGGGTAGTCATCGAACAAGGGCGGAGCCCGATCATGGACGAGCGCACGGCGCGGAAGGCGTATGAGAGCGATCTTACTGACGAAGAGTGGAGGATTGTCGAACCGCTCCTTCCTGCAGGGAAGTTCGGCGGCCGGCCGCGCACTACAAACATCCGCGAGGTGCTCAATGCGGTCTTCTACTTGTTGCGAACGGGATGCGCCTGGCGACTCTTGCCCCACGACTTTCCACCGGCGGGCACAGTCTACGATTACTTTCGAGCGTGGTCCCGTGACGGAACTCTCCAACGAGTTCACGACATTCTTCGTCGACGGGTTCGTGTTGCAGCGGGCCGAAACGAGGAGCCCAGCGCGGCGTGCATTGACAGCCAATCGGCAAAGACAAACGAGCAAGGGGGGATCGATGGATACGATGCCGGGAAGAAGATCATGGGTGCAAGCGTCACATCCTGGTGGACACCATGGGGCTGATTCTGGCTGTGGTCGTTCATTCGGCAGGTATCCAGGATCGGGACGGGGCGAAGGCAGTTTTCGATGCGATCAGGAACGACCTGCCACGGCTGCAGTTGGTCTGGGCCGACGGCGGCTACGCAGGCAAATTGGTGGAGTGGGTCAAGAGCGAGTGTGGTTGGGTCCTGGAGATCGTGAAACGAACGGACGACGTCAAGGGTTTTAAGCTCCTGCCCCACCGCTGGGTCGTGGAGCGAACCTTCGCCTGGTTGGGACGGTTTCGCCGAATGAGCAAGGATTATGAGTTCCATCCAGAAACGTCAGCGTCAATGATTCATCTTGCTATGATCAACATTATGGTGCGTCGGCTTGCTGCTGCCTAAACCGCGCAACTTTCCAAACTCCCTCTGAGATCGGCGCCGGACGCCGGGCTCTCTCCGAGTCGAAGCGCCGTGGAACTTCCAGAGGTTCTGGCTGGCCGCGGCCGCTGGGCTCAGGCGTTCGCGAGCCAGTGTCTGCGACATTCTGCCTTCAAAACCTGCTCATTCGATAGGGGCGAGGGTCGATGAAGGGATCTTCGCCTGCGAGCATCTGCGAGACGAGCTTGCCGGTGGCCGGCGCCATCGACAGGCCAAGCATGTTATGACCGGCGGCGACGTAGACATTGTCCATGGCCGGAGAGCGATCGATGATCGGCAGGCTGTCCCAGGTCATCGGCCGCCAGCCGTACCACTGCTCCTCGATGGGCTCGCATTCGGGCTCGCGCAGGTAGGGCGCAGCGCCCTCGTGGAGAAGCTGGAGCCGCGCGGGATTGATGGATGTATCATAGCCGGAGAACTCCATCGTCGAGCCAATCCGGTAGCCGGTCTGGAACGGGGTGACGACGACGCGGGTCTCTGGAAAGATGATGGGCAGGCTCGGGCAGATGGACGGCCTGGGCATGGTGAGGCTGTAGCCCTTGCCCGGCTGGATGGGAACCTTGCCGCCAAGCTCGAGGTTGAGCGTGGGCGTCCAGGCACCGGTGGCGACGACGAAGGCGTCGGCCGCCAGTCCCTCTTCTTCCGTGAGTGCGGCGAGCGCCTTGCCGTTCTGACGGCGGAATCCTGCGCAGTCCGTTGTTCTCGCGGATCTCGGCGCCGCCGGCCGCCAGCAGTGCGCGCCATGAGCGCATCAGCGTTTCGGGGCGCAGATGGGCGTCGTCTTCGTAATACCAGCCGCCGGCCAGGCCCGGCTTGAGCGCGGGCTCAAGCTCCGTGACGGCGTCGCCGTCGAACCGGCGGGCCGGGCAGTGGAAGGAGCCGGCAAGCAGGCGATCGGTGGCTGCATAGGCATCCATCTCCTGGGGCGAGCGGTAAGCAAAGAGCAGGCCCTTCTTCTGCCACTCGCAGCTCAGTGATTCGCGGTCGATCAGCTCGCCGTACAGCTCCAGCGAGGATTCCAGGAGTGCCTGGATGCCCTTGCCGGCTTCCATCATGTCGCGGCGGTTGCAGCGCAGGGCGAAATGGACGAGCCACGACCAGAGCGCCGGGTCCATACGGAACTTGATCGCCAGCGGCGAATTCTTCTGGAAGAGGGTGGCCAGGCCCTTGGCCACCATGCCCGGTTCGGCCATGGGCAGGACGTGGCTGGGGCACACGAGCCCGCAGTTGCCGTGTGACGACCCCCCGCCGAAGGTGCCCTTCTCGACGACGGTGACCTTCCAGCCCGATTTCAGCAGGTAGTAGGCGCATGCGGTGCCGATGACTCCACCGCCGATCACGACCACGTGCCTGGAAGAATTGCTCATGAGCGAATTCCTAGCGCAAAGGGATCGTGCGGATCGATGATCAGGGTGGCCTCGGCCGTGATGTAGGCCGAGCCCTTGATCCGCGGCAAAACCTTGCCCTCGGCGATCCGCACCGATCCGTCGAAGACGCTGCCGATGAGACTTTCCTGCCGCCAGACTTGTCCCGGCGCCAGCTTCCCGTCGGCCGCCAGACATGCGAGCTTGGCGCTGGTGCCGGTGCCGCAGGGAGAGCGGTCGAACGCCTTGCCGGGGCAGAGTACGAAGTTCTTGCTGTGGGCCCCGGGGACGGTGGGCGGGCCGAAGAGCTCGATGTGGTCGATCTCGCCGCCGTCGTCGCCGGTGGTCCCCTGTGCGTTCAGTGCCTGGCGGATGCGCCAGGTGATGTCGGTGAGCCGGTCGGAGTGTGCCAGGTCGATCGTCTCACCATGCTCCTGCACCAGGAAGAACCAGTTGCCGCCCCAGGCCACGTCGCCCAGGTAGGTGCGCAGGCCGGGCACATTGACCGGCACGTCCTTGGCGGTGCGGTAGCTCGGCACGTTGTCGATGCTCACATGGTTCGGCTCGTCGATCGCGAAGGCCACCACGCCCACGGGCGTCTCCAGCTTGTGCGTTCCGGGGCCGATCCGGCCCAGGTGCGCCAGCGTCACAGCCACGCCGATGGTGCCGTGGCCGCACATTCCCAGGTAGCCGACGTTGTTGAAGAAGATGACCCCCGCGGCGCACGAGGGGTCGACGGGCGGGCAGAGCAGGGCACCCACCAGCACGTCCGAGCCGCGCGGTTCGTTCACCACCGCCGAGCGGAATGAGTCGTGCCGCGCGCGGAAGACGGCCAGCCGCTCGGCCATGGTTCCCTGGCCCAGAACAGGGCCGCCCGCGACCACCACCCGCGTCGGCTCGCCGCCGGTGTGCGAATCAATCACCTGCACGCGGTTCTTTTCCAGCGCCGCCATGGTCTCTCCTTCTGGGTGTCCGCCTCAGCCGCTTTGCGGCCGATGCGCGATGCCGTGGCGAATGATCGCCAGGATCTGCTCGCGCTCCTGCCCCACCAGCGGCAGCCGCGGGGCGCGCACACGCTCCGAGCCGTAACCGCACTCCTGCACTGCCAGCTTGATGTACTGCACCAGCTTCACGTGCGTGTCCAGGTGCAAGAGCGGCGTGTACCAGCGATAAACCTTCAGTGCCTCATCCCAGCGCCCGCTGGTGGCCAGGTCCCAGAGCAGCCGGTTCTCGGCGGGGAACGCATTGACCAGCCCGGAGACCCAGCCGCTTGCCCCCAGCAGCAGGCTTTCCAGCACCAGGTCGTCCACGCCGCAGAACAGCGCGTAGCGCTCGCCGCTAACGTTCTTCAGGTCGGTGATCCGCCGCACGTTCTCGGATGATTCCTTGATGGCCACGAACTTCGCCTCGTCGGCCAGCTCGGCGAACATCTCGGGCGTGATGTCGACGTTGTACGAGATTGGATTGTTGTAGACCATGATCGGCAGGTCGCTGGCGCCGGCCACGGTGCGGAAGTGCGTCATGGTCTCGCGCGGGTCGGACTTGTAGACCATCGCCGGCAGCACCATGAGCCCCACCACGCCGATGCTCGCGGCGTCACGCGCGAACCGGCAAGCCAGCGCCGTGCTGCACTCGGCCACGCCGCTCAGCACCGGCACGCGGCCCGCCACATGATCGACCGTGGCCTTGAGCAGCTCGAGCTTCTCGGCATACTCCAGCGAGCAATTCTCGCCCACCGTGCCGAGCATGATCATGCCGTGGACGCCGGCGGCGATCATGGCGTCGAGATGCCTGAGCGTTCCCGGTATGTCCATCGCCTGGTCGGGATGAAACTGCGTGGTGGCCGCGGGGAACACGCCTCTCCAATGCACGGGCGCTGCCATGAGCCTGGCTCCTCAGGTCGATGTTCGAGATTGCCGACGCGGTCGAGGCGTCCTGGAGGTTTTGCGGATACGATCGATTCTACCACCGGGGCCCACCCGCCTCCACGACCCCGAGACACCACGGACAGGTTTCCCCTCGCGCGGGGCGCACGCACCGCGGTTGCGTCACGGGGCAAAACCAGGCAGCGACCGGCGTGACCGGTCAGATATACCCGAGCCCACTGAGACGCTCGCGGATGATTGCTTCCGCGTCTTGCTCGTCCTGGTCCGTGGTCGGTAGCTGGTGCTGCTGTGCCGGTACCAGAGGTCGGCCCTGCATCGACTCGGGAACCTCGTGGCCCGCCAGTTGCAAAAGCGTCGGCGCGATGTCCAGCAGGCTTGCCCCGGTGATCTCACCGCTCACCGCCAGACCTGGAGCCGCCAGCAAGAACGCACCACAGAACGTGGGGTTGCAGTCGTCCGGCTCGTCGTCCCGCGGCACCTCGTGGAGCCCGGCATGGCCGAGGCTGCCGGACGCGCGCCAGGCCAGGCCGCCGAACTGGACGATCAGGTCCGGCGCCAGGCCGCGCACATTTCGGTAGATCTCCTCGGGCCTGAACACTTGCGTGCCCAGCGGCTTGCCGTCCGGTCCGACCGTCGCTTGCAGCCGCGCCTGGAGCTCGTCGCGAAACGCCTCGTAGCCGGCCGGGACGATGACTCCCTGGGATTCGCGTCCGCGCACGTTCAGGAAGACCTGCGCATGGTGTCCACCGATGCACCAGGCCCGCGTCTGTTTCCAGTTTACATCCAGCTCGTCCAGGTCCGTGACCGTCTCGGGAGCACGGTTCAGCACAAGCAGTCCTTCCCGCACCAGCCACTCGTTGATGTGGAAACGGCCCAGCATCGATTGAGAACCATGGCAGGAAACGGCGGCCAGGATGGTCTGGTCATCCAGCCGCTCCATGATCTGGCCGAGTTCGGCGTCGAGATGCGCGTAGTAGTCGGGTATGGCGGTGCGGAACGGACTGCCGGGATCATGCAGCAGGTGCCCGGGGTCGTGATCTTTGCCGAACGCTCGATGCATCTGGTAGAGCCCGCGATCCACGAAGTGGAAATAGTCCCAGGCCTCGGTCTCCAGCAACTGTCGCGCGGCGCGAAAACGGTCGCGGCTGACGGTCGCGATGCCCTCCTGGAGCTGCCGCCGGTCCCCGAGCTGAAAACCCTTGACGAGCACGGACGGGAGCTGGACGAGACGGCGGATTTCGTCTGCAAGTGTTTCCGGGTAAGAGAAGGCCTCGAGCTTGGGATTGAGCCAGAAGTCGATGCCGACCTGCGATTTTTCGCCCGTGTCGGTGGGAAGGGAGCCCTGCGGAAGATTCAGCACGATCGGCCGCTTGCCGAGACGGCAGAACTGACCCCAGATGGCCGGTTCCGAGTAGAGCCGCGCATCGACGACATCAGGGCACAGCTCGTACGAGCGGTCCACTCGGTTGCGTGGTCCGTACACCCCCAGCGATCCCGGATCCTGGCTCGTCGCCAGGCACATCCAGGCGGGAAAGGGTGTGGAGGGAACCACGCTCTCGATGCGGCCGTACACGCCGGCCGACATCAAGCAACGAATGCTGGTCAAGCTTTCGGATCCGAAGAGCAGATCGGGGTTCGCCCCGTCGATGCCAACAACCAGGATCTTCATGTCGTGAGAACCTGCGAGTCCACTCAGGGCCCGGGCGCGGGCCGGAAACGCCTGCCGGCAAGGACGCAAACGAAACGCGCGACCCCCGCGACCGGCAAGCCATCGCGGATCCCGGCCGCCCGCGAGCCGAGCCACCAGGTAGAATAAGCCATGAGCGAACGGGTTGAGAAGCCGAGAGTTGCTTCACGCCAGGTCAACCAGCACCGCGCCGGCAAGGATGACCCCCAGTGCCATGCCCTTGCGCCAGCCGATGGGCTCCTTCAGCAAGAGAGGGCTCCCGCGCACCGGAACGGACGTTCTTGGGAAGGACCGACGCCGGCCCGGAACACCCGTTGGCGGGCGACGGAGGTTTGACTATGATTCCTGCCACTTGAGTTCCCCTGCGCTCCAGGGATGGTCCTTCAGTCGGGGGAACCTGCCGCCGGAAGTGGTCGCTCGCGGCCAGGTCTCTGCCCATGCGACGCGTGGTTCGGATCGTGATGCTCCTCGGTGTCGTTGGGGTAGCCGCAGGCATCCTGCCTCGCCGTCCGACCCCGTTCAAGCTGGCGCCGGGCTGGAAGATCGAGCTGGTTGCCGAGGCGCCGGCCATCCGCTTTCCGACGGCCATTGCCGTTGCGCCCGACGGGACGATCTACCTGGGGCAGGATCCCATGGACATGCCCGGGCCGCCAACGGTCCCGGCCGACTCCGTCGTTGCGATCAAGAACGGGCGGGTGCGGGTCTTTGCCGAGAACCTCTGGGCCGCCATGGGACTCGAGTGGGTTGAGGGCACGCTCTACGTCGTTCATGCCCCTTACCTCTCGGCGTTCCGCGACACCGACGGCGACGGCAGGGCCGATCAGCGGGTGGACCTCGTCACTGGGCTGGGGCCACCCATCCCCGGGTTCAATGGGTTGAACAACCACATTGCCTCGGGAATTCGCCTCGGGATCGACGGGTATCTCTACATCTCGATCGGAGACAAGGGCATTCCCCGAGGCGTGGGCAGGGACGGCACGACGATCCGGCTCCACGGCGGAGGCGTCATCCGCGTGCGGCCCGACGGCAGCGGTCTGGAGGTCGTGTCGACGGGCGAGAGGAACCCCCTGTCGGTCGCCCTCAGCGATACGGACGAGATTTTCACCTACGGCAACGACGACGGCAGCAACTGGCCCAACAGCCTGACCCACCACATCGTGGGCGGGCATTACGGCTACCCCGACGAGTTCCTGGAGCATCCGGAGCGGGCACTGCCCATCATGGGAGGCCGCGTCGGCGGCGCGGGGGCCCAGGGACTGTGCTACAACGAGGACGGCCTGGCCGAGCGCTTTCACGGCAACCTCTTCTTCTGCGACTGGGGCCGGCGCACGCTCATACGTTATGAACTGGAAAAGTGCGGAGGCACCTTCAAGGTGAAGGACCAGGAATTCGTCGTCCGCAAGGGGACGATCAACGAGTTCCGGCCGTTTTCCATAGCCGTCGGTGATGGAGGCAACTCCCTCTTCCTGGTCGACTGGGCCTTCAGCGGGTTTCTCGTCGCCGGTCCGCAAACGGGGCGGCTGTATCGACTGACCTACACAGGCCCGGACAGCGTGCGTGCGGCGCCCCGGCCGACGGGCCCATCGGTTGCCGATCGGCTCGTGGCGCTGGATCATCCGGCACTGTCGGTCCGTCTCGCGGCTCAGCGAGCGCTGGCAGCTCAAAGCCAGGAGACCGAGGGGCCCCTGCTGGCCAGTCTACGCGGCAGAGGTGCGCGACGTTCGCGGCTGCACGCGCTCTGGGCACTTGATGCGATTGGCACCATGGCCGCCCGGCAGGCGATCCGGGAGGCCCTGACCGATGCCGACGCCGAGATCCGCAGCCAGGCGGCCCGATCGGCCGGAATCCGCCGCGATCGGCAGCCGTCTGCGGCCCTGACCGGTCTGCTGCGGGACGCCTCTCCGATTTGCCGCCGGGCAGCGGCCATCGCGCTGGGCAGGATTGGCGATCGCGGAGTGATCTGGCCGCTCCTGGCCGCGCTTGGTGATCCGGACCCGTTCGTGGACTGGTCGATTCGCCGGGCGATTCGTGCGCTCGGAACGCCCGAGGCCGGCACGCTGGCAGACGCCCTCGTCGATCTGCGCCGCCGGGAATCGGCTCTCAGACTCTGCGACGAATGGTGGTCGGTCGTTGTAGCCAGGGCGCTCGTCATGGCGCGCGAGCGTTCGTGCGAAGCCGCCTGGCGGAGCCGGCTCGTCGCGACGCTCGCGAGCCTGTACCGCTGCTACCCGGAATGGACCGGTTACTGGTTCGGCCCCACGCCTCTGGCCGGCGAACGTCCGCGCAAAACCAGTGAATGGGAACCGGAAGGCATGACGGAAGTGTTCGAGGGTCTTGTCGCGGCCCTCGACGATCCCGCGCCTGCGGTCCGGCGCAGCGCGATCGGCGGCCTGGCGGACGTTGGCCCGCGCGCGTTGCCCCGGCTGCGAGCCGCCCTGAGGCGGGAACGCGATCCGGCGAACCTCGCCCTGCTGGTCCAGGCGATGGGACGGCTTGGCGATCGCGAGTCCGTCCCCGTGCTGAGAGGCCTGCTCAAGGATCCGCGCGGCGACGAACAGGTGCGAGCTGCCGCGCTCGATGTGATCCAGGCCGCCGGCGGGCCGAACGCCCGGGTGGTGCTGCGGGAAGTCGCCCGTGACGCGGCCGCACCCCTGCCCCTGGTGGCACGAAGCATCTCCGCTCTCGGCCGCGAGGGATTTCTCTCCCCAGGTGAACTCGAGACGTATCTCGATCACGCTGACCCGACGATCCGTATCGCCGCGCTCACAGGGCTGGGTAGTCCCTCCACGCCGTCGATTTGCCGCGCCATCATCGGCCGGCTGGATGACCCCTGCGCCGAGGTGCGCCTGGTCGCCATCAGGAGAGCCGGCTCGCTCAAGATCCGCGCGGCCATTCCCAGGCTGCTGGAACTCTCCGGCGATGCTGCGTTTCGGGCCGAGGCGATCAGCGCCCTGGCCGCGGTTCCCGATCCGGCGGGCATGGACGTGTACCTGAAGGCCCTCGATGACCGGGCGCCCGACGTGCGACGCGCCGGCGATGCCGCATTGAACGCCATCCGTGATCTCGTCGCGGAGACCCTCAGGTCGCGAGTTCAGGGGGGCCAACTGTCGGAACAGGCCGCCCTGGCGGTGGAACGCGTCCTGGTGCAATTTCAGCCGGTCACCGAATGGAGGGTGATCGGCCCCTTCCCCAGCAACATGGGCCGGCCCTTTGCCAATCCGGATGCAATCGATTTCACCGGAAGCCACGTCGGCGCCCTGGGCCGCGTGATCGCCTGGACTGAAAGGCAAGGTGAGACGGCAACCGGGCGAGTCGTGATCGACGACCTGAAATCTCATGCAGGCGGTCGAGCGGATTCGGGATTCGACCAGCGCGTGTCGGCCGACCTGGCGGCCGTGGGCGTCGCCAACCTCGGCTCTGATGAGGATCGCTCGGCCTTGTTGCTGGCCGGTTCCAGCGGCACGATCACCATCACCGTGAACGGATCGGTCGTCCTGCACACCGACAGCAACGCCGGCCGGGTGTACGCTCCCAGCTCGGATACCGCCCGGATCACGCTCAGAAAGGGATCGAACCGGATCATGGTGCAGTCCCGGCAGGGCATCGGCGCCTGGTCATTCAGCGTCCAGGTCTCGGACAGGAGCGACCCCGGAGTTGTGATGCGAAGCGCCCCGAAGACCAGGGAATCGCTGCGCACTTATGCCCGCTCTCATGCGGGCGTCGCCATCCGCGGCGAAGCCCTCTTCTTTGACCCGAACGGGATTGGCTGCGTGAAGTGCCACACCGCTGGACGCCGCGGCTCGGCGCGCATCGGCCCGGACCTCTCCGGCTTGTCGCTCAAGTACGACCGAGAGGAGATCGTCCGCTCAGTCCTCGAGCCTTCCAGTCGCATCGCCAGCGGCTACCAGCCAGTGCTCATCGCCCGGACGGACGGCACCGTCTTGACCGGCCTGGTTCGCGGCGAGACCGCCACCGACATCGAGCTGGTCGGCCCGGATCTGAAGCCCGTCCGCGTCTCCCTGGCCGACATCGACGAGCGGCGGACCGCGGATACCTCGCTCATGCCCGCCGGGCTCGTCGATGCCCTGTCGCCCGATGAATTTGCCGACCTGATCGCTTTTCTGGAATCGCTCAGATAGCGAACTGGTCGGTCTGGCGACCCGGCCATGGGCCGGTGCAACTCCGTCATGACGCCTGGGTTTTTTTGTGTGCGTCCGCTGAACCCCGTTCCGATCGGCGGCTCGGCTCAGCCGCCGCCACGGGGACGGTGCGCTGACATCGGGGTAGGATCGCAAACGGACAAAAACCAACGCTCGGTGCTGACCGTCGGTTCAGTAGTGTGCCCTCGGCATCGACTGAGGGACGAACGGACTTCTCAAGCGATGGGCGGGGTCAGCTAGAATCAACGACTGGTCCTCGGTGTGCATTCCTCCCTCGTGCACCGGGGGACTCGCCCTGCCGACGGGCCGGGACTCTCGGCGACCCAGCCCGATCGCCAGGACTTGTCTCCTCTTGGGAAAAAGTTGGAGCAATCATCCTCCCCGGGCCCATTATCACCAGATGCCGAGACAAACCGTCCGGGAGGAATGACGGATGAAGGATGGTCAGCGGGCCTTTCTCCGATACATCGAGGCGCTCTTCGATGGGGGGGCGGTCGCAGAGCAGACCGATCGCCAGCTGCTCCAGGTGTTCACCGGCGGCGACCGGATGGCCGCCGAGCTGGCCTTCACGGTCCTGGTGAAGCGGCATGGCCCGATGGTCTACCGGGCCTGCCAGGCGATCCTCTCCGATCCGCACGCGGCCGAGGATGCATTCCAGGCGACCTTCCTTGTCTTGGCCCGCAAGGCGGGGGGGCTGTGGGTCCGCGGCTCGCTGGGGCCATGGCTCCTGTCCGTCGCACATCACGTCGCCCGCTGCGCCCGCGGAGGCGCGTCCCGACAGCGCGCCCACGAGCGGAGGGCCGCCGCGCTGGCGATGCCGACCGTCCGTGACGAGGCGTGGGATGATCGCGATGCCATCCTCCATGAGGAATTGCGCCGTCTGCCGGAGAGGTACCGCGCCGTGGCCATCCTCTGCGACTTGGAGGGATTGACGCAGAAGCAGGCGGCAGACCGGCTCGGCTGGCCTGACGGGACGGTCCGCAGCCGTCTGGCGCGGGCGCGGGACCGCTTGCGCGAACGCTTGACCCGGCGGGGTATGGCCCCCGCTGTCATCCCAGCGGCGCCGAGACCGTCGATCGATCAGCCGTCGGCGGCGCTGGTGCAGAGCATCGTGCAGGCCGCCCTCCGGCCCGTCTCGGGTCAGGTGCTCGGCTCAATGGAGGCGGCCGAAGTGGTTCCGGATCCTGTCGCGACCTTGGCAGAGAAAGGGATGAGGACCATGTGGCTCGCCCGATGGAAGACGCTCGCAGGCGCCCTGGTGATCCTCGGCGTCAGTACCGCCCTGGTACGGGCCTTCGCCCAGAAGCCGAAGGACCCCGCCAGGCCGGGGGTGGCCGAGGCACAAGCCGCGGGCGCCGCGCTGCCGGCGGTCGAGGAGGGCCGGGTCACCGACACCCGTCCCGCCACCCCGCGCGTCCTTCCCGTCGCCGAGGGCGGCGTCCGGGCCGTGGCCTTCGACCCGGAGGGCCGCATCGCCGCCGGTTACGCCTTCAGCTTCCCAGCCGGCGGCCGCCCCGACCATGGCGGCGTCGTGGTCTTCGACGCGCGCGGCGAGCGGCTCCGCCACGCGCCACTGAAGCTCAAGGAGGACGAGGGCCCCGTCGTGAGCGTGGCCTTCGGCCCGGAGGGCCACATCGCCGTCGGTTACGACGACCGTATCGGTGGTGGCGGCGTGATGATCTTCGACCGAGACGGCGTTGGCGACGAGGTGATCTTCGACCGCGCCGGCGAACGGTTCCGGCCGGGGACGCTGGACGTCAAGGAGGGCGTCGTCAAGAGCATGGCCTTCGGCCCGGAGGGCCGCATCGCCGCCAGTTATGCCAGCGGCGCTGGCTGCGGCGTGGTGCTCTTCGACGCGCGCGGCGAGCGGCTCCGCCCGGCGCCGCTGAAGGTCGATGAGGGCGAGGTCTGGGGCGTGGCCTTCGGCCTGGAGGGCCGCATCGCCGTCACTTACTCCCACGGCTTCGAGCGCGGCGGTGTGGTGCTCTTCGACGTGCGCGGCGAGCGGCTCCGCAACGCGCCGCTGAAGGTCGAGCAGGGCGAGGGCATGATCAGGGGCGTGGCGTTCGGCCCGGAGGGCCGCATAGCCGTCGGTTACGTCGGCCGCCGCCCCGACCCCAGCGGCGTCGTGCTCTTCGACGCGCGCGGCGAGCGGGTCCGCCCGGCGCCGCTGAAGGTCGATGAGGGCGAGGTCTGGGGCGTGGCCTTCGGCCTGGAGGGCCGCATCGCCGCGGGATACGAGGACACCCGCGGCAGCGGCGGTGTGGTGCTGTTCGACGCACCATGAGACCTTTTATCCGCACCATGCGGATCTGCTGGCAGATCGCGCACACCAGAACCGACGCTCACCACGCTCGAACAGCCCGACGACGCGCACGAGGGTCCGGGGATCGAAGCCGGCTGAGACGCGCACCGATCGTCCGTTGGCGAGGACGAACTCGATGCCGACCGGGGACGGCTCGGTCGTCTCGGCGAGAACATGCACGGGGAGGAAGGCGGACTGAGGCTGGTCTCGTCGCCCCAGTTCTCTGCACCACCGGTAGAACGTCATCGGGTTGAGGCTCTCAGCCCCGCAGAACGCCCGGACGGATAGACCACTTCGCTTCCAACGGGCGATGGCCTGCCGCCAGTACGGCACGCGGCTCGGTCGCCCGCGTACGGTCTTGGCCATGGTACACCCCCTCTCGGCCGTGCCGTGATCGTGGCATGGGCCGCAAGAAGGGGGTCACCGAACGCACACGTTTTTTTTGAGGTTACGGCAGCGAAGGCTCGGGCCTGGCTTGCTCGGGCTGCGGCGATTTCTTGACCAGCTCGAGTGCCTTGTCGATCAGGATCTCGCCGGTCATCTCGCCCAGGGATGTACGGGAGATGTAGTCGTAGCGGGGGAAGCTCTGAAAGTCGACCTTCGTCAGGATGTAGCCGAATGCGTCGTTGGTCAGGCCGAACAGAAAGTTCGGTTCACCGCGCATCTTCCGCTTGAGATAAAAGCCGATGTTGGGCAGGGCCTCACCGGGAATGGTGAGGATCTGAGCGCTGCCCACGTTCACCAGGTTGATCCGGGTCGTGATCGAGCGGTCGTGGTTGTACGGATACTTGAGTGGCGAGCCCGTCACCACGGCCCACATGGCGTCCGACTGGACCGGAAACCGCACCGAGAGGGAGTCGCAGAAGAGGTCAGGGGCCGGCTGGACCGGGGCATCGCGCACGATCCGGAGGGCCTCGCCGGCCATCAACTTGCCGATCCTCAGGCACTCCTCCCAGGTACGGGCGTCATGCCAGTAGCCGCGCTGGCTGTCCCGGGGTTGGTCGAGCATGCGGTTGTCGGCCGTGACCATTCCGCCCTGGGCGCTGTTCATGAACAGGCCCATCCCTCCTTCGCGAGCCTTGATCTCGTCATACAGCGGACCAACCAGGTCGGGGCTGCAAATGCCGATATCGTTGCCCAGCACTTCGGGATGGACCGCGTAGTTGACCAGTGTGGCAATGGCCTTGCCATCGCGGCCGAGGGCCTGGATCACGTTCATCCGCCGGTCGTAGAGATCGGGTGCGTAGTAGTTGTATGCGATCTTCCCCTGCGCCTCGCCGCTGGCGATCCTCAGCGCCGCGGGCTGGAGGCGGTCGGCAGCCTCGTTGATCGCGGCTGCCGTCAGGTCGCAGACGCGTTGGATGTAATCCAGATCGCCCGTATGTCCGCCCTTGCCATCGGGGAAAGCGTAGCATTCCGGAGCGCTATGGGTGTGCGTCGAGCCGATCAGGATGTTCGCGGCCGGAATGCGATCCACCTTTTGCCGAACTCGATCGCACAGTACCGATGGGAAACCGAGCAGGTCCAGCGAGACGATGGCCACGGAGACGCCCGAGTGGCGCAGCACGAGCGCCCGGGCCGTGAGCTCGCCCCGTGTTTCCGTTGCGGGCCTGGGCACTCCCATACCTCCCGAAATGGGCAAGAGCGGCCGAGGCGTGATCGACCGCGAGGCTGCACCAACTTCCAGTTCACCGCGAGCGATGGAGGTGTGAACGCAGGCACAGAGGAATAGGCAAGCCACGGGAAGTCTTAGTAACATCGGTAGAGGCTCCGAGATGTAGAAAGCCGGATTGGCCGACCATCTTACGAGCTCGAACGTCGGCTGCCACGGGGAGAAACGAAAAAATGGCCAGTCCCGGGGGAAGTCGGCACCCTGAGCCGGCTGGCCAAGAATCCGCGGAGACGAAGAGCGTCGCACAGCGGCTCTGCGTGCTGGGGCGGGTGCAGGGCGTGGGCTTCCGCCCGTTCGTGGTGCGGCTGGCGGCGGGTCTGAGGCTGGGCGGCTGGGTCAAGAATACGCCCGACGGAGTGGTGATTCATATCGAGGGGCCCGAGGTCCCACTTGCCGACTTTCGACGGCGGCTGACCGGCGAGCTGCCGCCTGCCGCCGAGGTCCTGTCGGTCACGGTCGAGGACACACTTCCCGAAGGCCATCGCGGCTTCGCCATCCGCCGGAGCGACGAGATTGGCTCCGCCGGCAAGCCCGGCGCCGGAGCCTTACTCCGAGTGCTCATCACGCCCGACCTGGCGGCCTGCCCGGCCTGCCTGGCGGAGTTCCACTCCGCAGAGGATCGCCGGCATGGCTTTGCCCTTTCCGGCTGCACCGATTGCGGGCCGAGGTTCAGCATCCAGGTTTCCGCCCCGTTCGACCGCGAGCGGACGACGATGATCGATTTCCTCCTTTGCCCGGACTGCCAGAAGGAATATGAGGACCCCGCCGACCGACGATTTCACGCACAGAATACCTCCTGCCCGCGGTGCGGCCCACGCATCTGGCTGGAGCCCGGCGGCGCTCCACACTCCTTGCCGCAGCCGGCTCCTGAACCAGCCGACACGTCGGATTTCCCGGTGCTGGAGCAAGCCGCGCGGCAATTGCGTGAGGGAAAGATCCTGGCCGTCAAGGGAATTGGCGGCTTTCACCTGCTCTGCGACGCGACGTCGGAACAGGCCGTCACCCTGCTCCGCGAGCGTAAGCGGCGCGATCGTAAGCCCCTGGCGGTGCTGTTTGGAAATCTCGAGGAGATCGGTGCACACGCCGAGGTCGACGAGGCCGCGCGCGCCGCGCTGCTGAGCGCGGAGGCGCCCATTGTGCTGCTCAGCGCCGGGCCGATTCGACCCTGGCGTCCGGCGTGGCACCCGGGCTGGCCAGCGTCGGCGTCTTCATTGCCTACACGCCACTGCACCGGGCCCTGGTGCAGATGGTCGGCCGGCCGCTGGTGGCGACGAGCGGAAACCCGAGCGACGAACCGATGCCGACCGAGAACGCCGCGGCGCGTGCCGAGCTCGGACATATCGCGGATGCGTTCGTCCTCCACAACCGCCGGATTCTCCGCCATGCCGATGACTGCCTGGTGCGGATCATCGCCGGGCGGCCGGTGCCGATCCGGGTCGGCCGTGGGCTGGCCCCGGTGCGCATCGAGCTACCGTTCGAGCCCCCCGCACTGCTTGCCACCGGGGGCCACTTGAAGGCAGCGATTGCCTTCACGCGCGGCCGCGAGCTTTTTCTGGGACAGCATATCGGTGATCTCGATACGCCCGGCGCGGAATCGCTATGTCGAGAACGTCGCCGACCTGACCGCGCTCTTCGGAGTGGCCCCCGCGTTCATCGTGCACGACGCCCACCCCGACTATTTCACGACCCGATATGCCAGCGAGCAGCCACTGCCTGCCGTGACCATCCAGCATCACCACGCCCATATCATGGCCTGCCTGGCCGAGTACGGTGCGCACGGCCCGGCGCTGGGGATTGCATGGGACGGCACGGGCTACGGAAGCGACGGATCGATCTGGGGCGGAGAATTCCTGAAAGTGGACGGAGCCCGGTTCCAGCGGGTGGGATCAATCTGGCCGTTCTCGCTGGTGGGCGGGGACCGGGCCGCCCGCGAGCCGAGGCGGTGTGCCGCCGGCGTCTGTTTCGCCGCCGGCGAACCGTTCCCCGAGAACCAGGGGTTTTCCACCGCCGAGCAGGCGCTGCTGACCTCCGCTCTGCGTTCGCCGCGGGCCAGTTCGGTGACAACCAGCGCAGGCCGGCTCTTCGACGCCTGGGCTTCGCTGCTCGGCATCGCCCAGCGCTCGGCCTACGAGGCAGAGGCCGCCATGCGATTTGAGGACCTGGCCGACCCGTCGGAGCAGGGAGCCTTTGACAACATCGCTGTCCAGCATGCCGGTTCCGATGCCGGCTTGCCCTATCGCCTGGACTGGCGACCCTGGGTGTCTGAAACCCGGCAGAGACTGGCTGCGGGGCACACGGCGTCGAGTATTGCCGCCTATTTCCACAACTCCCTGGCGATCGGGTGTCTCGAGATCGCGCGTCGCGTGGGGCTGGAGACTGTCGCGCTGGGGGGTGGCTGCTTTCAGAACCGGCTGCTGAGCGAGCGGGTGGCCGGCATGCTGCAAGCCGACGGATTTCGTGTACTCGCGCCGCACCGGGTGCCCCCGGGTGATGGCGGTCTGGCCGTTGGCCAGGTCTGGGCAGCGGCGCTGCAACTCATGCAATGATCAGTGATGAATTCCATGGAGCGAATCTGTTCATGTCCGATACAGAAGTCCGGTCACGTGGCCTCGCCCGGTCGATCACTCCGCAATCCGGCAAGCGAATCTTGCTCTCTCACGGGGGTGGCGGCAAGATGTCGCGCCGGTTGATCCAGGAGGTGTTTCACAAGCACTTCCGCAGCAAGGAGCTGGCTCGCGAGCACGACGGCGCGTACCTGGACTTGCAGACACAAAAGCTTGCGTTCACGACCGACGGGTTCGTGGTGAGCCCGCCGTTCTTTCCCGGCGGCAACATCGGCTCGCTGGCCGTGCACGGCACCGTGAACGACCTGGCCGCCTGCGGTGCCAGGCCGCGATGGATGTCGGCCGCGTTCATCCTGGAGGAAGGGTTCCCGCTGGCCGACCTGGAACGGATCGTCGAGGCGATGAGCAAAGCGGCCGAGGAAGCGGACATCGAACTGGTCACCGGCGACACGAAGGTGGTGGAGCATGGCAAGGGAGACGGCATCTACATCACGGCCAGCGGAGTCGGGCTGATGATGACGGACCCGCCCCCGGACCCGCGCGCCGTCAAGCCGGGAGATGCCGTCATCGTGAGCGGGCCGATCGGCCTGCACGGCATGACCATCATGGCCCTGCGCGAAGGCCTTGACCACGAACCCGACCTCATGAGCGACTCGGCCGCTCTGGGAGACCTGGTGGCCACCGTGTATCGTGCCGGTATACGTCCGCGCTGCCTGCGGGACGCGACCCGGGGCGGAGTGGGTGCCACCCTCAGCGAGATCGCGGAGGCGGCCGGCGCAGGCATTCTGCTGGAAGAAGCGGCGATCCCCGTTCCGGAATCGGTCCGTAAAGTCTGCGAAATCCTTGGCCTCGACCCTCTGCTGGTCGCCAACGAAGGAAAGATGCTCTTCCTGGTTGCTCCGGAAGATGAGCAGGCCACACTCAAGTCGCTGCGGGCGCACCCGCTCGGTCGCGAGGCCGCCACGATCGGCCGGGTCCAGGCGGAAGCCGCGGGCTCCGTTCTGGTACGGACGCCAGACCGCACTTTCGTGCTCGATGTGCCCATCGGCGAGGAAATGCCGAGAATCTGCTGAAAGCGTGCGTGCAGGCGCCCCAGCTCACACCTGCTTCAGTATCTCTGTTCGTTCGGGCGATACTTCCGCGGAGGCCGAGGGTTCAATCTTCTGAGCAGTTCCTTGCTGGATCCAGCGCAGCGCATTGACTGGAGCAGCCAGCCCCCGGTGCGAGGGAGAATAACGATGCGCATGGAGATGCATGTAGCCATCTTGGTCGTCATACTGACCACTACGGCGCTGGCGGGACCAGGCAAAGGGGGCGGGCACGCTGGCAGAGGGGGTGGAGGCGGTCATGCCGGCGGCGGAGGCCATGCCGGCGGCGGGGGCCATGCCGGCAGTGCAAGCCATGCGGGAAGGGGTGGAGGTGGCGGGCACACAGGCAGCTCGCATGCCGCCGTGACGCCCCGGGTTCATGCACCCAGCCCGCCGCGCGCTCATGTGTCAGGGTCGACTGGAACACAACGGGCTTCGGCCCTTGCCAGTCCGCGAGCCGCCACACCCTTCGCGACCCGGGGCGCGAGCGGGTCGTCGCTTCACCCATCACAGATCACTATACCGAACCAGGGAGGCGGCACCAGCCAGAAACCAGGTTCTGCGCTGGCGAGCCGTCCCGCGACGGTTGCGACCACACCGGCCGCGAACGCTTCGGCCGCGAACGCTTCGACTTCCGCAGCGCCGGCGGCCAGCGCCGGCACGCCGTCTGCCATCAGCGCGGCCGGCACATCTCCTCTGATGCTTTACGGTTCGCTCATGCCGTTTGCGAACCAGTCCGGGCTGGCAATCCATCACGGCTACCATAACTACAGGAACTCCTACGGCTCCAGGTCCGCCTACCGCGGCTACGGCTACCGCGGTTCTGCCAGGGTGTCGAACCGGATGAGCCGCCTGTCCAGGCTGGTGCGCGATCTGAACACGCTGACGGTCGGCTACGCCGCGCCGCCGAACGATCGGAACATCCTGCGCAACGACCTCATGGCGGTGACCCAGCGCGGCATGCGGCCCCCCTCCAGCGCGGTCAGCCAGCTCTCTCAGCATCTCATCAACTACCTGCCGCAGCGCCGAACGCCGCTCCTGAACACCGAGCGGCTGGCTCTCGACATGGAAACGATCATGAACGGCGGCCGGCTCAATCCGGCCCAGGTGAACCGGGCCGTCAATTCCGCCTACTCCACGCTGCGTGCCTCGGGGCTGCATCAACAGGGATTGCAAGCCGTGACCTCGGCCATGCGGAGCGTCGGTTTCTCGGGCCTGGCGGCGAACCAGGCAGGCTTCGTGCGATGAAACACAATGATCAGTTCCGGCTCAGAAGTGCCGCTGTCTCCCCCGCCAGCCAGCCGCTGCTCCAGGCGCCTGGAAGTTGTAACCGCCGATCAGACCATCGAGATCCAAAATCTCTCCGGCGAAGTGCAATCCAGGCACGATCCGGCTCTCCAGCGTGCGCGGGTCCACCTCGTCGAGCACCACGCCTCCACTCGTCACCTCGGCTTTTTCGAAGCCGAGCGTGCCCCGGATCGGCAGCACGACGCCCTTCAAGGTGGAGATCAGGCGCATGCGCTCGATACGGGACAGATCCGGACCGATGCGGCCCCGAGGCACGTCGGCGACCTCCATCAAGCATTCCGCCAGGCGATGCGGCAGCATCGAGGAAAGGACGGATACGACGGCCGGGCGGCCCTGGCGACACGCGGCCTGAAGCTGACCGTCGACCTGCTCACGTGAATTGCCGGGCAGGAGGTCGAGCCGGAGCTCGAGCGTCTCCGGCTGCTCGTGGCGTGCCACCGCACGGCTGACATCCAGGATTGCCGGACCGCTCAGGCCGAAATGGGCAAAGAGAATCGCCTCCCTGCGCTGTTGCAGAGCCTGGGCCTCGCGGCTCGGACCGTCTTTCGCCTGCACCGTGGCCACCACGTCCTGGAGACTCAGGCCCCGCAGCGAGGAGACCCACTCAGGGACGACCCGGATCGGCACCAGTGCAGGACGGGTCGTTGCGATCGTGTGGCCAAACGAGCCGGCGAGCGCATAGCCGTCGCCCGTCGTTCCACAACCAGGGTAGGAACTGCCGCCCACCGCCAGGATCACCCGGCGTGCGGTGACGGTTCCGTCGTCCAGGCGGATCGCGAATGCGGGAGCCGAAGCAGGATCCTCGGTTCGCATATGCTCGATGGCCAGGACGGGGCTCCGGCCGCGAAACCTGGCTCCGCTCCGATCGAGCCTGCGGAGGAGGGCCTCCAGGACGTCCACAGCACGGTCGGAGGCCGGGAAAACCTTGCCGTTGGCTTCGATCTTGGAGGTCACCCCCTCGGCCTGGAACATCCGGACCGTCTGGTCAACGTCCAGGCGCCGCAGCGCTGGGCCCAGGAACGGGCCGCCCGTTCCGAAGGCCGCCTGGATTGCCGGGATGCCCCGGCACCATTCCGGGTTGAACGCCGGGTCGACCGGCCCCGATACGGCGTCCAGCCGGCGCAGGCCGCGGGCATTGGTGATGTTGCACCGGGTTCCCCCCGAAATCAGGATCTTCACGCCCGCACGGCGGTTCTTCTCGAGCAGGAGCACCCGCGCGCCCAGCTCCGCCGCCCGGATCGCCGCAAAGAGCCCGGCTGCGCCCGCCCCCAGCACGGCGACGTCGTACTCCAGAAGATCGCTGATCCCCGCATCTGCCATTGTCCATCCTCCCCGTCCAGCGATGATACCGCGGGGACGGATGGCGCGTCAGTTCTCGCGGGCTCCGCCGGGTGCACTGCCCGGCCAATCGAGGCAATGCACAAGGCATGCGCTACAGGTCACATGACGGTGAAGTAATTGCCCACGGCGAAATCAAAGTACTCGGGCTTGAGCACCAGAGGGAGGTCATTATAAATGCAGAAATTCCGCACCTGGAGCAAGAGGTCGCGTGGCTGGCAGCACCGGAACGGGCGTTTGCTCCGCTTGTAATGGCGTTCCAGCAAGTAATCGACGGCCTCCTGGTCAACCTCGTCGAAGCCGAGCTTGGGCGCGAACATCTCGATCATCTGGCGGAATTCCGCTTCGGATGGATCCGCCGCGTGGATCTTGTAAGGGATGCGCCGCAGGAACGCCTCGTCGACCAGTTGCTTGGGCTCGAGATTCGTGGAGAAGATGATGAGCTGGTCGAACGGCACCCGGACCTTCTTGCCGTTGGCGAGGTTGAGGAAATCGTAGCGCTTTTCCAGGGGGACGATCCAGCGGTTGAGCAATTCCACGGGCTGCATCCGCTGGCGGCCGAAGTCGTCAATCAGGAAGCTGCCCAGGTTGCTTTTCAGTTGCAAGGGGGCCTCGCTCACCTTGGTCACCGGATCGTAGCGGATTTCCAGGTCGTCCATCCGCAGCTCGCCGCCGGCGACAATCGTGGGCCGCTTGATATGCACCCAGCGGCGGTCGTGCTCGTTGCAGTCGAGCAGGCCGCTGGAGCCGGAATCCTCGATCGGCTCATGATTGGCCATGTCGAAGAGCTTGATGAGCTGGCCCTCGATGCAGAGCACCCGGGGAATCCAGACACTGGTGCCGAAACAGCGGGTGATCCGCTCGGCGATGCTGGTCTTTCCGTTGCCCGGAAAGCCGTACAGGAACAGTCCGCGGCCGGAGTTGATCGCCGGGCCGAGCATGTCGAAGGTACGCTCGGAAATGAGCAGGTCCGCGAAGGCCCTGCGCAGGTCCTCTTCTTTCGGATGCTCGGTGGCGATCGTCTGGGCGGCGATCGAGTCCAGGTAGTCCTCGAACGGGACCGGTGCGGTGCCGACGTAGGTGCACTCCTCGAGGTAGGTTTTCGCCCGGGCCCTGCCGTGGTCGGTCAGGGAGTAGACGAAGTCGCTGGCTGTCCCGGCGCTCGTGTAGTTGACGATCTGCTGGTTCTTGAGCTGGCGCAGAAACTCCGGGAAGGGGCCGAATGGCAGCCCCAGCTCGGAGGAGATGCGCCGGCCCGACGCCGTGCCCAGGTTCATGAGGAATTTCAGGACCAGGCTCTCGACCATGGCGTGGCTCAGGCCCGCTTCCTCGAAGGTGTTGACAACCCGGGGATAGAACGACGGGCGGTCATCCCTTTCTCCAAGATCCAGCAGCGGAGGTAGTACCGACGGGGCAGACAAGCTCACGGCGCAGCACTCCCAGGGATCCCGACGTCCTCCGTAGCACCGCGACCGGTGCACCCGCGGAAAGACGACGCGCTCAACCCTATGCCGCCGGAATCGTCGGGTCAAACCGCGCCGCGGCTCGGTGTTTCGCCAGGCCCCCGCGCCAGGTGATCGGCGAGATCCGCCCCGTCAGCGGCTGCCGGAAACGAGATCTCAACGTGGCGGCTGCACGGACCGGAAGGTTCGATCGTCAGGGACCAGGTGTCAGCCGGAAGCAGTGGCTGCACCCGGTCTGCCCACTCGATGAGGCAGACACCGCCGGCGTTCCAGTAATCGCACACGCCCAGGTCGTCGAACTCCTGCGCGGACCGCAGCCGGTAGACATCGAAATGATACACCGGCATCCGCCCCTGATATTCATGGATCAAAACGAAGGTCGGACTGGCGATGGCGGCCGGATCGACTCCTAGCGATTCGGCAAGGGCCCGCACCAGCCGGGTCTTGCCTGCACCCAGCGGACCGGCCAGTCCAATCACGCAACCCGGCTTGCACATGCGGGCCAGCGCAGCTCCCAGTTCCTCCGTTTCCTGCTCGGAGTGCAGATCGACGGACAGGACGCGACCGGTGCGGCTGACCTTCATGAGCCTGGTCCCGCGGCATCCCGGAAATGGTTGAACCCGCGCGGCTCCAGCGGGGAAATGCTCCCACCCGCCTGGCGCAGCCGCAGCCCCGGCTCGGCGGTGATCTCGCCCACGCGGTAGAGCCGGACCTCCGTGGGAGGCGCCGCCAGCAAGGAATCTGCGGCGGCCGGGACCAGGGTGAGGCAAAGCTCGAAGTCCTCGCCGTCGTGCAGCGCGTGCTCGAAGCGCCGGGATCCCGTCCTCCCGGGCAGCCTGCACCGCGTCGGCATGGATCGGGATGGCAGCCGCGTCCAGCACCGCTCCCAACCCGCCGCTCTCCGCGAGAATATGGCCCAGGTCGGAGGAGAGGCCATCGGAGATGTCGATCATCGCACCCAGCGGCGCCGCTTGCAGCAAGGCCAGGGCTTCACGGATACGCGGCTCGGGCCGAAGATGACGGCCCCGGCAGAGACTGCCACCAAGAGGCCCGGTGACCAGGATGACATCGCCGGGCCGGGCTCCTGACCGGCGTACGGGCCCGGCTGGTGCCGCCTCGCCCAGGACCGCCACGTTGATCACCAGGGGTCCGTCCCACGCATTGGTATCACCGCCGATGAGGCCGACGTCGAACCGCTCCGCCATCCGCTTCAATCCGGCCAGGAGGCCCTGGCCCACCGGCACCGCGGCGCCGCGCGGCAGGGCCACCGACACCAGGGCCGCGAGGGGCACGCCGGCCATGGCCGCAATGTCGGAGAGGTTCACGCCCATGGCCTTGTAGCCCACCGCTTCAGCCCCGTCGACGTTCAGCCGGAAGTGCCGGCCGTCCATGAGCATGTCGGTGGTGGCCAGAAGCTGGCATCCGGGCGGCAGGTCGAGCACTGCGCAGTCGTCGCCGATGCCGACCGCGGTTCTCCGGCCTTGCCGTCCGGCTTGCTGGCGGCGGATCCAGTCGATCAGTGCAAATTCGCCCTGTGGAGTCGCAGGTCCCATGTTCGCACCGGAGCCAGAGATGAATCAAAGTGCGGGACGTCCGGCGAGATACGCTCGCACAACCTGGACCGTGGCATTCTCCAGGAGCTCGGCAGCCCGTGCGATGGCCTCATCCAGGGAGATCGGGCCGGGGCAAATGCTGAAGAAGGCGTCCACACCCTGGGCCAGGACCGCGTCGGCCCCCGGTCCGAGCGTCCCGGCAATGGCCAGCGTCGGGCATCCCAGGCTGCGCGCCAGCCGCGCGACGCCGACGGCCGTCTTGCCGAAAGCGCTCTGTGCATCGAGCGACCCCTCACCGGTGAGGCAGAGGTAGGAACTGCGAAGCCGCGCGCGGAGCTGCACGGCCTCGATCACGAGATCCACCCCTGGCTGAAGCTTGCCACCCGCGAAGGAGACAAGGCCTGCGCCCAGGCCTCCGGCGGCTCCCGCTCCCGGGAGGTCGCGAACCGAGACGCCCAGGTCGCGCCACACAATCCGGGCGAAGTGCTCGAGGTTGCGATCGAGCCGTTCGACGATCTCGGGCGTCGCTCCCTTCTGCGGTCCGTAGACGGCCGACGCCCCGTGTGCTCCGCACAGCGGGTTGGTCACGTCACAGGCGACGTAGATCGAAACCGAGCTCAGCAGGCGTGCGTCCGCGGGGGGCTCGATCCGATCCAGGCTGCCAAGCCCGCCTCCGCCCGGCTCAATCTCGCGGCCGTGAACGTCCAGGAGCCGGAAGCCGAGAGCCTGGCCCAGGCCCGCTCCGCCGTCGTTGGTGGCGCTGCCGCCGATCCCCACGATCACCCGCCGGGCGCCGGTCTCGAGCGCTTCGCGGAGGAGCTCGCCGGTTCCACGAGTCGTGGCACGCAGCGGATCGCGTGCGGTCACCGGAACCAGCCCGAGCCCGGAAGCGGAGGCCATTTCCAGGGCGGCGGTCCGGCCGTCGCCCAGCAGGCCGAAGGTGGCGCCGACAGGCTCCCCCAGCGGCCCGGTGACGGTGACCGCGCGAAAGCATCCACCCGTCGCCGCAACCAGCGCGGCGACCGTCCCCTCGCCGCCGTCGGCCATGGGCACCCGGTCAAGCCGGGCGCGCGGGTCCACCCGGGCCACGCCGCGCGCCATCGCCTCGACCGCCTCCAGCGCCGTCAGGCTCCCCTTGAACTTATCCGGAGCAATCACGACCCGCATCGAGACCGGCCTCAAGAACTTCTGAGCGCGCACTCCACGCCGGAAAACACGCCGGCGTCTCATGTTAACATACAGGTGGCGGGGCAGCGGTTCCAACCCGCAGACGGGGACCGGCCCACGGTGGGTGGACTGGTACCGGCCCGTACACCCGGACCTGCGGCACCCGGGCGGAGGATTTCTGGAGCTGGTGGTGTTGCGTCACGGTTGCGACGTTCTAGGTTCTAGGATGAATGGGTCCGGAGCGCGGGAGAGTCGTGTGTCCACGGGATGAACGGCGGCTTCGGGATCCAGTGAATGTGGGAGTCATGACGATGGATGCGCCGGTCCGCATGGTCTGTGGCGGTTGCTTGCGGAGCGTGGAGGTCTCAGTCGGGGCAGCCGGTGAATTCTCCAACGTGTGCCCCCACTGCGGCCGCGATATTGAGAGCAGGCAGGGCAGCACACTGACGGCATCGGCCGTTGCGGACGCGATGGAGGGACTGCTCGAAGCGGAGCCGAGCGCCGCGGACGGACCGGCCGGCTGGACGCAGACCTGGTGCCGGGGGTCGCTCGGTTCTCTGGGGCGGTTCCAGTTGCGAGAACGGCTGGGCGACGGCGGGTTCGGACAGGTGTACCTGGCGTTCGACCCCAGGCTCGATCGCGACGTGGCGCTCAAGGTGCTCAAGCAAGCCAACCCGAATGAGCGGGTCATGGAGCGGTTTTTCCGCGAGGCCAGGGCGGCGGCGCGGCTGGACCACCCCAACATCGTGGCCGTGCATGACGCCGGGTTCGATGCCGGACGCTGCTGGGTCGCGTTCCATTTCGTCAGCGGCCGGCCCCTGGGCTGGTATCGCGAACAGCACCGCCTTGACCCGCCGACGGCCGCCCGCATCCTGCGCGACCTGGCCGACGCGGTCGACCATGCCCACCACCAGGGAGTCCTCCACCGCGACATCAAGCCGGCCAACGTCCTGATCGATGACCTGGGCCGTCCGCGGCTGATCGATTTCGGACTGGCCCGGCGCTCCGACCTGGATTCCAGCCTGACGCACGATGGGGCGGTCGTGGGCACCCCGGCCTACATGAGCCCTGAGCAGGCCCTGGGCTTCAGCCGGCAGGTCGACGAGCGGAGTGACGTCTTCAGTCTGGGCGTGATCTTCTTCGAGGTTCTGAGCGGCCAGCGGCCCTATCCATGTCCCACGGCGAGCGGCATGGCGGAGGGATCCGGCGAACCGGTTCCCGTTCCCGGCAAATGTCCGCCGCCCCCTTCGGTCCGGGTCCTTCAGCCGGCGGTTCCCGGCGCGCTCGACCGCATCTGCATGCGCGCCATCGCCCGGGACCCCAAGGACCGTTACGCTTCGGCCCGAGCGCTCGCCGACGACCTGGACCGGTGGCTGCTCCGGCACAGGCTGGGCCGGGTGCGGCTCTCCATCCCGGTGACCACGATGATCCTCGGGCTGGCGGCCGCCCTGCTCCTGGTCATCGGCGTCCGCACCGCTCTGGGGCCGCGGTACGAGGCTCCCCGATCGGCAGAGCAAGCCGTTCAGACCGCCGTGGAGAACGTGGCTCCGGCCCCGGCACTGGAACCGGCTCCGGCACTGGAACCGGCCCGGGCGGCACCGCGCACGCGTTCCAGCCAGGCCAATCCCCAGGCCACCCAGCTCATCGGCAACCCCAGCAAGGGCCGCTATCACCTTTCCACGTGCGCCGATATCCAGTTCATGAACCCCTCCAACAAGGTGCTGCTGCGCGATGCCGAGGAGGCACGCCGGGAGGGGCTCCAGCCTTGTGCCCATTGCCGGCCTCCCGTCTCGACCGAAGAATCGGGCGCTCCAGGAGACCCCTGAGCCGAAGCTTGTCGGGGAAAACGGATCGGCCGTACAATGAGCCCGTGCCTCGAGCCAGTCACTCCACTCGACGACGGGAGCCAGCAATGTCCCAGGAGCCTTCCCTGACCGCACCCCCAATCGATCCGTCGCGCCGCACCCTCGGGCCGACGCCGCGGCCGGCGGAGCCAAGGCAAGGGCAGGGGCAAGGGCACGGACCGCGCCCGGGTCCTGCCGCGGAGGTACCCGCGAGCCTGGTCCCCGAGACCGGCTGGCATTTCCTGCACCTGTTCTACCGGGTCGACCGGCAGCGGCTGCGCGACTTCTCCGAGGAAGAAACGCAGGCCGGCCGCAAGGAGCTCATCGAGGCTCTCGGGACACGAATTCCCGGAGCGCTGGAGCAGCTTCAGTGCTTCGCGATTCCCGGGCACAAGGCCGATTTCGGGGTGATGATGGCGGGGCCGGACCTCAGGCTCCTGCACGGCGTGCAGACGGCCTTGCAGGCCTCGACACTTGGCCCTGCGCTTGTGCCGGTGTACTCGTTCTACTCGATCACCGAGGTCTCCGAATACGTTCCCGACGCCGAGGAGTATGGGCGGATCCTGCGCGAGCGCGAGCAGATGGACCCGGAGAGCAGCCTGTACAGGGCCAAGGTCGACGCCTACGCCGAGCGCCTCGTGCCCATGAATCGGCAGCGGCTTTATCCCGATTTTCCCGACTGGCCCTGCCTCTGCTTCTACCCCATGAGCAAGATGCGCCAGCACGACCAGAACTGGTACTTGCTGCCGTTCGAGTCACGGTCGGAGCTGATGTCCCAGCACGGCCGGAGCGGCATGAAGTTCGCCGGCCGCGTCACGCAGGTGATCACCGCGTCCACCGGTCTGGACAACTGGGAGTGGGGCGTGACGCTCTGGGCGCGCAATCCGCAGTTCCTCAAGGACATCGTTTACACGATGCGATTCGACGAGAGCTCGGCGCGGTATGCCCTCTTCGGCGAGTTCTACTTCGGCTACATCCTGCCGCCTGCCGAGCTCTTCGAGGCGATCCGGCTGTGAACCTCCAGGAAACGGGGCGACGCGAGCCGGCCGAGCTGGTGCTGGCGAGCACCTCGGCCTATCGCCGGGAACTGCTGGCGCGGCTGGGCCTTCCGTTTCGTTGCGCTGCACCTCGGTTCGACGAGGACTCGATGGCCAGGGCCGGCAGGTCGCCCCGCGCCTCGCCGAGGCACTGGCGGAAGCCAAGGCGGCCAGCATCGAGGTTCTGGAGCCGGGGGCCGTCGTCGTGGGTTGCGACCAGCTCGCCGCCCTGGATGGCCGGATCCTCGGCAAGCCCGGAACCCTTGAAAAGGCCGCAGCCCAGCTCGAGGCCCTCGCCGGCCGCACCCATGAGCTGATCACGGCACTGGTCGTGCTGCATGCGGGGCAGGTGCTCCGCCACACCGACGTCACGAGGCTGCACATGCGGCCGCTGACACGCCTGGAGATCGAACGCTACCTGGCGCACGACCGCCCGATCGACTGCGCGGGAAGCTACAAGCTGGAGCAGAGAGGGATCGTCCTCTTCGAGAACATCGAAAGCGCGGATCACTCGGCGATTACCGGCCTTCCCCTCATTCGACTGACGAGCATGCTGCGCGGCCTTGGCTTTCCCGTACCATGAACGAACGAGAGCCTCTGGATGCCGGCGCCGCCGCCCGGTTCACGGCTCGTCGTCTTCTCCGGGGGTGCGGCGCGCAGGCCGAGCACGCGCTCGATGGCGCGCACCAGCTTCTCCATGGCGAATGGTTTGCGGATGTAGTCGCGAACGCCGAGCATCTCGGCATACGCGCGATGCCGGCTTCCCTCATTGCCGGTGATCATGATCGTGGGAATGAGACCGCCCGGGCGGCTCTTGAGCTTTTCGAGGACCAGGAATCCGCTCTTCTTGGGCATCATCATGTCGAGGATGAGCAGATCGGGATTCTCCCGTTCGGCCACCATCAAGCCGGAATTGCCGTCGCGCGCCACAAGGATTCGGTAGCCTTTGTTCTCGAGCACGGTGCGCATGGATTCGACAATCTCGTGATCGTCATCGACCAGGAGGATAGTCTTTGAGTGAGGAGGCATGGCGTGGTTCCCTGAGGCCGCGGTTCGCAATGGAAATGCTTGCGGACAACCAAAACTTCATCGTATGTTCTTGGCCCGCGGCGAGCAAGGGGGCCTCGTTCCAGGCTCAGGATCGATCGGGAGCGACCATCTCAGCCAGCGCGAGAGTGCCAGCGGGCTGTCGCGCCGCGGATGAGGTTCACGAACTCGCGGCGATGATGAGGCATTCTGGACCGGCGCGACGGCTTCCCCCGGCCCCCAACCACGCGGGAACCTGGAGAGCCTCGCACCCAACTTGTCTGCCGCCGGGCGCCTGCCCGGACGAGCCTGGCAGTCACGAAGATTCGTTTCGCGCAGGCGCGTCACCCGGATGATCGTGCCGCCGGACCCGCCATGCACCTGGGAAGACGCCGATCACGGAGCTGCTGGCCGGGAGGTGCCGCGGCCAGTTCCCACTCAGCGGGGAGGTCGTCTCAATCTGGAAATTCGACGAGGCGTGGCAGCCCCGGCGCGGGCGATTGCGTGCGCGGAACAAGCTTGCCCTCTTCCACGCCCCGGGGCCACGCTGCATAATACGTATTGATGAATTGTGCTGGCAGTGCGAGCAGGGTCGTGAGCGGGCGAAGCAACTTGGTGCCGGCGAGTTTTCCGGGGCCGGAAGAGAAAGGAATGGGGTGCGATGAGAGCTTGGATCCATTGGTCGGCAAGCCTCGGCCTCGCCGTGTCTTGCGTGGTGTTCACGGGTTGCGGAGGGAGTGACGTTCCCGATCCGGGGTCGGACAGCCAGGCTGCCAGCGATGCGGTGCCTGAATCGGGTGGCGCACCGGCTCCCGCACCGGCGGTGGCAGCACCCGCGCCGGCTGTGGCCCAGAGGCCGGCCCCGGCCGCTCCAGCGGCCAAGGAAGCGGCGGCGGATGAGCCAACTTCGTCCGAGGCCGCGCCGGCGGCGAAGGCGGAAGGCGGTTCCGCGACCGCCGAGATGCTGGCGATGGCGACCGGCGGGCCGCAGCCTGCTGGGGGTGGAGCGCAAGCACCGGCGGCCGGAGGAAGTACCCCCCCGGCGTCGCCCCCTGGCGCGGCCGCGCCTCCCGCTCAGGCACCTCAACCCGGCGGCGGAACAGGTTCCACCCCTCCCGGTGCGGCCGGGCAGGGGGGAATGGCCGGTTATGCTGAATCCATGCGATCACAGAGTAGCGGAGGGGGCGGCATGAACAGCTATGCCGACGCCATGCGCTCCCGGGGCGCCGGCTCAGGATCTGGCTACCCGACGGCTCCTGGCGGGGCAGGCGTGCGCTCCGGCGGCGCGCCCACCGCGGCCGGGGCCGGGGCCATGGGCGGGGCAGGCGGGGCAGGCGGGGCAGGTGATGTGAGCAAACCAGGCGATACGCGTACGCCCCGGGGCGCCGTCCAAGCCTTTCTGAACGCTCTGAAAGCCAAGGACCGGGATCGCCTGGCCGAAGCCACGGCCTTACGGTCGCAGACCGAGGCAAGCAGCGAGAAGTCCAAGGAACTCTTCGCCAAGATCGTCGACTCCAGTATCTCGGATGCCGAGCTCGACGAACTGGCCAAGCGGTTCGACGGCTACAAGATTGGCGGCGAAAACGCGGTCCATAGTACCGGCCGCCTCGGGATTTATGTTGACAAACGCAGCGAAGAGGGAAGCACCCTCCGCGTCACGCTGATGGTGCGCAAGGAGAAAAAGGGCTGGGGAGTCGTGGATATCGGCCACTCTTACGAATTCAAGCCCATGGGAATGGCGCGGCGGAAACCGGCGGCCAAGCCTGGCAATTGACCGATCCCAGGTGCCGGATCTCAAGCCGGCACGGCATTTTGAAAGAACGTCCTCTGTAAAAACTCCAAGCCGCCCCGAAAAAAATGGGCGGCGCGGAGTTTTTTTCTCAAGTTTTCGCCTTGAACGGCCGGCCCAGGAGTCGACTTCGGCCGGTTTGCGGGTTTGGTACGGGGGATGCTACTTGTAGATGCCGTTCGCCGGCGCAGCGACCTCGCCTGATCGCGACGCCGTCACCATCGTTCTTCCCACGCAGGAACCAAGGAAGGAGCCTGTCTGGCCATGTTCTCATCCCGGATCGATCTCTGCGCGGTGCTCGAGGTACTCGTGGTCTTCTTCCAGGTGTGCGGCATCATGGGCCTCTGCCTGAGCCGGCTCATGCCGCGGTCGGCCTGGTCGTATCGCGGCAAGATCGGCTTCATCGTCGCGCTTTTCGGGCTCGGCATCGCCGGCGCGCTCTGCGGCCGGCACGACTCGGAGTTTGCCCTCTTCGCCGGTGGAACCATGACGGTTCTCCTCATCGGCATGACCATGGGACGCAGCGTGATCGACGCAACCGAACCGCCCCCCGCCTGCATGCAAGGGAAGGCCGCATAGATTGTCTGCGACTGACTTGCCGACGTAAGTGCCCGTGACACATGAGGCTGAATCCATCGGGGTGAAAACACCCCGATTTTTTTTTGCCCGCGATTTGACGGCCCCCAAAACGCGCGCCATAGTTTCGCGACGTCATTGACGCAGCGGACTGCCGCGCCAGCGCTCCTGCCACCTTGCCGCACATCTCGGAGCAGTTGGTCCCTGCGCGACACGTCTCGCAATGGTCGCGAGTTCCGGCCGGATTCTTTCCGCGGTTCCCGCCCGGCATTGTGAGACATTCATCGACCGTCACGACGGACCATACTCCGACCCGAACGACGCGTCCCGCTCGCCGTTCGTCCTGAGGTCGAGTCGGATTTCTGCGGGAGAAGGAATACCCAAAGATGGTTGGACTGAAACGGATTTCAACCGTGGTCGGTCTTCTGGCCGTGACGGCCTCGGCGGCACTGGCCCAGGAGACCGTCGTCAATCCGAACCAGACAACGGCCAACTCGGTGGCCAGCGCGCTGCTGGAGAGCCGAACCCTGTCCGGTTCGCGGATCGAGATCGAGGCGCAAGGCGGGCTGGTCACGCTCAACGGCCAGCTTTCCTCTCCCACACTCAAGGCCGAGGCGGTTGCGCGTGCTCGCAACGTTGCCGGAGTCCAGGGTGTGGTCGACCGTCTCCAGGTGGCCGATCGGACCGTTCGCCCTGCCCAGTACCAGCCCCAGCTGGCCCTCGGCCATGGCCACAACCGCTACACCGACGGTGGCATGATCACGGAAGGCACGCCGGTGGGCTCCACCGGAACGATGGGTGCTCCGGTGAGCGGAGGCTCCGCGGGCGGGTTCGTGAGCGACGGAGGCCCACTCCCCGAAGGTCCGGCCGGCGGCGGTGCTGGCGGCGCAGGAGCCATGCAAGGCAATCCCAACTATGCCTGGCCGAGCTATGCTCCTTACCCCAACTTCTCCGCGGTGGGCTACCCGACTGCTTACCCCTGGCAAGCCTGGCCCAACATCGGACCGTTCTACCCCTACCCCGAAGTGCCGCAGGACTGGCGTGCCGTGACCCTGCGGTGGGATGACGGCATCTGGTGGCTCGACTTCAAGAAGAACTACACCCGGCCGTTCTTCGTTCCGTATCCCTTTGGTATCTTCGCCTACTGAGCTGAGCCAACGTGCTGAGGCCATCCGAGCCAGGGCGGCCTTCCTCCACCTGACGACGCAGCATGCAGCCGGTCCGGGGATTCCCGGCCGGCTGCCTGTTTTCCCGCCCGGCCCCGTCGCCGGAGTGCCCGTCTGCCTGCCTTGCGTGCAGAGACTCCGGGACCCAACGGCAGCAAGTGAGGTACAATCGCTTCTGAATCGCGTGCTTCCGCCATGCCCCACCTGGAGAGAGCCACAGGAATGATAAGCATGTGGAATCACGCGCGGTGGTACGTGCGTGAAGTGCTGGCCGCGGTGCTGTTCTTGCTGGCCGCGGGAATCGGCCTGTCGCTCTACTACTCGCAGCGTCCGTCGTTCCGGAAAGAGCTGCTCATCACCGGCGGAAGCGCCGGCGGCTCGCGCGCTCAGATTGCCTTGTGCCTGGCCAGAGTGGCCAGGGTTGACGGGCTCAGGCTCAGGGTTGTAGATTGCGAGGGCTCCAAGCAGGCGCTCGAGTGGCTCGACCGTGGCCAGCTGGACCTGGCGCTGGTGCAAGGTGGTCTTGACCCGGAAGCCTATCCACATGTTCGCCAGGTGGCGGCACTTCATGTCGAGCCGCTCCATCTGCTCGTGAAGCCGGCACGGTATCAATCCACGCGCGAACATCTGGCGAGTCTGCGAGGAGCCATGGTCAATCTCAGCACCCCGGAGAGCGGCACTCATGATCTGGCTCTCGAGGTGCTCAGGTTCGCCGGGCTCCGGCCGCGCATGCCTGATGGCACGGGGGACTTCGCCGTCTCCAGCTTGAGCTATCAAGAGATCCGCGAGCAAGCCGACCCGGGCAAGCTCCCGGATGCGGTCTTCACGGTGTCGGACCTGCCTTCTCCGGTGGCCCATCTTCTGGTCTCCAGACACCACTTCCAGCTTGTGCCTTTGCCTTTTGGTGAAGCCTTCGCCCTGGGTAATTTCGGAGATCGGCAGCGGGAGCGCATGGGCGATGACGTCGCCGACATCACGCGGTTCACGATCTACCCGACCGTGATTCCACCGTTCACCTACGGGATCGATGCTCCCTGTCCGGCGGAGCCGCTGGCCACTTTCGGACCGCGGCTCCTGCTCGTCGCGCAGCAGTCAGTTCCCCCCCACGCTGTGCGGCTGGTGCTGGAAACGCTTCTCTCCAGCAGGTTCGCGCCGTATTACCACCCGATCCTGGATCCCAGCCTGCTGGACGCCCCGCCCGAGTATCCCTGGCATGCCGGGACAGACGAGTATCGTCAGTACCACAAGCCCGTGCTTGCCGGTGAGGTGGTCGACTTGATGGAAAAGGCCACCAGCCTCACCGGAGCCGTTCTGGCGCTCTTTTCTTCCTGTGGCAGTGGCTCCGCCAGTACGTGCGCCGCAAGCGGGAGCTGGGCTTCGAGTCGTACATGCTGAAGGTGGCCGAGATCGAGCAGAAAGCACTCGCGCTCGAAGTGCAGTCGATGCTCAACCTGAAGGAGCTGCTCGAGCTCCAGCTCGAGCTCGGCCGGATCAAGAACGAGGCAATTTCCCGGTTCGCCTCCGGCAAGCTGGAAGGCGAGGCATTGATCTCGGGTTTTGTCACGCATGTGAATGACGCCCGAAGCCATCTTACCCGGTTGATCCTGCACGAGCGTGACAACCTGGAGACGCGGGCCCAATCGCAGCAGCGACCCGCGCAGGAGCTGTGGACGGAAACGCTGCGCCAGTGAGCTGCCCGGGACCATGGCCCTCTCGGCAAAGCTCCGGGACCGTCGAGCGCCGCTCGCTTTTCAACCGGAGTGCTTGCTGAAGCCTGAGCCAGCGATCAAACTGGATGCGGATCGCCGGTTCGATGCATGCCAGAGCACGGAAGAACTGGCGGCCAGAGGAGCCAGGGGCGTGAGCCAGACAAGGATCGCCGGCATTTCCGGCCTGCGCGGTGTGGTTGGTCAGGGACTTGACCCCGTGGTCACCGTCGAGTTCGCCGCGGCCTACGCCAGCCAGTGCCAGCCCGGCGCGGTGGTGCTGTCGCACGACGGCCGGATCTCCTCGCGGGTTTTCTTCCCGGCGATGCTGGCCGGCGTCGCCGCGACCGGACGGGACGCGCTGGTCGCCGGCGCGGTCTCCACGCCCACGGTCGGCCTCCTGGTCCGGGACCGCAACGCGGTCGGCGGCATCCAGCTCTCGGCATCGCACAACCCTCCGCAGTACAACGGGCTGAAGTTCTTCCAGCCCAGGGGCATGGTGCTCAGCCCGCAAGAGGGGAAGACCGTGCTCGCGCTGGCAGAGCAAGGAGTTCGAGTGGGCAAGCTGGGACGCGCTGGGGCAGATTCGCACGCTGGAAGACCCCGAGGAGATCCATCTCAGGCGCGTTCTCGAGATCGTCGACGTCCAGGCCATACGCCGCCGTGAGTTCGTGGTGGCCCTGGACGCTTGCCATGGCTCGGGTGGCAGGCTGGCTTGCCGGCTGCTGCGTGCGCTGGGGTGCAGGCCCATCGTGCTGGGAGGCGAGCCTGACGGGCATTACGACCATCTCCCCGAACCAACCGCGAAGAACCTGCGTGCGTTCTCGGCCCTGGTTGCCGCCATGGGCGCCGTGGCCGGTTTCGCACAGGATCCGGATGCCGACCGGCTCGCCATCGTCGACGAGACGGGTCGATACATCGGCGAGGAGCTCACGCTTGGCCTCTCGGCCCTGCGCCGACTGCACCAGGTTCAAGGTCCGGTCGTGCTCAATCTCTCCACATCGAAGGTCACGGAAGTGCTGGCCCGCGACCTGGGCTGCCCGGTCGTGCGTACACCGGTTGGCGAGATCAACGTGGTGGAGGCCATGCTCGGCGAGGAAGCCGTTCTGGGAGGCGAGGGGAACGGTGGAGTCATCGATCCCCGCGTGGGATTTGTGCGCGATAGTTTCGTGGCCATGGCACTGGTGCTCGATTTGCTGGCCAGTTCAGAGCAGCCGCTCTCGCAATGGGTCGACGGTTTGCCCCGGTTCGCCATGGTCAAGGACCAGTATCCGCTGTCATCGCAAAATGCTGGACCCGAGAAGACGTCAGCGCTCTGGGATCGGATCGCGCGGGCCTACCCGGAAGCCAGGTCGGACCGGCGTGATGGCCTGCATCTGGACTGGGACAGTCATTGGGTGCATGTGCGTGCGAGTAACACCGAACCAATCGTGCGGGTCATCGCCGAGGCGCCCGAGGCTGCGACCGCACGCCATCTGGCCGATGAGGTGGGTCAGTGGGTGAGCGGCGGCGGGACGACAGAGCGATGAGCGAGATCGAATGGCCGAGCTTTGACAAGCCCCCCTCGGTCGCCTTTGTGGATGTGGACGGCACACTGCTTGCCGAAACCACCACCTTTCTGTTCGCGCATCCTCCTGCGCCGCGGTCTGATCCGTCGTTCGTTCCTGCTGCGAGCCCTGTACCACGGTCTACAGCATAAGCTAGGGCGCCTCGACTATGGGCGTCTGATCGCCTATGGATTGAAGAACATTTCACGCATTCCCGTGGTCGAGCTCGAGCGCATCGCATACGAGAACTTCACCGAGTACGTGCAGCCACGCCTCTATGATGGAGTGGTCGAGCATTTCAACGGGCTCCGGCGGCAAGGAACACCCATTGTGCTCGTCTCTTCATCGCCAGGACTCGTCATCGAACCGTTGAGTCTGTACCTGGGATGCTCGGCCACACTGACCACGCCTACCGTGATCGAACGGAACCGAATTGTTCGAATGGGTACCGGGCCGCCTTGCTACGGTGAAGGAAAGCTTTATTACGCTCTCAACTGGGCTGCGGAGCACGGGCTATCCATGGCCGAGGCCGTGGGTTACGCCGATAACTGGAGTGACCGCGCCTTGCTCGAGCAGGTGGGACGCGCCGTGGTTGTCCACCCGAAAGGGAAGTTACTGCGCCTTGCCCGCAAGCGTGGATGGATGATTGTGCGGCCACGGCAACCGGCTCGCCCACCGGGCCGGCATCGAGGGACCTCGAAGCGGCGAGTTTGAGGCTTTTCCTCAAGGTTTTTCAAGACAACCCCGCGCAAGCAGCCTGAGCGCTGTTGATTTTTGGCGAGGATTCGTTAGACAATTGTCTATACAGCAATGAGGGACCTTGGTGTAATTTCGACGCTCCAAACCAGCCCACCGATCACAATGAAGGATGAGACTCCGATTCTGACGGAAAAGGAATTCGACCAGCGGGACGACAACCGTACCGCACCCGAGGCGACCGTGGCTCAACCCGCGGCACTCCCCGTTTCTCGGGCCCGTCGGGCTGGACCTGCGGCGATGGCCCTGGTTATCGGCCTGGCCGCGCTCACCGCGCAAGCCTCCGAATCCGATCTGGTCCGCGACATCCAGCGGTACTGTACCGTCTGCTGGCGCAATGCGCGGCTGGACCCGATGCTATGGGATGATTGCACGCAGGAAGTCTGCTGCCGCCTGCTTTCGAAGGCGCGGGCCGGTGAGCTCGAGCTGGCCCAGGTTCTGGCGGATGACACTCCCGAGCGCCGTGAACTGGTTCGGGCCATCGATATGGTTCGCAAGCGTGTCCAGCGGGCCAGGAGACACCAGGCCATTGACCCGGCCTGCGTGACAAGCGTCGACCACGACGCCCGCCACCGCGAGCGCCTGGAGCTCGGTGAAATCCTCGAGGCGGCCCGCAGCGCCGTGCTGTCGCCGCGCCAGGACCGTATCGTCGAACTCTGGATGCGCGGTTGGGCCGTGCCTGAAATCGGGGCCGAGCTGGGCATGCCGGTGAACCGCGTCAGCGATGAGAAGTACAAGGCCCTCAGAAAGCTTGAGCACCACCTTCGGAATTCCGGCGAGGAGCTGGGCCTGAACCCCGCGGCCGCACCCGCTGCGCCAGCCGCCGAGACGGCCTGATGGGCCACTACGGATCTCCCGCGCGTTCCGACGGGCGGAGCGGTTCACCCGCCCCGAACCGGCATGGAACGGGATCGGCATGTCCGCTCAGCTCAACCCTTGGACTGAAGGGCTGATAGGATCGCGCTGGAGTGGCCCTCCACCTTGACCTTGGGAAACACCTGGCGGACCACTCCCTCGGCATCGATGAGGAACGTCGTGCGCTCGACTCCCATGTACTTCTTGCCGTACATGCTTTTCTCTTTCCAGACGCCGAACGCCTCGCAGACCTTCTTCTCGGTGTCGGCAAGCAGAGTGAAGGGGAGCTCGTACTTGCAGGCGAACCGGTCATGCGAACCGATGTCGTCGGGACTGACGCCAATCACCTTGACACCGGCTTTCTCGTAGTCGGCGAAGGCGTCGCGAAAGGCACAGGCCTCCTTCGTGCAGCCCGAGGTGTCATCCTTGGGGTAGAAGTACAGGACGATCGGCGAGCCCTTCAGCCCGGAGAGAGTGACCTTGTTCCCCTTCTGGTCGGGCAAGGTGAAATCAGGGGCGGGTTTGCCAGTTTCCACCATGAGCACAGCTCCTTGATCGACTTTGGTTACGAGCGAGATTCCACAGTCTGGTCGGGTCTCACGCGGCCCGGCCCTGACGGACATCCGGGCGCGTTGCGTCCCGCAGCCGGCAAGATGACCTTGTTCTAGACGGAACGGCCATCTCCGGAAAGATCAGGACTGGGAACATCCCCCGAACCGCGCCGGCCAGCAGGCGGCCGCGGCAGTCATCAGCCCGGAGCCCTGAACAGCAAGGTACAACATGGGACGCTTCACCACCTTTGATCACACCGCCGACCTCGGCCTGCGCATCGAGGCCCTCGAGCTGGACGACCTCTTCCGGACTGCGGCCGAGGGGCTTTTCAGCGTCATCGTGACCCATCCCGATCACATTCAGCCCGTGCATGTTGAGGAATTCCAGCTCCGCGCGGAGTCGGTGCAGGAGTTGCTGGCGGACTGGCTGAACGAGCTCATCTTTCGCTGCGAAACCATGCACCTCGTGTTCAGCCAGTTCGAACTCCACGTCGATCATGCCGGAGCTTCGTTGCAGGGCTGGGCCCGCGGCGAGGCACTCGACCCGGAACGCCACGGACTGGACCACGAAGTCAAGGCGGCCACGCACCACGGTCTCTGCCTGGTTCATGAGGAAGGCGGCTGGATTGCAGAGGTGATACTCGACATCTAAATAGCTCTCCGTAAAAGGGAAAGTATGGACGGCGGCCCTCGGCTGTCCCGAGCCAGCCGAGGGCGGCTGGCCCACATTCCAGGAGGCGAGGCTCTATCTAGAGCGGTTTTCACTCGGATCGCAGACTGAGACCGGGGGGCAGGCATTCCTGCCTGCCGGAGCAGGACTGTCGTGGCAAAGAGGAATGTCTGCCCCCCTTTCCGAAACTCAGAAACTGCCTGCAACGCGTCAGAAAACCGCTCTAGGCGGTGAAGCGCCGCGCGGCCCCACCCTCTTCGAGTCGCTGCACCGGCAGCTCGTGCCTGCGGAGGAACTCCTCCGCCTCGGCGCGATTGAAGACGCCGGCAGTGGTACCCACGGCACGCACGCAGCTTGCCCCCACGGCACTGGCGAGCTTCAGACAATCCAGCTCCGATCGTCCTTCCAGCAATCCCACGATGTAACCCGCATTGAACGCATCGCCGCCGCCCGATCCATCGACGAGATCCACCGGATAGGCCGGCATCGCCAGGGTCTGTTCGTCCGAGATCGATACAAGCCCACGTTCGCCCCGCGTGATGACCACCCTGCGCGCGCCCATCTCGTGAAATGTGCGCGCCTGCTCCATCGGGTCGTCCACGCCCAGGATGAGGGCGGCCTCGTCGCTGTTGGGCACGAAGATGTCGGTCTGGGGCAGGATGACGCGGAGGGGTTCGAGATAATCACCGGGCCCAGGTGTGGCCACGTCCAGTAGCGTGATCGTTCCCTGCTGCCTGGCACGTGCGAAACGCTCGGCCAGTCCCGTGGCTTCGAGTTCGGGGAGAATCAGAAAATAGCCGATATGCAGCACACGGGGCGGAGGATCAAGCACCGGATCGATGTCCTCAGGAGTGAATGCAAGATTCGCTCCCACGGAATGGATGAACCGTCGATCCTCACCACGCACGTTGACGATCAACGTCTGGCTGGTGGCCCGCCGAGGATCAACGCGCACCGCGGCCACGTCAATCCCGTGAGAGACCAGGGTCTCGGTGGCGAACCGGCCCAGGATGTCGTCTCCCACGCGCGCACAGACAGAGACGGCAATCCCCAGCCGGGCCAGGTCCACGGCCGTGTTGGCGGCGCCGCCGCCGATGTTCAGGACGAGCTGGTCCACGGGCAGAAGTTCTCCCGCACGCGGCAGCCGGGGTATCGGGGGTGTGAGGTGATCGACGACCACCATGCCCGCGCAGACGACCGCGGCCTTGGGCGTGACGGCGCCAGCGGCGATCTGGGTTTTGAACATGGGCACGACCGGTTGCACAGAAAAGGACGTTCAAGGCAACCCAAACGCACGCAGGGCGACAGGTCCGGAAAAGCCGGTCACGACGGCTTGTCGACCGAGGCGATGAGGGGGTCTTCGTGTGCCCGGGAAACGGGATCCTGGCCGTTGCGGCTCTCGCGCTTGCCGATCAGGGCGGCGATCTCCGGCTCGGTCAACACCTCACGCTCGATGAGCGATTCGGTGAGCCGTTCCATTTCATCACGGTGCTCGTCGAGCAGCCGGTACGCGTGTTCGTCAGCCTCGCGCAGGATGCGGGCGACTTCTTCGTCGATGATCTGCTGCATGTATTCGGAGTGATCGCGGGGTTCGGACATCTCGCGGCCGAGGAACGGGTGCTCGGACATGGACTTGAACGAGACCGGCCCGACGCGCTCGCTCATTCCCCACTGTGCCACCATCTTCCGGACCAGCCGGGTGGCTTGCTCCAGGTCCTGGGCGGCCCCGGTGCTGAGGTCGTCATAGATCAGGCGCTCGGCCGCACGCCCTCCCATGAGCGTGTAGAGCTTGGCCTTGATCTGGCTCTCATTGTGGCTGACCCGGTCTTCCTCGGGCATGAACTGGGTCACGCCCAGCGCACGGCCACGGGGAATGATGGTCACCTTGTGCACGGGATCGGACTGGGGCGTGAGCCAGCCGACCAGCGCATGGCCGACTTCGTGGTAGGCCGTGGCCCGCTTGTCCTTCTCGGTGATGACTTCCTCGCGCTTGGCCCCCAGGATCACCTTGTCCAGTGCCGCGTCAAGATCGGCGGCATCCACGGCTTGCTTGTCCTCCCGGGTGGCCAGGAGCGCGGCCTCGTTGACCAGGTTCGCCAGGTCCGCTCCGCTCATGCCCACAGTGCTCCGCGCGATCTTGTCCAGGTCCACGTCCGAGGCCAGCGGGACGTTCCGCGTATGAACCTTGAGGATCTCCAGCCGGCCCTTCTTGGTCGGCAGGTCCACCGTGACATGACGATCAAACCGCCCTGGCCGCAGCAGCGCGGGATCGAGCACGTCGGGCCGGTTGGTCGCGGCCAGAACGATCACACTCTCGCTCGGCGAGAAGCCGTCCATCTCCGTGAGAATCTGGTTCAGCGTCTGCTCACGCTCGTCGTGGCCTCCGCCCAGCCCCGCCCCTCGGATCCGGCCGACGGCATCAATCTCGTCAATGAACAGGATGCAGGGGCTGTTTTCCTTGGCGGTCTTGAACATGTCGCGGACGCGGCTGGCACCCACGCCCACGAACATCTGGATGAATTCCGACCCCGAAATGGAATAGAAGGGAACGCCGGCCTCTCCGGCAACGGCCCGTCCCAGCAGCGTCTTGCCTGTTCCCGGGGGTCCAACCAGGAGCACTCCCTTGGGGATGCGGCCTCCCAGCCTCTGAAACTTCTCGGGATTCTTCAGGAACTCGACAATCTCGTGCAGCTCACCCTTGGCGTTCTCGAGCCCCGCCACCTCCTCGAACGTCGTCCGCTGCTTCGATTTGTCGTGCCGCTTCGCCGGGCTCTTCACGAAGCTGCCGAGAATCCCGCCGTCGAACTGATCGCGCGCACGCCTCATCATGAGGTAGATGAAGCCGAGGAAGAGGATGGTCGGCAGGAGCAGCATCAACCACACCAGCCCGTTGGCCGAGTTCGCAGGGTTGGTCTCGATGCGCACCGGATCGTTCGACTTGCTGGAATTCTCGCGGAGCCGCTTCAGAACCGGGTCGATCGATGCATCGGATGGGAAATATGTGATGAACTTGTGCACATTCACGCTGTTCGGCGATGTGCTGCTCTGGTAAGGCCTGTCCTGCCGCAATTCCCCGCGGACCTCGTTCGCCTGCAACGATAGCTTCTTGATGTTGTCGGCCTCGACCTGGTCAAGAAACCATGGATTGTAATCGACGGCCGTCTCGGGTTTGGGCATGAACAGGTAGAAGATGATCGCGAACCCGCCGATCAGGAGCAGCCAGAGCCAGGGGGGTGTGGGCGATCCGCCCGAACCGTTGGGCTTGCGTGCTCCCGGGGTGGGCCGGCGCGGCAGATCCGATTGCGGCGGTCGATTCTCCATACGTTCTTACTCAATTCCCGACGGCAGTTGGGTTTGTCTCGGTCTCTTCGGAAACGCCGGCGCGGCTTGACCGCTCGTCGCACGACGTCAACCGCACTAGAATTGTAGCGAAGATTCGCCAAAAGTTCAGGGGGGTAAAACATGAACCGGGCATGGCCGCGGAGCACTGCCAGAATGTGTGCATGTAGGGCCGCCACTCAGAATGCGCAGTCAGGCGCTGCGAGGGCGCGCGCGTGAAACCCGGACCACTCGCCCTGAGATCCCTTCTCGAGGGCTGCGGAATCTCGATCACCGCGTCCCAGCTTGACCAGCTCTGGGCCTACCACCGGCTGCTCCGCGCGGCGAACGCGCGGCTTAACCTCACGCGCATCCACAACTTCGAGAACATGGTCCTGAAGCACTATGTCGACAGCCTGCTGGTGCTCAGGTTCATCGAGCTCCCCTCGCCTCTGGTCGATCTGGGTTCCGGCCCGGGGCTTCCCGGCATTCCCCTGGCGATCGCACGGCCCCAGACCAGCATCATCCTGGCCGAACCGCGAGGCGTGCGTGCCGACTTCTTGCGTGAAGTGTGTGCTGAGTTGGCCCTCGGGCACGTCGAAGTCCACGCGCACAAGGTGGCGGCGGACTTTCCCCGCAAGGTGCAGGGAGTGATCAGCCGCGCCGTGGGGTCGATCGTCCAGACGCTTGAACGCGTGGCCGCGTGCCTCGAGACCGGCGGGCGGATGATCTTCATGAAGGGACCCGACTGCGACTCCGAGATCGCCCAGGCCGGGACTGGTACGGCGCGCCTGTTCCGACTCACCGAGGATCATCGGTACGCGATTCCCGGCACGCCGCACCAGCGCAGACTGGTTGTGTACGAGCGGCTCGACGCTGAAGCCACGCCCGGCACAAGCGTCGCTGCCTCGGATCCTCGCAGCCACCGGGCATTCCGGGACATCAGCAGCGAGTCCAACCCCGGTTTCCGCCTGCTGCGCGACCTGCTCAACGGACAGGGTGTCCGCAAGCACAGGCAAGCCCTGATTGCGGGCCCGCGGATCGTCGCCGAGGTTCGAGACAGGCACCCCGAGCGGGTCCTCGCGTGGATCAGCGACGATCGCCGGGAGCCGCCCGATGACGGGATCGAGTGGTATCGTCTCGGCCGGCCGTTGTTCCAGCAGCTTGACGTCTCCGGAACCAATATGCCTCTGCTGCTGGTGACCGCCCCGGCGCTGCCAAGCTGGTCCGATGACGAGCCGTGGCCGGAGGGATGTACCCTGTTCATCCCATTTCAGGACCCCGAGAACGTGGGTGCCGTGATCCGCTCGGCCGCCGCATTCGGCGTCGCGCGGCTGGTCCTGATGAAGGAGGCCGCGCACCCGTTCCATTTCCGCGCCAGCCGGGCGGCGGGCCCCGCACTCTTCCAGGTCCCGCTCCTCGAAGGGCCCTCGATCCACGAGCTGGAGGTCCGGCAGGTGCCGCTCATCGCGCTCGATCGCGAGGGCCGCGACATCAACGAGACTCCCTTCCCGGCGACGTTCGCCCTGCTGGTGGGCGTCGAGGGCCCGGGACTCCCCGCGCACCTCCGCCTGGGCGAGAAGCGGCGGATTCCCATCGCACCAGAGGTCGAATCCCTGAACGCGGCCACCGCTGCCGCCATCGCACTCTACGCCTGGTCGCTCCCTTCGCCGACATCCCCTGGAGATCCTGCGGATCCCGCAAACCCGGCAGGAACCAACCGTCCGCCGGCCCCGGAAGGACGAAAAGGACCTGGGGCAGGGGCCACGGTGTCGAATGGATAGGAAGCAGGAGATCGGGCACGCGGGCCGAGAGCCGCCGGCCTCACCTTGCGCTGCCGTTTGAGACCAGGGAGGGTCGCATGGGACGTCTGTTCCGGGTGATCGTGCGCACGCTGGCGGTCGCAGTCCCGCTCGTGCTGGCTCCCGGTGCGGCACGCGGCCAGGGAGGCATTGTCACCCTGGCCGACGACATCATCGTGATCTCGTCGGGAGAGCGGTCGAAGACGCGAGCCCGCGACGCGACCCAGCTCGGCCCGATCCATGGTGCCGGCGAGAAGCGGTTCCCGCGGGTCGCTGGCGCGGACGACCCGCGCCTGGGGAATCAGCTCCCCCAGCATCAGCCGCTCGACACGCTGCAAGCCGCCTCACGGTCCATTGTGACCGGTGCACCACGCGACCGCGGCTCGCCCATCCGCCCGCCCGCGGCACCGGCACTGCCACGCGCCCCAGCGCCTCTCTACGGGCCGATCATGCGCGCCGCCGAGGACGAGGGGCCGCCCGATGGCTTGACCCTGGAACAGGCCCTCGTGCAGATGGTTCGGGCCAATCCCGACCTTGCCGTCAAGTTCCAGGAGATCCCCAAGGCCGAGGCCGACATCCTGACCGCCTCGCTCTGGGGCAACCCGCTGATCTTCGCCGCGGCCGATACCCTTCCCTACGGCAGTTACTCGCCCGAGCGTCCGGGAACCAATTCGTACGGCATCACGCTCGTCCAGCCCTTCGACCTGAACGGCAAGATCCGGGCGCGCACCCGCCTTGCCCGTGCAAACCGGCAGGTCCTCTGCGCCCAGTACCAGGATGCCGTTCGCCTGGAAGCCGAGAACCTGCACGCCGCCTTCGTGGACGTGCTCGCGGCCAGAACCACCGTCCGTTATCTGGAGACAAGCGTCGCGAACTTCGAGTCCCTGCTGAAGACTAACCAGGAACTGTTCCAGCGAGGCGACCTGTTCCATTCCGACATCGACTCGGCCCTGATCCAGCGCGAGATGACTGCCAACGCCAGGGACGAGGCCGTCACTCGGCTGCGGCAAGCCAGGCGCGCTCTCGCGCTGCTGCTGGGAATCCCGGCCAGCCAGGCCGACGCGATCGAGCCGAGGGGCCGGGTGACGGATCGCCCCGCGGCCGTCCCCACCACCGACCAACTCGTCGGGCTGGCGCTTGCCAACCGGCCGGACCTCGCCGCCGTCCGGCTCGGGGTCCGTTCGGCCCTGGCCAACGCCGAGGTCCAGCGCCGGGAGGGCTTCCCGGACGTCTTCGCCCTGTACACTCCCTATAACATCAACTCGAACAACGGAAACCCCAACACCCAGGCCGCCACGTCCTGGGCGGCAGGAGTCTTCGCCACGATTCCTCTTGCCAACCGCAACCAGGGGAACGTTCGCCGGGCGAATCGAAACGTGATGCAGACTCAGATGGAAGTCACCGCCCGCGAACGCCAGGTCGCGGCCGAGGTCGAAATCGCCGCCATGGAGTTTGCGGGAGCACACACCGCGGTCGAGCGGTTCCAGGTGACGATTCTCCCCCGGGCCGGGCACCGGCTGAACGACTACCACGCCCGCTACACCGAGGGCAATGTGTCACTCGACACCTACCTGAACATCCAGCGCGACTTCAACGACGTCCTGCGCCAGTACCGCGACGCGCTGGTCCGCCGCCGCCGTGCCATGCTCGCCATCAACACGGCCGTCGGCTTGCGGCTCCTGCCCTGATGCAGTAGACGCTCGGAGAGTCGCAGCGTCCTTCCGCCTCGCTCAATCTCTCCTTTGGATGGCGGAGCGCCCGAAGTCGACGCCGCCCAGTTCCTCCCCGGCCGCAGATGAACGCTGGTCGGACTGGCGCCAAGGGTTGGGAGCTGCGCCCGTGCAAACCACGCGCTGGCGCAGGTGGCCGCCGGCCGGGTTCTGGCTTCTGCACAGGTGGCCACCAGCCCGGTTCTGGCTTCTTCTGCACATGGTGCCACCAGCCCATCGTCTCGCGGGAAGCCCTCAGGCTGCGGGTGGATTTGCAAGCACACGGCATTTCCACCGTAGACTCAATAAGACGGCAGGGCATTTGACCGCATGCCGGGCACGCATGGGCACACAAGGAGAGCGTGCCCCACGACTCTTTGACAATGCGGTGGATGGTTCGGACCAGCGCCCGGGCCGGCGGCGCGCTGGATCCACTTTTTTGCCAGGCATGCAAGGCCGTTTGCCGGAGCAAGAGCGCCAACCTTCGCGGACGAACCCAATTCGAAAAGGCGATGCAACTCCATGTGAATCAAGGATTAACGTACGTTTTTCGTGACTCGTCAGGGTGCAAAACGAAGCCAATTCGGGAGCAGGCTGCGGCGCCTCCACCGGGGCGCGGCCGGGGATCACGCTTACCGGCTGGCGAGCAGGGGGGAGGCGGCGCAGCAGCCCTGTCAACCAGTCAGGCCGAGGAGGACTGGGACCAGGCCGCACGTTCGGTTCACCTGCGCCGGGTGCTCGTGGGGAAGTGAGGCAGTGGTGTAGCCTTCGGCTGTGAACCCGGAAACACGACACCGGCGGCCGGTCATGTTAAGATACATTTCCGTGCGGATGCACTCCGCGGCAGCGCGGCCGGCGGGGACGCCCTCCAACTCGAAGTGCAAATCCATGCTCGCCAAGCTTTTTTCCTACACGCTCATCGGTATCGACGCGGCCCCAGTGGAGGTCGAGGTCGACGTCTCGGCCTCGTCGATGCCCAAGACCGTGCTGGTGGGCCTGGCGGAAGCGGCGGTCAAGGAGAGCACCCACCGCGTCGAGCGCGCCATTGTGAATTCGGGCTTCCGCCGGCCGACCGACCGGATCGTCATCAACCTCGCCCCGGCCGACGTCAAGAAGGATGCCAACGGCTTCGACTTGCCGATCGCGCTGGGGTTGCTGCTGGGCAGTGCGCAGGTGGCGTATGACCGACCCGGAAACTTCGCGATCGTCGGCGAGCTGGCGCTCACCGGCGAGACGCGCCCGGTGAAGGGGATCCTCTCGATGGCCCTCCAGGCGGTGATCGAGGGCCGCGACGGCATCCTTGTTCCCACGGCCAACGCCTCGGAGGCCGCCGTGGTCGAGGGGCTGAGCGTCTATCCCGTGGGCAGCCTCGCCGAGGCCGTCGCCTTCCTCTCCGGCCAGGTCGACATGGACCCGGAATCCGTCGACCTGGAGGAGCTCTTCGCCCAGCACTCGCACCTGGACGAGGACTTCGTCGACGTGAAGGGCCAGGACTACGCCAAGCGGGCCCTGCTGATCGCCGCGGCCGGCTGCCACAACGTGCTCATGATCGGTCCGCCGGGCACCGGCAAGACGCTCCTGGCCAAGCGCCTGCCCACGATCCTGCCCCCGCTCACGCCAGGCGAGAGCCTGGAGACCACCCGCATCTACAGCGCGATGGGAAGGCTTCAGCCGGGTCAGTCGCTCATGGCCGTGCGCCCGTTCTGCACGCCGCACCACTCGATCAGCGACGCGGGACTGGTGGGCGGCGGCAATCCGCCCCAGCCCGGACAGATCTCCATGGCCCACAAGGGCGTGCTCTTCCTCGACGAGATGCCCGAGTTCAACCGCAAGACGCTGGAGGTGCTCCGTCAGCCGCTGGAGGAGGGCAAGGTCACCATCAGCCGGGCGATGAACAGCTCGACCTTCCCCGCCGACTTCATCCTGGTCGCCGCCATGAACCCGTGCCCATGCGGCTACAGGTCGGATCCCCGCCGGGCTTGCTCATGCACTCCGCCGCAAGTGGAAAAATACCTCAGCAAGATCTCCGGTCCGCTCCTGGATCGCATCGATCTGCACGTGGAGGTGCCGGCGGTCCCCTTCACGCAGCTTGCCGAGATGCCGCCGGGTCCGCCCTCGAGCGACTTCCGCGCCCAGGTGCTGGCCGCGCGCGAGCGGCAAACGAAGCGGTTCGGCCACAAGGGGACGCAGGTCAACGGCCGGATGACCCCGCGCCAGATCAGGAAAGTGTGCCAGCTTCGGCCCGAGGCGATGTCCATCTTGAAGGCGGCCATGGAAGAGCTGGGCCTCTCCGCACGTGCTCACGACAAGATCCTGCGGGTGGCGCGGACCATCGCCGACCTGGAAGACTCCGCCGAGATCCAGCCCCAGCACATCGCCGAGGCGGTGGGATATCGGTCGCTCGACCGCAGCGTGTGGATGTGATGGTCGGGCAGGCAGACGACTGTTAGAATTCAGGAAGGAGAGTGAGTCTCGGAATGCCCTACGAGATCCGTTACTCGAACGAGGCAGTCGAGCAACTCAGGAGGCTCAGGGTCTTCGACCGAACCGCGATTCTCGATCAGATAGAGCAGGTTCTGAGAGTAAATCATACGATCGTGAACAAGTCGCGAGTCAAGCAGCTTCGCGAGCCCGCACCGACTCAATATCGACTTCGGGTCGGCGAGTTCCGCGTCTTCTACGCCGTGGCAGAAGAGGCCGTCCTCATCATTCAGGTGTTCAGCAAGCAAGATTCGATCGACTACCTCGGAGAATCGCCATGACCACACAGCCTGTCAGTGATCCGAATACGCCGATCGGCGACATCATCAAGGCCGCTGGCTCGCAGGGGATCGTGTTTGAATCCGAGGGTCAAGGGCGTTTTGCCCTCCTGCCGCTCGATGATGACGTGATCGATCTGCTCATCGAGCGAAGTCCGAAGTTCCGCGCGGACTGTCAGGAGATCCGCGATCGTATGAACTCGGGACAGTTCCAGACTCACGAGGACCTCAAAAGGCAACTGCTTGGAGAGTGACTCTGGGAGCCCCAGTGGGACTGCGCCTTGCCTCCGAAAGCTGCCCCATGACGGACACGTTCAGGGTGGGAAACAAATTCCCCAGGGTTCGCAGCCTGCGACGACAATCAGGCATGTCCCGAATGCCGCGAAGTTAATTTTAACTAATTGTGCCATTTGATCTTGCGCCATGGGTGAGGCTCCGGGCATCCTGTGGGAAGTACCAGGACCCACAGTTGCTGGAGGGAGCCCCACCCATGCCGCCTCGCATCATCCCTATTCTCGATCGACTGCGCCAAGATATCGCCGCGGGATTGTCCCGGGAGACGATCGAAGAAGCCTGCCGCCAGGCGAAACACCGCTGGCGGAATCGCGTTCTCGACCCCGCGACGACCATTTATCTGTTCCTTCTCCAGGTCCTTCATGGCAACACGGCTTGTCGCCACGTGGTGCACTTCGGCGCTTGGACCTTCACCGACAGCGCCTACTGCCTGGCGCGAAAGCGGCTTCCGCTGGCCGTCTTCGACTGGCTCGTGGAGCGGACCGCTGCCGCCGTGCGGACTGCTTCGGATGGCGCGCGGTGGCTCGGGCACCGAATCTGGGTCGTCGACAGCTCCAGCTTCTCCATGCCGGACCAACCAGAACTGCAACGTCACTTCGGCCAACCCAGCGGTCAACGCAAGGGCTGTGGCTTCCCGGTGGCGAAATGGCTGGCCCTCTTCGACGTCACCACCGGCATGCTTCTGCGTTCGAGGACGGCCCCTTTGCGGACCCACGAGATGTCCCAGGTTGGCCCGATCTCCGACGGCCTGGAGCCGGGAGACATCGTGCTCGGTGACCGCGGATTTTGCTCGTATGCTCATCTGGCGATATTACTGCAACGCGGTCTGCATGCGGTTTTCCGCGTGCACCAGCAGCAGATCGTCGATTTCACGCCGGGTCGTCCGATGGCCAGGAGGAAGGGTCCGTACCCCAGGCCGCAGGGTCTGCCGAGTTCGCGGTGGGTGTTGGCGCAGGGAACCGCAGATCAGATTGTCACATGGTTTAAATCGAAATCCCATCCGAAGTGGATGTCGGCGGATGAGTTCGAGGTGCTGCCCTCCGAGATCACCGTGCGCGAGCTGAGGTACCGGGTCGAGACACCCGGGTATCGGGTGCGCGAAATCACGCTGGTCACGACTCTGTTAGACGCATCGACCTACCCGGCGACAGAGCTGGCCGAACTCTACTACAAGAGGTGGAGAGTCGAACTCAATTTTCGTCATATAAAGATTAGCATGAAGATGGATGTTCTGCGTTGCGAGACAGTCGAAGGGGTTCTCAAAGAGCTGGCGATTTTCAGCCTGGCGTATAACCTGGTAAGATCGGTCATGCTGGAGTCGGCACGCATGCGCGGCGTTGATCCGGATCGGATCGGCTTGATCGACGCGGTGCGCTGGCTGATCGGGTCCGAAGGGGGTTCTGAGCCCGCGCGGATCGTCATCAACCCATTGCGCCGTGGACGCGTCGAGCCCCGAGTCGTAAAGCGACGACCAAAACAATACATGCGGATGACTAGGCCCAGATCCGAACTCCGCAAACAGTTGCCAATGAAGCACTTCTGACTAACTTTGTGGCATTCAGGCATGTCCCCCTCGACCTCTCCTTCTCCGGAACGACAGAACAGAGGCGATATCCCGCCTCAAGAAATTAGCTCAGTCGATGGAACAGAACGTCAGCACCTTGAGCAGTGCCGAGAAGAAGCTTGAGGAAATTCAAGTGCGAGCAAGAGCGGCGGCTCAAATCCTCAATCGACTCGCTGCGGCCCTCGAACTTTCCAATAAGCTTGGAGGGGGCGGCTTTTTCGGAAATTATCTGCTCTTGAACCAATTTGACGCAATGCAGTTGTCCAGTAATGTGAGAACTATTGCCACGGATGCAAACAACAAGCTTGAGGAAGTCGGGCGCGTTCTCCCTCAAGAAAGGCAACGCCTGAACAATCTGAAGACCAATCTTAGGACAATTTTTAATATTGACATATAATAACATGCCTAAGACAGGTCTTGCGTGGAGGCTAGGGAATCATCGGCCCGATGGGGCCGGGCCTAAACACACTGCGAAGGATCGCCACAACCTCCTCGCCGGTCACCTCGCGGCGGTCCAGGCGTAGCAGGGCGTCGGCCAGCGCCTCAACATGTCGCCAGTACATCTCCAGGTACAAGGCGGTCCGAGCGGCCATCCGATCGAGATAGGACTCAACCCCCTCCCGCCCGGCATGCGGGATGAGATAGATCAGCCCGGCGAGGTCCGCCGGGTTGAGGTGCTTGCGCGGGCAGCGTCCCCGGAAACGAGATTCCGCAAGCTCCCCGGCGAGGGAGATCAGGGCCTCCCGCTCGGCGAGAGCGCGGCACCTCGGTTCTCGGAGATCGAGGTCGGTGGGGAGAGGGGACAGCACGACGCATCCGGCCTCTACCCTGTACTTCGGGTCGGCCCCCAATCCGTTCGCGACGTCGGGTAACAGCGAGATCACGCTGCAAAGTTCTGGGGACGCCATACCCAATTCGATCACGCTGGAATCGACCGAGTCAGGATCGTCACCAGTAGAGCATGCGGTGAACGCCCGCACCTCTCCGCTTCGCAAGCGCACTCCGGCCGACGTCAAGAAGGATGCCAACGGCTTCGACTTGCCCATCGCGCTGGGGTTGCTGCTGGGCAGTGCGCAGGTGGCCTATGACCGCCCCGGAAACTTCGCGATCGTCGGCGAGCTGGCCCTTACCGGCGAGACGCGCCCTGTGAAGGGGATCCTCTCGATGGCCCTCCAGGCGGTGATCGAGGGCCGCGACGGCATCCTGGTCCCCACGGCCAACGCCTCGGAGGCCGCCGTGGTCGAGGGGCTGAGCGTCTATCCCGTGGACAGCCTCGCCGAGGCCGTCGCCTTCCTCTCCGGCCAGGTCGACATGGACCCGGAATCCGTCGACCTGGAGGAGCTCTTCGCCCAGCACTCGCACATGGACGAGGACTTCGTCGACGTGAAGGGCCAGGACTACGCCAAGCGGGCCCTGCTGATCGCCGCGGCCGGCTGCCACAACGTGCTAACATTGTGGTCGATTACACCCTCTCTGGTTGATTCGTTCTGGAGATCAGCAATGGACCTTCTGTTTTTCTTGGCGTGTGCCGTTCTCGGTGCTGGGTCTCTCGTTTCCCACTCGCTTTTGCGAATTGCGAAGGCGTTGGAAGAGAGGAATCGGCTCGAAAGTCGGCAGACGCAGCCGTGATGTCAATACTGGCGGCTGCAACCTGCTCATGATCGGTCCGCCGGGCACCGGCAAGACGCTGCTGGCCAAGCGCCTGCCCACGATCCTGCCGCCCCTCACGCCCGGCGAGAGCCTGGAGACCACCCGCATCTACAGCGCGATGGGGCGGCTCCAGCCGGGTCAGTCGCTCATGGCCGTGCGCCCCTTCTGCACTCCGCACCACTCGATCAGCGATGCGGGGCTGGTGGGCGGCGGCAATCCGCCCCAGCCCGGACAGATCTCCATGGCCCACAAGGGCGTGCTCTTCCTCGACGAGATGCCCGAGTTCAACCGCAAGACCCTGGAGGTGCTCCGTCAGCCGCTGGAGGAGGGGAAGGTCACCATCAGCCGGGCGATGAACAGCTCGACCTTCCCCGCCGACTTCATCCTGGTCGCCGCCATGAACCCGTGCCCCTGCGGATACCGCTCCGATCCCCGCCGGGCTTGCTCGTGCACTCCGCCGCAAGTGGAAAAATACCTCAGCAAGATCTCCGGCCCGCTGCTGGATCGCATCGACCTGCACGTGGAGGTGCCCGCCGTCCCCTTCACGCAGCTTGCCGAGATGCCGCCGGGTCCGCCCTCGAGCGACTTCCGCGCCCAGGTGCTGGCCGCGCGCGAGCGGCAAACGAAGCGGTTCGGCCACAAGGGCCCCCAGGTCAATGGCCGCATGACTCCGCGGCAGCTTCGCAAGCTGTGTGCCCTCAAGCCAGAGGCGATGACGATCCTCAAGGCCGCCATGGAGGAGCTCGGCTTATCGGCGCGCGCTCACGACAAGGTGCTGCGCGTGGACCGCACCATTGCCGACCTGGAAGACTCCGCCGAGATCCAGCCCCAGCACATCGCCGAAGCGGTCGGCTACAGGTCGCTCGACCGCAGCGTGTGAATGTAGAATTGTGTTCGGAACCGAGGTCTTCCCGTACAGAGGAGCGCTCGCTGATGGCAACCGGACAGAGCTTACAGCGCGATACGTCGAGTGAACTGGCCATCTTCGCGCGGTTGATCAGGGCCGACGCTTCCCACCTCTCGCGCAACCTGGCCCGCTACATCCTCACACTCGGTTTCGATGCCGCGGATCAAAATAGGATGACGGATCTGGCGGAGCGGAACCAGGCTGGCACCTTGTCCGGAGAGGGGAAGGCAGAACTGGAGCATTTCGTCAAAGCGGGACACTTGTTAGCCCTGCTGCACTCGAAGGCCAGAATCGCCTTGAAAGTCAAGAGGACGAAATGAGGCCGCCATGGAGTCATCGCTCGCTCGAGAGGTGAGGGAGCGAGCATGGCACGCCTGTGAGTACTGCCGGATGCCCCAGTCTTGTTATCCGACGGTTCCGTTTCCCATCGACCATATCGTCGCCCGCCAGCACGGTGGTGAGACCACGAAAGTGCTCCGACATGAGGCAATTGACCGAGGACACTGGGTGTCCAGGGCAAATGGGGCCAGCCCATCGTTTTCCAGAAACATGGATCGGAAGAAATTGTTCTCATATGCCATTATCGGAGTCGTGTCAGTATGCCCCGAGCACGCTCGGAAATCGTCTGCCTCCATGACGCCAGTGCGTGTTTCTGGCAGGGACTGGTCGAACTCAGCGGCTACCCGAACGCCTACCGGCGTCTTTTCGACAGGTTCGACCGCGAGGCCACGCTTCTCGCATTCAGTGCTGGCTCGCGGAGGCTGGCTTACGCGACGTTCGAGCCATCCCTCTGCTCCAACCGGATGGGCCCGGCTCCTCGCCCAGGCTGACACAGGGCGCGCGAGCTGAGATTGGGAGCGCGTCGCCCGAGGGGCAAGCAGGACCCCGCAATCAACGGCCACGGCCTGGGCATCGGCCGTGCCGAGGGGGAGTCGCACGGATGGGCGGCTCTGCTTATCATGGGAAAGACCCGGGGACGTACTGCCCGCCGAATCGTCGCGGGCTCGATGTCGCGGAGAGGAAGAGACGAGGTGCTCATGCCACTGCTGGTCCGCCGACTCGCCGTAACGCTCGCTGCCGCCATCCTGCTCACAGGCGCCGCACCGCCGAGGGAGGGTCCGCTCGCGGACGCACTCCAATCCGTCTCGCCCGAGGCGATCCTGCGGCACATCAAGGTGCTTGCCGGCGACGAGTACGAAGGCCGGGGGCCCGGCACAGCGGGCGAGGAGAAGACCATTGCCTACCTGACCGGGAAGCTCCGGTCGATGGGGCTGAAGCCGGGGAATCCGGACGGCAGCTTCCTCCAGAATGTGCCGCTTGTGGGGTTTCAGAGCACGCGCGTCGCCGGCTCTTTCCAGGCGGGCGGGCGAACCATCGCGCTGGAGTTCCCCAGGAACTTTGTCGCGATGCCGGGAAAGGCCGGCGAGGAGCCGAGGATCAATGGCTCGGAGGTCGTCTTCGTGGGCTACGGAGTCGTGGCCCCGGAGTATGATTGGGATGATTACAAGGGGCTCGACGTCCGGGGCAAGACCATCCTCATGCTTGTGGGCGACCCGCCGGTCCCCGACCCCAAGGATCCCTCGAAGCTTGATCCCGGCCTGTTCAAGGGCCCGGCAATGACTTATTACGGCCGCTGGACGTACAAGTACGAGATCGCCGCCAGGCTGGGGGCGGCTGCCGCCATCATCGTCCACGAGGATGGTCCGGCCGGCTACCCGTTCTCGGTGGTCCAGGGAAGCTGGAGCCGCGAGAACTTCGATATCGTCGCCTCGCCGTCCAGCGCACCGGCGGCGGTTGTTCCGGTCAGAGGCTGGATCGACTCGCCCACGGCCAGAACCCTCTGCCAGGCAACCGGCCACGACCTGCCAGAGCTCAAGAGTGCGGCGATCCGCCGCGACTTCCGACCCGTTCCCCTGAGCGCCAGCGCCCGGTTCGAGATCGACGCCAGGACACGCCAGGTCCAGTCGCACAACGTGGTCGCCAGGCTGGAGGGCTCCGACCCTCAGCTCAAGGACCAGTACGTGATCTTCACGGCCCACTGGGACCACCTGGGCATCGACCCCAATCTCGAAGGAGACCAGATCTACAACGGCGCGGCCGACAACGCCTCGGGGACGGCCGCGGTGCTCGAAGATCGCCGGGGCCTTCACGCACGTCCGGCCGGCGCCCGGCGCTCGCTTCTTTTCCTGTTCGTGACCGCAGAGGAGAAAGGCCTTCTGGGGTCGAAGTACTACGCCAGTGCCCCGCTCTACCCGCTCGAAGCGCACACTCGCGGACATCAACCTGGACGTGGTCAACCTCTGGGGCAAGACCACCGACCTGATCAGCATCGGCATGGGCCAGTCCGAGCTGGATGACCTGATCGTGGACGTGGCGCGGGGACGTGGTCGAACGGTCGGGCCCGACGCGGAGCCCGAGAAGGGCTACTACTACCGCTCCGACCATTTCGAGTTTGCCAAACAGGGCGTCCCGGCGCTCGACCCCAAGAGCGGGCGTCACTACATTGACAGGCCCGCCAACTACGCGAAGCGGAAGCAGGATGAGTACACCGAGAAGAACTATCACAAGGTGAGCGACGAGGTGAAGCCCGACTGGGACCTGGCCGGCGCGGCCGAGGACGCGAAGGTGATCCTCGAGGTGGGCTATCGCGTGGCGCAGGGCGATCGCTTTCCGGAGTGGAAGCCCGACAGTGAGTTCCGCGCGCGTCGCGAGGCCATGCTCCAGGCCCGGCCGCATTGACGACGATGTGCGCGACTCGCTTCAGAAGCAGAACCACGGGGAGGGTGCTCGCGTGAGGACCTCCGCACGAGGGTGGTGGATCGTCTCCAGCATCTTCCTGGCGACCGCCGGAACGGTGGCGGCCTGGGCGGACATGCGCACCGGGTGGATCACGCCCGCGTTCGACTTCGTGGCCCACCAGTTCTACGAGATCCCCGTGCTGGCGCGGATCCGCCGGCCGTCGCAGCTCTTGCTGGTGCGCCAGCACCTGGCCGTCGCCACCGGCCTGGCCGTGCTCGGACTGGGCGCGAGCGCCCGCCTGGGCGGCCATGCCCGCGCGTTTCTCGTCGTTCTGTGGGTCGGCTACGCGCTCCGTGCAACGATCTGGATCTGTGGCGGCAACCTGCCGCTGGTGCCCGGCGATAGCTGCCATTACCTGGAGGTGGCCACCTCCGTCTACCGCGGCGAGGGGCCTGTGAAGCATTACGTCGAGAGCTTCTTCACCGACTATCCGAAGATTCTCGAAGGCAGGGGCGTGCTCGACGACTGGGCCACGCCGCTGGACGCCTACGTGCGGGCGGGGTGGTTCCGGCTTGCCGGCGTCGAGCCGGGGAATTCGCTCGAGGCGACGGTCGCTTCCGCGAAGGCGTGCAGCTTCACAATCAACCTGGCCACGCTTCCCCTCCTCTACCTGTTCGGCCGCAGGCGCTTCGGCAGGGAAGCGGGCCTCATGGCGATGGCGGTCCTCGCGGTGCTGCCCGTTCACGCCATCTACGCGGGGTTCGTGCTCCGTGAAAGCCTGGTGGCGCTGACCGCGCTGCTGGCCGTCTGGACCTTGACCGAGGTCTGGCACTGCCAGCGGGGCAGCCGCCTTTCGTGGCTCTGGGCGGCAGCGGCCGGGATGTCCGGAGGACTGGCCATCCTGGCGCGGAACACGGCGCTCGCCATCATCGCCGCGGCCGGGCTGATTGCGGTCGTCCGGCTGGTCCGCACAAGACCGGGCCAGCTCCTGCTGTGGATGACGCTCATGGTGCTGGTGATCCTGCCCTGGGCCGTTGCGACGACGCGCGAATATGGAGCTCCGTTTCATTCGTATACCAGCTACTTTGAATATAACTTCTCCTGGACCGTCCATCACTTCGACCGGGGGAACACCCGGCCCGACCAGTTCTACACCTGGGCCAACGCGCCGGAGATCCTCCGGGTGAAGTTCAAGTCGCTGCTCATCATCGCCGTCTACTCCACGATGATCCTCGGATTGCCGCTTGCCGCCGGCTTCGCCGCCCGGCTGCTGCGCAGACCCGGAGCGTCCCGGACGCGACGTCGACGTGCTGGCGGCGGCCGTGCTCCTGGTGTTCGTGCTGGCCACGCTCAAGAGCATTCCGGACGTCACCCAGGTCGCGCAGCTCGGACGCTATTACCTGCCGGCGTTCCTTCTAACTCTTCCCAGGCGCCGTGGCCGGCGTGCTCGACTGGCTGGACCGGAACCGGATCGGCAGACATGCCCGGGGACGGCTGGCCGCCGTCTTCGTACTGCTAGTCTGGGCCGACCCCACCTGGGCCTATGACGCTTCCTGGGTGGTGAAGCCGCACCAGCTTCACTGGCCGGCCCTGGCCGCGGCGGGTGACTGGATCAAGAGCCATCCCGAGCGCGTTCCGGCCGATGCGCGGGTCATGACCTGGCTCCCCTGGGAGCTGCGCATCGTCAGTGACCGCACGACGATCCTCATGCCGCGGAGCTACGCCCCGCGCCGCATCGAGGAAGTCATCCAGCAGTACAAGGTGACTCACGTCCTGTGGGGCTCGTTCGACCCGCCCCCGCACTCCGACCCGGAGACCTGGGCGCGTACCTCGAGTCGTTGCGTGCGGGGCTGGGCTTGACCTCGGACCGCGAGCTTTACCGCTCACCCAGGGACACGCCGTTCTATCCGGTCCGTCTCTACCGCCTGCGCTGAGAGGCCCCCGTATGGAACCCGATGGACGGATCTCCGCGGCGGACACGCCGGCCGGGCCGCGACGCTGGCCGATCGGTGTGCTCGTGCTGCTGCTTGTGCTGACCGTCTGGTATCGCGCCCACACATTCGCCCCCGACATCGCACCGGCACTTGCAGCGCACCTCTGGCCCGCCGCCACCGGTGCCAGCGAGCCCCTCGATTGCGACGAGGCCGCCTATGCCTACATCGGGCATCGCCTGCTGAAAGGCGATGTGATGTACCGCGACCTGACCGAGAACAAGCCCCCGCTTGGCTACTGGCTCTACGCCCTGGGAGTGGCGCTTGGCGGCTACAATGAGCTGGCCATTCGCCTCTTGCCGATTCCCGCGGTGCTGCTCACCGAGTCGATCGTCTGGTGGATCGGGCTGGTGCTCGCCGGGCCGCTCGCGGCATGCCTGGCGGCGTTCCTTTTCGCCTTGCTCAGCACGGACCCGTACCTGTTCGGCAACGGATCGAACATGGAACATTTCATGAACCTGTTCTCGACCGCCTCGCTGGCCCTGGTCATCCTGGCCTGGAACCGCCAGCGCCGCTGGCCGATCTTCGCCGCCGGCCTCTGCCTGGGTGCGGCGGCGCTGGTCAAGCAGGTGGCCATCGCACCAGCGCTGGTGTATGGGGCCGGCCTGCTGATGCGCCGCCGCGCAAGCAAACCCTCGGCCCCGCGTGCGAGGGTCTACGATCTGTTCGCGCTGGTTGGGGGTCTCTCGCTGGCCGTGGGACTGGCCGCCGGCATCTTGCTGGCGCAGGGCGCGGGGGAGGCGGCTTACGACGACGTCTTCCGTTATGGCCGGGCGCTGGCAACCGATACGTTGCCGGAACCGGGAGCCCCGTCGGGCCTGATCCGCTGGCTGACCGGCAATGCCGACCCCTCGGGACATCTTCCCTGGCCGTTCGGCTCCACCAGCTACCTGGTGTGGTGGGGCACTGGAAGCTGGCCGCTCTGGCTGGTCTCGGTTCCGGCGGCTCTTTCTCTCATGGTCGGCCAGGGCACGACCGGGAACCGCCGGCTGGTGAGCGGCTGGATCATCGCCGCGTGCCTGGAGGTGGTTCTTCCCGGGCTTTACTGGCAGCACTATTACCTGCTGCCCGTACCGGGCATCGCCCTGGCCGTGGCCCTGGCCCTGGCATATTGCTGGAGCGCGGCGCGCCGCTCCGCCCCGCAACGGAGTCACCGTTTCAGCGGCAGGCTCCGGACGCTCGCCAGTGCCGCGGGTATTGGCCTCGTCTTGATGGGGGCCATCGTGGCGACCCTGGTAATCCAGGTTCGTAGCTACCTGCTGGTCGCACCTCAGGAGCTCACGGTTCGTTACAAGGGCGGCGCACAGTGGGTCGCCTTGCGCCGCCTGGGAAAGGAGCTCGCCCGGCGGTCGAGCGTCTGGCCCGACCCGCATCTCTACGTCTGGGGCTGGCAGAGCCCTCTACACTTCTACGGCAAGCTCGACGGCGTCACGCGCCACTTCTTCGTCGACAACCTGCTACGCGACCAGGCAGAGCGCGACCATCCGCTCATCAAGCCGCGAATTGCCGAGATCGCCAGCACGCTGCGCCCGGCCCCCTGCGCTCATTTTCGTTGGCTACGCTCCGTTTCCGGCGCTCAGGTCGCTCCTCAGGGAGCGGTATGTGCCATCCGGGCTGGTCCCTGCGCCGGGCGGACTCGGACTCTGGGTCGACAGGGCGCACGCGCGTGCCTTCGAGTCCGCTCCAGGGTCGAGCCCGCCGTAGCATGCAGCGCGTCCGCGGTTTGAATGGCGAGCACCACGCCGGCTTTCGCATGGCGAGCGCCACGCCGGCGGTTGTCGGCGGGTGCCCGGCGGGAAGGGGGACAGGGATGTTGACGCCTCGAGAGCCTAGCTACGCGCCCGGTCATCTGTTCCAGTTGTTCCGGGTAGCGATCACCCTGCACCGTGATCTCGGAAGCGGCGGTCTCGATCTCCCGGAGATCCTCAGCGGTGAGGGCAAGGCCGGCCGCGCCGAGGTTCTCGTCGAGGCGATGCAGCTTTGTGGTGCCGGGGATCGGCACGATCCACGGCTTCTGGGCGAGGAGCCAGGCGAGTGCGATCTGGGCGGGCGTGGCGTCCTTCCGCGCGGCGATCTGTCCGAGCAGGTCGACCAGGGCCTGGTTCGCCCTGCGAGCCTCGGGCGTGAAGCGAGGCAGCATGTTGCGGAAGTCGGAGCTATCGAAGGTCGCGCTCGCGTCGATCTTGCCCGTGAGAAAGCCCTTGCCCAGCGGGCTGTAGGGGACGAGGCCGATGCCGAGTTCCTCCAGCACCGGCAGTACCTGCGTCTCCGGGCGCCGCCACCACAGCGAGTACTCGCTCTGGAGGGCGGTCACGGGCTGAACAGCGTGCGCACGGCGAATGGTCTCAGCTCCCGCCTCGGAGAGGCCGAAGTGCTTGACCTTGCCCTCCCAGATCAGCTCATGCACCGCCCCGGCCACGTCCTCGATCGGCACGTCCGGGTCGACCCTGTGCTGATAGAACAGGTCGATGGCCTCGACCCGGAGCCGCCTGAGCGAACGCTCCGCAACCTCCTTGACGTGCTCCGGCCGACTGTTCAGGCCCAGCCAGCCCGGCGCGCCGTCGGGTTTGAGCTGGAACCCGAACTTGGTGGCGATCACCACCTGCCCGCGGAAGGGGACCAGGGCTTCACCCACCAGCTCTTCGTTCGCGTACGGGCCGTAGACCTCGGCCGTGTCGAAGAACGTCACGCCCCGTTCGACGGCCGTCCGGATGAGCGAGATGGCCGCCTGCCTGTCCATGCTGGGGCCGTAACCGAAGCTCATGCCCATGCAGCCAAGCCCGATGGCCGAGACTTCCAGGTTGCTGTTTCCGAGCTGTCGCTTTTGCATCGATTCCCCCGTATCGTTTCCCCTTGCATGTCCGTCGGGACGCTTGCCACGTCCTCTTCCCTGATGTTCGCGCGTCCCGCTCTGCGAGGTTCATTAGAGGTCAACGGCCCGCAGCCGGGAAGGAACGTTCCTCCAAAAGGCTTGCCTGATCCTCTCGGAAGCGAGAAGGACTACCCACAGTTCCGCATCATTCCGTATCCTGAACCTCTGGAAGCCCAGCACGACCGGAGGACTCGATGGACGGCCAGACAGACAATCGCAAGCGGCTCGCCTCTCTCCTCGATCAGGTGGCGGTTCACGAGGGGACGCAGGGGACGCTGGTCGAGGGCGTGCAAGTGAGCCGGGTGTCGAAGCCGGTGCCCCGGGCCCCGGTCGTTTACCAGCCGAAGATCCTCATTGTCGGCCAGGGCGTGAAGCAGGCCTTTCTCGGCGGCGCGGTCTACAGGTACGACGCATACAATTATCTGGTCCTGTCCGTGCCGCTGCCAGCGGAGTGCGAGACCGAGGCGAGCCCCGAGGAGCCCTTGCTCCTGCTCGCCATCAATGTCGAGCCGACCATGCTCGGCGAGATGCTGCTGGACATGGACGACCCCTTGCCGTCTTTTGAAGCGACGCCGCGGGCCATCTCCTCCACGCCCATGACCGAGGACCTGGGCGGTGCCGTCGTCCGACTCCTGGAGTGCCTCCAGTCGCCACTGGACAGCCGCATGCTCGGCCGCCAGACGGTCCGCGAGATCGTTTACCGTGTGCTTCAGGGCGAGCAGGGAGGGGCGCTCCGTGCCCTGGCTCGCCGGGACGACCACTTCTCCCGGATTGCCCGAGTGCTGAGGCACGTCCACACCGAGTATGCGAAGCCGCTCAGCGTCGAGCAACTGGCAAGGCAGGCGGGAATGAGCGTCGCGGCCTTCCATCACAACTTCAAGCTCGTGACGGCAAGCTCGCCGCTCCGGTACCTGAAGCGGGTCAGGCTCGACCACGCGAGGCGGCTCATGGCTCACGACGGCTACAACGCAAGCACCGCCGCACGGGCGGTCGGCTACGAGAGCCCGTCGCAGTTCAGCCGGGAGCTCAAGCGGCTCTTTGGTGTCAGCCCCGTCGTCGAAGCCGGACAGACGCGGGCTCGTCTTGTCGCCGGATGAAGGCCCGTCGCAACAAAGAGTCGCCGTGCACCTCATTGTCGGGCGGCTTCGGCCGTCCGTCCGGTCCGGGCGTCGATGGTAAGTCGATAGCGCTGGCGGAGCGCGCCCATGATGGCGTCCCAGCTCTGGCTGAGGGCGTAGGCACGGGCTTCCCCGGCCATGGCGCGGAGGCGGTCCGGCTCGGCAAGGAGCGCGAGGATGGCCTCGGCGAAGGCTGCCGGCGGCTCGACCGATTCGACGAGCAGACCGGTCTTGCCCGGCTGCACGGTGTCTCCCACACCGCCGGCGCGGAGGGCCGCCACGGGCATGCCGGACGCCATGGCCTCCAGCACCACGTTGCCAAAGGTCTCTGTCAGGCTCGTGAACGCGAACAGGTCGCCGACCGCGTAATAGTCGGCCAGCTCCTCGCCCACCCGGTAGCCCGCAAACCGGGCGATGCCGCCGATCTTCCGCTCCAGCTCGCCACGCGTCGGGCCGTCACCCACGAAGAGGATACGCACGTCAGGCCGGCGCGCCGCCACGATCTCCAGGGCATCGGCGAGGTAACCAACGTTCTTCTCGGCGGCAATCCGGCTGACATAACTGATTACCAGGTCATCCGGTCCCCAGCCCAGCTCTTGCCGCAGGCGCTGGCGTCCGGGCCGGTCGGGCCGGAACAGGGTTCCATCGACACCGCGCGGCCAGAGCACCAGCCGCTCGAAGCCGAGGGCCTCCAGCCCGCGGATGGTGGTCAGCGACGGCACGTAGGTTTCGCGGGTGCGGTTGTGAAACCAGCGGAGATAGCGCCAGATCGTGCCGTTGGCCCAGCCCATGCGGTAGTGCTTGCTATACTGGTCGAAGTTCGTATGAAAGCTGGAGACCGTTGGCAGCTTGCGTCGCAGCACGTGGCGAAGCACCGTCAGCCCCAGAGTGGCCTCGGTGGCGATGTGTACGATGTCCGGGCGGAACGCGTCGATCGCCTGCCGCACGGGACGAAACGGCGGCAAGGGCAGATAGAGCCTCCTTGTAGAAGGGCAGGTTCACCGACCGCACGAGATGAACGTCCGCCCGCGTGGCTGGAGCTCCATAGTCGGGATGGATGAGCTGAACCAGGTCTCCCTGCTCGGTGAGGTGTCGGACCAGCTCGCCGAGCGTACGGGAAACGCCGTTGACCTGAGGGAAATACGTTTCGGTGACGAGACTGACGCGCATCGGGTCTCTTCAGGCCTCCGGTGACGAGCTGGGGTGCTTCGTGTAGCGCGGCTGGTAGAGCTGGACCACGAAGTCTCCGGGAACCTTGAAGTGCGTGACCAGGCCATAGCCGTGATCGGCGATCTGATCGGTGAACTCGACACCGCGGTACCGCAGCTCGGAGACGGTCGTCTCGATGTCATCACAGTAAAACGAGATGTCATGAGTCCCCGACACCGCGCCCTTGGCCGTGTCCTCGGGGTGGCATCCCATCTCGGCCTCGGGAAGGTCGAAGATCAGCCATCCTTCACCGGCATCCGAGCAGGGCAGGCCAAGCTTGTCGCGCAGGAACGCACGCAGCTCGTCCGGCTGCGACGAGTAGAACATCGTGTGGACACCGCGGATCATGGGCGGCTCCTCTTGCGGTAAAAGTAGAGGCGGCACGGCCGACGATTCTCCCTTCATCCCGGCCGCTTGCCAAGCACAAACGGACCGAGCCCGGCTCCAGTTTCCGTTCCGGCACCGATCTGCATGTTGCGCCGGTCGGCGCACGCAAGAGACGCCGGGTCGGTCGTTGGGTGCTGGGCCGGCTAGTGGTACACTGATCGGGATTGCTGCCTGGTCCCCGGACGGTGGATCGTGGTCTTCTTCTCCGCCTGCGAGTCTTACACTCATGAATCAGCGACACACTGCTTCCCCGGGCGGCTCTCGCCGCGACTTCCTGCGAGCTTCTCTTGGGACGATGACCGCCGGCCTGGCGTTTCCGACCATCGTGCCGGCAGCTTCGCTCGGACTCGGCGGCCGGATCGCGCCGAGCAACCGGGTGACGGTCGCGGTCATCGGCACGGGCAACCAGGGGTTCAACGATATTGGCTCATTCCTGCGCGACGAGCGCGTGCAGATCGTGGCCGTCTGCGACGTGAACCGCGAAAGCGCAGGGTACTGGGACGGCAAGGTCGGCGGCCGCGAGCCGGCCAAACGCAAGGTGGAAGAATACTACGCGGGGCACAAGCCCTCGGGCACCTATCGCGGCTGCGACGCGGTGGTCGATTTCCGCGAGATCCTGGGGCGGAGCGACATCGACGCCGTCGAGGTCGCCACTCCGGACCACTGGCACGCCATTCCGGTGATCGAGGCCTGCAAGGCGGGAAAGGATATCTATTGCCAGAAGCCGCTGGCCCTGACCATCGCCGAGGGCCGCGCCATGAGCTACGCCGTGAACAAGCACCACGTCGTTTTTCAGACCGGCAGCCAGCAGCGGTCCGACGACCGCTTCCACCGCGCCTGCGAGCTGGTGCGCAACGGCCGCATCGGCGAGCTGAAGACGGCCCGCGTCGGACTGCCCGGCGGGCGGCCCGACCTGGCGAAAACGGGCGATCGCAAATCGCCCGCGCCGGTTCCGCAAGGCTTCGAGTATAACACCTGGCTGGGCCCCGCGCCCGACGCCTCCTATGCCCCAGCGCGGTGCCATGTGAACTTCCGCTGGATCCTCGATTACTCGGGCGGACAGGTGACCGACTGGGGCGGGCATCATCCGGACATCGCCCAGTGGGGCATGGGCACCGAGCTGACCGGCCCGGTCGAGCTGCGCAACATCCACGGCGAGTTTCCTCCCGACCCGCTCTGGAACACCGCGACCGATTTCCATATCGAGGCCGTCTACGAGAACGGTGTCACCATGATCATCTCGAACAAGAACCGCATGGGCGTGACGTTCGAGGGGAGCAAGGGAAGCATCTACGTCGACAGGGGGAAGCTCACGGCCGACCCGAAGTCGATCCTCGATTCGAAGATCGGCCCGAACGAGATCCACCTCTACAAGAGCGATGACCACTTCCGGAACTTCATCGACTGCGTGATCTCGCGCGGACCGACCGCCGCACCCGTCGAGGTGGCCCACCGCTCGATCACGATCGCCCATCTGGGGAACATCGCCATGCGGCTCGGCCGCAAGACTCTGAAGTGGGACCCGCGCACCGAGCAGATCGTGGGCGACGAGGAAGCCTCGAAGCTGCTCAGCCGGCCGTACCGTGATCCCTGGAAATTGCCAACCGCTTGATCAGGGGGCAGACCGTTGAAGAAGAATCCAGTCATCCGGGCACTCCAGGCGGGCAAACCGCAAATTGGCACGTGGCTCTCGCTGGGCAGCGTGGCCGCGGCACGGTTCATGGCACGCGCCGGCTGGCCCTGGCTCACTGTTGACATGGAGCACACCCATACCGACATCCAGACCGCGGCACTCATGTTCGCGGCCATCGCCGATGCCGGCTGCGTTCCCCTGGCGCGTGTGCCGACCGGCAAGCACGAGTGGATCAAGATGGTGCTCGACTGCGGCGCGATGGGGATCGTGGCTCCCATGGTCATGGACCCGGCCGAGGCCAGGGCCATCGTGGCGGCCACCAAGTACCCGCCGCGCGGCAACCGCTCGGTCGGCGGCGGCTTCCACGCCATCAACTTCGGCGCCACCGCAGAGGAATACTACCGCCACGCGGACGATGAGATCCTCGTCGTGCTTCAGACCGAGCACATCCACGCCGTGGAAGTTGCCGACGAGATCTACGCCGTCCCTGGCATCGACGCGATCTTCATCGGTCCCAACGACCTGGCCTACTCGATGCGTTCCGCCGATGGAGCCATGCCCGATAAGGAACACTTCGAAGCGACACTCGCGCGGATCTTGCAGACCGCCCAGCTTCACAAGGTCCCCTGCGGCCTGCACGTCCTGACCGCCGAGGACGCCCTCCGCCGCGCCCGCCAGGGCTTTCAATTCATTGCCGTCGGCAGCGAGCTCAAGTTCATGCTCGACGGCTGCGCCGACGCGATGCGCCTGATCAACCCCAGGGAAGACGTGGAGGGGCTGGCGAAGTATTGAACGAGGTTTTGCCGGCCCCTGGTGGCCTCCAGTCCCAATTGCGTTGCACTTGAATAAGTGCGCTTGTGGACACAGGCTCCTGAAGCGTCCTCAGATTCCGGGTGCCGAAACCACGAGTTGCCGGCAGATTCGTATTGCCGTGAATTCGGCGATCTCACGATGCCTCGGTATCGAGGTTCTGCGATGATTCACCGGATTCTCCCAGATCGAATGTTCGCCTCCCTCACGCACAAATCTACAACCCTGCTGGACCAGGTGTTGCAGTAGATCACGACGCTTCATGAGGCCGCACCGTGAGGTACAAGGTGTACGCGCGAGCTCGCGCTCAGCAAGAGATGGATCGGCTCCTCCAGATCCGCATTGGGATCTGTTGCGCTGGGGTCTGGACGGGGCAAAGGCTCGCCGAGCAGCAAGTTTGTCTCTGCCATGTCAACCAGGGCGCTGGCAAGCAGCCTCCGGGCTTCCGCTTCATTCTGACCGAAGGTGATCACGCCGGGAAAGTCTAGTAACTCGGCATGGACTCCATCTGGTAAAAATTTGAACATGGCCTTGTACGTTAGCATAGGACAACTCCCTGACGGCGGCTATGGAAGCAGCGAAATTACGGTTCTGTAGAGGGCTTTCCCATTAGACTCTCCGTTTCACTCGATGATCAACTGTCTGGCGGGGATGCAACTCGCGAGCGGCAGTGCAGAAGACAGTGCCGAATACCCTGGCCCGGTGCACGTGCTGTTCCTCTAACGGCATCCATCCTCAGCGGTAGCTGCATCCAAGTTGAGCCGTAGCTGCATCAACTCCGGGTTGGATGCGCCTGATCAAGTTCCCGGGTTCATTCAAAACCCCTGGATCTCGACCGCGGGATTGAGTGCCTTGACCGTGACCAGGAACTCTCGAAACACCGGAAACTGGTTGATCAGGTGAATCCTCCCCTGCCTGTGGCGAATCTCGGCCTGGAAGCAGTTCGTGTCCATCCAGCCGCCGGTCTTGATCGAGAGGATTTCCGAGACGGGAACCGAGCGCATCAGGAACCAGCTCTTGAAGAGGATGGATCGGTCCTCTCCAATGGTGATTTCCACCGGGGTCTGGACAAGCCGGCCCGTCACGTATATGAAGCCGGACAGGCACAACACCGGAGCCAGTTCTTGCACGCCGAACGCCTTCGAGGCAGCGCCTGAGGGCAAGATGCCAAGCATGAGAACGAGGGGAACGATGAGGACCCGTGCGGCGATGATGAGCGTTCCCATCGACAGTGCCACGGTGAAGACGACCAGCATCGCGCGAGCCGGCAAGGGGAGCCGGAATGTCGAGGCCGAAGACTGCGATCCGGACGGGATCGAGGAATCAGGCAGCGATGATGCATTTTTCCCGAGCATCGTGTGAAGCTGGCCTTCCAGCTCACGCACATGCTCGACCGCCAGGAAGCCCTCCGGTCGCGGGGTGCCCACCCAGCTCTTGCGGTTCTCGAAGACCAGGTTGCCTGACCCATCGGCCCGCGCGTCGCAGCGGAGCGGCGTGAGCGACGCGCGCGGAAAGCTCAGAACCTCGCGGCGCGCGAAGAACCCCGGCCGGATGATGAGGGCACGGCGGTCGGTGAGGGCATAAATGGTCCCGCGCCCCTTCCACCATTCCCGGACCGGCCATAACAGCATGTAGAGTCCAGGGGGTAGCATCCACAGCCCTGCACCCATGGCGATGAGCACGTTGTGCCGGGCGAATGGGCGAACAGTTTTTCCCTGGTCCCAGTTGTTGTGCCCGCCCTGAACCACGGCGCAGATCCAGAGAACCATGAACCCCGTGAAGAAGAGTACGAAGAAACCTTTGGAGAGCGATTGCCGGAAGAGTTGCCCCGGCTGGGGCCGACCGGTCCAGAGCACTCGCTCACGCGGTTCCAGCTCGGGCAAGAGCAGTTCCATGACCTCGTCCGACATTTCAGCTATCCCCTGCGTCCCGCTCCCTTGTCCAGCGACTGTGAATCCATTCCAGGTGGCCAAGCTGTGTGAGCCGGATGTCCCTGGGACTGAGCGAGTAGGCCAGAATGCGGGCCTCTACCTCGTCGCCGACCCTGGGATAGTCTTCGGGAAAAGCGATACGATATTCCGGGTCGTCCGCGCGGAGCCTGAAATGGATGAGCTCGAGCAAGACGGGAATGCGCGCGTCCAGCCCGATGTCCACGAACACGCCGAAGGGATGGACGGACCGAACGCGGCCCTTGACCTGGCTGCCTCGCGGCAGAGCCAGCCGGAGCTCGTCCCATGCACTCTGGCTGAGAAGTTGATCTGAACTCATGCGATCGCTTCGAGGCGAACATGGACCGAGCCCGGCACGTGCTTCATCGTAATCGCAAGTCCCATCGCGGTCGATCGCGAATGCTTTCCGCGGGGGTTCTCTGCCACACGCGCGGTTCCGTGACGAAAACCCACTCGGGTCTTGGACCGGGTCTCCGAGTTCCTTAGACTGAGTGTCAAGGAGAGGATTTCCAGAACTTCGATCCTCCCTTGAAATCGAGGCCGCGATCGCTTGGCGGACCAGGCGGCCTCATCACTCCACCGGACGCGGGCCGGCCCAGGATCGGATCGAGGTGGGCGAGACACCTCTGCCGGGGCAAGGGGCTCAGGCCGGTCATCCCTCCTGATCGCTGATGATTCGAGGAGCAGGCCATGTCGTTTCGCGGTGTTTTCATCGCCGTCGTCCTGAGCGCGGCGCTTATCGTTTCGGCCTTCATCCTCCAGGCGAAGCGGCCCAGGATCGAGGTGAACCGGCAGTCCGCTGCCCTGGTCAAGGCCACCGGCAAGTGCGCGGATTGCCATCGCCACGAGACCTCGGCGGTTGTGCATGAGTACGAGATGAGCCGCCATAGCGCCGCGGGAGTCAACTGCCTGGATTGTCACCAACCGACGAAGGGCCAGGAGCCGCTTGACCACAAGGGGTTCACCATCACAAAGAAGCTCTCGGCGGCAAACTGCCAGGGCTGCCACCCGGAGCAGTACAAGCAGTACCTGGAAAGCCGCCACGCCGCGCCGGCGTGGGCCGCGGTGACCGGCAAGCAGGACTTCACGGCCGAGCAGGTGGCCTTCGCCGAGAAGCTCCACAAGGGGGCCGTGGATCGGCCTGCGCATGAGCTGACCAGGGTGGAGGGCCTGGCCGCGGTGAACAAGGGCTGCCGCCAGTGCCACGACGTGGGACGGCCGAACCCGGACGGCAGTATCGGCTCGTGCACGGCGTGCCACGCGCGGCATGTCTCTTCCGTGGCCCTGGCGCGGCTCCCCGAGACGTGCGGCCAGTGCCACATGGGGCCCGACCATGCCCAGCTCGAGATCTACCACGAATCGAAGCACGGCGTGCTCTTCAACGCCCAGCGCGCCAGCATGAATCTCGACGCCAGGCCGGACAAGCTTACCGCCGAGGACATGCCCGTCCCCACCTGCGCCACCTGCCACATGAGCGGGCTGGAAGGGAACGAAACCGACAAGATCAAGACCACGCACAACACCTCGGAGCGGTTGTCCTACTTCCTCTTCGCCGCCGTTTCCGATCGCCGGCCCAATTACGAGAGCGGCCGGCGCAACATGAAGGCCATCTGCCTGAAGTGCCACACCAACCCGCGCATCCTCCAGTTCTACAGCGAGGCCGAGGGCGTGGTGCGCTCGACGAACAAGATCGTCAACGAAGCCAAGGCCATCGTGGACAAGCTGCGGAAGGAAAAGCGGCTCACCGAGCAGCCGTTCGACGAGCCCATCGAGTTCCTCTACTTCGACCTCTGGCACTACGGCGGCCGCACCGCCAAGCATGGGGCCTACATGGGTGGGGCCGACTTCGTGCAGTGGCACGGTTACTACGAGCTCGTCGCCAAGCTGGCCGAGCTCAAGAAATCGGCCGCCGAGCTCTCGAAGGACAAGGAAGCGAAGCCAGCGACAGGTGCCCGTGCCGGCAGCACTCCCGCGACATCAGGAGGCGGCAGCCATGCCACGGCCAGCACACGTTGATATGTGGTGGGCGAGCCCGCGGCTTTGGGTGGAGTGGTTCCTCGTCGCCAACATTGCCTTCCTGGCCGCGGACATCACGCTGGCTCATGCCGTGAACGGCTTCGAGCATCCCGCCGAGTGGATCCCCATCGGCTTCTCGGTCGGCGGCACGATCTTGCTGCTGCTGGCAATGGCGATTGGAGGATCGGAGCCATCGGTCATGGATGGAACAGTCAGCGACTCCGCGCCGGCCCGGGACGTTCTTGTCCGCGGGATTGGCCTGCTTGTCGGCTGGGCGTCCATCACCGTCGGCATTGCCGGGCTGGTCTGGCATCTGAGTGCCGTTTTCTTCCAGGAGCAGACGCTCAGGAACCTGGTTTACACCGCGCCCTTCGCCGCACCCCTGGCTTACACCGGTCTGGGCCTGCTGCTCATTCTCGATCGTATGGTGAACCAGCGGAGCCTGGAATGGGCACGCTGGGTGATCTTGCTGGCGGCCGGGGGGTTCGCGGGCAATTTCGTGCTCAGTCTGGCGGACCATGCGCAGAACGGGTTCTTCGAACCCACCGAATGGATCGGGGTGGTCGCGGCTGCGGTCGCCTTCGGCTTCCTCGTCGCCGAGGCCGCCGTGCCGGAAAGCCGTGGACTGGTCGTCATCAATCTGGCACTCATGGTCGTGCAGGTGTTCGCGGGCTTGCTGGGTTTCTATCTCCACGCACGAGGCAACCTGTTTCATCAGAGCGGCAGCGCATGGGACCGCTTCGTGTACGGGGCTCCGGTCTTCGCCCCCTTGCTCTTCGCCGACCTTGCCCTGCTCGCCGCGCTGGGAGGCTGGGCGCACCTCCGCTGCCTGACGTCCGCACCCACCTCAGGCCCTCACAGCCACGACGCATCCGGAACCTGGAGCTAAAACAAGAGCAGCCTGACCGGCCGGGGCGAATCGGCCGTCAGGCTGAAAATCCGCGGCTATATGGGCCGGCCGCGGAAGCGAATGGCATCCTCTCGCATCTTGCGTGTGGTCATTCCCCCGTGCGTATGCTCAGGAGTAGAGGACGCGCACCTGGGTCTCTCCGGGCGTTCCCGTGTCCGCGTGGGTCAGGATGACGGGTACCGTCGAGAGAGGAACAGCAGGGGTGGTCGTGGTTGTGTAGCTCACGGTAGGGGAGGCCGGGGCGCTGGTCGTGTTCGAGGGAACCGTCGGGCTCGTGATCGCCGCCATGGCCCTTGCGGGATTGGATGTCGGCTGCAGCACCGGCGCGGGTACCGGCGGCACCGGGACGTGCGTCGTCACGGGGACGATCACGGACTGGCTGCTGTGAGTGGGGGTCTGGGTCATCAGGTTCAGCGAATTGACCGGTGTCGAGCCATGCGTGAAGATGCTGGCGGGGCTGGCCCCGTGCTCCAGTTGCCCGCGGTGCAACTGGAGCGCGTCTCGCCTGATCAATCGAAGTTCCTGAAGTCGCTCGAGGCGGATCATCGTCCTCATGTCTCTGAGCTCGATGGCCGCCAGCCTCGTGGCCTGCGCGTGTGCCACCCCGGCTGTCATCAGTTCCCGTCCCTCCAGCGACTCCACCTGGACTGCGGCTTTCGCGCTCTTGTGTCGCCGGCTCGGTGCAAAGGTCCGCGTATCGGAAATCAGTCCACAGATGGTAGCGAACATGGCGGCTTTCCTCGAATCAAGGTGGAAGGAAGCGATGGACCGCATACAGGTGGTGTGAAGCAAGTCGCGTACCTCTTTGCCATTGTGCGACTTGTTGGCTTGGACATTTCTAAGAGAAAGAATCCATGGCCGGAGGTTACAGCGGTCCCGGCTGGCAGGACGCCGCCCGGCTCCGTGGCGGGCCCGGCGTGGCCGGTTGCAGCGAGGAGGTTTCACGGTTATAGATGGATAGCTGGTCACCCGCACCCGCGTGCCCTTGAGAGCGAGATCCTCCTTGAGCGTGCCCATCCGCCGGATTGATTGTTCCCGCAGTGACGCCCTGGCGGCCATTGCCGAGCTGCGCCGCGAGCTTGGCCCCAGGGGGAACGTGGTCAGCCCTGAGGGGAAGGCACGCACGGTAGCCGCATTCGGGCAGCCACTCACGCCAGTACAGGTGGTGGAGCGGATCTGCAATGACGTGGCCGAGCGCGGGCTCGCCGCCGTGCTTGATTACACCCATCGCCTTGACGGGGCCGCGCTCGAGTCGAGTACGCTGCGCGTCTCGAAAGCAGAGCTTGAATCCGCCTATGCTGCGGCCGACGACGGATATCTTGAGACGCTCAAGAATGTTCGCGACAACATCCTGACATACCAGCGGGCCATCCTGAACCACGACGTTCGCCTGGAGTCCGCGCCGGGGATCACCCTGGGAATGCGCTATGTGCCCCTGCGGCGCGTGGGTGTGTGTGTGCCGGGCGGGGCCGCGGCGTATCCATCGACCCTGCTCATGACGGTGGTCCCGGCACAGGCGGCTGGCGTGCACGAGATTGCCGTGGTGGCTCCGCCCACGCGGTTCGGCGGGTACAACACCGATCTTCTGGCGGCCTGTCAATTTCTGGGGGTCACCGAGGTCTACCGCATCGGCGGCGCCCAGGCCGTGGCTGCCCTCGCCTACGGAGTCGAGGGAATTCCCGCCGTCGACAAGATCGTCGGGCCGGGGAACCTCTTCGTGGCCCTGGCCAAGAAGCACGTCTACGGCGAGGTCGACATCGACAGCATTGCCGGGCCGAGCGAGGTTGTCCTGATTGCCGACGACACGGCCGACCCGCGGTTCGTCGCGTCCGACCTGATCAGCCAGGCCGAGCATTCGCCGGGCAGCAGCATTCTCCTGACCTGGGAGCCCGCGCTCATCGACCGCGTCGTTTCCGCGCTCGATGACCAGCTTGGCTGGCTGGGACGGGGCGACCTGGCGCGCGATAGCCTGGCGCGGTTCGGGGCCCTCATCCTGGTGCGCGATCGGGCCGAGGCGGTTCGGCTCTCGAACCTGCTGGCCCCCGAGCACCTGCACGTCTCCACCCGTGATCCGGAACGGCTCCTGCCTGGCCTCACCAGCGCGGGGGCCATCTTCCTGGGGCATCACACGCCCGTGGCCGTGGGCGACTACGCGGCCGGGCCGTCGCACGTGCTCCCCACCGGAGGCACGGCCCGATGGGCCTCCGGCCTCTCGGCCAATGACTTCTTGAAGCGATCGAGCGTGATCTCGGTGACGGCCGAAGGCCTGGCACGGCTGGCACCCGACGTCCGCCGCCTGGCCGATATCGAGGGGCTCTCGGCGCACCGCTACAGTGTGGATGTCCGCCTTTCCGATCATCCCCCTGCGAAGAATTGAGGTTGCGATGACGGGCCCCGAGTCTTTGGCCGCGCGTGAAGCCAGACCCGCGATCGATTCGGCGGCGCGGGCCTCCGAAGCGCGGCGGTTGCACCACCGCCAGATGATCCGCCGCGGTTTGCTGGCCGCGCTTCTGGTGGCGATCGTCGGACTGATCTTCGCCGTGGCGGTCCCGGCGTTCAACCAGCTTCGCGTGGCGTGGCTGCTCCAGGCCGCCGGTTATAACGTCGACTGGCAGGTGGACGAGCTGACATGGAGGATCGGCGGCGTCACCTCGGTGCGCTACAACAATCGCAACTGGCTGACGACACCACGAGATGCCGAGATACTGCTTCTTCCCCGGCTGCTCAATGTCCAGAGTCTGAGCCTGGCCGAGTGCCCGGTGACCGAGGCCGGCCTGGCACCCCTGGCGGCGCTCGAAGACCTGCGCGCGCTCGATCTCAAACGACTGGACCAGTTTCACTACGGCACGGACCTCAGGGGGCTCAAGGATTCGTGCCTCACTCCGCTGGTCGGTCTGCGGAAGCTGGAAAGCCTCACGCTCTCGGGCAACCGGATCAGCGACGCCGGCCTGGCCACGATCGGCCGGATGACACAGCTCAGCTCGCTGGATCTGGACGCCACCGACGTGACCGACGCCGGCCTGGTTCATCTCCACTCGCTGAGGAACCTGCGGAGCCTGTCGCTGGGTGGAACCCAGGTGACGCCCGAGGGCCTCAAGGCTTTTCAGAAGGCCATGCCGGAGGTCGAAGTGAACTTCGATCTCTCACCCGAGGTCGAGCAGGCCATCCTGCGCCTGGAGGAGTCTCTCGCGATGAGCGTCGAGTTCGCGGCCGCCGGCCTGTCGGACAGTCCTGATCCCGGCCGGAACGCCCTTCCCTTGTTCTCCATCCGGCCGGCAGTGCCCGAAGACGCGCAGATCATCGCGAACCTGGTGTATGAGCTGGCCGTCTATGAGAAACTGGAGATGTACGCCAGGGCGACGGCCGACGACTTCCGCCGCCACCTGTTCGGCCCACGGCCGTACGCCGAGGCGGTTGTGGCGGAAGTTGAGGGCCAGGCTGTGGGGTTCGCGCTCTACTTCCCCACGTTCTCGACGTTTCGCGGGCAGCCGGGGCTTTACCTCGAAGACATCTTTGTCCGGCCGGAGCAACGCGGGCGGGGAATCGGCAAGGCCCTGCTGGCCACGCTTGCCCGGTTGGCGCTCGACCGCGGCCTGGGCCGGCTGGAATGGGCGGTGCTGCACTGGAACACTCCGGCGATCGGCTTCTACCAAAGCCTGGGCGCCCGGCCGATGCAGGAGTGGCAGGTGTACCGGATCGATGATCTTCCGCTGGCCCGGCTTGCAGCGCTGGCACCGCCTGTGACGCCGCGGAATGGACAGCCCGACTGAACTCTTCCGACGCTGCTGGAGCCAGTCCCTCGCATGAATGCTTCGATTCGACCCCACATTCTCCGCATGGCCGGCTATGTTCCGGGAGAACAACCGCAAGGCGGAGGGTTCATCAAGCTGAATACGAATGAGAACCCCTATCCGCCGTCGCCCCGGGTCCTGGAGGCTCTGGCGCGGGCGCTCACGGAGCGGCTGCGGCTCTATCCCGACCCCGTGGCGACCGAGTTTCGCCGCGTGGCCGCCAGGCTGCATGGCGTTGATCCCGGCATGATCCTCGCGGGCAACGGCTCGGACGATTTGCTCACCATCCTCGTTCGCGCGTTCGTCGGGCCGGGCGAACTGGCCGCCTATCCCACGCCCAGCTACCTGCTCTACTCCACGCTGATCCGGCTTCAGGACGGCCGTGAGCACGTGGTTCCCTTCTCCCCGAGCTGGGAGCTCGATCCTGCGGATTTCGATTGTCCCGGGCTGAAGCTTGTCTTTCTGGCCAACCCCAACAGCCCCTCCGGTACCGCGCTCTCGCCGCGGCAGGTTTCGCGGCTGGCACGCGCGCTCCCCTGCCCCCTGGTGGTGGACGAGGCTTATGTCGACTTCGCGGCCGAGGATTGCATCCCGCTGGTCCGCGAGCACTCGAACTTGATCGTCACGCGCTCGTTCAGCAAGGGCTACAGCCTGGCGGGCATTCGCCTGGGCTACCTGGTGGCGGATCCGGGAATGGTCCAGGAGCTCATCAAGGTGAAGGACTCGTACAATTGCGATGCCCTCAGCCTGGCTGCCGGCGTCGCGGCGCTCGAGGACCGCGACTACCTCGCGGCCACTCGCGGGAAGGTCGTGGCCACCCGCGGCCGCCTGGCCGCGGCGCTCCGCGGTATGGGTTACTCGGTGCCGGACAGCCAGGCCAATTTTCTGTGGGCGACCGGCGGACCCGCTGCGCGAAACGTTCGAGCGGCTCAAGGATCGCAGGATCCTGGTTCGCCTCATGAGCTATGCCGGCTATCCCGAGGGATTACGTATCAGCATCGGCACCGACGCCGAGATCGACCGGCTGCTCGAGCATATGCACCAGGTCTCCTGAGGCTCGACCGCCTCCCTGCCGCCGGATGATCACGATAATATTTCCTGATCGCTGTCGCTGTTCTGTTCCTTCATCCTTTGCCACTGCGGATCGATTGCCACTTGCCATGACGAACACTCCTCGCCAGTCCGACATTGTCCGCAAGACCCGCGAGACCGACATCCGCCTGGCGGCCTGCCTGGACGGCGAGGGCCGCGCGGAAATTGCCACGGGGGTCGGCTTCCTTGATCACATGCTGGAGCTTTTCGCCCGGCATTCGCTCATCGATCTGAGCGTGGTTTGCACCGGCGATCTGCATGTGGACGATCACCACACCACCGAGGACGTGGGCATCTGCCTGGGCCAGGCGATTGACCGGGCATTGGGCGATCGCGCGGGCATTCGCCGCTACGGCCACGCCGTGCTGCCGATGGACGAGGTGCTCGTGACCTGCGCCGTCGACCTGGGAGGCCGGCCCTACTTCTCCTGGAACGCAGCCATGCCCGCGGCCAAGATCGGCACCTTCGACAGCGAGCTTGTGGCCGACTTCTGGCACTCGGTCTGTACCCATGGCCGCATGAACCTGCATGTCCTGCTGCATCAGGGCAGGAATACCCATCACATCAGTGAAGCGATCTTCAAGGGCCTGGCACGTGCGCTGCGCGATGCCGCGGAGCCGGATCCGCGCTCGTCAGGGGTGCCTTCCACCAAGGGTGTTCTTTGAGGACAACGGCCATGCCTGGAGAACCCGCTGGCACAAAGAGATCCAGGCTTGGACCGGTGGTGAACCTCGCCCTGGTCGCCCTGGCGTTCGGCCTGCTGGGACTCGTGCTCTGGCAGAACCGAGAAAAGCTCCGTACGGTCTTCTCCCACTCGCTCGACCTGCGGTTGCTGGCCCTGGGCGTCTTCATCTTCCAGACCAGCCTGATCATCACCTACATCCGCTGGTATCTCCTGGTACGCGTCATCGAGCCGCGGTTCACGTTGCGGTCCACCATGCTCCTGGGGTTCATCGGCTACGTATTCAACCTGGTGATCCCCGGCGCCGTGGGAGGAGACTTCATCAAGGCGGCCTACCTCGTGCGCATGCACATCAAGAAGACGCAGGCCATCGCCTCGATGGTGATTGATCGGATCCTCGGCTTGCTGGGCCTCTTCGTGCTCGCGGCGCTGGCCGGGGCGGCCGCCTGGAACAGCGTCAACTCCGCCGATGTCCGCAAGCTGATCGTGGCCGCCTGGATCGCAACCGCGCTGGCCTTCGCCGTGCTGGTGCTTATCTTCACACAGGCCCTCACCACGCTCTTCCCCGGGCTGGGAGGTTCCGGACACGGCCGCCTGGCGGGCGTCCTCACGGAGCTGAAGGCGATGTCATCCACTTATCGCACGAGGCTGGACGTGGTCTTCGCGGGATTGGTGCTGTCGGTTATCGGCCACACCCTCAATGTCATCGCCTTCTATTTCATGGGCACCATGCTCTTCCCCACGACGATGTCCACCACCCTCGGCCAGCACTTCCTCATGGTCCCGCTCACGCTCTTCACCATGGTTGTGCCAATTCCGTTCGGAGCCCTGGGGGTGAGCGAAGGCGTGGGCGACCAGCTTGGTAAGCTTGTCGGCCATCCCGGAGGCGCCCTGGCGATGCTGGGCTTTCGCGTGTTGATGTATGCCTGCGGGCTCATCAGCGCGTGCGTCTACCTGGCGAACCTCCGCGAGGTCCGCAGCCTCACCGCCGAGGCCCACCACCTGGAGGAAGAGTTCGAGGAGGGCGAACTCGACCGCGGCTGACGGGTCGCGCCCGCGGGCGACGGCCTTTCCGCTGGCTCCCTCTTCACCTGAAGCTTGCCCGAGGCACTGGTCACCACGAACCGATCGCCAGAGGCCGGCTCGAAGGATTCGGGCTGACCCTGAGCCGCATCGAGCGAAAAGCTCAGCGCGGCTTTGCGGCACTGCTGATGAGTACGGATCACGCCTGGTGGCAGGGTGAGCTTCTGGTCGTCGAGCTGGTAGGCGATCTCGGCGGCGGACTGGTTGGCGACGGAGAACTCGATCGCTGCCGAGCGGGGCCGGCCGAAGACCTGGACGGCGTAGAACTTCCCGGACTGCTTGCTGGCCGCCACCCCCACGCCGATCTCCAGCAGGTCCGGGTCAAGCAGGTTCTTGCGATGTCCGGGCGACTTCTTCCAGCTTTCCATGAACCGCTGCGCCAGCTCGGCCGTCTGGAAGCCGGTTGTGCTGAATTCGTAAGCGATGTTCTCCGCGACGATGCAGGGCTCGTACCCGTGCTTGGTGGCCCGCTCCTCCGGGTTGCTGCCGTCTGCCTCGTGGCTGAACTTCTCGGATTCGGCAAGGAACCGGGCGAATTCACGCGCGGCCTCGTCGAGCTGCTCCCGGCGAGCCAGAGCGCCACGGTGCTCTTGCTCGCGGAACCTGTTGGTGCTCTCGAAGATCCCCCGGGCGACCGCGTCCACATCGGGGGTAGCCGGATCACCGGCGAGCGCTGCGTTCACCATCACAGCGCCGCCCGGAGCTTCTGGGTTTACGATGGCCGGCCACAAAGTCAGTACCGCAAGCAGAGTTTTCATCAGGGTCACCATGGTCGCAAGCAGGTCCTCTCACGAGGAAATCCAGGACGCGTTCCCGGCTTTCATCATTGGGAACGCGAGCCATGTCGTGAACCGCAGAGGACACTGGAGGCAACCGGCATTCCAGGCCGCCCCATTCGCGGCGTTCGGCCGTGCTCAGAATGCAGGTCGTGCCGGCGCCCGGCGACCCCGGGCGCGCGTGGCCGCGTGGCCCCGGGACCGCGCGCCGGGCTCGGTGCCCGGGGAAGGTGCTGCGGAGGGCGAGAGGTCACTCGAAAAGCCCACTGCGGTGGCGTTTCTGGGTGCCGACGAAATCCAGAGGACCCATGCTGGTACCGCCAGACCCTGAGGCGATGCGAACGTTCCCCACCGGCGCGCCCGTATTGCTCTCGACCGTCAGCAGAGCTGCTGTGGTGGTGGCAGTACCCACGCTGTTGGTGAAGACCGCCTGGTAGAGGTAGCCGTTCTGGCTGAGCAAGGTGGTGAAGGTCAAGGTCGTGTTGATGGCGCCGGCGATGTCGGAATAGGTCGCGCCGCCGTCCGTACTGACCTGCCACTGCACGCTCGGCGTGGGAACACCCGAAGCCGCTGCCGTGAACGATGCCGGGTCGCCCTCGGTCACCGTGGTGCGGCTTGGATTCTGCGTCACCTGAGGCGGTGCGGTCGGGATCACCTTCAGCGTGGTCCGCCCGCTGGTGGCGGCACGTAGGTTCGAGTCGCCCGCATAGGCATAAGTAATCGTGTATTTGCCGACCGCCAGCGTACTCGTGTCCAGCGACGTGGAGAAATTACCGTTGGTATCGACGGCCGTCGCCACAGACACCCCGCTCAGCGTGACGATCACGTATTCCCCGATCGGGTAGGCGGATCCCGTCCCGACGTGGCCCGAGACGGTCGTCGAGGACGTGCCAACCGCGATCGTCGTTGTCGGGGTCAGCAGGCTGAATGCGGAGTGTGCCTTGGCAATCGTCAGCTTGCCCACGAGGGTCGCGTTGTTGTAGTTCGGATCGGAGCTTGTGAAGGTTGCCAGCACGGTGTAGGTGCCCGCGTACGGCGATTGATTAGGAAAGCCGTCGTAGGCAAACGCGAAGCTGCCGCTGACCTGGGTGACGCCATCGGTGCCGACGGCCTTGGCCGAGATCGGCTGGTACTGGCCGGTGTAGGTGGCATTCGTCCCGCTCAGAGTCAGCTTGGGCGTGGAGAGATTGGTGCTGGCTGCGGAGACGTTGAACTGGATCGTCTGCGTGACCGAGCCGAGCGCGTTCGAGGCCTTGAACGTGATGTTGACCTGTCCCACTTCGCTGCTTGTAGGTGTAAAGCTCACGAAGCCTCGCTTGGGATCAATCGAAGCGGTCTTCGGCCCGGACAGGACGGAATATGTCAGCGGGTTTCCGGCCACGTAAAGCGTGATCTGGGTCGTCATTCCGGCGGTCGCCGCCACCGGGCCGTACGACTCGTAGCCGTTGCTCAACTGGTAATAGGTCGAACCGTATTTCAGGCTGGGCGCAATCCATGTCTCACCCGTGGCCGGCTGCGAGTCCAACGATGAGCCCGCGGCATTCAGCGCCGTGATCAAGTAGGTGTGACTGCTGCCGGAGACGAGTCCGGCCACGTCATACGAGTTCGTCGGCACGTTTGTGGCGACGCTGCCGTAAACGTAGTGACCGCCATGGGAGCCCTTGCCGCCTCCATTGACGACCCAGGTCCGCTCGGTCACGTCGTACCCCGTGATCGTCGGATCCTTCGAGGCATTCCAGGTGAGCATGATGTCGGAGGCCGAGGTGCCGGCTGCCACGACGCCGGAGGGGGGCAGAGGGATGGTGATGGTGAGCAACTCACGGCTCTCCAGCCGCTCCAAGTCCAGTCGATAGGCCGTGACGCGGCTCCGTTCCCGCGGCCGGCTGCCTGAACGGACGATCCGCGCAAAGATGTCCAACATCATCATCGCTCCCTGGTTGAAGAGTCTCAGAGTAGTGTAAAGATGGGTCCGACCGAACTGATCTCGTCGACGGACTGTTCTCTGAGGTCATTCTGCTGGAAGCGCCCGCCAACGCGCGACCGCACATCCTACCGGCCACCAAACCACGAATTCAAGAATATTTATTTTCGTTACCAATCAAGCAAACATTAACACTGTGTCGCATTCAGTTTTGCGAAGCGGAGACCCCTGGCGTCACACCTTCGGAGCGGCTCCAGGAGGGCGTGGCGACCACAACTGTCGCACTGGGGTCCGTCCGCCTTCCTGCTGCTCGACGGTCAGACCGCTGACCGCCTGACGCCCAGCGCGATCGCACCACACGGCATGGAGCTTTGGATCGGGGGCCTTGGCATCGGGTAGACTCCTGAGAAGGGATGGGCTGATCCGCTTCGCAGGCGACCAGAGCCGGCAAGACTGGTTATCGCGCACGCTTACGGCAAGAATGCCAGGTCACATCACCGCCCGGACCTCTGGTATCCTCTGGTTGCCGTCTCAAGCGGACCGGTGGGCTCACCCGCAGTTGAACCTGCCCGATGCCTGCGCGCCATCAGCGGCTTTTTTCACCGGCAGCGCATTCAAGCTCGAACCAGAAGACGTCGGGGCTCAGCGGGCCTGGCATCTTGCCGACAAGCCTGTCGCCGCTCAATTCCAACGTCAGGCTCTCGGGCGCCGTGAGCAGGTTGAAATCCGTCTCCAGCAACCTCTCGCGACGCTGACCCGTCCCCTGCACAGGAAAGTACAAAAGAATGCGGCCCGTTCCTGGCTCTGCCATGATCTTACCTTTGAATTCACGCCCCCCGCCCGGGCGATTCGCATCGCGCAGGGTTGCCGTGACCGCAAGCGTACTGGGATTGCACGTGTTGATCTGGAGCGTGCAGGGGGTGGACTGGTACTTGAGGTGCGCAAGCTTCTTCTGACCTTCGCGGGTAATCAGCTGGCCGTATCGTATGGGCGGACCGTACGGCATGTGGAACGTCCATTTCCCCTGAAAAAGGGTGCCTGGTACCAATCGGGCAAGGAAGGCGTCGATTCCCGGGCGGCCCATTGCGGGGCCGGCCACGCCAGCCGTCGGCGTTGCGGTCGCCGGTCTCCCGTTGCTTTCCTCTCGCAGGAGCTGAACCGGGTCATCGATCAGGAGGTGGGCTCGGCGCGAGATCGGAGTCTGGCGGAACGAACGCCAGCACCCGCTGCGCGGTACGAACCTCCCAGAGGTCGGCTGGCAGCGTGAACCTGGAATTCCGAGGCGCTCTCCGCAGCATGGTCGCGGTCATGCCGCAACCCCCCCGGACGGCGACGCCAAGCTCCCAGCTGGCGCCTGCAAGTGCCTGATCCGGGAAGGGGAAGTTGCGAACGGCATGATGAGCCTGGGCCGACCAGAGTGAGGCTTGCACCGCGACCAGCCCGCCAAGACTTGCCAGCCACTCGAACGACGCCGGCCGTTCCGTTCCATTTGCCCAATCGCGCAGGATCGGCGTTGACTGGCCGATTGTCCATGGCCTTGCACTCGCGGTTCTGCTCGACCCCCATTGCCAGGCGAATCTCCTGGCCCGCTTGCCACTCCGGAATGAAGCAGACCTCAAACACCGACGGTTCCGGCGCGGTTGCGAAGTGAAGCAGCTCCAGGACCAGTGTGACATCGGTCAGTGTCTGGCCGCTCGTGTTTGCGACCGTGAACTTCCCCGGTGATTTGCCGGCCGCATCGGGAGCCGTGATCCGGAACTGGATCAGTTCGTTGCTTTCCGGGCTGCCACGATAGATGTCGGGCAACTTCGCCACAATCGCGTTCCAACAATCAAGACGTGCCGTCTCCATGGCGGCGTCCAATGCGGCACGCTTCCGGCCTGGGCGCTTGCCTTGTCGCTCTTCGAAGCCTCCTCGGCACGCGCACTCGCATTTTCATAACTATCGAAACTACCTCGGTCGGCATTCTTGTCATAAGTGAATTTTCTCGGCACTTCGACCGCCTCATCAATCTTCCTGGCGGCGTCGATGGCCTCCTGGTTCCCGGCTTCAAGTCGAGCCACTGCTTCCTTCACGACCGGCTCACGAGCACCCTTGAGTTTTGGGATCACGCCCGTGAGCTGCTCACATGCCGGAGCTCCGTTGGCCAGGCTGGGAGTCCCGCCACGATGAGTCAGGTTTGACTTGCCGGCGTCAATGCCAAACGCGAACCGCGCACCATCGCCCCCGCGATAGATGTTCGAGAGCGCTTTCGCGAGCCTGGAGTATTCTTCGGACGGTGCGGACGGCGGGCGAGTTGCAATGCTCGGCATCTGGGCTATCACCGGCGCCGGATCTTGCATTCCGGCCGTTCCCCTTGCCGCCGGGGCCGGCACTTCACTACTGGACCAGGACGTGCGAGCCGTGGCGGCGCCTTGGCGAGCGGTGGGTTAGAGGACTGCTGATCCACTCCCTCCTGTTCCACGGAACTCTCCGGCATGAGGATCCAGAGAGCGGGGACGGCGACGGCGACTGTCAGCAGTGCCGCCCCGGCGCTGAGCCGGACCCAGCGCGAGCCGAACTGGCCCTGCTCGCCCGGCGAGACCGTTACCACGGGCTTGAGTTCGGGAACAGATTCCGGTTTCGCACAGTTAACGTTGGACGCAGGCGGAGGCTCGACGGGGTGGTAAGAGCCCGGCGCCGAAGTCTTTGCCGCGGGCGCGCTCGGTGTCGTGATGGGCGCCGAAGTCTTTGCCGCAGGCGCGCTCGGTGTCATGATCGGCGCTGGTAACAACCCTTCGACCATGGAAGCCGGTAACCACCGCGTCGTCCCCTCCTTCCGCACCTTATCCCCGGGTCCGATCTTGCCGCTTGCGGCCAGCTTCTTCAGCTCTCCCGACGTCAACGGCCCGAAGTCCTGGTCGCCCTGGATCAAGTACCACTGAGTCGCCATGAAAACGACCCCTTGTACTATGGAAATGGAGTCTGGTCGGCAGAGCTCCCGATCGCGCGGACCGGGAGCGACATCGCTCAGACAAAGCGCGCTCTGGCACTCGCGAGATGGACGCGACCCGGTCAAGCCCTGAGGCCATGCTGCCGTGGTCCGAGGCTGCCGTGAGGAATCCGACTCAACATACCGTGATGTCAGCGACCTTGCAAGAACCCGATGCGGGATGGAGGGGCCAGATCATACGTCGTTGGCTGCTTGCGGTGCTCGGCCGATGCCGATGGACGTAGCTTCCGTCCGCCCCAGTTCCAGTCCTCCCGCTCGGCCAGTCGGCCCTAGCTCGCCGGCTGTCCAGCCTCTCCGCTGCGGCTCGCTTATTGACTCCATTCTGGAATGCGGCCACCCGGAAGCCGGCGCAATCCCACGGCACCCCCGACTCTCTCTCCTTCGTGAATTCTGACAGTCCTCTGCTTGCCCGACCACCACATCCACACGCTTCAATCCAGCGACTGGTAGCCGACCGCCTCGGCTATGTGCTGGGGCTGGATCTCGGTGGAGTCTTCCAGGCCGGCGATCGTGCGCGAGAGGCGCTGCGGGGATCGTTGATCTCGGGCCTGTCCACGCTGATCAGCCTGATGGCCTCGGAATGGCCCTTCACCCGCACCACGACCGTTCCGCCATCGAGAACCTCGATGAGCGCGCCATCAGTCGCTGGACGGGAAGCCGACCGATGCAGCCCGCGAGCGGCTCTGGCCTCACACGAATGGAGAGGTCAGTGAGGCGCACTGTCTTTCCCCGTCGATCGTGAGCTTCAGGTCGTTCTTGATGATCTACCGAGGTCCCAGAAGTGCGAGGCGCGGGTCGTTCAATTTGTCCTATAGAATAGACCGCGATCCCCTCCTCCAGAGGGATCTGGAATGGCCCTTCCCCTCTGTGAATCGCGGCTCCCGGCCCGGTTCCGATGAATCCAAAAATTTGCAAGCCGAAGCACGTCTTGAGTTGACTTGCTGCCGTCGCGGCAAGGAGAGGCGCCTATGGGTTCTGTGGATGGCTTTACCTTGCCTGGAGGAATGTCGTAGTGTGGTGCACTTCCGCTCGATGGTCCGCCACGGGGTACGACGCAGCCCGCCTGGCCAGAATCGCAGGGGAAGCGATCTCCCCGCGACCATCGAGCGCCGGCCCGGCGTTCGTCAGGATCAACCGGATGCAATGGTTCTCTTCCCCCTGGTTCCAGCGCAAGCCCGTCGGCCAGCTCATTCACGAGATGAACTCCGGCGACCGGCTGCACCGCAAGCTGGGGCCGCTGGCCCTCATGTCGCTGGGCATCGGCGCGACGATCGGCACCGGGCTCTATGTCTCCACGGGCATCATCGCCCGCGACGTGGCCGGTCCCTCGCTCATGGTCTCATTCCTGCTGGCCGCAGTGGGATGCGGTCTGGCGGCGCTCTGCTACTCGGAGCTGGCCAGCATGGTCCCGGTGGCAGGCAGTGCATACACCTACGCGTATGCCACGCTCGGTGAGCTGGTCGCCTGGATCATTGGCTGGGACCTCATCCTCGAGTACGCGATCGGTTCCTGCTACGTGGCCAACGGCTGGTCGAGCTACTTCGATTCGCTGCTCCAGCATGTCTTCCACCTCCAGCTTGACCCGCGGCTCCTGTTCTCGCCCTGGAATTACGACGTCCAGAAAGGCCAGTTCGTCCTCCAGCTCGTCACCTTGTCAGACGGAACGCAGGCGGTGGCGTGGTTCAATCTCCCCGCGGTGGTTATCACCATGCTCATCACGGGCGTGCTGGTCGTGGGCATCGAGGAGAGCGCGGGGTTCAACGCCGCCATGGTGGTCGTCAATGTGGGTGTGGTCCTCACGGTCATCGGCGTGGGGGCCGCGTATATCGACCCGGCCAACTGGCGGCCGTTCCTGCACAAGGACACCGGCTACAGCGGCATCGCACTGGGCGCAGCGCGGATCTTCATCGCGTACGTTGGTTTCGATTCCATCTCGACCCACGCCGAGGAGGCGCGCAAGCCCCAGCGGGATGTGGCCCTGGGCATCATGGGAGCGCTGCTCATCTGCACGGTGCTCTACGTCGCGGTTGCGGCCGTGCTCACGGGCATGATGCCGTACACGGAAATCAACGAGGCGGCGCCGCTGGCCGCGGCCCTACAGTCCAAGGGGCTCAGCTTTGCCGGCACCATGGTCACGCTGGGAATCCTGGCGGGCATGACCAGCTCGCTTCTGGTCGGCAACCTCAGCCAGCCGCGGATCCTGCTGGCGATGGCGCGCGACGGCCTGCTGCCACTCTCTTTCTTTGGAGCTGTCCATCCCCGGTTCAAGACTCCCTGGAAATCGACGATCCTGGTGGGCCTGGTGGTCGCGGCCGGAGGCGCACTGGCGCCACTGGGGTTCCTGGCCGAGCTGGTGAGCATTGGCACCCTCTTCGCGTTCGTCATCGTCTCGGCCGCGATCTGGATTCTCAGGATCACCGACCCGGATGTTCCCCGCCCGTTCCGCGTCCGGATCGCCCCGGTGGTGTCCATCTGCGGCGTGCTGGTCAACGGGGGCCTGATGTTCTCACTGGGCCGGGACAACTGGATTCGCCTGTTCGTCTGGCTGGTGATCGGCCTGTGCATCTACGTGGGCTACAGCCGGCACCACTCGGCCCTGAGCCGCAGGCTCAGCGCGGCACCGCAGGAAGAAGGGCCGCCCATCGCGGTCGCCGCGCCCGCCACGCAGGATTGATCGATCCGGCCGGAGATCGAACAATCATGGAGTGGAGGTGTCCCCGTGATGACCAATCCCGTTTCCCTGTCCCGGCGGCTCCGCGCCGGGCTCGTCCTGGTGCTTGCCCCGCTCTGCAACGGCGCGGCCGGCCAGCCGCGTGAGATCGCCGCGGGCAGCGACCGCCTTTTGATCGCGCCTGGCGAGGTCCGAACATGGCCGCTCGGCGAGCTGGCGTGCGGGCAGACCTACCGGATCCTGGCCTGGGTTGATCAGGCTCCGCTCGATGCCGGCGAACGTGTCCGCGTCGAGATCCGTGGCGCGAGCCTTGAACCGATGAGCAAGTGGCTGCACGCCGGTGATCCGGACCTGCTGCTCTGCATCCGCCCCTCCGGAACCGGTGTCGCCAGCCTCTCCCTTTCGCGCGATGCGCTCTCCGGCCGGTTGCCTGTCGCAGTGCGGATCGACTGCCAATCACTGGCGCTGGGCACATCGGACCGCGCCGCAGTGGAGGCCGAGCCCAACAATACCTGGCGAGATGCGAACCCTCTGGTCCTCGGCCGCGACGTCTACGGCACCGCGGACGACGTGGATTACCTGGAGAACCGAGACGAGGGCAAACAGGGGCTCGACTGGTTCCGCTTCGAGGTTCAGGGTCCCGATCACATCCTCGTCGACTTCGAGCTCGAGCTGCTCGACCGGGATGTCTCGGCCAACCTGGCGGTTTACACCCTGAACCCCGCCAGCGGCGTGCCGGAACCTTATCTTGCGGGGAAGGATCCCATGGAGGTGATCCACGACCGCGAGCGCGCTGCGCTATTCCAAGCACATCACGCGAACCTTCACCCGGGGCACATTCTATCTCGAGGTCAATGCCAACCACCCTGCCTACATCCTCCGCACGCGGGTCTTGCCGGTGCCGCCCTACGATGACCCCGGCCGGGCCGTCGAGGTGGGGGCGAACTACCTCGTGAACACTGGCGACGCCTGGTTCGCGCAGGTGCCTCGCGCGGGGAATATCTTCATTCGTGGCGACAATATCCACGACACCGGCACGCGCTGCACCGGATGCCACGCCGCCAGCTTCCCGGCCGAGGCCAGCCTGGCGGCCCATCGTCAAGGCTACCCCATCGCGTCAAAGCCGGAGCTCCAGTACCTCATCGATCGCCTGTCCAGCTCGGTCACGCCGCTCCCTGGCGATCTCGGCCTGTACTGGCAGCGCTTCATCGCCACTCCGCTTGTGGCACAGGGCCAGCAAGGAGGAATTCTGGCGGACTTCGAGCACCAGGTGACGGGCCGCCAGAGCCCCATCCTGGAGCGGTTCGGGCCGTTCTTGAAAACCGCGTGGGAGAACCGGCGCGATCTGCCTGCGGATGAGGCCAACGGTGTCATTCCGCTGGAGAGCAAGTTCGAGCTGGCCTGGCGCGGCTGGCGGGTTCTCTCCGAGTCTCGCGCGACGGACGGGCGATCCGAACGATGCACGAGCGGCGGACAATATCGCGCGCATCCTGGGCGAGCGCAAGACCGACCTGCGCAGCGAGAACCTTCAGGACCGCATTCACCGGCTGCACTGCTGGAGGCTGATCGACCCGAACCGGTTTGCCAACAAGATCAAGCGCGAGACAGCGCCCTGCTGTCGCTCCAGAACCCCGACGGCGGCTGGCACGAGTCCGACGCCGGCCCCGGCCCAAGCGCGGTCTACGTCACGGGTCAGCTCGTGGACGTCTTCCTTCAGATTGGCCTGCCACGCGACCACCCGGCCATTGTCCGGGCACTCCGCTACTTGCTCCAGCAGCAGCAGGACTTCGGCGGCTGGTTCCAGGACACCACGCACGAAACCTTCCGCACCCCCATGCGCGAAACGCGGCACGCCGTCATGGCGCTGGCGCGGGCTTTCCCGCGCGGCGCCGCGCCCTTGACTTCCTGGGGCAACCGCGACAACGGCCCGGCCCGGCTCCCCCGTACGGATTCGCTGGTGCACACCCTCGACGACCTGGAGAACCTCTGGGACGTTCCAGCGGCCGATCAGCCGCGCTACGCCAACACGATTGCCCGCTTGCTCGCCGATGCCGAGCCCCTGGTGCGCGCAACGGCCGCAGCCTGCCTGGGACGGCTCAATTGCAAGCAGGCCGCCGCTCCGCTCGTCCGCGCGCTGGCCGATCCCTCCAAGGTCGTCTGGCGGTCGGCGGCCTGGGCGCTGCGGCACCTGGGCAATCAGGGGATCGGCGTGGAAGCCATCAAGCAGGCCCTGGACGATGCGGATCCGCGGATCCGCCGTGGAGCGGTGCGGGTCTTCGCGTACCAGTTCCAGGCCCTGGACCAGCGCGTTGACCTGGCGGCAAAGCTGATCGAACGCACGGCCGACGCGGACCTCTGGACCCGGCTCCAGGCCATCCGCAGCCTGCGGCAGTGGTTCTACCGCACGAGTGATGCCGGACTGCAACGCAAGATCATTGACGCTTACCTCGCGCGCATGGCCGAGCCGGACGTTCCGGTGCTGCGCAAGAACCTCAGCGAGGGGCTGTACATCATGTTCGATGAGAACCTGGGCGGTGGCATCAGCCTCCAGAAGAACATCGCCGAGCTTCCCGAGGCGCTGCGGCCGCGCGTGCTGGAGGGTCGCAAACGGCTGGAGCGAACTGTGCTCATTGGCCCCATCCTGGTCGCCCTGGAGCACGGCAACCTGCTCCAGCGCACTGCGGTGTTGCAGGCGTTCGATGGCTCGTTCCTCCCTGGCCGCAGCTACGCCCGGCAGCCCGAGAATGCGGTCGACATCGGCAATGACCGCGAGTTCGGCTTCCTGGACGAGCCTCCCCTGGACCAGCTCGAGCGCACCTTCACCGCGCTCTTCGCGGCCGGCCTTCCCCCGCGGGCCAGGCGCCAGGCCATCCAGCTTTGCAGCTTCTTCAAGGTCCCGCAGAGGACGAGCACCCCCGCCATCCAGGCGTTCCTGCTCGCCGCGCTGGGGGACGAGGACCCTGGCGTTCGATCTGCGGCCGCGAATGTCGTGGGCCGGGAGCTGAGCCTCGAGGGAGTGGCCGGCGACGCGGAACGAACCGGGCGGATCGCCCGCATTCTCAATCATCCGCCAGCACCGGAGGCCCGTGCCGCGGTCATCGCCGCGCTCGGCCGCGACAGCCGCCTGGCCGATACGCCCGCCATCAAGATCGCGGTGCGCGGGTCGCTGCTGCGCGAGCAAAGCGCGGGCGGACTGCTCGCGTGGCTCGACCGGCCCGGGCTGGCCGACGAGGATCGCCTCACTCTGATCGATCAGGCCTGGAGCCGCTTTACGGCCCGGGAGCGAATCGCGGCCCTCGATTCTCTGTTCGCCCGCCCGCAGCTCCTGGGCTCTGCCGGGCCCGGGAATCACGTACTCGAGCTGCTCGGCCATGCGGCCGCCGATCCCTCGGCGACGGTCCGCGAGCGCTTGTTCCAGGGACTCGGCAACTTGCCGACGCTGGGGTCGAGCCCGCAGGCCGCTCGTTTGCTGCTCGCGGCGCTGGCCGATGACGCTCCGGCCATCCGCAGGCTGGGCCTGGCGCGGACGGCCTCGCGCTCCTCGTTCTGGGACCGGCCCGACGCCCGCGAGTACCTCACGCGCCTGCTCGTCGACCCCGACGCCGCGGTGCGCTCGGACGCCCTGGACGTGGTGAAGCACCAGCGCCTGGTGGCCAGGTTTCCCGCGCTGGCGAACCGTGTGCGGGCCCTGGCCGACGACCCGGCGCTGGCGGCACGTGCCGAGGCCGTCATCCGAGCCGCCGGCATGGACCCGGCCGTCATGCACGCGGACGTCTCTCTGCTCAGGCCCGGAAGTCCTAGCCTGGAGGTCTTCGCGCGCACGGTGAACCCGCTGTTTTACGAGCCCGGCGAGGATTCGTACTCCTGTGCCCGCTGCCACGCGAACCACACGATCCTGCGGATCGTGGAAGCGAAACCGGCCGGCGGGCTCACCCAGGAGCAAATCCTGGTCAACTACCACTCAGCGCCTCAAGGTGCTGAACCTGGGCAAGCCGGAATCCAGCCTGATCCTGCGCAAGCCGCTCAGCCCGCACGGCCAGGGCGGAACCGACCCCGCCAGCCCGACCGGTCTGACTCACGTGGGCGGCCCGCGCTGGGACAGCACCGACCACCCCGCATACAGGGCCATCCTCGACTGGATTCGCGCAGCGACACCCGTCTCCGGAGCAGCGCCGAACCGTGACCGCGAGGGGCCCGCTCACCGCGGCCCATGATGGAGCCGCGTGACCGGCTGACCCGCGGCACTTGCGAAGCATTTTCCAACTAATATAGAATATAACTAGTTAGTAATAAAGCTAACTTCGAGTTTCTCAAGAGAGTCGATTCCCGAGCTCAAGGAAGGAAGCGGATGAATACCTGGCCACCGGACCGCCTGGAGTGGTGATTGTCCCGCGAGAGCGCGGCGCGCGGGTCCACTACGAATCACGGCGGGGGTTGCCTATACTTAGATCGTATGCAGGTTTGCGTGGGAGTCAGGATCTCGCCCGACCCGGTTGAGAGCCCTCTTCCCGAGGAGTGGTCCGAGCCTATGAACGAAGCGGTGGCCGAGCGACGCCGGTGGGATCTTGCCGCGGAATCCATCGTGGTGAAGATCCGCTGGTTCGGCGTGATCATGGGTTACGTACTGGTGCAAAGCCGCACGGGATTGCACAACCCCTCGGCGGTGCGCGCGTTTCTTGCCTTGGGTGCCGGTTACGCCGCGCTGGACCTGGCGTTCTGGAGCATGGGCGAGGTATTTCTGAAACGGCTGCCGCTCTTCGTCTCGCTCATGGAGTCGGTCTTCATTGCGCTGCTTTGCTTTCACGATACGGGATTGAGCAGTCCGTTCCGCTGGTATTATTTACTCTCGCTGATTTGCTGCGCCATCCGCTACGAGCCGAAAGTCGCGTGGTGGACGCTGGGATTCCATTCGATAAGCCTGGCCGCTCTCGCCTGGTCGCTGGGGTTCGACGCGAGAAGCGGCGCATCCTGGCCGCTCACTCTGGTGATCATGGCGTGGGTAACGTGGGCGAGCGCTTCGCTGGCCGGCCTCTTGAAGGCAGCCGGCTTCCAGTTGCAGAGCCTGAACGCTGAGCTGGTGCAGGCGCGGGCCGAGCTGGTACACCGTGTCGCCGAGCGGACCGACGCACTCCAGACGTCGCAGGCCCGGATGATCCAGCAAGAGAAGATGGCTGCCTTCGGCCTGCTGGCCGCGGGGATCGCGCACGAGGTGGGAAACCCCCTGGCCGCGCTCAGCTCGCTGGTGCAGATCCTCAAGCGCAGGGGGCCAGACCCTTATACCTCGGAAAAGCTCGACCTGGCCGACCGCCAGCTCCACAGGATCGAGCGAACCATACGCGAGCTGATCGATTTTTCGAGGCCCGCATCCCGGGCCATCACCCGCACGCGGCTCTGCGAGGCCGTCGACGAGGCCCTGGGGATCGCCAAGTATTACCAGCGGACCAAGGAGCGGCAGATTTCCACCGAGATCCCGGGGAACCTGCCGCCGGTACTCGTGGTTCGAGACTACCTGACCCAGGTGATCCTGAACCTGGTGCTCAACGCGATTGACGCGACCGACGACCGCGGTGAGATCCATCTTCGCGCCACGGAATCCGACGGCTGGATCGAGCCTCAGCGTGGAGGACAACGGCCGGGGCATCTCGCTGGCGGACCGCTGCCGGCTGTTCCAGCCCTTCTTCACGACGAAGCGGCATGGCACGGGACTGGGCCTGTTCGTCAGCCGCCAGATCCTCCAGGAATTCGCGGCGACGCTGACCTTCCACTCGGAGCCGGGACGCGGCTCGACATTCATGATCCGCATCCCCTGGGAACCATTCCCGACCGCGCCGGCGGTCGGCCCCGGAGCCGGTCCAGGCGAAGCGGCCAGTGCATCGCAGGCTGACTCGGGGCAGCCGGAGAAGTCGGGCCGCCATGCCCTGGTGGCCGCGATCCTTGACCTCTGACCGCTGACCCGCTCGGCCTTGTAAGGTAGGCAGAGCCACCCGCGGCTCGCCGGGACACCCCCTGGAACCGAGACACCTCGATGAGCATGGCGCCGCGGCAGGAAAGCACGACCACGAAGGAAGCCGAGATCCGAGAACCGCGCGGCCGGGTCCTGATCGTCGATGACGAGGAAGTCATTGCACTGACGCTCAGGGAGTTCCTCCTGGAGGAACGTTACGAGGTCGCAACCGCCATGAGCATGCCCCAGGCGCTGGGGCTCGTGGCATCGTTCGAGCCCGATGTCGTGCTCTGCGATATTCAGCTCCCCGGTGGCGACGGTCTGACTCTGCTGGACCGTTCGCTCAAGCTTCGGCCCGAAACGCTCTTCATCATGATCACGGCCTATGCCACAGTGGAGAACGCGGTCGCCGCGTTCCAGCGTGGGGCCCACGATTACCTGATGAAGCCGGTGATGTTCGACGAGCTCCTTGCCAAGATCGACCGGCTCATGAGATATCGTCGCCTGCTGCTGGAGAACCAGGCGCTCCGTCGCCAGTTTCACGCGCGTGAAGACCTGATGACGCTGGTCGGCAGCAGCCCCGGCATGCAATCCGTGAAAACCCTGATACGCAAGGTGGGCCCCACGCGGAGCACCGTTTTGATCACCGGGGAATCGGGAACCGGCAAGGAGCTGGTGGCCCGTGCCCTGCACACCTGCGGGTCTGAGCCGGAGTCCGTATTCCTGGCCATCAATGGTGCGGCAATTCCTCACGACCTGCTGGAAAACCAGCTCTTCGGCCATGTCCGGGCGCCTTCACCGGCGCCGACCGAGACCACGCGGGGCTGTTCGTGGCCGCGGGACGAGGGACCGTGTTCCTCGACGAGATCGGCGAGCTGGGCAAGTCGACCCAGGCCAAGCTGCTGCGTGCCATCGAGAACAAGGAGGTCTTGCCAGTCGGCGCCAACCGGCCTGTCTCGTTCCAGGCCCGGCTGGTGACGGCCACGAACAAGGACCTGCCGGCCGAGGTCTCCGCCGGCAGGTTCCGTGAAGATCTGTATTATCGTTTGAACGTGGTATCAATTCATCTCCCGCCCTTGCGCGACCGCCGCGAGGACATTCCGGAACTGGTCTCCGTATTGCTTGCCAAGCACGCCGCTCGGCTGGGAAAGCACGTCCAGGGCGTGGACAACGCCACCGTTCGCGGGCTGATGGCGGCCGCCTGGAAAGGGAACGTCCGCGAGCTCGACAACGCGCTGGAACGTGCCCTGATCCTGGGAGATGGACTGATACTCACTCCCGACGATTTTCCCCCCGGTCTGATGCCGGAAGCCGAGGCCGAGAGCGGCGGTGCCGGCCGGGATCATCTCCGGACCGCTCTGCGCGATTACGAGCGGCAGCACATCCTGCGCGTGCTCAAGGAGTGTGGCGACGACAAGCGCGAGGCGGCTCGCCGCCTGGGACTGGGCCTCTCCTCGCTTTATCGCAAGCTCGACGAACTGGAGTCTCGCCCCACCCTCCTTTAGCCGCCTTACCGGGCCGACCATGGAGAGTGGAGAGCTGGTCGCCCCTGATGCGCGGCCGGTACCGATTGACGAACCATCGTTCGCGAATCCATGATGAAATCCAGATGAAGGCCGTGCGTTCCGTGCTTCCGCTCTGACCGCTGCCTCAGGTAGGGTCGAACCCGGCGGGCGACACTCATGCGCTGCACTCGATGTGATGGCCTGGCTGTTCCGCAGGCCGTGGGAATCGCCCCCGACGGACGGGTCGTCTTCGGCTGGTGCCTGCAATGCCTGGCCGATTCAGACTGCCGGCTGGTGGAGGTGCCCGCTACCGGAATGATCCATCTCCGGCATGCACTGCCGGGCAGCGGACAGGTCGGAAAGGCTGCGCACTGCGAACCTCGCGGCCAGCGCGGACCAGTCTTGCTGGGTCGTCGCCGTCATCGCGTTCTTGCTGATGAGCTGGGGCCTGATCTTGCTGGCCGCCGGTCTCTTCAGCGCGGCAGCCGCCACCCCGGCGGCCAGCCCCCTGGGAAACGGCACGCCCGCAATGCTGAAGATTGGCGGCGTGGCTACCACCTTGATGGGCCTGGTTCTCACGGTGGTCCTGTGGCGGGCGAAATGGCCTTCCGGCTCACTTCTTCTGGGTCTCGTCCGGTGGTTCTCGCTGCTGGCAGGACTGGGGATCCTGATTTACGGCTTCATCGATTTTCAGCCCGGGCGCCGGCTCGCGGTTCTATCGAGCAGTGGCCTGGCCCTGGGAATCGCGCTGTTGACACGATGGCTGGCGCGTTCCATACCGGACAGGACCGATCCGGCCGCACCTCTGCTTTCCAGAAGGCCGGTCACGGCCGAGGACAGGTCAGGAGCCGGTCACTCGCGACGCTCGTGAGCACGACTGTACCGTGATCAAGTCAGCGTGACCTTCCCGGATCAATGCGCCACGGCCGGGTCCTTCACCTCGCCTGCATCGTGCCAGCCAAGCCCGAGAGTGCCGAGTTGCTGCCGCAACAGCGCGAGATCGCACATTCGTACCGCGCGCTCCATGGGAATGAGAATCCCGAGGTAGCGCCCATCCGGGCTGAAGTGGATCGTGCTGGCTGTGCGATTGACGCGCGGATTGATGCGCCAGAGTTCGGTGAGCCCCTCCTGGCCCACTTGCCACAGCATGGTCGAGTGATCTCGCGAACAGGTGGCGAGGTACTGGCCGCTGGGATGGAAAATAAGCTCGGTGATCGTCTCGGCGTGGGCCTGGGTATGAAACAGGAGGAGGCCATCCTCGAGCCGAACCACGTCCAGGCCTCCATGCTGCGTTCCGCATGCCAGAACGGTCTGCTTGGGGCTGATGGCCGCGATGCGGACTGGCCCGCTGGCCTGCGCGGTATGGTCAATACGGCCGTCGCTGGCACGGAGGATGATCAGCTCCCCCGTCTCGGTCGCCGCGGCGATCCAGGAACTGCCGGCCGCAATGCAGAGGAGGGCTGGCCGTGCACCACCCCTGGCCCCCGCGGGAACGGTCCATGACGACTCGGGCACGAGGTCCCAGAATCGCCAGCAAGTGACGCGGTTGCCCTGGACGATTCCCCACAGCCATCGTCCGTCCGGCGCGAAGCAGACGGGTGTTGTCGAGCCGATGCACTGGGCGACGTGTCCGGCGTCCTGGCCGTCGACGGCCACCACCAGGAGCCGGTCGCCAGCCTGGATCAACACCTGGCGACGGCCCGGAAGCGCCGTCAACTGAATACGCTGGACCGAGCCTGGCTGGTCCATGTTCAAAGCCAGAGACCGGACCGGGTCTGTCGCGGGTCCGCTCCAGAGCTCCAGGTTCACCGAGCGCAGGGACGAGGAAGTCACCTGGTCACGGATCGCGACGATCTCCGGACCGATCGAGGGATCGACCGAAGAAAGAAACTCGAAATCGTGAATGACCTCTCGCCCGATCGCCTTGACCGTGGTGACATCACGCCCGAGCAAATCGTAGAGTTGCACGCCGGCACTCGTGCCCACGGCCAGCAGGTGGCCCGCCGGATGGAATACGGGGAAAACCCCGGATTCCGAGCTCACAGGCAGGCGCAGGAGCAACCGCTGCGCGGCAACGTCCCAGAGCTTGACGGTCTGATCGAGTGCGCCAGAGACGACCAGGCTGCCATCGGGGCTGAACTCGACGTGACAGCAGGCGTCTTCATGGGCCACCCCGAGTTCCGGGTCGATCATGCCGGCGCGCGACGGCGGCCCGCCGATGCTGAGCGTCCCCGATCCGTCGCAGCCCAGGGCAAAACTCTTTCCGTTCTTCGAGACGGCAACTCGGCACGGCTTGCAGAGGTTCGCCACGGCCGCCTGCGGAAACGGGTCGGCCCGCGTGGATCCATCCGCGTTCAGGCAGGTCATTCCAGAGGCCCCACCGCAGGCCGCGACGGTGCCGTCTCGATTGACGGCCAGCTCGTCGAGCCGGCCGTCGAGCCGCCGGGAACGAAGCGCGCGCCAGGTTCCGCTTGCGTCCACGTGATGGAAGACCACCGTGCCGTCGCTCCAGCCACAGGCCAGCGATGGCGGACGCGAGACGAAGCCCAGGCCAACCACCGCACCGCCTGGGTGAGGGACCACCCTCGGGTGCGGAGAATTCAGCGGATCGTTCCAGACCACGAGCGAACCGTCCCTCGATCCCGCGGCCAGCCAGCGGCCGTCCGGGCTGAAGGCCAGCGCCGAGACGCCCGAGGCATTGTCCCCGGCCTCCGCAGGCATGAGCAGCTCAAGTGCAATCCGCGTGGTTCTGGTGTCGATGATCTGGACCCGGCTTGAAGGACTGCCCGAGCGTTCGCCGGCCGCCAGCCAGCGGCCGTCCGCACTGAAGCACAGGCAGGAGACGTCGAACAGGGGGATTGTCTGGCGCAACCGCAGGTCCACTTCACCCAGGCAGGTCACGGCCAGGCTGCGCAGAGTGGCGACGGACCGCAGAGGGGTGGCGATCCGCCGGGCCTGGACAATCTGGTCCAGGCCCGCGGCCACCCATCCTGGCTGGCGGATGAGAACCTGTTCACGCGCGGTCTTCTCGGCCGAGGCGTAAGCGAGCGATTTCAGCTCGGCGTCGCGTAGCTCGGACCAGTGCCAGACCGCCGTGGCCGACGCGATGCCGCAGAGCGCGGCGGTCAGCAGCATGAGCAGCAAGAGCCTGTGCCGGCCCAGCCAGCGGACTGCACGCGTCGACCGCGGCTCAAGATAGGCGTCGACCGTGGCGTCTGCCAGCCAGTGTTCGATGTCATCGGCGAGCCCATGCGCTGAACCGTAGCGGTCTTCGGGCCGCACGCTCATCGCCCGCATGCAAATTGCGTCAAGTGCCGCGGGCGTATCCGCGTTGAGCTTTCTGGGAAGCACGACGTGGCCGCGCTCCACTCGCTGCATGACCTGGGCGACGGTCGCGCCGGTAAACGGCAGCTTACCGGTGAGGAGGACGTAGAGGGTCGCCCCCAGGCTGAAGACATCGCTGGCGGGTCCAACCCGCGGCCAGTCGCCGGCCTGCTGTTCGGGGCTGGCGAAACCCAGGGTACCAATTCCTGTCTCGGTACTCGAGCTCACCGCCGGCGCCATCGGCCGAGGGATGCCGGGGCGAGCAAGGTGTGATCTCGTGGTCGCCGTAGCGCTTGGTCAGGCCCCAGTCCACCACGAGGGTCACATCGAAGTCCCCCAGCAGGATATGCTCGGGCTTGAGGTCGCGGTGCAGGAATCCCCGGCTATGTGCGTAAGCCACCGTCACGCAGGCCGACCTGAACCGCTGTAGCAGGGAGCGGAACTCGGCGTCCCGCCGGAGCGGCACGCGCAAGGGCAGCGATCGGGCCTGGCGGGCCGCGTGGTATTCGGCGATGGCCGCCTTCAACGTCTTCCCCGTGACAAACCGCATGGCGTAGCAGAGCCGGCCCCCGGCATCCTGTCCCAGGCCATGCACCGGCACGATTCCGGGATGTTCCAGCGAGGCCGTCACCGCGACCTCGCGCAAGAACCGCAGCCGCAGCTCACCGGCCGCGAACGTGCTGCTCGATTCCCCGGGGAACTTCAAGGCCAGGTCGCGTCCCAGACGGTAGTCGCGCGCCTTGAAAACCGTACCCAGGCCCCCCCGAGCATGGAATTTCAGGTTCTCCAGCCTCATGGTGACGACCGCGGATCCGGGATCACCGGATGGTTCCGGCACGCGCCGGGGCAGGTCTCCCGTGGATGTGTCGGCCAGAGCGTTCCAGTGCTGCAAGGCCTGGATCCTTCGCTTCACCTCGGCCAGCAGGTCCGGGCATTCGCGGCAAAGCTCGGCCGGATCGATATCCTCCCCGCGATCCCTCGCCTCGTCCCAGAGCGTGATGACCTCATCGATCCGCTCCTGGACCGGGTCCTCGTCTGAGGGCTGGCTCGATGCTTCGGGCACGCTGCACCTCTCAGATCCCCGGCAGCCGGCCTTCCAGGGCGTCGTAGATCGCCAGCCGGGCGGAGTTCCAGCGTGTGCGGATCGTACGCACACTGACGGCCTGCACGCGGGCCACCTGGCCCTGGGTCATGCCGTGGTACCAGATCAGGTCGAACACCTCGCGCTGGGGTTCCGGTAGCCGGGCAGCCACCTCGTGAAATTCCGTCCATTGATCGAGGTGCGTTATGCTCTCACGGGACGACAGCCGTCCCGGGTTGGGGGCGTGGCGGATCATGATGGTCTCCTCCTCCACGGCCGACAGGTCCGGCTCATCGCTCGCCAGTGTGAGGAGGTAGGGCCGGCTGCGGTAATGACGGGCGAGGTTCAGCAGCTCGCGACGGATCTGCGCCGCGGAAAGCCGGATCAGGTCGCGCGTGCTCCCCGGCGATACTGCCCGCAGCGCCGCCGAGAGCCTGAGAACGGCGTTCTGAAAGACGTCGTCGGTTTGCTCGCACCGGTGCACCAGCGGGTATTCGCGGATCATCTTCTGCGTCATTGCCCGGAGCCGGCGCTCGAACCGGACGAGCAGCTCGTTGAGCGCGTCTTGATCACCCGCATGAAGCCGCTCCAGCCACATGTGGATCATGGCGGTCTCACCCGGAATCGTTACGTCTTCCTTTCCCATCCGGCTCGCCTCGGCGGACGTCGTCGTAGGTCATCTCCGGCCGAGTTCGCAGGCCGCGTCCATACCGCGGCCGCTTCCGACCTGCCCGCGCCATCTGGCTCGCGCCCCGATCCAGCACGGATCGGCAATTGTCAGGCTCAAGGAACCTATGCCCTATAAGAACATTCGGCGCCGACGATTTCCAAAAAAAAATCGCGGTTCGCTTCCTCTCGGGCACTTGCGCGGGGCTTGGTCTTCCTGGAGAGCGCGATCTGCATGCGCCCGAGCGCGCGCCGGAAGAGAACCACTGATGGACGATGATCTCTCGGCTTTCAGCTGTCAGAATGAAAGTTGCCCGGATTTCGGAAAGCAAGGCAAGCACAACTTGAAGGTGGATAGCCGTTACGGGCACCGTGGCACGTTTCGAATGTTACTCTGTCGTACGTGCAAGCAACGATTCTCTGAACGAAAAGGAACGGCGCTTTTCGGATCCCAGTTATCGACAGAGACCATCCGTGTCATCATGCAATGCTTGGATGACGGCAAGAGCGTCCGCGAAGTCGCCCGCATCGCAGGAGTCAACCGGAACACCGTTGTCCGGTACAGCCGCTTGAGAGCCCAGCTTCGGGATGAAGAAAAGCCAGAGTGAGGCCGATCCACTCGCGGTGAGGTCGCCACCAAGTCTTGCCAGGACGGTGCCGGTGCGACCTCCACCACGGTTCTGGCCGGAGCCATGTCGGGCTAACGGCTGGGGAGCATCGGCACGGGAGCCAGGGCCGGTTCAAAGAGCGTTCACAGCCACACTTTCAGCCGGTTCCGCAGGGTATCGGGTAGTCGCCTCTCGATGATTCGCTGGATCTGCTCGGGATGCAGCCGCGTGCTGAAGTGAGAGGCAATGATGATTTCGTTCTCAAACCGTTCCGCGCGGGCCAGCAGATCATCCAGGTGGGTGTGGCCGAACTTGTGGATCAGCGCCGGTCGTTCATTCGGAGCCACGAACGTGAGCTCCATGATCAGAATCTGCGCCTGGTAGACCTCAGGAAACGCATCCAGGCCCTGGGGTGCGGTATCGCCCATATAGGCCACCCTCGGCAGTCGGATCTCGGTCGAGACCTCGACTCCCGAGAGCCGCAGGTCGCGGATCTGTTCCCCGCTGAGCGCGTGATACTCGGGCTTGAGCTTCTTGCGGCGTTCCCAGACAAGATAGCCCAGAGACGGAATGGTGTGCCGGGTGGCGAACGCCTTCACCACCAGCTCACGTGAGAGTTGCACCTCTTCGCCGGGACTCAGGCCCACCAGCCGTGCGGGCATTCCGCCGCGATCGAGCCTCTGCACGGCCCGGAGCAGCAGGTTGACGCCCTCCACCGCCTCGGCCGGCATGTACACCGTCGGAGGCTCCATCTTCATCATCCGGCGCCTGGCGATGAGGACGGGCAGGGCGGCGATGTGGTCCAGGTGCGAATGGCTCACAAACCAGCTTGGCGTGGTCATGAACGACCAGGGCTGCGCGCCCAGATCGAAACCCAGCTTGAGCTCGGGAACCCGCCAGTAAGTTTGCACAGCCGCCCGCGAGTAGCCTTCCACCGTGAGCCCGTTGTGATGCAGGCTGCGCACCGGTGCGTTGTCCACCGGGTGGTCCAGCGACTCCACGGACGATTCGATTTCCGTCGACAACACGAGGCTCCTGCACTGGGAGAGAATGCGATCCTGGGCCGGACTCCATCAAGTATAATGCAGGTCCTGTGGCGGGCGATACTCGGCTCGAGCTGGGGAGAGGTCTTGTGCAGCTTCGTGCCATGGTCTTCGGTCCTGCTTATCTGGATCGAGTGCTCCGCGTCGACCGGCCTCTGACGGAGCGAACCCGCGGTCCGGCCATCGATCAGAGCGTGCAGGGCGATGCCGGGTTCACGCGCGGAGAGACCCTCGCGCTCCTTGATGAGCGGGGGTTTCACCTCGAGATCGAACCTCCACCCGGCTGGCAAGGGCCAACGGGGAGAATCAAGATCCGGGGCCTTTCCGGCTCAACCGCGCACGAACGAAGAGCCGTCCGCGGCCTGAGCTGGAGCGACGACCTGGGCGGGATGGGAGCCGGATTTGCGCTGGCTCTGAACGGAACGCTGATCTCCGCGCTGGGGCCGCAGGAGGATCCGATCAGCCGGAAGATCGTCGCGCTGCTGGAGCAAAACGGAATCAGCCACCACGCGGTCCGCGTCCCCGACGCGCTGCGCCGACTGGACGCTGCTGGTGACCAGCGGTGAGCATGGTGACAAGCTACCGGTCGGCTTTCGCGGCTGTCACGCGGCGCTGGAGGCGCAGGCCTTCGATTGCTGGCTGCCGATGCCCTGCGATCTGCGCGTGGTGGCCGGGCTGCCGAACCGTCTCGCAGCGCGCATTCTCGCGGCCCCCGGCGCGGGCTGCCGTCTCTTCGCTCCGGCGCTGCGGAACATGATCGATCACGAGGTTCGCGTCTCCAGCTTCGCCGGCTCCATCGACGTGCTCTGCTGCAACCGAGGCGAGTGGGAAACGCTCGATGACCGCGAGGAGGTGGCCTGGCGAGTCTCGATCCTGGTGGTCACCCATGGACCGTCGGGGAGCCGGGCGCGATTCACGACACGCGAGGGCGAGCCCGGCGACGTCTGGGTGCCCGCGTTTCCCCGCGACAGGCCCCCGCTCGATACCAACCGGGCGGGTGAGTCGTTCGCGGCGACGTTCATCGCCACGCTGCGATCCCGGGGCTGGCAGACGGCATCCGCCGTCGCGGACCCAGAGCCTCATTCGTTCGGCCATGCTCCGGGCCTCCGCTGCGGCCGCCTTGACTCTCGATCTACCCGGCTTCGGCTTCCCCACCCCCGAACAGGTTGATGCGGTGCTCGAGGCCGGACGGGTTACGTGAGGATCCGATCGCGCCAGCGGCCCGTTCGCGCGCCATCGCGCCAGCGGCCCGTTTGTTCCCGTCCCGCTCCTTCCCACGAAGAACCGTTCAAGCCGGCATAAACGTCAAGCCGATAACTTTCTGTCTGACCGCTGGTCGGCAGGACGAGGATCGTGCCCCAGGAACTGGTGGGAGGTTCAAATCATGAAGCGCGACCGTTCCCTCCGTTTCGATGACCTGGAAGATCGGCGGTTGCTCTCGCATGTGCATGCCGCTCATGCCCTGTCCCGTGCCGCACGGCCGGCCGCCACGACGATCAGTCTGACCGGTACGCTCTCGGTGGACCAGAAGCCGACTGCCAGCACCACGATCTCCAATCCCGATGGCTCCACGACCACATACGTCGCGGTCACCGGGAATCTCGGAGGAATGGGCCAGGTGCACGGTATCTGGACCGAGAACACCGACTCGTTCGGTTACTATCAGGGCCCCGATACGCTGAACCTGCGGTCTGCCAGCGGATCGATCGTGCTCGAGTTCAACAACCAGAACACGACCAGCCCGAGGGGACGCGGTCCCGCGGTCTACCAGCATCGCGAGATCCTCTCCACCGGCACGGGAGCCTATGCGCACACCAGGGAGAGCGGGACCATCACGGTGACCACGAATGCCTCCAGAAACTCGGTGCTCACACTGACCATCCACTCTTGATCCGACCCGCCACGATTCCACCCGCGCGGAGATCACATCTTCGCCGGCAGCGCATGATGCCGCCGCTCACAGACCCTGGCTGGCGGCAATTCATCAGGACGTTCTCACCGGATCATCTTTCCGGTACGGCTTGCTTCGCTTCGTGCCGGAGTGGGCCGTTCGACCTGAGACACGTGACGACCGCTTCTGCCGGCCTGCTCGCTACGTCCCCGAGAGTGGAGAGTCTGTGCCCGCACGGAAGGATGCGAAAGCTGGGCTGACTAATGCGCCGGCTTTCCATCGAATTGCTAGAAAAGTCACAAAATCATGGGGGGGTTGACCTTGATCGATTCTCCGCAAGCGGCTTAGGATGAGCCGCCAACGCGACGGGGCGAGACTCGATGCCTGCAACCGGAACCTGTCCTGTCGCGGCCACGGACCGAGGCCTGAACGAAATTCCATTCGTCGGAGGGTTGAGAACGCATGATCGCCAGCAGGGAGGGGGCGCTGGACAGAGGGCCGCGGATCATCTCGTGCATCGCCTGACTTCACGCTGGAACCCTTCACCGGACGACCCTGTCGACGCGGCGCAGCAGCGTACCCGCAACTGGCTGCTGGAGCAGCAGAACGACGACGGCCACTGGGTTGGCGAGCTCGAGGGAGACACGATCCTCGAATCGGAATACGTGCTGCTGCTGGCGTTCCTGGGCAAGGAGTGCGAGCCTGTTTGCCGCGCGTGCGCCCGCTATATCCTGGATGCGCAACTGGAGAATGGCGGCTGGTCCATCTACCCGGGCGGGCCGGCGGAAGTGAGCGCTTCGGTCAAGGCCTACTTCGCGCTGAAGCTGGTCGGATACCCGCATGACGACCCGGCCTTGGTGCGCGCCCGCGAGACGATCCTCGAGCTCGGGGGCGCTCACGCCTGCAACAGTTTCACGCGCTTTTACCTGGCGCTACTGGGTCAGATCGGTTATGACCAGTGCCCGAGCGTACCCCCGGAGCTGGTGCTCATCCCGTCCCGCTGGGGCTTCAGTCTCAGCGCCATGTCGGCCTGGACTCGCACCATCGTGGTACCGCTCTCCATCATGTCGCACTTCAAGCCGGTGCGCCGCATCGAGCCGGAGCGAGGCATCGGAGAGCTGTTCCTCGCGGGTGCGCCGGTCTCTCGCAGGCACACGGAGGGCTGGTTCTCCTGGTCGCGCTTCTTTCTGGGCGTGGACTCGCTTCTGAAATGGTCTGACCGGTGGGTTCCAGCGTCATGGCGCAGGCCGGGCCTTCGTGCCGCGCATCGCTGGATGCTCGACCACTGTGAGAACTCCGACGGTCTGGGCGCCATTTTCCCGCCCATGATTTACACGGTCGTCGCGCTCTATTGCCTGGGATACCACGCCGATTCGCCCGAAATGACGTGGGCCTGGCGGCAGCTCGACGACCTGCGAATCGACGAGCAAGAGCGCACCCGGCTGGAGCCGTGCCTCTCACCGGTCTGGGACACAGCCATCGCCACGATCGCCCTGTCCGATTGCCGCCAGCCGGACGACGAGGCCGCCATCGGCCGCGCCGTCGCCTGGCTGCTCGACAAGGAAATACGCCACGCCGGTGACTGGCAGACGCGCCGGCCGGGCGTGGAACCTTCCGGCTGGCATTTTCAGTACCGCAACGGGTTCTATCCGGACATCGACGACACCGCGATGGTGCTGATGGCGCTGCTGCGTTCGCCAGACGCGGACGACCCGGCCGCTCAGGAGGCCATCCGCCGGGGCACGAGCTGGCTGCTCGCCATGCAGAACCGCGACGGCGGATGGGCGGCGTTCGACGTCGATATCGACAACCAGGTTCTCACCAGGGTTCCCTTCGCCGACCACAACGCCATGCTCGACCCGAGCTGCGCCGATATCACCGCGCGGGTCATCGAGCTGCTGGGGACACTCGGTTACACACTTGACCACCCCTCGGTGGCGCGGGGGCTCCAGTACCTCTGGAAGACCCAGGAGCCCCAGGGCTGCTGGTACGGGCGCTGGGGAGTGAATTACATCTACGGCACGTGGCAGGTCTTGCAGGGGCTCAAGGCCATCAGCCACCCCATGAAACACCCTGCGCTCTTGAAGGCGGCCGACTGGCTGGAGTCTGTCCAGCAGCCGTGCGGTGGCTGGGGAGAGACTTGCCGCAGCTATGACCAGCCAGAGCTCATGGGAACCGGCAGCCCGACCGCCTCTCAAACCGCCTGGGCGATCCTCGGCCTCCTCGCGGCCGGCAGAGCCTCCGGCGCGGCCGCCAGCCGCGGCATGAGCTACCTGCTCGAGACCCAATCGGCCGACGGCTCCTGGGAAGAACCCGAGTTCACGGGCACCGGTTTCCCTCGGGTCTTCTACCTCCGCTATCACCTGTATCGCGTCTATTTCCCGCTCATGGCGATTTCCCGATACCGTCAGGCACAGAGCTTGCCGCTCGGTCGATCAACCGCGGCGCTGGCGTGCCGGATTCCGGCTCAGCCCATGCCGCTGGACTGACCGGCCGGGACCGCACAACCCTCTCCGTGCCGCTCGTCCGCGGGCGCGACGGCTCCTCCCGAACATGGGATGTCTCTGAACTCTGGAGGTCAGGCTGCATGCGATTTCCCCTGGAAATGACCACGCGGATCGCCGGCTACGTTGCCCGCAAGAAGGCAACGCGCACCGAGAAGTTCCCCATGGTCCTGATGCTGGAACCTTTGCACGCCTGCAACCTGACCTGTACGGGCTGCGGCCGCATCCGCGAGTACGAATCAACCATCAAGCAGAAGCTCACCATCCAGCAGTGCCTGGATTCCGTGGACGAGTGTGCCGCGCCCGTCGTCTCCATCTGCGGAGGCGAGCCGATGATCTATCCGGGCATCGGCGAGCTGACCGCGAAGATCCTGGAACGCAGGAAGGTGGTCTACCTTTGCACCAACGGTATGTTCATCCGTAAGAAGATCGCCGAGTTCACGCCGCAGCGCCGCTTCTTCTTCAATGTCCATCTCGACGGCCTGCGCAAGAACCATGACATCGCCGTGGAGCGCGAGGGCGTCTTCGACGCGGCCATCGACGGCATCAAGGCCGCCAAGGGGGCCGGTTTCCTGGTGTGCACGAACACCACGGTCTTCGCCGAGACCGACATGGCCGAGCTCGACGAGCTGTTCGCCTACCTGACATCGATCGGGGTCGACGGCTTCCTCATCTCGCCCGGATACAGCTACGCGGCCGTGGGATCCAAGGACATCTTCATGACGCGGGACGACATCCGCACCAAGTTCCGGGCCGCAGAGGAGATGTTCCGCAAGTACAAGTTTTACTCCTCGCCCCTGTATCTCGAATTCCTCATGGGCAAGCGCGAGCTGGCCTGCACCGCCTGGGCCAATCCCACGCGCAACCTCAAGGGCTGGAAAGGCCCCTGCTACCTGATCACCGACACTCACCACGAGAGCTTCTCCGACCTGCTTCACAAGACGGACTGGGAGAGCTATGGGCCGGGCAACGACCCCCGGTGCGAGAACTGCATGATGCATTCGGGATTCGAAACCACGGCCGCGCTGGGGGTCAATGGCCGTCTCGGCGACACCCTGAAAATGGTGAAATGGCAGTTCATGTGAGCCGCCCAGGCCCGTTCCACCACCCCGGATGAGCGCCTCTGCCAATCAACCTCTGGCTCCCGCTCCCGTGCCGGCTGATGTCGGCATGGTGATGGCGATGAGCGTCGAGGCGGGTTACCTCTCGGACATCCTGACGCGTGTTCGCAGATACACTGCGAAGCGGCATCAGGTCATCGAGGGAGAGCTGGCCGGCAAGATCGTGGCCCTGGTCATCACGGGAGCCGGACGAGCTGCGGCACGGCAAGGGGCCGAACTGCTGATTGCGGGCCATCGCCCGCGGTGGATCGTCTCCGCCGGTTTCGCAGGCGCACTGGACCCCACACTTGCCCGGAACGACCTGGTGCTTCCCCACGAGGTGACCGATCTCGAGGGTCGCTGCACAAGGACCTTTGCACCCATTCCCGATCTGCCCGCCTCGATCCGCACCCAGGCGCGTTTGATCACGGTGGATAAGGTGATCACAGGCTCTGCTCAGAAGGCAGAGTTACGAAGAATCCAGGGCGCGGACCTGGTGGACATGGAGACCTCGGCCGTTGCCGGGCTGGCCGCGGACCGCTCGCTCGGATTCATCTCGATCCGCGTGATCAGTGATGACGCCCGGTCCGAGCTGCCCGCTGAGGTGGCCGGATTGATCTCCAAGACCGGCAGTTACCGGGTGGCGCAGCGCTCCGAGCCATCTGGCAGCGGCCTTCCGCCGTGAAAGATTTCTGGAACCTGCATGCGCAGGCCCTGCAAGCCGCGGACCGTCTGGCTGCCTGCATCCGGCTCGTTCTCGACCGCCTGCCGCCGGCCTGAGAGCAAGCTGGCGGCTCACTTCCCGGCCGATCGGAGGCTCACCAGGTCCACCGGCTGATCAAAAGGCGCGCTCACCGGCTGGACGATGCTGAAGTCGTAGACGAGGCATCCGCAACGGCCCACGAAGAAGTTCCGGTTCTCGGCGACGTCGAGGTTGTATACCGGCTGCACGGCGTCGGGCTCGACGGACTCGACCCGGACGGTCCGGCCGACGGCTCGCACGGCGTCGCCCGTCTTCAGGTCCCTGGCCATGACCCAGCCCTGGCCCGCCTTCCAGAAGCGATGGATGCCCGTGGCGACGATCGTTTCGCCGGACAGGCGCAGCTTCAACGTTGCCGCCGGTTTGTTGTGGTGGATGGCGACAACGGGCCGGAACGACAGTGCGCCCGTGGTCGTGTTTTGCGAGAGCACGTCGTCGCCAACCTGCAAGGTCTCGATCGCCAGCGGCCCCTTGCTCGTATGGACCGGGGTGCCGACCGCGAAGCAGGCGGTGTGGACCGGGGGTTGATACTGGAACTGGAGCACCTGGGTGTAGGTCGGCCTGGCGGTGCTTTCCGGCGACTCGTACGCGTAGCCCAGCTCGTTGGTCCACCATTTCATCCAGGCTGGGCCGTCATTGCCGAAATCCTGGCCGGTCGAAGCGACCGCCAGAGGCAACACGCGGTCATTGAGCTGGCGGATCGCCGCATTCGTCATCTCGACGCTCTGCACGTCCTGCTGGAGCGTCTGGCGGGCCGCCCGCTCGAACTGGGCCTCGTCCAGCAATCGCAGCGCGATCTGTTGATCGCGCTGGATGCCGGCGAGCTGCGTATTCATGGCAAGGCCGGGCAAGCCCTGCGCCGCTGCGCCCCGCAACGCGGTGGCGTGCTGCCGGATGAGAGTCGCCAGCAGCACGGGGTTGTCTGAGACCGACTCGCCGAGCTGCTGGGCGGTCGCGGCGAGGCTCGCGGGCATCCAGCCGGCCCAGCCGGAGGCCAGCATCAGGTTGGGCACGGTGAACGGGTTGAAGGGAACGTCCGGAGTGAACAGCCGGGGAGGCAGCGTCCTGGGGTCGAATGCCTGGACCTGGTAGAGCCGCCGGAGGTTGAACCGCTCGCCCTCGACGAACAGGACGCCCTCGCTGCCGGGACCGCCCGTCGGCTGGACCTTGTACTTGAAGGGTGTGCGGATCAGGCTGAGCACGGTCGTGAGGAAATCGCGAGGATCGTGCCGCACGGCCGTCTCGATGGCCCGTCCCCGTACCATGGGCGATGGTGCGAAGACCGCAAGGGCCGCCAGCGCCCGCGCAGCCGCGGGGGCGTCGATCTGGCCGAAAACCTGGCTCGCCAGGAGCTGGCAGTTCTCGTCGCCCTGGACGAATACCTCCCAGACGGCTGGCACGGCACGCGGGTCGCGAATCTCCGCCAGGCCCGTTTCCGCTCTTGTTCGCCTGGAGGCGGCCTTGCTGCCCAGGCCTTCGCGGTACTTTTCGAGGATCGGCTTCCAGTGCTTGGTGGCGAGTTTCTGAAGTTCGGCCTCGCTCCTGGCGGCCGCAAGTTCTTCCGGCTTCACCCACTGCTCGCCATGCTTCCTGTACCCCAGCTTCTTCCAGGCCGCGTCGCGCCGGGGGTCAAGCCGCACCACCGCACTGTAGTGGGCAAGGGCCTGGTCCTTCAGCCCCGCGTGCTCGCACCACTGCGCCAGCTTCCACTGGGCCTCGGGCCGATCGGGTGTGGCCGCTCGCCGTGTGAGGTACTCGCTAACCCGTGCCTGGGCTTGCGGATCGTTCGAAAGCTCATTCCGCGCTTCCTCGGGCTTCTGCCATCGCCTGCCATTGAAGACCAGTCCCAGCAGCCCCCGCGCCGTGGCACTCTGGGGATTGATGAGAGTTGCCAGCATCAGGTGCTTGACGCGCTCGGCGGAGAGCCCGTGGGCCTCGCACCAGAGTGCCAGCTTGACGTGCGCGTCGGCGTCGCGCCCCACCTTCGCGCGGGCGGCCTCGTACGCGTCGAGGTCCGTTTTCGCCGTGGCCTGGTCGGCACCGGCGGCGGCAAGAACGCTGCAACTCAGCACCAGAATCGAGAACATCGGAGACTCCTTGACCTGGAAACCGTGACCCGGCCGCCGGACCGATGATGGACTGTGCGGATCGGCTTGCTGTTCGCCTACTGCCCTGGTCTGGAACTCGTCTCGCCGACAGCGGGGAGGTCGTCGAACGGCTTCTCCGCCGGCGTGACGATGCTGTTGTCGTGCGCCAGAACGCCCAGGCCTCCCACGAAGAAGCTGTCGCCATCGATGACTTGCAGGTTGTACACGGGCTGGACAACGTCGGGCTCCACGGAGCTCACCGCGGCGACGCCGCCGAGGGTACGCAGGCGGTCGCCCGGCTTGAGCTCCCGGGTCATGGCCCATCCGTGGCCGGCCTTCCAGAAGCGGTGAATCGCGGTGGCGACGATGGTCTCCTTGCCCAGGACGATCCGGAACGTCGCGTTCGGCGGGTTGTGATAGGCAACCGCGACGGGCTCGTACTTGAGTGCTCCCGTGGCGGTGTTCTGGGTCAACACCACGTCGCCCTCGCGAACGTCCTCGATGGGCCGCACCCCATCCAGCGTGCGTACCGGCGTTCCGGCCGCGAAGCAGGAGTGGCCGACCCGGAAAACGGGGATGAGCTGGGAGGTGGTCGTCTCGGACACGATGGACGGCCCGGCCTGGGGCTGGTACGCGACCGGCACCTGCTCGACGATGGTCGGCGGCGGACTCTGGGGCGACATCGATGCTTGAACGGCGTATCCTTTGAGGTCGATGGCCCACCTGGCCCACGCCTCCTGATTGGCTCCCAGGTCCTGCCCGCTGAACTCCTTGAGGATGTCCCGCGCGCGATCGTTGGTCATGCCGGCCTGCGCATTGGCTGCCTCGATGCCCTGCACGTCGCGATACAGTTCCTGCTGCGCGACGATCGCCGAGTTCTGTGCATCGGCGATCATCTGACCGATGGGGATGGTGACGGCATCCTGCACCTGGGTGGCGATGGCCCCGGCCGACCAGCGTCCTGGCGGCGGAGTGGGAATGGCCTGGTTGGCGTTGTTTGCCATCTTCCGGCCAAGTGCCTTGCTCTCCGAGGCAGAGAGTCCCAGGTGCCCGAGCACGCCCGCCGCCTGCGCCGGATCAGCCCGCTGGTAGGACACGGGACCGATCGTGATATTCGTGTACGAGGAGAAGACGTGGCTGGCGACCAGCATCCCGCTGGCATCCGTGCTGATCTGGAACCCGGGCGGCAAGGACGGCGGGGCCATGGGCGTGTACAGCCGCTTGACGTTGGCTTCCCGCCCCTCGACCAGTAGCTCGCCCTGTGCGCCGGGGCCGGTCACCGGCTTGACCTTGTACTTGATCGGATCGCGCATGAACCCCACCAGCAGCTCGGCAAAGTCACGCGGATCGCGCTGGCGCAGCAGGAAGGCGGATGACTGACGAGTCTCGGTCCAGGGGCTGTAGATGGCCAGGAAGGCAAGCGCCCGCGACGAGCCCGAGGCGTTGATCTGGCCGAGGATCTGCACCGCGGCCCGCTGCCGCGCGGCGTCCCCGCGCACGAAGATCATCCAGACCATCGGCACGGCACGCGGGTCGTTGATCTGCTCGAGCCAGCGCTCGGCTGTGGCGCGGCGGATTCGCTCCCGGGAAAAGAGGGCGTCGGCCAGATGCTCGAGCCGCGGTTTCCAGAGCCGGTTGGCGTGATGCTGAGCCTCGAACTCGGCGTGCTCGGCCGCGGCCTGCTCGGGCTTCACCCAGGCGCTGCCCTGCTTCTTGAAGCCCAATCGCCTCCAGGCCGCCTCGCGCCTCGGGTCCAGCACGACCACCCGGCGCAGGTGGATCACAGCCTGCTCCTTGAGTCCGTGCTCATCGCACCAGAGGGCGAGCCGCCAGCAATCGTCGGGCTTGTCGGCCGTGCGTGCCCGGCGCTCGAGATACTCCTTGAGGATCGCCTGCCGGGCCGGATCATCCTGGGCCTGGCGGCTGACGGCGTCTGGCCGCAGCCACTTGCCGTGGTAGAGAACCAGTCCCAGCAGCCCCCGCGCCATTGTATTGGCCGGGTCGCTGAGCGTGGCCAGGGTGAGATGCTTGAACCGTTCGGCCCAGAGCCCATGCGCCTCGCACCAGAGCGCGAGCTTCACCTGGGCGCTGGCGTCATGTCCCGCCCTCGCCGCGGCCTCCTTGTAGGCTGCCGGACTGGGCTGTGCGCCATGACCCTCGTCGCCCTGTGGTTCATCGGCGGACAGCAAGGCACACGCAAGAAGCAAGGCGGAAACCATGACCGTGCCTCCAGGAGTCCTGACCAGGGCCGTGATGCCTCAACTCGCGGGCAGGTGTTGTGCCGGTCCGTTCCATGATGCGGCTGGATGGCACGCCCTCACCTTTGAGACTCTGCACTCGCTTCATTCTACGCACGAGCGCCTGTCCCGGCGGAACAGGAAATCGCAATTTTCCGGTATGCCGGGCCGTGCACGGTCCACGGCCCTTGCACGGCGCACCGTCCTTGGGGAATCGACCGCTTTCCTTGTCCACACAACGGCCGAGCATGGCAACCTCGGTGCCACCACCCTGAATCACGGCGGTCTTGAGATGCAATTCCTTCTGTTCCGCGAGGAGTCTCAGCGGAGAATAAGTGGAAGGATGAGATGCGAACTCAGGACGAGCCGGCGCGGTCGCGATACAGAACGACAGCCGGGCAGGCGGGCCTCACTGATGGCAAGGACGCCTGGGATGCGATAGGATCCAGGTGTGTCGAGGCGAGTTGGGCGGGCCGATCGACCGGGAGATGTCACGCCATGAAATACGCCAGGCCGGTGCTCCTGCTCGTGGCGGCTTGGGTCGCATCCGACACTGCCGTAAGGGCAGAGGAGGCTCGCATGTCCAGTCTCGTCGAGGGCAACAGCCAGTTCGCGATTGACCTGTACGGCAGGTTACGGAACGAGCCGGGGAACCTGTTCTTCTCTCCGGAAAGCATCTCCACCGCCCTCGCCATGACCTACGCCGGGGCGCGCGGGGAAACGGCCGGTCAGATGGCCAGCGTGCTGCACTTCCCCGCACCTCAGGACAATTTGCCAGTCGCGTTCGCGGAGTTGTTGCGAGCGCTCCAGCCAGAGGCGGAGCACGCCGGGTATCGGCTCGACCTGGCCAACCGGCTCTGGGGGCAGCAAGGGTACCACTTCCTGCCCGAATTCCTGGCGGTCACCCGCGACGACTTCCATGCCGAGTTGGCCGAGGTCGATTTCATCGCCCACACCGAGGACGCGCGCCAGGCCATGAACGCGTGGGTCGAGAAGCAGACCGAAAACAAGATCCAGGACCTGGTCACGCGCGGAGCGCTCACGCCGCAGAGCCGGCTGGTGCTCACCAATGCCATCTACTTCAAGGGCGCATGGACGAAGCCGTTCATGAAGGCGGCGACCCGCGACGAGCCGTTTCACCTTGCCGGCGGCAAGACCGTGAGCGCTCCGCTCATGCACAGGACCGACGAATACGCCTATGCGGCAATGGACGGCCTGAAAGTGCTGGGAATGCCCTACGGCGACAGGAACGTCTCGATGATCGTGCTGCTGCCGGACGAGATGGACGGGTTGCCGGCCCTGGAGCAGAAGCTCAGCTATCCGAACCTGGTACGCTGGATGGGCCGGCTGCAACACAACAGGGTTCAGGTGTATCTGCCCCGGTTCAAGCAGACGTCGCAGTTCTCGCTCTCGGCGGAGCTGGCGGCCATGGGCATGCCCCTGGCGTTCGACGAGAAGCGAGCGGACTTCACGGGCATGAGCACCCAGGACCCGCTCTTCATCTCCGCCGTCCTGCACAAGGCGTTCGTGGACGTGAACGAGGAGGGGACCGAAGCGGCCGCGGCGACCGCCGTGGTGATGAGTGCGCGGGCCGCGCTGGTCCGCTCCGAACCTGCGCTCTTCCGGGCCGACCACCCGTTCCTCTTCCTGATCGTGGACAACCGGACGAAGAGCATTCTGTTTCTGGGCCGGATGGTCAATCCGCAGGACTGAAGCTGAGGAGAAGGCGGCCGATGTCATGGGCGAGCGGCACCGTCCGCCCTCGCCCGCGGGTCGCGGACAGGACTCGAGCCAGCGATGGATCAACCCGAGGGCATCCCCCCGATCGTACTGAAAACGGCCCAGCGCCTGATCATCATCCTGGGCGTCTGGATGATTCTGGCGACTTCATTCCTGTTCGTGATCGCCATGCTTTCCGGCAAGCCGGTGTTCCGCGCGGTCATCTGCATGGGAAGCTGCCTGGTCCTGTTCTGGAACATCCTGGGCGGAACGGTGATGTACCTGAGCCGCGACCGGGTCCGGCGGTTCGTGCTTGACCTGCCCGGCCGTTGGTCCGTCAAGTTCGTCGTATTCTGCGTCCTCCTGGCTCTGGCCGAGGAAGCAATCACCACGAGGCTGACCAACATGGCACCTTTTTTCGGCGTGCCCATGGGTACGGCCTATGTCACGGCTTCCGCGAATTACCTGGACGTCGTCTGCTTTCACAGCGTGATCGTCTTCGTACCCTGGTTCATCGGCTGGGCGTGGATGCTCTCGCGCTGGGATTTTCATCCCACGTTCGTGTTCCTGCTCTTCGGGCTCACGGGGACCTTCGCCGAGACAGGATTCCTGCCCGGCAAGATCGGCGAGATTGGCATGTGGGTCTTTGTCTACGGGCTCATGATCTACCTGCCCGCCTACTCCCTGCCGGGCCGCTCACGTGCTCGACCCCCGCGCTGGTGGCACTATCCTCTGGCGGTCTTCCTGCCGTTTGCCTTCATGGTCCTGCTCTTGCCGTTCGGACTGATCAAACCTTACCTGCATCCCGATCCGCGGGAGATTCACTTCCCCCCCATTCTCCCCGATCCGTGAACGATTCCCATGACGACCCACGCCGAACGGGAAGAGCCGCCAGCGCCACGATCGCGATCCGGGTGCCGACGTCTGCTGATCTTCGGCGGCTGGGGTTGCGGGGGGACAGCGGCACTGCTGGCGCTGGGCGTCTGGGCCCTGTTCGGGCTTCTCGACCGTGTGCCAGCGAGCTATCCGCCGTCCGCACGCGTCATCGAGCCACCCGCCGCCGGCGAGTATGCCCGGTTCGGTCTGGATGGCTTCGAGTCGCCCTACCTGGGTCACACAGGGAGCTGGGACGGCAAGGGCGGCGGGCTGTTCGGTGCTTCGAAGGTGCCCGACCTGGATTGGGAAGCGAGCATGGGCCTGCGCTGGACGTTCATGCCAGTGAACTGGAGCGCGCTGGAGCCGGATGACCCGGTCGAGCTGCGCGAGGCGGACCCGCTGCCGCCTGCCTGGGCCGAACTGGACGGGTTCTTCGTCGCGGCTCAGGAACGGGGACTCAATGTCCTGGTACAGGTCGTCATCGGCGGCAACGCGGGAGGACCGCCGCGCTGGGCGGGCCGGCGCGAGCCCGGGAAGTCGGCCCCGCGCGACATGGAGGCGGCCGCGGCGTTTGCTGGCAAGCTGGCGGCGCGGTACAGGCCGGGCGGCACGCTGGCGAGCCGCCAGGGCTGGGGCGAGCGTCATGGCGTCCGGGCCTGGGAGCTGGACAACGAGCCGAATGCCTACTTCACGCACTGGGGAGGCCAGGCGGGCGATTACGCCGAGTTTGCGACCCTGAGCGCCCGGCGGATCCGGCAGGAAGATCCGCGCGCCATGATCGTCCTGCCAGCGACCACGGGTGGGGGCGATGCGCAGGACTGGGTCCGGGCCGCGCTCGACGGTCCGGGCCTGGACGGGTCTCCGGAATACCGTCGCCAGGGCGTTCCCCATTCCATCGCACCGGTCGCTGATGCCGTCAGCTTCCACAATTACGAGGGAGCCGACTCCGTATTCGCGGGCGTTCCCCGCACCATCGAGCGGGTCTGTGACGAGATCCGCGAGAGCTTCGAGATGATGGAGTCTCGCGATCCGGCATTCTCCTTTCCACCGAAGCGAGAGTTCTGGCACACCGAGGGCAACTTCGACTTCATCGGTGCGCTCTCCGCCGAGCGCCGGGCCGGCTGGCGCATCCAGTTCTTCACAAGGGCGTTCGCCGCGGGCGTCCGCAAGGTCTGTGTGATGGACGCATCGCGCCGCGATCATGCGGCCATCCAGGCCTATGTGGCGGCCCTGCCAGACCCTTTCCCGATGCTTCCCGCGGACACCGAGGTGACCGCGGTGCGGGGTCAGGTGCGCGCGTTCCGGCACCGCGAGCAGAAGGCGAGCGATGCGCGCTGTGTCTGGGTACTCTGGGCCGTGGCGGGTACGGGCGATGCGCAGGTCCGCTTGCCGGCATCAAGTCCGCAGGTTGCAGTGGTCCAGGTCGACGGTTCCCGCAGCGAACTTCCGGCCGACGGTCAGCGCGTGACCATCGACCTGAAGGGCGATACGAAGATGGCTCCTCCGGTCCTGGTCATCGACCAGCCGTAGAACACGGAGGCTCGTCGGAACGGCCCGGTCCGGCTCCGCGCCAGCTTGCTCTTACTCCGCTGGCCCGGCTGTGTGATATCCTGGTACAGCACCACTCCGGCACTCCTGATTGTCTTCCTGACGGAGCGAATCGCATGCCCCAGGAACCACGACTCGACCTCTGGGCCCTGGCGGACCTGAGCACGCCGTGGTGTCTTTTCGTGGTGGCAACGCTGCGGATCGCCGAGCACATCTCGGCGGGCACTACCGCGATCGACAAGCTGGCCGCGGCCTCGGGATGCCACGCGGATTCGATGCATCGGGTGCTGCGCCACCTCGTGGGCAAGGGCCTGTTCGAGGAGCCGGAAGCAGGCCGGTTCGCGCTCGACGAGCCAGCGCGCGGCCTGCTCGACCCCGCGCTGCATCTGGTGCTCGATCTCGACGGGATAGGCGGCCGGATGGCCCACGCCTGGAGCAGCCTGCTCACCGCGGTGCGTACCGGCGCTCCGGCGTATCACACGGTTTTCGGGCGGACATTCTGGGAGGACCTCGATTCTCACCCCCAGGTTGCCGCAAGCTTTGACGCCCTCATGGGCCCGGCCGGGCATGGCGTGCCGGACCCGGAAGTACTGATACACGGCGACTGGAACGGCGTGCAAACCGTGGTCGATGTCGGCGGGGGGACCGGGACACTGCTGGCGGAGATCCTCCGCGCGCCCCGCGGTGCGAGGCATCCTGGTGGACCGCGCCGCGACCGTGGCCCGCGTCGGCGCGACCTTCCAGTCGGCCGGAGTGGCCGATCGTGCCACCACCGTGGCACAAAGCTTCTTCGACCCCTTGCCGCTGGGCGGCGATCTCTACCTTTTGAAGAACGTGCTCGGCGACTGGGCCGATGCCGAGGCGCAGGTGTTACTCAGCCGCTGTGCCGAGGCGGCACGCCCGGCCGGCCGCGTCATCGTGCTCGGCGGCGTCTCACCCGATGAGGACAGTCCGCCACCGCCCGAGCTGCTCATGCTTGTGCTTGTGGGCGGCAAGGGCCGGACGCTGGGCGAATTCCAGGCGCTGGCGCACTCTGCCGGACTCGAGGTGCACGCCACCGGCCGGCAGCCTTCGGGCCGGTTCGTCGTCGAGTGCCGTCCCGTGGTCTGAGCCCTACCGGCGAGGGCCGTGAGTTGTCGCGTTCGGACCGAAGCGGATGCTCAATCCCGCGTGGCCGGCGAAGCGGTCGCCGTAGATCCCGCGCACGATGGCCCAGTCGGCCAGGATGGACATCCCTGCCGCACAAACTCCGACAAGCAGCAGCCGGCCCCAGCGCGTGGCTTGGGGCGCAACGGCTGCCGCCGGATGTTCCCGCTCGGGAGCCGGGGCCAGCGTCAGGATGATGACGGCAAGCAGGAGCGCATTGATGTGAAGGACTCCTTCGGTCACCAGCCGCTGCTGCTTGAAACCGACGAGCGCGCGCTCGAAATTTCCCACGACCATGATGGCCAGCAGCAGCAGGAAGAGGCCTTGCCCGCGGCCGAGCGGATTCTCAGGAACCACGGCAAGCGGCCTGCGCTGGTGGCGGGCCATGAGAATTGCCAGTGCGAAGGCCACGGCGATGGCAGCCAGGTCGAACCAGCCCCGGGCCCGAAGGCCGTACATGGCCTCTGGCATGGCGCCCACGCGGGTCCACTCGGCCACATTCTTGCTGAGGTTGAGATAAGGGATGACCAGGAGCACGAAGCTGGTCGCGAGCATCACATCAGTGTGGGGACTGCGCTCCGCAGGCAACTCGAGGGGCTCGAGCGGTTTGACCCTTCGCGCCAGGCCGCGCATTGCCACGGCGATGCCGATGCCGTTGAATAGCCCGGTGGTCTGCTCCAGGATACTGTGCCAGTTGGTTTCGTAACCGCTGGTCACCTCGACAAGCTTCAGCATGGAGGCGGCCGCGAAGCCGATGCCGCCGATGAAGCCGGAAACGAGCGCGGCACGAGCCACCTCAGCCAGACCCCCGCGCAGGCAATAAACCAGGGCGCCGGCGGTCATGCCCAGGCAGCCCGCCCAGTTGTCTCCTCGTGGCGGCGTCATGCGCAGGCCGACGCCAAGGACGAGCAGTCCGAAGCCGGCCCACCAGCCGATGGCCAGGTGCAGGACCAGCGACGTTGACCGGTCCACGCCCCGGCGGAGGACGACCAGCATCAGGCCCGCCACGATCGCCAGTAGCGCGGCGAGCCAGTCGGTATCGTACCAGTCGAGCGTGTATCCGCGAGCGCGCAGCCAGGGCTCGATGGCCACGCCCTGAAGCCACCAGAGCAGAAAGACGAGTCCCAGCGGGGCGAACAGCTCGGCCACGCGCGCTCGCCCGGCAACGGCGGCAAGTGCCGTTCCTGCGCCGCCCAGGGCGGCCCACAGGAAGCCGATCACGAACAGGCAGGCGAAGCCATAGAGGACCGACGGCGAGTGGCCCGAGTGGGTATAGGCCACGACCTGCATGTAGGAGATGCTGCCGCCGAAAGACCACCCCAGGGCGCCGAACATCGCAAAGAACGGCAGGTCGCGGAGCCAGTCGCCTCGTGCTGAGAAAAGGACGGCCGTCATCGCCGCGAGCGCGCCGGGGATCATCGCACCGTACTCGTGGCCGAAGTTGCCCCGGATCCCCCAGCCAATCGACAGCGCCAGCGCCGTGGCCGCGTCGTCTGCGAACCAGGCGCGGGGTGCACGCGTCGCGTTCACGTCAGCGCGTCTCCACCAGCTCGCGGACCCGCTCGAGCCCGCGGCGGACCACGACCTCGGGGTCGCACTCCCAGAGGTCGCGGTTGAAAAGCTCCAGTGAAAGCGGGCCGTGGTAGCCAATGGAGCGCAGGTTGGCGATGACCTTTGGCAAATCGGCGATGCCGTCGCCCACCATGACGCGGTCGAAATCGGTCTGGGTCAGCGGGTCGGGCACCGCGGGAACGTCGTTGATGTGGAAGTTCGCCAGGCGGTCGCCCGGAAGCTCCAGCAGGTCATCGATCGAGCCGCCCCCGCGGATCATGTGGAAGACGTCGGCCACGACGGTGGCCTTCGCATCGCCCGTGCCGCTGGCGATCGCCCACGCGCTCTGCACGTTCTTGATACCGTCCACGAAGCCGAGGAACTCCATGGACGGGATCACGCCGAAGAGGCGGCCCATGCCCAGCAGTTCGTTGAAACGGGCTGTCGCCCTGCTCAGGTCCACAGCTTCCTGGGGTGGGCTGGCGACGATGTAAGGGCTGCCAAGCTGGGCCGCCTGTTCCATCCGCCGGCAGCATTCGTCGCGCGCCCTTGCGTACTCATCCCCCTCGGTCGTGACCCAGCTATGCAGCGCGATCACGCTGACCACCTTGAGTCCGGCGTCGCCGATCGCCTTCCTGAGCTCTGCCATCGTGCCGCCGTGCCTCAGGTACTCGTCGATCTCGTCGTTCCACGGCTCGATCGCCTGATACCCGGCCTTGCCGGCAACCCGGATCTTCTCCAGCAGCGGCGCCGGGCGAATCGTGCTGGTGTTGAGGCAGTAAACGAACTCGCTCATGGGTGGATCTCCGCGAGAGGCGAGAGGGGATCGGTAGGTTCGACGGGCGATCCGGTCACTCCTCGATGCGCTGCTCGAAAGGAGGGCGGACGCGGTCGGGCAGATGGACCATCCCGGCATCGTCGACGACGTGCAGGCCGGAATCCAGGTAAAGGATATCGCCGTTGATCTTCCGGCCCGCCGGTGTGGTCAGGAAGACGACCATGGCGCCGATGTCTTCGGGCAAGGTGAGATTGCGGATGCCCGCGGGGAAATCGGGCCTGCCGTAGCGGGCCTGGATCTTCCGCTCGTTGGGCGTATCGACCCACCCCGGTGCCACCATGTTGCAGGTGACCCCTTCGAGCAGACATTCATTGGCCACCTGGCGGGTCAGGCCCCAGAGGCCCGCCTTGCTGATGACATAAGGAAAAAGGCCCGGCATGGGGCGAGTGGCCCGGGTCGAGCCGATGTTGATGATGGTCCCCTTGCGCTGGCGCAGCAGTGGCAGCATGGCCTTGATGCCCAGCCACGGCCCCTTGAGATTGACGCCCAGGGTCAGGTCCCAGAGCGCCTCGTCGGTCGACTCGATGGTGCCGCGCGAGCTGATTCCCGCGTTGTTCACCAGCGCGTTCAGCCCGCCCCAGCGGCCCTCGATCCGTACACCGGCCTCGGCCCAGTCGGCAGCGCCCGTCACGTCCAGCCGGATTCCAAGCGCCTCGATGCCGGAACTCTGGAGGGCCGCCGCCGTCTTTTGCACCAGTTCGGCATCGACGTCGCCGAGCACGACGGCATGCCCCGCTTGACCGAGCTGCCGGGCGATACCCTGGCCAATCCCCTGGGCGGCGCCGGTGACCAGGGCAACTGGTTTGCTGGCTGTGTCGGACATGATACGTTCCCGCCCTCCGGCGATTTCGGAATCTCACGGATTGCCGCCACCGGTTCGTGACTCCGGCTCACATGATGAGCGGCCCGGAGGCCGGCGTCAACTGGCCCCCTCGCCCGGGAGTCTGAGGCTGCCTCCTTGAAGTTTTTTGCTGCGCGAAAGTGTCTCGTGTCAGACTTTGTCGTCATGTCATGTCATGTCGTGTCGTGCCATGGAATGCGTCAGACTCATCTCGAAAATGGTGGAATGACGGGAAAGCCCGGCGCCTCGGTCCAGCCTGGCCGGCGCCGCATGCTTTTAATCGCCGCTGTCAAGCTCATTTCGGCGAATTCTGCCGCTGCTCGCCTGGTGTCTCCACGTTTCCTTGCTGGCTGCGCTTTCCTGTCCTCCACCTTCGATGCTCCTCACCAAGCGTGGCGATTGTCTCGAAACAACAGACTGTCTTGGGGGATAGGACAATGACGATGGTCGTTTCCCGCACTGCATCTCCCTTTCGCTGGAGACGCAGCGGAGAACATAAGAAACGAGAGCGCGCGGGCCGCGCGGACAGGGCTCCGCGAGATCACGGCCCGGCGTGTGAACCGCTCGAAACCCGCCTGGTTCTCTCAGGCTGGGGTGGTGGCGGCGACAACTTGCTGGCGAGTCTCGCCAGCATCGGAATTGCAACCACCAGCGCATACGGTGGTCCGGCTCGGGGTGGCTACGCTCCCTGGGAAAGTCAGAATGCGCAGGTGGCTCAGTACAACGCGGATCTCCAGAAACTTCAGACAGAACTACAGAGCCTGGTGGCAAAGTCGGGCATCACGGTGGTCGACGTCCAGAACCTGACGACAGATGGCCAGAGCATTGCGGCCGCGGGATTCTGGGTCAGCTCACAGAGCTTGCAGAAGGCAGTGACGGAGGTGGCCACCGCTGTGACATCGGGATCAAGCACATCCCAGGCGCAGAGCGACTTCAATGCGCTCTTCACCGGGTCGAAGGTCGCCCAGACTACCATCGACAAGACCTTCACGGACCTGGTCCGAACGATCCAGGATTCCAAAGTCACGGCAACGGATCTTTCGGACGTTGCCGCCGACCTGGCGGCCATTCAGAGCGACCTGAACAACGTGTCGGGCGGGGGCCGCGGGCTCAGACCACTGGGTGAGCTGCCGATAGGCACCGGCACCCTCTCCAGCACTCTTTCCGCAAGCCTGGCGGCCGCTGGAGTCGCCACGTTACCCGCCCAGGGAAGCGTGGGGCAGGGGGCCTCGTCAGCCGGTTCAACCACGAACACATCGTTCGCTCAGCTTCTTGCGGACGTTCAGAAGCTCCAGTCCGAGAACCAGACCCTCGCGGCCCGCTCGATGGTCACCGTCGCGGACCTGTCCCACCTGCAAACCGATAGCCAGACCATTGCCGGTGCGGGGTTGCGACTCGATCCTCAGAGTCTTCAGAAGGTCATGAGCGAACTCGTGACGGCGGTGGCTGGCGGAACCTCCACAAGCCAGGCGCAGACCGATTTCAATGCCCTCTTCACCGGGTCGAACGTGGCTCAAACGTCCATCGACCAGACCTTCACGGATCTGATCCAGACGATCCAGGATTCCAAGGTCACGGCAGCAGACCTGACGACACTGACCGCTGACCAGACCGCGGTCCAGACGGATCGGAGCAGCCTCCGTAGCGGCGCGGGAATGTCTGTGACCAGCGCGACGGGCACGACCGGTAGCGGTAGCGGTGGCTCCAGCGGCAGTGGCAGTGGAGGTGGAACTGGTAGTGGAACTGGAACCGGAACATCGACGACCACAACTCCGCTCACGACGCACTTCGCCCGGCTGCGCGGCTTCCGTGGTTTTAGCCGGATCAGAAGGCGCTGATCCTGACTCACTGGCCCTGGGCGTAACGCGCGAGGGCGGAACGCCCAGGGCCGGCACTTGCAATCTGTACCGCTGCCCGGCGCTGGTTTGCCCCACTTCTCCTCCGCCTCCTCTCATGCCGCCACTATCCTTCCATCCAGCGTCCCATCGCAAAGAGATTGACTTTCGCCCGTGACGCGGCCATTGTTATTTTATTATTCAACAATTTGCCGGATTGCCGGTCATCGCCGTCTTGTTGAGCATCGCCCGACCATCTGAGCCTTGATGTCCGGATGATCTTGTTTCACTTTCCAGTCGGAAAACCGCGTGTGCAGCCTCAGGAGCAACCGATGGATCATGATGCGCTTGATCGTGGCAAGACGATCGGTTGGCTCGTCGCGTTACTCTGTTGCACGATCGCACATCCTGGCAGGGACGCGTTCGGCCAGGAAGCAGCCGCCCGGGAGCTGATCGGCACACCGGTCGCGGTCGAGATCGGTCCGGAAGATCCACCCTTGATCGGCCGCCACGCCACGCGTCAGCTCATTGTCACTGCGCGCTACGGCGACGGCTCGCTCCGCGATCTGACGCGCCTGCTGACCTGGGTCAGTCTTGATCCTGCCGTCGCGGTGGTTTCGGACCACGGGCAGGTTTCCGCCAGAAGCAACGGCAAGGCAACCATCGTGGCTCGGGGCGGATCGGTCGAGGCGAGCCTGGCAATGAAGGTTCAGGGGATGGACCGGACAGCGCCAGTCAGCTTCCGGAACGATGTGATTCCCTCATTCAGCCAGGCCGGCTGCAACACCGGCGCCTGCCATGGCACTCCCACCGGCAAGGGCGGTTTCCGGCTCAGTCTGCGGGGATATCTGCCGGATCAGGACTTCCTCACACTCAGCCGCGAAACGGCCGGCCGGCGCATCAATCTCCTGGCCGCCGAGCAGAGCCTGTTGCTAGCCAAGCCGCTCGGCGAGGTGGCACACGAGGGGGGCTTGCGGCTCTCACGCAGCTCGAAAAGTTACGAGCTATTGCGCGACTGGATCAGGGAAGGCGCCCATGATGACCCGTCGGCGCCCGCGGCAGCCCGGCTTGAGATTCTCCCCGGCCCGCGCGTTCTGAACGCTCCGGCGCGGTCGCAGCAACTCGTCGTCCTGCTGCATCTTGCCGACGGAACGACGCGAGACGTCACGCCCATCTGCTACTACGACAGCTCGAGCCTGGAGATCGCGGAGGTGGATGCCGGCGGCCATGTCCGCTTCAAAACGCGTGGCGAGATCGCGGTCATCGCTCATTTTCTCAGCCTGGTGGCCAATCTCAGGCTCACTCACCTCGTCGAAGTTCCCGGCTTTGAGCCAGCGCCGGTACCGGGCGACGACCTGGTCGATGGCCCGGTGTTCCGCAAGCTGAACCGGATGCGCATCCGCCCCTCGGAGCCGGCCGGGGACCGCGAGTTCCTCCGCCGGGTCTACCTGGATACCATCGGCGTCTTGCCTCAGCCGAGCGAGGTGGACGAGTTCGTTTCTTCCGCCCATAGCGACCGGCGCGCGCATGTCATCGAAGGGTTGCTCGATCGGCCAGAATTCTACGATTTCTGGGCTCTGAAGTTCGCGGACGTGCTCAGGGCCAACGGCCGGCTCATCGAGCCGAAGGGCGCTTACGTCTTCCATCGCTGGATCCGCTCGGCCCTCGAGCGCGAGATGCCCCTGGACGAGTTTGTCCGTACCCTGCTGACGACCAGCGGCTCAACCTACGCAAATCCCGCCGCGAACTACTACCGGATCAGCAAGGAGCCCGAGGCTGCCGTGGAGACGACGGCCCAGCTTTTCCTGGGAGTACGCATCCAGTGCGCCAAGTGCCACAACCACCCCTTCGAGCGCTGGACTCAGGACGACTATTACGGATTCGCCGCCTTCTTCTCGCAGGTCGGCCACAAGAAAGGGAACCAGGCAGGCGAGGAGGTCATCTACGCTCGTCGTGGGGGTGACGTCCGGCAGCCGCGTACCGGGCGCGTGATGAAGCCGAAGGCGCTGGGAGGGCCGGTGCTCGATGGGATGGCCGATCGCCGCATTCGTCTGGCATCGTGGCTGACCAGCCGCGACAATCCGTACTTTGCCCGAAGCCTCGTCAATCGCGTCTGGTATCACCTGATGGGTCGCGGCATCGTCGAGCCGGTCGACGACTTCCGTGATTCGAACCCAGCCTCCAATGACGAGTTGCTCGACCACCTGACCACTGCCTTCGTCAAGGATGGTTACCGGCTCAAAAGCCTGATCCGGATCATCCTGCGAAGCCGTACCTATCAGCTTTCGTCCCGGACGAACGCGTTGAACGCCGACGACAACATTTACTTCTCGCATGCGATCACGAAGCTCTTGCCGGCCGAAGTTCTGCTGGACGCGATCTCGACGTTCACCGGCTCGCCCACACCGCTTGAAGGACTGCCCGCCGGTTCCCGGGCGGCCCAGATGCCCGACGGCAAGGTCGAGAACACATTCCTGAAGACATTCGGACGCCCCGCTCGTGAACTGGCCTGCGAGTGCGAGCGCGAAAGCGATTCAAACCTTTCGCAAGCACTCCAGCTCATCGGCGGCGCCACGGTCAACGGCAAGCTGCATGACGACAGGGGCCGCATGGCGCAGCTCGCGAAGAGCGGCAAGTCTGCCGAGGCCATCACAAAGGATCTCTACCAAGTCGCCCTCGGTCGCGAGCCCACCCCGCAAGAGCTCGACGCCGCAACCCGCCACCTCAAGGCCGGCTCCGATCTTCGCGCTGCCGTCGAGGACCTGGGCTGGGTGCTGATCAATTCCAAGGAGTTCCTGTTCCGGCATTGAGCGACGGCTCAGGAGTCGGTGTGTGCCGGCAGGTGAAGGCCAGTTCGTCAACGAGCTGGCAAGCTGACGGAAGCCATTGCGGGCGACCCGCCTGCCGGTCCAGAACGGATCTCCGTTCCAGGTCACTTCCGCTCTTACCGGCGAAGCGCCTTCTTATCGGCGGAGCGCCTTGTAGGCCTCGACGGCCATGCGGTCGCAGGCCTCGTTCTCGGGATGGCCGCGATGGCCCAGAACATGGGTCACCTGCACGTCGTGCTCTGCGATCAGGGCGTCCAGCCGCTTCCAGAGATCAACATTCATGACGGGTTTGAGCGAGCCCCGCTCCTTGCGCTGCCACCCCTGGCGTTTCCAGTTGGGCATCCACTCGCGGATGCCCTTCGCCACATACTGGCTGTCTGTCACGATCTCGACCCGGCAGCGACGCTTGAGCGTTGCGAGGCCCTCGATCACCCCGGCCAGCTCCATGCGATTGTTCGTGGTGTTCGGCTCGGCGCCCGAGGCGTCGCGCACCTGACCGGTGGCTGGATGCTGGAGGATGTAAGCCCAGCCACCGGGCCCGGGATTGCCACTGCACGCGCCATCGGTGAACAGCTTGACGAAATCAGCCGGTGCGCTGGCATCCGGTTCCATGGCGCAGTCCTTCGCAGCGAAGCAACGATCGGCACAGCGAACGCTCGGGGTCGGCTGCCCATGATCGGCGCACTGCTTGGAACCGTCAAGCGTGATCGTCAGTATTTCCGCACCACGCCGACGAGGACTCCCAGCACATTCACGTGATCACGAAAGATTGGCTTCATGGAGCGGTTGGCCGGCTCGAGGCGGAAGCGGTTCTTGTCGCGATACAGTTTCTTGAGCGTGGCCTCGCCCTCATCGTCGCGCACGGCGACGATCTGCCCGTCGCGTGCCTGCTCCTGCTTCTTGATGATCACGAAGTCGCCGTCAGCAATGTGCTCTTCGATCATCGAGTCTCCGGAAACCCGCAGGGCGAACTTGTCGCCATTGTCGGTCCACTCCGAGAAGGTCAGCTCATCGGACTGCTCGACGGCCTCGATGGGCTGCCCCGCGGCGATACGGCCCACCATCTTCACGCCGGTGTGGCGGCCGGTCGGCGAATCCTCGAGCAACTGGATGGCCCGCGACATGTTGGGCTCGCGATGGATCAGGCCTTTCTTCTGGAGTGCCTTGAGATGGCACATCACGCCATTGGGGCTTTTGATCTGGAAGTTGAGACCGATCTCGCGCACGGTCGGGCCGTAGCCTCGGCCCTGGATCTTGCTGCGGATGAAGTTGTAAATCTCACGCTGGCGGGGAGTCAAGGCATCCGTCTCGGCCATGGGTCGCTCTCCTTCAAGTCGATAGAAACGTCAGGTAGCGCCCGCGGCTGCTCGCCCGGGACGCTCAGCACACGGACGAACACTACCTGACTCTTTGATTGCTAATGTACACAGGTTGTCTAGCGCACGCGAGAACATTTTGCGTCCCGGTGAAAATTATTTTCTCGGGGTACCTGGTCCGGTCTGGCCATCCGGAAGGGTCTTGAGTCCATTCCCGTGAGGGGTACACGATGGAGACAAATCCTGCTGCGGCCCCCTTCCGACCTGGAGAGTTTCAGCCATGTCCAAGCCGATTCGTGTGCTGGCGATCCACGCCCATCCCGATGACGTGGAGTTTCAGTGTGCGGGCACGCTGGCGTTGCTGCGCGATGCGGGCTGCGCGGTGACCATCGCCACGATGACGGCGGGAGACTGCGGCAGTGCCGAGCACGACGCGGCGACGATCGCCGAGATCCGCCGGGGCGAAGCCCGCGCGGCCGCGGCCCTGCTGGAAGCCGATGCGCTCTGCCTGGAGTTCGGCGACCTGGCGATCTTCAATGATGACGATGCGCGGCGGAGGGTGGTGGAAGCCTTGCGGCGAACGCGGCCGGACATGGTGCTGACCGCTCCCCCGGCCGATTATCATTGCGACCATGAGGCCACCAGCAGGCTCGTACGCGACGCATGCTTCGGCGCGTCGTGCCCCAACTACAGCACTCGCCAGTGGGACCCCGCGGCTCCGCTCGAGAAGATACCGCACCTCTATTACGTCGATGCCATCGAAGGGGCGAACCCAGACGGCGGGCGCGTGGCCGTCGAGTTCTACGTGGATATCACGTCCGTCTTCGAGACCAAGCGGGATATGCTGGCATGCCATGCCAGCCAGCGCACCTGGCTCTTGCGGCAGCACGGCATGGACGAATACCTTGAAAGCATGGCGCGCTGGTGCGCGCAGCGTGGCAGTGAGATCGGTGTCCCGAAAGCCGAGGCGTTCCGGCAGTACCGGGGCCATCCGTACCCGCAGGACAATTTACTGCTTCAATTGATCGGGCAGAACGGGCGCGGTCACCGGGTGGCGGCTTCCCAGCAGGCTCCATGAGGGTTATCAGTTCATGGAATAGCCAATGATCTGGGCGATCATGCTCCTCAGGTCTCGGCGATGCACGATCCGGTCAATGAATCCGTGCTCGAGTAGAAATTCGCTCGTCTGGAACCCCTGGGGCAATTGCACGCGCACGGTCTGCTCGATGACCCGGGGTCCGGCAAAGCCGATGAGGGCCTTCGGCTCGGCGAGGATGATGTCCCCCAGTGAGGCGAAGCTGGCCGCGACGCCTCCCATCGTGGGATGAGTGAGCACGCTGATGAACAGGCCGCCGGCGCCTCGGTAGCGTCCCAGGGCGGTCGAGACCTTGGCCATCTGCATCAGCGAGAAGATGCCCTCGTGCATCCTGGCCCCACCGCCAGAGCCCGAAACAATGACCAGGGGCAATTTCTGCCGCGTCGCCGCCTCGATGGCTCGCGTCAGCTTTTCACCGACGACCGAGCCCATGGAGCCCATGATGAAGCTGCTGTCGGTGATTCCGAAAATGAGTCGGATTCCCTTGATGAACCCCTGACCCACCAGCGCAGCGTCGTTCAGGCCGGTACGCTCCTGCTCGAGCTTGAGTCGCTCGGGGTAGGGGCGGCGGTCGTCGAACTGCAACGGATCCGCCGGTTGCAGCTCGGAAAACCAATCCTCGAACGTCTCCGGGTCAAGAAGCTGGCTGATCCGCTCCACCGCCGTGACCGGGAAATGGTGGTTACACTCCGGGCAAACCTTGTCGTTCTGTTCGACCTGCTTGCGAAAGAGGGTCGCGCTACAGCCACCGCAGCGCATCCAGACACCTTCGGGAACCCGCTTCGATTCCGAATGCCCGTGCCAAGAATTGAGCGCTTCTGATCCTCTTCCGGCCATGGGCTGACTCCTTATGCCGGGACGGGAAGCCGCGATCACAGCGGCTCACGATCCCTGGGCTCGCTCGGCGCACTGGCCAGCGCGGCTCCGGGTAAAGCCGACACACTGTCTTTCTGCGGGGGGATTGTCAAGAGAAGCCGTTGGCCAGCCAGTCCGGCGGAACGTCGATGCGCTCGAATCCGCACCCGGGGGAACGTTCATCGAGCTGGGGTCGCGCCCCGGGTTTGAGGATACAGGCAATCAGGCGGGCCAAGGGATCGCCGACAACAAGCCCGAAACTCTCTCCGTCCTGGTGGCGGCGGACCAGCGGCTTGAAAGCGGCCTTGACCCGTTCCAGAGCATCGGCGACGGTCTCGCCCTGCGGTGGGCAGATCGTTCGCGGGTCCTCCATCCACTGGCGGAAGAGCTTGGTATTGCGCCGCTTGATCTCCTCGATTTGCAAGCCCTGCCAGAGCCCCTGATCCAGATTGCGCAGCTCGTCGATGCGCTTAGGCCGCAGCCCGAGTGCCTTGCCAATGATTTCCGCGGTACCGACCACATTCTCGCCCGGCCCGCAATAAAGCGCGGCAAGAGGCAATGTGCCCTGATCGGCGGCAAGGCATTCGGCCAGGCGGGCCGCCTCCTCACGCCCGCGCTCGCTGAGTGGAATATCGAGAATGCCCTGAACGCGATTCTGCTCGTCGTAGAGTGTCGCGCCCGGCCGGATCAGCGTCACCTGTACCATCGCAACGGTCATCAAGGACCCAAGGCTCCGCAGTCCCGAGAAGTACGACACCCTGGCGTTTCCAATGGCACGGTCGGGCTCCGCCGCCAGGATCCTATCTTCCCAAACAACCCAGGCTTCGACAACGGCCAATCGGGCGGTCACGGCCCGATCGCTTTCCCCGAGCGTGCCAACCCGATCCGCCAGTCAGGTCCGGGCCATTGGGGCTCGCACCGCCAGCGGTTAGAATCAGAATCCGCGCCAGGGCTGCCGGCATGGATGCCTGCGCAGAAGTTCCGCATCAAAGGAGTCTCCGTTTCATGCGACAAGTTTGCATCGTTCTGCTGCTCGGGATCCTCTCCTCGAGCTGCGCCACGGGTCCCGCCGGCGAGGTTGACCGCATGGAGAGTGAGGATGTCGCGCTTGATCACGTCTTCCATCTCTATCTCAAGGAGCTGTTCCGCCGTGAGCCGCTCACGGCCACCCGGCTGGGTGAGCACTCCTATGATGACCGGCTCGATGACCTGTCTCCCGCGGCCCGGAACGCCACGCTCGATGTCAAGCGCGGCGCCCTGAAGAAGCTCGATGAGACAATCTCGCGCGGTCGGCTTTCGCGGGACGGCAAGGTTGACCACGATATCTTCCGCAGCCACCTGGTACGCGAGATCTGGCTGGCGGAAAACTTTCGTCCCTTTGAGGACGACCCCCGAATCTACGGCGACTACATCTCCGAAAGTGTTTACCTTCTCTTGACCCAGTCCTCGCTGCCGCGGGCTGTGAATCTGAAGAACGCGGCGGCGCGGATGGACAGGATCCCCGAGGTGATCGCTGTCGCGCGGCGGACCATCGGCAATCCGCCACGCGTGAAGGTGGAGACGGCCATCACACAGACCGAGGGGGCCATCCATTTCTATTCGGGCGTACTGTTCGAGCTTGCTGGTGAGCATGGGGTGGAGCGAGGCGAGCTGGGTGCGCGGGCCGCGCGGATCGTCTCGGCCCTGAATGACTACCTCTCATTCCTGAAGCAGGACATCCTGCCCCGGTCGACCGACGGCTGGCGGATCGGCCGCGAGCGCTTCGTGAAGAAGCTCGATCTCGAGCTGGAGGCGGGGATCCCGGCCGACAAGGTGCTCGCGGAAGCCGAGCGCGAGGCCGCTCGCGTTGAAAGCGAGATGGCCGTGATCGCCGGGCAACTCTGGGGCACACTCTTTCCGGGAAAGCCCATTCCCGTCGATGATGCTGCCGGGAGGCGCGAGCTGATCAGCCGCGTGCTGACCGCGCTGGGCGGGGACCACGGGCCGCCGGAGACGCTCGTGGCCGAGGTGCGTAGCACGGCCGAATCCATCAAGGCGTTCATCAGCGCGCACAAGATCGTGCCGCTTCCCGAGCCCGACCAGTGCCGCATCGTCGAGATGCCCGAATTCATGCGCGGCAATTCGGTCGCCTACCTCAACCCCGCGCCGCCGCTGGATGCCCGCGGGTCCAGCGAGTACGCCATCAGCCCGCCGCCCGCCCACTGGACCCGTGAACGTGCCGAGAGCTTGCTGCGGGAATACAACCGCTCGATGCTCAAGATCCTCACCATCCACGAGGCCTACCCTGGCCACTACGTGCAACTGGAGTACAGCAACCGCTGCCCCTCGCTGATTCGCAAGATCCTCTCGTCCGGGACCTTTGCCGAGGGCTGGGCCGTTTACACCGAGAAAACCATGCTCGACCAGGGCTTCGGACAGGGCGACCTGGCTCTGCGGCTTCACCAGTTGAAGTTCTATCTCCGCGCCGTGGTCAACGCCATTCTCGATCATCAGATGCACGCTGGCACGATGACCGATGCCCAGGCCCTCGACCTGCTGATGAACCGGGGGTTCCAGACCGAGGGCGAGGCGGTGGGGAAAGTCATCCGGGCCAAGCAATCGTCTTGCCAGCTTTCCACGTACTTCGTCGGCCGGATGGCCTTCCACGAGCTTCGTCAGCAGGTCCAGCGCGCGCAGGGTGAGCGATTCGACCTTTCGCGCTACCACCAGGCGGTGCTGGCCCACGGCACCATCCCGGTGAAGTACCTTCCCGAGCTGGTCAAGGGATCGCTCGATCTCGGGGACCAGACCAGCCACGCAGGTCAGTAGGAGGCATCTGCATGGAAGAGTCAACATACGATGACATCGTGGTCGGCGCCGGAGTGATCGGTCTGGCCCACGCGTACCATCTGGCCCGGCGCGGACGTCGCGTGGCCGTCTTCGAGCAGAGCCCCAGGGCGATGGGCGCTTCGGTGCGGAATTTCGGCATGCTCTGGCCGATCGGTCAGCCTTTCGGTGAACGACGTGCCCTGGCGACGCGCAGCCTTGAGATCTGGCGAGACGTCCTGAGCAACGCCGGCTTGCCGCACGACTGCTGCGGCTCTCTGCACCTGGCCTACCACGAGGACGAGGCCCAGGTGCTCCGGGAGTATGCGGAAACGGCCCATGAGGCCGGCGATCCCGTGGAGCTGCTGAGCTCCTCCGAGATCACGCGGCGGACCCAGGCGGTGAAGCGAGAGGGGTTGCAGGCCGCGCTCTGGAGCCCTCGAGAAATCTGCGTTGATCCACGCCAGGTCATCGCGCGGCTGCCGCTCTGGCTGGAGAAACAATTCGGCGTTCGCTTCCATTATGGCCTGGCCGTCACCGACATCGACCTTCCCGCGGTACGTGCCGGCGGCAAGACCCATCACGCACGACGCGCCTGGGTCTGCTCCGGGCAGGAATTCGCGCTGCTCTTTCCCGAGCATGTGGCCGCCGCCGGGATGACACGGTGCAAGCTCCAGATGATGCGCTCCAGTATCGTTGCCAACGGCTGGCGGCTGGGTCCAATGCTGGCCGCCGGGCTGACCCTGCGGCATTACCCCTCGTTTGAATGCTGCCCTACGCTACCGGCCTTGAAGGCACGCATTGCGCGTGAGTCCCCCTGGTTCGATGAATACGGCATTCATGTTCTGGTCTCACAGAACAGTGCCGGAGAGCTGACCCTGGGAGATTCACATGAGTACGGCAACGCCGTTGACCCATTCGACAAGACCGAGATCGACGACCTGGTTCTCGGCTATCTCCGTACGTTCCTCGGCGTGCCCGATCTACGAGTCGCGGCACGCTGGCACGGCGTGTATGCGAAGCATCCGGATCAACCCGCGGTGATCCTTCATCCTCGGCCCCGCGTGACCATCATCACGGGCGTGGGCGGCGCGGGGATGACGTTCTCATTCGGCGTGGCGGAAGACGTCATCCGGCGCGCCCTGGATGAGGCGCAGCCTTGACCGGGAAGTTCACGCGGAAACCTGCTCCAAGCACCTTGAGGAGTTTGCCGATGCCGATCGAGCTGGTGGTTTTTGACATGGCCGGAACCACGGTGAACGACGAGGACTCCGTCACTCGCTGCGTTCAGGGCGCACTCTCGCCCCTGGGCGTGGAGGTGGGGGTTGCCGACGTGAACCGTGTCATGGGCATCCCCAAGCCCGAGGCCCTGCGCATCCTGATCGAGCAGTCGCCGGGGCACGATGCGCTGCTGGACCGGCTCGACGCCATCCATCGTGATTTCGTCGCCCGGTCCATCGCGTTTTACCGGGTCGACCCGTCGGTTCGCGAGGTTCCCGGCGCGGCAGAGACGTTTCGAGCGCTCAAGGCGGCCAACATCAAGGTGGCCCTCAATACCGGCTTCGATCGATCGATCACCCGGACGATCCTCGACCGCCTGGGCTGGTCGGCAAGCCCGCTGGTGGACGCGACGATCTCCAGCGACGAGGTGGAACGCGGCCGTCCCTACCCTGACATGATCTTGAGCCTGATGCAGCAGCTCGGGATCGGCGATCCGGGCAAGGTCGCCAAGGTGGGGGATACACCCGCCGATCTCATGGAAGGCCAGAACGCCGGCTGCGGCCTGGTGATCGGGGTGACGGCGGGCACTCACACCCGCGAGCAGCTTGAGCCACATCCCCACAGCCACCTGATCGGCTCCGTCCGGGAGCTGCCCGAGCTGCTTGGGCTTCGCGCGCTCGGGGTCGCATCCAGCGACTCCGCACTCCGCACACCCGCTGCGCCATAACACCTGGCGGGGGCCAGGATGCGGTGGCAAGGCGTACCGTGCCAGTCACGGGTCATGGCAGTTTATGCGCACGCGTCTCATCGATGAGCTGGCCCAGCCAGCTCATGTAGGGCGTACCTCCGGTGCCACGGGGGTCGCGTTCGTGTGCGGCGATGTAGCGGATGGCGAATTGCAGGTGCGTCTCGCGGAAGGCGGCGAGCGCCTCCAGCGCATCGTTGAACGGATCCTTGCTGACCATCGCTCGAATATCGGGCATGGCCTCGATCTCCTCGAGCACGGCCCGGTGTTCGGAGGGCATGAACCGTCGCATGTCGGCAAGGTGGTCCAGCAGCATCGACGGACGGTGCGGAACCTTCAAGAAAGCGACGATGGCCGGGATGACGCTGCTCTGCGCGCCGTCTCGCCCCGGAAGTTGAGCGGCGAGGCGTTCACACCCTCGTAGACCACTCCCTCGAAGAAGCGGATGTAGGGCCGAAACGTCTTGTAATAGAGCGCGGGGTCCATTTTTTCGGGGATCCGCCGGAGCGTCTCAACCTGGGCCCAGAGGGTGTGCGCCAGCTTCGCAACGGCGGCGTCGAGCGCTGCGTGGTCCTGGTCGGCCAGTGCATCGTGCGCCTGGCCAATCGCATCGAGGGTCGCCCCGGCCAGGGCCTCGATCTCGACGTGCACCAGGATGAACCAGTGCTCGTCATAAAGGTGCACGAAGTTCTGGACCGTGTCGATATTCCTCAGGGCGATCGGCCCCGCTGGATCGAACCGCTTCCAGTTGAAGAGGGCATAGCCATCGTAACTGAGGATGGGCGGCCGCCCCAGTCGATTGCAAACGTCGCAGAGCGGAATGGCCAGGTTGCGCGGCAGCACGGTGGCGGGATCTTGCCCCACCTGGTTCACATACCCCGAGGCCAGGAAACCAAGACGCACGTAATAGAGTCGCAGCAGCTCGATGGAGATTCCTGCGGCCGGCAGCGCGGGGATTTCCAGGGCCCGCGCACGCGGCCGGAAACTTTTATCGTGCAGCAGGCTTGGAAGGTCCCGACCGATCGCGTCGAGCGGTGCGAAGGGCGAGCCCGCGGGGAACTCGGTCGCAGGGTCGGGCTCGGGAAGCAACCCGCGGCGAGTGAACTGCTTGCTGAGCATGACGCCGATCCTTGATCTTTCTAAACCTTTCGTCTCTTCACTTCATTTTACGACGAATCCTACAGTTCGGGGTCGATCTGCATCGCCCTGGATCCGCCGGTCCATGAGGACATGCGGAGCCGCGTCGCTTCGTCATGCATGCGAGATCGCTTGTGAAGCTTGAGCCGGGCTCACCGTGTGAGGGTGGTGAGATGACAACTCCAATGCCGGAATCGGTTGCGCGGCATGCCCCCAGCGCGGTCGGCCGACGAGGCCGCCCCCGGCCGCGCTGGCTCTTTCCCACTCTCACCTTACTGCTCTTCGCTCTCTTCCAGGAGTGTCTCTTCCGGCTGCTGTTTCCCCTGCCAGAAGTCGCGGGCTTCAACCGGATCTCGTACCAGATGAGCGCGCAGGGGCACCCGCAACTGAAAAGGATGATGGATCGGGGCCTGGTCTACGATCGCCTGCTCCTGGATAGCTGGCCGGATGGTTTTTCCGAGATCCACAATCTCAACGTTTACGGATTTCGGGGGCCCGATTTTGCCATGGCGCCCGCTTCCGGCCGGCGGCGGATCTTGCTCATCGGCGATAGCGTGACCGAGGGCATTGGTGCGGCGGACTCGGCCACCATCCCCGCGCAGCTCCAGCGGCTGCTCGATCATGAAGGTGTGCCCGCGGAAGTGATCAATCTCGGGGTGACCGCGGCCACCTTGAACCATATCCTGCTCCTGTCGCGCGATGCGATTCCCCTGCTCAAGCCGCAGGACGTGGTGATCGTGCTCTACGCCAACGATTTGCCCGCTCAGAATTACCTGGACATGTACGATCGCCCGGGCGGAGTCTTCACGCCCTCTGCGTTCACCTTCTGGATGCCCAGGGTCGCGGCCCTGATCGTGCGATACATCCATGATCAGCCCATCTGCGTCCGCTGGGTGCATCGACCGATTCGCTTCTTCCCCGCCGTTCCCGATAGTGCCAACCCCTGGACACAGGTCCCCGAGAGGCCGGACCGGCTGCTTCCCGCTCTTTATGATGCGATGCGGGAGGGAACACTCAATCCCTGGGTCCACGCCCAGACTCACGATATTCCCATCCAGCTCGCGCATGACTTTCAGGAGGGCGGATCACCCGTTCGTTACATCAAGCGAATCCAGGCGATTTGCAATGTGACGGGTGCGCGCTTGACCCTCGCTTACGTCCCCTTCTGCGGTGTGATCAGCTGTCGCTATACACACCCGTTGATCGAGGAGGGGATGGACCCGGCAACCGCCGAGGCGCTCGCCACCGATGCCATCTACCAGCGGCAAAACCAGCTATTGAGTGAGCTTTGCCAGAAGCTGGAACTGCCGCTGGCCGACGCGACGGCCGATGTGAAACAGGCAGAGGAGGAGGGAATGCCTCAGTACTGGGAATATGACACGCATCCCCGCCCGGCCGGCTACGCCACGATCGCCAGGCGCATCTTCCAGACGCTTCGTGCCGACAGCCGGCTCATGCCGCGCGCATCAGCCACCACACCATGACGCCCACGAGGGCCACCAGCACGCCTGCGAAGTACCAGGCGGCCCACACCAGAACGTACGACTGAGCGATCAGCCGCGCCCGGGTTCGAGCGTCGAAGCGCTGGTCCCGGCCCAGCGCGAGCGACAGCTTCCACATCTCGCGGCAGGCATACCAGGGCGCCAGTCCGCAGCCGACGACTCCGCCGGCAAGAATGGCGAAGATGATTCCCCAGCGAACCCGCAGGACACCAAGAATCAGCCCGATCACGAAGATGAGGCTCATCAGCTCACGGATCGTGCAACGCCAGCGCATCTGGGGAGCGCTCGCTCACTTCTTGCCGACCAGTTCCAGAAAAGTGGGCCCCAGAAAGATCCAGTTCGTGGGTGTATCGGAGATGGGGCCGTTGATGCCGAAGATGGCGATCTGATAGACCTTCCCAGGCCGAGCGTCATGGAGCTCGACGCGATTGGGGACGTTGAAGCCCGCAACGACCGGTCCGCCGCTGTCGCCCGGCTTGCGCGGTAGTTTGCCATCGACCCAGACCTCGCCGTAGTCGTCCACCGTCGTCTGGAAGAAGACCGATTTGCCGTTCACCTCGGGTGGCATCGTGAGCTTGATGCGGTACCAGCAGAAGCAGATCTGGCCATTGCCGCGGGCGTTCCTGATCGTCTCGGCCTGGATGGTTTCCCACCCGGAATCATCAAATTCCGGTCCCTTCGCCTTGGGCTCGTAACTGTAAGTCCTGTTGGTCGCGCCATCCTTGCCCTTGCCGTCAACCTCGACAATCTTGACGTCGTGGTAGCGCCATTGCCCCTTGACCGCGGCCACGCCTGCCGACGTGCGCAGGTCGATCTTCGCGGTCTGCGCACGGCCGGCCGGGGTGCTCGCCTGGAACATGGTCAGACAGATCACCGACAAGAATAACGGACGCATCGGAACGCTCCATCGCGAGGAAACAAGTTGCATTCAAGAGGAACCGTGTTCGTCCCGTCCGCTCAATGGATGGCAGGTTCCGGCTGCCGCCGGGCGGTCCGCGGCGGAGCAGGGGGGATGGTCAGTGCAGGGGCTGAAAGGTCGGGCTGATGCCGGAGCAGCGCGGGGAAGTCGAAGGCGTGGTACGGCTGTTCGGCGGCGGGCTGGCCGTCTTTCGTGGCGTTGGCGACCCAGAGCTTGCCGGTGGTCGTCTCGAAGAGGACCGCGTGCAGGTTTGACTTCATGGCCACCGGCCGGTCCATCAGGTGCCGTGCCATCTCGGCGTCAATCGCGCCGTGTTTCTCCTTGATGCGCCGCACCAGCTCGGTATAGCGGTCGCCCGCGGAGAGCACCACCGCGTCTTTCACGGCTTCCGGCAGCTTGGGGTGGCTCTCGCCCATGGGGACCACACTAAAGACGTTCCACGAGGCTTCCATGCCAACTCCCTTGCCGGTCTTGCCATCAGCGACCACAAAGTAGTACTCGCAGGTGCGGGGGTGGTCATGGAAGATCGCGATCGCCCTGGTCAGTGAGTCAGCCTCCTCGAGCACCATGCGCATCAGGAAGGCCATCGGCACGCCGTCCCAGTGACCCAGGCCCTGGCCGCCCATCTCGCCGATCGAGATCTTTTCAAGGTTCATGCCGGTCACCGAGCCGACAAAGCCGGCGTAGCTGACATTCACGAACGGAATTCTCCCCTCCGGTTCCGCGACGGTGAGCACGGCATGTTCCTGGAGCCGCCAGTCACAACCGTAGTCGAGAATCCGTCCGTGGTAGAGCTTGCCGTCCTTCGTGGCCGAGCCGGACAGGGCGAAGCCCGAACAATGAAAGAGCTCGGGAATGAAATTCGCGACGACGACGTCCTGAACTTCCAGGCCCGCGCCGTCGGCAATGCCCTTCATCTCGTCGAAGAATCGTTCGGGGACGTATTTCCGCTGCTGGGCCACAATTCCAGCGATCACCCGCTTGGGGTCAAGTAGCTTCAGGCCGCCCAGCTCCACCTTCATGTCCTTGCTCTTGACGTCAAAGAGGAAGTGCACGTTCTCGCGGATGTCGTTGCGCAGCAAGGCCCCCTGCTGGTAGCCCATCTGGTAGGGAGTGCCTTTCAGGTGGAGCACACGATATCCATTGACTTCTTCCAGGAACCCCGCGCCGCACCGCGCAACGGTTTTGGACTCTGCACGCAACGTCGTGGCGGCGAGGACCACCGCCAGGGTCAGGACCACGAACCGGAGCAACCTTGGAGTCATGCGGGGCCTTCCTTCGCTGGCTGAATCGGCCTGGGACCTGGGATCAGGAGTTGCGAGTCGGACGAACTCGTTGTAATCCAAAACGAGCGCTTTTCCAACAGGCGACTCCCGCTCGACTTTTCCAGCAGACTACTCCCATTCGATCGTTCCCGGAGGCTTGCTGGTGATGTCGTAGACAACCCGGTTCACCCCCTTGACCGAGTTGATGATCCGGGTGGAAGTGCGTGCCAGCAGGTCGTGCGGCAGCCGGGACCAGTCGGCCGTCATGAAATCCTCGGTGTCGACGGAGCGGATGGCGATGACGTTTTCGTAGGTGCGGGCGTCGCCCATCACGCCGACCGACTGGACGGGCAGGAGCACGACGAACGCCTGGGCCACCTGGCGGTCGAGACGGGCGTTCTTCAGCTCCTCCAGGAAGATCGCGTCGGCCTGCCGCAGCACCTCCAGCCGCGCCGGGGTGACCTCGCCCAGGCAGCGCACCGCCAGTCCGGGCCCCGGGAAGGGATGCCGCCAGACCAGGGAATCGGGAAGGCCGAGCTCCAGTCCGAGCCGCCGAACCTCGTCCTTGAACAGGTCGCGCAAGGGCTCGATGAGCTCGAAGCCCAGTTCCTCGGGCAGGCCGCCGACATTGTGGTGGATCTTGATTGTGGCCGCGGGGCCGTCGGGCTCACCACCGCTCTCAATCACGTCCGGATAGAGCGTGCCCTGAGCCAGGAAGTGAGCGCCTGGGATCGAGCGGGCCTCCTGGCGGAAGACCTCGACGAACGCGTGGCCGATCCGCAGCCGCTTCTCCTGGGGCTCGGTGATGCCCTCGAGCACGGTGAGGAACCGGTCGGCCGCGTCCACAACGCGCAGCTCGGCATTGCTGCGCGAGCCGAACGCCTCGGCCACGGCGATCCGCTCCCCGGCGCGGAGCAGACCGGTGTCCACGAACACGCAGATCACTCGGGGACCGAGTGCCCGGGCAAGGAGCGCCGCACAGACGGCCGAATCCACCCCGCCGGAGAGTCCGCAGACCACGCGGTCCGAGGCGCCGACCCGGTGCGTGATCTGCTCGATCGACCGGTCAATGAACGCCCCCATGGTCCAGTTCTTGGGGTTCTGGCACACGCGATCCAGGAAATTGCCCAGAATCAGGCTGCCATAGGGCGTGTGTGAGACCTCGGGATGGAACTGGAGTCCATAAAAAGGCAACGATCGATGCTTGACCGCGGCAACCCGGCAGGTGGCCGTCACGGCGAGGGGTACGAAATCTGGCCCGGCGTCCTGCACCTGGTCACCATGGCTCATCCAGACGGTCGTGTCGTGCGGCACACCCTGAAACAGGGACCCGTCCGGGTCGAGCACCTGGCAGTCGGCGCGGCCGAACTCGCGGGCGGGAGCCGCTCGAACTGCGCCTCCCAGTGCCTCGGCCCCCAGCTGCATTCCGTAGCAGATGCCCAGCACGGGAATGCCCATGCGAAAGAGCGCGGGATCGCAATGGGGCGCACCCGGCTCGTACACGCTCTTCGGGCCCCCGGAGAGGATCAACGCCAGCGGATTCAGCTCGCGCACTCGCTCCGGCGTGATGTCGTGCCGCACGATCCGCGCAAAGGCATGATGCTCGCGGACACGCCGCGCGATGAGCTGGACGTACTGTGCACCGAAATCGAGGACCAGGACGGGCCGCGCCGCGGGGTCGATATGCTCCATGACTTGTGCATTCTTCAGGAGGCAAGGCCGATCGATGGTGCTGCACAGCCAGCAACCATCAAACCGTTAGTGTAACAGACGAACATGACGACGAGAACCCGAACAACCCAGGGAGCCAGGGACAGGGACCAGGGACCAGGGACTTTCAAGGACTGGTGCAGGAGCCCCAGGTCGTCTCCGCCCGGTATTCGGTGCCCTCCGCTGTCGCCGCCTTCCCCACTGGACGTATTCGCGGAAAGAAGCTCAAGAACCTTCGGAACTCGCTGCCTTTCGCCCTGTCCATTCTCGACGGCCCCGCCTATCCTATCGCGCCGGGCCAGCACCCATTCGAGAGCGCAAGATGGCCGGCAAGGAGGCCAGTGACGTTGAGACCGACACGAGAAACACTGGGCTTCGCTCTGGCCCTCGCTGTCTGCCTCGTTCTCTTCCTGCACGACACACTGGTTGGCGGCAAGATCCTCAGTCCGGCCGACGTGCTGCTCGTCGAGGCGAGCTTCCGACCCGCGGGAACCACGGACTACGAGCCGCTGAACCGGCTGCTCATGGATCCCGTGCTCCAGTTCCAGCCCTGGCTGGAGTTCAACCGCGCCATGGTGCGCCAGGGGCGGCTGCCGCTCTGGAACCCGTACGCGGGCTGCGGGACGCCTCACCTGGCCAACGGCCAGAGCGCAGTGTTCGATCCATTCCACCTGATCGCCTACCTGGGCACGGTACCGCAGGCCCTGGCCTGGATGGCCGCGGGAAGGCTCTGGGCCGCCGGGCTGGGGATGTTCCTCCTGGCACGAGCCTGGGGATGCGGATTCTGGGGTCGCTGGTTCGCCGGATTGGTTTATCCGTTCTGCGGCTTCCTCATCCTCTGGCTGCTTTACCCGGTGACGCCCGTCGCGATCTGGCTTCCCTGGATCTTGCTGGCCAGCGACCGCGTCCTGAAGCGGCCAGGTCCTCGGAATGCCGGGTTGCTCGCTCTCGTCGTGGCTCTGGTGATCGCCGGGGGCCATATCCAGACGAGCGCCCACGTCCTGCTGGCCGCCGGGTTGCTGGCGATCTGGCGGATGACGCGACGCTTGCCCGGTACGGGACCCGCGCCTGTTCCGCCGGTGCGGCATTCCGCCCCCGGCGACCCGCTGTCTCCAGGCCTGCACACGGCAGAAGAGACGGTGGTGGTGCCGAATTCCGGGCGATTCGAGAGCCGCAGCGGGTTGCTCGCGTGGACCGCCGGCATCGCGTTGGGCGTGCTGCTGGCCGCCGTGCAGGTCTTGCCGCTGGCTGGTTACCTGGCCCGAAGCTCGGTCTGGAGCGACCGCCAGCGTGAGACCGCAGCCTGGTATACGCTGGCGCGACCGCGTCTGGCGGACGCCCTGTGCACGGCGCTGCCTTATCTTTACGGCAGTCAGCGCAGGGGGCACCCCAACCTCGCCAGGGGGCTGGGGGTGCACAACCTGAATGAGTCCGCCGGCGGTTATGCGGGGCTGGCCACGCTGATCTGGCTGGCCCCGCTGGCGCTCGGCCGGCGGAGCAGCAGGCCGGAGGTTGGCCTCCTGGCCGCCATGGGAATCATCGGCGCCATGGCTGCATTTCGCGTCTTTCCCGTGGACAACCTGTTTCGCGCATTGCCGGTACTGAGCGTCACCGATAACCGGCGGTTCACGCTCTGGGTCGCGTTCAGCCTCTGCCTGCTGGGCGGGTTCGGCATGGACGCGCTGGCGTGCGGCAGCCGGCTGCCTCGGCGCTGGGTGCTCGTGTGGCTCGCCTGCGCAGCGATTCTGGCAGCGGCTGCGGTGGCCGTGCCGCGGCTTGAGCCCGTGCTCCGCCGCCAGGCCAGACGGCACTACCGCGAGACGGCCAGGCTTGTGCCGCAGGCCGACGCGAGCCTACTGGCAGCGCGGGGCGAGCGTCAGGTCCGCGCGGCGCTCGACTTTCTGCCGCGATACTACGGAATGGCCGCATTCGAGCTGGTGCTGCTGGTGATCCTGGCTCAGCGCGTTGTCCGCCCGGGCTCTCGTCGAGCGGGCCTCGTCCCCGCCGTCCTGACCGGCGTCACGCTGCTCGAGCTGGGCGGCTTCGGGATGGGATTGAACCCGGGAGTTCCCCTTTCGGTTCACGATATCGAGCCTCCCACGCTGCCTCAGCTGCGCCGCGCGCTGAAGCCCGGAGCCCGGCTGCTGGGCATTGGCGAGGAGCTGCCGCCGAACGTCCTGATGCGGTTCGGCCTTGCGGATCCTCGCAACTATGATTCGGTGGAGCTGACAGACAGCCTGGGCTTCTTCGCGCCGCTCTATGATCCCGGGACCGGGGCCCTGTCGAGCCGCGCCCAGATCACCTGGGACGGAGTGTTGCGCGCCCGCGACCGCCTGGAAGCCGCCTGCGTCCAGGCGGTGATCGGTTCCTCGCGGCCCCCCGATTCCTTTCCGCGAATGGAGCGCATGGGCAATGTCTGGATCGCCTGGCTTGACCCTCGTCCGCGTGTGAGTTTCTCGGTCCCAGGTTCAGATTTCAGCGCCAGGCAGCAGCCTGGCGAGATCGTCGTGCGGACGCACGGTCCCACCGCCGGCCCGCTGGTGATCCGAGAAACGTGGGACCCGGGGTGGAACGCACGGATCGACGGCGGCACGGTTTTCATCGATAAACATGAAGACTCATTCATGTCTATTTATGTGCCTGCGGGCGATCATCAAGTCGAGCTGCGGTACCGGCCCGCCGCGGTGGTTCTGGGGCTCTGGGGATCCGCTCTGGGCACGCTGGCGATGATACTCGCCTTGACAGAAAGGCTCTGTTTCAGGATTCCTGGAATAACCAGGACAGGGCTTGGACGGATCCACGCCTTGACGTTAGAATCGAGCCAGTGAACTTGAGCGGACACTTGGGACCGGCTCATCAATCTGAGGGATGAAACGCTGATGGTCCACTTCACGTGCGATCTCTGCGGCAAGGACTTGACCACGTGCCCCGATGGTCGGTTCGTGGTCAAGATTGAAGCATATCCCGGTTTTGACCCGACCGAGATCAAGGAAGACGACCTTGCGGATGACCCGATGGAAGCCGTCTCGCAGATTCTCCAGCGCGATGAGGCGTTGAGCGCCGATGAGCTCGCAACCACGCTGCACAAAGGGTTCCGGTTCGACCTCTGCCCGGCATGCCATCGCAAGTTTCTCAGCGATCCGCTGGGCAAGGAAGCCGTCAGGCTCTTCGACTTCAGCAAGAACTGAGCCGAGCAGTCCCGAGGCGCCGCTTTTGCCGAGGGTAGTCAGCGTGTGGTGAGCAGGATCAGATTGGTGATCATCGACACGGCCAGAATCATGGCCATGGCGGCGATGATCTGGTTGCGGCTGTTGACGATCCCGGCCAGCTCGATCATCTGGCCTTCGTCCGCAAAGCTTGCGGCCGCCATGTCCTCATCGATATCGCCCTGCGCCAGGGCCTCGAGGCTTTCCGGCTTCTGAGCGGCGATCATCGGGCTCTCGCCCTGGATCAGGCACTTGAGGTCGAGAATCAGGTCGTCTGGGGTGGAGTATCGGTGTTCGCGGTTCTTGGCCAGCATCGTCTCGACGACCATGCCCAGGCCGCTGGAGAGCCGGGTATTGAGATGGTCCGGCGGGACGAGCTGAACACGCGGGTCGACATGCTTGCGCATCACGTCGGAGGGGTTGTCGCCGCCGTAGGGTACGCGGCCGGTGACCATGTGGTAAAACGTTGCGCCCAGGCTGTAGAGGTCGGCCCGGATGTCGATATCGGTCTGCCCCCGTACTTGCTCGGGGCTGATGTAGTACGGTGTCCCGATCGCCATGCCAGCCTCGGCCAGCCCCCATTTCTCATCGTCGGTCAACCGTGCCAGTCCAAGGTCGGCCAGCTTCACCCCGCCGTCCTTGGTGATGATGACATTCTCCGGCTTGATGTCACGATGGATCAAACCGCGGTGAGCCGCGTGCTTCAGCGCCTCGGCCACCGCAAGGACGATGCGGATCGCTTCCTTCTCCTCGAAGATTTTGTGCTGATCGATATAGTCCTTGATCGTCAGCCCCTCGACGTACTCCATCACGAAGAAGAACCGCCCGCCCGCCTCCCCCGCATCAATCGCGTTGACCACGTTGTTGTGCGAGAGCTTGGCGGCGATCTTGGCTTCACGCTCGAAACGCTTGATGAATTCCTTGTTCTGCGCCAGCGAATCAAGCAGGACCTTCACGGCCACGAGCCGATCCACGCTGAGCTGCCGCGCCTTGTACACGGCACCCATCGAGCCGCGGCCAAGGCGCTCCAGGATCTGGTATCCTGGGATCTCCAGCTTCCGCGCCACGTCACCCTTTTCCTGGAGCAACCGGACCATCTGGCTCCGTGTCAGCACCTTGGCATCAACCATGACCTCGAGCAAACTCGGTGAAGGTTGTTTGTCCCTGGCGATGAGCTTGGAACGGTGGCTCTTGCAAGCCTCGATCTCGCTTTCGGTCGCCAGTCCGCGGCGCAGGATCGATTTTTCCAGGTTGCTCTCGTCGAGCGTCGAGAGCGCCTTCTGATCCTTTCCTGCCGGGTTGCCTTCGACCGAAGTGGCCATACCGCCGTCTCCACCCTTTATTACACCCCCCGGCTCGGGGGTCGAGCTGGCTTCCCGGGAGGACAATCAACGGTGATTGATCTATTTGAACCGGAACAGGAAGTGTGGATCGACCGCGCAAGACCGAAGCGCCGCCGGAAGTAAGTATGGAACGACTGGGAACGTTGTCAACGGGTTTCTCTCCGCGCTCCGCGACTCTTCGGCGACTGCCGCGGCCTCACCAGGGTCGCGTCGCCAGGGGCGAACGATCCGTAGCCTCCGCCTTCACCTGTGATCCAGCTCCCCTCAATAATAGTATAGTGTTTCTCGTTAAACATCCTCTACGATCACAACCGGCCGGCAGTGACGCGCCCACCGCGCGGAAGCCCGGATCTCCGGTGGCCGCTGGATGTCCTTCCCTGGAGCTCTCAGACCATTGGACGGAGGCGACGTTGCTCACGATCGGTGTCATTCCGGGCGACGGTGTCGGGCCCGAAGTCATGTCGGAAAGTCTTGCAGTCTTTGATGATGTGGCGCGGCGATCAGGCCTGGAATATGCTCTCAGAAGGTTCGACCTGGGTGGTGAAGCGTACCTGGCCACCGGCAAGGTCCTGCCCCGGCAAGCCGTCGAGGATTTGCGCGCCTGCGACGTCATCTTGCTGGGCGCCGTCGGTCACCCCGGAGTTCCCCCGGGAATTCTTCGAGCAGGGGATCTTGCTCCGCCTGCGGTTCGATTTCCAGCAGTACATCAACCTGCGCCCGGTACGCCTTTATCCGGGCGTCGAGTCGCCGGTTCGAGGTAAGCTGCCGGACGACGTTGATATGGTGGTGGTCCGCGAGAACAATGAAGACCTGTACGTGGGCGCCGGGGGCTTCACCCGGAAGGGGACGGCCGAGGAAGTCGCCATCCAGACCTCGATCAACACTCGGGCCGGGGTGGAACGGGCGATTCGCTTCGCCTTCGAACAGGCCAGGCGCCGGGCCGGCCAGGGTCCCTTCAGGGGGCTCTCCCGCACCGAGGTGGACGGCGGCAAGACTCGCCAGGTGACCCTCGTCGCCAAGACCAACGTCCTGACCTACGCGCATGACCTCTGGATGCGTGCCTTCACGGAAATTTCGCGTGACTATTCCGACATCAAGTGCGACTATCAGCACGTGGACGCCTGCTGCATGCGGATGGTCGTCAATCCCGAGCGTTTCGACGTGATCGTCACCACCAACATGTTCGGCGACATCATCACCGACCTGGGAGCCGTGCTCCAGGGCGGCATGGGACTGGCCGCCTCCGGCAATCTCAACCCGGAACGTTCGGCTCCCAGCATGTTCGAACCAGTGCATGGCTCCGCACCGGACATTGCCGGCAAAGGCATTGCCAATCCGCTGGCCGCCATCCTCTCGGCGGCGATGATGCTTGACCATGTGGGCCAGGCTGAGGCGGCCGAGCGCATTCGCTGCGCCGTGGCGCGCGTCCTCAGCCAGCCGGCACCCCGAACACCCGACCTGGGTGGAACAGCGACCACGGCGGACGTGGGACGAGCCGTCCGGGAGGCGCTGAATTAATCGAGGAGAACCCTGCCCATGACCGGCGGCGATGGATGTCCCCTCCAGGGCAGCGTTCTCGTACTCAACAAGTTCTATACTGCCGTTCAAATCATCTCGGTTCGCCGGGCCTTCGGCCTGCTCTTCAAGGAACTCGCCGAGGTGGTCGCGATCGATGACGCCCAGTACATGGGGTTCAACCTCGGCTCGTGGCGCGAGGTCTCCCGGACGCGGGCCCTGTACACGGACCCGGATGACGAGTACGTCCGCTCGGTGCACTTCGAGATCCGGGTTCCCCGGATCATTCGCCTGCTCGCCTACGATCGGGTTCCGCGGCAGAAGGTCAAGTTCAACCGCCGCAATATCTTCGCCCGCGACGGCAACCGCTGCCAGTATTGCGGCCGCAAGTTCCCCACCAGCGAACTGAGCCTGGACCACGTCGTCCCGCGCAGTCAGGGAGGACGGGCCACGTGGGAGAACATCGTCTGCGCCTGCGTGAAGTGCAACGTCAGGAAGGGAGGCCGGACCCCGCGCCAGGCGTCGATGCAGCTCTATCGCGAGCCGGTCCAGCCCCGCACCAGCCCGACTCTTCGGCTCAAACTCTCGCAACGTAAGTATGTAAGCTGGAAAGTCTTTCTTGACAATGCTTACTGGTCGGTGGAGCTGGAATGAACCTGGGACCGCGGCAAGGCGGAAGCACCCTGCCAGGCTGCCGCGCTGGTCGCAGGTGTACGCCCGCAACATGAGTGGAGGAATTCAACCCCGATTCGTTGGCAACCGTGCGCGCAATCGTGTATCCTGAACAGAGGGTCGTCGTTACAAGCAGGAACGGAGTCACAAGCGGTGTGCTCCTGGTGGCTGGGCCGAGGAACCAACGATGCAGCGTCATCCGATCCAGTCTCGATCCAAGGCGGGCTTCACCCTCATCGAACTGCTCGTGGTCATTGCCATCATCGGCGTCCTCGTGGCACTTCTGCTTCCCGCGGTTCAGTCGGCTCGTGAAGCCGGCAATCGTGCCCGCTGTCAGAACAATCTCAAGCAGCTTGGCCTGGCGGCCCAGCAATACCACGATAGCTTTAATGCTTTTCCGGCAGGCTGGTATTGCCAGGCGCCGGTCTACGACTCCAACGGCAACCTGACCACCGACGTCAATTGCGCAACCCCTTCGACTCCCTATCAGAATTACATGTGGGGCCTGCTTCCCAGCCTCTTCGGCAAGCTCGAGCAAACCAACCTGTACAACGAGCTGAACACGCTCCTGCCGCCCACGAACATGGAGAATTCCACGGCGATCCGCCGCACCGTGGATGTGCTGGTCTGTCCGTCGAACCGGCGTCCCGAGACCGTGACCCAGACCGGCTCGACGCAGAGGATTGGCCCCGCGGATTACCGGGGCAACATGGCCGCTGGCATGATCCTTCCCGACCCCAACAGCAATTGCCCCACCCAGAACCCGGCAAATATCTACTGCTGCGTCTACGACAATGGCATGACCTACCAGAACTCGAGCGTCAGCATGGCCGACATCCAGGACGGCACAACCAATACAATCCTGCTCGGCGAGACGCTCTCGGGCAACTGGTCGATGGCCACAAGCTGCTGCGTCCGCACCAACCTGGACCGCACGCTCAACAGGCCGATCGTCATCAACGGCGTGAACTACTACACCTACTGGATGAGCAAGCATCCCGGGCAGGCGAACTTCGTGAACTGCGACGGCAGCATCCGGCTGGTGAACCAGACGATCAACAAGCTGGTCCTGACCAAGCTCATGACCCGGAGCGGCGGCGAGGCGATCTCTGCCGATGAGACCCGCTAACGGCCCGGCCCTCCTGAATTCCCCCCGCACCCAAGGGCTTGAATCCGCCCCGGACAAGCAGGCTTGGCACTTTTTGCCGAGCCCCGGGCCGTTCATCAACAGACCATCGCAACTCTTCTGATGGCGTGGTCAGATGGACTCAGCAGCGCGGTCAAGTCTGACCGTTTTGGCCGAATCGCTGCCGCCCGAGGATCAGGTCCGGTGGACCTCGTCGCGAGGGCATCGGTTCGAGCTCGGGGCCTGCCTGAGAAGGGTATCTCTCTGCCTCGCCATCGAAGGGGCGCGGAACGGTGCTCGCGTCGGAATTGCATCATTTGAGATTCTTTCCCTGGAGTTGTGGAACTGACGGAGGACGCACCGGAGCGGGTTGCCCCCCACGGCCAAACACGCCATGGAGCGGAATGGTCAGGTCCTCGGCTTCCCCAGGTACCGTCAAGACTCTCACCAGTCGCACGCAGAGATCCCTGTTGGCTACCTCTTCTGTATGTCATAATACGCTAATGATTGGCCCGCCGGGTATGAGCCAGGCCCTACTGGCCGAGCGGCTTCAGACACCTGCCTGCCCCCGCTCACACCGGCCGGAAGCATTGAACGCTCGGGAGGCAACGTCATGCCAACCACGCCGAACGGCGGCGCCCATGTCGAGGCCGCTGCCAAGAACCCAAATCTGCCGATTTTGCACAAGGTGGGCGACCTGATCGCGCCCAAGGCGCCCACAGACATCGCCTCGACGGGGCTGGAAGCAAGCGTCCTGACTGGCCTCCTGGTGAAGTGGGGTCTGATGGAGACCCGGTTCACCACGGAAGAGGTCGCCCAGAAACTGCACCTGTCCGTGCCTCTGGCTCGTCAGGTACTGGAGAAGACCTGCTTCGAGGGGAGCGTGGAGCAGCTTTACCAGACCGGTGAGGGCACCTACCGCTACCGGATCACGGAAGATGGCCGCCAGCACGCGGCGCGGTTGCTGGAGGTTTGCGGTTACATTGGCCCTGCGCCGGTGAGCCTGGCGGCTTATACATCATTGTTGCGCTGGCAGTTCGCGAACACGCCGCCGGTTCACCCCGAGCGTGTGGCTGCCGCCCTCTCTGGCCTGGTCCTCTCGCCGAGAGCGATGGAGCTCGTCGGCCTCGCCGCCTCCTCCGGGCGTAGCCTCTTCCTCTTCGGACCACCCGGAAACGGCAAGACCAGCATCGGGCGGAAGGTCCAGGCTGCGCTGTCAGGAGATTACTGGATCCCCCACGCCGTCAGCGTGGGCAACGACGTGATTCACCTGTACGACGAGCAGAGTCATCAGCGGGTCGACACTGGCGACCATCCCGCGGGGATCGACCAACGGTGGGTTCGTATTCGTCGTCCCCTGGTTGTGGTCGGCGGCGAGCTGACGATTGAGAGCCTCGATTTGATCTACAGCCCCGCGTTGCGCCAGTACGAGGCGCCTCCGCATCTCAAGGCCAACGGCGGCGTGTTCCTGGTCGACGACTTTGGCCGCGAGCGCGTCTCACCCGACCAGTTGCTCAATCGTTTCATCACGCCGATGGAGCACCAGATCGATTATTTCACGCTGCGTACGGGCCAGAAGATTCAACTGCCACTCCGTCACATTCTCATCATCTGCACCAATCTCAGTCCGGACGTGGTCACGGACCCGGCCTTCCTTCGTCGCCTGGGGTATCGCGTCTATCTGGGGTCGCCCACCCCGGAACAGTTCAGCCAGATTCTCCAGCAGTATGCGCAGCGCCGGGGAGCCGCCGTCGCCCCCGAGCTGATCGCGCATCTGCTCGAGCGTTACCGTGCGCAGAACCGTGAGATGCGTTCGTGTGAGCCGCGCGACCTGATCGAGCGCGCCCGCGATATCTGCCGCTTTCGCGGTACGTCCTTCGAGCTGACTCGGGAGGTGCTCGACCTGGCCTGGATTGGTTACTTCGGCGATCAGTGACCGCTCAGAAGAGACGAGTCGCTCCTTATCCGCCAAATCTCATCAGAGGAACCTCACCTGACCGGCCAAGTCTGGAGGGTCAAGCCGTTCCCAGACAAGAACCAGGCCGCGGACAATGTCACCGATGCTTCGCTTTCGCTGCTGGCAGTAAACGACGCCTGAGTGCTCGACTCCAGAGGCAGCAAGCCGCAAAAGATCCTCGTCGTAGCTGAAGATTACCCGACCTTGGGCGAGACAAAACCGAAGCTGGTCCTCATCAGTGGCCCCGAGAAGACCCACCTCGGGCGTGGTCGTCACATCGATGCCGCGACGGCGAAGGCCGGCGGCGATGGCATGAGAGCAGTTCTCATCAAGATGAAATGGAATCGTCCGCGGCATTGGGCTTCCGTGCCTTGAGCTCATCGAAGATTGACGGAGCGTTGTTCCGGAGTTTCTCGGCAAACTCCTCGCCGTCTCGAATCTCCCGGTCTATCCCGTCCCGGTGGTCGAAGTAGTAGGCCAGGGCCGCGTGAACGTCAGAGAGGGTGATGGTCGGATACTCGGAAACGATTTCATCCGGGCTCATCCCCATCCGCTCATACCATATGGCGACGTCCGCGACCGTGATACGGTGACCAGCGATGCGCGGCTTTCCCCCGCGGACCCCTGGGGTCATCACGATGCGGTCTGTAAGGCTTACACTTTCCATAGAGGAAGAAGCCGTTATGCTCCCAGGTTGGCTCGTCGGTTCCATGTGTTTCATCCTATCACAAATCTCGCCTCCCCGAGGAAATCGACAGTCCTGAAAGCGGCCAGGACTTTGGAACTCACATAAGAAAAAAGGACCACATAAGAAAAAAGGTTCTTCTAAGAGAAAAAAGGACACATGAGAGGACAAGAATGAGGACAAAAAGGAGGACAAAGCTGGCGGAATTTTGGCGGAAGAGAGGCACGCCAAGAGCGAGTCGTTATGATTCTAACCGGATGAGCCACGGAGCGCGCGTGCATGGCGGTGTAAGCAACTCCACACCCCGTGATCGACCCATAAAGGAGGTCGGAGCATCAGCAAGTCAGGAGCGGCTCTCCAAGCGGAGGCCGTGAGTGCAGGGAGAAAGGAGACCATGAGGATTGTCGAGCGGAAGGTGTCCGCAGGGGATCGCGAGATCTTCGACCTCGATGAGTTCCTCTCGCGGCCATTGTATGCCCACCTGGCGCACGATTCGAGACACGGGCCGAGGAATTCACCGGTCTGGTTCCACTGGGATGGCCGGGCGCTCTGGATCATCGGCGGCACGTCCTTTCCCGCGAACCTGAGTCGGGAGCCCCGCTGCGCCATCGGCATCGTGGACTGGGACCCGGCAACGGGACTGAGTCAACACGTCGGGCTCCGGGGCCGAGCGGAGGTGCTCGCGTTCGACCCCGCGGTCGCTCGAACAATCTTCAGGAAGTACTTTGGCCCCGATGAGGATCGGTGGGACCCGCGGTTCCGCGAGGACATCGCTGGCGAGACGGGCGTGCCGTTGATCCGGTTCATTCCCGAGACGGTTGTCATGCGCGACCAATCCTACGAACCCCCGGGTCAGATTGCGTCGGTCTGAGGGGGCTCGACCGGCGCGGCGTCGGCTGTCGAGGCGCAACTCGGGCGCGACCAGATCCCGCCAGCAGGACAACGGAGAGGAAGGGACTCAACGAGAGGAAAGGAGAGAGGAAAGAGAGGAAAGAGAGAGAAACAAAGAGAAAAGGACCGGACAAGAGAGAAAGGGACAGGCAACGCAGCCTTGACCGGGTTAGTGGGATTGGGTAGCCTGTGCGGATCTTACTGGGAGGTCCGTGCATGACGATTGCCCGTGCGCATCTGGTGGATCCATCGGTTACTCGCTGGTATCACTGCATCACGCGGTGCGTGCGGCGGGCGTTTCTGCTGGGGGAGGGCGGGATCGACCGTAAAGAATGGATCGAACGGCGGTTGCGGGAACTTGCGGAGATCTTCTCGGTGGCCGTGGGAGGGTTCGCCATCCTCGATAACCATCTGCATCTGCTGGTGCGGCTCGACCCCGATGTGGCGGCGGGGTGGGCGGATGAGGACATCGTGCGGCGCTGGGGGCGGCTTTTTCCGCCCCGCGACAAGGCTCGAAAGGCACTGCCGGTCTCGGAGGCTTGGGTCAAGGAACGGCTGAAAGACGTGAAGTGGGTGGCCACCGCACGCCAGCGGTTACAGAGCCTGAGCTGGTTCATGAAGTGCCTGAAGGAGCCGCTGTCACGGATGGCCAACCGCGAGGACGACACGCGCGGGGCGTTCTTCGAGGCAAGAGAGAAAGGGACAGGCAACGCAGCCTTGACCGGGTTAGTGGGATTGGGTAGCCTGTGCGGATCTTACTGGGAGGTCCGTGCATGACGATTGCCCGTGCGCATCTGGTGGATCCATCGGTTACTCGCTGGTATCACTGCATCACGCGGTGCGTGCGGCGGGCGTTTCTGCTGGGGGAGGGCGGGATCGACCGTAAAGAATGGATCGAACGGCGGTTGCGGGAACTTGCGGAGATCTTCTCGGTGGCCGTGGGCGGGTTCGCCATCCTCGATAACCATCTGCATCTGCTGGTGCGGCTCGACCCCGATGTGGCGGCGGGGTGGGCGGATGAGGACATCGTGCGGCGCTGGGGGCGGCTTTTTCCGCCCCGCGACAAGGCTCGAAAGGCACTGCCGGTCTCGGAGGCTTGGGTCAAGGAACGGCTGAAAGACGTGAAGTGGGTGGCCACCGCACGCCAGCGGTTACAGAGCCTGAGCTGGTTCATGAAGTGCCTGAAGGAGCCGCTGTCACGGATGGCCAACCGCGAGGACGACACGCGCGGGGCGTTCTTCGAGGGGCGGTTCAAAAGCGTGGCGATCCTCGATGAGGAATCACTGCTGGCGACGTGTGCCTACATCGATCTGAACCCGGTGGCGGCGGGCATCGCTGAGGTGCCCGAGGCGAGCGCCCACACGTCGATCAAGGAACGCGTCGAGCATGTCCGGGACCAGGGTCGAGCCGAGGACCTGAAGGCCGCCGAGGCCGGCAGCGTGGCGGGGTCGCAGGCGGCGGAGGGGCTGGAAGAGGGTCTGTGGCTGTGCCCGATCGAGGACCGACGGGGGCTTGACTCGGACTCCGGTCTCGGTCGCGAAGGGATGGTCGAGGGGTTCTCGCTGGGCAGCTATCTGCTGCTGGTAGAGTACACCGGGCGGCTGTTTCGCGAGGGGAAGGCGGCGATCTCGGCGGAACTGGCGGGGATCCTGGAACGGCTGGGGAGCAATGCCGAGAGCTGGCAAGCGCGGCTGCTGAAGCTGGCCGGCGGTCGGCTGCTGGGGCGGTTCTTCGCGGCGAGTCGAGAGCGGCTGCGGGAGATTGCGGGGCGGCTGGGGCGGCATCATCTGGCGAACCTGGGCGGGTGCGAGGTGAGGTGATGAGCGTGATGCGGCGCGGTGCTGGTCGGGCTCACGCCCGAGGTTGGGGGCTGCGCCCGTGAAAACCACGTGCTCACGCACGTGGCCATGCGCCTCGGACGCCAGGGCGCAAACGCACGTGGCCACCCGCCCTGAACTCAGACGCTGGCGCACGTGGCCACCCGCCCTGGAATCCGCGGCGCTGGTGGACGTGGCCACCCGCCCCGGACTCCAGTGCGCTGGGGCACCTGGCCACGCGCTCTGTCCTGGCGGCTGCGCACGTGGCCACCCGCCTGTGTAGGTGGGAGGAGATCGAGCCGCGGGGGGACGCAAGATCGCGGGCGTTTCGACCGTACACTGAATATGACGGCAGAGCATGCCATTGCATGCCGGGTATGCATCGGCACGCAAGGAGAACGTGCCCTACAGTTCTTTGCCAATGCGGCAGATGGTTCGGACCAGCGCACAGGCCGGCGGCGCGCTGGCCCCACTCTCTTGCAGATCGGGTGAGGCGGTTTGCCGGATCGCCAGCGCGAAGACCGACGGAACCAAGCGAAAGTGGCAGGCCGGAACTGGCGCACCTAGCGAGGTGAAACAGCGAGGCCGGTCGGTACTTTCAGGATCGCGGGAGCCACCAAGCCCATCCTGGAACGAGGTGAGGCTTTCTGAGACCGATTCTGTTTCAACGGATCAGCGCGCGTCCCTCAGTTTACGCCCCCAGTAATGCCGAAGACAGGAGTTGAACCTGCACGGGGTAGTTAACCCCACTAGGACCTGAACCTAGCGCGTCTGCCAATTCCGCCACTTCGGCTTGATGTCTTTACTATGAAGCCCGGGATGAGGGCAGTCAAGGGGGATGACGCGCGCCGCGGAAGGCCGGGAGCCGCGAAGCAGGGAGAAGCGGAAATGTCAGCGCGGGAGCTCCAGTACTTCCAGGTGCGAGGGCCTGGCGTGCGAATGATAGACCCGCTGGGTTGCCTTTTGAAAGTCGGACTCCTTGGCGGTGGCGATGTCGACGAATGTCTGCGGGTTCCGGTCCACCAGGGGGAACCAGGTGCTCTGGATCTGAATCATGATCGAGTGGCCGGTGCGGAACGTGTGAGCGATGTCGTTGAGCCGGAAGTTCACGGGCGTGGGCTGGTTGGCAACGAAGGGCTCAGAGGCCGAGAGGCTGTTGCGAAACCGCCCGCGCATCACGTCCCCGCGCACGAGCTGCTGGTAGCCGCCCAGGGGAATCGGGTTGCCGCCGACTCCGTTGCCCGGGAAGTCGGGAGGGTAAACGTCGATGAGCTTGACGATCCAGTCGGAGTCCGTTCCCGAGGTGGCCACGAAGAGACGCGCGTCGATCGCTCCGACCAGGGTCGTGTCTGCCTCCAGAGGGCCGGTCTGGTACACCAGGACGTCGGGCCGGCGCGGCGAACCGCTGGTCCTGGATCATGTAGTCGCCGTTCATGCGATGCGTGATCTGATCGATATATTCTACCGGGTGTGCGGGGTCGCTCGTGTACTCGTCGAATTCGGGTGCGGAAGATTCGCCGGGCGGCTCGTCCGTGATGCGCCCTGAGACGTTCAAATAGAGCAAGCGCTTGCGGGCCTTGCGGGGCGGCCAGGTGTCGAACTCGCGCCACTGGTTGGTTCCCGTCTCGAAGACGCGGGCCTCGGAGAAGCTGGGCGCGCCCTTGCCCTTGAGGAAGTACTGGAAGAAGGGGAACTCGATCTCGTCGCGGAAGTGGGCCGAGGTGCTGGAGTGAAAGGGAATCGGGCCGAGGGAGGCGCCGTCGCCGCGGGACCAGCCGCCGTGCAGCCACGGGCCCATCACCAGCAGGTTGGTCGTGCCCGGGCTGGCGGCCTCGACATTCTTGTAGACCTCCAGGGCCCCATACAGGTTCTCGGCGTCGAACCAGCCGCCTACGGTCAGGACGGCCGGGCGGATGTTCTTCAAGTGGGGGCGCAGGTTGCGGGCGGTCCAGAAGTCGTCATATTTCGCGTGCCTCATCATCTCGTTCCAGAAGGGCACGTCGTTCTTGAAATACCTCGTGTTGGCGTTCGCCAGCGGCCCTAATTGCAAATAGAAGCGATAGCCGTCGGGCGTGCCGTAGTCGAAGCGTTCGACCACTTCCTTCGCGGTCGGCTGCTTGCGCGGGTGGCCGTGGAAGGCGAGAAAGTCGAAGGCGTGCGGCAGGAACAGGGCACCGTTGTGGTGCCAGTCATCGCCGGCGAACCAGTCGGCGATGGGAGCCTGGGGGGACACCGCCTTGAGCGCAGGATGGGCGTCGATCATGCCGGCCGCGACGTAGAAGCCGGGGTACGAGATTCCCCACATCCCCACCTTGCCGTTGTGGTTGGGCACGTTCTTGATCAGCCAGTCGATGGTGTCGAAGGTATCGGTGCTCTCGTCGATATCGCTCGGACCGTTCTTGATGTCCTTGTGCGGGCGCATGTCGACGAACTCGCCCTCCGACATCCACTCCCCGCGCACGTCCTGGTAGGCCACGATATAGCCCTCACCTCCGAAGAGCGGCGACGGGCCCAGGTCGGACTTGTAGGCGTCCGCTCCATAGGGCTGCACGCTGTAGGGCGTCCGGCAGAGCAAGATCGGATAGGTCTGCGTCCGGTCCTTGGGGAGATAAACAGCCGTGAACAGTTTCACGCCGTCGCGCATCGGGATGCGGAACTCGTACTTCGTGTAGTTCGCCTTCACCAGCTCGATGCCTTGAGCCGATAGCCATGCGGGCCAGGCTGCCAGAGCCAGCCAGACGGGCCATGCGGAGACCACCGGCAGGGCCGGAACAGGATTGAGACCGGACAGAAGACGCATGGGCTCGATACTCCGGGTAAGCGCATCGGGATCGGTGATGCCAGGGCGACCGGCAAGCCGTTGGCCCCTGTTTCCTGATTTCAGCGGTCCAGAGTACGGTAAAGGCGGCTTCGAATCGGCGCCCCAGTGCGGGCCGGCGGCGCGGGTTCCAGGCGGCTGGTCGCGGGACACATCCTGACGAATTCGGGCCGTCCCGCTGAGTATCAGCTTGCTGGCTCGAACTATCCGCCATGATCCGCGGCTCGATACACTGGTTCAACCCGAGATCGAGAGGAAATGCATCCCAACGGCCCATGGAGAGGCGACCATGATCCTATCCCAAGCAGCCCTTCATCGACTCATCGAGGAGCAGATGCAGGGGTATCGCTTCATTGTCGTGGCGAATCGAGAGCCTTTTGTCCATCAGTACGAGGGAAAGGGCATCAAAGTGCTGCGTCCGGCCAGCGGGATGGCCTCGGCCCTTCACCCCGTTCTGCTTGCGTGCGATGGGACATGGGTGAGCCACGGCAGTGGCGACGCCGACCGCGTGGTGGTTGATGAACACGACCGCATCCGGGTGCCGCCGGAGGACCCGCACTACACTTTACGGCGTGTCTGGCTCACTCCGGAGCAGGAAGAGGGATACTACTACGGCCTGGCCAATGGCGGACTCTGGCCGCTTTGCCACATCACGTACACGCGGCCGCGCTTCAACCCCCGGGACTGGGAGACCTATCGCGAAGTCAACCGTCTCTTCGCGGATGCCGTGCTCGAGGAAGTTGGAACGGATCCCGCGTTCGTCTTCATCCAGGACTTCCACTTCTGTCTTTTGCCGCGGATGCTGAAGAATGCCCATCCCGGCCTGATCGTGGCGCAGTTCTGGCACATCCCCTGGCCCAATCGAGAGGTGTTCCGCACTTTCCCCTGGGGACAAGAACTGCTTGATGGATTGCTGGGCAACGATATGCTGGGTTTTCACGTGCATTATCATTGTCAGAACTTTCTGGACACCGTCGATCGTGGAATCGAGGCGAGGGTTGACCCCGACCGCTACGAGATCCACCGTGGCGGCCACAGTACCCTGGTGCGCCCGTTCCCGATTAGCATTGACTTCGAGGCCCACGATCAGAAAGCCAGAAGCCCGCAGGTCGAGGCCGCCATGGACCGCTGGCGTCACGATCTCAGGCTCCGGGACGAACCAATCGGGGTGGGCATCGAGCGCCTGGACTACACCAAGGGGATCCCCGATCGTCTCCTCGGATTCGACTATCTGCTTGAGACCCATCCCGAGTACCGAGGCCGAACGCGGTTCATCCAGGTGGCCGTGCCGACTCGAACACATGTGCCCGCGTACCAGCAGATTGACCGCGAGGTCGATGAAACGGTCCGGGCCATCAATGATCGATGGCGCACCGAAGGCTGGGAGCCAATCACGTACATCAGGCGACATCAGGGGCCCGCGGAGATGATGGCCCTGCACCGCCTGGCCCGCTTCTGCGTGGTCAGCTCACTTCACGACGGCATGAACCTCGTGGCCAAGGAGTACATTGCCAGTCGCCATGATGAGGATGGAGTCCTGATCCTGAGCCGGTTCACCGGCTCGGCGCGCGAGCTGGATGATGCGATCCTGGTCAATCCTTTCTCGGTCGGAGAGATCGCGGAGTCGATGCACGCGGCGCTCACCATGTCCGAGGAGGAGCGGCGCCGGCGAATGCAAAGAATGCGGGCTCACGTACAGAAGAAGAACGTCTACCGCTGGGCCTTCCGGATCCTCTCCAGTCTGCTCAAGTTTGATTTCCCTGAGGGAGCCGACGGCGAGTGACCGTCTCATGGCCTCTCTCCGGGTGATCTGTCCGCACGTGATCCGAGGGTTGATCTCAGAGGCCCAATCCCAGCCGGTGGCGATGGTAGTTCAGCCTGTCGGCCGGGGACATCGTCGCGAAGTCTGGCCGGCCGTTGGACGGAGGCGCCTGGCCGCGGGCGTGGGGCACGGCGATGGACTCGGTAACCCTGGTCGCCGGCGCCGGGCAAGCGCAGGAGGCTCCGGAACCCTGGCATGAGCACGCGTGATGCGATTTCGTAAGAGGCAAGGTTCGAGGCTGCTCCCGAGGCGGTTCCGGCGCAGGGACAACCACGGAAGGGCCGCCGGCGTAGCTCATCGCTTGCTCACTGATCCTCAGGTCGTCCTCGAGCGGGCGTTGCGGCCTGACGCCCAGCTTACCCAGGACGGCGTGATAGGCCTTCACCGCATCCACAGGGCCAATATGTCCGTCGACGATGAGCCGCAGGAACTGGACGAAGGCGAGCTGATTCTCGGCGTGGTTGATCTTGCGGCCGAAGAGAGCCACCCGCGCGCCATATTTCTGGGCGTCGGCCAGGAGCTGGAAGGCGTCGCGCGTGGTGCCTGAGGAACCGCCGAGGATGCCGACGATGAGCTGCGGGTCGAAGCGCACCAGCTCCTCCATGGCCTTGGGCCCGTGATAGGCGATCTTCAGGAAGATGGGCCGGCCGGCCGGCGAGACTCCGGCCAGCATGCGCGTGATCATGTCATTGATGTAATGGGGCAGGAGATCGGGCGCGACCGCGGAGGGAACGTTCGGGTCGAAGACCTCCAGGAAGTATCGAAAGCCCTTGCGCTCGGCCTCCCGGCGGAAGGAATGGAAGTGCTCGAGCGTCTCCTTGTCGCGCTCCAGGTCGTTGTTGAAGGTGACGCTGTACAGACCGAGATTCGCTCCCTGGGTGCGCTCCTCGGGTGCGCAGTCGAGGTGGCCGCACTGGATATGGTCGATGCTGGCGGTGCGGAACGGCCGCGAGGCTTCGGCCGCGTAGCTCGAGCCGCGCGCGAGGTGGATGTCGGTGGTGTCATTGGCGCGCACGGCGGGCGTCACGGGCGAGCGGTCGAAGAGCCGTTCGTGCAGCGTCAAGGCATGGTTCGAGCTGGCGGACATGAGCATGATGTCGACCAGGCCCTGGCGTGTGATCAGCCGCATCTGATCGCGGTATTCCTCGAGCGTCTTGAACCGGACCTCGCCGGCGTGCATCTCCGGAGACTTGCCCGGAGCGCCCAGCCCGAGCGCCATGTCGGCGTCCTTGGCATCGGCCAGGATGAACTCGCGGCAGCCGGGATCGGCATGAATCGCGGCCAGCTTGAGGTCGAGGGACTTGATCATCTCAGCGGCCTCCGCGTTGATTGCCATGCCCCTGGCCAGAGATGGTGACGCGCGACCCACCCCCTCCAGCCTGGCCATTGCCACCGGCACCCATGGTCACGCGCACCGGGCGGACGCTGGAACCGGAGCTCTCCTGCGAACCTTTCACCGACGCGATCGCAGACTTGCCGGCGGCCCTGGGATTGTTCTTTTGAACCTGAGCGATCGTCTCGCGGAGGACCTGTGCCGAATGCTGGAGAGCCGAGGTTTCCTTGGGCCAGAGTGCGATTTCGAGCTGGGCCTCGACGCCCCGCCGGCCGACGACGGTGGGGACCGACAGGCAAACGTCGCGAATGCCATAGGTGCCGTCAACCAGCGAAGAGACCGGGAGGACGCGTTTCGAGTCGAGCGCGACGGCGTGGACGACCTCACGGATTGACAGCCCGACGGCGAACCCCGCGCCGGTCTTGAGCTTGATCACCTCCGCACCGCTCCCCCTGGTGCGGGCGAACAGGGCGTCCGCCGTGGCACTCGTCCAGCCCGGGAACTTCTCGAGCGGCAGCCCCGCCGCTTGAGCGGCCGACCAGAGGGGCACCATGCTATCGCCGTGCTCGCCGAGGATGAGCGCGGTCACCTGGGTGGCAGGCAGCTTGAGCTCCTCGGCGATCAGGCTGCGGAACCGGGCGGTGTCGAGCACGGTCCCCAGGCCAATGACCTGGTGTGATGGCAGTCCAAGCTGGGTCGTGGCCAGGTAGGTCAGGACGTCGACCGGGTTCGACACCACCAGGATGATCGCGTCTTTCCTCAGCCCGGCAGACTTCACCTTGTCAAGGATATCGAGGAACAGGGCGACGTTGCGGTTGATGAGGTCAAGCCGGCTCTCGTCGGGCTTGCGGCGCAGACCGGCCGTGATCATGACCAGGTCGCTCTCGGGGATGGCCTCGTAGCCCGTGGCGCGAATGCGCTGATCGGCCACCAGCGAGCTGCCGTGCAGCAGGTCGAGCGCCTGGCCCTTGCACTGATCGGCGTTCAGGTCGATGAGGTCAATAGCGCTGACCACGCCACCGCATTGCAGCGCGAACCCGGCGCACGAGCCGACCAGGCCGCCGCCGCCGATGATGCTGATCTTCACCGTCGATCTCCTCTCTTTCACCTACAGTGAAAACGAATCAGGTTCATCGGACCGCCCCATTGAGGGCGTTCATGACCTGGTCCGTGATGGTCTTGACGAGGGCGTCGATGTCGGGGCCGCCGGCGTGACCGTTAGACGAGGGCTGGCTCGCGGTCGCTGGCGCTGACTGTGAAGGCACCTGGCAGGCGACCCCAGCGCCGGCGGGCTGGCCGTTTTCCATGAGCTTCGGATGGATGAAGACCCTGGGCTCGGGGCTGAATTCGCCATAGCCCTGACGAAAAAGGCTGTTGCCGCAGAGGTCGCAGTTCTCCAGCCCGCGCGTCAGCCGCGGATCGGGGATGCCCAGGTTGGGCTTGAGCTTGATCAACTCGGCCGCCTTTTCATCGTTGTAGTAATTCACCTTGCCCAGTTGCTTCGCCAGGAGCAAGATCCGGCAGTAAGCGTCGATGATCTCGGTCTTGAAGTAAGCATCTTCCAGGTCGGTGCCGTAGGTCACCGTGCCGTGGTTGGCCAGCAGGATGGTCTCGGTGTCCTTGACGAAAGGGAGGACGGTCTCGGCGAACTTCTGGCCGCCGGGCGTCTCGTAGGGCGAGATCGCCACCTCGCCCAGGAAGACCTCGATCTCGGGCAGGACGCACTTGGGGATTGGCTCCTGGGCCACGGCGAAGGCCGTCGCGTGCGGGGGATGGCAGTGCACGACGGAGCGAATATCCGCGCGTGCTTTCATGATGGTCAGATGAAGCAGGATCTCGCTGGAGCGCTTGCGTTTGCCGGAGACCTGCTTGCCGTCGAGGTCGACGATGCACAGATCGTCTGGCTTCATGAATCCCTTGGACACGCGTGTCGGCGTACAGAGCACGCGGTCGTCGGAGAGCTTGTAGCTGATGTTGCCGTCATTGGCCGCGGCGAACCCCTTGGCATAGATGCGCCGGCCGATCTCGCACATCATCTCGCGTTGCTTCCATTCGTTTGCGCCATTGCCGTTGCTGATCATCTTTGAATCCTCACCTTGGTTCCGGGTTACCGGGGATGGTCCGTGTCTTGCCAGAAGGAAAGCTGGTCGATCAAACAGGCGCTGTAGGCATCGACCGGGGTCAACGTCTTGCCGAATGGGTTCGCCGCCTCGCGGCCTTCACTCACCGCGATCAGGGCGCCAGGGCCCGCGCCGAGGTTGTCGTAGACGATGATCTCCTCGCTGCGTGCGAGAGAGCCCTCTGTGAGAGCCTCCCGCGGCAGCGGGAGCGCCACCAGGAACCGGCCGCCTCGCAGGCTGGGATGGAAGCGTGAAAGCGTGACGCGGCCAATCACCTCGGCAATCCTCATGGCTCAGGCTCCATGGCCAGATGGTCGGGGATCCGGGGCGGTCCGCAGGCTCGAAAGGTGCTGGCCAGTTGCCTCAGCCAGGAGATGGACTTGCCGGCCGGGTCCAGCACCAGCAGGTTCATGCCGAACGACCCGGCCGCGCGCGAGACGTCCGCGGGCTCGGTGGCCGAAGCGGCCCGGATGCCGGCCAATCGGCATGCCCTCCAGACCGCAAGCGCCGTCTCCGAGGTGACGTACATGACCCCGCGACCTTTCCCCGTCAGCAGCCAGCTTCCTACAGATACCAGCGAAGACTCGATCTCGATCCAGGCCCGAGCGTCGTCGAGCAACGACCGCCGCAGCGCTTGCACTGTCCCGAGGATTTCCGCATCGCCGGCCATGGCGAAGGCCCACTCGCCAAGAGCCTGCAGCGACAGGTCTGCGGTTCCCCTGCGTACCATGATGCCGCGCTGCTTGAGCCAGTCGCGCGCCATCGGCGTGATGACGGCAGCCGGCACAAGCTGAATGCTCCGTGTTCCCGGTGGCAGCGCCTCGGCATGCCGGAGCGAAAAGAGCCGGTCGAGAACGACATGGCGGCCGGCATCTGGCCGCGATGCCGTGTCGCCTCTCTGCTCCAGCAGAACCTCTCGCACCGCCCAGGCAACCTGCCGCACCGGGTCCCGGGCGGCTGCCGCGTGTTCTCCCACGCTCAGCCACGGAGTGTCGGCTGCGGGAACGGAACCAGGTGCACGAACGGCGGCTTGTCCCATCGAGCGAAGACCCACGTTTCGGTTCAGATTTCCCGTGCCTGACGATCGGGCAGCCCGAGGACGCTCCACCGGCCTGGTGTGGTCGGGCCGAGCAGTTCCTGGAGCGCGCGGCCATCGTTGGTGCAGACCACCCGGTCGCCCGCGCCGGCGCCAGACGGTCGAAGACCAGGACCGGTTCGCCGTCGGGCCGGCCAGCGGCGGTCTCGAGCTGCACCACGAGCAAGCGTTCCCCCTGAAAGGTGGGATGCTTGATGGTCGACGTCGCGGTACCAATCACGCGGCCAAGTTGCATGTCAAAACCTCTGCAATCGCCGGTAGCAAGGCGTCGATGCCAGCCATTTCATAGAAACCTCAACCCATCGACGATGGCGGACCGGCGCTGGCGGCAGAAGGTGAGCGGCGTGGTCACGCCCTCACCGGTCGGGCCGGCGATGGAGAACGAGGGAACGCCCTCTCCCCCGGCACCCAGGCCCGCGATGCAGGGGCCGTTGACCACGAAGATCGTGCAGTCCATGGCCTTTCCCATCCGCGCCATGACGGTCGTGTCGCGCGAGTGCAGGATCGCGGTATGACCGAAGTCGTGTTCGCTCTCCTTCGCCAGGGCGATTGCCCGGTCGACGTTCGACACGCGCACGAACGGCACGAACGGCATCATCTGCTCTTCCTGGACGAACGGATGTTCGAAGCCGGTCTCGCCGAAGAGCAGGTCAATGCCCGCGGGAAGCTTCACCCCGGCGGCCTCGGCCAGGAATGACGGGTCCTTGCCGATGAAGTCCTTGTTCACGTGCGCCTTGCCGTCGTTGCCGCTGGTGAACGCCGCTTTCGTCAGAGCTTCGATCTGGCTGGCGGAGAGCCGGTAGCCATGGTGGCGCGTCATCGCCTCGGTGAGCGAGTCGAACACCTCGGCCACGGCGAAGACCTGCTTCTCGCCGATGCAAAGCAGGTTGTTATCGAAGGACCCGCCCACAACGATGGACTTCGCCGCGTTCTCCAGGCAGGCCGTGCCGTCGACGACGACTGGCGGATTTCCAGGCCCGGCGACGATCGCCCTGCGCTTGCTGGCCAGTGCCGCGCGTGCCACGGCCGGACCGCCCGTCACTACCAGCAGGCTGATGGCGGGATGGTCGAAAAGCTGCGCGGCGGTCTTGAGCGTGGGCGGGTCGATGATCGTCAGCAGGTTCTCCAGGCCGGTCTCCTGCTGGATTGCCTGGTTGAACCGGCGCACCCCCAGGGCGGCGATATTGCCCCCCGAGGGATGGGCGTTGAAGACAACCGTATTGCCGGCGGCCAGCATGTTGATGGCGTTGGCGGCGAGCGTCGGCAAGCTGTGGGTCACCGGCGTGATGGCGCCGATGACGCCGAAGGGGGCGTAGTCGGTGAGCGTGAGACCGTGGTCGCCGCTGGCGATGTCGGTTCGCAGGTAGTCGACGCCCGGGATCAGCGGGATCGTCTCCTTGAGCTTGGCGATCTTGTGATCGAGCCGGCCGATCTTCGTTTCCTCGAGCTCCGCCCGTCCGAGCTCGTCGGCCTGCTCCACGCAGAGCCGGCGGATGCACTCGACGGCCTTCTTGCGTTCGGAGAGCCCGCGGTGCCGGAATTGCTCGAAGGCCGCGCCGGCGGCCGCCACGGCGCCGTCCACCGTCGGGAAGACGCCCATGCTCCCCGTGCTGCGCGGGCGTCTTGCCATTGGCGGGCAGCGCTCCGTTGCCCATCTGGGAGAGGACCTGTTGAACGACGTTGCGGATCAAATCTTCAGTCATTTGCATGGCAAGCACCGTTGCGGATGGGGCCCTGTCGGGCTCGGGGTCTCGAGGCCTGCAATTCGCCGCTCTTGTGTGGGGTTCAAGAAAGATCGCGCGTGCTGAAGACAACCTTGCCGCCGACGTCCACGGTATCAACCAGGCCAATGACCACGGCGTCGATGGGGAGCTTCTCGGTTTCCGGGGTGAGCCGGGCGCTCGAGCCCTGGCAGATGAGGACCATCTCACCCAGCCCGGCTCCGAGCGTGTCGACGACCACGAAGGTCCGTCCTGTGGGGACGAGCCGGTCCGCTCCCTCGTCGCCGACCTTGTAGGGTTCGACGGTCAGGAGCTTGTGTCCGGTCATCGAGGCGACCTTCTGGGTCGCCACCACGCTGCCAGTCACGCGCGCCAGGAACATGGTGAGACATGTCCTCCGTTTACAACGACCAGGGACCGTCCCGCGAAGGTCCGTCTGAACATCAGGATGGTGTGGCCATTACTCCATTGAAGTCCTGCCCGATTCGAGCAGCGCTCGGGACTGCCGCGCCACCACGAGCTCCTCGTTGGTGGGGACGGTCCAGACCTGGACCCGCGAGCCGGCGGCAGACACCACCCGCTCGGCGGGGCCACTGGCATTGAGCGCAGGGTCCAGCGCGATGCCGAACCAATCGAGCGCGCGGCAGACCCCTGCGCAAATGCGCGCCGAGTTCTCGCCGATGCCGCCGGTGAAGGCGATCACATCGGCACCGTCCAGTTCGACGAGGAAGGCTCCCAGATAGTGACGGATCGAGCCGATGAAGATCTCGATGGCCAGCTCCGCGCACGCGTCGCCGGCTGCCTCGGCCGCCTCGATATCGCGGAGGTCGCGTGCGGAGCAGAGGCCTTCGAGTCCCGATCGGTTCGCCAGGATATCAAGAATCTCTTCCAGGCTCTTGCCGGTCTCGCGGAGCAGAACGGGCAGGGCAAAGACGTCGAAGTCGCCGACCCGGTTGTTGTGAGGCAGGCCGGACTGCGGGCTCATGCCCAGGCTGCACGCCACCGAGCGGCCGTTGCGAATGGCCGCCAGCGACGAGCTCCCACCCAGGTGGCAGGAGATGATCCGGATCTCGGTGCGGCCTACGAGTTCGGGCACGCGCCAGGAGATGTAACGATGGCTGGCCCCGTGGAAACCCCAGCGGCGGATGCCCAGCTCCGTCGCCCAGGCTTCGGGGATGGCATAGCGCTGGTTGGATTCCGGGATTGTGCGGTGAAAGCCGGTCTCGAACGCGGCCACCAGTGGCAGCTCCGGAAACCGCTCGCGGAGCATCCGCATGGCCTTCGTGTAGGGCGGATTGTGCGCGGGTGCGACGTCGGCGAAGGCCTCCATCGCCGCCAGCACGTGGTCGTCAACTCGATGGACGCCGGTCAGGTTGCGGGCGTGGACGGCCTTGAAGCCGATGGCCGCCACGTCGCTGGGGCTCGCCAGCACGCCGATCTCGGGATCGGTGAGCTGGTCGAGACAGAGTTGCACTGCGTCGCCGTGGTCGCCGATGGGCCGGTCGAGCGAGCGCTCGCCGCGCACCGACTTGACGACGATGCGGGCCATCGGGCCGCCAATCCGCTCGATGGCCCCGCGCCAGCACCGGCTCGGCCGGGTCTCCCAGGTCGAAGAGCCGGTACTTGAAGCTGGTGGATCCCAGGTTGGCGACGAGCATCTTCACCGCGACGATCCTCCCAGGAAGACCTGGACGACGGCCGGGTCGGGGCGAGGGATGACGTGGGCGGCCCGCAACTCGCCGATGCGTGCCGCGGCCTCGGCGCCGGCTTCCACGGCGGCTCGAACACTGCTGACGTCGCCACGGACCATGACGCTGACGACACCGCCGTCGAGCTTCATGACCGAGCTCGCCAGCTCGACGGTGGCCGCCTTGAGCATGGCGTCGACCGCACCGATCAGGCCGATGAGTCCCATGGTCTCGATCAGGCCCAGCGCGTTACCGTTCATGCGTGTTGCTCCCTTCGATCAGCCCAGGAAGGTTGCCAGAACGGCCGCATCGGGACGGGGAATGACGTGGGCGCTGACAAGCTCGCCCACGCGGCTGGCCGCTTCGGCGCCGGCCTCGACCGCGGCGCGGACGCTGCCGACGTCGCCTCGTACCAGCGTGGTCACGAAGCCGCCACCAACCTGAACCCGTCCGCCCAGGTGCACATTGGCGGCCTTGAGCATCGCGTCGGTGGCCTCGATCATGCCCACCAGGCCCTTGGTCTCGATCAGTCCCAGCGCCTCGCCGGCGGTGCCGTTACGCAAGGAGTTCGTTCGCGAAACCGGTTTTTCAAGCGTCGCCATCGTCTCAGGCTCCGTCGTTCTTGGGGGTCTTGGAGGAAGAGGAAACCGCCTGGGCTGTCGCGGACCTGGTGAAGGCAAGCACGCCGGCCAGGTCTTCGTGCGGACGGGGGATGACCTGCACGCTCACCACCTCGCCGATGCGGCTGGCCGCGGCCGCGCCGGCGTCCACAGCCGCCTTCACCGCGGCGACGTCGCCGGCCACGAACGCCGTCACCAGGCCGCTGCCAATCTTGTCCCAGCCAACCAGCTCCACGTTGGCCGCCTTGAGCATCGCGTCGCTGGCTTCCACGAGCGCGACAAAGCCCTTCGTCTCGATCATTCCCAGTGCTTCAATTGCTGCTGAGGCCACGAGAGGCCCTCCTTCCGCGGGTTGAGGTCAATGGTCGTTGGTTCCGAGCATCGTCATGGTCACAATCCAGAATCTAGAATCAGAATCTGCTCATGCTTTCATCAAGGTTACGTTCGTCGCATGGGCGAGGTCGCAGGCGTTGGCCTCGTCGGTGTCGATGTGCACCTCCAGCTTCCAGTCGGGATGGGTTCGCACTAATAGCCCCTCAAGCGTGGAAGGGCAGGGGCTGTCCACCCGCATGTTCAGGCGGTCCAGGTGCTTGACGCCGTAGTGCGCGGCGTCCTTCGGCCCCATGTGGACATGCCGCTCGGCCCGGATCACCCCCTGCGGCAGCACCAGCGAGCCCTTCGGCCCGATGAGCAGGCAGCCGGGCGTCCCCTCGATGTCTCCGGAGAGACGTACCGGTGCGTCGATTCCCACGCTGATGGCGTCGGTGAAGGCCAGCTCCACCTGGCTGAACTTGCGGCAAGGGCCAAGGATCCGCACGCCTGGAATCATCCGCTGGCGGGTGCCGACCACGGCCACGGTCTCGTTGGCCGCGAAATCGGTGTCCTGGTAGAGCCGGCGCATCGCGGTCAGCTCGTAGCCAGGGCCGAAGAGCGTGTCCACATCGGCCTGGGTGAGATGGCAATGCCGGGCCGAGATATTGACCACCAGCTTTGGCTGGCTGGCCTGGTGCCGTGCGCGGCTCTGGCCGTCGCCGTTGGACGACACCCCTGCGCCAATCTGATTGACAAGGATGGATCGGACCAGCGACTCGACGTGGTCACGGGTTGCCAGTGCGCTCATTCCTGGGTCCTCATGGTCGCGGTGCGTGGGGGCTCGGAGACGGAGTCGCCGTTCGAGTGCTCCGGCACGAGCAGAGGGGCGACATGGACCTGAAGGCCCACGGCCTCAAGCATGCCTCGGTCTTCAGCGCCGAGGCCGGGATCGGTCACCAGGCGCTGAACCTCATTCAAGGCGCAGAGCCGGGCCAGTGCCAGCCGGCCAAACTTCGTGGAGTCGGCGACGATGACCACTTCCTGTCCGCAGGCCATCATCTGGCGTTCGGTCTCAACCAGCAGCAGGTTCGAGTTGTAGACGCCGTCGGCCATGATGCCGCCGGCGCCAAGGATCGCCTTGCGCACCCGGATGCCCTGCATCGTCACGATGGCCAGGGGCCCGAGCGCCACGCCCGTGCGGGGATAGATGTAGCCGCCAATCAAGATCAGGTCCGTCTGCTGGCTCGAGGCCAGAAGCTGAGCAATCGGCAAACTGTTGGTGACCACCTGAAGCCGGCGTCCCGCCAGCGCACGGGCGACCTCCAGGGTCGTTGTGCCGCCGTCCAGCAAGACGGTGTCGCCGTCCTCGAGCAGCGCGGCCATCGCCCGGCCGATGGCCTGCTTTTGCAGCAGTGCCGTCTCCGCCCGGTCCTCGAGCGCCGGCATCGCGCGGACCTCGCCCGAGTAAACCGCCCCGCCATGCGTCCGCTTCACCGAACCGGCCAGGTCGAGGGCCTCCAGATCACGCCGGACCGTGCTCTCGGAAACGCGCAGCGTCCGCACCAGCTCGTCCAGGGTCGCAAAGCCCTGCCTGCTGACCAGCTCCAGAAGGCGTTGACGGCGCGTCTCAACGAGCATCATCGGCTCATTCTTGGAAGATAACGGTCCTGGTTGCTCATTCCAGTTTCCACTATACGCCAGAAGCTGTCAACACTGTGAGAATTTTTGAAGGACTATGCGTGAAGATGACCGATTGGCGCCGATTTGCCTGAAACAGGAGATGGCTGGTACGATGAGCTGGTCCTTTTGCTTTGCCTGGAGTGTGAGGATGCCAGAGCTTCCCGAGGTGGAAACGATGGTCCGGGGCCTACGGCCGGCCCTGGTCGGCCGGCTGATCGAGCGCATCGAGGTCCACGATCCCTACCTGATCCAGGGTTGCGGCGCCATCGAGTTCGAGAACCGCGGCCGGATGGTGCAGGTCGCCGAAGTCATCCGCCGCGGCAAGTGGGTTGGAATCACCCTCGCTGATTCCCGGGGGATGATCGTCATCCAGCCGCGGATGACTGGAGGGTTTTGGCTCGTCGCCCCCCCCAGAGATGAGCATATTCGCCTCACATTCCGGTTGGCGAATCCGGATGCGTCGGTCTGGTATTGCGACACGCGGAGGCTGGGCAAGATTCACTGGTTCGACGGGCTCGAGCCGGCCGAGCTGGCGTTCGCCAGATCTCACGGGCCCGATGCGCTCGCGATCACGCTGGAGGAGCTCACGGCCCGGCTGCGGCGCACCCTGCGCGGCATCAAGCCGGCGCTCATGGACCAGAAGTTGCTTGCGGGGATTGGCAATATCTACGCGGACGAGATCCTCTTCGCCGCGAGAATCCATCCTCAGCGCACGGCGAGCGGGCTGAGCCGCGCCGAGCTGGTCCGGCTGCATGCGGCGATCGGCGAGACGCTCAGGACCGCGATCGTTGCGGAAGGCTCAAGCTTCGATGCTGGCTATCGGACCGTGCTCGGGCTGGAGGGCGGATTCCTCGCCCAGAATGCCACCTACGGACGGGAGCAGAAACCCTGCCGCGCGTGCGGCCGCCCGATCGCGAGGATGAGGATGCCCGGGCTCATCGGCCGGTCCACCTACTACTGTCCGCGCTGTCAACCCTTGCGGCGCGGCAGGGCGAAGAAGACATCCGGCGGATGAACCTCGCTGTGGCCGGGCATTCATCGTCCCGGGCGATGGCTCGGTCAGGGTCCGCGTTCTTCGCTCTGCCTCAGCGCGCTGGTCCACGCGACTTGTCGGCGTCGACAAGCCGGCGGACATGGTGCTCGGCCTTGAGCCAGTGATCCATGTCGCGTCCCTGAGGCCGGCCTTCCTTCTCCCAGATATAATACGCGGCCGTTGCGATGTCTCGCTGTATCCCGTTCCACCGGGAGGGCTGTGCCGCGGGCTCGGTATTCCCAGCAGGCTTCTGATCCTTGCTCATTGCGGAACTCCCCGTGTTCAGACGTTGGATGACTCATGATGCATGGGCTGGCGTGCCGTTTTCAGCGCGCCCGTGATCGGGACCAGGTGGACCTGCGACGTGGCAGGCCCGCCATAGCTCGCCAGGCCCAGTCCCAACAAAAAAAGCCACCCACCCGTTACCCCTGGGTGCGTGGCCCTCTCGGCCTTCGTTCCGACCCACCGCCCATGAGTGGATCTGCCTGAATCGTACGGGTCCCGGCGGACGTGGTCAATCGGCACGGTTGCTGACTGCGTCTCGGGCCAGAGAATTCCGGGGTCCTGGGGAGAGTCGCGACGGCACTTGATTTGCAGATTCCTTGATGCGGCAGCCGCGCATCAGCGTTCCAAGGCTGTGCTGGCATACGGATGATCGCAAGCGTTTACCCACGGAGTCGCATCATGGCAAACATCAAAGACCCCGAGAAGAAAGTGGATGTACCACCCCGCGGCAGTCGGAATCCTGATCCCATCACCGACGCGCCAGGATCGCACCCCGTGGAGACCGGGATCGGAGCCGCACTCGGCGGCGCTGCCACCGGCGCAGCGGTTGGCACGGTGGCCGGTCCGGTCGGCACGGCCATCGGCGCGGCCGCCGGGGCGGTTGCCGGCGGCTACGCGGGCAAGGGAGTGGGGGAACTCATTGATCCAACCACCGAGGACAACTGGCTGCGCGAGAACTTCTCGTCCCGCCCCTATGCCAAGGAAGGGCGGACCTTCGAGACCTACCGGCCCGCCTATCGCTACGGCGCAGAGGCCGAGTCGAAGCACCAGGGCCGCAACTTCGAGGACCTCGAGACTGACCTGGAACGGGACTGGCCCCAGAGCACGGAGCGGGGTTCGATGAACTGGCGCGACGCTCGCGAGGCCGTGCGGGACGCATACCACCGCAGTTGCGAGATCCGCAAGAACCGCACCTCTGCCCAGCCACGGTAAAGGCCGTGTCGCCGATGGGAACCGAAGGCCGCGACGCGCACCGCCTGGTGGCTCACCGCCGCGTCGCGGCGTTCCCCGGTCTTTCATCACTTCCCGGCACGCGCATCGCTCCTGGTGAGCTGGTGGACGACCGGCTTCGTTCCACCCTTCTTGAGCGCGGCGTCCCTGATCGCCAGGTCTTTGTGCTCGGCTTCCGTGGGCGCCGCGTTCTTGAGCGCGGTGTTCTCGGCTGGCGTCTTCTGCTCGTGATTCGCGGGGGGCTGGCAGGGCTGGCTGGGGTCGGAACGGGCAGGGCGCATGCGGATCAGGAGATGATTGGACACCCCGTTGGGTGTGGCGACGCTGATATCCAGGAGCGGAACGCCGTCCGCGCCCGGTGAGGGGCGGGAGTCCCTGGAGATAGTCACCTCCAGGATATTGCGGCTCACCAGCACCTGGCTCGCGCTCTTGCCGCCGGCAATCACGTGCGTGTCATGCACGCTGAAGTTCTTGCCCTCGATGAGGATGGTCGATTCCTCGCCTTCCTCCGGTGGTGGCCCGTGCCAGGCCAGCAGCGCGGGGCGAAGCTGACCGCCCTGCGAGCAGAAGATGCGCGAGTCATTGTTGTTGTCCGCGTACGGCACCTGCACGACAAGCCGCTGGGTGGGCATCAAGCTCTTGAGCTGATTGAGCCGTTCCAGGGCGATCTGGTATTCCTCGGGGCGATACTGGCCCTCGATCCTGGCCCGTGTCAGAGCGCTCTCGGCCGCGACGAGCTTGCGCGACAGCGTCGAGGCTTTTTCCAGGTCCGACTTCTGACCGTCGCCGACCTCGCTGGTGCGGAACCAGTTGGCCACGGTGATGAACTCGATCTTGGGGACAAAGTTCGGCATCACGATCAGCGCCGTGCATTCTCGTTGACCGGGCTCGATGCTCTGCTCCTTGCCAGTCGGATCGGGGAACCGCCCGTTCAAAAGCAGAGCGACGTCGGTGAGCAGGCGGCCGTCGCGCAGCCGGGTCTGGATGCGGGGATAGAAGATCCAGCCGAAGGAGCGTTCACCGGCTCCGAATCCCACCATGGTCGGGTTCAGGCGGATGGCGTTCTCGTCTTCGACCCGGCCGCGTTCAGAAGCCAGGGCGACCGAGGCCAGACCACTGATCGCACGGAGCGGCCCGACGGGCGATGCCGCACCCAGCTCAAGGGCAGACTGGGTGCGCCGGCCGAAACCGTCAGCCACGTTCTGCTGTGCGATCACCGGCTCGATCGCGTAGACGCGGAGCGGCCATTTCGCGTCGACATAGCGCTCGAACAAGAGCATCGCCCCCTGGGAGGGCTCTGTCTCGAAGAAGCTGACCCTCCTGAGGTCCGCCAGCTTCAGGGTCGGGTCCTGGTCGGCCATGTCCTGCTTGAGACGCCGGTTCACGGCTGCGGCCTGAACCTTCAGCGCATAGCCCAGAAAGGCTGAGGTACGCCGGCGATGGGCGCCTGTGGTATCGGCCTCGGTCTGAAGCGAAGTTCCGCCGGCCCTCAGAACCTGCTTGTCCTGGTTGCCGGACGCCTGCAAGCGGGCGAGCTTGGTGTAATCGCGGCGCGTGACCATGTCGCCGATCTCCTCGAGCGGATCGTAGGTGGCAACGCGCTGGCCCTGCCGCTCGGGTGTGGCCGCCTCCTCCAGCAAATGGTACGAGACTTCAAGCTCGCCGCGCAGCCAGTCAGCGATCCGCGTGTTGCGGTGGTGCGGTTCGTCGGCCAGATCCTTCGCCAGGAGCCGTTCGGCCTCAGCCCGTAACAGGCTTGTGCTTTGTGTTCCGTAGAAAACCTCGGTATCCGCATAGGAGATCAAGGAGAACGAGCCTGCAAGTGCTCCGTTGGACGGCTCACCTCCCGGCTTCGCGGCCTCGCCGATGGCCTGCGTGAGGTTATTGACGGTCTCGTTGATGACCGCGCTGCGCAGGGTATTTCGCAAGGTGTCCCTGGTCATGAGGGACTTCGCCGAGACCGTGATGATTGCGCCCTTGCCGCGCCGGCTCTTGGGACCGGGAGAGAGCGTTACCGGAATCCGCACCAGGTAGAGTCCGTAACCCGGCCGGTCGGTGAGATCATCGCCCGCGTTGATTCTCCGTAACTGGTTGAGGTGGTTCAAATAATTCGAGTGCTCGTCGAGCACGACGGTGGGTTCCAGGGCCACGGCCATGCGGTCAGGCGGGAGCGCGGCCACCGTCGCGGCCACGGCGGGCGTCGGTGCCGGTTTGGCGGCGGAGCCGGGGGCCGTGGCGGGTCCCGACGAGGCGGTGCCACCCGGCTCCGGCACGCTCAGCGATGTTCCCAGGATCAAGCGCCGGGTCTCGCTCTCGCTGCGGCGGATCGATGCATTGACATCGCTCTTGTAGCCCGTCTTGAGCCATTCGGAGAGCTGGGCCTCGTATTCCGACCGGAACTTCGCAAGCCGATCCTGGCCCCAGACATCGGGCGACTTCACCCCGATGGTTCCGTTCGACGTGAGCATCCGGTCAAGGTCGTCGATCATCTGCTCGGCGTCCGGAAACCGAACCTCGTCCGCGAGCGGGCGCGTGTTGCCCGCGTGCTTGCCGTCGTGGATGTTCTGTGTTCCCACGCAGGCCATTCCGCCAGGCAAGATCGCAAGCAGCAACAGCAATCTCAAGGTCGTGTACGAGAGCACCTGTCCACGGGTTATCATGGGAGCCTCGGGTGCGGGCCGGTCCGCGCACATCGGCGGACATCGAGAAGTGAGATCGGATCGGGTTTGCCGGTCAGTCCAGCAAATCCGCGGTGAGGTGCGCGGATTGTAAAAATGACCTCAAGATTGGAAGGCACAAGCGGCGACGACGCACCCACCGGCGCGCACCGCACGGGCCTCCACCTCCACTTTCAACACGGTCTGGCCGTGCGCGCGATTTCGAGTAGGGTGAAGCTTCCTTTTTCAGAGCGACGGCGGAGCCGGGCGGATTCCGGGCAGAGGATGCTCGCTGGCATCGCGACACCGGTGCCGCGGGCTTCGGCGGAGCCGGGAGCCAGGTCGAGGACCACGATCGGTGTCCTATCGCAGCTTCAAGCACCTGCTCGGCGAGACCAGCCTGGAGCGCAAGTGCCGCTTCATCTTCGGGCTGGGGATCTTTCTGCTGGTCACGTTCAGCTTTCTACTCTACGGCGTCAAGACAGAGAGCCTGGTGAAGAAGCAGACCACCCAGACGGCGCGCATGCTCGTCAACCCGACGCTCATGAACATCCACTACAAGCAGCTCGGGAACGACCGGTTCGAGTCCATCATCGATGTTCTCTGGGGCGGTCTCAGGCCGCTCGACGATCTGCCCGACTTCGAGCCCCGGATCCTCAACCCGTATACGCGCCAGGGACTCCAAGAAGCAGCCCCAGGACGAGTTCGAGAAGTCTGCCCTGGCGCGCTTCGTGGAAGCGGCCGCGGCCTCCGACGATGATGCGCTGCGGCGTGCGGGCAAGCCCCAGGACCGGCCCTACTATTTCGCGGACGGCACGCCGATGTGGTTGGAGGGGATCAACAAGGCCAGGAAGGAATATCAGTATATTCAGGCCGTGACATTCAAGTCGTCCTGTCTCATGGACTGTCATAGCAAGGAACGAGAGAGCACGAGACCGCGGGGAGCCAGGATGATGAGACCGAGCACCTGGACAACCACCTGATGCGCCCTGCCGGCGACGGCCAGCACTGGGTCCCCACGAAGGCGGGCGACCTGGCCGGCGCGGTGGTGGTCCACGTTCCGATGGAAGCCACCGATAAGGCCATCATCACCAACCGGGCAATGCTCATCACCGCGGCGCTGGTGACGGCGATCCTGGCGATGATTTGCTCGGCCATGATCGTCCGCTATGTCATCGTCAAGCCCGTGAAGCACTTGCGTGACGTCTCCGATGCCATCGCGGCGGGCCGGCTGAACATCCGCAGCCAGATCCAGACCGGCGACGAGTTCGAGGACCTCTCGCACGCCTTCAACCGGATGCTGCATAACCTGGTCGCCATGCAGCAGGAGCTGCGCGACGTCAACGGCGACCTCGACCGCAAGGTGGACGAGCTGGCTCAGGCGAACATGGCGCTCTACGAGATGAACCGGATCAAGAGCGATTTCCTGGCGACGATGAGCCACGAGCTGCGCACGCCCCTGAACTCGATCATCGGCTTCTCCGAGGTCCTCTCCGGCAGCGATGCGCTGGGAGAGCGGCAGCGGCGCTACGCCAGCAACATCCAGACGTCCGGCAAGATGCTTCTGGGCATGATCAACGACATCCTCGACCTGGCCAAGATTGAGAGTGGCAAGATGGAGGTCCGGGTCGAGGACTTCTCGATCCGCGATGTATGCGAGGGCGTGGCCAACCTGACGCGGCCCATGGCCGACCGCAAGAACATCGCCCTGGAGTGCCGGCTGGACGAGGCGATCCCCCTCTTGCGGCAAGATCCCGGCAAGGTCCGCCAGATCCTTTACAACCTGCTTTCCAACGCGATCAAGTTCACTCCCGAGGGGGGGCGTGTGACCCTGCGTGCCCGCGCCGAAGGGCGCAACGTGGTGCTCGAGGTGGAAGACACCGGCATCGGCATCGCCGAGGAGGATCGCGAGACCGTCTTCGAGAAGTTCCGTCAGGCCAAGGTGCCCGGCCAGGAAGACAACGTGCTCACGCGCGAGCACCAGGGGACCGGGTTGGGGCTATCGATCGTGCGCGAGCTCACCCGGCTCCTGGGCGGCGAGATCCATTTGAAGAGCGAGCTTGGACAGGGGAGCACGTTCACCATCCGGCTCCCTCTCCAGCTACCCGGCAATCGCAAGTTTGATGTGGCTCTCTCCGACGAGGCGATCGACCTCTCCAAGGCACGCCGCGTTGAGACTCCGACACCAACCCCGCACCTGCTGATCGGCCGGCGCCAGCCCGCTGCAAATGGGCCGCCGGGGCATACCCGCGGCCGGGAGCGCAACCCCTCGGCACCCTGAACCGCATGCGATGCGCCTTCGGCATGGCCGCCAAACCTTGACCCGGCCCGCCACCCTGACATCCTGAGCTCTAGCCTCTGAGAATGGCCTTCAACCATCGATCACACCCGGACCAGCATCGTGGCTCTCTCTCCTGGTTGACGGAATGAAATCCTCGACAACCCCACCCTCGCACTCGCGGCGTCACAGGCAACTTCTGCTGGCATTACTCCTGTGCGGCTGCACCCTGCTCGTGGCGCTCGGAGTGGTGCTGGCACTCTGGTTGGAGAGTCCCGTGCGAACTCTCCCTTATGGCCAGTTTCGCAAGCTGGTGGAACAGGATGAGGTCGTATCGGCCCGTCTTGGCCCCTCGGTCATCGAGGGCCGGCTGCGCACGGTCGAGCCGGAGACCGGAAAACTGGCTCGCTTCCGCGTCTCACGCGTGGGGATGGAACACGACGAGGACCTGATCCGGCTGCTCGATCTGCATGTTCCCGGCGGCAATTACGATGCCGAGTCGGGCCCCTCGGCACTCCAGACGGTGGTCTTTCCCGGTGCCCTGTTCGTACTCATGCTGCTGGCATTTTCCTGGGTCTTCTCGCGCTCCGGCGGGATGGGCTCGGCGATGGCCTTTGCCAGAACGAAGGCGCGGGTGTACACCGGCAGTTCGCACCGGGTCACCTTCAACGACGTTGCCGGCCACGACGAGGTCGTCACCGAGCTGCGCGAGGTCGTCGAGTTCTTGCAGACTCCCGGGAAGTACGGCTCGCTGGGAGGTCGGGTTCCCAAGGGGGTGCTCTTGATCGGTGCTCCCGGGACGGGCAAGACGCTCCTGGCCCGCGCAGTGGCCGGTGAGGCGGGGGTGCCGTTTTTCTCACTCTCCGGCTCCGATTTCGTTGAGCTGTTCGTCGGCGTGGGTGCGTCGCGGGTCCGCAACCTGTTCGCCAAAGCCGCCACCAAGGCCCCCTGCCTGATCTTCATCGACGAGCTCGACGCGATCGGCAAGGCACGCGGCCCCGGCGGCCCCGGCGGCCACGACGAGCGCGACCAGACGCTCAACCAGTTGCTGGTGGAGATGGACGGCTTCGACGCGAACCGGGGTATTATCTTGCTGGCCGCGACCAACCGCCCCGAAACGCTCGACCAGGCTCTGGTGCGTCCTGGCCGCTTTGACCGGCAAGTGGTCGTGGACCGCCCCGACCTGATCGGCCGGGAACAGATCCTCAAGGTCCACGCACGCGCTGTCCCGCTCGAAGAGACAATCAGCCTGCGCCAGGTCGCGGCGATCACGCCGGGCTTCGTGGGGGCGGACCTGGCCAACCTTGTCAACGAGGCCGCCTTGCTGGCAGCGCGGCGCGGCAAGACGACCGTCGGCCTCCCCGAATTCGAGGAAGGCATCGAGCGGTTGATCGCCGGTCCCGAGAAACGGCAACGGCTGCTGCGTTCGGGGGAGAAGGAGCGGATCGCGTTCCACGAGGCGGGCCACGCCCTGGTGGCGCAAGCTGCCCGACACCGATCCTGTCCACAAGGTCTCGATCATCGGCCGCGGCAGTGGAGCACTGGGCTACACGCTCTATCGCCCCGAGGAGGACCGCTTGCTCCATACGCGCACATCGCTGGAAAACGCGGTGAGCACCCTGCTGGGCGGAACTCTGGCCGAGGAGCTGGCGCTGGGAGAGGCTTCTGATGGCTGTTCCAACGACCTCAGCCGCGCCACCCAGATCGCCCGGCGCATGGTCGTCGAGTTTGGAATGTCCAGCGTCCTCGGCCGGCTCAATTACCTCAGGGACAACCAGACCGGTCCAGGCGCCCAGGAACAAAGGTGGAGTGAGCAGACGGCCCGAGAAATTGATCTCGAAGTCCGCAGGATTGTGGATCAAGCCCAGGAGCGCGCCCACAAGATCCTGCTGGACCACCGTTTCGCACTGGACCGGATCGCGGCCCGCCTGGTGGACCAGGAAACCATCGATGGTGCGGATCTCGACGAACTGCTCGAATCCGCGGATGGCAAGCCTCGTAACACGGTGCAGTGACCCGACGATTGCCCTGAGGATTCCGGAATCCCCGCCCGGCGCGTTTCGCCACCGATCCTGCTTCGATAGACTCGGTCGAAAGTTGGCGATCGGCGTACCGACCTGATCGAGTTCGAGTCACCCGTTCGGAGCGCAGCGCATGACATGGCAAGGGGATGGCCCGCCGATCCTCGGCGTGGACCTGGGTGGCACCAAGATCCTGGCCGGTGTGGTGAGCGCCGACAACCGGATCCTGGGGCGCGGCAAGCGGAATACGCCGGCCCGAGAGGGAGGGCCGGCGATCCTGGAGGCGATGATCGAGTGCGCCGGCGAGGCCCTCGCCTCCGCAGGCATCTCTCGCGACCAGCTTGCGGCGGGCGGAATCGGCTCGCCTGGCCCTCTGGACGTCAAGGCGGGCGTCATTCTCTTCAGTGCCAACCTGAACGTGAAGAACTATCCGATCGGTCCGGAGCTCGCCGCGTACCTGGACCGGCCGGTGCTGGTGCAGAACGATGTGCGGGTGGCGGGATACGCCGAGTTTCGCCTGGGGGCTGGGCGCGGCTATCGCGACATGATCGCGGCGTTCGTGGGCACCGGCATTGGCGGCTGCATCATCATGGGCGGCCAGATCGTGGCGGGTTCCACCGGCAATGCCGGAGAGATCGGCCACACCATCGTCAAGGCCGGCGGGCCGCGGTGCGGCTGCGGTGCCGAGGGCTGCATGGAGGCCCTGGCCAGCAAGACCGCCATCCAGAGACGCGTGAACAAGGCCATTCAAAAGGGCATTCCGACCGTGCTCCGGGAGAAGATGGCCCGCAAGAACGGGCGGCTGAAAAGTGGGGACCTCGCCGAGGCGGTCGCCGCCTGCGACGCGGTGGCCTTGAAGGCGGTGGAGCGTGCCGCCCACTACCTGGGCCTGGGCCTGGGTGGGCTTGTCAACGTTCTCGGCCCCGAGGTCGTCATCATCGGCGGCGGCGTGCCGGGTGCGCTGGGCGACCCCTGGGTCGAGCTGGCACGGACCTCCGCTCGAACCCAGATCCTCACCGACCCCGAAGGCCACATCAAGATCCTCCGTGCCGCGCTAGGCGACGACGCCGGTGTCCTGGGTTCCGCCTTGATGGCGCGCGAACAGTTCATTCACGGCTGACCGCTCCGACGACGAACGCCCGTCGGACAGCACCGGGTTCCCTGCCTTTCCCCTCGATCCATCCAGTACGCTGGATACTTTACAAAGGCGCCCGAAAAAGCCAAGATCGGCCTGTTCATGGTTCCTGCGTCCGGGTGCTTGACGCGGGAGACGTTGGGCGCGGCGGAGCTGACCGGAAATCACCCTGGCGCAACGGCAGACCAGGTCTGACAGGGGGCCGCGTTCATGGCCAGGCTTTTCGGCTCCCAGCGGCTGGTACTTCAAGCAATCCGGGATGCTCAGGGCGAGAAGACGGACTACGTCGACTATGTGAAAATCTCGGCGTCGACCCGGATCCCTCTGCTGGATGTCCGGGACTGGCTGGAGACATTGGATCACGAGGGTCTGGTGGACCTGGCCCCGACCGCCGATGGAATTCGCGCATCCTTGACGGCCAAGGGTCGGCTCGCACTCGGGCCGCGGGTGGCCGGAAGAGATCCGGCCCGGGAAGGCGTTTCTCATCCGCACGTCACGGCAAGCCCCACACCGCGCGATGCGGCTGCCACCGGCAGTTCACCCGGGCAGATCGAGAGAGTTCCGGGCGCGGCCGGAGACGACGGCGAGTTGAAGCCGCTGGACCTGAGTTTGCCCGTGACCGTCCGCTTGAGGAGGTACCGGGCGCGGATGGAGGGCAAGATGGCGAACCTCGCCATCCATCCTCAGGGTACGGCATTTGCTTTCAGCGTGGACCAGAACCTGTTCGTCGAAGCCCTGGATGATCTGGCGCAGGTGTTTGTGGGAAAGCATCCGGAGCGGGCCGGAGCCGACGAATCCTCCAACCGGGTGGAACTGTGCGAGCAGAACCAGAACTCAGCTCATTTTAACCGGATCAGCGCGGTGACGTTCTCTCCGTGCGGCCAGTACCTGGTCTCCGCGGACCACTTCGGACGGATCAGGATCTGGTCGCTGGCGACCTGCGATCTGGTGCACGAACTGGATGATCATGACTCGGGCGTGACCGCCCTGGAGTTCTGCCCGCGCTGGAATCTGCTGGCGTCCGGCTCCTACGACGAGCGAGTTCTGCTCTGGCGATGGGAGAACATCGAGAGCGCCGCACCCGCGATCTTCCGCGAGTTCCAGGCACCCTCGTCATCCAGACCGCCGCCGAGGTCAATCCACTCCAGACAGTGCATCGTCGCCATGGCTTTCTCTCCCCTGGGAAACCATCTTGCCTGGGGCGACACCAGCGGCAACGTCGTGGTCCGCGATATCCGGGGGAGCACGGTCGTCTATCACAAGAAACTGCACCGGCAGCGCGTGCAGGCGCTGGCGTTCTGGCCGTCGAATCCCCTGGTCCTCGCGTCAGCCAGCGACGACAAGAGCGTGCGCCTGGTTCATATCGGATTACCCCAGCGCAATGCGCGGAGCGAGTTCATCCTCGGGAAAGACCTGAGCCCGCTTGATCAGAGGTATCCTCGAACTCATGAGAAGGCACTCAACTCCATCGCCTTTTCGCGCAACGGCGATGTCCTGGTCTCATCAGGGCGTGACGGGCTGGTGAAGGTCTGGGCCATGGTGGACCCAGATCGCCCGGAACTGTTCCGATGGTCCACGAGGCGCGACGGGCGGCCCGACTGGCAGCAGGTGGACAGAAGGTTGCTGCACTCGTTCCCCAGCGAGAGCGGTTGCGACGTGGACCGCGTGGCGTTCTTTCCGCACGGGTATGAGTTCGCGACCGACGCGCCGGATAGCGACATCAGCGTCTGGGAGATGTGTAACGACAAGGGGCTGCTGACCCATGTCACCGTGACAGTGGCTCCGAACCCGCCGCCATCGCCAGGCGTCCTGTGAGAGGCGGACGCAACGCAAGCGGGCGAGATGCCTCGCCCCTGAGCACACCGGTACGGGGTATGCTCGGCTCAACTCCCGCGGAACCTTGTCATGAGGTGCAAATCATGAAAAGACGATTCCGGAGAAGGCAGAACGCCGTGCTTGCCCGTCTGAGCCTGCACATCGAGATCTGTCTTGATGATTTGCATCCCCGGCCCTTGCGCACGAGGTCGGCCCGATATGCCGCGGCCCTGGGCGAGATGCTGGGGCTCATCACGCGTCCCCCCTGCTGCTCGTGGTGCCGCCGCCGGCGCAGGCTCCAGCGGCATCACTGGGACTACGCCGAGCCACTGAACGTGACCTTCCTGTGCGCGGAGTGCCACGCGCTGGCCGACCAGATGGTTGAACAGTCGCAGAGTGCCTGAACTCATGGTGCCGCGGCCGTGCCATCCAGCGGCCTGCGGTCCGCCGGCTGCTCGGCCGCCATCTGGTCGGGAGGACCGATCAGGGGCAGCCGCACCTGGAAAGTCGTTCCCTGGCCGGAGTTGCTGGACCAGGTCAGCGATCCTCCCGCGAGGTTCACGATCCGTGCGGCTCGGGGCAGCCCCAGTCCGAGTCCCCGGCCGGCTTGCCTGCCGCAGTAGAAAGGATCGAACAGATGCGCACCTTCTGCCGCGGTCATGCCCTTGCCGCTATCGCAGAACCACCAGCGCAGTTGATTGTCTTCCACGCGTGAGCGCACCAGGAGCCGTCCTCCAGGGGCTGTGGCCTGGATGGCGTTGCGCACCAGGGTCTCGGCGAGATGCCCGAGCGCATCGGGGTCTGCCCAGGCTGGCGAATCGGCCGGCTCCAGCTCGCTCTCGAGTCGGACTCCGCGTGCCTCGCACTCCTGCTTGACGCTTGCCAGGCAAGCGCGCAGCACATCGGCAGGACGGCAGGCGCGGGGCCGCAGAGCCGCCGGACGAGCCACGAACATCAGGTCGCGCAAGATCCGGTGCGTCCGCTGAGCCTGGTTGAGGATGATCCGCAGCGAGCGGCTGTCCTCGGCGTTCTGAGACCGGCCAAGCAAGAGCTGGGCCCGACCCACGATCACGGCGAGTGGGTTGTTCAGCTCATGTCCGGCGCCGGCGGCGAACTCCGCCAGGGCCTGAAGCCTTGCCTCCCGGGTTTCGCTCTCCTGGTCCAGGTGCTGCTGCCGTACGGCCGCGACGATCGTTTGCAGTCTCGTTTCCACCGATGCACGGCCGGCCAGGAGCGATGCCCAGGCCTCCCAGGCAGCCAGTAGACGCGAGTTTTCCAGGCGACTGAGCAACCCGGGCTGGCGCTCGTCGCACCAGAGCTGGATTTCCGCGCCCGCCGGGCCCACGGAGTTCCACGGCAGCACCAGCGATGGCGGCCGGCCATCGTACTGCTCCGACTTTTGCTCGGCCGCAACCGTGGCGTGATCCGGAGGCACCGGGGTGGCCTGGTCCTTCCACACGATCCGAGCGGCGGTCACTTCGGGCTCGGAACACCAGATCATGCCGACCCGGTCCATCCAGGATCCCAGAGGCTCGGTCGGCCGTGCGTCGGCCATGGCCTGGAAGAGCCGCTCCTGGCTGGCACAGCGGGCATGGACCTCCGCCAGGCGGACCATGAGGCGGGCGTTCTGCCGGGTCATCTTCTCCTCGTGGACCGTGGCGTCGGCCGCGGCGAAGAGCGACCCACAGCGTGACTGGACCTCCGCCACGACGATTCGCAGCCGGGGATCGCCGGGCATCGCCTCCTGGTCGGCACGGGGAAAGAGGGCCCAGGGCGTCTGTTCCGCCCAGAGGAACGCCTGCTGGATGAGCGCCAGGGGCCCGGTCTCGGCGGCCCCATGATTCAGCACTGCGGATGAGGGGGCATGCAGCCAGGCCGCGTCCACGACGAGCGGGTCGCATCTCCAGCCTTCGGCGAGCCGGCGGCCAAGGTCACAGAGATCCGTCCCGAACTGCGCCCGTTCGCGCTCTTGACGCACGCGCGGATCGGTCTCGCCGAGCCACCCGACGATCCATTCCGGATCAATGGCCGCGATGGCCCAGCGGGCCAGTCCGTGTAACAGTGCGGCGCGTTCGAGCCGGTCGGGATGGGGCGCGCCCGTCTCGCGAGCCAGTGAGCGCGCGGCCACGCTCACCGCGACCGAGTGCCTCCAGAGCCTTTGAAAGACCTCGGCGCGCGGGCCGCCAAGGTTTCCCGCGGACCACCACGGCAGCTCTGCGATGAGCTGGAGCGGTTGAACTGCTCGACCGCCGATCTGTTCGGCGAGGATCCAGCCGGGATCCACGTCGAGCTCGGCACGGATGCGCGTCCAGTCAGCGCCCGGAGAACCCGCATCGAGATCGGCCTGGGATGCCGCATTCATCACCAGCCGGGCGGTCTGGGGGCGAACCGGTAGATGCTCAAGCCGTTCCACGCGGCTGCGCAGTCTGGCGGAATCAGCTTTCCGTCCTGGATGGGCCGGCACAGTCATCGGGCTCCTTCCCGATCCGCCATTGCATGGATGCCCAGGAAGTTCGAATCAAGACCGATCTTGGAACGATCGGGTCGTTGCAAGCCGGCATGCCGCGGTTTGGAACGGGGCCGGTTCGAGCTTCAGCTCAGGGCGCTGGTCTCCATATCCAAGAGTCGGCAAATCCGCTTCATCAGTTCATCGATATCGAGCGGCTTGTGCAAGAAATCATCGGCGCCGGACTGGCGCAGCTCCGCGATCCTGTCCTCTTCCACCATTCCCGAAATGCAGATGATCTTGATGTCGGACATCGTCGGGTCGCGGCGAATCAGTTCGCAGACCGCCTGGCCGTTGATGTCCGGCAGCATCACGTCAAGGATGATCAGATCGGGATGATACTCCTTGGCAAGCATCCCGGCACCGAAACCGTTGTTGACGGTTTTTTGCTCGAATCGCGCATCGGTGGCCAGGACCTCCGAGATCAGGTCGACCACGGCCTGGTCGTCATCCACGATCAGAATCCTCCGGCGTCCGCTCTCCAGCGCGTCCGTGGGGATTCCATTCTCTTTCATGAACCGGAAAAGCGCCTCCCGAGGAATGCGCCGGAACCGCGAGCCCGGAACCCGGAAGCCCTTGAGCTGGCCGGAGTCGAAACAGCGGATGATGGTTTGCTGGCTGACCTTGCAAATCTTTGCTGCCTCGCCAGTGGTGTAAACGGTTTTCATGGTCTTGTGGGTCCCGATTCGCAAGATCAAGGACGTGGTCGCCCGCCCCGTCGGGCCTTGCCGGCTGGCGCGAAACGACAACAGGTCTTGATCTGCCTCCATGCAACACTCCCTTGTCAAGAAACTCGACATCTCCGGGTCGGGCGACGTTGCCACGTCGAACCGCCGCATCTCCTCGGTATCGCACAAGCCGTAAAATCTGCGAAGCCTGTAGATATTGCCGAGCTTGCCAATCCAGCCAATTGTAAAATAGCACTCGGAATTGTCAATCCGGATGGAAAACGCCAATCATTCTTCCTAGCTTCCTCAAGCTCGCCAGGCAGAGCCGTGCTGACAGTGATCTTCAGTCCAATCTTATTTTACCAGGGGGATATGGACAAAAAACAAGGCACCTGGCAAGAAACTTCCAGTTGCCCTGGGAAGGTATCGTTTGCCTGACAAGCAGAGGGGACGACGATCGAGTCGCTAGGCGTGGCCGACGGCCTCGGATCGAGAACGTAAGGGTTCTCCGGGATCTGTGCAAGAGGGGCTGGGCGACGACGGGGAAACGAAGGGCATGATCTGGGTGCCGGGAACGCGTCCGGAGATACCACGAGCCGCGCGATCCTAGTCCTCCGGCACCTCCTGTCTTTCGTCCACGGCCGAAGTTCCACGCTTGAGCTGGATGAGCAGGGTGGCCAGATCGGCCGGGCTGATGCCGCTGATCCGACCTGCCTGCCCCAATGAACGGGGCCGGATGCGCTCGAACTTCTCGCGTGCCTCCGCCCGCAGCTGCGGAATGGTCCGGTAATCGAGATCCTCGGGAATCGACTTGTTCTCGAGCCGTCGGAAACGCTCGATCTGCTCGATTTGCCTGCCGATGTAGCCGTCGTACTTGGCCTCGATGACAAGCTGGGAGCTCACATCCGGGGAGGAGCCGTTGCTGCCGAGCGACGGGTCGAGTTCCACCATCTGGTCCCAGGTCGAACCCGGCTTTCGCAGCCACTCGTAGAGCGAGCTGCCGCGCACCCGGGTTGTTCTGAGCTGGTCGCGGAGACGGCCGATCGCCTCGCTCCGCGCCTGGAATCGCTCCCATCGCAGGTCATCCACGAGGCCGACGTCGCGGCCGATCGCGGTGAGCCGCATGTCCGCATTGTCGTGCCGCAGAAGCAGCCGATACTCGGCGCGGCTGGTGAACATACGGTATGGTTCGTCGACGCCCCGCGTGACCAGGTCATCAATGAGCACGCCAAGGTAGGCCTGGGACCGGTCGATGACCAGCGGGGCCTGATCGCGCACCGCCAGTGCGGCATTGACCCCGGCAATGAGCCCCTGCGCTGCGGCCTCCTCGTAGCCTGTGGTGCCGTTGAGCTGTCCGGCGAAGTAGAGTCCCGGCACGCGCTTGGTCTCGAGCGTCGCATGGAGCTGTTCGGGCGGCGCATAATCGTACTCGACAGCATAACCGTAGCGCATGATCTCGGCGTGCTCCAGCCCGCTGATGCGCGCGATGATCGCTTCCTGCACGTCGCGCGGCAGGCTTGTGGAAATGCCGTTGCAGTAGTATTCCAGCGTGTTCCGCCCCTCCGGCTCCAGGAAGATCTGGTGTGCGGCGCGATCGGCAAAGCGGACGACCTTGTCCTCGATCGACGGGCAGTAGCGCGGTCCCGTCGATTCGATCTGCCCCGAGTACATCGGCGCCCGGTGCAGATTCACGCGGATGATGTCGTGGACTTCCGGGGTTGTGTACGTGATGTGGCAATCCATCTGGCTCTGGCGGATCTGCTCGGTCAGGAACGAGAACGGCACGGGCTCGGCATCCCCGGGCTGGGGTTCCAGGCGCTCGAAATCAATGGTGCGCCCGTTCAGACGGGGGGGCGTCCCTGTCTTGAACCGGCGGAGCTCGAAGCCGAGTTCGAGCAGGCTCCGCGAGAGCCCGGCCGCGGCCGCATCGCCGCCTCGTCCGCCGGGCGTCTTCACCTCGCCGGTGTGCATGAGCGCCTGGAGAAAGGTGCCGGTCGTGAGCACCGTGGCGCGTGCCGTGTAGACCACGCCTCCCCGGCAGTCCACTCCTGAAACCCGACCCTGGCTGAAGGCGATGGACTCAACCGTCTCCTGCCGGAGCGTGAGGTTGGCCTGGCGCTCGACGGTCAGCTTGGCCAAAAACTGATAGGCCTTCTTGTCGCATTGCGCCCGCGGGCTGTGCATGGCCGGCCCCTTGCCACGGTTGAGCAGCCGGAACTGGATGGCCGTCGCGTCGGTCAAGAGCCCCATCGCACCGCCAAGGGCATCGATCTCGCGCACGATCTGCCCCTTCGCAACTCCGCCGATGGCCGGGTTACAGCTCATCTGGCCCACCGTGTCGCAGTTCATGGTCAGCAGCGCCGTGCGCAGGCCCATCCGCGCGCTCGCCAGCGCTGCCTCCAGGCCGGCATGCCCGGCGCCCACCACGACCACGTCAAACTGGTAAGGGGATTGCGTGCGCATCATGAAGTCCGGATCTGCGGAAGCCTGTTCCGACGTCTCAGCTTCTGGCCGTACCTCATCTTAGGGCTCGCTCTCCACATCGAACAGGGTGACCGCGTGGAGGGGGAGCGAATCCCGAGGGTCCAGGCTCGCTCTCCGAGCGGAATCACGCATCCGGCGGCACGACTCGCTGACCGAATCCTGCCGGACCGAACCGGCCCGTTGCGGTGGCTTTCAACCCGATCCGACTGCTTGCACCTGCCTGCGCTCTCAGGCTATGGTGGACATCTCGCGTGGTGGATCGTGATCAGCACCCAGGTGCATCATCCATTCCAGGGGAACCGCAGCCATGGCAGAGACACGCAAGGGCGAAGTGACTTTCAAGGGGAACCCCATCGAACTGGTCGGGCCCAAGCTGAAGCCCGGTGACCCCGCGCCGGATTTCACCTGCGTGGGAGCGGGGCTCGCTGTAGTCAAGCTGGCCGATACCGCGGGCAAGGCTCGGCTCTTCAACGTGGTTCCCTCGCTCGACACGCCCGTCTGCAACAAGCAGACCAAACGCTTCGCCGAGGAGCTCAAGAGCCTGGGTGACAAGGTCGCCGCGTACACCGTGAGCCTTGATCTGCCGTTCGCCCAGGCCCGCTTCTGCACTGATGCACATATCGAGAACATGAACAATCTTTCGGACGTGCACAATCAGAGCTTCGGCCAGCACTACGGGGTTCTGATCCAGGGCTTGCCCATTCCGCTGCTGGCGCGGGCCGTGTTCGTGGTTGACCCGTCGAACAAGATCACCTACGCCGAGATCGTCCCCGAGATCGGGCAAGAGCCCGATTACGAACCTGCGCTCAGTGCGCTCAAATCCGCCGCCGGCGCATAGCGCAAGCGTCAGCGGCCACCCGAAAACCAGCCATCGGTCAGCATGGCCAGAACCCCGCTCGCCAGCATGAGCACGAACTCGATGCCCAGGATGAGCGGGCCCTGGCGATCGAGCCAGGCGGCGAGCCGGCGCGAGCCCTCACCCTGGTGCGCGGGGCCTTGCCCGAGCACGTTCGGGGCCATCAGGTACGCCAGCACGGTCACCACGAACAATGTGCTGACGATCATCACCCCGATGTAGAACGGGTTCGAGAAGGCGGAGTTCTTGCGCCGGGTCGCTGGCATCGGTTCAGGCCCCGGCGAATACCCACTGGTCGCCTGCAAGGCTGTAGTCGACGACCTCCTCGGGTCGAAACCAGAGTGCAATCTCGCGCTGGGCCGATTCGGGGCTGTCGCTGCCGTGGACCAGGTTGTTCTGCTTGCTGATCGAGAAATCGCCGCGGATCGTCCCCGGCGCGGCAGCCACGCCATTGGTCGCGCCCAGCATCGACCGCACGACGCCGATCGCCTCGTTCCCCTCGAGCACGCCCACGACCACCGGGCCGCCGGTGATGAACGTGATCAAACCCTCGAAGAACGGTTTGCCAAGGTGTTCGGCGTAGTGCTTCTCGCCCAGGCTGCGGTCCACCTGCATGAGCTTCAGCGCGGCAATGCGCAGGCCCTTGCTCTCAAGGCGTGCCAGGATCGAGCCAACCAACCGGCGCTGGACGCAGTCCGGCTTGAAAATGATCAGAGTACGTTGCATGCGACTGAACCCATATATGCTGAAGGAAAAAGGCGGCACGGAGGGGAGTGAAATCTCGTGGCCCTGGTCGGCAAGCTGTGACTCCGGCTCTTCCGCGACCGCGCCAGTTTAGTCGTCGGCCGGCGGCGTTTGCAACGCTGCGGAAATGGTCTCAGCCGGCGGGACGAGCGTCCAGGCAAGCTCGTGGAACGAGTCGGAACCGAGCCGCCAGATGCGCACGACGGGGGGGCTGGAGAGCAGCGAGACGATGATCCGGGGCATGTCTCCCCAGTGGTTCTGTTCCAGGTCAGTCCGGCTGGGGACGGCCTCCCAGCGTGGGTGGGAATGATAGATCGCGAGCGTTTCCCATTGCCGCTGGCGCAGCCAGACATGGGCCTGGATGTGCTCCTGAGGGTCGGCCAGGTAGCGCTGCTCACTGGCGGCGATGTTGCGCAGGGGATGGATGCTGCCCACCCGAGGCGCCACGCCCCCCAGGATGCCGCAACACTCCAGGGCGCCTCGCGCCGGCAATGCGCAATCATGGCTTCCAGCAGGTCGGCGGGGATCTCCAGCGGCGTGAGCGCTGCGCCGCCGGCTCCGGGCTGTGCGGTCGCTGGCGTGCTCATTCGGGAAAAAGCGGCGTGGAAAGGTAGCGCTCACCGAGATCCGGCAGCACGACGACCACCAGCTTCTCCGCGTTTTCCGCCCTCCGGGAGACCACCAGCGCGCCCACGACAGCCGCGCCGCAGGAAATGCCGCAGAGCATGCCCTCCTCGCGGGCAAGGCGGCGAGTCATCTCGAAGGCCTCGTCGTCGCGCACGGCCACCACCTCGTCGATGATGTCCGTGTTGAGCACGTCGGGAATGAACCCGGCGCCGATTCCCTGAATCTTGTGCTGGCCGGGACGGAGCGGCTCATGGTTGCGCAACTGGCTGATCACGGGCGAATTCAGCGGTTCGACGGCGACCACCTTGAGCGACGGCTTGCGGGCTTTGAGCACCTCGCCGCACCCGGTGATCGTGCCGCCGGTGCCGACGGTGGCGACCAGGATATCCACCTTGCCATCGGTATCGCGCCAGATCTCCTCGGCCGTCGTTCTGCGATGGATCTCGGGGTTGGCCGGGTTCTTGAACTGCTGAGGCATGAAGGAGTTGGGCGTGTTCTTGACGAGCTCCTCCGCCTTCCGCACGGCACCCGGCATGCCCTCGGCGGCGGGCGTGAGCACGATTTCCGCGCCGAACGCCTTGATGAGGCGCCGGCGTTCGAGGCTCATGCTTTCGGGCATGGTCACCACCAGGTGATAACCACGCGCCGCACAGGTGAAGGCCAGACCGATGCCGGTGTTGCCGCTGGTCGGCTCGATGATCACCGAGCCCTTGCGAATCAGGCCCGCGGCCTCGGCCGCGTCGATCATCGCCACGCCGATGCGGTCCTTCACCGACCAGAGCGGATTGAAGTTCTCGAGCTTGCCGACCACCTCGGCATGGCTGCCCGAAGTGACCCTGCGTAGCCGGATCAGGGGCGTGTTGCCGATGGTCTGGGTGATATCATCATAGATTCGCCCGCGCTGCCTCGCTTCTGCTCCGCGATTCTCCATCGGCAATAGCTCCCGAGCGGATCCGACGCCACGGAGAGCAGCACGCGTTCCCCGCCATCAGGCACCGCCCTGAACCGGAGAGGATCCCTACCATGGTCAGCGCAATGGCCGTGGGCCATGAACCGCGGGTCGAATCCGACACATACCCTATCACAGTAGCGGAGAATGCGATGGGGAACAAGCAGAAACGGCCGGGTTGCAGTTGTGGTTGTGGTTGCGGAGGGGAGTCCGCCGGGCAGAGGTCCGGGTGCAAGGACCAAGGAGCCAGGGAGCGGTCCGGGGAACGGACGAGCCAGGGCGTCCGGATCAAACCGTTTCGGCCGAGTCGTCGAGCTTGGTGTAACCGAGGTCGCGCAGCACTTCGAGAACCTCGCTCCAGGTGGGGAACATCCGTCCGCTCTTGTGCTTGTATTCGTTCATCGCGAGCATGAACTCGAGCTCCGCCTGGGAGTAGTCGCGTTCGCAGGTGGTGGGGTCGACGAAGCGGCGTCTGCCGCTGATCTGCCGCGCCTTCGCCGCGCGAGTGGCCTGTTCGCTGGCCTTCCGATTGGCCCATTCCGGGCATGGCGTCGCGGCAGTCTTGGCCCTGGTCGCGACTTCGGTCTGTCCTGCTGCCTGATACATCCTTCCAGCTCCTCTTTGCGCCCGTTCTGGAGCCCGACCGGCCCCGCCTGGCTTGCCCTTGGAGAGAATCTCATCCTGCGGCCTCAAGCCAACCCGACTGCGGTATTCGCCGAAGCGGTACCAGGGTCGTCGAGTCAGTGCTCTTGAACGGCCTCCGTAGAGCAACGTAACTCCCGCCGGTGACACCGTGCGTGTCACACACAATTTAATTTGGCGAGATTTTTCGCCGGTCGATCGGACGATGCCCGCGACGCCAGCGACTGCCTCGCCCCGGCACCGCGGATTCCTCCGCTGTTGCAAATCGGAAACGAAAGCAGAGGGGGCTGCCGGCGGGCCCTGAAGCGCCAGGACGCAATCGGGAGACATTTCCCGTTGCGCAAGGAAAACGCTTGCTTGCGAGGTGGTTTCCCCGGCGCTCGATTCGGTAAGATATCCGTGGCGCATTGACTCAGCATGCGCCAGGGCTTCCACCACGACCTTTCCGCATTTCCCAGCTACGCGCCGGACAGGATGTTGTCGCCATGCCCCAGACTGATCTGGAATCGTTGACCGACCAGTTGACTCTGATCGGGCTCATCTCACGCGAGCAGTACCGCGAAGCCCGGGCCGAGGCCGAAGACGGCTCCGCGGAAGCCCTCGTCCGGGCTCTCATGCGCAAGGGCTGGTTGACGAGCTGGCAAGTGGAGCGGCTGAAGAAGGGCGACACGTCCAGCTTTTTCTTCGGCAACTACCGCGCCCTGTTCCACCTGGCCGAGGGGACATTCGCCCGAGTTTACCGCGGACAACACAGCGAGACGGGATCCTCGGCGGCCATCAAGGTGCTCAGGCAGCGGTTCGCCACAATGCCCGACGCCGTGCTGCGGTTTCACAAGGAAGCCGAGGCCGGCATGCGGCTGCGGCACCCCAACATCGTACGCCTGGAGGACCAGGGCCAGCAGGACAGCCGCCATTATATGATCATGGAGTATGTCGAAGGGATGAACCTGCGCGAGTTTCTCAGGCTGCGGGTGCGGCTCAAGGACAGGGAGTCCCTGCCGCTCCTGCTCGGGCTGGCGCACGGTCTCCAGTACTCGCACGAACAGGGCGTGACGCACCGCGACCTGAAGGCCACCAATATCTTGATCTCCAACGCGGGCGAGGCCAAGCTGGTCGACTTCGGGCTGGCCACCATCGAGGGAGACGAGTCGCGGCAGCACGGCATGCTCAGCCAGCGCACCGTGGACTACTCGGCGCTCGGAGCGCACCTGCGGCAGCCCCAAGGGGGACCCGCGGTCGGACATCTACTTCCTCGGCTGCGTGTTCTATCACATGCTCACCGGCCAGATCGCGCTGGAAGACTCCGAGAGCAAGGACCCGCTCAAGAAGATGCTGAAACGGTCCTTCGGCGTCATCAAGCCCATCAGCGAGCATCGCTACGCCCCCGAGGAGTCCCTGGCCGCGATTGTGGAACGGATGATGAAGATTGATCTCAAGGCACGCTACCAGAGCATGCGCCAGGTGGTGGAAGAGCTTGAGGAGTATGAAGGCAAGATCAACCCGGCTGTGGCTGAGGCGCGGGCCTTCGCCCGCAAGTACACGGGCCCGCAGGAAGAAGAAGAGCCGGCCGTCGATGAGCTGCTCACAGAGCAGCGCGCTGAAGTTTTCGACCCTCAAGCGCTTGAAGTCAAGACGCTTGGTTCCCGCAACGTGCTCTGCGTCGAGGCTCAAACCGAGATCCAGGATGCGCTCCGCAAGAACCTCTCGCGGATGGGCTACCGGGTGCTTCTGGTGACCGATGCCGAACGCGCAGCCGAGCACTACCGGGAATCGCCCCCCGACGCGGTGATCTTCGATGCCGACGGCCTCGGTTCCGACACGATCTCGGCGCTGGTTGACATGCAAGAGAAGGCCGAGGAAGACGGCCGCACGCTGCTGGCCCTGGTGCTGCTCGGACCGCGCCAGACCGCGCTCAAGGAGCAGTTGCCCACCGCGGGCAAGCTCGTCGTGCTTGTCAAGCCGATCAAGCTGAAGCAGGTTCAGGACGCGATCAGCGAGCTCTTGCCCTTGACCTGAACGCGGCCAACGCCCGCTCCCATCGAGGTAGCCTTGCGTGAAGCTCCGTGGCGTGCTGCTCGCCTTGCTTGCCGTGTCCACCGGTCTGCTGGCTCCGGGTTCGCCAGCCGCCGAGCCGCTGGACGTTTCCCCCGAGGGACGGGCGCTGGCGTATCTGGCTTGCGAAGTTCCGCGCTGGGCGCGCGAGAACCACTGTCATTCGTGCCACAACAACGGCGATGCCGCACGCGCCCTGTACGCGGGCATCCAGGCGGGTTACGCCGTGCCCGGGTCGGCCCTGACCGACACCAATCTCTGGCTGGCCGATCCCCGGCGCTGGGAGGAAGAGGGCGGCAAAGGCCCCTTCTCGGACAGACGGCTGGCGCGCCTTCAATTCACCAGCACGCTCGCGGCCGCCCGCTCGACGGGTCAGGTGAGCGATCCCATGAGCCTGATCCGTGCGGCCGATCGCCTTGCTGGCGAACAGGCCGCCGATGGCTCGTGGCCGCTGGAAGGTGTGGAGGGACCCGCGTCAGCGCCGACGCTCGGGGACTTCCTGGCCGGTTACCTGGCGCGCGCGAGTCTGAAGCTTGCCGACCCGATCCGGTTTCGGCGGCCCATCGAACAATCCACCCGCTGGCTGACCGCGCACCCGACCCGTTCCGTGATGGAGGTTTCCGTGTCCCTGCTCGTTGCGGCGGATGCAGACTCGAAACTGTCAGAGGAGGTCCGATCTCGGGCCCTGGACCGCCTGCGTACCGCCCAGACCGTAGACGGCGGATGGGGCCCCTTCGCCTCCTCGCCCCCGGAGAATTTTGACACCTCGCTGGCGCTTCTGGCGCTGGACCAGGCCCGCCGGCCGCTTGCGACGCGCGTCATGATCGCCCGCGCCCGCGCATTCCTGATCGCTCGCCAGCAGCCCGACGGAAGCTGGTCCGAAACCACCCGTCCACCCGGTGCCGTCAGCTACGCGCAACGCGTCTCCACGACGGCCTGGGCCACGCTTGGACTTCTGGCCACCAGGTCAGGCGGGTGACTGACTCATCGATCGCGGCGAGCCATGCTGCCTGCCCGCCGGGGAGCGGGGGTGCCCCGCATGCAGAGTCGGGCCGCAGGCCGGTTCAGGGAGCGTGCGCGGGAAACGGAAACAGCGGGGGCTCGCCGGGACCTGCGGGTGGCCAACGGCCGGAACAGATGGCTAGGATGGGAGGTTCCAGACGCCTTCGTCCCTGAAACCGGCAATCGATCCCTCTGCGAGACCCGCGAGGCAAGCCACCAGGAGTTCCACACCATGCCCCGACCCACCCGGCGCGACGTCTTGAAACGGGGACTGGGAGCAGCCGTGGCAGGCTGGAGTTCGTTCTCGTTTTCGCGTTCGGCCTCTGCCATCCCTCCCATCGGCCGTACGCGGCCCAGCCACCTGAAGCTGAGCCTCGCCGCGTACTCGTATCGCGACTACCTGACGTCGAAACCGCCCCGCATGGACCTGTTCGACTACGTGAACCTGGCTGCCGACATGGGCCTCGACGCCGTCGAGCCGACGTCCTACTACTTCCCACCAAACGTCACAACCGAGTACCTGCACAAGCTCAAGCAACATGCGTTCGTGCTGGGTCTGGATATCTCGGGCACGGCGATCGGCAACAACTTCTGCCTGCCCCCCGGCGCGAAGCGTGACGAGCAGCTCGAGAACACCAGGCGCTGGATTGACCGCGCCGCCGAGCTTGATGCACCCGTCATCCGCATCTTCGCCGGTAATGTTCCAGGTGGAGCGACCGAGGAGCAAGCGGCCGCCTGGGCCGTCGAGGGCATCCAGGCCTCGCTCCCGCACGCGGCCGAAAAGGGTGTGACGCTGGCACTGGAGAACCATGGCGGCATCACGGCGACACCCCGGCAGATCCTGAAGCTGGTCAGGGCCGTGGAGGGACCCAATTTTGGCGTGAACCTCGACACCGGCAACTTCCGGGGCGAAGACCCCTACGCCGAAATCGCGGAGCTGGCACCATACGCCGTCAACGTCCAGGTGAAGACCGAGGTGCTCCGCAAGGGAAGCCGGACCAAGGAAGAGGCCGACCTGGGACGGCTCATCGGCATCCTCCGCGAGGCGCGCTATTCGGGTTATGTCGTGCTCGAGTACGAGGCCGCCGAAGATCCGCTCGCCGCGATTCCCCGGCACATCAAGAAACTGCGCGAGCTGATCAGCTAGAGTCTAGTCTAGCGACCCTCAGGTTCCATCCCGGCAACAGTTTCGGGCGGGCGGGACGCACCCACGCTCGCAGCCTTGATTCGTTCCCCCGGGTCTGATCGAATAGATGCACCCGCTGCCGGTGAATCGTCTGCCGGGGAGAAGCCAGGAAAACGCCGCTCGAGTTCCGCCCTCTTTTTGCATTCGACGGAGCATCGCTGATGATCGTGGGGGTCCCCAGGGAGATCAAGGCCGACGAATACCGGGTTGCGCTGTTGCCGGTTGGTGCCGAGGAATTGACCAGCGCGGGACACCAGGTGCTCTTCGAGGCGGGGGCAGGGCAGGGGAGCGGCATTGTCGACGCCGAGTATCTCGCGGCCGGCGCGACAGTTGTCCAGAGCGCGGCGGAGATCTGGGCCGCGGCGGATATCGTCATCAAGGTGAAGGAACCGCAGGCCTCGGAGTGGCCCCACCTGCGTCCCGAGCAGGTGGTCTTTACCTATTTTCACTTCGCGGCCGACGAGGCGCTCACGCGGGCCATCATCGGCAGCGGGATCACGGCGATCGCCTACGAAACCCTCAGGGACGCGCGGGGCAACCTGCCCCTGCTCACGCCGATGAGCGAGGTTGCCGGCCGCATGAGCATCCAGGAGGGGGCTCGGTTCCTGGAACGTCCGCAGGAGGGCCGGGGGATCCTGCTGGCCGGGGTTCCGGGCGTGGCTCCCGCCGAGGTCGCCATCCTGGGCGGTGGCGTGGTCGGTTCGAATGCGGCCAAGGTCGCTGCCGGCCTCGGCGCCAACGTTCGCATCCTCGACGTGAACCTGGACCGGCTGCGCTACCTCGACGACATCATGCCGCCCAACGTGACCACGCTCTACTCCGACCGGCATACGATCCGTGAGTCCATCGAACGCGCCGACCTGGTGATTGGCGCCGTGCTCATCACGGGTGCCCGGGCGCCTCGCCTGGTGCGACGCCAGGACCTGGCCACCATGAAGACCGGCTCGGTCATCGTCGATGTGGCCATCGACCAGGGTGGGTGCATCGAGACCAGCCGGCCGACGACTCATCTTCATCCGACTTACGTCGTTGATGGCGTGGTGCATTACTGCGTGACCAACATGCCCGGCGCCGTGGGGCGAACCAGTACCTATGCACTGTGCAACGTGACACTTCCCTACGTGCTGCAACTTGTGAAAAATGGATGGAAGGCTCTCACGGCAACCGATCCCGGCGTGGCGGCGGGCGTGAACATCGACCGGGGCCGCGTGACCAATCATGCGGTTGCCGCGACGTTCGGCATGCACTATAGCCCGCTCGAAACGTCTTCTTACACGACAGCCTCCAGCGCGGCGCCATCCCTGATCTGAACTACCCGAAGGCGGCCTCGGCACCGGGGCCTCCTTCCCGTCCTACCCACGGAGTGACTTCTCATGGCTCACGACGAAGAAGACGAGATGGAAGAGCACACTCACGGCGAGGAGCAAGATCATGACCATGATCATGATCACGTCCATGACCACGAGGTCGAGGAAGCGCTGGAAGAGGCGCTGGAGCTTGACACCCAGAGCCAGATCTTCCTGGAGATGAGGCGCCAGAATATCGACCTGCTGCGGATCGCGACGGAAGTGGCTGGCTATGCGGGGGAACATGGCCCCATGAAGCAGGGCGACCTCCGTGCGGCGCTGGGCAACATCTGGCACGTCTTTTCGGAATTCTACACATGGGTTGACCCCGAAGAAGACGAGGACGACGAGGAGGAGGAAGGCGAGGACGAGGAGTGAGACCGCGGCACGGCAACCGAAGCACGGTCACGCCGATTTGAGGGAGGTTCGATCGGGGCATGTCCGAAGGTGAGATGACCGAAACGTTCCAGACGGTGGCGTGGTATGGCGACGCGGCACGGGGGTGCCTGCGCCTCATCGACCAGACCCGCTTACCGATGGAATTCCTGGAGCTTGACTGCCACGATGTGCCGGCGGTGTGGGAGGCGATCAAGCTCCTGCGGGTGCGCGGCGCCCCGGCGATTGGCGTCGCGGCCGCGTACGGGGCGGTCATCGGTGCGCAGGTCCCAGGGGTGGAGCGACGCGGCCGCGGTACGCAAGGCGCTGGGCGAGGCGACCGCCTACCTCCGGACCAGCCGTCCCACGGCCGTGAATCTCTTCTGGGCACTGGACCGGATGGAGGGCGCGGCAGCCGACGGCTCCGGCAGCGGCAGCGGTAGCGGCTTGGCCCTGCTGGAGGTGCTGCTCAAGGAAGCGCACGGCATCGCCGAGGAGGACCGCGCCATGTGCCGCGCGATCGGCCGCCATGGCGCGGAGCTGGTGACTCCGGGCGAGGGGATCCTCACCCACTGCAACGCCGGCGGCCTGGCCACGTCGGATTACGGAACGGCGCTGGCGGTGATCTTCTCGGCCCACGAGCAGGGCAAGCCGATTCGTGTCTTCGCCGACGAGACGCGCCCGCTCTTGCAAGGTGCCCGGCTGACCGCGTGGGAGCTGAAGCGGCGCGGCGTCCCCGTCACCTTGATCTGCGATAACATGGCCGCCCAGGTCATGAAGGAAGGCAAGGTGCAGAAGGTGGTGGTGGGAGCAGACCGGATCGCGGCCAACGGCGACACGGCCAACAAGATCGGCACTTACGGCGTGGCCCTGCTGGCCAGCGCGCCACGGCATCCCATTCTACGTCGCCGCTCCGTCGAGCACCTTTGACCTGTCCATTCCGGACGGATCCGCGATCCCGATTGAACAGCGCGAGTCGCACGAGGTGACCCACGGCTTCGGCCGGCAGACGGCACCCACCGGCGTGGACGTGTACAACCCTGCCTTCGATGTCACTCCGGCAAGGCTGATTGCCGGCATCATCACCGAGAAAGGCGTGATCCGCCCTGTGAACCAGGAAACCATCCGGGAAGTGATCGGGACTTGAAAGACCGCGATTTGAAGAGGCAAGTCATGCTGGCCCATTCCTGTTACTTTTCGCTGCACGACAATTCCCCGGCCGCCGTCAAGAAACTGGTGGACGACTGCAAGAAGTATTTGCCGAACCATGAGGGCGTACTGCATTTCGCCGTGGGTACGCTCAACCCCGACCTCGACCGCCCGGTGAACGACCGCGACTTCGACGTCGCCCTGTTCATGATCTTCGACTCCAGGGAATCGCACGACGCTTACCAGGTGGCACCGAAGCACCAGGACTTCATCCACCAGAACAAGCCAAACTGGCACATCGTGCGCGTATTCGACGCCGACGTGGAATCCCGTTGAACGGCCCACGCACCGAATAGCGTTTTCTTTTCAAGTTGCGTTGCTGGTGTGCCGATGACGGAAGAGAGGCGTCTGCTTCTCGAACCAGCGTGCGCTCGGGATGGCGATTGTGGGAGCGTGCATGAACCTCGCCGTGCAGCGAGTTCGACATCTTCCTTGGGCTGGACCGGCCGATCTTCGCCGGCGGGGCCGGTTGCTCCCCGCTCTGGAGCCGCTCGAGTCCAGGATCGCGCTCAGTTCGCTTTTCCAGGGACCCGTCGCCAGCCTCACGAGCCTCTGCTGCGATCAAGCCAGGCACGGCCGGCAACAGCTCCGCCCAGGTCGGGCCGCATACCCCCAAGGCTCAAAAATCGCCAGACCCTTCCGAGGTCGCTGCGGCGAGCAGGGCCACGAGCTCGGACCCGGAAGCCGAGAAGCCGACCGACACCGGGGGCTCGGAGGATTCCGCCGCGCTTCCTGATCTCGCGGTCCCCACGCTCAGCCAGATGTCCATGCTTGCCGCCGAGAACGGGCTGCCCGCCCCGCAGAGCCTGAGCCAGGCGCAGGCGATGATGTCCGGCCTGCTGGCGCAGCTTGCCGGGGCCCTCACCGCGGGGAGCCTGACGGACGAACTGCCGACGGCCGCAAGTCCCTCGACCAGCAGTGTCCATCAACCAGCGGGCCCGTACCTGTCCACCTTCTATGCCGCGGGAAATCACGGCTACGAGTATCCCGCCACGTTCCGGTCCCTGGTTCTCTCGCATCCCTCTCACTCCGACGGGGCGCAGGCGAACCTCGCAGGCGAGCAGCTCATGGACGGCCAGGATGCCGTGCTTGCCGCCAGCGAGGCTCAAGACCTGGCCCGGGAGGGGACCTTGCCGTTTCCGGAGCCACGGCTCGTGCTCGCTGTGGACGCACCGGGCGGACCGCCAGTCGCCTGGGGTTCCTGGGCGCAGAGCGGCGCTGGGCTTGACGGTGAAAGCCTCCCGGCGGACGAGGTCCTTGCCGGCCCGCGGCCCACGATGATCTCGGCCATGCGTCCCGCGGGGGCGAGGCCGGGTGAACCCTTGCCGGCCGACCTCCAGGTGAATGTGCGGGTCATCGCCGCGCTCGCGGCCGGGCTGGTCTTGCCGAATGTCCTGCTGATCGGCTCGGGCGTTGCCCGCAGGCGGGCGCTGGCGGCCCATGCGGACCTGGCCACGCAGCCGCAGCTGCCTAAATAGCTCCCCGTAAGAGGGAAAGTGTGGAACGGCCGCCCTCGGCCGTCCTGAGCGCAGGCGCAGCTGCCTAAATAGCTCCCCGTAAGAGGGAAAGTGTGGAACGGCCGCCCTCGGCCGTCCTGAGCCAGCCGAGGGCGGCTGGCCCACATTCCAAGAGGCGAGGGTTTATTTAGCGACTGACACCGGAGCGCCCCACAGCAGGCCGGGTCGCCGCGGAGGGCGCCTCGTTTGGCCTCGGTGTGTTCGGCAGCCGCGCTGCGTGATCGAAGATCTCCACCTCGACACGCTGCCCCAGCTTCAGCGAGGTCTGCGCGAGGAACGCAATCCGCACCGGCAAGACACGGCTGTCGGTGGGCCGGCCTGGATCCTCAGGGCGAATCCGCCTGCCGGTGACGATGTCGGCCACCTCCTCCAGGACGCCCGGCCACGACTTCCCTTGATAGCCTTCCGCCGCGATGGTCACCGCGGATCCCGGGGCACAGTGGCTGATATCGTACTCGTCGACCTCGGCCTCGATGCGCAGCTTGTGCAGGTCCACGATCTTCACCAGCGGCGTGCCCACGTTGAGCGTCTCACCGGGGTGCGCCATGCGGGTGACGACGACCCCGTCGATCGGGGCCATGATGCGGGTCTTGGCCAGCATGGCATCCAGCCTCTTGACCATGGCCAGGGCGGCCGCACGGCGGCTGCGGGCGATGCTCAGCCGCGAGACGATGCGCTCTCGTTCCTCGTCGGTTCCCGCCTGCCGCACGATCAACCGGTCCACACGGGCCAGTTCTTTCTGCTGATGCTCCAGCTCGGTGCTGGCTTCCGCGACCCGCGCAAGCGACTCGTCGAGCGAGGCCCTGAGCTCGTCGCATTTGAACTCCACCAGCGGATCTCCCCTTCGCACCGTGGATTTCTCCTGGACCAGCACCCGGATGATGGTGCCCGCGGTCTCGGCACCGACGATGATCTCGGCGCCTGGATAGGCGACGACCCGGCCTTCGGCCATGATTCCCGGCCGGGCGGCCCGCTTCGGGGCGGCAGGCTGGGCGAGCGGCTCGCCTGGCGGCGTTTCGTTGCCCATCCAGTGCAGCACACCGCGCATCGACGCTGGACCCAGCTCGATTGATCCGGTGCGGGCCACCTGCCAGACCAGCAAGGCCGCAAGGGCAAGCCCGCTGACCGGCAAGACGACGCGGCCGAAGAACATGGACAGCGACATGACTCACTCTCCCCGGCCGACCAGCGAGCCGTCGCGCATCACGAGCACCCTGTCGGCGATCGTGCGGACGCTCGGGTCGTGCGTGACGATCAGCAAACTGCGGTTTTCCGATCGGGCCAGCGAGCGGAAGAGCTCCAGGGCCTGGCTTCCCGACTCGGAGTCGAGATTGCCCGTGGGCTCGTCCGCGAGGATCAGCGGTGCACCACCGGCGAGCGCCCGGGCGATGGCCACGCGCTGCTTCTGTCCGCCCGAAAGATCGCGCGGGCGGAAGGTGCGGCGTGCGGCCAGGCCCACGGCGTCGAGCATCCGGTCGGCCTCGAGGCGGGCCTTGCGCCGCGCCAGCCCCGGATGTTCAAGGCGTACTGGACGTTCTCGGAGGCGGTCAGAGACGGGAAGAGGTTGAACTGCTGGAAGACGAAGCCGATCGATTTTCGACGCAGCGACCACAGGCGGCCGGGCCGGAGCGGGTCGACCTGGCGGCCCTCGATCACGAGCCGTCCCCCGCTGGCGCCCAGCAGGCAGCCCAGGATGCACAGGAGCGTGGTCTTCCCCGATCCGGAGGGCCCCTCCAGCGCGACGACCTCACCACGTTTGAGCCCCAGCGACACCCCGCGCAGCACCGGCACCTTGCGCCGTCCTTCCTCGTAGGTCTTGCTCAGGTCTTGCGCTTCGAGAACCAGCACCCCAGGGCCTCCTGTGATTCGTCCCTCTGCTCAGCCACGGAAGACGACGGCCGGGTCCAGCCCCGCGATCTTGCGGAACGACAGGCCGGAAGCCGCCAGGCAGAGCACCTGGGTTCCCAGGAAGACCAGGACGCTCACTGTCGGCGTGACCATCAATTTCATGTCCATGCGAAGCAGGATCGGTTCCATCCCCAGCGTGAGCGCCAGGCCCAGCAGGAAGCCGAGAAACGCGGCGAACATCGCCTGCTCGCCGATGAGCACGTAGACATCGCGATTCCGCCCTCCCAGGGCCTTGATGGTGCCGAACTCCGGCAGGTGCTCGGTGGTCGAGGCGTAGAGGGTCTGGGCCACGATCACAATTCCGACCAGAGCCCCCAGGAAGACGGTCAAGAAGATGGTCAGCCCCAGGCCCGTGCTCTCGATCCAGTAGCGCCGCGAGATCGCCTCCCAGTCCGCCCGGGTGTGCACGTCGTTGTACGGCAGCTTGCGGCGGATCTCGGCGCAGACCTGTTGCAGGTTGGCTGACGGCTCCAGCTTGGCGATGACGAATGTCGTCCGCCCGTTCAGCTCGTCGGGAGAGAGCGTCTGGGCAAGCTGGTAATCGATGAAGGCCATGGGGTTGGTGGTGAACGAGCGGGCCTCGCTGGTGCGGCCGATGATCTTCAGGCGGTGGCCCTGGAATTCGCGGTACTCGCCCATCTGGAACGGGCCGAACCGGCGCTCGGCGGACTCGTCGAGCATGACGTAGCGGCCCCGGCGGAGATTGGCCGAGCTACCTTCCACGACCTTCCAGGGAAACCCCCAGCGCTCGAAGTTCTCCAGGCCGTAATAGATGACCGACTCCTTCGCACCGGTGGGCAGAGCCACCACGGCGTACCAGACAATCAGGTTATCCGCACGGGCGACACCGGGGATCGACCGCACGCGCTGCACGTACGTCTCGGGGAACGGATTGGCGAAGTCCACGTTGGGCGTGTTCCGGGCCGTCACCCAGATGTCCGCGTCCAGCTTCTCGATGGTGATGCTGGCGTTTTCCAGGAGCCCGAAAAAGAGCCCCACCTGGATGAGCACGAGCGCCACGGCGAAGCCCACGCCCAGCACGGTGGCGAGGAACCGCGTCTTGTCGTCCAGCAGCATCTTGAAGGCAAGGTCGATCATGGGGCTTCACCTCTGGGCGACGACCCGAGCGACCAGGCCATCGGGCAGGTGCACCAGCAGCTTCATGAGCAACGCCATTGGCCAGGGAAAGCTGACCATTCCCGACCTGCGGCGCACGATCAGCCGGGCGATGCGCCGGGCGGCGGAGGCTGCCGAGATCTGAAACGGCGCCGCCGTCTCCATGGGAACCATGGGCGTATCCACGAACCCGGGGCAGACCGTCGTCACGGCGATGCCCGTATCGCGCAAGGCAATCCGCAACCCTTCCATGAAAACGTTCACCGCCGCCTTGCTGGCGCAGTAGGCGGATTCGCCGGGAATCCCCTTGAACGAGGCCATGCTGCTGACAGCGACGATCTGGCCCCGCTGACGCTTCAGCAAACCCGGCAAGACGGCCTCGATCGCGTAAATCACTCCCATCAGGTTGACGCGAAAGGTCTCCTCGATGCCGTCCATGTTCAGGGGGTCATGGCACGTGGGCACGCCCACGCCGGCATTGGCCACCAGCACATCCACCGGCCCCGCGGCCGCTTCCAGCTCGTGCAGCGCGGCGTGCAGCCGCGGGCGGTCGCTCACATCGGTCATCACCGGGTAGGCGGCCCCCCCCCGCGATTGGATCTCCCGGGCGAGCACTTCCAGAAGGGGCAGGCGGCGAGCCACCAGACCGACCCGGTAGCCCCTGGCGGCCAGCTCCAGCGCCAGCGCGCGGCCGATGCCGCTGGAGGCGCCCGTGACCACGGCGACTCCGCGGGACGGGTCTTTCATGGGCTTGCTTGGCCGATGGCCGTTGATCGGCTGCGAGGGTTCAGGCATGGAAGGTTCCACGACGAAGTCGAGCGCCCAGCGCGGCCGGGCCTCACTTCGACACCGCGCTAGATGGCCCGGAGCACAAGGCAGGTGTTGCTGCCGCCGAAGCCAAAGGAATTCGACACGGCAATCTCCACCGGATGCGGCCTGGCTTCCCTGGCCACCAGGTTCAGATCCACTTCCGGGTCGTCGAGATTGATCGTCGGCGGGATGGCGCCGTGACGCATGGCCGTCAGGCAAGCGAGCGCCTCGATGGCTCCCGCGGCGGTGAGCAGGTGGCCCGTCATGCTCTTGGTCGAGGTCACGGGAATCTGCTGGAGCGCCTCGCCAAAGACCAGTCTGAGCACCTCGGCCTCGGTGGCATCGCCGACCGGGGTGCTGGTGGCGTGCGCGTTGATGTGGTCCACCTGCTCGATCGCCACGCCGGCATCGTCCAGGGCCTGGCGCACGGCGGATGCCGCGGGTCTGGGGTCCGGGCTGGGTATGACGTGATGATGGGCATCGCTGCTGGCTCCGCAGCCGGCCACCTCTCCGTAGGCCCTGGCCGACCTGCGGCGCGCCGATCCCGCGCGCTCCAGCACGAACGCCACGCCCCCTTCACCGAGCACGAACCCGTCCCGACCTCGGTCAAAGGGCCGCGAGGCGCCCTGGGGATCGTGGTTGCGCCGGGACAGTGCCCGGAGGTTGCCGAACGTCGCCAGGCCAACCGGTGTCACGGCCATCTCGCAGCCGCCGGCCACGCACAGGTCCACCAGGCCTCGCCGCAGCCAGGTCCGGCCAATCTGGAATGCATAGTTGCTGGAGGCACAGGCCGCCGAGAGTGTCAGCGACGGTCCCGACAGGCGGCAGGCGCGCTGCACTCGCTCCAGGGTTGACTCCTCGTCCTGCTCAGGGTCGTCCACGCGGTTTCCGCCGCGTTCCGCATCGGATTCCCAGACCTGCATCCATTCAGCGCCGAAGCCCAGAACCAGGCCGATTCGCAAGTCGTCTCGCTCGTCCCAGAGGCCGGCGTCGCGCAGGGCCGACTCGACACACCAGCAGGCGGCCTGCTCCAGCCGCGGCCAGGCGCCAAATGCCGCGGGATCCTGTCCGGGCGGGCAGGGAACCCGGGCGATCCGCGCGGCGATGCGGCTCGGGTAGTCATCGGTGGGAAAGGCATTCACCTGGGCGATGCCCGAGCGGCCCGCGAGCAGGTTTTCTTCCAGCGTCAGGGGGTCGGAGCCGAGCGTGGTCGTGAGCCCGACGCCGGTGATCCAGACGGGTGGCCCGGCCTTCATCGTGGTTCCTCCAGGTTCTCTACCTGGTGCTCGGAAAGCACCTCGATGCAAACCCGTCCCGTGGCGTCCGTGCCCACGGGATGCCCGCCCGGTCTCGTCCGACGCATCCGAGCGAGGTGGGGCCCCGAGAACGCCGCGGAGGCGTGTGCGGCGTGGTGAATGGTGCGGAATCCGGACGGTCCCCGCGCGGGGTTTCATGGGTGCATCCGTCAGCCGGCGGGCCAGTGCCCCGAGATCGAGGGGACGGGGCTCGGCGCTCTGCCGGTTCACCCGCAGGTTCAGCCTGGGGCGCCCTGACTCCGAACCCGGCATGGCCGGGACCAGACCCAGGGCGATCGCCTGGCACTCCGTGGCGACGCGGGGCTGGCCGTCGTCGTCGGGCTCCAGTTCCGGGGACCACCCGCTGGTCACGAACCAGACTCCCGGCACCACGCCGCTGACAAGCCACGACAGAGCCGTCAGCAACCCTTCCGTGGAGGCGAAGCGGCCTCCGCCTGTCCCCAGGTTTGGCCCATGGATGCGCAGGGCGAGGCTGAGCGTGCCCGCGGGCGAATGCAGCGCGTAGTGGGGGATCAGGTGCGGGGAAACGCCCCAGACACCCTCCGCGTGAAACCGCTTCAGTGCCTGTTGCAGGTGCGACCGTCCCAGGAAACGAGAGGCGGCCACGACCCCCCAGCGGTTCGAGAAGCTGTCATCCGTTTCCAGAAGATGGCCGACGGCTTGCTGGAGCGCGGTCAGTGCCACGACGGTTTGCTCGTCGGAATAGCGCAAGGCTGATGGCGCGATCAGCCCGGTGCCGTCGGGCAGCGTGCCGGGGTTGCGGCGCTGGGCGGCGATCTCGGATCGAGACATCTGGCAAAAACCGATGGCGGCGACATCCGCATGCAGGGCATGCAGGGCATGCCGGTCAAGGAGGTCAGCCTCCTGCCGGCGGGACTCCGTTCCGCTTTTCTGCATCGTCGCGTGTACCTTTCCCTCGGGCGGGCGGACGGTCCACTGCCCCACGCGGATCCGACCGATTGACGCGATTGGGATCACGGTCCTCCCGACTCTTCCGGGTGGGAGGACTGTAACCTTTCGATCGTCGATACTGATCGTGACTGTTTACGGTTTTTTCTATAAGTTGACCAGTCCGTTCTCTGACCTCCAGGTTCCGTGCTCGATTCTCCTTTCCGCGGCGAACGTCCGCACAGGACAGGGACCGGCTGGATCCGGAGGCCCGCGCACCGGACACGAATCCGCCCCACTGGCAGCGATGAAACGCTGCGTCCTGGATCCGAGGAGTCTCCATGAACGTTGAACTCCCCATCGACAAGCTTGCCCGCTCTCTTGGCCGCAACGCACTGGTGCGTCTCTGTACCGAGTTCGAGCAGGCTTTCCCCGAGGTCCATCTCAAGGACCTTGTCGTCGAGCAGGCCGGCCCGGGACGCACGATCGTGGTGGCAGGGCGGCCGGTCGTGAACTTCGGCTCGGACAGCTTCCTGGGGCTGGACCGCGATCCGCGGGTACTCGCCGCCATCCGGCGGGGCCTGGAGCGGTGGGGGGCGCACAACGGAGCCTCGCGCGCCTTCGCCAGCGTCCAGTCGAACGTCGACGCCGAAAAAAGGCTTGCCGCCTGGATGGGCGCCGAATCCACCTTGATCTATCCCTCGGTGACTCTGGCCAACCACGGCGCCATCCCGGGCCTTCTGGGCAAGCCGGACGTCGTCGTCCTGGACGAACTGGCCCATAACTCGATGCAGGAAGGCGCCAGGCTGGCGCGGGCGAATGGCACCCGCCTCGCCACGTTCTCGCACAACAGCGCCGAATCGCTCGAGCAGACGCTCAAGAAGCTGGCCCCGTACAACCTGGCCCTCATCTGTATCGACGGGGTCTACAGCATGAGCGGCGTGGTTCCGCCCATGGGCCGGTTCAACGAGATCGCACGCCGGTCCAGCGGCGTACTGTACATCGACGACGCCCACGGCACGGGAGTGCTTGGCGCCCTCGGGCGCGGTACGGTCCTGGAGGCCCTGGGAAGTTACGACAACGTCTTCGTCGTCGGTTCGCTGTCGAAGGCATTCTCCTGTGCGGGCGGCTTCATCGCCTGTCCGGCCGCGTTCCAGAAGCTGCTGAAGATCCGTTCAAACACCTACATCTTTGGAGGGCCCGTCGTGCCGCCCTACCTGGATGCCGTCTGCACCGTGGTCGACATCCTCGAGTCCGACGAGTTCCCGACCTTGCGCAGCAGCCTCGACCGCCACATCCAGCGGCTCACGGCGGGTCTGAAGGCGCTCGATCTCGTCGTCACGGGCGGGGCAACTCCCATCATCTCCGTACTCGTCGGCGACGAGGCGGATACCCTGCGCGCCGGGAAGCTGCTCTTCGATGACGGCTACTACGTTCAGTCGGTGCTCTTTCCCGCCGTCCCCTACCACGGCGGCATTCTGCGCATCCAGTGCAACGCCAATCACACCGACGAGGCCATCGAGGGGCTGGTGGCGGCCTTCGCCAGGCTCAAGCAAGCGCTCCGCTTGCCCACGGAAACCGGCAGGGCGAGCGATGTCTCGGTGCTCGCCAGGCTGGTGCAAAAGGGCCAGTCCTATCTCCTGGGCAGGGCCGCCGGCTGACCCGGCAAGCGGCTGACCCGGCAAGCGGAGCGCTCGAGCGCCCGGGATGGGTCGGACGGACCAGATCCCGGGCGGCACGGTGTCTGCCCTCAGGCCGCCTCGGCCTCGGCGGGGGGAGCCAGCACGGACGCCTGTGCGGCAGCGGCCTGCACCTTGGCGTGGATGAGATCCAGAAGCTGGCCGACCACCTTCACTTCCATCAGCTCTTCCATGGTCAAGCGGATCCGGAATTGCCGCTCCACGCGCATCACCAGGCCAACGACGTCAACCGAGTCGAGGCCCAGACCCTCGCGCAGCTCGGCGGAGTCATCCTGGAGCGAATAGCTTTCACCCATCTCCTCTTCGAGCAGATTCACCAGAACCGTTCTCAGCTCTTCGCGATCCATCATTGATCCACTCCTGTCTCATCGCCAGGCGGGTCGCGCGCGGGGACCGGGCGACCTTGACCCTTGTCCGGCATCCCTGCTTGGACGAAACTCACGGCGAGCCGGCACACTATAACGATTCTCGCAATCCGATCAATTCAATTCGCCTGCACGGAACCGCAACGGGTGTAAGACGCGGTTCGCGCCGCCCGAGGCCGGTGGTAGCATGTCAAGTCAAGTTTCCCAAATTGTCCGTCACCGGAAGTCCAAGGAGGGACCTGCTATGCCTTTCCGTAAGTCACCATCGATGGATCGCACCGGGGTCGAGCAGATGGCCAAAGGGTGGGGGAAAACTGTGGCGCAGACGGGTCCACGAAGAAGTTGGGCCTGACCTGGACCTCGATGCCGACGACATGGAACAAATGGCCATGACCGCGGCCTGTGCCGTGGCCAAGGGAACCATCGAGGAACTCCTGAAGCAGAAAGCCTCCCTCTTGGGGGCCGAGCAGCCTTGTCCCAACTGCAAGCGGCTCTGTCCGGTGCAACGCAACGATCGAACCATTGAATTCTGGGGAGGCAAGGTCACCTACGCCGAACCGAAGTGCCACTGCCCGGCATGTCGCCGGGATTTTTTTCCCTCAGCGTCCGGCCTTGCGCCTCACGCCACATGACTACAGCCCTTCGGTGCTGCGCAAGATCGTCCGTTGCGGTGCCCGGGAGCCCTCCTTCCGGGAGGCGGCCGAGGCGATGGCGGAATTGGCCGAGGTGACCATCGGCAGTCGGCAGATCGGCCGCATCGCCCAGGAGGTCGGCCAACAATTGCAGGCCGAGAGAGATCAGCATGTGAGCGAACTTCAAGCCCATAAGCTCGAGCCGCGAGTCGAGACACGGCCGGCTCTGGCAGTGGTCGAGGTTGACGGCGGCCGGCTGCAGATTCGCGGCCAGGGGGAAGGGCCCGGTGCCCATGATGCGTCCTGGCGTGAGGACAAGATCGCGATTCTGGCCACCATGGCCAATGTCGTCTCGGACTGCGACCCGGAGCCGGAGTTGCCCGCCTGCTACCGCGACCGGGGATACGTCGAGAAGCTTGTCGGCGGGATCAGCGGGTCGAGCTCGATGGGCCTACAGGAGGCCCCGGCGGAGAACATCGACGAAGCATCTCTGCCGTCCCCCGGGGATCGGTCCGAGCCGAGGGAAAGGCCCGAACTGGTGGTGCGGACTTACGTGGCGAGCACCTGCTCCAGCGAGCAATTCGGGCCGATGGTGGCCGCGGAGGCGTGGCGACGCAATCTCATGAAAGCGGCTCATCGGGCGTTCCTGGGGGACGGCTCGGCCTGGATCTGGAAATTGCAGCAACGGCATTTTCCGACCTTTCTGGCCATCGTTGATTTTCTCCACGCCCTGGGTCACCTGTTCGCGGCCGCCAAGGCTGCGGCGATCGAGACCGAAGGCCGCTGGGAGTTGTTCCAGGCATGGGCGGAGGCCTGCTGGAAGGGACGCGTGGGCCAGGTGATTGAGGAACTCCGTACCCTGCGAGATGCCCAGGCGTCCTTATCCGGAGACGAGCTCGAACGGCTGGCCGACGATGACCCGCGCAAGATCATCGCCCAAGAACTCGGCTACCTGGAGCATAATCGAGAGCGGATGGACTACCCTGCTTATCGACGCGGGGGATTGCCGTGGACGAGCAGTCACGTGGAGTCGACCGTGAAGATCTTCAACCGGCGGGTCAAGGGGTCGGAGAAATTCTGGAGCGACGCCGGTGCCGAGACGATGCTTCAGCTTCGAGCGTCGTTCCTCTCGGAGGACGGACGCCTGGATCGGTACCTCAAAGAGAGGCCCAGCAGCCCCTTCCGCAACTATAAAGCCAGGGAAACTGGGAAAGCGGCGTAGGACCTCAGAAAAACGAACCGTGTCTTACACCCAACCGCAACCGCAGGACCGCATGCCTCCGCGCACGCTCCGGCCGTGGAGTCCTGTTCCATGCACGGGCCTGCTGGGCCAGCAATCATGACGGCTTGCCAAAGAGAGACCGGCGCGGTCGAATAGGGATTCGGTCAGAGAAGGCCGCGGCCGACGCCGTTCGCCTCTGCCCGCCCGAGTCGATCCGGATCCGATCGCTGTCACGGGATACGTGCCCACCATGCCCCAGTCCGCGCTGGAGAGGTTTCGCGCTGCCTGCGGTCTGACCGTTCCACTGGCCCTGGAATGCCAGGACGCGGATGGCTCGGGCTTCGAGGTTCATCAGCTTGGACCTCCCTTCGCGCTCATTGGACGGGATCCGCGCTCCGATATCGTGCTGCACGGCTCGGAAGTGAGCCGGCTGCACGCCTACGTCCAGTCCATCGCCGGCGGCGTCTACTGCATTGATCTGAACAGCCGGACACAACTGCGCTGGGATGACCGGGACGAGCCGGCGGTTTGCGGCTGGCTGGAGCCCGGCTCCTTGCTGCGCATTGGCCGCCACACCTTCCGCACGGAACAGACCGATGCCTTGCCGGAGCGCTCTGTCCCGCTGGACGACCCGTTCGCGCCCTGCTCCGACTCCGGTGTGGACGGCGTCCCGCTGCCGGCGGCCGGGCTGGAGTCGCCCATCCGGATGACCCAGCAGGACTCGCTCTGCCGGGTCGAGGGCCGCCTGGCCCTGATCGGCCGGTCCGACTCGTGCCAGATCGTGCTGCGCGACGCCAGCGTATCGCGATTTCATGCCGCCCTGCTGCGCACCGCCAGCGGCGTGTGGATCGCGGATCTGCTGTCGCGCGAGGGGCTACGCATCAACGGCTTGCGGGTGCGCTGGGGCTGGCTGGAGGACGGCGACACGGTACGCATCGGGCAATTCACATTCGTCTTGCGGTACGATGTGGTGCCGGACCTGATCCGCCGCGCCGATGTCCCGCTGGAAGCGGGCGTCTATGTCGAACCGGACGACTCCGCCGACGGTTCAGATTCCCGGCCCCGCCGCGCCCGGCACGGCACCGAGCTGGCTGTCCGCCCGGCACGCAAGCCGCCGGCCCCCTCGCGCCTGCCGGCAGGTGCCCCGCGCGCGCTGACCCCGGACGTCCTTGAGGCCGGCTCCGTCGAGCGCTGGCAAGCGGAGGCCGAGCTTCCTCCCGGGCAGCTTGCCATGTGGCAGCAACAAATGCAGATGATGGAGACCTTTCACAAGGAAATGATCCTCATGGTGCAGATGTTCATGGCGATGCACCGGGAACATCGCCAGACCATCCAGGACGAGCTTCAGAAGGTTCAGAAGCTCACCCGCAAGCTGGGGGCCTTGCAGGCGGACCTTGCCGGAACGGCGCAAGAGTCCAGCAACCACCAGGCCGCCAGCCGCGAGGGACCAGCGGCCTCTGCCCCGGCGAAGGGCCCGGCTCCCAGGTCCGCGACAGCTCCCGCAAGGCCTGCCCGTACGGGGGAGCGCGCGCGGGGCCCGTTCCCGGTCCCGGCCCCGGCCCCCGAGCCGGAAGCCGCGAGCGTGCGGCCGGCGGGCAGCCGTCCTGTCCCACCGGCCGAGGGCCAGGACCGCGAAGCAGCCGGTTCCGCGGCCCTAGGGGCCGTTGATCTGCATTCCCAGCTCACCCAGCGCATCATGAAGCTGCAACGCGAACGCCAGGGATACTGGAAGCGCATCCTGAACGCCATCAACGGCTGATCCGGGCAGCCCACCACCTCTTATTGACAGGCAAGAATGCCTGTCCTCCCCTTCCACTGCCACTGCCACTGCCCGCTGCCGCCCTGGTGGGCCTCGCCTGCGGCTCGACCCACCCTACAAACTCGACAGGCAAGAATGCCTGTCCTCCCCTTCCACTGCCACTGCCACTGCCCGCTGCCGCCCTGGTGGGCCTCGCCTGCGGCTCGACCCACCCTACAACTGCCACTGCCCTCTGCTCCGATTCAACCGCGTGCCGCGTGGATGAGCCGCTGGATCGCCGGCGGAGTCACCTTCTTGAGCCGCTGCCGGATCTTCTTCATCCTGGACCATTCCGCCGTGACCCATGAGGGCACCCGGTGCCGCTCCTGGCGGGGAATGGTCTGGATCGTCAGGTCCCGCACGCGGCGGGCCGTCGCGGGTGTCGTTCCCCAGTCGCCCGCGCACGTCGTGGCCCAGTTCAGCAGATGTATGCGATTGGGAACCGAGATCGTGCGTACCGTATCCTGGAAACGGTCTTCCCAGTCGTCGGGAAGTTGCGGCAGGAAGCGCTCGAAGAAAGCGGCCAGCAGGCGCCACTGCCTGCGCTGGTCGTCCCGATTGCGCTCCATCACGCGGCTGACCTGGTGCTCATGGGCGCGGTGGAACGCGGCGATCCAGGGATCGACGGCCAGGCGCCCTTCCGTCAGCAGCGCGGCCATGAGGATGTTTTCGTTGAACAGGTCGCAATCCGGCAGCAGGTGACTGACCGCACGCCGCAGCGCGTCGGTCCGGAAGGCCACGTTCGGAAAGGTGGCGATGTTGATGATGTGCAGCAGCGGGGCCACGGCGGGCCCGTCCAGCAAGGAGACCGAGCCGCCCATCCAGTCCAGCTCGAACATGGGCCCGACGACGGGCGACCAGTGGACCGAGGTCGGCGAATGGTCGTGCAGGGCGAACGCGGCATAGTACACGATGTCCGGCGCCCGGGCGAACGATTCCAGGGCGCGCCGGACAAAGTCCCGGTGGATCAGATCGTCGTCCTGGAGCCAGCTGAAGTACTCTCCCTGCGCTAGTTCAAGGGCCCTCACGAAGTTCGGCCACATGCCGATATTCTGCTCGTTGCGGTGATAGCGCACCCGTTCGCCGAACGAGCGCACCACCTCCTCTGTGGCGTCCGGCGAGGCGTCATCGCTGACCACGATTTCATAGTCGCTGGCGGACTGCCCGAGCGCCGAGTTCAAGGACTGGCGCAGCAGGTCGCAGCGCTTGTAGGTAGGCATCCCGATCGTGAAACGAGGCATGTCCTGGTGAGTCCTGGTGAGTCCTGGGCTGGGCCCCGGACCATGAGCCCGACCGGTCGCGACCCGGAAGCCTGGCTAGCCCCGGGCCAGGTTGCCGCCCAGATGTGCAATTTTCCGGACCGCCTTGCGGACCAGGCCCGGTGAGAAGACCTTGCTTGCCGCCTCGTATGTCAACTGCGAACCGGCGGTGATCACGAGGTCTCCGGATCGGGGCTGCGGTGCCAGCATGGCCATCGCCAGCCCGCCCCAGAGCTGGCCGCGGAACTGCGGGTGCGTGTTCACTCCCCCGGCGACAAGATCCAGCTCTATTCTATGCACGTACGGGCATGACGGCCAGTCCGCCGCTTTCAGGCCCCGGCGCACGCCCGGGTTGAAGCTGTCGTGCATCACGATGCACAGCCGCCGGGTCGGTCTGAACTTGAGCAGGCTGTTCACGTCGGCGCGGACTCCCTCGGTCGTGTGATCCCCGTCAACGAGCACGAACTCCAGCGGTGCATCCTGCTGCTGCAAGCGGCCCAGCAGCGCCGGCAGCGTCTCGTCCGACCGGCCGATCAGGTATTCCACATTGGGGAAACGCCCGCCGAGTCGCTGTGTGACGCCCGCGTCCATGTCCAGCGAATAGACCCGTCCGCAATGCCGCGCCAGGATCTGGAGCGAACCTCCGAACCGGGTGCCGATCTCGATGGCCACCGCGGGACGCAGGTGCTCCAGCAGGTACAGGATCATCGCCTGCTCCGACGGGCTCATCTGCCATTCCAGCGCCGGGTCGGTCCGCGCCAGCTCGTGAAGTAAAGCGTCCCACGACACGCCTGGAACCTCGTTGCCGCGCTGGCCCTTGTCGTCGCCGTTGCCGTCGCTGCTGCCTGCCACGTGCCTGACTCCTGATCGGGGGTGAAATCTCGTAATGGGATCAGATTCTATCAGACTTGCGTTGCATCTGGCATTGTTGATGCCGCTCCGATCTTGCCGGCGCTCACGGTGCCAGCCGCTCCAGCTCCTGGCCGATGGTGGCCATGAGCGGGGCGATCAGGTTCTCGTCGAAACCGAACCGCGTGCCGGCCGCCGCGAAGAGCTCGGGAAGCGGGCGCGCGCCGCCCAGCGCCAGGGCGCGGCGATAGCTGGCCACGGCCCCGGCTCGGTCCGTGAGCGACCGCTGCCAGAGCTGAAGCGCCAAGCTGTGCGATGCCGTACTCGATGTAGTAGAATGGATACAGGAATATGTGCAGTTGCCGATGCCATGAGTGGTCGCGCGCATCCTCGTATCCCGACCAGTCGACGATGCCTCCGAACCGGGCGATGAGCGATCGCCAGGCTTCCCTGCGGTCCTGCCGCGTATGGCCCGGATGGTTGTAGATCCAGTGCTGGAAGGCATCGACCGTGGCGATCCAGGGCAGGATCAGCACGATCCCTTCCAGCAGCTTGCGGTTGGAGCGGTCGGCGTCGGCCGCCTCGTAGAACGGGCCCAGGTTCCGCGCCCCGAAGAGCTCCATGGTCATGGAGGCGACCTCGCAGAACTCCAGCGGGCTTTCCCGGTACGCGGCCAGCGGCTCGCCCCGGCTGGCCAGGGTGTGGAAGGCGTGGCCGCCCTCGTGCAGCAGCGTCCGCACGTCGCCGTCCAGGCCCACGGCGTTCATGAAGATGAACGGCAGCCGCTCGTCCTCGAACGTCGTCTGGTAGCCCCCGGGCGCCTTCCCCTTGCGATTGGCCAGGTCGAGCAGCTTGTGGGTTCGCAGGAACGCGAACTGGGCACCGAGCTCCGGGTCCACCTCGCGGAAGATGGTCTCGGCCCCCTCGGCCAGCCGCGCCACGTCCTGGAACGGCCGCAGCGGCGCACGGCCCAGCGCATCCACGGCCGTGTCCCAGGGCCGCAGCTCCGCCACGCCCAGCGTCTGCTGGTGCTGCTGCTGAATGCGCCGGGCCAGCGGCACCACCGCCTGCTCCACCGCCGCGTGAAACTGGAGCGCCTCCTTGATCCCGTAATCAAACCGCTCGCGCTGGCGGAACGCGAAATCGACGTAACTGCCGAAGCCCGCCTCCCGCGCCACCTCGATGCGCAGGGCCATCATCTGGTCGAAGAGGCCGTCCAGCGCGTCCCGGTCCTGCAACCGCCGGCTGGCCGAAAGCTCCCACGCGGCCTGGCGGACGCCGCGGTCGGTCTCCTCCAGAAATGGTGCCATCTGGGCCAGCGTCCGCTCCGCTCCCTGGAACTGGACCGTCATCGCCCCCATCATCTTCTGATACTGCTGCTCCAGCTCGGCAAGCTGGGTCTCGCGGGGGATGTTGTCCTCGCGATAGAGCGCCCGGCGGTTCTCCAGCGCCCGGTTGAACACCGCATACCGGCCGGCATCGAGCGCGGCGCGGAAGGGTGAATCCAGGTAGCGGTTCCGCACCTCGTTCTGAAGCGGCTTCAGCTTCGGTTCGATGTCCCGGATGAAGCTCAGGTACGACGCTTCCCGCGCGGGGTCGTCGGTCTGGCAGGTCATGGCCACGTAGCGCTTCGCACTCTCTTGCCCCACGGCGGCATTCAGCTCCCCGGCCGCCGTCAGCCAGCGCTCCAGGTCGGCGGCCGATGCGATGGGTATGGCCAGCAGCTTTCGGAACCAGGGTTCAATCTGCTCCCAGGTCGTGAACTCGACCTGCTCGGGGAGCCACTGATGCGGAAACGTCTCGGGAACATAATTCGAAGATGCCATGTCTTTCGCCTATCAGAGGACCGCCTGGACCAGCCAGGCCCCGATGAACAGCCAGATGGACATGATCGTGGTGGCGATGATCAGCACCAAGGTGGTCGCCGCCAACGCCTGCCCGTGCTCGAAAAGGCCGCGCGCCATGCCGATGGCGCCAATCGTCTGAAACAGCGCCATCACGGCCGTGGTTCCCAGCACCACCTCTCCCAGCGCGGTGATGAAGACGATGAGCGCAATCCGCCCCACCGTATCGCGGACGATGGCCAGGATGATCCCCGCGAACAGGACGAACAGGACGAGGTGCCACAACCTCATCAACGCTGATCCTCACCACACCACACCACCGAAGTTTCCAGGGGCAGCCGAGCCGATCCCGACGCAGGCAACCCTCGCCCGATCGCGGGCCGACGCGGAACCGCTGAATCATCTCCGGATGCCACGTTTGCTGTCAATCGCCCGCCCGGATCAAAGCCTTGTTCGACCCGTTCTCTGCTCGCGAAGGAACGGGCCAGAACAAGTGAATCTCCTGGTAGGGTGTGCCCAGCACAGCGACAACGCACCGATGGTTGCGGTGATGGTTGCGTACGACGCCACACATGGAGCCCGCGACGAACGCCACCGTTGCGCGAGCGCCATGGACTCCGCGGCAGATGGCCACGTGCGTGAGCGCGTGGTTTTCACGGACGCGGCCTCCAACCTCGGGCGTGAGCCCGACCAGTGAGGAAGCCCGTGCCGCAAACCGGTGCGTCGGCGCTCCGCTGGGCACATCCTACGGTTAGAAACGGACCAGAACGGCTCGGGCGAGGGCCAGGCATATGCGAGGAACTCGATGTCTGCGTCACCCCAGAGGTAGACTGGATGTGCAACGATCCGCGGCGCGGTATAGAGTGGTCCTGAGGTCGGCACATCGATCACCACGCATGATACCGATCGGGCCCCCGGAGCGCATGAGGGCGGCCCCGGTGATCCCGTCTCCGTTTTCCGGTCCTGCTTTCGGGCCGGCGCGGATAGAGGGTATGAGGGCTGTCATCTCAGGCCGAGGTGCTGGGGATCCGCCAGGAGGCTGGAGCCAGATGCGGCTTCCGTGGCCTCGAACGACGGAAAGATGTGCTCTCGACCATGTCGGGCGCGGAGAGGAGCGGTGAACCATGGCGATGTCGACGTCGAGCGGACCGGCCGACTACGCGCTCTTTGATGAGCTGGCCGAGGAATTTGCCGAGCGGTATCGCCGCGGTGAGCGGCCGCCGCTTCAGGAATACGTCGACCGTTGCCCGGCGCTGGGCGACGAGATCCGCGAGCTCTTCCCCGCACTGGTGAGGGTGGAGCAGGCCGAGGAGGTGCTCGAAGGCGAGCCCGAGCCAGCGGCCTCGTCCTCGATTCCCGCGCTGCGGCAGGTGGGCGACTACCGGGTGATCCGCGAGGTCGGCCGCGGGGGCATGGGTGTCGTGTACGAGGCCGAGCAGGTCTCGCTTGGCCGCCGGGTCGCCCTCAAGATCCTGCCCGGCGTCGTGGCCACGGACCGCAAGGCACTGGAGCGATTTCGCCGCGAGGCGCGGGCCGCGGCACGGCTGCACCACACCAATATTGTGCCCGTTTTTGAAGTCGGCCAGGATGGCGAGGTCGTCTTCTACGCCATGCAGTTCATCCAGGGCCAGGGGCTGGAGGTGGTCATCGATGAGCTGGCGCAGCAGCGCCGGGGGTCGGGCCACGAGTCCCCCGCGCCGGTCGCCGCAGAAGCCAGGCAGCCAGGGCCGGACCGCCCGGGCATCACCGAATCCGGGCCAATCGGCAAGTCGTCCAATGGACAGGCTTCGCGGCCGGTTCGCGACCACACCGAGGCCCTTGTCGCATCTCTGCGGGCGCGTGAGGTCAGCCGCATGGCGCGGTCGCTCGTGACCGGGACGTTCGCGCCCGAGATCGTCGAACCCGACCCGGCCGGCTCTGCGAATGGCATCAGCTCGTCGGCTGTGCGGGCCTCCCACCCCAGCACCGTGGAGCCTCTGTCCTCGCCCGGCTCATCGGCGATATCGGCCATGCTCACGGGCGGCGGGACGCCGGTTTCGGGGTTCGGGTCACCGGGTCGCCGGCTGCCCTTCTTCCGGAGCGTCGCCCAGATCGGCCGTCAGGCCGCGCAGGGACTGGCCTACGCTCATGCGCGGGGCATCACACACCGCGACATCAAGCCGTCGAACCTGCTGCTCGATACCGCGGGTGTGGTCTGGATCGCCGACTTCGGGCTGGCCAAGGCCGACGACGACAACCTGACGGCCACCGGCGACCTTCTGGGCACCCTGCGCTACATGGCTCCGGAGCGGTTTCGCGGCGAGGGAGACGTCCGGGCCGACGTCTACGCGCTGGGCCTGACGCTCTACGAGCTGCTCACCCTGCGCCCCGCTTTCCAGTCGTCGGACCGGCTGCGGATGATCGAGCGGATCAAGAACGAGGAGCCCGCGAGCCCGCGCACGGTGGACAGCCGGGTCCCCCGCGACCTCGAGACCATCGTCCTGAAGGCCATCGACAAGGACCCCGAGCGCCGCTACCAGACGGCCGATGCCATGGCGGAGGACCTGCGGCGCTTTCTCGACGACGAGCCCGTGCTGGCGCGGCGGACGACCGCGCTGGAGCGCTACGCCCGCTGGGCACGGCACAATCCCGGGGTTGCCGTCCTCGGGGGGGTGCTGACCGCCGTGCTCGTGCTCGCCACGGCGCTCTCCTCGATCGCGGCAGGGAACATGAGCCGGCTGGCCGCCGAGCGGGGAGAGGCCGCGCAGGCCGCGGAACTGGCACGCGGTCAGGAAGCGGCTCAGAGAGCCCTGGCCCAGAAAGCTCAGCACCTGGCCGAGGCCAACTTCGCCAAGGCCTGCCAGGCCGTGGATGAGTCGTTCACCAGGATCAGCGAGAGCCGGCTCCTGGCCGTCCCCGGCATGCAGCCGCTGCGACGCGAACTGCTCTCCTCCGCCCTCGGCTTTTACGAGGACTTCGTCCGGGACCATGGCGACGACCCGGCCGTGCGCGCCGGCCTGGCCTTCGCCTGGCTGCGGGTGGGCACGATCCGCCGTGAACTGGGTGAGGAGCCGTCGGCCCAGGAAGCCTACGGCAGGGCCCAGGCGCTCTTCCTGCCGCTCGTGCAGGCGAACCCGGCAGATCCCGAGCTCTCCGACGGCCTCGCCCAGGCGCTCTCGAGGCTTGGCCGTCAGGACGCGGCGATCGCAATCTGGCAGCGTCTGGTGGTGCCTGGCCAGCCAAGGTTTCAGCGCGATCTTGCCCTCGCTTACGACAGCTCGGCAATCCTGGAGCAGAGCGATCCGGTCAAGCAGCTCGACCTGTACCAGAAATCCCTCTCCATCCGCGAGCGGCTGGTCACGCTCGATCCGGATGATCCCATCGCGCACCGCGACCTGGGCGACACGCTCAACAACATCGCCGCCGTGCTGCACGGCATGGGCCAGCTCGAACAGGCGCTGGCGCTCTACCAGAGGGCCGTCGAACAGCTCGAAATCGCCTTCGCCCGGGCGCCCAACGACTGGCAGACGGGCCGCTCCTTATCGCGCACGCTGTCCGACGGCGCGAAGAAGGAGGCCATGCTCGGCCACCTGGACGAGTCCTGGAAATTGCACAGGCGCTGCATCGAACTGAGCCAGACCATCGCCCAGGACAATCCGTCGGTCCCCTCGCTCCAGTCCGCGGTTGTGGAGGCATTCCGGGCTTACATTTTTGATCTGAACGAACACGGACTGAACCACGAGGTCAGGGAGGCGGTCCGTGAGGCCAGCGACTGGATTGAACGGCTTCCCCGCCAGGGCGCCGAGAGGCTCTTCGATCTCGCCTGCGCGGGCCGAGTGCTCCACATGGTCCGCCGAGCCGGCCGTTCGCACGCGTGAGGCCGACCTCGCGATGACCGCCCTGCGCCAGGCCGTGGCCGCCGGTTTCGCCGATCTCGATCGGCTGGAGAAGGAACCGCGATGGCTTTCCCTGCGTGCCCGGACGGATTTCAAGGCACTGGTGACGAAGCTGCGCGAGACGGCCAGCCGCAGCACGTCAACCGAGAAGGCCCGGATCGATCAGCCGGCCTCGACCGCTTCGCCGGGAGGACTGCCAGCGGCCGGCCCGGTGACCTCCGCGCAGGCCCAGCAAAACCAGTCCGCCGCCCGGCATGCGATCGGGCTGGCCCTGCTCAACCTCGGCAAGCTCGATGACGCGGCCGAGTACCTGAAGCAGGCCCTGGCGGTGCGCCGGCAGATCGTCGCCAGCGATCCTGCGCGGCACGAGTCTCGGCTCGACCTGGCCGCGACCCTGGTCGGCCTGGCCGAGATCGATCGCAGAGCCGGCCGGGCCGAGCGTGCCAGGGAGTGGTGGGGCCAAGCTCTGCCGATGCTGACTCAGGCCATCGAGTCCCGGCCGGCTGACCGGCTGGCCTGGCAGCTTCTGGGCCTGACGCACGCCGGCCTGAACCACCCCGAGCAGGCCGCGCGGGCCTTCGCCAGGCTGATGGAGGTGCTGCCCCAGACGAGCTACAAGGGTCTCTGGTGGTATCCCGATCCCGCCACGATCGGTGAGCTGCTCGCCCCGTACGACGGCATCTTCGCCCGGGTGGTCCAGTTGCGGCCCCGGGACCGGACCCTGCTCATTGCCCGCTTCCACTATCTCGGCCGCCGCAGACGCTGGCGGGAGGCGGCCGAGATCGTGGCGCGGCTCGTCCAGCAAGACCCCGACGACAACCCCGACCGGCTTTACGACCGTATTCTCCGCTATCATTGCGGCGATTTCCGCGGATACGAGCAGGGCTTGCGCCGGGAGCTCGAACTCGTGGGCGGGCCGACGCCTCGGGAAGGAACGCCCCGTGAAAGCTGGGTGTTCTGGATGCCGCCGGGCGCAGGGCCGCTCGCCGTGGAAGCGTACCGGAATGGCCAGTACGCCGCGGCGGTACGATATTGCAAGGAAAGCATCCGCACGACCGGCCACTCCTACTTCCTGACGTTGACTCATCTGCTGCTTGCCATGGCCCATCAGCAGCTTGGGCAATCCAGCGAGGCCAGGAAAGAGCTGGAGGTGGGGCGGGGCCTGGTCAATCGCCTGGGACGAGGCACCGGCTACCACTTCGCCTCGGGAGCGGGCGAGCTGCTGGACTACGGGTGGACCGAGTGGCTGCATGCAGGGATTGTCCTGGACGAAGCCGAGGCGCTCATCCTCTACGATCCGGCCTTCCCCGCCGCCCCCTTCGCCCCATGAGCGATCGCCGGGGAACCTCGCCCCTCACACCGGGATCTCGAAGCGTGGTGGCCGCCTAGTGTCGGCCCCAGGCGTCGGACGGTCTGATCGTCTGATCGCCTGATCGCCTGATAGCCTGACCGGTTCACGAGCGGTCGACCGTCTGATCGCCTGATCGCCTGATCGTCTGATAGCCTGATCGCCTGACCGATGGTTGTAACATGCATGCAGATTGGTAGGGTGTGTCAAGCGTAGCGAGGCACACCGCGTTGGTTGTAACATGCATGCAGATGGGTAGGGTGTGTCGAGCGTAGCGAGGCACACCGCGTTGGTTGTAACATGCATGCAGATGGGTAGGGTGTGTCGAGCGCAGCAACGGCACACCGCGTTGGTTGTAACATGCATGCAGATGGGTAGGGTGTGTCGAGCGCAGCGAGGCACACCGTAAGCATAATACAGAGAAGCAACTTGCGACGTCAGACGGAGCTGCGGCCTGGTGTGCCTCGCTGCGCTCGACACACCCTACAAGGTGATCATCATGAGCGCCTTGAGCGCCTGATCGCCTGACCGTGTGAGCGCCTCACTTCCATCCCCGCTGGGTGGTCTGGAAATCTCATTGGTAGGGTGTGTCAAGCGCAGCGACGGCACACCGCGTTGGTTGTAACATGCATGCAGATGGGTAGGGTGTGTCGAGCGTAGCGAGGCACACCGTAAGCATAATACAGAGAAGCAACTTGCGACGTCAGACGGAGCTGCGGCCCGGTGTGCCTCGCTGCGCTCGACACACCCTACAAGGTGATCATCATGAGCGCCTTGAGCGCCTGATCGCCTGACCGATGGTTGTAACATGCATGCAGATGGGTAGGGTGTGTCAAGCGTAGCGAGGCACACCGCGTTGGTTGTAACATGCATGCAGATGGGTAGGGTGTGTCGAGCGCAGCAACGGCACACCGCGTTGGTTGTAACATGCATGGAGATGGGTAGGGTGTGTCGAGCGCAGCGAGGCACACCGTAAGCATAATACAGAGAAGCAACTTGCGACGTCAGACGGAGCTGCGGCCCGGTGTGCCTCGCTGCGCTCGACACACCCTACGGATGCTTCCATCCCCCAGGCGATCAGGCGATCAGGCGATCAGGCGATCAGTGCCTCGCTGCGCTCGACACACCCTACAGATGCTTTCGTCCCCCCAGGCGATGAGGCGATCAGATGCTCTGACGGTCAGACACTCAGGTGTCAGGCTATCAGGCGATCAGGCTATCAGGCGATCAAGTGGTTCGAGGTCGGGCGGAAGCGCTTGCACCTCCGGATCGTCGTCGGCCTGGGGCACACGCCAGTACCAGGCATCCGGTGCTTGAAACGACTCGATGCGCAGCACCCGCTTGGCGCGGCGCAAGGTCGCCTCCGGGATCCCCCTTCGCTTCGCCTCGTCGAAGACGGCCGTCGCGCGGATAGGGCGCTCGCCGACGAACTCGCGGAGGAACTCCCGGGCGCGGTCGACCCCGGCAGCCTTATGCTCCTCGGGATCGGCCAGGGCCTCCTCGGCGGTCATCCGCACCAGGGCCGGCTCCCAGACGAGCTTGAGCGTCGCTCCATCGATGCGGAAGGCCAGACCGGTGTTGTCCGGTCCCTGGTTCGCCTTCATCGGCAGCAGCAGCCGGCGGGAGGCGTCGTCGCGGTCCTTCACCAGGGCGTACGCGGCGCGGGGGGCGGCGGTGTAGGCCAGCGAACCCATCACCCGCGTGAGCGCCCGGCCGTTGCCGTTCTTGTTCAGGTGCGTGACCAGGAGCACGGTCAGGGCGTGCCGCCGGGCCAGTTCGTGCAGGGGCGCCAGCGCGGCGCGGACCTCGGTGCTCCTGTGGTCGTCGATGTGCCCGACGTAGGCGGTCACCGGGTCGATGACCACCAGCTTCACGTCCCGAGTGGCGCGGATCGCCTGCTCCAGCGGCGGGATGTCGGCGAGCGTGAACGGGCGGACCCTCCGTCCGTCCACGAAACGAGACGTGTGGTCGACGACCTCCAGCGTGAAGATCTTCAGGCGGTCGGCACCGGCGGCGACCAGCCGGTTGGCCACGGTCGTCTCCAGGTCATCCTCGGCCGAGAGCAGGATCACCGAGCCCAGGGCGCGGGGACGTTCGCGTCGTCGGGCCAGGGGAGGCCGCGGCTGACGCGGGCCGCCAGGTCGATGGTCAGGAACGACTTGCCCAGCCCCGGGTCGCCCGCCAGGGTGATGATCTCGCGGGTCGGCAGCCAGCCGTGCCAGAGCCACTGGATCGGCCGGGGCTCGACGTCGGCCAGGCAGGTCAGCACCGCGCCGTGGTCGGGCACGGCCTCGCACAGGGCCTCGGGCGCGGCGGTGGCGGCGGCCTCCAGCCGGTTGCGGCAGTCTTCGTCCGTCCAGCCGTCGGGCACGCCGACGTCCAGCCAGTCCGCGGCGTCGGCTCCGTCCGGGACCGGCCCGGAACCGTTCCAGACCGCGTCCAGCCGCACGACCCTCACCGTCGACGGCGGCGGATCGACCGCGGCGAGCAGCCCGAGCACGGACTTCAGATAGCCTTCCCCGGCGCGGTCGGCGTCGGGCATGATGATGACCTCGGAGCCCGCCAGCGGCGACCAGTCGGTCTTGGGGGCGGCGGAGGCTCCGTGGCTGGAGGTGGTGACGACCAGGCCAAGATTCGCCAGGGCGTCGGCCGCCTTCTCCCCCTCGACGACGTAAACCTTTCGCACTGCAAGGACTTCAGTCAGCCGATAGAGGGGCAAAGGCCCGGGCGGATCACCGGGGAGCCAGAGCCCGGGTGACGACTTCGCGCGCTTCGCGTCGTCGAGCTGGGCGGGGTGGACCGGTCGGTACGACTTGCCGTCGGGGCCGTCGAAGCGGAAGACGATCAGCACGGGCACGCCCTGCTCGTCGTGATAGATCCACTCCCCGGTCGGCAATCCCCAGGCGCGGATCATTCCCCGGACGGCCCGCCTGGGATCGCCCCGCGGCTCGAACCCGACCGGAGGCGGACCCATGCCGGGCACGGTGGACACGGTGGGCACGGTGGACAAGATTTCGGGCACGGTGGACACGGTGGACACGGTGGACAGCGCGTCGGACACGGTGGACACGGTGGACATGGTGGACAGCGCGTCGGGCACGGTGGACACGGTGGACACGGGGGACACGGGGGACACGGGGGACGGATGAGGCCGGCCATCGGCGCGGGGCGGGAACAGGTCGGCCGGCGCGAGGTTCAGCGGGCCAAGGATCTCGGGCAGCGAGCAGGCCCGGCCGGCGTCATCCACGTGGTGGCAGTAGAGCAGGACGCGGCCGTCGTCGGCCCGGCGGATCGACAGGTTCCGGCGTCGTCCCTGGTGCGACGGGCAGCGGCTGTGCCAGCCGTCGGGGCCGGCGGGAAGCGGGTCCATGCCCGCGCGTCGGAGCGCGGAAAGCACGTTCTCTAAAGGGTTTGTTTCAAGATGCATGGCGGCGTCGCCTTTTTTCAAGGAGAGTCAGACCAGACCAAAGGTTGAAGCGATCGCAGGGGTTGTGACCATCGCCCCCTCTTAATGAGGTTACGATAAAGCTGCCCCCTTTCGCCGGCCTTTCCGCCGCAGCCAGCCCATTGCCCTCAACCCGAGCCCACCCACATACTGGGATGTGGAACCATGGGTGGCCCCGGATGACCCTCCCAGATGTCCCTGGCATGTGGAATTCAGATGAAACTCACCGGACCGATCAAGCGACTCTTGCCCCACCTACCCGAACCGGTGCTCAAGGCAGTATCCCGATGGCGGCCGTCCGTGCTTTGTCATTTGCGACCAGAACAACTGGCTGAACTTCTACCTGGTCTCTCGCCCCAGCAGCTCGACGAGCATCCGTACCTGCTCACCCTGTTGCCGGCGGGCCGGTCGTTCCGCTGGCCGCATTACCTGGGAAACCTCTCGATCTGGGTGGATACCGCCAACGAGATTGAGCGGGCCATGCTGAATGGTTACGAGAAAGACGTCATCGATGCGGCCAGGCGTTTCGTCCACAGCGGCAGCTGCGCGCTCGATGTGGGGGCAAACGCGGGTGCGGTCACGCTCCTGCTGGCAGAGCTGGTCGGGGCGACTGGACGGGTCACCGCTGTGGAACCCGGTCCGCCCTTTGCCGAGAGGCTCCGCGCAAACCTGGCGTTGAATCCCGCACTGGTGGATCGGGTGGTCGTGGCTCAGGTGGGACTGTCGGACGCCCCAGGGACGCTGATCTGGGCTCGCGGTCTGAACAACCGGAACAACGGGGCGCTCTCCGTCACCTTCCCCGGCATCCGCCCGGAGCAAGTCGAAGTTCCTGTCACAACCCTTGACGATTTCATGGCGAGCCAGGCACAGGACCGTCTGGACTTCATCAAGATTGACGTCGAGGGGATGGAACTGGAAGTACTGAGGGGGGGACTTCACACGTTGCAGACACTCCGCCCGGTCGTGTTATTCGAAACCCTGGAGCCATTCCGCGCCATCAGACGTGAGAACTCCGGGATTGCGGATATCTACGCTGAGATCGAAAAGCTTCTGGAAGGTGTCGGCTATCATTTGTACGCTCTGCGGGAGGGCGGGGCTCTGGAGAGAGTGACGTCCTCCTGCCTGCCCGACAATACCCTGGCCATACCGATTGGCCACCAAGGTACTTGACCCGGCCTTCCCTGACCCGGCGATAGGCTGGTTCTCGGACCTGCTCCACAAGGATGACGATGTGGGGCTCTGGCCAGCGGCTCTGAACCAGGTCTTGACGAGGGTCGAGAAGTCCGCCGGGTCGCGCCGCCCGCACACCGGGATCTCGCAGTAGGGCTGGCCCCCAAAGGCACCATCCGGAACGCCCGGTGCGTCGGCGCCGGATCTGACCCCCGGTGCGTCGTCGCTGCGCTGGAGACACCCTACGAGTGCAACATGCATGCAATTTGGTAGGGTGTGTCAAGCGGAGCGACGGCACACCGCGTTGACTGTAACAGACATGGCGGCCAAGGCTGCCAGCATCAGACAGGCGGGGCCAGACAGGCGACCACTCGCACACCGGGAACTCAAAACGTGGGTGGCCCCCAACTGGCCCCCCAACTGGCCCCCCCAACTGGCCCCCGACTGGCCCCCCTGCGGGCGATGGCTTTCTCGGGGGGCGGCAGGGAGGGTCATTGAGTCGCTGGCTCGCGTCCGTTATCAGTGATGGTCGAGTGCCGGCTCCGGGCCGTCCGTCGGATCGGATCGGCTCGGGATGCCCGGCGCACACAGCCAGCTTGCTCCCGGAGACCGACGCCCATGGGATCGACCAGCCCGACAACCTACCGCTTCTCGTTCGGCCCCTGGAACATCAGCACCGGGGCCGACCCGTTCGGACCGCCCGTGCGCCAGGAGATGGAGTACGCCCGTAAACTCAAGACGTACAAGGAGCTCGGCTTCGACGCCGTGCAGTTCCACGACGATGATATCGTGCCGGCCGACCTGGACTGGCCCAGCACCCAGCGCGGGGTCGCCGGGGTCAAGAAGATCCTCGACGGCGAGGGCCTGTTCGTGGAGATCATCGCGCCCCGGCTCTGGGAAGACCCCCGCACCATCGACGGCGGGTTCACGGCCAACAACCCGGCCGACCGGCAGTACGCCCTCGACCGCGCCAAGCGCTGCGTCGATATCGCCCGCGAGGTCGGCTGCAAGAACTACGTCCTCTGGCTGGCCCGCGAGGGCTCGTACATCCGCGAGGCCAAGGACGCGAAGACGGGCGTGGCGCGGATCGTGGACGCCTGGAACACCATCCTCGAACATGACCCCGAGATCCGCGTGCTCGGCGAGGCCAAGCCGAATGAGCCCATGGACCAGGCCTACTTGCCCACGGTCGGCCACATGATGGCCGTCACCTACAAGACCACGGACCCGGCCCGCTCGGGCGTCCTGATCGAGAGCGCCCATTCCATCCTGGCGGGTCTCGACCCGGCCGATGACATGGCGTTCGCCCTCTACCACGGCAAGCTCTGGAGCGTGCACCTGAACGACCAGAACGGACTGAAGTACGATCAGGACAAGGTCTTCGGCTCGGTCGACCTGCGCCGGGCGTTCAACCAGGTGTGGACCCTGGAGCAGAACGGCTACGGCCGCACCGGCGAGTGCGTCGGCCTGGACGTGAAGGCCATGCGCACCACGGTCTTCGAGGAGTCCGTCTACCACCTGTCCCACTCGAAGACCATGTTCCTGCGCCTGCTCGACGTGGTCCGCGCACTCGACGTGGCACGGGTCGAGACCCTGCGGAAGAACCGTCAGTACGAACAGCTTGAAATGCTCATCCTGAACACGCTCATGGGCAGATCAGGCTGATCCGCCTGCTTGCTCCGCGCCCGGCCCTGTCTCGCGCCCGGCCTACTGGTCGCGGGGCGCCAGGCACCAGTGGATGGTCTCGAGCTCGGAGAGGTCCTTGGGAACCGGCTCGGGACCGATCCACGAGCCGACCAGGCGCTCGTACATGCGGTGCAGCAGCTCGGTGCGCACCTCGTCGAACTCTGGCTCGGCGCCGAGGTCCGTGGTCTCGCCCGGATCGCGCTGGAGGTCGTAGAGTTTCTGGAAGGGTCCCGAGAGGGGCGATCCGGTCTCCAGGCGGTCTTTCCTGGCCCGCCGTCCCGTGCCGACGATGAGCTTGAACCGGTCGGAACGGACCATGGCCTCCTCGCTCTCGGTGTACTCGCTGAAGACCACGTCCCGGCCCTTCGCGCTGGGCTTCGCTTCCGCCAGCGGCACCAGGTCCATGCCTTGAAGCATCGGAGGCGCGGGAATCCTGAGCAGCCGGCAGATGGTGGGGAACAGGTCCACCAGCTCCACCATCTCGTGGACTTTCCGGCCCTCCGGCAGGTGGCCAGGCCAGCGCAGGACCAGCGGGACGCGGACCGCGGGCTCGAAGAAGCAGTTCTTCTCCACCCGCCCGTGCTGCCCCAGCAGGTAGCCGTTGTCGCCCAGGTACACCACCAGCGTGTCGCGGCCCAGCCCCTGGTCCTCCAGGGCCCGGATGAGGCGCCCCACCTGGAAGTCCGCGAACGAGAGCGAGGTGTAGTACGCCGCCTGGATGCCACGGAAATCGTCCGCGGTCAGGCTCCGAAACGCCAGCGGCTGCTCCGCGCGGTCGCGTTCGGTCATCGCCGGCACCGAGAACTGCTCCGGCCGGAACCGGCCCTGCCACTCGCGCGGGAACCGGAATGGCGAGTGCGGCTCGTAGAAGCTCACCACCATGGCGAACGCCCGGCCGTGGTTCTGGCGCATCACCTCGATGGCCTGGTCCGCGAAGTAACTGGCTTCGCTGGAGGCAGCGGGCAAGCCCTCGTCCTGGCAACGTGCGTTCAGCCACACGGCCGGCGCATCGACGAACGGCCGCCAGGGCCGGCGCAGGTCGCCGCCTTCCGGGGGATGGCTTTTGAGGTGCGCCCGCCAGTCGAGCGAATCGATGCGGATGTCGAAGCCGTGCCGCGAGGGAGCATTGAAGTGCATCTTGCCGATCGCCGCGGTCCGGTACCCCAGGATGCCCAGCCAGCTTCCCAGCGTGAGTGCCCGGTCCGAAAGCTTCGTCTCCAGACGAGTCACGCCCGTGGCGTGGGGAAGCAGCCCCGTGATGAACGATTGCCGGCTGGGAGTGCACAGCGGCGAGTTGCAGTAGGCGCGCTCGAAGCAGACGCCCTGCCGCGCCAGTGCATCAATGTGCGGGGTCGGCCCGAGCGCATCGCCCGCGGCGCCGGTACAGAGCCCGCCGTGGTCGTCGGCAACGATCAGGAGCAGGTTGGGGCCGGCCCGCTTCGGTACAGGAACCTGGCCGTTCAGCTCCACCTGGGCGGCGGCCCGTTCGGGATGCAGCAGGACCATCGCCGCCAGCAGCCCGACAGTGGTGCGGGAGAGGCCGCGAAGGAGCCGCACCGTCCGTTTCGACCACCACGACATGATGACCGCCGCCGTTCTCTTTCGGACCAGAAATCGCGGATCGATCTGCCCCACTGTGGCCGTCGCCGGTGGGCTTCCGTCCATGGAACCGCTCACCCACATCTAGCATCTCCGTTGGATCAAGGTCAAGCCGCAGCGGGTCTCGGCCCCGGCCAGCGCGTGCGGACAGACCTCCGCCGCGTGCGGACTGACCTCCGCTTGCCGGTCCGGCCGCCAGGGGCGCTCTGCCATCTCCATCGCGCGTGCCCGCCTTCCTCGCGCGGAATGGCGGGATTGGCCGTTTTTTTTTGAGACACCTCGGCGATCTCCAGCGGAGTCGCCGTGCTCGACCCTGCTTCTGGCTGGCCGTGCCGGGGACGCGTCATTTCCTCGCTTCACCGACGAGGTGGGGAAGCTCGGGCAGGATGATCTTCGTCATGGCCAGCTCCACGGCCGCACGCGAGCCGGGCATGACCAGCACCGGGACGCGGCCGACCAGCCCGCCCAGGGCGCGGCTGAGCATGCAGGCCGGGCCAATCTGCTCGTAACTGAGCATCCGGAAGAGCTCGCCGTAGCCGGGCAGTGTCCTGGTGAGCAGCGCGGAGATGGTCTCGAAGGTCTGATCGCGCGGGCTGATGCCGGTTCCTCCGGTGAGCAGCACGGCCTCGACGTCCGCACGCGCGCACCAGCCCAGGACCATGGCGCGCATCGGCTGGGGCTCGTCGGGAACGATCGCGCGCTCGACGACGCGATGCCCCGCGGCCTCGGCGAGCGTGACGATGAGCGCCTCCGGAGGTGTCCGAGTCGATGGTGCGGGTATCCGAGACGGTGAGCACCGCAAGGCCAAGCGCAGGGGGAGCGGAATCGCGATGCTGGGCGACGGCCTGGCTCATGTCTGACCTTTCTTTCTGTTCCTCGGCGAGACTCTCGATCAGGCTCCGGGTTCCTGGTCCCGGTCTGCCTCATTTTGATCGATCGCCCGCATTTCCGCCTCGTCGATTGCCAGGCCCGGAACGGAGCCGCCAGTGCGTGACCCGCCCGCGGCCGGCGCGACGGGCGGTCACGGCAGGGATCGTACCTGCGACCGGAAGCGCACCGTGCCCGGTCGGGTCCCAGAACCTGGCCTACGGTATTGGTAGAACCCTTGTTTCCCGCTGGATTGCGATTCGAGGACACCGACGTGATTTTCGTGCACAAGGGCGCCGCGAAAAGCGGACACCCTCAGACTGCCGGCCGGGCCCTTGCTGGCTCCGAGCCGCCAACGCAACCCCATGCTCAATCGTCCGCCTCACGCCGCACCTGGAGTGCGGGCCGGATGTTCCGTTTCCTGATCGGGCTCGGGCTGCTGGGCTTGCCGGCCTGGATCCTGATGCCCGGCCTGGGCTCGATCACGAGTTCCCGGGCCGTGGTGAACACTCGCATCCTGACCCTGAGCCTCGCCCGCCGACGGCGTGGTCAGCGCCGCACCGGTGCGGGTGGGAGACCGCGTATCGCGCGAGACCAGACTGCTGAGCATTGACGCAACCAGGGTGCCGGATGCAAGGGTCGATGAACTCCGCACGGAATCGGCGAGCCTCGGAGGCCGCGTCCAGGCGCTCCGCCGTCACCAGGAGCGGCTGCGCTCGCTCACTCAGGATTTGCAGCAGCGGTTCAACAGCTACAAGGATTCGATGGTCCGGCGGGTCGCCCACGAGCTGGAAGAAGCGCGCTCGGAGGCCGAGGCGGCCGAGACGGCGCTGCGGCAGCGGACGTCCGAGGAGGCCGAAGAGCAGACGCGTGTGCGGAGAGGGCTGGGCAGCCAGCGCGAGCTGAACCAGGCACGGTTCACCGCCGAGATCGCTTCCAAGGTCGCCACGCGGGCGAACACGGCTGTCGAGCGGCTGACCGACCAGCTCGAATCCATGAAGCGAGGCGTGTTCACAGGTCCTGGCGACAGCCGCAACGACGTTCCGTATTCCCAGCAGCGGATCCACGAGTTGACCGTTCAGGACCTGGACCTCGAGGCGCGGATCCAGGAAAGCGAGGCGCGGATCGCCCAGCTTGACAACCAGCTCGAGACCGAGCTGAAGCGCTCCGGCGCCGTCGCCGCCTACGACATGAAATCGCCCGTGGACGGGATCGTCTGGCGGCTGTTCGTGGCTCCTGGCAGCGCGGTTGGTCCGCAGACCAGGCTGGTCCAGGTTGCCAGCACGGCGGAGGTGTTCATCGATGCGGCGCTCGACGCCAAGTATGCCGACGAGATCCGACCCGGTGACCTGGCCATGGTGCGGCTGATTGGCTCGGATGTCGAGGCGCCCGCGACGGTCAAGTACCTGCTGGGCAGTGAAGAGACCCGGGCGGACGACACCCTGGCCGCCCAGCCGCCCACAACCACACGGCAGGAGCTTCATGTGATCATGAGCTTCGAGCAGCCTCCCGCCGGCGCACCGGCGTTCAACCAGGACTTCATCGGGCGCCGGGCCGAGGTCCGCTTCCCCGGTGTCACCCACTCGGTCCTGAGGATGCGGTAAGAACACATGGTCGAGCTCATCCCCACGTCCTGGAGCGACTTGCGCCCCTATGCCCTGAGCATCTTGCTGGTGGGCTTCTATCTCTGCGTGGCGCCGCGGCTGCCAAGGCGGCAGACCTGGGCGCGAGTGCTGGTCGCAGGCGTCTGCCTGGCCACGGCCGTCCGTTACCTGGCCTGGCGCGTCTGGGCCACGCTCCTGCCGGCCGAGCTCGCTTCGGCCACCGGAGCCTGGTACCTGTGCATCTACGCCATCGAGATCATCGCATTCGTGAACTATTCCATCTTCTACCTGATCATGCTGCGCTGGGCGGAACGCTCCGGCGAGGCCGATCAGCTCGAGGCCGCGCTGCGGAGACGGCCGGCGGCAGAACTGCCCAGCGTGGACGTGTTCATCCCGACTTACAACGAAGGTCCCGAGGTTCTGCACCGCACCATCCTGGCCGCGCTGAGCATCGATTATCCCCGATTCCAGGTGTACGTGCTGGACGATGGCGGCCGCGACTGGCTGAGGGAATACTGCGCGGAAAAGGGAGCCCGGTACATCCGCCGCGTGGAGCGCACGCACGCCAAGGCCGGGAACCTGAATCACGCCCTGCGCCTCACCAGCGCAGAGCTGTTCGCCATCTTCGACGCCGATTTCGCCGCGGCGCGCAACTTCCTGTACCGCACCGTGGGGTTCTTCGACAATCCGAGCATTGGCATCGTTCAGACGCCGCAGCACTTCTTCAACCCCGATCCGATCCAGCACAACCTGGGGCTGGCGCGTGCTGCCGGACGACCAGCGGCTCTTCTTCGAGGTCATGGCCCAGAGCCGCGATGCATGGGACTGCGCGTTCTGCTGCGGCTCGTGCAGCCTCCAGCGCAGGTCCGCCATCGAGGGTGTCGGCGGGGTGCCCACCGGCTCGATCACCGAGGACATCCTCTCGACCATCATCCTTTTGCGCAAGGGCTACATCACGCGTTACCTGAATGAACGCCTGAGCATGGGACTGGCCGCGGAAAGCCTGGAAGGCTACTTCACCCAGCGCACGCGGTGGTGCCGCGGCGCCTTGCAGATGCTGTTTCTCAAGGAAGGCCCGCTGGGCCCCGGGCTGACCTTGATCCAGCGGCTCTTCTTCTTCCCGCTGGACTGGCTGGTCCAGTACCCGGTGCGGGTCGTGGGAATCATCGTGCCCATCGTCTTCCTCTGGACGGGCATCGGCCCGTTCCTCATCACATCGCTCGACGAGCTGATGTCGTACCAGTTGCCGGCATTCATTGCGCTCACCTGGACCATGCGGTTCTTCGCGCCCAACTGCTACGTGCCCATCCTGTCCACGGCAATCTCCTTCTTCAACAGCCTGCGGATGGTGCCCACGGCGCTGGCGACCATGATCAAGCCGTTCGGCGTTCCGTTTCGCGTCACCCCGAAGGGAAACAACAACGCCGCCAGTGCGGCCGACCGGTACGCCCTGATCATCACCGGCGTGCTGGCAGCACTGACGCTCGGGGGGCTGATTCTCAACCGGCTGGACCCGGATCGGCTCATGGGCGGGCACACGGGCCTGGTCGTTGCCGAGATCTACGCCCTGGTGAACCTGGTGATCCTGGCTCTGGCCGCGGTCATGGCGCTGGAGGTGCCTCGACTGCGCCGCACGGAGCGGTTCCCCGTCCATCACCACGGCACGTTCACCACGGCCAGTGAGGAACAGGATGTCCCCTGCGTGCTGCTGGACATCTCCGAGAGCGGTGCGCGACTGGCCAGCGATCAGTACCTGGAGGCGGGATCCTGGATCGATGTCGACGTCCCCGGCCTGGGCGTTCTGCCGGCGCGGGTGGTGCGCTCCACGAAGTTGAGCATTGCCGTCGAATTCTCTGACCTGGCCGAAGATCAGCGGCACAAAGTCATCGAATTCATCTACAGTTCGGGACTGAACAACGAGGTCAGGCAGCTCAACCTCTCCGACACGTTCCGCGGCCTGCTCTCATTCCTGCTCGGCATGCAGCCGGCCATCCGGCAGGCGCCCGCCGTGGTCAGAGGGCCAGAACGCGTCACGCCCGCGCTGCCCCCAAAACCGGTCTCATACCGGCCGCACCGCTCCCGTGACTCGCTTCAGCCCGTGAACGCCGGTTGACGGAGAGAGCCGTACTCGCCCGCAAGAAACGGAGGCCAGAAACGCGCGGCTGTCTCGATCAAGCCAGTGCGCCAATAAATGGCCTCTGCTCCACCATGACATCAGTGAAGTGAGGTAGATCCTCTTCGGTCGACTATCCCGCATTCGCGAGAAAAGATTTGCTGACGACTGGCTGAGCGCCTCTCGAAACCATGATGAACTCTTCTCACTGTCCGGTGGGACCAGGCAGGAACCGCGCGCTTGTGGCGATCACCATGGCTTTCATCTTCTGCGCGGGTTTGTCCAAGGGCCAGTTTCTCACGTCCGCGTGGTTTGGGTTTTCGGGGAGTGGACTTGCCTCGACAGTCAGTCCTTCGGCCTCGAATACAGTTGCCGCCAGATCCGCACGGCCATGCAACGTCGCCCGGCGAAGTCCGGACACTCTTTTCCCCTCTGACCAGAGCTCTTCCTCCGTGGCGTTCCGATGTCGCGTAACAGAGAGTTCCAGGTGTGGGTGCGGAATGAGTGCGTCCGGTTTGATGGTGCGGTTTGAACGAACGTGGCTGGAAAAGAGAATGTAACGAGCCAGAGATTCCGAGGAGTCGACCGGCGGGACATCATGCGAGTCAAACATCGTTCAAAGTTCTCGAACGAGTTGAATCAGTGTATCAGGTGCTGACGAGTAGAATGCAAGTGTGCCGTAACGCCGATCCGCGCCAAAGAACCCGGCGTAGTGCAGGAAGCCATTGGGGTCCACGCTCACAGACAAGCTTCTGGCGGAAGACTTGTGCCATTCGAGCGTCAATTGACCGTCCGGCTCTGCGCCCATCGAAGGTCTTGGAAATCCCAGTGGGAGTGTATCGATCAGGACATACGCATAGCGAAAAGTCTCCAGATCAACGGGTAAAGCGTCGTACCCGTCCCAACCGGCATTGCGACACTGCTCCCAGGTTTCCGCCAGTTCATCAAGAGCTTCCTGATGGCCAAGCACGGAAAAACGGAATGCCTCGCGAGGTTGCCGCGCTGCCGTATCAATCACATGAGAGAACTGCCCTTCACACAACGACTCCGCGCTCATGATGAACCTCCCCCGAACGCTTCCACGGCCTGTGCCGTCAATAGCGTGAAGAATACCTTGTTTTTCAGCCAGCGCATCTGCTTCAAGGCGCTGTCCATCGAATCAGGCTCGTCAGGAATTGGGGTTGTTGAAAACACGTCGATATCTAGCAGCAGGCCCGCACTCGCCTTCAACCCGGCCGAGAGTGGTTGGAGCACCTTGATGACTCGCACGTTGAACGGATGCCCTGGCACATCGAACGTACTCTGGTACACGAATTCCTTCAGCGGCAGGTCCCATGGGCAGGTCGGTGGATCGTGCAGGTAGTCTTGCAGCGAGTGCGGCGTCGCCTGGGCAATCTGGTTAATGAAACGAACACCGAGTCGCTGGGTTTCCAGTGGCTCGGCAATCTCCGAGTATGCGCGCCATGCGTCACGTGCTGCCTGGAGGAACGTCTCCCAGTGCTCGTAATCTCTCACTCGGCTGAAAACCAGACCGTCCCGAGTCAGCTGAATTACGTACCGGCCATCATTCGACTTGAGCCGAAGTCCCTGCAAGCCGCGTCTATGCTTCACAACAGAAGAGTCTTCGCCATCCTGGGCATCGACCGTTGCCATCATATCCACGTGATGAATGGGTTCCCGGACAGGGTACTCGGGAAGGCTCTCGGACAACCGCTTGCGGAGCATTTCTTGATCGAGCAAGTTCCGCGAGCGCGCCTGCCAATGGATGGCTGCTTCCACAATCGGCGGTCGGGCCAGGCGTGGGAAGCTCTCGTTCAGATCGAGCGTGAATATCCCACGGGTCATTACAGCTTGCCTCCCCGGATGAAGCCCTTCTCTCAATGTATCGAGATCAGACTCGCCGAACACGGCCGTATTTCGCGGACAACGGGAACCCAGTTACGAGCCTCAGCAGCATGTCGACTTGCTCGCGGGCTTTCCAGCAGCATCTCGCCGGGCTCGACCTTCGGGCGCTGGGGGGACGAGGAGACCCTCGAAAGCCCGCTTCAGAAGGCTCTGGCGAAGCCGGGCAGCACGTTTCAAGATCGCGTCTACCTCTGCATCGATCTTATCAAGAAGCGAGCTTCGCCTCTCGATCTCTCTGCGATTTCACGCTGACGTGCGGCTGACCGGCCCGCTGCCCTGGCATGCCTTCGTGGTACGACCGGCGTGGTACGACCGGCATGGCCCCTTGCCCGAGCAGGGTCCCGCGGTGGCCAGAATCAGCCTCCTGGAGGAGGCTGTGAGCTCTGAGCGCCGGCGCCATGGAAGCCCTCACGCGACCCGCCGTCGATGGAGAACTGCGGCACCGGGGACCTGTGGCCGCTTCCGGTGGCGGATCGGCGGGGATAAGATCCAGCCAGTGTCGTGGCCTGGCGAGAGGCGGCTAACGGGCGGTTGGAGACAAGACCCGATGATTCGTGTGACCCGATTTTCCCCGCGGCTTCTGGCGGTCGTCTTGCTCCTCGCCGCGGGAGTCACCATCCCCTCGGCCGCGTGCGCAGGGGATTCCTGGCTCGTCTTCAAGGGCGGCGCTGGCCCGGGCAAGGGAAAGCACGTCGTGCTTGTGAGCGGCGACGAGGAGTATCGTTCGGAGGAGGGGCTGCCGCAACTGGCGAAGATTCTCAGCAAGCGTCACGGCTTCGACTGCACCGTGCTCTTCGCACTGAGCGAGGACGGGGTGATCAACCCCACCCGTACCGACCATATCGCGGGCCTGCAAGCGCTGCGGACGGCCGAGCTGATGGTCATCCTCACGCGGTTCCGCAACCTGCCCGACGTCGAGATGAAGGAAATCGCCGACTACGTGGATTCCGGCCGGCCGATCGTGGGCATGCGGACGGCGACGCACGCGTTCAACATCAAGCCCGGCAGCGGCTACGCCGGGTACTCGTGGACGAGCAAGACGTGGGAAGGCGGCTTCGGGCGTCAGGTGCTCGGCGAGACCTGGATCGACCATCACGGCCACCACGGCAAGCAGAGCACGCGGGGCATCCTTGCGCCTGGTGCGGAAGGGCATCCCATCCTGCGCGGGATCAAGGACGGAGACATCTGGGGGCCGACCGATGTGTACAAGGTGAGGCTGCCGCTTCCCGGCGACTGCAAGCCGCTGGTGCTCGGGCAGGTGCTCGAGGGCATGAGCCCGACCGACAGGCCGGTCGAAGGCCCGCAGAACGAGCCGATGATGCCCGTCGCCTGGACAAAGACCTTCGCCGGCAAGTCCGGCAAGCCCGCGCGTGTTTTCAACACCACCATGGGTGCCTCGCAGGACCTGCTGAGTGAAGGCACCCGGCGGATGCTGGTGAACGCCTGCTACTGGGCCGCCGGCCTGGAAGATCGCATTTCCGCGAAGAGCGACGTCGCGCTGGTTGGCGACTACCGGCCAACGCCCTTCGGCTTCGGAGCCCACAAGAAGGGCGTGAAGCCGGAGGACCTGTCGGCGGAGTAGCGCGGCAAGGAAGGATCAGGATCAACCGCGGAACTGGGTCTTCGGCCGCGCGGCCGCCAGTTCGTGCAGCGTATGCATGATGTTGTACGCGGAGAGCTCGCAGAGCAGCCGGGTGACGTCCTCGTGGAGGGAGTCGGAGAGCTCGGGCTCGACCTTCTTCATGAGGGCGATGAGCCGGTCCTCCTGCGCCTTGAGCTCATGGGCCTCGATCTTGCCGTCGGCCATCGCTTCCATGAAGCCGGTGAGCCGCTGGGCGTAATCCTGGATGAGCGGGGCGTCGGTCGATTCGTCGAGCCAGTGCGTGCGTCCCTGGGTCTTGCTCATGGGGTTGCTCTCTGGGTATCGATGATAAGGTGGAGACGTTTCCGTACGAAAACAACAGGAAGTCCCGGGTCAGTCCTCGATCAGCTTGCGAAGGCTCGCCATCCGCTCCTGGAGCCTGGCGCGCTCCTCGGGGTGGGTCAGGCGTTCCCGCCAGGCAGCCGGCAGATAGCTCATCGAGGTACATTCCAGCACGGCGGCGAGCTCTTGCTTCTCTTTTTCGAGCCCTTGCGCCGAGGGGACGAAGTCCTCGACCGCCTGCTTCAGGTCTTCGGTCATGATGGACTCGTGGCCCTCGATGAGGGCGCTGCGCTTGGCCGATAGGACGATGCTCTCGATATCGGCACCGCTCAGGTTCCGCCCGGCCAGGCCGTCGGGCAGCAGGTCGGGGTTGAGCTCGGCCTTGTTCTTCTTCCCCATCACCTTGAACATGTACCGCACTTCGGTCTCATCGATGGGGTTGAAGAGCGGCAGGTGGACCTCGGCGCGGCCCTGGCGCTTCAGGTCGATGGGTAGGAAGTCGGGCCGGCTGGTCAGGAGCATCCAGATCAGCTTACCGCGATAGCGGGTATCGCCCATCTGGCTGGCGATCATCGAGAAGACGCGACCCGACGTGCCCGAATCACCCCCCGACTCGCGGTTCCCCAGCGCGGCGTCGGCCTCGTCGATGACCACGACGACCGGCCCCATGGCGCGGAGGACGGTGAGCAGCTGCTCGAGGTTCCCTTCGGTCTCGCCCACGTACTTCGAGCGGAAGTTCTTGAGCTTGAGGCAAGGGACGCCCACCGAGCCGGCGAAGCACTCCGCCAGGTAGGTCTTGCCGGTGCCGACGGGGCCGCAGATGAGGTAGCCCATGGGCGCGGCGTCGAGCCGGCCCTTGGCCAGCAGGGACGCGTCGTCGATGAGCCGCTTGCGCACGCCGTCGTTGCCCACGAAGTCGTCGAGCGTATGAGGCGGCTCGACGAACTCGACGAGCCCCCGCGCCTGGCGTTCGATGAGTCCTTTCTTGAGGACCTTCAGGCTGCCCGAGTCGAGCTTGACGCCCGATTTCTCGGCCCGCGCCAGCAGCCGCTCCAGGCTCACCAGGCTGAGGCCGCTGGTGAGGTCGGCAAGCTGCGTGGGCGTGAAGTTGGTCAGGTTGCCCAGGTGGCCGTCGCGGTTGTCGAACCAGCCGGCGAACGCCTGCCGGGCGGCCGCATCCGGCATGGGAATCTCGATCGCGGCCACGTGCGGGCTGCCCACGAGGCGCTCGTTCAGCTCGGAGAGCCGGTCGCAGAGCATGCAGATGGCGATATTGCTGCGCTTGATATAAGGGCTCTGGGCCCAGGAGAGCAGGCGGACGAGGCGCGAGCCCTGCGGCCCGGCCATCTGGCTCAGCTCGGAGGTGGGCATGAGGTACTGGGCATGGTCGAAGATCACACCCACGTTGATACGCCGGTCCGGCTTGTCCTCGAGCACGTTCTTCTGGAAAAGCTGATCGAGCAGGGCAAGGAGGGCGTCGGGGTCCTTGGGCCAGCTTCTCGGCTCGCCGATCCGCTCGGAGACCGGGCCGAACATCGTGCGCAGCCGCTCACGGTTGGTCCCCGCGGCCATGCGCAGGCCGTAGCTCAGGTCGTGCACCAGCACGATGTCCCAGGCCCCGAAGAGCTGTGTGGCCAGAAAGTCCGAAACCGTACCGTAGGTTCCCGGCGCGGATTCGTCCTGGCGCACCAGGTCGTGCACGTTGCCGTTGAAGATGAAGAGGCAGGTGGAACCGGCATAGTACTGTTCGGCGAATTCGCGGGCCCACGCGGGAAACCATTTCGGGACGGCCGCGGCTGCCTCGCCGGGCAGGGCAGGGGCCGCGGCTGCCGGCACGCTCATGGCGGCAGCCGCGATCGCCGGTTCGGTCTCTCCGCCTGGTTTCACCACGGGGCGAATCTCCTGGGGTAATGGTGGGACTCTGGTCGACCCTGGCCGTCCCGACCCGATCCGATCCAATCAGATCTCTGGTAGCGGCTCGAGGGCCCTGGTGGCCGGGCCGAGCTGCTTGGTGGACTGAGCGGCCGCGGGCGTGGCCAGCCCCATCTCTTTCTCGAAGTCCTTGAGCGCATCCTCGCCCATCGTCTTCTCGACGGCGATCTCGCGCTTCACGTCCTCGACACCCTCGCCGGAAAGATCGGCCGCCACCCGGACGTGGGCGCGGTTCTTGTCGATCTGGTCCTGGAGGATCTGCTCGGCCTGGCCGAAATCGGTCGTGACGTTGAAGTTGAACTGGTTGGCAAGCTGCGACATCTCGGCCTCGGCGCGGCTCATCTTCAGGTCGGCGTCGTACTTGGTGATGCGGTGCTTGACTTCCTCCAGCTTCTCGACGGCATGCTTGATCTTCAGCAGGTTATTGCTGTAGGCCTGCTCATGCAGGGCGAGCTGCTTCTCGTTCTCGGCCTGGTCTTCCCTGGCTCGCTTCAGGTCCAGCGCGAACCTGGCCGCCGTCTCGCGATCGCCGGCGGCCAGATAGGCCTTGATCTTGGCCTCGATGGTCGCCACCTGCTTGCGCTGGCCGTCCACCTGCCGCGTCACCCGCTCAACGAGAGCCCGGTACTGGGCCAGTCCCTCGCGACCTTCCCGCAACTGGTCAACCGACCGGTCGTACTCGTACTGCATCTGGGCGATCGGGTCGTAGCCGCTGAACCAGTTGCCCAGCTTGTTGAACTGCGCCGAGATGGCCTTCCAGATTTTTCCCAGGATCATGGTTCACCTATGTCCGAGCCAAGGGGAAGAGTGGAACGATAGAGCCATGGTAGTGGATCGCCGGGGCATTTTCCAAGCACGAGGTGCCACCTGGTGCACGGCTTCGAGGGCGATTCGGAAATCATCGCTATTCCTCGTCTGGTTCACCAGCTCTGCTCCGCGGTCTCGCTGGACCAGGAGCCCGAAGCGGAAGCGGCGTCAGGGTTTTCGGCCACCGGCTCCGGGGCCGCCGCCGGGGCGGAGGCCGCGTCGAGGGCTCGCGACGCGGGCGTCATGGCCTCCGCGGCCAGGGCGCCGGCCGCGCCGATGGCCGCCCCGGCAAGGACCTCAGGCATGGCAATGGCCGGAGCCATGGCGCGCCTCTGATCCGCCTCGAACTGCATCTGCCGCCACTGGGCCTGCTGCATCGCCACGACGTGCTCCTGACGCGCCTGCTGGACGGCGGCACCCGCGCTGCGAATGGCCTGCTCGTAATCCTGCGAACGGTATGCCGCCTCGGCCTGGGCAAGCTGGCTCTCGGCCGGCCGCCTGTTCATCATCCCGCCCGTTGCGAAGGAACCGCCCCGCTGGCGGATCATGCGTGCGGCTTCCTCGATCTCGGCCTCGGCCTGCCGGGCGAGCCGGACGTCCTCGCGGGCCAGGCGTTCGGCCTGCGCAAGGTCGGCCTCGGCACCCTTGACCAGTTCCAGCAGCCGGGTCCACTCGGCACCCGTGCTGGTGCTCTCCTGTTCCACCTGCGAGAGTGCGTTCTCGGCGGACTGGTAGCGCTGGTTGGCCGCCAGCCGATCTTCTTCGTGTCCGGCCAGGAAGGCGCGCACCCTGCTGGCGTCCTGGCGGACGCGATCGAACGTCGAGGCCAGCTCACGGTAGACCCGCTGGTCGGTCTCGGCCTGGCTGCGGGCAATGGCGTAATCCTGGAGCACCCGGGAGAGTGCCTGGCGAACTTCGAGCCAGTCGGGGGCGGCCTGGTTCATGACTGCCTCCAGCTCGCGCCTGGAGTTTTCCGCCGTGGTGAGCGAGCTTCCCGCAATGGTGCCGATTGCCTGGGCGTTCTGGCTGAAGTAGCGGCTGGTCGCGTGCGCCTGGTCATCGAGGCTGCGGGCGTCGCTGCGGCACTGCTCCCGGATCGTCTTGAGTGCCGCAAGCTGCTCGGCCACACCGCTGAAAAGCTGGAAGACTGCCTGCTGCTCCCGGACGAGCTGGCCGGCGAGCCGTGATCCATTGAGATACTCCTGCGCCGCGGAGGCCTGTGCCACCTCATCGGCCTTGCTGTCGAAGGTTTGCAGCAACGCGCGGGCCTGGGCAAGGTGGCCGGAGACGTTCTGCCAGGAAGAGGGGGCGAAATCGCGTTTCAGCTCGTTCTCGAAGGCCTGGTACTGTGCCAGCGATTCGCGCAGGCGCTGGGTTTCGCGGACGCGCTCCGGCTGCCCCTGCTCACACAGATCCCGTGCCTTGAGCACGCCCTCGAGGGTCTCCTGCGACTGCTTCAAAAGGGCCTGGGCGGCCTGCAATCGCTCCAGTGCGGCCGGCGCGTCGCCCTGGTGAATCGCCGAGCGCAGGTCCTCCAGTTCCTGGTAGGTCTGGCTGATCGGCGGGTCGGGGTTGCCACCCTCCTCATCGAGCCGCAGACCGCTCCTGCGCACCTCCGCCACTTGCTGGCCGAGGGCCGAGAGCGCCTCGGAAAGCTTGCGGCCGTCGGCGTACCGTTCCAGGATCTGGTGCACGCGATCGCGCAGGGCCACGGCGCGCTCATGGGCCGCCTCGAGCGTCTGCCGCGCACCGACCGGGTCGGGAGTGAGGACCTCTGCCGCATGGGCCGCCTGCGTGGCGATGGCGTCCGCTTCGGGCGTGTAGGGCGTGCAGGGCAGCCCCTCCTTCTCCACATCATTGATCCGGCCCTGGACCTCTTGCCGGCGGCTCGCCAGCACCTCGGCCGCGGAACGCGCCTGCGCATGAGCACTGTTCAGCGCGTCGATGGCGCCGGTGCACCGCTTCGCCTCGGCGTCGATCTGTTCGAAGGCCTTCGAGTCGCTCACCAGTTTTTCGGCCTCCTTGAGCTTCTGAGTTCCCAGGGCCGAATCCTTCCGGGCCAGCTCCTGGGCCTTGTCCAGCGCGTCCATGACTTCCAGCCAGCGATCCCAGAGCGTGGTGAGGCTGGTCTCGATCTGCTGGTACATGGCCAGGGTGGCTCCGCTCATCGGCTCCTTGAACTCGGGATTCTCCACGCGCAGGTTCTTGAGCCGGTTCTTGAGGGCGTCGAGCCGATCCATGACGTCGACGGCCTTCTGTTTGAAGTCCTTGATCTTCGCTTCCACCGAGCTGCGGGTGCGGTGCCGGGCAAGCCAGATCAGGCCAGCGACGATCAGGCCCACCGCCAGCAATGATGCCAGGAGCGCCGGCAGCACCTGGCTTTGCAGGGTGCTCCGGGTGCTGGCGGCCGCAGTGGCCGGGACGCTGCTTCGGGGGGCCGGCCTGGCTGTCCCGGCGGGAACCAAGGGGAGGCCAGGAGCGGTCGCAGCCGTAGCGGTGCCGGGCCGGGCGACATCCTCCTCGATTGCGCTCAAGAGCGAGGTGATGGCCTGAGCATAGCTTCCTTGCCGGGCCAGCGGGATGAAGTTCTTGCTGATGAGAGCGTCCAGGACGTCCTTGCCCAGCCCGGCACGTGTGTTCAGGTCCAACCCGGGGTGCAGGGCCACCTTGTGATCGTTCACGGCCACAACCGTGATCACCGACTGCCGGTAATCGAGCTTGAGTCCCTTGTCGCTCGCTTCGCGGGACCACCGGGCGGCCAGCTCATCCACGTAGCGGGTTGCCGCGTCCTTCGCGGTGCCGACTCGGTCCACGAGCACCACGAAGTAGGAGCGAGGCGACCCTCGCTCCAGTCGCTTGATCGTTTCCTCGACGGATTGATACGACCCGGGCACGTCCACGACGTAGACCCGGTCTCCGGTGTACATCGGAAACGGCGCCTTCTCCTGTGCCGCGGCCTGGCAGGCCCAGCCCGCAAGCAGAGCGAGTTGTACGCACAGGCTCAAGGCGAGGGAGGGACGCGGATGGAATCGCATGATCTCGGCTTTCTTTCGCAACTTCAACCGGTGCGGACACCGCCAGTGGTTTCGCCGCTCCATCCCATTTCTTGAGGGGAATGGCATCGAACTCCGGCGCCCGATGATAGCTGGGACTCGTTGCTGTTGTCATCGGTCCCGTGGATGCAAAATCGGGGCCCCGTGGTGGCGGCCCAGCCGGGCCGGGAAGCTGGAAACCCTGGCGCCGCGTCCCGACGCGTGCAGGCTGGGCGGCACTCCGAATGGCTTGATCACGGACAAGGCCCCCAGGAAGGCGGCGATCTCGACGCGATCCTCCAGCGCATGCAGAAAGGGCACCTCACCCAGCCGTGGAACGTCGAGCCGAGCTTCGAGCTGCGGAGGAATAATCGATGACGCAGTGCGAATGTCCTGCACAAAGGTCGTTTCTGAACGCTGGGCCCTTGTCGGAGCCGAACACGGTGAATCACTACGGCACGACCATCTGGACGCTCGCGGCGTCGGTCCTGGTGACGGTGTTCGTGGGCGGTGCGATCTGGCTGGGCTTCAACAAGTTCGCGGTTTTCGGCGTGGCCGGGGCGGTTTTCGGCCTGAGTGCCGTGATCGCAACCCGATCGCGTCCGGGCGACCAGACCGGGGAGCTGCGCGACCTTGCCCGGACGCTGGGACTGGCTTTCGAGCCGGGTGAGGCCGAGGGGGAACCGAAGTTCAGCCCCGCGGTCTCCGTGCTCGGGCGCTGGGTTTCCGCCGCGAACCGCCTGAGCGGCACCTTGGACGGCGTGAGCGGGACGATGATCGACCTCACGACAATCCAGGGAACCGGAGACAGCGAGACGCGACGCCAATGGACGGCCATCCGGTTCGAGCCTGGCGGATTGCCGGCTTTCGTGTGCGTTCCCAGATCACTGGACACGCTGGCCGAGCGGGTCACTCTCGCCACGATCCACTTCGACGCCCGCGGCGAGGACGAGCTCACCCGCCAGACCGTCGCCGATTTCCGCAAGTTCTACGTGCTTGGCCTGAGGGAAACGGCGGGCGTCGCCGACGAGGAAGCAGCCCGGCGCCTCTTCGTCGCGCCTCGGCTGGAGGTGCTGGTGGAGCACCCCGGCTGGCGCATCGAGTCGGCCCGTGGATCGCTGGTCCTCGCGCACCCGGGGATCGTGCCGGCTGCTGATCGAGCCAGCCTGTGGAAGCAAGCCGCGCGGATTCGCCGCGCCCTCACGGCACCGGTCTCCCGATCCGTGAGTCCCATTCCCGCGGCGCCCGGGATGGACATCGGCCGCCAGCGCAGCCGACGCGCCGGGAGTCAAGCCGGTGGTGTGATTGGTCTGGTGTGCGGGTTCTTCGGCTCCTTCATCGCGTTCGCCGCATTGAGTGCCAGCCGTTTGGGGCCCGCGGGCCACGGTCCGGCCAACCCCTCGCCAGCCGCGTTCATGCCATGGTTTTTCGTCGTCGTGATCGGTGCGTCGATAACCTGCGTTCTTGTGGGTTCATGGCTCGGCAGGCGCGTGGCGGACCTGCGTTACCGTCCGGATCACGCCGGCCTCTCCAGGCGTAAGGTCTCCAAGGTCTGGGTTGCCGCCGGAGCATTCCTGGGCTGGATGTTGGGCTTCGTTGCGGGCATGGGGCTGATGATGCTCATCACACCACAGCGGCTTCCCCCGTGGGTGGCACCTGTCGCGTTCTTCTCACCGCCCGTGATCGGGCTGGTGCTGGGCGGGTTCGCCGGTGGTGCCTACGGTCTGAAGAGAGCGGCTGGCGCGTGAGCGAGCAACCCGGGAAGGTCCGTATTGGCGGGTCTAGTGTGAGATCGGTCTCCCGGCGGCAGGACGGGCCGCCTGCGAGTCGGGGGATGTCTTGAGGCGCAAGATCGTCAGCGAGTGCGCTGGGAAGCTGTGGCGGAATGACGCCGACACGCCGGCGACCGCTTCCTGCTTCGGGGCGACCTTGCGCGGCTCGTCGAGCGTATTGACGTCTTTGGGATCGCCGGCGAGAACGAGTGCGGTCCCGGCCGGCTCGACGCGGCCCGCACCGTGCAGAGTGACGTTCGTGGCTACCGCAGTGCTTCCGGCGTTGACGAACTTGACGATCAGGGTGCGATCGGACCTGTCATAGGTGGCCGTGGCGAAGACGGTGGAGGGGGTGTCGCTGGCCGGCACCACTTTCGGCACCTCCAGTCTGGTGGGGAGGACGACGTCGCCCTTGTTCTGGGCCAGCATGACCTGGGCGTGGTAGCTCGGCGAGCCGAAACTGCGCAGGGCGTCATAGCCGATGAGGTTCGTCCCCCATTGCCAGGCCTTCGGGTATTGCCTGGCCGGGTCCGCGGGGTTCACATTGACAAAGAGAGGCGCGTAGCACTCCATCACCACCGCGTCGGAGTTCTTCTCCAGGCCCATCACGAAGGCGGCGTCGGCCAGAGCGGCGTTGTGGGTGGGCGTGGGCCGGCCCTCCTGCGTCGCCCACTCGCCGACGAACGTCTGGATCGTTGCGTCGCGCTGCCGCCCGTTCCAGCCTCCGCCCGCGAAGGCCAGGGCCGGCGCCGCGCCGGTGGGCGGGTCGTACATGGTGGCCATCCGCATGAGCTGACGCGCGTCACGGTAGAAGTGATCGTCGTAGAGGTCGGGCTTGAAGCTCTTCACCGGCGCGGTCGCGATGATCTTGAGCTGGGGGTAGCGCTCGCGGATCGCCCGGGCCATCTGAGCGAACCGACCGTCGTAGCTACCCGACCGATCGAACCAGTCCTCGTTGCCAACCTCGACGTAGCGCAGGGGGAAGGGCTCGGGGAACCCGTCCGCCGCCCGCTTCCCGCCCCACACGCTGTCGGCCGGGCCGCTGACGTACTCGATCTCCTCGAGGGCCTCCATCGTGTACACCGCCATCTCCGGGCTGCCGGCCTTGAAGTGGTCGCCGTTCAGAACGTAGCCGGCGAAGAGGGCCAGCACCGGCTCGGCTCCAAGCTGCTTGCACCAGAGCAGGTATTCCGGCAGGCCGAAGCCGTCGGAGGATCGGTATCCCCAGCATCCCATGTGGCCCGGCCTCTGCTCGGCCGGGCCGATCATCTGCTTCCAGTTGAACCGGTCGGCGAACCGGCTGCCTTCCGCGTAGTTGCCGCCAGGCAGTCGGATGAACTTCGGCCTCATCTCGGCCAGCAGTCTCATGAGGTCCGGGCGCAGGCCGTTCGGGGTGTCCTGGTAGGTCGGCGGGAACAGCGACACCAGGCTGAAGGAAACGCTGCCCGTGCCGCGCGCCGAGACGACGAATCGCGCCTTCGCCGTGGTCGGTGCGCCGTGCGCCGTCCTGAGCGTGACCGTGTACCTGTCCCACGCCGCGGTGACGGGCGCCGTTTCGCCTTCGGCGACAACGACGTCCCCCTCGTCGGTCCTGAGCGACGCCATCAGCGGGCCGGCGAAACCGCCGCCCCCCCGGGCGAAAAAGCTCGCGATGTAGGCCGTGTCCGGCCGCACCGGGATGCCCCAGTAACCGTCGTTCGCAACGCCTGACTCCCCCCCGGCGAGGTCGAGCCTGAGGCTGATTGGCAGGGCGGCGTTCACGGGGTCGGCGGTGTCGACGGTCACCTTGCCGGCGCCCACGATCGACCAGTGGAGCGGCATGGCGCCCTGCGCGGGCCCGGGCCTCCACCTGGTGGACGCGGGAGCGGGTCCTGGAACGTGCGGTTCTGGATCAGCTCGGCGAACAGGCCGCCGTCATAGCTGTGGTTGATCTCTTCGGTCATGAGGCCGAAGAAGCCCGCCGGAATGGTCGCGCCAGGCTTGTTGACCTCCACGTCGAGCGTGGCCGGTCCCTCGGCGCGTGCCGCCGTCGCGGCCACGCCCGCGCATGCCGCGACGATGGCAATCCACCGGGCCCGGTTCAAACGGGATCCGCCTGCTCCTGGCATGAGTCGTACTCCACAGTGGCTGTTCGAGTCCCGATTGAAAGCCGTATCAATACCGTTTCATTTCCGGGTCCCGGTGGCGGCAGGTCAGCCAGACTTTACGCTCGTGACCTTGTGGTCCGGAGTCAGTTGCCACGGGTCGCGGCGCGGCCTGGAGAGCATCTGGTTGGCCTCCGCGTCGTCGAACCGGTGGGCCACGGGATCCCACTTCAGCTTCTTGCCGGTGCGCAGCGCGATCACGCCGATGTGGCAAACGAGCACCGAGCCGCCGCCGACCGTGGCATTGCAAATCGGCTGCCTGCGGCTCTTGACGCAATCGACGAAGTTCTGCATCTGGTTGGTCGGCCGTCCTTCGTAGACCATCGGGTCGTCCTTGAGCGGCTCCGCGAGGATCCTGGCGTCGCTGGCCAGGAGCGAACCCCGGCTGACGAAGATCGTACCGCTTTCTCCCAGGATCAGCACGCCATTATCGTTGGGGCCAATCGTCATTTCCGTGCCATTGCGGCGCTTGGGCGGCTTGCCATCCTTGTCGACGAGCTTGCCGGGGCTGGAGCCACCGCCGCTCATGGCGATGACCTTGGCGCCATTGTCGTAGGTGTACTGGACCTGGAAGGTCGGGTGGCAGTTGTAGCCGTCGCCGCCCTTGTAGGGTGCGGCCGCCTTGAGCACCTCCACCGCGACCGGGCCGCTGCCGTCCTTGTTCAGGGCCCACTGCGCGATGTCCAGATGGTGTGCGCCCCAGTCGGTCATCTTGCCGCCCGAGTATTCGTACCACCAGCGGAACTCGTAGAAGCAGTTCGAGAACCTGCCCTTGTGGCGATAGGGCACGTGCGCGGTGGGGCCAAGCCAGAAGTCCCAGTCCAGGCCTTCGGGGACCGGCGCTTCGGGAATCGGGCCGCTCGTCGGGTTGCCGTCGATACGGCATTCGATGGTCTTGACCTTGCCGATGCGGCCGGCGCGGACGAGCTCAACCGCCAGGCGGAACATGCCGCGGTAATCGGTTCGCTGCTGGCTGCCGGTTTGCAAGATCCGTCCGGTGTCCTTGACGACTTTCTGAACCGCCAGGGACTCGGCGACGGTGAGCGTGAGCGGCTTCTCGCAGTAAACGTCCTTGCCAGCCCGCAGCGCCTCGATGGTCACCTGGGCATGCCAGTGGTCGGGCGTGGCGATGAGCAGGCAATCGAGCGACTTGTTGTTGATGAGTTCGCGGAAGTCCTTGGTGCTGGCCGCGAACTCCTTGAAACCTCTCTGGTGCATCGCCTCCGTGGCCCGTTTGCGATGCGCGGCAGCCACGTCGCAGCCGAGGGTGAAGGTCAACTGGCCCGATTTCACCGGGGGGCGAGATTCACCCACGACCTGCAAGCTGCGGCTCTGGGGGCTGCCAATGCCGACGATGCCCATGGTCAGGCGATCGTTGGCGGACGTCTTCCGGGCCGCACCCTCCTCCTGTGCGGCCAGGAGCTGACGCGCGTACCAGTCCGGCAGCCCCGCGGCGGTCAGCGCTCCCAGCGAGCGCTGCATGAAACCACGTCTGGTCAAATTCCCCTTTTCCACGTATGCACCTCTCTTTACTAGATGGATCTCGGCGGAAGACGTGCTGCACGAAAAACGAGGCTCAGCGAAAGATGTGCTGGGAGAAAAAGTAAAAGTTATTGCCCCACTCCGTCGGGTCGTGCGCGTGGCCGTCCACGTGCCAGACGTGGGGGATGTCCTTTTCCTTGAGGTAGGCGTGCACGGTCTGGCTGATGCGAATCAGACCGTCCTTGTTGCCACAGGCGAGCCAGAGCAGTTTCAGCTTCTCCCGGGCGCTCGCCGGATCGGACACCAGTTGCTCGGCGGGCTTCGTGTTGGGAGCCGAGGAGAAGCCGCCAACCCAGGCGAAGGTATCCAGGTGCCCCAGCCCGAAGTTCAGCGATTGGCCTCCGCCCATGGAGAGGCCGGCGATGGCCCGTTGCGCACGATCCGCCTGCACGGAATAACGTGCCTCGATGGTCGGGATCACGTCGTTCAGCAGGTCCTGCTCGAACGCGGCGAAGGCCGGCGCGGCCGCGTAAATGTTGCCTCCGGGCCGGTCATTCTTCTGCGCACGGCCGTTGGGCATGACCACGATCATGGGCGTGACCTTGCCGTCGGCCAGCAGGTTGTCGAGGATGACGTTCGGCTTGCAGAATCGCTGCCATTCCGTCTCGTCGCCGCCGATGCCGTGCAGCAGGTAGAGCACCGGGTACTTCTTTTCGGTGGAGTATCCCGGCGGCGTGTAGACCTGCATCTTGCGCGTGCTGCCGACAGACCTGGAATCATAGGAGATCATCTCCAGCCGACCGTGCGGCACGTCCTTGCGCTCCTTGTTGAAACCGGCGGGCGGCTCGGGGAAGGCGGGCACGTCGTCGGCGTTGAGCACGATGGGTTGCCGGGGCGGACGGCCGCCCCGGCGGGCGGTGGACGACTCCACGAACAGGAGCGGGGCGAACTCATGCAGGCAGCGGCGCCAGGTGAGCCACTCATGCGACGTGCCCGGCGATTCATAGTACGTGACCTTGATCCCGGCTTTCTCGAGTGCCTCGTGATAGTTCTTCACGCTGTCATACATCCGCTTCGGCTCGACCGTGCCGATACCCAGCCAGAGCAGTCGCACTTTCCTGTTGAACTCGTTCGCGTCCGCCATGACGCCGTTGTGCGCCGTCTTGGGGTCGAAGGCCACACCGCCGAAGCCGCCGCCTCCGCCGCTGAAGCCGCCGATGTAAGCGAACAGATCCAGATGCTTGAGCGTGATCTGGAACGTCTGCATGCCGCCCATGGAGAGCCCGGCCATCGCCCGGTGCTCGCGGTCCGGGATCGTGCGATAGGTCGCGTCGATCATCGGGATCAGGTCCTTGACCATCACGTCCTCGAACGCGCTGAACATCCTGCTGAAATCGGGGCGCGGGGCCGGGGCCTGCCCGGGTGCGGCCGGCCGGGGCGGTGCCGGGGAAGGGGCCGCCTCGCCGGGCCGGCGCGCGTAGCCCTGCTCCATGACGATGATCATGGGCCTGGCCTTCCGCTCGGCAATCAGGTTATCCAGGATGAAGCTGACGCGCCCCTGGTTCGGCCAGCCCCGCTCGTCCTCGCCACCGCCATGCTGCAAGTAAAGCACCGGGTACCGCGCCTCGCGGTTGGTGTCGTAGTCGGGTGGCGTGTAAACAAAGGCGCACCGCCACTGCTGGGTCGTGCTGGAATGGTACCAGCGTTCCCGGACCTCGCCGTGGGGCACATCCTTCGGAAGGTAGTAATCGACGTTTTTCTCGGGGATCTCGATTCCACTGGCGTCCTTGCCCGTCCCGTAGAACGACTCGCTCGCGGGGTCGCTCACCTCCGCGCCGTCGATGAACACCCGGTAGTAATGGAACCCCGGCACCTGCGGCTCGGTGGTCGCGGTCCAGAAACCGTTCTCGTCCTTCTGCGCGGGGTAGCGCTGGCTATCAAAGAACCCGAAAACGACCTTCTGGGCGTCCGGCGCCTTGATGCGGAACGTGACGCGCAGGTCGGGGTGGATGCGCGGGTACTCCGCACCACGGATGTTGCTGGAGGCGGGGATGCCGTCAGCGGGCTTCGACCCATCGGTCTGAACCGGGGCCGCCGCCAGCAGCAGTGGCAGCAAGCCGGCGAACCATAGCCTGTTCATGGATAATCCTCTCGTTTGAATCTCATTGGTGCCTCGGTCAGATATGTTGCTGTTACGGCACAGGACCGCGGAACGGCCTGGTGATGCCACACTCATGGTCCGTCACATTTGTTTGCTCGCCTTGCGGCCCCCGAGGGTTCACCGCGACGGCTCACGGCCTGGCCAGAGCACTCAGTATGGCCCCGAGGGCGGGCTTGGGCTGGAGTGCCCGGTCCCAGAGCAGCGCGTGATTGGTACGGTTCGGCACCGGAAAGGAGTTCAGCCAGGACAACCCGTCATGCACGCCCCAGAAGGTGATGCGCGTCACGGTTCCCGGATGCTCCAGGGCAATCTGGAAGATCCTGCGGTAGAAGCGGGCCTGGGCCTCGGCCACTTCCGGCGGGAGGACGCGCGGATAGGGATTAGCGCCGGCCGCCTCTCGGGCGGCGATGTCCGCGCCGCGTCCGCGCCGCGGCAGGACGTCCACGTCCAGTTCGGTGATCACGACCTTGACACCTTGGGCAGCATAGGCTTCGATCGACTGCTCGAGCCGATCGAGTGCGCTGGCATCCTCGAGCCGCAGGTGGCATTGCATCCCGACCGCGTCGAGGCGCACGCCCGCGGCCTTGAGCTCGCGGATGAGGCGGATCGTCTTCTCACGCTTCACGGGTTGCTCATTATTGTAGTCGTTGTAATACAGCTCGGCGTTGGGGTCGGCCGCATGGGCGAACTCGAACGCCTTGATGATGAAGTCGTCGCCGATCGCCCGCCGCGCCGGCGTGTCGCGCAGGTATTGCTCTGGCGCGTCGCTGATCGCTTCGTTGACCACATCCCAGCCGATCACTTTCCCCTTGAAGTGGCCCACGACAGCGTCGATGTGTCCCTTGAGGTTCCGCAACGCCTCCTCGCGCGGCAGCGGCTTGCCGTCGGTACCCCGGTATAACCAGCCAGGCGACTGGCTGTGCCAGCAGAGGGTGTGCCCGACCACCTTCATCTGGTGCTGCCGGGCGAACTCGACGATCCTGTCCGCCCCGGCGAAGTTGAACCTGTCCGGCTGCGGGTGGATGCTCGCGGGCTTGAACTCGTTCTCACCGGTGAGGCAGTCGAACTGCTGCGCGATCAGCGCCCCCAGCTTCGGGTCTTCGAGCCGCCGGGACATGACGGCGGTTCCGATCAGGAATCGGCCATCCGCCGCATGTCGCAGCGTCTCGCCCGGAGCCGCGCTCGTGGGCGGTTGACTTGCCACGCTCGGCGCTGCGCCGGCCGGTGCCTGCGGAGGCGCCTTGGTCTGGGCGAGCACTTCGGACCAGCCACCCGGTAACGCGAAGGCCGAGAAAAGCGCAAACGTCGAGAACGCCAACCAACGAGAGCGTGAGCGGTTCACGGCTGTCACCTCGCCTGCACTGAGACTTGATGGTCAGAGGATCGAAACATGTCCGGATCGGTAGCCGTCGCGTCGCACTCGCGAATGACTTCCAGGGACTTCCGCCCCGCACCTGAGGGACTGTCCACGGATCGTCTCGGCTATGCCTAGCCTTACTTGCGACAAATCGGCCGGAGCTGGCCCGAGTAACCCGCCGGCAGAGTTCGCGACTCTCTCCAGGCCTGGGGTGATCAAGGGCGCCGGCCGGCGGCTTGCCGACCGCTGCCGCCTGCCTGGCACTGGAATGGCATCGGGCGGCGTGCAGGCCGCGGCTCCCGGCGCATCACCCGAATGGGTGCCGATCTGAGCGACGGAATGTGTGCTGGGACTGCGATCGGGCATCGTGAATCCGTGCTCCGTCGGCATCGCACTGGAAGGGTCAGGTAATCGCTTACCTCACGTAGTTTAGCTTGACCCTACCCGGAGTCAACGACATAATGCCGGAAGTTTTGTGCCCATCGGTGAGAGGCAATCGTTTGCGTAAGCGGCAGGATGGCGCTCAATGACTGCCCCGCGTCGCAGAGCAGGGGACCCCGTGCGAAGCCCACCCACCCTCTCCGACGTCGCCAAGCTGTGCGGGGTGACCCCCGCGACGGTGAGCCGCGTCCTGAACAAGAAGAAGGCGTTCTCCGCGAGCCCGGCGGTGCGGCGAAAGATTCACGACGCGGCCGAGAAGCTCGGTTACATGCCGGACCTGGCGGCGCGGAGCCTGAACCGGCGGACGACGCGGATCATCGGCCTCTTCGCCTCCCCCGCGACCCCCGTCGCCGAGGGGGTTTACGTGCAGCTCATCGAGGGTGCGCTGGAGGTACTGCACGCGAGCGATTACGACGTCTTCTTCGACCTCAGCGCCAGCCGGAAGCACACCGTGCCGTTCTGGCGGTTCGATGGGGCCTTGCTGCTCCAGAGCCCCCGGCCGGGGATGGTCGCGGAGCTGGACCGCAGGCGCGTACCCTACGTATGCGTGAACGAGAAGGTGGGCGAGCCGGTGGTGCAGGTGCTGGCGGACGACGCGCTGGGGACCCGCCGGGCTGTCGAGCTGCTGGCCCACCTGGGGCATCGCCGCATCGCCTACGCCAACGCGCAGGCGACGCACCTGGCCCACTACTCGATCGGCGAGCGCCATGAGACCCTGGCAAGCGTCGCCGAGGAGATCGGCATGGAGCTCGTCGGCGGGCACGAACAGCCCTTCGCCGACGGTATCGGGTTCCTGCGCGATGCCGTGCTCGGCCAGCGCGCAACGGCCGTGATCGCCTACGACCACGAGATCGCGGTGCGGCTCGTCGGCGCGTCCGCGGCGCTCGAGCTGGGGATCCCGCAGGACTTCAGCCTGATCGGCTTCAACGATGTCTTCCCGGTCTCCCTGCTGCCGACACCCCTCACGGTCGTGAGCGTGCCGGGCCGGGAGATGGGCCGGCTCAGCGCCTCGCAATTGCTCAGCAGCCTGGCGGCGCACCAGCCGGCAGCCACAAGAGAGATTCGCGTGCCGGAAGACCTGGTCACGCGCCGTTCCACGGCCCCTCCACCGCCCGAGCTGGTTCGTCGCGGCAGAAAGAAAGCCTCCGGGCTGGAGCCGGCGCAATAGAGCACTCGCGCGTGGCTGAGCACGCGGCATGAACCGTCACCGAGGTCCCAGTTGAAGGCCGTAGCAGGGGAGAGACGCTCGCATGAGATTCATCACGTTGGGGATCGTGATGCTGCTGGCACCGCTCTGCGTCGCGGCCCAGGACAACGGGGACGGCACGTACACCAACCCGCCGCTGTACGCGGACTACCCGGACCCGGACATCATCCGCGTGGGCGAGAATTTCTACTTCGCCTCCACCACCTTCGTGAACTCGCCCGGGCTGGTTACCCTGCAATCGAAGGACCTGGTGAACTGGGAAACCGTCGGCTACGTGATCGAGCGCCTGGACGGCGATCCGAAGTACGACATGACCGGAGGCACGGCCTATCGCAACGGCGTCTTCGCCCCCTCGTTGCGCTATCACAACGAGACCTTCTACATCGCCTTGACGCCCAACGGCAAGCCCACCCGCATCTACGAAACCCGCGACATCCGCGGGCCCTGGCAGTGCCATGTGCTGAACGATTCGGCCTTCGATCCCGGCCTCTTCTTCGACGACGACGGTACCCCCTACCTCTTCACGTCGGGCGGCTGGAGCGGGCAGGTCCACCTGAAGACGCTGAGCCCGGGGCTGGACAAGATTGTCGCCACCAGGAAGCTCTTCTACGTCAGGGGGATCGAGGGCAGCAAGGCGCTGAAGATTCACGGCTGGTATTACCTGTTCAACTCACTGCCGGGGCGGATGGCGCTGATGTGCTCGCGTGCACGCCAGCTCGACGGGCCGTGGGAGACGATCCGGGTGCTCGACGACAGGAACGGGGGGCACCAGGGGGCGATTGTCGACCTGCCGGACGGGAAGCACTACGGCTTCGTGATGCGCGACAGCGGCCCGATCGGACGCGTGACCAACATCTGCCCGATCACCTGGAAGGACAACTGGCCATTGTGGGGCGAGCCGGACAGCCCCGGTCACGTGCCCGCGACGGCCAGGAAGCCGATCTCGGGCCATCCTGTCATCGCGTGGCCCGCATCGGCCGGTTTCGATGGCCCGCGCCTGCCACTGAACTTCCAGTGGAACCATAACCCCGATGACACCCGCTGGTCCCTGAGCGAGCGGCCCGGTTACCTGCGGCTCAGGCCGACAGTCGCGCCGGACCTCTGGCACGCGAGGAACTCGCTGACCCACAAGGGGTGGGGGCCGACGAGCTCTGCCGTGGCGAGGCTGGACATCACGCACCTCCAGCCGGGCGATATCGCCGGCCTGGGCATGCTCGGCAAGTCGCTGGTGACACTCGCGGTCGCGCGGTCGGCCAGCGGCCAGGCCGGGCTCATCCTCAGCACGGGTGTCGAGCACGGTGCCCCGGTCGCCCCCAGGGCATCGGCCGAAATCGGCAAGGCCGAGGTGATCCAGCTCGCCTTGCAGATGGACTTCACCCGCGCCAGGGGCCGGTGCGGGTACAGCCTGGATGGCAAGCAGTTCACGGCCCTTGGCGCCGAGTTCCCGCTCATGTGGGACTGGCGGACCGGGACATTCCAGGGCCAGCAATACGCGGTCTTCTGCTACAATCCAGAGCCCAGCGCCGGGTACCTGGACGTCGACGAAGTCCGCTTCGAGAAAGTGCCACTGAGGGAGCCGGCGTCCGCGCAGGGGAAGCTGGGTTCGGCGGCCTCCGATGCGGTGGCGTCTGGTGCGGTGGCCTTCGAGTCCTTTTCGTACTCGGGTTCCGACCCGCTCTCCTCGTCCGCGGGCAGTGATTCCTTCCTGAACCCGGTTCTCGCGGGCATGTACCCGGACCCCAGCCTCTGCCGCGTCGCAGGCGACTATTATCTTGTGAACTCGACGTTCGCCTACTTCCCCGGCCTGCCGATCTTCCACAGCCGCGACCTTGTCCACTGGGTCCAGCTTGGCAACGTGATTGACAGACCCTCGCAGGCCTCGGCGCTGCGAGGGATCAACGTCTCGGGTGGGATGTACGCGCCGACCATCCGCCACCACCAGGGCAAGTTCTACGTCATCTGCACGCAGATCGGTGCCCGAGGCGGCAACTTCGTGGTGACGGCGGACCGGCCGGAGGGGCCATGGTCCGAGCCGATCTGGTTCCGCAACATTCCGGGCATCGACCCCTCGCTCTTCTTCGACGAGGGACGGTCATATGTAGTCTTCAACGCCGAGCCGCCCGAGAACAGATCGTTGTACGACGGCCACCGCGCAATCTGGCTTCAGCAGGTCGATCTCCACGCCGGCACGGTCACAGGCGCGAGACGGCTGCTCGTCAACGGCGGCACGGACCTCTCAAGGAAACCGATCTGGATCGAGGGGCCGCACCTGCTCAAGAGGAATGGCTGGTACATCCTCATCGCCGCGGAGGGCGGGACCGGTCCGGATCATTCCGAGGTGGTTTTCCGCAGCCGCGAGCTGGCCGGGCCCTACGTACCGTTCCCGGGGAACCCGATCCTCACCCAGCGCGACCTGCCGCGCGACCGCTCCGACCCCGTCACCTGTACCGGCCACGCGGACCTGGTAGAGCTTCCGAACGGCGAGTGGTGGGCCGTGTTCCTGGGCTGCCGGCCGGATCGAGCCGGGGACGGCCTGCTCGGCCGCGAGACGTTCCTGCTGCCCGTCCGCTGGACCGATGACTGGCCCGTCATCCTTGACAAGGGTGCCGTCGTGCCGCGCCTCGTGCGGCGACCGGCACTGGCGGAGCAGCAGCCTCCAAGCTGGCGGCCCACCACGGGCACCTTCACCATCACGGACGACTTCGACCGCAAGTGGCTGGATCCGGCCTGGATCGGCCTGCGGGCGCCTGCGGCGACCTGGTGGACCGTCGACGCGGCCTCGGGCCGTCTGCTCATCACCCCGCGGCAGGTTAGGTTAACTTCCCGGACAGAGGACCCCTCGTTCCTCGGCCGCAGGCAGCAGCATGCTTCCTACACGGCACGCACAACGCTGCGCGTCGACGGCAAGACCCCGAACAGCGACGCCGGCCTGGCCGTGTTCCAGGACGAGACGCATCACGTCTTCGCCGGCGTACGAATTCGCCAGGGCGCGGCGCGCGAGGTCTTCGTCGAGCGTACGTTCGCCCGAACCAGCGCGGACCGGGGGGAGACGACCCCGGAAGTCCTCTTCACCGCAACTCTGCCCCACGGGTGCCAGCAGGTGCAACTCGAGGCACGGGGAGAAGGCACGTCCCTGTCCTTCCATTATCGGTCGAAGGAGGCCGAGAAATGGACCTCGCTGATGGACCATATGGATGCCAGGCTCCTGAGCGGTCAGACCGCCGGCGGGTTCACGGGCGTCTGTATTGGGATGCATGCCCGCAGTGCACAAGACGGTCCATGACGCATTCCCGGCTTCGTCGATGGCCTCCAGCCCTGACAGACAATAATGCCCGGGGTCCCGAACTGATCAGGCCGGTCAATCCCCGACCGTTACTTCCCTGCCGAGGTCGCACCGAGATGAATCACCTGCGAGTCAGCCCGACCATGACCATTCTTGCCCTGCTCGGCCTCGGTTCCATCGCCGTGGCACAGGGCGGCGACACAACGCTGAGCTTGCGCTACGATACGCCCGCCAGGGCCTGGAATCAGGCCTTGCCAGTCGGCAATGGCCGCCTGGGCGCAATGGTCTTCGGCGGAGCGGCCGAGGAGCGATTGCAGGTCAACGAGGATACGGTCTGGGCCGGCGCACCGCACGACTATACTCACAAGGGGGCCGTGACCTACCTCCCCGAGATCCGCCGCCTGCTCTTCGATGGGAAGCAGCATGCGGCCGAAGCCCTGGCGGCACAGCACTTCATGAGCGTCCCGCTGAACCAGCTTCCCTACCAGCCCTTCGTGGACCTCAAGCTCCGGTTCGCCGGCCACGATCGGGTCGAGGACTACGAGCGCGTGCTGGATCTGGATCGGGCCATCGCTTCGGTCCGGTACAGGCTGGAAGGCGTGAACTATCGCCGCGAGGTCTTCTGTAGCTTCCCCGACCAGGTGCTGGTCGTCCGCCTCGAGGCCGACCAGCCCGGCAAGCTCACATTCCAGGCAGTTCTTTCCAGCCCCCACAAGGAGAGTCATGTCGGGGTGCAAGACGTGACGCTGGTTCTCGATGGCAAGGTGGCGCAGCGGAGTGTCGGCAGGCCCCGCATGGAACTGCCGGGCGCGATTCGCTTCGAGGCCCGCCTGCGGGCAATCGCCGATGGCGGCCAGGTGCGCGTCGGGTCCGAGGGAATCGACGTCCAGGGGGCCAGCTCGGTCACCCTGATACTGGCGGGTGCGACCAATTTCAAGACCTACAAGGACGTCACCGCCGACCCGGCCGCGCGGAGCCGGCAGACCATGGCCGCGGCCGCTGGCCAGTCCATCGACGGCCTGCGCAGCCCACGTCGCCGACCACCAGCGACTCTTCCGCCGCGTCGCGCTCGACCTCGGGACAACCGAGTCGGCCAGGCTGACGACGGACCGGCGGCTCAAGTCCGTCGCCCGGCAGGACGACCCCGCGCTGGCCGCTCTGTTCTTCCAGTTCGGCCGCTACCTGATGATCGCCAGCAGCCGCCCCGGCAGCCAGCCCGCGAACTTGCAGGGCCTCTGGAACGAGTCATTGAATCCCCCCTGGGACAGCAAGTGGACCGTGAACATCAACACCGAGATGAACTACTGGCCCGTCGAGGTCGCGAACCTTTCGGAGTGCGCAAGCCCTCTGTTCGACCTCATCTCGGATGTGGCCGAGACTGGCAGGACCGTCGCGAAGGAGCAGTACGGCGCGCGCGGCTGGGTCCTGCACCACAATACCGACCTGTGGCGCGGAGCCGCGCCGATCAATGGCTCGGACCACGGCATCTGGGTCACCGGCGGTGCCTGGCTCTGCCACCACCTCTGGGACCACTATCTCTATACCGGCGACCGCCGGTTCCTGGAGGATCGGGCCTATCCGATCATGAAGGACGCCGCACTGTTCTTCGTGGATTTCCTCGTCAAGGACCCGAAGACCGGCCAGCTCATCAGCGGGCCGTCCAACTCTCCCGAGCAGGGGGGGCTTGTCATGGGCCCGACCATGGACCATCAGATCATTCGCGACCTGTTCGCCAACACGGTCCAGGCGGCCGAGGTGCTGGAGCGCGATTCCGAGCTCGCCGCGCAGCTCAAGGAGCTGCTGCCGCGCATCGCACCGAACAAGATTGGCCGCCACGGGCAGCTCCAGGAGTGGATGGAAGACAAGGACGATCCCAGGAACACGCACCGGCACGTCTCACACCTGTGGGGCCTGTTCCCCGGCTGGGAGATCACGCCGGGCACCCCGGAGCTGTTCCGGGCCGCACGCCAATCGCTCCTCTTCCGCGGGGATGGCGGCACCGGCTGGGCGAAGGCCTGGAAGATCAACCTGTGGGCGCGCCTGCTCGACGGCGACCATGCCCACAAGATGCTCATCGAGGCGCTGGCGGGGAACACGCTGCCGAACCTCTTCGACACCCACCCGCCCTTCCAGATCGACGGCAACTTCGGCGCGACCTCCGGCATTTCCGAGATGCTCCTCCAGAGCCAGAACGCCCGCATTCAGCTCCTTCCCGCCCTGCCCAGCGCGTGGCCGAGCGGGTCGGTCAAAGGTCTCCGGGCACGCGGAGGCACCACCATCGACCTGGACTGGAAGGGCGGCAAGCTGGCGCGTGCCGTGATCCATTCCGAGCTCGGAAGACCGTGCGAGATCGGCCTCGGAGATCAGCTCCAGAAGCTCAGCATCGCGGCAGGGCAGAATCTCGTCATCGGCCCGGACCTGAAGCCGGTGCCCTAGCCAGGCGGGACGCCGAAGCGAATTTCAAAATCGCTCGCGTCCTCTCTCGTGAGCGACTTCCTGGATCCGCCCCGGGACAGTACCCCCCCCCCGGCGTCCGATGACTGTTTCGTTCGACCTCGCTCGGAGCTCGGCTGTGCGGCCGTTCGCCGAGTCCCCCGCTTTCGCGGCACGAGGCAGGACAAGTCCATAAGCGGTGATCGCTTCGGCTGCGACGACGCCCGCGCGGATTTGCTCGTCGCCCGGTGACCATTCGTGAGAGGACACGCCCGGAATGCCTACGTGATCGCGGGTCGCGGCAAGTTTTCGGATCGCCCGTTTTTTCTGTCGATTCTTCGTACCGGGAATCGTCAGTACCACGCGGGCCTCATGGGAAGGCCTTGATTCACACTCGATCCGAGGAGAAAAATCCATGAACGTTCGAACGGCTCCTGCGCTCTGCGTGACTGCCCTGCTGGCGTGCGTGGCTTCCTTGAGAGCCGGCGACGGTGCTGCACCACCGGCCGCGCAACGCTTCGAAACGCTCAAGAAGCTGGTGGGGGACTGGGTTGAGGTCGACAAGGACGGCAAGCCGACGGATCGGGTCGTTTCCTCCATCCGGCTCACCGCGGGAGGTACCGCGCTCGAGGAAACGCACTTTCCTGGCGGCGACCACGAGATGGTGACGCTTTACCACCTTGACGGTTCCGACCTGGTGCTGACTCACTACTGCATGCTGGGGAACCAGCCGCGGATGCGCGGAACCCGGCCAGGACACCAAGACGTTCGCCTTCAAATCCACCGGGGTTTCGAATCTCAAGTCCAGTTCCGATACCTACATGAGCCAGGCCACGCTGACGCTCCAGGACGACGGCCACTACAAGGCGGAGTGGGTCGCGTGCAAGGACGGAAAGCCATGTCACGAGGCGAAGTTCCAGCTCGTGCGCAAGCCGAAGTCGTCGTGACGGGGGCCGGTTCGGCAGCCGCTCTCGAGTCCCGGTCGCTTATTCCGGAGGAGAGATCCGATCATGGCGAAGTTCATGTTGATCCTGCACAAGACTCCGGGCACGTGGAAAAGCGCATCGCCCGAGGAAATGCAGCAGAAGGTCCAGCGCTACCAGGCCTGGATCGACAAGATCCGCTCCAGCGGTCAATACGTGACCAGTGAGAAGCTCGGGGAGGACGGGGGCAAGCAGCTGAACGTCCAGAATGGGCGGTTGACTATTGTCGATGGACCGTACAGTGAGACCAAGGAGGTTGTCGGCGGCTACTTTGTCCTTCGCGCGGAGAGTTACGAGGAAGCTGTCGAGCTCGCCCGCGATTGTCCCTTCCTGGAGGATGGCCGAATCGCGCTTCGCCGGACGGATCCGATGGGCTGCGGGGGCGAGTGAGGTGCGGGGAACGACGCTTCCAGGAGCTGGTCGAGCATCTGTTCCGCCACCAGGCAGGGCAGATGCTTGCCACGCTCACCCGCATTTTCGGGCTCGAGTATCTTGACCTTGCCGTGCGCGCGGGACGCTCCGGCAAGGCTGCTACCTGTTAAGAAAAGGCGTTGTCGTACGTGAACACCGAGCCGGAGCGCCGCTCCGTGTTGATGCGCATCGGGTCCCTGAGTTGCTGACGTCCCATCATTCCTGGTGCGCGAACGGTACCGGCGGGAAGGACAGGTCCATGATGAGGGCCCGGAAGCCGTCGCTGCCGCGGAGCGGCTCCAGGGCGGCCTCCATGCGGATTGCGCCGGTGTTGCGGTAACCCAGGTTGACCGCCTTGTGAAGCAAGCTCATGGCCAGAGCGGCGTGTTCGTCTGCCTCGGAGGCCGACAGGCCGGAAGCGGGCTGGGTGGCCAGGCCCGCGAGCGCCGCGTGGCAACAGGCGGTCTCGAACCACTCCTCGCCGGCCCGTGCCTTGATCCCGTCGTACAGGGTCAACGCGTGCTGCGTGTCCGCCGCAGCGCCGGCGCGGTTGCCCAGGTCGCGCAAGGCCAGTCCGCGTCTCCGTAACGAGTGGGCCAGCAGGCCCCGGTACCACGGGTTTGAGCTCTCTTGCACCAGCTTCTCCTGAATGGCGATCGCACGGTCGTAATCTGCGCGTGCCTCGGCGGGCCGGCCGAGCACTCGCACCACGTCGCCCAGGTCGTACAGCGCACCCGCCAGGCCGACTCGATGAGCGGGGATCCCGGGGTTCTCCTTGATGAGGTTTTCATACAGGGCGAGGGTTCGACGTTGCACCGATTCCGCCGCGGCCGGGCGTCCGGTCTCGAAGAGTAAGATGCCAAGGTCCATGAGGTTGTTCGCGAGCTCGGCGCGGAAACCGGTGACACTGGGATCGCGGTCGACAAGCCCCTGGTAGATGGCCATCGACCGGCGATACTCCGCTTCCGCCTCCAGTGCCTTGCCCGATTCTGCGAGCATGTACCCGAGGTTATGACGGCTGCGGGCCAGGTCGCTCTGAAGCTTGCTGACGGCGGGGTTCTCTTCGGCGAGCTTCTGCCGGAGCACCAGCGCACGCAGGAATTCCACCTGCGCCTCGGCGGTTCGGCCCGTCTGGTAGAGCACCATCGCCAGCGCCGAGTGGCCGTCGGCAAGGTTGCCGCGGAACTCCGACAGGGTCGGATTATCCTCCGCCAGCTTCTGGTAGATTGCGATCGACTTCTGGAATTCCGACTGCGATTCCGCGGCCCGGCCCATCTGGCTGAGCACCTCGCCCAGGTTCCTTTGGCTGAGCGCCACGTCGTTCCGCAGGTCGGTGACCGCCGGGTTGTCGTCGGCGATCTGCTGCTTGATCTGCATGGCGGTGCGGAATGCGGCCTCGGCCTCGGGAAGCCGACCCGCCACGTTCAAGAGCAGGCCGCCGAGGTTGTTGTAGACCATCCCCAGCCGGCGCCGGTACTCGGTGTTCGTGGGGTTTTCCTGGACCAGCTTCTCGTAGATCGCAAGCGCCTTGCGGTACTCTGCGCCGGCCTCAGCGGGCCGGCCTGTACGAGCCAGCACGTTACCGATCCGGTTGATTGTGTTGGCCAGTTCCCGACGCGCCTCGGGCGTTGCGCCGGCAGCGTCGGCGAGGATTTCCTGGTCGGCACGAGCCTGGCGCAGGACCTCCAGACCGTCAGCCGCGTGGCCCGTGCTGTAGAGTAGATAGCCCAGCCGAGACCGGCAGTCGGCCAGTGCCGCCCGGACCTGCCTGGAGGCTGTGCCCGAGGCAGACGCCGACAGCGGCTGAGCCGCCAGCAAGAGCTCGGCTTTGCGGTAGGTCGCCAGCGCCTCGCCGGTCGTGTGGATGCCCTCCAGCAGGCTTGCGATGGCTGTCAGGCTGCGGCCGATCTCGGCTCTTGCCTGAGGATCCGCCGTCGGTTCGGCGACCAGCGCTCGCGCGCCGCCAGCACCGACCGATGTGCCGCCAGGGCTTCTTCCTTGCGGCCCACCTTGTCCGTCAGATCAGCCAGCTCGAAGTTGGATGCCGCCAGCGCCCTGCGCGAGGCGAGGTCAGTCTCCTGACCAAGCAAGGCCGAGAGCTTGCCGTAAAAGTCCGCGGCCGACCTGAGCAGCCGGTCGCGCAGCTCCCGGAACTGGTTCTGTTTCAGCAGGAAATCCTCGCTCACGCCCGTGTGAAACGTCTTGATGGCGTCGACGGCCAGATCGTAGCGCTCTTGCACCTTTGTGTTGGCGGCGATGAGGTCGGAATTGGCCGTCGCCAGTGCCGTGTTCGCCCTGGCCAGTGCGGTGTTCGCTCGCTCGGCGCGGATCAGCCCCCAGGTGGTGCCGGCGATGCCCAGGATGAGCGAGAGCAACAGCAGCGCGGCCGCGGCCACCTGTCCGCGATGACGGACGGCGAACTTGCGCAGCCGGTAACCGGCGCTGGGCGGCCGGGCCTCGACAACCTCGTTGCTCAGGTATCGCTGGATGTCGCGTGCCAGGCCGTTGGCCGTCTCGTAGCGCCGGTCGCGCGCCTTCTCCAGGCACTTCATCACCACCCAGTCCAGCTCGCCGCGCAGAATCGCGGTGAGACGGCGCGGCTCCATCTGACGCACGGCCGCCAGCGACGGCAGCGCCGCATCCGTGGAAAGCCGGGTGGACGGCTTTGACGGCTCCTCCTCGCGGATGATCCGGATCATCTCCGTGAGAGCGGCCTTCCTGAGCCGGCTGGCGTCGATCGGCCGCAAACCAGTCAGCAGCTCGTAGAGCACCACGCCCAGCGAGTAGATGTCGGAGCGCGTGTCGATATCCTCGCCCGATAACCCGGCCTGTTCGGGCGACATGTATTCGAGCGTTCCCACCACGGCGCCGAACTGGGTGGCCAGCGATTCATCGGTCAGCTTGCCGGCGGCCGCGGTGGCCTTGGCCACGCCGAAATCAATCACCTTGGGTACGGGCCTGCCGTCCACCAGGGTGACCAGGATGTTCGCCGGCTTCAGGTCGCGATGGACGATGCCCTTCTGGTGCGCATGCTGCACCGCCTGGCAGATGGGGACGAAGAGCTCCAGCCGCTCCCGTGGCGTCAGTTTCAACTCGTCGCAGAATCTCGTCAGGGGCAAGCCGTTCACCAGCTCCATCACGAAGTACGGCTGGCCGCTGGCCGTCATGCCGCCGTCGAGCACCCGGGCGATGTTCGGGTGGTCCATGAGCGCCAGCGCCTGGCGCTCCTGCTCGAAGCGCTGGAGCACCGCGCGTGAATCCATTCCAGGCTTGATCAGCTTCAGCGCCACCTGGCGCTTCACGGGCTCGGTCTGACGCGCGACCCAGACCTCTCCCATCCCGCCCTCACCCAGCTTCTCCACGAGCGTGTACCGCCCCGCGATCGCAGCGCCGGCGTCGAGCCGGAAGCGCGCCCCGGCAGGGTCCACCATCGAAAAGGAACCAGCACCGGTCTGCGGACGGAGCTCCCCGGTGGCTGACGTTGCGTCGAGGTCCCGAGGGCCGGACGTCAGCGAGATTCTCCGTGTTCCGTGATCTCGCGCAGCAGCATCGGACGAGGCGGTGAACTCGCGGGTCAGCTCCGTACCGGCTCCGTCCGTCGCGGGCGAGGTGGAATCGGCGGACGCCTGGGGATGGGTCGGAGGGCTGAGCAGCGTCGCCCCGGCGGTCTCGTGTGCAGCCAGGAGAGTTTCGACAGCGCGGAGCAGTTCCGGCTTGCCGGCGCACGCCTGCTGGAGAAAATCGGCACGCTCTTGCGGGCTTGACTTGGCCAGGGCCTGATCAAGGAGCGTCTCTTCGTTCATCGTCGTCTCCAGCACGCCAGAGTGGGTGGGCAGCGAGATGTCCAGTGCTTCGTGTGAAGGGGTCAAACTGCCTCTTAGCATCCACACAATTCTTACGAGATGCAATTGCTTTGTTGGAGATTCCGCGTCGGGACAGCCGCGCGATCGTCCACGGTCACTCATGACGACCAGGCCTGATCCCGCGGGCCGGGTGTGCAGGCGGTCAGATCGCCCACCGCTCTCGCGATCTTCATCGGAACTGCGATAGAATACCTCCTTGTCGATCAGCCGTATTCATTCAATGAGGTCTGCCATGCTCAGCGCCCGCAATCAGCTTCCCGCCGTTGTGAAATCCGTCACGCTGGGAAGCGTGATGGCTGAAGTCGTCGTCGAGGTCGCCGGACTGGAAATCGTTGCCGCGATCACCCGCGGCTCGGCGGAATCTCTCAAGCTCCAGGCCGGAGACCGTGTCAAGGCGGTGATCAAGTCCACGGAGATCCTCATCGACAAGTCTTGAGCCGGGCAGGTTGCCGGACATTCGTCCAAAAGGTTTGCGGAGATGATGAAGCCCGCTCGCGTGTTCAACCCGTCCGGCGCGATCACGATCCGCGGCGCCCGGGTGCACAATCTGAAGAATGTCGACCTCGACGTGCCGCGCGATCGCCTGGTTGTCTTCACGGGTGTGAGCGGGTCCGGCAAGAGCTCGCTGGCTTTCGACACCATCTTCGCCGAGGGGCAGCGCCGCTACATTGATTGCCTCTCCAGCTTTGCCCGCCAGTTCCTGGACCAGCTGGAACGCCCGGACGTCGACCTGATCGAGGGCCTGCCGCCCACGGTGGCCATCGATCAGAAGGCCGGCCAGGCCAGTCCGCGCAGCACGGTCGGCACCATCACCGAGATTCACGACCACCTGCGCCTGCTGTATGCCCGGCTGGGTACGCCGTTCTGCCCGCACTGCCGCGTGGCCATCCACCGGCAGACGCCCGAGCAAATGGTAGCGCACGTCCTGGCTCTGCCGCAGGGCCGTAAGGTGATGCTCCTCGCGCCCTGGTGCGCGGTCGCAAGGGCCAGCACCTCGAGGTCTTTCAGTCCATCCGCCGGGCGGGCCTGATCCGCGCCCGCGTGGACGGCCAGATCGTCGAGGTGACCGATCAGCCGCCCAGGCTGGCGAAGGCGAAGGCCCACCAGATCGAAGCGGTCGTGGACCGGCTGGTCATCCGCGACGGCATCCGTACCCGCCTGACCGAGAGCCTGGACCTGGCCCTCAAGCTCGCCGAAGGCGTGGTCGTGATCACCGCCGAGACGGACCAGGGATGGGAAGACCAGGTGCTCAGCCGCGAGCTTTCCTGCCCCGCCTGCGGCGCAGGGTTGCTTCCGCTGGAACCGCGCGGCTTCAGCTTCAACAGTCCCCAGGGCGCCTGCCCGCAATGCGAGGGGCTGGGGACCGTTCCCAACCCGGCGCCCACTCCCGGATTCGGCGATGAGAAAGTGATCTGCCCTGCCTGCGGTGGCACGCGTCTCCGGCCGGAGGCCCGCGCCGTGCGCGTCGGCGGCCGGTCCATCGACGAGCTCTCCGCCCTGGCCATCAGCGCGCTGCGGGCCGAGATCGAGCGCATACCTTTCGACCCGGCCGCCGAGCCGGTCGCGCGGCCGATCGTCCGCGAGATCACCGGCCGCCTGGGTTTCCTGGAAGAAGTGGGACTGGGCTACCTGACACTGGCCCGTGGGTCCGACACGCTTTCGGGCGGGGAGCTCCAGCGCGCCCGGCTGGCCACTCAACTGGGCGCGGGGCTGGTGGGCGTTGGCTACGTGCTCGACGAGCCGACCGCCGGCCTGCACCCGTGCGACACCGACCGGCTCATCGCCAGCCTGCGCAAGCTTCAGGCCCAGGGCAACAGCCTGCTGGTCGTCGAGCACGACGAGGCCGTCATCCGCGCGGCGGACTGGGTGATCGACCTTGGCCCCGGTGCCGGTCCCGACGGCGGCCGGCTGGTGGCGGCCGGCCGCCCCGAGCAGCTTGCCATGGCTGCCGGCTCCATCACCGGCCGCTACCTGCGCGAACGCACAGCGCCATCGCCGGGCAACCGCACGCGCACCGCGCCCGACGATACGGGCGGCTGGATCGTCATCAAGAATGCACAGCAGCACAACCTCAAGGACGTCACCGCGCGGATCCCGCTGGGCCGGCTCACCTGCGTCACGGGCGTGAGCGGATCCGGTAAGAGCACGCTGGTGCACGACGTCCTGGCGCGGGAGTATCGGCGACTGGCCCGGCAGCAACCGGTTGATCGCGCTGCCTCTGCGGTGCTCCAGGGCATCGAGCAGATCACCATGCTCATCGAGGTCGATCAGGGTCCCATCGGCCGCAGTCCGCGCTCCACGCCCGCCACCTTCACCGGCGTCTTCGACGGCATTCGCAAGGTCTTCGCGGCGACGCGCCAGGCGAAGCTGCGCGGCTACGGCGCGGCGCGGTTCAGCTTCAATGCACGCGGCGGGCGCTGCGAGGCCTGCGAGGGCCAGGGCCGGCGCAGGGTTCCCATGCAATTCCTGCCTGATCTTTATGTCACCTGCGCGGAGTGCCAGGGCCAGCGCTTCAACCGCCAGACTCTGGAGATCCGCTTCAAGGGCAAATCGATCGGCGACGTGCTCGACCTGCAGGTGGATGAGGCCCGCTCATTCTTCGCCGCGCAGCCGCGCGTGCTGCCGGGCCTGGACGCCCTGCATGACGTGGGCGTGGGCTATCTGACGCTGGGCCAGTCCAGCACCACGCTCTCCGGCGGCGAGGCCCAGCGCATCAAGCTGGCGGCCGAGCTTGCCCGGCCCGCCGCCGGCCATTGCCTGTACATGCTCGACGAGCCGACGACCGGATTGCACTTTGCCGACATCGACCGGCTGATGCACATCCTCAATCGCCTGGTGGACCAGGGCCACACCGTGGTGGTGATCGAGCACAATCTGGACGTCATCGCCGCCGCTGACTGGCTGATCGACCTTGGCCCCGACGGCGGCGACGCCGGCGGCACCCTGGTTGCCATGGGCCCACCGGAAGTCGTCGCGTCTGTCCCCGCGAGCCGGACAGGACACTACCTGCGGCAGCGGTCCAGCGCAGCCACGCAGGCCGGCTGACACCGTGCCGGCTTGGCTTCAGGCCGCCGTCGAAACCTGGTCCGCCCTCGCCACGCGAAGTTGCGGCGAGGCAGTCAAGGGCGCATCGAGCACCGTGGTGCCAGCCCGCAGATCACGGCCTGACGGCCGCGCGGCCGAAGTCTTCATGCGGCAGCGATCCGCGCGTGCTCGCCGTGGTATCGAGGGCTTCCAGCAGCGCGTCCACGTCGGCGAAGGGGCGATCTCCGGCATGGACCCAGCGGACCGTGCCTTCGCGGTCGACGATGAACGTTCCATGCAGGGCTTCTCCGTCGTCCCTGGTGCCGCCGGGAAATGGCTTCCAGACCCCGTAGGAGAGGGCGACGGCATGGTCGGAATCACTCAGGAGCGGGATCTGGAAACTGCCGAACCGCCGCATACGATCGCGCGAAAAGTTCGGGCTGTCGGCACTGACGGCCCAGACCACCGCGCCCGCGCGCGGATTCGAGGCATCGCCTGCTCCAGTTCCACCAGATGGGTCACGCATGCCATGCAAGTGGAACCGAGGTAAAAGACCAGCACCACCGGCCCGTTCGCGGCCACGGCGCCCAGGTCGTGCGGCTTCCCCCACGCGTCCTCCAGCACGAGCGGCGGGGCCGGCCGGCCAAGGAGCGGATGGGCCTGGGTAGGGATCCGGTGTCCAGTTTCGTCCTCAGACTCATTGAAGGTCGAGACGGACCGAATTCGCTCGTCCATGATCTGCCGCATGAGGTCCACCTGGACGACGCCCCGGGTGTGACCGGTGTCATCGACCTTCGACCGCTGGAATACTCCTGGTACCGGCCGCGCAGGCCGCTGGCCGTGGAGCGTCCACCACGCCCAGGCCGCCGAGACGGTGATGACCGCAATCAAGCCCGATGCGCGCGTGAGTCTCTTCATGGGAAGCACGGCCAGCCTCCGCTCAATCGAAGAACGGTTTCGACTCGCGCAGCAGATACGCCTCTTTCTCGGCCTCGCCCCAATCTCCGGCCTGGGCTTTCTGGATGATCTCCTGGAGATCCTTGTGGCTCGCATCGGAGAGCTCGCCCGCGTCGTGACGCTCCTCGATGCGCCTCATGTCCCTGTCCAGCTCGTTCTTGTTCCGCAGCGTGATGGCCGTCAGCAGCGCCTCGAGCTCGCGGCGGTTCTTGTACTCCCGTTCCGAAGGCTCGCCACAGCCGGCCAGCGTGAGTCCGACCGCGATCGCCAGAAGCCAGACCGTTCGCAGCCCCCGAACGCGTCCCCGGCGCTGATCCGGATCGCTGGACCGAGGCAGTCCCTCAATAGGCGTCAGCACTGATCACCTCCCCGTTGCTGCGGCTGCTCAGAGCGCTCCACGTCCTCAGGTTGATGGATTGCTTGATGAAACGGACCGATCCGTCGCCCAGCAGGACATTGGCCCCGCCAGGGTGGAGCGCGTACATCTCATCGGTGTGCCCAAGGGGGCTGTTCGGGGGATGGATGACGACCGGGTCTTCGTACAGCGAGGGGCCGCTATGAGCCGCCAGGATGGCGTTGGCGTAGTCGAAGTTGACCCCGAGCCCGCCCGTGCCCAGACTGGCGAAGGCATTGTAGGCGAAGTGCCGGTAGCCGGGGATGATGCCCACCCAGGTGGCGTCCGACAGGTAGGGCGTGCGCTCGCCGGCGAAGACCGTGTTGCTCAGGCCGTCGGTCACGCCGGCGAACCGGATGCGGCTGTTCCGAAAGATTGGCCCGTTGCAGCCGGTCACCGTGTTGTCGTAATTCACGGTCACCGGCATGCCCGAATCATTCCAGCCGACGTTGTAAACGTAGTTCGATCGCGCGAAGGACTGGTTCGCCACGGGCAAAGGGATCAGGTTCGCGTCGACCATCGCGCAGTTCGGCGACGGGTTGTTGGCCGAAGGGCAGACGAAGACGCTCATTTGCGTGATGACGGCCGTGCTGTTGCCGGCCACCCACGTGGGCAGGTTCACGTTGATCGCGTTCGAGAGCGTGCCCTGCTCAAGCTGGGGCAGCAACATCGCCAGCCAGCCCCAGCCGGGCCCGTTGTCGCCCGTCTGCGGGTCGGGGTTGTAACCCGGTACGCCCAGAACGGGCAGGGGACCGGTGACGCTGATGTATCCCGAAACGATGCAGCCGACGGCCGACTCGTAGTTCGCGATCGCCAGGCCAATCTGCTTCATGTTGTTGGTGCATTGCGCGCGTCGGGCCGCCTCGCGGGCCGACTGCACCGCCGGCAGCAACAGGGAGATCAGAACGGCGATGATGGCGATGACCACCAACAGTTCGATCAGGGTGAAACCACCTCGCCTTGCTCGCTGCAATCGACCTGAAAGCATTCTCATCACTCCATGATCGACGTGGAAGCACGCGATCACGGAGAATCCTAACGCAAGTCTTTTGGTGGTGCAATGGAGATTTTTGGGTAACCAAAATTTTATCGCCTACTCTTGCGAACAATGAGATTCATGACGTCAAAGCGACGGACCCAGGGACCGTGGTGGCCCTACCGAGCCTTCTTGATCCGGAGGTTCCGGTATTCGACCACGTTGAGCTCGGACTGGAGCGCGAGCGGACCTTTGTCCGGGATGGTGAGGGTGGCTTCGAGCAGCTCGCCGTTACAGGTGCATCGCGCCTTTGTGCCGGTGACGACCACCTCGATCGCATTCCAGTCGCCATCATTGTAGGACCTGAGGGTCTTGTAAGGGCCGACCCGCGGGTAGTCACGGATCTGAAGCTGGTGTGCGAACGCCTTATCGCGCAGGTGCAGCCCGCTATTGGCGTTCCTGGAGGCGCGGAATTCCAGGCGGAGGGTGAAGTCGCCGTCATAAGACTCCACCGTGTCGATCTCGGCCATCTTGAGGGGCGTGTCCTTCGAGCCGTTGATCACGAGCATGCCGTCCCGGACCGCGAAACGGCGGTCCTCGGATGCCGTCTTCCCGGCCAGCTCGGTGCTGCCCTGCCGCCAGCCGGTCAGGTCCTTCCCGTTGAAGAGGGGCAGGAAACCCGGCTCAGCGGCGGGCGCGGCGGTGAGAGGAGCCGTGGCGAAGGGTCGCGCGGGTGCAGCTCCGGAGGGCGAGCCTGCGGAGGGTGCTGCGCCTGGTGCTGCAGCTGGCGGGCCCGGTCGCGATCCGGCGCCGCGGCCCTGCCCGATGGGACGGGGCGGGTTGGCGACGTGGGCGGCCACTTCCCTGGCGGCTCTGGTCTCCACGCCCGGTTTCTGGAGGAATCCGAGATCCCGAGCCCAGTCGATGAAGCGATACTGCCAGGTGCCGAAGGGTATGCCGTTGCGGTCGGTCAATCCGCCGGACATGCGGCTCCCATCCGGCAACGGGTCACCCGGGTGCCGTCCGTTCCCGTAAAGGTGCATCTCCACGTTCGGCACGCCGGCGGCCAGCATTGCCTGGTAGTAATCGAGGGTCCAGAAGGCGTGGACGCGGTCGCCGGCACTGGCGCAGACGAGGAATGCGGGCGGGACGTCCTTCGGAACCACCGGCGCCGTGCGGTTGCGGGCGAAGGGCGTTGGGCCGGGGTAGATGAGGCCGACGAAGTCCGGCGCGAGGAAGTGCCGGCAAACGGGTCCGACGTGCCGTTGTTCGTCCTGTCCCAGTCGTCGTAGAGCAAGGCGGCCGGCGCAGCCAGCTCTGCGCCCGCGGAGAAGCCCATGACGCCGATCTTCCTGGGGTCGATGCCCCATTGCCTGGTGTAGGCGCGGACGACCCGGACGGCCTGCTGAGCGTCGTGGACGGCATCAACCTCGGCCACATAGCCGTCCGCGCGCAGCCGGTTCCGCAGGATGACCGTGTTGATGCCGTAATTGTAGAAGAAGGGGACGAAGTCGGCGGCCTCGCCACCCACGTTCAGCGTCCGGTGGCCACCTCCGGCGATGGCGATCACCGCGGTGCCCGTGTTGATGGACTTCTCCACGAGGTGGACTTCGATCGAGGGATTGTGGATGGAGACGATGCTGGAGATCCGGCCGGGGACCGCCTGGCTCATGTGGTAAATCTCGGGCACGTGCAGCCTGTCAGCCTTCAGGTAGGGTGAATCGGGCGGGAAGAGTGTGACCACGATGCCGCCGGGCAGGATGGCCTGGGGCGCGTACGGCCGGCCGGTGTCGGCCGCCGTCTTTGGCACGGACTGGGGTGCCGGCAGCGCGGGCAGCAAAGCCTTCTCCTGCGCCACCGCAGATGCGCCGAGGAAGGCGCAAACGGAGAACAGTGCTGTTCGTCTCATCGGTTCTTGAACCTCTGTGTTTGTCGCAGTCGCCACACCACTGCCGCAGTTGCCGCGCAATGAGCACAGGGGTCATCTTACCGGGTCCTGGCTCGACCAGGGACACCCGGATGGCAACCAGATTCAAGGCCGCTCGGCGACCAGACGGAAGCGGCCCTCGCCGTAGAGGAGGTAGTTGGCCCAGTCGGGGAGCTTCTGCTCCCGCAGCCTGGCGCGGGCGAGCGTCACGGCGTTTTCCAGCGTTTTGCCGACGGAGAGCTGTGTGTAGACCTCGGCGGAGAAGACCTGGGCGGCCTCGTCGTTCACGGTCCAGAAGGTTCCCAGGTAAGCCTCCGCGCCGGCACGCAGGAAGAACTCGGCGAACGAGGCGGCCTCGCTGGTCACCTCGCCGCGCACCCGGCCCGCCTGGCAGGCATTGACGAAGGCCACCCGCGGAAGTTCCAGGCCGTGCAGGTCGGCCAGGGTGAGCCGCTCGCCGCCGGCCAGCACCAGGCCGCTGCCGCTCTCGCCGGGACCGGCGAAGTAGGCGTGTCCGCAGTAGTGCAGCAAGTCCGCTCCGGGCAGGGCCTCCCGCAGCGCAAGCTTGGTCGCCTCGCCTCCGCGCAGCACACGAAGCTTGACCCGTACCTGGAGTTGCCGGAGCAAGGCCTCGACGGCCCGGCCCTCCTCGTCGGCGCCGGGGAGGTTCTCCGTCGGGTCGATCACCAGCAGCACGTGGAACTCCTGGGCCCGAGGCGGTCGTGCGAAGAGCCGGTCCACGGGTACTCCCGGCACGGCGAGCCTGCGGCTCAGGCCGGCGCCTGTGGCCGGCGCGCCAGAGCCCGGCGCAACGATCGTCTCGAACGGCAGGCGCGAAGACGCGACGTCGTGCACGATGACGACCCGGGCGCCGGCCGTGCGGGCGAGCATCTGCTCGGCCTGGTCGCCCAGGATCAACCGGGCCAGCGCCTGGCCGCGCGCTTGCAGGGAAGGTAGGTCCGGCGTACTCCGCTGGCCGGGACCGCAGCCCGCGGCCAGCCCGCAGAGCTCGGCTTCGCTCAGCGCCTGCCGCCGGAAGTCGACCACGGTACTGCCGGCCGGCGGGAGCACGGTCACCACAAGCTGGGCGTCTTCATGGCTGACGTGCACGACGAGAGGCTCGTCGCGCGGGGGCTCGGCCAGCTCGGAGACCTCCTCGATCCGGGTGGTCAGCTTGACGCCCGGGTCGGCGGCGAGCAGATCGCGGAGGGCCTCGAAGCGCTGCACGTCGTGCTCGAACCAGGTGACGCTGGCGTGGCCGGCGAGCGCGCCCAGTGCGCTCAGCATCTCGCGCGCGGCCGGTCTGGCGTCCTCGGTGACGTTCCCGCCATAGGTCACCACGCCAACCCGCCGCAAGCCGTACTGCCGCGCCATGGCGGCCGTCTGGCGGGCCGCATCGGCGACCTGTTTTTCGATGGCCCCGGCCTCCCTGACCGATCCCAGGGATGCCAGGTAGACCCAGTCGGCGTCGATACCCGAGCGGCTGGCGCTGACCAACCGTGAGCCGGAGCGGCGGACGGCGGACGCACGGCCGCCCGTGGCGCGATCGATCACGGCCGCGGCCCCTCCGAGTGGCACATCGTCAAAGCTGGCGACGGCGATCGCGTCCAGCTCGTGCGCGCCAGCCACGCTGCCGTGAACCAGCTCCACAAGCAGCTTGCCGGAGGCGGCTCTGCTGTTCAGGTTCAGCAACCCGCGGAGGATGAGTGACGTGATGCGCACGGTGTCACGCGAGCGCAGGAGCTCTCGGTTCTGCGCCGCGGTCAGGCCGTTCCAGGCCATGGAAGCCTGGTCGGAGAGCAGGAGCGGGAGGCCGGCGGCCTTGATTGCCTGCGCCAGGCCTTCCAGAGAGACCGGGAGTCCGAGCTTGTCCCGGTACGGGTCGTGGTCCACGGTCTCGGCCAGGGTGCGAACGCGTTCCACGCCCACCCACGTGGCGTCCTTCATCCGGTCGGGAATCTCGCGGTCTTCCAGCAGGTCGGCCACGAGGGCCGCGGCCCCGCCGAAGCCGCCCACGACGTACAGCGGCTGGCCGATCTCGAGCGACCGCCAGGCCTCCTCGACCACACCCGGAAAGCGCCCCGTGTAGCCCTCGCCCGGCGGCTCGCGGCGCGGCTCGGCTGCGCCGCCGATGAGCACGCGCGCGGCGGTCGTCCGCGCCATCACGCGCCGCATGTCCGAAAGGTAAAGCGACGGGTGATGCGCGGCCTGCTCGCTGGCCGGCAGAATCGCCAGTGCGGCCACGTCGTCGAGTGACGCCAGGTGGTGCAAGGTCATCGGCACGCTCGACGGAATCTCGTCGATGCGGCTGGACGCTGTGAGGTAGCTGTGAAGGAACTCCGCGGGGTGTGCGGCCGTCTGGTTGTAAGCCCGGATCAACTCGGCGAGCAGAAGTGTGTAGCCTTGCCCGGCGGCATTGTTCGTCACCATCGGGCGATAGTCGCCACCGTACGCGATGGCCGCCCCGGCCGAGATGAGCGTCCTGGCGATATGCACGGTCAAGTCGACGAAGTGATGCCTGGTCCACCCTTCGGGCCCGTTCAGATCGGGACTGTCCGAGAGCGACATGGCCACCTGGAGCCCTTGCAAGGGTGCGAATCCCGGGCTGCCCGTGTCGCGGCTCAGCACATGACGGTAGGCCGTTGTGGGCGTGACGAGATGAAGGCGCGGATTGGCCGCCATCAACACCTGGCGTTCCTGGGTGGAAAGCTCCGGGTCCGGGTGCATCACAAGCTGGGGCGAAGCACTGCGCAAGGGGCCCTGGGCCATATCGAGCAGCTCGGGCGGGCGAATGAGGATGTCGGCTTCGGGCAGCCCGGCCGCCTCGCAGACGCGCACGGCCTCGCGCAGGAAGTGCACGGACCTCAGCCACTCGATCATGGCCTGGAGCACGACCTGCCCCGCGGGGTCGTGCCCCTGGTTCCAGACCACGGTGGGGCTGTTCCCGCCGTAGGGGAGGCTCCTGCGCTCGCCCTTCTGGAGCAGCTCGACCGTGAGCGTGGGCAAGCCGTGCTTCTTGGCTGCGAGCAGCTCGCGCTGGCACCAGATCCGCGAGCTGTAAGAATCGCCCCGCACGGCGACGAACACGCCCCGGCTGGCCGCGAAGTCAATCTGTTCCTGAAGCGATTCGCCGGAGAGCAGCTCGGTCGTGTCGAAAAACGCGTTCGCCGTGGCGTTCGTCTTCGCGTAGTGGGCGATCTTCTCGGCGGCCTGCTGGGTGGGAACCAGGTCGGACTTGGCATGCGAGACGAACAGCGTGGTTTCCCTGCGGTCCCGGGACAGCAGCCGTGAGACCGCAAGCACGATCTCCAGCAGGGTCGACGCCCGGCGCGGCTGCGTCCCGTACAGCTCGGTGAGAACCAGCTTTCCGGGGAGCTCGGCCTCGGCGTTCCGCCAGACCTCGTCCACCGGTACGGGAAGCACGTGGCCAGGTCCGAGAAGCTCGTGCCAGCGGCGGATGCGCCGGATCGTCGCGTCCCGGTTCAGGGCGAAGGAGAACCTTCCCAGCACCGGGATCACCGCGACGGTTTCCGCGCAGTCCAGGTTCACGTGATCTGGATCAACCGCGCTGAGGATCGGGATTGATGCACCGAAGGCGAGCGGGTCCTGCACGGGACGCGTGAGGTTGTCGTAGAGGTCGAGCCCCAGGGAGGAGGCGGCGGCGCGTTCGCCCGGGTGGAAAGCGACGGTGAGAACAACCAGGACGGGCCGCGCCGGAGCGTCGTTCGCTGTGGTCATTCCCACCCCCCGCGCCGGTATTCGGCGTCGCTGACGGAACGCGGCAGGCGCCGGCCTACCGGTCTGGGCGCGTCCTGTCGCAACCATCCGGGGCCGGAGATGCCGAGATGGCTCCGCACCCCGGCACGCGTCCGGAAACCTCATAGAACGGTATAGTCGGACAGCCGATCGTGTCCAAGGAAAAACGCGCACGGTTTTCCGGTGCACGGTCTCTTTTCGGAGCCGCAACATGACGAGACGTGGTAGTCTGGCAGCGCCGGCACCAGGTGTGGAAGGTTGCGCTCCGGCCGTCGATCTCCTGTCGAGTTCGATCTGCCAGCGCGGCGCGGCCGAGGCACCAGCCGGGAATTTCGGACTGTGGACCTGTTTGTTGATTGCAGTTGTGTCTCTTCATCCGCGACCGTCCCGCGGCCCGCGCGATTGACGACCACCGGTCGGGGCCCCAGAATGATCATGCGCTGATCGCGTCTACCGGGGAATCGGGAGGATGCGTTCTGGAAAGCAAGTCCGCGACGACTCTGATCTCTGGGCGACTCCTCCGGTGAGTCTCTCCTTTGCTCCAGGTTCGAGCCACTCTCAATCTCATGAGAAAGATGGAGGTCCGAATGATCGTGCGGCGCATCCTGGTTATCCTCGGCGCGGCCGTCCTCACCCTGACCATGGTCCGGGTGACGACGGCGCAGAACGGCGACCAGAAGGCATCGGGTCTGGGGTTGTGTGCGAAGTGCGCCTTGCACATGACGCCGCAATGTCAGAATGCCCTGGTGATCGACGCCGGCGGCCGGCGCCAGGTTTACCTGTTGAAAGACAACCAGGTCAGCAAGGCGTTTCACAAGGACGTGTGCAAGACCAGCGTGCCGATCGTGGTCGTGGGCCGGGTGGTCCGGGCTTCCGGGCCGCGAGCCGACGGCGTGGTGGTCCTCGGCGAGATCGAGCCTTCGAGCCTGGCCCTGGATGATTGCGAAATCAACCCGGTGGTCACGCTGGGCGGCGTGGGCCAGTGCGCCAAGTGCAGCCTGAAGCAGTCCACGACGTGCGTCAACGTGATGACCTGCCACCTGGACGCAAAGGACGTGACCTTCTGGCTGGCGGACAACGAGGTATCCAAGGCGTTCCACAAGACCATTTGCAAGTCCAGAGAGGTGATCCTCGCCACCGGCAAGCAGGAAGGGAAGGACGCTGCCGGCCACGAGATATTCACCCCGATCAAGCTTGAACGGGTCGTCTCCGAGCCAGCAAGCGTTCAGCCTTCAGCGGTCGAGCACGCAACGAAGCCGGTGGAAGCTCCTGTCGCGGCCGAAACACCGCTCCAGAAGTTGCAGTACGTGATGGGAAATGTCTGGTGCGAGCCTGCTTCAAGCACCGCGGACGTGATTGTCAGATCGTCGTGCAGTTTAGCGATGAAGGGAAGTGGCTGTATTACTGGCTGACCGATACGGACGCCAAGACGAAGATTCACGCGGAGCTTTACGACGGCCAGACGCCGAGCAAGGCAGCATTCATGAAGGTGTCCGGAATCATCGTGCAGCCTGCCACCGAGCAGGCCGGCGGTCTGCTTTCCGCCTCGAAGTTCGAAGTCATCCACTGAACGATTCCGGGAGCGGTGGTTTCTGTTCTGTTCTTCCTTGTGTCCGAGGTCGAGCACGCTCATGCGCATCTTCATCAGCTACCGACGCGAGATCAGCCGCGATATCGCAGACAGGATCGATGAGCGGCTGGTCAGGAAGTACGGGCGCCAGTCCGTCTTCAAGGACGTGCATTCGATTCGCCCCGGGCAGGATTTCCGGAGCATCATCAACGGGGCCGTGTGTCGTTGCGACGTCCTGCTTGCGGTCATCGGACCGCGGTGGGTGACCGTCACGGACGACCACGGCAAGCGGCGGCTTGATTCCGAGAACGACTTCGTGCGACTGGAGATCAAGACGGCCCTGAAGGCGGGCATTCCGATCATCCCCCTGCGCGTCGACGAAGCGCCCGTGCCACGTGAGGAGGAGCTCCCCGCGACCCTCCAGTCTCTGGTCTATCGCAACGCGCTGCCCATTCGCCCCGACCCGGATTTCGAGCGCGACATCAGCGATCTGCTGGGAACGCTCAAGAGCCTGGAGTCCGGCTCTCGAAATGTGGTGAAGCTGGTTGCGGCGTCTCTGGCGGTGCTTGCCTTGCTTGCGGCAGTGGCCCTCGCGGCCGTCTTCCACCCCTGGCAAGTCAGCGGAACGAAGGATCAATCCTCAGGGCTCCTCATCAAGACGACGGGCCGCGGTGACTCCGGGGGAGGAGCGGCTCCGGAGCTTCCCACCAGGGACCCCCAGCCACCCGTCCAGACGGCGGGGGAGAACGGTTCCACGGGTAAAACCGCGGCCATCCTGCTGGCGTCGGCAGCCGAGCTGCGGAAAGTGGAGGAGTCGATCGAGTGCAACGACCTGGGCGAGGCGCGCCACCTTTTGAAGGACCTGAAGTCGCGGTGCGCGGGCGACCCCCTGCCCACCTACTACGATGCCGTGGCTGTTCTCAAGCTCCAGGGCTGGACAGGAGAGCCGGAAAACCTGATCCAGGAAGGCCGGAAGCTGGAGCAGCAGGGCGGGGCATGCGGCGATCGGAGCAGGCTCGATCCGCTCCTCGAGAGCCTGCTGGCTTACCTCACTCCGGAAGACCAGTTGAAGCTCCAGGGCTTGCTCGGCAGGACGATCAAGTCATCCGCAACGCTCCCGGGCGCACCATGAATTGCCCTGCGTTTGCGAGACATTCACCGCTCCAGGGACTGGTCGACCTCCGGGAAGAGAGCAGCAATGCTCGGCTTGGTCACCTTGCCCATGCTGTTGCGCGGCAATTCGTCCAGGAGCAGTAGCCGGGTGGGGATCTTGTAGGGAGCCAGCCGTTCGCCGGCCCAGGCCCGCAGCGCGGCCAGCGTGAACTGCTGGCCCTGGGAGAGCACCAGGGCCGCACCCACGCGCTGTCCCCATTCCGCGTCAGGCAGTCCCACCACGGCCGCCTCGCGCACCGCCGAGTGCCCGCGCAGCACTTCCTCGATCTCCAGGGCGGAGACCTTGTATCCTCCCGTCTTGATGATATCCACGCTGTTGCGGCCGAGGATCCGGAAGTAACCGTCCTCCACCTCGGCGATGTCCCCGGTACGGAACCAGCCGGCGCGGAACGCCGCGCTGGTGGCCTCGGGCCGGTGCCAGTATTCCCGGAAGACCGAGGGCCCCCGGACCTCGATCTCGCCGGGCGTTCCAGCCGCGACCTCCTGACCCTGCTCGTCCACGAGCCGGACGTCCACTCCGGGGAGCGGAACTCCCACCGAGCCCGCACGCCGTTCGCCGTGCAGCGGATTCGAAAGCGCCATGCCGATCTCGGTCATGCCGTAGCGCTCCAGCAGCACCTGGCCGCTGATCGATTGCCACTCCTCGAGCAGGCTCACCGGCAGGGCCGCCGAGCCGCTCACCATGAGCCGCAGCGCGTGGCAGCCGGCCGAAAGCTCTACCTGCCGCGCGGGCTCGCAGGCATGCCAGGCGGCGATGAGCCGGCTATAAATGGTGGGCACAGCCATGAAGACCGTGAGCGCGCCGCCGGCGATGACCTCCCAGACGGCCTGGGCGTCGAACTGCGGGTGGATGGTCACGCAGGCGCCCGACCACAGAGCGCAGGTGAGCACGTTGATGATGCCGTGAACGTGGTGCAGGGGCAGGACCAGAAGCGTGTGATCGGCAGCCTGCCACTGCCAGGCCTCGACCAGCGTGGCGACCTGGGCCTGAATGTTCCCGTGGGTGATGACCACCCCCTTGGGACGGCTCGTCGTGCCGCTGGTGTAGAGGATCAGCGCGTCTCGGTTCGGCGCGAGCACGGGCAAGGCCGGCGTGCCCGCATCGGCGTCCAGCAGCTCCGAGGTTTGCAGGAAGCGCAGGCCGCGCGGCGCGGCGATCGGCCCCAGCTTGCCGGCCAGGTCCGGAGTGGCGATCGCGACCGATGCGGCGGAGTCCTCGACCACATACGCCAGCTCCGCCGCGGGGTGCGAAACCGCCAGTGGCACGGCCACGCCGCCGGCCCGCCAGACGCCCCACTGCACCGCCACGTGGTGGAAGCCGGGGGGAACCAGGAAGGCGACGCGCTCGCCCCGCAGATCGTCCGTTCCGGCGAGCAGCCGCGCCGCCACGCGGGCGCTTGCGGCGAGCAGGTCGGCGTAGCGATAGGTCCCCTCGGGCGCGGAGACGGCAATGCGGCTGGCCTGGGTTGCCGCACGGGCCGCGAGGGGAAAGCCATCGGCATGGGCACTCATATTCGCAGTTCGCTCGTCCGGGTCGAGGGTGACTCAGCGCTCCAGCAAAACGACAACTTCTTCCTTCATGCCTCCGCCAAAATCCTTGAGGTGCGGATTGGACATCGCCTTGACCACCCAGCCCTGCCGGGCCAGGAAGTTCAGGGCCTCTTCCAGGCGGGCGACATCGAACTTGCCCTCGAAGAGCTTGTCGCGCGACCAGAGGACCTTGTATTCCTTGAACGGCGTGGAATGGTGTGCCTCGAAGGCGTGGGCGGCCTCGGCATGATCGTGGGGTGCAGGCTCAGCGCCTGCCTCGGCCTTGAACACCTCGGCCTGCGCGTACGTGGGAACCTCCCAGGCCGATGCGTCCAGGCCGTCAACGGCAATGCCGCCGTTGGCTGCCTCGGCGGAGGGCCGTGGCGCCTCGGGCACAGACGCAACAGCAGCTCCGGTCGCGGTGGCCGTCGCGGCCGCAACCGCTGCGGGCTCTGCACCCGGGGCCCTGGCCACCGCCGGCGCCACGATGAAGCTGATACCACACTTCTTGCATTTGATGCGGGCTCCCACCAGAGTCGGGGGAATCTTGCCCCGCTCACCGCATGATGGACAGGCGACGTAAGGCATCGTCTCGGTCTCCCGGGGCCGGATCCGGCTGCGCGTGCCTGGTTCAGTGCATCGAAACATCAAGCTGTGCGTGGTCGCGCCCACTCGATGCAGGTGCAGCGCGCACGCGGCGGGCCCTGCGCCGCGCCCACGGTAACGCGCGGAAGCTCGCGTTTCCAAAGCTTTTCGGGACGAGGCCCTGGCGCTTCATGAACACGCGGCGAGAGCGCAAGTGTTGAGAAAAGTTAACGTGCGCAACACAGTCGAGCGAAAAACCTCGGGATTGCTTGACGCGACCCCATTACTTGATAGCCTTTACCAGATGAACGTACAAGCTGACCTTGACGCGACCCGGGCCTCGATCGGGTCAGCATGATCTCTTCCCGAAACCCAGCAGGAGTGGTTGAGGCCGCATGGATTCCAACAAAGTTCTGGATCAGCTGGACACGCTGATCGACGATCTTCTCAATGACAGCGATCTGCCGGCGTCGTCGCTGGCGTCCATGCTGATGGCGGCGCACGACAGCGTCAAGGACGGCTATCACTTTGCGCTGGCGCGGCGCGTGTGCGATGCCAGCAATGCCATGCGGGACCGCTACGCCGCGGATTACTGCGAGTTCAGTGCGGCGGCTGAGACCCTGGACGGCGACTGACCCCGTGTTCGGGCCGGTGGTTCGCGCGAGCGCCGGCGGGTGCGGGTCCCGGTCCGCCATGCGCTGCAATGGACGCCGGTTTCCCTTATGATGTGGCTGTGGAATGCCGGCGGGGCGGGCCTGGTCTTGACCGAGAGTCCAGGCGCCGCGCCAGATGCAGCGCAGCGGGATGACATCAACCCTGTTCTCCTTGAGCATTCTGGCGGGCCTGGCAATCCTGGCCCTGGCCTCGCTTTCCGGGGTAGCCCTCGCCTCGGCGCATCGAGGCAAGCTCAGAGAACGAGCCGCGCGGGGGGATCCCGGCGCGGTGGCCGCGCTCCGCATCAGGGAGCATCCGGGGCCGTTTCTGGCGGCGACTCGGCTGGCCGCCGGGCTGGCGGTATGCACGGCCTCGGTCTGCGCGGCGCCTGGGCATGGGACGGCCTGGCACGCGCGGGCGCGGCATCGGGAGTCGTTCCCTGCGCGGTCCTGGCCGCTGTCGTCGCCGGCATGACGGCGGCCGTCTTGCTGCTGGGTGAACTGCTTCCTGGCAAGATCGCGGCGCAATGGCCGGAGCGGGTCGCCTGCCGGGTCGCCCGGCCGCTTGCCCTGGCGGCCAGGGTGGCCAGACCGTTCTGGCGCAGGTTGCCCTCTATGCTTGGCTCGCGAGCGTCTCCAGCGTCCCGGAATGCCGAGGCTCGGCCGCGGTTAAGCGTGGAGGAATTCGAGGTCCTGCTCAGGGACTCGGTCCAGGCCGGTGCGTTCGACGCAGCGGAATCCGAGATCTTCCGGCGGGTGCTCCGGTTCTGCGACCGCCGGGGCAGGGTGCTCATGACCCCTCGCGACAAGGTGGTCTGGATTGATGTCTCGGATGGCCCCGAGGAGATCCGCCGCAAGGTCATCACCGCACCCTACTCGAGGTTTCCCGTCTGCGATCAGAGTCTGGATAACTTGCTCGGGATCGTGCGGGTCAAGGACCTGCTCGCCCAGAAATCGGGGGCGCCGACGTTTCAGCTCAAGGGGCTGCTGACCCTCCCCGCCTTCATCTACGAGGGCGCGCGGGGACCGCAGATCCTCGAGAGCCTCAGAAGCTCGGCCGCGGAAACGGCCGTGGTGCTCGACGAGTACGGCTCGGTCGTGGGGCTGCTCACGCTCAGCGACATCCTCGCAGCGGTGCTCGGGGAATTGCCCGACCGGAACGGCGAGGACGACAGTCCGGCGAGTGTCCGGTGCGGCGACGGCTCGTGGCTGCTCGACGGCCGTCTCCCCCTCGACGAGTTCCGCGAACTGTTCGAGCTTGCCGGGCTCCCCGGCGGCGACATCCACACCGTCGCGGGACTGATCATCAGCCACCTGGGACACATTCCCCGCGTCTCCGAAAGCTTCGAGTTGCTGGGGCTTCGTTTCGAGGTCGTCAAGATGGACTCCCAGCGCGTGGAGCGCGTGCGCGTCAGCTCGTTGGTTCCGTGATCGCAGAGCCATGCACCTTGACCGTCCCATTTAAGGAAATACAACATGTTTACAGTTGAGCTGGTCATTCTGGCCGCGATGGCGCTGGCGGAACCGTGCGCCGCCCTGGATCCGCCGGCCGACACGGCGGGCGGCTGGGTGAAATACGCCGGCAACCCCGTGCTGGGCGGCCAGTACGGGACCTGCTTCGACGTGGCCGTTCTTCGCGAGGCGGGAAAGTACCGGATGTGGGTGTCCTGGCGGCCCCGGCGCAGCGTGGCCCTGGTGGAGAGCACGGACGGGCTGAAATGGACGCCGCCCGAGATCGTCCTGGCGCCGGACCAGGTTCCCTGGGCCGACGATATCAACCGCCCCACGGTGCTCAGGCGATCCGACGGCTACCACATGTGGTTCACCGGACAAAAGGACAGCAAGTCCTCGGCTATCGGCTACGCCCGCAGCGCGGATGGCAAGACCTGGAACCTGGCATCCGCCAGGCCTGTTCTCCTGGTCGACCACCCCTGGGAGAAGGTTGCCGTGATGTGCCCGCACGTCCTCAGGGACGAGCAGGGGCAGCGTTACCGTATGTGGTATTCCGGCGGTGATCAGGGCGAACCCGATGCGATCGGCCATGCCACCAGCCGGGATGGACTTACCTGGACCAAGGATGCCCAGAACCCGATCTTCACGCCGGATCGCGCGTTCGACTGGGAGAAGAACCGCGTGACCGGCTGCCAGGTCGAGAAGCGCGGGGATTGGTACCTGATGTTCTACATCGGCTTCCGCGACGTCGAGCACGCGCAGATTGGACTGGCCCGCTCGCGCGATGGCATCACCGCCTGGCAGCGACATCCGGCCAACCCGATCATCCGCTCCGGCACGGGCCAGTGGGACGACGACGCCTGTTACAAGCCCTACGCCCTCTTCGACGGCCGGCAATGGCTGCTCTGGTACAACGGCAGGCGGCAGAGCCTGGAACAGATCGGCGTGGCCAGCCACCAGGGCGAAGATCTGGGGTTTCCCCGTTGAACTGCTGAACAGGTCCATGGCAACCGGCCAGGGAACCGGCTGCCGATCGTTGTGGCGCTCGGGATGATCGGTTCTGCTCAGGCATGGCATGGAGAGGGGCCGATCGGTCCTGTCATCGGAAGGACGCATCGCGGTTCGTGAACAAGGGAGAATGCGATGAGCTTCGGCTCTTTCAGAGGTTGCGTTGTTGCCACTGTCTGCCTGCTGCTCACCGCGGGGTCTGTCACGGAAGGTCTCCGCGGCCAGGAAAGTGATCCGGCGGCGCGCAAGTCGGGCCGCGGCCGATCAGCGGCAAAGCGAGCGCGGCCGGCGGCGTCCAGGGGAGCCCCGGATGGGCCGCCAGGAGTCCGCACGCTGCCAGGGCATACCGGCTTCGTGCGCGCCGTGCGGTTCTCTCCCGACGGCCGTCGCGTCCTCTCCGGCAGCGAAGACGGCACAGCGCGGCTCTGGGATTTCGCGAGCGGGCGCAGCCTCGGCGAGATCCAGAGCCCGGGCGGCAGCGTGCAGGCCGTGGCCTTTTTGCTGGAAGGCCGTGATGCGATTCTGGGGGATCGGAGCGGGAAACTGACTGTCTGGGACCTCAGCGCCGGAAACCAGGCGGGCGAGCTCAAGGGGCACGAGGGCGGGGTCAAGACCATCACCGTCTCGCCGGATAGCTCCTTTGCCATTGCCGCGGGCGACGGCCGCGCCATACGCGTCTGGGACATCGGCTCCGGCCGCACCATCGCCCGCCTCGAAGGACACGGCGACTGGGTCGGCGACGTCGCGCTGGCGCGTGACGGCCGCCACCTCGTCTCGGCCAGTGGCGACAAGATGGTCAAGTTGTGGGACCTGTCGACTGGCCGTGCCATCAGTACGTTCCGCGGCTTCTCGCGCGAAGCAGATGCCGTCGCGATCACCCCCGACGGCCGCTTCGTGATCGGTGGCGGTTTTGAGGAGTCCGCCCGGGTCTGGGACGCCCGCACGGGGAAACAGACGAAGTCGCTGGATGGCCAATCGGGCGGCAACTACTGCCTGTCTCTCTCGCGCGACGGGCGCTTCGTCGCAATCGGCTACGAGAAGAAAGGCGTCGGCATCTGGGACCTGGGGACCGGCAAGTTGGTCCATCGCGAGAACCTGGAAGCCAGCGACACCGGAACCGAGGGAATCCTGTCCATCGATTTCTCGCCTGATGGCCGCAAGCTCGCCGCGGGCGGCCGGGCCAACCTCGTCTACCTGGTGACGCTGCCGAAGCTGCCGTGAGCCAGGCCCCACCCTGGCGATCTGCCGGTACGCTCTTTCCTCCAGAGCCGACACCGATCATGATTTGCAGGGAAGTGTGGCGATGGCTGGAAAAGCGCGCAGGCTGCCGCTCAGGGCGTTGAAACCTGGGCTTCGACATCGCCGCGTTCCGGCAGGAGACGCTGACTGATGAGACACCATGCTTTGTGCCTGACCGCGGCATCCGCGGTTGTACTCGGGGCCGCCTGGATTGCCGTTCTTCCCGTGCGGGCCGATGGGCCAGACTTCACCCGCAAGGAGGACGTGGTTTACGGCCGGAAATTCGGCACAGCCCTGACGATGGACGTCTTCACGCCCAGGGATCACAAGAATGGCGCCGCCATCGTCTGGGTGATCAGCGGTGGCTGGTTCTCCGCGCACGAAGCCATCAATCCGGGTCCCATCGCGGAATTCCTGAAGCGCGGGTACACGATCTTTGCCGTGGTACACGGCAGCCAGCCGCGTTACACCATCCCCGAGATCGTTGCGGATATGAACCGGGCGGTGCGCTTCATTCGCTATCACGCGTCCGACTACGGCATCGATCCCGATCGGATCGGCATCACCGGCGGTTCGGCCGGCGGGCACCTCTCGCTCATGCAGGGAACCGCCGGCGACAAGGGTAACGCCTCCGCCAGGGACCCGATCGACCAGACCTCCAGCCGCGTCCAGGCCGTGGCCTGCTTCTTCCCGCCGACCGATTTCCTGAACTACGGCAAGCCCGGCGAGAATGCCGTCGGCCGGGGCATCCTCAAGGGCTTCAAACCGCCGTTTGACTTCCACAAGCAAGACCCCGATACCAGTTTGTTCCGGCCCATCACGGACGAGGCCCGAATCCTCGAAATCGCCCGCCAGATCAGTCCCGTCTACCAGGTCTCGGCCGACGACCCGCCCACCCTCATCATCCACGGCGACGCCGACCAGCTCGTGCCCATCCAGCAGGCCGAACTCTTCTTGGACAAGCTCAAGCAAGCCGGCGGCCAGGGGAAGCTCGTTGTCAAGAAAGGTGCATCGCACGGCTGGCCCGACATTCAGAAGGACATGCCCATCCTCGCCGACTGGTTCGATGAGCATTTACGGAAGTAGTAGGCAGCAGGCAGTGGGCAGTGGGCAGTGAGTTTGTAGGGTGGGTCGAGCCGCAGGCGAGGCCCACCATGGCGGCAGCAGGCAGTGGGCAGTGAAGAGGAAGGGGAGTTTGTAGTGCGGCAGCGGGCAGCGGGCAGTTTGTAGGGTGGGTCGAGCCGCAGGCGAGGCCCACCATGGCGGCAGCAGGCAGTGGGCAGTGAAGAGGAAGGGGAGTTTGTAGTGCGGCAGCGGGCAGCGGGCAGTTTGTAGGGTGGGTCGAGCCGCAGGCGAGGCCCACCAGGGTCGCAGTGGGCGGGTGCGGGGGACGCGATTTGCGGGCTGGACTGTCCTTCAGTGGTGATCGGCCGCCAGCGTGAACACCCGCTGCACGAGACGATCGGCGAGGTCGGGACCGGGACCCAGCGTTTCGGGCGCCTGGCCGGAACGGACCAGGTGGATCGCGTGCGCGCCTGCAAGCACGGTTTGCAGGTCGTTCGCAACCGTCAGGTTCGCCTGGCTGGCACGGGCGGAGGTTTCAGCCTGGCGGATCAGCTCCGCGGTGGCCGCTCCCGAGAGCAGCTTGAAGCCCACGAGAAAGAGATCCGGGGCCCACTCGCGTACCAGGCGGATGACCTTGGGCGTGGGCCGGCAGCGGATCACGAGCTCGCTGGCGCTGGAGCTTAGCTTGCCGGCAACTTGCTCGGGCTCGTAGTCGGAGACGGCCATCGCCAGAAAAGCCACGTCGATGCGCTCGGTCGAGAGCAGCCGGCGCAGGGTCCCGGCATAGTCGGCAACCGTGCCTGTCTCCAGCGGCACAAGGTGCAGCCGGTCGCGCGTGAGCAGCCACTGCCAACGCAGGGATTTCAGGCGGTCGAACTCGGTGGCAAGATCCGCGCAGTCGAGATCGATCTGGGCCGACCGGAGCAGGGGGACCTGAGCCGAAGGTGCATGAACGTGCCACACGCGGGCCCCATGTGCCAGGCAGCTCTCCGAGATCGCGGCTGAGAACCGGCCCGTCGAAATGTTCGTGATGGTACGCACGTCGTCGATGGGCGCCCGGGTTCCCCCACCAGTCACAAGCACGTTCATGGGCGGCATGGTCCTTTCAGCGGTGTGTTTCTCTTGCATGAGCGGCTCGGCGTGGGCTAGGGTGAGGGTGGGCCGTGCGGCGAGGATCGGGCCCGGCCAGGTCCGCACGCACGGTGGGCACGCGTTTCGATTTCGATTGGCCCATGACAGCATCCGCCCGAACCATGAGTGTCCCTTTCGATCCCCAGGCCCGCGAGCTCTACGACGTGCTGGCGAGCTGGCCGATCTTCGATCCTCACTCGCACATCGATCCGCATCGTCCCGCGGCACGGAACCTCGATGAGATTCTGGGTTATCACTACTATACCGAGCTGGCACATGCCGCCGGCATGCCCGCGGAGCAGGTGAGCCCGGACTTGCGGCCCGAGGAGCGCGTGCAGCATCTTGCCGGGTTCCTCGAGCGAATGGACAACACGGTCCAGTTCTCCTGGTTGCTCGAGATCGCGAAGACGTTTCACGCCTGGGGCCATGACCGGCTCGATCCCGAGTCGGTCGGCGAGCTTTACGAGCGGGCGCACCGCGACACCGGCGGGGCGGGGCCGGAGTGGGATCGGCAGGTCTGGAAGCAATCGAAGCTCGAAGCCGTGTTCCTCACGAACGATTTCGACGACCCGCTGGAAGGCTGGGACACCGCCGCCTATGTCCCCTGCCTGCGCACGGACGACCTGGTGCTCAGGCTCCATGAGCCGAGCACCATCGAGCGTCTCCGGCGTTGCACGGACGTGGATGTTCAGGACCTGGCCGGTCTTCGCGAGGCGATTGGCCGCATCTTCGAGCGTTTTGTGAGCCGGGGCGCGCGGGCCTGCGCCATCAGCCTGCCGCCCGATTTCGTTCCCAGGCGGGCGACGCCCCGGCGCGCCGTCACTCCGGTTCGCCGCGCCATCCAGCACATGGACCTGCGCGGCGACGAGCATGAGGAGATCCGCACCACGGTCTTCTGGATGCTGGCGGAGTTCTGTGCCGAGTTCGGTCTGCCGTTCGACGTCATGATTGGCCCGGTCCGCAACGTGTACCCGGCGGGAGTTGCCGGTGGCCGCGATCTCTTCGATCGCCGCGTGAGCCTTTATGAGTATCGCGAGCTGTTCAACCACTTCGCGAACGTGCGGTTTCCCGTCTCCACGCTGGCGCCCGACGCCGGCGCCGAGCTGGTGGCGTATTCCTGGATTTTTCCCAATGTGCTGCCCATGGGGCACTGGTGGTATTCCAACGTCCCGGCGTTCATCGCGGCCGACCTCAAGGCCAGGATCCAGGCCGTGCCGAAGGTGAAGCTGCTGGGTTATTACTCCGACGCCTACAAGCTCGAATTCATCTTGCCCAAGTTCAACATGTATCGGCGAATTCTGGCCGAGACGCTGGCCGAGGAGTGCGTGCGTGGCCGGGGCTGGTCGATCGACCGGTCGTTGCAGCTTGGCAAAGTCATCCTGCTTGACAATCCCCGCAGAATATTTGAGCGAAACCGGGCCGGTCAGACCCCGGCGATTTGACCGGAACGGGAACTGCGGGCATGTTTTGGGTACGTGATGCGCTTTCTGCCGCGTTCGCAGTCCGCGAGCGACCGCTTCCGCTTCGACCCTGGTTGTTCTCGGTCCCGTGACCGAATGCCCTAGAGGATCGACTTCCATGTGGCCTGCAATCGAACTCCCACGGTTTCCCGCGGTCCTGGTGCTGTCGCTGTCGCTTGCCCTTTGCCTGCCTCTGTCGCTCCAGGCCCAGGAACCTCCGGGGCTCTCCTCGGGAACCGGGCAGGGGACAGGAACGGGACGCTCGGCCGGCGTCCAGCACAGCGGCTCCGAATCCGCCTCGGGCTCAGGTCCCCAGGGCCGGCCCTCCGAGAATGAGCAAACTCCCGGACTCAACGTGGGACAGGACAGGGGCGGGCGCATGGGCGGACCGGGACAGGGGCGCCAGTCACCCGGGAGCCGCTCCATCCCCCTTGGGCCCGGGGTCAATGTCCGCTTCCCCGACGATCCTGCGCTCGGGCCGCTCCTGAGCGACGAAAGGCCCTCGGAGGCCGGTTCGGTCTCGCCGGCACAGGTGGCTCCGGATCTGATCCAGAACGTCCGCAGGATCACGAACACGTATGACCGCAGCCGGGCCTTCCAGGAGCTGGCGCGTGAGGCCATCCTGAGTAACCAGTTGCTGGTCGCGCACCGCACCCTGGGCGAAGCCGCGGAAGCCGCGCTGAGCGAGCAGAACTCGCTCAGGCACGACCAGCTCATCATCGAGGTGATCACGACGACCGGGCTCCTGAGCGAGACCTTGATCCGCGAGGGCAGAACGCAGCTCACCATGCTGGAGGCGGCCGAAGGAACCAACGAGGCGCTCCCCCGGCGGCTCAATCCCAGGATGTCGATCCGCCTGGCGCGCCTGGAATGGCAACGGGCCGCCGTGCTGGCCCGCGTCATCATCAACCCCACCTATCGCTCCGAGTATCTGGGCCGCGTGACGGAGGGGCTGGGCCGAGACAGCTCCCGGATCATTCTGGAATACGTGCGCCGCACCGATCTGGACAACGCCCCCCAGACAGAGAAGATGAGCGACTCGGATCTGAAGGAAATCGAGCAGTCCGCGGATCAGTTCCTGGTGGAAGCCGAGCGGGTCGCGGGCGAGATCCAGCGCCCGATCTGGAAGAATTCCGCACTCGAGCGGACGGCGATCAACGCCGGCGAGTCGCAGCAGTACGCGCGTGCCTTCTCCATCGCCCGCAGCATCGAGAATGCCGAGGCCCGCTCGCAGGCGCTCATCCTCGTCGCCGAGTCTCAGTGCCGGCACCGCCAGACCGAGGCAGCCACCAAGACCTATTCCGAGGTGGCCGAGGCCGTGGCGCGCATCGACCAGGCGGGCCTCCGCGGTGTGCTGGCTGGCTACCTGGTCGACAGCCTGATCTCCACCGGCCGGTTCGAGGACGCGCGTGCCTGCCTGGTGCTTTACCCCACGGAATCCGAGCGCTACGTGGCCCTGGGGGCAATCGCCGAGAACGAGGGCAGCCGCGGCTCACCCGACAGCGCTCGCGAGTGGATCACGCGCAACGTCCGGCCCGAGTACCGTTCGGCCCTCTTCCGCCGGGTCAACAACGGCGTGCTGTCGCGCATCCGCAACTCGCGGCAGAGCCTCTTCTCGGGACGCGAGGGTCCTTCCATGTCATTGCCGGCGCAGTGACGCGAACCCGCTCTGGCCGGGCTGTGGCTCAACGTCAGGACACCGGGAAAAACGCCCCGTAACGCTGCCTGGCCAGGCGAATCCCCGCATTCACCACGGACGTGTCGGATGCCACCACGAAGAGCTGGCACCCCAGCGCGCGCATCCGCTCGGCGTACTCCGGCCCGCGCGAGTAAACACCCCACGGCATCTTCGCCTCGGCGCAGGTGCGGGCAATCGTCGCGATGGCGTCCAGGCAGCGCGGGTTCTCGAAATCGCCCGGCACGCCCAGCACCTGGCTCAGGTCGGAGGGGCCGACAAACAGCAGATCGACATCCGGCACCGCGGCGATCTCGGCGATGCCCGTGAGCGCCTCGGCCGTCTCGATCTGGATGCCGACGAACGTGGAGGCATTGGCGGCGGCCATGTATTCGGGGATCGGCGTCAGGTTGAACCGGCCGTCACGATTGCCGCCGTTCAGCCCGCGCTGGCCGCGCGGCCAGAACTTGGCCCAGCGCACCGCCTGCTCGGCCTCGGCCGCCGAGCGGACCATGCTGATCATCACGCCCCCCGCGCCCGCTTCAAGAGGCCGCATCACCGAGGCATAGTCGGTGGCCGGCAAGCGGACGAAGTGGTCGATGCCGTACGCCTTCGCCGCCAGCGTGGCCAGCTCGATGTCCCGCAGCGTGATGCCCGCATGCTCGAAGTCGAGCCAGAGGGCATCGAACTGGCCGTGCTCGCCGATCATCTCGACCAGCTTGGGACTGAGCAACTGCCCCAGCGCGAAGACCCGGACCACCTCGCCCCGGGCCAGCAGCTCCTTGATTCGCGGCATCGTCCCAACCTCTCTTGACGCCCGTCGATCAGGGCAAAGGACCAAGCTTACCTGCCGGAGAGCCGCGAACCAAGCCCCGTAAGGCACGCTATTGCGTGCCGAGGTGGAAATGGCAGTCGATCGCAAAAGGCAGGAGCCTTGACGTGACGTGGAATCGAGATGACGTCGAAGCCGTGAGTCACGTTCAGGCTCGGGGAAGATGCGGCACGGAATAGGCAAGCATCGTGGCGTCGACCGTGAGGATCGTCAACTCATGCTGGATTGCCTGGGCAATGAGAATGCGGTCGAATGGGTCACGATGCAGCAAAGGCAGGCTCGCAAGATGGGTCATCGCTTTCTCATCAATGGGCAGGCTGGCGATTCCATGAGCGTTCCTTTGCTCCGGCAGATACTCAGCCGGCGAACCAGGAAGTGGAAGGTGACCGAGCCTGTGCTTGATGATCGCTTCCCAGATCGAGGCGACACTCAAATACACCTCGTTCGCCGGCTCCCGAATGGCTGTGAGAAACGTGGCGGGGAGATTCGGGTCGGCAGTGATGTACCAGAGAAAAATGTGGGTATCGAGAAGCAGCCTCATCACCCCTCGAAATCGCGGAGAACCTGGTCCGGCAAAGGTGTATCGAAATCGGCCGGAACCGTGAAAGCCCCAGCCGCCAGACCGAACGGCCGAAGCTCGCGGGCGGGAGGGGAGAGCGGGCACAATTCTGCCACCGGTCGGCCTTCGCGCGCGATCACAAGGTGTTCTCCTGCCTCCACGCGGTCCAGGAGACCGGCCACGTCTTTTTGCAAATCCTGAGGGCTGATGTAGTCCATAGAATGAGTTTACCTCACGTGGTCGGTTGTGTAGGAGGCCGATCCGACCCCTGGTCGACATGGCGAGGCCCACCAGACAGCTTTATTGCGTGCCGGGGCAGAGTTCGGCATGCAGCAGCATGCCCTACTTTGTGCTGGATATCGTCAGGAGGTGATCCACTTCCGCCCAGAGCTGCTGCCACGCCTTGCGTTCGGGCTCGGGAAGCTTCGCCAGCGCGGCGGAGTCGCGAATGCCGGCCAGGTCGGAATCGACTCGCCAGTGCTGGAGCGTCGGCCGTACCAGCGTGCGCGCCTGGGCATCCCCCACATCCAGCACCTTCGTCCAGGCGGCCAGCTCGGCTTTCAGCCAGTCGAGGGCCTGGGCGCGGAGCCTTGCCCGGGTGGCGTCGTCGGGCGGCGGCTCGTCCTTGTCCGCTCCGGCACCGGCCAGGGCCGCAGCGCAGGCGGCGTTGTAACGATGACCGTTCTGGCGGTCATCGCCGAGTTTGGGATCGGCCGCCAGCGCCTCGGCCCAGAACCGGGCAGCGGAAGCGTGGCGCTTCGTGTCGTAGCACATCTGGGCGATGGCCAGGCGGTCGACGTTGTCGCGGGGTTTTTCTTCGCCCCTGAGCAGCGCCGGCAGCCGATCCGCCAGCGCCGCCAACCGCTCTGCCTGCTGGACCCACTGCGCCGAGGGGTATCGCCAGCCGGGCTGCCTGGTACCCAGCTCGTGCCCCTTGCGATATTCCGCGAGCGACCCGTCGTAGTCGCCCTGGCTCCGGAGGCAATAACCCAGGTTGCAGTGGGCCTCGGCATAGCCGGGCTGGAGCCGGATCGCGGTGCGGTATGCGGCGATGGCCTCGTCCAACTTCCCCTGGGCACTCAGAGCGATGCCGAGGTTGTAGTGGGCCCCGGCGAGGTCGGGCTGGAGCCGGACCGCGGTGCGGTATGCGGCGACGGCCTCGTCCCACTTCCCCTGGCCCCTCAGAGCGAAGCCGAGGTTGTTGTGGGCGTTGGCGAGGTCGGGCTGGAGCCGGATCGCGGTGCGGCATGCGGCGACGGCCTCGTCCCTCTTACCCTGGTTCGCCAGGGCCAAGCCGAGGTTGTTGTGGGCCAGGGCATAGTCGGGCTGGAGCCGGATCGCGGTGCGGTATGCGGCGCTGGCCTCGTCCCACTTACCCTGGGCCGCCAGGGCGAAGCCGAGGTTGTTGTGGGCCGCGGCGAGGTCGGGCTGGAGCCGGATCGCGGTGCGGTATGCGGCGACGGCCTCGTCCCTCTTACCCTGGGCCCCCAGGGTGTTGCCCAGGTTGCAGTGGGCCTTGGCGAGGTCGGGCTGGAGCCGGATCGCGGTGCGGTATGCGGCGACGGCCTCGTCCCTCTTACCCTGGTGCGCCAGGGCGATGCCGAGGTTGTAGTGGGCCCCGGCGAGGTCGGGCTGGAGCCGGATGGCGGTGCGGAATGCGGCGACGGCCTCGTCCAACTTACCCTGGTCCGCCAGAGCGGTGCCGAGGTTGTTGTGGGCCAGGGCATAGTCGGGCTGGAGCCGGATCGCGGTGCGGTATGCGGCGACGGCCTCGTCCCTCTTACCCTGGTTCGCCAGGGCCAAGCCGAGGTTGTTGTGGGCCAGGGCGAGGTCGGGCTGGAGCCGGATCGCGGTGCGGTATGCGGCGACGGCCTCGTCCAACCTACCCTGGTCCGTCAGAGCGGTGCCGAGGTTGGCGTGGGCCACGCCGTCGTCAGGCTTCCGCTGTATCGCCGTGCGGGCGGCGTTGACGGCCCGCTCCAGGATCGGCGCCGCGTCGTCGGCCCGGCCATTCTCCTTCAAGTAGTGCCCCAGGCAGGACAGGTGCCCCGCGTTCTCCGGCCGTCGCTCCGTCAGGTCGCGGAAGACCGCCTCGGCCTCGGCGCCGCGGCCCATCCGCTCGAGCAGGTGGGCCAGCTCATGGGCCGTCTCGGGGCGCAGCGCGCGGGCCGCCGTGTAGTACCGCACCGCCTCCTCGCGCGGGCGGCCGCAGACTGTCCAGGGCAACAGCCAGTGAGTAATTGACCCAGACGTCGCCGGGATGGCGGCCGGCCGCGGCACGCAGCAGGGCCACGGCGGATTCGGCCTGGCCGATGTCCGCCAGGGTATTGCCGAGCAGCACGGCCGTGGGTGCAGGTAGCCCGGCCGACTCGGGAGCGCTAGCCAGGGCCTTGAGCGCCTCGGCCTGCGGCTTGCGGTCCTCCGCCAGCAGGATCGTGCGCACGCGGTCGCGATACGGCTCCGGGTCCGCCAGCCGCGCTGTCTCCATCGGCTGCCGCCAGGCGGCCACGGGGCGATGCGCCCCGCGGCGCACGGCCGACCAGTCGTCGAGAAAAGCGCTCACCTCGACCACGACGGACTCGGCCTGACGCCCCAGCCGCCGGGCGAACTCGGCGGCCTCGAGCTTCTCCAGGTCCAGTTCCGCGGCCTGGAAGGCGGTGGCGTAAGCGGCGTCTGTCCCCTCAAGGCCGACGTCCTGTTGATTGGCCCGGATCTCGACCAGCTCCTGCCGCAACCTGGCCGTCCGTTCGGCCGCGTCGAGCCCGGCCTGGAGCTCGGCGTGCAGGGCCTTAACCTCCGGCCCCTGCTCCTCGACGCGCTCCAGCGCCGCCAGGGCGTCGTGCCACGGGCCCGGGTCGGCGGCATCGCTCCGGGCCTTGCGCAGCAACGCCGTGGTCTCGGCGAGCAACTGGTTCTTGTGTGCGGCGCGGGCCTGTCGCTGCTGGAACAGGTACGTGAAGGCCAGTCCGCCGGTGGTCGTCAGCACCAGCAGCGAGGCCGCCAGGCCCACCTGGAACCGCCGCGCCCGGCGTTCGGCACGAGCGCGGCTGTTCGCCTCGGCGGCCGTGCGGGTGGCCTCTTCGGCGCGTGCCGTCTCGGCGGCGCGGGCCAGTTCGGCGGCACGCAGCCGGTCCTGCACGCCGGCCAGATGATCACCCATCCGCTCGGCCACGGCCGAGGCGGTATGCGGCCGACCTTCCGGCTCGACCGCCAGGCAATCCCGCGCCAGGGCAATCAGCTCTGCGTCCGCGCCGCAGCCGGCCAGCCGGCCCAGCGCATCAGCGGTATCGCCCCGGCCCGCCTTGCGGAGGATCTCGCCCGAAGTTCGCCCCGTGAACGCCGGCGATCCGGTGAGGATCTCGCAGAGGATCGAGCCCAGCGCGAAGACGTCAGCCCGCTCATCAACCTGGTCGGTCTCGCCGCGGGCCTGCTCCGGCGCCATGTAGTTGGGCGTGCCCATCACCGAGCCGGCGTGCGACAGGTCCGAATCCGAACCGCTGCGTGCCGTGGCGATCATCGTTTCCGGGGGCTTCTCCTTGCCGGCCTTGGCATCGTCGACCACGCCGCCACGGGCCAGCACCTTGGCCAGGCCCCAGTCCATCACCTGCACCTCGCCGAAGCTGCCCACCATGACATTCGATGGTTTCAGGTCGCGATGGATCACGCCGCGTGTGTGCGCGTAGGCCATCGTCTGAGTTATGGCCACGAAGATGGACAGGAACCGGGGCAGGTCGTCGGCCGGGGTCGCACGCTCCGCCAGCAGGTCGGCGAGTGTCTGCCCTTTCACCAGCTTCATGCAGAAATACGGGCGCTGGTCGGCGAACATCCCCAGCTCGTAGATCGGTACCAGGCCCGGGTGCTGCAACTGGCCGCCGATCTGGGCTTCCTCGACGAACCGGCGGACCAGCTCGTCCTTCTCGCGCAGGTCGTCCCGCAGCACCTTGATCGCGACATCGCGGCCGAGGTCCGGGTCGCGGCCCTTGTAGATGGTACCCATGCCGCCCTGGGCAATCTCGCCGTCGATGCGGTAGCGGGTCGATCCGTCCCCGTCCGTGACCGGCCGGATCACTGGCGATGGTGTCTCGCCCAGGGCCGTGTCGCGGAGCAGAACCCGAGGCACCGTGCCGATGGTCGCGGCGATCGAGTCCAGAACGCTGGCTGCTCCGCGGCCGAATTCGCCGGTCAGACCGGTGGAGTCGTCCGGAGCAGCGGACCCCGGCCCATCGATTCCCAGCCGGAGCAGGCAGCGCGGGCAGACACCGTCAGAACGCAGGGCACCGCACTCGGGGCAGCGGTCTTGCGGGGACATGATGCGACCTCCAAACAACGGAAAGACGTTTCTTCCGGTTTCTGTTCCGGCCACAACAGAGAATAAGGAGCCGGTGGCGAAACGTTACAGCAGCCTGAAAAAAATCCACGACCCGACAGAAGGCGAGGAAACGACCCGATCGGGCCGGACGCGGCTGTCGTCACTCTCCAAGGCAGGAAGACCATGGAACCACAGGGATCACAGAGAGCACGGAGAGATGACCATGGACGAGAGGAGGAATGATCGACGACGAAAGTTCAACACTCTAAAAGTCTGGAGAAGACCATGGAACCACAGGGATCACAGAGAGCACGGAGAGATGACCATGGTCGAGAGGAGGAATGATCGACGACGAAAGTTCAACACTCTTAAAGTCAGGAGAAGACCATGGAACCACAGAGATCGCAGAGAGCACGGAGAGAAGACCATGGTCGAGAGGAGAAATGATCGACGGCGAAAACTCAACACTCTTGAAGGCAGGAGAAAACCGTGGAACCACAGAGATCGCAGAGAGCACGGAGAGATGACCATGGACAAGAGGAGAGATGATCGACGACTAAAGTTCAACGGGATCATGGGCCGGCCGAGGACCCGGGAGTTCGGGCAGGGCCAGGTCGGAATGAACGCTGGTCTCGATCCGATGCCCAGCGGCGTTCTCTCAGCCTCTTCGGTGGGTTGCGCTGCGCTGAGCGACCCGACGAGTTCGCACTCTGTGGTCAGTTGTGTGCTTGACCGTTCGCGCCCGCGCCCTCTCTCCACGCAAACACCGGTAGGGTGGGTCAGCGCAGCGCAACCCACCAGTTCGCAAACCTTTACGGTGGGTTACGCTGCGCTGACCCACCGTACGAGTTCGCTCTCTGTGGTCAAGTGTATGCTTGACCCTTTGCGCCCGCGCGGTCATCGGCAGGCTGGGTCAGCGCAGCGCAACCCACCGGTTCGCAAGCTTTTGCGGTGGGTTGCGCTGCGCTGACCCACCCTACGAATTCGCACGGTTTCTTGGCGCTGTGTCGTGTCATTGAATAAATCAGTGCCCCAGGACCTCGAACAGCGCTCGGAGCTCGTCCTCGACGGCTTCCTTGCTGGGGTCGCGGAGCGTGGCGGCCACTTCGGTCCGGAGCGCGGTGGCAAACCGCTTGCGCATCCGGTGCAACGTGACGCGGAGGTTGCTCTCGGTCATGCGCAGCTCCGCGGCGATGGCGGCGCGGGCGGGTGCATCGGGGTCAGCGGTCAAGAGCGGGCGGAGGCGGTAAACGAGACGCGACCGGCCGGAGTTTTCGTAATGCGTTTCCAGCGCGGAGTGAACCCGGGTGAGTACCGCGAGTGCCCAGGCACGCTCGAACAGTCGATCGGGCGCTTGCTCGTACGCAGGTTCACTCTGGTAGCGGCCCTCGGCGTCGCGGGCGTCGATCGGCACCACCGGCCGGCCGCCCCCGCGCTTCAGTGCCCGATCGCGGTCGCGGCGGTCTGCCAGGAAGAACGAGCAATCCGCCAGCAGGAACGAGCGAAACCGGCCCTTGATCGGGTCGGCCGCGGCGATCGTGCCTTTTTCGAGCAGCCGGGCGAAGTAGTCCTGGGTCAGGTCCAGGGCCGCATCGGCATCGTGGCCCTTGCGGCGGATCAAGGCGTAGATCGGGTACCAGTAGGCCGCACAAAGCTCCGCGAGCGCCGCGTGGGCCTCGGGCGTGCGCGGACTTCCGGCCCTGGCCACGAGGCTCCAGCGGGTGGATGGGAAGCGGGCCGGCTGTGCGGAATCGTTCATCACTACCGCCTGAGATTGAGATGGGGCACTCGCTCGGGACCGCCGAGGTGACGATTCATTGTATTGTAGCTTCCTCCAGGATCGAATCCGACCAGCGCGTGCGTCCGGCACAAGCGGTTCCCAGTCGCGATTCTCTCCGAGCCTCTCGAAGACGGTGGTGATCTTGCCGTAGACTGTCTGTCCAGGGCCCGTGCACGCTTTCAGCTTGTGGCCTGGTGAAGGCGGCTCGTGCGTTGAAATGGACCGATGCTTTCGGGGAGACCGCCATGCCCGTGCCTGGGCAATTCACTGTGCTGGTTGCCGACTTTCTTGATGAATCGACGGTCGAGTCGGCGGTGTTACGCGACATCGCTGACCTGGTCCTGTGCCGCGCGACGCACGAGGACGGCCTGGCCGACGACCTGCCCAATGCCGACGCGATCATGCTGTACCACGACATACCGCACCTGGGCGAAGCCAGCTTTGCGCGGGCGCCGCGGTGCAAGGGTGTGGTGCGGGCGGGGGTGGGGTATAACAATATCGATCTGGAGGCTGCCGGCCGTCATGGCGTGATCGTTTGCAATGTTCCCGACTATGGAACCGAGGAGGTCGCCGATCACGCGATCATGTTCCTGCTGGCCCTGGTGCGCCGGCTCGTACCCTGCCATCAAGCCATCCGCGCGGGCACCTGGCATTACCAGTCGGCCATCGGCACGCCCCGGCTGCGGGGCAAGACCCTTGGGCTCATCGGCTGCGGGCGGATCGGCACGGCGACGGCGGTGCGGGCCAAGGCGCTGGGGCTCGATGTGGTCTTTTACGACCCCTATCTCCGCCAGGGCATGGACAAGGCGCTGGGGATCCGCCGCGTCTACCGCCTGGAGGATCTTCTCGAGCAGAGCCATTTCGTCAGCCTGCACTGCTACCTGGACGCGGCGACGCACCACCTCATCAACAAGACGACGATCGCCCGGATGCGTACCGGGGCGATGCTCATCAACACGGCGCGTGGGCCTTGCGTGGACGAGGAGGCCCTGATGGACGCGCTCGATTGCGGCAAGCTCGCGGCCGCCGGGCTGGACGTGGTCGAGCATGAGCCGCTCCGGAACGCCCGCCTGCGCGATCATCCCGGAATCCTGTTCACGCCGCACTCGGCGTTTTACAGCATCGAAGGCTTCATCGAGCTGCGGACCAAGACCGCGGAGGAAGTCCGGCGCATCCTGCTCGGCGAACCGCCCCGCAACCCGGTGCAGTGCGTGATGCCAGCAAACCACTGATAGTTCGTTCAAATAGGAATATTAGAGAGATCATGGTTCGCTGGTCTCGCGGGGCGTTGCTTACTCGCCGCGGTCGATCCAGCGGGCCAGGGTCTCCGGTGACAGGGCGCCGGAGGTGAGCCGCAGCGTGTGCGGGGACCCGGCCCGGTCATAGGCCGTCGTGGGCCAGCTTCGGTCCATTCCTGCCGCGGCGTGATCGATCCAGAGCGACCCAGGCGCCGCGAGGGCCGCAGCCGCCTTGAAGCCGCCGAACTGGAAGAGGCCCGGCAGGTCGAGGGCAGGGGGGAGCGTCCGGGAGCCGTCGCTGTCTTTCCAGCCGGCCATGTCCACGGCCGTCCGCGCCAGTCCTTCCAGCAAAGGCCGGGCCAGCAGGACCTGAGGGCCGGCGAGCCCCTGACCGACAAGGTTGACCTCGCGCACGTCCGGCTGTGCGCGTGCCCAGGCCAGCACGGTGGCAAGGTCCTGCATCTGGTCGGCCGCCAGGCTGGGGTTGTAGGTCTCGAAGTGCACGGTCTGCGGGCGGTGCGGCACGGGCCGGGCAGGGTCGATCGATTCGCCAACGAGCAATGGGTCGAAGCCGACGACGCTCTGGCCGGCCGCCAGCAGGGCACGGACTGTGGCGGCCGGTTCGCCGGCGGCCGTGGCCAGGCCAGCCTTCCCCCGCGAGTCGGCGATGACCGTCAGCCGGCCGGTCGCGTGGATGGGTATCAACTGCACGACGGGGATGGCGTCCCCTTGCCGTTTTCGACCGATCTGCGAATGGATGATCGTGAATCCTTCCCGGCTCATCCGCCTGACCTCATGATGCACAATCGATTCCGGAGGCGGGTTCACCAGCCCCACGCGGTGTCTCAGGCTGACCATCAAGGACCGCCGTGCCGCCTCCCAGCCCGCGGGGTTCTGCCGTACTGGAGCCAGCGCGTCGATCTGGCCGCCAAGCTGGCCCACCAGGTCGGCCTCGAGCTGCTCGGGCGTCTTGCGACTGGCCGGCGCGGGATGAGATCGATCGAAGGTCCGCAGATCGTCCGGCTTCTCGGTCTGCTGCTGGCCCTCGCGGGTGCCCGCGGAATCACTGATCCCCAGCAGCCAGCGGCCCATGAAGGCGTACACAGCGTTGCGGCTGGTCTGGTTGTAGTTGTGCGGGAAATCGAAGACCGCGGCCTCGATCCGGTCTGTAGAGCCCACAAGCGAGTACACGCCGCGGATGGTGGGGAACGCCCGGGTCATGGTCTTGGCCGTCCAGTCGCCGGTGGCGCCGACCAGGATCATGGGCCGGGGCGCGCACAGGGCCGCAATCTCCACGTTGTCGGTTCCCAGTCGGAGGCCGGCGGCGTTCTCGCACACGCAGCCGCCCTGGAACCAGTCAGAGACCATGACCACGGGCGCGGCAACCTTGATGCGTTCGTCCACGGCGGTGAGCAGGAACGTCTGCGTGCCTCCGCCGGACTCGCCCGTGCAGCCAATGCGCTCGGGGTCCACGTCGGCCAGCGACGTCAGCCAGTCGAGCGCCCGGATACTATTCCAGGTTTGCAGGGTGGGCAGGCTGAACCCCCAGCGCCGCAGGCGATCGTTCAGGAACACATGAGGAAACGGCTTGCTATCGTTGTAGCCGACCATGTCGTACATGAAGACCACGCAGCCGAGCTTCGCCCAGCGGATGCAGCGTTGCTGGACGTCATCGTGAACTCGGCCATCCTGCCAGTGGCCATGCGGGCAGAGCAGGCCGGGCAGGCGGCCCGTTCGGCCGGCAGGACGGTACAGGTTGCCGCTCAGGGTGAACCCGGGCATGGTCTCGAGCACGGCCTTCTCGATCGTGTAGCCATCCCTCGTGACCTTGCCGTACACCTGGGGATTCAGGAACGTCTTCGGCGGCATGGGCCAGAGGCCAAGAGCCACGAGCAACTGCTGGCGGAGCGTTGCCGCACGATCACGCCAGGCCTGCGCGTTCGGAGGCGGCTCGAAGTCGGCGCCTTGCTGGTTCGTGCGGACCTCGGTGCGGCGCCGATCCGGCGTGGGCGCGACCGTATCGAAGCGGCCGCGGACGAGATCGAGCAGCCGGCCGGGCTCCGCGTGCGTACCGGTCGTGAGCACGAGCAAGGCCGGAACCGCGGGCGGCTCGTCCTGCGTGCCGCTTTTCGGCGCCGGCTTCGAGGCCGCTTCGTCCCCGGCCTGCGACGGGCCGCTCTCGTGTTTCGGTGCGGGCGCGACCACGATCCTCAGTGGCTGCCCCGCCCGCAGCGCGACTTTCCCCAGCGTCTCCCAGCGCGGGGCGGGATCGCCGGGCTTCGTCTCTGCCTGAAGGCTCACGGTGTCGCCCTCGTGTCCCAGCCGCCAGAACTGGTTCCCCGGCGACCAGACATGCAAGACCGCATCAGCCTGTGTTCGCAGCGCGATTCCATCGCGAAGAGCCGGGAAGTCGCTAGCGGTGAAGACCAGCGCGGCATCCGCGGCCGGGCCGGGCGCCTGCCCACCGGTCACGCTGCCGCACAAAGAGAAAAGCAGTGCGGCCAAGCTGGACGCCACGATCCAGCCCACCGGAGGGCGAAGCGATGAAGTCACAATAAAGCTCCCATTCCAGGGATCGAGGTCCAGCAGGCCGGGTACGGCAAGGCGAGGCAGGAGTCGGCAATCCACCCGACCCAGCCGTCCCTTGCCCTCTCGTGTCGTCCCACCCCATCCTATCTCGCCCGGCACGCGGCTCAAGCGGTTACCCAAAGCGGCGGGGTACGGCCGGCAATTAGCTTTCGCGAAGGAGATCAAGGATGCGCGTGGACCCGAGCAGCGACTCGACGGTCACGGGCTCGGTGGTGGGAAACAGGCAGTAAGCCGGCAACGGGTTGGTTCCGTCGATGATGATCTGGCGGTGATTCGCCTGGCGAAACCCCTCATCGCAGGGCTGGTGGCCGGTGACGAACCAGTCGGCGTCGACCATGGCGGCGAAGCGGTCGGCCGTCTCGGGCGTCGTGTCGCGGCCCCAGGTCAAGGCATAGATTGTGCCGCCCCGTTTCATGGCCTCTTCGGGCCATGTCTCGGCCTGGAGCAGGGACAGGTCCAGGTCGTCGAGATAGCGGGCATCCGGCAGCGTGTGGCAGATGAACACCCGGTTGGACGTACGCACCGCCAGCGGCAAGGCCGCGAAGAGGCCCAGGTATGATTCGTACACGTCATGTGTCCGGGGACCGTAGGCCAGCTCCATGCCCTGGCGAAACTTCAGGTTCAGGGCATGGCCATCCTTGCCGATGATGCGGCCGGTGAGTCGGAAAGCTCGTGGTTCCCGAGGATCAGGTGAACGCGCTGGGGATACTGGCACTTCAGCGCCGAGACCAGGTCCACCAGCCGGTGCGAGCGGTCGGGCCGTTCGTCGTCGTACTTGTTCGTCTCGTGAACCAGCTCTTGCAAGACCAGATGCCGCCGGGGATTCCGTTCCAGGCCCGCAATCGCCAGGGCCTCTCGAAACGCCGGCAGGTTGCCGTGCAGGTCGCCCACGACCATAACTTCGTCGGCATCCTCGAGAGTGATCACCGAGCCGCGGCGTCCCGGTGTCGCTCGCATCAGCTCGGCAGCCTTGCGAACGGTGGCGACAATTCTCTGAGGGTCAGGCATGGGAGGACGCCGGGCCGGAGGACGAGAGGGAACTTGCGATATACTTGGCGTTCTATTCTAGCTCCGATTCGCCTTTCGCGAAGGATGGTAGGAGCCGGATTTCCTCCGCGACACGGTGAGTCTCAATGTGGGTTGCCGCGAGGGAAGAGCGTCCGTGGGGCGAACAGGTCATGCGGAACGGGGAGTTTTTTCAGGGTTTTCCTTCCACCGCTGCCTTCCTGATGGTAAAACGACATTTGTAGTGGACCCGAGGCAACACAGCAAGAGGAGGTCCCCGGATGGGCATTTCATGCAGGTCGATCGTTCTCGCGAACGCCGTTGCGATGCTGGTTGGGGCCGCTGGAGCACGCGCGGGAGACTGGCAGCCGCGTTACGAGCTGAAGCCGGGGATGGAGCTTTCCTACAAGGGATCAAGCACGTTCCGGCACCAGAGCGGCATGCACCTGACCGGCGACGAGATCACCGCCTGGGTGCTCCGCCGCAACACCGACGGCAGCGTGCGGGTGGTGCTGCGCCAGGGGAGCCGGTTCACGGCAACCTCGGTGGCCGACACGGTCAAGAATCTGATCAAAAAACAGAACTCACCGCCCATGGACTACAACTTCGCCGCCTTCGACCTCTTTCCCGACGGCCGCCTCGGGCCAGGCGCCCAACTGGGTTACCGGATCACGCCCTCGAGTGTCTTTCCGCGCCTTCCCGAGAGCGCATCGCAGGCTCAACTGGGCTGGGGGCAGCGCGAGGAGCCGATGGCTCAGGAGCGCCGCTACTCGGCTTTGAAATCCGAGCCCGACGGCTGGGTCTTCCATGGCGAGCGCGTCGGACCGGAGAACAAGCTCTATGGCATGACCGCGGCTTCCACCATTCACTTCGACGCCCACCGCGGCGTGGTGCGGCGGATCGATCATAAGTTCACCCAGGAATACGGCTTCAAGGGGAAGGGGACCGGTTCCATCGAGCTGACCGCCGTGGAGACCCGGGACGCCGCCTGGCTGGCATCGTTCGGGGCTGCGGCCGACCGCTACTTCGCCGCCAGCAAGGCGTACGAGCAAGCGACCGAGGCGGCCTCGAAAGATGCAGCCCGTTCGAAAACGCTTCTGGCCGAGGCCAAAGCCGCACTCGTGACGGCGCGTGAATCCGTTGCCGAACCGATCTTCCGCTCACAGCTTGACCGCGAGATTGCCGGGCACGAGAGCATGGCCAGCTACTACGCCGATGCGGCAAGGCGCCGGGCCGAGGTCATCGACAAGCCGGCCGCGGACTGGAAGCTGCAAGGCCTGGATGGCAAGCCGCACGCCCTGGCGGACTATCGCGGCAAGGTGGTGATCCTTGACTTCTGGTACCGCGGCTGCGGCTGGTGCATCAAGGCGATGCCACAGCTCAACGCCCTGGCTCAGGAGTTCGCGCAGCGCCCGGTTGCCGTGCTGGGCATGAACACTGACCGTGATGAGGCCGACACGAAGTTCGTGGTCGACGCGATGGGTCTCAAGTACGAGACCTTGTGCGCCGCGGGCGTCCCCGAGAAATATGGCGTCCAGGGTTTCCCGACATTGATCCTCATCGACCCGCAGGGTAAGGTGCGCGACGTGCACGTGGGCTACTCGCCCACCCTCCGCGCCAGTCTGACCAGGCAGATCGAGGGTCTTCTGCCGAAGTGACGCGGGCAGGCCCTCGAATCAGGGTTTCACCGAGGATTGTATCGTGAAGAAGGGCGAGCATGTTGGGCCGTTGCAGTTCAATCTTGTGCGGCTGGTCACGGTCTCCGTGATGCTCGCGGCCGCCGGGGCACCCGCTCAGGAGGCGCAGCCATCGGCAACGGCCGTCCAGCCGCTTCGTGCCGATCTCTACAAGGAAACGCTGCGGCCCCAGTTCCACTTCACCGCGCGGCAGTGGACCACGCACAAGCTGAACCCGGGAATGCGCGAGGAGGGCTGGCTCAACGATCCCAACGGATTGGTGTTCTTTGATGGTGAGTATCACCTCTTCGCCCAGCGCTGGAACAAGTGCTGGATCCACGCCGTGAGCCGCGATCTGGTGCACTGGACCGAGTTGCAGCCGGCCTTCTGGGAAGACGACCGCTTCGGCTCGGGCGTGCAGTCAGGTGGGGCGGTGGTTGACTGGAAGAACTCATCGGGCCTGGCGCCCGCGGGCGGTCCGCCGCCCCTGGTGGCGTTCTGGGCGGGCAACGACAACCGCAGCCAGTGCATCTCGTACAGCATTGACCGCGGCCGTACCTGGACCAAGTATGCCCGGAACCCGGTGCTGGTCCACCCCGAGCGCGACCCGAAGGTGTTCTGGCACGAGCCCACGCAGCGCTGGGTCATGGTGCTGTACGGCGGGGGTTCCTACCTGCTGTTCACCTCGGAAAACCTGCTGAGCTGGAGCGAGCTGAAGGATTCGATCCCGGAGAGCTATGAGTGCCCGGATATGTTCACGCTTCCTGTGGACCATGACCTGAATCAGAAGAAGTGGGTGCTGGTGCGCGGCAATGGCAAGTATTCGGTGGGCGAGTTCGACGGAACGAGATTCGCGCCCGAGACTCCCCAGCTACCCTGCGACCTGGGCCCGAACTTCTACGCCACGCAGTCGTGGGGTGAGATCGCGGGCCAGGAAGGCCGGCGCGTGCAGATTGCCTGGATGCGCGAAGGCAAGTACCCCGACATGCCATTCAACCAGCAGATGACCTTTCCCTGTGATCTGACCCTGCGCAGGGTCAACGGCTCGTACCGGGTGTTCCGCGCCGGTCCGCGAGATCGAAAGCATTCAGGGTCGCGAGCAAACCCGGAACGACCTGCCCCTCACGCCCGGCCAGACGTTGCATCTCGATCCGCCGGGCAGTCTGTACCGCATCCTCGCCGACGTCGAGATCCCGAGCGGCTCAACGCTGGTCGTCTCCATCCGCGGCGCTTTGGTGCGACTCACTCACGGGGCCCTTGCGTGCCGGAGCGACCCCGCCGCCGTGATCGGGCCACTGCGATCGGTCGAGATCCTCGTCGACCGGACCTCCATCGAGTGCTTCGGCAATGACGGCGAGGTCTCGCTCTCGGCCTGCTTTCTCCCCGCGAACGACCGGCTCGAGCTCGCCTGCGAGGGAGGGCCCGCGAGGGTCAGCCGCCTTCGCCTCATCGAACTGAAGTCGATCTGGAGCACGAGGTGAGCGACGGGCACCGATTGCCTGGCTATCCCCTTCCTGTTTCCTGCGCCGATCGCAGCTCCCATACCTTTCCGTTTTTGATGAACACAAATCTCCAGTAAACTCCCGTCAGTCCAGCGCAGTTAATCCCACAATCAACGAGAGCAGAGTTTAAATCATCCGAGAACACAATCGACTCAAAATCGATCCGGGGCTCGGGGTCGGAAGAGAAGAAGTTTCTCTGGCGAGCGGTCGTCCTCACGGCCTCGACAAAGTCAGTTTCCTTTACCTCTTGTTTAGGAACATAACGGCGTCCTTTGGGGAAGAGGTCAGCGTCGCCGGGGTCGCCAAGAAGTTCGAGCCAGCATAGGGCACGATCGCCGACGTGGGTGTCAGAGATGATGCGTCGCATCGCCGGGCGAAATCGCTTTTGATTACTGAAGAAGAAGCCAAAGGCTTGATCAAAATCCTCCGATGCGAGGATCTCGCGCAACCCCTGGTCGAACCTGGGCCCCTCAACGTAGGACAGTGAATGAAGCTTTTCCCGATCGAGCTGGGCCTCAATGGTAAGGTCACCATTCTCCTCTCCGAGGGTCACCAACATCAAGATACCATCATGCTGTTTCTTGATCCAGACGTCGACCTCCTTTTGATCGTTGACCGCCGGGATTGAGAAGCGGCCATCCGGCCCTGATTGTACGGCCAGCTTTTTACCCATCTGACGATCGCCAGGCTGCTCGACCACCTCGATTGTCACGCCTGCGAAGGGGCGGCCGAGTCCATCGACGACCCGGCCAGAGAATTGCCGTTGTTTCGCGGCCGCCGGCCGAGCGGCCTCCTGAGCCTGGACGAGTTGAAACGGGGTCAAGGCCGTCACGAGCAGCCAGGCCAGCACGAAGGTCAGGGTGCTCCGCGCGTCCGGTTCCATGATGGCCCCCTCAAAGCATATGACTGTGGTCGGCAGGGCGTCAGTTCACTGCGGAGATCTTACTCACCAAACGGTCCTCGATTCCACTAAAATGAGTGCAGCAGCGCCCTGGGGCGGAACACGAGGAGCCGAAGCATCGCAGTGAGGTTCGCGGTAGGCTCAGCGGCCTCGCCTCAGAGTCTCCTTCACCCGATTATCGCACAGGCTGTGTACGCCACCCGCCCGCTGGCTGCCCGCATGAGCATGTGAACGTAGAGTTTATCATCGACTTTACAATGGGGAGAAAGCCTTTTGTACTTGCGAGGCGTTCCCCGCTTGCAGGAACGACCAGCAAGCCCGAACGGGAGGAGGCCGTCTGCCTTTCTACCCCCGAGTGCCGTCGAATCCGGCGCAGGCCGGACTTTTTTGTTGACAGCGAGTGCGGGCCCGCGGTTCAATAGCCAAAGACACGAAGGTTTTGATGCGATATCGGTCATGGCAACACCTCCGAGCGATGTGACTGACACGGAGCTGGCGATCCTGGAGACTCTCTGGGAGCGCGGGCCGTCGACGGTTCGTCAGCTTGCAGAGCGGATCTATCCGGGACGCGGGCCGGCGGCCAACCCCACGGTGCAGAAGCTGCTTGCGCGGCTGGAGGCCAAGAATTATGTCTCCCGCGACAGGAGTGGCGACCCGCATCGGTATTCGGCAACGGTCGATCGCGGCACATTGATCAGCGCCCGTCTCAGGGCTGTCGCCGAGGATCTGTGCGGAGGCTCAATGGGCTCACTTGTGACGCACCTGGTACAGACCGAAGCATTGAGTGCGGAGGACCGGAACGCCCTGCACCGGCTTGTGGACGAGTGGAAAGCCCGCAAGAAACCAGGTGACAGACGTGATTCTTGATCTCGGGAGCCGGCCATGGACACGGTGTTCCGCATCGTTCTCTCTAATATGGCTGTGTCACTGCTTCTCTCGCTGGCGGCAGCCGCGGCCGGGTTCCGCGGCCGGCGTCCGGCGCTGGCTCACGTGCTCTGGATCCTGGTCCTGGTGAAGCTGATCACTCCTCCTCTGGTCTGGATTGATCCGGCGGCCTGGCGATCGGCCGGATCCGCACATGCAACCGCAACGACGTCCCGGTCGTCAGACTTCACCCCGAGCCGGGTGGCCGCAGCTCCGTCGAAACAGGGTGCGTACCAGCCTGTGCTCTTCGGCTCGCCGGAATCGGAACGGAGGCTGCGATCATCGCTTCCCGAGCGGCCGCGTGATTTACGGCGTACGATCGCTACCGGAATTCATTCCTCGGGCCGTTTCTTGACACTCGTACTCTGCCTGGCGATCGCATGTTTGTGGTGGACGTGGGTTGCGCGGCGGATTGCCGTGTTTCTGCGTCTCCTGCGCTGGGCCAGGCCGGCGCCCCGGGAAGTGCAGGTACGCGCAGGGCGGCTCGCTCAGATGTTGGGTCTGAACCGGTTGCCGGAGGTCTGGCTTGTGCCTGCCCAGATTTCGCCACTGCTCTGGTCAATTGGCATGCAGTCGAGGCTCTTACTGCCGGAGGCCCTCTGGGAAAGGCTCACCGAGGATCAGGCCGATACCCTCCTGGTTCATGAGCTTGCCCATTATCGCAGACGCGACCACTGGGTCCGCTTGCTGGAGATTGCCGTTGCCGGACTGCACTGGTGGAACCCGCTGCTCTGGTGGGCTCGGCGTTCGCTCCGCGCCGCCGAAGAGCAGTGCTGCGACGCGTGGGTCGTGCGCGTTTTTCCCGGACATGCCGAGGCGTACGCGACGGCGATCCTGGCGACCGTCGATCACCTTGCCGACGCCAGGGATCCGGCTCCGCTGGCAAGCACGGGACTGACCTCCGCGAACGAGCTGAAGCGACGGCTGCACCGCATCCTCAATGGCGCCCAGTCCGGACCAATCTCGCGGCCCTTGACGATTGTCGTCACGGGCCTTGCCCTCGTGGCTTTCGCGCTGGGCCCGACTTACCCAGGCCGTCCCTACTACAAGGCGACGAACCTCGATGGGTTCGGGAGGGAAGGACTACCGGGGCATGCACTGGTCGCCACTGCGCTGAACGACCAAGGACAGGTGGCCGGGGGTTGGGCGAACCAGGACCCGCGCTTCCTGAACAGAACCGGTTTTCAGATCTGGCATCCGTTCCGAACACGCATTGGCGACGCGGCTGTCACTTCGAAGACCGATGACCTCTCACAGCTCTTCGTGGAACAACAGCGCACCTGGGTTCACGGGATGACCGCTCGCCTGAATCATCGAGGACAGATGCTCATCGAGGTCTATGGTCGAGTCGATCGCGAGGTCGGCCGCACCCCGTACTGGCAGGCGGAGATCCGACGCGGGTTCGTGATCGAGGGTCACCGAGTTCTTGAGCTTGCACCCGGAATGCACGTGAGCCCTGCGGCGATCAATGCCTGCGGCCAGATCGTCGGCGCGGTCCGGATCGTTCAGGAGCGGCCGGTGCAACCAGGCAGTAGACCGGAGCAGCCTGGGCGTCTTCCCAGGACCTCCAGGGCGGCTTTTCGTATTCCTCCGGGAAAGACGCTCGATGTCTCCAGAGACAGTCTCGGGCATCTGGGCGGGCATCACCCGAAACTCGGGACCTACGCCTCCCGGGCCACGGACATCAACACGCTCGGGCAGGTGGTGGGAGATTCACTGGTTCCTGGCCCCGGTCCGCTCGTTGCACATGCATTCCGCACAGCTCCCAACGAGCCGATCAACCCGCTCACCGACGATCTGGGTGCATACGGGCCGGGCCTGAGTAGCTCGGCGAACGCCATCAATGACCTCGGTCAGGTGGCAGGATGGATCCAGATTCCCGACCCTCAGCATGGCTTCGTCCAGCACGCATTCCGGACCGGCCCGAATCGACCGATCAGCCCATTGACCGACGACCTCGGGACCCTCGGCGGTCTCATCGAGCTCCGCACTGGACATCAACAATCGCGGCGACGTGGTGGGGTCATCGGACGTGGATAGCGTTGAAAGGCACGCCTTCCTCTACACCGGATCGGGCTTGATCGACCTGAACGACTGCATCGAGCTCGAACCCGGCTGGCATCTCGAATCTGCCTTCGACCTCATGGACGACGGCAGGATGCTGGCATCGGCCTCGAACAGCGAGGTTCGGCCCGGGCAGCCCGACCACCGCTCGTACCTGCTGACCCCAGCGCCAGAGCCCATCTCGATACTCGCCCTGTTCATAGGTATGGCCGCCACTGGATCGAGCGCGGTGGTTCGAGCCGGCGCGTGCAAGGTCGACGCGCTACGTCGGCGAGCGGCCAGCCGTGCGGTCGCCTGCAACGTGCCACGCCCGCCATCGAAAGGAGGAAGCAGCTTCTCATGATGAAATCGAGAATCCTGGAACGTGACTTCGGAACGGTCCCGTCAGGCTGACTTGTTCTCGAGCCAGGATTCTATTCACAGCAGCCTGAGGATGGGCTCCCGCGCCGCAGATGCCGGTGCGACCGAATTGCGCCGTCGTTCGCTGACCGCGCCGGCGAACCCAGACCCGTGAAGCGGGCCCAGTCGCGGTGCGCGCTGCGCTTGTTCTCTGTTTCCCAGCTCCTTCCTTTGCGTGATAAGACAATTTCTCATTTGATCATCATCCAGGAGTTTTACGAATGCTAGTCTTCAATCAAAGCAGGTTTGTACGTCCACGATCAATCATTCCAGGCTCGCGCATTCTCCGACAGCCCCGGCGGTCAGCGCGAGGCTTCACGCCGATTGTGGCAGCTCTTGAGGACCGCACCTTGCTGAGCACGATCACAGTCACAAGCGATGCAGACAGCGGCCCCGGTTCGCTTCGCGCGGCGCTGGCTGGTGCGACGTCAGGAGACTCGATTCAGTTTGCCGCCAGCGCCCGTGGAACCATCACGCTTTCAAGCGGTCCTCTGGAAGTGGCGACAGACGTCAGCATTAACGGACCGGACCACGGCCAGGTCACGGTGAGCGGCAACGGTGCGTCGGGAGATTTCCTGGTCGACCAGGGGGTGTCGCCCACCATCAAGGGGTTGACGATTGCTCAGGGCAGCTCGCAGACCGGTGGGGGCGGCATCACCAACAATGGCACGCTGAACGTCGTTCGCTGCGATTTCGAGGGCAACAGCGGGGCAAACGGCGGCGGCGTCTACAGTACGGGGTCGCTCATGGTCAGTGGTTCCACATTCCAGGAAAACATCGGGACAGTCTACGGAGGGGCGGTGAACAGCACGGGGCCATTGGACGTCTCGGGCTCGCTATTCATCGGCAACTCGGCGATCCTCGGAGGGGCAATCGCAAGCTTATACGACGGAACCACCGTGACGAATAGCACCATCGAGGGGAACTCCGCGGGCGACGGAGGGGGTATTTACAGTACGGCGAGCTTGACGATCTCCGGCAGCTCCGTTGACAGTAACATGGCGGCCGGTGCCGGCGGCGGCGTTGATTCGGGGGGCGCACTGACGGTCGAGAACAGCTCGCTTGACAGGAACACGGCCAGCTCTCTCGGCGGAGGGATCAATCAGTACGGCGCCAACCTGACAGTGACGGATAGCTCGATCAATAACAATGCCGTGATCGCTCCCAGTGAAAACGCGTCGGATGGCGGCGGTATTTTCTTCTCGACTTCGGCCGCCGGCGGAAGCGCATCAATGACCGTCTCGAATTCGGTCTTCCGCGACAACCTGGTGCAGGGTGGATTTGTCTTCGGCGGCGCGATTGGAGTGCCGAGCTTCCTCAACGCCGTCGTCTCGATCAGCCAGAGCGTTTTCCAGGGAAACGTGGCCAGCGGCGACCAGGGCAGCCAGGGCGGCGCGGTCGCCCTGGGAGCGTTTTACTCCCAGGCCACGATCAGTGATAGCATCTTCACCGGTAATCAGGCCGTCGCCACGTCCGGCACCACGAATCCCGGTGTGATCTCGAGCGGAGGCGCCATCTTCAACTCGGCCGGGCCTTTGTCCATTCGCAACAGTACGTTCACGAGCAATGACGCGATCGGCGGTCCAGGAGGTGGAGACGCCTTCGGCGGCGCAATCAATGATATCTCGCCATCCGCACCGATCACGATCTCCTCATGTCTGCTGGCCAGCAACGCAGCCATTGGCGGCGATGGCTCGGTTTCCGGACCCGCGACTGCGGGCGGACTGGCCGTCGGGGGCGCGATGATTCTCGAGCTGGATTCACCGACGATCAGCAATACGACTTTCGTGGCCAACCAGTCCATCGGGGGCAATGCCAGCGTGGCCGGAGCGTACGCGGGTGCCGGCTTCGGAGGCGCAATTGGCAACGGATCATCGGGGCTCAAGATCCACGGCTCGACATTCTTCGGGAACCAGGCGCTCGGCGGCAACGGCTCGGGCGGGGCCACCGGCGGCGACGCGCAGGGAGGCGCCATCCAGAGCCAGGGCCCGCTGAGCATTGCCAACAGCAACATCCTCGCGAGCCAGGCCATCGGCGGCAACGGCGGGGGCAATGCCCAGGGTGCGGGTATCTACACCGCGGACACCATGGTCCTCACCAACGTGTTGATCACGGCCAATGAGGCCATCGGCGGCGACGGGGGCCAGGGGATCGGCGGCGGTTTGTACATCGCGGGCGGATCGACGACGCTTTCAGGGCATACGCGAGTCAAAGGCAATCACGCCTCGACCTCCCACGACAATATCTACGGCGCCTACACCACGAACTGACGCGTTATCCGGTTCACCGGCTCTTCGAAGACAGCGAGCGCTCTGGGGACGTTGCTCCCCAGAGCGCTTCGCCTCACCACGTCTTACCGCGGTCCGGCGGTCAGGATGCTCGCCTGGGTCAACTGTTACCGTCAGGGGAAGACGCGGAACTCGCGCAGCGAGTGGCCGTACGCCGTACCGCGTGATCGGCCGTTATAGCGCACCCAGCGGGCGTCCACGGGCGGGAAGCGCAAGACTTCCGTGCCCCCTCGGCCGGCGCTGGTGTGGTACACCTCGGTCCAGTTCTGGCCGTCCCGCGAGATCTCGATGGCGTATTCCTTGCCGAAGGCCGGGTCCCAGAGCAGCTCGACGCGGCTGACACGCGTCACTGTTCCCAGGTCGACGGCCAGCCATTGCGGATCGGAGAACCGGGACGACCAGCGGGTCTCGGGCTTACCGTCCACCGCGGCCTCGGGAGACGTGGCGCCGTCCTGGAGCAGATTGGAAGACGCCGTCACCGTACGCCCGACCGCGAGACCGAGACGCGCCTTCAGATCCGCCTCGTTGAGAACCTGAAAGTCGCGCAGGCTGTGTACGCGCTCACCGTCGGGTCCGGTGAGGGTGGCTTCCCACTGGTAAGGTCCCAGCTCGGTGGGGATGCTCAGCGCGTAGACCAGCTTCGTGCCGCCGAGCGCGGCAAGCTGGGCCTCCTGGCTCAGCTCCAGGACAGGGCTCCCTTCGTGCAGCAGGCGCAGGTGCACCGCTCCCCGCCAGGGCTGGTCCAGGTCGTTGATGACCAGAACAGGAACCTTGAGGTTTTGACCCGCGGGATACGCGGAGTTCCAGGCGTCGATCATGAGCCCCACCGGCGCGAAGGAGTCGCGCACGTGGCGGACGAACTCCGGCTCCCACTCGAGGCGGCCGACATCGAGCCAGTGGTCGCTGGTCTGGCCGTCGGGCCGCGAGTACCCCAGAGTGGTGAAGTGCAGCACGGCGGCCACCTTGCGATGGCAGCGCCAGAATTCGGTCTCGGCGGCGGTGTAGCGGGCATAGAGCTGCCGGCGCTGCGGGGTCGTTGCGTCCTTGCCGAGCAGGTTCTCGTACAGCTCGCGCGTGAGCGTGGTCGGCGTGCCGTCGCGGTTCAGCCAGAGCCAGCCGTACTCGTTGATGATCACCGCGTGGCGCGCATGGCCCGGCGCGGGGCTGCTCTGCGGATCGGGACTGGACTCGACCAGGTCGCCGAGCTTGAACTGAGGGTTCTGGAAATGGTACGGGTGCAGCTCCAGAGAATCACCGGAGAGGGCAGGGGGCATGTAGCTGTTGTCCCAGGGGCGGTGCGACAGGTCGAGCCCGCGCACCAGCGCCACGGCGGCCGAGGTCTCCGGCGAGGTCGTCTCATTGCTGGCGTCCCAGACGGCCACGCAGGGATGGTTCCAGCGCTCGCGCATCCACTCCGCGTACTCGCGGGCCAGCTCGTCGCGGTTCAGCTCGGGCGGCCAGGTGGACCAGCCCTTGCCTCCATGCCAGATCGGGAACTCGTCCTGGATCAGGATGCCCAGCTCGTCGGCGACGTCATACCAATGCTCCGGAGGGAAGCCGATGCAGTACCTGAGGCTGTTCCAGTGCATCTCCTTGACCCGCTGATGGAGCAGCCGCACCCAGTCCGCATTCCACGGGCGGTCCTTGCACTCGGCGTCCTCGAAGAAGCGGTAGAGCGTGATGTTGCTGCCTCGCATGGGATAGGGCCGGCCGTTGAGCACCGCGCGGCCGGATGCCGGATCGAATCGGAATTCGCGCATGCCGAACCGGACCTGGGCGCGGTCCGCTCCGCTGTCGGCCTCGATCACGTACAGGAAGGGATCCTCCGGCGACCAGAGCCGGCAGCCGGCAAGCGGAATCCGCGCGTCGATGGTGGTCTCGTGGCCTTGTTCCAGAATGCCGGCCTGTTTTTCGATGTGGCCGGCAACCCGTCCCGAGCGGGCCTCATGCACCGTGAGCGCGAGCGTGGCGTTCGCATCCGGACTGTCATTGCGCAGTACGGCCCGCACGTGAACCTGCATGGCGGCGATGTCGGGGATGGCCTGCACGCTAAGGATATGGGGCGTGCCACTGGTGATGAGCTCGACGGAATCGAAGATGCCGGGGATGTAGCGGTCCTTCTCGTAGTCGAAGCCGGAGGGAATGGCAGGGCCCACGGCAGCGCGATCCGCCCCGACGCGAATCATCAGCAAGTTCTCACCGGTCCTGAGCGTTGCCCTGGCATCGAAGTACCCGGGTGTGAAGCTTGGCCGATGCTCCCCCAGAGGCGTTCCGTTCAGAAAGACTTCCGACCCGAACATGGCCTTGTGCACCTTGATCCGGGTCACCGCCGGCACCGGTCCCTCGAATCGAAAGGCGCGGCGATACCAGAAGGCGTCGCGCCTCGGGTCTTTCTGGGCAAACTGTCTCCGGTCGCTCACCCTGGGACCGGGCGGGCTGGCAAACGGTGGATTGGCCAGCGACGCCAGGCCAGGGACCGGCACGGTGTGATCGAAGACCGCCGGTGCCAGGTCCATGCGCCCTTCGGCAATTTGCCAGGTGCCATCCAGCGAGATCACCTGACGTGGCCTGGCGGCCTGTACGGTGAAGGAGGAATGGAGCAAGAGCAGGAGCAAGACGCTCGGAAGCAGCGCGCGAAGGGGCGGGCGGATCATGGCTTTCTCCCGTGACGGCAACAGCGCCGATGGTCCGGATGCAGGGTGGGAATGGCGGCGTCGAGGCTGACCCGACTCACTCATTGTCGCGCGGGCCGGACCGCTTCGCAATCCGTCACCCCGGGCTAGGCCGCGTCAAGTCCTGCCACCGGCCGCCTTATGCCCGCGCCGACGCCGAAAAAGAGCGCGCCGGGGACGAACCGGCGCGATGTCCTGGTGTCGGATTCATCAATACCACCAGACGTCTTCCTCAAAGGAGAACACACCATGGCCCGACGTAAGCCGCTCGCTCGCAAGTTCTTTGGCCTTGAGTCGCTCGAGGTCCGGAACGCACCCTCGCACGTTGGACTGATCTCGCACGCGATTGCCGCGGTGCATCCCGTGCACGCCACGGCGCACGTCACTCACCTGAGCCCCGCGAAGATCACCGTCAGGCATGATGCGCCCGAGGTGAAGACGGCCGCGGACAGGAGCGTGGACGCGACCAGGACCGATACGAGCAGCCCCGATACCCACAGCCCCAGCACTCCCGGCAGCACCGACCCCAGCAGCCCGGATGCCAGCACTGTCGACCGGACAGGCCGCTCCTGAACGGCCCGAGTTGCCCGCAAGCCGCAGTCTGCTGAAAGCAGCGGAGAGCACGCCGAGGGTATCGCGGCATTGCCCCATGCCTCGATCCCGGCGTGTGATCCGCTGCATTGTTACAAATGAATGACAGTGGGGGCTGAGCGATTCACGGCTGCCCCAGATGCCTGACCAGTTCACGAGCTTCCTCGTGACCCATCTCGAGAGCAGCCCGGGCATTCTCCGCGGATGCCTGTTGATTGCCGCGTGCCCGGTGAACCAGTGCAAGGCTATAGTGGATCACCCCGAGCGTCGACCGGGTTGACGTGGTCGCACGCGCACGCTCCAGATCCGCCAGGGCTTCGGTGAATTGCCCCTGCCGGTAGTGAAGCAGCCCCCGGTTCAGAGCGGCATCCGTCAAGTCAGGGTTGAGCGATAAAGCTCGGTTGTAGTCGGCGATGGCCTCTTCAAGCTCATCGAGCGCCTGGTAGGCAAGGGCTCGGTTGTAGTAACACTCGGCCGTTTCCGGTGAGAGCGCAATGCAGACCCGGAACGCGTTCGCGGCCTGTTCGAATTGCCGGCTGCGATAGGCACAGACGCCCTGGTAGAAGTTCAGCCAGAAGTCCTGCGGCCGCAGGTCGAGCCCAAGCTTGAACTGCCTGGCGGCGCGCTCGAGCTTTCCGGTGCGCAGGTAGGACCTTCCCAGGTCGTAGTATTCCCAGGCCGTAACCGGCCTGACCTTGGGGACAAGATCGGAGCTCGCCAGCCCGAGCGCCTTGGTGTAGACGCGATGATCGCGCCGCAGCGCGGGACTCGGTCCCAGGAGCGCCTCCGCCTCGGTGAGCATTTGCAGTGCCTCACGTCTTGCGTCCCCGGCCTCCGCCGCGACCGCGAACCGCACGCGGAAAGCGGCCCAGACCACGGCAAGGTCGAGCAGGTCGGTTCGAACCGTGGTGTCGAAGTCGCTCCCGGACTGGCCGGAAATGGCACGCGTGAGCAGGTCGCGTTCCTTCCAGATGGTGGGCACAAGGCGGAGGAAGACCTGTGCTTCCTCGGCGGGTGGCTCAGCCAGGCCGTAGCGGAACCGGACGAGCTCGGCCAGACGGTGCAGCTCACCTGCCTTCGCTTCCCGGATGGCCCGGGCCAGCTCGTCGCGCAGCAGTTGTCTCAGCGGCTCTGTCCCTGGAACCTCACCCGCGGACATCAAACCGTGCTGGAACACCTGGGCGGCCTCGATCGGATGATGGCTTTTCAGGTTCGCCCGGCCCTGCACCAGCGCGGTCTCGAGCTCGCGCAGTCTTTGGCGGTGGACGAACCAACCGGAGAGCGTCATGGCGGCAAGGGAAGCGGCCGAGACGAAGAGGATCAGCACGCGGGAGAGTGCAGCGGGCCGCCGGCGCCGCCATTTACGCCAGCGCCTCCAGCACGCTGCGATTGTGCACTCCGCGCAAGGGCAGGTTCCCCAGGTGTCTGCGCAGATCGGCAGCCAGCAGTGCCGCATCCGTATAGCGGTTCCGGGGATCAGCGGCGAGAGCCTTCTCGAGGATGTCTGAGAGGCCGCTGCTGACCCTCGAGTTGCATTGTTCCAGGGCTGGCCAGGACTTGCCGGCGGGCTTATCCTTCGGTCCACCAAGTGCCTGGTAGAGCGTCAGTCCCAGGGAATAGATGTCCGCGCGTCCGTCAACCGCCTGGTGGATCGCGCGGCCCGCGCTCACCGCGGCCACGGCGGTCTGCTGTTCGGGCGCCATGAATTCGGGCGTGCCGCCAAGCCAGCAGGGAGCTTGCTGCCCCGCGGCGATCGGTCCCCGAGCCAGGTGAAAATCCAGGAGCATGGGCTGGCCGTCGCCCGCCAGAAGCACGTTCGAGGGTTTGATGTCCATATGCACCAGCCCCCGGTCGTGAGCATACTGCAATCCGTCCGCGAGACAGGCGCCGATCAGGCAGATGGCCTCGACGTGGCTACAGCGCGAGAGAAACTGGCGCAGCGGGCCCCGGTTCGGCAGGACGATGGGATGCCGGGCTTGAACCTGGTCGAGCGCCTCGATGAGCTGCTTGCCGGTGAGGTCCGTGGGCGGGTGATGGCTCAGCAAATCCATCACCTGCGCGAGTGTGGCGCCGGCCAGGAAGGGCATGCAAAGGAGCCGCAGGTTGCGGGTCTTCAGGACATGCTCGGAGTAGAGCGGAACGATGTTCATGTGCTGGAGCTGTGCCAGCGAGAGGTGCTCCCTGAGGCCGCGCGGCGTGACCTTCAGGACCACGGGGCGATCCGCCAGCGAGGGCTGGGCCGCCAGAAAGACCCTGCCAGTCGCGCCTCGACCCAGCTCCGCCAGCAACCGGAATCCGGCAAGCAGCTCTCCGGCCTCGGGATAGGCTATCTCGGGCCTGTGCGAATCGAGCAGGCGCTGGCACTCGAGAAGGACGGCCAGCCTGCCCTGCCAGCGTGGGAACCGCAGTGCAATCTCGGCCGGTTCCATCTCCAGCCCGGCTTCCCGGCGGAGGGCGACTTCCTCGTAGATGAGACGGATTGCCGCCTCCGAGTCAAGCTCGGGATGGCGGGCCAGGATCTCCTCGGCGTGCACGGGTTCGCCCCGGCGCCAGGACGCAACCATCTGCTCCACCTGATTGGTCGTCCAGGAGCCGCATTCGTCGGGCGGGAAGAGAGCGCTCATGGTTCCGCCAGGCTCCACTGACCCGTGAATCGGGCGAATCGCGCCTCGTCGTCCCGGGCGTACCCGGCCGGGTCGTCGAGCTGGCGTGGACGCGACCTGCGGCGCTGGAGCACGAGCTCGACGGCAACAGCCGCCAAGGCCGTAGCGGCTGCCAGAGGCATCAGGCTTGCCGTCCCATGCAGGTCGGTCAGCCCGGCGCCCAGGTTCTCCAGCCGCGCGAGCGATTCAGCGATCGAGCCTTCCAGAAGCGATCGGTCCAGGGGCAAGAACCTGGTGAGCAAGTCTGCACGCCAGGGCGGTGCCGCCACCTCGTCCGGGGAATCACTTGCAGTCGAGACTCCGTCCGCCGCACCGCCCGGCCCGCCGCGAAGCTCGGCGCGGCTGCCGCCCGGGACCGCCGGGGTGCTGGCGACGACGGGCAATGGCGAAGTCAGGCCACAGGTTGGTAGAGCCTGCTCCTGCAAGGCCATTCTCGACGAGCCCGCCAGGTCGCGCCCGGCCGGCGCCAGAACCGCCGCAGCCGGCGCGCTCGACCCGGCACCTGGGGCCGGCGCATTGACCCAGCCTGCGGCCACACCCGGTGGCGTTGCGGAGAACATGTTCGCGGGGGTGCCCGTTGCGGGGGCCCCGTCCCCGGAGCTTCGTCCCGACGCGTTCGTGCTTGTTCCCGGTCCGCTCATTCCTGCCCCGGCCGCTGCCGGTTGCAACAGCAGCGCGAGTGGACCAGCAGGCGTGGCCAGCGGACTGCTGGCCGCACTCGCGGCCTCAACCAGGTAGGAAACCGGCGCGGATGCCTGCGACGGGACGAGGGCCGATTCTCCATCGCTTGTGACCGTGTCGTTCCCTTTTTCCAGAGCCGTGGCCCCATCCCCCAGCGAGTCTGAACCGGTGGCATCCGCCCGCGCACTGCTCGCGGTTGGGGCCACCGCGGCAGGCCCCAGGAGCGGGCTGCTGCCCGCGGATAGTGACTGTTGAGCGCCGGGGCCGCTCAGGAGCCTCCGATCCTCCAGGCATTCCAGCCGGATCGCCAACGGCAGAACGGGGCGGAAGGACGTGCCACGACGCACTCTCATGGATGATCCCTCGTGGAAAGCCAACATATCAACTATGTTTGCTTACAAGCAGCGGGTCCGTGCTGTTCCTCACTATTATTGTCCGCTTGTCTGTAATTTCGAAGAGCGATTCCGAGAACGGTCACGTATTCGAACATTCGCCATGGTCTCGGGAACCAGTCAGGCTGTGGTGCGAGCCGGCGGCCTGCCGCGATGTCGTGACCGGGGACTGACTTGCTTCATGTCACCAGGACAGCGCCGGGCGCAGGCGGCGTGGAGCATCCAGACAGCACGGGCAGCATCTGAACCTCGATGCAATGCCGTGTGCGATGTACGACATTCCTGCATGAAGAATTGAGAATAGCGCGCGCAGCCGCAGAGCCGGCGCGATGACCTCTCGTGTTCAGCCCTGTGGGGCAGCAAGTCTCGGAGAGCGATCGCGACAGGGGCCAGCCAGTGCCTCTGGTCGCACGAGCAAACTGGATCGCCCCGGTTGTCTACGCTTTATCGAGAGGTCTGTCAAGTCATGGATTTGCAGAGTGTGGTTAGCGTTGGCTTCTGGCGATGTGGCGGCTGCGTGGCACTTGCGGCCTCGCTCTGCCTCTCGGTGGGGCACGGAGCTCAGCGAACCGCGCACCCCGGCTTCGACGGACATCCCCGCGCCGTGGCTCGACAGAGTGAGGTGGAGAGCATCATCAGGGCCGGGGGACAGGTCGAGAGCACGGTGCATACGGTGATTCGATGCACGCTGGAAAACCTGAGCGGGCGGACGGCGGCAACGTCCATCCTCGAGCTTGCACCCGAAGGGTCGATCGTCGCGCAGGGAGACGTGATCTGCCGGCTGGACGCCTCGGCCCATGAAGAAATGGAACGGCTGCAAGAGATCGCCGTTGCCCAGGGTTGCGCGGATCAGCGGCGCGCTCAGCTTGACCTGGAGGTCGCCATCACGGCCCTGGACGAATATCAGGCCGGCCTGAGCCGGCTCGAGAGCCAGGCGTTCGAGGGGAGACTCGCACTGGCCCAGGCGCAGGTGGTCCAGTCCAGCGATCGACTCGACTGGTCACGGCGGATGCTCGCGAAGTCATACATCTCCAGAGCCCAGGCGGCTTCCGCGGGAGCCGAGCTGGACCGTGCCAGGTTCACCCTGGCTCAGGTTCAAACCGAGTTGCGGAACTTCCACGACTACCAGGTGCCCAGGACCATCCTGGAACTGCAAAGCCGGATCGAGTCCGCCAGGTCGAGATCCAGTTATGAGGCGATGCGTCTCCGCGGGCTGCAAGAGCGGCTCCACAGGCTCCGCGCACAGGTGGACGCCTGCACGATCCGGGCACCGCACGACGGCCTGCTCATCTATGCCCACAAGCCCAAGCGCGACCTGCGGATCGAGCCTGGCGTCTGGGTTCATCAGAACCAGTCGCTGCTCTACTTGCCCGACCTGTCCCGGCTGGAAGTCCAGGTGCTGCTTCATGAGACGGTGGTGCGGCGGGTCAGACCGGGGATGCGCGCATCGATTCGACTGGAAGCCAGCGGGGCCACCGTGAGCGGCAGGCTCTCGTCGATCGACACCCTGCCGGTGGCCGACCGCAGCAAGAGGTCGAGCGGCGAGGTCAAATACTTCATCGGCCGGGTCCGGCTCGATGATGTCTCGGTGAGTTTGCTGCCCGGGATGACCGCCGAGGTGCAAATCTTGACGGATGCACCCCCCAGGCCGCGCGCGGGCTCGATGGCAGAGCACGAGTCCCTGCAAGATCACGAAATCGCCAGAACTACGGGACGACAACCATGAAGAACCGCCACGATGCAGCCATACACAACGATCAGGGAACATCCCCGGCACCGCACTTCGAGACCCCATCGCGAAGACGGCGTGTGGTGCTCTACTCGCACGACACGATGGGTTTGGGCCACATGCGGCGCAATTTGCTGATTGCCCAGGCGCTGGTGCATTCCGCCTCGCCTCCCATCATCTTGATGGTGACTGGGGCCCGCGAGGCGGGCTGCCTGCCGCTCCCACCCGGTGTTGACTGCTTGACGCTGCCCGCACTGACCAAGGACGTCGCGGGACATCATCGGGCTCGCGACCTGGACCTGACGCTCTCCGAGATGACCCACATCCGCTCCCGGTCCCTGGCGGCGGCGATCGAGGCCTTCGAGCCCGATGCACTCATCGTGGACAAGGTGCCCCGCGGAGCCTCACGCGAGCTCGACCTGGCCCTGGCCGCGGTCAAGGCGCGTGGCTCGACGCGCTGCATTCTGGGACTGCGCGACATCCTGGACGAGCCTGAGACCGTCCGCCGCGAGTGGTCCGATGCGGCCTGTGATGAAGCCATCGAGGCGTACTACGACGCGGTCTGGGTGTACGGCGATCCCGCCTTTTATGACCCCGTGCACGAGTACGGTTTCTGCCCTGAAGTGGCAGCCAAGGTCAGGTACACGGGTTATCTCGACCAGCAGATGCGGCTGATTGATGATCGGCCGGACGGGGATGATGCGCACGCCGGAGGCGAGCTCCCTGACGGTAGGCTCATCCTCTGCGAGCTTGGCGGAGGGCAGGACGGTGCTGTCCTGGCCGAGTCATTCGTTCGCGCCCGGCTCCCTGAAGGGAGTGCTGGAGTGCTCTTGACCGGACCTTATCTTGACCCCGAGGTGCGGTCGAGGATTCGCCATCTGGCCGCGCAGCAGCCTCGCTTGCGGGTCCTCGAGTTCCTCGCCGAGCCCAGCCGGTTACTGCGTCGCGCGGAGCGGGTCATCACGATGGGCGGGTACAACACGGTCTGCGAGATCCTCTCGTTCCAGAAACCGGCGCTCATCGTTCCGCGGATCCATCCCAGGCAAGAGCAGTGGATCCGGGCGGTACGGCTGCGCGATCGCGGTCTGGCGGACGTCCTCCATCCCGGCGAGCTGACGCCCGAGGCGCTCGGCAACTGGATGGCGCGCGACTTACCACCGGTCCTGCCGGTGCGCGATCGACTCAACTGGAACGGCCTGGCAAACCTGCCACGGCTGCTGGATGAACTCCTTGCGTCTCCGTCCCGTCGGGTGCGGAATCTTGAACCTGCGTCTTATGAGGGATCCCCATGCAATTCGCTGACGGCTACCGCATCGGTTATGTTGTGAAGCGCTACCCCCGTTACTCGGAAACGTTCGTCGTGCGCGAGATCCTGGCACATGAACAGGCCGGGGCAGACATCGAGATCTTCTCGCTACGGCCGTCCAACGACGGCCATTTCCAGGACCTGATTGCCCGGGTGCGGGGACGGGTCAACGCGCTGTACTTCCCCGCCGACGGCCTGCTTCCGGAGGCGCTGGCGGCAGCCTCCATGACCGCGAGCCACTTCTGGAAGTCGGTTGGCGAGGCGGCCTCGGTGTTGCCCGAGCTCTGGTCGGAACTGGGGGCGGTGATGGATGAGGAAGCCCGCCACGTGTACCAGGCCCTGGCCCTGGCCTGCGCGGTACGGCGCCGCGGTATCCAGCACCTGCACGCGCCCTTTGCGAGCGAGGCCGCGACCGTGGCGCGGCTGGCCGCCCGGCTCGCCGGCGTCACCTACAGCTTCACCGCCCGCGCCAAGGATATCTTTCACGAGAGCGTGCAATCCGCGGATCTGGAACGGAAGCTCGCGCGATGCCTCCGGCGTCGTCACCATCAGCGACTTCCACCTCGATTACCTGCGCTCGACTTACGGTCACCTGGCGGACCACGTGATCCGCGTTTATAACGGCCTGGACCTCGAAGAATACCCTTACACGGAGCCGCGGCAGAGGCCCGCGGTCATCCTCGCCGTCGGCCGGCTGGTGGCGAAGAAAGGATTTGCCGACCTGATCGACGCCTGTGCCTTGCTGGCACGGCGGGGCCGGTCCTGCCGGTGTCGCATCATCGGCGCGGGCACGTTGCAGGGCGAGCTCCAGTGGCGGATCGAGTCGCTGGGGCTGCGCGAATCCGTCGAGCTGGTCGGCCCACGCCCGCAGAACGAGGTCATCCAGGAGATGCGGAATGCCGCCGTGCTGGCAATGCCCTGCGTGGTCGCCGCCGACGGCGACCGCGACGGCCTGCCGAACGTGATCCAGGAAGCCCTGGCGCTGGGAACACCCGTGATCTCGACGGACGTCACCGGCATTCCCGAGGTCGTTCGCGACGAGGAGACGGGGCTCCAGGTCCCGCAGCGAGATCCGGCCGCCCTGGCTCACGGGCTGGAGCGGCTTCTCGACGACCCGGACCTGCGAGTCCGGCTGGCACGCGAGGCCCGGCGCATGATCGAGGCGGAATTCGACATCCGGCGCAATACCGCGCGGCGCCGGGCCCTGTTCCGCGGGGAAAGCCGTGCAAGCCGCAACGGGCTGGTGGGGGTGCACTGATGCGTATCGCTTATATCTGCATGGACCAGGGCATACCGGTCTTCGGCCGCAAGGGCTGTTCGATCCACGTGCAGGAGGTCCTTCGCGGCCTGATCCGGCACGGCGCCGAGATCGAGCTGTTCACGCCCCGCCCGGAGGGAAGCCCGCCCGTCGACCTGCGATCCGTACGGGTCCATCCCTTGCCCATCCCGGCCCACAAGCATCCCCCCGCGCGGGAGGCTGCGGCCTTCCGGTTCAATACGGAGCTGCGCCAGGCCCTGGAGGACGAAGGCCACTTCGACCTCGTCTACGAACGTTATTCGCTCTGGAGCCATGCGGGAATGGACCATGCCCAGCGGCGCGGAGTGCCCGGGCTGCTCGAGGTCAATGCCCCGCTCATCGCGGAGCAGGCCCAGCACCGCATCCTCGTCGATCGTGCCCGCGCCGAATGGGTGGCGCATCGCGTCTTCGGGAACGCCACGGCCCTGATCGCGGTCTCGCAGGGGGTTGCCAGCTATCTGGAGTCCTATCCTTGCACCGAGCAACGTGTTCATATCATCCCCAATGGTGTGAATTCGGATCGCTTTCCCGCAGACGTCCGCGCCAGCCTTCCGCCCGCGCCGGGAGTTTTCACGATCGGCTTCGTGGGAACGCTCAAGCCCTGGCACGGGCTCCAGGCTCTGGTCGATGCGTTCGCCCGGGTGCATGCCGTCGATGCCACGGTGCGCTTGCTGATGGTCGGCGAGGGACCGCAGCGCGCCCCGCTCGAGGCGGAACTGACCGCCCGGGGACTGCGTGATGCGGTTCACTTCACCGGCTCGGTGGACCCCGCGGACATTCCCGGCCTGCTGGCCTCGATGGACGCGGCGGTGGCGCCCTACTCGTGCCTTCCCCACTTTTACTTTTCACCGCTGAAGGTCTATGAATACATGGCCGCGGGCCTGGCCGTGGTCGCCAGCCGGATCGGCGAGCTGGACGGCCTGATCGATCACGGCGTTTCCGGGTTGCTGTGCGCACCCGGCGACCCTGTGGAGCTGGCCTGTTCCCTGCTGGAGTTGCGTGCCGATCCCGCACTCCGCACCCGGCTGGGACAGGCCGCTCGAGCGAAGGTGCTGGAGGCGCACACCTGGGACTGGACCGTGCTGCGCATCCTTGATCTCGCGGGACTGGCCCCGCACGACCAGTTCCTGGCGGTGCAAGGAGCGAATGCATGACACGGCCACGCACCTTGCAGGAAAGCTTGCCCGGGCTGCGGCATATGCTCTCGTTCTTCTGGCAGCGGCTCAGGAAGCAGCGCAGGTTGATGACAGTGTCAGTGGCGGCGCTGCTCGCCGAGGTGGTCCTGGGCACCCTGGAACCCTGGCCCCTGAAATTCATCTTCGACCACCTGCTGGGAGCCAGGCACCGGGGCCGGCTGGCCGTCCTCCCGGCGTTTGAATCGCTCGATACGTCGACCGTCGTCACCGCCTCGGCGCTGGCGATCATCCTCATCTCCGGCTTGCGAGCATTGAGCGACTTCACGAGCACCATCGGGTTTGCGCGCGTCGCGAGCCGGGTGCTGGCGGAGCTTCGCGCCGATCTCTATCGCCACCTCCAGGGCCTGTCGCTGTCGTTCCATCACAAGGCGCGGAGCGGTGATCTGCTGCTGCGGCTCATGAACGACGTGAACCAGCTGCGTGACGTCGCCGTGACAGCCTTCCTTCCCCTGGTGGCCGATGGGCTCGTGCTCGTGGGCATGGTCGGCGTCATGATCTGGATGAACGCGAAGCTGGCGTTCCTGGCCCTCGCGATGCTGCCTCTGTTCTGGCTCTGGAGCGTGCGGCTCACCGGCCGGATCCGGCAAGCGGCGCGGAGTCAGCGGCAGCGTGAATCGGCCATGGCCTCCACGGCCGCCGAGACGATCGGCGCCATCAAGGTGATCCAGGCGCTCTCGCTGGAGGCACGCTTCGCACAGTGCTTTCTGAGCCGCAATCAGGAAAGCCATCAGGAGGACGTGCGCACGGCGCGATTGACGGCGGCCCTGGGCCGCAGTGTGAGCTTCCTGGTGGCCATCTCGACGGCCCTGGTATTGTGGTACGGTGCGCGGCTGGTGATGCGCCACGAGCTCACTCCCGGAGAGCTCCTGGTCTTCATGACCTACCTCAAGAATGCCTTTCGTCCGGTGCGCGACCTGGCCAAGTACACCGGCCGGCTGGTGAAGGCGACGGCCGCGGGGGAGCGCGTGATCCAGTTGCTCGACCAGGCACCCGAGGTCCGCGACCTGCCCGGAGCCGTGGCGGCTGCGCCGTTCCGGGGCGCCTTGCAATTTGCAGGAGTGGACTTCGGGTACGAGCCGGGGCGTCGTGTCCTCAGCCAGCTTAGCTTCAGCGTGGAGCCCGGCCAGCAGGTGGCCCTGGTGGGCCCCTCGGGCATCGGTAAGTCCACGCTGGCCAGCCTGATCCTGCGGCTCTACGACCCCACCCAGGGACAGGTTCGGATCGACGGCCGCGACATCCGCGAATACACCCTGGCCACGCTGCGCCACAGATCGGCGTGGTGCTCCAGGAGACATTGCTGTTCGCGGCGAGCATCGGCGAGAACATCGCCCTGGGCTCGGAGCAGGCCACCGCCGCCGAGATCCAGAACGCCGCGCGGATCGCCAACGCTCACCAGTTCATCGAGCAACTTCCCGAGGGCTATCAGACCGCCGTCGGCGAGCGTGGGGTGACTCTCTCCGGTGGCCAGCGGCAGCGCATCGCGATTGCTCGCGCCGCCGTCCGCAATGCCCGCTTTCTCATCCTGGACGAGCCCACCACGGGGCTCGACGAGGAAAACGAACGGGCCGTTTTCGAGGCCCTCATCAGGCTCGCCCAGGGACGTACCACGTTCTGGATCACACACGATCTGCGACTCGCCGCCCGCGCCGACCTGATCCTCTACCTCGAAGGCGGCCGCGTCGTCGAGCACGGCAGCCACGAGGAACTGGTCCGCAGGCGCGGCCGCTATGCGGCCCTGCACGCACTGCAATCGCCGGCCAACTCCCCGGGCAACCCCCAGTCCTCACTGGTGTTCGCGGGCTGAGATCCCGCCGCGGGCGGATCGACTCGTTTCGATAATGCAACATCCCGGGGATTTCGGGAAGCGGGCGCTCAACTTCTCGCTACCGTCGCGATAGCTTGGGGGGACAAGCCATGACGGCTTGGCCGGACCGCGCGGTCCGACTTTGTTGGGCATGATTAATCCGTTGAACGCAAACGCGCGCGGATCCGCCGCGCGCGGCCTCGCGCCGCGCCGGCTGGCGGGCGCGGGGAAGATGAGAAACCATGAACCGACTGCGACGAATCGGGTTTGCTGTACTGGGGATGGCTCTACTGAGCGGAGCTTTGACGGGCCGAGAAGCCGCCGCGGGATCGATCACGGCCGCCAGCTCGAGCGATCCTTCCCACACCACCTTGGTGATCGATAATACCCAGACGAGTTACGCCCTTCCGGTCGTGGTCTTCACGCTCGATTTCGCTTCCGGCACACCGATCTCGCTGAGCTTGACCGTGGATGGCGCCGGTAGCTACGAGCTGATCGCGGCCACGGCGAACGTCACCAATTCCACAACCGAGAACTGGTCAACGTTCCTGATCGATTTCGCCAGCGCCCCGGCGGGGAGCTTCTTCTACGGCGTGGGATACAATACATCGATATCGCCGAATCAATTTCAGACCGCTACATTCTACCCCAACGGGTCACAGACCACGGCCCTGTTGCTCACGGGAGGCACAGGTGTGCCCGGCGGGCAGTTGACCGCCCTGGAGCCGGGGGTCACGACAACCCAGGCCGGTACATTCGTGGTCCGGTTCACGCCCAACGGTAGCCTACCCCATGTTTGGGGTGAGATCGCCTTCCGCGCGACTGCTGCCACGCATAATTCCTCTATTTTCCAGGGGTTGGCGAGCGGCATACCCGTTTTTTTCCGAAAAGTGTAGTGACAATATCGACGCGATTACTTCGGAATTTACCTTGATTTCGCCTTGAAATCGGCGCGTTCCGTCGTGATACTTCACGACATGTACCTGAGAACCATAAAAGTCCGGTCGTCCAGCGGTGCGCTGAACGAGTACGTCCGCGTCGTCGAAGCCTATCGCGACAACGGTAAGGTCAAGCAACGCACCGTGGCCGATCTGGGACGCAAGGACCTGCTTGCGGAATTGTTTCCCAAGCTAAAACGCTTGCTCGGTCAAGATGTCGAGTCGGAGTCCGCTGGGGACGAGGATCTCGACATCCTGGACGCTTCCACCTGGGGGCCGGTCCTCGCCGTCCGGGCCTTGTTCGACCAACTCGGGCTCTGGACCATCCTCGACGAATCACTCGGCAAAGCCAAAGGCGTGCCGTTTACTGACCGGGCCTTCGTGCTCATTGCCAATCGCCTGATTCACCCCGCCAGCGAACACGGCTTGGCGGGGTGGCTGGAGACCGACTTCGTCTGTGATCGCCAAGGCCGCCGTTTTGTTCCTCGCTGGCACCAGCACAAGCGGGTTCGCGTCGACTTTCGCCAACTGGAGTCCTGGTACCGGACCCTCGATCAACTCGTGGACGCCAAGGAACGGATCGAGGTGGCTCTTTATCACCGCCTTCGCGACCTGTTCAGTATCAAGCCGGACCTGGTGCTCTATGACATCACGAGCACCTACTTCGAGGGAGCTGGACCGGCCAACTTCGCCAAGCATGGCTACAGTCGGGACGGCAAGCCGCACAACGTCCAGGTGATCGTCGGAGTGGTGATGGTGGGCGGCTGGCCGATCGCTCATCACGTTTGGGCCGGCAACGAAGTCGACCACCAGACCGTGCAGAAAGCCATTCGTGATCTGCACCAGCGATTTGGTTTCAGCCGCCTCGTTTTTGTCGGCGATCGAGGCATGATCACCAATGACAATCTGGAAGCGATCACTGGCGACAAGCATGGCTATCTTGTGGGCGTGAAGCGAAGGCGGAACGCAAAGTTGACCAAGTGGCTGGCTGCCCTCGACGATGCCAAGTGGATTTCTTGCCCGGTAGGGATCACCGCCCGGGAAAAGACCAATCCACCGCGCACTCGGGCGCAAGAGGTGCCGTCAGGAGTTGAAGGTTTGCGGATAATCATCGTCGATTCCGACGAGCGCCGCGAATACGAGCAAGCCATGCGTCAGAAGGCCATGGAGCGGACACATCAATCGCTCGAAGAAGTTGCAGGGGCGTGTGGCGGCAGGGAAGTTGAAACAGCCCGAGAAGATTGGCGCCGCAGCCGAGCGCCTCCTGCAACGAAACCATGGCTATCGTTACTATTCGTGGGACCTCGACAAGGGGATTTTCCGCTACTTTGAGAACACGAAGGGTCTGACCAATGAGCAGGGAATCGAAGGCAAGTATGTGATCGCCACGAGTGAAGCAGCGCTCAGCGTGCTTGAGGTCGTGGCGATCTACAAGGACCTGAGCGATGTCGAGCGCGGGTTTCGCCAGCTCAAGGACGTGCTGGCCAGGCGGCCGATTTATCATCAGATTGAGGAACGAGTAAAAGCACATATTTTCGTAGCTGCACTGGCATTACTGGTCCAGCGGCTATTGCACCGCCGACTTGAGCACGCTGGGATAGATTTCTCTCCAGAGAGGGCGATGCAAGCTCTCTCCACGCTCCGGGTGGTGACCCTCCGTCTCGACGATCAGCCCGAACGGCAAGGAGTCAGTGGAGGCTGCCCCGATGCGCGGCGGGTCCTGAAGGCGCTGGGCTTAACCGAGCTCAGGCCGCCAGCCCCACCGGAAGACGAAAAAACCGTGATGTAGTGACAATCTGAAAAATCGCCCCTTGCGCCGCAAGGACTTAGGGCGACCCACCCCAAACATGGGCTACCCGGCCCGACCGCCGTTCCCGAGCCGCCGAGCCTGGTCCTGGCCGGCGCGGCGCTGGGGCTGGTCTCCGTGTTGCGATCGCGCCGCCGCCGCCGAGCCGTGTGGTCGAGCCGACCGGCCGGATGAACAAACGCGGACACGGCACGGCGAACGCGCGCCTACCAGTTTGCCTCCACCGCGTGCTCCCAGTGCGGGTACAGTGCTTCGAGCCGCTGCTTGAGCGCGCGGTGCCGGTCCTGGGTACCCACGGCCTTGAGCGCGTCGCGATAGGTGGCGGGCTGACCGAGCAGGTCCTCGACCGCGGCCAGCTCGGTTTCGACCTCGCCGATCTCGCGCTCCAGGTCGGCGGCCTTGCGGTAGGGGAACTTCTTCTTCGCGGCCTTGTCTTTTTCAAGAATCCTTGCCGCCGTGAGGGAAGGGGGGGCAGACCGGGCGCGGGCCTTGTCGGCTGCCGATTCGTTCTCTTGCCGCACCAGGGTCTGGTAGGTCTCGTAGTTTCCTTCGATCACCCGCGCGCGTCCGCCTCCCAGGACGAGCAGGCGATCGGTCACCTGGTTAAGGAAATAGCGGTCGTGGCTGACGACCAGGACGGTCCCCTCGAACTCGCGGATGGACCGTTCCAGGGCCTCGCACGACCAGATATCGAGGTGGTTGGTGGGCTCGTCCATGACCAGCAGGTTCGCGTTCGTGGCACAGAGCCGCGCCAGCGCGGCCTTGGCCTTCTCACCGCCGGAGAGCTGGCCGACTGTCTGGAAGACCAGCTCTCCGGTCAATCCGAACCGGGCCAGCAGGTTGCGGACGTCACCCTCGACCCAGGCCGGGTCGTCCTCGGGCCAGACGGCCCGCACCACGGTTGTGCCGGGCGAGAGCGACTGCAACCCCTGATCGTGATAGCCCACCTGCACCTTGTGCCCCAGCTTGACCTCGCCGTGATCGGCCTTCTCGCGGCCGATCATGGTCTTGATGAGCGTGGTCTTGCCCGAGCCATTCGGGCCCATCACGCCCAGGCACTGGCCGCGCAGCACCGCCACGTTCAGCTCTTGAAACAGGGGCCTGTCGTACGATTTGGAGAGGTTGCGGGCTTCGATGACGATGTCGCCGGAGCGGTCCACCTCCTCGAACCCCATGACGGGCCCGACAATCTCACGCATCGTATCGACCCGCTCGCCTTGCAGCTTCTCGAGCTTGCGCTCGCGATCGTGGGCCTGCTTGGCGCGCTGGCCCGCCCCGTATTTGCGGATGTAGGCCTCCAGCTTCTCCGCCTTCTCTTCCTGGCGCTCGGCCTGCCGTTCGAGCACCTTGGCGCGCTCGGTGCGTAGCTTCCAGTACTGTGTGTAATTGCCGGGATAGATTTCCAGCTTGCCCTCGTGCAGCTCCCAGGTTTTCGTGACGACCCTGTCCAGGAAGTAGCGGTCGTGGCTGACAACGAGCATCGCCACCGGCTGCCGCGCGAGGTAATTCTCCAGCCACTCGGTCGTTTCGATGTCGAGATGGTTGGAGGGCTCGTCCAGGAGCATGAGGTCGGGACTTTCGAGCAGCAGCTTGGCGAGCATGAGCCGCGACTGCTGGCCGCCGGAGAAGGTGCGCGCAGGGCGCTGGAACTCGGCCTCGCTGAAGCGGAGGCCGAAGAGGATCTCCTCGACGCGATGTTCGATCGCGTAGGCGTCCTGGTGCAGCAGCCGCTCGTGTAGCTCATCATAGCGGCGGGTGGCGCGGTCGCGATCGGATTGGTCCTCGGCCTCGGCCATCTCCTGCGCCGCTTCTTCGAGCTCACGCTGGAGGTCCAGCAGCGAGGCCAGCCCCGACCGGGCCACGTCCATCAGGGTCTCCTCCGCACCGAATTCCGGCTGCTGTTGCAGCAGGCTGATGCGAATACCCGGCCGCACGTGGATCTGCCCGTACTCCGGGGCCTCGCTGCCGTCAAGCAGCTTCATGAGCGTGGTCTTGCCCGCGCCGTTGGGCCCGACCAGCCCGATCCGCTCTCCCGCGCGGATCTCGAAAGCCAGATCAAGGAATATGGGATCGCCGGCGTACTGGCGGCCAAGGCCGTGGGCGGAGATGAGAATCATGGAGATCCATCAAGAAGAATACAGGAAGGTTTGGCGGGCGTCGGCCCATCGACCCCTCGTCGCCCGAGCGTCGATTCTACGATGCCCATCACGCTTCGTCGCCCAGTGTTTTCTTGGTTCGCAGCATGTGATGGTAGTGCTGCGCGAAGCGGTGGGCCTCGTCGCGAACATACTGGAGCAGGCGGAGGGCGAAAGACCGGCGCCGCAGGACCAGCGGATCGGAGCGCCCGGGGATGTAAATCTCCTCCTCGCGTTTGGCCAGCGAGATGACCGTGGGGGGCGTCACCTTGAGGGTCTCGAAGGCGTCCAGGGCCGCACCGAGCTGGCCCTTGCCGCCATCGATCAGCAGTATGTCGGGGAACGGTTCGTCACGCTCCCGGAGCCCCTGGATGCGCCGCGTGATCACCTCGCGGATCGAGGCGAAGTCGTCCACGCCCTGCACCGTCTTGATGCGGTAGCGGCGGTATCCCGGCTTGAACGGCAGGCCGTCCACGAACGTGACGAGCGAGCCAACCGTCTCGGTCCCGCCCAGGTGCGCAATGTCCACCCCGTCGATGGTCCGCGGCACGGAATCGAGAGCGAGCACCTGCTTCAGCCCCTTCAGTCCCCTGCGCGGGTCGACATAGAAAACCTCGGGCTGGGCGTGCCGGGCCAGATCGCCGCGCAGGCTCAGGTTCTGCAAGGCCTTGATCTCGTCGCGCAGCCGGGCGGCCTTCTCGAACTGGAGGGCCTTGCTGGCCTCACGCATCTCCTCGTCCAGCTCTCGGAGCACGACGTCCTTCTTGCCGTCGAGGAACAGTCGCAGCCGCTGGATGTCGCGGCGATAGGTCTCCTTGTCGATGCGCAGGTTGCACGGAGCGGTGCACTGGTTGATGGAGGCAAGCAGGCATGGACGAAACCAGCGCCAGCGCACGTCGTCCTCCTCGATGTCCAGCGAGCAGGTGCGGAACTTGAAGATCCGCTGGAGCACCTGGATCGCCCCGCGCAGGCTTCGGGCCCGGGGGAACGGGCCGTACAGCTTCACCCCCGAATCCTTCGGCTCACGCGTGAAGTTCACCCGCGGGAAGTCCTCGCCGGTGGTGATTTGCAGGTACGGGAACGTCTTGTCATCCTTGAGGTCGTGATTGTACTTCGGCTGGATGTCCTTGATCAGCCGGGCTTCCATCAGCAAGGCGTCCACCTCACTGTCGGCGGCCAGGTGGTCGATGTCGGCCACCTCTTCGATCCAGTCACAGATCCGCTTGTCCTGGGCCGCGGCCTTGTGGAAATAGGAACCCGCGCGGCGCGCAGGTTCTTTGCCTTGCCCACGTAGATCACCCGGCCCTGGGAGTCCTTCATCAGGTAAAGGCCAGGGCTGGCCGGGAAGGTCTTGACCTTGTCGGCGGGACTGACGGGACCTTCAATCTTCGTGTCCGACATGGATGCCTCGCTTATCCGTCAGCGATGGAACTGCTCCTGAGCGTACCTCGACAACCGCGGGCAAATTCGCCACCCGCTCCTCAAGCCAGCGGGCGCAGAGTTCCGAGACCGATTCTCGCGATGCGAGGGCCTGGACCTGAATCATGTTCAGAACCCGACGCGGAATCGCGATGGAGATCTGTTTGAGCTCAGGCTCGCGGCGCATCGTGCAGGTCAGGTTGTAGAGACGGCCGTCATCAAACGAAACCCTGACCCCAGACCCAAGAACCAGATGCTGGATCGGCCCGGAAGTCACACCGCCGTCAACGTGTACTGGAACGTCAAGCAAGAGTTCTCGAAACTCCTCGAGGGACATCTCGCTCGTAGGCAACCGGTCGGACAGGGGCAGGGATTCAGGCAGTTTGACGGTGGGTAAATGGAACTGGATCGTGAAGGAAGCCAGCCGCGGCTCCTCAGTTTTGAACGGCGTGTAAAACGTCAGCTCCAGAGAACCGTACTTCCAGATCTGCGGATTCCGTTTCGTTGAGACGTCCTCGGGCTCGCCGAGCAGATCGCGAACCTCCAGCATGGACAGACCGCAACGGAGGTTTCCCAGCCGGCCAGTGCACAGGAATTCCCGGAATGATGCCATCATTCTTGCCCCATGCGATCGAGAGCGACGACCAGCATTCGTAATTCCCGCAGGCTTCCGCGAGCCCTTGCGTGAAGAGCACCCTCGATGCCCATGATGTGCTTCATAGCCCGCTGCACCGTACTGCTCAGTCCGTTGCGCCACTCGGGATCCGCCAACCTCTGCTCGATCAGCCGCGCCGCGGCGTCAAGGTCCGAAGCGTCTGTTCCCGAGAATACGGAACGAAAGACGATACCACCGAGATGATCGGGACGAAGTGCTACCTCGATACTTCCCACATGAACATGGCAGCCCTTCGTTGCCCAATCGTCGCTGATGGCTGAAATCCGACACATCGACCCCTCAGTATGGGCCCCCAGCTCTTCGAGGGTCCGCCTGAGGCGAATCTCCTGGTGTGTTGAGACTTCGCGTTCAATACGCTGGAATCGCCACCCTCACGTATTCTTCGATATCCTGCGTCATGCGGTCAAGTCGCGATGCCGTATCTGCCTTGGCCTCGGCGAGGTGCGCGGGGCCGTGCACGGCGGTCCTGGCGAAGAGGTAGAACTTGATCTTGGGCTCGGTTCCCGAGGGCCGGGCGGCGAAGCGAACGCCGGGAAGCTCGGTGTGGAAGATGAGCAGATCGCCGCTCGGCCGGGGCAGGGGGCGTGCACCCTGGCCGCCCGTGAGGTCCCTGATCTCGTGGTTCTGGTAATCGAAGACCTCGGTCACGTTGAGACCGGCGATCGTCCGGGGCGGGTCCGTCCGGAACATCCTCATCAGCTTCAAGATCGTCTCCAGTCCTTCCCGGCCCCGGTAGACCTTGTTGATCAGCCGCTCGCCGTGGTGGCCAACGTCTATGTAGAGATCATCGAGGTACTCCATCACGGTCTGCTTGCGATCCTTCACCGTCGCGGCCAGCTCCGCAAAGAGCAGGGCGGCCACGGCGGCATCCTTGTCACGCGCGTGAGTCCCCTTCAGGTAGCCATGCGACTCCTCGTAGCCGAAGAGGAAGCCCGCGGGTCCGGCCTCATCCACCCGCTCGCCAATCCATTTGAAGCCGACCAGTAAATCGTCCTCGGTCCGGATGCCCTCGCGCTGGGCCAGCGCCGGCCCATCTGGCTCGTGACCAGCGTGGTGATCAGGAAGTGGTCGGACCTCAGTTTCCCCAGGACCTCGGTTTCCTTCATGACGAACGCGGCCAGCAGGACACCGATCTGGTTGCCGTCGAAAGTCGTCCAGTCGCCCCGCGGATCGCCGCTGGTGGGAACCGCGACGCCGATCCGATCGGCGTCAGGGTCGCTGGCGAGCACCAGGTCGGCTCCGGTGGCCCGCGCCTCGGCGATGGCGGCTTCGAGGGTCCGTGGGTTCTCGGGATTGGCCACGTGGCCAGGAACGCTGGGAAAGTCTCCGTCGGGCGTGCGCTGGGCGGCGAGAATGTTCAGCCGCTCGAAGCCGGCAGTACACAGTGCCCGGGCCACCGAGGTTTCTCCGACTCCCTGGAGCGGCGTGTAGACGATGGAAAGGTCACGCGCGTGGGTGACCGCTTCACCCACGACGGCCGCGATGTAGGCGTCGTCGACCTCGGGCCCGACGAGAACGATCCGGCCCTCGACGACTCCCTGCTCGAATGGCAACTCGGGGATCTCTCTTGAGGAGACCTGGTTGACGCAGTCGATGATTCCCGCGTCGTCCGGGGGAATGACCTGGCCCCCGCTCGGCCCGTAGCACTTGAAGCCGTTATCCGCGGGCGGGTTGTGCGAGGCCGTGATCATGATTCCCGCATCGCAGCGCAAGTGGCGAACGGCGAAGGAGAGCAAGGGGGTCGAGCGTGCCTCGGGAAACAGGTGGGCCTGGAAACCGGCCGCGGCCAGCACCCGGGCGCAGAGCGCGGCGAACTCGGCCGAATTGTGCCGCGAATCACGCGCGATCACGCACGAGCGCGGCTCATCCCTGCGCTTCCTCGCCGCGACGTAATCCGCCAGGCCGCGGGCACTCTCGGCGATGGTGCGCTCGTTGAGGACGTTGGTCCCCACGGGATACATCGTGCCGCGCCGGCCCCCCGTGCCAAACTCCAGGACCGTGAAGAAGGCATCGTCCAGGGCCTTCCAGCGACCCGCCTCGATGTCCTCGAGCAGACGCGTCCGGTACCGGGCAAAAGGCGCCTCCTTCAACCAGCGGCGAATCGCGGCCGCGGCCGACCCGGAGAGCACCGTGGCCGCTTCGGCCTCGGCCAGCTTCGCAAGGGCATCATCTTCGGTGATCATGGTTGCCGTACTCCGTTGCTGACCTCAGAGCCTCGAACCCGAACCTACCCGGCGACGGCGGAACCGGCAAGCCGGCGACGCGCCCGGGGCCTCGCAAACCCGCCGCAGGAGCCGCGAGAAGGTGGCCGATCGGTCGTCGTAAAGCTTTACTTTAGCGAAACTTTAGCCGTTTTTCTCACCCCCTCGGGGTTGTAAATCCGGGCGTTTTGTAAGTTCGTCTTGACACCCAGATCCCGGGCAAGCGAATCCTCCTCCGTCCGACATCCTGAGGACCGGTGAGCTTGTGGCCCGATCGCGATCGTAAACTCAAGGTTCCGACCATGATCAGTCATCCCTTCCACGGCCGCCAGAGGAAATCCATGTCTTCGGCACGCCACTTGCTTTTCGCTTGCACGCCAGCCTGAAGCGATGGTGCTCACAGCCGGGAATTTTCACTCAAGTCGTGCAGGCTTCTCGTCAGCGTCGCCGCGGGAAAGCGGCCATGCACGTACCCGACCAGGAGCGAGTGCTCGGGTCGAAAGCCGATAGACAGGGAGGTCCGCGATGACTCGGCCAAAATTCCGACGGTCGCTCCGGTTCGAGAACCTGGAATCCCGCGAGCTGCTCTCCGGCGGCATCGCCACTCCCACGGCTCAAGAGCAGTACATGCTCGAGCTGATCAACCAGGCGCGTACGAATCCCCAGGCGGCCGCCGTCCGAGTCACCAGCAACCTCACCCCGGACATCGTCTCCACTCTGGCCTACTACAACGTGAACGTGAATGCCACCGAGCAAGCCATCGCGAACACGCCCGCTCAGCCTCCGCTGGCCTGGAACCCGGACCTTGCGGCCGCGGCACAGGCACATAGCAATGACATGGCCACCAATCAGTATCAGTCGCACACCGGCTCGGACGGCTCGTCGCCAGACCAGCGCATGCAGCAAGCCGGCTATACGGGTACCAGCTCGACGGGCGAGAACGCCTTCGCCTACGCCTCCTCCGTCGACGAAGCCATGCAGGCGTTCCTGATCGACTGGGGTGTTTCCGATCAGGGGCATCGCCGCAATCTTCTCCAGCCGGGCGTCTCCGCGAACAACGCCTACCAGTCGGTGGGCATCGGCATCGCGGCGACACCGGCCAACTCGAATGTTGGACCGATGGTGGTCACCCAGGACTTCGGCAGCCAGCCCAACCACCTCGCCTACGTCGTGGGCGCTGCCTACTACGATAACCAGCACACGGGCATGTACGGCATCGGCGAAGGTCAGGCCGGCATGCAGATTGACGCCACGAACCTGGCCACCGGACAGACGACCTCCACCCAGACCTGGAGCTCCGGCGGCTACCAGATCCAGCTCGCTCCGGGACGGTACCAGATCACGGCAAGCTGGAACGGCACCGTCTTCCAGAGCGTTCCGATGACGATCGGCAGCACCAACGTCCAGCAAGACTTCGTCCTCTCCAACCCCTGGGACGGCCGCTCGCGTGACCAGGTGCTCGGATCGCTGGCGCCCGCGACCACTGCGGCACCCATGGTCTCCATCACTCCGCCGGCCCCGACCGTGCAGCCGGCCACCGCAAACCTGCCCCTGGTGCTGGGAGCGCTTCCCACCTTCTCTGGCTCGTGGACCTCGTGGCAGGCCCAGGTGAGCTGATCACGCTCTGAGAGAGGCCCCGGGCCGAGCCTGCCGGCGGCTCGGTCAGTCGCCCATCACGGTGATCGTGATCTGTCGGCGATGGGGATCGGTCCTCTGTTCCCAGGGACACACGCCAGGCCCACTATGGGGAGGCGCTGAGGTTGGCGATATGAATGGCGGGTCTGAGTGTCGCGAGGTGTCAAAATCTGGTATGATGCACTTAACGGGTCAGTTCATTTGATGAACAAATGGGAAGTAGAAATCGGGCCTTGTGTGGAACGGAAAGTGTAACGGGTGAATACTCCCATCCCATAACAAGAATTTGAAACGTCTATTAAGGCCTTACGTCAAATTGCCGAGAAAGGTCCGTGAGCTGGTGAAGGATTTGATGGACTCCGGTTTCACGATCGTCCCTGGAGGCGGCAAGGGAGCGCATCGGAAGTTCACGCACCCGAGTTACGCGGGAGCCGTTACCCTCAGCGGCAAGGAGGGCGACGACGCTAAAACCTATCAGGAGAGACAAGTCAAGCGAGCGATCGAGGAAGTCAAGAGATGAAGCCAATCGACGCATATCATCGCTGGGTGGAATGGAGCGACGAAGACCAGGTATACATCGGCAAGTGTCCTGATCTCATTACCGGAATTCACGGCGACGATCCGGTCCAGGTGTACAGAGAGCTTGGCGAGGTCGTTCAAGAGGTCATCGATCACTTTCAACTGGCCGGGCGGGAACTTCCACTCGCACGAACCAGACCGATGATGGAAGTATCCTGACTTTGACAGGAAAACGGTGTCAATGAAATCTGTGTCAGAACTACTCTCGAGCAATGTGTAAATAGAACTGGCATCGATTCCCCCGTTCTCCTGCAGCCTCCTCTCGGGAGTGTGAATGGGACATTCTTGAATGCCACAAAGTTAGTCAGAAGTGCTTCATTGGCAACTGTTTGCGGAGTTCGGATCTGGGCCTAGTCATCCGCATGTATTGTTTTGGTCGTCGCTTTACGACTCGGGGCTCGACGCGTCCACGGCGCAATGGGTTGATGACGATCCGCGCGGGCTCAGAACCCCCTTCGGACCCGATCAGCCAGCGCACCGCGTCGATCAAGCCGATCCGATCCGGATCAACGCCGCGCATGCGTGCCGACTCCAGCATGACCGATCTTACCAGGTTATACGCCAGGCTGAAAATCGCCAGCTCTTTGAGAACCCCTTCGACTGTCTCGCAACGCAGAACATCCATCTTCATGCTAATCTTTATATGACGAAAATTGAGTTCGACTCTCCACCTCTTGTAGTAGAGTTCGGCCAGCTCTGTCGCCGGGTAGGTCGATGCGTCTAACAGAGTCGTGACCAGCGTGATTTCGCGCACCCGATACCCGGGTGTCTCGACCCGGTACCTCAGCTCGCGCACGGTGATCTCGGAGGGCAGCACCTCGAACTCATCCGCCGACATCCACTTCGGATGGGATTTCGATTTAAACCATGTGACAATCTGATCTGCGGTTCCCTGCGCCAACACCCACCGCGAACTCGGCAGACCCTGCGGCCTGGGGTACGGACCCTTCCTCCTGGCCATCGGACGACCCGGCGTGAAATCGACGATCTGCTGCTGGTGCACGCGGAAAACCGCATGCAGACCGCGTTGCAGTAATATCGCCAGATGAGCATACGAGCAAAATCCGCGGTCACCGAGCACGATGTCTCCCGGCTCCAGGCCGTCGGAGATCGGGCCAACCTGGGACATCTCGTGGGTCCGCAAAGGGGCCGTCCTCGAACGCAGAAGCATGCCGGTGGTGACGTCGAAGAGGGCCAGCCATTTCGCCACCGGGAAGCCACAGCCCTTGCGTTGACCGCTGGGTTGGCCGAAGTGACGTTGCAGTTCTGGTTGGTCCGGCATGGAGAAGCTGGAGCTGTCGACGACCCAGATTCGGTGCCCGAGCCACCGCGCGCCATCCGAAGCAGTCCGCACGGCGGCAGCGGTCCGCTCCACGAGCCAGTCGAAGACGGCCAGCGGAAGCCGCTTTCGCGCCAGGCAGTAGGCGCTGTCGGTGAAGGTCCAAGCGCCGAAGTGCACCACGTGGCGACAAGCCGTGTTGCCATGAAGGACCTGGAGAAGGAACAGATAAATGGTCGTCGCGGGGTCGAGAACGCGATTCCGCCAGCGGTGTTTCGCCTGGCGGCAGGCTTCTTCGATCGTCTCCCGGGACAATCCCGCGGCGATATCTTGGCGCAGTCGATCGAGAATAGGGATGATGCGAGGCGGCATGGGTGGGGCTCCCTCCAGCAACTGTGGGTCCTGGTACTTCCCACAGGATGCCCGGAGCCTCACCCATGGCGCAAGATCAAATGGCACAATTAGTTAAAATTAACTTCGCGGCATTCGGGACATTCTTATTGTTGGGCGTAGAATAGCTCCCCTGGGCAGACTGTTAAATCGCAGTCGCGGATTGATGCATGCATCATTCGTTTAGTGAGTGTTTTGATCGGGCAGGGGGCTTCGCGTCACTCTCCGATGACGGTGATGATGAGCCTGCGCCGGTGGGGATCAGTGCGGTGTTCCCAGAGAAAGATCCCCTGCCAGGTCCCCAGGTCGCAGCGGCCATCCTCAACCGGGATGGAGATCGATGACTGGGTGAGGATGGACCGGACATGCGCCGGCATGTCGTCGGGACCCTCGAGGTCGTGAACGAAGCCCGGATCGCCATCCGGGACGACTCGGGCCATGAACGTCTCCAGGTCTTGCCGCACGGTCGGATCTGCATTCTCGCAGACAATCAGTGATGCACTCGTGTGCTTCACGAAGACATTGCAAAGGCCGATCCGGATGCCCGACCGGTGGACGAGCTGCTCAACCGACGGCGTGATCTCGTACGTGCCGCGGCCCCTGGTCTGGATCGTCAGACTCTCGCGGTGCACCATCTGGCATCTCCCTGAGTCGTACGGCCGTCATGAATATCCGGGTGAGGAGCAATGGCTGGATAGCAGCGAACGAACGTACATCAGGGTTATGGGACGGTACAAGCTCACGCTTTGCCCGATACATGAGCCTGCTCGTCTGTGCTTGATCCGGACTCCGCGTGCGTTTGTCGCGGCGTGCTGGAGATCGTGGCAACCGTCAGTTGTGCGATCACTTCATCCTCCTGTAGGATGAATGTGAAAGGTCCGAGGTTTACGATCTCCAGTACGACATTGCCACTCCACCCCGCGTGGATTGTTGGTGCGGTGAGGTGTACCAGGATCCCGGTCCTGGCTCGAGTACTCTTGCCGTCGATGAAACATATGTACTGAGCATTCTCCTTTGGTGTGCCGATCTTTTCCTTGGTCTGCCAAAGCAAGAAGCCACCCGGGCGTACAAGTACCTCGTCACCCCTCAGGCATACCAAGTCGGTTTGCTGGCTCTTCTTCAAGAGCGGTGGGGAGGTCAGGTATTCATCCGCGAATAACCCGAACTTGAAGCTGCCCAGTCGAAGTTCTGACTCTCCTAGCCCTTCCCTCTTGTTTCGATGGCTAATCGCCGCCATGTCCCATATCTTCGCCTCGCTCACTTGATCCAAGCGGAGATCTATCGATGTTGGATCGACTTTGGGTGGACTGACTCCGTCTGGTGGCCGTATTATCAAAGACCCTTTATCCATGGCCCACTGGAGGTCACGATCAGATAGGTACATAATCCGTTTGCTTTGACTTGATGAAGCGGATCTGCTGGATAGAAACCTGGATGACTTCTCCGTCTGGCACAACAACATGAGCCAGTTGGCCACCATTTGCGAGCACTTGTCCCTCGACAAAGCCTTCGATAGAACCTCCTTTGGCTGGATCATCCGGACCAAGAGGGGATCGGTCCTGGTGACGGCAATAATCGATCGGCGCAACTCCGACATATTCCGACTGATCTGCCAGGGTGAGCCGGAAGACACGCTCGCCCGAAAAGCCGCTTCGGGTCAAGTGGCATGGCAGCAGGACGGTCTGACTTTTCTCCATGATCATCCTCCGGCAGAGGTTCGCGATTGACCGGTTTGAACAATTGAACAGTAACAGGAGCCGGTGGCTGATTCAAGATCCTGCTGCGGCAACGCACCATTCCGTCTATCACGCAACCGCGTTCAAATGGGCCGCTATTCGGTATCCGCGAAACCTGTATCGGTCAAGCCGAGGGCGCACGGTTCAGAGTTTCCCATATCACCCAGGGCTGCGAGACGGCGACGACCGCTTGGCCATTCTGGTCATCACGAAGTCTAGAACGCAACAATCCTGCTCATTCCAAAGTCTCCGCCTTGCCGTCGCCTGCACGGGGGACTCAGTACCCACTTCCGCAAAAGCGATATCATGCAAACCTTGGACCATCCAACGCGAGCACGACAATGGCCAGGCGAACATAACGATCATTATCAGACGCAATATCCAGGAACCGTTTCGCCACGGTCTTATCGTCAAGTTCCCCGGTATCTGACGCGGTTTCTTCGAGGCTATCGGGCGCCGTTGGTCGGCCGGATTGACCCGCACGATCGCGCCAGTTTCTCACTCCGCCCCTCGACTATTGCCGGCTCTTCACTCGTGCAGGACGTTCTGGGCCGACGAGGACGGGATCACGATCAACCAGCCGTCGGAAGCTACGGCGACTACCATTCCCCTTATTCTTCCCATCGCATCAATGACCGGCCCTCCGGTTAATACGGACACAGGTGGGGTGCCAACCTCGTAAGCATTCGGGAACCCGTCGTGATGGAACTCCTCGCCTTTCGGTGACGGCGGGATAGAGCCAGGGGCGCACGTCACCGAACCCGCGACCGTCTTCCCGCCAGCAGTCGGCAAGGCGAGGAGCAACCCGACTGGCGGGATGTCCTTCGACTCCCAACCCCTGATGACGGGGAGGTCGGCTGCCGCGATTCGGAGCATGGCTATGTCGTCTTTCCGCGAGATGCGGACGACCTTCGCCGGCTCCGTGCGCCCGTCGGCCAAGCGGCATGATGGATCCTTAGAAAGGGCACTTGCCTTGGTCAGTATCCCACCATCGCGGGTTACGATCGTCCCGAGGGCCACCGGCTCGTCGCCGTTCAGGATCGTAACGAGCGACTTCCTGACTGACTCGGCACGGTGTCGGAGCTCAGCCTTTGCCTCCTCGAGTTCGGAGGGACCTCGCTCCTCCACGAACGCCCCGGGAGCCAATTCTCGCGAACTCGCGCTTACGAGTTCGATCCTCGCGTAGTAATCGCCATCAAACCGATTCCTCCCATGGACGATCCCCACCAGACGTCCGTCCGAGTCAAACAGGCCGCCTCCGGACTGCCCGCCGGTGACAGGAGGGTAGGTGTTGGCATGTAGAAGGTTGAGGCCCACAGGAGCTATCCGATTACTTGGCGCGATCGAGATTCCCAACCCGACCACGGGCGGACAACCGGCCGCAAGTTCACCAGGGTACCCCACGACGAAACAAGGGGCACCCGGCGCGAGTCGGCGGGAGTCGCCCCGATCGACGTGCGGCCAATCCCCGGGCGACGTGATCTGCGCAAGGCCCACGTCGCTGATCGGATTGGAGCCGATAACTCTCCCCGTCGTGTTCCTACCATCAGAGAGCGAGATGGAGAGTTTTACCCCGGGTTTCTTGAAGTGGTGGGCGCATGTGATAATGAGTCCATCCTTGTCCACGAGAACGCCGCTCCACGCCTTGTCTCCTGGCCGCGTCGCCTCGCGCATCCGCACTGTCGCTGCTATGGCCCGATCCCGGGCGATTGGTGCGAGCGGCGCGTCGGGGCGGGAGGGCCGGATGGTCTCGGCTCGCTCCTCGGCAGGCCAGAGCCTTCGGAGGTCGGCGTCCTTGCCGTTGACTAAGTCCCCCCAGAATGACTTGATCAGCCGGGCGTGGGCGTAGAACCTTTCTTCATTTTGCCCTCCGGGGTAGGCGAGGCCACCCACACCGATCAGCCCCCCATCGAGGTCGAACGCGACCTCTCCCAGCCATCCCGACGATGCGTCTCCCCCAGTCGTGCCTACCCACGACAGGGGAACGGTCGAAGTCATGGTCTCGATCCGTGCGGCCGGAGTCGTGCTTACCCCGTGCCCGTCCAGCCGGAAACCGAGGGTCATCACGGCGTGGCCAGGCTTACTCGCGGCCGAGCTGTCCAAGGCGACATGGGGCCACGGGCCATCGCCATCGAGACGCAGCAACGCGACGCCCCATTCCCCCGACCGGCCCAGAATCCGGCCCGCCACCCGGCGATTATCGGACAGCAGGACCTCGATAGAGTCTACCTTTCCCCCCGTGGCGCAAAGTAGCAGCCCATCGCACGTGACTATCACCCCGGTCTTGCGCCACCGAGGACGACGGTTCTTTCCGTCGCGACCCTCCACGAGAACGATGCTGGGTCTGACTCGCGCGTAAGCGGTGTCGACTCGCTGGGCGATCCGATCGGACTTACCAAGGTCAGCGGCTGCTCCAGGCAATATTGCCGTGCAGGCCGGTTCGACCCCGACACTTTGAGAGGCGGGTCCAAATGCGGCCAACACCAGCGCGAGCGAGATAATAGATGTCACCAGCGGCTCCTGTTCGAGGCTGGAATCCCGCCACTCAGCGATCGAATCTTGCACGTCGACCGTGGACTGACGGGCACTGGACAAGCGCAGGGATAGCATGGCCACTGATTTCGATCATGCCCGTTCGATCGCCGGATCGTCCAGCGAATTCGTGGATCATAACCTGTTAGGAAGCCGACCAGACACCCCACGTCGGCCGCCGGTCAGATTGAGATTCGCTCAACGATGTTTCGCGTGACCTTGCGGCGGCGGGGGTCGTAGATTCGGGTCGTCCGTGGGTCCGCTTGGCCCGCCAGGTATTGCACGGCCTCCAACGGGACGTTCTACTCCAGCAGGTCCGCCACCGGTGCTTCCCAGGATAACGAAGGTGATGCGGGCTTCTGAGGTCGAACGCGTCCTGCGCCTATTCCATCCTCCGCCGGAACATCCAGGCGGCCGTCGTGAGCGTGGTGGCGGCGATGGCGAGCAGTGGACCCAGCCGCCTGAGGACTTCCGCGGCCGGCAGGTCTTTCAAAAAGAGCCCCTTGAGGATGGCGATGAAGTGCCGGACAGGGTTGGCGAGCGTCAACGTCTGCAACCACCCGGGCATGTTCTCGATGGGTGTGGCGAACCCCGAAAGCAGCATCGCCGGCACCATGAACATGAATGCATAGAGGATGGCCTGTTGCTGTGTCCTGGCCAGGCTCGACACCATCAGTCCGACCCCGATCAGCGCGGCCAGGTAGACGATCATGCTCAGGTAGAGCAACGAGATGGAGCCCCGGAACGGCACGCCGATCACGAACACGCCGACCAGGACCATACCACTGGCCTCGGCCACGCCGATGAGCAGCGCCGGAATGCTCTTGCCGATGAGGATCTCGGTGGGAGAGAGCGGCGAGACCAGGAGCTGGTCAAACGTGCCGAGTTCCCGCTCGCGGGCCACCGAGAGCCCCGTGATCATCAGCCCCAGCAGTGTCGACAGGATGGCGACCAGGGCGGGCACCGTGCTCCATTTCGAGTCCAGGTTGGGGTTGAACCAGACCCTGGGCACGAGCGTGCTCGCGGCCGTCGGTCCACGACGTGTCGCCGCCAGTTCGGCCTCGTAACGGGCGACGATGTCGCCGGCGTATCCCGCGACCAGTTGGGCCGCGTTCGAGCGCCGGCCATCCAGGATCAACTGCACGGGTGCCGGCTGGCCGGCGGCGATTCTCCGAGAGAAGTCGCTCCCCAGCCGGACCACCATGAGCGCGCGCAGGGAGTCGATCGCGGGCGCCACCTCCGCGTCAGACCGCAAGCGGACAACACGCGCGAAGTTCGGCGAGCCCTCGAGACGGGCGATCAGGTCCCTGCCGACGACACCGCCGTCCTCATTGAGCACCGCGATGGGTACGTCCCTCACCTCCTGCGTGGCCGCGAACGTGAACACCAGCATCTGGATGATGGGGGGCACAATCAGGATCGTCCGGCTCCTGGGGTCCCTCCAGACCGCCAGCAGCTCCTTGATGACCAGGAAGCGGATGCGCTGGAACATGTCAGCCCTCAAGCCTGCTCGGCGTGGACCGGACAAGCAGCGTGCTGAGGACGGCCGCGAAGCCACACAGGACCAGTCCGTTCGGTACCAGGACGGCGGGGACGTCTCCGGCCAGGAAGATCGTCTGCAACGAGGCGACGTAGTACCGGGGGGGAAGCACCCAGGTCAGCAGCCGGATCGGGGCCGGCATGCTGTCGATCTCGAAGATCAGGCCCGAGAGCTCGAAGGCCGGCAGGAAGCCGATGATGAGAGCCGCCTGGCAGGCCACGAACTGGTTTTTTGTGCGCGTCGAGATCAGCAGCCCGAGGGTAAGCATCGTCGCGAGATACGCGGTGGAGATCGCCGTCAGGGACCAGACGGAGCCCCGGAAGGGCACCCCGAAGAACCAGACCGAGGCGCCCGCCGAGACCAGCAGCGAGAGCATCCCCAGCGCGTAGTAGGGGACGATCTTGCCCGCCAGGATCTCCAGGCGGCCGGCGGGCGTTGCCAGCAACGCCTCCATCGTGCCCCGCTCCCACTCCCGGGCCACGACCAGGGCGGTTAGCAGCGTGCCAATGAGGGTCAGGTTGATGGCCACGGCCCCGGGCAGAAGCGAGTACCGGCTATCCAGGCTGGGGTTGAACCAGATCCGCGGCTCGGTGGTCAGCAAGGGCCGCGCAGCCGGGCGGTCGACCAGCCCCGCCTTGGACACCGCCTCCTGACGCAGCCAGTTCTGCCAGACCCCCTGCACATAGCCCAGCACCAGCCCGGCGGTGTTCGGGTCGCTGCCGTCCACGAGCACCTGGACGGGGCCCTGGTCGCCGCGTCCGATGCGCTCGGTGAAATCCGCACGGATCACGACAATCCCCGCGATCTTGCCGTCCACCAGGGCCTCCTCGACCTGGGCCGCATCGAGCGCTTCGCTGACCTGGAAGTAGCGGGAATTCCGGTACGCGTCGAGCAGGCTTGTGGCCTCCGGTGAGGGCCGCTCGACCACGACCGCCACGCGAACATGCTGAAGGTCGAGCGACACGCCGAAGGCGAAGATGAACAGCAAGAGCAGGGGCAGGACGCCGGCGATCAGGAACGCGCTGGGGTCGCGGAGGATCTGTAGCGACTCCTTGCGGATGAGTGCGGCGACCCTGCGGAGGCGACCGCCCGGTAAGGCCGTCATGGAGCTTCCTCCCGCGCGTCGAACGCTTCCACGAGGCCGATGAATGCGTCCTCGAGGGTCGGCTCGTCGGCGTCGCCGGACCGCGCCGCCCCCTTCAAGTCGTCCGGCGAACCGCTGGCGATCACCTGCCCCTTGTAGACCAGGGCGATGCGGTCGCAGTACTCCGCCTCGTCCAGGAAGTGGGTCGTGACCAGCACCGTGACGCCGCGCTCCACCATGGCGTTGATGTGCGACCAGAACTCACGGCGTGTGAGCGGATCCACGCCGCTGGTCGGCTCGTCCAGGAACAACACTAGCGGGTCATGCAGGACGGCGCATGCCAGCGCCAGGCGCTGCTTGAAGCCCTGCGGCAAGGTTCCCGCGTTCACTCCCAGGTAGGGATCAAGATCGAAGGCCTCGACCAGCCGCTCGATGGCGCCCCGTCGCTGCGCCGGCCAGCCCGTACACGCCCGCGAAGAACTCCAGGTTCTGACGCGCGCTGAGATCTCCGTAGAGGGAGAATTTCTGGGCCATGTAGCCAAGCTGCGCGCGGGCGGTACCGCCGCAGCGATACAGGTCCTGTCCGGCCACATGCGCGTGGCCCGAAGTGGGCCGGAGCAGCCCGCAGAGCATCTTGAACGAGGTGGACTTCCCTGCCCCGTTGGGCCCGAGCAGGCCGAAGATCTCGCCCTGCCCGATGCGGAAGGAGATGTCGCGCGCGGCCGTGAACGAGCCGAAGCGCTTGGTCAGTCCTTCAGCCTCGACCATCGCGAATCCGCGCGGCACCGGCGGCCTGCTTCGCCCCGAGAGCGGAGACTCGTCCCTGGAGACTCCGCCAAGCAGATCGACGAACGCATCCTCGAACCGCGCTGCGGTTGGCACCAGCTCGGCGCCCGGAGCCCCCAGCGCGGTGAGGTCGGGCGGACGACTCGCGTCCGCGACGACCAGCCGCACGCTCTGGCCCTGGATCACCCCGTCGATGACTTCCGGCCGCCGAACCGCCCGGGCAAGCACGCGCCTCCGCTGCTGCGCTCCGCGAACCAGGTAGGTGCGGCCCGAGACCCGGGCCGTCAGCTCGTCTGGAGGTCCGGCGAAAAGCAAACGCCCCCGGTCCAGCGCCAGCACCGACTGGCAACGCTCCGCCTCGTCGAGGTACGCCGTGCTCCAGACCACCCCGATTCCCTGCTCGACAAGCTCGTAAACCAGCCGCCAGAGCTCCCTTCGCGAGATCGGGTCAACCCCGACGCTCGGCTCATCCAGCAGCAGCAGCCTCGGGGTATGTACCAGGGCGCAGGCCAGCCCCAGCTTCTGCTTCATACCGCCGGAGAGCCTGCCCGCCAGCCGGTCGGTGAATGGTCCCAGGCTGGTGAATGCCAGCAGGCGTTCGGTGGTACGCGCCCTGCGCGGCCCACGACGCCGCGCAGATCGGCATGGAACGCGAGGTTCTCGGCGACGGACAGATCCTCGTAGAGGCCGAACCGCTGTGGCATGTAGCTGACGGCCTGCCGCAACGCGGGAAGCTCCGTCAGCGTACTGTAGCCGCACACCCGGATGGTCCCCTCGGTTGGCAGCAGCAAGCCCGCCATGATCCGCATCAGGGTCGTCTTGCCGGCCCCGTCGGGCCCGACCAGTCCCGTGACCCGGCCGGGCTCGACCTGAAACTCCAGGCCATCCAGCGCCACGGTCCCATCCTCGAACCGCCTCATCAACCGATCTGACAGCACCAGCGGCGTGGCAGTCATCGCGCCGCAGCCCCCTGCTCCAGCGGCAGCCGCACGGTGACGGGCATTCCCTGACGGAGACTCCCATCGGGATCCTCCACGACCACGCGCACCCGGTACACCAGGCGGGTCCTGAGCTCCAGCGTCTCGACGGACTTGGGAGTGAACTCGGCCGTGGGCGAGACGAAGCCCACGTGGCCGCGGTAGGTCCGGCCCGCAGCGCCGTCGGTCGTCACCTCCACCACGGCTCCGGGCGGAACGCGGCCCAGGTCGAGCTCGGAAACGTACGTCCGCACCCAGACCGGGCTGGTGAGGGTGAGCGTGAACACGATCTCGCCGGGCTGCACAATCGCCCCGGCCTCCCGGGCCCGCGTGAGGATGATGCCGGCGGCCGGCGCGATCAGGCGGCTGTCTGCCAGCCGGCGTTCGGCCTGCGCCACGGCGACCTCCCCGGCTCGAAGCTGGGCCCGGGATGCGTCGATGTCCTCGCGCCGCGGGCCGATCACCGCCAGCCGCAAGGCCTCCCGGGCCGTCTGGCAACGCGCCTCGGCTTCCCTGCATGCGGCGCTGGCGTTGTCGTACTCCTCGCGCGTCACGGCGCCTCGCTGCACCAGGCTTTCCCGGCGCCTGAGGACTTGCCTGGCGTTCTCCAGGGCGATCTCGCGCTCGGCGAGCGCGGCCCGTGCCTCGCTGATCTCCTCGGGCCTCGATCCGTGCTCGAACCGCTCGAGCACCGCCTGCTGGTTATCGCGGCGCGCTCGGGCCATCCGCAGCTCGTCCTCGAAGTAACGGAGATCCAGCGTGGCCAGGACCTGCGCGGCCTGGACGCTGTCGCCCTCGTCCACCGCCACGGTGTCAATCCGGCCATCAACCTTGAAGCCAAGATTCACCTGGCGAACGTCGATGTTCCCTTGCAGCACCAGCCGGCCTTCGGCCTGGCGCACTGGTGGGAGGCCGAGAAAGCCTCCCACGTTGAAGGCATACCCGGCACCCGCGCCGGCAAGCACGGCAACCAGCAACGGAATAAGACGACGCCGGAGACGGCCTCCCATTCCTGCGGCCGCGGGCCGCGCGTTCGTGGGCGGCGGTTCAGTCCGTGCACCGTTGCGCTCCCGCAGGACGGTTCCTGGCGGCATATCCGGTCGTGGGGCGGCTTCCCCCTGACGCTGCTGCGCTGTCGAGGAGTGGAACATGGAACCTCGCCTTTCGTGAAAGATCGGCGGCTCCGGACACTCGCATCGGGCGGAGCCGCGCTGGGCAGCGTGTGGCCTCAGTTCGCTTTCCGCTTGCGCTTCCGCGCGGGATGGTGGCGGGTAGCCGCGGTCTCGCGGGGCTCACGATCGTCGGCGGCCAGCCCACGCAAGATGAGCTCCACGTGACAGCGCACGAGCGCCCGCACGTCCAGCGGCCTGGCATCGAATTGTCCCAGTGAGTGCTTCCAGAGGGCGGAGAACAGGAACGGGGCGATGATGCAATAGACCGCGTGCTCAACGTCGAACTCGCGGAACTCGCCGGATTCGATGCCCTTGCGCAACAGGGAGGCCAGCAGGCGCCGGGCACGGCCGATCACCTCCTCCAGGTAGAACTCCGCCAGCTCCGGGAAGTTGCTCGCCTCGGCGATCACGAGCTTGGGCAGTGCCGAGAGCTTCGTCTCGTAGACTCCCTCGAACAACGCCGCGACCTTCACGAGCAGCTCCGAAACCGGACCAGGCTCCTGTGCCGCCGCCTCGAACTGGTCAATGGCCGGCACCACGAAGCCCCGCACCACGGCCTTGAAGAGCTCTTCCTTACCCTTGAAATAAAGATAGGCCGTCCCCTTCGTGACCCCCGCCCGCGCCGCCACGTCCTCGAGCCGCGTGGCGGCGAAGCCGCGCTCGGCGAAGCAATCGAGGGCGGCCTCCAGGATCTCTCCCGGCCGTGCGTCCTTGCGCCGCCGCCAGCGAACCGCCGGGCCGGGCGCCGTCATGAGTGCATCTCCCTCAAATTACTTACCGTCCAGTTATTAATAGTATAGGAGACTGCGACCGGAGAGCAAGACAGGGGCCTGGCTTTCACCGAGGCGCCAAACACGGACGTGGGTCAGAACGGCGGGGGTGGACGATGAACCAGGAAGAGAGCGGCGATCAGACCCGCTCCTACGACGTGCAGCAAGATGATCAGTGTGGCCACGCCGTAGATCGTCTGCATGCCTTCGTCGGGGCGCTCGCCGTTCTTGAGGATCTGGCTGGTCACCACCGAGCAGACCCAGTTCCAGTGCAGCATCACGTGCACGAGGATGCCGACGGCGAAGACGCAAAGTGAGGCGAACTGGATGTCGCGGAGCTGGTCGTACGAGAGTCCAAGAAGGCTCCAACCAGCGGCCAGGGTGGGCGGAGGAAATATGAACTGGAGCGTTGCCGAGATCCAGCCCAGCAGCAGGAACGCCCCCAGGATCGTGGCGTCGAGCCAGAAGTTGATCACCGACATCGAAACCCGCCGCCTGGCCCGGGGCGGATTGGTCGCGGCTTGCCTCGCAGCCGCCTTCGCAGCGTCGGCCGCGGCGCTGGTCTTCAGTGGAGTCGTCATCGTCACGAGATGTCCAGAATGCCGGCGGGTCGGGCACCAGACCGTTCTGGTGGCCGCTCTCGATGCCAGGCCTCTCACTTCTTTTGTATTCCAAGCTCGTCCCACTCGCAACGAGCATTCTGCTTCTGAAGGCTTGAAATTCAGAGAACGCCTCGTTAACTTCGGGCAAGAGCCCTGAGTCTGAGCCTGACTCCACGACGGAGGGAGTGGGTCTGAGTTACGGGGTGGTGCCTTTTCGGCCCACCGCGTGGGCCGGGTAGACGGTGCGCCAGGCGTCGATAACGCCGTCCGCGGCCCTTCCGAACAGAGACCGCGGCAAGACATCGCTCGTCCGACTTGACTGGTTCTGACTTCCGAGCGGGGTTGCCGGCGCTGGCTGCCTCCATCTTGCATCGTTTCGATCAGAGAGGCTTACACGTGAGGGATCGTATCGCGATCGGAGTGGCCATCGGCCACCTGGCGTTGATGGCCGCCGGATGCGCACGGTTGCCGGAGCCCAGCTTCACCATCAGCACCCAGACACAGAAGCTGAAACCCGAGTTCCAGACCCAGATCGCCCGCATCCTCGGTATGCGCTGCGGCCGGCCGCTGGCCCCAAAACTGCTGGGCGCGACCGGGCCGAACGCGACGCCGGCCCATCTCAAACGCGGGGCCGAGCTTTACGCCCGGTATTGCGTGCAATGCCACGGCATCAACGGCGACGGCAACGGCGTGGCCGCAGTCTACCTGAACCCGAAGCCCAGGAACTACACGCTGGGCATCTTCAAGTTCACCTCCACGACCTATGGCTCCAAGCCGCTCCGCGAAGACCTGATCCGCACCGTGCGACGGGGGATTCGCGGCACCTCGATGCCCGCGTTCCCCCTCCTCCCCCCGCGCGACCTGGAAGCCGTTGTCGATTACGTCCAGTCGCTCACCCGCCGTGGCGAGCTGGAAACCAAGCTCGCCGAGCAGGCCGAGTTCGATGAGCAGATCGACGAGGCGAAGGTACCCGAGCTGGTCTCGGACATCGCTGGCCGCTGGGACGCGGCGCGTGCCCATGTCGTCTATCCTGCCACGCCGATGCCCACGTTCAAACGCTCGAACGTCGACCAGGGCAAGCAGGCGTTCCTGACCAAGGGCTGCGCCAAGTGCCACGGGGATGACGGCCGAGGCATGATGGCCTCGAACGTCGGTACGGACGCCTGGGGCAACCCCACGAAGGCCGCCGACCTGACCTCGGGAATGCTGCACGGCGGGACCGAACCGCTGGACATCTACCGACATATTGATTCGGGCATCAACGGAACGCCCATGCCGTCGTTCCGGGATACGCTCAAGACCGAGCCGGAGACCGTATGGAACCTGGTGTCCTACGTCCTCCATGTCGTCGACATCCGCCGCGAGGGGACAATCCCGGATTCCGGGTTCCTGGAAGACGGTCTGCTCAAGACCCTCCCCGGCGTCCAGCCCGCGGCGCCTGCAACGGCTCCCGCGGCCGCCCCAACGGCCGAGCGGTCCCGGCCGGCGGCGGAGCAGCCTCAACCCGTGCGGGTTCCTACGTCGTCCGTGGCCGCGCGTTAGGCCACCGCGACCTCCTCTCTCGCAGACAACCCCATCGTTTGGCACAGCGCACGAGGGCTCCATGACCATCGATCTGGAAACGAAGCTCCAGGAACTCGAAAGGCTCAAGGCCAGGGTTGAGGAGCTCGAAAACGAAATCCAGGCCGCACGATCCGGGCCCGGCTGGCGGGCCACGGGGTACTACTCGGCGTACTACGCCACGGCGGGGTTCCTGCTGGGCAGCCTGGGCGCCATCGTCAGCCTGATCGTCAACATGCTGGGCGCTCCGCTGGCGGGCAAGAGCCCCCTGGAGCTGATCCGGGTGTACCTGACATTCCCTCTGGGTGAAAAGGCCCTCCAGCTCACTCAGGGACAGAACGCCTACGCCGTCAACGACCGGGTGATCGTGGCATTCGGCTGCTGCCTCTACCTGGCCACGGGCATGCTGCTGGGTATCCCCGTTTACATGGCCCTGGCGCGCTTCGCCGCCTCCGGCGGAATCATCAAGCGTCTGCTCATCGCCAGCGTCGTCTCGCTGCTCATCTGGGGAATCATGTTTTACGGGATCCTTTCCTGGGTCCAACCGCTACTGGTCGAGGGCGATCCCGGCAACTGGATCACCAACCCGGCCTTCCTCCCCTGGTGGGTTGCCGCGGCGACGCACCTGGTTTTTGGCTGGACCATCGCCCTGCTCTATCCGCTGGGAGAATACCATCCCTATCGCCGTCCCGTCTCCGCAACGGCGGCCTGAGAGCCGCCCGGCGAAAGACGGTGACGGCGCAGCTACGTTCATATGTCCGAATGTTTTCATCCATCCTGCCACTGTGAGGCTACGACCTTGGAAAAAGAACTGCCGCGCCACGAAGACCTGGTGGACGAGCGCCTGGTCTACTGGCACTTCATGGCCGCTCTGATCTTCATGGGCGCTTCCATGCTGGGCGGACTGCTGATGGCCCTCCAGCTGCTGCGTCTGAATCCCTTCTCGGGAATCGAGCTGCTCTCCCCCGGCCGCTGGCGGATGATCCACACCAACGCCATCGCCTATGGTTTCATCGCAAATGCGTTCCTGGGCGGCCTCCAGTGGATCGTCCCGCGTCTCACCCTGCGGACGGTGTACAACCCGAAGCTTCCCGTGCTGAACATCGGGCTTTCCTGGGCGATCTTCTGGGCCTGGCAGTTCGTGGTCGCCGCCACCGCCGTGGGCCTGCTGCTCGGCCAGGCTCAGGCGCTGGAGTGGGGAGAGACGCCGGTCTGGATCGATCCGGTCGCCCAGCTCGGGCTCCTGCTGGTGGCGATCAACTACATCCCGCCGATCGCCAAGGTGGAGGGACCGCTGTACGTGACGCTCTGGTACTTCCTGGCCTCGTTCGTCTGGACCTTCCTGACCTACGCCATGGGAAACTTCATGCCGCAGTACTTCGTCTCCGGCACGGCCGCGGGCGCGGTGGGCGGCCTGTTCATCCACGACCTGGTCGGACTGTTCGTCACGCCGCTGGGCTGGGGCCTGATGTACTACTTCGTGCCAATCCTCCTCAAGAAGCCGATCTGGAGCCATGGGCTGTCGCTTGTCGGCTTCTGGGGCCTGGCCTTCTTCTACCCGCTCCAGGGAATTCACCACTTCCTGTACACGCCGATCCCCATGTTCCTTCAGTATGGCGCGGTGATCTCCACCATCGCCCTGGAGCTCGTGGTCGCCACCGTCATCTTCAACTTCCACGCGACCCTGCGCGGCTCGACCGGAGCACTGGTCACGAACCTGCCGATCCGCTGGTTTTACACGGGAATGCTCTTTTACTTCCTGACCTGCCTGCAATGCGCCTTTCAGGTCACGTTGACGTTCCAGCAGCTCATCCATTTCACCGACTGGGTTGTGGGGCATGCTCATATGGTGATGTTCGGCGTCTTCGCCATGTGGCAGCTGGGCATGATGACTTACCTCATTCCCCGCATTCTCAAGACTCCCTGGTACAGCCAGCGGCTGCTGGAGTGGCACTACTGGCTCTCGGCCCTGGGCATCGGACTCATGGCCGCCGACCTGATCATCCTGGGCGTGTTCCAGGGGCTCTCCTGGTCATCGCTCATGCCGTGGGAGCATTCGGTGGATATCTCGTTCCCGTTCTGGGCGGTGCGGACCGTGGCCGGGCTGATGATGATCGCTGGCTACCTCGTCTTTGTTGTCAACATCGTGCAGACCTACCTCAGCTCCAGGCCGGCGCCCCATGCCGCGGCCGTCGCGGCCGTCTGATCCCGATCACCCTGACTCGCCCCTGAAGAACGTGCCTCAACGCCCGAGGATGCAATAGAGCCATGTTGGAATCAAAAACGGGAGTCCTGTTCATTGCCGGCATCGGCTTCTTCGCCCTCGCGTTTCTGTCCAACGCGATCGTGCCGGTGCTCATGTATCGCGATCTGCCGGAGCAGAACGTCGAGCAACTGCTCCGGAACAACGGTAACCTCAGGTTCCAGTTCGAGGACCTGGCGCGGCGGTTTCCGGACAGCTTCACCGCTGCGTATGGCCGGCCCCCCGAAGACACCAGGTCACGCGAGCAGTGGCTCGAGGCCAGGAGCCAGGAAGCCCTCCAGCTCGGTCACGATGTCTACGTCGCCGAGGCCTGCTGGCACTGCCATAGCCAGTTCGTCCGCCCCGTCTCCAACGAGGAGCGGAGGTTCGGCCCCGTCTCCAGGACCGAGGAATACCAGAACGTGCTCCAGCGGCCCGTGCTCTTCGGAACCCGGCGGGTCGGGCCCGATCTCAGTCGCGAAGGGGGGCGGCGGTCCAACGACTGGCACGCCGTGCACTTCTTCAAGCCCACCACGCTCTCCATCGGCTCACCCATGCCTGAGTATCCCTGGCTGTTCAATAACGCACCGGACAAGCCCAACGCCAAGGGCCTGGCGCTCATCACCTACGTGCAATGGCTCGGATCGTGGCTGGAGAGCTATCCCTACTACGAGGACTACCAGCCGTCGCCGGTGCACGGCCTGGCCGAGAAGGGAAAGGATCAATGACCATGCAACCCGCCGTCAACCAGCCCAGGGCGACCACCCGCTCCCAGGTGCTCACGACCGTCGGCTTCGCACTCTTGCTACTGGTGCCCAGCGTGCTTGGCTTCGCCAACAAGTTCCGCGAGCTGGTCCTGCTGTCGCGCAGTGGCGTCGAGGGCATCTTCGCCGTCACCCCCGTCGTGAACTACCTGCTGGCCAGCCTGGGGTTCTTCTGCCTCTTCTTCTGGGCCATTTATCACGGCATGTTCCGCGACATCGAGGCTCCCAAGTTCACCATGCTCGAGAACGAGCGAAAGCTCGACTCCGATGAATAAGAGACCCGCGCCGCGCGCGGCAACTGCCCGTACCGTATCAGTGTATGAGGATTCTTGCGCCATGGCCCAATCGACCCACAAACCGCCCCACGAGCACGTCTCGCCCACCGGCGGCGACCCGTCCGCGATGGCCGATGAGCTGCTGGTCATCGGCGGTGCCGTGCCCTTCGACAAGACAGGCCCCGAGGAAGAGAGCCGCTACCACGACTACACGGGCAATGCCATCCCCTGGTTCGTGCGCGGCGTCTGGATCATCTTCTGGTGCTATGCTATCACCTACGTCGTGCTCTGGCTGCTGCCGGCACTCCAGTCGGAATTGCTGTCGCCACCATGAACTCCGACCAAGCTCAGGAGCCGGTCTGCGACTACTGCCAGGCGCCCTTGCCCCTGGGCTGGTGGGGCCGGACGACCGAGCCGGCCGGGTCCGAGGACTCCCCGCTCTACTGCTGCCTGGGCTGCCGGATGGCCGCGGCCATCGTGCAAGAAACCGGTGAGGCCGGCGCCGCGCGGGGCATGCTTACGCGGCTGGGCTTGTCGATCTTCTGCGCGATGAACGTCATGGCCTTCACCATGGCGCTCTGGACCGCCGACGTCTACGAGCCGGCGGGGCAGGGAAGCCCGCTCGGGACCGTCCTGCAAGGACTGTTCCGCTACGTCGCCCTGCTCTTCTCGCTTCCCGTGCTCTTCCTGCTGGGGCTTCCCCTGGCAAGCGGAACGTGGCAGAGCCTGCGCCGGGGCGTGCTCTCCACCGACGCGCTGCTCTGCCTGGGCGTGGGCGGAGCGTTCGCCGTCTCCTTCTTTTCGGTCTTCCGCGGTCACGGACCCATCTACTTCGAGGTCGGGTGCGTGATCCTGGTGATGACCGCGCTCGGCCGCTGGCTCGAGGCAACCGGCCGGCTCAAGGCCAGCTCCGCGCTCGACGCGCTGGCCCGGCTCTTGCCCGACGAGGTTCGCCGCCTTGACGCGGCGACCGGTGCGGAGCAGCGCATCCCGCTGGGGGATGTGCAGGTTGGCGACCGGCTGCGCATCCTGCCCGGCGAACGATTCCCCGCCGATGGCCATGTGCACGACAACTCCGCGCTGGTGGATGAGCAGGTCCTCACGGGTGAGAGCCGCCCGGTTCTCAAGGAGCCCGGATCACGAGTCTTCGGCGGGACGCTCGACCTCGATGGCGACCTGGTCGTGCGGGTCAGCGCGGTCGGTGCCGACGGATCGCTGGCCCGGTTGGTGGAGCTCGTCAAGCAGGCGCGCCTGGCCAAGGGACGTTACCAGCGTCTGGTGGACCGGATCTCCTCCTGGTTCTTGCCGGTGGTCTCCGGGATAGCGGTGCTGGCGTTCTTGCTGCACTGGACCCTCAACTCCATGGAACAGGGCTTGCTAGCGGGTCTGGCCGTCAGCCTGATCGCCTGCCCGTGCGCGCTCGGGCTGGCCACGCCTTTGGCCGTCTGGAGCGCGATCGGCCAGGCGGCAAGCCAACAGGTCCTGTTCCGGAACGGCGAGGCGCTCGAGCGGCTGGCCGGGATCGCCGCGGTCCGGTTCGACAAGACGGGTACCCTCTCGACCGGCTCGGCGGTCGTCAGCGGCTGTGTGTTGGAGCAGCCTGATGCAGAGGACGAGGTCCTGGCCCGCGCCTCCGCACTGGCCTCGTGCTCCTCTCATGTCTTCGCGCAGGCCATCGAGAATTACTCCCGGCAAGACGATGCCACGGAGCGCGTGCCTGTGCTGCTCCGCTGCGTGCGCGCCGTCCCCGGCCATGGCGTGACGGGCATTCTTGAAGATGGAAATCTGCATACCTCGATATCGCTTGGCAGTCCCGCGCTCATGGACGAGCGTGGGCTGCACCTTGGCCCGGCGCTTCAGCGGGCCGCCGACCAGGCCCGTGGACAAGGGCTCTCGTTCTCCCTGGTGGGCTGGGACGGCCTGCGCGCGGGCTCTTCCTGTTCACCGAGCAGTGGCGGCCTGACTGCCAGCGGGTTCTCAACTGCCTCCAAGGTGCCGGCCTCGACGTCGGCATCCTCACCGGCGACCACGAGGCACGCGGCCGGGCGATTGCCCGCGACCTCGATGTCACGGTCCACGCGGGGCTGCTGCCGGAGCAAAAGGTGGCGGCCATCAGACGGGCCCGCGCCGCCTGCGGTCCGGTGGCCATGGTCGGCGACGGTATCAACGATGCCCCGGCGCTGGCCGCCAGCGACATCGGCATCGCGCTGGGCTGCGGCACCGACGTCTCGCGTGATTCCGCCGCAATCTGTCTGCTGGCCGATGATCTGGCACGCATTCCCTGGAGCATCGAGCTGGCGCGGCGGACCATCCGGGTGATTCGCCAGAACCTCTTCTGGGCGTTTGCCTACAACGGCATTGGCGTGGCTTTCGCCGCGCTTGGGGGGCTCTACCCGGCCTTCGCGGCACTGCTCATGGTGGCCAGTAGCGCCATGGTCATCGGTAACTCCCTCCGTCTCAGGCAACCCCTGGTCCTGGAACTGCCGCCAGCACCCGCGGCGCCGGCCGTGTCCGACGACCCCGGCAGCTCCGGCTCCCAGGCGAAGCGGCCTGCCGGAGCCCTGGCATTGGAACTGGAGACGACTGTCCCATGATCGAGTTGCCGCTCATCTTCCTGGGAGGTCTGCTCGGCTCGGCGCACTGCGTGGGGATGTGCGGCGGGTTCGCCCTGAGCATTGGCCTCGGCACCCGAGGCCCGGTGGCAAACCTGCGGCGTCAGCTCGTCTACACCCTGGGCCGAATGCTCACCTACGCCTTTTTTGGAGTCATTGCCGGCTACGGCGGTTTCTGGCTCTCGCGGAGGGCTGGCACGCTCGTCAACGTGCAGGCCGGATTGTCGATCGTGGCGGGGGCGCTGCTGGTGTTCCAGGGGCTGCTGGCGCTGGGTGCCCTGCCCCGCCGACTCGTCCCAGGCTTCTCTGCCGGCGGCACTCCCTGCCTGGCCGGAACCTTCGTGGGACCGTTCCTCCAGGCCGACGGCTGGTCGAACGTGCTGCTTGCGGGCGTCTTGACGGGCTTCCTCCCCTGCGGCCTGGTATACGGCTTCCTGTCCCTGGCCGGCAGCACGGCCAGCGAGTTTCACGGCCTGCTGACCATGCTCGCCTTTGGCGCCGGCACGGCGCCGCTCATGATCGCGACCGGCGTCGGCGGCTCGCTGCTCTCGCACGCCGCGCCGGCACCTCCTGAAGGTCTCGGCCGTCTGCGTGCTCCTCACCGGCCTGATCTCACTGGGCCGAGGCGTCCTCTTCGTGCAGCTCCCCGGCACCACGGTCCTGACCTCCTGCCCGTTCTGCCGGTAGGCCCGCCTGCCCTCGAAGGCGCTCCCTGTCCTGCCCGAGGCGCGTGCTCGATTGGCTTCCTTCTGGCCGCCGGTCGCGCACCGCAACGGCTGCATCCTCCTTGCCACTCTCCACTTGCATCGCCAGATCATTGGCTTCGTTCAAGATACTCTGAGAAACTCGTGAAGAACCACCCGTAGGGTGGGTCAGCGCAGCGCAACCCACCGTCTTGCAGACCTTTACGTGCGGGATGCCCCTCTTCATGCTTGTCATCGTCTCCTTACTTCCCATTCCCGCGCGATCTGTAGCCATTCCCGGCTGTTCCCCCTCCATTCGCCTCCTGCCCGAGGCGCGTGCTCGATTGGCTCCGTTCTGACGTCCCTTTTCGCTCCGAAACGGCTGTATCCTCTTTGCCAATCTCAACTTGCGTCTCCACCAGATTGGCTTCGTTCAAGATACTCTCAATAACTCGTGGAGCACCACCCGTAGGGTGGGTCAGCGCAGCGCAACCCACCGTCTTGCAGACCTTTACGTGCGGGATGCCCCCGCTCGACGGCATTCCGGCACCATCCCCGTCGTTCCGGCCGTCGCGCGATTCATCGTGTGGTTGACGTGCGACTGGCTCGGGCGCGGGGCCGATCTGTGGCTCATGGACAACCGGCATGGGGGGACGGTCGGCCTCGTTGTTGTTGTCGGCGCCGAGCTCGGCTTTTTGCAGGTTCGACAGCGTGGTCAGCGTACGCAGCAGCTCGCGGGTCAGCGCACCCTGGTGCCGGCGCAGGACCGCGACGGCCTTGCTGGCGGCGAAGACCGCGCGGTCGGGCTCGGCGTCGGCTTCGATCTGCTCCAGGTCCTCGTGCTCGCCGAGCCGCGCTTCCAGCCGGTGGATCGCCTCGTCCACGATCGAGCTGAGGACCTCCCAGCCCTCTTTCGGGCTGGCCGGCGGGCGCGACAGCGCCGCCACGGCATCGCGCCGCTGAAATAGGGGCCGGAACTGGCTTTCATGTTGCGGAACAGCTCCCAGAGCTCGCGGCCCTGACCCGGCTCGATCGCATCGACGGCCTGAAACACGCGGTTGGCGGCCGGGTCGATCATGCCTTCCAGGAAGCTCTTGCCCATGAGCCGCAGGAACCGGTAGTGGTCGGTCTCGCACCATGCGGCCCGCACGTCGATGAGGTTGCGGAACTCGGACCACCGCGCCAGCAGCCAGCGGCAGCCCTCGGGGAGCTGCTCGAGCCGGGCCAGGAACACGGCGGGCATGTCGTCGTAGTACTCGGCCTTGCCAAACCGCTCACGCGGGTCGAGGGTGTCCAGCAGCTTGCGGCCCAGGATGTGAGCCTGCTTCAGCCGCGTGGCCTCATCGCGGTCGCGCTGGCGGTGGACGCGAGCCGCGAGGTAGGCCGTCTCGGCCCGCTCGGCGCGGTCGATCTGCCAGTCGATGCGCGCCGCGTGGCCGACGAGAGTGCGTTCGACGTCGTTGCGCGGCACGAGTTCAAATGTCCACTGGAGGATCCGTTCGGCGAGCTCCCTGGGATCTTCCTGGGGCAGGACGGGGATGGCGATGCGGGCGTTGGCGCCATGCCTCAGCGCGTTGAGCCGGGCGCGGGCCTTGCCTTGATCGCTCTTCGGCCCCGTGCTTTTTGCGGCGTTGCGGCGATTGGCCGCGATCTGGGCTGTGGTGGCCACGGAGTTGCTCTCTTTGCTTGTAGTGCAGGTCGTGTATGCGGTGCGCAGAGCGGCCCTGGCTGCTGGTTCACCGAGGAGCGGCGCGGGGAGCGGCCCTCTCGGCGAGCCGCGGCCGATGCGCCGGGATCTGCCGTCTATCTATGAGGATCCGTCCAAAACTGCCCCAGAATCGCAGAAATTCGGATTTTTGTTTTTTTCCCCGGCCGTCGGGCAGGTGTGCCCTTTCGGCAGGCGATATTTGCGTGCCGGTGCTTGCACCTGGCCTGCAATCGCACGTCCTGGAGTCGCTCCGTCCGGGGCGTTGCGGACATCGTCGCGTCCGTATCCGCCGGAGCCCAGGCCGGGAATCGGTGCATCGTCGCTGCGTTTGACGCACCCTAGATAACCAGACATCTTAAGCGTGAGCATTCGTATGGTGCGTCAAGCGCAGCGACGACGCACCAGTGGACAATCGCGGCGTCCGCGTCCACGTGAAGCCCGCGGCGTATGGCCACGTGCACCAGCCCCATGGAGTCCGCGGCGCATGGCCACGTGCGTGAGCACGTGGTTTTCACGGGCGCAGCCTCCAACCTCGGGCGTGAGCCCGACCAGTGGGGAAGCCCGGTCCGCAGATTGGTGCGTCGTCGCAGCGCTTGACGCACCGTACGCACCTGGAGCCCGGGCGCATGGCCACGTGCGCCAGCGCCATGGACTCTGCGGCGTATGGCCACGTGCGTGAGCACGTGGTTTACACGGGCGCAGCCTCCAACCTCGGCCGTGAGGCCGACCAGCACCTGAGACCGACACGCCGCGCATCTTGCCGCGGATTCACCGTGCCGCGCACCCGCCCAGGTTCGCCAGGTGATGCCGGCCCAGCCGACCGGCCACATCCCGCAGCCGTTCCCGGCTCGCCGCAAAGAATCGGCCCAGCAGCCGGCCGCCGGCGAGCTTCAGCAGCCGTGCCTGCCAGTTCTCGGCATTGCTCCCCAGCCGCTCCAGTATCCCCGCCAGCTCAGCCGAGACCGCCGTTTTCCCTTCGCGAAACAGCCGCCCGGTGTAGTCCACCAGCAACAAATAGCTTCCCAGCGAGAACCCCTCGACCATCCCTTCGCGACTCGAGTCGAGCCCCCGGCGATCCTCGATCGGGCAGAGCCAGAGCTGCTCTTCCAGCCCGCTCGCCGCCTGCGACCCCGCCACGCTGCCTGCCTCGGCGGCCTTCAGGTCGTCCGCTCGCCCCTGCTCCCGCACGTGATCGACCCGTTCCTTGATCGACGTGTGCGGGTTGGCCTCGGGCACCTCAGCGATCCCTGCCGCCACCGGGTTCAGATCGATGTAAGCACACGTTGCCAGCAGCGATTCCTCATCGAGGATCGCCACGCTCTGGAACCGCCCCTCGAAGAACGCCCCGCGCGTGTTCTCCTCGCGGTTGGCCAGTCGCGAGAGTGGCTCCTTCAGGCACTTCATGAACCAGCTCAGGCTTTGCAGCCGCTGGCGTGCCATCACCACCCAACTGGCGTCTTTCAGCTGTTCCTTGACCCACGCATCCGAGACCGGCAATGACCGCCGCGTCTTGTCGCGCGGTGGAAAGAGCCTCCCCCAGCGCCGCACGACCTCTTCATCCGCCCACCCCGCCGCGACATCCGGGTCGAGCCGCACCAGCAGATGCAGATGGTTGTCGAGGATGGCGAACCCGCCCACCGCCACGGAGAAGATCTCCGCAAGTTCCCGCAACCGCCGTTCGATCCATTCCTTGCGGTCGAGCTGCCCCTCGCCGAGCAGAAACGCCCGCCGCACGCATCGGCTGATGCAGTGATACCAGCGGGTCACAGTCGGATCGTAGGCCTGACAGCCGGGTTCTGGTCGGGCTCACGCCCGAGGTTGGAGGCTGCGCCCGTGAAAACCACGTGCTCACGCACGTGGCCATGTGCTATGCGCCACGGACGCCGGGTCGGGCGGAGCAGCGCCGTGGGGACGAGCGTGGTTCGCCGATGTGCAGGTCGGGCTCACGCCCGAGGTGGGGGGCTGCGCCCGTGAAAAGCACGCGCTGACGCACGTGGCCATGCGCTCCGAGCTGTCCTTCAACCTGGCCGACGGCCCCGAAGCGGCACCACTTGACACGCACTTGAATGACGCGTAAACTAATGACGTGAAAATTAACTGGACATCAGCGAAGAGTCGTCGCGGGCTGTCGGCTGTGGCGGTTACTGAAGGAAAAGCGGACTGTCCATTGGTGGAAGGGCCAGTAACTGGAATCTAATGGGAAAGGAAGGATGCAATGATCCGGGTTCGCAGGGCGTCCGGGCGCGGGCATTTCGACCACGGCTGGCTGGACACGTACCACACGTTCTCGTTCTCCAGGTACTACGACCCCGCGCACATGGGGTTCCGGGCACTGCGGGTCATCAACGAGGACCGGGTGGCGCCCGGGCGCGGGTTCGGCAACCATCCGCACCAGGACATGGAGATCGTCACGTACGTGCTCTCCGGGTCGCTGGCGCACCGGGACAGCCTGGGAACCGGCAGCACGATCCGGCCCGGCGAGCTGCAACGGATGACCGCCGGCACGGGGATCAGCCATAGCGAGTTCAACCCGTCTCAGTCCGAGCCGGTGCACCTCTACCAGATCTGGCTGCTGCCGGAACGCGAAGGGCTGGAACCGTCCTACGAGCAGCGCGAGTTCCCCGAGGAAGAGAGGCACAACCGGCTGCGGCTGGTTGCCTCCCCGGATGGGGCAGACGGGTCTCTGACGATCCGCCAGGACGCGGAGCTCTATCTCGCCTCGCTCGACGGCGGCAGCGAGCTGCACCATGAGCTTGCGCCTGGACGGCACGCCTGGCTGCAACTGCTGCGGGGCAGCGCCCATCTGAACGGCCATTCGCTGGAAGCGGGTGACGGTGCCGCAGTCGGCGCGGAACCCGATCTGACCATCCGTGCGGACGGTCCGTCCGAAGTCTTGCTCTTCGATCTTGCCTGAGGGCAACGGTCCCGACTTGCAACCGGCACGCCCACGCCGTGTAATGGTCCCCGTGCGACAAATGTCGTAGATGGCTCCGGGGCTCGTTCCATGACAGTCGGACCGCTCCTGAGGCGGGAATTCGTCGTTGCGATCGGGCGCGGGGACCTGTTCCGGGACCGCTTGCGGGCGGCAGCCGTGACAGGAGCCGTGGCGGTTTCGTGCTTTGCGTTCTGGGACTGGAAGGGGTGGGATCGTGTATCGGTCGCCGGAGCGGCGTTCTTCGCTTACGTCGCCCTGTGGCCGGTGCTGGCCGCCCAGGCATGCATCGCGGTCGCGTCGGTCCTTCCCGTGGCCCGTGCCATCGCTTCGGAACGGGACAGGAAGACTCTGGACGCGCTGCTCGCAACGCGGCTTTCCGGTTTCGAGATCGTCCTTGGAGTGGTGGCCGCGGGCCTTTTCCGGTTCGCGAACGCGCTGGCCGCAACGCTGCCCGTGTTCGTTCTCATCGTTTACCTGGGCGGGGTGGATTCGTTCTTCGTGCTGCTCGTCTGCGTGTGTTTGACGTCCACGGCGCTGGGCGTCGTGGCGCTGGCCGTGGCGGTTTCGGTGGAGGCACGCACCGCCAGCCGCGCTTCCCGGGCAGCGGTGGGACTTCTGTATGCGTGGTTCGCCCTCCCGCTCATGCTCTTTTTGCTGCGTATGAGCCTCCTGCCGGCCGTGCCCGCCTGGCTGGTATCGCCAGTATTGTGGGCCCTTGACAGCAGCCCGCTCGGGCTCGCAGCGAACCTGCTGGGCGTCTTGCCCAGGCCGTGGAAACCGATGGAGGCGGTCCTGAGGATGGCCCTGCTTCAGGTTGCGGTCGCTGCACTCCTGTCGGCCTGGGCGGTCTGGCGGCTCCGGCCCGCGTCGCGCGCATTGTACGATCTCGAGGGCCGCTCCGCAGTGCTCCAGGCGCTCCGCGCCGCGAACCGCTCGCTGCCGGCCCGACGCCCTTGCGGTGCGAACCCCGTGCTCTGGAATGAGGTCTACGGCCAACGGCCAACGCACCGAGCGGTGCGCGTTGCGGAAAGGCTGGTTCGCCTGGTCGGGATGGCCTTGCTCTTGCTCTGCACCTGGTGGTTCGCAGCGCCGGCGTTCGTCGAGCTGAGCGAACAGGGTTACGGGCCGTCGCCCAGGGCGTACACCATGCCCGATGCGAATCCGCTGCCGCGGGTGATCGCCGAGCGGTTGATCGCAGGGGCGGGTTCGGCCGCGGCGCCGGGGCAGGCCCGGCTGGAGTTCAATCTCGCACTGCGGCAAATTTCGGCCATGTTCTTCCTGGGCGTTGCGATGAGTTGCTTCTCGTCCGGGGTACAGAGCGTGGCGCAGGAGCGCCGGCGCGACACCTGGCTTGGCTTGCTTGCGACACCGATGTCGGGTGGCGAGATCATCCGCGGCAAGGTCCTCGGGGCCTTCTGGAGGAGCCGGGACGGCGTGGCATCGCTGCTTTTGCTCTGGACGATTGGACTCGCCTCCGGTGCGATCCATCCGCTGGGTTTCCTGGCCGCGGTCATCTTGCTCGGCGCGTCCGGTCTTCTTTACGGTGCGATTGGAGTTGCCTCGGCTCTCCAGGCGGACCGCTGGACGTTATCCCTGGCGCCGGCAGACTGGCCTGAAAGACTCGCGGTCTGGGGAGGCCGCACGCTCCTGATGACCGTCGTGCCGATGGCCCTGGGCGCAACGGCGCTTTGCAGCTACGAAGACGTCCGGTCCGCGGTCCGTGCGGGAGCTTATCCGCTGTTCGACGGAACGTTCTTGCGGCCATGGATCGGCGCACGCGCCATCACCCTCTCTTGCCTTGGCGGAATTGCCGCGCTGGCGGTGTGGGCCGCGTTCTTCACACTTTCCCTGACGCGCTCGTTCGACGCCCTCGTCGGCCGGCCCTGGCGACCCTCCGGGATCCATTGAGCCAGAGCGGGGTTCCGCAGTCTCCCTCCCTTCCGCTGAACCGGCAGATGAAAGATTCCGGTGGATCACGGTAGGCTCTGCCCAGGACCACCCGTGGCCTCTGGGCTTCGGCTGAGCGCCGAGGTATCACCAACGCACACATTTGTGCGATGATACGCGTGCTGTCAGCTCCGCCCGCAAGCCGACGGAAACCAACATGAGCACCGACGCTTCACACGATCTGCTGTTCGGACTGCTCGCGCTCCAGAATGGCCTGATCGACCAGGGGCAGCTCGTTGCGGCATTCCAGGCCTGGACCTGTGAGAAGGGACGGCCGCTGGCCGCGCATCTGGCCGCGCGCGGCGATCTTGACGACGATGACCGGGCCGCCGTCGAGGCCCTGGTCACGCGGCACCTGAAGAAGCACGCCGGCAGCGCCGTGAAGAGCCTGGCCGCCATCCCTGCCGCCCGCATGATGCAGCAGAGCCTGGCCGGAGTTACGGACCGCGACCTGGCCGCAAGCCTCGCTGTCCTTGCGAGCGGCGACGAGCCGGCGCTCACGCTCGACGTGGGGCCGGTCGCCACCGACGCCGGCAGCGTCCTCGATCGGCTTGCCACCGAGCTGGGAACCGCTGCCCTCGACGGCGCGCACGTTACGGAGCACACGGGCCGCCATCAAGTCGCCGCCGGCGGCAACGGCGGAGCCGGCGCCGACAGATCGTCGGCCGGCCGCTACCGCCTGCTCGGTGAAATCGCGCGGGGTGGCATGGGCGCTGTGCACCGCGGGCGCGACATGGATCTGGGCAGAGAATTGGCCCTCAAGGTCTTGCTCGAGAAGCACCGAGATCGGCTCGACCTGATTGAACGATTCATCGAAGAGGCGCAGATCTGCGGCCAGCTCCAGCACCCCGGCGTCGTGCCGGTTTATGAGCTTGGCACACTGGCGGACAAACGGCCGTTCTTCGCCATGAAGCTGGTCAAGGGGCGGACGCTCGCCGACCTGATGTCCGAGTCCGGCGCGCGTGCCGGCAGCGCCGAGGGCCGGCCGCGGTTGCTCTCCATCTTCGAGGCCATCTGTCAGACCGTGGGCTATGCCCACTCCCGGGGGGTGATCCACCGCGACCTCAAGCCCGCCAATGTGATGATGGGATCGTTCGGCGAGGTGCAGGTGATGGACTGGGGCCTGGCCAAGGTGCTGGGCAAGCCCGGTGAGACGCCGGTGCCGGAGCGACCGCCCACCGAGACGGTGGTGGCCACGGCGCGCAGCACAGGCGATAGCGACCTGTCGCAGGCCGGCTCGGTGCTGGGCACGCCGGCCTACATGTCCCCCGAACAAGCCCGCGGCGAGCTGGAGCGGGTCGATCGGCGGTCTGATGTCTTCGCGCTGGGCTCGATCCTCTGCGAGATCCTCACGGGCGAGCCGGCGTTCGTCGGCGATTCGATGCGCGAGGTCCTGGACCTGGCGAGCCGGGCCGACACGGCGGGCGTGGTGACGAGGCTGGAAGCCTGTGGGGCGGACGACGAGATCGTTGCCCTGGCCCGCGCCTGCCTGGCCGCGCGACCGAAAGACCGGCCGGAAGACGCAGGCGTCGTCGCCGGACGCCTCACCGCGTACCTGGCGGGCGTGCAGACGCGGCTGCGCGCGGCGGAGCTTGCCCGCGAGGCCGAGCGTGCCCGCGCCCTCGAGGCCGAGGCCAAAGCCGCGGTCGAACGGCGCTCAAGGAGGCTGGTCGCCGCGCTGGCCGCGACGATCGTGCTGGCCGGCGGCCTGGGAGCGGCCGGCTGGCGCTGGGTCGAGCTCCAGCGGCTGGAACGGGTGCGGACGGCCGGCGAGCGGGTGAACCTGGCCCTCCGCGAGGTGACCCGGCTGCGTGCCCTGGCGCAAGGCGCCCCGGTCGGCGAGCTTGGTGCCTGGGAACTGGCTGCCGTCGCCGCCGAGAACGCGCGCGACCTGTTCGAACCGGGTATCGACCCGTCGCTCCGCAAGCAAGTCGAGGACCTGGCGGTCGAGACCGCGGCCGACCGTAACCGGGCCGAGATCGCAGCGCTGGCGGCCCGGCGCGATCGGACCCTGCTCGAAACCCTGGTCGACATCCGCAGCGCCGAGGCCGATGACCGGGGCGGCTGGAGCACCGACGAGGCGTACGCAGAAGCCTTCCGCCAGGCAGGACTGGATGTGGCCGTGCTGCCCGAGGAAGAGCTGACCAGCAGCATCCGCTCACGGCCGCTCGACGTGGCAACGGCCCTGGCGGCCGCGCTCGACGACTGGGCGGCTATCCGGCGCGACCGGAAGAAGGACCGGGCCGGAGCGCGCGCCCTCTCCGCACTGGCCACGGCTGTTGACCCCGATGCCTGGCGGGTGGGCCTGCGCCAGGCCATGGAGCTGCCCGAGAGGAAAGCCCGCCTGGAGGCGCTCCGGACCCTGGCCGGGGACGCGTCCTTCGAGACTCTCGGGCCTGTCAGTCTGGACCTGCTGGGGCGGGCGCTCGTTCACGCGGGCGACCCGGCGGGTGCCGAAGGGGTACTACGGCAAGCCCAGCAGCACCACCCCGCCGACGTCTGGATCAATTACGACCTGGCGCTGGCACTCAAGAAGCTGGCCAGGCGCGACGAGGCCATTCGTTTCGCCACGGCGGCGCGGGCGCTCCGTTCCGAGACGGCCCACGAGCTCGCCCACATGCTCGGGGCCCGGGGCGAGCTGAATCAAGAAATCGCCGTTTTCGAGGACCTGAGGCGGCTGCGGCCATGCGACGGCCGCCATCTCGGCTGCCTGGGCCGGGCATTGAACAACAAGGGACGAACCGAGGAAGCCAGGGCAATCCTCAAGGCGGCCGAGGCCGCCTATCGCGAGGCCGTTCGGCTCAGGCCCAACGACGCGATGGCACATCGGGGCCTCGGATTTGTCTTTTCCCTGGAGAGGAGATGGGAAGAGTCGCTCGAAGAAGATCGCGCCGTCCTTCGCCTCCAGCCAGACGACGCGACTGCACACCTCAGCCTGGGTGTGTCGCTGCAGAACCTGGGCCATGTGGAGGAGGCGATCGCCGAGTATCGCACAGCCATTCGCCTGGACCCGGACGACGCCTCGGCGCATCTCGTCCTCGGCACAGCCCTGAGCGGACTGAAGGCGAAAGATCGGCTTGCCGCGGCCGCCGAACTTCGCGAGGCTATTCGATTGCAGCCGGATAACGCCGAAGCCCACTCACGCCTGGGCGACGTCCTCCAGAGTCTGATGATGATCAACGACGCGCTCGCCGAGTATCGCATCGCCCAGCAAATCCAGCCCAGCTTTGCCATGAATTACGCCCGGCGCGGCAACCTGTTTGATCAGCAAGGGAAGCTGGACGAGGCGATCGCCGAGGATCGCATTGCCCTCCGCCTCAACCCCAAGCTGGACTACGCGAACAACCTGCTCGCCTGGGCGCTGATCAAGAAACGCGATCTGGGCGCCCGGGAACGCGCCGAGTCGGTGGAGGGTGCACGCCGGGCGGTCGCCGAGAAGCCCACGGATGGCAATTACTTCAACACGCTGGCCCTGGCCGAGTATCGCGCAGGGCACTGGGCCGAGTCGATTGTTGCCGCCGAGCATTCGATCGCGCTCATCCAGGGCTTGCCCTCGTTCGACTGGTTCGCCGCCACCGAGCAATCGATTGCGCAGTTGAACAAGGTGGATGCGTCCAACTGGTTCTTCCTGGCCATGGCTCACTGGAAACAAGGGAACAGGGACCGGGCGCGCTCATACTTCCAGCGGGCGGTCGACTGGACGAAGAAGAAAGACCCGACGAACGTCGAGCTCATCCAGTTCTGGCAAGAATCCGCCGAACTGCTGGGCGAGCCGGGGCCTGGCCACGATCCGCCGTCCCGACCGCCGGCCAGCACCCCAGCGAGCTAGAGGGAAGCCCGTGAAAGAATCGAACCAAGTTGGAGCGACACGATGAGCTCTCGCCTGCTTGCGACATGGGCCATGATGAGCCTGCTGGCCGGCACTGGCCTGCTGGCCCAGGACAAGGCCGCAGTGAGAGGAGCATCCGCGGCCCATCCCCGGATGAAGGAAGCTCTCGAGGCCGCGAAGGAAGATCTTCCCAGGGCGATCACGATCCTCGAGAAGATGCTCGAGTCAGAGCCCGACGATCGCGAAGCCCTCTATCTCCTGGGTGCGATGGCGGTGGTCCAGGGCGACAAGTCCGAGGACAGAGCGGAACGGATCGCCTGCTTTCGCAAGTCGAGAGACGCCTTCGACAGGCTTCAGAGAGTCCACAAGAACCTGACCTCGTACGAGCAGGCGTTCCTGATGCGCAGCCGCATTGGGACCGCCCGCTTCCTGGCGCTCGAAGCGAAGCCGGAGCAGGCCCTCGACGTGATCAAGCAACTGCTGGCCGCGGGCTTCGACGACCTGGACGCGTTCTACGAGCCGAATGACCTCGAGCCCGTCCGCGCTCTGCCGGCCTTCAAGGCGGCACTGGAACATGCCGCGCGTGCGGGCATCCTCGAGGAGATGGCACGGCTGAAGCCCTTCCCTTTCGATTTCGAGCTCAAGGACACGAGCGACAGGACGGTCCGCCTGGCGGACTACAAGGGGAAGGTGACCATCGTCGACATCTGGGGGACCTGGTGCCCGCCCTGCCGCAAGGAGATCCCCCATTTCGCCGAACTCTACAAGGAGTACAGGGACAAGGGGCTGGAGATCGTCGGCATCAACTGCCACGAGGGAGGCTCGCCCGACGAGGTCAAGAAGAGGATCCAGATTTTCGCTCGTGAGACCGAGATCCCTTACAGGTGCCTGCTGAACGACGAGACGACCGAGCCAAAGATTCCCGGGTTCCAGGGATACCCAACCACCCTTTTTCTTGACCGCACGGGCAAGGTCCGGATGATGCTGGTGGGCTACACGCCCAAGGTCCGGCTCGAGGCGATCGTGAGCACGCTGCTGGCCGAGAGCCCGTGATGCAGCATCCGACGTGAGGCAAACCGCCCTTGCAGGTGCGCGCTTTTCTCCTACCATGTATTGAGGTGGGGCGGGTCGCGGGCCCGCCGTTTCAGAGCCCGACACGAACTCGCCCCGATCTTGCCATGATGCGCACCGCCGTGCTCGCGAGCAGCCAGGTTCTGGCACTGATCGCCATGTTGAGTCCATCGTCGTCCGCGGCGGAGCGCCGCATCGAGATCCTTCTGGGCCCTGCGGGCGGGCTGCCCGTCGCGGAGCTGGTCTCGGGCCTGGCCCGGGCGAGCGGCGTGACGGTCGACCGGCCGCCGGCGCAGCTGACGCTGCCGACCCGCGGGCTGGGCGGGTCGCTCACACGGACGCTGCTGGCGGAGTGCCTTGGTCCGGAAGTGCACCTGGCATTCCCGCCCGGACGGGTTGTCGTCGCCATCGACGACGAGGCGCTCGCCGCCGAGCACCAGGGGCAGTGGAAGGAGCGGCTCGACGATCTCGCCGCACGCTGTCTTCAGGCCGCCAGCCGGCATCAGAACTATGGCATGCATGCGCTGGCGTCGTACCGGGCCAACGACCCTGCGCGCCCGACGGTGTGCCTGGTGCACGGCATCAATTCGTCTTCCGGCGGATTCGTGCATCTCATCCCGCGGCTCGAGCAGGCCGGCTACGGCGTGGTCGTCTTCGATTATGCGTTCAACCAGCGGCTCGATACGTCGTGCTCCCAGTTTCGCCGCGACTGGCTTGCCTTCCGCAAGGCGGCCGGCGAGACCCGGCCCTGGGCGATCCTGGCGCACTCGATGGGTGCTCTGGTGGCCCGTTCGTACGTCGAGCACGAGGGCCGCGCGGAACACGACGTGGCGTCGATGATCCTGATCGCACCGGTGAACCAGGGCGCGCACGTTGCCCGGATCCAGCCGGTCCTCCAGACGGTCTCCAGCCTGTTCGCAATCAACAGCAAGCGGACCACGCAGGCGCTGGCACAGCTCTCCGAGGGCATCGGCCTGGCGGCCGAAGATCTGCTACCCGGCAGCGCATTCCTGCAACGGATCAACGCCGGGGAGCCGCCTCGCGACGTTCCCTATCACATCCTGGCTGGCGACAGCGGCGTGATTCCGCGCGAGGTCGGCCAGCAGGCCCGGGCTCAGATGGAAGCGGCCGCACGCGACCGGGGGCTTCTCAGCCTGGTCTCCCGCGCGGCAGGCCGTGAGGTGCTGCCGCTCCTCGACGAGCTCACCGACGGCAGTGGCGACGGCTGCGTGTCGGTGGAGCGTACGCGTATGACTGGAGTCCCGGACCACGTCACGATTCACGCCAACCATGCCGAGCTGATCCGCGCTCCCCTACTCTACCCGGACGACGGGCCGGTTGTGTGCATGCCGTACGTGCTGAAATGGCTGCGCGCCGACTTCAGGTAGACGTCAGCCCGGCATGTTCTAGAGTTGATCGAGACCACTGTCGGCCTCCCGAGCGTGCGCGCTTCAAGAAACGCAGGCCTGTAGACCAATTCGCAGACTTTCCATGAGCATCCTCGGGCTTCCGGTCACCCCGCGGGCGACCAACCTCCGGATCCTGGCCTCCCTGATTTTGCTGGTCATCGTGGTCAATGTGGACACGATGCCCGGTTCGCTCTATCCCGGCGATCCGTACTGGATGATGCAAGCCGCGCGCAGCATCGTGCTGCGCGGCAGTCTGGCCATCGAGCCAGGCTCCGGTATCGCGGAGGGACAGTACTTCGTCCGGAACCCGCGGAACCACCTGTATTATTCCAAGTACGGCACAATGAACAGCGTGCTGTTCACTCCCCCGCTCTACCTGGCCTGGAAGCTCGATGGCGACCTCACCAGCCTGCGTACCCGGCGCGTGCTGCTGTTCACGAACCTGTACTTCGTGTTCCTGGGCACTCTCCTGGCGGTCTACCTGTACGTACTTGTCGGACTGTACGTCACGGCACCGTCGGTGAAGCTGTTTTACGTGCTCTCGTGTTTTTACACGACCTTCCTGTGGAACTACCTGCGCACAGACCAGCGAGCTGTTCCAGGTCTTGCTCTTCACGACCTTCGTAGTTCACTTCGTGCGGGCGCAAAGGAGCCCGAGCCGGTTCGCGGAGTTCGCGCTCGCCTGGATTCTGCTCGGTGCGCTTTGCTTGACCAAGATCAGTTACGTCATCCTGGTGCCGATGGCCTGGGTGGCGACGGTCATCGACCTGGGGGTCATATCCCCATCAAGCCGACGCGGACACCTCAGCCTCCATCGCGGCTCAGTCCTGTTCGCCTCGTTCGCCGCGGTGGTGATCGCCTGTGTCATGGGCTGGATCAACTGGACGAAGTTCGGCTCCGTCTGGCTCACGGGTTATCACGCCTGGCAGCCGGACCGGCACTTGCCCGCGAACCCGGAAGGCATTCTGGGATTTCTTTTCGACCGGCAGTGGAGCATTTTCCTGAACGATCCGCCGCTCCTGCTGGCACTCCTCGCCGTGAAGCCGTTCCTGAGGCGTTTCCCGCGCGAGGCGGTCTTCTTTGCCGGGCTCTTCGGTGTGAATCTGCTCCTGCTCGGCAGCATTCCCACCTGGAAGGGCGAGTGGTGTTACGGTCCGCGTTACCTGCTGTTCCTCTTGCCCGTCGTGTCGCTGCCGTTCGCACTGGTGCTGGAGAACGCCTGCTCCGCTCCTTCCTCCTTGCGCAAGGCGCTGCTGATGGCGCTTTGCGTGGGAACGCTGGGCACGTCGCTCTGGTACCAGGTGCAGGTGAACCGCCTGCCCTTCCTGGTCTATTACCGGCTCTTGCCGGCGGCGGTTCTCGGCGAGCATCGGTCGCTCGACCTGGCGGACTCGGAACTTCCCTTCTTTGTCTCCAGGCCTGTCCAGGTCATCTGCGCGGAGCTGGTGAAAAACCGGGACAATCCCGAAGAGCTCGAATGCTTCCGCGAGTTCCGCACGCGATACTCCCAGGCTGAATGCCAGCGCTACCTGGCCGCCCTGACGTTCCTGCCCGCCCTGGACAACTACTGGTTCCCATGAGTCCGTACGTGCCGCCCGCGTTTGCGGCAGGTCCAGCCTCTTGGGTTTCCCTGGCGATTTGAGTACTCTGTTTCCACCCAGGGCAGACAGGCACGACGCGGGTACGCGCAACGCAACCAGAGGACCCTTCATGTCGCAGACCGTGGAGAGCGCGCACGATTCCGCCGGCGAATCCTTCGAGCAGAAGGGGTACGAGAGCCATCCCCCCGGGCTTTACGCCCTGTTCGGCACCGAGATGTGGGAGCGGGTGAGCTACTACGGGATGCGTGCGCTCCTGGTTCTCTATCTCACCAAGGCGATCGGCATGGACCGGCCAGGTGCCTTGAACATTTACGCCATTTATACAGGGCTGGTCTACCTCACGCCGCTCATCGGCGGCCGGCTGGCCGACCGCTATCTGGGCCAGCGCAAGGCGGTGTTCATCGGCGGCATCCTGATGGCTCTGGGCCAATTCGCGCTCACGCAGCAGGCGCTGCTGAACCTTGGCCTGGGGCTGATCATCGTGGGCAACGGCTTTTTCAAGCCGAACATCTCGACGATGGTGGGCGAGCTCTATCCCCAGGGCGACCCACGCCGCGACGGCGCCTATACCATCTTTTACATGGGGATCAACCTGGGCGCGTTCCTTGCCCCGCTCATCTGCGGCCCGCTGGGCGAGCGGGTTGGCTGGGGCTACGGCTTTGCGACCGCGGGAGCCGGGATGATCCTGGGCGTCACGACGTTCGTCTTCACGCAGCGGTTGCTCCACGGCGCAGGGCTCCCGCCCGGACGGGCCTTCGCGGGCGAGGTCAAACTCAGACCGCGGGACTGGGTGGAGATCGTCACGATCGCGCTGGGCATCGCGGTGCTGGTTGTCGGGCTGGTGCAGTCCTGGCCAACCCTGCGTCCGCTCTGGTCGCCCGCCTGGCTCAGTAGCGGTCTGGCGGCGTTCCTGTACAAAGGGCTGATCCTGGTGGGGGGCCTGGCGCTCTTCCTCTACGCCACCGAGCCGGCGACATCGGCGCAGTCGACCGACGCGCTCCACGCGCCGTTCACACGTGTCGACTGGGAGCGGGTCGTGGTGATCATCATCATCAGCCTCTTCTCGATCGTCTTCTGGGCGGGGTTCGAGCAATCGGGCGGGACCCTGAACCTGTTCGCCGATGAGAAGACGGACCGGACGATCCTCGGCTGGGACATTCCGGCCTCGATCTTCCAGGCCATCAATCCCGTGTTCATCATCGCGCTGGCGCCTGTCTTCGCCATCGTCTGGACCTTCCTGGCAAGGCGGAAATTCCCCCTTCCCTCAGTCACCAAGTTCGGCATGGGGTTGACCCTGCTGAGCCTGGCGTTCGGCGTGATGTACTTCGCGGAAGAGCATTCCAGGGCAGGCAAGATCTCGCCCCTCTGGCTGATCTCCGTCTACTTCATCTTCACGGTCGCGGAGCTGTGCCTCTCGCCGATCGGTCTGTCGCTGGTCACGAAGCTCGCGCACCCGCGGATCGTCTCGCTCATGATGGCGTTCTGGTTCCTCTGCACGGCCGCCGCCAATTATCTGGCGGGGATCATGGAGCAGACGATCGAGCCCTACCACCTTAACCTGTGGGCATTCCTGGGCGTCCTGGCGCTGGGGCCCGGCCTGCTCTTGCTGGCGCTGGGGCCAGTCCTGGTGAGAATGTCGCACGGCCGTGTTTGAATGGCGCCTGGTTTTTCTCTCGGAGGTTCGGATCGTGAAACGCTGGATGATGGGGGCGACGCTCGTGCTGACCCTTGCCGCGACTGCACAGGCTCAGGCCGCCGAAAGGCCCATGACCATTGACGATCTGCTCGCAGTCAAGGGCGTCTCCGACCCGCAGATCGCGCCCGACGGAGAATCGGTTGTTTACGTGGTCTCCCAGCTCGACCGGGCCACCGACAAGACAAACAGCGCGCTGTGGATGGTGCCGGCGGCCGGCGGCGAGCCCAGGCAGCTCACGACCGCGCCCGGGACGAATGAGCACCCGCGCTGGAGCCCCGACGGTAAGACGATCGCGTTTCTCTCCAGTCGCGGAGGATCGTCGCAGGTCTGGCTCTTGCCCGTCGCGGGCGGCGAAGCGCGACAGTTGACGAAGCTGCCCATCGACGTCTCCGGCCCGGTCTGGTCGCCGAAAGGCAATCAGATCGCCTGCACCGCCGAGGTCTATCCCGGCACGACGCCCGAGCAGACCGCGGCAAAGGACAAGGAAAAAGAAGCGGCCAAGAGCAAGGTGCGCACCTTCGACCACCTCATGATTCGCCACTGGAACGCCTGGAACGAGGGGAAGAAGAGCCACCTGTTCGTCGCCGACGCGACCACGGGCGCCGCCCGCGACCTGACGTCCAGGCTCGAGGTGAACACGCCGCCGGGCCCGTTCGGCGGCTCCAGCGAATATGCCTGGTCGCCCGACGGCAAGGAGCTCGCCTTCACCTCCGAGCCCATCAAGGACCACGCCTGGTCCACGAATACCGACATCTGGACCGTGCCGGCCGAGGGGGGCGAGCTCACGAACCTGACCGCCTCCAATCCCGCCGCCGACGCCCAGCCGTCGTACTCGCCCGATGGCAAGTGGCTGGCCTACGTGAGCCAGGCGCGGCCGGGCTTTGAATCGGATCTCTGGGTGCTCCGCGCGGAAGCGCGACGGCAGCGAGACGATCGACGTCAGCTCGTACCTCGACCGCCCCGTGCTCTCCTACGCCTGGCGGAACAGCACCTCCCTGGCCGCCGTCATCGACAGCGAAGGGACCGAGCCGATCGTCACCTTCCGGATCCTCGAGCCGAACGAGACCCGCGACCGCATGACCGGCCGGCCGGTGAGCGGCGGCGCGAACAACTCGCTGTCCATCGGGCCCGAGGCGAAGAGCATGGCCTTCGTCCACCACACGGCCGACAAGCCGGGCGAGATTTACCTCTGGGAAGAGGGCAAGCCAAAGCCGCGGGCGCTCACGGCGCACAACGCTGCGCTTGCGTCTCAGCTCGACCTGCCCGCCATCGAGGGCTTCACCTTCCCCGGCGCCGATCACGAGCCGGTGCACGGCTGGCTCCTCCGCCCGCCCGGCTTCGACCCGAAGAAGACCTATCCGGTGCTCTTCCTGATCCACGGCGGGCCGCAAGGCGCCTGGCACGATGAGTGGCACGGGCGCTGGAATTACCAGATGTTCGCCGCGCCCGGGTACGCCGTGGTGGCCGTCAATCCGCGCGGCTCGACCGGCTACGGCCAGCACTTCACCGACCAGATCAGCCAGGACTGGACGGGCCGCGTCTACGACGACCTGATGAAGGGCCTCGACTTCGCACTCGAGAAGTACCCGTTCCTCGACAAGACGAAGCTCGCGGCCGCCGGCGGCTCGTACGGCGGCTTCATGGTGAACTGGATCTGCGGGCATACCGACCGCTTCAAGGCGCTGGTGAGCCACGCCGGCGTCTTCGACCTGGTGAGCATGTACGGCACGACCGAAGAGCTCTGGTTCCCCGAGTGGGAATATGGCGGTTTTCCGTGGGACCGGGCCGAGCATTACCGCGACCGCTCGCCCAGCTCGTTCGCCCGCGGCTTCCGGACGCCCACCCTGGTGATCCACGGCGCCCTCGATTTCCGGGTGCCCGACGCGCAGGGCCTGGGCATGTTCACGTGCCTCCAGCGCCTGGGCGTGCCCAGCCGCTACGTCTGGTTCCCCGACGAGGGCCACTGGATCGCCAAACCGCAAAACAAGATCGTCTGGTGGCACGAGGTTCAGGATTGGCTGGCGAAGTACCTGAAATGAGCGACCGAAAGCCTCTCCCGTGATTGAACTGCACGAGGTGACCCAGCATTACGGCGTCAAGCCCGTCCTGCGCCGGATCAGCCTGCGCGTGGAGCGCGGGGAACTGGTTTCGACCTTACCGAACAGGCCGACGGACCGCTCCGCAGCGACTCGGCCCGGCAGACGAAAAAGCGTGCGCTCTGCACGGCACTCGTCACCGAGGCCCCCGTGATGTTCCTGGACGAGCCGTTCTCCGCCGGCCTGGACCCGGCGGGGGTGGTGGCCTCAGCGGGTTACCGGGCATCGTTTCGTGCACTTACTATTAGGTCCGTCCGGAGATTGGCCCTCCCATGGTGGTCAGCCTGATTCTGCGACTGCGCTGGATCGCTCCCCCGAATCGGACAACCTGGCTGCTCACCGGCAAGCATCGCATCGTCGCGGGGCAGTTCCCCCAGGGCCAGAACGCCGAGTTTGTGAAGGTGGGCTGATGACCGGAGCCGCGGAGTGCAAATCATCACCATGAACAACCGGGGCAAGTTCTGGACCATCCTCCGCCGCGGCTGCCCGCGGTGCGGCCATTCCATCTTCCCATCGGCCCTGGTGATGTATGAGAATTGCCCTGGCTGCGGGCTCGACTTCGACCGCGGTGAGGCAGGCTACTTCACGGGGGCCATGTACGTCAGCTACGGCCTCGGGATCCCGCTCATCGCCCTGCTCACCTTGATCGAGCATCTGCTGATACCCGGCTGGTCGCTGCTGCGGTTGGTGCTGCTGGCCTGGCTCATCTGCGTGCCGCTCATTCCCTGGGTCTGGCAGTATTCCCGGACCATCTGGATCCATTTCGACCAGTGGATCGACCCGGTAGCCGGCGCTCAAGACCACACCAACGAACCCACGATACGAGGAACCGAACCGCATGACACGCCCTGAGCCCGCGACACAGCGGCCGATCGTGGACGTCGCCCGCGACCTGGACATCGCCGAGGATTTCCTGGAGCCCTATGGCCGCGACAAGGCCAAGGTGCGGCTGGAAGCGATGGCCGCATCGGGCCGCAAACCGGGCAAGCTGATCCTGGTCTCCGCGATCACGCCCACGCCCGCCGGCGAGGGGAAGACCACCACGTCGATCGGCCTGGCGCAGGGGCTGCGGCGCATCGGCAAGCGGGTGGCCCTGGCGCTGCGGCAGCCGTCCATGGGACCGGTCTTCGGCCGCAAGGGCGGGGCCACCGGCGGCGGGCTCAGCAAGGTGGAACCGTCGAATACGATCAACCTCCAGTTCACCGGCGACTTTCACGCCATCACCGCCGCCCACAACCTGCTGGCCGCGACCATCGACAACCACATCCACTTCCGCGACTTCAAGCTCGACCCGACCAAGGTGCTCTGGAAGCGCGTGCTGGACATGAACGACCGCGCCTTGCGGCACATCATCATCGGACTGGGCGGCCGGCCGCAGGGCATCCCGCGCGAGAGCGGCTTCGACATCACCGCGGCCAGCGAGGTCATGGCGATCCTCTGCCTGGCGGACTCACCGGCCGACCTGCGGGTGCGGCTGGACCGCATCCTCGTCGGCTTCACCATGGATAACGAGCCGGTGCTCGCGAAACAGCTTCGAGTGGTCGGCTCCATGGCCGCCATCCTCAACGAGGCGTTTCACCCCAACCTTGTGCAAACCACTGAATCGGTTCCCGCCTTCATCCACGGCGGACCGTTCGCGAACATCGCGCACGGCTGCAACTCGGTGGTCGCCACCCGCATGGCCTTGACGCTGGCCGACTACGCCGTGACCGAGGCCGGCTTCGCGTTCGACCTGGGCGGCGAGAAGTTCTTCGATCTGAAGTGCCGCGGCGCCAACCTGAACCCCGCCGCCGTGGTGATCGTCGCCACCATCCGCGCTGAAGATGCACGGCGGCGTGCCCCTGGGCGAGACCTCCAGGCCGAACCCGATCGCTGTCGAGCATGGGCTGGTCAACCTGGCCGCCCACCTGGATAGTGCCGCGCACTTTGGCAAACCCGTCATCGTGGCGATCAACCAGTTCGCCAGCGACACACCCGAGGAGCTCGACCTCGTGCACGTGTACTGCAACAGCCGGGGTATCGCCTGCGCCACCGCCAACGTCTTTGGTGCCGGCGGCCGCGGCGCGATAGCGCTGGCGGAAAAAGTGGTCGCGGCCGTGGACGGCCCCGAGACACCACTCCAGACGCTCTATCCGCTGGAGTGGAAAGCCGAGCGGAAGATCGAGGAGATCGCCCGCGTGATGTATGGCGCCGCGGCCGTGAACATCCAGCAAGAGGCCGAATCAAAGCTGAAGAAAGCCCGCAAGCTGGGCTATGGCGAGCTACCCATCTGCATGGCCAAGACGCAGGACTCGCTCTCCGATAACCCCAAGCTGCGCGGCCGTCCCAAGGGGTTCACGGTCCACGTCCGCGACGTCGAGATCGCCGCGGGCGCAGGGTTCCTGGTGGCGCTCACTGGCGAGATCATGCGCATGCCCGGCCTGCCGGAACGCCCCGCGGCCGAGAAGATCGATGTGGATGCCGAAGGAATGATCATCGGACTTTCGTGACCGTCGCTTGCCCGCTCACCTGACGAACCCCTTGCGGAGTCCGGCGACAGATTGCAGACTGTCGCCAGGAGTAGGTTTTTGGCTCACCATGTCGTGGTCAAGGAAGAAGGGTGCGACCATGCGTCCTGTACGCTCGTTTGAGTGCTGCGCGTTGATCGTGCTGGCCGGATTGCTGTTTCTTGGGCCGCCCGGCTGCGGCAAGGGCACTTCGGGCCCCTTACCCGGACCGCTCAAGGACCGCGAGGCGCTCGCCGCGGCCTTGCCTCCGGGCGTGACGTTCGAGACGGCGGTGATCCCGGACGCCAGGTACGGCTTCGCCAGGACCGTGGAAGACGCCCTCACCAGCCTGCAAGCGAACGTGGAGGGCGGGGCGATCCACGACGGCATCGCCGGCCAGGAGATCCGCTTCGAGCGCGGGCAGCCTGCCAGCAAAAGTTCCAGGAAGCCCGCCACCAAGTCGCCTTACACGGTGATCAAACTGACGAAATGACGCTCGTCGATCACCGATTCTCGGCCGGATCGTAAACCCGCGACCGATCTCCCAGCCAGGCAGATCCGCAGAAGTGTCTGGACAGGATTGCAGCTCGCTTGCCCGGGGCTGAGAGCCCTGCCTGGCCGCTCTCCTCGTGGGGTACGATTCCGATCGTGCCATTTCCTGGTCCATCAGACAGAAGAAGTGACACGATCCGAATCGGGTCCCACGACAAGATTAAAGAAGTGACACGATCGGAATCGGGTCCCACGACAAGATCGAAGAAGTGACACGATCCGAATCGGGTCCCGTGTCCCACAAAAAGCGGCTTCCCGGTCGTCCAGGATCGCATCAACCTGCTGAATGACTGTCAAAGAACGATTGCGAACCTGTTCAGAGGACGCCCTGCCGTTCCAGCCGCTTGTAATGAACGAACGAGTAAAGGACGGGTATGCACATCGTCACAATGAGGACGCCCAGCGACCAGGAGACGGGCAGCCTGACGATCACCATCAAAAAGCCGATGAGCCCGCCGGCCACCATCAGCCAGGCGGCCAGCCGATGGGTGTCATCCCAGACCCGGTCGCTGGCAAGCGTCCACGGAACCCGGATACCGATGTAAAAGTTCCTGCGTACTTTGCCCATCACATTACCGATCAGCGCGATGAACAAGAACACGCCGGCGATGAGCGCGCGGCCGATATCGAAGAGCTTCGGTCCCTGGTGCACTTCCTGCCACGTCGCCAGCAAGATCATTACGTTCATGTATGCGAACAGGCCCATCATGACCGCCATGATGTAGAGGTAGGTCGAGCGAAACCTGTCCACCTCGAAGTGTCTGGGAGACAGGGCCGGAAGGAAGACGAAGAAGACCAGCATGATCGTCATCATGCCGGGCATGAGGAATGTGGCCCACGACTTGTTGCCCCAGCCGTCCACCTTGCCCTCCCAGTTCCAGTGCGTGGGAACGCGCTGGGGGAGTCCCTGGTAGAGCGAGGCCGCCAGCACCCAGGAGCCGGCGACGAGCAATCCCGCAATGATCCAGTACGCCCGATTCATGAAAGCGGTCTCCCGTTCGTCCCGGAGTTCCCGAACAGGACCCAGAGTCGCGTCGTCCGTCCTCCAGGACCCTCGTGTTCAGCACATGGTAAACCTTTTGAAGAGCCTCGTACAAAGGTTACTGTGCCGCGGCACCGGTCACGATGCCTCACGCTTGTCATGTCTCCGCGGGCGTGATCCAGCGCGGGCTTTCACCTTCATCGGGGGGAGCATAGGCCAGTAGCCTGGAGACGATCTCCTCGGCATCGCTGGAGGTGATGAGCGGATGCAAGCTTCCTCGGCGGATGAACTGCTCGCTCATTGCGTGGTCCAGAAGTGTGATCAGGGGGTCGAAATAATTCTCCACGTTCAGGACGCCGATCGGCTTTCGGTGAATGCCCAGGGTGCCCCAGCTGAGGATCTCGAAGAACTCCTCGAACGTGCCGATCCCGCCAGGGAGCGCGAGGAACGCCGTCGCCTTCGCCGCCATGAGCGCCTTGCGCTCGTGCATGCCGACGACGACGTGCAGCTCGGTGAGGCCGTCGTGGGCTACCTCCCTGGTCGCCAGCCCGCGCGGGATCACGCCAATCGCCGTGCCCCCTGCTCCCAGCACCGCGTCGGCCAGCACTCCCATCAACCCGACCTTGCCGCCACCGTACACCAGCGCGATGTCCCGGCGCGCCAGGATCGTGCCGACCTGCCGCGCCACCCGATGATAGACGGGCCGTGAGCCGCTGGAAGAGCCGCAGAAGACGCAGATGGCGGGACGATCGGACATCGATATCCAGTGGGTCGATGACGACGAGCAACCAGAGACTCCTCAGCCCGGCGCGCGCCGGGGCCGATCACAACACCTGAGATTATCGCCGCGTCCGCCCTGGGCCAATAGCACCAGCCGCGTTTGCTCCGAACGGCCCTGGAGTCGCAACAGTTCCCTGCGTGTTTTGTGTGCCAGAGCGATAGGAGCTGCCAGGAAACGGCGGTATCATGGAGACCGAGGTTGCTGGCCGCGAGATCGATCTGGATTGCGTCGAGGATGGCTTGCCATGAAAGCTGCTTATATCGAGCAGACAGGTCCACCTGAGAACATCAAGGTGGGTGAACTTCCCCGGCCCGCGCCCGGCCCGGGACAGGTGCTGGTCCGGGTACGGGCCGTCGCGCTCAACCCCATCGATCTTTACATCCGTTCGGGCATGGTGGCGTTTCCGCTGGCCTTCCCCTACGTGATCGCCTGCGACCTTGCCGGGACGGTGGAGGAAGTGGGCGCGGGGAGCAAGAAGTTTCAGGTGGGCGACCGCGTCTGGGGATCGAACCAGGGACTGCTGGGACGTCAGGGCGCGGCCGCCGAGTTTGCTGCCGTCGACGAGCACTGGCTCTATCCCACTCCGGCCTTGCTGCCGGACGAGCAGGCCGCGGCCATGGCCCTGGTGGGCATCACCGCGCACCTGGGGCTGTTCCGGTACGGCCGCCTCGAGAAGGGCGAGACGGCGTATGTTCCCGGAGGCAGTGGCGGGGTCGGCTCGATGGTCGTGCAGATGGCGAAGGCGGCCGGTGCGCGAATCGCCACCTCGGCGGGAGGCCCCGAACATGTCGAGCTGTGCCAGAGCCTCGGCGCCGACCTGGCTCTCGATTACAAGACCGAGGACCTGCCCGCACGCCTCCGCGAGTTCGCCCCGGAAGGTTTCGACGTGTGGTACGAGACCCAGCGCGAGCCGAACCTTGAGGTCTCCGTTCCGCTGCTGCGGAAGCGCGGCCGGATGCTGCTGATGGCCGGACGCACGGCCAGGCCGGCGCTCCCCCTGGGAGCCTTCTACCCCAGGAACTGCGCACTCATGGGCTTCGCCATGTTCAACGCCACGCCCGAGGAACAGGAGCCCTGCGCGCGCGACATCATTCGCTGGATCGAGGAAGGGCAGCTCAAGCCGCTCGTCGGCCGCACCTTCCCGCTCGCCGCGGCCGTCGAGGCGGAGAAGTTCCTGGAAGCCAGCACGGCGGGCGGCTCCGGAGCGCTCACGGGAAAGGTCGTCATCACCATCGAGTGAGGGCACGCTCATGAACCTGCTGTCCACCATCGCCGGCTCGCTGATGGAGGGTTTCTTGCCGGCCGGCTGGAACCTGGAGCGGATCGACGCCTGCTGCTCGTGCGACCCGGCGACGATCGGCGACCGCCAGTCCTGGTGGCACCCCGACTTCGAGCTGATCCCCTGCCAGTGCGGCAGCGACTTCGACGTGATGATGGGCCACGAGATTGCCACCGCCATCCGCCGTACCCGCGACCATGGCCGCGCCGCCGCCCTGATCCTGCCCGTTGGGCCCATGGGCATGTACCGATGGGCGGTCTACTTCCTGAAGGAGTGGCACGTCCCCTGCGATCATGTTCACGGCTTCAACATGGACGAATGGAGCGACAGGACCGGCGCCACGCTGCCGCCGGAGAACCCCGGTGCCTTCCAGTACGCCATGGAGCGGGCGTTCTACGGGCCGCTCGGCTCGCGCACCGTTCCCCCGCGCAGGCGCTGGTTCGCCACCGCCGATCGACTGCCCCACTACCCGGAGCGGATCGGTGAACTGAAAAGCAAGGGGGCCGAGCTGATCGTCATCTTCGGCATCGGCCGGGTGTGCCACATCGCCTTCTGGGAGCCCCATTTCGCGGCCGAGTTCCCCTCGCTGGAGGAATGGAAAACCCAGTCGCACCGCATCGGGGCGCGGCTGCATCCGCTCACGATCGAGCAGAACGCGCTGACAAGTTTCCGAAGTCGCACCACGCTGGTTCCCGCATTCGCCAACACGATCGGGCCGGGGCTGTTCCTCGAGGCGGACCGGATCATCGGCGGCGCCGACGGGGTGTTCGACCGCGGCATGCAATGGCAAGGCGCCAGCCTGTGGATGACGCTGCGCTACGGACCGGACCCGTGGGTGCCCAGCGCCTTCATGCCCACGCTGGCCGGCCGGCTGTTCTACCACGTGGATCTCGCCGGACCACTGGTGCCGGACCTGAATTGAGGGAACGGCCCGCCTCGCCAGAAATCGCTCCATGCCACGCCCCACCGCCCGGATCGCCCTGGTGGGCGAGGCCACCGCAACTTCCGCCGGGGCGACTCGATTCGAGGCAGCACGCGAAACCGTGACCACGTCCGTCAGGGCGTGGTTCGGACGGCGCAGCCCCCAACCTCGGGCGTCTGCCCGACCAGCACCACCCAGGCACCGTGACCGCTCTGTGCTGGTTGGGGAGGCGGCCGACCCCGCTACCGGGTGCGACCGCCCGCGCCGATCCTGGCCAGCCGTTGGCCTTTCCCTGGAGCCTGGACGTCTTTAGAATCAATTCGCTCACGCGGGCGCGGTTGCAGCGCGTGGTTCCGCCAGAGGATCGATTCTGGCTCCATGTGATGATCGGCCGCGGTGATCTTACTGTCTGGAGGACTGCGCGATGCTCGCGAATCGGCCGCGATGGCACTTCTTCCCCGCTCTCTTCGCACTGGCCGTGAGCTTGCCGCTCTGCTCAGCCCCTGCGCTGGCCATGGACTTTGGCATGGGTGTCATTGGCGGCTTCAATTACGTGCCGTCGCCCGGGGACTTCATCAACCAGCATTCCCTGCTGAACGCCGGGCGCGCGCGGGCCGGTCTCCAACAATGTTTACGCCAACAACCCGAACGCCTTCGTGAACCGGGTGCGCGACAATGGCTTCGTGCCCCACGCCGGCATTGTCGACCGCCGCTCGCCCGGATACCAGGCCAGCCGCTGGCAACCTGACGGCAATGTAAGCCTGGCCAGCAACACACGGCCGCAGCCGGCGCCTCCGCCGAGCAGCACCGAGACAACCGGGGGTTCCACACCTCGACGGCCCGTGGTGCCGATCAACCGTTTCTTCGGCCCGGCGCGGGTGCTCATCTGGCCGAGCGATGCACCCGTTGAGGGCGACCTGATCACCAGGCGGAACACGTCGGATCAAGCGTGTCTGGCCGTGGCTGACCTGGTCGAGAAATACCGCTCGGCCCCCATCACCACGATCACCTACGCGCGGCAAAGACTGCTGGAATACGGTCAGCCCGCACTCAAGGTCATTCGTAGCCAGACCACGCCGCTGGTCGCGGAGGGCTTCCACCAGTTCTTGCTCTCGCTCTACGATTCGCTCGAGGCCGCGGCCAACCCGACCGGCCTGTGATGGCCTGTCACTGTCTCTCCGGCGTCTTCGGAATGGAACCGCCATGCCGCCGGTCAGCGCGCGAGCTGCTGCTTGAGGACGGGCTCGAGGTTGCGCGGGGAGAGGTCGATCTGGACCACGTTGCCGTCGCGGCCGACAAGCACGTTGGCCGGGATGTCCGAGATGCCATAGGCGCCGGCGATGTCCTTCTCGCCGCTGCCGCTCAGCACGATGGGCCAGGTGATGTTGTAATCGAGCAGGAAGCGGCGGATGCCGGGAAGCACCGTTTCGAGTTTCTGCCCGCCTCCCTGGTGGGCGTCCACGTTCACGCCCACCACCCGCAGCCCATGGTTCTGGTACGCGTCCTGCACCTGTTCCAGCCATGAGGTCTGAGCCGCCGAGGGGATGCTCCAGCTTGCCCAGAAGACGATCAGGACAAGATGCCCTTTCTGATCGGCAAGGTGGAACGGCTTGCTGTCAAGGTCGGTTGCCTGGATGGCCGGCGCCGGCTTGCCGACCAGCTCGATCCGCTTCAGACGGCTGGCGAGGAAGTCCTTGACGGAGGGGTCGAAGGGCTGATCGAGCACGAGACGAAACGCCTCACGCGCGATGGCGAACTGGTTTGCTTCAACAAGGCGCTGGTAATACGCCTCGCAGATACCGATGACTTCACCGGGCGCCAGCGCGGCTCGCGCCACGGTGGCCTTCTTCTCCTGGGTACTCTCGGCCACCGCCGCGCGGAGGCTCCGGAGCGATTGCTCGAAGGCGCCGCGGTCACACTCGGCAATGATCTTGACCAGGTGAGCCAGTGCGCTCGTGGTGGGCGATGGGGTCCCCTGCGCGATGACCGCATCGGCCGCGGGCTCGACGTCGCGGAACAGGTCGCCGACTATGGCCAGCCGGAAAAGCCGTTCGTAAGTCGCCGCGGCCTGCGGAGGCGGCTGGCCCTGGGCGAGCCGGGCGAGCTGCTCAAGACGCTGCCGCTCCAGTTCCACGAGCTTCCGGTTATAATCTTCGTCGATCGAAACGGCCGACTGGTGGGAAGCCAGGCCTTGCTTTTGATCTTGCGCAACGGCTGCACCCGGATGGGCAAGGCTCATCAGGACCAAGAACGTGAAACCCGATGCGCAGGCATGATTCGCCCATCTCATGATCGCTTCTTCTCGATTCTGCCTGAAGAGTTTACGAGCCGGATGTTCACGGATTGGCTTGCCGGGCGCGGCCGCGTGGCCTGGGGGCCTTCTTCTCGAGGTCCTTGTCACTCATCACGGAAAAGAAATCTTCGGGCTCATGGCCGTTGGTCTTGGGCGCCGCGGTGGTCGCCAGCGCCGGGGCGATCTCGTTGCGCAGCTGCACGAGCTTGGGGTAAAGCATGTTATAAACCTGGCGTTGCTGAGGCGTGCCCGCCACGCCAAAGCGCAGGTTGAAGGCCGTCATGAAGTTAAGCAGCTCGCCCAGGGTCGCTTCCGGGCGCTTTTCGACGCCGGCGAGGATCACATCGAGCACGGGGTCTTGAGCATGGCCGTCAGTCCGTGCAGGCCCTTGAGGTACCGTTCCGCCTCCTGGCGAGCACGCTCGGTCCGGGGCAAGAGCGAGCCGAGCTGCTGCTCGGTCTCGTAGATCACCGCAAGCAGCTTGTCAACGGTGGCCGGGTCGGGCTCCCTGGCGTCGGCAATCTGCTCGGTGATCTGCTGGTCCAGTTCCTTGAGGCTCTTGCGCTGGGTCTCGAACGCGGGTGCCATGAGTGCCTTCGGCAGCGGCCCGTTGCTCAGCTCGTGGATGCTGTAGGTGATGGCGGCGGAGGCGTAGCGGAAGGGAATGTGGCGGATGGCATCGCCGCCAATCTTCACCTTCGCCGCCTGCAATGCCTTCGCATAGACCCGGGGATCGTCAATCTCATCCAGGGCCGCGTTCAGCGCGTCTCCGCGTTCGATGTCGCGCGGCTCGGGGTTATCGCGGAGCCGCTTCTGCCTCTCCTCGTTCAGCCTGGTGGTTCGCTCGCGGGCGCCGGCTTGCCTCTGGGCCCGCATGCGATTGGCATTCTGCTGCGCCTCATGCACATACTCGTTCCACCGCATCACCGTATCGGTGTCGATGGACCGGGCCTCGGCGGTCTGCCGCTCGTAGAAGCCCATCCCCTCGGCGTACAGGCCCATGCCGCGGGCGATGTCGCCTTCGGCGGTTCCCACGCCCCAACCTCCCCAGCAGAAGCCGCCGAAGCCGCCAGGAAAGCCCCACTGCGCCTCCGCGTTCTGGGCGTTGACCGCGAACAAGGTGCAGGCCAGGGCGCACGCCCACCGGAATCGCCGATTCATGATCATCCCCTGAGCGAGGAGTGGAACGGACTGATACCCACTTACGATGCAGCTTCGCGACAGGTGCAGATTGTAGTGCAGCTGTGCGTAAGCTGGCAACGCTTTACTGGGTTGCCGTTCGACATGCCTTCGCCCGGCTCAGTGCGCGGGGACGGCGACCCGGCTGCCACGCCGCGGTCCGGTCACCGCGCCGGCTTTCCTTTCTGGGCTTCCGCCTGTTTCTTGCGGAACCCTTCAACCTGATCCTCGAAGGTGTCGTCCAGGTCATCCTTCTCGCCGGGACGGGTCAGGTCCTGGCCTTTCTTCGTCACGGCGATGAAGCCAATGCACATCTCGTCGGTGGTTGCTTCGCCCCAGCCGATCTCCTTGGGCGGCATTTCCTTGAGCCTGCGCGGATTGCCGGGTGAGTTGTCGTAATGCGCGACGACCTTGACCTGCGAGCCTTTGGGCAGGTCGAGCGGTTTCTCGAAGTAATAGGTGTACTGCCAGTTGAAGTCCCAGTTGTCGATCTTGATCAGGTCTTGCGTGCGGCCGTCCGGGAAGGTGACGGTCATCAGCATGTCCTTGCCCAGCAGGTGCATGTGCGGCACGACGGCGTGGGCGACCAGATCCACGGGGACCGGCCAGACGGCCTGGACCTCGGCGTTGGTTTCGCCGAAGGGCAGCTTGAATTCCGTGTTCAGCGCGGCGTTCCAGTGGAGTACCTGGCGAACGGGTTTCCGCGCGAACCGCAGACCGATGCGCGTGCGGTCGGTCTCTTCCTTGCCGGCGGGGTGGTAGTGCACCTGCACGATCACATCGGCATTCCTCGGCAAGAAGCGGCCGATGCCGTCCGGGAGCTGGGTGGGCTGGTTGCCCGGCGCCCAGCCGCCCAGGTCGCCGTGGATCTCGATTCCCGGTCCGGAGAAGCACGAGTAGCCAGGACCGGGCTCGGCCTCGTCGCGCTTGCGTCCCTGCCCGGCGGTGTCGATGTAGGACAGCACGTGATGAACCACGCGGCGGTTGCCCGGCTGGTACTCGATGCCCGAGACGTAAGCGTCGGCCGGCAGGCTCGTCCGCACCACGAAGCAGCGGTAGATGTCTCCTCCGGACGCGGGCACCTGAAAGTCGGTCCCGATGTCGAGCACCAGATCGGGGCCGCCCTCCATGATCCAGTCCCTGGGGAAAGTGCGCGGAGGCGGGACCAACGAGCGGTCGCCCTCCGGTGCACCGGCCTCCGCCCAGGCAGCCAGCGTGGCGATGTCCGCAGCCGCCAGCGAGCGGTCGTGTTTGAACTTGACACCGATGTTCGGAGCGGCCTTCCACGGGGGCATCGTCCGATCCTCGACCACCGCGGCGAGGTCGTCGGCCCGCTTCCGCGCCTGGTCGTAGGTGTCCAGAGCGAACGGGCCTACCTGGCCCTTGTGATGGCATTCCTGGCAGTTCTTCTGGATGATCCGCACCACTTCGTTGCAGTAGGTGGGCGCGACCGAGGGCGTCTTGTACTTGGGGATCGGGCAGCCGACCGCCTCGACGTGGGCGCTCTTCACGGCCTTGCCCGCCAGCAAATCGGTGATCGCGTCCTTCAACTGGGTGCCCGCTGGATTGGCGTTGCGTACCCCGCGCCGCGCGAACTGGTCATCGATGCGCCCGTGGTAGCGCACCTGTCCCTGGTCATCGATCACGAACGCCTCGGGAGTCATCGTGGCACCGATCTTCTGCGCAAACGCTCCATGGCGGTCGCGGACCACCGGGAACTTGAGGTCGAAGTCGCGAGCGTGGGCCCGTACGTCCGCATCACTCAGGTCGGGATCGACGCAGACGCCCACAAACTTCACCCGCTGGGCCGGGAATGTCGAGACCATTGATGCCAGCGTGGGGCTGTACGCGTTGGAGATGGGGCATTCGGACGAGTAGAAAACCAGGACGGTCAGCCCGCCCGCGGGGGCAGCCAGGTCAACGTGGCGGCCGTCAGGCCCGCGCAACGTCCCCGGTGAGGACGGGGCGTCGCCCGTCGCGCCGCAGACCGTTCTTCCCGGCCAGCAGGCCAGCATTGCCACCAGACAGAGAAGGACCGTCCTCGCGATCGATTGACGCGTCAGGGATAAGCTGGCCACGCGAAAACTCCAGAATCATTTCGGGCGGATCAGAAAGCTCCCTCGCTTTCACACTATTCTTTTTGGCCTCGGATTGGCAAGCTTGAAGCATTGCGTTGCGATCGCCCCGCCCGGTCCAGGGCCGCGGGCCGACCCTAATTTGACCGCTCGCGCGCCGATTGACCCTGCGCCGGCCTGGTCTTTACTGGATAGGGATAGCCTGCTGCTGCACGGTTGCCACCGGGTCATGGCAGGAGACGACCGGAGCACGGCCCGGCGCCCTGCACCGAGGTAACGATGAATCTACCAAGATACACGGCCGATGACCTGAAGAAACTTCCCCTGCGTGCCATCGTGGCACTGGCGGTGCGCGTGCGCGGAGGGTCGAGCGGCTGGCCTTGCTTCCGGAGGATCGGGCCGGCGCCAGCGAGCTGAAAGCGGCCGTGAGCCGTGCCCTGGAGATGGCCGAGCGATTTGCGCATGGCCAGCCCTGTTCGTCCTGCGAGAGCGAGATCCGCCAGCTCGAGCCGTTCCGGGATCACGCTCATGGAGACCCCGCGCGGCAGGACGCTATCGCCGCCATCATCCAGGCGGTGCAGGCCGCTGACACCGCTCAGAACGCCATGAACATCCGGGCCGAGCCGGCGGAGCGGCACCTGCTGGGTCCTGCCCCGGAAGCCGGCCCGCTCGCTGATCTGGACCGGGTCGCGGCCGACGTGGCCACGCTGTGCGGCTTCACTGCCGCGGTCGACGCGGCCGACGCTCTCGGCTATTCCGACGCGTTCATTCACCAGTCCGTGGCCGACTACGAGAAGGTCCTCAGCATGAAGCTGGGACAATACCCCGATGCCGGCGAGCCGATCGATCCCTCGGCCGACGGACCTCTCGGGCCGACGGGTGCCGAATAGACGGTGGATCATGCCGATTCTCAACCGGGCGCCGCGGCGCTGCCTCCCTGATGGATGGCCCTGCGGATCTCCAGGCAGGTTCGCAGCAGCCGCTCCAGGTCATCGAGGCGGAGCGAGTTCGGTCCGTCCGAGAGCGCACGGTCCGGGTCGGGGTGAACCTCCAGGAAGAGGGCATCGCAGCCGGCCGCCACCGCCGCGCGGGCCAGGACAGGGATCATGTCGCGCTGGCCCGAGGTCGTGGTGCCTCCGCTGCCGGCGCCGGGAAGCTGAACGGAATGGGTCGCGTCAAACACCACCGGGGCCCCCGTCTCTTGCATCTGCGGGATCGCACGGAAGTCGTTGACCAGCCGGCCGTATCCGAAGGTCGTTCCCCGCTCGGTCAAGATCGCCCCGGATGCGCCGAACGCTCGCAGCTTGGAGACGACGTTCGCCATGTCCCAGGGGGCCATGAATTGTCCCTTCTTCACGTTCACGGGCCGGCCGGTTGCGGCCGCCGCCTCCAGAAGATCGGTCTGCCGTGCCAGAAATGCGGGAACCTGGAGCAGGTCCACCACTTCCGCCATGCGAGCCGGCTGCTGCGTCTCGTGCACGTCGGTGGTCACCGGCAGCCCGGTCTCGCTCTTGACCCTGGCGAGCACGTGCATGCCCGCGGACAGGCCGGGCCCGCGGTAGCTGGAGACCGACGTGCGGTTCGCCTTGTCGTAGGACGCCTTGAAGACCAGAGGAATTCCCAGGGGCTGGCAGATCTCGACCAGCCGGACCGCGATGCGCAGGGTCATGTCGCCCGGTTCGATCACGCACGGGCCGGCAATCAGGGCCAGGGGTTGCCCCTTGCCGATCCTGGCTGGGCCGACAGTCACGGGATTGGTCACTTCATCAACCACGTCCGGTCTCCTTCCCGCGGGATGAATTCTCCGGCCCGGACCCTCGATACGTGTTCCGGTCCGTCCACACCGCCCACCTCGGGCGAAGCAATCCGCGGCAACGCGTTTGCGCCATGCGATTTGCGTCAGACGGATTGAAGGGCCACTGCGGAATTCCGCATGAACCTGGCGGGCGGATTCTAACGCAGCCAGGGCGATCTGACGAGCGGAACCCGCTGCCGCCTGGCGGCCTTCGGCGCGGGGACGAGAACGCGGATCGCACCCGGCACGACCTCGATGGTCCCGCCGTGTGCATCGACCGCGCACGGTGCGTGCTGGTTCCGGGACCGTGCGTGATCGGCCGGGGTACCATTCGGCGGCAGCAAGAAACCGCCCGGGTCGCCGTCCACCTGCACCGGAATGGACTCCGCCGAGGTCAGGGTGAGCTTCTGGAACCGGCGATGGAAGACGCCCGGATGCTCCAGGTGTGTGCCGCGGAAGACGCGCCACAGATAGTAGAGCGCCTGGAAGGGGCCGGGATCGCGGAACACGACGAGATCCAGCAGCCCGTCGTTCTGATCGGCCTGCGGGGCGAAGGGAAGACCCAGGGCGTAGCGCGGGAGATTGAAGATGAAGACGGTGGTGCCGCTCAGGCATTCTTCCTTGCCGGCGTCCTCGATCGAGATATGGATGCGCGGAAAGCGGTAAAACAGGCTCGACCGCAGAATCGGTTCCACATAGGCGGCCCGATGGGTGGGTTTGATCTTGCCGGAGCGCGACGTCCTGCCGCGATGGTGCCGCGTGACGACGTCGCCGTCGAAGCCGAACCCGGTCATCAGCAGGAATCGACGGCCGCCCGCGATTCCCAGGTCGGTCTGCTGAAGATGTCCGGCGGCGATGTCCCGGACGAGCGACGCCGTGTTGCGGCGGAGCCCGAAATGCTGGGCCGCAAGATTCTCCGTGCCGGCGGGCAGCACGGTGATCGGTACGCCTGGCTTTTCGTTGATGAGGGCGGAGACGGTCCCGTCGCCCCCCACGGCCACCAGGCAGCGGCACCCTGGGCGCGACGCGGATTCGGCCACAAGCGATCGCCGCTCCGCCGGCGTCCAGGCAACCTCGCTGGCGAAGCCGAGCCGGGCCAGCTTGCCGACCAGGCGCCGGACCAGGAGAGCATTTCTCCCGGTTCCCGAGCTGCGGTTGACGACAATCCCCACCCACGATCCTCCCTCGGCGGAGGTGCGGGCGGCGGGATGTTCGGTCAGCTCCATTCCGTGGCTCAAGGTCGCTCGGCCGTTCCCGGCACCCACCACGCTGTCAACTGATCCCTGTGAGCTCATGCGTCGCCCTGATCTCCGCCATCCCATGACCCGGGTGCCGTTTTTGTTAAGATTCCGGGTGGGTTCCAATAACTCATCGAGAATAATGCATGGTAGTAAAAAAGGGAAACGGGGTCAACCCAGTGGGGAAGATTGGTGCGCCGGGCTGATCGTTGTGCGCCGGGCTTGCACGGCCATGCCGGGGGTGACGCCTCAATACGAACGCGAGCCGGAGACACCCCTGTGGAGTGTTCCGGCTCTCGGGTGCAGTCGGCAGGGCCGTCCGGGATCACCGAGCCGTGCGGCGGAGGGTCTCCACGCTGCTGGTGTAGGTCTTCTTGAACTGATCGCGCAGACTTGCCAGGCGTGCCCGCAGCTCCTCGTCGCGGGCCATGAGCTGCTTGACCTCGTCCCGGGCGGTGGCGAGGGCCTTCTGATCGACGGCCAGTTCGGCCGACCGCTCCGTCTGATGCTGCTGGGCCGATTGCACGGTTTCCTGCACGGTGGCCAGCTCATAACGCACCCGCGAGAGGACCTCGGCCGCATTGGAAGCGAGCCGCTGGACGTCATTCTGGCGTGAGTTCATGACCATCAGCTCGCGATCCATCGTCGCCTGCAAGACATGGGTCTGGTCCTTGACCGCGACGATCTCGTTTTGCGTGGTGCGAAGATTCTCCTGCAACTTGGCCACGCGTTCGGTGAGCGTGATCAGGGCCTGGTTGCCGTTGCGATTGAGCTGGTCGACCCCGGCCGTGAGAATCACCCAGACCAGCGAAAAGAGCAGGATCAATACAGTCAGGACTTTACCCGCGGTGGACATCAGTCCGCTCCTGGCAGAGGCACCATGAGATCACGCCGCGGAGACCGTTCCGAAGCCGCGTGCGCTGAATCTCCCGTGATATCGGCTGATCGAGGCGACAGACGATGACGGAAGCCGATCGCGGATGGCGAATTCCGGCGTCCTGGTCGCAACTTTTCCTAATATACCCTGCGTTCCGGAGCTTCGCCAATCCCGCCCGGAAATCTCGGCGGCCGGGATACGGTTGCTGATGCCCGGGGAGAGCGTGAGCGGGTATGCTCGGACCGGATGATCACCGAGGGAAGACAGACCATGCTTGCAAGCCTCCGAGCCCGTCCGGAATGGGCCTTCTTTCTCAGCCTGAGCGCCGCGCAGCCCGCGCTGGCCCTGGCCTGGTGGGGGGTGCTGATCCTCCGCGGGCTGCTGCCGGCTGCCTTCGCCGTGGTCGCGGGCGCCCTCGTGGGCGCGGTGCAGCGCGGGGAAGATCCTCAGGCGCTGCTCTGGCTGCTGGCCGGGGTTTTCCTGCCGCTCCAGGTGTTGCCGCCCCTGCACCAGGTCCTCAGCGCCAATCTGGGCACGCGGACTTCCGAGTGGCTCAATGACCGGCTGGTGATGGCCTGCGTCCGACCGCCGGGCATGGGCCATCTCGAGAGCCCGGAGCTGACCAGCGACCTGAGCATGGCGCGTGACTTCGACCTGGGCATCAGCGGGCCGCCCATGGCCATCTCGATGGACTTCATTGCCTCGGGATTGATGGAGATGGCGGCGGGCCTGGCCGCAACGGCCGTGGTGGCGGCGTATGCCTGGTGGGCGGCCGTGCTGCTGGCCGGAAGCTGGCTGGCGACGCACTGGCTGCTGCGCGAAAGCAGCGTCTGGCGCGATCGCAACACCGAGGAGGTGCGGCAGGCCCAGCGGCAGGCCGATTACGCCTATCGCCTGGCGGTCGAGCCGCATGCCGCCAAGGAGCTGCGGCTCTTTGGCCTGGCGGGCTGGACCGTGGAGCGGTTCCGGGCCAGCAGGCGGCGCCTGTTCCAGCTGCGCTGGGAGGCCACCAGGCTGCGCGAGCAGCCGCTCCTGTGGAGCGTGCTCCTGGTGCTGGCGGCAAACCTGGTGGTGTTCCTGTCAGTGGCCAGCGCGGCCGCGAACGGCACCTTGCCGCTGGACCGCGCCGTGACGTTCACGACGGCGGCTGCCTTGACCAGCCTGATTGCCTTTGGCGGGCTATCCTGGGCACTCGACGGCGCCGCGGCGCCGGTGGCCGCGGTGCTTCGCCTTCAACAGGCGATGGCTCCGGCCGGAGGCGCTGGCTGCGGGCAGCCAACCGGCCGCTGGCCGGCCGGCACGCGAGATCCGCTGCCGCAACCTGACGTTCGCCTACCCGGGTACCGGCGAGCCGGTCCTGCGCGGTTTCGATTTGACGATCCCGGCCGGGTCGTCGCTGGCGATCGTTGGTCAGAACGGCGCGGGCAAGACCACGCTGGCGAAGCTGCTTTGCCGGCTTTACGATCCCCAGCAAGGTGCCATCGAGGTCGATGGCGCCGATCTGCGTACGCTCGACCTCGACGCCTGGCGGCACGCGTGACCGCCGTCTTCCAGGACTTCATCCGTTTCGAGCTGCCCCTCCGCGACAACGTCGCACCGGCCGGTGCGCCCGACGACGCGATCCGCGCGGCGCTCGCGGACGCCGGAGCGGCCAAACTGGCCGGGCTCGAGACTGTGCTGGCGAAAGGATACGAGGGGGGAACGGACCTGAGCGGCGGTCAGTGGCAGCGGGTGGCGCTGGCCCGCGCCCTCTGTGCCGTGCGGCAAGGCGCGGGCCTGGTGCTGCTGGACGAGCCCACCGCGCAGCTGGACGTGCGCGGCGAGGCCGAGATCTTCGACCGCATCCTGGCTGCCACCCGCCACACCACGACGATTCTCATCTCGCACCGGTTCTCCACCGTGCGCCACGCCGACCGGATCTGCGTGCTCGAGGGCGGCCGCGTGATCGAGCTGGGCTCACACGACGAGCTGATGGCGCTGGGAGGCCGCTACCGGACCATGTTTGAGCTCCAGGCCTCGCGGTTCGGTTCCGAAACCATCGAGGAAGGTGAAGAGACCAGCGATGACCTCCTCTCCTGATGACCTGCCACCGGCGCTTTCCTCCATGTGGCGTGCGCTGCGCCGCGGCTACGCGGCCGAGCCGGGGCTGCTCCTGGCGGCGTTCGGGCTGGCGCTGCTGGCCGCGCTGCCGGACGCCCTGCTCGCCCTGCTCTTCAAGCTGCTCGCCGACGGCGTACTGGCCGGCCAGCGCGGGCTGGTGCTGGCCGCGGCCGCGGGCCTGGCCATCGCCGCCACGGGCACCTGGTTCCTGCGGGTCGTGAGCATTCGCGTGCAGCGCCGGTTTCGCGACCAGGTCACCATCGCCCTGGAAACACATGTCGCCCGGCTTCAAGCGTCGGTGGCCAGCATCGAACATCACGAGCGGCCCGACTATCTCAATCGCCTGGCGGTGCTGCGCGACCAGGTGTTCGTGCTTGACCACATTTACATGTCGATCTTTTCGACGGGCGGCTGGATCCTGAGGCTGGGGGTCACGGTGGCGCTCCTGGTTTCGATTCACCCGGCGCTGGCGTTGCTGGCCCTGTTCGCACTGCCCACCGTGCTCACCTCGACGTGGCGGCCGGGCGTGGAGCGCGCCGCCGAGGAGCAAGGAGCGCCGGCCTCGCGCCTGGCCAGGCACCTGTTCCTGACCGCCACGACGGCCGCGCCGGGGAAGGAAGTGCGGGTCACGGGAATTGGCGAGCACCTGGCCGCCCAGCGCCGGGCTGCGTGGAAGCGGTGGTACTCGGCCCTGGCACGGGCGCGATGGCAAAGCGCCGCCTGGCACACGCTGGGGTGGTCCGTATTCGCCCTTGGCTACATTGCCGCGGTCCTTTTCGTCACGCTCGGGCTGCACGCGTCGCCCGGCAACCTGCTGCTGGTGCTGACGGCCGGGGCGCGGCTCTCGGCGTACATCGGCGCCACGGTGGGCGAGATCGGTTTCCTGCGCGGCATCTGGCTGGACGGCTCACGACGGCTGGCATGGCTGGAAGACTACGCGGCTGCGCTCGTCGAGGACAGTCGAGAGCCCGTGCCGGACCGGTTGCGCGAGGGTATTCGCTTCGAGCACGTCTCGTTCGTCTACCCGGGGACCACGCGGAAGGTGCTTGACGATGTGTGTCTGAATCTGCCGGCCGGCGCCGTGGTCGCCATCGTGGGCGAGAACGGCGCGGGCAAGAGCACGCTGGTGAAGCTGCTCTGCCGGCTCTACCAGCCACAAAGCGGACGCATCCTGGTGGATGGCCGCGAGCTGGCGCGGCTGGACGTCGAGGCGTGGCGATCGCGGCTGGCCGGCGCATTCCAGGATTTCTTCCGGTTCGAGCTCCAGGCGCGGCAGACCGTGGGCATTGGCGACCTGCCCCGGCTCGACGACGAGCCCGCGGTGGCGCGGGCGGTGGACCGGGCCGGCGCCGAAGGCCTGGTCGCGGGGATGGCCTCCGGCTTGAGCACGCAGCTCGGCCCCACCTGGCCCGGCGGCGTGGAAGTGAGCTTCGGCCAGTGGCAGAAGCTGGCGCTGGCGCGCGGCTTCATGCGCGACGATCCGCTGCTGCTGGTACTGGACGAGCCCACCGCGGCGCTCGATGCCGAGACCGAGCACGCGCTGTTCGAACGCTACGCCGCAGCCGCGCGGAACGGCAAGGCCGGCAGCCGCAACGGCGCCGAGCAGGGACGGATCACCATCCTGGTTTCGCATCGTTTCAGCACCGTGCGGATGGCCGACCTGATCGTCGTGCTCGACGGCGCGCGTGTCGCGGAAGTGGGCTCGCACGAGGAGCTGATTGCCCGGGGCGGACCGTATTCCGAGCTGTACGGCATCCAGGCAGCCGCGTACCGCTGAGCGGCCTCCGCTGGCGCCATCAGGTGTGGATCAAGCCTCCGGGATCGAGGCGTCCGTGAGGACCATGTACGGTGCGTCCAGCGCAGCGACGACGCACCGGGACGGCATCGTCACGCAGGACAACGCCAGGGAGCGATCCGGCCACCGTTTCTATCGCCAACAGCGTGGCAACCGGCTACCAGGTCGAATCATCAACGTGGGATACGATTCCAATCGTGTCACTTTTTCGATCTCCTCGTGGGACACGATACCAATCGGTGCGTCGGCGCTGTGCGGGACACACTCTACCAGCCGGATGGCCTTCGCATGCATGCACACGCAGGGTGCGTCCAGCGCAGCGCCGACACACCGCAGGCTGATACCGGGAATCCGCTCACGAGCCCGTCACCGGGCGCAACTTCGTGAATCTCGAGTTCACCTTGTCCGCTCAGGACGGTCGTAGGGTGCTTCCGGTAGCAACGCCCGGGAATCATGCGTTCTTACCCCGCAGCCGTTGCCGGGACCAGTTTTGCTGTCACCCCTGGCACAGCGGCCCATCAACCTCGCGCAGCGCCGGGTCCCAGAGCGGCTGCTTTCGTTTTGCCACGGGCCGCGCGGTTCTTGTATCTGCTCGGTTCTTGTCGATAGCCGACGGCCCAACTATGCTAACTCGCATTCATTAACGACTTTTCGCCAGCCAGGAACATGAGCCACGTATGATCACTCGAAGCGAGTTGAAGCGCCTCCAGTCACATCGCGACTATCCGTCCCTTTCCATTCTGGCACCCACGCATCGCACCGCCCCGGCCAACAAGAAAGACCGGATCGCCGTGAAAAACCTGGTGGCGAAGGGAGAGGAGCGGCTGCTCAGAGAGTTCAAGAAGCGCGAGGTCGCTTCGATCGTTCAAAACTTGAAAAAGCTCGTGAGCCAGGTGGACTGGGAGCACGCGCTGGACGGACTTGCCCTGTTCGCCAGCCGCGAGGTCGCGACCGCGCTTCCGCTTCCCTTCCGGGTGAAGGCACGGGTCGTGATGGACGCCACGTTTGCAACCCGCGACCTGGTGTACACGCTGAACCGATCGCCCCGATACCGGGTGCTCGTGCTCTCCGAGAAGCCGACCCGCCTCTTCGAGGCGGCCACCAACGTCCTGACGGAGCATACGGCAAAGCCCTTCCCGATGGTGCACAAGGGCGCGGGAGGTGCGTCACGGTTGCCGGCGGGCCAGGGAATCAACCGCTCGGGCATTCGCGACGAGGAACACCGCAAGTTCTTTCGCGAGGTCGACGCGGCCCTTGCGGCCATCCAGAAGGATGACCCGCTGCCCGTGGTCGTGGTCGGCGTGGACCGCTATCTCGCGTTCTACCAGGAGATCACCAGGGACCCGAATGCGATCGTCGGGCTGGTGGCGGGGAGCCACGACGAAACCAGCCCCAGCGCGCTGGGGAAGCTCACCTGGCCGGTCTTCCAGTCTGGAGCCACCCTCAGAAGAACGCGCGCCCTGGTACGGCTTGACGAGGCCGTGAGCGTGAACCGGCACGCCTCGGGGATCGACCAGGTGTGGCGCACGGCGTTCGAAGAGCGCTGCCAGATCCTGCTGGTGGAAACGGATTTTGAATATCCCGCTGACCTCGCTCCGCAAGGCGACCGCCTCCTGCCCTATACCGGTGCAGGCGAAGCCGCTCTGGACGACGCGGTGGACGAGCTGATCGAGCAGGTCCTCGCCGATGGCGGCGAGGTCTTCTTCTACCAGTCCGGGGCTCTGGATCTGCACCAGCGCATCGGGGCAGTACTGCGCTACTGACCGGCACCTGGTGCATGCGGCAGGCGTGGCGCGCGTGCCGACGCGCGCCCGGCCGCGCCGCGCCGCGTCCGCGATCGGGCAGGCTTCACCCGATCGCCTTGATGGCCTTCAAGACGGCATCGGCGAAGACGTCGATCTCGTCGGCCGCCGTATCGACGTTGGGAGTGATCCGCAGGCCGGAGAACTCGGCATGCTTGATCGCGACGGTGATGATGCGATGCTTCGACCAGAGCCGTTCCTTGAGCTTTGGGGGATCGATGCCGTCCACGTGCAAGAGCCCGATGGCGCACGAGCGGTCGCACTCGCGCGGTGACAGCAGCCGGGCACGAGGGGTCGCCGCGGCAAGCTGCTCTGCCCAGCGGTTACGCAGGTATCGCAGCCTGGCGATCTTCCGTTCCGCGGTGATGGCCCGATGAAACGCCAGGGCGCCGGCGATCGCGTTGTGGAGCGCGGCGGGGTGCGTGCCGATCTCCTCGAACTTGCGGATGTCGGCGTTCATCGATTCCGGCGCCGCCATGAGCGGCCAGATCCGGGGAATGAGCGCCTTGCGGACATACAGGAAGCCGGTGCCGACGGGGGCCAGCAGCCACTTGTGCAGGCTGGTGGCGTAGTAGTCGCAGCCCAGCTCATCGCGGCGGAACGGGAAATGCGCGAAGGCATGGGCGCCGTCGACGAAGGTCTCGGCTCCGTGCGCGCGAGCCATGTCCGCAATCTGTCGAACCGGCAGGATGTTGCCGGTGAGGTTCACCACGTGGGTGACCTCGACGACGCGCGTCCTCGGCGTCATGGCCGACCGATACCTGCCCACGACCTCTTCCGGCGCGGGGCTGGGCCCGCCCAGCGAGATGCGCTTCACCACGATGCCGTCGCGGCGAGCGCGCTGGTCCCAGGCCGTGAGCATCCGCGGGTAGTTCTGATCGGAGACCACGACCTCGTCGCCGCGCTGAAGGTGGATTCCGGCGATCAACGTCTGCATGGATTCCGAGGCGTTGCGGGTGATGGCGACCTCTTCCGGATCGCACCCGAACTCCCGGGCCAGCTCGCGGCGGACCGACTCGATGCGCGGTTCCAGCACTTCCCACATCTGATGCGCGGGGGCGACGTTGGCGAACCGCGTGTCGCGAATCATGGCGTCCAGGACGGCAAGCGTGGCGGGTGCAACGCCCCCGTGATTGAGATTGATGAGCGTCCGGTCCGCGTCGAACGCGCGGCGGATCTCGGACCAGTAGTCCTCGGCGGCGGCCAGGTCGTCGCCGGCATGTCCCCGTGACATCTCGGCGGCCTTCACCACGTGTGTGACCGCGTCCGAAGCAAAGCATACCGCAGCAGCCGCGCCCGCGACAAAACCCCGTCGATTGCTGTCGACCAAGAGACTCACCTCCGTCCGATCAAGCCGATTCGCCTGTGGCGCGTCGCCTGGCGTGTTTGATCATCCGGGAATTTTCTGCGGGCGTCCAGCGGCTTTCGGATCCGGCTGCCCGGTGCCGTTTGCAGCGACTGGGCCTCTTGTTGAGCCGACGAGATGCAAGCGGGCCGCGACGCGAGCCTGGAAACGCCCGTACCGGGCGAAAGGGTTCAGCGCCGTCAGCTCGGAGCCGGGGCCACGGCGAGAAATGTCGGACTGTAGAGAGGCGAGACGACCTGCGCCAGCGTCGGCCTGGAAACGGAGTTGAGCGGTTGGTAAGTCTGACCCTGGCGCTCCGCGAGCCAGCGCCGCCAGGTTTCGGGCTCGGGTCCGTTCGACACCCCGCTCGCCTGGGTCAAGACCTGGACCACCCGTTCGTTGAGGCCGTCGATCGAGCGGTTGATCTCGTCCACGGCTGCCTTGTCCGACGCGATCTGCTGGTCGGTCAGTGCCCTGGCCAGCCGGGACTGTGCGGCATTGTACTGCTGGGCCTCCTGGCGGCTGGTGATCCCGGGCATGTAGAAGCTGCCAAAGCAGGAGGCCGCTTCTTGCTGAACCGGCGACGGGTAGAGCAATTGATAGTTCGCCTGTTGACCCTCGATGAAGAGCACGCGCGCCCGACCGCCGGAGGCATCGGCAATTTCCTGCACCTGGTACTGCAAGCGATGGTTCAAAAGGGGAACGAGCTTGTCGATGAACTCATCCGGATTGCGGCTGGTCAGCGCCTGCGTGGCCACGAAGCGCGCCTTCTCGTCGAAGCTGTAGACGGCGATGGCGGCAAGCATCTGGGAGGCTGGCCTGGTCTTGATGTGGTCGAGCACGCCGGCCAGCAGCCGATGGTGTTTGTGGTGGCCGGAGAAGACGCTCCAGAGCGTGGGGACGGCCAGGGGATCGGTCACGGACTCGACCCGGGTGGCCGCATCGAACGCCTTCTTCGCGGCACCGCGTCCATTCTGGGCGTCGATCTGCTTGTGAGCGATGGTCAGCTCGTGCGACCAGTATTCCCTGGCCTTCTTCTGGAGCACCTCCTCGGCGAGCCTGGCATCCACGGCCGACTCCCCCGGACGGGACCGGTAGCCCAGGCGCCTGCGGGCCGTCTCGTCACGCGGATCAAAGCGGATGACCGACTCCCAGTGGGTCCTGGCCTGGTCCCAGAGACCGTGGGCATCGCACCACGAAGCCAGTTGCTTCTGATCTCCTGCCCTGTCTCGCGCCTCAGCCCGCCGGCTCTCATACGCCGCCAGCGCAGCCGCCTGGAAATGGCCGCCAGGCGTCAGACCCTCGCCCGCATCTCGCGCACTTTCCCGGCCGGCGCCGGACTGTTTGCTCTCAGGTGAGACGGCGGAACCGTCTTGCCGTGCGCCAAGCCCGGGTGAGCCGTCTGCCTGGGTCTCGGTTTCCGCGGCGATGATCTCGACCCCATGCTCCGAGTCAGAGTCAGCGCCGGCGCCGGCGCCAGACGCGGCGTTCTTTACCGGCTGGTGGTTCCTGGACCGAGCGGAGGATTGAGAACGATCACGAGCCGCGGCTCGCCGGGTTTCCAGGGAGGGACTGGCCGATCGCGTGCTGGTCGCGGACCGGAACCCCGGCTTGTCACCGTTTGCGGCTGAAGGAGGCAAGACGCGAAAGACAATGGCCAGGATCGAGCCGTTGACGACAACTGCCAGAAGCAGGATGCTCAGCGAGCGTAAACCGCGGTTTCGAGCAACCATGGTCAGCGTTCCTGGAAAGCATGACGTCGAACTGATGACTGAACCCGGTACAACGGCCTGAACCCCGCCGCGCGTTCCTGGAGAGATGCATCACGCCGTCTATGCTAGCGGCCAGCCTCGGATGAGGGAAGTGGCTGAAAGTTCGACTGGAACCGCTGGAACCGCTGCCACCGGGGGCCCGTACATGTCCATCTACGTCGATGCAGACGCTTGCCCCGTCAAGGACGAGATCTATCGCGTTGCCCGCCGCTATGGCATCAAGGTCTTCGTCGTCTCGAACTCACCGATGCGCGTGCCTCAGGAGGCCATCATCGAGTTCGTAGGCGTGAGCGGCGGATTCGATGTCGCGGATGACTGGATCGCCGCACGCGCGGCGACGGGAGACATCGTGGTCACTTCCGACATACCGCTCGCGGGCCGCTGCCTGGAGCGTGGAGCACGAGTCCTGGGGCCGGGGGGCTGGGAGTTCACGGAAGACGCCATTGGCGATGCGCTGGCGACGCGGGCCTTGCTGGAGATGCTCCGCCAGTCTGGAGATTTTCGCGGCGGACCTTCCCCGTTCGCCAGATCGGATCGTTCGCGTTTCCTCTCAAAGCTCGATGAACTGGTGCACGCGGCCCGGCGCGATGCACAGCGCCCGGGTGGGAATTCGCCAGTGAGATGACCGGCCGCGATGTACGGAAGCCGGGCCACCGGGCGCGAACCGTCCGGAACGTTCAATTCGCGGCCACGACGCGGCCGCCGAGGAGTATTTCCTCCAGGCGTCTTGCCTGTGCGGAGCTGATCGATCCTGCCGCTCGTCAGGTCATTCACTTCCTTGCGACACCGGTCGACCACTTGCCCCTTACCTGGAAAATCGGCGTGCCGGAAGACCAGCTCGGCCGCCTCCAGAAGGCGCTGGAAGTCATGACGATCTCTCATCGGAGGCCTGCTTCCATGAACCATTTGTTGGATGTTTTGTTGCACCCCTGCATGTAATATACGCAAGATTGAGTTCCGTGACCAGGGTTTCGGTTTCAGTCGGCCAATTGAATCGTAAATCGCGCGGCGATCGCAGGAGCATCCGTCGCCACGGCAGGGCTGGGGCTTCAGTCGCACACCATTGCGCTTTAGAGTGATCGAAATGAGCGACGAGGCCCGTGGCTCCCCTCTGCCCTGGCGGGCAGTTTGCACGATGATGCGCAGGAACCCATGCCGGAGGTCTTCCACAATGATCACGAATCGCAAGCTCGCAGGCGGTCGAATGGCGGTCCTGGTGCTGTGCCTGATGCCTCTACCGGTCGCCTCCCGGACCAGTTCAGCCCATGCTGGCGAGGTCGTCCGCTGGCAAGCCCCGGTGGGGGAAGTGCTGTCGGCGGCGTACCGGGTGACGGTGAACGGGACCGCGGTGCCCGTGTACGTGGCCCGCAGCGTTCACGGAGGCGATTACGCGTTCGCCACGTTCGACTTCACCGGGTCGGTCGAGGTCGCTGTCAGCGCGGGAACGGGCGGCAGCCTGAGCCATGCGGTCATCCGGCCCCGATCGGCTCGAATCACCAGCCGGAACGAGGATGATACGCTCCGATTCACCCTGGACGCGCCACGCAAGCTTTCCATCGAGCCTGACGGAATCCAGAATCCCTTGCTCATCTTCGCCAACCATCCCGAGCAAAACCCGCCGCGGCCGGGGGATCGCAACGTGATCTATTTCGGGCCGGGAATCCACAGGCCGGAGCGGATCGAGCTGAAATCAGGCCAGACCCTCTATCTCGCGGGCGGGGCGGTGGTGAAAGGTGCGGTCGTGGCACGCGGAGCGGATCACATCCGTATTTGCGGCCGGGGCATCCTTGATGGTACGGACTGGCCATGGCTGCACGGACCCGCCGGCCAGATGCTCGGCTTGCAGGATTCGAGCGACGTCACGATCGAGGACATTGTCATCCGCGGGTCATTTGCGTGGACCGTTGTCCCGATGCGCTGCCAGCGCGTCGCCATCCGAAACATCAAGATCGTCAACAGCCGGGTGCAGAACGACGATGGAATCAACCCTTGCAACTCGCAGGATGTACTCATCGAAGATTGCTTCGTGCGCACGGACGACGATTGCGTGGCGCTCAAGGGCTTGAAAGAGCTGAACCGCGGCAATGCTCCCGTGCGCGGGATCAGCGTGCGCCGCTGCATTTTCTGGTGTGACCGTGCGCGGATCTTCCTGTTCGCGCATGAATCGCAGGCACCCGCCATCGAGGACCTCACCTATCGTGATTGCGACATCATCCATTATCAGATGACGCCCTTCCTGCTGGAGCCGGGCGAGCTCATGCCCATCCGCAACGCGCGGTTTGAGGACGTGAGGATCGCGGGCGACGGCCAGCCAGATTTCATCACGCTGCGGCCGACCGTGAACGAATACATGCACGTCCGGAAACCAGGCTCGATCCAGGGCATCGTCTTCAAGGACATCGTTCTGGATGGCGGCAAGGCCGGCCCGGCGCGCGTCATCGTGCAGGGCGCCGGTGCAGATCATCGCGTGCAGGATGTGCTCTTCGACAACGTGGTCCGCTACGGTGCAAGGCTGGACGCTCATTCCCCGAACCTGACCATCGGCCCTGACACCAGCGGCATCCGTTTTGCCGGCGGGCGGGGGAACGTCCCACAGCGCCCGTAGTCAACCACCCGCAGGGTGGGTCAGCGCAGCGCAACCCACCGTCTGGTAGAGCATTGCGTGCGCTCCCGTCCGCGACACCTGGGAAGATCTCGCATGGACCATCGGCCGATTTGACAGAGGCCGCCGGCACAGCGCCGGCTGGTTCGGCTCACGATGGGAACGGCGAGCGAATGCAAGGCTCTCCGCCGTTCGCCATGTTTCTCGACCCGGGAATGAACGCCCTGACCACCTCTTGCCTCGATTTGACGGCATGATCGCACTCCCCTTAGAATCAGCTCGGCCTGTGCAGGGCGGCGCACGCCTGGGCGAACTCTTCTTTCGCATACCCGCGTACCGGGATGGCTCGAGTGCCCGGGCCGGGCCAGGCCAGTGCAGCCCAGCGAGCGCAGCAGGCTTTCCCACCTGATTGATGGCCCCGAGCGAGAGACGGAATGACACTTCCCACGTATCAGGTGACCGAGTTACTCGGCGATGGGATCGGTGCGGAGCTGTCCAGGGCGATCCATCGCCTGGCTGACGCTCTGCCCGTCAAGCTCGATTTTCGCCCGGTCGATTTTTGCCTGGAAAATCGTCGCGCCCGCTCCAGAACCATCTACGATGAGGCCGTCGAGGCGGTCACGGCGTCCAGGGTCGCTCTCAAGTATCCCACGACCACCGCCGAGGAGAGTCCCAATGCCATTCTCCGCCGCCGGCTTGACCTGTCGGTGATCCACCGGCCGGTGTACACCATCCCGGGCGTGCCCACGAATTTCCTGCGCGAGCTGGACCTGGACATCGTGCGGATTGCCACCGGGGGAACTTATGACGACCCGGGACGGATGATCGGCGATGACGGGGCCGTGAGCCTGAGGATCGTCGAGCGGCAGCCCGTGATGGAGGCCGCGCGCTACGCGTTCAACCTGGCCCGCAAGACCGGCAAGCGGGTCACCAGTTCATCCAAGTACACGATCCAGAAGGCGACGGACGGCCTGTTCGAGCGTATCACCACCGAGGTGGCCCGGTCTTTCCCGGAGGTGGCACACGCGACGGAGCTGTTCGATGCACTGCTCGGAAAGGTGATCATGTCGCCGGAGCGGTTCCAGATCGTGCTGGTGCTCAACGAGTACGGCGACTTTCTCTCAGACATGGCGTGCGGGCTGGCGGGCTCGCTGGGCATTGGCGCCAGCGCGAACCTGGGGTTCGATGCCGCGGCCGTGGTGCGCGTGGCCCTCTTCGACGCGGCCCACGGCACTGCGCCGGACATCGCGGGCAAGAACCTGGCGAACCCGACGGCCATCTTTCTGGCCCTGGCCCTGCTGCTGTACCAGCTTGGCGAGATTGCCGTGGGACGCGCCGTCAAGACCGCCACGCTGGATCTGCTGCGCGAGGGAGTGCGCACGCGTGACCTGGGCGGCACGGAATCCACCGAGAGTTTCACCGCGGCGGTGGCTACCGAGGTGGCGCGGCGGACGGCTGCCCCGACGGGCACAAAGGCAAGCCCGCTCCAGTCTGCCCCTTGACCTGGCGGGCCGCAGGCCGTGTAATCATACCTTCTCGATTCGGAGGGTCCGGTGTATGACACACCGCGGCCATCCGATTTGCCCGTGGGAATGCCCCCTGCCATGTCCTCAGGAGAAAGTCCCCAGGACCGACCACGCCGCCGTGGTCCGTCGACCAGCCAGGTGCTGGTTGTGACGAGCGTGATGTTCACGTTCATCTCGTACTGGCGAACCGCCGCCATCGTGCTCTGCGACATTGCCAGTACCGTCTATTACATCGGCGGGATTGTCGAGTCGCAGATCGGCAAGGCGGCACCCTGGTTCATTCTCGCGGTGATGCTCTTCAGCTACGCGGTGCGCAGCGTGTACATCGAAAGCTGCGCCATGTTCGTCCGGGGGGGCGTCTACCGGGTTGTCAAGGAGGCCATGGGAGGAACGCTGGCCAAGCTCTCGGTCTCGGCTCTCCTGTTTGACTACATCCTGACCGGCCCGATCAGCGGGGTGTCGGCCGGCCAGTACATCATCGGCTGGCTCGTCGACTTCTTCCATCTCGGAAACGAAAGCTTCCTTTACACCAACCAGAACCTGCTGGCCGCGGGCATCGCCGTGCTGATCACGGCTTACTTCTGGAGGGTGAACCTCAAGGGGATCCACGAGTCGAGCGACCAGGCCATGCGCATCATGGGCGCCACGACCATCATGGCCGCGGTCATGATCGTCTGGTGCCTGGCCACCCTGGCGGTGCACCCGGAGAAGCTGGTCGCGCCACCCCTGGCACCGAACCTCGAGCGCAAGGTGGACCCGATCACGCAGGAGCCGATGCTCGACCCGCTGGGCAAGCAGGTGGATCCGCTCGGGTTCCTGGGACACAGCTCCCTGGCCGAGCCCCTGCGGGCCGCTCCCAGCACCGCCAGCTGGTGGAGCTGGCTGGGCGTGCTGGGCTTGTTGATCGCGTTTGGCCATTCGGTCCTGGCGATGAGCGGCGAGGAAACCCTGGCGCAGGTCTACCGCGAGGTCGAGAGTCCCAAGCTCAAGAACTTCAAGCGCGCGGCGTTCGTCGTGTTTGTCTACAGCATGCTGCTCACCTCCCTGATCAGCTTTCTGGCCGTGATGCTCATACCCGATGAACTGCGCGTCACCAAGTACAGCGGCAACCTGATGGGCGGACTGGCGATGAATGTCATCGGCCCGCGCTGGATGCTGCTGGGCCTGAACGCGTTCGTGGTCTTCGTGGGGTTCCTCATCCTCTCGGGGGCGGTGAACACGTCGATCGTGGGCTCCAACGGCGTGCTCAACCGGGTCTCCGAGGACGGCGTCCTCCCCGACTGGTTCCTGAAACCGCACCCCAGGTACGGCACGACCTACCGCCTCATCAACACCGTCGCCGGCCTTCAGATCTTCACGATCATCGCCAGCCGGGGCAACGTGCTCACGCTCGGTGAAGCCTACGCCTTCGGAGTTGTCTGGAGCTTCGTGTTCAAGGCGCTGTCCATGCTGGTGCTGCGCTTCAAGCAGCCCGGACACCGCGAGTACGAGGTGCCGCTCAACATCCGGATCGGCAAGTTTCATGTACCCATTGGCATCAGCCTGATCTTCCTGGTGCTCGCGGGCGCTGCACTGGCCAACCTCCTGACCAAGGAAGTGGCGACCGTGACCGGGGCCGTGTTCACGGCGATCCTGTTCTGCGTCTTCTATTTCAGCGAGCTGGCGCACCACAGGCGGAGGGGGACCAGCGAGCACATCGAGCATCTCGAGCAGTTCAACCAGGCGTTTTCCGAGCAGATCACGCCCCATAGCCTGGGCCTGACGCGGCCGTATCGCAAGCTGGTGGCCATCCGTTCGCCTTACAACCTCGGCATGCTGGAGAAGTGCCTGAACGAGACCGATCCCGACACCACCGAGGTCGTGGTCATGACAGCCACGGTCCTGCCGCCTGCGAGCGCCGATTACGAGCCGACGATCAGCGACGAGGACCGCCATCTCCTGACGGCAGTGGTCAGCCTGGCCGAGCACGCGGGCAAACCCGTCCGGCCGGTGATCGTGCCGACCAACGAGCCGTTTTACGCCCTGGCCCAGACGGCTCGAAACCTAGGAGTGCAGGAGCTGATCATGGGCCCTTCCAACAAGTACCGGCCGGAGGACCAGCTCGACGCGGTGGCCCTGTACTGGCTGAACGTCTGCGGGGCGAAGCCGGAACCGCTATCGATCCGCGTGCTGGGCAAGGATCGCGACGTGCGGCTGGACATCGCCGGCGGCAGCCAGATCCCCAAGCCGGGCGCGGCCGCGGTCGAGACTGCCGGACTGCTCGCCGACCTGCGCAAGAGCTGGCACGGCGTGGAACGCCTGCTTCTGGCCTACGACGGGAGCCCGCTCTCGGCCGATTTCCTCGATACCGTCATGAGCTTCCTTGACCCTGCCATTCATGTCACGCTCATCGACGTGGCCGAGGACGAGCACGATGACGAGGCACCGGCGGACCCCGTCGTCGAGGCGAGCTCGGTGATCGAGCGCGGGGTCGAACGGGCACGCGAGCTCGGCCGCAACGTCAGCTACAAGGTGGTACGCGGACAGCCCGGGCCCGAGATCGTCCGCGCGGCGGTCGATGGCAAGTTCGACGCCATCTTCATGAGCCTGCGCGGAGTCTACCGTCGCGGAGACACCTCGGCTTTCGCCTCGAATACGCGTTACGTGCTGGAGAACGCCCCCTGCCGCGTGATCCTGGGCTTCGCGCCGAAATCCATCCCATCGCAACCGTCGAGCAACGGAACGAACCACGGCGCGTGAGGGATTGGCTCGGCCGAGAGACAGGCACGTCCCCTGCCTTCCCCAACCATGCCGGGCACGGAATCCTCACTGGGGACCCGGCGGCTGGCGCCTGGAGGCCCCGTTGCCGCCCTGCGGTGCGACGGACTGCCCTGCGTCTTGTCGCTGCTGCGACGCGGTGAGCAACATCCTGGGCTCGAGCCCCACGAGCTCACCGGCCTTCAGGCCGGACCGGATCACCGTGACCGTGTCGGTCGTTGCTCCGGGCACCACGGTATGCCACTCGAAGCTGCCATCGGCCCTCTGGATGGCCAGCCTGCTGGCGCCGTCGAAGTGAACGATCGCCGCGTTCGGCACCGCGAGCACGTTTTCGAGGTCGGCAGCGTGGATCACGCCGTGCGTCGTCATTCCCGGCCGCAGCGCCGGGGTCTCCTGCTCAAAACGCACCCTGGTGGCGTAGACCTTGTTATCCCAGGCAGCCATGGAGCTGGCATCGGGAAGCGGGGCCACAGACTCCACCAGGCCGGTAAGAGTCAGCTCCGGAAGCGCGTCGGGCCGGATCGTGACCGCCTGCCCCGCCCTCACGAGGTCGACTTTCGACTCGGCTACCTTCAGGCTCACTTGCATCGGTCCGTGTTTGTCGACCACCGAGGCGATCTTCTGCCGCTCGCGAACCAGGGCTCCTTCTTCGATCTGGCTGGACTGCCTGCCCCCCGGCCGGCGCATCGAATCGTTGGCATAGACCACCGACCCAAAGCGCGGCGCCACGATCTGACAGGCCTCGATCTGCTTCTTGAGACGCGTGGTCTTGTTCTGCTCCAGCATCCAGGCTTCTTTCCGGGCCGTCTCCTCGGTGGCCCTGTGCCCGGCCTCAAGCTTCAGCGCCTTGGTCGTCTTGTCCCGGGTGTATTTTTCGAGCACGTTGAGCTTCGCCCTGGCCAGCTCGAGCGACTTCTTCTCGTGTTGCAGGCGCTCTTCGGCATCTTCCAGCCGGTCAACGATGTCCAGTTCGGCCACGATGTCGGCGGGTGTCCGGGCCGCGCCCTGCGCCACCTCGGTCATCCGCTGCCTGGTTCGCTGGGTGCGCTGGAGGCGATCCTCCGCTTTCTGAATGGCCGCCTCCGCGCCGGCAATCTCGCTCTTCAGTGTGAACACCTCTTGTTTATAAATTCCTTCGACATACTCCGAGACCGCGATCTCCGCCACCTCACGTGAGAGCCTCGCATTGAGGTAGGCAGCGCCGGCGCTGCTCGGAGATCTCCTGATTCGTGAGCCGATCACGCAGGGCTGAGCTGTCGAGCTGGCATACCAGGTCTCCCTGCTTCACGACCCGGCCTTCGGGAACCAGCGAGATGATGGTGGTCTGCCCCTCCACCGTGCAGTACAGCGGGGCGACGCGCACCGCTTCGATCGAACCCCGCGCCTCGATGTCGATCTTGACCTTTCCGCGTTTGGCCTCGTGCACCGGCATCCGGGCAGCCGGCACCTGCGTGCCCGCGCCCTGCCCGTCCCCGGCAGCCCCGGCCGAGCGCATCTCCAGAAACGGCCCGGCGGCAGAAGCGAGGCAGAGAACCACGATGTGCTTTCGAGCGACTGCCATGGCTGCAACCTCCCCGCGGAAGGCTCAGGGGCAGACACCGGTGCCGTCCACGCCGGCCGTAGCTCCCGGCCTCCGCTCTCATGAAAGTAGCGTTGTCGCGGCCGGGAGCGTCAGGCGAAAACAGCCGTCGGTCCCGGTTTGATGGACCGCAAGATCCGGCCGCTACATGGACATTCCCGGCGACGCCGTCGCCGGGCCAAGCAAGCTGGGTGGAATCCGGAACGGGTAGCTTCCCACGGGAGGCCGGCGCATCCCGGCGGCCGGCGATTGCCCGGGGAAGAGTGTGCCGGACATTCCTCGTCCACGCATGCCACCGGAGCGCAGGGTCCCCAGCGGAGCCAGCGGAGCAAACGCTTCTCGCCGGACGCCAAGGGGCGAACCGGTCCCCAGCATCCCCATGCCACCGCCCTCCGCTGGCATCGGCCTGAGCGCAGAGCGGGTCGGCTGTTGCACCCCCAGACCGCCCCCCGGGCCGCCCTGATAGGGCACGAAACCGCCCATCCCGGCGCTGAAGGGAACGTAGGCGGCTCCGCCGCTGAAATAGGAACCCGCACTCCAGGCGCTGGCGCCGTACGGAGCGGGCGCGCTCGAATCGGGGCCTGTGCTCGCGGGGAACTGGGCCTGCGCGGACCCGGCCCCGATGGTCATCACGATGACCGGGACACCCAGTGCGACGAGCCGCCAGACCGCGCCCTGCCTCAGGGCGTTCTCTCCGCCCGTTTTCATGGTTTGCTCCGGAAAGGACTGTCGGCCGAGGGGACGGGCGCGGCTGGCGCCGGGCTCGCTCCGGATGAAGCGCCGGGTGCTCGAGGTGCTCCGTCCGGTGGATTCTCGTTGAGCTGAGCCCCGACGGCACGCTCCAGCGTGGCAAGAGCCTTGCCCAGTTCAGCCTCAACCTGGGCAATCTGCAATTCCACCTGGAGCAGGTCGCGCCAGGCGGAGAGCACGGTCAGCAAGTCTACCCCTGCCACGTTCGTGCGATACTCGCTGGAAGTCAAGCGAAGCACCTGCCGGGCCGCGGGAAGGTTGCTCTTGCGGAGCAGGTTCACGACGTTCTGCTGAACCCTGGCCTGAACGAAAAGAGCCTTCACATCACGATGCGACTGGTCGCGCTCGGCCTCGTAGAGCGCCCGGTCCGCAGCGGCGCGGGCCTGCGCCTCGCACACGCCCGAGGCGATCTTCGTGCGGTAGACGGGCAGGTTCATCCCCACGAAGAGGCCGACGTTGGGCATGCCGCCGGCCGTCCTGGGTGTGAGCGCGTTGGTCTTCTCCATATCCTGGTAAACCGCGCCCACCGTGATATTGGGATAATACCGCTTGCGTGCCAGCTCGATGGCGGTCTGGTCGCGGTTGATGGCGGCCAGGCGGCCCTGGAGGTCGGGCCGGCTGGCGATGGCTAGCTGGTAGAGCCGTTCGAGCTGCGTCGGGACCGGATCGACCAGCAATGCGGCCACGGTTTTGATCTCGGTCTCCGGATCCAGATGCAGCAGCCGGTCAAGCTCGGCGCGCGCTTCAGCCAGTGGAACCGAATTGTTCTCGATCTCCCGGTCAATATCGCTGAGGGCCACCTCGGCCCTGAGCACGTCCGGCTGGGCCGCCGTCGAGGTCGGGTAACGCACCCGTGCAATTTCCAGGAAATCCTCGGCAAGCTTGCGGTTCTGCCGCAGCAGCCCGTCGGCTTGCTCGGCGAAATGAAGGTCGAGATAGGCACGCTTCACGGCCGAGACGGCGTCCAGCTCCGTTGCGGCCAGCTCATAGAGCGCGATGCGCACGTCGTCCGCCGCGGCCTGCCCACGCAACCGGAGCGTCCCGCACCAGGGAAACTGCTGGGCCAGAAGCAGCACCATAGGGCATGTAGCCCATGAGCGAATACTGGGGCGCCACCGAGGGGATCGGAAAGATGGTGTTCGACAGAATCGGGTCGTCGAGTGCCGTGACCTGCGGGATGCGCTGCCTGAGTGCCTCGACATTCCATCGGGCCGCGCGCACCGACGCGTTTGCCCGCAGCGCACGCTCGATGCAGGCCTCGAGCGACAGTGCGTTCGGTGGCGGATCCGAGTTCCGTCCCGGGGTGCCTCGCGCTGTTGTGTCGGCTAACATATCGTGGCCGCCAGCGCCAACCTCCACGCGGGCTGAGGCGGTCGCGGTCGCGTGCACGGAACCATCACTTCGTCGCTGTGCGCGTGAAACCTCGCCGCGCTCCGGCCAACGCAGGAGCGCCGGATGCGTGCAGCCACCCAGGGCGATGCCGAGCGTCGCCGCGGCGATCACGGACCTGGGCCAGCCTCGATCCATTCAGGACTCACCTGGTTGAAGCCGCCAGCTCCACGCGGGCTCATGCCGAGCATGATCCGCACGGCAAGCACTTCATGCCCGTTCGTCATTATCGGCGGATGCTGCAACGAACTTTGGATCGGCCTCATCTCCGGTTCGTGCCGTGCGGTTCGTGCCGTGCCGGGCATTGCGGGATTTCTTTGTGAGGCCACTCGACCTCGCCTCTATAATGAAGTAGGCTCCCGTGAGGTCTTCGCTGGTCGAGGCAGGTGTATGCTGACGGACGTTCGCCGCTGGAGGTGCTCGTGGCTCGCACTCATTGCGATCGCCACAGTCTTTTCGAGTGCGCCCGTCGTGTCGGCATGCAGCACGCAGAAGCCTTCCACGGCGCATTGCTGCTGCGGAGCCCAAGCCAGTGCCGGTCTGGCTTGCTGCGCCCAACCGGAACCTGAACGGGCTGATACGCCCCTCCCTGGCGGCCCGGCTTCCAGTCCCCGCTTGATTGCGACTCGCGTCCCGTGCAGCACGTGCTTTTGCGACCAGTCGTCCGCTCCGGCTCGCCAGCGTGAACGGCGCCCGGCGCGGGACGGCTGGGAAAAGCCCTCGACCCATTTCTCAGCTCCTCACGCGCTCTCTCTGCCCGGCCATGTCGGGCCGGCCCTCTGCCTGACCTCGCCGATCAGTCCCTGCGCCACACGTGCGCCTCTCTATCTGCGCCTCGAACACCTGATCATCTGACGCCCCCTGTCCCGCATCGGCGCCATCCCCGCTGCCGGACTATCCACGTCCGTACCGTGGGGCGCGGTTCGTCCAGGGGTCGTTTCAATCTTCGTCGGGATCTCGTGATCAGGCTCTTTTTTCGGTGCCATCTCCATGCCGGAGCAGGCCCGGGAGCGAACGAACATGTCCACCGTGGAAATCCCCACCCCGAACGGGGCTGGTCAGGCATTCGAGCCGGAGGCGGTCCAGCCCGAGCTGACGCGCTCGCAGAAGGTCCGGCTGGTCGTCAAGGTCGTCGAGCTGAGGCTCCGGTTCGTGTTGCTCATGGCATTGACCGGCCTGGTCTTCGCGTACTGGGACACGCTCTGGAACCGTTACGAGAAGTGGATGCGCCCGCATGAGCCGCACGTGGCGTCGGCCCCGGTTCAGGGATTCGAGTATTTCTGCCCCATGCACCCGAGCGTGGTGCAGGAGCAGCCGGGCAACTGCCCGATCTGCGGCATGCCGCTCTCAAAGCGCAAGAAGGCGGAGAAAGCCCCGCTTCCCGAGGGAGTCGTCTCCCGCGTGCAGCTTGCGCCTTTCCGTATCGCCCAGGCCGGAATACGCACGGCCGAGGTCTCGGTCGTCCCACTCTCGGCCAGCCTGACGACGGTGGGATTTGTCAGCTTCGACGAGCGCAGGCTGGCCCGCATCTCGTCCACTCTCAAGGGGATGTCGCGGGTGGAGAAGCTCGCGGTCAATTTCACGGGAACACCCGTGAAGGCCGGAGACGTGCTGGCGGAGGTGTACAGCCCCGAGCTCTACCAGGCCGTGCGCGAGCTGCTGCTCGCCCAGCGCAGGGCGCGCGAAACGGCCGCCCTGGACCGCACCACGGGGCGGTCGCCGCTGGGCGCAGGCGACGAGATGGTTCAGCTTGCCACGGAAAAACTCAGGCTCTGGGGAATCGCCCAGACGCAGATCGATGAGATCCTGCGCTCCGGCAAGGCCGACTACCGCATGCCCATCAGCGCACCGCTCACCGGCGTGGTCGTCCGCAAGAACGTGGTCGAGGGGCAGTATGTCGCCGAGGGAGAGCCGCTCTTCGAGATCGCGGACCTGTCGCACGTCTGGATCCTGGCCCAGGTCTACGAGGACCAGGTGGGGCTGGTGCACGTTGGGCAGCCGATCGAGGTCACGGTGGAGGCCTATCCCGGCGAGGTGTTCAAGGGTCAGGTCGCGTTCCAGGATCCCGTGCTCGACCCGCTCACGCGCACCCGGGGTGTTCGCCTCGACCTGGGGAACCCCGAGGGCAAGCTCCAGCCCGGAATGTTCGCCACCGTGACGCTCAGGGCGCCGCTGGCAGAAACGCCCGAGGCGCGCACCCGACTTGCCGCGGCCAGGAATTCGGGCGGCCAGGATGGACGCGATGACAAAGTGACGATCGACGGCCAGCAGCTCTGCCCGGTCACCGAGGCCAAACTGGGCTCGATGGGCCAGCCGATTCCGGTGCAGCTCGCCAGCCGCAAGGTCTGGGTGTGCTGCAACCGCTGTCCGGAGAAGCTCAAGGCCGAGCCCGTGCGGTACCTGGCGCGGCTGGAGCCCCTGCCCGCCGGCACGATCTTCTCCGTGCCGGAATCGGCCGTGATCGACACCGGCGATCGCACGCTCGTCTACGTCGAGGCCCAGCCGGGCGTCTTCGAGGGCCGGCAGGTCGTCCTGGGCACGCGCGTGGGCGACCGCTACCCGGTGCGCGCCGGGCTTTCTCGGGGTGACAGGGTGGCTGCCGCCGGGGCCTTCCTCATCGACGCCGAAACGCGCCTGAACCAGGGCGCGGCAGCCACGGCCGGGCCCGCGCCCGCGACGGCCGATCAACCCGATCCGCCTGCGCCGCGGGCCGATCATCCCACCCACTCCGCCGCGACCGCAAGCGGAGTTCACCGGCACTGAGACGAGCCTGATCCGCCATGATCGCGCAAATCATCGAATGGTCGATCCGCAATCGCTATCTCGTCATCCTCGCGGCACTCGTGCTGGGGTTGGCCGGCGCCCGGGCCCTGATGACCATGCCGGTCGACGCCATTCCCGACCTCTCGGAAAACCAGGTGATCGTCTTCACGGACTGGATGGGCCGCAGCCCGCAGGAGATCGAGGACCAGGTCACATACCCGCTGTCGGTGAACCTCCAGGGCCTGGCCGGCGTGAACGTCGTGCGGTCGTCGAGCGAGTTCAACTTCTCGATGATCACCATCATCTTCGACGAGGCCACCGATTATTACTTCGCCCGCGAACGGGTGCTCGAGCGCCTCTCCGTTGCCTCGACGTTCCTGCCGCCGGGCGTCATCCCGTACCTCGCGCCCGACGCCACCGCGGTCGGCCAGATCTTCTGGTATACCGTCGAGGGCGACGGACGCGACCTGTCCGAGCTGCGCTCGATCCAGGACTGGTACGTCCGCTACCAGCTCAACTCGGTGCCCGGCGTGGCCGAGGTGGCCTCGGTCGGCGGCGCACCACGGGAGTACCAGATCGACCTCGACCCGAACAAGCTGCGCGCCTACGGCATCAGCCTGGGCGAGGTCTACTCCGCCGTCGCGCGATCCAATTCGGCCGTCGGCGGCCGGGTGATCCACCAGGGAAACGCCGAATACCTCATCCGCTCGGTCGGCTGGATTGAGAACCTCGACGACATTCGCGATACGGTTGTCGCGCGCAGGCGGAACGGAACCCCGATCTTCGTGCGGCAACTGGGCAGCGTCCAGATCGGGCCGGCGTTTCGCCGCAGCGCGCTGGAGAAGGATGGCAGGGAAACCGTCGGCGGGGTCGTGCTCATGCGCCACGGAGGCAACCCGCTCGAGGTGACGCGGAAGGTCAAGGAAAAGCTCAGTGCCCTTCAGGCCGGCCTTCCCGAGGGTGTCCGGATCGTCCCCTTCTACGACCGCAGCCCGCTCATTCACGGCGCCATCGAAACCGTCAGCGGCACGGTGCGCGAGGAGGCTCATCATCTGCACGCTGGCCATCCTGGTGGTGATGGGCCACCTCGGTGGAGCGTTCGTCGTCTCGCTCACGCTGCCCCTGGCCATCCTCTTCAGCTTCCTGATGATGCGTGCCGCCGGCGTCTCCTCGAACATCATGAGCCTGGCGGGCATCGCGATCAGCGTCGGCATCCTCATCGACCAGGCCGTCGTGATGGCCGAGAACGCGGCGCACCACCTGTCGCGCCGGTTCGGCCGCGAGCCGGTGCGCGGCGACACGTCGGAGATCGTCATCGCGGCGTGCCGCACCGTGGGCCGGCCGATCTTCTTCTCGGTGCTCATCACCATCCTCTCGTTCCTTCCCGTGTTCGCGCTCTCCGGCCGGGAGGGCAAGCTGTTTCACCCGCTCGCCTACACCAAGACATTCGCCCTCATCGGCGTGGCCGTGCTGTCGATCACGCTCGTCCCCGCGCTCATTCCGATCTTCCTCAAGGGGCGCATCCGCTCGGAAGAGGAGAACTGGCTGGTACGAACGATGATCGAGATCTTCAAGCCCATGCTCGCCTGGCTGATGGACCGGCCGATGCTCGTGAGCTGGATGTTCGTGGTGATCGTCGGCCTGGGCTACGTTGCGTCCACCCACCTCGGCAACGAATTCATGCCCGCGCTCGACGAAGGGTCGATCCTGGACATGCCCGAGACCGTGCCGCGCGCCTCGCTCACCCAGGCGGCCGACGACCTGAAGGCGCGTGACGCGCTGCTGCGCGGGTTTCCGGAGGTCTGGCAGGTGGTCGGAAAGGTCGGACGGGCCGAGACGCCCACCGACCCCTCCGGCCTGGACATGATCGAGACGGTCATCAACCTCAGGGACCGCGGCCTGTGGCCGAGGCGCAAAATGCGGATCGAGGATGCCGCGGCCCAGGCGGGAATCGCCCTGAAGGCGCTGCAATCTCTGGGCGTGCTCCAGCCCGTGGCCCAGGGACAGGACCGAGGCCTGATCGATGAGGCCGCGATGGGCATCGTCAGCCAGCTTGACGCGGCTGCGCGAGACCTGGCAATGCTGCGGCTGGCGCGTTTCAACCCGAGCTCGGCCGGGCCCTGGTTGGCGACACGATCGACGAGCTGCTGCGGCGCGTCAGTCCAGCGGCCCTGCGCCGGCCGCTCACCCAGGCGGACCGTTCCGCCCTGATCGCCCTTCTGGTTCCGGTCCATGCCGAACATCTGGCGACGCAGCCGCTCCTCGACGACGTCTCGGTACTGGTGAAGGAGGCGTCGAACACGCTCATCGGCAAGGGCCTCCTGGAACCGCGGCCCGACCTCCTGAGCCCCCCGCCGGGGCCGCTCGAGCAGGCCGTCGCAAGCGTCCGGCGGCTGCTCGGAGAACCGCCGGCCAGCCTCTTCTCAAGGGTGACGGAGCGGATTGCCCAGGCTCACGAGCGCCGGCTCAAAGAGCGGGTGCAGAGCCTTAACTGGGAGCTCTTCGACCAGGCGGTGAGCCTCACGAACCGGGTCGCCATCGACGCGCTCATTCAGATTGGCCGCGAGCGCAAGCTCCTGGTGCGCGAGGCCTCTCTGGAAGAGCTCCAGTCCCTCCGCGCCGCGCTCGATAAACCCCTTTCCGACCGGCTCCTGCTGTGGCAGAAATCGAAAGGCGACCTGGTGGCCGAGATGGATTCGGCCATCCAGGTGCCAGGCTGGGGCAATATCTTCACGCAGCCGATCATCAACCGCATCGAGATGCTCTCGACCGGCGTCCGGTCCCAGATCGGCGTGAAGATCTTCGGCGACGACCTGGGCCAGATCCAGAAAGTCAGCCAGGAGATCGCCGGAGTGCTCCGCACGGTGCCGGGCGCGGCCGACGTCGTGCCCGACCAGATCACGGGCAAGGGCTACGTCGAGATCAAGATCGACCGCAAGAAAGCCGCCCGCTACGGCATCTCGGTGGGCGACATCCAGGACGTGGTCGAGGTGGCCATGGGAGGCAAGCCGCTGACCATCACCGTCGAGAAGCGCGAGCGCTACCCGGTGCGCGTGCGTTACGCCCGCGCCTTCCGGGACGATGTGGAGGCTCTGAAGCGCATTCTGGTCTCCGCCGGCGCCCCCATGAAGGAAGGCGGAGGCGGAGGGTCTGGCGGCACGGAAATGGGCTCTGGCAATAACGGCGCAGCGCCCTTGACGGGTTCGAACGTGCCACAGCAGGTACCGCTCGCATCGGTGGCCGAGGTCCAGGTGGTGGAAGGACCGGCGATGATCAAGAGCGAGAACGGCAGGCTTCGCGCCTACGTTCAGCTCAGCGTGCGCCAGCGCGACGAGATCGGTTTCGTCACGGAGGCGAAGCGCGTCGTCGAACAGTCGGTACAGCTTCCGCCGGGCATGTACGTCGAATGGTCGGGCCAGTTCGAGCATCAGGTCCGGGCCCGTCAAACCCTGCGGCTTGTCTTCCCGGCCGTCATCATCGTTATTGTGTTCATTCTTTACCTGACCTACCACAGCCTGATCGACACGATGCTGGTGATGACCAGCGTGCTGGGCGCCCTGGCCGGCGGTGCCATTTTCCAGTGGCTCTTCGGGTTCAACTTCAGCGTCGCCGTCTGGGTGGGTTACATCGCCTGCTTTGGCATGGCGGTTGAGACCGCAGTGGTCATGCTCGTCTACCTGCGGGAAGCGATCGACGAGCGCGGAGGGCTGGCCGGTGTTCGTTCCGTCGCGGAATTGAGACAGGCCATCCTGGAAGGCGCCGTCCATCGCCTCCGCCCCAAGCTCTTGACAGAGGGCGCGGCGGTCCTCTCGATCGCACCCATGCTCTGGGCCACGGGAGTCGGCGCGGAAGTGATCCGGCCCATGGCCGCGCCCGTCCTGGGCGGCCTGCTCATCGCCGACGAGGTGATCGACGTGTTCCTGCCCGTGCTCTACTTCGCCGTCCAGAAATGGCGCTGGGAAAGGGCGCGCCGGTACCGTCCCCTCGCGGACGACGGGGTTGCCGATGCACCGCGCGGCGAACGGAGCGAAGTCGCGATCACGACATGAATTGTCGGCGCGGGCCGTCACTCGCTTATCAGGTTCCGTAAAAGTAATATACTTGAACCATTGAAAGGGTGGGAATGTTAATGGGACAATAGACTTGTAAGAGACTTGTTCCCACGCAGAGCGTGGGAACGAGGAAAAAACATATACAATTGGTAATAGATGTGCGAGAAACTTGCTCCCACGCGGAGCGTGGGAGCGACGAACCAGCATATGCCCACACTCAACTTATCCCGGCGGACTTCAGAATTGCAGCGCTGGCAAGCGGGTTCTGGACCAAGATCAATCGGGCGGGGTACCCTGGGAACGGTCCAGGTTCAGAGCTGAGATCGTCTGAACAACGCACGTGGTGAAGCGGGCGACCCTACGCGGAGCAAGGTCATGTCCGATGCCGGCATTGCGGCTACCGGCTACGACGTTTTCCTGTCGTTCGGCGCCCCGGATCGAGAATGGGTCCGCGGCCTGCGGGACCAGCTTATGGAGCTAGGCCTAACAGTCTTCCAGGATGAGCGCAGTTTGCGACCGGGAGATCCGTGGGTCCTCGGCCTCAGCGACGCCATGCTCCACAGCCGATCGATGGCGCTGGTGCTCTCGGCCGAGACGCTCCATCGCAAATGGGTCGAGCCGGAATGGACCTCGTTCCTCGCCGCTCATGGGCCGACCTCCGGCCGGCTCGTGCCCATCCTGCTCGAAGACTCCGTTCTGCCGCCGTACCTGAGCGCGATCCAGGTCTTGAACGCCCGCGACCGGGACGTCCAGCGCGTTGCCCGCGAGCTGGTCTCCCTGGTTGGCCGCCGTGGCGAACTTCCCCGGGGCGATGCACGCCGGCTCTACTTCGGCCAGCACCTCGTCTTCGTGCTGGAGCCGGACGGCAATGCGGTGACCATCAACGACGCCACCGGCCGACAGTCCCGCAGCCATCCGTCGCCCTGGTGCAGCGAGCCCCGCTTCACCTCCGCCCGCATCGGGTTTGATCGCCTGACCCGCCAGGCGATCGGTGACGACCACACCCGCGCCGAGCTGATCGGCCACGCCACGACGCTCGGCGGTCTGCTCTTCGACCTGCTCTTTGATGTCAGAGCACTTGAGCTTCTGAGCTCCGCGACCATCCCCGGCCAGCCCCGTCCGCTGGCGACGATCCGCAGTGATGACGACCTGGTACTCTCGCTCCCCTGGGAGCTGCTGCACCACGACGGCCGGTTCCTGGTTCGTGACGGCGTCGTCGACCTGGTGCGTTCCATCCCCCAGGAAGTCGGCCCCGGCGCGTTCCTGCAACCGCCGGGCGAGCCGTTCAAGCTCGTGGTCAACGTTTCCGCTCCCGAGCATAGCGGCCTCGACTACGAGGCGGAAAGCTATCGCCTGACCCGCGCTGAGCGACCACTGCGAGCTTTTTCCCACCGACCTGGGGACGCTCGACGACCTGGTTCGAACGGTCAAGGACAAGAAGCCCACGGGCATCCACTTCTCCGGCCGCGGCGGGCCGGGCGCGCTCACCTTCGAGGACGACGAGGGGCGGGCGAAACCGATTGCCGCCAGGGACCTGGTCGGCCGGCTCAAGGGGAACACCCCGGACGGTCTGCTGCCGCCGTTTTTCTACCTGGCGAACTGCCACGGCAACGACCCGGCCGCGCTTCAGCAAGGCCAAGCGGGCGTCGAGAGCCTGGCGGCGCGGCTGCACCGCGAGGGCGTGGCGCAGGTGGTCGCCTATGCCGGGCCAATCCTCGATGCGCTCTCGACCGAGGCCGAGGCCACGCTCTATGCCGAGATCGCCGCCGGCCAGACCACCCGCTACGCCGTGCGGCGGGCACGTGAGGCGATGATCCAAGCCACCGGCTCGGCGCACGCGGCTTACCGTGAGGCGACGGCCCAGACCGTGGCCCATGCGGTACGGCAGACGCACCCGTTCGCCTGGTCGCAGCTCGTCCTCTACCATCGCGGCGCCGACCACCCCTTGAGCCCGCCGCCCGAACCCGGTAAAGCGCGGCCGGTGTCCGAGAGGATCGAGCGAACCTTCCTCGACGCCGGCACGCGGCGGATCCTGACCACCGGCTTCATCGGCCGGCGCACCGAGCTGCACCGCCTCCGCCGCAAGCTCCGGGAGGGTCAGCGCGTGTTCGTGCTCCAGGGCCTCGGCGGCCTGGGCAAGTCGACGCTGGCCCTGCACATGGTGCGCGACCTGCTGCACGCCGGCGACGACCTCTGCAGCCTCTGGTGCCAGGATGCCGAGAAGCATGCCGGCGGCATCGCCCGGGCGCTCGTCGGCCAGCTCTCGGAGTATGGCCGCAAGCGGTTCGGCTCCGGCTGGGACGAGCTCGTCGGCCAGGTGGACCGCGCGGCCGGCGAGGACTCGCCCCGGCGATATGCTCTCTTCCTGGAGGCGCTGATCGGGAAGGTCAAACGGCTGGTCCTCTATCTGGACAACCTCGAATCGCTGCTGGTCGGCCCGGGCGACCACGGCGACGGACCGCCCGATCCCGACGCCTTCGGCCAGTGGCGCACGCCGGAGCTGGGCGCAATCTGGTCGGTCCTGACCCGGTGCGCCGAGGACACGGGCAAGCTGCACCTGGTGGCAAGCTGCCGCTACCGGCACGACGACTTCCGCCGGTTCCTCGTCCCGGTTCCTCCACTTCCGGCCGACGCGTTGTTCCGGCTCATGGGCTGGTTCAAGGGCCTGCGCCGGCTCTCGACCCTGGCGCGTGCCCGGCTGGTGGAGAAGCTGGCCGGACACCCCCGGGCCGTCGAACATGCCGATGACCTGGTCCAGCAGGCTTTCGCTGACTGGGAGGACACGCGCGGTCCGTGGTGGCTGGCCGATTCGCCGTCGGCCGCGGACCTGGAGCGGGAGTGGGCGGAGCTGATCGAGACGGCCTTGCCCCGGGTCGAGACGAAGCTCTGGGACAACCTCCTGCTGGCCGCGATCTGGGAACGCGTGCTGGACGACCGCGCGCGGCGGATGCTCTTCCGCATGACGCTGCTCCGCCAGCCCTGGGAATGGGACCTGGTCAGCGAGCTGGGCGAGGAGGGCGACACCGCCGAGGAGAGCTGGAAGACCGCTGAACGGTTGCGTCGCACGTCGCTGCTGGAGCAAATCGACTTGCTCGGCCAATCCGGAGTGGTCCGACATTTCACGATCCATCCGGCAACCGCGCAGTATGTCGCGAGGCGGTTCACGGACGACCCTGACCTGCGGCAGGCCGCCCACCTTCGCGTCGGTACGTACTACGAGGCTCTCGCCCGGAATTCCCCGGACATCGAGGACGTCGTTGAAGCGGGCCATCACCTGTTCCAGGCGGGGGAATTTGATCGCTCATACGACCTTCTCGGGCCAGCATCAGACAGGCTGAGGAATCGCGGCCGCGTTCGCGAGGGGTTGGAGATCCTGAAGCCCTTCTTGCCCGAGCTTACGCGAAAGAAGATGACGCGGGACCGGCGGGGCCGACTGCTTGGGACAGTCGGCCTCGCCTACGCCCGCCTTGGCCAGGTGGAGCGGGCCATCGAGTTCTACGAGCAGCACCTGGCCATCGCACGCGAGATCGGCGACCGGCGGGGCGAAGGGAACGCACTGGGCAACCTGGGCGGCGCCTACTACAGACTGGGCCAGTTGGAGCGGGCCATCGAGTTCCATGAGCAGGCGCTGATCATCTCCCGCGAGACACGCGACCGGCGGGGCGAGGGAGGCGACCTGGGCAACCTGGGCCTCGCCTACGCCCGCCTTGGCCAGGTGGAGCGGGCCATCGAGTTCCATGAGCAGGCGCTGATCATCTCCCGCGAGATCGGCGACCGGCAGGGCGAGGGAAGCAACCTGGGCAACCTGGGCAACGCCTACGCCCGCCTTGGCCAGGTGGAGCGGGCCATCGAGTTCTACGAGCAGTACCTGGCCATCGCACGCGAGATCGGCGACCGGCACGGCGAGGGAAACGCCCTGGGCAACCTGGGCAGCGCCTACTACAGACTGGGCCAGTTGGAGCGGGCCATCGAGTTCCATGAGCAGGCGCTGATCATCTCCCGCGAGACAGGCGACCGGCGGGGCGAGGGAGGCGACCTGGGCAACCTGGGCCTCGCCTACGCCCGCCTTGGCCAGGTGGAGCGGGCCATCGAGTTCTACGAGCAGTACCTGGCCATCGCACGCGAGATCGGCGACCGGCACGGCGAGGGAAACGCCCTGGGCAACCTGGGCAACGCCTACGCCCGCCTTGGCCAGGTGGAGCGGGCCATCGAGTTCTACGAGCAGTACCTGGCCATCGCACGCGAGATCGGCGACCAGCACGGCGAGGGAAACGCCCTGGGCAACCTGGGCAGCGCCTACTACAGACTGGGCCAGTTGGAGCGGGCCATCGACTTCCATGAGCAGGCACTGATCATCTCCCGCGAGACAGGCGACCGGCGGGGCGAGGGGAACGCCCTGGGGAACCTGGGCATCGCCTACAGTCGCTTGGGCCAGGTGGAGCGGGCCGTCAAATTTCATGAACAAGCTCTCATACTCTCCCGCGAGATCGGCGACCGGCGCGGCGTAGGAAGCGACCTGGGGAACCTGGGCACCGCGTATGCGGAACTGGGCCAAGTGGAGCGGGCCATCGACTTCCTCGAGCAGGGCGCTCAAGATCGGAGAGGAGATCAAGGATCCGAACCTTGTTGGTATTGCCAGGTCTCGCCTCGAGCGATTGCGCGGGGCGAAGAACCCTCCAGAAATGGGAAACAAGAAGTCGCCGGGGGAACGACCGCGTTAGGAGATGGACCGCACCAGAATGGGCTTCGTAACCCTCGGGATGATGCCGATCACGGCATGGAACAACCCGCTCATTGCCCTGCCGGGGACAGTTTGAGCTGGCGTTCGATGCGGGTACCGGGGGACAGCTTCAGTTGCTCGGAATGAAGGACAGCGCCCCGGGAATTGAGGATGGAGAGGGTGTAGTCTCCGGCCGGCAGGTCGTCCAGGCGGAACCGGCCGCCGTCACCGGCGAGCGTGATGGTGCTGACTCGTCCGCCAGTGCGCGTTGAGAGCAGGACGTGCTGACCGTCGAGCGGTTCGCCCGTTGCCCGGTCGATCAACGCGCCGGAGACGACGGCCGCGCGCGGCAGCTTCAGGGTGATGTCGCGCTCGCCCTTGCCCCAGCCGGCGAGCTGCCGCGCGTGGCCGGCGGCCTGAACCAGGACCACCGCTTCACCAAAAGTCAGCGGCGAAAACGTGGCCACGCCCGCGGCGTCCGTCCTGGCATGGACCGAGTCTCCCCAGGTCGTGTCGTTGTAGCCCCACGCGAAGTTGCTGGCGACCGCAGGATCATCATAAACCAGTCCGACACGGGCGTTCGGTATCGGCTTTCCCGTCGCTTCGTCGATCGCGTGGACGAGCAGGGTATAAGCAGGCGGCAGACGGAAGAGTATCGGTGGCACCAGGTGACTGAACGGCCCGGCGGCAACCCGGTCGATGGAGCATTCGCCGTGGCCCGGTGCCAGCACGGTCACGCGCTGAACCGACCCGCCGGTCAGGTTGCGCACGAGGAATGACCCGTCGTCCGTCGTGTACGAGAGCCCGATCCCGCAGAACCCGGCAAAGTAGCCGCCGAGCTTGTCGTCGGGCAGGCGCAGGCGCGGGATGTTCAGAAGCACCCGGAACGATCGCACCGGATTATTGTCCTGGTCGACGACCTTGCCTCGAATCGCTCCCGAGGCGGTCATCACGACCCGGTTTTCGCCATCGATATTCAGAGGGTGATCGCGCAGGTCGCTCACGCCGTGGCCCAGGAACGTGAACGTGACGTTCCCTGCGGGCATGCCCTCCACGACGAATCGGCCCGTCTCGTCCGTCTCGGTCTTCCGCTCCCAGACGACCAGCCCGCGCTGATCGCCGATTGCAACGATGCCCAGGACGTTCACGCCGGCAAACGGCGTCCCCCGCTCATCGCAGACGACGCCGCGGACTGCATGGCCCTTCGCCAGGACGACACGCACTTCCTGGTCATCGCTTCCCGGAATGGGCGTGATGCCCGGCGCGAGGTCGGACCTGGCGGGGATCACGCAAAGCTGCTGATGTTCGCTGGGAACGTGCGCGAGCCGGAACTTGCCGTCGTCGCCCGACTTCGCTTCGATCGTCTCGTCGGACCGGCCCGGACCCCAGCGCACGGTGGCGTCGCGGACCGGCTTGCTGTCCGGGTCGAGCACCACGCCCGAGACGTCCCGGCGGTTGGCGAACGCAGGAGCCGCGGCCTTCGCCCCGGGGCCGGCCGCCGGTTGCCCTGGCGCCTTTCCCGTGGCCGGATTGCGGGCCAGTCGGAACTCGATGGACAGCGGGCCGCTACCTGAGTCGCAATGAACGCCATCGCGCTGGCGCGTACGGTAACCCTCGGCCACGGCATTGAGCCAGGTCGTGCGGTCGACCACCAGGCCGTCGAGATCGAACCGGCCCTGCTCGTCGGTGCGTACCCAGAGCCCGGTGAGGGAGATGATCGAGCCCGAGGTCGAACGGCCGACGAACGCGCCCGGGATCGGCTTGCCATCGGTGTCGAGCACGCGGCCGGTCGCTCTTCCCCCGCGCGCGACGGCAACCTCCAGCTCCGTGACCGGCCTGTCCGCCATCTCGAAAAGCACGCGCTTGCGCTCACGGCCCGGGGCGACGACGAACGACTCGTGATAGCGTGTTCGGCTCACTCCGCCCAGCTCGAACCGGCCGTCGGCGTCGGTCGTCGGATCCAGACCGTTATCCAGCACCAGGCGCCCGCCGACGATCGGCTTGCCGGTTTCCGCCTCGACCAGCCGCACGCGCAGCCGCCCCTGTGGTGTGAGCCTGAGGATCAGCGGCTTGACCGCGTGACCCGCCGAGACCATCACGTCCATCTCGGCCATCCCCTGGTCGCCGGCGCTCGCCTGGAAGAGCCAGTCTCCCGGCCCGAGCGACATGGAGAACCGGCCCTGGCCGTCGGCCGTCGCGTCCACGCGGTCCAGCCGCTGGATCTCCAGCTTGACCGCCCAGACGTGAGCACCCCTGGCGGGCGATCCGTCCTGGGCCAGCACCACGCCCCGGCGCGTTTCCGCCTCAGCCCAGGGTCCGCAGGAAAGGATGATCACCGCCGACGCCACGCACCATTTCGCCCGCGACATGACCGGCTCCACGCGATTGAAGGCAGAAATCACATTGCCTTGCCGGGGACAATCGTCCTGCGTCGAACAACCGATGTCAATTGACGAGGGAATATGGCTCTCCATGCGGTTGTACACACGAGCGCCGTATCGTGATACCAACCCCAAATGTCGTCGCGAACAGGCCGCGCACCGCGGGCACGCCATCCCGCGGCATCAGGGCATGGGACGGCAGGGCTCTCGCCAGCGGGGTCAAGCACCACAGCCTGATGGCGGCTCCTGGAGGCGCGGTCATGGCTACCGCATTCCTGCTCGCGTGCGCCTTGCTTGCCGCCGATGGATCCCCCGGTGCTCTCCTTCGCCGTCCAGAAATGGCGCTGGAGCAGGTCTCACGAAACCCGCAACGCGGCGGGCCACCGGCGCCTCGAAAGGCCAGCCGCCACGACCCGGGCGCTGGAGGCGCTGGCGACCACCTCGTGAAGCGACCGGCTTTCCCCCTCCTGAATCGGTGCGTCGTCGCTGCGCTGGACGAACCTGCGGTTGTCGGACGTGCCGGGCACGGCAGCTCGATTTCCGGATCGTCCCGGCGCTTCTCGATCGCGGTGACCCAGTGGTAGGGTGCGTCAGGCGCAGCGACGACGTACCGGTGGGGAAGCCGGCTCCGTCGACAAACTTCCAGGGAAGCTTCGGAACATCGGGCGTTACGACCGGGATCGGCGGCAGCCCATGAGCCCGGAAGCCGCGCGTGAGCTTGCCTCGATCCGACGAACTGCCGATCGGCCCTCCCCGGCCGCGATGGAAGCGGGGGAACGACCGGGGGTCGCTGCCAGGTGCGACCTGACCTGAACCAACGCCCTCACGACCGAGCGCTCCGGGTTGTGCTTCAGAACAAGAGCGAGAATCGCGCATTTCGCAAGACATCGCGCATAATACTTTTCTGAGCTTCCTATCTGAACACGGCCTCTGGTTGACAGTGCGCCCCGCTCATGGCGGGGGGTGCAGTCAAGGCGATCGTGGTGTGCCTGGATTCGCGCCCGGGCCGGGAGATATTCCATGTTCCAGAAAACTCGTTCGTCTCGCCGCCGTGATCTTCGTCCCGCGCCGGATTGGCTCGAAGAACGAGCATTGCTCAGTAGCGGATTGCGGTCTCACGTTCACGAGGCACGCGTTTCACCGGAGCTGCTTGCCGCGAAGCACAAGCTCAGCGCGCTTCAGACCGGCAGTCCAGCCATCACGATCCTGAATACCGTCACTTCGCAGGGATTCCGATTCACCAACTTCGACGGTCCGAACGCGGGTCACGTTGCCGGCGCGGGTACCATGATCAACGGGGTTGCGAACTCGACCACCGTCGTCGGGTTCACGATTGCCAATGATGGCACAACCCTGACCAACTTCACCGCCAATCCCCCGCTGACAAAGTACACCAGGCTCGTAAACCTGGGCGGATCAGCGTCTGCCATGGCACTGGGACTCAACTCCACCGGCACCGTCGTGGGCACCGACGGGCATGGCAAGGCGTTGTCTCTCAATCGTCACGGCGTGTTCAGAACCTTGGCCCCCAACGGTGGCTCGTCCGCGATCGCACTGGGCATCAACGACCGGGTGAACATCGTCGGTCAGTACGTCACCTCCACCGCAACACCGGGGTTTGTCCTGGTTCATGGGGCGACGTCTTTCCTCACGATCAATGCGCCCTCGGGGCCGAATATCGTGAACGCCCAGGGAGTGAACAACGCCGACACGGTGGCTGGGTTCTACGTGGGCGCGGATGGCCAGGACCACGGTTTCATTGCCAGGAAGAGCGATGTGGCGAAGGGCACGCTGACACCGGTTGCGGACCCCACCATCCCACCTGTCTCGGGAGAGCCGGGCGCCACGTTCGTGTTCTCCCAGATTCTCTCGATCAACGACTACGGCATCGCGGTCGGCTACTACGGCGACTCCACCGGCAGTCAGCATGGGTTCATATTCAACACCCATACCGGGCAGTACACGTTCCTGGATGACGCGAACGCTGCGTTCAGCAACGGGGTGGAAGTAACCCAGATCACGGGCATCAACAACTCGGGTGAGATCACGGGGTTCTACTCGGATGCGAATGGGGTCTTCCACGGCTTCATCGCCACGGGTTCGCTCCCCTGATCCGAGCCACGAAAGAGGCGGCGGCCACCGTTACCGCCATGCGCCGGGGGCCTCCCCGGTCAGATCGGCTCTTCGAGGGTGGCGAACGGGTCGTCGTCGATGGGGGCGTCGTACTCGGACCCGGTCGATAAATGCCGCGGGGGTTCGGGCGGCGCGATCATGATGTCGCCGATGATGATCTGGCTGCTGGACAGGTCGGGCAGTTCCACGGGCATGGACACCGCGGCGGGCGCGGCGTCCTGGGACTCACTGCGCGTGGCGGACTGCGGGATGGCGACGGGCCTGCGCTTCTCCAGCAGATGGCCCACGTCGAACCGCTCGCCGATGTAATGCCGGCGGACGTCGGGGTTGTTGAGGATCTCCTGGCGATTGCCGTAGACGAAGACCCGGCCCTCGCGGATGAGGTAGCACCGGTCAGTGACTTCCAGCGTCTCACGGAACTGGTGATCAGTGAGCAGGATGCCGATGTCGTAGCTCTCGACCAGGGCGCGAATCTGGTCCTGGATCTCGGCCACGGTCTTGGGATCGATGCCGGCAAACGGCTCATCGAGCATGATCAGCTTGGGCTCGGTGATCAGCGACCGGGCAATTTCCAGCCGGCGGCGCTCGCCGCCGGAGACGCGGTTGGCCTTGGTCTTGCGGATCTTCTCGAGACCGAACTGGTGGAGCAACTCGTCCTGCCGCGCCCTGCCGCTGTTTGCGCGACATGCCGGGGCGCGTTTCGAGGATGGCCATCAGGTTGTCTTCCACCGAGAGCTGGCGAAAGACGCTGGAGTCTTGGGCCAGGTATCCCATGCCCGCGCGAGCCCGCTGGTACATGGGCAGACGGGTGACGTCGCGGCCATCGAAGAGGACGGTGCCGCCGTCGGAGTCGATCAGTCCGATCGTCATGCGGAAGCTGGTGGTCTTGCCTGCTCCGTTGGGTCCAAGAAGACCGACGACCTCGCCGCGATCGACGTCGAAATCCACGCCGTTGACCACCTGGCGGCGGCCATACCATTTTTCCAGTCCGCGGACTTCCAGGATCGGCACGGCGAGATCCTCCTTGATCGCGGCGGGCGACCGGGTCAACTCCGGCCCGGCAAGCGTGACAGGCTCAGGGCGCAGCCCCGGACGGCCTCAGCGGATCCATTTCATCCGTTCCACGTAGGGGCGGAACGGTATCTTGAAATCGCGGTTGCCGATGGCCGGCCAGAGGGGCACTCCATGCGGCCAGTAAATGTAGAAGGCCTTGCCCGTCAACAGGCTGCGGGGAACTTCCCAGGACTCGCGCTGGGAAACTTCATCCCATTCGCGGTCACTCCTGTCCCAGCCACGGCTGTCCTTGCTGCACGGGCTGTTATCACCGAGCATCAGGAACCGATCCTCTCCGATGACGTAGTCCTCCGAGCGGACCCGCGCCAGCTTTGGAAACTCGGTCGGATCCGAGAGGAAGTCGAAGAGTTCCGCGGGCGTGCCGGGATCACGGCTATCGAAGACCGGACCATAATCGATCTGGCCAGGATACTGTGTATAGTAAATATCTCGTTTCAGGACAAGATCGCTCACGGTGACAGCCGCGTTGCGCACGGCGATGCCCGCCGGTGCAAGATCGGCCGCGGTGGGAATCGGGGTCGCATCACCCCGGTCATACTCCACGCCGGACTCATGCACAGGCGTACCGTTTACCCAAAGAATCATGCGATCATCCACATTCGCGAAGTCAAGCTGGTAACGGCCCGGGGTCTTGATCGATGAAGCGTGTTCGAGGAGCGTCTGGTCGCCCCGTGTGAAGCGTACGCGCCCGGTTTCCAGGTTGATGATGCAGCGGTGAGGGAGCCCTCCCTTGATCAGCTCGAGCGACAGTTCGCCCCGGGCGGCAGCCACGTCCACGGACGCTGAGAGCGTCAGGTCGCCAACCCAGTGCGGCTGCATCCAGGCCGAACGGGTCTCGTGGGGCCATTCCACAAGGTTCGAGGCATTCTGGATCAGGTTTGTGTTGTAAGAGTAAAAGTCGGTGATCAGCGTGGGACGTGGGGCGCGCGGCAGTGGAAAATTCTCCAGCAGTGCCTGCCACTGATCCGGGTCGGGAACCAGGTGCCTGTACCGCAGCTCGACCCACTGGTCCGTCGCTCCCGCCTCGGCGCGGTACTGGCTCAGTTTGGGGTCGACGATCTTCCAGCCCCCCGGGGACACCGACTGCCAGCGCTGCCATTCGCCGTGAGCGGCGAGGGCCTGCGGCTGGAAGCGGTCGTCATAGACACTCATCTGCATGGCGAGCTGGTGCTCTAGCGGTTTTCGCTGGAGCTGGAAGCCCTCGCCGCCGGGCCGTTTCACGTAGATATCGCCGTGGGTGATGCGGATCGTCTCGCCAGGCAAACCGACGAGGCGCTTGATGTAGCTGACTTCAGGCTCCTCCGGATACCGGAAGACGACGACGTCCCATCGTTCGGGCGGTGACGAGCCCGGCAGGAATGGCAGGTCATAGGGGAACATCATCACCAGGATGCGGTCGCCCTTGAAGCTCGGCTCGGCGTTGAGCTGGTTCGCCTGATAGCGGCAGTTGACGCAGACGCCCGAATACACCTGGCGGGGAATCGACGGCCCTTCCACCTCCTGCGAGGCGTTGACGGCATAGAGGAAGCCGCACTGCGGGCACTTCAGCTCCTTGTGGCGGCCCATCAGCGTGGGCGCCATGGAACCCGTGGGAATGACGAAGGCCTGGGCCTCGAATCCACGGACCACCAGGGCCAGGATCAGGGCGACCACGATCGCTTCGACCGTTTCACGATAGCTCTCACCGGTCCTGGATTCCTGCTGCTGCGGAAGCTTACGAGTGGCCGTGGCTGGCTTCGCGGTTGCGGCGGTCCGTCCCATCGTCGGCTCTTCTCTCCTACGCACCGGGGGCAGCCGGAAGTCCCTGGCGGCGTGCCAGGCCCTCACACTCAATAAATGTACCGGATTCGCCGCGGATCGGGAACCCAGTAAAACGAACGGCCGAAGACCTCGAGGGCCACGACCTGGCCAGGAAGATGGACCAGGAACGGCTTGCCCAGGAACATCGACCGGGGCACCACGGGACTGGTGGCCCAGAACCGGGAGTCGTTGGAGACCGGGCTGTTGTCGCCCAGCACGAAGTACTCGCCGTCCTTGAGCTGGTACGGTTCGTTGACGCCGTGAGGATGACGCGGGACCGCGCCCAGGGAGCTGGTGTAGTAGACGTCGCGGAAGATCTTCAGGTCCCGCACGCGCAGCGACCCCCGCGCACGCCCAGGGCGATTGGCGATTCATCGGCTGGCGGTCCGCTGGCGGGGTTCTCGTAGTCCAGGGGTTGAAACAGCGGCTGACCGTCCAGGGTGACCGTGAGCCGTTGATCGACCACCGATGCCTGGAGCAGCACGCTGCACGGCCAGCGCCCGACATCCGCCAGGGGCGTGGCCCAGGGAATCACGAGCTGCTTGCGGTTGTTGCGCGCGACCTGGACCGGGATCGCGCCGCGCACGGGGATTCGCACCACGAACCGGTCCGTGCCGGAGCGGATCGCCAGCGTGATCAGCTCGACGTCCTCCGCGATCGTCAGTCTTGCCTCCAGCGCCAGGTCGGGAACCACGTTCTCGGTTCCCAGGTCGCCGCCGTTGTAGGCGTAGTGATCCCGGATCGGCCCGTACTGGCTGCGTACGGGATCCCAGTGCCTGTAGACCAGCCAGTCGACGGACTCATCCTGGGCGCCTGAGGAGGTCCTCCCGGCCGGTTCGTGGGTGAACGTGCCGCCCGACTGGCTCCAGCCGCTGGCCAGCCGCTGGCGTGCTGAGCCTCGCGAGAAAAACCAGCGGGGAAACCGGTCGGAATCCTCGGGAACGTAGCGGCTGTCATGAACCAGGATGCGCATCGCCCGGAACTCCTCCTGGCTCTTTCGCACCACCCGGCCGTCCACGACCACGTTGCCGCCGGAAATCTGGAGCGACTCTCCCGGAAGCCCGACCACACGTTTCACGTAGGCCTGGCTGGGATCGCCGGGAAAATGGAAGACCGCGACTTCCCACCTCCGGGGCGGTCGAAAATCGTAGAGAAACTTCTGGACCAGCACGCGATCGCCGTTGCAGTCCACCGCCGGCGACTGCTCCAGATCGGACTTGCCGCAGTTCGGGCAGACCGGGCGGGGCGGACGGCCTTCCTCGTCCACGCCGATCACGAAGATGAAACGGCAGTTCGGGCAGGTCAATTCGCGGTGATGCCCGAGCAAGGTAGGCGCCATGGAGCCGGTGGGAACCACATAGGCCTCGGCGGAGAACGTGCGGAAGAGCAGCACGCCCAGGCAGAGCACAACCACCAGGTCCACGGTCTGGCGGACCGCTCCCGTTGCCGGGTTTTCCTGGGGACGACCTTTGCCGGCGTGTGCCTGCATGCTCGTTGTGCCTCGTCGGATGCCAGTTGCGTGCCGGAGACCGCATGCCTCCGCATGCCGGACGTTCAATCGTCGGTATCGTCGAGCACCGACAGGAAGGCGTCTTGCGAGATCTCGACATTGCCTACCTGTTTCATACGCTTCTTGCCTTCCTTTTGCTTTTCAAGAAGCTTTCTTTTTCTGGTAATGTCGCCACCATAACATTTCGCGGTCACATTCTTGCGCAGCGCCGAGATGGTCTCGCGGGCGATCACGCGGCTGCCGATGGCCGCCTGGATGGCGACCTCGAACTGATGCCGGTCGATCTCCCCCTTCAACTTGCGCACCAGCTTCCGGCCGCGCCGGTCGGCGTGGCTGCGATGGACCACCACGGAAAGAGCGTCCACCCGCTGCCCGGCCACGACGATGTCGAGCCGGCAGAGGTCGCCCGCCCTGTAGCCAATAAGCTCATAGTCCATGGTGCCGTAGCCCCGTGTCGCGCTCTTCAGCTTATCGTAGAGGTCGTAGATCATCTCCGCGAGCGGCAATTCATAGCTCAGGATGGCGCGTGTGGTGGACAGGTACTCGGTCTTGATGAATAACCCGCGGCGATCCTCACAAAGCTGCATGATGGCGCCGATGCTGTCCGAAGGCAGGATGAAGTTGACCCTGGCGATCGGCTCGCGAAACTCCTCGATGTCGCCCGGTTCGGGGATCCGCGTCGGGTTCGAGATGTGCAGTGTTTCGCCCTTGCGCGTGAGGATCTCATAGGTGACGTTCGGCGCGGTCTGGACGAGCGCCAGGTTGCTCTCGCGTTCGAGCCTTTGCTGGACGATCTCCATGTGGAGCATGCCCAGGAATCCGCAGCGGAACCCGAAACCCAGAGCGTCGGACGTCTCGGGTTCGAACGAAAAGCTCGAGTCGTTGAGCGCGAGTTTCTGGAGGGCCGTGCGGAGATCGTCGAACTGATTGTGGGAGGCGGGAAAGAGCCCGCAGAAGACCACCGGCACCGGCTCCTGGTAGCCCTCCAGGGGAACCTCCGCCGCGCGCGGCATCTGGGTGATCGTGTCGCCGATGCGAACGTCCGAAAGTTGCTTGATGTTGGCGATGACGTAGCCGACCTGGCCGACGCCCAGCTCGTCGCAGTCGACCTCGCGCGGCCGGAAACGGCCCAGTCCGGTGACTTCATGCTCGGTGCCGCCAGCCATCATGAGGATCTTCTGACCCACCCGGAGCACGCCGTCAACCACCCGCACGTACGTGATCACGCCCTGGTAGTCGTCGAACTTGGAGTCGAAGATGAGGGCCCGCAACGGCGCCTCGGGATCGCCCGCGGGCGGTGGCACGCGCTCGATGATGGCCCGGAACACCTCGGCCACGCCCTGCCCCGTCTTGGCACTCACGGCCAGGATCTCGGCAGGGTCGATGCCGAGAGTGTGCATGATCTCTTCCTTGATCTCCTCGGGGCGGGCCGCTTGCATGTCGATCTTGTTCAGCACCGGTACGATCGTGAGGTCGTTCCCCACCGCGAGAAAGGCGTTGGCGACGGTCTGAGCCTGCACGCCCTGGGTGGCATCCACCAGCAGGATGGCCCCCTCGCAGGCCGCCAGGCTGCGCGAGACCTCGTAATGGAAATCCACGTGGCCCGGTGTGTCGATCAGGTTCAACTCGTAGGTCTGGCCGTCCAGGGTGTAGTTGATGGCCACGGCCCGCGCCTTGATGGTGATGCCGCGCTCGCGCTCGAGATCCATGTCGTCAAGCAATTGCTCGCGGAACTCGCGAGATGTGATGGCTCCGGATTGCAGCAGCAACTGGTCGGCCAGCGTGCTCTTGCCGTGGTCGATGTGAGCGACGATCGAGAAATCACGTATATACTTGGGATCAAATGGCATGCAACAAGTCCGCTAGCGCCCGAAAAGTCGCCGGAAGAGGATGACGGGTTGGGGAAAATAGACCCGGTTTGGCCTTCAAGCCGCACGGCTCCGCTCAGGGAGAGCTGGGGAACGCGGCCCGGAACGTCCTCGAGAATTCCGTCCGAGGGTTTGCGAGGTCGCCAGATCTTCAAATACAACGCCTTGGAGGCAAAGGAGATCGAAGCCGCGCACGGCCGCAGGGAAGGACGTCCGGTGGAGCCAATCCACCCTGTCGATTATATTGTGCTGGTTGGATGACGGATAGCCGTTTTGCGCGGACATGGGTGGGCGAACGTGGAGCCGAACCGCGCAATCCCACGTGAAACTCCAGGCCGGCCGCCGGCGTTCTCGCCGCAGGAGCTGCCCCCATCATGAAATGCGTCTCCATTCTGTCCACTGCCAGCACGACTCAAGCGGCGATGCAGGAGGTCCTCGCTGGCCTCGACGATGGCCTGGGCGGCGTCCAGGCGGATCTGACGTTGATCTTCTCGTCCGTGCACCATGCCGATGAGCTGGAACAGTTCTCCGGGCGTCTGCTTGCCGAGCAGCGTACCAGGCACCTCATGGGCTGCACGGGCGAATCCATCGTGGGCGATGGCCGCGAAGTCGAAGGAACTCCGGCACTGTCCGTCTGGTCGGCCGTCCTCCCGGGCGTCACCGTGCAGTCCATTCGTCTGGGTGAACCGGGAGACATGGGCCCGGACTGGACGCAGGGCACTGGCCAGCCGGCAAGCTCCGCATTGTTGCTCCTGGCCGACCCGTTCTCGTATCGCACCGAAGACCTTCTCTCCCAGTTGAACCGGGATGTGCGCGGGCTCCGTGTGATTGGCGGCATGGCCAGCGGCAGCCAGGTGCCGCGCGGCAACTTGCTGCTGCTGGACGGCAAGGCGTTCGCTGATGGAGCCGTTGCGGTGCTACTTGGCGGCGCCCTGTCGGTCGAGACGGTCGTCAGCCAGGGCTGCCGCCCGGTGGGTCACACGATGGTCGTGACCAGGGCCGAGCACAACGTCATCCAGGAACTGGGCCGCCGGCCTGCGCTCGAGGTGCTCCGGGGCCTCTTCCGTGAACTCGGCGACGAGGATCAGCGGCGGATCCAGGAAGGTCTGCACATTGGCAGGGTGATCAACGAGTATCAAGGGACGTTCCAGCGGGGCGACTTCCTGGTCCGCAACGTGATGGGGGCCGACCAGTCGGGAGCCATCCAGATCACCGACGTCGTGCGTGTCGGCCAGACCGTCCAGTTCCACGTGCGCGACGCCGGAACCGCCGACGAAGACCTGCGCGGATTGCTGGAGGCACACAAGGCCTCACCCCGTCCCGCGGGCGCCCTGCTCTTCACATGCAACGGCCGGGGGCGGAGGTTGTTCCATGAAGATCATCATGATATCGGTGTGATCCACGAGGTTCTCGGCCGCGTCCCCACGGCAGGCTTCTTCGCCATGGGCGAGATTGGCCCGATCGGCGGCCAGAACTTCCTGCACGGCTACACGGCCAGTATCGTTCTCTTCACCGAACCGGCGTCGGCCGCCGATCATGGCTAGTTCTCGAGCGCCTGCGACCATGCGTCCAGCCCATGGGTGATGAGGTGCAAGGCCGGTGCCCGCCAGTGTCCTTTGCTCGACTGGGAGCAAACCTCAGGAAAGTGGTGCTGATGTCTGACTGGCGGCAGGCGATTGACGAGGCCGTGGAATCCCGTGGCGACCTCCTTCGCGACGTGCGCCGCTGGATCCATGCTCACCCGGATCCCAGCCGCGAGGAGTTCGAGACCACGCACCGGCTGCTCGAATGGCTGGAACGCGAGGGCATCCCGGGTGAGCTTGCTCCGTCGGGCCGGGGCCTGCTGGCCGGTCCACCTGGCGAGCCGGGCAAGCCGGTGATCGCTTTTCGAGCCGATATTGATGCACTCAGAATCCATGACGCCAAGTCCGTGCCGTACCGGTCGATGCGCGAGGGCGTGATGCACGCCTGCGGCCACGATGCGCACGCGGCGATGGCGCTCGGGGCGGCAATGGCCCTCTGGCAGTGCCGGAGCGAGCTGCCCTGCCCGATCACCTGGCGGGCGATCTTCCAGCCCGCCGAGGAGGTTGGCGAGGGCGCCCTGGAGATGATCGACGCCGGCGCGATGCGTGATGTGCGCGCGGTGCTGGCGCTGCATGTCGACCCGCAGACGCCGGCAGGCTGGATCGGTTACCGCGAGGGCGTGCTCACAGCCTGTTGCCAGGAGCTCGGCGTGGCGATTCTCGGCTCGGGCGGGCACGCGGCCCGTCCGCACCAGTCGGTCGATCCGATCGCGGTGGCTTCCCAGTTCATCACCAGCGTCTACCAGTTCATCCCCAGGTCGATCGACTCGCGCGAAGCGGTCGTGGTGACATTCGGCAGTATCCAGGGGGGCACGAGCGCCAACATCATCCCGGAACGGGTGCTGCTCGAAGGCACCATCCGCACCTTGAGTGCGGACTCCGCGGCCCGCGTGAGCGACCGCATCCGCAAGATTGCCTCGGGACTCTCCGAGGCCAGCGGCGCGACGATCCAGCTCCAGTTCCGGCATGGCACCGACGCGGTCGTGAACGATCCGGACGTCACCCGCGTCTGCGTGCGCGCTGCCCGCGAGGTGGTCGGTCCGGACCATGTCTTGCCGATCATCCTGCCCAGCATGGGCGGTGAAGACTTTTCGGGATATCTCAAGTGCGCGCCTGGCTGTCTCTTGCGTCTCGGCGTGAGCGGTCCGGCAAACGACGGCCTGTTCCTGCACTCGCCCCATTTTGACATTGATGAGCGTGCCCTGGTGATCGGGGCGAAGCTCCTGGCGCGGAGTGTGGTTCTGCTCTGGGAAACCGTCGGATGTGCACGATCGTGATGGCCCGGCCATGGTGCGTGCAACCGGTCGGATGGCCTGCCCGGCTGCTCTCACACCCACGACGTCGCGCTTCACGATTTCTTCATCTATCCTTCATACTCGGGTCATCCAATTCATTAGAATCCTGGGTGTGGTGACGAAGGGACCGCGCTGCCGGTTCCGCCGGTTGTCCCAGGACGAGCGATTCATGCCCAAGCCAAAGATTCTGCTGATCGAGGATGAGCGGGCGCTGGTCGAGGTCTTGAGCTACAACCTCGAGCGCGAGGGGTTTGACGTGCTGGTCGCCCACGACGGCCAGGAAGGGTTGAGGCAGGCACAGCTGAAGCTTCCCGATTTGATTGTGCTGGACCTGATGCTGCCGCTGAAACCGGGGCTCGAGGTCTGCCGCGAGCTGCGCATGGGGCCCCGCACCCGAGACATACCGATCGTCATGGTGACCGCGAAGGCGGAGGAGTCGGATCAGCTGGTGGGCTTCGCCACGGGCGCCGATGACTACGTCACCAAGCCGTACAGCATGAAAGTCCTGATCCAGCGGATCAAGAAAGAGCTACGGCGGATGCAGCTTCACGAGGAGGCTCCAACCGGTACGATCATTCAGAGCCAGGGAGTCGTGATCGACCGGCACAGCCATCGGGCACTGCTGCGGGAACAGGAGCTGCCACTGACGCCCACGGAATTCCGTTTGCTCGAGGTCCTGGTGCGGCAGGCGGGGCGTGCGTTTACACGTTATGAACTGATGGATGCGGCGATCGGCGAGGATGCGATCGTCCTGGAACGCACCATCGACGTGCATATCAAGAGCCTGCGAAAGAAGCTGAGAGATGCGGGCGAGCTCATCGAAACCGTCCGCGGCGTCGGCTATCGATTTCATGAGCCTCGGCTGGTCGGGGCTTGAGCTCGCTCCGGGCGAGGTTACTGGAATAGCGATGCCTGGGCCGTTCGCCTGGTGTCCGGCGGCCCGGCACGAGCTCGGCCCGGACCACAGACACCTCGCGAGGTGCCTCGATTCCCAGCCGGACCTGTCCGCCCTCCAGTCGGACGACGGTCACGCAAATGTCATCGCCGATATAAAGCTTTTCCATCAACTTCCTCGTCAGTACCAGCATGGCACCCTTCCTTCAAGCACCTCTGGGTTCGGTTCTCACCAGCTCCGGGCCCGTCTCCGCCGAGCCCTTGAACCTTGGAACCGCAGGGCTCTCTAAAGGAATCTAGGTTACAACTCCGGACGGTGCCTGGTTTCCCGCATGGTGACCGCGCGTGTGAACTGTCCGCCATTCCGTGGCTGTGTTCTCGCCGTGCTGTGGGTGTCGATTGTATACTGATGCGGCGACCGATCGGTCCTCGTCACGACGTGCGCGGACCGTCCACGACCTCTCCACGAACAGCGCAGACGCAACTTCCAGTTGTTTTGAGGAAATGATGTCAGACTCGCATGCACCCGTGGTCATCATCGGGTCCGGATCCGCCGGATTGACCGCCGCTCTCTACGCCGCGCGCGCCAGCCTGGCCCCCCTGGTCTTCGAGGGGAAAGAGCCGGGCGGTCAGCTCACGCTCACGACCACGGTGGACAACTTTCCCGGGTTCCCCCAGGGCATCGAGGGCCCGGAGCTGATGGAGCTGATGCGGCAGCAGGCCCAGCGGTTCGGATCCCAGACACGGTGGGAGACGGTGTTCGAGGTGGACCTGTCCAGGCGGCCCTTCCACGTGCGCACCACCGACGACCCCAGCGGCGACCCATCCAGCGGCACGCTCCACGATTACACGGCCGACGCACTGATCGTCGCCACGGGAGCATCGGCCCGCTGGCTGGGCATCGAGGGGCCCTACCGGGGCAACGGCGTGAGCACCTGCGCCACCTGCGACGGCGCGTTGTATCGCGGCAAGGAGATCGCGGTGGTGGGCGGTGGTGACTCGGCCGTCGAGGAGGCCACATTCCTCACCCGGTTCGCGAGCAAGGTCACGCTCATCCACAGGCGCGATGCCCTGAGGGCCAGCAAGGTGATGCAGGACCGGCTCAAGAATAATCCCAGGATCCAGCCGGCCTGGAACTCGGTCGTCGATGGCATCCTGGGAGAGAAGCACGGAGCCCTCGACGTGCTCACTGGCGTGCGGCTGAGATCGACGAGCGACGGCAGCCAGCGCGACCTGAAGATCGACGGCCTATTCCTGGCCATCGGCCACGTCCCGAACACGTCGATCTTCCAGGGCAAGCTGGCGATGACTCCGGAGGGTTACCTCCTCAACCGCACGGCCCTGGCGTGGCAGGGCATCGAGGCCCCCGCCGGGCTCCTCCAGTCTCTCCCCAATTACGGCACGGCCACCAGCGTCGAGGGCGTCTTTGCCTGTGGCGACGTGGTCGACACACACTACCGCCAGGCCATCACCGCGGCCGGCTCGGGCTGTGCAGCCGCCATGGATTGTGAGAAATGGCTGGAGGCCGCCGGCGCCGGGCATCATTGAGGAGGCGCCCGGCGGAACCTCGGAGCAGCTCACTCCATGCTGCCGACCTCGCGTGCCGCCTGGGCCTGCGGGGGCGCTGCCTTGCAGCGTGGAATCTTCGCGGTGAACCGCGAGCCGGATCCGGGCCGGCTGGTCACCGAGATGTGGCCCCGGATGGACGAGATCAGGTGGCGGACGATCGACAGGCCCAGCCCGGTGCCGCCCAGTTCCCGGCTCCGCGCCTTGTCCACGCGGTAGAACCTCTCGAAGATCCGCGGCAGCTCGTCGCGCGGGATGCCGATTCCCGTATCGGCGACGTCCACGCTCACCATTTCGCCGGCCAGCGAGCAGGACACGCGTACCCTGCCTCCGGGAGGCGTGTACTTGATGGCGTTGTCGATCAGGTTGTCGAAGATCTGGCGGATGGCCTCCTCGTCGGCCAGCACCAGCGTCTCACCATCGAGCCCGCCGACATCGAAAGTGAGCGCGAGATCCTTGGCTTCCGCACGCCCGCGGTGCCCCTCCAGGCATGACTCCAGAGCGGGGATCAGGCTCAGCGGCCCATGCTCGAAGAACTCCTGTCCGGAATCGAGCCTGGCCAGGCTGAGCATGTCGAGGATGAGCTGGTTGAGACGGTCCGCCTGCTCGTCGATCCGCTCCAGGAAGCGGCGATTGACGGTGTCGTCGTGCAGCGCCCAGTCGATCAGGGTTTCGGCGTAAGCCTTGATGGAGGCAAGCGGTGTTTTGAGCTCGTGCGAGGCGTTGGCCACAAAATCTTGCCGCATCCGCTCCAGCCTGCGGAGGTCGGTCACGTCGTGAAAGACGAGCACGGCGCCAGAGGGGGGCGTGCCGGGCAATGGGGTTCCACGTACCGAGAGGATGCGCGACGGGCCACGCAGCGCGGCGTCGCGCACGGGGAAGGCGACCTCGCCCTGGTAGGCGTCCGGGTGGTAGAGCCGCAGCGTTTCGTCGACGGCACTCTGCACCTGAGGGCTGCGGATCAGCTCGGGCACGAGCCGGCCGACCGACAAGGCATCCAGACCGAAGAGGGCGTCAGCGCTCGTGTTGGCGAAGAGCAGCCGGCGCCGCGCGTCCACCGCAATCACCGCCTCGGCCATCGCTCCGAGCACCACGCGCAGTTGCTGGCGGTCCTCCTCGAGCCGATCGATCCGGGCCTGGATCGCTGGGGCCGTCTCATTGAAGACCTGGATCAGACGCCCGAGAGGGCCCCATGAGTCGATGAGGATCTGCCGGGTGCGCAGGCCCGAGCCCAGCGCACCCAGCCCGCGCACCAGCTCTCGAACGGCGCGCAGCCATCCCCCGGCCAGGAGCACCAGGGCCAGCACGAGCGCCAGCAACACGGTGATGAGCACAGACACCATTGGCTGCTCCGATCCATGCCATGACGCCGCGTTGACCTTTCCAGTATCGATGTCCCGTGCATGGAGGTCAACAGAGGGATCCAGAGGAACTTGCCTGCTGACGAGTTGCCGAACGCCTGGATGTAACCTATTTTTGCCTCGGAAGAGGTGAGATCGGAAGTGAAGGAGCTTCCGCATCCTTTCAAGCATCAAAGCTCGATGTCATCGAGGAGACAACATGTTTCGTGCATCGCGTAGCAATCGCCTGCCGAAGCGACGCAGCGCAGCCTTGAACGTCGAAGGTATGGAGGACAGGGCACTTCTTTCCCAGATCGGCCCGATCGCCACCCCGCCGGCGCCCAAGTTGCCGCCGTACGTCGTTCCGCCGATCACCCCTCCGAACACGGTGCCTCCCCAGGGAGTCATCCCGCCTTCGACCACCGGCGGCCTCGGCGGCCATTGATCGCCCGGCGGACAAGGTCCCAGCGGATCGAAGCTCCCAAGAGATCGCTTTTCCGCGGTCGGGCTGTCCAGACTGGTCTGAACAAGGGATGATGGCGATCGCCTGCCAGCAGACGGCGGTTCCAGCCCTGTTCCCAGCCAGGTATGTTCGCCCGGGAGAAGAAATGAAGACACCACGTTGCGGCGATCGGACTCCGGTCCTCCGCCCGGGACGTTGCCTCGCATCAACCACGACGCTGCTGGTGGGATCGCTGCTCATCTGCGGCAGTGCGTTGCCTGCCCGGGCGGATGATCCGCCCCTTGCCTCCTCGCTGCTGCCCGGGGCCCGTGACGAGTACGTGGACTCGGGCGGTCTGAAAATCCATTGCGTGAGCCTGGGCCGCACCGGATCGCCACTTCTGGTGATGATTCACGGCTTTCCGGATTTCTGGTATTCCTGGCGCGCCCAGATGCCGGTCCTGGCGCGCGATTTCCACGTCGTCGCCATGGACCAGCGCGGCTACAACCTGAGCGGCCAGCCCCAGGGCGTTGAGAACTACACCCTTGCCAGGCTCGTGGCCGACCTCCTCGCCGTGGTCGAGCACTACGGCCCCGGCAAGGCCGTCATCGTCGGGCACGACTGGGGTGGGGCCGTGGCGTGGATGTTCGCCATGGCCCACCCCGAGCTCACCGACCGCCTCATCATCCTTGACTCGCCTCATCCCCGAGGCCTCATGCGCGAGCTCGCGCGCAGCCCGCAACAGCAAAAGAACAGCCAGTACGCGCGCGACTTCCAGAAGCCCGACGCTGCCAGCAAGCTCACGGCCGACGCCCTGGTCTTCTGGGTCAAGGACCCGGCGGCCCGAGACGTCTACCGTGCCGCGCTGGGCCGCTCGTCACTGGAAGGCATGCTCAACTATTACAAGGCCAACTACCCGCGGGACGTCGGCGATGCCGCGGTCCGCGGCCTGGGCGCGGCCGCCTTTCGGCCGATCGCCTGCCCGGTGCTCCTGATCCACGGCCTGGACGACGAGTTCCTGCTCCCCGGCGCACTCAACGACACATGGAACTGGATCGACAGCGACCTCACGCTTGTCACCATTCCCCGCGCCGGGCATTTCGTGCAGCAGGATGCCGCGGAGCTCGTCACCCGAACGATGGTGAGCTGGCTCAAGCGCTGAGCCAGTCTCCGACTGACTACTGCGAGCTCGACCCCTCCGGCGGCGCGGCTGAACAGGCTCCGACCGTTTATTCCCCGGCCGCTGATGGAGCGCCCGGGAACGTCCGACAACCGCTGGGTGTGTCAAGTGCTGCGACGCACCGATCCACTGCGCAGGGGTCAACACGGTGCGTCGTCGCTGCGCTTGACGCACCCTACCAATGAATCACCCACATCCAGAAGCTCCGGGGCAATCCGGAATTCGTAGCGCACGGCCAGGGAACCTACGACACTCGTAGGGTGTGTCCAGCGCAGCGCCGACGCACCGATTCTGGAGGGAGAAAGAAAAACTCTCTCCACGAATGACATACCAGGAACATCATCGATCTATATGTCATATGTATAATGAAATAGTCTATACATTAATGAAGCTGATCGAATGCTCATCGGTAGACATGGCAACGGCCTGACCGACGGTTTTCCGCCGGCGGGACATCGAGACGATCCGAGAGACCGTCGCGATCGCGGCAGGTCATCCGGATCACCACCCTGGGCCAGAATAAGGTCGTCAGTAGGCTTGCAGGGCTGTTGGAGGTGCCGTAGTTCTCCGCACTCGAGAATGTTGTGGTCCACCCTTTGGGCTGCTGCGCTGCTTGACTCACTGTCCGGCCGGCTCTACCCTCAAGGTCCGGACTCCACAGCCAAGCCTTATGCCCCCAGCAGCAGCCGTCGAGACGCCCGCCGATGCACCGCGAGTTTCACCCGCAGGACATGCAAGTGCTCGAGGCCGATCCCTTCGGTCCGGATCGGGCTGAAGCCGCGGATCATCGATCGGCCGCCCTGTTCGGCTTCACGGCCGTACTGGGGCTGTTGATCGGTGGAGACGTGCTGCTGGGCCTGGCCAGACTGTCCGACGTGCGTTTGCCGGGAGGTGTCTCGCTGTCGCTTGCGGCGGCGCTTCTGGGGGCGGTGTACATTGTCTACGGCGCGCTTCGAGGCGTTGCTGCACGGCAAGATCGGCGCGGACCTGGCCCTGGCACAGGCGTGCATCGCGGCACTGGTGCTGGGACAACCTTTCGTTGCGGCCGAGGTCGTCTTCATTGCACTGGTCGGCGAGGTGCTCGAAGCGCTGACGTTCGCCCGCACGCAGCGCGCCGTGGGGTCACTCGTGCGGCAAACTCCGCGCACGGCTCGTGTGCGGCGCGACGGGGCGGAGGTTGAGGTCGCGGCCGGCACGGTGCGCATCGACGAGATCGTCGTCATCCGTCCGGGCGAGCGGATCCCTGTCGACGGGCCTGTGGTCGCCGGCCGCTCGACGGTGGACCCGTCGGCGCTGACCGGCGAATCACTCCCCGTGGACATCGGTCCCGAGGATCGCGTCTTCACCGGCACGCTCAACCAGTACGGGGTGATCGAGGTCCGCGCGGAGAAGGTGGGCCGAGAGACCGTCTTCGGACAGGTCCTGCGCATGGTGGCCCAGGCGCGCGGCCGCAAGGCCGAGATCGAGCGTCTCGCCGATCGCCTGGCGCGCTACTTCTTGCCGGCCGTTGAAACCGCCGCATTTGTGACGCTCGTTGCAGGCTACCTGCTGGGCTGGCCCGACGTCTGGTCGCGTACGGTGGCGGTGCTGGTCGTCGCCTGCCCGTGCGCCCTGGTGCTCGCCACTCCTGCGGCGATGCTCGCCAGCATGGCCTGGCTGGCGCAGCGTGGAGTGCTCATCAAGGGAGGTTACGCGCTGGAGCGCCTGGCGGCATGCGACACGATCGCCTTTGACAAGACCGGGACGCTGAGCGAAGGGAAGCCGGCGGTGACGTCCCTGGCCGTCGCTCCAGGACGCGACGAGAACGAGGTATTCCGGCTTGCGGCTGCCGTGGAGCGATCGAGCAGTCACCCTCTGGCCCACGCGGTCGCGGCTGCCGCGGAGCAGCGCGGCCTCGACCTGCCTCCGGCCACCGAGGTCCGCGTCCATCCAGGCGCAGGGGTCGAGGGGATCGTGGAGGTCCCGGGGCGGGAACCGGCCAGGGTCCTGGTCGGGAACCGGCGACTGCTTGCCGAGCAGGGTGTGCCGCTCGATGAGACCAGCTCCGCGCAGCTTCATGCCCCGGGCGCGCCGGGCGAGACGACGCTCCTGGTTGTCGTCGACGGGAGCCTTGCCGGTTCCATCGGCCTGCGTGATGCCGTCCGGCCGGAAGCGCACGATGTGATCCATGATTTGAAGCACCTGAAGTTCCGCCAGATCGCCCTGCTCACGGGGGATCGCCAACCCGTCGCGGATCGCGTGGCCAGGCAGGTTCATATCAAGACGGTGCTGGCCGAGCAGCTTCCGGCGGACAAGGCCGCCTGGATCAAGGAGCAGCAGCAGGCGGGCCACAAGGTCGCCATGGTTGGAGATGGGATCAACGACGCCCCTGCCCTGGCACAGGCCGACGCGGGCATCGCGCTGGGGGGTATAGGATCGGACCTGGCGGCGGAAGCCGGTGATTTCATCATCATGGGAGACCCGCTGCGCCACCTGCCGGGGCTGGTCGAGCTTTCGCGGGCCACCGTCGCGGTGATCCGCCAGAACATCATCGGGTTCGCATTCGGACTGAACGCCGTGGCGGTCTTTCTGGCCTCACTGGGCATTCTGGGTCCGGTGGCCGCGGCCATTCTGCACCAGGCCGGCTCCTTCCTGGTGCTGCTGAACGCCATGCGACTTCTGGTGTTTGGCGGCTGGACCAACCTGGCAGCCGGCGCTGGCTGCGGGCCGCTGTGGGGTGGATCCATCAGATCGATGAACTCCTCGACGTTCCGGCAATGGCCGCCTGGCTGGTCCGGCGCTGGAGGCGAATCGTCGCGGGCTCTGTCGTCGTGATGGCGATTGACTATGCGGCCAGCGGCATCACAGCCATCGGCCCTGATGAGGCCGGGCTCGTGATGCGCTTCGGAGGTTTCGTGGGCGTGCTCGAGCCCGGCCTGCACGTTCGGTTTCCCTGGCCAATCGAGCGCGTGATCCGATTGCAGCCGGGGATCGTCCGCAGTCTCGAGATCGGCTTTCGCAACGCGATCGAGGAGCGGGACGGGCTGTTTCGCTGGGAATCAACCCACGGCCGAAGCGCCGAGGCGCCCGAGCCAGGAGACGGCGACGCCTTGCTGCTGACGGGCGACGGCCAGTTCCTGGAAATCACGGCGGCCGTCCAGTACGCGATCGACACCAGCCGCCCGGGCGCCCTGCGACGGATCGCGCTGGGAGCTGCCAACCCGGAAGCAGCTCTGGAGGCCATGGCAGAGGCCGCGGTGCGGCAGGTCGTGGCACGCAGAACACTGCTGGATGTGCTCACGACGGGGCGCAGCGAGGCGGAGGCGGCCGCCACGGCGAAGCTGGCTCACTGGCTCGATGCACTCGGTATTGATTTTCATATACAGAAAATCATGTTCCAGGACGTGCATCCGCCGATGGCCGTCGTGGATGCGTACCGGGACGTGTCGCGTGCGCAGAGCGATCGCGCCCGGCGGTCCAACGAGGGGCTCGCCTACCGGGCCGAGAAGCTGGCCGATGCGGAAGCTCGCGCCGTGGCGACGGTGAACTCCGCGCATGCGGCAAGCGACACTGCGGTCGCGCTGGCCGCCGGCGGAGCCGATGTCTTCTGCTACCTGCTGGCCGCGCGCAGCCCGCTCCGGCCCTGAGCGAGTTCCGGCTCTTCTGGGAAACGATGGGCACGGTGCTGCGGGACCGGCCGAAACTGATCCTCGACGGCGCCTCGGGCCGGCCTCAGCGGTTATTCCTGTCTCGCTTGCCGATGGAAGAAGCCGCGGCGCTGGCGGGGCCGGGGCCCGAGGCAAACCGGAAGACCGCCAAGGCCACTTCGGAGTGACTGACACATGGCACCGCGTCGCAGGCTCGGCTGGGTCTGGATCTGTGGGGGATTGGTACTGGCTGCTCTGCTGGCGGCCCGTTGTACCGTCGCGGTTGACGAGACCGAGTATGCGGTCGTCACCAGCTTCGGCAAGGTGGTCGCGGTTCTGGGGGTCGAGCCCGGCTCGGCAGGGCTGCATCGAAAAATGCCCTGGCAGAGCGTGATCCGCGTCGACCGGAGATTGCGTGCGTTCGACCCGCCCCCGCGCGAGATGATCACGGGAGACCGGCGCAACCTCGAGGTCGCCTCGTACGTGATCTACCAGGTGGCCGATCCGGAACGGTTCGTCCGCGGGGCAGGCTCTCTGGACCAGGCCGAGGCCCGGCTCAGCGAACGCGTGGCCGCGGCGCTTTCCGACGCCATTGGCCGGCGCGAGTTCTCGGGCCTGGCCACGACCGATCCCGCGCAGGCGGCCATCGAGGATTTGAACGCGGAGGTCTTGCGGACCATCGGCCCAGCGGCCCTCGCCGAGATGGGACTGAGCGTCGTCGACCTGGGACTGCGCTGGTTCAACCATCCGCTGGAGGTCCGGCCGGCCATCTTCGAGCTGATCCGTAGCGAGCGCCGGCAGGTGGCCGCCAGGCTGAGGGCGGAGGGTGAGGCGAGCTATACCACGATCACCAGCCAGGCCGATCGTGAACGCGAGGTGATCCTGGCCCGGGCCGACGCCGAAGCCCAGCGGATTCGCGGCCAGGCGGAAGCCGAAAGCATGCGCATTCTCAACGAGGCCCACGCGCGCGATCCGAAGTTCTACGAGCTGCTGCGCACGCTGGAGTCGTACTCATCGATCCTCGATGCGAAGACGACGGTGGTGCTTTCCTCGACGAGCCCGCTGCTCAAGCTGCTGGCGACCGGGCCGGGTGAAGCCCCCGCGCCACCCGCCTCGCGGAACGCCGCAACGACGACGGCCGCGGCCGCTTCGGCAGGGCGCGGGCCGAGCCCTGCACCGGGAGCGGCCAGCCCATGAGTCGTAAAACAGCCCTGTCGCTCTGTGTCCTGCTGGCATGCCTTGCGGTGGCGGCCAGCGGCTGGCAGGTCGTGCCGCCTGGCGAGCGGATCGTGGTCCGCCGGTTTGGCCGCGCGCTCGCGCCCGACCGGGAACCGGGTCTGCACTGGGGTTTCCCCCTGGGCATCGACCGCGTGCAGCGCGTGCGGACAGACCTGGTGAGGCGCCTGCACGTGGGCGTGCAACCCGCCGGGTCGACTGCCGCGGAGGACCGCCTCGGTGCGGAGTTTTTGACGGGCGATCTCAACCTGGTACGCATGGGTGCGGTGGTCCAGTTCCGCGTGGAAGCCCCGGCCGACCTCGTCCTGCGCTCCGTCGACGCGGAAGCCCTGCTGACCCGCCTGGCCGAGTCCAGCCTGTCGCGCGTGACGGCCCGCCGGGGCATTGATGAGGTGCTCAGAAGTGGCCGGCAGCAGATGGGCGCCGAGGTGGCCCGTGATCTCGATCGCGAGGTCGCGCGGCTGCACCTGGGCCTGAAGATCCTGGGCGTGAGCCTGACCGAGGTGCGGCCGCCGGTGGAGGTGGCCGCCGACTTCTCCGCGGCCCAGTCCGCGGAAAGCGAGCGTGACCGGCGACGGCACGAGGCCAGCACCCGTGCCGAGACGACTGTCACCGCGGCCCGGGCGACGGCCTCGGCCCGGCTCCAGAACGCTCGGGCCGCGGCCGAGCGGAGTACCCTGACGGCCCGTTCCCAGGCCCAGCGTTTTCTGACCGTGCTGGCAGAGGCCGGGCGTGCTCCAGAACTCTCTGCCGGGCGCATCTACATGGATCTCATGAAGGAACTGCTGCACCGCGTGCGCCGCAAGGTCATCCTGGCGCCGGGAGAGAATGTCGATCTCACCGTGCTGGGTGTCCCGGAGTGACCCGCGCTCGTCCAGCGTAGTCCGCGCTGCGCCCGGGCTGCATCCGCGCAACCGGCACGACTGATTCCCTCGGCACGCAGCGCCGGTTCCACGTGCTCATTACGGTGGATGCCGCGATCGCGGCGTGTCGATCACATTTTTGCGATCGGCCCGATCCGGGGCACCGGTCAGACCAGCGCGAGACCCAGCAGGATGCTGGCACGGCAAGCTGTGGACGAGCGAGCCGGGCGACGGCGGCGAAGGAGGCGGGGTGAGGAGGCTCGGGTGGCTCGCCATACAGTTGGTCACGGTCTCTGTTCTGGCCGGCGGGCCGTGGGGCGCGCGGGCGGAGAACCTCCGCGATGCCTGGAACATCGCTCTGGGCGTGAACCAGCAGTTGCAGTCGCAGCAGGCGCTTTCGGTCTCGGCGGGGCTCAGTCTCGCGGCCGCCCGGTCGGATCGCTGGCCCACCGTCCGCAACTTCACGTTCAACTCATTCTTGAGCACCACGCCATACATCAAGAACTCCTTCGCGGGGACATCGGCGGCCGGAGGTTCGGCGGCCGGGGTGGCGGGAGTTCCAGGTCAGCCGGGAGCGGTCGCACCCGGTGCCTCGGTGTTGAACTCGGCGGCGTTGACCGGACTGCCGACGGCGTTCCCCATCCTGGGACCGGGCCAGCGTGATCTCCCGGTCTCGATCACCTTCGCCAGCATTCCGCTTTACACCGGGGGCCGGAATCTTCGGAACATCGATGCGGCGAACGCCCAGGTCAGCGTCCAGCGCACGGAAGAAGTGCGTTCGGCACTCGACCTGAAGCTGACGGTGGCCGAGGCGTACATCGGCGTTCTGCGGGGCCGAAAGAACCTGGACGTCCGCCGTAGCGACGTGGATCGGCTGACCTCGTTCGCCCGCGACGTCCGCAACCGCCGCGAGCAGGGTCTGGCCATCCGCAGCGACGAGCTGGCCGCCGAGGTATCTCTTGCGAACGCGCGGCTGGCCGAGATCCAGGCCCGGACCACACTCGAGGCCGCCTGGGCCACGTACAACCGCTATCTCTGCCGGCCGCTCACGGCCGTTGTTCCCCTCGAGGAACTCACCAACCTGCCACCGAATACCGACTGGAAGGCTCTGGCCAGAGAAGCCGTCGACGCTCATTCGAGGACGGCCCAGACCGATGAAGCCTCCATCGAGGAGCTGACGCGCATGGCCCTGCTGGCACGACCCGAACTGGCCAGCCTGGTCCAGCAAGCCCGCGCGCTGGAAGCGCAGGCCGAGGCCACGCGCGCCGGCGTCCGTCCGCATGTTGGCTTCATCGTGGCCTTCTCGTACATCGGCAACAACAACCAGATTCCTCAGGGGATCGGCTCGGCCCTCTTCTATGCCGACTGGACGATCACCGACAGCGGCGCCACCCGCCGTCGCGCGGCGGCCCAGCTTCAGCAGCAGATCGCCACACTGAAGCGGAAGGCAGACACCATCGCGTCGGTCGCACTCGAGGTGCGCACCCGCTGGCTCGACCTGCACCAGGCCCGTCTGCGTGTGCCTGTTGCCCGGCTGGCCATCGCGCAGGCCGAGGAGAACCTGGAGGTGGTGACCGACCGCTACCGCCAGCAGCTCAGCACGTACACCGAGGTGCTCGACGCCGAGAATCGCCGCGTCCAGTCGCAGAACAACTTCTTCAACGCCGTGTACGACGAGAACCTGGCACTGTTCCGGCTCCGCCGCGCGGTGGCGGACCTGTGAAAGTCGTCCGCCGCCGTCCGGCATTTTCCTTTTGATGGTTGATATGATCGGTCAGTCCCCTCATCACGTGATGCTGACCCGCGACGTTCGGGCACGCCACTTGCAATTCTCTGGAATGGCGACAGAGCCATCGCAGCGCGCGGTGCGACGTGAGCCGGCTTTCTCGACGACGGGCACATGGCTGGATCGAACGGGCATCAGATCACAACGGCGCAGGTTCCCACGCAGGACAGGGGGCGTTTTCTGCCCGCGAGCCGTAATGGCCGCAAGGCGGGCGGCGAGCCGAGCCAGCCGTCCGATTTCGAGATCGTTTCCGACCCCGGGGGGACCCGGCTCGCCGGAGAGGTTCCCAGGGATCCACCCCGGCCGAGCTTCTGGCGACGGAATCGAAAGTGGTTCATCCTGGCGGCACTGGCGGCGCTGATCACCTGGGCCGTGATCCGCTTCGGCGTGCCGCGGATTCGCGAGGCTCTGAACACGGTTTCCACTGATGATGCGTTCGTCGCCGGGCACGTGACCTACGTCAGCCCGCGGATCGACGACGTCGTGGTGGAGGTGCTCGTCGATCAGAACGACCGTGTCGAGCCAGGAGACCTGCTGGTGCGGCTGGACCGCCAGCCGTTTGAGCTTGCCGTCCAGCAGGCCGAGGCCGCGGTGGAGGAGGCCCGCTCGAACCTGGCGCTCTCCCGCGCGGGCGTTCAGGCGCAGCTTGCCCAGGCGCGCGGCAACTGGTTCCGCAGGAAGAACGCGCAGGAGCGCATCCGCCAGCAGCTTGCCACGCTCCGGTCGGATGTCGCCGCCTTGCGGGCACGCCAATCCAGCCTCAAGCTGGCCGAGCTTGATCAGCAGCGCATCGCCAACCTGGCGGCCAGGGGGTCGGCCAGCCAATCCGAGCTTGACCAGAGGAATGACCGGCTGGAGGAGGCGCGCCAGGGCGTGAAGGAAGCCTGGGCGGAGATCCAGCAAACCCGGGCGGCCCTGGGGCTGGAGCCGAACACGGACAACCCGCTGGAGGTCCCACGTGACCTGGAGCAGCAGCAATCGACCGTGCAGCAGGCCGTCTCGGAGGTCTCGAGCGTGCTGGCCCAGGTGGGGATCCCCTTTGACCTCAGCCAGTTGTCCCCGGAAGAAGCCTTCCAGAAGATCCTCCATCTCGACTCCAGCCAGGGCATTCACGAAGCCTTCGGGGACCTGGTGGAAAAGGCGCCCGCGGTCCGAGTGGCGCGTGCCGGCCTGGCTCGAGCCGAGCGCGAGCTCGACAACGCGCGGCTGCGGCTCAGCTACACCGAGATTCGCTCGGAGATCGGCGGCTATGTCCAGGATCGCTCCGTTCATCCGGGGAACCGGGTCGCGCCGGGCCAGTCCTTGCTCTCGATCCGTCCCCACCATGTCTGGATCGAGGCCAACTACAAGGAAACCCAGATCCACGACATCCGCATCGGTCATCCGGTGGACATCCACGTTGATGCCTATCCCGGAAAAGTCTTCCGGGGCCGGGTGTCGGGGTTCAGCCCCGGGACGGGGCTGTCCGAGTCGCTGCTGCCGCCGGAAAACGCCACGGGCAATTACGTGAAGGTCACCCAGCGGCTGCCGGTGCGCATCGAGCTGGTCGATCCGAATCCCACCGACACGCCGCTCTTCGTCGGGCTTTCCGTGGTTCCAGAGGTCCGGTTCAAGGAGCGGACCACTGGCCCGGGCGCAGGTCGAGCGCCTGCATGTCCCTTCCATTGCCGCCCCTCCCGACACGGCCATCGGTCCGGCCGGCCGCAACCCGGTCAACCGGCCTCAGGCCCTGGGGAGCGACGGCTCATGACCCGCTCCGCGCCGACCCAGCGCGCTGCGGCCCACCAGCCGCGATCGCTGGATCGGGCTGCTCCTCCCCGGGTCAATCCCTGGATCGTCGCCATCACGGTCACCCTGGCCACGTTCATGGAGGTGCTCGACACCTCGATCGCGAACGTCGCCTTGCCGCACATTGCCGGCTCGCTCTCCGCGGGCCGCAGCCAGAGCACCTGGGTGCTCACCAGCTACCTGGTGGCCAACGCGATCGTCCTGCCGATCTCGGGCTGGCTGATCGGCATGTTCGGCCGCAAACGCTTCTACATGACCTGCGTGGCGCTTTTCACCATCAGTTCGGCCCTTTGCGGCGCAGCACCGAGCCTGGAACTGCTGATCTTCTTCCGCATCCTTCAAGGCGCAGGCGGTGGCGGGCTGCAACCGTCGGAGCAGGGAATCCTGGTGGACACCTTTCCGCTCCAGCAGCGCGGCATGGCGATGGCAATCTACGGCGTGGCCGTCGTCGTGGCACCGATCCTGGGCCCGACCGTCGGCGGCTGGATCACCGATAACTACTCGTGGCGCTGGATCTTTTACATCAATGTTCCGATCGGCATCCTCTCGCTGTTCCTGACCAGTATGATCGTCCACGATCCGCCCCAGATGACCGAGGAGATCGCCCGGAATCGCCGCAAGGGCTGGAACATCGACTACGTGGGCCTGTCGCTGGCAGCCCTCGGGTTCGGCTCCCTGGAGGTCGTTTACGCCAAGGGCCAGGAATGGGACTGGCTGGGCGACCCCTTCTACCGCGCAGGCTTTCCTGGCGATGACGTTGATTGGACTGGCGTGCCTGGTGATCTGGGAGCTGCGCCATCCCGACCCGATTCTCAATCTGCGCCTGCTGGGCGAGCGCAATTTCGCCGTTTGCGGACTGCTCATGTACCTTTCCTTCGCGGCACTGTACGGCAGTAATGTGAACCTGCCCCAGATGCTCCAGGAGCTCTTCGGTTACGATGCCACGCGTGCGGGGCTGATCATGTCGCCCGCGGCGTTCTTCACCATGGCCGCCATGCCCGTGGTCGGGTTCATGCTGGGCAAGGGAGTGGATGCCCGTTACATGCTTCCCTTCGGATTGGTCTGCGTGGCCGGTTCTTCCTACTGGTCGGCCCACCTCAACCTGGATGCGTCTCCCTTCACCATCGTGGCGCCCCGCTGCTTGCTCATGCTCGGGGTCGGCTTCCTGTTCGTACCGCTGAACAACGCAGCCTACCTTTACCTGCCGAAGGGCCAGATCAACAACGCCACGGGCCTGTTCAACATGCTGCGCAACGAGGGAGGATCGCTGGGAATCGCCATCGCCGCGACGATGCTCGACCGCCGGGCTCAGCTCCACCAGCTCCGGCTGGCGGAGCATATCGTGCCGACCAACCCCTGGCTGGACCGCACCGTTGAGCAGCTCAGCGGGCTGCGCATGCTGCGGGGAGGGGTCTCGTCGATCAGCGGGCACGACCAGGCCATGGGACTGGTCTCCAGCATGGTGCGCCAGCAGGGCCGCCTCATGGCCTATCTCGATGTCTTCTGGCTCTTCTGGATCATCGTCCTGGCGACGATTCCCGTGGTGTTCTTGCTCAAGAAGTCCGTGGCACGAGGCGAGCTGGCCGCACACTGAGAGGCTCTGCCCAGCGGGGCGCAGCGTGTCGCGCGAATCTCGTCCGCATCACGGATCGAGTGTTCCCGATCCCGTCAATAAAACCGCGCCGGCACCTGGCCAGTGGCACTGAGCAGCCCTCGGCACATTCCAGGCTCTCGGATGCAAAGTCTTTCAGGATACGAACGAAGCAACGGAACGGCAGAGCCGGGAAGGGCCGTTGACGAAACGCCCGGACAGAGGCGGGGCAGCATCGAGCATGTTCCGAAATGAAACTCATCAAGAATCGCGAGCACTGGCACGCAGCTTGCTCCTCTCTCCTGATGTTTCATTGGGCGTGCATCAACTCTGGGGCGCCATGGTTCCTCGCGATAAAGGGAACCGACGCTCCGGGTCAGGTCAGGGACGATCAGAGACGATGTTCCATCCAGGAGCGCGTGCTCAATCGGTTTGAGCCGTGCGGCGCCACGCAGGAATTGCGAGCCAATTCCGCTCACATTGAGGAGGTTGCGACGATGGCGATCAATGTTCAGGGGCTGCAAGGCCACTGGAATGAGCTCAAGGGGGAAGTGAAGAAGCGCTGGGGACAGCTCAGCGAGGACGACCTGAAGTGGTCTGGTGGCAACATCGACCAGCTCGTGGGCCGGATCCAGCAGCGGACGGGCGAGACGCGTGACGCGATCGAGAAGTACCTGGACCAGTTGACCTCGCACGGCGGCTCCGCGGTCTCCAGCGCTGTCGAGTCGGTCGGCTCGTACGCCCAGCAGGTTTCCCACAGGCTGCGCGACCATTACGGCGACATGTCCGAGCAGGCTCAGGAAGGATACGTGACGGCGCGCGATTACGTGAGCCGCAATCCGATGCCGTGGATTGGCCTGGCCTTCGGCCTGGGCGTGCTGACGGGCGTCCTCATGGGCGGCAGCAGCCACTCGAGTTCATCACACCGCCGCTATTTCTGAGCGTGCGGAATGGCACTCAGCCCCGGTCGTGTCTCTCAAGAGCGTTGTGGTCGGCCTTGCCGCTGAGGATCAGGAAGGTCTTGATCCGTTCGGCGAGCGCCGACCTTCTTTTTGCCCCTGGCATGCCATTCTCAAGAAGGAGAAATCCCCATGTTGCGGTTGGCCATCCTCTTCGCGGTCATCGCGATCGTTGCAGCGGGCCTTGGTTTTTACGGGCTGAGCGACGTCTCGGCCAATTTTGCCAAGTTCTTCGCGCTCATCTTCGCCGTCCTGTTCGTGGTGGCTCTCATTGCCGGAGCACGCATCTTCGGCGGACCATCGACGGTCTAGCTTGTGCTGGGCCGTCGTTCCGGTGACCATGAGACGCAATTGCAGCAAGCCATGGAGGCCTCGCCGCTGACAGGCGAGGTCGCGTGAAGACCCGGCGCCGGTGGCGGCCCGGTCTTGGGCTCCAGGCCGGTGAGCCATCTGATCGGTCAGGACTGCCTGGCTTCGCCGGTGCTAACCCGGCCCGTTCTCGTTGCGCTTGCTTCGTGGCTTGCTGCTTCTGTGCGTTCCTCTGGAAACCTCTGGCATATCGTGCTCGTGGCGGTCCAGCTCGCACCAGGGACCGTGGCTGCGGAACCGTGGCTCAGGGAGAGCCTCGGCGAGTTCCAGCGCCTCTGCGCGATCCAGATCGTCGATCCGAGTGCCAGCTCCGCGGAAGATTTGCAGGCCGCGCTGGCGCGCGATGATCTCGCGCCGGGTCCTTCCCTCCGGTGCGTCCGGCCATGGCCCCTCCTGGTCTCGCAGCGCGAAGAAATGCGGGATCACCCGCACCATGTAGTTCCAGTAATCCGGGTTATCGGTCTGGACGACGAACGTCCCTGAGGCCGCCAGCACCCGGTGAACGTCGGCCAGGAACCGCGGTGTGACGAGCCGTCGGTGCGCTTGACGCGGCTGATGATAGGGCTGAGGATGGTAGAGGTGAACCTCGGCGACCGAGCCGTCGGCGACGTAGGTGCCAAGGAAGTTCTGCGCGTCCTTGACGATGAAGCGCACGTGGTGCAGCCCGCGCTGGTTGGCTCTCCTCGTGGCGTAACGGATCACCATGGGCAGCTCATCGACGGCGCAGTGGTTGAGCTCCGGGCGTGCCACCGCACTGCCGAGTGTGAAGCGTCCATTGCCGCAGCCGAGATCAAGCACAACCGGGGCGTTGCGGCCGAAGAGTGCGGCCCAGTCCAGCGGCCCCTGTTCCGGAAGCCGTTTCACGGCCGTCCGAGCCCACTCCGCCGGGGGCAGGATGCGGCCGGGAATCGCTACGCCAAGCTCGTATTCTCGTTCCGAAGGTTGCATGAGTCGCTCGCGAGTGTGGCACGTGGTGCCTGACCGCCAGGGTTCCGGGTCCGCATGCCTTCCGCTATCCTTGTGTCAGGTCCCAGGGCGGCAAACCGAACAGCTCCGTGGTCTGGAGGTCACGCCAGGATGAGCCGGTCCTCAATCCTCACACAACTGATGGACATCATCAACGAGCGCAGGCGGAATCCCGATGCAGCGACCTCCTACGTCGCCGGACTGATGACGGCGGGCGTCCCGCGAATCGGCGAGAAGATCGTCGAGGAAGCGTCAGAGGTGGTCGAGGCCGGCGGCGAGCCGGGCGAGGCAGGGAGGGAGCATTTGGTCAAGGAAGTTGCCGATCTTGTCTTTCACGCGATGGTGCTGCTGGGATACCGTGATCTGCACTGGGACGACGTGGAGGCGGAGCTGGGCCGACGGGCGGGAATCAGCGGGCTGGCGGAAAAAGCCGCACGGTCACGTGCCAGCGGCGAGGCGAACGTGGCGAGCGGCGACTGAACCGTGACGATGCGCAAACCAGCGATGGCGAGCGAATCCGGGGATGTGAGACGGAGGGGTTCATGATTCCAGTGCGGTGCCGGACGGGGGTCAGATCAGGGTCCATGCGGCTCGGTTTCGTCGGGCTGGCAGCAGTGATCGGGCTGGCGACGGTTTTCTTCCCTCGGGCGTCCACGGCCCAGCAAGAGGCCACGACGCCGCACTGGATCTGGCGTGCCGATCCCGGGAATCCGCAGGCGCGGACGTTCCCGGCGCAGACCTGCTACTTCCGCAAGACGTTCAGCGTCAAGGAAGTCTCGCGGCTGGCCATTGACATCACCGCCGACAACGCCTTCACGAGCTTCCTCGATGGAAAGCCGGTGGCCGAAGGAATCGACTGGAACACTCCCCAGCATGTGGCGGCCACCATTGGCATTGGCCCTCACGTCCTGGCCGTCCGGGCATCGAACGAGGGTCCGGGACCGGCTGGATTGCTGGTGCGGGGAGGCGTTCTGCCACTCGGCCAGGGAGTACCGATCCAGAGCAATGCGACGTGGCGAACCGCCGCCCTTGTCCCTGACGGCGAGAGCTGGACCCGCCTGAATTTTGATGAGAGCGAGTGGAGCCGTGCCCTCGACCTGGGTGCCCTGGGCATCGACCCCTGGGGACGTCTGGCTGTTGAGGGTGACGACCCTTCCAGCCGTTACCGCGTGCCGGAAGGCTTCGCCATCGAGACGGCGGCACCTCCTTCGTTGACCGGCTCGGTCGTCGCGTTCACCTTTGATCCCGCCGGCTTGCCTTGCGTTTCCGTCGAGCGCGGGCCAATCGTGCGGCTCTTCGATGACGACCACGACGGCCATTACGACCGCCGCCAGACGATCACGCCCCAGATGAACAACTGCCAGGGGCTCTCCTTCATCAGGGACCATCTCTACGCTGTAGGCGATGGCCCGAACGGCACGGGTTTGTACCGGCTCGACGACCGCGACCAGAATGGCGTGTACGAACATACCGAGCTGGTGCGCGGGACGAACGGCGGCATGGGTGAGCATGGTCCGCATGCGGTGGCCCAGGGACCCGACGGCAAGCTCTATTACAACAACGGCAACCACGCCCATTTGAAGCCCCCCGTCGATCCGGCCAGCCCGGTGAACATCGCCTACGAGGGCGAGCTGCTGCCGCACTTCAACGACTCGCGCGGGCATGCGGCCGGGATCATGGCGCCCGGTGGCGAGATCTACCGCAGCGATGACGAGGGCCGCACCTGGAAACGGGTCGCAGCGGGTTTCCGCAACGAGTACGACTTCGCCTTCAACCGGGACGGCGAGCTGTTCTCCTTCGACAGCGACATGGAGTGGGACGTCGGCCTTCCCTGGTACCGTCCCGTCCGGGTCGTGCATTGCCCGCTGGGCGTCGAGTTCGGCTGGCGCAACGGCTCGGGCAAGTGGCCGACGTACAACTTCGACAGCCTGCCGGCGATCCTCGACGTCGGCCGCGGCAGCCCCACCGGTGTGACCTTCTACCAGGCATCCCAGTTCCCGGCGGACTACCACGACCGGTTCCTCATCTGCGACTGGTCGCAGGGGCGGATCCTGGCTGTGAAAGCTGAGCCGGAGGGGGCCGGCTACAAGGCCTCCGCGACGGAGCTGGTGACCGGCCAGCCGCTGAACTGCACGGACATCGAGGTCGGTCCTGAAGGCGCCGTGTACTTCACCACCGGCGGCCGGGGCACGCAGGGCGGGCTCTACCGCGTGCGCTCAACTCGGAACACAGCCCGGCCCAGGATGGGCGCGGTGGAGGCGCCCTGGATCCAGGCGATTCACCTTGATTCTCCCCTGGCGAGCTTCTCTCTGCGCCAGGCCGCGGACCTGCGCCGGAAATCCGGGGCCGAATGGGATCGGGAGCTGATTGCCGAGGTCCGCGACGTGAGCCGGATGCGCTCGCCCCAGCACCGCGTCCGGGCGCTCGAGCTGCTCTGCCAGGTCGGTCCAGAACCCTCCGAGGAGCTGCTCCGAGAGCTGGCCGCCGATCACGAGGTGCGAGTTCGGGCCCGGGCCGTGAGCTTGCTGGGCCTGCACGCGACTCCCCAAGCACGCACCACACTGACGGAGGCGCTGTCCGACGCCAGTCCGATCGTCCGCCGCCACGCTTGCGAGAGCCTGATGCAGCAGCCGGCCGCGGAGATTCCCGTCGGCAAGCTGATACCGCTGCTGGCGGATGCCGACCGCTTCATCCGATTTGCCGCACGCATCGCCATCGAGCACGGAGAACTGCTCAGCCACCGCGATCGGCTACTCACCCTCGAGAACCCGCGCATGAGCGTGCAGGCCATGCTTGCCGTTGTCCGCGGCACGCGACTGGTACGGGACGACCAGCAAAAGCTCTTGAGCCGCGAGATCGCCCAGCTCGCCAGCGGGCCTGAACCCGGGGTCGGGCTCGACCTGTTGCGGCTCATCGGTCTGACCATCCTGCTGGGACCCGAGAAGGCGGATGCGGGGCCGCTGGCTGCCTTGAAGCCTCTCTTGCTCGCACGCTTCTCGACCTCCGCCGATTCCCCGGCCAATCGCGAGACCGCAAGGCTGCTGGCGTTCCTCGATGAGCCAGGCGCGGTCAAGCTCATCCTGGAGCACCAGTCGCGGGTCGCCGATCACCAGTCCCAGATTCACGACGCCTACTGCTTGCGGGCCCTGAAGCACGGCTGGACGAGCCGGGACAAGCAGCAGCTCTGGTCCTGGTTCCAGGCCGCAAGCCAGTGGGAGGGCGGATACAGCTTCGCCGGCTACCTCGATTACATGATCCAGGATCTGACCGCGCTGCTTACCGAGCCGGAGCGAAGCCAGTACCTGGCGCACGGCGAGCAGTTTCCGTTCCCCACGCGGGTGCTGGTGCGCGAACAGCACATCGACCAGAATCCCCGCAGCGTCGCGGCAATTGTCGCGCTCTACGGCCGCGTGATCGCTGGGCCGCAGGCGGGTGCCCAGGGCCAGGACCTGTGCGCGGCAATCCTTGAAAAACTGGGCAGAAGCACGTCCGGGGAGGCCCACTCGGCCCTCCGCACGCTGATCGCCAGCGACCCCTCCCGGCGCGATCAACTGGCGCGGGCGATCGCGGATCATCCGTCGGAATCGGATCTTCCCATTTTGGTCAGTGCGCTGACGTCCACCGATCCTAACACCACCAGTCTGGTCATCCGCGCCTTGCGGCGGATCGACGCCAGCCCCCAGGGGCCGGAGGCCCTGGCCAACCTGATTCGCCTGGCACGGCGCACCGGCCCGTCCAGCCGGCGTTTTCTCGACGAGCTCGCGGGCCGCTGGACCGGCGTGAGCCGGCCGTCTGCTGCGAACAGCTTCGATCAGGCGCTGCGAGCCTGGGAAGACGCTTACCGCAAGCGCTATCCGACGGCCCCTGCCCTGACCGCCGTGGAGACGCCCGGCGCCCACGCGTACGACCTGCCCCAACTGATCGGAAACGTCCTGCAAGGTGAAGTGCGGAAGACGGCCTCGCCGGCACGTGGGGCGGAGGTGATCACACGGGCCCGCTGCCTGGACTGCCACAAGTTCGGCGACAAGGGCGCTGGGCTGGGCCCGGACCTGACCACCGTGAACAGCCGTTTCCGTCCCACCGAGATCGTCGAATCGATCGTCATGCCCTCCAAGGTGATCTCCGACCAGTACAGGTCGGTCACCGTGGCCACGCAGGACGGCAAGCTCTACGCGGGCATGCCGATCGTCAGCGACGGACCGAATCTCGTGCTGCTGCTGTCGGACGGGACCAAGACCACCATCCCCAAGTCGGAGATCGAGGAGCAAAAAGCCTCGGCGATCTCGGTCATGCCGGAAGGCCTGCTGAATGCGTTGAGCTACCAGGAGATCGCGGATCTGCTGGCGCTCTTCGATTCCATGCCGCGCGTGGCAACGCCCGCGGACGCGGCCGCGAAGGGGAAGTGACGGCAATTTGGAGCGGACGTGGGTTGAACCCGAGAGTTCGCTTCGAGCAGGTCCTCCCTGCGGCTCCCCCCTGCGCGATCCACATTGACAGGGTCAAGGAAGGTCTTACCCTGAACCGAGCGACCGCGGACCTATCATCACCGGCAAGGGGACTCACATGCGCTCGCTTCGTCGGCCGCAAGGGGAACGGGCCTTCACCCTGATCGAGGTGCTGGCGGTCATCGTCATCGTCGGTGTCTTGGTCGGCCTGCTGCTGCCCGCCGTTCAGGCGGCGCGCGAGGGGGCTCGCCGGGTCCAGTGTCAAAACAACCTGAAACAGATCGGCCTGGCACTGCACGGGTATCATGACGCGTGGTACACCTTCCCGCCGGCTTATCTGGCCGCGTACTCGGTGCCACCGGACCCGCCGGCCCCGGGTCTTGAGCTCGGTGCGGGCTGGGCGTGGGGGACGCTGATCCTGCCCTACCTGGAGCAGAGGCCGGTGTACGATGCCGCGAACTTCGACTTCGGATTCGGCAGCGCTGATTCGACCGACCCCCGCGGTCTCCTTGGCCTGAGTGTAAACCGGACCGTGATGCAGATCAGTGTCTCCACGTTCCTTTGCCCGAGCGCCGGGGGCGGCGAGGGGCCGATTGACCTGGGTTACGATTCGGCCCACGTCTTCGGCTCTCCGGGCCACTACATCGCCTCGGCAGGCTGGATGGACTCCTCACGGTCGCCGGTCCACGGCACGGGCGTACTTTACCCGAACAGCGGAACCGCCATCGGTGATGTCAGCGACGGGACGAGCGCGACGCTTTTGATCGGTGAGCGATCGCGCAACCTCGCCGATGTCGCCTGGTCGGGCTCGCTCGGCAGCCGATCGTCACCCGCCCCGCTCTGCACCAAGGTGGGCTGGCCCGTCGAATCCTGCGTCGGTCTGATGTTCCTGCTCATGGGCAGGACGGGCCCTGCTGGCGACATCGTCAGTGGCGCCATCCCCATCGGCAACACGCCGAATCTTCAGGGGGCCGACGGCTTCGCGAGCCGGCACCCCGGCGGATGCCAGTTCCTGATCTGCGACGGCTCGGTCCGGTTCATCAAGGAGACACTGTCCCCTCAGGTCTTCCAGGCGCTCGCGACGCGAGCCGGCTGCGAGATCGTCGAGGCCGAGCAGTATTGAACCCGGAAGGGAAATGCATCGGAAAGCCCGTGAGTCTTCCTATGGTGCGAAGAGTTTGGTCATATCCAGGCCGCCTCCGCCTATCCTGTCATCCATCCCGGGCGCGATGAGCGATGCCTTCTTCAATCGAGCAATGGCCTGAAGCGGTGTCAGCTCGGGCTCCTGAGATAACAGAGTGCCCGCGACACCCGCGACGATGGCGGTGGAGAAGCTTGTTCCTGGTCCCTTGGCTCGCTCATAGCCACTCAGTCACGTCGTGACTGTGGCATTCGCCTTACCTCCTCGCGCTTGCTGCTCGGCCCAGTCGCGGTCATCGGGCGCGAGAGGCAAGGTGAGCGGGACCAGGTAATGGACCGACTCCGCGTAAGGCGCACCGTCGTAGGTCTGGGCAAAGACAGTCTTGAGATCGAGAGGCACATCAGGATCGGGAACCGCCAGGGGGATCGGAATGGCGGGCAGCTCGCGCCGGATCGACCAGCCGTAGACGTCGGAATCCGGGACGCGGTTTGCTCGTGACACGAATGCATAGTAGTCACCCGCAGGCAAGAGACCGCCCATCGGTGGCCGCTCGCCGCCAACCAGGAGGTCGACCTCGACGACGTTGACCGGTTGCCTGATCCACTGCTTCCGCTTCTCGATGTACTCGATCCGTCCCGAGCCCGACTTGTTCGTCGGCGAGAGGATTTCAATGACCGTCACGAGGGACCGATCGGGGAGCCTTCTGATCTCGATCCAGCGCTCGCGAATCTCTTCAAGATCCCCGAGCGCAAGAGGAACCGAGACCGGCTCCAGCGTCGCCAGCGCCCCTCGGGCCGGTGAGCCGGAGCCATGATCTGCGCGGAGAACCGCAAGATCAGCCCGGTAGGACTTTGGTCCTTCCAAGGAAAGATCTACCAGGCTGATGCGTTGTTCGATGAAGGCTCCATAGTTTCTGGGAAGAACGGCTGTCAGAGCCCTGCGGCAATCACCGAGGAGCGCGGAATGAAAATCTTCCCAGTAGCCCTGGCTCTCGAGATAGGGGTCCATTCCCGGGAAAGGGCTTGGCATCGGCAATTCGCCTCTCTGAACGGAAACCGGGTCATACTTGTCCGTATTGTATTCCAGTTGTCTGCCGCATGTCGTGGGACCCGGTTCAGCTTCCTGGTCCATGAGCCTGAGCTTGTCGCTGGCTGGTCTCCGAACATAGGATATTCAGGCAGAGTCGCTGCTTGGAGGGGTCGTATCGGGGTCGTCGACATCGCATGGCAAAACGCGTCGTTCTGGCGATGAGCGGAGGAGTGGACAGCTCGGTCGCGGCGTGCCTGCTCAAGGAGCAAGGGTACGACGTGATCGGCCTGTTCATGCGCACCGGATCCCATGCCATGGATGAAGAGCGGCGGGCGAAGACGTGCTGTAGCGTGGCCGATGCACTCGATGCCCAGCGTGTGGCCGACCGGCTCGATATCCCATTCTACGCGCTCGACTTCGAGCACGAATTCGGGCGCATCAAGGATTACTTTGCCGACGAATACGTGGCCGGCCGGACCCCGAACCCGTGCGTGATGTGCAACATCTGGCTGAAGTTCGGCAAGCTCTGGTCCTACGGCAAGCAGGTGGGCGCCGAATTCGTGGCCACCGGACATTATGCGCGAGTTGCACGCTCGGAGGATGGAACGCTCCGCGTCGCGCGGGGCAAGGACCTCGCCAAGGACCAGTCCTACGTGCTTTTCGGTCTCAGGAGCGAACTGCTGCCGCACGTCCTTTTCCCCGTGGGCGCGCACAGCAAGGCCGAAATTCGAGCGCTCGCCCGGGCCCACGGCCTGCCCGTGCACGACAAGCCCGAAAGCCAGGAGATCTGCTTCGTGCCGGATGACGATTACCTCAACTTCGTCCGGGAGCACAGACCTGTTGAGGATCGCTCCGGGCCGATCGTCGACACCGAGGGCCACACCCTGAGCACACACAGCGGCATCGAGGGCTTCACCATCGGCCAGAGGCGCGGTCTTGGAGTCGCCCTCGGATCGCCTCGCTATGTCGTCCAGATCGAGCCGCTCAGCCGTACGGTGACGATCGGACGCCGCGAGGACCTGCTGCGCTCCGACTTGCATGCGCGCCAGTTCAACTGGCAAGGGCCCGAGCCGCCCGCCGCCGTCTCCTGTCTGGCACAGGTTCGAGCCCATCATCAGGCCGTTCCAGCAACCGTGACTTCTTTGCCAGGCCAGCGAGCCCGAATCGCTTTCGAGACATCCCAGCCGGCAATCACTCCCGGCCAGGCCGTCACAGTGTACCAGGCTGATCTTGTGCTTGGGGGAGGATGGATCGAATAGGCCGTCTCCCACTATCGCTCATGGCCTAGACTTGATCGGATGGAGTGGATGCCGGGTCCCGTGCGTCGCACGCTTGTCTCATTGTGTGCGCTCGTGCATGTATACACTAGCAGGATTACTTGCAGAGATCTGGCCGGTTGGCTATCTTCATTTGCCAGAGACATTCAAGGCAGGTGGCCCGGAATCCCGCTGACTTGACTCCTCGTTGAATCCCACCTGAACGCATGGTTGCCCGGCCCGGCAAGCGCCGGGCGGTTTTCACTGGTTATCGTTGATGTGGTTCACAAACACTTCTTGCCGGTGAGGGTTTGACGCTTTGATGCGGAGTATCACGCTGATCATTCCGGCATCCGGGACGGAGTTGCCCGGAGATTCCGAGATTAACGCGTATCACGGTGTGCTTGCGGAACTCGCCGATGGGGGGACCGTCGAGCTCGTGATTGCCGGGGAGACCACGTCGCCGTTGCCGGCCGACGTGATCCATGTGTCCGGCCTGAACCGCGGTACCATATCCTCGGTTCGAGCCGCGCTGGAGGCAGCTTCCGGCGAACTGGTTGTCGTGGTGGATGCACGCAGAAGCTATCCCGCGGCAGCAATCAAGGAGGCCGTGACCGGTTTGCTGGCGTCTGACGCCGACCTGATGATCGCGGTGCCACGCCGGCAGCACGGGCGTTCCTGGCCCGGCGCGCTGGCCCGGCGCGGTCTGGGCGTGCTGAGCAAGGTTGTGCTCGGCACCTCCGACACGTTCTCGGGTCTACTGGTCATGTGGCGCGACCGGGTGAGTGAGCCTTCAAGTCTGCGCCACGCCAGCGGCTCATGGCTGGTTCTTGATGCGCTCACCTGGCCGGGGACTGTCCATCGCGATGTCGCGGTGGAGGCCGGGCCCACTGGCGGTGCGCGGTTGCTCCCCATCGAACTCGACGATTTCAAACAGCTCAAGCGGGTGCTGGACCACCGCTTTGGAATGATGTCTCGGCTGGTGCAGTTTTGCATGGTCGGGGCATCGGGCATGGTGGTGGACCTGTCGCTCTATGCCCTGCTCCAGTGGCTCTTCGCCCGCCTCTGGAGCACGGCCTCGGGGACACCCGCCATCGGCCTTTCCTGGCAGCTCGCCACGGCCGCGGCGCTCTCCATTTTCACGGCGATGGTCTGGAACTTCACACTCAACCGCAGGTTGACCTTCAATGACTCCCGGGGCGGATCCATCCTCCGCCAGTTCCTGACCTATGCCCTGGGCAATGCACTGGCAATCGCGGTGAACCTGTCGCTTCGACTCTACTTGCCGCACTCCGTCGGCTTCTTCGCGCGCCACCGCCTGGCGGCGGCAGTCGTTGGCATCGTGGTCGCGACCGGGATCAGCTTTTCGATGTCGCGCTGGATCGTGTTCATACGCCGCCCCGCGGCCGCGGTACCGCTGGGCCGTGCTGCGCTGCCGGCCGGTCCGGTCCTGCACGAATCCGCCGTGCTCTCCTGAAACGCCGCGCTGCATCCCGGTGCTCGTCGTCCCCGACACCAGGAAACCCCGCGATAGGGCGGTCGGGTGCCCGGCCACGCTTGCCTTTACTTGTCAAGCAGCGATTCCGATAATCAAAGAGCGTCCGGTCCGTGAGCGATCGCGCCGCTCGTTACCGGAGCGTCGACGGGATCGCCCCCAGGAAATCGATCATGAGCACAACGGAAACCGAAGCGTCAACTCACGCAGCACCGTCCCCGGCAACTCTGACAGCGACCGCGACATCCCACGATTCCTCGACCAGCCGATCCTGGCTGCGTCCGCTCATCTTTCTGGCCGTCATCGCGGCCGCTTCCGGCGGGGGATATTATTACCTGACGGCCGGGGGAACCAGGCCGCTCGATGTCCGGCACCTGGTGGATTCCGCGCTCCAGCTCGTGAACCCGGGCAAGCACAAGGAGGCCACCAGCGGCCCGGTTGAAGTCAAGGAACGCACGCCCTGGGACGGCCTGGTAAAGATTGATGATCCCCAGGCCAGGACACTCGGCCTGGAATCTGTGCAGGTCCTGGCACAGAAGCAGCCGCTCCGGCTGGAACTCACCGGGCGGACCGCCTACGATCCGAACTCGCTGGCCAAGGTCCGCGCCCGGTTTGACACCCTGGTCGAGAAGGTACACGCCGAGCTGGGCCAGCTCATTCACAAGGGCGATGCCCTCGTGGACATGAACAGCGTGGACCTCGCTGCGGCCAAGAACGACCTTCAAGCCAAGTACGTCCAGTGGCAGCGCGACCTGCGAGTTCTCAAGCTGCACGAGGCGCTCACGGTCTCCGGCGCGGTCTCTCAGCAGACTTACATTGACGACAAGAACGCGGAGAACAAGAGCAAGCTGGACTATTACCAGGCACGCGAGAAGCTGAAGATCCTCGCGGTGCCCGACGCGGACGTTGATCCCCTGATCCACAACCTGGGCGATCTGCCGAATATTGGATCGCCTCCCGAGATCATCGCCGACAAGGCCAAGATGACGCTCCGCTCGCGAGTCGACGGCATCGTCATCCAGCGCGAGGTCGTGCCCGGCAATTACTACGACGACATGGACGTTCTGATGGTCATCGCGCCCATTGACCACCTCTGGGTTCTGGCCAACGTGTACGAGGTGGACCAGGCCAAGGTCGCTGTCGGCCAGCAGCTGGAGATCCGCTTCCCGTTCTTGCAGCAAACGCTTCAAGCCACTGTCGAGTACGTCTCCAGCGAGGTGTCGCGTGAGACCCGTGCCGTGCAGATACGGGCCTCGATTCCGAACCTGGGTGGAAAGCTGAAGTCGGACATGCTCGTGAAGGTCGTGCTGCAAATACCGCCCCTGAAAGGCCAGACGGTGATTCCCCGGCTGGCCCTGGTCGTGATCAACGGAACTGAGTATGTGTTCGTCAAGAAGAATTCCGGGAAGTCGAGCACCGTGGGGATGTTCGAGCGCAGGAAGGTGTCCGTTGCGCAGGAGAATAGCGATTTCGTGGTCATCGCCTCCGGCCTGGAGGCAGGCGAGTACGTTGCGACCAGCGGTAGTTTGATGCTGGCCCAACTTTACGAAGACCTCCAGATGGTGGACACCGGCCTGCCCGTCGAGTGAACCGGCAGGGGGCAGGTGAGCCTCCGCCTCGCGGGAGGCCAGATTCGCCGATCGTGGCGCCGTCCGGCAGGATTGCCGGCCGCTTGACCTCCTGTTTGACCCGCCACTTCCCGCGGAGTACCATCCGGTCAGGAGAACCATGCTGAAACCCTTTGACATGCGCCTTGCTGTTCCCAGTCTCTTGGGTCCCTGTGACGAAAGGGGTTTGTGCCATGCCTCTATATGAGGTGGAAACCACGTCCCATATCATGATCGCGTGTGCGGATGACGCGGACGCCGCCCGGGATTTCGCAGCGACGAACTACCCGGCCGAAGAGATCCTGCACGTGACACACCGCCCGCGCGACGCCTGGGTGATCTCGAAAAAGCTGCTGGGAATTCAGGCCGACGCCGACCTCTGCCAGACCGCGCGTGACTGTCTGGCCCGGGCTTCCGGCGATAAATTGCACGCCGTCCGCCTGTACATGCAGGCGACCGGGACTGACCTCGATGGAGCCAGGAAGGCCGTTGAATCGAACATGTCGCGGGGCTGGTGAACGCGCTTTCTGGCGGTTCAAGTCCGGGGCCTCGTCGCCGTGGCCCTGGTGAGGCAAGGCCGTTTCTTGCGCACCTGGTGCAGGTGCCGGTGCAGGAGCGCGGCACGCTGGATCCCCGCGCATGAGCGCACGGCATCCGGAGGTCTGGCATGGCCGAGCGGTTCGGCTCGGAGCGCCTGGCGGCATCATCGCCATCTTCTCGCCCTGAGGTGAAAGTTGGTGTACGATACGATCAGTGAAGACAGGCACAGGCCTGGAACGTGCTGGTGACTGTCACCATGGCGTGTTCACCAACTTTCCCCACCAAGTGACGAGCGAAGGAGCGGTTCCATGCCTCGGGTCGTGTCGCTGATCCTGGGCGGAGGGCGGGGTACTCGTCTGTTTCCGCTCACCAAGTCGCGCAGCAAGCCGGCCGTGCCGATTGCCGGGAAATATCGGCTCATTGATATTCCCGTGTCGAACTGCATCCACTCTGGTCTGAACCGTATCTTCGTACTGACACAGTTCAACTCTGTGAGCCTGCATCGACACATTTACACAACCTACAAGTTCGACCCGTTTTCCGGCGGTTTCGTGGAGATCCTGGCTGCGCAGCAGACCATGCAGCACGAGTCCTGGTATCAGGGCACTGCCGATGCCGTGCGCCGCAACATCCCTTACTTCACGGACAAATCATATCAGCTTGTGCTGATTCTGTCGGGAGACCAGCTTTACCGGATGAATTTCCAGGAGATGATCCGCACGCACCTGGAGAACAGGGCCGTGGTCACGATCGCCGCCCTGCCGGTTGCCGAGGCGGAGGCAAAGGCGTGCGGCATCATGCGCATCCAGGCCGACGGCCGGGTGATCGACTTCGAGGAGAAGCCGAAGACGCAGGAGAAACTCGGCCGCGTCCGAACCGATATCGCCTGGCTGGAGCGACTGGGGCTGAAAGCCAGCGGCCGGCCCTACCTCGCCAGCATGGGGATCTACCTGTTCAACGCCAGCACGCTCGTGGAACTGCTGGAATCGAGCGATGCCACCGATTTCGGCCACGAGATCCTGCCCCAGACAATCGCCAACCAGCGTGTGCAGGCCCACCTTTTTGACGGCTACTGGGAAGACATCGGTACGGTGGGGGCGTTCCACCAGGCGAACATCGATCTGACGCACGACGTTCCCTCGTTCGATTTCACTTATGGCGAGCAGCCGATCTTCACAAGGCCAAGGTATCTTCCCTGCTCGCGCATCGGCGGCGCCGTCGTCAAGAACAGCCTCATCTGCGACGGCTGCATCATCGGCCGCGGGACGTTGATCGAGAACTCCGTGATCGGCGTCCGGTCCATCATCGGCGGCAACACCACCATCCGCGATTCCTACCTCATGGGTACCGACTACTACGAACAATCCGACGAGCTCGCGGAGAACGAGCGTCTGGGGAGGCCCGCCGCCGGCATCGGTGCGGGATCGGTGATCGAGCGGGCCATCATCGACAAGAACTCACGCGTGGGCCGCAATGTCCGGGTGATCAACGATACGGGCATTGTGGACTCGGAGGAGACGGCCACGCACGTGATCCGCGACGGGGTGACGGTCATCCCCAAGGGCGCAGCCCTGCGCGACGGACTGGTCATCTGATTCCACCGTCGGGCAATCACCCAAAGCACCGGAGAGACCATGTCCATGAGCGAGCGGGCCATTCGCGTCAAGGAATTGCGCAAGCAATACCCGGGCCGCGATGGCCCGGTTCATGCGGTCAACGGTATCGACCTGGAGATCGACGTCGGCGAGTGCTTCGGGCTGCTGGGACCCAACGGCGCCGGCAAGACGACGACCGTCGAGATTCTCGAAGGGCTGAACCAGCCGACCTCGGGCGAGGTCGAGGTGCTGGGACTGAACTGGGCCCGAGCCGACACCGCGATCCGGGAACGCATCGGCGTGACACTCCAGGAGACCCGGTTCCCCGACAAGGAGACGGTGCACGAGCTGCTCGTGGTCTTTCGCAGCTTTTACCGATCGGGGCTGAACGTCGCTGACGCCATCGCGCGGGTCTCGCTGGAGAGCAAGGCGAACGCCCTCGTCGAGCAGCTCTCCGGCGGCCAGCAGCAAAGGCTGGCAGTTGCCATCGCTCTGGTGGGCGACCCCGAGCTGCTCTTCCTGGACGAGCCCACGACAGGGCTGGACCCGCAATCCCGCCGCCAGCTCTGGGAGGTCATCCGCGACCTGCGCGACCGTGAGCGAACCGTGCTCCTGACCACGCATTACATGGACGAAGCCGAGCGGCTCTGCGACCGCGTGGCCATCATCGACCAGGGCAAGATCATCGCGCTGGGTTCGCCTCGAGAGCTGATCGCCCGGCTGGGAGGCGACCATATCGTCGAGTTCGCGATCGACGGCGACGGCGTCGCACTCAAGCCCGCCATCTTCTCGGGCCTGGACTCCGTGCTCTCGTCACGGGCCGAAAACGAGGGTTTCGCGCTGACGGTCGCCGAGCCGCATCGAGCGATCCCCGCGCTGCTCGACGAGCTCGAGAACCTGAGACGGCCGCTGGCGCGCCTGACCACCCGCCACGTCAGCCTGGAGGACGTCTTCGTGTCGCTCACCGGCAGGCATCTCCGCGACGACGGCATCGAGGAGACGCGCGGCCTGAGCCTCGGGGGCCGACGCAGAAAGAACCGGAGCCGGCCCACCTCCTGAGTTCTTGTTGGAGTGCGCTCGAAGCCCGTGCCTCCATGAACGGTGCAACGTCCTTCTTCCCCGAGAGTTCCTGGAATGCTGCGCAATTCTCCGTTCTTCCAGCTCTATCTAGCCCGTCTGCGCGAGTTCTGGCGACAGCCCGCGCGCATCTTCTGGGTGTATGGGTTTCCGACCCTGCTGGCCGTGGTCCTGGGCTACGCCTTCCAGAACCGCCCTCCCGCGCCGATTCAGGTCGACCTGGTGGACGGGCCCGGCTCAGCCGCCTTCACGGAGGCAATCCGGATTCACAACGATCGTCTCGCCGCGAGCAGTGGTTCCACCGGTGACCCGCGAACCACCATCCTGCCCCCGGTTTCCTTGACGGTGAGCGGCAAGGATCTGGCGGACCGGCGGCTGGACACGGGCAAGACGGTCCTGGAGATCATTCCCGCGAGCGCCACGGAGTGGTCTTACCGCTACGATCCCACGCGGCCGGAAGCCACCGCGGCGCGGCAGGTCATCGACGATATCCTCCAGGAGGCCGCCGGCCGCCAGAATCCACGGCAGCCCAGCGATATCCAGGTGACCGAGCCGGGAACCCGCTACATCGATCGCCTCATTCCAGGACTGATCGGTGTCAACGCCATGGGCGGCGGTCTCTGGGGGATCGGCTTCTTTCTGGTGAACCTGAGGATCGGCAAGTTGCTCAAGTGCTTCATTGCCACCCCGATGCCCCGGCGCGATTTCCTGGGCGCGATCCTCGCCTCCCGGCTCACGTTCCTGATCCCCGACGTGTCAATCTTGCTGCTACTGGGGGTGCTCGCCTTCCACATGCCGACGCGGGGCAATTTGCTGCTCTTCTTTCTGATTGATGTCATCGGCGCACTGGCTTTCGCCGGCATCGGCCTGCTGGTCGCCAGCCGGGCCACCACGACCGAGACCGTGAGCGGCCTCATGAACCTGGTGATGCTGCCGATGTACCTGCTCTCCGGCGTGTTCTTCGCCACGGAGAACTTCGGCAAGGCCGCCCAGCCGTTCATCCAGGCCCTGCCGCTCACCCAGCTCGTCAGCGCTCTTCGGCTCGTGCTGCTGGAGGGCGCCGACCTGTTCCACCATGACATCCTCAAGGCGATTGCCATTCTGCTGGCCTGGGCCTTCGGCACGTTCTACCTGGCCCTGCGGCTGTTCCGCTGGAACTGAACGCGTCTCGGTCTCGCTGTCGGTACGAGATGTTCGGAATTGCGGAGCCGTGAGCACGCGGTTCAGGTCATGCCACCATCCCGACGGAAAGCTTGTGGCCGCGAGCGGCGGTACATCCACCTCGCACAGCAGGTGGCCCAGGAACGTCGCCTTGGCCAGGATCTCCACGTCGAGGAACGAGGATCGAGATTGCAGGGGGATCGCGCAGAGCTGCTTCCGCCGGTGCAAACGGCAGGGCGAATGGATGTCGAGGACGGGAACGGCGAAGACGAGTTTCCGCGGCAGGCTCCCCAGCCAGCGGAAGACGCCCGTCCATCCTCCGGCCGGGCGCTTGCCGACGACATGATCGGAGCGGTCGATGGCCTCGAGCAGAGGTCCCAGATGCCCGGGAGAGAATGGCTCGCCGGCCGTCGTGATCAGGACCAGCGGGTGTGCCGCCTGGCCCAGCGCGGAGCGTAGCGCATCGCTCAGCCGTGAGGCGGCGTCGCTCATGTCGATCGTCAGGGCATCCGCGGGCCTGCCCATCGAACGCAGCTGAGTGATGATGGACGTCACGATCGCGTCCGCACTTTCGCCCGGTAGCGTGGTCAGCAGCAAGACCTGAACACCGGCATCGCTCACCGGGTCGCGGTGGATGTGGGCGGAGTAGGGATCGGCGGGGTCGAACGTCTCTTCCTCGCTCATTCAGCCTCCCAGAGCCGGCTCACCCGCCCGGGAGCTGCGAGGGCCGCCGGCCAGCCAGTCGCGCACGGCCGTCCGGTAAGCGGCTTGAAGTCTGCCGCGATCGCCCCGGGCTTGCCCGAGCCGATGGGAACGGCATCCAGCGCGATGACCGAGAGCACCTCCGTGGTCGTGGCCACCAGGAGGAGCTCGTCGACGGCCCGCAGGTCTTCCAGCGTCACCACGGCGGTGGCAAATGGGAACTTCATTGCATCGACCAGGCGGAGGACGAGCTGCCGGGTCATTCCCGGCAGGATCTCATGACCTTCTGGCGTTGCCTCCATGCGCCCCTGCCTGACCCAGAGTAGCGAGGTGTGAGTCGCTTCGGTCACGTGGCCGCGGTCGTCGAAAAGCACCGCCTCGTAAGCGCCGGCGCGGTGCGCGGCCTCGATTGCCAGGACGTTTGGCAGCAGGTTCGTGGACTTGATGTCACACCGCTTCCAGCGCAGGTCGGGATGGCTGATCATCGGCACGCCGGTCTCGCGCAGCCGCGCGGTGGGCTCGTCGTCGTACGGCCGGACGATGATCACCTCGGTGGGAGGGACCGGCGGCTGGGGGAAAGGATGCGACCGCGGCGCGACGCCGCGGGTGATCTGGATGTAGAGCGTTCCGTCCTGGACCTGGCTCGCGGCAATTGTCTTGTAGGCCCGCTTCATCAACGCCACAAGGTCAAGAGGTGGAAATTCGAGCTCACCCAGGCTGCGTTTCAGCCGCGCCAGGTGTTCGTCTTCCAGCCAGCATCGGCCTTCGTAGAGCCGGAAGACTTCGTAGACCGAGTCGCCGAAGACGAAGCCCCGGTCCCAGACCGAGACCCTGGCCTCCTCGACCGGCATGATGGCACCATTGAGGCAGGCCAGAACACGCATCGCTCACGGTCCTTTCCTTTCCATGGGAAGCCGCGGACCGTCACGGGGGGACCGCATTCCGCCAGGATAATCGTCGCGGCCTGGTCGGGGCAATGAGCGCGAACCCGGCGGCCGTGGAGCGCAAAGAAAAATCCTGCTCTCCCCAGGGGCGGAAGAGCAGGATGCCCAGATCATGCCAGGTTAGACCGTGCAGCTCAGCTTGCCGAGATGGAGTTGCTGATCGGATTGATGTCCGGCAGTGTCTGGATGCCGGAGCTCGTATCGTAGCCCTGATCGGTGTACACCACCGTGTACGCCCCGTAGCCGGCCGAGGCACCGGTGCGAGTCAGGGTCAGGGTCCAGGTGTTCTGCGTCGCGTTCACCGTTCCCACGCTGAAGTAAGCAGGAGTCGGATACTGGATGTCGAGCAACGAGATGTCACTGGAGTACTGACCGTACTGAGCGAGGTAGCGCTCCTGGGATGACCGGACGGCCGAGAGGTACGAGAAGGCTTCAGCGGCTTTCGACCGCTCGACCGACTTGAGGAAACGAGGCACGCCGAAGGCGGCCAGAACGCCGATGATGACGATCACGACCGCGAGTTCAACGAGGGTGAAGCCCTTGCGGGTCTTCGATCTGGACCAGAACCGATTCATGCGCGATGCTCCCGACAAGACGACATGTTGCGAATTCGCCGAACCGGCGCGAGACGGTGTTTCCTCGCTCTTTCAGAGGCTGTCCGGGTTGACCGCTCCTCCAGGGCCGCTCGTCATGAGCACCCCGTCCAGAGGTTATCTCGAAACATCCATTGATAAGTGTTCTCGAGGTGACGATCGCATCGAACGCGTCTGCTCGTACACCCGGGTCAGAGAGGAATCTCCCCGACGTGACTGTGACTGCCTCCCGAAGAGTCCCGAAAAAACCGTGCCGCCTCCTGCCTTGCTAATCGGAGGCGTCGCCGCCCCGGCGTACGACTCGCCGGAGACAATAGAACTCTAGGACACATTCCCAGCACCCGGTGAAAACCATGATGCGAGCCCGCAACCAATGGAGATTGATGACACCATAGGCAGGAACGGCAGCCCCGCTCGCAAGTCGGGGCCGCCCTGGTGAGGGGCTCATTCTGGCTCGTGCGAGCCGCAGACTCAACGTTCTCCCAGCGCCACGCCCGGCTGCTTCTGCGCCAGAAGCCGCTCGAGCTGCCGTTCCACGTCTGACGCCGTACGCAGGTTGCGGTTGACCACCTTCCCTTGCCCGTCGAGCAGAAACATCGTGGGCAGCGAGATGATGCCGTACTCGGTGGCCAGGCGACTGTCGATGCCGTTGGGCTCGAAGATTTGCGGCCAGCCCAGCGGCTGCTCTTTGAGGAAGGCGTCCACATCGGCGCACGTGTTGTCCAGGCTCACGCCGATCACCTCCAGCCCCTTCCCGCGGTACCTGGTGTGCAGCTTGGCCAGGTCCGGCAGCTCGCGACGGACCGACTGGCCGCCCCACGATGCCCAGAAGACCACCAGCACCGGCTTGCCGTGGAACTGCGCCGTGTCGACCGTCTCGCCCTGTATGCTCGTTCCCTTGATGGCGATCGGCTTCCCCACGAGGTCCAGCCTGCGCAGGGCGCCTGCGGCCTTCTTTCCCGAAGGGGTCTCGGCGAACGACTCCACCAGCTTGGCATAATCTTGCCTTGCCTTGTCCTCCTCGGCGTTGAACTCGTTGGAGCTGCCGAGCTGGAACCAGACCTCGGGTGCTTCTTCCGAATTCCCGAACCTGGTAAGGAAAGCCTCGAGCTCGCCCATCCATTTCTTCTGGTTCGCCAGGAAGTTCGCGCCTGGCTCCTCGTTGCGCAGCACAAAATCAGCGCCGATCAGCCGGTACGCGGCATAGGAGGAGGTCCGCGTCGCCTCTGCGGCCATGCTCTCCAGTACCTGCCGCGCCTTGGCGTAGAAACCGGTCTGGTAGGCCGCCACCAGGCTGTCCACGATCTGCTTCTGGTAGTTCACCTTGTCCTCAGGGTCCCTCGCCGTCTTGACGATGGCACTGAGCAGGGGAATACGGCCCACATGGAAGCGCGCCAGGTCTTTCTTGTCGCCGCTGGACTGGAGCTGGGCGTTGGCGCTGTCGTAATCCGCCAGTGACTTGATGGTTTTCTCCAGGGCCTCGTCACGCTGGGGGCCGGGACCTGCCTGGTCGAAGAGCGCTGCGCGGATGCCGCTGGTCGAAGCGACAACCGGCTTCTCGGGATCGACGGCCCTGGGCAGCTCCACGAACTTCCAGGTCTCGCCCAGCTTGATCATCTCGGGAACCTGGAGGAACGAGGTCCGCGCCGTCGCCGCACTGGCCTGTCCTGGCGGTCCACCGGCAAAGACCACCGCGTTCTCATAAAGGACCAGGTCCTTCCCGAGCCCGCTCGCGGGATCCGCCGCAATCAGGTGCGGGTAGGTGCCGTCGAACCGGTTCCAGATGGTCTTCGCGGTCCAGCCGCTGAGTGTTTTCTGGAGGGCCGCAACAGCCTCCCCACGCCGGTCGGCCGTGAGGGCCACCCGATCGATGACGCCCCTGGGCACGCCCGCCTCGGCCAGTTCATCCGGCGTGGCCATGACCGATTCAAGGAGGGCCAGATCGCTGGAGGAAAGGGCCTGCACCAGCACCTTGGAGGCTTCCTCGGCCGAAAGCCGCTTCCAGTCGGCGATCTTGCCACCGCGCACCGTCGCGATCCGCGTACCGCCGCTGTTCAGCCAGCGACATTCGTCGAGCGCCCGGTCACCGTCCAGGTCGTTCTCGCGGTAGACCTCGAAGCCGTCCTGGTAGTAGCTCCACTGGTTCAAGAACTTGCCGCCGCTGGTGATGATAAACCGGCGGAGCAGCTTTCCCTGACCGTCCCGCAGCGCGTAACCGATGGTTCGCTTCTGCGCGTCGGTCACCAGCTCTACCTTGCATACATCGAGCGCGGCCGATTCGGTCGGAGTATCATAATCAACCCCGAGCTGGGTCGGCCGGAACTTGAGCAGGTCTTTCGGAGAGTACTCCGCCGCCATGCTCCCTGGCGCGGCCACAACCATCAGTCCGAACACGGCCGCGGAAAAACGCAGGCTCCTCATGAACCTCTCCTTATTGACCAGCACCAGTCCCGCCCTTCCCGAGCGGTCGCAGAACACGCGCAATCCCTGCCGTCGCTGTAATCCTCATCGGCATTCCGTCGGGCGGGCTCAAGCCGTTTGGATCGGGGGTCCTTCACGGGCGCCAAGTTGACATCGAAACGCAGGGCAAGTCCAGACCGAGTCCTGGCATTGCATGCATGCTTTCAGGGAGAGGCGGGAACCGAGTTTTCTTCCAGTTCGTGGACGCGCGGGGCTGTCTGCCGCCAGTAGACTTCTGGAAAGCCGTTGACGGTGAGGGGGTTTTGCTCATGTCCATGTCCAGAGAATCGGCTGGCCAGGCACTGCGAGAGATCCGGGCGCTGCATGCGCTGGGGACGGTCGGGGGATTGACCGATCCGCAGCTCGTGGAACGCTACCTGGGCAGCCAGGGCACGGACCGTGAGGACGCGTTCGCGGCCCTCGTGCAACGGCACGGCCCCATGGTTCTGAGCGTCTGCCGCCGGATGCTGGGGGGATCGGCCGATGTCGAAGACGTTTTCCAGGCCGTTTTCCTGGTTCTGGCCCGGAAGGCCGGCGCGGTCCGCAGGTTGGAGGGGCTGAAATCCTGGATCTATGGCGTCGCAGTCCGGACGGCCAGGGAGGCCAGGAGACAATCGGCCAGACGGCGGCAGCGGGAGGGTGGAGCGATGGACGAATCGAAAGCCGTCTCCACGCCGGGGGGAGGGCCGGACGACCTTCTCGAGATCCTCGACGAGGAGATCGACCGCCTGCCACGGCGGTATCGCGACGCCGTCTTGCTGTGTGAGCTGGATGGGATCCCGCGCCAGGACGCCGCCCGGCAGCTTGGCCTCGCCGAAGGCACCCTTTCCAGCCGCCTGGCCCGTGGCCGCTCGATACTGCGCAGCAGGCTCACCAGGCGCGGTGCCACGCTCGGTGCCGGGGGGATCGCCGCATTTCTGAGGGGATCAGCGAACGCAGCCATCCCCGAGCCGCTCGCCCGCTCCACGGTACAGCTCGCCTTGCAATTCGCGGCTGCCGGGACAATCCCGGCGGCGGCTTCCTCGCTCGCGGAAGGGGTGCTCGCCATGATGTTCGCAGCCAGGATGAAGCTTTTTCTCATCACCATGGCCAGCCTGGGGGGAGCAGCCTGCTTGACGGCCGGCCTCGCCTGGGCCGTGATGGCAAGGCCTGCGGTCGAACCGGCCAGGCCGCAGCCCATACCTGTCGCCCAGGCTCCGAAAGAGCATTCCGATAAGGAGAATCTGGAACCCGTTGCGCAGGTCCGGGGAGTGGTCGTGGACGAGACGGGCCGGCCGGTCGAAGGCGTGGAAGTTCGGGGCAATGCCTTCACCGCCAGGGAGTCTCAGCCCGCAGTGACAGCCGCGGATGGGTCGTTCACAATCGCAGTCCCGCCCCGGCATGTCGGCGGGCTCGTGCTGCTCGCCAGCCTGGCAGGAAATGATCGGCTGGGGTTCCATCAGATTGGCTATAACGAGGCAGGGGCAAAGGCTCAAGAGCCGGTACGGATCGTGCTCAGGCCGGGCCGGGAAGTCGCGGTCCGCGTCGCGGATTCGAGCCAGGCCGCGGTATCCGATGCGGCGGTTCAGATCGCCGGCAACTTCGCAATCCTTGATTCCCGCAAGACAGGGCCCGACGGCGCGGCCAGGCTGCACGTCCCGGCCGACGCCACGGTCGAATGGATCTACGCGCTCAAGTCCGGCAAAGGCTTTGACTACGCGGAATACGGCAAGTTCGATGAATATGGTCGATCACGGGGCGGTGCCTCGGCCCTCAGCCTGCCCGCATCAGTGAACCTCAGGCTCGACGGCGTTCGCAGGGCGCGGATCAAGGCCGTCGATGCCGCGGGCAAGCCCCTGGCCGGGGCCCGGTTCAGGGTCTGGCTGGTTCAGAAGCCAGGTCGCAAGAGCGAGGTCAATGTCTCGAGCCGTATCCTGGAAGAAATGTCCGGACAGGACGGCATCGCCACCTTCGACTGGCTGCCGCCGTCCAGGGACTTGCTCCAGTTCTGGCCTGTCGACGAGGGCTACGCGCATCGCCGGGTCACCGTGGAAGAAGGGCAGACCGCTCCGGTCACCACCAGGCTGACCCGCACCGAAACGATCCGTGGCCGCGTGACTCTGCCCGACGGGTCCCCTGCCCCGGGAATCCAGGTCCGGGCTTACGGCAGTGGTAAAGGATCCGATAACGGCCAGGACCGCATTCGCACCGATGCCAGCGGCAGCTACACGCTCACGGTCAACCCGGACGAGGCCTACGCCGTTTATGTCGACGACAAGGACTGGGCCGCACCGTCCCGCCTCGATGTGGATATCCGCGCGGGCAAGCCGGTCGCGGGAGTCGATTTCCGGCTCACCCGCGGAACGCTTTTGCATGGCAAGGTCACCGTCGGAGCAAACCGGCGGCCGGTTGCCGACCAGTACATTATTCTGGATGAGACAGCAGGAATTGCGCCCGAAGAGTTCCGCGAACCGGGCGATCATACCCACCGCGAGGTTCGTCGCCAGTTCGGTGCCACGACCGACGCTTCGGGGCGCTATTCCATACGCATCGGGCCCGGGGCGTACACGATCATGGGGCCGCCACGGACCGAGAATGAGAAGATCACCGTCAAGGATGAGGCCGAAATCATCCGCGACTTCCAGATGCCGCGGCCGACAAAAGGCACCCTCACCGGCCGGGTTGTGCTGGCCGGGTCCAGGGACAAGGGAGTCGCTGATGCCGTGGTCGAGGTCGCGGCAGCAAACCGGCTTGCGATCCCATTCGCGGTGAAGGCCGATGCCCAGGGCCGGTTCCAGGCGGAGCGCAACCTCGATCCCCTGGTGATCTGCGCCAGGAGCCCCGATGGAACGCTGGGAGCGATGGTCGAGCTCGGAGCCGAGGATCCGACGGTCGAGATCGCTCTCTCTCCGACAGCCTCGGCCACGGGAGTGCTCCTCGACGAGCAGGGCAAGCCGGCCGCGAACCAGAAGCTGTACTGGGGCCGTCGTGTTTACCTTGACCAGGAACAGCGCATGTCCATGGTCTGCTTCGCCCCCAAGGTCGCCACCGACGAAAACGGCAAGTTCACGCTGCCGTCACTGGTGGTGGGCCAGGAGTACGAGATCGCCGTCCAAAGAGACAACATGTTCCCCGCGGCCGGCGCGGTGCGGCCAGAGAAGCCCGGCCCGATCGATCTGGGAACCTTGCGGATCGGTGCGTATTCCGGGAAGCCCCGGCCGACCGAGGAAGAGCTGTCTTCGTTCCGCAAGAACGCACCCGGGCCCGGCGCGGTCGCTCCGGAGATCAAAGCGATTCGGCTCGACGGCGAGTCATTGAGCCTCAGCGAGTTCCAGGGGAAGTATGTGCTCCTCGACTTCTGGGCAACGTGGTGCGGTCCCTGCCTCGGCGAGATCCCGAACCTTCAGGCCGTGTACCAGGCTTTTGGCCACGACCCGCGATTTGTCCTGCTGAGCCTGAGCGTCGACGAGAAGATCGACGAGCCGCGGAAGTTCCAGGAGAAGCGCAAACTGCCGTGGCTCCAGGCTTTCCTGGGCGGAGGAGTGAGCAGTCCGATGACTGACGGGTTCGGCATCCGGGCGATCCCGGCCTTCGTGCTGGTCGGTCCCGATGGCAAGATCGTCGCCCGCGGCATGCGCGGCAAGGACATCGAGCAGAAGGTCGCGGAGGCACTCGCAAGGCGGATACCATGATTGCTCGGACACAAGATTCCAAAAGTGTCCATATCCAACCAAAAACGAATGCACTACGATCCGATTGGAATCTTGTGAACCGAAAGAGTGATGTGGCTTGACATGCCGCGCAGACTCCGTACTGTAATTGATCCTGAGAAAATGGACTTCTGGGAAGGGATCGACGCGCTTGGTCGAGCCGAATACTGCACCCAGTCATGGTGCGGCTCACGGCTTCGCCTACCCGCCTCAGCCTGGATGAGGGCGCCATGGATCGACGCATCCTCGTGGTGGATGATAGCGAGCTCATCGGCCAGCAGTTCTCCCAATTGCTCCGTGCACCCGATCGCGAGATCAGTGTCGCTCTCGACGGCACCACGGCCCTGGAATGGCTGGTCGAGCATCCGTACTCTCTTGTGCTGACCGATTTACGGCTGCCGGGCATCAGTGGTCTGGACCTGATCCGGGAGATCCGTAGCCGGGACCTGCCGGTGACGATCATCGTCATGACGGCTTACGCCACGGTGGAAGCCGCGGTCGACGCCATGAAGCTGGGCGCCTACGACTTCATCCAGAAACCCGTGGACACGACCCGGCTCGAGCTGCTGGTGAGCAAGGCGCTCGAGGACCGCAGGCTGTTGGATGAGGTTGCCGATCTGCGGAACCGGCTGCGGCGGCGCAACGCCTACCACAATCTTCTGGGCCGCAGCCGCCGGATGCTGGACGTCTTCGCGCGCGTGGAGCGGGTGGCCTCCTCCCGGTGCACCGTGCTCGTGACCGGAGAGACCGGTACGGGGAAGGAGCTGGTTGCTCAGGCGATCCATTACAGCGATGTCACCCGGAACGGCAAGCTCGAGATCGTCAACTGTGCCGCACTTCCTGAGCACCTGATGGAGAGCGAACTGTTCGGTCACGAGCGCGGAGCCTTCACCGGCGCGGACCGGCAGAAGAAGGGACGGTTCGAGCTCGCCGACGGGGGGACCCTGTTCCTCGACGAGATCGGCGAGCTCCCCCTGGGCATGCAGGCCAAGCTCCTGCGCGTGCTTCAGGACCAGCATTTCGAGCGGGTCGGCGGAACCGAGCCGATCAGAGCGGATTGCCGGGTGGTCGCGGCCACCAACCTGAATCTTGCCCAGGCCGTTGCCGAGAACCGTTTCCGTGAAGACCTCTACTACCGGCTCAACGTCGTCTCGATTGACCTGCCTCCACTCCGCGAGCGGCTCGACGATGTGCCCTTGCTGGTGAACCACTTTCTGGAAAAGCTGACGGAACGCGGGCTGCCGGCCAAGTCGGTCGCCCGGGAGGCGCTCTCCCGTCTGATCCGTTACGACTGGCCCGGCAACGTGCGTGAGCCTCGAGCACATCATCGAGCAGATGGTCGTCACCACAGCGGGCCCGGTGATCGAGCCGGAGAACCTGCCCCCGCAGATCGTGCCGCTCCGCGAAGAGCCGTTCAGCCTCGATTTTGACCAGGGCCGGCCCCTTCAGCATCTCACCGACGAGTTCATCGGGCGGATCGAGCGTGCCTACCTTGTCCGCGTGCTGGAGAAATATCGCGGGCGAATCGACCGATCCGCCTTGCATTGCGGCCTGTCGCGCAGGAGCATCAGTGAGAAGCTTCGTCGCTATCAGATCGACAAGAGCGACTTCAAGCCTGCGCTGCGCGGCCGCAAGCGATTGGTTCTGGCCGCGGAATAGAAAGGGCCTCGGCCGCGATGCCTGCCTTGATCGTCCAGATACCGAAAGTCCACTGGCCGCTCTTGTTTCTCGTTTTGCTCAACCCCCAGCCGGTGACACGGGCCGCTCAGACTCAGCCGCCAGTGCGGTCCCAGCCGCAGTCGCAGCCGCAACCCGCGGACCTGGACACCCAGCTCATGCTGGCGACCGTCAAGATCACCGACAGTGACGCATCCGGGACGGCCTTCGTTCTCAGCCGCCCCAGACCGTCGGACCCGAAGTCCACCCAGTACTTGCTGGTGACCGCGGAACACACCTTGAGCCGCTCCAGGGGCAATGAGGTGACGGTCGTCTTCCGCAAGAGATCGGCCGATGGCGGCTACGAGAAGGCACCCATCAAGGTCGCCGTGAGGCAGGATGGCAAGCTGCTCTGGAAAAAGCACCCGAGCGCCGATGTCGGCATCCTGCCCATCAATCCACCGCCCGAGGTTGTACTGCCCACCGTGCCGATTGATCTGCTCGCCTCCGACGAGGACCTGGAGCGCCACCAGGTTCATCCTGGCGATCCGGTTCGCTGCGTTGGCTTCCCGCACCCCAACCAGTTCGAGCCCAGCGAAGCCGGTTTCGGGGTCGTCCGGGCCGGGTGCATTGCCGGGTTTCCGCTGCTGCCGACGCAGAAGACCCGGACGCTCCTGCTCGACCTGAACAGCTTCGAAGGAGACAGCGGAGCGCCCGTTTATCTCGTCAGCGACCACCGCCTCGTCGGCGGCAAATTCGAGCCGGGCCCGGTGCGATTGATCCTGGGGCTCATGGTCGGACAGCATTTCCTGGACGAGGAATTCAAGATGGTCTACCAGACCGGCAAGTTTCGCCACCGGCTGGGTTTTGCCATCGCCGTGCACGCCAGCGCCATCAAGGAAACCATCAACCTCCTGGATGGCAAGCCTGGACCGGGCTGACCCGGGGTCATGACGCCTGTCCGGAGCCACCAATCCATGGAACCTGGCGCCTGCCCGCATTATCCCCGTCCGGCGAACCAGAACCAGGAAGCGACCGAACGCCAGAAGAACCAGGCCCCTGCCAGGATGACGAAGAAACCCGCCCCGAGGATGAACAGCGGCATGAGCGGCGTGAGCAGACCCAGCAGGATGCCAACACCCCAGACTGCCACCCACACCTTGGCGAGAAGGCCAATCAGGTCGGTCAACCGTAATCGCGCCACGGCCGCCCGGAACCTCTCGGCGGCAGCGGCCAGCTCATCGATCATCACCGGCCCGGACGGCGCGGCGTGCCGCCAGGCTCTCGGGCCGTCAGGTGGGCCGCCCAGCGACGACAGCTCGCGATGAGCCCGAACGATCAATTCATCTGCGCCGATCGGGTCCGCGGCGATCGTCCGCTCGGCCTCGGCCAGTGCTTGCTCGGCCGATTCGATCACGGCATGGTGCGGATCCGTGGGGAGCCGTACCCCGGTTCCCCGCGTGATCCGGCTTTGAATCTCGGCAAGCTGGTTGCTGGCCGCCTTCAGGTGCTCGCGCCAGCTCATGCGACTGGTTCAACTGGTCGAGCCTGTGCTTGCACGAGCCCGTGCGCTGGACCAGCTCGTCGAGCTCCTCCGCCGCCTAAAAGCTTCTGAGCTTCTTCCGTGGACCTGGTGCCCAGACCGCTGCCGGCCCGGATGCTGCGCTGGGCTTGCTCCCAGATTTCCATGACCTTGAGCCAGCGCTCCCAGAGCCGGTCCAGATCATGACTGACCTCGTTGTACATGCTCAGAGTTCGACCGACCATCGGTACCGTGAAGTCCGCGTCCTTCGCGGCCAGCGTCTTGTGCCGTTGCCGCAGACCGTCAAGCTGGTCCATCAAGGCCACCGCCTGCGTCCGGAAGTCTCGAAACTGGGACTCCACCGTTCCCTGGACCCGGCGTTTGCGATAAACCAGGAACCCCAGCGTTGCCAGCCCCAGCAATCCGCACAGCAGCATGGCCGCCATCGGCAGGCCCCGAAAGTCAGCCAGGCCAAGTAGCGCCAGGAGCGCGGGCACTTGAATCAGGCCGTTCTCAGTGTTTCTCATCAGGGATCCCCGTACAGAAGCCTGGGTGGCCGGCCATCGCCCTCGCAAGCGGCTTGCCAATCGTGAACCAAAGCAGGAAACGGCAGGCAATGACCGAAAACAACACACTGGAGCAGAGTGCGTGCTTGCTCTCCAGCGAAGACTTGTACTTCACGGGCAAAAAACGCAGAATGAGGAACGTAGGGTCCGGTGTCTCACCGTGCTGATCCGCGTGTGCGCCTTTTTCATGGAGTGCCCATGAAACACGTTCAACTCCCCGCGTTGTTCTTGCTTGCCGCCCTCTGCTGGACAAGACCGGCACAGGCCCAGATTGGCATCCTGTCGCTCGTGCCCGGCATGGAGCCCGGGCCCCAGGCGCAGCACCCGTTTGACGCGGCGAGGAAACAGAACACGGCCCCCGCTCCCCCTCCGCTGTCTCTCATCGGGCCGGTGCACACCACACACTCCGCGCAGCATGCGGCCGCGTCCGTTGTTCCGGGGCTCGCCGACCGGTATGGACGGGCCGATCTGTCGGGCAAGCCCATTTCCGGCTACCCCGCCATCCGAGGCGTCCTGCAAGGTCCAGGTGCGATGCACGTTGCGCGCGGGGGTGCGAACGGGCACGGGCGCCGGGCACCGGCGAACAAGAAGAAATAACCGGTCCGGCACCCCGCGGTTCTGCCGCGACCAGGCGGGCGGGTGCCGCAAGACCCGACCGCGGCCTGGTGATGCCGGCCCGTACCCCACTGGCATCACCTGTGCGCGGGCTCTTCCGCCGGCACCGGCTCGAAGGTGAAGGCATTACCTTTCCAGTCGATCTGCACCACGTCTGACGGCGTGATGCGTTCCTCGAGGAGTGCGGTCGCCAGGGGATTGGCAAGACGCTGCTGGATGATCCGCTTCAGCGGGCGGGCCCCGTAAGCCGGGTCAAACCCCTCTTCGGCAAGCCGCTCCCTGGCCGCGTCGCTGATTCGCAGGGTCAGTTCGGCTTCCGCGAGCTGAGCCTGCAACCGCCGGATCTGGATGTCGACGATCTGCTTGATCTCGCCTCGGCCCAGCGGGTGGAAGATGATCGTCTCGTCGATCCGATTGAGGAACTCCGGCAAGAACGCACCACGCAGCAGGTTCTGGACCTCCTGGCGCATCTGCTTTTCGTTGTCCGTGCCGGACAGGTCCGCGATCACCTGGCTACCCAGGTTCGACGTCATGATGATGACCGCGTTCCGGAAATCGACCGTGCGGCCCTGGCCATCAGTCAAGCGGCCGTCATCGAGCACCTGAAGCAGCACGTTGAACACGTCGCGGTGTGCCTTCTCGATCTCGTCCAGGAGGACCACCGAGTAGGGACGGCGGCGGATGGCCTCGGTGAGCCGGCCACCCTCCTCGTACCCGACGTAGCCGGGAGGTGCGCCAATCAGGCGGGCGACATTGTGTCGCTCTCCGTATTCGCTCATGTCGATACGGACCATCGCCGTTTCGCTGTCGAACAGGAACTCCGCCAGCGCCCGGGCCAGCTCGGTCTTGCCCACGCCCGTGGGGCCCAGAAAGAGGAACGAGCCGATCGGCCGGTTGGGGTCTTGCAGTCCCGCCCGGCTGCGCCGAACCGCGTCCGCCACGGCGTGCACCGCATCGTTCTGGTCCACCATCCGCAGGTGAATCTGCTCTTCCAGCCTGAGCAGCTTCTCGCGCTCGGTGGTGAGCATCCGCGAGACGGGAATGCCGGTCCACTGGCTGACCACCTCGGCGATCTCCTCCGAGTCGACCTCTTTCTTGAGCAGCCGGCGCGTCTCGCGGGCAGGTCCGCCATCCGCCTCGGCCGAGGCCCGCTCGGCCTCGGCGATCCTTTGCTCCAGCTCTTTTCGTTCACGCTCCAGCTTGGGGGCTTCCTGGAACTTGGGATCGCGGGCGATCTCGTTGTAGTCTTCGCCACGGCTCATCCGCTTGTTGAACTCGTCGTTGAGCTGCCGGGACGCCTCGTGCACGGCGGCGAGCCGCTCGCGCATCTGCTGCACGTCGCCCAGACCGGACTTCTCCATCTCCCACTGCCGGCGCAGGTCTTGCAGATTCTTCTCGTCCTCGGCAATCTTCTCCTCGACCTCGGCCAGCCGATCGCGGGCATGGGCCTCGGTCTCCGCCTCGAGCATCCGTTTGGCGAGCTGAAGCTGGAGCAACCGCCGCTGAACGACGTCGATCTCGGTGGGCACCGACTGGAGCTCCATGGAGAGCCGGCTCGACGCTTCGTCCACCAGGTCGATCGCCTTGTCGGGCAGGAAGCGATCCGTGATGTAGCGCGCCGAAAGCTTGGCGGCCGAAACCAGTGCCGAGTCCTTGATCTTCACCTTGTGGTGGATCTCGTAGCGCTCCTTGATGCCGCGGAGAATCGCGATCGTGTCCTCGATGGACGGCTCGCCAACGAAAATTGGCTGGAATCGCCGCTCAAGCGCCGGGTCTTTTTCAATATGCTCGCGGAACTCGTCGAGCGTCGTGGCGCCGATGCACCGCAGCTCACCCCTGGCCAGTGCCGGCTTCAGCAGGTTGGCCGCGTCCATCGAGCCTTCCGCCTTGCCCGCCCCCACAACCAGGTGCAGCTCATCGATGAACAGGATGATCCGTCCCTCGGACTGCGTCACCTCTTTCAGCACGGCCTTGAGGCGATCCTCGAACTCGCCGCGGAACTTGGTTCCGGCCACGAGGGCCCCCATGTCCAGCGCGATCAGCTTGCGGTTTTGCAGGCTTTCCGGCACGTCCCCTGAAACAATGCGCTGAGCGAGCCCCTCCGCGATGGCCGTCTTGCCCACTCCCGGCTCGCCGATGAGCACCGGGTTGTTCTTGGTCCGGCGGCTGAGAACCTGGACCACGCGGCGGATCTCGGCATCGCGGCCGATGACGGGGTCCATCTTGCCGCGCCGTGCCAGCTCAACCAGGTCCCGGCCGTAGCGTTCCAGGGCCTGGTACTTGTCGTCGGGGTTCTGGTCGCTCACGGTCTGCCCGCCGCGGACCTTCTGCAAGGCTTGCAGGATGTCCTTCTCGCCGACACCCAGGGCTTCGAGCACCTGCTGTGCGCGGCTCTTCACCTTGACCAGCCCGAGCAGCAGGTGCTCGACCGAGACGTACTGGTCCTTCATCCGCTCGGCCTCGGCCTGCGCCGTATCGAGCAAAGTCGCGAGGTCGGGCGCGAGCGACTGCTCGCCGCCGGTGACCCTGGGCAGCGAATTCATCCCCTCCTCGGCGGCCCGCAGCACCTGCGTGGGATTGACGCCAAGCTGGGTCAGCAGGCTGCGGATGACCTGCTGTTCCGGGTCCAGGAGCGCTGCCAGCAGGTGCATCGGCTCGATCCGCTGGTGTCCGCGCTCGCGCGCCAGTGCCTGCGCCGCCTGCACAGCCTCCTGGCTTTTCAAGGTGAGTCGGTCAAAACGAAATGCCATGGGGTTCACCAATCAAAAAGGATCGGGTCCGCGCAGCGAGAGCGGGCAGTGGCCCGCGGAGCAGGGTGAATGAGACGTGGCGCGCCAGCTCGTGGCCAGGGGCCGAAGCCCAAAGGCAAACGGTTCGTCACCGGATGCATCTTGCCGCGACCATTCGCCACGTCTCACCCGCCACCTCAGTCCGGCCGGAAACGGCCGATCACTTCTTCTCCTCGAACTCGACGTCGATGACGTCCTCGGGCTTTTGCGATCCGTCACCGCCATTGGGCGACGCCGAGGGCCCCGGTCCGGCAGTTCCGCCTGGGCCCGCTGCTGCTGCGCCGGGTGCACCGGAGGAGTAGAGATGCTCCGACATCGCCTGGCTGGCCCGGGAGAGCTCGTCGATGGCACGGTTGATGGCCGCAACGTCCTCGGACTTGGCGGCCTCGTTGACCTTGTCGATGGCGGCGCGCAGGGCCGACTTGTCGGTCTCGCTGAGCTTCTCCTTGTGCTCCTCGAGGACTTTCTTCGAGCTGGTAGACGCGCTGCTCGGCCATGTTCCTGACCTCGACCAGCTCGCGGCGCTGCTTGTCGTCGGCCGCGTGCGACTCGGCGTCGCGCTGCATCCGATCGATCTCTTCCTTGCTCAGACCGCCCGACGATTCGATGCGGATGGTCTGCTCCTTCCCGGTCCCCTGGTCCCGGGCAGTGACGTTCAGGATGCCGTTGGAATCGATGTTGAAGGCGACCTCGATCTTGGGGACGCCCATCCGTGCCGGCGGAATCCCTTCCAGATTGAAGTCTCCCAGGAACCGGTTGTCGCCGGCCATGGGGCGCTCGCCCTGATAGACCTTGATCGTGACGGCGGTCTGGTTGTCCTCGGCCGTCGTGAAGACTTCCTTCTTCTCGGTCGGGATCGTGGTGTTCCGCGGCACCAGCACGGTCATCACCCCCCCCTTGGTTTCCAGACCAAGCGAGAGCGGAGTCACATCGAGCAGCAGCACCTGCTTGACGTCGCCGGTCAAAACCGCGCCCTGGATGGCCGCACCGACGGCGACAACCTCGTCGGGGTTGACGCCCTTGTGCGGGTCCTTGCCGAAGATCTCCTTGACGATCTGCTGGACTCGCGGCATGCGCGTTGAGCCGCCGACAAGGACGACCTCATCGATCTGGTTCGGCTTCAGCTTGGCGTCATCAAGGGCCTTGATGACCGGTCCCCGGCAACGCTCGAACAGGCTGTCAGTCAGCTTCTCGAACTGCGAGCGGCTGATGGTCATGGCCATGTGCTTGGGACCGGAAGCGTCCGCCGTGATGAACGGCAGGTTGATGTCGGCCTGGGCCTGGAAGGAAAGGTCTTTCTTGGCCTTCTCGGCGGCTTCCTTGAGCCGCTGAAGAGCCATCTGGTCCTTGCGCAGGTCGATCCCCTGCTCCTTGCGGAACTCCTCGGCGATGTGGTTGATGAGGGCCTCATCCCAGTCGTCGCCGCCCAGGTGCGTATCGCCATTGGTCGAGAGCACCTCGAAGACGCCGTCGGCGACATCGAGGATCGAGATGTCGAAGGTGCCCCCGCCCAGGTCGAACACCGCGATCTTCTCGTTCTTCTTCTTCTCGAGGCCGTATGCCAGGGCCGCCGCCGTCGGCTCGTTGATGATCCGCGCAACCTCGAGCCCGGCAATCTGGCCGGCATCCTTGGTCGCCTGCCGCTGGCTGTCATTGAAATAAGCCGGTACCGTGATCACCGCCTTGCGGACCTTGTGTCCGAGGTAACTCTCGGCGGCTTCCCTCAGCTTGCGCAGGATCAGCGCGGAGACCTCCGGCGGCGTGTAATCCTTGTTATTGATGTGCACCTTCACAAAGTCGCTCGGTCCGCCCACCACCTCGTAGGGGACCATCTTCTCCTCGTTGCGGACTTCCTCGTGACGGCGGCCCATGAACCGCTTGATCGAGTAAACCGTTCCTCGAGGGTTCGTGATCGCCTGACGCTTCGCCGGCTCGCCAACCAGAACCTCCCCCTTGGATGTGAATGCAACCACCGAGGGCGTCAAACGGCTCCCTTCCTGGTTCGGGATCACCGTCACGTCCGAGCCTTCCATCACCGCGACGACGCTATTGGTCGTACCCAGGTCGATTCCGATAATTCTTTCACCTTCCGCCACGACCCGTCTCCTTTCCCACGTTGAGCGGTGATGTGAACGCGCGCCCGGACACGTCGTCCCGACGCAGCGAGCTTCAGCAACCGATTGGCAAGCCAGACTGGCCATCACGCCCGCAGCCGCTTGCCAGCAACGCCTGATGTCACCGTCTCACAAGATGATCCTCCATTGAGCAAGCTCCATGCCAGAGCCCCACGTCCCCTGCGCAGTTGGCTTAAATCGCGATTGCAGCAACTTTTAGAGCAAGGTTTCTGGTGCGCATGGGCTCACCGTTGCTTCCCTGAACCTGCCAGAACGACAGTCTCGCTTTCGGGCATCCAGAACGGCTGCAAAAATGGCACCCGCTTGTGGTACTCGGCTGGAAAGTGGTCCCCGTGTCACGGACCCGCACGCGGGTGGGAGACCTCGTCGCGCCCGCAGCGCCGGGCCGCCCACGCTTCCGTGGACCGCCGGGCCGGAAACCGCTTGACAGAGCCGTTTTTTTCTTGTAATTACTTATCGCTCAGAAGCTTGCGTCTGACATGAAGTTTTACCCCGAGCCCGGACCTGGTGCCTACTCGCCGGCTCACCACGTGAGCAACTGCACCGCAAGCCCTGACAATGATGGATGTTGCGCACGGTACGTACGACTTCCCCCGAACTTCCGGGATCTTGCTCCAGGTTCGTGACTTTGTCTCTCGTCGAGTGGACTGATGGCCCGCAAGCCCGCCCCGAACAATCGCATTTCCTCGAACGCGAAGGCAACCGTCGCCGAGTCGCCCGAAACCAAACGCGCACCAACGTTGACGACCCTGCGCAGCGAGATCGACCAGGTCGATCAGAATCTCGTGGGTCTGCTCAATCGCAGGGCCGAGATCGCCGCCCAGATCGGGCAGATCAAGCATCATCAGGGTCTCGAGGTCTGGTCCGCCGCGCGCGAGGATGAGGTCATCGCGAAGGCCCTCGCAGCCAGCCAGGGCCCGCTCCCCATCGAGACGTTACGGCTCATCTTTCGCGAGCTCATGAGCGGGTCGCGCTCGCTTCAGCGGTCGCTCCGTGTTGCTTGCCTGGGACCCAAGTATAGCTACAGCTACCTGGCCGCGGTGGCGAAGTTCGGCGAAGCGGTGGAGCACGTCCCGGTCGGGTCCATCGCGGCGGTCTTCGAGGAGCTGAACCGCCGGCATGTCCAGTTCGGCATCGTCCCGCTGGAAAACTCGACCGACGGGCGAATCGCCGACACGCTGGACATGTTCATCAAACTGCCCAACGTGAAGATCCGGGCCGAGATCAAGCTCAGGATCCATCATTGCTTGCTGGGGCGATCCGAGTGGGGTCAGGTACGTCGCGTGTACTCGAAGTACCAGGCACTCTCGCAATGCCGCAACTGGCTCGGCAAGAACTTGCCCCAAGCAATGAAGGTCGAGGTGGTTTCCACGGCCGCCGCCGCCGAGCTGGCCCAGCGCGAGGAATTCGCGGCCGCGGTGGCCAGCCGCGCCGCCGCTCAGGCGTACCGGCTCAATATCCTGGCGGAGAACATCGAGGACCAGGTCCACAACGTGACCCGCTTTGCCGTGCTCGCCGAGGTGGCCGAGCAGCCTACCGGACGCGACAAGACCTCGCTCATGCTCAGGCTGCCGAACCAGGTCGGGTCGCTGGTCAAGACGATCTCGCCGTTCGAGAAGTTCGGCGTCAACCTGACCTGGATCGAGTCCTTCCCGATCCCCAACTCGCAAGGCGATAGCGACCCCGCCTACCTGTTCTTCGTCGATATCGACGGGCACGAGTCGGATCCCCAGGTCCAGAAAGCGGTCGACGCCGTCCGCAAGCGCTGCGAGCGGCTCGACGTCCTGGGCTCCTACCCCCGGAGCAAGGTGATCGAGGCGTGAACCCTCCGCGCTCGGCACCGTAGCGCAGCGGGCCGACGGCTCGTCAAGGACCAGGCGGTGCCGCCGGCAACGCGGGCATATCGGCCCCCATTCCGCCACGAGGCGGCTCGGACAGCCGCAACTGGTCAGCCTGCTGCTCCAGACTCATGGCGCGGTTCAGATCTCCCTTGAGACGGTAGGCCCGGCTCAGGTTATACACCGGGTCGATCGAACCAGGGTTCAGCTTGACCGCCAGTTCCAGTGCGCTCACGGCCTCGCGCAGCTCGTGGCGACTGATCGCCAGCCTCCCGAGATCGAGCCATGCGGCCCCATGCCCGGGGTCCAGGGCGACGGCCCGACGCCAGCACCGTTCGGCTTCGTCCAGGTTCCCTTCGGCCTCGAAGGCGATGCCTGCGAGCTCGAGTGCGTCCGCGTTCGCGGCCGGAGACGAGACCGCTCCCAGCACCTCCCGCGCCGCGGCGGGACGGCCGGACTTCAGGAGAGCCCGTGCTTGCTCCAGACTCCGCGTGGGCACGGACCGATCGGGCCGCGCCAGGGGCTCCTTCCTGAAGCGGCTCCAGGCAATCACGATCGTCGGCAAGAGTGCCGTCAGCAGGGCGGCACAGACAACGAGGATCACGGCTGACGGGCGTGGCTGCCCCGGAAGCCGGCGCGGGCTGCCGTCCAGGCCCGCACGACTGTTGCTGAGTCGCTGTTCAGGTACACTCATGATTCTGGTCGCACTGGCCCGGCGCGGGAGTTCCGCAGCGCCGGTACCGTTTGCAACAGGCAGCCCGGCTTCGTGCCTCCGCGCGTCACACGAGCATGATCGCGATCTGGCCGGCCCTCGGCCGGCGCGGCCCACGATGGCTGCGGCCGCAGTGCCGCGGGCTTGCAGCTCGGAGACCAGGCGATCGGCCTGCTCAGGGCCAACCGCGATCAAAAGCCCGCCCGAGGTCTGGGCGTCGAAGACGAACTCCAGCAGCAGCGGATCCACGGCCGGCTCGACGCTGAGACGGCCCGCCAGGAACTCCCGGTTGGTCTTGCTGGCTCGAGTGTAGTATCGCGCGACAGCCAGCGGCAAGGCACCCTCGATCAGCGGCAGGCTGGCGACGTCGATCTCGAAGGTCAGGCCCGCCCCCTGGGCCATCTCGCAGGCATGACCGGCCAGTCCGTAGCCCGTGACGTCGGTCACCGCGTGCACCCCTCCGGCGGCGCGGAGGGCGTCGCGGGCGGAGGCGTTCAGCGCGATCATCTGCGTGACGGCGCAATCAAGCACCCCGAGGGGACACTCCTGGCGCTTGGCGGCCGTGGTCACGAAACCGGTGCCCAGCGGCTTGGTCAGCACCAGGACGTCTCCCGGCTGCGCGCCCGCGTTGGTGAGGATCTCGGCCGGGTGAATCAGCCCGGTCACGCTCAGGCCGAACTTGATCTCCTTGTCACGCACGGTGTGGCCGCCCAGCGTGGCTGCCCCGGCCAGCGCGACCCGGTCGCTGGCACCCCGGAGGATCTCCCCCAGGATCTCCATGGGAAGCTCGTCGTCAGGAAACGCTGCGATGTTCAGCACCGTGACCGGACGGCCGTTCATCGCGTAAACATCCGAGAGCGCATTGGCGGCTGCGATCTGGCCGAAGGTGAAGGGATCGTCCACCAGCGGCGGAAAGAAATCGAGCGTCTGCACGAGCGCGAGGTCGTCCGAGAGGCGGTACACACCCGCATCGTCCATGGTCTCGGTGGCGACCAGCACGTCGGAGTTGCCACGCGCGAAAGGCCCGGCGCGCAGAACCTGCGCGATCCCCATGGGGGATATCTTGCCTGCTCACCCCGCACAGTTCGCGTAGTCAGTCAGTCTCTTCTCTCGTCCAGACATACGTCGGCGCGCGAATCCTTTCTCGATGCCGGCCGTTTCCGACCGCACATAAGTTCAAACGTTCAGAGCCTTGCCGATTTCATCGAGCAGCGCCTGTTCGTCAGGAAACTTCCCCGTCTCGAGCTTCGAGTATAACCTCTTGCCGCCGACGCTGAGCTCGAAGCAGCCTCCCTTCGAAGGAATCATCACGAACCGGCTGATCGACTGCTTGTACCGGGGCAGGACCTTGGCCGTCAAACTGACGGCCTGGGGCTCGTAGTTTCAAAGCGAACAGTATTCCAGCACGACTTCCATGGTTTCGGTCTCCCGTCTCGTTTCCCATCGCGCGTTGGCAACGGCTTGCACCCAGTTCCATCGTAGTTCCGCGGTCAAGCGGAACGGTTGTGGGAACCGGCAGGCACTCCTTCCGCGGGTTGCGGGTGTCCGGGGCTCGCGGGCGTTCCCACGGCCGCGGAGAGGGCGCGATGCGACAACCCCGCCACCGGTGCGAACGCGGAATCCGTCACCACCGGCTCCGGAGACTGCCAGTCCACGCTCATCAGCTCCGCCCAGCGATTGAGCTCGGGCACGGCCTGAAAGACCAGCTTCAGGCTCACCGTGATCGGCATCGCCAGGATCAGGCCGATCAGCCCCCAGAGATACCCCCAGAACAGGCAGGCGATCAGCACCGTGGTACCGTTCAGGTCCAGTGAACGTCCCATCACCAGGGGAGTCACGAAATAGCCTTCCATGCCCACGACAGCCAGGTACATCGCGGCCACCAGGAGCGCATCGCCGATGGAGCCGGTCTGTCCCATCGCAATCGCGGTCGGCAGTGCCCCGCCGATGATCTGGCCGATGTAAGGGATGAAATTCGTCAGCGCGGCGAACAGTCCCAGGATCAAGGCAAAGTGCACGTTCATGCACCAGAGGCCGAAGGCGATCACCAGCCCCAGCCCCAGGTTGATCAGGGTGCGCGCCACCAGGTAATCGCGGATCTTGCGCGTCACCGCCGCAAGCATCGCGGAGGCTTTCTCCGCCTCACCGGTCGTGCGCGCGAAGAACCGCACCACCTTGCTGGTGAGCATCGGCCCCTCCACCAGCAGAAAGATCACCAGCACGAGCACGATGAAGCCCTGGACCACCCATATCGAGAAGTCAGAGAGTCCTGCGCTCAGCTTGTCGATCAAGAGCGCACTGTTGGTGTCGCCCAGCCGGTCGATCGTGCCAGGCTCCGGCAACACCGCACGAAGATACGGCTGATCGCGCGCCAGGTCGCTGATCCGTGCGCTCACCTGGCCGGCGAGCCGCTCGACGTCCGCCGGCAAGGTGTGCGTCGCCCGGAATAACCCCTCGGCCGTCAGGCTGGCCACGTACAGGCCACCCATGAGCAGCAGGATGACGAGCGCCAGCCCGCCCGCCGGACCGAACGGGAACCAGCGGCGGACAAGCGCCGCGGCCGGGGAAAGCATGCAAGCCAGAACGAGGGCCAGTGCAACCGGAATCAGGATCATCCTGAGCAAGTACAGCGCTGCAATCACCCCCAGGACCGCCAGGATCACCTGGGAAGAGGCTGCGTACGTTCCCTGTCGATCCAAGTTCTTCCTCCGGGGAAGGTTACGGGCAGAGTTGGCGTCATCCGCCGGGAGGCTCGGGCGGCGGGCGATCTCCCTTCATCATTGCGCGGCCGCCAGTGGATCGCAAGGCATCCCTCTCGGTGTTCAAGAAGGCATCCGCCCGATCGGGTGCCACGAACCGCCGCAGCAGGGTGCGCAGGGTGGTCTCGGCCTGCTCAGGCAGATCTGGCACTCCGTGCGTGGCGGCAGCGGATGCAGAAACCAGCCCGAACCACGTTAGCCGTGCCGGCCAGTGCGCCAGCTCGGCCGCGCGATCGAAGCGCTCCTGCACCCGCAACCCCCAGACAACTCCCCAGTGATCGCGAAACCAGAACCACAGATCTTCCAGCGCGCCGCGGCCCTGTGACGGCCGCCGCGCCGCGCGATCCCCGAGGAACCAGCCAAGGGCCAGTGTCCAGGCAACCAGGGGCCAGGCCGCGGCACGCGTGGCGGCCGTCCATTCCCCGCGTGTCAGTGCCAGGTATTCCACAATGAATCCCGCCCCCACCGAGAGGGCTGCTCCGCAGTACCGCGTGGGAACGAAATTGGTCACCCCCGCCAGCACCAGCAGCCCGTAAAACACCGTCCAGGGTGAGTCCAGCTGCACTTGCCCCAACCCCTGGGCGCGCCGCAGCCGGCCTCCCGCTTCCAGCCAGGGAATCAAGAACACGAGCATCAGAAGCACCATCAGGATCGCCCACGCTTTCCCGCCGGGGTTGCGTGCACCCAGCACCGAGATGAGCGCGGCCAGCAGCGCCAGGACCATGAGGTAAGTGATCCGCCCCGTCCACGGCCGGCCCGATTGGGGCACTTCCAGGAAACCTTGCACCTGGGCCAGCACACCCAGCACGATGCCCAGGCCGGCCCACACCAGTGCCCCTCGGAGTGCCGTCTGCTCGGCGTTCCGCCAGGCGGCCCGCCAGCTCGGGATCGCACCACCGAGCGCCAGGAGAACTCCGCAGGCAGCGCACCGGGGGTCAATGGCCGTGAGCACACCCGAGATCACGATGCAAGCAGCCCAGAGCCGCAAGTACACTAACATCCACGCAGTCATGTGCCCATCTCGGAGATTTAATCTGGAGGCTTTAGGTAAAATTGACAATCCGCCTTGTCGCAGACGTTATACTTGGAAAGAGGAAATCAAGGTGTGCCGCAGGAGTCGGCGATTCTCGAGAGTCTATCCGATGGTCACAACGACGGTGAGTGCGGTTCTGGTGTGGGCATCGCTGGGTCTCTTCCATTGCGGGCACGACAAGGTGCGCGAGGAGTGCACGGTCTGCACTGAGGAGGCTCCGGCGGTCCTGGCGCAGATTTCCAGGCTGGAATCGTGCTCGGGCTGGATGGCCCGGCGCAAGGCGGCGCGGGTGCTGCGAAGGTACGACTGGAAATCTCATCCCGAGGCGGCGGAAGCCCTGTCCGAGGCTCTACTGCACGACGATTGCAACCTGGTGCGGCAGGAAGCGGCCGAGTCACTGGCCCGGATGCGCCCGTGCCTCCCCGACGTTCATGCGGCGGTGCTGAAAGCGGCGAAGTGCGATCCGAGCTTGCTCACGCGATGCGCGGCCAGGAAGGCCCTGAAGTCACTGGGCAAGTCGTGCATCGAACCCTGCTCGATCTGCGGGCCGGCGGATGTCCTGCCGGGCGAGGTTGTGCTGCCGATGCCGCCCTCGACCGGCCCGCTACCGTTGGATTCGACGGTGGAACCCCTGCCCGCCGAGCCGATGGAAGTTCCCGGCTCGCCGTCCGACCTCTCGCCCTTCAGCCCCGGAGCCAGCCCGCCCTTGCCGTCCGCGGTTCCTGGTCCCGCCATGCTGCGCCGGCCGGTCGCCCCGCGGACGCCCGTAGTGGAGGGCCCATCGTTGACGGGCCCGCTCGGCTTGCGGGGTCCGCGCCCGAACCTGGCGGGCACCCTGCTGGGCAGCGACGATTGATCGCTCAAGCGGGCCGGCCACGCCGGGCCAGCCCCACCGGAAGTCTCTCTGCCGGCATCGGTTCCATCAAACCTCGGCGGCGAGCGTTTCGTCCTTGGCTTCCTCGGCGACAGGCCGCCTGGCGATCATGGCGACGAGCAGAAGCGCCAGCGCGAGCCCGCCAAAAAGCCAGGCCACGCCCAGGCGGTAACCTGGCTCGCCGCCGTCCGGCGAGGGGAGCGAGAAATCGACGTACTGACCCACCTTTTCAAAGACGACCAGCAGGGCGATGATGATGCCCGCCAGTGAGCCGCCGGCGATCAGTCCCGTGGACATCATGGTTCCGGCGCTCATGTCGGACTCTTCGGGCGTGAACTTGCGCAGACGGTCGACCACCAGGCGGATGAGACCGCCCACGAAGATGGGCAGCGTGGTGGAAAGCGGCAGATAGACTCCCACGGCGAAGGCCAGCGCGGAGACGCCCGCAAGCTGCACCACGATCGCGAGCACGACACCCAGGATGACCAGGCCCCAGGGCAGGTCGCCCTTCATGATGCCGTCGATGATCGTGGCGAACAGCCGCGGCTGGGGCGGGTTGAACTTCTTGAGCGGTGCCCCGGTGCTGGAATAGTTCAGCCGGCCGCCGATGCCGGGATCTTTCAGGTATCGCGCCGTGCCGGTCTCATCGACCAGGTACTTGCCGGGCAAGACACCGTTCTCAGGATTGACCACCCACCAGACCTTGTAGGCCTGGCCGTCCTTGCCGATGTCGGTCTCGGTCAGCTTCGAGACGTCGGCCTTCACCGAGGGGAGGTCCTCAGCCTTGTCGGTGACGGTCGTGTATGCGTTATTGAGCGCCAGCAGCGTGCCGCCCATGACGATCGCCGACACCAGGGCGCCCACCAGGATGGAGACTTGCTGCTTCCAGGGCGTGGCACCCACGAGGTACCCGGTCTTCAGGTCCTGCGAGGTGGTTCCCCCGTTGGACGAGGCGATGCACACCACGCCGGCGATGGACAGGGCCACCAGGCGATACTGGGGTCCCACCCAACCCAGGAGCACGAAGATCAGACACGTCAGCAGCAGGGTGGCGATGGTCATCCCCGAGATCGGGTTCGATGACGAGCCAATGACACCGGTGATCCGCGAGCCTCACGGTCACGAACAGGAAGCCAAACAGGACAATCATCACGGCGCCGATGATCCGGCCCGGGGTATCGGTCGGGATCAGGTTCGACACCGCGATGGCCGCGACCAGGCCAAGGCACCCCAGCAGCACCAGCGACATGGGAATATCGCGGTCGGTCCTGGGGTGGCTTGTCTCGTTCTCGGCCTCGAAGGTCGTTGCGTCCGCGCGCTTCGGACCTCCCAGGGCCCGAAAGCTCTCGCGGATTGAGCCGAAGATGAGCGGCAGGGCGTTAAGCATGCTGAGGATGCCACCCGCGGCCACGGCCCCCGCGCCGATGTAACGCACGTACTGGCTGGAGATCTGCCCGGCACTCATGGCGCTGATGCGCTGCTGCCCGGGCGGCAAGACGCCGGTGAGGCCGTCGCCGAAGTAGGCGATCATCGGCACGAAGAGCAGGGCCGACAGCATCCCGCCGCCCACGATCACCGAGGCGATCCGCGGCCCGATGATGTAGCCCACTCCCAGGAGTGCGGGGGCCGGCTCCAGCGAGACAACGGCCTTGTTGTAGCCCTTGATGCCGGTGATCGGCTGATCCAGCTCGCTCGACCAGAGCTTGAACCCTTGCATCAGTACCTGATAGACAAAGCCCAGCCCGAAGCCCAGGAACACCGTCTTTGCGTTCGAACCGCCGTGCTCGCCCGCGATCAGCACCTTCGCACAGGCGGTACCCTCGGGGTACGGCAGGGAGCCATGCTGCTTGACAATGAACGCTCTGCGCAGGGGGATCATCATGAGGATGCCCAGGAGCCCGCCCAGGACCGCCACGAGCATGACCCGCGTCCACTCCAGTTCGTACCCCAGAAGCATGAGCGCGGGCATCGCCGCGCCCACGCCGAAGGCGATCGACTCGCCGGCCGAGCCGGCCGTCTGTACGATGTTGTTCTCCAGGATCGTGGCCGACCGGGTGCCGAACGCCCGCGAGAGTCCGCGAAAGATGGTGATCGCCAGCACAGCGACCGGGATCGACGCGGAGACCGTCATTCCCACCTTCAGGAACAGGTAGAGCGACGAGGCGCCGAAGACCACTCCGAGAACCGAGCCGAGAAACACGGCGGAGAGCGATAATTCGATGAGCTGCGCGGAGGGCGGCACGTAAGGCTGGAAAACTGGTTCCTTGACCGGGCCAGACGCACTGGTCTCGGGGGTCGCCATGGGCTGGGACTCTCCATCACGTGAGGACGCGTGGTTCCTGGAAGGCGGAAGAACTGCTGCGGGTCAGTCAGGTTCAGGCGGAGGTACTGCTGCGGGTCAGTCAGGTTCAGAGGGTGCCCGCCGCCGTCATCGCCGGGTGCAAGGGGCCCATCATGGGGCCGCGTTTCACCTCGGAAAGCCGGTTGACGATGTCTCGGAGCACGTCGATCATGCACTGGCCGGCTTCGATGTTGTAGATCAGCTCTCGGGGGTAGAAGCTCAGGGTCTTGTAGGTATCCTCGTAGTAGGTGGCAAGCCGGCGGCGGATGACCTCCTCGTTCATATCGTCGAGCCGGTTTTCCCGCAGGGCGCGGACCTTCAGGCGCTCCATGGCGAGCTTCGTGTCCTGGATCTGGAGGTGGAAGATCTGGACGACGTCCAGTACGCTGTCGAGCATCTCCGCCTGCGGATAACTGCGGGGCAGGCCGTCCAGGATGAGCGTGTGCTGTTCCGGCAGCATGACCTCCTGCATTTCCATGATGTGCAGATGCCGCTTGAAGATACGGACGGTCAGCTCATCGGGAACCATGAGGCCCTGCGAGGTATACTGTTCGATCTCGCGGCCGATCCGCCCGTATTTCGGGATCTTCCGGAAGATGTCCCCCATGGAGATGTGAATCAGGTCGGGAAGCTGGCCGAGCACTGCGCCCTGGGTTCCCTTGCCGCTGCCCGGCATGCCGAAGAGCAGGTAGGTGCGGTACCTGGTGGAATACTCGTCCATGGGTTCCATTCTCCCTGAGTTGGCGCTCATGGTATCACCTATTTCGCGAAAACGCGGGACAGCATTCCTCGACGTTACCAGACGAGACGCAACCAAACCAGACAACCCGGACGAGCATGTTGCACCGTCTGGGCGGGAACTTCAACGTTTCGGGACCTGCGGCGGTCCCTGGTCGTCGTGACAGCTTGATACTTCATGTCTCTCATAGAGATCGGTCCGGAGCAAGCCCTTGCAGGAAACACGGCTGTTGTTGATCCGCCACGCGGAGACCTCCGCACCGGATGTCTTCCACGGCGCGGAGTCTGATGTCGGCCTGAGTGCCTGGGGTGAGCACCAGGCCCGGCGGCTGGCCGAGATTCTCCAAGGCGAATGCGTGCAAGCCGTCTACAGTTCGGCCCTGCGCCGGGCCGCATCCACGGTGCAGCCCATCGCCGCGGCCTGCGGGCTGAAGCCGGTGATCGTGCCGGTGCTGCACGAGCGAAGCATCGGGCCACTCTCCGGCCTCAGCCGCCAGGAGGGCTGGGAAACCTATGCTGAATCGAAACGCCGCTGGATGGCCGGCGACCTCGAATTCACCCACCCCGGAGGCGAATCGTTCTCCGACATCCGCGGTCGCGTCGTGCCGGTCATCGAAGAGCTGGTCGATCGCCATCCGGCGGAAACCCTGGTGGTCGTGGCGCACGGTATCGTGATCCGCGTCGCGCTCTTGAGCCTGCTTCCCGGCCTGGAACCCGCCGACTTCGACCGCGTCGCCATCGACTTTGCCTCGATCAACGACCTGCGCTGGGACGGCGGACGATGGCACGCCCACGCGCTGAACCGGCTCGTCGCACCCTCGCCGGCGAAGCCGGTGGCATGAGGCATGCGCAGAAGGGGGTCATACTCGAGGCATTTCAAGGGCTTGCCTTCGGCTCCATGGTTCGGAACGCGCTCTAGGCGTCTCCCTTCCCGCCACCTTGCGTATCCGGGGCGGAGGCAGGCAACTGGCGTTGTCGGCAGCGGTAGCAGAGCCAGCGATAACGCCACCCTGCCCTGTAGAGCCGCAGCGGATACACTTGCCCGCAGGCCTGGCAAGGAGCGCGCAGCACACGATCCTGACGCTTCTCCGTTTCCGGAAGCGCCGCGGTTTCATCCCTGGGAGGCGCTGGCTGGGAAGGGGACTGCTCGATCTCCCCGAGCAGGTCCTCGACCTCCTGGATGCGCGACTTCAGGAGTGCAAGGCTCTCCCGGGCCTGAGACATCTCTCCCGAGGGAATACACCGTTGCATCGCGCTGGAGAGCCGGTCGACTTCCTGGTTCAGCAAGGCGACGGCTTTCTCCTCCAGCAATCTTCGATCAGGGCTCGCCGATGCGCCTGGCATACGACCGCCTTTCTGGTTCCGACTCCGTAGCAAGACGGAGAATCTGCGCCGCTCCGTACCCTCATCCGTGAAAATACCACTCCATGACCCGCTCCGCCAGCGCCGCACGGAGACTTACGGACCAAGGCACCACGCAGCCTCGAGCGGTTCATCCATCGCCCGTCGTGTCGCACCGGTGCTGGAGCGATTGCACGATTCTCGCGTCCTCGCCTGCAAGGCCGATGGAGTAGAAAGGCACACAACCGCCCCGGTCGCAGCCTCTCATGAAGATTTGAAGATCCGGAAAAGTCTCCTTGACCACCCCCCCGATGCACATAATGCGTCCGGTTCACGACCCAGGCGCGAGTGAGTGATTGGAGAGGATTCGATATGGGATGGATCTGTCGGCGACTGACCCTCTGGTCTCTCGCGTTCGCGTTCGCGTTCGTGCCCGCAGGCGCCGCCGCGGACGTGACGCGCGACCAGATTGTCTCCCACTGGAAGGCGTACTGGGCCGCGATCGAGAACGTCGAGGTCGAATGCGATGAATTCGTGGTTCGTGACGGCGCACTTGAGAAAGACCCCTCCTTTCCCCTCATGCAATACTCCCTCGTCCTCGGCTCACGCGCGAGGAGGGCCATCAGGGGAACAGCCACCAACAGCGACGGGACTCGGTGGAGGCCCTTCGACGTCAGGGAGGATGGCCGGCAGACCTGCGATATCGAGCCGTTCAGGGACGATCTGGATTCCACCAACGTCCTCGTTTTGCGTCCCCAGTCGAGCACCAGTTCCGTCTACCAGGGGCCGATGTGCGCGTGGCTCTGGCTCATGAGGCCGGGCGGCAAGACTCTGGAGGGCTTGCTCGCGGGCGGCGGATCTCTGGAGCTTTCCCGCGGCTCCAAGGAAGTCCGCCTCGTTTTCGATCACAAGGGCGCTCGAAAGACCTGCGAGCTTGATCCGGACCACGACTGGCTGCCGGGGAGATTGCGCATGCCCGATGGCATGGTCTTGTGCGAGGCAACCCGCTTCACCCGCGAGCGAGGGCTTTACTTTCCCGTTGAAGGCATTCAGGCCATGCCCCCGTCCGGACAAAAACAAAAGTTGATGATGCGAATTCATGTCAACCGTATCCAGCTCAACGCGCCGCTGCCCGCGTCCCGATTTTTGGCGCCGGCCCCTCCACCGGGAACGCTGATCCACGATGAGATTCGGAAGACGTCATGGTATCAGGGCGGGGACGAGGCCAGGCTCAAGGCTGAGAAGCTCCACCACGTCGATTCGAAGTCGGCGACGAACGCTGCAAAGGTCACCGCCTCGGTCGATCCTCCGGCCTCACCCTGGTTTCGGCCTCTGGTGGCATTCGCTGTCGGTTCCTTCGCCGTCGCCCTGTTTCTGCGGGTTCGGTCGTACCGGGCCGGCCGGGCAACGGCGTGATCCTCTCATCAGAAAGATGAACACCATGGACACTCTCTCGAACGCGGCTTTCCTCCGGCACCTTCGGCGGCTCGCCTTTTCCTCCGGGATCGTTACGTCCCTGCTGGCCGCCGCTCACTCGAACGCGGGCTCGGTCTATTACCCGAAGAAATCCTGCCAGGTGGATATGAACCTTCCCAACCAGTGCGAGTCCGGGAACGGCGCGGGGTGCCCGACCGACCCGGGACAACAATTTACCAGTTATTACTGTTCCTCCTACATTTATCCAGGTGACTGCAACACTACGGGGGGCGGCTGCACGGTGTACACGTCGGGGTCGTCGTGCGGCACCAGGACGTGGTGCTTCAATGGACTACCATGGAACGGCACAAATCCACCCGCGGGCCAGTGCACCGGAGATCCTCAGAATTGCAAGAGTACGACCAATTCGGGCGGTGGAAACTGAGTTCTTTCACAGGGTGCGTCTGGCCGCCTCATGGACGCTGCCTGACAAAGTATAAGGAGGCACGGCATGAGAAGAGCCAAGGCGACCCGGGGCTTCACGCTCATCGAGATGCTGGTCGTGATGGGCGTGGTTGGCCTGATCGCCGCGCTCCTCCTCCCTGCCGTACAGGCGAGCCGGGAAGCCGCCAGGAAGCTCTCGTGCGGCAATAACGTGAAGCAGGTATGCCTGGCGCTGCACGCGTACCAGGGGGCGGTGGGCAGGTTTCCCCCGGCGATCAGTAAGGGTGGGGATGGCTTCTACAATGGTCTCTACGTGGACAAGCAATTCTCCATGATCGCCGCCGTCCTGCCCTACCTCGATCAGCAACCACTGTTCAGTTCCATCAACTTCTCGTCGTACATCGCGGACCCGTACGACCCGAGGTACCAGATGGACCTGTCGTCGAACGCGACCGCGATGGGAACGGTGCTAGAAATCCTCCTCTGCCCATCGGACCCCGCGCCGCCCATGGGACCAAAGTCAACGGCCGGGACCAACATCCGCGCGAACATGGGTTCCGAGCGTTGGGGCTACTGGGTCGGCCCGAAGTGGGCAAAGGAGGGTCCCTTCGACGCACCGGTATCCGCAACCATCGACGGCCTGAGACTCGACGGCCATGGTTTGTGAAAAGCTGCGGAGCTCGGCCGACGAGACCCAGTTCGATCCCCGGACCGGCGCGATCGTCGGCGGGCTTGGCCTGCCCTATACGATTCAACAATCCATCGACGATTGTGCCTCGCTCCAGCGAACGCCCGGCGGAATTCGCACCCAGGCGGGGCTCTGCTGGCTCGTCGGCACTCTTTCCAATGCGTCTTACAACCATACGATCGCTCCCAACAACTCGCTGCCCGACTGCCAGTTGCCCGCCCTGCACCCGAGCGGCGGTTGCTTCGGGGCGCGCAGCAACCATCCCGGGATCGTGAATCTAGGTATGGCGGACGGTTCCGTCCGCGTGGTGAGGAACGGTGTCGACCCAGCGGTGTGGCTGGGTCTGGGGACCCGCGCCAGTGGGGAGATGATCTCCGCCAACCAGTATTGAAAGAGGCTCAATTGACGACATCAACAAGCGGCTCGGCGGCCCGGGCCAACTGAAAGGCCATCATCGAAGGGCGGGGCTTTTTCTATTCCGGGTGGAGGGCCCACGCTCTCAACCAGGTAGTTGCCTCCTCGCCTGCGAGGCCGGTGGCGTGATCAGGCTGCCATGTCGCCGGAGAGGCTGATCCCAGAGACAGGAACCGACCGCCGGGATTATCATGGTCAAGGGGCTCTTCGGACCGGGTCGAGCCGTCCCACTGGAATTCGTTGCAACAGGGACCGATACGGTGAGAGTCAAATCTCCTCGCTGGACCACCGAGCGATTCAAACTCGCCTCCCAGGCCGGTTGCTTCCACGACATGAAGGTCGAGCTGGTGGGAGGAAGGCTGGTCGAGATGACGGAGAGTCCCGAGCATCGAAACACCGTGGAAAACATGGCCGAACTGCTCAACGCGGCCGTGGACAGGGCCAAATGGTACGTTGCCCGCGAATCGTCCGTGGAATTCGATGACTGGACGCCGCTCCCCGATATCGCCGTCTGCCGCGGACCACGCCGGCCGACCTACACGCATCGGGCTCCAGGACCAGAGGACATCGTCCTGCTTGTCGAGGTCTGCCAGTCAACCTACCGTTACGATCGACGAGTCAAACTACCAAGGTACGCCAGGGCCGGCATTCCACTGGTCTGGATCGTCCATCTGGATCGTCAGGTCATCGAAGTCTATTCGAATCCGCGCGGCAAGGGCTACGCATCCCGCGATGTGTTCACGGCAGAGGTATCGATCCGGCTGAGAGCCGTCGAACCTCCCGCCCTGATCGATGCCACGATCCCGGTGATCGAGGTCTTGTCTTGAAGAGAACCAGCAACCACCGGGCCTGATCAAAGCAAGGCGTGACCATCTCCACTGAGCCACGATCCCAGCAAGGCCGACCCGCGAGCGCCTACAGAGATTCCGGTGAGATTTCGCCAGTCATCCAGGTCCAGACACCGTTGACTGTTCTCTTCGACTACGCCGCGGGCTCGGGCGTCAGTTCTGTGCCGTTCTTGAGCGCTTCCCACTCTTCCCAGCTGTACAGCACCTCGCGCGGTTCGCCCTTCTTGAACTCGCCCACGATGCCGTCCTCGGCCATGAAGTCAATCAACCGCGCGGCGCGGCCGTAGCCGATGCCGAGTGCGCGCTGGAGTAGCGAGCAAGATCCGCGGCCCTCGCGGACGACGATCTCGATGGCCGGCTCGTAAAGCTCGTCGCGCTCCTTCAGCCCAGCGCTGCGGTCCTTGCCGGGGGCACCGCCGCTCACCTGGTGCTGCATCACCTCGCGGCTGAACTCGACCGGATACCGCTCCAGGTACTGGCAGACCCGCTTCAGCTCGGCATCGGAGACGTAGGTGCCCTGCGAGCGGACGATCTGTGACGTGCCCGGAACCAGGAAGAGCATGTCGCCGTTGCCCAGCAGCCGGTCGGCGCCGATCTCGTCGAGGATCACCCGCGAGTCGCCCCGGCTGGCCACCTTGAACGAGATCCGGGCAGGCATGTTCCCCTTGATCAGCCCGGTCACCACGTCGACCACCGGCTTCTGGGTCGCCAGGATCAGGTGCATACCCACCGCGCGCGAGAGCTGAGCCAGGCGGACGATGTGCTGCTCCACTTCCTTGGCCGCCGTCATCATCAGGTCGGCCATCTCGTCGGCCACGATCACGATGTAGGGCATGTGGGTCGGGATGCGCTTCTGCTCCTCCTCATCTTCAGGCCGTACACGCTCCATCAGCTCGGCCGGGCCAAGCTGGTTGTAGCCCTGGATGTTCCTGACCTCGGCCCTGCGCAACAACTCGTAGCGCTCGTCCATCTTCTCGCAGGCCCAGGCCAGGATGCTCTCGGCCTTCTTCATATCGGTGACAACGGGGTGCATCAGGTGCGGGATCTTCTTGTACTGCGAAAGCTCCACTTTCTTGGGGTCGATGAGGATCATCTTCACCTCGTCGGGCCGCTTGGTCATGAGGATCGACAGGATCATCGCGTTCAGGCAGACCGACTTACCGGTGCCGGTGCTGCCGGCCATGAGCAAGTGGGGCATGTCGGCCAGGTCGAAGACCATGGGCGTGCCCTTGACGTCCTTGCCCAGGTAAAGCGGTATCTTGGAGGGCTGGGCAACCGTCTCCGCGCTGGAGATGACCTCGCTCAGGCGAACCACGGCGCGGCGGTCGTTCGGGACCTCGATGCCGACAGTGTTCTTGCCCGGAATGGGCGCCACGATCCGCACGCTGGGTACCGCCAGCGCGATCGCCAGGTCATCGGCCAGGCTCATCACCCGGCTGACCCGCAGACCGGCTTCGAGCTCGATCTCGAACTGGGTGATGACCGGTCCGGTGTCGATCTGCACCACCCGGACCTTGTAGCCAAAATCGAGCAGCGTCCGCTCCAGCAGCATGGCCCTGGCATGGATCTGGCTCTCGTGCTCCTGGATGGCGAAGGGTGCCGGCGGCTCGAGCAGCGCGCGCGGGGGAAGCTCGAACGGAGCACCCGGCTCGACCGGCGGAAACGCCAGTGCCTCGCGCCTGCGACGGGCTGGGTCAGAAACGGTCCCCGCGCGGTGGCCGTTCCCGAAGCGGCCTGCGGACCCTGGCCGGCAAAAGCGGTCGGGTCCGGAAGTTCCGCGAGGCGCTTGCCGGGACCTTTGCCGACGGCCGCGGGTGCAGGCAGCATGCGATCTTCGGCGTGAATCGGTTCCGGCAAGGGCTTGGCAGCACGCCGGCGCGAGCGTCCTTGCACCCAGAGGGCGATCTCCCGGATGGGCCAGGTGAAGAGCACGTCATGGCAGAGCACCAGGCCGAAGGCCCCTGCTGAGATCAGCAGCAGGAGCATGCCGTACGGGCCGAACTGGTTGAACAGGAAAAGCGATATCAGGGCGCCGCCGTAGCCTCCACTGCCCACGGGTGGGCTGGGGCGGAGCCCCGGCGCGTACTTGTGAACCAGCGCCGCGGCCACGGCCAGCAGCAGGCCGAACCCCAGAGCGGGCGTGCCACGATCCGCGACCTGACGTCGCGCCGCAACCAAAACGTTCAGCGTCACCAGTCCCAGGAACAAGAGCCACGACGACCAACCCATCAGGCTGAAGAGCCCGTGGGCCAGCGTGGCTCCCACCGGCCCGCAGGGGTTCGAGAGCTGGGGCGACTGGTTGGCCGGCTCCGCCCCCGAACCGGGTGCGTCGGCGGGGTCGTACCCGCCCAGGCTGAGCGCCACGAACACGTTGAACAGCAACAGGATCAGGGCCGGCGCGAGGCGCAGCAAACGCTGTCGAACAGGCATGGAACCCCCCCGGTGGGCAAGCGCGGGCGGGGCGCGGCCGGCAGCATCACCCAGGGGCGCAGTCCCGCACTGGCCTCCTTTCTTTTCGTCCGGAGGGTCAGCGTCCCTTGCGTTGCGGATGGCCGGTTCCCGGGCGGGGCCGGCCGGGCCTGCTCATTCTGTGGACTGGGTAAGATCCACGGTGCCGCCGTCGCTCTCCAGGTCCTCGGTCGCCTCGTTCGTCTGGACCTTGCCCGACATGTCCAGGTAAATCTTGTCCTGCATGATCTCCTGGATCACCATCGTCATCTTGTCCACGCCGCGCCCGTCCACCAGGGCCCGCGCCCCCTGGTTCAGTGCAATCATCCGCTTCTGGATCAAGGTGGAGAGCTTGAAGCGCCCTCCCACCTTGTTGACAATCTCTTCTTCCTTCAGCTCATCGATCATGGCCGATCAACCCTCCACAATGGTTTTCCGAGAGAATGCACGCCAGCTCGTCCACCGAGCGATCCAGATCATCGTTGGTCATATGAACATCATAGCAATCTGCCAGCTCGATTTCGCGGCGCGCGCCGCCAGCCGGCGCTGGATGGATGCCTCGTCGTCGGTGCCCCGCGCCCGCAGACGCTCTTCCAGGACATCCATCCCCGGCGCCCGCACGAACACCAGCAAGGCGCTGGGGACCTTCTGCCGGACCTGAATGCCCCCCTGCACGTCGATCACCAGGATCACGCAGGTGCCTTGCTTCAGGGCCTCACGAACCGGCCCGGCCGGCGTCCCGTAGCTGTGGCCGTGCACCTCGGCCGATTCCAGGAGCTGGTCGCGGATCTGCTCGAACTCGGGCCTCGAGAGAAAGACATAATCCCGGCCGGATTGCTCGCCGGGACGGGGAGGCCGGGTGGTGGCGGAGACGGAGACCTGGAGCCGCAAGCCCGGCTTTTCAAGCAGGCGCTGGACCAGCGTGCTCTTGCCCGACCCCGAGGGACCCGAGAGAACGATCAGCCGTCCGGGAAGTTTGGACCAGTCCAGCTCCTGCACCGCGTCCCCCGCCGTCATTCCACGTTCTGAACCAGCTCGCGGATCCTCTCGAGCAGGCCCTTGATCTCGACCACGCTCCGGCTGATCTCGACGTCGCTGCCCTTCGAGCCCACGGTGTTGATCTCGCGGCCGATCTCCTGGACCACAAACTCGAGCTTGCGCCGGCGCTCTCGGGCTCATCGAGCACCTCGCGAAACTGCACCAGGTGGGCCCGTAGCCGGACGATCTCCTCGGAGATGTCGCTGCGGTCCGCCAGGACGGCGACCTCGCGGACGAGGTCCCTGGGCTCCACGGTCACTCCTTGGTCCTGCACCAGCGCCCCCACGCGTTCGGCCAGCCGTTTCTGGTAGGCCTGCACGACCAGCGGCCCGCGCTCGGCGATCCGTCCCAGCTCGCCTTCGATGGCACGCCCCAGGGACGCCAGCTCCTGGCCCATGGCCTGCCCCTCGCGGGCCCGCGCGGTCTCCAGCTCCCCGAGCGCCACGCTCACGACATGCGCGATCTCCGGCCAGTCGTCCCGCGGATCGGCGGCCGGCGCCCGGACCTCGTCCACCACTCCGGGCAGAGACAACAGCCAGCCGTAGGCCAGGCCGCTGATCGCCGCTTCCGAGGCATCTCCCAGGAGGTCGCGAAACTGGTCGCGATAGCTCTTCAGCGCCACCATATTCAGCTTGTAGTCGCCGGCCTCGCGGGGCCGGTCGATCCGTACGTTGACCTGCACCGACCCCCGGCGGACCTTCTCACGAATGAGCTGCTCCAGGTCCAGCTCGAGCGGCCCGTACGGCTCGCTCAGCTTGCTGGACACCTTGAGATGCCGGTTGTTCACCGTGCGCACTTCCACTTCGATCGACCGCTTCTGGTCCTGGAAACGGGCAGATCCGAAGCCGGTCATGCTCAGCAGCAAGGCAACCTCATCTCAATAGGGAAAGAGCGTTGAACCGGGAGCAGCAGGCAGGGAGCAGATCCATCCCCATCGCGAGAGCCTGGCGGTCCGTTGCGAGAGCCTGGCGGTCCGTCGCGAAAGCGGACGGGCCAGCTCAGGGGTTCTTGGACGGTGCGTCGGGAGTGAGCGGGAAGTTGGTGCCGCTCGGAATAGCCGGAGCCTTGCCATCGGCGGGCGCCTCGGCAGGCCCCGATGAGCTGGAGCTGGAGCCGGCACCGGAGGCGGGCGGCTGGGCTCCGCTCTGCGCCTTGCTCTTCGATGACGAGGCCGCCTCCTTGGAGAGCGAGCTGGGCTGATCGGCCGCCCAGATGGTCGAATTCTGCCGGCCCGTCATGACGACCAGGACCATGGCCATGAGCATCCAGATCGAGGCCGTGACGACCGTGATCCGGGTGAAGGTATCGCCGGCCTTGGCGCCGAACGCGCTGGAGCCGCCCATCCCGCCGAAGGCACCCGCCAGGCCGCCGCCCTTGCCGCGCTGGATCAGGATCAGGCAGATCAGGAAAATGGAGACCAGGACGATCAGGGTGTTGAAGATTGCTGTCAGGACGCCCACAAGTCGAATCCTCTCTGGCTGTTCGGGGAGAATCAGTTGAAATGAGGCGACACCCCCTGGAGTCGAGCTTACGCTCCAGGCGCGGGTTCGTTCAAGGCTTGCCGCGTGCGGTCACTTCCTGGCCGGCCTTGATGATGCCAAGGAAATCACCCGCCTTCAGGCTGGCCCCGCCCACCAGCGCGCCGTCGATATCGGGGCAAGACAGGAGCTCTTGCGCGTTGTCCGGCTTGACGCTCCCCCCATACTGGACAACCACCCGGGCCGCCGTCGCCTCCCCGAAGGTCTGGGTCAGCCAGCCGCGGATGAAGGCGTGCACGGCCTGGGCCTGCTCGCGCGTGGCCGTCAAGCCGGTGCCGATCGCCCAGACCGGCTCGTAGGCGAGAACCACCCCGCCCATCTCTTCGGGCGAAAGGCCGGCGAGCGAGCCGGCAAGCTGCTGCTCCACCACGGCCTCGGTCTGCTCGGCCAGCCGCTCTTCCTTCGTCTCGCCGACGCAGACGATGGGGATCAGCCGGGCTTCGAGCGCGGCCTTGAGCTTCTTGTTGACCTCGTCATTGGTCTCGCCCAGGCCGTGCCTGCGCTCGCTGTGGCCCAGGATCACGTGGGTGCAGCCCACATCCACCAGCATGCTGCCGGAGATCTCACCCGTGAACGCGCCGCCGGCTTCCCAAAACATGTCCTGCGCGCCCAGCCCGACAGGAGAGCCCTCCAGGGCGCGATCCACCTGGCCGAGGAACACGAACGGCGGGCAGACCGCCACGTGAACGTCGGTCGCGGTGCCGAGTCCGGTCTTGATTCCCTCGACCAGGCCGAGTGCCGACTCGGTCGAGCCGGGGTTCATCTTCCAGTTGCCGGCGATCAGCAAGGTGCGCATGACACCGTTTCTCCTTCGGGAACGTTGATCGTCTTGTCCAGCACAAGGGCAAGTTGCCGCAGACTTTTCATGAGGACGGCGTACTGCTCCGGGAGCAGCGCCTGGGGCCCGTCGGAGAGCGCCTTCTCGGGGCAGGAGTGAACCTCGACGTGCACCCCGTCGCTGCCGGCGGCGACGGCCGCCCGGGCCATGGCCGGAATCAGGTCGGGCCGGCCGGTGGCGTGGCTGGGATCCACAATGATCGGCAGGTGCGACAGCGCCTTGACGTTGGGCACGATCGACAGGTCCAGCGTGTTCCGCGTCGAATCCTCGAAAGTGCGGATGCCCCGCTCGCAGAGGATGACCTGGCGGTTGCCCTGCGCCAGGATGTACTCCGCCGACATCAGCAGGTCCTTCACCGTGGCGCTGATGCCGCGCTTCAGCAGCACCGGCAGCCGCGTCCGGCCCACCTCCTTGAGCAGGTCAAAGTTCTGCATGTTGCGGGCGCCGATCTGGAAGATGTCGGCGTAGCGTTCCACCAGCTCAACCTGCCGCGGGTCCATGACCTCGGTGACCACCGGCATGCCGAAGTGCTCGCCGGCGGCCTGAAGCATCCGCAGTCCGTCCTCGCCCAGCCCCTGGAAACTGTAGGGGCTGGTGCGCGGCTTGAACGCGCCGCCGCGCAGGATGTTTGCGCCAGCTTCCTTCACCAGCCCGGCCAGCTCGAAGAGCAAGGGCTCGCTCTCGATGGCGCACGGGCCGGCGATCATCGCCAGGTACCCGCCGCCAATCTTCACCCCCTTGACCTCGATCACCAGGTCCTCGCGGTGGAACTCCCGGCTCGCCAGCTTGAACGGCTTGAGGATCGGCACGACCTGCTCGACCCCCGGAATGGCCTGTAAGGGCTGCACTTGCAGCTTCTCCTCGTCGCCGATGACCCCGATGATCGTGCGCGATACTCCCTGGCTGAGGTGCGGCGTCAGGCCCAGGGCCTCGATCCGCTCGAGCACGTGCTTGAGCACGTCGGGCGTGGAATGCGGCTTGAGTACGATGATCATCGGCGGTCTCGCTTCGGGTTCCTCGCTCGCCGCCCGGCACCTCGCCGTGCAATACCAGACATCGGCAGCGGGTAGATTGGCCCCAGGCGGGCTATCGGTGAGAATCACACAGTCTAATCGATCAGTCTGGCCGCGTGAAGCGATTCCAGGCCAAAAAGGGGCCGAGGCCCTGCGAGGATTCGGATTCCCGGATCGACCACTCCTGCTGGCCGGTGATACAATGAGGCCCGAGACAGTACTTTCAGTCAATTGAACTCCGGGTCCCGCCATGTCATCGATGTCCCAGGAAATTCTTGAAAAGGCTCTTGTCCTACCAGCGGAGGAGCGCGCTCAACTCGTTGAATCCCTGCTTGCAAGCTTTGACAGGCCTGATTCCGTGATCGACAACCTGTGGGGCCGAGAGGCCGAGAACCGTCTGGAAGCCTACGATGCGGGCCAGATGAAGGCGTACCCGGCAGATGAGGTCTTCCGGGAGTTCAAGGATCTGTGAATGTCAGGTTTCTTGAAGCCGCCAGAAACGATCTCCGAGACGCGATTCGCTTCTACGAGGGCCAGCGTCCCGGTCTCGGCCGCGAGTTTCGCGATGAAATCCTGGCCGCCATTGACCGCATCACAAAGCTGCCGGAAGCGTGGCGTTCGTTGAGTCAGAACACCAGACGTTGCCGGACCCATCGGTTTCCCTACGGCGTGATCTACCAGACCCGCGGCCATGAGATCCTCATCGTTGCCATCGCCCATCTACATAGAGAGCCCGGCTACTGGACTGATCGCCTCTGAGAACACTCGGGCTCGCCTTGTGACCGACGAACCCAGGACGTTTGTCTGAGATCCTGACCATTCCTGGGGTGCAATGTATGACGCACGGTTTCCATCGTCGCCGGTTTTTCGAGCATTGCGCGGCCGGAGTCGCTATCGGGGCGGCCGCGACAAGCGGTGCTCGCGCCCAGTCCGGTCATCCCAGAATCGCCGCGCTGGCAAGCACCTACTTCTACCTCTCGCACGCTTACCACATCGTCGGCCGGTTCCTGGACGGATTCGTGCTCTACCACGCAGGCGCGAACCCCGCGGACCCGTTCGGCACGCTGCACCGGCCCCCCTTCGAGATCGCCAGCATGTACATCGAGCAAGCGCCGGAGGCCACCGACCTGGGCCGGGCGAAGGCACGGCAGTACGGCGTCCGGCTGTCTCCGACCATCGCCGATGCCCTCACGCTGGGCACCGGCACGCTGGCCGTCGACGCCGTGCTGCTGATCGCCGAGCACGGCGATTACCCGCTCAACGACCGGCTGCAAAAGCTCTACCCCCGCGGCAAGTACTTCCGCCAGGTGCTCGACGTCTTTCGTGCCTCCGGCCGCGCCGCGCCCGTCTTCATTGACAAGCACCTCTCGTACAGCCGGGGCGAGGCCCTGCAAATGGCGGCAGCGGCCCGCGAGCTGAAGGTGCCGCTCATGGCCGGATCGAGCTTGCCGGTCACCTGGCGCCTGCCCCCGCTGGAGCTTCCCCTGGGCTGCGACGTCACGGGCATCCTCGTCGCCTCGCGTGGCAACCTCAAGATCTTCGGCTTGCACGCGCTGGAGACCCTTCAGTGCATGGCCGAAAGGCGCAACCGCCAGGGCAAGCCGCAAGGCGTGACCTCGGTGACCTACCTGGAGGGCGACGCCGTCTGGCGGGCCGGCGACGCGGGGGCCTGGTCCTGGGAGCTGCTGCGCCACGCCCTGGCCCGCAGCCACACCGTGAACCCCGGCGATATCCGCCGGAACACCGCCGACTTCGCCCAGCCCGCGGTCCGCGACGCGGCCACCATTTTCAATCGTCCGTCCGCCTTCATGGTCCAGTACGCCGACGGCCTGCGCGGCACCGCGCTGATCCTCAACGGCCACGTGGACGACACCACCGTCGCGGTCCGCCTGCGCGACCCGTCCGCGCCGGGCGGCAGCACCATTGCCTCCACGCTCATGTACCTGCCCGCCCCGCCCGGTGCGCGGTTCTTCGATCCGCTGGTACTGCGCATCGAGGACTTCTTCCGCACCGGCCGGCCCCCCTACCCCGTCGAGCGCACGCTCCTCTCCGGCGGCATCCTCGACGCCGCGCTCGAGAGCCGGGTGCAGGGCTGCCGCCCCGTCGCCACGCCCGAGCTGGCCGCCATCGACTACGCCGCCCCCGCCGACTCCGGCTTCATCCGCACCCCCTTGACCTCACCGCTCCCCGGCCGCGCGGGCCATTGAGCTCCAAGGGGAAAACGGATTGGCCAGCGGTGCTCGCGGATCCGCGCAGTCTTTCACGGGTTCAGGCGGTCAACAAAAAAACCGCCCGCGCGCGGCTTGTGATGCCGGCACGAGCGGTTTGTTCCGTCGTCAGAGGATGGGCAGGTCCGCTCAGCTCTGTTGAGCCCGGCGCGAGGCCGGGCTTTACTGGTTGATGAACGAATCCTGGTCCACGGTGAGCTGCTTGTACGGCAGGGGGAGCCGGGTGCCCGCCGGGGTGATGATCTTGGAATAGACGGTGCCGTCGATCGTGTTGTTGATGAACCGGACCGAGCCGTCGCAGAAGCCGTAGTTGCTGCCCTGCGGGTGGCCGCTGTTGACCATGGGGAAGGTGCCCTTGATGGTCAGGACCGTGCCGTAGCCGATGTTCTCGTCGTCGCCCTGCTTGTTGGCATACTGCCAGGCGGGGATGTCAATCAGGGGAGTGTAGTTCGCCGCGGTGCCGAAGGTGTTCACGCAGATGCCCGAGCCCGGCCCGCAGACGTCATCCGAAGCGATGAACATGCAGAAGTTCGGGTACGGGACGGCCCAGCTCGTGGGGAAGCCCCCGGAGTAAGGCACGCCGGTGGAGTAGCCCACCAGGGTGCTCTCGCCCAGCAGGATGGTCGAGCCAGTGCCGTCGACGATCGAGCTGAGCGTCGTCTTGTTGGCGCCCCATTGCGGCGAGCGTCCGTTCATCGAGGCCGGGATGTTCGTGGCGTCAGTGGGGAACTGGTTGTCATATACCGAGTTCAGGAACATGACGCCCATCTTCGTACCCACGCCCTGGTCGAAGACGGGGCTGGGGGGCGTGCCGCCCGGGTCCCAGGTCAGGGCGCTGCCCGAGCCGCCACCGCTGGGGCCGGCCAGTCCGTCGGCCTTGAAACCGTTCCACTGCAAGGGCGCCGCGGGGAAGCGGACGAAGCCGCCGTTGACCACGTAGCTGAGGTTGCCCTCGTTCGTGGTGAAGTTGTTGTCGTCCGGGCAGCGGAGGATGCCCAGCGACTTCTGCAAGAGGCCGTTGGGAATCGTCGAGTTGTCATTCGCGGCGAGGTTGATCGTCGCCCAGAACGGCAGGTGCTTGGTCCAGTTGTTGGCGATGTCCTGCTGGTCCAGGTCACTGGCGATGTCGATCATCCAGCTATACGCCGCGCGGTTGTAGACGTATTGCGTGATGCCGGTGGTGGAGGTGCCCTGGGCCTGGTACAGCACGGAGGCCGTGGGAATCGGGTTGGTGAGGGTGGCCGGATCCTCGAAGAACGTGCCGGCGGCCGGGTAGGCGTTCTTGCGGCCGGCGAACGAGTTCAGCGCCAGGACGAGCTGGCGCATGTTGTTCTGGCACTGGGCGCGGCGGCCTGCTTCGCGGGCCGAGTTGATGGCGGGCAAGAGGAGCCCGACGAGCACGCCGATGATGCTGATCACCACCAGCAGCTCGATGAGGGTGAAACCTCGGCGAAGACGACGGCGAGTCATGAGCGGTCCTTTCCAGAGTTTGACGACGGGAACAGTTCGAATTCTATCAGCGTATCGCCGCTACAGACAATACGTTCACGTATCGGGCCTTGGGACGCGCTGCGCCCACCGGCTACGCGGGCGTGGCTCCAGGTCATGGCTCGCAGGCACCTCCCAGGGTGAGCTCAGCAGGGTGCAATCCACCGTTTCCAGGGACGATGCATGCGGTGGGTTGCGCTCCGCTGACCCACCCTACGAAAGAGCACCACAATCAGGGCCACTCGGTGACTCTTCGAATCCCTCCTCGGAAAAGCGTCATTATTCGATGGTCTGGCGGTAGACGACCGCCGGCCGGAAGCTGCCGATGACGTTCGGGTCGTAGCCGGTGAGCTGGAGCCGGTCAACCAGGAAGAAGCCGCGGTAGCGGGTGGTCTGCCCGACCGACGAGCCGACCTCCGCCCCGAGGATGTCATACGCCAGGGCCATGGCCGGAGTCCCCGCGGCGACGCCCGCCATCTGCAAGTCGCCCTGCCGCTTCACCTCGAAGAAGCCGACGGTGATCCAGACCGCGTACTGGTGCGTGCGCACGGTGGTCAGGTTCATCGCCTTCTGCAACATCTCGGTGCGGAAGTAGGGGTGCTGCCTCTGGTCGATGACCGCCGGAGCGTAGTTCGGCCCGCCCGGCTTCAAGTTCACGCTCGTGCTCATTCCCAGGTACGGTTTCGGCGTGGGTGGAGTGGCGACAGGCGGCGAGGGCGCTGTGCCGCTTGGCACCCAGAACAGGTTCACGACGCCGTCATTGACAGTGAAGGATGTGCCGCCAACCAGGAACTGCGGCAGGCCGCCGGTCTGCACAGGTGCCGTGACGGGCACCAGGTTGTTGATGTACGGGTCACCGGTCTCGCTGGCGTTGCTGACCGCGCCGCCCGAGGCTGGGATGCCGTCCGGCGGCTGGAACAACCGCCGCACCGGGATCGCCGGCGGCACCTGGAGCTGCGTCATCGGGTTGCTCTGCGGAGTGCTGCCCGCCGGAGTCGCACTCAGGTTGGTCGCGTAGCCCTGGTACAGCGACGGGTTCCGTACGCCGGGGTCGCCGATGTAATTGCCCGTGTAGCCGGTGGGCGGCCACGCGGGCGTGGGCGGAGTGGTCGGCGTGGGCGGGTCTGTGTAGAGCGACGGTGGCAACTGCGCTGGCCGCATGACGGTGTAGTTGATGTCCGGGTAAGACAGCGAATGGAACGGCCGGTCGGCCGGGATCGCGAAGGTGTTCCCGGCGATCGCCGGATAGGCCGGCGAGGTTTGCACGCTGTAGCTCTGCCCGGTGGCGCCGCTGCCATGTCCGAAGAGGAAGCCCGAGCCGCCGTGCCGCAGCGACAGGAACTGCGCGAACGAGGCCTTCATCCGGTTACCGAGCAATCCCGAAAGCCGGTCATTGGCCAGTACGCCAATGTTGTTCATGGCGTAGGCCGACGCCGGCGCACCGGTGGCCAGGGTGGATGTGACCACGAGCGGGAGCGGCGATGTGCCGGCAGCCAGAGGTAGGGGCGATGTCGTGGAGGTCCAGGACGCCCCGGTGATCCCGTTCGGGAAAACCATGTTCTGAAGCTGGTCGAAGCTCAGGAGCTGCTGGTTGAAGTTCTGGTCCTGGCTGCCGAAGACGCTGAAGAAGACCTCCTCGTCGATGATCAGGTTCAGGTTGACGAGCCCCGGCTTGATGTCCTGCCGCAGCCAGTCGAAGTTCGTGCCCTGGGCCACCGGGCTGATGGCGCCGATCATCTGGTTGGGCACCTCGAAGAACTCGAACATCTTGAACCAGCCGTCGCCCGTGGCATCCCCGAAGAGCGAGGTGGTCGCGGACGTCGGCGAGGCCCCGGTGTAGAAGAACTTGTCCACCAGGTACGGGAAGCTATGGGGCGAGAGCGGGCTTGTCGAGCTCACTCCGCTCACGGTGTTGAACGCGTTGGAGGCCGTCGCCGGCGCAGCGGGCAGCTTCTTGAGAGTGGCCGCCGTGACGGTGCTGGGCAACGGCGTGACCAGGCTGAAGGTGCTGGTCACGTTCGCGGACGAGGGGGCGAACTCGGCGAACTGCTTGGTGAACAGACCCGGCGGGCAGCCGGGCACCATCAGGAGCTCGGCCACACTCGTGAAGTCGCGGTCGTTGAACGGGAACAGGTCCCACGGCTCCAGCAGATAGGGCGGCGTCGAGGGCGGACCGGCTGTCCCGAGGAACGCGCCCCCCGCGGTGTTCGCCGCATCATTGGGCCCGCCCAGGGTATGGTAGAAGTACTTTGCCGGCCCGGTGATCTGCAGACCTGCCGCCTGGCCGTAATTGGCCACCGTGGTGGTCGGCACGGCGATCTGCTCGGTGTACCCGTAACGGGGATCGAGTGCGCCGGCCACACCAGGCATGGGCACGGCATGACCCCCGCGGAACGGCTGGAGCCGCTGGTACGACATGATGTAGTTGGTGCCGACCGTGGGAGGAGTGCCCGGCTTGCCTCCGCTCTCAACGAACGGAAACCTCATGGCGTCCACGACGATCATCGGGTTGGTGGCCGAGACGGCCGCGAACGGGTTGGCCGGTCGGCGCAGGCAGACCCAGAAAAACATGCCATTACCGGAGCCGGGGCCTGGCCCAAGACCGTTGAGGATCTTCTTCGGGTAGGTGGTCGGCGGTGTGCCGCCGTAAGTGGGAGGCGGCAGCACGCCGGCCGGAACGGTGCCGGAAGGGACGCCGGCACTCACCGGGTCCCACGTGGCGTTGAAGGTGTAGGTCGGTGTGTAGGGCTTGTTCTCCGCGTTCGCGGGCATCGGGTTGCCGAAGGTCGTGAAATAGTAGGGAGCCAGCGGGTTGTCGGGACCGGGTGCAGCGAAGTAGCCGACGAAGAGGTTTGCCAGGGTCGCGGCGCCGCCCGGCGGCATGGCCTGCGGCAGCGGGAAGAGCACCGGGTCGCCCGCGGGCGTCAGCGGGTTGGCGTAGGTCGGGTTGATCGCGCCAGCCGCGGCCGAAGAGAGCGGTAGCAGGCCGTAGTAGTTGCCGCCCGGCTGCAACATGCCCGTGATGGGGTCGGGCCGGCTCTGTGGCAGGTCATCGGTGAAGATCAGGTCCCAGCAGCCGCCGTCCCACGGCGTGGCGGCACCGGTGGACTGGAAGCCGGCCAGGTCCAGCACGCTGGCGTTGTTCGAGCCGTTGCCCAGGCCCGCCACTGTGGTCGTGCCCAGCTCGGGCGAGGTGAGCACGTTCACCAGCTCGATGAAGAACCGGTTGGTGGTCGGCGCACTGGCGAACGAGTAGGCCATCACCTCGTTGATGGCGATCGGGTTGTATTCCATGCCGTACTGGTCGAGCGGGATATCGGTGGCCGCCTTCGAGACCCTCAGCACCGGGAACGGGCTGGCGCCGGCCGTGCCCGGACGCAGGAACACGTCCGGGTTCTGCCAGTGCGTCATCGCCGCGTCGGTGTCGCGGAAGTCGACGATGTTGATCACGTACTGGCTGAGCTGCGCCAGCTCCTCGGCCGTGTCCACGGCCCGCGGGGGCAGAATGGACTTGAGCGTCTGGTACGTGTCGCTGATCCACTTCTGCCGCACCGGCTCGTTGGGATCGTTCGAGACCGGCAGCGGATAATTGAGGTTGATCTTCTTGTCGCGCTGGGCCAGCGACATCGTGGGCGAGGGCACGGGGTTGGTGGGGTTGGGCAACGCCGTGATGTTCGGGTTCGTCGAGGCCGGAACGTTGAGCGTGGTGAACCCGGCGTCGGCATTCTTGGTGAACCGGGCGTTGTAGGCGAAGGCGAGGCCGCCCGGATTGTCATTCGTCCAGGTGAAGTTGTTCGTCTCCCACGAGTCCAGCGCGAACAGCCTGCGGCGGCGCTGGCCGTCCACCCGGTTGGTGAGGCTCACCGGCGCCAGCGACGACAGCCGTGAGACCAGGGAGGCGCCGTCCATGTCCTGCTGGCGGTACAGCCACTCCAGGTCGCCGTAGCCGAACGGGGCGTCAAGCTGGGCATTGGGAGTGTACAGGTTCATCTCGTCGGCCTCGTTCAGGCCATCGGAGTTCGCCTTGCCATTGACGCTGGCGTCATAGGTGGGGAACTTGGCCGGCAGATACGTCAAGCCCGCGCTGGCATTCGCGTCGATGGGTACGCCGCCGGCGCGCTGGGGGTTGAAGATGCCGCCGCTGGTCGGGTAGTTCAGGTTCGGGAACCGCTGGCTCTCGAAGCCGTGCAGGGGGTTGCTGTCGCTGGGGCCATTGATTCCCGCGCCCATGTTCTGCACCAGCATGGTGGGGTAGACCTCGCCGCTGGTCCAGGGGAAAGTCACCGAGCCGGGCGCGGCACCGCCGGAGGCCTCGACCTGGCCCGGCAGCCCCGGCGGGCGGAAGTAGCTGGAGTATTCGACGCGTCCGAACATGTCGGCACCGGCATTCGGGCCGGGCTTGGTGTTCACTCCGTCCCACTGCACGATCGAGCCGGTACCGTTGATGTCGCCCGGCGTCACGTACCTCCGCAGCCGGTCCACCGGCAACAGGTAGGCACCGGCTGGGTCCAGGAAGTCGAGGTCGCCCACCTCGCCCTGGCGGTTGCCCGTGTTCACCGGCGGATAGGGATCGAACGAGTTGTTGTTGTCGTCCGCGGCGTCGCGGGGGATGCCGTTGATCATGTCGGTCACGTCCATCGAGTACCCGGCGCGGATGCGGTTGTTATAGGTCGGCATCACCAGGTTGAACGGCGCCCCGCCACTGGGGTTGGGCACCGGGTAGCCGTGCACCGACTGCTGCTCGCCCCAGCGGCCGGCCACCGCCGGGGTCAGGCGGAGCACGCCGGCCGTCGGCGGATTGGCGCCGTTCATGTCCACGTCGCCGACGTCGGCAATGCTGTTGGGCATGAAGTAGGGCACGCCGCCCATGACCACGAGGTTGTTGTCGCCGTTGACCTGACCTGTGAGGTCGGGCACGCCGGCGTTCACGGCGGGCGTTCCCGGGTTGATCTGCGGCCGCGTGCCGGCGAGCAGGTTGCGGAGCTGCGTCAACCGGACGTCAAGCCCGCCGCTATCAACCTGGCTGTTGCCGAGGTACGGGCCCGGGTAAATCTGGGGGGTGTAAGCCGTGGCGAAGTCGGTGCTGCGGTAGCCGTTTTGCAAGGCATATGTGGGGTCGATCTCGCTCACCGAGTTCCCCAGGTGCTGCGCGTGCGAGGCGCCGTTGCCCCCCCGGCCGCCGGCCAGGTTGCCGGCCGTGTTCAGCGGAATCCGGCCGTTCAGGCCGATGACCATGAACGCGAAGAGCGGCTTGTAAAGCTGGCCCTGGGCGTTCCGCCGCGCCGGGTAGCCGAGGTCCAGCCAGACCGAGTCGGTGAGCCCGTCGCCGTCGTTGTCCACGTCGTAGTTGATCTTGCCATTTGGGCCGGGAGTGAGGTCGGGGAAGGCGTTCGAGTCGTGCCCGTCCGCGGCCACCGGCCGCAGGATCCGGGACATGTCGAAGGTCCAGCCGTTGGTCACGTCGCGTGACCAGTCGTTCGTGGTGTTGGCCAGGTCGTAGCGAATGGCCGCCGGACGGTGAAACGAGGGAATGATGACCGAGCCGTCGGCGCTCTGCATGGCCAGGAACCAGTTCTCCAGGTCCACCGCGTCGTAATCCTCGTCCATCCCCTGGAGGTTCGGGTTCAGTCCGTTGTACCGGAAGTTGCCGTGCACCGCATTCGTGGTCATGCCCGGGCCGTTGAAGGCGTGCAGCCAGCGGCCGTCAAGCACGAACTGGGCCACGCCGTTGAGCGTGCCGCCGGACGCGGCGACCAGGTACTGGCCGGGAAGCTGCGTCACGTAGCCGGCCGGGTAGCTGGGCGTCACCGTTGGGTTGTTCAGGGTCGTCGCCGCATCGGTGGCGGGGATGCTCACCGTCAGGGTGCGATAGCCATTGCCACCGGGAACATAGCCGCTGTCGGCCAGCACCTCCAAGGTCTGGCTGACCACCCCCGTGCCGCCGTTGGCCAGGGTGCCGTTGTACGAAACGCGCAGCACCCAGCGGTTGAAGTTGTAGCCGTAGAAGGTGGAATCGCCGGCGGGGATGTTGGTGGTCAGAACATAGAGGGTGCCGGCTCCCGCCGTCACGCCCGTGATGTAGAAGTAGGAATCGCCATGGGGCGCCATGAACGCGCCGTCGGGACGGGAGGCGAGGTAACCGTTGAAGTGGCCGTCGTTGCCGTACATGTCGCGGGCCATGCTGTGCCCGCGGATCACCGAGCGGATATCGCTGGTGTCGCCGATGAGCTGCTCGAGCGCGTAATCCATGAGCTCGATCGCGCTGCGGCTGGTTCACCGATTGCGCAAAGCTGCGCGAGCTGATCCGCGACTGCCCCGTGAAGGTGGCGAAGGTGACGCCGATCACGGCCATGAGCGCCAGCACGCCGAGGATCAGGACCAGGACGATCCCCCGGCGCGGTCGCTGATATTGATTCGTCCTGGCCAGCATGATCAAGTCTCCGTGGCGTGCGTGTCGGGTGAGCTGAGCCCACCATCCCTCATGCAATGCTGGTAATGGCGGGTTGCACCCGCCCTACAGTTTATCTGTGAAATCCTGCCGGATCGTCAATGTCTTGATACGTTGATTGGTCGGGTCCGTGACGCGGATCTGAATCTGGATGCCGCGCAAAGGCGCCGGGTAGGGCGGCGGATACGACGGATAGATGGGCGGCGAATACGGCGGGCCGGCCGGAAAGAACGGTGCCACGCTGCCGGCGGGGTACACGCCCGTGCCGGGCGCCTGGGTGTACTCGGTGGACCACGAATCCCAGACCCGCCGCAGTCGCACCACCGCCGGGTTGTTGTCGCCGATGTTGCCGTTGTAGTTCGGATACCCCGAGTAATAGCCTGGCACGACGGCCCCGAACTGGGCGTCGAACCGGTTGTCGTTCACCAGGGGGGGCATCCGCCCCTCGTGCGCGAGGGTCTGGTTCAGCAGGTCGTACTTGTTGGCGTTGATATAGGCATACGCGGGTGCGGCGTAGCCGTTCACCGGATCGTAGTTCCCCGCCAGGTACGGGAGCGCCAGGTTCGTTCCCAGGTACTGCGGCGAGAGGTTCTGGGTAAGCCGCGGGTCGTCGCCCCAGCCCAGGTCGGCATAGGCCCCCAGGCTGTTGTCATAGGCCTTGATGTCGAAGCTGCGTACGCCGGTCATCACCAGGTCGTCTTCCCAGCTATACTGCGACCAGAGCGACGGCGGGTTGCCCCCCGTGAGCGGGAAGAAGACGCTCGGCGTGCCGAACAGGTCGTTGTACGGTTGCGGCGTGTTGCGGTAGACACCGGTCATGGCGGGCAAGGGCGTGCCGGCCGGCAGCGCCGCGTTGGCGAAGATGTAGCCCAGGCCGGTTGGCTGGGTCAGGTTGGTGTTGATCTGGTACGTCGGGTCAACCCAGAAAGGCGAGAGGGTTTCGCGCCAGGTGGGGAAGCCCCACCAGGTCTGGACATAACCGCTCTGGTTCGCCGGCACGGCCACGTTGTCGCCGGTATCCAGGGGGTTGTGGTTGAGGTTGTTCAGGTACCCCAGCGTGTTCCCCTCGTACGTGGCCGCAACCGGTGCCAGAGGCGTGCCGACGTTGACCTCCGGGTTCGGCGAGTGGATCCAGCCGTAAGCCGCCGTGGTCATCGATTGCGGCACGGAGTACGCCCCCGGGAAGACGAACGGGAACGCCATCATGGCCATGTGCGGTGGCGGCCACGGAAACCCCGTCGGTGCAACGCCTGGATAGTAGAGCAGCGTGTTGGCCACGTTGGTCGGACTGAGCACCGTCGGGTACAGGGTCGGGTAATAGTCGGGAACATTATCGCCGTTGAGGTCATCGCTCAGGCCGTCCGGCGTGCCGCCTCCTGTGCCCAGGTTGTAAAAATCGTCCGAGAACCGCTGGTAGGCGAACCGCTTCTCGCGGCTGGCCAGGTCGCCCAGCGTATTGAGAAGCACCGAATTGCCATGGAATGGCGCCCCGGTGCCGGAGGGCCGGGCCGAGAGGTCGTTGACCCCTTGCCAGCTTACCTGGTTGCCGGTCAGGTTCGCCGGGTTGCCGCCGAGCGCCGGCGGGAAGAACCCCGCGTTATTGAACGGAGCGTTCGGGTTCAGGTTGTTCACGGCCGGCTCGACCGTCGATTGCAATTCCGGCACGACCAGCAGCACGCGGCGGTAAAGGTTGCCGTTGCGCAGGAAGTAGATGATCTCGGCGTGGTCGCTGGTGATCGTGATCGGCTGCGGGGACTGGTTCGGGATGAAGCCGTTCACCGTGTTGTACGCCGACCGCACCCACATCCGCCCCGTGAACGGCTGGCCCGCGGGCGCCTTGGCGGTGAAGCGGATGTAGTCGTCGGAGTCCTCTCCTTGCACGTCGGCAAACTCGTTCTCGCCGTACTCGCAGTAGCCCGGGTTGTTCTTCGGGTCGTTGGGCGGGGTCATCTTGCAGGTGATGCCGCTCAGGTCCGAGCGGACCGTCGAGAACAGCAGCCGGAGCTGGTTGTCCAGGTCCTGGTACACCTGCGCCGCGTTCAGTGCCCCGGTCGCCGCCTGGAAGATCTGCACGATCACCGTCATCATGAGCAGCAGGATTGCCAGGGTGACGAGCATCTCCACGAGGGTGACACCGCGCCGGGCTCGTGAGTGGCCAGCGGCCAGCGGCCAGCGGCGCGTGGTGGTCGAGGAAGCATCGGGGCGCCGTGCGGGAACTTGCGGCAGGTCGGAGGGCGCTGCGCCGTGGTCTCGGATCGCTTCAACGGGCTTGCCGCACCACATGAATCTTCGCCTCCCGCGTATCACTCGCTGTTCAGAGGAGCGGTGGGCCTCGCTTCCCTCGACCCACCCTACGACACTCGCTGTTCAGAGGAGCGGTGGGCCTCGGTTCGCTCGACCCACCCTACAAAACTGCCTGCTGCCTACTACCGCACAAAAAACGTCTGCGGGATCACATTCACCACATAGGGGCAGATGAGCGCGGCGTTCATCACCAGGGGGTGGCCGTTGGCGCTCATGAGCGTCTTCGCGTCCAGCGGGCGGTTCACGTAAACAGTCATGGACCTGAAGTTCGCACCGAGGAGCGGGTCGGGCTGGGCGGGGTTCACCTTCTGCACCTGGTACCAGAAGCAGCGCTGGGCCGGCAGGTTGTCCCACTCCCCCTTGTTCAGCGGGTTGGGCACGCCCATGTAGGGCGGCGGACTGGCGTTGCCAATGTAGAACCGGCTGTACATCACCGTCTGGTTCCGCTCGTAGGTGACGTCGGCGATGAAGTCGCCCACCTTGACGATCGGATCGGCCTGGGTGGCGGACCAGCGCAGCAGCACCGTGCGGTCGGCCCCGGCGCCGTAGCCCGGGCCGCCCTGGGGATAGATATTGTTGTTGGCCCCGTACCCGTACACGGCCTCGACCACCGTCTCGCCGGCGGCCTGGTAGAACGTCGTGCCGTTGATCGTGACCGGGTCGAGCGAGAACGGCCGGTTCTCGAAAATGACGATGTTCCCCTCGAACGCCGCGCCATTGGCGGTGTTGGTCTGCTGAGCGGTGACCATCCACGAGAACCGCCAGTCGTTGCTCGGCTGGTAGGTCGGGGTGGGGACGCCGTTGACCAGGACATTTGAGATGCTCAGGTCGGGCACCACCGGGCTGGGCGTGTTCACAGGGGTGGACGGCTGGAACGCGACCGTGTAGGTGGTATTGCTCGGGTCCTGCCAGACCACGTCCTCGGGCGAGACAAAGGTGGTGGGCACCATGTTGGCGGACGGCATGATGTTCGGCCGGTTGAAGTTGGTCAGCCGTTGCAGCCCGTGGGCGCTGGCCATGCCGCCGTCCGAGTCGGTGCGGAGGAACGAGCCCGAGCCGGAGGTGGTGTGGAACGTCGCGGCCGCGAACCGCGCCTCGGGCATCGTCTGGCCAATGGGATCGAGATATGTCCCTGTCTGGTATCTCCAGAGCGGGTCATACGCGAACGGCAGGCCGTAGCCGCCGATGCGCACGGCGCTCACGCCCGGGTTCGCACCGCCGTTGGCGGTGTCGTTCGGATCACCGCCGTAGTAGGGCGTGTCCTGAGTCAGCGGGTTGTACAGGTTGCTGCCAATGGGGTTGCCACCCAGCGGGTTGCCCGCGCCGTACCAGAGGTTGTAGTACGTCCCGTAGGCGTTCTGGATGTTCAGGATGTCGGCGGCGCGGAACGAGCTGGCATTGAGCAACCCCCGCGCGGCCACGTCGGCCGTGGCCGCCTCGAAGAGGTAAGCCGACCGCGTCTGGCGCTGGGCCTCGCGCAGCCGCAGCAGGCCGATCGGAAAGAGCGTGGCCAGCGAGACCAGCCCCACGCCGAGGATCATGATCGAGATCAATATCTCGGTGAGCGTGATGCCGGCGGAGCGCGGCGCGGTCGGGCGGGGCGTGCAGCGAACGTTCATCGTGTGTCCCCCCTGATCCCCTGCTGGGGACCGAGGAATGGAAAGTTGGGACCGGGGCCCGGCGGAATCGGGGTCGCGTCAAACGTTTCGACGTTGTTGGTGACCATCTGCCCGGTGCGGGTGTAGAGGGTCATCAGCCTGCGCTCGCCCGTCAGTGCGCGGGTGCCGAGCGGGTCGTTGGTGCTGGGATAGGCCGTGGCGTAAGAGCTTCCGGGAACCATCGGCAGCAGGTAGGGCACGCCTTGGTGCGCCAGCGGGTCGAAGAGGTCGACCCGTTCTGACAGCCAGAAATGGTAGAACGACGAGTCCATGCCGAACGAGGCCGGCGAGGAGTACTCCGTGGTTGGCACGACGGTACCGTTGGGGTAAAGCAGGATGTCGACGTAGCCCGTGGTGGGGTCGACCGGCAGCCGCGACCGCTCGGATACGTAACTCACGCCGGTCGATGCCGAGAAGTTCGCATTGAAGTAAGCCGCGTTCCAGGTGGTCAGGTCGATCACGATGTTCGACGGCAGGGGCGTCTCACGCGAGCCCGGCGAGACCACCGGCCGGCGGGCGATCGTGTAGGCGATGTTGTTGTTGCTGCGGCTCAGGATCGCGTTCTGCCAGGTTTCCACCTCGAGCCATTCCGTGATGTTGTTCGCGTCGATCACCTGGTCGACGATCCCGTCGTTGTCGTTATCGATGCCGTCGAAGCCGTTGTCCACGAAGCCGTCCTTGTTGTCGTCCACGCCGTTGACCAGGAAGAGAAGCTCCGGGTGGTACGCCGTACCGTTCGGCAGCACACGTTGTAGAGGTGGCGTCGCGCCGGGATCGCCGACGTTGACGAACAGCTCGGGGTTGTAAACGTTCATCGGGCCGACGACCGTGTACCAGATACCCGTGCCTTGAAGCTGCATCTTGTCGCCGATGCGGATGTTCCAGTACCAGGAGGTCGGCGAGTTGAGAATGTTGCTCGTGGGATCGTAGACCGACTGCTCGACGTAGAGCATGGCCGAGGTGGCCGCGGGGTAATAGGTTCCCCCCTTCTGGGCCGGGTAGGGGAAGTAGGTTGCCGGGTTGATCCCGGCGGCGGTGTACTCGCCTAGAGGGGGCCCGAAATCCACGTTCACAAGCCCCTCCGTGTAATCGGGCGCGAGCTGGATGGGAATATACCGGTTCGCCGCCAGGATGCGGGTCGGGTCGAGGACGTTGGTATTGGGGTTGATGCCGTTCAGCACCGGATCGGGCAATAGCCGGATGCCCGCGGGCGCGTTGGTGTTGATGGCCGTGTCGCGGGCGCTGCGAGCGCTGCCTGGAGAATGCGCGCGGCCTCGCTGATCTGCCAGTGGTTGATGGTCTGGAGCGTCGTCGGCAGCACGATCACGCTCACCAGCAGGATGATCAGCATCACCACCAGCAGCTCGATGAGCGTGAACCCGCGCCGCGCTGGTCGGTTCGTTGCCCGGTCGCCGCGATGCTCTGGCCGGCTCATGGATCACGACCCTCCGCTGCCGCCACTGGCCTGGCGGTTCTGGTTGCTGATGTCGTCGCGGCCGTACTCACGCAGTTGCTGGCTGGTGGGATCCACCTGCGTTGAGACCGGGATCTGCAACGAGTTGGTGAGCTGCCCGGGATCAAACGGGATCGCGTAGTTCTCATAGGTGATCAGGTCGTAAGCATTCAGAGCGGGGGGGCTGGGGAACACCGAGCTCGGGTACAGCAGGAAGACCCCAAGCTGCTGGTCGAAGCCGGAGGAGAGGATCAGCGGCTTGGAGAAGAACGCGCGGCGGTTCGGGAAGATGGTGCCGCGATCCCAGTAGTATGCGTAATTGCCGTTGTGGCTGACTGGCTCGGTAAGACGGTGGAAGAATGCCTCGAAGCCGACCACGCCCCCGCTGCCGCCTAACGACCCGGCCGTCCCCGTGAATGCGAGCGGGTACTGTGTGTTTTGCGCGGCCGCCCACCACGCCGGCGCCACCAGGAGCTGGTTCGGGTCGAACGGGTCCTGCTCGCGCGCCTCGAAGACCGTGCGATAGGGCGGGTTGAAGAGCTCGATGGGCGAGGAGACGGCCGGCGTCTGCGTGTAGTCCCAGTAGTCCACAACCTGCCCGCGCTGGGTGTCCGTATGGTACAGGAGCGGCCAGCGGAAGAACTGGATCGGCTGGCCCCAGGCGTCCACGAACTCGGGCAGGCCGTCGCCGTCGGTATCTCTCACCTCCTTGTCGCTGAAGTCGTCGCGGTTGAAGAACGCGCCCAGGGGCCCGACGCCCTCGACCAGAATCGCATAGAGCGTTTCGGCCCGTGCCGTGTTGTGCTTGTGGGCGGCGAGGTTGGAGAGCACCTGCGAGTGATTGCCCGCGTTCACCCCCTCCTGCCATTCGTCGACCAGGCCGTTGCCGTCATTGTCCAGGCCGTCATAGCCGGTGGGCACGTAACCCAGGTTCTTGTACAGGCTGGCGGCCGCGAAATACGAGGCGCCGAAGATGCCGGTGCCCACGGTGTTGGAATAATTCCCGGCACCGTAGCCGGGCGTGAAGCCGGAGGGAGGGATGAGCGGGCCGGCCACCGAGTTGCCCAGCGGCAAGATGAAGTTGCCCAGTCCTTGCTGGTCGATCGTGGCGCCCGGGTAACCGGCCGCCGGGAAGGCAAAGTTGAGCGGGTAGCTGTAGGCCGTGGGGTTGAAGTTCTGCACGAAGAAGACATCCGGCATCTCGCTCTTGACGTAGTCGTACCAGGCGATCACCTGTGCCCTTGCCGCGGCCGAGCCGTACTGCGACTTGGGCCAGCCGAGCGGCTCCTGGTTGCCGTTGCCATCCGCATTCCCGATGTAGACCCCTGCCATGTAATAATGCGCCGGGTTCGGGTCGGGCCGGGTCTGCAAGAGCGCGTCGAGCCGGTCATTCACGCCCGCTTCCAGCTTGGTGATGAGCGCCAGCGTGGCGTCCTCCTCGGCCCGCCTGCGGGCCTCGCCGCCCGCCACGAGCAGGAACGTGATGATGATGCCGATGATCACCATCACGACCAGCAGCTCGACGAGGGTGAACGCCGGGCACACGCCTGCGCGATACACGCTGGGCTCCCGCCGCTTCCTCATCGTCCCTGTTCCCTTGTGATCCATGAGCCTCGCTCTCGACTGCGTTCTCGGTTCGACCTGTTTCCCGCTCGATCCGGGGGTGGGTTGCACCTACCCCACGCATCAATCAAGCCGGCCGTTGTGGATATTGGTGATGTTGTCGCGCTTGCGCGTGCGGATCGTGGTATCGGTCGTGTTATGATAAACACTCATGTTTGTGTCGAGCGGCAACGGGTTGGAGACGTCCGGGTTGTACTGCCCGGCCACGCCGTACTGACCATCCAGACCCGAGGAGATGATCTGGAAGCTCTGCGGGTTGTAAAATGTCGTGGCGCTGGTGACGGTGCCGGAGATCGGTGCCGAGGTCGTGCTGGTGTACGGGTTGGGCGCCGGCGAGAGGCAGACATTGTTCGCCACGGGAAACTTGACGAAGTAGCCCAGGTACGGGATAGAGCCATTCATGTCCACCTCCGCGTCCGGGGCCGTCGCGAAGTTCACGTCGTTGGGGTCGTAGCCGCCGTTGCCGTAGGCGCTGAAGTAGGCGTAGAAATTGATCTGGCCGTTGCCCAGCGTGTTGCCCAGCGAGTCGACGTAGCCGGGAATCTGGGGCAGGGTGAACGAGGTGTAAGGATTCGTCGGGTCGATCATCAGCCGGCCGGGGTTGAACTCGAAGAGCGGGGGCTGGCGGTTGCCGCTGTAGTTGGTGCTGCCGACGATGCTGTTGGTGAACGGATTGGTGGGGTCCTTGCCGAAGCCCGTGAGACCATAGCCGCTGTTGGTCTGGAGCGGCACACCACCCAGGAAGAAGACGAGGCACTCGTGCCCCTGGAGGATATAGGGAGCGTCCATCACCCCGTTGCCGTTGAAGTCGTACCAGCGTCCTCCGGTAGGGATGGATCCGAAGTTGCCGGGATAGACGATCCCTTGCGTGTTGAAATTGACCCTGGGGAAGAACTTCCGCAGGGCAGAGATCGACCGCTGCGCCAGTTGCCCGAGCGTGATATCGCCCACCGAGGTGCCCGCCGGAAGGTACGCTGTACTGTTCACGACGCTGTAGTCGCCGTTCTCAGCGAGGTAAACCCGGCTCGGCGGGTAGTCGCCGTACTGGCTCTTGAACTGCGCGAGCGCCTGGGCCATCTGGTTGATCTCGCCGCCCACGGCCGTATTCTTGGCCGACCGCAGGGCGGCGTTGATCGCCGGCAAGAGCAGGGCGATCAGCACCGCCAGGATGAGGATCACGACCAGCAGCTCCACCATGGTGAAGCCGCTTCTCCGTCGTGGTGATGCGATCGCACGCCGTGGGCGGGGAATAATGGGCAGTGGGCCGTGGGCCGTGGGCCGTGGCGGGAGACCACTGCCGGTGGCCCGAGAGTCGTCGATGGCCGTTTGCGGATTGCACATGTCACGCGGCTCCTCTGTATCCCTTTGGATGCGATGCGATCCCGTGGATTGATTGCCCAATGCCGCCTGCCTACCGCCGCCCTGGTGGGCCTCGCCTTGCGGCTCGACCCACCCTACAAACTGCCTACCGCCGCCCTGGTGGGCCTCGCCTTGCGGCTCGACCCACCCTACAAAGCTGCCCACTGCCGGATCAGCCTGACAGCTTGGTGATGAGCGTGATCAGGGGCAGGAAGAGGGCGATCACGATGAAGCCGACGATGCCGCCCAGGACGACGATCATGATCGGCTCGAGCAGGCTCACGAGCGACTCCACGGCCACTTCCACCTCTTCGTCGTAGTTGTCGGCAATCTTGTTGAGCATGGTGTCGAGCTCGCCGGTCTCCTCGCCGACGTCGATCATGTTGACCACGATGTCGTCGACGATGCGCGCCTTGCGCAGGGGCTGGGCGATGGTCTCGCCCTCGCGGATGCTCTCATAAATACGCGTGAACGCCCGCTCGAAGACCGCGTTGCCGGCGGTCTCCTTGACGATGTTCAGCGACTCGAGGATGGGCACGCCCGACTGCACCAGGGTGCCCAGGGTGCGCATCGTGCGCGCCACGGTGGACTTCTCGGCGATCGTCCCCATGACCGGTATCATGAGCAGGATCCGGTCGCAGACGTAGGCCCCCGTCTTGTTGCGGTATAATAACTTGATGAATACCCAGAACAGAAACGGAGTCAAGAAGACCACGTAGAAATACTTGATCAGGAAGTGGCTCGCATCGATGAGGATGGTGGTCATGCGCGGCAGCGGGACGCCGAAATCTTTGAAGATCGATTCAAACTTGGGGATGATGTAATAAAGAATGAAGCCGACGATCGTGCAGGCGACGAGGATGACCACGACCGGGTAGACCATGGCGCCCTTGATCTTCCGCTTCAGCGACTGGGCCTTTTCCTTGAAGTCGGCGAGCCGCTGGAGGATCGCCTCGAGGGCACCGCCGGCCTCGCCCGCCTTGATCATGTTGCAGTAGAGCCGGTCGAACGCCTTGGGGTGTTTCTGGAACGCCTCGGAGAGGGTCTGGCCGCTCTCGATGTCCTCGATCACGTCGCCCAGGGCGTTCTTGAGCACTCCGGGCTTCGACTGGCCTTCCAGGATCTTCAGGCTGCGGAGGATGGGCAGGCCGGCATCCTGAAGCGTCGAGAGCTGGCGGGTGAAGGTGCAAAGCTGCTTGGTGGAGATCTTGCCGATCGTGAATGACTTCTTCTTCCGGCGGCCCCCCTTCTTGGCGGCCGACTTGCGGGTCTTCTTCGCCTTCTCAGAGATCTTGGTGACGAAGAAGCCCTTCTGGCGGATCAGTTGCTGGGCTTCTTCCTGGGTCGCGGCGTCGATCGAGTCCTTGACCTCGCGCCCCGTGTGGTCCATCGCTTCATATTGAAAAGTCGGCATAAATGCTCTCCGTCAGGATGGAAAGGGGCCAGCGGCGCGTGCCTGGGGCTCAGATTTCCGTCATGGTTTCCCGGATGATCTCCTCGACGCTGGTGACCCCGCGATCGATGGCCTGGAGACCGGACTCGCGCAGGGTCCGCATGCCGTACTTGCGGCAGGCGTTGCGGAACTCATCGAGTGAGACCTCGGAGACGACCATGTCGCGCAGGTTTTCGTTCATGATCGCCAGCTCGTAGATTCCCATCCGGCCCTTGTAGCCGGTGTTGTTGCACTTGTCGCAGCCCTTGCCATAGAACCACTTCTGGGCCGCGGCCTGCTCGGCGGTCAGCCCCAGCTCCATGATCACCTCCTGGCTGGGGGTGAACTCGGTGCGGCAGAAGTTGCAGATCTTCCGCACCAGCCGCTGGGCCAGCATGGCCTCCACGGTGGCCGTGATGAGGAAGGTCGGCAGGCCCATGTCGCGCAGCCGGGTGATCGCCGAGGGGGCGTCGTTGGTGTGCAGCGTGGTGAAGACGATGTGGCCCGTGAGCGACGCCTGGATCGAGATCTCGGCGGTCTCCAGGTCCCGCGTCTCGCCCACCAGGATCTTGTCCGGGTCCTGGCGGAGGATCGCCCGCAGGCAGTTGGCGAAGGTGACGCCGATCTCGGGGTTGATCGGCACCTGCACGAGCCCCTCGATCTCGTACTCCACCGGCTCCTCGGTGGTGATGATCTTGTCCTCGATCTTGTTCAGCTCGTTGAGCGTGGCGTAGAGGGTGGTGGTCTTGCCCGACGACGTCGGCCCGGTCACCAAGATGATGCCGTTGGGCTTCATGATCACTTCCATCCACTTCGCCAGCGTGTCCTCGGGCATGCCCAGCTTGCGCAGGTCAAGCTGCACCACCGAGCGGTCGAGGATCCGCAACACCACGCTCTCGCCGAACATGGTGGGCAGGGTGGAGACCCGGATGTCCACGTTGTTGCCGCCCAGGGCAAGCTGGATCTTGCCGTCCTGCGGCAGCCGGCGCTCGGCGATGTCAAGATTCGACATGACCTTGATGCGGCTGGCGATGGCCGGCGCCAGGTGCCGCGGGGGGGGCACTAGCTCGTAGAGGATGCCGTCCACCCGGTAGCGCATCTTGTATTCTTCCTCGAACGGCTCGAAGTGGATGTCCGAGGCCTTGTCCTTGATCGCCAGGAGCAGCACCATGTTCAGGAGCTTGCGCACCGGGGCCGCCTCGGCCATCTCCTCGATCGCCTCGAGGTCGATGGTGTTCTGGTTGCGGTTGGCCAGCTGCGCCAGGCCCTTGTCCTGCTCGATCTGCTTGACCACGTCCTGGATGGTCTCGTGGTGGCCGGCGTAGAGCCGCTCGATGGCCGACATCACGTCCGACTCGGACGCCACCGCCCCTTTGACCTCCACCCCCAGGAAGAGCCGCAGGCTGTCGATGGTCGAGGGGTTCTGGGGCTCGGCCATGGCCACCGTGACGCTCTTGTCCTTCTTGTTCTGCGAGACCGGCACCACCTTGTAGGCCGTGGCCATGCTCTCGTTGACCAGCTCGGTCATCTCGGCGGGAATGGTGGTGTCGGCGAGCTTGATCACCTTCATGCCGAGCTGCTCGCCGAGCGCCTTGAGCACCTGGTCTTCCTTCACCATCCCCATGCGCACCGCGACCTTGCCCAGAAGCTCGGTGCCGGAGCGCTTCTGCTCCTCGAGCAGCTTCCAGAGGCCATCCTCGTCGAGGTAGCCCATGTCCACCATGATCGTGCCGATGCGTCGCGCCATGCCTGTTCGTCCCGGTCTGGTCTGTCGCTGGAACCGAACCCTCCGCGCAGGGACCAAGCCGTTTCCCGCGCGGGGTTCGCTGCGTGCCGGTTTGTTGTGAGTGCAAGAAATTCAGAAAACGGACGGCGGAATCCAGAACGAACCCCGCCCTGACGGAGAATCAACCCGGAACAGGACCGAGGTCGCGTCCCGCCGAAGCCAGCTCGAAGGCCCGATGCGGCCGGCCCGGCCGGGCCTCGCCCGCGGGGCAGGCCTGCCAGGCCCGGATGACGGCATTCAATGATTCAATGACGATAATTTCTTAGACATCCTTACATTCGAATGACGGATCAGCGGGAGCACCGTGACAGCGGGCCGCGCGGGGGGCTCATTTCTCCTCTTCCTCCTCGCTCGCCTCGTCCTCGAAGATGCCCTTCTTGGCGTTCTCGATGCGTTCACGCAGATCGTTCGGCTTGCGGGACTTGAACATCACCTCGGTCTCCTCCACCAGGCCCTGGCGCCAGAGGTTGAAGAGGCTGTCGTCGAGGAGGATCATGCCGTGCTTGCGGCCGGTCTGGATGGACGAATCGATACGGTACGTCTTGTTCTCGCGGATCAGGTTGGAGATCGCCGGCGTGACGACGAGCATCTCGTAGGCGGCCACCAGCCCCTTGGGTTTGCGTGGCAAGAGGGCCTGGGCCAGAATGCCGATGATCGCCACCGACAGCTGGGTGCGGATCTGGTCCTGCTGCTCCTTGGGGAAGACGTCGATGATCCGGTTGACGGTGCCTTCCGCCGAGTTGGTGTGCAGGGTGCCGAAGACGATGTGGCCCGTCTCGGCGGCGGTGATGGCCGCCTGGATGGTGGCCAGGTCGCGCATCTCACCCACCAGGATGATGTCCGGGTCCATCCGCAGGGCGCGGCGGATCGCCTCGGGGAAGTCGGGCACATCAATGCCGATCTCGCGCTGGTTCACAAGCGACTTGTTGTGCTTGTGGAAGTACTCGATCGGATCCTCGATGGTGATGATGTGCCGGTCCATGTTGTTGTTGATCCAGTTGATCATCGAGGCCAGGCTGGTCGTCTTGCCCGACCCTGTCGGCCCGGTGACCAGGATCAGCCCGCGTGGACGCGTGATCAGGTTTCCGATCACCGCCGGCAGGCCAAGCTGCTCGAACGTCAGGAACTCGTTGGGGATCCGCCGCAGCACCAGCCCCACGTTGCCGCGCTGCTTGAAGACCGCGACGCGGAACCGCGCCATCTCGCCAAAGGCGAAGCCGAAGTCGGTACCCCCCACCTCCTGCAACTCTTGCTGGCAACGCTCCGGCGTGATGCTCTTCATGAGCGCCACGGTGTCCGGCGGCTCCAGGACCTTCGTCGCCAGTGGGCGCATGTGGCCATGCAACCGCACCACCGGCTGCTGGCCAACCGTCAGGTGCAGGTCACTGGCTTTCTGAGTGCAGACCGTTTGCAGCAGCTTGTCGATGAGCAACGTGCCCATTGCCGTCACAGACCTCCCACGGAGAGATGATTCCAGCCCACGCCCGCCGACTCGTGCCGATCATCCGGGGGTTGACTTTGTCCTGGAAACCAGGTGTCCACCGTATTCCAGAGCCTCGCGTTGGAGTTACGGAATGAGCTGTGCGGCTCACCTCACCCCCATTATCGGGCCCCCGAGTGATCAGATCAAGCTGATGGCGGTCCACAACTTCGGCGCACTTCACCCGTTCCAAACCAGAGCGGACCGGTGCGGCCTTCCTGGTCCGCCCTTTCCCGGCCGGGGGGGTTGGCACCCACACCGGCCGGTCATGGCCATACATGGAACTCCCGTCTCACTTCTTCGCGGTCAGCAGCCCCTCGCTGATCATGTCGTGCTGGGTGATCCGCAAGACCTCGTCAAGCGTCGTCTGGCCCTTGATCGCCTTCACGATCCCGTCCTCGAACAATGTGCCGCATCCCCTGCTTGCGAGCCACTCTACGAATAGACTGGGTGGACTCCCCCTTGAACGTCATCTCGCGCACCTGCGTGGTCAGGGTCATCAGCTCGAAGATGCCCATGCGGCCCCGATAGCCCTTCTTGTTGCAGTTGTTGCACCCCTTGCCCTTCATGAAGTTGGCCTTCTTGGCCAGCTCCGGCCGCAACCCCAAACTTGCCAGAATATGTGCCGGGGGCTCGTACCGCACCTTGCACTTGGGGCAAACTTTACGTACCAACCGTTGAGCCATGATCGCAAGCACCGAGCTGGCGACCAGGAATGGCTGGATCCCGATATCCACCAGACGTGTAATGGCACTGGGCGCATCGTTCGTGTGAAGCGTACTGAAAACCAGGTGTCCCGTCAGTGAGGCCTGGATTGCGGTCTCAGCCGTCTCCAGATCCCGGATTTCGCCGACCAGGAGGATGTTCGGGTTCTGCCGCAGCATGGCCCGGATGATCCGCGCGAAGGTCATGCCAATCTTCGCCTTCACCTCACATTGGTTCACACCTGGAAGATAGTACTCGACCGGGTCCTCGGCCGTGATGATCTTCACGTCCGGGCGATTCAGCTCGTTGAGCGCGGCGTACAGCGTGGTCGTCTTGCCCGAGCCGGTCGGCCCCGTCACCAGCAAGATCCCGTTCGGCCGCTTGACCATGGTCTTGAACCGTGCGAAATCATCGTCGGCGAACCCCAGGTCCTGGAGGCCCACCTTGATGTTCTCACGGTCCAGGATCCGCATCACCACCGACTGCCCATGCGTGGTTGGTAGAATGCTGACACGCAGGTCGATATCCTTGCCGGCGACCAAGATCTTGATCCGCCCGTCCTGCGGCCGGCGTTTCTCGGCAATATCGATCGAGCCCATGATTTTCAGGCGGCTGACGATGGCACCGAGCAGGCGGCGGGGTGCCGAGTCACGCTCCATGAGCACGCCGTCGATGCGGTAACGGATCCGCACGCGGTCGGCGAAAGGCTCGATATGAATGTCGGAGGCGCGCATGGTGACCGCTTCCTGGATGATCAGGTGCACCAGCTTGATGACCGGTGCGTCGCCCTCTTCCAGGGTGTTGGTCGTCGCGGATTTGCCGGTCGCACCGCCGTCCTCGGAGAAATCGATGGCCGTGTCGGTGAATTCCTGGAGCATCGAGTCGACCGATTCGGTCTCGCCACTGCTGGCCCCATAGTATTTATTGATCGCCTCGACGATGGCCTCCTTGGGCGCGAGCGCGACCTCGATCTCGCGATTGAGCACGAACCGCAGCTTCTCGATGGTCTCGAAGCCGAGCGGGTCGTGCATGATCACCTTGATCGAGCCGTTCCCCTGTGCCAGGGGCATGACGATATTCTCGCGGGCCAACGACTCGGGAACCAGCTCGATGACCGAGGCCGGGATCTCGATCTCGCGGAGCTCGACAAACGGCAGCCCGTGCTGCTCGGCCTTGGCCTTCATGATGTCGTCGGCCTCGGCATATCCCAGCTTCACCAGGGAATCCTCGACCGATCCGCCCGCGCGCTGGGCTTCCTTGAGTTGATCGGGCCCGATGACGCCCCGCCGGATCAAGATGTCCGACCAGTCACGAGTCTTTGCCATGGGTGATGAGCTCCAGGGAGGAATATCGAGCCCGGACCGGCGCAGCGCAGTGGCCACGACCGCTCGCTCGGTCCCCTTGACCGCGTTTGCAAATAGGTGACCCCGCCCGCGCGCTCACCGAGCGCGAGAATCTGGCATAGCGTCAGGTACGGCTGCACGATTCCTGCTGTGACTACAAGGCGACCGACACGGTCCAACCAGACTGCGGGCATCCGACGGGAATGAAAAATCGATGATGACTCCTAAGCTTACCAAGCCGTTGGACTTTGAGCAAGCGAATACGAGGGAATTCGCGATCCCGGAAGTCTCCCGCAGGCAGCCTGGCGCGTGATCGCAGCAACGAGGTGCGCCGTCATCATCGACCTATCCCGGTGGCCGTTCCGGTGCAACGGCCGCGTCGGGAAGTTCCAGCCGCTTCTCAGCCGGCGCGCAATCCACTAAACTCGACTTCCAGGGTCTGCTCGCACGCGTCTCGACCGAGGAAAGCCGCCATGGCCACCGCCGCCGATCGTCCCCAGGCCGTCCTGCTCCGGGGCGAGGACAACGTCGCCGTGGCCGCGCGGCCGATCGCCCGCGGGTCGGTCGTGGAATTGCCGGGGCTCACCGTCGAGGTCCGCGAGCCAATCGAACTGGGCCACAAGCTCGCGCTGCGGCCGATCGCCCGCGGTGCGCCGGTGCGGAAGTACGGCCAGATCATCGGTTTCGCCGCGCGGGACATTGATGCAGGATCGCATGTGCACGTGCATAACCTGCGAGCCGACCTGTTCGACCGCGACTACGCGTTTGCCAGCGAGCATCCACAGCAGCCGGAACCGGGGCGGCCGCGGACGTTCCGCGGCTTTCTGAGGCCCGATGGACGGGTCGGCACGCGCAACTACATTGCGGTGATCAGCACGGTGAACTGCTCGGCCAGCACCTCCCGGCTGGTGGCCGACCGGTTCCGCGATGGAGCCTGGTGCGGGGAGTTTCCGCACGTCGACGGCGTCTTCGCGATCACCCACAAGGGAGGCTGCGGGCTACCGTTCGAGGGGCTCGACCACCAGATCCTGGAACGCGTGCTTGCAGGTTTCGCCCATCATCCGAACGTGGCCGCCTACGTGATCGTCGGCCTCGGCTGCGAGGGAGCTTACGCCCAGCACCTCGTCGAAACCCAGAGGCTCACGCTCCTCGGCGCAGATCGGGCGCTCGGTTCCGGCCGGCCATCCGGCCCGGACCGGCCCCGCGTGCTGAACATCCAGGACCAGGGTGGGATCACGGCGACCGTGGAGGCCGCCGTCACCGCGGTGCGCGAGCTGATGCCCGCGGCCAACTCATGGCGGCGCAGCGAGCAGCCGGCCGCGAAGATCTGCCTGGCCATGGAATGCGGCGGTTCCGACGGCAACTCGGGAGTGACCGCCAACCCGGCCCTGGGCGTGGCGGCCGACCTGCTGGTCGCCCAGGGCGGCTCGGCCGTACTGGGTGAGACTCCGGAGATCTACGGGGCCGAGCACTTGCTGACGCGGCGCACGGTCAGCTCCGCGGTCGGCCAGAAGCTGGTCGACCGCATCCGCTGGTGGGAGTGGTACACCGGACTCTTCGGCGCCCGCATCGACAACAATCCCTCGCCCGGCAACAAGGCCGGGGGGCTGACGACGATCTACGAGAAATCGCTGGGCGCGCTGGCCAAGTCCGGGTCCACGGCGCTGGTGGACGTGGTCGACTACGCCGCCCCGGTCCGGACGCCGGGCCTGGTCTTCATGGACACTCCCGGCTACGACCCTCCCTGCACCACCGGCCTGGTCGCCGGCGGCGCGAACGTGCTGGTCTTCACGACCGGTCGCGGCAGCGTGCTGGGCCTGAAGCCCACGCCGTGCATCAAGCTGGCCACCAACACGCCGATGTTCGAGCGCATGAGCTCCGACATGGACCTGAACGCGGGGACCATCCTGGAGGGTGAGCCCGTGGACCAAGTGGGCGGCCGGCTGTTCGAGCTGATTCTCGAAGTCGCCAGCGGGACGAAGACGCGCAGCGAGCGGCAGGAAGTGGGCGAGGAGGAGTTTGCTCCCTGGACCATCGGGCCCACGCTGTGACGGCCCAGGCCAGGTCCATGGCCGGAGGCCTCCGCTCCGCCCGCCCGGCCCGGCACTTCCAGCCCGGCTCGTCCGCCTGGCTGCTCGCCGTCTTGGCCGTGCTCGAGCTGGCATGGCTGGGCTGGTTCCTGGTCGTACCACTGCCCAACTTCCCCAGGGAATCGGGCCCGATGCGACGGGGGTTCTTCCTGCTCAAGGCCTTGCCGGAGGTCGTCCCCGAAACGACCTGGGGCGAATCGCTCGTGGGGCAGGCGATCGGCGAACTGAGCCATCTGGAGAACCTCCCCGAGCGCGTGCCGATCATCGCCGCAACGACGCTCATTGTCGCCGGGGCGCTCGGCCTCGGCGAGCTGGTGCTGGGCCTGCTGCGGCTGCGCGACGGCCTGGCCGTCGCCGAGCGCCTGGCCGCCGATTTCGGCGTGGGCGCCTCGGTGCTGGGCGTGCTCGTGCTGCTGGCCGGTCGCGGGGGGCTGCTCGGCCCCTGGATCTTCCGGATCGGCCTGGGACTGCTGGCACTTGCCGGAGCGGCCGCTTCCGGGTTCTGGAGGCGCAAGTGGAAAGCGCCATCCCTGGATGCACAAACGCTGCTGCCAGCTCTCCTGGGCGCACCGTTCCTGCTCGTCATGTTCCTGGGCGCCATGCTTCCCGCCATCGATTTCGACGTGCTGGAATACCACCTCCAGGGGCCGAAGGAGTATTTCCTGGCTCATAGAATTGGATTTCTTGCTCATAACGTCTACACAAGCATGCCATTCGGCGTGGAGATGCTGCACCTGGCGGGGATGGTCGTCCTGGACGAATGGTGGCGGGGCGCGCTGGTGGGTCAGGTTCTGGTGGCCCTGTACGCGCCGGCGGCCGCGGTGCTCATCGCCTCGGCCACGGCGCGTCTGGGATCGCGCCGCGCGGGCGGACTGGCGGCGCTGATCTATCTTTCCACGCCCTGGATCTATCGCATGGGGGTGATCGCATACGTCGAGGGGCCGCTCTGCTTCTACCACGCCGCCTTGCTCTGGCTCGCCATTCCCGGGGGTCCGGCAGACCGCTCTGGGCCCGGGTCGCGGTGGATGTTGCTCGGGCTGCTTGCCGGCGGGGCGATGGCGTGCAAGTACCCGGCATTGATCTCCGCCGTCCTGCCCGTGGGCCTGCTGGCGATCGCAGCCGGCTGGAGCCGGCGCAGTCCTCGACCGGTGCTGGCGTACATTCTGGGCTGGTCCATCGTGATGGCTCCCTGGCTGGCGAAGAACGTCATGGACGCGGGCAATCCGGTCTATCCTCTGGCGTACGAGGTGTTCGGCGGCTCGAACTGGAACGAGGCCCGGCAATTCCAGTGGCAGACGGTGCACGGTCCCCGGCAGGCCACGGCCGGTGCGCTCTGGAATAGCCTCGTCGACGTTGCCGGACGATCTGACTGGCAGTCGCCGCTTTATCTGGCCTTCGCCCCGCTGGCGCTGCTTCGCCCCGGCAGTCGCCGCCTGGTCCTTTGCTTGTGGGGCTACGCTGCGTACCTGTTCTGCACATGGTTCCTGCTCACCCACCGTATCGATCGGTTCTGGCTCCCCCTGCTCCCTTGCCTGGCCATCCTGGCGGGCCTGGGCGCGGACTGGTCTGACCGCTGGCCCTGGAGAATACTCCGCGCCATGGTCCTGGCCGTCGCCCTCTGCTGCAACTTCCTCGATTGCAGCACAGCGCTTACGGGTCTCAACGAGTGGACGGGAAACCTGGCCTCGCTCCGCCACGACCTGCCGCGCCGGCTCAACCCTCCGCTGGCGGCCGTCGACCAGTCGCTGCCCGCCGATGCGAGAATACTCTCCGTCGGCCAGGCGGCCGTGTTCCACGTCGAGCACGACATTCTCTACAATACCGTGTTCAACCCCGAACGGATCGAACTCCTGGCCAGAGGCAAGACGCCGCAGGAGTTTCACCACGCACTCAAGGAACGCGGCGTCACGCATATCTATGTCGACTGGAAAGAAATCAAGCGGCATCGCGCACCAGGCGGCTACGGCTTCACGGACTTCGTGACCCACGAGCTTTTCGCCGCATGGGTGGACGCTGGGGTCCTGAACGGGCCGGTGCCCATCGTGATCGATGCTCGGACAGGACGATTCGCAACCGAGCAAGAGCTGTACCCGGTTCGCTGAGCACCCCCCTTTGGCAAGGTTGGGGGCCGCAGCGGAGCGTGCCAGCGGAAAACACGCTTCGCGCTTGCTCATCTCTGGGTTACGATCTGGCCGCCTGGACCCGTCACGACGGCTGGTCCAGGCCCGCGAGCACACGCGCACGGCCGACGATTCTCTCAGGGAGGTTCACGGATGACGATCTACGACGCGGCGATGGCCATCGTCATGGTGCTGGGGATGGTACGGGGCGCCTGGAGAGGATTCACCTGGCAGGTGGCGAGCATTGTCTCGCTCATCATGGGCTACGCGACGGCCCACCGGGTGTCGCCCCAGCTTGCGCCTCACTTGCCCGGCGAGCCGGAAATGCAGCGCGTGCTGGCAATGGCCCTGCTCTACATCGCCGTCTCGGCCGGCATCTTCGGCGTCGCCTGGATGGTTCGCGGAACGTTGCGCAAACTCAAGTTCGAGGCCTACGATCGTCACCTGGGCATGCTGCTGGGCGGACTCGAGGGAGTCGGGGTCGGCCTGCTGGCCACGCTCTTCGTGGTCAGCCTGGCGCCCGCCACGCGAGCGCCAATCTTCACCAGCGGCACGGGCCGGCTGGTCGGGACGGTCATGAACGACCTGGGGCCCGTCCTCCCCGAGGAGGTCCGCAAGGTGCTTGCCCCGCACTGGGATGGATCGATGGCGCTGTCGAGTCCGCTGAGCCCGGCGGCCGAGACAGCGGCCGCGCTCCCGCCCGTGCGCGAGGCCGATGAGGACGGCGCCCTCGAGGTGCCCGGGTCCGCGCCGCGCTCGCTGCCGGGGCTCGCGTCCGCGGGCGGCGATGACCGGGCGGTGCGGCAAGCGGCGGCCGGAGGAACGCTTCCGGCCAGTCCGGGCGACGGCTTGCGTGGGCAGACCCGCAGAGTGGAGCGGGCCGTTCTCCACGAGATCGGCCAGCAACTGGACCAGCTTCAAACCCCGGCTCCGTCCCGCACGCAGGCCCCAAGATGAGTGCCACTCCCGAGTTGACGCTCGTAGTGGGCGACCGCCCCATCAATCTCACCCAGGTGCTCAAGCTCTCGGGATGCGTCGAGAGTGGTGGCGAGGCGAAGCTGCTCATCGGTGCGGGGCACGTACGTGTCAACGGTGATGTCGACCTCCGCAAGCGCCGTCAAATGGCCGTCGGAGACGTGGTGCAGTTGCCGGACGGCACCACGATCCGGCTCGTCTGAATCTCACCCCTCGCAACTGGCATGATACTTGCTTGAACGATGGTCTCGCCCGGTCGTGGGGCGCGGACGCTCACTCATGCAAGCGTGGACAGCCTCTTTCCCGGCTGCCTACAATCCACAAGCGGCAGGGATCGCCTCCTCGACCCCCAATTTGATCGTGCAGCCGAGATCTCATCCTCCGGGAGGTGTCCCTTGGCGGTCAATCCGCAACTGACCGGCTCTTCCAGTACCCTGTCTCGGACTCGCTGGCCGCGCATCATCCGCCTCGCCGAGCCACTGGACGCCCGTGACTCGACGTCGCGTTTTGCCGCGGCCGTGCGGTCGGGTTTGAGCGGTCAGCCGAAGAGCCTGCCCTGGTCTTATTTTTATGATGCCGAAGGATCGCGTTTGTTCGACGAGATCTGCAAGCTTCCCGAATATTATTTGACGCGGACCGAGGATGGGATCCTCCGCAGGCATGCCGACGCGATGGTGGCGCTGCTGGCCTCCAGCCCCGGGCAAGGAACGGAGCCGACCATTGTCGAGCTGGGCAGCGGGAGTGCGGTGAAGACCCAGCGGCTCCTCTCTGCGGCGCTGCGGCAGCACCACCAGGTTCATTATGTTCCCATCGACGTCTCACCACAGGCCCTTGAAGACTCGGCAGAGACTCTCAGCCGCCGGTTTGCAGGCGTTCGCGTGACGGGCTATGTGGGCGACTACCGGCGCGGGCTCGAACGCATCATGGCGCGCGCCGAGGGTCCGCGCCTCATCGTCTTTTTGGGGTCAAGCCTGGGTAATTATGATCATGAAGCAGCGCTCGAGCTTCTGCGAATGGTCGGGCGGACCATGCGGCCGGGAGACGGCTTGCTCATGGGGACCGATCTCGCCAAGGAGCGGGCACTCCTGGAATTCGCCTACAACGATTCGCGTGGGGTGACGGCCGCGTTCAACATGAACCTGCTGCGGCGGATCAACCGGGAACTCCAGGCCGATTTCGATCTGGAGCACTTTGAACACCTGGCCTACTACGTCGACCATCCCCAGCGCGGGCACGTGGCGATTCACCTGCGTTCCAGGGTGAATCAGACCGTGCACATCCAGGCCGCGGGCACGAAGGTCGAGCTGGCGGCCGGGGAACTGATCCACACCGAGAAATCCCACAAATACACGCTCGACGCGCTGGCCGAGCTGCGCAGGTCCGCCGGGTTCGAGGAGGCCGGAGCGTGGACCGACGAGCGCGGCTGGTTCCGCGTCCAGCTCTGGTGCCCCGCGGATGGCCCGGGGCTATGAAGGGCGGGGCGCAGCACGCGGGTGCCGTGGCGGACCGTCACTCCAGCTTGGCGTCACCGCTTTTCACGCAGTCGAGGTCGGCCAGCGAGACGCAGCCGGCGGGGAGCTCCGCATCGTCGACGAGCATGTTCGGGATGTCGTCCTCGACCGCGAACCGAGTGCCGCAGCGCGTGCAGATCAGCACGTCGTCTTCCTGACGCAGACGGGCTCTGCCGATCGGGCACACCAGAAGCTCGAGAAAGTCTTCCTTCAGCATGGCAACGTCTCCTCCTGCATGGCCTCCGGCCATGAACCGCCGGCCTGGCCGCGGCGTCCTTCCCCGGCGCGAGTCTTCAGGCTACAGAGCCTGCAAGATCGCTATTATGTAATGAGCGCGCCGCGGAATGAAGCCGAATCCCTCCAGGCAATTGCTGGCGTCCCCCGGACACGGTGGTCCAGGTCCAGGGCCCTCAAAGCCCTCTGGGCTGGTCCGCGCCGGCATTCCCGGTCATAATCGCGAGACGGGCGATGGCGGTCTGCCGGGAAGCGCTCCACCGCGGAGCGTCCGCCGCGAATGCCCTGTCCGGGTGGATCTCGAACCAGGACCCATGCCATACGTCGTACGCTACGGCCGGATGAGGTTCCTTGGCGAGCTCACCGATCCGCACGATCGGATTCATTGCCGGGGGGACCGGGTGGTGATTCGCACCGACCGCGGGACCGAGCTCGGCGAGGTGCTCTGCCCGGCAACGGAGCGCACCGCGCAATACCTGGAACAAGCCGCGACCGGGGAGATTCTCCGGCAAGCCACCGAGGAAGACCTGGAACACGGGCTCGCGCTCGAGCAAGCCCAGGCAAGGACCTTCGAGGTGGGCCAGGAGTTGATCGCCAAACGCAGCCTCCAGATGAACCTGGTGGACGTGGAGATGATCCTGGGCCGGGAACGGATCGTCTTTTATTACCTGGCCGAGAAGCGCGTCGATTTCCGGGAGCTGGTCAAGGACCTGGCGCGTGCCCTGCGCACCCGGATCGAGATGCGGCAGATCGGTGTGCGCGACGAGGCCAAGCTGCTGGCCGATTACGGGGACTGTGGCAAGCCGGTCTGCTGCAATACCCACCTCACGGCGATGCCGCCGGTCTCCATGAAGATGGCCAAGCTCCAGAAGAGCACGCTCGACCCGGCCAAGATCTCGGGCCGGTGCGGTCGGCTCAAATGCTGCCTGCGGTACGAGTTTGACACCTATCGCGAGCTGGAACAGCAGCTTCCCGCGATCGGCTCCGTGGTGCTCACCTCGAAGGGCCGCGGACGGGTGGTCGCCCAGGAGATCCTGGCACAGAAGCTGGTGGTCGAGTACGACGAGCATCGCCGGATCATCATCGGTCCGGCCGAGGTGCTGAGCGTCGAATCCACCCGCGGCCGGCACGCCCATTCGAGCCAGCCCGGCATTTCCCGGGCTGAAGACCCGGCTCTTAGCAGGAGCGTCTCCGAGCCGGACGAGGAAACCGAGCATGACGATGACCCGTGGACCGGGACCGCCACCGGACCGATGCCCGGCGATGTGCCGCCCACGCCGCCCTCCGCCAGACCCGGGCCGCGGCGTGGTGATGAGCCCGGCACCGGTCCCCTGCGCGGCGATCGGCGGGGAGGTTGATGAGCCGATGAATCTGCGCGACCAGCTTGCCCGTGTGATCGCCCGCGACCCGCGCTACACGATCGAGTCGTATGCCTTCGTGCTCGAGGCGCTCCGCGAGGCACGCAACCAGAAGCTCAAGCGGAAGCGAAGGAAGCGCGATCAGGAACGGGCCGTGGGAGGCCGCAAACCCGCGCACGCGGCAGTTCCCGGAGCACCACCCGGCGATCCCTCGGGCCATGTGACCGGCCGTGAACTCTGCCACGCCGCCAGGCGGCTGGCCGTCGGCTATTACGGCATGCTGGCCATCACGGTCCTGGATCAGTGGGGCATTCGCTCCACGTCCGACATCGGCGAGATCGTCTACAACCTGATCGCGTCGGGCGATCTGGACAGGACTCCGAACGATCAGCGGTCCGACTTCGACCACGTCTTCGACTTCGCCAAGGCGCTGCGGCCGAAGTCCCTGCTCGAGGAATAAGCCGATGGCCTGGAGTCTGGCTCGGAAACGGTTCGTCGCGGCGTTGGGAGTGTTCGTCCTCTGGGTGGCCGCCCTGTGCATGTTGGCGTGGATCTCGGCGCGGCCGCCGGCCGCCCGCGATGCCCCCGTCGAGGGCCTTTCGCCCGCTCCGGGCACCGCCAGCCGGGCTGCGGAGCACTAGCCCGACGGCCTCCCGCGCGCGGCGGTCGCATCACCCGAGCGTCAGGTCGAACCGGCTCACCGATGCCGGCGGCAGCACGCAGTGCAGCTCCGCGCCGCGCAGTTCTGTGACGGTGGACCGCGGCACGACGGTCTCCGGCCGGTCGAAGGTATTGTGAGCGTTCAGCTCGCGATGCGACAGCACCGTCTGCGCGACGACCCGCGCTGCACCGCCTCGGAGCCGGATCGTCACCTCGGCCTGCTCGCTGGCATGCGTGTGCACCAGAGTAAGCGTGGCGTGCTGATCGTCGGCCCGCGAGGCGGAGCCGGCAATCCGGAAGAGCCGCGTCGGACGCGGACCGGGGCCGAATTCCAGGTCGGCCGCCTGCACGTCCAGACGCACGGCCCGCGCCGCCTGGTGCGGCCGGTACATCTCGAACACGTGGAAGCTGGGTGTGGCCACGAACCGGTCGCCGTCGGCCAGGAACAGCGAATGAAGGTTGTTCACCAGTTGCGCCACACACGCCATGTCCACCTTGTCGGCGTGCCGGTTGAACGTGTCCAGTGTGAGCGCGGCCACGAGGGCGTCGCGCAATGTGCCCATCTGCTCGAACAGGTGCGAGGGGTTGATCTCGGTGCCCGCCGGATGCCAGCTTCCCCATTCGTCGACCACCAGCTTGATGGAGTGCGCCGGATCGAAGAGACCCAGAACCGCCCACTGGTCGCGGATCAGCTTCTCCATCTGGTCCGCCTTGTGGAGCTGCTCGTACCACTGGTCGGTGCTGAACTTCAAGGCGTGGCCAGTGGTTCCGCAATAATAATGGGGTGCCCAGCCCTGGATCGGCGCCTTGGTGCCGTCGGCCCACTTGGTGAAGAACCGGCGCGTCCACTCGACATCATTGCTGTTGGGCCCGGCCGCGATCAGGTAGAGCTTCACGCCGTACTCGGGCAGCCACTCGGTGAACTTGCGGTATTCCCGGCAGTAGTCCTCGGGCGTGAACTTGCCCCCGCAGCCCCAGCTCTCGTTCCCCACGCCCCAGTAGCGGATGCCCAGCGGAGCGCGCTCGCCGTTCGCCTCACGCTCCGCGGCCAGAGTTGTGGAGCCCGCGGGCGCATTGCAGTACTCGACCCACTGCTGGTACTCCTCCGGTGAGCCGGTGCCCACATTGGCCGCGAAATAAGGCTCGGCCCCGCAGAGCCGGCAGAATCGCATGAACTCATGAGTGCCGAACGTGTTCGGCTCGGTCACCTCGCGCCAGCGGCCGAACCGCCTGGGCCGCGAGCCAACCGGTCCGATGCCGTCGCGCCAGTGGTAACGATCAGCAAAGCAGCCTCCGGGCCATCGAATGGCAATCTTCCCGAGCCGCTTCACATGCTCGACCAGCTTGGTGCGGATGCCGCCGTTGTTGGCAACCCTGGAATCCGGCCCGACCCAGATGCCGTCGTAGATCACCCCGCCAATATGCTCGGTGAACTGGCTGTAGATCTCCGGTCGGATGGTCGCGATCGGCTCATCGAGCAGCACCGTGACCGAGAGAGCCGGAGCACTTGCCCGCGCCGCGGTGACCCGACTCAGCGCCGCACCCGAACCTCCCAGCACCGCCGCTCCCGCCACTCCCTGCAACATCGTCCGACGATTCATGACGCCCCCATCGCTTCTGGTCTGCACCTTCCACAACGACCGTCAGTCTCGCGTTCGACCCTGCAAACGAATCTAACCGTGGCTGCACTCCGGAGCCAGCCCTCAGAACGGCCTACCGCCCTCTCACGGTGATCGATTTCCGAGCCGGCCCGCGCGGCGCGAACCTCCGGCACGCCAGTTGCTTGATACATTAGTACAGTATGGCGATCGACTGAATCACAGGGCTCAAGATGGAGGAAGGTTGATGGCGGCACGGCGACAGGCAAGGGGGAAAGCGGGGGCGAACGATTCGCGGACCACGAGCGAAACGGCAGGCCGCGCTGGTCACGATCTGATGGAGCGAGGGGACATCTTCTTCTTTTACAGGCCGGCCGGGGAGAACGCTGCGCCGGGTGGGCTGCTGGAGGTGAATCGATTTCACATCGTGCTTCGACCGGAAGGGAGCGAGACGCTCCGGTACATCACCATTGGCAAGAAGAAGCTACCGGACGAGCAGGACGATCAGCGCAACTGGGGGTTCGTGGACGGCGTGTTCCACACGGCCGGAGCTCTGCGCGAATGCTTGCTCAATCCTGACGATGCGGGCGTCCGGAGCGGGGCGGGCGCTGTGCCGGCAGGCGAGGGTGTTTACGAGCTGCTGCGGCAGGGTCGCAACACCGTTCTGGCGTACGCGCTGGCGCTACCCGACGAGCCGGGCGAGGTGCAGCGGACCTTCAACATCCGGCCGCACGACCGTTTGACCCTGGTCATGAAGAATCCAGAAGCCGGCTCCCCGGTGGGTGTGGGGCTCAACGAAGATCGCCGGGTGGAGTACCCGGAGGAGCTCCAGGCGCGGTTCGGCGGCCGCAAATGGGTGGGCGCGGACCCTCCCGAGTTCCTCGATCACGAGGGTGCGGAGCTCGTGCTCATCGCCGAGGACGACAGCGGCGCGGACCTGGGGATCGAGCTGGAAGTTCGCAGCGACGATCCGGCGTCGGCCAAGCTGTTCAAGGAATTGAAGCTGGAGCGGTCCGATCGTGCCGTCCGGCCGCTCTTCGAGGGCTCGTGGGCGTAGCGCCCGGGTTGAAGGGTCGCGCGCTGCACAGGAGGTTCTTGACGTCCAGAGGAACGGGATCGCGGAATCGATCACTCGCCGTGGAATTCGGCCGCGAGACGACCGGTACCAGAGCCCGCGTCGCTGGCTGGCGGCAAGGGCATGATCGTCCATCCACGGTATATGTCAATCCCCACCACTCGATTCATTCGGCGGTTGTCGGATGGACCGGAATCTGAGACGATGTCACGGGCGCGGGCCTACTTTTCCGGCGGTCCGCGCCCGATTTGCTGATTGGTTCGACACTGAGCACCAACCTTCGGAACCCTCATCATGAACCGCCACTTCCAGCGCGTAGGTCTTGCCTGTCTTGGATGCTTACTGACATCAACCGCCCTCGCACTCGGCGCCGACCGGCCCGCCAGCGAAATCCTCAAGGACATCGATAGTGTCAAGACACCCGCGCTGGATCGCGCGAAGGTCCGCGATCGCGAATACGTGCAGAAGTATATCAAGGACCGGCAGGAAGCCGTCGACAAGCGCCGAGGTCTGATCCTCGAGCTCTACAAGGCCGACCCGGACAATGAGCGCATCGCCACGCTGATGGCTGAGCGCTGGGGAAACACGTCTCCGGCCGTCGATCAGATCGACAACCTGGTCAAGGAAATCGACGAGACCATCGCCCGTACGAAGAACGAGAAGCTGAAAATCGAAGGCTTGTTCATGAAAGCCCAGGCGACCCTGTTCAAGTTCCGCCAGCAGGGCGAAGGCAAGCTGGACACGTCGGCCATCGATGCGTTCGTGAAGCTGGCACCGAAGGACCCGCGCAGCGCCCAGATGCTGTACATGGCCGCGGCCACCATCGAGGACGCGAAGACGAAAACGGCGCTGGAAGATCAGATCCTCAAGAATTACCCGGACAGCCAGTTCGCGCCGATGATCCTGGGCAGCCGAAAGCAGAAGGAAAGCATCGGCAAACCGTTCGAGCTGGAGTTCAACGACGCAACCAGCGGCTCGACCATCTCGATGAACAATCTCAAGGGCAAGGTGGTGGTGGTCGACTTCTGGGCCACGTGGTGCGGGCCCTGCGTCGCCGAGATGCCGAACATGAAGAAGCTGTACGAGAAGTACCACGGGAAGGGCGTGGAGTTCCTGGGCGTGAGCCTGGACCAGCCCAAGGAAGACGGAGGTCTCGACGCGCTCAAGAAGTTCGTCAAGGAGCGCGAAATCCCCTGGCCGCAGTATTACCAGGGCAAGGGCTGGGCGAGCGACTTCTCCAAGTCCTGGGGTATCAACGCGATTCCCGCGATGTTCGTGGTGGACCAGCAAGGCAAGCTCTTCTCGGTCGAGGCCCGCGGCAAGCTCGAGGAACTGATCCCCGAACTGCTGGCGAAGAAGTCCGAGAAAACGCCAGCGGGCGGCCAGTGAAGTCGTGGTCGCAAGACGGAGCGAGTCGGCCGGACAGCGGCGGGGCGTGGCGGCCCTGCCGGCTGGCCGTTTTCCCCTGCTTCAACAATCCGGATCACGGCGGTCGATCAGTTTCCGCAAGACTGCCAGGTCGACCGGCTTGACGAGATAGCTCTCGAAACCAGCCTCCTGCCCGCGCATGCGGTCCTCGGGCCGGGCATAGCCGCTCATCGCCACCAGGCGGGGCCGGGGCGTGCACGCCGTCTGAAGGAGCAGCCGCGCCACCTCGAAGCCGTCCATGCCCGGCATGCCGATGTCGAGCAGGATGAACGCGGGATGAAAGCTCCGCGCCTCTTCGATTGCCGCCAGGCCGCTTCTGGCCACCCGGCACTCATGCCCCCAGAACCGCAGGACGCCGGTCAGGCTTTCGGTCATCGCCGCATGATCGTCGACGACGAGCACGCGGCAGCCGCTTGCAGACTGCTGCCCGACTGCTTCGCTCACGATGCGGTGGGTCGAGGACGGATCAGTAGTCAGCGGTAAGATCAGCAGGAACTCGCTTCCCTTGCCCGGCCCTGCGCTGGAGGCGGTCAACCTGCCGCCGTGCAGCGCCGCCAGGCGGCGGGCCAGGGTCAGCCCGATCCCCAGTCCTCCCAGCGACCGGTCGAGGTCCTGGTCGGCCTGCTCGAAGAGCTGGAAGATCCGGCCCAGCATTTCCGGGGCGATGCCCACTCCGTTGTCGCGGATGGCCAACTCGACAGTACGCTCGCGAAACCGTGCAAGAACCTCGATCCTGCCTCCGCTGTCGGTGTATTTCGCGGCATTGGTCAGCAGGTTCACGAGGATCTGCTCGATCCTCACCGGGTCGGCGAAGAGGCTTATCGGGCCCTCGGGAATGGACATATGCAGGGAATGCCCCTTGCTTTCCAGCAGCGGGCGCGCGGAGGCGATGGTCCGCTCGATAACCACGCGGAGGCTGGTCATTTCGGGACGCAGCGCGAGCTTCCCGGTGCGGATCCGCGAGACGTCCAGCAGGTCGTCGACCAGGCGCGTGAGCGAGTTCACCTCTTGCTCGATGATCTCGCTGGTCCGGGCCAGCAACGTGGCATCGCGGCCGCGCTGCTTGAGGATGTACACGGCATTGCGAATGGGCGCCAGGGGATTGCGCAGTTCGTGCGCGAGGGTTGCCAGGAATTCATCCTTGCGGCGGTCAGCGTCGGCAAGCTCCTCGACCTTCTGGCGGAGCTGGTTTTCCAGGGCCTTGCGGACGCTGACATCGCGAAGCGTGGCCAGCAGCGCGCGCTCGCCCTCCCAGTCGGTCTCGGTCACGCGCATGTCGGCGACGCGCACCGCTCCGGTCGCCAGCGGCAGATCGATCTCGGTGGTTTCCCCGGGAACCATCGGAATGCCGAAGAACGTGCCAACCAGCTCATCGGGGCTGCGTTCCAGGAGCTCCGTGGCCGCCGGGTTGGCGTAGCGGATCAGGCCGCCCGGGCTCATCACCAGGATCCCGTCCAGGTTCTTCTCGATGATATTGTGGAAGCGACTCTCGCTCAGCGCCAGGGCCGTGCGAAGCGCGCGCCGTTCGTCGGGAGCACTGCTGGACCCGTCCATGTCCTTATCCGCTCGATGGCGTTCGCTGCGAGGGCATTTCTTTCGACTCTTCGAGTACGAGGAGTTCGAGCTCTCTCAGCTCGCCGGGAGTCACATGGCGGAAGTTACCCGAGAGGATGCCGAAGACGCTGCGGAACGGAGCGCCGATGTGCAGCCCGGTTGCGTCGATGGTGAACTCACGGATGTCCTTGTTGTGAAACGATCCGCGCATCTTGAGCACGCCGAGCCCGCGCCGCATCTGGCCCAGCTTCTCGACGTAACGAAGCAGGATGATGGTGTCGGTGATTGTGGAGATATGGGTCTCGGTGATGGAAGCTCCGCCCAGGATGGACGATGTCGTCGCGGTGTAGAGGCCCGGGATCTCGCGGTGCTTGATGAACGAGGTGAGCGCGATCACGAACTCGCGGAAGCTCTTCTCGGTGGCCACCCGCTCCAGGGCCGAGAGGCTGTCGATGGCCACGCGGTGCGGGTTGAAGAGCTCGATCTCCTTCTTGATGCGGATCAGGTGGTCCTCGATGGCGGCCGCCTCCGGGTACTCGCAAAGCACGCGAAAGAGCCCGCGCTGCTCCATGTCCTCGAAATCGACGCCCCAGCCATGGGCGTTGCGGAAGAGCTGCTCGCGGCTTTCCTCGAATGCGAAGAGCAGCGAGCGCTGGCCCGACTGCACGCCGGCGGCCAGGAACTCGGTAGTGAGCAGGGTCTTGCCGGTTCCCGTCGGTCCGGAGACCAGGATCACCGAATCGCGGAAGAAGCCGCCCCCGCAGAGGGAGTCCAGCTCGGTGTTGCCCGTGCTCAGCCTGGCCTCGGACGACTTCTGCTGGAGCTCGATCGCCGAGAGCGGAATCACCACGATTCCCTCGTTGGGCACGATCGTCAGCGGCCATTCACCCTTCTGGTGCGTGGCGCCTCGAAACTTGAGGATCTCCACCGTGCGCCGCCTCACCTCGTCCTGAAGCACATTGCGGAAGATGATCACGTTGTCGGAGACGAACTCCTCGATGCCGAACCGCGAGACCGGACCGTACTCATCGAGGCGCTCCGCGGTGATGATCGATGTCACGCCCATCCTTTTCAGCGCCATGGTGATGCGGAAGAGCTCCTGCCGCACCGTGGCGTGGTCGTCAAATTGCGAGAAAATCCCGCCCAGCGAGTCGAGCGAGACGCGCCGGGCGTGGACTCTGCGGACAGCGTGGTCGATCCGGGCAATCAGCGCGTCGAGATCGAAGGCGCCGGAGATCTGCACGCGCTCGCCGGGTGTCGGCGAGGCGTTCACGAAGGCCCAGCGCCCTTCGGCCTCCCATCGCGTGATGTCCCAGCCGAACCCCTTCACGTTGCGGACGATGTCCTCGGGCAGTTCTTCGAACGTGACGAAGACGCCATTGTCATCGGCCTGCTCGATGCCCGCCGCCAGGAACTGGACGGCAAAGACGGTCTTGGCACTTCCCGACGTACCGGAAAGCAAGGTGACCCGCCCCTGGGGCAACCCTCCATTGGCGATCAGGTCAAAGCCGGTGATCTCGGTCCGCATCTTGGGAACCGAGAGAGGGGGATCGATCGTTCTCAACTGAGAATTCCCTCAATCCATCCGGGTCTGCGGCGCCTCGCTCCTGGCGGTGTGCAGATCCAGACCCACGAGCACACGTTCCGCGTCGGAGAGGTCGCCGATAATCCTCCGGATCGGCGGTGGCAATTCCTTCACCACGGTGGGTGTTGCCAGTATCTTTTCATCCTCGGCGAGCTGGGGCCGTTCCAGCACGTCGATGACCACCAGATCATAGGCTCCGCGGAGCTCCTCCTCACAGATCCGGCGGAGGTTTTCGATGGCTCTTTGAGACCGGGGGGTCTGGCCCGTGACATAGAGCTTGATCACGTACGTGTCCATGGCCACCTCTTCGCCGTGGTTTCGGTTCCCGAATGAGCCGCCAGTGACGGTTACGGAAGGCACTCAGGCCCAGGACCCACAGCGCGACTTGCCGCGGCAGGACTCCCTTTCCCGCAGCGAAACCTGGCCCTCGCCAGCAAGTCCGTGGATCAGCATAATCACCGGCCAGCGGTGATTTCCAGTCGAAACCCGCGCTTTTTTGGCCCCGCGGGGGCTCCAGACTTCGCGCCTCGGGGGAGCTGCCGCGAGGCACACCTGCGTCGGTGATCCGGTGGACGATCCGGTGGACGAATCGGGGGATGGTCCGCACCAGGATCTTCAGGCCGGTTCCACGGCGACGGGCGTCTCGCCAGCCGGGTCCACAACGCGGAACGTCCTGCGGCCCTCGAGGATCTCGAGCATGAGCTGGCCGCAAAACTGCCCTCTCCATCCCTCGAGCAAGGCTGGGGGATCGTGGGCAGGCCGTCCACCCGAGAACCAGCGGACCAGGTGCTTGAGGTCCGAGACATTGGCCACCAGTCCGCTGGAGACCTTTTGCTGGAGGCAAAGCTGGCCCAGTGCCGCCGAGAGCAGGCTCGCCACGGTCGACAGCCCTGGGCTGTCGTCCGGGCGGTGTGCCGGCACCGGAAGCTGGTCTTCCGGAACGCTCCGCGCAGCCTCGATGACGGCGAGGATGGCCTGGCTCTTGCTCATGAGCGCGGGCCGGTTGAATTCGCGGAGCGCTTCCAGGTCGCGACGCGAGGCCGGCTGCCGCCGGGCAATCGCCACCAGAAGATCGTCGCGCAGCACCTGCCGCAAGGGCCGGTTCTGTCTCCGTGCCTCGTCCTCGCGCCAGCCGGCCAGTTGCCGGGCCGCTTCCAGGGCCCGGCGGTTGAGCTGGTGTAAACCGGGCAGCCGACGCCAGCGCTCCTGGTCCGACCGGTCCAGCGCGGCACTCAGGAAGTCGGCAAACTCGGCCTCGGCCCATTCGGTCCGGCCCAGTCGCGCCAGCCCATCCATCAGCCGATCGGCAATCGGCAGCAGGTAGCGCACGTCATCCAGCGCATAACGGAGCTGCGCCGGGCTGAGCGGCCGCCGCCGCCAGTCCGTCCGCGTTTCGGAGCTGGGCACGGCGATCTGCATCGTCTGCCCCACCAGGTTGGCCAGCGAGAGAGGATAGCTGTACCCCACCAGGCCCGCCGCAATCTGCACGTCGAAGATCCGGCGGGGCAGCTTCTGCGTGCGCAGCAGGCAGATCCTCATGTCCTCTCCGGCGGCATGCATCACCACCTCCAGACGCGGGTCGTGCACCAGATCCCAGAACGGGTCCAGGTCGCCCACCGCCTGGGGATCGATGGCCGCCAGGCGATCCTGGGTGGCGACCTGAACCAGGCAGAGCACCGGCTCGAAAGTCTCTTCCGAGACGAACTCGGTATCGAAGGCGAAGCGGCCGGCCGCACGAACGTGATCGGCCAGCTCGCGCAGGCTGAGCCGGCCTGTGGATGAGGCTCTCGTCCTGGAATTGGGTCATGATAAGAATCGGCGGGGTCTTGCCGGAACGGAGATCGGCCGGCGGTGATCGGAGGAACACATGAGAAATCAGGTGCGCCGCAGTCGTGGAGCGGACGGTGTGCCCAGCCGGTTCAGGAACGCCAGGATCGCGGCGTTGACGGCGGACGGATTCTCGAAAGGAGCCAGGTGCCCGGCGGCCGGGATGATCTCCAGCCGGGCGTCGGGCAAGGACATCGCCAGCTCGCGAGCCTCCGCCGGCGGCGAGATCACGTCCTCCTGGCCCACCAGGACAAGAGTGGGAACGGCGATCGACTTGAGCCCCTCGCGGCGGTCGGGGCGAACGGCCATGCCGCGCAAGGCGCCCGCAATGCCCTGCGGCTTCGTCCGTTCCATGACCGCCAGCATCGCCTCCAGGCGTTGCGGCTGCTTCTCCCGGGTGGTCTTGCCAAAGAGCCGCGGAACCATGGTCTCGATCATCGACTGGCCGCTCCCCTCACGAAGCACGTTGCGGGCTAGCTCCTCGCGCCCCTTCGCCGCTTCGGGGGTGTCCGCGGCGGCGCGGGTGTCGCACAGGATCAACCCGCGAACCCGTTGCGGGTGGCGCAGTACCAGCGCCAGCGCCACGTATCCGCCCATCGACAGGCCGCCCAGGACGACTGGCTCCCGGATCTCCAGCCGGTCCAGCAGCTCAATCACGTCGTCGGCCATCTCTTCCATGGTGTATGCGCCGTCGGGGCACTCGGATTCGCCGTGCCCCCGCAGATCCGGCGCAATCACGCGGCACAGCGCGCCGAGCGTGGCGAGCTGTTCCACCCACATCTCGCGGCTGAGTGGGAACCCATGCAGCAACACCAGAATCGGTGCGTGCTTCGTGTCCGAAAAAGCCAGTTGCATCGGCTTTCTCCCGGTAACGAGAACCGAGCCTGAACAGATTCCGTACAGTCTATTCCAAAAGTCCGCACCTTCGCGAGTCCGCCCTGTCTCACGAAATTCGCCGCACCTGGCATCGAGCGACGAAATAAACCCCCGCGGGCGCACGCGATTTGCACCGCTTGCTCCGGTCGCTGCCGACCCCGCTGCTACGCTCGATCTCCGCGAATTGTTCAGCCGGTCGTCGCCCGCAACGCCGTCCAACTGGCGGCGCCGGCTGCTGGTGCTTTACAATACGTTCTTCCGAGATAGAGTCTGAGACCGGAATCCCGAGGAAGAAGAACATGCCGACCGCCAACGAACTCTATGACCTTGCCGTCGACCTGCGCGACCAGGGCGACAAGCCGGGCGCCGTGGCCAAGCTCGAGCAGGCCATCGAAGTCGACCCTGGTTGTGCCATCGCCCACGGCATGCTTGCCAAGCTGTACGCGGACCTCGCCGAGAGCGACAAGGCCATCGCGCACGCCAGCAAGGTGGTCGAGCTGGAGCCGGACGACGCCTTCAGCTACACGGCCCTCTCCGTGATCTACCAGCGTTGCGGGCGGATCCCGGAAGCCGAGCACGCCAAGGCCATGGCCTATCAGAAGCAGATGGGCTTCGAGTGAGCGGCCAGAGGCACTTGCCCTACCATGAGCACGCTCTGAAACCGTCCTGACCGCGCCACATTGCTGGGACTGAACCGTGATGCTGATCCGTTCCGGGTTGCTGCTGATACTGCTTGCCTTGCCAGGCGCCGCCGGCGCTCAGCCGGGCGCTCCACCTGCCCCGGAGCTCAACCCCTGGTTCGTCTCCCATCGCGAGCAGCTACTCGGCCTGTACACGCACCTGCACACTCATCCGGAGCTGTCGCACCGCGAACTGGAGACTGCGGCGCGGCTGGCCGACGAGCTGAAACACGTGGGAGCCAGGGTGACCACAGGCGTGGGCAAGACGGGGGTCGTCGGCGTGCTCACGAACGGGCCCGGCCCCGTTGTCCTGGTCCGCACCGACATGGACGCACTGCCGGTCGTGGAGCAGACCGGGCTCGCCTACGCCAGCAAGGTGAAGACTCGCGACGCCCAGGGACGTGAGGTCGGCGTGATGCACGCCTGTGGGCACGACGTGCACATGACTTGCTTCATCGGCACCGCGCAGTGGCTGGCCGATCACAAGGAGCGCTGGAGCGGAACGGTCGTGCTCATCGGCCAGCCGGCCGAGGAAGCCATCAGCGGCGCGCGCGACATGCTGGCCGATGGTCTGTACGCGCGCTTTCCGAGGCCGGATTTCGCGCTCGCCTTGCACTGCGCCGCCAGCGAGCAGGCAGGCACGGTCTATTACCGCCCGGGCCCGCTGCTGGCCAGTTCCACGTCGCTCTCGGTGATCATCCGGGGCAAGGGCGGCCATGGTGCGTGGCCGCACCGCACGGTCGACCCTGTTGTCCTGGCGGCGCTGGCGGTGCTCGACTTCCAGACGATCGTCAGCCGCGAGATCGAGCCGCTCGAGCCTGCCGTGCTCACCGTGGGCTCGATCCACGGTGGAACCAGGCCGAACATCATCGGCGACGAGGTCAGGCTCCAGCTCACCTTGCGCGCGTTCTCGGAGCCGGTGCGGCTACAGCTCATCGAGGGCGTCAAGCGCCGGGCGGAAGCGCTGTCACAGGCCCACAGGGCCCCTGCGCCCACCGTCGAGGTCGAGGAGTCCACGCCGGCGACGGTGAATGACCCGGCACTCGTGCAGAGGGTGATCCCTTTCTTGAAGACGGCTCTCGGCCCGGAGAACGTCCGTGCGACCACCCCGGTGATGGGCGCCGAGGATTTCTCGCTCTACGCCGAGGGAAACGTGCCCATCATGATGTTCTGGATCGGCACGGTCGCACCCGAGCGGATCGCCGCGGCCAAAGCTCAGGGCAAAGACCTGCCCGCGCTGCACTCGTCCCTCTACCATCCCGAACCCGCCGAGAGCATCGCCACGGGAATCAAGGCCATGACGTCCGCGGTCACGGGCCTGTTGCCGCCGAGACCGTGACGCCGGACCTTGTGGGATCGCGTTGCGTACGAACCTCAACAGGAGAGTGTCTCTGGCCCTGTATGCCCTGGACATCGGCCCCGTATTCTTGAGCCCCTGGATTTCCATCGGAGCCATCGCGGGGATCATTGCCTCGGGATCCGCGAGATGAACTCGATAACCGTGCCCCCCTCGGGGTCCTGCACATAGTGGAATGTACCCCAGTGGTCGTTCCCTTCGGCCCATTTTCCCTGGGAGATTTCGTCCATGCCGAGCTTCCTGAACTTTTCGAGTTCAGGACCGGTTTCGGGTACGCGGAAGGCCAGGTGATGCAGCACCTCGCCGTGCTTTTGCAGGTAGTCGCGCCAAGGACTGGGTATATCTTCCATGGGCTCGATGAGCTCGATCGGCGGGCTGGTGCCCTGGATGAACGCCTGCCTCACGGTGGCGGAGATCGGCTTGCCGTGGTACATCCGGTCCACTCCCTTGTTCGGCGTCCCGACGCGGATATCCTGGAAGCCCATGGCCTTCCATCTGGCGACCGCCTGATCGAGGTTCTTGACCACGATGCCCACATGAAGCATCGTCGAGTACGGGCTGGCCGCGGCACCGGGCCTTGCAGCGCCGTGGGCCTGGCCTGGAACCAGGCGGCCGGCCATCACTCCAAGCAGGAAAACACAAGCCACTCCCAGTGTTTTCAGTACGCGCATCCGGAACCTCCTGCCGTCGCCGGCAGACACGCAACATCCCGCGGATTGTCAACCTGTCGCACCTCCTCGGCATTCTGCCGGCCGTGCGTCGGGGACGCAAGAGATTGGCACTCGGCGCTGGAATTCATCAGTGCCGTAGGTTAGTCTACCGGCAACAACGAGTGCACAGGATCGGGACCCTTCCATGGACCCCCGCTACGCGATCGACACCCTGGACGGCTTGCTCAGCCCGTCGCTCCTGGTGTTCCGTGACCTGGTGCAGGACAACCTGTGCCGGATGATCGTGCTGGCGCACGGCCCGGATCGGCTGCGTCCCCACGTCAAGACGCACAAGATGGCCGCGATCACCCGGATGGCTGTCGCGCTGGGGATCTCCCGGCACAAGGCCGCTACCATCGCGGAGGCGGAGATGGTGGCCGCGGCCGGCGGCAGCGATGTCCTGCTGGCGTATCCGCTGGTCGGGCCCAACCTGGAGCGGTGGGCGAAACTGGTGCGGGCCTATCCTCAGACGACCTTCCGCGCCGTTGTCGACTGCCCCGAATCCGCCCGAGCGCTCGCCGCAGCCGTCGACGGGCTGAACCGTCCGGTCCCGGTGCTGGTGGATCTGGACGTGGGCATGGGGCGTACGGGAATCCATCCCGGCGAACAGGCCGAGGCGCTGTACGCCCTGGTGGCTGGCTTGCCCGGCCTGGCGGCCGACGGACTGCACGCCTACGACGGTCATATCCGTGAGACGGACGTCGCGGCACGGCGCGCGGCGGTCCGGCGCGTGCAAGAGCTGACCTTTGGGCTGCGCGACCGCCTCGTGCACGCGGGGTTGCCCGTGCCGCGCGTCGTCATCGGCGGCACGCCGACTTTCCCGATGCACGCGGAGTGCGACGAGCCGGGCGTGGAATGTTCGCCGGGAACGATTGTGCTCCATGATCACGCCTACGCCACGCGCTTTCCAGACCTGAACTTCACTCCCGCGGCCCTTTTGCTGACCCGCGTGGTGAGCCATCCCGGCGCGCGCCGGCTCTGCCTCGACCTCGGGCACAAGGCGGTCGCGGCGGACCCGGCCGGCCCGCGGGCGCACCTGATCGATGTTCCCGACACGACCTTTTTGGGCCAGAGCGAGGAGCATCTCGTGGTCGAGACTCCCGCGGCGGACCGTTTCCCGTTGGGCACTGCCGTGCTGGCCATTCCCACCCATATTTGCCCCACCTCGGCCCTGCATCGCCGCGCGTCGGTGATCGCCGGCGGCCGGCTGGTCGACGAGTGGGAGGTCTCGGCACGCGACCGCGTTTTGCAGGTTTGACTTGTGGAGCCTATCGGTCTGGCTTCCGTGAGTAAGTCAGGATGAGATTCGCAACCGGCCATCAAAGAAAAAAAATGTGCGTATTTGCATTTCTGCCTTGCAAGTCCCGGGCAGCCGTTTCCGCCGTCCGAAGTTCGGAACGGGCTTTGCAAACCATGAGAGTCGTGGCCCTATCGTCCGTGGACCGCTCTCTGTGCCCCTCCTTGAAATGACAATGCGATGACAGACCTGGTGCCGATTCTTGCTGGAACCACCGTGGCGACGGGTATCGCCGGTCTCGACGACATTCTCAAGGGCGGCCTCACCGCCAACCGGCTTTATCTTGTGGAGGGTAATCCCGGCTCCGGCAAGACGACGCTGGCGATCCAGTACCTCCTCACTGGAGTCGCACGCGGAGAGAAGGCGCTCTATGTGACGCTCTCCGAGACGCGCGAAGAGCTTGAATCGGTGGCGGCCTCGCACGGCTGGTCGCTCGAGGGAATCGAGATCGTGGAACTCGTGCCCTCGGAGATCGATCTCGAGCCGGAAAACCAGTACACGATGTTCAAACCGGCCGACCTGGAGCTGGGCGCAACCACGAAGCGCATCCTCTCCCAGGTGGATCGTGTCAAGCCGTCACGGATGGTTGTCGACTCGCTTTCAGAGATGCGGCTGCTGGCGCAAAGCCCCTTGCGTTACCGCCGGCAAGTGCTTGCGTTCAAGCAGTATTTCACGGGCTGCCGATGTACCGTGCTGTTCCTGGATGATCTCACGTCCGAGGCCTCCGACCTTCAGCTTCAAAGCATCGCCCATGGCGTTCTGAGCCTGGAGCAACTCTCGCCGGAGTACGGGGCGGAAAGGCGCAGGCTTCGGGTCATCAAGCTGCGTGGCAGCTCATTTCGTGGCGGATACCATGACTTCATCATCAGCCGGGGCGGCCTGAGCGTCTTTCCCAGGCTGGTCGCCGCCGACCATGAACACGTTAACCAGTCGATCGACCAGCTTCCCAGCGGGATCCCGGAGCTCGACCAGTTGCTCGGCGGCGGAATCGAGCACGGGACCAGCATGCTCTTGCTCGGTCCGGCCGGATGCGGCAAGTCGTCGATGGCACTTCAGTTTGCCGTGTCGGCGGCATCGCGCGGCGAGCGGGCCGCGATGTTCATCTTCGATGAGCGGCTGGAGACGCTCCAGGCCAGGGCGGCCGGACTCGGAATGCCCTTGCAGAAGCACCTGAAAACAGGTGCCATCCGGATCCAGTCGGTCGACCCTGGCGAGCTCTCGCCCGGCGAGTTCGCCATGAATGTGCGGCAGGCCGCGGAAGTCGACAGGGATGGTGTGCGCACCCGGGTGGTCGTGATCGACAGCCTCAACGCCTACATCAACGCCATGCCCGAGGAGCGGTTTCTGGAGATCCAGCTTCACGAGCTGCTCACCTACCTGGGCCACGAGGGCGTGATCACGCTCATCATTGCCGCGCAGCACGGCATCGTGGGCGAGATGCGTAGCGTCGTCGATACATCGTACCTGGCCGATTCGGTGATCATGCTGCGTTACTTCGAGGCGTTTGGAGCGGTCCGGCAGGCCGTCTCCGTACTCAAGAAAAGGAGCGGCCCACACGAGCGGGGCATTCGCGAGCTGACAATGGAGAGCGGTGGACTTCATGTCGGCAGACCGCTCACGGAATTCCAGGGAGTGCTCAGTGGGAAGCCAGTCTTCCTCGGTTCCGACACGTCGCTCTTGAGGCCGTTCAATGAGTGATCCGCACTCCGGGATGGCCTGCCAGGATGAAAGAGTGCTGCTCTTGCTGCCCACGCTCCGTGACCAGCAGGTCACTCGGGGCATCCTGGACGCGGCAGGCATCGCTTCATGCCCATGCTCTGGCATGGACGAGCTGTGCCAGGAAGCCGCGCGCGGAGCCGGAGCAGCCATCGTCACTGCGGAGTCCATACTCTGGGGCGGCTTCACGCCCCTCACCATCTTTCTGAGCAGCCAGCCTCCCTGGTCCGACATGCCTTTGATCGTCCTCACGGCTACCGCCGACGAGTCCTCGGAACGGATCAATCGCCTGCTCAGCGCCGGCCACATGACCCTGGTGAAGCGCCCCGTCGATGTTTCCGCGCTGGTGACGACCGTGCAGAGCGCCATACGCGACCGGCGGCGGCAATACGAGGTGCGCCGGCTCATCGCCGAGCACGAGAGGCAGGCAGCCGAGATTCGCGACAGCGAGGAGCGTTTCCGCACGCTCGCCGATAGCGTGCAGCAGCTCTTCTGGACCACCAGGGCCGATGGACAGTGCGATTACCTGAGCCGGCAATGGGTCGAGTACACGGGTATTTCCGAAGCCGAGCAACTGGGGCTGCAATGGCTGGAGCTGGTGATTCACCCGGACGATCAGCAGCGTGCGCTGGCCTGCTGGGAGCGGGCCGTCGCCGGAGAGGATCGCTACGACCTGGAGTACCGCATGCGCCGATTTGACGGCGTATACCGCTGGTTCAAGACGCGGGGCACACCGCTTCGCGACGAGCAGGGCAAGATCAGCCGATGGTTCGGCACCTGCACCGATATCGACGATCAGAAGCAGGCTCAGGAGGCGCTTCGCGACGCCGATCGCAAGAAGGACGAATTCCTGGCGATGCTGGCGCATGAACTACGAAACCCGCTGGCGGCCATTGGCAGTGCCGCCTTGCTTCTGGGCTCAAGTGATCCACGGGCCCATACGCCGTGGGCCAAGGAGGTCATCGACCGCCAGGTGACGCAGCTGGGACGGCTCATCGACGACCTGCTGGACGTCTCGCGAATCACCCAGGGAAAGATCGAGCCTCCGCAAGGAAGTCGTCGAGGTCTCTCGCGTCCTGACCTATGCCATCGAGTCGGTGCGTCCGCTCATCGAACGGTGCCATCACAGGCTGGAGATCGCCTGCGGCCCGGGGCCTCTGCGCGTGGAAGCCGACCCGACCCGGCTCGAGCAAATCCTGGTCAACCTGCTGAGCAATGCCGCAAAGTACACCTCGCCCGGGGGACGCATCGTGGTCAGTACAGTCCACGACGGCTCCCAGGTGCTCATCCGCGTGGCCGACAACGGCATCGGCATCCCGCCGGAAAAGCTGCCCTCGATGTTTGAGCTCTTCACCCAGGGCGATCGTTCACTGGCACGCACCGAGGGCGGCCTGGGTATCGGGCTCACACTGGTCAAGCGGCTCACGGAGTTCCACGGCGGATCGGTCACGGCCAGAAGCGATGGCAAAGGCCTCGGGTCGGAGTTCGTTGTCAGATTCCCCTCGGCGGCCCAGTCCGGTCCGGAAGAGCGAGAACCCGCAGCCTTACCGCCCGCCTGGACCAATCAACCCAAGCACATCCTGGTCGTCGACGACCAGCCGGATGCGGCCTGGGCCTTGAGCAAGCTGCTCGAACGGCTGGGCCACGAGGTCCAGGTGGCTCACGACGGCCCGGAAGCGCTGACGCTGGCGAATCGGCAAACGCCCGATTGCATCCTTCTGGATATTGGCCTCCCTGGAATTGACGGCTACGATGTGGCCTGGGAACTGCGAAAAAAAGACGACTTCAAGAAAACCGTCATCATCGCCATCTCCGGCTACGGACAGGAAGAAGACCGCCGGAAGTCGCTCGCCGCCGGCTTCGATCATCACCTGGTCAAGCCCGTCGATCATGAAGAATTGCTCTCCCTGGTCGGCCGCGCCGGTCTCGACCGCCCCGATCGTGACAGGCGAGAGGCCGCGGCTCACTTCTGAAACATGATCCTGACTGCTGCCGTCATTCCCACCGCCCGGGTGTCCCGCCTGGTGGCTCACTCCGCCTGAGATATCCGGGAGACCGCGCACGCCTGCTGCCCCGCACCCGACCCATTTCTCGGCTCACAAGAATCTGACCGCTCTGCCGAATCCTTGACCTAGTGTTGAGTCGGAACGCCTCCATCAATCGCGCTGTCCTGCGTGCACGATGAAGGCACGTGGTCGGGGCTCGGGTCATGAGCACGGACGAGAGACCAGCGGATCTGCTCGTCGAGGCGATCGGAGAATTCCGCCTGGAACTCATGCAGTGGATTGATTTTCAGTTGAGTCTGCTCTCCCAGCGGGAAGCCCGGCCTGGGGACGCCGGGGTGGCGGCCGGAGTTGACGGCAGCTCCACTCACCGGCACGAGGCCCAGGCCATACCCATGGCGGAGGCGGACGTGCCATTTGCTCCGGCCAGCCCGGCACCGCACGAGGTTTCCGAGGCTGCAACGCAGGTTGACCCCAGGCTGCGGCTCGACGCCCTGGCCCGAAGGCTGGGAGAGCGAATCCGCCACAGCGAGGAAACACGCAAGGGACCCTGAGGACGTGGAAGCCACAGGCTAAATAGCTCCCCATAAGAGGGAAAGTGTGGGACAGCCGCCCTCGGCCGTCCTGAGCCAGCCGAGGGCGGCTGGCCCACATTCCTGGAGTCGAGGCTCTATTTAGTACGGAAAGAGTGCTGGCACGGCTGGTCCCGCGGTCGCGGTACGGTCGATGACGATGCGAAGTCAAGGAACCAGGCAGTATGGCCGATGACGAGTCGTTTTGTTTATTTCACTGTGAAGGGCAGGCGTTCGCGGTTGCCGTCGCCAGCGTGGCCGAGATCGCCGAGGTGGACGCCCTGGTCCGCATCAGCCTCTGTCCTCCGCAGATCGCCGGGCTCTGCCCTTATCATCGGCAGGTCGTGCCCGTGGTGAGCTTCGCGCACGCCATCGCACAGGAGACGGTCCCCGACGCCGAGATCCGCCCTGCCGCCGGCCCGTCCCGTGTCGTTGTGCTGATCCTGGATACCAACCAGGGGCTCTGGGGGATCATGATCGATCGCAAGGGGGTGAGCATCAGCTCCCGGAGACCGGAGCGGACCGAGCCCCGAGAACGAAGCGACGGAGTGGTGACGGCGGGGCACATCGAACACCAGGGGGTCGTCTACAGCCTGCTCGATGCCGAGCACACCTGGCACGGACTGAGAAACGCGGTGGCCGGCTGGTACGCCTTCCTGAATGAGTCCACCGCGGCCCGGCGCGTCGGCGCCCAGGTTGCGCTTTGAAACCTTGAAAGCGGTTCGGGGCCGGTAAGCCCCGGTATGACAGGGGTCAACAGAGTCTGGCTCTGACTTCGAGGGACGGCATGCCGTTGCAAGCTGGGGCGATGGTGCTGGGAGCGATCCTGGGTTTACTGGGCGGGGGCGCGACGATGGCCGCGCTGCTGCTGCTGAGCCTCTCCGGCAAGATACGCGGTTGGCATCCTGCCCGCGGCGCTGGCCGGGGCTAGCGCGGCCTGGCTGGTCTGCCGCCACGCGCTGGACCGGGCCGCCGACGGCCTGGAGATGTTGACGAGCGACGAGCACGACAGTGCCGGAACGATGGCTTCACCGCCCGGGATCGGACACGCGGTCCTGGACGGCGAGCTGGCCCGGCTGCACGAGCGCCTCCAGCAGGCAAGCCGGCTCCAGTACGAGCTGGGGAAGGCGGAGCATACGGCGCGGGTCTTTTGCGCGTCGCTGAATGGATCGGGCTCGCCGGCCGGTAAGGAAATCAGCATGGGCGACGTCGGGGCGAAGCTGCCGGGCCTACTCGACCGGCTGCGGCAGACGGCGATTGCCATTCATCAGGACGCCGCATCGCTGGGCGAGGTGAACGAGCATGTCGCCTCGGGAGCGGCCGACCAGTCTGACGCCGTGGGCCGCACCGCGTCGGCGGTCGAGGCGCTCTCGGAGAAGATCGATCGCATCTCCACCAGCGCCGAGGAAGCCGCTCAGGCCTGCGAGCGCGCCCGCGACGAGGCGCGCCGCGGGCTCGAGCAGGTGCACAGCGTGATCGAGGGGATGGACCGCCTGCTTGCCCAGATCGAGACCAACGGCCGCAAGACCAAGCGGCTCGAGGACCGGTCCAACGAGATCGGCGTCATCGTCGACCTGATCCGCGACATCTCCAGCCGCACCGACATGCTGGCCCTCAACGCCACCATCGAATCCGTCCGCGCCGGCGAGCACGGCCGCGGCTTCGCCGTCGTTGCCGAGGAGATCCGCAAGCTCGCCGAACGGACAGCCACCGCCACGCGTGAGATTGGCACCATCGTCGAGGCCATCGAGGTGGATACGCACGAGACGATCCGCGCCCTCGGCCAGGAGCAGACCGAGATGCAGCGCGAGAGTCAACGCGTGCGTGAGACCGGCTCGGCGCTCGAGCGCATCAGCCAGGTTGCCGAGCACTCCGCACGCCTGGTCGAAGGGATCTCGCGCTCCACCAACGATCAGGTCGTCGCCACTCAGGACCTGGTGCGGGCCATGCAGCGGATCTCCGAGGTGACCAACCAGACGCTGGAGCGCACCACGGTCTCGCGGACGGCCCTGCAAGCGCTGGTCAGGTCTTTTGAACCCTGGCAGAAGCTGGCTGCCGGCGGGCTCGCGGGCGAGGACGCCAGGCCCGATGAGCCAGCGCACGGCGTGCCGCGATTGCACGATTCGCGGAGGGCCCGCAAGCTGGCCGGGGAAGAGGTGGCCCGATGACGCGAGCGGCTGAGAACCGCCCGGCCGAGCCCGTCTCCCTCTCCAGCCGTCTCGAAGAGGCTCTCGGGCCGATTCGGACAGGCACTCGAGGGCACCTTGCCGCTCTGCCAGCTCGAGGAGGTTCGCACCGCGATCGATGCCTTGCGGAGCGAGGTCGAGAGCCGCGGCCTGCATGGGCGTTCCACCGCGCTGGGGCGGATCAGCGCGCTCACCGAGGTCTGGGAATGCCTGGCGGGCGACCCACAGAACCATCCGGACGAGGTTGGCTTTTTCTGCGCCAAGGCCCTCAGCCAGCTTGCCCGCGGGGAAGATCCGGCGGACAACGGGCACGACGGAATCGTGGAATGGATCCTCGAGCATTCCTCATCCGCCTGGGGCGAATACCTGCAACTCATCGAGAGCAAGCCGCAGGCTGGCAGCGATCCCGACGCCGCAGGCGACGGATTCGAGCTTCCGCCGGAGCCCATTGACGATGTCCTCGCGGACGCCGACACGGGCCAGGACCTGCTGATCGACGCACAATCCTTGCTGAGGCTCTTCCAGGGGGGCACGCCGGACCCTGGCGCTCGGGCCGCGACCGCGGTTCCGGAGCCGCCGGCCAGGGTGACACCTCCGCCTCCGCACTTCGGTGTCGTCCCTCCGCCTCGGCCCGCCGCGCCCATGCCGGCGCGAGCGAAAGCTCCGGAACGCCCGCCGAAGGAGCCTGCCGCATTCCAGGTTCCTCCCCTGCCCTCCGAGATCAACCTCGACGAGGAGATCCGCGAAGCCTTCCTGGCCGACACGTCGGACCTGCTGGAACGGATCGAGCCGCGGGTGCTGGGGCTCGCCCACGAATCAGACCCCGGGCCCTCACTCCGAGAGCTGGGACGCTGCTTTCACACGCTCAAGGGAGCCGCCGGCAGCGTGGGCCTGGGCGACCTGGCGGCCCTGGTGCACGCCCTGGAGGAACATCTGGAGGAGACCAGCGGACCGGCCTCGCCTGAGCTGATCGATGTGCTCCACCAGACGCTCGGCTACCTCGACGGCGTCGTCGGCCTGCTCCGCAACCGCAACGCACGACCCGCCGGCCTGGGCCCCTCCATCGCCAGCGGCGATGCTGCGGGCGGCCGGACGCTGCCCCTCGAGCAGGCGGCCGTCATGTCCCCGGCCCAGGCCGTCACGACCGCCGGCCCCGATGCCCCGGACTTGCCACTCCAGGGCTCCTCCACCGAGGTGGCGGCCGCGGAGGGCACCTCGGCCTCTTCCGACGGGCCAATCCGCGTGCCGGCGTCGCGCTTCGATGACCTCATGGACATCGTCTCGGAGCTGATCGCCAGGCGCAGGCTCTGGAGCGACCAGGCCGGGTCGCTCAAGTCGATGTCCCAGGTGGTTCGCAACTGCCGGGGGCGGATGCTGGCGATCCTCGAGCGGCTGCACGAGACCGGCCTGGGACGGGAAAACCGCACGCTCGACACCGCTTCCGGGGTCGACCTGCCCGGACAGATGCGCCGGCTTGGTGAGCTGGCCGACGACCTGTCGGTGCTGGCCGAGACGGCCCAGGCGGCGGCCCTGCCCCTGGCCGATCATGGCGATGCGCTGGGCCGGCTCACGCTGCAACTGTGGGACGAGCTCCAGCGGATCCGCATCGTTCCCATTCGCGGCCTCTTCCAGCGGCTGGCGCGCGTGGCCCATGACGCGGCCAGGGTGGAGGGGCGGCACGTCGAGGTGGTGCTCGTCGGCGAGGAGACCGGGCTCGACCGCGCCGTCCTGGACAAGGCCTTTGAGCCGCTCCTGCACGTGGTTCGCAACGCCGTGGGCCACGGCATTGAAACGGCCGCCGATCGGCAGGCCGCGGGCAAGCCCGCAGCCGGACGGATCACCCTCGAGGCCCGCAGGGAAGGCAACACGCTGGTCATCTCGGTTCAGGACGACGGCCGGGGACTGAACCACGAGGCCATCGCCGCCAAGGCGCGGAGGCTCGGGCTGCTGCGCCCCGATGAGAACCCCAGCATCGAACGGCTCAACCACCTCATCTTCCATTCCGGCTTCTCCACCAAGCAGGAAGCCAACGCCATCTCGGGCCGCGGCGTGGGCATGGACGTCGTGGCGCGCGAGGTGGGGACTCTCAAGGGAACCATCGAGCTCCAGACCGAGCAGGGCCGGGGAACGCGGCTGACGATCCGCCTGCCGGCGCGGCTGGCATTGGAGACGGCCATGATCGTCCGGGTCGACGGCCAGGCCTTCGCGCTGCCGGTCGCCCAGATCGAGTTCGCGCAGCCGCTGGAAGGGGCGCCGTCAAGCGCCGCGGGAACACCGACCAGTCCACCGGAGATCCAGCAGGTGACGTTCCGGGACCAGCGCATAGCCGTGATCCATGCACGCAAAATGCTGGCGCCGGGCAGTACGTCGCCACCGCCGTGGCCTAAGCTTCTCGTGGTGCGATCGGCGAGCGGCCTGCTTGGCCTGGCCGTCGACAGCATCGAGGGCACCGAGGACCTGGTGATCAAGTCGCTGGGAGCGCTCCTGGCGGGTCACCCGGTGATCTCGGGAACCAGTCTCTCGCTCACAGGCGAGGTGATCACGATTCTCAATTCCTCCGGCCTGGAACGCTGGTCCAACGGTGGAGAGCCCCAGCAACCGGCGGAATTCTCGGGGTCCGCCCCCGCGCTGAAGCTGAAGCAGCGTGCTGGCGAGAAGGTGCTTGTGGTCGACGATTCCATCAGCGTCCGGCGGGTGATTGTCAGACAGCTCCGCCGCCTGGGTCTGGAAGTCGAGGAGGCCTCGGACGGGCTGGAGGCGCTGGGACGGCTGCGGTCGCGCTCTTATCAGCTGGTGGTGACCGACCTGGAGATGCCGCGCCTCGACGGCTTCGAGCTGCTGGCCGAACTGAAACGGCATCCCCCGCTGGCGGCGATACCGGTGATCGCCGCAAGCACGAAGCGAGACGAGGAAACCCAGAAGCGGGTGCTTGCCCTGGGGGCCAGGGCGTTTCTGGCCAAGCCGGTAGACCCCTCTGCCCTGGCACAGGCCGTTGCACCGCTCCTTACTCCTGCGGGCGGCTGAAGTCGACCGATCCATTCTCGGAGAAATCATGGAAAACCCGCTGATCCTCGTGATCGACGACAGCCAGACCATCCGCAAGATGGTCGAGTGCCACCTCTCTCAGGCCGGCTACCGGGTGTCCCTGGCGCCTGACGCCGAGCAGGGTTTGCAGATGGCGCGCACGCTGCAACCCGACCTGATTCTCCTGGACCACCAGCTTCCCGGAACCACCGGAGACGAGGTGTGCCGCAAGCTGCTGGCCGAAGAGCTGACCTGCCGCGTGCCCGTGGTCATCAGCTCGGCGATGCGGAACCGGGCCTTCGCCCAGTACACCGAGTTCCCCAACGTCGTCGACCAGATCCCCAAGCCGTTCACTCCCGAGCTGCTCAAGAGCGGCGTGTCCAATGCGCTCCAGACAGGGGCGATGGTCGTGCAGGCCCAGCGGACCGGCTGCGCCATGCCCGAGGCCGTGGGCGAGGCCCATGAGGCCACGCTCGAGGGGAGCACCGGCGCATTCCCCCTGCCCATGGTGCTGGCGTTTCTGAACAACCTCCAGCAGAGCGGCCGGCTCACCCTGGAAACCGGCAACGATCGGATTCGCTTCGCACTCTCCGGGGGCAGGGTGCAGGCCGTCTACTCGCCCACGATCGCCGCGGATCGTCTCGAGGGGAGCCTGCCGGATGACCTGGTGGACCTGGGGCCGCTCCTGGGCCTGACTCTGGGGGAACAGCAAGACCCATCGATGAGCGGCCTGGTGAAGATGCTGGAGCGCAGCCTTGCCGACCCGCGCCGGCTCCGCGCCTTGTTACGGTTCCAGGCCGCCTGGCTGACCTATTCCGGTCAGGCCGGCGAGCCCGGCAAGTTCCACTTCGAGCCGGTGAACGTGCTCCCTCCCATGTTCCAGGCCCTGCCGCTCCAGCTCAGCGCCGCTGCCCTGCTGGTGGACGGCACGCGCTACTCGGGCGCCCGGTTCGACGCCGAGGAGTGCGGGCAAATGGTCTTCGCGCGGCAGGCGGCGCGAGGAGGCAACTCCGACCGCGCTGGGCTCTCCAATGCCGAGATCAAGGTCTACACGCTCCTGGATGGCAGCCGTTCGTTGAAGGATGTTTGCCGCGAGGCCGGGCTCTCCCTGGCGGACGTGGCCGCCACCGCCCACGGCCTGGAACTGGCCGGCATGCTCGAGCGGCGGAATCCGTCGTCCACCGAGTCCATCCTGGCGCTCGACGACGACCCCGAGACCGTCCGCCTGATCCAGCGCGTGCTCGGCCCCGAAGGAACCAACCATCAGCTCAAGGTCGTGCGCGATCGCGTGGCCGCGCAGCTCCTCTTCCGCCGCCAGACCTTCAACCTCGTCATCATGGCGATCGACCGGCCAGAGCAGGAGGCCTTTTTCCAGGCTTGCAAGCGTCAGCATGGCTCGGGATGCCACTACGTCGGCATCTCCAGCATCGAGGATGAGAACGAGCTGTCGCGGCTGGACGCGATGGGGCTCGACGGCGTGCTCCATCGGCCGGTGAGCGAGGGCGACCTGCTCGCCACGGTGAAGCATCTCTTGAAAATGGCTCGAGCCACCATGGCCGGCGTCGCGTGAGCGGACGGCCGGAAGGACAATGCGCGCGGTGAACGCGCGCGGAGTGACCAGGATGACTGATGGAAGAAGCGAACCCGACTACGGCCAGGAGACTGGCAGCGAGGGGGACCTCGACTACCTGGAGACGATCGCCCTGCTCCAGGACGAGATCGCGCGCCTGGAATCCGAGCTGCTTGCCCAGCAGGATCTCGCGGCTCGTTCCTCTTTGGGCGGCCATTCCCGGACCGCGGCCGAAGCGGACGGCGTGGCGGCAGACCGGCATCACCTGGAGCAAATGGCCGCGGAACTGGCTGCGCGGGAGGAGACGATCAACCTGCTGCTCGAACAGCTTCGCCTGGTCGAGGAAGCCGAGTCGGCCAGCCGGCTGGAATGGGAGCAGCTCTCGGAGTGGGTCTCCGAGGTCGAGGAGCGGCTTGAGCGGCAGGCAGAGACAGCCGCCGGACAATCCGCTCAGGAGCTGGAAACGCAGCGCCGCGCGCTTGAGGAGTCTCGCGCACGCCTGGGCGTGGAACGGCAGGCCTGGACGACGCAGCGCCGCGACCTGGAAAACGAGATCGCTCGGCTGCAATCCCTGCTGGCACAGACGGCGAAGGAAGGTGCCGGCAGCGGCGACCGGGCCGGGATGGAACTCCTCGAATCCGAGAACCAGCGCCTCATGAAGCAGTGCCAGGAGTTGCAAAAGGCGGCCTTTTCCGAGATGGAGTCGCTGCGCCAGGAGGTCGAGGCGGCGCGGCAAGGCAAGGAAGAGGCCCGCAAGACCTGCGAACAGGTCCAGGACGAACGCGACCGCGAACGCCGGGAATACGAGATCGCGATTACCTCGATCCGCGCAGTCGTCTCGGGCGGCCCTCGTCGCGCACGAGAGCGAACTGGCCGTCGTCCGGCCCGTCGCGGCTGCCGAGCCGGCCGGCGCGATCGAGGCTGATCTGCGGATCCGCGAGTTCCGGCAGCATCTCAAGGAGATTCACAACCACGAGGCGGAGGCGCGGAACCGCAACCGGCTGGGCGCACGGCTATCACGCCTCTGGACCAGGACGGCACCACGATGAATATGAGCCCCTCCCACTCGAACGAGCGAACCATTGAGCTGCGTGCCAGACCGCGATCCGCGAAGGCCGCGCTGCCCTCAGCGACCGCTGTCTCGCCTGCCGACGCGGTCCTGAAAGTCAATCTCGAGGAGCTGCGCCGCTACGTCCTTCGCCGGCTCGATTCGATCGAGGCGCTGGCCAGAGGCTGCTCCGGAGTGCCCTCCGCCGAGCTGGCGCGGTCCGAGCAGATGCTCAAGCAGACGCTCGAGGAGCTGGAGCGGGAACGTAACCGCGCACGCATCGACGCGGCCGGCCCGGACGCGGCAGGGAAGCAGATGCTGATGCAGCTCGAGAACGACCGGCAGTTGCTCACGGACGCCTGGGAACGGCTGGAACAGGAACGCATTGACGCGCTCACGCAGGGAACGACCGCCCGGCCGGCCCACGCTGACCACGCGCCTCATCCGGTCGACGCTCAGGTCGTGCACGGCCAGCCTGCGCAGCGCCGGCATGGGCGCGGAGAACGCCAACCCCGTCGCGGAGTCCATCCTTCGTCAGTTTCAAACGCTCTGTAGCGATGTCCGCCGCACGACGGACGCTCGCCTCTCACCGCATTGATAGGGCGCCACCCCATGTCCGTGAACCTTTCCCTGGAGCAGAAACGCAAAGGTGAGCAGGACGCCCCGCGGCACGACCGGCCCACCCCGGTCGCCTCGGCCTTACCACGCCGTCACCGCGGTCTGGCCGGACGCTTCCTGGCATGGATCGCACCCGGCAAGCCAGCCCGCGCCGGATCCTCCAGAACCGCCAGTGACGGCGACCGGAACGCCGCCGCCGAGCGATCCGCCGAGGAGCGCGGCAATCCCGACCTGGGAATGGCCCGCAAGCTCATCGCCCAGGACCGCTACGGATTCGTGCTGCTGCGCGAAGCCATGGGACAGATCGACGACAGTGACGTCCGCACCGCCTGGGGAGCACTGAATACGCAGATGGCCCTGGTGCCGGCCGGCAACGTGCCCCTCATGCTCTGCGACGGCAGCCTGGCGGCCGTTGAACTGGAAGGCTTCTACCTCGACCGCTGTGCGGTCACCAACCGTCAGTTCCAGCGGTTCGTGACCTCGGGCGCTTATGACGACCTGCAAATCTGGCCGACGGAAGTCTGGCCCAGCGTGGCCCGGTTCACCGATCTTTCGGGCCGGCCAGGCCCGCGCGACTGGGAGCACGGCAAGTTCCCCGCCGGAAAAGCCGAACATCCCGTCGTGGGAGTCTGCTGGTACGAGGCCGTGGCATATTCCCGCTGGGTCGGCAAGCGCCTGCCCACGGCTGCCGAGTGGCAGAAGGCCGGCGGCTGGCCCGAGCAGCTCAGCGGAGGTACCTGCAACCGCTATCCCTGGGGCAACATGTATGAGCCGTGCGCACCAACCTCTCCTCGTCCGGGCTTGGGCATACCGTGCCCGTTCGCGAGTATCCCGCGGGCGCCACGCCCAACGGCATTTACCAGATGACCGGCAACGTCTGGGAATGGCTCGACGACCCGCTGGAAACCATTCCATGCAGGCCCGGCGAGTATTTCCAGGCGTGGAAGCCGTTGCGCCGGATCATCGGCGGCGCATTCAATACCTACTTCCCCAACGAGGCAACCTGCCAGTTCGTCACCGGCCAGGCCGAGCTCGATCGCCGTGAGAACATCGGCTTCCGGTGCGCCTTGAGCCTCCACCAGCTTCAGCCCTTGCCCTGAGCCTGTTTGAACACTGCGCACGCAACCCCGGCCGAACTTGCTTGACCTTCACAGATGCTGGCTTTTTCGAGAGTTCCCATGTCGAACGCACCGTTGCTCATGGAGTACAACCGGCAGGCGAGCGACTTCGCGTGCCCCCTGTGCGGGGGCCACACTTACGAGGGTGAGCCCTGCGGCACTTGCTTCGTCCCCTTCAAGGTCATCGAATCGATCCGCTCGCGCCCGCACCCTCCCCGGTTCGTGGTGGTCCTGGGACCGACGGGCGTGGGCAAGACTGTCTACCTGGGCATGCTGCTGGACCAGCTCTCCCGCGGCGCCAGCGGACTCCAGGGTCTGTCGCGCAGCCCGTACTCGCTGACCTTGCACCGCAACTTGATTCTGGCGCTGGAGCGCCAGAGGTTTCCCGAGAAGACTCCCGTCGAGACGGACCGCTGGAACTGGCTGCACTGCGAGATCATGACTGCGCGGGGTAAGAACAAGGGAGCGGCCGATATCGTCACGCCCGACGTCGCCGGCGAGGCCGTCAGCGCGGAGATGGAGAATCCGGGTACGCACAAGACCATTCGCGCGTTGATCAGCCGGTGCTCGGGTATGGTTGTCCTGGTGGATCTGGTGGAGGTCGTGGCCGACGGACGGGGCCAGGAGCTGTTCGCGATGCAGCTCATCAGCTACCTGGATGCTCTGCGTCCGGGCCGCAAGAAAGCCCGCAAGCTGGAGATCCCGGTCGCGGTCGTCTTCACCAAGGCCGACCTCTTCGAGGAGTGGATCAGCGATCCCGAGGCATTCGCGCGGGGGAACGTCTCCAGCCTGCATGCCCAGTGCCAGGCCCGGCTGGAGCACTACGCGTTTTATTGCTCCGGCGTGGCCGGCTCGTCGGCCAAGCTGGTGAGCGACTCGGGTCAGGAGTACCTGGTCCCCCTGCGCGTCGAGCCCAGAGGAATCATCGAGCCGTTCGCGTGGATGGTCGACAAGCTGGGCTAAAGGAATGCGCACGTGTGGGCGGAGCAGGCGATCTTCACATCTCTTCCCCGCAACGGCCGCGGGGGATACCACCTGGTCTCGCGGTCCAGGGGGATCAGCGGCCAGGAGGCTCAGGCCATCGCGCGCTGGTCGCCATCGCACGGGTCGCTCCAGCAAGACCAGCATAACCGCGTGAGCGTCAATTTCCACGGCCTTCCCGGCGGGCGGTTCGCGCTCTCGAGGAGCTGCGAGGGACCTCCGGAATACAGCGGCCGGGGCGGCCGCCAGCTTTACACGCACGTGCTGGTGATCGACCTGGAAAGCCTTCAGACCGTCGGCGGCCAGCCATTCGTGATCTACCGCAACGCCCTGGCGCTCGGCCACCTGTTCTACCAGGTGAGCCCTGCCGAGCTGCTGGAACCCATCGAGCTGCCGGCATTTCACGGCGAGGTCGACACGGCCGCCTGGCTCACCCGCGCTCGCAAGCTTGGGTTCCCTCCGCTGGAGCCGATCCGCGAGCGGTTGCTCGGCGGGCGGCCCGTGCGGTTGCCTTACGCCGGCGACCGCGCGGCCCTGGCCGAATGCCTCGTGGGCTCGCTGGGACCCGGAGCCGTCGCGAGGATCAGCTTCGCCACCAGCCTCCAGCCCTCGTCTGATCGGCCCTTCGTGCTCTCACTCGTCGACAGCCGGAAGTGAGACCGCCCCGCGCGACCCCAACTAACTGCTCGCGCTGCGGTAGGACCGTAGCGCGTAATGAAAGAACCGGCGGCTGAGCCAGAGCATGACCACCGCGGCCACGATGGTGAGCACGACGAGAGACGGGTCGAACGCGCGCACCATCACGTTCGCCGGAACGTTCGAGACCACCAGGATCGGCACGATGTACGTGAAGAAGTTGCCCAGCGGCTCGCCCAGGGGCCCCGCGAAGATCTCCTTGGGATAGCGCGCGAGGCTAGAAAACATCCACCACATCTCCATCAGGCTCTGGTTGCGGACCAGCCAGACCGAGGTCGTCGTGAGCAGCAGCATGAAGCTGTATGCGATCGCGGTGGCGGCAGTCAGGGTGATCACGAACAGGACCACCCGCCCCGGATCGAAGTGCCATCCTTTCTGCACCAGGGCAATGATCATGAGAGCGCCCCCCATGAGGACATTGGGCGCTGTCCCCCAGTCGATCCGCCGCAGCGAGATCAGGAATTGCTCGTCGATCGGCCGCAACAGCAGGAAGTCGAGATCACCGGTGCGCACCAGCTCGGCGAACTCGTTGCAGTTCTCGAAGAAGAGCGTCTCCACGAGGCCGTTGATTGCGAAATAGCAGCCGATGAAGAAGAAGTAATCGGGTTCCGACCAGCCCGCCACGTGGCTGGTGCGGGCGAAGACGGTGCGGTAGAAGGCGATCATGATCCCCAGCCAGAGCACCTCGACGGAGACCTTCACCAGGAAGTTTCCCCGGAACGCCAGCTCGCGGCTGAGCGCGTACTGGCCCATGTGATAGAGCAGCCTGAGATACTTGCGCACGCTCGCGAGCACTGGCTCACCCTCCATAGGCGCTGTAGCGCGTCAGCCCCAGCCGGTACAGACCGCGGCAGAGCAGCATGAAGACGACCACCCACATCAGTTGCAGGACCAGGTGCAGTACCAGCGTCCAGCCCTGCACCTTGCGCAGGAAAACGACGGCCGGGAAATAGGCCATGTACTGGAACGGCAGGGCTTTCAAGAGGGTGCACCACGGCTCCGGCAGCAGGTCCAGGGGGAGCATGTGTCCGGAGATGAAGAAGTTGAGCGTCATCACGATGTAGAGCAGCGACGTCACCTCCAGGAACCAGAACCCGACCATCCCCACGGTCGCCTCGAAGTAGAAGCCAACCAGGAACGCCAGTACCAGCGAGACGACGTAGGCAACCATCGTCAGGGCATCCGGGAAGCCGTCGAAGTAGCTATGGCAGAGCGCGAAGAGCGCGAAATACGGCAAGAACGACATCGTGATGTAGGCGAGCTTGTGCGCGATGCGATACGAGAGCAGGTAGCCGATCATGTCGACCGGCTGGATCAGGTAGCGCTTCAGGGTGCCTTCGCGGATCTCACGCGCGATGCCGCCGGCCAGCCCCGGCATGCTCGAGAACATCCGGCTGATGTTCGTGAGCAGCAGGTAGGCGATCATCTCGCGGTAGCGGAAGCCCGCCAGCTCCGACGCCTCCGCGCCGTCGTAAATCGCTTTCCAGAGCAGGATCGTCGTCACCAGAGGCAGGAACCGCAGCACCGTCCCGAGCAGGAAATCCGCCCGGTAGGTCATCCGTTCCGAGAGCGAGACGCGTACAATCTTGGTGTATTTCTTGATCCGTTCCAGCACGCCGATCGGGGGCGATTGCCGGAGCAGGACGTCCTTGGCCGAAGCGGCGGTCACAAGCGGTACGTGGGCGGGGGCGGGGGCGGCGGGCGCCGCCAGTCCGTCAGGCGGCGTCATGGTCGAGCCGTGCCTCCTTGAACACCTTGGCGATGATCTCCTCCAGAGGCGGATCTTCCACCGTCACGTCGGCCAGCGCGTGCCCTTCGAGCACCGCGCTGAGGATCTCGGGCACGCGCGTCCGCTCGATCCGGATGTCGACGAAAGGCCCCTCGTTGCGGACCACGTGGCCGAACCGGCCCAGGTCCTGCGGCGCTTCGCCCTCGAACTGGAACTTCACCAGCTTTGATTCGCCGAACTTCTCGATGATCCCCGCGAGCGGCCCGTCGTGGACCAGGGCGCCGTGGTTGATCACGATCACGCGCTCGCAGAGCGCCTCGACGTCGCGCATGTAGTGGCTGGTCAAAAGAACGGTCACCCCGCGGCGATCGTGATAATCGAGCAGGCATTTCTGAATCGCCGCCTGGGCCACGACGTCCAGGCCGATGGTCGGCTCGTCCAGCAGCAGCAGCCTCGGCCCGTGCAGCAGCGCGGCGATGAGCTCCATCTTCATGCGCTCGCCAAGCGACAGCTCGCGAACCGCCTGCCTGGTCAGCTTGCCCACGCCCAGGATCTCGGTCAGCTCCCCGAGCGTCCGGTCGAACTCGGATTGCGGAATCGAGTAGATCTCGCGATGGAGCTGGAAGCTATCGGCCGCCGGCAGGTCCCACCAGAGCTGGTTCTTCTGTCCCATCACCAGCGCGAACTGGCGGCGGAAGAGGTCGGCTCGCTGCCAGGGCACGAAGTCCAGCACCCGTGCCTCTCCGCTGGTCGGGTAGATCAGCCCGGCCAGCATCTTCAGGGTCGTCGTCTTGCCCGCCCCGTTGGGACCCAGGAACGCCACCATCTCTCCCGGCTCGATGGAGAAGCTGATCCGGTCGACCGCGCGGACCTCGCGATAGTCCCGCTTGTAAAGCCCCCGCAGCGCCCCGAGCACGCCCTCTTTCTTCTGGAAGACGCGGTAGGTCTTGCTCAGCCCCGTCACATCGATGATTGCCATGTATCCGCCGGTCCTCGCCTTGCGGCCGTGCCACCGTTCCCCAGACCCGCTCTATTGTAGGGCTGGCGCCCCGCCTGCCTAGTGCACTCGCCCGGACGAGGACCAGGGCCCTGCGCGGCCTGGCCCGGGCGCGGCCGATGCGTCGACCTCCGGGCGGATCGAAGTGCCGGGGATTCGGACATCCCGGACGAGGCGAGTGCGCGGAGCAATCCACGAGCCAGCCCCGGCCGGTGAGGATCTCGGGTTCCGCGCATGCCGTGCTTCGATCCCGTGCCGAGGAGCCGACATGAGGACGGGGACCCTCGACAGGGCCGCCGAAGCTCGAGGGTACAGGAATGACGAATGGATCGGCCAGCTGGTCTCACACCGGCGCCAGGGGCGTATCGATCCAGGTGCGCTTCGCGTGCGACTCGAGCACGGCGTCGGCGACGAGCTGGGCGTTCAGGCCATCGTAAAAGCTGGGGACCGCGGGGCGGCCGGCGCTGATCGCGGAGACGAACTCCCACATCAGGTCATAGCGGAACACCGTGGCGGGAGCCCCTTCGGCGAGACTGCGCGGGCTGTCGGCGGGCTTCAGGAACTCGGGTGGAACGGGCACCGGAGCGAGGTCCTGTCCGGTCTTGCCCAGAAGGATCGTGTTCGGCTCGTGCAGGCGGTAGACGGCCGAGCCTTCCGAGCCGTTGATCTCGGCCCATTCGTGGCCGAAGCCGTTGCGCTCGTAGCCCTTGGCCAGCGTCGTCCCCTCCCACACCCCCGTCGCGCCGCAGGCGAACTCGCCGATCAGGCACGACCAGTCGTCCACCTCGGAGGGCGGGCACGGCTTGCCCTCGGCGTTGCGGTCGCGCGGTGCAAACCGGGCCACGGCGCCGCAGACCCGCGCAATCGGACCCAGCAGGTCGATTGCGAAGTCGATGCGGTGGATGGTCATGTCGAACAGGTCGCCGGCTCCGGCGCGGGCCTTGTACTGCCGCCAGCCCCAGCTCGTTTCCGGCCAGTCGAGGAACCGCTGCGAGCGGAAGTGGCGCGGGCTGCCCAGCGCCGGACCTGAGCAGGTGCCGCAGGTAGCGCATCGCCGGCGCGAAGCGGTAGGTGAAGGCCGTCATGTGCACCACGCCGGCGTCGGCGCCGCAACATACATGGAGCGCACCTCGGCGGCGTTCAGGCCCAGCGGCTTCTCACACATCACGTGCTTGCCGCCCTGCGCCGCGGCCACGGCGATGGGCCTGTGCAGGTCGTTCGGCGTGGCGATCACCACGGCGTCAACCAGGTCAGACTTGCAGAGCTCGATCGCATCGGTCGTGACGTGCTCCACGCCCCATTCGGCCTGGCGGCGCGAGAGCAGCTTCGTGTCGGCGTCGCATATGGCAGTCAGCGTGGCACGCTCATCCAGCCGCAGGCCGGGCAGGTGGTGATAGCCCACCACCGCGCCCACACCGATGAACCCGATACGGAGCGGCTGCGACGAAGTAAATGGGGCCATGAGGAGTGTCCTTTCGGGGTGCTTGCCTTCAATCAACCGTCCTACTATGCTGCACGGGACTTCGCAAGGGACCAGCGCCGCTGGCCTCGATTGAGACCCATCGATCCTCTCCCCGGCTGAGCCCCGTGCACCAGCCGCTCCAGGATTCTCCAAAATGGACAGCAACACGCCGATCCGCCTAGCGATCATCGGGCTCGGCTTCGGTGCCGAGTTCATCCCCATCTACCAGAACTACCCAGGCGTGAAACTGACGGCGATCTGCCGGCGCGACCGCAAAGGACTGGACGAGTGCGGCGACCGCCACGGCATCGCGGGCCGCTACACTGACTACCGCAGGCTGCTGGAAGACCCCGGGATCGACGCGGTCCACATCAACTCGCCGATACCCGATCATGCCTGGATGTCGATCGAGGCTCTGAAGGCGGGCAAGCATGTGGCCTGCACGGTGCCCATGGGTACGTCGATCGACGAGTGTCGGCAGATCGTGGAGGCCCGGCGCGCCTCGGGCAAGGTCTACATGATGATGGAGACCGTGGTCTACAGCCGGGAATACCTCTTTGTCAAGGAGCTGTACGACCGGGGCGAGCTGGGACGGATCCAGTTCTTGCGGGGCAGCCACCAGCAAGACATGGACGGCTGGCCCGACTACTGGCCGGGCCTTCCCCCCATGTGGTACGCCACGCACTGCGTCAGCCCGTGCCTGGCAATCCTCGGCAAGCTGGCCGCGAGCGTGGTCTGCCACGGCTCGGGCCGGATCCGCGAGGAGCTGATCGGACGCTACGGCAGCCCGTTCGCCATCGAGACCGCGACGTTCCAGATCGACGACTGCGACGTGGTGGCCGAGGTGACGCGCAGCCTGTTCGACACGGCTCGGCAGTATCGGGAGAGCTTCGATGTCTCGGGCAGCAGGAAGTCGTTCGAGTGGCAGCAGGTGGAAGGCGAGGAGCCGGTGATCCATACCAAAAGCACACCAGAGCGCCCGCTCTCCGAACCGGAGATTGCGGCGCGTGTGCATGTGCCTGACTACGCCGGCCGGCTTCCCGAGGGGATCCGCCGGTTCACCCAGCCGTCGGCCATCCAGGATGCCGAGCACCTGTCGTTCCTTCAGGGCGGCGGGCACGGCGGATCGCACCCGCACCTCGTCCACGCATTCCTGAGCGCCGTGCGCGGCGAGCGCCCGGCCCTGCCCGACGCGGAGACGTCGGCCAACTGGACGATGGTGGGCCTGTGCGCCCACGAATCGGCGTTGCGGGGTGGCGAGCGAGTGCAGATCCCGCGGTTCTGATCGGTTGATTTTGCCCGTGGAGCAGGCGACGATGAGCCGGCGGGCAGGGCTGTGAAGAGGCGTGAGTCAGGATCAAGGTGCCAGAGACCGGGCTCGCGAGAGCACGAAAAGCCAGGAGCGATTGATGCGCGGGAAAGACAGATGCGTGGGGCCGGCGGTGTTCCTTCTGGGAGCGATGGCCGTCTGGGTGATGGCCGCAACACCTGCACGGGCGGACGCCGCCGCTGGAACGGGGAGCGTGACCAAGATGCAATTCGGAAAGTTGCCGGACGGCACGCCGGTGGAACTGTACGTGCTGAAGAACGGACAGATCACCGTCAAGGTGATGACCTACGGCGCGACCATCACCGAGATCGATGCGCCGGACCGCAACGGCAAGGAAGACGACATCGTCCTGGGGTTCGATAGCCTGGAGGGATACCTGGGCAAAGAACCCTACTTCGGCGCGACGGTTGGCCGGGTGGCCAACCGGATCGCCAGGGGGAAGTTCACCCTCGACGGGCAAGAGTACCATGTCGCCGTCAACGACCCGCCGAACAGCTTGCACGGGGGCATCAAGGGGTTTGACAAGGTCGTCTGGAAGGCCGAACCCGTGCAGCGCGCCGACGGACCGTCGGTGAAGATGAGCTATCTCAGCCCCGACGGCGAGGAAGGCTATCCGGGGAACCTGACGGTGAGCGTCGAGTTCACGGTCACCGATCAGAATGAGCTGATGATCCAGTACCAGGCGAACACCGACAAGCGCACGCCGATCAATCTCTCCAATCACAGCTACTTCAACCTGGGCGGGAAGACATCCGATAGCATCCTGGGGCATGAGCTGGAGCTCACGGCCAGCCATTACACGCCGGTCGACGCCACGCTCATTCCCACCGGCAAGGTCGCCACGGTCGAAGACACGCCGCTCGACTTTCGCAAGCTCACGCCGATCGGTTCGCGGATCAAGCAGCTGGCCACCAACCCGGTGGGCTATGACCATAACTTCGTGCTCGACAGCCGGGGAAAGACCCTGGCCCTGGCGGCACGTGTATACGACCCGAAATCCGGCCGGCTGCTCCAGATCTCCACGACCGAGCCGGGCGTCCAGTTCTACACCGGCAATTTTCTGGACGGCACGATCAAGGGCAAGAGCGGAATCGCCTACATGCAGTACGGCGGCCTCTGCCTGGAGACCCAGCACTACCCGGATTCGATCCACCACGAAGGCTTTCCGTCGGTCGTCCTGAACCCGGATGACACCTACAGGCAAACCACGGTGTACCGGTTCTGGGCGAAGTGATCGCCGAATTCGTCACGACCGCGCCAACCCAGCGCGACCGACCGGCTCTGCGCCCGCTGGCGTGTTGAGCTTGCGCGCACGAGGTGTCATAATGCGGGCCCGATCACCAGAATGAGGCGAGCCGCCGGTCCGGTTCCGGCTCACATGGCGCGTTGACCGCTCTCCCAGGGAACCCGTGACGATGCCCACACTGACGTGGATCGACTACCTGATCATGCTGATCTACCTGGCGTTCGTGCTGGGCATCGGCTTCGCGCTCAAGAAGTTCATGAAGACCAGCGAGGACTTCTTCCTCTCGGGGCGGTCGATCCCCGCGTGGGTGGCCGGGCTGGCGTTCATCTCCGCCAACCTGGGGGCGCAGGAGGTCATCGGCATGGCCGCGTCGGGGGCCAAGTACGGCATCGCCACCAGCCATTTCTACTGGGTGGGCGCGATCCCGGCGATGGTCTTCGTGGGCTTGTTCATGATGCCCTTCTACTACGGCTCGCGGGCGCACTCGGTGCCGGAATACCTGCGGCTGCGGTTCGACGAGAAGACGCGTGGACTGAACGCCATCACGTTCGCGGTGATGACGGTCTTCTCCAGCGGCATCTCGATGTACGCCATGGCCAAGCTGATCATGCTGCTGCACGTCTTCGACGCGCCGGTGCTGGCGCTCGGCATGCCGCGGGACTGGATCTTCCACGCCAGCATCATCCTCTCGGCGCTCATCGTGCTGGGCTACGTCTACCTGGGCGGGCTCACGAGCGCCATCTACAACGAGGTGCTCCAGTTCTTTCTGATCGTCGCCGGCTTCCTGCCGCTGGTGCTCCTGGGCCTGAAGAACGTGGGCGGCTGGTCCGGCATGCAGGCGACGCTCGCGAGCATGGACAAAGAAGCGTTCACGCATACCTGGGTCGGCATGCAGCATGCCAGCACGAATCCACTTGGCGTGGAGTGGTTCGGCCTGGTGATGGGGCTGGGGTTCGTACTCTCCTTCGGCTACTGGTGCACGGACTTCCTGGTGGTGCAGAGAGCCATGGCGGCCGACAGCATGACGTCGGCCCGGCGCACGCCGTTGATTGCCGCGCTGCCGAAGATGTTCTTCCCGTTCCTGGTGATCCTGCCGGGCCTGATCGCCATCACGCTGCCCACCCCGAAGTCCGAACCCGCCCCGGCAGCCGGCGACGGGCCTGCGCTGACGATCCCCGCCGTGCAGGGAATCATCCCGGCCAAGGTGGACTACTGGACCGGAAAGCTCGAGCTCGATCCCCAGGGCCGCCTGGTGCCCGACTACGACATGGCGATCCCCCAGATGCTGCTGAAGTACTTTCCGGCCGGCATGCTGGGCCTCGGGCTCACGGCCCTTTTGGCCAGCTTCATGTCGGGCATGGCCGGCAACGTCACGGCGTTCAACACCGTCTGGACGTACGACATTTACAAGGCCTACCTGCATTCCCGTGCGAGCGACCGGCATTACCTCTGGATGGGGCGCTTCGCCACGCTCTTCGGCACGGTCATCTCGATTGCGGCCGCCTACCTGGTGTCGCGCTTCAACAACATCATGGACGCCTTGCAGCTCGTCTTCGGGTTCGTGAATGCGCCCCTGTTCGCGACGTTCCTGCTGGGGATGTTCTGGAAGCGAGCGACCGGCCACGGGGCGTTCTCGGGATTGCTGGCCGGCACCGGAGCGGCAGCCATTTTCCACGGCCTTTGTCTGCCCGCCGGCGGCGAGCCCGGTATCAAGGGGGGCTGGCTGACGGACCTCGCCGGAGCCAGCCCGGTTTACACGTTCCCCACCGAGATGGCCCAGAACTTCTGGATGGCCATCTTCGCGTGGACCTTCTGCTTTGTCGTGACGATTGCCGTCAGCCTGTTCACCCGTCCGCGTCCCGACGGCGAGCTGGTGGGGCTGGTTTACGCCTTGACGGACAAGCCCCAGGAAGGCCACCTCACCTGGTACCAACGGCCGCTGGCCCTGGGAATCATCGTGCTGGTGATGACCCTGGCACTCAACTTCCTGTTCTATTGAGCCACGCGAGACGAGCCTGCCATGAACCTTGATATCCGGCTGCCGATCGGCCTCCTGTTCGCCACGCTGGGCGGGCTGCTGGTGGTTTACGGGCTGTACACGCAGTTCATGCAGCCGACCATCTACGAGCGATCGCTGGAGATCAATGTCAACCTCTGGTGGGGACTGGTGATGCTTGCCTTCGGCGGACTGATGACCTACCTCGGCCGGCGCGGATCGGCCGCCAGGCCGCAGCAAACCAACTGACCTGGAGACTCGACCACGATGCCTGGCCTGCCCTTGCTGCTTGCCGCCGAGACCGTGACCACGAAGCTGCTGTCGCTCAGCCTGCCCGACGTGGTGATCATCATCGCCTACTTCGTCATGGTGCTGGGCATCGGCTGGTATCTCAAACGGCAGACGCAGACCGGTGAAGACTTCTTTCTGGCCGGCCGTGAGATGACCGCCTGGATCGCGGGCCTGAGCTTCCTCTCCGCCAACCTGGGCTCGCTGGAGCTCATGGGATGGGCGGGGGCCGCATACCAGTATGGCATCCTCGCCACCCACTGGTACTGGATTGGCGCCATCCCGGCGATGCTCTTCCTGGGCATCGTCATGATGCCCTTTTATTACATCTCCAAGACGCACTCGGTGCCCGGCTACCTCCAGCTTCGCTTCGGCGAGAACAGCCGGGCGTTCGCGGCCATCTCGTTCGCGCTCATGACCATTCTCATGAGCGGTGTGAACATGTTCGCCATGGCCAGCGTGATGAAGGTCGTGCTGGGCTGGGACATCAACTTCAGCATCTGGGTCTCGTCGCTCACCGTGGCCGCGTATGTCTCGCTGGGCGGGCTGAAATCGGCCATCTTCAACGAGGTGCTCCAGTTCGTCCTGATCTGGGCCGGCGCCATGCTCATCCCGATTCTGGGCCTGGTGGAGGCCGGCGGGTGGGAAAACTTGAAGTTGCAGATTGCCGAACGGCTGGGCCGCGCCGATTACACCCACGCCTGGAGCACGCTCGGCTCGTTCCAGGGCAACCCGATGGGCATCCACTGGACGGGCATCGTCTTCGGCCTGGGCTGGGTGATCTCGTTCGGGTACTGGACGACAGACTTTCTGGTCGTCCAGCGAGTGCTCTCGGCCAAGGACCTGCGCTCCGCCAAGCTGGCGCCGATCATCGGCGCGGCGTTCAAGATGATGGTCCCGTTCATCGTCATCTTGCCGGGGCTGCTGGGACTGGCGGTGCTGGACGTGAAGCTCCTGCCCGAGAGCGAGGTCGCCGCCAACCCGGGGGCCTATAGCTACAATGACGTCCTGCCGCTGATGATGGCCCGTTATCTCGGGCCCGGACTGCTTGGCCTGGGCATCACGGCGCTCATCGCCGGGTTCATGGCCGGCATGGCAGGGAACGTGAGTGCCTTCGCCACCGTCTGGACCTATGACATCTACCGGGCGTTCTTCAAGAAGGACGCCAGCGATGCGCACTACGTGAGCATGGGACGCTGGTGCACGGTCATCGGCATCTTCGTCAGCATTGGCACGGCGTACCTGGTGATGCAGTTCTCCAGCATCATGGACTACGTGCAGGCTCTCTTCAGCTTCTTCATCGCCCCGCTCTTCGGTACGGTCCTGCTGGGCATGCTCTGGAAGCGCGCGACCCCGGCCGGCGGCTTCTGGGGCTTGCTGGCGGGGACGGTGTCCTCGATTGCCATGTGGTTCTGGGTGTTCATGAGGCCCGACGCGCTGGCGTACGTCGCGCTCTCGCCGCATGCCAAGCCGATGGCCGAGAACATGTACCGCGGGCTCTGGTCCTGGATCATCTGCGTGGGCGTGACGGTGGCCGTGAGTCTTGTGACGAAGCCAAAGACCGACAAGGAGCTCGTCGGCCTCGTGTACGGCTGCACGCCGGTTCCTTCCGAACTGCATATGCCGGTCTGGAAACGGCCGATTTTCTGGGCGGGCGTCGTCGCCGCCGTCTTCGTCGCGCTCAACGTGATCTTCTGGTGAGGTTCTCCCGTCATGACATCCGACTCTCATCTCTCGATCTGGTTCTTCGTGGGCATCCTGCTGGCCTTCTACGGGATGATCATCACCATCTCGGGCATCTACGGCCTCTTCGTTCCGCCCGCGGTGCACCTGGCAAAGTACCACGCCGACCTCTGGTGGGGGCTCATCCTGCTCGCCATCGGCGTCTTCTACTGCTACCACTTCGCCCCGCGCAAGAGCCAGCCGCAATAACGTCTCTCTGCCTTCAGCAATGCGTGCAAGGCGATTTCCTCCCGTCGGCATGGATGCGTGGATTCCATTTCTCCGCGCGCGTTGTGGACGTCTGTCCCTCCCCTGAGACGCAGTGGGAGTGCAATTCCTGCGTGGGGCGGGCAACGGTCCATCATGTGCTGATAATCGCGAGACCCTGCGTCGCCCGTTCCAACCACATGCGTGGCAGGCAGTTTTCTGGCTTTCGATCTCGCGTGATCATTTTCCGGGGTGTCCTGATGCAAGGACCAGATTGTTCTGTTACAACAGAAGAGATCGAAAGACTCTGTCAAAAGTTTTTGCAAAGATCATTCAGCAGCGCAAGTAAAATAAGGGTTCCGGTAGGGTCAGTCTCGTGCCTAGCTCCTGCTCAGCAGGCTCGGCACAACCCTCGCCCTCCCGACAGAACTGGTCCGCGATGCCGTTTTGGGGGCCAAGCATGGGAACCAGGCGTGTTTCTCATGAAGTCAGAGAATTGAATCTGGATGAGAATAATCTGAATTCGCAGCCCATGGAGATCGGCTCGGTCGAAGCCGCTCGGGGCCGGATTTACGCCCTTCTTGGAGCGCTCTTTTCCCATCCGGACACGGGCAAGTGGGGACCGGTGCTCAACGCCCAGGAGCAGCACCTGGCCATCGCCACGGCGGACCGGTTCATCGAGCTTGCCCGTGCCGCACGCTATCCGATCCGCAGCGAGGAGTTGCCCTGCGAGGAACTCGATCTCCGATTCCTGGTGGTTGAGCTTTGCCAGCCGCTCGACCATTTGAAGGCGGAGTACGAGCGGGTGCTCTGCGCCCGGCAGAAATCTTCCGGCTGCTCGCCCTTCGCGCTGGATCACGGTGCGCCCAGGGATGACGCATTGCTTGCCCGGACCCTCGCACAACTGGAAGAGACCTACACGATGTTCGGGTTCGCCCCCGGCGGCAAGGCTCCCGCGCGGGCCGACCACATCGCCTATGAACTGGAGTTCATGAACTGGCTGATCACCCAGCGCCGGCAGGCCTCGCGGCTGGCACTCTTCGATCGGCAGGCGGCCGAGCTGATCGTGGCGTGCGAGCTTGCTCAGAGACGCTTCTTCGGCGATCATCTGGAAGGCACTCTGGGGCCGCTCTCCGCTTGTTTACGAAAGTACACTAGTGGAGGGTATTTCGAGCCGCTGGGGCGGTTCCTGGCGGCATGGGTGCCCCTGGAACGCCATCTGCTCCAGGCGGCGCTGCACGCGCGGGGTGCCGGCACGGGTTCTTCCATTGCCTCCGACCCCGGCGCATCGTCGGTGGCCTGAAGTGGCCCCAGCCGTCCGCGCAGCTGTTCCGTTGACGTCACAAGGAGGTCGAGGTCATGGATTTTGGCTTGTCTGAACGAGCGCAGAAGTGGCACGACGCGGCGGTTCAGTTCGCTCGCGACGAGCTGGCCGACACGGAAGCGGCCGCGCGCGAACAGCGCGGGGAGTTCTGGCGCGAGGGCTACCAGCGGTGCGGCCGGTTCGGACTGCTCGGCCTTCCCGTGCCCGGGGAATATGGGGGCCAGGGCGAGGACATTCCCACGGCCGTCGCCGCGATGGAGGGGCTGGGGTACGGCTGCGCGGACACCGGGCTGATCTTCGCACTCAACGCATCGCTCTGGACCATCACGATGCCGATCCTCAGCTTCGGCACCGAGGCCCAGAAGCAGCGTTACCTGCCAGGCCTGTGCGACGGCCGCAGCTTTGGCGCCAACGGGGCGAGCGAGCCGGAAGCCGGCTCCGACATCTTCAGCATGAGCACCCGGGCCCAGCGGCGGGGTGATCAGTGGGTCCTCAACGGCCGCAAGGTGTGGATCACAGGCGGACCGATCGCGGACGTCTTCCTCTGCTTCGCCACCACCGATCCGACCAAAGGGGTGCTGGGGATCACGGCATTCCTCATCGACCGCGACACCCCCGGGTTCCACGTCGTGCGCGAGATCCCCAAGCTGGGCATGCGCACGGCACCCATGGGAGAGCTGGTCTTCGAGGACTGTGCGCTGCCGGCGGAGAACCTGCTGGGCCGCGAGGGACGCGGAGCGCGGATCTTCAACGCCGCCCTGGAATGGGAGCGAGGCGCCATCCTGGCCAGCGTCGTCGGCACGATGCGCCGCCAGGTCGACCGCTGCATCCAGCAAGCCCGCACGCGCAAGCAGTTCGGGCAGCCGATCGGCAAGTTCCAGTCGGTCTCGAACCGCATCGTCGACATGATGACGCGGCTGGAGACCAGCCGGTGGATGGTTCACCGCTACGCCTGGCTGAAGTCGCAGGGAAAAGACGCCACCGTCGCGGCGTCGATGGCCAAGCTGCACGTGTCGGAGTGTTTCGTGCAGAACAGCATCGACGCGGTGCGGACCTTCGGCGCCTCGGGTTACACGGTCGAGACCGGCCTGGAGCGCGACGTCCGCGACAGCATCGGCGGCGTGCTCTTCTCCGGCACCAATGACATCCAGCGCAACATCATCGCCCAGCACCTGCGGCTCTGAGGCGGCCGCAGCGCGGGCGGCCGCGACCATGGACCGCACGAGAACTCGCTGCCGCGCCGGTGCGGATACCCCTCCAGAGCGATTCAAGGAAGCCGGATCGAGTCCCATGCTCAGGCTGCTGCGGAAGCTGACCGACGGCCGCGGCCGGCCGCAACTGGCCCGTTCCAGGCGTGCTGAGCAGATGTCTCCGTGGCGGCGCGGATCCGTGCGCCGGATCGTCTTTGGCTTCGTGCTGCTGGGCATTGTGCTGGTCTACGGCACGGCCGGTTACATGATGATGGGATGGTCGTTCATGGATGCCTTTTACCAGGTGTTCATCACCATCTCGGCGGTCGGCCTGACGGAGGTCCACCCGCTTTCCTCGACCCCGCTCCGCGTCCATACCATGCTGGTCATTGCCCTGGGACTTTTCTCGGTGGCATTCACGCTCGGTGGCTTCGTGACGCTTCTGACGGAAGGCGAGTTCCAGAAATACCTGGGGCAGCAGCGCATGATGAGGCAGATCAATACACAAGAGAAACACACGGTGATCGCCGGCTTCGGCCGCATCGGGGCGCTGGTCTGCGAGGGCCTGGCCGGCTCGGGAATGCCGTTCGTGATCATAGAGCAGGATCCGGGCCGGGTGGCCGAGATGGAAGCTCGGGGCTTCCTCTACCTGCTGGGCGACGCGACCGATGAGGCCGTGCTGCGGGACGCCGGAGTCGAGCGCGCCAAGGTGCTCGTCACTTCCATGCCCAACGACGCGGCGAACGTGTTCATCACGCTCACGGCACGCGAGCTGGCACCCCAGCTACTGATCATCGCGCGCGCCGAGCAGCCGAGCACCCAGAAGAAACTTCGCCAGGCCGGTGCCAATCATGTGATCATGCCGGCGGCCATCGGCGCCCACCGCATCGTGTCGCTCCTGACAAACCCCACGGCTTTCGAATTCGTGGAGCTGGTGACCCAGCGGTCCAGCCTTGCCATCGAGATGGACGAGATCCCGATCCGGGCTGACAGCCCCCTGGCGCAGCACACGCTCCGCGATGCCGACATCGGCAGGCGCACCGGCGTGCTGGTGATGGCCGTGAAACGCAGTGACGGCCGTCTCGAGTTTCCCCCGGGCGGAGACGATCCGTTCGAGCCGGGTGATAGCATCGTCCTGCTCGGCCGCCGCGCCAACCTTGACCAGTTCCGTGAAGAGTTTGGCGTGTGAACGCTGCGGGCCAGACATCGGACACTCGAGAGCTTGACCGTGCTGGACCGCGCTGGCCCTCGGTCCCCTCCGCACTGTACGATGAGGCCAAGGTCCGAACCGGATAGCGCTGAGGTACCCCAATCCATGGCCGACTACTCGCCCTACCAGAAGAAGATCATCGATCGCTACTACAAGAACTTCGACGCGATCAAGCACCAGCAGCTCTCGGAGCTGGCCACCGAGCTCTACCTTGCCGATGGTAAGAAGGCGGATCGGCTCTGGAAACGCGCCGAGCAGAGCCTCCGCCAGCTCGAGTTCCCCGAGTCGCGCATCACCTATCTGCTCGCGAAGCGCGACCCGGCGATCCTGGTGGAGTTCCTCGCCGGTATTGGCCGCACCGCGGGCAAGCCGCGCTCCGGGCAGCCGGGAGAACCCGGATCGTGACCGATCGCAACCGAGGCTTCGCGCCGCGTTTTTGTGGTCCCATGTGATCCGGTCCGTCCCGATCAGGTTTTCCGCCTATTTCACCATGCTGGAAGCAGCCAGATCAGTTCGCTGCCATAAAAAACAGCCACCAATCCTCTCTGTTTAAGCATCACTGTCAAGCTCATGACCTGGCTGAGCAGTCGTGGAAGCTGGCTTCCTGTCACGGACCGGCCAGCGGGACAGTGGGCTCGCGTCCCGCTCGCGACTCGCCTGCTCGGCTGCTTATATACCAAGATGGACAAAGCAAGAATTATCGTGGGAATGATTGGTTCCGGATGCGGATTGTCTTGCGATCCAGCACGTCAAGACGAACCTTTTCGGACCCCTTGCCGCATGTCCGGCAGTGCGCCGTGACGAGGCTGCGGCGCCGATGAGCCTTTTTCCCGCGAAGATTCGCCTCGCTGTGGTTCGGCTATGATCGGTGGCACGTCGGCCCGGATGTGGAACAAATCGCTTTATTTTTCCGTTTCGGCTTCTTGACTGAGAAAGCTGGGTTTTGTAGAGTTTTTTTTACAAGACTGAAAGCCGCCTCCCGGCTCCCGGTGAACGGTGCCATACGTTCGGACGCTGGCCGTCTGAATCGTTCGTGTTGGGACGTTTTTCCTCTTCACACAACTCAATGGCGAGGTGACACAAGTGAACTCCCTGGCTCAGCGCATGCGCGACTACCGTTATTCCAAAGGTTGGGGCCCTGACGAGCTTGCCAGTCGTGCCGAGATCTCGCGCACGGCGCTCTACCAGATCGAGAGCGGCAAGACCGGGCTACCCCGCGCCGGCACTTTAAGACGGATCGCCGTGGCACTGGATGTCTCGATGGAGAATCTGCTGGGGCAGGAAGATCACCCGGCCTTACCGCCTTCCCATGCTGTCAAGGACCTCGCCGGCATGGCACTGGCACGTGGCCGCGAGCTCCCCGAGTGGCTTCCCGCCGAGGGTGCACCACTTGCATTCGGCGGTAATGGCAACGGCAACGGCAACGGCTCACACGCTGGCCTGCACAAGCACTTCACTTCCCTGGGAGAGGCTCGGCCGGAAGAGCCGCGGTTCTCTGCTCTGGACATGCAGCGGAAGGCCGTTCCGCCGGCCTTTGACAGTCTGCTGATCCGGGAAGGAGAACTCATGTCCAAGCTGCATGAGATTCTTCGGTCTCCTCTGGGAGCAGGCGCGGCGCGGATCGTTGACGAGCTGCATGTCATGGTCGGCCGCAACAAGAATCTCTCGTGAACGGAAAAAGCCGCCTCACGCGGCGATTCGTCAGGTAAATTTCCTCAAGGAACCATCGCGAGCGGACGACGGCGGATCCAGGCGTCGCCCACGCGGCCATCTGCACCTTGAGGTCCTCACATGACTCGCCGCAACTTGTCGCATCCCGTGTTTCCGATGGCTGGCTGCATGCTGGCCATCGTCCTCGTTTCCGCAGGCGAGGCGGCCGCACAGGACCGCCCCGCCTCGCCTCTCGTGAATCGGCCCGTTCGCCAGGTCCGAAGCGTTTGTCCCGCACCGTCGCCGGCAACGCTCGGAACGTTCCAGCCAACCCCCTACGTGATGGTGCGCGGCGACTGGCCAACCGGCGGAGGCTACTCGCCAATCGATATTTACGGCGATCAGACACTCTCCATCTACGGCCCCATCTCCCCCTGGAGGGCCGTGGCCGCACCCGTGACCACCTACACGCGCGGCTACGACGGCCGGGTGTACCAGGCGCCGGGGACCTCGTTCTCCAACCCCTTCCTGCCAGGGCTCTCTCCAGTGCTCTACCCGACGCAGGGGAACTATTACTATGGCCCTCGGGTCAACCGCACTCCGCCCCAGTGGACCACCGGCTACAACTGGGTGGATCAGAACTGATCCACTCCCTCGGACGGGCGTCAGTCTGGCTGCCGAGGGGGATTGCTGCTTCCCTCGGGACGGAACTGGACGGCCGCCCCGCCGCCCGGCGCCAGGTGCAAGGCCAGCTTCGATGAGCGCGTGACGGACTGCTCGCGGATCGCCGTGTGCGTTGGCTGTTCAGCGGCGTCCGGTGCGTCGGCGTCGATCCTGGCCGTGAACCGGCCCTCGCCCAGGAAGTCGAGTGGCAGCTCGAGGTCCCGCGCGTTCCAGTCGGTCAGGCAGCCCAGATACCAGTCCGCGCCCGGCGCCGCGCCAGCGCGATGAACTCCATCGGCCGGCCGGCAAGCACGCGCGTCTCGTCCCAGCTCGCGGGTACGGCGCGGACGAACGCGAAGTCCTTCTCGTTCGCCCCGCGATAGCGCTCGGGATAGTCAGAGACCATCTGAAGGTGGCTCTCGAACACCACGTAGAGCGCAAGCTGGTGCGCCCGCGTGCCCATGACCATCGGCTGCCGGTTGCGCGGCACGAACGCCTCGCGCGTGACGTTCAAGAAACCGCCCGGCGTGTAGTCCATCGGGCCGGCCAGCATGCGGGTGAACGGTAACGTGCAGTTGTAGACGGGAGTGACACGGGCGCTCCACTTCAGGTATTCCAGGCCCATCACTCCTTCGCGGGTGAGCAGGTTTGGATACGTCCGTTCGATCCCATCGGGCTTGTAGGCGCCATGGAAGTCGATCATGAGATGGTGTTCGGCAGCCTTCTGGAGCACTTTCCGGTACCAGGCCACCATGACCTGGTCGTCGCGGTCCATGAAATCGATCTTCACCCCGGCAACGCCCCAGCGCTCGAACTGCGGGAACGCCTCGTCCATGTGACGGTCGACCGAGGTCCAGTGCGCCCAGAGCCAGAGCTTGACGTTTCGTTCCTTCGCATGACGCAGCAGCTCCGGCATGTCGAGTGCGGGATTGACGGCGGTGATGTCGTCGGGCGTTCCCCGCCCGCGCCGGGCCGCCCAGCCGGCGTCGATGAGCATGTAGGGGAAACCGGACCCGGCCGCGAAGTCGATGTAATGCTTCATGGTCGCGGTGTTCATGCCGGGCCGGAAGGACACGCCCTCCGCGTAGCTACCCGACCACCAGTCCCAGGCCGTCTTGCCGGGCTTGATCCACGAGGTGTCGGCGATCGCCGAGGGCGGGTTCAGGTTCAGCAACAGGTTCGACTCGATGAGCCGGCCCGGCTCGCGCCCCAGCAGAATCACGCGCCAGGGAGAACGCATGGGCGTTTTCGCCAGCACTGCGCTTGCGGGGTGGTTCTTCAGAGGTGGCAGCCTGGCCTCGAGCGAGAAGGAGCTCGCGCCATGGCTTAGGTACATGCCGGCGTAATCCTCGATGTGGGCTTCCGCGATCGCCGCCCAGGCCACCCCGGGCAGCTCGGCCAGGAGCGGCAAGCCGATGAGCCATTCCGGATGAAGTCCGCTCAGGTTCCGCTTCTGGTATTCATCTTCATACGAGGTGGTGAAGTTGCGGAGGATGAGTGGAAAAGTCGTTGCGTCGCCGGCGAACCGGAACTCGGTGCGCTCGCGCGTCAGGGTGATCCCTTCGTGCAGAGCGGGCTGCTCGGGGACGATGTACCGAAACGCCACTCCGTCGTCATACGCCCGCGCCTCGATCGACATCGTGCGATTCTGGCCCCCGCCCTCGGCGTAGTCGATGACCAGGCCGTGATAGTGATCGCGGATCGGATTGGACTTCCCCGCCGGAACCCGGTAGGTCTCGTCGCCCTGCAAGGTCTTGACCGCGGCCGGCTTCCACCCGCCGGGAAACGGCGGTTGGCCCTCGAGCTGAAGGCCCAGACCCGAGTCCGCGATCACGGTCTTGCCGTGAAATCCCACGCGGTAGCGCGGCGAGGGATTCTCAGCCATGCCCTGCGGCGGTCCGCTGATCGCAAACTCCACCGCGCCATCCGGCGACGTGATACGCACCGGCTGCTGCTGCGCGCTGGCCCGATCAGGCCCCCACGCAAACGGAAGAACCACGACGCTGATGATGGCCGCGCTGCGAACCGACATGAGTCACCACCCTTCCCCTTCCTCTGAAAGTCGCCGCCCTGCCTGATTGTCCAGCAGCGGAAGCCCCCACGCGAGCCGGTTGTGACCACAACCGCGGCAGCCGCCTGGAATCTGGTCCAGGGCCGTTTCATTCTGCCTCCGGCAGCAGGGCGCTGGCACTCGCTGTCCACGCGGCCCCGACATCGCCAACCCCCGCAACACCAGCCCCGGCCTGATTGGCTTCGATTTCGGTCGATTGATTCAAAGCCAATCGACGTTAGCCATTGATTCTCAAGGACTTGAAGTTCGATTTGGAATTGGCTTCGCTCGGAATCCATTTTTCAATCCGCTCGCCAGCGGAGCGCCCCGCGCCACGCCAGGACCAGTGCCGCTGAAACTTTGAAATACGTTTCAACGGTATTGAGGCCAAGACGAGGCCGGTCCTTCGCGCGCCGCCTGTCCCTGGCGGCGCGCTGGTTTTCACAAACGACCGAATTGACAGAGAGCCGGTGCAGTGCACTGCACCGTCATGGTCAGTTTACGATGCAAGGGTCGGAGATTATCAGCGGGGGGGAAACTGGTGTCGGGGAAACTGGTGTAGCCTGCTCAGAAAACAGACGCCCGGAAGCGACGTAAGTCCATGACACACCATGTTTTCATGGGTTCGGGTGCCGCCAGAATGGCGGCATGACGGCTGACACCAGTTTCTTGCCCGTGGAACACGATTCCGATCGTGTTATGGTTCATGGAGCATGGACGAAGCAGAGTGACACGATTGGATCGTGTCCCACCAACACGATAGAGGTGCGCGACGGGTCTTACTCCACGGCGATCAAATCCGGCAGCATTTGCAAGAGCAATGGTTTTCGGGCAAACGCGTCTCCGAAGCGCATTGCCAACCCTTTTCGTCGTCTGCCAGGCATGGAGCGAATCGCGGCATGCGTGGGACAACCGGCCACGATGAAAAGCGTTGCCATATCCCGCCGTCGGCAAAATAGGTTGGACTGGTTGCAACCAGTCTAGTTGCGGGGAGATGGATTGATGGACATCGTCGGATCGTTCGAGGCCAAGACCCACTTGCCCCAGCTCCTTGAGCGGGTTGCCCAGGGCGAGGAATTCACCATAACCAAGCACGGTAAGCCCGTGGCCAGGTTGGTGCCCACCCAGCCCGCCAAGGCCAAGCCGGACGTGCGGGCCGCCGTGGAAGCCATGAAGCAGTTTCGCAAAGGCCATACGCTCGGCGAAGGACTTACCCCCCGCGATCTGATCGAGGAAGGCCGCCGGTTCTAAATAGATCCTCGCCTCTTGGAATGTGGGCCAGCCGCCCTCGGCTGGCTCAGGACGGCCGAGGGCGGCCGTTCCACACTTTCCCTCTTACGGGGAGCTATTTAGGAGGAAAACGGCATGGATACCAGCAACGCTTTTGTCCTGGATAGCTTGGTCACGATGGCCTGGGGTTTTGACGATGAAGACGATGCTTACGCCGTCACCATCCTCGACAAGCTGCACGAGTTGCAAGCTTATGTCCCCTCTCTCTGGTCGCTGGAAGTCGCCAATGCCCTGATCGTCGGTGAGCGTCGCGGCCGGTCCACTTCGGCCGACTCAGCCCGCTTTCTGGCGATCCTCGGCACCTTCCCCATCGTCGTGGATGACGAGACGGTTGCACGGGCCTGGACCGATAGCCTACATCTGGCCCGTGCCCACGATCTGTCCGCCTACGATGCCGCCTACCTGGAACCGGCCATCCGCCGGGGCCTTCCGCTCGCATGCCTGGACGGGAAACTGAAAGCGGGGGCCATCGCCGCCGGCGTTCCGCTTTTTACCCCTTCTTGATGGATTATCGCATCAGCATGCCAACTGCTTCAGCAGGCCGCCTGTTTGTCTCTTTCTGGGCCATCTGTCTCGACAACCTGCCGCATCCGCGGCGGATCAGGGGTTCTCGCTCCCCTCGGGCCGGGCACTCGCGGGAGCATGCGACTGCGCCGTCGGCTCCGGTCGCCGCGACAGGCGGACAGGCGGCAGGCCGACGATCTCGAAGGTGGCCGAGGCGATGCCGATCCCGGCCTCGTCAAGGGCCTTGATGATCGCGCGGCTCATCGCGTCCTTGACCTCGCGGATGCCGTGGTCGCGGACCACGAACCGAACCGTCAGCTCGAGCCAGTTGTCGGTCAGCCGGTAGTACACCCGCGGGCGGATGTCCGCCGACCTCATGACGTACCGGCGGCGCATCTCCTCCAGCGCCTCGATGCCCATGTCGCCGGCGGATACCGAGTGCTGCTCCGCGGCTTCCAGGAGGATCTGCTCCGCGCGGTCGCGGTCGGCCGTATACGAGACCGGCAGGCGCATCTCCTCCCAGATGTAGGGGAAGTCGCGGGTGTAGTTGTAAACCGGTTCGTCGAAGATCTTGTCGTTTGTGACGGTGACCACCCGCCCGGTGTACTGCCGGCTGCGGACCCACATCGCCGGCTCGGCGTTGGACTCGATCGCCGGCGGCTGGCCCATCTCCATGATCGTCGTCTGGATGAACCCCAGCGCGATGACGTCGCCCCGGACGCCGCCCATGGTGATCCGGTCGCCGACGTTGAACGTCTTGCCGCGGAGGATGACGAAGTAGCCGGCCACGGCGGTGACCACCCGCTGGAGGGCGAACGCCAGGCCCGCGGTCACCAGGCCCAACGCGGTGGCCAGGCGGGTCGGGTCGTCGAACCAGATGGACACCAGCCCGAGGATGAGCAGCACCGCCGTGGCCAGCCGGATCCCCTGGCGGGCCCAGAACGCGACCCGCTCGTCGCGGCGGTCACGCATCAGACGGTGGACGACCGCGCTGGCGCCGCGCCCAGGAGCAGGACCGCCGCAATGTACGCCAGGGTGAGCAGGAGCTTCTGGCCGTTCTCGGCGTTGGCCCCGACGAACTTGACGCCGAGGACCTCCACGGCCTGATTCGGCCCCACCAGGCGAAGCCCTGGCGCAATCGTCCGGGTCGGGAAGTCCCCGCCGCCAGCCGCCCTGGGGAGGGGTGCGGCGTTCGGCCCCACAGGCAGCCCGGTGACGCCCTGCGCCGTCGCGTCAGCGGCCAGGCCCAGTGTGAGGATGAGGCCGAAGCATGCGCGAAGGGACCACTTCGGGTCCCGCGCCCCATCCTTCGCCCCGCGTTCCATGGATTCCCTCCTTGTCGGGTCTGCATCGCCGGGAGTGGGTTGCCAGGCGCGCCGGCACCGAGTGATTCTCGGTACCCACTCCCGCGCGATGCTCGTTCAGGACCGCCCTGTCGGCTCAGTGCTAACAGCCGCGGGAGGCCTGCTCGACCTGCTGCATGGCCTGCTCCCTGGTATATCCTTACTTCTGCTGGAGCTTGCCGATCAGCTGGTCCTTCCGGCCGGAGATCTGGTCGAGTTCGTCGTCGGTGAACTCACCCCACTTCTCCTTGACCTTGCCCTTGAACTGCTTCCAGTTGCCCTCGATCTGATCCCAGTTCATGATGACCCTCCTCGGAATATCCGGTCCCTGGAGTCGGTGCCCGTTGCTCGGGGGGCGACGCTCATTATGCTCGCCCTGGTCAGGCACTTACGAATAATGAGTTGTTCAATGTTATATACAGTAATTTGGTAAGACTGTGTAGTTCCAGTCGCCGTTGCAGCATCACCTTCCAGAGCCGGACTCGACTCCCACTGCTCCCCCCGCAATCGGCCGTCATCAACGGCTTTTCGGCGGCCGGGTATGCCAGCGAGCCCATCCGTTCCCGCCACCTGCGCACCGACTCCGTGGCGAATTCTGCCGCGATGTGATCGATCCCCACGCCCACCCAGCCGTCATTGTGGGTCAGATCAAAGACCCCATACGGGATCCCGAACCCCCACTCCTTGTCCCGGAAGTCGTGAGTCCGGACGCGCAGGAGAGAGCCCTCGGGCCGCCCTTCGCGGCCTGGATTGCGGGAATTGCCGATCGACTCCCGCTTCTTCGTGTGCGGCGAGGGATTGATACTTGATTCGCAGCAGGGATACCGTTTCATCGCACACCATGTGGTATCGAACGTGTGCAACTACAGTGCCAATTTGATCAGCTCATTATGCGTCACCTCCTGAGACGCGGTCGGTGCTTCGCGCCACCTGAGCCTGGCAGCGCGCTGGTTCTCACATACGACCGAATTGACAGAGAGCCAGTGCACTGCACCGCCATGGTCCGTTTACGAGATGAGGAAAGGGGACGGTGTTCTGGCTCCGCAAAGGCGGTCCACTTTTGTCCGATCGACCGTCCCGATAACGGCGGTTTTGAGACGACCGTCCTCGCCCGAGCCAGATTGGAAGGGAATTCTCTCCGGCACACGGGCGAGCGGAATATGCCGGCTGCGGTGGGCCCCGGGGGGCCGCCGGTCACGCATTGTTGCCCAGGGAGTCCATGCCTCGGGCGATTCGTCTCAGGTGGCCGGCCAGCTTCTCCGACGCGTGCGACGGCACGAGCCCCGCCAGCTTCCCGAGGAAGACAGCGATCCCGTCCCGCGCCCGGCGCTGAACTTCCCGGCCGCGCTCCGTCAGCGAGACCCGCCGGACCCGGCCGTCGGCGGCGTCCCGTTCCCGAGTGACGAAACCCCGGCGCTCCAGACGGCCGAGCATCTCGCTCACCGTGTTCGCGTCGGAGTCGGTGCGCCCCACCAGTTGCTTCTGCGTCGCCCCGTCCCCCTCGGCCAGGGCGGTCAAGATGACGAACTGGTCGGCCGTCAAACCGAACCGGGCAAACTCGGCGTTCGCCCGGCGGTGCATCGTCAGGTACGCGGCCCGGAGGCCCATCGCGAGGTCGTGACCGGCGGCCGTGACCGCCTCTCGCATGGCCTCGGGCTCGCACGAAGGCGAGGGCGCTGCCGGCCGGGCACGAGGGCTCACCGCTGCCGCGCCTCCGGGAACATGATCTGGGCCGTCTGGTGGAGGTAGCGCCGCCAGTTGACCCACTCGTGCCCGCCCGTGCTCAGGACCCAGAAGTTGCGGACGCCGTACTTGTTGATGATGGCCATCACCGCCTGGCCATTCTTCAACGCGATGTCGGTTTCGCCCTCGGCCATGTAGAACGGCACCCGCAGCAGCTCCTCGTTCGTCTTGGGGTCGCTCAGGACCGCCTTGAAGTTCTCCTCGAACGCCGCCATCCGGTCGGGGAAGTAGCCGGAGCTGTAGACGTAGAGCTCGCCGAAGGTGTCAAGGTGCGACAGTCCGGTGTTCATCACGACGAACCCGCCCATCGACAACCCCGCCAGGGCCCGGTTCTCCCGGCCCGGCCTGGCCCGGTAGTGCGACTCCACGTAAGGGATGATGTCCTTGAGGAACTCCTTCGAGCAGGCGTCCTCCTCGCCGGGCTTCGGCGGGTTGGGCGAGGCAATGCCCCTCGTGTTCGGCATCACGACAATCATTGGCCTGGCTTTCCTGGCCGCAATGAGGTTGTCGAGGATGAACTGGGCGTGGCCTCCCTGGCGAGACTGGGTGCTCGTCCACCTCGAATCGTCGTCTCCACCGCCGTGGTTCAGATAGAGCACGGGATACCTGGCATCGCCATCGGCCTCGTAGCCCGGCGGCAAGTAGACATGCATCCGCTTTTCGGTCCCGGCGTGATTCGTGTAGGTCGCCTGCTCGACCTTTCCGTGGGGGACGTCGGTCTGAGCATAGAACGAGGCGTCATCGAGGGCGGGCAGTGCCGGCAGGATGGGAAGCCTGGTCGGCCCCGGCTTCGGCACGCCAGCCATGCCGCGGGGCCCTGGACGGCCCGGCCGTGTCGGCGTCCCTCTTCGCCCCTCGTCCTTCGAAGTTTGGCCCTGGTTCTTACCCGCTCCGGGGGGCTTCGGGTCGGCCTTCGAGTCTTGATTGGTTGTCACCGGGTCACCGGCGGCCAGCCCGAGCACGGCCATCGCGAGGAGCAGACGAGATGCGAGCATGGTGCTCGACTCCGGGAGAGAGATTGATACGGCCCCGTACTATCGGGATGTTAGCGTCGCAGTGGTGGTTGTGCAAGCTTGTACCTGGTGCACTGCCTAAGGGGCTCCCTCCGAGCCGAAATACTTCAAATGACCGACGGCCCCGCGGCCGAACCTCAGTCGGGTCTTCCGAGGGGGATATGGGTCTTCCGAGGGGGACAGGGTCTTCCGAGGGGGGGCATCGTGAGGCATGCCGACAGGGTGGACAATATGGAAGACGACCCGTCATCAACCGGCTTCCTTCGGGACGGTTTCTGCGACCGGATTCCCCGGGATGGTGCGCACGGAGACCAGGCCCAGCGCGACTGCGGTCTGGCAGATCCACTCCCCACCGCCGAATGGCCGGTTGCGCTGTTCTGTGACGTTCCCTGGTGGACCGCGCACGCACGGTTGACACGGCTCCGGCCATCAGGATGTCGCATCATGCACGATGCCGAGTTGCCCCCGCCCGACGTCTGGACCGCGGGGCGATCCTTGCTTGGCCGGGTCTGGTAGCATGGGAAGCGAGGGCATGGGCTGCGCGGCCGGCACACCTGCCCGGACCTGCCCGCGTCCCGCCCTCGCCGACCCTCCCCACTCCGTTGCAAGGAGCCCGATCATGCGCTGCCTGCTCTGCGTTGCTTCCGTATTACTGGCCCTCAGCGGGCCTGTTGCCTGCCTCGCCGGGACGGCTGAGCAGCCGCCCGCGGCCGGGACAGCCGCCGGCCCGCGTGATTCCCAGGGACAGGCGGCGACGAAGGCCCGTCCAGCGCGGCCGCGCCGGGCGTTCGTGCCCATCGATCTGAAGAAGCTGTTCACGGCTGGCCCCCTGAGCGATCCGCGGCCCCCAAGCACCCTGCTGCCGGCCGAGACCACCACCGTGGAGCTGAAACTGACCGCGGCATCGCCCACGGTCTGCCGGTATAGCGTGGGCAAGGACCTGCCCTACGACCGCATGACGCCATTTGATCTTGCCACGGCATCAACCGCGCCGCGGACGGTCCTGCGCGGGCTCGACCCCGACCCCGGACACTTGAACGACGTCTTCATCCGGCCGGCCACCGAGCCATCGGCCGTGCTCCAGCTTCAGTACCGCTGCCTGCCGTCGCCCCGGCCGTCGTTCCCCCGCACGGCGAACCTCTGGGGCTCCGGGCATTTCCTCGCCGGGCACATGGACCATGCCGCGCGCATCGACCTGTGGCTCGGCGTGCACGCCCGTCCCGAGCAGCTCCGGCAGTTGCGCACGCTCAACCCCAGCTGCTTCATCCTCACCGACATCAACACGGTGGAGAACAATGACGTTCCCGAGGACTATTTTCTGCGCGATACGACGGGGCGGAAGATCGAGGTCTGGCCCGGCGCTTACCGGCTGAACCTGACGCGTCCGGAGGTGGCCGAGTACCAGGCGCGGTACGCCTACCAGCGCATGCTCGAAAGCCACCTGATGTACGACGGCTGCTTCTTCGACAATTTCATGATGACCCAAAGCTGGCTGACTCACGATATCTACGACCGCCCGGTGCAGCTTGACGGCGACGGCGACGGCAAGCCGGACGCGAAGGACGCCTTTGACCGGGCGTGGCGGGCAGGCATCTTCCGCGAGCTTCGTACCTGGCGCACGTTCATGCCCTGGGCGCTGACGACCGGCCACAGCCAGGGTTATCCCCACCCCGACATCGCCGCCATCTTCAATGGCCAGGGCATCGGCTTCTACACGACCGACGTGATCGAGGGGAAGATGCCGTTTCACGAGCTCTGGGATTATTATCACGCGTGGTGCAGTGTGACGCGGAAGCCGGCCATCACATCGGTCGAATCGGCGGTTCCGGACCAGATCGCCTACGGTTACGACTACACCCCCCAGCGGCACATGCCGCGCTCCACCTGGGACTTCGCGCGCGACTATTACCCCTACATGCGTTTCGGCCTGGCCTTCACGCTCATGAATGACGGCTACTTCAGCCACGAACTGGGCGACACCGATCATGGGCAGGACTGGTGGTACGACGAGCTCGATTTCAAGCTGGGCGATCCGCTCGGCCCGGCGCATGCGGTCGTCGTCGGGCAGGCATCGGATCACGAGCTGGTCCTTAACGGCGGCTTCGAGAGCGAGCTGAATGACACCTGGAGCGTCTGGTGTGACCGATCGGCCGGCTGCGCGGCGACTGCCGATCGGGACACGAGCAATCCGCACCAGGGAACGCTCTCGGCGCGGATCACGATCACGTCCCCCGGCCACAGGGGCGGCATCGAGTTCACCCAGCGCAGCCGCTCCCTGGTGCAAGGCAAGGCGTACGACCTGAAATTCTGGGCCAGGGCCGACCAGCCCCAGGAAATCGCTTGCATGACGTCCCAGGGTTCAGCACCCTGGCACGGCTATGGGCTGAACCGAGACGTTCGGTTGACACCCTCGTGGCAGCCATTCACGCTGACCTTCGAGGCGTCTCGCACGGCCGCCGATGCCCGCATCCAGTTCCTCTGCGGTGGGGAACGAGGGTCGATCTGGCTCGATGACGTCTCGCTCAGGGAGCACTCTGACGAGGTTCAGCGCCGCGACTTCCGGAACGGGATCGTGCTGCTCAACGGCGCTCGGCATCGGCAGACTGTCGATGTGGGTGACGGCTTTGCCCGCATCCAGGGCACCCAGGCGCCGCGGCATCAGTCCATTCTCGACGACACGACGGGATCCGGATTCGCAACGGCAGGCTCGTGGCGCTCCGTCGCGCTGGGAACCAAGGAATGGCATGCGATCGCTCCTTACTACCATGCCTGGAACAACCATTGCCACACGCTGGAGGGCGGGTCCGGGGAGGCGCGCTGGCAGCTTGACCTGCCCGCGCCGGGGACCTATACGATCCAGGCCTGGTGGGCGGCCGCTCCTGAGGCCACGGGCTGGAGCAAGCAGGCCGTGTATGAGATCGTGGCGGCCGGGCAGGTCGTCGCCCGCACAACCTGCGACCAGACGGCCTCCGGCGACACCTGGCACACCCTGGCCGAAAACCTCAAGCTTGACCCGGCGCAGCAACCGTTCGTCCGGCTCCGCAGCGCCGGTTCCGGTACGCTCGTCGCCGACGCACTCCACCTGTTCTCGTCCGAACGGTACAACGACGGCAGCGTGGCGCGCCAGGTCACGCTGGAACCGATGGACGGCATCATCCTGCGGCGCGCCGGCGGGGCTTCGCGGTAGCCGGCCGGCGTTCCGCAGGTCTGGTCAGGTACGTACCGCGCGGCTGGCGGCTCGCCATGAACCATCACCGCGAGACATCCCCGCACTGATCAAGGGAACGGACGGCGATGCGCATCCTGGTGGCCATCCCGCACTATTTCGATCACGGCCGCGATCGGCGCCGGGGTACGGGGCACGGCTCCCTTGCAGGCAACCCGGCGCCGCGGGTGGAGGCGCTCACGCAGTGCATCTCGGCCCTGCACCAGCTCTTCGGCGGATCGCAGGTCATGATCGACCAGATCCGGGGCGATCGGAGACCGGCCAACGCCCTGCTGGCTTCATCGCGGCTGGAGGTGATCGTGTGCACGACGCGCGGGGAGCACCTGCTGGACCACCTGCACCTGTGCCGCGACGCCGTGCGCCACTGGCCCACCGACGCCGAGCCCCATCTGCTGGGGTTTGCATGCCACCGCGCCCTCTCCGAGCGGCAGGGCGCGTTTGATTTCTATGGCTACCTCGAGGATGACCTCATTCTCCGCGACCCGCTCTTCTTCGCCAAGCAGACCTGGTTCCAGGGCCAGTTCGGGCCTGGCGCCGTGCTGCTTCCCAATCGCTATGAGGTCGTCCGCCGCGGGCCCGCCTGGAAGGCGTACATCGACGGCGACCTGCCGCCGGAGCTGACAACGCCCTTCCAGGACCTGGCGCAGGCACCCGAGCTGATGGCACGATGCCTGGACGTCGAGGTGGCCTTCCACCGTCCCTTGAACCCGCACTCGGGCTGTTTTTTCCTGACCGGTGAGCAGTTAGGCTCCTGGGCGGAGCGAACCGATCCGCACAAGCCCGACACGACGTTCGTCGGCCCTCTGGAAAGCGCAGCGACGCTGGCGCTGATGCGCGCGTTCCGGGTTTACAAGCCGGCTCGGCACGTCGCCGCCTTCCTGGAGATCGAGCACCACGGCTCGGCGTACCTGAGACAACCTGAGCGCGAAGCATCCGTGACCTGCGGCACGCGGCCGGTACGTTGATGGTCGCTGGGCCGCCGTCCGGCGTCTTCCGTTCAGGGCCGGAACGTCTGATCGATGTCGCGGTCGGTCGGCAGGTCGACGGTCCGATCCACTCCCGTCAGCCCGCGCAGATGAACGACGATCTTCGCGGGTGGACGGGGACGGAGCTGTGCCATCCTGAGGTGCACGCTCTGGCCATCATCCGTGACGCGGAGCTCCAGGTGCAGCGGGCCGAAAGGAGTGAGCACGCCACTCAGGCGGGTGACCTTGCCGGGTCCGGCCCAGGATCGTGGCAACCCCTCGAAGAGGTGCAGTTCATCGCCGCGGTCGAGCTCGATGAGGTGATCGCAGAGGCGGACAAACTCAGCGCTCGCCCAGTTGTGGGGCATGTCGCCGACCTCCTCGTTCCCCTGGCCGGCGGGTTTCTGCTCCTCGCGCCAGACCCGCGTGGGGCAGGCGTGGCGGGCGAAGTCGTAGAGCACGCCGGCTGCCTCGTCCGCCTGGCCGTTCCAGAGAACCGCATGGCCGTAGAACGAGGCGAAGTACGTCCAGATACCCCCGCGCATCCAGCCGGTGTCATAGACCAGACCCTCGCCGGCTTTCCGCGTGGCGCGGAGCATGGCGAGCTGATCGGAGGCGAGCGGGTCTCCCGGCGCGAAGACGCCGCCGGGGTAGACGGCGTGGCAGAAGGCCCACTGCCCGCGCTGGGGTACGTGGTGATCGATGTCTCTCATCATGGTCGGCACGTAGCGATGGCCCGCCGGGTCGAGCCGGACGTCGCGGGCGGCTGCCCGGCGGTAGGCGGCCAGAAAGTCATCGTACTCGTGTTGCCAGGCGGAGGCGTCGTCGAGCTCGCCCAGCCAGTGTGCGGCCGCGATGATCGACTTCAGGCCGGCCAGGCACCAGTACGTGTTCGAGTATTCCGGCCTGGCCGCGTTGCTGATGCCGCCATCAACCTCACCCGGCGGCAGGAGTCCGAACTCGGGGGCGTCGGGACGCGCGGAAGCCCGGACACGCAGGGCGGCGATGGCCTGCACCACGGCCCTCAGCTTCGGCCAGCGGGCACGCAGCCAGGCCGGGTCCTGGGTCAACCGCGCGTGCCGGCTGGCGGCCCAGAGAACGATTCCGTTCTCCTTCCAGAAGTGGGGCAGAACCTCGAAGCTGCCGTCTGGCTTCTGATGGCTCAGCAAGTACTCCACGCCAGCGCGCGTCCATGCCGCGTCCCAGGATGGCCGCGGTCTCCAGCAAGAATGATCCATCCACCACCCAGAGTCCGCGATAGACCGTGGGACCCACATGGAATGCCGGCAGACCGTTCTTGATCTCCGCGCTTGCCAGATGTTGCGCACGCAGGCTTCGAGCATTCCCTGGATTCCCGCATCGGGAACCTGGATGGTGTTCCAGGGCAGATCGGCGCGCTCCCACCACTCCCGGGCGGCGTCGCGCGCTTGAGATGCTTGGGCAGTGGTCAGTGGAGGGAGAACCGCGGGGCTGTTGCGGTCGATCGTCCAGGCGAGCTGGCGACCTTCACCGGGCCGCAGCAGCATCTCCGGAAGCCGGATCATGGCCGGCTGCCCGGCAGCAAGTCCCAGCTCGGCCCCGCTCTCGGACGACTGTATCCGCGTGCCAGGGCCAACGAGCACGCCTCCTCCCTGAACCGAGCGGACCGGTGGCACGCTGCTGATTCGCAAGGCGGGCCGGCGATGGAGCTCCTGCGCACCCGTGTTCCGGAGTGTGAGCAGGAGCACGATGCGCCGCTCGGGCGCGGCCCAGTTGAAGAGATGCATCTTGGGGCTGCCACCGGAGGGCGCCTCCGGCAGGGCCGCGCCCGATTCGGGCGGGATGACCACGAACGCCTCGGAGCACAGGTGCAACGCGGCATCCGACTGCACCGTCTGAACGATGGGAGCACGCGGCGACACCGTCTGCTGCTGCCGCCATGGCGCGGCCGGCTCGATTTCCGGTTGCAATACGACGCCGAAATTCCGCACTCCGGACCGGCCAAAATCGAGCAGGACCTGGCCCTCCTTGCCCACGAGGACCTTGTCCGGGTCGTCAGGCAGGCAGATGGCTGTCTGCCACCAGGGCGGGGCGTACCGGAAGTCCACTCCCTCCGGACCGGCCGGAACTGGCGGCTGTCCGGGAGCCGCCTGCGCCAGAGCCAGAGTGGCGGCCGCGGTGAGCAGCCACGTCGGAATGGTCCGTTGCAGATGCCGCATGGCTACGCCTCCACAGCGAGACTGGGCGAGTGCCGGCAGTTCCGTCGTCGCAATCGAGCCAGCGCCGGCTCTCCATCGCTCCGTCATACGACTTCCTCAAGCCCCGGGCAAGTACCTGGGCCTTAAGCCACAGACCCTCCCCGGCAGCCGGCAACCGGGCGTGCGCCCTGTCCGGTCCGCCCGTGCCTGCCGGCCCCGCGTGATGCGTTTTGGACCTTCGAGATGATCGTAGGCATCGGCCGCGCGTCCGCGGCCCGGAAGAGCCCTGGCGAGCTAGAGTTCTCAAGAACGGTTTTCCATCAGGGCATCGGAGAGACGCGTCGTGATCTGCTCACCAGCGGTTCGACCTCGCAAGGCGAGGCCTGCGCACCCGTGCCGGCCCCGCCTGGAGGGCCTGGAAACCCGCTTGACGCCGGCACTCGCCGTGATGGCCCCTGGCCTGGCGAATGTCGCCTCGATCGTCATGCATCCCAACTTCCTGATCTGCCCGTCCGGCTCCGGCGCCGCGGCCATCTCCGAGACGATGCCGAGCGGATCCTCGGCCCAGCCCGCGGGCCATCTCGCTCTGGGCGGTTTCTCGCCGCAGCAAATTCTCAACGCCTACGGAATCAGCCAAACCCAGTTCGGCACGATCCAGGGCGACGGAACCGGACAGACCATCGCCATCGTCGACGCGTACGATGACCCAGGCCTGGTCTCGACATCCAGCGCCGCTTTCTCCAGCAGCGATCTGGCCCAGTTTGACAGGCAATTCGGGCTGCCCGATCCGCCGAGCTTCACCAAGCTGGGACAGGACGGCAGCACGAATTTGCCCGGCACCGACAGTACGCACAACTGGGAAATCGAAGAGTCGCTGGACGTCGAATGGGCGCATGCCATTGCTCCCGCGGCCAGCATCGTCCTGGTAGAATGCAACTCGGCCACCTTCCAGGACCTGGTCCAGACCGGGGTCCGAACGGCCGCGGATCTGCCGGGCGTCTCGGTGGTCTCCATGAGCTTTGGCTCATCCGAGTTTGCATCCGAATCCTACTACGACACCTACTTCACCACGCCCAGCGGGCATCAAGGGGTGACTTTCGTCGCGTCCACGGGCGACTCCGGCGCTCCAGGCGGTTATCCGGCGGTCTCTGCCAACGTCGTGGCGGTCGGCGGCACCAGCCTCACGCTGAATGCGGAGAGCTCGTACCAGAACGAGCTGGGCTGGTCCGGCAGTGGCGGCGGCCCGAGCACCTACGAAAGCAAGCCGAGCTTCCAGCAGAACGTTCAAAGCTCCAGCCAGCGGACCATCCCCGACGTGGCGTTCGACGCGAACCCCAGCACCGGCGTGGCCGTTTATGATTCGTTCGCCCAGAGCAATCCCTGGCTGCAAGTCGGCGGCACCAGCCTGGCCGCGCCGTGCTGGGGAGGCATCGTCGCCATCGCCGATCAGGGACGCGTGGCCGCCGGCGTGGGAACACTCGATGGACCCGGCCAGACGCTGCCCGCGCTGTATTCGTTGTCATCGGCCGACTTCCACGACGTCACCAGCGGTTCCAACGGCTACCAGGCGACCGCCGGCTACGACATGGTGACCGGCATCGGCAGTCCGAAGGCCAATCTGCTGGTGGGCAATCTTGCCACGTACCAGCTTGCGAGCCGGCTGGCCGTGACGTCGCAGCTTCCCTCCAGTCTCACGGCCGGGGCGCAGTTCAGCGTGTCAGTCGCGGTCCTGGACGCTGCCGGCAACGCGGTAACGAGCTACAAGGGCACGGTGACCATTTCCCTCGCCGCCGGACCGGCGGGAAGCGGGCTCTCCGGCACGTGCCAGGTCACGGTGGCAAACGGTGTGGGCAGCTTCTCGAGTCTGTGGCTGGACACCGCCGGCAGCGGCTACGCACTCCAGATCAGCGGCAGCGGCCTGACCTCCGCGACGATCACCGGCCTGAGCGTGACGCCTGCCGCGGCCAGCCAGCTCGTGATTACGGGGCAACCCCCCGCGTCAGTCACGGCCGGCACGCCCTTCGGCTTGCAGGTGGCTGTCGAGGACAGCTACGGCAATCTCGAGACCGGCGACACCGGGCAGGTCTCGCTCTCGCTCGTCAGCGGACCGTCCGGCGCGATGCTGGGAGGCACCAGCTCCGTCACGGCCGCGAGCGGAGTGGCCGGCTTCGAGAATCTCTGGCTGGACGCGGCAGGAGGCAACAACGTGATCGTGGCCAGCAGTGGAGCGCTGGCATCAGCCCCTTGCCAGTCGATGACCGTCACACCCGGTCCAGTCGCCAGGCTGGCGGTCACCAGCCCGCCGCCGGCGAGCATTGCCGCGGGCGCCCGCTTCGCCATGGGAGTGGCTCTGTATGACGCCTACGGCAACCTGGAGACAGGCAATTCCAGCACGGTGAACGTGGCCATTGGAAGCGGCCCGAGCGGGGCGGCTCTCGGCGGTCTGACGTCGCAGACGGCTGACCAGGGAACTGTCAGCTTCAGCGGACTGGTCATCGACGTCACCGGCAGCTATCAACTCAAGGTGACGGGCGGCGGCCTGACTGCTTCCAGCGCTCCGTCGCTCATCGTCCAGCCCGGCTCGCCAGCAGAGCTGACCATCTCGGGAATGCCCGCAGCACCCCTGGCCGCCGGCAACGCATTCGGCCTGAGCGTCACCGCGCTTGACGCATTCGGCAACGTGGAAACCAGCATGGGCGGAAGTGTCAGCCTGACGCTGACGGGAGGCACCACGGGAGCCGTCCTGGTGGGTTCCCGGGTCGTCACGTTCCACCAGGGCGCGGCCAGCTTTTCCGGGCTGGCAATTGACCTCGCGGGCAACGGTTATGCACTCGCTGCCAGCGGCGCCGGGCTGACTGCCACGACGGGCAGTTTCAGCGTCGCGGCCGGCACGGCCTCGAGGCTGGTGCTGCTTTCCCAGCCGCCGGCGACCGTCGTGGCCGGTGGCAACTTCGGATTCGCCGTCCAGGTACAGGACGCCTGGGGCAACATCGCCGCCGGTACTGGCGGCACGCTCATGGCCTCCTTGGCGGCAAACCCGGCAGGCGACTGGCTGAGCGGGGACGTGAGCGTACCGGTGACCGCAGGCGTGGCCACGTTCACGAGCCTGGAGCTCAGTCACGCGGTGAGCGGCGACACGATTCTCGTGAGCGGTGCAGGCCTTTCCAGCGTGACCACACGCGCCTTGACCGTCACGCCGGCGGCCGCCAGCCATTTTGTGATGATCACCCAGCCCCCATCCAGCGTGACCGCGGGAGTGCCGTTCGGGCTGGCCGTCGCCGCGGAGGACCCATTCGGAAACCTTGTGCCAGGCTGTTCCGTCACGGCGGCCCTTGCGGCCAACCCTTCTGCTGCCGCACTCCAGGGGCCCGTGTCGGTCACCGCGAGCCAGGGCGTGGCCGCGTTCACGAGCCTGTCGATCCTCAAGGCCGGAGGGCCCTACACGATCGCTGTCAGTTCGGCGGGGCTGGCACCCGTTGCAATGGGTCTGGTCGGCGTGACGCCCGCGGCTGCGTCGAGGCTGGTCCTCACCACCGGTCCGCCCGCGACGGTCACGGTCGGATCGAGCTTCCGGATGGTCGCGGCCGTGGAGGACGCGTATGGCAACGTGGTCGCTGGATACGGCGGCAGCGTCACCGCGGCCGTACCGGGCGTCCACGGCAAAACACCACTCCGCGGCACCCTGGTCGAGCCGATCTCCGGCGGCGTTGCCACCTTCCCCGGTCTGAGCCTCAACAAGGTGGGCAAGGGCTACATCGTGACGCTTTCGGCCCGGAACCTCCCTGCCGCGGCCACGGCGCCGTTTTCCGTGACCCTGGCTCCGCGAGTCCCCGCGAAGCATCCGGCCGCCCACCCGGTTCAGGTCCGCAAAGCGCGGCGATGAGGCTCACGCAATTCGCCTGCTGGCAACCGCCGCCAAGCGCTCACCAGCGAAAGAAGCGGTAGGGGTCGTCCCACTCTGCCGGCTCGTCCAGGTACAGGCCTTGCCGCCAGCGCGGCTGCGGCTCGCTGGCCGACACCGGCCGATCAAATCGGCCCAGAATCGGCGCGCGTGCGCCGGCACCCAGATTGGCCAGCAGGCGCGAGACCATGAATGAGGCGCGGCGGTGCGTCTTCTTCAGGTTCGGCTTCGTATCGTCCGCGAACAGCCACGGCGCCATCTGGCAAAAGACCAGGTCGCGGCCGCTGGCAGCCGCCAGCACGCCGTCGCCCTGAATCGCCGCTCCGGACGTCAGCAGCGGCAGACTGCGCGGGTCGCGATTGTGCACATCGGCGGAGCCGACGCCCGCGAGCAATGAGTGCACGGAGAACGGTTCGAAGCAGGCGGCAATGTGCTCCGCGTTGCGCGTCTCGATCCTGAACGGCAAGAACCGGTTCGCTTCGCCGGCCTCCAGCCCGAGCGCAAGGATGCGTCCTCCATCTTCCACCCAGCGCGCCACCTCCGACGCACGGGCCTCAAGCGGCTTCCCACCTCCCGGTCCGACCACGAGGACGGCACCGGGCGTCAGCTCAACGTCCGCAAGCGGCGTCACGGCGAAGCCGGCAGACTCGAGGTGTGCGCGTCCCGCCGGCTCGCCCGCGTAGAGGATGCTTCGGGCCGCAGCCGGTACCCAGGCCGAGGCGTAGGCCAGCAGGTTCCCGACCAGCCGTTCGGCCGCCGGCTCCGACTCGGTGCGGCCCGTCACGTCAAGCTGGCAGAAGATCATCAGGTTCTTGCCTTCGTGATACTCCAGCAGCGGCGCGTATTGCAGGCTGAAGCCGCCGTCCACGATCGGCAGAAAGTCGCCGCGGGCCGGCTTCTCGATCAGGACCGACGCCACGTTGCCCCGGTTGCCGCAGCGCCAGACGCGGGAGACCGGGATATCACACCAATTCACGGTCGGGCCATGACCCGGCTTCAGCTCGTAAGCCAGTCGCGGCGCCGTGAGGGTGGCCGCGCCGTGCCAGTCGCGCAGGTGCTCGGCGCCAATCCCCTGGAGCAGGCGATGATCGGGGACCCTGGGGAAGACCTGCCTCAAGCCATGCTCCACCACACGGAACCCCAGACGCTTCTCCAGGACGTCCCTGCCCTGTTCGAAGACGATCACTTTCAGCCCGCGGCGCGCCCGCTCGAGCCGTGGCGCAGGGCCGTCCACGGTGAGCGCGTTCTTGCCGACGACCAGCATCTCGAACCGCGACAGGTCGGCGTCCGCCCCGATCGTCCGGTGCTGGACCTTCATCGCTCGCAAGAGGGCGGTCGTCTCCCCCTGGGGATCGAAGACCGCGACCGGCGGGCCCGGGATGTCGGCGCCGGCCGGCGCGGGGAGCACGTGAATCGTCAGGGAATCGCCCTGCGTTGAGCCCGTGCTGAAGCCGACGCTGCGCCGTCAGCTCGTGAGCTCCCGGCGGCATGGATCGCGGGACAATAAGGGCGATGGGAACCCGCGCCTGGCCGCCGGCCGGCACGTTCACCTCCTGGCTGCTCTGGAAGGTGCCCAGCTTCCACGACGTCGCGCAGGTCACCTCGCGGCGCGTGTTGTTGATGAGGATGATCTGCTTCTCGACGGTTTCTCCCTGGCGGAAATTGTGGTCCTTGCTGGTGAAGCGGCCGGCCTTGCCGCCGATGAAGGCGAGCAAGGGCTGGTTGTTCCGCAGCAGTGCTTCCCCGTCCGCCGTGGCGACCCAGTCTGAACGCTCGAACGCGACGTCCATGCGCTCGTGCCGCTCGCCGAGGTAGTCCGGGCTGTACCCTGGCCGCTGGAGGTTGTCGTAGTCCACGGGCAGTTCCCGCCGCCGCCTGTCGACGCCTGCGCGGAGCCGCCAGAAGTGGCCGTATTCCCAGGGCGAGGTTGCCGACACGCCCCAGGTCCGGTAGGCCCGCAGGTTTTCTCCCAGGTACATGCCGATCACCGTATGCCGGTCATCAAACTTCGGCGATCCCATCTCGTTCGGATAATCCCAGCGCTGCCAGAGACGGCCCGCTCGAATCTGCCGGGCCTCCCAGCGCAGGTTGGCCTTCTCCAGATCGCTGATCTGAAAGGCCCGGTCGCCCAGGAACTGCGCGTTCCACTCGGCCATGCACAGCTCCCACGGCACGCGGGCACTGCCGAAGGTGCGTTTGCCCAGGTACCAGCCGCGGTACATGGCCCAGTCCCAGGTGAACGGTGCTCCGTACTCGCAGAGGAACACGGGTTTCGTCCCCTCCTGCGACCAGTGCTCGAACCAGTCGGACAGCTCCTGGATGGGGGCAAAGTTCGGGTAGAAGTTGATGGAATGCATCGCGCCGAGGTTGCCCGACGCGTGGTGGTAGACGATCCGGCCCGGATCGATGCATCGGATGACGGCCTCGGCCCGCAGGGCCAGCCGTGTGTTGTTCCGCGCCCAGGTGTCGCGGCGGTCGTGCACGCCGTCGATCAGGTCGGGGTTCATGTCCTCATCGTAGCCGGTGGCGTTGTGGCTGGTGCTGTAGAAGACCACCGAGGGATGGCTGCCGGCCACCCCGGCATCGTATGCGGCATGGCGGGCATAGCCGTTATCGCGCTCGGCGTCGGGCGACTTCCAGTCGTAATGACTGAAATGCGGCTGGGTGAGCGCCACCAGCATGCCCACGTCGTCGGCCGCCCTGAGGATCTCGCCGTAGCTCAGGTGCGAGCCCGGATCGCAATCATAGTTGTGCGTGTACACAAAGTTGATACCCAGGCTCTTGAGCCGCTGGAGCGTCTCGCGCGGCCTCATAGGTCGCCGCCCCCGCGCTGATGAGCGCATTGTCGATGGGCACGGCGGAGAGGAAGAGGCGCGTCCCGTTCAGGTAGAAATCGCGGCCGTCGATCCAGAGCTCGCGGAACCCGAATCTCTGGTCGAAGAACGTGTCCCGCACCTGGCCGCGCGCGTCCAGCAGCGACAGGCTCAGGACTTCCTGGTTCTCGGGCGTGTCCAGGTCCCACATCGCTTGCGGGCGGTATCTTGACGGGTACGTGATGCGCCCGTCCTGAAGATCGGCCGCCCCGAATGGATTGCTGGCCAGCTCGATTGTGTCGCTGTGCCGGCCGGCCACGCGAGCGCGCAGCACATACCGCTCACCGGGCTCCAGCCCTTCCAGCCGCGCCGTGACGGTGAGACTCTGGCCGCGAACCGAAGTGTTCACCAGGACCTGCTCGATCCTGGCTTGCCGCGGAGTGGCGACCAGGAAGACGTCGCCGCAGAGGCCGCGCCGGGGAACCGTGCCGCGCACCGATCGGGCGGAAGCCGTATCAAGATACGAGAGCATGACAGCCTTCAAGGGCGCGGCCACGACCAGCAGGCTGAGGACGTGCGTGCGGCCATCCGCAAGGGCCTCAGGCAGCTCCAGCGCGCCGCCAGGGAAGCGGATCTCGCCGGCGGGATGCTCGTCCACGAACACGGCCGCCAGCGAGTTGACCAGCTCCACGGCCAGGCAGACGCGCCGGCCCTTCCAGGCGTCGGGAATGCGGACCTCGCGCTGGTACCACGCCGCGGAAAGCCCGCGCAGGTCGCGTCCTTTCCACTCCGGGTGCTCGTACAAGGTCTGGCAATCCTTTTGCAGGTAATCGGTGATGCCTGGCCAGCAGCCCGGAACCTTGAAGTATCCCCAGTGGCCGGCCGGCACTTCCCTTTCCAGAGGCTCCGCGGGCTGCCAGCGCCACAGGCCATTGATGCAGATGCGTTCGCGCGTGGGAGTCGTGTCGTGGTAGGCCCGCTCCAGGTCCCAGACCGCACGCACGCCCGTGGGTAAGGCCAGGGCCGTGTCGTCCCCGCGGCCCGGCGCTGGCAGCGCGGTGATCATTGCCACTGCCGCGACGAGGCAGGATCGGACTGGAATGCAGGATCCGCTCGGCCGTGTCATCTCATCTCTCCGCTGCGCGAGCCGCTTCCAGAGCGCACCGTTCATGGGCGCGAGACCTGGGACTTTGCCACCCACCTCGACAGCGGCCCGAGACTGCGCACCGCCTCATTCTTCGCCCCACTCATGGCCACCGTCAATCGCGTGCTGCGGACCGCGGGCACGCGGACGACCAGGACGGTCACGTCCGGTTGCTGGCCCTGCGGCCGCCGGGGATTGGCGTTCCGCAGGCTGAAGAGAGCGCCGCGGGGACTGACGATCTGGAGCTCCAGGACCGCCGAGCCCTGGGTCAGCAGGGCCCGGTCGCGCTGAATATCAACATGAGAGCGCGTGTGCAAACTCCAGTCGATATCGACGGGGCGGTCGGCCTCGACCTCGTCCTGAACCAGGAAGTGCTTGCGGTCCAGCAGCGCGATCCCGCGCCAGGCCTGGCGCAGGCGCGGGGCGTAAGCCTCTGTCAGATCAACCACCGCCAGGGCGAGGCGCGCGTCGGAATGGAACGCGAGCAAGGGCGCCCGGGCCTTGGGATTCTGGTTCTCGCCGGCGATCGTCAACGTATTGTGCCCCTCGGTGCGCAGGCGATAGTAATTCCAGCGCTCCTTGCCGAAGTAACCGGGCAGGTTGTAGTCGTCGCTGCCCAGGTCCACCGCCCAGCGCTGGCCGCCCGCGTCCAGGACGAATGTTCCCAGGTCCAGGTGGCTGTGGTTGGCTGCGTTGTCGCCTCCCTTGAAGCCGACGAAGAGGGCGTTCCTGTCGTTCGCGGCCGAGCGGAAGAAGGCGACGTCGATACCCCGGAAAACGGCGTCCAGGGGCGGTTGCCGCCCGGGGGTCGGGGCCGGCAAACCGGCCGACCAGAGCAAGTGGAAGATGCCGGGCCGGTCGCCGATGAGGCGCCTTTCGTGCTCGGCGTAGTCGGGCCGTGCGAAGGCTCGAGCCAGCCAGATCATCTGCGCCGCGGCGCCGGCACCGTCATGGGCGTCGGCGTAATTGAAGGTGCGGTTGAGCGGGCCGATCGACTGCATCCGGAAGTTCCCGGTCTCGGCGAACCCGGGGCTCTGCTTCAGGCCGAGATCCGTCCCCAGTGCGGACTCGACGGCGCTCAGGAAGAACACGTTGTATTCGGTGGCGTAGCTCCAGTAGCCCGGCCCTTCCGCCCAGCCGCCGTCGGGAGCGAACGACGCCATGGCGCGGACAATCGATCGCCGGGCGTGATTGATGACCTGCCGCGCCAGCGCGGGCTCCTTCTCCGCCACGGCCAGCGCGCCCGCGATCAGCCCGCCGTTGCACACCTGGTTCCAGTTGTGGTTGACCCGCGGCCAGCCGCGGCCCGATTGGTAGACCTCCAGGCCCGGCTTGAGGCCCTTGTCGATGAGGGCGCGGCGGATTCTCGCGCGATCGTCAATCGACAGCGACGGATACAACCAATCGTAGCCGATCGCCAGCGCATTGGTCATCTCGGCCACGTCCAGGAAGTGCGACGGGTTCCAGTCGTCGAAGGCCGCGGCCGCGAGCATCTCCCTGAGCGCGCGGTCCGCCTTCCGCCGATCGCCGTCGATACGGTACAGGCCCGCCAGCGTGCTGATACGCCGCAGGGCCGCACGGCTCTGGTCGAGCAAGCGCGGGCCGATGAGCCGATGCACCACGACCGGCTCGCCCAGCATCGTCTCCGCGTCGCGTTGCAGCCGGTCATACCAGCGCCGCAGGCGGGCATCGGTCCTGACCTGCTGCCTGAGCACGCCGATCTCGTCATCGAGCACGTAGAGCCGCGGATGGTTCGGGCGCAGCGTCCGCAATACCTCCGCATCCGTAGCGGGCTTTTCCTCCGCGCGGGCCGGCGCCATAGCCATCACCCGGGAAAGGAGGACGAGAGCCGCCAGGGCGGCAAACAAGGGGCGTGACATGGGGTGAGCCTCGGAGGGAGGGATCGGACTATGGCTCGCACACCTTGGTCCTATCACAGAAATGCGGAAGGCTCCAGGGGGTAGCCATGCCGGCGCAGCCCAAGGACCCTCCCGGGACCGCCTCCCTTTCTCCGTCCTGACCTGCGTCCGCTCCCGGGCTCGCAGATGGCCAGGTGCTGAAGCTTGCTGGTCACCAGCGTCGCTGCCGGGCCGGCGCCTTGAGCCCTCGCAGCAGGAAAATGATCATATCCGTGTCCAGGCTGTAGAGCACGACGATCAATCCCGTGATTCCAGCCTGGGTTGCACGCGTTCGCCGCTCAAAAACTGGTCGGAAAGTTGCTCGACGCCCTCGAAGAAGATCTCCCAGGGCTCTCTGGTGATGACGAGAAAGCCCTCTCCCGTGCGTTTCAAGTAAACCGTGTCCGCGTCGACACGAAACTCCTTGGGCAGCCGGATCGCCTGGCTGCGGCCCGTCCGGAACACTCTGGCAACGGCCATGACCGATCTCCTCGGATTTGTGGTACTACCATATGATATACTCGACATCCCGGCCGTGCAAGTGCTCGCTTTGCCGAGTCCGATGCGAAGGAACAGACACGGTCTATCCGTGCCAGGTCAGCTCGTAGGGTGTGTCGAGCGCGGCGACGACGCACCGTTTCACACCGGCTACCCCATCGGTTCGTCGTCGCTCCGCTTGACACACCCTACAGGCCGAAAGGCCCAAGAAATGGCGAAAACACGCAGAATCCCGAGTTCAGCCGGCCGATCGGGGGCGTGATGCTTGGCGGCCGGAGGACACGTGTCCGATACACCGGGCTCCATGCGGTTTGATGACCTGCGACCGGGTCTTCAACAGAGTGCTGCCCAGGCTCCGCCGCTCGCGAACAGTTCGTCGACGGCCGCGTCGAAGACGCCGGCGCGCCGGGCGAAATCCAGGACCGTGAAGCGGTGGCGGATGAAGTAGGCTTGCTCATAACTTGAGCGCAGGCGGGCACGCGGGATGCCGATCGACTCAGGCTCGGTCGGGCAGCCCGCCTGTGCGAGCAGCGATCCGGCATTCCGGAATGGCCGCAGATGCTCGATGAGCCGCTCGCGCAGCAGCGGCCAGCCGGCGCGAAGGCGTTCGAGCTGGGCACGCAGGGCGTCCGCGGGTGGGTGCTTGGCGCGGGTTTCCAGCGCAGCCTTGTCCGCAAGTTCCCCGGGTCCAAAGTGCGCCGAGATCTGCTTCAGAAATCGTTCCAGGGGCGGCCAGGCCGAGACTGCCGCATCGATATCAAGGTGACCGAAGTCCTGACGGAGCAGGACCTCGTAGAGTGCCAGCGACGCCAGCGTGCCAATGCCCACCTTGAAGCCGTGGCTGGGCGTGGCTCCCTGGTGCCTGTGGTGCTGCATGTCCCAGAGGTGGCTGAACTGGTGCTCGGCACCCGACGCGGGGCGGCTCGATCGGGCGGCCTGCATGGCGAAGCCGCTCATGAGCAGGCCGACGGTGAGCCGGCGGAGGGCGTCCGGGTCGCCGCGCGCGATATTGCCCGGTGCGGCGATCCCGTGTGGAAGCAAGTCCTGTACGGTGCTCCAGGCGTCCGGCAGGATCGGCTCTTCGCCCAGGGCGTCCGCAAGGATCCAGTCCGCGCCGGCGACGCTCTTGGCAAGGAGGTCGGCGTAGCCCGATGCGTTCATTCCCGGCGGTGCCTGAGCGATCACCTCCAGGTCCGCCAGCACGGCGCGGGGGGCGGGGCAATCGAAGGTCTGCTTCGATCCGCGATCGGTGATCGATGCCCCGAACGCCGTGTAGCCGTCCATCGAGGCCGCGGTCGCGACCACCATGTAGGGCCGTCCCAGGCGGTGCGCGGCGAGCTTCGCAAGGTCGTTGATCGTCCCGGAACCGACGGCCACGGGGGTGGCCCCTGTCATGGCGAGGGCCGATTGCAGCCGCTCAACCCGTGCGAGGTCCGCCGTCACCTGGGGATCAAAGAGGAATGGCGGCTCGCAGGCAATGCCCGCGCGCTGCAACGACGCCAGGACGTCGTGTCCCGCCGCTTCCAGGGTTCGCTCATCGGCGACGATCCTGGCGGGGCCGTCTCCCAGCGCCCGAACGAAGAGGCGGGCCGTCTCATGGCGGGCGCCTGGCTGGACGATCAGGAAGCGGGTGTCGCGTGCGGCTTGCAGCGACCTGTCCAGAAGGGCTTGTGCCGGCACGGGCTGAAGAGAATCGGACAAGGGATCTGGGCTCGCCTGGGTGAGCGGCTCGGACTCAAGAATGAACGCGGCGCAGGTGCGCCTTGAGGGCATCGAAGTCCACGGGCTTGACAAAGTGGTGCTCGAAGCCCGCATCGCGTGACCGGGCGTGGTCAGCTTCCTGGCCGAAGCCCGAGACGGCGATCAACCGCGTTCCTTCAAGCTCCGGCAGCTCGCGGAAGCGGCGGACCACTTCATACCCGCTCATGCCGGGCAGGCCGATGTCGATGAGGACGATCTCGGGATGGAACGTCGTGGCGAGCGAGACGCCGGATTCGCCGTCATGCGCCACCGTCACGTCGTATCCACAGGTCGAGAGCAGCTTGCCAATGCCGGTGGCGGCGTCGGGATTGTCCTCGACGATGAGCACGCGTGTCGGCTGGCCCGTGTCGGCGCCGGACGAAGGTTCCGGATGCGGGACGGCTGGCCTGGCCGATTCTTCGGAGAGGGGCAGCCGGAGCGTGAACTCGCTTCCCTGACCGGTCCCCGCGCTGGTGGCCTGAACACTGCCGCCGTGCATCTCGGCCAGCGACTTGGCCAGTGTCAATCCGATCCCCAGGCCCCCCTTCGAGCGGTCGAGCGACTGATCAACCTGGGCGAAAGGCTCGAAGATGCGCGACAGCATCTCGACCGGGATGCCGATGCCGTTATCGCGGATGCGCACCAGGGCGTGGTCCGCATCGCGCCGCGCGATGACGTCGATGAAGCCGCCCTCGTCGGTGTACTTCGCCGCGTTCGCCAGCAGGTTGACGAAGATCTGTTCCAGCCGCGTGGGGTCGCCGAAGACGGGGAGAGGATCGGCAGGCAGATCCAGGCTCAAGACGTGCTTCTTGTCGTTGATCGCCGGCTGCACCGATTCCACGGCGTGAGCCAGAACCGAGGACAGGCTGACGGGTTCCTTGCGAAGCTGGATCTTCCCCCGCGTGATCCTCGAGATTTCCAGCAGGTCGTCGATGAGGTGCACCAGGTTCGTCACCTGGCGGTCGATCATGTCGCGGGCCCAGTTGACATCCGGGTCGGTCACACCCTTGAGCCGCAGGTACTGGACCGCGTTGCGAATCGGGGCCAGGGGATTGCGCAGCTCGTGGGCCAGCATGGCGATGAACTCGTTTTTCCGCCGGTCTCTCTCCTGGTGCTGGTTGAGCAGCCGCATCCGCTCATAGGCCACGGTCACGTAGTTGGTGATCGTCTCCATGAATTCCAGTTCGTCCTCGTCGAAGACGTCGCGGACGCGGCTGCCAAAGGAGAGCGTGCCGAGAACCTGTTCTTCCGCGAGCAATGGGTTGCAGGCGAAGGCGCGCAGGCCCAGGCTCTTGAACAGGTCGACTCGCGGATCATCGCTATGCTGGATGAAGCTGGCCACGAACGGCTGCCGCGAGAGCGCCACGGAGCCGCACACGGCCTGGCCCACATTCACGCGAACCAAGCTCGCCACGGCCTCCGCCGGCACGCCCGTGGAAAACTGGAGACGCAGTGTGTCGGGCTGCTCGCTGACAAGGTAGTGCAGACAGGTATCGATTCTCAGATGCTTGGAGATGCGCTCGAACAGGTCCTGGAGCATCGATCCCGGGTTGTGCGTGGACAGGAGCACCCCCGCGGTTTCCCAGAGCAGGCGCAGGCGTTCGTTCTGCTTCCTGAGGGCCTTGTCCGCCTGGCTGCGCTCGCTGATATCCACGGCCGAGGCGATGAGGTTCTGGATGCCGCCGGTTTCGCCCCGCAATGGGACGAGCATGAAGTCAATGGCCGTCAGTGCCGTACCGGCCATGTGGACCTCGATCTCGAAGCGGGAAGATTCTCCGCGTCCGGCGGCGTCGATCGCAGCGCGCAGCCGCGCTTGCACCTGGGGCGAATGGTTGAACCAGTAAGTCTCCCAGAAAGGCTTGCCGCTGACCTCGTCAAGGGTGATGCCGGCCGCATCCAGCGGCGCCTTGTTGGTCTCGATCAGCGTGCCGTCGGGCCTGAGCACGCCCACAAACGTGAACAGGCTGTCAAGAACGCGGCGGAGATGCCGCTCGCTGGTGAGCAGGGCTTCGGCTGAGCGCCTCTGGTCGGTGATGTCCTGGAGTGTTCCCACCCATTCCCGAAGTGCGCCGCCGGGCTCGAAGAGCGGGACGCCCCGGACGGCCAGACATCCGAACTCGCCGTCATGACGGCGGACACGAAACTGCACGGCGAGCGGCTTCAGCTCGCGCAGCGCCTGTTCGCGGGCCGTGCGCAGTATCTCCCGGTCGTCGGGATGCACGAGCTCTAGCCAGCGATCACCGTTCCCCGGCGCCGGGTCCTTCGCGCCGGTGAACGACTCCAGCCAGGCACCCGACTCGAGCACCTTACCCGTCGGGTCCGCAATCCAGATGGTCTGTGAAGCGTGGGCGATGAGCGCGCGGTGGCGGTCTTCATTCCGCCGCAGCGCCTGCTCATGGTTCTTGCGCTCGGTGATGTCCGTCGCCACGCCAATGATCGCGGCCGGCCGGCCGGCCGGACTCCGGCTGAAGACCGCGTCGCGGCTGCGGAGCCAGCGCCAGGTTCCATCCTTGTGCCTTACCCTGTAATCGAACTCCAGGACGTCGTCGTCGCGGGCCTGCTCGAACCGGGTCAGGTAATCGTCAAAGCGCCCCTGGTCATCAGGATGCATGAGCGCGGGCAGCAGCCCGGAACCCAGCGCGGGCAGCTCTTCCTGCAAGTATCCGATATAGTCGGCCGCCTTCTTGTTGCCGTACAGGTTGCCGCGGGTCGCGAGATCGAGCACGTAGATGAAGCTGGGCACCAGCGCGAAGGCCTTCTCCAGCAGCCGGACCTGCACCTGCTGCTCCTGCGTACCGATCGCCTGCGCGGCAGTCCCGGTGGGGTTTGCGGCGCACTCCTCAGCGCAGACCGCGAAGTAACCGACGGGTTGGTTGTCCTCAGCCTGAAGCGGAGCGAACCGGCCGCGAAACGAGCCGTAAACACCATCACTCCGTCTCAGCCTGAATGACAGCTCGACCGGCTCGCACTTCCGGACGGCCTGCTGCCAGCACTCCAGGACCGCCGGCAAATCGACCGGGTGAAACGACTGCAACCAGCCGCACTCATCCAGTCCGGCACTCCCGGTGTATTGCCGCCATGTCCGGTTCTGATAGCTCGAGCGCAGATCGGCCGATGCAATCCAGACAACATCGCTTGCAAGTTCGGCCAGGGCGAGAAACGAGGCATCGATCGCCGCGCGGGCAGGGAGTACGTCAGTCTCGTGACCTCTGAGATCACTCGCCATGTTGAAACTCAGGTAGACCTCTGGGGAAGCCGCGCTCCTGAGCACTCTCTGAGCCCGAGATGGCTACGTGGCAACAGCGCTGGGTCTCTTACCCAGGGAAGTGATCGCACCTCAGGAGAGCCGTTCGCTTGAGTCTCTCTCTCTCGCAGGCTCCGGATTCCTGGTGATCAGAGCGACGAAGGGCACAGCAGGAATTCCGCCGTCACCTCAAATACGAGGAGGTTGCCGCGCTCGCCCCGGGCAAGGCGCCGATATCAAGGAGGAGCGGTAAGCATGAGAGTTCAAGCTAACATCTCGCCTCCCGGCAGTCAACGCGCGGGCTGCGAGAACCCAGGCGGCCTCGACCGGCTCGAACCGAGGCTGGGGTGACCGCTCCCAGGTGCATGCCGGACAGGCGGCAGTGGAAGCATGAGTAGTTTAGGAGAAATAGAGAATCTCAGCGTTGCAGTTTTCGACTGTATCGGACACAATCGAGGTCGCCTGGAGAGTTGGAGATCCTGAGTTCGAACGCGATGAGGCTGACCAGGCCGCTGGGATACCAGTTTGGGATCACAGCCCGAAGTTTTGCACAAGGAACCAGCATGAGATCAGCGTGCTCCGGTCGGCCTGCCCTCCCGTACCTGGAACTCCAGGGCCAGATCATGCGTTTGCGGATGCTGGATTCGTGCACGAACCTGGTTTGCCTGGTGCGCGAGTATCTCTGTCTGACGCTGATCATCGGTGGCACCGTGGCCTGGGCGGAGGCCCGGACGCGGTGGGGAAGCTCGCCGCTCTGGAACATCCCGGTGTTCCTGTTGGCGATCGTGCTCATCGGCGCGGTCCAGCATCGTCTGGCCGGGCTCGGACACGAGGCGTCGCACTACACGTTCATGAAGCACCGCTTCCTCAATGATTTTCTGCCTGACCTCTTCTGCATGTTCCCGCTGATCACCACGGTGCACTTCTATCGCGTCTTCCACATGGCCCACCACCAGTTCACGAACGATCCGCGGCACGATCCGGATCTCCTGAACCTGGGACACGGGAAGCGGGCGTTCGAGTTTCCGATGACGCGGCGCCAGTTCATCGCCCTGATCTACTTCTGCGTAATCACGGCACCGGTCCGGTTTATTCGCTTCCAGCTTGCCTACATCACCGTGAACTCGCTCGGCAAGGGGCGCAGCGCGTATCTGGGAACCGAGACCACGGAGCGATTCGCCGAACTTTATCTTCCTCGCCTGGGGACGGTTTTGGGAGTTGCCTATATCCTCGCCCTGGGCTGCACCGTGCACGTGCTGAGGACGACCGGCGCAACGTCCTGGATCGTTCCGGCTGGCCTTGCCGGCATGGTGATCGCAAGCCTGGCCGCGTTTGCACTTCCAGACTGGGCCGTCTACCGCTCGCCGTTCCGCCACGCGTATTCATCCCGCTTCGCCTCGGTGGCGCGGCTCTTTTACTACAGCCTGGTCGTCATGGCACTGGCCGGCGTCCAGTGGCTCACCGGGCTCGACTCCACCTTCTACCTGATGGTCCTCTGGTTCGTGCCCATTTTCACCACGTTTCCGTTCTTCATGCTGCTGCGCGACGTGTACCAGCACTCCAATGCCGATTCAGGCCAGCTGACCAATTCACGCGTCTTTTTCACCGATCCGTTCACGCGCTGGGCCGTCTTCGTCTACGGACAGGACATGCACATTCCCCACCACCTCTTTCCCGCCATTCCTCACTACCGTCTCGGCGTGCTGCACGAGCTGTTGAAACGGTCGAGCGCCGCGTACGGCAGCCAGGTTGTGGAGTGCCACGGCACGTTTGGCGATCGGCTTGGCAGGGTGACCATCCTGGACGAGATGACGCGGAGGCCGAGCGCGGCGCGGCAGGCCGGCGGCCCCGACCCGGAGTGTGCGGGGAGCCGCGCGATGGCCGCATCCGGCACGGGCTCAACCGGTCAGTGAGGCCAGGCCGGGCTCGACTCGAGGTCCGACATGCGTATGCCAGGGCGGCTCCCGGCTCTCCGTGCCGGGGACGGAGCTCATGCCTGCCGGGGCAGGCACCGCGACATGGGGCCCGTTGAATCGCGAGAAACCGTTTCGCTCCGCGGTTGTGGCGTGTGCCGGGGCGACCGGGCTGCTCTCCAGCGCCGTACCCGGCTGGTCGCTCGCGAGCAGTTCATCACCGTCCAGACTCTTCAAAAAAGCCGCGATGACCTGCGGATCGAAGATGACCCCGGAGTTCTCGGCGAGATAGGCGCGGACCTTTTCCACCTCCCAGCGCTTGCGGTAAGGGCGGTCGCTCACGAGGGCGTCCCAGATGTCAACGGCGGTGAAGATGCGCGCGGCTTCCGGGATTTCCTCGCGCTTCAGTCCGCGCGGGTAGCCCTTGCCGTCCCAGCGCTCGTGATGGCAATAGGGAATTTCCAGGGCGGGCCGGAGGTAGGTGATCGGTTCGAGCATGGATCGGGCGTAGTCCGGGTGGCGGCGCATGATTTCCCATTCGGAATCGGAAAGCGGCCCGGGCTTGCGGAGGATGGCGTCGGGAATCGCAATCTTGCCGATATCGTGCAGGAGGGCACCGCGGTGGATTTGCACCAGTCTGTCCGGATCAACCCCCATGGCCCGGGCCAGGCGAACGGTCATCTCCGCGACTCGCAGCGAATGCCCTTCGAGCTCGTGCTCGCGGAGATCGAGGGCGCGAACCCAGCCATGCAGCGTGGCGTCGTAGGCCTCCTGTAACTCGGCCAGTGCGCGCTGGAGCTTGCGGAAGCGGTTGAGGCGGATGATGGTTCGGATACGGGTTCGCAGCTCGACGCGGTCGAAGGGCTTGACGATGTAGCCATCGGCGCCGGCTTCGAGCCCTGAGAGACGCGAGGCCCGATCGTCGAGCGCGGTGACCAGGATGACCGGGATCTCGGCAAGGCGAGTGTTGCCGCGTATCAGCCGCAGGCACTCCAGCCCGTTCATCCCGGGCATCATCACGTCGAGCACGATCAGGTCAGGCTCGAGCCGCAGAGCCAGCGAGAGTGCCTCAGGTCCGTTGCAGGCGAATGCCAGTCCATATCCCTGCCCCAGCAACAACGATTCCAGTGCGCGACGTCCCGACGGTTCGTCATCCACGATCAAGATCAGGCTGATCGAACACGTCTCTTGCATCGTCCTGGTTTCCCCACTGCCTGGGTTCAAGAAAGCCTCGAACCATTTCGAACACGTCGCGCAGCACGATGGGCTTGCTGAGGTACGCGTCGGCCCCGGCCCGCAGGCAGCGATCCTGATCGCCCGGCATCGCCAGGGCCGTCAGCGCGATGATCGGAATGGCCCTCGTTCCCGGGTTGGACTTGAGTATGCGAATGGCCTCAAACCCGTCCGTCCCGGGCATCTGGATGTCCATCAGGATCACCTGCGGCCGCAGCTCGATCGCCCTGGAGACCGCCTCTTCGCCGTCACACGCCAGCGCCGTGCGCATGCCCTTGTTCTTAAGGAAGTCTACGACACTTCGTGCATTCACTTCGTTGTCCTCGGCCAGGAGCACGAGCGGGCCCGGCCCATCCTGCGATGTCTCTGGCACCAGCATGATCGCCAACCGCTCCGCCGAAGTTGTTGCAAGAACAGGAGCAAGGGCCGAGAGCAGCGATTCCCGGGTCAACGGAGGGCCGAGCCGGATGACGTTTTCCCGCGTCGGCGGCTCCAGAGGGAGGGCGTCCTCGGACAGCAACACGATGGTGACCGCTCGCATCCGGGGGTCGGGATCGCCGGCCAGCGCGGTGCAGATCTGGCCGAGAACCGGGTCGCCCGCGGCTGCCCGGACCAGGAGCAAGAGCGGATGCAGCGATCGGATCCTCGGCCAGACATCGGAGGTGAATGGGTAAACCGTGAACTGGAAACCGCATTCCGCCAGGGTCGCGCTGAGCCACTGGTGAGAGCTGAGAGCCGCGGGATCGGCCGGCGATCGGTCGCACACGGGATCGAGGAGCGGATCGTGCAGCGTTCGGGGTGTTGCGTCGTCCGGTTTTTTCCAGGGCAGCTCGATGGTGAAGCGGCTGCCCCGGCCGGTCTCGCTGCGCACGACGACTGTTCCGCCCAGCAGTCCAGTCATCTTGCGCACCAGCGAGAGCCCCAGGCCGGTTCCCGAGTAATGCCGCGCCAGGCCGCTGTCCACCTGTGTGAACGGCTCGAATATGCGGGCCAGGTCCGTTGCCTGGATACCGATTCCCGTATCCCAGACGGTCCAGGCGATGGTGCCGCGTGCCGGGTCACCGCCGGCCTCGAGCCCGATCGCGCCGCCCGCGCCAGTGAATTTCACGGCATTGCTCAGCAGGTTGACGAGAATCTGCTTGAGCCGCTTCTCGTCGGTCTCGATGACGTCGAGTGCCGGGTCGACCTCGAGATGCACATCGAGCCTGGCCTTGTGGGCCGATTCCTTGATCAGGCGGATCGACGACGCGCAAACGGCGGCGACATTCACGGGACAGGGCTCGTAGACGAGCTTGCCCGCATCGATCTTGGCGACGTCGAGAATGTCATTGAACAGGGTCATGAGGTGACGGCCGCTGACTGCGATGTCCTCCAGGGCGGAAGCCTGCCGGGAATTGACCGGGCCGTAGACCTCCTCGAGCATGGCCTCGGCCATGCTGAGCACGCCGTAGAGCGGAGTCCGCAGCTCGTGGCTCATGTTCGCCATGAACTCGTCCTTGAGCCGGGCGGCGCGCGCCAGGTCGGCGTTGACGGCAATGAGCTCCTCGGTCCGTCCCCGCACGGCCACTTCCGCCTGGGTCCGCATGGCGATCTCCTCCCTGAGCGCTGCGTTCAGCTCGGCCATGGCCTCCTCGGCCTGCTTCTGGGCCGTGATATCGGTCAGGGTGGCTCCCACCGAGATCACGCTGCCGCTGGCGTCGAGGACCGGGAAGAAGCTTTCGATGAACGTGCGCGGCGCCGGCTCCGGCAGGTGCACCGATCTGGATCTCGGTAATGGCAGAGGGCCTGCCGGTCTCGAAGACATCGCGCACGACGGCCTCGACACGCTCGGCTTGTTGGGGGAGGAGCTCACGCAGCCCGCGGCCGATGTGGTCCTCCGCCGAGATGCCGTTGAACTCGGCCAGGCAGTAATTGACCCGGGTGAACCGCACCTGCCGATCGAAGAACGCCAGGCCGACGGTCGCGTTGACGAGCATCGACTCCAGCTCTGCGGTTCGCTCGGCGACCCGGTCCTCGAGTTCGCGCATTGAGCGCGCGGACTTCCTCCTCGGTCCGCTTCCGTGCAGTGATATCGAACAGCACGCCGTCGAAGACCACCTCCTGGTCCTCGACATGCGGGCTGGCCATGCCCTCAATCCATGCGCTTCCCCCATCGGCCCGCAACGTGCGGGCCTCGAATCGCCAGCCGGTTCTGGTGGTGATGGCCTTCATCACGGAAGCCAGGAAGGCCTCGCGATCCAGTGGATGAATTCCCGAGCCCAGGCGCCAGTCTGGCGAACCTATGGGCACAGCGAGATTGAGGATGTCCTGGGCTTTCGGGTTCAGGTAGCTGAAGTAATACGATCCGTCAGGACGACAACGGAACTGGAAGACGACTCCGGGGATGCTGCTGGCGATGTCGCGGAACCGTTGCTCGCTCGCCTGGAGATCCTGCTGGGCCTGGCGGCGCTCGCTCACGTCGGAGACCATCTTGAGCACGCCGATGGTGTGCCCTTCCTCATCGGCGAAGGCGCTCGCCGAGACGATCACCCAGATCGGCCTGCCATCCTTGCGGCGAAACTCGAAATCATAGGTCTCGCCAACTCCCAGGCGGCGGCGATCCAGCCTCTCGCGGAAAACGCTGCGCAGCTCAGGGGCCAGGAAGTCGTCCACCTGGGCATGCTCGAGTTCCTGCACGCCGCAGCCGAGGATCTCGGCCATGCGCGCGTTCACGAACACGGTCTTGCCGTCCACATCGAGCACCCAGACGCCTTCCCGCGCCGTCTCGACAATGCGCCGGTAGCGGCGCTCGCTGTCATGGAGCGCCTGCTGCACTCTCCTGGCCTCGCTCACGTCGCGGACGATGCCGACGATCAGGGGCGTGCCGTGCAGCTCCACCTTGCTGGCGCCCAGCTCGATGGGCAAGGTGGACCCATCCTTGCGCACCGCCAGGATCTCGTAATCAGTGCCCAGCCAGCGCGCCTGGCCGCTGGTGAGGAACCGCTCCACATAGCGGCTGTGCTCTGTCTCGTGGGGCGGGAGCATGAGGACTGCGATGCCCTGGCCCACGATCTCCTCGGCGTGGAACCCGAACATCCGCTCGGCGGCCGGGTTGAACGAGTGGACGGTCCCCTGCCGGTCGATCGTGATGATCGCGTCCACCGCGGTCTTGACAATCGCCGCCATCAGGGCCTGGCTCTCGGCCAGCGATTCCTCGATCCGCTTTTGCTCGGAGATGTCCTGAAGGATGCCCCGTACCAGCTCCACTCGGCCGTCCCTGAACACGGGAATGCCCTTGATGCGCACCGATTTGCGAGTTCCCAGGGCGGAGACCATTGCCAGCTCCAGGTCAAATGGCAGGCCCAGCGCCACCGCATCGTTCAGGGCACTCGTCATCCTGGAACGGGAATCCTCCGTGAGAAAGCTCAGGGCCAGGAACCTCGCCGGCTGCATGGAAGGATCAAGGTCATGGATTCTGGCCGCCTGCTCGGTCCACCGTCCCTCCCCGGTCGCCGGGTCAAACTCCCAGCCACCCAGGCCGGCGAGCTCGCCTGTCATGCGCAGCAGCTCATCCCTGGCCAGCTCGGCCGATTCCAATGGCCTTTCCCCGCAGGTGCTCGCTGCCGGCGCGGCCGGCGCACCGCTGGCCAGGCGGGCCAGGACCGCTCGCAGCTCGAGACATCGTTTCAGCAACTGCTCGGCATGGGTCTGGGCAAGTGGGCCACGGTCGACGCAATCCGCCTGACCGCCGCCCCCCGAGGCGCTGCCATGGCTGTCTGGCCCTGCCACCAGCCGCAAGGCTGCGTCCACCTCGGCGAGGTGCCCATTCAGCTCCGCGCACAGCGTCTTGAGGGCTTCAAGGAGGGATTCTTCCGAAGCGAAGAGGCTCTTGAAACGGTTCATGGTGCACCTCAGCGTGCTTTTCCGACTTGCAGATTCTCGGGCCGCGTCGCGCTCCGGTCTCTCCGGCCAGAACGTTCCGCGACGCGGCTCGGCGCCCGGCCCGCCACGACCGCGGTCCGGGTCTGATTGCCAGCACCGGGATCGAGCTCAGGGAAGACGGTCCTCACGCCAGGAGTGTTGAATCGGAAGCGACGCCTTGATGACCGTGCCCGCGCCGGGCGCCGAGATGACGGCCAGCTCACCGCCCACCAGCGAGACGCGCTCTCTCATGCCCACGAGGCCCAGGCTTTCCCCGCAGGCGGACCGATCCAGAGCCACGTCCGGGTCGAACCCGTTCCCGTCGTCCGAGACCGCGAGCTCCAGCCTCCCTTCGTCCATTCGCAAGCGTACCAGAACATGAGACGCCTGTGAATGCCGCAGGGCATTGGTGATGGCTTCCTGAACCACCCGGAAGCAGACGGTCTCGAGCGCCAGCCCCAGCCGGCCAATCCCCTCGTCGGCCTGGAACCGCATCTCCACCGCGGCACCACTGGCCGTCGCACTGATGTGACGTCGCAGCGCGGTGACCAGGCCGAAATCGTCGAGCAGAGAGGGATGGAGGTCGAGCGAAAGCCGCCGGACCCTCTGGATCAAACAGGCCACCAGGTCCAGGCAGCCGTCAATCGGCTGGCAAGCAGACGGGCTGGCCACCGTCCGCTTGATGGAGGCCAGGCTGATGTTGAGCACGGTCAGGCTCTGACCGATCTCGTCGTGCAGCTCGCGCACGATGTGCCGCGATTCCTCCTCCCGCACCAGGATCAACTTGCGTGAGAGCGACTCGAGCTGGCTGCGGCTCCGCGTCTCTTTCTCGAGCAAGGCCGCGTGCTCCAGGGCCACAGCGATGATGTCGCCAAGCTCCTGGGCAATCTCGATCTGCAACGCACCGAAGAAGGTCTGGTCGGGGCCGCCCAGAAGCAGAGCTCCCAGAAGCCGATCGCCGTGGCCCAGGGGAACGATCATCAGCACCAGGATTCCTACCTCGCGGAGCCGCAACGCCAGCGCAGGCGGGCATTGCTCGTTGTCCACTGGCAGGATGACCGGGCGGAAACCATCGTGGCCGCTCGGCAACAGCACGCCCAGCTCGGCAACGGAAAGCGGCGCTTCCAGCTTGCCCAGGTTTGCCGGGCCGTGCTCCGCCAGCAGTGCGAGCATGGAAGATCGCTGATCCACACGGTAAATGGCCGCGTGCCGGTGCGGGATCAGGTCGCGCACCAGCGGCGCGACCTGGGTGGCGATCTCCACGGCCGACCCGCCCAGCAAGATCGCCCGGTCGATCTGGCGTAGCACGTCCAGGCGGCGTGAGTACTCGCGCAGCTCCGACATCGCCTGCCGGGAATAATCGATCTCGGCTTGCAGGCGGCGGAAACGATTGAGCCGGGTGATTGTGAGCACGCGGACACGCAGCTCGGCGCGATCGAAGGGCTTTGTGATGTAGTCGTCGGCGCCGGCCTCCAGGCCCGCCAGCCTCGAGGAGCGGTCGTCCAGGGCCGTCACCAGCAAGATCGGAACCTCGGCCATGCCCGGGTGCGAACGGATCTGCCGGCAGACCTCGAGCCCGTCCATCCCCGGCATCATGACATCGAGCAGGATCACGTCGGGACGGCCGGTCTCCACGAACTTCATGGCGTCGCGACCGCAGGAAGCAAGCTCGAGCTCGTAACCCTGTCCCTCGAAGACCGAAGCCAGCGATTTTCGACTCAGGGGATCATCATCGACGATTAGCAGAACCGGTCGGACGGTTGAAGGAAAATCCTGGCCGTGCCGCGTCTTCCACTTGAGGATATCTTGCCGACCTCTGTTCACCGGGGCCTGGCTTTCCTGAGCATAGATGTGGGATACTGATGCGAGGCTTTAGCGATTTTAAGCCGACGCCTTCGTTTCTACAAGTGTGTAAGCGCCAGCCAGGGCCATTCGGGCCGATCGTGCGTGCGAAGATCCGTTGAACCTTCAGTCTTGAGGGACCGTCGCTTGTTAGGAGGTTTGGGGTAATGTGTGCCGTGAGAATCGTGATCGCCGACGATCACACGATTGTCCGGGGTGGGATTCGTCTCCTGCTCGAGTCGCAGGAGGGCGTGGAGGTCATTGGCGAGGCTGCCAACGGCCATGAGGCGCTGGAGCTGACGCGGGCCTTTCACCCGGATGTGCTGGTGGCCGACATCGCCATGCCGGGGCTGAATGGACTGGATCTCGTGAAATGTATGAAACAGGACCTGTCGCAAACCCGTGCGGTGATCCTGTCCATGCATAACGACCAGGAATACGTCCGCCGCGCCATGGAGGCGGGAGCCAGGGGATACGTGCTCAAGGGGTCGAATATTGAGGAGCTGAGCATGGCCGTCCAGGCCGTGATGCGAGGAGAGGTGTTCCTCAGCCCCGCGATCACCCAGCCTCTCGTCGATTCGTTACTCGACCGGTCCGGCAACCGCACCGCGCCGGGAGGCGAGCTCACCCCACGTCAGCGCGAAGTGCTCTGCCTCATTGCCGAGGGGGAAACCACCAAGGCGGTGGCCAACCGCCTGGGAATCAGCGCGAAAACCGTGGAAGCGCACCGCTCACAGCTCATGGAACGCCTCCAGATCTACGAAGTCGCGGGCCTGGTCCGCTACGCCATCCGCACCGGGCTGGTCTCCTCGGATGCCTGACGCCCGCACCGTCCTCTCTTCGTCGCGATGTCGAAGATAATTGAGAAATTCATTATACGGCTTACCTTGAGCGGCGAGAGAGTCCCTTCGCCATATCGGGAAACTCCTGATTGAGGATATTGAACCGCGATGTCATAGTTAAATTGAGCTTGATCGCAAGCCCGAGTAACGTGCTTTGATAGACGAATCGTTCTCACTGACGTGGATCGGTCTCTCGTCGAGACCAGCTCGGGCGTCGTGCTTCAAGCCCTAACCAACCCGATCCCCGGCGACGCGTGCCGGTGCTAATACGACAGGGGCCGGGCAGGCAAAGAAAGGGGATCTCCATGAAATATGCGAAGCCCTTGAACGGCTACGCGGATCGCCTGCAACTCCGGTCTCAAAGCCACGCTGGCGAGAATGGCAAGCAGCCCGAGCCCCTTGACTATCGCTGCCCGAGGTGCGATTCGCCACTGGAGTTGATCCAGCCCGACCTCGCGCGCGGCGAAGCTCTGCTCGGCGTCTGTGGAACGTGTCCGGCCTGGTTTCTGATCGACGGCGGCAAGCGCACGATTTTCGACCTGGGCGTCATCGACCGGCTCAGCAAACATTCGATCCACGCAGCGACCGACTGAGCGAGTGAACGCTGCGGATTCGAGACCAGGTGCCAGACCCCGAGGCCACGCCGAGAATCAACGACCGCCTTGCTGGGACGGCGAGTTGACGACGGCCTGGTAAAGCCCGAGCGGGCAGAGGTGAACGAAGGCCAGGCGGGCGATGAGATGGCCCGCCGGATCGCGACGAGAACCAAGGAGCTTGCACTCGGCCGGATCGGCCTGCTGGTCCCCGGGCCCGAGCGAGAGCCAGATAGACTGGCCCCAGGGCGGCATGACCTCGACGCTGACGGCCACTCCTCCACCGCTGATGTTCTGAACCGTGCAGGGCACGGTCTTGCACTCTTCGCCCACGTGCCACGAGAGCGAGGCCCGGCGCTCGCGGGGGACGACCCTCTGCCAGGCGCGACGCTCTTTCTGGTGATGGATCAGATTCCAGCAGGGCTGCTCCGACTGGAACGCGAACTTGGCCAGGATCCTCCCGGAATCGGTGGTCTCTGATGTCACGAGATCGGCCGCAATGGGGCCCGTCGAGGAGGTCAAGTTCTCGAACTGAACCATGCAGGGCTGACCGGGCACCGGCTGTGCATCCATGAGGACCGCAACCCCGTTACCGCTCACGTTGACCAGGCTCACCATGTGGCTCACGGTCTCTTGCCCGATCGACCAGCTTAGCCTGGTCACCAGGTTCGGAAACACGAACCGGACCCACTCACGGCGTTCACGCGAGGCTTCCTGGTTCGATGCCTCGGTCTCGACCGGAGATGATTGGGGCTGATGAATCATGGGCGGACCTGCGGAGCACGGATCGTCACGGACAGCGCTGCTGGAGCACGGTGGCGCGGTGTTTGAAACCCAGTCAACTCTAGTTCTCCTGGAGTCATCATCGCTGCGACACCAGGAAATTCCTGACCCGGCGAGACCGTGCTCGAGTTCGCGCGGCAGTCCTATTCTGTCGTAAAGTGAGAGACGGACCATCGAGATGGGCAAGGGGAGCACACGACGTGTCGAGTGACAGGCCGCGCCGGCTGTTCTGGGTACCCATCATCCACACCTCAGCGGACCTGGGGAGCCTGCGCACCGCGGTTCGCCGGATCCACGAGGATCAGGCGGGCCAGCACGCCTGGCAGGATCGCGTGCGCCAGATCGGCCAGCTCTGGCGGTCGATTCGCAGCTCGCTGCTGCAACAGGATCTCGACTGGCCGCGCGTGCTGCTCTACCAGGATGGTCTGCCCGTGTGCGGCAAGGAGGACATGATCGTTCAGGATCTGTCTAGAAACGGCAGTGCCAACCATCGCCTGCTGGTGGAACTGATCGCGCGCGGAGCGCGCCTGGTGGGGACCGAATCTCCCGAGCTGCTGATCGAGGAGTACGAGCTGAACCGGCGGGTACTGCTCGACCCGTCGGCCAGGGCCGAGGGATTCGAGGCCCGCACCCAGGCGCTCTTCCGTGACTTGCTTGATCGCCGTGACGCATTCATCGCCAGCCGTATTGACGAGACCCTTCCCGCGGGCGGAGTGGGCTGTCTTTTCCTGGGGCTCATGCACCAGGTGGAGGGCCGACTTCCCACCGAGATTGAACTCTGCCGACTCGGCGGCCAGCGCTAGGGCAGCCGGGGCCGGCACTCCCTTTGACACCCCGGCGTCGTATGGTTACGGAGTGAGTCGTTAACGCGGATCCAACACCGCCAGCTCCACCGGACAGCTTTTCCCAGAGGAGGTTACGAGGCCATGGCCAGGACCACGAAGAAGGGTCGATCCAACCCCGGCGACGTCGATTTCGGGGGCGGCTTCCTGAACGGGCTCACCAACCTGATCGAGAAGCTTGGAGAGCTTGCCGAGAAGGGCGAGCAACTTCAGGGGCTGAAGGAATTTGGCACCGACGAGGTGAAGGGAGTCTACGGCTTCACCATCCGCACCGGGCTGCGGGACGCCGAAGGACAAACCGGCATGAAGGTGGAACCGTTCGGCAACGTCCGGACCGACTCCACGACCGGCGAGGCCAGGGTCCACGAAGTGATCGAGCCGCCGGTGGACGTCTTCGAGGAGCCCGACTACGTCGGCGTGATCGCGGAGCTGCCCGGTGTCGGGCCCGACGACGTGTCCCTGGAGATCGCTGACGACATCCTCACGATCAAGGCCGAGCGGAACCGCAAGAAGTACCGGAAGGAAGTCCTCTTGCCCGCCTCCTTCCGTCCCGAACAGATGACTCACACCTGCCGCAATGGAATCCTCGATATCCGCCTCCACCGCTGAGTTCCGGATGCACCGCGCAGAGAAGGAACAAGGGATCGCTCCCATGACAGACGCCCCATCACTGAAGCTGAAGATCACCGAGGCACTTCCCAAGGACCTGGGCCGCGGACTGGCGCGGCTTGACCCCGCCGACATGGCCCGCCTGGGACTGGACGTCGGCGACGTTGTCGAGCTCACCGGCAAGCGCACCACGGTTGCGCGGGCGATGCCCGCTTACAAGGAACTGCGGGAGCAAGCGCGGATCCAGATTGACGGCGTGACCCGGGAAAACGCCGGCTCGGCCGTCGATCAGCCGATCGACGTGCGCAAGGCGGCCGTCCGCCAGGCCGAGCGCGTGGTGCTCACACCGCTGGGCTATACGCCGGCCGACCGCGACCTGGATTACATCGGCAGTCTCTTCGACGGCCTGCCTGTCCTTGCCGACGATCGGGTGCGGGCCACACTCTTCGGCAATCGATCGGCCGACTTCAAGGTTGCCGGCACCACCCCCGCCGGTCCTGTGGTCATCCGGGCCCGGACCGTGCTCGAAATCGCCCGGTCCTCGGCCAATCGCGGCAAGACTCCGGCCGCGGAGGCCGAGAAAGCGCAGCCCATCTCCTACGAGGACATCGGCGGCTTGAAGCGAGAGCTGCACCGTATCCGCGAGATCGTCGAGCTGCCCCTGCGCTATCCGGAGGTCTTCGAGCGCCTGGGAATCGACCCTCCCAAGGGCGTGCTGCTGCACGGACCGCCCGGCTGCGGCAAGACGCTCATCGCCCGCGCCGTGGCGCATGAGACCGACGCCCACTTCTACGCGGTCAACGGCCCTGAAATCGTTCACAAGTTCTACGGGGAGAGTGAGGCCCATCTCCGCAAGATCTTCGAGGAAGCCGCACGGAATGCGCCGAGCATCATCTTCCTCGACGAGATTGACGCCATCGCTCCGCAGCGAGAGAAGGTGGTCGGCGATGTTGAAAAGCGAGTCGTCGCCCAGCTCCTGGCGCTCATGGACGGGCTGGCGAAACGGCAGAACGTGATCGTCATCGCGGCCACCAATCTGCCCAACGCGCTCGACCCGCGCTGCGCAGACCGGGCCGCTTCGATCGCGAGATCGCCATCTCCATCCCCGATCGCGACGGCCGCGCGGAGATCCTCGAGATCCACAGTCGGGGCATGCCGCTGGCCGCCGACGTCGCCCTGCCTCACCTGGCGAACATCACGCACGGCTTCGTCGGCGCGGACCTGATGGCCCTCTGCCGCGAGGCCGCGATGATCTGTCTGCGGCGACTGCTGCCGGAGATTGATTTCGCCTCCAGGAACATCCCCTACGAGCGGCTCCGTGCGCTCGAAGTCACCATGAGCGACTTCCAGGGGGCCCTCCACGAGGTCGAGCCGTCCGCCATCCGCGAGGTCTTCGTCGAGATTCCCAACGTCACCTGGGACAAGGTCGGCGGCCTGGACGAGGTCAAGCGGCAACTGATCGAAGCCGTCGAGTGGCCGCTCAAGCACCCCGGCATCTTTGCCCGGGCGGGTGTGAAACCGCCACGAGGAATCCTCCTCTCCGGCTCCCCCGGCTGCGGCAAGACCATGCTGGCCAAGGCCGTGGCCAGCCAGACAGAAGTGAATTTCATTCCGGTGAAGGGGCCGGCCCTGCTCTCCAAGTACGTGGGTGAGTCCGAACGCGGCGTGCGCGATGTCTTCCGTAAGGCGAAGCAGGCTGCACCCTGCATCATCTTCTTCGACGAGATCGACGCCCTGGTGCCCAGCCGCGGGGGAGGGACGAGCGATTCCCACGTGACGGAGCGCGTCATCAGCCAGTTCCTGGCGGAGATGGACGGCGTGGAAGACCTCAACGGCGTGCTCGTGCTGGGCGCCACCAACCGACCGGATATCCTTGACCCGGCCCTGCTCCGCCCGGGACGGTTCGACATCCAGATCGCCATCCCATTGCCGGACCGCACCGGCCGCCGAGAGATCTTCGCGATCGGCCTGCGCGGCAAACCACTCGCGGAGAAGGTGAACATCGAAGCCCTTGCTGAAGCCGCCGAAGGCTTCAGCGGCGCCGAGATCCGGGCCGTCTGCACACGCGCGGCCTGGGCCGCCATCCGAGAGGCCGTGGCCCGGGCGGACGGGAACGAGCAGGACGCCAGCGGCCTGTTGATCCGGCAGGACCACCTCGACAACGCGTTCCAGGAGGTTTTGTCCGCACCCCACCGCGCGTACTGAGCAGGCTTGAAGTATCTCGGCCGCCAATCACATCACCAGAACGTGGAGCCAGGCACCATGCACGGAACGGGCGTCTATCTCTACGGATTTGGCAGGGCCGAGCTCATAGCCGCGTTCACGTGCACCGGCCACGAGGAGATCGGGCCGGCGCACGTGTGGGACATGGACGGGATCGCGGCCGTGGTCAGCCCGGTCGCTCCTGAAGTAATCGCCGCGGGGCTCGCCGCGGACCCTCCCGATCCCAGCTGGATCGTTCCTCGAAGTGCTGCGCCACGAACAGGTGCTCCAGAGCTTGATCGAGCTCGGCCCTGTGCTGCCCGCCCGTTTCGGCTCGGTGTTCACCGCCCGGCAGTCACTCGAGGCGGTCGTCCGGGAGCATCGGCCGCAGATCACACGCTTCCTTGATGAGACGGCGAACACGCAGGAGTGGGACGTTCAGGCCTCGCTCGATGAAACGCGTGCCGTCGAGTCGCTGCTGCGCCGACCCCGCTCTGGCAGGGCGTTTCGCCAGGCTGCCCGCGGCGCCCGGCGCGCGCTATTTCCTGGAAAAGAAGCTCCGCGAGGAGGCTCTGTGCAGGGCGCAACAGGCTGGGAAAGCGGCAGCTCAACGATTCGTCGCCGCACTGCGCGAAAGCGGAGTGGGCGTGCAGGTGCTGAAGCCGCGTGCGGCCAACCCGGGACGATCGCCCCTGTTCCTCAAGCTGGCTCTGCTGGTCGGCCGTGGCAAGGTGATCGGGCTGCTGGGCGAGGCAGAGCGTAGCGCGGCAGCGTCAGACCTTCTCATGATCGAGCCCACGGGCCCCCTGCCCCCTTATCACTTCTGCCCGACGCTGGGCGCACCGGCCGCCTGAAGCGGCACATGACCCTTCTGTACAAGGGTTGCATCAACCGGCCGCATTCGTGCCGTGGCACGCCGGGCCGTCGGGCCTCATCTCCGCGTGATGCACCTCCAGGTGAGAGGCTTGCGGCTGCCTGCCTCCAGTATCAAGCGACACAGCGGGCGGGCAGCTTGCCCGGCCATTCCACGCTTCGTGCACCAGCATGTCTTACATGATTGCCGATGCGATTGTAACTTGATTCTCTAGTAATCCTGACGATCCCGCTATCTTATACGCTTTGATATGCCTTTTACTAAGTATGTTAGCTCACACCAATGTTCATGCCGAACGACCCGAGATGCTCGACAGGATAAGGGAATTCCTGAGTGCGGTCGTGTGCGAGGGGAGCATGTTCTACGGTACGAGAAGAGTGAGGCAATGATGCTTCACCTGGTCACCTTGATGGAAGGGTGATCGCTTTCAGATCTTTCAACTTGGAGAGGTGTGCGATGGCGAAAGTGATGAAGTCGACGGATAGCTCCAGTTTGGCCGAGGTCGTTGATCGGATCCTGGACAAGGGCATCGTGATCGACGCATGGGCCAAGGTCTCCCTGGTCGGCATCGAGCTGCTCTCGGTCGAAGCCCGCGTCGTGATCGCGTCGGTGGAGACCTACCTGAAGTACGCCGAGGCGATCGGCCTGACCGCGACCGCCGCCAGCCCCGCCTGACGCAAGGAAGGCAGCCCCTCAGGGAAGAGCTTGCCCCTGGTCGTTCCGACCTGTCTCCACCAGGTCAAGCCGCCGGGAGGTCCGGCCTCGGCCGGTCTCCCGGTCTTCTTCTTATACGGACGGTTGCGACCGGGGCACACCCGTCTCTCTACAGGAGCATGAACATGCCCGTGTTTGCGAATCGGATGAGAGATTTCACGGATCAGCTCAAGGCGTCGATCGAGCATCGCTCGGAGGCGCTCGATGTGGTCCACGAGGCAACCCGGCACCTGCTCGGCGACGCTCAGAAGTTCATGGGCGAAGTCGCCCGGGAGCACGAGTCCAGGGCCGACCAGCTGCAAGAGATGCTCTGCGCCTTTCGCGGCGATCTTGCCGATCGCGTCGAGACGATGAGGCAGCAGCATCGCACCAGCCGCCACGAGATGCGGACCGATCTGCGGAACCGGCTGGACGCCGTTCAGGCGGCCCGCCACCAGGACGTGCAACAAATGCGGCAGAAGTTCCACGAGGCGCGGCAGGAAGTCGCCGAGGACATCCGCGCCGCCGCGAACCTCTGGCGCGAATTCACGCTGGGCCGAGAAGGCGCCTAGCCGCCAGGCCTGGCCTGACCGCGGCCCAGAGCCGTGGATCGCCAACCCGATCATCGACCAGGGAGACCCGAGCGGGCACCGTTCGGAACTTCCGAGGCAACTTCCTCGGCTCTCATGGTTCCGGACCGAGCTCGGAGCAGCGGACGCGAGAATCACCTGGCGGCTGCCGTGTTCCGGCCGGTCCGGGGAATGTGACTGGAACACAAGGCGTATCGCTTCATACTGGAGGCCGACCATCGTGACCGCCGAAGACCTCAGCCTGCTCAGTCTCAAGCAAAAGCCCGACTTCGTCGAGACTCCCGCCGTGCGGAGCCTGACCGACCGGGCGTTCTCTTACCTGTGCGCGGGTTACCCGATTCACTTCAGCGGCCCCGCCGGCACCGGCAAGACTACGCTGGCGATGCACGTGGCCGCCCAGCTCGGCCGGCCCGTTGCCCTCATCCACGGCGATGACGAGTACGGCTCGTCCGACCTCGTCGGCGGACAGCTCGGCTACCGCTCCACACGCGTCGTGGACAACTTCATCCACTCGGTGATGAAAACCGAGGAGTCCGTGGCCAAGACCTGGGTCGACCACCGACTGACCAACGCATGCAAGTATGGCTTCACGGTGATCTACGACGAGTTCAACCGCTCGCGTCCCGAAGCAAACAACGTTCTCCTGGCCATCCTGGAGGAGCGCCTGCTGGAAATGCCCTCCGCGCGAGTCAACGAAGGCTACATTGCCGTTCACCCCAACTTCCGGGCCATCTTCACCAGCAACCCCGAGGAATACGCGGGCGTGCACAAGACGCAGGACGCGCTTCTGGACCGGATGATCACGATCACCGTCGGTCCTTACGACCGCCAGACCGAAATCGAGATCACGGCGGCTAAGTCGGGGCTGGACCACGTGGACGCGGAGTGCATCGTCGATGTCGTCCGCGAATTCCGCAGCCTGGGCATGCACCAGCTGCCGCCCACCGTCAGGGCCAGCATCATGATCGCCAAGGTTGCAGCCCAGCGCGGTGCACTGGTGCGGAGCCAGGATCTGATCTTTCGCGAGACCTGCCGCGATGTGCTTCGGATCGACGCGATCAAGGTCCTCCGCGACGGCGTACCGGCCGCATCGACCTTGCTGGACGAGACCCTCGAGCGCCACTGTTCGGGCCATTCAGCTCCGGCGGCGTGCCGGCCAGTCCTGGCGCACGGCAATGGGGCGAACCGTTTGATCGGCAGTAAACCGACGAGCTTGCGGGCCGAGGGCGGCCCCGGCTCGGAACACGCGATTCCCCTCAACTGAGCCGGAGGCGATCGACCACCCATGCCATTCGAGCGCAAGAGTATTCAAGGGATCCGGACGATGGCCGCGCTGGTAGACCAGCGCAAGACACGAACCCCCGCTGGTGCCCTGATCGAGCTCTCGGCGCTGGCCAACGAGAGACTGCTCCTGGATCGCGAGGTCGCCCGGGCCACGCGCAGGGGCATCGAGATCGAGCGCAGGCTCAAGGAAATTGCCGCCAAGGAAGACCGCCTCATGAAGCTGGTCCATTCGCCGACGCCTCACGAGCTGCCGGCTCCTGAGAGCCGGTCGTTCACCGACGAGACTGCGTCCCCGAGCATGCCTGCTCCCCGGACGCTTCCGGTATCGACCGAGAGCAGTCGATTCAAGCTGAGTGAGTTCACGTACTAGCGCAGCGACAAGAGGAAGGAATCATGACCCAGCTCGCAACGCCCCAACCGATCCAGGCCACCGCCCGGGGACGCTATCTCTACGCCGTGGTCGATGGCTCGCCCGACGGCAGTATCTATGATTTCCAGGGTCTCGACGGCGCCCCCGTCTACACCATCGGCGACGCCACCCTCGCGGCGATCGTCAGCGACCTGCCCAACCAGAAGATCCGCCCCGAACGCCGCCGCCTGGCGGCGCACCATGCCGTGCTGCGATCGCTGATGGGCGGCCATACCGTCTTGCCCATGGCCTTCGGCGTGGTCGCCGACGGGCCCGAGGCCGTGCGGCGGATCCTCAGGGTCCATCAGGACGCGTTCATCGAACAGCTCGAACGCGTCCGCGGCCGCGTGGAGATGGGCCTGCGCGTGGCATGGGACGTGGCGAACATCTTCGAGTACGTCCTGGGCCTCCATGACGACCTGCGGACGTTGCGCGACTTCGTCTTTCGGGGCGGGCGCACGCCCTCGCAGGACGACAAGATCGAGCTCGGCCGCGCTTTCGACCGTCTGCTCTCGGCCGATCGCGAGGAGCATCTGGCCCATCTGACGACCGCGCTTCAACCTCACTCCCTGGAGATCCAGTCCAATCCGCCCCGGTCGGAGCGCGAGGTGCTGAACCTGGCGTGTCTGGTCGATCAGGACGAGCTTCCCGCCTTCGAGCACGCGGTGATGCAGGCGGCCCGGCGCTTCGACAACAACTTCACCTTCGACCTCACCGGCCCCTGGCCGCCCCATAACTTCGTCGAGCTCGCACTCGCGCTCTCCTGATCGACCCTGGAGCCTGATCCCATGATGGGCGTCGATGACATCCTGGCCTTCCCGCTGAAATCACTCCTGATGATCTTCCGCGAGATCCACAAGGCCGCGATCCAGGAACAGGAGCAGGAAGGCGAACAGATCCGTCTGGAACTCGGCCAGCTCTATCTCCGCCTGGAAGCCGGTGAGCTCAGCGAGGCCGAGTTCGACGCCCGTGAAAGCGCAGCTCCTGGACCGGCTGGACGAGCTCGAGGCCGAGTCTGCCGAAGACAGCGACGCGCCGCAGGTTGACGACGACGACGAGCTGACCGACGACGAGCTGACCGACGACGAGCTGACCGACGACGAGCTGACCGACGACGGTGACTCCGGTCTTGGCACCCAGTTCTGGAACCCCATGGAACCCCAAGGAACCACCCCATGAATGCCGCCGACATGTTGAATCAAACCGTAGCGGGCACCCCGGCCGGCCGGCCGGCCGCCGGCCTCCACGAGCTGGACGAGCTGGACACAAACGCTGACGACCTGCCGACACGGCTGCCTCCGATGCCGGTCATGCCGCCGCTGGAGCGGCGCGGCGACCCAGCCCACGAGGAGGCGCTGACGCCGCACCGCAAGCATGTCCTGGATCATCTCATCGCCATGGCCGACAGCTACGCCCGGAGCGGCTCGCTACGGCAGGCGATCGAGACTCTATTTCACGTTGCTGGTGGAGCACGACGGTACGGAGCAGGCGGCCCGGGCCTGTGAGCGGCTCATGGACGTTGCCCAGCACTACGAGGACCAGGGCGAGCTGCGCCTGGCTCGGGGCATCCTCGAGCGCATCCTGAAAGTGAGTTGACCGATGGCTGCCGCGATCCAACCCGCAACGGAGCTTCTGCCCGATTCCACGCTGGAGCCCGAACGCAGCATCACCCTCTGCGAGACCCTCGATCGACTGCTGAATACGGGTGTTGTGCTCGCCGGCGAGATCGTCATCTCGGTCGCGGACATCGATCTGGTGTACCTCAACGTGCAGTTGCTCCTGGCGTCCATCGAGACCGCACGCAAGGGCGGGCGCAAACTACAGTCCTGAATGCACGAGGTGCCTTGCCATGCAATCCGTCGCCAACATGGAATCATCCCGCGTTCGATGCGATCCCGTCGCCGAGATCCTCGCCAGTCCTCCGCTCTCCGATCTGCGCGTGGCAATCCGGCCCGACGACGTGCGCAACGGCCTGGGCAAGCTGGTGCTGGTCATCGTGGAGCTGGTTCGCCAGCTCCTCGAAAAGCAAGCCGTCCGGCGGGTCGAGGCCGGCTCGCTCTCCGACGACGAGATCGAGAGACTTGGCCTGACCTTCCTCCAGCTCGGCGAGCAGGTGACACGCCTGCGCGAGTACTTCGGTCTTGAAGAAAGCGACCTCAACCTTGACCTGGGGCCGCTGGGAAAACTCCTTTGACCCGATGATCAGGAGATCGTCATGTCGATTCTGACAAACAAACCCAGAGTGGATCGTGCGCAAGAACCCATCACGTGTGCATTCTGCCAGGGGCACGGAACTGACCCGTTCAGCGTGATGTCGTCGCGCTCGGTCTGCGGCGCCTGCCAGGGAACCGGACGTGTCATGGTGCCGGTGCCGCATGTCACCTGTGCTTACTGCGCGGGGAGCGGCAGCTACAAGACCTACCGCTGCATGGTCTGTAGTGGGACCGGTGTTGTCGCCGAGCTGGAAGGTCCGACCCTGGTCTGCCCCGAATGCGCGGGCCGCGCCGCTGACGGCTCGAGCGGACTTCCCTGTCTTCACTGCCACGGCCGGGGCGTTGTGCCGGCCAGCCGGAGATGACTCCCATGACGACCACCATCAAGACATCGCGAGACATTGCCACGTCGCTGCGCGGCTCGGCTTTCCGCCGGCTCTGCGCGGACGGCCGCACATGGTTCCTCCGGGCCATCCCCACCTGGACGCGGGGCCCCAGGAAAGCCGCAAGACAATGCGGGCCACACGCAATATCGTGACTTCCCCACGGCTCTGATGATCACCGAGCCGGCCCGGCACAGGCGTGGAGCGTGGCCGCGGCCGTCTCAGATTCGGCCCCCCGATTTCCATCATGTCCATCGATGTGAAGCGCACCGCCAACCATTCGATCCAGTCATCGACCCTGGCCGACGTGCTCGAGCGGGTGCTCGACAAGGGACTGGTCATCGCCGGAGACATCAAGATCAAGCTCGTCGACATCGAGCTCCTGACCATCCAGATCCGCCTGGTGGTCTGTTCGGTCGACAAGGCCCTGGAAATGGGTATGGACTGGTGGACGTCGAACTCGGCGTTTCAGTCCCAACCGGGCGCCGCGCAGGCGGGCGAGCTCGCCCAGCTTCGCGATCGCCTTGCCAGGCTCGAGGGTCAGCTCAACCCGCAGCACGCCTTGCCCGAACCCGCGGCCTCCGCTGTCCCCGCCTGCTCATGAGACAACGGCACGCGCTGAGGGCACTCACCGCCGTCGGGCGGCGCTTGCCAATTCGCCACCCTTGCTGCTTGCAATCCGGTCGCTCTGGGGCATCCGAAAGATGCTGTAGCTGTGCACACTGCCCACGCAGTCCAGGCCCCAGGAGCCGACGTGCGACTTCACGGAGGGCGAACAGGCGGCGATGAACTTCACGCCGCGGTGTCTCAGTTCGCTGAGAACAGTCTCACGATCGCCGAGCAAGAGACTCGGGTTGTCGAAATGGTGCAGCGAGCTCTCCGGGATGTCCCTGTCCAGGTCCACCGCCTCGGGCCGGCCCAGGTACACCATCAGAGCAAGGAAGTTCCACTCCTTCACTTCAAGCATGACTTTCGGCGAGGTCCGTTCCTTCAGCGGCCTCAAAACCTTGCCGAGGTCGCGTGCCTCGTAAGTGTACACATAATAGCCTTCTTGTTTCGTCAGGCCGATCGCATCGGAGCTGATCACCAGATTCGTGGTAATCGCCAGGGCGGAGAGCAAGGCCGCAAAGACGCGCGGGTGCGGCGATCGTGCCTGCCACAATCCGTACACCGCCGCCGGCATCACGGCGACCATGAGCATCGAAGGCAAGAGCATGTAGCGCGCTTCGAACGAGAGCGGCCGTCCTCCCCTGGCATAGAGCAGGAAGAGCGCGAGGAGAAAGCCGACCAGCACCGTCCAGACGATGGTCAAGCCCTTGTCTCGAGCACTCTTCTCGAACAACAGGCCCACGCTCGAGATCATGAGGACGCCGAGGATTGGCGAGTAGCTTCGGAGAGCACCGAACAGCGCCTGCAAGACCGCCCCCGGCGAAGGAACCCACCCATTGCGTGCCCAGAGCACCGCGCTGTACTCGTTGTGCTTCGAGAAGAAAGCCGTGGGATCACCCGAGCGGGCCCAGTTCCAGAGGACCCACATGATGGGGACCGAACCCAGGATGAGCAGAGAAGCCGCAACCCCGGCACGGGCCTGCTTCTCCCTGATCAGATCTCGAATCAGGAATGCCCCGACGAGGATGGAAGCGATCCATGCATTATAATGAAAGCCACATGCAAGTGTGAAGCAGACGCAAGCGGGAATTCGCAGATCCAGGCGATCGCTCGGGCTCGCATGGGCCTTGAGATAGATTCTGAGTCCCAGCAGCCACAGGGCGACATACCAGATGTCGACCATCGCCGTGGCGGAGAGCATCACGACCAGAGGGTGCGTCGCGCCCAGAACCGCGGCGAGCATGCCGCCGGCCTTGCCGCCGAAATGCCGGCCCATCCCCCAGAGCACCGCGACCAGCAGGGTGCCGCCGAAAAACGATACGAGCCGCGAGCTCCAGAGCAGGTCTCCGGTGACCAGGGACGATCCCGCCAGGAGCACGAAGTGGAGTGGCAGCCAGATACCATTGAACCACTTTTGCGGTTCCCGGAGTCCACGGTGGGCGACCACGGTCTTGGCGAACTCGTCCGGTGAGACCGTGACGAATCCCTGCGCGTATGCCAGCAGGATCAGCAGACCCAGGATCGACATCGACGCCGCGATCTGAAAGTATCGGGATCTGAGAATAGGGATCATGGCCCACTCGATCTCCGGAAAAATCGCTCCAGCGCCGCTCTCCGCCTCTGGAGATCCGGTCTGGTGTCCTATCTCTGGGCTGGGAAGGTCAATGCTTCGGGTGAGCAGCGGGGGCAGTCATGCGTTGACAGTCCGGAGACGAGCCGGGGGCATGCCGAACTTCGCATGATGCCACTGCGCATATCCTGATCGGCTCGCCCCTTGGCGAAGTTCAGAAAAACACCTGAGCAAACGAAGCACATAGGTAGAAATGCGCCGGTTGCGCGGACTCATCTGCGCGGGGACGGGTGGAACGGCTCAACCTCGCTGCTGCGCGGAGCGTGGCAACGCGGTGTGCACGATCGCCCTTCGTGGCGAGGTCTTTCTTTCCAGCACCGGCTCTCAGGTTATAAGGCTGATACGGCCGGGCGCTCGACTTCGCGTCGCTTCGCGCCTGGCCTACATTGCAGGGTTCTGAGCGGAGTGTTCGCGGGGACGGCGGATGTGATTGGCGATGTCTTGCAGGGAGTGGAGGCGATAGGGGAAGTGGGCGGGAGCGATGGACTCCCGGGCCAGGTCGGCGCGGAGCCTGCGACGGGCGCGGATGTTGCGGGCGCAGCGGAGGGCGTCAAGCTTGCCCAGGAAGAACGGAAGAAAGCGAAGGTGAGCCATGCGCCAGCCCGCCTGGGAGAGGACCAGGAAAGCGTGGGGGAGCACAGCGGCCGGCAACTGGCGCGCCGGCAGGTTTGACCAGAACACAATCTCGGCGTTTCGCGCCATGCGACGCTGCAATGCGGGGCGCGCATGGTCGTAAGTAGCGGAGATCTCGTGGAGGACGCGGCACCGCGCGTCAAACACGCAACGGTAGCCTGCCCAGCGCAGGCGGAAGCCCAGATCGACATCCTCGTAGTACGAGCCCAGGAGCGGATCAAATCCACCGACCTGGCGGATCGCCTCCGCGCGGTAGAACGCGCTGGAGCCGCTGGCGGAGAACACGTCCTCCCTCGGCCGGTCTTGCCAGAGTGCGGCGGACTGGCCGTGGCCTCGCTTGGTCGGCCAGCCGGCAAGACTGTAGGCATCACCGGCCGAGTCCACCCGGCCCGGATCGCTGCGGACCAGCACCAGGGGCGCGACGGAACCGACGGTGGGCTCAGCAAACGGGGCCAGTCCAGCCTCGAGCCAGCCCTTGGTGACCTCGGTGTCATTGTTCAAGAGCTGGATGAACTGGCCGCGCGCGACCTTGAGGCCGGCATTAGCCGCGGCGCAGAATCCGCCGTTGGTCTTGCGCCGGACCAGCCGGACCAGTGGATAGTGCGAGTGCAGCCAGCGGACGGTATCGTCGCTGGATGCGTCATCCGCGACAATGATCTCGGTCCACCAGGTGCGGCCGCCGGGCAGGTGGTGAAAGACGCTGCGCAGGCACGTTTCCAGGAGCGCGCGGCCGTTGTAGGTCGGGATGACAATCGAGCACAGCGGCGCGAGCTCCGGGCCGCGGGATGGTCGAGACGTGCCGCTCAACGGCCGGCTTTCCCGGAAAACCGAGAGAGATTCCACGACACCTTCCCCCAAACCACATGCTGGACGGTCATGAACAGGATTTTGAAATCCATCCAGAAAGACCAGCGACTCATATAATCAAGATCATATTGAATACGCTTCCGCAATGAGGTCCGCCCGCGCCAGCCGTGAACCTGGGCCCAGCCGGTCATTCCCGCGGGGACGGCGTGGCGGAGGTCGTAGTCTGGCATTGCGTGGCGAAACTGCTCCACGAACACGGGCCGCTCCGGACGCGGGCCAACCAGGCTCATATCCCCCTTGAGGACGTTGAAGAGCTGGGGCAGCTCATCGATGTTGGTGTGCCGCAGCCATTCGCCAATGCGCGTGCAGCGCGCGTCGTGGTTGGAGGCCCAGATCGGGCCGGTTGCGGTTTCGGCGTCGGTGCGCATGCTCCGGAACTTGATGATCCGGAACCGCCGCCCCCCCTGCCCCACGCGTTCCTGCGAGTAAAACACCGGCCCGCCGGACGTCAGCAAGATCGCCAGAGCCACCGCGGTGAAGAGCGGGGACAGCAGCAGCAAGCCGAAAGCCGAGAGCAGGATGTCAGCGAGACGCTTGGCCGCGCGCGCCCGGCGGTCCGCCGAACCCCACCACGAGTCCGCGAGCAACCAGCGGGGCACGCGCGAACCCGGCCGGTGGCCGCCATGCTCTCCAGACCGGCTCAGGGGCAAGGACGCCAGGTCCAGCCGTTCGGCATCCACGGGCACCCAATGCACCTTGACGTTGGACTTGTTAAGATGCGCCACGCGTGATAGAGGCTGACTCTTGGGTTTCTCGGGGACGGCCACGAGGACGTCGGTCGCTCGCGTGCGGTCGACCAGTTCGCGCAAGCGATCGAGTCCGCCGACGACAGGCACGGGATCCGCTTCGGGATGAACGGGCAGGTGGCGGCCGCGCAGCTTGGGACTGGAGGTCTGGTCGTGGCCGGCATCCACGAAGCCGACAATCGTCAGCGGCCGGCTCGCATCGGCGTGCATTCGCTTGAGCAGCTTGCGAGCGTCGCGCCGGGCACCGACCACGATGATCCGGGATCGGTAGGGCTTCCGGCTGGAATCCGGACCGCCCCGCCCCCCAGCTTCCAGGGAATTCTTCATGAATTGCCACCGATCCATCGGTCAGTTGCCCGTAGGCGGCAGGCCTTCGGGCTGCTTGTGGACCGTGCGGCCTTCCGTGGCCGCCACGTCTTCCCACAGCTCTGATTCAAGTTTTCCATCGGCCATACCGACGGAATTCTCCAGAAAAAGCGCTTGATCGTTCGCTTCGGTACAGCTCTCCGGGGCTCGTGAAGAGGATGGCGCGTGAGTGCGTCGCAGATCCAATCTGACGAGGTTTCCCTTGATCCGGGTGTGCGGTTGACGATCATCATCGTCAACTACAACGGCTGGCCCGACGTGCTGCGCCTCGTACGGGCCCTCCAGGCGGAACCCGAGTTCGCCACCGGTCAGTTCCAGATCGTCGTGGTGGACAACGCATCCTCCGGGCCAATTCCGGAACAGCTCTGGTGCTCACCTCCTCCGGGCCTCCGTGTTCTTGTCAGGCCGGATAATGGCGGTTTCGCCGCTGGCGTCAATGCCGGCTGGCGACTGGCTCAAAGCGGCTGGCTGCTCGTTCTCAATCCGGATGTGGAGATCGCGCGGGGGATGATCAGCCAGGTACTCGAGCGGATCGAGAGGTACCAGCGCCTGCCAGGCAGGCCGCCCGGCATTGTCGGCTTTGCCCTCAAGAATCCCGACGGGTCGCTTCAGGGCTCCGTGGGCCGCTTTCCGAGCCTCTGGCGGACGATCACCGAGCAGTTCATACCGCGCTCCCGGCGGAAATACCAGGCGGGTTGGCGCATTCGATCCGGTCCGGTGGACTGGGTCACCGGCGCCTGCATGCTCATCAACACTCGCCTGATGGCTGAACTGGGCGGCATGGACGAGGACTTCTTCCTTTACCACGAAGAAGTTGCATTCTGCCGCCGGGCCCGTGACCAGGGTTGGCACGTGGCGTACGATGCCGGCGTACAGGTCGTGCACCGACATCCCTTGCAGAATCGCTCCATTTCGCCCAAGATGCGGGTCATCATCCGGCACAGCAAGCTGCTTTACTTTCAAAAGCACCTGCCCGGATGGCAGTTTCAGGGACTGTCGTGGATCATCTCCGTCGAGGCCGCGGTCCGCGGACAGGTGGCACGGGCGCTGGGCCGCCGGGAGGAGCGACGCGCGTGGCTCGCGATCGCGGGAATGACGCGCGGGCTCCGCAGGGGGGCGTCCATTTGCGGGCGCGAGGTGCTTGTGCTGGCCGAATCGGTCACGCCACGGAAACCTGAACGAGCCGGCCCGGGCGCCTACCCTCCCATTCACAATGAACGGGATCGCATGACGGCGGAGCGTCGCGGGCAGCGGGTTGCCCTCTCGCCCGCAGACGCCAATGAGAGCCGGCCGGCCTGAGGACAGGTCGGGACTGAAAGGACGGAGCCGCGTGACCCTGCGCCATCATCTCCTTCGCATCGGCCTGCTCATGGTGCTGGCCGCGGGCCTGCTCCATGGACTGGCCCGGCGTACCGAGGTCATGTTTGCCGACGGTCTGCGCTACGTGGCCCAGGCGCAAGCCATCGCCGGCGGCTCCTGGGGTGCGGCCCTGGCCCGGTCCGCGGACCATCCGCTCTACCCGTTCGCCATTGCGGTCCTCCATCGCCTGGCCGGCGGTTCCAGCCCCGCCGCCTGGCAGGCCGAGGCGCAGGGAGCGGCGGTGCTGGGTGGTGTGCTTCTGGTCATACCCATCTACCTCTTCGCATTCGAGCTGTACGGAGGCCAGGTCGCCTGGCTGGCGTGCGTGCTCACGTTCCTGGTACCGCTCATCAGCCACGTCTTTGCCGATGCCCTGGCCGAGAGCACGTTCCTGTTCTTCTGGACCACCGGCTGCTGGGCCGCCCTGCGATTCCTTCGCCAGGGCCGAATGAGCTGGCTGGCGGCCGCGGTGGGGATGGCCGCCCTGGCCTACCTGACGCGCCCCGAGGGCCTGCTGCTGCCCTTGGCCCTGGTGGGAACCCTGTTCCTGATGGTCCTCGTGCCGCCAGCGCGCTGGCCCTGGCAGATCTGGATCCGCGCGGTCTCGTTTCTGCTGGTCGGACCACTGCTCCTGGTCGGCCCCTACATGGCCGTGAAAGGGGGCGTCGGCACGAAGCCGGCGGTCGGCCGCCTGCTCGGTCTGGCGGCCCGGTCGCATGCGCTCGCCGTGGAGCGGGAACGCCCCCTGGACCCGCGTCAGTCGACGGTCACAACCTATCTCATCGCCGGCCGTTCCGCCTTCCGGTCGATTGCGGTCGCCGTTCCCCCTCCCTACCTGCTGCTGGCGATCCTCAGCTTTCTGAGCAGCGGTTCGCGCCGCGGCTGGTCTCGGCCTGGTCTGTTTCTTGGCTGCATCCTCGGCGGCTGGCTGCTGGCCCTGATCCGGCTGCACGCCACGAGCGGTTACTGCACACCGCGTCATACCCTGATCTTTGCTCTGCCGGTCATCGCGGCCGGTGCCCACGGACTGAACCTCCTGGTGAACCTGCTGGCGTCCCGGCTTGTCGCCCCATCGGCCGCACGCGAACAGGCGCGGGTTCGTGTCGCCGCGCTCGCGGCGTGTCTGGGCATGCTCATCGTCGTCCAGGGCCGCGCACTCGGGGCACCCATCAACCCGGGCTTCCGCGGGTATCGTCAAGCGGGTGAATGGCTTGCGACCCACACGCCGCACGATGCGAGGGTGCTCGACCTGAAGGGCTGGGCGCTCTTCTACGGCGGCAGGTCCGGCTATACCTTCGACGAGCTGCCGGCAGCCGAGCGCGACCATGAGCTGAGCTGGGTCGTCGCCCATGACTCCCTGCTCATGGGCCCCTGGTTTTACTGCGACACACTCCGCAGGACGGTCGGCGGGCGATCGCCGGTGCAGTCGTTCCCCCCTCAAAAGACGCCTGGGATCGCCCAGGTTCATATCTTCAAGGTTACCGGGCCGCCGCCACGTACGGCGTCCAGCTCGACGTCGGAAATCGAATCACGCAGGCAATGACGGGTCTGACGGACGAGGTTGTGGGCCATCGGCAATTCGCTATAATCCGACCGCCGCCTGGTCCTCGCTGCGCCGCGTCCACCCGGTCATCGTCGGCTCTGCTTGCCGCAGGCGGCCTCAAGGAAGAAACCGCGGATGCAAGACCAGGAAGGTAGCCCCCGGGGCTGGCGATCGTCGGCAACGATCCCGACATGGGTCCTGCTGGCCATTTCGCTGGCCGTGCTGAGCGGTCTGGTGCTGCTGCGGCAAGGCAACCTGGCCTGGGACGACGCTGATTACCTGCGCCGTGGGCTGGCCGATGCACGCTATGCGCGTGCGGGTCACGCCTGGAGCGTCCTCCCCAGGCTGCTCGACCGCCTCTTGCTCGAACAGCCGAAACCGCCCTGGCTGGTCGGCTGGATCGGCATGTCGGTGCTGGCCGCCGGCCGCTCGCGGATCGACGTGCTTATTGTTCTGGGCAGCGTGCTGCCGTTCCTGCTGCTGGCGTTCTGTACCGTGATGCTTGCCCGGCGGCGGAGCGGGCCGATGGCCGGCTTGCTGGCCCTGGCCCTGCTGCTTGCCTCGCCGCGCGCCCTGTCCTTTGGCGGCAAGGTCATGGTCGAGACCTTCCTGGGCTGCTGGACGTTGCTCGCTCTCATGATGGCCGGTGAGGCGGCCGACCGGCCCAGCCGCAGGCGAGGTCTCGCGCTCGGCGCGGCCACCGGGCTGGCGCTCCTGACAAAGCTGACCGCGGTGCTGCTCCTGGCCGGCGCCCTGATTCCCTTCCTGTGCTGGACCTTGTGGCCCGGTCCCGAGCGCCGCCCGCGCGTTCGTGGCTTCCTCTGGGCGGTCGTCGCGGCGCTTGCCGTGGCCGGCCCCTGGTACTTCCGCAATGGCCAGGCCGCCATGAACTTTGCGTCCTTCTCGGCGAGCTACAACCTGCTCGCGGAGGGGCAAGCTCGTGTGCTGGCCCCCGGCGATCGACTCGGTCAGATCCTGGGCGAACTGCCGGGCTGGCCCCTGGTCGTCCTGCTGGGCTTCCTGGGTTTTGGGATCTCGCTGCGCCGTGGCTCGGCCTCTACCTCTAGTATACGACCATCCGCAACCGCGCACGCAGGAGTCGTACGCTTCCGGGTGCTGACCCTTGCCAGCACGGCTGCCGCCACGACCCTGCTCATGTTTCCCAGGTACTTCGACTCGCGGTTCCTTCTTCCCCTCTGGCCACCTCTGGCGGTGGCCGCTGGGGAAATGCTGGCGCCCCTGGTCCAGGGAATGACGCCCGCGCAAGGCCGGGTTCGCCCTCGCCATGGCCGGGTGCGTCACGGCGTCGTTCCTCGCCCTGGCCCGTGAGCCGGCCTCGCGCACCTGCTGGGCGGCACAGGGGTTGATCGAGGCGCTGGTGGATCAGCATGGAGCCAGGACCCTGGGCAACATCGGCAACACGGCCGACTGGAACGTGTGCAAGACCGGTCTGATCAATGAGCTGCGCGACCATCCCGAGAGCTGCTTCGTCCTGCACGAGCTTTCGGCGGAATCGGCCGAGAGACTGCGCGACCGCCTGGCTCGGCTGGACGCCGTGGTGGTGCTGGATCCCTCGGCGTTTCCACCCGGATTTCTCGCCGCCCTGCCTGGCCTGAACCGAGCGACGGCCACGGCCCAGGCGCTCGTCGGGGCTGATCCCGAAATGGTCCGCGTGCAGGACCTGCCGCATGCGGGCCTGCCGCCCCTGGCCGTCTATGTGCGCGACCGCGGCGCCAGGGAACGCAGTCGCGTGGCGGCATACCAAGAGCGGCTGAAATCCTTCACCTGGTGTTTTCCTTCCGGGCCCGAGGGCGGCAAGCCGGTCGCGATCACCGTGACCGGCAGGAGCCCCAAACCATACGGCGACCTCATGCTTCCCTTGCTCGATGCCCGGGAAAACGCCACGAACCATGCTTCCGGCGGCCGGTCCGCCGCTGAGTATCAGACTCAAGGAGCCCGCGATGCCGGATCGGTTGGACAACCAGCCCACCCTTGATGATCCTGTCTTTTCAACATTTGATCGTCATTCGATTCGGATTGCGCTTTTGATAGCCGCGACGGTGGTCGTTCTGGGATGGACGCTGCGCCACACCGAGGCCAGCTTCGCCGACGGCCTGCGCTACATCCGTCAGGCCAATGAGATCCACCGCGGAGACTGGCGTGCCGGGCTTTACGGCTCGATCGATCATCCGCTGCATCCGCTGGGCATCGTGGCGGCGCATCACCTGGTGGCCGGGGATGATCCGGTCTCATGGCAACAAGCCGCCGTGGCGCTGGGGTTCGCCTGCCTGGTGCTGGCCGTGATCCCGATCTACCTGCTGGCCCGCGAGACCTTCGGCGACGGGTCAGCCTGGCTGGGCTGCCTGCTGGTGGTGGCCAATCCTCTGCTGGGGTCGATCCTCGCGAACGTACTGAGCGAGAGCACCTTCCTGCTCTTCTGGGCGTGGGGGCTCTGGGCGGCCATCCGGTTCCTGCGCGAGGGACGCTTCCTCTGGCTGCCCATGACGATCGGCTTTGCCGTGCTCGCGTACCTGTCGCGACCCGAGGGCCTGCTGTTGCCGCTGGTGATGATCCTGACGCTCCTGCTCTTGCCCCTGCACCGCGCGATCCGCATCGACTGGCCGCGGTGGGGCATGGCCGTGGTGTTCCTGGTGGGCGGATCGTTGCTTTTGGCCGGTCCGTACATGGCTCTCAAAGGGGGCGTTGGTACCAAGCCCGCCCTGGCGCGGGTGCTCGGACTGGCACCCAGCTCGCATCCCCAGGCACTGGAGCGCGAGCGCCCGCTGCCGCCCGGTCAGACCACCTTCCAGACCTATGTCCTGGCCACGCAGCGCATGGCCAGAGCGGTGCGCGGGGCGGTCTCGACACCGCTCCTGCCGCTGGCGCTCCTGGGCTTGATCTTGATGCCGGCCGGGCCGGCGCGGGCGCGGATCCGCCTGTTCTTGCTGACCCTGCTGGCCGCCTCGGCCGTCGGCCTTGTCCGGCTGCACGCAACCGGGGGATACTGTACAATCCGTCACGGCCTGGTTCCGGCCCTGGTCCTGATTCTGGCCGCGGCCCATGGGCTCTTCCGCCTGATGGCCTGGATATCCATTCCCGGCGGCTGGCTGGGAGCGGCCCGGGAACGCCTCCATCCCGGACCTGCCGTCTGGGCGGCCGTCCTGGCCATCCTGATCGTCGTGCCGCGGACGGCCACGGTGGGCGGCGAGATACCGGGCCCCTTCCACCTCTATCGGGACGCCGGCGCATGGCTCGGCGCCCATGTCGCAGATGGCGAGCAGGCACTCGACCTGACCGACTGGCCGCTCTATTTCAGCCAGCGCCCGGGTTATCGATTCGCCCATGTCTACGATGCCCCCACCGATCCCTCGCTGCGCTGGGTGGTCGTCCGCCGGCCGCACCTGGAAGGACACGGGAGCTACTCGAAACGGGTACGCCAGCTCGTCGGCGATGCCAGCCCCGTGGCCGTGCTGCCGGCCAATCCCGCCCCGGGCCAGCTTCAGCTCCTGATCTTCGACCGCCGCGCCACGGCGCCGCAGGTCGCCGGGGCCCCTGCCCTCGGCGCGGAGCAGCCTGTGCGGCGATGACGCGCAACAGCGGCAAGCCGCGTCATGCCGGCGGGTTCAGCTTTGCAAGCGCGTCCTTGCGCGATTCGACGATGTCCAGCACGCGGTGCAGGTTCATCGACCGGAAGATGTCTTGCAGGTAGGCGCTGATCCCGTAGAAGACCACCTTGCCTTTCTGGCGGTCGATTCTCCGCTTGATGGTCACCAGGAAGCCGATCTCCGAGCTGGCGAGATAGTTCACCTCGTTGAGATCAACAGCAATCCGCGCATCCTCGCGCGCTTCGATCAGCTTGTACAACCAGTCGCGCTGGGTCGATTGCCAGTCGTAGTTGGTTTCGGATGTCGGCTCGAAGACGATGATCAGCACATTCCCCGTCTCGCTCGTCGTGAAGTTCAACATCGCGGGAGCCCTTCGAGGCAGGGAGAAGAAATGCGATCACGCGCGCACCCAAAACGGGAAGCGGTGTGGGAAACCTCTGGATTCTAACCGCAAAGGAAATTGACTCAAGTCAGAAAACCTTGAATTCGATCGCAACCGTTCAACCTGAGCCGCCCGGCGCCGCCATGGGCAAGGCGCAGGTGGTCTGCCGCCCTCGGCAACAAAGTCGAGATAGAGCGTGGTGAACTGGGCAACAATCAGTCCTGGCGGCGTCAAGGTTGACAGCGTGGCGAGGATCTTCAGCCGGCCCCCACAAGAATCGCAGACCAGCAGACGACAGCGCTGCTGGTCGTGCTCCGCGAACAGCGAGTGCAGGCCGCGATGATCCTGCCCACCACAAAAGGGGCACTGCAACCGGTTGACGGGCCAGCCCGCGCCGCAACACTCGCAGCGGAGGAACTGTCGCTGTTCCAGCCCGCGCCATTCCCCGAGCGCGGGACGCGCGCCGCACACCGGACAGTGGCCATGTGTCCAGAATCCTGCCGGCAGCTCCTCCACGATCCGGCTCGACCAGTCGCCCAGCTCGCCCAGTAACGACAGGCGAAGCGTTGCAACGGCGTGTTCGGCGTCGGCTTCTAGCGGCTCGAGCCGGGGCAGCACGGCCTCCTCGCCCTCCAGCAGCATGGCCCCGGCGCATGCGGTGACCTGCTCGGGCTGGCGGGCAAGCCAGTCCCGGAAGGGCCCGCCAGACGCGCGGTGCAGGTCATTGCAGCGATCGATGGAAGAAATGCGCTCGAGCAACCGGGCGTGATCCAGGGCAGGAGGAACAACCCGGACGGCCGGCACGCCTTCGCGCCAGCCTTCCCGCATGCGATCCAGCAGGAAACCGGTCTGAATGTCGTGCGTATCGAGCGCAGGGATGGGGCTCCCCGGCACTGCAAAGGCGGCCACCAGCACCCGTGCCAGCTTCTGACGGAGCGGCTCCCAGTCGGGGCCAGGGGGCGCCCAGCTTTCAAGGTCGGCCAGCGCGTGCCGGAGCGCCACTGGCAGCTCGGCGCCGGGTCGCGGCGGGTCGGACGCTCTCCACGGTCTTCGCATCCAGTCCAGGTTCAAGAGGAAACCTCGTCCTGCCGGGCTTGCCAGGGATTGTCCACCGGCTTGGTGCCGTCAATCTTGCTGGGCGCATGGATCGGCTTGCCGCGATAGTTACCGCCGTCGCCACCCGCTCCACCGCCGCGCGGGCGGCTGTCCTCCGGGCTCGAGCAACCACAGCAAGCCGCAACGAGCAGCAAGCCGAGCACAAAGCCCAGTGATCGCGGACAACTTCGCGGCATCAGCGTTGTACCAGACCGTGAGCCAGGTGCGGCAACGGCATTCCGACCACCGCGGCGCAGAGCGCGAAACCGCCGATGAGCACGAACAACGAGGCCGTCACCGCGGCCCTGGTCCCGCCCCAGCGCTTCACCAGCAACGGGAAGATGAGCCCGACAGGCACGATGAACGCCGGCAGCAAAATCCCGGGCCATGTGCTGTACGCCGGAACTGCCAGGCGGCCCAGCGAGATCGCCATGATTCCCAGCATGATCAGCTCCAGCACGATCGCCCACGTATCAAGCCGCTCCAGCCGCTCGATGACCGATTCGCGGACCTTCAGCCTGAGCAGGCGATCAAGAATCACCATGGCGGCGATTCCGGTCGAGGCCGCCGACGCCAGAAAGAGTGCCCCCAGCCACGTGGTGTTCGACCAGACCGGCTGGTTGCTGGCCGTGAGCAGAACGCCCGTGTACGAGCCCAGGAAGAAGGCTGCCAGCGACCCCCCCAGCGCGAATAGACGGCCCGTCCATCCGGTTCGCAGCCGCGCGGCCAGCGGGGAGAACCTTCCCAGGCCCAGCCAGCCGTCCTCGGCCAGCACGCCCACGAACGAGGCGAAGCTGAACGCGCCGAAGGCCGACAGCCCCCACGAGCCCACCGACATCGGCGACCACCACTTGAACATCGGCCAGCCCGTGTTCGACTGGATCATCATGTGCCAGAAGCGTTCCGGTCGGCCCAGGTCCACCGTGAGCAAGAGACCGCACACGCAGACCAGGGGGAACGCCATGTAATAGGCCACGCGCACGCCGGGGCGGTCGGTCTCGTCGCCGAACAGGTCAGCCAGCGCCGCCATCACGTAGGCACCGGCGGCAATGCCGCCCAGGAAGAAGTACCAGATGATCAGGCCATGCCACTCCGGGTCCGCGACCCAGTGATCGAACTGGAGGTTCATCCGCGCCCGTCCTTCCGCCCTTCCGCACCGGCAACCTGCGCCCTCCTGCGGCCAAAGGAAACAAGCGCTCCAAGGCCGATGACCAGCGACGCGGCAATGGCCTTGAGGGACGAGGGCCAGACCGACCGGCTGGGCACCTGTGCCGCCACCGAGGACGGCAAACCGTAGGTCTCCGGCGGGTCCATCAGCAGGTAAAAGGCGTTCAATCCACCCAGGATCTTCGTGTCCGCTCCGTACAGATAGGCGTCGCTGGAACCCTGGGAATGCAACTGATCCACGCGCTCCTGTGCCCGCTGCTTCAGCTCGGCGATCGGCCCGAACTGGATCGACCGCGTGGGACACGCCTGGCGCAGGCGGGCACCAGTCCGTTTTGCAGCCGGTCATAGCAGAACGTGCACTTCTGCGCAATGTGCTTCTCCGCGCTGACGTGAATCACGCCGAACGGGCAAGCCGTGATGCAGTCGCGGCAGCCGTTGCAGACCGGCTCCTGGATGTACACGGTGTCATACTCGGTGCGGACGATCGACCCGGTCGGGCAAACTTCCAGGCAGGGCGCATGGACACAGTGCTTGCACACGTCGGACATCATCAGCCACCGCGCCTGGGTCCGATCGGCGCTGAACTGCTCCACGAATTTGACGTGCCGCCAGTCGACATCCGACAGCGCCACCGTGTTGTCGTAGCTCAGGCCGGAGAGCGGCACGTGCCCGCCGTTCCGCGCCGGCAGGGCGTTCCACTGATGGCACGCCACCTCGCACGCCTTGCAGCCAATGCAGACGGTCGTGTCGGTGTAGAAGCCGACCGGCTCGGGCATGCTTCCGCCTCCTCTCGGCACGGAACCGGGAACACCGAAGCTTCAAGAGCGCTCACGCAATTCCCGGCTTGATGACCTCAGACCAGGGCAAGTCATTCTACCGGATCCGGTCCAGGGTGCGGACCACACTCTCCTCGAAAGGCACCCGACGAACCGCTCCGGTTGCCGGCCCGGGCCATGGACGGATCTGTCCGCGGCGGATGCTCAGGACGATGACCCTCGACCCCCAGCCTCAGTTTACGATGAAATGGTAAGGCATCGTCCCAGAACGCCCGTGGCGAACCAAGCGTAAACCCGTAGGGTGGGTCAGCGCAGCGCAACCCACTGGCTGGCTGTAATATGGTTCAGCGCAGCGCAACCCACCGGCTGGCTGGTCCAACAGATCCCTGCGGCCCACTTTCTTACGCCAGGTTTCCGGACCGGGCGCCTCGTTCCCCATTCACGGGCCGGCTGGTTGTCGGGTTCGTCTTGTTCTGCAACAGGGCGCCGGGGTTGATCCCGGCTGTGGGCGGGCCGCCGATCCAGAAGTCGAGCACCGGAGAGGAATGGTCCCCGAGCGCCAGAGCCGAGACGGCGGGCTCGCGGTGCACCGGCGACGGAGCTGAAGCCGTGGACGGAGCCGCAGGGATGGGCCCCGAGCGTGGCACGGCGGGCGGGTCGGGCTCGGATCGCGGGACGGGCTCAGCCGGGTCGCCGCGTTCGGAACAGCGGACCATGGGGAGATCGCGCTCCTTCCGCAGCCGCTCCAGCTTGGTCCAGGCCGAGCGGAAGAGCCGATCGGCCGCCATTTCATAGCGGTGCAGCCGCGTCCCTTCGGGACCCAGGTCGATCTCCACTCCCGAGCGCCAGTCCTGCAACTGCGGCTGCTCGACCCCCTCCCACACCTCTTCATGCCGGCCTTCGAGCGCGGCCACTTCTTCCTCGATCATCTGCCGCAACCCGACCACACCGTCGTCCGAGCCCGTCCGGGCCTGCACGCGCAGCGCTTTCAGCCGGGCGGTCTGATGATCCAGGTGCCGCAGCTCCGCCGGCACCCCCAGCAGGTCCAGCGCCAGGGCCAGGTCGGCCTCGGTCCAGGTGCAGCCCGGCCCGCCCTCGTCGTCGCCGCTGAGCAGGCCGTTGCCCAGCAGCGTCCAGCGGCCGATGAGCCAGTCGCAGCCGGCCGAGCTGCGCATCAGGCGGAGCACGGTTCCCTCGGGATCGTCGCTCAGCTTGCGGCCGAGCTCGGCAGCCGCAAGCTGCTCATCCTGCTCCCAGTTGGCGAACCGGGCGGCATTCCTGCGGGCATCATGCCGGATGATCCGCACGGCCAGCACCTCGCTCCTCCAGGCCCCCAGCGCCATCTGGCGCACCAGCTCGCGTTCGACCGTGTTGCGGGGCTTGAAAACGCGGGCATATTCGGCCGCGCGGCGTTCGACCTCCGCGGCCCCGTCCGGCGGCAGGACGATCCCCGCGCCGGTGAGCCCCTCCTTGCAGCCATTGCGCCGGCTGCGTTCCTTCCCCTGGTCCGAGGTCGGCCCACGCGACAGCCGCCCATTGGCCCGGCTGGCCTCGGCCCGTGCGGTGCTGGGACCAGGACAAATCGTCGTGGCGGCAGTGGCAGTGGCAGTGGAAGTGGAATCGAGCGGATCGGCGAGCGCGGCGAGCATCGGCGGCTCCTTGTCGAGGTGGAAGGGTTGTGGTGCCCCGGGGCTCGCTCCCCGCCCCGATTGATACGCCGGCCTCGTCGCCGGATTAAGCTATTTTAAGCGATCAATTAGGAAAGTCAAATGGCGCTCGCTGAGCATATGGTTTGATCCAAAGTTTGAAACCACGTCGCCGCGGCCGAAAAGCGCGGTTCGGACGGGGGAACCCTCCAACCTCGCCCGTCAGGGCGACCCGGTTCACGTGCAGGTCGGGCTCGCGCCCGAGGTTGGCGGCTGCGCCTGTCCGAACCACGGCCTGACGACCGTGGTCACGGTTTCCCGACTTCCGTGCTGTCTGGAACCGAGTGGTCCCAGCCGAGAAGCGCGGTCACCACGTCCCTCAGTCCGCTGAGCACGGCTTGACGACCGTGGTCACGGTGGCCGGACTACCGCGCTGCCTGGAACCGATTCGCCCCAGCAGAGAGGAGCCGTGAGCACGTCTGCCAGTCCGCTCACCACGTCCGTGCGATTGCGATGACCACGTCCGTGAGGGCGTGGTTCGGACGGGGGAACCCTCCAACCTCGCCCGTGAGGGCGACCCGGTTCAAGTGCAGGTCGGGCTGACGCCCGAGGTTGGGGGCTGCGCCCGTCCGACCCACGGCCTGACGACCGTGGTCACCCTGGCCGGACTCCCGCGTCATCTGGAACGGGGTCGCCCCAGGCGAGAGGAGCGGTGACCCCGTCTGTCAGTCCGGTGACCATGTCCGTGAGGGCGTGGTTCGGACGGGGGAACCCCCAACCTCGCCCGTGAGGGCGATCCCGGCTGGCGGGTTGTCGCTGGCGGCTGGAACTGCCCACCGAGGCAGTGCTCCGCAATACGTATCCTCCGCTTCTGCCCCAGTGCCTCAGCTTTCCCCTCCGGAGCGTCGTCGCTGCGCTCGACGCACGCGACGGTCTGACAGCGGTGGACATCCTCATCGCAAACGAACTCTGGCCTCAGATGCAGGCGGTCTACCCGAAAACCGATATGATGTGGCCAGGCACGACAACAGCAGCGAACCGGGCATCACGAAAAGCGATCACGAGCAGGAAGGCCTTGCGAAAGCTATGGAAGGTGTCCCAGGAACTGGGTGTCACCGGAGTCTGCCGGCGGCACCACGCCAGGTTACCCTAGGCGAGAAGGGTGTGACATGAGCATGTCTCTAAAAAGACTGACCGTCGATCAGTACGAACAGATGGTCGCGAACGGAATCCTGCCCGAGACGAACCGCTTCGAGCTGATCGAAGGGAAGCTGGTGGAGAAGATGACGAAACGGCCAGCACATTCGGTCGTTGCCGGGCTCTGTATGGATGCAATCCAGGCGCTTCTCGCACCGGGCTGGCATATACGACCGGATCAACCGGTGCGCATCCCAAGCCAGCGCAGCGAGCCCGAGCCGGACATCGCGGTGGTGCGCGGCGAGCGAGCAAAGTATCTCGATCGTCACCCGGGCCCCGATGACGTCGCCCTGGTCGTGGAGATCGCACAGACCACGGCAGCCAAGGACCGGCGGCTGGCCCGAGTCTACGGCCCCGGCGGAATCCCTGTCTACTGGATCGTCAACCTTCCCAGGCGCCGGCTCGAAGTCTACGAAAACCCCGCTCATGGGCAATACCCGGCTCCCACGATTCTCGAAGAGGGAGAGTCTGTCGATCTGACCATCGGGGGTCGAGTTCTCGGCCAGATCGCCGTGGCCGACCTTCTGCCGAGGCGCCCATGACGGCCGTTCTCTTGCACCACATCGTAGCGCTGTTGAAAGGACAGTATTGGGGGCCTCCCACATTTCGCGATCTCGGTGCGTGCATGGCCCCGTCTGTGGGCTGAAATCCGATGTGTGTGGCCCCGCCTGATCGGGCCCCTTCTGATACGCCAACGCCGTGGTGGTGCTGATCGGGCTCACGCCCGAGGTTGGCGGCTGCGCCCGTCCGAACCACGGCCTGACGACCGTGGTCACGGTTTCCCGACTTCTGTGCTGCCTCGAAATGAGCCGACCGAGCCGAAAGCGCGGTGACCACGTCCGTAAGGGCGTGGTTCGGACGGGGGAACCCCCCAACCTCGCCCGTGAGGGCGACCCGATCGGTGGCTCGTCGCTGGCGGCTGGAACTGCCCACCGGAGCAGTGCTCCGCAATGGGTGACCGCTTCTGTCTGTCCGCGGATCAGGATCGGAGTCGCGCGGCCGTCGGGATCTCGAACCGGCATGTTGTCGGATCGGTGTACAATAGGGGTGATCGCCCGAGTCGAAGGGAGCACGCCGCGATGACGACCGTTGATTTTGAGCCGCTGACCGTCACGGTTCCCCTGCGCGAGGAGCCGCCGGGCGTTTTTCGCGTCGGTCAGAGCCGGGTCTTGCTGGAACTGGTCATTGACGCCTTCAAGAGTGGCGCGACGCCCGAAGCGATCGTGCAGTCCTACGACACCCTCGACCTCGCGGACGTCTACGCAGTGGTCACTCGATACCTCAGGGATCCAGCTCCGTTCGAGGACTACTTGAAGAAATGCGACGAAGCAGCCAGTGAAACGCGCCAGAAGATCGAAGCGTTCCAGGGTCCCGAGGGGAACCTCCGCGCGCTGTTGATGGCACGAGCCAGGGCGAAGGGGCTGCTCGGTGATCAAGCTCGCCAGTGACGAGAACTTCGACGGGGACATTGTCCGCGGACTGCTGCGCCGGATGCCTGAGCTGGATATCGTCCGCGTTCAGGACGCTGGTCTGGCGGGATCAGCAGATCTGGTCATCCTGGAGTGGGCGGCGAGTGAGGATCGAATTCTGCTGACTCATGATCGCCAGACCATGCCAGGTTTCGCCTACGACCTGGTCATCGCGGGCCGTCCAATGCCCGGCCTCTTTCTGGTGAGCGACCGCATGACCAAGGGTCGAGCCATCGAGGAGCTGTTCTGGGCCGTGCACTGCTTCGTGGAAGAGGATTATCGTGACCAGATCAAGTTCTTCCAGCACTGACGGCGCTCCAGAGAAGGCCTGGGATCTGCTGTGCGGGCCTTCAGAGCGGGTCCGCTGAGCAGGCCATACAATCGCGCCAGGCGCTTCTGCAATCGTGGGCGGCTCTTTCCCGCTCAGAGCCGAATCGCTGCACGCGCAAGAGAAGGCGCACACGTTGAGGACAACAGTCGAGGACTCGCCTGGAGCGGTGTCGCGGGCTGCGCCCGTCTGCTCGACAGATGCAGAGTGGTCCAACTGCCGTGGAGATGCAGGTCGGGCTCACGCCCGAAGTTGGCGGCTGCGCCCGTCCGAACCACGGCCTGAAGACCGTGGTCACGGTGGCCGGACTCCCCGGCCGTCTGGAACGGATTCGCCCCAGCCGTGAAACGTGGTCACCACGTCAGTGCGATTGCGGTGACCACGTCCGTCAGGGCGTGGTTCGGACGGGGGAACCCTCCAACTTCGCCCGTGAGGGCGACCCGGCCGGTGGACTGATCTCTGATCCTTTTGCCCTTCGTGCCCTTGGTGGTCCGGTTCCGGCCGATGCTGGCCGTTACCGCGGAGATACCCACGGTCTCTCACTGTTCTTGAGGCGCCCGGTGCAGGGCCACCGACCTTGCATGGCAAGGCCACAGCCAAACAGGACCGCGTGCTTCCCGGCCGGGGCCTCGCCCGGCTCTGCACGGTGAGCCGGTGTTACTGGCCCTGGATCGGTGTCTGCGCGTCCTCCAGCCCAGCAGACGATGCCTTGACGGTGATCAGTCCGGGCTGTCCGGGGCGGCCCTTGACAATCACCTGGCACAGTCCGTTGTACGCTCGACGCGCGCTGGCCTGGAACGGCTCGTGGCTGGTCGCGTCACCGTTCCCCACAGCCACGATCTCGCCCGGGCCCTCGATCGCGAACTGAACCAGATTGTGGCTGCGCGGCACGGCCCGTCCCTCCGGATCGGCGACGGTCACCGTCACGAAGGCCAGGTCCTGGCCGTCACTCCTGATCTCGGGTCGATCCACCGACAGCAAGAGCTGCGCAGGTGCTCCGGTGGTCTTCACCCGGTCCCGCGCCCATTCCTTGCCGTCGCGATACGCCACCACCTCCAGTGTGCCGGGCTGGTAGACCATGTCGTCCCAGCGCAAGCGATAGTCATGGGGTCCTCGCTTCTTCCGCCCCATCGAATTGCCGTTCAGGAACAGCTCGGCCTCGTCGCCGGATGTGTAAACATGAACGGGCGTGACCTGTCCCACGCGTTCGGGCCAGTTCCAGTGCGGCAAGAGATGCGCCATGGGCAGGTCCGGACGCCACCGCGCCTGGTAGATGTAGAAACGGTCCTTCTTGAACCCGCAGAGATCGACGATGCCGAAGTAGCTGCTGGCCGAGGGGACCTTCAGCTTGCCCAGGGCGTCAAGCTGCTGCTTCATCTCGGCACGCTTTTGCGGGTCCGAGAAGTTCAGGAGGTTGGTGACGTCGTTGTTGTAAGGTGTGGGCTCACCGAGGTAGTCGAACCCGGTCCAGACGAACTCCCCAAAGAATGCCGGGTTGCGGTCGAGTGCCTCGAAGACCTCATCCGGCGGCTGGGCCCAGCCCGGGGCGTCCACGTCATATGATGAAACCTGGAAGTTGGCCTGCGAGTCCTTGCCGCGCTTCACGGGGAAAAAGTATTCCCCGCGTGAGCTGATGCAGGACGACGATTCCGACGTGTAGATGGGCTTTTGCTCGTTGCCGGGGTGGTCCAGGATCTCTTGGTATTTCCAGGTGGTGTAGTTGAGGCCGAAGACGTCGACCGCCGTCTGGAAACCGTTGATGCCAGCTCTCCAGTTGTTGCAGCCCGCCGTGACGGGCCGCGTGGGGTCCTCGGCGTGCACAATGTCGCGCAGGGGTTTGGCCAGCTCCGGTCCGTTCTGTTCGGCGATCTCGTTGCCGATGCTCCACATGATGACGCTGGGATGGTTCCGCTCGCGGCGGACCATGGCCTGCAAATCCCTGGCGTGCCACGCGTCGAAGAGCCGGCTGTAGTCATTGGCCGTCTTGCCCCGCTTCCAGCAGTCGAACGCCTCGACCATCACCAGGAAGCCCATGCGGTCGGCCAGCTCGAGCAGTTCGGGCGCGGGCGGGTTGTGCGAGGTCCGGAGTGCGTTGCCGCCCATCTCCTTCAAGATCTCGAGCTGGCGCTCGAGAGCACGGGTGTTGAATGCCGCACCCAGCGCGCCCAGGTCGTGATGGTTGCACGTCCCCTTGAGGAAGACGGTCTTGCCGTTGAGCTTGAACCCGTCGCGCGGGGTGAACTCGATCGTGCGAAAGCCAAAGGGCTGGTCGTAGACGTCGACGACTCGTTCCCCTTGCCGCAGCGTGACCCGAGCGACATAGCGGTTCTGAGGAGAGGCGAGATCCCAGATCGCGGGCCGTGTCACGGTCAGCTCGCTCTCCATCTGCGATACGCCCGGTTGGATCGCTGTCCGGGCGGACGTCGTCTCCACGACCGCAGCACCGGTTGTACCGTCGGCCTGAATCGGATGGATGGACGTCCCGCCGGTGAGCTCCGCGACATCATTGCCCTGGTTCTCGAGCATCACGGTGAGATGGACCTTGCCGGCTTCCGTGGTGATCGAAGGCGTGGTCACATAAACGCCCCAGTGCGCCACGTGGACAGGAGACGTCTTCACCAGCCAGACGTTGCGATAGAGCCCCGCGCCGGGGTACCAGCGCGAGCCCCAGTTCACGGTGTCCAGCCGCACGGCAAGAACATTGTCGGAGCCGAACTTCACGTGCCGGGTCAGTTCCAGGCGGAAGGGCTGGTAGCCGTAGGGCCATGTGCCCACGTACTGCCCGTTGAGCCAGACCCGGGCATGGGCCATGGCACCGTCGAAGTCGATGAAGATCCGCTTGCCCTGGTCGGATTCGGGAACCTGGAAGTGCTTACGATACCAGCCGATGCCCTTCCACGGCAGCTTACCCGTATCGCCGGGCAGGTCGTCGCGGAAGGGTCCTTCGATGCCCCAGTCATGGGGCACGTCGAGGGTGCGCCAGGCCGAGTCGTCAAAGCGGGGGTCCGCGGGCGTCTCGCCGGCAGCCACGCGCTGGTTGCGAATGGGCTGGCCGCCCTCATCGAACAATTCGACCTCGCGGATGCTGGCCCACCGGCCGCCGGGAACTCCCTTGACGGTCACGCGGACGTATCGCGTGCGGCCCGGCGTGAAGGGACTCCAGGTTTTCCCGCTCGTGCTGGTCTCGATCGAGCTCTCGTAGCCGGGCTCGGAAAACTCCCAGTTGATGGCGACGCGGTTCAGGCTGCGGACGGCTCCCAGGTCGACCACGAGCCACTCGTTGGGGCTGCCGCTGGCAGCGCACCAGCGTGTCGCCGGATCGCCGTCCACCGCGTGCTGTGCCAGGTTCGCCTTCGAGGTTTCCTCGCTCGAAGCCGAGGCCGTGATGCTCCAGGCCTCGCCTCCCGGCTCCGGCCGTTGCGAGCGGTCCGGCATCGGCCCGAAGCGGGCGAACTTCCAGCCGGCGTTGAATGACTCACGGAGTCGAGGACTGGAAACCTCGTCCGACCATGCGGACGGCAGGAGCGAGACGGCCACCCAGAGGCACGCAAGCGGGCAAGACCCACGCATGAGAACGGTCCTTTCCGGATCGAGGAGCGGCGACCCAGTCCGCATCATAACCCGGTGCCGAGGGGCTCTCAACTCTTCGTCAGTGCGTCATTTTGGCGGCTGGCGAGTTTGCATGCGCTCCGGAACGATTGTGGCGCGCAGGCGGCCTCCGGCAGAATCCCCGCGCCGGAGGCCCGTGTCTTCTCGATGATCAAGCTCAGGCCGATGGTCGCGTCGGGCCAGCCGGGTTGAGATTCCCGGTCCAGACGCTTCGGAAGCGCAATACCGAGGCCGCTCGGTCCCGGTGGGAGAAGCCCGGTTCCAGGCGGCCCGGAGACGTGCTGCGAGTGCAGGCACATCGCTTGTTACTTCTTGCGGACGTACCTGAACCCGCAGCACATGTCCTTCGCGGGCGCACCATTCACCCAGCCGGTGCCCTTCACCTCGATGTGGTCGTCATCAATGAACGTGAGGGTCATATCGTGCATGTGCCTGTCCTTAGTCGGGTCGAGGTTACGACCGCCGTGGAACTGAAAGACGATCTGGTTGGCCGACGAGTTCGGGTCGGATTTCAAGACGGGCTGGTTTCCCAGGATGCAGTAGTGCGTCAGGATCACGTCGGGGCCCTCGGCCGTGTAGACCGAGACCATTTCCCTGGGTGATCCCGGGAAGATCGTCTCGTGCACCGCGGTACCATTCGCGGTCAGCCTGACGACCGACGCGACATCGTCCGTCGGCTTGCCTTCGTCGTTGGCGACCACCCAGGTCCCCACCAGTTTCTTGATCTTCTCCAGGCCCGCGTTGGTGGGCGGGGGCGGCAGCTTGCCGCCGGATTTGTCATCGCCGTAGCTCGAAGTCGAAAGCGCAAGTCCAAGCAACAACCCGCACATCGCGAAGCAGCGCAGCATCTCGTTCCTCCACAAAAATGTGATGTTCAATCTCGATCCGGGCAGTGATCTCGTCACGCCACCCTCATGACGAACGGGACGGCAACCATTCGACTGGAAGTGCAGCGAATTTCCAAGTTTTTCTGGAGACGGGCCAGGATCCTGTGGAAGGTGCAGTCGTCTCCGCACTGCGTCGACCAGAATTCGGCTTGGCATTGAGAGCGAGGCACGTCGGCCGAACGCAATCCGCGATCTCCGAGGCCGCTCCCCACAGGAAACTCGAGTCGTTCCGGGCCTCGCATGCCGCCAGAGACCAAAACGCGGACCGTCGAGACGGGTGTCGCGCCAACGATCAGCAGGGCTCGAGAACTCCATCCCTGATGGTATGAAAGCTCGGTCGCCGTCATCAGCGGCCACTGTGTTACACTTGATTTGAAACGGCGTCACGCGCTGCTTCTCCATCCTCCGAGCAAGGCCGAGCGATGCAACTGATCAAACCATCCGAAATCAAGGTCGACGCGGTGACGACCGAAATGCTTCGAGACATCGATGAGCTGGCTCATCAGGTGAATGACATCCGCCCACTGAATGACGACGTGCTCCGGCAGGTCAAGGAGGAGTTGATTGCAGAACGCGTCTTCAGTAGCAACGCCATCGAAGGCAGCACTCTCACCTTGCGCGAAACGCGACTGATCCTTCAAGAACGAACGTTCCTTGACAACCGGAGAAAACGAGAGGCTCAGGAGGCTCTGAACCTTGGCAAGGCCGCGAACCGGGTCGAGGAGCTTTTGAACTCGGAAGGAGCATGGCACGACCGCTCGACGTTCTGTGGAGTGCACGAAATCCTGATGAAAGGCGTTAACGATCGGATCGCGGGTGTGCTTCGGAACAGCGCTGTGATGGTCCGTGGCGCCAAGCAGCAGCCCCCTGGCGAGGAAAAGGTCGCCGGCCTCGTCGATCAATTCCTTGGCGACTTGAAGGAAGCCGATCCCGAGCTGAACGGAGTCGTTCGAGCGGCCTGGGCGCACTGGGCGATTGCCCGGATTCATCCGTTTGAGGATGGCAACGGCCGGATGGCCAGGCTCTGGCAGGACCTGCTCCTGCTTCGCTCTCGGTTCACCGTGGCAATTATCAGGCCTCAGGATCGTCAGGCCTACCTTGATTCGCTCAGCCAGGCAGACGAAAACGAGTTTAACCCCCTGCTTCAACTGGTCTGCCAGAGGGCCAAGAGCACGCTACAAGTTTATCTCACCGCTCAGGAGGCCGCCGACGAGTTGCAAGGGTGGGCGTCGGAACTTGTCGGTGAATCCGCCGTCCGCGACGCCGAGCGCAGGAAAGCGGAATACTACCGATGGCGTCATGCCGTCGAGCAACTTCAAGACTCCTTCGATCGGTGCGCATCGCTCGTCAATCGCAGCAGCGACCGAACGCTCGAAGTGCAGGTTCAAAGCTACGATATCATTGATCAGCCGACGTGGGAGACCTTGCTTTCCGGAGGCAGTGCAAAAAAGACGTGGTTTTTCAGGATCCACTTCCGCAAGCATCACAAGGTCGTCTGGTTCTATTTTTACTTTGGGCGGCACTACCGGCACGCAGACGATCCACTGGTTGAGGACCAGGGCCCTTTCGTCTCTATTCTCATCAGTCAGCAGCAACCCGGCGATGAGCTGGCTGTCCGGCTTGATGAAATGGAAAACAGCCCCATATTGCTCAGGGAACTGCTCGTGCATGAGCGGCAGATCGTACGCCGACGCCTTGACCTCGTTGAGTCGCGGATGGTCTACGACCATGGTGTTAAGCCCATCGATGTCGCGAAGGACTTTTATGAGAATGTGATTATTCACATATTGGGATAGGCGAACCGACGAGATCCCGATTGTGACGTTCGGCGCCCCTTCGAACTCGATTGCGATCGCATACGAGTCAGCCGCGACCCACCCGTTCCACCCGGCAGACAAACACCTTGGCCTCGTGGATGGTCACGTTGGGGTCGCCCACGAGTGCGGAGAGATCGTTCACCACATCGCCCTGGCTGATACCCTTGTAGCCCCAGTGCCAGGGCATGCCCACGTGATGAATCGTCTTGCCGTCGATCGGGAACGGGCGGATGCGCGGAGTGACAAGCGCCTTGGCGCGGATGGCGGCACGGGGCGTGACGATCCGCACGGTTTCCAGGTTCACCACGCCCAGCTCGTGCGCGTGCTCGGGGCTGAGCTCCACGAACAGCTCGGGCTGGAGGGCCGAGAGCCACGGCAGCCAGCGGCTCATCGACCCGCTGAGGTGGTGCTCGGTGAGACGGTAGGTCGACAGGACGCAGGGATACTCGGGCGAGCCGACCGGAGCGTAGTCGTTGCCTGGCACCGGGAACACCTTTGCCGCGGGGTTGGCCCCCCGCGCGGGATAGACGAGGTTGGGCACCGGCGATTCATAAGGCTCGTAGTGCGCAGGGAGCGGTCCGTCCACCAGGCCTGAGGGAGCAAAGAGCCACGCCTTGCCGTCGGCCTTCATGATGAAGGGCGACGCCCCGTCGTGAAAATCGAGCCCCAGACCGTCTGGATTCGCGGCCGCCCCCGGCGGCTTGGTCACCGGGAAATCCGGCACATCCAGGCCAACCCAGCGGCCCCGGACGCGGCTCCCGGGATGGGCGGGGTCGGGCCCTTCCGCGTCGGGGTCCCAGTAGATATAGCCCTTCGACCCATTGCCGAACCTGCGAGCCAGCCGCGCTTCCTTGGGCCAGGGGTTGCCTTGCGGATCGGCGGCGGCGCGGTTGTACATGATCCGGCGGTTGGCCGGCCAGGCGAAGGCCCAGCCCAGGGCCACCCAGTCGTCCCCATGGCGGTTGGCCGCGTGGTTATGACCGTCCGGCTGGTCGGCCGTGGGCGCGAAGACGCCGCTGTAGATCCAGGCCCCGCAGGCCGTCGAGCCATCGGCCTTCAGGTCGCCGAAGCCCTGGACCGGCTTGCCGGTGGCCGTGAAGGTGCCATTCATCTCCTTCAGCACCCGCGCCGCCGAGGGCTCGTCGGCGATCCGCCAGCCCTCGTTCTCCGCCGGGTCGATGTAGTCCCATGTTAATGCCTGGATGGGACGGTCGCGCTCCAGCGCGCTGGCCGCGTAGAGCCGCTTCAGGCGCAGGCCGAGCTGCACGGTGAACCAGAGATCGGACCGCGCGTCGCCAGGCGGTTCGGCGGCCCGGTCGTGCCACTGGATGAGCCGCTGGGTGTTGGTGTAGCTGCCGTCCGCCTCGGCCGTGGCCGCGGCCGGCAGCAAGAACACCTCCGTGGCGATGTCCTCGGGCCTGATTTCGCCGTTCTTGATCTCGGGGCTATCAATCCAGAACGTGGCCGTCTCGGTCTCGTACAGGTCCTTGACCACCATCCAGTCCAGCTTCGCCAGAGCCCGGCGCTGGTACGACGAGTTCTGGCCTCCCACGGCCGGGTTCTGGCCCATGGCCATGAACCCGCGGATCTGACCCTCGGACATGGCCACGAACATGGGCAGGTGAGAATGGTCCCCCACGTTGCGGGGCAGCCAGCCGAAGCCGTATTCGTTCTCCTTCGTCGCTGCCGCGCCAAACCAAGCTTTCAGCAGGCTGACGATGAACCTGGGGAAATGGAACCAGTAGCTCGTCGGGCTGATCTCGGTCTCGATGTAGTCGGCGAGCGTGTCATGGTTCTTGAGCGCGCTGGGCATGTTGAGGTAGCCCGGCAGCAAGTTGTAGAGCGTGGGGATGTCGGTGGAGCCCTGGATCGACGCATGGCCCCGCAGCGCCAGGATGCCACCGCCCGGCCGCCCGATGTTCCCCAAGAGCGACTGGAGGATGGTGGCGGCCCGGATGGTCTGCACGCCGGTGGTATGCTGTGTCCAGCCGACGGCGTAGCAGACGGCGCCCGTGCGGTCGCGGCCCGACGCCTGGCAAAGGGTCTCGGCCACCTTCAGGAACGTCGCCTGCGGCGTGCCGCAGACGCGCTCGACCATCTCCGGTGTGTACCGGGCATAATGCCGGCGCAGGATCTGAAAGACGCAGCGCGGATGTTGCAACGTGGGATCGGTGCGCGGGGGCTTGCTCAGTCTCCCGCCCCTGGCGCTGAAGGTCGATGCGTCGTTCAGGTCGCGGACCGGCTGGTTCCCCGGCCGGCCGACGGGCTCGGCGTCATAGCGCCAGGATTGCGGGTCGTAGGCGGCGCGCTCGGCGTCAAAGCCGGAAAAGAGCCCTTCCAGGTCCTCGGTGTCCTGAAACTCCTCGTTGATCAGGGTGGCCGCATTCGTGTACGCGGTGACGTATTCCTTGAAATACTTCTCTTCCTCGAGCACGTAGCGAATGAGCCCGCCCAGGAAGACGATGTCGCTGCCGGCGCGCAACGGGGCATAAGTGTCGGCCAGGGCCGAGGTGCGCGTGAACCGAGGATCCACGTGGATGACCTTCGCCCCGTTCAGCTTCGCCTGCATGACGAAGCGAAAGGCCACGGGGTGGCACTCGGCCATGTTCGAGCCCATGATCAGAATGGAATCGGCGTACCGCAGATCCATCTGGTTGGTCGTGGCTCCGCCGCGGCCGTAGGAGGTGCCCAGACCGGGCACGGTCGAGCTGTGTCAGATGCGCGCCTGGTTTTCCAGCCAGATGAGCCCGAGTGCGCGCCAGAGCTTGAGCTGGACGTAGTTCCATTCGTTGTCCATGGTGGCCCCGCCGAGCGAGGCGATCGTTGCGCAGTGGTTGACGCGCTTCCGTATCGGCTTGCCCTCGCGGTCGCGTCCGTCCCACCAGTCGCGGAAGTCCCGGTCGCGGGTTTCCTTGACCCGCTCGGCAATGCGGTCCATGGCCCAGTCGAGGTCTTTCTCTTCCCAGTGGCTGGAATGCGGGGCCCGGTACTTGACCTTTGTGAGCCGGTTCGGGTTGACGGCGAGTTGAAACGTGGCCGAGCCCTTGGGGCAGAGCGTGCCGCCGTTGATCGGGCTATCCGGGTTGCCCTCGATGTTGACGATCTGCCCTTGCCGCACGCTGACGATCTGCGCGCACCCCACAGCGCAGTAGGGGCAGATGCTGGGAACCTCGCGGGCTCCCTGGATCTTCAGCGTTGCGGCAGCCGCGCGGGCCGGCGTGAGGTCGAACCCGAGACCGGCAAGCGTGCCGATGCCCGCCGTCGCCGTGGTCCCTCCCAGGAACTGGCGACGCGTCGAACGGCCAGGCGAGGTGTTCATGGAAAAGAGAATCCCCCAGGTTCAAACTGCCGTGACGGTTCACCCGTCCGTCAGTCGACCTGGGGAATTGTATCGGAGCCCTGGGCGACTTTCCAAGCTCACGTGGAATGCGCGAACGTGAGACCGGGATCGTCCGGGCCGGATCCCAGCAGCTTGAACGTGAAGTGATCGTCATCTTTCCAGATCACCTGTCCGGCCAGGGGGCGCTGAACCAGCGGGTTGAACCGGTCCTGGGCGAGCGTGAGGATGCCATCTCCGTACGTCCGGCCGCCGTGCAGCTCCAGCGTGTTGCCCTGCCGCGTGACCCTCCAGATGAACTGCTGGGAGTCCGGGAACGACAGGGTAATCACCGACCCGTCCGCCGGCTTGGCAATCCACGTGCCCTTCAGGCCCACTCCCTGGGCGGGGTGCTCGGACTCGTCCTCCCCGGCCGCGCCGGGCTGCCCGCCGGGAGCGGTTGCGGCCGTTGCCGTCTCGGCATTCCCGGACGGCGGCTGGGACGGGGACTCGAGCTCCTTGACGAGTTGCGGAGCCAGTGAGTCCTTGGGCTGGAGCTGCTGTACCGCCTTGAACTCGTCCAGGGCCGCATCTCTGTGGCCCTGCGTCAGGTAATGATAACCCAGCACGAATCGCGCGGCCGAGGAATTGGGGCTCTGGTTGACATACAGCTCCAGGGCACGGAACTGCCGGGTGTAGTCGGCGATGCTCGGGTACAGGCCGATCATCGTCGTCCAGTCCCACCCGGGTTCCACGGAAAGCACGGCGTAGAGATCTGCCGCCGCCTCGTCATAGCGCTGGAGTGCGAAGAGGACCAGCGCGCGGAACTCGTGCAGCGCGGGGTCACTCGGCAGCTTCTCCAGGGCCTGGTCGGTGGTGGCCAGTGCTTTCTCATACCCTCCGGTCCGGAATTCCACGCGTGCCCGGGCGAAGAGTGCATCGGCCTCGTCGCGGCGGACGTGTCCCGGCGCCGCGGCCGTGGCGTTCAAGGGATGGGCATAGATAAAGCCCTGCTGGTTGCCGGGCGCCGTCGACTGAGTGTAGTAGGGATTACGATAGCTGGAGTATCCCCACTCGTAGATCTGCGGGCCATAGTTCCAAGAGTTCAGGCCCCAGGTCCCTCCTCCGGAGGCGGGACCCGGCCGTGTGATTCCGTAGAGCCCGTAACCGTAGCCGTAGCCCGGGTAGTTGTAGCCGCCGTAGCCGCCGTAGCCGCCATAGCCCCGGAACCCGCCGTAGCCGCCGTACCCGCCGTACCCGCCGAACCCGCCGTAACCCAGGGAGCCGAGACCGTAGTAGCCGAGGCTCCCCAGGCCGTAGCCCAGGCCGCCCAGACCAGAGCCGAGTGCTCCCAGTCCGAGCCCGAGGCCAAGGCCGTAGCCGCCGTAAGAGAAGCCGGGATACCCCCATCCTCCGTAGCCCAGGCCGTAACCGCCATAACCGTAGCCCAGGCCGCCGTAGCCGCCGTAGCCGAGCGCTCCGTTACCGAAGGCACTGTAGTTGACGGGCCGGTAAGTTCTCCACTGGCCGCCGTTGTTCCTGTTGCCTGCCGTATTGCCCAGGTAGTTGCCGTTCCAGTAGCCGTGCATCCAGCGGCCGCGATCGTCCGCCGCGGAATTGCCGCCGGCCGGCCCGTGCGTTTCCGAGAAGTTCGCGAGGGCGCCCCGGTTGGCTCCGGCCTGGCCCAGCCACGGGCTCCTTGCCGCGTTACCAGCGACTCCGGTGGCGTTCGCTCCCGCTCCGATCCCGGCGCGATTCGCCGGACGGAGTGCATTGTAAGAGGCGGCGCCGGGCAGTGCTCCCATACCGGGCTGCATGGCCGCTCCACCCGGAAAGCCTCCCAGGCCGTGGAACCCTCCGCCCACACCATAGCCGCGCGGTCCGCTGTGCACGGCGTCACCGTGATATCCGCCAATCCCGCCGCCGTGACCGCCCCCTCCGTGCTGCGCCAGGGCCGGCGCGGCTGCCAGTCCTGTGAAGAGGGTTGCCAGGGCACCAGCCGCCAACGAGAAATGTCGCTGTCTCATGGATCAGACCTCATGTTCCGGATTCTTGCTCGAACGGGCGTCACCGCGGACACGCACAGCAGAGCAAGATCCTACTTGTTCTTCTCTCGCGGCCGCGGCGCGGGCGGCATCCGCACCATGCTGTACTCTTCCGTCTGGGAGATCACCCGGCCGCCTACCGTCCTGCCAAGCGACGCCCAGTGGTAATTATGATCATTCACTCGCGCGATGACGTGCGTCGCTCCGGCCACGCGGCCGTCTGGCAGCACGCCGGTCGACTGCACCACCCAGCGCGGGCCGTCCTGCGTCCACAGGCCGGTGCCATATCCGCCGGCCGAATCAAACACCCACGACTTGATCTGCCGGGAAAGCGGGTCCCAGCCAATCCTCTCGTTTACCGTCATCGCGGGCTTTCCCTGCACGTGCACCGAGAAATCCCGGGGCAGGAAATTGCCATCCGCGGACCAGTCGGTATGGACCTTCACGACGGCCTGATCGTCCTCGTCCATCCAGTCTCCTACCAGCCACTCCAGCACTTGCAGGCGGTCGCGCGGCGCGAGTGTGACATCGTGCTCTTCACGCACGGATGCGAATCGCCACTTGCCGTCCTGCTTCTCCAGAAGTGCGACATAGCGGCGCAAGCTGCACGGCCCTCCGTCCTCCGGGGTAAGCCGGACCTGGCCCTCGGCCGTGGCGGCCTCGTGGCCCAGCAAACGGAACGATTCCAGCGAAAGCTCCATGCTCTGGTGCGGAGTGGAATCAAAGAACTCCGCGTACTCATTCTCGATCGCCTTGCTGCCGGTGGTGCGGTCACCAGACTCGTCCACCAGTTCCGCGTCCGCAGCGAACAGGGCAGCCAGGCCACGGGCGTCCTGTGCGTTGTAGGCCTTGAGGAAGGCCTCGGCGGTCGCGCGAATCGCCTGCTCATCCTCGCGGCGGATCGGCTCGGCCCCCGGTGCCGGCCGTTCCGCATCCGCCGCGCGGCGAGCAGTCTCCTCTCCCTGAGACTTCTCTCCAGCCGGGACGAAACCGGCCTGGGGTTGCTTTGCTTCCTGATCCCGCTTCTGCGCCCGGGCTGTCCGGCCGGCGAGCACCACCGCGGCGATCAGGAGAAGGATCCGCGCGGCTCTCATGGTTTGAAGACCTCCGACCAAAGACCTGGAAAGGGGCCCGCCGCCTTTCCGCTTGGCCCCGGGAACGGTTGCACATGAGGCGACGACTAGAAGACTCCTATGAGTAAACGTGCAATATCCATGCCGAAATTCAGATTCAACCACGCATGTTCGTGCTTATGGATTCCGGGCATTCCGCGCAAAAAAACCGCAGGCGGCATCGAGCTGCGCGCTCATGATGCCGCCTGTGGCCTGCTACGGAGATGCTCTGTTCGATGCGCCTCAGCCCATGCTCGCTAGTGTGACCTGCTGAAGGCGAGCCCGGGGTCGTCGGGCGGACCCGCCATGACCTTGAAGCGGAAATGATCGTTATCTTGCCAGGTTACCCGACCGACGAGCGGGGGCTGCGCGTCCTGCCCCGAACGGGCCAGGGTGAGGATGCCGTTGCCATAGGTTTCATCGCCCTCGAACTGTTCGGTCTTACCCTGATTCGTCACCATCCAGCGGAAGTGGTTCCCCTCGACGTTCAAGCGAATTGACGTTCCGCTGCCGGGTTCTGCGGTCCACGAACCCGCCAGGCTGCCTTCGGCTGCCAGCGGTGTTGTCGCGGTGGTGGCTTCCTTCGGCGCGGGCGCCCCGGCCGCCGGCATGGTGGCCTGGGTGGCCGTCAGTGGGGTGGCCGCTTGCGGCCCAGCGCCACTCAGGGAGTGCAGCATCTCCATGGCGACCAGGTCCCTGGGTTGCAGCCGGGTCACTTCCTGGAGCTGCTTGATCGCTGCATCCACGTGCCCCGCGGTGACGTAATGATAGGCCAGCACGAACCGATCCGCCGCGGATTGGGGAGTCTGCTGGACCGCTGCTTCCAGTGTTCGCAACTGAGCGGTGTAGACCTCGACATCGCGATACAGGCCGACAAGCGTCGGCCAGTCCCATCCCGGCCCGGTAGCGAGTACAGCGTAGAGCGCCGAGGCCGCCTCGTCATAACGCTGGAGTGCAAACAGCACGAGTGCGCGGAACTCGTGCAGCGAGACGTCGTTCGGCAGTTGCCGCAACGCCTGGTCGGTCGAGTCGAGCGCCTGGGTGTAGTTTTCCTGCTTGAACGCGGCGCGTGCTTGCTCGAACAGGCTGTCGGCTTGTTGCTGCACCGTCTGCGCCGGCTCCGGGGCCGTCGTGCTGATCGGCTGCGAGTAGTCGTAACTGGTCGGCTGCTGCACCACGACGACGTAGGGATTGGAGTACGACGAGTAGCCCCAGTCGTACAGCGACGAACCGTAACCCCCATAGCCCAGGCCCCCGTAGCCGAGCCCGCCATAACCATAGCCGCCGTACCCGCCGTACCCGCCATAGCCCGGGTAGCCCCAGCCACCGTATCCACCGTAGCCGCCATAACCACCGTAGCCGCCATAACCACCGTAGCCCAGGCCGTACAGCCCGCCGAGGCCCCAGCCCAGGCCGCCAAGTCCCCAGCCCAGCCCGAGTCCCATACCCAGGCCATACCCGAAGCCCATGCCAGGGAAGCCGTAAAGGCCATAACCGCCATAGCCAAGGCCATAACCGCCATAGCCGCCGTAACCACCGTAGCCATAGCCATTGCGTCCATAGCCATAACCGTAGCCCCGGCCATAGCGCCCGTATCCGCCATAACGCCCCTGGCCCAGTCCGGGATACCCCCAGCCGCCGTATCCCAGGCCGCCATTACCGCTGTTGTAATTCAATCCACGGTTGCCGAACTGACCACGGTTGCCGAACTGACCGGCGCTGACGTTATTGATGGACCGATTGCCCGTGACTCCGCCGTTCCAGGTCCCGCGCATCCATGACTGGCGACCCGCCATGAGCGCACCAGCGCGGTTTGCCCCCAGCCCGCCGGCTCCGGCGCGGTTGCCGCCCAGGGCCGTGCTGCCGAACCGGCCCGTGCTGCCAAGCCCGCGGGCAGCGTAGTTGGCCCGGTTGCCAAAGGCAATTCCGCTGTTGCCCGGCCGCGAGAGACCACCCGCCCCACGACCCGCCAGTCCGCCCATCGAGGGCCTCATCCCGGAGCCCAGTGCTGAGCCAGCGCGGAGGCCGTTGTTCCCGACTCCTCCGCGGAAGCTGCTCATTCCCGATCCGGGTCGAGACCCGCCCATGCCCGGAGTCGCGCGGAACCCGGCACCGGTTGCTCCGCGCAGTCCTCCGTAGCCGGCGGCGGCACCGAAACCGCCCCGCCCCGGAGACATCCGAGCACCCATGTTCGGGGACGCACCGAATCCGCCCATGCGTGGAGCAGCGCCGAAGCCACCCATCCGGGGCGCACCGCCGAATCCGCCCATGCGTGGAGCAGCGCTGAAGCCACCCATCCGGGGCGCACCGCCAAAGCCACCCATCCGGGGCGCACCACCAAAACCACCGCCTCCGCGGAAACCTCCACCGCCGCCACGGAAGCCACCGCCGCCGCCACGGAAGCCGCCACCTCCACCGCCGCCACGGCCACCGCCGCCACCGCCGCCACGGCCACCGCCGCCACCGCGGCCAGCGGCCACCGCGGTCGTGGGGTTGCCAGCGATCAGCATCAGGAAGCTCAGTCCGGAGACCGCCAGCACGTTTCGAATGGTTCTCATGATCCGGGCACTCCGTCGATGGGGCCGCACGTCAGGCGCTCTTATTCTATGAACGGAACACCCAGGTTGTTCAGCAAATCGACCCCGTGTGTCCGGTTTTCAACCTCGTGCGGGCGTGTCGTGTGGCCCGTCTCGGGCATCGCGAGCCCGAAAAAGGCGGCGGCGGCGGCGGCAATCGCCGCCAGCGTCAAGAAACCCGCGTCAAACCCGGCGGCCTTGACCACGAACCCCGCGATCAAGTTACTGAGTCCCGCGCCGATGCCGGTCGCCGTGGCGATGGCCCCCTGGGTGAAGTTGAACCGGCCCGTCCCCTGCGTGAGGTCGGCCACGACGAGCACCGACACGACCCCGAAGACGCCCGCGCCAATGCCATCCAGTAGCTGCACGCCGACCAGGTAGTATGGGTTGACGCTCAGGCAATAGAGCAATCCCCGTACCGGAAGCACCGCAAACCCAACCAGGAAGACCGGCTTGCGGCCCGAACTCGTGGCCAGCCGGCTGGCGAGCACGGCCACCGGCACCATCACCACCTGGGCGGCGATGATGCACGCCGACATCAGCACCGCCGCACCCTCCTTCATCCCATCACTCGACTTCTGGCCGACCAGCGGCAGCATCGCCGCGTTGGCCAGGTGAAACAGCATCACCGAGACGGCGAAGACGAGAATGCGCCGATCGGCGAACAGTTCCGTGAGGGGCACGGTCCGCTCGAGCCCGTCCTGCCCATCGTCGGCACCACGAGCCAGCACATGGTCGATATCCTGCTCGCGGATCAGCAGCACGGCCACCGCGCTCGCGGCCGCCATGCCGGCCACGAGCAGAAACATGGACCCGTAACCGAACAGGTAGACCAGGCCTCCCGCAAGGGCCGCGGCCAGCACGTTGCCGGCGTGGTTGAACGCCTCGTTCCGTCCCGTCCGCCGCGCCAGCATTGCCCGGCCGACGAGACCCAGGCTGAGGGCGGCCAGGGCCGGCGGAAAGAGCGTGGCGGCCGCCCCGATCGTCGCCTGCGCCGCGACGACCACGGCGAGCGTGGGCACCAGGTACAGCAAGATGCAGCCCGCTGCCACGACCGCGGCCGCGATGGCAACCGCCACGCGCTTCCAGCGGATGCGATCCACAATCGCTCCGGCGGGGGTCTGGGCCAGCACCGTGCCGATCTGCGAGGCCGCCAGGGCAATGCCCACCTGGCCCGCATCCCAGTGATGAACGTCACGCAGAAAGGTCCCGAGGAATGGCCCCATCCCGTCGCGCACGTCCGCGAGAAAGAGGTTCGCCGCGTCGAGCATCCGCAAGCTCCGCGGCGACGGCCCGGATCGGGAGTCCTGCGCACCGGAATCAGCAGCCCGCGCCCTCTTCGAGTCCTCGCTCATGTACTTCCTCGGTTGCCTCAGTAGGACACCAGGGCCAGCCAGGCAATGCCCAGCAGCACCGTCAGAACCGTCAGGGGCACTCCCACCCTGAGATACTCCAGGAAGGTGATCTCGATCCCCGCGCGGCGGGCGTTCTCGACGACGATGAGGTTGGCGACGGAGCCCAGCAGCGTGAGGTTCCCCGCCAGCGTGCTGGACATCGCCAGGGCCAGCCAGGCCGGCTCCTGCCGCGGCATCACCTCCATGAGCGGCTTGAACAGCAGGACTGCCGGAACGTTCGAGACCAGGTTGGAAAGCAGCACCGACAACCCGCTCGTGAGCACCACGGGCGAGTTCAGCAGGGCCGTCCAGCGCTCCAGGCCCCAGCTCCGCACCACATGCACCTCGAAGGCGTGCACGACCACGAAGAGACCGATGAACATGACAAGAAGGGGCCAGTCGATGGCGCGGTAGACCCGTTCCGGACGGACCCGGTCCAGCAGCAAGATTGCCGCCGCCACCGCGGCCACCACCGCGATCGGCAGGCCGGTGAAGAAGAGCGCCACGGTGGCCAGCGTCACCAGGCTGCTCTTGATCAGCAGCCTCAGGTGAATCCTGGGGGCAGGCAGCGTCTCGGCCACCGCCGCGGGACTGCCGCTTGCCAGTAGCGCCTTGCGGTACACGAGCGCCACGACGAAGAAGTCGAGCACCAGGCCCAGCACCGCAATGGGAGCGAGCCGCGCGGCGAACCGGACGTACGAGATGTGCGACAGGGAACCGATGATGATGTTTTGAGGGTTGCCGGTGATCGTCGCCACGGAACCGATGTTCGAGGCTGTCGCCAGGCCCACCAGGTAGGGAACCGCCGGCCGCCTGAGACGCTGGCAAAGCTGGACCACCAGCGGGGTGAACGCCACGCACACCACATCGTTGACCAGGAACGCCGAGAACGTTCCCGAGACCAGGATGGTCACGGCAAGCAAGGCCAGCGGGCCCGAGCAGCGGGCGGCAATCTGTTCGGTGGCCAGCGTGAAGAACCCGGCCATGCGCAGGAACGCGACGAGCACCATCATGCCGAAGAGGAGCACGATGGTCTCGTGATCGACGGCCCGCGCCGCCTCGCTCAGGCTGAGGGCGCCGCAGGCCAGCATCAGGGCCGCGCCCACCAGGGCGATGCCGGCGCGATCGGTCCGCAGGCCGGGAATCTTGCCGATGGCCAGCCCCACGTAGGTCAGGCCGAAGATCACCGAGACCAGCGGGTACAAGGTTGGCGGTGTGGTCACGAATCAACCTTCCTGAATCACGGTGTCGTCGAGAGGTCAGTGACCGTGGCCATGGGCACGCCGGCCCTGCGCCCGCGTTCCACGCCGCTGTCCATCTTTGCCAGCGTCTCCGGCACGAACGCCACAACGATGGCCGTGGCCGCCACGCCCACGCCGGCCAGGGCCGCGAACAGCCCGCGGTACCCCAGAGAATCGACCACGAAGCCCGAGACGGCCGGCCCCACCGCCGAGCCCAGTACCAGGCAGGAGCCGACGATCACCTGCGCTTCGCCCGAACGTCGCGGGTCGGCCAGACGATCCGTCACCCAGGCGGCCGCGATCACGGCGAAGAGACCATTTCCCAGGCCATCAAGGATTTGATTCGCCACGGCCATCCCGGGGCTCGCGACGATCGAGACGATGGCCAGGCGCAGGGTCATGATGGTCCAGCCGGCAATGAGCAGCGGTTTGCGTCCCCAGCGATCGGCCACCCAGCCAGCCGGCCAGACGACCAGCAGCCAGGCGACCATGCTCACCGCGAAGGCGTAGGCAAGCATGCGCTCGGGGGCATGCAGATCACGCTTCAGGAACAGGCCCAGGTACACGCCGCCGGGCGCATTGGCCGCGTGGTAGAGGACCATGGCGGCGATGAATGCCCAGAGGCCGGCGTCACCGAGGAGCCCCTGGGCCCTGCTCTCGGGCCTGGCATGGTCGCCAGCCTCCAGGGCGCCCGCCCGGTGCCCGGAGTCTGCGTTCTCCTGGCGGTCCTTGCCGTCTTCGTGGATCAGCAGTGCGGCGATCACGGCCAGGCCCTGCACGGCCGCCAGCGGCAGCAGGATGGCACCAACCCCGTACTGCTCGGCGAGGCGGCTTCCAGCCAGGGCCACCAGCACGATGCCGACCGGCTTCCAGAAGCGTAGCAGGCCCAGGGCCGTGCCCACGCCGCCCGCGGGCGCCAGCGCAGCCGCCTCCGCACCGGAGAGGCTCTCGACCACCGCCCTGCAAATGCCGTTCTCCGCGAACAGGACCACCAGCAGCCCCAGCCACACCAGGTTCTCCGCCCCGCGCAAGAGCACCGTGGCGAGCGCCGCCACCAGCAGAGCGACGATCAGGAACGGCTTGCGCCAGCCGATCCGGTCGGACCAGAGGCCCACCGGGAACTGCGCCAGCCCGGAGAGTGCGGCCAGGGTCGAGATGATCCCGATCGCGCGGTCCGACAGCCCCTTCTCGCCCAGGTAGAGTGGCAGGTAGGGAAGTGTGAAGCCGATCGCCGCCATTCCCAGAAAGTAGGATCCGTAAAGTCCGAAGCGGTTGCGCCAGTCCATATCCATTTCCGTCTCTCATCAAGGGAGGAGCATCGGGGAAGAAATCGGGCCGGGGCCAGCGATGCGGCCCCGGACCTTGCAAGCGGTCAGTGTCCTGGCCGCCCGGTCATTCGGGGGGCAGCGGGGGCGGCAGCTCGGCGTCGCGGCGCCGGCCGCGCTTCTCCTTCGGCTCGGGACCGTCCGGCGGAGCCGGCGGCTCGCGCCGCGGAGCGGCCTTGAGCAGGCCGCGGCCAGGGCGGTCGGGGGGGCCGTCGGCGACGTGGCCGAGGTGGTCGATAACGTGGGTCATGGCTTCGGCCGCCCGGGCAAGCTCGCCCCCGCGCTCGTCTCGGCCCGCCTCGAGGTCGCGCCGGGCGGCCGTGTAGAGGTCGCGCGCGGCCTTGACATAGACGGCGGCTTCACGCGTGGTTTCACCGCCTTTGACCTCGCCGAGGCGATCGTAGGCGCGGTTCAGATCGCGGCGGGCCCGCTCCGTGTTCTCCTGGGGGCCGAACTCCGTGGTGGGGGGCGGCAGCTCGGGATCGCGGCGATCCAGGATCGCGGCGCTCTGGGCATGGTCCGCGGCCCGGGCCAGGTCGTGGGCGATGGCGCCGTACTCGTGGGCCAGGAAATCATCGCCCTGGGAGAGGGCTTTCAGTCCGTCGCGATAGTATCGGGCCGCACGATCGGTCCAGTCGCGGATCCGCTCCTCGGATCGCCCCGCGGCCCCATCCGCGGCGCGAAGCCGGCGCAGCAGGTCGTACGCCTTGGTCAAATCGCCCCTGGGTCCGGCCTCTGCCTTCTTCCTGGCCTCTTCCTTGCCCTTTGCCTTCCCTTTCTCCTTCGCCCTGGGCGGTTCGGGGTCGTCGCGTCCCGGCCCTTGCGCCGGGAAGACGGCGGCCAGCCCCAGGCTGATCACGACGGATGTCATCATGGCGACGAGCTTCAGCATGGTGGTCCTCCGTTCTCGATCTCAGTGCAATGCATTTCGCTTGAGGCAACCGGCGTTCGCGGTACGCCCACGACTGCGGTTCCTCGATCCGCGGAGCACCTCATCGCAGAACCCGTGCCGGCCGGGAAAACGGCCGGATTCCTGCATTTCCTGCGGTCTGGTGCGATCCGGCTGGGCGAGAATCCCCCGTTTCGGGGGCATACCCCCCAGGCGGGGTCGCGGCCCCTGCCACGCCCAGGACCTGCTCATCCGGGGCGTCCAGCGAGCCCGTGCCGCCATCCTGGACGACCTCCCCGAGCGTTTTCGCTTCCGGCAGGAGAGACTCAGGGCAGGGAACTGCCGTTCCTTCCTGATCGAGTGATCCGGGAGGTGGTCGCCAACGCCGTGATGCACCGCTTGTACCGGGTGCATGGGTCCATCCCGATCATCCGCTACGCCAACCGGCTGGAGAGACGCAATCCCGGCTACTCGCTCAGGGCGGAAGAACGCTTGGGCGAACCCGGTTCGGAGACCCGCAACCCAGGGATCGCCGCCATCTTCCACGACGTGCGGCTCGCCGAGACCAAGGGGGAGGGGCATCCGGGTCATGCGTGACTCGATGGCGGAAGGCAACCTGTCGCCGCCCTGTTTCCAGTCGGATCGCATCAACAATAGCTTTCTCGTGATCCTCCTCTTTCATCACTTCCTCAGTCCCCAGGACGTGGAGTGGCTGAATGACTTCCGGGGGACGGTCCGAGCGAGTGCGAGACGAAGGCACTGGTTTCGGCACGTGAGGTCGGGGCGATGGACAACTCGTCTTATCGGAACCTCAATCGAGGCGTTGATACGCTGTGCGTGAGTAAGATAATTGACGCGAAATTCGCGCATTCTGATCAACTTAACTGAAGTCTTGGCGATGACCACCATCAATTAGCGTGATCGAGCGAGAGCTTTCGCATGGCGTGTCCCCGTTCAATGTCCTCAGTCCAAGGAGCACACCATGATAGGGCATGAGTTGCATCGAAGTGGCAGTTTCTGGTCCTTCCTTTTGTCGATTGACAAGGACCTGGCCGATTCGACTCGGCAGCAAGGATGCTCGTGCGGTGGTCGCCTCCACTACGCCAACTACCCGCGTGCACCGCGGGACGGGCCGGATCATCTGCCAGAGGAGTATCGCTGCCGGTTCAGCTTCCGCTGCGATCGCGACGGCTGCAGGAAGAGGATGACGCCGCATTCGGTCCACTTCTCGGCAGAAAGATCTACCTTGGTGCCCTGGTGATCTTGATCAGCGCCATGCGGCAAGGTCCAAAGCCGCGCCGGGTCCACGAGCTTTCGACGCTGTTTGGTGTTGACCGGGCGACCGTCGCGCGATGGCAGGCCTTCTGGCGCGACCACGTTCCGCAGACGCCTTTCTGGAAACTTGCGCGAGGTCGCCTCCCCGAGCAATCCGCTGATCAAGATGATTTGATGGTCGACGTTCACCCGCAGAGGATGCGTCGTCACCGCTTCTGATCAGCGGCGTGCATCGACTCAGGAGGAGATCTTATGCTGTCGAAGGCCATGAGAAGACCTTAGAAACGTCCCGACTGGGTCGATCTGGTGCCTGCGGAACGGACCCTGCTGGAATGGCTCATACCGAGGCCTTCGACCCTGCGCAGTGACCGGCGGCCTGGAAACAGAGCGGCCTCGCCAAGTCGTTCCCCGTTCCTCATAGAGTGTCAGGGAACGGAACGCTCGTTCAATGCACCGAGACGTGCAGCCCACGACGCCGGGGTGGAGGTGAGCGGTTCAGCCGTCTCCGTTCCTCGGGGAGAGTCTCCGCCTACGGGACAGCGAATCGCGGCACTCATTTCAGCTACCCCTTCTCCAAGGTGCTGCTGGGAGGTACATGAACTGCCAAGTGAGGGCACACCTGATGCTTCGCAGAAACTGCTTCGGTGTCGTCGGACCGACACGCGCAAGAAGACTCCCAGTTCGAGGGAAACGGTGCAGGAACTGTAGCGTTAGAGGACGTGCACCAACTCGGTTCAAGTCCGGTTGCCCCGCCTCTGACGGGATGCCTGGCATTCCTGGTTCACGGCGTCGAGTCAAGTCCGCCGATCATTCTCCTCACTTCTCATTCTTTCATTTTTCTCTGTCCCCGGTCGACCTCCGCCTGCAATCTATAGAGGTATGGAGACCAGCAGCCGTGGGGAGAACGATCCTCAGGACGAACAGTCACGGCTCCAGCGCGCTGCGGCGGGCGACCAGGCGGCCTGGGCCGCGATCCTGGCGCCTCATCAGGATCGCCTGCGGCGCATGGTCGCCCTGCGCCTGGACCACCGGCTCAGAGGGCGGATCGATCCGTCGGACGTGCTCCAGGAAGCCTTCATCCAGGCGGCGCAGGGACTGCCGAAATACCTGGAACATGCCGAGCGGCCGTTTTTCCTCTGGCTCCGTTTTTTGACCGGGATGTCACTCCAGGGCCTGCACCGCCGGCACCTGGGGATCCAGGCCCGTGACGCGGGGCGCGAGGTGCAACTGCTGGACCGGCCGTTGCCGGAAGCATCCTCGGCCGCCCTGGCGGCGCAGCTCCTGGGTCGCGATACCCGCCCCAGCGTGGCCGCGATCCGCGCCGAACGGCAGCGGCGGCTCCAGGAGTCGCTCAATGCCATGGACCCGGTCGACCGCTAGGTCCTGGTGCTACGTCATTTTGAAGAACTGACCAATGCCGAGGTCGCACGCGAGCCTCGGCCTCCGGGATTCGGCCGCGAGCAAGCGGTACATCCGGGCCCTGCGAAAACTCAAGGAGATCCTGGCAACGCTGCCAGGCGGAATCGAGGAATTCCGGCCATGAGGCGATGGTCCCGATCTCTGTAGGGTGCGTGCAACGCACCCATCCATCAATAGGAAAATACCGGTGCGTTGCACGCACCCTACACGGCTGCCCGGGTAATACAGGAGTTCCGATGAAGAGCGACAGCACCGGCTCGGGCCGCGACCCTGTCGAGCAGCTCGCCGAGGAGTTCCAGGCGCGGCTGAGACGCGGCGAGCGGCCAGGCCTGGAAGAGTACGTCGCACGTTGCCCGGAGCGGGCCGATGATATCCGCGAGCTCTTCCCGCCACTCGTCGAGATGGAGCAGCTCAAGCCTGTCGTCCAGGCACCCGCCAGCACGCCAGAGCCGCGAGCAGACGAGGATCGTCCAGCCGCTCGCACTCTCCCCTCTCATCCCGAGCGGCTGGGCGACTACCAGATCCTGCGGGTGATCGGCGAGGGAGGCATGGGGGTCGTCTACGAGGCCGAGCACGAGTCGCTCAAGAACCGCGTGGCGCTGAAAGTCATGCATCCGCGGTTCCGGGCTGACCCGACCTATCTGCGACGGTTCCACACCGAGGCCCGCTCGGCGGCGCGGCTGCACCATACGAATATCGTACCGGTCTTCGATTACGGCCAACAGGATGGCATCTGCTACTACGCCATGCCGCTGATCGCCGGGGTCGGCTTGCATCAGGTGCTCGAAGACGTCCGGCACCTCCGCGCCTTGAATGGCCCCATGGACGAGCCAGCCGCCACCGGTCAGGGTCGACAGTCGGCGACGGAGCCGGTCCCCGAGACCCTCCGCGCCGTCACCGAGGGTCTGCTGACCGGTCGCTTTGCCGCACAGCCTCCCACTCCGACTGGAACCGAGCTACCTCCCTCATTGGCAGTGGACACGGGGTCCCGGGATGCGACCGGAGGGAATGAGGCGCCAAAGGCCGTCGTGATCCCGGCTACGTCCGGGTCCGACAGCCGGACCGAAAGCCACACGATCGCCGGCCAGTCCGAGTCGGTCTATCACAAGGAGATCGCCCGGCTTGCCGGCCAGGTGGCCGACGCCCTCGACTACGCCCACCGCCAGGGGGTTGTCCACCGTGATATCAAGCCCTCCAACCTCTTGCTCGACGCCGGGGGCAATGTCTGGGTCACGGATTTCGGTCTGGCGAAATTCGTGGAGGGGGACGACCTCTCGCAGTCGCACGACCTGGTGGGTACGTTGCGTTTCATGGCTCCCGAGCGGTTCCACGGCGTCACCGACCGCCGGGGAGACATCTACGCCGTGGGGGCGACGCTCTACGAGATGCTGGCGCTGCGGCCCGCGTTCGCCGAGCGCGACCAGATTCAGCTCATCGACCAGATCACCCACCAGCCGCCCGCGCCTCTTCGGCACCTCGACCGCCGGATTCCCCGCGACATGGAAACCATCGTCCAGAAGGCCCTGGCCAAGGAGCCGAAGGACCGGTTCGCCACCGCCGGCGAGCTGCGCGACGAGCTGCGGCGGTTCCTGGAGAACCGGCCGATCCGCTCGCGCCCGGTCGGACCCGCCGAACAGTTCTCGCGGTGGTGCAAGCGCAACCCCGGCCTGGCCGCCGCCAACATCGCGGCCGCCGTCCTGACGACGCTCCTGGCCATTGGCTCGACCATCGCGGCGTGGATCTATCGCGACCAGGCACACAGGCTGGACATCGAGCAGGGCCTGACAAAGGAGAGCCTGTTCCGGACCGAGGATGCCGAGCACAAGGCGCGGCTCGCACTGGGCCAGTCGCTGGTCTCCGAGGGAGCGGCCCTCCAGCGCACGGGGCTGATCGGCCACCGGTTCGACAGCCTGGACCGGCTCGGCAGGGCCGCGCAGGTCCTTGGCGCCGACCCCGAGGGCCGGAAGCGCCTGCCAGAGATCCGCAATCATGCCATCGCGGCGCTAGGTCTTACTGACCTCCGCGTGCACAGGGAACACGACTACGGCGGCGGCGGCATCGGCGTGGATGCTGCCCTGGAGCGGTACGCACTATCCGAATTGTCCGGCGAAATCGTCGTCCACCGGCTGGACGACGATCGCGAGCTGGTCCGCCTGCCGTCGCCGGACCAGCGGGATTCACGGTCGGACTGGCCTGTCTTCAGCCCGGATGGCGAGTGGCTGGTTGGAGGATCCTTCGGACTGCTACGGATATGGCACCTGGGACGCCGGGAGCTGCTCGGGAGCGTGCCGACTGGAGGAGGCCTGGCATTCCACCCCGATAGACGCCGCCTGCTGTTCAAAGCGCCGGAAGGGGGCATTGGTGTCTGGGACCTTGTAGAGCGCCGGGTGGTCCGGCGGCTGACGTTGGACTTCGCGCCGAATAGCCTGGCACTCGATCCCGAGGGCCGGCGGCTCGCCGTCAACAACGCCTACCCGTCAGCGCCACGGGTCGCGATCCTCGATGTCGAAACCGGCCGCGTGCTCTCCGACTGGAGGTCGCAGGTCGGCAACGGAGCCATGGCCTGGAGCGCGGATGGACAGTTGCTGGCCGTCGGCGGTGGAGGTGACGACCCCCGCCTTTACGTCTGGAACGTCCGCCGCGGGGCGCTGGCGTCGGTCCTTCAGGGGCATACCTCCCAAATCGTCGGCGCCCAGTTCGCGCACTCGGGCTACCTGCTAGCGACCGGAAGCTGGGATGGGACGAACCGTCTGTGGGACGCGGCCGCTGGGGAGCCGCTGGCGATCTTGCCGGTTGGGTTTGTGGGTTTCTCACCGGATGACGAACGGGCGGCTTTCGCTATGGGCGGGAAGGTCTGCGTCTATGACGTGGCCACAGCCGCGGAGTGCCGAACGCTCCACCCGGGCATGCTCGGCAACCGCTCCGAGGCGCGGGACGCGACCGGGGTGATCGCGGCGGATGTGAGCACCGACGGCCTGTTGGTGGCGACCTGTGACGGGGATGGCGTCCGCCTGTGGGAGTCCGACACGGGCCGCGAGCAGGCCCATCTCAAGGCAGGTTCTTGCGAGACCGAGCTGTTTCACCCTGACGGGAAAAGCCTCATCAGCTCCGGATTCTGGGGATTGTATCGCTGGCCGATCAGACCCGATCCGGAGGGCGGGCCAGAAGGAATCCGCGTCGGCCCGCCCGAACTACTGCGGGAATCCGCGGGCATCCAGTGGAGCAAAGTGACCTGGATGCCAGATCACCGGACTCTAGCTTTGATCGACAACGCCAATGCCCGGGTCCTCCTCGTCGATTCGAGCCGTCCCCACTCGGCCCGGAGCAGAGCCATAGCCCTCGACAGCGGCGGAAATCGCCGCATGACCACGGTCGCCGTCAGCCCGGATGGCCGTTGGATGGCAGTCGGCGGCTGGTACGAGGCCGGGGTCCGGGTCTGGGACGTGCGCCAGCGCCGGCTCGAAAGCGTCTTGAGACCGAAGGACGCCATCAGCGACACCAAGTTCTTCATCGGCTTCAGCCCCGACGGCCGCTGGCTCATTTCGTCCACATTCCTCGATGCGGGCACGCAGTTTTACCAGTTCTGGCACGTGGGCACATGGGAGCCTGGTCTTCGAATCGACCTGAAGCACAACGTGACCGCCGCGCGTTCTCCCGCATTCACGGCCGACGGTCGGCTCATGGCCCTGGCCATTGCGCCCGACCAGGTGCTGCTGGCCGACGCCGCCACGGGACGAGAGCTTGCACGGCTGACCACGTTGCAACTGCTGAATCCGGCACCTCTCGTCTTCAGCCCCGATGGCACGAAGCTGGTTGCCAGCACCAACCAGAAAACAGCGCTGGTGTGGGACCTGCGGCGAATCCGGGACCAGCTTGTCCCGATGGGTCTGGACTGGGACGCGCCGCCGTATCCGCCCGCAACGGATTCGAGCACCACCACCGGTCCGCTGCCGCCGCCCAGGCCCGTACGGGTCGTTGGCGAAGTCATCGAGCCCCAGGCTCGGCGCCGCCGAACTGGTCGAGATGAAGCGCCGGCTTACCGTCAAGGCAGACGATGCCGAGGCCCTGATCCAGCGCGGCTGGCTGTTCACCCTCCAGAAGAAGTGGCCCGAGGCCATCGCCGACCTGGAGCGCGGCCTGAATCTTCATCCCGACGACACCGACGCCCTGTTCCTGCTGGCCGAGGCCCAGAGCCAGGCGAACAACCCGCAGGCGGCGCGGGCAACCCTGGAAAAGTACCTGGCGCGAGCCCCCGACGATGCCGACGCCCGCGCCATGAAAGGTCAGATGGCACTCCGGCTCGGCAAGCTCCAGGAGGCGGTCGACGATTTCACCAAGGTGCTCGACGCTGACCCCGAGGGGCGAAATCCAATCCGCTTCCGCCGCGCGCAGATCCTGAACCGCATGGGCAAATTCCAGGACGCCCTGGCGGACCTCGACTTTCTGATCAGGCACCATCCCTGGGACCCGAACCTCTACGAGCTGCGCAGCCAGGTGCACCATCGCCTGGGCCACCGGGAGCTGGCCAAGGCCGACATGAAGCAGGCTGCGGAATCCCCGCAGGCCGGCGCTGAGCATTACAACAACCTGGCGTGGCGGCTGGCCACCGGCCCGGCCGCCCTGCGCGATCCCGAGCAAGCGCTGGTATTGGCCCGGAAAGCGGTCGCGCTGTCGGCCGGAACCGCCATCTGCCTCAACACGCTGGGCGTTGCCCAGTACCGTGCGGGCCAGTATGCCGAGGCGATCGCCACCCTGGAGCAAAGCCTCGCCGCCGGCAAGGGCGAGTCCGACGGCTTCGACCTGTTCTTCCTGGCCATGGCTCGCTACAAGCTGGGCCAACTTGGCCGGGCCAGGGCCGACCTCGACCGCGCCCTCCGCTGGCGGCGCGACCGTCCTAACCTGCCGGGCCAGTGGTCCGAGGAGCTGAACCTGTTCCAGGCCGAGGCCGAGGCTCTCCTGGGCATCCGCCTGCTGCCGCTGCCGGCAGACCTGTTCGTGCCCGATAAACCCGGCCGGCTGCCCTGAAAGGTCGACTGGTTCCTACATTGGCATTTGGACACGCGGCGGGCCGGCGGGCATAAGGCAGTGCTACACCCCGGTGGCAAGTTAATCATCCCCGCTAAGGATACAAAATTTATTAAGTCGAGGAGGCCCAAGTCCCCCTTGAACTTGTCGTCAGTGACCGGTGCCATGTCAGAATCCCCACTTGCTTTGATCCGGCCACGCTGTGACCGGGCACGCCGCGACTGCGGATGCGATAGGGCTGCACTCCGGCGCGCGTCGGTCGGATCGACGAATGGCACTAGCTTAAGGCCGTAGCGGCCTGTCAGAAACGCCGTGCGGGGCGGACAAGGTATACGGCTACTTGCCGTGCACAGCCGCCGTCAGGCGCCAGCGATTGACAGAGACTCGTTCTTGAGCCCCTTGCCGGTACCTGGGCAGGTGCCTCACCTCGCAGATGGCCTCCTTCGGTCGTGCGCTTAACCGGTCAGCGCGGTGCCGCTCCCGCCACACGCCCTTGCGGCGCGGCCCGCTTTCAGCCAAAGGGAATGTCCCACAACCTCACCGCTTGCTAGTACCATTTCGCGCGATTGTGCGCCAGTTTGGCCTCGGCTCGGGTCTGGTTCAGGCGAGCCCCATGCCTCGGCCGTCGTTTCGTCGCCCGCGGCTCCCATCGTCCCGGACGGTTGCCGACGCGGTGGTAAGCGATCACCGCCAGCATCGCGTCGATCAGCGCGGGGCGATCCTTCGGCCGGGCCGCTTCGATCTTCGGAGCGAACGCCGTCACCGCCTGCTTGGCCCCCTTGAAGCTCACCTGCCGGGGCTCGATCCCGTTCGCCCCGGCGGCCACCGCCATCGCCGTGCGGAGCAGGTTGTACGCCAACAGATGGGCCCAGATCTCCTTGTGCACCATCTCCGGCGTCTTGCACCGCAGGAACTCCATCTGCATCACCGATTTGATCGATCTTATATCGATCTCTCCATCCCACCTCCGCTCATACAGGTCGCCGAGTTGTCCGCCGTCGATCGACGCGTCGAGGATCGTGGTGACGACCTTGAAGCGCTCGGCTCGGTTGTCCTTGTCGCGGGCATCGACGGCCACCTGCCGCATCAGCAGGGTCTTCGGGTAGCGGCGATACTCCTCCCCTGTCATCCCGCGCGGCTTGTTAGGCCTTCGCCAGAGGATGACGTCGCCGTCGGGCCGGCTCTCCACCGTCCGGCTCCCAACGCGCTCCGCCTGTACACGGGCGACCAGCTCGACGCCGAGCCACCGCAATTCGCATGCGAGGAAGTAGTTGTCGAACAGAGCGTCCGCCAGAACCACGTCGCCAGGGGAAAGCGACTCGTACATCCGCCGCAGCAGTGTGGTCTCGCCAGTCCCCTTTCCCGCGTACGGGGCGATGGCCAGGTCGTGGCAAGCGCCGGTCGCCAGCGAGAGGAGTACGGTGACTCGGGCCAGGGGAAAACCAATCCCCGGCTGCTGGACCACCGGCTGCGGGTACACCTCGCGGTTCTCCGGCGTGTCAGGCATCCAGATGCCCGACCCGTCGACGATGAATACATTCCGCCCGATCCACTTCCACTGCTCCTCGGCTGCGGTCTGTAACTCCTCGGCGGTCCGCCGTGCCAGGGTGCGCAGGACGTCGGTGACGATGCGGCCCCGGGCGTTGCAGTAGCTGGCCGTGTTTGGTGAACACGTTCCCAGCCCGCTGGCCGCCCGGTGGGCAATAATGTGCGAAACTGCGTTGCTGCAGCTTTGGTCGTCGTTGAGCACCTGGGAGAGAAAGCCCCAGATGGTGGTGACGGGGGTGAACACTCGGTCTCGATACTTGATGCCATGCTCATTGAGAGCGTTGAGGATGTTCTGTTCGCTCAAGGAGCCGGCGAAAGGCAGTCCATGGTCGCGCGCAAAGCGAGCGCGAACCTCCTGCAGGGTGATCATGGGAGGTCTCCTATGTCTCGAATGGAAATGGTGCGGCCCAGGAATCGCTGCCGTGGAGCCTAGTCCAAACAGCAACTCACTCGAGCGGGAAGTACCTCCCACTTCCATTATACCTGGCAAGATTCAGCCAGGTTACTCATCCGCAATTTCACCAGGGGACCTGCCTTCACTTGTCCTTAAGCTAGTGCCATTCGTCGGATCGACCGACGCATCCAGAGAGTAATGCCGAGTTCGGCGCACAGATCGCCGATCCTGGTTTCGGGTTGGTTCATGGAAGCCACGGCCAGGCGCAGCTGGGGGGGCATCTTATAGGGCCTTCCACCATTGCGGCCACGGGCGCGGGCGGCGGCCATGCCCGCTTTGGTCCGCTCGATGATTAGCTCCCGCTCGAATTCGGCCAGGGCGGCAGAGATGCCGAAGACCAGCTTACCGCCCGGAAATGTGGTGTCGGTGCTGGCGCCGTGCCCGGTCAGCACCTTGAAGCCAATGCCACGTGCTGTGAGGTCATGCACCGTGTTGACCAGGTGCCGCAGATCGCGGCCAAGCCGGTCCAGCTTCCCAACGAAACAGATCGTGCCCTCAAAGAGCGATTGCTCAACCTTCTGGCTCAAGGCCAGGAGCTTACGCGAGCGAGGCTGCGCGATTGACTGGCGGTCAAAACGAGCGACCAGGCGAAGTGCTGGAGTCGCTCGAGCAAACTGGCCAACTTGGCCGCACGCCGAGAGGTTGGCAGCGTCTCTGCTGACCAAGAGAGCAGGACCCGTTCCTTTCCCCTTATGAGAAGGGGAACGGAACGGTCCTTGAGCAGTGAGCCGAGCTGTCGCTGCGCATCGATTATCTTGATCGAAACGTTATCAATTATCGTAACCACCCTCAGAAGTCTTTGGACAGGATTGCCGTTGGCTTGGCCGGGGCTGAGAGCCCTGCCTGGCCGCTCTCCTCGTGGGGTACGATTCCAATCGTGACATCCCATTCTCGTGGGGTACGATTCCAATCGTGCCATGCCTGGTCCATCAGATCGAAGAAGTGATACGATCGGTATCGTGTCCCACGAGGTGATCGAAGAAGTAACACGATTTGAAACGTGTCCCACGAGGTGATCGAAGAAGTGACGGGTCGTGGACCCGAACCGGTCGCGGCGTTGCGGCTGCGAGACGAGGGAGTGCAACGGAGAACGGAGAACCGCGAACCGGGGCTCAGGACGAGAAGCTATCCAGTCAGAACCAGAGTCGCCGATGCGGAAATGGCCAGCGTGCGGCTCAATCCACACAGGTTCCGCGGCGATTGGAACGGCACGATCATCCTGCTGCGATCCGGAACCCACACAGGTTCTTTCCCCGCGCGGCGTGATCCGCGCACTCGCCCACGGCGCGGTATTTGCTTTTGGATAAAATCGATAAAATCTGCCCTGGCTGAACAGGCGATGGCACCGAACGACAGGACGAGAGATGTCCGGGTTTTCCGGGAAGCTTCAGATTCCGCTGGGGGTCCAGGTGGGCGTGGTTGCCGCGTTGTTCGTGGCGTCGCTGGTGACGCTCGTCGCCACGGGCGCAGCGGTGTTCGCCCGCGAGCGCCGGCGAATGGAGGCAAGGAAGCTGCTGGCACTGGCCGGCGATCGACTGGCCGAGCGGGGAGCGCCGATCATCGCCCGCATCGGCCAGTTCCCCGAGTTTCCGGAGGAATCCTCGCGCGCCCGCATCGCGCGAGCTGTCGCTGGAGGCGGCACAGGCCCTGGCGGGTCACGACGACCTGGAGGGAGGCTACTTCGTCGAGAGCTTCCGGAGTTTCCTGGGAACCGCGCCTGTCCCGAAAGAGCCCGCACTCGCGGTGCAGAGCCCTGTGAAGACCCGGTCCGGCAGTGTCGTTCCCCCCTGGGACTCGTCGCGCTTGCCCCCGCTCGAGGCCGACCTGATCGACATCCAGGTCGACGCCGCGATTCGCAAGGGACAGGTGCTTTTCTCCGTCGAGGAGCTCGACGACCGGAGCCCGGTGACGGTGGGCATTCGCACGGCGCCGCTCATGTCCGGAACCCGGTGTATCGGGGCCACCTGGGTGATCACGCGGCTGGTGGATCCGCTCTTCGTCGATGCCTCGCTCCAGGGCTATCGTCTGGCAGCCGGCCTGGCACTGGGCGGAATGGCCCTGGCTCTGGGGCTCACCGCGGGGCTGGCCCGGACCGTCCGCCGCCAGGCGAGCGAGCGCGAACGCCTCCAGTTTGAGCTGCGGCGCAGCGAGCGACTGGCGGCCCTGGGCAAGCTGCTGGCCGGCGTGGCGCACGAGGTCCGCAATCCCCTGGCCGGCATTCGCTCGACCGCTCAGCTCTGGCAGCGCGGGGTGATGGGACTGGACGCCGAATCCCTGGATGGGCTCGTCCATGAAGTCGATCGCCTCGAGGAGATCGTCTCGCGGCTGCTCCAGTTCTCACGGGCCGACGCTCAGGACCTGGCCGCGGGAGACCTGGGCGCGGTGGCCGCCGAGGCGGCCCGGCTGGCAGTCATCGCGGGGGCGGAGCGGGGAATCCGCGTGGAGACGCAGCTCGTACCCGACCTGCCGCCGGTGGCGATGTCTCCCCAGGCGCTCTTGCAGGTCTTTCGCAACCTCACCTCCAACGCCATCCAGGCCATGGCGCCCGGCGGGGTCCTCCGGCTCATGACACGCTACGATCCGGCCCGGCGGTCGGTCTGTGCCGTCGTGGCCGACACCGGGCCGGGCCTGGACGCGGAGGTCCTGGGCCACCTCTTCGAGCCCTTCTACACCACCAGGCCCGAAGGCACCGGCCTGGGCCTGGCCATCGCGCGGGAGATCGCCCTGGCGCACCGGGGCGAGCTGCTGGCCGCGAACCGGTCCGATGGCCCGGGTGCCTTGTTCACGCTGGTGATCCCCGCAATCTCCGCCAGCGACGATGGAGACACGCGATGAGCGACTTGCCCGCCACGACTGCCGGGAAGCCGGCCGCCACGGTGCTGGTGGCCGATGACGATGCGACCATTCGTCGCAACCTGGTGCGCCTGCTGAGGTCCGAGGGCTACGAGACCTTCGAGGCCGGCACCGGCGCGGAGGCCCTGGCGCAGGTTCATGCCGGCGCCCCGGACGCCGTCCTGCTGGATCTGAAAATGCCCGGCCGCGACGGTCTGGCGGTCCTCGCGGAGCTGGGACCGCAGCTCGCGGAACTGCCGGTGATCGTGATCACGGCCCTGAGCGGCTCGGGAGCCGCCATCGAGGCGATGCGCCGGGGCGCTTACGATTACCTCAGCAAGCCCTTTGATCTCGACGAGGTGCTGCTCACGCTCCAGCGTGCCTTGAAGCAGCGCGCCCTGGCCGTGGAGGTGAGGGCCCTGCGCGAGCAGAACGCACGGGCGAACGCCGGAACCGAGGAGGAGGACAACGAGGATCCCGAGATGATCGGCCAGTCCGCGGCCATGCGCGAGGTCTTCAAGTCGATCGGCCTGGCCGCGGCCACTGAGGCCCCGGTGCTCATCGTCGGCGAGAGCGGAACTGGCAAGGAGCTCGTCGCCACCGCGGTCCACCGGCACTCGCCGCGCGGCACAGGACCGCTCGTCCGCGTCAATTGCGGGGCACTCCCCGAAGGCCTGGTGGAGAGCGAGCTCTTCGGCCACGAGAAAGGCGCATTCACCGGGGCCGACCGCCGCAAGCCGGGCCGCTTCGAGCGCGCGGCCGGCGGCACCGTCTTCCTCGACGAGATCGGCGAACTGCCGCTGCCGGCCCAGGCCAAGATCCTCCGCGTCTTGCAGCAGCGCGAGTTCGAGCGCGTCGGCGGCACCGAAACGCTGCGCAGCAACACGCGGATCATCTCCGCCACCCACCGCGACCTGGCGCAGGAGGTGGCCTCGGGCCGGTTCCGGGAAGACCTCTTCTACCGGCTCAACGTCGTGCGCATCGTCATTCCGCCCTTGCGCGACCGGCCCGAGGATATCCGTCCCCTGGCCGAGAACATCCTCCGCCGGCTTGAGCGGAGGCACGGCTGGCGCGCGCTGGCCCTCTCGCCCCAGGCGCTCCAGGCTGTGATGGAGCGCGCCTGGCCGGGCAATGTCCGCCAGCTCGAGAACGCGCTGGCACGGGCGGCGATCGCCGCGCGCGGCCGGGCCATCCTCCCCGAACATCTGGATGCCGAATCGCCGGGCGGCCAGGCCCCACCCGGCGCCGAGGAGGGTTCGGATCCCGTGCCCCTGCGCGCCTTGCTCGCCGACGTGGAACGGCGTGCCATCGAGCGCACCTTGCAAGCGTGCAAGGGGAACCGGACGCGTACCGCCGAGCGCCTGGGCATCAGCAGACGCCAGCTCTTCGACAAGATCCGCGAGTACGACCTTCCCACCTGAGACGGCGCTGCCATCAGCCAGGGTCGAGCCCCACGCCCCGGCCTCTGGTTCAAGAGGGTTCGCGGCCGGTGGCCTGCCAGGGGCGGCATGCGTGAAAGGTTGTTTATTCTATTTAACGCGTCCTTCACCGCGCTTCGCGCTCGGGCCCAGGTGCTTCCAGATCTCGGCAAGCGGCTGGAAGCTCGCCACGAAGGGGCAGTCGCCCACCCAGTCTCCGCGCTCGCGGCGGTGGCCCACGGCGATCACCGGGATGCCGGCTGCCCGCGCCGCGTGCAGGCCGCTCGGGGAATCCTCGACGGCAATGGCATCCGCGGGCTTGAGCTTGAGCCGTTCGAGCGCCAGCAGATAGGCCTCGGGGTCCGGCTTCACGGCCTGAACGTCATCCTTGCCGACGATCAGCTCGAACGCGTCCCGCAGGTTCGATGCGGTCAGGACGGCCTCGACGTTCTCGCGCCAGGTGCCCGAGACGACGGCCAGGCGCACGCGGCCGTGAACCTTGCGGACCAGCTCCGGGACTCCCGGATAGACCCGGGCGCATCCCGGAGCATCTGGATCGCCAGGGCCTGCTTCTTCTGCACCCAGCCTTCGATCTCGCCCCCCTCGATCTGCTGGTCGGCGAACAGGTCCCGGAGAAACAGGCGATCGTCGACCTCGGCGGCGCGGGCCGCGACCTCGTCGGGAACTTGCCAGCCCAGCGCGGCCAGCGTGCGTTGCCAGGCCGCGACGTGATGGTTCTCGGTGTCGGCAATCACTCCGTCAAAGTCCAGCAGGAGAGCGCGGAAAGCCATGAGTGTTCTACTGGCAGCGGAAAGACAGGAAATCATTGACGGGTTGCATTATCAACGTTTCCGGCTGCACCGTCAAATCATTGACAACGCTCGGGTTGCGCCCTATGTTGCCTGTTCTGGACGGCGTCCGTCGGAAACGGTCCTCAGGGACATCGGTTTCCCGCCGGCAAGCGAGGGACGGGACGGGACGAGATGCGAACACGTCCGCCCACAGAGCCGCGGCGCGACGATCCAGTGGATTCCAAGACACCAGGGAGAACGCAGCATGTCGCGTCCCGTGACACTCTTCACCGGCCAGTGGGCCGATCTACCGCTCGAGACGATCTGTGAGAAGGCCAGCAAGTGGGGCTACGAGGGCATCGAGCTGCCCTGCTGGGGCGACCACTTCAACGTCCAGCAGGCGCTCGGCGATGAGCACTACTGCAAGGGACGCCACGAGCTGCTGGGCAAGTACGGGCTGAAGGTCTGGGCAATCTCCAACCACCTGGTCGGGCAGGCGGTCTGCGACCTGATCGACGAGCGGCACAAGGTGATCCTGCCCGAGCACGTCTGGGGCGACGGCAAGCCGGAAGCCGTTCGCCAGCGTGCCGCCAGGGAGATGATGGATACGGCCAGGGCCGCACAGAAGCTGGGCGTGCCGGTCGTGAACGGCTTCACCGGCTCCTCGATCTGGCACCTGCTGTACTCCTTCCCACCGGTCTCCGACGCCATGATCGCGGCTGGCTTCAAGGACCTGGCCGACCGCTGGAACCCGATCCTCGACGTCTTCAAGCAGACGGGCGTCAAGTTCGCCCTGGAAGTTCACCCCACCGAGATCGCCTTCGACATCTTCTCGGCCGAGACGGCGCTCGAGGCACTCTCGCACCGGCCCGAGTTCGGCTTCAACTTCGACCCCAGCCACCTGCTCTGGCAGTTCGTGGACCCGGTCGAGTTCCTCCGCGCCTTCCCGGACCGCATCTATCACATGCACGTCAAGGACGCGGCCCGGACCCTCACCGGCAAGAGCGGCATCCTCGGCTCGCACCTCAATTTCGGCGATCCCCGCCGGGGCTGGGACTTCCGCTCGCCCGGCCGTGGCCAGGTGGATTTCGACGCGATCGCCCGCGCCCTCAACGAGATTGGCTACACCGGCCCGATGTCCGTGGAATGGGAAGACCCCGGCATGGACCGCGAGTACGGCGCCGCCGAGGCCGCCCGCTTCGTCAAGGAGCGTATGGGCTTCAAGTCCCCCGGCCGCCTCTTCGACCAGGCATTCGCTGAAGGACAGGCCAAGAAGTAACCACGAGCCGGCTCATCCCATCCAGGGTCATTCAGGAAGGGATTAGATCATCGGATCGCTCGTCTCCCTGCCGGCAGTGTTGCTGCTCGGCAGGATGCGAGCTCCTGAACCTTGCATCGGATGCCCTGCGCCGACCATGCGTCGCAAGCCGAGCGGAAGGGATTTGTTCATGTTAAACGCCATCGTGCGCTGCTATGGTTTACCGAGGATCGAGATGAGAAGACCTGAATGACGATGGCATATCCAGCGAGGACGGGAATCCTCATCCAGGATGATGCGTGCTACAATCGGCATCGGAAGCGCAGGGCTGAGAGCCCTGCCTGGCCGCTCTCCTGGCGAGGTACGATTCCAATCGTGCCTCCCATTTTCGTGGGGTACGATTCCAATCGTGCCTCCCATTCTCGTGGGGTACGATTCCAATCGTGCCATTCCTGGTCCATCAGATAGAAAAAGTGACACGATCCGAATCGTGGCCCACAGAGAGAGCCCTCCCGTCCATCCAGGATCGCATCAACCTGCTGAATGCCTGCCAAAGAACGATTGCGAACCTGCTTGGCGGTACCCAGTTTCAAGCGGTTCCGCCGGGCATTCAAGGGAATACGCCGGGAGCCATTCAGGTCATTTTCCATGACCTCGCCACCAGCTTGGATCGCTCCGCACGAGCAGATGATGTTGTGCGAATCATGTCGATATTCCCGCGTTGAAGGTTCAGAGCCGACAGGAGTGTTCCTAGAATGAGTGGTCCCATCGTGCGCCGCTACGGCTTTCCCAACTTCGAGCAGATCTTCGGCAAGCGTCCGCTCGAGCATGGCGTGGACGAGCATGACGCCGAGCCCGGCACGCCCGGGGCGGAGCGCGCGGATCGCACAGATTCCTCGCCCCTGTCCGCGTCGTCGGCATCCGGACCGGCGGCGCAGCCGGCGGAGGCGCGGCCGCTCGAAGAAAAGGGCTAGGTCCCGGCCCCGGGCGCAAGGCACTCGTTGAGGACCTCCGAGAGCCGGATGCCTGCCTGCGACAGGCGCTTCACCGCCAGGGGCAGATTCGCGTCCTGGTAATCACGGCCGATCCGCATACCGGAAGTGAGCGTGTCCTTCGACCCGGGGATGCGATAAGCCTGGCGCGCCCCTTGCAGGCTCTCGTTCACCCAGTCCTCCATCGTCCCGTTCGTCCACTGCTGCGCTTCGGGCCTGCGGGCCAGCCTGAGCAACTCGTCCAGCAAGTGGCGCTCGTCTCGGTAGCCGTTGCGCAGCAGCCCGGAATCCCAGACCTGGTGCAGGTTGGTGTAGTCATCGCGGAAGAACTCGAGCTGGAGGCCGTTGCCTCCGCGGTCGCGGCGGTCGCCCACGTGCATCGGCTGGTGTGCGTCCTCGAGCAGATGAACCACGTACCGCAGCGCCATCGCCCGCCTCCGCCGTGGGGCGTGCGGGTCTGCAAGGACCTTGCGGAACTCCTCGAAGCGCGAGACGACGCAGTTGCCATGGCAGTCGCGCGGGGTGTAACTGGCGGCGGTGATCGGCACGTTGACGTAGTGCCAGGCTGCGCTGCCGGGAATGTTGCGGCTGTTTTCGTCGGCCCAGGTGGAAGCGTCCGCGAGCGATTCGCCGGGGTCCAGCAGCTCGCGGATGAGCACACGCGCACGGGGCGTCAGCCGCATCTCGGCAAGCCGGGTGGACGCCCGGTGCGCCATGCGGCCCCATGCCTGCGCGGGCCCCGCGGCCGCCAGGGTGATCAGCGTCGCGGCAAGCAGCGACAGCGCGGGAAGTGCCGTGCGCAGGGGTGGGGCCGCGGAGGGAGCAGGGGACTGCCGGCCCGTCATCTCACCGCACGTGGCTGGCAATGCGTCGCCGCCGGCCCGGAGCATGGTTGTCATCGCCGATCTCACCTGGAAGCATGAAGAGGAACGCATCACCCGTGGCGGCGACCTGCGCCGGGTTTGCTGCCGCGGCCCGCCGGTTCGCAGTGACCGCTTCCTGTCACGGTCGCGTCCGCATCAGCATAGACGCAAGCCCAGAGGATTTGCTAGTGTGAGCCGCGAGGCATTCCGCTTGCAGAGCTACACGAAGGACAGCAGACGATGGCCCTTGTTGATCCCTATTCCACTTGTCCCTGCGGCAGCGGCAAGAAGTACAAATGGTGCTGCCAGAAGGCTGAGGCTTACGCCGACCGGGGCCAGCGGCTGGAGGAGAACGGCCAGCACGAGGCCGCTCTGGCGGTGTACAACGAGGGGCTCGCCAAGATACCGGGCAACGCCTGGCTGCTGCTGAGGAAGGCGATTCTGCTGGTTGAGATGTCCGAGCTCGAGGAGGCCAGGCGCTGCGTCATGGCCGTCGCGGCTGCTCAGCCCGGGAACGGGAACGCGGCGATCTTGCTGATCCAGCTCGCGATCCAGATCGACGGCCCGGTGCACGCGGCCGCCGAGCTGCAACGCGCCCTGCTGAACGCCGCTCCGGAAGCACGGCGGTCCTTCTCCCGGCTCATGGGCATGGTGGCAAGCGAACTGGCGGGACATCACGAGATGACTGCCGGCCTGAAGCATCTCGAGCTCGCCGTCCAGCTTGACGACGCGGAACATCCCGTTTCCAGGCAAGCCCTCGCATCGTTGCGCCGCAACGCGGCCATCGTTCCCTGGCTGAAGCAGCCGTACGACCTGGAGGAGACGCCCGCAGGGCTCCCCCCCGCTGCCCAGCAGCAGTTCGGTCAAGCCCTCGGCTGGGCGCGCGAAGGGCTCTGGGATTCGGCGGCCGCGGCCTTCGACCTGATGTCCTCTGACCGGCAGGCCGGCCAGGCAGCCACCTATAATCTGGGCCTCTGCCGGCTCTGGCTGGGTGAGAGCGACGCGGCGGTCTCCGCTCTGCGGCGCTGGATCGCACGCGAGGGCCGCACCACCAAGGCCGTGGATATGGAAACCCTCTGCCAGTTGATCGACAGCTCACCCGACCCGGATCCCATCGAGCGCGTACAGCTCTCCTGGCCCTTGCGCAATCGCGCCGGTTTGCAGGCGACCCTGACCTCCGAGCCCACGATGGTGCAATCCGGAGAGCGGCACCTCGACCCCGAGGACGAAAACTCGCCCGAGGTGACGGCCTACTCCTGGCTCGACCGTTCGCCGGTGAGGGCTCGTGCCGATCTGACGCCGCGCGAGGTCCCCGTGGTCCTGGCCGACGTGCTGCTGGCCGCCGACACGGTCGTGCTGGAAGCCTTTGACGATGGCCGGTTGAACAGCCTGATCGACCGATTCGCCGCGCTGGCCGGCAGGTCCGTGCCCCCGGCTCAGCCGCGCACCAAGGTGATCGGCACGCTCGATCGCCTGTCGCACGCGATGAGCTGGCACTGGTATCTTCCCCCCGAGCTCCCGGACCCGGAAAAAGAGCGGATCACCCGCGAACGGCGCGCCAGCCTGATCTCCACGGTCTGGCCCGAGACCCCGCAGCTGGTCCTCCGGGGCCGAACCCCGGCGCAGGCGGCCCGCGCGGCAGACAGCGAGGTTCCCCTCCGTGCCGCACTGATGCTCCTGGAATACAACGACGAGCCCCATGCCGGCGATGTGGACTGGAACGCGCTGCGGGAGCGGCTGGGCGTCCCACCCGAACCGGCCATCGATCCGCAGACCGCCGACGTCGCCAGCGTGCCGCTCGCCCGGCTCGCGTTTCTGCCGGTGCCGCAACTCAGCGACGACCGCCTGGTGCAGCTCTATCTTCGTGCCCGCGAATGGGGGATCACGTCGGCGGTTCGCAGGGCGGCGCACGAGCTGGTCGGCAGGCCGGTACTCGACACGCTCGGCGATGGCGACCGCCGATCGGTCTACCTCTGCCTCTGCTTCGAATCGGTCGACCAGCACGACCGTGCGCAGGCACTGCGGTGGCTGCACGACGGCCAGGCCAAGCTTGGCACCGCGAGCGAAGAAGACAAGGTGTTCTGGGAGTCTCTGGAGATCCAGGCCAAGGCGCACCTGGACCACCCCGAAAGCTGGGTGCCCGAGCTGGCGGCCCTGCTCCAGCGCCTGCGCGGGCAAGCAGCGCTGTTTTTCGGTGCTCATGACCCGGATGATCGAGATGGGGCTGGTGCAACCGGTCGAATCACCGGAGCGGCCCGGCGAGATCGCCCTCGACACCCGGATGCTACAGCAGGTCCTGGAGCATTACGGGCCCAGGATCACGACCTCGTCCGGAGAGATGGGCGTTGCCGCGCGCCAGAGCGGGATCTGGACGCCCCAGTCCACGGCGCAGCCAGGGGGGATCTGGACCCCGGGATCAGCTCAGAGAGCCGACGAGACGAGCGGCAAGCGGATCATCGTGACCGGTTGAGCCATGGGCCCGACGCGGCCGGTTCGTCCATCCAGGGAGACCCATCTCGAATGACCGCTGCCACATCACGCGACGCGACTCTCTCGCTCGTGCACGAGGGGTGGAATCACCTGATGTCTCAGCGTCCGCTGGCCGCCTGGGGAACCTGGCAGCGCGCACTCCGCCTGGATCGGTCCACGGCCGCTGCCCGCATGGCCATCGAGACGCTCGAGGGCGCCGCCGACCTGCCGATGGCCGCCCGCAAGGTGTACCGCTTCCGCAAGCCGGCAACCGATGCGCGAAAACGCGCTGGGACCGCACGCTGGGCAGCCTCGAGGCCGCCGAGCTAGGCGCCACCGCCGATGCCTTCGGCCGGCTTGCGACCGAGGATGCGGACGATGCCGACGCCTGGTTCAACCGCGCCCTCTGCCTGGCCTGGAACGGCAACAACCGCGAGGCGATCAACTGCCTGGACCAGGTCGTGCGGCTCGAGGCCGACCTCGCCCTGAAGAAGGCCGTGGAAGCCTGGGCCCTTGCCGAGATCCTCCGCCAGGCCGGCGGCGCCGAGCACCTCTCCGATGACCTTCGCTACGCCTGCACCTTCGCCTGGAGCCACGATCGCACGGCCGGTCTGCGGGCCGCGTTTCCCGAGATCCGCCAGATTCCCGCCCCGCGTGATCCCACGCGTCCGGAAGATTCGCCGGGAGACCTCGAGGTCCTGGAGTGGCTGGACCGTGCCTTTCCCGTTGCGGAGACAGTCCGCGGCGAGAGCGACCTGCCGCGCGTACTGGCGACGGTCTACCTCTCCGCCGGAACCATCCGGCTCTCCAGTCCGCGCGTCGAGACGCTGGAGATTGCCGAGGAGAAGCTGAGGCGCATGCTGGGGCCCGATGCACGGCCTCAGCAGCGCGTTGCCGCACCCCTGCCCCTGCCCTTCCTCGACGCCGACGTCTGGACCGCGCGCATGCCGGAAGGGCTCGACCACGAGCTCGCTCACCGCCTCATCCGCGAGACCTGCGAGGTCTACTACGAGAACGAGTGGATTCACCGCCCGCGCCAGGGGCTGGACGGACTCTCACCGCTGGCCGCGTCGCAGGAGGCTCGCAGTGGCGATGCCGTCATTGCGGCCAAGCTGGAAGCCGTGATCGAGCTCCGAGAGCAACTGGGCAGCCGGGGCAGCTCGCTCTCCATGTACCAGGGATATCCCTTTGACCGGCTCAGGCGCCGGCTCGGTCTGGACCTGGTTCATCCCGCGACCGTCGACCCGGACGATTTCTCGTGCGCCAGCGCCGCGGAGCTGAGCGACCAGGTCGCCGGCGAGCTCGACGACGCCCGGCTCATCGAGACGTTCCGGTCCGCGGCCGGATTGCGCGACGACGCGCTCACGGCGCGCTTCGCCACCGAGCTCACGAAGCGTGAAACGGGCCTGCTCGGCCACATCGATCTGACGACGCTCTATGCTCCGCTGGTCCGGCATTCGATGAAGGGAAGCCATGCGGGGGAGGCCCTGGCCTACCTGGAACAGGCACGCGCTCTGGGCAGCGCGACGAGCCGTCCCACCTTCGACACCTGGCGCGCCGAGATCTACACCCGCACGGGCCGTCCCGACCTCGCGGCGTCGATCTACGAGACGCTCGTCCTCGACTCAGTCTCCGCCCCGCAGGTGGCGCTCGACGCGGCCGAGACGTTCCTGGACAACGGCCACCTGGCAGAGGCCAGGGCGTTTCTCGATCGCGCACGCGAACTCGCCCGGGACAGCCATGTTCCCTGGGTGGAGAGCCTGGCCCAGCACCATCTTCACAAGCTCAACGGCACGCAGCTCTGAAATGGACCTTACAGCCCAATACCGTTGAAATATTGAAATAGCGATAAGTTAAGTGCAGGCAGAGGTTTGTCCCTCGTTCCCACGCTCCGCGTGGGAATGCCGTCTGCGATGCTCCGCGTCGATTGCGCCCGTGCTGCGGTGGGGCAATCCGTGGGACGCAGAGAGGCTGTGATTTTTTCGGAGATCCCCATTGTACTGAAAATGTGATCATGATATAATTCAGAACAGCGATGGCCCTCCGTCCTGCTGGCGTTTGCACCCACTCATCCCCGCGAGGCTCCCGTGACAATCCTCCCCCTGCTGCCGGACAACCTCCCCGAGCCCACCCCCGAGCAGGCCGCCAACACGCCCGGTCGGGGCAAACCCAGGCTTCGGGTCCCGCACCGCGATCAGGTTGAATTCACCTGGACCTCGCTCGACGATCGCCTCGATCCCGACTCTCAGGCCCGCGTCGTCTGGACCATGGTCTGCCGCCTGGACCACGACGCCTGGCTCGCCGACATCAAGGCCGTCGAGGGCCACGTCGGCCGCGACGCCACCGACCCCCGGTTGCTGGTCGCGCTCTGGGTGTTCGCCACCCTCAAGGGGGTCGGCAGTGCGCGCGAGCTGGAACGCCTCTGCAAGAACCACCTCGCCTACCAGTGGCTCTGCGGTGGCGTCTCGGTGAACTACCACATGCTCGCCGACTTCCGCTCCCAGGGAGGCGAGAAGTGGGACGAAATGCTCACCCAGATCGTCGCCACGCTCATGGACGAAGGCTTGGTCACCATGGAGCGGGTGGCCCAGGATGGCATGCGGGTGCGGGCCGACGCCGGTAAAAGTTCCTTCCGCAGTGGGGAGCGGCTCAAGGAGTTGCTGGCCGAGTCCGAAGCACAGGTCCAGGCGCTCAAAGAACTGGCTGAAACCAACCCTGACGAACTGTCGAAACGGCAGCGGGCCGCCTGCGCGCGTGCTGCGGCAGAGCGTCAAGCGCGGATCGAGGAGGCGGCACGCCATTGCGAGGAGTTGCGGCAGAAGAAAGAGAAAAGAAACAAGGGGAGAAAAGAGAAATCGTCCGAGGCGCGCGCGTCGACCACCGATCCGGAGGCGCGGAACATCAACTTCAGCGACGGCGGCTATCGCCCCGCGTTCAACGTGCAGTTCGCCACCGACACGGCGACAGGCATCGTGGTGGGGGTGGACGTGACCAACGCCGGCACCGACAGCGAGGAAATGCCGCCGATGCTCGATCAACTGGAGACGCGTTACAACGACGTGCCGGATGAGATGCTTGTCGATGGTGGGTTTGCATCTTTGGACGCGATTGATGCGGTCGAGGAGCGTGGCTGCAAGGTGTATGCACCGATCAAGGACCAGGAGAAGCAGAAGGAGGCGGGCAAAGACCCGTACGCCCGCAAGCCGCACGACACGGACAACACTGCGGCGTGGCGGGAGCGGATGGGCACGGAGGCGGCGCAGTTGATCTACAAGCTGCGGGCCCAGACGGCGGAGTGGGTTAACGCGATGTGCCGTAATAGAGGGCTTTGGCGGATGCCGGTGCGTGGCCGGACAAAATGTCGGATCGTGGCGACGCTGTACGCGATCACGCATAATCTGATGCACCAGGGGAACGTGCGCACGGCGGTCGCGGAGGGGCAGGGATGAGGTAAAAAGGGGTAGAAAACAGGCAGCGGAGGGCATTTTCGAGCCTCGATAGCGGAGAGAACACCCACAGGTGACGTGATCGCAGGGGAACTACCGCGACCCCGACCCCTGATCAATCGACGCACGCCGATGGGAAAACCCGCCGTGCGGTCGAAAACTCACAGTCTCAGAGCGTCCCGACCGGTGTTCCCACGCAGGGCGTGGGTACAAGTCTGTCGCAAGCCGCTTGCCCCGTTTCGTTAACGCTATTTCAACGGTATTGGCCTTACAGCCGGCCTCGCCGCGGATTCCATCCACCGCGAACGCTCGACGAAGGGAGCGATTTCTCACTTCGGCTCCTCGTCCTTGCCGGCATCCGGAAGCCTCGCGGGGACGACGCTGAAGGCCACGGTCTGGACGGCGGGCGGACCGGGCTCGTTCTGATCGTGCAGGATGATGTCGAACTCGTACTCGCCGGGGGGAAGGCCCTTGAGCGACACGCTGTTACGCAGGTATCTCGGCCCCAGGGGGCTCGGCTCCCGGGGCTCGTAATCCAGCAGTTTCTGCTTGCGCAACAGCACGGCCTTCTGCCCCTTGCGGCGGATCTGCCCATCCTGGGTCAGATGCAGGGAATACTGCCCGTCCTTCAAGACCATCTTGTAGCCCAGCGGGCGGTAGTAGACGAGCAGCTTCTCGTCGGCGGTCTGGGCCGGCGGGACGAGCGGCTCGTACTGCTCGTAGCCGTCGATCGAGCGGCAGACCACCGCCTTGGTCATGTGCAATGACGTCGGGCTTGCAGCATTCTCCGGGTCCTGACCGGTTGCCCGGCCGCGCACTGCGCGGGCGATTCCTGCACCCCGGTTCGAACCGGTTCCTGGACAGTCCCGGCTCCGCAGCAAACCAGCAGCAGTCCGATCCGGAAGACTGGGTGCATGAACCAAGGCCTTCGTTCAGAGTGAGACGCGCATCCGGCCTTCTGCAACGTAACCGCTCGGCTAGCCGCCGGCAATAGCTCCGATCACCAGGAACGGCTCAGCGCCGGAGGCAACGGGCTCCGGCAGCGGGGCGTCCGGCAGTTCGTGAGACAGATCGAGCCCGCAGGCGAAGAACCGAAGAAACGGTCGGCGCCGGCCTGTCACATGGTCGCGGATCGCCCCGCGCAGCACCGGGTAGCGCGTCTCGAGCGCCTCCAGGACCGTGTGCTGCGTGGGCGGATCCTGGAGATCGAGCCGGACTTCCCCGTCCACGCGGGCCAGCACGCGCAGGTGGGTCGGAAGGACGACACGGATCATGGCAGTGTCTGGACCTCGACGGAAACGACGGCCGGCAAGTCACGGACGATGGGGGCCCAGGTTTCACCGGCGTCCGCGGAGGCGTACACCTGGCCGCCGGTCGTCCCGAAATAAACACCGCACTGGTCCAGCGAATCGACGGCCATCGCATCGCGCAACACGTTCACGTAGCAGTCGCCCTGCGGCAGCCCCTCGGTGAGCGGCTCCCAGTCGTTTCCTCCGGTACGGCTGCGGTAAACGCGCAGCTTACCGTCGATCGGGTAGTGCTCGGAATCACTCTTGATCGGCACCACGAAAACCGTGTCCGGCTCGTGCGCGTGCACGTCGATCACGAAGCCGAAGTCGGTGGGCAGGTTACCGCTGATCTCGTGCCACGAATCACCCGCATCGTCGCTGCGCATCACGTCCCAGTGTTTCTGCATGAACAGCACACCGGGACGGTCACGGTGCATCGCGATGCGGTGAACGCAATGGCCCACCTCGGCATTCGGATCCGGGATGTACTGCGAGCGCAGACCCCGGTTGATGGGCTTCCACGTTTGCCCGCCGTCATCGGTCCGGAACGCCCCCGCGGCCGAGATGGCGATGTAGATGCGCTGCGGATCGGCCGGGTCCAGCAGGATCGTGTGCAGGCAAAGCCCGCCCGCACCCGGCTGCCAGCGCGGGCCCGAGCCGTGCCCGCGCAACCCGGGAAGCTCCTGCCAGGACTTGCCGCCGTCGGTGGAACGGAACAGCGCGGCATCCTCGACCCCGGCGTAGACCTCGTCGGGATTCGTCAGTGACGGCTCGAAGTGCCAGACCCGCTTGAATTCCCAGGGATGCGGCGTGCCGTCATACCACTGATGCGTCCCGGCATCGCCCTCGTACACGAACTTGTTATCAACCGTCTCCCAGGTTTTCCCCCCGTCGCCGGAGCGCTGGACCATCTGCCCGAACCACCCTGAGGACTGCGAGGCATAGATCCGGTCCGGGTCGACCGGCGAGCCTTTCATATGGTAGATCTCCCAGCCGCCAAACATGGGGCCGCTCACGTCCCAGTGCTTGCGCATGCCATCGGACGTGAGAATAAATGCGCCTTTTCGCGTTCCGACCAGCACTCTCACCGAGCTCATGGTCCACTCCCTCGCGAGCTCCGCGCTCGCTCTCTTGTTCACGGACACACTCGAGACGCCGGGCGAAAACCGGCCTTCACGTCAAGGCCGCGCCCACGGCGCCAGGAACCTCATCTCGGGCATCTCGGGCAGACAGGACAGCGATCGGGGCTGCGCAGACAGCGCGGCGCTCAGTGCGGTGCCGGCAAATCGGAGGAGCTCGAGCACGGGACGGATCTCCACGGTCCCCGCGCGTGCACCGGGAATCCGAGCGGCGATGGCGATGGCCTCGTCAAGGTCCTGCGCCTCGATCAGGAAATAGCCGCCAAGCTGTTCACGGGTCTCGGCGAACGGGCCGTCGGTGATCATGGTCGTGCCCTCGCGCACCCTCACGCTCGTGGCGGCCGCCACGGGATGCAAGGGGTTGGCCGCCAGGTACTGGCCCTTCTCGTTGAGGTCGTGAGCCAGTTGCGTGGACTCGATGTAGCAGTGCTCGCGGCTCTCCTCCGAGAGCTTCTGCTCCTCCTGGTAAATCAGCAGCAGGTATTTCATGGCCGGGCGTCCCCCGAGAGATGGGAGATCTGAGCGTGCGCGGCCTTGCAGGTGAGGTCGATCTCGTCCATGAGCAATGCCATGGCCGATCTCAGTGCGGCCACGGGCCGCTCGGTGGCGCAGATGTAGCTGGCAAGCGGCTCGACGACGCGCACCAGCTCCCTGACCGTCGCCGGTTCAAGCTCGCGGTACAGGCGGTTCATCTCGGATCTCCTGGTTTCGATGGTTCCTCTTTTCGGAATCACGATGCTTGCGACACAATGTCGAATGGTGACTGTTCGGATCGACAGGCCCTTCGAAAAAATCGCGGGATCGAGCATGACCGACGACCTGAACACGATCATCGATGAGATCTATCGCACGGACTGGGGCCGTCTCGTCGCGGCGATGATCCGCTTCGTCAACGATTTCGAGCTGGCGGAAGAGTGTGTCCAGGAAGCATTTACAGCGGCCTTGACGGAATGGCGCGGTGCCGGGGTGCCGCAATCGCCGCAAGCATGGATTGTTCAGACCGCCCGGCACAAGGCCATTGACCGGATCCGCCGCCGGACGATGATCGCGGAAAAACTGAAGGTCTACGCGGCTCTCAGGTCGGTCACGGACGCGGACGAACTTGACGAGGATTCCGAACACATTCCCGACGAGCGGTTGCGATTGATCTTCACCTGCTGCCACCCGGCACTGGCCGTGGAAGCCCAGATCGCGCTCACGCTCCGGACCCTGTGCGGACTGGAGACCGAGGAGATCGCCCGGGCGTTTCTCGTGCCCACGACCACGATGGCCCAGCGGCTGGTACGCGCCAAGCGAAAAATTCGCGATGCCGGAATTCCGTTCTCCATCCCCGACCAGAACGACTTGCCGGCACGTCTTGACGCCGTGCTCACGGTGATCTACCTGGTCTTCAACGAGGGCTACGCGGCCACGCGCGGCGAGACGCTGGTGCGTGCCGACCTCTGCGCCGAGGCAATCCGCCTGGCACGGCTGCTCCGGAGCCTGATGAGCGCCGGACCGCCCGGAGAGGTGGCCGCGCTGCTGGCGCTCATGCTGCTGCATGATTCGCGCCGCGCGGCGCGGTCCAGTGCCAGCGGCGACCTTGTGCTGCTCGAGCATCAGGATCGCCGGCTCTGGAACCACCCGCAGATCGCCGAGGCGCTTCCCCTGGTGGAGGAGGCGTTTCGCGCCGGGGTGGGGCCATTCGCCCTGCAAGCGGCCATCTCGGCGGAGCACTGCCGCGCAGCCCGGGCCGACGAGACTGACTCGGCGCAGATCCTCAGGCTCTACGACCTGCTCGAACGGCTCCGTCCCTCGCCCGTTGTCTCCTTGAACCGGGCTGTGGCCGTCTCGCAGGTGCACGGACCTCAAGCTGCACTGGCGCTGGTGGAAACCCTCGTGGCCGCCGGCCACCTGGAGGGCTATTACTTGCTGCACGCGACGCGCGCGGACCTGCTGCGCCGCACGGGTTCGCGATCCGAGGCGCAGACGAGCTATGCGCCGCGCCCTCGAGCTGGCGACCAACGAACAGGAGCGAAAGTTCCTCGCCCAGCGGCTCCGCGAGCTGGACTGACACGGGCCAGCAGCTTGTTCGAGGATTGCCTGTCCGGCATCGGGGGCACAGGGTTGTCTTCAGGGCCCCGCGGCGCGTCGTATATGAGTGCAACCGCCTGCCAGGTTAATGCACGGTTCCACGTATTTGATCCGCCATCCGCGACAGGTGGTTTCTCCTTTCCAGGGCACGATTCAGGGCATCGAGACGGGGCGGGCTGCCGACGAAGGTCCCGGTCGGGAACCGGTAGTAATCCAGCAGACCCGCCAGGATGCGTTCGCCGATGTAAGAGTTCAGCGACATGCCGGCAAGATACTGGAGCCGCAGGTTACGGTCCCTGTTGATCTGGGCCCCACGCGTCCACTCTTCCAGCATCGATGCCTGCCCCGAGTAGGTGGAGAGCAGATCCACGCTCTCATCGTTCAGTTGCGCCGCACCCTCGCCACCGGTATTCAGTTCGCCGAAGCCGACCTCGTGCAGCGACTGGCTGACCTGCTTGTGATCCTCACGCTCGAGCCGCTCCTGAAACGCATCGACGTCGATCACGGTCGGCTCGACCTGGCCGAAGAGGATCGCGTCGTAGCCATGCCCCTCGCGATCGTTGCTCCAGAGGATCCCCTGGGGGAATGCCTCGAAGAACGTGGCGATCAGGCTCTTGACCGTTTCCTGGTTGCTCTCGTAGAGCGGCATCCAGAGGCAGACGCTCCCCCCGGATTCAGGTGGTCGCGGCACATCTCATAATATTCCACGGTGTTGAGTGCTGCGCATCCTTTCACCCAGGGGTCGATCGGATCGGATGTGATGATGTCGAACTTTTCACGGGTCGTGCGCAGGAAGTGCCTGCCGTCGTCGTACACCACCTGCACCTGCTTGCCGTTGACGGTATGCGGGTTCTCGCCCGCAATCCCGTCCACCACGTGGTAATTCTCGTTGCCGAACATCGGTGTGACGGTCGTGGGCACGAGCGGCTCGATGTCGCAGATGACGATGCGCTTCACATCCGGGTGCAGCACGAAGCTCCCCGCCGTGACCCCCGCTCCGCAAGCGACAACCAGCACCGATTCAGGCTTGCGGTGCAGGAGCGCGGGCAGGTGCCCCAGCATGCGCTGAAGCCGCATGTCCGCGGGCAGGGTGGACGCCTGGATCTTGCCTGCTCCGTGAAAGCTGCGCACACCATCTCGTGTCTCTGTGACCGCAACGGAGACGTTCGTCCCCTCGCCGACGTAGGTGCAGTAGACTTCCGGCTCGCCCGGGCCGGTGGGGACTTCCGTGACGAGGCCCGGTGCCGACCGCTCCAGCCAGCTCGCCGTGTGCCGGCCGAACGCCACGCTCATCCAGGGCACGGGCGTGACAGTCCAGGCACTCCATGAGGCAACACCCATGGCAACGCTCAGGGCAGCAATACCGCCGCACCGCGCCATCGTATTCGCGTGACGCAAGAGCGGCAGCAGGGCGACCATGGCCGCAAGGGCGGCAATGCCGATCAAAGCCTGCTCCGCGCGGGCGGTGCCGGCGGCAGGGATGAGCAGCAGGCTGAACGCCAGAGCACCGGCGATCGCTCCGACCGTGTTGGCCGCGTAGACCGCTCCCACCAGGCGCCCGGGGTCCTGCGCGGGCCGACACGGCCCTGAGCGCCAGCGGGAAGCTCGCACCCCACAGGCAAGCGGGCGGCAGCACGGCCCAGAGGCAGCGCACCAGGTCGAGCTGGAAGAGATACCACGGGCTCGGCGACAGGGTGGGGACGATCGGCCAGTAGGGGAGCGACCGCGAGATCATGGCCGCCGTCCAGGCGATGGCCAGCGTCAGCAGCCACTGGCAGACTCCGAGGCCCAGCCGCGCCGTCGCGGTCTGGCGCGCCAGCACGGCCCCCACCCCGCTACCGATGCCCAGCCCCGTCAGGAACACCGCCAGGATCAGCGAGAAGCTGTAGACCGTGGCGCCGAGCATGAGCGAAAGCAGACGCGTCCAGACGACCTCGGCCCCGAGGGCGGACATGCCGGAGAGCGCGATGGCCAGGTAGACAGACCCTGGCCCGCCGGCGCAGGAGGGCAGCCGCATCGGCCTCCGCATCCGGCGCCGGGTGATACGGCTCCACGGCCGCCAGCACCAGGGCAAGACCCGCGACGAGGAGATTGATCGCACAGGCGACGTACGTCGCCACGGCCATGTCATACACACGCAGCAGGTAGAAGCCGGCCAGCAGGCAGCCGGACACGGCGCCGGCAAGGTTGCCGCCGTAGAAGAACCCCAGCCATGACACGCCCTTCGCGTCGGTCTGCACCCACCGCGCGATCGCCGGCAAGGTCGCGCCCAGCAGCAGCGTCGGCGGCAGCAAGCACACTCCGGCCACGACCCCGCGGAGCAGGACGCTCGGAAAACCATGACCCGCGGAGCGCACGTAGATGGACTCGACCTGGGGCATGCCGAAGAGCACCGCCAGGCTGATGCCGCCGATGCCCAGCTCCAGCAGCGCGTAAACCCTCAGGGGGTGCCAGCGCGTCGAGACCAGCCTTGGCAGCAGCAGGCTCCCCAGGCACATCCCCCCCATGAACGTCGCCAGCAGCACGCCAAGGGAGACTGCCGTCGAACCGATCACAAGCTGCAAGAGCTGTAGCCAGACGACCTCGTAGACGAGGGCCGCGCATCCGCTGCCCATGAATAACACGAACAGCGACGGGAGGAACCGCTGTCCGCTGTCCGGCCGGGCGGCGTGTGCCAGATCGTCATAAGACATAAACAACCGTCTTCCGTAACAGGCCACTCATCCCTTGATCACGCCCACGGGGCGGAGCCGGGCGACCTTGCTGGAGATCCCCGCCTTGTGGACCACGTCGACCACCAGATCGACGTCCTTGTACGCGGCCGGCTGCTCCTCCGCGAGGCCCTTGTGGCCGCGGGCGCGGGCGATGATGCCCAGGGCGTCCAGCTCCCGGTCGATGCGCCGGCCCTCCGCCAGGCGTACCGCGGCGGTGCGGCTCATCATCCGGCCCGCACCGTGACAGGAGGTGCCGAACGAGTGCTGCATGGAACCCGGCTGGCCGACCAGCACCCAGCTCGCCGTACCCATGCTTCCGGGTATGATCACAGGCTGGCCAATCCCGGCGTAGGCCGCGGGCGTCTCGGGGTGGCCGGGCGGGAAAGCCCGCGTCGCCCCCTTGCGATGCACACACACCTGCGCCTGCCGCCCGCCCACGTCGTGTTCCTCGAACTTGGCTATATTGTGGGCGACGTCGTACACCAGGTCCATGCCAAGCTGCTCCCACGGCTTGCCGAAGACCCGCGCGAAGACATCCCGCGCCTGGTGCGCCAGTAACTGGCGGTTGCACCAGGCGAAGTTCGCCGCGGCACGCATGGCGCCCAGGTAATCCTGGCCTTCCGGGCTGCGCACCCGGGCGCACGCAAGCTGCGCATCGGGGAGCTCAAAACCGTACTTGCGGGGCGCGTTCTTGAAGACCTTCAAGTAGTCGTCGCAGACCTGGTAGCCCAGCCCGCGCGAGCCGGAGTGGATGAGCACAGTCACCTGGCCCTCGCGCAGGCCCATCACCTCGGCGGCCGCCCGGTCGAGCACGCGATCGACCACCTGAACCTCGAGGAAGTGGTTGCCCGAACCAAGCGTCCCGCACTGGTCGGCCCCGCGCATGATGGCGCGCTCGCTCACCCGCCCCGGATCGGCGCCCGGCAGCCGTCCCTCGGCCTCGGTGAAGACCTGGTCGCGATCCGACGCGAATCCCTTGCCGACCAGGTACGAGACCCCCTGCTCCATGAGCTTGACCAGCTCCGGCTTCGGAAAGCTGAACCGCCCGTGCTGCCCCACGCCGGTGGGCACGTCGCGAAAGAGCTGGTCCACCAGGGGACGGATCTTCTCCTTGACGTCGCTCCAGTCCAGGTTGGAGCGGAGCAGGCGGACGCCGCAGTTGATGTCGTAGCCAACACCGCCGGGCGAGATGACGCCCCCCTGCTCCGGGTCGGTCGCGGCCACTCCACCAATGCAAAAGCCATAGCCCCAGTGAATATCGGGCATGGCCATGCTGGCCTTCTGGATGCCCGGCAGGGTCGCCACGTTCACCACCTGTTCGGGACCCTGATCCTGCTTGATCTGCGCGATGAGCGGCTCGTCCGCGAAGATGAGCCCGTCCACGCGCATGTCATCGCGGTAGCTCCTGGGAATCTTCCACTGGCAGGGCCCGACTTGCTCGAGGGGTCCGGTATAGCCTCCACTTTGGGCCATGGCTTGCTCCCTGGCCTCTGGCCGCTGGAGATCCTTGGTTCCGACATCGTCATTCTAACCGGACGCGATGGAACGCGAACGGGTTCAGGGTCCCGGCGGTCCGCCCAGGCGATCGAGCGCTTGCTTGCGCGCATTCCATGCCGATGCGTCGAGCAGGCGGACGGAATCATTGGCGTCAATTTCCATGCCGGTGATCACCTCGCACCAGAGGGCGATCCGGGCGGCGTCGCCGGGCAGTTCACGGGGAACCTGGCAAACGCGCGCGGTCTGGTCGAAACCGCCCGTGACGAACGTGTCGCCGTGCGGGGCGGCCGCCACGGCATGAACCTGATCGTCGTGCTCGATCGGAGGCCCAATCGGCCGCCGGGTGCGAAAATCCCAGAGCCGCGCCCCGTGGTCCCAGCTTCCCGTCACCACCGCCCGGCCGCCGTCGGTAAACTCGGCGGCGCTAATCCGGCCGCGGTGCTCCAGCGGTGCACCGGCGGGCTGGCCGGTGACTACGTCCCAGAACCGAATCGAATGATCGGCACAACCGGTCATGACGCATGTCCCGTCCGGGCTCACGCTCAACGACGTGACCTCGTCACCGTGTTTCAAGATGAGCTCGTGCTCCTTCTGGTCAGTACCGGTGCGGTGGATGCAGGCCGTGTGATCCGAGCTACCGCTGATCACGGTCGTCTCGTCCGCACCAAATCGAAGACACGTCACCCAGTTGTGATGCGGCTGCTGGCTCTTGAACTCGCCGGTCGAGGTATCCCAGACACCCACTCTGCCATCCTGAGTGCCCACCAGAACAAGATCCGACGTCGCCGAACCGTGCAGTGCCGTGATCCAGGAATTCAAGGCAAGCTTCGGGCCAATCGTTTTGCCTGTGTCGCGATCCCAGAGTTGAACCTCGCCACTCTCGGTCCCGGTGCAGATCCATCGATCGCGAGCGCAGAGTCCAGCCGAAAACAGGACACCCAGCCCCGAAATCGTGTGGCGCACCTGGCCCGACGCCACGTCGATGAGCAGGACGGAACCGTCGTTGGTGGCGATCAGCAAGCTGCGGTCCCAATGATCGAACGTGCATACGACTGCGGAGTCAGTCAGCGGGATCGCCGGCGCAACGAGCTGTTGCGTTTCCAGGTTCCACAACCGCACCTCGGGGGTCCGAAAGGGACGGCCGCCCGCGGTGGCGACATAGCGGCCGTCATGGCTGATGGCTGCCCACGCGACATCTCCCGCGCTCACCAGGCGGCGTTCGGGCCTCCAGCGCGACAGCGACCAAGCACGGGCCGAACCATCTGAACCCACGGAGTGAAAGGCCCTGTCGTCAGGCCCGAAAGCCGCGGCTGCCACGGTGCTTTCGTGGGGCAAGGGCGGACCGAGCGGTCGGCTTTCGGGCACGCTCCAGAGCCGCGCACTCTTGAAGCTGGTCGTGAGCAGGTGCTTGCCATTGTGACTGAAAACGACGTGGGTTACCGGGTCATCGTGCTGCATGGGCGCTCCGACGAGACGTCCCGTAGCCGTATCCCAGAGCCTGGCCATCTGGTCTCGATCGGCCGTCGCCAGCATGCTGGCGTCAGGACGGAATCGAGCTTCCGCCGTGATCGTCTGGGTGGGGATCTCGATTGACTTCTGTCCGGTGCGAAGATGACAGATCGCGAGCCTGGGCTCCGAAGTGCCGACGGCCAGAACGTCCGCTTGCGGTGCCAGCGCAATCGTCTCGATAGGCCTGACGAACGTGATGGGGGAGCCGATCAAGGTTCCTTCGTCGATCTTCCAGATGCGTACTTTCCGGTCCCGTGCGGCCGTGGCCAGTGTCTTGCCGTCCTTGCTGAGAGACACCAGATAAACGGGCCTGGGATGCACCAGCGGCTGGCCGATGGGTTGGCCGGTCACGGCGTTCCAGATTCTTGCGGTTCCGTCATCGTGGGCCGTGGCGATCACGGTGCCGCCGGCGTCTATGGTCACGGCACCAACCGGCGCCCGGGTGTCGAATTCAAGGTCGGGCCCACGTTCCCCGCCAAGCTGCCGAAGATGAACGAGGTGCCCCTCTTCCACAGTCAGCAGCAGGTCTCCGTCGCGGGCCATGTACGCCACTTCGGCGTTCCTGGCGCCTGGCAGAAACGACTCGAGCGCGGCCTCTTGCCGCGACCAGCTTTCCAGGTTCATGCGAATGATGCGGTCCAGGTCGCTCGCTCCGGGAGGCGCAAGCTGGAGTGCGCGGGCCAGCCACAAGAGCCCGGCCGGCACGTCTCCCCGATCGCACCGCGACAGTCCGTTTTCGAGAGCAAAGCTTGCCGACAGACGGCTCAGGCTGGTGACGGACTGGGTCTTGTGGATCGCGAAGACGGCGAGCAGCACCACGAAGGCAAGGGCTGCCGCGGCCGCCAGGCTACTGGCCAGCGCCAGCGCCGGGTTGCGGCAGGCCCAGCGCCAGAGCAGCTCGGGCTTGCTCACGTCGCGCGCCCGAATCGGCCTGCGGTCCAGGTAGCGCCGCAGGTCGTCCGCCAGCTCGGCCGCCGTCTGGTAGCGCCAGCCCGGCTCCTTCGCCATCGCCTTCAAGCAGATGGTTTCCAGGTCGCGCGGAATCTTGTCATTGGTCCGGCGCGGTGGACGCGGTTCCTCGCTCAGAACCTGCTGGATGATCATCGACCACGACCCGCGAAACGGCAGTTCGCCGCAGAGCAACTGGTACAGCACCACACCCAGCGAGTAGACGTCGCTGCGGCGGTCGGCCTCGTGTGCTTTCCCGGCCGCCTGCTCCGGGCTCATGTAAGCGGGCGTGCCGACGATCTGGCCGTCGATCGTGAGCACCACCTCCGCCGTTTCGCGCAGGGCCAGGCCGAAATCGACGATCACCGGGCGGCCGATGGGCCGATCAACCAGGGCCTCGGTGACCGCGGCTGACGGCGGCCGGGTGAACTCGATGCCGGCGTACTCGATCATCAGGTTGGCGGGCTTGATGTCTCGATGCACCAGCCCCCGGTCGTGCGCATGATGCAGGGCCTCGGCGACCTCGGCCACCAGCCGGGCGGCCTCCTCGAAGGTGAGCTTTCGCACCTCGATCAGGTCTTTGAGCGTCACGCCCTCCACGAACTCGGAAACGATCGCGGTGACGTCACCCTCGGTGACCACTTCATGCACCGGCACAATTCCCGGGTGCCGCAGCGCCGCGGCTGCCTGCGCCTCGCGCCAGAACCTGCCGTGAAAATCCGCGGTATCGAGGGCGTCCTCGTGGGGGATCTTGAGCGCGACGGGCCGGTGAAGCTGGGTGTCAAAAGCCCGCCAGACGACCCCGAACGTCCCCTGCCCCACGCGCTTGATCAGTCGAAACCGGGCCAGAACCTGGCTTGCTCCCCGCCCGGTTGGGTTCTTGGGCAGCTCGACGCGGAAGTAACTGCCGCAGTGCGTGCAGACGAGCTTGCCGGGAGCATCGTCCGCGGTCGCCAGCGGGTTGCGGCAGTGCGGACACGTCAGGTGCGGTTCGTCGACCGTGGAAAGATCGGTCGTCGCGTGATCGTGCGGCGCCAGGGTCTGGTCCTGGATGGTCGAGTCGGAGATACCGCTGCGCAGCGTCGACGGCTGCGCGTCGGGACGCTCTGGCTCATCTGCGACCCGCGGAGACTCCGGGTCGGCCACGGTTGATTCTTGCCCGTCCGGCGCCATTCCGCTCGACTCCCGACAACACCGTGCATTTCCACAATGGTCGCTTGCCGCCCGTACGGAACGCAAGACGTTTTGCGTCGCGGCCACGGGCGGGAAGCAACCAGGAGCGGCATGACTTCAGTAACGCTTGCCTTGCGGAACCGACGACGAGACCTCGACATGCCCGCGGCTTCAAGCCTCGGTCGCAGGCGGCTCGGGACAGGGTTGGGGAGTAACAGGCTTGGGGCCGGTCGGTTTCTTCCCCCCTCCCATTCCCCCTTCGCCTCCGCCTGTTTCGCATGTCCCACACGGCGTTCCACCCAGCGTCTTGCAGAGCGGGGGGCTGCAATTGGGCTGACAGTTTCCATCCTTGAACTGGCAGCCCCCCGTCAGGGCGGCCGGGACCGCTCCCTTCAAGCCCGCAGGCGGCGCCGTCACACCGGAAAGCGGCTGAAACTTCAAGGCGGCTTCCAGGATTGTGTACATCTGGTTCGCTGCCGCGTAAAGATGATTGCAGATGATATCGAAGGCAACCACTTCCAGGACGTGCTTGGCCGTTCCCTCGCAGATGGCCGCACGGATCCTGTCACGTTGCTGCTCGGTGACGAAGGCTCCGTAGAGGTGCCCGTCGATCCGAAAGCGGCAGGGGAGCAGTTCCACGTCGTCCCCCTCCGGCGGGTCCGAGCCCGTGATTGTCGAGAGCCGCTCCAGCGCCTCGACGGCCTTCAAATTCGCCGCGTCGAGCAGCTTGAACACGCCCCAGAGCTCGATCGCGCAAGATCTGATCTTCGGTCATACTCGAGGCCCCTCGATGCAAGAGTGATCGGAACGAAGTGAGATCGAAATGCGGCCAGGGATTCACCGCGCGGGAACCGAGCAACCGCGGGCTCTACCCGGATCGGTGCCGCTCGCCCGGGTCAAAGTCGCGAACAGCGTGACGATGACAGGGAGTGCGAGGCTCCTGCCGAGCCGACAGCCAGTGGGACTCGGCCGGAGCCTCGTCCTCCTGGAAACTCGTTTGCTCGCGTTTCCTCAGCTCGACGGCCGGCCTGGCCTCGAAGTCCACTCAGGAACCAGAACGAAATGCCCGGAACGGAAATCCTGCAACGCAGTGTGGCCTTCAAAATGTGTACGTGACATCCGGCCGATCAAGTTTACAAGGAACAGCAGGCGAGCGGAAGCGCCCGGATCGAGCTTTTTCATGACATTCCCGTGACCGTGTGCGAACCATCTCAACAGTCAGGCCGAGCCCGCCGCCAGCGCGGCCGCGATCACCTGGCCCGTGAGCGTGCCGGATCGCGCCACATCCTCGGGGCTGCCGGCGGCGACGACCCGCCCTCCCTCGGGACCCGGTCCGGGGCCCAGGTCGATGATCCAGTCGGCGCAGACCAGCAGTTCGGGGCTGTGCTCGATGACGATCACCGAATGCCCGCGATCCACCAGCAGGTTGAGCGCAGCAATCAGCCTGAGCGTGTCAAAGGGGTGCAGACCGGCGCTGGGCTCATCGAGCAGGTAGAGCGTGTGTGCGGCGGTGCCCGCTCGATTCAGCACAGCGGTGGAGCTTCCCAGGAACGCCGCCAGCCTGAGCCGTTGCGCCTCGCCGCCGGAGAGCGTGGCCGCCGGCTGCCCCAACCGCAGATAGTCCAGGCCGATGTCCATGAGCGAACGCAGCCGGGCCTGAATCTTGCGCCGATGACGGAAGAAGACGAATGCCTCGCGCGCCGTCAGCTCGAGGACCTCGGCGATGTTCCGCCCGCGATAGGTGACTTCCAGGACCTCGGGGCGGTAACGCGTGCCCCGGCACTCGGGACAGCGCATCTGCACGTCGGGCAGGAACTGCATGTCGATGGTCAGAAGCCCCTCGCCATGACATTTTTCGCAGCGCCCGCCCTCGACGTTGAAGCTGAACCGCCCCGCACCGTAGTTCCGCAGCCGGGCCTCATGGGTCGCCGCGAAGGTGCGCCGGATCTCGTCGAAAACCTTCAGGTACGTCGCCGGGTTCGACCGTCCCGAACGGCCGATCGGCGTCTGGTCCAGGAACACGACGTCCGTGAGGTCGCCCACTCCGTCAAGACTATCGAATTCCGCCGTGGGCAGCGTCTGGCGATGCAGCCTCTGGCGGAGCGCGGGGTAGAGCGTCTGCTCCACGAGGGTGCTCTTGCCCGCCCCGCTGACTCCCGTGACGGCGCAGAGGACGCCCAGCGGAAAGGCCGCGTTGACGGACCGGAGATGATGGCCACGCGCCCCGCGGAGCGTGAGCAGGCCGCGTGTCGCCGCGCGCCGCGAGGACGGGATCTCGACCCGCTTGCGGCCGGCCAGGAAATCGCCGGTGAGGGAATTCTTCACCTCGGCCAGGCCGCCCAGCGACCCGCCATACAGCAGTTCCCCGCCCGAGGTGCCGGCGCCGGGGCCCAGGTCCACCAGGTGATCGGCCGCCTGAAGGATCGTGCGGTCGTGCTCCACGACGACCAGCGTGTTGCCGGCGTCGCGCAGCCGGCCAAGGACCGCGATCAGCCGGCCAACCTCGTTGGCATGCAGGCCAATGGTCGGCTCGTCCAGGACATAAAGCGTGTTCACCAGGCCGGAGCGCAGCGTCCGCGCCATCGCGACCCGGCGCAGCTCGCCGCTGGAGAGCGTCCGGCCGGCCCGGGCGAGCGACAGGTAATCCAGGCCGATCTCACCCAGGGTCTCCAGCCGCCCGGAAAGCTGGTCGAGGACCCGCGCCGCCACCGCTCCGCGGTCCTGTGCCCGCCACTCCGCCGCCAGCCGGCGCGCTGCACCGATCGGCAGGGCCGAGAACTCGGCGATATTCATCCCGCCCATGCGCACCGCCAGCGCCTCCGGCCGCAACCGCGCTCCATGACAGGCAGGACAGGGTCCTTGCCGGCTCCAGCGGGCCAGGAACGCCTGCACCGCCAGTTTCCATGCCTTCCGCTCCAGCCGCTCCAGGAACCCTCTCACTCCCGCGAAGCCAGCCTCCGGCCGGCCCTCGATCACCGTCTGGACCTGCCCGGGTGCCAGCTGGCGGAAGGGAACACTCACCGGCACATCGAGCTCGGGCGCCCACTTCAGCAGTTCATCGAGACGGGACCGGTGCGCCGGGGTGGACCACGGGGCGATCGCGCCCTCGCGGAGCGACCGTGCCTGATCGGGGACGATCCGCTCCAGGTCCAGCTCGATACCCGTGCCGGTCCCCTCGCAGAGCGGGCAAGCGCCCAGGGGGTTGCTGAACCGGAAGAGGTTGATGGCCGGCTCGATGTGGTCGGTACCGCAAACGCCACACCGCCAGCCGCGCACGAACGTCTCGCGCCGGCATCAGTGAGTAGCCGGCAGCGGCCCATGCCGCGCGTGAATGCGGTCTCGATGGAATCGAGCCGGCGTCCGGGCGGATCCTTGCCGCGCACCAGGCGATCGACGATCACGTCGGCCAGCAGCGGCGCACCGGAATCTGACGGTGCCGGGAGTCCCTCGGATGCCAGGTCGATGAGCCGGCCGTCGAGGCGCGCGCGGGTGAGGCCGTCCTCGATCAGCGCGCGCGCCAGCGCCGCCGGATCCGTGCCCGGCAGCAGCTCCAGCGGAAACGCGACCTCGTAGCGCGCACCTTCCGCAAGCTCGTCGACGGCCCGCGCGACAAGTTGGGGCGTGGCGGGGACGACCCGGTGGCCGCAGTTCCGGCAGAACACCTCGCCGGCCCGAGCAAAAAGCAGGCAAAGGTCGTTGTGGACCTCGGAGATCGTGCCAACCGTGCTGCGCACCGAGGGGAGCGATTCGCGGCCGGCCACCGCGATGGCCGGCGGGATGCTCTCGATCCGCTCGGCGTCGGGTTTTTCGAGGGGCTCGAGGAACTGCCGGGCATAGGCCGAGAAGGTCTCGACGTAGCGCCTTTGCCCCTCCGCATAGAGCGTGTCGAACGCCAGCGAGCTCTTCCCTGCCCCGCTCACCCCGGTGATGACGATCCACTTCCCCAGGGGCAGGTCCAGATCGAACCCCTTGAGGTTATGGGTCCTCACCTGGCGCAGGCGGATGGCGGCAAGCGGATGAGTGGGAGCCATTGACACGTGAAAGACTCATCACGAGATCAGGCGCAGTCCCACGACCCCGCGGAACGTGCTACTTGCGTTGGGAGCGAGCGTGCGGCTTTCGTCATCACCCATACCGCACTGAATCCGGTCGCATGCGCGGTTCAGACTCAGGACCGACTTGACCAGTAGCCAGGTAGCCGCCCGGGATGAGCCAGGGCTTCCGCCTCGCGATGAGGAGCGACCTCAGCCACTCGACCGTTCCTCCAAGCGTCGTCGGACTCGCTGCCGGACGACATGCCAGGGGCCGGAGAGGACCGCACCAGTCTTGATCTCGTTCGCGCGGCGAGCGATTTCGCTCAACCACGCGGGGTCAAACGGCAGTGGATTCGATTCGTCCTGTGTTGCCAGAAGTGCTTCAGCCAGTTCCACACGCGCCTCTTCAGGCAAGGCCAACGCGGCTTGAAAGACTTGTTCGATCGCGGGATCCATCGGCATGCCGCCCTCCCAGGGGGTCTCCGTTCTCGTCAAGACGATTCTACGAAGTCGCACGGCCGTGGTCGAGCCCGCCGGCTGATGCCGGGCCTTGACGTGAGATTCTTGAGACTTGACGAGTGCAATGGACGCCACCCTCAAGTCGGGTGGAATTGTACTGTACCGCGACCGGCGGCCGCGCGATGTCGACAATCGTCCTACCACTTCCAGCGAGAGCGCCACCAGAGGATGCCGCCCGCAATGAGAATCGCCAGGCCAAGGGTGAGTGACGCCGCCGGAAGCCTGTCGGACCATGAGGCGGCCGGCTCGGCGCGAATCGGCTGTGCGGCCGACTGGGTGCGACTCTCCACGTTCACAGAAGTTCGTGGGTCTTTCGGACCGGCGGCTTTCTTGTGAACCGCATCGATAAGGGTCGCGTTCGAGTCGATCTTGGGCCAGAACATCGCCTTGGGGTAATCGCGGTTGAAGTGCAGTTCTTCAACTTGTGTTGTCGTACTCAGCACAGCAGCCGACGGCCCTGAGCTCGTGCCGTGAAGGATCAGCTCCGATGTCATCGGGAACAAGTGCCCCTCGATGTTCTGAAGGGACTTCGCGGTCCAGGCTGTGCGGGGCCTTTCCGCTGTACGAGCGACATCATCGGCATAGTACTTAACTTGGACCGGGGTCGAAGTCGAACGGTCAAGAACGTACACCGCGACAGGCGTGGACCCTAGGCTCGCGTCGACGATGAGGAACGCATCACAGTCGCGATCGAGATGACGGCGCTCGCCCAGGAACGAGGCCGTCCGAAGAGCCTGGTGAAGAGGGCGCGGGCCCACGTAGTAATAGGAGAGAGGCTCGGGGCACCAATGACAACGCATTTGGCGCTCGATCCCGAAATCGCGCTTGATGTAGACAAACTGCCTTGTCTCGCCCTCAGCCGTGGGCTCTTTCTCGTCCGCGCAGTCCTTGCCGTTGCAATAGTAGATCCAGCGTTCTTGAGGGGCTCCGGTCGGAACGGTGTGCCGCTCGAAGCGTCGCTCGCCCGCGTTCGTTTCGATGTAACGGACAAAAAAGTCGGCCGCCTCGAAAGCGCCGGGGTCAGGGCTGGCCCCTGAGTTGATAAGTCGGTCGTGGGTCCGTATTTCGATCGACCTGAAACTCTGCATCTCCCAGGCGAGAGTCTCGGCGGCCCGTACAGCGGGATGTTCCATGTGGGGTTTCTCCGGCATCCACATCTCCTGGCGAGAAGCCCAAGGACTTCCAAGGGCCCTGGTCTGGGCGTTGCTCTGCAACCACCTGCTCCCCGTAAGACCCGCTAAAAGCTGGCGTAGTAAGTCGCGTAACAGTAATTCATTTGCGTGTACGGTGGAGCGCAAAGGAAATACGGGCCGCACTGCCATTGCTGATCCGTGCACGTTGATGAGGGATTCATTACCCGCGTGCAGAGGCCGAAGCTCGTGTAGGGCGGCTGTACGTTGCCGTACTGGCAGCCCCAGCCGGCTGGGCTCGCGTTTGTAGGACAGAAGTAGCACGATGGGCTGCCCGTTCCCCGAATCATGTTGGTGAGCGGGCCGTTCGGCGATCCGATGGCTTGGCCGAGCGACGGCCGCTGGTACAGCGAGGTATGGACCACGACCAGCGCGCACATGGTCACGCAAAGGGCGAGTGAGATTGGACGCTTCATGGCGGGCTCCAAGGAAGAAGTAGGCCGAGTCAGGGTCAGGAAAAGGACGGCGCATCGCGTATTCCAACGTTCAAAGCGCATCCGCCGAGACGACTTCGCCGCCTGCGCGTACCGAGTGATCGCCAGACGGCCGGGTTGACGCCGGAGGCGAACCAGCGGACCGATCCGTCGGCCATCGCTGCGTTGACTCCTCCAGGATGGGCACTTCGGGCAGCGAAGACTCCCATGCCGTTACCACTCAAAATGCCACAGTCAGGAATGCGGGAGTTTGGCGGCGCTGAAAGCATGAAGCTCGTGTACACGGCGCCATAAAACATCCACCCCCTGCCGGCGCTCGTTCGACCTTGCTGGGACGCGTACGATTCAGTACACACCGCGACCCAGTCGTCCGCTGAAACCGGTATGGGCGTTGGTGCCACGTCGATCCAGTCCCGAATCGAACTATAGGAGCCGGCCCCCGACCCGATACTCTTCTCTGAAAGGGAGATCGTGTTCGAGAGACCATCGCGAAAGCTCGACGCCGGGACGGGTGTCCCGTTCACGGTGAAGGCACCCGACTCGACGTACTGTTTGCCAGGCTGGGGTGGATTTCCAACCGGCACAATCGTCCAATCCCCTAGCCCCATGTTGGCCCGGTAGCTATTGCATCCCAGCGGATCGGCGTCCTGGTATGGATCAGATGGGCAGAGAAAGACCGCCACGCTTCGCGTCGCCGCCGTCATGTTCTCGGCGGTCAGGTTGTCAGGTTCCTGGAACGGAATCATGAAGTTGATCGAGCTGAAAAGGGGCTGCTCTTCGAGGTATGGCAGCAGCGTCGCGTGGACGGACGTGTCGCTGAATTGATATCTCGTGGGTCCGATGTACTGGTACCGTGTCGCGCTGGGGAAAGCGCCGTGGTCGGCCTCGAAGTGGGCAAGGGCCGACGCCATCTGCCTGAGGTTGTTCGCGCACGCGGACCGCCGCGCGGCCTCCCGCGCCGACTGAACGGCTGGCAGCGTGAGCCCGATCACGATCAACAGTATTCCAATCACCACGAGCATCTCGATCAGCGTGAAGCCGGTCCGGTGCCTGCCGCGGAAACGCAAGAAACTGGTCGGCCCCCCTCCACTCATAAGACATCACCCTTTCACGCGGATCATGACCGGAACGCCGATGAAGTGGCCGGGGTCACGGTCGGTCCAGGCCCTGAGCGTATAGACCTGGGTCTTCAAGGGCGCGCCCGGCTTGAGCCGAACATCAAAATGGTCCGGGCCGCCAGAGGTCTCCTTCGCCACGGGTTCAACGATCAGCGGCGGATCTTCGCCAGGCACCGGTGCGAGGTGAACCGCAACACCTGAATGCCTTGCTTGAATGAGCACACGGGCCGCGCGCGAGGTATCCGCCTGCGCTTCGAGGATCAGTCTGGAGGGCATCGACCTCAGCGGGCTCGTCGGCTCGCCTCTTGCTTCCACGATCAGCTCGCGGCCTCGGTCCCATCCGTCAAGGACTCTGACGCGCCCAGCGAACCCTGCGGAGGGGGCCGACGGCTCTAGCCTTACGGGAAAGACGTAGTGCCTCACCACGTAACCGGTCTGACCGATCGGCACCTCGAAAACGTCGGGTTCTCCGACCGCGAGGTCAGGGAAGTCGGCTCCTACTACTGGAGTCTTACCCGGCGCCATGGGTTCGACGGCCGCCACGTCGATTTCCCGGGACGATTCACCGGGAGCGTCATCCCAGCGAAAGTTCAAGTCTCCGGACACGGTCAGGACGTAGGGAGGCCTTCGTGAGCCGAAAAGATGGACCTTGAGCCCAATGCGCGGCGACAATGCCGAGTCGGTCTCGACCGTGATGGGCACCGTCTTGACGCCCCACTCAAAGGGGATGACGTGGACCGAAAGGATGCATTGCGCGTAGGGAGCGACCTGAGGTTCACTGACCTTTGGAGACGCGCACCCGCACCCGCTTTCCACCGATCGGATGCGCACCACTGAGCTTCCCAGGTTCGTAAGAACGAACTCGACCCTGCGGCCTGCCTCGTTCGGATCCGTCGATCTGATGGGATCGTCGCAGAAGTGGGTGAGTTCAAGGTGATCGGGAGCTAACCCCCCCCCCCGCGTTGCCCCCTCTCCCCGGAAGAGGGACCACCCGACGACGCAAGCACCGGCACACGCCGCGATCACGAACGGGATTCCGGCACGACGTTCGCGGAGACAAGTCCCTGAGGCAGGCATGCGCCACCTCCAGGCCCGAACGGATTCGAAAATGTTCTTCAACAACAAGTACTATTCGAGGCCAGGGGGTAAGTCAACAAAAAAAGCGAAGCGGAAGGGATCGTATGAAATGAAAAGCTGCGAGCCAGGGGTTGCCCGGCTCGCAGCTTCCACCAGATGGTGAATCGGGAGGTCCGATGACCAGGGACTCGGGACACTTCAGATCACGGATTATTCTTCCGCAGCGTGAACCCGGTGGACATCAGGCCGTCCTCGTCGGACACGCTGTAGCTGCCGCCGAGCGTCAGGTACTTGGCGAAGACCGAGAAGTCCGGGAGCTTGTCGGGGTTGATGATCTGGGGGATCTCCGGCGCGGGTTGACCGCCGCGGCCGGCGGCCATGCCCTGGCGGATGGCCTTCTCGAACTGGCCGTTCTTGATCATGTCGTATGACAGCCGCGCCTGCTCGTCGGGACGGACGAACGTGGTGCCGCTGAGCTTCTGGGGAAGCTCCTTGGCGATGGTCAGGTACATGGGGCTTTCCGCCAGCGGCACTCCGCCGGGACGGAGCACCTGCTCCAGGAGCGTGGTGTCGGTGGTCACGAACAGGGTGTCCCTGGCCACGGCCACGCTGATGGGCCCCTTGATCGTCGCCTGGATATTCGCCCCGTTGTTGGGAAGGTTCGGCATGGGGACGTCGAAATCATAGATCGTGGTCCCCTGGAACTCGCGCTTCTTGGGAGACGCGCCGGCCAGCTCCATGATCCGGGTGAGCGTGCTCTGGAACGCCTTGCTGTCTTCCAGGGCGATCCCCACGAGCATGCGCTGGCTGTCTTCCTTGATCGGCTTCTTGAAGTCGCTGATCATGGTGATGCGGTCGCCCAGCGGGCCGAAGAGGTCTTTCTGGAAGCTCAGTGGCTGGCCGCCCTCGGGGCCGGCAAGCTGCTGCTCCAGCACGTTCAGCATGCCGGGCTGCGCCAGCTTGTTGACCAGGTCCTCGATGGCCTTGTAGGCGTTGTCAAGGTCCCAGCTCAGCGACTGGTAGCTGGCCACGGTGGCCGGCACCCAAGATTCCGGACGCAGGCTCACCGGCGGGAACGAGAAGATCTTGAGCAAGCCCTGAACCGGAGACGGTGCGTAGAAGAACGTCTTCGTCAGGCTGTTGTAACTCCCGGCGCTCAGCGCCAGGGTGCCGCCAACCGACTTCAGCCCGTCCACACCCAGGGCCTGGATCAGGTTCTCGATCTGCTGGACCTGGGCATCGCCTCCCTTCACGCTGGCCTTGGTGACAAGCTTCACCACCTTGGCGACGTCGAGGAACCAGAGGATCTGGGCGTCACCCGCGCCGGTCTTCGACTGCGTCTTGGCGAAGGCCTCCACGTTGGCCAGGGCCCCGGTGCTGCGGCCGTCGGCGTGCGAAGCGATATCCTTGATCAGGTTGACGTTGCTGCCGATGTAGAACACCGAGCCCAGGTTCGTCCAGACCAGCGGCGGGTGGGGCGCATCGGGCTTGCCCTCGTCTTCCTTCTTGTCCTTGGGAGGCGCCTGAATCACATGCAGGGTGCCGCCCTGGAAACCCTCGGTGCTCACCTTGCCGCCGGCATCCTCGGCCTGCTTGGTGCTGCGCGTCAGGATATCCGTCATCCGCTCGCTGTTCTTACCGGCATCGGCGATCACGGTCAGCGCCACCGGCATCTTCGGATCATCCTGGCTGACCGCCGCGATGGCCACTCCCCCCTGCGGAATATCGAAGAGGCTCTGACAGCGTGACCCCGATCTTCTCCTTGAGCGAGTTGCTGGGCTTCTCCAGCTTGGCCGCGAGGTCGTCGCGGAAGTCTTTGAGGGCGGGATCGTTCCAGAGCTGACCATACTGGCACTGGCGGAACGCCTCGCGCAGCGCCTTGATATCGGCCACCTTGACGAAGAACACGGTCGAGTCGGGGAGGACACGTTCCGGGGGTGTCGCGGCCTGGGCGAGATTCGCCATCAGTCCGGAGCCCGCAGCAAGACCAAGACCAGCAACGAGGGCCAGGCGAAGAATCGCCCGCTTCGCCATACGCATCACTTGCATCTCCAATCCAGTCACTCCGCGGCTCACCGGCCGTGGGAACGTCTTCTCGCCTCCGACCAACCGGGTCGGGTGGGCATTGGCTTTCCAGGCTCCAAGCCTGGAAGATCGCCGACGGTGACCGGCGAGCCCGTCTTTCGTGAAAGCATCTTGCAGGCAATCATATCCTTTGGCAATGGGAACCGCTTCCGGTTCATGAGCGCGCCGGAGGGAAATCTCCGTCGTCTCCAATCGTCTCGAACTATCGGGTTGGCGGAGAGGCGGACGCTGGCGGCTTGGCGGCGCTGATGGCGCCGGGCGGTGGTTGCTGGGAGCCCCGTGACCGGATGAGCCCCTGAGGTGGGCCGGGACGCAATCGCCGCGGCGGGTCAAGATAGCGGTAGCCGCTATTGGGGTTGGTCTTGTCGAAGGAAAACGCCTCGCGATGCCGGAGGAAATCCTTCACGTAGGCGACTGGAATCGCAAACCCGAGATTGTCGGCCATGTCGGCGCGGGCACCCCGGCTGGTGACGCCGATGACCTCGCCGCGCTGATTGAACAGCGGGCCTCCGGAATTGCCCGGGTTGATCGCGGTATCGGTCTGCAAGTACAGCTGGCCCTGAAGGTTCCGGCTACGGCTGCTGACAATGCCCTGCGTCACCGACCGCTCCAGGCCCAGGGGGTTGCCCACGGCGAAGACCGCATCACCCGTATTGACGTCTTCTCCATTACCCAGGACCACGTGGCTCGGTTTCAGGTCGGCGGGAAGAGGCAGCTTGATGAGAGCCAGGTCGAAGAACGGGTTGATCGCCACGATCTCGACGTCTTCCACCCGCCGCCGGTTCAGCCCGCCAGACACGTTCTGGTAGAGGATCGCGGACACCCGGGTCTCTCCCTGGATCACGTGCGCGTTGGTGATCGCGAATCCGTCCTTGTTGATGAGAAACCCCGAACCCTTGCCGGAGGGCGTTTCTATGGAGATGACGGCCTCGCCAAACCGGGAGACCAGCTCCTTCACCGGCGACGGCCGCAGCATGCCCGTGGAGAAGAAACCGGACGGGTCGATCTCCGTCGCCGACGCCGCCGGAGCCGCACGCATGGCCTCGTCCAGCTTGGCCCGCCGCACCACCTGGTCGCGCGGAATTCGTAAGAGGTCGTAGCCCAGGTCCACGTACAGGGCGTTCTGCTTCTCGGCAACAACTTCGCCCGTCACCCGCTGGCCGTCCTTGAGGATCAGCGTCTCGAAGCCGCCCGCCAGGGCACACGGCGCCAGGAGCCAGAGGACGCCGGTCGCCGCCAGGATTCTCGGTACACCCATCGACTCTCGATTCATCACCTGGAAGTCGTCTGAACTTGCCAAACCGTTTCGCTCGGCGCAGCACTATTGTAAAATACGGCGGAATCCTTTCAACCCTGCGCGGAAGTTGTTTGTGCGACTGCCTTCAGCGCATTCTTCGGGTAAGTTTGCATGAACTACCTCGGTTTACTATTTTACCAGAAGAAGTGGGGAAAGAAGAGGGCTTGACGGGGGCCCGGGATTAACGCATTGTTCCGAAGCCGCAAGACTCTGTTTCATCACATCCGTCCGAGCGAGTCGTCATCACCTCTTCTGGAATCTCGGCTCAACATGGCCTGGGGAGATCGTTCCGTGCCCACCATTCAGATGCGGATCTGTTCGCCGGTCTGGCTCGCACTGCTGGCGATCCTGACCTGCCCAGCCCTGCCGTGCCACGGCCAGGATCAGACGCAAGCGCCGGAGCAAGCCGCGGCCGCCAAGCCGGCCGAGGCCCCCGCGGACCAGCAAGCGGAGGGGCAACCCCAACCGGCCGCCGAAGCACTGCCAGGGCCCAGGCCGGTGGAGGACGTCAGCCTGGTTCCCGTGCTGCCCACGGTGCCGGTGCGACGCGATCGCACGGCGTTCAACGTGCAGATGGTCAACACCGCCCTGCTGCCGCGCGACAAGGCGGGCATCTGGGTGCTGGACTTCGCGTTCAAACCTTTGCGGCTGCGAACGGTGGAAATTCCAGGCAAGGGCCGGCGGCCGGTCTACTACCTGTACTACAAGGTGGTCAACCACACCGGCAAGCCGCGGATGTTCGTCCCCCAGTTCGTCATGGTCAACGAGGAGGGGAAGAAATTCGAGGACCAGGTCATTCCCAAGGCCATTCCCCTGATTCAGGACCGCGAGGACCCCAGCATCCCGTTGCGCGGGGCCGTCGATGTCATGGGAATCATTCCACCCAGCACCAAGGAGGGTGTGGATGACGCCGTGTTCGGAGCCGCGGTCTGGGAGAAATGGGATCACAAGTCTGACCGTTTCAGCATCTACGTGCGCGGGCTCTCCGACGGGTACAAGGAAGTCCCGAACCCCGCCGGGGGCAAGCCGGTCGTCAAGTACAAGACGCTGCGCATCGACTTCATCCGCCGAGGCGACGACCGGAACATCAGCGAGAAGGAAATCGAATTCAACGACCCGATCTACGAGTGGGTCTACTGGTGACCCGTCTTGAGCCGGCGACCGGGATGGCCCCTGCGCAAGCACTGCCCGCCTGCGTCGGATTGGAACAACCCTCGACCCTCGCGGTCACTCACTTGTGAGGCTGACCCGGTGCGCTTTTCGCCGCTCCGGCGTCCGCGAGCCGCTCCTGCATGGCTTTCTCGAGGATCCCGACAACCAGGAGGTTCAGCGAAATCTTGTCTTCTTTGGCCCAGGTCGCCAGCTTTTCATGCTGCTGGGGTGGCATACGGATCTGGAAATGGACCACGGATTCCGGCATGGATTGGCTCCTCGAGAGCGGTCATTGCATCACTCGTCGCACAAATCTAACCGCTCGCGCACCAAAAAGGAAGCCATGTGCACCTAGAAGTATTCACGTTCCCGGGAGATTTTCCGGACCATTCGAGAGGGATCGATCGGATCACGTCGATTTCATGACGCGGCACGCCTGCCTGCCACGGACCATCAGAGCATCTCTCTCACTGCCGGCGGACCACCGCGCCACGGGGCACGTGGCAATCAACGCCGGTGTATTCCGTACGTCATTGGTCCTTGATGAACAAAACAAAACGGCTGACGGGCCTCGCCGTACGAGGTGGGTCGCGCTCATTCCTCGAGCGGCGACCGGAACGGATCCTCGTTCTTGAAGTCATGCCGGAGCGGCCGCTCTGGGCGGTCGAGCGGATCGGCGCTCCAGCGGGAGCCCGGGCTGAACTCCAGCTCGACGCCGCCAATCATCGAGGCGACGAGGTTGAAAAGTGCCGCGCCGATGATTCCTCCAATGAAGCCGAGTACCCCATAGAACAGGGGCAGAATGACAATGGCCCCGACACCGATACCGATGAAGGCAGCGCCGGGTTGTGGGCCGCGCGCGGCTGCACCAAACAGCGAAATCAGGGAGAAAATCGCCCCGACGATGAGCCCGAGCAAGCCGTAGAGACATGCAAAGAACCTGGCCAGCGACAGGACGCCAATTCGTGTGAGAGTCATCACGAGACCTCCGGAAAACGACGGTCTGGAATGGGAAAAGGGTGCGGGCCGCCGAGGTGTGCCGGTTCCCGGCACCGGGCTCAGTGGCACGCGAGCAGGGCGGCCGGCCGCTCGTTCATTGATCGGAGGCGTACGCGGCCGGATCGGTACGCCCCAGCCGCTGGAACGCGGCGCGGCGGATCTGGCAGGAGTCGCAATGTCCGCAGGCACGGCCGTCCTCGGCCGGATCATAGCAGCTATGCGTCAGACCGTAATCGACCCCGAGCTCCAGGCCGCGGAGGATGATCTGGTCCTTGGTCATGTGCACCAGTGGTGCGTGGATCCGGAACCGGCCCGCGCCCTCCACACCGGCACGCGTGGCGAGGTTCGCCATCCTCTCGAACGCTTCCAGGTATTCGGGACGGCAGTCCGGATATCCGGAGTAATCGACGCAATTGACCCCGATGAAGAGATCGAAGGCTCCCAGCGTCTCCGCCCAGGCAAGTGCCAGGGCGAGGAAGACGGTGTTCCGGGCCGGGACGTAAGTGATCGGGATCCCTTCCGCCATGGCGTCGGCGGGCCGGTCCTTGGGGACGGCCACGTCCGCCGTGAGCGCACTGCCGCCGAAGGACCGGAGGTCGATGGATTGCTCGACATGGCGTACGACGCCCAGCGCCTGGGCCACGCGCCGCGCGGCCTGGATCTCGACGGCGTGCCGCTGGCCGTAGGCGACCGTCAGGGCGTACAGGGCGAAGCCCGCGTCACGCGCCTCGGCCAGCGCGGTGGCCGAATCCAGACCTCCACTCAAGAGCACCACGGCCCGCGGCTGTCCATCCATCGCATGCAAATCCTTCGCGGCCAGCACCGATCGCTGCAACACCACGATCCTGGCTTGCCCGCCCGGCGACCGCTCCGCTATAATGAGAATCATCGGTACACGCCGTGGCGTGGACTCTTGCGCTTTGCGGAACCCGCTCAGTGTACCATTTTGGTCGTGTGTCAATCAAAAGCAGAATCACAACCTGTTCAAGGACTTGGGAGCGATGGCTCATAAGAAAGGTCAGGGATCAAGCCGCAACGGGCGCGATTCGAACCCGCAAATGCTGGGCATCAAGCTTTTTGGCGGCCAGACGGCCAAGCCGGGAAGCATCATCTGCCGGCAGAAGGGCACCCGCTGGCGGCCCGGCAAGAACGTGGGCGTGGGCCGCGACTGGACGATCTTCTCGCTCATCGACGGCCGGGTCCTCTTCGACCAGGAAGGGCGGCGCATCAATGTCATGCCGGCCGAAGCCGTGTCAGCCGCGGTCAAGCACTGAGCGGCGGGCCAGCCAGAGAGCGCAGCACCGTCGGAATGGGAAGGCTTCATGTTTGTGGACCGGGTGACCCTCTTCGTCCGCGGCGGTGACGGAGGCAACGGCTGTCTCAGCTTCCGGCGCGAGAAGTACGCGCCCCGTGGCGGCCCGAACGGTGGCGACGGCGGCGCGGGCGGCAGCGTGATCCTCCGCGCCTCCGAGCATCACTCGAACCTGGCTCACCTGTCGCATCAGCGGCACTGGAAAGCCACCCGCGGCGAGCACGGCCAGGGCTCGAATTGCTTCGGCCGCGCCGGCGACGACCTGGTGATCGAGGTTCCCGCCGGCACCATCGTCCGCGACCGTGACCGGCAGCACGTCCTGCGCGACCTGAAAATGGCCGGCGAATCAGTCGTCGTGGCGCATGGCGGCAAGGGCGGGCATGGCAACACCCACTTCAAGTCCTCCACCAACCGGGCACCGCGCGAGCACGAGCCAGGCTTCCCCGGCGAGGAGCGGTGGATCGTTCTGGAGCTCAAGGTGATTGCCGACGTCGGCCTCATCGGGCTGCCCAACGCCGGCAAATCGACTCTCCTTTCCCGGATCTCACGCGCCCATCCGGAAATTGCCGACTACCCCTTCACCACCAAGTATCCCAACCTGGGCTCGGTCGTCGTCGATCCCGAGAACACCTTCGTGGTCGCGGACATCCCCGGGCTGATCGAGGGCGCGCACACCGGGATGGGCCTGGGCCACGAGTTCCTCCGTCACGTCGAGCGCACGCGCTTGCTGGTTCACCTGATCGAGGCGGTTCCGGCCGACGGCTCCGATCCGGTCCAGAATTACCGGATGATCCGCAAGGAGCTCCAGGAATACAGCTCTGCCCTGGCGGACCGGCCCGAGCTCCTGGTCGTGACCAAGATGGACCTCACCGGCGCGGCGGAGAGCCGCGACCGCGTCGCCCGATCGCTGGGACGCCCGGTGCTGGACATCTCGGCGGTCTCCGGTCAGGGGATCCCCACGCTCTTGCAGGCAATCGCCGCACGACTGGACGAACTGCACCATGCCGAGCCCCCGACGTCTCCGCTTCCGGACGTGGAGACCCGGGCACCCATCACCGTGCCGGCGGCGGACGTGTGAGCGATGTTACGCATCGTGGCCGACCTGGGAAACTCCCGCGTCAAGTGGGCGCGGCTCGACGAGCACGCGCGACTCTTGCCGTCAGTTCCCTTGCCCACGGACGATCCTCTGGCCTGGGAAGCCGTCTGGGATGAATGGCACCGGGATGGCCAGGAGCCGTCAAGCTGGGCGATCGCCTCGGTCAACCCTCCCGTGGCGCAACGGCTCCGAAGGTTCCTGGAGCATCGGAAGATACAGCAGGTGTCCTGGTACGAGACAGCAGCCGACGTGCCGATTGCAATGGATGTGGAAGGGCCCGATACCGGCGGGGCCGACCGGGCCCTGGCCGTACTGGCCGCGCGGCGGATCATGCCGGCCGGGCGGCCCGGGCTGGTTGTCTCCTGCGGCACGGCGATCACGATCGAGCGGACCACCGCCGAGGGCGTCTGGCAGGGCGGGGTCATCGCCCCGGGGCTCTTTCTCTGCGCACGGGCGCTGCACCTTCTTACCGCCCAGCTTCCCCTGATCCATCCCGATGCCTCCGCACCCTATTGGGGCCGCGGCACCTTGCCCTCCCTCGAGGCCGGCGTCTTCTGGGGTACCGTGGGCGCTCTCCGCGAACTGCTGGCGCGGCAGACGTTCGAGCCCCCTGCCAATCCCTGGATCGTCTGGACGGGGGGCGACGCCGGGCGGCTGGCCGTGACGGTTTGCGGTCCGGACGCGCGCATCGTCCCCGACCTGGTTCTCAGTGGGCTGGCGCTGGCGGCGTTCCGTTCCACCGACGCACCAGATCCTTGAATTCATCGCTGGAGCGGATGGCGTCCAGATCGGGATCACTGGCCAGGTAGCTCGCCAGGTCCTTCACGGAAACGCCCGGCTCGCGACTCGCTCGCTCGATGAGGGCGATGGCCGAGCGCGTGTCGGCTTGCGACTGTTCGGCCCGGCACGCCGGCTCCAGCGCGGGGTCGCTGCGCGCGGCAGCCGCGGCCATGCTGAATACACAGCCGAGATTGTAAAGTTGCACAAAGCCCAACCCGGGCGCATGCACAAGCTTCTCGGCGGCGGCGACGGCCTGCTGGTGGCGGCTCAGCCTCGCCAGACAGAGGGCGCGGGCGAGCTCCTGATCCAGCCGCTCGTCCGGGCCGCAGAGTGCCAGGATGAGGTCTGTCTGGGCCAGGGCCTCCTCGTGGCGATTCAGTTCCGCGACGGTGTTTCGCAAGTTGGATCTTGCCCCTTTCAACTGCACGCGGAGCTCCACTTCGTGCGGGGCCAGCCGGTTCGCCTCATCCAGCGCGGCCACGCTGCGCTTCTGGAGGGGGAGCGCCGCGGCCGGCCCGGACACCGCGCGGACCAGATTTCCATAATTCACGCAAATGATCCCCAGGCATTGCAGCACACTCAAGTCGTGCGGCAACTCGGAGTGCACGGAATCGATGACAGCGAGGGCCTTGTCGAAGCCATCGCGCGCTTGCGGTATCCGGTTCAGCTTGCTCCAGGTGTCGGCCAGGTTCTGGTAGCAATGGGCCAGCGCCACGCGCAGGCTGAGCTCTTGCGGAAAGTCGTGTGCGTTCTCCTCGTTGGCCTTCACGGCGCTGGCGTAGCTGGACTCGGCCTCCGCCATCTGGTTACGGCCCCAGTAGAACGACCCCAGGTTGCTGAGCGCCCGCGCCAGGGAGGCGCGATGGGCGAGCAAGCGCGGATGGCGGCGGACGAGCTCGCGGCAGGACTCCACGGCCTGCCGCAGGACGCTCTCGGCCTCGCCCGGGCTACCATGGTCCTTGAGCTGCGGAAGCAGCAGGCCCAGGGCGTTCTGACAGGCGATGATTCCTTCCAGGTCGCTGTCGTTGCGCTCGCTGGGCGGGATGGAATCCCAGATCTTCAGGCAGCGACGATAGTGCCCCAGTGCGAGCTCGATCTGGCCCGTCTTGGCCTCGGCCAGGCCCAGGTTGTAAATCGCCCGGGCAAGGTCGTGGTTGTAGGTGCTGGGGCGCTCACTGGCCAGTGATTCGAGCAGGTCGATTCCCTTTTCCAGGTAGCTCCTGGGCGACGCCAGTCCGAAGCCCAGCTTCTGGACAGCCACGCCGAAATAGCTGCCGGCCAGCTTGGCGCGGATGGCGGGGTCATGAGTGGCGAGCGGCTGCCAGAGCGCGACCGCTTGCAGGAAATCATGCTTGCCCAGCTCGGGGCTCTCCAGCTCGGCCAGGGCGAGATGGGCGTCGGCGTCGGCGTCCTGATAGGCTTGCACGCCGGGGTGCTCGCTGAGCAGGGTGTCGAAGATGGCGGCGGCTTGCCGGCACTGGCCGGCGGCCTGCGTGTACTCACCCAGCGTCTTGTGGATTGCGGCGATGCCCAGGTGCGCCCGGCCCATTTCCAGGCGAATCGCGGGATCGGCGGGGTTTCGTTGCCGCAGTGGCTCCAGCTCCAGCAGCGCCTCGTTCAGGAGGGCGCGGCGCACCGGCTCGGCTTCGGGCACGCTTGAGAGCCGCTGGTCGGCCACCCGCACGAGCATCTTCGTGATGGCCGACAGGGCCTCGCGCGCGCTCTGCTCGGCGCTGGAGCGGGCCGCGTCGAGCGCCAGGTTCGAGGAAGCCAGCCGGATGTTGAGGCGGCGGAGCTGAAGGTTGTGCAGGATTCCTCCGGCCCCCAGTGCCAAGAGGGCCAGGACACCGAGCAGGATGCCCGCGGCCAGGGCCTTCTGGCGCCGCGCCCAGAGCCAGGCGCGCTCCCACCCCGGGACCGGCCGGGCGACGATCGGCCTCCCTTCGCGAAACCGCAGCAGGTCCTCGGCCATCGCCTGAGCGCTGGGGTACCGCCGGTGCGGGTCCTTCTCCAGGCATTTCAGGCAGATGGTTTCCAGGTCGCGGGGCAGTCCGGGCCGAAGCTGGCGCGGCCGGACCACGTCGCTGCCGCGCACCTGCATCATCGTGGCCATAGGCGATTCGGCGCGGAAGGGGGGGCGGCCGGTGAGCACGTCGTAGAAGACCGCGCCCAGTGCGTAAATGTCGGTTCCCGTTCCGATGGCGGAGAGCGTCCCGTCCACCTGCTCGGGAGCCATGTAACTGGGCGTTCCCACCAGGGCCCCGCTTTCGGTCTGTCGGGAATCTCCGGCGAGGATCTTGGCGAGGCCGAAATCGGCGATCTTGGGCTCGCCGGCTGCCGTCAGGAGGACATTGGCCGGCTTGAGGTCACGATGAACGACCCCTCGTTCATGGGCGTGCTGGATGGCCCGCGCGAGCGTTTCCACTAGCGCGACGGCGCGATCGACCGGCAAGGGCGTGCCGGCAAGACCGCGCTCCAGGGTACCGCCGGGCACGTACTCGAGCGCCAGGAACGGGCGGCCCTCATGCTCGCCGATCTCGTGAATGTGCACGATGTTGGGGTGCTCGAGCCGGGCGATGACCTCTGCCTCGATGCGGAACCGGCTGATCTGCCGGTCGCCGCTGTGCGTGCCATCGAGAATCATCTTCAGCGCCACGAGACGATTGAGCGCCTGCTGCCGCGCCCGGTAGACCACTCCCATCCCCCCGCGGCCCAGCAGCTCCAGGACCTCGTATCCGGGCACGCGGACCGAGACGGGTAAGGCTTCCTGGAGCCTGTCCTCGGTTTCGGTCGGTTCGTACGGGAGGGCCTGGTCGAGCGCGAACTGAACGTTCAGCGCCTCGGCCAGTTGCGGGAAGCGGGCGACATATTCGTCCAGCGTGGGCTCGCCGTGTCCGAGCCGGCGCCTCAGCAGGACCTCGTGGTAGATCAGGCTGAGGATGATTTCCGGATCATCAGCCCCGCCGGCCCTTCGTGCCAGGTAGTTCTCGACCGGCGTGAGCGCCCGCGCTGCCAGTCGACGCTCTGCTCATCGAGCAGCAGGGTCAGCTTCCAGGTCTGCGAGCTGATGGCCCGCTGACTGGAGGGTTCCGTGGGCGAGGGATCCGTACCCGGCGCGGCCATGGCTCATTCCTCCCAGCCCAGTTCGCGCACGACCCGATCGAAGGCCCGCTCCAGCCGCTTGCGGGACGCCTCGGCCGTACCCCCCACGCGGGCGGCGATCTCCCCCCATTCGCACCCGGCGGCCCGCAGGTCCGAGAGCCCGCGCTCGCTGTCGCTGAGGCGCGACCGGACGATCTGCGCCAGCTCGTTCCAGGCCAGTTGCTCGGTGAAGCTGGGACCAGGAACCGCCGGCGCGAGCATCCCGTTCTCGTCGCTGATCTCGCGCTCGTCGCGGCGTGTGACCTGAGCCTTGCGGGCCTGCGTCGCCAGCTTGTTCCGGGCCATGGTCTCGAGGAGCCGCGCTAGCTGGGCGGGGCTTTCCAGGTCGTACTGGCCCAGGCTCAGTCGGGCGAAGAAGTTGGCCAGGACCGACTGGCAGATATCGGCCGAGTCGAAAAGCCGGCGCAGCCGGCTGTCGCGGATCCGCAGCCGGATCACGCGCCGCAAGTGGGGCTCGTAGGCCGCGACCAGCTCGGCGGCCGCGGCCGGATCTCCGGCGCGAAATCGCTCCAGCAGCTCCGGCAGCCCTGGCTGTGACGACAGCGCCATAAGGTTAACCCCGAAGCGGCCGCGCGGCCGGCGTGATGCTCTGTGTCTTCATATCACTCAGAAAAATGTCAGCACCCCCGTCCGCTCGTGCCGTGTGAGCGCGATCTTGCAATAGTGAAGGATAGCACCGGCGGCAAGCCGTGATGGGATCGTCCATCCTCGTTCAGAAAACCCAGTCGCCCAAAGCAGTTGCATCGCCACAAGTTGTGCCGTCGCGTACCGGCCGCCAACTCACAGGACGGTGCGCATCCATCATCGTCCGTATCCGATACGCGATCCAGTGCGGCGCGGTGTCGCAGCCTGAATGATCTCCCGGCACATTCCGCCGTGCCCGTCGCGAGCGGATCGAACCACGAAGTTTTGACATTTCAATGGTCCGACAGCGAGGAGCTGGTCATGAAACGCCTCGATGCCCTGCGGGAGTCTCCGCGGTCCCGTTCAGGTCGCCTGCTGCGCAGCCGCAAACATTTGAGGCGATTGCTTTTCGAGTCGCTGGAGGAACGCGTGATGCTGGACGCGAACAGCTCCAGCCCGCTTCCCGCATCCATCGTGCTGGGCCGTACCCTGGCAACACCGGCCACGGCAGCGAGCGCGACCCCGCGCCCTCTTACTTCGTGGGCGAGGTGCAGAACGGACAGGTGACGATCACCTACACCGTCTACAACGAGCAGGCCGGCACCGAGACTGGCGTCCTTCTGACCACCACGCTACAGCCGGGAGTCACACTTCTCAATTCCTCGGTGACGCTGGACGGCAATACGGCCACGCAGCTTCCCGACCAGAACGGCCAGAACCTGGCCTGGAGCTTGCAGCCGATCCAGGGATACGACCGCGAGAGCGTCGCGGTCACCGTGAGCCTGCCGAGCTCCTCCACCCTTCAGCTCGACTCCGGCGCACACGCTTACGCCATGCTCGACGCCGGTGCCCTGACGGCGTCCACGCCCGCGGCCGCGCTCAGGTCCGGCAATGTCGCGGACCCCGCCCTGCTCGCCTCCACGCCCGATGCCAACTCGAACGATCCCTACGTCCAGGAGGAAGCGGCGAAGCTCAATTACGATCCGACGCAGATCTTCAACTTCCTGCACTCCGACATCGGCTACAACTCGTATACCGGTTCGGTTCGTGGCGCCCGGGGCACGCTCTGGAGCAGCGCCGGCAACGCGCTGGACGTCGCCAGCCTGGGTGTGGCCCTGATGCGCACCAGCGGCATCCCGGCGCAGTACGCGTCCGGAACGCTTTCCTATCAGCAAGCGCAAACGCTGATCCTGTCGATGTACCCGGCGAGCTACCAGACCGTCGGCTACATCCCCTCGGGCACCCAGACGGCCGATCCGGCAAACGACGCCACGCTCCAGTCCGAGACCCAGAGCCATTACTGGTTCCAGTTTGATCCCGGCAGCGGGATGACGAACGCCGACCCGCTCATGTCCACCGCAACGATCGGCCAGACCTTCACCACGGCGACGGGGACGTTCAGCGAGGTACCCCCAAGTCTGCGTGCGACCACCGAGGTCAAGCTTTCGGCCGAGATCTACAGCCAGGCCAGCGCACTTTTCGGAGTGGGCGACGGACTTACCACCACCACCGTGCTCGACCAGACTTTCAACGACGTCGCGCTGGTTGGCCACCCACTGTCCTTCGGCAATCTCGTGAACAGCCAGGGCTTCGGGGCGATCTTCACCGAAGTCACCAACACCTACACGCCTTACGTGCAGATAGGGGACAACGCCAATCCCAATCCCAACCAGGACACGACCATCCTGGGAACGCCATACCAGGAGGTGCTCACCAACTTTCCTCTTGGCTCCGAGGTGCTCACCGGCGAGTTCCTGAATGTTGTCCTGAGCGGGCCCGGCCAGACCACTCAATCTTTTGAGCATACCATCCTGGACCTCCTCGGACCCGCTGTGCGGCAGGGTGGCGCCGCGCCGGCTCTGTCGATCAATCCTTCCGGACCGCCATCGCTCACCGAGTTCGACATCACAACCCTGAACGCACTGCCTGGACTCCAGTCGCCCAGGACGCTCGCGCCTTTGCAGGCTGTGATCGCCAGCGAGTACCAGAGCACGTCGCAACTCATCCAGCCAGACGGGACGTTCGGCGGGACGGCCGACTCGTCCTTGAGAAACTTCTACGTGAGCTACACGCGCCTGGTCGCAGCCCAGTTCCTGATCAGCTCCGATGCCTCGACCGCACAGCTCGCCGCGACCTCGGGGGTTGCGGCCTATGCCGACAGCCCGCGGCTGATCGTGAGTTCGACCAAGTATTACTCCGATTCATCCGCGGGTACGGGTTTGACGACCGCCATCGACCTGCTGCGCGACACGCTGCGCGTCGTCGTTGCTCCGGGCGACAACACGCAGGCGCTCCAGATATTCAATTTTGTCCGCGGTGTCATGGAAACCCAGCTCGAAGGCACGATCGTCAGCCAGTTCGGCAGCGCTCTGGGAGGCACAGCGACCAACCTCAGCGCGGGCGTGGTGCTCTCGGCCGCACATGCGCAGGGGATCCCGCTGGTGTCGATCACGGCGATGAACCTGACGCTGCTCGGCACTCTACCCATTTCCGCCAATGCCAAGGCACTCATCACCCAAGAGGTGATGTCCGGCTCGACCGTCCTCGTTCCCGCCACTTCGGTGGCCACGTCGGCCGGACCGCAGATCGCCTGGTATCAGGTCAACCCGACCACCGGCGAGACGATCGGCGTGGGCGAGAACGGATCGCATCCGGGGATCGAGGAAAACGTGGCGTTGAAGTGGATTATCACGGGCTTCCTGCTGGGCTTTGTCGCGTCCCGGATCTGGCCCAAGCACCCCCCCCTGCCGCAGATCCCGGTCACCATCTTTACCGGCCTGGGTGCAGTCGGTGCCGCGTTTTTCATCTACCTGGCAACCGCCGCGTTCTTGCCGCTTCTGGTCCTCGAGGTCGGGATCATCATTTACCTTCTAGCGAGCAAGTCCGATCCCACGGCCGCGGGACTGCTCACGAGCCTGCTTCAGTCACCTCAGGCGCAGCCTTCTCTGGCAGCGGCTCAGGCGCAGGTCGCGAGCGGCGTGAACTCTTCCTCGGGGAGCGTCGCGGGCTCGCTCCAGACGAAAAGCCTGGCCGCCTCGGGTCCGCTCAACGCGCGCTGGACCACGAGCAGCAACACCAGCCTCTTCGCCTCCTCACTCACAGCCTCGAGCGCCAAGGTCCTCGACGCTTCCGGCAAGACGATCGGCTCCGGTTCCGTCAGTTTTCAGAGCGCCCAGGCGGTTCCGGCCATCGTCGGAGGCAGCGTCAGCTATCAGGTGACCGGAAACGGGTCGCTTTCCTTCGACGGCCCGGCCGGCAGCGGGCTGGGCGTGAGCGGCGACTGGCAGAGCTATTCCGCACAGGTTTCCGGCAGCGCAGCGATCGAACTCATCGGCGGCTCCCTGGTTCTCAACGGTCAGCCCCTGCCCGCTGGGACTTACACGATCACGACCGGCCAGGCGACCATCGCGGGAAGTGGAACGAGCACTTCGCCCAGCTTCTCAGGGACGGTATCACTCTCCTCGAACGGCGACACGATCAACATTGAAGCGAGCGGCGGAAGCTTCTCGGTTGGCGGCAAGCCGCTCGAGACGGACGATGAGGCCACGCTCGACCAGTACACCGGGACCATCAACGTGTCGGCCGGCGCAGGAGGTTCCCAATCCGTCAGCCTGAGCGGTTCCGCCGGCAACGTCCTTCAAGTGACGACCTCAACCGCGACGTTCACAACCGACCAGAACACGCCGATCACATTCGCCCCGAGCATCCATGGCAGCCTGGCCGACACCTACACGCTAACGGCCAATGCGCCGTCGGGATGGACGGTCACGATCGACAGCAAGGGGAATGTCACCGCAGCCCCCGCACCGGGACTCCAGGGCGGTACCTACCCCATCCAGATCATCGCCCAGTCTCAGTCCGATCCCAACCTCGTGGCACAGGCGACTGTGGAAGTCACGATCAAGCCGACCACTCCGGGCATGAGCCTGGGCGTTGCGTCGGATTCCGTCCTGAGCGTGCCCTTCGATGGTGCCGATCTCCCGACCGGCTTCCGCGCGAGCATTCAGAACCTTGGCCCCGCGCCGGACACCTACAACCTGAGCTTCTCCAACGTTCCCGCCGGGTTCAGCGTGCAGACGAGCACATCCAGCGTCACCGTTCCCGCCGGACAGACCGGAATCGTCGGAGTTTATCTCGTGCCCAACCCCGGCCAGCCCCTCCCGGCGCCTGGCACGCAGCTCTCGTTCACCGTGACCGCCACGAGCAAGACCACCTCGTCAATCACCAAAGCCCAGAACGTGACCTTCACCGTTCCGGCCATCGACGCGGTTACCGTCACAGCCAGCCCATCCAGTGTGAATACCACGCCCGGTGTGGCCGCCAGCGACACGCTCACGATCACGAACGTGGGCAACGTGCCCCAGACCAATATCAGCTTCGCGAGCAGCAATTCTGCCGGGCTCTCCGTCTCCGGACTGGCTCCGCTCTCGCTGGCGGTCGGCCAGTCGACCACCGAGACCGTCACCTTCACTCCGTCGGCCTCAACGCCCCTGAACAGCATCCTCCAGTCGACCATCACGGCGACTTACGGACCGACGACATCACCCCAGACCCAGACCCTGAACATGACGGTCGACGTCGTCGTGCCTGGAGCAGCGGCGCTCGCCAACGCAGCGGTCGCGGCCCAGCAGCTCAGTAACTCAGGGCTGGCCGGGCGCCTGCAAGACCTGAGCACTGCGCTCACCAGCCTGGTGCAGAACCCAACCAGCCCGGTCTACCAGGGACAGGCGCTGGCCAATCTCGATAGCCTCATCAGCCAGCTCACCAACGATCCGTTCCTCTCCGGGTTCACCTCGGGACTGACCACGGCCCGCACGGCCCTTGCCTCCGCGTCCACCGCGAGTGCCGTTCAGTCGGCTGTAAGCGGCCTTGGCACCGCGCTCGGCTCGCTGGCGCAGGTGATCAGCGACGACGCCGCACACCAGTTCACGATCTCGCTCTCGCCCGACCGCAACATCGTCCAGCCCGCGGCGCCCGAGGTCTTCGATATCCTCATCACCAACAACGGTACGGCTGCCACGACCTATGACCTGGGCATCTCCGGCTTGCCCGCGGGCGTGAGCTCCGCGTTCAGCCAGCCGTCCGTCACGCTTCAGCCCGGGCAGTCGCTCACGGCCGGCAATAGCGCGGTCACGCTCACGCTCACCGAGTCCGGCGGCACGCTCATCCCGGCGAACTTCACCATCGCGGCGACGGCCGAGGGCGCCAGCGAAATCACCCAGGGCACTCCCGGCTTCCTGACCCTGCGCGACTCCTCGATCATCGCCACGGGCATCGTCACCAACCCCGCGTACGTCAGCCCCGGCGGCAAGGTGGACGTCTCTGCGCAGATCCTGGGAACCGTGAACCAGGCCACGCCGATCTCGGCGTACTATACGGTCACGGATCAGGCCGGAAGCACGCTCTTCACGTCGACCGCAGTGCCGGTCTCGCTCGCGGTCAATAGCGGCCTGGTCACGGCCGACCTGGGCAACCTGGACACGACCGGGTTCGCCCCGGGAGTCGATTCGATCAGCGTCACGCTGCTGGATGGAAGCAGCAAGCCGATTCCCGGCGGTTCCACGAGCACCAGTTACCTCATCGGCCAGCCGGTGACGGCCACGCTCTCCACCACGCCGGCCACCGTGCCCACTGGCTCGGATACGGTCACGACCACACTCTCGGCGACCACGCTGTCCACGTATCCTTCGCCGCTCACCCTCCAGGGCGCCCTGGCCACCCCCGCACCCGGCACCTCGGTCGCCCTGTACACGTCGGGCGGCAAGACCTACGCCTACGAGAGCGGCACCGGCGGCATCAACGCCATCGACGTGACCAACGCGGCCAGTCCCCAGCTCCTCGAGACCTTCGGCCAGAACGAGATCACCAACGGCAAGTTCGGCTTCAACGTCGCGCGGGTGGTCGGCAACGAGCTGCTGGTCGGCACCTCCAACGGCAACAACGGCAGCGTGTTCAACCTGCTCGTCTACTCGCTGGCGAGCCCGGCCAGCCCGACGCTCGTGAGCAACACCACCATCAATTACCGGTTCCTCAGCGACCTGCTGGTCAACAGCACCGGCACGGCCGTCTTCGTGCCGACCAATGGCTTCATGTACTTCGGTAGTACCATCTTCCAGGACTTCGGCGATTTCGTCGCCATCGACCTCACCGATCCCACCCAGCCGGTGCTCGCCAGCGCCCTGTTCACCAACCAGGGCCAGCCCAATGGCGGCAACATGAACCAGTTCGGCGGCGTCCTGGTGAACGACCAGATCGCTTACTCGGCCGGACTGGCTCCGGGCGGCAGCACGATCATCGGCAACACCGGGAACCTGCTGGTCGTGAACATCTCCGACCCCAAGAACATGTCGCTGATCACCCAGCTCAAGATCCCCGGCACGATCAACATCCTGAATGTGGCCACTTACGGCAACCGCGCCCTGGTGGTTGGAACCGCGGGCACCGAGTCGAACATCTACAATCCGAACGCCACGGGCGTGGCCAATCACCTCACCCTGACGGTGCTCGACATCACCGACCCGAGCAACCCGCAGATACTGGGCTCGACCTTCGTCACGAACGAGCAGTTCCCGCTCGGCGAAGCCGGCGCCAAGACCGACGTGGTCAGCCTGGGCAATGGCGACTTCGCCATCAGCGACACCGACCAGGGCGGCAACCCCGCCCTGCTGGTCGTCGATCCCAGCAACCCCGGCAACATCGTCGTTTCGGCCGCGCAGGTGCCCAGCGGCGTGCACGGCATCACCGTCGCCGGGAACCTGCTCTACGCGACGACCTCCAGCGGCCTTTCCATCTATCAGATCGGTCAGCTCGTGAGCGACCCTGTGACGTTCTCGGTCAACCTGCCGCCCGGGACCGCGGCGAATATCCCCGCCAGTTCGTTCAATATCGCGCCCACCCAGATCACCAGCGGGACGACTGCCGATACGCTCACGTGGGATCGCTCGTTCTCGGCGGGCGACACGACGTTCACGTTCTCGTGGCAGTCGAGCATCAGCGGAGTACAGGCGGGGCAGACCACCGCCGTCACCCAGGGCTCGACCATCGCCTACGTCGCGCAGGGTTCTCCCGGCTCACTGACGCTGCCGGGGACGGCCGTCACCGGCACGCCGATCATCCGCCTGATCACGACCTCAGCAACCGAACAGCCCGGGGGATCGGCAACCTACGACGTACGGCTTTATAATCCCACAAGCGCCACTGTGACCTATTCACTGAGCGGTCCTGACCTGCCGTCCGGCGTCAACGGTAACTTCACGTCGGTCACCGTCCCTGCGGACAGCAGCGTGGACACGCCGCTGGTGCTTCACTCGGGAACCTACGCGCAACCAGGAACTTACCCGTTCAGCGTCACCGCCGATTACCTTCTCTACTCCTCGGACGGTGTGACGCAGCTTGGCGAGTTCAAGGGGTCGGCCTCAAGCTCCCTGGTCATCGCGGGACCACCCGTCGTCACACCCGATTCCAGCGCACACGGCGTGGTCGTGACGATCTCACCCACCCGGGCCGTGGCCGGGCAGGGCACATCGGCGACCTACGTCGTTCAACTGACAAACGTGGGCAGCCTCGACGACCAGTTCTCACTGGAGATCAACGGACTGCCTCAGGGAGTCTATGGCTCGTTCGGCCAGAACGCCTATAGCCTGGACGTTCCCCCAGGCGCCAGCAACGCACGCGACGTGTCCCTGACCATCACGACAAGCGCCGGGACAGTTCCAGGCGATATCCCCTTCACGGTCAGGGCCGCGTCGGAGTCGAGCGCCGGGACGCAGGGAACCGCCCAGGCGACACTCAGCGTCGTCTTCGAGCGGGGTCTCGCTGGGCCTCAGCCCCCAGTCGACCACGCCCGGCGGCAGCCTTCAACTCGACGTCACGAACACGGGAACGCAGACAGACACTTTCAACCTGGCCCTGGCCGGCCCGGCAGCCCTGGTGGCAAAGCTGGCGACATCCACCGTCACTCTGGCGCCGGGTGCCTCGCAGACGGTTCCGATCACCACCACGGGGGTCGATTTCGCCGTCGCCGGAGCGTTGCCGCTGACGGCGACAGCCACCTCGCAAGCGAATCCAGGCGTCATGCAGGCAGCCACGTCCGACCTGGCTGTTCCATCTTTCACGGGCATGACGGCGCAGTTCACTCCTGCGTCGGTGACGGTCAAGGCACCTGGAACCACGGGCCTGGTTCTTGAGGTGAAGAACACCGGCAACGACGACGACCGGTATACCGTCGCCATCATCGGCACCACCGGTCCGGTCACGGCCAGCCTGATCGGCCCAGACGGACTGCCAGCGCAGTCGATCGCGCTCTTCGTGCTGCCTGCTCTGGGCACGGCCGACCTTCCACTTCAGGCCACGCTCAACGGTCCCGGCCAGGGCACGATCACCGTCCTCGTCAAGTCGCTCACGACCGGCCAGGAATCCACCGTCGTCGCCACTGTCTCCGGTCAGAGCACCGTCATCGACGGCCCGCAGGTCCTGCTCGTCCAGCGCTACGGCGTGCACATGAACCCCACGACCATCGTGCTCACCTTCGATCAGCCCCTCAACCCGACGCTCGCCGACAACGTCAACGAATACCGCTTGCTCGACCCGCAAGGGCACGTCGTACCCATCTCTTCAGCCGTCTACGACGCGGCAACCGATACGGTGACGTTGCATCCCCGGAACCGCATCAATCTGCACCGGACGTACAGGCTCACCGTCGTTGGCGTTGGGCCCAACGGCCTGACCGACAGTTCGGGGCTCCTGCTCGACGGCAAGAAGTCCGGCCAGCCCGGCAGTAACTACGTGACCACCATCAACGGGCGCAACCTGGTGCTGCCGCCGAACTGGAACCCCGCCTGGTCGCGGAAGGCCCCCGCCCGGAAGACGGCCGCCCGCTTCGCCACCGGCCATCCGCGGCCGTTCCATCGCTCGTCGACGCTCGTGAAGCTCGATCCGCCAGGAACCCCGAGGGAACGGTTGGTCCCCGCCCGGCCCCGCCCCGCTCTTCCCCGGCGCTCGCTGCTGTTGCGCAGCCACCATTGACCGGCGAGGCGCTCGCGGCGTAGAATTCACTGAGTTCGAGGCACGAATCTCTGGGAACGCCCAATGCGTCTGTTGCCGGCCATTCCGCGACTGATTCTCAACCTTCGCCTTACCGGCCGGCCGGGGGTGGTGTCTTAGGGTTCGACAGGTCCGCGCCTCTCAGCAAGACAACCAAGCCCCGAGACTCACCTCGAATGGTGGATCCCGGGGCTTTTTTTCGTCCCAACCCGGAAAAGAGCCTGGTCATGAGCACTGCGCAAGAGCCCTCCGCGTCCGCACCGGCGGCCGACCCGAACCGCGTCCGGATCTTTGATACGACGCTGCGTGACGGCGAACAATCGCCCGGCGCCAGCATGAATCTTGGAGAGAAGCTCGAGGTGGCGCGGGTGCTCTCCGGACTGGGCGTGGATGTCATCGAGGCCGGCTTCCCGATCGCCTCGCAAGGGGACTTCGAGGCGGTGCGGGCCATCGCCGGCGAGATCACCGGCTCGACCGTCTGCGGCCTGCGCGCTGCAACGAGAAGGACATCGACCGTGCCTGGGACGCCGTCAGGTACGCGCAGACCCCGCGCATCCACGTCTTCCTGGCAACCTCGGCCATCCACCGCGAGCACAAGCTGCGCATGACCCGGCGCAGATCATCGAGCGCGCCGTCGCCAGCGTGCGCAGGGCCAGAAGTTACTGTGCCGACATCGAGTTCTCTCCCGAGGACGCCGCGCGGACCGAGCTCGATTTCCTCTGCGAGGTTGTCGAGGCGGCCATCGAGGCCGGCGCCACCACCGTCAACATCCCCGACACGGTCGGCTACGCGACGCCCACGCAGTACGCGGCCGTGATCCGCACGCTCAGAGAGCGCGTGCCGAACATCGGCCAGGCGGTCGTCAGCACGCATTGCCATGACGACCTGGGCCTGGCGGTGGCCAACAGCCTGGCCGGTGTCGAGGCTGGGGCCCGGCAGGTCGAGTGCACGATCAACGGCATCGGCGAACGTGCCGGCAACGCCGCGCTCGAGGAGATCGTCATGGCCATCAAGACACGCCACGATTACTACGGCGTGACCACCGGGATCAAGACCGAGCGCCTCTACCCCGCCAGCCGGGTCCTGTCGACGATCACCGGGCTAGCGGTCCAGCGGAACAAGGCCATCGTGGGCCGCAACGCCTTCGCCCACGAGTCGGGCATCCACCAGGACGGCATGCTCAAGGAGCGGTCCACCTACGAGATCATGCGCCCGAAGACGTGGGCGTGCCCCGGACCGACCTGGTTCTGGGCAAGCACTCCGGCCGGCACGCGCTGCGCGAGCGGGTCATCGAGATGGGTTACAACCTCACCGAGGAGCAGATCGAGGTGCTCTTCAACGATTTCAAGGCCCTGGCCGACAAGAAGAAAGAGGTCTACGACCAGGACCTGCTGATTCTCGTCGAGAAGCACATGGAAGACATTCCCGCGCCGTGGCAGCTCCTCGGCCTGCACACCACGGCCGGCACCAGCGTGCTGCCCACGGCCACGGTCTCCATCCGCCGGCCCGACGGCGAGGTCGTGCAGGACGCGGCCATCGGCGACGGCCCCGTCGACGCCATCTTCAAGGCCGTCGAACGCGTCACGGGAGTGCACGCCAACCTGCACGAATTCGTCGTCCGCAGCGTGACCCAGGGCAAGGACGCGCAGGGCGAGGTGACGCTCGAGCTGGAGGTGGAAAGCGACGACCGCAGCTTTCGCGGCCGCGCCGCCTCCACCGACATCATCGAGGCATCGGCCCTGGCATACCTGAACGCCGTGAACGCGATCCAGACCCACAAGGAGCGCGGCCACGTCCGCGAGGTCGTCGGCCGCCCGGCGCCGGGGCGTGATGAGGCAGTCTCGAGCCTCTTGATGGCGATGGCAAAGGTGAGGCATTTCGCATATGCTGGTTGCTCGACGCCGGCCCCATCCCAGCCTCCCGCCTGGACGTCTTCGCGAGGAGCCGATGTCTCTTCCCGGGTTGGTCCATGAGTAGAAAGCGACACCGGGCATCGCCCAGAGTCAAAACAGAAAGAACCGAGCACACACCGAGGTCATTCCTGCGGGCGGCGACCCAACGAAGGGAGGCGGCATCATTCCTGTTCAGCAGCGGCATTTACCTAATGGACTCCATCTACCTCGCCGGATACGCAGCCGAGTGTTCGCTCAAGGCGGTGATCCTGTCCAGATCGCCGGTCTCAAAGAGAGACGGCGTACTCGAAGAGATTAGCTCCGGATCTCGGGGACATAACTTTGACTTCCTCGCGGACATTCTCAGGCAAAAGAACGTTGAGATACCAAGTCCGGTGACCGAAAGCCTCGAGCGGGTTAACAAGGTATGGTCCACGGACTTGAGATATCGAGGATCTCAAGTCCACCCCCGAGTTGCTCAGACGATCATTGAGGCTATCAGACTGATCGTCGACTGGGCCGAGAGGAGTGCAATATGAATGGCTGGGAGAATAAGAAGACGGCCGAAACCCGCAAGCTTGAGGAACATTTCCGCAAGACGTTTCCCAGGACCGATGCGTACCGCTTCAATTCCGCGTCAATCAGGGTGAGGGTTATCGACGATCGTTTTGAGGGCAAATCGATGGCGGAACGGGAAGATATGGTGATGCCACTTCTCGAGAAACTCCCTAAGAGGATTCGAGAAGATGTGCTCATGCTATTAAAGCTTGCGCCAAGCGAACTCGACACTCCGAACGCGCAAATGCTCATTAACGCTGAGTTCGAGCATCCTCTTCCTTCGCGTCTTTGACGACCGCAGAGGCAAGCTGCGCGTGATTGAAAAGCAAGAAGCGGCCACGTTTGACCCGCCTTTTCTCAGAAACTGGACAGTCCGTCTCCTGCGGCCACTAGATTACTGATGTCGCGGAACAACGAACCGTCCGATGCAAGTCTGGTGGCGAAGGTTCTGGCAGGCGACCGTGAGGCGTTCGGCTGCCTTTACGACCGCTACGCTCGCCTTGTCCGGGCCGTCGTGTACAGGGTTGGGAACGATATCCCGGCGGCTCATGACCTGACGCAGGAGTGCTTCCTGCGGGCCTACCGTAACCTTTCACAACTGAGACAGCCGGACCCGTTCGGTGCCTGGGTGGTTGGCATCGCGCGCGCCTTGGCCAGCGAGCACCGGCGTTCCTTGCGGCGTGATCGGCATCGGTTCGTCGCCGATGAATCGCTCGATGTCTGGTTCGAGCCGGATATCCCCGGCGCCCTCCAGACCGCCGACGAGATCGAGCTCGTGCTCCGCCGGGTTGCCGAGCTTCCGGAACGAGAACGTATGGCCGTTCATGCGTTCTTTCTTCAGGAAAGCAACGCAGCTCAAGCGGCCAGACTGCTCGGGCTCTCGCGATCGGGAATCTACGCGCTGCTGCAGCGCGCCCTGGCACATCTGGCGGAAGCCCTTCGCCAAGGCGTGGGAAAGGAGGTGTGAGCCATGCCCTGTCTGTCTTCAAGGGAGCTCGTGCGAATCGCGCTGGGGGCCCGCGCCGACCAATTTCAATCCGCGCATCTTGAGCTGTGTGAACGATGTCAAAGCAGCCTCGACTCGATCCGCTTGCTCGTCCAGAGACTGGGCCACGCCCATACCCGATTCAACCACCAGCACGAAGAAGCCCGTGCGCGATTGCTGGCGAGTTTGCCGGATGCGTGGCCGCGGTCCCTGCCCGCGAAGCGGTGGAGAGCCTACTCCCGCACGATTGGAGCATTCACGATGAGACAGAAACTCGCCCTGGGAAGTGCCGGCATGGCTGCCGTGCTGACCGTTTACGTCGTCTGGTTCGCGACCGTCGCGAAGCCGATCTACGGCATGGACGCGATGCCGGAAACGATTCGCAACGCGAAGTCATACGATTACGCGATGACCACCGAGATGCGGCTCCCCGGAGAGGCAGGCAAGCCGCCCGTCATCGCGGAGATGCTGGGGCACTGCTACTGGGTTGCGCCGGGTCGTACCGGGTCGAGACGCTCTTGAAAAAGAGCGCCCTGGACCAGGACCTGGTGATGATCTTGCCGGCCGGCAAACCGGGTGTGGTGATTGACCGGAAGCGGAAATCTTACATACGTCAGCCGGCGCGCCTGGGCTACTTCTCGCCGCTCATGGCCCTGGACAAGCTGAGTACCTTCTCCGGCCATGCCGACCGCGATCTCGGTACGCGGCAAATCGAGGGCAAGCAGGCCAGGGGCTTCGAGATCGAGGCCCGCAAGATTGATCCGGACTCTTACTCCGGCTCGATGGAGATCTGGCTCGACGCCGCAACCAACCTGCCCCTGCTGCTCCGTTACGAGCTGAAGGGGGCAAGCGCTCCTGGCACCATCCGGATGACGGATTTCCACTGGAACGTTGATCTGGACCCCAAGCTCTTCGATCCCACGCCCCCGGAAGGGTTTGCCGAGGACGTGCGCGCCGCGTCACCGCTGGACGAACAGGTGAAGAAGATCACGGAGGGACTGAAGGTCTACGCCAGGTACAGCGGTGGGCACTATCCCCGCGTCAAGATGCTTTACGGAGACGTCACGCGCGATGAGCTTGCCAGGCTCAGCGGCGCACCGTACCCGCCCCGGACAGAGAAGGACTTTAGCGATCCCCGTATCGCGATGATTCATAACGCGACCTGGGGCTTCTCGCACATCAACGTGATCCTCCGCGAAAACGCCGATGCCGCCTATCACGGGAAGACGGTTGGACCGGAGGACAAGACGAAAGTCCTCCTGCGATGGAAGCTTGACGACGGTACCTATGAAGTGATCTACGGCGACCTGCGGTCCGAGGCCGTGCCGGCCGGACGCCTGCGTGCCCTGGAAGGCCGGTAGCCGGCCGCGCTACTCGGGAACGATGCCCCCGTGCGGCGACATTCCCATCGCGCTGAAGATCTGTTCGCGCCGCTGGAGGTACGCGGCGGAATTCAGGTCGCGGGGTCGGGGAAGATCGATCTCCACCACTTCCTGGATTGTCGCCGGGCGGCGGCTCATGACGAGCACGCGCCCGGCAAGCTGGACCGCCTCGTCGATATCATGAGTGACAAAGAGAATGGTCTTGCGCTCGGCTTCCCAGATCCGCACCAGGTCGTCGCGCATCTTGAACCGGGTGATGTAGTCGAGCGCCTCCGAAGGGCTCGTCCATGTAGAGGATCTCGGGGTTCGCGGCCAGCGCCCGGGCGATCTCGACCCGCTGCCGCATCCCGCCCGAGAGTTCGCGGGGATAAGACCGCTCGAACCCGGAGAGCCCGACCATCTCGACATAGTGCTCGATCACGCTGGCTCGTTGCGGCCGAGGAATCCGGTCCAGGCCAAAGCCGATATTCTCGCGAACCGTGAGCCAGGGGAAGACGCCGCCCTCCTGGAATATGAAGATCCGCCGCCGGTCGGGCCCATCGATAGGTTCTCCCTCGACGAGAACCTCGCCCCGGCTCGCGCGGACAAATCCGCCCAGGAGGTTCAGAAGCGTGGTCTTGCCACAGCCCGACGGACCAACGATGCAGACGAACTCCCCCTGGCGGACCTCGAGGTTGATTCGCTCCAGCACATGGGTGAGATCGTCCCGGCTCAGGCTGGGATAGCTCATCCAGAGCTCGCGGACGGAGATGGCCAGTGGTCCGGTCTTGCGGTCGTCTGCGTTCGGAGGTCCCATGGTCGTGGTGCGAGAAAGTCCCGGTTCAGCGCTCTGCGGGGCCTGGCGGATCACTCTCGGAGAAAAGGCCATGACAGGTCCCTCAGCGGTTTCCGTATCCCCAGCTAACCTCGTCGAACCGCTCGAGTCGGCGCACCACCAGGTCGAGGGCCAGGCCGATCAGGCCGATCACGACCATGCCTGCGACCACCAGGTCGTAACGCTTGCCGGCGTTGCGGGCATCGACGATCAGGTAGCCCAAACCCGAGTTCACGGCGATCATCTCGGCGGCGACCACGACCAGCCATGCGATTCCGAGCGCGATGCGGATGCCCGTGAGGATCTGTGGCAGGGCCGCCGGCAGAATCACTCTGCGGAACAGCCGCATCCGTCCCAACTCGAAATTATTCGCCGCCCTGAGGTAGACCGGCTGCATGTTCTGCACGGCCGCCGTGGCCGAGACCGTGATCGGAAAGACGCTGGAAAGAAAGATCAGGAACACCGGCGCGGCGTCCGAAACTCCAAACCAGAGGATGGCCAGGGGAATCCAGGCGATCGGCGAGATCGGTCTGAGGACCTGGATCAGGGGGTTGAGCGCCTGATAAGCCGGCCGGAACCAGCCCAGAAACAGGCCCATCGGCACGCCGACCAAAATCGCCAGGAAGAACCCCCACGTCACCCGAAACAGCGAAGCGACGACGTACTTCAGCAGCAGACCTTTGTGGGCTAGCTCGCCGATACCGAGCACGACCTCCCAGGGGCCGGGAAACAGATCATTACGCGCGAACCCGACGATGCCTTCCCAGCCCAGGAGCACCACGGCCGCCACCGCGCACGGGAGAACCAGCTCGGCCCGCGGTCGCCACGACGGCCGCAGCGCGTTTCGGTCGAGGTTCAAGGAGCGCCCTCCCAGGCGTAAGGTTGAATGGTTGTCTCGTCAAGAACAAACGAGGCGTCCGCGTAGTCGTCAAAGCGGGCGGTGCCATTGAGGATTCCCGCTTCCTTTCCGAGCTGTTCGATCTCCTCAAAATCCTTGCGAACCAGAGAGAGGTGCGTGTATTTGACCCGATCGGGTGGCTTGCTGAGGACAAACCTCAGCAGCTGCGGATCTTGATGGTAGTACCGGATTGCCGAGAAATCGGCCGCCTGCATGCGGTGCGCCATATCGCGGTCGAGCCACTTGCCGCTTTTCGCAATCCCATCGACGAGGCGCTGAACATCAGCGCGCCGAGTCTGGATCACGCGGTCAGAGACGGCCAGCACGCAGGAAATGAAGTCAGGCCAGACGTCCTTGGTCATGAACAGAACGCGACCGTAACCATCCATCTCGGTTTGCGCCATGAACGGCTCTCCCGAGATCACCGCGTCAACGGAGCGCGAGTAGAGCGCAGCGGGCATGTCGGGCGGGGGCAGCTCCAGGAGCGTGGCCTCGCTCATCTTCATGCCTCGCTCCCTGAAGGCTTTGAAGAGAATGAGGCTCTGGTTGGAGAACCGGTTGGGGATGGCGATTCTGCGACCGCGCAAGTCCTCGATCTTGTGGATTATCGAATCCTTGTGCACCATCATGGTCGTCCCGTCGCGGTGCCCCAGGTAGACAATCTTGATCGGCACCCCTTGCTCGCGGAGCGACATTGCCAGCGGGGCGAGGATGAATGTCGCTTCCAGATCGTTCGCCAGAAACGTCTCCTTGAGCTCTGGCCAGCCATTGAACCGGATCGGATCGAAGATCCCGTCGCCACTCATTTTCTCGTTGATGAAGTTGGTCACCGGGCACGTCAGGTGGCAGGTGACCGGGATGAAGCCGACGCGGAACGGCGAGCCAGCACGACTGCGCCCTTCGAGAGTGCGGTCGAGCAGACCCAGGTTCATGGTCATGTGAAGCAGGCTGATGACCGCGACCCAGCCGAGTGAGCCGAGGAGCACGGTCCGTCGCATCGACATCGCGAGCCTTTCGTTTGAACGATTCCTTCCGGATCACCCTTGGAGCGGCAGAGACCGCCGGCCAAAGAGGAACAGCACGTGCAGGGCCATGTTCAAGACGATCACACCGAGGGCAGCCAGCGCCAGCTCCTGGCTGGCGAGGTGCTCGTGATAGCACGTCCAGCAGTACTGGAAAAGGCACAAGAGAGCTACGGTACCCAGTATGATGCGTCGCGAGATGAAGCGTGAGACCAGGCTGCCCAGCGGGCCGCCCACGGCGACGACCGGGGCCGCCGCCAACCAGTAAGGAAACACATCGACGATCGTCGCTCGGCTGGACGGCCAGCAGGCCGCCGCCAACAAGGAGCATCCTGCGCCAACCACGGAGGTAAACGCCATCAGGATGACCGAACTCGGAATGGCCACCTTGATGTCGGTGTGATAGAGCAGGACGAGTGTGCCGTAGAGCAGAATGTCGGCGCCGACGCCTATCACCGAAGCGAGCAGTCCGCCAAGTGCGCCCACGACAAAGCCGATCACCGGGTCGCCCGCGAAGTACGTCCGCGAGAGCCCCTGGTTAGCCACGATGCCTCGCATCCGGACCAGAAGCAACAACCCAAAGCTGGCATAGACGACCGAAAAGAGCACCTTCACCGCGCTGTCCGCGACGTTCGGGGCCACCAGCCCCATCCCCAGCGGCATCGCGAAGGCGGATCCCAGGAGCGCGAATCTTAGGATCCGCCACTCGATGCTCCTCCCGCGAGTGACAATATAAACGCTGGCCGATACCATGCCGATCGACTGGATGGCCAGGCTGAAGGTTCTGCCAAGCCGAGCCGGTTCGTTGAACACGTAAACGAGCAAGGGGAAGCCGATTGTCCCGCCGGCAACCGGGCTCGAGCCGCCGACGAACGAGCCTCCCGCCATCGCCAGGGCAATGCTCCAGTGGTCGCGCACCACGGACCAGAGACCAGCGCCCTGCACAATCACGAGCCAGGCCGTGTAGAACAGCAGGAGCCAGATCGCGAAGATCCGCCGCGCCGGCCCTCCCGCGGATGAGCTGCCGCGGGAAGGGACCGAGGTGGGCGAGACGACCGGTGCTCTGGTCACGAGAGCACCACTCATTTGTGAAGAATCTGCTTCTGATTGCCAAGGATTTCACGCTGGTTGGCGACGATCTCCCGTTGCCCTTCCAGAAGCTTATCCTGGTTGGCCTGAATGTGCTCCTGGTTCGCCAGGATCGAAGCCTGGTTCGCCACCGTCCGATCGAGCTTGTCCTGGTTGGCCAGGATCGCAGCCTGGTTGGCCTCGATGCTCGCCTGGTTCGCCAGCACCTTGTCGAGCTTCTTCTGGTTGTCCCGGATCGACTCCTGGTTCGCCAGGATCGCGGCCTGATTGGCGGCGATCTTGTCGAGCTTTGATTGGTTCTTCTCGATCGACTCCTGGTTCGCCAGGATCTTCTCCTGGTTGCTGAGAATCGATTTCTGATTGGCGATCACGTCATCGGCTGCCATGGAGAGTGCTCCGTTCACGAAGAAAAAACGGGGAAAAGCCTGGCCAGGCGGGACCCGTTCGGGTTCCGCGCTCATTCTCCCGCCGGCCAGTCAACAACCTGCGCCCGATCAATGTCCAGTTGCGTTGGGTCTGGTCTGGGAGATCGCAGTGGAAGGCTTCGTTCCCGTTGCCGGGTACTGGTACTCATCCTGGAGGATCAGGACCAGCGACTGCTCCAGCTCGTCCGGCTTGAAACCGAATGGGCCGCGGCCGTTCTTGAAAGCGACCTTGCCGTTGCGGTCGATCAGGTAGAACCGGCCGGGCATGCCGCTGTAGCGGGCTCCCACCGCGTCGTCGATCGTGTCGACCAGCAATGGAAAACCCAGGCCCAGCAACTTCCCGCAGCGCTGGGCCACGGCGACCCGTTCGGCGTAGGTGCCCGGCTGCGCCGTGGTCACGCCCACGTGATCGTTGCTTTCCATCCGCCAGCCGTCGGTGGGATGGGCTTCGCGCACGTAGACCATCAGAAAGTTCGCGCGGTCGGCGTAGCGGCGGTGCAGCTTCTCGAAATTGCCGGCCATGCTGCGGAACGGCCCGCAGGTGAAGTTGCCGAAGATGAGCACGATCGGTTTGGGACCAACTTCTTTCGACAGCGTGAGCTGCTTCTTGCCATCGTATGTCTTGAGCGTGAAATCGGGTGCGGGCTCGTCCAGTTTCGGTCCGGGCTGAAGCGAGCCGATCTCCTGGCGAAACAGGCCCCGGATGAGCATGGCCTTGGTGGGACGGTCGCCGCGCGACATGCCGCGTGCCGGCGCGGGGAAGGCCGTCTCCAGGTCGGCACGCGACAGGAAACCCAGGCCGTCGGAGTCGGTGGCGCGGAAGAAGGCCTCGAGCTCCTCGCGCGTCACCTTGCCGTTGCCGTCACGGTCCAGCCGCGAGAAGAGGTACGCGCCGGGCGGGGTCGGTGCATCGCTCCTGGAGAAATCGAAATCCGTGCCGGTGAGCGCACCGTCGCGGTCGCGATCGAGCCGGGCGAAATCGTGGTCGAGACCCGGAAACTCCGCGCGCGTGATGCGGCCGTCGCCGTCTCGGTCATAGCGTTTGCGGGTGCTGTCCCAGGTGAACCGCGTCTGGGTGACGGCGGTCCGGAACCAACCGTAGTTCGGTCCCATGGCCTCGTCGTCCAGGATGGCCGTGTACATATCGAGCCATTCGGGACGATCCGGCCAGGACTCCTTGAGGACCCTGGCGATCTCGTCGGCCTCGGTGGCCGCCGGAGCGCCCGTGGGTGTCGCGGCCCCCTTTGGCTCGTCGGCGGACGCGGGCCACGCCGCAACCGCCGCGCCGAGAAGCCATGTCAGCATCTTGGTCCATGGTCTCGAAACAGGCATGAAGAAACTCCTTGAGGAAGGTCGTGGTTGTAATCGGATCGGAAGCGGAGTGAATCGCTCCGGACCGCGTCAACGTCGCAGCATGTCCCGGAAAACCGTGACCGAGGGACTGGTGCCCACCAGGTAATACACGGTCTTCTCGATCGGTTTGCCCTTGTTCCCGGCGAGCGTGAGCTTGACCCGCACGCTCAGGTTCGCGTCGCGCGGTTGCCCCTCGCCCAGCAGTTGATAATCCAGCAATCGGACGCCGCCCTGCCAGTCGAAGTCCTGCACCGTCATGGGAGGTGCGGCCGCGGCAAGCGATCCGGGGGCATCCCCGTTTTTCCAGCGATCCAGTGCCGTCACCAGCGCGTCTCGTGCGCGGGACGAATCCACCGCGTGGGCCGCGCTGCTCCCGCAGCCGGAAAACGCCAGCAGCGAGAGCGCGGCCAGGCAGGCGGCGAGAATGCCCAGCGAACCGTACAGGGCCAGTGTGCGTTCTGCCCTGACGGACGACATGGACTGACTTGTCAGGCCCGATTTCGTGTTCCACATGAAGCTGCCCCTTCCTGTATCAATAGCTGTCTGCGCTGATCACTTCGCCGCCGGAAATGGTGCCAAGCACCGCCAGACGGCCAGGTTGATCGAATCTTTCGTGAACCGCACCGAGCCGTCCCCCAGCAGCAGGTTCACGCCACCCGGGTGGTGGCTGCTCGGCGGCATCACGGCGCGGAGCGAAAGGAAGAAACCGCACGACCGAGAGTTCGGACCCGAGACATGAGTGAAGATATGCTGCCCGCACAGCCAGGCGCACCCATGAACAGGGGAAACTGGTTCTGCAAGTTCGTGATATCCACGGCCTGGCATTGCTGAAAGGCCTGGTCGGGCGTCGTGGGAGCCAGCGGTGAGAAGAAGACGTCGGCGACCGGGCTGACGATCGCGTTGTTGCCGTCGGCCAGGACCCGCTCGCTGAAGAACCCGGTGTTCGACAGCCCGTCGGTGATCGCGGCGAACTTCGTGGCACTGTCGCCGTGGAATACGCCGTTGGGCGTGGGCAATCCCACGTTCGGCCCCACGGGCGACTGCCAGACGATGCCACTGCCCATGTCGGCCATGTAATTCGTCTGCGCACCCAGGGAAGGCAAGGGATCGCTCAGGTCCGAGGGGCAGACGAACTGGCTGACGACCGTGTACATCGCGGTCGTGTTCGTGGGGTCCTGGTAGTTGAAGGCGCAGTTCACCGAGTTGTAGATGCCCGTCTGCTCCATGAGCGGCAAGAGCATGGTGAGCGCGGAGAGCTCCGTGACGTTGAACACCATGTCGGCCCCGGGCAGGGCCCCGCGCGACTCGGCGTAGTTCTGGCACGCCAGCCCGATCTGCTTGAGGTTGTTCACGCACTGGATCCGCCGCGCAGCCTCGCGGGCCGATTGTACGGCTGGCAGCAGGAGAGAGATGAGGACAGCGATGATGGCGATGACCACCAGCAGCTCGATGAGCGTGAAACCTCGGTGCGTGGAACGAATACGCATAAGCAACTCCTTGAGAATGATCGAAGGAATGAGAAGACTTTGATAACAATGCGCGCTAATAATGAGGGGAGTACGGATCGCGCAGGATCTGCGCCGGCGCTGATGACAGCGGCCATCAGAGCCGTGGCGTTTGCGCGAAGGCCCAGGGTTTCCGGCACGGGTCGGACCGCCGCGGCAGTCGAGCGCCGCTCGAGTGCTCGGGGACGGATCCTGACGTACAGGCACCCGCGCACGCGGGACCACCGCGAGCGCCAGAAGATGTCCGCATCTGCACCGGACGCCGCCAGCACGCATCGAGCCTGCGGCGCAGCGCGCAGCCGGCCATACGCTCCTGACAGGGTTCCTCAGGCAGAGAAGGCGCGGCGGCGCGGTCGGGGCGGGTGGAAGATCGAGCAGGTCCGGTCGATGCCGGGAGGACCGGGATCACAGGGCAGGCTTGCGATGAGTCCCGGCTCGTTAGCCGGGCCAGCGGTCACTGCCAGGGCCCACTCGACGCGGAAAAGGCGGGAGCCGGACGGCTGTGTCGACGACGGTGCCGCGGGGCTCCTCGAGCAGAAGGCCCCGGTGCACGGCATTGCCGGCAACCGGTGTGGGGTGCGATCGGCCAGGTCGAGGAGTGCCCCCGAACGTTCCAGCTGCTCCAGGCCAGCGAACCAGGCTGCCGCGCCATCGTGGAATGGACGTAAGGTGCGTCACAGCCGGCACGCACGGCGCCGGCATGAAGGCGAACGCAGCCAGCAGCGCGAGCCATCCGCCGCTGAGGCGATTTCCCAGGAGGTTTCGAACTGGGAGTCTCATTCCACCTCGCACGACGCGATGAGCTGAAACGCGATACGGCTTCTGGGCGAACCCGCCATGAATTTGATGATTGCTCGGCGGCGAGAAGCAATCCCGAGCACGACGACAGTGAAATCGTGAGTAAAGGTACCACCACGCTCACGCGGATTCAAGCCGTTCAATTCGCGTTTTGCCAGCCGGACGTCACGAGAGGGGTCATCGGGCGACGCTTCGCTTCGCGGCCCCAAGTCGCGCGAGGTTGTGTTCTAGACTTGCACGGAGTCCTCGGGGCCGTACTCAGGGCCACGGTGCGGACTCCGCCCGCGGACGCGTCGAGCGCACAGGCCCTCGGAGCATGCCGATGTCGATCGCGAGCCCGCCACCAGCGGACCAGCGCCGGGCCAGGCTCGCGGACATGGTCCTCGTCGTCCTCTTCCTCGCGCTCACGTTTCTACTGGGGATGTTCCTGGTCCGGGATGCCGATTTCTACTGGCACCTGCGAACCGGCGACCTGATCCGCCAGACCGTTCAGATTCCCCGCACCGACATCTTCACCTTCACGGCAGAGCCTGAGCGCCCCTGGATCAATTTGCACTGGCTCTTCGAGGTGGCGATCAGCTGGGTCCACGAGAGGTCCGGCGTGGCCGGCGTGAACCTGGCCAAGTGCGGCGTCACCACGCTGGCCCTGCTGCTGCTGGTGACGGCGCGGCGGCCGGAATGGCCGATGTGGGCCATCTTGCTGGCATGGCTTCCCGCGCTTCTCGTGCTTTCAGGACGGATGTATGTGCGGCCCGAAACGCTCACGCTTTTGTACCTGTCCGTCTTCCTCGCGGTGCTGGTCCGGTGGGATCGTCACCCGCGCCTGACCTGGCTGCTGCCCGTCGTCCAGGTCTTCTGGGTGAACTCACAGGGGCTCTTCCTGCTGGGGCCCATTCTCCTGGCCTTTGCGCTCGGGGACGCCGCGCTATCGCCGGGGGCGTTTACTTCCGAGCGGCGGGCCTGGTGGGCCACGATCGGCCCGCCGAGCGCGGCCGCCTGCGCCGCGTGCCTGGCGAACCCGTTCGGCGTCCGCGGGGTGGCCGTGCCACTGCACCTCTTGCAGGCCATGAGTGACCCCGTCTTCTCGACCTGGGTGGCCGAGCTGACGCCGATCCCGGAATTCATCCGCCGCACGGGATGGCTGAATCTGCGGCTCTGGCTCTACTTCGCCACCATGCTGCTGGGGCTCTCCAGCTTCCTGTTCCCCCTGGCCTGGTCAGTGCGCTCCAGCCGGCAGGGGCCGATGCCGCCCGAGGAACGCTGGCGGCTGAGTCCGTTTCGCCTGCTGCTGTTCGTCGCGTTCTCCGCGCTCAGCTTCAGAGCCACGCGGAACAGCCACCAGTTCGCGGCCGTGGTGGGCGCGGTGACGGCATGGAACTTCGGCGAGTGGGCCGCGGCCGCGGCAGGCCGTCGAGCCGCCACGGGCGAATCGTCCGCGTCCTCCCCTGGAACGGTCTGGGCGCCCCGACTGCTCGCCGGCGCCGCGATCGTATCCCTACTGTTCTGGGTTGGCTCCGGCTGGTTCTTTGAGGCGACACGCGAGGATCGGCGGTTCGGGCTGGGGGAGGACCCCCTCTACTATCCGCATGAGGCCATCCGCTTTTGCGGGGGCCAGGCGATGACCGAGCGCTTCCTCGGCTTTCCGGTCGCCGAGGCCGCGCTCTACGAGTACCACAATGGACCGCAGCGCAAGGTCTTCACGGACCCGCGCGCAACGCGCAGAGCCTCGGCAAGTTCGTGCGGCTCTATCAGGGCATCGGGGCGGACGAGCCAGGCTGGGAGGCCGCGCTGGACGCGATGGGGCGTCCAGTCGTCATGGCCGACCACGCGAACGCCGCGCACCTGGGCGCCGTGCTGCTCCGCCAGGGCAACTGGCGGTGCGTCTGGTTCGACCCGGTCACGGCGGTCGTCGTGCACCAGCAATCCGTGCCGGCCGCGCGGGTTCCGGCGGTGGACTTTGCCGAGCGGCATTTCGCGCCTCATGGGCCGGCCGGACCGCGCGACGTCCGCACCCTGCTGGCGTCGGCCAGGGCGGTTTGCAATTACCTCGGTGCCATCCCTCCCGATCGCCTGTACCTGGTGCGGCCGCTTGCCTGGGCCGGTCTGGATGACGCTCGCCAGGCCACGGTTCTCGATCCCGGGTCGAGCGAGGCCTGGCAGTGCCTGGGGCAGATCGAACTGCTGCGCAGTCCCTTGCCCGCGCGTGCTCCGCGCTACAACCTGCCCTTCGATCCGACCGTCGATCTGCCCCTGGTCCGTGCCTCCTGCGCCCTGCGCCGCGCGCTCGATCGAGCGCCCGAGGACTTCACAACCCTCATGCTGCTTGACCAGGTGTACGAGACGCGGCAGATGTATGAGGCCGCGCTTCCCCTCCTGGAGCGAATGACGGGCGTTCGAGCGTTCAATCAGAACCAGGCCAGGCTGCAAACGCTGGCAGCCGGCGCGGCGCTCGGATTCCGTCGCATGCTGGGTCCGCCACCGCCGGAGCACTGGCGCAGCCCCGAGGAGCTGGAACAGGTGATCGCGGTTCTCCTGCGTCTCGGGCGGGCCGAGAGCGCCGCCGTGCTCATCGAGCGGGGCCATTCCCCGGCGCATGCGCGCTGGGAATGCGTCGATCGGGTCGCGACCCTGTGGCTGCACCTGGGTGACCCGGCCCGCGCCCGGTCGCTCTGGGAACAGGCCGGCACGGTGCCCGACCGGGCCCTGCTCGCCGCGAGGATCGGCGCGACGTACCTCGCCGAGGCCGATCTCGTGCAGGCTCGGCAGGCCTACCAGCGCGCGATCGCCCGCAACCCCAGGCTCTTCGAGGCCCAGTACGCCCTCGCCGTGCTGGAAGCCGACGCCGGCCACGCGACGGCGGCCTACCAGTGCGGCCTGATCGCCGTCGCGACCGCGGCGGATGCAAGATCCAGAGCCGCGGCGCAGGAAATCGTGCAGGAGGTCCAGCGCTCCGCCCAGCCAGCGGCAGGCGAAAGCCATCCAGAGATCGCGACGCGATGAATGAGCGTCAGCAATCAACCGTGTGATTCCAAACAACTCAGGTACGAACGGCAAGCCCGCATGACGATTGCATGTTCCGCTGTCGCGTCCATGGATCGGCTCGACGCCTGCCTCACCAGGAGAGCGTTTCGGGGAAGAACTCGGCGATCAGCTCGCGGTAATAGGGCTCGAGGGCAGCGACATCGGGCGGCTGGTGGCCCTTCGAGTAAAGATCGTAGGGGTTGAACTTGCGGACCCACTCCATCTCCCGGCGGTCGCGGTCATTCATCAGGCAGGTGTACTCTCCCTCGCGGTGGGCGGGGTAGAAGGAGTGGTAGCGGATCATGGCCAGCGCCTCGTCGGGCAGGTAATTCTTGACCACGTGGTACAGATATTCATCGTGGCCCCACGAGAGGTCCACCTTGTCGAGACCGCAGCCCGGCTCATAGATACCGTTCTCGGACTGGTAGGCGGGCACGGAGGAATCGGGATTGTCGCGAAAGAACTCGTGGAAGACGATCTTTTCCGAGTAACGGCAGCCAACCGGGAAGGTATCGCCCACAACGGCCCACTGCGGCTCGCCCCAGAGGCAGAGGATCTTGCCGAGGTCGTGGATCAGCCCCGTAAGGATGAACCAGCGGGGATGGCCATCGGCACGAATCGCCTCGGCCGCCTGCATCAGATGTTCGATCTGTGTCAGTTCGGTATCCGGATCGCTGTCGTCGACCAGGGTGTTGAGATACTCCATGGCGTCCCAGATTCCCATCCTGCGGCGCGACAGGGAGAGGAACTCGCGCTTCTTGGCCCGCACGAAATCCACCGTCTGGGAGGTGTGGTTGAGATAGTAGAACTCGCGCACGCCGGGGCGGACGCTGTCGCCATAGTCGCGAAACGCCGCTCCTTCGCCGGGCGCCGGGTAGCGCTCGACCAGGAACGACTCCCAATCGTCAAGGTGTTCCAGCGGTTCAGGTTGGGACGGGCCGGATGAGTTCGCTGCCATGTCGGTTCCCCTGTGTGGGACGGGAGCAGAGTGGGCGTTGCGAGTGGCGTCGCCTCATTTTAATGTTCCGCACGGCCGATGAGAACGGATGACGAGATCATCGCGCCGGGGCCTGGCAAGAGAAATTGTCGCTCGATTCCGGAAATTCCTCACAGCCCGAGACACGGACGAACGATAACTAGACCACATGGACTGGTCGCGATGAAGAAAACGAGACGCCGGAACGATCGGTCCTGATCCAGGTCACAACGGTCCCGGCGCCGGCCGGAGGGCAGGAGAGGCTCCCGGCGCGTTCGCGCAAGTCCCAAGGAGGGGGAAAGACCATGTTCCAATCCGCGCGGCACCGGAGCCCGATGACCCCGCGCTGGGTTCGCGGCCTGCTGACGAGTGCCTTTCTGGCCGTGATGACGACGACGCATTCTGGCTGCGGACTCGATTATGTGTACCGCAACATGTCGCCCCTCCGTCCCACGGGGTGGTCGTTCGCCTGGCCTGTCTTGCCGTCACAGCAACAGCGCCTCGAAGAAGATATCAAGCGTGAGCAGCGGGACCGCGTGCCCATTCTGGATCCGATTCCCGCCGACGGTCTCGGCGCGGCCTGCCTTGACCCGCCCAGCGAGGAAGAGGTCTGGAACAAGGTGCCCAAGTTCAAGAACGGCGCTTATTTCTTTTATGAGACGCAACGCAATAACGTCCGCATCCTGATCGAGAAGATCGGCGAGAAGATCGACCCGTGCAAGATCTACCCGCTGGCCGGCCCCTGCCAGCTCGTGCACTGCCATTACAAGTGCACCGTCTACTTTGACGAGCTGTACTGGTCGGACTACCCCATTCCCTTCAACCACGTGGATCACCGGGTTGAGGTGGTCTACATTGACAAGGATCACCTGCGACGCTGCGGCGGACCCGCACAGGCCATCACGCCCCCGCTCTGAGCCGCAACGGTCGGAAGCGGGAGGCGGCAGCAGCATGAGCCGGCGGCTCGCACGTGGGTGCGGCCCGCCGGCTCATGGCCGTTTCCGCGGGGTCAGCTCAGCGGCGCCCGGCGGTCTGCTTGAAGAACGGGAAGATGGCCAGCAGCTCCTGGCTCGAAGGCTGTGTGCCGTATTCGCAGACCTCGAAGGCCTCCGCGCACTTCACGGCCGAGCCCGCTTCCTGGCCCAGCTCAGCGATGAGCTCGGCCCGGAACCGCTGGGCCAGGCTCCCGGATCGCTCCTCGGCTCGTTTCCGCGTCCAGGCCAGCCGCTCCTCCTTGCCCTGTGGCACCTCGTTCAGGTAACCGAAGAGCCATGGGTTCCACTCATAAAACTGCGACTCCAGCGCGTCGATGCAGGCGACCTTCTGATCCATCACCGGGTCGATCGGCACGACGGCGTCGGGCTGGAATGGGTTGGGCTTCTTGAAGCCGTCGGAGCAGTACAGGAACACGGGGTTCTTGCACAGCGCCGGGACGTCCGGGCAGAAGCTAGGCACGATCACCATGAACGCCGCGTCCTGGACGAGGATCGCCGTGTAGCGATGGTCGGGATGGTAATCGTTGGGCCGGGGCGAGATGACCACGTCGGCCTGCCACTCGCGGATCTTGCGGGTGATCGTGCGGCGGTTCTCCAGGGTCGGCATCAGCTCGCCGTCGTGGATATCGAGGACTTCGGTATCAATCCCCAGGATCTCGGCGCAGCGCTTCACCTCGGCGGTCCGGCGGCGGGCCAGGACGGCCCCGGCCATCTGGTGATGTCCGATATCGCCATTGGTCACGCTCACGAACTTCACCTTGAAGCCCAGCTTGACCCACCGCGCCGCGGTCCCTCCGGAGGAGATCTCGCAGTCGTCGGGATGGGCCCCGAAGACGATGACGCGAAGCGGCTTTCCGCCGTCCTGAACGATTTCCGCACCCGGGGCCGCGGAACAGGCCAATCCATGCGCCATACTGAGAGAGAGCAAGCAAACCCCGGCGCTGAGCCAGGCGGTCTTGCTACCGTGTCCGTGCCGCATCGACGAGACTCCTGCAAGTGAGCGAATATGGACCAGGACGCGCAAAAGGGATCGCCCGGCCAGCATGCCGGCGGGTTGTCGATCTCGATGTCCAGCGTAACATGCCGCAACGTGCCGTCACGGGTGCACTGCCACGGTGCTTGCCGCGGGGGAAATCACCCCCGTAGAATCGAGATCATGAAAAGCCAGCGCAAGTCAATTTCGGGCGCGGTCGCCGGCGTGCTGGTCCTTGCCGCCCTGGTGGGCAGGGGCCAGGCGGGAACCTACGCGGAGGCCACCCCCGGCCGAGGCGGAGACGATCGCTCCGCGGTCGTTCTGCTGGATCGCGCCGGACAGCCGCGGATCGAGGGAACCCTGCTCCTGGAGCCCGGCGGCCGGCTGAAGCTGGTGCCTCGAGACGGCCGGCTGAGCGGTCCGACGACCCTGGAGCCTGGAGCGATCGTGAGCTTGCCGGCCAGCGCCCCCCAGGTGACCGCCATCCCCCCCCTGTTCCGCGTCCAGGTGGGCGAGACCGCGCGGATTTCGGGGATGCTTCGTGCCGTCACCGACAAGGCCGTGCTGCTCAGCGTTCCCTGGCAAGCCGCGGATGTCGCGGTGACACGACCCGGCGTCCAGGCCGTGCTCCAGCGCCCTGGCGAGGCACGGCTGTTCGCCGATCGGTTCGATCGACTCGAGCCGGCGCGCTGGAGCGTACGGGGCAAGCCCCAGCCTGCGGAGTCATTGGCTCCGGCGCACGCGGGCAAGGGCCTGCGGCTGCCCGCGGGCGAGGCCTCCCTGGAGCACCGGCTCGCCGAGCCCGTGGGCTCCGGACGCGTCGAGCTTGCGTTCCTGGATGAAGGCCGGACGGCCGCGGGCCAGCGCTGGACTTTCGAGCTGACTTTTCGGGGCCCGGCCGGACCGGCCACTCTCTGTGTCTTGCTGGGCTGGGCGGAGGAAAGCCTGGCTGTGGAGTGTCCGTCGGGACCGACGCTCGCGGTGCAAAGGCTGGCGCACTCCGCCGGCTGGCACAGGCTGTCGCTCCGCTTCGGACCGGAGCATACCGAGATCGCCGTCGACGGGAAGGAGTTGGCGCACGGCCGCGCCCCTGCCGGCCCGCTCGACTCCGTGAAGATCGCCACGGGGAAAGCCGGCGCGAACCCTACGCCTCCGTCCGCCGACCTCGCAGGGTACCTCGGCGAGATCCAGATCATCCGCTTCGCGGAGCCGCCGACCAGCCTGGAAGTCGACCCTTCTCAGGATGAAGTGCGGCTGGTGGTTGGCGACCAGCTTTACGGACAGGTCCACCAGGCCGATCACGACCGGGTGACCATCGACATCGAGGAGAAGTCGGTGGCGCTGGACTGGAGCGAGGTCGCGGGCATCCACTTTCGCCGCGTGCCCGCAACGTCGCCCATCGTCGCGGGCGCCCTCGCCCGGCTGGAATGGCACGCCGTCCCCGGAGAGCCCCGGGACGGCCGCGACCTTGACTTCGCCGAGGGCGCCGTCACCGCCATCTCCGACACGGCCATCACCCTTGCCACGCCCTACGCAGGCACCCTGGTCATTCCGCGCGACCGGCTCGTCCGGCTGCGCGTGCTCGATCGGGGCTGGCTGCGGGTCATCGACTCCGCCGCGCATCACCTGGGAGACAACATCTCGACCACCCCACCGTTGCTCGACCCCCCGTTGCCGGAAGGCGGCGTCCTCGAGCGCACCTTCGTGCTGGATGAGGCCCGTCCCGGCAACCAGGCCTTCGTGGTCCTGGACGTGGTGCAGGTGGTGGGCGAGAGCTCGGGACTGCCGTACTCGAACCTGGTCCAGAAAGGGGAACTGCGCACCTACGTGGCCGTCAACGGCCGGAGAATCGACTACCTCAACCGGTACATCAATACCTCCAACGAGACGCCCGAGCGGATCCGCATTCCGATCCCCCGCGACCTTCTCAAGACCGGCAAGAACCTGCTGAGGATTGAACAGACCGGTATCGCCAGCGACCCGACATGGTTCGACGACCTCGGCATCCTCCAGGTGGCCATCCAGTTCTCGAACCCCGAGACCACAGCGCCGGACGGGCCGGCCGGATCAGGGGCCAAACCGTGACGGTTACGGCATGAAGACATTGACCCGCAGCCTGGTCCGCCATGCCCACGCCATCGCCCGCGAGGTCGATGCCCGCGTGATTCTGCTGCACGCCGACGTCATCGAGGAAGATGCCGATCTGTCGTCGCTCATCGAGGATGTCAACTTCCGGATCATTCTGGTCTCGCACCGGCCCGGATTTCTGCCGCCCGTGGAACGCAAGGATATCTGCTCGGTGGTCCATGTCCCCGACATCGCCATGACCCGCGCCGGCCTGGTGAAGGTGGCCACGCTGGTGGCCGCGGCCGAGAGCCTGGTGAAGGCCGGCGACCGCATCCTCTGCCTGACGGGAATTGACGGCTCGGGCTCGATCGATACCATCATGGTCCTGGACATGGGCACGGAGATTGAGCTCTTCTCTGCCTCCGCGGCCGATCCGCTGCCCAGGGACGTGACCTCGGCGGTCTTCGAGCGAATCCTCACGCTCGCCAGCGAGCTGGGCGTCGAGGGCCGGGAAGGCCGGACGGTCGGTACCCTGTTCGTGGTGGGCGACAGCGACCGGGTGCTGACTCAGAGCCATCAGCTCGTCTTCAACCCGTTCCACGGCTATCCCGAGACCGACCGCAACATCCTGGACCACCGCCTGGAAGAAACGATCAAGGAATTCTCGGCGATTGACGGCGCTTTCGTGGTGCGCGGCGACGGCGTGGTGCTGGCGGCCGGGCGGTTCATCGCCCCGCGCAGCCGGCTGGAGGAGCCGCTTCCTCAGGGCCTGGGCACGCGGCATGAGGCGGCCGCGTCAATCACCGTGACCACCGATTCCATCGCCGTCTGCGTGTCTCAATCCACCGGGACTGTCTCCATCTTCAAGGGCGGCCGGATGATCCTCGACATCCAGAAGCCCCGCAGCCGCGGTGGTGACGGTCTCTGAAGCCGGCCCCGCAGGTGCGTTCGCCCCCGAAAGGACCGTCGTGAAGCCATGTCCGGTGGCTCAGCGCGTTGCGGCGCAACGCAATCCGCCGTCTCACTTCCCCTTGTTGATCTGGTCGTAATAGGCGCGGATGTGCTTCTCGACGTTCTTGGGGATCTTCTGGTTCGAGAGTGCGTCGGCGGCTGAAGCGGTCGCGGCCTGCATCTCGCCCTGGATGTCGATGACGCTCTGGCCCTTGACGGTCTTGCTCGGCTGGGTGAACCCCTGGAGCACGGCCTTCCCCTTGCGGATCTGTTGCTGGACCTTGGTGGAATAAGTTGCGGTCTGGTCGGGGGCCTCGGGCCGGTCGCCCTGGCCGCGTCCGCGGCCGAGCCCGTTGCCCATACCCGGGCGCATGCCTTCCATGCCGCCCATGCCGTTCATCACGTCGCCAAGCTGGTTCATGCCGTCCTCGTTCATGCCGTTCTTGCAATCCATGACATTCGCCATGGCACTATCGAGGGCTTCCATCTCTTCCATCTGCTTGGCCATCTGGGCCAGTTGCTGCTGCGTCATCCCCAGGGATTCGGCGGCTTGCTTGGTGTCGCCGCGCTTGAGCGCCTCCTGGGCCTGGCCCAGCTTGCCGGCCAGCTGCTCCAGTTGCTTGAGGCTCTTGGCCTGCTGTTTCAGCTTGTCCATCTCGCGTTCGTATTGCTCCTTGCTCAGGCCGCCGTTCTTGAGCGCCTGGTCGAGCTGCTTCTTCCGTTCCTCCATGTTGGCGGCTTGCTGAAGTTTCTTGGTCATCTCGGCAAGCTGCTGTTCGAGGGCCTTCTTGTCGGCCTGGGTCATCTCCCCCTTCTCGAGCTTCTGCTGGAGCTCCTTGAGCTGCTCGGCGGCTTTCTTGAAGTCGCCCTTGGCGAGTTCCTTGGAGAACTGGTCGGCCGGGCCGTTCTGGCCCATCTCCTTGAGCTGCTGGAGCTGGCGATTGACCTGGTCGGGAGAGCCGAGCTGCTTCTTCCGCTCCGCGAGGGCGTCGGTCAGCTTGTTCATCTCCACCAGGAGCCGGTCCTTCTGGGCTGGCGGCGCCTTGGCCAGGTCCTCGGCCTTCTTCTCAATCTGGGCCAGCAGCTTCTCGGCCTCGGGAAACTTGTCCTTATCGATCGTCTGCCGCTGGCTGGAAATCTTCTTGGCCAGCGACTCGGTCTTTCTGGCCAGGGCCCTGGCATCGACCTTGGTTTCGGTCTTCGCCTGGACGGTGCGCTCGATCCAGGCGGGAACGAAGAGCATGGACACCGCCAGGCCGGCGGGTATCAGCACGACCCAGGCGCGGCGGGGGAGCCGGGGGCCGAACGCGGAGGTCACGTCCAGGTCGGCCAGCTTCTTGCGGGCATCGGCCACCAGGGCATGCCCGGCGGCACTCTCACGCAGCTCGCCCGGCAAAGTGAGCGCCGTGCTCACTCGCTCACTGAGCCTGAAGGCGTGATCGATGGCCACGGCGGCGTCGAGCCGGCTTGGCCCGCTGAGGACGGCAACGAGGGCCGCGGTCAGCATGGCAAGGCCTCCGGCCACGGCGAACGGTGCCCACTCGGGTCCCGGCAGGGGCCGGTTCAGCGCCTTGCTTGCCGCCAGAACCCCGGCGACCAGCAAGAGCCCGATCGCCAGCGTCCACACGAAGTTGGTCACGAACCGCTGTAGCCTCAGCCGCCGAAACACCCGGCCCACCGGTTTCTCCAGCTCGCTCATCGTGCGTCTCCCCGCGACCGTGGTTTCTGAAGTGGAACCGAGCGACCTGCTCTGACGAACGTCATATGCTGAGTCTAATGCGCGCGCCGCAGGATTGCAAGGCGTGTCGATGCGCACGGTTCTCCTGAATGCCACGAATCCTGGCGGGAAAGGTCGGACTCAGGAGAGATGCCTGTGGCCGTTGATGACCCTGAAGTTCTTGACGTCAATGACCGGCTCCGGCTGCACCTGGGACCGGGCCGGCGCGGCCAATCTGGCGCTGCTCGGCGATGGCGTCTGCCACTCGCTCGATCCGCGCGGCGACTCGTTCGCCCACGGCGCAGTAGGCTTCCTCGATGCACTGGCCGGCGGCACGGAGCGCGGACCTGATCGATTGGCATATCTTCATAAAGGCGATCTCCCGCAACAAGGGTGCGAATCCAGGATCAGCCGGCAAGGTTTCAAAGTTCTCACTCTCGTTCCGCGCGCTCGAGCAGTCCGGCGGCGGCCGGTTCGTCGAGGATCCAGGTGACCGCGGGCGCGCTGGCCTGGAGTAGCGACGCCGGCACCTCGGCCGTCATGGGTCCGCCGATGGCACGCGCCACCACGTCCGCCTTGTGTCCGCCCGTGGCGAGCATGACGATGGAGCGGGCGGCGAGGATGGGGGCCACTCCCATGGTGAGCGCACGGGGGATCACGCGTTCCAGTCCACCGAAGTCGTGCGCAGCGTCGGCCCGGGTGACAGAGTGCAGCTCGGTGAGCCGGCTGGGCAAGGCGAGCGCCTCACCGAGCGGCCGCGTGCAGGGCTCGTTGAAGCCGATGTGGCCGTTGCGGCCAATGCCCAGGAGCTGAAGATCGATCCCGCCGTCGGCGGCGATCCAGCGGTCGAACACCGCGCAATGTTCGGCAACGAACGCCTCGGGGATGGTGCCGTCGAGCATGTGGGCGCTGTTGGCCGGCAAGTCCACGTGGCTGAACAGGTGCTGATGCATGTAGTAGCGGTAGCTCTTGGGATCGAGCGGGCCGATCGGGTAGAACTCGTCCAGATTGTAGGTGACGATGTCGCGGAACGAGAGTTCTCCGGCGGCATGGAGCGAGACCAGTTGCGAGTACACCTTGCGCGGCGTGGCTCCGGTCGCCAGGCCCAGCACGGCCCGGCCGCGGGCGGCGACGGCGGATTGAACCGCCTGCTGGATCCGCGCCGCGGCTTCGCGGCCGGCTGCGCCCGCGTCTCCAAACACCAGGATCGACATCCCTGCACGTTCCAGGCTGCGGGCGGGGTCAGGCATCCGAGGTACCTCCAGGGCGTCTGGACGCGGCATCGTGGGCGGACTGGCCGGGCGGGTCAAAGCCGCTTCGGCGGTACGGGTGCAGCACCCGCGGCCAGCAAGACCTCGGCCGGATCCGCCGTCACGGGGCCGGTGCCGGCGTCGGCGGCCGGAACCGGCGCAGGGGAGATCTGGCCGCTCAGTAGACCCAGTGCAATCTGGATCGGGTCAGGAGGATGGTTGCCGCAACGCTGCGGGTCGAAGGAATCGATCTGGAACAGCTCGACGCCGACGAACCTCTCATCCGTCCGGTGCGCGCGGCCCGAGAGGCTGTGACCCTCGGCCCACTCGCGGGTGAGCGCGGCATAGGCCCGGCCAAGGTGCGAGCAGTACTGGGTGTAATCCGTGAGCAGCACTTGCGACGCGTGACAGTGGATGGCCCATTCCTTGGTGCGCTCGGCCTCGCCGTCGTAGCTGAAGTAGGCATTGGGCTGGGCAAGAGGCCCCCAGGGAGTCCAGCCGCTGAGCACCAGCGTGTCGGTCAGGTTCGCGCCCAGCAGACCGATCGCGCCGAGCACCCGCGTCACCCGGTGGGCCGTGTGTGCATCATTGGCCGGAGGCAGAATAAGTCCGCCCGGCCGCCGCTTGCCGAACCAGTCCACCACCTTCTCAACATCGGCCTCGGAGGGGAGATACCCCGGCATGCGGTACCCTTCAAGGTCCCAGCAGACCGCCTCGGCCCCGAGGACGTTGCACTCCAGGCGGAACTCGGCCTCACGCACCGAGATCTTCTTCTGGTCGTTCAGCCAGGGTGCCGCCACGTTCCGTTCGCCGGCGAAGACCAGGACCTCGATCACCGGCAAGCCCCGCCGGACCGCGTATTCGTGAATGAGGCAGGCCGCGGTGATCGCCCCGTCGTCGGCGTGCGGGCAAAGCATCACCAGCGGCCGGTTCGGCCCCAGCACGTAGCGCAGGGACTCTCGAATATCGACAAGCTGCCCGTGGCTGCCGAAGCCGCGCATGGTGGCAATCAACCGATCGTACTCGGCCCGCCAGGACGGCGAGCCCTTCGGCCGATCGGAAGAACCCAGCGCGGCCCCCAATCCCGACGCGCCCCTCTCGGACATTCGACCCCCAGTGGCGTGCGCACGACTTTCACGGATCGATCCGTGGAACACCACTTCATTCTGAGGGCCGCCCTCGCCGCCGTCAACCATTCCCGGCGATCCTCGGGCCGCAAGATCCGTCAACCACCGCGCAGGCCGTCCATCCCCCGCCCCGGTTCCGCTCTCCCGTGCAGAGCTGGACCCGATCAGATCGTGTGCTCCTCGAAGAGCCGGGCACGGAACCGCGACCACTCGGAGACCGTGTGGTTCGGCTCGTCGCGGTGATGACCAATGTATTCCGTGAACAGCTTGTCCAGCAGGTCGAACCGTTCCGAGAGCGTGCGGACGACCGCGAGGGCCAGCGCCTCGGCCGCCCGCGGGTGCTCTTCACGCAGTCGATCATGGGCCGGATGATGCAATGTCAGCATCCAGACGGCCGTCTGGGCCCGGGCCGTGACGGTGGGCGGCTTGGGCTGGAAGAACGAGGTGGTGCCGAACACGGCCGGCGCCGCCAGCGTGGTCACGATCTCCTTGCGGCCATTGCTAAATGTCCTTTCCAGCTCGACAGATCCGTCGATCAGGAAGGTCAGGTGATCATTCGGCTGCCCCTGCGCCAGCAGGACGGCTCCGGCCGGGGCACGCTCCTCGGCCAGGGCGTTCAAAAGCGCCAGCTTGATGTCCCGATCCACGTCCACGAGCCAGGGTGCCGTCAGGAACCGTCTGGTCGCTTCCACGTCAAGCATCTTCAGTCTCCTCGGGCTCAGTCCGGGGTCTAGAAGGGAGAGGTGATTCCAACCGCCGGTCGCTCCGCAAGCGCCCGCAAAGGCAGGATCTGCCTGCCGGCCCGCCGGCCGTGCATCCGGAATCTCTTCGCTCGCGGCTCGTCGTCTCTATCCTTTGCTACGAACCATGGTTCGCATTCCAGGAAGACCGGCAAATGAGGGAACTTTGCCGGGTGTAGGAATTGTCTACGTTCCGAGAGCAGCAGGCCAGCCGAAAACGGCGTTTGTTGCCGTCACTCCAGCCGATTGAGAACAGCAAAGGAAGCCGCCCGAAGGTGAACGAACCAGTGCGAGTGGGCGGAGCGATCCAGTGGATGCCGGCGGAAGGAGTCGCCATGAGACCGTCGCGAAGGCTTGGCGTGGTCACAATGCTGTTGCTCTGCGTCTCGGGGTGCGCAGGGGTACAGTCACGGCTGAGATGGCCCACAACCAATACGGACAGTGCGGCGCAGAATCGTACCGCGCCCGCAGGCTGGTTCTCCTCGCGGTTTCAGCCCCGCACGGAGCAGACCCAGGCACAAACCCAGACGCAGATCCCGGCCGCGGACGCGGACGCGGCACCGACGCCGACCTCGGCGAGCACACCGTCCGACCCGCCGGCCGCGCCCAGTGCCGGCAATACCCGGCCCAGCAACCCGGAGACGGAGATCTGGCCGGTGCCCCGATCCACGGGGCTCTCGCGATTCCTGCCCATCCTTGGATCGCGCGAGCAGGGGCCGAAAGGCCCATCGCAACCGGATCGCTACCCAAGCTACGCGTCTCTCACGGCGCCCTACCACCCGCCGGACGACGCGATCGACCGCCTGATCCGCCGGGTCGGCGGTGAACCCGCCGATCCCCAGGAACCCGAGACGAAGCCAGCCGCCCTCCAGATGGCTGCAACGGCACCTGCCGATGCCCAAATGCCATCTGCCCGGCCCGGCCCGGCCGCGCAGCCCGCCAAGCTCTACAATTTGCCGGAGACGCGCGGCGATGTCGCCTTGCAGGTCGCTCCCGCCGAGCACGACGAACCGCAGCCGGTGAGCCCGAGGCCCACCACCCGCGACGAGACAGTCACGGACCTGCTGCGCGATCCGCTCATGGGAGAGGCCCCTCCAGCCGGTGCGGACCCAGCGCTGCCCCGGCGCGAACCCTACCTGATTCCGGCGGCCGCTGAATCCACTCAGCAGACCAAACCCGCGGCTCCTGCACCGCAACCGCCAGCACCAGGCCCGCCAGCGGCGGGCCCGCCTCCGCCCCCGCTGGGACCCACGACGCCGGGCGCCAGTCCGCCTCCACCGCCTCTGGCTCCGGAGGCTTCCCCCGCACCCAGGCCGGCCCCGAACGCGGGACCGGTCCCGCCCACCCCTGGAACGCCCTCTCAACCCGCCCCCGCAACGGCCCCCGCACCTGCACGCACAACCGCGCCGGCCCCGGCACAGGCACCCGCGCCGGTTCCGGTCCCGGCGCCCGAGCCGGTTCCGGCGCCCGCCACGCCCCCCAGCCCGGCCGCACCACCGGCCCAGCCTGTGGCCCCCGAGCCTGCACCAACCGCCGAACCTGGACCCAGACCCTCGCCGGCCGCGCCGGAACAAGGTCCTTCGGAGAACATCGCTCCCGCACCAGAGGTCGTGCCGGTCCCGACGAGCCAGAGCCAGCCGGCGGCCCTTGCGCCTGCCGGCGTGGCCTCAGCCCAGGCCCAGCCCCAGGGTCAAGCTCACGCCCGGATACCTGCCGCTCCATCGTCCCAGGCTGGTACCGCCCTCGCCTCTTCTCAGGCTGCTTCCGGAACGACCGCGCGTCACCGCTGGTCGTTGCGCGCCTGGTTGCACTCGCTGCACCAGCCTGCGCAGCCGCAGCCGCAATGCCAGCTCCCGGCCGTGATGTTCCCCCCCACCTACCAGGCCTGCATGGCCAGCGCCCAGACCAATTGCCCGCCGCAAGGTTCAGGCGTTCGTCCCGCACCCCAGTCCGTCCCGCAAGCCGGTGCGGCTCCCCCCTGCACCACCTGCGCCGCGGGCCGAGGCAAGGAAGGCCGGCTCTCCTGGTGCCATTACGGCATGCTCTCGGACTTCTTCGAGCAGATGCGGATCTGGCGGCACGGCTGTGCCTGCCCGTGCCACAACGAGGGGTACCGGTTCTGGCGCGGCAACTGCAAGAAATGCACCAGCAAGCAGGATGCGCCGGCCGGCTCAACGCCGCCGTCGGCCTCGCCACAGTCGAGTCCCGGCCCGAATGCCCCGACGGCAGCACCCCAGGCGCCCCTGGCCTCGGGCTCACGGGGCTCCGAAGCGGGCGAACTCGCGGAGGGGAGCCAGGTCCTCGAGCGCATCGCGGCCCAGGGCCTCGACAAAGCGCCTTAATCCCAGCTCGAGCTGGTCCGCGATCTCGGTATGCTGCTCGATGACATTGTTCTGTTCCCAGCGATCTTCCGGCTTGCGGTAGAGCTCGCTGGACCTGGGCTCGTCCGGGTCGGACTCGAGCGGCATGATCAGGTGCCAGTGATGGGTCCGGATAGCGAACTCCTCGACGTCCATGCCCATGCAAGCGTAGTCGCGCAGCTTGGTCTTTTCACCGCGGATCAAGGGGAGCAGGTCCTGTCCGTGGAGCGGAGGATCGCGGTCCTCGGTGGAGCGGATTCCGAGCGCTTCAAGAACCGTCGGCAGCAGATCAACGGTCTGGACCAGGGCCTGGTGCCGGCCGCCGCCGAACTTGCCGCCGGGCATGCGCACGATGAGCGGCGTGTGCACGAGCTCCTCGTACAGCCAGGGCCGGAAGCGGCGCACGTAGCCGTGCTCACCGAGCGGCTCACCCTGGTCACTGGTGAAGATGACCAGGGTATCGTCGAGCCGGCCCATGCGCCGCAGGGCGTCGAACAGTGTTCCCAGCCAGTGATCCACCAGGGTGACGGTGCCGGCGTAGGTGCGGCGGAGGCGAAACAGTTCGGCCTCGCTGAGGACGTCGCCCACCGCGCCGGCGGGCACGTCGATGAGCACCGGAACGTCCTCGATGGCGATCTCCTCGGCGTCCCCGGACAGATCCTCGACCAGGTCGCCCTCCTCGTCCGACTCGAATTCGTCGGGCTCGACCGCGGCGTACTGGTCGCGATAGGGTTGTGGCGGGTCCCACGGCCCGTGGGGGCTGAACAGGTCCAGCCAGAGCAGGAACGGGTCCTTGCGGCTGCCGCGCCGATCCAGCCAGTCGATGGCCGAGTGGACGGTCCGGGCGACGCTCGTGTTCGGGTCGCTGCCGCTGTTCAGGACGGCCCGGTTCCGCAGGAACTGTTCCCAGCGTTTCTTCCAGAGGTCGAGGTCCGGGTCGTCGTCGGCAGGGAGGCGCAGCCCCAGCTCGTCCGCCAGGCGGACATTCCGCGTGCGCGGATCCGAGGGAGGAACCAGGGGGTCATAACCGGCTCCGCGCACCCAGATCACTTCGTCGAAGCCGCGGCCGTAGCCCAGCCCCGCCTCTCGGAGCAAGGGAACATCCGAGATCAGCGCCGTGGCCACGCCCTGGTCCCAGAGCCAATCCGGCAGGATCCGCTCGTCGCTCCGCAGGGCCGTCCAGCCGGCGTCCGGATCGGCAAACCCATAGCGCCCGGTCCACCAGCTTCGCCGGGTTGGGAGCGTGGTCAGGTTCTCGGGGAAATGATGATCGAAAACGGTGCCCTCGGCCGCCAGGCGATCGAGGTGGGGCGTCTCGATCCAGGCATTGCCATAGGCTCCAAGGAACCCCAGATGCAGGCTGTTGCACACCACGACGATGACGTTCATGGGTGTGATTGTAATGGGCCGGAAGGAGGCAGGGAAGGTCGCTGGCAGTCCGTCGGGACGAACCTCTCGCCCACGGACTTGCCCTGGTACTGAGGCCTGGCCGTGCTCCGCGAGCTGAGGCGCTTGCGCGTGAGCTGATCCACCGGGCACGGTACCAGCTTACCGCCCTGGGTATGCGTCCAGGACAATGCGCGACGCAGTGCGTCACGAATTTGGCAACTCTGGAAAAGGCACGCATGTTTCGCAGGTATTCTATGCATGGCCGGGCGCGGGGCGAGCCGCGAACGCGCGTCGTGCGCACAAAGTTCTCGTGCGGCGGGCTTGCGGCTGCGTGCCGGCTCACGCGCGCCGGGGTGCCCGTCCTCGCGGGAGCCGTGTGATGCGTTCGGGGGTGCCGGCCCACGCGCGCCGGGACGCCCCTCAAACCGGCGCGAGAGCGGCCGATCGAGGCCCTTTTGGAGGCCCCGACGCTCTGATAGCATGAGCGCTGATCCACGGTCCGATGAAATGTCATGGACGCCAGGAGATGACGCGATGAGTAGATCACCCGAGCACCGAGGCACCCCGAACGTCTGCACCAGCGCCTCCGCTGCTGGCGCTGCTGGCGTGGCTGGCGGCCGCTGGCGCGGCTGCACCGGCGGCGGCCGCTCAGGGTTTCGGCCCCACCACGATCCACGACCTGAAGGTCAGCTCGCCCGTGTCCGCGCAGGTTTTTCAACGCGACGCCAACGACCGCGCCGTGATTCCCGTCACCATCGATGCGTCGTCACTCAAGGACGCGACGCTGGTGAGCGCGACGGTCGTCACCCAGAACCACGAGCCCAACGCTGACCGCCAGCTCGCGGATCGCGTGACGTTCTACGAGAACAAGCTGGTCGGCGTCCCGGTGGGAGGGCCCTACGAGGTCCAGCTCACCGTGAGGCGGAACAACCAGCAGGTGATGCAGCCGATCGGGCCGATCTACGTGGGCGACCTCTGGGTGCTGGCCGGGCAGTCCAACATGGAGGGCGTGGGTGACCTGGTTGATGTCACCCCGCCTCATCCTCTGGTCATGTCCCTGGGAATGAACGGCAAGTGGGCCCGGGCCGAGGAGCCGCTCCATTGGCTGGTGGATTCGCCCGATGCCGTGCACTCGGGCAATCCCGGCGATCGCGCGGCGCGCGCCGCCCAGGAGCACAGGAACCGCAAGAAGGGCGCCGGGCTGGGGCTCCCCTTCGCCGTGTCGCTCGTCGAACAGACGCACGTGCCGATCGGACTGGTCGCCTGCGCCCACGGCGGCACGAGCATGGATCAGTGGAACCCGGCCAGAAAGCACGAGGGGGGCAATAGCCTGTACGGCTCTTTGCTCCGCCAGATCCAGCTTGCCGGCGGCAAGGTCAAGGGCGTGCTCTGGTACCAGGGCGAGAGCGACGCCAACCCGGAGGCCTCAAAGGTCTACCCGCGCGTCTTCGCGGACTTCATCGCCGCGGTGCGGGCTGATCTGAACCAGCCCGAACTCCCCTTCTATTACGTGCAGATCGGCCGGTTCGTCCATGACGGCGCCCCGGGGCCGTGGAACGATATCCAGGAAGCCCAGCGCAAACTGCCGGAACGCGTGTCCGGCACGGCCGTGGTCTCGGTGATCGACCTCGAGCTCGACGACCTGATCCACGTGGGAACCCAGGGACAGAAGCGCGCCGGGGCACGTCTGTCGCGGATCGCCGCGCGCGAGCTCTTCGGCCAGCTGGGAGCCACCACACCGACGCTCGACCGCGTCTCCCGCGGACCGCACAACACCCTCGTGGTGAAGTTCAAGGATGTCAACATGCAAGGCGTGCAGGGTGTCATGGGCATGACCATGCAGCGCACGGGGGGGATGGGCGGGGGCCGGATGGCGTCGGCAGGCATGCGCATGACGCCCAGCGCCGGCGAATTCGCCGGCCGGGGTCTTGCGCCGAGCGGCACATTGCCGGCTTCTCGATTCGCAAGGAGGACGGCACGCCCATTCCGGTCATCTTCGAGGCCGCCGTGGGACAGGCCCGAGACACCGTGGTCCTCAAGCTGGCCGGGCCTCTCCCCGAGAAAGCCAACCTCTGGTACGGCTACGGAGTCGACCCCTATTGCAACCTGATCGATAGCGCCGATATGGCGGTTCCGGTCTTCGGGCCGATCGCGCTGGACGAGGCCTCGGAGCCGAAGGCCCCGGCGGCGGCGCTCGCAACCCCCGCGTCCCACTCTCAGGCTCCACGTCCGAACCCAGGCCCTGGCTCCGAGCCGGGCCACTCTCAGGGGCCAATCAAGGTCCTCATCATCACCGGCGACCACGGCCACGACTGGAAGGCAACCACTCCGAAGCTCAAGGAGATTCTTGCTCCCGGCGGCAAGATTGCAGTGGATGTCACCACCGAGCCGGCCAGGGACCTGACGGACGCCAACCTGGCGAAGTACGACGTGCTGCTCTTGAACTACAAGGACACGCCCGGCGGCAAGCTGGAGACGAAGTGGTCCGACGCGAACAAGCAGGCGTTCCTGAAGGCCGTCCACGACGGCAAGGGGCTCGTGGTTTTCCACTTCGCCTCCAGTGCGTTCACCAGGCCGAACTGGGCCGAGTTTGAAAAGGCAATCTGCGGTGGCTGGCGAAACCAGGGCTTCCACGGCCCGAAGCACGTCTACACGGTGAAGAAGACCGCGATCGACCATCCGATCTCCCGCGGGCTCCCCGACCACTTCCAGCACACCATCGACGAGCTTTACCAGAACTCCATGATGGTTCCCGGCAATACCGTGCTGGCGACGGCCTATTCCGACCCGGGCAAGCCCCGCGGCACCGGCAAGGACGAGCCGGTCATCTGGGTGAACAGCTACGGCAGGGGTCGCGTTTATGTCAACGCCCTGGGCCATGACGTGGAGGCGATGTCGGACCCGAACTTCCACGAGTGGATGCGCCGGGGGGTGATCTGGGCGGCGACAGGTGAGGTGGGTCCCCATGCCAGCACCGGGAACGGTCAGCGCCTGCTGCCGCGCTCCGAGTACCTTGACCGGATGAAGGCCGGCTGGATCGGCCAGATGGCCGGCGTCGGCTTCGGCGGGCCGACGGAGTTCCGCCACCAGGGCGAGCTGGTCCCCGAGAACAAGCTGCCGCAGTGGAAGCCGGCGATGATCAACCAGTTCAATCAGGACGATCTGTACGTCGAGATGACGTTTCTGCGTACGCTCGAAGAGCACGGACTGGGCGTCTCCGCGCCAGGCGGGCATCGACTTCGCCAACAGCCGCTACCCGCTCTGGCACGCCAACGACGCGGGACGCAAGCTGTTGCGCCAGGGCATCGCGCCGCCGGACTGCGGACATCCCGCCCTGAACGACCACGCCGACGATATCGATTACCAGATCGAGGCCGACTTCTCGGGCCTGATCGCCCCGAGCTTGCCCAACACGGTCATCAGCCTGGGCGAGACCTTCGGCCGGCTCATGAACTACGGCGACGGCCTCTACGGCGGCCAGTTCATGGGCGCCATGTACGCCGAAGCCTTCTTCGAGACCGACATGGAGAAGATCATCCGGGCCGGCCTGGCCGCCATCCCGCGCGGCAGCCAGTACCACGAGGCCATCTCCGACGTGCTGGCCTGGCACCGCGAAAACCCCCAGGACTGGCAAGCCACCTGGCGGAAGATTGATGAGAAATACCAGAAGAACTTGCAGTACCGCCGGTTCTCGTGCAGCAAGAACGAGACTCCGCCCTACCGGTTCAACATCGACGCCAAGCTCAACGGAGCGTACGTGGTGATGGGCCTGCTGTACGGCGAGCGCGACCTGGACCGCACCATCACCATCGCCACGCGCTGCGGCCAGGATTCCGACTGCAACCCGGCCAATGCCGCGGGCGTCCTGTGCACGACGATCGGCTACGCGAATTTGCCCGCGAAGTACACCTCTGGTCTGAAGACGACGAGGCAGTTCAACTCCACGCCCTACACGTTCCCCAGGCTGATCGAGGTCTGCGAGCGGCTGGCCGAGCAGGCGGTACTGCAATCGGGAGGAAGAATCGACCGCAGCGCCGATGGTCGGGAAGCGTTTCTCATCCCCGTTCAAACGCCCCGGCCCAGCGCCCTGGAATCGTGCTGGGACGCCCGGCCAAAAACGGGAAGCCGGTTTACCCCCGACGAGCTGAAGCAGATTCACGATCCGGGAAAGTGAGCGCAGGGTTGGACCAGAGCGGAGGAGTTGATCGCCGCGATGCTTCCCGCAGGCCAGCGTGACTACAGTTCGATCCGCCTCTCGCGGCATGCGCTGGAGCGGTTCGTGGAGCGGTTCGGTGTCGAGCCCGAAGCGGCCGCCGATCAGCTCCGCGGCACGCTGGCGCGGACACGCCGCCTGGGCCGGAATCCCGAGACGGGCGCCATCGCCGTTCTTGCCGTCTGCGCCGGCCGCGCCCTGGTGGCCATCTTGCAGGACTCAAGCTGCCTGACCGTCCTGACCTGGAACCAGTTTGTCCCCCGCCTCCCCGAGTTCGGCCGCAGCAAGATGCCCCGCAAGTGGGGCCGGATGCTCGGCCGGCTCGTCGCCGGGCCGGAGGCCGATCTCCCGCGCGAGCCCTGAATCGCGCAACAAGTGGTCGGGCCGTGATCCCGCGCCAGGCCACGAACCAGGCCGTGCAGGACCGGGCGGACGGGAATCGGTCGATCGCCGGGTTGGATTTCGGGCCGAACACGGCCATAATGCCGCTACTTCCACTCAAAGCACGTTCTCGCTTCCGCCCCGTCCCAGAGCCCCTTGCAGGAGAAAACCGGATGCCGAGGAACTGGACCCTTCTGGCCGCCCTGGCGCTGGCCGCATCGATTGCGTACACCGTGCCCGCCCGGGCCGGAGATCCGAGCGCGAGCCTGAAACAAGGCCATCCCGAGATCAGGTCGGCCGGGCCGCTCGGCTTCGGCCCCGACGGAATTCTTTTCGTGGGTGACACCCGAGGGTCAGCTCTCTACGCCATCGACACCGGCGACCGAGCCGCGGCCGCCCGCAAGCAGGCGCTGCACGTCAAGGACCTGGCCGCGATGGTGGCCGGCATGCTCGGCACCAGGCCTGACCAGGTCATGATCAACGATCTGGCGATCAATCCCCTCTCCGGCAGCGCGTATCTCTCCGTGGCGCGCGGCCGGGGCCCTGACGCCGCACCCGTGCTGCTCCGCGTCGCCGGCGACGGCAAGCTGGAGGAAGTGGCCCTGGACAACGTCCGCTACGCCCGCGCCGAGATCCCGAATACGCCGGATGCGAAGCAGAACGGTCCATCGCTGCGCAACGAGTCGATCACCGACATCGCCTATGTCGACGGCCGCGTCTTCATCGCGGGGCTCTCGAACGAGGAGTTCTCCTCGCGGCTGATCGCCATCCCCTTCCCGTTCAGCGAGGGGTTCGACGGCGCGGCCATCGAGATCTACCACGGCGCCCATGGCCGGTTCGAGACCAAGTCGCCCGTGCGCACCTTCGTACCCTACCGGATTGGCAACGACCCGTACCTGCTGGCCGCCTACACCTGCACGCCGCTGGTGAAGGTGCCGGTCGCCGAGCTGAAGGCTGGCGCCCACGTGAAGGGGACCACCATCGCGGAGCTGGGCAACCGCAATCGCCCGCTGGATATGATTCCCTACACCCGGGACGGGCGCAACTACCTGCTGCTGGCCAACAGCAGCCGGGGCGTGATGAAGATCCCCACCGAGAACGCGGGCAGCGCGGCTGGCATCACCCAGCCGGTTCAAGGCACCCGGGGCATCGCTTACGAGACGATCTCCGGCCTCAAGGGCGTGGTGCAGATGGACAAGCTTGACGACAGCCGCGCCGTGATCCTGACTCAGGACACCGGCGGAGCGCTCGAATCTCGAGACCATCGAGCTGCCGTGATCGATTGATGGGTTGCGGGCGGGACGAACCTCCGGGAGTCTTCGATCTGGAGACGGGCGGATGCTGCCTTGCCGAACCTGCGCGCAGCGGGACTCCCGGTGCTCTTGCTCCTCGCGGCGTTGCCGGCGATCTCTGGAGCCGACGATCCGCGCCGGCAACCTGAAATCCGCGTGCAGATGGATTGTCCGGCCCGCCTGATCCAGGTCGACGGGCTGGCTTCCTCCGCCCTGGCCAGGGTGCAAGCGGCTGCCGATGCGGCTCGACTCTGGCCCACGCTCTGCCGCGTCCACGTCGTCTCCGACCCGGCCCGGTTTGATCCCGCGGGCCGGCCCCTCCAGGGATCGTACCGCGTTGAGGGATCGACGCTCCGTTTCGTCGCGCGGTTTCCGCTGGATCAGCAGCGGTACCGGGTGAGCATCGACGCATCACTCCTGGAGGGGCACACCTCGCGCCAGGGCGACCTTTCGATCGAGATCAACGTTCCTGAAACCGCCTCGAAAGCCGCTCCGGCGGCCGCCGTGTCCGCAGTCTTCCCGTCCGCGGAGATTCTCCCGGAGAACCTGCTCCGCTTTTACATCCACTTCTCCGCGCCGATGAGCCGGGGTGAGGCGTACCGCCATCTCCGCCTGGTCGATGATTCAGGGCGGCCGGTCGCCGATCCCTTCCTCGAGCTTGACGAGGAGCTCTGGTCGGGCGACAGCCGGAGGTTCACCTTGCTGCTCGATCCGGGGCGCATCGAGCGCGGGCTGAAACCGAGGGAGGACGTCGGCCCCATCCTGGTTCAGGGCAAGTCGTACGCTCTGATCGTCGACCGCGGCTGGCCCGATGCCACGGGCCGGCCCCTCGACCAGGACTACCGTTGCGCGTTCCGCGCCGGGCCTGCTGACGAGACATCCCCGATGCCGCGTGCCTGGCAGGTTGTCATGCCGCCGGCTGGCAGCCGCACGGCGCTGGAAATTGACTTCCATGAGCCGCTCGATAGCGCCCTGGCGCGGCGATTGATCCGGGTCGAGGACAGCCGCGGCCGGGCAGTCTCCGGTCGTGTGGAGCTGGCCGGCAGTGAATCGCGGTGGCTGTTCCGGCCCGAGCTCCCCTGGCAGGAAGGTGCGCACTCGATCGTCGTCGACGCCGACCTGGAAGACGTCGCCGGCAACTCGGTGGCCCGCCCGTTCGAGGTCGATCGCACCGAGCCGATCTCGGGGCGGATCGAGGAGCATGTCGTGCGCATCCCGTTTTGCCTCGCGGGACCGGTCCGTGAGGCAAAAAGTCGCCGGGGCCGCCGTCACCCCTACGAGGCCAAACCCTCCATGACCCGCAGTCCGATGAGCGGCCCCTGCTGGCAGGCACGGTGGTCCGCGCGACCTTTAGCTGTCCATGTCCGAGAGCAGTTCGTTGACCTCGCGGTCCAGGAAACGCATGTTCTCCGTGCCGTTGCCGGCGGACGAGCCGGGATAGGCCGCGGTGGAATCCTCGAACTCCTCGACTCCATCGGCCTCGCGGGCGGATTTGTCGCCGCGGCTGCCAGGCTCGGTCTGCTTGCGGGCACGGAGGTAGAGCTTCACGGGGATATCGCGGAACGGCAGCTTTTCACGGAAGACGTTCAGCAGGTAGCGCTGATAGGTCGGGTCAAAGAGCCGCGTGCTGTTGACGAACAGAACGACGGTGGGCGGGTTGGTGCCCACCTGTGTGGCGTAATAGACGCGGGGGTTGCGGTTCTCGGCCATGGCCGGCGGGTGCGCCGTCACGGCCTCGCGGACCACGCGGTTCAGCGACCCGGTGCCCACGCGGCGGTTGGCCTGCTTGTAGAGCGACTGGGACAGGTTCAGCAGAGCCTTCACGTTCTTGCCGGTCTGCGCGGTGATGAAGGCCAGAGGCATGTAGCTCATGTTGCGGAAGGCATGCTGGACCACGTTGGCGAACCGCGCCATGTTCCCCTGCGAGGGGTCGTTCTGGTCGGTCAACATCAGGTCCCACTTGTTGATCGTGAAGATGCAGGGCTTGTATTCCTTGGCGATGTAGTCGGCCAGTTGCTTGTCAAGCCGGGTAATGCCCTGGGTGGGGTCAAGGAACAGGAGCACCACGTCCGCGCGGCGGATCGACCGTTCCGCCCGGTGGATGGAGTAGAAGTCGAGGCTGTCGCGGATCCTGGCCTTGCGCCGCACACCCGCGGTGTCGATGGCCAGGAACGGCAGGCCGTCAAGCTCGAAGTGCACGTCGACCGAGTCGCGCGTGGTGCCGGGACGCTCCGAGACGATCATCCGCTCGGCATTCGCCAGGGTGTTGATGAAGGTGGACTTCCCCGTGTTCGGCCGGCCCACCACGGCAATCTTCATGACGGCCTCGGCGGGCCTGGGCTCTTCGCCGGCCGGCAGCATCTCGTCGATCAGCTTGAGCAGGGCCTTCCGGTTGCGGTTTTGCTGGCAGGAGACCGGAATCGGTTTGCCCCGGCCGAGCTTGTAGAACTCGCCCCCGCGCTCGTCGATCCCCGGATAGTCGGCCTTGTTCATCACCAGAATGACGGGGGTCTTGAGATAGCGCAGGCGCTGGGCGACCTCTTCATCCAGCGGCATCAGCTCGTCGCGAATGTCGACGACGAAGAGGATCAGGCTGGCCTCGTTCATGGCCGTATCGATCTGCCGGTCGACGTCGTCGCTCAGATCATCGCGGTCGACCATGCCGATGCCGCCGGTATCGATGAGGCTCGAAGAAGCGCGGATTCTGGTCGTCACCCACCTGCGCCAGTGCGCCCACCCGGTCGCGAGTGACGCCGGCCTGGTCATCAACGATGGAGATCCTGCGGCCGGCCAGCCAGTTCAGCAGCGACGACTTGCCGACGTTGGGCCGGCCCACGATCACGACCTTGGGCAAAGCCATGGCTCAGTCCTCAACATCAGGGGCCATCTTGGGTTGGCGGATCCGGCGGCGGGTGAAAAACGGTGCAAGCTTGCAGTCCGGCCCCGGGAGGTGCCGCCGGCAGCGCCGACAGCAAGCCCCAGGAAACAGTCGGAAGCCGATTCAGCCTTACGTCTAGCAAACTTGTCATATTATACGTTCGGCGGCGAGTTTTGGGCAGACCGCCGGGGTGCATGCCCTCTCAGCAGGCTCAGCCCGGCTGGATGATGGCATCCTGGCCTGGTCCCCCACGGAATCACGCGATGCAACGATCCGGACAGGGCCGCGACGTCAACGTGCTCGACGGCATTGCCCTGGTGATGGGCTCGGCCATCGCATCGGTTCACATGCTGCGGGTGATCCGCAGCGGGCTGTCGCCGGCTGGCTGGGTGATGGTGGCCCTGACCTTCTGCTGCGTGGCGCTGACGGCCGCCGGCCCATTCATCTTCCTGGCCCGGCGGTACTCGAGCCGGCCGCCCGGGTATCCCAAGGTGGGAGATTCACTCTGGGCCATCCTTGGTCTTCCCTGGGTGATCACCGCCGTGATCGAGTCGGTGGTGCCAGGCGAAGATCCACGTCACAACCCGCTCTTCGCGACGACCCTCGTCGTCGGGCTGGGGATCTCTTGCCTGGTCGCGCTGACCGTCGTCTGGGGTACCTGGGTGATGGTTTCCCCCGAGCAGGCCGCACGGGCGGATTCGGCCCCCTGGACCAACCGCGTGGGCTATCTCCTGTCGATTGCCTGGCCGGTCCAGTGTGGTCTGGGCCTGGTCGTTCTGAGTTGAGCCGGAGTTCCGGCTGCCCGTTGCGGCCGCGCTGATCGTACAATCTCATGGCCAGGGAAAGGATCGACCGGTCGGGTGGCCCAGCTCATGAACGCAGATTCGCCGCGAATGCCGCAGTTCCGGATCCAGCTTCTGGATGCGGCCGCGATGGTCGTCGGTTACGGCCTGGCGGCGGTCCTGTTTCGCGCATTCTGGCCGCAGAGCGGCGTGTCTCCGGGCCAGGGGCTCTTCGCCATGGGCTTTTACGCGTGGCTGGGCCTGGCGATGAGCGGACCGCTCTTGCTCCTGCGCCGCGGTCCTGGGGGACGCCCCGGCGATGCGGAATCGGTCGAGCCAGCGCCGGCCGCGGCCCGGCCGCGACATCGGCAGGGACGCTGGCACGGAGTGACTCCGCGCATCGGGCAAGCAGCCCCGGCGCGGCACGGGCGTTTCAGCGCGCCACCTGGGCCGAGATCGCCTGGCTGCTCATCGGGGTTTACTGGATCGTGATGGGCGTCTTCATCCTGCCGGTGCGGCTGCACAGCTTTCGCCTCAGCGACACGCTCCTCTTCGGCCTCGTGCCGCTCGGTGCGGGACTGGTCTTGCGGCTCTTCGGGCCGCCGGCCGGTTCCCGGGGCGAGGCTGGCGTGCCGTGGACCCACCACGTGGCTGTGGGATTGCTCTGGAGCTGGCCACTGGCCTGGATTTGCCTGATCGCCATGGCTGAGGCCATGCTCTGATGTGCCTGCCGCGATGCGGCAGCGGCGCGGGGCGGTTGGTCCGGAGCCGGGGAACAGTGGGGCGCTCAGGCCGCGTTCGACGTGCCCGCGGGGACGACGAGCGTCATGCCGAGCAAGACGATCCGCAGGGCCTCGCGCTCCTCGGCGGTGATCCGTCCGCCGATGAGCAACTCGTCGATGTCTTCGAGACACTGCTCGATTGCCTCGTCAATACCCGGGTAGTAGGCGTGGCGGGCAATTCGCTCGACGGACGTGACCAGGCGATCGAAGTAGCTGGAGCTGTTCATCGCGGTTTCCTCGTCCCTGAGAAAAAAGCAGCTCTTCCCTCAATCGCGGATGCTACGCGTTTCTGCGCGGATGTCAAGCCACCCCCGCAATTTTGGCCATGCCCGCATGGGCGGACCGGCTCCCTGAGGAGTCGGTCGGCCAGTCGCATGCCGCTTCCCTGAGAGTCTATCGGCCAGTCGCATGCCGCTTCCTTGAGGACACGGCGCCATGAGAATCAACAATTTGACGGTCTGAGTGAACGGACGGTGCGTCCGCTGCCTGTACCCGGCAGCAGAAGCGCGGGACACGGCCTGCACGCCAGTCCTGGTGCACCGCGGCGGAGCAACCGCCCGGATTGGCTCCGCCCGGTCGTTCGGGCCCAGGGCGATCAGCCCCGGGCGGCCTCGTCTTTCTTGGCCTCGTCGGGCGGAATCCAGTCCGGCTTGAGCCCGGCCTGCTGACGCAGCCAGGCCATCCACTCTTCGTCCTGGCGTTTCGCCGCCTCTTCACGGACCATGCTCTTGTAGCGGAACTCGTCGCTGTTGGCCGCTCCGTACAGGGCGCTGAAGGTCACCGGTTCGCGGCGATCCAGCGTCATGACGTAATAGGCGGTCTTCGGCTCGTTGGGTGCCACGCTCGGAGTACCGGCCTGGAGACCGAAGTAGGCATCGCGGAAGCGCTCACCGGCGTAAGGCACCCCGGGGATGGGCGTTTCCAGGGAGGAACCGGGTTCCATCATCGAATTCCCCATGAAGTTCGTTTGCGAGCGCGTGATGGCCGGGATGTGCAGCACGTGGTAGCGATCCACGGTCGCATCGTTGGCGGCCGCGGGCTTGGCCTTGAGCCGGGCCGCCAGCTCCTCGGCCGCTTTTTCGGCCAGGGGACGGGCCTTGGCCATCTTCCAGGCAACAATGACCTCGGACCGTACCTGGTCAAGCGGCGGGACGTGGGGCGGATCGTCCTTGACCTTGCGGACGAGGAAGCGCGTGCCCAGGACGTCGGTCAGCTCGACAGGCTCGTAGAGCCCGGTCTTGGGGTCGAGCATCTCGTCGATGAACTTGCGGCCTCCGGAGAGCGGGGTGAGGCCGACCTCGGCGGTGGAGATCTGCCCCAGCCGCTCGAGCTCGAGGCGCGAGAGAGCGCCGTCTTCTCGTAATTCATGCTCTCGCGGTCGGCGACAGCCTTGAGGTCCTGGGGTGTGGGAAGGGCCGTCTTGGCGGCGCTCCCCTGCTTCTTGGCCTCTTCCTGGTCGTCGAGGGCCGAGAGGTACTTGTCGGCGAACGGAATCATTTCCGATTCCTTGACCTGCGTGAATTTGTCGACGATCAGGGCCTGGGCCTTCTCCTCGGCGAGCCGGGGCGCCAGCAGCTCGCGGACGTCGGCGAAGCCCTGCACCACCGGCGGCGTCAGCTCGGGCTGCCCGCCGAAGAGGTCGACGGGGAATTCCGAGGGGACCTCGAACTCGGTCTTGTGATTCTCGTAATAGGCCCGGAGCTCCGCCTCCGTGGCCTTGTCGCGCAGGCCTCGGACCATGGCGTTGCCATCGACCGAGAGGATCTCGAGCTGGATGCGCCGGGGCACCTTGAACCCGGGCGTCTCGCGCTGGGGGTCGGGCAGAACATCCTTGTACTGGTCGTACAGGCTTTGAACCTCGCTGGCGGTCGGCTCGGCGACCCCGGAGAGGAACGACTCCACCGGAAGCTCAACCGCCCTGGCGCTGACGCGTTCATTCTGGTCGCGGAACGTGCGATAAACGTCATAGGGGGTGACGATGGGGTAACCGAGCAGCATGCGGACCTTGCGCAGCCGGACCTGGTTGGCGATGTCCGTGAGCAGGTGCTCCTCGCTGACATCGTTGCTGAAGCGGCTGAAGAGCAGGCTGAACATCTCGCCGTTCATCCGGCCGCCGGTGATCTGCTTCAGCCATTCCCGGCCGATCTCTGGCGTGGCCGGAATGTTCAGACGGTCGGCCTCGTGCTGGAGGATCGTGGCGTCGACCAGGTCGCGCTGCTTGAGGCCGCCGAAGAGCTCGCGCGGCAGGTACGGGCTGATGCTCGAGACGAATATGTTGGCGCGGTTGCGCTGCCGCGCCAGCTCGTCGAGCTGGCTGCGGTAGACGGCCTTGCCGTAGAGCTCGGCGACCTTCTGGTCCCGCGCGTTGACGTTCGCGTTGAGCAGCCGGGGCAAGCTGTCGGAGACGACAAATCCGAACATCGCCATGATGCCACAAACGGCCAGCAAGCTGCGCTGGTGGCGACGAAATATCTCAAACGGCATGAGCTTCCTCGATGCTAGCAAAACAGGCCGTGGGAGTAGTGGCTACATGCACCCCCCTCTTGACACGCGCCGATACCCTAGCTATGTCGCTATTGAGGCAGGATGCGGATTCAAACCTTGGCCGGCCCAGAGTCATCGTACCAGGATTTCTTCCCAGGGCAATCTCATTGGCCGCCAGGCCCGCATTCTCACGGGTCGAGATGGATCGACCTAACCATTGGAAATGGAAGAGGATAGGCAGGAAGGCACCGTGGCAAGAAAGTCGCCAGCAGCATCCAGCGGAGGCAACGGAACCCCGGCCAAGGGCGCCCCTCGGAAGCGCTCGACGAAGGGCTCGTCGGCACGCTCGTCCAGCAGCTCGGGATCCAAGACCGCATCGGCCGGGGCGTCCCCACGTGGGAGCGGCGGCCATTCTTTGGTGATTGTCGAAAGTCCCAAGAAGGCTCGTTCGATCAACAAGTTCCTGGGCCCGAACTACGTGGTCAAGGCGAGCATGGGGCACGTCCGCGACCTTCCCAAGCGGAAGCTGGGCCTGAACGTGAGCGACGGTTACGCCCCGTCGTACGAGATCGTTCCGGCCAAGAAGGAAACCGTGGGCGACCTGAAGCGGGAAGCCGCGCGGGCCGACCTGGTCTACCTCGCCACCGACCCGGACCGCGAGGGCGAGGCCATCGCCTGGCACCTTCAGCAGGCGCTCGAGCTAGACGACGAGCGGGTGCGCAGGGTCACCTTCCATGAGATCACCGAGCGGGCCGTCAAGGACGCCTTCGGACACGTCGGCCCGGTCAACATGGATATGGTCAACGCGCAGCAGGCCCGCCGGTTCCTGGACCGGTTCGTGGGCTACCAGCTCAGCCCCCTGCTCTGGAGCAAGGTGGCCCGGAACCTGAGCGCGGGACGGGTGCAGTCGGTCGCCGTCCGGCTCATCGTCGACCGCGAACGGGAGATCCGCGCATTCGTCACCGAGGAATTCTGGAAGATCACCGCGACCGTGAGCCCCGCCGGGGTCACTGCCGAGACCGACCGCTTCCAGGCGGCGCTGGCCGAGCTCGCCGGCGAGAAATTCGCGGCGAGCGCCGAGGAGAACGCCCGCGCCATCCGCGATGAGCTGGCTTCGGCCTCCTACACCGTGTCGCGAGTTGACGAGGCCGAGAAGCCGCAGAAGGCCGATGCTCCGTTCAAGACCAGCACGCTCCAGCAGCAGGCGGCCATCCGGCTGAGGTTCTCCAGCAAGAAAACCATGAAGATCGCCCAGGAGCTGTACGAGGGCATCGACGTCGACGGGTCCGGGCCGGTCGGGCTGATCACCTACATGCGAACCGACAGCCTGCGGGTTTCCGAAGAAGCCATGCAGGCGGTGCGCGACCTGATCGGCAGCCAGTTCGGCGAGAAATACCTGCCTTCCAGGCCGATCCGCTACGCGGCCGGCAAGAACGCCCAGGAGGCGCACGAAGCGATCCGCCCCACCGAGCTGAAGTTCGCCCCCGAGACGATCAAGGGCCGCCTCAGCCACGACCAGTTCCGGCTCTACCAGCTCATCTACGCGCGGTTCCTGGCCAGCCAGATGGCCCCCGCCGTCTTCACGGTGACCGACGTCGCCATCACCGCCGGCCGGGGCCTGTTCAAGGCGCAGGGCAAGGTGATGAAGTTCGACGGCCATCGCAGGGTCTGGCCGCCGGGCGGCAAGATGGAGGACGAGCTGCTGCCCGCCCTGAGCGTTGGCCAGGTGCTCGACCTGCACGCGCTGGACGCCACCCAGCATTTCACCCAGCCGCCCCCGCGGTACAGCGAGGCCACGCTCATCAAGGCCCTGGAGAAGGAGAACATCGGCCGGCCCAGCACCTATGCCCCGATCATCCAGACCATCCAGGACAGGCTCTACGTGGAGCAGAAGGAGCGCCGGTTCCACGCCACCGACCTGGGCATGGTGGTGACCGACCTGCTGGTCAAGCATTTCCCCAAGATCCTTGACCTCAAATTCACGGCCCACATGGAGGACGAACTCGACGGCATCGCCACGGCCAAGGAAGACATGGTCAAGGTGCTGGACGAGTTCTATTACCCGTTCCAGGACGCCCTCAAGGCGGCCCAGGAGCAGATGGAGCGGGTGCTCATCCCCACCAGCGAGGTGTGCCACGTCTGCGCCGCGCCCATGGTGCTCAAGTTCGGCAAGACCGGCCAGTTCCTGGGCTGCTCGAAGTACCCCGACTGCAAGGCAACACGGCCGATCGGCGGCCAGCCCCGCGCCGAGGCCGTACCAAGCACGCACGCCTGCCCGAAGTGCAGCAAGCCGCTCCTGATCCGCGAAAACAAGCGGGGCGAGAAGTTCCTCTCCTGCTCGGGCTACCCCGAGTGCAAGGAGTCGTTCAATATCGACGAGCACGGCAACCCCGTGCCATCCCGGGTCGAGACCGAGCACGTATGCGAGAAGTGCGGCAAGCCCATGGCCTTACGGCAAGGAAAGCGCGGCCCGTTCCTGGGCTGCACCGGGTATCCCAAGTGCCGCAGCGTGATGCCCGTCGATAGCGAGGGGAAGCCCCTGCCCACCGTGAAGATTGACGTCAAGTGCGAGAAGTGCGGCAAGCCCATGGCGGTGCGCCAGGGCAGGCGCGGCGCCTTCCTGGGCTGCACCGGGTATCCCAAGTGCCGCGGTACCGCACCGGTGCCCGACGAGCTCAAGGACCAGCTCGCCGAACTTGCCCCCGCGCCCGCGGCGACGAACGCGCCCGACATGAAAACCATCGAAGTCGCCGAGACCTGCGACGACTGCGGCAGCCCCATGGTCGTCCGCCGTGGCCGCCGTGGCTACTTCCTTGGCTGCTCCAAGTACCCCAAGTGCAAAGGAACCAAGGAGCCCAGCGAGGCGACGCAGGAGAAGATCAGCGCCGTCATGGGAGGCTGATCCGCGCACCGTCTCAGGCCCCGGCGCCGGGCGGCCTGTCCGCCGGCCGGGCGGCCAGCGCGATCGCGTAGGCGGTGGCGTAGGTGCGGCAGTGGGCGATCGAAATCAGGATATCCGCGATTCCCCGGGTGCGCGCCACCTCCTTGGCTGCGCCTCCCACCAGCACCTGCGACTGTCCCGATTCATCCATACGCACCTCGAGATCGGTCCACGAGATGCCCTGGCTGCCCACGGCACCCATCGCCTTGAGGATCGCTTCCTTCGCCGCCCAGCGTCCCGCGAAGTGCTCGATCGCATGCTTGCGAGCCTGGCAATAGCGCACCTCGCGCGCCGTGTAAACCCGGCGCAGGAAGAGTTCGCCGTACTGCTCGATCATCTTGCCGATGCGCGGGCATTCGACGATGTCGGTGCCGATGCCGAGAATTTCCAAAGTCCTCCAGCCCTCCCCCGCGCATCGTCCCAGAGCAGCGGTCGGAATGCAATCGTGCGCATGGAACGAGCCGGCGAGCGTTGTGCCGCCGGCTCAGTGATCTTGCTCGGGCATGGTCCCGGGTCTGGTGCGGTCTTTCGCTGGCTCAGTAGGCGCCACGGCCGCGGAGCACGACGAAGAAGGTCTGCACAATGATGCGCAGGTCCCTCGCAAGCGACCAGTTCTCCACGTAGTCGCGATCAAGATCGACCATGCGAGCATAGTCGACGTCGCTTCGGCCGCCGACCTGCCAGGGACCGGTCAGGCCCGGCATGACCTGGAGCCGGCAGGCAAACCCTTCCGGGTCCAGGGAACGCAGCTTGTCGCTGTCGCGGAGCTGGAGAGGACGCGGACCCACCAGGCTCATCTCACCGCGCAGGATGTTCAGCAACTGGGGCAGTTCATCCAGGCTCGATCGTCGCAGAAAACGGCCCAGAGGCGTCACCCGTGGATCATTGCGGAGCTTGAAGAGCACGCCATGCTCGGATTCGTTGTCGTCCTCGAGGTCCTTCAGACGCTGCTCGGCGTCGGCGACCATGGTGCGGAACTTTAGAACGTGGAAGAGCCGGCCGTGCCGACCGCGGCGAAGCTGGCGGAACAGGACAGGACCCGGTGAATCGAGCCGGATCAGAAGCATGATGCCAATCATCACCGGGGACAGGAGGAGCATGGCCATGAACGCGCCGACAAAGTCGATGCAGCGCTTGGTTGCTTGACGTAAACCATCGATGGAAACAGGGGTTGTCTGGAGAGGTAAAGAGCGGTTCAGTTGCAGTTCGCCGTGCACCGATGTGGCCAGTTCTTGCGATTCTGAGCCGAAATGCATGAGTTTGGGTCTCGATCTCGCCGTGAAGTTCATTGATGCCGTGTCTCCAGGAGCTCGTCACAGGCGGCGGGCAATGCCATGGAGCCGAAACGGAGTAGCCCAGGCTACGAAACTAAGACTTTGGGAGAGCGTCTCCGATTCCACGATTTCAATCGGTGACAGACAAGCTAGCACGGGGCATTTAGCCGGTCAATCGACGTTGTGCCGGCTGTTGATTCCGCGCATCAAATCGAGATAAAGATCTAAAAAAGACACAATCTTTCTGGTTCTCTGCTGTTTGGAATGCTCAGTGCATTGACAAAACCAGACGATCTTCAGCCACGTCTGGCACCTCCCATTCATTGCCATTTGCCCCGAGCTCCAGACAGCACTGGCTGCGATCCGCCAGCCGGTGCACGCCAGCAGCCGATGAACTCGCCAATCCAGATTCACCCATGCACCGTTGACTGGCATTCCTGCCGGTGCAAGCGGAGTGGCGGGATCGCCGACGCACGGACACAGTACCTCGCCGCCCTCGGCTTTGTGACGTTCAGCCAGCGTGCACCTCGCGATCGGCCACGCCATTGTCTATACTGGGCAGACGTGCCCCAGATGCCGGCGGGGCGCGCCGCCGCTAAAGCTCTCTGGCCAAAGCGGATCTTCTTCTCCCAACGCAGGATGTGGCAATCACCATGGATTTGCTCGAGGGTTTGACGGCCGCCCAGCGGCAAGCGGTGACGCACGTCGACGGGCCCCTGCTGGTCCTTGCCGGGGCGGGTTCGGGCAAGACCCGGGTGGTCACGCGCAGGGTGGCCCACCTGCTCCATTCCGGTATCGCGGCCGAGAACATCCTTGCAATCACGTTCACCAACAAGGCAGCCGGTGAGATGCGCCAGCGCATCGACGCCCTGGTGCCCGGCTCGCGGGTCTGGGTGGGCACATTTCACGGTTTTTGCGCCCGCCTGCTGCGTATCCACGCCAGGCTGGTGGGCATCGACGCGGCGTTCACCATCTACGACCAGGCGGACCGGCTCCGCGCCGTCAAGGACGTGATGGAGCGCCTGCTCGGAGACGAGGGCCATTTGACGCCGGAACGCGTCGAGGCGGTCATCAGCCGGGCCAAGAACGACCTGCTCAGCCCGCAGGCGCTGCGGGCTCGGGCCCATGACGAGCGCGACGGATTGATTGCACGCATTTTCGAGGCTTACGAGGAGAAGCTCCGGGTCAGCTCGGCCGTCGATTTCGACGACCTGCTCGGCCACACGGTGACCATCCTGAAGAACCACCCCGACGTCCGCGCAGGGCTCGACCGCCGCTACCGCCATGTGCTCGTCGACGAATACCAGGACACCAACCTGGCCCAGTACGCAATTGTCCGGGCCCTGTCGGTCGACCACCCGAACCTGTGCGTCACCGGCGATCCCGACCAGTCGATCTACGGCTGGCGCGGGGCCAACCTGGCGAACATCCTCGAGTTCGAGCACGACTACCCCGGTTGCCGGGTCGTCAAGCTGGAACGCAACTATCGCAGCACCAAGAATATCCTCAGCGTGGCCGACCACCTGATCCGGTTCAACCGCAAGCGTAAGCCCAAGTCGCTCTTGACCGAGAACCCGCGTGGCGCTCCGGTGCTGCTGTCGGTCTACGCCCGCGAAACCGATGAGGCCGAAGGGATCGCCCGCAGGATTGCAACCCTGGTTCAGGAAGGTGAGTATCAGTTTCGCGACATCGCCGTGTTCTGCCGCATGACCGCGCTGACACGCCCGATCGAGCAGGCGTTCCGGACCGCCAGGATTCCCTACCAGATCGTGGGCGGAGTGTCATTTTACGAGCGGCAGGAAGTGAAGGACGTGCTCTCGTATCTGAACCTGATGGCCAATCCGAAGGACGACCTGTCGTTCGCGCGGGTGGTGAACGTTCCGCCCCGGGGTCTCGGCAAGACATCGCTGGAACACCTGCTCACGGCGGCCCGGCAGCGGGGCATTCCGCTCCTGGAAATGGCGCGGCAAGCCAGGCGAGTGGACGGCCTGAAGGAGAAGGCGGCCCGCGGCCTGGAGGACTTTACGCGGTTGATCGACGAGCTGGCCGTCTTCTGCGATCATTCCGCCGAGGAGGTCATTCGTCTGCTGCTGGGTCGTACCGGCTACCGCGATTATCTGGGGGAGGGCGCGCGCGACAAGGGCGAGGACCGGCTGGCGAATCTGGACGAGCTGATCTCGGCGGCCCGCGAGTTCGACCACGAGCATCCCGGCGCCCCGGTCCACGAGTTTCTGGCCGAGGTGACGCTGGCCTCGCCCATCGACCGCTGGGACCAGGACCACGGCGCGGTGACGCTCATGACGCTGCACGCCGCCAAAGGCCTGGAATTCCCGGTGGTCTTTGTTTCCGCGCTGGAGGAGGGGCTGCTCCCCCATACGCGGGCCAACAATGACGACGACGAGCTGGAAGAAGAGCGGCGCTTGCTTTTCGTGGGCATCACGCGGGCGCGGCGCGAGCTTTACCTCAGCCTGTGCCGGATCCGCACGTTTCGGGGCCAGATCCAGGCGACCACGCGATCCAGGTTCCTGGACGAGCTGCCGGACGAGCCGATGGAGTATCGCGACCTTTCCGGCGTGGAATCGGCCCGCCGCGGCGCGGACCCCCGTGGTGGGGGATGGCCGCGCAGGCCGGCAGCCCCCTGGCCTTCGGGCCCCGATCCGCCGGGGTTTCGTCTCACCACGGCGGCCGAGCTGGCGGCCCGCTCGACCGCGGGGCCGCAAGACCCCCAGGCGCCGGTGAACCCGGACGTCTTTCGAAACCGGGATCCTGGTGGCTCACCCGCAATTCGGCGTCGGCCGGGTCACTGCGGTGGATGGCGCCGGTCCGCGCCGCAAGGTCACCGTCGCATTCACCGTGGGCGGCCCGCGGACATTCGTGCTCGGGCTGGCCCCCTTGCATCCCGTGGGAGGCAGCTCCGGCAACAGTCCCGGGGCGACCGGGAATCGCGGGTGATGCCGCGCCGGGTGGTCTCTGCCTGGAGCTCTGATCGGACGGGTCTCTTGGCTGCGTAACGGAGGGATGCACCAATGCTGCGGCTGGGCGTCAACATCGATCACGTCGCCACCCTGCGCCAGGCGCGGGGAGGAAGCGAGCCGGATCCTGTCTGGGCGGCGGTGAGCGCCGAGCTCGGCGGGGCAGACGGCATCACGGTTCATCTCCGCGAGGACCGCCGGCACATCCAGGACCGCGATGTCCAGCGACTGCGGCAGACGGTGCAGGTGCGGCTCAATCTTGAGCTGGCGGCCGCGCCGGGCATCGTGGACCTGGCCTGCAAGGTCATGCCCGACCAGGTCACCTTCGTGCCGGAACGCCGCGAGGAGCTGACCACCGAGGGTGGGCTGGACGTCGCCGGCAAGCGGCCGGGGCTGGCCGAGGCCGTGGAGCGCTGCCGCCAGGCCGGCCTCGAGGTGGCCCTGTTTCTGGACCCGGATCTGGCCCAGATCGAGGCGGGCCTGGCCATGAACGTCGCCGCGATCGAGCTGCACACGGGACGCTACGCCAGCAGCCCGGAAGGTCCCCGGCGGCAGCGCGAGCTGGAGGCACTGCGGTCCGCGGCAGCGGCGATCGTCGCCGCCGGCGTGGAGCTGCACGCCGGACATGGGCTCAACTACCGCAACGTCCAGCCCGTTGCCTTGCTTGGCGGCATGGCCGAGCTCAACATCGGTCACAGCATCGTCAGCCGCGCCCTGTTCGTGGGACTGGAGTGCGCCGTGCGCGAGATGAAGCGGTGCATCAACTGAGCTGGGCAATCGAAGCAGCAATAATGGGCCGCAACGATGACGACCGGCACACGACCGGGCGGGAAGCGGGAGGCAGGCGGGAGGCGTTGAGGCAGAGAGCCCAGTTGCCTTGTTTTCTTCTTCCATTTCGGCTTTCAAAGACTTATGATCTTTCATCAAGCCGAATGTTTGTGAATTCGATGGTATCTGCCCACGGTCGCATCTGGGAATCTGACCTGAGGCTCGACCTCGCACCGGGTTGCTGGAGGCCTCTGCGCCCGGCTTCCCGGCCGGGCTGGCCATTCGTTTCTCGGAGATGTGCAAATGGGTAGAAAAGGGGAGATGTTCAAGGGTTGCACGGTGGCTCTTGTCACGCCGTTCCGGGACGGTGCCGTGGACGAAGGGGCGCTGCGCGAGCTGGTGCGCTGGCACGTCGAGCAGGGAACTCCCATCATCAGCCCCGTGGGCACGACGGGAGAAGCGCCCACGCTCTCGCACGACGAGCATGAGCGGGTCATCTCGGTGGTGCTGGAGGCGGCCGCGGGCAAGGCCCGCGTGATACCCGGCACCGGGTCGAACGCGACGGCCGAGGCGATCCGGTTGACCCGGTTCGCCGCCCGGGCCGGCGCTGACGGCGCCCTGCTGGTGGCGCCGTATTACAACCGGCCCAGCCAGGAAGGGATGTATCGGCACTTCGCGGCGATTGCCGAGAGCACGGATCTTCCTCTGGTACTCTACAACATTCCCGGCCGCACCGGGCGGAACATGGAGCCGGAGACGGTCGAACGGCTGGCCCGCATCGGCCCGATCGTGGCCATCAAGGAGGCGGCCGGCTCGCTGGACCAGGTGAGCGAGCTGCTGGTCCGGACCGACTTGACGGTCCTTTCCGGCGACGACAGCCTCACCTTGCCCATGCTGGCCGTGGGCGCCCAGGGAGTGGTCTCGGTGGTTGCCAACCTTGTCCCACGTGACGTCATGGCCCTCGTGGCCGCCTTCGAGGGAGGACGCCTGGAAGAGGCGAGGATGCGCCACGCGCGTCTCTTTCCGCTGTGCAGGGATTTGCTGGGGCTGGCTCCGAATCCTGTTCCGGTCAAGGCGGCCCTGGCCAGGCTGGGGCGCGGCAACGCAGAGCTGCGCCTGCCGCTCTGCCCGCTCGACGAGAAGGCCCAGGCAACGCTCGAAAATGCACTATTTCGATATGACCTATTGACCTGACCTCCTCAATGCAGTTATGACAGTAGTGTCGCGGCAAAGAGAACGATGTGTCTGCACCACAGACATCAAAGCACCTTGAGTTCAACAACCGCCTGAGTCGGGTGCCAGAATCCGGAGTCCCCTGGCTGCGTCCGGTCGATTCCCCCAGCCGCCCTTGCTTGAGCTGGCCTTCCGGCGGCTCGGGGCAGCCTTGAGGGGGAGACGCACGCCAGCGCTCCAGCCGCGGCGGGCCGTGGTTCGTGGGGATTCGTTGCCAGGATTCCATAGATGAATTCGACTATTCCCTGCACACTGCGGCTCTCACAGAAGATTCTGCTCCGGCGGTTCTTCCTGGTGATCGAACGGGGTGACGTCAACCTCGTTTCCTGTACGATTCTCACAACTCTCCTGGGCTTCATCGCTTCAGAAAGAAGGTCTCATGGCGCGTAAAGATGCCAAGCGTTCCGACGAGGGCAACGGTCAGGATGTCGAGTACCTCCCGGAGGTCTCCGAGCAGGCCATCCGCGAGCTTGCCCAGGTTTTCAAGCTGCTCAGCGACGAGACCAGGCTGCGCATCCTGTTCTATCTGGCCCTCTCGGAGAATCGCGAGTTGCACGTGACCGACCTCTGCCAGAGGCTTGGCCAGAGCCAGCCCGCGGTGAGCCATCACCTGGCGCTCTTGCGCGTCTCCGGGCTCATCGAGTCTCGCCGGGAAGGCAAGCACAACTTTTACAGTGTGCGTACCGACCACTTTGGCGACCTGCTGCTCTCGCTCTTCTCGGCCGCCGGCGAGGTGCCTCGCAACAAGAAGTACAAGTTCCACGATTTCACCCTGGCCTACACGGGAGCCTGAAAACTCCAGGCCGAAACCAGAGGCCGCCTCGCAGCGCAGCCCGCGGATCATCCGCGGTCTGCAAGTTCGCGGTTCGTCGTCCGCGCCAGCCGCGGGCTTGCTCGCCAGGCCCGTGTTTCCTGGCGTCTACCTCACGCTGGCGGCCGTCCGCCTTCCCGCACGCATGCTTGTGTAATGTGTGATTTTATGGTCATCCGTCACCTCTTGAGCATGGCCGGCACTCCGCCGGCCTTGCCATGACCATACCGCTTCCTCGCACATCCCGGATGGACCGCCCTCTGACGCGGCCGGTCCGGTCGATCCCGTACCACGCCTATGTGGGTCCGCGGCCCGGACGGGTGGTCCTGGACGGGGACCAGCGGTGACCATCCGGTTCATCTTGACCGGCGGGCGGCTTCCATGCAGAATGCCCGCGTCGACGTACCGGATGGCATCGCGCGGGGGCGATAGGCCCTCTCGCTTGGCTGCGTGGCAAACCTCTATGTACCTGCTCTGACGGCGGCGGGACCGCTGGAATCAGTCAACGCAGCAGGGCGGCTCGCCGGCAAGCGAGTGCTTCGACCGCAGTTCCCAGGAATCCACGACTACCAGCGGTAAAAAAGGAGTTGTACCGATGGTCATTTCCTCTCGTGTGGTCGCCGCGACAGGTCTCTGTGCGGTCGGGGTCGGCCTCTTGCTGGCCGGTCCGAGCCTTGGCCAGCAGCAAGACGCAGGCGTGCGGCGTACCGCCAGCCCCTCAACCGCAACGCCGGCCGGTCCGGTCGCCCCGGTCATTGGCACCGTCGACATGGACGCCGTCTTCAAGAACTACGACAAGGTGAAGGCCTCCAGCGAGGAGTTCAAGTCAGCCGCCTTGCAGCGCAAGGGTGAGCTTCAGAAGATTCAGTCCGAGGCGCAGCAGGAGGCCGAGATCCTGGCCAAGCTGACGCCGGGCACGGAGGACTACAAGAAGCACGAGAACCGGGTCACCCAGCTCAAGGCCCAGTTCGAGGCCGGCCGCGAGCAGGCTGAGCGCGACTTCGCCTCACGCGAGGCCGAGGCCATGGCCACACTCTACAAGGAAGTCCAGGCCATGGTGGGGCGAATTGCCCAGTGGCGCAAGATGACCTACATCGTCAAGGTGTCGAATCAGCCAATCTCGGGCAGCAACCCGAACTCGGTGATGGCGGCCATGGCCAACACGGTGGTCTATGCGGACCCCCGGAACGACATCACCAATGACGTGGTCTACAACCTGAACCGGATCTACAAGGCCACCGGCGGCGCCGCCACGAAAGGCTCCGCGGCCACCCAGGCCCCCGCGGGGAGTGCCCCGGCCGGAGGCGCTGCGCGTCCCGAGGACGGCAGCGGCAACTGAGGTGGAACCGGCGGTGGGGGCGAAGACGCCCTGCCTGCCCCCCGCTTGCCCCCCGCGGTGCGGCCGCGGCGGGCGCGACCCCGCGATGTCCCGATTCTTCTTCTCGAGGTGCTGTCGAAGCAGCCACGGCTGGCTGCTTCCAGCGCCACCGGCGCATCCCGCGGTCCCCGCGACCGCGCATGGCGAGTCCACCGTCAGCATGAGGAAAACCAGAGTAATGCTCACCACCAGGCGATTGCAACGCACGCTTGCCCGCGCCACCGAAGTGCGCGGGATCGGCTTCTTTCAGGGCTCTGACGTCACGCTCCGGTTCAACCCGGCCGAGCCGGACAGCGGCATCGTCTTCGTGCGCCGCGACCTGGCGGATGAGCCGGAGGTACCTGCCCTCATCGGTTCGGTGGTTCCCTCACCCCGGCGGACGACGATCCAGCGTGGGACCGCCCAGGTGGAAATGATCGAGCATGTGATGGCCGCCCTTGCCGGGGCGCGCATTGACAACTGCCGGATCGAGGTGGACGCTCCGGAATGCCCGGGTTGCGACGGGTCCAGCCAGGCGTTCGTCGACGCCCTGGAGCAAGCCGGGGTGATCGAGCAGGATCGTCCGCGACAGGCGCTCGTGGTGGAGCGGTCGTTCCTGGTACGCGAGGGCAACGCCACATTGGCCGCGCATCCGGGAACCGGCGAAGGCCTGACGCTGTCGTACCACCTGGACTACGGCTCCGACTCGTTCATCACCCCGCAGAGTTACCTGATCGAGCTGACTCCGCCCGCATTCTGCCGCGAGCTGTCGGCCAGCCGGACCTTCCTGCTGGAATCCGAGGTGCAAGCGCTGCGAGCCGCTGGGATCGGCACGCGTGCCACCCATGCCGACGTGCTCATTTTCGGCCGCGAGGGCGTCGTGGGCAACAGCCTCCGCTTCGCCGACGAATGCGCCCGGCACAAGCTCCTGGACATGGTGGGCGACCTGTCGCTGCTGGGCATGGACCTGCACGGTTTCGTGGTGGCGCACAAGTCGGGCCATCACACCAACGCCGCGCTGGTGCGGAAGCTGCTTCAGGGCCTGGAGAAGGAAAAGGAGCAGAGCACGCGGCCTCCGACCATTCCGTTGCGCGAAGATGGAACAATCGATATCCGCGGAATTCTCGATATCTTACCGCATCGCTACCCCTTCTTGCTGGTCGATCGGGTGCTTGAGATTCAAGCCGGCAAGTCCATCGTGGCGATCAAGAATGTGAGCGCCAACGAGCCGTTCTTCCAGGGTCACTGGCCGGGGCGGCCGATCATGCCGGGCGTACTGATCATCGAGGCGATGGCCCAGGCCGGCGGCGTCCTGGTCGCGGCGACCATGGAGCGGTCCGGACGTGTGGCGATGCTGGCGTCGGTGGACTCGGTCAAGCTACGACGGCCGGTCATCCCCGGCGACCAGCTCCGCCTGGAGGTCCGTGCGGAGCGTATCAAATCGAACTCGGCCTGCGTCATCGGCGTCGCCAAGGTCGGCGATGCGGTGGCCTCCGAGGCCAAGATCCGGTTTGTCATCGTTGACGCTCATCTCGCCGCATGAGGCGTTCTTTCCAGCGCAGCCGGTCCCGGACTTGCGGCCACGCGAGCACGCGACCTGGCAGGGCGCTCTCCCGTTCACGTTTTCAGGCTCCCGAGGACAAAGTCCCATGGCCACGATGATTGCGGACACCGCCTGCATCGACCCCCGCGCCGACATCGCCGACGATGTCGAGATCGGGCCTTACTGTGTCGTCGGGCCCGACGTCAAGATTGGCAGGGGCACCCGTCTCATCGCTCACGTCTGCCTGATGGGCCACACCTCGCTGGGAGAGAATAACGTCGTCCATCCGTTCTCGGTCCTGGGCGGCGAGCCCCAGGATTTCTCGTACAGCGGTAGTCCCACGCGCGTCGAGATTGGCGACAACAACGTCTTCCGCGAGGCGGTCACCATCCACCGCGGCAGCGACAAGGAGCAAGGCTTCACGCGCGTCGGCTCGAACAACTTCCTCATGGCCAACGTTCATGTGGGCCATGACTGCGTGTTCGGCGACCGGATCCTGGTGGCCAATAACTCCATGTTCGCCGGCCATATTCATGTGGAATCCTTCGCCAACATCTCCGGCGCGGTCGGATTGCACCAGTTCGTCCGGGTAGGCGCGTATAGCTACATCGGCGGTATGTCCCGCATCGTCCATGACGTGCCTCCCTACATGCTCATCGAGGGCAACCCCTCGAAGGTCCGCTGCATCAACATCGTCGGCCTGAAGCGGCATCACCTCACCCCCGAGGCGATCACCGCGCTGCACGAGGCGCACCGGCTGCTCTTCCGTGCCCGCATGACCAGCAAGCAAGCCACTGAAATCCTCGAAGCGCATGGCCACCTCTGTGCCGAGGTCCGCCGCCTGCTCGATTTCATCGAGTACCAGCAGCAGGGCAAGCACGGCCGCGGCCGCGAGCGCGGGAGATCCTGACACGATGAAACGGCTCCGCGTCGGCGTTGTGGGCGTTGGACACCTGGGCCAGCATCATGCGCGGATCCTCGCGAATCTGCCCGGCGTGGAACTCGTTGCCGTGGCCGATTCGCGGCTCGAACAGGCGCAGAACGTCGCCAACAAGCTGGGAACGCGCGCCGTGGCCGATTGCGGCCAGCTCCTGGACCGGATCGACGCCGTCTCCATCGCCGTGCCCACCTTCCTGCACCGCGAGGTGGCCGGGATGTTCCTCGAGCGCGGCATCCCCACGCTGGTGGAGAAGCCGCTGGCCAGCTCGCTGGCCGAGGCCGAAGAGCTTGTGGCCCTGGCACGGGTCAGCGGCGCACTGCTTCAGGTCGGCCACATCGAACGTTTCAACCCCGCCCTGTCGGCGCTCGGCGACCGGCCGATCCGCCCGCGCTACATCAGCGCCGAGCGACTCTCCACCTACACATTCCGCTCCACCGACATCGGCGTCGTGCTCGACCTCATGATCCACGACATCGACCTGGTGCTCGCGCTGGTGGGCCCAGCCGCGGTGCGTTCGGTCGCGGCCGTGGGCGTGAGCCTCTTCGGCGAGCACGAAGACGTGGCCAACGCGCGTGTCGAGTTCGACAACGGCACCGTGGCCAACCTCACCGCCAGCCGCGCCAGCTACGCTGCCCTGCGAAAGATGCGGATCTGGAGCACCGAGGGCTACGCTTCGCTCGACTTCGCGGCCAGAACGGCCACGCTGGTCCAGCCATCCGACCAGTTCCTGAGCGGCCAGCTTGCCCTGGAGGACGTGGATCTGAGCCAGCCCGCGGCCATCAAGGAACACCTCTTCGGCAAGGTCCTCCGGGTCGACCAGGTGCAGACCCCGGGCCGTGAGCCTCTGGCGCTGGAGCTGGAAGACTTCGTCCAGGCCGTGCGTGGCGGCGTCCGTCCGCGCGTGAGCGGTGACGACGCCCTCCGCGCCATGCGCCTGGCCGACCAGGTTCTGCGCAGCATCTCCGCCCATCGCTGGGAAGCGGACGCGTCCACTCCGGTCCCCGCTCAACCCGTCGAAACTCCCTCCCTGCTCCGCGGTCCCCATGCCTGGCGGATCAAGAACCGCCAGAAGAACGCCTCGAACACCGGCCAGGGCGGGTGATCTCGCGGCTGCGTCCCGGCGCAGCCAGCGGGCCAGGAACTGGCACCCCTACGTGGCTGGGGACACTGCCGGCAGCTCACTCGGGGATGGCCGCACTGGCCGGGGAACCCGCCGACGGTTCCCCCTGGATCCCGATCCGAGAAGGAAATCGGGCCGCTTCCGCTCGCCTGTCGCTACTGATACAACACCATTGTGTTCATCTTCCGCGGCAAGGCGATGGCCCCGGCCGGTTCCAGGCCGGGCCAATCTCGACGCGCCGGACTCGAGGAGCCCTCCCATGCGCAGATACCTCTGGCCCGTCCCCCTGTGTTGCTTCGTGGTTGCCCTGGCCATCGGCCAGGCCTCGTCCCAGGACGTGAAGGGGCCCGGCTCCAGACAGCCGAGTCCGCAGCAACTGGCCACGCAGCAAGATCACCAGAAAATGCTGGAGATGCTCCACATCAAGACGCTCCGGCGGGGTGCCGACGGCATGAACCGGCAGGCGCCCAACGCCGCCAACTACGACGAGTCGAAGGCCAACCCGTTCCCCGACCTGCCCGATCCCCTGGTCCTGAAGAACGGCCAGCGCGTCACCTCGCCGGAGATGTGGTGGAACCAGCGCAGGCCTGAGATCGTGGAGGAGTTCGACCGCGAGATCTACGGCCGCGTTCCCAGGGAAACGCCCAGGGTGAACTGGGAGGTCACCGAGACCGTCCGCGAGAAGAACGGCGATTTCCCGGTCATCACCCGAAGGCTGGTAGGGCATGTCGACAATTCCAACGACCCGGACATCACCGTGGATATCCAGCTCACCCTCACGACGCCGGCGAACGCCAGCGGTCCGGTTCCCGTGATGCTGGAGTTCGGCTTCGGCATGTTCCGGCCGGGCGGGCCAGGCACCGGCAAGGCCGCCGTCAAATCCGCACCAAAGAACGCCACCAGGAAAGCTCCGGCCTTTGATCTCGCGGCTTTCACCCAGTGGCAGCGACTCGTCCTTGCCAGGGGCTGGGGCTACGCCATCATCGTCCCCAACAGCATCCAGGCCGACAACGGCGCGGGGCTGACCAAGGGGATCATCGGGCTCTGCAACAAGGGGCAGTGGCGCAAGCCCGATGACTGGGGTGCGCTGCGAGCCTGGGCATGGGGCGCCAGCCGGGCGCTCGACTACTTCGAGACCGACAGGACCGTGGACGCGAAGCAGGTGGGCATCGAGGGCCTCTCGCGCTACGGCAAGGCGGCGCTTGTCACCATGGCGTATGACCCGCGGTTCGCGATCGGATTCATCGGCTCTTCCGGCGAGGGCGGCGCCAAGCTCCATCGCCGCCATTTCGGTGAGCTGGTCGAGAACCTGACCGGGGCGGGCGAGTACCACTGGATGGCGGGCAACTTCATCAAGTACGGCGGCCCGCTCACGCCGGGGGACCTTCCCGTGGACGCCCACGAACTGATCGCCCTGTGCGCTCCGCGGCCGGTGTTCATCAGCTATGGGGCCTCTGAAGGCCCGGGCGCCGAGGGCCAGTGGGTCGATCAGCGCGGCAGCTTCATGGCCGCGGTCGCCGCGGGCCCGGTCTACGAGCTGCTGGGCAAGAAGGGGCTGAGCCGTTCCGAGTTCCCGGCCATCGAGACGCTCGTCGACGGCGACATCGCATTCCGCCAGCATCGCGGGGGCCACTCCACGGGGCCGAACTGGCCGGCCTTCCTCGAATTTGCCAGTCGATACATCAAGACGGCGGCCTCCCCGGCCGGCCCTTCCAGCGAAAACACCCATTGAACGGTTTTGATGCCTGGGTGAAACATCTGGCAGGCAACGAGAGGCAGCGCGGGCCCGAGGGGAACATATCTCCGGAACCTCGGGTCCGGTAAGATGCCGTTTGCGTCCCGGGCGCGGTCCGCGTGGCGACCGCCCGTGTGCGCATGGGGAGGATGCGGCAATGGGGCGAGACTGCGGTTGTTCGGGGCAGTGCGGGCCGCAAAAAGGCGATGTTTCGCGGCGTGAGTTCATCGAGCTGACAGGTCTGGGCGCGGTGGGTGCCGTGCTGGGCGCCTCGTCCAGCGTTGCGGGTGAGAATCAGCGCCCGAGCACCAAACCGGAAGACCTTGATCGCTGGAAGCAAGCGCTGCTTGGCCCAGCATCACCGCGGGTTTATGATTCCGCGACGCATACCGATGCCCGGATGCATCTGGGCGGAGTCGGAACCGGCAATTTCGAGATCGGGGCCGACGGCCAGTTCACCACCTGGCAGCTCTTCAACACGCTGCGCGATGGCGAGCTGCCGTTTTCCTTCCTGGTTCGCGCCGGCGGGACCACGCGCTTGCTCCAGACCCATGGCGGACCCGGTTGGCCCCGCATCAAGCAGATTGCGATGACCGGAGAATATCCGGTCGCCACACTTCACTTCAGTGATCCCGAGCTCCCGGCGCAGGTCGAAATGCTCGCGTTCTCTCCATTCTCTCCGCTCGACACGAGACTTTCGTCGATTCCGGCCGCCGTCTTCCTGTTCAAGGTCCACAACCCCACACAGGCCCCGCTGAAGGTCTCGCTGGCGGCGTTGCTCTTGAACCCGGTCGGATATGACGCGGCCGGGCCGATTGATGGTCACCAGCACCCTAACTTTGGGGGCAACCGCAACGAGGTCCTTCACGACGCGGGCGCGACGGGTCTGGTGTTGAAGGCCGAGGCAGGAACGGACCCCACGATCGACGGCAAGGTGTTGATCATCACGCCTTCAAATCTCAAGGGCCTGGCCGCACCCCCGCGTGACTGGCCGGAGGCGCTGCGTGTCGAGGTGCTCGAGCAGCCCCTGCAATCAGGCTTCAAACTCGACGACCCCGCTCGCACCGTGATCTGGATGGAGGAACCCGCGGTCGATCTCTCCCTGGCATGGCTCACGGCCGCGCGCACCGCCGTCCGCGCGGGAGCGACTCTCGTGCTCTCCGGCCGGTCCATGCCCTTGCTGAAGGCCTACGGAGCCGCCTCTGCGGGCAAGCCGCTCGCCTCCGGGACGGTCCGCCCGGACATCCTGTTCGAGGACTTCGAGCACGGCTACACGAACTGGCGGGTGGCTGGCAAGGCCTTCGGACATGGCCCTACCGGCGGCACGCTTGCCGGCCAGCAACGCGTGAGTGGATTTGAAGGAAAAGGGCTGGTGAACTCGTTTTTTGAAGGGGACGACACCACCGGCCGCCTGGTCAGCAAGACGTTTCCGATCGAGCGCAACTTCATCCGTTTCCTCGTCGGCGGAGGCGTCCGCGCCACGACTCAGCTTCGCCTGGTGATCGAGGGCAAGGCCGTCCGGGCGACCTCCGGCCGCGACAATGAGCGGCTGCAACCGGCATTCTGGGATGTTTCCGAGTATCTCGGCAAGACGGCCCACCTCGAGATCGTGGACGAGCAAACCGGACCCTGGGGCCACATCAACGTCGATCAGATCGCCTTCAGCGACCGGGTTAGCGACCACGCCACGCTCGAATTGCTCGAGGAACTGCTTCCCGTGCACTTTCGGGATGTGGTCTCGAGGCGAACCGCCGGAGACGACCGGCACGAGCGGATCGAGCTCGTGGGCAGCAGCGACCGCGAGGGAACCGCATGGGGCAACGTCGGTCCCCTGCGAGTCGTCCGCCGGCCGGTGGGCAAGGGACAGGCCGTACTGGCACTCGGGCCAGTTCTCGAGCCGGATCAGGCGGCTCTCATCGCCCCGCGGCATCGCGCGTTTGCCGCGCTTTGCAGCCTGGTCGGCGTGAATTACAAGGCTCCGGTCGGGGTCACCCGCAAGGCGCCTGGCTTCGGCAGCCTGGCGCTGGCCACCACGGCCGCGGAGGCCAGCGTGCTGCCGTCGTTCGATGACTGGAACACCGCATGGCGCCAGTTCGCGGACACCGGCCATTTCACCCGGCCCGACGAGGCGCGGACCAGCGCCCCCACTCCCCCTGGCCGGACGACCAGCGGCGCCGTGGCGGCAGGCCGGACGATCCCCGCGGGCGCCTCGCTCGAGATTCCCTTTCTGCTCACCTGGAACTACCCCAACAAGTACAACGAGGCCGGAGTCTGGATGGGCTGCCACCACGCGACGGTCTGGACCGACGCGACCGCGGTGGCGCGCGACGTGAGCGGCAACCTTGCCGCGTACCGCGACAAGACCGAGCGGTTTCGGAAGACCTTCTACGATAGCTCGCTGCCTCACTGGTTGCTCGACTGCCTGACCTCGCAGGCCGCCATCATCCGGCACATCGGAGTCGTCTTCCGGATCGCCAGTGGCGACATCTTCGGTTGGGAAGGTTCCAACGGCTGCTGTCAGCCCACCTGCACACACGTTTGGGGCTATGAGCAGACCCTTGCCAGGCTCTTTCCCGATCTTGAGAAAGAGATGCGGCGGATCGATTTCCGCCATCAGCAGCGCGCCGACGGCGGCATCAACAACCGCACGGACGTTCCATCGCCGCCACATCCCACCGGCGAGCAGCCCTTTACCGACGGTCATGCGAGCTGCATCTTGAAGGCCTACCGCGAGGCCCTCAATCACCCCGACGACTCGTGGCTGCGGGCCTACTGGCCCGGCGTCAAGCGGGCCCTGGAATATCTCATCGCGCGCGACGCCGCCGGTTCAAACGGCGATCCCGACGGCATCCTCCAGGACGACCAGTGGAACACCTATGACGAGGCCTTGCACGGAGTGACGAGCTTCCTGAGCGGTTACTACCTGGCCGCGCTGAGGGCCGGCGAAGCGTGGGCTCATCGCGTGGGCGACGACGCGGCCGCCCAGCGCTTCCGCGTGATCTTCGAGAAGGGGCAGCAGAACCTTCAGAAGCTGTGCTGGAACGGCGAGTATTTCGAGCAAAAACTTGACGATTACCGCCAGCGAAAAGGTGAGGTCGGCCCCGGGTGCATGAGCGATCAGCACATCGGCCAGTGGTGGGCGCATCAGCTCGGGCTGGGCTACCTCCTGCCCCGCGAACGCATCGTCGCATCGCTCCAGGCGATCTTTCGGCACAACTGGAAGCCCGACCTCACCGGCTGGAAGCACGCACCGCGTGCATTCGCCGGCAACGGTGACAAGGGTCTCATCATCTGCACCTGGCCGCGCGGAGGTCGTCCAGACCATGTCATGCTCTACTCCGACGAGGTCTGGACGGGCATCGAGTACCAGGTTGCCGCGCACATGATCTACGAAGGAATGATCGAGGAGGGGCTTGCCATCATCAAGGGCGCTCGCGACCGCTACGATGGCATCCCCCGGCCGCCGATCGCACGAAATCCCTGGAACGAGATCGAGTGTGGAGGCCATTACGCGCGGGCCATGTCATCGTGGTCCATCCTGCTGGCTCTCTCCGGCTTCCACTACGATGGCCCGGCCCGCTCGCTGCGGTTTGCCCCGCAACTGAGGCCGGAGAGCTTCAAAGCGTTCTTCACCGGCCCCGAAGGATGGGGAACACTTCAGCAGTCCCGTGATCAGAGCGGCCAGCGCAGCACGATCTCGGTGGTCGATGGCCAGCTTCCCATTGCTGAGCTTGTCCTGGCGGTGCAGAACCCCGTCCGTAAGGTCGAGGTCAAGCTGGGAGAAGTCGCCCTGCAAGCCCGGTTCCAGCGTGCTGGCGACGACGTCCAGATTGCTCTGGAGTCGCCGCAGGTCGTACAGGCCGGAGAGATTCTGGCCGTCCATCTGACCTGAGCATCCTGACCGGATCAGGCCGCGCGGCAAATTCATTTCACACTGCCGGCCGCCTGGATGAGCGCGTCGGTGGTATGACGCTTCACATATCCTTCCAGGAAAAGCTTGGCCCGGATGATACCGTGTGAGTCGACGATGAACGTCCCCGGATACGGCACGCCCACGGCCTTGCCCTTCGCCGCCGGGTTGCGAATGTGGTAGTCCTCGATGGTTCGGCTCTCCGGATCGGAAAGGAGCGGGAAGGTGATCTTCATCCGATCGGAAAACCTCTTGAGGACGGCTGGACTGTCATAGCTGATGCCGACCACCTGGACGCCCGCTTCCTCGATCGACTTCAGGTCTTTTTGCAACTGGACCAGTTGCGTGCGGCAGAAGGGTCACCAGTCGGCCGAGCGGTAGAAGACGAGCGCCACCTTGCCCTGCTTGAGGAACTCGTCGAGCGTGCGCGGCTTCCCTGCCTGATCCGGGAGCGTGAAGGCGGGTGCTTTCGTGCCCGTTTCCAGGCCGGACTTCTCCGGGGGTGCGGGCCGCGGCGTCTGCTGCGGCCAGGCGGCCGCGCAGGAAACCAGGGCCAGGGCTGTGGCGAGCGTCAGCGTGGCGGCCAGGGCCGGCCGGGATCGCAATTCAGTCATGATGTGTCGGTCTCCAGGTTCGAGGAATCTGTTCAGAGGCCCGCGTACCAGTCGTATCCCTGCTCGGCCCAGTAATCCCGCGGGCGGTTGTCCGTGAAGCGGATGGTACCGACCCGCTTGATATTCTTGATGCCATACTTCACGGGGATGATCAGTCTCAGCGGCGCACCATGCTCGGCACCCAGCGGGCGGCCGTTCATCTCATAGCAAAGCAGGGTCTGGGGATGCAAGGCGCTGGCTGAGTCCAGGCCCACGTAGTACGCCCCGTCAGGAGTTTCGACGCCCACGTATTCCAGGAGGTCCGCCGGCGGCCGAGACGGTTCGTAAGGCTGCCCGGAACGAGCCGACAGCCCGCACTGCGCGGCCAGATCTGCCAGGCGGGCGCCTGCCCATGAGACCACGGTGCTCCAGCCCTCGATGCATTTCAGCTCGGTCGTTTGCTCAACCCGGGGGAGCGATCGAACGTCGTCCAGCGTGCAGAGCAGCCCCGTGTCCGGTGCCCGGGCGCCGGCCAACTTGAGTCGCCAGGACCCCGGATCGAGCCCCTGAAGGCCAGCATCGTCCCCGGCCATGCCGAGCACTCCGTTGACTCGCGGGTTCCGGCTCCGGCTCCTGGGGAACTCGGGTGCCAGGCGGGACGAACTGAACAGCGCACGCGCCAGTCGCTCGTTGCCTTCCAGAACCCTGCGCAGGGGCCAGATCAGCTCGTCGTCCGCGCCTCGGGTGACAAGCCAGCGCCAGGCGCCGAAGCCTCCCAGAGCGGTCAGCCCGGCTGCCGCGAACCCGCGGCGCGTCATCCGGCGCAGCCGGACGTCCGTCGTTTCAAGATCGACGGATGCTGCCACGCTTGCGCATGCGGCCTCAGTTTGCGGCCGAGCAGCCGAGCCGCCATTCTCGGCTTCGCCGACCCGCGTGGCAGTCTCTTCTTCAGCCCCGGACATGCCCATAAGGTGCATCCTGATCTTGTGCAAGCTCGACACCGATGACCATCGCACGCAGGTTGTTCCACCCCGCCCGGATCACCTGGGCAATGTGAATCACGAAGAAGGCCACGTACCCCATGGTCAGCAGGAAGTGCCAGTAGCGCGCTTGCGGGTAGCCGCCCAGCAAGGCGGTGAGCCAGGCCAGTTGCACGGGCTTGTAGATGGCAAGCCCCGTCAGCAGCGATCCCAGCCCCATGGCGATGACGCCCGTATAAGCGAGGCGCTGCGCTCCGTTGAACTTGCGGCGCGGCAATGGCTCCTTGCGGAGGCCGAGATCGTGCAGAACGACGTTCCAGGCCTCGCGCGGGGTATCCCGATTGGGAACCAGAAAGCGCCACTCCCCACTCACTACGGTGTAGGCCACGTACAGGACGCCGTTGACGGCAAACAGCCACATGAACGCGAAATGCCAGGCCATTCCCTCCGCCAGCCGGTGCGGCACATTCAGCCCTTGGTACAGCCAGCCGGGAAAGAACCTGAACAGGGTCAGCCGGCCGAGCCGGATTGCGTACACGTCGTTGGCCCAGTAGATGAGCAACCCACTGTAGATCATCACCGCCAGGACGGGCGCGTTCAGCCAGTGAAAGAGCCTGGTCGCCAGCGCGTGTTTCTTTTCAAGCCGTGCCATCGGATGGCTACTCCGGTTGCCGGAATCCAGGGGATGGGTCCGCCAGTCGCCCGGCCCCTGTCCGGGCCGATGCCAATTACTTTGATGCGCCTTCCATCTTGCCTTTGTCCATGCCGCCCATCTTGTCCTTGTCCATGCCGCCCATCTTGTCCTTGTCCATGCCGCCCATCTTGTCCTTGTCCATGCCGCCCATCTTGTCCTTGTCCATGCCGCCGTCCGTTTTGACCGCGGCGCCGGGTTCGGGTGCCTCGTTGTTGCAGCCCGTGGGCGGGAGGACCAGGCAAGCGGCCAGTGCCGTGCCCATGATCATGCGCAGTGGGTTCCGCATCGTCGTAGACCTCGTGAGTGAACGGACCGAACTCTGGTAGGGCGAAGTGCGGCCCGATCGAGCCGCAAGACCTTCGCGTCAGGTGCTTCGGGCGACCACTCCCAGTGCTCCCCGCACCAGGAGTCTCTTCATTCATAGAATTTCGCGAGCAAGCAGTGGGCGACGGCCGCGAATCGCAACGGGTCGTGATAAGTTCTCGCCACGAGCATGGCACCCTCGAGCGTGGAGAGGACGAGCCGCGCTTCCTTGCGAGCGCTTTCGGTGAAGCGCAGGACTCCGGCCTTCCTGCCCTCGAGCAGTACCCGGCTCAACCAGTTTTCGAGGTCGTCAAACGACGCCCTCAGCTCCTCGCAGTTGACGGGCTCCAGGGTGTCCGCGTCGGAGGCGAGCATGCCGAAGGGGCACATGCGATTCCCGGCCTCGATGGTGCTCTGGAAGAGAGCGATGAACTGCCCGAGCTTCTTCCTGGCATCGGTCGCCTGGCGATCGACCTCCTGGAGTGCGAGCGACACGCGCTGGCGGTGCCGCGCGATGAGCGCGCGGCACAGATCGGCCTTCGTGGGAAAGTGATAGTGCAGGCTCGAGGTCCGGATCTGTAGCCGGCTGGCCACGTCCTTGATGCTGAACCCGTTGTAGCCGCGCGTCTGGAGGAGCTGCTGTGCAACATCGAGTATCATGGACGCCGTGTCGTTTCTCTCCATGGCGAAAGTCTACCGATCGATCGATCGGTAGTCAAGCAGCGATGCGATGATCCCCTGGCTCGAGGGTACCGATCGAATACCGCGCGGTCCGCGAGCGTCATGCTGGAACGCAGCGACGTCGACCATACGCCTTTTGCGACGGCTGCGCGGGACGAACCACCTGAAGCTGGGAGCACACCCGACATGAAACCCATGATCTCCGTTCTCGCCGGTTGCCTCGCGGTCGCAATGCTTGCCGGCCAGGCCCGCGCCGGCGATGAGCCCCGCTCGAAGCCGGCACGCATGGTCCTGGTGGAGCTCTTCACGTCGCAGGGCTGTGACATGTGCCCGGAGGCGGAGCGGCTTCTGGGCGCGCTCGCGTTACAGAACCGTAACGTGGTCCCCCTCGCGCTGCATGTCGATTACTTCAACGATCCCTGGAAGGACCCCTTTTCCGACAAGCTGCACAGCCAGCGCCAGGCGTCGTACAATGAGATTTACCGCGGGCCCAAGAACGCCCAGTATGGCCTGTACTACACGCCCATGGTCATGGTGGACGGGACCCTGCCGGTGAACGGCCGCGATGCCAGGGGCATCCAGAATGCCGTCAAGCAGGCCGCCAGGCGCTCGCCCCAGGTGAGCTTGGCGGCAACGCTGGGCCCCGGCGCGGAAGACCGCAAGCGTGATCTGCGGCTGCGGGTCTCCGCGTTGACGCCCGAGCTGAGCGGACGTGAGGTCCTGGTCTGCGCGGTGCTGCGCGACGACCTGGTCGTGACCCAGGTTCCCTCCGGCGAGAATGCGGGCAAGGCCTTGACGGCACGATTCCCCGCGCGTTCCACTCAGTTTGAACTGGTCCGGCTGGACGGGAAGAAAGAAAGCCGCTTGCACTTCCCGTTTCAGCTCCAGCCCGCGTGGAACGCCAAGAATCTCGGTATCGTGGTATTCGTGCAGGATCGCGAGGCGGGGACCGTCTACCAATCGGCCCTTGTTTCCTGGGTGGAACCAGAGGGCGTCCGTGCCGGTGGTCGCGAGACAGGCGCTCACCGGCAATGAGGAATTTCCAGCCCCGCCGGGACGGCTGGCCGCGGTGACCGAGGGCATCAGCGATGGGTTCAGAGTCCACCTCCAGGAACGACCCCGAACCGGTGGACGACCTTCCGCGCTCCGGCTCGCCGCAGCCGGCCAGGGCGCCCGAGCAAACCTACTGCGATGCCACGATCGAGTTCCGGCCCGGAGAGGTGGGCAACGCCGAGGGGCCGCTCTCAGGCAGGACGCTCTCGCTTGCCGAGTATCCGTTTCTGGAACCTCCCCGCGGTGGCGACGAGCTGGGCTGGCTGGCGCACTACCGCGTGCTCAGACCGCTCGGCTCAGGGGGCATGGGGCTCGTGTTCCTGGCCGAGGACACGCACCTGCTTCGACCCGTGGCCCTCAAGGTGATTCGCCCCGAGCTGGCGGGCAACCCCGAGGCAGCGCCCCGCTTCCTCCGCGAGGCGCGCACCGCGGCCGCCATCAAGCACGACAACGTCGTGACCATCTACCACGTGGGCGAGGCGCGCGGCGTGTCCTACCTGGCCATGGAGTATCTCCAGGGCATTTCCCTGGCAGCCTGGCTCGATCGCGGCCGGCAGCCGTCCATCGAGCTCCGCCTGCGCATGGGCCGGGAAGTGGCCTCGGGGCTGGCGGCCGCGCACCGGCTCGGCCTGGTGCACCGCGACATCAAGCCCGCGAACATCTGGCTGGAGGCCCCCAGCGGGCGGGCCAAGATCCTCGACTTCGGCCAGGCCAGGGCCGAGAGCGAGGACACGCAGATCACCCGCTCCGGCGCGATCATGGGTACGCCGGCGTTCATGTCCCCCGAGCAAGCCGAGGGCAATCCGGTCACGTTCGCGACCGACCTGTTCAGCCTGGGAGGCGTCCTCTACCGGCTCTGCTGCGGCCGCCTCCCCTTCGAGGGGAAGACCATCCTTTCGGTGCTGAACGCCCTGGCCACCCAGACGCCCACCCCTCCGCTGGCGTTCCGGCCCGAGACGCCCGAGCGCTTCAGCGCACTGGTGATGCGGCTCCTGGCGAAGAGCCCGCAGGCCCGTCCACCCTCGGCCCAGGCCATCGTCGATGAGATCCGCGCCATCGAACGACAGCTTGCCGCCTCGAGGCAGCGGACGAGCATCACAACCGATACCGAAACGGGCAGCAAACCCGTGGAGACCATGCAGGTCAAGCCGGTGGATGCCGCGAGCCTCAGAGCCCTGGTACACGCGCGGCTTGCCGACCGCCGGCCCAGCCGCTGGCTCATGCTCTCTGCCGTGGTGCTCATTGTGGGAGTGCTGACTTCGGCGGCCTGGCTCAGCCACGGCGGACCGGGGCTGCATCGCGGGCCGGAGCGCGGCTCCCCACTGGCGGGACGCGGATTCCGCAGGCCTCCCGCTCCCGAAGACTTCGTCAAGGACCCGCCGCCCGACGAGCCGCCGCCACCTCCCCGGCCACCCGGTGAGTTCGGACCGCGGTGGTCCGGCGCGCCCCGCCGAGCCCTCGACCCCGAACCGCCAGATGCGAAAGCTCACGACCTGGATCAGGACATGAAGCGCCTGGAGGCGGCTGGCGTGGTGCTGAGGCCGCCGGACGCGAAGCAGGAAGCGCAACGCTCGGAGGCGGCCGCAGCGAAGATACCCGCCTCCGACCCGGGCGCCATGGCTGCGCCCAACGCACCAGGGCTGGCTCTCGCACCGGCCGGTCCCGCGGGGCCGGGCGCGTCAGGTCCGACAGCCGCATCAGGTCCGCCAGCCACATCAGGTCCGCGAGCCGCGTCAGGCGGGTCCGCAAGGCCGGCCACTGCCGGCCCGGCGGCAGAGACGAGGGCGGCATCCTGGGGCAAATTCATCGATCTCGACGGCGATTGCTCGTTCACGCTCGATGAGGCCGATCAGACCGCGACGATGCAGGTGCCGGGAAGGCCGCACGCCCTCAGCGCAGAGCTCGGCCGCCTCAACGCCCCGCGCATCTTGCAGCCGGTGAGCGGCGATTTCGAGGCCTTTGTTCGCGTGCTGGGTACCGAGCAAGTCGCGGGTCGAGCGACCATGACCGAGTATCCGCCCTACCACGGGGCGGGGATCCTCCTCTGGCAGGATGCCGGCAACTACGTCCGGCTGGAGATCGCCACCGACCTCCAGCGCGGCAAACCTCGCCACTACGTCAACTTCGAGTATCGCCAGGGATATCGGCTTGCATCCTCCCAGGGTCAGGTGGCGCCGACCGGCTCGGCCTACCTTCGGTTCGCGCAAGAAGAACGCGGTCGCGGCCTCGTTCAGCCCCGACGGCGCCCGGTGGATATCCTTTCCCGCATTGACCGTGAATCTTGACCCCGACAGCCAGGTTGGAGTGGTCGCAATCAACACGTCCAGCAAGCCTCTGACCGCGCGCATCGAGGGTTTTCGCGTCGCGGCGGCCAGGCCAGAGCGCAAGGAGGATCACCCCTGAAAGACGGCGCGCCGGCGTCCCTGCCCGGCCGTCGGCTTACCGGCTGATCCCGGCCCACTCGTGGACGTGATCCACAAGACTTGTCACGGCGTTGGTGGCCATGGTGATGGGACACCAGGGCGGAGGGCCGTCCGCGAAGCAGTCCTGAGAACTGCCGGGACTGTCCGACTGGGTCGTGTCAACGGGCGTGGGAGTTGACACCGAGGCCAGCGCCGTGGGGCGCTCCTGGTGGCTCGCCGGCGCGGCCGGCCGGTGCGCCGCCACGATAGCGCCGCCGGATACCGCGCCGACGAGTAGCACCGCGGCCGCTGTTCTGAGCCTGCGCAAAAGCATGGTTTTCAAAACTCCTTGGGTCAGGGTGAGTATTGAACGGGAAACGATCTGGGACGCGGAAAACCGCAGCGCTGTCTGGAGCGTGCTGTCGATCAGCCCGCGGTCCGCGGGCAAGAGCGGGCCGCCGAGCATGGTACCCGCAAGCAGGGCCGGCACTCCGAGCACTCCGCGGCGCTCCAGCCGGGTCCGGAGTAACTGCCGGGCGCGGGAGAGCCGCCCGCTGAGCGTACCGACCGGCCAGTCCAGCAGCCGAGCGGCCTGCTCGTGGGTCTTGCCTTGCAGGTGGCAGAGCACGATGGGCGCCCGGTAGCGGTGCGGTAGCTGATCGAGCTCCTCGTGCACCAGCGGCCAGACCTCGTGCGGCTCCTCGCCGGTTTTCTCCTGCGGCTGCACGGCCAATGCAAGTTGCAGGTCCATACCCGTGTGATGCCGCGCGGCGACACTTCGGCGCGCTGGGCCGTGCGGTAGGCCACGCTGCAAAGCCACGGACCGAGCGATTCCTCGCAGTGCAGTGCGTGTGCTCTCCGCAGCAGCACCAGGAACGTCGCCTGGAACGCATCGTCCACGTCGTGCGAGTGGCGCAGGACCTGGCGGCAGACGGCCAGCACCATCGGACCATGTCTCACGATGAGCTCGCGGAAGGCGAGTTCCCCGGTGACATCGCGAGCCCGGACAAACCGGTCCAGTAGCTGAGCGTCGCTCAGCCCGGCCATCGTGCCGGACGTCCAGAGCGTCTCGATCTCCCCGATTCTCCGCGCTGGATGACGCCCCATCATGATTGTCCTGCCCCGCCCTCTGCACCGTCTGCTTCCACCATGTAATGCAGCGAGCCGCCCGATTCATACAAAATTCTGGAAAAACGGCGGTCCCTGTGGTCATCTATCAGGACTTTTCGCGGGTCGTCACCTGGTCCGGATGATGCCGACTACCCGCAGAGAGCATGTGGCTTGTAGAATCCAGCGCGGCTCGACCGGAAAGCGCCAGCTCAGAGGGTTAAGGACGGAACTTTCGGAATGCCCATGATTTACCGCCCGATGAAACGGGCAGAAGACGGCCTACCCATCGTTGGGTCGAACTCGAAGGAACTGGGGGTCCGCGTGCCGCCCAACCCCAACGCCGACGTCGATCTCGACGGCAATGACCACGTCATCACCAACGGAAAGGGCATGTCAGTGGCCGAGCACTGGAGATATTTGCTCGGCCACCTGGTCCCCAAACGGCTCGTGCCGATCTTCCCGGGTGCGACCGGCTCCAACGGCCTCACAGCTACAAGCTCGGTTCAGGACCCTTCGCCGCGGCCCCTTTGAACGACGATCTGGTAGTGGTATTGAAGATTCATGATCATCACGCCGGGATCGTCGCTCCATCCCAATCGGGTCCCATCCAGCAATTCCAGACCGCCCTGGCCGCAACGAGAACGCAGTGGCAGCCAGACGAGACGTGAGTGATGAACCAGAGGACCTTTTTCGACAACCCCGATTTCCTTCAGTATGTGCGGCTCTTGTCCGAGCTTCACCAGCTCATCCGAGAAGGGACGGATGAGACGCCCGCGGGAGAGGCTCTGCGCGATCGCATGGACGACCCGGGGAGCCGACTCTCGGCGGATGAGATCGTGACCGTGAATGCGATCTCAGCCGACCTCTACTCGCTCACTGCCTCGCTAGCCGGGTCAGACTTGTCCCGAACCGATGAAGCCGAAGCGGATCTCAGGTCCGCCCTGGACGCCAGAGACCGAAGGGATTTCAAACGAGCGTTGGAGCTGCTGCGCAAGCGCGCCGCGTCCATCAATCCAGAGGTGCTCTCCTATGTGAGGGGTTCGATCTGGGGAGAGGCAGGAGAGGATCAAATCGCGGTCACGTTCTTCAGACGTGCCGCTCAGTTAGACCCACGTAATGCAAATTACTCGTACATGGTATTGCATTACCTCTCCCAGGCCGACGCCGAGGGTGCAAGGGACGAGGCGCGACCGATACTGGCCGACCCCGAGTCTCACTCCACTCGACTCGTGCTCAAGGCCGCTGAGATCATCCTCCAATCAACCCGGGAGCAGCCGGATCACGAGTCTCGTCCGGTCCTCGAGATGCTGATTCCGATTTTCGAACAGATCATCGTCCGGCTGGAGACGTCGGGTGAGGGTAGCAGCCAGCCCTCGCTGCTCGCGATGGCTTTCACGCTCACAGGATCCTGTCAGGAGCACCTGGGTCGCACTGACCTGGCGCGTCGCGACTACGACCGCGGCTTATCGTTGTTCCCGACCAACGATGCTCTCCTCGTGGCCCGCGGGATCCTGCTCTACGGGCGCGAAACGGACAGGTCAGTTCGGGACTTCGAAAACGCGGTTCAGCGTAGCTCTCCGCTCGTGTGGCCCTATTTCTACCTGGCCCATCATGCTCTGTTGAACGACCGGTTCGGCGTTTGCCTCGATCTCTGTAATCGAGGTCTCCCATTGCCTGCTTCAAACGAGGTACAAGCAGACCTTTTGGAATGGATGGCGATCAGTCAGGCATCTCTGGGCTACCCGGCCCAGGCGGTCGAGTCCGTATTCCTGGCTGCTTGCGGATTGGCCCCGGACAACAAGCGGATTGCGAGCAATTACCTGGCATTCCGTGAGAGTCTCAGGCCGATGGACATCGTATGGGAGAAAGGCTCCGAGCAAGAAGTCCGGACCCTCGGGGAGCGGCGGCTGCGCCCGGCAGCCTGAAGGCGGTCTCCGGCATAGGCTGAGGTTGGCACCCCATTCTTGCGAGCACTCGATAACGGCGCTGGATGACGCCCCATCAGTATCGTCCTGCCCCGCTCCCCTGCACCGTCTGCCTTTTCGTGGAGCGACTCGCCCTGGCGTGCCGTCCAGGGGGGCCAGCCAGCTTGCCTGCCAGCCAGATCCGCGCTCAATTCGTCCATCCCTTGCGGTACTGGCGGCGGACGTAGGTGTTGGCTTCCGGGTCGTTGGTCACCTGCATCTTCGCCCCGTCCCAGAGCAGGAGACGGTTCGGGTAGCGGACGGCCAGGTTGCCCATGAGCACGGTCTCGGAGAGTGGCCCGGAATAATCAAAGTTCGAGCTGGCCGGCTCGCCCCCCTTGCAGGCGCGGACCCAGTCGCGCTCATGCCCGCCGTCGCCGCCGGCGATGCGGGGGATCGTCCGCGCTGGCTTCTGAAATTCCTGCATGCGCGTGGCGGGCAGCAGTTGCGGGTTCCGGCCGTAGCAGCCGCACATGGCCACGCCCCGGGTGCCCAGGAAGAGCACGCCACCGTCGCTGTCGCCCATCTGCCGGCCGGGCTCCAGCTCGTCGGGCCGGGGCGGCATCATGCCGCCGTCCCACCAGGTCAGGCGAACCTCGGGCATGCCTTCGTCGCCGGGAACCTGTAACGCACGATCGTCGAGCGCGGGTAGGTCTCGTTGCGCGGTTTGGTCTCCTTCCAGAGGTCGTGCCAGTAGGTGGAGATGCAGCCCTCAACGCTCACCGGGTACTTCAGCTTGAGTGCCCAGAAGGGGGCGTCCAGGATGTGGCAGCCCAGGTCGCCAAGCGAGCCGGTGCCGAAGTCCCACCAGGCGCGCCAGTTCCCCGGATGGTACGCGGGATGGTAGGGCCGGTAGGTCGCGGGGCCGATCCAGCGGTCCCAGTCCAGGCTGGCGGGCACGGCGGGCGTTTCGCGTGGCCGTTCCACTTCGATCCCCTGCGGCCAGACCGGGCGGTTGGTCCAGGCGTGGACCTCGCGGACATCGCCGATGGCGCCGGCCCAGATCCACTCGCAGAGGTCGCGGACGCCATCGCCGGAGTGGCCCTGGTTGCCCATCTGGGTGACCACGCGGTGCTTGCGGGCGGCCTCGGTCATGGCCCGCGCCTCGGCCACCGAGTGGGCCAGCGGCTTCTGCACGTACACGTGCTTGCCGCGCTCCATCGCTGCCAGTGCGATCACCGCGTGGGAATGGTCGGGCGTGGCCACGATCACCGCGTCGATGTCCTTCTGCTGGTCGAGCATGACCCGGAAATCAGTGTACCGCCTGGCCGATGAATGCTTGTTGAAGGTGTTCGCGGCGTAGTTCGAATCGACGTCGCAGAGGGCGACGATGTTCTCGCCGGCGGCCGCGCAGGCGGAAAGGTTGCTGGCGCCCATACCGCCCACGCCGACGCCCGCGATGTTCAGCCGATCGCCGGGCGCCTTGCGTCCCTCACGCCCCAGCACACTCGCGGGAACGACCGTGAACGCGGCCGCGGCCGCACCGGCCGCTTGCCGGGCGAAGCCCCTGCGGGTGGAACCGGACATCGGGTCGTCTCGAGTCTCTCCTGGCGGCCTCATGAACGTGCTCCTGCTGCGCGATCGCGGTGGAGGCAAGGTCTCAATACCACGGCAAGACCGCACCCATCACCGACGTGCGGACCCTTCGGTCCATCGTGAACCCCCAGGCGGAGAGAAGCAAGGTGCAACCCAGCCGCTGACCATTCGGCTCGCACGTCGGGCCTCCCCTGGCGGAAACCGCGTGCTGGCCGTTCGTTCCCGCGTTCGGTTGCTTTTCACTTCGCCAGATTGGTCGGAGACGGCATGTTGTCCGTCAGCCTCCTCCAGGCTAGCTCGTCAAGGACTCTCGAAAACAATCAGCTCCGCCCGGCCGAGAATGAAATTGAAGGCGTTGAGGGCCATACAGGACGATCGAATCGTGCCGCTCGGCCGTGAAAATCCTGACGAAGACGTCATGGACGATATCCTCAGCGTCCTGAATGCTCCCCAGCCGGCGAAACGCGAAACGGACGAGCCGATCCGTATAGCCATCGACCATCTCGGCGAACCCGGACGGAGCGTGCGGACCGAAACATGGCGGGTTCTCAGCGGCCGGGAGATGATCACTCCTCATGAGCCGTCACTCCTCGCTGCGCGTGCCGTCGAGGTGGAATCGATTTGGGCCATTGACGTCTCCCTCTCTGCCTTGACGTCAACGACCGTCGTTTTCGTCTAAGCAGTTCCGCAAAAGTCTCAGGACAGGATTGCAGTTCGCTTGCCCGAGGCTGAGGGCCAGGTCTGGTCGCTCTCCTCGTGGGGTACGATTCCAATCGTGCCCTCCCATTCTCGTGGGGTACGATTCCAATCGTGCCCTCCCATTCTCGTGGGGTACGATTCCAATCGTGCCATTTCTGGTCCATCAGATCGAAGAAGTGACACGATGTAGAGTCGAGGTGTGGCGCGGTGGGCTCGAGTCGATGGCTCGGCTGGGCCTCGTTTCCACACCCCGCTCATCAAACTGGACGGGCGTTTTTCCCGCATCCAGCTTTCGGACAAGGCTCGTCTCATCGGTTGAATTCAGACGTTCGCTCACGAAACCGACGCGGCTCGGTTCGTTGCTGGGTCGTAGTTCCGGCCGAGGGTATAACCCAGAAAGTCGAACGTCTCCTCAGGCAGGTGGCACAGCCGCGTCCTGGTCTCGTTCACCGTTCATTTCAGCCTGGACATCATCTTCCGCATCACCGTCATGGCCTCTTCGGCCGTGCCGCGACAGCAGATGACGAAGTCGTCCGCATAGTTGACGATTCGCGCGACCAGACGCCGCTCATTTCCACCAGTCTTCCATCCCTTCACAAATCGCCGCATGTAGATATTGGACAACAATGGTGAGATCGCGCCCCCAACAATGTTGCGAATGACCTTGTTGGGGGCCCCCTTCAAAAGGGGAGGGGCTGACCCGGTACACGATACGGACCTCCTGCTCGTCGACCTCGACTTTCCTCACCAGGGCCCGGACGACCTCCCGTCGCGTGTTCCAGTCCAGCTCTTGCAATCCCTCCGAAACGCGGTTCGCGAACTCCTCCAACTGGCCGATCACCAGCCGGAGTTCCGTCTCCTGCGCGGCTTCGTCGATCCGCTGCCGACGCTCGTCCTCCAATTTGGCCAGGCGCACTCTCGCCGCCGAAATCCGCGGCTCGAATTCCGACTTGTCGAGCGACCGCTCCTTGTACGCATCAGTCCATCTCAGAATCATCTTTTTCGCATTGATTACCAATTTTCCGAGATGCCGTCGTCAATACCCCGGTGGCCCGCGGGGTTCTGATCGCTTGTGGACGGCCTATTCCAACCATTTCCCTTTCATCCCCAACGACGGCGGCTTCCCCCTATTCCAGCAAGGTCGGCGACCACACTGGACTTTTCGAGGCCTGCTCAGCGTCCACTCGCGTTACGGCCTGTCGGTTCGCTGCATCGTCAAGCGACACATCTGTCTCGAAGGCTCCGACGGTTTCGTCTCCTCCACCGCCGCTCCGATAGCGACTGGCTGGAGCGACCCAGTTGCCGGGTGGGAGTTACACCCACTGAAGACCAACACCCTTCCACGGCGCACTCGGGCCTTGTCCCACGCGGCCGGACCCTGTGATGCAGACTTTCAGTAACTGTGCCGGTCCACATAGGCTTCGCGCATGGCGATCGCCGCGAGGCTGGACCCGGTCTCGGGGCGCTCGTCCAGATAGTGATAACCCAGAGCGAACGTCGCGGGAGCAGCGCCGGGCGGTACAGTCCGTTCGGGAACAGTCACTGCCCTGTCGTGAACAAACTTCAGCTGGGCCAGGTCCCAGATGCCCGGAAAACCGCTCGGATCGGCCATCTCCGCCGCGTCGATAACTAGTTTGCCCACGGCCCTCTGGCCGGCGTTCAGCCGGATCGAGATCCGCGGAATGCCCTGGTGGATCGCCTCGATCTGGCTGACCTCGAAACCGGCCTCGAGAAGCCAGCGGCGGGCGCGATCCAGAGTGCGGTCGCTGGCGAAGTAGTGTGTCAGATAGCCCATGATATGAGTGTCCCCTCAAATGAATGGCGGATGAGCGCAAGGCGCAACGACGGGAGATCCCTCCCGGGGAGCGCTGCGCAGGGCCGGCATGCCGGACCGTCGGCCGGAGCGATGAAGATCAGGACGCCGACAGCCACTTGAGAGGGATACCGGGCCGCGGGCCCCAGGTCAGCCATGGCTTTGCGGGGCTTGCCACGCAACCGTGATGGGCGTGGTCAGGGTCGGCCCGAAATCGCATCCCTCCGAAGTTTCTACGTGTTTCGCGCGAGTTTGGCGTCGCAGATTAAGGGGTCTTCATCGTTTCTGTGGTAGCCGGCGGCGCGGAGGCTGGCGCGGAGGAGGGAGGTGGAGTGAGCGACTGGCGGACCGGCTTGCTGGTCGCCAGGGCACCCGGACGAGTGGCGACGACAGGCGTGGGGCTGAGGATGCTGTTGACGCCCATGGTGGCCAGGCCGGAGACGAGCAGCATGGTGGCCAGGCCAATCCCCAGTGCATGCCAGGGGTGGAAGCGAAAGACCAGCATGAACACACCCACCCACACGAGGGCTTGGAGGACGGTCCACCCGACGCTCGTTGTGAACATGGAGTCATACGAGGGCCTGATCCAGGTGAGCAAAAGTGCCAGCAGCAGCGTGCCGCCGGTCACCTTGAGCGCCACATACGGCGTGACCTCGTCATAGAGCTGGTCCTGCCCGATCTCGATGACGACGTAGCAGCCGACGAACAGGACCAGCCAGTAAATGAGAAACGCCCACATGACCGCCATTGGGAATTGCCTCGACGCAGGTCCAGACTGGTTGCACCATTGATCTTCCGTATCGTACCGGGAACCCGCGGCGGGCTCCACCGGGCGCTGTTGGTTTTTCGGCGATCTGCTATGATTGAGAAGGGGTTGCTCACCCGGGGTTGTACGGCACCTGGACCACACGCGATGATTCGCATCAGTGCTTTCGCGGACGAGATCTCCCAGGATCCGCTGGTGCAGGTGGACGTGCTGGCACGCCACCAGATCCGGCACATCGAGTTCCGGGCGATCCACGGCACCAACGTGCTGGACCTTGGTGACGACCAGCACGCCGCTTTTCGTGAACTGCTGCGGTCGCGCGGCTTCGGGCTCAGCGCGATCGGCTCGCCGATCGGCAAGATCCGCATCACCGAGCCGTTCGACGAGCATCTCGTCCGGTTCGATCGGGCGCTCGACCTCGCCCGGTTCTACGACACACCCCGGATCCGCGTCTTCAGCTTTTACATTCCTCCCGGCGACAACCCGGCCGACCATCGCGCCGAGGTGATCTCCCGCATGAGCGAGCTGGCACGCCGCGCCGCGGGCCGCGGGGTGGACCTGATGCTCGAGAACGAGAAGGGAATCTACGGCGACATGGCGGAGCGGGTGAGCGATCTGCTGGAGAGCGTGAACTCGCTGGCGCTCAGCCATGCCTTCGATCCCGCCAATTATGTAGAAGTGGGTCAGGACATCGACCAGGCCTGGAGTCTGCTGCACCACCGCGTGCGCCACTTCCACGTGAAGGATTATGATTCCCGGTTGCATCACAACGTTCCGGCCGGAGCGGGAGACGGGCAGATCCCCGGCCTCATCGAACGGGCGGTGGCGGCCGGGTATGATGGATTCCTGGTTCTCGAGCCGCACCTGGTCGTCGCCGAGATCTCCTCCGGCTTCACGGGGCCCGAGCGCTTTGCCGACGCCGCGAGCGCGCTCAAAACCATCCTCGAGAGCCAGGCCATCCCCTACGCGTAACCTCCAGGGCCAATCTCACCGACATCCGCACAAGGAGTGTTCTTAGATGACCGAAGCTCGTCGCAGCCGCCGGGACTTTCTTGCAGGCAGCCTGGCCGCCGGGGCCCTGCTGGGATCCCGATTCACACCGGCAGGCGCCGCGAGTGGCGGGGCCGCAGCCACCGTTGCCGGCGACTTCAAGCTCTCACTGGCGGAATGGTCGCTGCATCGGGCGCTGTTCGCCGGAACCATCTCGAACCTGGACTTTCCCGTGATCGCCCGCGAGCAATACGGGATCGCCGGCGCCGAGTTCGTGAACCAGTTTTTCAAGGACAAGGCACACGACTCCCAGTACCTCAAACAGCTCAAATCGCGGGCCGACGACCACGGCGTGACCTGCGTGCTGATCATGATTGACGGCGAGGGAGACCTGAGCGCCCCGGAGAAGAGCGAGCGGTTCCAGGCGGTCGAGAACCACAAGAAATGGGTCGATGCGGCCGCGGCCCTGGGATGCCACTCAATCCGCATCAACACCGGAGAGCACTACAGCCCCGGCGACGTGGGGGCAGTGGCCGAAGCCTGCGGGCGCTCAACGAATACGGGCTGGCGCACAAGATCGGGGTGATCTGCGAGAACCACGGCGGCCCGTCGAGCAATCCGGACGCACTGATTGCTCTGATGAAAGCCGTGGGCAGCCCCAATTTTGGGACCCTGCCGGACTTTGGCAACTTCCCGAAGCAAGGCGACCGGTACGCCATCGACATCTATGCCGCCATCGCACGCATGATGCCCTACGCCAAGGGTGTCTCCGCCAAGAGCTATGACTTCGATGGCCAGGGCAACGAGACGACGCTCGACTTCCCCCGGATCATGAAGATCGTGGCCGAGGCTGGCTACCATGGCTTCGTCGGCATCGAGTACGAGGGCGGGCGGTTAAGCGAGCCGGAGGGCATCAAGGCCACCAAGAAGCTGCTCGAGTCGATTCGCGATCGTTGAGCCGCGTGGGCACGATCCGCTGGATCTCCCGGAACCAGCAACAGAACGAGCCGGCGGCACTGCCCGCTGGCTCTTTTGCTTTGGCCCTGTGCGAAACATGAGCGGTCAGGCGAACCTGGGTATCTGGGAAGCTCCCGGAACCTGGTAGGGACATGATGAGGGAAAGGAGTCTGGTGGAACGCTTTGAGAAAAAGTTCAAGACATGAGCCCAAGAGGCGTCCGATGAACAAGAGCGGCGACCCTGATACAGATCGCCGCCTTGCGCAGGGATGCGTCTATGATGATTGGTTTGACGGAACAAGCCTCAGCTACGAGCACGGATACGCCCGCGGAATCGGTAAGCGGCTGCGCTTGCCATGAGCGTCCAGGCGAGCCAGGTGGTGGGCTCGGGGATATGCTGGGCGGCGTTTTCCGGGATCTTGGTCCAGCTCAGGTAGGCCTCCCCCACCCCATCGACAGCCGAGCCGGCATAGGCTTCGATCCAGAAGCCGTTCGCCGCGTTCAGGCCCGGGATCTTGCTGAAGTGGGTGACGGTGAACTCCAGCTGCGGGTGCGCGGGGGTCGGGTCGTAGGCCAGGTTGCCCGTGAACTGCGGAAGCTGCGAACCGAAGGCGTAGCCAAGTCCGGCCCCGCTCGCCTTGGCCGCGTTGAAGCTCGACACCGTGTAGCCGTCGGTGGTTCCCGAGCCGGCCATGGTCTTGTCGGCCGGAACGCCTGCGACCACAAGCGGAGTGCCGGGCTGGCTGAGATTCGTGGAGTTGAGCGGGGCGAATGCCACGGCAATCGACTTGTCGCCGCCGAGGTGTGCGGGGTCGTAGCCGGTCGGCGTACCCGTGGGATCGCCGTTGGCCTGGCCAAAGGGCGCATTCACGCCCTGGGCGTTCTTGAAGGTGTTCACACCAACGTACAGGGTGTCCGTGGTGCTGTTGTAGTACGTCCGGATGTCCTGGATGCTCCAGCCCGAAACCCATCCATTAGCGGTGATCCAGGACGGCTGGCCGATGTTCTGCGGGTTGCTGCTGACCGGGGTCACCACCACACCGGGATTGGTCGCGGCGTTGAAATCCGCGTTGACATTTCCCGTGAACTGGATCGGGGCAGCGCTTGCTGCGGGCGCGTGCAGCCCGAGCAGAACCAGCAGCGCAAGATTCCATGTGCACAAGCGGCGGGGCACCATGACGAGTCTCCTTCCACGTATGGTTAGTCCGTCCCTCGAATGCCCACCGAGGCATGACGTCTACGTCTGCGGGACGATTGCCAGAAGTTCAGGCGACCAACGCGTGGCGAGCGACAGACACGCCGCGACATGGTCAAGATGACGGTTCGGTTCGCACCTCCAGACCGGCTCGAAAGATCGTGGCTCCGCCAGGTTCCTTCGAAGCCGCCCTCCCAGTGTCTCGCTCCTGTTGGAGAGTGAGAATTCCAGAAAGGACGATGGCGCGATGTCGCTATTCGCTAGACTGCTGCAAGCTGTTCGCTCGTGGCGCCGCCGTCGGGGTGGCCACAAGACCGTCCGATACGCCGGCATCGCCATGGAACAGCTTGATCATCGGCAACTACTGAGCGTTAACTTCACGGGAAACGTCCCAATCGATTTTCCCGCTACTCAAAGTCCAGGCGTTGTGGTCCTACCGGACAATCCGCTGGTGCAGCATCCGGCAATCGCCCCAGTCCTTCAGCCCGTGGTGAAGGTTTCGGGCTTTGATATCTCGGGAATTCGGGTGAGCTACTCGCCCGCCACGGACACTCTCAGCATCGGGCTGGACCAGCCGCAAAGCGGCAACCATCCCGGAGAGGTCATCGCGGGCGATTCAGACAATAATGGAAATTCCAGTACCGTCAACCCCATCATTTCATCCGGCAACCCACCTACGGGTCTGGAGCCGGGTTTCCAGGATCCGCCCAACTTCAGCGGCACGAAGTTCATGGGCGCGTTTCTCGACTTCACGGGGAGCGGCAACGCGCAGGTCGTCGCCGGCTTTTCACAGGCAGTCATTCCGCCTTCCGCGACCGACCCGTCCCCACTCAAGCCCTATGAGGTCGCTCAGGCAATTCCCACCGGGCCGAACTCGACCCCCGTCTTCGGCACTGTGCTTCCCCAGTTCATCGGCAACGTCTACGACAACAACTCCATCCAGCACCCGAACCTCGAATTCGAGATCACGCACTTCTCCCAGCTTTACCAGATGGAGACGGGCACCGCTCTCACGCCGTCGTCGACAATCTACGTCGGCGGCTTTGGCGGCTCGGCGCAGGATCTGGGCATCGGTGAGGCGTTCTTCCCCGAGCAGCCGGTGAGCATCGCCGCGGCCACGCAGCCGAGCACGATCCCACCCGTGTCACCGCCAATCCTCATCAATCCTCACGAGCATCGCGTCATCGATACCGCGCATCGCGACCTGGTCCGGGTGACCGTGCAGGGCACCTCCGGCTTCAGCGTCACATCCATCAACCCGGCCACCGTCTCGCTGGACGGTGCCTCGCCAATCGCCGAGTTCACCCGCCATTTCCCGCACAGCGAGTTCCTCAACGAGACGTTCGTGTTCGTCGGCAAGGATATCAACCTGCCGGCAGGATACACCACGGCCACCTTCACCGCGCAGACGTACAGCGGCCAGCAGATCACCTCGTCCAAGCAGGTACTGAACATCCCGTTCTCGGCGAAGGTCCCGGGCCGGCTGCACTTCCTGATGGACAAGGGCACAGCCTATCCCGGCCTGAAGCGGCTCGAGAGGGTGACGCCAGGTTCCGTGAACCTGAACAATGCAACCACTGCGCTGCCGGCCTCGGTCAAGGTTGACCTGGCGTCGAAGGCCGCGGTCAGGGATATGCGGGTGAACTACCGGGCGCAGGTCACAAACACGGGAACCACAACGCCGGTGGCCATGCCACGCAGCGTGGTCCGTCTTGCCAGCCGGGGCACTGGCGCAAGGTGAAGCCCCGGTCCAAATGACGAACCTGGCCCGGGTCGGCTCACAGAGCCCGGCCCGGGCCTTGCCATCTGGCCTGGGTCTCTTCTGGGGCCTGGCGAGCCTGCCCGCTCAACGCTTGGAGAACTGGAAGCTCTTGCGGGCCTTCTTGTGGCCGAACTTCTTGCGTTCGACCATGCGGGCGTCTCGGGTCAGGAACCCGCCGTCGCGGAGCGCGGAGTCGAGGTCCGGGCGGAACTCCTTGAGCGCCCGCGCCAGTCCATGCATGACGGCGCCGCTCTGGCTGGGCTTGCTGCTGCCGGCCACGTTCACGATCACGTCGACCCGCTCTCGCATCTCGGTGGCCTTCAGCGGCGCCCGGATGTCGGTCTGCTGCACCTCGAGCGGAAAGTACGTGTTGGCGTCCAGGCCGTTCACCTGGAACTGCCCGGTCCCTTCGCAGATGCGGACCCGCGCCACGGCCGTCTTGCGCCGGCCCGTGCCCCAGGTGTAGGTCTTTTTTTCGGTCGCTACTGGCATGGTCGATCTTTCAACGGCTTCGAGGGTACTTGGTTCGCGGTTTCTTCAGTGCGTGTGCGGGACTCACTCGGCTTCCGGCGAGGGCGCATGTTCCGGGGTCGCGGGTTCACCATGAGCGGCTTCACCGTGCGCAGGTGCCTCATGCCCGGCCTCGTGGCTCACTTCTGAGCTCATCTCGGCGCGGCCGCAACGGCCTCGGGTGTGGCTGCCACTTCGGCGTGAGCCGCGTGCTCCGGGGCCAATTCGTGGCTGACGGCGGGTGCCGCAGCCGCTTCCGGATGCCCGGCGATGCCGGTCGGAACCTGTGACTCCGGCTCGGCGGCCGTCTTGCCGGCCTTCTTGCGGACTCCCCGCGGGGCAGGCGGCGGAGCCAGCACGGCTCCCGAGGAAGCCGGCCGGCCCGACAGCGGCTCGAGCGGGATCGGCTGCTGTGCCTGGTGGGGATGCTCGGCGCCCACCTGAAGCTTGAGCTTGTCCATCATCTGCCGGCCCAGCTTGCTCTTGGGAAGCATGCGCTGGATCGCCAGCTCGAGGATGCGCTCGGGTTTGCGCTCGAAGAGCTTCCAGGCCGCCTCGTCACGCTGACCGCCGGGATAGCCGGAGTAACGCTGGTACGACTTCTGCCGCCACTTGTTGCCCGTGAAGACGACCTTGTCCACGTTGGTGACGATGACGTAATCGCCCGTATCAATGTGCGGGGTGTACGTGGGCCGGTGCTTGCCCATGAGGATGGGAGCGATCTGGGCGGCGAGACGGCCGACGACCTGGTTCGAGGCGTCGATCACGTACCAGTGCCGCGCCAGCTCACCGGTCTTGGCTTGGTAACAGTTCATGGAACGCTATGCCTGACTCGTGAAAAGGCCTGAATCGATGGCCTGGTCGCAAGGAAAAATACCATCGTAGCGTGCCCCGCACTGCCGTCAAGACGGCTCCCTGTCGCCGGATCAAGAGCCGACTCAGGAAATTGTCTCTAATCACAAGAGAGAACGGGCTTTGCGACGTGTCCTCACGCACCCGGAGAGTGCCCGGAACCGCTCTCAAAGCCGGGCCTGGATGCTCTTCAGGGCTTGCTCGATGGCCTCGGAAACCCGCTCGGGGTTCTTGCCGCCGGCCTGGGCGAGATCGGGACGGCCGCCGCCGCCGCCGCCCACGATCGGGGCCACTTCCTTGAGCCAGTTTCCTGCATGCAGCCCACGTTCCACCAGGTCCCTGGAGAGGCCCGCCACGAGCTGGACCTTCCCTTCCGAGGTGCTCAGAAGCAGCACGGCCAGCCCGCGTTCCACCTTGCGGCGCAGGCCGTCGATGAGCACGCGCAGCTCGTCGGGCGAGTGATTCTCAAGTGCCCGCACGACGACCGTCGCATTCCCGGTAACGCTCGCTCCGGCCACGAGATCGTCGATCGACACCTTCCCGCCCCCGTCATCGCGGCGTTGCGAGACCTGCTTCTTGAGCGTCTTGACCTCCTCCAGCAATGCGGCGATCCGGCTGGCAAGCTGCGTCTGCGGAACGCGCAGCGCGCCGCCGCCTGCGCCAGGATCTCTTCCTCCTGCCGGACGTGATCGAGCGCCGCCTGGCCCGTCAGCGCGGTGATCCGCCGGGTCCCCGACGCCACCGACTCCTCGCCGATGACCTTGAACAGGCCCACCTGGCCGACATTCTCGAGATGCGTGCCCCCGCAAAGCTCCCTGGAGAAATCGCCCATCTGCACGACCCGGACGATTTCCGGGTACTTCTCGCCGAAGAGCGCCATGGCGCCCAGCGCCTTGGCCTCGGCGATGGGCATCTGGCTCCAGCGCACCGACGCGCCGGACATCGCCAGGGCGTTGACGGTCTTCTCGATCTCGTCGAGCCGCTCCTTGCCGACCGCCTCGGGATTGGCGAAGTCGAACCGCAGCCGGTCGGGCTCGACCTTGCTGCCGGCCTGCTGCGCGTGCTTGCCCAGGTGCCGGTGCAACGCGTGGTGCAAGAGGTGCGTCGCCGAGTGGGCGCGGCGGATCGCCTGCCGGCGCGGGGCCTCCACCGAGGCGGTGACACGGGCATTGAGGCAGACGGTCCCCTCCACCACCCGGCCGATGTGCAGGATGAAATCGTGGTCCTTGCGGGTGTCCTCGACCGTGAAGCGGAAACCAGGGCCGGTGAGGGTGCCGATGTCGCCGACCTGGCCGCCCGACTCGGCATAGAATGGCGTGCGGTCGAGCACCAGCGAGATGGGCGGTCCGCTCACCGGCGCGGCCGTGGCCGACTCGGCAAGCTGGCCCTGCTCGAGGATGCCGATCACGGTCCCCTCCGCCTCGGTGGTCTGGTAGCCGAGGAACTCGGACCCGTGATGATAGGCCTGCCGCAGCGCGTCGAGCGGGCCGGTGGCGAAGACGTCGGCCGCCTCCGTGGTTCCGCGGGCGATCTTGCGGGCCTCCTCCTGGGCTTCCTTGAACGAGAGCATGTCGACCCGCAGGTTCTGATCGGCGGCCAAGCTCTCGGTGATCTCGATCGGGATGCCGTAAGTGTCGTGCAGCTTGAACGCCTCGCGGCCGTCGATCGTGTCCGAGCCGCCGGCCTTGGTGCGCCGGAAGGTGTCGCTGATCATCCGCATCCCGTTCTCCAGGTTGCGGAGAAACCGCTCCTCCTCCTCACGGATCACGTTGCCGATCCGCGGCACGCTGTCGCGCAGCTCAGGATAGCCGCCCTGCATGGCCTCGGCCACGACCGGCGGCAGCCGATACAGGAAGGGCTCACGCTGGCCCATCTGGTAGGCGTCGAGCACGGCCCGCCGCAGCAGCCGGCGAATCACGTAACCTTGCTTTTCCGGGCCCGGCCGGACGTTCTCGTGAATGCAGAATGTGAGCGCCCGAGCATGATCGCTGGCACGGCGGATGCGTACGCCGTCCAGCGTATCCTTCACATTGTCATAAGTGATCCCCAGCGCATCGGCCGTGGCGGCGACGATCGGCTGGAAGATGTCGATCTCGAAGTTGGACCTCACGCCCTGCAACGCAGCCGCGGCGCGTTCCAGCCCCATGCCGGTGTCGATGTTCTTGCTGGGCAGCGGTTCAAGCTGGCCCGGGCCAATCCGGTTGAACTGGGTGAAGACCAGATTCCAGATCTCCACCTCCTCGACCCCGTCGCCGTGATAGAAGATCTCCGAGCACGGCCCGCAGACGCCGTTAGGCCCGTGCGTGGGCGCTCCGGCCGGCCAGAAGTTGTCGTCCTCGCCCATGCGCGTGATGCGATCGGCGGCGATGCCGACCTCTTTGTGCCAGATGTCGTGGGCCTCGTCGTCATCGAGGTAAACGGTGATCGTCAGCCGGTCGGCCGGGATCTCGAGCGTGCGGGTGAGGAACTCCCAGGCCCAGTGGATGGCCTCGCGCTTGAAGTAATCTCCGAAGCTGAAGTTGCCCAGCATCTCGAAGAAGGTCATGTGCCGGGGCGTCTTGCCCACGTTCTCGATATCGCCGGTGCGAATGCACTTCTGGCAGGTGGTGGCGCGCTTGAAGCCCGGGTTGCCCAGGCCCATGAACTCGCGCTTGAACTGGTTCATGCCGGCGGGCGTGAAGAGCACCGTGGGGTCGTTCGGTACGAGCACATCGCTGGGCCGGCGAACACAGCCCTTGGAGGCGAAGAAGTCCAGGAACGCTGCGCGGAGATCGTCGGTTTTCATGGAGGTTGCGGCACCAGGGCGGGGTCGTTCGGACCCGCCCGGAACTCTTGCGGCGCGAACGGGCTCTGCCGGGGCACGGCGAGCACTCACGACGGGGTGAATACCGTGAGCCCCATTGTCCCGGAGGAACGTTCCGGCGGCAACCCGGGAGCGCGGGAGTCGCCGGGATCGAGGTCAGGAGACGACGCCCGCATCCATTTCAGCGGATGAACCGTCCCGGTGCAGTTCGCATCGTCGCGGAGACGCGCCTGCGCCGCCAGAGCGCGCACCCGGCCACACCTCCCAGCCCGAGCGAAAGCAGAAGCAGCGAGGCGGGCTCGGGAACGACCATGATCTGCCCCCGGATCTCTCCCATGGGAAAAGCGACGGTGTGGATGTTGAAGTAGGTGTCGCCCGCCTCGATGGCGCTGACGGCCTGAGCGAAGGTTGTGATGCCGTTGCCGGCGTCAGGCAGCAGGTCGGCCGCGGTGAGCGTGGTCGAGAACGCGCCCGATATGACCCCGGTCGGGAAGTTCAGGAACGGGAAGAGGATGGGGCCCGAGGTGCCGGCAGGCCCGAAGTGAATGTGGGCCGGTCCGGGCACGCCAGTGGGAGTTGCCACGGGGGATGTCAGACCGGAGAAACTCAGCGTGATGCTGAGCGTGTCGAGTGTCGAGTTGAACTCGACCGTACCGAATCCGGTTCCCGTCGACGGCGATTCCCCATCGCCGCTGAGCGTGGCCGTGGCGATGAAATCGCTTCGGGCTGACGAGTTCAAGGCCAGCAGGAACGCCAGAGAGACTGCACCGAGCCATGCGCGAGACATGAGAAGTTCTCCATGTTCCAGTCGTGACGGTCGAATGACCGTGGTACGGGCCGATGGCGCGGGCGGTCGCAATGGCCTTGGTGATGCGAAGACTTACATTCGGGTCATGATCGATTGTCAAGGGCAACAGAAGCACGCGGTGGCTGAATTGCTCTTCACTCTTCTCCGCGCCTTCCGGGCCGCAGTTACCATAGCAAAACGCCGGCCGCTGTTTCAATCGACTGTATTTATATCTTGAGAATTTTTCATGATGTACCCGGGTGGCACGCACCACGTTCGCGGGGGCACCCCTGGGACCATCGGGGTTGTGTTGCGGCCCGTGCTTCGTCGCATCGCTCGCCAGCCGGGATCATTGGCTTGCATGCTCACGCTGGCGGGGTTCCTGACCATCGCTTGCTGGGTTGGCGTAACTCTGGCTTTTGGTCGGGCAGACGCCCCGAGCCGGACTGGATCGATCGGGCTGGCCGCACCATGGGCTGGCTTTGGATCATTCTCGTGCCCGTGATCTGGCTCCATTGTTACTGCATCTGAACGACTTGCCCGGCGACAAGACCGGTCGAGCGACAGCAAACGCAATGGAATGCTGATATCAGAGCATGAGCGATCTCGCATGTTCACAATGCGCGGCTCAAGTCGCCAGTGCATTGAGAGATCCCCCGGCTTGTGCCATTCTGGGTGAAGAGGTCCCACCCGCTGGTCATTCACCATACCTGGTTTTGCCCTCCCTCCCTCGATCGCCGGAGGACTCGTGCTATGAGGCATGAAACACTGAGAAAAATCGTCATTTTCGCGGTGGCCGCCTGGTTCTGGCCTGCGTTCACCAGAGCGCAGGTCGGGGCTGGCCCAGGCGCGGCGAGTGGCGCAGGACACCTGAGCGACCATCGCCCGTTGCAGGTTCGCGGCGTCACGCTCAGCGCGCGAACCGTGTCCATCGACGAGCCCGTTGAGCTGACCGCCGACGTTGCCGCAACCTACGACAACCCGTTCGATCCGGGCCAGATCGCTGTGGATGCCGAGGTGACCACAGGTGACGGCAAGACGCTCACCGTGCCTGGCTTCTTCGACGTTCGCATGCGGGCCGAAACGGCGGCGGGTCGTGAAAGCCTGGTGCCGGCTGGACCAGCCGTCTTCCGGGTGCGCTACACGCCCACGCTTCCGGGCAAGCAGAGCGTGGTCCTCACGGTCAGCGACAGCAGCGGCACCGTCCGTTCGTCGCCTCAGGAAATCACGGCCACGCCGGGCTCCTCCCCCGGGTTCCTCCGCGTCTCTCCGCAATCGCCGCGCTACTTTGCTTTTGACAGCGGCCGGCCCTACTTCGCCGTCGGCGAGAACGTCTGCTGGTCAGGCTGGCGCACGCCGCTGGCGGACTATGCCGCCTGGTTCAAGGCCCTGGGCGGCGCCGGAGGCAACTGGGCCAGGCTCTGGCTGGCCAACAACGAGAAGGGGCTGGAGTGGATGCCCCACCCCACGCCCAAGCCGGGCAACGGAGATTTCCTCGGCCTGGGCCGCTACTCCCAGGGCAATGCCTGGCGGCTCGACGAGATCGTGCGGCTGTGCGCGAGCACGGCGTCTCTCTCATGTTCTGCCTGGGCACCTACGGCGAGTTCACCGAGGGCGGATACTTCAACGAAGGCATGTGGGTGAGCAACCCGTACAACGCCAGGAACGGCGGGCCATGTGCCCGGCCGGCCGACTTCTGGACCAATCCCGAGGCGAAGAAGATTTACAAGCATCGGCTCCGCTACCTGATCGCGCGGTGGGGATACGCGACGAACCTGTTCGCCTGGGAATTCTGGAACGAGGTGCCGGCGAACGCCGCGACCGCGGCCTGGGTGGCCGAGATGGCGGCGTACCTCAAGCAGCACGACCCGAACCGGCACCTGGTGAGCACGACCTACGGCAACGCGTCCATCTGGAAATGTCCGGACGTCGATTTCACCATGACTCATATGTACGGACAGGCGGGCAACACGGCGGATTTTACCGGCCAGATCGTACGCGATGCGCGCCAGGCCCTGCCCTATGAAAAGCCTTACTTGCTGGCCGAGTTCGGCATCGACTGGCAGACCGGCGACGAGCGCTGGGACCGCAAGCACACGGGCCTGAACATGCACAACGGCGCCTGGGCCTCCATGATGAGTGGCGCTGCCGGCACGGCCATGCTCTGGTACTGGGACAGCTACGTCCATCCGGGCCGTGTGTACCATATCTTGACCCCCGTGCGCAAGTTCGCAGATACCGTCGACTGGTCGAAAACGCGCTTCCGCCCGATCTCCGGCTTGCGCCGAGCAGGCCGGCATCGAGGCAGAAACCTTCACAGAACTGGCCGTTCCCGCGACCGTGCAGTGGGGCCACTCGGGTTCCGGAGAATACACCGTCGCTCGGGACGGCACGGTGCAAGGCGGGCCGGTGGCGATGACCATCGGCAGTCCGCTGCGGGGCAACCCGGGAGAGCTTTCGACGCGGCTCAAGTGGCATGTCGATCTGCCTGGACCGGAGACCCTGACCGCGCGACTGGGCGAGGTTTGCTCGCAAGCCAGGCTGCGGATCAGCGTGGACGGCCACATCCGCATCGACCGCAAGCTCACCGCGGGAGAGCCCGGAAAAGGACCCTGGAAGTCCGCCCATCGCCTCGCGCAATGGAACGTCTGGGTGAGCGATTACGACGAGGATGTCGCCATCGAAGTCCCCGCCGGCCGGCATACCATCCAGTTCGCGAATGTCGAGGGAGACTGGCTCCAGGTTCGGTCGCTCCGTCTGCCGCGTTACCGGTCCAGCCGCTTCCCGGCCGTTGACGTCCTGGGCCTGGGCAGCGAGGGTCAGATCTTGCTCTGGATCCACAACCAGGAAAGCACCTGGCGCACCGAGTACGACGGCAAGGTGCCTTCGGAACTGAAGAACGTCCAGGTGCGCGTGCCGGCGGCCGGCGAAACCTGGCACGTCGAATGGTGGAATACGACCAGCGGGCAGGTGATCCGCAACGATACAGCGACCGCAACAAACGGCGTGCTCATGCTGGCCGTTCCCGACTTCCGATCCGACCTGGCGGCCCGGGTTTCTCGTGTCGATGCGGCCCGGAGGTAAGCGACGCAACGGCTCGCTGCTGCTGCTGTGGTCGCTGCCGCGAGCCCCGAGCGGCCGCCAGAGGCGTCACTCCGCCAGGGTCACAGGTCCCTGGTCGGTCATGAGCCGCACGGGGCCCTTGAGCTCGGCGACGGCCCTGGCGAACTGGGGCGGATTGTTCACAGGAGTCCGGTCGACCTGAAGAATGACCTGGAACTTCTTCAGGCCCGCCCGGGCGGCCGGGGTGTCGTCGAGCACCTCGGTGACGAGCACTCCCCCGGGCAAGTGCTCGGCGAACGGCGGGCCCGGGCGCGGGCGCTCACGGTGCTGAGGTAGTCCACCCGGATGCCGCGCCAGGGGGCGGGCTTGTTGGTGGCGATCAGGTCGCCGTCCACCGGGTACTTCGCCAGGTTCACCGTCTTCGTCATCTCCCGCCCGGCACGGCGGATCTTGAGCCGGACCTCCTCACCGGGCGGCGTACGAGTTGATGGCCAGCACGAGCGTCTCGAAATCGGTCACCTGCGTGTCGTTGACCGAGAGGATCTCGTCGTTGGCCTGCAACTGCCCCTGGTCCGCCGGGGAATTGGGCGTGACGGCCTCGACCCGGTTGGTGCTGGAAAGGTGAGCATGAATGCCCAGCAACCCGTACTCGACCTCCTTGCCCTGCTTCAAGGTCTCGACGGCCCGGCGGCCAATGCGGTCCATGGGAATGGCATAGCCGGCCATCGCGTCGAAGCCGGCCGGGCTGGCGGCCATCGTGGTCAGACCCACCAGCTCGCCCTTCATGTTCACCACGGCCCCTCCGCTCATGCCCAGGTTCAGCTTGGCGTCCAGTTGCAGCAGCGTGGGATAATTGGGGAAGCTGAGCCGGCGGGAAAGCATCACCATCTCATCATAGTCGGGCGGGACCTTGCGGGCGATGTTCGAGAGGATGCCCAGGCTGGCCGAGGGCTTACCATCCTGTGCCGCGTTGAACGGATTGCCGAGCGCGATCAGGAAGGCCCCTTTCCGGAGAACGGTGGCGTCGCCCAGTGCCAGCGGCTTGAGCCGCGGACCGGGGACTCCGGGAATGGCGACCGGCACGATCACGGCCAGGTCGATGCGCGGGTCGGCGGCGATGATCTCGGCTTCGAACTGCTGCCGCTCGGTCGCGCGGACGACAATCAGGGTGGCTCCCTTCACCACGTGGTAGGCCGTGAGGATCTGGCCCTCCTGGCCCACGACGACGCCCGATCCGAAGTCGAACGAGATCTGGTCGGTGAGCTCGCCGTCGCGCGCAAAGCGCGAACGAGCGGAGCGCGGATCAAAGAGCTGCGGCCGGGGCTTGCCGCGGACCGCGAGGGTCTCCTGGGGATTCTCTCCCTTGGTCCGGTGGATGGCGACGACCGACGGCTCGGCTTTGGCAATCGCGTCCCCCACGACCGTCTCGAGCGCCGAGACCACGTCAATGGGGGCAGGAGGCTGGCCTTGTGCCGCCTGAGGACCGGGACTGCCGCTTGCCGCCCCGGCGGGCGGATCGAGCATCGCAAGCGGCAGGCAAGCCAGTAGCAGATAGCCAGTCATCAGTGCACCCCTGTGGGTCAATCCGCGGAAGTTCTGATTTCATCATTCCCGGTTCTGCCCTCCGGGAGCAACCCGAGATTCCCGCACCCTCCCTCTGGCCAGGAAGCAAGCCCGCGCGCCGGAGGACACCCCGCCCCGTTTCATGCTGCCGCCGGTGCCAGCCGTCGGGCGCTCGCCCCACGCGCGGTCCCGTCATGGCCAACCCCCCGAATCCGTCCCGGCCGAAATTGGGTTCGATCTCCGTCCGCGGATCCGAAGCCAGTCGACGTTAGTCATTTTCCTGCTGGCATTTCGAGAGAGAATCATCGGCTTCGTTTGGGAACATGACCTGCAACTGTCGCGTACTTCCGCTGTCTTTGACTCGCACACCGCCGGGCAAGCCTGTCGACGTTCGACCGGGCGCTCCCAGCCGTCCACGGCTTTCGCTTCCGTCAGCCGGCCCCTCGTGCCCTGGCCGGTGCAAATGGGTTCGTTCTGGGCATCGCCGGAGCAAAGCCATCGGACGCTAACCACTGCCGCAGAATAAGTTAGATACCGTTTTTTCGGTTTTTCATTGGCTTCGCAAGGAATCCTTTTTTCATCCCGCCCGTCCGCAGATCGCCCTGTACCAGGTCGAGCCAGGGAGTGGCCCGCCGCGCGCCGTCAGGCTCCGACGGCGCACGGTCTCCTCACAACCGACCGAATTGTCAAGGAGCCTGCGCTGCACCGTCATGGACAGTCTACGGTACAAATACCGCAAATCTCGCGAACCACCACGCGGTTTGTTGTCCCGTTGGGGAGTTCAGCCCCTCTCTCCCGGCGACCCCCGCGCTGGCTCCCCTGACTCGATCCAGGGGGATCTCGACTCCTCCGGCGGCGCGGCCCGGCGCACTGTACGCGCGAGCTGCTGGAACGGCTCGGAGCGCGGTTCAGACCGGACTCGTAGTCTGCGGAACGGCCGACGTGCTCGACCTGACCGTGAACGGGGTCCTGACCGTACGGTGTATCGAGTGCGGAGACGACCCTCCATTCACGGCGCAGGCCTCGCCACCGGTGCGTCGTCGCTCCGCTTGACGCACCCTACCGCTTGGTACCGGCGGTCGGGGCGTATGGCCACGTGCGTGAGCACGTGGTTTTCACGGGCGCAGCCCCCAACCTCGGGCGTGAGCCCGACCAGCATCACGGCGCATCGCGCCGCATCGTGCTCATCCCCACGACCGCGTCGTCGTCACGTCGCCCCGCCGCGCACCCGCCCAGGTTCGCCAGGTGATGGCGCCCCAACCGCCCGGCTATCTCCCGCAGCCCTTCCCGGCTCGCCGCAAGGAAGACTGCATGGCCCGTCCCTGGCCAGCACACGACATCCCTCGCCGCCGAGGAAGTCTTTCCTCTCGATGTCGCCGCGGCCGAACTGGCGGGCCGCATCACCGCGATCTCGAACGCAGCGGTCAGCCGATCGGCCGGGCGGACCCCATGATCGCGGCAGTCGCCTTACCGTGATTGCCGAAGAGCGCGGCGACCGCGGCGAAGGCGTGCTGCGTCTGGACCCGGGTCTTCGCCGGCCGAAAATGAAAGGGCCAGGGGGGACGCTCCTGCCTGTTGACAGCCTCGCCATGGCGTCTGATAGTGAATGAGTTAGAGCCATGCGAACCAGGGCGAGCGGCTGACTGGTCCAGCACTGCACCATGCTGCGCGAGGGACCCGGGTCACCGCATGACGTTCGCCCCGTAAATCGAGACGGAAGCTGGATCTTCTGCCCGACTGACCAAAAACCTTGAGCGATCTTCGCGGGAGCTCTTTTCCATGCGGCAGCCTTGGGTTCTTCGTCCCGCCGGGACGGTGGGCGGAACGCGGCTTCTGTTCCTGGTCGTCATCGGTTTTCTGATCTGTATGGCCTGGGGACAGACCTCCGGCGCCCGCGCCCAGGATGCCGCCAAGAATGACGAGCCGCCGGCCGCCAAGACCGAACCGGCCCCCGCGCCGGCCGAGCCGGCCGACGCTGCTCCGGCCGCCCGGACTCCGGCCGCGTCCAGCACCGGCAGCGACGAGGGATCGAAGCCAGCGGCCCGGGAGAACATGCTCCAGTGGGCCATCCGAGCGTCCGGCCCGATCGGCCTGTTCCTGCTCTGCCTGTCGGTCTACTTCACCGCCCTGGTGATCCGTCTTTTCATGGAGTTCCGGGTGAGCGAGGCCGTGCCCGCGCCGCTCGTCGAGAAGCTCGAGGCCGCCATCCGCGACAAGAGGTTCCAGGAAGCCTACGACGTCTGCAAGGATAGCGATTCATTCCTGGCCCGGCTGGTGCGGACAGGCATCGCCAACCTGCCCAACGGGCGGAACGAGGCCAAGGAAGCCATGATGGCCATGAGCGACGAGATCGTGACCGGACTGGAAATGAGGATCAGCTACCTGGCCACGATCGGTACGCTGGGACCGATGATCGGCCTGGTCGGCACCGTCTGGGGCATGATCATGAGCTTCCAGACGATCGCCACCGCCGGCGGCGAACAGCCCCGGCCGGAGAAGGTGGCCGAGGGCATCTCCACCGCGCTGTTCATCACGCTGGAAGGGATCACCCTGTCGGTACCGGCGATCTTCTTCTTCGCCTTCTTCCGCAACCGCATCTCGCAGATGACCATGGAAGCCAACCGGGTTGCGGACCGGACCATCAACTCCCTGGTCGCGGCCGCCAAGACGTCCAAGCCCGCCTGAATCGACCAGGCTTCCCGGGAGCAGCAAACATGGCCGGATCCGTGACCGGAGACGTGCGTGCCGAGCCGAACTTGACTCCCCTGCTGGACGTCGTCTTCCAGCTCATCACGTTCTTCATGCTGGTGATCAACTTCACGTCCGATAATTACGACCAGCGGGTGCACCTGCCGGTCGCCGGCTCGGCCCGGCCGATCGAGGACACCCAGCGCGTTTCCGAGGACCGGATCGTCCTGAACGTCGACGCGCAGGGGCACCTCCTGGTCGGCGGCCAGGTGCAGCCCGTCGTCGAGGCCCTGCAAACCATCAAGCACCAGGCCGACCTGGTGCGGCTGAACCTGCGTGCGGCCGGCCAGAAGATCGATCCGGTCGCCGGCCTGCCCACGACGGTCGTCTTCCGCGCCGATAAGGACGCGACCTTCGCCTCGGTCATGACGCTGATCAACGCCTGCCAGGCCCAGGGCTTCCGCAAGTTTGCCTTGAAGGCAATGACGAGCGTGTGAGCACCGGCCGGCCGGTGGCGGTGACTGAACGGCCAGCCGCGGAAAGGAATGCGAAGTGCAGAGGAAAAAGAAGAAGCCGGAGCCCGAAGGACCCAACGTGCCGATCGCGCCGATGCTGGACATGGCGTTTCAGCTCCTGACGTTCTTCGTGCTCACGTACCACGCCGCGCCCACGGAAGGCCAGTTCGTGATGAGCCTCTTGCCTCCCCAGCCGGCCACGGCAATGGCCGCGGCGCCGGCGGCGAAGGAGGCGGCGGCCGCTAGCGAGCTGCCGGCGTCCCTGCGCACCTTGCCGACAACGCTCAAGGCCGGCGACGGCGGCAGGCTGGCCCGGATCGTCATCGAACAGAACGAGGTACCCAACGATCCCCATGCCCTCGAAGAGGCGCTCGGCCGGTACTTGCAGGACCCCGATCTGCCGTTCGACCAGACGCTCATCAAGGTGGACCCGAACCTGCGGTACTCGGAGCTGATGGTCGTCATCAACGCCTTCTCCAATGCGTTCGTCAAGGCGCCAAGGACCCCAAGCTCAGCTTCATGGAGCTTCCCCCGGGCGAGGGAGAGTGAGGCGTGGAACCCATCCAGACCCCGAGCCGCCGTTTCTTCCTCGGATCCGAATTTCCTCTGCTGCTCCTGCTGGCTGCGGTCATGGTCGGCGGCTGGGCCCTGGTCTGGCAATACGTTCACCAGAAGCCGACGCCGGAAGAGCCGGTCGCCCAGGCCGAGCCGCACCCGCAACCCGTCGTGGCCGACCATGCGGAGGCGTTCGAGACGGTCACCGACCGCACACCGATGACCTTTCGCGATAACGCCGCCTACGCTTACCTGCTGGACAAGGCACGCGACCGGACACCCTCGGAGCTGGCCCGGCAGAGCCGGCGGGACATCCTGCTGACCCATCTCTGGGAGCGGCCCGAGCTGTACCGCGGAGTGCCGGTTCACCTCCTCGGCACGGCCCGGCGCGTGCTGCGGTTCGAGTCGAAGCTGAGCCGTACGGGCTGGCTGTACGAGGCCTGGATCGTCTCGCCCGACGCTCCCAGGTACCCGTATAGCTGTGTCTTCGAGCAGGCGCCGGAGGGTTCCCCCTGGGCGCCGATGTCTCCGAGCGCGTGGTGTTCAACGGCTACTTCCTGAAGATCATGAAGTACCAGGCGGGCGACGTCCCGCGCGGAGCGCCAGTGCTCATCGGCCGGATTGGCTGGGAGCCGCACCCGGAAGCCGACAGCGGCAAGGGCGGCGGGGCGGGCGCCGCAGGCGCGAATTCCTGGCGTGACCAGTTCCTGGCCATCCTTGGCTTCATGTTCGTCGTCACGCTGGGACGCTGGTTGTACCAGCTCCGGCTCTCGATGCGCGGTCCGCACTCCGGTCGATCTCCCTCTCCCCACCATCCCACCGAGGAGATCCTGCCCGGGGATCTCCAGGCCTGGGCGAAGGCTCAGACCGAGACTCCCGGGGGAGAGCCCGAGGGCGAAAGCTAGCCTGCACCCGCACGGCGCAGGCCGCACCCGGCGAAGGGGTGTGCCTGGCTGCCCGGTGGCGGCCCCTGCTCTGTTCAGTCCTTGCGCGGCAGCGCCAGCTTGACCAGCAGCTCTTCGAGCACCACCCGGGGCTCCAGCGGGCTGCCGCCCTTGAGGTCGAGATCCGCCTTGAGCAGCATGGCGGGTAACTCGTCCACGCGCGACGGCCCCAGATGCGCGTGCTGCCGGCGCGTCTTCTCCGCGGCATATTCACGGATGCCGGCAATCCGGCACGCCTCGTCAAGGCTCACCCGGAAAGCGCGCAGTCGGCCGGCGTGATGCAGCTTCAGGAGAGACGTGGTCAGCGCGGCTAGCACCCGCACCGGGAACTCGCCGGCGGCGAGCAACTGGTCCAGGTCGGCGATCGCCTCGGCGGCGTGGCCGGTGGTGGCGGCGTCCAGCACTTTCCAGACCGTCTCGATCCGGCCCGCCTCGACCATCCGCGCCACGTCCGCGCGGCGGATCCTGCGTGCCTCCCCCACGTAGACAGCCAGCTTCTCGACCTCGCTAGCCAGCAAGCCCACCTCGGGCCCGACCAGCTCGAGCAGCAGCCGGGCGGCGTCGCTATCAAGCTGGGCCTCGTGCCGCGACGCATGCTGGAGAAGCCAGGGAACCAGCTCCTTCTCGGCAGGGCTGTTGCAGTCCAGGGCCAGGCCCTCCGCAGCGATCAGGCGGGCCAGGTTCGTGGTCGCGGGCAACGTCTTGACCAGCAGCACCAGCACGCCGGCGGCGCCGGGTGCGGCCACATAGGCCTCCAGCTCCTTGCGGTTCCTGGTCACGAACGGGTCCGCATCGGCCACCACCACGACGCGCCGCTTCGAGAAGAAGGGGAGCATCCGGACCTCGTCCATCACGTCGGCGAGACTCGCCGCATTGCCATCCAAGCGGCTCACGGCCAGCTCGTCCGCATTCGACCCGAGAATCACGCGAACCACCGCCGCGGTCGCCTCACGCCGCAGGTAGACGTCGTCGCCGTAAACCGCGTAGACCGCCCTGGGCGGAGTCGCTTCAGGATCCCGCAAGAATTCTAATGCACGCATGCTCGCGACCTCTGGCTCAGTCCCCGCAACGGCCGTTTCAGTCTACTCACTTTGCCGACTCGCCCCCATGAAACCTCTGTTTTTTTTCGATGCCTCTTGACCGGGTGCACGCATTTCATACAGTTGATTGAAACGCTTGTTTGAAACAACTGTTTTGACCCGTTTGCAAGGTGGCATGGTGGCACAAGACCTCACGAGGACGCGGTTGCTGGAAGGGGCGGGGCAGGAGTTTGCCGAGAAGGGTTACGAGCTGGCCCGGGTGCGTTCAATCTGCGACCGGGCGGGAGCGAACCTGGCGGCGATCAACTACCATTTCGGCGACAAGGAGCAGCTCTATGTTGCGGCTTTGCGGGAAGCCCATCGTTGCGGGCTGGAGCCCGGGGACCCGCGGACTGATGCCTCGTTGCCTGCCGCGGAGCGCTTGCGAGGATTCATCCATCACTTTCTGGATCGAGTGCTGGCCATGAATCATCCGGATGACTGGCAGCACCGGCTCATGTTGCGAGAGATGCTTTCGCCGACCCCCTTCTCGGATATCCTGATCCGTGAAGTGATCCGCCCGCGCTTCGAGATGCTCCGGAGCCTGATGGGGGAGATCTGTCCCGAGGCGGACGACCGCCGGCTCAATGCGCTGGTGTGCAGCATTATCGGTCAATGTTTGCATTACAAGATGGCGCGGCGGGTGACCGAGCGGCTCCTTGGACCGGAGGGCTACGCTGCCCTGAGCCTTGATTACCTGACCGACCACATCACGTCTTTCTGCCTTGCCGCCCTGGGCATGGGGCCCACGCTCAACCAGGCGGGTGAACCTGCGGGCTCGGGCTCTCGACCCATCTAAACCGACGATCGCGAGGGAACGTCATGTACTGGATCGCGCTGAAGATGCTGGTCGGCGACCGGGCCAAGTTCCTGGGCATCGTGCTGGGGCTGACCTTCGCGGCCGCGCTCATCGTGCAGCAAGGATCGATCTTCTGCGGGCTCATGCTCCGCACCTGCGCAGATCTCGGACATCACGGGCGCCGACCTGTGGGTGATGGAGCCAAGCGTCCGGTTCGTGGACGACATCAAGCCGCTCCTGGAGAGCAACCTTCAGCGCGTGCGGGGGGTTTCCGGCGTGAAGTGGGCGGTTCCGCTGTACAAGGGGAACGCGCGGGCGAAGCTGACGTTCTCGGCGGCAGAGCTGAAGGAGCGAACCTATCCGCCCCGTGAGCTCGAGCGCGACCGGCAAGCCAGGGCGGCACCCCCCGCGAATCCGTTCACGAAGGTGCTCGACCTGCTCCAGCCTGGCATCGACTATCCGCCCACTCCGCCCGCGCGGTGGTACGACGAGCGGATCCTGAACGTCATCGAGCAGGTGATCCTCATCGGTGTTGATGACACCTCCATGGTGGGCGCACCGCCGCGCGGGTCGATGATCGGCCCTCCTCCGAACGGGCGCATGCTGGTGGGCAATCCCGAGGACCTGCGCCGGCCTGATTCGGTCATCGTCGACCGCGTCGGCCTGGCCAAGCTGTTCCCCGGCTGTCATCTCGACGACCCCTTCAGCAAGCCTGAGAAGGAGTCTGATACGCAGTACATCGAGCGGCTGCACAGGTTCGTGGCGGCGGCTCCCGAGATCGAGATGAACGATCACCGGGCGATCATCGTCGGGGTCTGCGAGGCAACGCGGACGTTCCAGTCCAACCCGGTCGTCTACACGCTCTACAGCAGGGCCAAGCAGTTCATTCCGATGGAGCGGAAGATGCTCTCGTTCATCCTTGCGAAGACGGGCGACGACGCGAGCGGCCGGAAGATTCCGCCGGAGGTCGTCGCCGAGCGGATCCAGCGGCAGACCGGGCTGGGCGCCCGCACCAGCGAGAAGTTCATGTACAAAACCATCAAGTACTATCTTATCTATACAGGCATCCCGATCAACTTCGGCATCACGGTCTTCCTCGGGTTCCTGGTGGGAACGGCCGTCGCGGGCCAGACCTTCTACAACTTCACGATCGAGAACATCAAGCAGTTCGGGGCCCTCAAGGCCATGGGCGCCTCGAACTGGCGGATCGTCACCATGATCCTGCTCCAGGCGGCCGTTGCGGGTGTGCTCGGCTATGGCATCGGAGTGGGGCTTTCCACGCTCTTTGGCTGGAAGGCGGCCACCGGCTGGCAGGGCCAGCCGACCGAGCTGGCGTTCTTCACCCCCTGGCAACTGCTGCCCACCGCCGCCGTGGCCATCATCTTCATCTGCGTGCTGGCCAGCCTGCTCTCGGTACAGCGCGTGATCCGGCTCGAGCCGGCCATCGTCTTCCGGAGTTGATCGTCTCTTTCCCGTCGCGCCGTGGCGTCGTTCTTGACGGAAAAGGCAGAGGGCGGACAGAACCATGTTCCAGTCTCGTTCCGCGGTGAAGTTGCAGCCCGAACCCGATACCAGCGGCGTCGCCGTGCGGGTTCGCGGGCTGACCAAGCATTTCGGGTCGGGCGATCAGCGTGTGCAGGCGCTCGCGGGAGTGGACCTCGATATCTTCGCCGGCCAGATGTCGCTCATCGTCGGCCCTTCCGGATGCGGCAAGACCACGCTGCTCTCGGTGATCGCGGGCATCCTCGATGCCGACGCGGGCGAGGTGTCCATCTTCGGCAGCGACATCACGCGCATGAGCGACCGCCAGAAGACCTCGTTCCGCGCCAGGAATATCGGCTTCGTGTTCCAGCAGTACAACCTGCTGCCGGCATTGACCGCGGCCGAGAACGCCGCCATCCCCCTGGTCATCGCCGGCTGGAGCAAGGCCCCGGCCGTGCGCAAGGCCAGCGAGGTGCTGGCGTCGATCGGCATGGGCAAGAAGATCAAGAGCCTCCCCTCGCAGCTCTCCGGCGGGCAGATGCAGCGCGTGGCCATCGCCCGGGCGCTGACTCATGACCCCAAGCTGCTGGTGTGCGACGAGCCGACCGCGGCGCTCGACCACGAGACCGGGCTCACCGTCATGGAGCTGCTCAAGGAGTCCGCCGTCAAGCCCGACCGGGCCGTGGCCATCGTCACGCATGACAACCGCGTCTTCCAGTTCGGCGACCGCATCGCCCACATGGACGACGGAGCCTGCGTGCAGGTGGAAGACCGCACCGCGGAAGCCGCGGCATGACGTTCCGGGTGCTTCGAGCAAGAAACCAATACCGCCATTCATGATCCCTTGTCATGGGGTTTTCCATGTTCACAAAGATTGCCTTACCCATCATGGCCTTGCTGGGCATTGCCCTGGGCGTGGGTGCGGTCTATTCCAGTGCGAAGAAGGAACGGCCCGTCTCGCAGCCGATCCTCGACCCTCCGCAAAGGCCGGAGCAGATCGAGCACGCCATCTACGGCCTGGGGCTCGTGGAGGCCCAGCGCGAGAACATCCCGATCGGCACCGCAGTCCCGGGCGTGGTGATGGAGGTCTACGTCGACGGCCGGCCCGGCTTCACTCCGCACCACAAGCGCGTGGGCGACAAGGTCACGAAGGGTGAGCCGCTGTTCCGGATCGACGACCGGGACCTGAAGGCTGAGCTGAGGACCCGCGAATCCGCGCACCGGGCGGCGGTGGCACAACTGCACCGTCTGGAAAAGATGCCCCGCGCCGAGGACCTGCCTCCCGCCATCGCGGCCGTCGACGAGGCACGCGCCCGGCTGTTCGACTCTGAGGCCGCTTACAATCGCGACGTGAATCTCTTCGAGAAGAAGATGCTCTCCGCCTCGGACTTCGACAAGGACCGGTACACTCGGCTGGGCGCCGGGCCATGCTCGCCCATGCCGAGGCCGACCTGGCCAAGCTCAAGGCGGGCGCCTGGAAGGAAGATATCGAGGTCCAGCGCGCGGCCGTGGAGCAGGCGCAAAGCCAGATCGACAGCATCCAGATCATGCTCGAACGGCTCGTCGTGCGGGCGCCCGTGGACGGCGAGGTACTCCAGGTGAACGTGCGCCCGGGACAGCTTGCCACCCTGTCCTGGAAAGAACCGATGATCGTGCTGGGCGAGGTCAACCGACTGCACGTCCGGGTCGATATCGACGAGAACGATCTCTGGAGGTTCAGCGAGGGCATGACGGCCTGGGCCAACATCAAGGGCCGCAAGCAGCCCCGCTTCCCCCTCGAGTACGTCCGCATCGAGCCGTACGTCATTCCCAAGAAGAGCCTCACCGGCGACAACTCGGAACGTGTGGACACCCGGGCGCTCCAGGTGCTCTACGCTCTGCCGGACCAGGCCCCGGCCAGGGTCTATGTCGGACAGCAGATGGAAGTGTTCCTCGCCCTGGACGACGAGCTTCCGGACCTGGCTGGAACCGGCCAGACGTCGCGGGATACACGTGACAGCCAACTTTCCCCGGCAAGCGCGCACGACCACCCTTCCGCACGGCCGGGCCTCTCACGCTGATCGGCCGTCCGGTGACGAGGAACAGACTCAGGCATCGAGCGACGTTCAGGGTGTGCCGGGCCTGACATTGTGGCTGGCCCGGGCGCCGGACTCCCGATCGTTCCTTCTGTTCACCCCGGCATTACGAGCGGAATGAGATTCCGGGAAGGGGGCAGGCGCGGCGGAATCACGTGGTCATACTGCTCGGGAGGAAGCTCCCAGACCCAGCCAATGCCACTCCGTGGGCGACTCGAAAGGCGCAAGCGATGACCCAGACCACCCGCGCAGCCGCACGCCTGCTGGTCCTTGCTCTGGCGATCGTCATGGCTGCTTCGTCACACGCCCAGACGCGCGGCGTGCCGCTGGATCTTTCGGGGTACGATCCCGCGTGCGGCGTGACGGTGGAGCAGAGCCGCGAGCTGCTCACCCTGCGCTGGCCGGCCGGCGGTGGAGAGATTGCCCAGCTTGTGCTTGACCTGCGACCGGGAAAGCCGCTCTGCGCGCGCATGGACGTGGCCGCGAAAGCCGGCGAGACGTTCCGGACGGTGCTCCAGAATGTCGATCCGGCGGCCTTCGTGACCGTCGGCGACCGCGAGGCGCCGACCGGGCGTCCACCCGAGATGAGCGTCTTCAACGTCTTCTTCGACACGCCCGCCAATCGCCCGCACCAGACGCATCGTTCGAGTTTCGAGCTTCGGAACGCAAGCGTCCGCTCTCGGGGACGGCGGGCGACGGTCACGCTCGGGGAGCTCACTGCCGGACCCTTTGCCGGACACTGGGAGATCACCGTCTATGCAGGCGCCAGGCTGATCCACCTGGAGGCGGTCGTCCGCACTCAGCGCGCGCGCACGGCGTTCCTCTACGACATGGGCCTGGTGAGCGAAGCTCTCCCCGCGAGCCGGCTGGCCTGGGTCGACACCCAGGGCGTGACGCACACGACCGAGCCCAGCGCGGGCGATCATCACGAGGCCGTCCGCCACCGCGCGATCGTGGCCGAGACGGACGGCGGTGCGGTCGCCTGTTTCCCGCCGCCCCACCAGTACTTCTTTCCCCGGGACCTCACCGAGAACCAGCAGACCGTCTGGTACGGCAGCAACCATCGCGGCCTTGACCCGCGCCATGGATTCGGCATCCGCCAGACCGAGCGCGGAGGGGGCTCTTACGTCCCCTGGTTCAATGCCCCGCCCGGCAGCACCCAGCGCCTGGGGGTCTTCCTGCTGCTCACGCGGGGCAAGACCGAGGACGCCTTGCGGGAAACGCTCCGCTTCACCCACGGTGACCGTTTCGTGACGCTCGACGGCTATCGCACCTTCACCAGCCACTTCCACATGGCCATCGCCATGGCCGCACTCGAGGAACAGGCGCGCGGCACGCAGCGATCGACGCCCGATTTCGTACGGATGTTCAAGGACCTTGGCGTGAACATCGTCCATCTGGCCGAGTTCCACGGCGACGGCCATCCTCAAGATCCCGGCCAGGTGCGGCTGGCCGAACTGCAAGCGATGTTCGACGAGTGCCAGCGGTTGTCGGACGAGCAACTCCTCTTCCTGCCGGGCGAGGAAGCCAACGTCTACCTGGGACTCCCCGCGCCGGGCGGCACGCCGGACACTGGCTTTACCTCTTCCCCAGACCCGTCTACTGGACCATGAAACGCGCCGCGGGCCAGCCGTTTCACGAGGCGGACTCGCGCTTCGGCTCGATCTACCACGTGGGCAGCAGGGCCGACATGCTCAGGCTGCTGGACCAGGAGGACGGGCTGGCCTGGACCGCGCACGCCCGGATCAAGGCGTCGAGCTGGACGCCGGACATCTATCGGGACGAGGACTTCTTTGTCTCCGACCGCTGGCTGGGCGCGGCCTGGAAGGCCATGCCCGCCGACCTCTCGCACGATCGGCTTGGCCGGCGCGTGCTGGACCTGCTGGACGACATGGCGAACTGGGGCCGGCACAAGCAGGTCATCGGCGAGGTCGACGTCTTCAAGCTCGGCCACTCCCACGAACTTTATGGTCACATGAACATCAATTACATCCGCCTGGAACGCACTCCGCGCTCTGGTGAAAGCTGGAAACCGGTCCTGGATGCGCTCCGCCAGGGGCGGTTCTTCGTGACCACCGGCGAGGTGCTGATTCCCGAGTTCAACGTCGAGCAGCCGCGCCAGGATGCTCCCGCCCGGCTCCACGCCCAGCTTCACTGGACCTTCCCGCTCCACTTTGCGGAGGTCGTCTCGGGAGACGGCAAGCAGGTCTTCCGGCAACGGGTCGACCTGTCCGACACCGAGGCGTTCGGCCAGAAAACGCTGGACCTCACTCTTGCGCTCGCCGGAAGGACCTGGGTCCGCCTTGAAGCATGGGATGTTGCTTGCAATGGCGCGTTCACCCAGCCGGTCTGGCTCGGGCACTGAGCGCCTCTGGCTCGAATCGTTCTCTCATTCTTTTCTTCGCTCATACGGTGGGGGTGAGCCCCTGCGCCTCGTTGCTCCGGGGGGTTGGCGGACCCGGTAGAATCGACCGTGCCCCGGGGACGGCCAGGAACGGAACAGGGAGTTGCAGGCATGGCAGGATCGAGTGCAGGTGAGAACGGTCAATCGGGGGACGATTCCGGAGGCAGCGATGGGCCGTTGATCCCGGGCCGGCGGCAGGTGACCGCCGCGCTCCTGGTGGCGATGATCGTCACGGCGATGGAGCAACTGGTCGTCTCGCCGGCCATGCCCACGATCATCGCTCAGCTCAAGGGCTTCGAGATCTACCCGTGGGTGATCTCGGCCTACCTGCTGGCCTCGACCGTGAGCACGCCGCTCTATGGCAAGCTGGCCGACCTGTTCGGCCGCAAGCCGGTCCTGCTCTTCGGCCTGGTCGTCTTCAGCATCGGGTCGATGCTCTCGGGAACCGCACAGAGCATGGGCCAGTTGATCGTGATGCGGACGATCCAGGGGCTGGGAGCGGGTGCCGTCGCACCGATCGTGCTGACCCTGCTGGGGGATCTCTTCTCGCTCAAGGAGCGCGCCCGTATCCAGGGTCTTTTCAGCACGGTGTGGGGACTTTCCAGCATCGCGGGCCCGCTCATCGGCGGCTGGTTGACGGTTCATCTCAACTGGCGCTGGGTGTTCTTCGTGAGCGTCCCGTTCGCCGTTCTTGCCTCGCTCATGCTCGCCTTTTGCTTCCACGAGAAGACAGAGCGGCGGACCGTGGCGCCGATCGATTGGGCGGGCGCCGGGCTGCTCACCGGAGGGCTCTCCGCGCTGCTCTTGATTGTGCTTGACGGATCCAGCCTGGGCCTGAAGCTGGACGTGGTCCTCGCCGTGCTCACGGTGGGGCTGCTGGTCGGCTTTGTGTTCCGGGAACTGCACGCCGAGGATCCGATCCTGCCCATGGACCTGATGATCCGGCCAACCATCCTGGCGTCGGTCATCGCCAACTTTCTGATCGGTGGCATTCTTTACGGAATCGAGACCTACGTGCCCTTGTTCATGCAAGGGGTACGGGGCGGCGACGCGCGGCAAGCCGGGCAGGCACTCACGCCCCTCTTCCTCTCGTGGGCCGTGAGCGTGGCCTTCGCTGCGCAAGCCGTGGTGCGGTGGGGATTTCGGCGCGGCGGGATGTTCGGGGCGGGACTGGTCGTGGTGGGCGTGTCCGGACTGGTCGCCGGCGCCATGCTGCCGGAGTGGACCCGATTGATATTCACGGGTTCGCTGATCGTCATCGGCATGGGGATGGGGCCGGCGTCGCTCAGCTTCATCCTCGCTGTGCAGCACGCGGTGAGCTGGGGTCAGCGAGGCGTGGCGACCGGAGCCGTGATCTTCTTCCGCACGATCGGTGGCGCGATTGGCGTGGGCATCCTGGGAGGAGCCCTGGGCTGGGAGCTGAGCCACCTGCTCTCCTCCGCGGGCGTGACGGGGATCGACGTCTCGGCAGCGCTCCGCCCGGAAACTCACAACCAGCTTCCCCCCGGCAGCCTTGGTCTCGTGCAGTCGCTGCTCGGGCTGTCGCTGCGCGACGTGTACGTCCAGATGCTCATCCTGGCCGTCGGGACGATGATCTGCACGGCCTGGCTGCCGGGAAAGTCGGCGACCGCCGCGACCGGCCCCGAATCCACGGAAGACGAGGTCTCGGAATCCGAGGCCATCGCGGCAGCGATCGAAACCTGAGCATGGCCGGGTTCGCCGCTCGGGGGGTATGGCGGCGAACCGGCGCGGCGCTCAGGCGAGTTCGGGCACGACGAACGGCTCTCGATACCTGCGCCGCGACAGCGCGTTGGCTCCGTCCGCGAAGTCCTGGACGAACCGCTCGGTCGTGGCATCGAACGTGACCCAGGGCCCGAGGGCCGCCCGCGTCCTGGAGAGGTCCACGCCGTTCTCCCGGAGGTACTCGCGGCAGCGCTCGAATGCGTCGGCCAGCTCCGTGTTCCCCTCGATCGTGGAGCGGATGGCCTCGGGAGGGGCCTCTCTCCCGAGCCGGTGCGAGATGTTCGCCATGTGGCAGCAGGCCACGGAGCGGTGCCCCTTGAGCGCCTCGGCCTTCAGCTCGCTCGCTTTCCGGCTGCGGACCGATGCGATGAAGTTCGCGAGATGAGCCGTTTCCAGCGCCTGGGCATTGCCGGCGGCCGTGAAGCCTTTGATCTTCTTTCCCGCCTTGTCGAAGAGCGCACCACCGTTGGCATCGCCGGCGAAGGAGCCGCCCTCGCAATCGATGACCACGCCGTGGTTCGCGTTCCGGAACCGCCCCATCGCATCCCGGCCCTGGGCGGCGTGCACGTTGCGGATTTCACAGATGAGCGGCGCCGGCTGGTAGTCGAAGAGTGCAACCTGGGTGTTGGCCGTCTCGCCGCAGTCATCGAAGGCAAACCGGCCGCCGATGCTCAGGGCGCGCGGGGCGGCTGGTTCTGCCGCAATGCCCAGCGGCAGACGTCGATGACGTGGATCCCGTTATTGCCAATCTCGCCGTTGCCGGTGGCCCAGAACCAGTGCCACTCGTAGTTCAACTGCTTGCGCATGAGCGGCTCCCGGGGAGCCGGGCCGCACCAGATGTCATAATCGATGTTCGCCGGCACCGAGGTGGGCGCACTGACGCGCCCGATGCCCTCGCGGGGCCGATACACGAGCGCATGGGCATAGCGGATCGCCCCGAGGTCGCCTCCGTGCAGGTGATCGAAGGCCTCGCGGAGCAGCGCGCTGGAGCGGCTCTGCATGCCCACCTGGACCATCCGTCCATGCTTCCGGGCCGCAGCGACCATCTGCTTCCCCTCCCACAGGTCGTAGGAGAACGGCTTCTCAACGTAGACATCCTTGCCCGCTTGAATCGCCCAGATTGTCGCCAGCGCGTGCCAGTGGTTGGGCAGGGCGACGACCACCGCGTCGACGGACTTGTCGTCGAACACCCGGCGCAGGTCGGTGTAGGTAGCGACGGCTTCGCCTCGATCCTTGAACTCCTGGACTTCACGGATCAGGAATGCCTGGTTCACGTCGCAGAGCGCGACGATGCGGGCGCCGGGGACCTCTCGCAGGCGGGGGATGAGCTGATGCCCTCGGCCGCCGACACCCCCGATGGCCTTCGTGTCTCCCATTCCCACCACTGCCACGCGGACCGTTTCACTGGGGCTCGCCCCGCTGGACCAGCGCCCGGCGCGGATCACCCCCGGCATGCCGAGGACAAGCCCGGCCGTCGTTGATTGCTTGAAGAAATTCCGCCGTGTGAGTGGCTTCATGTTTTTTCCGCTCCCGGGGGGTCCGCAGACGGATGACCTGGCAGAAGGCCCGCATGAGCCTGGAGCCATGGCTCCCTAGACTACGAGGTTTGCACTGAGTAACTCAAGCAACCTGTACCGGAACTCATCGTGAACCGGCGTGTCCCGGCGCCATCCCGCGCGAACCTCCGGCCAAGAGACACTTTCCCCGACCCCGGCGGGGGATTACGATGATGCGGCTTGATCGCTCCGTTCGACCAGGAGTCTACTCGCATGATTCGATCGTCGTGCCGCTTTCGTCGCTCACCGCTGCTCTGGGCCGCGATGAGCCTTACCCTGGGTACGGGCTGGGCGTTTCGCGAGCTGGCGCACGCCCGCGAGCGGGCCGCGCAGGTTGCGTCGCAGACGCTCACTCTGGACCAGCTCAAGATGGCGACATACGAGGACCGGGGGACGCCCGTGGGCCAGATTGGCCTCTATGTCCAGGGCGAAACGCCGGGCTGCGCTTCGCTGGTGGCCGGCCGGTTGGTCCTCGACCCCGGGAAGTCGCCGCATCCGCCGCATATGCACGAGGACGAGGAAGTGCTGATCGTCGCGTCCGGGCATGGCGAGATCGTCTGCGAGGGCAAGACCACCAGCGTTGGGCCGGGCTCGCTCATGTACTCGACACCGAACGTCGCCCACGGCATCAAGAACACCGGAACAGAGCCGCTCTCGTTCTACTTCATGAAGTGGATTCCCCGCGGAAGCAGCGCCCCGCGATGACCCGACCGGGCGCCGCCGGACGACCATCCATGAGAAGACTTCGATCGCTTACGTACTTTGCTCTTGCCGGCATCACCGCGTGCGTGCTGGGCTGCGGCACTGCCGATGACGGAACGGCATCCGGGATATCGCGATCCTCTGCCGGCTCCAGCGCCGCGGCCCGCATCGGTGCCGTCCTGCCCACCTTCAGCCACCCGTTCTTCCTTGCCCAGAAACGGGGGCTGGAAGAGAAAGCGCAGGAACTCGGCGTCACAATCGACGTCCGGGACGGACAGGACGACGACGTCAAGCAAATTGGCCAGGTTGAGACGCTCATCAACCTGGGATGCAACGCCCTGATCCTCTGCCCGCGCGACGAGGATGCCCTGGTACCCGCGGTGGAAGCCGCCAACCGGGCCGGCATTCCGATCATCGCGCTGAACCGGCGTATCCATGGCGGCAACGTGCTTGCGTACGTGGGCGCGGACGATGCCGAGGGGGGCGTGCTCCAGGGCGAGGCACTGGTGCAATGGCTGGGACCCCAGGGAGGCAAGATCCTTTACCTGGAGGGAACCGAGGGATCCAGCCCCCAGCGCCAGCGCAGCAAGGGCCTGCTGGCCGTGCTTCAGAACCACCCGGCGATCACCATCGCCGATCGCCGGTTCGCGGGGTTCCAGGAAGACAGGGCCAAGGGCATCATGACCGACCTGGTCCGCCGCTTTTCTCCCGGCGAGATCCGCGCCGTGCTGGCCCAGTCCGACGAGATGGCGCTCCCGGCCGCGGAGGTGCTGCTGGCCGAGGGCTGGAAGGACACCGTGGTGATTGGCTTCGACGGCAGCCGCGCCGCGTTTGAGGCCATCCGCAAGGGCACACTGAAAGCGACGATCCTCCAGGACCCGCTCGAGCAAGGCAAGAAAGCCGTCGAGTCCATCGCCGCCCAGCTCCGGGGCCAGACCATCGACCCGGAGATCATCACCCCCCTCCGCCTCATCACCCGCGACAACGTCGACCAGTTTCAACCGGCCTACTGAGCTGAGCCGCGCTGGTGGGCCTCGCCTACGGCTCGACCCACCCTACAAACTGCCTACTGCCTACTATTCCCCCGGCCACTCTCCCTGAAAGACCTCAATGGCCGGGCCGGTCATGAGGACCGAGGAATGGCGATCGGGCCATTCCAGCACCAGGTCGCCGCCCGGAAGATGCGCCAGGATGTGCCGACCGGTCCGGCCGGTGAGCACGCCCGCGACGCACACGGCACACGCGCCCGTGCCGCAGGCGAGGGTGATGCCAGAGCCTCGTTCCCAGGTCCGCATGCGCACCTCGCGCGGGCTCATCACGTCGACCACGTGCACATTCACCCGGCGGGGAAACTTCGGGTGGTGCTCCAGCGCCGGACCAAGCAACTCCAGCGGAAAATGATGGACATCCTGGACGTAGATCACCGCGTGCGGGTTGCCCATGGAAACGGCCGTCACGGCGAGCGTCTGGCCTTCCAGTTCGATCGGGGCGTCGATGGGAGGATCGCCCGAGAGCAGCGTGGGAATCTGGGCCGCCTGAAGAATCGGCGCGCCCATGTCCACCCGCACGTGCCGGACCAGCCCGCTCTCGACCTCGAGGTCAAGCACCAGCCTGCCGCGGCCGGTCTCGATTGTCAGCCTGTCCTTCCTGGCAAGTCCATGATCATGCAAGAGCTTGGCCACACAGCGCACGCCGTTCCCACACATCTCGCCTTCGGATCCGTCGGCGTTGAACATTCTCATCCGCGCATCGGCAAGCTCGGACGGTTCGATGAGGATCAGGCCGTCCGATCCCACTCCGAGATGCCGATCACTGATCGCCACGGCCAGGCGCTGGGGATCCACGGGAGGACGCTGCGTGAAGGCCTCAACAAAAACGTAATCGTTGCCAATACCATGCATCTTGGTGAACTTCATCACAGTTCTCGGGGGCGTGGCGCCGCGTGGATGGGTCATGAGACGACGTCGATCTCCGGCCATCACCTGATGCCGGCTCTCATCGTATGGCTGCCATGAGAAACTTTATCAAGCCGCTCGCGAACAGGGTAGCCAGGCGGAACCCCTGAGCTTTGCAGCGAACAAGACCTTGTCTCCACGGTGCCATGGGCCTAACGTGGAAGAGTGGTTTCAGGGAAGCAAGCGACGAACGCGAGGATAATAGCATCCATGCTTGGCACGGCCGCGACGCAGTATGACCTGCGTTTTCGCTTCCTGGACATTCCGGTCCGGATTCATCCTTTTTTCTGGCTCATGTCGGGAATCCTGGGGTTCCAGAATGAGCAGCTCATGTCCGTGGCGATCTGGATTGGCTGCGTGCTTCTCTCCATTCTGGTCCATGAATATGGCCATGCCATGATGGCCAAGCGTTTCCACTATGCTCCGTCGATCACGCTTTATGGTCTGGGGGGGCTGTGTAGTTACGAGGGGGACCGGACGCCCCGGGAACGGCTCGCCGTGCTCATTGCCGGCCCTGGCGCGGGGTTTATCCTGTGCGGGATCGTTTTCCTGGTCGCTTCCGCGGTGCTGGGGGTCACGGGCAAGGAACACCTGGCCGTCGCCGAAAGGATTCTCGGGCTCCCCGCGAATCAATTTGACGTCTTCGGCGTGCAGCAGAGGTTTCCGTCCATCGTTCCGCTGATGGTTTATTATGACCTGGTGCAAATCAACCTGCTCTGGGGGCTTGTCAATCTGCTGCCGATCTACCCGCTCGACGGCGGTCAGATCACCCAGGTCTTGCTCTCGCAGCTTGACCGGCGGCACGGGGTGCGCCGTTCGCACATCGTCTCGCTGGTCACCGCCGGGGTACTGGCGGTGGTGGCTGCAAGTATCAGCCGCCACGACTATTACCCCATCATTTTCTTTGGCGTGCTGGCTTTCCTGAATTACCAGGTTCTCCAATCGATTCATCAGGCCGCGGCCTTCGGCGTTTACCACGACGACGATTGGTGGCGCGGTTGACCGCCGTCTGCCATCGCAAGCTCTCGCTTCAAGAAGCGGCTGACCGTTTCGAGCGGCCGCGACGGATTTCTCTGCTCCTCGGCGCCACGTTATTTTGACTTGCGGGCTCCAGAGCCTATGTTATTGGTGTCTGAACGTTTATGTCGGAATGCCGGTCTCTGTCGGGTGCCCCCTTCCTTTTGACCCGGCAATCATCAACAATTCGTTGGGAAGTCTGGGGCGGAGTAGCAGTCAGGACGCCCCGGAAGTTCCGTGCTTCAGACCGTCAATAATAATCCATGCGATCAAGCAAAAAAAGAACTTCTGCCGTTCGTTCGCAGCGCGGATCCAAGGCGTCTTCCGGCGCAAAGGCGCCTCTCCGTCCGCGGGGGCAGCCCACGCCCTGGCCGTCAAGAATTCCAGAGAGCCCTCGTCAGAACACCCCAATCGATTGCCCCTGCTGGCGTTGCGCTCGGATGTCGTGTTCCCTCAAACGGTCGTGCCGCTGGTGATCAACCGGCCCAGCGGGATCCGTCTGGTAGACGATATCCTGGTGGCCGAGCGGCTCGTCGGACTGGCGAGCCAGTTGCATCCCGAGGTGGACGAGCCGGGCATGACGGACCTCTACCCGGCCATCTGCGTGGGCACCGTGCTCAAGATGCTCAAGTTCCCGGACGGCTCCACGCGCATTGTTTGCCAGGGCCAGACGCGGGCGCGGCTGATCAGGGTGGTCCAGACCCAGCCTTACCTCGTCGGCGAGGTTGAGCCGCTGGAGGAAGAGCTGGAAGAGGGTGTCGAGCTGGACGCGCTGGTCCATCATGTGAACCGGCTGTTCCAGCGGATGATCGATCAGAGCCAGCAGATTCCGGAAGAGCTGCAAGTGGCCGCCATGAACACCCGCGAGCCGGGACGGCTGGCCGACCTGCTGGCCTCGAGCTTGCCGTTCTCGATCGAGGAGCGCCAGACGCTGCTGGGCGAGGTCAACGTGCGCAGCCGGCTGGAACGCCTGGGGCAGTACCTGGCGCGCCAGCTCGCCATCCTGGAGCTCTCCACCAAGATCCAGGAGCAGGTCGGGTCCGAACTTTCGAAGGCCCAGCGCGACCACTTCTTGCGACAGCAGATCAAGGCCATCCAGGAAGAGCTCGGCGAGGGCGAGCCCGAGAATCCCGAGCTCGCGGAACTCTGGGAACGGATCAAGACGGCCGGTCCGCCGCAGGATGTGCTGCACGAGGCCGAGCGCGAGCTGGAAAGGCTCGCCGGCATGCACCCGAGCTCGGCCGAGTACTCGATCGTCCGCACCTACCTCGACTGGCTGGCCGTGCTTCCCTGGTCCAAGGCGAGCCGCGACCGGCTCGATCTGCGGCGCGCACGCAAGGTGCTCGATCACGATCACTACGATCTCGAGAAGATCAAGGAACGCATCCTCGAGTATCTCGCCGTGCGCAAGCTCAAGAAGGATATGAAGGGTCCCATCCTCTGCTTCGCCGGCCCGCCCGGCACGGGCAAGACCTCACTGGGCAAGAGCATCGCCAAGGCGCTGGGGCGGGAGTTCGTGCGCGTCAGCCTCGGCGGCGTCCACGACGAGGCCGAGATCCGCGGCCATCGCCGTACGTACGTGGCCGCCATGCCCGGCCGCATCGTCCAGGGCATCCGCAAGGCGGCCACCAACAACCCGGTCTTCATGCTCGACGAGGTGGACAAGCTGGGTGCGGATTTCCGCGGCGATCCTTCCTCCGCGCTGCTGGAAGTGCTCGACCCCGAGCAGAACTCCACCTTCCGCGACCATTACCTGGACGTCGATTTCGACCTCTCCAAGGTGATGTTCATCGCCACGGCCAATATGCTCGAGACCATTCCCTCGCCGCTGCTGGACCGGATGGAGGTGCTTCAGCTCCCCGGCTACAGCGAGGAGGAGAAGACGCTGATCGCCCAGAAGTACATCATCCCCAAGCAGCTTGAGGCTCATGGGCTCGTCAGCGGCGACGTCGAGATCACCGAGCTTGCCCTCAAGAAGATCATTGCTGACTACACCCGGGAAGCAGGCCTGCGCAACCTGGAGCGGGAGATCGCCGGCATCTGCCGCAAGGTGGCGCGCCGCCGCGCCGAGGGCAAACGCACCGCGGTCAGCGTGGGGCCGAACCAGCTTGCCGACCTGCTGGGGCCGTCACGCTTCTTCCGGGAGCTCGTCGATCGTACGGGAATTCCCGGTGTCGCCACCGGTCTGGCGTGGACGCCCGCCGGCGGCGAGATCCTCTTCATTGAGGCGACCGGCATGCCGGGCAAGGGACAGCTCACGCTCACCGGGCTGCTGGGCGAGTCCATGCGGGAAAGCGCCCAGGCCGCCATGAGCTACCTCAAGAGCCACGCCAAACCGCTGGAGCTCGACGCCTCGCGGTTCCACAAGACCGACGTGCATATTCACGTCCCGGCCGGGGCCATTCCCAAGGACGGTCCATCCGCGGGCGTGGCCATCGCCGCGGCGCTCATCAGCCTGTTCCGAAACGTGCCCATCCAGACCGAGCTGGCCATGACCGGCGAGGTGACGCTCACCGGCCGCGTCCTGCCGGTCGGCGGCGTGCGCGAGAAGATCCTCGCCGCCCGCCGCGCCGGCATCAAGACGCTGCTCATTCCCCGGCATAACGAGAAGGACCTGGTCGAGCTGCCGCAGGAGGTCAAGACCGACCTCACCTTCCGCCTCGTCGACACGCTCGACGACGTGGTCCCCAGGCTGTTCGAGGTGCGGACGGCGCGGTCGCGGCGCAAGCCAGACCCGGTCAAGTCCAAGGCCTCGGCACTGCGGACGGTCAAGCCCCCCAAGATCGCGACTCCCCCAGCCGTGGAGAACGAGCTGCCGGCGACCAAGCTGCCGCGCCGACCGTGAACCGCCTCAGACCCGCCAGACCGTAGCACCCGCGAACGCCTCCGGAGCTGCCGTGGCCCATCGGACGCCGCCGACCCGTTCTCCGAGTGAGCCCTTCCGTGTCGTCCTCAACGCGGTCTCGAAGCGGTTCTCCGGCATCACGGCCCTGGAGCCGCGTCTGCCTCGAGTTCGAGGGAGGTGAAATCCATGCGCTCTGCGGGGAAAACGGCGCCGGGAAGAGCACCCTCATCCAGATACTGGGCGGCATCCTGCGTCCGGATTCCGGCCACATCGAGCTGGGCGGCAGCTCTGTCCGCTTCCGCGACCCCGCGGCCGCACAGGCCGCCGGCATCGGCATCATCCACCAGGAGCTGAACCTGGTCGGCCCCTTCACGGTGGCCGAGAACCTGGCCCTCGGAGATGAACCGAGGATCGGTCCGTGGATCAACCGGCGGGCGCTGCGCAGCCGCGCAGCGCCTGCTGGACGAGCTCCAGTTCGACCTCGACCCGCGTACGCGGGTGGCCGAGCTCACCCTCGGCCAGATGCAGCAGGTCGAGATCGCACGGGCGCTGGGCCGGCAGGTCCGCGTCCTGGTTCTCGATGAGCCGACGGCGGCCCTTTCACGCGCGGAGACCGAGCAGCTCTTTCGTATTCTCCGGTCGCTGCGCAGCACGTGGACTGGCCGTCCTTTACGTGTCTCACCATCTGGAGGAGGTCTTCGAGCTGGCCGATCGGATCAGCGTGCTACGCGACGGCCGAGGCGTGGGGACCTGGCCGAGAGCCGGGCTGACTCTTCCCGAGCTTGTGGCCGCCATGGTGGGCCAGGCCGTGGACACGCGCGGCCGCCCGCCGCGCCGGCTCACCGCGCCGGCTCCTCTCCAGGCCAGAGCGGTCCGTGGCCGCATTCTGCAAGGCGTGGACCTGGCGGTGCGGCGCGGGGAGATCGTCGCTCTCACCGGTCTTGCCGGTGCGGGCCACGAGGAGCTTGCCGCCTTGCTGTTCGGCGCCGCGCCCTTGCGTTCCGGCCAGGTCTCCTGGCATGACCGCCCGTATCGCCCGCGGCATCCCGCCGACGCCCGCCGGGCGGGCATCGCCTACGTGCCGCCCGACCGCCGCGGACAGGGGCTGATCCCTCCCCTGGGCATCACGGAGAACCTGACGCTGGCCGGCCTGCATGAGCTGGCTCTTGCCGGCTGGATCAACCAGCCTGCTCGCCGGCGCCGCGCCGAGACCTGGTGCCGCCGGCTCGAAATCGATGCCGCCCGGCTCTCTCAGCGCGTGACGACGCTCTCCGGCGGCAACCAGCAGAAAGTCCTCCTGGCGCGGTGGGCCGCGCTGGAACCGGAGCTGTTCCTCCTCAACGAGCCGACCCGGGGGATCGACGTCAAGACCCGTGAGGCCATCCACCGCTGGATCGAGCAGCTTGCCGATGCCGGAAGCTGTGTGCTGGTCGTCTCCTCGGACGTCCAGGAACTGATCCGGCTGGCCGACCGCTGCCTGATCTTTCGCGGTGGGCGGATCTGCTGCGAGCTCGAGCCTCCGGCGCTGAATGAGCACTCGGTGATCGCGGCGATGACAGGCCATTGAGGGCAGAGAGCGACATGAACCCGGAACGATGGCGGCTGGTGAATCGTCTGCCGCAGGTGGTGCTGCTCATCCTGGCCCTCTTCCTCATGGCGCGCACCGAGCGGTTCTTCACGCCTGGCACACTCACGAGCATTCTGACGCAGGCGAGCATCGTGGGTGTGCTGGCGCTCGGGCAGGCATTCGTGCTTCTGGGAGGCGGATTCGATCTCTCGCAAGGCGCCGCAATGGCCCTGATTGCGGCGCTCACCGCCGAACTGGCCCGGCGCGGGTTCAGCCCGCTGGCCGCCGGAGCGGCCGCGCTGGCCATCGGCGGGTTCCTCGGTTCCATCAACGGCGTGATGATTGCGCTGGTGCGGACGAACCCGTTCGTCACGACCCTGAGCACGCTGCTGGTGTTCCGTGGCGCGGCCTTCATCGTCCTGGGCGGCCAGCCGGCGGCCAACATCCGGGTGTTCCACGCCATCGACTCGGGTTTCACGCTCGGGCCCGCCTACGTGCCGTGGCGCGGCATCGTCTTTCTGGCCCTGACCGTGCTTTCCTGGCTTGTCTTGCGGCAAACGGTCTTCGGCCAGCACATCTACGCGCTTGGCGGCAATGCCGAGGCCGCCCGGCTGGCGGGCGTTCGAACCGTGCGATTGCGCGTGCAGACCTTCATGATCAGCGGCCTGGCCGCCGGCGTGGCCACGGTCCTCTTCCTCTCGTGGCTGCGCGTGGCCAAGCCAGACACCGCCACCAGCTACGAGCTGGATGCAATCTCCGCCTGCGTCGTCGGCGGAGTTTCCTTGCAAGGCGGCCGCGGCAGCGTCCTGGGTGCGGCCGCCGGCTGCCTGCTGCTTCAGGCCCTGCGCACCCAGATCACCATGAGCGGCTTTCCCGAAGAGTACCGCACGCTGGTGACCGGCGCCGTCATCCTCATCTTCGCCGCCGCCGACGCACTGGCCAGGCGGCAGGAACGGGCCTGAGCCACGGGCGGCCGAGGAAAAGCTCCACGTGCCCGCGGCCGATGAACCCACGTATGCCATTTGCATTTCTGAGACTTGACCCTGGCGGCCCGCTGGACTTGCTCTGGTCAGAACCACCATTTTGATCTAGTCTCCGGCCGCGTGTGCCACCGGGTCTGGTCAAGCTCAGGCGGGAGAGACGTCGAGGCCGGCATGAAGATCCAGAATCCGTTCCTGGTCAGCGCGGTGGGGCGCACCGGGGCCTGGGTGGTCCGGGGCGTGGGCCGCACGATCGACTATCACTTCCGCTATCAGGACGCCGCGGTCAATCCGGAAGTGGTGCGCAGGTCGGGCCAGCGGTTCATTTACGCCTTCTTCCACGAGGTGATGCTCTTCCCGGCGCACTACTGGGCCTGGCCGTCCATGCACATCCTGATCAGCGACCATCGCGACGGCGAGCTCATCACCCAGGTGATCCGGCGGCTCGGTTTCGGCGTCGTGCGGGGGTCCACAACGCGAGGCGGTGTGCGCGCCCTGCGCGAGATGACGTCGCGCATCGAGACCGGAAATCTCTGCGTCACGCCGGACGGCCCGCGCGGCCCGCGCAGGCACGTCCACCAGGGCCTTGTCTACCTGGCCAGCCGCACGGGATTACCCATCGTGGGAGCCGGCATGGCCTTCAAGCACTGCTCGCGCGCGACAAGTTGGGACCGCTTCGCCGTACCTCACCCGCATACGCCGGCCGCCTGCGTGGCTCCGCCCGCCGTGACCGTCCCGCCGGACGCCGACCGCGAGACGCTGGAGGAATGCCGGCTCCTCGTCGAGCGGCGCATGCAAGCGGCCATGGAAGAGGCCGAGGCCTGGGTGCGGGAATTGTAAGCAAGACATCACCTCCCGCTCGACCAATCCGCTCACCCCTTCGCGGGTCCCGAGCTCCAGGAAGCAGGTTCCCGCCTTCTGAGCGTGCACGCTTTCGTTCAGCCGGCGGCCGAGCAGCGTGCGAGAGCCTCGGCATCTCCCGGCCGCTCGGCGAGGACCATGCCCCAGAGGCGCTGAGCTTCATCGCAGTCGCCGCGCTCTTCAGCCAGCACGGCCAGGTTGCGCAGCGTCAGATGGCCGTAGATGCCCTGGTCGACGCTGCAAAACTGCTCCGGACGCTTCAGCGTCAGGATGCGCCGCCAGCAGGCTTCGGCCTCGGCGGGCTGGGCCGCCTTGCGATGGAGGATCGCCTTGCGGAAGTGCAGCTCGGCGTCGTCGGGGTCCAGCCGTAACCCCGCGGCGCAGTCGCTCAGGGCCGAGGGGGTGTCCTCCAGCATCTGGTGGCAGCGGGCGAGCAGGGCGTAGAGCTTGCGCACGATCGAGGCCGTGGGGTCCGACCTGCGCAGGCTCTGCTGGAGGTATCCGATCGCCGTCGGCCAGTCGCGCCGCTCCACGGCGATCGCGCCCAGGTTGAAGAGCACGAACGGGTCGTCGGGCCGCTCGGCCAGCTCGGCTTCGAGAATCTTGCCATCGCGCTGAAGCTTCCGCTCCCGCAGCTCCGGATCGGTGTATCCCGTGTGCCGCACCGTGATGTCGGTCCACTTCACCGGCACGTTCGCATGCCGCAGGGCCGGCAAGATCTGCTCATGCACCGCATACGTCCAGCGCACGTCCTCGCGCACCGGAAACAGCCGGATATGGTCCACCACCGTCTGCCCGCTATCTCCATGCGGTCCCGGATCGCACGAGCACCGCACCACGTACGCCGCCTGCTCCACATCGCCCGCCCGGCTGCGGTGGCACGGTGTCGTGGGTCGAGCGTCCTCGCGAGGCCCACCAACCTGCACCGCATCGCCCGCCCGGTAGGGTGGGTCGAGCGTCCTCGCGAGGCCCACCGGAACACCTCTGTCGTCAACGTTGTGAACCGGCAATTCCTCCAGCAACTTCCGCAACTTCTCCCGCTCCGGCGGGTCCACCACATCGTCGGCATCGAGCCAGAAGGCATAATCGCCGGTCGCCCGCGCCAGGGCGGCGTTGCGGGCCGCGGCGAAGTCATTGACCCAGACAAAATCAAAGACCCGTGCCCCGAACTCGCGGGCGATCTCGCGCGTGCGGTCGGTCGAGCCGGTGTCCACCACCACGATCTCGTCGAAGACCCCCGCCACGGAGGCCAGGCAGTTCGGCAGGTTGCCCTCCTCGTTCCGCACGATCATCGTCAGCGAAACCCTGGCCCGGCGCGTCGGTGTCGAAGCGTGCCCGGCGCCATTGGCCTGCGGTTGCCCGGTTTGTTCTTGCGGCTCTCGACCGGTCCACGGTAACAGGCTCACGCTCCGGCGTCCGCCGACGTCGGTACCCCACTTCTCCGCGAACCTGCGGCCGTTCTCCTCCAGCAACCGCGCTGCATCGATACCGTTGCCCTGCAACGTCCGGCTGCCGAAGTGGTGGACGAACAGGTCGTGCGTCACGGCCAGGGAAAACCCGGCCCTTCGTGCGCGCTCAGCCAGGTCATCGTCGTCGAACAGTCCCAGCCCGAACCGTTCGTCGAGCCCGCCGATCGTTTCATAAACCGCCCGTTTCATGAGCAAGCAAAACCCCGAAAGCTTCCCCGCCGTGAACCACTGCCCGCGCCGCTCCTCGCGCCATCGCCGCGCAAACGCGTGCATCTCCTCGAGGCTCGCATACGGCACATTCTCGACGAGTTGTGGCGGCGAGGCATAATTCGACATCGGACCGACCAGGCCAATCCTTCCCCCTTCTTCCCCCTTCGTGTTCTTGGTGTTCTTCGTGGTTCCAACTCCGTCCATTTCCGCCATTTCGTAGGGTGGGTCAGCGGCGTACCCGTCGCGCAACCCACCGTGATTCGGTCGGCACTCGGGATTGCTCTTCGTGTGTTTCGTGGTTCCTTCCCAATCCTTCTCCGTGGTGCGATCGGTGAAGTGGGCAGTTGTTCTCGTTTCCTCCGTGATCTCTGTGTGCTCTGTGGTTCGATCGGTGGAGTGGGCGCCGGGCGGTAGGCCGTGAAAAGTTGTTTTCGTGTGTTTCGTGGTTCCCTCCCCATCCTTCTCCGTGCTTCGATCTTCCCCCTTCGTGTTCTTGGTGTTCTTCGTGGTTCCAACTCCGTCCATTTCCGCCATTTCGTAGGGTGGGTCAGCGGCGTACCCGTCGCGCAACCCACCGTGATTCGGTCGGCACTCGGGATTGCTCTTCGTGTGTTTCGTGGTTCCTTCCCAATCCTTCTCCGTGGTGCGATCGGTGAAGTGGGCAGCGGTTCTCGTTTCCTCCGTGATCTCTGTGTGCTCTGTGGTTTGTTGATCTTCTGATTTTATTTCCGCCAGTGCGATGAGCTGATCGAGCCAGCCGTCAGTGACCACGGCATCGTTGTTCAGCAGCACGAGATAATCTCCTCGCGCCGCCTTCAGCCCCTGGTTGACGGCCGCGGGGAAGCCGATGTTGTGCTCGTTGCGAATGATGGCCACGGGCATCGGCGCGACGTCCTGCACGCCGGCCAGGTAGCTCGCCGTGCCGTCGGACGAACCGTTGTCGACGACGATCAGCTCCCACGGCCGCCTGGTGTGCCGCACCAGCGCCCGCAGGCAGTGCCGCGTGAACCCAACTTCATTGAAGCAAGGCACGACGATCGATGTGCTGGCCGCCATGAGACCCTCCACCATGTACCGCCCGTTGCCTGCTGCTCACGATTCCCTGCCCACCGCCCGCTGTCGTCCGCCCACGGTCGCTACAGCCCCGCCTCGCGGCACAGGTACATGACCCTGGGCACGCCCCAGGAAATCACCGGCCTCAACTTGCCGGTCTCCGGGTCAGGCACCACGACCAGGAACCGTGCGGCACGGTCGTGAAACTCGGTGACCTGGCCGGTCTCACTGGTGATGCGGAAGACGCGCCTTGCCTCGTCGTGCTCCCAGGTCACGTCCGGCGGAGTGGGGGCATCGACGGAAAGCAACTGCCCCTCCGGGTCGTAATGAAAGGTGGCGAGAAAGGAGTCTGGTTCATGATCCTTGCCCGTATCGCTCATGGGTGCGCTCCAGAAAGTCGTGTGAGAATCGCAAGGCATGGTACACGAGGCTGCGGCGCTCTGGGGCGTCAATCGTCGTCGGTTTGCAGCGTTATCAGTAACACATCCAATTCTCTTGCTCTTTGCGGGAGGGCGTGCCGCATTGCAGGGATCTTTGCGTAATAGCTTGATGGATCATTTTCACAGCGCGAAATTGCATGTCTTGGCCATGTCGCCTGGTATCATCCTTGGCTTCCCCGGCGATTGGAACTACACGTTAACCCAAGCGACAAAAGAAGACGATCAAGTTGTTTCTGGGCGCATCCCAACCTCACGAACTATCTCAACTGGCTATGGCCCCCACTAAGCACGCGCGGGGGAATCGGACGAAGGAATAACAACCGCCACGGATTACTCAAGAGGACGTTCAGCCTTTGCTTCTCGACCTGCAACCGATCCATATCGCGACGCGCTGTCTCGTTCCTAGATTCGGCATGCTGGAAGGTCGATACCGACCGCGCGTGGTCCATATGAAATTGCGACATCCCCTCATCGAACACGGCGCATTCAAGCTGGTAGTTCACCTCTTCCAGCTCCTCTCGTGTATAGCGCACCTTTCTAACAAAATCAACGATTGCTAGAGCCAGCGCTATAAGCGCAATACTAAGCATGAATCGGCGCATAGTACATCGAATGGTCACGGTGCGGCACCTCTTTTTAGAAGATCGGCAACGAGGCAGAAATTACCAGGATCTGTGCTCTCACGTATGCCTGATCCGCCGTTGCTTCCTCCTCTAAGAGGGCTCTTGCGTATTCCCTTTGATTAAACCTGCTTATCTCGATGAGGTGGCGTAGCTCAGCGAGCCTAGCGGCATTGTCCTTGCCGAAGTCTTTTGTTTCTGTGTTCAGACGAGTGCGTTCCTGTTTGTATAGATCTTCTTGCTGCTCTTCCTGCGCCAGCCCCTGATCCGCCTGTTCCGCGCCCTCATCGGCTTCTTCCATCTCGGCAATCGCAATGTCGTACGTGTATCTGAGGATTTGGTAATACGTGCTCGTGGAGGCCTGTCCTCCCGCTTGTTCTCCTTCCTGACCATTTTCCTGAATGTGCCCACTTCGATCAAACGTGTCCGTCGGAGCGTTGAACACGTATCGATAGAGGTTTGTGTCTCGACCCGCAAACCCTATGGCGTCGCGCTGGAGAAATCTACCGGTTCCTACCCCATACCACCTCGCATGATCATAATACTGCCCGATGGCCGCGTCCCACTCCATCCCCGCGAACTTGAACCGGTCGCCGTTCGTACCTCCGCTGCTCTCGCTGAGGATAGTTCCGTAGCTGTCGTAGACCACATGGTCGATGCTCGTGCCGGAGGTGTTCACGATGTCGCGCACGCTTCCTAACCTGTCGCCCAGATACCATGCTGTTGTGCCACCGGAGCTGGTACGAGCGAAGATGTCGTTGATTCCGGGGCCGGAGACGTATCGGGTGAGCAGCGTGCCGGAGCTGTTGAAGTCGGCGTAGGGGTTGGCGTCGGCGCCCTGGCCGTCGTACACGGTCCACATCTGCGTGCCGTTGGTGTCCACGCCGATGCGGTGATCCAGCGCATCGTAGGTGTACGTCACTTGTTCCAGCGTGGTGCCGCCCGAGTTTTTCTCCACCGCGCTGGTCATCCGGTTGCGGTCGTCGTAGCCGAAGGTCCAGACGTCGTGAGTGGAGAGCTGCGTCTCGCCGATCGTGTTGCCTTCCTTGTCATACGTGAACGTGTAGCCGCCGCCGGACTTTAGCTCGTTACCCGTGCCGGTGGTGTAGCCGGTCATGTTCCGGTTCCCACCCGAGTCATAGCTATAGTTTTCCGTCCGCGAGCCTCGTGCGGTCAGTAGTTCACCACCGCAGTCATAGCCGTACGTGACGGTCCCCTCGGCGTTGACCTCGGTGGTCACGCGGTTGGCGGTGTCGTAGCCATAAACATACGTTGAGAGTGCCGTGCCGGTGCCCGTCTGGTCGGTGATCGTGCCGACACGGTTGGCCGGGTCGTAGACGATCGAGGTGTTCACAGACGTGCCCGAGCCGCCGATGGTGCGGTCGATCGAGGTGAGCCGGTTGCCCGGGTCGTACCCCAGCACCACCTGCGGCCCGGCGCTGCCGTTGTAGCTGGCCGAGATGTTCGTCAGCCGAAAAGCAGGGTCGTACTGGAAGGTCGTCACGCCGACATTCCCCGTGATGTTGTCCGTCAAGCTGGTGCGGTCGTGGTACGCGTCGTAGCCGGAGCTCAATGTCACGCTCGGCTGGTGGCTGCCCGGACCCGACGTGGAGTCGGTGAGCTGGTTGCCTCGAATCCTCGTGAGTCGAATTACGGACACGTTCAAGGCTTTATCCATTCTGCGCAATTTGCTCGCGATCAGAGGAACGTCCCCTTCAGCCTCCTTGTCCCTTTTAGCTTTCACGTACAACGCTCAGTAGTGCCCCGGTTGGCTTTATTGCACATTGAGATCCTCGTCTCGCGGAATGAGGTAGAGGTCGAGCGAGAGGTCCAAGTTGAGCTGTCCTAGCCTGCCAAGTTGCGACGGGTATAGATTGACCACGCCGAGGCCCTGACTTGACGCCCAGAAGCAAGATACTCTCGTCACACACCGACGCGCTTGAAGCTGCGAGAACTCATGGCGCGATGGCCAAAGCTTGTCCAGGATCCAGTCGACGTGTCGCCCGAGGTCCCTTGAATCGACGATCCCCTTCGACGAAAGGAACCAAGCGGTTACCGGGTACGACCGTTGCAATCGCTCGTGCACACGTTCGCCGCGACGCTGAATCTGGCTTGGTGATATACCCAAACTCGCAGTGACCAAATCCGGATCGATTTCCTCGCTGTAGATGCAAAGTGTCGCGTATGTCCTAGAGCACGTCTCGGTTTGGTCGCAGTATCGCTCGTTATTTGGCAATGGCCCCGCCCCCGCCCGTCCGCGTCTTTGTTTTCTTGCCGCCCCGAGCCCTGCCCAGGAGATGCTCACCTTCCGGCGCGGGTGCACCGGTGTGCACCAAGTATGATCGATCACGAAGTGGCGACCGGGAAACGCAGTGACCGCGTCTACGCTTGTCCCGGCCTCCGACCTACGTGTCTGGCGGGCAGTATCTCGGATCGACTTGCCACATCTGCCACTCAAATATGAAAAACGGGGCGACTGACACGGTCCCACGGCTCCGACCGAGCTCCACCAGCTCCCTGGCCAGCACTTCCCACTGCGAATAGCTCAGGTTATCATTGGGGCTTCTGCCAGTAGAATCCTTGAAATCATGCCCATAATCCGAGAGCTCGTATGGATTCAGGTTGTACCTCTTGGCCAGTTCCACGATGATCTTCCATCCCGAGGTCGCACTGAGCGTAGGAGTGGGGCCGGGCCTTGTGGGCGCCTGAGGCGGCACTGGTGGCGACGCCCGCCCAGGCCTGTTATGGCTTGGCGTCATGCCCTGCACGGGCTCATCCGCCGCCGTTCCACCGCCGCTCATCCCGCTCGGGTCAGTGTAAGCAAGCGGCCGATCAGCCGCATAGCGGTAGACGTTGTCGTCCCCGGCCGAGAGACCCAGCGGATCCTGCTCCGCAAACCTCCCGACCCCCGCCTCATACCACCTCGCATGGTCATAATACTGCCCAATCGCCGCATCCCACTCCATCCCCGTGAACTTGAACCGGTCGCCGTTGGATCCTCCGCTGCTCTCGGAGAGGATATTGCCGTAGCTGTCGTACACGACGTGGTCGATGCTCGTGCCCGAGGTGCTCACGATGTCGCGCACGCTTCCTAACCTGTCGGCCAGATACCAGGCGGTTGTGCCGCCCGAGCTGGTGCGGGCGAAGAGCTCGTCGACGGCCGGGCCGGAGACGTATCGGGTGAGCAGCGTGCCGGAGCTGTTGAAGTCGGCGTAGGGGTTGGCGTCGGCGCCCTGGCCGTCGTAAACGGTCCACATCTGCGTGCCGTTGGTGTCCACGCCGATGCGGTGATCCAGCGCATCGTAGGTGTACGTCACTTGTTCCAGCGTGGTGCCGCCCGAGTTTTTCTCCACCGCGCTGGTCATCCGGTTGCGGTCGTCGTAGCCGAAGGTCCAGACGTCGTGAGTGGAGAGCTGCGTCTCGCCGATCGTGTTGCCTTCCTTGTCGTACGTGAACGTGTAGCCGCCGCCGGACTTTAGCTCGTTACCCGTGCCGGTGGTGTAACCCGTCATGGTGCGGTTGCCACCCGAGTCATAGCTGTAGTTTTCCGTCCGCGAGCCGCGGGCGGTCAGTAGTTCACCACCGGAGTCATAGCCGTACGTGACGGTCCCCTCGGCGTTGACCTCGGTGGTCACGCGGTTGGCGTTGTCGTAGCCATAAACATACGTTGAGAGTGCCGTGCCGGTGCCCGTCTGGTCGGTGATCGTGCCGACACGGTTGGCCGGGTCGTAGACGATCGAGGTGTTCACAGACGTGCCCGAGCCGCCGATGGTCCGCGAGATTGACGTCTCGCGGTTGCCCGGGTCGTACCCCAGCACCACCTGCGGCCCGGCGCTGCCGTTGTAGCTGGCCGAGATGTTCGTCAGCCGAAACGCAGGGTCGTACTGGAAGGTCGTCACGCCGACATTCCCCGTGATGTTGTCCGTCAAACTGGTGCGGTCGTGGTACGCGTCGTAGCCGGAGCTCAATGTCACGCTCGGCTGGTGCGTGCCACCGCCCGACGTCGAGTCGGTCAGCATGTTGCCGGCGGAGTCGTAGGTATGGGTGATGGTAGCGTAGTTGGTCAAAACAACGACTCCTGACACCTTATCCCTCCCGCCTTCGACAAGGTTCTGCCAAAGTGGAACTACCGCGCCGTTCTGAGGGAATCATGAAATCGGGAGGTTATTCCCGGCCCGTTCCTTATCGGATCTGACCTCGCGAAGCCGTCCCCGCAGAGCCGAAGCGCAGATTGACCCCGCAGGTGCGGACAAGCCTTCTTGCGGTCCAGAGTGCGCCAGCGACACCCACTGCGAGTCCCACCACATTAAGCTCAGGCGTACCGTCGGGGTCGATTACAACGAAAAATCTGAAACCAGGCGCGAGAGTGCTGTAGAGGAGCAAGAAGATCAAGTCCGGCGTTCCTATGAGGAAAACAGCGAGAGCAAGTGACCTTACCAGTATTCGAGCATTCGCACGACAGCTTAAGAATCGGCGACCGTCACGGCGAAGCTGTTCCGAGTGTATAGAGCAAAAAAGAGTGCCCACACTGGCTACAATGAGGGCAGCACCGATATGTGGATCCCCGGTTTCTAGGCTGACGCGTCCGTAGAAAACGAGTGCGAGTGCGATCCATAGAACCAGCGCGGATGTCTCGCATGTATTGTAGGGCGGAAAGTGTCTCATGCGGTCTGCCTTTTCGCAGTCCTGTGCCCAGAATCACAGAGTGTTCTAGGGACGATTATTTATCAGGCGGCGCATAGCGTAATGCTATCTCGCAATGAGTGACGAGCGCTCATGAAGTCGAGGGCGGAGGGCCTGCTATTTCAAGCCCATGCTCCGAGCTTTGGGGGCAATAGCCGGCCCCGGACAAATTTATGAACCTAGATGAAGGCTCAAGATTAATCTGCTTTGGCACGCTCGCGCCTGAAGCCATATCGGACCTGTGATGTGACTTTTGCTCTCCTGCTTAGAATGGGGCGTAGGGTATGTGCTGTCGATTTAAGGACTTCCAGTAAATCTGGTACTTGAAGAAATCGCTCCAAAGACCGGAATTTCTCGCATATTTAGCCAGTTGTTCCGCCACATACTCGGCGTAGTGCTCCGGGTCGTAGCTTTGCCTGTTCGGGTAGGGCCTTACGTACGGATCGGGAACACCATGTTCGTAGTAATCATGGTAACTCTCGTGGAGAAGTGTCTTAACTTGCTGGTTTGGATCCGTGTTGTAGAAAAAATCACTTGATAGATATAGTATTCCACGCTTAGCTCCGGCAATGTTCTTTTGACTTGGATCGGAGTAAAGCCGAATCTGCATCTTCGACAGGTGCCCGACAAGGTCAGCATACATTCCCCCCTTATACTCGTCGGGAATTGTCACCCAATTAACGGCGGCCATGGCCTGCACCAGCCTCGAGATGTACTGACGTTCGGCCTCGTTCAAAAGTTCGGAATTGGGCTGCGTTACTTTGTAAATCCCATAAACCACGTAGCTGTAGGCTCTTTCGTACCACGTCAGGTTCTGGCCGGATTGAACCTGTGTCGGAGACTGGTAGCATCCCGTCGGGTCAACGAATAAGGTTGTGCAGTTACTTACATATGCGTACAGATTTGGTAATTGATCGGATGATCCCAGTGGATCCTCTTGCACAAACCTACCTGCCATCGCCGAGTAGGAGCGTGCATGATCATAGTACTGCTCGATCGCCGCATCCCACTCCATGCCCGCGAACTTGAACCGATCGCCGTTGGAGCCCCCGCTGCTCTCGGAGAGGATATTGCCGTAGCTGTCGTAGACGACGTGATCGATGCTCGTGCCGGACGTATTGACGATGTCGCGAACGCTTCCTAACCTGTCGGCCAGGTACCAGGCGGTTGTGCCGCCCGAGCTGGTGCGGGCGAAGAGCTCGTCGACGGCTGGGCCGGAGACATATCGCGTCAGTAATGTCCCTGAGCCGTTGAAGTCGGCGTAGGGGTTGGCGTCGGCGCCCTTTCCGTCGTACACGGTCCACATCTGAGTGCTGTTGGTGTCCACGCCGATGCGATGGTTCAGGGCATCATACGTATACGTTACCTGCTGGAGCGTCGTCCCGCCCGAATTCTTCTCCACGGCGCTTGTCATCCGGTTGCGATCGTCGTAGCCGAACGTCCAGACGTCGTGAGTCGAGAGCTGCGTCTCGCCGATCGTGTTGCCTTCCTTGTCGTACGTGAACGTGTAGCCGCCGCCGGAGCTCAACTCGTTGCCCGTGCCCGTGGTGTAGCCGGTCATGTTCCGGTTCCCACCCGAGTCATAGCTATAGTTTTCCGTCCGCGAGCCGCGGGCTGTCAGTAGTTCACCACCGGAGTCATAGCCGTACGTGACCGTCCCCTCGGCGTTGACCTCGGTGGTCACGCGGTTGGCGTTGTCGTAGCCATAAACATACGTTGAGAGTGCCGTGCCGGTGCCCGTCTGGTCGGTGATCGTGCCGACACGGTTGGCCGGATCGTAGACGATCGAGGTGTTCACAGACGTGCCCGAGCCGCCGATGGTCCGCGAGATTGACGTCTCGCGGTTGCCCGGGTCGTACCCCAGCACCACCTGCGGGCCGGCGCTGCCGTTGTAGCTGGCCGAGATGGTCGTCAGCCGAAACGCAGGGTCGTACTGGAACGTCGTCACGCCGACATTCCCCGTGATGTTGTCCGTCAAGCTGGTGCGGTCGTGGTACGCGTCGTAACCGGAAGTCAATGTCACGCTCGGCTGGTGGCTGCCCGGACCCGACGTGGAGTCGGTGAGCTGGTTGCCACCCGAGTCATAGGTGAAGCTCAGGGTCGCGTAGTTATCCGTGATCTTGGTCAGCTCGTTATCGGCGTTGTAGGTGATCGTGATCAGGTTGGTCGTGCCGCCGGAGGCGCTGTACCAGGTCTCGCCAGTCTCCTGGCCTCCCAAGTCGTACGAGTACGTCACCACCCGGCCGTTGCGGTCGGTCGAGGCCGTGAGCTGGTCATCATAGTTGTACAGGTAGGTCGCCGTGTTACCCAGCGGATCGGTCATCGTGGTCAAACGGTCGGCCGAGTCGTAGCCCCAGGTCGTGTGGTTGCCCAGCGGATCGGTCAGAGTCGTCATCCTCCCGGCCGCGTCATAAGCCATGGTGGTGGTGTTGCCCAGCGGGTCGATGATCGTCGTGGCGCGGTTGTCGGCGTCGTAGAGCGTGGTCGTCACGTTCCCCAGCGCGTCCTTGACCGTCTGCTGGTTGCCGCCCGAATCGTAGCCGTAGACCGTGGTATGCCCCAGCGCGTCGGTCACGGTGGTCAACCGGTTCATCGTATCATAAGCATGTTGCGTCGCGTTGCTGTTAGCGTCGGTCATCCCCGTCATGTTGCCCACGCCGTCATAGACGTAGGTCGTGGTGTGGTTATTGGCGTCGGTGTAGGTGGTCAGCCGGTCGTCCTTGTCGTAATAGAACGATTGCGTCGAGCCCCCGCTGTGCCCGGGGTCCACCTCCGTCGATTCCTTGCCGGTGGGCGTGTAGGCGTAGGTCGTGATGTTCCCGAGGCCGTCCTCGACCGTCGCCACCCAGCCGCGGTAGTTGTACGCCGTCGTCGTGATCCGCCCCATCGGGTCGGCGACCTGGATCACCTGCCCCTCGGCGTCGTAGGTCGTGGTCGTCACCGCGTTGGCGCTGGCGGTCAAGGGGGCCGTGACCACCGTCGGACGGTTGAGGGCATCATACGATATGGACGTGATGCGGCTCATGGGATCGGTGATCTTGATCAGGTTGCCGCCCGAATCGTAACCGTACACCGTCACCCGCGACAGCGGCGCCGTGACGGTCACCGCGCGGTTCATCGCGTCGTAGGAGATGGTCGTCGTGCGCGCGACCTGAAGGGCCGGGGTCGGGTCCTGTTCGACGATCAAGTTGCCACCTGAATCGTAGACGTCGGTCGTCCGGTTCGTCAACGGGTCGGTCATGCCCGTCTCGCGGTTCATGGCGTCGTAGCTGTAGGTCGTCGTGTTCGACCGCTGGTCGGTGACTGACGTCACGTTCCCCTGGTTGTTGTAGCCGTGGAGCACCGTGGTGCCGTCGGGGTTCTGGACGGTGGTCGCCCGGTCCTGGCTGTCGTACTGAATGCTCGTGGTATGCCCGTTGGCATCCTTGAGCGTGGCCAGCATGCCGTCGCCGGTGTAGGTCATGGTCGTCAGGTTGCCCATCGGGTCCTGCGTGACCGTCAGGTTGCCGTGGGTATCGTAATCGTAGGTATAGACGTGGTTGTTGGCGTCGGTGAACTGGGTCACCTCGGCGAAGCTGTTGTAGCTGTACTGGTCGAAGTTCAGGTCGGGGTAGGTGTGCTGGGTGATGTTGCCCTTGCTGTCGTAGGCATACTGGTCGATGCGATTGAGCCGGTCGATGGTGACGGTGGCCAGGCCCATGGACGCGCCGCTGCCGATGCGGTCAGAGCTGGCCACGTTGCCCAGCGCGTCGACGGCCACGTCGGTCAAGCCCTGGCCGTTCCAGTCGGGGCGCAGTGTCGTGACGTTGCTGTTGGGGTCGGTATAGTTGCTGGTGGCGGTGGCCAGCGGCACGGCCGCGGTGCCGCCGCCGGAGGTGACGCTGCTGCTCAGGCCGGCCTCCTGGCTGGGGAAGAACTCCTCGGTGGTGCTGTTATCCGGCCGGGTAATCGTCGAGGCCCGCTCGGCGGAATCGTAAGCGACCGTCACGGTCTTCGAGTTCGGGTCGGTCACCTGCGTCATGCGGCCCGAGCCGTCATAGGCATAACCCCAGGTCGAACTGTCGGGGAGGGTCGCGCCGGTGAGGCTGGATCCGCTGTGGGTGAGGGTGGTGAGCCGCCCGGCCGGGTCCTTGATCGTCTGCAAATATCCACCGCTGTATGAAAACGTCGTGGTGTTCCCATACGGGTCGGTGATGTTGGTGAGGTTACCGGAGCTGTACGAATACGTGATGTGCAACCCATTGGTGTCGATCGTGGCCGTCTCATGGCCACCCGAATCGAAAGTGATCTGGGTGCCGTCTGTGAGGGTCCGTGTGTAGGTGCCGCCGGAGTTCTGCACCAGCGTGGAGAACTCGCCGGGCGGGTCCGTGAACGTGCCGCCCCCGCTGCCGAAGCTGCCGCTGAACCAGAGGCTGCGGCCCCCGCTGCCCAGGTCGAGGATCATGCCGCCGGAGGCCGAGGTGATCTTCTCCAGGCCGGAGACCGACCAGCCGTTGCCGATGGTACTGGAGGAGTCGTTGAGCACCGACATCGTGCCGGTGAGGGTCGTGGTCGTGTTCGTGCTGCGGTAATCAACCACGGTGGCCGTGTAGTTGTAGCGCCCGGTGCTCTGCCCGGTCATGTTCGCCTGAAGCGCCATCTGCTGGATGTCGCCGGCCATGAGCTGGCTGGTGTTATCGTACCAGGTCGAGCCGGTATAGACGGTGGTGCCGCCGGTGGTGGCCACAGAAATCTGGCCGCTGTCCTGGGACGGCAACGTCAGCGTGGGGCTGAGCGCATGCGGGATGTCGACGATCGGCCGTGGATCGGCGGTCAGCGAGTCATAGGTCAGGGCCACCGCGGGCACGTTGGGGTTGTAACTGGGCAGGTTGATGCTGGTATCCAGCGCGCCGCTGGTGGCGTCGACCGACACGTTGTGGCTGACGAAGGCGGGCGCCTGGGGAAGCTCCAGATCCGGTGCCAGCGAGCCTGGCCAGGTCGGGTCGCCGCCACCGCTCATGCCCGAGCTGGACCCGGCGGGAACGAGGAAGTCATACGTGAACGTCTCGGTATGCGAGTTGGTATCGGTCACCGAGAGCGTGACGCTGTTCACGCTGGGCGCGGGGTTGACGCTGCCGTTGCCCCAGGTGAAGGTCAGGTCGTAGCCGGTGGTTCCCGAGACGTGGTTGACGAGGGTGAGATGAGTCGTGTCCCAGCTGATCGAGCTGACCGTGGTGTTCTCCACCTGGGCGCGGAGATCGACGAACTTGTTGAACGTGGCCAGCTGGTAGGCGCCCGGGAACATCACCTCACCCTGCGTGTAATCGACCACGTACACGGGGAAATACGTGAACGACCCAAGGCTTGCCCCCGACGAGTTGCCGATCGTCGGGTCGATGTTGGGATTGATGCCGCCGCCGGAGCTCGACCCCGAGCTCGCCGGCGGTGGCGGCTGGGGTGGAATGGCGCTGGGAGGCGCACCGGCATGGGGCGGAGGTGAGGCGCCGGGCTCGGGGCTGCCGGCGCCCGGGTTGGGCGTTGGCGGGACAGTGGGCTGAGACGCGCTGGAGGCGGCTGCCAGCAGGGCGGAGGAGGCCGCCTGGTTGCTGCCGCTCGAACCCGGCGCGGGAACCTTCAGCGGCGTGATCGCGCCGCGGTTTGCAGTAGCCGCTGGCGCACTACCGCCGGCGCCTGTGCCCAGGTTGATCACCTGCCCGGCCCCCTGGCGCTGCGCCGGATGCCAGGGAGGCGTGATGCCTGTCTCACCGTTCGAGGCCGGGCTTTGCAGGGGTAGCAGGCTTAGCCAGTCGCCCGGCGCCGCTGGCGCCGGCACGATGGAGACGGGAACGAGGCCTTGTGCATTGCCCGCGCCGCCGGTTGTTCGCGGCCGCGCCGCGGCGGAGTTGAGAAAAGTCGCCGCTCGCGCCGTGGTGCCGGCGCTCGCGGGGGCATTCTGTCCAGGAGTTGCACCGCCTCCCCGGCCCGGCCGGGCCGCGGTGCCGGCAAGCTGCGCCTTGCTCGCCGCCGACAGACCCAGGAGGGAATCCAACCCCAGGGGCAGCCCCATGCTCAGCGCCGTCAGACTGATCGGTTCCGTGATCATTATCCGGAGCTCGCACTGTTCCAGGCGATCGAACTTCCTGGCCATGCGGGCACGTCTTCGCTCGGTGAAGCTGAGGCGGTGCTTGCTCAGGATGCGTTCCTTCGGCCCGGCGCGGACCGATCCCGTGGCCCACCGGGCCCGGTCCATGGCGAGAAAGGCGCGGACCGAGAGCCGGCGGGGTAAGCCCCTGGAAGCGAGTCACGAGATGACGCTTGAAACAGAGGTCAGGACGTAGCCCACCTCGCGCTGCGAGCCGGCGAACGCCAGCGCAGACAAAGACTGACAAGTGGAGGTGACGAACGTGTCACATCAGAAAGTGCGTTGCCCGAACGCACGACGATTTTAATTCCGCGGAAAGGAAGGTCAAGAAAATTTCTGATCATGCCGGTGATTTTCTTGAAAGGCACCAGACCCTGTGCGGTCGCGGTGGTGCACCTAACCTTTTTCGGATCAATCGCTTTCGTGTCACCTGATTCGTTCGGAGAACAGCTGAAAAAACTCATCGAACTGACCGGCAACACGCTGCGGTTCCCACCGCTGCGCCTCGGCGCTGGCGAGCGCCGCGCTGGCGGGCCTCGAACTCCGGATCGTCCCAGAGCTTCTCCAGCGCGGTCACCCAGGGCGCGACCTCGCGCACTGTTGGAATCGCCAGCGAATGGGCCGTGTACTGCGCCGGGATGGTGAAGACGAAGCCGGCGCCGCCCAGCGTCTCGGGCAAGGCACCGCGGTCGCTGGCCAGCACAGGAATGCCGTTGGCCATCGCCTCCATCGGCACACGGCCCAGCGACTCCCGCCACAGCGACGGCACCAGCACCGCCCGGCTCACCCGGTAGAAATCACGCGGATCAGGCGTGTGGGCCATCCGGTGCAGGTTGGTGAGACCGGAAAGGTCGATCGGCAGCTTGCCCAGCGTGTCGGACGTCCCGCGCCCTTCCACCACCAGCAGCGGAATCTCCGGCCGGCGCCGGTTCAGCTCGGCGGCGATCCGCGCGAAGACCGTGACGCCCTTGGACGGCTGCGGGTTGATGAACGTGACGTATCTCGGCTCCGGGTCCGCGGCGACGATGCGGTCAAGCGGGATCGGGTCGGGGATCACCGGGCCGTCCAGTCCCAGCAGCCTGGCGTGGTAGCGCCGGGAGTATTCCGACGGGAAGATCACCGCCGAGACATCGGCGAACGCCGAGCGGTCGTTGTATCCAAAATTGTGCAGGTGAAACACGACCGCAATCCCGCGCTGTCGTGCCCGGTGCATGAGCGCGAGGCTGACGGGATGGCCGCCGTAGGTCAAGAGGACGTCGGGCTTGAAGCGGTCGAGGACCTGGTCGGCCAGGTCGAGGAAGACCGCCGCTTCACGCGGGTCGGGCGACCGCTCGCCGCGGCTGGACGCCGTGGGCATGAGCGTGACCCGCACGCCGTTCACATTCAGGTCGAGCACCTCGGCGGCCTGGCCCGATTTCCGTTCCGCGTGGAATCGCTGCACGGGAAGTTCCAGCGCCCCGAGCAGCTCGTCGAGGGTCGTTTCTCGCTCGGTGTCGAGGATGCCGGCCGTGAGCACGCGGCAATCCATCCCCCGTGCCGCGAGCAGCTCCAGGAGTTCCCGCGTGCACAACGACGCGCCGCCGGAGGGGTCCAGGTAACAGTGAACCGACGAGAAGAGCAGACGCATGGGGCACCTGAGGTGAAGTGATCCGACCGCGCCGGCACAAGGAGAGCAAACCGTGTACTGGTTGGCAAGATCCGCGGCGTCCGCATCGTAAACTCAATAGAGTGGCGCAACGCGCCGGCTCCTTGGCATTTCGGTTGTTTGTACGGACCAGGGCGCCGCCAGGGGAAAGCCGGGCGGCGCACCGGCGTCCATCACCTGGCCGTCTGGTGGGCCTCGCTGCGCCTCGACCGCACCCTACCTGATGTGGGAATCGCCACGGCTGCTTGCAAAAAAACGCGGACCGAACCCAAATGAAAACCCGGGAAATGCGTATGTAAAGCTCATTCAAAAAGAGAGTTACGTCCGATGGCTTCGCTGGCATGATGGCGAGAACGAAGCCAATCGCGGAGGGGGTGGTCCGATCCCCCTTGCACCGGGCGGAGGCGCCCGGGACAACGGCCCTGCCAGAGGATTGTCGGGGTCGCCTGCGGACGATCCGGACATCCTGCGGCGCACGCGAGAGCGGACGTGCAGCCCTCGATTGAGCTCGGTTGGTTTCAAGTTGAGCTTGCCAGCCGGGAAGAGGCACGATAGTCTTCGCGTACATATCCGGGCTTCAACGGTCTCGACTCTCCGATCTTCACGGCCGCTTCTGGAACGTTTCCTGCTCCATGAGCACACATCCCCGAGGGTTCCAGCGTCTCGAAGGGCGAAACCGCTGGTGCTTGCTGGTGCTGGCGGCGGGTCTGGTGGGGCTTCTGGGTGTGTCGCGGTGGTTGAAACCCGACCCTCGCGGGTACGGGACTCACACGCAGCTAGGACTTGGCCCTTGCGCGTTCGCCCGGCTGACTGGCCGTCCCTGTCCCACGTGTGGGATGACGACGGCCTTTGCCTGGTTCACGCGCGGCTGTTTCCGGAGCTCGTGGCAGGCCAATCCCGCGGGATGCATGATGGCCGCCCTGATCGTACCGGTTTCCTTGTGGCTGCTGGCCTGCGGATGGCTGGGAAAGGCCGTCGGCTGCCGGTCGGTGGACCGCCCGCTCATGGGGATGCTGGTCGCCATCGTGCTGATCAGTCTCGCGTTCTGGACGATTCGATTTCTCGGTGCTCCCCTCAACCCTGCCGCGTCCGGCCTGCCGCCGGTTGCCGGCACCGGGTAAGCCAGCACCCGAACCAAGGAAGGAGGGGGTGAAGCATGACCCCTCGTGCTCTGGCAAGGATGCGCTACGTCGCCGCCCTGTTTCTGGTTGTCGGGAGCTCTGTCTCGCTGCTGGGCTGCGACCCCCGCGCTGCGTTTTACTTCCTCCAGCCGTTCGAGCCCATGGTCGCGCCGCCGGGTCCGAGCCTGGAAAACAAGAAGATTGTCGTGCTCACGCACGCCACCTCCGGCAGCCAGGTCGAGTTTCCCTCGCTGGAGCGCGACCTGAACCGGGAATTCATTACCAACCTCAAGAAGCACAGCAAGAAGCTCACCGTGGTCGATGCCGACAAGGTCCGAACCTGGGTGGAAGGCCATCCCAAGTGGACCGACCCGGCTGACGCCGCCCGCGACTTCGAGGCCGACGTGGTGGTCTTCCTGGAGCTCGAGCAGTTCCAGGTGCAGGCGCCGGGCGACCTGAACGTACTTCAGGGGAGCTCGAAGATCCATATCCAGGCGTTCGAGCTGACGCCGCCGAAGAACAGCAAGGGCAAGCCGATCAAGGACCAGCCCAAGGAATCGAACTCCATCTACGACGACTACCAGGAGAGCTCGTTCCCGACCCAGGGACCCATCGCCATGGATTCCGGAGTGGGCCGGTCCGCCTTCAAGAACAAGTTCCTCCAGGTGGTCGCCAGCGAGGCCTCCTGGCACTTCGTGGAGCATTCGCCGGAGGAAGTGATCCGGGACATCCACCTGAACCAGCGCTGAGTTCAAGCGCCTCGTGCGGCCGGGGAGCAGTCGGTGGCCCCGGTTCTTCCTGGCGCCAGCCTGGCATTCAGCCATCCGGGAAACAGCGGGTGGCTGAATGCGGAGAACCCGTTCCAGGCGCTGCCTGCAACCGCAGTACATGCCGGCGGCGGGAAAAAAGGTGGATCCGTCCCGGAACAGGGCGACACGTGAAGCACCATCATCGCCAGGATGCGGACGAGGGCGCAGAGGAAACGATCGGGACGGCGGTCTCCACGAGCGAGGTCCCGTTCGTGGGGAACAGCGTCGCCAGCGATGCGGCATGATGACTTCGAGGACAGCATGGGATATCCGATGCTGGCCGATGCAGTGAAACATCCGGCGGTCGGTTCTGGGGTCTGGAATGCTCCGCGCCGCCCTGCCGATATCGGACTGGTGCCTCCCCTTCCGTGCACGTCCGCCAGCATCGGCCCCGGGATGCCCGGCATCGTTTTGCCGGCGTTAGAAGGGCGGCTCGATCATCTCGGATCCCGACCTGGTCCCGAGCGCCTGCCACACCCGTGACGAGACCGTATTTGAAACCCAGTGGACAGCGCCGTCGGCTGTCGCAACACTTACTCCGCCCCTGTGCATGCTGCGGGCGGGATAGATGCCGGACTCGGAACTCCCCATTGGTGGGAACTGTGCGTCCGCGCCGCCGCAATCAAACCACGCGCTGTTTGGTGTGAAAATGTGGTTGTACGAAGTCGTGTCGTAGCCGCATACCGCCCAGGACCAACCACCCGAGCAATAGAAGGAAGAAGAAGAGCCGGGCCCGCTCTGACACGCGGCAATCTCATCGCCGACAGATTGGTACGCCCCGATGCCTGCCCTCCATGAATCGCGAGCCGGGTCCGGACGCCTGAGGTCGCCGGACCCGAGCAGCCGCTCCGAGAGCATGGCGGTCGTGGAGAGACCATCGGTGACCTGCGCCGGGCTCACCCACTGGTAGATCTCGAACACCCCCAGCCGATTCACCTCCTGCGGGGACGGGAACGTGCCAATCTGCGAGCCCATGCAGACTCTATAATCTACCGGCCCATTCGGCGTGGGCGACGGATTGCCGTCGGAGGGGCACAGGAATACCGAGAGGGTTACAGACATGAACGTCGCCTGCTCTGGCCACGACTCCGTGCCCGCCGACTGCCCGGACTGAAAGTTGATGGAATCGAAAATGGGCCTCAGCTCGAGATCGGCCAGTACGTGAGTGAACGCCGAGTAATCATTGCCGCGAAAGGTCGCCGTGGGGAGCTGGATGGGCATTCCCTGAGCTGGAAACCTCCCCTCCCGGGTCTGGTAAGAGTGCATGGCCAGCGTGATCTGCCGCAGGTTGTTGACGCACTGCGCCACTCGTGCCGATTCCCGGACCGCCTGCACCGCTGGCAACAGAAGAGCGATCAACAGCCCCAGAACCAGAATCACGACCAGCGTTTCGACGAGGGTCAATGCAGAGCAAGGACGCAGTCTCATTCCACTCGTATGGCTATTCTCGATTCTCACCGCTTTTGCCCTCCGGAAAGCTCGGAGTCCAGCCCTTGATCAGCAGAGGTACATTGAAGCTGGTTGCCTCCGAGGCGGACAGCTCAACGGAAAGCGTCCCCATGGCATCGCCGCTCCCCGACGGAAACATGAGGTCGAAATCGAGGGTCGCGAGTCCATCTCCGGCCTTGGTGGCAGACAGGTTTGTCAGGACCCACGGAGGTGAAGTCGTGATTGACCTCGCGACCAAAGTGTCGCCCGGGGAACTGGACCTCACCAGCAGCTTGCGGTGGATGATGCGCCCGATGTCGTCCTTGTCGACCTCAATCTGAGAAGGAGTGCATTGGAACGGACCGGAGACCGTCACAGTGAACGGAATCATAACGAGGAAGGCCTTCTCGTCGTCGGTTACGATATAAATGGTCCCACGGTGGACACCGAGCGCCCGTCCCGCACGAAATATCACAGAAACTCTGTGAAACTGGAGACTAACGTCGGCGCTCTCAGCCGTCGCGTCGATGTCGGGGACGTCAGTCGTGATGTTCTTGATCGTGAAGTCCTTTTTCCCCGGCGAGTAGACCTCGACAATCCACGTTCTGTTCTGTCCGAGAGGGATTTCTCCAGCATCAATCGCCTCCGGCGACGTCCGCAACCCTAACCACCCCTCGGCGAAAAGGTGGATCTCGGTACGGGGCGCGCGGGGTCGTTGGCGTCGATCGATACGAAGTGCTGCACGTTCGCGGGGGCCGGCGGGAGATCGAACTCGACTTTCAGGTCAGTGCTCTCTCCGGGTGCAAGTGACGAAACCAAGAGATGGGGCCTGGTGCACCCGCATGATGACCCAACTTTGTCAAATACTAGGGCTGCTGAACCTTGATTACTGATACGAAACACTTTTTCCAAATGGGAGCCAGGCGGGTGTTTTCCCCAGTTCCACGAGTCCCGGTCGAGCACCATTCTGGGACTGCCCGGGCGCTTGGCCCCAACCGAAACCGCCCAGATTGATAGCAGGAGGCAAAGGGAGCCAACCGCGAACAATGCGGATAACAGGTGCCGCTTGGAGCCGAGCATTGTGACCTCACCGATGGAGCTTGGAGCGCAGGTCGGCCGCCGTCAGCTGCCTGACGCGCCCCCGGTCACCCGCGCGATTCCGCCAATCACGATCGCCTCGCCTCCCCACACACCCGCCAGCGCACGCCAGGAGAGACGCCTGGGTTCGGATGGAGGGTCGAGAACGATAACAGTTCCGTCCGCGCAGGGGAACGCCGCCACGAAGTGCGTCCCACTGACGAAGAGGATCATGGGTTCGCGGGGGCGGCCAGGGTTGCTCGGATCAAAGCGAAGCGCCCGTGCCGAAAAGTCGCGCTCGCGCAGCGCCCTCAGAATGTCGGTGAACGAGCAAAATCCGTTCTCGCCGAGCCGGACCATGTCGCGTGCTTCCGCGAGGCCGACGGGACGCCCCAGGTAACCGGTCACGGCAGCGATGCAGACCGGACCGCAGCTTTCCTCCGTCCTCGTGCGTTGGTTGAACATCAAGGCAGCCCCAGCGGGCCCGCCGCGTCCGCGCAGGCCGACGACGAATCCAAGCGCCAGGACACCGCCCGTGAGAAGCGCAAGCAGGTCCGCGCGTCGTAGCGTTCGCCCGAGCATGTCGAAGCGATCCTTTTCCGGGTTGAGTTGTACAAGTCATCGCGGCACCGATGTCACCGCATCCGGCTGTCCTCGTCCTGCCAGCTCATGCGCCCGACGGCTCCCCATTTGCCATGACGGCATCGACGTAGGGCACGAGTCAGCGGTGGGAGGTGTGATCTCTCCAGCGGACCGCGGCCACGACCGCGGCGACGAGGAGCAGCGCCCCCACGGCCGCAAGAGCCCAGGCTGCGAGGGCTGGGCTCACTGTGAAAGGCCCAGGTTTCCCTCCATTCGACTCGGTGTCCGAGAGCTCGGACTGGAGCTTCTTGATCTTCTCGATCTGAGCGCTAATGGAGCTGTCAGTCACTCGCTTCACAACGAACGCAGGCCCCCCCTTGATCTTGTCGGAGAGAAGCGTGCCGTCAGGAAAGTCGAGCTGGAACGTGTCGGGCTTGAGCGTCCGGTTCACCGCCCAGTCGGTGAGGTCCAGTGTGAACTCGTGCATGAGCTCATAACCACCGTCGTCGTAGTACCCGTGACTGACATGGTGGACCTGCGACGGGACCCAGAGCGGCCCGTAGCGGACAAAGCCTTTGCTCTTGGTTTCGTGCCCGGGCTTCCAGTCGAGGCCTGCCTTGGGACGAAAGCTGGTGATGTTGCTAACAACCGCGAAGCCGTAGGAGGGCGCAACCAGGATGCTGCCTCTAAACAGGCTCCCGTCGGGCAGCGCGTGACTTGACTCCCAGATCAATTCCACGACCCGAGTCCCCTCCGCCTCCCCGGTACTCCCCATGTTGAGCGGCACTTCCTCGTAGAACTTGGGCACCGACCAGGTGTTCAGGTTCAGCAGCTCAGCAGGCTGGGCGGGCAGAGGTACGCCCAGTTCCCGACGCCTCGTTCCGGTGATCCCATACTTACCTCCAGCCGGCTCCTTCTCGACGGTGATCGACCTGTACTCCTTGTCAATAACGATGATCTCGTGGGAGCCAGACTTATCGAGTTGCTCGATCCGTTTACGGTCCGAACGATCCAGCAGAAACTTGAATTGTTGGACATACTCTTTCAGAGGAGCGCCCCTGATAATCCTGCGCTGACCGTGGGCCTCGGCCTGAAACTGGAGGTTCTGGAAGGCGGCCTGGCGCGCCAACAAACCCGCCTTGATCTCGTCGAGGGTGTAGTCAGCCTTCGGATCTTCGAACGTCCCCGCACTAATAGCAAGGATGCAGACCAGTAGCCAAGCAACCATGACGCACTCCTCTCCGAAAAAGAGCCGCCGGGTCACGGGCATGGAACAAGCAGGGTTCTTAGCTTAGAGCCCTTCTCGATTCCCGCGATGCATTGCGGTCGAAGCCTGGCTCGAACAGTTCACCCCACATCGCCGCTCGTTTGGGGCGGCCGCCCGCCTCCGGTCCGTCGAGAGCGGTCGACACAGGCGCCGTAGGCCAGGCTCGCCGATCGTCGACATGCGCCATGGTGACGTTCGTCGGATACGCCATCCGTGGGGGCCTGGGCGACGGTCCTTCCAGCGTCCAACCCGTCCAGTTGTGGCGCGCTCGGCCCCGGAACGCGTCGTCAATGAATCATATCGCAGTCGTATAGCTCGGCACCACACTGCTGCGAGTTTCCGTTCAGGCAGCTTGCGGGGCAACCGTTCGGGCCCGGGGCTGTGGAATAAACTGTCCCGCAGAGCTGTTTTTTGTCGGTTTGCGTGCATCCCATCGGGAAAGTCTGAGTCGGGTTGTTGCAGAGGAACTGGCTCATGGTCACCAGCGAGTAGCAAGTGCCTCCGTAGTTTACGCAGAAGAAGGTGTAATTGCCACACGCCGGATTGCCTTGGGTGCCGCACACGTCGCTCTTGCACATGCAGTTCTGGTTCATGTGCATGCACTCACCGCCAATGATCCCGAGACACTCCTTCTCGCTCATCGGAATGGGGGCATGGGAGGAACCGTCTGCCGTGATGGGCACGAGCAAGCAGACCGTCACGACGAGGGCTGCTGCGAGCATTGCAAATCGCATTGTTGCTCTCCCGTAGGGGGTTGCCGGACCGCAGGAACGGGGCCCGTCGCGCAAGACCGGGTCTCACGTTGGTGGTCGCGGCGACGTCCGTGAGTTTTGGACATGACGCATTCTGCGTCAAGCTACCCCCCCCCCAGATAAGTCAAGAAAAAATTTGAATAATGAAATCCCCAAATCCCCGCTACCCTTTTGCGGGAAGTAGGTTTGTCGTAGGGGACGTAAAGCCAAGGCGAAGCGGTCCGGTCCGCCAAAGACGCACGCGACGTGAGCTAAGGTGTCGGGCCGATTCGGGCCGGCCGAACGTTATTCCTCCCGGGTAGCACCACCAGCCGGTACCTGGGCGCGGGGCCGCGCTGGCCTTCTCGATCCGGCCCCGCTTCAGGCGGTGCAGCCAGCCGCGCGTCGCCCAGGCGGAGCGCACCAGCCCGGCCTGGCCGAAGAGCTGGTACATGATGCGGAACTTCCAGAGGGCATCGACGGTGAGGACCGCCTTGAGTGCCCGCAGCGGATTGTAGAAGCACGCGTAGGCGATGAGTATATTGATCTGCTTGCGCCAGGGATGCCGGCTCCGGCTGGCAATCGTGTGGTTGCCGTCGAACTGGTAATCGGCGACATCCAGGCTGCCGACCCGGCTCATCACCTGGCCTTCCTCGAACGTCCGCTTGTACGCCTTCGAGCCGACCATGGGCGTCAGGAATGTGATCTGCACGCTCACCGCCCCGGCGCGCTTGAGGTACTGGATCTGGTTGAGCAGGCCAGCCAATCCCCGGCGCGAGACCAGCGGCTGGTCGTCGTGGTGCATCATCATCGGCATCGGTGCAATGCCGTGGTCCAGCAAATTGCGGAATACCTTGCGCGTCTTCTCGGGGCTCTGGCCCTTCTTGACCAGCTCGGCGGTCATGTCCTCGATGCCGAACCAGATCGCCCGGATGCCGGCGTCGCGTGCCAGCGGCATGAGGTCGGCGCAGCGGTCGACGTCGTGCTCGGTCCCCTCGGTGCCAATCCACACCGAATCGCGGAACGGCCGGCCGGCGATGGTGCCGCGGGCCATGGTCGTCAGGATCGATCCGGCGGCCTCATGATTGTTGAAGAAGTTGTCGTCTGTCCCGAAGAAGCTGTCGATCCCCGTGCGCTCGACCATGCCGGAGATCTCCGCCGCCAGCCGATCCGGGCCGCGGAAGCGGAAGGTGCCCTGGTTGTAGGCGTGGATCGGGCAGTAGGGACAGTGAAACTTGCAGCCGTGCGTCATGATCAGCGGCAGGATCCTGGCGTGGCGCCGCAGGCGGTCGGCGGGGACCGGCCGGTCGTCGAGCCCCTCCTGGCGATGCGGCCGCTCGAACATCCCCAGGGCGTCAAAGGGGAACGGCAGCTCGTCCAGGTCTTGCACCAGGCGCTGGGTGCCGGTGTTCACCAGCTCGCTCACGTGACCGCCTTGCGGATCGCGGCGGTAGACCAGGCCGGGAATGTCCTCCAGCGCGCCCGCGGGCCGGGCTCGCTCGAACGCTTGCCGCCAGCTCTCGTGGAAGCCCTTGAACTCCAGGAGCCGGTCCAGCAGCTCCAGAAGCACGAATTCCTCACCCGTCACCACCAGGTCCGCCCCGCGCTGGCCGTCCGGGCCCAGGCCGAAGAAGTCCCATGGCTCGTAGATCGCCTTGGCTCCGCCAGCCAGGATGAGCGGGCGATCCGCGCCGCAGCGCATGGGCGTCCTCGATGAGCCGGTAGGCCGAGGCGCTGTGGATCTGCATGCTCGAGACGAGCAACAGCTCAGGGGGCCGGCCGCCCAGCCGTGCCTGGCTGGGCCGGAAACGAGGATTCCACTGCTGGAGCACAACGCGGATGTTGCGGAAGCCGGCGCCCGCCAGCGCGGACGGCACGGCCAGGGGTGCACCCGGGATGAGCTGCGTGTCCACGAACACGAACGGCCCCAGGCGGGTGCGCTGGTCGAAGGCGTTGACATGGAGCACCGGTGTCTCACCGGCCGCAACACCGCTTCGAATCTGGCGTTCTAACTCCTGGTAACGACCCGGCCGGGTGAACTGGTCACCCTTCGGACGCCCTGGCAATTCCATGGCTGCCGCTCGCAACTTCTTGTTGACGTTGTGTTTCCATCGTGAGGTCCGGTCTTTTCAGCGGAGATCGTCCCGGAACGGTCTCGGCTCGGCGCAGCTCCCCGCACGCAAAGCTCTGCCATCCGGTGGGTTGCGCTGCGCTGACCCACCCTACGGGTGGTCGGACACGGCTCATTCGGGACGATTCCTTTCAGCGCGCTCACACACGGAGCGCGGCCGGAACCCACGTCTCTCTGGAGGAATAAAGACAGAGCGGGTGAGTGATCTCGCCAGGCAGGCGGTGAAGCTGGATTGGCGGGCGGGCGCTGCGCTCGGCGACCCGCCCGATATCCTTGGTGGTTCATAGTTTCGATCCGAGATGCGGTGCCGGCCGGGGTCCGGGCGCGGTCTGGGCGACGTGCCTGTGCGCGGCGGCGGTGGTCGCCGCGTGGCCGGTCCCGATGGACCTGGCCCCCCTCCTGCCGTGACGGCTGGGGCGGTGGGGGTGTCTGCCCACGGGCCTGGGGGTGGGGGTGGGAGTGGGAGTGGGAGACGGGGTGGGAGTTGTCCCGCCGGCTCCGGTTCCCGTGACCGGTGTCAGTGGCGTGGTCAGAGTGCTCGACACCAGGTCGCTCGCCAGGGCCGGCCCGTTGGGCGAGCCCAGGCCGGTCGCCGTGTTGGCCCCGATCGAGCTCCCGGTCGTGGAGTTCGAGCTGGAATTCAAGGACCAGCCGCCGAAGTACCAGGACCAGGAGGTGGAGCTGAAACTGCCGAAGCCGCCGCCGAACTGGAAGAAGCCTGCTCCGAACCCCATGCCGGTTCCCGCGGCAGCGGCCGCGACGGTGTGGAAGATGGACGAGGGGGCCGCGTAGAGCGCCGGAAGCGTCTGTGTGGGTCCGTCCAGGCTTCCCATGCCGTCAGCCGCACGTCCCTGGTCGACGATGGCGATGATCCCCGCCCAGGCGGGAGTGCCCAGGCTCGTGCCGCCGACGGTGAACCACGAGCCCTGGCTGCCGAAGCGGGTGGGCGTGGTCACGTAAACCGGTACGCCGGTGCTCGGGTCGCCGTCGAAGGCGACGTCGGGGGTGGCCCGGCTGCCGGTGGTCTGAACCTTCGCCTGGTAGCTGGGCTCGGGCTCGTATGGGCTATATCCCCCTCCGCTGCCGGACCAGGCCGCTTCCGACTGGTACGCCCCCGCGCTGGTCAGCAGCAGTGTGGTGCCGCCGACCGAGAGCACTTTTGGTGATGCGGCCGGGTACGACGCGCCCGCCATGACGCCATTGTCGCCGCTGGCGGCGATGAAGGTGACCCCGGCGTGGCCGGCGGGCGTTGTGAAGATAAAATCGTAGGCGGTTTCGCCGGGCGTTTCACCAAACCCCCAGCTCATCGACACGGCTACCACTCCCGGCACGTTTCGCGCCAGGTTCACGGCTGCCATGAGGTCAGAGAGGTTCTGCGTGCTGGCCTCCACGACCAGCAGGTTCGCCCCCGGTGCGACGGCGTGGGCCCATTCCACGTCGAGCGCCTCTTCCTGGGTCCAGCCGCTGTTGGCCGGCGTCGAGGAGCTGACTGCGCCGCCCGTCTGGTTGACCACGGTAAGCTTCGGGTCGGGAAGACCATACGCCTGATCGAAGGTGTGCAGGTCCGAGCTGATCGTGGGATCGTGATACGCTTCGATGAGAGCGATCGTCTGGCCGCTCCCATCGCCCTTGACCGTGGTTCCGGACGACGTGGTGAAGGCGATGGAATTCAGTCCGTAGGCGGACGTCAACTGGGCCGGAGTCAGGGTCGAGAGCAGGCAGCGGTCATCGAGCGCATCGATTTGCGGCCTGAGGCGCAAACCGCGACGGCGGTTTCTCATGGGTGCCCTCGTTCTGGAATCGATGAAGCTTCAAGGAGCCCTGCAAGCCGAGGGACGGGTGTGCGTCTCGGCGTTCCGTCAAGCCCGCGGAATCAGCGAGGTCCACGGTTCGCCGCCTGAGATCGTTGCCCCATGAACCGTCTCATGCGCTGCGACTGCGTGGACGAGCTGCGTCCCTCGAGAGCCTGTTTTCAACTCCGGGAAATCTTACCTCACGATTCTGGGTCGTTCCAGAAAAACGGCCGCTCTGCCGGCCGTGTCCCGCCCCGGTCGCCCGTCGGCGGCGACGGCGGGGTCTTCGCGGCGAGGCTCGTAAGCCTTGCCGATCTCGGTCAGTCAGCGACGCTGAGCTTATTCGCCAGGCTTGCCGCGTGAATCGGTCACCGAAGCCCAGGGCGGAAAGTCCAGCTCGAACGAGCCGGGAGGAGTGGCCATGTTCACCTTCACATCCGAGATCGTGATCTGATCGATCGTCTTGTCGAAGAGGTTGACCCGGCGGATGGTCCTGGGAAACCAGTAGCCGTCCACTTCCTGGAGTTCATAGTCAGCGCGCGCCCAGGGAGCCTCTGGAGTTCCGTTCTGCCAGGTGGCGCGGAGCACCGCGTCCTTGTGTGGATCGTAGACAACGACGATCGTGCTCTCTCCGTCGCGCTCGGGAACCGAGATCGTCCAGAGGCCGTGGTCCTCGTTGATCGTGGGCCTCCGGTTCGACCTGAGTCCCGTCCGGATCAGGCCGGAGAGCCGCTCGCCCAGATGACACGGCGGCATCTCGCCGAGACCGCAAACGAGACGGAAGGAGTGGAACTGGCTGTTCTCCTGGCCGGGCCGGTAAAGCCGGCCTCGACCCGGGTCATCCCCGCGCTGGGGTGGAACTCGGGGCAGCGTCTTGCCAGGCGCGGTGTAGTTCAGGTCGCGGCAGAAGAGGCCGTCGAACGACCAGGTGTTCCGCTCCGCGACGTGGTCGTTGATGCCCTGAACCCACCGCATCACCGAGTCCAGGTCCACGCGGTAGCGGCCGGAGAAGTGCTCGATCATGACTTGCCCGTGGTGCCGGACCGGTCCAAAGCTCGCCTTTTCCGGGCGAGCCGGGTCCTCGACCTTCCCCTGGCGGAAATCCACGGTCCAGCGCAGCGCCTGGACCCGGGGCTCCTGTGCCTCGATCGTTGCCAGTGCCTTGTTGACGTCGATGTCGCTGCCTGTACCGGTGCCGGCGCCGGCTGCGGCCGGCAGACCCAGGCATGCCGCGGATAGCAGGTAAGAAGAATAGAGCAGGTAAAGAAGAATGGCGCTGGGCCGTACGCTTCTCGGGTCTGGAGTCGGCATCGGATTGGCTCCGCGAATCGTACGAAGGGTCGGTCCAGCGGACTGGCTCAGGCATTTTAACCGCGCCGTCGAGGCGAATCTATGACTTTTGTCGCAGTAGGAGCGCGGAGCGGACCACCTCGTCAACAGGAGGAGCGCGGGGCTTCACGGCTTTGGCGAGGTTTTCCTCACCATGCGGGCGATGTACCTTGCCTCGCAGTCATGCAGGTGTGGCCAGAGCTGAAGCGTACCGTTGGTGGTGGTTTCGTCCAGGGGATGAGGAAAGGGATCGAGGGCGAACTCCGGGTGCGCGGCCAGGAACGCCTGGACGACCTCGTGCGTCTCGACGACCGTTGCCGTCGCCACCGAGTAGATCAGGGTGCCGCCGGGACGCACGGCGTGCGAGGCGGCGTCAAGCCGTTGTTTCTGGCGTTCGACCAGTCCCGGCAGTGCGTCTTTCTTGACGATCCAGCGCAGCTCGGGGTGCCGGCGCCAGCTTCCCACTTCCGAACAGGGCGCATCGACGAGCACGCCGTCGAACGAGGCCGCCTTGGCCGGCGTACGCTTGCCGTCCCAGAGCTTGGCCGCGATGTTGCGGAACGGGAAGCGCCGCAGCCGGATGACCGCGTCGTGTCGGCGATGATCGTTTTCGTAGGTGGTGATCACGGCTCCCTTGTTATTCATGAGCGCGCCCAAGTGCAAGGCGTGCAGGCCGGCGCCGCCGATGACGTCCCACCAGCGCTCCCCGGGATCGGGGTCGCAGACCGTTCCCAGAGCCTGAGACGACAGGTCCTGCGCGGCGATTTCCCCTTCGCGATAGGCCCGCACCGCCAGCAGGTCCGTATCCGGGTCGAGCCGGGCGGCGGTGCTCAACCGACGATGGAGCCAGGGCTTCATGCCTGCTTCACGGAGCTCGCTCCAGACGGCCTTCTCCGCGGCGCCGCGGACGCCGATCCAGAGCGGCAATCGGGTTTGCAGGGCATACAGGAAGGCAAGCCGGCGTGCTTTCGCGGGAGCCTCGCCCGGAGGCAAGGGAAGGTGTTCGCGCAGCCATGCGGGGAAGAGCAGCCAGGGATCGGCCGTCACGGGCCGGCCGTCCACCCACCGCTTCAGACCCTCGGCCCGGGCCGTCCAGCCGGGCGCATCGCCCACGGCCATGAGCCGGTCGATGGAGCGGCCGGTCCGGCTCGCCAGGGCCCGGCAAAGGCCATCGGTTTCGGGCAGATCCAGCAGGCAGGCCAGGAGCAGTTGCTCCTCGATTTGCAGCGAATGCAAGGGCTCGATCCAGCCCCTCCAGCGGAACAGTGCGGCGATGGAGCGCAGGACCAGCCTGCGATCGATGCGCCGTACGTCCGGGTGCGCGCGCAGGGCCTGCGTCACGGCCGTCTCCAGCCGGGTCCCCTCGTCCATCACCGAGCGCAGCACGCCGGGGGCAACGCTGGACGCCAGGCTGGCCACGGCCGGAAGCGACTTGAGGTTCTCCGGCGCGGCACGCCGGCCGCCGGAGCGCCTGGGGGCCGGCGCACCGGGGTTCAGCCGGCGGTCCAGAGCCCTGCCGCCCGGCCTGCGCTTTGGCTTTCCCTGGGCAGCCGCATTGCGGCGATCATCTTTGCGAACCATCCGGGGAAAACCTCACGTCGAGACGACCCGGCAAGCGTGGCCGGGCCGCATGGTGCCACTCAGCGCGGATTTCCGCCCGCTGCCGCTTCTTAACTCAATAATGCCGCACGCCGTGCAGGTCCCGGCCCTGAGGAGAGATCCGGACCGGTGTCATCCCTGGCGTGCCGAACGTGTCAGCATTCCCTGCCAGACCCAGTATACCCGGATAGGGCAGGAAGCAGGATATGCCCTTCGCCGCCATCCCCCCGCAGCCTCGCTCCCGTGCCAGATGTCAGACCGGAAAGGGAACCCAGCTATGGCTTTGGTCTGTGCTTACTTCGATTACACTCGACTGGATTCGAACCAGTAATCTTCGGTTCCACGGGCGACCTGTAGTGACAGTCAGAAAGCCGTTCAAACCCTGTCACTCACAAGGATGCTAGCCAGCTGGCCACAGCCACCAACCAGTTCCACGCCGACGCATTCGACCTGCTCTGCCACCTGGCCTTCAACGCCCCGCCGAGAACGTGCCGAACGATTGAAGAAAGACAGGCAAGACTTCTTCAACCGGTACGGACCCGAGGCCCGTGCCATCCTGGAACAACTGCTCGACAAGTACGCCGACCGCGGCACCGGCCAGTTCGCCCTGCCGGAAGTGCTAGAAGTGCCACCGATCTCCGAGCATGGCAACGTCATGGAGATCGCCTCCCTGTTCGGGGGTACGGCCCAACTGGTCGAGGCAGTGCGGCATCTCCAGACGATCCTCTATGCGGCCTGACGCCGCGTCGAGATTCCTGACGCAGTGCGTCAAGAATCCCGACGGTGAACACGCGGGCGGTGCCGTCCGGCCTCGCCCGCTCCTGTCCTTCATGGTAGAATCGTGGTCGTAAGTCAAGACCAGGGCCTAATGCTATGGAGTCGCCCAGGTGGAATCCACGCTCACGCCGAACAAGACGGCTTCGGCGATCTGGGGTCGGGTCGTGAATCCGGAACAGGCAAACCTCGCACCGGAAGCGGCCCGGGGCATCCTCAAGCTGGACTCCGACGCCAATGATCACCGTCGGATGGACGAGCTGTCCGCGAAGGCCCGGCAGGGCACCCTGACCGCGGAAGAGCGGGTGGAGATGGACGAGTACCTCCGGGTAGGGAGTGAGCTGGCGGTCCTTCAATCCAAGGCCCGGATGTCGCTCCAGAGGGCGAAGTCGCCCCGATGACCGAAGACCTGAGAAGGCGTGTCCGACGCCGGGCCCGGAACCGATGCGAGTCCTGTCAGCACCCACAGGCAGCGATCCGCCCCGTCACGAGATCGAGCACATCCTAGCCGTCTGGCACGGCGGAGGCGACGATCCCTCGAACGCCGCCCTGGCCTGCATCTACTGGAACGTACAATATCCAGATTCCCGTCTGGGACTGGCTGTTTCGCTGTGCCGATCAGTTGGTGCACGATCGACCCCGTTACCGGATTCCTCCCTGGGCAAGCCCGACCGGATCAGCCCGAGGACTTCAGCTCGAACTTCGGGGGCAGGGACGGTTAGCGTTCGACCACTTCGATGAGGTCAGCGGGAAGAAATGGGGGCTGGGCGTGGGCAAGGGGGCGTTGATCTGATCGTAAGTCATTACACCCGACTGGATTCGAACCAGTAACCTTCGGTTCCGTAGACCGATGCTCTATCCAATTGAGCTACGGGTGCATACGTCCAAAATGCAGGTCCATCCTATCGTGGCACCCCGGGGAAGACAAGACTCGGGGAATCGAGGTTCGCAATGGCTGCCGGACGGACATGCTGGCCAGTGTCCTTTTGCCCTTCACGACTTCGGGCAAGCGGGCTAGGATCCGCGGGATATCGAAGGTCGCCGCTATTACGGCCGATGAACAAGATTGAGAAAGAAACCTCGGCGGGCCGCGCGTGCTGGCGGGAACGGCGCGGCGCTCAATCGTGGCTCCCGGGCAGGGAGTGTGCCTTGGCGGGTACAGGGAGGTCCCGGGTCGATGCATCTCAATCGCCGCTGGATCGCGATCGTCCTGGCCGCTGGAACGCTGGCCACACCGGCTTCCAGGCCACAAGTCCACGCGGATGAGCCCCGAGCGCCCGCGGGCAGCCTGCACGACGGTTTTGAAACGCCCCAGGTCTGCTGGGAACGCGAACACACCGATACGACGATCAACCTGCTCGCCCAGGAGCGGTCCGTACGCGCCGCTCACGACGGCAACCAGTCCGAGCACTTCCAGTTCGAAGCGGAGACCGGCAGCCAGTTCTTCGTGAGCTATGCGCTGCCGAAGATCCCGATCGTCCAGGCGCTCCGGGCGGTCGTGCATGCGCGGGCCAATCGGGTCGGGGTGCAGCTTTACGGGCGGGTCGTCTTGCCGGAAGACATCGATCCGGAGACGCGTGCCCCGTCGTTCGTGCTCATCCAGGGGACGATCTACGACCGCGTGGATCGCTGGCAGCCGCTGGAGCTGTCGGAGATGATCACGGCCGTCGAGCACCAGGCCCGTGTGCTCCGCGCGTCGACCCGCCGGCCGGTGAGCCTGAAGGGCGCGTACCTCGAGCGGCTGGTCGTGAACCTGATGGGCGGACCGGGCGCTTCGGACGTGTTCCTGGACGATGTCTCTGTCTCGCCCGTTCCGCCCGACGTGCTGGCATCGTGGACCAGCGGCGGCGCCCGCACCGGCGGCAAGCCGGAGAAGGCGGCTGCCGGGTCAGCCAGCAAGAGCGGGGGCAAGGCCGACGATCCACTCTTGCGGCTGGACCGCAACAGGCTGCGGCGGATGGGCAATGATCGCAGGTACCATGACTGGCTGCCCACGGCAATCGACGCGCCGGGTGCGGACGTCACGGAACTGCGGCGTCATGGATTCGATCTGCTGGTGGACGACCGCAAGTCCGGCCCGGAGCGGATGCAGTCGGCGATCGACAAGGGTTTCCTGCTGCTGACCAAGCTTGCGCCGATCGCTCCGGCAGCCGACACCGAATCGTTGCTCCGGGAGATCGAGAGCTATCCCTACAAGGACTTCGTCGCCTTCTGGCAAATTGGCGAGGGGCTGGGCCGGAAGCGAGACCTGAAATCGCGCGAGCTCGAGCTGGCCGCCACGCGGAAGGTGATCACGGCGATGCGGCAGCTTCCCCCGGGGACTTCGCGAATCACGACCGGAGTCGTCGACGGCGAGATTCCGCTCTATTCCCGGGCGCCTGGAAATCTCGACACCATGGGCATCCAGCCCCTGCTCTGGGCCTCTTGCCAGTCGCTCCAGGAGAGCCTCGGTTTTCTCAAGGAGCGGCGGCTGCTGGCGGCGCGATCGAACCCTGACGAGCTGTTCTGGGCCTGGATTCCGGCCGCGGCGCCGGCGATCGTGCGGACCAATATCTGGGGGGAAGACCCGCCGCCGGCGTGGGGCAACCCCCGGGTCGCGCCGGAGCAGCTCCGGTTGTTCACCTACATGGCGCTCTCGGCGGGTTACCGGGGTCTCGGCTTCCTGGGCGATGCCGATCTGACGCGGCCCGCGGGACGTGCGCTGCTGATCGAGCTGGCGTTTCTCAACGAAGAGATCGATCTCTGCGAGTCGCTGCTGGCGCGCAGCTCCGACCCGATCCCGGTTTACCACGTCTTCGACCCCGACCCGCCCGACCTGCCTCCGCCGGGGACGCCGCCGGGGACGCGGGTCCGGCCGCAGAAAGAGCTGATCGCCAAGCCCGGATTGCTGGCCTCGTCGATCAAGGCTGACCGCAAGGGCGTGCTTTTGCTACTGGCCGATTACGCCGGCAACGCGGAGTTCCAGCCGCCCCAGCTTGCCGCGCGGAACCTGGTGCTGAAAGCGAACATCCCGGAAAGCGCCCAGGCCTTCGAGATCAGCCCGGGTGAGATCAGGCTCCTGCCCCGGGAACGCGCCCCCGGGGGCACGCGCATCATCCTCGACGAGTTCAACATGACCACGATGATCCTCTGCACCACCGACCTGAGCCTGAGGGATCGGCTCGAGGCGAGCATCTTCCGGGTTCGCCCGGTGGCCGTGCAGATGGCCATCGAGCAGGCCGAGTTGATGCTCCAGCAGGCCACCGAGATCAACGGCCGCCTGAACGCTGACGGGCAGACCCTGATCACCGACGTCGAGGTGAAGCGGCGCGCCGCCGCCGGCATCCTCACCCGGCCGACCGATGAGCGCGACCTGCTGGCCAAGGCCGATGCGTTCATCAAGTCCGCCCGGGACGCGCGCGACCGCGAGGACTTCGCACTGGCCTGGGCCGAGGCCCGCCGCGCCGGCCGGCCCCTGCGCACGCTCATGTTCGCTCACTGGATCAAGGCCTGGGGAGTTCTGGCCAACGCGGCCGGCACGTCGTTCAAGGACCCGGTGGAACTGCCGGCCAGCACGCCGCCGGAGCGCCGGCCCAGGCCAATTCCCGTGCTCATCAAGCCGGTCTGCTGTGCACCCGTGCTGTCGTTCAACACCCTGCCCGAGCTCTATTTCTGGATCGACTGGATCAGCGGCAAGACCGGCTACAAGTTCGGGGCCAACCGCATTCCCAGCGGCAGCTTCGACGACCCGCAAGAAATGAACGAGGCTGGATGGATGAATGTGGGCTACGAGATCGACCGCATCAAGACGAGCATCAAGCCAGTGCCGCGAGAGGCAAAAGACACCTCCGGCGACCGCGCCCTCCGGCTCAGCGTGGAACCCACGAAGAAGGAAGAGCTCGACGCCAACCTGCCTTATTTTGACTTCCCGGTTGCCGCAATCCGCACCCCGCCCATCAAGGTGGAGGCCAAGAACCTGATCCGGATCTCGGTACAGGTGAAGCGGGCGATCGCCAGCGCCGGGGATGGGGGGGATCATCGTCCGGGATTCCCTGGGCGGCGAAGCACTCCAGTTCCGTACCTCGGACCCGATTCCGACGTACTCACGAGTGGTCATCTACCGCAAGGCCCCCGCGGACGGCACGTTCACCGTCACGCTCGGGCTTGCCGGCTATGGCGAAGCCTTCTTCGACGATCTGCGCGTGGAGCTGGTCGAGGCCGATGAGGCGCCCCGGGATACGAATATCGCCCGGGCACCCGCAACCCGCGGCAATCGCCGGCCGACAGCCGCTTCGCCTTCCCCCCCACTCCCCTCCACGGCCACGATTCCCGAGGGTCCCCGCGTGCGCCGGCGCGTAAACGAGCCGTACCATGCGCGCTCTTCCGGGGGTTTCCAACGCGGGGAGGGCGGTCGCCGCCGCCTGGCAGAGGGTCCGATCATCCCGACTATGCGGGCTCTGGCCGCGATCAGGCGGCATGCTTTCGTGGGCGGCGTGTTAAACTGGAGAATGCAGGAACGCTGGCTTGGCGGCCGCATCTCGGCCCGGGAGTGTCCGGGGCCGTACAGGCCACGTGAAAACCGACCTGCCCCGGGGAACTTTTCGTCCATCGCCAGCATCCAAAGTCTGTAGGACCGCAAGGACCGAGCAAGATCAAGGTCAGCAGCCGTTCAGCCTTGCATCATCGCATCTCGCCTCGAGGTTGTGTTTCTTCCTCAAAGAATGAATTCAGCGAAGTTGCGGGATGTTTCTCGCTTGCGGCCATCCGTTTGTTTCTGATTGAATTTGTTGGGTCTGCTCGGGTGCCATCGTTTGTTCAGCCCGCGTGTCACATGCGGGCGAACAGGGATGTGGCGGCGTGACGATTGCCATCGGGACCATGCGCATCCTCTGATCGCTCGTTCGACAGGAGTTTAACGGTATGCCGAAGATCCAGGCCACCTGGGCAGTCGATATCGGCCAGGCCGCGCTCAAGGCATTGAAGCTCGTACCGGGTCCCAATCCGGACGAGGTTGTGGCCGAGGCCTTCGACTTCATCGAGTATCCCAAGATCCTGAGCCAGCCGGACGCCGATCCCGAGGAGCTCGTCCGCGAGGCGCTGGCCACCTTCACCGACCGTAACGATGTCGAGGGGTGCAAGGTGGCGATCGCGGTCCCCGGCCAGGCGGGGCTCGTGAAGTTCATCAAGCTTCCTCCGGTCGAGAAGAAGCGGATCCCCGACATCGTCAAGTTCGAGGCCAAGCAGCAGATCCCCTTCGCGCTCGACGAGGTCGTCTGGTCGTACCAGCAGATCGGCGGCGACGACGAGGCGAGCGACGAAGAGTTCACCATGGCGGAGGTGGGCCTGTTCGCGATGAAACGCGACCAGATCACCCGCGCCATCCTCCCCTTGACCGTGGCGGGCATCGAGGTCGACATCGTCCAGATGAGCCCGATCGCCCTGTACAACTACATCTGCTTCGACCAGCTCAAGGCGAGCGGCTCGAAAGACTCGGTCGTGGTGCTGGACATCGGGGCGGACAACACCGACCTGATCATTACCGACGGCACCCGGATCTGGCAGCGCAACGTGCCCATTGGCGGCAACCACTTCACCCGTGCCCTGACCAAGGAGCTCAAGCTCACCTTCGCCAAGGCCGAGCACCTGAAGCGCAACGCCACCAAGGCACCCGATCCACGGGCCATCTTCACGGCCATGCGGGGCGTCTTCAACGACTTCACCAGCGAGGTGAACCGCTCGATCGGCTTCTACATGAGCATCAACCGGACCGCGAAGATCCGTAAGGTGCTCGGTCTGGGCAACGGGTTCAAGCTGCCCGGCCTTCAGAAGTTTCTCCAGCAGAACCTCAACCAGGAGATCGAGAAGGTTGACAGCTTCGCCAAGCTGGCCGGCGACGAGGTGAAGGCCGCCCCGCAGTTCCAGGACAACATGGCGTCATTCGCGGTGGCTTACGGGCTGGGCTTGCAGGGTCTGGGCAAGAGCGGACTGGCCACCAACCTGCTGCCGCCGGAGATCGAGCGGATCCGGCTGGTCCGGGCCAAGAAGCCCTGGGCGCTGGCGGCCTCGGCCCTGGTGATGCTGGGCCTGAGCTCGCTCTTCCTGCTGGGACCCTACCGGCTTCTGGCCAAGGTCTCCACGCCCCAGTTCAAGACGGCCGTGGAGCGGGCGACGTCGGTGACCAAGAAGGGCAACGAAATCAAGACGCAGCTCGACGCGGCCAAGGGCGAGTGGCAGAACAAGTACGATGAGGGCACGGCGCTGATCATCGACCCGACGAACAAGGCGCTCTGGCCCGCCTTCCTGAAGACCGTGAGCGGTTACTTCCCCGATCCGGTCACCGAGTACAAGCTCAACCCGGACGAACCGGCGAACCAGGAAGTCCTCGAGAAGCTGCGCGTGCACATCGACCTGATCAAGCCGGTCTGGCGGACGGACGTGGCCGCCGGCTGGTTCGACCTGCTCGACCCGAAGTTCAAGCGGCTCATGCATCCCTTCGACGCGGACACGGCGAACGCGCCCTCCGGCGAGGGCTGGATCGTCCAGATTGCCTGCCATCATTACAACCCGTATCCCTCGCGGGAACAGATGGCCTTGCCGCTTACGGACCCGCGCCGCACCGAGTACGGGCCCTACCAGTTCATCACCGCGAAGGTGCTGCACAGGCTGAACTCCCCGTCCCTGCGGCTCTATGGCGTGAGCCACGTGGCCCTCGCCTGGATGTCGATCGACCGCGAGTGGACGAGCGAGAAAGGGAGCAGCAACAACAACCTCGCGAGCAGCACGGTGCCCGTTCTGGACCGCGCCCCGCCGCCGGCTTCGGACGCTTCCGGGGGTGCCTCCGGGGCGAGTGCCAGCGCCATGGGCAACAGCCAGATGGCCGGCTACGCCTCGCGGATGCAGGGCGGTGCGGGCATGGGGGCCGGTTACGCCTCATCCGTCGGTGGCATGAGCCAGATGGCGCGCGGCATGATGGGCCCCCGCGGTGCCGGCATGATGGGTGGCTCGATGGGCGGCTCGCGGGCGGCCGCCGAGGCCAAGAAGGACCTCAAGACGCTGACGCGAACCGATTTCCTCATCCAGTTCCTGTGGAAGCCCACACCGCCGGAGGACCTGCCCGAGGATCCCGAGCAGCGCAAGGCCAAGCTGGAGGAACAGGCCGCCAAGGTGAAGGACTGGTTTGAGAAGATGGGTCAGGCCGAGAAGGCCAAGAACAACGCGGCCGTGACGATTCCCAGCGCCGAGGAAATCGAGAAGGCCTCCAAGCAAAAGACAACGGAACTCGACGCCGCCATCTCCAAGGCGCTCAGCGCGATCGCCGCCCCTGGCGACGCGGCCGCCGGAGTGGGCGGGGCTCCGGCCGCACCCGGATTGCCCGGCGCGGTTGCCCCACCGGCCGCACCCGCGGCGGGCGCGACACCGAAGTAACCTGGCCGCTCAGCCAGCGCGCCGCGGCATGGGGACCGGCTCGCTCGGGCCCACCTGCCGCGGCGATCGGCTCGCCGCGGCTTGACCGGCTCGCTTGACTCTGCTCGCTCCCGGCGGACCTCGACACAGGAACTCTTGCCCAATCAGCGATCCACAGGATCGAAGGTGGAAATCACCCATGGATACGGCGCAGGTGATGGATCAGATCAAGGTCTTCATTCGCCTCTGCATCAAGTATCGCTTCTGGATCTCGCTCGGCGTCGCGGCCCTCTTCGCCATCATCGCCTACGCGGTGGGCGCAGGGCCGGTCCAGGCCAAGGCGGATCAGCAGACCGCCGCGATCACCAAGGCCGCCAACGACGTGAAGCAGTTCTCCGCGCCGGGAGTTCCCAACGACCAGTACAAGCCGATCGTCGACGAGAAAACCGGGGTCATGGGCAAGGACGTCAACACAGCCTGGAAAACGCTCTACGACCGCCAGGCGCCCCTGCTGACCTGGCCCGGCCCCGTGCAAAAGCGGTTCCGCGAGTGGGGACGGAAGTGGCCCGAGAACGTTGCCGAGAACGCCGTGGAACTGGCCAAGGTGGACTACATCGAGGCCTATCCGAAGTACGTCGACGAGGTTTACCAGACCTGCCACCCTTTTGACTACGAGACCGGCACCGGCATCGTCGCGACACCGCCCAAGGAGGTGTTGCTCCGTCCTCTCGTATTCGAGCCCACCAAGCTGCCGGAGCTGGGGACGATCTGGGCCGGTCAGGAGCGGCTCTGGATCCAGCGCACCATGCTCGAAGTGGTCGCCGAGGTAAACAAGAAGGCCAAGGACTGGGATTCGGCGATCATCAAGCAGATCAACCTGCTGGAAGTCGGCAGCCCCGTCGCACAGGACCAGCGGTCCATCGCCAAGGGCGAGCAGCTCGCGGAGTCCGAGGCGATCAAGGCCCCCGGGGCCGAAGCTGCCGAGGAAGCGCAGGCCGCGGCGCCGGCCGCCGGAGGTATGGAAAGCATGCGCGGGCGGTTCGGGGGCGGCGGCGGACCCGGCGGCGCCGCGGCTGCCAGCGAGACGATCTATTTCGTCACGCCCGAGAAGGACAAGGGCCAGTACAAGATCCTCCCCGTCATGATGTCCGTGCTCATCGACCAGGATAACGTACAAGACCTCCTGGTCGCGCTCGAGAACTCGCCCATGTCCATCCAGGTCATGGACTTCGAGCTTTCCCGTCCGGCCGCGCGCGTGACCAAGCCGGAAAAGGGAACATCGGCCTCGGTCTCGGGCTACGCGGAGTCCATGATGGGCGGCATGATGAAGTACCGGATGGGTAACATGGGGATGGCGGGTTATGGCGGCAGCTACGGCTCGATGATGTCCCAGATGGCCGGCCAGATGCGCGGACCGAGTGGCGCTGGCATGATGGGAGGCATGATGGGAGGTGCGGCTGCCGCTCCGGAAAAGAAGGGCGTCGACAAGCGGTCCACCAACCGCGGCGTGCAGCGCAAGGAAGAAACGAAGGCTGCCGAGTCCGCCAAGGGCCCATCGCTCTTCGATCCGTACTTCGACATCGTGGAAGTCAAGATCTACGGCCAGGGCCGGTTCTACAACCCGCCGCCGGCAGACGCCGAGTACGAAAGCCTCGGCGACGCCGCGGCCAAGGAGGCCGGTGAACAGGGCGCGGCCAAGGACGAGTCGTCGGCCGCATCCGATGCGGCCAAGACCGCGCCGGCCGCGGCGAACCCGCCAGCGGCGGCCGAGCCCGCCAAGGACGCGGCCAAGCCGGATGAGCCCGCCAAGGACGCCACGCAAACCAGTCCACCGGCCAAGGCGCCGGCGGAGGCCGGAGAGCCGAAGTCGCCGGCAGAAAACAAGGAGCCGGCCAAGGCCGCCCCCGCGCCGCCCGAACCGGCCAAGCAGTCCCAGCCACAGCCGGCCGTTCCGAAGTCCTGAGTTCGCCGCCCGGCCAGCGCCGCGGCGTCACCGGCCGGGCCGCATCGCACACGACAGCCGCGGCCAGAAACCCGCGCCGCCCCCGTTTCCGGACAGGTTGCAGAGTAAAGTACAGGAGACGCCCGCATGGCCCACCCCATGGTCGAGAAACTGAAAGATTTTGGCTTGCTCTACGGCGATAAGGTTGCCGTGGGGCTCACCTCGCTCCTCTTCGTGGTCTGTCTGGGAGCGGCGCTTTCCAAGAAGTCCATCGAGCTCACGCCGGACGAGGTCAAGAAGCGGGCCGAGGCCGCGGAGACCAATCTCAACCGGCGGCAGGACCGCGAGGAGATCGTCAAGGTCCTCGAGGATGGCGGCATCAAGCCCACCGATTTCTCGAAGGAGGTTCAGGATGCCGCCAAGACGGTGCTCGTCGCCGATAACTACAAGCCCGAGCGCGAATGGGTGACTCCCGAGCCCGGTGCCGGCTTGATCCGCGACACTCCCGATCTGATCGCGCCGACGGATCTGTATGCCTACCCCGGACGTGGCGGGGCGCTCGTCTTTGCTCTCGACGAGCAGGGCAACCGGATTCCCGATACGGAGAAGAAAGACACGCCCAAGGAAGAGCCGAAACCGCGCCGGCGGCGCCGGCGTGCGCAGGGCGGCATGGGCGGCATGGGCGGCATGATGGGCGGGCGAACCAAGAAGAAGGCCAGGCCCAAGAGTCAGGCCGAGATCGACAAGGAACAGAAGGAAGAGCTCGAGGAAAAGAAGAAGGAACTCGCGGCCAAGCTGGTGAACACCGGCGATGAGGCGCCGGCCGCCAAGGAAGACGAGACCAAGAAGGATGCCGCGGCCGCGGGCGGCCAGAAGCAGGATTTCAAGGAAATCACCAAGGGACTACGCTGGGTCGCCATCACGGGCGTTCTCGATCATGGCAAGATGGTCAGCAACTACCGAGCGGCCCTCAAGAACCCCGCGGCCGCCAACCCCCACTATGCACGGCTCGACCTGGAGCGGCAAACGCGCCAGAATGACGGCTCATGGTCGAAGTGGGAAGCCGTCGACTCCGACGAGAACCTGAAGGTGCTCGACAACCTGCCCGAGGAAGACGATGAGCTGACCCCGGAGACGGTCCGACCGGATAACCTCAACGATCCTCTCCCATTCCTCAAGGCCGGACTCTGGGAGAAGGTTCACATCGCCAGCCTGGTGCCCGAGGAGAAGAAGAAGATCGAAGCACCTGCCGGCGGCATGGGCGGACCCGGTGGAATGGGCAGAGGAGGCATGATGAGCATGCCCGGCGGGGGCGGCATGGGAGGCGGCTACGGCGGGATGGGGGGCGGCTACGGTCGAGCCATGGCCGGAGGCGGCATGGGCGAGCGCGGCATGGGCGGCATGGCTGGTGGTGCGGGCGGGCCTGCGGCAGGGGCGGACGCCGGCAAGTTCTGGCGCTCCACCGAGAAACGCGTGATGATCCGGGCGCTCGATTTCACCGTCCGGCCCGATACCAGCTATCGCTATCGCCTGCGGATCGTGGTTTTCAACCCGAACCACAACCGTGACGACGTGGCTTATGGTGTGGACACCAAGTCCCCGGAGTTATTTGGTCCCTGGAGCGAGCCCACCGACGAGGTCGACATGCCCGCGGACGTCTCGGCCTATGCCATGGGAACACTTCCCTCGGCCAAGTCCGACGCCGTCGTGAACTTCCAGGTGGTGCGGTTCCATGATACCGACGGCGTGACGATCCCCCGCAAGTTCGCCGCCAGCCCGGGCGAGGTGATCGGGGATGTCAGCAACGCGGATATCCCCACCTCCGAGGGTACGGGCAAGAAGCCCAAACCCGTGGATTTCAATACTCACCAGATTGTGCTCGACGCCTCAGGCGGAGCCCAGCCTCTGCCCGCCGGATTCCTGGGAGGCGCGCTCGATCGCCCGGCCCTGGCCCTGCTCTTGAGGCCCGACGGCAGCGTGCTGGCCCGGAGCGAGGCCGAGGACGTGAACAACGAGGTCCGCAGGGACATCGAGCGTAATTACGCTCGCGAGATCAAGGATTCCAACAAGAAGCGCGAGAGCTCGGCGGGCTCCGGCTACGGCGGCATGATGGGCGGCGGCGGCTACGGCGGGATGGGGGGCGGCTATGGCGGCATGATGGGCGGAATGGGTGGCGGGAAACGCTGAGCGATCGGCTCGCACCCGAAGGGCCTGGCACTCCCGCTGCCAGGCCGCTTGATCACGCTGCAAACCCCCACCTCGCGTGGGGGTTTTTCATGCGCCAATGCTTCTGGCCCGTCAGCCCCGCACCATGGAAAGAGCGCTGACCGGAACGAGCCAGGTGGTCTGCGACAGAACTGTTCCCCCGCTCTCCGCGAAAACGAGGAACGAACCTCTCATTCCGCCCAGCCGATCGTTTTTTCCAGGGGAATTGCCCGGAATGCGGCTGGCGGATGCACCGGGAAACCGATCCGGAAGCTTTTTAGATAAACATAAGTGGACAGGGTCGCGTCATGCCCTTGCGTGCACCGGATTTGAAAATATTGCTCACCTCGCCTTGACCTGAACTGAATCTAAGGGTACATCCCCCGGCACCTAACTTCTCCCCGTTCACGGCGCGCCTTTCTCGAGCCGGCCTCTCTGATTTGAGCTGCCCAGGGTTCGGCTGGGTGGAGCGGCCCTATGTGGGGATCGAGTGCTAGGGGCATCAGCACCGGGTAACGTGTCCCGCCGTAAGGCATTACCAAGGCAACCACCAAGGATTTCGGTGGTTGTCCTTGCGGCGGCGAAAGGAGGTCGCGTTGGCAAGGCTCAGTTCGCTCACTGTCATCTTGATTCTCGGCGCATGGGGAGCGGCGGCGGAGGGTGCATCGCCCGATGACGCGGTCTCAGCGCCGGCCACAACGGCTCGCAAGCCTGCACCGGTACCACCAATCCGGTATCTCGAAGCGGGTTCACGACTGTTTAACAGCGGCAACTTCGAGCTGGCCGCGAAGTATCTCGACGCTGCTCAGATGTATCGGGATCAGCTCCAGCCGGATGAACAGACCACGCTGGAGGCCTACCTGAAGGAACTGTCCAAGGTCAAGGCAACGGCCGTCCCTGAGGCGGCTGCCCCCACAGCGGCCGCACCCACAGCGGCCGCACCGACGACCGCCTCTGCGCCAGCGCCTGCTCCCGCCCCGGTCCCGGCGCAGGCCGTCCCGCAGCCAACCCAGGCCCTGCCGGCCGCGGACCCCGCCCGCGGGGGCAATGGCGATGTGGCCTTCACCCCGGACGTCAAGCAGCACGCTGTCTGGGTCTTGCACCAGGCCAGGGAGCAGCTTGGTCTGCGCAATTTCGACGCGGCCGAGAAGAAGCTGGCCGAGGTCGAGAGCATGGACGTGAAGTGGGGCCTGTTTGACGACACCCCCGCCAAGGTCCGCGCAGACATGGAGAAGGAGCGGCCCCACAACCTCGCGACGATGAGCAAGCCCGCGGAGACGCTGCCGCACAATCGCGAGACGGCCCGCAACCTGCTTCGCGAAGCTCGTACCGCGCTGGCGAAGCACGAGATCGATCAGGCCGAAGCACTCGCCCGGCAAGTCAAGGGCTGGAACCTGAGCTACAGCCTCTTCGGCGAGAACCCCGACAAGGTCCTGGCCGCGGCCCACGCCCTGCGCAAGCGTGACAAGATCCGAGACACGCCCGCGCGGGAGCGCCCCAGCCAGGGGGTTTATGACGTCCTGGTCCAGGAATCACGGCAGCTCGTGAGGATGGGCAAGCTGGACGAGGCCGAGGCCAAGGCCATTCAGGCCCAGCGCATGAACGTCGTTCCCGCGCTTTCCACCGATCGTGCGGAAGCGGTACTCCACGACATCGCCATGGCCAAGGGTCGCCAGCAGCTCGCCGCGCCGGGCTCGATTCAGGGCGCTGAACCACCGTCGGCCCTGGTTGAACGCGAGGCGAACAACCTTCTGGACAAGGGCGATCAGGCTCGTGCCGCCACCAAGTTCGCCGAGGCGGAGAAGCTCCGGGCCAGGGAAGCCGTGGCCTCCGCTGCCCCGGCGCTGGCCTCCGCAACTCCGGTTCTGGACCCGTCGCTCCAGAGGAGCTCGAGCCGTCCCGCCGAAGCAGCGGGTGAGCTGGCGCAGCCTGCCGCCGGGCCCGCGGCGCCTGGCCTGCCGGCCGAGCCCGCGGCAGCCGCGGCTGCCCCGCCCGTACTTGCTACCCAGCCCGGGCTTGAGGCTCCCGCCCCAGGCAACGCGCCCGTCGCACTGGCACCGGCCGACCCGCCGAAGGACGCTCCGACGGCGCCCACCCAGAACAAGCCCGACGCCCTCGTCGCACTGGCACCGGCCGACCCGCCGAAGGACGCCCCGACGGCGCCCGCCCAGAACAAGCCCGATGCCCCCGTTGCGCTGGCACCCGCCGAACCACCCGCTGACGCGGCCGCGCCCGCCGCGGACGCTCCCGCCCCGGCACCCGGCACCAAGGGTCAACAACTCCTCTCCGAGGCCAGGGCGCTGTACACCAGCGGAAACTATCCCGCGGCCCGACAGTTGGCCGACGAAGCCAGGGCCAAGCATCTCGGCGTCGACGCCCAGGCCGACGAGCTGCTGGCACAGATTGGTCTGGTGGAACAGGGCGGGGCCCTGAGCCTCTACGAGTCCGCCCTGGCGGCGATGCGGGCGGGCGACAACCGCCGCGCCCGCGCTCTCTTGACCGAGGTTGCCGCGGCCGGCTCCTCGCTCGACGAGAACCTGCTGGCCAAGGTGCAGGAACTGCTCAAGTCGCTCGCGGCCACGAGCTCTCCCAAGGGCAAGGCCGTCGTCGGTGACAGAGCCGCGGCAATTCCCGACGCCGATGCGCTCGCTGCCCAGAAGCTCAACGCCGATGTCGGCACCAGGATCGCCGAGGCCCGGCGGTACCAGGAAACGGACCCGGACAAGGCGATCGGCATGTACGAACAGACGATGAAGACTGTTCAGGCCGCCGAGCTCTCGCCCACGCTCAAGCGCCCCATGCTTCGGCGGCTGGAAGTCGCCCTCGAGCTGGCCAAGAAGGACAAGGTCTCCTACGAGCACAAGATGCAGAACAAGCAGGAGCGCGCCGAGATCGAGCTCAAGCGGCTGCGCATCCTCGAGGCCGACAAGGCGAAGAAGACCCGCCTCAAGGACCTGCTGGAGAAGGCCCAGAGGGCGTACGCCGAAGGGAAGCTGGAGGACGCCGAGGCCTACGCCAAGCGGGCCGCCGAGGTCGACCCCGACGAGGTGACCGCCACCGTGCTCGTGTTCAAGTCGCGCACCGAGCGGCACTACAAGCAAGACCTGGCAATCCGCGGGGCCAAGGACGAGGGAGCCCAGACCGCGTTCCAGGAAGTCGACCTCGCGAGCGTGGCCGACCCCGAGGTTCAGCTCAACAACATCAAGATGCCCAGGAACTTCAAGGAGCTGACTCGCGAGCGGCTGCGGATGAACGCCAGGCTGGAAATCAAGAAAGACCCGAAAGTGCTGGCCATCGAGGCCAAGCTCAAGGACTCGATCTCGCTGAACGTCGACAAGCAGCCGCTCAGCGAGGCGATCACCTTCTTGCAGAACTACACCGGGCTGAACATCGTGCTGGACCCGAAGGCGCTCAGCGACGAGGGACTCACGTTTGCCTCACCGGTGTCGCTGACGGTGAACAACGTGCAGCTCAAGACCGCACTGAAGCTGCTGCTGCGGCCCCTGGGGCTGACGTACCGGGTTGAGGACGAGGTGCTGCTGATCACCAGCCCGAGCTCCGGCACGGCCCAGATGTATCCCAAGACGTACTACGTGGGCGACCTGATCATGCCGGTGAGCAAGGGCCCGGGGAACGCACTGGCCCCGGTCTCCAGCCAGATCGGTGCCGGGCCAGGCTCCGCCGACGTGGCCGGCGCCATGGCCCAGGTGAGTGCCCTGGGCAACCCCACCCAGGGACCCGCATCGCCGAACATGAGCATTGCCACGGGCGAACGCCCACAGGTGGACATGACGCCGCTGATCCAGCTCATCACCACCTCGATCGCTCCGGGCACCTGGCGCGTGCAGGACTCCGCGGGCCAGGACATCTCGCCGGCGTACGGCCTGGGCCAGGGCTTTGGTGCACCGGCCGGCGGCGGTGGCGGAGCAGGCGGAGGACTGGGAGACGCCACGGAACGGCCGCCCGGTGCGATCATTCCGTTCTTCCTGAGCATCAGCTTGATCATTCGCCATACGGCCGAGGTCCATGAGCAGGTTGCCGACCTGCTCCGCCAGCTCCGCCGGCTCCAGGACCTTCAGGTCGCCATCGAGGTGCGGTTCATCACCGTGAGCGACAACTTCTTCGAGCAGATCGGCGTCGACTTCGACTTCCAGATCCTCTCGAAATCCGTTGGCAAGCACTCCACGTGGGCCTTCCCCAACCCTGCGGCTGAGCTCATCGGCGTGCCGGGCACGCCCACGGCCGGTGGCACGGCCGGCACCACGGGCGGCGGCGTCGGCGGCGCCGGCGGTGCCGCGGGTGGAACCACCGGTGGCCTCGGCGGCGGTGCCGCGGGCGGCGGCCTCGGCGGCGGCGGCGGCGGCGGACTCGGCGGCGGTGCCGCGGGCGGCACCATCGGCGGTACCGGAGGCGTGGCGGGAGCAGGCGGTGCCGCGGGCGGTGCCGCCGGCGGCGCCGCCGGCGGCGGCGGCGCCGGGGGTACCTCGACCCCGGCTTACCTGGTCAATCCGGTCCGCGATTACGCCTATGGCAACCGAACCCCGATCGTCGTCGGCACGGCGGGAGGCGGGTTGCAGAACTTCTCCAACAATCTGGCGATCCCCTTCAATAACACGAATGCCTCGCTGATCGCGCCCACCAATGCCATCCCCGGCTCGGGCGCCACGCTCGGCCTGGCCTTCCTGAGCGACCTGGAGGTCTACTTCTTCCTCACGGCCGCGCAGGGCGATACCCGCGCCAACGTGCTGCAAGCGCCGAAGATCACCACGTTCAATGGTGCCTCGGCCACCATCCTGAACGCCCAGTTGCAGTGGTACATCTCGACCCTGACGCCGGTCGTCGGTCCCGGATCGGTGGCCTTCGTGCCATCGCCGGCACCGCTGCCCAACGGCGTGGTCTTGACCGTCACGCCGGTCGTTTCGGCTGACCGCCGCTACGTCCGCATGACGCTCTCGCCGACGTTCAACACGATCTCGGGCTTCACCACGATCCAGGTTCCAGCGGCCGTCGGCGGTAGCGGTCTGGGTGGTGGCGCCGCAAGCATCAACGCCACGCTCCAGCTGCCCCAGACGAACACCACCCTGGTGACCACGACCGTCACGGTCCCCGACGGCGGCACGGTGCTCCTGGGCGGCGTCAAGCAGCTCAACGAGCAGCGCCTGGAGTACGGCGTGCCGGTTCTCTCCAAGGTGCCCTGGATTGACCGCCTCTTCCGGAATGTCGGGATCGGCCGGATCACCACCAGCCTGATGCTCATGGTCACGCCCCGCATCATCATCCTGGAGGAGGAAGAGGAAAAACTCGGCATCCCGTCCACCGCCCTCTGAGCCTCGCGGCCAACGAGGTGGACCTTCGCTGACGTTGCTGGGCCGCCGGAGATTCCCTCCGGCGGCCCATCGTCGTTCCCCGGCGCAGCGATTTCTCTTGAACAATCCCGAGCGCTCGATGATGCTACGAGCAGACCCCTGCCGGGATCCCCCCCGCCGCGACGAGCCCGGGCGATCCGGCCGGAACGAAATCGCGAGAGCTCCATGGCCATCTTGCTTTGCTTCCTGTGCCTGCTGAACGTGGGCGGCCCGCTGCCCCGGGACGAGCCCTCCCAGCGCCCCGGCGCCACCATGATGGAACCCGACCCGCACTGGAAGTCGCTCGGGCGCAGCCTCTGGTTCGACCCGGAAAAGAAGCAGCTCATCATCCGCGCACGGGTCGTGCTACGCGAGGGGCAACTGGAACACCTGCTGAGCATCAAGGGATTCAAGGATCACGAGTCGATCCTGGGGACCGACGCCGAGCCCTGGCAGATCCACACCGGCTTGCTCCTGACCGGCGCCGAGCCGGGACACCCTGCCCGGTTCGAGCCAAAGTTCGAGGCCCCCACCGGCGCGCCCATCACGATCGAACTGCTCTGGATCGCCGCGGGGAAACCCGCTCTCACCGACGCGCGGACCTGGGTCAAGGATGAGAAGACCGGCAAGCCGCTGGCGCGGCGGTGGGTGTTCGCCGGCAGCGACTTCTATGACGACCCGATCCGCAAGAAGCGGGTCTACGCCGCCGAGGATGGCAACCTCATCACTGTCGCCAATTTCGGCAGCTCCATCCTCGACCTGCCCCTGGCAAGCTCGTCGGATAACGCGGAGCGGGTTTATTCCGCCAACACGGCGCAAGTGCCGGCGCTGGGCACCGAGGTGTTTTTGCGACTTGGCCCCGCGCGCCGGAACCGGTGAAGCAAACGCCGTAGCCGACGTCACCACTTTGTCTATTCGCACCGCAGGGCGCACCAGAGCCCCAGAGGGTGAAACTGGGCGTCCGCGGGACGCTCCTTGAGTCGCTCCCATTCCTCAACGGACCAGATTAACAACGTGGCCGGAAATCCATTGATCCGCCACCGCAACGTCGGGGTCGCGGGTTGCTCATCCCTGAAGACATGCAGGTGGACTGCGTGATGACGAGTCGGCATGCACGCACACGGAATCTTGCTCATCGCGTGTTCCTCCTCGAACTCGATGGGTCCTCATTGACCATGGTCGATCGCCGGGCATGGGTCAGGCGGGGTTCATGAAATGAGCGGTGTCATGGTCACGGAATCGTTCGACTGCCCGCGCTGGCGTCCTCCAGACCGGACCGCCACTCGTCAAGACTCAACGCCAATCCATCATCGATTCACGACTGAGCCGACGAACCTACGCATGCATGCAGCTTGTTCCGTACTCCAGGCAGGGAAAGATCGAATGTGCTGGCTCCCATGAACGCTCATTCCATGTAGCCTCTATTCTATTGCTTTATAAAACAGGTTCGTCAAGTGATGAGTGCTTGTTTTTCTTGATCTGGCGGTAAGTACGCCAACGCGGCCGATACAACTGTTGTGTCCGGAGTGCTCGTCGGATGCTGCCATCGGGATTGCTTTCCACCAGGGAGTTGACCAAGGCTTATGGAGACTTCATCGCGTTGCGGCAGCTTTCGCTGGACGTGAGGCAAGGCGAAGTTTTCGGGCTGCTTGGTCCCAACGGCTCGGGCAAGACGACGACGATCCGGCTGCTCCTGGGGCTCTTGCGTCCCACGCAGGGCTCCGCGAGCATTTTTGGGCTCGACTGCTGGCGGCAGAGTGTGCAGGTCCGCCGGCTGGTCTCGTACCTGCCTGGCGAATTGCGGATGTACGGATCGATGACGGGACTGGCCGTCTTGCGCTTCCTTTCCGACCTCCGCGACGGCGACGGTATCGACAGGGCGGTCGCCATCGCCGAGCAGGTGATGGCGCTGAATCTGAACAAGAAGGTGCGTGCCTATTCCACGGGCATGAAGCAGAAACTGGCACTCGCCCTGGCGTTCTCTGACCCTGTGGACATCCTCATTCTCGATGAACCGACCTCGGCGCTGGACCCGTCGGCCCGCGGAGACGTGCTGCGACTGGTACGCGAGGCGCGATCGCAGGGGCAGACCGTGATCTTCTCCGGCCACGTCCTCTCGGAGGTGGAGGCGGTCGCTGATCGCGTGGCCATCCTGCGCCGGGGTCGCCTCATGCACATCGAGGACATGCACGCCCGGCGCAGCCTGCGGATGCTCTTGATCCGGTTCGCCAACGAGGTCCCGGCCGCGCTCCCGGCGGAACTCGATCTCGCGATCCGGGAACAGAACGGCACGACCCTCTTGCTGGAGCATCGCGGTCCGCTCGGTCCCCTGCTGCACTGGCTGAGCGTCGAGCCGGTCGCCGACCTCGCCATCGGCACCGAGGACCTGTCGAGCCTTTACAACCAGTATCACGGGGCCGAGGCTAAAGACGACGACATGGAGCCGCTGCTGTGAGACCTTTCTTCGCGTTATTGCGCAAGCACCTGCACGACACGCGCGGCACCCTGGCCCTCTCCGGGGCCGTGCTCTTTGCCCTCGGCTGGCTGTTCGTCTTCGTGACCTCGCTGAACGAGGCCGAGATCCTCAAGGCGCTCGCCTCGGAGGGTGAAGAAAGCCGCTTCCGGTGGATCCGGAACCTGGGCCTGGCCGAGCAGCCGTCGTCCGTCTCGATCATGATGAGCTTCTGGGCCCATCCCTTCATCATCGCGATCATCGGCTTCTGGGCCATCGGGCGCGGCTCGATTGCCGTCGGTGCCGAGGTGGAGCGCGGCACGCTCGACCTGATCCTCTCCCGGCCGGTCTCGCGCAGCTCGTACCTGCTGAGCCACGTGCTGATGGCCATTTGCGGACTGCTGGTGCTGGGCCTTGCCCTGGCCTGCGGAGCCCGCGTTGGCGCCCACTACAACTTCCTCCGCGTTCCCATCGATACCTGGACGCTCGTCAAGCCCGCGTTCAACCTGGCCGTGCTGGGCCTGCCGATCTACGGCTACACGCTGCTGGCGTCGTCGCTCGATCACGTCCGCTGGCGTCCCATGATGTTCGGATCCGCGCTGACGATGGCCATGTTCATCGCCTGGGTGGTCTCGGTGATCCCGGTCCTCCAGAAGTACACCTGGCGAAGCTATCTCGAGCGAGTGACGATCTTCAAGCTTTACAACCCCGTCGACGCCGTCACCACCGCCGAGAAGCTCAACTTCAACCTTGCCGTCCTCGCCGCCCTCGGCCTGGCCTGCGTCATCCTCGCCTTCCTTGCCTTCGTGCGCCGCGACCTGCCGGCGAACGGATAAACGAAGGCGACGGCGCGCTTTGGCTCACGCAATTCCCGGGAAATCCGTACCGAGGGGCGGACGGGGTCAGACCCCGCGAAGCAGGTCTGACCCCGCAAAGCAGACTCCGCGAAGCAGGGGTGCGGTGCCGGAATGAGAATGGACTTGCGTCGCTGATCCTCGTTTTGCGTTTTGGTACACTGAATAGGTTGGATCGGAGATTGAACTTCGAGTTTCGTCATGGGGCGCGCTTTGCGCTGCAAGGAAATCGCCATCCGGACCGACCGGTACCATCATCACGTCCAATGGACCGACCCGCGTATTCATGAGCAGAAAAGGAAGGCGCTTTGGCGACCCGGCTCGATAGGGACAACTGAGACGGCCCGAGAATCGAGGAGGCAAGCGAGATGGCAACAGGGGATGTCAGGGCGACGGACCTGCCGCCGGAGGTCGACAACTGGCTGGAGCTACTGAATGGTTTAGTAGATAACGTCAAGACATGGGCGGAGGCAGCCGGTTGGGAGACCCGCCTGACCGGCAGGGACGTTCACGAAAACGGTGTCGTCCGATACGAGGTCCCGGTCCTGGTGCTGAACCGCGACGAAGCCGAGGTCTCGCTGGTCCCCGTTGCCCGCAAGGTTCCCGGGGCCGATGGCCTGGTCGACTTCTATTTGATGCCAGACTTCGACGACGTGGCCAGCCTCTACCGGGAAACAGGCCAGTGGTTCTTTCACTACGCTTTCCACCCCGACCCGAGGGAGACCCATTCGGTGATCGAGACCGAACGGTTCCTCCTGGACGAAGCAAGCCTCATTCGCGTGCTGAACGACATCGCCGCCCATGCCTAACCTCTACAGCGTGCGGTTCAAAATCGACGAGGCGTTCGCCGAGTACAAGGTTGCTTTGACGGCGCTGACCCGCTTCCAGGCGGGCGTCCAGAGCGCCCAGCCGGATTTCTCGTTGCCCAAAGGGACGCAGCCGCACCACCTCGACCGGGCTGTCGAGGAACTGGAAGGCACGTACCTGATCCGGATGTGGGCTGTTTTCGAAGCGGCCTGGGTGTCGTTCTGGCGGCACCACTCCGGCCGTCTGGGCACAATCAAGGCGATGCATCTGATCCAGTGGGCGCAAGGTGTCGAGGAGGGCCACAAGGCTGCCGACGATGTCACGGACGACGTCGACCGGGTCCGCCTGTACCGGAACTTCCTGGTTCACGGCGATAACCTGGCACCGCGCGTGGCTATCGGGGACGCCAAGAAGTACCTCAACAGGCACCTTGTCAAGCTACCCGACCACTGGCCCGGGGCGGACGACGACGACTGATCTCCCGGTTGACACACGTCAAGAGACGCAACCCTTCGCCCGCATTTCTCACTCATATCATTCGGACTGAGTTGAGGCAGTGCGGCAGATGGGGTCTGGCAGATATGGTCTGACCCCGTGAAGCATTAATCTCCGCGTACCTGGCGGAGAAAGAACTTGTCCATGCGGAGGATAGGTGCTATTATGTCCGCAGAGAATGCGGAGAATAGCGATGTACATCCACCAAAGAGACGATTGGCCCAGGTTCCACTGGGATCCAGAAGGGCTGGCAAACCTGCTTGCGGCGGTTCGTCATCGCCAGGGCCGGCTCATCGGTCGGATGGAAGGGCTCGGCTTTCAACTCCGCGAGGAGGCGGTGTTGAGCACCCTGACGCAGGACGTCCTGAAATCGAGCGAGATCGAAGGCGAAATCCTCGACGTCGAGCAGGTTCGCTCATCCCTCGCCCGCCGACTTGGACTCGATATTGGCGCACTGACGCCCGCCGATCGTCATGTCGAAGGCGTGGTCGAGTTGATGCTCGATGCCACCCGGCGATACGAAGAACCACTGAGCGAGGAACGTCTATGCGGCTGGCACGCCGCCCTCTTCCCGACCAGGCGCAGCGGGATGCAGAAAATCCGGGTCGGTGACTGGCGGGACGACGCTGCTGGCCCGATGCAGGTCGTCTCAGGCGCAATCGGCAAGGAACGGGTCCATTACCAGGCGCCGCCAGCCGACCGGCTGTCGGCCGAGATGTCGCAGTTCCTGGAATGGTTCAATGACTCGGGGACGATCGACCCGGTCCTCAAAGCCGCCGAGGCTCATCTCTGGTTCGTCACCATTCACCCTTTCGACGACGGAAATGGGCGCATCGCCCGAGCCATCGCCGATCTGGCCCTGGCACGGTCGGAGCAAAGTCCGAATCGCTTCTACAGCATGTCTGCGCAGATCCGGCTGGAGCGAGGCGATTATTACGGCATCCTGGAACAGACCCAGAAAGGTTCGCTCGATATCACGGCGTGGATGCGGTGGTTCCTCGGCTGCCTCGATCGCGCATTCGACGGAGCGGAGGCCACGCTCGGCCACGTGCTCCGAAAAGCGCGGTTCTGGGAAGTTCACGCCGGGGAATCGTTCAACGACCGGCAGCGGAAAATCGTCAATCGGCTGATGAACGGATTCGAGGGCAAGCTCACGTCGTCGAAGTGGGCAAAACTGGCCAGGTGCTCACAGGATACAGCCAGCCGCGATATCAACGACCTGATCAAACGCCGAGTGCTCGCGAAGAATGATGCCGGTGGCCGGAGCACCAGCTATTCGCTCATCGAGCCGGCCGCGAAGAGCGAACCAGGGCCATGATCACCGGAATGACATATGGGGCGTATGGGGTCCGGGCGGATCGGGTCCGGGGCGGATGCTCCCGCGGTTCATCGCGTGGTACACCAGACCGTCGTCGGTGGCACGAGGAAGACGTCTCATGATGCCCGTGTTACGGCGAGATGCGGGCTTGCGTCAAGAAAAATGAACTGACACGAATTCCTCCCATGATCACCGGAATGACATATGGGGCGTATGGGGTCCGGGCGGATCGGGTCCGGGGCGGATGCTCCCGCGGTTCATCGCGTGGTACACCAGACCGTCGTCGGTGGCACGAGGAAGACGTCTCATGATGCCCGTGTTACGGCGAGATGCGGGCTTGCGTCAAGAAAAATGAACTGACACGAATTCCTCCCCGGCGAGATGCGGGCTTGCGTCAAGAAAAATGAACTGACACGAATTCCTCCCCGTCAAGAAAAATGAACTGACACGAATTCCTCCGTGGGGCGTATGGGGTCCGGGCGGATCGGGTCCGGGGCGGATGCTCCCGCGGTTCATCGCGTGGTACACCAGACCGTCGTCGGTGGCACGAGGAAGACGTCTCATGATGCCCGTGTTACGGCGAGATGCGGGCTTGCGTCAAGAAAAATGAACTGACACGAATTCCTCCCCGGCGAGATGCGGGCTTGCGTCAAGAAAAATGAACTGACACGAATTCCTCCCCGTCAAGAAAAATGAACTGACACGAATTCCTCCGTCAAGAAAAATGAACTGACACGAATTCCTCCCGACACGAATTCCTCCCGTTACGGCTAGGAAACGGCTCTGCACAAAGGGGATTATTTCCCCCTATCTTTCCTTGCCTAGGCTCTGGCGGCCTTGTCAAAGGCCCCGGAGCATGTTAGCATTGAATTCGATGCGTTGACGATGCGACTTAGCAGAAGGTATTTATGGACATTGACCGCGACATTCATCCACTCACCGATTTCAAGCGAAACACCTCCCATTTCGTTTCACAACTGAAGGAAACCGGCCAACCCCTCGTCCTCACCATCAACGGCAAGGCGGAGCTGGTCGTGCAGGATGCCGCTTCCTATCAAAAATTGGCTGACCTCGCCGAGCGGCTGGAGACCATCCAGGCCGTCAAAGACAGCCTGGCCTCCATTGACCGGGGTGAAGGCACAGCGATGGACGAAGTATTCGACGCACTGGAGAAGCGGATCAGACAGCCAAAGGCCCGTCCGTGAGCTTCCGCGTCGTCGTCCAGCCGCGTGCGGAAAAGGACCTACTCGACGCCGCCAGTTTCCTGCTCGACCGCAGCAAGTGATCGACCATCGCTCTTCGGTGGTAACGCGGCATCCGGGGGAAAATCAACACTCTTAAGACCAGCCCGCACCGCTGCCCGGTCGATCCCGACTCGGCGGCCTACGGCTCAGAGGTTCGTGTGCCGCTCTACGGCAAACGGCAAGGCGTCTATCGCGTTCTCTTCACGATACGTGGCAACACCGTCTTTGTCCTGACCGTGCGGCATTCAGCCCAGCGTCGCCTTACAGACGACATCGACCAGGACGACGAGCAAGGCACGCCGCATTGACGTAGGGGCTCTCACTGAGCAGTCAACGGACTGACTCTCCCCTAGCAGAACCCGCTTCTGCCATTGCTGGCACCCCGCCATCCAGGCGGCCGCGTGCTCACGGGGTACGCTTCGCTTCCGTCCCTGCGGGACCGGCTACGCCGCCCTTCCGCCCGCTGGTGCGTGGTCGTTCACCGGCGACCGCCACGCCCGGCCCCGGCGTACCGTGGCCGTTCATGCCGGCCGCTTATCGGTTCACTGAAGGAAGCGTGTCGTTTTTTGCTCGTCCCGGCCCCATTGAACATGGGGGGCCGGTCCGGCAAAGAGGGAAATTGGGCCGGGTCGCCCTGGGGGATTGCTCCCCCGGGGCTCCCACAGATCCAGACGTGCGGATTTCCCGCATCTGGCTCGTCACCTCATGTCGCTGCGCGGCCCAGCAGACTGTGAACCACACGGGCCGGGGGCAGGCAGTATTGCCGTTCCAAGCGCACGAAGTCCGACCACGGTAGCGGTTTCCCCCGGCGACGCCGGGACAGCCATCGTTTCCAGATCGCTCGCGCTCCCCGAAGGAAGTTTTGGAGACTCGCAAAGTTACCGATGATCCCGTAGTACCCGTAGTGGCCTTGCAGCTTCTGTTTGAGTGTCTGGTGCTGAACCGGAATCGGTTGATGCCGATTGACTCGGCACCACTCCGACAACGCTTGAAACGCTCGCTTGAGTCGGTTCCTCGCCGTCTTGCGCTTGATCACCCAGCCGCCTTTCCGACTTCGACCCCAGTAATGGGTGAAGCCCAGGAAGTCGAATGTCTTGGGCAAGGAGGATTCTCCTGCCTTCGTTTCGGAGTCGTCAGGATCATCCGGGTGGAACCGAACGAGCCGTGTCTTCTCCGGGTGAGCGGTCAAGCCGTACTTGCTCATCCGCTTGGGTAACACGTCCATGATTCGCCGGGCGTCGTCTTCTCGGACTGTCCCGATCACGAAGTCGTCCGCATAGCGGATCACGAAAGCCTCCCCCTTCAGACGAGGTCGAACCTCCTGGTCGAACCATTCGTCGAGCACGTAGTGCAAGAACAGATTCGAAATCAAGGGGCTGAGAACCCCGCCTTGTGGCGCACCGTGTTCGGGAGTCGTGTGGACTCCGTCCTCCAGCACTCCAGCATTGAGCCATTTACCGATCAATCGCAGGATCACACCATCGCGCACCCGTCGCTTGAGGAACTCCCGTAGATGGCCATGGTCAATCGTGTCGAAAAACTTTCGAAGATCAACGTCCACGATCCAGCGGCATCCCAGGTTCATCGCCCGCTTCCACAGAGAATCCAGGGCTCCGTGAGCGCCCCGTCCGGGACGGAAGCCGTGTGAGGCGTCCAAGAAGTCCGCCTCGTACACCGGCTCCAACACCATCAGGACCGCACGCTGGAGGATCTTGTCCTCGAACGTGGGAATCCCCAGCGGGCGGGTCTCGCCAGGCGAGCCTGCCTTGGGAATATTCACTCGTCGCACGGGCGGGGCCACGTACGTGCCGGACTTCGCGCGGTTGAGGAGGTCCTGAAGGTTGCCCTTCAGGTTGGTCTCGTAATCCTCCGCGGTCTGTCCGTCCACGCCGACGGCTCCATCCTTGCGGGTTAGAGCATAGGCCTTGCGTAGCCAGAGGATGTCGATGTGATGCGCCAGGTTCGTGAAGGACATGTCCGGAGCGTTCCTGGCGAGTTCCGCGATCCGTTGTTGTTTTGTGTACACGGTCTCAGGTCTCGGCGTACCTGGCATGTTTCCCTCCAACGGTTCATGAGACGGCGTCCCCTTCCCTCCCCGGGGTCCATTCGGGCTAGTTCCCCCGGTTCCTCGGTACTATGAGACGCTCCGACTCCCTGCCGTCCATCTCGCCGCACTTCGTTTCCTTCGCTTGGCGATACCATCGTTTCGTCCCCGGTTCGTCCCCACAGCTTGGGACCTAGCTATGGATCATCCTGGAGTTGGTAAGCCGGGCTCCCGCCGGCACTTTACGATGGAGACGACAGGGTCTCCCAAGTTCCCAGAGGATCCCTTGTGATCATTCGCCCTGTTCTCCGACCCCGGCGTGACCAGGCAGGCTGAGTGGACCACGGGTTAGTTGCCTGGCGCGGCCCCCGCGTCTGACAAGGACGAGGGCTCACCACGAGGAGATTTCGGGGCTCAATCGCACGGCGTTTGATCTGGCTGTCTACGCTTCGCAGGGGTGGTTGCCCACCACCACGCAAGACTCGCTTCCGGCTGCTGGTCCAGCTCTGCCGGACGGGATTGGCTACCCGCAGGGTTCCCTACGAAAGGGTTCAAGTTTGTGGCTATCCTCCCTTCCTGAGCTTCCTTGGCGCAATGTCAGTTCACTTTTCGTAGGATAAATGAACTGACACCGGTTTCTTGACACCGGTTTCTTGCGGCGCAACGCGAATGAGTCGGGTTCTCCGGAGACGGGCAAACTCACTGGGGATAGATGACGGACAGACCTTGTAGCCTGGCGACTTCGCAGAGCCTTTCGTCGGCACATACGAAGCAATCCATCGCTACGGGATCCCGGATCGACAACGCCACGGCAAGCTGTATCGCGTCAAGCGAATGAATCTGTCTCACTTTCCCATGAACGGCGATCAATTCGCCCGCCGACTCAAAGTGCGAGTTGAGTATCCGGATGGGCACGAACACGCGGTCTCGGATATCGGCGAAAAACCGCGCCGCCAGCCGATCGAATTCCGTGTCGGAAATCAGTCCAGTCCGTACCTTCTTCGCGAAGACCGAGAGCACCTCGGTCAGCGTCAACCTTGAGCCTGAGTAGGTTGATGTGGGTTCCCGGAGCAATTGAGCCACCGTGTGTGATCCCGGCTCATCGTGGTACCGCTTCACCACAGCGCTCGCGTCGAAGAAGAAATCTGGCATCTACGATCGGTACTCTCTCTCTTCGATGACAGCCTGGCTCATTGAACCGGGGATCTTCGAGAGCATTCGGCGGACTTCCTCGACCGAGGGTATCTCCCGGCCTTCCAGTTCGCGAGTGCAATAGGCTATGGCCTCGTGATCCACGGCGGCTTTCGATTCGGATCCCAAGCCCGTGTCAGTTCCGCGCTGATCCTCCCGGCAAAAACGGCGCAAGGCTTCTTGAAGCACAGCCTCTTCAGTGGGGAAATCGCCGCTCTGAACCTTGCGGCGAACAAATTCCCGTAGCTCGATGGTCAAGGTCACATCCACTGGTCAGCTCCTTGCTTTTCAAACCAGGCGCCTTGCACGCCCATTTCCAGGATACGAGGCGAGGCAAGGGACCGAATAGTAACCCTGCTCGCGGTCCGCCCCCAGGTCTGGCCACATCCCCACCTTCCGCTTCATCCTCTTGATTCAGCAGCGGCGCTGGTTCAGACTGGAATGGTAGACCGCGCTGCCACGGCGCAGCACGGCGATCCTCCCGGCCGCTCCCTTGCTCACGAGGCGGAGGGCGACCCTCACCGTGGAGGTCCAGTGCGACGATGGCCGAGATCTCTCGGAAAGCAACGTCGGCCGAGAGCAATGGGGCGCATCCCAGCGGCGATAACCGCTTCAAGATGCTCGACGCCACCATGAAGCGGCAACGCTTTCAGCCAGACGCCCTGATCGAGGTGCTGCACACCGCGCAGGAGCTTTTTGGCTACCTTCAGGACGACATCCTTTTGTACGTCGCCCACGGGCTCAAGCTGCCGCCCAGCCGGGTCTACGGCGTGGCCACGTTTTATCACTTCTTCACGTTCACGCCCAAGGGCAAGCACACCTGCGTCGTCTGCATGGGCACCGCCTGCTACGTGAAGGGGGGAGAGACGCTGCTGGCCACTGTGCGTGCCTGCGCGGGGCGGGAGAATCGTGATTCCGCCGGCGATGTGCCTTTCGTCTCGGTCGATACGGCGCGCTGCCTGGCGCTTGCGGCCTGGCGCCGGTGGTTGTCTTCGACGGCGAGGTTTGCGGCACGGTCTCGCCGCGGGTGGCCGAGGCCCGCATGAAGGGATGGCTGGACCATGGACCTGATTGAACTCCAGGAGATCGCCGAGAAAGAAGTGGCGGCACGGAAGCCCACGGCGATTCGCGTCTGCACCGCGGCGGGCTGCCTCTCCTCAGGCGCTCAGGACGTGCAGGCGCGGCTGACCGATGCCGTCGCCCAGGCGAACCAGGGAGACAGGGTCCAGGTCTGCTCCGTGGGCTGCATGCGGCTTTGCTGCGAGGGGCCGCTTGTCCAGGTAGATCCTGCCGGCATCCTCTACGAACGGGTCCGGCCAGAGCAGGCCGCGTCGATCGTGCTCAGCCTGGGCGGCGGTGCGGCCAGCGCGCGGAAGGGTGCTCTCGACCGGCCCTTCTTCAGCCGCCAGAAATCGGTGGTGCTGGAAAACAGCGGGAAGATCGAGCCGGAGCGGATCGAGTCGTACATCGCCGCCAGCGGCTACCGGGCGCTCTACGATGTCGTCCGGGAAATGAACCCGGCCGACGTGGTCGACATGGTCACACGCAGCGGACTACGCGGCCGGGGCGGCGCGGGCTACCCCACGGGGCTGAAATGGGGGATGGTCGCGAAGAACCAGGGCGGGCCGCACAAATACGTCGTGTGCAACGCGGACGAGGGGGACCCCGGCGCGTTCATGGACCGCAGCGTCCTGGAGAGCGACCCGCACCGGGTGCTCGAAGGCATGGCGATCGCCGCTTACGCCGTGGGTGCCGACACGGGCTATATTTACGTGCGCGGCGAGTATCCCCTGGCCATCCGCCGGCTCGAGGTCGGCATTCGCCAGGCCCGGCGGCTGGGGCTCCTCGGCACCCAGATCTTCGAGTCGCCGTTCAATTTCCGGGTCGATCTCCGGATCGGCGCCGGGGCGTTCGTGTGCGGCGAGGAGACTGCGCTGCTGGCATCCATCGAGGGCCGGCGCGGCACACCCCGGCCGCGTCCCCCCTACCCCGCCGAGGCCGGGCTGTGGCGCAGCCCCACTCTCATCAACAACGTGGAGACGTTCGCGAATGTTCCGGCGATTATCCGCAACGGCCCGGAGTGGTTCGCCTCGATCGGCACCGAGAAAAGCAAGGGGACGAAGGTCTTCGCCCTGGCCGGCAAGATCCGCCACACGGGTCTGGTCGAGGTGCCCATGGGGACGTCGCTGCGCGAGATCGTGGAGGAGATCGGCGGCGGGGCGCCGGACGGCGGCACGATCAAGGCCGTGCAGACCGGCGGCCCCTCCGGCGGCTGCATCCCCGCCGAGGCGCTCGATACGCCCGTGGATTACGAATCGCTTCTGCGGCTGGGTTCGATCATGGGCTCGGGCGGAATGATCGTGATGGACCAGACCACCAACATGGTCAACGTGGCGAAGTTCTTCATGGAGTTCTGCATGGACGAGTCGTGCGGCAAGTGCATTCCCTGCCGCTCGGGGACGGTCCAGCTCCATCGTCTGCTCACGAAGATCACCCAGCGGCAGGCGACGGCCGCCGACCTGACTCGCCTGGAATCGCTCTGCGAGATGGTCAAGCACACGAGCCTGTGCGGCCTGGGCCAGTCCGCCCCCAACCCCGTGCTGAGCACCCTGCGGTATTTTCGCAAGGAGTACGAAGAGCTGCTGTGCGCGGACCCCGCGGCGACTGGCCCGGTCACGGCAGTCCCTTTTGAGAAGGCGGGAACCTGATCATGGCGGCCGTGAAGACACTCTCGATCGACGGCAAGCTGATCAACGCGCGAGGCGACCAGACGATCCTCCAGGCCGCCTCCGAGGCGGGAATCTCCATTCCCACGTTGTGCCACCTGGAAGGCGTTTCCGACGTGGGAGCCTGCCGGATGTGCCTGGTCGAGGTCGGCGATCCTCCCAGGCTGCTGCCGGCCTGCACCACGCAGGTCTTCGAGGAGATGAAAGTGCAGACCGCCACGGAGCGGCTGGCCAGCTACCGGAAGATGATCATCGAGCTGCTCTTCGCCGAGCGGAACCACGTCTGCTCCGTGTGCGTGGCCAACGGCAACTGCGAGCTCCAGGAACTGGCCGTACGGGTGGGCATGGACCACGTGCGGTTTGATTATCTCAGCCCCCAGCTGCCGGTGGACATCAGCCACAAGCTCTTCGGCATCGATCACAACCGTTGCGTCCTCTGCACCCGGTGCGTGCGAGTCTGCGACCAGGTCGAGGGAGCGCACACCTGGGACGTGGCGAACCGCGGCGTCAACGCGCGCGTCATCACCGACATGCACCAGCCCTGGGGGACGTCGCCCACGTGCACGTCGTGCGGCAAGTGCATGCAAGCCTGCCCGACCGGGGCCATCTTCGCCCAGGGATCGACGGTCTCCGAACTGCGCCACGACCGATCGATCGTCGCCTTCCTCGTGAGCGCCCGGGAGAAGAAGCAATGGAACGTCTGAAGCTGGCGACCATGTGGCTGGCGGGCTGTTCCGGCTGCCACATGTCATTCCTGGACCTCGACGAGTTCCTCATTGACCTGGAGAAGCTGGTCGACTTCGTTTACACGCCCCTGATCGACGCGAAGACCTTCCCCGAGCATGTCGACGTGACCCTGCTGGAAGGGGCGGTAGCCAATCGAGACAACCTCGAGTTCGTGCGGATGGTACGATCGCGGACGAAGACTCTGGTCTCCTTCGGCGATTGCGCGGTGACGGGCAACGTCACGGCCATGCGGAACCCGCTGGGCGGTCCCGATGTCGTGCTCCGGCGGTCCTACCTGGAGAACGGCGATCTGGGGGCCCAGGTTCCCGTGAGCCCGGGCATATTGCCCGTGCTCCTGGACCGGGTCGTCCCTGTGCACCACGTCGTGCCTGTCGATGTTTTCATTCCCGGCTGCCCGCCCCCGGCCGAGCGCATCCGCGAGGTGCTCGAGCAGCTCGTTGGCCGACACGCCGCGGGGCTGGCGGGAGATGAGATCAAATTCGGCTGAACAGTCACCGTAGATCGCACCACAAAGGGCGCGAAGGAACGCACGAGTTGCGATGCGACCGAGGAATGCAAGGAAGAGATGATCGAGACCACTGAGGAGGGGATCGGGTGAACCACGAAGGGCTCAAAGATCACCAAGGAAAGAAGAAATCGGGAAATCAATGAGGAATCTGGCGGGGCGTGAGGAAATCATGTGATCAAATCAACGAGTCTCATGGTCACTCCATCGCGATCTGTTTTGCTGATCGAAATCCGGGTGCCGGATCACCAGGATAGAGGGAATCTGCCGAATCGAATCTCAGGGATCGCCGGGTTTGAGCGTTCTTCGTACTTTCTGTGGTGCAACGTGATTGCTGATTGAAGAACCGCTGAAGGTGCCTTGTGGTCCGCGAACTTTCCTACGGCTGGATCTGGGATGTGCAACGAAAAACGGAACGAAAGCTGGCTTGAACCATGACCCAGCAAATCATCATCGACCCCGTGACGCGGATCGAGGGGCATGCCCGGATCACGATCCAGCTCGATGACGCCGGCAAGGTGAGCGGGGCGCGGTTCCACGTGTCCGAGTTCCGCGGGTTCGAGAAGTTCTGCGAGGGACGCCCGCTCTGGGAGATGCCGGGCATCACCGCCCGCATCTGCGGCATCTGCCCGGTCAGCCACCTGCTGGCCTCGGCGAAGGCGGGAGACCGGATCCTCTCGGTGACCATACCTCCGGCGGCCGAATCGCTCAGGAGGCTGATGAACCTGGGGCAGATCGTGCAGTCGCACGCGCTCTCGTTCTTTCATATGAGTTGTCCGGACCTGCTGCTGGGGCTGGATAGCGACCCAGCGCGGCGGAACATCTTCGGGCTCATCGCCGCCGATCCGGAGTTCGCCCGCAAGGGCATCCGACTGCGGCAGTTCGGCCAGCAGATCATCGAGATCCTGGGCGGCAAGAAGATCCATCCGGCGTGGTCGGTCCCCGGCGGCGTGCGCGCCGGTCTGAGCCCCGAGGGCCGCGAGCAGATCCGCGCCCGCCTGCCGGAGGCCATGGAAACCGCGCACCTGGCACTCCGCCGGTTCAAGGCAATCTTCGATCAGTTCCATGAAGAGGCCATCCACTTCGGCGATTTCCCGTCGCTCTTCCTGGGCCTGGTCTCCCGGGAGGGGAACTGGGAGCACTACGACGGCAACCTGCGGATTGTTGACTCCGACGGTGAGATCGTGGCCGACCAGGTCGATCCCGCCCGCTACCAGGAGTACATCGGCGAGGCGATCCAGCCCGACTCGTACCTGAAGTCGCCCTACTACAAGCCGGCAGGGCCGGAGCAGGGAATCTACCGGGTGGGACCGCTGGCACGGCTCAACGTCTGCACGCACATGGGTGTGCCGCAGGCCGACCAGGAACTGCGCGAGTACCGCTACCGGTTTCGTGGAACCGCCTGCTCGGCGTTCCTGTACCATTACGCGCGGCTCATCGAGATCCTCGCCGCCATCGAGCTGATCAAGCGAATGATCGACGATCCCGAACTCGGGTCGGATCATCTGCGGGCCCTGGCCGGGATCAACCGGCTCGAGGGCGTGGGCGTCAGCGAGGCGCCCCGGGGCACGTTGTTCCACCACTACCGGGTGGACAGGTACGGGTTGATCACCTGGGTGAACCTGGTCATCGCCACCGGCCAGAACAACCTCGCGATGAACCGGACCGTGGCCCAGATCGCACGCCACTACATCACCGGTCCAGAGATCCCCGAAGGCGTGCTCAACCGGATCGAAGCGGGCATCCGCGCGTTCGACCCGTGCCTGAGCTGCTCGACGCACGCCGTCGGATCGATGCCACTGCACGTCCGCCTGATCGCGGCCGACGGTGCCGTCCTGCACGAACTCTGGCGCGACTGAGGCAGGGACCATGCCCGACCAGCCCGCGGCTTGCATCCTCGTGATCGGCTACGGCAACACCCTCCGCCGGGACGACGCCCTGGGACCGCTCATCGCCGACGAGGTGGAGCGGTGGCACTGCCCGGGCGTCCGCTGCCTGAGCCTGGCGCAGCTCACCACCGACATGGCAGCCGACCTGGCCGTCGCAGAACAGGTCTACTTTGTGGACGCCCGCAGGTGCTCGCCGGCAGAGGCGATTGACGTCCGCGCGGAGCCGGTCTTGCCTGGCGAGACCCTCGGGGTAGCTCTTGTGCACGCGATCAGCCCGCAGGCCGTTCTGAACCTCTGCCTGCTGCTTTACGGTTGCCGGCCCCAGGCGGCGCTGATTTCCGTACCTGGTCTCGATTTCTCGTTCGGCGAGGGGCTCTCGGGACTGGCCCTGCACGGGAAGCAGCAGGCGCTGGGGATGATGGCGCGGCTCTTCATGCAGCGCGACGGCGGCGAACCCGTAGAATTGCGCTCGTGTCCCAGGTCTGTTGCCGCCAGATCTTCCTCCTCGTACCGAGAGAACCGCACTTGAGCACGCGCATCATTCAGGTTGATTCCTTCAGCGACCGCCCGTTCGCGGGCAACCCCGCGGCCGTTTGCCTTCTTGATTCTCCCGCACCCGACCGATGGATGCAGCAGGTCGCCGCCGAGATGAACCTGTCGGAGACGGCCTTCCTCCATCCCCTTGAACCGGGCAGCCTGTTCCGCCTGCGCTGGTTCACCCCGCAGGTGGAAGTGGACCTCTGCGGTCACGCCACGCTGGCGGCCGCGCACGTGCTCTGGGAAGAGGGAGTACTGGACCGGCAAGCTCCGGCGCTGTTCGAGACTCGAAGCGGTCGGCTGGGCGCCAGTCGGCAGGGTGACTGGATCGCCATGGATTTCCCCGCCGAGCCCATGCAGGCCCCGGTGGAGGACGCGCGGGAACTGGGCCGGATCATCTCCGCGCTGGGAGCGACGGTGGTCTCGGCGGGCCGAAACCGTCTTGATCTGCTGGTGGAGCTTGCCGATGAGAACACCGTTTGCAAGCTCCGGCCGGATTATCGGCTGCTCGCGGCCATACCGGTGCGGGGCGTGATTGCCACCAGTCGTTCCAGCACACCCGAGTTCGACTTCGTGTCGCGGTTCTTCGCCCCGAACGTCGGCGTGGACGAGGACCCGGTGTGCGGATCGGCGCACTGTTTTCTGGGCCCGTTCTGGGGAGCACGGCTGGGCCGCTCCGAGCTGACCGGCCACCAGGTCTCGCCGCGGGGGGGCGTCGTGAAGGTCCGTCTGCAAGACCGCCGGGTCGCACTGATCGGCAAGGCGGTGACGGTGCTGCGTGGTCACCTGCTCGACGGCCCCGGGTGATCCTTCGGGGCGCTTGCATTCACGTCACGCGCGGGTGGCGATGCGCCGGCACCGCTCGCATTGGACCGCCGCGTGGGATCCGCCCGCCGACCGTGTCGCGGCGGACGCGCAGCGCACGACTGGACTCTTGAGCCGCTCGTCCCGCCGTCACGGCGCGTGGAAAACGACATCGTCCCGCCTACGGATTAATTGATTTTTAGAATTCAATCCTGGATCGACACCCTCCGGCCACGCCCTTTAGGATGAACCGCTCAGGATCGCCGGCCAGGCGCGGCAACGCATTTATCAGAGAGCACAGGATGGTTTGAGCATGTCATCTGATGATCCGCTGTGGTACAAGGACGCCATCATCTACGAGGTGCACGTCCGGGCGTATTCCGACAGCTTCGGGGACGGGCATGGCGACTTCCAGGGGCTGACCCAGAAGCTTGATTACCTGCAAGACCTTGGCATCACGGCCGTCTGGCTCTTGCCGTTTTACCCCTCGCCGCTCCGGGACGACGGCTACGACATCGCGGACTACACAACCATCCATCCGCTCTACGGCAACCTCGAAGATTTCAAGGCGTTCCTTGAAGCAGCGCACGAGCGCGACATCCGCGTGATCACCGAGCTGGTCATCAATCACACGTCAGATCAACATCCCTGGTTCCAGCGTGCGCGCCGCGCCCCGCGGGCAGCGCCGAGCGAAACTTCTACGTCTGGAGCGACAGCGCCGAGAGATACAGCCACGCGCGCGTCATCTTCAAGGATTTCGAGCCCTCGAACTGGAGCTGGGACCCGGTGGCCAGGGCGTATTACTGGCACCGGTTCTACTCGCACCAGCCAGACCTGAACTTCGAGAACCCCGCGGTCTGGGAGGCGATCCTGCCGGTCGTCGAATACTGGTTCGCGATGGGCGTGGACGGCATGCGGCTGGACGCCGTGCCTTACCTGTACGAGGAGGAGGGGACCGACTGCGAGAACCTCCCCAGGACGCACCATTTCTTGAAGGCGCCTGCGCTCATGTGCAAGAGCGTTTTCCTGACCGCATGCTCCTGGCAGAGGCCAACCAGTGGCCGGAAGACGCCGTGGCCTATTTCGGGGCCGGCGACGAGTGCCACATGGCGTTCCACTTCCCGCTCATGCCCAGGCTGTTCATGGCGCTGCACCAGGAAGACCGGTTCCCGATTCACGACATCATGGAGCAGACGCCGGAAATCCCCGCAAGCTGCCAGTGGTGCCTGTTCTTGCGGAACCACGACGAGTTGACTCTCGAGATGGTAACGGACGAAGAACGTGACTATATGTACCGTGCCTATACGCAGGACAGGACCGCGCGCATCAACCTGGGCATCCGCCACCGCCTGGCGCCGCTGCTGCGCAACGAGCGAAGGCGGATGGAGCTGATGTACGGCCTGCTCTTCTCGCTGCCGGGCACCCCGGTCATCTACTACGGCGACGAGATCGGCATGGGCGACAATATCTACCTGGGCGACCGCAACGGCGTGCGCACGCCCATGCAATGGTCGGCCGACCGCAACGCGGGCTTCAGCCGGGCCAACCCCCAGCGGCTTTACCTGCCGGTCATCATCGATCCGGAATACCACTATGAGACGGTCAACGTCGAGGCTCAGCAAAGCAATCCGTCGTCGCTGCTGTGGTGGGTGAAGCGGATGCTCACCCTGCGCAAGCGGTTCCGCACCTTCGGCCGGGGGACATTCGAGCTGCTGCGTCCCGACAACCCGAAGGTCCTGGCCTTCATCCGCAAGCACCAGGATCAGACGATCCTGGTAGTCGCCAACCTGTCGCGGTTCGTGCAGTACGCGCAGCTTGACCTGAAGGATTACGTGGGCGTCACCCCTGAGGAAGTGCTGGGCCGGACGTCCTTCCCGCGGATCACCGAGGAGCCCTACCTGCTGACCCTGGGGCCTCACGGTTTCATCTGGTTCTCGCTGCCGGACGGAGCCGCGGAGCAGGGCGGCCGCAAAGGCATGGGGGCCGCATCGTCCGAGGAGCCGGAGCTCGCCCTGCCGGTCCTGCCCGGGAAGGCGACACTGGCCCGGAGGTTCCGCCCCGGCCACTGGGATGAGATCGAGGCCGTCCTGCCCCAGTTCCTGGTCCGCAGCCGGCTGGCGGATGGCCGCACCCGGATCACGGGGGTCACGATCGTCCATGCGGCACCCATCCGCGTGGGGCAGGCCGAGGTCTGGTTCCTGCTCATGCGGCTGGAAACACGCGACCGGCCTGCCGAAACGCTCTCACTGAGCCTCACTCTGCTGCCCGAGGAGCAGATCGGCGACCTGCTGGTCCCGTGGCAGAGCGCCGCGCTGGCACGCGTCGGCGACCCGCAGCCGGGACTCCTTTGCGATGCCCTGGCCGTCCCGTCGTGCTGCCGCGACTTGCTGCGCGGTGTCCTCTCCGGCCGCTCGAGGCGTCTGGAAGACGGCGAGATCGTCGCTGCACCGCTGGGCCCACGCGATGAAACCGCTGCGGCCGCCGAACCGGCCGAGCCGGCGATCTCCTTGCGGCAGAGCGAGCGCAACAACCGGGCCATCGTTTTCGGCGAGTCGTATGTCTTCAAGGTCTTCCGCCGGATCGAGGAAGGGATCAACCCGGACCTGGAGGTCGGCCGCCACCTGAGCCAGCAACCGGACTATCACGGAGCGGCTGCCGTCCTGGGTTCCATCAACTATCTTCGCCGCGGAGGCGAGCCATTCACGCTGGGCGTCCTGCACCGGTACGTGGCCAACAGCGGTACCGCGTGGCAGTACATGCTGGACCAGCTCAGCCAGTATTTCGAGCGGGTCGCCGCGCTCTCGCGGGAGATCCCCGGGGGGCTGCCGCGGGCCGTGGCTCTGCATGAGCCCCCCGCGGAGCAGGAGATGAGCCCCACCTGGCATGAGCTGATCGGCGGCTACCTCGATACCGCAACTTTGCTCGGCCACCGCACCGCGGAACTCCACCAGGCGCTTGCCGCCGACCGCGCCGATCCGGCGTTCGCGCCCGAGCCTTTCGGCAAGCTTTACCAGCGGTCGGTCTACCAGTCGATGCGCAACCTCGCCGGCCGACTCTGCGACCGCCTGGCTCGGCTCGGGCCGACGCTCCCCGAACCAACCCGGCGGCTGGCGCAGCAGATCATCGGCCAGCACGATGCGATCCTGCACCGGTTCCAGGGCATCCTCGACCCGGCGGTCAACGGCCAGCGGACGCGCTGCCATGGCGACTATCACCTGGCACAGTTGCTCTACACGGGCAAGGATTTCGTCATCATCGACTTCGAGGGCGAGAGCAGCCGCACGATCGGTGAGAGGCGAGTCAAGCAGTCTCCGCTGCGCGACGTGGCCAGCATGGTGCGTTCGCTGAACGCGGCCGCGCAAAGCGCCTTGCTCGGCGTGACCGATGCCCGCGGGCGTTCACCCGGCATGGTCCGGCCCGAGGATCGCCCTGCGCTCGAAAGCTGGGCCGACGCCTGGTACAACCATGTGGCCCGCCAGTTCGTGCAAACATACATAGCGACCCTCCGGTCCACCGGGCTCTTGCCCGGCACGGAGGCCGCAACCTACAGCCTGCTGGACCTGCTGCTCCTAGACAAGGCGTTCTCGCAGGTGGACGCCGCGCTCTCCGAACGCCCCGACTGGGTGGAGATCCCGCTCCGCGGAGCCGTACAACTGCTGGGTCAGACACCCGTCGATCAGGTTCGGACGGCGTAGCCGGCCCTATCCGGCGTCTGGCCCATCGCCGATTTCCAGGGCTTGCTGAAGGTCGTCCCAAAGATCTTGCGGGTCTTCCAGGCCGACGGAAAGACGGATCAGCCCCGGCGTGATGCCGAGACGCCGCAGCATCTCCGGGTCCTGGCCGCGGTGGCTGGTGGAGCAGGGATGGCTGAGGGTCGTCTGGACGTCGCCCAGGCTGGGAGCGAAGGGGATGTGACGGAGGCCCCGGATCAGGCGGTCGGCCTGGTCGCGACCGCCGACATCGAACGTGATCATGGCCCCGAAGCGACCGCCCAGGAGCCGCGTGGCCAGCGCGAAGTCCGGGTGCGATGGCAGCCCGGGATAGAACACCCGGCTGACCCGGCCGTGCTGTTCCAGACGGGATGCCAGCTCGAAGGCCGTGCCGCTGGCGCGGTCCCCCCGCAAGCTCAAGGTCGCCAGCCCGCGCAGAGCCAGCCAGCACTCGAACGGGTTGCCGGTCTGTCCGAAGGTCGAGGCGACCGATCGGATGCGATCGATGGCGTCAGCCGGTCCCAGCACCGCGCCCAGGGTGAGGTCGCTGTGGCCGCCGATCAGCTTGGTGACCGAATGCATCACGAACGTTGCACCCAGATCGATGGGCCGGCAGAGCAGCGGGGCGAACGTATGATCGACCAGCAGAGGAACGCCGGCCGCCCGCACGACCCGGCCAATTTCGGCCAGGTCGGCCACGCGCAGCAGCGGGTTGGAGATCGTCTCGACCAGGACCAGCCGGGTGCGCGCGGTCACCAGCGGCTCCAGAGAGGAAGGACAGGCAGGATCGAAGCTGTCGTGGGTAATGCCGAACCGCAACAATTCACGAGCCACGAGCGTTGTCGTCTTGCCATAGAGACCCTCGGAGATGATGAGGTGGTCACCTCCGGCGCACAGCGAGAGCAAGCTTGCGGCGATGGCCGCCATCCCCGAGGCGCAGATGACCCCTGCCTCGGCGTGCTCCAGAGCACTCAACTTGGCGGCAAGCTGCACGGCATTGGGATGAGCGTCACGCGCGTAGGAGAACCCGCTTTCCTCACCATTGGAGATGGCGTCGATCTGGTCCAGGCTGGCGATCTCGTAGACCACGCTGAGGTCAAGCGAGGGCACCAGGGGCAGGCTGACGGACCTGGCCGGAGCGGCGGCGCGGGCACACAGGGTGGCTTCGCCGGGAGTCGGGGCGGCGGACATCTCGGCCTCGTCGTTCAATGGACGCTGGGTGCTCCGGAGCCCTTGCGATGGAACCGGGCGGCCTGGCCGAGCATGGCGATGATTTCACCAAGCTCGCGGAGTGACAGCCAGTTGCGCTGCGCCGCCCGGGCCTCGGCCAGCTTGCGGCGATGGCTGGCCAGCTCCGTCCAGTCGATCGACCAGGCCTGTTCGATGGCCGCCTCGCGGACGCGCTCGGTCAGTTCCGAGAAGCGGCCGATCAGGGACTCTTCGATCGGACACGCCGTCGAGCGATAGCGGTGTTCCTGCTCCGGCGGCAATGTCGAAGGGGCTTTCTTGGCACCTTTGAAGACGCCCAGCAAACGGTCGCGCCAGGACGCGGGGCTCGACCCGTTGCGCTGGCGCTTGCCGGTGGTATCCTGGTGGGAGGTCTCGGCGGAATCCGGATCGACCCAGGGGCCAATCCGCACGATCAGCACGGTGACATTGTCGAGCCCCCCCCGCAGGTTGGCCAGATTCACGAGATAGCGGCAGGCGTTGCGAGGATGAAAGTTGCCCGCGAACGCGCCGATCTCCAGGTCGGTGACCGGGCCGGAGAGACCGTCGGAACAGAGCAGGTAGACGTCGGCCAGCTCGACGGCCAGGGGGCCCTCGAGGTCCACCTCGATGGTCGGCTCGGGACCGAGGCTGCGGGTGATGACGTTCTTGGGCACCGACAGGTTTGCCTGCTCGGGCGTCAGATGGTTGCGGCGAACCAGCTCCCAGACCAAGCTGTGATCGAACGAGAGCTGGTCGATCTGCCCGGCCCGAACCCGGTAGACGCGTGAATCGCCAACGTGCGCGACCAGCACACCCTCGGGTAAGACCAGAAGGGACGAGCAGGTGGTGCCCATCCCCTGGAACTCGCGATTGGCCGCGGCCCGGCTGTGGATCAGGGCACTGACTTCATGAAATGCCTTGACGATGGCCTCGGACGGAGTGCCCAGCTTGGCTTTCATGTAGTTGTGCGGAATCAGATCGCAGGCCATCTTGCTCGCGAGCTCGCCGACCGCGTGCGCACCCATGCCGTCGGCAACCATGAAGACATGGCCGCGGCTGCGCCAGACTTCCATGTTCGGAGCCCGGACGGACGCGTGGCTGTCCTGATTGTTCGACCGCCGCATGCCGGTGTCGGACTGCGCCGCGTCGATGATGACGTCATCCCAGTTCACGGTCTAACCTTGGCGTATGAATTCCGCCTGCGGACTGCCCGCTGATCGCCGGGCAAGGCCCGCGATCACGCCCTGTGCTCTGCTTATCATGACCGGCCGGCCACCACGATCCGGCAAGACACTCTTCGTGAGAACGTCAATCGTTAGCGTTTCTTCAGCTCACGCTATTTTTCGCAACCCGTCCACCCGGTAGCGTATTGTACTCGACCAGGACCACGGCGAGTATTTTTTCCTTTAAATCCTTCGAACGGATCGACCCGCGGGACGCTTTGACCCACGCGTGGCCGAAAAGTATAAGCGGTATCGCTCAGTATTCAATACTACTTGATTCGCTTCTTCATTGTGACCCCACGACTCCGGCGTTGCAAAAACCACGCCATATTCCCGAAACGACCCAGCCCATGCATTTGCCAGAAATTGACTACTCGAAGTTCACCCTGGATAACGGCCTGGACGTGCTGCTGAGGTACCAGCCAGGACTTCCGCTCGTGGCCACAAATCTCTGGTACCACGTCGGTTCGAAGAACGAGGAGAGAAGCCAGCGGGGTTACGCTCATCTCTTCGAGCATCTCATGTTCGAGGGCTCCGCGCACTTCCCGGGCGACTTCTTCAAACGCCTGCAACCACTCGGTGCGAACATCAACGGATCGACCTCGTCGGACCGCACGAATTACTTCGTGGACATCCCTGCTGCGCACCTCGAACTGGTCCTGGCGATGGAGTCGGACCGGATGGCCTTCCTGGTTCCCGCCCTGGACGACTCCAAGCTGAACATCCAGAAAGGAGTCGTCAAGAATGAGTATCGGCAGAATTACGCCAACCGGCCTTACGGCATGGTCTGGCCGGTCCTCTCCGAGGCGCTCTATCCGCCGCACCACCCCTATAGCTGGTTGACCATCGGCGACATGGAGGACCTGGAGGCCGCCTCGCTGGGGGACGTTTCGGCTTTCTTCCAGCGCTATTATGTACCCGCGAACACCAGCCTCGCGATCGTGGGCGATATCGATCCGGAGCGAACGCTCACCCTGGTGGAACGGTACTTCGGGTCGATCGGCTCCGGCAGCAAGCCGCTCCTGCCCTGGACGCCAGACCCCGCATTCGGGGGCAGCCGCGAGATCGTGCTTCAGGATCGGGTGGAGCTGAATCGCTACTACCTGGTCTGGCATTCCGTGCCGCACTTCCACGCTGCCGACGCGGCCCTGAGCGTGCTCGGCGACATACTTGCCCGCGGCCGCGCCAGCCGGCTCTATCAGCACCTTGTGGTCGATCGTCAGATTGCCCAGGACATCTCCGCTTACCAGTCCGGCCGGGAGCTCGCGGGCACCTTCGGCATCATCGCCACCTTGCGTCCGTTGCGTTCCATCGACGAGCTACGCGATCATCTCGACGCAGAGATTGGCCGGATTGCCAGCGAGGGTGTGTCCGAGACCGAGCTCCAGCGCGTGCTCACCATGAGGACGGCCAGCCTCGTCTTTGCACTCGAGCACATGGGAGGCTTTGGCGGAGTGGCCGACCGGCTCAACGCCTACAACGTCTTCCGCGGTGACCCGTCTCTGGTGACCTCTGACCTGGAGCGGTACCTGAGCCTGACTCCTGAGGCCATTCGAGAAGTGGCCGCCGGCTACGTCGCGGGCAAACCCAGGGTGGGCCTCTCCGTCCTGGGGCGGAAGCCCGCAAGTTCCTCGGTGCCGCTGGACCGCAAGATTCCTCCTGCCAGCAAGCCGCCCGCGGTCTACCATGCGCCACGGCCGGAGATGCGGACCCTTGGCAACGGCACCCCGCTCTGGGTGCTTCCCCGGCGCGATTTGCCGGCAGTTGCCCTGGCAATCACGCTGCCGGGCGGCAGCAGCTTGCAGCCGCCGGCACGCGCCGGTGTGGCACAGCTTGCCGTCGCGATGCTCGACGAGGGGACAGCGAGCCGGTCCGCCGCGGAGATTGCCCTGGCGGCCGAGGCCATGGGAACAGCTCTCTCGGCGAGCTGTGGGTGGGATGGCGCCTTCGTCACGGCGCGGTTTCTCAAAGCGTTCCTGGAGCCCAGCCTCGCGCTTGCCGTCGAGATCCTCCGGCATCCCACGTTTCCCGAGGCCGAGTGGAACCGGATCCATGCCCAGACACTCGCGGCGCTGCGGTCGCAGCGCGATCACGCGGAGTCGCGCGCCCACCGGGAACTCCTGCGCTCGCTCTACGGCCCCGAGCATCCGTACGGGCACCCGCTCGATGGAGCGGAATCGATCGTCGCGGGACTGTCGCGTGCCGAGGCGATCGCATTCCATGGCCGACATCTCGGGCCTTCCGGCGCGGCCGTGGTGATCGCCGGGGACGTCGATCCCGACGAGGTTGCCCGCATCCTCGACGCCCACCTGGCGGGCTGGGAAGGCCCCCCGCCGAACGGCCCGTGATCCCCGATGCCCCGCCCGCTGCCGCGCCCAGGATTCGACTGCTCCACCGCCCTGGAGCCGCCCAGGCCGTGCTGCGGATCGGACATGTCGGTGTCGCGCGCGGAGATTCCGGGTTCGAGCACCTGTTGCTGGGCAACCAGATCCTGGGCGGTCAGTTCACATCACGCCTGAATGAGAAGTTGCGCGAGCAGCGCGGTCTCACCTACGGCGTACGCAGCCATTTCGATGGCCGGCTCGGCCGTGGTCCGTTCTCCATCGCCACGTCCGTTCAGTCGGACAGGGTGGCCGAGGCCCTGGAAGACATCCGGCACGAGCTGCTTGCACTGCTCGGCGACTGCCCCCCCACCGAGGCCGAGCTTTGCGACGCGCGCCGTTCCCTGGTCGAAGGGCAGACCCGACAATTCGAGACCCCGTCCGCGATGGTGGGCCGGTATGCCCACCTGTTCGTCCACGGTCTGCCGCCAGACCATTACGCTGGCTTTGCCGACCGCCTCGCCGCGATTGACCTGCAAGCCCTGCGTGGCGTGCTCGAACAGCGCATCCACCCAGAAGAACTGGTTGCCGTCGTGGTGGCCGACGCTGCCAGGCGCAAGCACAGCTTGAGCGGCTCGACTGGGCCGAACTGGACATCGTCCAGGACCCCTCCGCATCCGACTGAGAGGGAAGAAATTCGGACCTGGTGGGCTTTCTGCTGGTTGTCGAAGTCAAGGTCGACATAGAATGGGAGAGTTCGCAGACGCTCATGGCGTCGACGAGTCGCCGATCACCTCCGAGAATCTCATGGATGCACAACCGCCAACCGAACCGCGGGCAGGGCGACTTCAGCGCCTGGTTGCGCCCTGATCGTGCAGCGCTACGACCCTGACACGCTGCGCCTCGGTTCCTTCCTGGGGCCTGAGCTTCTTGCTGCATGCGCTTTTGCTCCTGTTGCTGGCCCTGCTCATTCGGGTGGGGAATTCCGGCTCCGCGACGCGGGTGATCGAGAGCCGGCTGCCGGGCGATCTCGGCGACCTGACCTCGCTGGTCGATGCACCCCAGTCCGGGGATCCCTTCACCAAGGAGCAGAGCCTCGATCCCCCTTCGCTTGGGCTCGAGACCAACGATCCGGCGATCAAGTTCTCGGCCCAGCCCGAGATCGCCGGCCTGGCGCGATTCGGTCCCGACCTGGCCGGTCCGTCGGGATCCGATTCGGGCGGGACAAATCTGCTGGCCAACCTGTCGATCTCCGGCAGCGGCAAGTCCGGCCCGCGATTCCCCGGCCTGGCGGACCAGATCGTGGCACCGTTCTCGGGCCGGACGGGGCTGGACCGCGCGCGGCTGGTGCGCCGCGAGGGCGGCACCGTGCACTCCGAGAAGGCCGTCGAGGACGGGCTGGCCTGGATTGTGCGGCACCAGCGGGCCAATGGCTCCTGGTCGCTCAACTTCCAGGACCAGTGCCAGGCCGGCGCCTGCCCTCCCCATCACGTGCTCGATTCCGACACCGCGGCCACGGGGCTGGCGCTCTTGCCGCTTCTGGGCGCCGGATACATCCACACGGTGAAATGCCGGCATCAGGATGCAGTGCGCCGCGGTCTCGAGGCGCTGGTTCAGCATCAGCAGCCCAACGGCGACCTGTTCACGGGAGGTCCGGGCATCGCCTACATGTACAGCCATGCCATCGGCACCATGGCCCTGTGCGAGGCGTACGGCCTGTCTCATGACTCGAACCTCAAGCAGCCGGCCCAGCGCGCGCTCGACTTCATTATCGAGGCCCAGAATCCGTCGACGGGCGGCTGGCGGTACTCGCCGGGGCAAGCGGGCGACACGTCGGTTTTCGGCTGGCAGATCTTCGCGCTGCGGAGCGGCCACCTGGCAGGACTGAAGGTCCCCCGCACCACGGTGCGCGGCTGCGCCGATTATCTCAACCTGGCTGCCGCCGACCCGAAGAAGATCACCTACTCGTATATGCCGGGACGCGACGTCTCGCCGGTGATGACCGCCGAGGCGCTGGTGAGCCGGCAGTTGCTGGGCTGGCCGCGCAACCACCCGTCGCTGGTCAAGGGTGCCGGCCGCGTGGCCGCCCACCTCGAAAGCAGTCGCGACCGCAACATCTATTACTGGTACTACGCCACCCAGCTCCTGCACAACCTCAAGAACAAGGACTGGGAACGGTGGAACCCGCAGGTCCGCGAGGCGCTGATCAAGACCCAGGTCAAGGATGATAGCTGCGCCAGCGGAAGCTGGGACCCCTTTCAGCCCATCCAGGACCGCTGGGGCGGGACCGCCGGACGGCTCTTTGAGACCTCGCTCTCGGTGCTCACCCTCGAGGTCTACTACCGCTACCTGCCTCTCTACCGCACCGCCGATTCCGAGGCCATGGAAGCCGCGGCCGCGGAGCCAGAGAACAAGAAGAAATAATCATGGTGGCGACATCTCCCGTGAGGGCCTCCAGACCTGCCTGTCAGGTTCCCGGCTCTTTCTCGATCAGGAGCTGCATGTAGATCACATCCAGCCAGCGGCCGAACTTGTAGCCCACCTCCTTCAGCCGGGCAGCCTGCTTGAACCCGACTGATTCCTGCAAGGCAAGGCTCGCGGACTGCTCGGCGCACGTGCCGCCGAGAATCGCGTGCAGACCGGCTTTTCTGGCCCGGTCAATCAGATCGAGCAGGAGTGCCCGCCCGAGCCCTTTGCGGTGCATGTCGTGGCGCACGTAGATCGACGCCTCCGCCGTGAACGCGTAGCCGCGCCGCGAGTTCCAGGGCGACAGCGCAGCCCAGCCAACGACCTCGCCGGCGGTCTCCGCGACGATGACCGGGTGGCTCGCGGACCGGCCCTGAAACCACGCGCGCCGTTGAGCCTCCGTCTCCGGCTCGAGCTGGAAGGTGCAAGTGGACCGCTCCACGTAGTGATTGTAGATCTCCCGGATCGCGCCGAGGTCGGCCTCGGTCGCCGGCCGAAGCGTGTGTTTCACTGTAGGTTCTCCCTTCTCCATCGCGCGGTTCTCTCCACTGGCCCGTTGTCATCGGGCGGATTGTGGCGACCTGCCCTCGCATTTGCCAGACCCAGGCGCACTTCCCGCCCGACCTGAAGGCGGGGCACGCGTTCCCAAGCTCCGCATCGACGCCTGAAAGCGGAGCGTGGCAACCAGTGAACCAACTTTGCGGCCGCCTCTCCTTTCGCGCGCTCTGGGCATGTATGCTGGGGTTCCAGTTATTCAGGTCCGGACCAGGAGCCGACGATGCGCTTCGCCCTCTCTGTTGCCTCGTGTCTGATCGCACTGAGCGTTGTTGCCGCGGGAGAGCCGCATCGTCATGTGGACTGGCCGGCCGTGGGTGCCGATCCCGGCTGCATGCGGTACTCGCCCCTCGATCAGATTCACCGCGACAACGTCATGCGGCTCAAGCCGGCCTGGACGTACCACACGGGCGAGCTCGCGGGTCGCGAGGGGAAGACGATCGAATGCACGCCGATCGTGATCGACGGCGTGATGTACATCACGACAGGTTACCTGCGCGTGGTCGCGCTCGATGCGGCCACGGGGCGCGTGCTCTGGCAGTTCGACCCGCTCAAGGACCATCCCTTCGAGCACAAGCCAAATTCCGGTGGCGTGAACCGCGGCTGTGCTTACTGGTCCGACGGCCGGCCCGACGGCCAGCGGCGGATCCTCCACGGCACGTCGGATGGCCGCCTCTTCTCGCTCGACGCTCGGACCGGCAAGCTTGACCCGAAATTCGGCAGCGGGGGCATTCGCAACCTCCGCGACGAGCTGGACCCCCAGGTCGCCACGCTGGGCTACGGGCCAACCTCCGCCCCCTCCATCTGGAAAGACTCGGTTCTCGTGGGCGTCTCCTGCGGCGAAGGTCCCGGCGCGGCCGCACCCGGAGACATCCGCGCCTTCGATGTCCGCACGGGCAAGCAGCTCTGGCGGTTCCATACCGTCCCCCGCGCGGGAGAGTCTGGCAATGAGACCTGGCAGGGAGATTCCTGGAAGGGCCGCGGCGGAGCGAACGCCTGGGGCGGACTGAGCGTTGATGTGAATCGCGGCCTCGTCTTTGCCGGCCTGGGCTCGGCCGCTTTCGACTTTTTCGGAGGCGATCGGAAGGGAGACAACCTGTTCGCCAACTGTGTGGTCGCGCTGGACGCAGCGACCGGCCAGCGCGTCTGGCATTTTCAGACGCTCCATCACGACCTCTGGGACCACGACCTGCCGGTCTATCCCAACCTGGTGACGGTCGTCCATGACGGCAAATCGATCGACGCCGTGGCCCAGGTGACGAAGACGGGATACGTGTTCCTGTTCGATCGGCAGACGGGCAAGCCGCTCTTCGACGTCGAGGAACGCGTGGTACCGGGATCGGACGTGCCCGGCGAACAGGCCGCGCGCACGCAGCCCGTCCCGGTCAAGCCCCCTCCTTTCAGCGCGCAGTTTCTCGACGAGACGAACATCACCAGCATCGGCAAGGCGAACCGCGAGGCGGTTCTGAAGCAGCTTTCGGCCATCCGGTCGGGTCGAGCCTTCACGCCGCCAAGTACGCGGGGAAGCGTGGTCATCCCCGGCTTCCACGGAGGTGCGAACTGGTCGGGCGCCTCGTTCGACCCGTCCACGGGGCTGCTCTACGTGAACGCGAACAATGTGCCCAATATCCTGACTCTGGTCGCGACGAAGCCGGCCGACCGTGCAAGATATGGACCCTATATCATCAAGGGCTACGTGCAATTCCTTGATCATGAAGGCTACCCGGCAATCCGGCCGCCCTGGGGCGTCTTGACGGCGATCAATCTGAACGCCGGCACAATCGCCTGGCAAGTTCCGCTGGGCGAACATGCGGAGCTGACGGCCCGCGGCATTCCGCGCACGGGCACGGAGACGTTCGGGGGCTCGATCGTGACCGCGGGGGGTCTGGTGTTCATTGCCGGCACCAAGGACGAGCGCATCCACGCCTTCGACAAGACGAACGGAAAGCTGCTCTGGGAGCACCCGCTGCCCGCCGGCGGCTATGCCACGCCGGCGACTTACGAGGTCGGAGGCAAGCAGTACGTCGTGATTGCCGCGGGCGGCGCCGGCAAGCTGCGCACCCCGCCCGGCGACGCATTCGTCGCCTTCGCTCTGCCCGCTCAGTGACTCTGACCGCACTCTGCCGACCGGGAGGAAGCCGTCATGAAGCGCATCGCAGTGACTGTTTTGCTGCTTCTCCATGCACAGGCGGTGGCGGCAACCTCCGCGCTCGCCGCCGATCCGCCCGTCGTCACTCTCTGGCCCGGGAAGACGCCCGCCGACGCCGGCATCCGGGAAGCGGAAACCAGCAAGGTCCTTCAGTCGCCGCTGGTTGGCCCGACGCGGTTGATCACCAACGTCAGCAGCCCGTCGATCTCGGTGCACCTTCCCTCCGGGGAGACCAACACGGGCACTGCCATGGTGATCTGTCCGGGAGGAGGTTACTGGAACCTGTACTGGGAGCTGGAGGGCGAGGAGGTCGCGGCCTGGCTGAACAGGCACGGCATGGCCGGCATCATCCTCAAGTACCGCTGCCCCAGGCGCCGGGTGAGGTGACCAGTGAGCCGCCGCCGGGCCCACTGCTCGACGCCCAGCGCGCCATCAGCCTGGTGCGGAGCCGGGCAAAGGAGTGGCGGATCAACCCGACTCGGATCGGCATCATTGGCTTCTCGGCCGGCGGGCACCTGGCGCTGGCGGCCGCGACCAGCTTCCCCAGGCGCCGCTACGACCCGATCGACGCCGTCGACGCGGTCAGTTGCCGCCCGGATTTCGCGGTGCTTTGCTATCCCGGCTACCTGAAAGTGAAGGACAAGGACGAGCTTCGCGCCGACCTGCGCATCCCGGCCGACACGCCGCCAATCTTCATGGCGCATACCTCCGACGACAATGAAAGCTACGGCGGCTCATCCTCCGAGAACAGCGCGATCGCCTACCTGGCCCTGAAGCGCGCGGGCGTGTCCGCCGAGCTGCACGTTTACGCCAGCGGCGATCATGACTTCGGAGTCCGCCAGAACGAAAAGCTGCCGTCGAGCTGGCCGCAGCTCTGCATCAACTGGCTGCGGAGCCGAAACCTGCTGGTGAAGCCGAGTACCGACCGGTGAGTCGCGCCGCGGCACTCCGCGAGGTTCCGCGGAGATGCACGCCGCGAGCCGGCATGACCGCTGCGGATCAGGAGGCGGCAGCCGGCCCCTGCCCTGCGTAAAGAATCCACGCCAGCGCTGCCAGGTGGTACAGGCCGATTCCCAGGAAGAGGAGTGGCAAGCCCAGCCGCAAACTGCGGCTCTTCCAGGTGGGTCAAGTGCCGCAAAGCCGCTGAGCCACCGGCTTGCCGGCGCCGCCGACAATGCCTTGCCTCAGCCCCCAGAGTTTCAGGCACCCGAGCACGGTGAATGTTGCCCCGACGAGCGCGGAAGGTAACCAATCGGCAAGCGGAATCATGGTGCGGTCTCCACATCCAGAGTTGCTGCACAGAATGCGCCGGCTCGGGTCGGGCCGAGTTCAGCAGTCGTCATGCACTTCCCGTGGCCTCCAGCCGTTCCGTTCGTCTGGCCGGGGCTGCGTCGCCATCCAGGGCCGTGATGGACGCAGAGCCCGGCCGCTCCTCCGCCAGCATCGCCTGGAGTGCCGCGGGATCCACGGGCTTGACGAGATGGCGGTCGATGCCCGCCTCTTTCGAGCGCAGGCGGTCGGCATCCTGACCCCAGCCCGTGAGGGCGACGATCAGGACCGGTTCGCTCCAGTCGCGCTGGCGGATCAGCGCGGCCACCTCGTAGCCGCTCATGACGGGCAAGCCGATGTCCAGCAGGATCACGTCCGGGCGAAACGCGTCGGCGCAGGCAACGGCTTCGGCGCCGTCGAAGGCCGTGCGCGTCTCGTGGCCCAAAAGATCGAGGAGCTGCGCGAGCGTCTCGGCGGAATCTCGGTTATCGTCCACCACCAGCACGCGCCTGGACGCCGTGGGAATCGAGGCGACGGGCTCGGGCTCGGGGGACAAGGTGAGAGGATCCAGGGCTTCCACGACCGGCAGACGGATCAGGAACTCGCTTCCCGAACCATGGCCTGCGCTGCGTGCCTCCACCGAACCGCCATGCATCTCCACGAGCTTGCGCACCAGCGTCAGCCCGATGCCCAGGCCGCCCTGGGACTTCCCGAGCGACCCATCGACCTGGGTGAACATATCGAAGATCTGCGGCAGCATCTCTGGCGGGATGCCAATTCCGTTGTCCCGCACACTCACCGCAACCGCCGTCGCCTGGCACTCGACCGTCAGTGCGATGACGCCACCTGGCTCGGTGTACTTGGCGGCATTGTTGAGCAGGTTCGAGAGCACCTGCGCCAGCCGGGTCGGGTCCGCGTCCACCACAACGGGCGCCTCCGGCAGGGTGACTGTCAACCGGTGGCCGAGGGACTCGACGAGCGGCCGGCTGGTTTCCACGGCGGCATGGATGACCGAGGCGATCTTAACCTTCTCCCTGCGCAGCTCCAGCTTGCCGCGGGTGATGCGCGACACGTCCATCAGGTCGTCGATGAGCCGTACCATGTGCGCGACCTGGCGCTCCATCAGCTTGCGGGCATCGTCGATCGCCTGCGGCTCGCCGGCAGCCAGCCGCATGATTTGCAGGCCGTTGCGTAATGGGGCCAGCGGGTTGCGCAGCTCGTGGGCCAGGGTTGCCAGAAACTCATCCTTGCGGCGGTCGGCATCGCGCAACGCGGCCTCCAGACGCTTCACGTCCTCGATATCGGTGCAGGTACCGAACCAGTAGATGATCCTTCCGTGCTCGTCGCGCATGGGCACGCCGCGGGTCTTGAACCAGTGATATTCGCCGTCGTGGCGGCGGATCCGGTATTCGAGGTCGTAATCGGCGCGGTCCTCGCAGGCCGCCTTCCAGCAGGCGAGGGTGCGCTCGCGGTCGTCCGGGTGGAGGACCGTTTCCAGCCAGCGCAGGCCGAGCAGCTCGTGCTCCGGAATGCCGGTGTACCGGCCCCACTGAGTGCTCAACCAATCACACTGGCCGTCGGGCAGATCGGTCCAGAGCAAGTTGGGTAACGCCTCGGCCATAGTTCGCCACCTCTGCTCGCTCTGTGCGAGCGCCTCGACCGCTTGCTTGCGATCCGTCACGTCGGTGGCCCCGGCGTAGATCAGGCCCTCGGCAGGATACGGCCGCGCCTTCCAGCTCAGCCAGCGGTACGACCCGTCCCGATGCCGGTAGCGATTCACGAACGAGAGGACTTCCCTCCCCTGCATGACCTCGCGATCGAGCCTGAGCGTGGCCTCGCGATCGTCCGGGTGCAGGAAGTTCAGCCAGGGGCGCGAGGTGAGCTCCTCGGGGGTCCAGCCGAGCGTGCTCTCGCAGGTTGGGCTGGCCTTCTTGAAGTAGCCGTCGAATCCGACGACCACGAGCAAGTCCGCCCCGACGGCGAAGAATCGTTCGCGTTCCGTCTCGGCACGCTTGCGGTCGGTGATGTCCGTTCCCGTGGGAGCCAGGAAGAGCACGTTGCCGGATTCATCCTTGATCGGCAAGATGATCAGGTCGACCGTCCGTTCGCTGCCATCGGCCACGTAATAGGGCATCTCCGCACGGAACGTCTCGCCGGAGGCAGCCCGGCGCACGCCTCCCGGATGCGCCCGGCCACCCACCCCGATCGGTTCCACCACGGGCATTCCCAGAATCGCTTGCCCACCACCTGGTCTTGCGTGTAACCACAGGCCTCCAGAGAAAGCCGGTTTGGTTGCAGGACGGTTCCGTCCAGCGTCATGATGCCGGCGAAGATGGCGCCTTGCTCGAAAAACGCGCGGAACCGGGCGTTGGCGGTGGCTGCTTCGGCCAGCAGCGCCCGCTCGCGTTCCTCGGCCCGCACGCGCTCGGTGACGTCGCGGAAATAGATCGACAGGCCTTCACTCGACGGGTAGTTGTTCACCTCGTACCAGCGGTCGTGGTCCGGGTAGTAGGCCGTGGCTGAAGTCGCAACTCCATCCGCCAGCGACCGGCGGTAAGCGCGCTCGATCTCGCTGCCGAGGAGGCCGGGGTACTCCTGCCACAAGACCTTCCCGAGCAGGTCGGCTGGCGCGCGTTCGAGGAGTTGCCCGGCGCGCTGGTTCACGTAGGTGAAGCACCACGAGTGGTCAACGGCGAGGAACGCGTCGGAGATACTCTCAAGGATCGCGCGGCTCCGCTCCTCGCCGCGCCTCCGCTCCCATTCCGCCTGACGCCGCAGCCGCGCCAGGTCGAGCTGCGAGGTCACGCGGGCAAGCAGCTCGCGCGCGTGGAAAGGCTTGGTAATGTAGTCGTCCGCGCCGGACTCCAGGCCTCCAACCCGGGCATCTTCGTCGGCGCGGGCCGACAGCAGCAGCACCGGCACTTCCCGCGTCAGCGGGTCGCTGCGCAGGGCTCGCACCAGCCCGTACCCATCCAGCAGGGGCATCATCACGTCGCTCAGCACCAGCTCGGGTGCACGCGTTCTGGCCAGCTCCAGAGCCGCCTGGCCGTCGCGCGCCAGCTCCACGCGAAAACGCGTGGAGAGCAGTCGAGAGATGTATCTCCGCATGTCGGCGTTGTCGTCAGCCACGAGGATCAGCGGTCGATCGTCGCCTTCACCCGCGGCCGGCATGCCGTCGGGCTCCGGCGGAATCACGTCTGCCGAGGTCTCCCCGGATGCATTGACGTTGCCAATGGTCTCGGTTTCCGGCAGCCACCGCAGCGCATCCTCGGCATGGGGTACCGCCGCGGCTCCCAGCCTGGGCGGTGCATGCCCCTGTCCCACCCGGTCGGCGGGCAGGTGCGCGCGGCCCGTCGGCACGGCAACCGTGAACGTGCTGCCCTGCCCCGGAACACTCTCCGCACTCACGGATCCGCCGTGCAGGCGGACGAGCTCCTGCACCAGGGCCAGTCCGATGCCGCTCCCCTCGTGCGTGCGGCCAAGAGCACCCTCGACCCGGTGAAAGCGGTCGAACAGGCGGGACATCTCCTCGGCGGGGATGCCGGTTCCGGTGTCATGCACTCGCAATTCCACCGATGGACCGGCCAGACGCAACGACACCTCGATCTGCCCTTCGAAGGTGAATTTGAACGCGTTGGAGATGAGATTCAGGACGACATTCTCCCACATCCATCGGTCCACGAAGACCATTTCCGGCAGCGGCGGGCAATGGACCACAAGTTCCAGGCCCGCGTGCTCGCAGGCCGATCGGAATACGCTGGCAATGTCCGAGGTGAAGGCGGCCAGGTCCGTCGGCTCGTAGAGCGCCTGCACCCGGCCCGCCTCGATGCGCGAAAAGTCCAGCAGAGTGTTCACCAGCCGCAAGAGACGCTGAGCGTTGCGGCCGACGATCTCCAGCGATTGCCGGCTGGCCGCAACACGCGCATCGGCGGGCGCGGAAAGGAGGTCTTCGATCGGACCGAGCATGAGAGTCAACGGCGTGCGGAACTCGTGGCTGACGTTGGAAAAGAAGGCGGTCTTGGCCCGGTCCAGCTCGGCCAGCTTTTCGGCCCGGCGGCGCTCCTGCTCGTAGGCCCGCGCACTGCCGACTGCCGCGGCGATGTGCCCTGCCAGAAGGTCCAGAAATCCCCTGTAATCATCGTTGAACGGCAGCCGAGGGCTGACGCCGGCCACCACGAACCCCGCCGCTAATGCCTGTCCCGGGCTGGCCATGGGAAGCACGCAGGCACGATGCGGCAGCCCAGGGCAGGCGCTTCCCGAGAGTCGGCCGATCCTGGCCGCCAGGTCGGACACCTCCTCCGCCTGACCGGTCTCCACAACCTGGCGGAACGGCCACGGGGCTTGCGGATCATCCAGTGACACCTGGCCCGGGCATGCCGGGCTGCTCACGCTCAATCCCGTCCAGCCAGCCAGCCGGGCCTGCCGGCTGTCCGCGTCGAGCAAGTAAAGCCCCAGAAATGGCAGGTCATCACCGTGCTGGCCCAGGATCTGGGCCGCGGTCTGGCAGGCTTCCTCGACCGATCGCGCCGATCCGGTGGTTCCGGCCGCCAGTTCCCTCAGCGCGCGCAGCCGGCGCTGGTTCAGCACCCGATGGGTCTCTTCGGTGCAGACGCCGAGAAGCCCGCCCACCGCGCCGTGCTCGTCCGGGATCGGGCTATAAGAAAAGGTGAAGTAGGTCTCCTCGATGAAACCGTTGCGATCGGTGATGAGCATCCGCTCCTCGTTCCACGACGACTTCCCGGCGTTCATCACGTCTTCCGTCTGCGGGCCGACCACGTCCCAGACATCGGACCAGATCTCGGAGGCGGGCATGCCCAGGGCGGCGGGGTGCCGCTGGCCGAGGATCGGGATATACGCGTCGTTGTAGAGGTTCGTCAGGTTGCTGCCCCACCACACGAACATCGGGTACCGATTGCAGAGCATGAGTTGCACGGCCGTTCTCAGGCTCGGCGGCCATCCCGTGATCGGACCGATCGGCGTGCGGCTCCAGTCGAAAGCTGGGATCCGCTCTCCCATCTCTCCGCCTCTGGCGTGATGCGAGATCCCGTGAAGGTTTGTGTCGCCACCGCGCTCCGGTTGCATGCGTTGGTCGGCCCTCGCAAAGGGGATCAGAGAACGTCAGAACCGCGCGGGGCGGCAAGCCCGAGCAATGACGAACTTGCGATTCGAGGACGGCAGCGGTTTGGAAACCGCGGCAGGCTCCTCGTTCCTCGCATTGCTCCAGTTCCGAACAAGCATTGATTGTAATCAAACTCGGGCACGGATGAGCCCGGGTTGTTGCCGGGTGCGCGCTCGATTTGACTCGGAACGCCAACTTGGATGGTCCCTCAGCGGTCTGGAACGAGGCCGCGTGCACAGCCTGGCGGCGAGGCTCTCCAGGCTTCAGGCTCTTGCCTGGCCATTTTGCGAAAAATTTGAAAAGAAACGCGGGCGGGCGGCACTATACACTGGCGAGAACCTACTGACGCCGGGAGCCGAAGAACATGGACCCCGCCACTCGAAGTACCGTCCGCGGCTCGATTCAAGTGCTTCTCACTTCCGGGGCTGCCTCGGGGCTGCCGGATTCCCAGCTCCTCGAGCGGTTCCTGGTCGAAGACGGCGAGATCGCCCAGGGGGCCTTCGAGGCGCTCGAGTTGCGCCACGGGCCCATGGTCCTCCACACCTGTCACAATCTACTGCCAAGTGAGCATGACGTCCAGGACGCGTTCCAGTCCACGTTTCTGGTCCTCGCGGTGCGTGCGGGGTCGATCCGGCGCCGCGCCTCGCTGCCAAGCTGGCTGCACGGAGTGGCCCTGAAGGTGGCTGCGCGCACGGAACCAGGCGGCCAGGCGGCGGCAACGGGAGCGACGGATCGCGGCATGCGATGCCCCCGCGACCGACGGCAGTCTCCTCGAGGACCGCGAGACCACTGGAATGCTGCATCAGGAAATTGAACGTCTGCCGCAAAAGCACCGCGACGCCATCGTGCTCTTCTACCTGGAAGGATTGACCCTGGAGACAGCCGCACAGCAGCTCCAGTGCCCATCCGCAACTCTTGGCGTTCGCCTGATGCGGGCCCGCGACAAGCTGAGGCGGCGGTTGAGCCGCCGGGGTGTGACCGCCCCGGCCGCAGTCCTGTCCGCGCTCGGGCTCGCCCGGCCGTCGGCAGCCGCGGTCTTGCCGTACGCCATGGTCCGTTCCACCGCGGCCAGGGGGTTGCAGCTCGCAGGTGCCCGGACGATCAGCCTGGTGACAACCGAGCTCATCGGTCATGTGGTCCGCCGCCTGATCCTGGTTCGGCTAGCCCGGGTGTCGGTCGTGCTCGTCCTGGCCGTGGCACTCACCACGTCGTCCCGGGCCCTGCTCTCCGGGTCGGGGCTTTCTGCCGAGGAGCGTCCCGCGCCCACTGCCCAGCCGGAGCCTCCCGGGCGCGCCGGATCGCCTTCGCCAGGCCACCTCCCCCAGCATCCGGTGGTGCTCTGGAAATTCCCAACGTTTGGAGACCCGGGGACCTTGCTCTTCGCGGATGGTGTCATCTATGTTGGCGATCGCCTGGAGAACTTCTATGCCATCTCGCTGAAAGACCGGGGCTTCCTGTGGCGAGCGCGCGGGCTCGGACACATCTATCTTCCCGCGGCCCGGCAGGGCGACACGGTCTACGTGACGTCGCGCGAGGGTCTGACCGCCCTGTCCGCGCAGGACGGCAAGGTTCGCTGGAACGACCGGCTGCGCGGCGACCCGATGTCGGCCTCGCCCCTCGTTGTCAAGGACCGGGTCGTGGCCGCCGACGACGCCGGTCGTGTCTACGCGCTCAGCCTGGATGGAAAACGGATCTGGGAGCACGACCTGATGGACACCGAGGACTTGCAGAGGGAACGAGACATGCTCACGGCGATCCGCGCCCAGCTGAAACGGCCCGGCATTCATGGAGCCACCAATCCACGGCCGCCCGTGAGCGACGGCACCACCGTCTTCCTGCCGCTCTTCGACAAGTCCCATCGCCTGCTGGCGATCGATGTCGCCAGGGGATTTCGCCGCTGGACGTTCCATGCCGCGGGCATGATTTACGGGCAGCCCACGCTGGCCGACGACATGCTCTTCTTCGGCTGCTACGAGGGGGACGCCGAAGCGAAGACCGGCCGCTTCTATGGACTGAACACGAAGAGAAGGGTGCTCTGGGAGTTCCCCACCACAGCCCGCATCGACGCCAATTCCGCGTACCGCGACGGCTCGATCTATTTTGGCACCAGCGGAGGACAGTTCTTTCGCCTGGACGCCCGGACCGGGAAGGAAGTCTGGAGCTACCAGATCCCCGACGCGAAGGGAACGAAGAGCGCCATCTACTGCACGCCTCTGTGCACGGCCGATGCAGTCTACTTCAACTCCTTTGACGGCCATCTCTACTGCCTGGACAGAGCCACTGGCGCGTTCAAGTGGCGTTTCCAGCCGATCGCCGGCTCGGAGCTCGACCTGTCTCTGGCCACCGACGGCGAGCGCATCATCGTGGGGGCGCGGCGGAACACCGACGCGCAGACCGGCGAGAATGCCATCGTCGCGATTGGAGAGGCGCAGGAACAAGTACCGGGCCGGCGTCATCGAAGAAATAAGAGCGGCAGGCTTCCTTGATTTCGACTCCCCTCCCCGCGCCAGATCCGCCCGGCACTGGCCGCGATCGCACCATCTCACGCGATACGTTCCCTATCGAGTTCGCCGAGGCCAGAGTACGATAAAGTTTAGCCGCGCCGCCGTCGCCACAACAAAAGACCGCGGTGCACCCGTCCGGAACGCAGAGAAGAGCAAGGCATCCCGCATGGCCGGTCTTTTTCCAGGAATGGATCCCTACCTCGAATTCCAGTCGGCCGGGGCCGATTTTCACAACGGCCTGATCGCGGCGCTACGCAATGAGCTCGGGACGCGGCTCCCTGATGCTTATGTCGCACGAATCGATGAACGGATCGAGGTAATCTCCGCGAAGTTCGATCCGCCGGTTGCCTTCCGCCCCGATGTACTGGTCGGACGCCTGGCGGAGGAAGACCCCAGACCGGGCGTGCAGCGTCACAGGCCCGGAGCGGCTGTGCTGGAACCGCAACTGATGGAGATTGTCCGATCCGAGCCGGCAGACATCCACCTGACATGGGTTGAGATTCGCGCGCTGCCGGACCTCGAGCTTGTCACGGCGATCGAAGTGCTTTCTCCCGTCAACAAGTCCTGGCGAGGGCGCGGAGCGTACCTGGAAAAGCGCGAGCAGCTCCATGCCGCGAGCGTGAACCTGGTGGAGATCGATCTGCTGCTTGTCGGCGCTCCATTGCCAATGAATCCGCGTCTGGAACCTGGAAGTTATCACGCCATCATCTCGCGCCCGGCACGTTTCCCCGTGGCGGAGGTTTATCGCTGGAGCGTACGCGACCCGCTGCCCATGGTTCCCATCCCCCTGCGCAGGCGACGCCGACATCCCGATCGATCTGAACGATCTGGCGACCCAGGTGTACAACCTGGGCCGCTATGCCCGCACCCTGCGCCGCGCGGCTCTTCCCCCGTCTGCACCGTTCAGCCCGGACGATCGGGCGTGGGTCGAAGCCGATCTTGGTCATGCCATGCACAACGCGGCGACGGATTCTCCGGAAACACCGCCCGCGGCGACGTGAACCGACCTTGCAAACCCGGGAAACCCGATTGGAAAACCACGCGCAGTCCGGTAGTTTATCTTTTGTTTCACCAGGAAGACACGCCGCAAAGAACCTCTTGGACCCACCATGCGACCGAGACTGTGCGTGATGATGGCTGGCTCTCTGGCCATGTCGTGGGCCTGCGTTCCGGTCGCCGCGCAGGACCAGGCGGCATCTCACGCGGACGCTCCTTCCCTGCTGGAGTCCCGTTTCCGCGAGCAGGTACGGCCGTTCCTGGAAGGGCACTGCCTGGGCTGCCACGGCGCGCAGAAACCCAAGGGCGACACGAACCTGAGCGTGTTCACCACGGCGGCTGCTGTCGCCGGGGACCTGCCGCGCTGGGAGCTGGTGCAGGAGCAGCTCGAGAACAGGACCATGCCGCCGGCCAAGGCAAAGACGCAGCCGTCGGCGGACGCCCGCGCCGCAATCCTGTCATGGATCAGCGAGTTGCGCAGGGCCGAGGCGGCGCGGAGCGCGGGCGATCCCGGTCCGGTGCCTGTACGCCGGTTGAGCAACGCCGAATACGACAACACAATCCGCGACCTGACGGGCGTCGACATCCGGCCCACCCGGGAGTTTCCTGTCGACCCGGCGAACGCCGCCGGCTTCGACAACTCGGCAGAATCGCTGGCCATGTCGCCGGCGTTGATGAAGAAATACCTGGAAGCGGCGCACGATGTCGCCGAACATCTGGTGCTCACGCCCGACGGACTGAGCTTCGCGCCGCACCCGATGCTCGCCGACACCGATCGTGACAAGTACTGCGTACGTCGCATCATCGAGTTCTACGCACGCCAGCAGACCGATCTCGCCGCCTACTTCTTCGCGGCCTGGACATGCCAGCACCGCGCCCGTACGGGCCATGGCGATCAGGTCCTGGAGCAGGTTGCCCGCGAGCAAGGGCTGAGCCGCAAATACCTGGCGACGGTCTGGAGCGCTCTCACGGATCGTGCTGAAGAAACCGGGCCCATCGCCGCGGTGCAGGTGCTGTGGAATGAGCTGCCGGCCCCCGCGAACGAAAAGGGCGCCGAGGTTCGTGCCACCTGCGGTCGGATCCGCGACTTCGTGGTCACGCTCCGCGGCCGGCTCACCCCCGAGGTCAAGAACCTGACCGCGCGGCGGATCAGCAACGGCACCCAGCCGTTCGTGCTCTGGAAGAATCGCCAGCTCGCCGCCAACCGCATGCGCTACGCCGGGAACGCCGCACAGTTGAAAACGGAAGACCTGGGTCTGCCCGGCGCAGCCGCACAGGCACTGGCCGTCCCGCGCGATGAGGGCAAGCGGCAACCGTTCGAGGATTCGTTCGCGCGCTTCTGCCGCATCTTCCCCGACACGTTCTATATCTCGGAGCGGGCCCGGATCTATCTGGATGCGAAGTCCGAAAAGGGGAACGCCGGCCGGCTGCTGAGCGCCGGGTTTCACAGCATGACCGGTTACTTCCGTGACGACGGCCCGCTCTACGAGCTGGTGCTGGACGAGACGGGACAGCAGCAGCTCGACCGGCTCTGGCAGGAGTTCGACTTCATCACCGCGGCGCCTCTGCGGCAATACTCCAGCTACCTCTGGTACGAGCGCGCCGAGACGGGCTTCCTGCGGGGCGATGCGGATTTCGACTTCGTCCGCGCCGAGGATCCGGACGCCGCTTCCGAGGCCAAGATGGGTCGATTCGCGGCCGTCTACCTGGCGAAGGCCCGGCGCGTGGGTGCCAGTGAGCTGGCGATCCGGGCCATCGAGGACCAGTTCCGGATCATCGGCGCGACGATCCGCCGCGTGGAGCGGGAACGGCGGCAAGCCGAGCCGCGGCACATCGAGGCGCTTCAGCGGTTCGCCGAGCGCGCCGACCGCCGCCCCCTCGCGGAAAGCGATCGCCGCAGCGTGGCCGTGTTCTACGGCTCGCTTCGCTCCGAGGACGGGCTGTCGCATGAGGACGCCGTGCGCGACACGGTCACCAGCATCCTCCTCTCGCCGCGCTTCCTCTACCGCGTGGACCTATCCGGCCCTGGCGGCGACGGCACTGCCCTCGCGGCCGGCTCGGTCACACCGCTCTCCGACACCGACCTGGCAAGCCGGCTGAGCTATTTCGTCTGGGCAAGCATGCCCGATGAGGAGCTGCTGGCCCATGCCCGTATCGGCGACCTGCACGATCCGGAAGTTCTGCTCTCCCAGGCGCGGCGGATGCTGCGTGACGGCCGCGTGCGCGGGCTGGCCACCGAGTTCGCCGGCAACTGGCTCGACTTCCGGCGCTTCGACGAGCATAACAGCGTTGATCGCGGACGATTCCCGGCCTTCAACGACGAGCTCCGCCGTGCAATGTTCGAGGAGCCGATCCGCTTCTTCCTGGACATGGTCCAGCACGACCGCCCCGTGGACGAGCTGCTGGACGGCCGGCACACGTTCGTGAACCGCGCGCTGGCCCGGCATTACGGCATGCCCGTTCCCGCGGGAGCGGTCGACACCTGGGTGCGCATCGACGACGCGGTGCCGTACGGCCGGGGCGGGCTCTTGCCGATGGCCGTGTTCCTGACCAAGAATGCGCAGGGTTGCGCACCAGCCCGGTGAAGCGCGGCTACTGGGTGGTCAAGCGGCTGCTGGGCGAGAACATCCCGGCGCCCCGCCGAATGTCCCCGAGCTTCCCGCCGACGAGGCGAAGCTGGGCGAACGCAGCCTGCGCGAGACGCTCATTCGCCACCGTGCCGAGAAGAGCTGCGCCGGCTGCCACGAGCGGTTCGACCCGATTGGCCTGGCGTTCGAGGGGTACGGGCCGGTGGGCGAGGCCCGCACGGTGGACCTGGCCGGCCATCCCGTGGACACCCACGCCACGTTCCCGCGCGGGGGCGAAGGCTCGGGCCTGGAAGGGCTGCGGGCGTACCTGAGGAAGCTGCGCCGGGACGAATTCCTGGACAATCTCTGCCGCAAGCTCCTCGCCTATGGCCTGGGGCGCACACTCATCCCCTCGGACGATGCGACCATCCAGAGCATGCGTACGCGGCTGGAGGCCGAGGGAGGCCGCTTCGGCTCACTGGTGGACGCCATCGTCGGCAGTCCGCAATTCCGGAACAGACGAGTGGAACGCGCGAAATCGGAGTGATGATCATGGCCGATGAGGCAAACAGGCAGCCAGCACAGGGCCAACAACCGGGGCGGCCGAACCGCCGGTCGTTCCTTCGCGGGGCCGGGGTGACGATGGCCTTGCCCTGGCTGGAATCTCTGGCTCCGCGTGCCAGCCTGGCGGCCGGCGCGGCCGCGATCGCGCCGCCCAGGCGGTTCGCGGTGCTCTTCATGGGCTGCGGAGTGAACCCGCTCGAGTGGTGGGCCAAAGGCTCGGGCGAGTCGTTGACGCTGGGCCGCTGCCTTGCGCCGCTGGAGCCGCTCGGGCCGAAGATCAACATCATCAATGGACTGTTCAACAAGCATGCCACGGGCGTGGGCATTCATCCCGGCCAGACGGGCAACATCCTCTCCGGCGCAGCGCTTCAGAAAGGGGCCGAGCTGAAAGGCGGCATCAGCGTCGACCAGGTGCTGGCACAGCGCCTGGGCGAGCAGACGGTGCAGCCAAGCATGGTCCTCGGCTGCGAGCAGCCGATCACCGGCTACCACGAGACCAACTTCTCGATGGCCTACAGCTCGCACATCTCGTGGCAGAGCGCGACCTCGCCGGTGCCGATGGAAGTGTACCCGTCGCTCGCGTTCGACGCTCTCTTTGACAACCGCGGCAGCAAGCGCAATCAGAGCATCCTCGATCGCGTGCGCGAGGAGGCCGCCGGGCTGAGCCGCAAGGTGAGCGCCGGGGATCGCGCCCGGCTCGAGGAATACCTGGCGAGCGTGCGCGCGGTCGAGCGCCGGGTGGTGCCGATGCGTCAGCATCAGGAAGCAGGCTCGGCCCGCGCCCGCCTTCGCAACCGCCCGGCGCTGACGATGCCGCGACCCGAGAACGGCCTACCTGAAGACGTCCGCGCGCACATGCGGCTCATGTGCGACCTGCTGGCCATCGGTTTCCAGACGGACAAGACGCGCATCGCCTCATTACTTCTGTGCCGCGACATCTCGGGCCTGTTCTATCCCTTCCTGAACGTCGCTGCCGCGCACCACGGTGCCTCGCACGACGACCGCTCCGTCTCTTACGAGCGGGTGACGCGGTTCTACGTCGAGCAGTTTGCCTACCTGGCCGCGCGACTGGATTCCATGCCCGAGGGCGAAGGTTCCGGCACGGTCCTGGACCACTCCTGCCTGCTCTTCATCAACAGCATGTTCTCCGGCTCGAAGCACGACGCGAGCAGGGTACCGCTGGTCCAGGCCGGCGGCCTGGGCGGCACGATCCGGACCGGCCGCGTGCTCGACTACGCCGACCGCGGCGACGACAATCGCAAGCTGTGCAGCCTGTACCTCTCGCTCATGGACCGGATGGGCGTGAACCTGCCGCGGTTCGGAGATGCCGAGCAGAGACTGGCGGACTTCTGAGACAGCCTTCCTCCGCGGAGAAGCGAGGACGAAACGCCGGGAGCAGGCATCATGGCCATGGAAGAAAAGACCGTTCGCAAGCTGGAGAAGCACCTCGAGCAAGCGATCATCGCGGAGATTCTGGATATGGGACTGAAGTCCTTGCCACTGCTTCCCTCCGGCCGGACGATGCACCTGATGGCGATGGCCGCAGTCACGGTTTACGAGGCGGCCGTGGAGAACCTTGAGCCAGGCCGGCGACCATGATCCCGCACGACCTCTCACGCCGCTCGTTCTTGAAGACCACCATGACGCTCGCCGGCTCAGCCGGCTGGATCGGCAGCGCGGCCGCGGCGCGTGCGGCCGTGACGGGCGGGCCGCTCATCGCCTACGTGGGGACGTTCAGCTCTCCGCTGCACGACGTCCTGCCGACCCAGGTGGATCGCCCGCCCGGCAACGGGCGCGGGATTCACATCTTCCACGTGTCTCGCGAGAACGGGGCGATGACGCCCGCGGGTATGGCCGCCCTGGGCACGAGCCCGAGCTGCCTGGCTCTCGATCGCAAGGGACTTCGGCTTTATTCCGCGAACGAGACGGATGACGCGGGCCCGGACAAGCAGGGCACCGTCAGCGCCTTCGCCATCGACCGGACCAGCGGCAAGCTGGATCTGCTGAACACGGTCCCATCCAGCGGCGCCGGGCCGACGTACGTGAGCCTTCATCCCTCGGGCCGGTTCCTGCTCGTGGCGAACTATTTCGGGGGCTCCGTCGCAGTCTTGCCGATTGTTGCCGGGGGCCGCCTCGGCAGAGCGACGGACATCAAGGTCGATGCCGGCAAGATCGGCCCGACCCGGGCGAGCCATGCACCACCGGGAAGCTTTGCCATCAGCGGCCACGACCGGACCCACGCGCACATGATCCAGGCGGATCTCGCGGGCGCTTCGTGCTGCACGCCGACCTCGGGCTGGATACCATCTTCGTCTGGCGGTTTGATGCGGAACAGGGTCTGCTGGGCCCGGCCGCGTTCCCTTCTTTTGCGCTGCCGCCGGGAGACGGCCCGCGCCACTTCTGTTTTCATCCCACGGGCCGCTGGCTGTATTCGATCCAGGAGGAGGCGTCGACGGTCGTCGTCTTCGACTACGACTCGACCACAGCTCGGCTCCGCGAACGCCAGACCATCTCGACGCTGCCCCGGGGATTCGCCGGCAGCAACTTTTGCTCCGAGATCCTGGCTTCCGCCGACGGCCGGTTCCTCTACGCCGGCAACCGGCTGCACGACAGCATCGCCATCTTCTCGATCGGTGCGGACGGCCGCCTGGCCTGGCTCGGAGAGGAATGGACGCGCGGCGACTATCCGCGCAGCTTCGGCTTCGACCCCACCGGCAGGTTCCTCTTCTGCTGCAACCAGCGCAGCGACCACGTTGCGGTGTTCCGCGTCGCTCGCGACACGGGGGGGCTGGCGTTCACGGGCCACTACGCCGCCGTCGGCAACCCCTCGGCGATCGCGTTCCTGGACGCCGTGGACGCGGGTCAAGGCCGTCATTCTTGAAGAGGTTGCCCGCGACGCGATGGCTGCCTTCACTCACTCGCGTAATCGGGCCGACGCCGAATCGCGCTGCAAGCTCTCGAGAAAGCCGCGGAGGTCCTCGCCTGTTGCGACATCGGGAGCGGCCGGCGCCAGAGCAGGCGAGGCGGCAGGCGCAAGAGCAGGTGAGGGCGAAGGGGCCGCCATCACGGCGTCCTGCGCGGGCAGTGCAGTGCTTCTCCGGTTCGCCAGGAACACCTCGAGAACGAGCACGACGAGCACCGTCGCGAGAAAGTACTCCCAGAGGCCCGTCCCCTCCCGGAGATGGTCGATCGTCGCGCCGAGCGCTCCGGGATCGGCACAGTAGACCAGCGGGCGCGTGCCGAAGCGGGAGCGCAGCTCGGCTTCGGAGAGCGCGCCGGGATCGGATTCCGCAGGATCGATGTTCACGGCGAAGGCGAGCTGGCGGGCCGCCTGCGTGGAAACGGGGCGGACCAGGTAGATGCCGGGCTCGTGCGTGTCGGCGTAGTGCAGATGGTCCGGATCAGGCTCGGCCGTGCGTACCCGGAAGACCTCGCCGGAGGGGCGGACGACCTCGACCTCCCGAGGCCCGGGCGAGGTGCGTTCCGGTTCCGGGCCCCTGCTCCGGCCCAGGGGCAACGTCACCGGTGCGCCGGCGAGCGCCGTGGTGCGCTCGGCCTCCGCGCCGGCGAGGTGCAGCGTGAGCCGCACCAGGAGCGGCAAAAAGATCGGCTTCAGCGGCAGGTTCGTCCAGTCCACATGCACGGCCATCCCCAGCAGCAACACCGAGCCGGAACCGACAGCACGCTGGGCCAGCACCACGTCTCCGCCCTCGAGCGTGATCAGGGCCGAGGCGCCGGCCTGCGGGTTCCACGTCATGGGGAAGAACCTGTAGACCAGCACCGACTGGTAAAGCGAGGCGGGTTCGGAGAGCGGCGCCAGGGCCGGGTCGTCCGTGGCCAGGGCGCCGAAATGCCAGCGATCCCTGGCTCCCGTGGTTGGCAGCCTGGGCGCCTCCAGGGGGGCTGGCAGCAACTGGTTCTGGGCCAGTGCGTTCATGGCGTTGTACGCACCCGGCTCCACGTTCTGGCCGCAGATCCAGACCAGGTGGCCGCCTCCGCGCGCATAGGCCGCAAGCTTCTCGGCGGCGGGCGGAGCCAGCGCGGGGAGGTTCACGCAGAAGATCACGGCGTGGGCGGAAAGATCTTCGCCAGCGAGCGATTCGGCAGTCAGGACAGTGGTCTTGAATGCGCCGCCGACCGCGCCGCTGGGTGCGAAGGCGCGCTGGAGATAAAACGCGTCGTCCGCCTGCGGGACCTCGTCGCGGCGAGCCTTGACGATGGCGAGGGGCACTTGCTGGTCGACGCTGAGGGCGAAATAGAACCGGTTGTCCAGCGGCGAGCCATCGTCCTCGACGAGCCGCAGTTCGCCCCGATGCACGCCTTCGCGGTCCAGCGTGAACCGGAATGGATACTTGAGCGCGCTGCCCGGCGGCAGGTTGAGATCAGGGCTGACGGCCTGGCGCATGCCGTCGATTTGCAGCTCCAGGTGCTTCTGCTGCGGAACGCCCGCGGTATTCTGCACCTCGACGTCGGCCTGGAACGCTGCGCCCGCGACCGGGGCCGGGCTCGAGAGAGACACGCCCTGGAGGGCCACGTTGGGCGCGGGGTCGCCGGCGACGTTCACGAGGACGACGGGCGCTTGTGGCGGTTCCCTGGCCTTTTTCGGATCATCGTCCGGGGCCGGCTCCTTCAGGCCCTCCCAGGAGAGGGTCTGGTTGTCCGTGAGCACGTAGATCTCCTTGCGGGATGCATCGGAACCTGCAAGCAGGTCGCGGGCTTGCTGGATCTTTGCGGCGAGGTCGGCACGCTCCGCGCTGGGGCGGCACGCGTCGAGCGCCTGGTGCACCGTCTCATGGGTCCGGAAGAGCCGGCCGAGCTCGGGGCCGGGCGGCCCGCTGGTGGGCAAGAGTGCCACCTGGTCGCCCTGGCGGAGCCGCGAGAGTACCTGCTCGGCGGCCTGCCGGGCGGTCTCCAGCCGGGGCCGGCCGGAGTCGATGACCGCCATGCTGGCCGAGTTGTCGAGCACGACGGCGATCGCCGCGGTGCGGCTGCCGCCCCAGAGCGAGCCGAAATTCGAAAGCGCCGGGCGGGCCAGGCCCAGGGCAATGAGGATGAGCACGCCAGCCCGCAGGGCCAGCAGGCTGAGATCCTCGATGTATTTCCGGCGCCTTGTCTTCTGCACGCTCAGCCGCAGAAACCGCAAGGTACTGAAGCGGACCTCCTTCGCCCGGCGACGGTGGATCAGGTGCACGAGCACCGGGATCAGCCCGGCCAGCGCGGCGAGTAGAAACAGCGGAGCGGCGAAGGTCATGGGCCTGTCCGTTTCACCAGGTATCGCGAGAGCATCTCGTCGAACGGCGTGGCCGTGTCGGTGAGCACATAATCAAACTGGCAATCCGCGCAGATCTTGCGCTGGCGGGCGATGAACGCGTCAAGCTGGCGGCGATACTCGTCGCGCACGTACGCGGGGTCGACCTGGAGCCGCTCGCCGGTCTCCATGTCCACGAAGCTGGCGGTGTCGCGGAACGGGAAGGTGATCTCGGCATGGTCGAGCACGTGAAAGACGATGACCTCGTGCCGCTTGTGGTGGAAATGGTGCAACGCTCGGTCCACCGCATCGGGGTCGTCGTAGAGATCGCTGATGAGGAGCACGAGGCAGCGCCTCTTGAACCGGTCGGCCAGGCGGTGCAGGGTGGCGCCCAGGCTGGTGGCGCGGCCGGGCTTGACGGCCTCGAGCTGGCGCATCATCTCGTCGAAGTGCCGGGGCGAGCTGCGCGCGGGCAGGTCCAGCCGGACCTTGGTGTCAAAGGTGGTCATCCCCACGGCGTCCTGCTGGCGCATCATGAGGTAAGCCAGGATGGCGGTGAGGAACGAGGCGTACTGGAGCTTGGTGATTCCCGGCGGCTCGCCGTAGGCCATCGAGGCGCTGCAATCCAGCAAGATCTGGGCGCGGAGGTTGGTCTCCTCCTCGTACTGCTTGATGTAGAGCCGGTCGGTGCGGCCGAGCACGCGCCAGTCCAGGTGCCGCGGGTTGTCGCCCGGCGTGTACTTGCGGTGCTCGGCGAACTCCACGGAGAACCCCTTGTAGGGGCTGGAATGGAGCCCGGTGATGAACCCCTCGACCACGCTGCGGGCCAGCAGCGACAGGTTCTTCACCCGGCCGAGCGCCGCGGGGTCGAGATACTGGTACGAGCGCCTCCCGGCTCATCGTAGTTGACACCTCCGGCGGAGGACCCACTCGGTGGAGAGCACCCCCACGAAGACCACCCAGAAGATCCGGGGGAAGTAGAGCGGCTGCTCGAGCGCCACGTGCCTGCGCTTCTCCCTGCGATCGAGCTCGCCCAGCAACTGATCGGCCTCGGTGATGTGGAAATAACGCCCGCCCGTCGCGGAGGCAATCCGCGAGAGGAGCGCGTCGTCGAGGTCCAGCCGATCGAACTCGAGGTTGGGACGGCCCACCTCCACGCTCATCGGGTCGGCCAGCAGGCTGGCTCCATCAAGCGTGGCGCGAACGGCAATCGTGTGGCTGCCGGGGCTCTTCGGCTCGAAGGTTCCGCGGTAGCTGCCCGCCGACCCCGCCACGGCGGTCAGGGTCACGGTATCCGTCGTCCCCTGCGGCGTCTTCACCTGGGCGACGGTCTCGGCCTTCTCGGTACCTTCGCCCTCCCGGGTGCGGACCGCGGCCTCGATGGTGACGGCCGCGTCGGGCTCGTAGTAGGCCTTGTCGGTGCGGGCCGTCACACCCGCCTCGGTCTTGACGTCGGCCGTGCGGTTGGCCAGCCAGCGGATCATCTGTCCCCAGAACCGGGAGAACGGTGATTCCTGGTCCAGCGCCCGCGGCACCTGCTGCCAGTTCCGCGTGGTATCGCTGGTGAAGACGGCCGTCCGGCCCTTGCTTGCCGGCTGGACGGCCAGGACGGGGAGCTTGCCGTCCCCGGAAGGGTGCGTGGCCAGGACAAGAGCACCGGGCCGGGCCGCGGCCACCCGCACGCAGCCGTCCAGCGGAGGCAGCCCTGATACCTGCGCGGCCGCGCCCGGCCCCGGGAAGAACTTCGCGATGTTGGCGAAGATCGGATGGTCGCGGCCGGCCGGGGTCAGGATCGGCAGGAACGGATCGGTGATCTGGCCGATGCCGCGATCGCCCGTGACGACCGGCAGAATCGCCTCCAGGGCCGTCTTGCCGTAGCCGCCCGGTCCCAGGCTGTGGTAGCCGCCGAAGGCCAAGAGCCCCGCACCCGCGCGAACGCGCTGCACCAGAAGCTGCATCGGCTGCGGCTTCCAGTAGCTGCTGTCCAGGTCGCCCAGCAAGAACACATCGAACTTCTCCAGCGTGGCGGCGTCGCTGGGCAAACCATCAAGCTTCAGGCCCTCCATGTTCGTGCGCTGGAGGAACGTCCCCGGGCGGGTCTGCACCAGGGCACAGAACTCCAGATCCGGATCGCGCGACAGGAACCGCTGGACGATTGCCCCGTATTCGGCCCGCAACGTTCCCTCCAGGTAGAGGACGCGAATCTTGCTATCCACCACCTGGGCGACGGCCGAGCGGTGGTTGTTCTGGGCGACCTTCTCGTCCACAAAGGGCGGGATGCGGACGGTGTAGGTGTGCCGTCCTTTCACCGCGGGCACGAACTGGAAGACAACCGGCTGCGCTGGCTCACCCGCGCCGAGCACGACCTCCACCTGGTCGAGCGTCTTGCCGTCCTCCTCGAGGATCGCCCGCGTGACTTGCCCGCCCAGGCCCGACTGGCCCACCTGGGCCGTGATCCGGGCCTTGTTATTCACAGGCAACTGCTCGGGACAGTCCAGGTCCGTGATCCGCACGTCGCGGTAGGAAGGGCTGTTCTTCAAGCTGTTGCCGACGCCGATGGAATGCACCACCACACCGAGCTTCCGCGCCGCGGCCACCGGGTCGCCAGCGGCGTTGTGCACGCCGTCGGAAAAGATCACCACGGCCTCGACGTCGCGCTTCGGCACGACGCGTGACCCGGCCACCACGGCGCGCGTGAGCGAGGTCGCCTCGCCGGTCGGTTTCAGCCGCCCCAGCTCGCCCGCCTGCTCCAGGGGGACGGCCCGGTCCGAGAACTCCAGCACGTGCAGGTCGAAATCGCGCTTCAGCCGGCTTGACCAGTCGAGCGCACGTGCCCGCGCCAGGTCGAACCGGCTGGCCCCGCTCGCGTCGTCGGCCGTGCCCATCGACGCCGAGGTATCGAGCGCCAGGATCACCGCCTTCCGCTCCATCTCCTGGCGCTGGAGGCTGACAACCGGCCGGAACAGCAGCAGCACCACCAGCAGGATGGCCACGGCGCGGAGCGCGAACAGGAGCCGCCATCGCGAGGGCATCACCTGGGCGAAGATGCGGCGGTAGAACACGCCCGCCAGCACGACCGCCGCCGTGGCGACCGTCAGCATGGTCAGGACGCTATGCCCCTGTTCGAGTGCAATCTGAAACACAAAGCCTGCCCGGTCCGGCGCTGGACCTCGCGATGTTATCCTGTTCAAGAATTCTCGCACCCACTCGGCGTGCCGTCAAATCGACGCGCGACAGCCCGGGCCCGTTTCCTTCCCGGACGGGGAAAGAGAAGGCCAGCTTCGATCACCGTGCAAGCACGCACGAGACGCCGTCCACCTCGGGGCGGAGAGCGCCGGTGGGACTGCGGCGAGCGGCACAGGCGCCGGATCACGAGGCGGTCTGCCAGCGTGATGTGGCTTCGGGCGGGGCCGGCATGAGTGATCTCGCAAGCCAGGCCGTCACGTTAACCGGTCGCGTTCCCGCTCTGGCTACTCAGCCGAGCCACGAAACGGGCGTGCTCAGCTGAGCTCAGCCCCTGCCGTAGAACCTCCTGCACGCGGGTCTTGTCGCCCCGCACCAAGGCGCCCGCATCGAGCCAGAGGCCCGCAAAAATCGTGCTGCGGAGAATGCCGTCGGCGTCCGGGACGAGAGGGACGTACCTTCCCTCACGGTTGACGAACCAGTCGACCTGGCGATCGAGCACGCGCCAGACGATGTACTCGCCGACGCCGTTGCGCTGGAGCGCTTCCATCTTTCTGCCGAGATCGTAGCTGACGCTGCTGGAGGCAACTTCGGCGACCAGATCGGGCGCTCCTTCCAGATAGTCATCCGCGCTGATGCCTACCTGACCGCCACGCTCGGGCCGGATGAACAGGCAAGCGTCAGGCTGAGGCTCATTGGTCGGGTCGAGGCGAATGGTGCCATTATCGCCAGCTTCAACTCCAGGGGTTTCTGTCTCGTACTTTCCTAGCCAGTTCACCAGCCGGGCATGCGGGTGGCTATGCCGTTCGTGGCGCACCGGTGAGGGAATGTAGACTTCTCCTTCGATCAGCTCCGCCTTCTTGAGATGCGGCATCGCATCGTATCTGCGTTCGAACTCGTCGCGGGTCAGGCGGTCGCCGTTTTCGAGCGGAGGGATGAATCCGTTCCCGGCGGTCATGCTGGGTTCCGTTGTCAGGACCGGTCGGGTTGAGGCGGCCATGGAATGAGCCTCCGAACGCGGACTTCCTCTGCTCGAGCAACTTGATTCATCCTAGGCGATCTCGCAGCCTCGGCCAAGCCGATGAATGAGATTCCCCGGCGGATGACCCAGGAGAAACGCACGGCGGCCAGCACTCCGAAGTTCGAATCCGAAGTCGAGTCGATCCGCCGTTGCGTTCACCAAAACGGCCCTTCGGTGCTGAGGAGTGAGTCCACCAGACCGCACTCGCGCAGGGTCTCGTCTCCTCGCTCACCATCCCCTTGGATCCAGTTCAAGTAGCCGTCCCGAAGGGAGCCGGTTGATGACGGGTCGCTTCTCTCAAAGAAGAACAGACATCACTGAATAGGAATTCTTTAGCTGGTAGGGTGTGTCAAGCGGAGCGACGACGCACCGTGCTGGCAGATCCACCCCGTACCTCCTTTACTGGACTTCTTGGAGCCACGGGACTGGTGGTGATGGAAACGGAGGGGATCGGCCAGCCGCATGCCTGATCGCGGGAGGTTGGCAGATGCAAGCAAAGCCAGGCTGCCAGGGCGGCCAACGGCGTGTTCCGGTGCGTCGTCGCTGCGCTTGACACACGGTACAAGTGTCGGACACTCCCGGGCCTTCCAGGAGCAGCAAGGGAATGAACGGTCGGAGCTTGTTCAGTTCGGCGGCGTTCCACGTGAACACGGTGGTCCCCAGGTTCCGGGATCCCCGGGCCGTGCAGCCTGGAAGCCGTAGGGTGAGTCGGGCGGAGCCACAACGCACCGCAGGAAGTTGCGGCCTTGAGCTCATGGAGCGTGGTTCCTCTGCGGCCTCTGTCCCGACACGCAGACGGGCGATCTCGCCACGCTCCAGCGTCCAGGGAGCTAGAACGATCGCCGCTCGTCGCGGCCACTCGCTTGCTTGGCCTCGTCGGTTGCGCTACGATGAGTGCCAGGGGCCAGGTCGTGCCGCATCACGAAGCGAGGGCGATGCCGATGTTCAGGATCATGTTCCGCGAATGCCCTGACCGGAGCCACGGCTGGCTGTTGTCTTTCTGCCTGGCACTCGCGATGCTGGCCGTCGAGAGCGAGAACACGGCGCGCGGCCAGGGCCAGGACAACCAGTTTCCGGCCGGCTTCATCGCACTGTTCAACGGGCACGACCTTGCCGGGTGGAAGGTGCCGGAAGGAGATGGCGGGCACTGGAAGGTCACCGATGGCGCGATTGACTACGACGCCCAGAGCGAGGCCCCGGGCGACAAGAGCCTCTGGCTGGAGCGCGAGTTCACCGACTTCGAGCTGCACATCGACTGGCGGCTGAAGGAAGCGCCCTACATCAACGAGAATGTTCCTTACATCCTGCCGGACGGCAACCACGCGCGTGACATCCAGGGCAAGGAGCTCAAGCTGGCGCTGCCTGACGCCGACTCGGGCGTTTATCTGCGCGGCTCGGGGCGGCACCAGGTCAACATCTGGTGCTGGCCGATCGGCTCGGGAGAGATGTACGGCATCCGCACCGATCCCGGTACGGCGCCGGAGCTGCGGGCGGCCGTGACGCCGAGGATGCAGGCGGATCATCCGGTCGGCCAGTGGAACCGATTCGAGATCACCGTCCGCGGCCATACGGTCAGGACCATTCTGAACGGCAAGGTGGTGATCCCGGGCGCCGTCATTCCCGACCTGCCTGCGCGCGGCCGGCTGGCGCTTCAGCATCACGGCGGGAAGAGGAACGGCCAGTGGGCCGGACCGCCGAGCCTCGTGCAGTACAAGAATATCTTCATCAAGGAGATCACTCCTGAGTGAGCCGGCGCCGGCGCCCACAAGACAGAGGCGATACCCTCCAGGATCCAGGAACGACGCAATGTCGCGTGCCAATTTGACCGAGGCGTGCCAAGAAAGTGAGGCAACTCTCATGGCAGACCCCCTTTCCGGCAAGGTGGCCGTGATCACGGGCGGAGCAACGGGCATCGGCAAGGCCGTGGCCACGCGGCTGGCGGCCGCGGGTGCCAGGGTCCTGATCGCCGGCCGCGACCACGTGCGCGGCAAGACCTCCGCCTTCGACCTGGCGAAACAAGGTTACGAGGTCAAGTTCCTGCGCACCGATGTCCGCATCGAGAACGCCATCAGCGGCCTCTTCGACCAGGCGCTCGACCTCTACGGTGGCCTAGACTTCCTGTTCAATAACGCGGGCATCGAGGGCGTTTTCGGGCCGATCAGCCAGAGCTCCGAGGAGATTGTCGAGGACGTGCTGTCCATCAACGTCAAGGGCGTGTTCCTGTGCATGAAGCAGGTGCTGCCGCTGTTCGCCCGGCAAGGGGGCGGCATCATCGTGAACACCTCGTCGTTCGTGGGCACGGTCTTGCCGTTCCCCGACGCGGTGCTCCTGGGCGCCACGCAGGCCGGCGTGATCAGCATGACGCAGTCGGTGGCCGCCGGCTTCACGGGCGAGAACATCCGCGTCTTTGCCGTCTGCCCCTGGCTTACAGACACGGCCTGGGTCGATCGCCTCACTCACCATCAGGCCGAAGCCAAGAGCCGGCTCGCCGGCATGAACCCCAGCGGCCAGGCCGCCAGCCCCGAGGACGTCGCCAACGTGGTCCTGGCCATGTTCTCCGGCGACCCGGCTTACCACAGCGGTGACGCCGTCCTGGTCGATCACGGCGGCACCACCCAGAAGATCCGGCCGATGTCGGTGGTAAGCGAGGGCAGCCCCTCCGCTCGTCCGATGAGTCACGGCTGAGTGGACAGTCGGCAGTCGGCTTTGTAGGGTGGGTCGAGCCGCAGGCGAGGCCCACCAGGGCGGCAGCGGCCAGTTTGTAGGGTGGGTCGAGCCGCAGGCGAGGCCCACCAGGGCGGAAGTCGGCAGTGGCCAGTCGACAGTTATGGTTGGGACGGGCCAAAGCCAACATCCCCTCGTGGGATACGATTCCAATCGTGTCGCTCTTCGCTCTCCATCCCCTCGTGGGATACGATTCCAATCGTGTCGCTCTTCAGCCTCACGATAAACTCGTCCGTTGCATCATGGCACGCGCGGAGTCTTCCCCATGGCTCGAAAGCGCCGTCTTTTCGGGACTCTGCTGAAGGTCACGCTCTGCGCGGCGGTTGTGGTCCTGCTCGTCCTCGCCGGAATCGTGGCCTGGGCGCCGATCCGCCAGGCGTGGCTGCGCCACAGGCTTGCCCGGCAACTGCGCGACCCGAGCCCTGCGCTGCGACAGGCTGCCGCCGACAAGCTGCACTCACTGGGACAGGGCGCGGAAGCCGTCCTCATTGACGCGGTTCACGACCCCGACGCCGACGTGCGACTGCTGGCATGCGACCGGCTGAGCTGGTTCAACGAACTCTCCAGGCAGCGGCTGGAGGCGCTCCTGCGTGCTGCCCACGACCCCTCGCGCAAGGTACGCAGAGCTGCGTTCCGCGCCCTGGGATTCATGGGAACCGGTCTGGGCGTGAGCATGAGTCGCGAGGAAACCGCAGCCATCGGTGAGCGGCTCCGTGCCGGCCTGACGGACGAGGACTCCGCCGCGCGTCGCGCCGCAGCGACCGCCCTCGCCACGTATCCCGCGGAGCTGGAGAAGGCGGTCCAGGTCCTGACCCGGAGCCTGAGCGACCCAGAGCCGACCGTGCGCCTGGCCTGCGCACTCGCTTTGTTCAAGGTCCGCGGAGCCGGATGCGAATTGCCCGTTGCCGCGCTGAAGTCGCTCATCACGGAATCGGTCTCGGCGCCGCTCTCCGAGGCGCCCATCAGTCCCAGCGGAATTCTCTATGAGCTGGATCAACTGGCACCCGCCGAGGCTGCCTCTCTGCTGCCGACATTCATCGCGTGGGTCCGCAGTTCGTCCGTGCCGCACCAGCGCGCCGGGCTTGATTGCCTGAGGATTCTCGGTCCACGTGCCCGGTCCGCCATCCCGGCCATCGAGGGCCTTCTGAGTCATGCGGACTATCGGATCCGCGAGGTCTCCGCGCTCACGATCATCGAGATCGATGTTCCGTCGGCCCAGGTCGCTATTGCCGCCCTGCGACGCATGTCCACTGACCCCCAGGTTCCGAAGCCCTATCGCGACCGGTTCCTGCAAGATCTTGATGATCCAAGGTTGAAGAAAAACTGATCCGTACGTGGTTCCGCTCAGCTCACCGTGCTCGTCAATTCTTCCGGGCCACCGATCGCGGCTTGACGAGCTCTTTCAGGTCCCAGATCTTGACGAGGTTGTCCTTGCTGGACGTGGCGATCTGTGTGCCATCGGGAGAGAACGCCAGGTCGAAGATCGTGTCGTCATGAGCTGCGATCGGCCCGTCGGTAAGCGGCTTGATGGTGATTGCATCCCACAGGCAGAGCTTGCCGTTCCACTGGCCGGCGGCGAGGATCTTGCCGTCGGGCGAGTAGGCCAGGGCCGTGGCGCCACTGGGACAGTCAAGGCGATCCACGGGGCCCACCGTCGCCTCCTCCGCCCCGACGGACAGAGTGAGAACGGCGACCGAGCCCTCTGATGAGCCGCATGCTGAGGCCAGCCTATGGCCGTCGGGTGAGAACGCAAGGGCCTTGATATCGCGGCGCGTGGACAGGAGGGGCATCACTGACCGGCCGGTGATGGGATCCCATAGACTGACTTCACCGGGATTCTTCGTCCGCCAATCTCCCGTTCCGATCGCCAGAAATTGACCATCGCGAGAGAACGCGACGGCATTCACTGGGTCCTTGTTCGATCCGATCTCGCAGACCAGCTTCCGCGAGTCCACGTCCCAGACCCTGACCGTCCTGTCCCACGATCCAGACGCAAGCCGCTTGCCGTCCGGCGAGAAGGCCACCGTGCGAACGGCGTCGGTGTGTCCTTGAAGCAAGATCAGTTGCCGGCCATCGGAGGATCGATACAACCCCACGGTATGGTCGACGTTCGCGGTTGCGAACAGCTTGCCATCGGCCGAGAAGACAATCGCATTGGCGGGAGAGGAACCTTCGATCTTCCAGTCGTGGTTAGCCGTGACCAACATCTGGCGCCATATGGGTCCTTTCGACCCGCTGCTGAGCAGCATCGTTCCGTCCGGAGAGTAGGCAACCGCCCAGGCCTCGACCGCGTCACCGTGGTGAATGATGACGCTTCCCTGCGGTTGTGGCGCAGGTGCGGCAGCCGGTACAGTTGCCCTGACCGGTGCAGGGATCGGGGCCGAGGGCGCGCGGGAAGCCGGGATGGCAATGCCTCGGACCGTGGGCGGAAGGCCCAGTTCCGGGCCGGTCTCCCACTCGCCCGGCATGATGGTCTCACGCAACCGGCCCGTTGCCACGTCCCAGAACTTGACCGTCTGGTCCATGCCGCCGGAGGCCAGCATCTTGCCGTCGGGAGAAAATGCCAGCGCGTAGATACTGTTGGTGTGGCCGTTCAGGACGTGCAGGAGGGTGCCATCGGCCCAGTCCCAGAGCTGGACCGTGCACGGCAAGGGCGTGGTGTGGAGATTGCCGAGCTTGCCGTCGGCGCAGGCGAGGATCTTGCCGTCGGGCGAGAAACGCACGGCCAGGCGCTCATTCTCGGAGTGGGCGATCCGCTTCTCCTCGCGTCCCGTGCTCACCTCCCACACGCGCCACGGTCCTGTCCCAGCTTGCTGAGGCCAGGTGCTTGCCGTCGGGCGAGAAGTCCAGCGACTCCACGGACAGGTCGTGGCCGTGCAGGGTTGCCTTGACCTGTCCCGTGTCCACCTCGATGATCTCGATTATCCCCGTCTCGCCGGCCACAGCCAGCGTCGAGCCATCCCGGCTAGCGGCCAGCGCGAAGATCTTGCCGGGATACCGGGCCACGACCTGCGGCTGCTGCGTCGTCCTGATGTAGATGATCTTCCCGGCCCAGTCGCCGACGATGATCCGGCCGTCCCCAAGGAATGCAAGCGCGTTGATCGGCTCTTGCTCCTGCCAGAAGCCCTGGAGGGAGGCGACGACGCCGTCGAGCCCGTACAGTTCCACGGCGCAGTCGAAGGTGCCGGTCGCCAGCTTCTTGCCGTCGGGCGAGAACGCCAGGCAGCGGTAGGCCGCGGAGCGCGCCACCCAGCTTTCCTCGCCCCGAGGTCGGCGGTGGTCCCAGACCCGCAGGATCGATGCCAGCCCGTTCAGGCCCTGCTGGCCAATCGCAAGATGGTGACCATCCGGCGAGAACGCCAGGCTCCAGACCAGGCCGCGCGAGCGGGCCGGATGAGCCGTTCCAGGCGGGAAGAGGCTGTCCATCCCCGCGCTGGGCGGTGCCAGGTTCAGGTTCTCAAGCCGGGGATGCTTGGGCGGCAGAGGCCGGTCGAGGGAATCGGACACCTTGTGGCAGGTTATGCACTGCTGGGCGTGGGAAAGCGGCGCCGTCATGAGGGCGCAGGCGGCGACGATGTGCTGGAACCCGTCGTTTCCGCGGCCTCGAAGCCGATGGCCACGATCTCTTTCTTGTTCTTCGTGATCGAGATGAGATCATCCTTGACCGGCTGGCCGTTGCGCGTGGCCAGCACGCGATGCAGCCCGGTGCGGAGCCGGATCTCCTGCGGTCCCGCGCCGCCGATGACCATCACGTCGTGATCGATTTCGACCTTGACGGCCGGGTCGTCCACCTTGACGACGACCGTCCCCTCGGGAGTCTTGATTCGCAGCACGGTGGCGACGAAATCGGTGACCTGCGTCAGGCCTGCGGCCTCGCTCGCGCCCAGCCCCGCGATGGCGAGCAGGGCGAGGCCCGCCGCGACGGCCAGCCGGCGCGGGTCGCGGTGCGGCCAGTACAAGGTCTTGGCGGCCGGGACATCCACATCCAGGGCCGGCAGGGTTGCTGGGAGAGGCCCCGAGACGACCGGTGCGGGCACGGCGGTCGGCTGCTGCACGTGGGCCAGCCCGCGCTCCAGCAGGTCGGCCACCTCGACCGCGGTCTGGAACCGCTCGGCCGGTTCCTTGGCGAGCAGGCGATCGATGGCGGCCTCGAGCCAGTCGGGAATCTCGGCGTTGAGGCTCGCGGATTGGCCGGTGGCGATCGTCGCACACTCGCTTCAGCACGGCCATCGCCGAGTCCGCCCGGAAGGGCGGCCGGCCGCCGGCCATCGCATAAAGGACGGCCCCAAGCGAGAAGAGATCGGAGCGGGCGTCGACCGGCTCGCCCCTGGCCTGTTCGGGTGCCATGTACTGGGGCGTACCGGCGATGATGCCGCTCTGCGTCAGGCTGGCGTCGTCGATGGCCCGCGCCAGGCCAAAATCGGTGAGCTTCACCCGCTCGACACAGTTCTCCAGCAGGATGTTGGCCGGCTTGATGTCGCGGTGCACCACTCCCTGTGCATGCGCGGCCGCCAGGGCCCGGGCGGCCTGGGTGCCAATGCGCAAGATCTCCTTCACCTCGAACGGCCCCGTCGCGTCGAGCCGCTCCTGGAGCGAGCGGCCGGGGATGTACTGCATGACCAGGTAGGGCAGCCCGCGAAACTCATCGACCGCATGGATGGCGACGATATGTTCGTGCCCGACCGCGGCTGCGGCCCGTGCCTCGCGGGCGAACCGGCGCCGCGCCGTCGCCGCGTGCGCCAGCGCGGGGGTGAGGACCTTGATGGCCACCGTGCGATCGAGCGCCGGGTCGCGCGCCTTGAGCACCACGCCCATCCCCCCCTGGCCGATCACCTCGAAGACCTCGTAAGCGCCAAGCTGGCCCAGCAGTTCGGGCTGGTCCGCAGGAGGCGGATCGAGGAACTCGATCCAGGCGGAGCCGGCGGCATGATCGCTCTCGTCGTCCTCAGACGCTTCGGTCCCCGGCGCCAGTCCGATCGTCGCCGGGTCGTCCGGTTCGGTTCCCTCGCGCAAGAGCCGCGCCTCGCCCCAGAGCTGGCTAGCGGCGGCGAGCCGCTCCAGTTCCTGACGGCACGCGCCGCACCGCTCCAGATGAGCCGCCAGCTCATCCTGCTCGGCGTCCGTGAGCCGGTCCTCCAGCGAGAGACGCAGCCGGTAAGGATCGCAGCGGTGGGCTCGGGCGGTCATGATCGTGCGCTCCTGGCTTGTGGTCGACGAGTGTTATGAAGTCAAAAGGGAATCACCTTCCACTGCTTCGATCACCGCTCGCAGTCGGGCCATGACCCGGCTCCTGGCGATGTAGACGGCACCGACCGAGATCCCCGCGGTGGCCGCGGCTGTCGCGGGCTCCTGCCCGTCCACCGCGGTCAGCCAGAAGGCCTTCCAGGTGGAGTCGCGGAACTCGCCGCGAACCTGCTCGGCCGCCCAGTGAAACAGCCGGCGGCGATACTCGGCGTCGAAGAACGCCGTTTCCGCCGCATCGGGCGCCGGGACGCGGTCGAGCAGCTCGCGGACATCCGAATCTCCCGTCGCCTGCGGCCGGACCCGCCGGGCGGCGAGCAGATTGATCATCAGGTTGCGGGCAATCCGGAACAGCCAGCCGCGGAACGACCCCCGCGCCGGGTCGGGATCATACCGGTCAATCGCACCGGCCACGGCCCGGAAGACCTCCTGCGCCAGGTCGGCCGCATCCGCCTCCTGAAATCCCTTGGCCCGCGCCAGCCGGTCGATGAGCGGTGCGTAGATCGCCACGAACTCTCCCCAGGCCCGCGAATCGCCGGGATCCTTGAGCCGGACCAGAAGGCTCTGCCGGGTCGCTGGTGAATCGGTCATGCACGTCCTCCACCCAGGAACACAGCCCACCCCGGAAAGTCTTTCGGAGATTCTCGCCGGCCACCGAGCCACCCGCCAATTTTGGGTTCGTTTTGAGCCGCTGAGAGACCAGGTTTTTCACTTTATCTCCCTTTCCTAGAGAACTTTACGTCGGCCAAGATTTGGCTTCGTTCGCGCCGTTTCCGGCAAGCCCGTGTGCCATGCAATCCCTATAGAGGCCACATGCCGGCATGCGCGGGGCAGATTATCCACGTCCCGGAGACGAATTGCCCCTCTTCCGAGTATGGTGCAAGACAGCCCGGGGCGAGGGCGTTTCCGCGCAATCCGCGGAAGATCCGACGGATACCTGAGCCCGTCGGCGGGCGGACTGCGGCTGCTCCTGGAACTGCCGAAGCTGAAAATCGGTCCGGAGAGGAAGAAACCCGGAATCACTCTCGCCGTACAACCCGCCTGTCGATCGCGGACTCAAGCCACGCCGTGCGTTCGGGCTCTGTCGCCGCGAAGGGCGACCACTCCTTGCGAATGAGGTCGATATCGATCTCGTCGCGATTGGCGGTCAGCAGGGTCTCGATGTCGATCTGGTCCTGAGGCCGGAAGGCGACCATCTTGGTGAGAATCAACCCCTCGGCGGTGGCTACGCGGACCGTGTGACCTTCCGTCCACTCCAGGCGCGCGGCATCGGCGAGCGTTCGCGAGTAAAGGGGTAGGACCGGCTTGAGCCAGTCTATTCGAACTCCGCCGAACGGGAACGAGGCCACATGCTCCCGAACAAACTGCTTGATGACGATCGTTGGATCGAGCCCGAAACCCCGCTCGACAAGGTCGTCCAGCAGTCCGGGCAACACGATCTGCGGAACCTCGAGCAGGAAGTCGACATCCCGAGTGAACCGGGGACGGCCGCGGAGTACGATCGCCAACCCGCCGATGAGCGCGTAGCGAATCGATCGGGCATCAAACGCCTCGGCCAGAGATTCGACGGCCCGCACGGAATCGCCGGGCAAGAGGTTGGGGTCAACGTTCATGACGTGCGATGAAATCCCGGATGTTGCGTCGCTCGAGGAGCTTCTGCTCGTCAGCATACTGCTTCGCCCAGGCAGCCTTTGGCGACTTGCTCAGGAGGAACCTGCCAGCGGACAGCAGGCTGCGAATGGACCGCACGCGCTCCGCCGGCGAGAGCGCCGGAATCTCGCAACATCTTCCAGAATCACCTCGGTGTCGCTCGGAAACTTCATGGGCAGGTCCATGGTCCGTCCTCCTGTCCGCGGTTCGTCGCCCGTATTGTAGCAGGCGAGACCGGGCCGCTGGAAATGGCTCACCTTCGACCTTTCCTGTCCGGCGTTCCCGGCTTCCGTTCTGCCGCCTTGCGCTGACCTTCCTCGAGTGCCTTCGCCCCAAGCTGGATGGAGCGAACGTAAAGCAGTGCTTTCAGTTCCATTCCTGGCGCACCCTTGTCGCGGCTGTGCAGCAGGTAACGCTCCGGCCTGGCATCCGGATCGGACCGGACGTAGACGATGCCCGAGAGAGTGCCTTCGATTTTCTGACCGTTCTGGAGCGTGATGGCGTGGCCGTACTCGCGGATGGGATAGCTGCGGCCGGTGTAGTACTTCTCGTCGCTGGCGTTCTCCTTGAATCGCCATTCCTGCTCGTTCCACTCCTTCCGCACCGTGCAGTCGATGCGCCGGATCACCCGCAGGGGGATCTCCCGGTGCTTCTTCTGCTGCTCGTCGAAGATTTTCAGCCGGGTGTCGCGGGTGAGCTGGATGATCCCCGGATGGATCTTGCCGTCGGAGGTTTCCACGAACCCGGGGACGGCATCATCGCGGCTCCTGTCAGCGCGCTCGGAGGGCGAGCCAAACGGGTTCAGCGCAGGGGGTTCGGACTGCTGGGCCGGCGCCGGCAGCGGCCAGGCCAGGAAAAGAACGATTCCAGGCAGCCAGGGAAGTGGTCGCGGGGCGCAGCGGTGCATCGGCGAGCCTCCGGAAGGACGCGGAGCCCGGTGGCAGCAGGGCGGGCGGGCGCTGCCGCAGCCTGCCGGACCGTGGAGCGGGCTCCCATCGAAGATTATAGTGGAAGGAGTGGGTCACCGGTCAGGTCCCGGGAGCGTATTCAGGAAGGGGCGGTGCGGCCTCCGCTTCTCTGGATGCATTCCCGAAGCGAAGCCGGCCACCCACCCCACACGCGCAGGCGTTACTAAAGGACAACACGATGTCGGCGGCAAAGCACACAGGCGATGGTGAGCTGTCGCGCAGGCAATTTGTGAAGGACTCCGCGGTCGCCTACTGGACCGCGGCCGGGGCAGCCGGATCCGGGCTGCTTGCCATGCCGGGGGCCGGATGGGCCCAGGAGGGGTCCGGCCCGGTCGATTGCGGTCCGCCGCCGAAGGCCAGGCCGCAAAGCCGGACCGGCGGTGAGTCGTTCCCGCCGCTCCCCTTGCCCGCCACGCCGTTGCGGCGCACCGAGAAGAAGCGACCGCCGGCGCCCCCCTCGCTGGTCGGCAAGATGGCCCTGGGGCCGGTGCGCTGACGTGCGCCGGGGCGACCAGCGCGTGCAGTACCGCGACTGGATGACCGACCCGGCCGACCTCGACAGCCTGCTGGCGTGGACCAACGAGAAGCTGGGCATCCACTACGGCAAGGCAGAAGCCGACTTCGAGCACTTCTCGTTCGATCCGCGGGAACTGCCGGCATTGCTCTTCGCCGGCCACAACAGCTTCACCCTGGGCGACGAGGTGCGCCAGAGGCTGGCGCGGTACGTACTGGACGGCGGCATGATCATCGGCGACGCCTGCTGCGGCTGGAAAGACTTCAACGACGCATTCCGCCGCGAGGTCGAAGCCACCTTCCCGGGCCGGCCGCTCCGGAAGCTCACGGTCGACGACCCCATCTTCTCGTCCTATTATAAGTTAAGCCAGTTTCACTACCAGAAGGCCGACGGCTCGAGGTACGAGGAGGCACCCTGTCTCGAGGGCATTTCCGTCGGCTGCCGCACGGCGCTGGTGTACTCGCCGGTCGACCTCACCTGCGGATGGGACGGCCACGACCATCCCCGCGGACTGCGGGTGGTGATCGACCAGTCCCGCCAGATTGGCGCCAACTACATCACCTACTTGCTGGGCAGCTACCAGCTCGGCCGCTTCCTGAGCAGTACCAAGGTTTACCACGAGGCCGACGCCGCCAGCCGCGACGATTTCTTGTTCGCCCAGCTCGTGCACGACGGCGACTGGGACCCTGACCCCTCAGCCGTGCACAACCTGCTCAAGCACGTGCGCGACAACTCGACCTTGACCATCAAGTTCAAGAAGGTGAGCGTCCGGCCCCGGGACCCCAAGGCGATGGGCTATCCCCTGCTCTACATGACGGGCCACCACGAATTCCACTGGAATGACGAGGAGCGAGCCTGGCTACAGCACTACATCAAGGCCGGCGGCATGCTTCTGGCCGACGCCTGCTGCGGCCGGCTGGCGTTCGACCTGGCCTTCCGGCGCGAGATCGCCGGGGTCCTGCCCGAACACTCGCTCCAGTCGATCCCGCCCGACCACCCGCTGTACCACGCGCACTACGACATCGGCCGGGTGGAGTACACGCCGCGCGTCGCCGAAGACTTCGGCGCCAGAGCGCACCGAGCCTCTCGGGCATCACGCTCGACGGCCGGCTCGCCGTGGTCTACAGCCGGTTTGACCTGGGCAACGGCTGGGAGCAATTCCCTCACCCTTACACCTACGGCTACAGCGACAAGGACGCGCTGGCGATCGGCACCAACGTGATCGTCACGGCAGTAACCCATTGAGGGAGACCTCAGAGGTAATGTGACGGGCCGGCAAAGCGCCCGATCGCGCCCGCCGGAGTGACGTAGGGTGCGTCCAGCGCAGCGACGACGCACCGAGTTTAAACATCATACCACCCGAGCGAATCAGGAATCGCCCTCATGTCGCCCCAGGCAGACCTTGTGACCGCCCGGCTGCGAAAGACCTGGCTCCAGTGGTGGACCTGCTCGTTCTGGAGTGGGGCGGTGCTTTCCCTGGTGGTCTCCCTGGCCACGCTGCTGCTCTTCGTCACGGCCGACGCCCTGCTCCGGCTGCCGCAGCGCGTGATCTTGCCCCTGTTCGCGTTCTGGGTCGTCCTCAGCCTCATCTGCGTTGCGGCCCTGCTGTACCGCCAGCGGCGCGGCCGGCGCAGCCTGGAGGCCACGGCACGGCGGGTCGAGCTGGCGTTTCCGGAGCTGGAAAGCCATCTCATCAATCTCGTCCAGTTTGCCGGGCGCGACGGGCTGGAGGACGATCCATTCCGCCGCGCCGCCATCGCCCAGTCGGCGGTCGCGGTGGCAGACATCCCCTTCCACCAGGCCGCCAGCCGGGAGACGCGGTGGCGCCGGTTTCTGCTCTGCATGCAGACTCCGCAGGACCTGCTGGAAGCGTTCTTCGTGCTCGCGCTGGTACTCGGCCTGGCTCTACTCCTGGGAGCACTCCTGCCCACCTGGGGATCATCGACCCGGCGCATGCTGCACCCCTTCACGTTCGTCCCCACGCGCGGCTCGGTCCAGATCGTCAAGGTGACGCCCGGCGATGCCGAGGTGCTCCTGGGCGCCAGTCTGGAGATCACCGCCGAGATCGCTCACCCGAACCGCAAGGCGTATCCCGCCACGCTCTACGTCCGCCAGGAAGGAAAGCCGGAGTCCGCCCAGCCGATGCTCGCTGATGAGACCGGCGGCCGCTACGTCGCCGCGCTCTCCCAGGTGCTCGCTCCGCTTGGATACCGGCTCCAGATCGGCGATTCGCAGACGCCGGTCTACCAGGTCACCACCTATCAGAAGCCGTCCGTCGCCGGGGTGGAAGTGGCCTACGAGTTCCCCTCGTATCTGAACCGGCCGCGGGAAGTGGTCCGGCAGACGCAGGGCGATCTGGAGGCGCCCCAGTTCACCCGGGCCGAGCTGAAAATCCACCCCACGGCGCCCATTGCCCGGGGCCAGCTCGTGCTGGGAGACACGACGATCGAGGGCCAGGTCGGCGACGACGGCAAGACGCTCCACGCCCGGCTTCTGCTGCGGGACACGACCACGTACACCATCCACCTGTTCACCGCAACGGGCCATACCGATCCGCAGCCGCGGGTGAACCAGTTGAAGGTGCTGAGCGACGCGCCCCCGACCGTGGCCATCGTGGAGCCGGCTGGCGAGACAACCGTCGCCGTGGGCGGCAAGCCGAACATCGTGGTCCGGGCCGGCGATGATTACGGGCTGGGCGAGGTGCGGATCGAGTCCCGGATCGAGTCCCCGGGCGCGGATGCGACTCCGGCGGCTGTCCGTACGGAGGCGCGGTGGACGACGTTCGCCGCCACCGGTGCGGTCCAGAGCCAGAACCTTGCCCTGGATGCGGCCAGGGTGAAGCCGGGGCAGACGGTCTGGGTACGGGCCGTCGCGCGCGACACGCGGAACGTCAAGCTCCCCGAGCTGGAGCTCGGGCCCCAGGAGTCGGCCTCGCCCTGGCTGCCAATCCACCTCGTGGCCGCCGAGAACAAGGCGAAGGCGGATCTCGCCCAGCTTGAAAGCCTGCGAACCGCCCTCGCGCGCATCCTTCAGGACCAGCTCCGGGCCCGGGCGGAGACCGCCGGCTTGCCCCGGAGTGGGACCGATGCCGAGGCCGGCAGCCATGCAACCGCCCTCCGCAGCCAGCAGGTCGGCATCCAGAAGGCGTCAGCGGTCCTCGTGGAGGCGATCGCCGCGACCGGCGATGCCGATACAGTGGACATCAAGCGTGCGCTCGGCAAGCTGGCCTTCGGCGCGATGGTCCAGGCCATCCGTCAGGCCGAACTGCTGCAACAGGTCAAGCTGCTGTCCGGGTTCACCAGGCCGGCCGGGGAACTGGGGGCCACCCAGGAGCAGATCATCGACGTGCTGCGCAGAATGCTCGGCGAGCTGCGCAGGGAAGCGGCCGACGTGCTGGCCGAGCTCAAGAAGCGGCCCGACACGCAGCTTCCCGCGGACGTCCAGAGCAAGCTGCGGGACCTGAAGGACAAGCTCGCCGAGTTCCTCAAGCAGCAGAAGAAGGTCATCGAGGCCACCGAGAACCTGGCCAAGAAGCCGGTCGAGGATTTCACCGAGAAGGAGAAGCAACTGCTCAAGGACCTCGCCGCGGCCGAGGACGAATGGGCCAGGTTCATGGCCGACAAGCACACTGACCTGAGCAAGCTTCCCGAGCAGGACTTCTCCAATCCGAGCCTGCTCAAGGAGCTGGTCGAGGTGCAGACCGAGCTCAAGATGGCCAAGGACGCGCTCACCAAGAAGACCGCCGACATCGCCGTGCCGCTCGAGCAGCTCGGGGCCGAGATGGCCAAGGAGATGACCACCAATATCGAGAAGTGGCTCCCGGACACGCCCGACCGCGAGCGCTGGAGCCAGGAAGAGCCGCTCACCGGCGACATGAAGGAAGCCCCCATGGCCGAGCTTCCCAGGGAGATGGAAGACATCGTCGGCAAGCTCATGGAGGGCGAGGAAGACCTGTTCAACGAGATGGAAGACGCGTCGAGTACCTGGGCCGACTCGCTGGACAAGGGGGCCGGCTGGGATGCCATGGACGGCCCGATCTCGAACAACAGCGCACGCGGGGTGACCGGCAATCGCCTCCCCAATACCAGCGAGATCGCCGGGCGCAGTGGCGAGGGACGGCAGGGCAAGTCGAGCGGCGAGTTCGTGGGCGACACGGCTGTAGGGAAGGGGGGCAGGAACACGCCCAGCCGGCTCACGCCCGACGCCTTCGTGAAAGGGCAGGTCAAGGACTACAGCAAGGACCCCGTGGGCGGTGCCACCGGCGGCGGCAAGGAGAGCGGCGCCGGCGGTGAGGGACTGCACGGACCGATCCCCGACCGGCCGGCGCGCGACATGGGCCGCCTGGCGACCAGGCAGGCCCAGCTTCGCAACAAGGCCGAGGGGGTCGACCTCCGCTTCAAGGTGCTCAAGTACCACCACAACGACCTCAAGCGGATGATCGACGTGATGGCCACCGTCGAAACCGACCTCAAGGCCGGTCGCTACCAGAGCGCCCTGCGCCGTCGCGACGTGCTGCTCCAGGGCCTCGGCCAGGTGAAGACCTACCTGAAAGGCGAGTTCACCGTCCGGCAGGACCGCACCGCCAACCTGCCGACCGATGTCCAGAAAGAGATCCTGGGCAGCATGCAGGAGCCGTCTCCACCCGGCTGGGAAGAGCTCAACCGGCAGTATTTCGAGCGGCTCACCTCGGCGCCGTCCGGGACACCCGCCTCCAGCAAGCCTCAGCCCGAAAAGAAGTGAACGAGCATGCAATCCGCAAGTCTGCTCCTGGAACAAGTGCGACCCGCCGCTTCGAAAACATGGGCGGATGCGGGGTGGCGCTCTGCCTTCCGGCTCTTACCCCTTTCCAGCTTCTCAGCCTTCGGCTGGATCTTGACCCTGCTGATGATCTCGGCCGTTCCCGCACTGGCTCAGCAACCGGCCACCGGTTCTTCCAGGAAGCTCGTCATCCCGTTTGATTTTGAGTCCAGGTTCGACGAGGGCGAGTACGGCCAGACGATTGGCGATATGCTCTGGACCAGGCTCCATCGCGAGGGCGGCTTCATCCTCCCCGAATCCATGCAGGACGTCCGTGACTGGAGCCAGCGCCACCCATACCCTCCCCGGCCCCGATACACCGCTCGCGAAGATGAAGGAGATCGTCGTCACCGAGCAGGCGGGGGATATCGGCATCTGGGGCAAGGTAGAGCGCGTGCCCGGCTTCGAGACCGACGTCTACGACCTCTGGATCAACGTCGCCGATTTTTCGACCGACCCTCCCCGCTGGATCTATCAAAAGAAGGCCCGCACGAAGACCGTCAGCGAGATTCCTCACCTCTATGTCAAGGAAGCGCTCGACCGACTTTACGGCCGCACGGAGCAAGCAGCCGGCGGGCCGGATCCCGCGCTGGAGGAACGCTGGCGCACGGCTCCGAACCTGGTGAAGGGCGACTTCGAGCAAGGGCGTGCCGCGCCGACCGGCTGGGACCCCCTGCCCCACGGTGTCACCTGGGTGCCAGAAAAAGCCAGAGACGGGAAGGCCGGCAACCGCATCATCCGGTTCACGATGAACGAAGACGTGGCGGGATCGACCGGCGTGCTCTACTACAGCAGCCTCTTCCCGGTCGAGGAAGGGGCGACCTATCGCTTCCAGTGCCGCTGGCAAACGACCGGCTCGGCTGCCAAGGTCTTCATCAAGTGCTACGACGAACTGCCGACCTCATTCCGCACCCGCGCCGACGGCGATGCGCTGAAGACGGAGAAACGCGAGATCTATCGCAGCCAGCAGAATCTCCAGGGTCATCCCGGTGCCTGGAACGTGCAGACCGAGGACTTCACGCCCGAGCACACCCAGTTCACTCCCCGGTGGGGTCGCGTGATGCTCTACGCCTTCTGGCCGGCGGGAAGCGTCGCATGGGATGACGTCGTCGTGAAGCAGATCAAACCGGCCCCTCCACGGCAGGGCGCAAAGGTCCGTCGTCCTTCCACGGAAACGAGGGTCCGGAGCCAGGAGATGGAAGACGATTCCCCAGCCCCGAAGGCCCCACAATTTCCCGGCAAAACGCGAGGTCGGCCGCGGCCAGGAATAAACTCGGGTCCGGATGCCTCGCGCTCGTCACTGCCAGGTTGATCTTGCCCCACTTTCCCGCCATCCTGGAGAGCATGCTCCAGAAGTCTTCCCTCTGGACAGCCACAACTGCGCAGGAAGGCGAGGCGACGATGACGATGCTGCATTGGTCCTGGACCTGTTTGGTGCTGCCGGTAATGGCCGTGCTGCCGATGATCGGCGCGGGCTCGGCCCGCGCCGGCGACGACATCCGCGATGAGGATCTGGCCGCCGTGGCGAAGGCGGACGATCTGCTCAAGGCCATGACGCTGGACGAGAAGATTGGCCAGATGACCCAGGCCGACCTGAAGGCCATCAAGGATCAGAACGACATCACCCGCTTCGCCCTGGGCTCGGTGCTCAGCGGCGGTGATTCAGACCCCGACGACATCACGCCCGCAGGCTGGGCCAGGACGCACGACGAACTTCAATCCTACGCCCTCAAGAGCCGCCTCAAGGTCCCGCTGATCTACGGGATCGACGCGGTCCACGGGCACAACAACGTGGATGGCGCGGTGATCTTCCCGCACAACGTCGGCCTGGGCGCGACACGCGATCCCGGACTGGTCGAGAAGGCCGCGCGAGTCACCGCGCTCGAACTCGTGGGCACCGGTATCCGCTGGGCCTTCGCACCCTGCCTGGCCGTCGCTCGCGACGAGCGCTGGGGCCGGACTTACGAGAGCTTCGGAGAAAACCCTGAGCTCGTGCGCGAGATCGGCGCCGCCGCGGTACGCGGCCTCCAGGGGCCCACGCTGGGAGACACCACTTCGGTACTCGCCTGCGCCAAACACTTCCTGGGCGACGGCGGCACGACCCACGGCGTGGATCAGGGAAACACCCAGTGCGATCTGGCCACACTCAAGAAGATCCACCTTCCCGGCTACCTCGGCGCATTCCAGGCCGGGGCGGGGTCGGTCATGCCCTCTTACAGTAGCTGGAACGGCAAGAAGATGCACGGCAACCGTGACCTTCTGACCGGGCTGCTCAAGCAGGAGCTCGGCTTCTCCGGCTTCATCGTCTCCGACTGGGCCGCCATCGACCAGCTCTCGCGTGATTACAAGACGGCCATCGAGCACTCGATCAATGCCGGCCTCGACATGGTCATGATCCCCTCTGGGCCAGGGCAAAGAAACAACTATGTCGATTTCATCCGCCTGCTCAAGGAACTGGTGCGGGAGGGGAAAGTGCCGGAATCCCGGATCGACGACGCGGCCCGACGCATCCTCCTGGTGAAGGCCCGGATGCACCTGTTTGACCATCCCTGCTCTGATCCGTCGCTGACTTCGGCCGTCGGCTCGGCCGAGCATCGCCAGGTGGCGCGGCAGTGCGTGCAAAAGTCGCTCGTGCTGCTCAAGAATGAGAAACGTGTGCTGCCGGTCTCGAAGCAGGCCAGGCGTATCGTCCTCGTGGGCAAGGCGGCCGACGACCTGGGAATCCAGTGCGGAGGCTGGACGATCGCCTGGCAAGGTAAAACGGGCCGCGTCACCCAGGGCGGCACGACGCTCCTGGCCGCCATGAAGCAGGCCGTCCCGTCAGGCACCGAGGTGGTTCATTCCCCTGACGGCTCAGGCGCCGCGGGGGCCGACGCGGTGATCGTGGTCATCGGCGAGCGCCCCTATGCCGAGATGCGGGGCGATCGCAGGGACCTGAGCCTGCCCGCGGAGGACCTCGCCGCACTGAAGACCGCGAAAGCGGCCGGTGTCCCCGTGGCGACCGTGGTCTACTCGGGCCGCCCCGTGCTGCTCGGCCCCGTGCTGGAATCGAGCGATGCCGTACTGGCCGCCTGGCTCCCCGGTACCGAGGGTGCGGGCATCGCCGACGTGCTCCTGGGCGACGTCAAGCCAACCGGCAAGCTCCCCCACTCCTGGCCCCGCTCGATGGACCAGGTCCCCTGCAACCTCGACGACGGCACCGCCGCCGATCCGCTCTTCCCTTATGGCTACGGCCTGAGCTACTAAGTAGCTCCCCGTAAGAGGGAAAGTGTGGAACGGCCGCCCTCGGCCGTCCTGAGCCAGCCGAGGGCGGCTGGCCCAGATTCCAAGAGGCGAGGATCTATTTAGGCGAGACGATTCGGCGGATCTCGTAAAACATTGCGGACCGAACGGACCGAACACCGTGGGTTCTCCAGGTTCGGCTGATGATCCAGGTCAAGGGGATGTGATGACAATGACGCGCTGGTTCGACTCGCTCCAGTCCGCGATCGAGACCTCGTCGGTTCGCGTGGGCATCATCGGGTTGGGGTACGTTGGTCTGCCGCTCGCCCGTGCCTTCGCCGCGAAAGGCATCGCAGTCCTTGGCTTCGACGTCGATCCCGAAAAAGTCGCCAGGCTGGACCGTGGCCAGAGCTACATCGGCCACATTCCCGATGAAACGATCCGGCAGATGCGCGCGCAGGGGTTCGAGGCAACCACGTCCTTCGAGCGGCTGGACGAGCCCGACGTGATCATCATCTGCGTGCCAACCCCCTTGACCGACGCCCGCGAACCCGACCTGACCTATATCGTGAAGTCGGCCGAGGCGATCGCATCACGCTTACGTCCGGGCCAGCTCATCGTGCTCGAGAGCACGACTTATCCCGGGACCACGCGTGACGTTCTGCTCCCTGTGCTGGCGGCGCGGGGGTTGACCCCGGGCACCGACTTTTTCCTCGCATTCAGCCCGGAGCGTGAAGATCCGGGCAACCCCCAGTTCTCGGCGCCCACCATTCCCAAGGTCGTGGGAGGGCTGGACGCCGCCAGCCTCGAGCTCGCCGCGGCCCTTTACGGCAAGGTGGTCGTCCGCGTCGTGCCGGTCTCGAGCCCCGAGGTGGCCGAGGCCTCCAAGATCCTCGAGAACACGTACCGCGCCGTGAACATCGCCCTGGTGAACGAGCTGAAGATGCTCTACGACCGCATGGGCATCAACGTCTGGGAGGTGATCGAGGCGGCGAAGAGCAAGCCCTTTGGCTTCCAGGCGTTCTATCCGGGCCCCGGCCTGGGCGGCCACTGTATCCCGATCGATCCCTTTTACCTCACCTGGGTGGCCCGCAAGCACGGCCTGGCCACGCGTTTCATCGAGCTGGCCGGAGAAATCAACACGGCGATGCCCGCTTACGTGGTCAGCCGGGTGGCCGATGCGCTGAATTCTGACCGCAAATCCATCAACGGCAGCAAGATCACGCTGCTGGGCATGGCCTACAAGAAGGACGTGGACGATCCTCGCGAGTCCCCCGGTTTCGAGCTCATGCAGTTGCTTTTGAACAAGGGGGCCGAGGTTCGCTACAACGACCCCCACATCCCCGTGCTGCCGCCGATGCGCCACTATCCGAACCTGCACATGTCGAGCACCGCATTGACCCCCGAGTTCCTCGCCGCGCAGGATTGCGTCCTCATCGTCACCGACCACTCGGCCTACGACTGGCCCTGGATCGCCACCCATGCCCATCTCATCGTCGATACCCGCAATGCCCTGAAAAACGTCTCCAGTTCGCAAGCCACGATCGTCCGGGGATGATGTCCCCGGCTTTTTCCTTTTGATGTCCCGTGGGCCCCGCGGCGCGGGCTCGTCCGCGCCAGAGACTTGCGAAGAGCCTCAGGTCACTCGCCCCGAGACGATGTGATACCTTCAAGGAACGGGACCCGGCGATGGTTGGCTTTGCAGTCGGGAGAAAAGCGAAGGCTCGAAGTGCGCGCAAGTTCCGGCACGGCGGATCGGTCGATGAAACGCCATCGTTTCGTCGTGACGCTACCACAACCGGGCCGGGCGACACCGCGCCGTGTAGCCTCCGTTCTGCCGGCTGGCGGGCTGTGCGGCTGGCTTCCTGAGGGAACATGTCGGTCTGCAAGGTCGGGAAGCTCTTACCGCGGTAGGGGCGAAAGTTCGAGATCGCTCGTACCCGCTTCGCCCGGCTGCGAAGCCTGGTTACGCCTGTACAGGGATGTCCGGAGGCGGCTGCCGGCCGACCAGATCCTGTGGCTCAATCGCGCGGCGATCGACCGGGCGGCCAGGCCATACTGGCCCATTCCGAGCTGCCAGCGGAACCCATGGGCCCAGACGGCTCCGAACCGCGTCACGGTATCAATGGCGCGCCAGTCGATCTCACACCGCGATCCCAGGTGGTTCACAAGATGGTCGAGCACACTCCCCCCGTACGGCCTGCCCCGGGATGTATAGAAATGGAGAATCCTGGCATGGAGGGCCAAACTCGGGTGGGTAAGGACCATCGCATTCAGGTCGACGGGCAGGATGGCAGGACGGATGCCCAGCGCCTCGATGGCGCTATTGAACGACGGCTGGTCACGATACTCTCCAACCTGATCGAACAGGGCCTTCCATCTCCGATGCCACTCGAGCCCCAGGGCTCGGGCCTCGGGCTGATTGCCAAAGTGGATGACGCCGCTATTCAGGTAGCACTGCTGAGGTTGGTGCCAGCCTGCCCCCAGGAAGAGCCGGCGGACGTCATCAGGGAAGTGCGGCTCGGGATCGACGGGATTGCGGTCGAACGCCACCGACAGCGGTGCGGCCGTCTCGAAGATCTCGTCGAAAGGCCGGATCGGCAGCGTGTCGGCATCGAGAAACAGGAACGGTCCATCGACGACTTGCCGCATCGACGTCTTGAGAAACCGGCTCCTCGGCGCCAGGTCTTCAAGTCCGGTCTCCAGGACAACCAGCTGGTCGGCCAGGCACCTGGCATCGAACGGGGTGCGTGCGGGCAAGCGGGATGTCGCGGCATCCATGAGGATCGTGATGCGGGCCGCGGGATGAAGTCGGCGCACGCACATGGCCGAGATGTAGGTCATCTCAGGGTAACAGTCGTCCCCGGAACTCGAGATACAATAACAGACATGCATAGAATGCTTGAAAACCGCGTGCGGCGTTGTCGCGGTGCGCAGAGAACGTCCACTGGGAAAGGGCAACACTGACTGGGCCACCGAACACGTTGAGCAGATCGCTTCTTCGGGAATGCCGCCTGGCGTCGAGCAGCAGTGTGGCAGTGGCCGTCGTTGGGGGAGTCAGATCCGTTCGTAAAGCGATCGATCGGTTCATCATCGGTAGCTGGGGGCGAAGGTTCAACATCCAAAACTTAGGACAAGTTCTGAGGTAGAGTCAAGCAGAAAACGACGGGATCTCGCACTCGCGCACCCGCATCAGCGCCGGCAACTTGCTTTCTTACGAAGTGGTGTCCACGGCCCCGGCCGTGGACACCTTCGCGGACGAGCGGGAAAGGCATGAGGATGGGATGGACGACACCGCGGGCCGGTCGACCCGATCGCGTGTTGGCTCGCAGCGGGCAGTGGCCGGGGTGGTGCCTGCCCGCCTGCCTGCCAGAGCGAGACGGCTGGCCCGAGACGGCCCGCCCGGCTCAAGGACTGGTCTTCCTGGACCATGAGCGGGCGGGACTGCAAGGCTCGGGCGATTGTGGCGCAATCGACCTTTGCGGTTCGTTGCGCCTCAGGCGGTCCACTCAGGCCTTGCCCTTTGCGGTGCGCCGACGGCGCCGCCAGACGTTGGCACCGAAGCCCAGAGCGCCAGGCCGGCGATGGCAAAAGTGCTGGGTTCGGGGACGGCAGCGGGGGTGACAGTCACCGCACCGAGAAGGATATTCGGGTAGACGGTCGTGGGGTTCCACCAGGGGCCGGTCGTGTACGATTTGTGAACCTCGGTAATCAGATACTGGAAGTCCGTCGCTCCAGGTCCGATCTGAAGGCTCAGCGAGCTACCCTGGCCATACGTCCCCATGAGGCTATTGTTGGCCAGGTCATAGACAGCCGCGACATCGTGGCTACTGTTCTGCACGCTGCCGAATGTGATGTAATACGGCTGGCTCTGCTGGACGGCCGAGAAATCCAGTTTGATACCATAACCGTAGACGATCTCGTTGTTGCCCGTGGGGTCGGACTTCAGACCTAGTCCGGTTTCGTTCGACACCGGCGCCTTCTCGTACAGAGTATTGCTGCCCGATGTCGACGCAGAGCCCGCGTTGGTCAACGAATAATCGCTTTGTTTGATCGAGATGCCCTGAATGGCCGTCGCCGTCAGGGACTGACCGGAGATCGTGTACGTTTGCGAGTAAAGACCCGTATTGTTGTTCGAGGTGAAGTTAAAAAACGTCACCTGCGCCTGTGCAGACGCGCCGAGCGATAGCACCACGGCCATCGCCAGTAGACCACTGAATCGTCTCACGGAAATTCTCCTGGGATAATGCTGGGAACGGTTTTCGATAATCTCAAACTTTTGTGCCTTGCTCACACTGAGTCACAGGCTTGCAAAGCAGGTTTACCGGGGTGACCGAGAGCGATGAAGCCTTCGGTCGAAGCTTACGGGTTCGGGAGCTGTGGGTTTCCTCCTTTCTGCTTGACTCGGTGATCAGCCTTGTGTCAGGAGCGAGTTGGCGACTCATCGGAGCCGACGTAGATCGAGTACTTGAACCCGCATCCTTTCAACTGCTCCCGGTCTGGCCGAGTGGTAAGTCCTTGTGCATTTGTTGCAGCACTGCCTGCTCAAGTGCGTCAAGCATTTGAGCCTTCAGGCCAAGCTTTTCGGCGTCCCCCATTTCTTTTCGCGCCAGGTCGGACTGGCCTTGTGCCTGAAGCGCCCAGGCCAGGTGAAATGCGAAGCGCGGCACCTTGGGCGCCTGTTTTCGGATCGACCGCAGCGCCTCCACTGCCTGATCGATCTGGCCGGCCTTGATCCGGACAACAGCCTGCGTATCGAGCACGGACACGTTCTCTCCGAGAGTCTCGGCCGCCCGATTGATGAGCTCCAGGGCCTCCTGGGGCTTGCCCTGATCTCGCATGGCCAGCAGCCAGGCCAGCGCATTGAGGGCACCGACGTTTTCGGGGTCGCTCGCCAGCGTGCGACGGCACAGCGTCTCCGCCTCGTCGTAATGATTCTGGCGAATCCAGATCGCGCTCAGGCCCCCGACCAGCACGGCTGAGTCGGGCCGCTTCTGAAGCGCCTCAACGCTCCAGGCTTCCACCTGGTGTTTCTGGGCCTCATCCGCTGACGGTGCATCGAAGACCGAGATCGCGGCTGCGGCAACCATTTCGGGACGACAGGTTGACCAGGCCTTCCGGAAGATGGTCATTGCCTCGTTCACGCGGTCCTGAGCGACGAGGAACCGCGCCAGGGCGAGAACGCGCTCGGGCTCCCTGGGGTCGCGAGCGATGTAGGCCTTGTAGGCTTGCTCGGCCTCCCTGGTAAACCCGTAACGGCTCAGGAGGTCGGCCACGAGGCCGATCTGGTCCGGAATCTGGCGGCCGCGGGCGACAAGAAGCGCCAGAACCTGCGGCTTGCGATTCCGCACGTCAAGGAGTCGCGCCTCCAGCTCCAGCGCCGCGATTCCGTTCGGCTCTACCTGCTTCAGCTCGCCCAGCCAGCGCTCGGCCTGATCAAGCTGGTTCTGGCCGATCCAGTAATTGACAAAGTGGGCCAGGTGCTGCGGGCTCCTGGTCCTTGATTTCAAAAGCTTGAACATCTCGTCCTGGTACTTCTGCTCCTCGCGCTGGGCCAGGTAGAGCTGGGCCAGCAGGAATTGCTCGTTGGAATCCAGCCGGTTCGCAGCCCCCAGCGGCTCAAGAACATCGACGGCCTCGCCGCGCCGGCTCGGCCGCAGCGCCAGCAAGTTCCCCTTGAGGAGCTGATCCGCCACGCTGCCCGGGTCGTCCTTCAGGTTCTGCTCGACGAGCGCGAGCGCCTGATCCTGGGCGGCCAGCCGGCCCCTGCCCAGCAGCAGCTCGGCACGGGTCCGGTGGATCCACGCCTTGTCGGTCCTGGATACCTGCGCAAGCTGTTCGAGCCAGTTCAGGAATTCCTCGACCTTGTCGGGGCGGTTCTGGGCGGCGGCCACGATCGTGGCGATCTTCAGCGCCTCGGGATCAGCCGGCTTCCCACCAGAGTTCAGGGCCTTGCCTATCTGCGCCTCGGCCCGCTTCAGATCGCCAACGGCCATCCAGCAGAGAGCCAGTGTCACGTCGGCCCGATCGGCGGGCAGGGCCTGCTGGGCCGCGTCGATCGCGCTCTTGGCCTGATCGATCTGCCTGGTCTGCGTGAGGTACTGCACGTGGGCCAGCCACGCCTCGGGTACTCCCGGGCCCAGTTCCACGGCCCGCCGGAATTCCTTGCCCGCCGCCTCGTTCCGCCCCGCGGTCGCGTAGAACCGGCCGAGCGCAAGATGGTCGCCGGCGCGGGTCGAGGTGTCGCTGTAGACCTGGCGCACCAGCGCGATCCCCTCGTCGAAACTCTGCTTTTGCATCGCCTCGACGGCCTTGATGAGGGTGATCTCGTCGAGGGCGACGCCGCGCTCCCGCAGCACCTGGGCGACGTGATCAATTTCCGCGAACCGGCTGCGCTGGTAGAGCAACCCCACGAGCCGGCGCGCGAACGACGGCTGGACGTTGCCCAGGTCAACGGCGCGGAGATCCTGCTCGATCGCCAGGTCGAGATTGCCGGCCAGATCGGCGAGCTCACCAGTCAGGGTCGGCCCGGCCCACCAGTCGGGCCGCTGCTGCTCGATCTCGGCCGCCAGCACACGGGCTTGCTCCAGGTCCTGGGAAACCCCCTTCCGTGCCTTTTCGATCAGCAGTGCCGCCTGGGCGAACCGCCAGTGCGTCCCCCTGTCGCCCTCCAGCTTGTGCAGGTCCTGGACGAGATCGGCGGCAGCCGCGTGGTCGCCGGCCTCGATGGCCAGATCGAAGAGGGTCAGCCGGACCTGGAGGTTCTCCGGCTGGAGCGCGGCCAGCTCGGCCAGGTGCTCCCGCGCCCTGGCCGGCTCACGGAGACGAATCTCCGTCACCGTCAGCCCGTCCAGAAATGCGGGCCGGTCGGCGGCGGCAACCTGCGCCCGCGTCTCCGCCAGCTTCGCCACGGCGGCCTTCGCTGCTTCATCACCTTGCCGCCCCCAGTGGTCCAGACGGGCGAGCTGGATGGACAGGCTCGGGCCCAGATCCTTTTCCGCCTGGTCGATGATCTTCAAGGATTCCACTCCCTTGCCCTGGCGCTGGGCAACCCGGGCAAGAGCAAGCCGGTACGGGAGATTGCGCGGGTCCTTCGCCTGGGCCTCGGTGAGCAGCTTCCCGGCCTCGTCCATCCGGTCCCGGGCGACCAGCATCTCGGCTCGGAGCAGCGTCAGCCGCTCGGCCGAACCGGGCAGGGCCTTGCCGGCAAGGCTCAACTGCCGTTCGACTTCACGCCAGACAGCCGGGTCGCGCGGTGTCCGGTTGGCTTTCTGAATCAAGGCCGACAGGAGATCGAGCCTGAGCTCGGGCACACGCTCCGCCAGGGGTGCGAGCACCGCGATCGCGTCATCGAGCTTGCCGGCTCGCACCAGCGAGCGGGCGTACTCGACGCGCGTCGATTCGCCCGCGAGCCGGTTCTCCGCCACGTCCCGCAGCGCCCGGAGCCTTTGCTCCTCGGCCCCGACCCGGCCGTAGCACTCGACGAGCATGCGATTGAGCGGGGCGTCGAGTTGCGGCAGCGACTTCAAAAGGGCCCGCGCCGACTCGATCTTGGGGATCGCCTCGGCCCACTGCTTGCGCTGAAAGAGGACCTTCGCATCCAGGTAGCGCCCGAGCGTCTCGCCCATGCCCGCGTCCCGCAGCCGCGTGATGTAGCTCTCGGCCTGATTCTCGCCGTCGATCTTGTTTTCCGAACTGAGCGTGTCCGCCAGCCGGAAGGCGAGATCCGGGGAAGGATGCTCCTTGTCGGCCTGCCGCAGGACCGCCTCGGCCCGGTCGAGGTGTCCATCGCGCGTCTCCAGCTCCGCCAGGGCGATCGGGAAGGCGATATTCCCGGCATGCCGCTTCATCCCCTTCTGGAGATATCCCCGCGCCCCGGCCAGATCCTGCTTCTGCTCGGCCGCCAGCGCCGCGGTCAGGAGGACATCGGGGTCCTCGGGTGCCAGTTGCAAAGCCTGCTTCAGATCAGCCTCTGGCGCGGGCGGGCGGAACTCCGCGAGATATCGGAACCGCTCGAGGCGAGCGTGGCCCGAGCCCGGGTTGCTGGCGAGCATCCAGTCGATCTCGCGGTCGGCCTCCCTGGGATCCTTGCCCAGAGATCCACGCTCCAGACGGGCAAGCTGGACGTAGCTGAAAAGCCGGCTCGGATCGTACGAGATCGCCTCCTCGAACTCACTGGCCGCCGCCGGGAAATCGGCATCCAGAAGCAGGCATTTGCCATCGAGCTCCTTCAGTTCCGCGAGCTCGACCGCGGCGCTGGCGACGTCGGTGGCGTCCTGGCTCTTCTCCAGCTTGTTGGCGGCACGGCCAATCAGGTCTTTCAGGAAGCGCCTGGCGTCGGCCGTTCGTTCCGGCCGCAGTTCCAGTGCCAAGTCCACGCTGCGCCGTTCCAGCGCCTGGTCGTCAGGATTGTGACTCAGGGCCTCCTGATAGACCAGGTAAACCTGCTCCCGGCGCCGGGGATCCGTCGTGGACTCATCGGTCAGACGGGCATACGACCGCCAGGTCTCGCTATCGTTCGGCCGCAGGCCGAGGTACCGATGGAGTGCCTCCGCGGCTGTGGCCCGGTTGCCCTGCAACTCCTCCTTGCGAGCACGTTCGATCAGGGCGAAGGCATTGCGTTGCACCTGTCGGCTACGAACAAAGCAGGCCGCGCCGCCCAGGACGCAGAGTGCCAGGACCGCGCCCGCCAGGAGAACTACGTTAACCTTTCTCATGTGTCACCACCCAACCAGCAGCATCATAAGACTTGTTCCAACAACCGCGACTCTGTTCGCAAGGCGGCCTTACACTGCCCGCGGGCCGATTTCATCAGATTGCAGCTAGCTGGCGTAGGTTGGACGAACGTGCGAGCTGACAGCAATTGGCTCTCCCTGCGGCAAGGGCTCGACGGGGAGTTGATTGTAAAGGGGAAACCGGAAAATCCTGGCGATGACAGGACCGGGAACACACAGCAAGCCGAACACAGTGGCCAGCGCAATTCTCAGGTCGAGCCAGATTCCATGGTGATCGCGGTAGTAGAGGTCGTAACGCAGCTTGGTGCGCACTGCATCCAGGTTGGTGTCGGGGCCCTGAAGAACCTGGGCCAATCCGCTGAGTCCTGGTCGAACCAGGAGGCGGTCGCGATAGTTCGAGAAACAACGATCGAGTTGTTCAGCGATCTCCGGCCGCTCGGGACGGGGGCCGATGAGACTCATTTCACCTCGAACGACATTGACCAGCTGCGGAAGTTCGTCGAGGTGCGTGGCGCGGAGAAGACGCCCCAGCCGGGTGACTCTCGGATCACCCTGGCCTGACCACACCGGACCAGAATTCCGCTCGCAGTCCACATACATGGTCCGGATCTTGTGGATGCAAAAAAGCCTCCCACCAGATCCCAGCCGTCTCTGCGAGTAGATGGGGGAACCTTTTGAACCCAAGCGAACGGCGATCAGGCAGAGCAGGATGACGGGAGAC